>NZ_CP170150.1:812500-5612500 GCF_042257955.1 Bradyrhizobium sp. B025 | reverse complement strand
CAGCAGCCGGGCCAGCAGCGTATCGAGGACATCCAGACCGACATCGCGATGGCCCAGAACACGATGAAGGACGCGAGCACGCGCCAGACCCAGGCCAAGGCGCAGCTCCAGACCATCATCGACCAGGCGGAATCGGCCCCGCCGGACCAGGTCGCGAGCGAGATTCTGGCGCTCCAGAACGCGCTCCAGGCCTCCTACCAGGTGACCTCGAAGCTGGCGCAGCTCTCGCTCGTCAAGTTCCTGTAAGGATGCGTTAAGGCGCCGTTAACCATGCCTGTTTACCTCTTGGTGAGGATTGGAGCGGGGCGGGGCTTTCGATGTCGGACAAGATGCAGCTGGTGGTGGCAACGCCTTGCTTCGGCGGGCAGGTATCGAGCATCTATGCGAGCTCGATCTTCGCGCTCCAGCGCGCCGTGCACGGTATGTCCAATCTCGAGCTCAAGGTGCTGCTGCGCGACGGCGACGCCCTGATCACGCGCGCGCGGGCCAACCTGGCCGCGATGTTCCTGGACGATCCCAAGGCGACGCATTTCCTGTTCATCGATGCCGATATCGGCTTCAAGCCGGAGCAGGTATTCCGGCTGATCGAATGCGGCGCCGACGTCGTCGCGGGCTGCTATCCGATCAAGCGGGTCAACTGGGACAAGGCGAAACGCGCGGTCGAGGCGGGCCGCGCCGACGTGCCGGCGGCTTCGCTCGACTACGTGCTCGAGATCGAGGACCCCGACCGCATCGTCGTGGTCAACGGCTTCACCCGCGTGCGCTACGCCGGCACCGGCTTCCTGATGATCCGGCGCCACGTGCTGGAGGCGATGTGCCGCCATCCGAATTACGCCGGCCTGCAATTCTTCCGCGAGCATTCGCACGATACGCTGGCGGCGAGCCAGAACCGGTTCGCGCTGTTCGAATGCATGATCGATCCGGCCACCGGCACGTATCTCTCCGAGGACTTCGCCTTCTGCAAGCGCTGGACCGATATCGGCGGCGAGATCTGGGCCGACATCCAGAGCTCGCTCGACCATGTTGGGCCATCGGTGTTCCACGGCGACATTGCCTCGCAATTCGCGCCGGCGCCCGCGGCGGCGGCCGATGCGGCGTGAGCCTCTCGGGATGAGCGTCGGCGCATCCCGTCTGGCAGACCTGGAGCGAGCGTCCGACGGCGGCTCGCGCTACCGCTTGCGCGATCTGTTCACGCCGCTCGACACGCTGCTGGTCTGCGGCGGAGATCCGCGCCTGACGCTCGATCCGAAGGACCGCGTCAACGCCTATGGCTGCGCGGCCTCTCCGGAGCCGGAGATCTGGAATTTCGCCTCCTCGACCGCGTCGGTGATCTCGCAATCGGCCTATGACCGCGCTGCGCTGGCGCGCGAAGAGCTGATGCACAAGTGCCTGTTCGACGAGGTCGAGGTCGCCTTCGATGCGCGCTGCGAGGACATGCGCGACGAGCTGCGCGGACACCTCCAGGTCTCGCCGCGCGTCGACGTCGTGTTCTCGCCGTCCGGCACCGACTCCCAGCTCCACGCCCTGTTTCTGGCACGCGCGGTGCTCGGCGCCTCGCCGGTGACGATCGTGGTCGGCACGGATCAGACCGGAAGCGGGACGCCCCATACCGCACGCGGGCACCATTTCAGCACGATGACGGCGAGCGGCTTTTCGGTCCGCAAGGACGGTGCGGTGGCGGGGCTCGCCGGCGACGGCGTCGCGGTGCCGCTGCTCGACACGGCGCCCGGCATTGCGATGCGCTCGGATGCGGATGAAGCGGTGCTGCGCGCGGTCGAGACCAGCCTCGCGCAAGGTCGGCGCGTTCTGTTGCAGATCATGGATTCTTCAAAACTCGGCTGGCGCGCGCCGAGCGTGGCCTGCCTCGACGAGATTGCGCGACGCTGGCCCGGCAAGGTCCAAATCGTCGTCGATGCCTGTCAGGCGCGGCTCGGCCGTCGCCGGCTGCGCGCCTATCTCGACCGCGGCTATATGGTGCTGATGACAGGCTCGAAATTTTTCGGCGGCCCCGCCTTCAGCGGTGCGCTGCTGGTGCCGAAAGGCCTGTCGCGCTCGCTCGGCCGGATCGGCGAGATCGCGCCGGGCTTCTTCGATTATGCCGGCCGCAGCGACTGGCCGAAGGCCTGGACGGGGCTGCGCTCGCGCTTCGAGCGCCGGCCGAATTTCGGTCAATGGCTGCGCTGGGAGGCGGCGCTCAGCGAGATCGGCAGCTACTATGCCGTGCCCGGCGCATTCCGCGCCAAGGCGCTGGCCGAGCTCGCGGCCGGCATCGACAGCATGATCGCGCTGTCCCCGTCGCTTCGGGCCGTTCCGGCCGCGATCGGGATGTCCGGGACGGACGACGAGGAATTCGCGCAAGCCACGATCTTTCCGTTCACGCTGCTGCGCGACGGCAAGCCGGTCTCCATCGCCGAGACCGGCGCCGTGCATCGCGCCCTGGCCCGTGACATGAACGGCGACATCGACGGCAGTGCGGCGGATCGGCAGGTTGCCGCGCAACGCTGCCTCGTCGGCCAGCCAGTACGGTTTGACCAGCCGGACGGCAAGCCGCAGGCCGCGCTGCGGCTGTGCGTCGGCGCGCGGCTCGTCACCGAATCCTGGTCCGCGGACGCCGCGCAAGCGCAACGCAATTTGCAGCATATCCTCGATCGCATCGCCCACGCTGTGGTGAAGATCGAGCTGCTGCTTGACAGTGCCGCGGCTGCGCCGGGAAAGCCTGTGTTCGAGGTCTAAGATGTTGCATCCTGTTTCAGCGCCGAACGGCGCGACGGCGCCGGACTATTCCGACCGCATCGGCTTTGCGCAGTTGACGCGCCGGGCCTTCGAGGGCGGCGATCTGCATCCGTTGCGCGAGCGGCTTCTGGCGCGGATCGCGGAAGGGACGGCGGAGGCGGGCGAAGGCCTGGATCTGTCGCTGATCGCCCAGCTCCTCGGCGAGAAGGAGGCCGGGCTCGTGATCCAGACCGAGGTGCTCGCCTTCCACCAATTGTTTCGTACGCCTTGCGCGGTTGCGAAGCCCCGCCTGCGCGTGCTCGCGCTGGCGGCCGATATCGACATGGGCGGCAACACGCCGATCGAGTTTCTGCTCGAAGGCTCCGACATCGAGCTGTTGACGCTCTACGTGGTCAAAGGCGTCGGCCTGCCGGAGACATTGCCTGATCACGACGTCGCCATCGTGGTCGCATCCGATTCCGAGGAATGCCGGGAGGCGCTCGCCGTCATCGAACGGGCCGCGCCGCACTGGCCGCGGCCGTTGCTCAATCGCCCCGAGCTCATCGGCAATCTCGATCGCGACAAGCTGTACCGGCTGTTGGCGGGCATTCCCCGTCTCGACATTCCCGCGACCGTCCATGTGACGCGCGCGCAATTGTCGGATCTTTCGGAAGGGAAGATCGCCTGCAAGGACATCGTGAGCGAACTGCACTTTCCGATGATCGTGCGGCCGCGTGGCACGCATGCCGGTGTCGGGCTCGCGAAGATCGACGATGCTGCGGCGCTCGCGGCCTATCTCTCTGATCGGCAGGAGCAGGACTTCTTCGTCGCGCGCTTCGTCAACTACGCGAGCCCCGACGGGCTTTACCGCAAATACCGTCTTACCATGGTCGACGGCAAACCCTACGCCTGCCACATGGCGATCGCCGACCGCTGGGACATCTGGTATCTCAACGCCTACATGGCGTTCAGTGAAGAGAAGCGAGCTGAAGAAGCCGCCTTCATGCTCGAGTTCGATCATGCATTTGCCGCGCGTCATCGCAACGCGCTCGACGAGATGAGCCGGCGCGTCGGCCTCGACTATTTCATCGTCGATTGCGCCGAGAATCAGGACGGCGAGCTGCTGGTGTTCGAGGCCGACAACACCGCCGTCGTGCACAACATGGATCCGCCGGCCGTGTTTCCATACAAGCCGCCGCAGATGCGCAAGATCTTTGCCGCGTTCACGGCAATGCTGTCGCGGCACGCAAGGGCCGGCGAGGAGAGTGCAGCATGAACGAGATCGTCCGCAAGACGCAAGCCGCCGCCACTGACACCTCGCTCGATCCGCAGGACTGGAGCGCGTTTCGTGCGCTCGCCCATCGCATGCTGGACGAGACGATCGACGGCATCGCCAACATTCGTGCGCGTCCGGTGTGGCAGCCGATCCCCGATGACGCCCGCGCGGCATTCAAGGCCGACGTGCCACGCGAGGCAAGCGATCTCGCCGATGTCTATCGCGAATTCGTCGAGCATGTCGCGCCCTATGCGACCGGCAACGTCCACCCCGGCTTCATGGGCTGGGTGCATGGCGGCGGCACTGCGGTCGGCATGCTCGCGGAAATGCTCGCCGCTGGCCTCAACGCCAATCTCGGCGGCCGCGACCACATGCCCATCGAGGTCGAGCGCCAGATCGTCGACTGGATGCGCCGCCTGTTCGCCTTCCCGGAGAGTGCGAGCGGCATCTTCGTCACGGGCACGTCGATGGCCAATCTGATGGCGGTGCTGGTGGCGCGTACCAGCGCACTCGGTACACTGGCGCGGCAGTACGGCATCGGCAATGACGGCGCGCTGCTCACCGCCTACACGTCGCGTGCCGCGCATGGCTGTATTTCGCGGGCGATGGACATTGCCGGTCTCGGCACCGATGCGCTGCGCAAGATCGACGTCGATGCCGATCATCGCATCGATGTCGCCGCGCTGCGTGCGCAGATCGCCGTCGATCGCGAGGTTGGCTTCAAGCCGTTCCTCGTCGTCGCCTCCGCAGGCACGGTCGATATCGGCGCGATCGACGACCTCAAGGCCGTCGCGGAGCTGTGCCGCGAGGAAGGAATCTGGTTTCACGTCGACGGCGCGTTCGGTGCGCTCGCGATCCTGGCGCCCGAGCTCGCGCCGCTGCTCGGCGGCATCGAGCTTGCGGATTCCATTGCGCTCGATTTCCACAAATGGGGACAGGTGCCCTACGACGCCGGCTTCCTGCTGGTGCGCGACGGCGAGCAGCACCGGCAGGCCTTTGCGCAGCCGGCGGCCTATCTGAGCCGCGAGGCGAGGGGGCTTGCGGCGGGCACGGTCTGGCCCTGCGATCTCGGCCCCGATCTGTCGCGCGGCTTCCGCGCGCTGAAGACCTGGTTCACGCTGAAGACGTTCGGCACCGACCGGCTGGGCACGGTGATCGCGCGAAGCTGCGCACTGGCAAAATATCTGGAAGCGCGCGTGCTGGCCGAGCCGCGGCTGGAGTTGCTGGCGCCGGTGAACCTCAACATCGTCTGCTTCCGTTACCGCGCCAATGATACGGTCAATCGCGAGATCGTCGCTGATGTCCAGGAATCCGGCATCGCTGCGCCATCGAGCACCACGCTGGACGGCAAGTTCGCGATCCGCGCCGCGATCGTCAATCACCGCACCGACGAGACGGACATCGATGCGCTGATTGCGGCCGTGCTGGATTTTGGCGCACGGCGGGTTGGCGAGGGAGTGATCGAGGTCGAGGCGCCGCCGCTCGCGGCGCAGTAGCATCGATGCATGGCCGAAACGACAACGGCCCCGGAGGCGATCCGGGGCCGTTGTCGTTGGGCAGCGTTGTCGTTCGCGCGGCTCGGCCGCGTGAACGCCGTGATCAGGCGGCGGTGCTGACGTCGTCCTTGTCCGCTTCCGCCTTGGGATGCGTGGCCTCGTACTGGCCTCGCAGCTTCTCCTCATAGGCGATCAGCTTGCGGGCATCCTTCAGCGCCCGGTAGAGGTCGCCGTTCAGGATGTTGTTGTTGATGGCTTCGATGATCGGCCAGGAGCTCGGCACCGCTGTGACGATGTCCCGCACGAGGTTGAAATAGGTGCCGTGCTGGGTCTGCGGATCCGGCGAGATATACATGAGCTGGACGGCCAGATAAACGAGCTTGGCGGGCGTGTTTGCGGTCTCCGGCGTGAGGATGTCGCGCTCGCGCAGGATCGGCACGTTCTCGCCGTCGATCAGGAGGCGGGCGCGCTGGTCCGTATTAGTGATCACCGAGTTGCCGACGATGATGCGTTCGTGCGGTTTGAGCTCGACCTTGAGAGCCATGCCTGTTCTCCATCAACGCTTTCGTAACCGAGCGCTCGTTGCGGCTTATCAGGGCGTGATTCTCGCTCGGAATTAGTTAACGAGCTGTAAATCTCCCGCATTTGCGCGAAAAAACTCAATCTTCCCAACGCCATGTCCGTGCGGCGGCGCGGCGACGTGCGGGGCTTCCCCCGGCCGAATCACGCGGCGTTCGGCAAAAGCACGGGTTTCATTTCATGTTTCGTTAGAGGTCTCGACGCCAGGGTCCGCCGGTCGCTGGGTCAATCTCGATCCAAGCAGACGCGTAACAGTAGCGTCGTTTACCAGAAGGGTAACAGAGTCATGTCAGGCATCGTCCTCTCCGCGTCGGTTCGTCAGAACCTCCTCTCCCTCCAGTCCACCGCCGACCTCCTCGCCACCACGCAGAACCGTCTGTCGACCGGCAAGAGCGTCAACTCGGCCCTGGACAATCCCACCAACTTCTTCACGGCACAGTCGCTCGACAACCGCGCCAGCGACATCAACAACCTGCTCGATGGCATCGCCAACGGCGTGCAGGTGCTGCAGGCTGCCAACACCGGCATCACCTCGCTGCAGAAGCTGATCGACAGCGCCAAGTCGATCGCCAACCAGGCGCTGCAGACGACCGTCGGTTACTCCACCAAGTCGAACGTCTCCGCCACGATCTCCGGTGCGACCGCGGCCGATTTGCGCGGCACGACGTCCTTTGCCAGCGCGACGGCGCTCGGCAATGTGCTGTACAACGGCACGGCCGGCGGCACCACCGCGGCAGGTTCGTCCGCCACGCTCGGCGCAAGCCAGGGCTCGTTCGCGGGCACCGGGGGTCTTGCGGCTGACGGTACGACCGGCATCTCGTCGGCCACCACGCTGCTCGGCACCACCGCCAGCGGCAAGCTGACCACCGCTCCGACCGATGGCGACACGCTGACGGTGAACGGCAAGACCATCACCTTCCGTTCCGGCACTGCGCCGGCTTCGAGCGCCGTTCCGAGCGGTTCTGGTGTCAGCGGTCATCTCGTCACCGACGGCGGCGGCAACACCACGATCTATCTCGGTGACACCGCCACGACTTCGACGCTGGCGACCGTGGGCGACATTCTGGCCGCGATCGACCTCGCCAGCGGTGTCAAGACCGCGACGATCTCCGCCGGTGCTGCGACCATCGGTGCCGCCTCCGGCGCATCGCCGTCGACTGCCGCCGCGGGCGTTGTGACGCTCAAGAGCTCGGCTGGTGCCGATCTGTCCCTGACGGGCAAGGCTGACTTCCTGAAGGAGCTCGGTCTGACGGGTGCGACGGGCGGCGGAAATGTCACGGTGACTGCGACCCGCACGACCAGTTCGGGCTCCCTGAGCACGCTGATCTCGGACGGCTCCTCGCTGAATGTCGATGGCCACGTCATCACCTTCAAGAACGCCCCGGTTCCGGGATCGAGCAACGCTCCGGCGATCCCGAGCGGCTTCGGTGTCAGTGGCAATGTCCTGACCGACGGCAACGGCAACTCGACGGTCTATCTGCAGTCCGGCACGGTTGCCGACGTGCTGAACGCAATCGACCTTGCCACCGGCGTGCAGACCTCCTCGATCGCGGCCAACGGCACGGCGACGCTGAGCCCCGCAACCGGTCAGATCGCCTCGTCGATCAACGCCTCCGGCCAGCTCAAGCTGTCCACCGGCGTCAACGCCGACCTGTCGATCACCGGCACCGGCAATGCGCTGAACGTGCTTGGACTTGCCGGCAACACCGGCACGGCAACCGCCTTCACCGCGGCTCGCACCTCCGGCATCGGCGGCATCAGCGGCAAGACCCTGACCTTCTCCTCCTTCAACGGCGGCACGGCGGTCAACGTCACCTTCGGCGACGGCACCAACGGCACGGTCAAGACGCTCGATCAGCTCAACTCCGCGCTTCAGGCCAACAACCTGACGGCGACGATCGACGCCAACGGCCTGCTGACGGTTTCCACCACCAACGACTACGCGTCCTCGACCATCGGTTCGAGCGCCGCGGGTGGTGCGATCGGCGGTACGCTGACGACGGCGCTGACCTTCTCGACGGCTTCCACCCCCGTCCAGGACACGGTTGCGCAGACCTCTCGTGCCAACCTCGTCAACCAGTACAACAACATCCTGAACCAGATCGACACGACCTCGCAGGACTCCTCGTTCAACGGCGTCAACCTCTTGAACGGCGATCAGCTCAAGCTGGTGTTCGACGAGACCGGCAAGTCGAACCTCAGCATCACGGGCGTGACCTACAACTCCAAGGGTCTCGGCCTTGCTGCGCTGACCAGCGGTGTCGACTTCATCGACAACGCTGCCACCAACAAGGTGCTGACCAACCTGAACGCCGCGTCGAGCACGCTGCGCTCGGAAGCTTCGGCGCTCGGTTCGAACCTGTCCGTGGTGCAGGTGCGTCAGGACTTCAACAAGAGCCTGATCAACGTGCTGCAGACCGGCTCGTCCAACCTGACGCTGGCCGACACCAATACCGAAGCGGCCAACAGCCAGGCGCTGTCGACCCGCCAGTCGATCGCGGTCTCCGCGCTGTCGCTGGCCAACCAGTCGCAGCAGAGCGTGCTGCAGCTGCTCCGCTAACAAGCGGCAGACATCGCAAAACCAATATGGCGGCGGGGCTTCGGCCCCGCCGCTTTCTTTTGTGCCGGCATCAGACTGCCGCTCGGCTGATGAAAGCGATGCATTCCGGTACAGCGAATTGCTCACTCTGAGTTATGGTTGACAAGTGGCAAACGCTTCATCGGTGTATCAAAAAGCATCATCCGATCATGACGATACGGCGAAGCCAGATGCTGCGTCGATCGCCCATATGGTGAATCCCGACAAGGACTGCCGCGACACGCTTCATGCTTTGTTAGCCCTCCGCGTTCACCGTCCCGAGCATCGATTAATCCTAATCGAAGTTTTGTTGCGTTGCGTACCAGAAGGGTAACACTCAATGTCCGGTATCGTTCTCTCTTCCTCGGTTCGTCAGAACCTGCTCTCCCTCCAGTCCACCGCTGATCTTCTCGCCACCACGCAGAGCCGCCTGTCGACCGGCAAGAGCGTCAACTCGGCCCTGGACAATCCCACCAACTTCTTCACGGCACAGTCGCTCGACAACCGCGCCAGCGACATCAACAATCTGCTCGACGGCATTGCCAACGGCGTGCAGGTGCTGCAGGCCGCCAACACCGGCATCACCTCGCTGCAGAAGCTGATCGATTCCGCGAAGTCGATCGCCAACCAGGCGCTGCAGACCACCGTCGGCTATTCCACGAAGTCCAACGTCTCCACCACCATCTCGGGTGCGACGGCGGCCGATTTGCGCGGCACGACGTCCTTTGCCAGTGCGACGGCGCTCGGCAATGTGCTGTACAACGGCACGGCCGGCGGCACCACCGCGGCAGGTTCGTCCGCCACGCTCGGTGCGAGCCAGGGCTCGTTCGCGGGCACCGGGGGTCTTGCGGCTGACGGTACGACCGGCATCTCGTCGGCCACCACGCTGCTCGGCACCACCGCCAGCGGCAAGCTGACCACCGCTCCGACCGATGGCGACACGCTGACGGTGAACGGCAAGACCATCACCTTCCGTTCCGGCACTGCGCCGGCTTCGAGCGCCGTTCCGAGCGGTTCTGGTGTCAGCGGTCATCTCGTCACCGACGGCGGCGGCAACACCACGATCTATCTCGGTGACACCGCCACGACTTCGACGCTGGCGACCGTGGGCGACATTCTGGCCGCGATCGACCTCGCCAGCGGTGTCAAGACCGCGACGATCTCCGCCGGTGCTGCGACCATCGGTGCCGCCTCCGGCGCATCGCCGTCGACTGCCGCCGCGGGCGTTGTGACGCTCAAGAGCTCGGCTGGTGCCGATCTGTCCCTGACGGGCAAGGCTGACTTCCTGAAGGAGCTCGGTCTGACGGGTGCGACGGGAGGCGGAAATGTCACGGTGACTGCGACCCGCACGACCAGTTCGGGCTCCCTGAGCACGCTGATCTCGGACGGCTCCTCGCTGAATGTCGATGGCCACGTCATCACCTTCAAGAACGCCCCGGTTCCGGGATCGAGCAACGCTCCGGCGATCCCGAGCGGCTTCGGTGTCAGCGGCAACGTCCTGACCGATGGCGCCGGCAACTCGACGGTCTATCTGCAGTCCGGCACGGTTGCCGACGTGCTGAACGCAATCGACCTTGCCACCGGCGTGCAGACCTCCTCGATCGCGGCCAACGGTACGGCGACGCTGAGCCCCGCAACCGGTCAGATCGCCTCGTCGATCAACGCCTCCGGCCAGCTCAAGCTGTCCACCGGCGTCAACGCCGACCTGTCGATCACCGGCACCGGCAATGCGCTGAACGTGCTTGGACTTGCCGGCAACACCGGCACGGCCTCCGCATTCTCGGCGGCACGCACCTCGGGTGTCGGCGGTCTCACCGGCAAGACCTTGACCTTCTCCTCCTTCAACGGCGGCACGGCGGTCAATGTCACCTTCGGCGACGGCACCAACGGCACGGTTAAGACGCTCGATCAGCTCAACTCGAAGCTTCAGGCCAACAACCTGACGGCGACGATCGACGCCAACGGCCTGCTGACGGTTTCCACCACCAACGACTACGCGTCCTCGACCATCGGTTCGAGCGCCGCGGGTGGTGCGATCGGCGGTACGCTGACGACGGCGCTGACCTTCTCGACGGCTTCCACCCCCGTCCAGGACACGGTTGCGCAGACCTCTCGTGCCAACCTGGTCAACCAGTACAACAACATCCTGAACCAGATCGACTCGACTGCGCAGGACTCCTCGTTCAACGGTGTCAACCTCTTGAACGGCGATCAGCTCAAGCTGGTGTTCGACGAGACTGCAAAGTCCAGCCTGAGCATCACGGGCGTGACCTACAACTCCAAGGGTCTCGGCCTTGCTGCGCTGACCAGCGGTGTCGACTTCATCGACAACGCTGCCACCAACAAGGTGCTGACCAACCTGAACTCGGCGTCGAGCACGCTGCGCTCGGAAGCTTCGGCTCTGGGTTCGAACCTGACGATCGTGCAGGTTCGTCAGGACTTCAACAAGAACCTGATCAACGTGCTGCAGACCGGCTCGTCCAACCTGACCCTGGCCGACACCAACGTCGAGGCCGCCAACAGCCAGGCGCTGTCGACCCGCCAGTCGATCGCAGTCTCCGCGCTGTCGCTGGCCAACCAGTCGCAGCAGAGCGTGCTGCAGTTGCTCCGCTAACAAGCGGCAGACATCGCAGGCAAGATCCGGCGGCGGGGCTTCGGCCCCGCCGTTTTTCTTTTATCGCTCGAGATTTTGAGAGGGCAGGCGACACTCCGAAAAGTAACCAGCGGTTATGGTTAATGGAACGTAAGCGCAAAAAATTGCCAATGATTTCAGGCTGATTGCCATCTCACTCTGAGCTTCCCACCCTCCTATGGTGAACCGGCGCTTATGCAGGCGATGTTCGTTTCACCCTTTGTTAGCCATGTCACGGCACGCTGGCCCCGTCACTCGATCCAGAAGCGATCGAACGAAGACGCGTAAGCCAGAAGGGTAAGAGTCATGTCCGGTATTGTTCTCTCTGCGTCGGTTCGTCAGAACCTCCTGTCTCTCCAGTCCACCGCTGATCTTCTCGCCACCACACAGAACCGTCTGTCGACCGGCAAGAGCGTCAACTCGGCCCTGGACAATCCCACCAACTTCTTCACCGCGCAGTCGCTCGACAACCGCGCCAGCGACATCAACAACCTGCTTGATGGCATTGCCAACGGCGTGCAGGTGCTGCAGGCGGCCAACACCGGCCTGACCTCGCTGCAGAAGCTGATCGACTCCGCGAAGTCGATCGCCAATCAGGCGCTGCAGACCACCGTCGGCTACTCCACCAAGTCCAACGTCTCCACCACGATCGCGGGTGCGACGGCGGCCGATTTGCGCGGCACGACGAGCTTCGCCAGCGCGACGGCGAGCAGTAACGTGCTGTACAACGGCACGGCCGGCGGCACCACCGCGGCAGGTTCGTCCGCCACTCTCGGTGCGAGCCAGGGCTCGTTCGCGGGCACCGGGGGTCTTGCGGCTGACGGTACGACCGGCATCTCGTCGGCCACCACGCTGCTCGGCACCACCGCCAGCGGCAAGCTGACCACCGCTCCCAGCGACGGCGACACGTTGACGGTGAACGGCAAGACCATCACCTTCCGCACCGGCACTGCGCCGGCTTCAAGCGCCGTTCCGACCGGTTCGGGCGTCAGCGGTCATCTCGTCACCGACGGCAGCGGCAACACCACGATCTATCTCGGTGACACCGCCACGACTTCGACGCTGGCGACCGTGGGCGACATTCTGGCCGCGGTCGACCTCGCCAGCGGTGTCAAGACCGCGACGATCTCCGCCGGTGCTGCGACCATCGGTGCCGCCTCCGGCGCATCGCCGTCGACTGCCGCTGCGGGCGTCGTGACGCTCAAGAGCTCGGTCGGTGCCGATCTGTCCGTGACGGGCAAAGCCGACTTCCTGTTTGAGCTCGGTCTGACGGGGGCGACGGGTGGTGGCAATGCCACCGTGACTGCGACCCGCACGACCAGTGCCTCCTCACTCGGCTCGCTGCTGCAAGATGGCTCGTCGCTGAATGTCGATGGCCACGTCATCACCTTCAAGAACGCGCCGGTCCCTGGCTCGAGCAACGCCCCCGCAGTTCCGAGCGGCTTCGGTGTCAGCGGCAATGTCCTGACCGACGGCAACGGCAACTCGACGGTCTATCTGCAGACCGGAACCATTGCCGACGTGCTGAAAGCGATCGACTTTGCCACCGGCGTGCAGACCTTCTCGCTGAACGGCAGCGGTGGCGGCACGCTCGCGACCGCGGTCGGGCAGGCTGCATCGACGATCAATACGTCTGGTCAGCTCAAGCTCTCGACCGGCATCAATGCCGACCTGTCGATCACCGGCACCGGCAATGCGCTGAACGTGCTCGGCCTCGCCGGCAACACCGGGACTGCGACCGCGTTCTCGGCGGCGCGCACCTCCGGGATCGGCGGCATCGCCGGCAAGACCTTGACCTTCACCTCCTTCAACGGCGGCACGGCGGTCAACGTCACCTTCGGCGACGGCACCAACGGTACGGTCAAGACGCTCGATCAGCTCAACACCAAGCTTCAGGCCAATAACCTGGCAGCGACGATCGACGCCAACGGCCTGCTGACCATCACGGCCTCCAACGACTACGCATCCTCGACGCTCGGCTCGACGACCGCCGGCGGAGCGATCGGCGGCACGCTGACGTCGGCACTGACGTTCTCGACGGCTTCCAACCCCGTCCAGGATGGCGTTGCGCAGACGGCCCGTGCCAACCTGGTGTCTCAGTACAACAACATCCTGAACCAGATCGACACGACCTCGCAGGACTCCTCGTTCAACGGTGTCAACCTGCTCAATGGCGATCAGCTCAAGCTGGTGTTCGACGAGACCGGCAAGTCGAGCCTGAACATCACCGGCGTGACCTACAACTCCAAGGGTCTGGGCCTCGCCGCGCTGACCGTCGGCGTCGACTTCATCGACAACGCCGCAGCCAACAAGGTGCTGACCAATTTGAACGCCGCGTCGAGCACGCTGCGCTCGGAGGCGTCCAGCCTCGGCTCGAACCTCTCGGTGGTGCAGATCCGTCAGGACTTCAACAAGAACCTGATCAACGTGCTGCAGACCGGCTCGTCCAACCTGACGCTGGCAGACACCAACGTCGAGGCGGCCAACAGCCAGGCGCTCTCGACCCGCCAGTCGATCGCGGTCTCCGCGCTGTCGCTCGCCAACCAGTCGCAGCAGAGCGTGCTCCAGCTGCTCCGCTAACAAGTATTTGAAATAACTGAGTAAAATCTGGCGGCGGGACACTTGGCCCCGCCGCTTTTTTGCGTCCGGAGGCGGGCAGGGGCGTTCATTCGCCATTAACCCTATCGCTTAAACCGGCGTTAACCATACTTTAAAGGACACCTCCTAAAACTGGACCAAAGCCCGCTTTCGAGACCGCGCGGCCGATTCGTATCCGGTTCAAGAGGAAGACTCGCCAATGTCCAACATCGTTCTCTCGGCGTCAGTTCGCCAGAACCTGTTGTCGCTGCAGTCGACGGCCGACTTGCTGGCCACGACGCAGGAGCGGCTGTCAACCGGCAAGAAGGTCAACACGGCGCTCGACAATCCCACCAACTTCTTCACCGCGCAGGGGTTGGACAACCGGGCGAGCGACATCAGCAACCTGCTCGACGGCATCAACAACGGTGTGCAGGTGCTCCAGGCCGCCAACACCGGCATCACCTCGCTGCAAAAGTTGATCGACAGCGCGAAATCGATCGCCAACCAGGCGCTGCAGACCACGGTCGGTTACTCCACCAAGTCGAACGTCTCCACCACGATTCCCGGTGCGACACCCGCCGATCTGCGCGGAACGACCTCCTACGCGAGCGCAACCGCCAACAGCAACGTGCTCTATACCGGTGCAGCCGGTGGCGTGACCCCGGTGACGGGGACTGCCGCGCTCGGCGCCTCACTGGGTTCGAACGCGGGCTCGGCGGTCGGTTTTGCCGCGACCGCCGCCGACGGCACCACCGTACTGTCAGGTACCGCCACGCTGCTCGGCACCACGGCATCCACCACCTTCGGCGCGCCCCCCGCGGACGGCGACACCATCACGGTGAACGGCAAGACCATCACCTTCCGCACCGGTATCCCGCCGACGACGCAGCCGACCGGCTGGGGTCTCGACGCCAGTGGACACATCGCCACCGACGGCAATGGCAACTCGATCGTCTATGAGGGAACCGCGGTTGCGCCCAGGGCGACCGTCAACGACGTCCTCAGCGCGATTGACCTCGCCAGCGGCGTCAAGACCGCAACGATCAGCGCAGGCGCGGCGGCCATCGCTGTCAGCGGTTCGACCGGTCCCATCGGTACGCTTCAGGTGGCATCGTCCATCTCGGGCGGCGGCCAGGTCACGCTGAAGAGCTCGACCGGCGCCGATCTGAGCGTGACCGGCAAGGCTGATTTCCTCAATAAGCTCGGTCTGACCACGGCGACCGGCGCAGGCAATGCGAACGTGACCGCGAACCGGTCGACGACCGCGGGCTCGCTCGGCACCCTGGTCCAGGACGGCTCGACGCTGAACATCGATGGTCACACCATCACCTTCAAGAACGCCCAGACGCCACAGTCGGCGGCCAGCGTGACCTCGGGTGGCGTCAACGGCAACATCGTCACGGACGGCAACGGCAACTCGACCGTCTATATCCAGAGCGCGACGCTCACCGACCTGCTCAACTCGATCGACCTTGCCACCGGCGTCAAGACCGCCAGCATCTTCAACGGCGCGGCGTCGCTGACGACCACTGCGGGCCAGATCCCGTCGTCCGTCAACAGCAGCGGCCAACTTGCGCTCTCCACCGGCATCAACGCCGACTTGTCGATCACCGGCACCGGCAACGCGCTCCACGCGTTCGGCCTCAGCGGCAACACGGGAACGGCGACCGCCTTCACCGCGGCGCGCACCTCCGGTGTTGGCGGTGTCAGCGGCAAGACCCTGACCTTTACCTCCTTCAACGGCGGCACGCCGGTGAACGTCACCTTCGGCGACGGCACCAACGGCACCGTCAAGACGCTCGACCAGCTCAACGCGCAGCTTCAGGCGAACCATTTGACGGCGACGATCGACGCCAATGGCTTGCTGACGGTGACCACCGTCAATGAATATGCCTCCTCGACGCTCGGTTCGACAACTGCGGGCGGCACGGTCGGCGGCACGATCACCGGCATTCTGGCCTTCACCACCGCGCAGCCGCCGGTCCAGGATCCCGTCGCGCAGACGGCGCGCTCGAACCTGGTCAACCAGTTCAACAACATTCTGGCGCAGATCGACACGACGTCGCAGGACTCCTCGTTCAACGGCGTCAACCTGCTCAACGGCGACACGCTGAAGCTCGTCTTCAACGAAACCGGCAGCTCCACGCTCGGCATCAACGGCGTGGTGTTCAACGCGGCAGGTCTTGGCCTCAGCAACCTCGTCAACGGCGTCGACTTCATCGATAACGGCGCCACCAACAAGGTGCTGACCAGCCTGAACGCGGCCTCGAGCACGCTGCGCTCGGAAGGTTCGGCGCTCGGTTCGAACCTCTCGATCGTGCAGGTGCGTCAGGACTTCTCCAAGAACCTGATCAACGTGCTGCAGACCGGCTCATCGAACCTGACGCTCGCCGACACCAATGAGGAAGCGGCCAACAGCCAGGCGCTGTCGACCCGCCAGTCGATCGCGGTCTCCGCGCTGTCGCTCGCCAACCAGTCGCAGCAGAGCGTGCTGCAGCTGCTCCGCTAATTTCGCAGCGCAAGACCGCTACTCGAGATATCGCGGCGGGGCTAACGCTCCGCCGTTCTTTTTACGGAGATCGCTAAGGCAGGATTAGCTGAGATTGATGCCCATCACGCGAAGCAAGTTTACAGCGTGTGTGCGTGCATCTAGCTTTGCGCTGACGAAGAAACTCCGCGACCCGTAATTATCCGGAGTGCTTCCAAGCGCACACGTAAGCAAATCTTAAGCGGTGCTGCCTAGGGTTGGGAAAGAAATCCTTAAGCGCGTTCAACGGGCTAGGTAACCTCCAGGGTGTGATT
Source organism: Bradyrhizobium sp. B025 (assembly GCF_042257955.1). Taxonomy (NCBI): domain Bacteria; kingdom Pseudomonadati; phylum Pseudomonadota; class Alphaproteobacteria; order Hyphomicrobiales; family Nitrobacteraceae; genus Bradyrhizobium; species Bradyrhizobium sp. B025. The sequence goes on along the minus strand of NZ_CP170150.1, from coordinate 5,595,845 downwards.
GATGTCGAATTCCGCTGCCTCGGCTTACGCGCGTGTTGCAACGACCACCGCGTCTCCTCGCGACATCGAGGCGCAGACCCTGCTCAAGGCCGCCAACAAGCTCCAGGATGCGGTGAACAACGCTGATCCGCTCAGCGAGCAGACCATGCAGGCGCTGATGTTCAACCGCAAGCTCTGGACGATCTTCCTGAGCGAGGCGATGCGCGACAACAATCCGCAGCCGATTGACGTTCGCCAGAAGATCGCCAACATCAGCGTGTTCGTGCTGAGCCAGACCGCGGCGCTGCAGATGAGCCCGCAGTTCGATCACTTCCGCCCGCTGATCGAGATCAATCGCAATATCGCTGCCGGTCTGTCCGGACGGCCGTGATGGAGGCCCGTCGTGGCCGACATCATGAGCATTTTGTCGACCGCGTATAAGCCGAACGTTCTTTCCAGACGGCTCGTTCCGTTTCGGGAATAGCAAGTTCACGCTGACTGACGCGCGCAAGGCCCAGATCAAGAACGTCGTCACTGATCCTGCGACGGACTCGACTTATCTCGAGACCGCGGTTGCCACGCTCGATACCTGAGCGTCAGGCGCTGACATCCGTATTGAGCGGACGCGAGGGTTTGGACTTCAGATCCTCTGCATGGAAATAAGCTCGCCGGCGCAGCATCGCTTCGTCGGGGAACTGATTGACCACGGCGTCGGTCCTGTCGTTGACGACCTGGAAGACGAAGGATGCGGCGGCCTGGTCGAACACCACCTGCCGCGAGATGTTCTCGCTGTTCGGCAAATCATTGCGCACGGGCGCGCTCGTATCGCTCGCGGCGACCGTCTGGCTCACCGGCAAATCGGTTTGCACGGCCTCGTTCGCCGCCGCATTCGACGTCGTTATGATCTGCGCGGGGGCCGGTATCCCCACCGGCCTGATGCTGAAATCTGTACTCATGGCAGCCTCCTGGTTGCCTCGTCCGAGTCAAATCCCAACCCCTCTCAATGCGCAACCATGGAACACCAGGATTGAAGACCCGGTAAGGAAACGTGACTAACCGCGCGACGATATCGCCGCGCGGTTTTTCGTAAAATTGTCGCTTGTTTTCTGCGCGTTCAGAGCGAGCGGCTGACGGTGAGCGGGGTGATGTGGCGCGGGCCCGGAGTGGCGCGGCGTCCCGCGGCCGTATAGGTGTTCGGCACGTTGCGCTTCTGGATCTCGGCATTGACGCCGCGCACGACGCTCTCGGAGACCGCGTGCGCGGTCGCGAGCACGGTGAGATTGACCTGGAGCATCGCGCGGAACGCATCGTGATGCCGATGCAGCGTCGAAAGCAGCTCGGGCGCCGATTTCGCGAGCTGGGCCTGGTTGGCCTTCAACTGGCTGACGGCGCCGACATAGTTTCGCGACAGCTCCTGTTTTCTGCTCTCGAGCATCATCGCTTCGCGGACGTTGCCGGCGCGAACGAGTTCGGTCTCACGCTCGATCAGTCCGAGCAGGGCGCTCATCGCATCCATCAGGTCTTCGGCGAGCTTGCGCGCCTGGGCGTTGCCGGGCGCGGTGTTCGGGCGCTGCGCTTGCATCGGCTGACGTGAGGCGGTGAACTGGTTCATCTCGTTTGACCTTATGCCGTGCGGACGGTTTTCGCCTGCTGCATGATGAGAGTGCGGTAGACCTCGGTGGCGACGCCGACGCCGCCGGCCTTGGCGAAGTTCTTGGAATACTGCTCGGTCAGCATCGAGCGCCATACGCCGGTGCCCGTTGTGTCGCCGAACGGGCCTTCGCCCTTCAGGCCCGAGGTCATCTGCGAGAACATGCTGTTGAGGAACATCGCCTCGAAATCAGTGGCGGTCTTCTGCGCCTTGGCCTGCTGCTGCGGCGAGACCTTTTGCAGCGCGGCGGCGAGCTCGAAGTCGGGCCGGCCGTTGCGGCTTTCCACCGAGAAGGCCGAGGAGGCGGCGGCGCGCGGGGTGTTGATCATGCTCGTCTGCATCACATCACCTCGATATCGGCTTCGATCGCGCCGGCGGCCTTGATCGCCTGGAGGATGCTGATCATGTCGCGGGGGCCGATGCCGAGGCCGTTGAGGCCGTCGACGAGCTGCTGGAGCGAGACGCCATCCTTGACGAGTGCCAACTTCCTGCCGTCCTCGGTGACGCTGACGCTGCTGCGCGGCGCGACCACGGTCCGCCCTCGGGACAGCGGATTGGGCTGGCTCACCTGCGGGCTTTCGGAGATCGTGACGGTGAGGTTGCCTTGTGCCACCGCGACGGTGGCGACGCGAACGTCGCGGCCCATCACGATGATGCCGCTGCGCTCGTCGATGACGATCTTGGCGGCGAGATCGGGGTCGACCTGGAGCTGCTCGATCTCGGTGAGGAAGGCGACGACGTTGCCCTTGAACTCCGGCGGAATCGAAAGCTGCACCGTCGATGGATCGATCGGCTCGGCGGTCTTGACGCCGAGATAGTCGTTGACAGCCGCCGCGATGCGCTTTGCGGTGGTGAAGTCGGCATTGCGGAGCGCCAGGCGCACGTTCGGCAGCCGGTTGAGCGCGAACTCGATCTCGCGCTCGATGATGGCGCCGTTGGCGATGCGCCCCACGGTCGGAACGCCGCGCACGATCTTCGCCGCTTCGCCCTCGGCCTGGAAGCCGGAGATCGCGAGCGAACCCTGCGCGACCGCATAGACGTTGCCGTCGGCGCCGAGGAGGGGCGTGACGAGCAGGGTGCCGCCCTGGAGGTTCTTGGCATCGCCGAGCGCGGAAACGGTGACGTCCATGCGCGTGCCTTGGGTGGCGAAGGCCGGCAGATTGCCTGTCACCATCACGGCGGCGACGTTGCCGGTGCGGATGGTGGCGCCGCGGATGTTGACGCCCATGCGCTCGAGCATCGCTTGCAGCGACTGCTTGGTGAAGGGGATGTTGTTGAGCGTGTCGCCGGTGCCGTTGAGGCCTACGACGAGGCCGTAGCCGATCAGCTGGTTCTGCCGCACGCCCTCGATATTGGCGAGGTCCTTGATGCGCGAGGTCGCGCTTGCGGACGTGACCGACAGCGCCAGCGCTGACAGCGCGGCGCAGGCCACCCCAACAATCCTCACCCAACGAACGCCTGGCATCCTCTGCTCCCCGAGGCTCCTCAAATCTCGGACCATCCTCGACACTCCCATGACGAGCTGGTCCGACGCTTTCCTTGCGAGTGCTGTGCCAACGCGGGGCAGTGGGGGTAGGTCGTTGAATAGGTTGAATAAATCTGTTTCGACCGGTGTCAGCGGGCGTTGTCCCTGAGGAGCGAAACTGCCGCCCGTCGGCAGATTTTGCCGGGCTGTTTACGCGCCGTTAACCATAAAACAGCGAAGGTGAGGCATCGATCACCCGGATTGCTGCGATGCGCATCTACGGACCGAACGGCACCACGCTTGGAACGCCGGCCAGCCAGGCCAGGCGGACGGGCTCCGGCACCTTCGTCTTGCCCGACACCTCGTCGGCGCAGGAGACGCGAGCGGCTGCGGCGCCGAAAGCAGCGGCCAACATCGATGCCCTGCTCGCGTTGCAAGGCATCGAGGAGGATCCGGTCGAGCGCCGCAAGCGCTCGGTCGCGCGCGGCAAGACCGCGCTCGACGTGCTCGACGATCTCAAGATGGGCCTCTTGTCCGGCAATCTCGACGCGTCCACCGTGATGCGGCTGCGCGACGCTGCGGCGAACCTGAAATCGTCCTCGGGCGATCCCGGTCTCGATTCCGTGCTGTCCGAGATCGAGCTGCGCGTCGAGGTCGAGCTGGCGAAGGCGGGACAGGCGTAGTCGGGCAGGCTGTCGTCGCCCGGCTTGACCGGGCGACCCAGTATTCCAGAGACAGTAGTTTTGAATCGAGACGCCGCGGCGTACTGGATGCCCCGGTCAAGCCGGGGCATGACAGCGAAATTTCGTGTGAGCGCGCCGCGTACGTTTGAGAAAGGGCTTACGCCGCCTCCTCCTCCTTCTGCGCGTCGTAGCGGCGCTGGGCGGCGAGCACGTCCTTCAGATTCTGCTCGGCCCAATCGCGCAACGGATCGACGGCCGCGGCGAGTGTCAGCCCGAGCTGCGTGATCGAATATTCCACCGTCACCGGTACGGTCGCGATGGCGCGGCGCTTGATCAGGCCGTCGCGTTCGAGCGATTTGAGAACCTGGCTCAGCATCTTCTGCGAAATGCCTTCAATCGTGCGACGCAACTGATTGAAGCGCATCGGCTCCTCGCGCAGCAGCAGGAGGATCAGCACCGCCCATTTGTCGCCGACGCGATCGAGAATCTGGCGCGTGGGGCAGTTCGCTGCATAGACGTCGGGCTTCATCTTCGGGTCCTCGATCCATTGAAGTCGCTTGCCGGCTCGCTTGCCGGTTACTCCTGCGTAATCAGGTGAGCACAAAGTGCTCTCTTAACACCAGCTTTCTTTGAGATATCTAGTCGCTGCTAGTTACCACAGAAGCAAAGGAGCCTTCCATGAAAATCGCAGTCGCCGGCGCCTCGGGCCGGGCCGGGTCGGAGATCACCAAGGAACTGTCCCGCCGCGGCCATAGCGTCACGGCCATCGCCCGGAACCCCGAGAAGATCGCGGCCCTGCCGAACGTCACATCCACCAAGGGAGATGTGCTCGACCAGGCGGGTCTCGCCAGGCTGTGGGCCGGGCACGACGTCGCCGTGAGTTCCGTGCACTTCCTGGCCAGCGACGCGCTCAAGCTGATCGGGGCAGCCAAGGACTCCAAGGTCGGCCGCTACCTCGTCGTTGGCGGGGCTGGCAGCCTGGAGGTTGCACCAGGCGTGAAGCTGGTCACAACTCCCGGTTTTCCGGCCCAATACAGGGCCGAGGCGGAGGCTGGCTCCGCCTTTCTCGACCTGCTGCGGCGGGAAAAGGAACTGAACTGGACCTTCATCTCGCCATCGGCGCTGTTCGTCGAGGGCGAGCGCACGGCCAAGTTCCGGCTCGGGACCGATCAGCTTCTCGCAGATGCGAACGGCAAGAGCTGGATCAGCTTCGCCGACTACGCCATTGCGCTTGCCGACGAGGTCGAGCGACCGGCCCATTTGAGGCAGCGTTTCACGGTCGGATACTAGGTCTTCGGCCGCTCCCGGGCCCTTGCGGATAAACCTTCCTGTGCAAGGGCTTGGGGGCGCCGGCTGGGCGATCAGGGAAATATTGTCTGTCACAGGAGGCCGCTATATAACGCCCCGCTCAACGGACCCCGTTCCGTTTGCGAGTCGTTGCTTAGACAGATAGGCCGCCCTTGGAAAAGTTGAAAAACTACCGACCGACCGAAAAAGAGCCTTTCATGAACGACCGGCAGAAGGAGTACTTCCGGTTGAAGCTCCTTGCCTGGAAGGATGAGATCCTCAAAGAGTCCAAGCTCACCCTGCAAGCCCTGCAGGAGGAGAACGTGAACCACCCCGATCTCGCCGATCGGGCATCGTCCGAAACCGACCGCGCCATCGAACTCCGCGCCCGCGACCGCCAGCGCAAGTTGATCGCCAAGATCGACGCCGCGCTTCAGCGTATCGAGGACAACACCTACGGTTATTGCGAGGACACCGGCGAGCCGATCTCGTTGAAACGGCTCGAGGCCCGGCCCATCGCAACACTCTCGGTGGAAGCGCAGGAGCGCCACGAGAAACGCGAGAAGGTCTATCGCGACGAATAGAGTCAGAGCCGCAGCGATGCGGCTCTTTGTTTTTGGACGCAAGGCGCCATTTCGCGCCGCGGTCAGGATATTGCCCGTCGCTTGCCGTCGCGCTTCAACGCGCGACCGCAATCGCGAAAAATGAATCGCGATCAATGAGCTAGAGTCACATCCTCCGAGCTCACGTGAGTTCGGATGAGAAACAGCGTTCACTTCAGGTGCGGGAGATTTTGCGAGTCGCATCAACGGGATCGACTCGAACGCTGAGACACCAATCCAGCTGCATCAAGCATCGCTGCAATCAGGCCTGGTGCGACGCCACGAGGCGCGCGGCCCCATAAAGCCTGGACCAGCTCAATATTTCCTTAAACGCCGGCAACAGGCCGTAGGCCGCATCCGTCAGCTCGTACTCGACCCTCAAGGGCTTCTCCGCGAAGACGGTTCGCGACACCAGTCCGTCCTGCTCGAGCTCGCGCAGCTGCGTGGTCAGCATGTGCTGGGTGATGCCGCCGATCGATCGCCGTAATGCGCCGAAACGGACCGCGCCGTTCATCAGCGCGAACAGGATCTCCAGCTTCCACTTGCCGCCGATCGCGTGGATGGCCCGCTTGAAGTCGGCGAGCAGGGCAGGGTCGGGGCTGCAATCGCAGTCGCCGTCGCAGGCACTGGTCAGGTTTTCCATACCGGTCTCGAAATCCATTCTACTTGTTCGCAAGCACTTAGTGACCAGATGCCGCCTTGAGCAGGGCCTTGATGGAACCAATTCGCCGGCCCGTGCAACGAGGGGAATTTGGCAATGAGCATTGTTCTGGTCACGGGCGGGTCGGGTTTCGTCGGCATCCACGTCGTCCTGCAACTTCTGGCCGCCGGCCACACGGTGCGGACAACGGTGCGCCGGCCGGAGCGGCAGGCCGACGTGCTGGCCATGCTGCGCGAGGGCGGGGCGGCATCGCCCGAGAGCCTGTCCTTCTTCACCGCCGACCTCGTCCGGGACGAGGGGTGGCGTGAGGCCGTCGCGGGCTGCGACTACGTTCTCCATGTTGCCTCGCCGCTCTCGACCAGTGTTCCCAAGGATGAGGACGAGATGATCATCCCGGCGCGCGACGGCACGCTGCGGGTGCTGCGGGCCGCGCGCGAGGCCGGCGTCAGGCGCGTGGTGATCACCTCGTCGCTGGGTGCGATCGGGTATGGCCACAAGCCGCGGGAAAAACCGTTCGACGAGACCGACTGGACCAATCTCGGAGGTGCCGACGTGCAGGCTTACATCAAATCCAAGACGCTGGCCGAGCGGGCGGCCTGGGATTTCGTGGCGCGCGAAGGCGGCGGGCTCGAGCTCTCGGTCGTGAACCCCGCCGGCATTTTCGGTCCCGTGCTGGGGCCGGATTTCTCCGGCTCGATCGAGATCGTCAAATCGCTGCTCGACGGTGCCATGCCGGCGGTGCCGCGGGTCTATTTCGGCGTGGTCGACGTGCGCGATGTGGCCGACCTTCATCTGCGGGCGATGATCGCGCCTGAGGCGAAAGGCGAGCGCTTCATCGCGGTCTCCGGCGAGGCGATGTCGATCCTTGATATCGCCAGGGTGCTGCGGCGGGAACTCGGACCGAGGGCACGCCGGGTTCCACGGCTCCAGGCGCCGGACTGGCTGGTGCGCCTGGCCGCCAACCGGATTCCGCTGCTGCGTGCGGTCGTGCCGATGCTCGGAAGGGTGCGGCATTCCACCAGCGCCAAGGCTCGGTCGCTGCTCGGCTGGCAGCCGCGCTCCAACGATGAGGCGATCCTCGCGACGGCCGAGAGCCTGATCCGGCTTGGCCTGGTCAGGGCGTGAAGCCGCTGTTTGGCCGACCTTAGGACCGTTCTTTGGGCCGCGCTTGTCAGGCCGCAGCGGGGATGCTGAAGTGCCGCCCTCGAATGCGTAGCGTGGGAGGCGGCGCCGATGGACAACATTCTCGAAGCCGCAAAGGCGATCGCGCTGGCGCGCCGCAACCATGCGCCGCTTGCGGCGCTCGAGTTTCCGCCAGCCGACGAGGCCGAGGGCTACCAGGTCCAGCGTGCGCTGCACGATCTCCTGCTGCCGCATGCCGGGCCGCTCGTCGGCTACAAGATCGGCTGCACCAGCCAGGTGATGCAGGACTATATCGGCATCCCGCATCCCTGCGCCGGCGGCGTGTTCCAGAAGGGCGTGCACGATAGCGGGGTGAAGCTCGCGGCTTCCAAATATGTCCGGGTCGGCGTCGAATGCGAGATCGCGGTGCGGCTGCAGCGTGACCTTGCCGCCGGCGAGGCGCCGTTCACGGCCGAATGGGTCGGCGAGGCCGTCGATGCCTATCATCCCGCGATCGAGATCGTCGACGACCGCTATGTGAAGTGGGAGACGATGGGCGCGCCGACGCTGATCGCCGACGATTTCTTCGCCGCCGGCTGCGTGCTGGGGCCGTCGGTTCCGCGCTCGTCGGTGCCGGACCTGAAGGCGGTCAAAGGCCGCGCCATCGTCAACGGCGAGGAGGTCGGCAACGGCACCGGCGCCGACGTGCTCGGCCACCCCCACAACGCGCTCGCCTGGCTCGCCAACCATCTCGCCGCCGAGGGCAAGGGTCTTCACGCGGGGCAGCTCGTGCTCACCGGCAGCCTGGTGAAGACGCTGTGGCTGAAGGCCGGCGACAAGGTGCGGATGGAGCTGGACGGGCTGGGCGTGGTGGAGGCGGAGTTCAAGTGAGGGGCGCAACCGCGCTTCTCCGTCATTGCGAGGAGCTCTTGCGACGAAGCAATCCAGAATCCTTCCGCGGGCGCATTTCTGGATTGCTTCGCTACGCTCGCAATGACGGAATTTGAGGCAACTGCGCCGCTATAATCGCACGACCGGCCTGGTTGAGTGTGGCGCACCACGCCAAAATACATGCGGCCTCCGGCAGGGGAGCTACCGGAGGCCGCGTAGTACATCGTCGTTCGCGCCTAGGTTCGCGAACACGATGTGGGAGCTCTTAAAGAGGCTTAGAAGGGCAGCAGCACGTCCATGACCTGCTGGCCGTAGCGCGGCTGCTGCACGTCCATGATCTGGCCGCGGCCGCCATAGGCGATGCGGGCCTGCGCGATCTTGCTGGAGTCGATGGTGTTGTCGCTCTGGATGTCTTCGGGGCGGACGATGCCGGCGACCACGAGCTCGCGGATCTCGTAGTTGACCCGGATCTCCTGCTTGCCTTCGACCACGAGGTTGCCGTTCGGCAGCACCTGCGTGACCACCGCGGCGACGTTGGTCTGCAACGCTTCCTGGCGATTGACCGAACCCTTGCCGTCGGCGGAGGATGTCGAGTCGGTGGTGAGAAGGCGGCCGGGCAGGACCTTGAGCGGCTGCGTGACCGTCTGGCTGCCGATAAAGTCGGTAATTCCCGAATCTTCCTTGGCGGTGCGGCTGCGCTGGGTTTCGTTGGCGATGTTGGCCTTGTCGGTGATGTTCACGGTCACGGTGAGCAGGTCGCCGATCTGGTGGGCGCGCTGGTCCTTGAAGAAGGCGCGGCTGCCGCTGCGCCACAGCGAGTTCGGATTGTAGGAGGCGACTTCCGGCTTCGGCATCGGCATCTGCACCGGCTTGTAGCCGGGCTGCGCCGTCGGATTGTCGATCGCGGACAGTTTCGGTTGCTCGCCGATCTGCGACAGGCGGTCGATCGAGGAGCAGCCGCTTGCCAGCGCGCCAATGGCCAGCAGCAGGGCAGAGATCGCGATGCGACGAGGACGGAAAGCCGAACTGAACGGGGACATGACTTACTCTGACTTGGCTGGAGCTTGCGAGACGCGGGCTTGCGGGATCTGGGCTTGTGCGATCTGGGCCGGAGACGTGGGCGCCTGGATCAGGCTTTGGGCGAGCGCTGCGGCCGCAGCCGCAGGGGCAGGCGTTTCGTCACGCTTGAGCGAGGAGGTCTGCTCGACTGCAGGCGCCATCGGCGGCGACTGGCTCGCGCCCTGGACCGTGATCTGGCCGCGGCCGGTGACGACGCCGGTTAGCGTACGCTTGGATTGCAGGTTGAGCACGCTGACGGTGTCACCCTCGGCGCCGCTCTCGATCGCCTTGCCGCGCGTGGTGAGGTAGAGCCCGGGCACCTGGTAGATGATGGTGACGTTCTGGTCGCGCTGCACGAAGTCGGGCTTGACGATGTCCGCGACGCGGATCGGCGTGCCCGCCCGCATCGGCCGGCGCAGCTGCATGCCGATGGTGCGGTCGCGCGAGGCGGCCTCGCCGGTGACCTCGGCCTTGGGCCGGCGCTCCAGCGTGACGTCGGAGGATTTCAGGAGGTCGGCGCGGTCGATGTCGCGCGTCAGCACGGCCACTTCCACGGTCTCGATCGCGGTGCCGGTGAAGCGCAGCTTGGTCGGCGCCGGATTGTTGTCGTTGTTGATCTCGAAGGCGATGTCGAAACGGCCGCCGCGGGCGTCGTAACGCGTCGCGACCGGCTGGAGCGCGCCGGTGTTGGAGGCGTCCAGCCGCATGTCGGCGACGCCGCGGTCGAAGGTGACGGTGATGTTGGCGGCATCGCCAAGGCCGAAGCGGCGCTCGAGCGCGGAAGCCACCGCGTTTTCGAGGTCCTTGTTGGCGAGGGTGCGGGCGAGGCGGGTGACCTGGACTTCCCTGATGTCGCCGGTCATCACGCCGATCACCTGCTTTGCGCGCAACACCGACAGCACATGCGCGACCGGCAGCGCGCCGGTGGTGCCGAGATCGGGCGAGCGGTAGACCGGGATCAGCGCGGCCGAGCCGGCATTGTCGATGAGATCGCCGACCCGCACCACGTCGGAGGTCACGGTGACGCTCGCGCGCAGCGTCGGCGCCGCGATGACGTCGTCGGCGGCCTGCGCCGGCAGCGCCAGCAGCAGGAGAGCGGAGATCGTGGCGAGGGTGGTGCGGATCATCGTCATTGCCTCAGCGGAACAGCGCCGTGGTCGATTGCATCATCTGGTCGGCGGCGCTGATGACCTTGGCGTTCATCTCGTAGGCGCGCTGCGCGGCGATCAGGTCGCTCATCTCCGAGACGACGTCGACATTGGCCTGCTCCAGGCTGCCCTGCGTGATCTTGCCGTAGCCTTCGGTGTTCGCGGTGCCGTCCTGCGGCGGGCCGGAAGAGGGCGTCTCGGTGAACTGATTGTTGCCGACGGGCTGGAGGCCCGCCTTGTTGATGAAGCGGGTCAGGCCGAGCTGGCCCTGAACGGCCGACGTCGAGGAACCCGGCAGCGTCACCGAGACCTGGCCCTGCTCGTTGACGGTGAGGCCGGAGGCGTTGTTCGGGATGGTGATGGTCGGTTGCACCGGGTTGCCCTGCGCGGTGACGACGCGGCCCTGGTTGTCCATCTGGAAGGTGCCGTCGCGGGTGTACTGGAAGGTGCCGTCCGGCATCAGGATCTTGAAGAAGCCTTCGCCCGAGATCGCGAGGTCGAGGTCGTTGCCGGTCTGCGACAGCGTGCCCTGCGTCATGCTGCGCGGCGTGCCGACGGTCTTGACGCCGCCGCCGATGTCGACGCCGACAGGCACGATGGTGCCCTGGTCCGAGGCCTGCGCGCCGACGCGGCGGACGTGCTCGTAGATCAGGTCCTGGAACGCCGCGGTCTGCTTCTTGAAGCCGGTGGTGCGCAGGTTCGCGATGTTGTTGGAGATGACCTGGACGTTGAGTTCCTGGGCCGCCATTCCGGTCGCAGCGGTGTGGAGCGCTTGCATGTCAGTGATCTCCTAATCAGGCCGGAACGTCGGCGAGCTTCTCGATCGCCGATTTGTGGAGGTCGCTCTGCTGCTGGAGCAGATTGGCGATGGCGGTGTAGCTGCGCATGACTTCGACCATGCGGCTCATCTCGCCGACCGAGTTGACGTTCGACTTCTCGATGTAGCCCTGTTGCACGGTGGACTTGGTGTCGACCTGCTGGTTGGCCGAGCCGGCGCTGTAGAGGTTGGCGCCGAGCTTGGTGAGCTTGGCCGGATCGTCGAAGGTCACCATGCGGATCTTGCCGCGGATCGAGTCGGTCTTGGCCGTGCCCTCGAGCACCGTGACGGTGCCGTCGGGGGCGATATTGATGTCGTGGTCGGTCGGCTGGAAGGTGATCGGGCCGGCGGTGCCGAGCACGAGGTTGCCGTCGGAGGTGACGAGCTGGCCGGTGCTGCTGAGCGTGAACTTGCCGTCGCGGGTGTAACGCTCGGCGCCATTGGCCTGCACGGCGAAAAAGGCGTTGCCGTTGATCGCCATGTCGAGCGGGTTGTTGGTCGCCTCCATCGGCCCCTGGCCGACGTCGCGGAAGGTGCCGCGGTCCTGCACATAGGAGACCCGGCGGTCGGAACCGACGAAATTGTCCTCACGCGCGTTCGAGTTGAGAAACTCCTCGAACAGCGAATGGTCGGCCTTGAAGCCGTTGGTGTTGGCATTGGCGACGTTGTTGGCGATGACATCCATCTGCCGTTCCAACGTCATCTGCCGTGACAAGCCGATCAGAAGCGCGTTCTGCATCGGAAGATCTCCCCTGAGTGAGATCTGCCTCCTCGCTCTCCCAAGCGCCTTGGCGGACCCCGTGAACGAGACCGTCAGGTTCTCCCAAACCCCCGGGTCTCGGTCCTTTCTCAGCGAAAGCCGTGCCAACGTAGAAAATTGTTGAATATCAATGTCTTGCTGATTTTTCGAGGGTGCGGGAGGGCGGCAGAAAGGTTCTGTTAGCCATGTTTGCCCGGCAGATTTTTCCTAGTGGCGGCCCAATCGAAAGGTTCCGTTAACCATTATTACCGTAGCGTTTGCGTGCAAGAGGAGCGCATTGCGCTGGGGCATTTGTATCGCGTCATTGTCTGCCAGGGGGCTTCGCTCTTTCGATTCCTATAAGAGATGAGCGAGCCGGGCGACCATGGCAGAGAATGAAGCGGAAGGCGGCGCAGCCACTGAGGGCGCTGAAGCCGCTCCCCCGAAGAACAAGCTCAAGCTCATCATCATGGCCGTCGGTCTGCTCGCCGTCCTCGGCGGCGGCGCGGCGACCTGGTTCTTCTTCTTCCGCCACGGCGACGACGAGCACCATGCCGAGGCGGCGCCTCCGCCGAAGCCGCCGGCCTTCGTCGAGGTGCCCGACATGATGGTCAACCTCGCCGGCGCTCCGGGCGAGCGCGTGCAATATCTGAAGCTGAAGATCGTGCTGGAGCTGAAGGAAGAAAAGCAGATCGAGGCGATCAAGCCGGCGATGCCGCGCGTCACCGACATCTTCCAGACCTATGTGCGCGAGCTGCGCTCCTCCGACCTCAACGGCTCCGCCGGCATCTTCCGCCTCAAGGAAGAGCTGACCAAGCGTGTCAACGCGGCGGTCGCACCGGTCCAGGTCAGCGCGGTGCTGTTCAAGGAAGTCGTGATCCAGTGACGGCTCAGGGAAGGTAATGGGCTAGCGTCATGGCCGGCAACGAGCAGATGGACCAGGATGCGATTGCCGCCCAATGGGAGGCTTCGCTCGATTCCGAGGATCCCGCGGAGGCCGCGAAGGCCGCTGCCGAAAACGAACTCTCCGAGACCATGGCCCTGCAATGGGCGGCCATGGTCGAGGACGGCAGCCGCGACCTCGGCTCCGGCAAGAACTCCGGCGAGCGGGTGCTGTCGCAGGAGGAGATCGACAACCTCCTCGGCTTCACCGTCGGCGACGTCACGCTCGACGACCATTCCGGCATTCGCGCGATCATCGATTCGGCGATGGTCTCCTACGAGCGTCTGCCGATGCTCGAAATCGTCTTCGACCGCCTGGTGCGGCTGTTGACGACGTCTTTGCGCAATTTCACCTCCGACAACGTCGAAGTCTCGCTCGACCGCATCACCTCGGTGCGCTTCGGCGACTACATGAACTCGATCCCGCTGCCGGCCGTGCTCTCGGTGTTCAAGGCCGAGGAGTGGGACAATTTCGGCATGGCGACGGTCGATTCCAACCTGATCTACTCGATGATCGACGTGCTGCTCGGCGGCCGCCGCGGCACCAGCCAGCTCCGCATCGAGGGCCGGCCCTACACCACGATCGAGACCGAGCTGGTCAAGCGGCTGGTCGAGGTGGTGCTGGCCGACGCCGAGCAGGCGTTCCGGCCGCTGTCGCCGGTGACCTTCACGATCGACCGGCTCGAGACCAACCCGCGCTTCGCCGCGATCAGCCGTCCCGCCAACGCCGCGATCCTGGTGCGCCTGCGCATCGACATGGAAGACCGCGGCGGCAATATCGAGCTCTTGCTGCCTTACGCGACCATCGAACCGATCCGGGGCGTCCTGCTCCAGATGTTCATGGGCGAAAAGTTCGGCCGCGACCCGGTCTGGGAAGGCCATTTCGCCACCGAGATCGGCCAGGCCGAGATCTCCGTCGATGCAGTGCTCTACGAGGCCGACATCCCGCTCAAGCAGCTGATGCGGCTGAAGGTCGGCGACACGCTGCCGCTGGACATGCGCGCGGATGCCAATGTCACCGTGCGCTGCGGCGACGTCACAATCACCGAAGGACGCATGGGCCGGGTCGGCGACCGCGTCGCGATCAGGGTGACGAAACCCCTGCGCAAGCCAAGTACGACACTTGCGATGTTCGAGAAGGTGGACGAGCAGAACAAGATGATGGAGGCCCCATGAACCACTCCCTTGGAATGGCGATCGAGACGCTGGTGGCTATCTTGCTGATGCTCACGATCGGCTACTGCATCCTGCTGAACAAGCGGCTGACGCGGCTGAAGGCGGACGAGCATTCGCTGAAGGCGGTCATCGCCGAGCTGATCACCGCGACCGAGATCGCCGAGCGCGCGATCGGCGGGCTGAAGCTCGCCGTGCGCGACGTCAACGAGAACCTCGGCAGCCAGCTCGCGGCGGCGACCCAGATGTCGGACCAGCTCTACAAGCAGCTGGGCGAAGCCGACAACGTGGTGCGGCGCCTGTCCAAGATCGCGATCGCCGCGCGCCCCGTGACCAGTCCGGAGCCGGTTGCCGTGCCGGTGGCCAAGCCCTCGTCGGCGAAGGCGGTGGCGGCTGCGGCCGAAGCCTTCTCCGAGCGCCGACGATCCAACGGCCTTGCCGCATGAAGTCAGGGGTATGAAGTCCTTTCGTAACATCCGCGTCATTCCGGTCGTCCTGGTTGCCGTCGCAGGTCTCGCCACGCTCAAGGTCGCGGGCCTCGTGATCAATGGCGGCTATGTCTTCGACTACCAGCCAAACCAGGCCAAGAAGTCCTGGGCGCAGGAGAATCTGAACTTTCCGACGGGACGGGAGGACCCCGACATCACCGGCTCGACCCATGGCGCGCCGAAGGAGGCGCCGAAGCCGGCCGCGCCCGAGACCAAGGCCGAAGGCACCGTGGTCAAGGTGGAGGAAGCCCAGCCGCAGGTCTCGGCCTCGGAGCGCGCGATCCTGGAGCGGTTGCAGTCGCGCCGCCAGGAGATCGAGGCCCGCCAGCGCGAGATCGACATCCGCGAGAGCCTGCTGAAATCGGCCGAGAAGCGCATCGAGAACAAGGTCGAGGAGATGAAGGCGGTGGAATCCCGCATCTCCGCGACCCAGGCCGAGCAGAAGGCCGCCGAAGCCCAGCGCATGAAGGGCCTCGTCACCATGTATGAGGGCATGAAGCCGAAGGACGCCGCGCGGGTGTTCGACCGCCTCGAGATGGGCGTGCTGATCGAGATCGCCTCGGCCATCGCGCCGCGAAAGATGTCGGACATCCTGGGGCTGATGTCACCGGAGGCCGCCGAGCGGCTGACCGTCGAAATGGCCCGCCGGGCTAATGGCGGCGGCGATCAATCCGCCTCGGCCGGCGACCTGCCCAAGATCGACGGCAAGCCGACGCAAAAGCCGAATTGAGGGCTCGAGAGCCGCGGCGCGTTACGGCAACCTGCGCGCAATCGCGCGGTCGTTCGGCCTGCACGCGGCTAGACGCCTTGCGTGTCTAGCTCGCGAACCGCTGCTGAACCCTGCGACCTGCCAAGCTCAGCGGTTTCTCGACGGGAAGGAGGGTCTCGCAGTGCTGCTTGATCAGCGCAGCCTTCGTCATTCGAGTCACGAGATGAAGGGTGCTGTGGCAGCAGGAGCACTCGTATACCTTCAGTGCATAACCCCGCGCGATTGGAAAGACGGCTACGACCTCTCTTGCCTGGCTACATACAATGCAGTTGGCTTCTTCGCTCATTGATTGCTCCCCCAAAAAGTTGACCAATCGAATTCGCATCGCAATGATCACATCTGATTCAGAGTCGTTGATGGACCGCAACACCCCTGAGGTTGTGCGCGCCTGTTCGGCAACCGAGCACGCAGATCAAACGCGCCGGGGAGTGGGGTGATCGCCGCGAGTTTGACGTCCTTGCCGCACGAGGCACGTCGACTCGCGTTGCGGATGCAGCCGAAGCAAGAGGCATCTTCTGAGGCTGCGATGAGTTGACGCGTACAAATGTGAAGTGGAGTACAGTGGCGCCGCAGAGTTCGTCCTAGGCTCCCGCCATTCGCAATCCGCAGCGCGGGAGGAAGCTATGAACTACTCGTCCGTAGCAGAACGCGCAATCGAAGCCGTCAATCGGCTGCTCATCGCGGCGATGACGTTCGCCTGGACATCCGCGCTAGACCATCAGCATGCATGGCCGCCGCAGGGGGAAGATGGCGACGCTGAAGATGACGCTGGTCTCGAGCGAGAGAACTCCTCCGCGCCGGATTGCGCGGGACCGCAACACTGAAGAGACGGTCGCCTTGTGTGCGTCACACGATCAGATCGTGCAGCACGTGAGCGCCAGTTGTGCCTGCCCCGTGAGCCGGATCAATATGCGACGGGGACAGTTCGTGCATTGACGCCGCCTCGGATTCGTGGGCTTTCCCGGCGTGCTCGTGATGACCGGACGGGTCTGAGGGATCATCCAATTGGACGCCGTGCTCCGGACCCTGGCCATGCGAAGCGCCATCCTTGAAGTCAAAGGAGTCGCCGACCTGGTGCGAACCGGCAGGCGCAGAGCCGTGCGCTGCATGACCGGCAGAGGGCGGATCGACATCCACCGGGCCGTGCTTCGGCGCATCGTGCTGTCCGGCTGCCTCGCTTGGAAGGGAATGACTGGCGCCGCCGTGGGCATGAGCAGCATTGTGGGCGCTGTCTGGAGCCGATGCACCGTGGTCCTCGTTGCCCTTCTCCAGCGTACGCCCGTGCCGGGCGAGCTGTTCGGCCGCATCTTGGAGCGCCGCGAAAGCAATCTCAGGCATGGGGGCACTTCCGGCGATCGAGTCATTGTTTCCGATCGTCGTATCGGTGCTGTCGGGCAGCGTTAGCTGATCGAAGACAAAGCTGGTCGCCGTCGGTGCGGCCTCGTCGTGCAAGATCGTGGACAGCCCGCTCGGTGCGGGCGTTACCGCGTCACTGCTGGTAATCTCTGCAGCGTGCGGCTGCACCCCGTCTGAGTTGGCGAAGCTGGGATGTTCGGTCCATGCAAACTGGTCCGAACTGGCAAAAACGCTGTGGGCCTGGTCGGTTGATCTGTCCGTCGCGTTCCAGTCAGCGAGGAGCGTGCCGTCGCTGAGTGTGGTCTCGGACGAACTGGTCGTCGTCACGGCGGTGGCGTCGCTTTGTGTCGTTGCGCTGAGATCGAGCGGGTCGCTGCCGGCCGCCAGCACGGCTGCCGCCGCCGGCGTCAGGGTGAAATCCGACGCGTCGATGGTCGCAATGCCCTGCAGATGGATTTCGATCAGGCCGGAATCGCCAATGTGCAGGGTCTGGTCGCTCGGATTGACATACACGATCGTTTCATTGGCCGCGCTGTCGTAGAGCCAGGCGATCGTGTGCGCCGGCACGGACGTGCTTGCCGAGCTCAAGGCCAGGAGAACGAAGCCAAGCCCGCCGAGAGCCGTCAAGTCGATCTTGTCGGATCCCGGGTTGAGATCGGTGATGGTGCCGAACTGGCCGGCCTTGGAATCCGCCGCGGACAAATGGACGAAACGGTCGTTCCCGGTGCCGCCGGTCAATTGGTCGGCGCCAAATCCGCCGATGATCGTTTCATTGCCCTTGTTGCCGTTGACCGCATCGATTCCCGCGCCACCGTGCGTCGTGTCATCGCCGTCATTGCCTTTGATCGTGTCGTTGCCGGAGCCGCCATGAAGAATGTCAGCCTGGCCACTGCCGTTGACGGTATCTTTGCCGGCGCCCGTGGAGATGATCTGGCCCACATCGCCACCGGCCGCGATGGTTTCACTTCCGTGAGTCACAGGGGCGAAGGGAGGATCGCTCGTCACGGCCGGTCCAGCGGCCAGGTTATCGAAACCGTTGGGGGCGTCGCCGGCGCCATGGGCGGCGATGGTCACGACCTGCGTCGTCCCGTCGATGCTGGTCACGGTGAACGTGTCGGTCGGCGTGTCGCCAACATCGAGCGCCTGCACCACACTATTGTTGTTGTCCAGCGTGTAGGTCCACAGGCCCGCCGCGGTCATCGTGAACATACCGTAGCCGCCGTCGCTCGCCGTTGGCGAGCGCACCGCTGTGAAAGTGTTGGGCAGATTGACGTCGGTGTTGGTGAGCGCACCGGAAGCGGTCGGCGTGCCAGGCGCGCCGCCCGCAGCCTCGATCATGGAGCCGGTCGCGGTCCCGGAGAGAGTGGCCCCATCGTTGGTGCCGTTGACGGCAGTCGTCACCGGCTGTGGGGGATCGCTCAAGGTGACACCACTCGCAACGTTAGTGCTGCCCAGAAGGTCTACTTGCAGGCCGGTCGTTGACGCATCGCCGTCACGGTCGACGGCCGTCACGTCAAACAGCAGATCGGTGCTGGGGATCCTGGATCCCTCGCTGTATGTGATGTTGTTGACGGTAAACGTAGCGTTGCCGGCTACCGCGTGATCGTACGACACCTCTATTCGGTTGAATTCCGATCCAACGTAGAGCGTATAGGTCGAAGTTGCGCCATCAAACGAGTAAGTGTTTACAAGCGCGAGATTCGAAGTCTCTTTCACCACGACGTGGGCGTCACCCGATGGCTTTGGAATGTTTATGCTGAAGTCGTGGATGTCGTTGGTGCCATCAAAGACCTTGAAGACGACGTCCGCAGCTCCGTTTCCTTGCCACTGCGTCAGCGCGAAACTGACGTCCGTTTGCACCGGCGTGAAGGCCAGATTCAAGGTTTCGTGTTGATCCATTTGCAGTCCGGTGTCGCCGACCGCGATGCCGTTGCTCGACGCTTTGACGTCAGCAGGGGCACCATTGAAATCGCCGGTGATGACGAGCAGACCGTCCGGAGCGGTGAGTGACGGCTGGCCACTGCCGGATGCTCCGAAATCGGAGCCGGTCACCGTCGTCTGCTGCAAGAAGCCGACGGTCTCGATGTCAAACGTGTAGGTTCCGTCTGGATTGATCAGCAGCCTAAAGTATGGATCGCTCAGCGTCCCGCTTGTATCGGTGAAGAACGCATCCAGCTCCACGCCGCCGCTCACCGCCTTGGTCGTATAATAGAAGGTGTAGTCATCACCATTCCCGGTCACGTGTACCGACGTGATGCCGCCGCCCAGATCCGTTGTCGCCAGATCGTACCCATTAACAGTGCCATTGTGGACGGCCACGCGCATCGCGCCCTCGCCATCCGCACCGAAGCTCACGTTGTAGGTGCCGTTCGCAACTTGATCGTCCTTGGCGACGATGGTTGCGATGCCAAAACCTCCGATCGTCGGGCCGTCGTCGGTGATGGTCAGCCGGCTGCCGAGATCAAGGCTCGCCGTCTGGAAGTCACCGTCCTTGTCAGTGATTGTCGCCGTCAGGTTCACAATCCCGGCGGTCAGCGAGACGCCTTCCCCGGCGTCGGGGTTGGTACCGAAAGGCTGCGTCACCGCACGGTACTCGGTGAAGGTCACGATTCCTGTCGCCGGATCGAGCGTGATGGTGAACGCCAGCGTGCCGCCGACGGTGCCAACATGGCCTTCAATGGTATTGCCTTTTTGCACCAGCACATCGGCCTGGCCAGTGTGCGAGTCGAGCAGACCCGACGCCATGCCGTTGCCGCCGGTGACAGACAGCGCATAGCCGATCGTCGCACCGTCAGCCCCCTGGATCGACGTGAACGCTGTCGAGAAGTTGCCTGACGTCGTCGTCAGCGTCGCGTCCGGCGTCGCGCCGGCGATGTTGTCGTCCAGCGCCGTAGCTGTCAGATGCGTCTCGCTCAGCGTCAACGACGGAGCCGTCCCCGTCGCCGCAATCGTCGGGCCGTCGTCGGTGATGGTCAGCCGGCTGCCGAGATCATGGCTCGCGGTCTGGAAGTTGCCGTCCTTTTCGGTGATCGTCGCCGACAGGGTCACAGTCCCTTCGGTCAGCGAGACGCCTTCCCCGCCGTCCGGGTTGGTGCCGGAAGGCTCCGTCACTGCACGGTACTCGGTGAAGGTCACGATTCCTGTCGCCGGATCAAGCGTGATGGTGAATGCCAGCGTCCCGCCGGTAGTGCCAACATGGCCTTCGATGGTGTTGCCGTTCAGGATCAGCACGTCGGCCTGGCCGGTGTGCGAGTCGATCAGGCCCGATGCCGTGCCGTTGCCACCGGTGATCGACAGCGCGTAGCTGATCGTCGCACCGTCCGCCCCCTGAACCGAGGTGAACGCCGTCGAGAAGTCGCCTGACGTCGTCGTCAGCGTCGTGTCTGGCGCCGAGCCAGCGATGTTGTCGTCCAGGGAGGTTGCCGTCAGATGCGTCTCGCTGAGCGTCAGCGACGGGGTCGTTCCGCTCACCTCAACCAACGGGCCGTGGATGGTGATCGTGACCACCTGCGCGGTGCCGTCGATGCTGGTCACCGTGAAGCTGTCGGTCAGACTGTCGCCTACATGGAGCGCTTGCACCTGACTGTTGGCCTTGTCGAGCGTATAGGTCCACACGCCGGCCGTTGTCATCGTGAAGGTGCCGTACTTGCTCGCGGCCGGCGAGCCGATCGCCGTAAAGGTATTGGGCGGGTCGTCGGGATCGGTATCAGTGAGCGCTCCGGTCGCGATCAGCGTGCCGGGCGAGGCATTGACCACGCCACCGGCCGCGATCGCTGAGCCGGTCGTCGTACCGGAAATGATGGCCGCATCTTCGACGCCGTTGAGGGTGATCGGGAAGGGCTGACTGACCAAGAGCGAGCCATCCGCCACCGTGATAATGAAGCTTGTGGTCGTTGGCGCCTTCAGCGCATTGATCGCATCACTGTTTGGGACGAAGGTGTAGGCGCCGCTCCCGCTGTTGAGGTAAAGGGTGCCATAGGGGCCGGTTTGCGATACATCATACGTCACCCCGCCCAACACCGTGTTGCCGTTGGTGCCGCCGCTGATACCGAAGGTCAGTGTGGCATCACTGTTGCTGCTGCTTGCGGTGAACGTCCCGCTCGTCGCCGTGAATGTGTCAAACACCACGGTATCGAGTTCGGCCGGGCCGGCTCCGGTGTTCAGCGTCGGCGGCGGATGTATGATCAGAGGCGGAGGGAGGAAAAACGGTGAGACAGGCGCCAGCAAATCTTGCGCCGCGGGAGCCTCGGGCGGAATGAAATTGATCGGCTGTAGCGGCTGGGATTTGACGAAAGGAGGTGTGCCCGACCCGTGGGGGTCTCGCCCTTCCAGATTGGCAAGCGCGTCCTGCTGTGCCGCCCGCAACTCCTCCATGCGAGCAGCCGTGTTCGTGACCTGGTTCACGCTGACCGAGGAGCCGACCTTTTTGACGACGATCGTTTCGCCGGGATCCTCGACGATGATGTGCCGCGGGATCGGCTCCTTGGTCACAAGCTCGTATGCACCGTGCGCAAGGTCCTTGTAAGTGATGGCGTCGTCATCCAGGAACGTTACGTTCGGGTCTGCGGCCTTGACCTGTTTGATCATCGAGAAGAGCATTGCCGTGAGCGACAGCATCCCGAAGCCGCCGGCAGAGGCCCGCTCGCGAATCTGCGCAACGGGTCCATCAAGAGGGCCGCTCTTGGCCGCGTTCACTCGGTGACGCCTGATCGCAGCGGCTTCGCGCTCGTCCCCGGGCCTTCCAGCGGGCGTGACGGACATTGTTCGACCTCGATTGCCCAGCGTCGACCTCAGACATCGCCGTAGCTTTGCTGGCTTGCCGCGTCACGCGATCGGGAGCAATTTTGCGCCGGCAACCTTGGCCAGGCCCGCTGAAGGTCGTTGTTTCCGAGAATTCCGCCCAGGCCAGTCACGGCAGAATTGCTGTCGCTTCGCCTGACGGCACGGGGGAAAAGCTCGTTGAAATTGCCCGGCACGGATAGTGGCTCTTTCGGGCACGGCGATCAGCCGTTCGGATTAATCCGGAATAACCAGTTTACCTGTCGTGGTTTGTTGCCGCTGGTCTGCCATGATGCCCGATGGTGCCGACACCGTCGGAGCCGTTCGGATGCTCAAAACAACTCTAAAGAAAAAGGGTGAGCCATGCGCACGCACGCAGCGACTGTTCTCGTGACAGGTATCGTCCTTGCGCTGGCCGCCTCGTCACCCCGCCCAGTCCAGGCGCAGAGCGATTCTCCGCGGCGGGCCGTCCTGGATTCGTCGTCAAAGCCAATCGGAAAAGTTGTGGCAGCCGAGGGCTCGGTCATCATCGAGCATGTGGGAGCTGTCATTGTCCAGGCAAAAGTCCCGGGCGAATCCATCCAGACCAAGATTGGCGATCCGGTCTATTTGGGCGATGTGGTTCGAACCGATGCCGACAGTCGGGTCGGCATCAACTTCGTGGACGGAACTTCGTTCAACTTGTCGAGCAACGCCCGTATGAAGTTGGACGAATATGTCTACGAGCCGGCTGGAAAGTCCAATTCGACGAGCTTCAACCTGACCAAGGGGACGTTCGTCTTTGTTGCCGGCCAGGTTGCGAAGACCGGCGACATGAGGATCGAGACGCCGGTCGCCACGATGGGCGTTCGAGGCACGACACCTCATGTCGAAATCTCAGATGACGGAACCACCAAGTTTTCCACTCTTATCGAAGAGGGCAAGAACAAATATCTGAAGAAGTCCGGCGGCACGGGGTCGCCGCGACCCGAGCAAAGGGCCGAGCACAAGCTCAATCTGAACATCTGCCGCGGGTGCTAACGCTGGTTCTAGCCTCCGCGCAATCGCCAGATCTCAGGGGACGGGGCCTGATATGGAACCAAGATCGTCCGTCGCAAAAAGCGGAGTGGCGCTTGGCGTCCTGCTGTTGATTGGCTTGCCAGTCGCGGCCCAGAATTCCAAGGTGAAGACCAACTATCTCAGTCATATTGAACCGTGCAACGGGGTGGGTGCCACCCCGCTCGATGTCCGGATCGATGCCTGCACGGCTTTCATAGAGGCGCGTCAGGGTACGACGACAGCTCTGGCTATCGCCTATAACAATCGCGGCAATGCCTACACCGCAAAGGGCGACTACGACAAAGCCATCCGCGATTTCGATCAGTCGATCGCGCTCAAGCCGACATACGCAAAGGCCTTCAACAACCGCGGTGTGGCTTACTTGAGGAAAGGCGAATATGAGCTCGCGATCGAAGCCTTTGATGATGCGATCAAGCTCGATCCCGACTATGGCGCTGCCTTCGTCAACCGCGCCGGAGCCTATCTGAAGAAGAATGACCACCAGCGCGCGGCGCATGACTACGACGAGGCCATTCGTCTCCAGCCCGATTCGCAGGCCGCACGGAGCGGACGATGTTGGACGCGGGCGGTGCTTGGTGCCTGGCAGGCCGCGCTGGAGGACTGCGACAGAGCGCTTCAATCCGGATCGACCAGTGCTGCCGTGTACGACTCGCGCGGGCTGATTCACCTGAAGATGGGTGAGTTCGGTGCGGCGATCGCCGACTACAATTCTGCCTTGCGAGCCGCCCCGGAATTGGCGAGCGCGCTTTTTGGCCGCGGGCTTGCCAAGCTGAAGCGGGGCGACGCGATTGGCGGAGATTCCGACATTTCGGCTGCAAAGACGATTCAGGGCAACATCGGCGACGAGTTCGCGCATTATGGCGTCGGTCGCGACTGAGTTCACGACTGGATCTGGCTCGTCGATCATCGTGGAGGATTTTGTCGAGACGGCAGGCTGCGGCCCGGGCCGCGCCGGTCCCGCCCGGCGCCGGTGACGACGTGGTGTTAACGTCTCCTTAACCACTTGCTCTCCAGATTTGGAGCGCGAACGCCTAAGCCCACACGCGAGGTGTCGCGACGCGCTGAGCCGGATCAAGTCGCCATTACAGCATTAACAAGTCCTTAATTGGCAAAACCTACATTCGACGCCATGGGCCGGCGCCATGTGCCGGTATGGGTCGTCGAACCGGAAGAAATGCCGCCAATGGCGCAGAAGGCTGCCGCTGGATTTGTGTCGCGAGCCCGCGCCCTGGCGTGGGGGCTGTCGCGTCATGTCCGCAACGCACCTGCGCTGGCAACCATCCTCCTGATCGCCGCAAGCCCGGCGCGGGCGGACTCGATCCGGGGCGAGGCCAGTTTTTCGGCCGCCGGCGGCTTCGCGCGTCTCGTGATCAGGCTCGGCGAGGATGTTCCCTCCGAGGTCACGACGGCCGGCTCCATTCTCATCATCCGTTTCGACCGGCCGGTCGACGTGCCCGTCGACCGGGTTCCGGAGGGGGCGCCCGACTACGTCAACTCCGCCCGCCGCGATCCCGACGGCGGCGCCATCCGCCTCTCGCTGGCGCGGCGCGTCACCGTCAACACCATGAATGCCGGCGAGCGCACCTTCATCGACCTCTTGCCCGAGGGCTGGAAGGGGCCGCCGCCGAGCCTGCCCATGGACGTGGTCAAGGAACTCGCCGAGCGTGCGCGCGTCGCCGAACGGGCGCTGCGTGCGCAGCGCGCCGCAGCCGAGACCAGGAAGCGTCCGCAGATCCGTGTGCGCGCTTCGGTGCAGCCGACCTTCGTACGCTTCGTGTTCGAGATGCCCGACGGCGTCGGCGTGTCTTCCGTGCTCAACGAGCAGAAGCTCACGCTCGCCTTCAACGCCAACCTCAGTTTCGACCTCGCCGACGCGGTGGTCGCCGCGCCGCCGAACGTTGCCTCGATCAAGCAGAAGGCCGACATCGACCAGACCAATGTCGAGATCGCGCTGATCGGCGATTCCGACGTGCACTCCTTCCGCGACGAGAAGAACTACGTCGTTGACGTCTCCTTCCAGCCGGACAAGGGCAAGACGGCTGCGACGCCGGAGGCCGCGATTGCGCAGGCCAAGCCTGCCAGCCAAGGCCATGGACCGGCACCGGCCGCGGAAAAGCCGGCGGCCGAGAAGAAGGACGCCCATCGCGAGATCGCACCGCCGACCTCCGAGACGATCGCGCGCGAAGCCAAGATCGATATCAAGCCCGACGTGAAGCCGGAAGCGCCTGCCGCGATGCCCGCCGCCGAAGCGCCGAAACCGGCGGCGGCTCCCGCGGCCGAAGCTGCGCACGCTGCGGAAGCGCCCAAGGAAGCGGCGAAGGAAGCGACGAAGGAAGCCGCGAAGCCGACCCCGCCTGTTGCCGAAGCTCCGGCCGCGGCTGCCAAGCCGGCAATGGTCGAGGCGCCCAAGGAGGTCGTGAAGGAAGCGGCGAAGGAGCCGGTCAAGGAAGCAGCCAAAGCTGCGCCCGCCGAGGCGCCGGCCGCGCCGCAGCCGGCCGCACCAAGCGTCGATGCGCGCCGCGACAGCGACGGCTTGCGCGTGACGTTCCCGCTTCAGGTCACAACGCCTGCGGCGGCGTTCCGCCGCGGCGATACCGTCTGGCTGGTGTTCGACACGCCGAAGCCGATCGACGTCGAGGCGATCCGGACCAAGGGCGGGGCGATGATCGGCGAGGTCGGCCGCATCCCCCTCGACAAGGGGCAGGCGGTACGCATCCGTCTCACCCGGCCGCTGGTCTACTCGCTGACGAGCGAGGAGGTCGGCAAGGAGACCAACTGGCTGCTGACGCTCGCCGACAAGATCCAGGCGACGCCGCTGCCGCTGATGATGTCGCGCAACATCACCGATCCCGCGCTCGCCAACATCGCGATTCCCTTCGCCAATCCGGGCCTGCTGCACAAGCTCACCGATCCCGACGCCGGCGACATGCTCTATGTCGTCACCGCGCAGCGGCCGGTGCGCGGCTTCATCAAGCGTCAGGACCTCGTCGATCTCTCGATGCTGGAATCCGCCCATGGCATCGCGATCCGGCCGAACTCCGACGAGGTCGGCGTCGAGGTCGGATCCGACAAGGTCATTCTCGGCAAGAAGGGCGGACTGACGTTGTCGCCGGTCGACATCTCCGCCGAGCGCGCCCCGACCGCGGTGCGCCCGATCTTCAGCCCCGAAGCCTGGCGCAAGGGGCAGTCGGAAAACTTCATAACGCGCCAGAGCGATCTGATCATGGCGATCTCGGCCGTCGAGCCTGCGCTGCGCTCGCTGCCGCGGCTCGACCTCGCGCAGTTCTACATGTCACGCGCGATGTATCACGAGGCCAAGGCCGTGACCGAATTGATGCTGAGCGATCCGCTCAACAAGGAGGAGAGCGGCGCGCTGATCATGCACGCGATCGCGAGCATCCTGATCGGCCGGCCGGCGCAGGGCCTGAAGGACCTCGCCAATCCCGTGATCGGCAACAGCCACGACTCCCAGCTCTGGAAGGCGCTCGCCCATGCGCGTCAGGGCAAATGGGCGGACGCGCGCGAGAAGTTCAAGAACGTCGAATTCGCGATCGCCTCGCTGCCGCTCGACATCCAGCGCATCGTGACGATGGACGCGATGCGCGCCTCGCTCGAGGTGAAGGACTATGCCGGCGCCTCCAAGCGGCGCAGCGAGCTCGAGATCGTCGGCGTATCGCCCGAGGCTGCGCCCGGCTTCGCCGTTTTGCGCGGCAGGCTTGCCGAGGCGCTCGGCCACGACAAGGATGCGCTCGACGACTACAAGTTCGCGGTCGCCTCGAGCGACCGGCCGGCTGCGGCCGAGGCCAAGCAGCTCGAGGTCGCGTTGCGGCAGAAGCGCGACGAGATCAGCAAGGAAGACGCGCTGCGCGAGCTCGAGACGCTGTCGATGACCTGGCGCGGCGACGCGATCGAGGTCAAGACGCTCCAGATGCTGTCGCAGATGTATGCCGAGAACGGGCGCTACCGGGACGCGCTCACGGCGGCGCGCACCGCGACGAAGCTCCAGCCGAACGCGGAAGCCTCGCGCCAGGCGCAGGATCTCGCCTCCGACCTGTTCACGCAGATCTTCCTGGGGCCCAAGGGTGACGAGCTGCCGCCGGTCGAGGCGCTCGGGATGTTCTACGAGTTCCGCGAGCTGACGCCGATCGGCCGCCGCGGCGACGAGCTGATCCGCCGTCTCGCCGACCGTCTCGCCTCGATCGATCTGCTCGATCAGGCCGCCGAGCTCTTGCAATACCAGGTCGACCACCGCCTCGAAGGCGCCGCGCGCGCCCAGGTCGCCGCGCGTCTTTCCATGATCTATCTCGCCAACCGCAGGCCGGACATGGCGATCTCGGCGCTGCGCGCGAGCCGCATCAGCGATCTCTCCGGCGAGCTCAGGCAGCAGCGTCTGCTGCTGGAGGCGCGGGCGCAGAGCGACGTCGGCCGGCACGATCTCGCGCTCGACATCGTCTCCAACGTCTCCGGACGCGAGGTGCTCCGCCTGCGCTCCGACATCTTCTGGGCGGCGCGGCGCTGGCGCGAGTCCGCCGAGCAGATCGAGCTCTATTACGGCGAGCGCTTCCGCGACTTCAAGCCGCTCAATGCGGTGGAGAAGAGCGACATCATCCGCGCCGCCGTCGGCTACGCGCTCGCCGACGATTCGATCGGCCTGTCGCGCTTTCGCGAGAAATACGCGCCGCTGATGAGCGAGAGCGCCGACCGTCTCGCCTTCGACATCGCCAGCAAGCCGGCCGCGGCCTCCAGCGCCGAATTCGCCGAGATCGCCAAGCTGGCTGCGAGCGTCGACACGCTCGACGGCTTCCTGCGCGAGATGAAGCAGCGCTTCCCCGACGCCACCGCCCGCGCGCCAGCCGGGCCGCAGGCCAAGGAAGAGACCGACCACACCGGCTCGCTGCCGAAGATCCCCGCCCTGCGGCAGATCAAGATGACGCGGTAGCAATCTCGCGACGCGAGACAGGTCCGGCTTCGTCGCCTGAGGGTGGCTTTTGCCTCATCCCCCGTAGCTCTGCACCAAGCTCCCAGCCACCAGCGACCAGCCGTCGACCAGAACGAAGAAGATCAGCTTGAACGGCAGCGATATCGTTGCCGGCGGCAGCATCATCATGCCCATCGACATCAGCACGGAGGCGACGACGAGGTCGATGATCAGGAAGGGCAGGAACAGCAGGAAGCCGATCTCGAAGGCGCGCTTCAGCTCGGAGATCATGAAGGCGGGGATGAGGATGCGGAGCGCGAGCTCGTCGGGGGTGGCCGGCGGCGGCTCGCCGGAGAGGTCGAGGAACAGCTTGAGATCCTTCTCGCGCACGTTCTTCTGCATGAAGCCGCGCAACGGGACCGAGGCGCGCTGGAGCGCATCCTCGACGCCGATCTGGTTGGCGACGAGCGGACGGATGCCTTCGTCGTAGGATTTTTGCAGGACCGGCCCCATCACGAAGAAGGTGAGGAACATCGCGAGCGCGATGATCACCGAGTTCGGCGGCGCGGTCGCCGTGCCCATCGCGGTGCGCAGGAGCGACAGCACGACCACGATGCGCGTGAACGACGTCATCATGATCAGGATCGACGGCGCGATCGACAGCACCGTGAGCAGCGCGATGAGCTGAATCGCGCGCTCGGTGACGCCGCCGCCCTGGCCGCCGAGATTGATGCTGATGTCCTGCGCATGCGCCAGGCTTGCGAGCGAAGCCGCGCCGATCAGGACAGAAAGAAAAAGAACTCTACGCGGGAGGGCCGGCAGCCTCACGAAGACGGCTTCGGACGGCCGAGCAGGGAGGCCATCTCGTCTTCGAGATTCTCAAAGCTGGTCTTTTCCGGGGCAGGCTTCGGCGGCGGGGCCGGGGGTGCCGGCGGCTCGCTGCGTGCTGCGCGCGGGGGAGCGGCCGGCGGCTCCGGCGCAACCGGGGGCGCGACCGTCTCGCCGGCCGGGCGGCGCAGCGCAGCCTCTAACCGCTGCGCCATTTCGGCCAGATTCTGTTCGGCGCTCGAGGGCGCAGCAGGCGCGGGGGGCGGCGGCGGAACGGGCGGAGCCTGCGGCACGGGCGGAGGCGGCGGCGCAACCGCGCGCTCGGCGCGCACGGGCGGCACCTTCGCCGGCTCGCTTTGGCGCGGCGGACGCGGCATCAGCGGCGGCTCGCTGCGGGCAACGCGCGGTGGTAGCGGCAGCGGCTCAGGCCGCGGCTCGCGCTCGGGACGCGGCGCGATCGGTTCGGGCGGAAAGCCGGCCAGCGGCGGCTCGCTACGGCGTTCGGCCAGTGCGGGCGCGGGCCGGCGGACTTCGTCGGCGAAGGACGGGCGCGCGGGCCGCGGCGGCGGCTCGGGCATTTGCGGCTCGGGATGATCGAGCATCTCGGGCCGCGGCACTTCGTCGGCCCAGCTGCCGGCATCGGGCATCGGGGCAAGGCGCGGCGGTTCGGCGGCGTTGGGACGCTGCGGAAGCTGGTCGCGGCCGGGCGCGGCGCGCACGATGTTGGGCTCGACGACGATGTCGGTCGGGCCACCGATCATCAGGAGGTGTTCGACATTGTCGCGCCGGACCAGCACCAGGCGGCGCCGGCCGTCGACGGCGGCAGCATCGATCACGGCGAGCCGGGGCATCCGGCCGCGCTGGGTGTTGGCGCCGAGCCGGCTGCTGGCGAATCGGCGAACCAGCCATGCAGCGACGCCGATCAACGCCAGAACGACGATGAACGCGACGATGAAGGTGATAGGGCTGCCTTGCATACTTGTCCCCGAGAAATGGCGCTCTTCTCGTGCCAATGGTCAGACGCGCCAACCACCGGCCTACGATGCCCCAAACTGCGATCTCTTAACGTCCCACGGCAAGTTTTGCCGTCCCCAACTCTTAATAACCTATGAATCGCCCGATCCAAAACGACTTCTTGGCCTGTGCATGCGCCGCCAAGCGGTTGGGTTAATGCCACTTTTGGAGGCGTAGAATCACGGGGGAACGAATCCGTGTCCCGGCCCGGGACATGCATCTGTGACATCCTTAACCACCTGTTAACCATACAGGCGGCAAATTCTGCCTAGCTTCGGACCCTGGGTCCGGAAGAGGCGGAAGGAGCCGCGACGATGTCCATCAACGACCTCCCGGTGCTGTCGGCGCTTCGCACCAAGATGCAGTGGCATCAGGAACGCCAGCGCGTCCTGTCCGAGAACGTCTCCAATTCCGACACGCCCAAATTCCGGCCGCGCGACCTGGTCGAGCCGAAGCTCGACAGGGCTGGCGCGGTCACGGGGTCGATGGGCCCGCTGGCAATGACCGTCACCAGCGCGTCTCACATGACGCCATCGGGCGCGGCCTCGGGTTTCGACCAGAACAGGAATGCCGGCTTCGAGACCCGCCCTGCGGGCAACGCCGTCAATCTCGAAGAGGAGATGATGAAGGCCGCCAGCAACCAGATGGACTACGCGGCGGCGACCTCGCTCTATTCGAAAAGCCTGCGTCTGCTCAAGACCGCGATCGGCAAGGGCTAGAGCATGATCCCGGAACAGAAGAGCTAGAGGAGGCGCATCATGGCCAATGACAGCAGCGACTTTGCCCGCTCGATGGCGATCGCGACCTCCGGCCTGCGCGCGCAGGCCGGGCGCATGCGGGTGATCTCAGAGAACATCGCGAACGCGGATTCGACGTCGCAGACCGCAGGCGGCGATCCCTACCGGCGCAAGGTGCCGACCTTCTCCTCCGCGCTCGACCGCACGCTCGACGCGCAGGTCGTCACCCTCGGCAGGATCAAGCCGGACCAGTCGAACTTCCGCACCAAATACGAACCGAACAATCCGGCCGCCGATGCGACCGGCAACGTCAAATATCCCAACGTGAACTCGGTGGTCGAGATGACCGACATGCGCGACGCGCAGCGGTCCTACGAGGCCAATCTCAACATCATCAGTGCGACGCGCCGGATGATCCAGCGCACGCTCGACATCCTCAAGAGCTGAACAGGACATTTGAGCCATGGCATCACCGACAATCGCCGCCAACGCCTATGCCAACCTTGCCCGCGTGCTGGAGAACAGCGGCGCCGGCAAGGGCAGCGAAGCAAGCGGGCAGTCCTTCGCCTCGCTCCTGAAGGACGCCGTCGGCAGCGTCATGGAGTCCGGGCGCAAATCCGACGCGCAGACCGTGGCGATGGCCGCCGGCAAGGCCAACGTGATGGACGTGGTGACGGCGGTCGCTGACACCGACGTTGCCGTCTCCACGCTGGTCTCGGTCCGCGACCGCGTGATCTCGGCGTATGAAGACATCATGAAGATGCCGATCTGATTTTTAGGCACGTCATTCCGGGGCGGTGCGAAGCACCGAACCCGGAATCCCGAGATTCCGGGTTCTCGCTTCGCGAGCCCCGGAATGACGACAAACAATTCAAAGTGAGAAATCGAAAATGACCGGACCCGAGACCCTCGACGTCGCGCGCGATGCGATCTGGACGATCGTGATCGTGTCGTCGCCCCTGATGGTGGTCGGCCTTGTGGTCGGCGTGATCGTGTCGCTGTTCCAGGCGCTGACGCAGATCCAGGAGCAGACGCTGATCTACGTGCCGAAGATTCTGGCCATCTTCGCCACAATGCTGTTGGCGCTGCCGTTCATGGCCGACTCGCTCCACGCCCACATGCTGCGGATATCGTCGCGAATCATCGGCGGCTGAGGCAAGATGCGTAGATTATGCGCATCGACGTCTCGCTGCTGCCGGCGCTTGCGGCGGCCTTCATGCTCGTCTTCGCCCGGGTCGGCGCGATGGTGATGCTGTTGCCGGGCCTGGGCGAGACCAACATCCCGACGCGGGTGAAGCTGTCGATCGCGCTCCTGCTCACGCTGATCATCCTGCCGCTGCATCGCAGCGCCTATCACGTCGACATGGGCTCGCTGGCGCCGCTTCTGGTGCTGATGTTGCATGAGATCGCGATCGGCATCGTGCTGGGGGCAACCGCGCGCGTGACGCTGTCGGCGCTCCAGGTTGCGGGTTCCGTGATCGCGCAGCAGATGGGGCTCGGCTTCGTCACCTCGGTCGATCCGACGCAGGGACAGCAGGGCGTGCTGGTCGGCAACTTCCTGACCATGCTCGGGGTGACGCTGCTGTTCGCCACCGACAGCCATCACCTGGTGATCGCGGCGCTGAACGACAGCTATGCGATCTTCTCGCCGGGCGAGACCGTGTCCAGCGGCGATGTCGCCTCGCTTGCAACGCGCGCCTTCGCCGCCGCGTTCCGCCTCGGCCTGCAGCTCTCCGGACCGTTCCTGGTGTTCGGCCTCGTCTTCAACATTGGGCTCGGGGTGCTGGCGCGGCTGATGCCGCAGATGCAGGTCTATTTCGTCGGCGTGCCGCTGTCGATCTTCGCCGGCTTCCTGGTGCTGGCCGTGGTGCTCACCGCGATGATGGGCACCTTTCTGGACTATTTCATCGGTGTCATGCACCAGATGATGCCGCTCAAGTAGGTGATCGATGGCGGAAGACAACGATCCAGAGAGCCAAACAGAAGACCCGACGCAAAAACGCCTCGACGAGGCGCTCGAACGCGGCGACGTCGCCAAGAGCCAGGAGATCAACACCTGGTTCATGATCGCTGGCGGCACGCTCGTGGTCTCGACCTTCTCGGGCTCGGTGGGCAGCGGGCTGGTGACGCCGATGCGCAACCTGCTCGCCAATTCCTGGATGATCAAGACCGACGGCCGGGCCCTGCTTGCGCTGCTGCAGCAGATCGAATTCGCGGTGCTTGCGGCGATCGGCGTGCCCCTGCTGATGCTGGTGCTGGCGGCCGTCGCCGGCAACATGCTCCAGCACCGCCTGGTCTGGTCGGCCGAATCCCTCAAGCCCAAATTCAGCAAGCTCTCGCCCGCGGCCGGTTTCAAGCGCATCTTCGGCAAGCAGGCGGCCGCGAACTTCCTGAAAGGCCTCGGCAAGCTGATCGTGCTCGGCGTGGTCATGGGCACGATCCTGTGGCCGGAGCGGCATCGCATGGAGGCGATGGTCAGGCTCGATCCGGCCGCCATGCTCGGCGCCACCACCAGCTTGACCATTCACCTGCTCGGCGCGGTGGTCGCGGCGCTCGCGATCATCGCCATAGGCGACTACTTCTTCCAGTACCGAAGCTGGTTCCAGCGGCAGAAGATGTCGCTCCAGGAGATCAAGGAAGAGTTCAAGCAGTCCGAAGGCGACCCGCACATCAAGGGCAAGATCAGGCAGCTGCGGCAGCAGCGCGCCAAGAAGCGCATGATGGCGGCGGTTCCCAAGGCCTCCGTGATCATCACCAACCCGACCCACTATTCGGTGGCGCTGTCCTACGAGCGCGGCATGCAGGCACCGATCTGCGTCGCCAAGGGCGTCGACAATCTCGCCTTCAAGATCAGGGAGATCGCGCGCGAGCACGACATCCCCATCGTCGAGAACGTGCCGCTGGCCCGTGCGCTCTACGCCACCGTCGAGATCGACCAGGAAATCCCGACCGAGCACTACCATGCGGTCGCCGAGGTCATCGGCTACGTCATGCGGCTGAAGCGCGGATTCGGCGCCGGGCGGGGATAAAATACCCGAAAAGTACCGGAAATGGCCGTAATCTGGGAATCAGCGTACCTTTCGCCCTTGCTGCCCTTGCGCCTGCGGGTCCGATTCAGGCAGGGAGGACCCCACGCGCGCCGCAGCGCGTTGATTCTCTGCCGACAGGCTGCGCCAGCTCGAGATGACTGCTGAGACCGACCACGACCTCACACGCGAGCCCGTTGCGGCGCACGAGCCTTCGCCGCGCTCGGGCAGCATTGCGCTGGTGCTGCTGGTGGCCGCCGGCCTGGTCGCGGTCGCCGTCGGGCTGATGACGCTCGGCCGCGCGCAGGCGCAGCCCTATATCCTCGGTATCCTCGCCGTGCTGGCGATGGTCGGCCTGTTCAACCTGTTCGCCTTCGCTGCCGGCATCATCCGCTTCGCCGACCGCAGTCTCGACGATCCAGTCGTGGGTCGTATCGCCGATCATGGCTTCGACGGGCTGGCCGTGACCGATCCGCGCGGCCATGTGGTCTATTCCAACGCGGCCTATCTGACCCTGACCGGCGCCACGGGCCCGCAGGACGTGCGCCCCGTCGAGCGCGTCTTCATCGGCAATCCCGACGTCTCCGAAGCCGTGTTCCGTCTGCTGAAGGCCGCCCGAGAGGGCAAGCGGCAGCAGGAAGAGGTGCGCATCTCCGGCCATGACGGCAGCCAGGGCCGCTGGCTGCGCATGCGGGTGCGCCCGCTCGGCACCGGAAAGCGCGAGGCGAAATACGCGGTGTGGTCGATCGCCGACATCACCCGCGACCGCGAGCGCCAGGAGGACGTGTTCCAGGAGCTCCAGCATGCGATCGAATATCTCGATCACGCGCCTTGCGGCTTCTTCTCGGTCAATCCGGCCGGCGAGCTCGCTTACGTCAACGCGACGCTGGCGAACTGGCTCGATTACGACCTCGCCGAGATCGGCTCGGGCGGGCTGAAGCTCGCCGACATCGTCTCCGGCGACGGCGCTTCGCTGCTCAGCTCCATCGTGGCCGTGCCGGGCGAGGTGAAGACCGAGGTCTTCGACATCGACCTGCGCATGCGCACCGGCAAGACCATGCCGGTGCGGCTCTATCACAAGCTCGCCTTCGGCGCCGACGGCGCGCCGGGGCCGTCGCGCACGCTCGTGATCAGCCGCGCCCGCGACGAGCGCAGCGATCCGGACCGCGCCGCCGAAGTGCGTTTCATGCGCTTCTTCGACCACACGCCGATGGCGATCGCCACCGTCGACCGCGGCGGCAACGTCGTGCGCGCGAACGCGCGCTACGCCAAGCTCGCGCAGGGACTCGGCCTCGACAGCGCCAGCAAGTCGATCTTCCGCGCCATCAATTCACGTGACCGCCACCTTGTGATCACGGCCATCAACCAGGCCGCGGAAGGCAAGGCCGACATCGCGCCGGTCGAGGTGGCGCTGGAAGGAACCAAGGAGCGCTGGGGCCAGTTCTTCGTCACGCCGGTCGACGCTGCCGAGAACGACGCTGAAGCCGCCATCGTGCACATGCTCGAGACCACCGAGCGGCGCGCGCTGGAGAACCAGATCAACCAGTCGCAGAAGATGGAGACGGTCGGCCAGCTCGCCGGCGGCATCGCCCACGACTTCAACAACGTGCTGTCCGCCATTATGATGGCGAACGACTTCCTGCTGAACGCGCACAAGCCGACCGATCCGTCGTTCCAGGACATCATGCAGATCAAGCAGAACGCGACGCGCGCCGCGACGCTGGTGCGGCAGTTGCTCGCGTTCTCGCGGCGGCAGACGCTGCGCCCGCAGGTGCTGGATCTCGGCGATGCGCTTTCCGACCTCACCATGCTGCTGCGCCGGCTGATCGGCGAGAAGGTCAAGCTCGATCTGATCCACGGCCGCGACCTCTGGCCGGTGAAGGTCGACGTCTCCCAGTTCGAGCAGGTGATCGTCAATCTCGCGGTGAACGCCCGCGACGCCATGCCCGACGGCGGCAAGCTGATCATCCGCACCGCCAACGTCGCCACCGAGGATGCGGGCAAGCTCGCCTACAAGGGCATGCCGGCGGCGGACTATGTGCGGATCGAGGTCGCCGACACGGGCACCGGCATCCCCGCCGACATCCGCGACAAGATCTTCGAGCCGTTCTTCTCGACCAAGGAAGTCGGCAAGGGCACCGGCCTCGGCCTCTCCACCGTCTACGGCATCGTCAAGCAGACCGGCGGCTTCATCTATGTCGACTCCGAGCCGGGGCAGGGTACCTCGTTCCACATCTTCCTGCCGCGCCACCATGCCGAGCCGGAGGTGCAGGTCGAGCAGCCCGCGGCAGTGGTCAGCACGGCCAATGGCGCCGCGAAGGAAGCCGTGCCCGCCACGGCCGAAGCAAAGCCGCGCACCGATCTGACCGGACAAGGCACGATCCTTCTCGTCGAGGATGAAGAAGGCCTGCGCGCCCTCAACGCACGCGGCCTGCGCTCGCGCGGCTACACCGTGGTCGAGGCCGAGAACGGCGTCGAGGCCATGGAGATGCTGGAGGAGCAGAGCGGTGCGATCGATCTCGTCGTCTCCGACGTGGTGATGCCGGAGATGGACGGCCCGACGCTGCTGAAGGCGATGCGCGAGAAGAACCCTGATATCAAGTTCATCTTCGTCTCCGGCTACGCCGAGGACGCGTTCGAGAAGAGCTTGCCCGAGGGCCAGCAGTTCGACTTCCTGCCAAAGCCATTCACGCTCAGCCAGCTCGTGGCGGCGGTGAAGGAGACGATGACGAAGCAGGGGTGAGCGCTGCGCGTGGGATGCACACACCGCGCGGCAATCTCTGCCGTCGTCCTGGCGAACGCCAGGGCTTATACCGCGTGATCCATCGATTGCGCGCGCTGCCAATCCCGAACGACCAGTCTTCGCCAAACCGCCTCTTGGGGTAATGGGTCCTGGCGTTCGCCAGGACGACATCGAGGAGACCGCGCGCAATTGTCCCAACACCGTCATTGCGAACGTGGCGAAGCAATCCAGACTGTCTCCGCGGAACCAGACTGGATTGCCTTGTCCCAAGGGCTCAATGACGAGGAAAAAGCGGAATTTTAGCCCTAAAGGCCGCCGGTAACGGGCGACCATGGCCCTTCGCGCGCGGCCCGGCCAAACCCCCGCCAAATATGGGCTTTTGCCACATCCCCGCGACTGAGGGCCGCAGCTACAAGTTCCGAAACCGGCTTCACTTTTCGCTCCG
This sequence comes from Bradyrhizobium sp. B025, assembly GCF_042257955.1. Lineage (NCBI taxonomy): Bacteria > Pseudomonadati > Pseudomonadota > Alphaproteobacteria > Hyphomicrobiales > Nitrobacteraceae > Bradyrhizobium > Bradyrhizobium sp. B025. The sequence goes on along the minus strand of NZ_CP170150.1, from coordinate 5,559,464 downwards.
GCTGACCATCTTAGGGGCACGTCCCCATGCCGGGGATTTGGGAAACGAACATGAATTTCTCGCAACGCTCCCGCAGTCTCTTCAAGACGATCGCCGTCGTGCTGGCGCTTGCGCTGCCGACAGCGCTGGCGATCTCGTCCGCCGACGCGCGCGTCGGTGGCGGCATGTCGTCGGGTTCGCGCGGCTCGCGGACCTATTCGGCGCCGCCGTCAACCACGACCGCGCCGGGCTCGACCTCGCAGTTCAACCGCACCTACACCCAGCCGGGCGCAGGCATGAATTCGGCCGCGACCGCGCCCGCGCGCGGCGGCCTGTTCGGCCGCGGCGGCGGTTTCCTGGGCGGCCTTGCGGCCGGCTTCCTCGGTGCAGGCCTCCTGGGCATGCTGTTCGGCGGCGGCCTGTTCGGCGGCCTCGGCGGCCTGTCGTCGATCCTGGGCCTGATCATCCAGATCGTGCTCGTGGTGTTCGTGGTGCGGCTGGCGATGTCGTGGTGGCAGCGCCGCCACACGCCGCAGGCGGCCTATGCCAACGCTGATGCAGGTAGCGGTCCGGGACCGCAGACGAGCTATCGCAGCGGCCTCGGTGGCGGTCTCGGCGGCTTCGGTTTCGGCGCCAACAACGCGCCGCTCGAGATCAAGCCGGTCGACTATGAGGCGTTCGAGCGCCTGCTCGGCGATGTCCAGACCGCATGGTCGAACGAGGACGTGGCCAAGCTGCACACGCTCGCGACGCCGGAAATGGTCTCCTATTTCGAGCAGGACCTCGGCCAGAACCGCGCGCGCAACGTCGTCAACAAGGTCACGAACGTGAAGCTGTTGCAGGGCGACCTCGCGGAAGCCTGGCGCGAGGGCGAGACCGACTACGCCACGGTGGCGCTGCGCTTCGCGCTCACCGACAAGACGCTTGACCGCAACACGGGCGCTGTGGTTGCCGGCAGCGAGCAGCCGGGTGAGGTCACCGAAGTCTGGACCTTCGCCCGACGCCCGGGCGGCACCTGGGAATTGTCGGCGATCCAGCAGACCAACTGATCGCGAGCGAATTGAACAATCAGGGCGTCGTGCTTCGGCACGGCGCCTTTTTCTTTGAGCCGCATTTATCCCCGATCCGGCCGACCATTTGGGCGAAGCACTTAATTGCTTGTTGCCCGCGCGCTGCTCCCGCAATTTCGCGCCTGCCGGTCAGCGAAGGAGATATTCGGTGAGTCAGTCTGTCGCGCGCTCCAGGACAAATCACGAAACCATCGCCAGGAATTCGTCATCGGCGCTGGAGGCGATCGAAACGGCGTACGACCGGATCGAGGCCGAGCGCGAGCGCAATTGCTGGATCTATCTCCGCCCGCGGGAGGAGGCGCTGGAAGAATGCCGCAAGCTGGTGGCGCGCGCGCGGACGGGCGAAAATCTTCCGCTGCTCGGCATTCCCTTCGGTGTGAAGGACAATATCGACGTCGAGGGAATGCCGACCACCGCCGCATGCCCGGCGTTCAGCTACACGCCCTGGCATTCCGCGCACAGCGTCGAACGCCTCACCGCGGCCGGCGCAATTTGTCTCGGAAAGACCAATCTCGACCAGTTCGCCACAGGCCTGTCCGGCGCGCGTTCGCCCTATGGCCCCTGCGCGTCGGTTGCCGACGCGCGCTATGTTTCGGGCGGCTCCAGTTCCGGGTCCGCGGTCGCCGTGGCGGCCGGGCACGTCGCGTTCGCGCTCGGCACCGATACCGGCGGATCCGGCCGCATACCTGCCGGCTTCAACAACATCGTCGGAATCAAGCCGACCGTTGGGCTGGTGTCATCACGCGGGCTGGTGCCGAATTGCCCGACGATCGATTGCGTCTCGGTGTTCTGCAATACCGTCAGCGACGGCGAGGCGATCATCGAAATTATCGAGGGGTTCGATTTCGAAGATCCCTACAGCCGCGTGCCCAGGGCCTTTTCTTTCGCCACAGGGACGGTGCCATCGTTCCGGTTCGGCCGCATCGCGTCCGCCGATCTCGAATGCTTCGGCATGCCGGAATGCGGCGAGCTCTATGAGCGCGCCTGCGAGCGTTTCACGCAGATCGGAGGAACGGCGATCGAGGTGGACTTCGCCCCGTTCCGCCAGGCCGGGGAGTTGATGTTCAGCGGGCCCTGGGTCGCGGAGCGGCACTCGGCCATCGCTTCGCTGATGGACATCGATTCCGGCTTCCTGCTTGACATCACGAGGACCGTGCTGGGCTCAGCCGCCGGCTATTCAGCGATCGACACGTTTGGTGCCATTCACCGGTTGCACCGACTTCGCCGCGACGCCGAGGCGATCTTTGCGGGTATCGATGCGCTGGTGGTCCCGACCGCACCGCGGCCGTTCACGCTGGAGGAGATGGATCGCGATCCGATCACGCTCAACAATCGCCTCGGCTACTACTCGTACTTCGCCAATCTGCTCGATCTCTGCGGCGTGGCGGTTCCGAACGCGACATTGCCGAACGGCATGCCCATGGGCGTGACCCTGCTGGCGCCGGCCTGGCATGATCGCGCGCTGATCGGACTGGCGCGGCGGTTCGAGGCCAGTGCAGGCCGAGCGGCTTTCGAATTGAAGTCTGGCGGCTGAAGGGCGGATATTATTCCATCCCTTGCCCGAGCGTCGAAAGATCCAGGATCGAAATCACGGATCTGTCGTACCTGATCACGCCTTCCTCCTGGAGCCGCGCGAGTTGTACTGTTACCCATTGGCGGGTGGAGCCGATGAGATTGGCGAGATCGCCGTGGGTAAACGGCATCCCGACGACGATCTCGCCGCCGCGCTTCACGCCGTAGACGTGCGACAGGAAGATCAACAGGCTGTGCAGCCGCTCGGTCACCGAGCGCGTCCCGAGCATCTGGGCCATCGCCGAATAGCATCGCGCCTTGAATGCCAGGGCATCCAGCAAGGCGACGGCGATCGTCGGCGATTCGAGCGCAAGCCGCCGCAGCGCCGGTCCGGGCATGAACGTCAACCGGCTGCGTTCGGCCGCAACCGATGTCCACATGTGCGGGCCCGTTCCGAATATATCGGGGCCGCCGACGAAGTTGCCGGGAAACCAGTAGGCGAGCGTGACCTCGCGCCCCGACGGCGCCGCATAGTAGCTGCGGATGCGTCCCTCGCTGATCAGGTAGATCCCGGCCTGTGTGTCGCCCTGAGACCAAACGAGTTGGCCGGCTTCCAGGGCCTTCTCGCGTCCGATCGCACGCAGCCGATTGCAATCGGCCCGGCTGAGACCGTCCAGCAAGCCGGGCAGCGGCCTGACGAGATTGTCCGACTCGGCCAGCATCACGCCTGCCGCTATCGCGCTATTCGCCCTGTGCATCGCCGGCTCCACTGTGAGACCCGGCATCGATTATTCAAGAACCATGCCAGCGCGCTGCCGGCTGCTGCTCGATTTCCGAGTTCTGGGCGATCAGCTCGCGTCCGACTGATTGAACGCCCGCAGCCCTTCTGCGCGGATGACGTCGAGACAATCCTTCTTGAGGGAAAGATAGGTTGGCTCGACCATGACGGCACTCGACCGCGGGCGCGGCAGCTTGACCGCGACTTCGCGCAGGATGCGGCCGGGTCCCGCGCTCATGATGAGAACGCGGTCGGCCAGCACGATGGCTTCATCGATGTCATGGGTGACGAACACGATCGTCGCCTTGATCCGGTCGCGCAGCTCCAGCAGATTGTCTTGCATCACCGCCCGGGTCTGGGCGTCGAGGGCTCCGAAGGGCTCGTCCATCAGCAACAGGCGGGGCTGATTGGCCAACGCTCGCGCGATCGCCACGCGCTGTTGCATGCCGCCGGACAGCGTGTTCGGATAGGCGTCGGCGAAACGCTTGAGACCGATCATCGCGATCAGATCGTCGGCGATGGCGTTCGCTTCCGTCGTGGACTTCCCAAGCATCCTGGGGCCGTGGGCGATGTTCTTGCGGACAGACTTCCAGGGGAAAAGATGCGGCTGCTGGAACACCATGCCGACATCGGGGCGCGGGCTGTAGACACGCGAGCCCTCGACCAGGATGTCGCCTTCAAACGGCACTTCCAGTCCGGCGATCGTATTGAGCACCGTCGACTTGCCGCAGCCGGAGGGCCCGACGATGCAAACGAACTCGCCAGGCGCCACGTCAAAGGAAACGCGATCCACCGCGATGGTCTGCCCGCGATTGGTGTCAAATACGATGCTCAGGCTTGAGACTTGAATGGCCGGTTGTTTCCGCGCCGATTCGACGGAGGCCGGCGAACTTGCCAGAGCCAGTTTTATGATCGATCGAGGTCCCGACATCAGCGCCACCAGACGATACGTTCTGCAAGCGCCGAAAACAGACGGTCGGCAATGAACGAAATCAACCCGAGCGCTGCGAGCCCGCCCATGACCTGGCCCGTTTGCAAATTCTGCTGCGCAATCTCGATCCTGTAGACAATGCCGGCGAAAGCGCCGGCAAGTTCGGCCGCGACAAGCGTGTAGAAGGAGATGCTGACGGCGGTGCGCAATCCGACCACGATGTAGGGAAGCGCGCCCAGCAGGACGATCTCCTGAAGCATCTGCCGCCGTGGCGTGCCGAGCATCAACGCCGCCCGAATGAGGCCGCGGTCGACCTTTTGCACGCCGATGTGGGTCGAAAGCCAAACCGTGAAGAACACGCCCCATACGACGAGGAACAGTTTTCCCGCTTCCGACAGGCCGAACCAGAGGATGACGATCGGCACGAAGGCAATCGGCGGAATTGGCCGCAGGATATGGAATAGCGGGGAGAGCAAGCTCGAGATGACAGGGAATTGGCCGGTGAGGATGCCGAGCAGGATGCCGAGCGCGCCGCCCACGATGAACCCCGTGGTGACGCGAAAGAGGCTGGCCAGCAGATCGCCAAGGAACTGTCCGCTTCGTATCCACTCGAGGACCGCCGCAGCAACCACCGTCGGCGGCGGAAACAGCACCATGTTGACGGCCCCGGAACGGGAGACCAGTTCCCAGAGACCGACGAACAAGGGAAGCGAAAGCGCCCCGACCAGAATGTTGAGACGGCGAAGACGGGCTGAATTCGGCCGCCGACCGTGACCGTCGGTGCGGAGAGCAATTTCCTGTCGTGCTGAAGTGCCGTCCTGCATGGCTGTGCGGGTGTCTATTTCCACGAGAGGGTGACGCGTGCGGGGTCGACCTTCTTCAGTGGCTCGGCGACGACGACCTTGCTGAAGTCGGGCATCGCCGCTCCCGGAGGATGGTTGCCGCTCTCGAGGCGCCATGCGGAGTGAGTCTTGAGGATCTCGATCAGCCGATCGTCGAGACGCACCCGGTAGACATAGTCGGCCCAGATGGGAGCGAGGTCGTCACGCTTCATGCCGACCGCGTCCGCCACCACCGTGATCGCTTCGTCCTGATGTGCCTTCACCCAGACCTCGGCATCGATCAGTGCGGCGATGAACTTCTCGACCACCGCAGGGTTGGCATCCAGATAGGTTTTCATGACGACGATGTTGAACGTCTCGGAGTAGGTGCCCGTTGTATCGAGCTCAGCGACGGCTTCGCCCAGGGCCTTCTTCGCGTTGGCGATGTGGGGTTCCCAAGTGTCGATCGCGTCGATGCTTCCGGCTGCAAGTGCCGGCAGCATTTCCTGCGGCCGCAGGTTGACGAGGGTGACATCCTTGGCAGTCAATCCCGCCGACTTCAGCAACGTCGCCGTGTAGACCTCGCTGCCGGTGCCGGCCGTGAATCCGATTCGCTTGCCGCGAAGCTCTGCCTTGGTCTTGACGCCGGCCTTGGCCGCAACGACCGTCTTGAGGTCGGAATATTCCATGCCGGCGATGAAGGCGATGGGCTGGTTTGCCATCGCCGAAGCGGTGACCGGCGCCTCCGCCGTCGTCGCGATGTCGGCGCCGCCCCCGATCACGGTGTCCAGGCACTGCTTGCCGGACGTGAAGTTCGAGACCGTGATGTCCAGTCCGTTCTTTTCGAAAATCCCCTTCGATTTGGCGACGATTGCAAGGCCGGAGATCGGTCCGAGGTTTTGCGCGAGCCGGGCTTTGAGCAATTCCGCGGCCGAGGCGCAGCCCGGACCGATGGCAAGGCAGCAAAGCGCGGCATAGCCGGCAATTGCCGCGATTGGGCGGACGGTGTTCCAGTGCATGACGATCTCCCCTCGCGCCGCGCCCGGCGGCAGCCCCGATGTGCTCGCGGATGCCGCCCTGAACGGCCCCGCAACGGACTCCCGCGTCCTCCCCTGGGCGATCGCTTGAGGATCGGCCCGTGCTGGGCATGCTCACCCGGCGCTACGGTCGCGGGAAGCAATTAATCGACACGGCCTTCGGGGGCGGCCGGTCCCGCGCCTCCGCTCGAGGTGACGCGCGGTGGGCGGCCGGAATAATGTCCGTCGTGACGGGTTCGTGTCAGAGGGTCAAAGACGGGCCAGCCAAGAGCAATCGCAGGACCAAACGGGAGGATAGGATGAACTTTATTGCCAGAGTCATCGTACCAGCAGGCGCTGCGCTCGCGGTCTTCGCAAGTCCATCGGTGCTGGCGCAGTCAGCCGATATGACCTTCTTCGTGACCTCGAGCGGGCCGGGCAAGGGTGCCGATCTCGGCGGCCTGGAAGGGGCCGATGCGCACTGCCAGAAGCTCGCTCAGGCCGTCGGCGCCGGCGCCAAAACCTGGCGCGCCTATCTCTCGACCCAGGCCGCCGACGGCAAGCCGGCCGTCAACGCGCGCGACCGCATCGGCAAGGGGCCGTGGCAGAATGCGAAGGGCGCGGTCATCGCCAAGGATGTTGCCGAGCTTCATGGCCCCGCCAACAACCTGACCAAGCAGACGGCGCTCAGCGAGAAGGGTGAGGTCTCCAACGGAGTCGGCGATACGCCGAACCGCCACGACATTCTCACGGGGACGCAACCCGACGGCACCGCATTTGCCGCCGGCGACGACAAGACCTGCAAGAACTGGTCGTCCAGCACGCAAGGTACTGCGGTGGTCGGCCATGCCGACCGGCGGGGCCTGCGTGACGACGAGCCGTCGAAATCGTGGAACAGCTCGCACCCCTCGCGCGGTCCCGATGGCGGCTGCTCGCAGGCCGATTTGAAGAGCACGGGTGGCGACGGGCTGCTGTATTGCTTCGCGGCGAATTGAGGCGCGGAACACCGTCCACCGTCATCGAGTTCGTGGTTGCGTGCTACACTTGCCGCAACGCAATCACGGACTGTTTCCATGAAGTACGAGCTTTACTACTGGCCCGAGATTCAGGGCCGCGGCGAATATGTGCGGCTGGCGCTGGAGGAGGCGGGTGCGGCCTACGTCGACGTTGCGCGCGGCCCGCGCGGAACAGCTGCGATGATGAAGATGATGGACGCGCATGAGGGCACGCCGCCCTTCGCGCCGCCATTCCTCAAGGCCGGCAAGCTCGTCATCGGCCAGACCGCCAACATCCTGCTCTATCTCGGCGCCCGCCACGCCCTTGCGCCGCAGACGGATGCAGGCAAACTCTGGGTGCACCAGCTCCAGCTCACCATCGCCGATCTCGTGCTGGAGGTTCACGACACCCATCATCCACTTGGGCCCTCGCTCTATTACGAGGATGCGCGGCCTGCGGCGAAGAAGCGCACGGCCGAGTTCTGGAGCGAGCGCGTGCCGAAATATCTCGGCTATTTCGAACAGCTGCTCGCCGGCAATGGCGGCACTTACGTCACCGGCCGCCGGCTGACCTATGTCGACCTCTCGCTGTTCCAGATCGTCGCCGGGCTGCGCTATGCCTTCCCCAGGCGCATGAAGGCGTTCGAGGCAGACATACCGGGCCTCGTCGGCCTGCACGACCGCGTCGCCGCGCGACCGAACATCAAGGCCTACCTTGCGAGCGAGCGTCGCATTGCCTTCAACGAGCAGGGCATCTTCCGGCGCTACAAGGAGCTCGATAGTTAGCCGGTCCGGAGGGAGGCTGGCGGCAGCCCCCGTTCCGGACCGGCCGTTTCGGGCGCGATCAATCGCCCGAACGCGTCGTGGCTCCCGAGCGTCTGTGAACGCTCCGGACCAGATCGATCGTTTGAATCATCAGGGGCGGGAGCGAGGTCATGCTCGTCAGGGCAGGGGGGCTTGCAGAACATCGTCGCGTCTCCCGTTCACGTGGGTGCGGGCTCCCTCTAGCGGGCTTCGGTTGCGGCGACGTCAGTCGATCGGAGGAGGGCAGGCGCTTTTCCCTGGAGTTGCACGGGACAGAGATGCGCGCTCACCACACGCCGGGTAGCAGACGGTAGCGCACCCGCATCGCATAGTCGGCATAGCCCGGCAGGCCCTCGCGCAGCGTGCGCTCCTCGATGCGGATTCGGACTGCTAGCAGCGCGAGGAAGAGCGGCTCCATCGCAAGACCCCACCACGAGCCCAGCAGCAGCGGGACGCCGGCGAAGAACAGGATCATGCCGCTGTACATGGGATGGCGCACATGCGCGTAGGGCCCCGTCGAGATCACGTGCTGCGCGCGTTCGGCTTGCAGCTTCACCACCGGCGCGGCGAACGAGTTTTCGCGGAACACCCACATCGTGAACAGCGTCGAGGCGAGGAACAGCACGAGGCCGAGGACCTGCAAAGCGAGCGGCATGCCGGAGGCAAGCTGGCGCCGGTCGAGGCCCATCGCGACCAGCCAGGCCAGTATCGCGAGCACGAACACGGCGATGAACGCCTTGTCGGCGGGCGGCTGGTCTTTCTGGATGACCGGACGGAGACGCTCGGCGAGCAGCGCCGGATCAAGCCGGTAGAGCCACCAGCCGCAGAGCGGGCCGAGTAGCGCGGAGGCGATCAGCATCACCCAGGCGCCGGGCCACTGCAGCGTGCCGGCGGACGCGAACAGCAGCGCGCCCGTCGCGACGACGAAGACCGTGTTCTGCAACAAGAGCCGTGCGATCATGCGCAGGTCCCGGGGCAATCCCGCGCCATATTGACCCGGCTATCCGGCAAAGATGCGGCCGGACACGCGAAAAGCCCGATCGACCGGATCGGGCGCTTCAACTTCGGCAGGCCGGATCAGGCGAGCTGATCGATCCGCGTGCCCTGACCCGGCGGCAGCGGCACGGGCGGCTGCGGCTTGTAGGTCGGGTCGGTGTCCTTGGTCTTGGCCTGATCGTCCTGCTGCTTGGTCGTGTCGTAGCTCGGGACCACGATCGCGATCGGCGGCGGCGCAACGGTAGAAACGCTCATCCACAAATCCTCACACATGGAAACAATTGAGTCTGTCCTGCGAGGAGCGAAATTTCCCTCAAGCCAATCGTTAAAATGCGAGGGATCTGGTGCGGTGGGAGGCGTCCTCGCGCCTGTCATTGTGCAATTTCAACGGGCGCCAACTCTCTCATCCGTCATTGCGAGCGCAGCGAAGCAATCCAGTCTGTCTCCGCGGAGGGACTCGCAATGACGGAGTATGCAGCGGGCGACGTTACGACACACGCGAGTCGCGCCTGCGGAAAGCGCGAGGCCTGCGGCAGACGCGCCGGCCTACTCGTCCTTCGGACGCGTGATCGCGATCGAGGCTTCCGTCTTGGTGCGCGAGCAATCCATGTTGAGGCGCTTGAAGCGCATCGACACCTTGTCGCCGCGGAGCAGGCCCATGCGCTTCAGGCAGCGCGTCGCGCCTTTCGCGGTGTCGTCCTTCGGCACCGTGAAGATGATCGCGGCCGCGGACGCGACGAGGTCATAGAACTGCGGCGTCGGCTTGCGGTCGCCCTTGGCATAGAGCTCGTTGGAATAGTTTTGCCCCTGCGCGCGGCAGCCGAGCGAGAGCTCCTTCGCCGCCGGGTGGGTGAGGTAGATGATGTTGGCGGCCTTGAAGTTGACCTTCAGCCTGTCGATGCCGCTCGCAAGCTGCTTTGCGATGTCATCGCACTGGTCCGCGCGGGCAGGCGAGGCGAGGGTCACAAGGCCGGTGATGGCGGCGGCGACCAGGATCGCGCCGCGGACGTTCAGTTTGAAAATCATGATAAAAAGCCCCTTTGGGCGCGCATTCAACCTTCGTCGCGCGCCGAGCGCAAGGGGTGGACGCAAGGCCTGCCGGGCACGATCATCGCCACCTGCGTCCGGCCGACGGTGACCGAAAAAGGACCGTCATGACGTCGAATCGGGATGCCCCGATCGCGCCGGAACGCCTTCCCTTTACGGCAAAAAAGCTTAGAACGCTTCTATGCCAGGGGCCCGCGCGAGGGCTCCAAAACCCCGAGATTCGCTCCATGAACGCTCCCACCGCCTTCCCCGACCCCGCAAAGCCCGTTCCGCCCTACAAGCACACCCCGCTGTTCCCGCTGGGCAAGGACGAGACGCCCTACAAGAAGATTTCGTCCGAGGGCGTCCGGGTCGAGAAGGTCCTGGGCAAGGACATGCTGGTGGTGTCGCGCGAGGCGCTGCGGGCGCTGTCGGAGGCGGCTTTCGGCGACATCAACCATTACCTGCGCCCCGGCCATTTGAAGCAGCTCCGCGCGATCCTGGAGGACGGCGAGGCGAGCCCGAACGACAAGTTCGTCGCGCTCGACTTCTTGAAGAACGCCAACATCGCGGCCGGCGGCGTGCTGCCGATGTGCCAGGACACCGGCACCGCGATCATCATGGGCAAGAAGGGCTGCAACGTCATCACCGACGGTGACGACGAGGCGGCGCTGTCGGAAGGCGCGCGCGATGCGTACCTGCGCCGCAATCTGCGCTACTCGCAGGTCGCGCCGCTCTCGATGTACGAGGAGAAGAACACCGCCAACAACATGCCGGCGCAGTGCGAGATCTACGCCGAGGGCGACGACGCCTACAAGTTCATGTTCATGGCGAAGGGCGGCGGCTCCGCCAACAAGAGCTTCCTGTTCCAGGCGACGCCTTCCGTCCTGACCAAGGACCGCCTGCTCGCGTTCCTGAAGGAAAAGATCCTCACGCTCGGCACCGCGGCGTGCCCGCCCTATCACCTCGCCATCGTGATCGGCGGCACTTCGGCCGAGCTCTGCATGAAGACGGTGAAGCTCGCTTCCGCCCGCTATCTCGACGCGCTGCCGACCCACGGCTCGCCCGACGGCAACGCCTTCCGCGACGTCGAGATGGAGAAGGAAATCCACAAGATGACGCAGTCGCTCGGCGTCGGCGCGCAGTTCGGCGGCAAATATTTCTGCCACGACGTGCGCGTGATCCGCATGCCGCGCCATGGCGCCTCGCTCCCGATCGGGCTTGGCGTGTCCTGCTCGGCCGATCGCCAGGTGCTCGGCAAGATCACCAGGGACGGCGTCTATCTCGAGGAGCTCGAGCACAACCCGGCGCAATACCTGCCGCAGGTCGAGCAGTCGCTCGGCGGCGAGGTCGTCAAGATCGACCTCAACCAGCCGATGAAGGACATCCTGGCGACGTTCTCGAAGTACCCGATCAAGACGCGGGTCTCGATGACCGGCACCATGATCGTGGCGCGCGACTCGGCCCATGCCAAGCTGCGCGAGCGGCTGGAGAAGGGCGAGCCGCTGCCGGACTATTTCAAGAACCATCCGGTCTACTACGCCGGCCCCGCCAAGACGCCGGAGGGCTACGCCTCCGGTGCGTTCGGTCCGACCACCGCGGGCCGGATGGATTCCTTCGTCGACCAGTTCCAGGCCGCGGGCGGCTCCATGGTGATGGTGGCCAAGGGCAACCGCGCGCCGGCCGTGCGCGAGGCCTGCAAGAAGTATGGCGGCTTCTATCTCGGCTCGATCGGCGGCGCCGCGGCGAACCTCGCCGAGCACTGCATCAAGAAGGTCGAGGTGCTCGAATATCCCGAGCTCGGCATGGAAGCGATCTGGCGCATCGAAGTCGTGGATTTCCCGGCGTTCATCATCATCGATGACAAGGGGAACGACTTCTTCAAGGAGTTGAATCTGGGCTAGCTCTTCACCTCTCCCCGCTTGCGGGGAGAGGTCGGACTTTGCGCGTCGCGCAAAGTCCGGGTGAGGGGGACTCTCCACGAGTCCAACTGTCACCGTCCTCGCGGAGACTCCCCCTCACTCCAACCCTCTCAGCGCGAGCGAAGCTCGTCGCGGCCCCGCAAGCGGAGCGAGGGGGAAGAGTTCAACTGCAATTCGTGACCTGGTTGGAGCACAGCGCGCGCCACCAGCCGCGGACGCCGTCGTGGCTCTCGACGAGGCCCCAGAGACCGCTGCAAGCGAGCAGGCGCTTGGGGCCGCCGTCGGTATCGATCGCGCCGCCGAGCTCGCGCTGGGCGGGCATCCATTTGGCGTCGACGAAGGGGGCCTGAAACAGGCCGCCCATGCGTGTGGCGCCGTTGGCGTAGGCGGCGCCGACCTTGTTGGAGGCTACCCAGCCGCGCCCGGCATAGGGCTTTGGCGCGCTGCGCGGATATCTCTTGTCGTCCTCGTAGTCCTTGCCCGGCGGCTTGGCGCCTTCGATCAGAAACCAGCCGTCCTTGAATCCGATGATGCGGAATTCGGTCAGCCAGCCGCCGTCGGGCGTGTTCTCGGCGCCGCCCAGTCTTAGCCGATAGGGTGGCGGCAGCGTGCCGAGCACACGCGCCTTCACTGACGGCTCGGCGCGCACGTTGAGGCCATCAGGGTCCTTGTCGATCGACCAGGCGCCGAGATCGCAGGGCTCGGTGCCGTCGAGCAGCGACGAACGCTTGGCGGCGAGATCGGCGTGCAGTTTTGCGAAATCGGTGTCGTCGTTGTCCGGGTCCGGCCCGGTGCGCGGCTTCAGTTCGGCTGAGACGGCGCGCGTCGCATCCGGCGTCAGTGTGACCACGAGCGCCTGGCGTGCGGCGAACACGCTTGCGGGCGTCTTCGGATCGTTCGATGTCGCCGGATAAACGGCGAGGTAACCGGTCGAGCCATCGGTGCGATAGGCGGTGCCGGCCACAAAGCCCGTCGGCACCATGGCGAGCGCGCTTGCGCGCCACGCCGGTTCGGTGTCATCCGCGCGCGCTGCTTGTGTGACGACGCACAGCATCGCCGCCGCGATGAAACGGAGCACGCGCATGGCTGCGTGGCCTTACGCCCGCGCGCCCGTGAACGGGAAGCTGCCCATCGGGCCGATGCCCATCTCGCCGCTGATGCTGTCGCCGGAGACGGTGCCGTTGAATTCGAGCGTGAGCGGCATCGGTTTGTCGATCGAGACTTTCCAGGAGACGTTGTCGCCAGAGACGGTGCCGTCGAAGATCTCGGCGGAGTTACCTTCCGCAATCTGCGCGCCCGTGAGCGTGCCGCCCGCGGCCTTCAGGCTGAGCGTCGAGTTGCGCTCGCCCATCGGCGTCGTCATGGTCAGATTCCAGCTGCCGTCTACGGCCATTCCCGTCTCCCGAACAAATCCCGGCGGGCCGCGACGATCCGCGGCCAGTCCTGAGCGAGCCTATAACCCAACTCGGCGCGCCTGCCTAACGCTGCATTGGAGGCATTTAGGCGCGGGCCGCGGCGCGCCGGCGGCTGGTGACGATGAGCCGGAGCACGACATACTGCACGGCAAAGGCGAGGATCTTGGCGCCGCCCGCGACCACCGTGATGTAGAACGCCCACAGCTTCAGATCGCCCGTAGCGGCGACCGCGATCATGCCGGCGCCGATCACGAACATCAGCGCCGCCCAGGCATAGCCCGCAGCGGTGACATATTCCGGAACGGTCTCAGCGACGATCGGCGGCATGTAGCGCAGCATCCAGCCGCGCTTGAGCATGATGGCGCCGATCGCGAAATGCGCGATCGAGGGCTTTGCCAGCATGAAGCGGGGATCATTGGTCAGTAGCGTGACCGTGCCCAGCACGACGACGAGCGCGAGGCTTGCATAGGTCATGTAGTTGAGCTGCTGCCCCTTGACGCGGGCGTAGATCACCTGCGCGATCGCACCGGCAATCGCCACCGACGTTGCCAGGACGACGTTGTCGGTGATGAGGTAGACGACAAGGAAGACGATGGCGGAGAGGAAGTCGGAGGCGAGGCGGGCGAATACGTCCTTCATCGTCGATCCTGTTCAGCGGGCGTTGGGCAGCGCGGCGGCCGGCGTACCGTACTTGATCTGGCGATACTCGGGATACCATTTTGTGAAGTAGATCGCGCTGTTGCGGGCGGCGAAGGCGACCGCAAGGCTCGACCAGAGCGGCAGGCCGGGGACGTAGAGCAGCACGAGATTGGCGGCCGCCATCAGCAGCGCCGCCGCGGTCCAAGCGCCGGTGATGACGTAATTGGCATAGAGAAAGCCGGGCATCGCCGCGGTCTCGGCCGGGACCGATTCAATCGCATATTGCAGGGTGAAGGGACGGCGAACCAGCATCGAGCCGAGCGAGATGACGAAGATGCCGACATCGACCGACAGCTTGATGCCGAGCGGGCCGAGCGCGGGGTCGAGCAGCGCGAGGTAGAGGCCGATGGCAGCGAACACGATCGCCGAGCCCACAGCCAGGATCTTCGGCGATCGGCCCTGCGCCACATCGATGGCGACGGTGGCGAGGCAGATCGCGGACGCCGCGAACACGCTGACCGTGGCCGACGTCACCAGCATCAGGAAGGTGTAGGCGCCGTAGGGCGCGAGGATCAGGAAAATCGTCATGGGCCGCCTCGGTCGAGCCGATCTTTACAATGGAAAGATTCCTACTTCAGGGGCGCGCGTGGGTCAAGCAATATCTTTACAGTGTCAAAATCACGTAGGCGACCTCCAAAAGATGAAGGCCTGCAACGACTTGGTCCGATGCCTCCGCGGCCAATTCCGCCCAGGGCAGGAGCGGCAGCGCGCAGCCGGTCATGAAGCCGGCGGAGAGCAAGATGCCGCCGTTGAAGGTGCCATGGCTTCCCCGCCACAGCGAGGTCATCCAGAGTGCGAGCGCGGCGCAGGCCAGGGCGAGGACGGCGAGACAGTCGGCGGTGATCGAGGGCATGTGCATGGGAAACTCCTCTTTCCGTCATTCCGGGGCACGCGAAGCGTCGAGCTACGATGCGCAATCGCGTGTTTGAGGATCCGTCGAGCCGCAGAGCACGCGGTGAAATGGATTCCGGGTTCGCGACTTCGTCGCACCCCGGAATGACGGCTATGCCGCTCCCACCCAATTGCCGTGAAAGCCGTCGGGCACGCGGTGGCCGAGCTGCACCAATGCGGCGGGGCCGGCCTCGATGTCGGTGGCATTGAACACGGCGAGGTCGCTGCGGTTCTCCCGCGCGCGCCACACCACGGCGAGCAGCCAGCCGTCGCCTTCGGCTGCATCGCTCGATCGCTCGACGAAGACCGGCTCGGAGATGGTGTCGCCGGCCGGCAGCAGATAATGGCCGAGCCGTTTGCCGTTGCCGTCGACATGGACGATGCCGGACAGCGCGCCGAACATCGGCAGTTTCGGATTGGGGCAGGCGTACCAGCCGTGACGGCTCTTCAGCCCGGCGCGGCGATCGTCGATGCGCGGGAATTCGCCGGTGAGGTCGTCCAGATACGTCTGCTGGAAGCGATCGGTATTCCCCGAGAGATCGAAGGTCCAGCGGCAATGGCGGGCGCGCGATTTCTCCGGATCGGTCGGCCGGCCGTCGGGATGCGGAAACAGCGGCGCTTCCTCGAACTGCATGACGTCGGCGACGATGCGGTTGCCTTCCTCCCAGGCATTCATGATGTGGAAGACGTAGCAGGCTTCACCGCGGAACCAGACGATGTCCTTGGCCGTGCCGTTGCGCTTCATCACGCCGACATAGGCGCCCTTGTCCGGCTCCCAGGCATAGGGCGGCCGTCCGCTCATCGCGCGCTCCATGCTGCCGGCGATGGGAAGGATCGGAAACAGCACATGGTTCGCGGTGACGATGAAGTCGTGCACCATGCTGGCATAGGGCGCCTCGAACCGCTCGAAGCGCGTCGCCTTGCCGCACGCATCGATCGATCCGAAGGAGAGGGCAGGCGTCAGCGGTCCCGCGGCGTTGTAGCCGAAGAACAGCATCTCGCCGGTGACCGGATCGATCTTCGGATGCGCCGTAAAACTGCCGGCGATGCGGCCCTGATAATTGTGATAGCCGCGCGTGGCCAGCGTGCCCGGCTCGATCTCGGTCGGCAGATGCGCTTCTTCCAGCGCCAGCAGCTTGCCGGCATGGAAGATGATGTTGGTGTTGGCGACGCCGCCGTCGGTGAGATCAGCCGGGGCATCCGGCAGCTTGCGGCCGAAGCCGCCGAACAAAGCGCGGCCGGCGTCGTGCTCGGCGAGCCATTTCGGCGTGCGGACCCAGCGGTTGCGGTAGCTGGCGCGGCCATTCTCGAGGTGGAAGGCGTGCAGCATGCCGTCGCCGACGAACCAGTGCGCGCCGGACGCATCGAACTGCGGATTGGGGCCGTTGCGATAGAGCGTGCCGTTCAGCTCGCGCGGCAATTCGCCGATGATCTTGAGGAAGGGCGCGTCGGCCTCGAATGGAATCGGCGCGATATTGTTGCGGCGCTCGGCGATGGCGTCGTGCTGCACGGCGTATCCCTCTTATCTTTACATCGTAAAGATCAGATAGGGCCGATCGCCGCGCCGGTCAAGCGAAATCTTTACACTGTCAATATTGCGTCATATAGGTTGGCTCATGGGCAAAAGCGATCCGAAGAGCGAAACCAGGACCGAAGCGGCGCGCATCGCGCGCGCCCCGAGTAAGACATCGTCGGCAACGAGCGGACGTCCCGCACGCCGACCGGCCAGTGCGAAGACGGAGGCGCCGTATCATCACGGCGCGCTGCGCGAGGCGCTGCTCCAGGCCGCCGAACGGGTGCTGGAGCGCGACGGGCTTGCGGGCCTGACGTTGCGCGCGGTGGCGCGCGAGGCGGGTGTATCGCATGCTGCGCCGACCCATCATTTCGGCGATCTCACCGGCCTTCTCAGCGAGCTCGCGGCCGTCGGCTTCCGCCAGTTCAACGCGGCGATGGCGTCAGCCTGCGACACCGCGACCACGCCGCTCGCGCGCGCGCTGGCGCGGCCGAAAGCCTATGTCGCCTATGCGCAGGCCCATCCCGGCATGTACGGCATCATGTTCCGCACCGAGCGGCTCGACTATTCCAGGCCCTCGCTGCACGAGGCTGCCGAAGCCTCCTTCGCCGGACTTGCCAACGCCATCGGCGCGATGCGGCAGGAGCAGATCAGCGGCGACGCGCTGACGCTCGACCAGGGCGCCGCGATCGCGCGCGCCTGGTCGATGGTGCACGGCTTCACCACCCTGCTGCTCGACGGACGGCTCAAGGATATTTTGGAGCGGCTGCCCGAGGGGACGACGGCCGAACGGCTGCTTGAGGTGATGCTGACGGCGCCGATTACAGCGAAGTTGCCGACATAGCGCCTTCGATCGGGCGCAGCCCCTACCGCATCGTCGCGAACTCGACGGCGCGGCCGCGCGTGCCGATGACCTTCACCTCGTCCTTGCCGCAGGTGAAGCCGCGGGCGAAATCGTCCGCGGCCTTGCGCGCGAGCTCATTGGCGTTCGGGTTGGCGATTGCATCGACATAGGCGACATGGCAGACCGGGCCCGGCGGCAGCCGTGTCACGACCAGCATGGCCTTGGTGTTTGGCCGTCCCTGCTTGTCGGGATCGCTGCCGTCGGCGATGTGCCAGCGCTGGATGATCGCAAACGGCTTTTGGCCGGCGGCGTGCCACTCGACGGTGGTCTCGGATGAATTGAACGGGGCGAACCAGGTCTTGGCCGCCGGCTCCTCGGCCGCTTCCTTGCGATTGCGCCCGACCGAGACGATCTCGCGAAGATCGTCCTCGGCGATCAGCACCATCAGGCCATCTTTGCCGGGACACATACGCGTCGTGCTGCCGTCGAGCTCGCTGGGCTTTCCGAGCTGGCGGCAGTCCTTGGGCGCCGTCGAAGTGTACGTGCTGCCCACGGATTGGGCGTTTGCGCCACCAAGGACGGTGCACATCAGCAACACGGCCAGGCACGTTGTGGTGATGCGGGTCATCATGAGGCTTTGATGCATCGGGAACTCCGTACCATCAGACGTCTTGATTGTGGGCAAGGTTCAAACAGGCCTACCTGAGACCTGACAGCGGCGCGGAATCGTTCTAGAAGAGCGGCTTCGCTTGGGCCCGTCCGGCCTTGTTCGCGTCCTCGTTCTCCAGATCATGCCAGCCATTTCGTCGAACAAACCTTATCGCGTCGGCCGCTCCAAGACCGGGCTCGGCCTCTTCGCCACCAAACCGATCAAGAAGGGGACCCGGATCATCCGTTATTTCGGACCGATCCTGGACTCGCGGATTCCTGCGCACGACGAGATCGAGAACAAATATCTGTTCGAGCTCAACGGCCGCTGGACCATCGACGGCTCGGTGCGCAAGAACCTCGCCCGCTACATCAACCATTCCTGCCGGCCCAACGCCGAGTCCGACGTTCGCCCGCGCGAGCGCAAGGTCTTCATCCGTGCCATCAAGAACATCGAGCCGGGCGACGAGATCAACTACGATTACGGCACCGACTACTTCAAAGCCTATCTGAAGCCGATCGGCTGCAAATGCGCCTCCTGCGAGACCAAGCGCAAGAAGCTGCGCGCCGAGGAGCGGGCCGAACGCGCCAAGGTGAAGGCGCGCACGGAAGCCAAGGCCAAGAAGGCAGGCGCCAAGGCCGTCAAAAAGAAGAAGCTCAACGGCCACGCCGTCGGCAAGGCCAACGGCAGCGCGCGGGCGTAGCCGTTCATCGCGGTGTCATGCCCCGCGAAAGCGGGGCATCCAGTACGCCGCGGCTTCTCCGTATCCCTCAGGCGTCTCTGGAATACTGGGTCGCCCGGCTAAACCGGGCGACGACAGCAGCGGATGCGGCCTCACGCCGCCACGACGCGCCCGCTCTTCCGCAATCCCACATATTGCAGCTCGGCGAAGACGCCGGTGGCGATCGCCTGGGCCACGACCATGAGCTCGCCCGCGATGTTCGGCGAGACCGCGCCCGAGAGCAGCAGCGCGATGCTGCCGACCGTCCAGGCCGCGTTGCCGACCACAACGAGCAGGACGAGCGGCTTCGGCACCGCGGCGCGCGCGGCAAACCAGCCGACCAGCGCGGTGTAGGCGATCAGGAACAGGCCGGTCTCGCGCAGCAGCGCTTCGGGCAGGTTGAACAACGTTGCGAAGGCGCCTGCGCCGAAAGTGAAGCCGAGGGCGGCCGCGCCGCTGAAGATCGCGTCGGCGAGCAGGGCGCGACGCAGGAAGGTGGATGCGTCAATCATCGTAGGTCTCCTTGCTTGGGTTGGGCTTGGGGGTGGAATCTTGGGGTGGAATTCAGCGCAGTCCGCGCCACCAGGCGCTGAGCAGGCGGGCGATGCGGAACGGGCAGAGGCTCCTGCCGACGCGTGCTCGAAGGCGAGCACCTGTGCGACCACATAGTCGCCGGTCGAATGCACCAGCGGCTCGGGCATGTTGAGGCTGCGCGCCAGCATGCGGGTGGCGAGCGCCATGGCCCAGGGAACAAGGTGGTCTGCAACGGTCCGGTAGAGCAGCAGCGCGATCATGATCATCTCCTGTGCTAGGGAAGATGCGCCGCAGCGACGCCGAATTCGATTACCTCGCAGGTAAGCGGGGCGGCTCTGCGGCTCTTTCGGCCTGGAGATCGACGAATGGCAGAGCCTGCCTTGACGCGATCAGGCTTCTTGGATTGATTGGGCCATCCGACCGCCGTCGTCCATCCGGCGTCGGCAATTGTTCGCATCCATGTATCTCGGCATCGATCTCGGCACCTCGGCGGTCAAGACCGTTCTCGTCGACTCCGCGCAGCGCGTGATTGCCAGCGAAAGCCGGCCGCTCGCGACCGCTTCGCCGCGGCCCGGCTACTCCGAGCAGGATCCCGCGCAGTGGGTCGAGGCGACCTTCGCCACGCTGGATGCCTTGAAGGCGACGCATGCCGGCGCGTTGGCCGTGGTCGAAGGCATCGGACTGTCGGGCCAGATGCATGGCGCCACGCTGCTCGACGCGAGCGCAAGACCGCTGCGGCCTTGCATCCTCTGGAACGACGGGCGGTCCGTCGCCGAGTGCCGCATCCTGGAGCAACGCTGGCCCGCCTTGCGCGCGACGACGGGCAACAAGGCGATGCCCGGATTCACCGCGCCAAAGCTGCTCTGGATTGCGACGCACGAGCCCGAGGTTTTTGCCGCGACGAAACGCGTCCTGCTTCCGAAGGCTTATTTGCGCCTGGTCCTGACGGGCGAAGCCGTCGAGGATGTCTCGGACGCATCGGGCTCGCTGTGGCTCGACGCCGCGCGGAGGGACTGGTCGGATGCAGCACTGGCCGCGACCGGCCTGTCGCGCGATCACATGCCGCGACTGGTCGAGGGCTGCGCGCCCGCGGCAACATTGCGCAGCGAGCTCGCGCAACGCTGGGGCATGGTCAGACGGCCGAGCTTCGCGGGCGGTGCCGGTGACAATCCGGCGGGTGCCGTCGGCATTGGCGCGATCAGGGCGGGAACCGCGTTCATCTCGCTGGGAACCTCGGGCGCCTTGCTGGTGCCGACGAGCAGGATCGCCGCCAACCCGGATCGCGGGGTGCACACGTTCTGCCACGCCATCCCAGGAATGTGGATTCAGGCCGGCGCGATTCTCTCGGCGGCCTCCTGTCTTGCCTGGATCTCGCGCTTGTTCGGCATTGCCGAGGCGGAATTGCTGGCACCGCTTGGGTCCCGCCCGCAGGTGCCGTCTCCGGTGAGCTTCCTGCCTTATCTGGCGGGCGAGCGGACACCGCACGACGACCCCGTCGTGCGCGGCATGCTCGATGGCTTGAGCCACGGCACCGATCGCGAGGCGATCGTGCAGGCCGTGCTCGAGGGCGTTGCCTTCGCGCTGGCAGATTGCCGGGACGTGCTCGCGGATGCCGGCATTACGGTCGCGGAAGCCGATGCCATCGGAGGCGGTTCACGGTCCCGGTTCTGGCTGTCGGTGCTGGCAAGCGTTCTGAATGTTCCGATCCATCGCTTTGCCGAAGGTGAAACCGGAGCGGCGTTCGGTGCGGCAAGATTAGGGCGTCTTGCTGTCACGGGTGAGGCAATCGACGCCGTCTGTACGCCGCCGCGACGCATCGAGACGTTCGAGCCTGATCGCGTGCTCGTCGATGCCTATGCCGATCGGCTTCCCGCCTGGCGCGAACTGTATCGGCCACGCCGCTAGCGCCGTTTCGATTTCGCTTTCCCGTCGGTTCGGTATTGCCCTGTGCCGCGGCGTTTTGTTTAATGCGCGAACCGCGCTGAGAAAACGAGACGCGGGTGGGAAACGCATTGTGCGTCGGGAGGCACGATGAACGATCCGATCCTCGAGATGCGCGGGGTCTCGAAAAGCTTCTTCGGCATCAAGGCGCTGCGTGCCGTCGATCTCACCGTCTATCCCGGCGAAATCCATGCCCTGATGGGCGAGAATGGCGCCGGCAAATCGACTCTGATGAAGATATTGTCCGGCGCCTACCGGCCCGATCCGGGCGGAGAGATCCGCATCGAAGGCAGGCCGGTGCGGATCGAAGGCCCGCTCGGCGGCCGCGCCGCGGGCATCTCCATCATCTATCAGGAGCTGTCTTTGGCTCCCAATCTCAGTGTCGCGGAGAATATTTATCTCGGCCGCGAGATCTCGCGCTCGGGCTTGCTGGCGCGCGGCGCCATGCGCCAGGGCGTCGGCCCCATCCTGGAACGGCTGGGCGCGGACTTCCAGCCATCGACATTGGTGGCGCATCTGTCGATGGGCCAGCGCCAGCTCGTCGAGATCGCGCGTGCGCTGCACGCGAGGTCGAAAATCCTGATCATGGACGAGCCGACCACTGCGCTGTCGGCCGGCGAGAGCGAACGGCTGTTCGCGCTGATCCGTCAGCTCCGCGCCGAGGGGCTCGCCATCATCTACATCTCGCATCGCATGGACGAGGTCTACGCGCTCGGCGACCGCGTCACCGTCTTGCGCGATGGCCGTCTCGTGGGCTCGCTCGACAAGCCGGAAATCCGGGCCGATACCATCGTGCGGCTGATGGTGGGGCGCGACGTCTCCTCTTTCTACAAGAAGGACCATGACCCGGAGGCGGGGCGGGGACACCCTGTGCTCAGTGCGATCGACATGTCTGACGGCCGGCGCGTCAAGGGCTGCTCGCTCACCGTGCATGCCGGCGAGGTAGTGGGGCTTGCCGGCCTGATCGGTGCCGGACGCACGGAGCTTGCGCATCTCATCATCGGCGCGGCGGCAAAAACGTCGGGCCGTCTCGAACTCGAAGGCCGCCCGATCGACATCCGCACGCCCGGCGAGGCGCTCGAGGCCGGCATCGCCTATCTGACGGAGGACAGGAAGGCGCTCGGCCTGTTTCTCGACATGTCATGCCTGGACAACATCAATCTCGCGGTGCTCGGGCGCGATGCGAAGCTTGGCTGGTTCCTGGATGGTGACAAGGCGCGCGAGCGCGCCGACAGGGCCTTCGCGGGGCTTAGCATCCGCGCGGCCAATGTCGGCGTGCCGGCCGGGGGCCTGTCCGGCGGCAACCAGCAGAAGGTGCTCTTGTCGCGGCTTCTCGCCATCGCGCCAAAGATCCTGATCCTCGACGAGCCGACGCGCGGCGTCGATGTCGGCGCGAAGTCGGAGATCTATTCGATCATCGACAATCTCGCCAAGGCCGGCACAGCGATCCTCGTCATCTCGTCCGACCTGCCGGAGATCATCGGCATCTGCGATCGCGTCATCGTGATGCGGTCGGGACACATCGCAGGCGAGGTCAGCCGAACCGAGACGGCGCCGCTCAATCAGGAGGATATCATGGCACTTGCTACGGGGATGGAGCATCTCGATGCCTGATAACGGATCGACGCAGGCGAAGGCCGCCACGGCAAACGGCCTGGCCGCCGCCCAGGAGACCAGGCGTCAGCGCATCAGGCTTCTGATCCGCGCGGCCGGCATGCTGCCGGTGCTGCTGCTGCTATGCGCCGGCTTTCACTACCTGTCGGATGGCCGTTTCTTCACCGGACAGAATCTCGGCATCGTCTTGCAGCAGGCCGCCGTCAACACCGTGCTTGCCGCGGGCATGACCTTCGTCATCCTGACCGGCGGCATCGATCTCTCGGTCGGCTCGATCCTGGCGGCGTCCGCGATGGCCGGCCTGACGATCTCGAAACTGCCGGAGCTCGGGGCGCTGTGGCTGCCGGCCGCCGTTCTCACCGGCCTCGGCTTCGGTGTCGTCAATGGCGCGCTGATCGCGCTGTTGCGCCTGCCGCCGTTCATCGTGACGCTGGGCTCGCTCACCGCCGTGCGCGGTCTGGCGCGGCTGCTCGGCGCCGACACCACGGTGTTCAATCCTTCCATTCCCTACGCCTTCATCGGCAACGGCTCGCTGACGCTCGTTCCGGGCGTTGCTTCGATCTCGTGGCTCTCGGTGATCGCTTTGCTCGTCATCCTCGTCTCGTGGCTGGTGCTGCGCCGGACCGTGCTCGGCGTGCACATCTACGCGGTGGGCGGCAACGAGAGCGCGGCGCGGCTTGCCGGCATCAAGGTCTGGGCCGTGCTGATCTTCGTCTACGGCGCATCGGGGCTGCTGGCCGGACTTGGCGGCGCCATGCAGGCGGCGCGGCTCTATGCGGCCAACGGCCTTCAACTCGGCCAGTCCTATGAACTCGACGCCATCACCGCCGTGATCCTCGGCGGCACCTCTTTCGTCGGCGGTATCGGCTCGATCTGGGGCACGCTGGTCGGCGCGCTGATCATCGCGGTCCTGTCGAACGGCCTGATCCTCACCGGCGTCTCGGACATCTGGCAATATGTGATCAAGGGCCTGGTGATCATCGGCGCCGTGGCGCTGGACCGCTACCGGTTGCAAGGCTCGGCCAGAACCTGAAAGGTGCGGCGCGCAGCTGAGCGCGGGTGGTTCGATGTGAGATTCCGGTACGGCAACTGGTCAGCCGTGCCGGAGATGAAGACAGACCAGGGAGGAAGCCAATGTTGAAGACGATCACGCTTGCCGGCGCCGCGACGGTGCTTGCCCTAAGCACCGCGCCGTCCTTCGCCAAGGAGCTCAAGTCGATCGGCGTTTCGCTCGGCTCGCTGGGCAACCCGTTCTTCGTCGCGCTGTCGAAGGGCGCCGAGTTCGAGGCCAAGAAGGCCAATCCCAATGTGAAGGTCACCACGGTCGGCTTCGAATACGACCTCGGCAAGCAGGTCACCCAGATCGACAATTTCATCGCCGCCGGCGTCGACCTGATCCTGTTGAACCCCGGCGACCCCAAGGCGATCGGACCGGCAATCAAGAAGGCACAGGCGGCGGGTATCGTCGTCGTCGCGGTCGACACCGCGGCCGAAGGCGCCGATGCCACCGTGACCACGAACAACGTCCAGGCCGGCGAGATTTCCTGCCAGTACATCGTCGACAAGCTGGGAGGCAAGGGCGACGTCATCATCGAGAACGGGCCGCAGGTTTCCGCCGTGATCGACCGCGTTGTCGGCTGCAAGAACGTCTTCTCGAAGAATCCCGGCATCAAGGTGTTGTCCAACGATCAGGACGGCAAGGGCTCGCGCGAGGGCGGCCTCACCGTTGCGCAGGGTTACCTGACCCGCTTCCCCAAGATCGATGCCATCTTCGCCATCAACGATCCGCAGGCGATCGGCACCGACCTCGCAGCGCGCCAGCAAAACCGCACCGGCATCGTCATCACCGCGGTGGACGGCGCGCCCGACATCGAGGCCGCGCTGAAGGATCCCGCATCGCTGCAGATCCAGGCTTCCGCGTCACAGGATCCGTTCTTCATGGCGCGGCGCGCCGTGCAGGTCGGTGTCGGTATTCTCAATGGCCAGAAGCCGGCATCGACCGTCGAACTCCTGCCGTCGAAACTTGTGACCCGGGACAATGTCGCCGAGTACAAGGGGTGGACGTCGGATCGGTCGCAGTAGTCATTCTGCATCTGTCGCGGGACTTATCGGCCGGTGGCGCTTGGACGGTGCAGGCTGCGCGTCCGAGGCCACTGTGGGCGCGCCGGAAGACGGCCCAGGAAATGCCCGGCAATGGTCTTGCATGACCATTGCGCGGACATCGACGCGCGTCGGCAATCCAGCGATTTCAGGAACTCAAGCGCCAATTCGATTACCTCGCGGGTAATGGAAGGGCTGAAATCCGCGTGCTAGGTTTTCGACCATGAACGCACATGCATCCACGGCGCACGCCGAACGCAGCCAGCCGATCCATATCGGTGACCATTTGCGCGAATGGCGTCAGCGCCGCCGGATGAGTCAGCTCGATCTGGCGGGCGAGGCGGAGATTTCCGCACGGCATCTGAGCTTCGTCGAGACCGGCCGCGCCGCGCCCTCGCGCGACATGGTGCTGAGGCTCGCTGAACGTCTCGACGTGCCCTTGCGCGAACGCAACGTGCTGCTGGTCGCCGCCGGCTTTGCGCCGGCGTTTCCGCAGCGCCCGCTGGAGGATCCCGCCTTGAAATCAGCCCGCCAGGCGATCGACCTCGTCCTCAAGGCACACGAGCCCAATCCGGCGCTCGCGGTGGACCGGCACTGGAACCTGGTCTCCGCAAACCGCATGGTGGCGCCGCTGCTCGACGGCATTCCGCAGCGGCTGCTCGGCCAGCCGTTCAACGTGCTGCGGCTCGCGTTTCATCCCGAGGCGCTGGCGCCGCGCACGGTCAATCTCGCGGAGTGGTGCGGGCATCTGCTGGAGCGGCTGCACCGGCAATGCGAGGCAACGGCCGATCCGGAGCTAATCAAGCTCTACAACGACCTGAAGAGCTACCCGATCCCGGCACGATCGGCGCCGCTGTCGAGCGACAATGTCGCCATCCCCTTCAAGCTGCGCCACGAGGGGGAGATACTAAGTTTCTTCTCCACCACCATGGTGTTCGGCACGCCCGTGGACATCACCCTGTCGGAGCTTGCGCTGGAGACGTTCTTTCCGGCCGACGAGCGTACCGCGGAGCGGCTGAAGCAGATGGCAGCAGCTATGACATAGCGCTCTTGCCTCGGGCCGGGTTCGGCCTATCTTTGGGCGAACCCTTAAAGTGCCCGAAGGAGGCGCCTGACATGAGCACGCTGAAACCGCTCCAGATCGACGTCGTCTCCGACGTGGTGTGCCCGTGGTGCTATATCGGCAAGCATCGCATCGAAAGCGCGCTGGCGCTCGTGCCCGACGTTCCGGTCAAGCTGAATTTCCGCCCCTTTTTCCTCAATCCGTGGGTGCCGCGCGAGGGCATCAGCCGCGAGGACTATCTCACCCAGAAGTTCGGCTCGGTCGACGCCTATAAGGGCATTGCGGGGCGCGTCGTCGCGGCCGCGAGCGAAGAGGGCCTCGTCTACAAGCCGGAGCTGGTCGCACGTCAGCCCAACACGACCGACTGTCACCGCCTGATCCTCTGGGCGGAAGCGATCGGCAAGGCGCCCGAGATGAAGCAACGCCTGATGGAGCTCTACTTCCGCGATGGCGGCGACCTCACCGACGTCAACGTGCTGGTGCAGGCGGCCGCCGATGTCGGCCTCGATGCCGACGACGTGCGCAAGCGCCTTGCCACCGACGAGGACGTCGCGCGCGTCTCGGCCGACGCGCAGGAAGCCTCCGAGAAGGGCATCTCCGGCGTGCCGACCTATGTCTTCGCGCAGAAATACGCCGTCTCCGGCGCGCAGGACCCGAACCTGCTCGCCCGCGCCATCCGCCAGGTCTCGGCGGAGATCAACGCGCAGGCGGCGGAGTAGGTTTCGCTTATTTGCGGAGGCGGCGGACCACGCGTCGCGTGGCCTCGTGCGCGGCGTTGAGGCCGACCAGTGCTGCGTGAACGAGCGGCACGACCGGATCGTTCCGCCGCAGCGGAATCAGCACGTCACCGATCGCAAAGCGCCCGCGCCAGATCGGGTTGATCATGGGGTGGTCGGCGCTCGCGGTGGAATCCGCGCTGGCGATGGCGGGGTCGGCGCAGAGGCGACGGGTGAGGTCGAGCGTGAGCTGCACGCCCGGCGAATATCTTGCAAAGCGTTCGTCGATGCCGAGCTTGAAGAAGAAGGCGCGGTCCTGATGGCGCAGCACGATGCCGGCGGCGACCGGAATCGTGCCGGCGCGCAAGCTGACGATCTCGCACTGCGCAGTCTCTGCCAGCGCCGGCACCGCGCGGCGGATGAAGGTCGCATCGCCCGCATGCTGGATCAGCGCGGTGCCGCGCTTGCCCTTCCAGCCGCTGGCTTCGAGCTGCAAGAATGCTTCGAGTGCGGGCCCGATCTCGTCAGGCCGGCGCGCGACCTCGAACACGACGGGGCCGTGCTCTTCGAGACGATGGCGCTGGCGACGCAGCTCCTTGAGCTTCCTGGCGCCGAGCGCCTCGCGCAGCAGCGTCTCGCCGTCCTGCGTCGCATCGAGGCTGGCGCGGATGTAGGAGCTGAGAACACGCGGCTTCAGGCCGTCGCGATTGAGAGCCTGTTTGAGCGACGCCATGGCCGCGCCGTCGAGCGCGACGTCGTTCAGCACGAGCGCATGCGCGCCGGTCTCTCGCGCCTGCTGCAGCAGACGCGTCGCCGCCTCGATCGGAGCGTCGCGGTCGATCAGCGGGCTGCACAGCGTGCCATAGGGATGCGCGCTCACCAACGCGGGCAGGGGAATCTTCCATGCCCGCCACAGCGAGATCACCGGCATCAGCCCGATCAGTCGCGTCGAATATCCGTCCAATGCGGGCAGTGCCGAGGCCCCCGTGCGGCCGCGCGCGGTCGCGCTGACGGCGAGCTCCCAGGCGGGCAGGTAATATCCGTTCGGCTCGACCGCCCGCTGCGCGAGCGCGCGCCATTGGCCGGCTTCAATTGCATCAAGCGGGACGAGCGCGCGCGTCGTCGCGGCATGCTTTGCCGATGCCGGATTGATCGCTGCCTGGTGCGCGATGTCGACCACGTCCCGTCGTCCCCGTTCACGCGGGCTGAGCCCGGGTTACGCGGTCATCCTTAGCGCAAAGATTGGAAAATCCCGTTGGGATACCGCTTCAATTCGAGCGGTAGTGTTAACGTCTCGTTCAGCATCCGGCGGCAGCCGCCGGATGCGCCATGGCATGTGGGAGCTACTGCTCGCCCGGCACGAAATGATCGCGGGCGCTTGCGCGTCCGCCACCGGCGGTGTCGGTGATGGCGATGCCGACGTCGCGGGAGGTCTTCGGCAGGTCGCCGGGGCCGACCTGCACCGACAGCCTGACCTCGCGGGTCTGATCCTGCCCGACCTCGATGACGGGCTTGCCGTCGGAGCCGGCTTCGATGCCGGCGACGCGAACGGTGGCGCCGGGCAGGCCGGAGACCTCGAGCGCAAACGATCGCTGCGCGCCCTTGTTGAGGATACGGACGGTGTAGTCGTTGCGCACCCCGCCATCCGAGAGCTGGACGAAGAGGGGATTGCGCTCATGCAGCACGTTGACGTCCATCGTCGTACGCGTCGCGAGGGCATAGAGCATGATGCCGCCGACGATGGCGATGGCCGCGGCATAGGTCAGCGTGCGCGGACGGATGATGCGGTAGAGCGGCGGCTTGCCCTCGCGCCGGCGCTGCATGTTGATGTCGGTATCGTAGCCGATCAGGCCGGCGGGCCGGCCGATCTCGCGCATCACGTTGTCGCAGGCGTCGATGCACAGGCCGCACTGGATGCAGCCGAGCTGGATTCCGTTGCGGATGTCGACGCCGGTCGGGCAGACATTTATGCACTGATGGCAATCGACGCAGTCGCCGGCGCGATCGCCATGCGCGCGGGCCGTGTCCGCCTTCTTCACCGACATGCGCGGCTCGCCGCGGTCGCGGCGATAGGTGACGTTGAGCGCCCATTCGTCGGTCAGCGCCGCCTGGATGCGCGGCCACGGACACATGTAGATGCACATCTGCTCGCGGGCGTGACCGGCAAAGACATAGGTCGTGGCGGTGAGGATGCCGATCCAGAGATAGGCGATGAACGGGGCCTGGAAGGTGGCGAGCTCCTTCACCAGCGTCGGCGCGTCGGAAAAATACAGCACCCAGGCGCCGCCGGTCCACCAGGCGATCATGATCCAGAGAAAGTGCTTCAGCACGACCTTCCGGATGTGATCGAACGTCCAGTAGCGCTTGTCGCCCTGCATGCGCTCACGCCGGTCGCCCTCGACCCAGCGCTCGACCGCGTAGAACAGGTCGGTCCACACCGTCTGCGGGCACATGTAGCCGCACCACAGCCGGCCGGCGACCGCGTTCATCAGAAACAGCGTCATCGCCGCGATGATCAAGAGCCCGGTGAAATAGTAGACCTCCTGCGGCCACAGCTCGATGAAGAAGAAGTAGAAGCGCCGATGCGGAAGATCGATCAGCACCGCCTGGTCCGGCAGGCCGGGTCCGCGATTCCAGCGCACGAAGGGCAGGAGATAGTAGGTCCCGAGCGTGACGCAGAGGATCGCCCATTTGATGCGGCGGAAAGGGCCCTGGACGGATTGCGGATAGACCTTCTTCCGCTTCTCGTAGAGAGGTCCCTCGATGAAGGTGTCGTCGCTCATGGTCGGCCTCTGCAATCTGCGAATGGTCTCACGCAATCTCGGCGACGACTTGCTTCAGCAACTCGCGGACCTGTCCGGCGACGGCGCCGAGCTTCGGATTCTCGATGGCCGCCATCGAGGCGACGGGATCCACTGCCGAAATCTCGACCTTGCCGCCCTCCCGCTGCTGAACTACGACGTTGCAGGGAAGCATCGTACCGATCTTGTCCTCGAGGGTCAGCGCCTCATAGGCGAGCTTGGGATTGCATGCTCCGAGGATGAGGTAGGGTCGAAACTCGGCCCCGAGTTTCTTGTTCAGGGTATCCTTCACGTCGATCTGGGTGAGCACGCCGAAGCCATGGTGCTTCAGCGCTGCGGTCGTGGCCGCAACCGCTGCGTCGAACGGCAGGTCGACCGTTTTCGAGAAGTGATAGGTCATGGACTGTCTCCGTGGAATTGGGCTGTCTTCGCCGCGTCGCGCTCAGGAGAACGCGCAGCCGCTGCTCAGGCCGAGCTTCTTGAACACGATCGCAGCGGGGCAGAAGCCCGTGAACGAGGCCTGCAGCATGTTCAGCCCGGCGAACGCCGTCAGCAGATACCAGTACGCATTCACGTAGGTGCCCAGTGCGAGTCCAAGCAGGACGACGAAACCTGCGAAGGCGAGAACGGCTTTGTCGACATTCATGGCATGCTCCTCTTTGACTATGTTGGCGTTACGAACGGGTCAGGCTGGCTTGGGTCCAAGCCACAATGCTGCGTGCATCCATCGCGCCGGCGTGGCGGGCGATCTCGCGGCCGGCGCGCATCAGCAGCAAGGTCGGGATGCCGGTGATGTTGAGGCGCGACGACAACGCAGGAGCGTTGTCCGAATTGAGCTTCAACAGCCGGATCTGCGGCTCCAGTTGCTGCGCGGCGCGTTCGAACATCGGCGCCATGGCGCGGCATGGCCCGCACCAGGGCGCCCAGACGTCGACCAGAACGGGAATGTCGCTGTTGACGACATGACGTCCAAAGGCTTCCTCGTCCACCTCGATGGGATGGCCGGTAAACATCGGCTGGTGGCAGGCGCCGCAGCGCGCGCCTTCCGGCGTACGCTCGGCTGGCAGGCGGTTGGTCCGCCCGCAATGCCCACAGACGATCTGGCGTGTCTCGCTCATGTGCCCGTCCGGACCTCCTTGATCTTGGCGATGTTCAGCTTGTCGAGCAGGAAGCGTTCATAGAACGGTTCGCTCTCGCCGCGTCGCATCTTGCGGAGGAAATACTTCTCGAAGGCGACCTTGGCGTAGTGCACCCACTCGCCCTTGGACGACCAGTTGACATTACGCGGCGGAATCTGCGGTTGCGCCAGGAAGGCGACGCCGGAATCGCCGAAATCGGCAAGGCAGATCGCATTCCAGGTCGGCTGGGCGCTCGGCTCCTTGCCCCGGAGCAGGGCGCCGATATTCAGCGCGGTCGCGGTCACCATGGATTCGATCATGAAGCCGGTTTTCGGCACGCCTACCGACACCGGCGTTGCACCGACCGGCGCGATTGCCACGCAGACGCCGACGGCAAAGACATTTGGGAAGGCGGGGTTGCGCTGGTGCTTGTCGACTATTACGAAGCCGCGCGGGTTGGTCAGCTTGTCGATGCCGCGAACCGCCTCGACGCCGCGGAACGCGGGCAGCATCATGGAATATGCAAAGGGCAGCTCGTGTGTCTTGTGCACCGCGCCGCCCTCGCCGAGCTCTTCGACGACCATCTTGCCCGCCTCGACGCCCTTGACGCGTGCGTTGGTAATCCACTTGACGTGCTTCTCGCGCATCTCGCCTTCGAGAAGGCCCTTGGTGTCGCCGACGCCGTCCAGGCCGAGGTGGCCGACATAGGGCTCCGAGGTGACGAACGTCATGGGGACTTGATCGCGTAGCTTGCGCCGGCGCAACTCGGTTTCCAGGATGAACAGGAATTCGTACGCCGGGCCGAAGCAGGAGGCCCCTTGGACCGCGCCGATCACGACCGGGCCGGGACGGGCTGCGAGCTTTTCGAATGCGTCCTTGGCGTGCGAGGCGTGATCGACGTGGCAGATTGATTGCGTGTGGCCTTGCGGGCCCAGGCCGGGAATCTCGTCGAAGGCAAGCTCGGGCCCCGTCGCGACGACCAGATAGTCGTAGTTGATCGACGTGCCATCGCTGAGTTCGACGCGGTTCTCGGTCGGGTGCAGGCGCTTGGCGCCCTGCGTCAGTAGCCGCACGCCCTTGCGCTTCATGATGTCAACGAGATCGATCTCGATCTCATCGCGCTTTCGCCAGCCGACCGCGACCCAGGGGTTCGATGGGACGAAATGATAGATAGCGCCCTGCGAGATCACGCTCAGACGATCGTCCTTTCCGAGCTGGGGCAGCAATTCATAGGCCATCAGCGTCCCGCTAAGACCGGCTCCAATTACGACAACTTCCGCCATGGGTTACCTCCGCTGGATAAGCGGCTCCGCCAGTTGGGTCTGGCTGTTCTGCCGCGATGCTTGACAAGATATTCATAAATTCGTATATACGCAAGTATGAAAATAGATAGCGAAACCATGGAGCGGGCGGCCGACCAGGCGAGCGACCTGTTGAAGGCGCTTTCCAACCGCCACCGGCTTCTCATCATCTGCCAGCTCATCGAGGGTGAGCGCTCGGTCGGCGAACTCGCCGAGTTCCTGAACCTGCGAGACTCCACGGTCTCTCAGCATCTTGCGCTCCTCCGCAAGGATGGCCTTGTGTCATCACGTCGCGACGCGCAGACGATTTTCTATTCGATCGCGAGCGAGCCGGCCCGCGAGATCCTGAAGACGCTCTATCAGGTGTTTTGTGCACCCAAGTCCGCAAGGTCGAAGTGAAATCTACGAGCGCTCAAGTTGCGGCGCGTTGAGCAAGATCAACGCGCGACCCCGATAAAGCTGAACGAAATCACACACAAGGACACCGCGCCGCGGTGTAATGGTTCCATGATCGCCCGGACACGCCCCATGCGACTCCTAGGATTGTTGGCGGTTCTTGCGGCCACCGCCCTGCAGACCGGTCTCGCCGCTGCGGAAGCGTTCACCGTGACACAGCACCCCGTCGCAGACGAAAAGGCCGTGTTTGCAACGGTGGAGAGTGTCAGCGTGGTGCCCGCGCGCGGACGTATCGGCGGAATTGTGGTCCAGCTCAATGTCAGGGAAGGGGATCCTGTTACTGCCGGCCAGGCGATCGCGATCATTGGTGACGAGAAGCTGGCCCTTCAGATGAAGGCCCTCGATGCGCAGATCGAGGCGCTCCAGGCTCAAGCCAATCAGGCGCAGATCGATTTCTCGCGGATCGAAGGCCTTGTCGAACGCGGCACCCTCCCGCGCGTCAAGCTTGACGAGGCGAGGACCGCGCTGAACGTCGCCGAGAACGGGCTGCGCGCGAAGACCGCCGAGCGCGCCGTGATCGCGCAGCAGCTCAGCGAGGGTCAGGTGCTGGCGCCTTCCGGTGGCCGGGTGTTGAGAAAGCTCGTGACTGTCGGCTCTGTGGTGATGTCCGGCGACGCGATCGTCACCGTCGCGCAGCAGCACTTCAAGTTGCGGCTGCGGGTGCCGGAGCGGCACGCGCGTCTGCTCAAGGCCGGCGACAGGATTCGGGTCGACGGCGCCGAGCTTGGTGAGGATGCGTCCAAATGGGGCGTCATCGATCTCGTCTATCCGCAGATCGAGGAAGGTCGTGTCATTGCAGACGCCAGCGTCCAGGGTCTCGGCGAATACTTCGTCGGGGATCGGCTGCGGGTGTGGATCTCCGGCGGCCTGCGGCAGGCATTCGTCATTCCGGCAGGCTACGTGACGACCCGGTTCGGGATCGACTACGTGCGGCTTCAGAAGGCGGGCGGGGTTGTCGACGTGCCGGTGCAGCGCGGTCGCGAGCTGCCGACGCCCGCGCTTCCCGATGGGCTTGAGATCCTGTCCGGCATCCGTGCCGGCGACCAATTGGTGCGGCCGTGAATCTCGGACTCTCGGGCCGGCTTACCAAGGCGACGATCGCCTCGCCGTTGACACCGTTGTTCCTGCTCGCGGCGCTCGTGGTCGGCCTCATCGCCGTCGTGGTGATCCCGCGTGAGGAAGAGCCGCAGATCAGCGTGCCAATGGTCGATATCCGCGTCAATGCCGATGGCTTGCGCGGTCCCGACGCAGTTGAACTCGTCACGAAGCCGCTGGAAGCGATCGTCAAGGGCATCGACGGCGTCGAGCATGTCTACAGCCAGACCGAGGACGACCGCGTGATGGTCACCGCGCGGTTCCTGGTCGGAACGAAGTCGGAGGATGCGATCCTCCGCGTCCATGAGAAGATCCGCGCCAATATCGATCGCATCCCAGTCGGCATCCCCGAACCGCTGATCGTCGGTCGTGGCATCAATGATGTCGCGGTGACTGTATTGACACTGGCGCCGAAGCCAGAGGCGGCCGGGCGCTGGACGGACAAGGACCTGTTCGAGCTCGCCGACAAGCTGCGCTCGGAGCTCATAAAGATCGACAGCATCGGACTGACCTACATCTCTGGCGGCGCGGCGCAGCAGATCAGGGTCGAGCCAGATCCGGAAAAATTGTCGCTGTTCGGCGTCACCCTGCAGCAGCTCGTGGCCAAGGTGAAGGACGCCAATCGCTCGTTCCTGGCTGGCCAGGTCCGCGATGCCGGCGTCGTGCGCAATGTCGCGGCCGGCCAGACGCTCGCGGGCATTCCCGACATTGGATTGCTCTTGATCTCGACCCGCGACGGTCGGCCGGTCTATGTCAAGGACGTCGCTTCCGTCATCATCGGACCAAATACGGCCGAGCATCGGGTCTGGAACGACGCGCGCGACGAGAAGGGGCAGTGGACGCGTGTACCCGCGGTCAGCCTGGCGCTCGCCAAGCGCGCCGGCGCCAATGCAGTCGTGGTCTCGGCCGACATCGGCCGGCGCCTTGAGGGATTGAAGGGGCGCCTCATTCCCGACGACGTTCAGGTAACGGTGACGCGCGACTATGGCGAGACTGCCAACGAGAAGGCCAACGAACTCCTATTCCACCTTGGGCTCGCCACGGTCTCGATCGTGGTGCTGATTGCGATCGCGATCGGATGGCGCGAGGCGGTTGTGACCTTCGTCGTCATTCCGACGACCATCCTGCTCACGATGTTCGCGGCCAACCTGATGGGTTACACCATCAACCGGGTCAGTCTGTTCGCGCTGATCTTCTCGATCGGCATCCTGGTCGATGACGCCATCGTCGTGGTTGAGAATATCGCGAGGCATTGGGGCATGCGCGACGGCCGGCCGAGATTGCAGGCGACGATCGAGGCGGTGGCGGAGGTCGGCAACCCGACTATCGTTGCCACGCTCACGGTGGTCGCTGCGCTGTTGCCGATGCTGTTCGTCTCTGGATTGATGGGCCCTTACATGGCGCCGATCCCGGCGAATGCCTCGGCGGCGATGCTGTTCTCCTTCTTTGTAGCGATGGTCGTAGCACCCTGGCTCATGCTCAAGCTGGCGCCGAGAACTGAGGCTGCAGGGATCGAGGCCGGCCACCAGGAAGGGCGGCTGGGGCGGCTCTATCGGCGCTTTGCCACTCCCATCGTTCGGAGTAAGCGCGCCGCCTGGATCTTCCTGCTCGGCGTCGGCATCGCGACTCTGCTGTCAATGATGCTGTTCGCGACCAAGTCGGTCACGGTGAAGCTGCTGCCGTTCGACAACAAGTCGGAAATCGCCGTTGTGGTCGACCTTCCGGAAGGGGCGAGCCTGGAGGCGACCGAGCGCACGCTGTTCGGCGCGGCGGAGATCGCGCGGCAATTGCCGGAGGCAACCTCGCTACAATCCTATGCCGGCACGCCGGCGCCGTTCAATTTCAACGGCCTGGTGCGGCACTATTATCTGCGCGAAAAGCCAGAGATGGGCGAGCTGCAGGTTAACCTGGCTGCCCGCGGCGAGCGCAATCGGGCAAGCCATGATATCGCTCTGGAGCTGCGGCAAAGGCTGAGGGCGCTTGACATCCCGAAGGGCACCAGCATCAAGGTGGTCGAAGTGCCGCCCGGGCCGCCGGTGCTGGCGACGCTGTTGGCCGAAATCTACGGTCCCGACGCCGCGACGCGCCGCGCTGTGACGGCCGAACTGAAGAAGGTCTTTGCCGAGGTCCCCTTCATCGTCGATGTGGACGATTCCATCGGCGAGAAGCGGCCGCGGCTGCGGCTGTCGATCGACCAGGACCGGCTCGAGTTTTTCGGCGTCGAGCAGCGCGATGTCTATGACACGATCCAGGCATTGTTCGGCGGCATCTCGATCGGCTACTCGCATCGTGGCGAGGATCGCAACCCGATCGAGATCGCGGTGCATCTCGGCAAGCGCCACCTGGTCTGGGACGAGGCACTGGCCTCGACACCGGTGCCCGCCAACACGCTGCCCGGCAGCAAGACGGTCGTCGAGCTTGGCCAGGTCGTGAAGGCGACCATGGAGGAGGGCTCGCCGACGATCTTCCGCCGCGACGGGCGCTTCGCCGACATGGTGATGGCTGAGCTTGCCGGGCGTTTTGAAGCGCCACTCTACGGCATGCTGGCGGTTGCGGATCGCGTGGATGCGCATGATTGGGGCAATCTGCCGAAGCCTGCGATCAGCCTGCACGGTCAGCCGACCGATGAATCCCGTCCCACTTTGCTGTGGGACGGCGAATGGGAGATCACATGGGTGACGTTCCGCGATATGGGTGCCGCCTTCGGTGCAGCCATTCTCGGCATTTACGTGCTGGTCGTCGCTCAGTTCAAGAGCTTCCGCCTGCCGCTCGTGATCCTGACGCCGATCCCGCTGACGCTGATCGGCATCCTGGTGGGACATTGGCTGCTGGGCGCGCCGTTCACGGCCACCTCGATGATCGGCTTCATCGCGCTTGCCGGCATCATCGTGCGCAACTCGATTCTGCTTGTCGATTTCATCCGGCACAGTGGCGGGGAAGGCAAGTCGCTTCGTGAGGTCGTGCTTGAAGCCGGCGCCGTTCGTTTCAAGCCGATCTTGCTGACCGCACTTGCTGCCATGATCGGCGCCGCGACCATCCTGCTCGATCCGATCTTCCAGGGATTGGCGATCTCGCTTCTCTTCGGGCTCGCGTCCTCGACGCTGCTCACCGTGCTCGTCATCCCTGCGATCTACGTCGCCCTGCGCACGCCGCGCGAGGCGGCTTCCACGACGACTAAATCCAGCTAGCGAGGATTTGATGGACAAGAACTACGTTGATATCACCCGGAATATCTCCGCCAATCTGCGCAAGCTGCGGAGTGACATTCCCGACACCATGAAGGGATTTGCCGCGCTGGCCCAGGCCGCGACGCGTGACGGCGCGCTGGACAAGAAGACCAAGGAGCTGATGGCGCTGGCGCTCGGCGTCGCCGCGCATTGCGACGGCTGCATCGGCTTTCACACCGAGGCCCTCGTCAAGCTCGGTGCAACGCGCGAGGAGATCGAGGAGACGCTCGGCATGGCGGTCTATATGGGCGGCGGGCCGTCGCTGATGTACGCCGCCGATGCGATCGCAGCCTACGAGCAATTTCAGCAGCAATCGGTTGCCGCCTGACGCCTGTGACCGGATGCAATCATATGTGGTGGGACCGGGCGAGTTGCCTCGTCCGGTCCCATCCGTCTTGGTTCTAATGATTACCAGCGGTCGCCGCCGACACCGACGCCGACGCTGACACCGGGCGCGCGAATGCCGACGCCGCCTCGCGGGCCGTCGTCCCAGTCGCGATAGGTGCGGCGCTCATAATAGCGCTCGCGCGGCATGGTGTTGTAGGAGTCGCGCACGATCACGCGCGCCCCGCCGCGGGTACGATAGCAATTGCCGGCGTCATCGCAGACGAGCCGGACTTCCTGGATGAGATCGGGGTTGGCGTATTCGCTGGTCGTGTAGATGTCGGCAGCCTTCGCGCCGCTCGCCGCAGCGAGGGCCGCGACGCCCGCCAGCAGTGCAATCGAAAATGTCCGCATCATATCCTCCTCCGAAACTGCCCACTGCGGTAACAAGAATGGGAGGCGGCGATCGTTCCGGCCCAAATGCAGGATTTTCCCGGAACTGGATTTGGCACGTCGGCAATGTTCCCGGGGGCGAAACCCATCAATCCGGCGAATCATCATGATTGCTTGGAGCCGTTTGCCGATTTCCTTTCTGGGGGAGGCTGAAGCGCTACTGGATGCCGACGGCCGCCATGATCGTCCAAGCCTGCCTTAACGGCGCACGTCCAAATGACATTCACCCTCAACTGCCGGTATCGCGATTGCTCTTCATGATGCAGCTTGAGCGAGCGGAAACGCCGATCTGGTCTGGGATGCCCTCAGGATATTCCACCTTACACAGAGCTGACGGCGCCGCTTGTTCCTAGATCGGCTCGTAGGTCTCGGTCCCGCAGATGTCGTCGGCTTCCGCGCGCCGGCGATCGACGACCTTTCCGCCGCTGATGGTCACGATGTAGGTCTGGGCACCGAGCGCGGAGCCCGTTGCGGAGGTGAGCTGCGCGCGGACGCAGGCCGTCCAGCCGGGTCCTCGCACCTCACGATGCGGCGGGGCGACGTGCACTTCGCGCGGATAGGACGTGTTGACGAAGACGACATCGATCTGCTCGCGCACCACGCGCTTGACGTCGG
The DNA here is from genome assembly GCF_042257955.1 of Bradyrhizobium sp. B025. Lineage (NCBI taxonomy): Bacteria > Pseudomonadati > Pseudomonadota > Alphaproteobacteria > Hyphomicrobiales > Nitrobacteraceae > Bradyrhizobium > Bradyrhizobium sp. B025. The sequence continues at coordinate 5,521,524 of NZ_CP170150.1, read as the reverse complement.
GGGGCGGCTCGGGCGGTGGCTGCTCGGTTTCCTTCATGCGCATGAACTCGGGCACCGGCGCGCGGCTGTCGGCAAAGCCGCAGGCACCGAGCGCGAGCGCGCCGGCCAGCAGCGCCGCATGAGCAATGATCCGCAACATCCGTGAAGGTCCCCCTGCGGGCCAACAGATAGGCACGAATGCGATCTGGCAAAATCTCGGCCGATCAAGATTTGCTGAAGGCCTGGAACCCCCGGCATTTGCTATTACGGGATTGCGGGCTAGTTTGTATCCCAGACGAGGGGGATTGCACCAATGAGGATTTTGGTCATAGCGGCGGCGGTGCTGGCGCTGACGGTTGCCTCGGCGCAGGCGCAGATGGGTGGCGGCAGACGCCAGCCGAACGAAGGCGCCCAGAAGACGGACAACAAGCCCAAGGTCGACGAGAAGGCCTACAAGGCCGCGCTTGAGCGCATTCCGGAGCCCAAGGAGAAGTACGATCCGTGGAGCGGAGCCCGTCCGCCTGAACCTGCCAAGAAGCCCAAATGAGCGCGATGGGCACTGGCGACACGCCTGTGCCGTTTGACCGCTCGCATCGCGCTGTTCTTGTCGTCGTCGCGGCCGGGCAACGCGTGAGAAGCGTCGGGGTGGCGATGGGGCGACAAGCGCCCGAACGATAGCGGGCACGCCTCGATACTGGCGACAGTCGGCGCGACGCCGTGATCCGGCCGACCAGGCAGGGTCTTGTCGTCGTGCTCGACCGCGACACCTGCGGGCCGATCTGGCCGGTCGAGAGCGAGATGGTCGCAGTCGATCTGACGGCCGGCAGGATCCTCCGGCGCTCGGCGTCACCGATGATCTCGAACATCCCAGTGCAAGAGTTCGCGGCATCGTCGGCGATCGCACGCGCGATGGCGGGCCTGCGCCTTGCGCCGCTGCCATCGTAGCAGGCACTCATAACCGCATTGTGGATGCGATACGAACAGTCGTTCACATCGTGCGCGCTATTGCACGAAAGCGAGACCGACGCGCCTGTCGCTGCGCCATACGGGGCGGCAAGTCCGCACGAAATTGTCGCGCGCGATCGAGAGTGTGAACGATTGCGGCAATGTGACGGGGGTCTCGAGGTCGATCGCCACGCCGCCCGCGGACATGTTTCGCACGGTGCACGCGATGCCGTTGTTTTCAAAGGTGATCGTTCCACCCTTGAAAACACGGTAACGTTGGGCTGCACGTTTCTCGGTCATCTGCGTTAATCCACAATGATGATTGTGAAGTAGTGCATAGAAATTACGTTGAACTAAACTCAATACTGGCGCTATTTGCACAGCGCTTCAGACTTCGTTTACGACGTTGAAGCGGTCAGTCACGTCCCGCCGACTTTCCTCACAAGCCTTTCCTTTGTGGCCTTACGCGCCGATGGAGATTCCGATGAAGACCATGCTTTCGATCCTGTTCGCCGCAGCGCTCTCGCTGTCGTCGATGCCCGCCCACGCCGTCAAGTGGGACCTCTCGACCATGACCTGCAAGCAGTTCCTCGAGAGCGGCGAAGACAACATCGCGGTCGTGCTGACCTGGATGGACGGCTGGTACAAGGGCGACGAGGACAACGCGATCATCGACACCGAGGTGTTCATCGAGAACGCCAAGAAGTTCGGTGCCTATTGCGGAAAGAATCCGACCGTCAGCGTCGTCACCGCGGCCGACGAGATCCTCGGCAAGTAACTCTTGAAGCGGACTGAAGTGCGGACGCAATCGCGCTTCGGCCTCTCGCTTCGATGCGAACGTGATGGAGAGCCGCGATGCGCCTTGCGTTCACGCGGCTCTCTTCATTTTTCGTGGGGCTCATCCCGGCAACATCGCGAACGCGCTCGACACCATCGCCACCGGCTTGTTGTCGGCGGCCGAGAGCAGCGTGACGCGGCCAAAGCTCATGGTGCGCCCGAGCCGCACCACGCGGGCGTCTGCGAGCACGTCCGACGAGGTGGCGGCGCGCATGAAATGCGTGGTCTGGTCGACCGTCGTCATCGGACGGTAGCCGCGATTGGCGGCGAGGATTGCGATCACCATCGCGGTGTCGGCGAGGGCCATCAGCGCCTGGCCACAGACCACGCCGCCGTTCCGGCACAGCCGCTCCGAAAACGCCATCCGGAGCAGCGCGCCCGGCTGCCAGTCCGTCACATCCGCGGGCTGCGCGTGCTCGATACGCTCGACCGAGAGGTTGAGATCCTGGACCCAGGGTGCAAAGACCTCGCCGAGGATGCGTCTGGCCTCGGTGATGCCGAACTCGGCTTCTGGCTGCGATGGCATTGCTGTCGTGTCCTCCATTGTTGCCGGATGTTTCGGCCATTCTGCGCGGATCGGCGCGGCAAAGTCACCCGGTCTGATGCCGGTCCGGTCGGCTTGAAAATGCCCGACTTCGCCCGATATGATGCCTTGGTTGGGTAAGGGTGGGTTATGTTGCGTCGGTATGTCCTCGTCTTTTGTCTGATTGCGCTTGGTCTGGCGCTGAACGGGTGCACCAGGTGCGGCCCGATCTGGGACGACTGGCTGCACGCGCCGAAGTCGTGCCGATCGTAGCGGTTCCTGCGGCCCCTCAGCGGCTGCACTGGGATGACAAGGCACGGGCGATCCGCGCCTCCATGAATGGTCTAAGGAGTCAAAGATGAAGCTTTTCCGTATGGCGGCGGTGCTGCTGGCCGTGCTGGCGGGACCGGCCTACGCGCAAATGCCCAATCTCAATTTGCTGCAGGAGGGCCCGGGCAAGACCCCGGAGGAGAAGGCCGCGGAAGCCGAGCGTGACAAGGCCTACAAGGAAACGCTGAAGAAGATTCCGGACGCCAAGGCGTCCAACGACCCCTGGGGCGGCATGCGCTCCGATCCGCCGAAGCAGGCTGCGCCGAAGGCGTCCGCCGCAACCACCGGCGCGCCGAAGAAGACCAAGACCGGCACGGCCGCCAACTGAAGCTGGCGGCCGGAGGCGGCATGCGCCTTTCGGTCGAGACTCCTCATCGTCCGGCCCGCTCCCTACATTAGGTGTTGCGTAGAGGAGGACAGGTCATGGCCGATCGTCCGCGAGATCTCGCCGAGCGGATGGCGCGCCGGCGCAGAATCGGCGGCAAGCCGGGCGAGCGCACCGGCGACGGCTATCTGCGCGAGACTTTCACGCTGCCGCGCGCGGCGGCGCGGGCGAGGGCGCAGGCTTTCTTCGCCCGCTACCCCAAGGCCGGCTATATGAGCGCGGTCGAGACCTGGCGCGAGCTGCCCGGCGGCGACATCGAATTCACCATGCGGCGGCTGCCCAGCGCAGATTGAGGTCCGCGTCTAGTCGAGCGTCTCGGCGACGATGCGGATGCGGAACACCGGCTCCTTGGCCTCGTCCAGGAGCTCCATGTGCCATTCGGAGTTTTCCTGGAGCTTGCGGGCGATGCCAGCGGCCATGTCGGCGCAGGCGCTGGTCATCTCCTTCCAGGCCAAATCGCGATCGGCAAATTCCGACGCCTGGTCCGCACAGCCGGAATAGCGGCCGTTTCGGATTCGAAAGAAATAGAGCGGCATGGCTGGCCCGATCGCGTGACGGCCCCGCCCCCAAGGCCGTGGCGCGCACTGCAATCCCAAACCACAGGCAGATCAATTCCGGGCGGCTACGGGATGCGCCGGGGCGCCGCCGATCTGGTGCGTCCGGCTCAGGCCGTGTTGTTCAGGCCGTCTTGCGCCCGATGGCCTTCAGTTCCCGATCGATCCGCAGCTGCACCCGCCGGATCGCCAGCTGATCGATCTTGGTCTCGGTCTTACCGGTCTTGACCTGCTCGCCGATTCGGAACTGCCATTGCCAGATTCCAGGAATGGCCGTCTTGGCGACGGTGAACTCGATGCCCCTGTGATTCATGGTTACCTCCCCACGATTCACCTTCGATCACTCTAACATGATGAGCGTGATTATATTCCCGGGACAAGCAAAATCAGCTGTTAAGCCTTGGACAGTTCACGGAAATTCGAAAGCGCGCGCGCTCCGAAGCAAACGAAATCGCATTCCGAAAGATGCCAGCCCGCCAAGCGGTGCAAGTCCATCGCCCGCTGCGCTGATTCAGCTGTGCGCGGCTCAGGAACTCTGTTCATGGTCGGAGAACCACGGGGCCATTCGATGGCCATCGGTTAACGATCGGTTGCTCCAGGACTCAGCGCCGGGAATCTTCGCGTCGATGGCCGCAGGCGACATGCCAGGTTGAACGCGGGAGTGGCGAGACATCCTGCGCTCCATCGCAGATGTGAGGAACCGCAACTGTGCGGGCGCGGCTATTCGAAGCGAGCATGTGCGCTTGAAGCATTTCCACTTTTGCGTGCCGGGCATCCACGCTGTGCTGACATCGAAGCACGGCACGAGCACGCCGTCAGCGAAGAGGACCGCGTGAACTGGCTGAGACGTCTTGCGTTACGTTGGGGTGTACGGAAGTTCTCGCTGGTCTGTCCGCATTGCCGGCATCCGGCGTCGTCCCCGATATTCAGGCGCGGCCGCTTCATGCTCGGTGACGAGACGCTCGTCTGCGAAGAGTGCGGCGAGGCCAGCCTCGTCACCTTCTGGCGCTTCGAAGGATTGTCGTGCTGCTCCGATCGCACCGAGCCGATGCGGGGCGCGCCGCTGTCCAACGCGCGGCACTGACTGACGATCCTGATCGAACGGGAAGAGTCCAGGCCCGCCGCGATGCTGGCCCCGGCATGTGCCTTGCTTGGCCTCGTGACGGCAAGCAACATGGGCGCGTCATGCTCGGCATTCCTCGCCGCTACAGTCATTTCGTCTTCGGTGTCCTCCAGTCCGGACTGACCTCGCTGATCGCGGCGGGGATCGCCAGCCTGCCCGCTGACGGCGCGATGCTGTTCGCCCGGCACTGGATGGTGTCATGGCTGATCGCATGGGCCGCGATGCTGCCCGTGGTGCTGCTGGCGGCGCCCGCGATCCGCGCCTTCTCGCTGCGGCTGACGCGGGAGGAGAGGGGCTCGTGAACCGGCCGGCATGAAAAAAACCCGCCCGGGGAGAGCCAGGCGGGTCAGAGGTTATTGGAGGCTGAGGTGCTGGGCTGCAACACCATAAGCCGGACGACCCTAGCGGGCTGAGCTTACGACAGCCTGACAAGTCCGCGAATCGAATCCTGGCCGGCGCCCACCCATGCCCGCAAACAGAAAACCCCGCTCGGGGGTGAGCGGGGTCGTCGGTTGGGTATGGAGGCCCGGTGTTGGTCCACCGGGCGGGACGACATTAGGCGATCAGGCTTACGGGTGCCTGACGGCGGCATCGAGGCCCGCGCGGGAGAGAGCCGCAGACTGGCCCCGCACCGGTCCCAATTTGGTCACCCGATCGCAACACTCGAGCCACAGCCGCAAGCGAGATTCCGCAAGGTCCGGTGCTGCCATGGGGGAAACGTGGCACGCCGGCAACGGGGTGGCATCATGGATAACGTAGAGCGGTCGTTCGCCGCCGCGACGGCGATTGGCTTCGTCGTGCTGGTGATCGGCATCGGGCTGCTGGCGCTGATGTAGGTCCGGCCGGCATGCGCGGGTGGGGAGATGGCAGCGGGGCCAGGCCGGCATGCGCCGGCGGCTGGCACTGTCTTTCAAGAAATTGGAAAACAACCCCATGCACAGTAGCTGGGCTGGGGATTTCGCTGTTCGATCAATGATTTGGCGGTAGTATTTAGGTACCTGTAGCATGCGATCGTCCCTGAGGCGGGCATCGCCGACGCGTGATGCCGGGCCCATGTCACGAACAGGCGGCCGCTGCTGGCCGCCGCTTTCCGTGACGCGTGCCCGGCGGGGGGAGGCGGGCGTTGCCTGTCACTTCGCCGGCGCGCCTGGTCGGCTCCGCAGCCGGTCGCTAATGAACCTTGATCACGTCCAGGGGCAAATGGAGTTCGGCGGCACGCTCCTGGCGGTCCTTCTTGCGGAACTCGTTTTCCTTCCGCTCGAACTTAAACATCTCCTCATGCGCCGCCTCCAGCAGGCGATTGCGCCTGGTTGCATCCTGGTGCGTGTTTTCCGTCATGACCGAGATCCCCACTGTTGCGGTCCAATCCAGAGAAGCCGCAGACCGCGAAAAGGTTCGATGCCGCAAGATTGCGGAAGCATGACGGCGCCCTGCTCATGCGTCTTTGATGCATGTCAGCTTCAGTCGAAGGAGGTTGCTGCGAGATCGGAATCAGAGGCGTTGACGCGCAAGTTCTGAGAGCCTCACCGAGAGGCCTCCAACCGAAGCGGTCTCACTGCCGCCTGGTGATATCGAAGACGAATCTGACCTGCATCACAGGGCCATGTGTGTCCCTGACTTCAATCGACATCCTGTGACTTTGCGCGCCTTTGAAGTTTTGCACGGAGTCCCACGAGAGGCCGGCGAGCGCGCGGGCGGCTTCTTCCTGCACCGCGAGCAGGTCTCGCAATTCGAGTCCTTCTTCGTCGGGAACAATCTCGTCCCCGTCGCGCAGGTCGAAGTAATAGATGGCCATCGCAGGCGCTCTCCAGAATGCAGGCGGGAGCGCGCATCTCTCTCAGTCACCGGCGCCTACGGCAGAGCCCCGGCCGGTGATGGGGGACAATGAGTTGGCTGCCAGTTGGTTGCAGCCTTCAATCCGGCGGCTGCAGTCCGGGCGATCTCAGCCACTCGCTGATGTGAGCGCCGATCTCGGCTTGCCGGGCTTTGCGGATTGTACGCTCACGCTCGATGCCTGGTGGAAGCGATCTGGCTTCCGCATGGAGTCGTTGCGCTTGTTCGGCAAGGCGCTCTTCAAGGGACGTGGTGTGCTTGATATGGCGTCGCTGCATGGCGCTGCTCCTTTCAGGAGGAGGCGGGAGCGCTGGTGGCGTTCTCATCACCGATCAAAGCCAGGGGGCGCGCGGTGACGGCACAGTCTGACATGTCCGCTGCCGGACACATGGTCAATCTTGACCACCTCGGGAAAAGTCAACGAAAGCAAATCAGCCTCCGCGATCTTCAAACCGGCCGCTGAGACCGGCCACTGCCACGGCCTTAATTCGAGGCGAGAGGCTTGGACGGTTCCTTGCCGCTCCTGCCAGCACCAAAATCCGGGTGCTGTCCAATTGGGACACCCGCAATACCGAATTGGGACACCCGAGGGATGCCCCTTTTGAGCAGTCACGACTTCCCGCTAACGGGCATAGGCTGAATTGGCCCACCGGACGGATCCAGCCCCAGTCCGGAGAGCAGGCGGCCCCACCGCGCATCCAGCGAGGCGGGGCCGCTGCATGTTGGGCACTCGCTTGCAAATCCTGACTAAGCCGATTGCCCCATCGCCCGGGGATGGCGCCCTGGTGCATGTTGATGCGCCTGGGCCGGCGGTAGCCTTGGCTGGCCCAGTACCTTGGCCCCAGCTCCCCGTTCCCCTTGAGTTGGGGCCTTTTGCTGTCCGCAAATAAAAACGCCGCCCGCTCAAATATGGCGCGGGCGGCGGCTTTCCAGCCCCAGGGGGGATGATGCAAAACCCCGGTAATCCTTCGTCTGCACACGCCATGCCAAGGTTCATTGTGCCGGAGCAGGACACCCGCGGAGGGGGAATCAGGACCCAATTCGGTTTAATGCCGATCGAACTCCAGAAGGACCCCAACGTCATTCAGCCTGGGACACTGGGGATCAGCGAAGGAGCCGCCGACAAACAGGGCTATTGGCCGCCAACTGAGGCGGCCTTTATTTATTTATTTCCAGGGATCTGAGCAAAACCGAACATGCAGGATCGCCGAAGCGGTTCATGCTGAGGTCATGACCGCAAAAGCGAAAAAGCTCACCCATGAAGAGTTCGCCTCTTTGCTCGCGGTCGGTCATGCGGCTGCAAATAGCGCTGCGCCTGCGATCCCTGCCAAACATCGCGCCCGATTGATCGCGCTAGGCTACATGGTCTTTCTTCAGGGCAGGCTGCGAATGACCACGCCGGGACGAATCCGGATCTATGCCGGGCAACTCGATACCTGAGGCGTGCTTTGCGCCTACGCTGGCTTTGGCGGTTGAAGCCCCGGCGATGTGAGCCACTCGCTCATGTGCGAGCCGATCTCGGCTTGGCGGGCTTTGCGCAGGAGGTCCTCTCGTTGAGGACCATGGGGGAGGGCTTTGGCCCGTTCGCGGAGACGTTTCGCTTCTTCGGAAAGTCGCTCCTCAAGAGGGACGGTTTGCGTGAAACGACGGCGCTGCCTCATGACACAACCTCGTCTTGGTCTTTACGGGTCCTAACCGCAGGGTTTGAGTTCTTGCGAGCTTAATATGCAGTCAGCCTGCCTTCTGTTCCAAAGTGAACGTTTCAGGGTGTTCTTCTGGTGGCCAGGGTGTTCTTCTGGCGGAACGCCCCGGCCCTTATACGCTACACCCATAACGAGTTAATCCTAAACGCGCATGAACAGGTTGTGTCCGATCAAGAACAAATTAGGACATTTCCGAATTCAGCTTAGGACACTGGGGGTTAAATACGGACAGTACCGAAGTCCGCAAAAGAACATATTGCGAACCAGGAACAAATAGGGTACATTGCTTTTATCGCCGGCCCGCCTCGCCAATCGTTTGTCCCCCTAGCGAATCCTCGCCATAAGGAGCACGACCCAATGTCCGCAACTGCCCTGCGTATCGTCGAAGGATCTTCCATGGACAAGAGTAAAGCTCTGGCCGCCGCGCTCTCCCAGATCGAGCGCCAGTTCGGCAAGGGCTCGGTGATGAAGCTCGGCAAGAACGATCGGTCGATGGATGTCGAGGCGGTGTCCTCCGGTTCCCTCGGGCTCGACATTGCGCTCGGCATCGGCGGCCTGCCGAAGGGGCGCGTCGTGGAAATCTACGGGCCGGAATCCTCGGGCAAGACCACGCTGGCGCTGCACACGGTGGCGGAAGCGCAGAAGAAGGGCGGCATCTGTGCCTTCATCGACGCCGAGCACGCGCTCGACCCGGTCTATGCGCGCAAGCTGGGCGTCAACATCGACGAGCTGCTGATTTCGCAGCCGGACACCGGCGAGCAGGCGCTGGAAATCTGCGACACGCTGGTGCGCTCGGGTGCGGTGGACGTTCTGGTGGTCGATTCGGTCGCGGCGCTGGTGCCGAAGGCCGAGCTCGAGGGCGAGATGGGCGATGCGCTGCCGGGACTTCAAGCGCGGTTGATGAGCCAGGCGCTGCGCAAGCTGACGGCGTCCATCAACAAGTCCCACACCATGGTGATCTTCATCAACCAGATCCGCATGAAGATCGGTGTGATGTATGGCTCACCGGAGACCACCACCGGCGGCAACGCGCTGAAGTTCTACGCCTCCGTCCGCCTCGACATCCGCCGCATCGGCGCGATCAAGGAGCGCGACGAAGTGGTCGGCAACACCACGCGCGTCAAGGTGGTGAAGAACAAGCTGGCGCCGCCCTTCAAGCAGGTCGAGTTCGACATCATGTACGGCGAGGGCGTTTCCAAGATGGGCGAGATCCTCGATCTCGGCGTCAAGGCCGGCATCGTCGAAAAGTCCGGCGCCTGGTTCTCCTATGACAGCCAGCGCCTCGGCCAGGGCCGCGAGAACTCGAAAGCGTTCCTGAAGGCCAACCCCGACATCACCGCCAAGATCGAGACCGCGATCCGCCAGAACTCCGGCCTGATCGCCGAGCAGATTCTGGCCGGCACCCCTGAGCGCGACGCCGACGGCGAGGAGCCGGCGGACGAGTAAGTCTTAACGCGGAGAGTTTTTCGCGAGGAGCGGGCACTGAGGACGTTGAGTTGCCGACGTCTTCGGGGCCCGTTTCGTTTTGCGTGGGGGCGGGCGCATAGACGATGAAGCGTATGATCCTGACCAGTTCGTCCGGCGTCGGTCTCACCTACGCGGACCGCGCCGACATGGTTGTTCCGCTCATCTTTCGGTTCGTGTCGGGGCCGCTGCCGACGTCGCATCACCTCCAGGCCTATCTCACGGGAGGCTCTTTCAGAGGCGATCCGGAGGTGCGTTGGTCCGATCTTGTTGCCCGGTCTCCCGACACTGGTCTCGCGCACAAGGAGCTCCCGCTGGTTTGGTTCTGCGAGACCTATGGCGTCGAGCTCATCGAGCTGTGGTTTGATCCCAGCCCGAACAATCAATTGCAGTTGGTCTGGATCCTCGATTATCTCCGCGCCGAACCCTACATGGCCGAGCGCCTGAAATTGCGACTGGTCGATTTCGATTTGCTCGGAGCAGACGTCGCGGGGCTTCGCGAGCGTACCGTGCGGGCGCTCGATGTGACGGAGCGCGACTTCGAGGTCGCCCGCATGGCTTGGGAGGCCTACCGGGCGCCAACGCCGGAGTTCTGTTCCGGATTGCTCGGCAGGGATTTCCCCAGGCTACCCTTCCTGAAGCCGGCGATGGAAGAATTGCTGGCAGAACTGCCGTCACCAATCACCGGACTGGGTGCGACGGAAGCGCGGCTTCTCGAATTGATTGCGAGGGGACACAACCGTACCAAGGAGCTGTTTCAGCCGGGCGGGCTGCTCGAAACGCGCGTGTTCGACCAGTGGGAGCTCGGCCCTTTGCTCGAAGGGCTCGCGTCCGGTCCGATGCCGGCGGTCGCGGGTCTCGATTCGAAACTCGCAACCCTCGCCCCGCACGATGCGCGAGGTCGCAACGCCGCCTATCGGCGGAGCCGGCCGCTGCTGACGGAGTTCGGCAAGGCGGTGCTTGCAGGCCGGGAAGATTTCCGCAGCCACAATCCGATCCGGCGCTGGTGGGGCGGCACGCTTCTGACCAACGAACGGCTCTGGCGCTGGGACGGGCAAAGTCGTTCGCTGGTGGCGCCTTAAGCTAGGTTGTAGGATGGGTGGAGGGCAGAGCCGTAAGGTGGGCAAAGGCGCGCGAGAGCCGTGCCCACCATATCTCAATGTGCACAAATGTGGTGGGCACGCTCTGCTTTGCCCACCCTACGAAACTTCCGTCGCGTCTTACTCCGCCGCTTCCGCGTAGTCGCTCACCGGTGGGCACGAGCACACCAAATTGCGGTCGCCATAGACGTTGTCGACGCGTCCGACCGGGCTCCAGTATTTGTCGGTGCGCGAGACGCCGTCGGGGAAGCAGCCCTCGGCACGGCTATAGGCGCGGGCCCACGCATCGTCGGCGATGTCGTGCACGGTGTGCGGGGCGTGGCGCAAGGGCGAGGCCTCGATCTTGAAGCGGCCGGCCTCGACCTCGGCGATCTCCTTCCGGATCGCGATCATGGCGTCGCAGAAGCGGTCCAGCTCCGCCTTCGATTCCGATTCGGTCGGCTCGATCATCAGCGTGCCCGGCACCGGGAAGCTCATGGTCGGCGCGTGGAAGCCGTAATCGATCAGCCGTTTGGCGATGTCGTCCACGGTGACGCCGCTGGTCGTCTTCAGCGCACGCGGATCGACGATGCACTCATGCGCGACGCGGCCCTTCGCGTTCTTGTAGAGCACCGGGAAATGCGCATCGAGCCGTGCGGCGATGTAGTTGGCGTTGAGGATCGCGATCTCGGTGGCGCGCTTCAGGCCTTCGCCGCCCATCATCAGGATGTAGATGTAGGAGATGGTCAGGATCGAGGCCGAGCCGAACGGCGCGGCCGAGACCGGCCCGACCGGTGCGTCGCCTCGCGTCGCCGGATGGCCCGGCAGGAACGGCGCGAGATGCGCCTTCACGCCGATCGGGCCCATGCCCGGGCCGCCGCCGCCATGCGGGATGCAGAAGGTCTTGTGCAGATTGAGGTGGCTGACGTCGGCGCCGTAATCGCCGGGCCGGGACAGGCCGACCTGCGCGTTGAGGTTGGCGCCGTCCAGATAGACCTGGCCGCCATGGCCGTGGACGATGTCGCAGATCTCGCGGATATGCTCCTCGAACACGCCGTGGGTCGAGGGATAGGTGATCATGACCGCGGCGAGGTCATTCGCGTGCTTGTCGGCCTTGGCGCGGAGATCGTTGACGTCGACGTCGCCGTTCTTCTCGCAGGCAACCACCACCACGTCCATGCCGACCATCGCGGCCGAGGCCGGGTTGGTGCCGTGGGCGGAGGAGGGGATCAGGCAGATCTTGCGATGCGCCTCGCCGCGCGCAGCATGATAGCCGCGGATCGCGAGCAGCCCGGCATATTCGCCTTGCGCGCCGGAATTCGGCTGCAGCGAGATCGCGTCATAGCCGGTGATGTCGCACAGCCACTTCTCCAGCCGCGCGAACAGCGCGTGATAGCCCTTGGCCTGCTCGCGCGGGGCGAACGGGTGCAGGCTGCCGAATTCCGGCCAGGTCAGCGGCATCATCTCGGTGGTCGCGTTCAGCTTCATCGTGCAGGAGCCGAGCGGGATCATGGCGCGGTCGAGCGCGAGGTCGCGGTCCGAGAGCTTGCGCATGTAGCGCAGCATCTCGGTCTCCGAGCGATGCGCGTGGAACACCGGGTGGGTGAGGAACGCGGTCGTGCGCTTCAGCGCCTCCGGCAGCGCCTCGCGCGTGGTCGCATCCAACTCGGCATAGGAAAGCTGGCCGCCGAAAGCGCGCCAGACCGCTTCGACCGTCGCAGGCGTCGTGGTCTCGTCGAGCGCGATGCGCAGGGCAGCGTCACCGACGCCGAGATTGATCTTCTCGCCAGCGGCGCGCGCGACGATCCCGGCGCGCCCAGCACCGGCATCGACGCTGACCGTGTCGAAGAAGCTGTCAGACTGCGGCGCAAAGCCGAGCTTGCGCAGGCCCGCGGCGAGCACGGCGGCGCGGCGATGCACCTGGCGTGCGATCTGCGAAAGCCCCTCGGGGCCGTGATAGACCGCATACATCGCGGCGATCACGGCGAGCAGCACCTGCGCGGTGCAGATGTTGGAGGTCGCCTTCTCGCGGCGGATGTGCTGCTCGCGGGTCTGCAGCGCGAGGCGGTAGGCCGGCATCCCGCGCGAATCCACGGAGAGGCCGACGATGCGGCCGGGCAGCGAGCGCTTCAGCGCATCGCGCACCGCCATGTAGGCCGCGTGCGGTCCGCCATAGCCCATCGGCACGCCGAAGCGCTGCGCCGAACCGATGGCGATGTCGGCGCCGAGCTCGCCGGGCGAGGCGAGCAGTGTCAGGGCCAGCAGGTCGGCGGCAACGATCGCAAGTGCGCCCTTGGCCTTCAACGCCGCGATCGCGGGCCTGAGGTCGCGCAACGCGCCCGATGAGCCCGGATATTGCAGCAGCGCGCCGAGCACGTCGGCCTTGTCGAGATCGGTGAGGGGATCGCCGACGATCAAATTCCAACCCAGTGGCTCGGCGCGGGTGCGCATCACCGCCAGCGTCTGCGGATGCACGTCCTTGTCGACGAAGAAGGCCTTTGCTTCGACCCGCGAGTGCCGCTCCGCCAGCGCCATCGCCTCGGCGGCCGCGGTGGCCTCGTCGAGCAGCGAGGCGTTGGCGACGTCGAGCCCGGTGAGGTCGCAGATCATGGTCTGGAAGTTGAACAGCGCCTCCAGCCGGCCCTGGCTGATCTCGGGCTGGTAGGGGGTGTAGGCCGTGTACCAGGCCGGATTCTCCAGGATGTTGCGCTGGATCACCGCGGGCAGGATCGTGCCGGAATAGCCTTGGCCGATCAGCGAGGTGAAGACCTGGTTTTGGGCAGCGAGCTCGCCCATATGCGCGATCGCCTCGGTCTCGCTCAGCGGCTTGCCGAGATCGAGCGGGGCGGCCTGCCGGATCGAGGCCGGCAGCGTCTCCGCCATCAGCGCGTCGACGCTTTTGGCGCCGACGGTCTCCAGCATCGCGGCGACGTCGCGCGCCGACGGGCCGATGTGGCGGCGAGCGAAATTGGTGGTGTCGCCGTTGGATTTGCGGTGCGCGGTCATCATGGGTCCTCGCTTTAGGTCATCTGTCGCTGTCATCGTCCGCGAAGGCGGACGATCCAGTAAACGCAGGCGTTCGTGATTGAGCCGATGGGCCGCGGCGTACTGGATCACCCGCCTTCGCGGGTGATGACACCGAATGTGAGGTCAGAGTTCGCTTCATCTCACGCCGTGTGGGCCTTGTAGGCGGCTTCATCCATGAGGCCGCCGAGTTCGCTCTTGTCGGCAATCTTGATCTTGAAGAACCAGGCCTTGCCTTGTGCATCCGAGTTCACCAGCGCCGGCTCGGCGGCGAGCGCATCGTTGGTCTCGAGCACCTCGCCCGTCACAGGCGCGTAGACGTCGGAGGCGGCCTTCACGGACTCCACCACGGCGGCGGCTTCCGCCTTCTTCAGCGCGCGGCCGAGCTTGGGCAGCTCGATGAACACGACGTCGCCGAGCTGCGACTGCGCGTAGTCGGTGATCCCGACGGTGGCGACATCGCCCTCGATGGCGAGCCATTCATGGTCGGAGGTGTACAGCGTCGTGGTCATTTCTGAAGTCCTCAGCGTTTGTAGGTGTTTTTCACGAAGGGCATGGCGGCGACCGTGAGCGGCAGCCGCTGGCCGCGCACCTCGGCGAACAGGCTCGTGCCGAGCGCGCTCGATGCGGTGGGCACGTAACCCATCGCGACCGGCGCGTTCAGGCTCGGGCCGAAGCCGCCCGATGTGACTTGTCCGATCGGCTCGGCGGATGCGCTATCAGCAAACAGCAGCGCGCCCTCGCGCACCGGCGCGCGGCCTTGCGCGCGCAGGCCGACGCGGCGGCGGGCCGCACCCTGGTCGAAATGAGCGAGAATCTTCTCGGCGCCGGGGAAACCACCCGCGCGCGCGCCGCCGCTGCGGCGGCTCTTCTGCACCGACCATTCCAGCGCGGCCTCGACCGGCGTGGTGGCGGTGTCGATGTCGTGGCCGTAGAGGCAGAGCCCGCCTTCCAGCCGCAGGCTGTCGCGGGCGCCGAGCCCGATCGGCATCACGTCGGGGTTCTCCAGCAGCGTTTTGGCCAGACGCTCGGCGTCCGCAGCGGGAACCGAAATCTCGAACCCGTCCTCGCCGGTGTAGCCGGAGCGCGAGACGAAGCACTTGATGCCGGCGACCTCATGCGGACCGGCGTCCATGAACTTCATGGACGGCGCCTCTGCACAGAATTTCGCCAGCACCGCTTCCGCCTTCGGACCCTGCAGCGCGATCAGCGCGCGGTCGGCCAGCGAATCGATGACGCAGTCGTCCGAGAGATGCGCGCGCAGATGCGCCTCGTCCTCTGCCTTGCAGGCGGCGTTGACGACCAGGAACAGGTGGTCGCCGAAATTGGCGACCATCAGGTCGTCGAGAATGCCGCCATCGGCATTGGTGAACTGGGCGTAGCGCTGCCGCCCCGGCGCAATGGCGACGATATCCTGCGGCACCAGCCGTTCCAGCGCGCGGGCGGCGTCCTCGACCCTGCCGGATTTCGGCCGCAGCGCGATCTGGCCCATGTGGGAGACGTCGAACAGGCCGGCCTGGCTGCGGGTATGGAGGTGTTCCTTCAGCACGCCAGCGGGGTACTGCACGGGCATGTCATAGCCCGCGAACGGCACCATCTTGCCCCCGAGGGACACATGAAGGTCGTAGAGGGGCGTACGTTTCAGGGAGTCTTGGTCGTGAGCTAGCATCACAGGGGCCCTCGGCGGTTCCCCGGGGACGATTCCCCGAGCCAACCAGTCGAAGCCCCATCTGTCGCTGTGCCTGAGAGTATTATCCCGTCGGCGGACGCTGTCCGAGCCTCAAGCTCGTCGGCGCCTCTTTCCAGATGCTGTCAAAGCCACGCGGTCCTTTTGCCTGAGAGTTTCCGGGGCGGTTGCTCCTTCGGCGCCGGCTGCCTAAAGCCGGTCTCTCCCGACGTGGCCGTACGATACAGATGGGTACAGACCACAGGCCAGCCAAGCCTGTCAACGCGCACCTGGCGTCTTTCAACGGGATTGAGCGCCTGCGGCAACCCTCTGATCTCTCTGCACAGTTTCTGGACAGCGAAGCTGGCCTTGTCTAAAAGCGCTTTGGCCCGCAGATATCAGCCTTAATTTCCGGTTTGGACGGCGGTCGCGGGTCCGAACACACCCGATTGGATGAACATGAGCGGCGTCAACGAGATCAGGTCGACCTTTCTGAACTTCTTTGCCGAGAACGGCCACGAGATCGTGCCGTCCTCGCCATTGGTGCCGCGCAACGACCCGACGTTGATGTTCACCAATGCCGGCATGGTGCAGTTCAAGAACGTCTTCACCGGCGTCGAGAAGCGGCCCTATCAGCGCGCCACCACCTCGCAGAAATGCGTGCGCGCCGGCGGCAAGCACAACGACCTCGACAATGTCGGCTACACCGCGCGCCATCTCACCTTCTTCGAGATGCTCGGCAACTTCTCGTTCGGCGACTATTTCAAGGAGCGCGCGATCGAGCTCGCCTGGAAGCTGATCACGAAGGACTTTGGGCTCAACAAGGACAAGCTGCTCGTCACCGTCTACCACACCGACGACGAGGCGCATGGGCTGTGGAAGAAGATCGCGGGCTTCTCCGACGACCGCATCATCCGCATCCCGACCTCGGACAATTTCTGGGCGATGGGCGACACCGGGCCGTGCGGCCCGTGCTCGGAGATCTTCATCGATCGCGGCGAGCACATCTGGGGCGGACCTCCGGGCTCGCCGGAAGAGGACGGCGACCGCTTCCTCGAATTCTGGAATCTCGTGTTCATGCAGTACGAGCAGGTGACGAAGGAGGAGCGCGTGGATCTGCCGCGTCCCTCGATCGACACCGGCATGGGCCTCGAGCGCATGGCCTGCATCATGCAGGGCGTCGACAGCGTGTTCGAGACCGACCTGTTCCGTCACTTGATCGACGCGACGGCCTCCGCGCTCGGCAGCGGGCCGAACGAGCAGACCGTGGCCTCGTTCCGCGTCATCGCCGACCACTTACGCTCCTCGGCCTTCCTCGTCTCCGACGGCGTGCTGCCCTCCAATGAAGGCCGCGGCTACGTGCTGCGCCGGATCATGCGCCGCGCGATGCGCCATGCGCAGCTGCTGGGTGCGAAAGAGCCGCTGATGCATCGGCTGGTCTGGGCGCTGGTCCGCGAGATGGGCCAGGCCTATCCCGAGCTGATGCGCGCGGAGAAGCTGATCGAGGAAACGCTGCGGCTGGAAGAGACCCGTTTCCGCAAGACGCTGACGCGCGGCCTCGCCATCCTCGACGAGAAGAGCGCTTCGTTGAAGAAGGGCGACATGTTCGACGGCGACGTCGCCTTCACGCTCTACGACACCTACGGCTTCCCGCTCGACCTGACGCAGGACGCGCTGAAGTCGCGCGGCATCGGCGTGGACCAGTCCGCCTTCACCGATGCGATGGAGCGCCAGAAAGCCAAGGCGCGCGAGTCCTGGAAGGGCTCGGGCGAGGCGGCTTCCGAAGCGATCTGGTTCCCGCTGCGCGAGAAGCTCGGCGCCACCGAATTCCTCGGCTACGAGACCGAGAGCGCCGAAGGCGTGGTCTCCGCGCTGGTGAAGGACGGCCAGGAAGCCGCCAGCCTCAAGGCCGGCGAGACCGGCGCACTGGTGCTGAACCAGACACCGTTCTACGCGGAGTCCGGCGGCCAGGTCGGCGACACCGGCGTGCTGCTAGGCGAAGGCGGCGTCAAGTTCCGCGTCACCGACACGCAGAAGAAGCTCGGCGATCTCTTCGTCCACGTCGGCACGGTCGAGAGCGGCGAGCTGAAGCTCGGCACCGCGCTCCAGCTCGAGGTCGATCATTCGCGCCGCTCCTCGATCCGCGCCCATCACTCGGCGACGCATCTCATCCACGAGGCGCTGCGCCAGGTGCTCGGCGACCACATCGCCCAGCGCGGTTCGATGGTCGCGCCCGACCGGCTGCGCTTCGACTTCGTGCATCCCAAGCCGATCACGGCGGAGGAGCTTGCCCGCGTCGAGGACATCGCCAACGACGTGGTGCTGGAGAACGACGAGGTCACGACCCGCGTCATGGGCGTCGATGAAGCGCGTGAGGCCGGGGCGCGCGCGCTGTTCGGCGAGAAATACGGCGACGAGGTCCGCGTCGTCTCGATGGGCAGGACCGCGCGCGAGCGCGGCGCCAACGCGCTCGGCTGGTCGGTCGAGCTCTGCGGCGGCACCCATGTGCGGCGCACCGGCGACATCGGCCTGATCACGCTGACCGGCGAGAGCGCGGTCGCCTCGGGCGTGCGCCGCATCGAGGCGCTGACCGGCAACTACGCGCGCAAGCACGCCAACGACACCATGGCGCTGGCGAAGACCGCGGCCAACGAGCTGCGCACCTCGATCGACGACGTGCCGGCGCGCATCACAGCCCTGATGGAGGAGCGCAAGAAGCTCGAGCGCGAACTCTCCGACGCCCGCAAGAAGCTCGCGATGGGCGGCGGTGCTGCCGCCAGCAATGGCGCAGCCTCCGGCGTGCGCGCGGTCGGCGACGTCAAGCTGATGGCGCGTGCGGTCGAGGGCATCGAGATGAAGGATCTCAAGAGCCTCGCCGACGACGGCAAGAAGCAGATCGGCTCCGGCGTGGTCGCCATCGTCGGCGTCACCGGGGACGGCAAGGCCGGCATCGTGGTGGGCGTCACCGCCGATCTCACCGCGCGCTTCAACGCCGTGAACCTCGTGCGTGTCGCCTCCGAAGCGCTCGGCGGCAAGGGCGGCGGCGGCCGCCCCGACATGGCGCAGGCCGGTGGCCCCGACGGTGCCAAGGCGCCCGAGGCGCTTGCGGCGATCGAAAAAGCCATGGCGGGCGCGTGAGGCCGTGGGCCTCGTTCCGCGAGGACGTGGGCTTCGCGACCCCAATTTGAGGGATCGCCTCTACGAACTGCTGGAGCACGATCCGCTGGCCTATTCGGTCGGGTCGCGCTTCATCCAGCTGATCATCGGCGTCATCGTGCTCGACGTGGTCGCGATGGTCCTCGCCTCGGTGCCGGATCTGGACGCGCAGTTCGGCACGCTGTTCTCGGCGATTAAGGTCTTCGCCGTGATCGTGTTCGCGCTGGAATATGCCGCGCGGCTGTGGACGGTCGCCGGACACACCCAGCGCAAGGCGTCCGCGCTGTCCGACCGGCTCTCCTATGCCTTCTCCGCGCTCGGCATCATCGACCTCATGGCGTTCCTGCCCGCGGCAATCGTGCTCGCCACGGGCCGGCATGCGACGCTGGCGGCGCTCGGCGTGCTGCCGTTCTTCAAGCTGATCCGCTATTCGCCGGCAATGCGCTCGCTGCTCGCCGCCGTGCACGCCGAGCGGCGCGCGCTGATCGGCTGCATCGTCATCCTGATCGGCGTGGTCCTGACCTTCGCCTCGCTGCTCTACGCCATCGAGCGCGACGTGCAGCCGGACAAGCTCGGCACCATCCCGCAGGCGATGTGGTGGGCGATCGTGACGCTCGGCACCGTCGGCTATGGCGACGTCGTGCCGGTGACGGCGCTCGGCAAGTTCGTCTCGGTGTTCGCGATCATCTCAGGCTTTGCCATGATCGCGCTGCCGGTCGCGATCATCTCGACGGCCTTCGCGGAAGAGGTGAAGCGGCGCGACTTCGTCGTCACCTGGGGCATGCTGGCGCGGGTGCCGCTGTTCTCGCATTTGTCGGCCTCGGAGATCGCCGACATCATGCGGCTCTTGCGGGCGCGCACCATCGAGCAGGGCGAGATCCTGGTGCGGCGGGGCGATGCCGCTACGTCGATGTATTTCATCACCGCCGGCGAGGTCGAGATCGCGCTGCCGACCCAGAATGTGCGGCTCACCGACGGCACCTTCTTCGGCGAGATCGCACTGCTGCACAAGACCAAGCGCAGCGGCACGGTGACGGCGACGCGCAAGACGCGCCTGCTGGTGCTCGACGCCCAGGATTTCCACGCCCTGATCGAGCGCATGCCGACGCTCGCGGCCCACGTCCACAAGACCGCGAAGGCGCGGCTGGAAGAGACCGGCGATCTCGCTGCGGCGGAACTGGCCCAGGCCGAGCGCGAGGGCACCGACCGCTGAGCGGTCAGCCCTTCTTCAGGAAAACATAGTCCGCCGAGTACGGCGCGCTTTTGAACTCGCCGGCCTTGTCGCAAGACCCCTCGAGCTTGCCGCCATGGGTGTTGATGCGCTGGACGGTGGTGACCGGCGTCAGGACGCCGCTGCCGCGGCGGGAGGCGACCTCCAGCTTCAGCCAGGGGATGTCGGCGCCCGTGGCGCCCGGCGCGTTGCCGATGGCCTTGCCGACCACGGCGCTGCTGTCGGCAAGCTCCCAGCTCGGACCGGCATAGTGATGGCCGATCGTCTTGCCCTCGGAGAGAAGCGTCGCGATCGGCTCGCGGAAGGCCCAGGCGAGCTTGCCGTCGGCGCCCGCCTTGCACTCGTAGACCTGCGCACCCTCGGCGTGGACGCTGAGCACGACGGTCTCGCCCGGCGCGGCGATGGCCTCGGGAAGCGTCTCCGCAGCCCCGGCCGGTCCGATCAGGGCCGCGAGCATCAGGGTGGGGGCGGCAAGCTTGCTGAACATGGCGGTCTCCGCAAAGGGTTTCAAAAAACAAACGGGCCGCGCTCAAAGGCGCGGCCCGTGATGATGTCCGGCCCAGTCGGGCGAAATTGCGGTCGGCTTACGCCGCCATCGCCTTGGTGAGGTTCTCCGCGACTTTGTCGAGGAAGCCGGTGGTCGAGAGCCAGCGCTGGTCGGCACCGACCAGCAGCGCGAGGTCCTTGGTCATGTAGCCGGCCTCGACGGTGTCGACGCAGACCTTCTCGAGGGTGTTCGCGAACTTGGCGAGCTCGGCGTTGTTGTCGAGCTTGGCGCGGTGGGCGAGGCCACGGGTCCAGGCGAAGATCGACGCGATCGAGTTGGTCGAGGTCTCCTTGCCCTTCTGGTGCTCGCGGTAGTGGCGGGTCACCGTGCCGTGGGCGGCTTCCGCTTCCACGGTCTTGCCGTCGGGGGTGAGCAGCACCGAGGTCATCAGGCCGAGCGAGCCGTAGCCCTGCGCAACCGTATCGGACTGCACGTCGCCGTCGTAGTTCTTGCAGGCCCAGACATAGCCGCCGGACCATTTCAGGGCCGAGGCCACCATGTCGTCGATCAGGCGGTGCTCGTAGGTCAGGCCCTTGGCCTCGAAGTCCTTCTTGAACTCGCGGTCGTAGATGTCCTGGAAGATGTCCTTGAAGCGACCGTCATAGACCTTGAGGATGGTGTTCTTGGTCGACAGATAGACCGGGTAGTTGCGCAGCAGGCCGTAGTTCAGCGAGGCGCGGGCGAAGTCGATGATGGAGTCGTCGAGATTGTACATCTCCATGGCGACGCCGGCGCCGGGGGCCTTGAACACTTCCTTCTCGATCACGGTGCCGTCCTCGCCGACGAACTTCATCGACAGGGTGCCCTTGCCCGGGAACTTGAAATCGGTGGCGCGGTACTGGTCGCCATAGGCGTGGCGGCCGATGATGATCGGCTTGGTCCAGCCGGGAACCAGGCGCGGCACGTTCTTGCAGATGATCGGCTCGCGGAAGATCACGCCGCCGAGGATGTTGCGGATGGTGCCGTTCGGCGACTTCCACATCTGCTTGAGGTTGAACTCCTTCACCCGGGCCTCGTCAGGGGTGATGGTGGCGCACTTGACGCCGACGCCGACCTTCTTGATGGCCTCGGCGGCGTCGATGGTCACCTGATCGTTGGTGTGGTCGCGGTATTCCATCCCCAGGTCGAAATACATCAGCTCGACATCCAGGAACGGGGTGATCAGCTTGTCCTTGATGTACTGCCAGATGATCCGGGTCATCTCGTCGCCATCGAGTTCGACGACGGGATTGGATACCTTGATTTTTGCCATGATCGGGGAAGCCTCTTGGGAACGGCGCTATTGGCGCGCCACGGGAATATCCGCCGCCTCTTAGCACCGCCGCGCGGCGGGCGAAAGCCAAGGGATTATGCACTTTTAGCTCATCCAGCTTCCCCAGACGGGGGGCGGGGAGCGGCCCGCCGGCGGGGGCCGGCCTGAGGCTTCAGAAGAGATTCAAAAGTCGAATCCAAGTCGTTATTTCCCTTGAGAATTTCGTCAGGACAGGCAAACGACAGGCGGCAGGGCGCGCCGGCTGGCGGCGGGCCTTGAATCAATTCCTGAGAGCGCCTTGCCAAGGCCTTGAGACGAAGAGTGAAAGCGAAACGAGATGTCGGGGACTGACAAGAGCAAGGCGGGTCTTTCCCTCGACGGTCCGATCGTGATCCTGGTCGAGCCGCAGCTTGGCGAAAACATCGGCATGGCCGCGCGCGCCATGGGCAACTTCGCCCTGAGCCGCTTGCGCATCGTCAACCCCCGCGACGGCTGGCCCAACATCGCCGCCCAGCGCGCCGCCGCCGGCGCCGACTATATTCTGGAAAAGGTCGAATTGTTCGACACGGTCGGTGAGGCCGTCGCCGATCTCGACCTGCTGTTCGCCACCACCGCGCGCCCCCATGACCAGGCCAAGCCGGTGGTGGGTCCGGAAGCCGCAGCGGCCGAGATCTCCGGGCACGTCGCGACCGGGGGCAAGGCCGGTATCCTGTTCGGCCGCGAGCGCTGGGGGCTGACCAACGAGGAGGTCGGCCTCGCCAACCGCATCATCACCTTCCCGGTCAATCCGGGCTTTGCCTCGCTCAACCTCGCCCAGGCCGTGCTGCTGATCGGCTATGAATGGTTCAAGCTGGCGACATCCGGCGAGTTGCCACACGCCATGCCGGAGCGCTCCGAGCGCGCCTCACAGCACCAGATGCAGGCCTTCTTCGACAATCTCGTGCGCGAGCTCGACAAGGTCGAGTTCCTGCGGCCGGCCGAGAAGCGCGACACCATGCTGGTCAACCTGCGCAACATCTTCAGCCGGATGGAGCCGACCAAGCAGGACATGCACACCCTCCATGGCGTCGTCATGGCGATCGCGGAGGGGCGCAAGGGCCCGGCCAAGGGCGGCGTGCTCGACGGCGAGCAGGCAACCCGCCTGCGCGCGCTCTTGGCCGAGCACGGCCAGGGCGGCGGTGTCCCCGACAGCGGATCGACCGTGCGCGGGCTCGCCCGCCTGCTCCGCCGCAACCCGACCGATGCCGAGCGGCTGCTCTGGCAGGCCCTGACCCGCGACCGCCGCTTCGCAGGCCAGTTCAAGCGCCAGACCCCGGTCGGCCGCCACATCCCGGACTTCGTCTCGTTCCCGCACCGGATCGCGATCGAGTTGGTGAACCCGGGCGAGGGCGAGACCATCGCGGCGGACCGCGCGGGCCGGCGGACGTGGCTCGAGGCGCGCGACTATCGCGTGCTGGAGATCCGGGCGGCGGATGTGGAGCGGGATCTGGAGAGTGGCCTTACGGTTCTCCAGTCCATGATGTCCAAGACCTGAAGTACCCAAGACTTATCCACCACGGCCCATGCCTCAGCGGGCTGAACTGTTCCGAAATCCAGCTTTTGCCTTTCCGTCCACGGACAAGCGGCTAAGATTGTCGGGCTTGTTCACCTCATTCGCTGGTTGTGGGGGCGCCTGTGCTTTTTCGAAAAAGGAGCTTGACGCAGGCGGGGGCCACAGCGATCGCGCGGCAGCACGAAGCCGCCGTTTTGCAGGATGAACGCGCTGCTGTGGCCGTGGGCCGGAAGAGAGCTGTAACCGGCCCCTGGATTGGGCTCGCGCTGTCAGGGGGAGGCATTCGCTCGGCGACGTTCTGTCTCGGTGCATTGCAAAGATTTGCCAACAGCGGCTTGCTCAAGCATTTCGACTACATATCGAGCGTGTCCGGCGGCGGATATGCCGCATCGGCGGTGCAGTGGAAATGGCATGACGATCCCAACACCGACGCGGGCGCAAACTTTCCCTATGGCAGCGAGCAAACGCAATCTCTTGCAAGTGAAAATGAGAGCCTGAAATATTTGCGCTGGCACGCCAGCTTTCTCGCGCCAGGCGGCGGCATCTCGATCTGGTCGGGAATCGCGGTTCTGCTTCGCACGTTTCTGATCAGCGTTTTCTTCTGGCTGCCACTGGCGATCGCGTTCATGCTGGTCGTATTCGTGGCCACCGGCTTTCACGCCTTCTACGAATCGTACGGGACCATGGGAGAGCTAACCGTCCCAAAACTGGAAGCCATGACCCTGTCGTTGCCATGGATCGGCATCTGCGTTTCGGCGTTTTCCGGTGTCTTCATTTTCGCCATTGTGTTGCTTCTGGCGATTGCGCTGATCGGGACGATATTCCTTGCGATCATCTCGATCCTCATTCCTCCCGAGACCACGGAAAACCGCGGTGACCGCATCGCCCGGGCCGGGCGTTGTGCCGCCGTCGGCATCGCCGGGCTGCTGGTCTCCTACTTCACGTTCGGTCACTTCGGAGCACGTTTCGATCTGGCTACTGTCGATCCCGTCACTTCGGCGTTGTTGATTGCGACCGCCGGATTCGGTCTGTTCGGCGCGTGCGCGATTATTGTCGGCATTCTGCAGCTTTCAGGGATACTGGAGTTCGGCGTCAACTATGCGGTGCGGCGCAAATACGAGCTGGCCGCGACGGTGTGGTTTCCCACCCTGATCGCGTGCCTCACGTTCGGATCTCTTCCCTTTGTGTTCGAGGCAATCGCGGATTCCACCAAGAGCTATCCAACCGGGGGAAAGGCGCTGATCGGAATCTTCACCGTCGCCAGCGGATTTCTTTCCGGTCTTTATGGTCACTTCGTGCAGGCGCAGCGGCTCGCGCCCTCTCTTGCCACCCGCGTCGCGGCCACTTTGGCGGCCGGTGCCTTTCTCTATCTCATACTCGTGATCGCCTATGCTGGAGCGAGATTTCTAATCCAGCCGCAACATCTCACCGCAGACCAGGCACAATATTGCCGCGAGTTTTTCGCTGCGCTCCTGGTGTTTTCAGTTGCCTTTGGATGGTGGAGCAACGTCAACTACCTCGGTCTGCATCGCTTCTATCGCGATCGCCTGATGGAAGCCTTCATGCCGACGATTGAGCAAAAGGCGGCGGATGCGCCAAATTATAGCGATGCGGACCGGTTGCCATTGGCGGCGATATGGCCACCCAAACAGACCAGTCCGCTTCCTTATCCACTGATCAACACCAACGTCATTCTGATCAACGACCTCGATCAGACGGTTGCGCTTCGCGGCGGAGCCAGTTTTCTGTTGAGCCCGTGTTATGTCGGGAGTTTTACAACGGGATGGCTTTCGACATCGGACCACGGCAAGCGACATGGTCCAATGACGCTCGCCTCTGCCATGGCAGCCTCGGGCGCCGCTGCCAACGCGAATGCCGGTTTTATCGGGACCGGCATCACGCGTGATCGGTTGATCTCGACCGTCATGATGCTCTTCAATCTCCGCCTCGGCCTTTGGATTGGCGCTCCCGGCGCATCTCGGGGAACGCCGAACTATTTCTCGCCGGGCCTCAAGTACGGGGTGTTTCGGTCCGGCTATCAGCGCGACAGCGATTTTCTCGAGCTGAGCGACGGAGGGCACTTCGACAATCTGGGAGCCTACGAGCTCATCCGGAGGCGCTGCGATGTGGTGATCGTGCTCGACTCGGAGGAGGACCCGTCAACGGCAATGTCGGCCCTCGCCTCGGTATGTCAGCGAGTGCGCGAAGATTTTGGTGTCATCATCAAGATCGAGGCAGAGGCAGATACCATCGCGCCCGCAGGGGACATGGGCTATCCGGCCGGCGCGAAGTTCGCGAAGAAATCCTACTTCGTGGCCTCGATCGATTATCCTGCCGAGCACCGTGCCGGGATTGCGGACCAAGCGAAGACCGGAACATTCGTTTATCTGAAATCGGGAATGATCAAGCAGCTCAGCTTTTCCACCAAAGGGTACAAGGCCAAATATCCTGATTTCCCGAATCAATCCACTGTCGATCAGTTTTTCGACTCGGCCCAGTTCGAGGCATATCGAGACCTGGGCTGGTCCAGCGTCGAAATGATGGCAAATGCATTTGGGTTGGATGCCGCTGCCACAGCAGACGACTTCGTTCGGCGGTTGACGGGGGCCCCGCCTTTTGCTGCTCCGGCTCCGAGCGCGCCCACTGGTCGATGAGTCGCGCTGCCGGCGCTTCTAAGGCTCCCCTCCGGTTGTCGGACCTAGCCGGATTTCCTTCACTCTGCCGAAGTCGAACCCAACCTGTTTCCTGCGATCGAGATCGTTAACTCGGATCACCTGCGCGGTGCCTCGTGGGCTGATCCGGAAGGGTACGCAAGCGATGCCGGCAACTGTCTGATAGGGCTTGATCTCAACCCGACGCTCCCGCAAATTTTCTCTGTTGGCAGAAGCTGGAGGAACAATCAGGGACGCGACCCACCGAAAGCCCCCCGAGGCCGCTTGCGAAGCCGCGCCGCTGATGCCGTGGTCGACGATATCTGTCACAAACGAAAATTGTGAGCGGTTACTTCGCGCTTCGTAGCTTCCATCGTAACGCTTTTTGTCATCCGTTCGCCTGCATTTCTGGTCACGAGAAGCATAGTCCGTTGCGTCGTAGCCAGTATGGAAGTGTTGCAAGGTAGTGAGGCCAGTGTCGCTCCCGTCCGGGCGCTCCAGGATCTCGCCGCGATCGTAACCCAGGTCGTGATAGGCCTCGTATGCGAGCGTTGAAACGCTGTTCAAATATGAACGCTGGCTTCCACAATTCGAGCCGACGCCGGATCGTCGCAACAAGACGCGGCCATAGTCCGGCCGGTCGGAGGTCAGTTGCGGTCCAAGCCTCGCCGTCTTTATCACGATCGCACCGGCCCGGTCATCGCCGGCCGTCTTGACGACGAAATAGAGAGTTGTCCACTTTCGCTGGGGGGCCTCGAACTCATTCGCGGAAATGACCGGGGTCATCGTTCGACCGTCGAATGCGTACAGCGTGTCATCTTCAAGCGCGGCGGATGCCATGGGACAGACGTAGGTTGGGTTCGCCGGCGCCGAACTGTCGCACAGTAGGAAAAATCCAAACAGGCTGGTCGAAAAGAGCAGAGAGGCTGGGGCAAGACGCATCAGGCACTCCTATCGCATAAGCACTATATTTTTGCAGGCGGCGCATTTCGAAACTGCAGCCGCGAGCGCACCAAAGTGATTTTCGAAGCAATCGCACCGCGCGGCGGAAGCCGCCGTCCGAAGCCCGGACGGCCGGCAGAGTAACACAGGTTGCGGTAGTTAAAAATGCCCGATTGAGGTGTGAACAGCCTCGGACCGCCACGGGCCGTTCGGCGTGGCTTGGTCGCATCGCGTTTGGTTGGCCGAAGTCAGCTCATCGCCGCGGCGCTTTTGCTCTTGAAAAGGTATGGGGCGGGGGCTTCTCCCGTCGCCCGCCGAGCATCACCCGCACCCCAGCTGCACCTCGCGCTCCACCGCAATCCATGTTGCCCGCGCCACGGCCAGCAACCTCCCGTTTTCATCATGCACTGCGGCCTCGGCCGTGCGCTTGCGGCCGTCGCGGCCGGTCGGCCAGGCCGTGATGACGCAGCGGTCGCCGGGGGGCGGCCGGGCCTCGATCCGCGCCGACATCCGTCCCAGCAGGAGCGGCGCCTGGTCGAAGCTGTCGCTCTCCTGATTGTAGTTGCAGGCATAGCCGGTGGGACAATCGAGCGCCGACCAGAGAAATTCGCTCGCGACAAGGCCGTCCTCGGCGGCCAGATTCGGATCCGGTATCCAGCTCGCCGCGAGAACGGCATTCCGCACATCACGCCCGAGCGGTCCGGCGAAAATGCGAAGGCCGTCGCCCTTCGCCCTGGCGGGTCCGCACACGAAGCAGGTCGGCAACGGGTGCTCGTGCGGCTTGACCGGCGTCCGCAGCTCGGCGGCGCGGGCCTCCTCGAAGCTGGCTTTCTCCAGCCGCGCCAGTTCGACATTTGTCGGCCGCCCGGTCGCGACGAGCTTGGCGCCATCGCGGAGCTCCCATGTGCCGTCGTCGGTCGCGACCGCATCGAGCGGCCGGTCCAGCGGCGGCGGTGCGCGCAGCGTCACCTCCGCAGCCCCGGGAATGTGCCGTGCCAGCCGGCCGCAGACATAGCCGCCGTTGCCGGAGTTCGGAGGACCGCAATAGCGCTTGTCAATGATGATCCAGGTCATCAGTCTTGTTCTCTCTTCCTCGTCGGCACACTCTACCTGATCTTGAGGACAATTCGTCCCTGAACCGTGCGATTGGCCACGGCGCGCATGGCGTCCCCGGCCTCCTCCAAAGGGAGGACACGGTCGATATGCGGGCGGATTCGTCCGTCGGCCAACAATTGCATCAGAGTGACGTTCATGCGCGCGGCCTCCGCGGAAAACCTCTCCGCCCAGGCGCCGACGAAGACGCCGATGATGGAATAGTTTTTCAGGAGCGGCAGGTTCATCGGGACCTGTGGAATCTCGCCGCTGGCGAAGCCGATCGGCAGCAGCCGTCCGCCCCATTTCATCAGCCGCGCCATCTGCTCGAAGACCGCGCCGCCGACATTGTCGAAGCCGACGTCGATGCCTTGTCCCGATGTGATCGACTTGATCCGGTCGCGCAGGTCCTCGCTGCGGTAGTTGACGATTTCGCTGGCGCCGTAACCGCGCACCAGGGCGGCCTTGTCATCGGAGCCGACACCGGCGACGACGCGCAGGCCGAAATGGCGGCCGAGGTCCACGGCGGCTAGTCCAACGCCGCCGGCAGCGCCGGTGATGAACACGGTTTCGCCGGCTTGCGCCCGTGCGCGCTCGACCAGCGCATAATAGGCCGTGCCGTAATTGTGAAGCACCGTCGCTGCCGCTTCGAACGCGACGCCGTCGGGCAGACGCACGCTCTTCGATTCCTTCGCGGTCATCCGTTCGGCGTAGCCGCCGGTCCAGCTGCTGCACGCCACCCGATCGCCCGGGGCGAATGCCGTGACCTTGTCGCCGACCGCGACGACGATGCCGGATGCTTCCGTGCCGGGCACGAAGGGGGTCGGCGGCCGCATCTGGTAAAGGCCCGAGACCATTAACTGGTCCATGAAGCTCACGGACGCCGCGTGGACGTCGATGAGAATCTCGTCGCCGGCAGGCCTCGGCTCGTCGATCTTGCTGAGGCGCAAGTCCGCAGGGCCGGTGAACGAGCTGCACAGAACCGCTTTCATCGGGGTGCTCCAACGGGACGAGGCGATTTCCGATCGTCCGTCCGGCGGCGGGCGAAAAGGCGCGGCACCAGCATGGGAACGCGGCGGCGATAGTCCTGGTAGGTCGCGCCGAACTCGGCGATCAGATCCCGCTCCTCGAACTGCAACGCGACCAGGATGTAGGCCGTGTTCGCGAGCGCGAACAGCAAGTGGCCGGCGGTCATCGCGGGCGTCGCCCAGAACGCGAGCAGGAAGCCGAGCATGAGCGGATGCCGCACGATCTTGTAGAGCAGCGGCGTCCTGAAGGATTGACCTGATATCTCGGTCCCGCGGAAGGCGACGAAAGCCTGACGCAGACCGAACAGATCGAAATGGTCGATCATGTGGGTCGAGGCAAACGCGATCAGCCAGCCGAGCCAATGCACGCCGATCAGCAACCAGGCCGCTATTCCGCTCGTTTGCCAGACCGGCGTCGGGATCGGACGCCACTGCCAGAACAGCAGCAGGAGGATCAGGCTGGAGAGCAGTACGTAGGTGCTGCGCTGGCAGGCCAGGGGAAGGAATTTGGCCCACCATCGTTTGAAGGCCGGGCGCGCCATGACGCTGTGCTGGATGGCAAACAGGCTCATCAGCAGCAGGTTGACGAGGATGGCCTCGCCCAAGTTCGTGGGGCTGCCGACGTCGATCGACTTCGGCACGACATAATTGCCGACGAAACCGAGGGCGTAGAGAAATGAGACCGTGAATACGGCATAGCTCACGATGGCGTAGAGCAGGATTGCGAGGCGCGCGAACATGTTTTTTCCTATTGTGCGGACGGCGGCAGTGCCGCATGCAGGAGCCTCAATCGCTCACTGGCGAGCGGGCTCGATCTGACCCGACTGTTATCGCTGGACCGTCCCCTGAGCGTCCCCCGGCCGGGGAGGGAGGATTTCCATGACGGCCTTCTCGCTGGGAACATTTGGCTTCCCCGAGGTCCATGCCGACGACCGCCTGATCAAGCTGGCCTTACGCAAGGGTCTTGCGCTGCTGGTCTATGTCGCGGAGGCCAAGGGTGCTGTGGCGCGGGACGTCGTGGCCACGCTGCTGTGGCCCGAGAGCCCCGGCGAGACCGGACGTGCGCGATTGCGGCGGCTGCTTCACCGCATCGAGCAGACGCTCGGCCAGCCGGTTTTCGAGACTGATCGCGCCAGCGTGCGATGGTCACCCGCGATCGCGCTGAAAGTCGATACGCATCTGTTCGAGAGCGCCTGCGACCGCGGCGACTTTGAGCAGGCCTGCCGGATCTACCGGAGTGACTTCCTCGCCGGCTTCGCGCTGGACGACTGTCCCGAATTCGACGATTGGGCGTTCTTCCGCCGGGAGGCGCTGCGGGGGCGGCTCATGAACGCGCTGGAGCGGCTGGTGCAGGACAAGAACGCCGCGGGCGAGCATTTTGCCGCCACAGTGCACGCGGGACGCCTGGTCGAGCTCGATCCGCTCAGCGAAGTCTATGGCCGCCATCTGATCCGCAGCTTGCTGCTGGCCGGCGACCGAAGCGCGGCCGAGCGGCACCACGCGGCACTGACGCAGCGGCTGCGCGGCGAGCTCGGGGTTGCGCCGGAAGCCGAGACCGAGGCGCTGATGAGTCCCGCGGCGGCAGCGCTTGCCGTTCCGACGACACGCTATGTGAAGGGCGCCGGCGTGCATCTGGCGTATCAGACCTATGGCAGCGGCCCGCTCGATATCCTGGTCATGCCCGGCTTCGTGTCGCATGTGGAGCGCGCCTGGGAGCATCCCGCGAGCCGGACGTTTCTGGCGTCGTTGATGAAGCTCGGGCGGCTGATCGTGTTCGATCGTCGCGGCATCGGGCTGTCCGACCGGGTCGGATCGGCCCCTGGCATCGACGTCACCGCGGAGGATATCGGCACTGTCCTGCGCGCGGCGAATGCGCGCCGCGTCGTGCTGTTCGGCGCATCCGAGTGCGGGCCGGCCTGCATCAAATTTGCGGTCGATGAGCCGCGCCTCGTGGCCGGGCTCATCCTGTTCGGCGCCCTGGCCAAGGGCTGCTGGTCGCAGGACTATCCGCATGCGCTGCGCGCCAGCCAGTATGACGCCTGGCGCCAGCAGCTCGTCGCGCAATGGGGCGGTCCGGTCGGGATCGAAACTTTTGCGCCGAGCCTGGCTCGTGATGCCCAGGCGCGCGCCTGGTGGGCGGGGCTGCTGCGCGCGGCCTCCAGTCCCGGCGGCATCTCCGCGGTGCTGGAGGCGTTTCGCGACGCCGACGTGCGGCATCTCCTGGCGCAGATCGCCGTGCCGACGCTCGTGTTGCACCGGCGGGGCGACCGGGCGGTGCGGATCGCGGCCGGCCGCGACATCGCGAGCCGGATCAGCGGCGCGGAGTTCGTCGAGCTCGACGGCAACGATCACTGGTTCTTTGCCGGCGATCAGCAGCCGGTGCTGGCGGCGATCGGGGGATTTATGAAACGGACATTGTAGGGTGGGCAAAGCGAAGCGTGCCCACCATCTCGATCAACAAGGTCGAGAAGATCTGGTGGGCGCAGCGCTTTGCGCCTTTTGCGCACCCTACGGGATCATGGCGAGGCTTACACCGCCTCTAACTGATCCGCGGCGCGCTTCTTCTTCGTTCTGGACTGGCCGAGCAGGGGGCCGGCCGTGAGCGCGGCCGTATCCGCCACGCCCGGGTCGCGCGAGATCATCGCCGCGACGATCGCGCCGTCGATGATGAGGCCGAGCTGGTGCGCGAGCACTGCGGGCTCGCTCGAACCGAGCTCGCCGGCGAGCTTCTCGATGTGGCCGAGCACGATCTTCTTGTGCTTCAGCGCGATGTTGCGGAATTGTTTTGCGTCCTTGTCGTGCTCGCCGACGGCGTTGATGAACGGGCAGCCGTAGAAGCGCTCCTCGGCGAACCAGCTCTTCAGCGCCGGGAAGATGCGCGTGAGTTTTGC
Source organism: Bradyrhizobium sp. B025 (assembly GCF_042257955.1). NCBI lineage: Bacteria > Pseudomonadati > Pseudomonadota > Alphaproteobacteria > Hyphomicrobiales > Nitrobacteraceae > Bradyrhizobium > Bradyrhizobium sp. B025. The sequence goes on along the minus strand of NZ_CP170150.1, from coordinate 5,489,737 downwards.
CTGCGCGTCGCCGCCGCCTTGCTCCATGGCGCCGATGAACCATTCGCGCCACTGCTTGCCTTCGCTCTCCAGCACCGCGTTGACGAGGTTGGTCTTGGAGCCGAACAATTTATAGAGCGTGGTCTTGGCCGTGCCGGCTTCCTCGATGATCGCGTCGATGCCGGTGGCGTTGATGCCGTTCTTGCAGAACAGATGCGTCGCGGCGCTCAAGAGGCGCCCGCGCGCGGATTCGTCTTCGCCGGCACCGGCGTGGGGCGAGTTCTTCTTCGATGACGTCTTTGCCATGAGTCCAAACTTACCCGCAGCGACGCCGCATCAGCAAGCCGCATCTGTTCCGCGCTGAAAAGATTCGCAAAGCGCAACCCATCTGCATCGCCTTTGAGCATGGGGCGGCTGATCAATCCGCAGGCAGCGCCGGCTAAGCGGCTCCAATGCTTCGCCTTTTGTTTTTGGCCGCCTCTGGCACGCTCCATGCAAGGAAACAGACCGTTCGGTATCCTGCCGATTTCCTCGGCTGCCAGGGAGAAAACTGATGACTGCCGTCGTTCAAAAGACCGTGCTGACGGGTTGCCTCGCGCCCATCGACAAGAATGGCCTCGAGCAACTGATCGCGAGCGGCAAGGCCAATCCGAAGGTCGTCAAGACCTTGAAATGCAAGACGGTCGCGGAAGGAAAATTCCGCCACGCCAACTACATCCGCAATCTGCAGCCCTACATCGTCGACGAGCCGCCGGGCCTTCTGGGTGACGATACCGCGCCCAATCCGTCGGAAGCCTCGCTCGCCGCGCTCGGCTCCTGCCTTGCGGTCGGCCTGCACGCCAACGCCGTGCATCGCGGCTGGATCGTCAACAAGCTCGAGCTCGAGCTCGAGGGCGACCTCAACATCACGGCCGTGTGGGGCACCGGCGATGTCTCCGACAAGCCCGTTGGCTTCACCGACGTGCGCGTCAAGGTCGACATGGAGTGCGAGGGCATCTCGCAGGACGAGATCAACGCGCTGGTCGCCCATGTGAAGAAATGGTCGCCGGTCGCCAACACCTTCACCCGTCCGGTCAATCTCGAGGTCGGCATCTAGGCTGACGGCAACAGGACAAGGTGCGGGAGGCGATCATGGGTTCACTGGCTTTATCGCGGGTCGACGTTTTGGATCAGCCCGCACCGTCCATTGCAGGCGAGGTGGCGCGGATCGCGCGCGAGCAGCTCGCGCCGCTCGCCGCCGGTATCGACGACGGCTCGGTCTATCCGGCCGAGGTGCTGCGCGAATTCGGCGCCGTCGGCGCGTGGGGCAGTCACATGCCGCACGAAGGTCCCGCGGATTTGCGCTGCGCCATCCAGGCGATGGCAGCGATCGGCGAGGTCTGCGGCGCGACGGCGTTCATGGCCTGGTGCCAGAACACGCTGGTCTGGTACGCCGCCAACTCCACCAATATGAAGCTCGCGAGGCGCTTCGGCGATGCCTTCTCGACCGGCCGGGTGCTCGGCGGCACCGGGCTCTCCAATCCGATGAAGAGCTTCTTCGGCATCGAGAAGCTCAAGCTGAAAGGGCGGAAGGTCGAGGGCGGCTACATCGTCCGCGGCGCGCTGCCCTGGGTCTCCAATCTCGGCCCCGATCATTATTTCGGCACCATCTTCCAGTGCGAGGACGATCAGGGCATCGCAAGTGGCGAGCCCGGGACTGTGATGTTTCTGGCCGACTGCTCCGATCCCGCCATCACACTCACGCCATGCAAGCCGTTCCTCGCCATGGACGGCACCGGCACCTATGGCGTGCAGTTCCGCGACGTCTTCGTGCCGGATGAGCTGATCCTCGCCGATCCCGCAGGTCCCTTCGTCAAGAAGATCCGCGCCGGCTTCATCCTGCTCCAGGCCGGCATGGCGCTCGGCCTCATCCGCGACTGCATCAACATCATGGACGAGGTCGGCGGTCCCCTCGGGCACATCAACCGCTATTTGCCGCAGCAGCCGGTGCATTTCGGTGACCTCGCCGCCGAGCTCGAGGCGGAGACCATGGCGCTGGCGCGCGATCCCTACAACGCGGAGGAGACCTATTGGCGCAAGGTGATTGCGCTGCGCCTGCGTGCCGGCGAGGCCAGCGTCGCCGCGGCGCATGCGGCGATGCTGCATTGTGGCGCGCGCGGCTATCTCAAAAGCCACCGCGCGCAGCGACGCCTGCGCGAGGCCTATTTCGTCGCGATCGTCACACCTGCCACCAAGCAGTTGCGCAAGATGCTCGCCGATTCCTGATCTTTGCGAGTCCACCCGAAGACCCCCAACCTCAACGGAGAGGCTGCCATGACTGACGTTCTGATCACTGCCGTCGAACTCGCCGATCTCTTGAAGCTAGAGCCGTGTGTCGTCATCGACACCCGCAATCCCGATGCCTACGCCGCCGGCCATCTGCCCAATGCCGTGAACGTGCACGAGATCTTCACGTTCCTCGCGACCTCGACGCCTGAGGGCATGACTGAACTGAAGACGAAATTCGCCGATGCGTTCGGCGGCGCCGGTCTCTCCGGCAAGGAGACGGCCGTGATCTACGAGCAGTCGATGAACTCGGGCTTCGGCCAGTCCTGCCGCGGCTATTACCTGCTCACCATGCTCGGCTATCCCAAGGTGAAGGTGCTGCATGGCGGCTTCGATGCGTGGTCGGCCGCGGGCTTCCCGGTGACGAAGGACGTGCCGACGCCGGCGAAGGCGTCGTTCGCGATCGTGCCTGAGGCGGGCGAGATCCTGATCGATGCGAAGACGATGCTTGGCGCCGTCGGCAAGCCCGGCATCGCCATCCTCGACGTGCGCGATGTCGACGAGTGGATCGGCGACAGCTCGTCTCCTTATGGAAAGGATTTCTGCCCGCGCAAGGGCCGCATCCCCGGCGCGGTGTGGCTGGAATGGTACCGCATGATGAAGCCGACCGCCGAAGGCCCGCGCTTCAAGTCCAAGGACGAGATCCTGGCCGAATGCGCCACCGTCGGCATCTCGCAGACGACGCCGGTCTATCTCTACTGCTTCAAGGGGGCGCGGGCCTCGAACACGTTTCTGGCGCTGAAGAACGCCGGCGTGAAGGACGTGCGGATGTATTTCGGCTCCTGGAACGAATGGTCGCGCGATCCCTCGCTGCCGATCGAGCAGGGGCTGCCGATCGCATCCGAGGTGACGACCAAGGCGGCGTGAGCGTCGCTAACCGAAGGCCCGCGGACGGGGCGCGATCCCGAGCGCCTTGATCCGCGAGGCCAGCGTGGTCGGCTTGATATCCAGCATTTCCGCCGCGCCGCCGGGGCCGAACACCTTTCCCGCGCAGGCCTCGAGCGCGGCGAGAATATTGGCGCGCTCGTGGTCGCGCATCTCCGCTGACGTCATCACCGCCGGACGCGCATCGGCCTTCTGGCGCGCGGTGCCGGCCGGAGCTGGCGTGCCGGAGGTATCAGGCAGGTCGATGCGCAGGCGGCCGTTCTGCGACAGGATCGCGGCGCGCTCGATCACGTTCTGCAATTCGCGGACATTGCCGGGCCAGTCGTAGCGCGTGAGCCGCCGCGCATCGCCTTCCGACAGGCGCAAATTCGATTTCAGCGCCTTGCCCTCGCGCGTCAGAAAATGCTGGGCGAGCAGGGGAATGTCCTCGCGCCGCTCGCGCAAGGGCACCGTCTCGATCGGAAACACGTTGAGGCGGAAATAGAGGTCCTCGCGAAAACGTCCGCGCTGGACCTCCTGCTTGAGGTCGCGGTTGGTCGCGGCGATGACGCGGACGTCGACCGCGCGGGTGCGCTCCTGGCCGACGCGCTCGAAATTGCCTTCCTGCAACACGCGCAGCAGCTTGCCCTGCAATTCGAGCGGGATCTCGCCGACCTCGTCGAGGAACAGCGTGCCGCCGTCGGCGAGCTCGAACCGGCCGATGCGGTCGCGCGTCGCGCCGGTGAAGGCGCCGCGGACATGGCCGAAGAACTCGCTCTCGAACAATTCGCGCGGGATCGCGGCGCAGTTGACGCGGATCAGCGGCCGGTCGCTGCGGGTGGAATCCTCGTGGATGGCGCGGGCGATCAGCTCCTTGCCGGTGCCGGACTCGCCGGTGATCATCACCGCCGCGGTGGTCGGCGCCACCAGCTTGACCTGCCGCAGCGTCTTCTGGATCGCCTCGCTCTGGCCGATGATGCCGCGCGGGTTGGTCTCGATGCGGATTTCTTCCTGGAGATAGGCGTTCTCGAGCTCGAGCCGCTCACGCAGGCGGTCGACCTCGGTGAGGGCTGCGTGCAGCTTCTCGTCGGCCTCGCGGCGCTGGCTGACGTCGCGAAACACCACGACGGCGCCGACCACGACGCCGCGGTCGCGGATCGGGGTGGAGGTGTATTCGACCCAGGCCGGCGAGCCGTCCTTGCGCCAAAACACCTCGCCGTCAACCTGATGCACGGCGCCGTCGCGGAACGCCGCGTAGATCGGACAGTCATGGTTGTGATAGTGCCGGCCATCGTGATGGGTGTGGTGCACGATGGGGTGGATCTCCTTGCCGACCAGCTCCTCGGCGGTCCAGCCCAGCATGCGTTCGGCCGCGGGATTGACGAAGGTGGTCTTGCCTTCCGCGTTCACGCCATAGATGCCTTCGCCGGCGGCGCGCAGGATCAGCTGGTTCTCGCGCTCGATGTCCTGGAACACCCGCTCGACCCGCTGCCAGGTCGAGATGCCGCTGCGCATGTGGTCTTCGGCGGCGGCATCGACATTGCGGCGCCGGCGCGCGTCGAGATCGGTCAGTGTGAGCTGCACCAGCGTGCGGCCGTCATGGGGCAGCACGCAGCCGGCATATTCCAGCCGGAGATTTTGCCCGGTGGCATGGCGGGGGGTGAGCACCGTGGTCCAATAGGCGCCCTTGTGCAGCACGGCCTGGGTGAACACGGTCAGGGCCGGAAGCTCGCCGGCGTGCAGGGTGCTCGCCCTGGTCTGCCGCAGCAGCGCGCGGTCGTAGCCGAGCAGGGCGCAGGCGGCCGGATTGGCATCGATGATCTGGTCGGCATAGGGGTCGACCAGCAGCGTGGCCTCGACCGAGGACTCGAACGCGGCGACGCGCGGATCGATCGCCTCGGCGGTATCATCGGAAACGAGCATTGGCGTCGTTGCCATCACGAAATCTCGTAATTGAACTACGAATTATCGTGTATCACGAATTCTCGTAGCAGCAAAGCGTGACCAAAAGTGCTGCGTCATCAAGGCACTGGACGGCCGAAAGGTGGTGGCATGCTCCTTGCGTAATTGCTCCTGCAATGACGCGCAGGAGGTCCGATGTCCACGTTCGACAATCCGTTTGATCCCGATCGCAACCTTCGAGCCGGCTGTGCCTGTGGCCAGCATCAATCCGCGGCGGAGCACGAGCAGGCCACGGCGTTGCGCTGCGCGCAGATCGAGAGCGAGGAGAAGCGCTACGAGGGCGTCGTCGCCTCCGCCGTGATGCGCGCGATGTTTCCGCAGGATGTGGCGCGGCGCGCCTTCCTGAAATCGGTCGGTGCGTCCACGGCACTGGCGGCGCTGTCGCAGTTCTTCCCGCTTCAGACCGCGACCGAGGTCTTCGCGCAGGCCGGCACGCCGGAGAAGAAGGACCTCAAGGTCGGCTTCATTCCGATCACCTGCGCCACGCCGATCATCATGGCGGCGCCGATGGGCTTCTATGCCAAGCACGGCCTCAACGTCGAAGTGGTCAAGACCGCCGGCTGGGCCGTGATCCGCGACAAGACCATCAACAAGGAATACGACGCCGCGCACATGCTGGCGCCGATGCCGATCGCGATCTCGCTGGGGCTTGGCGCCAATGCGATTCCATTTGCTGTCCCCGCGATCGAGAACATCAACGGGCAGGGCATCGTGCTGGCGACCAAGCACAAGGACAAGCGCGATCCGAAGGACTGGAAGGGCCTCAAGTTCGCGATCCCCTTCGATTACTCCATGCACAATTATCTGCTGCGCTACTATCTCGCCGAGCACGGACTCGACCCCGATACCGACGTGCAGCTGCGCTCGGTGCCGCCGCCGGAGATGGTCGCGAACCTCCGCGCCGACAACATCGACGGCTTCCTCGCGCCCGACAACATTTGCCAGCGCGCGATCTATGACGGCGTCGGCTTCATGCACCTGCTCTCGAAGGAGATCTGGGACGGCCATCCCTGCTGCAGCTTTGCCGCCAGCCGCGAATTCATCACGACGGCGCCGAACAGCTTTGCCGCGCTGACGCGCGCCATCGTCGATGCCACCGCCTACGCGTCGAAGGCGGAGAACCGCAAGCAGATCGCGGAGGCCATCGCGCCCGCCAACTACATCAACGCGCCGGTCACGGTGCTGGAGCAGGTCCTGACCGGCACCTATGCCGACGGCCTCGGCGGCGTGAAGACCGACGCCAAGCGCGTCGATTTCGATCCATTCCCCTGGCAGTCGTTTGCGGTGTGGATGCTGACGCAGATGAAGCGCTGGGGCCAGATCAAGGGCGACGTCGACTACAAGGCGGTGGCCGAGCAGGTGTATCTGGCGACGGATACCAAGAAGCTGATGACCGAGATGGGCCTGTCGCCGCCGGCAACCGCCTACAAGTCGTTCGCGGTGATGGGCAAGACTTTCGATCCGGCAAAGCCCGAGGATTACCTCGCGAGCTTCAAGATCAGGAAGGCGTCGTGATGGGCCGTGCGCTCTCTTCACCTCTCCCCGCTTGCGGGGAGAGGTCGATCGCGAAGCGATCGGGTGAGGGAGACTCTCCGCGAGTCCAACTCTCACCTCCCTTGCGGAGGGCCCCCCTCACCCCAACCCTCTCCCCGCAAGCGGGGAGAGGGAGATGAGCACCAACCTCCGCCTCCGCGCCGGCCTCGTCTCGATCGTGCTGCTGGCCGCGTTCCTCGGCATCTGGCATCTCGCCACGCGCTCGACCGCGCCGGTCGCGACGATGAGTCCGGAATATGCCAAGCTGATGGGCCTGACTGCGACGCAGGGCAAATCCGCCATGCCCGGGCCGCTCGATGTCGGCGCCAAGCTGTGGGAGCACCTGAAGCGGCCGTTCTACGACAACGGGCCCAACGACAAGGGGCTCGGCATCCAGCTTGCCTATTCGATCGCGCGGGTCGGCACCGGTTATCTGCTCGCCGTGCTCGTCGCCATTCCACTCGGCTTTTTGATCGGCATGTCGCCGCTGCTGAGCAAGGCGCTCGATCCTTTCATCCAGGTCTTGAAGCCGATCTCGCCGCTCGCCTGGATGCCGCTCGCGCTCTACACCATCAAGGATTCGTCGATTTCGGCAATCTTCGTGATCTTCATCTGCTCGATCTGGCCGATGCTGCTCAATACCGTGTTTGGCGTTGCCAGCGTGCGCAAGGAATGGATCAACGTCGCGCGCACGCTCGAGGTCGGCACCATCAGGCGCGCCTTCACGGTGATCCTCCCCGCAGCGGCGCCGACGATCCTGACCGGCATGCGCATCTCCATCGGCATCGCCTGGCTCGTGATCGTCGCGGCCGAAATGCTCGTCGGCGGCACCGGCATCGGCTACTTCGTCTGGAACGAGTGGAACAACCTCTCGATCACCAACGTCATCATAGCGATCCTCTTGATCGGGATCGTCGGCATGCTGCTCGACCAGATCCTCGCGCGCTTCACGCGCATGGTCACGTTTCCGGAGTAGGGGCCGATGACCGACAAATTCATCTCCATCGAAGGCATCGCAAAACGCTATCCGGGTGCGGGCGGTGCCGCGACCACCGTGTTCGAGAATCTCTGGCTGTCGATGCCGCGCGGCGAGTTCTGCTGCGTGATCGGCCATTCCGGCTGCGGCAAGACCACCGTGCTCAACATTCTCGCCGGCCTCGATGCGCCGAGCGAGGGTGCGGTTATCGTGGACGGGCAGGCGATCTCGGGCACCAGCCTCGACCGCGCTGTGATCTTCCAGAGCCACGCGCTGCTGCCCTGGCGCACCGTGCTCGGCAACGTCGCCTATGCCGTGAGCTCGAAATGGCGGAGCTGGGATCGGGCGAAGGTCAAGGCGCATGCGCAAACCTTCATCGATCTCGTGGGCCTGACGGGCTCGGAGCACAAGCGTCCCTCGGAACTCTCCGGCGGCATGAAGCAGCGCGTCGGTATTGCCCGTGCGCTCTCGATCACGCCGAAAATGATGCTGATGGACGAGCCGTTCTCGGCGCTGGACGCGCTGACGCGCGGCACGCTTCAGGACGAGGTGCGGCGCATCTGTCTGGAGACCGGGCAGACCGCGTTCATGATCACCCACGACGTGGACGAGGCGATCTATCTCGCCGACAAGATCTTCCTGATGACCAACGGGCCCGGCGCGGTGCTGGCCGAGGTCGTTGAAAATCCGCTGCCGAAGGATCGCGGCCGCACCGATCTGCATCGCCATCCTCTGTACTATGCGCTGCGCAACCACATCATCGATTTCCTGGTGACGCGCAGCAAGACATTCGCGGCCGAGAAGCCCGATCACGATCCGCGCAACGTGCCCGTGGTGCATATCGGCAAGCCCGGACTGACGGTCGCAACTGGCGGCGAAGAGCAACGACAGACTTGGACACCCGGGACCAGTCCCGGACTCACTGCCTAAAAAGGAGATCCTGACATGAAACGCGAAGACCTCACCGAGAAGCTGCTCGACATCAAGCGCGAGAAGGGCTGGAGCTGGAAATACATTTGCGAGCAGATCGGCGGCTATGCGGAGGTGCTGATCGTCGGCGCGATCCTCGGCCAGATGAAACTGACGAAACCCCAGGCCGCCAACGCCGGCGAGCTGTTCGGCCTGTCGAAGGCCGAGACCGCGATGCTCAACGAGGTGCCGATGCGCGGCACTGGCACGCCGATGCCGCCGACCGATCCCTTGATCTACCGCTTCTACGAGATGGTGATGGTGAACGGCCCGGCCTGGAAGGCGCTGATCGAGGAGGAATTCGGCGACGGCATCATGTCGGCGATCGACTTCGACATGGGGATCGAGCGCGTCGCCAACCCCAAGGGCGACCGCGTCAAGATCACCATGAGCGGCAAGTTCCTGCCGTACAAATATTACGGCGCCAGCGGCAACGTGCCGGAGTATGGCTTCAAGGAGGGGTGACCTCCCGCTCCGTCATGCCGGGACGATGCGAAGCATCGGACCCGGAATCTCGAGATTCCGGGTTCGGTCCTCACGGACCGCCCCGGAATGACTGCCAGTGTGGGACGCGCGCGGCGCTACTTCCCCGCTTTCACCTCGGCCGCGGCCACAGCGAGCAACTCGCTCATCTTGGCGCGAATCGCCTGCTCGGTGACGACGACGCTCTTGGTGGCGAAATCGGCCATGAGCTTGCGCAGGACGTCGGCGTCGCCGGCCTCCTCGAAATCGGCCGCGACCACCTCCTTGGCGTAGGCCGTGGCGGCCTCGCCGGTGATTCCGAGCTTTTCCGCGGCCCATAGCCCGAGCAGCCGGTTGCGGCGGGCCTCCGCCTTGAACTTCTGCTCCTCGTCGAGGGCGAACTTCTTCTCAAAGCCTTCCTCGCGCTTGTTGATCTCGCTCATGCCTTTTCCAATTCCCTGCTGACTGGACCCGGCGGCCCTCGTTGCGACAGCCCCGGCGCATGCCTAGATAAGGAGCACGAATCGGCAAAACAACGAGCCGTTAAGCCGCAGGCAAAACGGTATAAGTTGGTGCCGGACGGCCGGATCGATTGTGCTCGGACAGCCAATCGGATAGGTTGCCTAAAGGCTTGGTTCCCGTTCTGTTTCTACGGGTTCCCGGCCGTTCACGGCAGCTCCGCTGTGGGTCGTAATCCTAGTCAACCGGAGCACACCAAATTCATGGATTTCAACAAAACACGGTACATCCCAATGAGCCGTCGGCGTCGCATTTATGAAGGCAAGGCAAAGGTTCTTTACGAAGGCCCGGAGCCCGGTACCCTGATCCAGCACTTCAAGGATGACGCCACCGCGTTCAATGCGAAAAAGCATCAGGTGATCGAGGGCAAGGGTGTCCTCAACAACCGGATCTCGGAGTACCTGTTTCAGCACCTCAACGACATCGGGGTGCCGACCCACTTCATCCGCCGCCTCAACATGCGCGAGCAGTTGATTCGCGAGGTCGAGATCGTGCCGCTGGAAGTGGTGGTGCGGAACGTTGCCGCCGGCTCGCTGTCGCAGCGCCTCGGCATCGAGGAGGGCACGCAGCTGCCCCGTTCGATCATCGAATTCTACTACAAGAACGACCAGCTCAACGACCCCATGGTGTCGGAAGAGCACATCACCGCCTTCGGCTGGGCGACGCCCCAGGAGATCGACGACATCATGGCGCTCGCCATCCGCGTCAACGACTTCCTCACCGGCCTCTTCCTCGGCATCGGCATCCGCTTGGTCGACTTCAAGATGGAGTGCGGGCGGCTGTTCGAGAACGAGATGATGCGGATCATCGTCGCCGACGAGATCTCGCCGGATTCCTGCCGCCTGTGGGACATCAAGTCGAACGAGAAGCTCGACAAGGATCGTTTCCGCCGGGATCTCGGCGGGCTGCTGGAGGCCTATACCGAAGTTGCAAAGCGCCTCGGCATCCTCATGGAGAACGAGCGTCCGGCGGGCTCCGGCCCGGTGCTGGTGAAGAGCTAAAGGGGTTTTCGACGTGAAGGCACGTGTCACCGTTACCTTGAAAACGGGCATCCTCGATCCGCAAGGCAAGGCCATCGAAGGCGCGCTGAAGTCGCTCGGCGTCGACGGCGTCGCCAGCGTCCGCCAGGGCAAGGTGTTCGACATCGAGCTCGCCGGCGCCGACAAGGCCAAGGCAGAGGCGGCGCTGAAGGAGGCCGCCGACAAGCTGCTGGCGAACACCGTGATCGAGAATTACCGGGTCGAGATCGTTTAGCCCTGCCTTGTCGCCCCTCATGGTGAGGAGGCGCGAAAAGCGCCGTCTCAAACCATGCAGGCCCGGCTCTCGCACCTTGGCCTTCATCCTTCGAGACGCGCGCAGAGGGCGCGCTCCTCAGGATGAGGAGCTACATTGGTCGTGTACGTTCGCGCTCACAGCCACCCGACGCGGCGGAAGCGCCAGTACAATCCGAGGCAGGCGAGCGCCATCAATCCCAACACGATGAAGTAGCCGTATTCCAGCTGTAGCTCCGGGATGTACTTGAAGTTCATCCCGTAGATGCCGGCGACTGCGGTCGGGACGGCCAGGATCGCGAGCCACGAGGCGAGCTTCTTGGAGACCGCCGTCTCCTGCGCCTGGCCCACCAGCAGGCTCGCTTCGAAGGCGAAGGCCAGCACCTCGCGCATGGAATCGATGCGCTCCTGGATGTTCCTGACGTGGTCGGTGACGTCGCGGAACAGCGGTTGCATTGTCGCGCGCACCATCGCCAGCTCGTCATGCTCCAGACGGCGGCAGACCTCCACCAGCGGGCCGATCGCATTCCTGAGCCGCAGCAGGTCGCGGCGCAGCATGTAGAGCCGCTCGATCTGCGCCTTGCTGATCGGCTTGGAGAGCACGTCGTCCTCGATGCCCTCGACCTCGTCGTGGATGCTCTCGAGCACCGGCGAGTAGTTGTCGACGATGAAATCGAGGATGGCGTAGAGGATGTAGTCCTCGCCGCGCGCGAGCGCCCGCGGGCAGCTTTCGCAGCGCTCGCGTACCGGCGTGTAGGAGGTCGAGGCGCCATGGCGCACCGAGACCAGATAGCCTTCGCCGACGAAAATGTGCGTCTCGCCGAAGGCGATCCGGCCCTCGATCAGCTGCGCCGTCCGCGCCACGATGAACAGGGCCTCGCCGTATTGCTCGATCTTGGGCCGCTGGTGGGCGTGGGCGGCGTCCTCGATCGCGAGATCGTGCAGGTCGAACTGCTTCTGCACGGCGCCGAGCAGGGCCGTGTCCGGCTCGTGCAGCCCGATCCAGACCACGTGGCCGGGCTTGGCCCGCCAGCTCGAGGCCTCGCTGATGGCGATGTTGGCGACGCGCCGGCCGTCGACATAGGCACCCGCGGCGACGACGCCCTCAGTGGACACCGGCTGGGAGGAGGATGCAGGCAGCGACGGGACGTTCATGGCTGCAATCCCGGGCAAAATCGTCAGGCAAAAGCGCCGTGGCTATGGCCTGTGTACAAGGCCGTCCGGCGAGGCTAGCACTGGTAAAATCCCCGTCAAATGGCTATGTCTCTGCACGAATTGGCCCTTCGGCCAGCCCGATTCCCGTCACCGTCGGAACCCCTGCCATGAAAGCCGCCATCCTCGTCTTTCCCGGAATCAACCGCGAGCGTGACATGGCGCGCGCGCTGAGGCTGATCTCGGGCAGCGAGCCCGCGATGGTCTGGCACGCCGAGACGTCGCTGCCTGCGGGCACCGATCTCGTGGTCGTGCCGGGTGGGTTCTCCTATGGCGATTACCTGCGCTGTGGCGCAATCGCCGCGCGTGCGCCGGTGATGGACGCGGTGCGCGATTATGCGGCGAAGGGCGGCCTCGTGCTCGGCGTCTGCAACGGCTTTCAGATCCTCTGCGAATCCGGCCTCTTGCCGGGCGTGCTGATGCGCAATGCGCGGCTGAAATTCATCTGCCGCGACGTGCATCTGCGCGTCGAGCGTTCCGACACGCCGTTCACCCGTGGCTACAATGCCGGCCAGGTGATCCGCGTGCCCGTCGCCCATGGCGAGGGCAATTACGAGGCGGACGAAGAGACCATCAAGCGCATCGAAGGCGAGGGGCGGGTGCTCTATCGCTACTGCTCGGCCGAGGGCGTGGTCGACGAGGCCGCCAACATCAACGGCGCGGCGCATTCGATCGCCGGCATCGTCAACGACAAGGGCAATGTGCTCGGCATGATGCCGCATCCGGAAAACCACGTCGAAGACATCATGGGCTGCACTGACGGCCGCGGCCTGTTCGCCGGTCTCGCCCAGCATCTGGAAAAGGCCGCGTGATTTCACCCGTGTTGAAGCGGCTGTCGGTCGCTGCCGCCGTCGCTGCGTTCGCTACGGCCGCGTTCGCCCAGGATTTCCCCAAGCGTCCGATCACCATGATCGTGCCGTTCGCGGCCGGCGGCACCTCGGACGTGATCGCGCGCACCGTCGCCGAGCAAATGAGCGTCGCGCTCGGCCAGACCATCGTGATCGAGAACGTTGCGGGTGCCGGCGGTTCGACCGCGCTGGCGCGCGCCTCACGCGCCGAGCCCGACGGCTACACGATTGCGATCGGCAATGCCGGCACCAATGCCGCAACCTACACGATCTATCCGAAGCTGCCGTTTACGCCGGACTCCTTCGTGCCGATCGCGATGGTGGCGAAGACGTTCGGCATCATCGCCGTGCGCAAGGATTTTCCGGCGAAGGACCTCAAGGAGTTCATCGCCTACGCCAGGGCCAATCCGGCCAAGATCAATCTCGGCCATGCCGGCGTCGGCTCCTCGAACTATTTGATCTGCAAGAGCTTCGTCACCGCCGCCGGGATCGACGCGACGCTGGTCGGCTATCGCGGCGCAGCCCCTGCGCTGACCGATGCGATCGGCAGCCAGATCGACGGCGTCTGCGACGCGGCGGCCTCGGTCTCGCAGTCGATCAACGAGAAGCTGGTGAGGGGACTCGTGGTCGGCTCGACCGTACGGCTCGCGACGTTGCCGGACCTGCCGACGTCGTCTGAAGCCGGGCTGCCGGAGTTCGAGGCGCAGGGCTGGAACGGCCTGTTCGCGCCCAAGGGCACGCCGCCGGCCGTCATCGCCAGGCTGAATGCGGCGGCGCGCACCGCGGTCGAGACCGATGCGGTGAAGAAGCGCTTTGCCGACCTGTCGACCGTCGCGCCCGACGACAACGAGCATACGCCGGAGCTGCTTCAGCAACTGGTGACGCGCGACGTCGAGAAATACCGGAAGATGCTGGCGGACGACGCCAAGCAATAGCGCCTCGCGCTAGCGCAGCTTCAGCCGCTCGGCCGGCACCGTCATCGCCGCGACGCCGGCCATGACCAGCAGCAAGCCCAGCGCCAGGTTCGAGGGCACGCTTTCGCCGAGCAGCAGCACGGAAAGGCCGACGCCGATCGGGATGCGCAAATAGCCTTGCGCGTTCGTGGTAAGCGTGCCGAGCCGGCCGAGGCAGACGTAGAACAGCATCAACCCCAACGCGCTGGAGACGATGCCCATGACGATGGTGGCGACGATCGCCTGAAACGTCGGGTGCAGCGTCCAGGGCTGGTCGATGATCAGCGAGGGCGGGAGCAGGATGAGGCCGCCGAACAGCAGCGAGCCGGCCGCCACCACCATCGGGTCGTAGTCGGATAGCCGGAGGCCGAAGATCGTCGCGCAGGCAAAGGAGATGGTGGCGAGCAGGATCGCGATCTCCGCGACGATCTCGCGGCCGAAGCCGCCGAGCGCATCGAGGCCGACGATGGCGACGGTGCCGGCGAGGCCGAGGATCGCGCCCGCGAGCTTCAACAGCGTGGCCGGCTCGTGCCGCGTGATCAGCGAGGTGATCAGGAAGGCGAAGATCGGCGTGGTCGAGGCCAGCACCACCGTGTTGGACGCCGGCACATATTGCTGCGACCAGGTGATGACCAGGAACGGGAAGGTCGAGTTGATCAACTGCTGGGTCGCGAACAGCTTCCAGGCTTTCGCATCGGTCGGGATCCTGACGCCGCGTATCCACAGGATCGCGAACAGGAAGGCGGCCGCGATCAGCGAACGCGCCGAGATGAAGGTGACGGGCGGAATGGTGTCCAGCGCGAGCTTGGCCAGCGGATAGGTGGAGCTCCAGCAGCAGGCGAGCGCGAACAGCAGCGCATAGTCGCGCCAGCTGCGCGCGCCGGTGGCGGCCATGGACGACAGCGGCGTTGATGCGGACGCCGTCGTGCGACCCGCCCCCGATGTGCTCTGCGGCACCTTGTTCTTGCTCCCCGGCGCGACCGCGCTTCTCGCAAGTCTGGGCGAGGGGGCGCCAAAAGGGAAGGCGTCGAGCTATGCGTTTGGCTGAGGGAGCGACTTCCGCTTGGCCCGCTTGATCGTCCCGGAAAAGGTGAACAGAAGGCGCTCGCCGGAGGCCATCTGACCGCGCAGGAAGATCAGCGAACCACCCGCGCGGCTGACCTCGCCGGTGCACTCGATCAGCTCGCCCTCATGCCCGGCATCCAGGAACTCACAGGCGAAATTGACCGTCACGCCGCGGCCGTTCAGCGCATTCCGGCCGATCGCGAACAGGCAGTAGTCGGCGAAGGCCATGAAGCAGCCGCCATGGACGTTGCCGGAGCCGTTCAGGTGCTTCTTTTCGACCCGGAAGGCGCAGCGGACGCTGCCGTCCGCCTCCAGGCGGTGCCAGAAGGGGCCGATATGGTTCTCAAAGCTGTCCCTGATCCAGGTCTGCCAGCCCTTGAACTCACCCTCGGTCGCGACATGCAGCTCGGGGCGGGGCGGAGCAGCCGTTTTGGTCAATTCGTGCAAGGAAATGGGCCTTCAATTGCGGGTCTTCAGCCCTTAAATCCGATCCGTCCGCGCCGTGCAATTCCCGTTCCCGCACCCCTCGGCCGCAAAACGTGGGACAGTGGGAAAATGCGCCATAAAGGGCTTTTCGCGAGGCCCCGATCTTCCTAAGAACGGCAAAACGCCGTCGAAAGCCCCGAATCCATGAAGAACGAACCCAAGATCACCCCCGAACTGGTTGCCGCCCACGGGCTCAAGCCCGACGAGTACGAGCGCATCCTGAAGCTGATCGGGCGGGAGCCGACCTTCACCGAGCTCGGCATCTTCTCGGCGATGTGGAACGAGCACTGCTCGTACAAATCCTCGCGCATCCATCTCCGCGGCCTGCCGACCAAGGCGCCCTGGGTGATCCAGGGCCCCGGCGAGAATGCCGGCGTGATCGACATCGGCGACGGCCAGGCCGTGGTCTTCAAGATGGAGAGCCACAACCACCCGAGCTACATCGAGCCCTACCAGGGCGCAACCACCGGCGTCGGCGGCATTTTGCGCGACGTCTTCACGATGGGCGCACGGCCGATCGCCTGCCTCAATGCGCTGAGCTTCGGCGCGCCCGAGCATGCCAAGACCCGGCACCTCGTCTCCGGCGTCGTCGCCGGCGTCGGCGGCTACGGCAATTCCTTCGGCGTGCCGACGGTCGGCGGCCAGGTCCGTTTCCACACCCGTTATGACGGCAACATCCTCGTCAACGCGATGGCCGTGGGCCTCGCCGATGCCGACAAGATCTTCTATGCGGCCGCCTCCGGCGTGAACATGCCGATCGTCTATCTGGGCTCCAAGACCGGCCGCGACGGCATCCACGGCGCCTCGATGGCCTCGGCCGAGTTTGACGACAAGTCCGAGGAGAAGCGCCCCACCGTGCAGGTCGGCGATCCCTTCGCCGAGAAGCTTTTGCTCGAGGCGTGCCTCGAGATCATGGAGAAGGGCTGCGTCATCGCGATCCAGGACATGGGCGCGGCGGGCCTGACCTGTTCGGCTGTCGAGATGGGCGCCAAGGGCGACCTCGGCGTCGATCTCGATCTCGACGCGGTGCCGACCCGCGAGACCGGCATGAGCGCCTACGAGATGATGCTCTCGGAGAGCCAGGAGCGCATGCTCATGGTGCTCAAGCCCGAGAAGGAGAAGGAAGCCGAGGCCATCTTCAAGAAATGGGGCCTCGACTTCGCCGTGGTCGGCTACACCACGCCGAGCAAGCGTTTCGTGGTCAAGCATGGCGGCGACGTCATGGCCGACCTGCCGATCAAGGAGCTCGGCGACGAGGCGCCGCTCTATGACCGGCCGCATGTCCCCTCCGCCGCGCTGCCGGTCGTGCACGCGCGCGAGGTGACGGCACCGATGGGCGTAGGTAGCGCGCTGGAGAAGCTGATCGGCACGCCCGACATGTGCTCTAAGCGCTGGGTCTGGGAGCAGTACGACCACGTCATCCTCGGCAACACCATGCAGCGCCCCGGCGGCGATGCCGCCGTGGTGCGCGTGCAGGACGGCCCGAAGGGCCTGGCGCTGACCGTCGACGTCACGCCGCGCTATTGCGAGGCCGATCCGTTCGAGGGCGGCAAGCAGGCGGTGGCGGAGGCCTGGCGCAACATCACCGCGGTCGGCGGCAAGCCGCTCGCGATCACCGACAATCTCAATTTCGGCAATCCTGAACGGCCCGAGATCATGGGCCAGTTCGTCGGCTGCCTGAAGGGCATCTCGGAAGCCTGCCGCACGCTGGACTTCCCGGTCGTCTCCGGCAACGTCTCGCTCTACAACGAGACCAACGGCCGCGCGATCCTGCCGACGCCCTCGATCGGCGGCGTCGGTCTGCTCGACGATTTCACCAAGTCCGCTTCGCTCGCCTTCAAGGCCGAGGGCGAGGCGATCCTCTTGATCGGCGAGACCCATGGCTGGCTCGGCCAGTCGGTGTACCTGCGCGACATCTGCGGTCGCGAGGAGGGCGCGCCGCCGCCGGTCGACCTCGCTGCCGAGAAGCGCAACGGCGACTGCGTGCGCGGCATGATCCATGCGGGCACCGCGACCGCCGTGCACGACCTCTCGGACGGCGGCCTCCTGATCGCGCTCGCCGAGATGGCGATGGCGAGCGGCATCGGCGCAAAGCTGCTGGCGGCGCCGACTTCGCTTGTCTCGCAGGCCTATTGGTTCGGCGAGGACCAGGCGCGCTATCTCGTCACCGTGCCGGAAACGGAGGCCGGCCGCGTGCTCGCCAAGATGCGCGGCTGCGAGGTGCCCTGCGTGCGGATCGGCACCACCGGGGGCGATGCGATCGCGATCGCCGGCGAAGCGCCGGTAACGATCGATACGCTGCGCACCTCGTTCGAGCGCTGGCTGCCGGAGTATATGGGCGGGAAGGCGGCCTAGCGACGCCATCTCCCCGTCCTTGCGAGGAGCGAGGCGACGAAGCAATCCACACTGCTGCCTGCGGTGAGATGGATTGCTTCGCTGCGCTCGGAATGACGATAGGAGGCCGGTGCCGTTTCCTCAAAGCACCTTCGTCGCGCCCGGGATCTGCCGCAACGCTCGCGTCAGCGCCCAGCTCGCCGCGACTGTCAGTACAAACCCGAGCGTGGCCTTGACGATCGCCGGCAGGTCGTAGTCGAACAGCCAGTATTGCAGCCACAGTGCGATCGGATAGTGCACCAGGAACATGCCGTACGCGTCGCTCTGCATTGGATCGAGCAGCTTGGCTGAGCCTGATTGCTTGAACCTCTGGAAAAAGGCCAGGATCAGAAACATGATGGCGACGCTGAAGACAGTGAAGCAGATGGCATAGAGCGCTTCATACCAGTCCGGCAACGGCGACGGGTTGCCCAGGATTTCGCGCTTGATGAAGATCAGCACCCACAAGAGGCAATAGGGAACGATCGCCAGTACCATCCAGTCCCAGCTGACCCTCGCCATCCGGCCGTCTGCCGCGAGCAGCCCGCGATCCATTTGCGCAACGCCGATGCCGGCACCGAAAAAGAAATAGGTCGCGTAGAGCATCACGCGCCCGTGCTGGACCGAGAACGGCCCGAACTCGAACCAACTGCCTGCTCCGAAGTGAACCCGCCCGGGAATGTAGAACGCCGCGGTGACGGCAAGCATAACCGCGAAGAACACGGCGGGCCGACGGCGACCATATAGCGAGAGGCGATTGATCGGATCGAGCAGATTGGGCGACAGCCGGTGCAACAGGCAGGCAACCAGGTCGAAGGCGAACAAGACCCAAAGGAACCAGATCGGCCCGCTCGGCCACGGGCCCTTCGTGACCATATTCCACCAGAACTCCGAAAAGCCGATCTCGGGATGGTGCCGCAGGGAGATCGCGTAATAGGCGAGCGGAATGACCGTAAGGGCGCAGATCGCGAAGGGTAAGCCCAGCCGAAGCAGGCGATCTGCCAAATAGCTCCGCGCTCCCTTCCGGGCGATACCAGACCAGGCGAACAGTCCCGACAGGAAGAAGAACATCGCCATGAAGAAACTGTCGGTGGCGAGCACGATCATGTCGAAGCCGAAGAAGTACTTCGGATCGGTATGACCGAAATAAGTATAGGGGATCACCGCGTGATGCAGCAGCACCACCAGTGTCAGGAAGGTGCGGGCGCGATCGAGCGACACATTGCGCGTCTTGCTCTTCGGCGCGGCGTGAGCCTCTGCACCGATCGTCGCTGAATGTGACATCGTCATCATGGCCGCCCCGGTCTTGCTCCTGTCCCGGCCAGACTGTGCCGCCGGGAACCCGATTCAGCAAGGGCAGTCTGTGCTGCGCCTTGACCCTGCTGTGCCGTTAGGAACCAGTTCCGTGCAGCGAAGTTAGCATCCGCGCATTGGAGGGCCGCGGTGCGGCGCCCAAGTCGGAGTTGGCGATGACGATCCTGAAATGGGCGCTGATCTTTCTCTTGGTCTCGATCGTGGCTGGCGTGCTCGGCTTCACCGGCATCTCGGCCGCCTCCGCCGACATCGCCCGCTTCCTGTTCTACGTCTTCGTCGTGATCTTCCTGGTGCTGCTGATATTGGGGCTCACGATCTTCAGGGCGTAGCTAGATATGTCATTCCGGGGCGGTCCGCAGGACCGAACCCGGAATCTCGAGATTCCGGGTTCGCGTCTGCGACGCGCCCCGGAATGACGCCGCCTCCAGACTACCCCACTTCCTCGATCTTCACCTTGTCCGGATAGAAGGCGAGGTGGCCGGAAATCTCCGTCATCGCGGGGAAGGGCGTTTCATAGGTCCAGATCGCGTTGTCGAGCGTCTTGCCGTCGGCCTTGATGCTGTAATAGCTCGCGTCGCCCTTGTAGGGGCAATGGGTGACACGGTCGGTG
Source organism: Bradyrhizobium sp. B025 (assembly GCF_042257955.1). Taxonomy (NCBI): domain Bacteria; kingdom Pseudomonadati; phylum Pseudomonadota; class Alphaproteobacteria; order Hyphomicrobiales; family Nitrobacteraceae; genus Bradyrhizobium; species Bradyrhizobium sp. B025. The sequence continues at coordinate 5,470,016 of NZ_CP170150.1, read as the reverse complement.
CGCTCCAGCAGCGTCATGTTGGCATCCTGTCGCGGTACATATTGCACCGCCGGATATTTGGCCTCCTTCAGCGTCAGCGCCTTGCTGGTCTCGGCGATCACGATGTCGCCCGCCGTGACGCGGACGCGCTTCGGGTTTGGGGTGATGGTGATGGGGTGGTCGGGCCCTGGAAGCTTCATGATTTCACGCCTTTTCGATCAATCTGCCGCGCGCGGCACTTTGTCGTGCCTTTATCCTGATGGGATCAGGGATATAGTGCCTGAGTGCGTGACGTAGAAGGCCGTTCACGCTAAGTTTGGCCCTGCCGGTCCGGGGACCCCGGCAGCGATTCGACGACGAGGCTGATCTCAGCCGAGATAAGGAGCAAGACCCGAATGCCCATGGACGCCCACGATATCGAGGCGATGATCAAGGCAGCGATCCCCGATGCCGAGGTGACGATCCGTGACCTCGCCGGCGATGGCGACCACTATGCCGCGACCGTGATCTCGGAATCCTTCCGCGGCAAGTCCCGCGTCCAGCAGCACCAGATCGTCTATCAGTCCCTGCGCGGCCAGATGGGCGGCGTGCTGCATGCGCTGGCGCTGCAAACCGGGGTACCCGGCACCTGACCTGATCGCAGCGGGGACCGATGATGGCTGCGGACAATCCGCGCGGCGCGATGTTTCGCGTCATCCTGCCGAACCAGCCCAGCCGCGTCACCAATGCCGAGCTGTTCTTCGATCTCGTCTTCGTCTTTGCCGTCACGCAGGTGTCGCACACGCTGCTGCACCATTTCACGCCGCTCGGCGCGGTCGAGGTCACGCTGCTGTTCCTGGCGGTGTGGTGGGTGTGGGTCTACACCGCCTGGGTCACCAACTGGCTCAATCCCGATCTGACGCCGGTCCGAATCCTGATCTTCCTGATGATGCTGGGCGGCCTCGTGCTGTCGACGACGATCCCGACCGCCTTCGATGGCCGCGGTCTCTGGTTCGCGATCGCCTACGCAACCATGCAGGTCGGACGTACCGCGTTCTGGCTGTTCGCAACCCCGCGCCACCGCACGGAAGTGCGGCACAACGCGATCCGCATCCTGGTCTGGCTCTCCGGCTCCGCGATCTTCTGGATTCTCGGCGGCCTCGCGCACGGGGAGGAGAGGCTATGGTTCTGGATCGTGGCCCTGGCGATCGAATACGTCTCGCCCGCCGTGCGCTTCTGGGTGCCGAAGCTGGGATTCTCCTCGGTCGAAGCCTGGGCCGTCGAGGGCGGCCACATGGCCGAGCGCTGCGCCGGCTTCATCATCATCGCGCTCGGCGAGGCCGTCGTCGTCAACGGCGCGACCTTTGCCGAGTTGGAGTGGACCGCGGACAACATCCTGGCCTTCGTCTCGGCGCTCACCGGCGCCATCGCGATGTGGTGGATCTATTTCCACAAGGGCGCCGAGGCCGGCTCCGAGCGCATCTCGAAATCCGCAGAATCCGGCCGGCTGGCGCGGCTCGCCTACACCTATCTGCACATGCCGATCGTCGCCGGCATCATCCTGACCGCGGTGTCGGACGAACTGGTGCTGAAGCATCCGACCGGCCATTCCGACGTCCGCACCATCGTGAGCACGATCGGCGGCCCGCTGGTGTTCCTGGTCGGCACCATCCTGTTCAAGCACGCGATCCGCGGCTTCCTCCAGCTCTCGCACGGCATCGGCATCATCCTGCTCGCGGCGCTGTGGTGGTTCGCGGCGGAGCTCTCGCCGCTATGGCTGTCGGTCGCGACCACGGTGATCATGATTGTGGTCGCGGTGTGGGAATCGGTGTCGCTAGGATCGAAGCCCGAAGAGGCCGAGGAGCACTGAAGCACGGCAGGCCGGAGGGCGTCGTACGTGGCCTCGTGGAGCGGTCCGAGCGCGCGCCTCGTCCTTCGAGACGACCGCTCCGCGATCTCCTCAGGATGAGGCTAATCGCCTCGGTGCTCCTCGAAACTGCTGCCGCGCACTCCGTCCTCATCCTGAGGAGCCCGCCCGAAGGCGGGCGTCTCGAAGGATGCGCCGCAGGGAAACCGCTTATATTGAATAGGCCCTCAGGCTGGCTGTCCGGGGGAAGCGGTGAGAGCGTTTAATCCGCAACCTGCAGCGCATGCACCGAGAACATCTTCGCCGCATCCGTCCAGCTCTCGCGCACCCGCCAGCCGGCGCCGTGGGCCAGCGCGGCGAAGCGCTCGAGGCTGTATTTGTAGCTGTTTTCGGTGTGGATGCTCTCACCGGGGCGGAACGAGAAGCTGGTGCCGAGCAGGCGCACGGTCTGGGTCTTCTTGCTGATCAGGTGCATCTCGATGCGGTGCCGCTCGCGATTGTAGATGGCGCGATGGGTGAAGGCGGAGAGGTCGAAATTGCCGCCGAGCTCGCGGTTGATCCGCACCAGCACATTGAGGTTGAAGCGCGCGGTGACGCCGGCCGCATCGTTGTAGGCGTCGTGGAGCACGCGCTCGTCCTTCTCGAGGTCGGCGCCGATGATCATCTGCGCGCCCTTGCCCAGGATCTGGCGCGCGCTCTTCAGAAAAGCCTGCGCCTCATGCGGCTCGAAATTGCCGATGGTCGAACCGGGGAAGAAGCCGACCTTGGGCATCGATGCGACCGCCTTTGGCAGCTCGAACGGCGTGGTGAAGTCGGCCGCCACCGGATAGATGCCGAGCGAGGGGAAGTCCCGCTTCAGGCCGTTCGCCTGCGCGTTCAAGAAGTCGCCGGAGATATCGACGGGGACATAGGCGGCGAATTGGCAGTGGTTCAGCAGCAGGCGGACCTTCGTGGTCGCGCCGGCGCCGAACTCGACCAGCGCCGCATGCTCCGGAATGATCTTCGCGATCTCGCTGCCGCGCTCCTTCAGGATCGCAAGCTCGGTGCGCGTCGGATAATATTCCGGCAGACGCGTGATCGCCTCGAACAGCTCCGAGCCGGTCGCGTCGTAGAAGTATTTCGGCGACAGCTTTTTCGGCTGCTGCGAGAGGTCCTCGATGGCCTCGCGGGCGAAAGCGGTGGTCTGCTCGTCGGGAAGATGGGCTTCGGCCAAAGCGCTGGCGTGCACATTCATGATACTCTCCTGAACGCGCTGTCCGGCGCGCATTGATCGTCGGATGAGAACTAGTTGTAATCGGCGAGCCGCAGTCCCGTGAATTGCCAGCGGTGGTGCGGATAGAAGAAGTTGCGATAAGTAATACGGCTATGCCCCTCCGGGGTTGCAAGCGAGGAGCCGCGCAGCACCAGCTGGTTGACCATGAACTTGCCGTTGTATTCGCCGAGCGCGCCTTCGATGGCGCGGTAGCCGGGGTAGGGCGAGTAGGACGACCGTGTCCACTGCCAGACGATCCCGAAGGCATCGTTGAGTTGGCCGGCGCGCGCAGCGACCTCCCACTCCATCTCGGTCGGCAGATGTTTTCCGGCCCAGCGCGCGAACGCATCGGCCTCGTAATAGCTGACGTGGCAGACCGGCGCGTCGGGATCGACCGGCTTGAGGCCGGCGAGCGTCATCACCTGCCAGGCGCCATCGACCTCGCGCCAATGGCCCGGCGCCTGCCAGTCTTCCTTGCTGACCACAGCGAAGCCGTCCATCAGCCACAGCGTTGCGTTCGCGTAGCCACCGTCGCGCATGAAGGCGAGCCATTCGCCATTGGTGACGAGATTGCGTGCGATCTTGACCGGGCCGACGAGGGCGCGATGCGCCGGCTTCTCATTGTCGAAATGAAAACTGTCGTCGACATGGCCGACGGTGTGGATGCCTTCGTTGAGGATCAACCAGTCATCGCCGGTGCGCGTCGCGGATGGAAAGCGCCAGTCCGGATCGTAGGCCGGATAGACCGGATTCTGCGCAAAGGCGTGCAGGATGTCGGTGAACATCAATTCCTGATGCTGCTGCTCGTGATTGAGCCCGACCTCGACCAGTGGCGCGATGGCACGGAGCTTGTCCTCACCGGCCTCGCGGAAGAATTTGACGACCGCCGCATCAACGTATCTGCGATAGGCGCCGACCTCGCTGGCACCGGGCCGGGTGATGTCTCCGCGGTGATTCCGGGCATGACGGGGGCCGGCGCTGACGTAATAGGAATTGAACAGGAAGGCGAAATCCGGGTGGAAGGGCTGATAGCCCGGGCGATGCTCGCCGAGCAAAAACTGCTCCCAGAACCAGGTGGTGTGGGCCCGGTGCCATTTCGCGGGGCTCGCATCCGGCATGGACTGGATCTGCTGGTCCTCGGGCGACAGCGGCGCGGCCCGGCGCTCGGTCTCGTTGCGGACGGCGAGAAAGGCGTCCTGAAGCCGCTGGGCGAGCTTGCCTGGGGCGGAGGACGGTGACGAAAGCGGTGCGGGGGCCGTAGCGGAAGCTTGTTTCGTCACGTTTTTCTCCAGACAGGACAAGAGAACGTTGTTGGCGTTGCCCGGTTCCAAAACCAAGGTTCGTCCTAGATAGGGGCTCCGTTACGGTATGAAAGTCCTCCCCGGTGATGATATTCGTGTCATCATGCAATGGCTTCGGGGCTGCCCAGGCCGCTCGCCCAGGGCCTTTTCCCCCCATTTTACTTTGGATGCACAACGGTTTGGGCTACATATATAGGAAGGTATCGGGTTAAATCGGCTGAGCCGGCCCGGAGTGGTTGTTGAGGGCTCCGCCCCAGAAGGACATGGATATGAGCATCGAGGAATTCATCGCCAACGAAGTGAAGTCGAACGACGTGGTTCTGTTCATGAAGGGCACGCCGCAATTTCCGCAGTGCGGTTTCTCCGGCCAGGTCGTGCAGATCCTCGACCACCTCGGCGTTGGCTATAAGGGCCTCAACGTCCTCGAATCCGCAGAACTGCGCAACGGCATCAAGACCTTCTCGAACTGGCCGACCATTCCACAGCTCTATGTGAAGGGCGAATTCGTCGGCGGCTGCGACATTGTCCGCGAGATGTTCCAGGCCGGCGAATTGCAGCAGCTCCTTTCCGAGAAGGGCGTCGCGGTTGCGGCCTAATACGTGACCCAGCTGACGCGCCGGATTGGTGGCGCGGAGTTCGAGGTCATTGTCGCTGACATCACCACACTGAGCGTTGACGCCATCGTCAACGCCGCCAACACGTCGCTCCTTGGCGGGGGCGGCGTCGATGGGGCGATCCATCGGGCCGCCGGGCCCGATCTGGTCGCCGAATGCCGGATGCTCCACGGCTGCAAAACGGGCAACGCCAAGATCACCATGGGCTATCGGCTCAAGGCCGCGCACGTGATCCACACCGTTGGTCCGGTCTGGAATGGCGGCACGCTGGACGAAGACGGTCTGCTCGCCTCCTGCTATCGCCGTTCGATGGAGCTGTGCGGGAAGAACAAGCTGACCTCGGTGGCATTTCCCGCGATTTCGACCGGCATTTTCCGCTTTCCCGCCGACCGGGCGGCGGAGATCGCCGTGCGCACGACGATCGAAGCGCTCCCTGCCGCGCCATCCGTTGCGCGCGTGGTGTTCTGCTGCTTCGCCGAACCGAGCGCCAGGCTCCATGCCGAGGCGCTAGCACGACACAGCAGCCCTTGTGCCTGATGACGCGGTCAGTACACTCCGTCCAGCCATGTTCCGGGGAGGGGATATGATTTCACAGTCTGGACTGCGTGCGCTCGCCTGCGGCGCGCTGATGTCGCTTGGCGCGATGTCGTTCGCACGGGCAGAGGGCACCTACGAGATTCCGGCCGGCGCGCATTTCAATCAGGATAAGCTCGCCAAGGTCAGCGAGTTCTTCAAGAACGAGGTCGCGACCGGCAAGATCGCCGGCGCAACCGTGCTGATCCAGCAGCACGGCAAGCCGGTCTATCACGAAGCCTTCGGCGTGCAGGACGTGGTCAGCAAGGCGCCGATCACCGACAAGACGATTTTCCGCCTGTTCTCGATGAGCAAGGCGATCACGTCCGTCGTCGCGGTGCGACTGATCGAGGACGGCAAGATCAAGCTCGACGATCCTGTCTCGAAATACATCCCGTCCTTCGCCAATGTGAAGGTCGGCGTCGAGAAGAAGGCCGACGACGGCACCAAGTCGCTCGAACTGGTGCCGCTCACGCGGCCGATCACGGTGCTCGATTTGATGCGCCATACCTCCGGCATCACCTATGGCTTCTATGGCGACAGCCTGGTCCGCAAGGCCTATCGCGACGCCAACATCTATGCCGGCGATTTCGACCTCGCCGAGTTCGCCGAGCGCATCGCGAAACTGCCGCTGCACAACCAGCCGGGCGCGCTGTGGCAATATGGCCATTCCACCGACATCCTGGGGCGGGTGATGGAGATCGCGGCGGGCAAACCGCTGACAGACATCATGCGGGAGAAACTGCTCGATCCGCTCGGCATGGTCGATACCGGCTTCTTCGTCACGGCCCCCGAGAAGCAGAAGCTTCTGGCGCAGCCGGTGCCGAACGATGCCGATTTCCGGGTCGGCCGCATCAACGATCCGACGGTGGTCAAGAAGATCCAGTTCGCCAGCGGCGGCATGGTGACGACCATGGCCGATTACGAGCGCTTTGCGCAGATGCTGCTCAATGGCGGCAGCCTCGACGGCAAGACCATTCTCAAGCCCGAGACGTTCAAGCTGATGGTGACCGATCAGGTCGGCCCGGGCTCCGGCGTGGACCGCGACTATTTCTACTTCCCCGGCGACGGTTTTGGCTTCGGCCTCGGCCTTGCGGTCCGCACCGACCCCGGCAATGCCAAGCCGCCGCCGCCCGGCGATCTCGGGGAATTGAAGTGGGACGGCGCCTCGGGCTGCTATTTCGTGGTCGACCCCAAGCAGGACATGTTCTTCGTGCTGCTGGAGCAGACCCCGACCGAGCGCCAGCGCGTGCAGCGGACACTGAAGCAGTTGGTTTATGAAGCCATGGAGAAGTGACATGAACGGGCGCCGCGCGCTGATCGCGGCGCTCGTCGTTCTGGTCGGTGTGGTCGGCGCGAGAGCAGGTTACGAGGGGCGCCCCGCGCACAGCCTCTCGCCTGAAGGCTTGGCAAAAGTCTCCGACTACATCCGCAACGAGGTCGCGACCGGCAAGATACCCGGCGCGATCCTGCTGCTCCAGCAGCATGGCAAGCCGGTCTATTACGAGAATTTTGGCGTCCGCGACGTCGCGACCGAGATCTCGATGAGCGCGGACACGATCTTCCGCCTCTATTCGATGTCGAAGCCGATCACCTCCGTGATGGCGATGATGCTGGTCGAGGAGGGTAAGCTCGCGCTCGACGATCCCGTTTCAAAATACATTCCGGCCTTTGCCGGCATGAAGGTCGGCGTCGAAAAGAAAGCCGAGGACGGCAAGGTCGGGCTGGCGCTGGAGCCGCTCGATCGTCCGGTGACGATCAAGAATCTGATGCGTCACACCTCCGGACTGCCTTATGGCTATTACGGCGGCGGCGCGGTGCGCGAGCTCTATGCCGAGGCGAAGCTCTTCAACCGCAATCTCAGCAATGCCGACTTCGCCGCGAAGATCGCCACGCTGCCGCTGGTCGAGCAGCCGGGCACGGTGTGGGATTACGGCTTTTCCACCGACGTGCTCGGACGCGTCGTCGAGGTGATCTCGGGAAAGACGCTGCTCCAGTTCGAGAGGGAGCGGCTGCTGGGTCCGCTCGGCATGACCGAGACGGCATTCTTCGTCGCCGATCCCGCCAAGTTTCCCCGCATTGCCGAGCCGATGCCGGAGGATCGCAACATCAATCCGACGACGCAGGTCCGCGATATCAGGCGGCCGGCGACCTGGGAGTCGGGCGGTGGCGGGATGGTTGGCACCGTCGGCGACTACGCCCGTTTCGCGCAGATGCTGCTGAACGGCGGCACCTATGACGGCCGGCGCTATCTCAAGCCCGAGACCATTGCGCTGATGGCGTCGGACCATATCGGACCGGAGACCAGAATCGCGCGCGACCAGAACTATTATCCGGGCGCGTCCTCCGGCTACGGCCTCGGCTTTGCGGTGCGCACGTCCGTGCCGGCGGGTACGTCATGGCCACTCGGCGAATATCGCTGGGACGGCGTCGGCGGCACCTTCTTCTTCATCGATCCCGAAGACGATCTGTTCGGGATATTCATGGTGCAGACCCCGTCGCAGCGCGGCCGGATCCAGCTGGCGCTGAAGACGCTGATCTATCAGGCGATGGGGCGCTGATCGCGGGCTACGGGACTTACGCCCCGCGCACGATCTCGCGCACGTATCCGATCGTTTCCTCGATCTGGCTCACATTGACGTCGAGATGCGTGCAGGCGCGGATGCGGCCGTCCATCATCGCGAGCGTCACGCCGCGCTGGCGCAGTGCGGCGACCATCTTGTCGCCGGGGACGCCGGCGCCATCGGGCTTGAAGAACACGAGGTTGGTCTCGGGCTCCTGCACCTCGATGCCTGCGATCTGCGACAGTCCGCGGGCGAGTGCGCGCGCATTGGCATGATCGTCGGCAAGGCGATCGACGTGGTGGTCGAGGGCGTAGATGCAGGCGGCGGCGCAGATTCCGGCCTGCCGCATCGAGCCGCCGAGGCGCTGCTTCCACTGCCAGACCGCGTCGATGAAGGCGCGCGAGCCGGCGAGCACGCCGCCGATCGGCGCGCCCAGGCCCTTGGAGAAGTCGATCCAGGCCGAATCCCAGCCAGCGGTCATGTCGCGCGGAGAAATGCCGCTCGCCACCGTGGCGTTGAGCAGCCGCGCGCCGTCCATGTGGGTGACGAGGCCGTGCTGCCTGGCGATCTCGACGATCTCGTCGAGTGCGGCCTTCTTCCAGATCGTGCCGCCGCCAATATTGGCGGTCTGCTCGACGCTGACGACGGTCTGCGGCGGCTGGTAGCGCGTGCGCGGGTGCAGAGCTTTCCGGAACGTCTCCGGCGTGAACTGGCCGTCGGCGCCCTTGAGCTGCGTAACCTGGAAGCCGCCGATCGCGGCATGCGCGCCGCCCTCACGGGCGATGATGTGCGCGGTCTCGTGCGCGAGAATCTCGTCGCCGGGCCGGCAATGCACCAGCGTCGCGGTGACGTTGCACATCGTGCCCGAGGGCATGTACACGGCGGCCTCCTTGCCGAGCAGATCCGCAACGCGCTCGCACAGCGCGTTCACGGTCGGATCGTCGCCGACCTGCTCGTCGCCGACCTCGGCGCGCGCCATCGCCTCGCGCATCGCAGCCGTCGGCTTGGTCTGGGTGTCCGACAGCAGATTGATGCGCACCGGCGGCGCCTTGGGATCGATCGGGGGCGGGGTGTAGAGCATGGCTGGTCTCGTCATTTCATCTAGTCGAACAATTGCGACGTACTGCGTGCATCGTTTCTCAGCCACGGGAACGTTGAGCGACGCGGTGTCGCGCGGCAAGAAGGATGTCGTCTGGCGTGTCCGCTGTGAACATATTGCAATCGGGATGAGCGAACAGCCCCCGATATCGGCAGACCTGCTGGTCGCGGGAGAGGGCCGCCCACGCTCGAATCGCCGCTTCAGTCAGCATTGCCGAAGGCAGAGTGTTGGCGAACTGGCCGGCCATCCGAGACATCGATGGCATGCTACCAAACAAAAAGGCCCCGGAAAACCGGGGCCTTTGAACGTTGGTGTGCCGAGTTATCAGCGCGAATAGAATTCGACGACCAGATGCGGCTCCATCTGCACCGGGAACGGCACGTCGGAGAGGCCGGGGATGCGAATGTACTTCGCGGTCATCTTGCCGTGGTCGACGTCGAGATAGTCGGGGGTGTCGCGCTCGGGGAGCTGGCTGGCTTCGAGCACGTGGGCGAGCTGCTTGGAGGCTTCCTTGACCTCGACCACGTCGCCGACCTTGAGCTGGTAGCTCGAGATGTTGACCTTGCGGCCGTTCACCTTGATGTGGCCGTGGTTGATGAACTGGCGCGCGGCGAAGATCGTCGAGACGAACTTGGCGCGGTACACGACCGCGTCGAGACGACGCTCCAGGAGGCCGATCAGGTTCTCGCCGGTGTCACCCTTGAGGCGGCTCGCCTCGACATAGATGCCGTGGAACTGGCGCTCGGAAATGTTGGCGTAATAGCCCTTCAGCTTCTGCTTGGCGCGCAGCTGCACGCCGAAGTCGGAGAGCTTGCCCTTGCGGCGCTGGCCGTGCTGGCCGGGGCCGTACTCGCGGCGGTTCACGGGGCTCTTCGGGCGGCCCCAGATGTTCTGGCCCATACGGCGATCGATCTTGTACTTCGCCTCACTGCGCTTAGTCATCGCGTCCTCTTCGGTTGCATGGTTTGAGGAAACGCGCCCTCCTGTGTGACAGGCCAAAGCCCGGCACCGACAGGTCCGATCCCCAAAGCTTAAGGGAGAGGACCACGGGTCGCGAAACGCTTCGCGGGCCGAAATCGGCCCGCGAGCAGGCGGCTTTTAGGGGAGTTTGGGGTTCGCTGTCAATTCTTTAGCCGTCATTCCGGGGCGCTCAAAGAGCGAACCGGAATCTCAAGATCCCGGGCTCGGTGCTATCGCACCGCCCCGGGATGACCGCTGCGCGGTCACGTCCCGACCACCCGGATCGGCTTCGGGCCGGCCGCCCGCAATTCGGCAGCGATTTCAGTGTTCAGGACCTGTTCCAGCCGGGTCAGGACCCGGGCGATGGGGGCGGCGTCGGTGACCCGGTGGTCCCAGCGGATCACGACATGGATGGTCTGGTCGGGCGCGACCACCCCATAGCTGACGATGAAGGGGCCGGGCGTGACGGGATGCAGCTCGCCGCCGCCATAGGCGGCCACCGAGCTCACCGCGAAGCTGCCGAACCAGTTGCCCCGCTGCCGGCCGAAATTGAGCCCGATGGCCCAGGACAGCCGCCGCAGCGGCAGCGGCAGGCGGGTCGCCCGCATGATCTTGCGGAACATGGGAACGTCGTTGATCGGCGCCGTCTTGCCGCGCCGGATCTCGGCATCGACCGCGGCCAGGGAAAGAGCCTCCGGGGCTGCGATTCGCTGCGGCAGCACGCATTCCTCGCCGTCCTCGACCCGCGCGACGGCGACCAGCGCGACGCTCTTCGGCAGCTCGTAGAGCATCGGCCAGGGCCATTTGGCGTAGACCGTGCGCAGAATCGGCTCGTCCCTGGCGACCAGGGCGAAGGCCTTGACGAACATCGCCGCCCAGCCGGCGGGCGCCATCGCGCCCGAGCGCGCCTCCAGCAGGGGGCGGATATTGAGCGAACGGGACAGCGAGACGAAGGGCACGTCCATCGACGCGCGCATCAGGTCGCAGATCAGGCGGCGCGGCAGCGAAATGGTCTTGGGCGTCCCGCGCATGGGTCTTTCGGTTCCTGCGGACTAAAATATGTGCAGCGAGCGGGTCGCCCCCGCTCGCCGCGTGCTCTAGCACGAACCAACCCGCTTGGGGTCGGTCGGTTCGCCGCATCAGGGGGCTGGCGTCGCCAGCGGCTTGGTCTTGTCGTAGACGTAAATACCAATGATTTTCAATGATTTATCGCCGTGGGTCTTGGCGTCGTGGACGACGCCGGCCGGGATCAGATAGGAATCGCCGGCCTTCAGGTGCTTGTCAGGCTGGCCTTCGACGAGGAGATCGGCCTCGCCTTCCAGCACATAGCCGGTCTCGATCCCGGGATGGGTGTGACGGCCAGCGGCGCCGCCGGGCGGCACTTCGGCGATGGCGGTCAGGGTCGTGTAGCCGTCCGGGAAATCGGTCTTCTGGAGTGGGGTGCGCTTGATGGCGGGCTGCTGGGCGAAGGCCGCAAAGGCAAGGCCTGCGAAGGACAGAGCGAGCAAAGTCTTTTTGAGCATTATTTCCTCCCTGGAAGGGCCGACCCTAGCAGCGCGGCAGTTCCCGGCAAGGTGGCAATCGGCCTGTTCAGCGCCTGATGCCCTCGAACGCCGCCATGATGCCGCGCTGGAACAGCGACCAGTCGAAGCCGAGCGCGATGGCGCGGTAGCCACGGTCGACCAGGGCGTTGGCCTGGTCGGCGGTGCGGGCGACGCCGCCGATCGGCACGCCGCTTCTGAGGATGCCGGCCTCGGCGCGCGCGACCAGCTCCAAGAGCTCCGGATCGTCCATCTGGCCGCGCTTGTTGATGGAGGTGGCGAGGTCGCCGGGGCCGATCACCGCGACGTCGATGCCGGGGGTGGCCATGATCTCGTCGATGCGGTCGACGGCGTCGACATGCTCGATGGTGATCATGCAGATCATCTCGTCGTCGGCGCCGGCCATGTAGTCCGGCATCGACTGGCCCCAGCGGAATGGCGCGTGGAAGGGACCCCAGAGACGATCGCCGCGCGGCGGATAGCGCACGCTGCGCACCGCTTTCTCCGCCTCGCTGCGGTTCGTGATCATCGGAAAATTGATGCCGAAGGCGCCGATGTCCATCGGCGCTTTCGCAAGCCACGGTTCGTTCGCCGCGATCCGCACCAGCGGCGTGCACGGCGTGCCGGTCGTGGCGGCGATCATCGCATGCGCTTCGGTGAGGCCGATCGGCCCGTGCTCGAGATCGACGATGATCCAGTCGAGCGAGCGCGCCATGATCTGCACGGTCTGCACGCTCGGGATGGTCGCGATAGCGCCGAAGGCGGGGCGGCCCTCGCGCCACAATTGGCGGAGACGGTTGAGCGGCGTGGTCTGGACCGACATGAGAAAACCTGCGCGGAGATGACGACGGCGAAGCCTAGCAGCGCGTCGTTGGCGCGGAAAGTCAGGCCAGCGCGCGGCCGCCGAAGAACGGCGTCAGCGTGGCCGAAAGGTCATGCACACGGTTCGAGGTGAAGATCATTTCGGCGCCGGACTGCATGATGCCGCCGATAGCCGGGCCGAGCAGATCCGATACGCGGCGGGCGATGGCGGGTGCCGGGTCGATCCAGTCCACCGGCCAGGGCGCGAGCCTGGTCAGCCGGTCGAGCAGGAGCGGATAATGCGTGCAGGCCAGCACCACCGTGTCGGTACGCGCGCCTGCGTCGGCGGCATCGCCGACGAAGCAGGGGGTGAGCTCGGCAAGGATGTCGTCGTCGCTGATCGGATGGCCGCCGAGCGCGCGTTCGGCGAGCGAGGCGAGCTCGGGCGAGCCGACCAGCGTCACCTCGCATCCCTGCGCGAAGTCGCGGATCAGCGCCTTGGTGTATTCGCGCTTCACCGTGCCCTTGGTGCCGAGCACCGAGACGCGCCGGCTCTTCGACTGCGCACAGGCCGGCTTGATCGCCGGCACCGTGCCGACGAAGGGCAGGGAATAAGCGGCGCGCAGGTGCGATAGGACCAGGGTGGACGCCGTGTTGCAGGCGATGACGACGAGGTCCGGATCATGGGTGCCGATCAGCTCCCCCATCAGCGGCACGACGCGGGCGATGATCTCGTCCTCGCTGTGGTGGCCGTAGGGGAAGAAGGCGTCGTCGGCGACGTAGACGTAATGCGCGTCCGGGCGCGTGGCCACGACCTCACGGAGCACCGTGAGCCCGCCAAGGCCGGAATCGAACACCAGGATCGTCGGGGAATTGGTCACGTCGTTACCTTAAAGCGTCTTGGTTACCATTCGGTTTTTGGGGCGGTTTTGCGGCGGTGGCACCTGGGGCCAATTTTGAACGATTCAATTTCGCGATTGCCGCATGTTCCCGCTATCAGCACGGGTGTTGCACTGCGGACGGGGACATATCCGCAGAATTCCGGGGAGCCGACATGATCAGAAACACCAGTAACGGCTGGGGCAGCGTTTCCCGCTGGCTGCACTGGATTTTGGCGCTGACGATCATCGGTATGATCGGCTTCGGCTGGTGGATGAACCACATCCCGGCGCGGCCCGACCGTTTCTTCTACCGCTCGATCCATGCCGATATCGGCTATGTGATCCTGCTGCTCACGGTGCTGCGCCTGGTCTGGCGCGTCGTCAACCCGACGCCGGCGTTGCCGGCCGACAGCCAGCCCTGGCAGAGGCTGGCCGCCCGCATCAGCCATGGCGCGCTGTATCTCGCCGTGATCGCGGTCATCGTGCTCGGCTGGGCGCATTCCGGCGCGCACGCGCCCGATTATTCGGACTTCTTCGGCCTGTTTCACGTGCCGCAATTCACTTCTCCCGACCGTGCGGCGGCGAACGCCTATGAGGACCGCCACATCCTCTTTGCCTATGTGCTGCTCGCCCTGATCGCGGTTCACGTCGTCGCCGCTCTCTGGCACCACTTCATCCGCCGCGACCGTGTCGTGACGCGGATGGTGGCGGACGAGGCGGGGTAGGGCTTTCCCAAACGCGTTGCTCTCAATCCCGTCATCCCCGCGCAACCGCGAAGCGGTTGTCGCTGGAGGCGCGAGGCTTGCGATGCGCACGCATCGCAAGCGGAGCCTCGAAGGGTGACGGCGATGCTATGATGCGGCATCACGATCCATCCCACGGCCGCAGGAGGCGCCATGCTCACCGTCCATCATCTCGGCAAGTCGCAGTCCGAGCGCATCGTCTGGCTGTGCGAGGAGCTCGAAATCCCCTATGAGCTCAAGCGCTACGCTCGCGATTCCGTCACCATGCTGGCGCCTCCCGACTACAAGGCGCTGCACCCGATCGGAGCGGCGCCCGTCATCACCGACGGCGATCTCGTGCTCGCCGAATCCGGCGCGATCGTCGATTACATCATGGCCAGATACGGCAATGGGCGCCTCGTGCTCCGCCCGGACGACCCTGATTTCGCGCAGTTTTTGTACTGGTTTCACTTCGCCAACGGCACGCTGCAAGCCGGCATGGGCCGCTTGATGATCCTGAACCGGCTCAGGCCCGCCGAGGACAATCCGATGCTGGTCGCGACCAGAGGGCGCGTCGACCGCGCCTTCGATCTGGTCGACGCGCGGGTTCGTGACGCCGAATATCTCGCCGGCAACACCTTCACCACCGCCGACATCATGATGGGCTTTTCGCTGACCACGATGCGCTACTTCCAGCCCTATGATCTCCAGCGTTGTCCGAACGTGGTGAAATATCTCGGCCGCATCGGTGCGCGGCCGGCCTACCGGCGCGCGATGGAGAAGGGCGATCCCGGCATGGCGCTGCTGCTGAGCTGAGCGGCGGTCACGCGATCCTGTTCGTCGTCGCCGCCCGTTCCGTGGCGAGCTGCTTCTGCAAGCGATCGATGTTTTGCAGCAGGCGCTGGCTGGTCAGCACCAGGAAGTAATAGCCGAACTGCGGGTCCTGAAAATAGATCTCGAGCAGGCGGTCATAGGTGATCGTCAGCACCTGGCCGTCTTCGACGCATTCGATCGTTCCGGTGCGCCGGTTGTCCGGTGTCAGGAAGCCGAGCTCTCCCATGAGAGCTCCGGGCCCGATCTCGACATTGATCTCCTTGACCAGGAATTTTCCGGTGACCGTAAGGAGCATCTCCTTGGCCGGATCGCCCAGTTTGAACAGCGTGTCGCCGCGGCGATATTTGCGCTCGGTCATGAACGGCTTGAGCCACTCGATCGACATGTCGCCTTCGGCAGCATGTCGCGCCTTCTTGACCAGCTTGAGCATCTGCCGCAGGCGAAGAGCGTTGATCGGAAGCAGCAGCAGATAGAGCAGGAAGGTCGAGACGTTGGCGGAGAGCGCGCCGAACACGGCGAAGAATGCACAGCCGACCATGTTGGCGACGCGCAGGGGCACCATGGTCCGCATCAGGAGGGTGGCGACGAAGAAGCCGGCGCCGACCGCGGCGAACAGATTGGCCAGGGTGATGTTTTGGACAAAGATCTCCAGCATCCGATTGAAGATCGCGTCGTAGGTGACGTTGTTGGGATCGAGGCCCATCTGGACCAGGATCTTCGCGATCCTGAGGTTGTCCGTCGCCGCATCGAGAATGCGGTCGAGGATCGACGAAATGTCTGCGCTGCCGGACGGCATGGTACTAACCCCGCGTAAGGCCTTCAGTCCTGGTCGGTATTCGTATAGCCGAAATCGAATGACGACCGCTTGAATGGAGCCTTCGGCCGTCATGCCGCAAGAGGCAAATTTTAGCCTGATCGTGCGTTTCGGCAATTGCCCGTTGGTTGCGCGTATCGCCGTGGCGACCTGTGATTCGGCCCCGGGGCGCGGACTTCGGCGCCGTTGACCGACCTGAGGCCCCCGACGAGGGGGCGTGAGGCGATCTTCGCCTTACGGCTTGCTGGCGGGCTGGATCACCTGCTGCTCGACCAGGCCGAGGTGCCCCGGCAGCGAGCCGGCGCGCAGCATCATGGCGACGCTGCTCGCTTCCTCCAGGGTGAAATTGCCGGAGATCTGGCCCGAGCCGCCGGTGATGGGCTCGCGGATCACGGGAGCGGAGATCACCCTGTCGTCGAGCACGATAGCGAAGGGTCTTCCGACGTTCTCTGCGGTGATGTGGGCGAAGCGCCGCGTGCCGCGGCCGTTGAAGCGGAACGAGGCGATCGGGTCCTTCGTGCCGCTCGCAAAGCCGGGACCGGCATAGCTGATGTCGTCGCCGTCGAGCGCGCTCTCCTTGGCAACCAGATAGGGCTGCTTGTCCTTGAAACCGAGCAGGACTTCTGTGCCCGCGGGCGGCGCACCGGATTGGGCCTGCTCCGCCGGCATCGAGAGGTCGACCAGGCGGAGGCTGACCTTGACCTTGGTGGCGAAGATCCTGGTCACCTGTTCGGGCTCCATCATGCCGGGCAGGAAGATGCGGATGCGGTCCGTGCCGTCAGACTGGACGCTGGCGAGCCTGATGCCGGCATCCTTGAGGCGCTGCTCGATCATGGCGATGGCGTCTTCGACGAGATCGCGCAGCCGCGCGGCGGATGCTGCATCGGTGGGCGCGAGCCGGACCAGTCCGCCGCCGCCGTCGGTCATGGCGAGCGCATGCGATGGCAATCCCTCCGCGGCTGAGGCGAGCTTGCGCTTCAGCTCTTCGCGGCCCTTGGCGTCCACGATCTTCAATTCGACGCCGCCGTCGCGGATCGCAAGACCGGAAAAGGCGATCTTGCCCTCGCGCAATGTCTTGTAGACGTCGTCGCGCAAATCCGTGACGACGCTCTCGCGCAAGCCGTCGGTGTCCACCTTGTAGATGATGCGCGAGCCGCCCAGCTTCTCCATCTTGTCCGCGATGAAGGCCGTGATCTTGGCGCGCATCTTGTCGAGCTGGCTGTCCTCGGCGAGCCCCGCGCGGGGCAGCGCGATCGCCGCTGCGATGGCGAGCGCAATAGTAAGCCGTCCGATGCGATCCCGCAGGGGCATAGTCATGATGACCTCAAGTCTTGCGGCAGGACGCTGGCAGGCGAATCCTGTGCATGTTCTTGGTCCCCGGATCGGGCGCGGAGGTTCAAATTCCGTCCGGATGAGCCCTGTCGCTGCAGCCGTTAGGCAATGGACGAACGGCAAATCATCCCTCATTGTGTTGGCGCTCGACCGGCCATCGGTCGAGGCCTCGCCGACCAAAATGTCAAAAGACAGGAGGCGGGGAAATGCACCTGAGGGAGGACGGAATTCCATGGCGGGCATCCACGCGCTCGATCGGCTGATTGGCAACGACTATCCGGACCTGGCGACTGACGAAGAGGTCCGGGCCTTCGAGCAGGTCCCCTACGCGGATCGCGTCGCGGCCGAGAGCACCTATGACGCGATCAAGCTAGGTGCTGCGCGCAACCCGGACGGCGCAGCGATCCAGTTCCTGCAAAACGCCGATCCGGCCGATACGCCGGTTGTGGTCACGTACCGCGACTTCGTGGCGCGCGTCACGCAGGCCGCCAACATGTTTCACGCGCTCGGCGCGGAGAAGGGCGACGTCATCAGCTTCATGCTGCCGCTGGTGCCCGACGCCTTCGTGACGCTGTTCGGCGCGGAAGCCGCCGGCATCGCCAACCCCGTCAATCCGCTGCTCGAGTCGCACCAGATCGCGGAAATCCTGGAGGCCGCGAACACGAAGATCCTGGTGGCGCTCGGGCCGATGCCCGGCACCGACATCTGGCAGAAGGTCGAGCAGATCCGCCCGCAGCTCAAGCATCTCAAGGCGATCGTGCAGGTGTTCGGTGGCGGCGACCCGGCGAACGGCGTGTTTGCTTTCAACGATTTGATCGCGCAGCAGCCGTCCGACCGGCTGATCAGCGGACGCAAGATTCTCGGCAGCGATATCGCCGCTTATTTCCATACCGGCGGCACCACCGGTACGCCGAAGCTGGTGCGGCACACCCATGCCAACCAGGTCTACCAGGCCTGGGCGCTCAACCTGCTGCTGAAGTCGAGGCCCGGTGCCAACCTGTTGTTCGGCATGCCGCTGTTTCACGTCGGCGGATCGCTGACGCAGGTGCTGCTGACGCTGTCGAGCGGCGGCTCGCTGGTCGTGCTGTCGCCGAGCGGCTGGCGCAATCCGAATGCGGTGAAGAACATCTGGGGGCTCGTCGAGCGCTTCAAGCCCGAGGCGCTGTCGAGCGTGCCGACGGTGCTCGCCGCAACGCTGGCGGTGCCGCCGGGCAATGCCGACATCTCCAGCCTGAAATATGCTGCCGGCGGCGGCTCGGCGATCCCCGTCGCCGTCGGCTCGGCGATCCAGGACAAACTGAAGCTGCCGGTGGTCGAAGTCTACGGCATGACCGAGACCTCGAGCGTGCACACGCTCGCTTATCCGTCACGGCCGATCCGGCTCGGTTCGGTCGGCCTGCCCATGCCTTATGCGCGCGTGCGCATCGTGCAGCTCGATGCCGACGGCCGCCTGATCCGCGACTGCGCGCCGGACGAGATCGGTGTCGTGATCATGGCGGGGCCCGGCGTTTTCGGCGGCTATCTCAACGACGAGCACAACAAGGGCGCCTTCGTCGACGAGGTCTGGGTCAATTCCGGCGATCTCGGCCGGCTGGACGCCGACGGCTATCTCTGGATCACCGGTCGCGCCAAGGATCTCGTCATCCGCGGCGGCCACAACATCGATCCGGCGCCGATCGAGGAGATCATGTTCCGCCATCCCGCCGTTGGCTTCGCCGCGGTGGTCGGCCAGCCCGACGCCTATGCCGGCGAACTGCCGGTCGGTTACGTGCAGTTGAAACCGGGTGCCAAGGTCGAGCCGGGCGAGCTTGAGGCGTGGGTGCGCGAGCGCACGCCGGAGCGCGCCGCCGTGCCGGTGCAGGTCATCCCGATCGATCCGATGCCGGTCACGGGGGTCGGCAAGGTGTTCAAGCCGCAGCTGCGCTGGGACGCGGCCGAGCGCGTGTTCACGAAGGTGCTGGCGCCGCTCGCCGAGCGCGGCATCGACTGCAAGGTCAGGGTCGGCGCTCATGGCAGCCACGGCTCGATCGCCACCGTGACGCTGGCGGGCCTGCCGGCCGACCAGCGCGAGGCGGTCGCGGGCGAGGTGCACACCCTGCTCGCGCCGTTCGTGATGCGGCACGAGGTGGTGCAGGTGTAGCAGGCCCAAACGCAGCCCGGCGTCGGTCTGACCGCGCCGGAAGGGCGACGCTCCCCCGCTCGATCATGATGGTCGTTCGAGCCCCTGTGTGACTAATGTCACATATGGAAGAATTGGCATTCGGCCATACTCCGAATAGTCTCATGGAATTGCATCCGGGGGGACGCAAAGTGATTCCGCTTCGGCTATTTGCTTTGTTGATATTTGCGATGGGCCTAGCCTGCGGACCGGCGCATGCCGACCGGCGGGTCGCGCTCATCATTGGTAATTCCGCCTACAAGAGCGCGCCGAAGCTCGGCAATCCCGTGAACGATGCCACCTTGGTTGGCGGCATGTTCAAGAAAGCCGGCTTCGATTCCGTGGACGTCAGGCTTGATCTCAGCGCCAGCGAGATGCGGCGCATGCTGCGAGAGTTCGCCGGCAGGGCGCGCGACGCGGACATGGCGGTGATCTACTATGCCGGCCACGGCATCGAGCTCGACGGCAACAACTATCTCATTCCGACGGATGCGACACTGGAGACCGACGGCGACGTTCTCGACGAGACTATCCCGGTCGAGCGTGCGCTGTTCGCGGTCGAGCCGGCCAAGCAGCTCCGTCTCATCATCCTCGACGCCTGCCGCGACAACCCCTTCTCAAAGACCATGAAGCGCACGCTGGCCTCGCGCGCGATCGGACGCGGCCTGGCCAAGGTCGAGCCGACCAGTCCCAACACCATGATTGCCTTCGCGGCCAAGGCCGGCTCGACCGCGTCCGACGGCGACTCCCGAAACAGCCCGTTCGCCACCGCGTTGGTCGAGCACCTGCCGAAGCCGGGCCTTGATCTGCGCAAGGCCTTCGGCTTCGTGCGCGATGACGTGCTCAAGGCTACCAGCTACAAGCAGGAGCCTTATGTCTACGGCTCGCTCGGCGGCGACGACGTGCCGCTGGTCCCGACGCGCCCGATTGCGACCGGTCCACAGGCCAATCCGCAGGATGCCGTGCGCAGGGACTACGAGCTCGCGCTCCAGCTCGCCACGCGTGATGGCTGGGAAGCGTTTCTGGCGCAATATCCCGACGGATTCTATTCCAACCTTGCCAAGGGCCAGTTGAACAAGATCGCCGCCGAAGAGACGCGCGCGGCGGCCGAGCAAAAGGCCAAGGCGGCGGAGCAGGAGAAGACAAGGCTCATTGCCGAGCGCGCCCAGAAGGCCGAGCAGGAGAAGGCGGTCGCGGCGGCCAGGGCCGCCGAAGAGGCGCGGGTTGCCGCAGAGAAGCAGAAGCAGATCGAGCAGGCGCGGGCCGAGGCCGCCGAGCAGCAGCGCAAGGTCGCCGAGGCAGCAGCCGCGAAAGCACTGGCCGAGAAGCAGGCCGCGGAGAAGGCGAAGGCCGAGCTCGCCGCCAAACAGGCCGCCGAGAAGGCGGAGCAGCCCGCTAAGCCGACGGCTGATCGTCAGATACCAGAGGCGGAGCAAAAAGTTGCCGCCCTTTCGCCCGCGCCAGCATCCACATTGTCGGCGGCCGATCTGGCAAAATCCGTGCAAAGCGAGTTGCGCCGCGTCGGTTGCCTGTCCGCCGCTGCCGATGGCGACTGGAGCGCCACCTCGCAGCGCTCGCTGACGCTGTTCAACAAATATGCCGGTACCCAGTTCGACGTGAAGCTCGTCAGCGTCGACGCACTCGATGCGCTCAAGGCGAAGCCGGGACGAGTTTGTCCGCTGGTGTGCAATTTCGGCTTCAAGGCCGACGGCGATCAATGCGTGAAGATCACCTGCCGCGCCGGCTATCGCGTCGGTGACGACAACGAATGCGAGAAGATCCCGGAGAAGAAGCCGGTCGCGACGCGGGACGATTCGAGGAGGCGGGACGCGGATCGAAAGCAAACGGAGGCCGCCCCGTCGGCGCCGCAGGCTTCAGGACAGATGATCTGCAATAACGCCGGATGCAGGCCGATTGCGAAGGGATGCCGGCTCGGAACGACCAATCATCCAGCCACTCCTACGATCAAGATACCCGCCGAAATATGCAACTGATGATGAAGCATACTCTTCGGGCCTGCTCCCTCGTGCTCGGAGTTCTTGCTTATTTTGCTTTCTGCTGCAGCCCGGCGCTGGCCGAGAAACGCGTCGCGCTCGTGATAGGCAATTCCGCGTACAAGAACACGCTGCGGCTCACCAATCCGGTGAACGATGCTGCCCTGATCGGCGACATGTTCAAGAAGGCCGGCTTCGATGCGGTCGACGTCAAAACAGACCTGAACGCCTCCGAGATGCGGCGGGCGCTCCGTGAGTTTGCCGGAAGGGTCCGCGACGCCGATATGGCGGTGATCTATTACGCCGGCCACGGCATCGAGCTCGACGGCACCAACTACCTGATCCCGACCGATGCCGCTCTTGAGACCGACGCCGACGTCTACGACGAGGCTTTGCCGATCGATCGCGTGCTGGTGAGCATCGAGCCTGCCAAACAGCTTCGGCTCGTCATCCTCGATGCGTGTCGCGACAACCCCTTCGCCAAGACGATGAAGCGGACGGTCGCCTCTCGGGCGATTGGCCGCGGGCTCGCCAAGGTCGAGCCGACCAGCCCCAACACCATGATCGCCTTCGCGGCCAAGGCCGGATCGACGGCGTCCGACGGAGATTCCAGAAACAGCCCGTTCGCCACGGCGCTTGCAGACCACCTTCCAAAGCCCGGCCTGGACCTGCGCAAGGCGTTCGGCTTCGTGCGCGATGATGTGCTGAGGAGCACCGCGAACAAGCAGGAACCCTTCGTGTATGGCTCGCTGGGCGGCGATGACGTGCCGCTGGTTCCTGCCAAGCCGGCCGCAACCGGTCCGCAGGCAAATCCGCAGTCTGAGCTCAGGCGCGACTATGAACTCGCGCTTCAGCTCGGCACGCGGGATGGCTGGGAAGCATTCCTGGCGCAATATCCGGAGGGCTTCTACGCGAATCTGGCCAAGGGCCAGCTGAACAAGATCGGCGCCGAAGAGACGCGCGCGGCAGCTGAACAAAAGGCCAGAACGGCCGAGCAGGAAAAGGCGCGGCTGATTGCCGAGCGCGCCCAGAAGGCCGAGCAGGAGAAGGCGGCCGCGGCGGCCAAGGCCGCCGAAGAGGCGCGGATCGCGGCGGAAAAGAAAAAGGAGATCGAGCAGGCGAGGGCTGAAGCGGCCGAACGCGAGCGCAAGGTGGCCGAGGCGGCGGCCGCGAAAGCGCTGGCCGAGAAGCAGGCCGCGGAGAAGGTCAAGGCCGAGCTCGCCGCGAAGCAGGCCGCCGAGAAGGCGGAGCAGGCCGCAAGGCCGGCGGCCGATCGGCAGATGCCCGAGGCCGAGCAAAAACTTGCGACGCTTTCGCCCGCGCCGACATCGACATTGTCGGCGGCCGATCTGACGAAGTCGGTGCAAAGCGAATTGCGCCGCGTCGGCTGCCTGTCCGGCGCCGCGGAGGGCGACTGGAGCGCGGCATCGCAGCGCTCGCTGGCACTGTTCAACAAATACGCCGGCACCCAGTTCGACGCGAAACTTGCGAGCGTCGACGCACTCGATGCGCTCAAGGCGAAGCCGGGACGAGTTTGTCCGCTGGTGTGCAATTTCGGCTTCAAGGCCGACGGCGATCAATGCGTGAAGATCACCTGCCGCGCCGGCTATCGCGTCGGTGACGACAACGAGTGCGAGAAGATCCCGGAGAAGAAGCCGGTCGCGACGCGCGAGGATTCGAGGAAGCGCGACCAAGGCCGGAAGGAAGCGGAATCTGCTACCCCAAAGTCGCAAGCCTCGGGACAGATGATCTGCACTTCTACTGGATGCAGGCCGGTTTCCAAGGGGTGTCGCATTGAGCGAGATCCAAGGCCGGGTAGCGCCGGCATGTCACAAGTGGAGGTGTGCCATTGAACGGTAGCAGGAGGGTAGGCTAACGACACTTTTTTCGTTCTGTGCGTCTGACTGGTTCTATTCCGCGCATCACGGTCCGCGGGTGATTGCGTGAATATCATTCGATCTGTTTGTGCATTGATGTTTGCAGCTTTCTTCGCCTGCGCGCCCGCGCAGGCCGAGAAGCGCGTTGCGCTCGTCATCGGCAATTCCGCCTATAAGAGCGCGCCGGCACCGCTGATGCGAGCTCAGTGATGGCTGGCCGGACCAGAGAAGTTCGCGATTGAGGTGAGGGCGGACCGCGAGGCTTGCATGCCTCGCCGCAAGCGCGCATCATCCCCCAAAAAACTGGGGGGAAATCGATGCGCCAGTTCTCTCGCCGCCGTCACCTTCAGCAATTGTCGGGCGTGTTCGGATCCGCCGCGCTGTCCGGGTGGTCGAGGTCCGCATCGGCGTCAGAGGCGGAGATTCCGCTCGAAGGTATCGGCAAGGGCATCCAGCACATCTCCTACAGCGACATCGGCGGCCGGCCTGACAGCGTGCAGGTGATGTTCAACCGGCAACACGTCTATGTCGGGCATATGTTCAGCGACGGCGTGACGATCCTGGATGCGACGGATCCGCGCGCGCTGAAGCCGGTCAGTTTCTTCACCGCGGGGCAATACACCCGCACCCACCATTTGCAGGCGGCAGAGGACCTGCTGCTGGTTGCGAACGGCGCCAACATCGTCGCGATGCAGTCCTACGACAACATGCGCGGCTATTTCGAGAACACGCTGGTCGACAGCATCACCAAGGCCAAGAAATTCCGCTGCGGCCTCTCGATCCACGACATCTCGAAGCCGAACGAGATGCGCGAGATCGCGTTCCTCGAAATGCCCGGCTTCGGCATCAACCGGCTGTGGTGGCCGGGTGGCCGCTATGCCTATGTGTCGGCGCATTTCGACGGGTTCACCGACCACATCCTGTGCGTGGTCGATCTCAAGACCATCACGAAACCGGAGATCGTCGCGAAATGGTGGCTGCCGGGCATGAACCGCGCGGCCGGCGAGCCGGCGACGCCCAAGGGCAAGCGCTTCGCGCTGCATCACATGATCACGGCGGGTGATCGCGGCTATGCCGCCTGGCGCGATGGCGGCTTCACCATCCACGACATCAGCGATCCCGCAAATCCAAAGCTGTTGTCCCACATCAACTGGTCGCCTCCCTTCGCCGGCGGCACGCATACGCCGCTGCCGCTGCCCAAGAGACAGCTCGCGATCGTCGCAGACGAAGCCAATGCGGAGAAATGCGCCAAGGGCCTGTTCCACACATTCGTTCTCGACGTGCGCGCGCCGGAGAATCCGGTGCCGATCGCAACCCTGCCGACCCCGCGCGACCGTGATTTCTGCACGAACGGCACCTTCGGCCCGCATAATCTGCACGAGAACCGTCCGGGCTCGTTCCAGAGCGAGGAGACGATTTTCGCGACCTACAACAATGCCGGCGTCAGGGTGTTCGACGTCAAGGACGCCTTCGCACCGAAGGAGGTCGCGTACTGGGTGCCGCCGACGCCGAAGAAGCTCGTCGACCCGCGCCCGAACATCGGGCTCGCAGCCAAGACCTGCGACGCCTATGTCCGGCCCGACGGGCTGATGTTCGTCTCCGACTGGAACGCCGGCATGCACGTGCTGCAATATCAGGGATGAGGTGGCTACCCGCGGATCGCCGCGTTGGCCCTTTCGGCAGCGCCCGTCATCGCATCCTTCGCCGATTTCGCGCCGTTGACCACTTCATTCACGCCGATCATGAAGGCGTCCAGGATCAGTCTCGATTGCGGATGGAAAAGAACTGCCTTGGCGCGGTCGACGTCGGCATTCTGCAAGTTTGTCAGCGCCGCCTCGGCGGCCTGCGGGCCGAACGCCTTCTTGAAGCCCTCGCTCGACCAGGCCGACACGCGTGTCGTCGCCAGCCCCGCTGCGGCGGTCCGCAGCGAGGTCGCCTTGCTCGTCGCCCAGAGCAGGAACAGGAAAGCCGCCCGCTTGTTTCGAGATCTGGAATTGATGCACGCCTGCCAATGCGACATGAAGGGGACGGGTCCGCGACCGGCGAGATGCGGAAAGGTTGCAAACCCGGCCTGGTTGGCGACGCGGCTTTTCGCGGGATTGGAGATGTCGGTCGCGAAGTTGCTGCTGTCGATCGCCATGGCCGTCCGCCCCTGCAGGAAGTCGTCCAGCACGTGGTACCATTCGTAGCTGCCGACGCCGGCGGGCCCGGCCTGACCGAGCAGCTGTCCGTACATCTCGACGGCCGCGATCCCCTCCGGGCTCGCGAAAGCGACCCTGTTGTGCTCGACCATGGCCCCGCCGTAGGAGAACAGGAAGCCCATGGCTGGCGGAGAGGAATTGCCGCTGGCCTGGGCGCGCATCGCGATCCCCGACATCCCGTTGGTCTTGACCGCCTTGGCGGTGACGAGCAGCTCCTCAAAAGTCTGGGGAACCGGCAGGTCCTTGGCCGCCAGCGCATCGCTGTTGATGAACAGGGTCATTGCCTCCGAGGTAATCGGGACGGCGTACCGTTCGCCGTCCGACCACAGCGGGAAGGCTCGGGCCGTCTTGAGCAGGTCGCTCTCGTCATACCAGGCGGGGTCGGTCAGCGACCTCTGGGAATAATAGCCGTTCAGTGGCTCCACCCATCCGTTCGAGATGCCCTGGCCATAGGTCGTGAACATGAAGACGTCGGGCGTGCTACTGCCGCGAGCGAGCCTGATCGGAAGCGCGCCGAGGTAGCTGGTTTCCAGCTGGAAATCGATGGTGACGTTGATGCCGGTGAGTATGGTGAACTCCGGCAACAGCGGCGTGATCGCATTCGACCACGGATGGATCGCGCCCGAAAGCGCGATCGTCTGTCCCGCAAATTGCTTCCAGTCGATCGCGGCGTTGGCGTAAGCCGCAGCGGTATCCTCGGCAAAGCTCCAGCGCGGCAGCGCGGTCAGGCTCGCGCCAGCCGCCCCCAGTCCCTTGATGAAACTGCGCCGGCTCGCCGGATGGCTCAGTGAGTTTTCACCCTGTGCCATGATGATGCTCCTTGAATCGACCAAGGGCATTCATCCATAGCACACGCACGGGGCCGCAGCCCTGCGACATCACGGCCTTCACGCCTGGCGTACCCGATGAATGTCGGGTTCCCGACCTCCCTATCCGTGCTATTGTCCTATCATGCTCTGGCGTCGGCACCAGAACACGCGCGGTCACACGAGCATCGAAGACCCACGGCCAATGTCCGTTCCTGTTCGGGCCCTGCCTCTGCGATGGTTTGCTCGTCCGCTGATCCTTGCGGTCGCAGTGCTTGTGACCCTGTTTGCCGCGACCAGCTTCCTCGGCCTGCAATATTGGCAGGAGCGGCAAGCAGCTCATCACTTCATCGAACATAGCCGCCAGGTCCTCGAAACGCTCGATCGACTGCGGGCGATCGTCGCGGAACTGGAGACTGAAAGGCGCGGGTATCTCATGACCCTCGACCCCGCCTATCTCAAGGCCTACGGCGTCTCCGACGAAAGCGTGCGGCGGGAGGCTCAGGCGCTGCAGATGTTGGTCGCGGACGATCCGTTGCAGGGCCTTCGGGCCGGGCATCTGGCGCTGACCGTTACAGCCACGCTGCGCGAGATCGACGAGCTGCTGAAGACGGCCGGCACCTCCGGGCTCGCCGCGCTGGCAATGATCCGCAGCATGGACGAAATCCGCTCGCAAATCGACCAGATGGTGGATCACGAGCGCTTTCGGCTCGCCGGCCGGGAGGCGCGCGCCGAAGCATTCGAGCAACGCTGGACCTGGCTGATCGCCGGCGCCGTTGTCCTCGTCGTCGCGCTGGCCGCAGCGGCGCTGGCGCTCGCGCGGCTCGAAGCGAAACGGCGGAGAGAGGCGACCGAGGAGAACATCCAGCTCCAGAGTGATCTTGCAGCACGGGATATCAAGATCAGACGCCTGTTCGATGCCAACATCATCGGCATCATCATCTGGGAAGTCGAGGGGCGCATTCTCGAGGCCAACGATGCATTCCTGCGCATCGTGGGATACGACCGGGAAGATCTCAACGCAGGGCGCTTGCATCGGACCGACCTCACGCCGCCGGAATGGCGCGCCCGCGACGTGCAAACCGTGGCGGAACTGAAGCGGGTCGGGACGGCCCAGCCATTCGAGAAGGAGTATGTGCGGAAGGACGGAAGCCGTGTGCCGGTGCTGATCGGCGGGACCATGTTCGGAGCAGGTACGGAGAATGGCGTCGGCTTTGTCCTCGATCTGACGCCGCTCAAGCGCGCGGAAGCCGAAGGCCGCGAACACGAGCGGCGCTACCGTGAAGCGCTGATGGAGCTCGCGCACGCCAATCGCGTCACCACGATGGGGCAACTAACCGCTTCGATCGCCCACGAAGTCAACCAGCCGATCGCCGCGATCGTGGCGAACGCCGAGGCCGGGTCGAATTGGTTGGAGGCTCAACCGCCAAATCTGGAGCGGGTTCGACAGACGCTCGACTGGATCACAAAGGACGGCATGCGAGCCGGCGATATCATCGGCCGGATCCGGGCGCTGATCAGGAACGCGCCCCCGCAAAAGGAGAATCTGGAGATCAACCAGGCGGTGCTTGAGGTGATCGCGCTGACACGCAGCGAAGCGTTCAAGAACGGCGTGTCGGTGCGAACGCAATTTGCCGAGGGCTTGCCGCCGATACAGGCCGATCGGGTTCAACTTCAGCAGGTGGTGCTCAACCTGATCGTCAACGCGATCGAGGCGATGGCCGCGGTCGGCGAGGGGGGACGCGAGTTGGTGATCAGCACCGGTCGGGATGCATCGGACGGCGTCCACGTCACCTTGCGGGATTCCGGTCCGGGGCTGGATCCGAAGAACGTGGACCGCCTGTTCGAAGCGTTCTACACCACCAAGCCCACGGGCATGGGGATGGGTCTCGCCATCTGCCGCTCGATCATCGAGGCGCATGGCGGGCGGATGTGGGCTGGCGCAAACGAGCCGCGGGGCGCCTTCTTTCAGTTCACCCTGCCTCTCGCGTCAGACGAGAGCGCATCTCGCCCGCTGGAGGCGGATGAGCCAACGGAGCAACGCTCCGCGGCCCGATGACGGGCTCCGCGCAGCCCGGTCCTTTGCGCGAATGTTGCCTGCTGCGAAGCCGGCCTTAACCCGCCGGCATCCTCGTCTCGATCAAGCGCACCCAGAACGAGGCGCCGTGGCCGAGGATGTTGTCGTTGAAGACATAGGACGGGTGGTGGCATTCGTTGCCGTCGCCCATGCCGACCAGCACCATGGCGCCGGGACGCGCCTCCAGCATGAAGGAGAAGTCTTCGGCGCCCATCATCGGGATGAACTTGTCGTTGACGCGCTCGGCGCCGACGATGTCGCGGGCGACGTCGGCGGCAATCCCGGCCTCGCGCGCATGGTTCATCGTCACCGGGTACATCCGTGTGTATTTCGTCTCCGCCGAGCCGCCATAGGCGCGCGCGACGCTCTCTGCGACCTCGCCGATGCGGCGTTCGACCAGATCGCGCACCTCGGGATCGAGCGTGCGCACGGTGCCGCCGAGCTCGGCGACCTCCGGGATGATGTTGAAGGCGGTGCCAGAGTGGAATTGCGTGATCGAGATGACGGCGGATTTGAGCGGATCGATGTTGCGCGCGACGATCGATTGCAGCGCATTGACGATCTGCGAGCCGATCAGCACGCTGTCGACCGATTTGTGCGGACCCGCGCCGGCGTGACCGCCCTTGCCATGGACCGTGATCTGGATGTTGTCGGAGGAGGCGAGCATCGCGCCGGGCGTGGTGGCGAAATGGCCTTCGGGCAGGCCCGGCATGTTGTGCATGCCGTAGACCTCCTGGATGTTCCAGCGCGTCATCAGGCCGTCCTCGACCATGGCCTTGCCGCCGCCGCCGCCTTCCTCGGCGGGCTGGAAGATCACGATCGCGGTGCCGTCGAAATTGCGGGTCTCGGCGAGATATTTTGCGGCGCCCAGCAGCATCGCGGTGTGACCGTCATGGCCGCAGGCGTGCATCTTGCCGGGGACCTTGGAGGCATATGGCACGCCCGAGGTTTCCGTGATCGGCAGCGCGTCCATGTCGGCGCGCAGGCCGATGGTCTTGCCGGAGGCCGATTTGCGGCCGCGGATCACGCCGACGACGCCGGTGCGGCCGATGCCCGTCACCACCTCGTCGCAGCCGAACTCGCGCAAGCGATCGGCGACGATGCCGGCTGTACGGTGGACCTCGTAGAGCAGCTCCGGGTTCTCGTGGAAGTCATGGCGCCAGGCGGCCATTTCGTCGGAGAGGGCGGCGATGCGGTTGACGATGGGCATGAGGGGGATCCGTTTCTTTTGGGTTCTCTCGTCATCCCGGGGCGATGCGTCGCATCGAACCCGGAATCTGGATGTCGTCGCGCGAGATTCCGGGTTCACGCTTCGCGTGCCCCGGAATGACGAGAATAATCAGCTCTCGCCGAACACGCGCTTGAAGATCGTGTCGACGTGCTTGAGGTGATAGCCGAGGTCGAACTGTTCCTCGATCTCGGCGTCGGTGAGATATTTCTTCACCTCGGCGTCCTGCTTCAGGAGCTGGAGGAAGTCGCCTTCGCCGCGCCAGACCGGCATGGCGTTGCGCTGCACCAGCTTGTAGGCGTCCTCGCGGCTCGCGCCCTTCTGCGTCAGCGCCAGGAGCACGCGCTGCGAATGCACGAGGCCGCCGAGGCGGTCGAGATTCTTCTGCATGTTGGCGGGATAGACCAGCAGCTTGTCGATCAGGCCGGCAAGGCGCACCAGCGCGAAGTCGAGCGTCACGGTCGCGTCCGGACCCATCATGCGCTCGGCGGAGGAGTGTGAGATGTCGCGCTCGTGCCAGAGCACGACGTTTTCCAAGGCCGGCGTCACATAGGCGCGCACCATGCGGGAGAGGCCGGTGAGGTTTTCGGACAGCACCGGGTTGCGCTTGTGCGGCATGGCGGAAGAGCCCTTCTGTCCCTCGGAGAAGAACTCTTCGGCCTCCAGCACCTCGGTGCGCTGCATGTGGCGGATCTCGACCGCGATGCGCTCGACCGAGGAGGCGATCACGCCAAGGGTCGAGAAATACATCGCGTGGCGGTCGCGCGGGATCACCTGGGTCGAGATCGGCTCGGGCACGAGACCCATGGCTTTTGCAACGTGCTCTTCGACCCGCGGATCGATCTGCGCGAAGGTGCCGACGGCACCGGAGATAGCGCAGGTCGCGACCTCCTTCCGCGCCGCGATCAGGCGTTCCTTGGCGCGCGAGAATTCGGCGTAGGCATAGGCGAGCTTGAGGCCGAAGGTCACGGGCTCGGCATGGATGCCGTGGCTGCGGCCGATGGTCGGCGTCGTCTTGTGCTCGAAGGCGCGCTTCTTCAGCGCCGCCAGCACCTTGTCGAGATCGGCGAGCAGCAGGTCGGCGGCGCGGGTGAGCTGGACGTTGAGGCAGGTGTCGAGCACGTCGGAAGAGGTCATGCCCTGGTGCACGAAGCGCGCCTCGGGGCCGACGATCTCGGCGAGGTGGGTGAGGAAGGCGATGACGTCGTGCTTGGTCTCGCGCTCGATCTCGTCGATGCGGGCGACGTCGAAGGTGGCGTTCTTGGCCTTCGCCCAGACCGTCCTGGCGGCCTCCTTGGGGATGGTGCCGAGCTCGGCCAGGGCGTCCGCCGCATGCGCCTCGATCTCGAACCAGATCTTGAACCGGGTCTGCGGCTCCCAGATCGAGGCCATTTCCGGACGGGTATAGCGGGGGATCATCTGACGGCTCCAGCAAAGGTGGGCGGGCGGCCCTGAGGGGCGGCACCGGCCAAAATGTTTTTTACGCCGTGATTTAACAGAGCGGGGAGGGCGAAACAAACGGCGGAGGCAAGGTAACGGGGGATGACCACCGGACCCGCCCGCCGGGCGGGGGGCAAAAAAAGTAACTGTCAATCACGGATCATTGACTGACAGATATTGAAATCTGTCAGCGAGACGTGTATATCCGTTCCAGGACGCTCCGATTGGGCGTCCCGCGGCTACCCCCGGAGGCCCCGAGGTCCGAAACAAATACGGATCGAGGGACGAAATTGAAGAGAGGGGACCGTGGACGAATGGAGACTTACGACAATGACGACCGAAATCATCAATTTGACCGGGACGATTGGGCATTGGCTCAATTTACTGGTGGCGCGCCAGATCGCGGCGCAGGCTGCAAAACTGCCTCATTGAGGCGAGAGCATTCCGAACGACCGGCAAGGGCGCTTCGGAAGCAGCGCCATCGCCGGATAAATGAACCCCGAGCGGGAACATGGTGCTGGCATGAATGAAGCCGTTGTCTTGACGCCGGAGCGGATCCTCGAAGTCACCGAGGACGTGCTCAGGCGCTACGGGCTTGCCAAGGCCACCGTGGTCGACGTTGCCCGTGCGCTCGATGTGAGCCACGGCAGCGTCTATCGCCATTTTCCGAGCAAGGCCTCGCTACGCGAGGCCGTTGCCAAACGCTGGCTTGACCGTATCGACGCGCCGTTGCTCCAGATCGCCAGGGAGGAAGGGCCCGCGCCGGTGCGGCTCGACCGCTGGCTGCGCACGCTGTTCGCCGCCAAGCGTTCGCGTGTGCTCGACGATCCCGAGATGTTCGAGACCTATCTCACGCTGGCGCGCGAGGCCTGCGCAGCCGTCAAATGTCACAAGGACACCATGATCGACCAGATCGCGGCGATCCTGACCGACGGCGTGAAGCAGGGCGTATTCGCTGTGGACGACGTCAAGGCCACCGCGCGCGCGATCTTCGATGCCACCGTCCGCTTCCACCATCCGGCCCATGCCGACGAGTGGAAGGACGCCGATCTGCCCGCGCGCGTCGATGCAACGCTCGCGCTGCTGCTGCGCGGGTTGAAGGCGGCATAGACCGCGACGCCTAACTCACCCTCTTGCCTTGTGAAGAAGCGCGCCCTCGCGAACGGAGGGCGAGGCAGTTGCGTGCCTGCGCGGGTGAAGCGCGCCGTTGGCTGCTGGAACGACCGGCGGGCTCTCCGGATATGCATTGACCGCGATTTCGACGACATCCTTTGACCGCTTTCGAAGCCGGTAGAATGTCAGTTCCTGTTCGAGCATGGGGCAGTGGAAGTGGACGACGGCCGTATCGGGCAAGCGGCAGAGTTCGTCGATAAGCTCGCCTACGGTGATGATCGGGGGATGGTCGATTGCCTTGTGATGAGCCTTACTCATGGCGATTCCTCCACTACTACTAACCGGAGCTGGATGGCCTCCGTTCCATCCCGCTCAGCAGATTCAAGAACAACACGTCGCTTGAGGAATCCGGCAGCCCCGCTGCTAGATCTTCGTCAGCCCGCAACTCGCCGCCAGCCGCACGAGCTGCGCGTCCGTGCGCGCGCCGGTCTTGGTCTTGATCAGATAGTGATAATTCTGCACCGTCTTGACGCTGAGATTGAGATGCGTCGCGATCTGCTCGGTGGTGGCGCCGCCGGCGAACTGGCGCAGGATCTCGATCTCGCGTTCGCCCAGTTGATCCAGCACTGAGCCGGTCGGCGACAGGCTGTCGTCGGCCAGGATATGCGCGATGTCGTCGCTCATGGCGCGCTCGCCGCGGGCGACGCTGCGGATTGCATTCACGACCGCGGACGGCTCGCTGCTCTTGGTGACGAAGCCGGAGGCGCCGGCGCTGAAGGCGGCCTTCACCAGCACGGCCTCGTTGTGCATGGTGAAGACGAGGATCCGCGCCCGCGGGCTGCGGGCGCGGATGTTGCGGATCGCCTCCAGCCCGCTGGCGCCGGGCATCGAGATATCGAGCACGACGACATCAGGATCGTGCGCCTTGAAGGCGCCGTAGGCATCCGCGGCGTTGTCGGCTTCCGCCACGACATGGAGGTCACCCTGGCTTTCCAGCACCCGCCGGTAGCCCTGCCGGACGATGGGATGGTCGTCGACCAGCAGCACGGAGATGCCTGTTGCCGCAACCTCGCTCATCTCGGCCTCACGCGGCGAGCGGGATGGTGGCGGCGACGCTGAGGCCGCCTCTGGCCGGCAGGATCGACAGCGACCCGCCGGCGGCTGCGACGCGCTCGCGGATGCCGGTGAGGCCGAAGCCCGCCGACCGCGCCACGCGTTCCGCATCGCCGCCGCCGTCGTCCTCGACCCGGATCAGCAGCGCGTCGTCCTCGCCGGCGCGCCGCTCGACGCGCAACGAGATCTCGCGTGCCGCGCCGTGGCGCAGCGCATTGGTCAGGCATTCCTGGGCGACGCGATAGGCGGTGGTGGCGGCCGGGCCGCTGATGTCGGTAAGATCTCCCCTCAGATCGAGCTGGATGGTCGGCCGCGCCGCGCTCTGCGAGCGCCAGCTGTCGACGAGATTGACGAGGCTCGCCTCCAGCCCGAGCTCCTCGGGCAGGGGATTGCGCAGCCGCTTCAGCGCATCGCGCAGTGAGGCCATCAGATGATGGGTCGCCTGCGAGATCATCCTTGCGTCCTGCGCGATGCCGTCTTCCCTGTTCTGCTTCGCGCTCGCCGTCTCGATGGTGTCGGCGAAAGCGAGGATGGCCGCGAGGTTTTGCCCGAATTCGTCGTGCAGCTCGCGGGCGAGGGCGCGGCGTTCGTCGTCGCGGATCTCGATCAGCCGCCGCGTCAGCGCCGCGCGCTGTTCGGTGGCTTCTTCCAGCCGGGTGCCGAGCTCGCCGACGGCGCCCCCGATCATTGCAAGCTCCATGGAGCGGAAGCGCGGCAGTTTGGTGCGATAATGGCCGCGCGCCATGCGCTGGAGCGCGGTGACGATCGCGCGTGCCGGCACCAGCGTATGCGCGATCGCAAGCGACGCCAGCAGCGCAATCGCCGTCGCCATCAGCAGCGCAACGTCGATGACGTTGAGGATGTACTCCCAGGCGAGCGAGATCGCGGCCGCGGCATCGGGCGTCGCAACCACCGTGCCGGCGGCCGCGGCGCGCGGACTGACCGGCCGCACCACCTCGGCGTGGCTGCCGAGGAAGGTCGGCACGATCGATGCGAACCAGCGCGGCGGCGTCTTGCCTAGCCCCTCGCTCTGGCCGCACAGCGGCTTTTCGAATGCGACGGCGGGCTGGAACTCGACGCAGACTCCGGGCGAGATCAGTTTCATCGTGTCCAGCGTGCGCCACTCCGGAACCGGCAGCAGATGTTCGCGCGCCCTGCTGCTGCGCAGCAACAGCTCGTGCCAGTACAGCGCCTGAAGTGCCTGCGCGACCCGCTGCGCCGAGGCCGCAGTCGCCCGGTCGACGCTGCGATAGGCCTCGAACGTGGCCCATACGGTCGCCGCGCCCAGGCAGAGCGCCACAATGAGAAGCAGACGGGCGACAAGCTGAAGCACGAGGCGCATGCGATCACCCCAAAGTTTGGTAAGGTCAGCCTAACAACGCCGCCGCGCCTTGCCAATCGCAGGGTTTGGGCCGGATTGTAGCTCGGGCAAATTTCCCAAGCCGGATTGGGCATGGGTCTTTGGACCGGGCGTGGCGGCTTTGATCTAATCGGGGTGGAATCGTTGCAGGACAGTCCCTGCAAGCCGGGAGCGGTGCAGCATGAGTTCGATGACGATTGGACCGATCGCAGGGTCTGCTGCCGACCCATCCGAGCGCAGCGCGCTCCTGTTCTGGATGATCTTCACCGGGCTGTCGATCTTCGCCGTCGTGCTGTTGTGGCGCTTCGGCCTGATCCACCTGATGCTGACCTCGGACCGGACCTACATTTCCAGCGTGATCGCGCTGCTCTATGTCCTCACCTGCGGCCATTGCTTCCTGCGCACGCGGGCGATCGCGCGGGAGGGGGCGGCGGCGCGGCGCTGCAGGGCGGCGCTCGCGGCGCCCGGCGGCAGCAAGCTGCTCGATGCGAGCGCGACGGCTCTGCCGCGCGGACTGGTGCGCGATCATATCGACAGCCTGGTCACCAAGGCCGCCGCGCAGGATTACCGGCCGGTTGACCAGACGCTGCTGCTGCGGACGCTGGCCGACCGCCTGCGCGGCTCCAACGGCTTCGGCGCCTTCGTCTCGGACACGCTGATGAAGCTCGGCCTGCTCGGTACCATCATCGGCTTCATCATCATGCTGGCGCCGATCGCCGGGCTGGATGCCGCCGACAAGGTCGCGATGCGGTCCTCGATGGGGCTGATGAGCGACGGCATGGCGGTTGCGATGTACACGACGCTGGCGGGCCTCGTCGGCTCGATCCTGGTCCGCATCCAGTACTACATGCTGGACGCCGCGACCCAGCGGGTGTTCTCGGATGCGGTGGTGCTGACCGAGACGTACGTGACGCCGGTGCTGGAACGCAAGGGCGCCGGAATCCCGTCATGATGGATGATTTCGGTCTCTATCCGCGCGAGGAGCCGTTCGATCCCCTGGGCGTGATGCTGTTCAAGGCGCTCCAGGTGATCGCGTTCCTGTTCTTCCTGGCGCTGCTTGCGGTCTCGCCGGATGCGAAGGACGGCAAGATCGACTCCAAGGCCGAGTTCATGATCACGCTGGACTGGCCGGACAATCACCCTGACGATCTCGACCTGTTCGTGCAGGATCCGGCCGGCAACATCGCCTGGTATCGCCATCGCGAGGCCGGCTTCCTCACGCTCGACCGCGACGATCGCGGCGGGGCCAACGATTTCATCATCGTCAACGGCAAGAAGATCGCTTCGCCCATCCGCGAGGAGATCGTCACCGTGCGCGGCATCGTTGCCGGCGAATACACCGTCAACGTCTCCCACTTCGTGGCCACGACCGGCGAGCCTGTGACGGCCAATGTGAAGGTGCAGAAGCTCAATCCGACCGCGCAGGTCATCTTCGACAACAAGTTCACGCTCGACCACACCGGCGACGAGAAGACCGCGGTGCGGTTCCGGCTCGATGCGGAAGGCAAGGTCGTCAATGTGGACCAGCGGCCGAAATCGCTGCTGGAGACGTTCCGCAGCAGCTGGCGCAACGGCGCCGACGTCGATGCGAAGACCGGTGTGAGGATACGCCGTGAGTAACCTGCAGACGGTCATCCTCACGCTGTCGGTCGCCTATGCCGTCATCGGCGCGCTGCTGCTGGTCGTGCTGGTCTATGCGCGGCTGCACTGGGCGCTGAAGGCGGTCGCGGTGGTCGTGACCAGCGCTTTCTACGTCGTCAGCTTCACCGAAATGCGCGGGCTGCTCGGCTGGGCCAGCGCCGACCGGCTGCCTGCTGCCTTCAAGCTACTACAGGCCCGCATCGTCGAGCCGCATTCGCTGGAGGGCGATCCAGGCTCGATCTATCTCTGGGTCGAGCAGCTCGACGAGGACAATCGTCCGAGCGGCATCCCCCGGGCCTTCCGCGTGCCCTATGACGACCGGCTGGCCAACAAGACCCACGCGGCGCAGAACGAGATCGCGGCCGGGCATCCGCAGGGCGGCCGCGCCGCGGATTTCGGCGGTGGCGAGGGCAGCCTGATCGACATGGTCCGGGAGTATGTGACGCCCAAGACCATCCTCGAGACCAGCGGGGGCGATTCCTCGACCGGCGAGTTCAACGCCCCGCCGGCCGGTGCGCAGGGCGCGGTATTCACCCCGCTGCCGCCGCCCCGGATGCCGCCGAAGGACGAGCAATAGACCCCTGACCATCGCGGCGGGGGCACGCTGGAAAACGGCCCCGCGCTGGCGCATCTTCTTGACGTCCCTCAATTTGGCCTTATCGGCTTTCGATAAGAACCTGAGGGTGGAGGGTGCGTGCTTCTCGCTGTCTTTTCGGATATCCACGGCAACCGGCAGGCGTTCGAGGCTTGCCTGAAGGTTGCCCGTGCGAAGGGCGCAGAGCGGTTCATCCTGCTCGGCGACTTCGTCGGCTATGGCGCCGATCCGGAATGGGTCGTGGATACCGCGATGGAGCTCGTCGCCGGGGGCGCCGTGGCCGTGCGCGGCAATCACGACCAGGCGGTCAATTCCTCGGCCGAGACCATGAATGCCGAGGCGCAGATCGCGATCGAATGGACCCGCGGCCGGCTTGATGCCGCGCAGCGCCGGTTCCTGGCCGAATTGCCGATGCTGGTGGCGGACAGCGACCGGCTGTTCGTGCATTCGGAAGCCTCCAGTCCCCAGCGCTGGCACTACGTCCGCTCGACGGCGGATGCCGCCAAGAGCCTGATCGCGACGCCCGCCCATGTCACGTTCTGTGGTCACATTCACCGTCCGGCGCTCTATTCGATGTCGGTGACGGCGAAGATGACGAGCTTTGTGCCGAAGACCGACGTCCCGGTGCAGCTTCTGCGTGGACGGCAATGGCTCGCCGTGCTCGGCTCGGTCGGCCAGCCCCGCGACAGCGATCCGTCCGCATCCTTCGCGCTGTTCGACACGGTCTCGTGCCAGATCACCTATTGCCGCGTGCCCTATGACATCGCGAGCGCGGCGAACAAGATCCGCGAGAACGGCCTGCCGCCCTGGCTCGCCGACCGGCTGTCGCAGGGACGCTAGAGGCCGATGCCGAAACCCCTGGTCAAATCAGGCGCGGAGATCGACGGCTACACCATCGGCGAATGCGTCCATGCCGGCGGCATGGCGACGCTGTGGACGGTCACCCATCCCGGCATCGACGTCCCGCTGCTGATGAAAATTCCGCGGGTGTCGGAGGGCGAGGACCCCGCCGCGATCGTCTCCTTCGAGATGGAGATGATGATCCTGCCGCGGCTCGCGGGCCCGCACGTGCCCTCGTGTTTCGGCACCGGCGATTTCGCGCACCAGGCCTATGTCGTGATCGAGCGCATCCCCGGGACCACGCTCTACAAGCGGCTGGCCGACCTGCCGCTGCCATACGAGGAGGCGCGGCTGCTGGTTGCGAAGATCGCGACCGCACTCGCCGATCTGCACCGGCAGAACGTGATCCATCACGACATCAAGCCGAGCAGCATCATGTTCCGCGGGTCCGGCGAGGCGGTGCTGATCGACTACGGCCTGTCGCACCACAACCATCTGCCCGATCTCCTGCAGGAGGAGTTCCGCCTGCCTTACGGCACCGCGCCCTACATGGCGCCGGAGCGGCTCCTGGGCGTGCGCGACGATCCGCGCAGCGACCTGTTCTCGCTCGGCGTGCTGCTCTATTTCTTCACGACCGGCGAGCGGCCGTTCGGCGAGGGCGAGACGCTGCGCGCGATGCGGCGCCGGCTGTGGCGCGATCCGCATCCGCCGCGCGCACTGCGCGCCGACTATCCGCCCTGGCTCCAGGAGGTGGTGTTGCGGTGTCTCGAGATCGAGCCGGTGCGGCGCTATCCGACGGCGTCCCAGCTCGCCTTCGATCTGACCCATCCGGACCAGGTCAGGCTCACGACACGCTCGGAACGGATGAAGCGCGACCCCCTCGGCGTCGCCTGGCGGCGCCGCTTCAACCAGGGCGTCATGCAGCCGCGCGCGAAATCGGATGTCGCAGCCCAGATCGCATCGAGCCCGATCCTCGCGGTCGCGCTCGACACGGCGGAAGGCGCGCCCGAGCTGAACGAGGCGCTGCGCGTCACCACCGAGCGCATTCTCGCCACGCTGCCCTCGGCGCGGCTTGCCTGCCTCAACGTCCTGAAGCTCAACCGCATCGCGATCGACCGGACGCTGGACGAGCAGGGCTCCAACAAGCATATCGACCGGCTGGTGGCGCTCCGGCATTGGGCCACGCCGCTGAAGCTGGACGAGAGCCGGCTGTCGGCTCATGTGCTGGAGGCGGTCGATCCGGCCGCTGCGATCCTGGAATTCGCCGAGGTCAACCACGTCGACCACGTCATCATCGGGGCGCGGCAGGGCTCATTCAGGCGCACGCTGCTCGGCAGCGTCTCGGCCAAGGTGGCCGCGGAAGCGGCCTGCACCGTCACCGTGGTGCGGCCGCCGCGAATGGCGGGTGATGAGGCCGATGCCGGCGAGGCGGCGGGATAGGCGCGCCCGGCGTCGCCGAGAAGAGATCAGGCCGCGTGGGCGGTATGGCCGGTGCGCCTGCGGCGGATGGGCCAGGAGAATTGCGGACCGGGCTCGCCGTGATCCGCGCTGCCGCCGAAATACTGGATGATCTCGCGGCAGGGCTCGCAATTGAACAGGTTACGCGACGCGGATGCCTTGGTCATTTCCTTCAGGCAGTTCGGGCAATGCGGTTTCATGGATTTGATCCGGAAAGGAGGTTCTCAGTGTCGGCGCTGCGAGGGCAACGAATGGTCGAGCTCCGAATTGTCGAGCTCGGCATCGTCATCCATGGCGCCGTCGGCGCGCTCGAGGCGGCCGAAGAAATAATCGAGGCTCGGATGCGGGCGACGCGGAATCCGGCACCTGCGCTTCGGCTGACATTTTACGACCGCGATCTGCATGGACGTCAGCCCCGGCGATGAAGGCGATGGACGCGAGCGGAACGTGCCGCAACCTTCTCCGGTCCGACCGTTGGGCCAAACACCACAAATGCACTGAAACCAAGCCACAACGCCACGCCAGTCCAAACCAGGGTCGTCGTCATGATGTGCTCCCGTCAAAAGCAGGCAGGAGCCAGTAGCGGTGATTTGCGCGAATCAGTGAAGCCCGGATGAGTACGGGTCGCAGTTGCAATTTTAGGCATCGCGCGCTGCGGCACCCGTAAGAGCCGCAGGTTTTCGCCGCTCGTGCAGAGTCCGATGCGGCTCAGATGGCTTCGCCGCGGGCGCCTGCGGCGGCATTGCGGATCGCGGCAATATTGGTCCTGTAGGCGTCCTGCGTGCCGCCCCTGAACACGGAGGTGCCGGCGACGAAGGCGTTGGCGCCGGCCGCGGCGAGCGCGCCCGCGACGTCGGGACCGACCCCGCCGTCGACCTCGATGTCGATCGGACGGCCCGCCGTCATCGCGCGGATGTCGCGGATCTTGCCGATCGCGGAGGGAATGAAGGCCTGGCCGCCGAAGCCGGGATTGACCGACATCACCAGCACGAGATCGACCAGGTCGATGACGTATTCGAGTACGCCGATGGGCGTGCCCGGATTGAGCGAGACGCCCGCCTTCTTGCCGAGCGCGCGGATCGCCTGGAGCGAGCGGTGCAGATGGGGACCTGCTTCCGCATGGACCGTGATGTGGTCGCAGCCGGCTTTGGCGAAGGCCTCGAGATAGGGATCGCAGGGCGAGATCATCAGGTGCGCGTCGAAGACCTTCTTGGTATGCGGGCGCATCGCCTTGATGACGTCGGGGCCATAGGAAATGTTCGGGACGAAGTGCCCGTCCATCACGTCGAGATGGATCCAGTCGGCACCGGCGGCGTCCACCGCGCGCACCTCTTCGCCGAGCCTGGAGAAAT
The DNA here is from genome assembly GCF_042257955.1 of Bradyrhizobium sp. B025. Lineage (NCBI taxonomy): Bacteria > Pseudomonadati > Pseudomonadota > Alphaproteobacteria > Hyphomicrobiales > Nitrobacteraceae > Bradyrhizobium > Bradyrhizobium sp. B025. Next base: position 5,429,650 of record NZ_CP170150.1, on the reverse strand, counting down.
CCGAGGCCAGGATCGAGGGGGCGATTGCCAGGGGGCGGGGGGTGAAGGCTTGGGTCATGGCGCTGTTTCCGGTGGCGGCCGAAAGAGGAATGGGCCTCGCCTAACATGGGCCTTCGTGGCGGGCAATGCAGGACAGGCGCGCTGCCTGTGGGCGGAAATTTCTGCCGTCTGCGGCACGAATTGCCGATATCGCCGGGCCGCGCCAGGTGCGCTGGAAGCGGAATTCATTGAGCTTTTCGCGCTGGCACGGCGCTTGCTGACTTCCTCCCCGGAACATTGACCGCGGCATGCCGCATCGGTTGGAGTTGTGCAATGTTGTTTGCCCTTGGCGCCGTCTCGACGGCGCTCGACGCGATCCAGTCGCTGACGAACTCGAAATCGTCGTCCTCGACGCAGAAGACGGGATCATCGCAAAGCGCGCCGACCAATCCGTTCGCGATCGACAGCGGCAGCAACAGCACGAGCAGCGGCGCGACCTCGTCGGTCAACTCCGGCAATTGTGCGCCGATCGCGCCGGAGACGATGAGCGCGCTGATCGCCGCGCAAAGCCAGTCGTCGGACGGCACCAGCAGCGCGACGACCTCGACCTCGTCGAACTCATCGTCCTCGACCCGCCGGGACGCTGCGCTGAAGGACCTGTTCTCGCAGATCGATGCGGACGGCGACGGCAAGATTACCAAGTCCGAATTCGAGAACGCGCTGGGAGCCGGTGGCACCAATCTGGCAAAGGCCGATGACGTGTTCTCGAAGCTGGATTCGAATTCCGACGGCAGCGTCAACCTCGACGAGATGTCGAAGGCGCTGAAGAGCGGCCATCGCGGCCATGCCCACGGTGCCAGCGGCTCCGGCGAGGGATCGGATTCCTCCTCGAAGCCAAGCGGCGGATCGACCTCGACCACGACGACCGCCGCCGACGGCTCGACCACCACCACCGTCACCTATGCCGACGGCTTCAAGATGTCGACGACGGTCCCGGGCGCCTCCAGCTCCCCTAATTCGGCTTACGATCTGTTCGCGCAGTTGATGCAGCGGCAAGGCGGGCAGGGGCTAGGCGCTTCAGCGACCGCCGGCTCGTCGATGTCGATGAGCGTGTGAGCTAAGAGCGCTCTCTCGCCAAATTACGCTGTCATGCCCCGCGAAAGCGGGGCATCCAGTACGCCGCGGCCTTCCGGTTCAATCACAACCGTCTCTGGAATACTGGATCGCCCGGTCTTCGCCGGGCGATGACACCTGATGTGACGGGCGTTCAACTACCCACCAAACCGGTCCCGCCATGCCGGCTGCGCGCTGCCGAACGGCAGCGCGGTTGCGCAATACACGCCGCGTGCGATTGCGCGCGCGACCACGTTGGCGGCGACGGTGCCGAGCTCGGTGAGGCCGACCAGCGGCTCGATCGGCTTCTCGCAGGTCGCAGCCGCGTACAGCACGTCGCCGTCGGTCGGTGCATGCACCGGATAGATGGCGCGGGCGAAGCCGGTGTGGGCGATCATCGCCAGCCGCTTGGCCTGGGGCTTGGTCAGCACCGCGTCGGTGACGACGGCCCCGATCGTGGTATTTTCGCGCGCGCTCGCGGCGGGACCGCCCTTGATGCGCATGCGCAGCATGTCGTCGGTGAACTTGTCGGGCAGGCCGCGTCCGCCGTATTCGCCGTCCACCTCGAACGGCGCCGCCCAGAACCACGGCCCGTTGCCGACGGTGACGCTGCCCACTGCATTGACGGCGACGATCGCCGCGACCTTGACGCCATCAGGCGTCACCGCCGAGGCTGAGCCGAGCCCGCCCTTGAACGTCGCGGTGGTGGCACCTAAGCCCGCGCCGACGCTGCCGATTGCAAAGTCCGTGCCGGCGGCTGCTGCCGCGGCGTAGCCGAGGTCGCGATAGGGCGAGAAGCGTCCCCATGCCTTGTCGCCGCCGTTGAGGAGATCGAACAGGATCGCGCCCGGCACGATCGGGATCAGCGCTTCGCGAACCCGGTGGCCGCGGCCCTGCTCGGCGAGCCAGGCCTGCACGCCGCCGCCGGTATCGAGGCCGAAGGCGGAGCCGCCCGACAGCGCGATCGCGTCGACGCGTTCGACGGTATTGGCGAGATCGAGCAGTGCGTCCTCGCGCGTGCCGGGGCCGCCACCGCGGACGTCGATCGCCGCGACCGCGGGGGAATCGAAAATGATCGCGGTCGTGCCGGAGGCGACTTTGGCATCCTCGGCATGGCCGACGCGGACGCCGGCGATGTCGGTCAGCAGATTTTTCAAGGTGGCCTCGCGCGCTGATGAGGAGTTCGCTTCTGCGATAGCGCAGAGATGCCGCAGGCTCAACTGGCGAGCGCCGTTCTGAGCATCTTGGCCAGCTCGGACTTGCGGTAGGGCTTGGCCAGCAGCAGCACGCCGGAGTCGAGCCGGCCGTGATGGACGATGGCGTTCTCGGTGTAGCCCGAGGTGAACAGCGTCTTCAGGTCGGGGCGGCGGCGGGCCGCTTCATCGGCGAGCTGGCGGCCGTTCATGGCGCCCGGCATGATGACGTCGGTGAAGAGCAGGTCGATGTCCTTGTCGGCGTCGATGATGGTGAGGGCGTCGGCCGCGTTGGCGGCTTCGAGCGCGGCGTAGCCGAGGCTCTTGATCTGGGTCACGACATATTGCCGTACCAGGGCGTCGTCCTCGACGATCAGGATCTTCTCGCTGCCGCCGGCGACGGGCGCGTTCTGAAGCGCCTCGAACTCGGTCTCCTGCACGCCGGTGGAGCGCGGCAGGTAGATCTTCACGCTCGTGCCGTGGCCTTCCTCGCTGTAGATCTTGATGTGGCCGCCGGACTGCTTGACGAAGCCGAACACCATGCTGAGCCCGAGGCCGGTGCCCTTGCCGACCTCCTTGGTCGTGAAAAACGGATCGAACACCCGCTCGATCAGATCGGCCGGAATTCCAGTGCCGGTGTCGCTGACCGCGATCATCACGTAATTGCCGGCAACGATGTCGGGATTCATGCTGGCATAACCGTCGTCGAGGAAGACGTTGCGGGTCTCGAGCACCAGGGTGCCGCCGTCGGGCATGGCATCGCGCGCGTTCAGCGCGAGGTTGAGGATCGCGGTGGAGAGCTGGCCTGGGTCCACCAGTGTCGGCCAGGCATCCTCAGTGAGCTGGGGCATGATGGTGATCTGCTCGCCCAGCGTCGGATGCAGCAGCTTGGCGGCCTCGAGCGTCAGCGCATTGACGTCGATCTCGCGCGGCTGGAGCGGCTGCTTGCGGGCGAAGGCGAGCAGGTGCTTGGTCAGCTGCGCGCCGCGCTCGGCGGCGTCGTCGATCAGCTTGGTGATGGCGGCGAGCTCGGGCCGGTCGGCGACCGCATCCGCCAGAATGCCGATCGTGCCGGTGATGACGGTCAGCACGTTGTTGAAGTCGTGGGCGACGCCGCCGGTCAACTGGCCGATCGAATCCATCTTCTGGACCTGCCGGAGCTGGGCTTCGGCGGCCTGCTTCTCGGTGAGGTCGCGGCCGATGAAGAAATGGCGCCGCACCGGCTCGGACCAGGTGCCCATCCAGTTCAGCGTGACCTCGTGACCATCGTAGTGATAGTAGCGCGCCTCGAAGCTGCGCTTGACCGCGCCGCGCCGGGCCGCGCGCATCTCGCTGCGCGTCTTCTCGAGGTCATCAGGGTGGATGAACTCGATCGCACTGTGCCCGACCATGTCGTCCGGGCTGAAGCCGAGGATGTCCTTCACACTGGGGCTGACCTGGATGAAGTTGCCGAAACCATCGGTGACCAGGATCAGGTCCTGCGATGTCTCGAAAATGCGCTGGCGCTCCTCGATCTCCCGATTGAGCGCCATCTCCGCTCGCTTCCGCTCGGTGACGTCGCGGGCCACCTTGGACGCGCCGATGATCTTGCCCTCGGTCGATCGCAGTGGGACCTGGCTCAGCACCACGTCGATGGGTTGACCGCTCTTGTGCAGCCGTACGGTCTCCTGCTGGTCGATGACCTCGCCGTTGCGGGTGCGGGCCAGATTCTCGGCCACATCGTCACGCTGATCGTCCGGCATGATGATGTCGATGGAACGGCCGACCGCCTCATCGGCGGAGTAGCCGAAGACGCGCTCGGCCGCGCTGTTCCAGGTCGTAATGGTGCCGTCGAGCGACTTGGTGATGATGGCGTCGTTGGAGGATTCGACGACGGCGGTGAACAGCCGCTCGCGCTCGGCGTGATAGTCGCGCTCGGCGTCCGATCGGCGCTTCAGCGCGCCGACCATGCTCGCGGTCTGCGCCTGGAGGCGGACATTCTCGACCAGGAGCACCGCGAGCACGAAGGTCGCCGCGCAGAGGCCGTAGAGGCGGCCGACGTAGAAGCCGAGATCGAAGCGCGCGACGTTCACGATCGCCGAGAGTGCGATATCGAACAGCCAGGCGCACATCACGACCATGAGCCAGACGTCGATCACCGAATGCGGCCTGCGGAACCAGAGCGAGACGAGGGCGGCAAAGCTGAGCGACCATACGAAGGATACGACGCCGATCATGGCCGGCATGTAGTGGCCGTCGCGCAGCAGGACCGGGAGCAGATCGTGCCAGGCGGTGACGATCCAGGCGAAGACGGCCATGGCGGCGGCGACGCCGAACACGATGGCGCAGATCGCCCTGATTGTCGTGCCGCGGATCCTGGCGCCGCCGTCGGCCTCCTTCAGCCAGGCATAGCCCAGCACGAACACCGGGAAGCCGCCGTGCCAGATCATGTAGAGCCAGACCGTGGTTTGCCCGCCCGCGCCGAAAAGTCCGGTCGGGGTGAACAGTCCGGGGAAGGTGAGGGCATGAACCAGCGCCGCGGCGGCGGTGAACAGATAGCCGCTCGCGAGCCACAGCAGCGCGCGGGTCCGCAAGACCGAAAACTGCGACAGCAGCAGCACCGCGGTGACGATGTCGCTTACGGCGAGGGCCGATTGATAGCTCGCGATAAAGGCCGGGACGGGCAGGAGCGGGGTACCCGCGAAAGGGACGGCCAATGCGAACAGGATTGCTGATATGCCGACGATCGCCAATGCGGCGGTGCGGTCGGTCGAGGTGGCCGGCAGGGTCGAAAGGAATGTGCTTCGGTCGATCGTCGCGGGCACGTCCACCTCTCGCAGACCGGTCTTCGCCATTTTCATCGACGTCATTCGGATCCCCGCAGGCCGGCGCTATGGTAGCGGGTTACGGGTGCACATCTTGAACTGTTGCGACCGCGACTCAACCGAAGGTTACAGATTACTTAATTCTGGTGGGACCACGGAATAGGGGTCGGGTAAGATGCGCTTTACTGGACGGTGCCATAATGCCATCCCGCCGGAGTGGGTTCCAGGTTTGAATCATCGATTTTGATCGATATCCGGGAGTTCTTCCCTATGCCCCGTGTTCTCATCATCGACGACCAGAAGGACGTCCGTGCGATGGTCGCGATCGTGCTTCGGGTCCATCGCTTCGAGGTCGCGGAGGCCGAAAGCGGTGCGGCCGGGCTGAAAGCCTTCGCGGAAAGCCCGTTTGACGCGGCGATCGTCGATATCTTCCTTGGCGACACCAGCGGCGTCGACGTCATCGCGAGCCTGCGGGAGCGTGCGCCGGGCCTCCCCATCATTGCGGTGTCCGGGATGACGGCGCTGGATTTCATGGAACAATCGCCTCACCTTGCCAACGTGGTCTGCCTGCAAAAGCCGTTTCGGCCGAACGATCTCCTGCAAGCGCTGCGGAAGGCCCAGGCCGCGGCGGGCGGCGAACTGCCCGCAGCTGTCTGACCCTTGTCCAGGACGCTTGCCCAAGAAGAACGCCCCGGGCAAGCCGGGGCGTGATGATGCTTGGATAACGGCCTTGGGGCCCGGCAAGCGCGTTAGGTGCCGTTGCCTTTGATCTCGGCGTAGCCGCCCTTGGCATCCCATTTGTAGACGACGTAGTCGATCTGCTTGATGTCGCCCTTGGCGTCATACTCGATCGGGCCGATCACGGTGTCCCACTTGCCGGCCTTCATCGCCTCCATCACCTTCTTGGCGTCGGTGGTGCCGGCCTTCTTGGCCGCCTGCGACCAGACCTGCATCGCCGCATAGGTGTAGAGCGTGTAGCCTTCGGGGTCGATGTTCTTGGCCTTGAAGGCATCGACGATCTTCTTGGCGGTCGGCTTGTTGCGCGGATCGGGGCCGAAGGTGAACAGCGTGCCTTCGCCGGCCGGGCCGGTGATGGAGGCGTACTCCTTGTCGGCGAGCGCGTCGCCGGCCATCAGCACTGTCTTGAGACCCTGGTCGCGCATCTGGCGCAGGATCAGGCCGCTCTCCTGATGGTAGCCGCCGACATAGACGAGATCGATGTTGTCGCGCTTCAGGCGCGAGACGATCGCGTTGAAGTCCTTGTCGCCCTTGTTGTAGGACTCGTACATCTTCTCGGTGATGCCGGCCTTGTTGAGCGCCTTCTTGGTCTCGTCCGCAAGACCCTTGCCGTAGGTGGTCTTGTCGTTGAGGATCGCAATGTTCTTGCCCTTGTAGTTCTTGGCGATGTACTGCGCCGCGATCAGGCCCTGCTGATCGTCGCGGCCGCAGACGCGCGCCACGTTCCACAGCTTGCGCTCGGTGAAGAGCGGGTTGGTCGAGGCTGGGGTGATCTGGAGGACGTTGCCGTCTGCATAGGCCTCCGAGGCCGGGATCGACGACGACGAGCAGTAGTGTCCGGCGACGAAGGGGATCTTGGCGCCGGCGATCTTTTCCGCAATCGAGCGCGCCTGCTTGGGATCGCAGGCATCGTCCTCGACGTTGAGCGAGAGCTTCTTGCCGTTGATGCCGCCGGCGGTGTTGATATCAGCCACGGCCATCTCGGCGCCGTTCTTCATCTGGCGGCCGAAGGCGGACTCTGTGCCTGTCATCGGGCCTGCGACTGCGATGGTGACATCCTGCGCGAATGCCGCGCTCGACAGCGCGATCGACGCGCCGAATGCCAGACCGATGAGCTTCAGTGATTTCATGAGATACCTCGCGGGTGGTCGCCTGTGGAAGTTGCCGGGCATGCCCGGTCCAAACCGGCGCCATTCTTGAATGAATTTGAGGAGAAGTCACCGGCAAAATACGGGCATTGGCGGAGATATCTCGCCACATTCGGCCGCACATGGCCCGCCTCAGCCGTGCCGGCCGCCCTCCAGATAGGCGGCGCGAATCTCGGGGCGCTGCAACAACTCGGCGCCGGTCCCGGCCAGCGTGATCAGGCCATTGACCATGACATAGCCGCGATGGGCGAGCTTGAGCGCATGGTTGGCGTTCTGCTCGACGATCAGGACGGTCAGGCCGTCCTGCCGGTTCAGGGTGCGGATCGCATCGAAAATCTGGCGCGCGATCAGCGGCGCGAGCCCGAGCGAGGGCTCGTCGAGCAGGAGCAGGCGGGGACGACTCATCAAGGCGCGGCCGATCGCCAGCATCTGCTGCTCGCCGCCGGACAGGGTTCCGCCGCGCTGGGCGTAGCGTTCCTTCAGCCGTGGAAACAGATTGAAGACGCGTTCCAGCGTCGCGTCGCGCTCGGAATCGGTGCATCCGGTGGCATCGGCACCCATCTGGAGGTTTTCCGCCACGCTCATGCGCGGGAAGATGCGCCGTCCCTCCGGCGATTGCGCGATGCGCAAATGCGCGATCTCGTGGGTGGGCACGTCGGTGATGTCGCGGCCTTCGTACAGGATCTGGCCGGCACGGGCCCGCGGCTTGCCGAAGATGGTCATCATCAGCGTCGACTTGCCGGCGCCGTTGGCGCCGATCAGCGCCACGATCTCGCCGGCATTGATCTCGACGTCGACGCCCTTCAGCGCCTCGATCTTGCCGTAGGCGGCGCGAAGGCTGCGGATCGCGAGCAGGGGAGTGGGTGAAGTCACGACCCGCTCTCCATCACGGCCACGGCTTCTTCCTCGTCGGCGCCGAGATAGGCGGCGATCACCTTGGGGTCGTCGCGGACCGCGCGCGGCGAACCTTCGGCGATCTTCACGCCGTGGTCCATCACCACGATATGGTCGGAGATTTCCATCACCACCGACATGTCGTGCTCGATCAGCAGGATCGAGGTGCCGAGCTCGTTGCGGATCGAGAGCAGGAGCTCGCTCAAGGCGGCGCTCTCGCGCGCGTTGAGGCCGGCGGCGGGCTCGTCCAGGCACAGAAGCGCGGGCTCGGTGCACATCGCGCGCGCGATCTCGAGCCGGCGCTGGTCGCCATAGGCGAAATTGCCGGCGGCATCGTCGGCGCGGTCGAGCAGGTTGACCCGCCTGAGCCAGTCGGTGGCCAGATCGATCGCGCGCTTCTCGGCATCGCGATAGCCGGGCGCACCGATCAGGCCGAGAAAGGTGAGGCCGGAGGCCCGCATCAAGGCGTTGTGCTGCGCCACCATCAGGTTTTCCAGCGCGGTCATGCCGGGAAACAGGCGGATGTTCTGGAAGGTGCGCGCCACCTTGGCCAGCTTGGCGATGCGGAAATCGTTCAGCCGCTCCAGGGCGATCGTCCGGCCATCGTCATGGGTGAGGCGAATGGTGCCGCCGCTCGGCTTGTAGAAGCCGGTGATGCAGTTGAAGACCGTGGTCTTGCCGGCGCCGTTCGGCCCGATCAGCGCGGTGATCTTCTTGCGCTCGGCCGAGAGCGACAGGTCCTGCACGGCAACGATGCCGCCGAAGCGCATGGTCAGCCGGTCGACGTTGAGAATCTTGTCGCCGCTCATCCGTGCCCTTCCTTGACGAGGTCGGAGGAGATCGCCTGCGCCTTGGTCAGATACACGGTCGGCGCGCGATGGCCGACCAGGCCGCGCGGCCGCCAGATCATGATCAGCACCATGGCCATGCCGAACACCAGCATGCGGTAGGTCTCGAGGCTGCGGAACAGCTCGAAGCCCCCGATCATGGCCAGCGCGGCGAGCGCCACGCCGAGTTGCGAGCCCATGCCGCCAAGCACGACGATGGCCAGCACCAATGCCGATTCCTGGAAGGTGAAGGATTCCGGGCTGATGAAGCCCTGGCGGGTGGCGAAGAACGCACCGGCAAAGCCGCCGAACATCGCGCCGGTCGCGAACGCGGTAAGCTTGGTGGTCGTGGTGTTGATGCCGAGCGCGCGGCAGGCGACCTCGTCCTCGCGCAAGGCCTCCCAGGCGCGGCCGATCGGCAGGCGGCGCAGACGGATCGTCACCCAGTTGGTGAGCAGCGCGAGCGCCAGGATCAAATAGAATAGGAAGACGATGCGGTGGGTCGCTGAGTACTCGATGCCGAGCTTGGCGGCGAGCCCGTCGTCGCTGTTGTCGAGCGGGATGCCGAAGAAGGTGGGGCGGGGAATGCCGGAGACGCCGTTGGGGCCTCCGGTCAGGCTCTGCCAGTTGATGATGACGAGGCGGATGATCTCGCCGAAGGCCAGCGTCACGATGGCGAGATAGTCGCCGCGCAGCCGCAGCACGGGAAAGCCGAGCAGCACGCCCCAGAACGCGGCGAGGATGCCGGCGAGCGGCAGGCAGATCCAGAACGACCAGCCGAAATTGGTGGCGAGCAGGCCGTAGGAATAGGCGCCGACCGCATAGAAGGCGACGTAGCCGAGATCGAGCAGGCCGGCGAGGCCGACCACGACGTTCAATCCCCAGCCCAGCATGACATAGGTGAGCACGAGGATCGCGAGGTCGAGGATGTAGCGCTGGTTATAGAAGATGACGGGCACCAGCAGCGTGAAGATCAAAAGCGCGGGCGCGAGGTAGCGGCCGACGAACGACATCCCGCGATGCACTGCGGGCGGCACCAGCTTCTCGGCGCCGGTCGGGCCGAGCCATTGCCGGAGCAGCTCGATCACGATCGAGCCGCCGAACACGGCGGCGACAAGCGCTGCGACCTCGCCGAAGCGCGTCCAATAAGTGAGCTGGCCGTCGGAACCGGCCTCGGTCCGGACGCCGACCATCAGTGAGAACAGCACCAGCGCGACCAGTGCACTGAGCAGGGATTTCTTCAGGATATAGGTGATGCCGGCGGTGCGGCTTGCGTGCTTGGTCTCGTGCGGAATGGCTGTCACGCGGCGGTCCGTCAGACTTTTTCGACTTCGGGACGGCCGAGCAGGCCGGTCGGCATGAAGATCAGCACGACGATCAGGATCGAGAATGCCGCGACGTCCTTGTATTCGACCGAGAAATAGGCCGACCAGAACGTCTCGATCAGGCCGATCGCAAGGCCGCCGAGCATGGCGCCCGGCAGCGAGCCGATTCCGCCGAGCACGGCTGCCGTGAAGGCCTTGATGCCGGCGACGAAGCCCATGAAGAAATCGACCAGGCCGTAATAGAGCAGGTACATGAAACCCGCGACCGCGGCGAGCGCGGCGCCGATCACGAAGGTCATGGAGATGGTGCGGTCGACGTCGACGCCCAGCAGGGCCGCCATGGTCTGGTCCTGCTCGCAGGCGCGCATATCGCGCCCGAGCCGCGTGTGCGACACCAGCCAGGTGAAGATCGCCAGCAGCACGATGGTTGTGATGACCACCATGATCTGGATGTTGGAGAGCTGGATGACGAAGCCGTCCGCGCTCTCATGCAGCGTGTAGCCGCCGGTGATGAAGGGCGGGATCGGCTTGACGCGGGCGCCTTGCGCCACCTGCGAATAGTTGGTCAGCACGAACGACATGCCGATCGCCGACAGCATCGGGGCGAGACGGAAGGAATGCCGCAGCGGCCGGTAGGCGATGCGCTCGATGGTCCAGCCATAGAGCGCCGTGATCGCCATCGCGACCAGCAGCACGACGAGCAGGATCACCGGGATCGCGGTCACGCCGAGCGAGATCAGGATCAGGAAGGTGATCAGGGCGATGAAGCCGCCGATCATGAAGACGTCGCCATGGGCGAAGTTGATCATGCCGACGATGCCGTAGACCATCGTGTAGCCGATCGCAATCAGGCCGTAGATGGAGCCGAGCACGAGGCCGTTGATGAGCTGCTGGGCGAAATAATCCATAGGCTGCCGTTACCCAAACTTGACGCGGGCTCAAAGGGAGCTCTTCGAGAGAGTTCTTGGGCCCCGGCAGCCCTTGAGCATTCTTCTCGTTTTGTAACAGGAGGGAACTGGCGGCCGCAACTGGGCAGGCCTAGGCATAACGGCTTGTACAGAACTCATTTGGTTCCGGATGTCGTCTCCCGGTTCCGCAGCTGCGAGGAACCGGGTTCCGCGTGGCAACCAAATCCGAGGGCGGTTGTTAGCTTCCCTCTGACGTCCAACAAGGGAGTTCCCCCCGATGACGAAGCAGCAGAACCAGAATCCGGGTCAGCAGACTCAGAACCCCGGCCAGCAGCGCCCAGGTCAGCAGCCAGGGCAGCAGCAGGGCGGTGGGCAGAAACCCGGACAGCAGCAGCAGGATCCGATGCGCCAGGGTGACAAGCCCGGCCAGCAGCATGGTGGCCAGCGCGGTCAGGACAACTAGTTTGGGAGCCCAGTGAGTGAGCAGGAGTGAAGAAGGGCCCCGCTGCAAGGTGGGGCCTTTTTTCGTTGCTTGGCGTCATTCCGGGGCGGCTCGAAGAGCCGAGCCCGGAATCTCGAGATTCCGGGTCTGGTGCTGACGCACCATCCCGGAATGACGACGTGTGCGGGTGCCCTGTTAAGGTAAACAAAGGGTTTAAATTGCCGCCACGGACTGATGCGAGTTAGCTCCCGGCAAAGCCTTCCCATTGAAGGCGCGTGGCAGGCGAAGCGGGAAGCGGCATGTTCAGGAATTGGCGGATCGACTCGGTCAACGGCGCGCTGCTGGCGGCCTATTTCATCCCCGCCTGGACGCTCGTCGCCTTCAACATCATGGTGGCGCCGGTGCACGGCCTCTACGAGCGGCCGAGCGTTGCTGTCGCGCTGTTCCTCAGCGACCATCTCCAGATGGCGGGGATGGACACGGTACGCGCGGCCTGGCTGCTGGCGCTGGGACGGCTGACCGTGGTGGCGTTCTTCGCGATCTACCTCGCGCTGCTGTGCATTCCCCGCGTCCGCAGGAATGGCGGTAGTGACGAGGCGCTCGGCATTGCGCTGGCGATCGGCAGCGTGATCTCGTTTGCGAGCATGGTCATGGCCTCGAAGGTCGGCGAGATGGACGCGCTCCGGCTGCACGCGACCGAGCTCTTGCTGCTGCTGGGGGCTGCGATCGTGATGGTGATCGAGCGCCCTGTGGCGGCACCCAAGAGCGCCGAGGCCGCCGCGCCGCTAGGTCTTGAGCAGGCCGAGCTCCTGCACAATCGCTGAGGCCTCCTTGACGGCGTGGTTCGCCGCCGGCACGCCGCAATAGATCGCCTGCTGGAGCAGGATTTCCTTGATGTCGTCGGGCGTGAAGCCGCCCTCGGCGAGCGCCGCGCGCACATGCAGGCGGAATTCGTCCCATTGTCCGAGCGCGACCATGGTGCCGATGACCAGCACCCGCCGTGTGCGCTCGTCGAAATGCGGCCGCGTCCAGATCTCGCCCCAGGCGTAGCGCGTGATCAGATCCTGGAAATCGGTGTTGAAGGCATTGCGATTGGCGACTGATTTGTCGACCCAGGCATTGCCCAGCACCTTGCGGCGCACGTTCATGCCGGCATCGCGGCGCTTCTGGTCGTCCATGGTGTTTCTCCGGACCAGTCATCCCGGGGCGCCTCGAAGAGGCGAACCCGGAATCTCGAGGTTGTGAATGCCGATCGAGATTCCGGGGGCGATGCTTTGCATCGCTCCGGAATGACGACAGGCGCAATCAGCGTTGCGTCAGGAACCCCACCACCGCATCGGTGAACGCGTGCGGCTGTTCGACATTGGAAATATGGGCGGCGTCGATGATGGTCATGTTGGCGCCGGGAATTTTCGAGCGGATCAGTTCACCCGCCGAGATCGGCGTCGCCATGTCGTGGCGGCCGGCGATCACCAGCGTCGGGCTCTTGATCTTTGGCAGCAGCTCGCGCTGGTCGAGCGTCGACAGCGCCTCGCAGCAGGCGAGATAGCCCTCCACGGGTGAGGCGAGCAGCATCGCTTTCATCCGGGCGGTGATGTCAGGCTCGCGCTCGCGGAAATCCTGGGTGAGCCAGCCCGCGATCACGGCATCGGCCACCGCCGCGATGCCGCCCTTCTTCACGGCATCGATGCGTTCCAGCCATTTGGTCGGCTCGGCATAGTAGCAGGAGGTGTTGGCGAGGATGAGCTTGCCGAAGCGCTCCGGCGCATTCGCGCCCAGCCATTGTCCCACCATGCCGCCCATCGACAGGCCGCACCAATGCACCTTCTCGATGTTGAGATCGTCGAGGATCGCCAGCACGTCGCGGCCGAAGCGCTCCATCGTGTAAGGGCCGGGGGGAACGTTCGACTTGCCGTGACCGCGGCGGTCATAGCGGATGACGCGGAACACCTGCGTCAGCGCCTTCATCTGCGGCTCCCACATCTGAAGCGTGCAGCCGAGCGAATTGGACAGCATCAAGGTCGGCCCGCCGTCGCGGCCTTCGACGGAGACGTTGATCAGGCAACCGTCGGCATCGATCATGGGCATGCGGCGTCTCCGTTCTGGAGCATGATCCGGAAAAGTGTGGAGCGGTTTTCCGAAGGGATCATGCTCAAACAATCAATCTCGCTCGAGGCTGTCGAGCAGCCGGTCGATCATGGCTTGGGAAGCCCCTTGATAGGCCATCGGCTCGAACAATGCCGCAATTTTTTCCGGCGAAAGATGCGCTGTGACCTGCGAATCGGCCGCGAGAACCTCGCGCAGATGCTTCTTCTCGGCGACCGCGCGCTTGCTCGCGGCCTCGATGAGATGATGCGCATCGCTCTTGCCGATCCTCTCGGCCAGCGCAAAGGTGACCGCCTCGGCCATGATCAGCCCGTGCGTCGCATCGAGATTGCTGCGCATGCGCGCGGCATCGACGTCCAGGCCCTCGGCGATGTCGACGATGGCGGCGAGCGCGCCCGAAGTGACCAGCATCAGTTGAGGCAGCGTCGGCCATTCCGCATGCCAGGGGCCGGCGCTGCGCTCGTGGTCCTGTACCTGCGCGGCAAAAATCGTCGCGGCGAGCTGCGGGGCCATGGTGGCACATCCCAGCGCGCTTGCGGCTGCGACAGGGTTGCGCTTGTGCGGCATGGTCGAGGAGCCGCCGCGGCCTTCGCCGGCCGGCTCGAACGCCTCGGCGACATCGGTCTGCATCATCAGCGAGACGTCGCGCGCGATCTTGCCGCAGCTTCCGGCGAGAATCGCAAGGGCCGATGCGGCTTCCGCGATGCGGTCGCGATGGGTGTGCCAGGGTGCTTCCGGCAGCGGCAGGTTGAGCTCTTGCGCCAGTCGCTCCGCGACGACGAGCCCCTTGTCGCCGAGGGCCGCGAGCGTGCCGGCCGCGCCGCCGAATTGCAGCGCGAGGCCGTCGCGGGAGAGCCGCCTGAGGCGGCAGCGGGCGCGGGCAAGACTTGCGGCATATTCGGCGGCCTTGAGCCCGAACGGCATCGGCAGCGCGTGCTGGAGCCAGGTCCGCGCCACCATTGCGGTGTTGCGATGATTGCGCGCCAGTGCGGCAAAACCCTTGATGGCGCGGCTGAGGTCGGCATCCAGCGCGTCGATGGCGGCGCGCAGCGTGAGCATGGTCGCGGTGTCGATGACGTCCTGGCTGGTCGCGCCCCAATGCACGTAGCGTGCGGCCTCCGCATCGGCCTTCGCGACGTTGGCGGTCAGCGCCTTGACCAGGGGAATCGCGAGATTGCCGGACCGTGTCGCGGCCTCGGCCAGCGCGGCGATGTCAAAGGCATCCGCCTTGCAGGCGGCTTCGATCGGGCCCACGGCGGCCGCGGGAATCACGCCGGTGGCGGCTTCGGCGCGCGCCAAGGCTGCCTCAAAATCGAGCATGTTCTGGAGCGTTGACCGGTCGTCGCAGACGGCGCGCATGGCGGCGCTCGACAGCATCGGCGCAAGCAGGGGGGAGAGGGCTGTGCTCATGTTGCGCGGGACCTAACCATCATGGCCCGCCTGTGCCAATCCAAAACCGACCGCGCAAGATTTTTTGCAGTTGCGAATATGCATTGCACGTGGCCGGAGGCCGCCCTTTCCTTTGCGGCCTACGTGCGTTACTTGAACAGCATTATAATTGCACGATCCCGGGAGGCACCCCATGGCCATGACGATGAACGGCGAAGTCCAGCTTGCGGCGCCGCGCGAGGCTGTGTGGGCCAAGCTCAACGATCCCGAGGTGCTGAAGGCCTGCATCCCCGGCTGCGAGGAGCTGGAGAAGACCGACGACGGCGGCTTTCGCGCCACAGCGAAAATGAAGGTCGGCCCGGTGTCGGCGCGCTTCAAGGGCAAGGTGACGCTCTCCGATCTCGATCCGCCGAACGGCTACAAGATCTCCGGCGAAGGCGAGGGCGGGGTGGCGGGCTTTGCCAAGGGCGGCGCCGTGGTCAAGCTGGCGGAGAAGGACGGCGGCACGCTGCTCTCCTACGACGTCGAGGCGCAGATCGGCGGCAAGTTGGCGCAGCTCGGACAACGCCTCGTCAACGGCGCCGCCAAGAAGCTGGCCGACGAGTTTTTCGCGAACTTCGCCAAGGCGGTACAGGGCTGAAGGCTATCGCCTTTCGGCATGGCGCCTTGCGTCCGGGGTGATGTTGCCCCGGGGCATAATGGCCCATATGATGGGTTGGAATAATTATAAGAACCGCTTCGACGGGACCCGTCGGGGCGCTGATAGAGAGTGCTTATGGCGAAAATCTCCCTCATCGTGAACGGCAATCCTGTGACGGCCAACGTCGATCCCCGCACGCTTCTGGTGCAGTTCCTGCGCGAGAATCTGCGGCTGACCGGCACCCATGTCGGCTGCGACACCTCGCAGTGCGGCGCCTGCGTCGTGCATCTCGACGGCAAGGCCGTGAAGTCCTGCACCACGCTTGCCGTGATGGCTGACGGCCACGAGGTCAAGACGATCGAGGGGCTGGCTGCCGACGGCGCGCCGCTGCATCCGATGCAGGAAGCCTTCCGCGAGCACCATGGCCTGCAGTGCGGCTTCTGCACGCCCGGCATGATCATGACCGCGATCGACATCGTCCATCGCAAGGGGCACGAGGTCGACGACCACACCATCCGCGAGGAGCTGGAAGGCAATCTCTGCCGCTGCACCGGCTACCAGAACATCGTCGCCTCGATCTCCGCCGGCGCCAAGGCGATGGCGAAATCCGACCTCGCCTAAATCGACACGCGCGCATCCCGCGATCAGGACATTCAGATGTACGAATTCAAATATCATCGCCCCGGGACCGTTCGGCAGGCCGCCAACCTCCTGGTGAAGAACGAAGACGCCAAGGTGATCGCCGGCGGTCACACGCTGATTCCGGTCATGAAGCAGCGCCTCGCGAGCCCTCCGCATCTGGTCGACCTCTCCCACATCGAGGGGCTCAACGCGATCGAGATGAAGGGCCGCTCGCTGGTGATCGGCGCCACCGCCAAGCACGCCGAGGTCGCGACCTCCGCCGTCGTCGGCGAAGCGATCCCGGCGCTCGCGAGCCTTGCCGGCGGAATCGGCGATCCCGCCGTGCGCCACAAGGGCACGATCGGCGGCTCGCTCGCCAACAACGATCCGACCGCGGACTATCCGGCCGCGGTGCTTGCGCTCGGGGCGACCATCGTCACCAACAAGCGCCGCCTCAAGGCCGAGGAGTATTTCCAGGGCCTGTTCACGACGGCCCTCGAGGCCGACGAGATCATCACCAAGGTGATGTTCCCGCTGCCGAAGAAGGCCGCCTACATCAAATTCCGCAACCAGGCCTCGCGCTACGCGCTGGTCGGCGTGTTCGTGGCGCGGCGTCCGTCGGACGTGCGCGTTGCCGTCACCGGCGCCGGCTCCGAAGGCGTGTTCCGCGTCACCGCGTTTGAGGAAGCCCTGAAGAAGCGCTTCTCGGCGAAAGCCCTTGATGGCATCGAGGTGCCGGCCGAGGGTCTCAACAGCGACATCCACGGCAGTGCCGAATACCGCGCGCACCTCATCGGGGTGCTGACGCGGCGGGCCGTCGACGCCGCCAATGCCAAGGAATGATGGGCCTCACCAACTGGCCCAACGACTTGCCCCGGTGAGGGCGTAACCAAGACTGGCCTTTCATGACTTCAGCCGCCCTGCCGGCATCGGTTGATGCGATGCTCGAACTCCTGACGTCGCGCGGCTATCTCGCCGAGCGGTCGCTGGCGACGGTGACGTATCTGTCGCTGCGCATGGGCCGGCCGCTGTTTCTCGAAGGCGAGGCCGGCGTCGGCAAGACCGAGATCGCAAAAGTGCTGTCGGCGGCGCTGGGGCGGAAGCTGATCCGCCTGCAGTGCTACGAAGGCCTCGACGTCTCCTCGGCCGTGTACGAGTGGAATAGCGCCGCGCAGATGATCGCGATCCGGATGGCGGAAGCCGCCGGCGACACCGATCGCGATCAACTGTCGAGCGACATCTTCGCCGACCGCTACATGATCAAGCGGCCGCTGCTCCAGGCGCTGGAGCCTGACGTCGCGGGTCCGCCGGTGCTCCTGATCGACGAGCTCGACCGCGCCGACGAGGCGTTCGAAGCCTATCTCCTGGAAATCCTCAGTGACTTCCAGGTGACCATTCCCGAATTCGGCACCGTGAAGGCGCCGTATCCGCCGATCGTCATCATCACCTCCAACCGCACCCGCGAGATCCACGACGCGCTGAAGCGGCGCTGCCTCTATCACTGGGTGGACTATCCCGCCGCCGAGCGCGAGCTCGCGATCGTCAAGACGCGCGTGCCCGGCATCTCCACAAAGCTGTCGCAGCAGGTGGTGCGCTTTGTCCAGGCGCTGCGCAACCAGGACTTCTACAAGTCGCCGGGCGTCGCCGAGACCATCGACTGGGCCACCGCGCTGTCCGAGCTCGACGCCCGCTCGCTGACCCCGCAGGTGGTCGGCGACACGCTGGGCGCGCTGCTCAAGTACCAGGACGACATCACCCGCATGCAGGGCGACACCCTGCAGAAGGTGCTGAAGGAAGCGACGAGCGAGGATTGATCTCGCGTCAAATTGCGCCCGTCATTCCGGGGCGCGCGTAGCGCGAACCCGGAATCCATCGGGCCGCAGAGTTCGTGGATGAATGGATTCCGGGCTCGCGCCAAAGAGGCGCGCCCCGGAATGACGAGGGGATGGATACGACCCATGGCCATCAACCACCTGGCGCCCGAGCAGACCGAGCAGTTCGCCGACAACATCGTCGGCTTCGCCCGCGCGTTGCGCTCTGCGGGCATGCCGGTCGGGCCGGGCGCAGTGATCGATGCCATGAGCGCGCTCCAGGTGATCGACATCGGCAACCGCGCCGATGTCTTTGCCACGCTGGAGGCGATCTTCGTCAAGCGCCACGAGCATGCGCTGATCTTCAAGCAGGCCTTCAACCTGTTCTTCCGCGCCTCGGAGGAGTGGAAGCACATGCTGGATTCGGTGCCGCTGCCGGAGCAGGCCAAGAAGAAGCCGCAGGCCGGTGCGCGCCGCGTGCAGGAAGCGATGTCGCAGCCGCGCATGACGGAGACGCCGCAGCACCAGGAGCAGGATCTGCGCCTGTCGGTCTCCGACAAGGAAATCCTTCAGAAGAAGGATTTCGCCCAGATGAGCGCGGCGGAGATCAGCGAGGCCCTGCGCGCCGTCGAGCGGATGCGGCTGCCGCAGGCCGAGCTCCTGACGCGCCGGCACCGGCCCGATTCCCGTGGCCTGCGCCTCGATCTGCGCCGCACGCTGCGTGCGTCATTGCGCACCGGCGGCGACATCATCGACATTCATCGCCTGGGGCGGATCGAGAAACCGGCGCCGATCGTGGCGCTGCTCGACATCTCGGGTTCGATGAACGAGTACACCCGCCTGTTCCTGCATTTCCTCCATGCCATCGGCGATGCGCGCAAGCGCGTCTCGGTGTTCCTGTTCGGCACCCGCCTCACCAACGTCACCCGCGCGCTGCGCCAGCGCGATCCCGACGAGGCGCTGGCGAGCTGCTCGGCCTCGGTCGAGGATTGGGCCGGCGGCACGCGGATCTCGGCCTCGCTGCACAACTTCAACAAATTGTGGGCGCGCCGGGTCCTGAGCCAGGGCGCCATCGTGCTCCTGATCTCCGACGGGCTGGAGCGGGAGGCCGATTCCAGGCTCGCCTTCGAGATGGACCGACTGCACCGCTCCTGCCGGCGGCTGATCTGGCTCAACCCGCTGCTGCGCTTCGGCGGCTTCGAGGCCAAGGCGCAGGGCATCAAAATGATGCTTCCGCACGTTGACGAATTCCGCCCGGTACATAATTTGAGTTCGATCCAGGAGCTGATCACGACGCTCTCCCGGCCGCTGCCGCCGCATCACCGCAGCCTGATCCGCTCCGCAGCTTGAGAGGTTACCCCATGCTCGATCGCGACGAGGACATTCTGAAGGCGGCGGAGGACTGGCAGAAGGCCGGCCGTGGCGTCGCGCTCGCCACAGTCGTCGAGACCTGGGGCTCGGCGCCGCGCCCGGCGGGCTCGAGCCTCGTCATCAACGACGAGGGCACGTTCTTAGGCTCGGTCTCCGGCGGCTGCGTCGAGGGCGCCGTGGTCACCGAGGCCATGGACGTGATCGAGAGCGGCAAGCCCAAGATGCTGGAGTTCGGCGTCGCCGACGAGACCGCCTGGAATGTCGGGCTGTCCTGCGGCGGCACCATCCGTGTCTTCGTCGAGAAGGTCGGCTAGCCGTGAAGCTCGCGATTTTGCACGAACTCAATGCCGAGCGCGCCGCGCGCCGCCCGGCGATCCTGGTGACGGACACCGAGAGCGGCGAGCAGCGCCTGGTCAAGGCGCAGGATTTTGCGAAAGACCCGCTGCGCGTCGAGCTCGAAAAACAGCTTCGCATGGGCAAGAGCGCCAATGTCGAGGTCGGCGGCAAGAAGCTGTTCCTCAACGTCTACGCGCCGACCGCAAAGCTCGTCATCGTCGGCGCGGTCCATATCAGTCAGGCGCTGGCGCCGCTGGCGCGCTCGCTCGGTTACGACGTCACGGTCGTCGATCCGCGCACGGCCTTTGCAAGCGCAGAGCGCTTCCCCGACATTCCGCTGGTGGCCGAATGGCCCGACACCGCGCTGCCGCCGCTCAACGTCGATGCCTACACGGCTTTCGTCGCGGTGACGCACGATCCCAAGATCGACGATCCTGCGCTGCTGCACGCCTTCGAGCGCGGCTGCTTCTATATCGGCGCGCTGGGCTCGCGGAAGACCCATGCCAAGCGCGGCGACCGGCTGCGGGCGCAGGGCGCCAAGGACAGCGACATCGCGCGCATCCACGCGCCCATTGGCCTTGCGATCGGCGCCGTCTCGCCGTCGGAGATCGCGGTGTCGATCATGGCCGAGATCACGGCGGTGCTTCGGCTGCCACCCAAAGAAAAAGAAGAAGCGGCATGAAATTCGGCCCGGCGAGCCCCAAGGATGCGATCGGCGGGGTGACCGTCCACACCCTGCGCCAGGGACCGCTGGTGCTGAAGAAGGGCACGACGATCGGGCCCGCCGAGGTCGAGGCGCTGGAGCGCGCCGGCATCAAGGACGTCGTCGTGGTGCGGATGGAGGAGGGCGACGTCTCCGAGGATATCGCCGCCGCCAGCATCGCGCTCGCGGTCGGCGGCGAGGGCATCCATGTCGAGCGCGCCTTCACCGGCCGCGCCAATCTGTTCGCGGCATGCCCGGGCGTGCTGGTGATCGACCGCGCCGCGGTCGATCGCATCAACAATATCGACGAGGCCATCACCTTTGCGACGCTCACCGCCTACAAGCCGGTGGTCGAGGGGGAGATGGTCGGCACCGTCAAGATCATCCCGTTCGGCGTCGAGGGCGCTTTGCGCGACGCCGCGGTGAAGGCGGCCGGCCGGGACGTCCTGAAGATCGCGCCCTACGTGATCAAGCGCGTCGGCGTGGTCTCGACGCTGCTGCCGGGCCTGTCCTCCAAGGTGATCGACAAGACGCTGCGCGTCACCGCCGAGCGGCTGGCGCCGGCCGGCGCCGGCATCATCGCGGAGCGACGGGTCCAGCACGACGAGCACGCGCTGTCGGCCGCGATCAAGGAATTGCTCGCGCTCGGCGCGGAGCTCGTCATCGTGTTCGGGGCGTCCGCGATCGCGGATCGCCGCGACGTGATCCCGGCGGCCGTCACCGGGATCGGCGGCGAGATCGAGCATTTCGGCATGCCGGTCGATCCCGGCAATCTGCTACTGATCGCCCGCGCCGACGGCGTGCCGGTGCTGGGCGCGCCGGGCTGCGCGCGCTCGCCGGTCGAGAACGGGTTTGACTGGGTGCTGATGCGTCTGCTCGCCGGCATCAAGGTGACCCGCGCCGAGCTGATGGGCATGGGCGTCGGCGGGCTCCTGATGGAGATCGTCACGCGTCCGCAGCCGCGCGCGAGGCCCGAGATCGAGGGCAACAGCCAGGTCGCCGCCATCGTGCTCGCGGCTGGGCGCTCGACCCGCATGGGTGGGCCGAACAAGCTGCTCGCCGAGCTCGACGGCAAGAAGCTGGTGCGGATCGCGACCGAGCAGGCGCTGGCCTCCAAGGCATCCGAGGTGATCGTCGTCACCGGCCATCAGACCGAACTGGTCGAGCAGGCGCTGCAAGGCTTGAAGGTGAAATTCGTCCGCAATCCGGATTTCGCCGGCGGCATCGCGAGCTCGGTCAAGGCCGGCATCGCGGCCGTGCCCGAAGCTTGCGACGGCGCCGTGGTTTGCCTCGGCGACATGCCGCTGATCGATGCCGGCCTGATCGACCGTCTCATCGACAGCTTCGCACCGGACCGCGGCAATCTCATCGTCGTGCCCGTCAGCGAGGGCCGCCGCGGCAACCCCGTGCTGTGGTCGCGCCGCTTCTTCCGGGAGCTGATGACGCTCGATGGCGACGTCGGCGCGCGCCACCTGATCGCCAAGCACACCGAGGCGGTTGCGGAAGTGCCCGTCGACGGCGAGGGCGCGTTCCTCGACATCGACACGCCCCAGGCGCTGGAAGCGGCAAGACGGGGATAGTGTGTAGGGTGGGTTAGCCTTGCGGCTGCGCGCAAGCGCAGTCCGCTGGGCGTACCCCACCAACTTGGTCCCGCATTCGTTGAAGCGTGGTGGGTTACGCTGCGCTAACCCACGCTACGAAGCGGATTCGCTTCGCTCGCCTACTTCTTGGTGTTCGACAGCTTCTCGCTGCCGGCCTTCAGATCGACGCCGCTCTTGGTCAGGAGGGCGTTGTCGCCGCTGCTGAACGTGAACGTGTCGGCGCCCGCGCTGATGCCGTTCCACGCCACGGCTTCGGCGAGGGACAGATACCACAATCCCTGGAATCCCGTCGCATTGTTCAATTGCCCCGTCCAGACGGTGGTCGATCCGCAGCCGAGGAAGTTCACCGAGAAACTGATCGCAGTGCCCGTGTTGCCGTAGGCCAGCCAACCCGTCACACCTTGCGGCTTGCCCTCGTCACAACTGTTTGCAGCGTTGTTGGTATAGGTCCCCGCGATAGCACCCGTGTTCGAGTTGAAGCTGGTGATGGCCAGGGTCGAGCCATACTGGTTGGTCCAGGTCCAGTTCACCGACTGCGCATATGCGGGCAGGGGTCCGATCAGGGACGCCGACGCAATCATCGCCAAGAGCATTCCGTTGAAGTGACGCATGGTTGTTTCCTCCGGCTCTCTGCTTGGAGAGTCAACTACTTTAAATGATGCGCTTCACAAATACAACTAAAAGATGTATGAGATCGCTCGTGCGTCCGTCAGGGTTTTCAACCACTCGTTCACCATCTGGAAACGGTCCCGCGCTTAGAGTTCACTCCACCTGCCTTGGGGGGAGGGGTTTTTTCCATGGCTTCGAATGTCGTCGCGCGCCGTTGCGCGATGTTTTTCTTTGCGTTGTCTGTTTGTGTCGCGGGCGCTCGCCACATCACGGATGCACGCGCCGCCGGCGCGTTTGCGGTCGGCAAGTGCGGTGCCTATGGCCAGGCTTTCGATTACGGCGCCGAGCACGAGGCCCGCGCCGCGGCGCAGAAGCAGTGCAAGGGCGACTGCACGACGGTGACGATGAAGCGCGCCTGCGCGGCGATGTCCGTCGATCTGTCCAATCCTTGCGGTGCCTATGGCTATGCCGTCAAGCCGAAGATCTCCGCCTCGCTCAACGCCGCCACGCGCGAATGCTACAAATACGGCGGCAAGGAATGCGTGATCCGCGCCTGGGCCTGCGACGCGAAGGGTTGAATTCTCCTCCGTCATTCCGGGGCGTCGCGCAGCGACGAACCCGGAATCTCGTGCGATAATCTCCAGATTCCGGGTCTGCGCCTGACGGCGCATTCCGGAATGACGATTTGTGGAGACATGTATGCAGTTCGATACCAAGATCGCCGTGGTGATCCGCAGCGATCTCCATGCCTGGCAGAAGCTCAACGTCGCGGCTTTCCTCACCAGCGGCATCGCCGCCGCCTTTCCGGAATGCATCGGTGAACCCTATGAGGACGCCTCGGGCACGACATATCACGCGCTGATCGGCCAGCCGATCCTGATCTACGGCGCCGAGGGTCCGGCACTGTCGCGCGCGCTCGACCGTGCGCTCACCCGCAACGTGGTGCCGGCGGTCTACACCGAGGACATGTTCAAGACCACGCATGATGCCGCCAATCGCGAAGCGGTAAAGGCGGTGGCACGCGCGGACCTCAATCTCGTCGGGATCGCAATGCGCGCCGAGCGCAAGGTGATCGACAAGATCGTCGACGGGCTGAAGTTCCATAGCTGACGCGATCCGCACGTTGCGCCGCGTCGTCATCGTGATGTCACGATCGCGCGAGCCTTGCGTAAACTTTGTGCGGTTTGACTCCAATCAAGGGGGCGCCGCCCGGTGCCGCTAGTTTGCCTCCGTCATTCAAACGGAGCAGACAGATGCCGACCATGAAAGCCGCAATCGTCAGACAATTCGGCAAGCCGCTCGTGATCGAGGACGTGCCGGTGCCGCAGCCCGGACCCGGCGAGGTTCTGGTCAAGGTCAAGGCGTGCGGCGTCTGCCATACCGATTTGCACGCAGCCTCCGGCGACTGGCCGGTGAAGCCGGTTCCGCCTTTCATCCCGGGCCATGAGGTTGCCGGCATCGTCGCCGCGCTCGGATCCGGCGTGAAAAATCTGAAGGTGGGCGATGCCGTCGGCGTCGCCTGGCTGCACGATGCCTGCATGTCCTGTGAATATTGCGAGACCGGCTGGGAGACGCTGTGCGAGCACCAGCACAACACCGGCTACAGCGTGAACGGGGGCTTTGCCGAATATGTCATCGCCTCGGCTGCCTTCGCCGCCAAACTGCCGGCGACGATCGATTTTGCGGGCATCGCGCCGATCCTGTGCGCGGGCGTCACCACCTACAAGGGCTTGAAGGAGACGGAGGCAAAGCCCGGCGAGTGGGTCGTGATCTCGGGCGTCGGCGGGCTCGGCCATGTCGCGATCCAATATGCCAAGGCGATGGGCCTCAAGGTCGCGGCCGTCGATATCGCCGACGACAAGCTCGAGCTCGCGCGCGAGACCGGCGCCGACCTCGCCGTCAACGCGCTCGCAGCCGATGCCGTGGACAAGGTGTTGGCGGTAACCGGGGGAGGGGCGCACGGCGTGCTGGTGACGGCGGTCTCGACCGCCGCGTTCGCCCAGGCGCTGAAGATGGTGCGCCGGAAGGGCACCGTCAGCCTCGTCGGCCTGCCGCCGGGCGAATTCCCGACGCCGATCTTCGACGTCGTGCTCAAACGCATCACCGTGCGCGGCTCCATCGTCGGCACCCGCCGCGATCTCGACGAAGCCATCGCATTCGCCGCCGACGGCAAGGTCAAGGCCGAGGTGACAAAGGTGCCGCTCGCTGAGATCAACGACGTCTTCGACCGGATGAAGGCCGGCAAGATCGAAGGCCGCATGGTGCTGGATTTTGGCTAGTGCGTTGTGAAACGAGCCGTTGCCGCGAAGGAGGTGCGCTCCCTCTCCCGCAAGCGGGAGAGGTGCACCGAGTTTGCGGCGATGCTTTTCGTATCAAAGGGACGTCGCTCTCTCGCTGCCTACCCCGGCGGCATGCCTTCGAATTTCGGCAGGTCCGGATCGAGACGGTCCCATTGATGGCCGCGCGCGGCGTAAGTCACCACCTGCGGCTTGTAGCGGGCGGGCTCGTCGAGGCTTGCGGCGCGGATGGTGAAGATGTCGGGCATTGCCGCAAAGGTCAGGTAAACCGGCAAGCCGCACCGGGCGCAGAAGCCGCGCGTCTTCACGTTGCCGCTGTCGCCGACCATGTCCCAGTGCTTCGCCTCGCCGGTTACGGTGACGCCGGCGCGCGCGAAGGTCGCGTAGGAGCCGTGGCCGCTGCCGCTTTCCCGCTGGCAGTCCCGGCACTGACAATGATTGCTGAATATGGGCTCACCGACAATCGAATAGCAGATCGCGCCGCAGGCGCAGCCGCCTGTATAGGGCTTGTCCATCGCGATAACTCCTTACTCGCCACTGATCTCGTCAAGCTGGCGGACGACCTTCTTCCAGCCGCCACTCATCACCGTGTAGGCCGACTCGTTTATGGGCAGGACGAAGCCGGCATGAACCAGGCGGATCCGCGTGCCGGCTTCGACCGGGGTGAGGGACCACGTCACGACAGTGTCGAGCGGCGCGCCGTAGCCGGTGTTGCGCTCATCGCCGCCCTTCCAGGCGTAGACGAGGCGCCGGTTCGGCACGACCTCCAGAACCCGGCAATGGATGACGCCGTCCCAGTTGCCGCCCGGAGTGGTCTGGAACGTGAAGGCCTTGCCTTCGACGGCTTCAAAACCGGTCGGCGGCATCAGCCAGCGCGCGATCAGCTGGGCGCTGGTCAACGCCTTCCAGATCGTCTCCGGCACGTGAGGGAACACCTCGTCGATGACGATGTCTTTGGTCTCGGCTTTCAACTCGGCAGCACTCACGGATCGATCTCCTTCAAGAGGTCACGCAGATTCTGGAAGCGCTCGCGCCAGAAGACGCCGTAATGATCCATCCAGGTCACCAGCGGCTCGAGTCCTTGCGGCGCGGCGCGGTAGTAGACGTTGCGGCCCTCCGCGCGCTCGGCAACGAGGCCGGCCTGCTTCAGCGACTTCAGGTGTTGCGAGATCGCGCCTTGCGTCACGCCACTGCCGCGCGTCAGCTCGGCGACGCTGATCTCCTTGCTCTCGAAGACGCGTTCGAACACGGCGCGGCGGGTCGGATCGGCGAGGGCGCGCATCACGGTGGTGACGGGGTTTGGGGCGGCTTCGATCATGGCAATAAATTAGTGAGGGCTAATTCATTAGTCAATGCTAATTTAATTCGGTCACTCTGGCTGGCGTCAATAATTGACTATGACTGACTAGTCAGTCATAAATTGACTATGACGAAGAAGCCCACCAAAGCCGCCGCGGCATCTGCAGCCCAGGCTGGGAGCCAAATGCTCGAAGCCGCGCCCGCCTCGAACCGTGCCACCCGCGCGGCGGAGCGGCGTGCGGCGATCGTGGAGGCGGCGATGGAGGAGTTCATTGCGCGCGGCTTTGCCGCGACGCGGCTCGACGACATCGCCAGACGTGCCGGCGTCGCCAAGGGCACGATCTACCTGCACTTCAAGGACAAGGAATCGATGTTCGAGGAGCTGGTGCGCGTCGTGATCGTGCCTGTGGTGGCGCGGCTGACGACGTTGCCGCCGCCGGTGGGCTCGGTGCGCGACCTCATCGAAGCCTTCGCCGGCAACTTCCTCAAGGAGGTGATCGGCACCAAGCGCGGTGATCTCGTGCGCCTGATCGTGGCGGAGGGGCCGCGCTTTCCCTCCGTCGCCGACTTCTACTACCGCGAGGTGGTCTCGCGCGGGGTTGCCGCCATGCGCGCGCTGATCGAGCTCGGCATCGCCCGCGGCGAGATCCGCGAGAAGGACCTTGCGCGCTATCCGCAGATCCTGATCGCGCCTGCGATGATCGCGGTGATCTGGCAAAGCCTGTTTGAGCGCCACGCGCCGCTCGATGCGCGGGACATGCTGCGCGTCCATCTCGATTTGATTTTTGGCGAACGGAGGACGACATGAGGTCGTCGCAAACCATCTCTCACCTCATCCTGAGGAGCGCGGAACGCGCGTCTCGAAGGATGCAGGCCCGGCTGTGGCCCTTCGCCCTTCGAGACGCTGCTTCGCAGCTCCTCAGGGTGAGGGATCGACAGCTTTGGTCGCTGCAAGCAATTTTCAGATTTGCATTGGCCGTCCTGCTCGCAACCGCGCTGGCGGCTTGCAAGGAGAAGCGCGATCCCGGCTTCCAGGGCTGGGTCGAGGCCGACATGATCTTCGTCAGCCCGGACGAAGCCGGCCGCGTGACGAAGCTGAACATCCGCGAGGGTGACGAGGTCAAGGTCGGCGACGCCCTCTATTCCGTCGACGACGATCTCCAGCTTGCCGATCTCAACCAGAACAAGGCGACGCTGGCCAACGCGCAGCAGACCTATGACCGTGCGGCCTCGCTGAACAAGACCGGTTCGGGCACGCAGGCCAATCTCGATTCCGCCGTCTCCGCCCTCCGCGTGGCGGAAGCGCGGGTGGCGACGTCGGAGACGCGGATGGCGCGGCGCAGGGGCTTTGCGCCGGTCGCCGGCACCATCCAGCAGATCTATTTCCGCGAGGGCGAGATGGTGGCGGCGCAGCGGCCGGTGCTCTCGATCATGCCGCCCGGCAACATGAAGCTGCGCTTCTTCGTGCCGGAGACCGAGCTGCCCAAGCTTGCGATCGGCGACACGGTGCGGATCGGCTGCGACAATTGCGCGGCCGACCTGACCGCAAAGATCTATTTCATCGCGACCTCGGCCGAATACACCCCGCCGGTGATCTACAGCCTCGATGAGCGCAACAAGCTCGTCTACCTGATCCAGGCGCGGCCCTCGCGCCCCGATGCCTTGCGCGTCGGGCAGCCGATCGACGTCTATCTCAATCCAAAAACCCCGGTGGCGGACAAGCGATGAACGGCGGCAACGAGATCGCAATCGACGTCAAGGGCCTGACGAAGTCGTTCGGCGGCCGCGAGGTCGTGCACGATCTGTCGATGCAGGTGAAGCGCGGCTCGATCTACGGCTTCCTCGGTCCCAACGGCTCGGGCAAGACCACCACCATCCGCATCCTCTGCGGCCTGCTCACGCCCGACAGCGGCGAGGGGACGTGCCTCGGCTACGACATCCGGCGCGATGCCGAAAAGATCAAGCGCCAGGTCGGCTACATGACCCAGCGCTTCAGCCTGTACCAGGACCTCTCGGTGCGCGAGAACCTCGAATTCGTGGCACGGCTCTATGGCCTTGCCGATCCACGCGACGCGGCGCGCGACATGATCAAGCGGATCGGGCTTTCGGGGCGCGAGGAGCAGCTCGCCGGCGAGCTCTCCGGCGGCTGGAAGCAGCGGCTGGCGTTAGGTGCCTGCACGCTGCCCAATCCGCAATTGCTGCTGCTGGACGAGCCGACCGCCGGCGTCGACCCCAAGGCGCGGCGCGATTTCTGGAACGAGATCCACGCGCTCGCCGCCGACGGTCTCACCGTGCTGGTGTCCACCCACTACATGGACGAAGCCGAGCGCTGCCACGAGATCGCCTATATCGCCTACGGCCATCTGCTCGCGCACGGCACGGTGGAGGAGGTGATCGCGAAATCCGCGCTGACGACCTACACCGTGACGGGTGAGGATTTGAACGGGCTCACCGCCGAGCTCACCGGCAAGCCCGGAATCGACATGGTGGCACCGTTCGGCACCTCGTTGCACGTCTCGGGGCGCGACGTCGCCGCGCTCGAAGCCAGCATCGCGCCGTGGCGCGAGAAGAGCGGCCTGCACTGGCAGAGCTCGCATCCTTCGCTCGAAGACGTGTTCATCGAACTGATGAGCCGCTCCAAGGACAATTTCCAATGAGCACCGTCGATCATCCGGCTCCCGCACGCGAAATCCGCGAGCGCTTCGGCTTCCTGCGACGCTCCTATGCGATGCTGATCAAGGAGTTCATCCAGCTGAGGCGCGATCGCGTCTCGTTCGCGATGATCGTGATGCTGCCGGTGATGCAGCTCATGCTGTTCGGCTATGCCATCAACACCACGCCGCACCATCTGCCGAGCGCCGTGCTGCTCCAGGAGGACTCCGATCTCACCCGCTCGATCCTGAAGGCGCTGGAGAACACCGCCTATTTCCGTTTCATCTACGAGGTGCACGACGTCGACGATTTCGACAATCTGCTGAAATCCGGCAAGGTCCTGTTCGGCGTCGAGATCCCGCGCGGATTCGAACGGGCGGTGCGGCGCGGCGACAAGCCGGCGCTGCTGGTCGCGGCCGACGCCACCGATCCGGTCGCGGCGAGCTCGGCGATCGGCTCGCTCGGCATGGTCGTGCAGACCGCGCTCAAGCACGATCTCTATATCGGCAATCCCCCGGAGATGCCGTTCGAGATCCGGGCGCATGCGCGCTACAATCCGGCCGCAGCGTCGAGCCTCAACATCGTGCCGGGTCTCGTCGGCACCATCCTCACCATGACCATGCTGATCTTCACCGCGCTCTCGGTCACGCGCGAGGTCGAGCGCGGCACCATGGAGAGTCTGCTGTCGATGCCGATCAAGCCGGTCGAGGTGATGTTCGGCAAGATCATCCCTTACGTACTGGTCGGCTTCGTCCAGGCCTTCCTGATCATCAGCATCGGCGTCGGCCTGTTCGGCGTGCCCGTGCTTGGCAATCTGTTCCTGCTCGCGCTGCTCTCGACGCTGTTCATCACCACCAACCTGTCGATCGGCTACACGATCTCGACCGTCGTGCAGAACCAGCTCCAGGCCATGCAGATGTCGATGATGTTCTTCCTGCCGAGCATTCTGCTGTCCGGCTTCATGTTCCCGTTCGCCGGCATGCCGGCCTGGGCGCAATATGTCGGCGAGGCCTTGCCGCTGACCCATTATTTGCGCATCGTCCGCGCCATTATGCTGAAGGGGGCGAGCATGCAGAATCTGCGGTTCGACGCGCTGGCGCTGGCGGCCCTGATGCTGATCGCCATGACCATCGCCGTGACGCGCTTCCGCCGTACGCTAGATTGAGGCAAACTAGTCCTTGAGAGTCATTCCGGGGCCTACGAAGTGCGAACCCGGAATCTCGAGATTCCGGGTTCACGCTGCGCGTGCCCCGGAATGACTGGGGGATGGAATGGTCAAGTTTGCGAGCAGGAAAGCGCGGCAACACGCCGCCTTGTCGGAGGACTTCGAGCGCGAGCTGACGCGGGAAGTGCTGCGCACCGAGCTGTTGCGGGTGCGGACACTGATCATCACCGGCTGCGTCATGATCTTGTTCCTCACCTCAACCTTCCTGATCGACCCCGCTCTGGTGAACCGGGTCTGGCGCGGGACGGAGGGCCTCGTCCGCGAATATATTCTCTTGGGAGGTTTCATCCTCTTCGAAGTCTGGATCCACAGCCAGATCAGGCGAAACCTCAAGCTCGATCGCGACCTGCCGGTGATCAGGCGCTACGTCGGCGCCTTTATCGAAACGTCGCTGCCGACGATCATCCTGATCCTGCAGATCCGCAGCATGGGTGCGAGCCAGGCGCTCGGTTTCGTGCTGCCGCTGGTCTATTTCATCTTCATCATTCTTTCGACGCTGCGGCTCGACTTCTGGCTGTCAACCTTCACGGGATTTGTGGCCGCAGCCGAACTCCTGGCCGTCGCGCTATATTACAACTCGGCGAGCGAGGCCGGTGAACCCCTGATCTACTTCCACGCCGTGCGCAGCACGGTCATTCTTGTCTGCGGCGTGCTCGCCGGCTCCGTCGGTGCGCAGCTGCGGCGGCAATTCGCCGCGAGCATTGCGGCTGCCACCGCGCGCGACCGGGTCACCAATCTGTTCGGCCAGCACGTCTCGCCGCAGGTGGTGGAGCGGCTGATGGCGGAGGGGACGAGCGCGGCCGGCGACCTCCGCCGCGTCGCGGTGATGTTCGTCGATTTCCGCGGCTTCACCGCCGGGGCGCAGTCGCGCACCCCGCAGGAGGTGGTCGACCGGCTCGATGGCGCCTTCGCGGTGCTGGTCGACATCCTCGACCGCCAGGGCGGCATCGTGAACAAGTTTCTCGGCGACGGCTTCCTCGCGCTGTTCGGCGCGCCGCTGGAGGCCTCCGACGCCGCGCACCGCGCGGTCGCCGCGGGCCGCGAGATGCTGGCCGCGATGGACCGCATCAATGCGGAGACGAGCTGGCCGCTGCGGATCGGCATCGGCATCCATTTCGGCGAGGTCGTCGCCGGCAATATCGGTTCGCCCCGGCGCAAGGAGTACACGGTGATCGGCGACACCGTGAACTTTGCCTCGCGGCTGGAGGCGCTGAACAAGGAGTTCGGCTCGCAGCTGCTGATCTCGGCGTCCGTGCGCGAGGCGCTCGGCGATGACGGCGAGGATGCTGTCGCGCTCGGCGAAGTCGAGGTGCGCGGCTACGAGCAGAAGGTGGCGGTGTTTCAGCTCGGGTAGACCGCTCGCGTTTCGTTGAAGGCGCGTGATGAAATATCGCGCCGCGTTCTCCGTTCCTGCACTCTGGAAGCCGAAACATCGGTTTCCGTTTGTCATGCGGAGAAAACCAATGACCAGATTGTCCGTTGTTGCGGCCGTCCTGATCGCCGCCGCCGTCTACCAAACCCAGGCCGCTGCCGCCCGCGACGCCGCTTCTCGGCGCGCCGCAACCCACGTGACGACGGACTGCGTCAGGGCTCCGGCGGTGGGCGCCTATGCCTCTGCGCCCTACAAGCAACCGCCTTGCCTGCCCAATACGACGACGATGAACTGACGATCACGACAGACGAACCCGGGCTGGTGAAGTCCGCCAGCCCGGCTTCGCGTCATCCATGGCGGCCCTCCCGTCGGCGGTATTTTCGTAGTGCTTGACTCCTTCATCATCTAGTCATCTATATGACTATATGAATTCAGCGCCGCTCGACGACCGCCTGCCACGCTACCAGCGCCTGCGCGACGACCTCGCCGCGCGGATCAACCGCAATGAATGGCGGCCGGGCGAGCCGATCCCGTCGGAAGCCGAGTTGGCTGCGCATTACGGCGTTGCCATCGGCACCGTGCGCAAGGCGATCGACCAGCTCGTCGCGGATGCCGTGCTGGAGCGCCAGCAGGGCCGCGGCACCTTCGTGCGCCGCGCGCGCTTCAACTCCTCGCTGTTCCGCTTCTTTCGCTTCCAGTCGGAGAGCGGCGAGCGGCGCGTGCCGAAGAGCCGCATCATCAGGCGCAAGAGCGTGCCGGCGACATCGGCGGTCGCATCCGCACTCCGCATCCCGGTCGGCGAGCCCGTGATCAGCCTGTCGCGCCTGCGCCTGATCGACGACGTCCCGCTGCTCGCCGAAGAGATCTGGCTGCAGCAATCGCGGTTTGCGCCGATCCTCGACATCGACACCGCCGAGTTCGGCGACCTCCTGTATCCGCTCTACGAGGAGCGCTGCGGCGAGGTCGTGGTTTCCGCCGAGGAAATCCTGACGGTCGAGACCGCCAACGAGATGCAGGCACGCCTGCTGCGGCTCGAGGCGCATGCGCCTCTGATTGTCATCGAGCGCCTCGCGCTCGACCTCGAACGGCGGCCGATCGAATGGCGCCGTTCGCGCGGGCCGGCCAACCGCTTCCGCTACCACGCCGAGATCAGGTGAAGCGGCTCTTCAACGACACCAAGCAATAAACGAGTACAGGGGTAGGAAAAATGTCGAACTGGTACAGCGAAAGCTCGCCGCTGGAGCGGCGCACGTTCTGGGCAAGCTTTGGCGGCTGGGCGCTGGATGCGCTCGACGTCCAGATGTTCGGCCTTGCCATCCCCGCGCTGATCGCGGCGTTCGGCATCAGCAAGGCCGATGCCGGCCTGCTCGGCTCGGTCACGCTGTTCTTCGGCGCGTTCGGCGGCTGGCTCGGCGGTGCGCTCGGCGACCGCTTCGGCCGCGTCAAGGCGCTTCAGATCACGGTTGCGACCTTCGCACTCGCGACCTTCGCCTGCGCATTCGCGATGACCTACACCCAGCTCCTGATCCTGAAAGCGGTCCAGGGCCTCGGCTTCGGCGCCGAATGGGCCTGCGGCGCGGTCCTGATGGCCGAGATCATCCGCCCCGAGCATCGCGGCAAGGCGCTCGGCTCGGTGCAGAGCGCCTGGGCCGTGGGCTGGGGCGCAGCCGTGCTGCTGTCGGCGCTGGTCTTCACCTATGCGCCCGCAGACATCGCCTGGCGGCTGCTGTTCGCGCTCGGGCTGTTGCCCGCGCTCCTCATCATCTTCATCCGCCGCGGATTGAAGGAGCCGCCGCGCGCCATCGCCAGCGAAAAGACGCCGTTCTTCGCGACGCTCTCGGGCATCTTCCATCGCGACGTGTTGCGCGCGACGCTGATCGGCGGCCTGTTCGGCATCGGCGCCCATGGCGGCTACGCGGCGCTCACCACCTTCCTGCCGACTTACCTGCGCGAGGTGCGGCATCTGTCGGTGCTGGGCTCCAGCGGCTATCTCGCCGTCATCATCGTCGCCTTCTTCTGCGGCTGCGTGGCGAGCGGCATCATCAGCGACCGCATCGGTCGCCGGGTCAACGTCGCCTTCTTCGCCAGCGCCTGCATCATCACCGTGCTGATCTACATCTTCGCGCCGCTGACCGATGGGCAGATGCTGGTGCTCGGCTTCCCGCTCGGCTTCTTCTCCGCCGGCATCCCCGCCAGCATGGCGGCGCTGTTCAGCGAGCTCTATCCGGCCGGCGTGCGCGGTACCGGCGTCGGCTTCTGCTACAATTTCGGCCGGATCGTCTCCGCCGCGTTCCCGTTCCTGGTCGGCTTCCTCAGCGATCATATCGGGCTTGGACCTGCGATCGGCATCGATGCGGCCTTCGCCTATTCGCTGGTGCTGATCGCGGTGCTGCTGCTGCCCGAAACCCGCGGCAAGGTCTTTGAACAGACCGCCGCGACGCGTGCCTGACGCGGGATGGGGAGGAGCCACCATGACATTGTCCCAGCGCGGCCTGACGCGCCGCCAGTTTGGCGCGGGCCTCGCATCGCTCGTGACGCTGGCCGCGACCACAGCCAGCAGTGAGGCGGCCTTGCCGACGATCGATACCCACGCCCATGTCTTTCACCGCGGCCTCAAGCTCGCACCTAGCCGCCGCTACGCGCCGGACTACGACGCGCCGCTGTCGCTCTATCTGGAGCAGCTCGACCGCAACGGCATGTCCAATGGCGTGCTGGTGCAGCCAAGCTTTCTCGGCACCGACAATTCCTATCTGGTTGCATGCCTGAAAGAGGCGGGCGGCCGCCTGCGCGGCATCGCCGTCGTCGATCCCGCTGTTAGCGCGGACGAGCTGCGCATGCTCGATCGCGCCGGAATCGTCGGCATTCGCCTCAATCTCGTCGGCCAGCCCTTGCCCGATCTCGCTGCCGGCGAATGGAAGACGTTGCTCGCGAGCGTGAAAGTGATGGGCTGGCAGGTCGAAATCCAGCGCAACGCGGCCGATCTCGCCGCGCTTGCGCCGCAGCTTCTGGATCTCGGCGTTGCAGTCGTGCTCGATCACTACGCGCTGCCCGATCCAAAGCTCGGTGTCGACGATCCCGGCTTCCAGTCCGTGCTGAAGCTCGGCGCAACGCGAAACGTCTGGGTCAAGATCTCGGCGCCGTATCGCAATGGCGCGGCCGGCGAGAGCTTTGCGAAGCAAGCCTATCCGCTGCTGCGCAAAGCTTACGGCCTCGATCGCCTGTTGTGGGGCAGCGACTGGCCGCACACGCAGTTCGAGGCGTCGCAGGCTTACGAAAAGAACCGGCAGTTTCTCGACACGCTGATCACTGATCAGAGCGAGCGTGCGCAAGTGCTGGCATCGCCGTATCAGCTCTTCCGCTTCTGACACGTCCGGTCGCGATTGCTCCGATTGCTCCGAATTTTGGGGCATGACGGACGATATCGCCGGCTTGTAGACTGCTGCACGATGCAGCCGACCCGCGGCTGCGATTTGCATGAGGAAAGCAAAGATGCAGCGCCGCTACATCACCGTCGACGTGTTCACCGACCGCGCCTTCGGCGGCAACCAGCTCGCCGTGGTGCTCGATGCCGGCGGCTTGTCGACGACGCAGATGCAGGCGATCGCGACCGAGTTCAACTATTCCGAGACGACCTTCGTGCTGCCGCCGCGCGACAAGGCGAACGATGCGGAGGTGCGCATCTTCACGCCGGTGCGGGAGCTGCCCTTTGCCGGTCACCCCAATGTCGGCACCGCCTTCGTGCTGGCGACGATCGCAAGGGAGCCCAAGCCGCGCCTGCTGTTCGAGGAGAAGGCGGGGCTCGTGCCGGTCGAGATCGTACGGGAGCAGGGAAGGGTGGTCAGCACCGAGCTGACCGCGCCGCAGCCGCTGGCCCGCCTCGCGACATGTTCCGCCGAAGAGGTCGCGGCCTGCATCTCCCTGACCGCGGAGGATATCAAGATCGATCGCCATGCCCCGCAGGTCGTCGGCGTTGGAACGCCCTTCGTGGTGGCG
Source organism: Bradyrhizobium sp. B025 (assembly GCF_042257955.1). Lineage (NCBI taxonomy): Bacteria > Pseudomonadati > Pseudomonadota > Alphaproteobacteria > Hyphomicrobiales > Nitrobacteraceae > Bradyrhizobium > Bradyrhizobium sp. B025. The sequence goes on along the minus strand of NZ_CP170150.1, from coordinate 5,394,254 downwards.
GAAGTGGGGTCGCGTGAGGCCGTGCGGCGGGCCAAGCCTGATGCTGTGGCGTTCAGCCGGATGTTGCCGCGCGATGGCGCCTTCTCGGTCTATTTCTACACGCGCGACGTGCCGGCGGCGGAGGCGCCATGCGAGCGGCAGGCGCGGATGTTCTTCCCCGGCGCCAGCGGCCTGATCGAGGACCCCGCCACCGGCAGCGCCACGGTCGCCGCCGCCGCGCTGTTCGCCGATCTCGATCCCGCGCGCGATGGCGAGTTGAAGCTCACCATCGGCCAGGGTTTCGACATGGGCCGTCCGAGCCTGCTCCTGACGCGCGTGCGCAAGCAGGATGGCAAGATCGTCTCCGCCCATGTCGGCGGCAGCTGCGTGCAGATGATGGAGGGGACGTTTAGGCTGGTGGGGGAGGGGTAGGTCCATCAACCCGTCATTCCGGGGCGCGCGCAGCGCGAACCCGGAATCCATTCCTCCACTAGCTCTGCGGCCCGATGGATTCCGGGCTCGCGACTTTGTCGCGCCCCGGAATGACAGCGCAGCTAGACCTGCCGCCCCGCCAAATTCTTCACCGTCACCCCGTCGCGCTCCTCGATGATCTCCGCGATCATCTGGCGGTGGCAGTGGGTGTGGTCGCGCTCGTAGCAGAGCAGGCAGACCGGGCCGGCCTTCTTCACCAGGGCCGAGAGCTCGTCCATCTCTTCCTTCGCCTGCGGCGTCTTCAGGTGCCTTGAATAGATCTTCTCCAGCACGTCGTATTGCCCGCTGCGCGCGGCAAGGCGTCCCTCCTTGGGCGTGCCGAGCGCGGCGAGATGGACATAGGCGATGCCGCGCTCGTCGAGCCCGGCGGACAACTGCTTCTTGGAAAAACCCGGCCGGCGCGACGACGTCACCGCGCGCACGTCGACCACGAGCTTGACGCCGGCGTGCTCCAGCTCGTCGAGCACGGCCTTGGGCGGCGTCTGCTCATAGCCGATGGTGAAGAGCTTCTTCGCCTTTGCCATGAACAATCCTCAACTCACCCGCGCGATCAGTTCCATGGCGCCGTGCGGTGCGCGCACCTTGCCCTCGTGGATGACATAGGCAAACACGTCGCGCGGCTCCTTCTTCGGCTTTGCCTTGTCGACCTTCGGCAGATCGTCCGGTTCGCTTCCTTCGGCCCAGTCCTTGAAGCGCTGGGCCCAGGCATCGAGCTGCTTCGGCGGATAGCAGGTCTTGATCTCGTCATTGCCCTTCTGCAGCCGCGCGTAGACGAAATCGCCGGCAACGTCGGCGATGGCGGGATATTTGCCGTGCTCGGCGAACACCACCGGCGTCTCGAATTCGCGGATCAGCGCGACGAAGTCGGGCGTGCAGAAACTGTCGTGGCGGACCTCGACCACGTGGCGCAGCGCGCGCCCGTCGAGCTTGCGCGGCAGCAGCTCCAGGAACTTGCCGAAATCGGCGCCGTCGAACTTCTTGGTCGGCGCGAACTGCCACAGCACCGGCCCGAGATGGTCGCCGAGTTCCAGCACGCCGGAATCATAGAAGCGCTTGATGGAATCGCCGGCTTCGGCCAGCACGCGGCGATTGGTGGCGAAGCGCGGCCCCTTCACCGAGAACACGAAACCTTCAGGCACCTCGCTCGCCCATTTGCGAAAGCTCTCCGGCTTCTGCGAGCCGTAATAGGTGCCGTTGATCTCGATCGAGCTCAGCTTCGAGGCCGCGTAGGTCAGCTCCTTCGCCTGCGTCAGCTTCTCCGGATAGAACACGCCGCGCCAGGGCTCGAATGTCCAGCCGCCGACGCCAATGAAGATATTGCCGGATTTTTTGGACACGGTTTTTGTTTTGGCCACGGAAGGATCTCGCATCGACGTGAAGGGGAGGCCGGCATCCTAGTCAAACGAGTTGTGATTGGCCAGTTGCCGCGGCCCGTCTAAGCTTCCGACAAGATCATCTGCGCAGAAGGAGAACAAGATGCGGATGCTGATGCTGGGGGCGGCGCTCATGATGATGACATCTGCTGCCATCACATATTCTGCCATGGCGGATGACGACGACGCCAAGGGCGCGCAGAAGCTCGCCATGCAGGGCCGCGACGATTACTGGCATTGCCTGGCGCGGGAATATTCGCGCGACAGCAATCAGGGCCTGTCGGAACAGGATTTTGGCCGCTCGGTTGCGGGCGCCTGTCCGTCGGAGCGGCAATATTACCGGGTGGCATTGCTCGACTATCTCACCACGCAATATCCGAACATCGATTCCGGCGCCCATCTCGCGACCGCGAACAGGGCGGTGGAGTCGGCGCAGAAGGACATCGTGACGGCTTTCATCAAGCATAGGCCGCCGCAGAAATAGGTCGACAGCGGTCGCGGTCCCGTGGCCCTTCCGGCTCCGCGTTCATCCGTGGTATCAATGATCGCATCTGGAACAGGGATGGGCTTCCATGTCGTCTGAGTCGGTGGGTGGCATTTTGGGCGCGATCGTCGCGGCGGTCGTGCTCGCGGTCGCCGTCGTCCTCGGGCCGATCGGCCAGTACGGCAAGCCGCCCAAGCCGGCAAAGGTCGATCCGGCCCCGGCGGCCATGGCGCCGGCAGCCCCCGCGCCGCGCGGCCCGGTGATCAAGGAAGTCCCGAACTAGTCGTCGGCCTGAAAAGGGTGCTTTTGCCCCTTGAAAAGCGGCTTTGCCGTCCCCATCTAGCTACTAACGGCAACGTTGAGTCACGATCTCCGTTGCTGGAACGACCTTGGAATAGCTAAGGCTGCGCCGGATGTACGCGCGCCCGCCGTTCCGGGGTCGTTGGCATTTTAGGGCCCATTTGGGCCCTTCCTCTTGGAAACCCCGGCTTGGCAGCGCAGGACGCGGCGGATATACGCTGCCGTCATGAATGAAGCGATCAGACCGGGCCCCGACAATCCGCCCCAGGCTCAAGAGGGGCCGGAACTGTCGGTCATCGTCCCGACCTTCAACGAGCGCGACAACGTCACGGTGCTCTACCGGCGCCTGGAGGCGACGCTCGCCAGCGTCGCCTGGGAGGTCGTGTTCGTCGACGACAATTCACCCGACGGCACCTGGGACGTCGTGCGCGCGCTGGCCCAGCGCGACAGCCGCGTGCGCTGTGTCCGCCGCATCGGCCGCCGCGGCCTGTCCGGCGCCTGCATCGAAGGCATCCTGGCCTCCAGCGCACCCTTTGTCGCCGTGATCGACGCCGACCTTCAGCACGACGAGACGCAGCTGCCGAAGATGCTGCTGCTGCTCGCCAGCGACGAGGCCGATCTGGTGGTCGGCAGCCGCTACATCGAGGGCTACAAGAGCGAAGGCTTCAACAAGCAGCGCGCCGGCGCCAGTGCGCTGGCGACCGAGGTCGCCAGGAAGATGCTGCGGGTCGAGATCGCCGATCCCATGAGCGGCTTCTTCATGGTCCGCCGCGATCGTTTCGAGGAATTGGCGCCGAAACTTTCGGTGCATGGCTTCAAGATCCTGCTCGACCTGGTCGCGACCGCGCATGGCAGCTTGCGGGCCGTCGAGATTCCCTACACCTTCGGCGCCCGCCAGCACGGTGAGAGCAAGCTGGATTCCATGGTCGCGCTCGACTTCCTGGGCCTCGTGCTGGCCAAGCTGAGCAACGACATCCTCTCGCTGCGCTTCATCCTGTTCGCGATGGTCGGCGGCATCGGTCTCGTGGTGCACCTGGCCACGCTGTTCATCGGGCTTCACGTGTTCAAGGCGCCGTTCGCGGAAGCGCAGGCGGCAGGCGCCGTCGTCGCCATGACCAGCAACTTCGTCCTCAACAACTTCCTCACCTATCGCGATCAGCGGCTGAAGGGCTTTGCGCTGCTGCGCGGCCTGATCGCCTTCTACATCGTGTGCAGCGTCGGCCTGCTCGCCAATGTCGGCGTCGCCTTCTCGGTCTACGACCAGGAGCCGATCTGGTGGCTGGCCGGCCTGGCCGGCGCGCTGATGGGCGTGGTGTGGAACTACGCGATGTCCGGACTGTTCGTCTGGCGCAAGAAATAGCGCGCCAAGGAAACCGGTATGGGCGGGGCTGACGCGCGGATTGTCCGCAACACGGCGCTGGTGATTCTCGCGCTGGTGGCCCTGCGGCTCGTCGCGGCCGCCTTCACGCCGATCACCTTCGACGAAGCCTACTACTGGATGTGGTCGAAGAACCTCGCCGGAGGCTATTACGACCACCCGCCGATGGTCGCCTATGTCATCCGCGCCGGCACCATGATCGCCGGCGACACCGAGCTCGGCGTCCGCCTCGTCTCGATCCTGCTCGCGCTGCCGATGAGCTATGCGATCTATCGCTCGGCCGCGATCCTGTTCGGGGGCGCCCGCGTCGCGGCCACCAGTGCCATCCTGCTCAACGCGACGCTGCTGGCCGCGGTCGGCACGCTGATCGTCACGCCCGATGCGCCGCTGCTGGTCGCCTCCAGCTTCGTGCTGTTCTTCCTCGCCAAGGTGCTGGAGACCGGCCGCGGCGTCTGGTGGCTCGCGGTCGGTGCCGCCGTCGGTGCGGCGCTGCTGTCGAAATACACCGCGATGTTCTTCGGGCCGGCGATCCTGATCTGGCTCGCGGCCGTGCCGAAGCTCAGGCGCTGGTTCCTCTCGCCCTGGCCCTATCTCGGCGGCCTCGTTGCCCTTGCGCTGTTCTCGCCGGTGATCCTCTGGAACGCGGATCATCAATGGGTCTCGTTCGCAAAGCAGCTCGGGCGCGCCAGGATCGAGGATTTCCGCCCCGTCTTCATCGCCGAGCTGATCCCGACCCAGATCGCGTTCGCGACCCCGCTGGTCTTCATTCTCGGTGCCATGGGGCTGCACGCGCTGACCTGGCGCCGCGCCGGCGCGCTGGCCTCGCGGGTGCTGATCGAGACGATGTTCTGGACCATTGTCGCCTATTTCGTCTGGCATTCGCTGCATGCGCGTGTCGAGGCCAACTGGTTCGCGCCGGTCTACCCGCCCTTCGTGATTGCGGCTGCGGCCGCCGCCAACCTCGTGCAGTGGAAGCCGCGTGCGCGGCGCCTGGTCGATTTTTGCCTGCGCTGGGCTGCCCCCGCCGGCATCGTGATGTTTGCGGCCCTGATCGTGCAAGCCAACACGGGCATCTTGTCCGGCTATCGCCGTGACGCGACCGTGCGCAGCGTCGGCGTCGGCTGGCGCCAGCTCGCCGCGGAGATCGAAGCCGTGCGCGCCCGCACCGGTGCGACATGCGTGCTCGCGCCGGACTACGGCACCACCGGCTGGCTCGCGTTCTATCTGCCGCGCGGCACTTGCGTGGTGCAGCAGAACCAGCGCATCCGCTGGGTCAACATGCCCGAGCCCGATCCAAAGCAGCTTGCCGGCAAGCTGCTCTATGTCGATGAGCTGCGTGAGGGCGGCCATCCCGCCGTCAACGATCTCTTTGCGCAGGTGACGCAGGTTGCGCAATTGCAGCGCAAGCGCGGGCCGCTCGTGATCGAGACCTACGGCATCGATCTGCTCGAAGGCGCCAAGGGCGACGTGCTGGACCGCTCGCCGCCACCGGAAGCGCGGTAATCACCGTCGTCCCGGCGGAGTGTTGGGCGGGTAGCGGTGGCTATTCAGTCGATCATCTCGGCCTTGGCGGTGGCCTGGCTGGGCCTGTGCCGGTCGCGCCAGAACCAGACGGTCACGACGCCGGAGCGGCCGCGGACCTGCGTGAGCAGGGGGCCTGTCAGGACGCCGTTGGGAGTGCCGTGAAAGTCGGCGGCATCCAGCAGCGTGTCGGTCAGCGCGAGCCGCGCATCGTTCTGGGCGGCGACCTCCATCAGCCGGCTTGCGACGTTGACGGTGTCGCCGGTCGCCGTGATGTGCTGGTGGCTTTCGCCGAGACGGGAGGCGACGATCGGGCCGAAATGCGCGCCGATCTTGAAACCGAGCTGGCCCCCGATCGCAGGGGGCAGCGAGGCGATCCAGCGTTCGACGCCGCGATGCAGGTCGATCGAACACTTCAGCGCACGCGCCGCGTCATCCGGCATGGCGTGCGGCAGTCCGAACAGGAGCATGGCGCCGTCGCCGAGAAAGCCGGTGACCATGCCGCCGCAATCGACGGCCGCCTTGTCGATCAACGCGTGAAACGCCTTCAGGAGATCCCTGAGCGCGTCCGGATCGGTCCGTTCGCTCAGCGCCGTAAAGCCGGAGAGATCGATGAAGACCACGGCGGCGTCCTGCCGGACAGGCTTCGACAGGAAGTTCGGATCGCGCGCCAGCCACTCCTGCACGGCGGGTGCCTGGAAGAGCGCAAGCGACCTGCTCTTGGCGGCGAAATACTGCGTGCGGCGGCCTCCCGCCCATAGCTGCACGCCGGCAAAGATCGCAACGGGCGGAACCGCGGCCGCAAGCGTGGTCGCGGCGTTCAGCCAGACCCCGTGCGTGAACGCGAACAGATTGAGCCCGGCCCAGGCGATCATCACCGCCGCCGCCGCCATGATGCCGAGCGCGCTGCGCCGCCAGGCGAGCAAGCCCACCAGCAGCACCGGCAGCAGGATGGCGGCAAGCGCGTCGGCGATATGCACCTTGCGGTCGCGCACGATGCCGTCGCCGGCGATGAGATGGGTGATTGCGGTCGAGATCACCTCGACGCCGGGCATGAGGGAATCGAACGGCGTCGGATAGAAATCACCGCCGCCGGCGACCGAGGCGCCGATCACGACGATGCGGTTCTCGATGGCGGCGCGACTGAGCGTGCCGTCGAAGATGCTCTGCGCGCTGACGGTGCGGATGGTGCGGCGCGGGCCGTAATAGGTGATCGGCAGCGCGAAGTCGGTGTCGGTCGGCACCGCGCGATCGCCGAGCATGAGATGATCCGGCGCGATCGTCAGCGGCTTGTCGAGCGCGCGGGTCGCGACCCGCAAGGGGAACGACAGCTCGACCTTGTCGTGCGTCCGGAACAGCATCGGTATCGAGAGCGGCGAGCCGGACTGTCCCGTCGCGACGTTGACGACGCCAACCTCGGCGTGGTCGGCAAATGCGGGCAAGGGCAGCAGGAAGCGCTCGGCTTGCGGCAGGACGGCGAGGGGGCCCCGGCTGCTGGACTCCACGGTCTCGCTGGCGGACGGGAAGATCGCCGCGGCGGCGAGGACCATCGGACCGGTGGCGAGCGTGTTGGCCAGCGTGGCATCGCCGATCGCGGCGCTGCGGTCGACCAGCAGGAGGTCGATCGCGACGACCTTCGGCTTGAACTGCACGATGGTGTCGACGATCCGGGCGAGATCGGCGCGCGGCAGGGGATAGCTGCCGCCGCGTTTGACGACGGTGTCGTCGATCGCGACGATGGTGACGAGATCGGGCGGAGCCTGCACGCCGCGGATTTGCGTCCGCAGGTCGGTCAGTGTCGCTTCGAGGTGGTCGAGAAAGCGCAGATGGCCGTTGGCGTGAGCGGCATAGATGCCTGCACCCCACAGCGCGGTGAGGACGAGTGCCACCAGGATCTGAACGCGTCTAGTCATTACGTACTGCAATCTTCTTCGCTTTGTCGTCCGGGCCTTATCGACCCAGTCTTGCCATCAGCGCGTCGACGCGCGGCTGGCCCCATGTCTTGACGGTCAATGGACCGGTTGCCTCGACATCGACGCCTTCGCCAGGGCTCAGAACGACGCCGCGTCCGCGGCTCCTGCGGCTGACGCCGACACGGCCGTCGGCGACGAAGACCGAGGTTTTTGCATCGGCGACGTCCACGGCCCATTTGGTGCCCCGCACCGCGGCGATCGCCTGCGGTGTCAGCACCTTGAAGGGATTGCCGCCGGGCTTTTTGGGAACCTCGACCAGCAGCGCTTTGCTGCTCAACTCCACGGAGTCTATATGTCCGTCGCGGTTGGCGTCCTTAAGTTCAAATCTGGCGCCGTTTTCCGCAACGATGGTGATGCCGTTGTTGCAGCGCCAGGTTTGCGTGCCGGCGGCGGATGGCGACGGCGTGCAGCCCGCATTGGCGGGCTGCGCGGCCACGTATCCCGTCAACAACGACGACCACGCCAGGGCGAAAAACCCGGCACGTGCGATCCCTCTCATGCCAGCCTCCGTTTGCGTGCGTGGCACAGTTCAAGGCGATGTTGATACGGTACCGTATCACGCGCAGAGGCTGCTGAAAAGTGCCGGGTCTGGCACCTATTTCGTCGCTGCGGCCTTTTCCAGACCGGCGCGATCAACTTTCGGTCACGGCGCCGTGCTGCGTGAGCGCTCAGTGCGATGTGTGATGTGTGTGTGCGTTGTCGCCATTCCGCTGACATCGGTGCGCCGAAAGACGGAGGGATGGCCAGCGCGACCAGCCTCGCGCAACGCTTCACCGCTATGGTCAGGCCGCATTGAAGACCACGAAAATGACTTGGTTGGATGCGCCTAGAGAGGCCGTCAAAGACGTCCGCTGACCGCACCGATCCAGCCGAGAATTATAGTTAACAGAAGCGTCTAAGTCCGTAGTTCTGCGGGCTTTTTTCTCGAAATGGGACGGCATTGACGAGTTGCCCCATATCTGCCCGAACTTAATCCGCATTTAACTAAAAGTCGCCTTAATGACGCTCCGACCCTCTGCGAGATGCTGTTCCCGGAACCTGACCAGCAGCGGCACTTCGAAGGGGGACTGAGTGACACCGTCCTGGACGCAAGGCGAATGAGTACGAGTATCGCTGCGCAGAGTAACGCGGCACGGAAGTCCAAAAATCCTGGCAAGAATCCACATCGGAAGCCTTCCCGGAAAATGACCACCAAAAACGTGCTTGGCGCCGCTTTGATCGGCTGCGTCGTGCTTGGCGCCGGCTGGACCGTCTACAGCAACATCTTCGCCGCCAGCGTCTATCCGACCGTCGGCAGTAACGGTTACGACGAGCCCGTGATCAAGCGCGCGCCCAAGGTCGCGCTGCGCGAGGCGGGCGATGCCATCAAGGAAGCTTTTGCGCTCCTGCCCGACCGCTTGCAGGTCGCCGCGCCGATCTCGCGCGAGATGTTCAACGAGCGCTTTGCCGCGGCCGCGACGCAAGGAGTGGAATCCAATGCGGCGAGTGCCGTAGCTCAGGCTCCCACGACGAAGGTCGCCGACACCGCGAAGCCGGGCGTGATCGCGAAGGTCGCCGAAGCGCTGAAGCCGTCCGCGCCGGCCAAGGTCACTGAAAAGATCGCCGATGCCGCGAAGGCCAAGCGCGCTCCGGATGCTCAGATGCAACTGGCTTCGGCCGATCCGGCCGAGATCGTGCCGGCGCCAGAGGCGAAGCCAAAATCCTTCGCCGACCGCGCCAAGGCCGCGGTGATGTCGATCACCGGGCCGCGCCAGTCGATGGTCGAGAAGCTCTGGGGCAAGCGCGAGTCCTCCGGCGGACTGCTCGCCTATGCCTCGGCCGATGCCAGCGTGACCGCGTCCATCGCGCCGAGGGAGCAGAACCCCATGCTCGGCGGTTCGGCGCCCTATGAGCGCGACACCGCGGTCTACGACATCACCGCCAAGACGGTTTATCTGCCCGACGGCACCAAGCTCGAGGCGCATTCCGGCCTCGGCTCCAATCTCGATGATCCCCGTTCCTCGCGCGTCCGCATGCGCGGCGTGACCCCGCCGCACATCTACACGCTGAAGCCGCGCGAGGCGCTGTTCCACGGCGTGCCGGCGCTGCGCCTGACCCCGATCGGCGGCGAGAGCGCGATCTACGGACGCGACGGCCTGCTCGCGCACACCTTCATGCTCGGGCCGAACGGCGACTCCAACGGCTGCGTGTCGTTCAAGGACTACTACGCGTTCCTCGACGCCTACCGCAACAAGGGCATCCGCAAGCTCGCGGTGCTGGCGCGGGTCGATTGATCCCGGTTCATTCCCGATGAGAAAAGGGCCGCTTGCAGCGGCCCTTTTCTTTGTCCTGCGTTGTGGACGCGCTTCAGCCCGGCCAGCACTGTCCGCCGCCGTCGATCCTGAGGACCTGGCCGGAGACGAACGCGCCCATGGGACCGGCGAAGAATTCGACGACGCGCGCGACCTCGTCGACGGTCGCGATGCGGTCGAGCGTGCCGGTCTCGACCATCCGGTCAGGGTCCACCGCGCGCGTGCCGAGGAAGCGGCCGGTGCGGGTATCGCCCGGTGCGATGCAGTTGACGGCGATGTCGTAGGGGCGGAGCTGGTCGGCCAGGCATCGCGTGTAGTGGGTCACGCCGGCCTTCGACACCGCATAGATCGCACCGTTGGTGCGCCCCTTGAAGGCGGCGACCGAGCCAAGCGTGACGATGCGGCCGCGGCGCCGCTCCATCATGCCGCGCGCGACCGCCTGGCCGGTCAGGATGGTCGAGAGCAGATTGCGCTCCAGCACCGCGCGCACATCGGCCTCCTTGATATTCACCGCGTCGTTCGGATCCGGCTTGCCGCCGGCGGCTGCGATGTCGCCGCCGGCGTTGTGCACCAGAATGTCGATCGGTCTGAGCGTGTCTTCTGTCTCGGCTATCACACGCGCGATGTCCTCACCCTTGGTGAGATCGCCGAGCACGCGCTGGGTGCGGACACCGAATTGCCGGCCGATCTCCGCGGCGACCGCGGTGAGGGTGGTACCCTCGCCATATTCCGCCGGCCCGTTCTCGCGCATGCCGTGGATGGCGACGTCGGCGCCGAGCGCGGCAAGCTTCTCCGCAAAGGCGCGACCGAGCCCGCGCCCCGCGCCGGTCACCAGCGCAGTCTTTCCTGCCAAAACCTTCGCCCTGTCATGCGACGTCATGATCTTCTTCCTGTCGTGAGGTGTCAGTCCGCTGCGGGATCGAGGCCGATCGCCTTCGCCTGCACTGCGCGATATCGCACGATCAGCGTTTGACGAAAACCAGGTTGCAGGCACGCGCCTCGTTGCGCTTGCCGCTGCCGCGGGTGCGTTCGAACTGCGCATCGACCGTAAAGGCGTAGGGCGAGCCGGGCGGCAGGTTATTGAGGGTGTAAGTGCTTGCCCCTGTCGTGCCGCGCGCGCTCAAGGTCGTCTTGCCGTCCGGCGGGATCTGGCCATCGATCTCCAGCCGGTTGACGCCGTTCAGGCTCTGCGCCTCGGCGTGGAACACGCCGTTCGCAACGGTGGCGGACAGGGGCCTGGTGAAGCCCTGCGCCTTGCCGGTCGCCTGGCAGTTCAACGTCACGTCCCAGTTGCCGTCGAAGTCCTTGCTGCCGCCGGTTCGGGCGTTGCCGGCCGCCGGCGCAAGCGCCGTCTTCTGTTTCAGGCCTTCAATTCGCGCCTTGGCGAGGGTTGCGAAGATGCAATTCGGGAATCGGGCGAGATGGTCTTCGTAGGCACCCAGCGTACCGATGCCATCCGCAGCCTTCCAATGGGCCTCCGCGGCTGCGCAGGGATCAGGCCGCGGCGCGGCTTGCGGGGCCGCTGGCGCGACCGTGACCGCCACCGGCCCGTTCAGGTAGAACTTGCCGATGATCGAGAGCGACAGCTCCGGCAGCTGGGTCTTGCCGCTGGCGTCATAGACGTCGCTGCTGATGTCGCGAAAGACGTCGCCGATCTCCTGCGGCTCCTCGATGTGCTTCAGGAACGCCGTCGTGTAGGGGCTGTTGCGACCGGTGCCATCGGCGGCGACCTGCCCCGATTGCGTCGAGAACGACACGATCGTCCCGCGCGGCGCTTCGACCTTCGACAATCCGCGTCCGAGCGAGGCGGCGCGAGTCGCGGAGCGCTTGAGGTTTTCCGCCAGCGGATTGTCGCGGCAGGAATCGAGCACCAGGATACGCAGGTTCTTGGCCTGTTGCAGGTCGTTCACGATGTCGTCGACCCGCACGAAGCGCTTCAGGTCGGCTTCGTCGGTCAGCACGGCATCGACCGGCATCAGATAGTTCACGCCGTTGTACTGCATCGCATGGCCGCTGTAGTAGAACATGGCGACGTCGGCCCGGCTCGCCGCGCGCGCGAAGCGGATGGTCAGGTCCTGCATGTCGGCCTGGCGCAGGTCGATACCCTCCAGCACCTCGAAACCGCTGCGCCTGAGCGAGCTTGCTACGTCTTCGGCATCGTGCGGCGGGTTGGGAAGCTGCGCCGTCGAGGCATAGGCGCCGTTGCCGATCACCAGCGCCACCCTAGTCTCCGCCGATGCGGGACCCAGGCACAGCCAGCAGGCGAGGAGGGCCAGGAAAAATCGAGGCAAAATTCCAGAAGGAGCACGCATGAATGCCTTCCAGGGAAATATTGAAAAATATTCCTCCAGATTAGCGCATGCCGCGCCGGCATCAATGGCCTCGCTGTGGAACCGTCAATTTTGCCGGCCGTGACATCCTGTCACGCCGGGTTCGCCGCCACGGTCTTGCGCAGCGCCATCTCGGTTGCGATCGCCTCCCTCACGGCGGGCCGCGCCTGCATGCGTTCGAGATAGGCCGCCAGGGATGGCCATTGCGCGACGTCGACCCCTGCGGGACGCAGCAGCAGCAAGGCCCAGGTGAGGTGGGCATCCGCGACGGTGAAGCTGTGGCCGACGAGGAATTCGCGGCCCGCAAGGTGCGCGGCAGGTACCGACAATGTCTGCGCGATGCGTGCACGCGGCTTGGCGAGCGAGCCGTCGTCCTTGTACCAGAAGGTCGGAAACAGGAACGCCTTGTGGATCTCGGCGCCGATGAAGCTCAGCCATTCCTGGAGGCGATAGCGATCGGGATCGGCGAACCGCGGCGCGAGCCCCGTCTCCGGCTTCAGATCGGCGATGTATTGCAGCACCGCCGCGCTCTCGGTCAGCCGTTCGCCGTTCTCCAGAACCAGGACCGGCACCGCGCCCTTCGGCGAGGCGCCGTGGAAGTCGCTGTCGTCGTCCACGACCTTCTTCGTCAAGAGATGCACCTGATGATAGCGCGCATCGAGGCCGGCTTCCATCAGCGCGATGCGGCTCGCGAGCGAGCAGGCCATCGGCGAGAAATAGAGTTGCAGCATCGCGTTGCTCCGTTATTTCAGCGCGTCGCCGCGCGCGATGATCGCGAAACGGTCGGATAGCTCGGCGAGTGCAACCTCGTGGATGGTCCGGGCGTCCAGCGTGCCGCCGCGGCCGTCGGGCAGGTCGCGCGTGGCGCAGGCGTCGGCGTCGATGGTCGTACGAAAGCCGAGGTCGAGCGCGGCGCGCGCCGTGGAGCTGACGCACATATGCGTCATGAAGCCGGCCAGTACGATGTTCTTCCTGTCGGTTGCGGCAAGGCGCGCCTGCAAATCCGTGCCGGCAAACGCATTCGGCAACTCCTTCTCGATCACCAGCTCGCCGGCACGGGGGCTTAGCTCGGCGACGATGGCGCCGCGCTCGGTGCCGCGATCGAACAGGCTGCCGGCCTTGCCGCGATGGGCAATATGGATGATCGCGGCTCCGCTCTCGCGTGCCCGCGCCAGGAGCGCAGCCGCCCGCGCGATCGCAGCGCGGGCGTCGGGCAACGCGAGAGGGCCTGCGAGATATTCGTTCTGGATATCGATCAGCACCAGCGCGGCGTCGCCAAGACGCGGCGGGTTGAGATCGGCACCGGCGAGCTGCAGCAGGGTCTTTGCGGTCGTCATGGTCTTGGAAATCTCCGGGGCAAAAGGCGCTGCGAACATAGCCCCGGGAGTGCCTGCCGATATGCAGGGATATTGCAGCGGGTGGCTGCAATATTGCAGGCTGCGCCCGGCCGGTATAACCTCAAACAATGAACTGGGACGATCTGCGCATCATCGCTGCCGTCAGGGACGAAGGCACCTACGCGGGCGCCAGCGCGCGGCTGCGCATCGACGAGACGACGGTCGGGCGCAGGCTGTCGCGCATCGAGCGTGCGCTCGGTTTGCGCCTGTTCGAGGCCGCCGACGGCGTCCGCAGGCCGACGCGGAGTTGCGAGGCGGTGCTGGCGCATGTCGAGGCGATGGCCGCACATGCCGCCGAGATCGGTCGCGTCGGCGAGAGCCTGGCAGGTCCGGTGGGACGCCTGCGCATCGCCTCCACCAACACGGTCGCCGAGGAGGTGCTGTCGCCGCGCGCGAGCGACTTCCTGCGCGCCAATCCCGGCCTGACGCTGCAATTCCTTACCTCGAGCGAGAACGTCAAGTTCTCGCGCTGGGAGGCCGATCTCGCCATCCGGCTGCGCAAACCCGACAAGGGTGACTTCGCGATCTCCAGGCTCCGCGACGTCAAGCTCTATTATTTCGAGCCTGTTACGACCGAGGGCGAGCCGATGCTGTGCGCCTATCCGGACGAGCTCGGTGCCATTCCCGAGATGCAATTCCTGCGAATGAAGCAAGCCCGCGCGCGCTGCGTCACCGACAACGTTCGCGTCATCCGTAACCTGATCCGCGCGCATCAGGCCGCTGGCGTGTTGCCGGAGCATGTTTGCACGGACCTGCTCGGCGATCGCCGCCTGCGCGCCACGCTGCTGCCGAAGCGGCGCGACGTCTGGCTGCTCGTGCAAAACCACCTCAAGCGCGACGCCGCAACGCGCGTGACGATCGACTGGGTGAGAGCGTGTTTCCAGGAGATGTCGCGCAGTTGACGTCACGTCGCGGTGTGACGATCGCGTCACAACGCAAGACGCGCGACGAAAAATCTCAGCTTTCCCCCTTGCAACCCGAACCTGCCTCGTCTATTAGCCCGCTCCTTCGCTAGGCCATGGGTTCGGGCTCTCTGAGATCCCGACTGGCGCGGGCCGGTTTCCGGTTTCGTGTTCCGCCGAATGAAGGAGAAACGCAGGACGTAGCTCATGGAGAGCGTCGGGCTGAACGCCCGAAGGCATCGGTTCGATTCCGGTCTCTTGCACAAAGGATAGCTCAGTTGGTTAGAGCAGATGACTGTTGATCATCTTGTCGCGGGTTCGATTCCCGCTCCATCGCTCCGGGTCAGCCTGAAAAACTGACACCTCTGACGAGGACCGGACGCGCGCTTCAGTCGCAGTCCGGCCGTTTTGCCGAAAGGCTTTCCGTCCGAACCTAGACACTGTGAGACCGGCTTTGCGCCGCGGGTCGATACCGCTTGCGCCGATGCCGGGTGGCTCCGCATGACCGCTCGACACGCGTCGAGCGATCGCGCGCGTGCGCCCGTCGTCACGCAAGCTCAAGCCCAGGCCCGCCGATTTCCCGGGAAGCGTCGTCCGCGTCCTCACGTCCTTTGCAAACGAAGCCTGTTGTCCGGCATCCGGCCGGGCGCAAATGAAGGAGGCGTGCCATGACTTGGCACTTGCTGATGCTGAACGTGACGGTGAAGGATGGCGAGCGTGCGTTGCTGACGCGCAACGGGCAGCTCGTGCGCGTGCTCGCGCCCGGCAAGCACCGGCTGTTCGATCCCCTGCACGAGCTGAAGGCCGAGGTGCTCGACGTGGTTCGCAGCGAATTCTCTGCGGATCGCTACGCGGTGCTGAAGGCCGCGCGGCCTGATCTCGCCGCCGAGCTGTTCGAGGCGGTCGAGACCAAGGCGGACGAGATCGCCATCGTCAGCCTCGACGGCCGGCCCGTGCATCTGATGACGCCCTGGCAGGTGCGCGTCTACTGGAAGGTCGCGACCCGCATCGATGTCGAGCGCATCGATGTGTCCGCCGATCCCAAGGTCGGCGCGCGGCACCTGACCATGATCGAGCGCAACCGCTCGACCGTCGTGATGGAAGCGGTGGTCGAGAACCACGAGGCGGGCCTGCTCTACGTCGAGGGCCGGCTCGTGGAGCGGCTTGCGCCCGGCCGGCACGCCTTCTGGACCGTCGGCCGCAAGATCGAGGTGAAGCGCCTCGACCTGCGGCCCCAGGCGGTCGAGATCACCGCGCAGGAGATGCTGACCAAGGATCGCATCGCGCTGCGGGTGACGCTGACGGCGTTCCGCCGGATCGTCGATCCCGAGCGCACGGTTGCGACCGTGCCCGACGTGGATGCGTGGCTGTACCGCCTGGTGCAGTTCGCGATCCGCGAGGCGGTCGCCGGCCGGACGCTGGACGAGGTGCTGTCTGCGAAGGCGGCGCTGGATGCGGAGCTGCGCGACTATGTGCGTGCACGCATCGCGGAGTCTGGCGTCGAGGTGACCGAGCTCGGCGTCAAGGACGTGATCCTGCCCGGCGAGATCCGGGAGCTGGTGAACAAGGTGGTGGAGGCGGAGCGGGTCGCGAAGGCGAACCTGATCCGCCGGCAGGAGGAGACCGCGGCAACGCGTTCGCTCCTGAACACCGCCCGCCTGATGGAGGAGAACCCCCTGCTGCTGCGGCTCAAGGAGCTGGAGTCGCTGGAGCGGCTGGTCGAGAAGGTCGGCCGCATCGACCTCCATGCCGGCAACGGCGAGGGCCTCGATGCCCTCCTGACCCGGCTCGTGCGCCTGAAGGCGCCCGAGAGCGCGTGAAGCAGAGGGGCCGCCCATGGGCGGCCCTTCATATCTGCGTTGTCCTCGCTTGCGGTGAACGCGCAAGCGGGCCCGTGCGACCAAAATCCTGCGAGGGGATTGCGCGCCCGCAAGGGTTGCGTAATCTCACGATGACGATCACGGTCTTGATCAGGGCAAGCCCATGACCACTCTTGAGCAAACGATCCGCCCCTCGGCGCAATCGCGGGAATGGAAGGCGATCGTCATCCTGATCCTGCTGGTCCCGGTGCTGTGGTCGCCGCCGTTCCTGTTTCGCTTCTTCCTGTACCAGCCGTTCAACATCCCCTCGAATTCGATGGCGCCGACGCTGATGGTCGGCGACTACGTCTTCGCCGCAAAATCGGCCTACGGCTACGACCGCTATTCGTTTCCCTATGCGCCATCCTGGATCTCGGGCCGTTTCTTTGCCGCCGATCCCGACTACGGCGACGTCGTCGTGTTTCGCACGGCGAAGGACGCCTCGGTGGACTACGTCAAGCGTGTGGTGGCGCTGCCGGGCGACCGGGTCCAGATGCGCGGTGGGCAACTCGTCCTCAACGACAGGCCGGTGACCCGCGTCGCGCTGGCGAGCGTGGCGGGCGGGGCCGTCTGCGGGACCGACGACGGCACGAAGATCAAGCGCTGGCGCGAGACGCTGCCGAACGGCGCGAGCTATCTGACCTACGATTGCGTCGACAATGGCTACCTCGACAACACCAGCGTCTACACGGTGCCGCCGGGCCATTTCTTCGCGCTCGGCGATAACAGAGACAACTCCACCGACAGCCGCATGATGTCGGCGATGGGCTTCGTCCCGATGGACCATCTCGTCGGCAAGGTGACGCGGATCTTCTGGTCGCTCGACGCCGACGGCCGCTTGCGAGGCGAGCGGATGGGGAAGGTGTGGTAGCTTTGGTCATTCCGGGGCGGCGCAAAGCGCCGAGCCCGGAATCCATAACCCCAGGCGGATGGAATGGCCTACTACGTCTACATCCTCGCGAGCAGGAAGCACGGCACGCTCTACATTGGCGTGACCAATGATCTCGTGCGCCGTGTCTACGAGCACAGGAGCAAAGCCGTCCCCGGCTTCACGACGAAGTATGGCGTCGACAAGCTCGTTTTGTTCGAGGTCTACGACGACCCCGCGAGCGCCATCGCACGCGAGAAGGAGCTCAAGAAGCGGCGTCGGGATTGGAAGACGCGCTTGATCGAGGAGCAGAACCCGAGTTGGGATGATCTCTATCCCGGGATAGCCTACTAAGGTTCGTGGTTATGGATTCCGGGCTCGCGCTTCGCGCGCCCCGGAATGACGGGGTGGGGAGAGTTGCGCCACAAACAAAAACCCCGGCATCGCTGCCGGGGCTTCGCATTTGTAGAGCGATATCCCGGATCTGCGGTGCATCGCTTCGCGCTGCACCGCGTCCGGGACGACTTCGTCGCTTAGAAGTCCATGCCGCCCATGCCGCCGCCCGGGGGCATTGCGGGGCCGGCGCCGCCCTTCTTGGGCAGCTCGGCGACCATGGCTTCCGTGGTGATCAGCAGAGCCGCAACCGAGGCTGCGTTCTGGATCGCGGTGCGGACCACCTTGGTCGGGTCGATGATGCCCTTGGTGACCAGGTTGACGTACTCGCCGGTCTGGGAGTCGAAGCCGTAGGCGTACGTCTTGTTCTCCAGGATCTTGCCGACGATCACCGAGCCGTCTTCACCGGCGTTGATCGCGATCTGGCGAGCGGGAGCCGACAGCGCCTTGCGCACGATCTCGACGCCGGTCTTCTGGTCGTCGTTCTTGGTGCGCAAGCCCTTGAGCTGCTCGGAAGCACGGAGCAGAGCGACGCCGCCGCCCGGGACGATGCCTTCTTCCACAGCCGCGCGGGTCGCGTGCATCGCGTCATCAACGCGATCCTTGCGCTCCTTCACCTCGACCTCGGTCGCGCCGCCGACGCGGATCACCGCGACGCCGCCAGCGAGCTTGGCGAGACGCTCCTGGAGCTTCTCACGGTCGTAATCCGAGGTGGTTTCCTCGATCTGCGCCTTGATCTGGGACACGCGCGCCTCGATGTCGGCCTTCTTGCCGGCGCCGTTGACGATCGTGGTGTTCTCCTTGTCGATCATCACCTTCTTGGCGCGACCGAGCATATTGAGCGTGACGTTCTCGAGCTTGATGCCGAGGTCTTCCGAGATCGCCTGGCCGCCGGTTAGGATCGCGATGTCCTGCAGCATGGCCTTGCGGCGATCGCCGAAGCCCGGAGCCTTGACGGCCGCGACCTTCAGGCCGCCGCGGAGACGGTTCACGACCAGGGTCGCGAGGGCTTCACCCTCGACGTCCTCGGCGACGATGACCAGCGGCTTGCCGGTCTGCACCACGGCCTCGAGCAGCGGCAGCAGCTCGTTCAGCGAGGAGAGCTTCTTCTCGTTGATGAGGATGTAGGCGTCGTCCATCTCAACGCGCATCTTGTCGGCGTTGGTGACGAAGTAGGGCGAGATGTAGCCGCGGTCGAACTGCATACCCTCGACGACGTCGAGCTCGGTCTCGAGCGACTTGGCTTCCTCGACGGTGATGACACCCTCGTTGCCGACCTTCTTCATGGCGTCGGCCAGGAACTTGCCGATCTCCGCGTCGCCGTTGGCCGAGATGGTGCCGACCTGGGCGATCTCGTCGTTCGAGGTGACCTTCTTGGAGTTTTTGACGAGGTCCGCAACGACGGCTTCGACCGCGAGGTCGATACCGCGCTTGAGGTCCATCGGGTTCATGCCGGCGGCAACCGACTTGGCGCCTTCGCGCACGATCGCCTGGGCGAGCACGGTCGCGGTGGTGGTGCCGTCGCCGGCCGCATCAGCGGACTTGGAGGCGACTTCGCGCACCATCTGCGCGCCCATGTTCTCGAACTTGTCCTCGAGCTCGATCTCCTTGGCGACGGTAACGCCGTCCTTGGTGATGCGGGGAGCGCCGAACGACTTGTCGAGCACGACGTTGCGGCCCTTCGGACCGAGCGTGACCTTCACCGCGTTGGCGAGAATGTCGACGCCGCGCAGCATCTTGTCGCGCGCATCAACCGAGAATTTGACTTCTTTAGCTGCCATCTGGATTTTTCCTTGAGGTTGGCTGGGGGCGAGAGGGGGCTCTTAGGCCGCCTTCTTCTTGGAAGCGGGGACGTCGAGGACGCCCATGATGTCGCTTTCCTTCATGATCAAGAGATCGACGCTGTCGATCTTGACCTCGGTGCCGGACCACTTGCCGAACAGCACGCGGTCGCCGACCTTCAGGTCGATCGGGATCAGCTTGCCGGCTTCGTCGCGGCCACCGGGGCCGACGGCGACGACTTCGCCCTGGGAGGGCTTTTCCTTGGCAGTGTCGGGAATGATGATGCCGCCAGCGGTCTTCTCTTCTGCGTCGATGCGCTTGACCACGACGCGGTCGTGAAGCGGACGGAATTTCATGCAGTCCTCCTAAGCAATTGCTCGGGTTGATGATTTCAGATTGTTAGCAGTCTGTGCCCGCGAGTGCTAGCACGGGTGAGGCTGAAATAGGACAGGAATTTTGCGGGGGCAAGGGCTTCTAGCAGAAAAATAAGCACTCGGAAGGCCCGGCTGCCAGAATCTCTTTCCCATCGTTAACCGTCCGCCGGACCGTATTAGCACGGAGCCGTCTCTGCTGCTAACGCATTGAATTTCAACAGCTTGTTAAACTTTTGGGCTTGAGATGGATTATCAGTTTGCGTCACATTTCTCTCATGTGAGCGCATCTCCACCGGGTGGCTCGTAAGCAGCGTGCCGGATCAAGCCACCCTGAATGCGCTCCTGCAAAGGAGGTTGGCATGGTCTCGCGGGTTGGGGTTGTTTCCGACGACTTCCGGAAACAGGTGCTGGGTTACGGGCTGACGACGGCTGAAATTCTCTATCGGATGCCGGATCATCCTTCGCTGCTTCAGACCTATGTCTGGCAGAACTACGATCTCTTCCCGAAATTCCCGGCGCTGACCGATTTCCTGGCGTTCTGGCAGCAAAAGCTCGACGGTCCCCTCTATTCGGTCACCGTCGCGCATTCCAAGCTGATCAAGCCGGCCGAGCTACGTGCGGTGGACGGCGTGTTCAGGCTGCATTGACGCAGCGATCAGGCGTCGCTGCTGCAATAGCGCTTCCACATCGCGCGATAGGCCTCGTCCGCCGCTTGCGCGTAGGCGACCGGGTTGCAGGCGGGCGCAGCCCTGACCTGTCCGGGCAACTCGCGGCGCAATTTGTCGAGGTCGTCGATCTCAGTCGCGCGGCTCACCGCGATGTCGACATATGCCTCCTCGCTGTCCGTAACCCAGTCCGGCAGGCCAAGCGCGGTGAGGATGGAGCCGGCGGCACGGCTGGGCAGACTGTTCCCGAGCTTCGCCACCACGGGCACGCCCATCTGCAAGGCTTCCAACGTGCTGACGCCGCCATTCTGCGGGAACGGGTCGAGGGCAATATCGACGCGATTGAACGATGCCAGATGATCGACTCGCAAGGTGGTTCCGAGCAGATCGACGCGTTCGGCCGGCACTCCGCAAGTTGCAAGCCTTGCCAGCAGATTGTCGCGGACCAGTTGATCGTCCAGCGCAACATCCTTGATCAGCAGTCGTGACCCCGGCACCCGCTCGAGAATCCGGGACCAGGCCTGCGCGGCCTGGTCCGAAATCTTGCTGATGCGGTTGAAGACACCGAATGTGACGAAGCCGTTCGAGATCGCCGGCGTTGACGCCCGCGCAAGCTCGATCGGCAGCGGCTCCAGCGTCACAAAGCACGGCAGGTCGACAACGGTTTCCGCAAACAGATGCCGGACCGCGGCAGGAATCGCGACCGGGTCGGAGAACAGATAATCGATCGTCGGCAGCCCGGTGCCGGTGCCGTGACCCCAGCCATGGGCCTGGATCGGCGCCGGCTTGCGCGCAAACACGCCGAGGCGGTTTCCTTTGGTGTGGCCGGATAGATCGATCAGGATATCGACGCCATCGGCGCGGATCTCGGCGGCGAGGCGATCGTCGCTCCATTGCGAGGCGTCGCGCCAGCGATCGGCGATCTTTCGAAATTCGTCGGTCGCCGCATCCACTTTCGACGAACAAGAGTAGCATACGATCTCGAATTGTGCCCGGTCACGGTATTGCAGGACCGGCTTGAATATGAACGCGGCCGAATGCGCGTTGAAATCCGACGAGACATAGCCGAGCACCAGGGGGCGATCCGGATCGCGGCTGTTGTCGTGCGGTCTCGCCGCTTCTGAGGCGAACTTCGCGCCGATCCGCTCCCACCAGACTTGCCGCGCTCGCTGATGCTGCTCGACGCTGGCATCCGCCGCGAAATCGAGCGTGAATATCTTGTTGGAGATCGCGCTCGGGAAGTCAGGCTCGATTTCAAGGGCTCTGTCGTAACTGGCCAGGGCTTCGTCGACCCGCCCAAGTGCGGCAAGACAAATGCCCCGTACCAGGTGAGCTTGAACAGCATCGGGATCGACAGCGATCGCTTTCTCGCTATCGTGCAGCGCTTCGGCCATGTGCTGGACCTGGAGCCAGACACTGGCGCGCCCGAGCCACCCGTTCATATCGTTGGGCTCCACGGCGATTGCCCGATTGCAATCCGCCATGGCTTCGTCAATCCGCAGAAGCTCCTGCAAAGCGAGGGCGCGGTTCGCCAGCGCCGAGGCATAGGCGGGCTTGATCGCTAGCGCACGGTTCAAGCTGGCGATGGCCTCGTCATAATTGCGCAGACGGCAGAGCACCCAACCCCGGCCGTTGTGGGCTTCGGCAAGGTTTCCGTCGATTGCGAGCGCCTTGTCGAAGCACGCGAGCGCTTCCTGAAGATCGAGGGTCACGCTCGCGTTACCGAGATTGGACAGGGCTACGGCGAAGTTGGGGCGCAAGGCGAGGGCCCTTCGATAGCTCTCACAGGCCTCACCGTGACGTCGTAGCCCGTTCAGCGCGACGCCTCGGCTCATGTGAGCATCGGCAGATCTCGGATCCACGGCAACCGCCCGGCTCAGCAGAATTTCGGCCTGCTGATAGTTTTTGGTATCTGACTCCAAGCTGCCGAGCATATGCAGCGCGATGAATTGGTCGGGCGCCAGCTGCAGGACCTGGCGGTAGGCAGCCTGGGCCTGGGCGAGAAGCCCTTGCTTGTGCAACTGGAGGGCCTGCCCGAGCAACGGCAGCACATCGGCTTTCTGCCGCTTCTGAAGCCGGGCATTTTGAAATGCACGCTGACCTACGCTGTTGCTCATGAATCAATCCCCCAGAATCTCCCGGCGAGATTAAATCGGCGAGGGAACGAATACGAGACGACGGCCGTTCGCGACGACAGCTTCGGACAAGCTACGAACGATCCCATTATCGCGCTGCTGATCCAAGCCCTGCAATTGCTGCCTCGTCCAGGACTGGCTAATCTGCCGTCCGGTTGCACCCATCCGGCGGGCGCGGCTCAGATCAGGGAGGCAGACAATGGCCAAGCAAAAGGCATCAAGACCCGCAAGCAAGACCGCGGTGAAGAAGCGGAGCGGCACCAAGGCCGCGGCGCGATCCTCGGCACGCAAGGCGGTCAAGGCGAAGGCGCGCACAGCCTCTCCGAAGAAGCCCGTACGTCCGAAGCAGCGCATCGCTATCAGTCATCACCGCGAGGAAGACTTCAAGGCCGATGGCCTGCGCGCCTACGCGAAGTACCGCGACCTCGGTATCGCCGAAGCAAGCCACGGCCTCGCGCAAGCGCACGTGATCCGGCTGCAGGGCCCCTGCAATCCCGCAGAAGTCTCGAAGCTTCACTTCCACGACGTCGAATTCCAGATGGTCTACGTGCTCAAGGGCTGGGTGAAGACCTACATGGAGGGCGAGGGCGAGACGCTGATGAAGGAAGGCAGCGCCTGGACCCAGCCGCCGAGGATCAAGCACATGATCCTGGATTACTCGGACGACGTGGAACTGCTGGAGGTGATTTTGCCGGCGGAGTTCAAGACGGTGGAGCTGAAGGCGTGAGGCGCTCTCTCTTGGGCTCCGGTCTCTCCGCTCGTCATTCCGGGGCGCCGCGTAGCGGCGAACCCGGAATCCATCGGGCGGCAATACGCGCGGTAAAATGGATTCCGGGCTCGCGACTTCGTCGCGCCCCGGAATGACGGTGGAGAGACTTACGCCAACACCCCCACCACCGCTCCCATCAAGCACGTCGTCAGCGTCCCCGACACGATCGACTTCAGCCCGAGCGCGTTGATCTCCTCGCGGCGCTCCGGCGCCATCACCCCCAAGCCGCCGATCATGATGCCGAGGCTGGCGAAGTTGGCGAAGCCGCACATCGCGTAGAGCATGATCAGGCGCGAGCGTGCGTCCAGTGCCTCCGGCGCGAGCTTCGACAGGTCGACATAGGCGATCAGTTCGTTGAGCACGGTTTTCGTGCCCATCAGGCTGCCGGCCGTCACCGCCTGATCCCAGGGCAATCCCATCAGCCAGCACACCGGCGCCATCACAAGCCCCAGCATGCGCTGCAACGAGATCGCCGCGCCGCCGATGTGCGGCAGCAGGCCGAGGATGGCGTTGACGAGGTAGACCAGCGCCACCAGCACCAGCAGCATCGCAATGATATTGATCAGCAGCTCAATCCCCGCGCCGGTGCCCTTCACGATCGCATCCATCGTGCCGGAGACCGCCATCTCGGGATCCTCCAGCGCGCCGCCGGTGCGCTTGTCCGACGTCTCCGGCACCATGATCAGGCTGACAAGGATCGCGGCCGGCGCGCCCAGCACCGAGGCGATGACGAAATGCGCGGCGGCGTCGGGGATGAGCGGAGCAAGGAGCGTCGCATAGAGCACCAGCACCGTGCCGGCGATGCCGGCCATGCCGCCGGTCATCACCAGGAACAATTCGCTGCGTGTCATCTGTGCCAGATACGGCCGCACGAACAGCGGCGCCTCGACCATGCCGAGGAAGATGTTGGCCGCGGTCGACAAGCCCACCGCGCCGCCGACGCCGAGCGTGCGTTCGAGCAGCCAGGCCATGCCGCGCACGATCGGCGGCAGAACCCGCCAATAGAACAGCAGCGTCGTCAGCACGCTCATGACGAGCACGATCGGCAGCGCCTGGAACGCCAGGATGAAGTCGGCGCCCGGTACCTTCAGGTCGAAGGGCAGGGGACCGCCGCCGACATAGCCGAACACGAAGGAGGAGCCGGCGCGCGAGGCCGCCGAGATCGCGCCGACCGCGTCGTTGATGGCGCCGAAGGCATGGGCGACGGCCGGCAGCTTCAGCAGCACGGCCGCGGTGACGAAGGTCATGACAAGGCCGATCGCCGCCTGGCGCAGCGAGACCGCGCGGCGATTCTCTGCCAATGCCCACGCGATCAGCAGCAATGCGAAAATGCCGAGTGCCGATTGCAGCCGCAGCATGATGTCCCCAAACCCTCTGTGATTATGGCCGCGCGTGCGTTGCAAACGCAATGCCGGGACATGCGGGAAACGCCCGGCTGTTGACAAGCCGGCCCGCCTCAGTCACGCGGGGGCATGTCGACGTCAAGGGGGCGAGCGGTCCGAGGGTGACCCAAAAGGCGATGCCAGAGCAGCCAATATCCGAAAATCCGCCGGTCAGCGCCGGCGTGCTCCTCTCCCACCGCGCCTTCCTGTTCTTCCTGCTCTCGCGCAGCCTGTCGCGCTTTTCCAGCCAGATCGCGGCGGTCGCGATCGGCTGGCAGATCTACGACCTCACCGGCTCGGCCTTCGACCTCGGCATGGTCGGCCTCGTGCAGTTCCTGCCCACCGCGCTGCTCGTGTTCGTCGCCGGCCACGCCGCCGACCGCTTCGAGCGCAAGCGCGTGGTCCAGCTCTGCCAGCTCGTGGAGGCCGCGACCGCGCTCTATCTCGCAATCATCACCTATCTCGGCGCAGTCAGCGAAGTGCAGATCTTCATCGCGACCTTCGTGCTCGGCATTGCCGGCGCCTTCGAAAGCCCGACCACCGCGGCGCTGCTGCCGCTGATCGCGCCGCAGGGCTCGCTCCAGCGGGCAACGGCCGTCGCGAGCGGTGCGGGGCAGGTCGCGACCATCACGGGTCCCGCGCTCGGCGGTTTTGCCTACGCGGTCGCGCCGCATCTTGCCTATGCCGTGATGCTGCTGTTCTGGATTCTCGGGATGATCCTGACCGGTTTCATCCGGCCGCGCCCGCAGGCGGTCGCCAAGGAGGGCACGGACGCCGACAACATCTTCGCCGGTGTTCGCTTCATCCGGAGCAATCCGGCGATCCTCGGCACCATCTCGCTCGACCTGTTCGCGGTGCTGTTCGGCGGCGTCACCGCGCTGTTGCCGATCTATGCCCGCGACATCCTCCAGACCGGCCCGGTCGGGCTCGGCGTGTTGCGCGCCGCGCCGGCAGTCGGCGCACTGCTGATGACCATGGTGCTGGCGCGCCACGCCATCTCGCGGCATGTGGGCCTGCGCATGTTCCAGGCCGTGATCGTGTTCGGCATCGCGACCATCGTGTTCGCGCTGTCGTCATGGATGTGGCTGTCGGTGCTGTCGCTCGCGATCCTCGGCGCCGCCGACACGATCAGCGTCGTGATCCGCTTCTCGCTGGTGCAGCTCTCAACGCCCGACGAGATGCGCGGCCGCGTCGGCGCGGTGAATTTCCTCTTCATCAACGCCTCCAACCAGCTCGGCCAGTTCGAGAGCGGAGTGGCGGCCGCGCTGTTCGGCGCCATGCCGGCCGCGGTGCTCGGCGGCGTCTGCACGGTCGCGGTGGCTTTGCTCTGGATGAAGCTGTTTCCCAGCCTGCGGCGGGTGGAGAGCCTGGAGTAGACTCCGCTCTCTCCACGTCATTGCGAGGAGCCCTTGCGACGAAGCAATCCAGAATCTCACCGCGGAGGCAGTCTGGATTGCTTCGCTGCGCTCGCAATGACGATTGTGGAGGCAGCGCGGGGCTTTAGTTCACGTCACCCCCACGGCTGACCGCCTGCTGGCGCCCCTTGACGCCTACTGTGCATGGGGTTGTTTTTCACTTTTTGAGTCAGGCAGGAGCGAGGCCCGTTTCAGCGGCGCCACACGAACGGCGTATTCCGGACGGCATGGTAGTCCGAGGGATCGGTCTCCACGTAGGATAGAGGGGGAGATGGGCAGGCGATCAAGGCTGCTAGTTCTGGCGTGGCTCGTTCTGGCCGGCGGCGCTTTCGCTGCTCATGCAATGACCAGAAGCATCGTCGAAATGACCTGTCCCTACGACGGCGTCAAATTCACCTACAGCGCGCAGAACTCCGGCACGTCCTTTGGCAAGCAGCTCGATTGGATGCCGGTCGGTGCGATTGAAAGCCCCTGGCCGCTCGCGAGTTGCCCGACCAACGGATTTGTCTTCGTCAAGGCGAAGTACGAGGACGACGAGCAGGAGAGGCTTCGGCCTTTGATTCTGTCACCGGAGTTTCAGGGCATCCGGAGTGAGACGCCTTATTACCGCGCATCCTGGATCATGGAGCACACCGGCTCATCTCACGCGGAAGTATCCAGTCTGCTGCTGCAGGCGACGTGGGAGGCGGGACGAACCGAGCTTGGCGAACGGAGCCGGGTGAACAGACCTGGCCTGTCCGCCAAGGATGCTCAGGATCTCGTCCGGCGCCTGATGGCGGAAGGCACGACCGGCGAACGCTACACTCGCTATGCGACTGAACTGCTGGCGCGGCTGGCAGTGGACGTTGCCGACACAACCAGGAGCGCAGAAGCGCGCCTCGACGATCGGCTTCTGACCGGCGAGATGCTGCGGCGTCTCGGCCGGTTCGACGAGGCCGATAGCCACTTCGCTGCCCTGGCCAGCGAACTTGCGCCCGACAGCAAAGAAGCGACCTTGGCCGCATTTCAACGACGGTTGATCGCGGCCAAGGATCGCGGGCTTCATTTGGTGTCAGAAGCCCTGGGCAAGAACCAGTAACGGTCTTAGCCCCGTCCGACGAACGGCATCTTGGTCGCCATGACCGTCATGGTCAGCACGTTGGCGTCCAGCGGCAGGCCGGCCATGTAGGCGACGGCATCGCCGACCGCTTTGGCGTCCATGCGCGGCTCGTGTTTGGTGGTGCCGTCGGGCTGGAGCACGCCGGGGCCGTTGACCATGCGGTCGGTCATCGGGGTTGCCGCATTGCCGATGTCGACCTGGCCGACCGCGATGTCGTACATGCGCCCGTCGAGATTGCTCGCCTTGGTGAGGCCCGTGATGGCGTGCTTGGTCGAGGTGTAGGCCGCCGAGAACGGCCGCGGCGCATGCGCCGAGATCGAGCCGTTGTTGATGATGCGGCCGCCGCGCGGGGTCTGGTCCTTCATGATGCGGAAGGCGTGCTGGGTGCACAGGAACGGGCCGGTGAGGTTGGTGTTCACCACCGCCTGCCACTGCTCGAGGCTGAGATCCTCGAAGTTCACCGCCGGCGCGCCCATGCCGGCATTGTTGAACAGCACGTCGAGGCGGCCATAGGTCGCCTTCACCTTGTCAAACAGCGCGGCGATCTGGTCCGGCTTGGTCATGTCGGCGGTGACGCAGAGGCTCTTTCCCGCGGGACCGAGCTTCGCCGTTTCCTCGAGCATCTCCATGCGGCGCCCCACGAGCACCACGGTGAAGCCGGTGTTCATCAGCGCCAGCGCGGCCGCGCGGCCGACACCGGTGCCGGCGCCCGTCACCACTGCGATCTTTTTTGCTTCACTCATCGTTTCCTGCCTTTTCTCTTAAGCTGTCAGGTTTTGGGTTCTTTTTCGTTCTTGTAGGGCGGGCGCGGAATGTTCTGGTGCGCGGCGCGCAAGGCTGCCGACCAGCGCGAGCGCAGATCGTGGAAATAGGGCTCGCCCGCCTCGATGCGGTGGTTGAGATCGGCATCGCAGGCGTCGGCGCGCACCACCAGCACGTCGATCGGCAGGCCGACGCCGAGGTTGGAGCGCATGGTCGAGTCCATCGAGATCAGGCCGGTCTTCAGCGCCTCGTAGAGCTCGACGTCGTAATGCATGGCACGGTCGAGCACCGGCTTGCCGTATTTGTGCTCGCCGATCTGCAAGTAGGGCGTGTCGGTGGTGCACTCGATGAAGTTGCCGGCGGTGTAGACCATGAACAGCCGCATGCGCGCGCCCTTGATCTGGCCGCCGAACAGGAAGGAGACGTCGAACGAGACGTCCTCGGATTTCAGCGCGGGCCCTTCGGTCGCATGCACCGCCCGGATCGCCCGGCCGATGCGCTGGGCGGCCTGGAACATGGTCGGCGCGTTCATCAGCGTCTCGATCTCGCCCGTATTGGGGTCCTCGAGGCCTTCGGTCAGCGTGGACAGCACCGACTGGCTGATGGCGAGGTTGCCGGCGCTGGCGATCGCCATGATGCGGTCGCCGGGCTTGGAGAAGATGTGCAGCTTGCGGAAGGTCGAGACGTTGTCGAGGCCGGCATTGGTGCGGGTATCGGCGATCATCACCAAACCGTCCCGAACCAGGATTCCGCAACAATAGGTCATTTCCAGTCCCCGAACGCGTTTGCGCGGAATTACTAGCCAATTTCGGGGGCCGCTCCAACCCCAATTCCCGGGATGAGGTCGTCATTCCCGGGCGCGACGGCTGACCTCAGTCGGCGGCGCCGACGAGAAACGCCTCGTCGACGGGAACGCCGAGCGCCGTGACCAGCCGGTTCGTCTCCGCAGCCATGCCGACGATGGCGAGCAGCTCGCCATATTCGGCCTCGGTCAAGCCTTTGGCTCGTGCGCCGGCGGTGTGCGAATGGATGCAATAGCTGCAGCCATGCGCCACCGAAACCGCGACATAGAGCATTTCCTTGACCTTGGGATCGAGCGCCCCCGGCGCCATCACCTCCTTGATGCTCTCCCAGGTCCGCCGCAGCGTCTTCGGATCATGCGCCAGCGCGCGCCAAAAATTGTTGACGAAATCCGACTGCCGCACCTTGCGGATGTCGTCGAAAACGGCGCGCGCCTCGCTCGACAGTTCATCGTCCGAAAGCAGTTTCACAGTCGCCATGGGGGGCCTCGCAGGGTCTGATCTGACCCTGCGATCATAGCACGCCCCATGCGGTCAGCCGGCATGTTCAGTCGAGCGGCGCAAGGCCAGCTTGCCGACATCGACATATTGCCTCTGCTGCGCGTGGGCGTGCTGTGCTGCGACGTGAAGGTCACGCAGGCGCCGCTGCAGCGGCGAGCTGTCGTAGACCGCACTGCTTCCGGCCAGGCTAAAGCAGGCGTCGGCGATGCCGACGCAGGTCGTGGCGAGCCAGGTCGCCGATCGGGTCCCTTCGACGACAAGGTCTTCGTCATTCAACGTTCCGGCCAGCGCGTGACGCCAGTGACTGGCAGCCTGGACCTCGTGAAACGCCTGCGCGGCCCTGAGCTCGGCGGAGATCCGGCCGAGTTCGTACTGGAATATCTCGGACTCCCGCATCGGGACAGCCGCATACAATTGCTGCCTCCCGGTATTGGCCAGCGCGAGCAGTTCATCGACGGTGCTCTCGGCCATGCCTACCACAAATGCGCCGTGCACCAATGGCAGCAATTGCCGCAATGCTCGATAGAGCGGACCCGACTGGCGCGGGGCAGCATCGAGATCGAAGAAATTGGCCTCGGGAACCAGTGTCTTCCGCAGCGTGACGTGATGGCTGCCGGTGCCCTCGAGCCCCGCCACGTGCCAGGTGTCCTCGATCTCCCAGTCGCGAGCCGGCAGCATAACGGCGCGAAGCAGTGGCTTGCCCTGCGGGCCGGGGACCGGTTTGCCATTTTCGGTGACAATGCAGATTCCACCGATCCAGTCCGCATGCATGCAACCGCTGGCGAACGGCCAGCGGCCCTTGACGCGGTAGCCGTCGGCCACGCGCTCTGCCGTTCCACCCGGCTGGGATGAGCCGCAGATCGCCGTATCAGGTCCGTCCTGGTAGACGCGCTTGTACAATTCCGGGGGTGACGCGGCGACGAAGAGGCTGCTGACCCCGGCGACAGCCGCGATCCAGCCGATCGAGCCGTCGAGACGGGCCAGTGCCTTGATGACCTCCAGTCCCGCCGGAAACTCCAGCTCCAGCCCGCCATGGCTGTGCGGCACGAACATCCGAAAGAGTCCGATCGACCTCAGCCGCTCCACCAGGTCGGGCGGGATGCGGCGTGCAGCTTCTATCTCGACGGCACGTGCCTTGATCTCGGGAGCGAGCTCCCGGATGCCCACCAGCATGTCTTGGTGGGGATCGCGCAGGGGCGCCGAATGGCTTTTGTTTTTTTCGTGAAGCTGCATCTGTTCAACCTCTGTTGCGGAAACGGATCGCGACAGACGTTGAATAGATGGTGCTACGGGGCGGTTTCAGCGCGGCGGTCGTGGATTACAGCTGTAACGTAGCGGCTTGATTACGCCGCAGATGTCTCGCGACGCGATCTCGCCGGATTTAGCTCTGCCGCTGCGACTGCGATTGCCCGCCGCGGCCGGCCTGCTCGACCTTGACGGCCACCGACAGCGTCTCCGCGCCGCCGCCATAGCGGGTGCCGCGCACGGGGGCTGCGCCGAGATAGTCGAGCCCGATCGCGACGCGGACATGGGCGTCGGTGGCGCAGATGCTGTTGGCGGGATCGAAGCCGACCCAGCCGAGATCGGGGACATAGGCCTCCGCCCAGGCATGGCCGGCATCCTGGTGCACCGTGCCGTCCGAGCGCAAAAAGTGGCCGGAGACGAAGCGCGCCGGCACCCCGCCGGTGCGGGCGCAGGCGATGAAGATATGCGCGTAGTCCTGGCAGACCCCGCGCTTGAGCGTGAAGGCTTCCGCCGCCGACGTGCCGCTGTTGGTCGGATCCTCGTCGAACGTCATGTGGTCGCCGATCTCGCTCATCAGCGTGTGCAGGAACCCGAGCGTGTCGCTCTCGGCCTCGCTGCGCAACTGGCGCGCGACTGCGGCCATGGCCGGATTGACGGAGGTGAGGTCGGTGGTGCGCAGGAACATGCCGGCCGGAAAGCGCTCGTCGGCGCCGCGCAGCACGCCGCCGGTGTCGTGGGTTTCGATCAGGCCCTCGGCCGTGATCTTGATATCGCCGACGGGCCCGCAGGACAGCACATGGGTGACATTGCCGAAGGCGTCCTCATGGGTGTCGAGCTTGGTATCGGTCGAGACGTCGATCTGCCATTCCGCCACATACTGCCCGTCATGGCTGCACGGCGTCATGCGCAGGATCTGGATCACGCTGGTCGCCGGCGGCTCGTAGCGATAGGTCGTGGTGTGCTGGATTCGCAGGCGCATGGTGGACCGTTGTTCTGGCGTCATTCCGGGGCGGTGCACAGCACCGAACTATGGTGCGCAATTGCGCACCTGAGAATCTCGAGATTCCGGGTCTGGTCCTTCGGACCATCCCGGAATGACGGCGTGTATCAGATCAAATACTGCTTCGTGATGATTTCGCCCAGCCTGGAATTGTCCGCGATGAATTCCTGAATGAATTCATGCACGCCATGCTGGAAAATGTCGTTCATATTGCTGTGTTCCAGCCGGTTGCGGATGCCGCGGGCGTGGCGCTGGGCCGGGCCCTGGCGGCCATAGGCGACGCCGATCTGGTCGAGGTTGCGCACGAGATTGCCGTAGCAGCTGGCCAGCGAACGCGGCAGCGTGTCGTTGAGGATGAGCAGGTCCGCAATCAACCAGGGCTTCAGCGTCTCGCGATAGACCCAGTGATAGGCGGTCAGCGCCGAGACCGAGCGCAGGATCGAGCTCCACTGATAGAAGTCGAGCGGGCCGCCGACATGCTCCTCCTCGGGCAACAGCACGTGGTACTTCACGTCGAGAATGCGCGCGGTGTTGTCGGCGCGTTCCAGATGGACGCCCATCCGCGAGAACCAGTAGGCGTCGTTGCGCAGCATGGTCCGGTAGGCCGAACCGTCGAAGCGCAGCGAAGTCTCCTGTACGAAGCGCAGGAATTTTGCGAGGTCCTCGCGCGTGGAGGTGCCCTTGCTCCAGACCTCCTGCAATTCAATCCAGGCCGAGTTGATGGTGTCCCACATCTCGCTGGTGAGCGCGGTGCGCACCGAGCGCGAGTTCAGCCGTGCCGCCTCGATGCAGTTCCTGATCGAGGACGGATTGTTCGGCGAGAACGAGAGGTATTCGACGACGTTGTGCTCGTTGGCTTCCTCATAGGTCTGATAGAAGCTTGCGGCGACGCCGGCGGTCAGCAGCGCCGAGTCCCATTCGTTGGTCTTGCCGATGTAGGCGGCGGGAAGCGCGGTGACGCGCAGCGTCGCATCGATGGTGCGCGCAAGATATTCGGCCCGTTCGACGTAGCGGGCGAGCCAGTAGAGGTTTTCGGCGGTACGCGACAGCATCTGACTACTCGTCCAAAATCCAGGTGTCTTTGGTGCCGCCGCCCTGGCTCGAATTCACAACCAGGGAGCCTTCCTTCAGCGCGACGCGTGTGAGCCCGCCCGGCACGATCGTGGTGCTCTTGCTGCCGGTCAGCACGAACGGCCGCAAGTCGACATGGCGCGGAGCAAGGCCGGTGGCCGTACAAGTCGGGCAGGTCGAGAGCGCCAGCGTCGGCTGCGCGATGAAGCCTTCCGGCTCGCGCTTGAGCTTCTCGCGGAACGCTTCGATGGTCGCTTTCGTTGCGGCGGGGCCGATCAGCATGCCGTAGCCGCCGGAGCCGTGCACTTCCTTGACGACGAGCTCGCTCAGATTGTCCAGCACATAGGCGAGGTCCTTCGGCTCGCGGCAGCGCCAGGTCGGCACGTTCTTCAGGATCGGCTCCTCGCCGAGATAGAACTTCACGATGTCAGGCATGTAGGAGTAGATCGCCTTGTCGTCGGCGATGCCGGTGCCGACCGCATTAGCGAGGGTGATGTTGCCGGCCGCGTAGGCCGACATCAGCCCGGGCACGCCGAGCACGGAATCGGGGCGGAAGGTGAGGGGGTCGATGAAGTCATCGTCGACGCGGCGATAAATCACGTCGACGCGTTTCAGCCCCTCGGTCGTCCGCATGAACACTTCGTTGTTCTTGATGATGAGGTCGCGGCCCTCGACCAGCTCGATGCCAAGCTTGTCGGCAAGGAACGAGTGCTCGTAATAGGCGGAGTTGTAGACGCCCGGCGTGAGCAGGGCGACCGTCGGCTCGCCCGAAGCGCCTTGCGGCGCCACCGAGCGCAGGGCCGCGAGCAGCTCGTCCGGATAGCGCTCGACCGGCGCCACTCGGTGGCGGGCGAACAGGTCCGGAAACAGCCGCATCATGATCTCGCGGTTTTCCAGCATGTAGGACACGCCCGACGGCGTGCGCGCATTGTCCTCCAGCACGATGAAGTCTTCGGCGTCGACCCGGACGATGTCGATGCCGGCGATGTGCACGTAGACGTCGTGCGGCACCTGCTGGCCGTTCATCTCGGGGCGGAAGACCGGGTTCTGGAAGATCAGATCGTCGGGCACGACCTCGGCGCGGAGGATGTCGCGGCCGTGATAGATGTCGCGCAGGAACATGTTGAGCGCGCGGACGCGCTGCTTCAGGCCCTTCTCCAGCAGCGCCCATTCCTTGCCCGACATGATCCGCGGGATCACGTCGAAGGGGATGAGGCGCTCGGTCGACTCGGATTCGCCGTAGACGGCGAAGGTGATGCCGATCCGGCGGAACAGGAGCTCAGCTTCCTGGCGGCGATATTCGAGCGCCTCGGGAGGCGTCTCCTTGAGCCAGCGAGCCAGCTCCTGATAGGCGGGGCGAAGGTCCCCGCCGGGAATGTTCATTTCATCAAACGCGACTGCCATAGATCCCGACTTGTCCCCGCAAGGCGTTGCGCCATTGGACAGGTCGTCAGGCCTTGGTGAAGACCGCAACGTCCTGGCCATGCGGCAAGAGTGCATGACTTTCAGGTGGTAGCAAGGGGCGGGCCAGCGCGATAAGCATGGACTGGCAGCATTTACCGGGGATGGCCGGCGGCTTGCCTGAAAAAATGGCTGAGGACTGCTTATTTCGGCAGCAAAACCGCGTGACTTCAACGCGTTACCTCGGCAAAGTCGGCGCTACAGGTGAGGGACTTAAGGCATGAGCGAGATCGTCACGGCGGGCATTCTGGTCATTGGGGACGAAATCCTGTCCGGCCGGACCAAGGACAAGAATATCGGCTTCATTGCCGAATACCTGACCAATATCGGCATCGACCTGAAGGAAGTCCGGGTCGTCTCCGACGACGAGGACGACATCATCGCCGCATTGAATGCACTGCGGCATCGCTACACCTATGTCTTCACCACCGGCGGGATCGGGCCGACCCATGACGACATCACCGCCGACAGCGTCGCCAAGGCGTTCGGCGTCGGCATCGACCATCACCCGGAGGTGGTCGCCCGTTTCCGCGAGCGCTGGAGCGAGCAGGATCTCAACGAGGCCCGCCTGCGCATGGCCCGCATCCCCGACGGCGCCGAGCTGATCCAGAGCGCGACCATCCTCGCGCCCGGCTTCAAGATCGGCAATGTCATTGTCATGGCGGGCGTCCCCTCGATCATGCAGGCGATGATGGACATCGTCTCGCCCAAGCTGAAATCGGGCGTGCGCATGCTCTCCGAATCGGTCCGCGCCAATGCGCGGGAAGGCGACATCGGCAGCCCCCTGCGGGCAATCGCCGCCGCTCATCCCGACACCATCATCGGCAGCTATCCCTTCATGGACGAGGACTCGAAGCCGAACACCAATCTGGTGGTGCGTTCGCGGGATGCGGATAAGCTCGCCGCAGCCATGGCCGCGGTGAAGGAAATGCTGGCAGGATTGAACATCACCCGGTAGCAGAAAGGCCGCCGGACGACGATTTGCAGGAGAGGATGATGGGCGGTGAAGCACCGGAACTGAGCGCGCAGGAGCGGGCAGGCAAGGCCTTTCCGGTCTCGTGGGACCAGTTTCACCGGGACTGCCGGGCGCTGACCTGGCGGCTCAACGAGGTCGGTCCGTTCCACGCGGTGATCGCGATTACCCGCGGCGGCCTGGTGCCGGCCGCGATCGTGGCCCGCGAGCTCGGCGTGCGCGTGATCGACACGGTCTGCATCGCCAGCTACGACCACAACAAGCAGGGCGAGCTTCAGGTCCTCAAGGGCATCTCGGAAGCTGCGATGAAACTCGGCGGCGGCACCGGCAAGGGGCTCCTGATCGTCGACGACCTCGTCGACACCGGCAAGACCGGCAAGCTGGTGCGCGAGATGCTGCCCGATGCGCATTTCGCCACGGTCTACGCCAAGCCGAAGGGGCGCCCGCTGGTCGACACCTACATCACGGAGGTGTCGCAGGACACCTGGATCTTCTTCCCCTGGGACACCGCGCTGTCCTATCACCCGCCGCTCCGCGACGGGGCGGCGTGAGGGACGGAGTCATTCCGGGGCGATGCAAGGCATCGAACTATGGTGCGCAATTGCGCACCAGGGAATCTCGAGATTCCGGGTTCGGTCCTGCGGACCGCCCCGGAATGACGTCAGTTTAACGGGCGTGCACCCATGCCCCTGCAAAATCGCGTCACGCCGACCGGCGAGATCATCGCCACCCCGCATCGCGGAATGTTCACCGGCAATCGCGGCATCATCCACGATCCCGCGACGAAGACGCTTCTGAAGAAGCGCTGGTCGTCGCCGGCCTGGATTACTTGCCTCTGCGAATTCCGCGGCTGGCGGCGCCCGGTGATGGCGCGCCGGAGCTGGACCGAGCTGTTCTTCCTCGACGAAGCCACCTCGTTTGCCGCGGGCCATCGGCCGTGTTTCTTCTGTCGCCGCGACGATGCCAGGCGCTTTCGCAGAGCGTGGGAAGCGGGGAATGCTGCAAGCGACGTCAGCGCGAAGGCGATCGACGCCGCGCTGCATCGCGAGCGCCTTGATCGCGGCAGGAAGCAGCTGCACGCGCTGCCGATGTCGCTGGCAGAATTGCCCGACGGCGCGATGGTGCAGCAGGGCGAGGAGAGCTTTCTGGTGGCGCGGGGCAGGGCGCTGTTGTGGTCGCCGGCAGGCTATGCGGCAGTTAACCGCGAGCTCGCCGAAGCCAAGCTGCTGACGCCGCCTTCTACGCTGCGCGCAATCGTCGCCGGCTATCGGCCTGCGTTGCATCCGACAGCGCGCAGCTAGCGCAGCGGCTTACCGTCATCATCCCAGCTTCTCGCGCGCCATTGCGGCACCTGCGCCGAGCGCCATCAGCTTGGCTTCGGCGATCTCGCGTCGCATCGGCGCCATGCCGCAATTGGTGGTGGCGATGATGTTGCTCTTGGGCACGAATTTCGACACCGCGTCGATCACCTTCACGACGTCCTCGGCGGTCTCGACCGTGTCGCTGGCGACGTCGATCACGCCGGCCTGCACGATCTTGGTCTTGAGCAGCGCCAGCAGGTCGAGCGGCACCTTGGAATTGCGGCACTCGATCGCGACCTGCTGGATCGGGCTCGCGTCGATCGCGGGGAAGATCTGCTCGTACTGCCGCCACTGTGCGCCGAGCGTCTCCTTCCAGTCGGTATTGGCCTTGATCCCGTAGCCGTAGCAGATGTGCACGGCGGTGGCGCAGGTCAGCCCCTGCGCGGCGCGCTCCAGCGCCTTGATGCCCCAGTCGTTGACCTCGTCCATGTAGACGTTGAAGGCAGGCTCGTCGAACTGCACGAGATCGACGCCGTCGGCCTGGAGCGCCTTGGCTTCCTCGTTGAGCAGCTCGGCGAACGCAAAGGCCATCTTGACGCGGTCGCCATAGTAGCGATCGGCAATCGTATCGATGATGGTCATCGGGCCGGGCAGGGTGAATTTCAGCTTCTTCTTCGTGTGCGTGCGCGCCACGCGCGCCTCAAAGGCATGGACGCGGCCCTTGAGCCGGAGCGGCGCGACCACCTGCGGCACCATCGCCTTGTAGCGGTCCTTGCGGATGCCCATCTCGACCTTGTGGGCGAAATCGATGCCGTCGATCTTCTCCAGGAAACCGTGCACGAAATGCTGGCGGGCCTGCTCGCCCTCGGTGACGATGTCGATGCCGGCGTCCTCCTGGATCTTCAGCCAGATCAGTGTCGCGTCCCGCTTGGCGCGGAGCAGCTCATCGCCTTGCGACTTCCAGGGCGCCCAGAGCATGTTGGGCTCGGCGAGCCATTCGGGCTTCGGCAAGGAGCCGGCGATCGTGGTTGGAAACAGCATGGCGGCTCTCCCGGCAGGTTATGTTGCGCCTCTTCCTGCCATGTCTTAACGTCGAGGTACAGAACAACAAAAGTCGCTCTCTATTCCAGCGGCGACGACAGGGAAGGCGATGATCGATCTCTATTATGCGCCGACGCCGAACGGCTGGAAAATCTCGATCATGCTGGAGGAACTCGGGCTCCCCTATCGCGTGAAGCCCGTCAACATCCGCGCGGGCGAGCAGTTCAACCCCGAGTTTCTCGCGATCAGTCCGAACAACCGTATTCCCGCGATCGTCGATCACGAACCCGCCGATGGCGGCGCACCTTTCTCGGCCTTCGAGACCGGCGCGATCCTGATCTATCTGGCAGAGAAGACCGGCCGTTTCCTGGCCGGAGATTTGCGCGGCCGCTCCACCACCATCCAGTGGGTGATGTGGCAGATGGCGGGGCTCGGGCCCATGCTCGGCCAGCACGGCCACTTCGCGCTCTATGCGGCCGAGAAGGTCCCTTACGCGATCGAGCGCTACCGCGATGAGGCGGCGCGGCTCTACGGCGTGCTGGACCGGCAGTTGGCCAAGACCGGCGCCTATGTCGCCGGCGACTATTCCATCGCCGACATCGCCTGCTTCCCCTGGACCATGACCCACAAGGCGCAGGGCTTTACGTTAGAGGACTATCCGAACGTGAAGCGATGGTACGCCGAGGTCCGTGCCAGGCCGCCGGTGCAGGCGGGGCTCGCGATCGGCAAGTTCGTGAAAGAGCCGTTCGACGAGGAATCACGCAAGATCATGTTCGGCCAGCGTGCGAAGGAAGTGTTGGGAAAGAAGTAGGCTGCACCCGTCATTCCGGGGCGGCGCGAAGCGCCGAGCTAAGGTGCGCAATTGCGCACCTGAGAATCCATCGGGCCGCAATAAAACTGGTGGAATGGATTCCGGGTTCGCGCCCAAGAGGGCGCCCCCGGAATGACAAGAGCAAAGGAAACGCCATGATCGAATTCTTCTTCGACTGTTCCAGCCCCTGGACCTATCTCGCCTTTCACAACATCCAGCCGCTGGCCAAGGAGCTCGGCGCGGAGATCGCCTGGCGGCCGATCCTGGTCGGCGGCATCTTCAACACGGTCAACCCGAGTGTCTACGCGCAGCGGGAAAAGCCGGTGCCGCTGAAGGCACGCTACATGAAGAAGGATCTCCAGGACTGGGCGCGCTCGGCCGGCCTGTCGATCAAGATGCCGCCGACGGTGTTTCCGGTGAACAGCGTCAAGGCGATGCGCGGCTGCATCTGGCTGGGTCGGGACATGGTGTCGTTCGCGACCGCCGTGTTCGAAACCTATTGGAGCGGCGACAAGGACATCTCGCAGGACACGGTGCTCGCCGAGATCTGCAGGACGGTTGGCATCGATGAGCAGAAATTCTTTGCAGGCATTTCGGAGCAGGGGATCAAGGACCAGCTCAAGGCCAACACCGAAGAGGTCGTCGCGCGCGGCGGCTTCGGCTCGCCGACGATCTTCGTCGATAAGACCGACATGTATTTCGGGAATGACCGCCTGCCGCTGATCCGCGAGGCGCTCAAGCGCCGCAGGGCGAGCGCGGCCTGATGGTGCGCGCTGTCGTCTGCCGCGAGTTCGGCGCGCCCGAAAGCTTGCTGCTGGAAGAGTTTCCCTCGCGTGCCCTGAAGCCGGGCGAGGTGCGCGTCGCGATCCGCGCCGCCGGGCTGAATTTTCCCGACGTGCTGATGGCGGCCGGGGAATATCAGCTCAAGCCGGAGTTGCCGTTCACGCCCGGCATGGAGGCCGCCGGCGACGTGACCGAAGTGGGCGCGGAGACGAGGGGCGTTGCCGTCGGCGACAAGGTGATCGTGAAGATGCGCCACGGTGCTTTCACCGATGAAGCGGTCGTCGCGCCGTCGCAGCTCACGCCGATGCCGTCCACCTTCGATTACGCGGAGGCTGCGACCTATCTCGCCGGCCACGGCACCGCCTATCACGCGCTGATCGACCGCGGCAGGGTCGAGCCGGGCGAGGTGCTGCTCGTGCATGGCGCCGGCGGCGGCGTCGGCCTTGCCGCCGTCGAGATCGGCAAGATGCTGGGCGCGACCGTGATCGCGACCGCCTCCAGCGACGAGAAGCTTGCCATTGCGAAATCGCGCGGCGCCGATCATCTCGTGCGTTACGATCGCGAGCCGTTTCGCGATGCGGTCAAGCGCATCACCGACGGCCGCGGCGCCGACGTCGTGTTCGATCCCGTCGGCGGCGAGGTGTTCGAGAGCTCGATGCGCTGCATCGCCTGGGGCGCGCGGCTGCTGGTGATCGGTTTTACGGGTGGCATCGGCTCGGCCAAGACCAATCTGCTGCTGATCAAGGGCGCCAGTGTACTCGGCGTGCGCGCCGGAGAGGCCGTGCGGAAAAATCCCGCGCTCGGCGAGGTGCGCCTGAAGGCGCTGCTTCAGTGGGCGGAGGAAGGCAAGCTGCGCCCCAACGTCTCGCACCGCCTGCCGCTTGGGGATTACGCGAAGGCGATGCGGTTGCTGATCGACCGCAAGGCGATCGGTCGCGTGGCGCTGGTGATGGAGTGACGGTGCCGTAGGGTGGGCAAAGGCGCCTCTTGCGCCGTGCCCACCCTTTGTCACTAGCCGAAACCAGAATGGTGGGCACGCTTCGCTTTGCCCACCCTACGAGAGCGCTATTTGTACTCCCGCTCCGTCCACCACGGGAAATAATCCGGCATGTCGCTTGACACCTTGTTCTTGAACTGCGCCGGACGCTTCTCCAGGAACGACACCACGCCTTCCCTGACGTCGTCGGAGCGGCCGCGGGCGTAGATGCCGCGGCTGTCGACCTTGTGGGCTTCCATCGGATCGTCCGCACCCATCATGCGCCACATCATCTGCCGGATCAGCGCCACCGATACCGGCGCGGTTTTCGCCGCGAATTCCTTGGCGAGCGCGCGGGCGGTCGGCAAGAGATCATCCGGCGGCACCACCTTGCTGACGAGACGCCCAGCAAACGCTTCCTGCGCCGGGAAGACGCGGCCCGAATAGCACCATTCCAGCGCCTGCGAGATGCCGACGATGCGCGGCAGGAACCAGCTCGAGGCGGCCTCGGGCACGATGCCGCGCTGGGAGAACACGAAGCCGAAGCGGGCGGCGTCGGAGGCAATGCGGATGTCCATCGCGAGCTGCATGGTGACGCCGATGCCGACGGCAGGGCCGTTCACCGCGGCAATCACGGGCTTGAGGCATTTGAAAATACGCAAGGTCACCTGGCCGCCGCCGTCGCGCACCTGCGGATCGCTGTAATCGACCTTGCCGTCGGCGAGGCGCTTGACGGGACCGCGCCGCGCGTCGCGATCAAACGTGTCGGCGCCGGAAGAGAGGTCCGCGCCTGCGCAAAAACCACGGCCGGAGCCGGTGACGATGATGGCGCGGACGTTGTCGTCCTTGTCGGCGGCATCGAACGCGTCGATCAGCTCTGCTTGCATCTGCGCGTTGAAGGCGTTGAGCTTGTCGGGCCGGTTCAGCGTGATGGTGAGGATCTGCTCGGCGACCTCGTATTTGATCGTCTCATACGCCATGGGTTATTTCCTTCCTTTGTTTCTTATTCTCTCTGTAGCACGTCATTCCGGGGCGCGCCTCTTGGCGCGAGCCCGGAATCCATACTCACGATGGTGGTTATGGATTCCGGGCTCGTCGCTTCGCGACGCCCCGGAATGACGGAGGATATTCAGCGTGCCGGCGGCTTCGGCCAGGGCCGCTGCGGGCCGCGCAAGCCCTCGAAGGCCTTGGCCATGCCGAGCACGCCGATGTCGTCGAAGCGGCGGCCGACGATCTGCACGCCGATGGGAAAGCCGTTGGCGTCGAAACCGCCGTTGAGGGAGACCGCAGGGTTCTCCGACATATTCCACGGCACGGTATAGGCGATGTGCTCGAACGGCCTCATGGGATCGTTGGTCGGCGACGCCCAGTCGGCCGGATAGTTCACGTTCGGTGCGGTCGGCGAGATCACGTAGTCGAGCTCGCAGAACAGCTTTGACGCCACGGCGCGGATCGCCATGGTCTGGTTGAAGCCGCGGATGACATCCACACCCGAGAGCTTTGCGCCGGATGCGCCCCATTTGAAGATGTAGGGCAGCACCTTTGCCTGCTCGGCCGGCGTCAGCTTAGACAGATCGTCCCACATCCGCGCGCGCCAGAAATTGTCGAGGCCGTCGAGCATCTCGCGGGTCAAAATGCCGTCGACCTCGGTGACGACGCTACCTGCGGATTCGAACGCCTTTGCGGCTTTCACGACAACGTCACGGACCGGCCGTTCTGCCGGCAGTCCGACGCCGGCATCGAGCATCAGGCCGATCCGCAATTTGCGCGGAGACTTCTCCGGCCCTTTCCAGTTGAGGGGTTCGGCGGGCAGGCTCATGCCGTCGCGCCGGTCGGGCTTTGCGATCGCGCTCATCATCAGCGCGCAATCGTCGACGGTGCGGGTCATGGGGCCGGCGACGCGGCCGACATAGGTGGGGTCGATCGGTACGCGGCCGAAGCTCGGCTTCAATCCGACGAGGCCGCACCAGCCCGCGGGCAGGCGCACCGAGCCGCCGATATCGGTGCCGAGATGCAGGGGGCCGTAGCCGGCCGCCGCGGCGGCGCCTGCACCGGCGCTGGAGCCGCCGGGATTCTTAGAGAGGTCCCAGGGGTTGCGCGCGAGCGCGTGGAAGCTGGAGAGCCCGGAGGACAGCATGCCGTAATCGGGCATGGTGGTCTTGGCGAAGATGATCGCGCCGGCCTCGCGCAGCCGCGCGGCGGGCGGGGCGTCCTTCTCGGCCGGCACGAGCTTGACGCTGGCCGCCCCCAGCGGCACCGGCACGCCCTTGGTCGCGATGTTGTCCTTTACCGTGACAGGCACGCCGTCGAGCGGGCCGGACGGCTCGCCGCCGGTCCAGCGCGCGGTCGAGGCCTTTGCGGCCTCGCGCGCGCCGTCGGGGTCGAACGCATAGAGTGCCCTGAGGTGCGGCTCCCACGCGGCGACGTGCGTGAGCACGTCCTCCAGCACCTCGCTCGGCGAGAATTGCTTGGCGCGATAGCCCGCGATCAGATCGACCGCGGAGAGATCGTGCAGCGAGGTGACCGCCTCTTCGACACTCTTTTTTTGCATTGCTAAACGACCGGCATGCGCGTTTCGATGATGCGGGCGAACATGCTGGCGCCGATCGGCAGGATCTTGTCGTCCAGCACAAAACCGGGATTGTGCACCGGCACCGAGCCGTCATGGCCGACCCAGAAATAGGCGCCGGGAATGGTCTCCAGCATGTCGGCAAAATCCTCGCTGCCCATCTTCGGCTGGGTGCGGGTGATCACCTTGGCGGGGTCGACGACGGTGCGCGCCACCTCCTCGACCACCTTGGACTGCTCGACCTGGTTGACCAGCACGTTGAAGGTGTCGCGGATGTCGACGTCGATCGCGCACTGATACGCGGCCGCGATGCCGGCGCAGATGGTGCGGATGCGTTCGCTGACCAGGGTGCGGACTTCTTTCGAGAAGGTGCGGATGGTGCCGCAAAGATGCGCGTCGCCGGGAATGACGTTGTAGGCGGAGCCCGCATGGATCTGGGTGATCGACACCACCGCAGCCTGCAGCGGCTCGACGTTGCGGCTGACGATGGTCTGGATCGCCTGCGCCAGCGTGGTTGCGATGATCACCGCGTCCTTGGAGCGTTCGGGCATCGCGCCATGCGCGCCATAGCCGGTGATGCGGAGGTCGAAGAAGTCGGCGCTGGCCATCGCCGGGCCGGGCAGGATCGCGATCTCGCCATGGTTGAGGTCGGGCGCGTTGTGCAGGCCGTAGAGCTCGTCGCACGGAAACTTCTCGAACAGCCCGTCCTTGATCATCGCGCGGGCGCCGCCGAGGCCTTCCTCGGCCGGCTGGAAGATCAGGTGCACGGTGCCGTCGAAGTTCCTGGTCTCGGCGAGATAGCGCGCGGTGCCGAGCAGCATGGTGGTGTG
This sequence comes from Bradyrhizobium sp. B025, assembly GCF_042257955.1. Taxonomy (NCBI): domain Bacteria; kingdom Pseudomonadati; phylum Pseudomonadota; class Alphaproteobacteria; order Hyphomicrobiales; family Nitrobacteraceae; genus Bradyrhizobium; species Bradyrhizobium sp. B025. The sequence goes on along the minus strand of NZ_CP170150.1, from coordinate 5,350,969 downwards.
GCCATCATGGCCGCAGCCGTGGAAGCGGCCGGGGATTTTCGAGCTCCATTTCAGATTGGTGTTCTCTTCCATCGGCAGCGCGTCCATGTCGGCGCGCAGCCCGATGCGCTTGCCGCTCGACCCCTTGCCCTTGATGACGCCGATCACGCCGGTGCCGCCGAGGCCGCGATGCACCTCGATGCCCCAGCCCTTCAGCTTGTCCGCAACGATGCCGGAAGTGCGCACTTCCTCGAAGCCGATCTCGGGATGGGCGTGGAGGTCGCGCCTGATAGCGGTGAGTTCGTCGGCATAGCCGTCGATGCGGTCGATCGTGGGCATGTGTCCTGTCCGGTTAGCGTGAAGGGGGATTGAAAGCGGGGCCGTTCGGCTTGATGCGGATGCCCGGGCGCAGCTTCGTCCAGGGCAGGGAGGCGGTATCGGCCGGCATCGCGCCGGGGGCGGCGCAGATCATCAGCTGTTCCGCGATCGGCTCGAAATCGGCGCGGAAGTGCACCGAGCTCTTGTTGACCAGGATCTTCTGTTCGGTCGGCTCGATGCCGACATAGCGGTACATCGCCTGATCGGCGAGCTGCGCCTTGTGCGAGGAGACGACGACACGAACGTCGCCGATGCGCAGGGCCGCGGAAGGACCCATCTCCATCTCGCGGCCGCCGTAATAGGGGCCTGGCGCAATGAAGCGGCCGTCGGACAATTTTTCGACGACGAAGGTCTCGCGATAGGGCTCGTCGCCTGGAATGCCGGACTTGCCGCCGAGCGACAGCGTCACCGTGGCGCCGACACCGGCCGCATGGGCGGCCTTGGCCGATTCCGGATCGTAGATCGCGCCGGTCGCGGCGCTGGCCTTGTTGCGCACCAGCGCGCGCAGCATGCCGGTGGTGTCGGAATCGCCGCCGGCGCCGGGATTGTCCTGGGTGTCGGCGATGATGATCGGCTTGCTGGCGCCCTTCGCGAGCTCCATCGCATGGCGCACGCCGTCGTCGGGCGACCAGATCTTGCCGTCGAAATCGTCCTCGTGGCTTTCGATCAGCTTGACGATCGCATCCGCGGCGCGATCGGCGTCGGCTTGCGTCTTGCCATAGGCGAACACGCTCGGCCCGCAATCGCGGAAGTCGGCGGCGGGGAAGCCCGGCGCGAAGGACAGCGTCGGAACCCCGTCGCTCTCGAGCGCGGCGAGCTTCTCGTAGATGCCCTTGGTCGGCTGGTCGTTGGTGCACTGCCAGCTGATCGGGATCAGGAACGGCAGTTGCCGGAAGGCTTTCGCAAAGCGCTGCTTGGTCTTCAACAGCAGCGCGAGATGTCGCGCCGAGGCGCGGCCCGTCTCGGCCATGTCGACATGCGGATAGGTGCGGTAGGCGATCAGCGCGTCGGCATGCCCGATCATCGCGGGCGTGACGTTGGCGTGAAGATCGAGGCTTGTGACGAGCGGAACATCCTCGCCGATGACGCGGCGTACCCGTGCCAGGATTTCGCCTTCGCCGTCGTCGAGATGCTCCGTCACCATCGCGCCGTGCAGGTCGAGATAGACCGCGTCGATCGGGCCCGCGGCTGCGATGCCGTCAACCATCACCTTCACGATGCGCTCGAACGCATCCTTGGTGACATGTGCGGAGGGGCTCGCGCCGCAGGCGATGGTCGGAATGAGTTCCCAGCTGTTGGCTTCGGCGCTGTCGACGAAACCGGCGAGTCCGACATTGATGCGGCGCATCACCTTCAGCACGTCGGTACCTTCAGTCATCGCCGGCCAGCCGCCGCCATGCTGGAAGTCCGCAAACGTCGCCTTGGTCGGGGCGAAGGTGTTGGTCTCGTGCAGGAAGCCGCCGACCGCGATACGTGTCATCAATTCAAGTCCAGTCGATTGAAAGTGCGCGCGCTAGCCTTCGACGTTAGCCTTGCCCTTGCGGCGAGAGCAAGGTGAGAAGCAATCGCGCCGTGCATAGGGTCAGATCGTTTTGGGAATGCTGCTCCGCAGTCATTCCGGGGCGCGCAACTTGCGCGAGCCCGGAATCCATCATGCGACAGAGTCTGCGGCCTGATGGATTCCGGGCTCATCGCTTCGCGATGCCCCGGGATGACGAGGAGAGAATGCTGCTACGCCGTCGCCACCAAGCCCTCCGACACCGGCCGGAAGTTCGCAAAGTCCCAACCGCGGCCGGGGGCTGCCTCCAGCAGGGCCCTGGTGTAGGCCTCCTTCGGATGCGTCAGCACTTCGGCGGCGGGGCCCTGTTCGACAACGCGGCCGTGCTGCATCACCACGACCTCGTCGCAGATTTGCGCTGCGACGCGGAGATCGTGGGTGATGAACAGGATCGCGATGCCGAGCCGCTTCTGGATCTCGTCGAGCAGTTCCAGCACCTGAGCCTGCACCGAGACGTCGAGCGCGGAGACCGCTTCGTCCGCGACCAGCACGTCCGGATCGAGCGCGAGCGCACGCGCAATCGCGATGCGCTGGCGCTGGCCGCCGGAGAACTGGTGCGGATAGCGTGACACCGCATCGGCCGGCAGGCCGACCAGCTCGAGCAGCTCGCGCGCACGCTTCATCGCGTCGGCATGCGAGACGCCGTAATTGATCGGGCCTTCCGCGATGCTCTCGCCCACCGTGATGCGCGGGTTGAGGGAGCGATAGGGATCCTGGAACACGATCTGGATCTTCTGCCGGTGCGGCTGGAGCAGGCGACGCGAGATGTCGGAGATCTCGCGGCCGGACAGGCGCACGCCGCCGGAGGTCGGGTCGATCAGGCGCACGATGCAGCGTGCCACCGTCGACTTGCCCGAGCCGCTCTCGCCGACGATGCCGAGCGTACGGCCCTTGCGCAGCGTCAGCGTCACCTTGTCGGCGGCGACGACCTCGCGGCCTTTGCCGAAGAAGGCGCGCTCCTTATAGACCTTGCTGAGGTCGTTGGCCTCCAGCACCACCGGTTCCTTGGTCTCGGGCCGCGCCGCGCGCGGCACGAGGCTCGGCACCGCCGAGAGCAGGTTGCGGGTGTATTCCATGGTCGGATTGCGCAGCACGGCGTCGAGCTGACCGGTCTCGACGAGGCGACCCTGCCGCATCACGGCGACACGGTCGGCGATTTCCGCCACCACGCCCATGTCGTGGGTGATGAACAGCACGGCCGTGCCGTGATCGCGCTGGAGGTCGCGGATCAGGGTCAGGATCTGTTTCTGCGTGGTGACGTCGAGTGCGGTAGTCGGCTCGTCGGCAATGAGCAGCTTCGGCTCGAGCACCAGCGCCATCGCGATCATGATGCGCTGGCGCTGGCCGCCGGAGAGGCGGTGCGGGTAGGAGGCGAAGATGCGCTCGACCTGGGGCAGGCGCACCTGCTCCATCATGTCGAGGATGCGCTTCTTTCGTGCCCTGGCATCGAGATTGGTGTGCGCGCGCAGCACTTCGTCGATCTGCCGGCCGACCGGCACGACCGGATTGAGCGCGGTCATTGGCTCCTGGAAGATCATCGCCATCTGCGTCGCGCGGAGCTGGCGCAGCCGGCGGTCGGTCGCGGTGAGCAGCTCTTCGCCGACCAGCTTGACGCTGCCGGCGGTGGGCACCAGCGTGCCCTTCGGCAGCAGGCCCATCGTGGTCAGCGAGGTCACCGACTTGCCCGAGCCGCTTTCGCCGACGAGACACAGCGTCTCGCGTTCGCGCACCTGGATCGAGATGCCGTCGATGATGTTCGCCGCCTTCGGCTTCTTGCCGACGGAAACGACGAGGTTGTTGATGTCGAGAACAGGGTTGGTCATGCCGCAAAACTTTCGCTCGTCATTCCGGGTCGCGCGCTAGTGCGAACTAAGGTGCGCGATTGCGCACCTGAGAATCCATCGGGCCGCAGTACAAGAGGTGAAATGGATTCCGGGCAAGCGACTTCGTCGCGCCCCGGAATGACTGAACTCTTGGTCATCACTTCCCCTCCCGCTGCTTCATGCGGGGATCGAGGGCGTCGCGGGCGGCGTCGCCAATCAGGTTGATGCTGAGAATGGCGATCGAGAGCAGGAGGCCCGGCCAGAAGATCAGCGACGGCTTGATCTGGAAGTACTGGCGGCCCTCGGCCATGATGTTGCCCCAGGTCGGTGTCTCCGGGGAGATGCCGGCGCCGAGGAAGGAGAGGATCGCCTCGGTGAGGATCGCGGAGGCGCAGACGTAACTGCCTTGCACGATCAGAGGCGCGATCGTGTTCGGCATCAAGTGCCGCCACATGATCTTCGGCAGGGATGAGCCGACCGAGATCGCCGCTTCAACATAGGGTTCCTCGCGCGCCGACAGCACGACCGAGCGCACCAGGCGCGCCACGCGCGGAACTTCGGGGATCGTGATCGCGATCAGCACGGTCCAGATGCTGGCACCGGACAGCGACACCACGGCGATCGCGAGCAGGATGCTCGGCATCGCCATCAGGCCGTCCATGACCCGCATCAGGACGGAATCGACCAGCTTGAAGAAGCCGGAGACGAGGCCGATCGCCAGCCCGATGACGATCGACAGGATCGCCGAGCCGACACCGATCAGCAGCGAGATGCGGCCGCCATAGATGACGCGCGACAGCAGGTCGCGTCCGTAGGCGTCGGTGCCGAGCAGGAATTGCGCCGAGGTCGGCTTCAATCGTTGCGACGGCGCGAGCTGGATCGGATCGTGCGGCGCGATCAGCGGCGCCAGAATCGAGATCAGCACGATCAGCGCGAGCAGGACCGTCGCCGTGGCGATGATTGGCGTCGAGGTGAGGAATCCGAAGCGCGGCCGCAGCGGCGACGTGATCGGAATGGACGACTGGGGAAGGGTATCGACCGACATTTTTGTCCTTATCCTTGCCTCAGTACCGGATCCGGGGATCGAGCAGGGTGTAGGCGACGTCGATCAGGAGATTGACGACGACATAGATCAGCGAGGTCAGCAGGATCATCGCCTGGATCACCGGATAGTCGCGCGCCAGCACCGCATCCACGGTGAGGCGGCCGATGCCGGGGATGTTGAACACGCTCTCGGTGACGACGACGCCGGAGATCAGAAGCGCAAAGCCGGTGCCGATGACGGTGATCACGGGCACGGCGGCGTTGCGCAGCGCATGGCGCATCATCACGGCGACTTCATTGATGCCCTTGGCGCGCGCGGTGCGGACATAGTCCTCGCCGAGCACGTCGAGCATCGCCGCGCGCGTCATGCGCGCGATCAGCGCGATGTAGATGAAGGAGAGGGCGCAGGTCGGCAGGATCATGCGCTCGAAGAACGGACCGAAGCCGTTCGAGATGCTCTTGAAGCCCTGCACCGGCACCCAGCGTAGGTCGATCGCGAAGACCTCGATCAGGACATAGCCGACCACGAACACCGGGACCGAGAAGCCGAGCACCGAGAGACCCATCACGAAACGGTCGATCCAGGTGCCGTGCTTCCACGCCGCGATCACCCCCAAGGGGACCGCGACGATGACGGCGAGGATGATGGTCGACAGCGCGATCGAGATCGACGGCTCGACGCGCTGGCCGATCATCTTCATCACCGGCAGGTTGGAGATCAGCGACGTCCCGAGATCGCCGTGCAGCAGCTTGTTCACCCAGGTGATGAACTGCACGATCAGGGGCTCGTTGAGGCCGAGTGAGGTCCGGATGCGCTCCAGCCGTTCCGGCGTCGCGTTGTCGCCGGCGAGGATCGCGGCGGGATCGCCGGGGGTGAGGCGGAGCAGGAGGAAGACGAACAGCGCGACGACGCCCATCACGGGCACGGCGGCGAAGATTCGGCGAAGGAGATATCCGAGCAAGTTGAATCCGTCAGATTAGAGTCAAATCGGCGGCAGCGGTCGTTGCCTGTTCTGCCATCAGCCTAACATTTGAGCAATTCCCGTGCCATCAGGGCCACAGGTTTTGCAGTACGGCCAGTTATTTTCTTGCGGCGTCATTCCGGGGCGATGCGCCAGCATCGAAATCTCGAGATTCCGGGTTCGCGTCTTTCGACGCGCCCCGGAATGACGATTCTAATCACTCCAGCGTGGCCAGCAGTCCGGCCATCAGGCGGCCGCGTTCGACCAGGCTCTCGACTTCGATATACTCTTCGAGCGTGTGGACATTGCCGCCGCGCACGCCCAGGCCGTCGAGCGTCGGGATGCCCATTGCGCCGGTAAAGTTGCCGTCCGAGCCGCCGCCCGAGCTCGCATGCGGCAGCTCGGCGCCGAGCGATCTGGCGATGTCGCGCGCCTTCTCGTACAGCGCCATAGTGCCCGCATCGGGTTCCCACACGGGCCGGGTGACGCCACGCGTCACCTTGAACGCAACATCATTGGTTGTGCCTGACAGCGCCAGCATCCTCTCGACGCCGCGATCGAGATCGGCCTGGCGCTTGGCCATCGAAAGCGCTTCGCCGGTGGCGATCGTAGCAACGCAATTAACCCATTGTCCGCCATGCACGACGCCGACCGAGAAGGTGCAGTCCTCCGTCGTCATCGCATCGATGGCGAGGATTTGCCGCGCCATCTCGCGAATCGCCGAGCGGCCCGCCGACAATGTCGAGCCGGCGTGGCTCGGCCGGCCGGTCGCCTCGAGATTGAATCGCGCGATCGCGTAACGTCCGGTGGTGACGCCGTTGTCGGCACGGCCGGGCTCGGGCACCAGCACGTATTTGTTGCGCGCAGCCTCGGCCTCGATGATGTCGCGTGTCGAGGGCGTGCCGACCTCCTCGTCCGGCGTGAACAGCACGGTGATCGGCAGCGGCGTGGTGAAGGAGGCGCGCGCCAGCTGCCGGATCGCTTCCAGCGAGAGATAGTTGCCGCCCTTCATGTCGCAGATGCCGGGGCCGTAGCACTTGCTGCCCTCACGCCGCCATTTCAGCTTCTCGATGGTGCCGACCGGGTGGACGGTATCCATGTGTCCGGCGATCAGGATGCCGGGCTCGCCCTGCTTCGGATGGGGAAAGCGCGCACGGATCACGCCGCCAAAACCCTGGCGGCCGGCGATGCGTTCGATCGTCGCACCCATGATTGCCATATCCCGCGCTGCGATATCGAGCATGCGGTTCACGGCGCCCGCGTCCCAGGTCGGGCTTTCGCATTCCACCCATCCGCGCAGGCCCTCGAGCATCGCCTCGGAATCGAAGGGAAGATTGGCTGGATTCATCGTAATGTCTCTCAAGCTTCGAAAGATGGAACGCGCATTGCATCGGCGCGGGGCAGGACAAGCGGAGAGCGTTGTAGAGCCAAACCGATCTTTGGGGAGCCCGTGCGCGCGCCGCCTGGGCCTGCAGCGAAACCGGATTGACGCGCTCGGCACTGTCTGCAAATCTCGAAAAGATAAAGGCATTGCATGAGGTTAGTTCGCCCAAAGAACGAACCGAATGCCCAACCAATAACCTGCCTTTGAACAGTTTCACGTCAGGAGAAACTTTTTATGTTCCACTTCATGCGCCGGGCACCTCGCGCGTTCGCCTCCAAACTTGCGCTGTCGGTCGTCGCGCTCTCGACCGCGCTGGCCTCGCCAGTGCTTGCAGCCGGCAAGACCCTCACCGCGGTAATGCATTCCGATCTGCGCATCATCGATCCGATCTTCACCACGGCCTATATCACGCGTGACCACGGCTACATGGTCTACGACACGCTGGTGGCCACCGATTCGAACTTCAAGATCCAGCCGCAGATGGCGGACTGGAAGATCTCCGACGACAAGCTCACCTACACCTTCACGCTGCGCGACGGCCTGAAGTGGCATGACGGTGCGCCGGTGACCGCGGAAGACTGCGTTGCCTCGCTGAAGCGCTGGGGCGCGGTCGACGGCATGGGCCAGAAGCTCATGGACTTCACCGCGAGCCTCGAGGCGACCGACGCCAAGACCATCACGTTGAAGCTGAAGGAGCCCTACGGCCTCGTGCTCGACTCCATCGGCAAGCCGTCCTCGCGCGTTGCCTTCATGATGCCGAAGCGCCTCGCCGAGACGCCGCCGGACAAGCAGATCCCCGAGCAGATCGGCTCGGGCCCGTTCAAGTTCGTGCAGTCGGAATTCCAGCCCGGCGTGAAGGCTGTCTACGTCAAGAACACCGATTACGTGCCGCGCAAGGAGCCGGCGAGCTGGACCTCCGGCGGCAAGGTGGTGAAGGTCGACCGCGTCGAGTGGATCACGATGCCGGACTCGCAGACCGCGGTGAACGCGCTGCAGTCGGGCGACATCGACTTCGTGGAGAACCTGCCGTACGACATGCTGCCGGTGCTGGAAGCGAACAAGGAGATCACGATCGAGGTCTCGAACAAGTTCGGCTTCCAGACGCTCGGCCGGATGAACTTCCTGTATCCGCCGTTCGACAACGTGAAGGTGCGCCGTGCTGCCTTTCTGGCGATGAACCAGAAGGACGTTCTCGATGCGCTCGTCGGCAACGCCAAATATCAGAAGGTCTGCGGCGCGTTCTTCGTGTGCGATACCCCGCTCGCGACCGACGTCGGCGCCGAGACCCTGGTGAAGGGCAATGGCATGGCGGAAGCCAAGAAGGCGCTCGCCGAGTCCGGCTATGACGGCACTCCGGTCGTGGTGATGGCGCCCGGCGACGTCACGACGCTCAAGGCGCAGCCGATCGTTGCGGCCCAGTTGCTGCGCGAGGCCGGCTTCAAGGTCGATCTGCAAGCGACCGATTGGCAGACGGTGGTGAGCCGCCGCGCCAGCCAGAAGCCTCCGAAGGAGGGCGGCTGGAACATGTTCTTCACCAACTGGGTCGCGGCCGACGTCTCCAACCCGATCGCCAATCTCTCGATCGGCGGCCAGGGCAAGAAGGGCGGCTGGTTCGGCTGGGCGGAAGACCCCAAGATCGAGCAGCTCAAGGATGCTTTCGTCCGCGCGCCGTCGGTCGACGAGCAGAAGAAGATCGCCGCCGACATCCAGAAAGAAGCCTATGAGCAGGTGATCTACGTTCCGCTGGGGCAGTATCTGCTGCCGAGCGGCTGGCGCAAATCGCTGAGCGGTGTGCTCGACGGCCCCGCAACGCCCCTGTTCTGGAACGTCGACAAGTCGGAGTAGGCGGGCGGGTCCTTCCGCCTTTCGTCCGGATTATCACGCGGCGCCGCTGTCACCAGCGGCGCCGTTGTCGTTTACCGGCTCGAGACGACCGTGGAGCCTTTAACTCTTCCAGTTTCCAATCATTGCTATTTGTTTCCAACCTGAAATAGATGTGCCGTCTTCGCGCATCACTTTCCGTGTCCCAATTGATTCCTGTGCCAGTCGATTTTGCATTCCAGGCGATGGCCGAACGGTCCGATCGCGCGCCGGCGCGATGGCGCCGGCCCTTCCTGCGCTGGCTCGACGGCGTCGAAGCGGGCTGGGCCGTGCCGCTTCTCATCGCCTGCTTCGTTGCGATCTGGACGCTCTATCTGGCCATCGCCTATGCCGGCGGCGGCCTGCACCCCGATACGCTCGAGGCCTGGACGCTCGGACGGAACTTTGCCTGGGGCTATCACAAGCATCCGCCGTTGATGGGGTGGGTCGCGGCGGCATGGACCTTCGTCTTTCCGCTCAGTGACGGGTCGCTGCAACTGTTGGCGATGGCCAATGCCGGGCTTGCGCTGTTCTTCGTCGATCTGATCTCGCGGCAGTTCGTGACCGGGCACAAGCGCGTCCTGGTGCTGCTGCTGTTGATGCTGACGCCGGCCTATCAATTCCACGCCCAGCGCTTCAACGCCAATGCGGTGCTGCTCGCGACCTGGCCGCTGGCGACCTGGTGCTTCCTGCGCGCATTCGAGACGCGCGGCAAGCTGTGGGCGGTCGCTGTGGGATGCACGACGGCGCTCGCGATGGTCGGCAAATATTATTCGATCTTTCTCGTCGCGAGCTTCGCCTTTGCCGCGCTGGCGCATCCGGCACGGCGCGCCTATTTCACCTCGGCTTCGCCCTGGATCTCGGTCGCCGTCGGGCTCGCGGCGCTGTCGCCGCACCTCTACTGGCTCGCGACGACGGGCGCGTCGGCCTTCACCTATGCGCTGGCTCACGCCAACGGCAACGCTGTGAGCTCGCTCGGTAAGGCGAAGAATTTCCTGCTGGGGTTGGTTGCGGCCATGAGCGTGTCGGCCGTGCTCTGGATGCTCATCGCCGGCACGCGGCTGAAGCAGTTTCCGGCCGACTTCATGGCGATGAGTCCGGGCCTGCGGCTTCTCTTCTCCATTGCGATCGGCACGATCGTGCTGCCGGTCCTGACGTCGCTTGTGATGGGAACGGATCTGCCGTCGCTGTGGGCGTTGCAGGGGCTGTTCCTGTTCGTCATTCTCGTGGTCTGCGGCACGCGCTATCCGATCGAGCGGTTCTACACCGTCAACCTCGCGGTGACCGCGGCCGGCGTCGCGCTCGCCGCCGTCCTGGTCGCGGCCCCGATCCATGCCGTCTATCGCAACAATCACGGCTACGAAGAGGGCCGGAACTTCTACGCGCAGGCGGCCGGCGAATTGACGCGCGAGTGGCGCGAGCTGACCGGCGAGCCGCTGAGCGCCGTGAGCGGCGATGATGCGCTGGCTTTTGCGGCGGCTGGATCGCGGCTGGGCCGCGCTCTGTTTCCGCGGCCAGGACTATTGCAACCGTTGGATGGAACGGGTGTCCTCGGGCGCCGGACAGTTCGTCAGGCGTGAATTCACCGTGCAGGCCACGCTGTGGGGCCGGCCCGGTCTCACGCGGGAGGTGGTCGTGCTGATGGTGCCGCCGCGCGGAAGCAGCGCCGCGCCCGAGAGCAGCGCAAATGATTTCAGTGCGAGCCGGCGTCCGACGGAATAGGCTGCGCGCTCAACAATGGCTGTCGCGCAGCCGCTCGAGGCCTTCGCTTGCGAAAGGCGCGTTGAACGCAGTCTGCTCGGCGTTTGGCTCGGAACGCCCCGTATCAGGCCGATCCGGGGTGGGGTCTTCGCGGTGTTCCGGTTCCATAGCGGCGGCCTCTCGAATTGCTGCACTACAACATCGAGGCCGGCCGGAAGTTCCTCATGCGGTGGGGCGATGATGCGGCTTGAACAGCCGACCCTTCTCCACCACCAGCACGATCGCGAGCGCAGCCAGCGTCGACAGGAAGAAGCCGACCGAGAACGGCAGCAGCGTGCCGTCAAAGCTCTGCCCGATCGCCATGCCGACCACGATGCCGATCAGCGTCGTGATCGAGCCGTAGAGCGAGGAGGCGGTGCCGGCGATATGGCCCTGCGGCTCCATCGCGAGCGCGGTGAAGTTGGCGACCATCATGCCGAACGAGAACATCATCAGCGCCGACAGTGCCATGAACAGAGCAAGCGGCAGCACGTTCAGGATTTCGGTGACCAGCATGACGCTGGCGACCACGGCATAAAGCGTCAGGGCGCCGTGCGAGATCACGCGCATGCCGAGCCGTCCGACCAGCCTCGCATTGAGGAAGCCGGCAATGGCGGTGCCGGCCGCGATCGCAGCGAAGGCGAGCGGGAAGTAGTGACCGAGGTGATAGACGCCGGTGAAGACCTGCTGGGCCGAGAAGACATAGGCGAAGAGTGCGCCGATGACGCTGCCGGCGGCCGTCGCATAGCCGATGGTCTGGCGATTGGTCAGGGTCTGCCGGAACGCCGCGAGCACGTCGGCGGGCGCCAGCGACCTGCGTTCTGACTGAGGGAGGGTTTCGGGCAGCCGCAGCACGGACCATGCGAGCGCGAGCAGGCCGTACAGCATCAGCACGACGAAGATGCCGCGCCATTGCGTGACGAGCAGCACCGCCTGTCCGAACGACGGCGCGATCACGGGCACCGCGATGAACACCATCATGGCAAGCGACATCACGCTCGCCATGCGGCGGCCGACATAGCAGTCGCGCACGATCGAGGTCGCGATCACGCGCGTTGCCGAGGTGCCGAGCCCTTGCAGCGCGCGCGCCAGCAGCAGCGTCTCGAACGAGGGGGCGGCAACCGCCAGCACGCTCGCCACCGCATAGACCGCCATGCCGCCGAGCAACACCGGGCGACGGCCGAAACGGTCCGACAACGGACCCATGACGAACTGACCCACGCCGAAGCCGATCAGGAAGGTCGACAGCACGAGCTGGAGATGGTTGGCGACGGGAATCTTGAAGGCGGTCCCGATATTGGGCAGCGCCGGCAGCATCATGTCCATCGCAAGCGGATTCAGCGCCATGATGGACGCGATCACGATGACGAATTCGGGAAAACCCATGGGCCGGTGTCCCGAGGACACCCAGCTGTCGGCATTGACGTCGGACAAGGAGCTCACCTCTAATTGGAAGGCTTTATGTATTGTCCATGCTGCGGCGCACAACCCATGTTTTGAGATGGCTGTCAGGCGGAGCGGGAGCGGACAAGGCTTGGTGAGGCCCGCCGTCGCTCCGGGACAGGTCGGCTGGGGCGCGAGCGCCGTTGCACCGGCCACGCCGCCTGGAAGGCGTTCGGTCAACAGCCTGACGAAGCGGCGCGGCGATACCACCCAAGGTGGCAGGATTCTTGCTACGGTATCCGTCGCCGGAATGGCCGCGGAGAACCGTGATGCTCTCTACGCAACGCTCGCTCGCGACGGCCCAGCTCGGCCGCAACAGCTTCGAGGAGATCTTCGAGTCCCGGACGCCGTTGCGCGAGGCCGCCCTGGAGTCGTTTCGCCGCAGAAACGCGGTGCTCGACGGAATCTTCTACGACATCGGCAAGGTGACCCAAGAGGAGGCCCACGAGACTGCGCCTTGGCTCGCGCGCGAGGGCGCGATCCTGATCGTCCCGCCATCCGGCGCCGGATCGCTCAAGCTCTGCAACACCGTGGAAGACTTCGCCAATGCTGGCGGCGCCGATGTCCGTATCCTGGCGGTGGCCGGCGTCGGCAGTTCGGCGCTGGGGGCGGCGGCCTTCGCACGGAATGTCGCCGACGCGTTTGGCGTGTCGGCTGCTGCCGTGGTGTCGGGCTACGGGCTTGCCGATCTCCTGACCGAGGCGCTCGGTGGCTGGTTCTGGTTCGGCACGCTCAACCGCCTGCGCCATCAGTTCGAGGAGCTGGACGACGTCAGCCGGGCGCTGAACCGGCCCGAGACCGTCAGTCCGCCGACATCACCGCTCGAACTCGGCCGCGTCAGCCTGGATACAAGGACGGTCATGGCTTTGCTGGCCGATGATCGCTTCAGCTTTTCGCTGGTGACCGGACACTCCAAGGGCAACCTCGTGGTCTCGGAAGCGCTGTACGAGCTGAGGGAGCAGCCGGCGATCGAACAGACCATTCCCGACGACAAGTTCTGGATTGTCACGGTGTCTGCGGCGGTCGCGATGCCGCCCCGGTACAAGAAGATCGTCGACGTGATGGGCACGATCGATGGCTTCGGCGCGCTCAACTCGACGCCGGGAATCTCGATCGAGAAGTCGTGCCCGTTCAGCTGGCACCACACCAACACGGATTTGCCGCTTCACCTGCCGGTCACGAAGGTGTTCAGGGAGCTCAGGGTCGAGCGGAATGTCGCCGTCTGAGTTACGCCGGGACTCGAAATGACGTCAGCGTACCGGGACGAAAGCGATGCGATTGCAGACGGCGCCATCCGCCGTCCTCGCGCCGTCAACTCTCGTGGTGCGGGCAGCCGGGGTCGAACCGGCACAGCGCTTGCGCACCGAGGGATTTTAAGTCCCTTGCGTCTACCAATTCCGCCATGCCCGCTTGATCCAACGAGATCAAACACTTAAGTCCACCTTCGGCCGTTTGGAATTGGCGCTTCGCGGGCCGGGTGGGTGGTTCTTCCTTAAGCGAGCCGGCTGCACAAGGCAAAGCCTCAATCCGGACATCTGTTGCTGCTTTAGGCATTCTCAATCCACGGGGACTATTCATCCGGCATGGTTGCTTCGCTTTCCCATCGCCTGCGCTTTTGCGGCGCGCTTTTCGTGCTGCTCGCGGGCGGCGCGCTGTCCGGCTGCGCGAGCATGAGCGAGACGGTCGCTCCGGCGTTTGCCGATCCGGCAAGATACGATCTGTATGATTGCAAGCAGCTCGAGTCCGAGCGCAAGGGGCTCGCCAGCCGCACCGCGGACTTGCAGAGGCTGATGGACAAGGCGCAGACCGGCGCCGGCGGCGCCGTCGTGGCCGAACTCGCCTATCGCAACGAGTACGTCGCGGTGCGTGGTCAGGCGCAGCTGGCCGAAGAGGCCTGGCGCCGCAACAGGTGCCGCGAAACGCCGCCCGAGCCGGCACCGGCTGCTGCGCCGGCGCCTGCAGCTGCCGCCAAGCCTGCGCCGAAATCCGGGAAGGCGGTCCGCTGAAGCGCCGCGCCTGCAGCGCTTCGCATCAGGGGCGCCAGCCGTAGATCCAGTCCTGCCGCGCCAGCATGCGCTCCGGGCCGAGCGCCCGGATCGCAACATCGCGCGCGATCGCGAGCGGTCCGCTGAAATGATAGATGCGGCCCTGCTGCCGTGCGGTCCGCTGCACCCGTCGCACGCGCGCCTGGCGTGCACGGCCATATTGTTTCAGCGCTGCGACGATGCCGTCCGTGCTCTCGGCAGTCTCGGGGCTCAGATGCTGTGCCAGCACGGCGGCATCCTCGATCGCCATGCCGGCGCCTTGCGCGGCGAACGGCAGCATCGCATGCACGGCGTCGCCGAGCAGCGCGACCGGGCCTTTGCTCCAGGGGCAGCCGTCGGGCACGCCGAACAGCGCCCATTTGCGCCAGCTATCGACTGCGGCGAGCATCATCCGCGCCTGCGACGGCCAGCGCGGCGCGGCGAACGCATCCATCACCTCGCGCGGATCGCCGGGCGTGCTCCAGCCCGGCCTGTTCCAGGTGCCAGGCAGCACCGCGACCACGTTGATCTGTCGTCCGCCCGCGATCGGATAGGCGACGAGGTGGGCGTTCGGGCCCATCCAGAGCTGGACCCGGCGCGCGGTGTAGTCCTTCGGCAGCTGCGTGGCGTCGAGTGTGCCGCGCCAGGCGATCAGCCCGGAGAAGCGCGGCTGGATCTCGGGAAACAGATGCTGGCGTACCGTCGACCAGATGCCGTCGGCGCCGATCAGCGCGCTGGCGAGATCGCTGCGGCGGATCGTGCCGCTGCGATGGACGACGGTCAGCCCCTTGGCATGAGGCGCGACGTCTTCGAAGGTCGCACCTAGCTTCAGGTGGATGTCGGGATGGTCGGAGACCGCGCCGGCGAGCGCGGATTGCAGGTCGGCACGGTGCACCACCCAATAGGGTGCGCCGGCGCGCACCGAGGCCGCTTCGCCGAGCGGCATGCGCAGCAGTTCGCCGCCCGCCCGCGCGCTCATGATCGAGACCGCCTCCGGGACGACGGCACGCAGCTTGAGCCGTTCGGTCAGGCCGAGCCCGACCAGCACGCGGCTCGCATTGGGGGAGAGTTGCAGGCCCGCACCGACTTCCTCGAGGCGCTCGGCTTTTTCCAGCACGACGATACGGAAGCCCCGGGCGGCCAGCGCAAGCGCGGCCGTCAGTCCACCGATTCCGGCTCCGGCAATGACAATCGTTCGGGAGAGCGCCACCCCTGACCGGTGGACGCGGTCAGGCCACCTTGTCCTTCAGGACGCATTCCGGCGGACGGGCTTCGCCGGCCTTCAGGTCGGCCGCGAAGCGGTACAGCGTCGAGCAGTAGGGGCAGATGATCTCGTTGTCGTTGCCGAGGTCGAGGAAGACGTGAGGATGATCGAACGGAGGGTTGGCGCCCACGCACATGAACTCTTGCGAGCCGATCTCGATGACGGGAACACCGGCATCGTTATGGAAGTGCGGGACGACATGGTCGGACATCGTAACTCATCCTGGAGTGGCAGTGGCGGCAGACACAATCACAACTGACGCGGCATCTTTGAGGCGCCGCGGACCATACTGGCGGGTGCAGATGATTGCTAGCCCGGCGGAACCGAAAGGTTCGCAACTGCCCCATGCTCATTTGCTCATGCAAATTCGACACAATCTTGCGGCCTGAGAGAAGCCCTTCTTTCGTCGGGGACGTTGTGTCGCAATTTTGGCATACTATGTCTGTGGACGAGTGGAATTGGGGCAAAAGATCAACCTTCAGGCGCAAACGATCCAGGCAAACGATCTGGGAACATCCGGGCTCTTGGCATGAAGTGGCTGCGAATCAGCACAGCGTTGACCGGCATCGCGGCATGCAGCTTCATGCTCGCGCAGGTCGCGCCGCACGCCCGCGAGGCCGGCGCGATTCTCGCCGCCCAGGATGATCCGGCCGCGCTGTCCGAGCTGAAGCTCGACGCCGTACTGCGACAGAACGACCGCCTGGTTCAGGACAATATCGAGGCCGCGCTCGCCGCCGGCGATGCCGATCTCGCCGACAGTTTTGTTGCGCTGGCGCGTGACCGCAACATCGCGCTGCCCGACGACCTCCTCGCCAGGGTGAGCGATGCGGTCAAGGACGAAAACTCCACCTCGCATTTTGCCAGGCGCTTCGCCACCGGTCTCGTCACCGGCAACGCCGACGATGTGGCGAGCCTGTCCGGAACCGTGGCCGGCGATCTCTTCGTGATCGGCGACGTCAGGGACGTCGTGCGCGAGGGCAAGCATCTCGCCATGGGCGAGGACACCGACCGTCTGGTGCTGGGCCTTGCAGCCGCCGGCCTTGCGGTGACGGCGGCAACCTATGTGTCCATCGGCGGCGCCGCGCCCGTGCGCGCCGGCCTGACGCTGGTGAAGGATGCGCGGAAAGTCGGGCGGCTCGGCGAGGGCCTCGCGGCCTGGGCCGGCCGGTCCGCGCGCGAGGTTGTCGACACGCCGGTGCTCCAGAACGCGGTGGCGTCCGGCTCGGTGCTGCGGCCGGGCCAGACCGTGAGCGCGATCAAGGCCGCGTTCCGTGCCGAGAAGGCAGGTGCCCTGGTCCGGCTCGGCAAGGACGTCACGCGCGTTGCCGAGAAGACCGGCACGCGCGGCGCGATGGACAGCTTGCGCATCGCCGAGGGCCCCAAGGACGTCGCGCGCGCGGCGCGGCTTGCCGAAGCGCAGGGCAGCAAGACCCGCGCGATCATGAAGCTCTTGGGCCGCGGCGCGCTGCTGCTCGTCGGCGGCGCGTTCGATCTTGCGCTCTGGCTGTTCGGTGCGGTGCTGACGCTGTTCGGCCTGTTGTCTTCGATCAAGGCCACCACCGAGCGCCTGACGCAGGCCTGGTGCGATCGCAGACGGGCGCGGCGGCTTCGCCGGGCGCAGGTCGCCGCCGAAGCCGCTCTGGCAGTTGCGGCCGGTCCGGCCTAAAATCAACCCTTCCCCTCAACACCGCGGAATATCTGATGCCGAGCTTTCACAACGGCGCCGTTGAAATTGCCTATCTCGACGAAGGCGAGGGCGATCCGATCATCCTGGTGCACGGCTTTGCCTCCAGCAAGAACGTGAACTGGGTCTATCCGACCTGGGTCTCGGAGCTGCGCAAGAACGGCCGCCGTGTCATCGCACTCGACAATCGCGGCCACGGCGAAAGCGCAAAGCTCTACGAGCCCGCGCAATACTCGATCCCGACCATGGCCGGCGACGTGCTCGCGCTGATGGACCATCTCGCCATCCCGCAGGCCGACATCATGGGCTACTCGATGGGTGGGCGGATGACGGCGTGGCTCTCCCTGAACGAGCCGCAGCGCCTGCGCTCGGCGATCCTCGGCGGCATCGGCATCGGCGGCCTGATCGAGGGCACCGGGCCCGGCGAGAATGTCGCGAAGGCGCTGGAAGCCCCCGCGCTCGACGACGTCTCCGATCCCGTGGGGCGCACCTTCCGCGCGTTTGCCGATCAGACCCGCTCTGATCGGAGGGCGCTCGCCGCCTGCCTGCGCGGCACGCGCGACCTCATGACCAGGGGCGAAGCTGCACGCATCGACGTGCCCGTGCTGATCGCGGTCGGCTCTACCGACGACGTCGCTGGCTCGGCCAGCGCGCTCGGCGCCATCATTCCGGGCTCGGAAGTGCTCGACATACCGGGCCGCGATCACATGCGCGCGGTCGGCGACAAGGTCTACAAGACTGGCGTGCTCGATTTTCTCTCACGCCGCGGCTGAGCCTTTAGGTTCCTCGTCGCCGAACGCGCGCGCCAGCGCCATCAGCACCACGAAGGTCGCAACCCACACCATGCGCGCGCCGTAGCGGTCGTGCGGACCGGAGATGACGGCGCAGATAAAGGCGTTGCCGAGCAGCGCGAGCGTCACCGTCGCCGCCAGCAACGTCAGATCGTCGAGCCGGCGGCGCGCCAGCGCATGCGCGAGCAACCCGACCAGCGCCAGCATCGAGGCCAGCGCGACGGGAACATGCAGCCAGTTGACGTAGTCGAAATTGACATCCCATTGCTGTTGCCGCGCCGCGCGCATCGGCGCGATCTGTGCGGGGATGTAGCGCTCGATGATGCCGTAGGTGTGCGGGATCCAGCCGCTGGTGCCTTCGCCGGTCGCCACGTGCAGCAATTGCTGGCCCACCGCCCGCATTGCGGCGCCGGCCTGCCAGGCCGGATAGTCGGCGAGCGAGTGCACGACGATATAGCTCATCTCGTCGTTCATGCCCTCAAACCGGCCGAGCGTGTTGAACATGCTCTTGCCCCACAGGAATTCGTCGGCGGTCGCCGGCAATTCGTTCCGATAGGGACAGAGCTTGAAGCTCTCGCGCGGGCAGTGGTCATTGAGATAGCGCGCGACGATGCCGTCCTGCATCATGCGGCCGAAGGCGACGCCGTAGCCGCCCGGCGTCCAGGCCCATTTGCCCGACAGCGCATGGTTCGCCGAGACCAGCATCAGGCCGCCCGCGACGATGGTCATGCTCGCCTGCGCCAGTCCGGCGAGCGGAAGCCTGCGGCCCACGAACGGCCGCGCCATCCAGCCGGCGAGGCAGAGTCCGAGTAGCACGCCGAGCGTGGCGCTGTGGGTTGCGGCGGCAAAGGCGGTGAAGACGAACAGCGCGATTTTTTCGTGCGGCGACGTGCGCTGGGCTCCGACGACGAGAAGGAACAGCGACAGCACCGACAGTCCCGCGAAGATGTCCGTGAGCAGCATGCTGGCCAGCCAGGGTAGCGCGGTCGACAGGATCAGGAGCAGGCCGATCGCGACGAAGCGGAACGTCTGCAACAGGCCGAGGACGCGCAAGCTGAGCTGCAACAGCCACAGCGTCGCCAGCGACTGGATCGCGAGGTTGATCCAGAAGCCGAAGCTTTCGCCGGAGTGGAGATAGAGGCCGAACACGGTGGACCGGCTGGGGACGAGATAGCCCTCGTACCAGCGCGCCAGATAGCCGCCGGTATCCCACTGCAACAGCGGATAGCCGTTCCAGAACGCCGGCGCGATCATCAGGAGGGGGAGGGCCAGAGCGGCGAGCCGCACCCAGAGCGAGCCTGCGGGGCGCGCGCGCAAATGATCGGTGGTGGTGGTCAAATCCGCTCCGTCGTCGTCCGGACCATGCCTGCAATAAGGGGTGGGAGAGAATTCACCAATAGTTTGACGCTGCCCGGCTTGAATTTGGCAAAACCCTGACCACTTTTAGCCGACCTTGCCGCCTGGGGGCGTCAGAAGAAATTGTTGTGTTTCAACGCGTTGGCGGCTTTCGCGGGGCAAGGTGCTGTTCACTCTCAGGCAAGCCCGTCAGGACTTTGTCGCCTAGACTGTGCTATAGAACCAACAAAACGAGCCCATTCGAAAGAGCAGATCCCATGGCAGTGCATCAGGTCAATCCGGGAGGAAAGCTCGCATCCCTCGATCCGATCTGGGACCGGATCCGGAGCGAAGCGGAGGACATCGTCCATCGCGAGCCGGAGCTTGCGACCTTCATCTATTCGACGGTGCTGCATCACAGCCGTCTCGAGGATTCGGTGATCCATCGTCTCGCCGACCGGCTCGATCATTCCGCGCTGTCGGGCGATCTCGTGCGCCAGACCTATGACGAGGCGCTGCGCGACGATCCCGATCTCGGCAACGCCTTCCGCGCCGATCTCGTCGCCGTCTACGATCGCGATCCCGCGACCTCCCGCTTCATCGATCCGTTGCTCTACTTCAAGGGCTTCCACGCGATCCAGACCCATCGCCTTGCGCACTGGCTCTGGCTGAAGGGCCGCAAGGATTTCGCGTATTATCTCCAGAGCCGCGCCTCTGCGGTGTTCCAGACCGACATCAATCCCGCCGCGCGCATCGGCCGCGGCATCTTCCTCGACCATGCCACCGGGTTCGTCTGCGGCGAGACGGCGGTGATCGAGGACGACGTCTCGATCCTGCACGGCGTCACGCTCGGCGGCACCGGCAAGGAGAACGAGGACCGTCATCCGAAGATTCGCCATGGCGTGCTGATCGGCGCGGGCGCGAAAATCCTCGGCAACATCGAGATCGGCCATTGCGCGCGCATCGCGGCGGGCTCGGTCGTGGTCAAGCCCGTGCCGCACAACGTCACGGTCGCGGGCGTGCCCGCCAAGATCGTCGGCGAGGCCGGCTGCGCCGAGCCGTCGCGCACCATGGATCAGATGATCAACGCGATGGGGCTTTGAGTTCAAGAAGAGGGGCCGGATTCTCCGGCCCTGTCCGTCCCCAAATTCTTTGGCAATTCATGCTGGCGGTTCGTCGCGTCTCGGCCTAAAACCCCGCCAACCCAGATTTCGATTGGAGACTTGCCGTGGACGTCAAGGAAGTAAGGAAGCTCGACGCGTATCTGAAACGCGTATTCGGCAATCCCAAGATCCGCGTCGTGCCGCGGCCGAAGAAGGACGATTCCGCCGAAGTCTATATCGGCGAGGAGTTCATCGGCGTGCTGTTCGTCGACGACGAGGACGACGATCGCTCGTTCCAGTTTCAGATGGCGATCCTCGAGGACGATCTCGTCGATCAGGAATAGCGCGGCGATCTTGTCGCTCAATGGGGCCGCGCACACCGCGACCCCTCATTCTATTTCCTTGTAAGAATGCGCAGCCGCGCCGTGGCATCAGCGACAGTGATGTCCTCTGCATCGACGAGGTCGGCTTGCACGACCATGTCGCGCTCCGTCCGCTCGATGACCCGTGCCCGCGCCGTGATCGGTCCGACCGTTGCGGGCTTCAGGAAGCGTGTGTCCAGGCTCCGCGTGATCACAGTCTGGTCAGGGGATAGCGCTGCGAGCGCGCAGATCCCGGTGGCGGAGTCCAGCATCGCCGCAAGGAATCCGCCCTGGATGGTCCCGTGCCTGTTGGTGAATGCGGGCTGAGCCTGGAAGCGGATCAGCGCATGCCCGCTCTCGTCGAAGCCGAGCCATTCCCGTCCCAGCAGCTGGGCGCCCGGTGGGAGATGTGTGGCCGCATCGTTCAATCGGTTACCCCATGCTGACATCATGCCCCTGTCTTGCCCGACGGGTCAAGCGCGACTTCGAAAAATACGAAAGCGCTCTATGCTGCCGATGTTTGGCTACTGTGCATGGGGTTGTTTTCGACATTTTTTATCGGGAGGGCCCTCAAGCCCGCCCCGGCAAACTGGTCTCGCCACGGGCGTAGAGGCCGCGCTCAGCCGCGCGGTCCGCGCAACTGCGCCGTCAGCCGGTCCATCGCCTCCGCCGCATCGCGCCATTGCGACAGCCAGCTGCGCGGAAAGCGGAAGGTGAGGTCGGCGCCGCCGACGCGGCGCTCGGAGAGGCACATGCCCGGGGTCGCCGCATCGCGCGTGCAGCGTGCGGTCAGCGCGGGGCTTGCGGCAGAATAGAGATCCTCGCTGCCGTAAGGTGTGTCGGCGCGGAACATCCGCATCGTCAGCCCGTCCTCGAGCATCGTCGCGCCCGGCTCGAGATAGCGCGGATAGATCGTGGCGGTCCGCTGCTCGGGCGAGAGCGCATCGTGATGGGCCGCGATCGACAGGAAGATGCGGTCGATCGGCAGCAATGACGCATCCACCGTGTCGGCGCTGACGTGCTTCGGCGTGCCGGGCGGCTCCAGCGAGGGATAGAGGAAGTCGAGATCGATGCGCTCCTGCGGCCCCGAGTGACGCTGGATCTTCATCCGGATTGCCGTCGTCGGCAGGTTGAACAGCGTGCCGCCGACGCTCACCGGCAGCTTGTCGGGGGCGTTGGCGCCGCTGGTGCCCCAGGTCGGCCACAACAGATAGGCGACGAGCGCGACGGCGCACACCGCCGCCGCGCCGCCGAGCACGATCGGGACGATATGCGCCCGGGTGCGCGTCCGGGGGGACCGAGGGGAGGCTGCCGAAAACACCGTCATGACTAGCGCGCGTGGGCCCGTGGTCGGCCGATGGCCGACGAATCAGCGGCGAATATGCCATGCGGCGGCGATTTCGCGGAGCGTTCCCCGGCTGCGGGGAAAGGGGGAGGGCCCTGCGCCGGATGGCCGTCGGCGTTAACCTTCCCTTAAGGATAATGTAGCGTTAACCGGC
Source organism: Bradyrhizobium sp. B025 (assembly GCF_042257955.1). NCBI lineage: Bacteria > Pseudomonadati > Pseudomonadota > Alphaproteobacteria > Hyphomicrobiales > Nitrobacteraceae > Bradyrhizobium > Bradyrhizobium sp. B025. Next base: position 5,328,736 of record NZ_CP170150.1, on the reverse strand, counting down.
ACTATTTGTCACAGGAAGGCTCCGGCGTTGCGTAAGGGCGGACCGTTCCGATGACACCTGAAGCTCTCAATTCCTTCTTCTCGATTGGCATCGGTTTCGCGCTCGCTGGCGCACTCGTGAACGGATACCAGGCGGTCGCGCAGCGGCCCGCCGGCTTCGGCCTGTTGCAGGACGGCGTGGCCCCGAAGACCTTCGCGGCGGTGCCGTTCCTGGTGTTCGCCGCCCCCTTCATCATCATGCGCAACACGCTGCGCGGCATGCGGCTGGAAAGCCGCCGCCTCGAATTCGTGATGATGGCGACCGTCATCGCCGGCTTCTGGAGCATGATGAGCGGCACCTTCTTCCTGATGACACTGCGGGCGACCGGCGTCCTGGGCTGACGCTTTGCAGGGCCCGGTGCGGGTGGCCCTTTGCCTCCGCGCCGCCGTTTCGCTATGCCAGTCTCAGCGTGACAGGAGACCTCCATGGCGATCTACGAGCTCGACGGGCAGGCGCCCGATCTTCCCGCCGACGGCAACTATTTCATCGCGGAGACCGCAACCGTGATCGGCCGCGTGCGCCTGAAGCCCGGGGCGAGCGTCTGGTTCGGCGCGGTGCTGCGCGGCGACAATGAATGGATCGAGATCGGCGAGGGCGCCAACGTGCAGGACGGCTCGACCTGCCACACCGATCTCGGCTTTCCGCTTGTCATCGGCAAGAACTGCACCGTCGGCCACAACGTCATCCTGCACGGCTGCACGATTGAGGAGGGTGCGCTGATCGGCATGGGTTCGATCGTGATGAACGGCGCGAAGATCGGCCGCAACAGCATCGTCGGCGCCGGTTCCGTCATCACCGAGGGCAAGGAGTTTCCCGAACGCTCCCTGATCATCGGCTCGCCCGCGCGCGTGATGCGCACGCTCGACGATGCCCAGGTGCAGAGGATGGGAAGCGCGGCGAAGTTCTACGTCGCCAACGGACCTCGCTTCACGAAGGGCCTGAAGCGGATCGGGTGAATTCAGCTTCCTTCTGACTCGCGCGCTTCCATCGCGCCTGCGCCCTTCTCGTGCCCCGCAGCCCAGAGCGCATGTTCGTCGCTGCCGTCCGAGTAGGGATTGGCCTCGGCCGGGATGTTGTCGCGCGCAGCGCGCTCGCCTTCTGCAAATGGATCGCGATCGGTCATCGTGATTTGGCCTTTCCGGACTTCGGACGCGCGGCCGGCTTGTCCGGTTCGGCGCCGAGCCTGGCGCTCTTGCGCAACGCGTCCCGGAGATCGATGGGGATGCCATGCTTCTTCAGCAGGTCGGCGAAGGCTTCATCCGCAAGCTCTTGGAACGTCGCCATCCGGTCGCGTCCCAGCTGCTTGAGCTTGTCGAACGTGTCCTCGTCGAACGCGATCAGTTTGCGCATGATCGGGCCTGCCTCCTCGTTCAAGCTGATGTGACGGCATTTGTTCCGGAACGGTCTTGGTCCGGACCGTCTGCTCGACAAGAAGATGAAGAGCATCTGCCGCGGCCGCTGATGCTCGCGCGGAAGTGAGTCAGGATGGCTGTCACGAGTGCCCCGATAGCATTAGCTTGATCCTGCGTTGAAGCGTGGAGCGTGTCCACGCGGAGGATCGAGTAAATGCTACGGAAGATGATGATGGCGGCGCTGACCGTCGCGGCGGTCGGGCTCTCGGCGCCGCAGGCGGCCCAGGCGGGCGGCGGTTTTGGACATGGCGGCTGGGGCCATGGCGGCGGCTGGGGCCACGGTGGTGGCGGCTGGGGCCATGGCGGTGGCGGCTGGGGCCATGGCGGCCATTGGCACGGCGGCGGCTTCTGGCCCGGCCTCGCCATCGGCGCGGGCATTGCCGGTGCCGGCTACTACGGCGGCTATTACGGCTATGGCTACCCCTATTACGGCGACCCGTATTATTATGGTACCGGCTACGATAACGGCGGCTATGGCGGCTGCTATGTCGTGCGCAAGCGCGTGATGACGCCTTCGGGATGGCGATACCGGCGCGTCGACGTCTGCGAGTGAGGCGGGAAGACCTGCCAGCCTGCTAAAAAACAAGGTCGTTGACGCAGTATACCGTCAACGACCTTGCCAGCCCCGGATATTGAAATCGGCTCACGCCATCCGGTAGCGGAGAGCATGGCGTGGAATCATACGGGCAAATGTGATCCAGTTCACAAGTGGAGAAAATTAAACCCGCAGGCCGTGATCCGCTCAGCCGCGCGAGCGCTTGCGCTCGCTGGCATGGACGCGGTGGCGTGCCGGTTTCCTGCGGGTGACCGACGGCGTTTCGGCCTCGGTTGCCCGGGCGCTGGCAAAGGACTGGCGCAGGCCGTCGATGGACTCGTTCAGGGTTGCCACCTGCTCCGACAGGCGTTTGGTATCGGCCTGTTGAGCTGCGAGCAGCCGCTTCACGGTCTGGAGCTGGTCCTGAACGACCTGGAGCTGGTCGATCGATTCCTGTTGGGTTGCCTCCAGCCCCTTGGTCTTCTCGACCAGCTGCTCGGAGGCCTGGGCGGTGCGGGCCTGGAGCTGCCGTGACGCAACCACCCTGTCGGCCTCCGGCGCAGCGCCGGTATAGGCGCGCCAGATCGCGATCGAAGTCACACCGGCGATCAACAGGAGAAGGGCGGCGGCGGTCAGCGCGATGGGCTGGGCGCCGAGGCGAAGCAGGGGGTTGGACGGTGTGTCCTGTGCGAGATCGATCATCGCTGACAAAACCCAAATTGAAACTTGGTGAGTGGCGAAGACCGGCAGCCTAAGGGCCGCCGGGATGTCCCGAAAACGTAACAGTTCGGCAACAAATGGGACCAAAAAGAGGCTGAGGGCGAAAAACCAGCGATCTTCTGGCCTTGAGACCTCCTAAGGCCCCCGCCGGAAGCAGCGATCAGGGCTGAAACGGCGAAAACGGCCCGGAATAGGTCTTCAATCGTGGCGCAGCGTAGGGCCCGAGCCGGGACGTCTTCAGGCCGAGTCGCACCAGCGCTTCCGCCAACGTCACGGCGGCGGCGACGCCGTCGACCACGGGCAGGCCGTGGGTTGCGGCGAGCTCAGCGGCGAGATCCGCCATGCCGGCGCAGCCGAGCACGACAGCCTCCGCACGGTCGTCGCGGATCGCGGCCGTGATCTCCGCGGAGATCTTTGCGAGCGCATCGGCGTTGCGCTCTTCGAGCGCGAGCACCGGCACCTCGGCGGCGCGGACGCGGGCGCAGCGCCCGGCGAGACCGTACTTCGTCAGATTGTCCTCGATCGGCACGATGGAGACACCGAGCGTCGTCACCACGGCAAAGCGCGCCGCGATCAGGCTCGCCATGTGAAAGCCCGCTTCGCCGATGCCGATCACCGGCGCCTTCGCCACCGCGCGTGCCGCGTCGAGGCCGGTGTCGTCGAAACAGGCGATGATGTGCGCGTCAGCGCCGTCTCGGTCGGCCTCGCGGATGCAGCCGAGCATGCCGGGCACGGCGAAGGCCTCGTCGTAAAAGCCCTCGATCGAGACCGGGCCCATCGTCGGCTGGCGCGCGTCGATCTCGGTGCCGGGCAGGGCGACGCTGCGCGCTGCAGCGGCGATCTTCGCCGTCATCGACGCGGTGGTGTTGGGATTGACGACGTGAAGTCGCATCGGATCAGACCAGCCCCTTGCCGGCGTCCGAGCCCTTGGCCGCCTGCCGCTTGTTCAGCACGTGGATGGTGCCGAGCGCAAGCGTGATCACCGTGAACGAGACGGCGGAGATCACGGTGCCGAGCGCGTAGATGTCGGGGTTCGTCACGGTGGTGGTGAGGCCCTGGAGATCGAGCGGCAGAGTGTTCACCGCTCCGATCGCCTGGCTGGAGCGCGCGAGCTCGTCCCAGGATAGCGTGAAGCCGAACAGGCCGATGCCGATCACGGAGGGCAGGATGATCGGCAGCACGACATGACGGAACGCCTGCCACGGCGTCGCACCGAGATCGCGCGCTGCTTCCTCGAGCCTGGGGTCGAAGCGGTTGAAGATCGCGAACATGATGAGCAGCCCGAACGGCAGCGTCCAGGTCAGATGCGCGCCGAGCCCGGAGGTGAGCAGGCCCATCGAGGTCTCGAAATTCTCGTTCCAATGCGCCTTGATCAGATCGTCGATGATGCGGAATTCAAGCGAGATGCCGAGCGAGGTGATGATCGAGGGGACGATGAGGCTCGCGATCGCCGAGTAGAACAGGATGCTTTGCGCCTTGAACCTGCGGCGGAAGGCCATACCGGCTGCGACGGACAGCACGACGGTGACGATCATCACGATGAGACCGAGCAGCAGTGAGCGGCGGAAAGCCGCGCCGAGATCGACGATGCCGGTGCCCTGGAATAATTTCGCGATCCAGAAAGTCGACACCCCGTTCATCGGGAAGGTGAGGCCGCCCTGCGGCCCCTGGAACGACAGCACGTAGATCGCGATCATCGGGCCGTAGAGAAACAGCACATAGGCCGCGAAGAAGATCGCGAGCACGTAGAAAGAGCGCGGGCGTCCTTCCTTCATGCTCAGAGCTCCTTCTTGATGTCGACGATGCGCGACATCATGGTGATGATCAGGAAGGTGATCGCGAGCAGGATGACGGCGTTGGCCGCTGCCGCGGGGAACTGCAGCGCGTTCACCCGCGTCTCGATGATCTTCCCGGCCGCCGCAATCTGCTGGCCGCCCATCACGCCGATGGTGATGAAATCGCCCATCACGATGGTGATGACGAAGATCGAGCCGATCACGATGCCGGGCTTGGCGAGCGGAATGACGACGTTCACGAGCGTCTGGAAGCCGGTGGCGCCGGCGTCATAGGCGGCCTCGATCAGCGACTTGTCGATGCGCACCATCGAATTGAAGATCGGAACCACCATGAAGAAGGTGAAGAGGTGCACCAGTGCCAGCACGACCGAGAACTCGGAGAACAACAGCCATTCCAGCGGCTGGTTGATGAGACCTGTCTTGACGAGGCCGGAATTGACGAGGCCGTTGCGGCCGAGCAGCGGAATCCACGCGATCATGCGGATCACGTTGGAGGTCCAGAACGGGATCGTGCAGAGCAGCGACAATCCCATCTGCCAGGTCTTGGACTTGATGTGGAAGGCGAGGAAATAGGCCACCCAGAAGCCGATGAACAGCGTGATCGCCCAGACCAGGAAGCACAGCTTCAGTGTCATCAGATAGGTCTTGCCGATCGTGCAGAGATCGGGGAGCTGCGCGATGCAGCCTTCGAACGTGTCGGTGTAGCCGCGGCCCGAGAAGGCCGGCAGCAGCTGGTATTCGTTGTAGTCCCAGAACGAGACGATGACGACGAATACCAGCGGGATCAGGAAGAAGGCGAGGAACACCAGCATCATCGGCCCGGCCTGGAGCCAGGAGATGAAGGACGGCGACAGGCGTGTCGGCTTTGCGGCGCGCGCTGTGCCCGACCCCGGGATCAATCCCGGGGACGCCTGTTGCAGGATGTCCTCTGACGTGTCCATCAAATTACGCCGCGATGAACTCGTTCCACTTGCGGACCATGTAGTCGTTCTCGTCCATCACCGCGTTCCAGCAGGCGACGCCGCCCATGCGGTCCTCGTAGGAGCCGCCGTCGCGCACCGCGCCGGCTTTCTCCAGCAGCGAGCCGTCGGGCGCCTTGATGTCCTTCTCGGCCGGCTTGCCTTCCATCCAGTAGGCCCACTCGTAGGGCTCCATATGCGCCTTCGCGGTGGAGAGCACGGCGGAGTAGTAGCCCTGGCGGTTGAGATAGGCGCCGGCATAGCCGGACAGGAACCAGTTCACGAACTCGTAGGCCCATTCGAGCTTCGCACCCGACACGCCCTTGGAGACGCAGAAGCCCGAGGCCCAGGAGCGATAGCCCTCCTTGAGCGGCTGGAAGGTGCAGGGGATGCCCATCGAGCGCACCTTCGTGACTGCCGGCGACCACATCGACTGGATCACGGTTTCACCCGAGGCCATCAAATTGACGCTCTCGTTGAAGTCCTTCCAGAAGGCGCGGAACTGACCGGCCTTCTTGGCCTCGGTCATCACCTTCATGGTGAGATCGATCTCTTCCTTGGTCATGTTGCCCTTGTCGGCATATTTGTACTTGCCGGTGGCTTCGACGACCATCGCGGCGTCCATGATGCCGATCGAGGGGATGTTGAGGATCGACGCCTTGCCCTTGAATTCGGGATTGAGCAGCTCGGACCAGGAGCTGATCGGCCGCTTGATCAGGTCGGGACGGATGCCGAGCGTGTCGGCGTTGTAGACGGTGGGGATCAGCGTGACGAACTCGGTCGCCGAGGTGGCGAACTTCTTGGAGTCCTTGCCTTCGAGATAGAGCACCTTCCAGGGCGCGGTGCCCTGGTTGCCGATCTTCTTGCCGCCGGGCGTCTGGCCCTTGGTGAAGACCGGCGTGATGTTGTCGAATTCCTTGATCTTTCTGGCGTCGAGGGCAAGGATGTTGCCGGACGGCACCAGCTTCTTCAGCGAGAAATATTCGGTGTCCAGCACGTCGAAGGAGTTCGGCTGGGTCATCACGCGCTTGGTGACGTCGTCGGTGGTCGCGGTGATGTATTCGATCTTGATGCCGGTGTCTTTCAGGCACTGCTTGGAGATGTCGTCACCCTCGTTCACGGCGGTGCCGAGATAGCGCAGCACTTTCGCATCGGCCGACTTCACATAGGGAAAGCCGGTGATGGCGCCGGAGCCGGCGGCAAGGCCGGCGAGACCCGCGGTGCCTTTGAGCAGCGTGCGGCGGCTGACGCCTTTTGTCCTGGTGGTCTCGGTCATATCAGTCACTCCTCTGTTGCGCATTCCAGTGATCGATCGGCGCTATTGCAGGCGCTGCGCCTTGGCGGGATCCCAGGTGGCCAGCACGCGATCGCCCGGTCGGAACGGGTGAACGTCGAAAGCGGCCTCGGGGAGGTGGGAGAACAGGGCGGTGCCGTCGTCGAGCGTGAGCGAGACGGCGATGTAGGAGCCCTGGTACTCGGTCTGGGTCAGCAGCGCCGGCGCGCCGTACGCACCGTCGGCGAACGGCACGATGCCGAGCTGATCGGCGCGCACGGCGATGAGTTTGCCGGCGTCGCTGAGGACGTTGTGGCCGCCGATGAAGCGCGCCACGAATTCGGTGCGGGGATGGTGGAAGATGTCGCGGGCGGTGCCCTGCTGCTCGATCTTGCCGTGGTTCATCACCACGATGTGGTCGGCGAGCGCCATCGCCTCTTCCTGGCCGTGGGTGACCTGAATGAAGCTGATGCCGAGCTCGCGCTGTAGCCGCTTCAGCTCGCCGCGCATCTTCACCCGCAGGAACGGATCGAGCGCGGAGAGCGGCTCGTCGAGCAACAGGATCTGCGGCTCGGTGATCAGTGCGCGGGCGAGCGCGACACGCTGCTGCTGGCCGCCGGAGAGTTGCGCCGGCAGCCGGGCCGCATAGGGGGTCATCGCCACCAGCTCGAGCAGTTCGCCGGCACGCTTGTGCCGCGTCGCCCGGTCGATCCCGCGCATTTTCAGGGCGAATGCCACGTTGTCGAGCACGGTCAGATGCGGAAACAGCGCGTAGGACTGGAACATCATCGCGGTGCCGCGCTTGGCGGGCTCGAGATCGGTGACGTTCTGCGCACCAAGGATGATGTCGCCCTCGCTGACCGCCTCATGGCCCGCGATCATGCGCAGGGTCGAGGTCTTGCCGCAGCCGGAGGGGCCGAGCAGGCAGCAATAGGTGCCGGCCGGGATCTTGAGGTTGACGTCGTCGACCGCCAGCGTCGTGTCGTAGCGCTTGGTGACGGCGACCAGTTCGAGAGCGGCAGGAGTGGCCATGGCGTGTCCGCTGGGAGGGCGATGCTCCGGCTTTCTCCGCAAGGTCCGTGCCAACCGCCCGGAGACTGCCGAATTCCAAAACTGTGCAGTGGAGTCAGGTCGTTAGATCGAATCCGGCGCAGCGGCGCGGCTCGCCGGGTAGGCAGTAATATGCACACAAAATGTGCTCGGATTGTATAAAGTTTCGCCTGTGATTGGATACAGCTGGTCGACTACCATGCGGGGCCGAACGTCGCCGATCGAGCCCTCAAACCCAAGCCCCTCGAACCGATGGCCGCCAAGACCCGCCAGAAATCCGATGCGCCAGACGCGAGCGATCGCGTCAGCCGTATCCGGGAGGGCGTGACCGCGGCGATCCTCGAGCATCGTCTGCTGCCGGGCACGAAGCTCGGCGAGGACGAGATCGGCGAGATCTACGGCGCGAGCCGCACGCTGGTCCGCACCGCGCTCCAGCAGCTCGCGCATGAGGGCATCGTCAACATCGAGAAGAACCGCGGCGCCTTCGTCGCGCGCCCGACGCCCGCCGACGCGCGCGAAGTGTTCGAGGCGCGCCGCCTGATTGAGCCCACCATCGTCGACCACGCGTGTGAGGCGGCGTCGCCGGCCTGGCTCGAGCGCCTCGGCCGACATCTCACCGAGGAACGCGACGCGGAGCTGCGCGGTGACGCGCGCGCCTCGGTCCGCCTCTCCGGCGAATTTCACAAGCTCGTCGCCGAGATGAGTGGCCACAGCATCTATCTCGGCTTCCTCAAGGAGCTGATCGCGCGCTCCTCGCTGATCATCCTGCTCTATCGCCGCCACGACACGCCGGCCTGCGGCACCGATCACCACGCCGGGATCGTCGCGGCGATCCGCAAGCGCGACAAGCAGGCTGCCCGCGCGCAGATGCTGTCGCATCTGAACGAGATCGAAGCCGAGCTGTTCCTGAAGGATCCCGCCGCCGACGAGACGCGGCTCGCGGATGTGCTGGGCGCGTGAGCGCGCCGCGGCCGCCGGCTAGGTCAGCGGAGGCGCCTGGTTTCGCCTGACGATCTTCAGCACGAGCAGGCCGGCTCCAAGGACCAGCAACAGCACGCCGACAAAAGTCGTGCCGCCGGATTCGAACGTCACGCCGACGGCCGTCAGCAGGCATCCAAGTATGATTGCGAAGAGTCCGCCGAGTTTCTTGACCAGCAGGACGTGTCCGTCACTCGTTTGCGCCACCATGTTACGCCTCGTCATTTGAGATGCTGCAAGATCCCCCCTGCCAAAAATCCGCGATGCCGAGTGCCTGCAGTCGCGTAGATCGCGCAGGATCGTACTCCTGAGCGAAGACGTTGCAATCTGTCGTTGGTCACGCGCCAAGCCGGATAGTCGCGGTTTGATTTGAGTTCGACGCATGTGCGGCAGTCGCGCTTACCCATTGTCTGTAGAGCTTGACGCCGGGCAGGTCGCTCATCGCGTCGTATGGCTGATTTGCATAATCTCCTGTGGTTGCAAATTGACTCGATGCGGTTTGCGGGCATCAATCCGCAGATAACATCGCACACCGCGCGACTGGCTGATTTTCGCTCCGGCAACTTGCGGCCAGAACTGCGCAGCGGCGTATCTGCGTGGAGATTGGATATGCGGGATTTGACCACGCCGGCCGGACTCTTCAGAGTCGCCGCACTGCTCATGTCGGTTGGAACGAGCCTCTGTCTCTCGTCGCAAACGCGGGCCCAACAGGACTCCGCCGTTCTGTTCCGCAACGTCCGGATATTCGACGGAAAGAGCGGTGCGCTCTCCGCCGCGTCCAATGTTCTCGTCAGGAACACGAGGATCGAGAAGATATCGACCGCGAACATCACGGCTGACGCCCAGGCAATCGACGGCGGCGGCCGGGTGCTGATGCCGGGGCTGATCGACGCGCATTGGCACGCGATGCTGGTCCGTCCGACGCCGGCCGCGGCCCTCGGCGACGTCGGCTACAACAATCTGCTCGCCGCGAGCGAGGCGACCGCGACGCTGATGCGCGGCTTCACCACGGTGCGTGACATGGGTGGGCCCAGTTTCGGCCTCAAGCGGGCGATCGACGAGGACCTCGTCGCCGGTCCGCGCATCTATCCCTCCGGTGCCATCATCACCATCACCAGCGGTCATGGTGACTTCCGGCAGCTCTCCGATCTGCCGCGAACCATCGGCGGCATGCTCAGCCGCATGGAGCAGGTCGGCGGCAGCATGGTCGCCGACAGTCCCGACGAGGTGCGTGTTCGCGCGCGCGAGCAGCTCATGCAGGGCGCCTCGCAGGTCAAGCTCACGGCGGGCGGCGGCGTCGCGTCGCCCTTCAGTCCGCTCGACGTCTCCACCTTCACCGAGCCCGAGCTGCGCGCGGCGGTCGAAGCCGCCGACAATTGGGGCACCTATGTCGCCACGCACGCCTATACGCCGGTCGCGATCCAGCGCTCGATCGCAGCCGGCGTGAGATGCATCGAGCACGGTCATCTCATGGACGAGGCGAGCGCGAAGCTGATCGCGGAGAAGGGCATCTGGCTCAGCACCCAGCCGTTCCTGGATATGTCCATGGCTGCCGCGCTCGGACCTGCGGAGCAGGACAAGATGCGGCAGGTGGTCACCGGCACCGACCGCGTCTATGCGCTGGCGAAAAAGTACGGCATCAAGACCGCGTTCGGCACCGACGTCCTGTTCTCGAAGGCATTGGCGGACAGACAGGGCTCAATGCTGGCCGCACTGACGCGCTGGTACACGCCGGCCGAAGCGCTGGCCATGGCGACGTCGGCCAATGCCGAATTGCTGAGCCTGTCCGGTCCGCGCAACCCCTATCCCGGCAAGCTCGGCGTGGTCGAGGAGGGCGCGCTCGCCGATCTCCTCCTGGTCGACGGCAATCCGCTCGACAACATCACCCTCGTTGAAGATCCCGCGAAGAATTTCGTCGTGATCATGAAGGGCGGCAAGGTCTACAAGAATATCGTTCCGCGCTGAAAACCGTGTTTCCCAAGAAAGTTGCGGCCAGCCATTGGGGGATGGCTGGCCGCGCGCGAACCGGTCTGGGACGGGGAGGGGTGGGGATGTGACCGGGTCGCGTAACTCGCTTGTTCCTGACTGCTAGTCCCTGGCGCTGGCGGTGGAGACCGCCGGCCGGGTATCGCCGAGCGAGACCCAGACATTGGGATCGCTCTGCGACTGGCGCTTGACGAAGCGGTAGCCGGTCTCCGTCCAGGCAACGACGTTCTCGTTCTGATTGTCGAGAACGAACTCGCCCTTGTCGGTCTTCACCGTCAGCACCGCGTGCCCTTCGCCCTTCTTGTCGCGCACGACGGTGATGAGCAGCGCCTCGCGAGGCCAGCCGGCATCCATCAGCATCTTGCGCTTCAACAGCACGTAGTCTTCACAGTCGCCGTAACCGTCCGATGGCAGCGACCACTTCTCGATCACGCCCCAGTGCTCCTGGTCGGTCAAAGGCTTGACGGTCTCGTTGACCCAGCGATTGACCTTGACGAGGTCGCGCCATGCGGTCTGCGACATCACGATGTCGCGCGGTTGCGTCGACCCGCCCTGGCACTGAGCGGCATTGTCGGCACAGAACTCGACCCAGCCGATCGGCGCACGCGTGGTGTCGCCAAGGCTCGCGTAGAGCAGACGGTTCTCACCGGCCTGCACCGTCGCGCTGATTCCGAAGAGCATGGCGGCGATCGCCAGCCTCTTCCCCTGTCCCCTGAAATCAAACATTGCGGCCCCCGTTTCTTGTTGGGACCACATTTCGCACGGAGCTTTTGCGTTGCCGCTAAGTCAGCCAAGTCAAGTCGAGACGAATGCAAGTAAAATGAGCGGCGAATTCGATCTATACTTGAATCGAATTCGAATAAAATTTGAAATGACTGCAATTGATTCAAGTTTTATCGATTAACGCGGAAACGCTGGCGGAACGGCCGTTCCGAGGCGCAAACAGGTCCCGCGTTAACCCGCACAGACCCGTCCCCGCGCACGAAAAAGGCGGCGTCCGCATCGCGGAGGCCGCCTTTGAGGCTGGAAAATCAGTGGTTTTGGCGCGCTTTCGCTTTACCGCGCGGTAACGCTCTCTTCGAGTGTCTCGATCGGCTGCTCGTGCATGAACTCCAGCGCGAAGCCGTCTTCGAGGTTCCGGACCACGCGGCCCTGGACCCGGCCGAGCAGCACGATCGATTTCAGTGGCGGGCGGTTCTCGGCGGCGATGGCCGCGCCCGACAGCGACAGGTCGATAATGCGGCAGGTCATCTTGGTGCCGTCCTCGAGCGTCAGCACCGCGATCGGGTTGCGCGGCACGATACGGTCGTGGCGGCGATCCTCCGGCAGGTTGAGGATGTCGCGGTTGGCGAGCCAGGTGAGCTGGGCGGCGAGCTTGTCGCGCTTCCTGGGCGTCGCCCCGATCGTCATGGCGAAGCCATTGTCGATGATACGGGTGATCTTGCCCTCGACGCGGCCGATATGGTCGAGATAGGCGACCACGCGGTCGCCGACATTGCCGATGCCGGGGGCGAGCAAAGCGAGGCCGCCCGGCGACATGTTGATCACCTGGCAAGGGAATTCCCGGCGGTCCGGCAGCATGTAGCGGCCGAGCAGGTGCACCTTGACCCGCTGGAAACGCCGACGTTCCTCGGCGGCCGGAAGAAATTTTTTGTTCGCCAACGCCATTTTCACAACCCGACCCCCCGCCTGGCGGAGTCCGGGACGACCCTAAGGTGCATAGGGTTAATGCCGCGTTAGGATCGGGTGCAGCGATGTTGGACGCACGCAATACGCGCGAAAAGCCTCATCAGGGGCGGGCAGGCCGGCCACCGTCAGCGCGACCGGGGTCGAGGGCGGCCGGTCAGGCCTGCCTTGCCCCCCGCCGATACAGCCACAGCAGCAGCGCCAGCAGCACCGCGGCCGAGAGGCCGAGCGACCAGTGAATGCCGATCGCCGCGCCGAACAGCCCGACGGTGATGCCGCTGAAGGCCCGCATCCCGAGCCCGGCCATATTATAAAGGCCGACGACGCGGCCGCGGATGTCGGGCGGCGCGTTCAGCTGCACCAGCGCCTGCGCCATGGTGTTGAAGGACAGTTCGAAGAACCCCGCAAAGAACAGCAGCACGATCGCGATGGGATAGATCCGCACCGCGGCGAAGCCGAGCAGCGCGGCGCTCCACAGCATCGCCAGCAGGATCGCGGTGCGCGGCGTGCCCTTCAGCCGCCCCCAGGATTCCAGCGCGATGCCGGCGAGCAGCGCGCCGGCGGCGTCGGCCGCGAGCAGCACGCTGTAGGACACGCCGGGATCGCCATGGCCGAGATCGCCGGCAAAGCCCGGCATCTGGGCGTGATAGGCGTTGCCGATCATGAAGGAGGTGAGGCCGGCGAGCCACGTCATCGCCGTCAACACCGGCTGGGTGCCGATGGCGCGCATCGTCAGCACGATGTCGGCGAGACCGCGCACGGCGAAGCGCCGTACCGCGACGCTCTTGTCGCGGACCGGCGCCCAGAACAGCCAGATCAGCATCGGCAGGTAGAACAGCGTGTTGAAGATGATGCCGTGCGAGGTGCCGAGCGTCAGCATGATGACGCCGCCGACCGCCGGGCCCACCAAAATGCCGAGATAGCGCGCCATTGCGTTCATCCGCACCGCGCTCGGCAGATCGGCGGGGCCGACGAGGTCGTAGAGCAGCAGCTGGTTCGGCGTCTGCCACAACACGCCGGCGCAGCCGTGGATCACCAGCAGCAGCATCGCGTGCCACATCTGGATGCTGTCGGTGATGAAGAAGAAGCCCCAGCCGCTCGATGCCACGATGAACAGCAGCATGCCGCACTGGATGATGCGGCGCGGATCGAACCGGTCGGCGAGCCCGCCGACGGCGACGGAGAACAACAGGAACGGCAGCCAGTGCGACAGCACGGCAAAGCCTCCCAGCGTCGGCGAATGGAATTTCTGGAACACCACCCAGTAGCTGATCACGTGCTCGATATTGTCGGCCATCATCGCCAGCACGTAGGCGATGAACTGGAGACGATAAGGCACGGACTTCATCGCCGCGAACGAACCGGACGCGACCACGGGATTTTGGGGAAGGGGGTTCAAGGGGCACCTGGGTGGGACTTAAGTCGTCCCTACACGGTCGGCGCCGACCGCTCAAGACACTTGGGTGTGCTTGGAGATCAGCCATGCACCGCTGCCACAAGCACCACCGTCATCCTTCGAGGTTTCTCCTTGCGACGCAGACGCGTCGCAAGGCTCGCACCTCCAGCGACAACCGCTTTGCGGTTGCGCGGGGATGACGGTTGAGCTTGTGGCAGGCAGGCGCTGTAGCCCGGATGGAGCGCGGCGAAATCCGGGACCGCTGCTCCCGCGTGTCGCTTTGCTCATGCGGGCTACGAGACTCGCGCTTGGCACGACTGCGCATCTCACATACGCTTCGCCTCAGCCCGCGCCAATCAATCATAACAGACGGGCATCGAGGACACACCATGGAGCACATCCGCGTCTGCACTCACGCAGGACCGGGCTCGGAGCCTGTGATCCGCACCGTGCCGTGGCCGAAGGTCGGCCGCAAGGCTGCGCTGATCAAGATCGGCGCCTGCGGGGTCTGCGGCACCGACCTGCACATCCTCAAGGGACACTGGCCGAAGCCGCTGCCCTGGCCGTTCACGCTGGGACATGAGCTCGGTGGAATCATCGTCGAATGCGGCGACGAGTTCACCGAGGACTTCATGAGCAAGCCGCTGACCGTCGGCTCGAAGGTGATGATCCCGCCGCTGATGCCGTGTGGCCGCTGCTATTACTGCATCCATTATCCGCAGACCGCCAACAAGTGCCTGACGCCGGTCTATTACGGCCGCTATCTCGGCTTCGACAAGGCGCCGCACATGTGGGGCGGCTGGGCCGAATATGTCTATGTCGACCTCGACATGCTGCCGGGCACCAAGATTTACAAGCTGCCCGACGACATGTCGTTGCGGCTGGGCGCGCTGTCGGAGCCGCTGACTTCCTGCATCCGCGCCTTCAACCGCGCCAGCCGTGCCGGCGGTTTTTCCTGGGGCGACACTGTGGTGATCCAGGGCTCCGGCCCGATCGGCATTCTCGCGGTCGCGGCCGCGAAGGAGATGGGGGCAGGGCGCGTGATCTGCGTCGGCGCGCCGGAGGAGCCGCGGCTCAAGCTCGCGCGTGAGTTCGGCGCGGAGGCGACGGTGAATATCGACGAGCTGAAGTCACCGCAAGAGCGCATCGCGCACGTGCGCGAGATCGTCGGCGGCTTCGGCGCCGATCTCGTGATGGACTGCTCGGGCCATCCGACCGCCGGCCCCGAAGGCATCGAGATGCTGCGCGACGGCGGCACCTATGTCGAGATGGGCCAGTTCACCGATGCCGGCTCGATCGAGACCTCATGGCATCGCATCTGCACCAAGGACCTCAACGTGCTCGGCTCCTGGGGCTTTACCGGCAACGACCTGCCGCTCGGCGTGGACATGCTCTACCGCACGGCGGGCAAATACCCCTGGCTGAAGATGCAGACGATTTACCCGTTCACGGAAGAGGGCGTCGCGCAGGCGGTGAGGGATGCGATGGCGATGAAGACGGTGAAGTCGACGATCGTGCCGTGGCCGGAACTGGTGGAGTGAAGATCTGTAGCTCGGATGAGCGAAGCGATATCCCGGGCCTTGGCGGGGATTTCCTGCTTCCGCGACCCAGACGGCAATCTATTGGAGGCTACGCGGAGATCTGAGCAGGAGCCGATGCCCCAAAAGTTCCATCCGATATCCCCGAACTATCCACGCAGAGGTGAAACTTAGGCCCAAGTTCCGACTTTCACTTCGCGGGAGAGGTGCCGTGAAGCAAATCCTGAAACCTGTCACTTACATCCTGGCTGCGATCTACTTCCTGGTGGATGCGGTCTTCATGGCCGTGGCGAGGCCGATTGGGCGCTGGATCGGGCGGCATTTCGAATTCAGGCGATTGCGCGCCTGGATCAAATCGCTGCCGCCTTATCCGTCGCTCGCCTTGTTCTCCGTGCCCGTCGTTCTTCTGGAGCCGGTCAAGCCGGTTGCTGCGTACCTCGCCGCAACCGGTCAGGTCCTGGGTGGTGCCGTGACTTTCATTGTCGGCGAATTGCTCAAGCTGGTGCTGGTCGAGCGCCTGTTTCATCTCACGCGCGACAAGCTGATGCGAATTCCCGCTTTTGCCTGGACGTACGGAAAATACGCCGCGGCGAAGGCGTGGCTGCAGGCGACCGAAGCCTGGCGTGCCATCCGAGCCCTGTCCCGCGCGGCCAAGAACACTGTTGCGCGCGCAAGAGCCAAGCTGGTCGGCAGCTTCAGCAAACTGGCGACCTCCAGGGATTAGGGCCGCGCCAGGCGCGTTGCACGCTATGCCAGCTTGCGCGCGGCGGCGGTTGCCTTGTCGCCCGTGTTCGGCGTGCCGGTCGGCTCGATCAGCATCAGGTGAACCTCCTCGCGCGCCACCGGGCGATGCTCGACACCTTTGGGCACGACGTAGAGCTCGCCCGGACCGAGCGTCACCGTGCGATCCCGCAATTCGATGTCCAGATTGCCTTTCAGGACCAGAAAGAAATCGTCGGTGTCGTCGTGCTTGTGCCAGGTGAATTCGCCCTTCACCTTCACCACCATCACGTCGCAATCGTTGAAGGTCGTGATCGTGCGCGGCGACCAATAGTCCTGAAAGGTCGCGAGCTTGTCGGCAAGCGATATGCTGTCGGTCATGTTTCACCCGTTGCTCTCTCGTGAGGCACGATTTGGGATCAAGTGGCGGGCGCGACAAGACTTGCATCCGGTCAATCGCGTGATCCTGGCTGGCGAGATCCAAGGGGCGCCGGCTAAGTCGGCGGGGCGCCGCTCCCCGTATCGATCTCGCTTTCCTTCACCACCGCCGCACCCACCACCTTCGTGCCCTCCAGCTCCCGCACGATCCGCTCATCGGGCCCCACGACACCGAGATCGAATTCGCGATCCGGCGTGACGAGGATCATGCGCTGGCCGACGATCACGACCACCGTCATGTTGCTGGTCTCGCCTTCGACCGCCCATGCGCGGATGTCGTCGGCGAAGGGCTGCTTGCGCCAGGCGTCGGGAAAGCCCGGGTCGGATCGGACTTCGATACCGTCCTCTGACGTGGTCAGGACCAGCTTCGACCGGCTCGGCTTCCAGCGCTCGTCGAGGAGATCGTTGACCAGCCACAAGCAGGCGAAGTTCTCGCATTCGGCCGGCCGCTCGGCGTAGATCGCGCAGCCGCGGCCGGGCTTGCAATGCCGGCACCAGGCATTCGCGGGCTTGGCCAGCGCCTCGATGGCCATCACCTTGCAGCAGAGCGTGCAATCGCCGCAGGTGCGTTTGATGGAAGAGATCATGCGCGCATTCCCGGCACGTCCAATCGCGCACAATTTAAGCGAGGCGGCCGCGAAAATCAGCCGCTTTGGAGCAAAAGCTCACTATATGCAGCAAAACGGCCCGGAAACGCTGCATGTAGTAGGTCGGACCGCCGGTAAGCTTATTCGCGATGTCGCCAAAGCCATGCGTCATAGGCATGGTGATTTGCCCGCGCTTGGCGTAAAGAGCGTCCAAATCAAATCACCACGCGTGCGGCCGGACCATTTGCCGAGCACGCAGCTTCAGGTCGCGCGGCTCGACGTTCCGCGCCTGGACCAACCAAGGTTTATCCCGTGTCATTCCCGACCATGAGTCCGCCGCTCGCCCGAGCTTTGGCCGAGCGCAACTACGACCGTCCGACCCCCGTTCAGCTCGCCGTGCTCACCGAGGAGGCCGCAGGCCGCGACCTCCTGGTCTCGGCCCAGACCGGCTCCGGCAAGACCCTCGCTTACGGACTGGCCCTGGCCAAGGATCTGCTTGATGGCATCGAGCGGTTCGAGCGGGCGGGCGCGCCGCTCGCCCTGATCGTGGCGCCGACCCGCGAGCTTGCCTTGCAGGTTCAGCGCGAACTGGCCTGGCTGTACGAGCATGCTGACGGGCGCGTCGTCTCCTGTGTCGGCGGCATGGATCCGCGGCGCGAGCAGCGCGAGCTGGCGGCCGGCGCGCACATCGTCGTCGGCACGCCGGGCCGGCTGTGCGATCATTTGCGCCGTGGCCGTCTCGACATCTCCGAATTGAAGGCCGTCGTCCTCGACGAGGCCGACGAGATGCTCAATCTCGGCTTTCGCGAGGACATGGAGTTCATCCTCGAGACCACGCCGGAGACGCGCCGCACCCTGTTGTTCTCGGCGACCTTTCCGCGCGGCATCGTCGCGCTGGCCAAGCAATATCAGCAGCAGGCGTTCCGGATCGAGGTCGCGGGCGACGAAGGCGGTCACGCCGATATCGAGTATCGCGCGATCCGGATCGCTCCCGCCGATGTCGAGCACGCGGTGGTCAACGTGCTGCGCTTCTTCGAGGCGCCGAGCGCCCTGGTGTTCTGCAGCACGCGCGATGCCGTCCGGCATTTGCAGGCGGCACTGCTGGAGCGCGGCTTCTCCGTCGTCGCGCTATCGGGCGAATTGACGCAGAACGAGCGGACCCTGGCGCTCCAGTCGCTTAGGGACGGGCGTGCCCGCGTCTGCGTAGCAACCGACGTCGCCGCCCGCGGCATCGACCTGCCGAGCCTCGACCTCGTCATTCAGGCCGATCTGCCCAACGACGCCGAAGTCATGCAGCATCGCTCGGGCCGTACCGGCCGTGCGGGGCGAAAGGGCACGAGTGTCCTGCTGGTGCCGCCCGCACGGCGGCGGCGTGCGGAGCTGCTGCTCAATCTCTCAGGCATCGACGCGGTCTGGGGAACGGCACCCCAGGCGGACGAGATCCGCAAGCTCGATCACGAGCGCATGAAGGACGTGCTCTTCACCGAGGAGACGACCGCCGACGATCTGGTGCTGGCGCAGGCGCTATTGGCCGAACGATCGCCCGAGGATATCGCCGCGGCGCTGGCGCGGCTCTATCGCGCGCGGCTGCCGTCGCCGGAAGACATCATCGATCCCGGCGAGCGGGCTAGCCGGCCGCGCGACGATCGCGGTCGCGACAATGTCCGGGCCCAGGGCGGCGATGATCGCCCCGAAAGAGCCCGCCCCAAATCGGGGAAATCGTCGTCGAAGCACGGCATGGCGGAGGGTAGCGTCTGGTTCCGGGCCAACATCGGACGAAGAAAGAATGCGGAAGCACGCTGGCTGTTGCCAATGATTTGCCGTCGTGGCGGCATCGACAAGGGCGACATCGGCGCCATCAAAATCATGGACACGACAACCGAGTTCGAAATTTCCGAGCGGGTCGCGGACTCCTTCGCTGCCAAGATCAAGCGTCCGGACAAGGAAGACAATATCCGCCTCGAACCGATGGCGGATGCGCCGCAGCGGCAAGCGCCTTCGGAAGAGCGGTCAAAGCCGCCTCGGCGCGAGAGCGGCGACAGCGATCATCGTGAACGTCGCGACGATCGCCCGCGCGAGGCGGGATTCAAGCCGCGCAGCAAGGCTTTCGGCGAGCGCGGGCCGAAATTCGACGATGCTCCTGCTTTCGGGAAGAAAAAGAAGCATAAGAACAAGCCCGGCCACGCCGGACAGCCGCCTGCGGTCACTGCGTGGCCTGTGAAGGGCGCGCCCGGAAAGAAGGCAAAGAAGAAGCATCGGGGCTGAATTACCCGCGTGTCCTGGCCGGAACGAATGAACGCCGCTGGCACGAACCAGCGGCGTTCCCGCAAGATCGGGTGGGCTTAGCGGCCGCCGCCACCACCGCCGCCGCCTCCGCCACCACCACCGCCGCCGGCATCACGCATCGCCGAATTGTAGCGAGGGTCGGTCTGCTTCATGTAGATCGGCGAGGTATCGTGAGTGAGGCGAACGACGCGCCGTCCGGCCTGCTGCTGCGGCACTTCGACAAAGCCGGCGCAGCCCTCGAAGAAGGCCGTGTCGCAGCCATAGGTCCGCAACTGCACCGCGTTGGCGCTGGTCGCCGTGAACGCGGTCGCCGCAACGCATGCAATGAAAGCAACTTTCGACAATGAGAGTCTCATGAAATTCTCCAGCCTCGGGTCGGCGAGACCGGAACGGCTCGCACGAACCTTCGACGGAAGCTGATCGAAACCGGTTCGAGCCGGCGGCTTCACGCCCGCGTGAGCGGGGAATCGGACGGCGAGCTCATGTGCCGGCGCTCGACGGCTCCGTGAGATCGCGGAGCATGTAGGTCGCGCTGGCGCCGTAGGATTCGAGCTTTGCGCGCAGCTCCGCATCCGCCGTAACGGGCCGAAAGCCGAAACGTTCCCACAGCGGTCGCGTGGCGTAGACCGAGATCAGGGCGAGGGTCGCGATACCCCGCGAGCGCGCGAGTTTCTCGATCGTTTCGACATAGGCACGCGCTACGCCGCCACGATGATCCGGCAGCACGGCGACGTCGTGCACGTAGAGGCAGTCCGCGTCATCGGGCAGTCGTTCGAGGAATCCATCGAGCGGCGGAATCCGGTGCCGACGCCAAGGATGCGATAGTCCGTAGCCGGCGATCTCGTCGTCCGCGATGAGCACACGGCAGCCATCGGGAAAGAGCCGCATCTTCTCCGCGAACACCTCGAGGCGTTCAGGCAGACCAGGATGGATGCGCGCTGCGATCGCGCCGATCGCGGGCAGGTCGGAGGCGTGCGCGGGACGCCAATGCAGCTTGCTCATGTCGGTCCGTCTCACTCATTCCAGTTTATTCCGGTGCAATGATGCGTGCAGCGAAAAATTTCTTTGCCGCGCTCAAAGGAATACGACGGCTCGCGCGGCGTCCTACCCATGCAAGCCAATTGCATGACAGGAGAGATCATGACGACATCCCCGATTCGCCTCGCGCTCACGCTAGCCGTGTCGCTCGCAATCATTCCCGCCGCGTTCGCCGCGCCGCCGACGAAAACCGGCAAGACCGACAAGGGCAGCGTGCTCACTGACGCCAAGGGCATGACGCTCTACACCTTCGACAAGGACGCGGACGGCAAGTCGGCCTGCAACGGTCCGTGTGCGACGAACTGGCCGGTGCTGAAGGCCGAGGCCGGCGATGCCGCCGGCGACGGCTACACCATCATCACGCGCGACGACGGCTCCAGGCAATGGGCCTACAAGGGCAAGCCGCTCTATACTTTCGCCAAGGATACCAAGCCCGGCGACATCACCGGCGACGGTTTCCTCAACGGCGCCTGGCATCTGGCGATGCCGTGAGCGATTGACAGCACGGGCCGGGGATCGCCGTGGCAGGCGATGTCCGGCCCGATAGCGCAGGCGGCGTGTCGCGCGAGGGACTCTATCGCGCCGGGGGAGGGCTGGCGGCCGCTTCCGGCAGTTCCGGCGTCGCGTCCTTGGGGTCGTACCAGCTTGCCGCGTCCGAGCGCCAGATGTGAGCGCGCGCGGGGCCCGCGATCGGCGTATCCAGGCATCCCATGCGCAACAGCACGTTCGGCTGCGCGATCCGTTCCGCCATGATGTGCGAGCCGCAGCGGGTGCAGAAGCGGCGGAATTTGCCGGGCGAGGACTCGAACGCGGCGAGCAACTCGTTGCCGCGCACCCACCGGAACGCCGCGCGCGGCACCGGCATCACGCTGGAAAACGCCGAGCCGTGCGTCTTGCGGCAGGTCTGGCAATGGCAATGCACGAAGGGCGCGGGCTCCGCATCCACTTCATACGCAACGGCGCCGCACAGGCAACTTCCGGTCAGCATGCTCTTCCCATAGATCAAATCCTTTTGGAGCGCACAGCTTAGCCGCGCGGGCCGCGCCGGTGAAGCTGTCAAAACGAACTCGCCAGCCCGGGCGCGAACTGCAATGATGGCGCGGAGCACGCGCAAGTTCGCCTGCATGCCTTGTAATCGGCGGATTCATCGCCATTTCGAGCTGACACCCAGCAAAAAGGCATTTCGAATGAAATTCCGTGTCGGATTCGAAATGCTCTATGATTTCCCGCAACCGACTCCGATGATCATGGTGCTGGGCACGCATTTCACGCGCGCCTCCGATGTCATCGTGCCGGACTTCCTGACCACCACGCCTGCGGTCGAGATCACGCCCTATCGGGACATGTTCGGCAATTGGTGCAGCCGCATGGTCGCGCCGGCCGGTCGCATGCGCCTTGCAGCAGATGGCGTGGTTCGCGACAGCGGCTTGCCGGATCCGGTGGTTGCGTCGGCGGTTCAGCACAGGATCGAAGAGCTGCCTTCCGATACGCTGGTTTATCTGCTCGGCAGCCGCTACTGCGAGACCGACCGGCTCTCGGAGATCGCCTGGAAGCTGTTCGAGAAGACGCCTCCGGGGTGGGCGCGGGTGCAGGCGATCTGCGATTTCGTTCACGGCCACATCGCTTTCGGCTACGAGCATGCGCGCGCGACCAAGACGGCGTGGGAGGCATACCAGGAGGGCAAGGGCGTCTGCCGCGACTATGCCCACCTCGCCATTGCGTTCTGCCGCTGCATGAACATTCCCGCACGGTATTGCACCGGCTATCTGAGCGACGTCGGCACGCCGCAGCCTTGGGCGGTGGGCGATTTCGCCGGCTGGTTCGAGGCCTTCATCGGCGGGCGCTGGCACACTTTCGACCCGCGCAACAACGTGCCGCGGCAGGGCCGCGTCCTGATCGCTCAGGGGCGCGATGCCTGCGACGTTCCGATCACGCAGACCTTCGGCCCGAACGAGCTGGTCAGCTTCAAGGTCTGGACCGACGAGATCGCATGATGCTCGGTCATTTCCATTCGCCGGCGAGCTTGGCTCACGCGGCCGGCGCCGGCACCAGTCCGTAGCGCAGCATCGTCTCTTTCATCTTCACGGGATCGGGCGGCGCGCCGGCCGACAGGAGCGCTGCCATCTCGGTGAAATATTGCGGTCCCAGCACCCCGGGGCTCAGGATGCACAGGCATGTCGCAGGCCCCGTCGAACGGTTGGTAAAGCCGTGCACGATGCCGCGCTTGATGAAGACTGAGGCTCCGGGGCCAACATCGGTCTGCTGGCCGTCGATCGTCCAGGTCGAGACGCCGGACAGCCCGTAGATCGTTTCGTCCCAGCGGTCGTGATAGTGCGGGATCGGCATCCGCGCATTCGGCTGCAACGTCATTTCGAAGATGTCGACGCTGCCGCCGGTGTCGTCCTTGCTGTGCAGGAAGCGGAGCTCGAGCGTACCGAAATTGATGACGTCGGGCATGGCTGCTTCGTCCAGGTGAGAGAGGCTGCATCGAGATTGTGGCGCTCGCTCGCGTCGAAACGAAATCTACCGCAGCCCTTCATACACCATCAGCCCGCGTAGACCGGCCAATTTGTCGCACAGGGTCCGTTGCAGGCCAACTTGCCGGCTGCGCAGGCGGTAGAACATTCCGGCTCAAACGGCTCCGGGGATCGACGCCTCTGAATAGCTCGCCGGTGCTGATCTGAAGTTGGCGCATGCAATTGCCGCAACTTTAAGGGCGCAGGATTCTCGCTGCGCCGCTTCGTCGCAATATTCGAATAAATTCAAAGCGAGAGTCCGAAAGCGAACCGAAGCGTCGATTGTCGTCGGCCATAGTTGGCTCCGGCAGGGGGCGAGAGCGGAATATCCGCAGCAGCATCCCACCATCGTGAAAGTAGGGGCAGTGGCGTCCCGTTGCAGCACGCACCTGGACGCGTCGGGGAGTCTTCAATCCATCATCTAGTTTCGCTTGAAAGGATGAAAGCCCGTGAGTGATGCCGATATGAAAGTCGAGACGAAAGCCGCTCCGCTGAATGGGACGGCGAACGGAAATACAAAGCTCAAGTTCGACATGCCGTTTTTCAACATCCAGGCGATCTTCGGCGATCTCGCCGCGCCGGCCGCGACACGGGCCAAGGCAAATTTCGAGCAGATGAAGGTGACGTCCGAGGAGATTACCGCGGCACTCTGCGACGCCTGTTCGACCAGTGCCAAGCGTTCCGCCGATTACGGCACCAAGGTCATCGAAATATCCAACGCCAATACCAGCTCCGCGCTGGAATTCTTCTCCCAGCTTGCGGATGCGAGGTCGTTTGCGGACCTCGTGAACCTCTCCACCGCCCACGGTCGCAAGACCTTTGAAGCGGCTTCCGCCCAGAATCGGGAGCTTTGGGATCTGGCCCAGAAGGTCGCGACCGAGACGGCCGAGCCGATCAAGAACAGCTTCAACCGGGTTCTGCATAGGGCTGCTTGAATCGAAGCTACTGGCCACGTGGATCGGCTGGACGAGCGTCTTCGCGAGAAGAGACGCCGTCCAGCCGATGGCGGCCAGCCTCGCCGTGAGGTGATGCCAAGCTGGAGGGAAATCAGGGATGGGTATGGTGATGATCAAGTGCCCGGAAACGGGGAGCGCTATTCCGACAGGCATCGAGGTGGATAGCGACAAGTTTCGCTGCAGCGCGGTCTTTTTCTCGCGCACCTATTGCCGGATGTGCGCGGCGACGCACGAGTGGTTCGCCAGGGAGGCCTGGGTCTACGAGTCGGTCTTGGCGAACGGGAAGTCCGGGGGCGGGCAGCCATTCCGCGCCGGCGCGGCGTGAAGGAGCCTTACCGCATCCTGCGACACGATCCGATCGATCCTGCGGCTCATCACCTTGTAGCATTCGCAAGCGACGACCTCGAGCCGTTGCCTGTCGATCTCGAGCTGGCCGCGCCGATTGGATTTGATGGCCCTTGATGCTCGCAGTGCGCTCACGACGTGCGTGACCGTGGTGCGCCGGACGCCGAGCAATTCCGATAGCGTCTCCTGGGTCAGGGGCAGGATGTCACCGCCATCCGTCCGGTCGTGAATGTGAAGCAGCCAGCGGGCGAGGCGCGCTTCGACGGAGTGCAGCGCGTTGCAGGCCGCGACGTGCAGGAATTGCGTCATCATCGCCCTGGTGACAATCTGAACCGCGTTTGCGATGGCGGGACTGCGTTCGAGCGCCGCTTGAAATCGCGCGGGTGAGATCTGCAGTGCGGTCCCGGCCACGCGGACAACCGCCGTCAGGGGAGATCGGACGGGGCCGAGCGCCGTCATGAGTCCGACGGCGCCGTCGTTGCCGATCACCGCGGTTGCGGCCGTCTGTCCGTTCGGCAACTCCATGATGAGGGCGATCGCGCCGCTGCAGGGGAAGTAAAGGTGCTCGATCCGGTCGCCCGATCGAACGAGCACTGCGTCGTGCAGGAGCGGTACTTTCCGTAAATGCGGTGCAAGCAAAGCGAAGTCGGCCGGCGGTAACGCAGCTAACAGGCGATTACCAACTCTTGTCGCGCGCTCCATCACGGGAGTAGCCCCTCGACGGAGGCTCGGCGGCGGGCGAAAGCATCGTCACCGGCCGAGCCGCGTTGCCGCGCCGACACTTGCCACGGCAAGTGGACAAACGCACTTCGGCAGGTAAGGTTCCAATAACGGATCGCGCGCCGCGCGCCGACGCGGTTTGACCTTCAATTGACTCGCGCGCTGAAAACCTGGTCGGCCGTTTGCAGAAGCTGCGCGCGCGACACGAGGGCTGCTCCTACCGCAACCCCTCATACACCATCAGCCCGCGTGCGATCTGCAATTTGCGGATGGCGCGCGGCAGCAGCTTCTCCGGCTGGTGCAGATAGCGCCAGGAGGTGAGGGTGAACGGCCCGAGCGCGCCGCATTCGTCGTCGAAGGGGGCGAGCACGCCGGTCACGCTCACGGGTGTGTGCGGGCGGGCGTTGAAAGGCAGCAGCAACAGTTCGAGATGCGCCTTGCTGCCGTCCTCGCGCGCGGCGGTGACGCCGGCGATGGCGCCGAGCGTCTCGTCGGCGACGACAGTCGTGATCTCCCCGATCTCGCTGCGGCTGGCCTCAGTGAACAGCGCCGCAAAGCTCTGGTCCTTGAGGTCGAGTCCGGCGAGCGCACAGACGCGCGTGCCGGCGACGCGGAACGGAAACCCGAGGTTCTGTTCGCAGGACAGCACGAAGATGTCACCGAGCAGGCCGCGGACTGCGGCCGGGTCGATGTCGGCCCGGTCGGGGGCCCGCGCAGCGCCGCGCCTCTTGTCCCAATACGCGAAGAATGCGCGGCTCGACGGATGTTTCATGACTGAACGCTTACCCCGGGACCACACCATGTGGGACAGACCTGTCCCGCTTCAGTGCACCCGCGATCCCTTCTGTTGTTGTGCAGGAGGGGATTTGCAGCGTCCATGCCGCAGGGGCGTTTTCACGCCTGTTAAGCCGGTCTTTGCGTTGTTAACGTTAAATTAACTATGCGCTTTGCGCCTCCCGCAGCGCTGCTATGGTGACCGCGGTCGCAAGCCTCGCCGCTTTTCTCCAGGTTCTCGGCGGGGCCTGTACACAGGCGTCAAACAGTTTGGTCACGGGCCGCGGGGAGGGGTGGGGATACACCTTATTCCCTCGGGGTACCGGAAGTCCGACACGGACAGGCAGGGCTTTCCCAGGGCCCTGCCTTTTCCTTTCTCAGGCACACTCTCTCGTGCCCCGGACGCAGCGCAGGCCGTTTCGTTTGCTCGCGAGGATATAGACGAAGAAGGCGGTTTGCATGGGCGTGAGGCAGATCGTTGCAGCTACCTAAAGTTGTACAATTCGAACCCGCTGCCAATCTGGGTCCCGGCTCGGCGGCGCGTCACTTCGTGCCGCACCTTGTCCGGGACACGAGATCGGTCCGGATCGCTAAGGCTCCGTGTCCCGGACGCAGGGCAGCGCCTTAGCGATGCACTGCTGAGCCGGGACCCAGTGCCTCGCTCGGTTCGAGGCGAGCCCTCTTCACGATTTCCTTTTGTGCACTTGCGCGAGGCCGGCAAAGGCGACTATCTCCAAGCGTATCGCTCCGATTGCGCCTGAAAGCGAAGCCGCCTTGGATTCCCCGCAAGATTCGCACGATGCTCAGCCGGACGTGCCGGCCCTTGTTGAGGCGGCTCCGCGCGAGCCGATCCTGACGCTGCCGTTCGCGCTGACCGCCTATATCGTCCTGCTGGCGCTGATCCATCTGCGGGTGCTGCTGCCGCCGGAACTGGAGAACTGGACTATCGACGTCTTCGGCTTCATCCCGAAGCGCTACGATTCCTCGCTGCTCAATCTGCAGATCCCGGGCGGCGCCGGCGCCAAGGTCTGGAGCTTCGTCACCTATTCGCTGCTGCACGCCAATCTGACCCATCTCGGCTTCAACGTGCTGTGGCTGCTGCCGTTCGGCAGCGCGCTGGCGCGGCGTTTTGGCGCGATCAGGTTCTTCCTCTTTCTCGCGGTGACGGCGGCGGCCGGCGCGCTCGCCCATCTCGTCACCCATGAGCATGCGGTGGCGCCGATGATCGGCGCTTCGGCCTCGGTGTCGGGCGCGATGGCGGCGGCGATCCGTTTTGCCTTCGTCCGCGGCAGCTTCCTGTCGTTCAGCCGTTCGGACGCCGATACCGCCGCAAAGGTTCCAGCCCTGCCGCTGTCGCGCGCGCTGCGCGACGGGCGGGTGGTCGGCTTCCTCGCGGTGTGGTTCGGCGTCAACATCATCTTCGGCGTCGGTGCGATCGGGGTCGATGCCGAGACCACGAGCGTCGCCTGGCAGGCGCATATCGGCGGCTTCTTCGCCGGCCTGTTGCTGTTCGCGCTGTTCGATCCGGTACCGCGCGTGCGAAGCGATGCTGCGGATGCGTCATCACAGGACGTTTCAGACCGTATTTGAAGCGGCGCTTGCGGCGCGGCCCGAATTCATCCATCATTCGCGTGAAGAATGTTCCGAAGCGACAAGCGGGTAGCGGCTTTGCTTCGTAAAGCGCCTGAGCGTGAAACCGGCGCTGAAACTGTTAGTTGAAGACTCGAGGAACAAGTCCCGACTGCCAAAAGGCGGACGGCTCCGATTCAGGGAGGCGACAATGACGGTACGTTCCATTCTCAACACCAAGGGCCACCAGATCATGAGCGTCGAGCCCGACGCCAAGCTGGCCGCCGCGATAAAGCTGCTCGGTGAGAAGAAGATCGGTGCGGTGCTGGTGATGAACCAGAGCCGGCTGGAAGGCATCCTGTCCGAGCGCGACATCGTGCGCGTGATCGGCGAGCGCGGCGCCGGCGCGCTGGACGAGCCGGTCTCCCAGGTCATGACCCGCAAGGTCGTGACCTGCAAGGAGACCGACACGGTTGCCGAGCTCATGGAGACGATGACGACAGGCAAGTTCCGCCATCTGCCGGTGATCGACAACGGCAAGGTGGTCGGCCTGATCTCGATCGGCGACATCGTCAAGCGCCGTGTCCAGGAATACGAGTCCGAGCAGGAAGCCCTGCGCGACTACATCAAGACGGCCTGACCGCCGTCACTCGCCGGCTTTGGGCGCCGCGCCCTCGGGCGGCGGCGCCAGCGCGTGGATCGCCTCCTGGATCGAGTCCAGCGCACGCTCGGCGGCGCGGGTGCCCAATGCGATGAGGTCGTCGGTGCGGTGGAAGTCGAACCAGCCGAACTGGCCGACCCGCGGCGTGATCAGCAGGTCCGGAGGATCGCCGGCGAGGCGGGCGCGGGTGATGCGGTCCTGCATGATGTTGAAGGCATCGACCATCACCGAGGAGAGGCCGGGCCGGTCCCCGCCGCCGAAGAACTCGCGCTTCACCGTCTTCTCAGGCGAGAAGAATCTCGGGAAGCGCCGTTTTGGCGTCGTCTCTTCGGCCGCAGGTGCGGCCGGTCCGGGTGCCGCGCCGTGCGAATAGACCGTCGTCGAATAGGTGAAGATGTCGCTGGAAAGATTTGCAGCGATGACGATTTCAGCGCCGAGCGCGCGGGCGGCGGAGACCGGCACCGGATTCACCAGCGCGCCATCGACCAGCCAGCGATCGCCGATCAGCACGGGTGAGAAGATACCGGGCAGGGCGTAGGAGGCGCGCATCGCGTCGACCACGCGGCCGCGTGTCAGCCAGATCTCGTGGCCGGTGCGAACCTCGGTCGCGACGGCGGCGAACTTGATCGGGAGGTCCTCGATCAACGTCTGGCCGCACGCTGCCTCGAGCCGGGTCGCCAGCTTCTCGCCGCCGATCAGACCGGAGCCGTTGAGGCGGATGTCCAGATAACCAAGGATGTTGCGCATGCCTTGCAGACCGCGGCCCCACTCCTCCAGCGTATCGAGCTTGCCGGACGCGTAGAGGCCGCCCACCACGGCGCCAATCGAGGTGCCGACCACGACATCGGGCACGATGCCGTTGGCGAGCAGGGTCCTGATGATGCCGATGTGGGCGAAGCCGCGCGCTGCGCCGCCGCCAAGGGCAAGGCCAATGACCGGCCGGCGGATGCTGCCGAGGCCGATCTTCTCGCTGTTCGAGCCATTCGCGCCGCGGCCCTTCAATCTGTCCAGCACCAAAACTCTCCTACGCGTGGCCAGCCGCACCACCAGACTAGGCATAGCACCTGCTCTGCGCCAGAACCGGGGCGAAGCATGGTTTATGCCGCTTTGGAAAGGGCACTGGGCAGGAGTATGGCGAGGGGCGGTTGCCTCCTGTCTAATCACGCAGGCGTCAACCAGGTTCCATCAATCCGTGGCGGGGCCGTATTTCCTGGGGTTTCAGAGGCTTGAATTTGCCGCGTTTTCGGTGAAAAGCAGGTGGCATGACTATCGGGGGTGACGGCATCATCGGATGGCGGCGCAGCGTATCGCTGCTGCCGGCGCTGATCCTTGCCGCGAGCCTCGTCATCCTGGGGCAAGGTGTTGCCCAGGCGCAGCTTTTCTCCGATCGGCCGCCGCCAGTGCCCCCCGCATCGGTGCCCGACCCCGGCGGCGCCGTCAGCCTGGCGCCGCCCTCCGGGCCGGGGGCGGCTCCCCCCAGCCTGCCGCCGACCCTGACCCAGCCGATTTCCCCCAGCATGCCGCCACCCGCGGTCACGACCGTGCCGCCGGCCGCGCCGCTCAATGCGGCGGCGCCGGGACAGGGTGTGCTGTCGCTGACCGCAAAATACGGCAAGGACTCGGCCCCGATCACCAGCGGCCTGGTCTGGCGTGTCTTCGCCGACCGTCCCGACGAGAACGGCACCTTCAAGCTGATCCGGGAGGACCGCAACGCGACGCCCAACATCGTGCTGCCGCCCGGCAATTACGTCGTGCACGTCGCCTTCGGGCTCGTCAGCGCGGTGCGCACCGTCAGCCTGAAGGCCGAGACTGACCGCGAATCCTTCGTGCTGCCGGCAGGCGGCCTGCGCATCGAAGGCCGCGTCGGCACCAGCCGCATCCCGCAGAACCAGATCTCGTTCGCGATCTACAAGGGCAGCCAGTTCGAATCCGGCGAGCGCGCCTCGCTGGTGCCGAACGTCGCCGCCGGCGACGTCGTGCTGATCCCGGAGGGCACCTACTACATCGTCTCAAACTATGGCGATGCCAACTCGGTGGTGCGCTCGGACATTCGCGTCCAGGCCGGCAAGCTCACCGACGTCACCATCACCCATCGCGCCGCAGTCATCACGCTCAAGCTCGTCAGCGACAGGGGCGGCGAGGCCCTCGCCAACACCGCCTGGTCGGTTCTGACCCCCGGCGGCGACGTCATCAAGGAATCGATCGGCGCCTTCCCGCGCGTCGTGCTCTCCGAAGGCGAATACCGCGCCATCGCCAAGAACGAGGGCAAGGTCTACGAGCGCGGCTTCAACGTCGTCAACGGCGTCGACGGCGAAGTGGAAGTCGTCGCGCGCTAATTAGCCCGACCGGTGCGGCTACTTCGCCTCTCCCCGCTTGCGGGGGGAGCACACCGTCTGCGCGGCCCCTCACTTCCGATACCTCAACGACTCCACCAGCACGGCAAACGCCGGCGTCGGCTGCCGCCGGCTCGGGTAATAAAGGTGATAGCCCGCGAACGGCGCGCACCAGTCGGCGAGCACGCGGATCAGCCGCCCGTCGGCGATCTCCCGCTTCACCATATCTTCCGGAATATAGGTAAGACCAAGCCCCGCCAGCGCGGCATTCATCCTGAGCAGGCCGGTGTTGAACACGAGCTGGCCGTCGACCCGCACCTTCATGGCGTGGCCGCGCTTCTCGAACTCCCAGGCATAGAGCCCACCATAGGTCGGCAGGCGGAGGTTGATGCAATTGTGCTCGGTGAGATCCTGCGGCTGCTTCGGCTTGCCGCGCGCGGCGAAATAGGCCGGCGCGCCCACCACCGCCATGCGCATCTCCGGCCCGATCCGCACCGCGATCATATCCTTGGCGACCTGCTCGCCGAGCCGCACGCCGGCATCGTAACGCTCGGCGACGATGTCGGTGAGGCCGTAGTCGACGACGAGCTCGACCTTGATATCTGGATAGCGCGGCAACAGCCTGGCGAGCGTCGGCCACAGGATGGTCTGTGCCGCATGCTCGCCGGTGGTGATCCGGACGGTGCCGGCCGGCGTCTCGCGCAGCGCGGTCAGCGCCGACAGCTCCGCGTCGATCTCCGCAAAGCGCGGTCCGATATTGCGCAGCAGGCGCTCGCCGGCTTCCGTCGGTGCGACGCTGCGGGTGGTGCGGGTGAGCAGCCGCAGGCCGAGCCGCTCCTCCAGCGCGCGCACGGTGTGGCTGAGCGCGGATTGCGAAACGCCGAGCTGGGCGGCCGCGCGGGTGAAGCTGCGCTCGCGGGCGACCGCGAGGAAGGCGAGGAGGTCGTTGACGTTGGTGCGGGCCATTCATGAATCCGGATCATGAGTACATGCCGGTTTTATCACCTAATCGGCAGGCTCGCGCGCGACCTAAATTCGCAGCCGAACGTGATTTCAAGGAGAGCTGCGATGCGGATGCGTAAACTGGGCAAGAGTGGTCTGGAGGTCTCGGCGCTTGGCCTCGGCTGCATGGGACTGAGCTATGGCTATGGTCCGGCGACGGAGACCTCGCAGGCGATCGCGCTGATCAGGACCGCCTTCGAGCGCGGCGTGACTTTCTTCGACACCGCCGAGGCCTACGGCCCCTTCATCAACGAGGAGCTTTTGGGCGAGGCGCTGGCGCCATTCCGCGACAAGGTCGTGATCGCCACCAAGTTCGGCTTCAAGGGCGGCAAGGTCGAAGACGGGCTCGACAGCCGGCCCGCCAACGTCAAGGCGGTGGCGGAGGCTGCCTTGAAGCGGCTGAAGACCGACCGCATCGACCTGTTCTATCAGCACCGCGTCGATCCCGATGTGCCGGTCGAGGACACCGCTGGCGCGGTGAAGGACCTGATTCGCGACGGCAAGGTCCTGCATTTCGGCATGTCGGAGGCGGGCGCGCAGACCATCCGCCGCGCCCATGCGGTGCAGCCCGTGACCGCATTGCAAAGCGAATATTCGCTGTGGTGGCGCGAGCCGGAGCAGGAGATCCTGCCGACGCTGGAAGAGCTCGGCATCGGCTTCGTTCCCTTCAGCCCGCTCGGCAAGGGCTTCCTGACCGGCGCGATCACCGAGAGCACGACGTTCGACAAGAGCGACTTCCGCAACATCGTACCGCGCTTCTCATCCAGCGCACGAAAATCGAACCAGACGCTGGTCGATCTGCTCGGCGAGATCGCAACAGCGAAGAAAGTGACGCCGGCGCAGATCGCGCTCGCCTGGTTGCTGGCGCAGAAGCCGTGGATCGTGCCGATCCCCGGCACCACCAAGCTGCACCGGCTCGAGGAGAATGTCGGCGCGGCCGCGGTGACGCTGTCGGATGCGGATCTCGCTGCCATCGCGGCCGTGCTGGCCAAGGTGGCGGTGCAGGGCGATCGCTATCCTGCGCATCTCCAGGCGCGAGTCGGCCGCTGACATCGTGCATGAACGCCCGGTGAGCGTTCGCTTACCGGGCGTCCTCGTCCTGTGTTCTGATTTGAATACCTCTGTCAGCGCTATCAGGGCGCCCGAGCGGCCGCAAAACACCGCAAACATCGGCTTATTCCACGGGCGTCGCGACTTCGTCACAGCCGGTGCAAGATACGCATTTCCGATAATCAATTTTATTCTCTTTCCATCCTGCTGCGTTATATGTCGGGCATCCGTCTAATGGGGGAGGCCGGAGCAGGCGTGCGCGCTTGCGAGACCGGCAGGAGCAGGGACCAAGCCCGTCGGTATGTTCGAAGTGATCCTCACCAGGCGTAAGCGGTTTGGCTGGCGATGGCAGGTGTGCGACCAGTCCGGCAAGATCTTTGCCGACGGCTTCGAGCGCACCCGGCCGTCCGCCAAATATCATGGCGAGCGCGCATTGTTCTTCCTGTTGTCGCAGGCCTATTTGCGCAACCGCTCGGCCGCGTCCAGCGAGGACTAGCGCGACCGTCGCTCCGTGGCCCGGACACGCGCTCCATCCGGGCTACGAGCCCAACCTCAGACGTCAACGACCAGCTTGCCCTTCGCAGCACGATCCCTGATCAGTGCGTAGGCGTCGCCAACGCTCTCCAGCGTGAAGTGCCTTGCATCGAGCAGGGGCACGAGCTTGCCGGCCTCCACCAGGCGTGTTGCCTCGCTCATGATCTCCCCGTGATGCGCGCGACCTTCGCCTGTCAGCAGCGGCAGCAGTGTGAACACGCCGGAATAGGTGGCAGCGCGGAACGACAGCGGTGCCAGCGCATGCGTGCCCCAGCCGAGCGCGCTCACGACATGACCGAAGCGGCGCACGGCTGCGAAGGAGGCGTCGAGCACCTTGCCGCCAACGGTGTCGTAGACGATGTCGAAGCCGCGCCCGCCGGCGTGCTGCGCAACGTAAGTCTCAACCGCGATGTCGCGGTCGATGAAGACGGCGCCAAAGCCTTCTATCGTGGCGCGCTGCGACGCTGAGCCCGTCGCGAACACGTTTGCTCCGAACGCATGCGCGATCTGGATCGCGACATGGCCGACGCCGCCCGCACCGCCATGGATCAACACCTTCTGGCCGGCCTTCAGCGAGGCGCGGTCGATCAGGCCTTCCCAGGCCGTGATGAAGATCAGGGGCAGGGCGGCCGCCTCGCGCATGCTGAGATTGGCGGGCTTGGTTGCCAGCAGATCGGCATCGACGCTCGCGAATTCGGCGAGCGATCCCGGCACACCACCGACGCCTCCGGTCATGCCGTAGACCTCGTCGCCCGGCTTGAACCGCGTGACGTCGCGCCCGGTGCGTTCGATGACGCCGGCGAGATCAAGGCCGAGAATAGCAGGCATTGGATGGCGCGCATGCGCCGCGGAGCCTGCATGGATCTTGGTGTCGAGTGGATTGGTCCCGCTCGCGCGCACCCGGACCAGCACCTGATTGGTGCCAAGCTCCGGCGTGGAAATCTGTGAGACGCGCGGCGGTGCGTTGTACGCCTCCAGGACGCTTGCGCGCATGGTCGAGTGTCCGGTCATGATCGTCTTGCTCCGTTGTCGGCCTCCAATATGCCCATTATTTTTTGCATGGAAAGAAACGAAGATGTACGGTTGTCGTGCATTTGTGTATGGGATGGTTTTGATGGACTGGAGCGATCTGCGCATCTTCCTCGCGATTGCCCGCGAGGGTACGCTCGGCGCTGCCGCGCGAAAGATCGGTCAGACCCAGCCGACGATGGGCCGGCGGCTTCGCGCGCTCGAGACGGCGCTTGGCCAGACACTGTTCCAGCGCACCGCCGACGGCTTTGTCCTCACCGACGAGGGCACCGCCGTGCTGCGGCATGCCGAGCGGATCGAGGAGGAGGCGCTCGCGTTGGAGCGGCATGCGACCGGCGCGGAGACGCAGCTCGACGGCTTGCTGCGCCTCTCGTCGTCGGACTGGTTCGGGACGGTGATGCTCTCGCCGGTGATCGCGGCCTTCGGCAAGCGTCACCCCAAGGTGACTGTCGAGCTCCTGACCGACGCGCGCCTCTACAGCCTGCCGCGCCGCGAGGCCGATCTCGTCTTCCGCATCAAGCCGTTCAGTGAACCCGAGGTGATCTCGCGAAAGCTGCTTCACATTCCCTACGCGCTTTACGACAAGAAGGGCAGCAAGCCGCCGCGCGCCGGCGACGGCAGCGGCGTCCGCGTCGTCACCATGAACGCAGAATTCGCCGACATGCCCGATGCAGTGTGGCTGAAGCGCGTGCTGCCGAGGGCGGAAATCGCCTCGCGCAGCAATAACCGCCAGGCGCAGGCCGAACTCTGCGCCGGCGGCGGTGGATTGGCCGTGCTGCCGCGTCCGCTCGGCGACCGCGACCGCCGCCTCGTCGCGCTCGACATCGGCTCGACGCCGCCCGGTCGCGACACCTTCGTCGGCTATCACCGCGACCTCAAGCGCCTTGGCCGCCTGCGCGCGATGCTCGACCTTGTGATCGAGCGGCTGGCGGGGTGATGGTCTCGTAGCCAGGGTGAGCGAAGCGATACCCGGGACCGGTGGTGATCGAGAATCCCGGATGTCGCTTAGCTCGCCCGGGCTACAAGACCTTGCGTTGCCCGTCGGGCAAAACACGCAAGATGCGGGTCAACGCCCATCGTCGAAAATATTCCACTTTACCGAAATTCGGAAACGGCGTATGTGTCGCCTCACTCCGGCCCAAGGAAGAGGGGCGTATCGCGATCGTCACGAACGCGGGCCGGGCGGCGGTGGACGTGGGTCACATCGGCGCGATCGACTTCGCAGGGCAGGCGACTGTGAGCGGAGACCTCGCGCGCACGACCGGTGTGATCGGCGTACGGCCAAATCGTGTCGTCCTGGCGCCCGGGGTCTGTGCGCCAAGTTCTGCGGTGATGTGTGCGGCCCGACCGGACCGCGCGCGTCAGCCATCCGCAGGGCGACGGGGGCAATAGTGCATCGCTCCCCGGGGAGAGCACGACATAAGCCGTTCCAACCACTGCGCAGGGAAGGCCGGGATGTCTCCGGTTGCCCTGTTACCCGCTGTGCATCGTAGCGCAATCTGCATCTCGCATGGCGGTCGATGGGAGCCAACCGGCTCCCGGCCTTCCCTGCGCTCTCTTTCATCTGAGGGTGAAGTGACGAAGCAAAGCTCGGGCGAGATGAGCCGCGAGAGGGTGAAGGTGTGTCTGCGATGGGAATGCGAGTTGAAAGAGCGACGTTGTCACCCACACTCCGTCATTGCGAGCGCAGCGAAGCAATCCAGAATCCCTCCGCGGTGACAGTCTGGATTGCTTCGTTGCGCTCGCAATGACGGTGGTGATGCAGTTTGTACACACCTCTCCAATGTCGTCCTGGCGAAAGCCAGGACCCATTACCCCGGTCGGCGTTGCCGAAGCGCGATGTGGCCACCAGCGTTCGCAGCAACCAAGTTCGGTGGGTATGGGTCCTGGCTTTCGGCAGGACGACACTGAGAGTGGCGCGACGCTATCGCCATCTCATCGCGCAGCCCGCAAAAACAAAACCGTCATAGTCTCTAACGGCTACTAACCAACGCCTGACTTAAAACTGTCATAATCGCCGAATGGAACCCGCGCCCGCGCGCTCTTTACACGCCGTTAAGTGCACCTGCATTGGATGCGCTCGGAAAGTGCGTTGGGGACTGCGATGAGTGCCGCGAAGAAGATGCTGGGAAAACCGGCCGCCGAAATGTTTGACGACATCCCGGTGCTTCAGCGCAAATGGCGCGCCGCGTTGAAGCCGGGCGAACGGCTGCCGCGCTACGAGGACGTGATGCTCGGCAGCCTCGGCCGGCTCGCCGACCATATCGCACTGCTGAAGAACGACGGTGCGCTCGAGCTATCGCGCAGCGGACGCTACGTGCAGAAATGGCTCGGCGAGGAGCGCTGGGACATCCCCGTCGCCGAGCTCTCGCCCGATTGCGCCACGGCGCTGTCGGAAGCGGCGGCGAGCGCGCTTGCGAACGGACGGCCGCACCAGGCGAGCGCGCATTGCGTGCGCGACGGCATGGTCAGGACCTACGATGTGCTGGCGCTGCCGACCGCCTCGCGCTGGGGCGCGACGCTGGTCGGCGCCTATGTCAACGAGCGCGGCACGCAATACAATCTGCTCGATGCGATTTTCGCCTCGACCGACGACGCGGTGATCTCGCTGGCGACGCTGCGCGATGCCGGCGGCAAGCCGTTCGATCTCCAGATCGTGCATCACAACCAGAGCGCCGCCACGCTGCTGAAGGTCGCGAGTGCCGGCCTGCTGTGGCGCCGGATCGGCGAGGGCAACACCCTGCTGGCTGCGTCCGACATCATGGAATTCCTGCTCAAGGCCGTCCGCGGCGGCCGCGGCGAACAGCTCGAGATCGAGCACGATGGCCGGCATCTCCGGCTCAGCGCCACTGCCTTCGCCGACGTGCTCTCGCTGACGATCTCCGACGTCACCGCGCTGAAACGGCGCGACGCCTCGTTCCGGCTGCTGTTCGACAACAACCCGATGCCGATGTGGGTGTTCGACGCCGAGACCAAGCAGTTCCTCGGCGTCAACGATGCCGCGGTCCAGCATTACGGCTACAGCCGTGCCGCCTTCCTGCGCATGAAGCTGCACGAGATCTGGCCGGAGGACGAGTGGGACAGCCACGCCGAAGCGCTCGATCGTGTCGGCGACACCTATCATTCCTCGCGCAACTGGCGGCACCTGCGTGCCGACGGCAGCGAGATCGAGGTGCTCACCTTCGGCCGCCGCGTGGCCTTCGACGACCGCGACGGCTATCTGGTCGCGGTGGTCGACATCACCGAACGGCGCAAGGCCGAGGCGCGCATCGCCCACATGGCGCACCACGACGGGCTCACCGACCTGCCGAACCGCGAATATTTCCAGGAGCGCCTGAAGCAGGCGCTCGACCAGGCCGGCGGAAAGCGGGTCGGCGTGCTCTACATCGATCTCGACCTGTTCAAGAACATCAACGATTCCTTCGGGCATCCGGCGGGCGACCGCCTGTTGAAGGAGGTCGCCGAGCGCCTGACCACCGCGGTCCGCGGCGCCAATCTCGCAGCCCGGCTCGGCGGCGACGAGTTCGCCGTGATCCTGGCGGCCGACGTCTCGCCGAACGAGGCCAGCGCCTGCGCGACGCTGTTGATCGACATGCTGAAGGCGCCCTACGAGATCGACGGCCAGGAGATGGTGATCGGCGCCAGCATCGGAATCGCGCTGTCGCCCGGCGACGGCGTGACGTCGGAGGAGTTGATGCGCAACGCCGACATGGCGCTGTACCGGGCCAAGTCCGACGGCGGCGGCGTGCACCACTTCTTCGAGCGCGAGATGGACCTCCAGGCGCAGAAGCGCCGCGACATGGAGCTCGATCTGCGCCGCGCCTTCGCCAACGGCGAGTTCGAGCTGCACTATCAGCCGCTGGTGTCGATCGCCTCCGACCGCATCTCCGGCTTCGAGTCGCTGCTGCGCTGGCGTCACCCCGACAAGGGCATGATCTCGCCGGCGGAGTTTATCCCGGTCGCCGAGGACATCGGCCTGATCACCCAGCTCGGCGAATGGGTGCTGCGCGAGGCTTGTAGCGAGGCGGTGAAATGGCCCGTCGACGTCAAGGTCGCGGTCAATCTGTCGCCGGCGCAATTCCGCAGCCGCAACCTGGTGCAGGTCGTGATCTCGGCGCTGGCGCAGTCCGGCCTGTCGCCGAAGCGGCTCGAACTGGAGATCACCGAGTCGATCTTCCTGGCCGAGACCGATGCCAATCTCGCGATCCTGCATCAGCTGCGCGAGCTCGGCGTCGGCATCTCCATGGATGATTTCGGCACCGGCTATTCCAGCCTCAGCTATCTCCGCAGCTTCCCCTTCGACAAGATCAAGATCGACCGCTCCTTCGTCAAGGACCTGGCGCAGCGGCCCGATTGCGTCGCGATCGTGCGTGCGATCTCGGGGCTCGGCCGCAGCCTCAACATCACCACGACTGCGGAGGGCGTCGAGACCGAGGACCAGCTCGACTGGCTGCGCGCCGAAGGCTGCAACGAGGTGCAGGGCTTTCTGTTCAGCGCGGCGCGGCCCGCCGCCGAGATCGAAAAGCTGCTGGCCGATTTCGGCCAGCGCGCCTCACGGGCGGCGTAACGCGGGTGGAAAGCAGTCGTAGACCAGCGCCTTGAAGGCGGGCGTGATGCGGCTGCGTTCGTTCTGGGTCTGCTGCATCATCAGGTAGACCATGTCGAGCTTGGGATCGACGCCGAAATAGGTGCCGCTGCCACTGTCCCATTTCAACTCGCCGATCGAGCCCGGGGGCGGCGGCTTCGCATTGCCGGGATCGGTGCGCACCGCAAGGCCGTAGCCATAGCCGAAGCCGTCACCCGGGAAATAGAAATAGTCGCGTCCGACGCCGGAGCCGGGACCGACGTGATCGGTCGTCATGGCCTTGAAGGCGGCCGGGCTGAGGTAACGCCTGCCCTCGAACTCACCGCGGTTGAGCAGCATCTGCGAGAAGCGCTGATAGTCGGTGATGGTCGAGAGCAGGCCGCC
The DNA here is from genome assembly GCF_042257955.1 of Bradyrhizobium sp. B025. Classification (NCBI taxonomy): domain Bacteria; kingdom Pseudomonadati; phylum Pseudomonadota; class Alphaproteobacteria; order Hyphomicrobiales; family Nitrobacteraceae; genus Bradyrhizobium; species Bradyrhizobium sp. B025. Next base: position 5,289,841 of record NZ_CP170150.1, on the reverse strand, counting down.
GCCGCCGGACTGCCATTCGGGATGGTCGAGCCGGTCGCGCTCGGCGGCGAGCAGGATGTAATCGTTCGGCAGCGGCCGCGCCATCCGAGCCAGTTCGTCTTCCGTCGCGAGTGCAAACTTGGTGCTGCTCATGCCGAGCGGGTCGAGGATGCGCTGCTTCAGGAAGTCGTACAGGGTCTGGCCCGAGATGATCTCGATGATGGCGCCGAGCACGTCGGTGGAATGGCCATAGCGCCACAGCGTTCCCGGCTGCCGTGCCAGCGGCAATTTTGCGATGCGATCGGCGAATTTCCTGTTGTTGAAGGGATCCTCGAAAATGTTGGCAGCCTTGTAGGCCTGCTCGACCCATTTGCCGCCGATATAATCGTAGCTGATGCCCGAGGTGTGTCGCAGCAGATCCTCGATGTTGACGGGACGGACCGGGGGCACGAGGTCCAGCTCCAGCTTGCCGTCCGGCTCGGTGACCTCCAGTCCCACCTTGGTGCCGGCGAAGAGGGGGACGTATTTCGATGCGGGATCGGTAAGCGCAAGCTTGCCCTCGTCGATCAGCATCATCGCGCCGAGGCAGGTGATCGGCTTGGTCATCGAGTGGATGGCGAAGATCGTATCCGGCGTCATGGCGAGGCCCGTCCTGACGTCGCGCACGCCGAATGTCTTCAGATAGACCGGCTTGCCGTGCTGCTGGACCATGATCACGGCGCCCGGCAACCGGCCGCTCGTCACCTCGTTGTCGAAGAACGCCGTGATGCGGTCGAGCCCTTCGGGCGCAGGTGCAGGGATGTCGGCGGCCCGGCTTCGCGCCATGGTGCCGGCGAGCAGCGCGGCTCCGACCAGAAATTCACGCCGCTTCATCTGGACCCCTCCCTCGCCGGGATCAAAGCCGCAAGATATTCAGGGCGTCAACATGTCGTCGATCAAAATCGTGTCACGATTTCCGAAAGGAACGGTCGCGGACGGTCCTCGCTCGGCTTGGTCGGCGTGCCGATGTGGATGAAGCCGGCGAGCTTTTCGTCCGGCTTGAGGCCGAGGCCGTCGAGCACGTCGCGGTCGAACGAGAACCAGCCGGTCAGCCAGCATGCGCCGTAGCCGAGCGCGGTCGCGGCCGTGACGATGTTCATGGCGCTGGCGCCCGCCGACAGTTCCTGCTCGAAGGCCGGTACCTTCGGATGCGGCCTGGTGAAGCTGACGATGCCGATCACGAGCGGGGCATCGGTGAGCCGTTTCCGCTCGATCTCGACATCGGCCGCCGGCGCGCCCGGATTCTTCCGCGCAAAGACCTTCGCAATCACCTCGCCGGCGCGCTGGCGCGCATCGCCTTCGAAAATGATGAAGCGCCAGGGCGCGAGCTTGCCGTGATCCGGCACGCGCGCGCCGATGGTGAGGATCGTCTCGAGCTCGGCCTCCGAAGGGCCGGGCCCGGTCATCTCGCGCGGCTTGACCGAGCGGCGGGTCTTCAGGAGTTCGATGGCGTCGGGCACGGGCGTCTCTCTCATGGAACCAATTGGGCACCGCATAGCATGCGATCCTCCCGGCCACGAGACTGAACAGGCTCATTTAGACCGATTGTGATCGGGGCCTATTTGTGCCTCGTCGGCGCAGCGACAGCTGGCGTGCCCGGCATACAGTTGATGCTACCGATGCCGTTCGGGCCGTATTGTACGAAACCCGTTGCCGTCGTCGGCGAGTGCGGCGCCGAGATCGGCAGATACACATAGCAGATGGTGCCGTCGACCGGATCGCGCAAGCGCTGGACCACCGTATCCTGGAGCGGGCCGGCGAATTGCCGTTCCAATTGCATGCGCGGAAGCTTGGCCCATTCGCCCGATGGCTGGAATTGTTGCGGCGGCGGTTGTTGCGGCTGTTGCGCGACGACAGGGCGGGAGCCGAGCACGACTGCGGCCAGCACGAAGGCCGGGAAGGGAAGCTTCATCTGCGGCACCAACTTCAGAACTCGACCGCCATGCCGGCGCGGCCGATATGCTCGCTTCCACCGCCATTGGAATAGCCGCCAAACAGCACCGTCGGCGTCGTCCAGTCCAGGCGATGTGAGATGCCGATGCCCACGCCGGATTGGCCGCGATAATATCCGGCGTTCACTGCGACTGTGGTCCTGCCACGCGCCGACGGCATCAGCACCGGTGCGGCTGACACCGCGGCGACGATGCCGCGCCGGGCCTCCTGCTGGTTGGCGGCGATCTCGCTTTGCAGGCTGCCGATCTGTGACTGGAAGCCTGCGACAGCCGACTGGAGCTGGCCGACATTGACTGCATCGGTCTGGTTGACGCCGGCGGCGACATTGGTGAGGCGGCGCTCATTGCCGGCCGAGCCGAACGACACGGTGTTGGCGACGGTGTTGGTCGAGCCTGTGCCGATCGCCACTGAGTTGGCCGCGGTTGCCGAGGCATTGGTGCCCAACGCGGCCGAGTTCGAGCCCGTCGCAACCGCACCGTCGCCGAAGGCCGCGCCGCCATTGCCTGCGGAGGCTGCTGCGCCGACGGCTACCGAGCCGGTTGCCACCGCACCGGTGCCGATCGCAATCGCATTGGTGCCGGTCGAGGCGGAATTCAACCCAATTGCGATCGAGCCGGACTTGGTGGCCTGCGCATTGCCGCCGATCGCAATCGCATCGGTACCGGAGGCGTTGGCCGCTGCGCCAGCGCTGTTGACCTTGTGTACTGAGTTGTCCCGGCGATGCCGGCCACCGTCGCACTCAGCGAGGCAACGGTCTGGTTCGTGGCGTAGAGCTGGCTGCCGTTGACGGCGTCGGTGCTGGTCGCGTCAACGGCGCCCGCGGCGACGCCAGTCACGGTGCGGTTGCCCGATGTGCCCGACACGTCGACCACGGTGCCATCCGTGCTGCTGCCGATACCGATGACCTTAGTCGACGAATTCTGCTGCACGAGGCCGATCGACCCGTTGTCGATCTGCGTCTGCAAGTTGCTGATGCTGGTCGCCGTGCTGCTTAGCGCAGCGTTCACGGCAGAGAACGCGCTGCCGACGTTGTTGTAGGAGACGCCCTGGATCATGTAGCTCGGCGCAACCATCTGTCCGCCGGCATCGAGCGTTGTGCCGAATGCTGCGGCGACCCTCTGGTTTGCAGTGTAGAGCTGGCCGCCATTGACGACATCGGTGCTGGTGGAAGACAGCGTGCCGGCGGCGACATTGACGATCCTGCGCTCTTTGCCGGCCGAGCCGACCGAGATCGTGTTTGCGACATTGGCGACGGACTTGGAACCGAGCGCAACCGCGTTGGATGCAGTCGTTTGCGCACCTTCACCGATGGCGACGCCCGAAATTGCCGCCGCTGAAACATTTGTATTGAAACCAAGAGCGGTCGAGTCCACGGCGTTGGCGCGCGCGTTCCAGCCAAATGCCGACGCAGCTGTGGCGCCCGCGACACTTGTGTAGCCGTAGGCCGAACTCCCCTGGCCGGTTGCCGCCGCGGCTTGCCCGACGGCCGTACTGTAGTCGCCATAGGCGTGCGCCGTCCGTCCGACAGCGGTTCCGGCGAGATGGGCTTGGGCGGAACTGCCGATTGCGATTGCGCCTGAATTGTCGGCAAGCGCATCCGAGCCGAGTGCGACGCTGTCCGCTCCGGTTGCCTCGGCGCTCTGCCCGATCGCCAGCGCGCTCTGCATCGTTGCCTGACTCTGCCGGCCGAACGCAATGGCGTAGTCACCACTGGCGCTCGCGGCGTAGCCAACGGCGACGGAGGCTACGCCAGTCGCTGTGCTTGAAGCGCCGAAGGCGGAGGACTGTGTCCCGCTCGCCGTGCTCGAATTACCGAAAGCCGAGGCTTGCTGGGCGGTCGCGCTGCTGTAGGAGCCGAAGGCGGAAGTCTGCGCTGCTGTCGCCTCGCTTCCGTAGCCCACCGCCGTCGAATCCGTCCCGCTGGCATTGCTCGTCGCTCCGACCGCGGTGGCGTGGCTTTGCGACGCACTACTCAGAAAACCGACCGCGACACTATAGGCTCCCGCTGCATCTGCATGGTTCCCCACCGCCGTACTGCTGGAAGCCGAAGCGGATGCAGCGTTGCCACAAGCGAATGAATCGGCAACGGGCGCGCTGCCACTGCCGGAATCGAGCAGGCAGGTTTCGGCGTAGACAGCTTCGGGAAAGACAATGAACCCGACTGCGAACATGACAAGAGCGACGACGGCACCTGAAGCCGGCCGCCGAAACCCGGCTGCCTCGGCCTCGGCTCGCAAATTCGTATCGAGTTCACCAAACATGACCAATGTTCGCGCGGAGCCCGGTACGTCGGTATCCCCAATTCATGGGGTAGTGCTCCGGAAGTCGGGCTGGTATCGCGCTCTGAGGGCGGCCACCTTGCTGCGCAGACGCGCAGAGCGCGCCGGTAGGCGCGCCCTGTTCGTCAAGTTCAGTGGCAGGTTCTAAACGATGCCCCGTGCCCGCACGACATCGGGCGGGGTCGCTTCCTCGACCAAGGCGGCGATCGCCTCGGCGGTCGTCATCACCTTCTGGCCGTCGCTGCCGAGCCGGCGGACGGAGACCGAATGCGTCTCGGCCTCCTTCTTGCCGACCACGAGCAGTGCCGGGATCTTGGCCAGCGAGTGCTCGCGGACCTTGTAGTTGATCTTCTCGTTGCGCAGGTCGATCTCGACCCGAAGCCCCGCGCGCCGGGCCTGCTCCAGGACCTGCTTGGCGTACTCGTCGCCCTCGGAGGTGATGGTCGTGACCACGGCCTGCACCGGCGAGAGCCAGAGCGGGAAATTGCCGGCATAGTGCTCGATCAGGATGCCGATATAGCGCTCCATCGAGCCGCAGATCGCGCGATGCACCATCACCGGCGGTTTCTTGCCGCCGTCATGGTCGATGTAGAACGCACCGAACCGCTCCGGCAGGTTGAAGTCCACCTGCGTGGTGCCGCACTGCCAGTCGCGGCCGATGGCGTCGCGCAGCACGTATTCGAACTTCGGCCCGTAGAACGCGCCTTCGCCCGGGTTGATCTCGGTCTTGATGTGGTTGTTCTGCGACTGGATCTCGCGCAGCACCGTCGCCATCACGCGCTCGGCGTGATCCCACATCGCATCCGTGCCGACGCGCTTGTCGGGTCGGGTCGACAGTTTCACGGTGAGATCGCCGGTGAAGCCGAAATCCGCGTAAGTCGACAGGATGAGATCGTTGATCTTCAGGCATTCCTCGGCGAGCTGGTCCTCGGTGCAGAAGATGTGCGCATCGTCCTGGGTGAAGCCGCGCACGCGCATCAGGCCGTGCATGGCGCCGGATGGCTCATAGCGATGCACCACGCCGAACTCGGCGAGCCGCAAGGGCAGGTCGCGGTAGCTCTTGAGGCCGTGCTTGAAGATCTGCACATGGCCCGGGCAGTTCATCGGTTTCAGAGCGAACCAGCGCTTGTCCTCGGCCTCGTCGCCGGCCGACTGCGCCGCGAACATGTTTTCGCGGTACCAGCCCCAATGGCCCGAGGTCTCCCACAGGACCTTGTCGAGGATCTGCGGCGCGTTGACCTCGCTGTAGTCGCCGGTCAGGCGGCGGCGCATATAGGCGATCAGCTGCTGGAAGATGGTCCAGCCCTTCGGATGCCAGAACACGACGCCCGGACCTTCCTCCTGGAAATGGAAGAGGTCGAGCTCGCGCCCGAGCTTGCGATGGTCGCGCTTTTCGGCCTCCTCGATCTGCTTGAGGTAGGCGTCGAGGTCCTCTTGCTTGGCGAAGGCGGTGCCGTAGATGCGGGTCAGCATCGGGTTGTTGGAATCGCCGCGCCAATAGGCGCCGGCCACCTTCATCAGCTTGAAGGCATTGCCGACCTTGCCGGTCGAGGTCATATGCGGGCCGCGGCACAGATCGAACCAGTCGCCCTGGTAGTAGATCTTGATCGGCTCGTTGCCGGGAATGGCGTCGACCAGCTCGACCTTGAACGCCTCGCCCTTGTCGCGGAACACCTGCTTGGTCTTTTCGCGATCCCAAACCTCTTTCGTGAAGGGTTTGTCGCGCGCGATGATCTCGCGCATCTTCTTCTCGATCGCGGCAAAGTCTTCCGGCGTGAACGGCTCGTTGCGGAAGAAGTCGTAATAGAAGCCGTTCTCGATCACCGGACCGATGGTGACCTGGGTGCCCGGCCACAGCGTCTGCACGGCTTCGGCGAGCACGTGCGCGCAGTCGTGGCGGATCAGCTCCAGCGCGCGCGGATCGTCGCGGTTGATCAGCTCGATCTTGGCATCGGCTTCGATGGGATCGTCGAGGTCGGCGACCACGCCGTCGAGCGCCATCGCGACCGTGCGCTTGGCCAGCGACGGCGAGATGCCCTTGGCGATCTCGAGGCCGGTGATGCTCTTGTCGTATTCGCGCCGGGCGCCGTCGGGGAAGGTGAGGGTGACTTTGGCTGCGGGGGTCACGGGCTTCAGATTCGAGAGGCTGTACTGGAAGCCGGATTCGGATTTGGGCTGGTCGGTCATTGCTTTTCTCCTGAAGCTCACTCCTGCGAACGAGCGCAGGTAAGCGGGAACGAGCGATATATCAGGCGATTCGGCCTGCGCAATCCGGCATTTCCAAGAAAGTGGCACGCAAAAGCTGCGGCCTTGCACCAACTATTTCGGGCAGCGGCCTTTAACAGGCGGCAAGCCGGCTCTACATGCAGTTGCATGCAAAAATCCCCCGCCGCCGGCCGTTTCGCGCCAACCGCCCTCATGCTCGGCAATCTCGTCACCGGCTGCTCGGTGCTGGCGCCGGCGGGGATGCTGCCGGAATTGTCGGCGGGGCTCGGCATCAGCATTCACGCGGCCGGGCTCCTGATCACCTTCGGCGCGATCACGCTGTGCATCGGTTCGCCGCTCACGGCCTGGCTCACGAGCCGCATCGAACGGCGGACGCTGCTTGCGACCACGCTGGCGGTGCTCGCCTTCGGCAATCTCGCCTCGGCGTTCGCGCCCGACTATGCGAGCCTCCTCGTCATCCGCCTGGTGATGCTCGCGGTCGGCGCGCTCTATACGCCGCAGGCGGCCGGCACGGCGGCGCTGATCGTGCCGGCGGAGCGGCGCGGCAGCACGATTGCCTATATCTTTCTCGGCTGGTCGCTGGCGGCCGCCGTCGGCCTGCCGCTGATCACCTTCATGGCCAGCCGCTACGGCTGGCGCGCGGCCTATGGCGGGATCGGCGCGCTCGGCTGCATCAGCTTCTTGTTGTTGCTGCTGCGCCTGCCTGCCGGACTGAAGGGCACGCCGGTGGACCTGAAGACCTGGAGCGCGGTCGGCCGCGACAGGACGGTTCTGCTGCTGCTTGCGATCACCATGCTGCAAATGTCCGGGCAGTTCGTGGTGTTCACCTTCATGGGCCCGCTGCTCAAGAAGCTGACCGGGGCGGGGCCGGACGCAATCGGCATGGTGTTCGGCATCTACGGCCTCTGCGGTTTCCTCGGCGTCGTGATCGCGACCCGCATCGTCGATACCTGGGGTCCCTATCGCACCTCGCTGCTGTTCACCTGCCTGCTGCTTGCGGGCATTGCGGGCTGGGCGCTCGGCGCCGGCACGTTCGTCCTGATGGCAGGTGCCGTCGCGATCTGGGGCCTCGGCTTTGCCTCGACCAATTCGATGCAGCAGGTGCGGCTGGTTGCGGCCGCGCCGCCGCTTGCGTCCGCCACCGTCGCGCTCAACACCTCCGTCCTCTATATCGGCCAGGCGGTCGGCTCCGCCATCGGCGGGCTGCTGTTCGCCCACGAGCTCCTGCACCCGCTCGGCTTCGTTGCGGTCGGCTTCGTCGTGCTGGCGCTGGTGCTGGTGATCCTGACCCGGCCCGGGCCGGCTGCCGCGGCCTGAACCTGCGTTTTCGTGCGTGCAAGGTGCTTGGCAAACCGCGCGCGGGAGCGCTAGAAGGCCGGTCATGGGGACCAAAGAGAGTTGACTGAGATGAGGATGATTCTGGCGGTTGCCGCGGTGCTCTATTCAGCCTCCGCGTTTGCGCAAGCCGACAAGCCACCGATGGTGGGGGACAAGCCCTTGGTGCAGGTCAAGCCCAAGGGGACCAAAGCGGGGACCAAGGAGGCAGCGGCCAAGCCGGCCGCAGCGCCGAAGGGCAAGCCGCAATCGATCGCCGCACGGCTCCAGGCCTGCCTCGATCTCGATGACGGCACCAAGGACCGCCTCAATTGCTACGACGCGGTGATCCCGCCGGCGCCGAAGCCGAAGCCGGCGAAGGCCAAGGGCTACGCCGATTGCCGTTTCTTCAAGGAAGAGGACGAGCGGCTGGCCTGCTTCAACGGTTTTGCCGAGAGCATTCCGAAGCTGCCCAAGACCTAAGGTCAAGACGCCGGACGGCTAGTCGCTGATCCGGCTCAGCACAGCCCTGAAGGCAACGCCCGGCGCTTGCAGCGCGTTGCCTTCGAATTCCGCCGCGTCGCCGTCCTCGCGGCCGGTGAGCGTCAGCGTGATCCGGTCGATGCCGAACAGCCCCTTGAAGGACGGGTCGTCGTTGTAGCGCTGGGTCGAGATCTTGACCTTGATCGCGTCGCCTTCGCCCGTATAGGTGCCCATGAAGGCGAAGGCGGAATTGCCGCCGCGCATTTTGCCATCCACCACATAGACGACACCGCACCCGGTTCCGTGAACCGTGTGGAAGTCGACCTTGTACAGTCCCTGACGCACGACCTGTCCCCGCAGAAATTCCAAATCCAACGTGGCCGGCAAACTATGATCGTTGCCAGCGGAAACAATCCGGTGGCTCACGGGGATGTCGGCCATCAACATCACATTTTGATCACGGCTTGAGAGAATTGCAGGCAGCGCACGGAAATACCGGCTGGCGCAATATCGGGACTATCGATTCGATGCCGATGGAGTGGTCGCCGCCACGCGCGTCAGCGCCAGCGCCGGCGTCGCCGACATCTTCACCAGCACGTCCTTGAGCGGATACTGCGTCCACGCGCGGTTCACGTAGTCGCGATGGGTGATGCCGTCACCGGTTTCGACGAACACCACGCTGCCGGGACGCAAGGGGCCGTCCATGTCCTCGGAGACGCTGATGCCCTTCTGCCTGAGCATGCTCATCAGCTCGCGGTCGCGCCGCGCCGTGTAGTGAGTGTAGGAGCTGACGAAGAAGCCCGAGCGGTGGCTCGCGATCCAGGAGGCGAACTTGTCCATTTCGCCATAGACGGCGTCGAGCAGCACGACGCCGCGGACGCGGTCGCTGATGCCCCCGACCTCGAGGCTCCAGGCCGTCGGCAGGAAGCCGCCGCTATAGCCGACGATGACGATCGGCATATTGGCGAACGCGCGCGCGCTGTTGGGATCGCCGGTGAGGCGGGCGAGGTGGCTGGCCGATTCATCCATGAAGCGCTTGAGGCCGCCCGCCTGCCAGAATTTTCCGGCGCTGGAATCGGCGGCGTCGACGGCCATCTGCGGCGCAAGCAGGACGGCATTGGCGCCGGAATCGGTAATCTGCTGCGGCACCAGCTGCCGGTCGCGCACATCGCGCTCGAGCGTCGCGCCATTGCCGTGGAAGAACACCACGATCACGCCCGGCTTGCGGGCGTCGAAATGCTCGGGGACGTGCACCAGCACGCGGCTGTCGCTGTAGGTCTCGTCCTGCCAGTAGACGCGCCCCGAATAGCTGCGGTGGCCGCGGCGGTCACCCTTGGAGATGTTGAGGAACGGCGCGTCGGAGGCAGGGTTGTTGCCGAAATAGGGGAAGGCCGACGACTTCATGCTGACGAGCGTCGTCAGGTCTTCGCGGGGCGGACGCTGGTAGGGCGCCTGCGGTGCGAGCGAAGCGACCTTGTAGGGTGCCTGCTCCGGCTGCGGCTGCTGCTGTACGGCGCGCTTGGGCGAGAAGTCCGACATCTGCCGTTGCAGGAAGCTCTCGCCCACCGAGGGGAAGCGCTCCTTGAACTGCGGGGCAGGGAAGCGATCCTCGAACGTGTCGCCGCTCGCAACTTGCGGATTGGTCTTGGCGACGACCTGGACATTGGCCTGCGAGTTGGCTGCGAGCGCCGTCGGATTCGGCGCTTGGCCGCATTGAACCAGCGTGAGCGACAGCGGCACCAAGGCTGAGATCAGGCCGATCCGGAGCGCACGACCGCGCCGATCGGACGGCGTCCGATCGGCACGAATGTCAGCTCTCGTTTTCGGAACGGCCCCGACCATCCACCCATGACCCCAAGTCATGACCACAAGCCCAGCGGCAATCTTGAGATAATTGAGCCGACTGGCGTTTAGGTGACGTTAAGTGTCCGGAGAAACTTCCCCACATCCGGAACGCTCAAAAGGACCACGCAATCGTGTCGTGATTGTGGGGATCGGAAACGGGATTCTCCGGTGTTTGCGCAGCTTTATCGCCTAGGACCGTGCTAAGAAGGTGCCTTGATACCTATTTCCCTTGCCTCATTTAACCCTTGTTAACCCTGCTTGAATTGACTGGATCAAACTGCACGATGCTTCCCACGAGACGTGAGGCCTGAGGTTAAGGACCCCGATGACGGCATCAGATGCGGGTACTGCGCCCTGGACTGGCCGGTTGACCGGAAGAGGGGCGGGTGTCTCCGTTCTGGTCGCAACCGCCATCGTCGTTGCCGACATGATCGGGGTCGGCGTCTTCACCAGCCTCGGCTTCCAAGTCAAGGACATCCCGTCCGGCTTCTCGATCCTGCTGCTGTGGAGCGTCGGCGGCATCGTCGCACTGTGCGGGGTGTTCTCCTACAGCGAGCTCGGCGCGATGTTTCCGCGCTCGAGCGGCGAATACAATTTCCTCGGCCGTGCCTATCATCCCGCCTTCGGCTTTCTCGCCGGCTGGGTCTCGGCGACGGTCGGCTTTGCCGCGCCGGTTGCACTCGCCGCGATGGCCTTCGGCGAATATGCCAAGTCGGTCGTCCCCGACCTGCCGCCGATCCCGCTCGCCATCGGCGTGGTGTGGCTGGTCTCGCTCGTGCAACTGACCGGCGTCAGGCACTCCTCGACCTTCCAGCTGATCTCGACCATCCTGAAGGTCGTGCTGATCGTCGCCTTCCTGGTCGCCGGCTTCATCATCGGCGTGCCGCAGCCGATCGCCTTCACGCCGCAGCCGGGCGACCTCGCGCATATCGTCAGCGCGCCCTTCGCGATCGGCCTCGTCTTCGTGATGTACTCGTTCTCGGGCTGGAATGCGGCGACCTATATCATCGGCGAGATGAACATGCCGCAGCAGAACCTGCCGCGCGCGCTGCTCGCGGGCACGCTGATCGTGCTTGTGCTGTATGTCGCATTGAATGCGGTGTTTCTCTACTCCACGCCGGTCGGCGCGCTCGCCGGCCAGCTCGATGTCGCCAGTGTCGCCGGCAGCGCCATCTTCGGTAGCCTCGGCGGCCGGATCGTCGGCGCCATGATCTGCGTCGGCCTGATCTCCTCGATCAGCGCGATGATGTGGATCGGTCCGCGCGTGATGATGACGATGGGGGAGGACATTCCGGCGCTGCGCGTGTTCTCGCGCAAGTCGACGAGCGGCGCGCCGGCCTATGCCATCCTGTTTCAGCTCGCGGTCGCGACCCTGCTGCTGTTCACGCGCAGTTTCGAGGCGGTGCTCGACTTCATCCAGTTCGCGCTCTTGTTCTGCTCGTTCTTCACGGTCGCCGGCGTGATCAAGCTGCGCATCACCGATCCTGACCTGCCGCGGCCCTATCGCGCCTGGGGATACCCCTTCACCCCCCTCGTTTTCCTGCTCGTGACCGCGTTCATGATGTACTACCTCTTGACCGAGCGGCCGGTGCAGTCGCTGTCGGGGATGCTCGTCATGCTCTCGGGCCTGTTGATTTATGCTGTTTTCCGCAGGCGGCCGGTCGCCGCTGGCACGTCACACAATCGCGAATAGACATGTTTCGACCCTTGAGAATTGCGGCTGTCGCTGTTGCCCTCCTGGCTGCGGCCGTCTCGTCCGTGCGGGCCGCCGACGTCACCTTCGACGACACCGCGCGCTTCCTTGCGGGCATGCAGCCATCGGCGGACTCGCCGCTGGTGGCGCTGACCAGAGACCCGTCCTGGCAGCATCACGCAAAATTCTTCGACGGCGCCTTTGCCCAGCTCGAGCAGCGGCAGCTCTCGAAGATCCGCACCTGGTCCGACGTCAACCTGGCCGCGCCCAGGCCGACCATGTTCTACATGTTCAGCGGCCCGGACTTCCTCTACGCCGACGCCTTCTATTCCAAGGCCAGCACCTACGTGCTCGGTGCACTGGAGCCGGTTGGCGCCGTGCCCGACCTGACGCGGCTGCCGCGCGGTTCGGTCGGCGCCGCGCTCTACAATGTCGAACGCTCGCTCGGCTCGATCCTGAGCTTCTCCTTCTTCATCACCAAGCAGATGAAGGTCGACCTGCACGCCAACCAGGTCAACGGCACCTTGCCGATCCTCTATGTCTTCCTCGCCCGCTCCGGCAAGACCATCCGCAACGTCGAGATGATTGCGCTCGACGACAAGGGCGGGATTCACGCGGGCAACGACAATCCGGGACCGAACGCGACGCGCGGCGTCCGCATCACCTTCGCCGGCAGCGATGGCGAAGTGCGCACGCTGTATTATTTCTCCACCGATCTCTCCAATCCCGGCGCGCGCGCGGCTGGATTCCTGAAGTTCTGCGAGACGCTCGGGCCCGGCAATAGCCTGCTCAAGAGCGCGTCCTATCTCTTGCACTCTGGCAACTTCACCGTCGTCCGCGACTGGCTACTGGCCAACAGCGCCACCATCATCCAGGACGATTCCGGCATTCCGCTCGCGAACTACAATGCGCGGCAATGGCGGTTCTTCCCGTTCGGCCGCTACCTCGGACCGATCGCCGAATTCCCCGGCCGTTACCAGGAGCGCTATGCCGAACTGTTCGCGCGGGCCCAGCCGATCGATTTCGGCGTCGGTTATCGCTGGCGCACGCATGAATCGAATCTGCTGCTGTCGGTGAAGGTGCCGGGAAGCGACACCGCGCCGGGGGCGGAGACCACCTCGTCCGCTGAACCGACGCCAAAGCCACCGCGCCCGAAGCGGCCGCGTCCGCCCGAATCCGTCCCGCCGTCCGGGCGTTTCTTCTGGTTCCGCTAGGCTATTTGCCGAAGTCCGGGGTTACGTCGTCGCGTTCTGAGCGACAACGACTAGAACCTCCGCCTTCTGCCGGCCGAGGCTCCGGACCTCGTGCGGCGTCTCGCCCGAAAAATACAGACAATCGCCCTTGCCGAGGACGAGCTCTTCGCCGTCGAGCTTGATCGCAATTTTCCCGTTGATCACGAAGAGCAGCTCCTCGCCGGCATGCGAGGCGCGCGTCGCCGATTTGTGCGGCGGGCTGAGGAGGAACGGCTCCATCATCTTGCGGGTGCGGCCGGTTGCCAGCGGCACCACGCCAAAGGTGTCCTGGAACAGCGGGACATTGCCGCCTTCGCGGCGGAACAGCGTGTAGCGCGGCGCGGGCTCGGCGTTCGGGTCGAAGAAGTTCGCGACGTTGACCTCGAGGGCGGCGGCCATCCGCAGCAGCGCGGCGAGCGAAGGGATCTTGAGGTTGCGCTCGACCAGCGAAATGTAGCCGCGCGTGAGGTCGCTCTGCCTGGCAAGCTGGTCCAGCGTCAGGCCCTTGGCAATCCGCGCCTGGCGGATATTGGCCCCGACCGCTGTCGCTTTGCTGACGTCAAGCACGCATGAGTCTCCTGAACTGCTGATGCTTCTTTTGCATCAGATGCTGCCGAACTGCCAGCCCGGTGGCGCGCGCAGGGCAGTTCCGGGGGACGTGCAGGTGTATTCCAAAGGAAAACTATCGCGCAGAAATTTCGAGCAGCGCCGCGGATATTGTGGGCAGGCGAGCTGGTATATCGCGAAAATCAGCCGAATAATGGTGCAATTGATGCGCTCTGCCGCGATCGGCGGCATTTGCCGCATTCCGTGCCGTTGATTTCCATTAGTAAACATGATCGATTTTACCGCCGCGGCTGCCGATGGGCTCCGCGACAGAACCAACTGCTTTTCCCAGGCGCCGGTACCTTTTGGAGAGATCGATGACCGTGGCAGACGACGTAACCCTGAGCGTAGCGCCGGACGAGGCGGCGAGCTTGCGACGGATCGTGTGGTCGAGCGTGATCGGCACCGCGGTCGAATGGTACGATTTCCTCATCTACGGCACGGCGACCGCGCTGGTGTTCAACAAGGTCTTCTTCGCGGCCGGCAATCCCACGCTCGCCACCATCGCCGCCTTCGGCACCTACGCGGTCGGCTTTTTGGCGCGGCCGCTGGGCGCTGCGATCTTCGGTCATTACGGCGACCGGGTCGGCCGCAAGGCGATGCTCGCGATCACGATCATGGTGATGGGCATCGGCACCTTCCTGATCGGATTGCTGCCGACCTACCAGCAGATCGGCATCGCCGCGCCGCTGCTGCTGATCGGCCTGCGCTTTCTCCAGGGCATCGGCCTCGGCGGCGAGTGGGGCGGGGCGGTGCTGATGGTGGTGGAGAGCTGCCCGACCCACCGCCGCGGCCTGCTCGGCAGCATGGTGCAGGTCGGCAATCCCATCGGCAATCTCGCCGCGATCGGCATGTTTGCGCTGGTGGCGAGCCTGCCGGAAAGCGACTTCATGACTTACGGCTGGCGCATTCCGTTCCTGATCTCGATCCTCCTGGTCGGCGTCGGGCTCTACATCCGCCTCAACATGGAAGAGACCGCGGCCTTCCGTCAGGTCCAGGCCAAGAAGGACGTCGCAAGCATGCCGCTGGTCGAGATCTTCAGGCATCACCGCAGGCCGTTCTTCACCGCGGTTGGTCTGAAGATCTCCGAGATCGCCTATGCCAGCATCGGCGGGGTGTTCGTGATGTCCTACGCCACGGCCAATCTCGGCCTGTCGCGCACGGTGGTGCTGAACGGCGCGTTCGCCGCATCGCTGGTCGCGCTGCTCGCCATTCCCTTGTTCGGCTGGCTGTCCGACCTCGTCGGCCGCAAGACGATGTTCTATGCGAGCTGCCTGTTCTCGGCGCTGTTTGCCTTTCCGCTGTTCTGGCTGCTCAACACCCGCGATCCCGCCGTCGTCATCTGCACCATCGTGGTCGCGATCACCTTCGGTCAGATGGTGATGTTCGGCATCGGCGCGCCCTGGTACTCCGAGCTGTTCTCCGCGCGGCTGCGTTACAGCGGCGCCTCGCTCGGATTTCAGGTCGGCGCGGCCCTGAGCGGCGGGTTGACGCCGCTGATCGCGGCGTCGCTGATGGCCTGGAGCGGCGGCGCAACCTGGCCGGTCTCGCTGCTGCTGATCGCCTGCGCAGCCATCACGGCAACTGCGACCACGTTCGCGCCGGAAATGGCGAACAAGGAACTGACCTGATCCCGCGGCGCGCCACTGCCGGCGGCGCGCCAACGCCTCTCACAAGGATTTTGTCATGCTCGACACCATCAGCGCCGGCTCGGCGCAGACGACAACGCAGCTCGGCTGGACCGGCGTGGTGCGCTTCCTCCATCTCGCCCCGCGTGCGTTCCTGCCGATGCGCGCAGCGGAAACGATCACGCTCGTCGCAGGCCGGGGGATCGACGGCGACCGCTACATGATCGGCAACGAGGAGGGGTTTTATTCGCACAAGCCGGAAGAAGGCCGGCAGGTCACCCTGTTCGAGCTCGAGACGCTGGTCGCGCTCAAGCGTGACGCCGGCATCGAGCTCGGCCCGGAGGAGCATCGGCGCAACGTCACGGTCGAAGGCGTGCCGCTGAACCATCTGGTCGGCCGCCGCTTCTGGCTCGGGGAAACCCTGCTGGAGGCAACCCGGCTGTCGGTGCCGTGCCGGCATATCGAGGAGATCACCGGCAAGGCGATCTTCGATCCCCTCATCAATCGCTCCGGCCTGAACTGCAAGATCCTGCAAGGCGGCGTCGTCAAGGTCGGCGATACCGTGCGGAACGCGGCATGAACGTGCGTCCGATCACGACGATCAAGACGATCGTCACCGGCATCGAGGAGGCGGGGGCAGGCACAAAACTGTTCACGCTGGCCGATCCCGATCGCTGGGAGCTGCCGCCCTTCAAGCCCGGCGCGCATATCGACCTGCATCTGCCGAACGGACTTGTCCGCACCTACTCACTGTGCAACGAGCCCGCCGACAATGCGCGCTATGTTGTTGCGGTCAAGCGTGAGGCTGATGGGCGGGGCGGTTCGCGCGCGCTTCACGATGAGGTCGGTATTGGCGACGTGATCGGCGTCTCGTTGCCGCGCGGCGGGCTCGATCCCGGTGCAGGCATTGCGCGCCATGTGTTCATCGCGGGCGGCATCGGCGTGACGCCGTTCCTGTCGATGGCGCGGCACCTCGTGCAGACGGGCGATGCCGGCTTCGTGCTGCATCTGATCGTGCGCGAGGAGGTACCGCTCGCCGCGCATCTCGCGCCACTGATCGAAGCGGGCCGTGTCGTCGTGCACTGCACGTCCCGGACCGGGCGTCCTGATCTCGCTGCGCTCATCGGGGAGGGCGGGGCGGACACGCTGGTCGCCTGTTGCGGGCCGGAAGGCATGACTGAGGATTTCGAGCAGGTCACCGCAGGCTGGCCAGCCGCCAATGTCCATATCGAGCGCTTCATCGCGCCGCCGCCGGTCATCGATCCCGACACAAAGTCCTTCACGCTGTCACTGGCGCGCTCGGGCGCCGAGATCCAGGTCCGCGCCGGCCAGACCATGCTGGCCGCGTTGCAGGAAGGAGGCATCGACATCGCAACCTCCTGCTGCGGGGGCATCTGCGGCGCCTGCAAGGTCGGATGGATCGAGGGCAAGCCCGTGCACCGCGACCGCATCCTGTCGCCATATGAGCGCGAGCGCTATCTCATGGTTTGCGTCGCCGGATCAGACGCGGAGCGGCTGGTGCTGGATCTCTGAGCTACCAGTGCACACTCTGGCTCGGCACGATGAACGCCGTGTTGCTGGGCGGCGTGGCCAAGCTCGTCGCCAGATACCAGCCGGAGCCGAGCACGAGCGCCAGCAGGGCGACCATGGCGAGCACATCGATTGTTCTTGGATCGTGCCCCCTTGGACTGAATTTGGGATGCGGACCAAGTCTGAAGTGAAGATGAGGGCTGATTTTCCAGCGCATTGTTGTTTCCTCCCGCGGGAGCATCAAAACAACGCGAGGAGAAAGTTCCGGTTCCACTCAGGGCAGCGATGCAGAAAGGACCGCAACAAATTTAGGGTGCGTTGACGCCGCGCCAGCGGCCGTAGCGCCAGGGCAGATACCAGCGTGCGTCTTGCGGCGCGGCGAGGGGCACGTTGTCGATGCCCGACGTGCCGAACGGATTGCAGCGAAGCAGGCGCGCGAGCGTCATCCAGCCACCGGCCCAGAGCCCGAAACGTTCGATCGCCTCGTCGCCGTAGACGGAGCAGGTCGGCAAATGCCGGCAGTTGTAGCCGACCAGCGGCGAGAGTGTATGGCGGTAGAGCCAGATCAGCGCGCGACCGAATCTGCGCGGGAGGCGAAGCGCGCCCTCGACGGGAGTGGAACAATGCTCGCAGGCTGAATGCTTCATGTGCGCTTTGCTGCGACGTTAAGCGAGGTGTTGCGCGGTTCCCGAGCAGGGAACAGCAAGCTGTTGTTTGCGCGCCATATTTTACGTGCTTTTTGGGAGCAGTGCAGCAAGTACCTGTGGACGATCTGTATTCCCCCGGATACCATTTTTATGACGCCCGCGTGTAGAAACATACGCCTGTATGATGGACTCAGAGGGCGCTACCGGGGATTGTTGGGGGACCTTTGGGGCTTGGGGAAGGAACCAGATTGAGACTTCTGAACTCCCTTGATCGTCGCGGCTGGTTGGTGCTTGGGGCCGCCGCATTCGGCATCGCCCTGACCGGAGCTGTCGCTACGACCGGCACCAAGGCTCACGCCGGCGCGGCCCTCGAAGAGCGCAAGCTGCCGATGAAGTTCAGCTGGGTCGCCTGCGAGCCGAACTGCCGCGGCTGGGTCAGTGCGGTTGGCATCATCACCGCCGATACGCCCAAGGACTTTGAGGAGTTTTCGCGCGGGCGCCAGCTCGGCGGCGCCACTGTCGTGCTCGATTCCAGCGGCGGTTCCGTCAACGACGCGATCACGCTCGGCAGGCGCTTCCGCAATCTCGGGCTTTTGACCACGGTCGGCATCAGCGTTCAGAACCGTGGCGGGCAGTCGGCCCGTCCGGCGGTCGCGCCCGAGGCCTATTGCGAATCCATGTGCGTGTTCCTGTTGCTGGCCGGCAAGAAGCGCTACGTGCCGGACGCCGCCCATGTCCGGGTCCACCAGATCTGGATGGGCGATCGCGCCGACGATGCCAAGGCGGCGAGCTACAGCGCGCAGGACCTGATGATCGTGGAACGCGACATCGGCCGGCTCGCCAAATACACCTTCGACATGGGCGGCGCCGGCGATCTTTTGTCGCTCGCGCTCAGCGTCCCGCCCTGGGAAGATCTGCATGAGCTGGACACCGGAGAGCTCAAGCTCACCAATCTCGTGACGACGGATCTGGTGGCCGACGTGCTGCCGCATGTGGACGTCACAGCGCCGGCCATGGCGGAGCTGGCGCCGAAGACGCAGGCCAGGTTCGGTGTGGAACCGGAGCAGCCGGCCAAGTCGACCAAGACGGCGGAAGCCGTGGTGCCGACGGGTGGGGTGGCGACGCCGAGCGCGGCCTCGCCGAAGTAGGATCTTAAATCTTGGCAGTCATTCCGGGGCGCGCGTAGCGCGAACCCGGAATCTCGCGCTGTAATCTCCGGATTCCGGGATCGTCGCTTTGCGACGCCCCGGAATGACGCGGGCGGTTCAGCCCTGCGCCGTTGCCGGCTGCTTCGCCTTGGCCTCGATCTGACCGATGGCATCGACGACGGCATCGAAGGTCAGGAGCGTCGAGGCATGTCGCGCCTTGTAGTCGCGCACCGGCTCGAGGAACTTGATTTCTTCCCATTTGCCTTCAGGAGGCGCGCCGTTCTCCTTGAGCATCTTGCGAACGGTTTCGCGTAACTCACGGAGTTCGCTCGCAGTCGAGCCGACGACGTGACTTGCCATGATGGATGAGGAGGCCTGTCCGAGCGCACAGGCCTTCACGTCATGGGCGAAGTCGGTGACGGTGTCGCCGTCCATCTTGAGATCGACCTTCACGGTCGAGCCGCACAATTTGGAGTGGGCAGTCGCGGTGGCATCGGGGGCGGACAGCCGCCCGAGGCGCGGAATATTCCCGGCCAACTCGATGATCCGCTTGTTATAAATGTCGTTCAGCATGTGATGGAGTCCAACACTTCCGCACCGGATCGGCCTTGGCGGGCGCCGTCCAGGGTCCTATATAGGGTCGGAACGGGTGGAAAAACAGTCCAGCGGCCCGGCAGTGGTGATCCAGGACCACGCGGGCGACGTCAGAGATTGCGGACCTTTTTCGCCAAAACTGTAGTCTTCAGGCGTCCGGCGGCTTGCCGCCCCGTCTGCCGGTGACACTCCGGCCGCAAGGCCGTCGAACGGAGTCGATATGGACGCTACGATCAAATCCATCCGCCCGAGCAAGCCCTCCGACCGGCAGCCTGAGAGCCGCCCGGCCGAGCTTGACCCAGCCGAATTCCTCGCGGCCGCCGTCCGCGCCGACCAGCCGCGCCCCGCGCGCGCGCAGGCCGAAGCGGCGGTGAAGACGCTGCTGGCCTATATCGGCGAGAACACCGAGCGCGAGGGTCTCTTGGACACGCCGCGCCGCGTGGTCGAGGCCTTCGACGAGCTCTATCAGGGCTACCACCAATGCCCGGCCGAGGTGCTCGACCGCACCTTTGGCGAGACCGCCGGCTATGACGACTTCGTGCTGGTGCGCGATATCGAGTTCACCTCGCAGTGCGAGCACCACATGATGCCGTTCTACGGCAAGGCGCACATCGCCTATACGCCGGTGGAGCGCGTCGTCGGCCTGTCGAAGCTTGCCCGCCTGACGGATATCTTCGCCCGCAGGCTCCAGACCCAGGAGCATCTGACGGCGCAGATTGCCGCGGCCATCGACGAGGTCCTGAAGCCCCGCGGCGTTGCCGTGCTGATCGAGGCCGAGCATACCTGCATGTCGGTGCGCGGCGTCGCCAAGCATGGCGCTTCCACGTTCACCAGCCGCTTTACCGGCATGTTCCGCGACAATCCGGCGGAGCAGGCCCGTTTCCTGTCCCTGGTGCGAGGCACGCGCTGACCTCGCGAGTTGACTGGCGAGGTTCCTGTGTCCGCTCACTCCCATGAGATCGAGGAAGGGATATCCTTCCAGCCGCGCTTCGACGCAAGCGGCCTCGTGACATGCGTGGCGACCGACGTCGCCACCGGCGACGTGCTCATGGTCGCCCACATGAACGACGAGGCACTGCGCAAGACGATCGCGACCGGCGAGGCCTGGTACTTCAGCCGCTCGCGCAATGCCTTGTGGCGAAAAGGTGAGACATCGGGTCAGACCCAGCGCGTGGTCGAGATGCGTACCGATTGCGACCAGGACGCGGTCTGGATCCGCGTCGAGCAGATCGGCGCGGCCTGCCACACCGGCCGCCGGTCCTGCTTCTACCGCAAGGTCGAGGCCGAGGACGGGGGAGCGAAACTGGTCTTTGTCGACGCCGACAGGCTGTTCGATCCGGACGCGGTCTACAAGAAGTAGCCCCTCTGTCATTCCGGGGCGTGCGCAGCACGAACCCGGAATCCATCGTGCGGCATCACGCGGGGTTGGATCGATTCCGGGCTCATCGCTTCGCGATGCCCCGGAATGACTCGGGGAGGGGGGCGATCCCCGAATTAACCCCGCATTAACCATACCTGTCTCACGGTGAGACGACAGGACGCCGAATTGCCGGCGTCGCTCAACGCCGCGCGGGGCGGGCACTTCATCATGTCGGTCGACAATTCCAGTGCCTCTCAGACGGCGGTTCTCGATCCGTCGCGGGCGCGTGTCGCCGGTGCGATCAAGCAGGCCTCGAACGTCAGTGGCGTCAGCTTCCAATACATGCTGACCACCGCAAAGATGGAATCGGATTTCGATCCGACGGCGGGGGCCACGACATCGTCCGCGCACGGGCTTTACCAGTTCATCGACCAGACCTGGCTCGGCACGGTGAAGGAGGCGGGGACCCAGCTCGGCTATGGCAACTACGCCGACGCCATCACCAGGACTTCGTCGGGCACCTACACCGTCGACGATCCCGTGACGAAGCGGTCGATCATGAAGCTGCGCGACGACCCGGAGGCTGCCTCGAGCATGGCGGCGGCGCTGACGCAGTCGAACAGCTTCAAGCTCACCGGTCTGCTCGGCCGCAGGCCGTCCGACAGCGAACTCTACATGGCGCATTTCATGGGCGTCGGCGGCGCCGCAAAACTGATCGCCAATGCCGAGGACAATCCGCAAGCGGTCGGCGCGCGGCTGTTTCCCAACGCGGCATCCGCCAACCGTTCGATCTTCTACGCCAGGGATGGCCGCGCCCGTAGCGTCTCTGAAGTCTATTCGGTGCTGGACGCGCGCTATGCGAGCGCGGCAAATTCGAAGACCACGCGCAGCGCGATGGCGATGTATGGCGGCACGCCGTCGACGACGCAGGTCGCGAGTGCAAATGCCGTGCTGCCTACCACGCCGGTGATCGACAACGCCGCTTATCTCCAGACCTTTCCGGATGTGCGCGGCGTGACGCCGGTGAGCGCGACATCCTCGATGACGGTCGCGGACAACACGCCGATCACGCCGGCATTCCGTTCGATCTATCAGCCCGGCGACGCCACGCAGCCGGTCTCGACGACGGTGCAGAAATTGTGGGGCAACAACGCCTCGCTCACCTCGGTCGCGCCCGCGACCTCGGTCGCATCGGCGACGCCGGATGTGCGGCCGCCGCAGCCGCTCGATCTCTTCAGCGATCGCAGCGGCACGTTCTCGAGCTGACATTTCGCCTTTCGCGTCCGGGGCACGGATGCAGAGGCGCCTTGGTTCCCTTAACAAAACGTCAATAAAACCAGCCAGTTATGGTGAACGCTTTGTTAAGCGTCGTGGTTTATTTTGTGTTGCAGGTGACGAGCCGTCACCATTTTCGTTTGTTGTGTAAGCCGGAAGCAGCATGATTGTTCGGCAGTTCATCAATTGGATCAGGACGGCGCCCGCCGGCGAGCGGGCCGAGGCAACACGGGCACTGGCCCGGGCCTGGCTGATCTCAGACTTGTCCCATGACGATCGCGTCGCCGCCGAAGGCGCGCTTCTGATGCTGCTCGACGATCCCTCGCCGCTGGTGCGGCAGGCGATGGCCGAGGCTTTTGCGCGCAGCACGGATGCCCCGGCGGCGATCGTGCGGGCGCTGTCGGCGGACCAGCCGACCGTTGCGCTGCCCGTGCTCGAGCATTCTCCGCTGCTGATCGATGCGGACCTCGTCGACATCGTCGCAACCGGCAACGACGAGGTGCAGTGCGCGGTCGCGCGCCGCGTCGCGCTGCCGGTGTCGGTCTGCGCCGCGATCGCCGAAGTCGGCTGCGCAGCGGCAGCGCTCGAGCTGATCGAGAATCCCCACGCCGAGCTCGCGCCGTTCTCCTGGAACCGCATCGTCGACCGTCACGGCCATCTCGCCGCGATCCGCGAGGCGATGCTGGTGCTGGAGGATCTGCCGGCCGCAACGCGCGCGGCGCTGGTGGCAAAGCTCTCCGAGACGCTGGCGCAATTCGTCGTCGCGCGGAACTGGCTGAGTGCCGATCGCGCCGACCGCATCACCATCGAGGCGCGCGACCGCTCCACCATCAACATCGCGGCGCGCTCGCGCGGCGAGGACATGCAGGGGCTGGTGCATCATTTGCGCGTCACCGGCCAGCTGACCGCGGGCCTGATCCTGCGCGCGCTGCTGTCGAGCAATCTCGACCTGTTCGACGCCGCGCTGGCTGAACTCGCCGATTTGCCGCTGGCGCGCGTCACCGCGCTGCTGCACGACCGCGGCGGCAACAGCCTGCACGCGCTGCTCCGCCGCGCCGGGCTTCCCGAGGCGACGTTTGCGGCGTTCCAGGTGGCGCTCGATGCCTGCCACGAGCAGGGCTTCGTCGACAGCGACGACGGCGCGGTGCGGCTGCGCCGGCGCATGGTCGAGCGCGTGCTCACCCATTGCGAGACCGACCGCGGCGCCACCGAGCCGCTGATGGTCCTGCTCCGCCGCTTCGCCACCGAGTCTGCGCGCGAAGAGGCAAGGCTGTTCTGCGACGAGCTGGTCGCGGACGACACGGTCGATCCGGTTTATGACGATCTGATCGCGGCGTAACGAGACGCCGTAGGGTGGGCAAAGGCGCGTAGCGCGGTGCCCACCATCTCTCCACGCAGCTCATGTTGATTGGTGGGCACGCTTCGCTTTGCCCACCCTACGTTCTGGTCGTGTCGATGGAGCAGCCTGAGGCTCTGTCATTGCTTCGCTGCGCTCGCAATGACAAGACGCGAGAGTGTTTACTCCGCCGGCACGATGCTCGGCGCCAGGATCACCTCAAGGTGCTCGGGGCGGTCGCGGTTGACGTCGGCGAGGTAGTCGTCGGCGACCTTGCGCAGGCGCCGGCTGAGCTCGGCGGAGACGCTGATGCTGTCGAGCTTGGTGTTCTCGTGCACGATGGCCAGGATGGCGTTGATGTGGTGCGTGAACAGCTCGGCCGGCACCCTTTCGAGATCGGGCGCGTGCTCGATGACGCGGCACAGGCTCTCGGCGACTCCCGCCGCGGCCGGGTAGCCGAATGTCGCAGCGTCGCCCTTGATGTCGTGCGCGGCGCGGAACAGCTCGTCGCGCCTGTCCTTGGTGAAGCCGTCATGGCGGATGGCGACGTAGGCGGCGGACAGGCGGTTGACCTCTGTCGTCATCCAGTCCTTGAACTCGCCGGCGAGGCCGGCGAGCGCCTGCTCGGCGCGGCTGACCGGATCGTCCAGGTCCTTTTCTTCGACACGACGCAGAACCCTGCGCAGCGGATTGGGCTGCGTGATGATTTGATGCGTGGCGAAGGCCGTGACCTCGATGTCCTTTGCGCTGTTCTTCGCCATGATACCTGCCTCGCCTGAGACGTTGCGCTAGATGGTGGAGCGGGCCTTGTCGAGCAGCGAGGGCTGCTGCAGCACCTCGTGCTTTTCGCCGACACGGCGCTCGGGGCCCATATAGGCGGAGTTCGTGTTGCGGCGCCGGTCCGGACCGAAATAGGTCTTGGTCTTGATGAAGGGCCGGGGATTGGCGACCACGTTGAGGATGCGCTGATAGAGCCCCTTGGCCGAGATCGGCTTGGCCAGGAATTCGGTGACTCCGGCATCGCGCGCGACCGTGACGCGGCGCTTCTCGGAATGGCCGGTCAGCATGATGATCGGCGCGTAAGGATTGCCCTTGGATTCCGGCTGCCGGATCATCTGCGCGAGCTCGAGCCCGTCGAAGATCGGCATCGCCCAGTCGGTGATGACGATGTCGGGCACGTAGTGGCTGTACATTTCCAGCGCCGTGGCGCCGTCCTCGGCCTCGTAGACTTCGCGCGCGCCGAAGGAATGCAGCAGCGTCCGCAGGATGCGGCGCATGTGCGGATTGTCGTCGCAGACGAGGAAGCGCAGCTTGTTGAAATCGATGCGGAACATGACGCCTGGGCCAGAGCGGTCAACCTTCGTTAACCATATCGTGGCTGGGGTTAACGAAGGGTTGCGACCGGGCGTCCCAAAGCGCCGGTCAAGGCGCCGGGCAGGGGGCTCAGTACCCGAACTGCTCGCGCAAAATACGCTCTTCCAGGCTGTGGCCGGGGTCGAACAGCATGCGCATCGAGATGGTCTTGTCGGACAGCACCTCGACGCGGCGGACGTCGCGCACCTCATCGTGGTCGGCGACCGCGGCGACGGGGCGCTTGTCGCCCTCCAGCACCTCGATCACGACATAGGCCGTGTTGGGCAGCAGCGCGCCGCGCCAGCGGCGGGGGCGGAAGGCGCTGATCGGGGTCAGCGCCAGCAGCGCGGCGTTGATCGGCAGGATCGGTCCCTGGGCGGACAGGTTGTAGGCGGTCGAGCCTGCCGGTGTCGCCACCATGATGCCGTCGGCGATCAGCTCGGGCATCCGCTCGCGCTCGTCGATCAGGATCCGCAAGCGTGCCGCCTGGTAGGTCTGACGGAACAGCGCGACCTCGTTGATAGCGTGGTGCAGGTGGACGCGGTCGTTGACGTCGGTCGCGCGCATCAGCAGCGGATTGATCTCGGACTCCTGTGCCGCCTCGAGCCGCGCACGCAAATCGTGCGTCGAGTATTCGTTCATCAGGAAGCCGACCGTGCCGCGGTGCATGCCGTAGATCGGCTTTCCCGTGTGCATGTTCTGGTGCAGCGTCTGGAGCATCAACCCGTCGCCGCCGAGCGCGACCACGATGTCGGCTTCGTTCGGGTCGCAATTGCCATAGTCGCTGGTGAGCTGGCCGAAGGCGGCCTGCGCCTCGCTGCTCGGGCTGGCGACGAAGGCGATCCGGTCGTAGCGCGCTGGCTTGGTCATGGCTTCCGGGCAGGGCCGCTGGCTCGAGTAAGTTCCGCCGGGCTCGTCTATACACCCGGGCCTGCATTGTCGAGGATGACCGCCCTTCAAGGCAAACGGGCGGCTGCCGATTCGGGACGAAACCGGGTCGTTTCGAGCCCGATCGGCCTCCTTGGGCGCCCTCGAGTCCACAATCCCCCAAACCGTCGCAATTTTGCGCTAGGCTTTTGGCCTCGCCGGGCTCTCACAGCCGGCAGGGAGAACGATCATGACCACGAGTTTGCCGAGCCGCGCGATCCTGGTGCTGGCGGTGTCGGCCTTCGCGCTTGCGGGCCTTGCGCGTGCGGACGATCCGCCGCAGCCGCGATCTGAGACGGCGGCGCCGGCCGGACAGAAAGGCGGACGCGGCGGCGGCACGCAAAGCGCGCAGCAAGCTTCGCCGTCGGCCGCCGAGCCGCACCGTCTTCCCTCGGATTCGACCACGAAGCAGACGCTCGATCTGCCCGGTCGCACGCTCAACTTCGCCGCAACCGCCGGCTCGATCCGCGTGTTCGATGGCAAGGGCGAGCCGCTGGCCGACATCGCCTACACATCCTATGAGCTCGACGGTTCAGACCGCGCGACGCGTCCCGTGACGTTCCTGTTCAACGGCGGACCCGGCGCGTCCTCGGCATGGCTGCAGTTCGGCGCTGCGGGCCCGTGGCGGCTGCCGCTCGATGGCGAAGCCCTTTCGCCATCGGCCTCGCCCGACGTGAAGCCGAACGCGGAGACCTGGCTTGATTTCACCGATCTGGTCTTCATCGATCCCGTCGGCACCGGCTACAGCCGGTTCGTTGCGACCGGCGAGGACGCGCGCAAGTCCTTCTATTCCGTCGACGGTGACGTCAATGCGATCGCGCTGGTGATCCGCCGCTGGCTCGAGAGGCATGACCGGCTGGTCTCGCCGAAATACGTTGCAGGCGAGAGTTATGGCGGCATTCGCGGGCCGAAGGTGGTGCGCCAGTTGCAGGTCCAGCACGGCGTCGGCGTCAGGGGATTGATCCTGGTGTCGCCGCTGCTCGACTTCCGCGAGTTCACCGGCACCAGCCTCCTGCAATATGTCGCAACGCTGCCGAGCTATGTGGCGGTGGCGCGCGAGGCCAAAGGACCGGTCAAGCGCGCCGATCTCGCCGACGTCGAGGCTTACGCGCGCGGCGAATTCCTGGCCGACCTCGTCAAGGGCGAGGCCGACAAGGAGGCCACCAATCGCCTTGCCGACAAGGTCGCCGAGCTCACCGGCATCGACCGGGCGGTGAGCCGCAGGCTCGCCGGCCGCTTCGACATCGGTGAATTCCGCCGCGAGTTCGACCGCAAGAACGGCAAGGTGACGGGACGCTACGATGCCTCTGTCCGCGGCCTCGATCCCTATCCGGATTCGGGCAATTCGCGTTTCGGCGATCCCTCGGGCGACGCGCTCCAGGCGCCGTTGACGAGCGCCGCGGTGGACGTCCTGACACGCAAGCTCAACTGGCGGCCGGACGGCTCCTATGAAGTCCTCAACGGCGCCGTCGAGGGGCAGTGGGATTTCGGCCGCGGCATCAACCCGCCGCAGTCGGTGTCGGATCTGCGGCAGGTCCTCGCCGCCGACGCGAAGCTGAACGTGCTGGTCGCGCATGGCCTGTTCGATCTCGCCACGCCCTATTTCGGATCCAAGCGGGTGCTCGACCAGTTGCCGGCCTTCGCGACGCAGCGGATCAAGTTCGTCGTCTATCCCGGCGGCCACATGTTCTATTCGCGCGACGGCTCGCGGCAGGCGCTTCGTGGCGAGGTCGAGGGATTGATCAGGGAGTAGGCCGACGCTTGCGCGGTGGATATTGGCGCGCGATCTCGCGGGCGACGACGCTCGCAGGCTTGACGTTGGCGCCGGCGAGCCAGATGTCGCTGACCTTGCCGCGAGCATCGCGGACGCGGCGCACCGGCTCGCCATGACTTGAATGGCCGGCGGCGGCGGCAATCCTGCCGGTATCGCGGCCGGTCACCTCGATCTCGCCGGCATCCATGAACGGATTGTTGAACTGCGGGTTGGCGATGAGCACACGGTCGCCCATCGGCACGAGGTCAGTCGCGCCCCAGATCGTCCACCAGCGGCCGGTCCAGTCGCGTACGCGCCGGTCGGGTGCGCCGCGGGTCTTGAACGTTCGCAGGATCTGCATCGCGCCGTCCATCCAGAACGGCGCAGCGCCGTCGATGGAGTTGCTGATGATGCTGATCGCGAGCTCGCAGGCGGGAATGGCGCAGGTCCGCGAGATATAGCCCTGGAAGTGACCGCCATGGCCGAGCCAGTCCCAGCCGTCGAGCTTGCCGGCGCCGATGCCCAAGCCGTAATAGGCCTCGAAACTCTGCGGGATACGCCAATGATGTCGTGTCATCTCGCGGCGGCTGGCGACCGACAGCACGCTCTTTCTTGCGTTGGGCGCGAGCTGCGCGAAGAAACGCGCCGTATCGGCGGCGGTGGCGGCGAAGCCCGTGGCGGACGCCATCGCGTGTGTGGGATTGTCGCCGGGGATCACGCAGCGCTCGCCCAGCGGCACTTTTCGCGTGTGACCGCGTGCGAACGCCGCACCTTTGGGGAGCGGCGCGTCCGGCTCGGTCTCGCGCAAACCCGCGGGTTCGATGATCTCGCGCTTGATCCAGGCGGTGTAGGGCTCCTTCGTCACCGCTTCGATCACGAGACCGAGCAGGCCAAAGCCGTGATTGGAATATTTGAAGCGCGTGCCGGGCTCGATCGCGGTCGGTAGCTTCAGCTCCGCGAGCAACTCCTCCGCGTTCAGATACGGACGACGATCGATGAACTGGCCGGAATCGGCGCCGTCGCGCGTCAGCCCGGCGCTGTGCGAGAGCAGTTGCGCGATCGTGGTCTCGGCGACGCGCGGATGCAGGCCGCCGACATACTGCCCAACGGAATCGTCGAGTCGAAGCTTGCGCTGCTCGCGCAGCTTCATGATGCCAGCCGAGGTAAAACTCTGGAGTGCGAGGCGATGCGGAAGCGGTGGCGCGGCGTGAGCTTTTCGCCGGTGTCGAGATTGGCAACGCCAAATGCATGCTCGGCGACGACCTCGCCGCGATGGGCGAATGCGACGATGACGCCCGGCTGCTGGATTGTCGTCTGCTGGAATTCGATCCAGGAGCTGATGTAGTCGATCGCGGATCGCAGCCACGTGTCCATTGCGCACCGATTTGCGAGGGAAGGATTGGTGCGCGAGGCTAGCCGAGAAAGCAGAACCGGCACAACCCCTAGGTTGTGCCGGTTCGCGTCGTTCGGAAACGGGATGGCTTAGTAGACGAGCGTCGCGCCGGTCGGCTTGTCCAGCGCCGCGGCAAGCGAGCGATACTCGGAGCTGTCGGTGCCGGCGAGCGAGGCGATCTTGTTCAGGTGATACTGCGCCTGCTCGCGGTTGCCCTGCTCGAGCTGCCAGAGGCCGTAATACTGCCAGGTGCGGACGTGGTTCGGATCGTCCTTCAGCGCCAGCTCGTAATAGACCTTCGACGACTGGTAGTCGCCGAGCTTGCGATAGGAATAGCCGATCAGATTGGCAACGTCGGCGACTTCGTCGCGCTTGAGCGACTTCAACTGATCGATCGCGCCGGTGTAGTCATGATTGTCGTAGATCGTGGTGTAGGCGGTGCGATAGGCAGCAAGGAATTTCGGATCGCTGACGGACGAGCTCTTCTTCTTGCCCTTCTTGGTCGAAGTGTCCGACTTCGGCGGCGACGAGGGCTCGTCGCTCCCCGCGGCATAGGCGCTGGTCAGCAC
This sequence comes from Bradyrhizobium sp. B025, assembly GCF_042257955.1. Taxonomy (NCBI): domain Bacteria; kingdom Pseudomonadati; phylum Pseudomonadota; class Alphaproteobacteria; order Hyphomicrobiales; family Nitrobacteraceae; genus Bradyrhizobium; species Bradyrhizobium sp. B025. The sequence continues at coordinate 5,260,679 of NZ_CP170150.1, read as the reverse complement.
CGGCCCGGCTGCGAGCGTCATGGAAACGAGCCCCGGCAGCAGAAGCATTGAGAGTTTGCGCATCTAAGTTCTCCCGTATGGAACGTGGCGATCCTACACGATTGCCCGAAGACCGGAACACCCAACGGGCGAAAACATTCCCGCTTCGCACGATCTATTCGCCCTGGGCAGATGACAAACTTGTCATCCAGATGAACGGAAGCCTGCAACCGGCTTCAGACTGGGTTCAGCGCGCGAGGCCTAGGCTCCCACCTACGATCGAAGGGTTGGCGAGAGGGCGCCCGCCTGAAGATCCTTCCAAGAGGAGACCAACCATGTTGAAGACCATTTCCGCAGCCTTGCTCGCAGCTTCGGTGATCGCAGCCCCGGCCTTCGCCGCCGAGGCCGGCAAGACCACCACGACCGCGCCGGTGATCAAGGCGGACCAGAGCCAGACCAAGGTGTCGAACACCGCCGCGAAACCGGATGCCGGCGTCAAGGCCGACACCAAGGCCGCCGACGTCAAGGCGGACGCCAAGGTCGACACCAAGTCGAAGACGATGAATGCGAACGCCGCGGTCACGCCCGACGAGCACAAGATCGTGCGGACGCATCGCCATCACCACAAGCATCTGTCGGCCAAGAAGTCGCTGAAGGCCCAGCCGGACGCGACCAAGCCGGTGACGACCGAGAAGCGCAGCTAACGACTGATCCCGCGCGGCGGCATCCCTGGCATTGCCCCGCCGCCGCGTGCGGAATTCAGGCCCGGTCCGCTGTCTCGGTGCCTTGCGCGAAAGCGCAAGGCACCGGCGGCGGGCCGGTGCGCCTGCAAGCGAATTCCCTTCGTGCAACCTTGGGGCTAGAACATCTCCGAGTCTGAGCGAGCGGAGAGCGTGACCTGTGGGGCGATTGGCGAAACGTGCGGTGAGCCTGCTATTGATCCTGGCATTGCCGCTGGCGCTCGCAGCGTGTTTCGGCAGCGACGGTGACCGTCCATCCCTGATGGAGGGAAGCCAGGCCGGAGGGCCGCAGCCGTTTCCCGACAATTTCCGCAGCGACACACTCGCCTTGATGCGCACTTACCTCAACAATCCGGTCGGCGTGCGCGAGGCCGGCATGGCCGAGCCGGTGTTGCGCGAGCTCGGCGGCCGGCAGTTCTACGTGAGCTGCCTGCGCTTCACGCCCCGCGAGACCGACGGCAGCTACAAGGGCATGCGCGAGCGCGCCGTCGTCTTCGTCAACGGACGGGCCGACCGTGTTCTCGATCGCGCCAGCGAGCTCTGTACCGGTGCGGTTTACGCACCCTTTCCGGAACTGGAAAAGATGATGCGGTAGCGCAAAGCCCGCCTTCATCGGCTGGTGCTAGGACTGCAGTCGCCGGAGCCGCTGGATCACATTTTGGCGAGCTTTGAACGGGGCGGGTTCGCCTTGCGACAGATTGTTACGGCAAGCCTTGCGCAGGCGACAAAACAGCCGGTGCAGGGCAACGTGACGGAACAAAATCGCGATGTTGCCACCCCGTCACAGTAGCGAACGATCAACGTTCCGGCATCGCCGCGAAGCAACCTAATTCACGCCACGTTGTTTCCTGAGTGTCGAATTTGAAAGAACGGGGATGATCATGAAAACGATCTTGCTGGGCGCAGTCGCTCTGCTTGCGCTGGCCGCGCCGGCCGCAGCGGCCGACATGCAGCCGCGCGCCTATACCAAGGCACCGGCCTATACGCCGCCGCAGGTGATCTACAACTGGACCGGGTTCTACATCGGCGGCCATGTTGGCGGCGCGTTCGCCGGCGACAGCAGCTTCCAGTCGAGCGACGCCCGCTTCCTCGGCGGTGTGCAGGGTGGCTTCGACTACCAGTTCGCGCCCAATTGGGTCGTCGGTGTCGAGGCTCAGTATTCCTGGCTGCCGACCAACAACAACGGTGTCACGTTCCCGCTGGGAACGCAGGTGACGTCCAATACCGACCAGCTCGGGTCGGTGACAGGCCGGATCGGCTACACCTGGGGTCCGGCGCTGGTCTACGCCAAGGGTGGTTACGCCTGGCGCAATGGCGGCCTTGGCGTCAACGTCGCCGGCGTGCCGCAGGGCTTCACCGCCACCGGTAACAACAAGGACGGCTACACCGTCGGTGCCGGCCTCGAATACATGTTCGCGCCGAGCTGGTCGGCCAAGGCCGAGTACCAGTACTACAATTTCGGCAGCACCACCTTCACCTCCGGGCCGGCCGACATCGTCGGCGTCCGCGGCCGGGAGGACGAGCATACCGTCAAGGTCGGTGTGAACTACCGCTTCGGCTGGGGTGGTCCGTCAGCCTCGCGCTACTGACCCGCCAGCGGCAATCCCAGCTCTGACAAAGGCCGGCTCCCGCCGGCCTTTTCTCGTGTGCCGGCCCGTGCTGGCGGCCGGTTCTTTGCTTTGCGTGAACCATCTGGCGCGTCATTTGCAAGCAAACATTCCGGCGCGCGCCTTCTCACGCGTGTCATGGGGCTGGCGTAAAGCAAAAATAATTTTTGCCGCTTACGGAACTCGCGCTCCGGAACGCGTTATATGAGAATTATCGGGCTGGTGGGACGACGGTCATGCGTATCTTGGTGTCGGCAGCGGTGCTCGTGTGCTTCGTCGGCGGGCCGTGCACTGCTCAAACAATCCTCAAATCCGAGCCTCTGATGCTGGCACCTTACGAGGTGGCCTTCGTCAAGGACGCGTCCTGTCCGTCCGGCAAGGTGTTGAAGGTCACCGGCGCGATCCGCGGGCTGCACCGCCGCAAGGCCTGCGTGGCGCTGGCCGGCGAGCAGGCATCGCTGGCGACCGCGACGCCCTGAACCCCGGCTTCCGGCCCGACCTCACAAATTCAACTGAAGCTCTATCCTGGACTGGCGCTCGGCCTCCGCCTTGTTCGTGGCGGGGTCCTCGCCCTGCGCTGCCCGGCAGGGCTTAATCTCGTAGTCGTTGTCGAGCACACGCCGCGGCCCGGCACGGTTGTCGTCGGCGCTGACATCCACGACGAGACCGCTCCGCTGCGCCAATTTCCAGACGTCGGACTCATCAGGATAGGCCTTGCTGATCTGGGCATCGTTGCAAAACAAGGCGTAGGGCATTCTTCCCGCTCCCGGAAAGCGCGTTAACGACTTCAATGGCGAGGGGTTCCGGCCGGCGGTTGATCACGGCGCCGTGATCGCGGTGCCCGGAGTCCTTGAGTCGTAAACGAGTCCTGAATCTCCAAAAAAAGAATCCCTGGGACTCTCCGGCCGGAATCAGCGGATGTTTTCGGCCATGACGAGCGACCTGAAAACCTCCTGCGGGCACATGCTCCTGCCGCTGACGGTGGCGCTGCTCGGCGCCTGCGCAGCCAATCTCTGGCTGGTTTGGTCCTGGCTGTAGGTCCCCAGACGGACGGCCTGCCTTACTTGGCGGCCGGTGGACGAGGGCCGGCGTCGCGGATGGCGGCGCGGACTTTTGTCAGGGTCGCCGCACAATATTCCTCGCGCTCGCGCTCGAACCGCTCCTGATGCTTGCGGAAATTTGCGATCCTGGCCTGCATCTCGGTACGGAAATCGCCACCCGTGCGGGGCGGCGGGACCTGGACGGGCCGAGCTTGAGGGGCGGGCGGAGATACGGCCGGTGGCGGGTCGGTTTCGATCGCGATGGCCTGCACGGTCACGATTTCCGTGGTCACCGCGAATGCAGCAGGCGGGCTTTCCGGCGGATGGAGGTCATCCTTCTTGCCGGTTACCGATTGGACGAAGGCCAGTGTCTGCGCGATCAATGCGTCGCGCTCTCGGATCCACTTCATGGGCCACCCCCGTTAGGGGTACTCCACCAAAGCTCGAGGGACGAATCAAGAAGATATCCTCCGAGGGATTGCATATTTTTCCCGGTCGCCCGACAGTGGGCGGATGGATGCCGGAAAAGAGCAGGCGGATGAAGCCGAAGGATTGAGGCTCGTTCGCGCGTTCCTGTCGCTGCCGCCCGACAAGCGGGCGGAGGTGATAGCGTTCGCCGAGGAATTGGCGCGGGCCCATGGCCAGCCCGGGGAGGGCGAGGGCACGTCTCCGAAGGGCACATCCCAGAGGTGAGTGCTATCGCTCGCGCGGGTTGACGTTGGGCACGAAGGGCGCACCGACCACCCGGACCGCCGCCGGGGCTGCGGCCTCGACCGGCCTGCTGTCGGCGACCTGCCTCTCCGGAGCCTGTCCAAAGACGGGCTCGTACAGCGCAAGAGCGCCGGCTACGACGACGCAGCACAGCGTCACCGCCCCCAGCAAGAATATGTCTCGATGGTCTGCCCTGATCCGCATGGGGCAAGAACGAGCGACGTACGTGCTTGGTTCCGCACCAGATCGGCGACGTGGCCAGGACGGTCGAAGAGTTCAAGTCCAACGGACTCGAAGTGGAGCGGCTCAAGGCGGCGCAGGCCGAAGCCGAGAAGCAGGCGGCCGAGCAGCGTCGCCGCGACATGGTCCGTGCAGTCGGTTGCTACCGCCACGGAAGAGCTGTCCTCCTCGGTCAACGAGATCAGCCTGCAGATTTCCGGCATCCAGACCGCGACCCAGGAATCGGTGAACGCGATCCGCGACATCTCCCCGACGATCGAGCGGCTCTCGGAAGTGTCCTCGACCATTCCCGCGGCGGTCGAGGAGCAGGGCGCCGCGACCCAGGAGATCTCGCGCAACGTGCAGCAGGCCGCCCACGGCACCCAGCAGGTCTCCTCGAACGTCACCGACGTGCAGCGCGGCGCGGCCGAAACCGGCTCGGCCTCCTTGCAGGTGCTCTCGACCGCAAAGATGCTGGCGACCGACAGCAACCGGCTGAAGGACGAGGTCGGAAAATTCCTCCGGACGGTGCGTGCCGCCTGAGTCCGCGCGGCGGCATCCGCCGCGCCAAGAGTCTCTATTGCGGCAGCAGCAACGCTAGCGCGATGACGAACAGCATGGCCGTCATGACGACGGCCGTAATCGCGCCGGCGGCGATCCTGGCCTTCTCTCGGGCAGTGGCGGGAGGCATGCGGGGTGCATGCTACCTCATGTTGAACGCCAGTCCAATCTGCGGTCAGGAGCCGTCTTCGTGACCCGCCTCGGTCAGGCAACGAGCCTTGCCTGGAAGAACCGTGTGACGCGATCGATCGCATCGGACGTCATCGGGTCGGGGTCGGAGAAATCAAAGCCGTGGGCTTTGCCTGGATAGGGTACGAATTCGGCCTCGGCGCCGACCGACTTGCCGAGCGCGACCAGTTGCCGTCCCTTCGCAACCGGTACGTTCCTGTCCGCCTCGCCATGCAATGCGATCAGGGGCGGCAGGTGCTTGATTTTGGCGGCCATAGCATCGGGCATGCCGCCATAGAGCACCGCGAGTGCGGCGATACGCGTGTCCCGCGCGGCGGTGTCGGCGGCGACGTAGCCGCCCAGCGAGAAGCCGAGCAGGCCGATGCGCCCGGAACTGTCGGACCGGCCCACGATGGCCGTCACGGTGGCGGAGACCGTGTCGGCCCAATCGTCGAACCGCGACGTGTCAAAGGCATCGCGGCTCTCACGCGTGCTGGACTTCGGCGCCAGCGCGGCCGTATCGGCCGGTGTCATATAGCGGAGAAAATAGACGTCGATGCCCTTGGCGGACAGCGCATCCGCATATCGCTCGTAGGCGCGGAGCCTAAGCTCGATGCCGCCGGACCCGTGCAGCACAATCACGGCAGGGCGCTTCCCGGCCACCGTCGCCGCGTAACGTGACACGGGCAGGCTGTCATTGCCGGAGGTGACGCTGAACTGTTCGCCTGGTGCACCGTGTGCAGGGATAGACGTCAGCAGCGCGGCGATGCCGGTCATGGCCGTTCGTCGGGTAATCATCAGCGAACTCGCGCGAGGGAGATTTCGGAGGCGACGCGTCGGCTGTATAGTGTGCTTGCGACGGAATCTTGACGCGAGTCCCGCCCGATGATCCCCAATCGTCCGCCCGTGCTCGCCCACGAACGCTTCGCTGCCGACCGTGACAGTTTCGCGGGCCTCGATCTCGCCGCGCGGTTCGAGCGGATCGAGAAGACGAACCTGTGGGGCGCGGCCGGCTCGGTCTCGGGCCTCGGCTCGGAGGATCCCGCCACCGCCGCGATCCGGGACGTGCTTCCTGCACTGCTGCAACGGCTCGGCGCGCGCTCGCTGCTGGATGCGCCCTGCGGCGATGCGGGCTGGATCGGCCGCATGAAGCTCGATCTCGACTACACCGGCATCGACATCGTGCCGTCGCTGATCGAGGCCAACAAAGAGCGTGTGGCGCGCGGTGAATTGTCCGGCCGCTTTCTCATTGCAGACATCACGCGCGATGCGCTGCCGGCCGTCGACCTGATCCTGTGCCGTGACTGCCTGGTTCATTTGAGCTTCGATAACATCGCTCGCGCCGTCACGAACTTTCGTGCGAGCGGCGCGCGCTTCCTGCTGGTCACGACGTTTCCCGAATGGGATGCAAATCGCGACTGCGAGGACGGCGACTGGCGCGCGCTGAACATGGCGACGGCGCCGTTCAACTGGCCGGCGCCGCGCGAACTGATCAACGAGCGCTGCGAGGAGGGCGGCGGTGGCTGGCGCGACAAGAGCCTCGGGCTCTGGCGGCTGGATGAATTGCCCGATCGCATCCGCATTGCCACGGGGATGTGACGGACGCACGCGGGACGCCCGTTGCCTCCGCGAATGCCGTCGCGCTACACTTTGGGTTGCATGAAGCCATCTCGCGTTGCGGTGACGATTCCGGAGCACGCCATGAGACCGAGTGTTGCGATTGCCGCCATGCTGATCTGGTGCTGCGCGCCGGCGCTGGCGCAGCAGGAGGGCGCTGCGCTCTACGCAAGCCACTGCGCGCAATGTCACGATGGCGGCGATGCCCAAAGCCGTGTGCCGGGCCGTAGCGCCATGCAGGGAATGTCGTTCGATCATGTGCTGGGGACACTGACCACCGGCAGCATGGCCGCGATGGCGAAGGAGCGCAGCGACGAGGAACGCCGCGCGATTGCTTCCTTCGTCACTGGCAAGACTGCGACCGGCGGCGTCGCAGCCGATGCAGAAGGACGCTGCACGCAGCAGGTCCGCGGCTTTCCAGAGCCGCTTGACGGTCCACGCTGGAACGGGTGGGGCGTCGACGCTGGCAACAGCCGCTTCCAGCCGGCCGACATGGCGGGGCTGACCGCGGAAGAGGTGCCGCGCCTGCGGCTGAAATGGGCTTACGCCTTTCCCGGCGCCTCGGTGTCCTTTGCGCCGCCGACGATCATGGGCGGCCTGCTGTTCATCGGCGGCACCGACCGCAAGGTGCACGCGCTCGATGCGCGAAGCGGCTGCACGCTGTGGACATTCGCGACCGATGCCGCGGTGCGCGCAGCGATCAGCTTCGCGCCGCTTCCCGGCACCGATCAGTTCGTGATCTTCTTCGGTGACTTGCGCGCCAATGCCTATGCCGTGAACGCGCTGACCGGTGCACTGATCTGGAAAACGAAGGTCGAGGAGCATCCGGCCGCGCGCATCACCGGCGCACCGACGCTGCACTCCGGCGTGCTCTACGTCCCGGTGTCCTCGCTCGAGGAGGCCGCCGGCTCGCAAGCCAGTTACGAATGCTGCACTTTCCGCGGCAGCGTGGTGGCGCTGGAGGCTGTGACCGGCAAGCCGGTGTGGCAGGCCTACACGATCCCGGAAGTGCCGCATCCGACCGGCAAGAATACGAAAGGTACGCAGCTGTTCGGCCCGTCCGGCGCCGCGGTCTGGTCGGCACCGACGATCGATCCGAAGCGTAACGCCGTCTACGTCGCGACCAGCAATTCCTACTCGAATCCGCCGGCCGCAACCGCCGATGCGATCCTCGCGTTCGAGCTTGCGACCGGAAAGCTGCTCTGGAAGCAGCAGGCGACCCCGAAGGACGCCTTCATCGTGGCATGCTACGGCGCGGACAGGACCAATTGTCCTGACGAGCACGGCCCCGATCACGATTTCGGCCAGTCGCCGATCCTCGTGACCTTGCGCGACGGCAGGCGTGTTCTTGCCATCGCGCAGAAGTCCGGCGTCGTGCACGCGCTCGACCCGGATGATGGCGGCAAGATCCTGTGGCAGACGCGGATCGGGAAGGGCGGTGCGCTCGGCGGCAGCGAATGGGGCTCGGCCGCCGACCAGGACCGCATCTACGTCGCGAACTCCGACGTGCGTTTCCTGCGCGATGGCACGCGGCGGCTGGATTCCACCCAAGGCGGCGGCCTGTTCGGTCTCGATCTCGCCAGCGGGAAGATTGCGATGGAAGTGCCTCCCGTCGCCTGCGGCGATCGCCTCCAATGCAGCCCCGCGCTGTCGGCGGCGGTCAGCCTGATCCCCGGCGTCGTGTTCTCCGGCGGCGTCAGCGGCTTCCTGCGCGCCTACGCTATAGCCGACGGCAAGCTGCTGTGGGAGTTCGATACCGCGCGAGACTATACGGCCGTGAACGGCGTTCCCGCCCATGGCGGCGCGATCGACGGCCCCGGGCCGGTTATCGCCGGCGGCATGCTCTACACCAATTCCGGCTACGGCCAGTGGAGCGGCGTGGCCGGCAACGTGCTGCTGGCGTTCGAGGTCGGGAAGGAGTGAGGGCGAGCATAGGTGCATCGCTCCACCAACTCGTCATCGCGAGCGTAGCGAAGCAACCGCAAAGTCTTTCCGCGATGACAGTCTGGATTGCTTCGCTGCGCTCGCAGTAACGGAGCAAGATGAGAAGTCATGGTCAATCCAACTCGCATCTCAAACACGGGCACAGCTCTTTCGTAGCGCGCTCCAAGCAGCGGAATGCGGGAACACCGTCCCGGATTGCGCTCCACTCCATCCGGGCCGCAGGACCCGCCGGCCAACCCAGAGGAAGGAATTTCGATGATCGACGCCCGATGTAATTGCGGCGCCCTTGCGCTGTCGCTTCCGGGGCCATCAAGCCTCGTCGCTGCCTGCCATTGCATTGACTGCCAGCGGCGAACAGGCGCGCCGTTCGGTGTCGGTGCCTTCTATCCGGCAGAGGCCGTCACGATCTCAGGCGCGTCGAAGGAATACGTCCGCACAGCCGCAAGCGGCGGCAAGGTCCGCAACTATTTTTGTCCCGACTGCGGTTCAACGGTCTGGTGGAAACCCGACAATCTGCCTGCGATGATCGGCGTCGCCGTTGGCGCCATCGCGGATCCAAACTATCCGGCACCGATCAGATCGGCTTTCGAGCAGTCGAAACATGCCTGGGTGGAAATCACCGGCGCCCAGCATTTCCAGCAGAGCAGCGCGCAGAAGAATTCGGACTGAGTGCTCCCGCCTCGAGCGCTGGTGCCGGCTGAGGGGATTGAACCCCCGACCTTCGGTTTACAAAACCGCTGCTCTACCGCTGAGCTAAGCCGGCGACGCGGGGCAGGGCTCGGCATGTGCCGGAGCTGTCCGCCCGCTCGGGCGTCGCAATATCAGACTTGGTCGGAAAGTGCCAGAACCTGGCAGTGGCGTTTCGCCGGCAAGAAACAGGCGGCCCGTCGGGCCGCCTGCAAGCTTTCAGCCTGATGGCCGGGGCCTTACTGGCAGAGGTGCCGCCGTCCGTCTTCGCCCTTGAACCATGTGCCGGGTCTGCACACGATGCCGTTGCGGGCTGCGTAGGCGTCCCAGTTGCCGTACCAGGCGGGGCCGCCGCTGTCATAGCGCGCGTAGGAATTGCCCCAGCCCTGGAACGGTGCAGCCGCAATCGTTGCGGCGGTGCCGACTGCCGCACCAGCCACCGCGCCCGCGGTGTCGAGCGGCCAGAAGCCCGATTGTGTTCCATCATTCGGATTCACTTGGCCGCGGGCCATGTGCCGGCGGCGATAGGCGCGGTCGGCGGTCGCATTGCCGGGACCGAGATTCTGGCAATTGGGATCCTGGAAGAGCCCCGTGCAGCGGCCCGAATTGTCGACTGTCGCTTGCGCGAAGGCCGGTGTTGCCAGCGTGGACGCAACGATTGCGGCCAAGCCAAGAAGCTTCAGGCTCGTCATGGCATTTTCTCCATGTTGTTGAGACCTGTGCTAAGTGCGACCTCTGGCAGTCGTTCCGCGGATTCTCGCCTGTGAGGTCACATCGACGTGAGCCCGCCCAGGATGTGAAGTTTGTGCCACGCAACCTTGCTCGCTCCGGCACCTGCCGCGAGCTTGCGCCGCGTTAACGCTTCGCTAGCGCAGCTTGCGGCATTTGAGCGGCCCGCGCCCCTTGCGCGTTAGGCTTACCGGCATTTGGTGAGCCGGCCTTAACCCTCTCTGTGCCGCGATCGGTTAGGTTGTGTTCCAGACAACCGGGATCCCACCATGCGCGCTCTGGCGCTCGCAGCCTTTCTGATCGGACTGCCCGCGACGGCGTTTGCCGGCGGCGGCTTCGATATCGTCGTGCCCGGCCGCCCCGGCGTGCCGATCATCATCAATGGCATCGACGCGTCCTATAGCGTCGTCGAAGGTGTCTGGGGCCTCGGCAAGAACGTCCAGGTACAGCCGACGATCTATGGCGGACGCTATATCGCCGAGCGGCAGCCCGACGACGTCGGCCATTATTATCCGACACTGGGCCTGCGGCCCGGCTACGGCCGGCTCGAGGTCGAGCCGCCCGCGAACCGCAGATTGCCGAAGGCGGCCGAGAGCTACCACCAGAGCTGGGGCGCGCAATCGGCGCCGCTGCCGCCGCAGATGGACGTGCCCGCCGATCCGCCGCCGGTGATCCTGGCGCCGGAGATCAATGTGAATCCGCAGCATCGTCGGCCCCGGCCGCGTGCCGAGGTGCCCGGCAAGCCGCCGGGTTAAGAAACGTCAAAAATCCGAGATACGGAAATCAACAGGAGAGAGTAATGCGTCAGATGATTTCGGGACTGGTCGCGGCGGCTGCCGTGATGTTCGTCGGGGCCGCGCCGGCCGCGGCTTGCGGCTTCAATCCGTGCCAGCCGGTTGCGCCCGTCTATTCCGGCTGCAACACCGGTTGCGGCGGTTACGGCTATGGCTATGGCGCCTATGAGCGTCTCGCCGAGCCGACCACGCAGTATTACTACGTCAACCAGGGTCCGACCTACACCGGCCCGGGCGCCTTCGCGCCGTATCCGACCTATCGTGAGGACGCGGTCGTCGCCCCCGCCAACTATGGTTATGGCTATCGCGCCGCCGCCTATCCCTATCACCGCCCGTACTACCGTCCGTATCGCTACGGCTATGGCCCGCGCTACGGCTATCTGCCGCGCGTGCATTACGGCTACGGCCCGCGCTATGGTTACGCCCATCGCCACGCGCCCGCGCCGTACTATGGCGGCCACCGCGTGCTGCGCCGCTACTACTGATCACTTGATCGGTTGAGTTTTTCGAAGCGCCCGTCCGCGTCATGCGGACGGGCGTTTCTTGTTTGTGTCTCTTCGCTTGCGGGGCGAGGGAGCGTAGTTGCGTCCGCGGCCGCAGCTACCGCTTCATCAGCCCGAGCCGGCTCGCGCCGACATAGAGCGAGAGTGCGGCTGCGTTGGAGACGTTGAGGCTCTTGATCTCGCCGGGCATGTCGAGCCGCGCCACGACGCTGCAGGTCTCGCGCGTCAATTGCCGCAGGCCTTTTCCTTCCGCGCCGAGCACGAGCGCCAGCGGTTCGCGCAGTGCGACGTTTGAGAGGTCCTCGCTGCCTTCGCTGTCGAGCCCGACGGTCTGGAAGCCGCGCTCGTTCAGCGCGGTCAGCGCGCGGGCGAGGTTTTGCACCGTCACGACGGGCACCAGCTCGAGCGCGCCGGAGGCGGCTTTCGCGAGCACGCCGGTCGCTTCCGGGCTGTGGCGCGCGGTGGTGACGATCGCCTTCACCGCGAAGGCCGCGGCGGAGCGTAGGATGGCGCCGACATTGTGCGGATCGGTGATCTGGTCGAGCACCAGCACCATGCCCTCCGGCGTCAAGGTCTCGATGTCGGGTGAGAGCAGGGGATCGGCCTCGGCGAGCAGGCCCTGATGCACGGCGTCGGGCGACAGCAGGCGGTCGATCTCCTGGGGCCGGACGATCTCGGGCGTGACGCGGGTCTCGATATTCTCTTCGGCGAGGCGCCTTGCGGCGTTCTCGGTCAGCGTCAGCTTGCGGATCCGCCGCGCCGGGTTTTGCAGCGCCATGGTGACGCTGTGCCAGCCATAGAGGATGACCGGCCCGTCGGATGCCGAATCACGGTCGCGCCAGGCCGGCCGGCCGGCCGATTTCCCGGGCCTGTTGAAGGGCTTAGCCCCGCCGCGGGAGCCCTTGGAGGTGAATTTTCGATCCTTCATGGGCTCGCTTGTGTCACGGGTCCCGTAATATGGCAATTTGAGCGCCTCCGAGGGCGATTTTAGCTGTTCGCCTCGGTTGACTTTGCCCCACCGCATCGCCCATAAACGCGCCCGGTCGCGCCCCCATCCGGGCTGTCGCGGCCTTCACGTTCCATGGCCGTTCTCGGTCGCCGGCAAGGTCCGGCCCGATTGTGCTGCCGTCGAGCGGGGGAGTGTCCCGAGTGGCAAAGGGAGCTGACTGTAAATCAGCCGCCTCATGGCTTCGCAGGTTCGAGTCCTGCCTCCCCCACCACGCTTCGCCCTTCGGGCTACGCGTGGCGTAGCCACGTGATGCCTGAAAGGCAAAGCGTGGTGTCCGGCGAAGCCCGCAGGGCGAAGACGGACTGAGGCGAACGTCGCTATCTTACCCCATCATCTCCCGCACCATCGGCACCACCTTGCGCCCATAAAGCTCGATACTCTTCATCAGCTTCTCGTGCGGCAGGGGGCCGGCCGAATATTTCAACTGAAACCGTGAAATCCCGAGCGCCTTCGCGGTCGCCGCGATCTTGCGCGCCACGGTTTCCGGCGAGCCGACATAGAGCGAGCCGTGCTCGGCTTCGCTCACGTATTCGTCGCGGCCCATCGGCGGCCAGCCGCGTTCCTTGCCGATGCGATCGCGCATGGCCTTGTAGTCGGGCCAGAGCTCCTCGCGCGCCTCTTCATCCGTTTCCGCGACATAGCCGGGCGAGTGCACGCCGATCGGCTGGGCCGGGCGGCCGAATTCCTTGAAGGCGCGGTGATAGAGATCGACGTAAGGCGCAAAGCGCGCGGGATCGCCGCCGATGATCGCCAGCATCAAAGGCAGGTCGTAATGCGCCGCGCGGACCACGGATTGCGGGCTGCCGCCGACACCGATCCAGGTTTTGAGCTGGCCGTTCTCGACAGGGGGATAGACCAGCTGATCCTTCAGTGGCGGGCGCAGCTTGCCGTGCCATGTCACCGGCTTCTGCGACAGCAGCGCCGCGAACAGATCGAGCTTCTCCTCGAACAGCGCTTCGTAAGAACGCAGGTCGAAGCCGAACAGCGGAAAGGATTCCGTGAACGAGCCGCGGCCGAGGATCACCTCGGCGCGCCCGTTGGAGAGCGCATCGAGCGTGGCAAAGCGCTGGAAGACGCGGATCGGATCGTCCGAGCTCAGCACCGTCACGGCCGAGCCGAGATGGATGCGCCTGGTGCGCGATGCGATCGCGGCGAGCACGGTCTCGGGCGAGGAGATCGCGAAATCGGCGCGGTGATGTTCGCCGAGCCCGATGAAGTCGAGGCCGAGCTCGTCGGCCAGCACCGCCTCATCGACGACGTTGCGGATCACCCGCGCATGGGAAAGCATGGCGCCGTCGGCGTCCCTGGTGACGTCGCCAAAGGTATCCAGTCCGAATTGAAGCGATGCGGTCATCGATCGGGTCTCTGCAGGACGCGGGCGGCGCCCGTCATGTGGGAGGAAATGGCTCGCCGTGCAGCTAGGGCGCGGAGGCCGCTTCGGCAATGCCGCTCCGGGAAAGGCACGGTTTCCGGTTTTGCATCACGCCGGCGGGTTCAATCGGATCTGGCGAACATCTCGACCAGGGTCTCGCGCAGCCAGCGCTGCGCCGGCACAGTGTCGTTGCGCTGGTGCCAGAACAGGCTGACGATGCGCGGCGGCGCCTGAAGCGGAAGCGGCATGGCGTGCAGCAACGGCGCATGCCTTGATTGCGAACGCAGGTCGCTCGGCAGCACGGCGATCAGGTCGGACTGGCGCACGACCTCGTAGGCGGCGCTGTAGTGATTGACGGTCGCGACCAGGTTGCGTGACAGCCCGCGCGAGGCGAGGAAGAGGTCGTAGGACGGCATGGTCTTGCCCGCGAGGCTCACATCGACGTGGCCCGCGTTGAGGAAAGTTCGCGTGCTGAGGCGCTTCATGCCCGCGAGCGGATGGCCGCGCCGCATGAAGCAGGCATAGTCGACGGTCCACAGCGAGCGCGAGCGAATGGCGGCCGGTTGTTGCGCCTCGTTGACATAGACGCTCATGACGCAGTCGACCCTGTTGTCCTCGAGCTGGTCGGCGATCTCCAGGATGGTGTTGGGGACGGTATGGACCCGCGCCTTGGGCGCGACCTTGCCGAGATGGCCGAGGAGGTCCGGCATCACGAGCGAGGAGACGTAGTCCGACATCGACAGGCTGAACTCGGTCTGCGCGCGGCCGGGATCGAACACCTGCTCGTCGAGCGCACCACGCACGCTTTCCAGCGCTTCGCCGATCGGCTCCCACAGCACCACGGCGCGCTGGGTGGGACGGATGCCGGTGCCGGATCTCACGAACAGGGGATCGCCGAGCGCGTCGCGCAGCCGCGCCAGCGCGTTGCTGACCGCGGGCTGGGTCATCGTCAGCGCGCTCGCCGCGCGCGTGACGCTGCCCTCGGTCATCAGCGCCTCGAAGACTTTCAAGAGGTTGAGGTCGAGTGCACGGAAGGACACGAACATTCACCACAGTGATATATTAGATCATGATTATAAATTATGACGATAATATCTCCTTGTCTATGGTTCCCTGAGGGACACGCGGTGCGCCGGGCCGCCAGACTGAGGGGACTTTCATGTCGATGATATCGGCGCGCATCGAGCGCCTTCCGTTCGCTCGCTTCCACAAGCATCTGCTACTGATGGGCGGGCTCGGCTACATGTTCGACGCGATGGATGCGGCGGTGCTGGCCTTCATCCTGCCGGTGCTGCGCACCGCGTGGAATCTGTCGAGCGTGCAGATCGGCGTGCTCGGCAGCAGCACCTATATCGGCTTCCTGTTCGGCGCGTTGCTGGCGGGCACGCTGGGTGACCTGATCGGCCGCCGCGCCGTGATGATGTCCGCGCTTGCGCTGTATTGCGCGGCGTCCATCGTGAGTGCGATGGTCGATACATGGCCGTCCTTCTTTGCCGCCCGCGTCGTCGCAGGCATGGGCACCGGCGCGGAGAGCGCGATCATCGCGCCCTATCTCGCGGAGTTCGTCGCGCGGCGCTACCGCGGCAGCTTCACCGGCGCACTGGCCGGCTTCTTCTCCTTCGGCTTCGTTGCGGCGGCGCTGCTCGGCTACTTCATCGTGCCCGCCTATGAGAACGGCTGGCGCATCGTGCTGGTCATCACCGCGGTGCCGGTCGTCATGCTGTTGTGGTGGCGCAGGGCCTTGCCCGAATCGCCGCGCTGGCTCGAAAGCCGCGGCAGGGAGAAGGAAGCCGAAGCCTTGCTGGACACGATCGAGGCGGGCTTTGCGCGCCAGGGCCATGTCCTGCCGCAGCCGGTCGTCGAAGCCGTCGCGCCGCAGGGCGCGACCGGAACGCTGCTCGCCAATTTCGCCGCGCTCCTCGCAGGCCGGCAGGCGCGCATCACCATCATGACCTGGATCATGTGGCTGGCGATCACCTTCAGCTATTATTCCTTCTTCGTCTGGATCCCCGGCCTGCTGGTTCAGAACGGCATGAGCATCACCAAGAGCTTCGCCTATTCGATCGCGATCTATTGCGCGCAGATCCCCGGTTATTTCAGCGCCGCGTATTTCAACGAGCGTATCGGCCGGCAGGCGACGATCGCGACCTACATGGTGCTCGGCGGCGCCAGCGCGCTCGGGCTCGCCTTCGCGCAGAGCGACCAGCAGATCATGGCGGCGGGAATCTTCCTGTCCCTGTTCATGAACGGCACCTATGCGGGCGTCTATGCCTATACCGCCGAGGTGTTCCCGACGCCGGTCAGGACCACCGGTGCCGGCCTTGCCTCCGCGATCGGCCGCATCGGCGCGATCGTCTCGCCGATCCTGGTCGGCTATCTCTATCCCAATTTCGGCTTCGCCGGCGTGTTCGGCGTCACCACCACCGTGCTGCTGCTCGGGGCGGTGACCGTCGTGCTGATGGGCGTGCCGACCCGCGGCCGTTCGCTGGAAGAGATCGCGGCGGGTGAAGTTGCATGACGCGGACCAAACGCCAGGCCGATCCGCTGCTCTGTGCCGTCGCGGCGGCGCAGGGCAGGGTCGATCAGCCGGATGCGCTGTTCGCGGCGCTGGACGAAGCCGTGAAGTCGGCGATCGGGCACAAGCTGTTCACGATCCTGACCTATGACGGCGACAGCGGTGAAGCGGCGCGGATCTATTCCAATCTCCCCGGCCCATATCCGACCGGCGGACGCAAGCGCCTCGCGCCGGGCCCGTGGACCGAGGCCGTGCTCGATCGCGGCGAGGCCTATATCGGCCGCACACAGGCCGATCTGCGCATGGTGTTCTCCGACCACGAGCTGATCGCCTCGCTCGGCTGCGAGAGCGTGCTCAACATGCCTGTGCGCTGGCGCGGACGTACGCTCGGCTCGCTCAATCTGCTTCATGAGGCGGGCTGGTACGGCGAGGATGATGTCGCCGCGTGCCTTCCCTTTGCTCAGCTCACATTGCCGGCATTGCTTGCGCCGGCCCACTTCTGACAGGACGCCCGCGATGCCCCGCATCCTCTTCAAGAACGCCGCTCTGCTCGATCCGCTCCAGGCGGACCTGATGGACGGACATCACGTGCTGGTCGAAGACAATTTGATCAAGGAGGTCTCGGACCGGCCGCTCCAGGTCACCGCCGACCGGACCATCGATCTGAAGGGCAAGACGCTGATGCCCGGCCTGATCGACCTGCATGTGCATGCGGTGGCGGTCGAGCTCAATCTGGCGCAGCAGGTGCACATGCCCAACGTGCTGGTGACGCTGCGCGCGACGCTGCTGCTGCGCGGCATGCTGCGGCGTGGCTTCACCACCGTCCGCGATGCCGGCGGCGCCGGCCATGCGCTGAAGCAGGCGATCGAGACCGGTCTCACCGACGGCCCGCGGCTGTTCGTCTCCGGCCGCGCGCTCAGCCAGACCGGCGGCCACGGCGACATGCGGGCGCGCTCGGATTATCTGGCGAGCGACGCACCATGTCCGTGCTGCGTGCGCGTCGGCGCGCTGGCGCGCGTCGCCGACGGCGTCGACGGCGTGCGCAGGGCCGCGCGCGAGGAGCTCCAGATGGGCGCCGACCAGATCAAGATCATGGCCTCCGGCGGCGTTGCCTCGCCGACCGACCCGGTCGGCGCCTTCGGCTATTCCGAGGACGAGATCCGCGCCATCGTCGAGGAAGCGCGCGGGCGCCAGACCTATGTGCTGGCCCACGCCTACACCGCCGCCGCCATCGCGCGCGCGGTTCGCTGCGGCGTGCGCACCATCGAGCACGGCAATCTCGTGGATGAGCCGACCGCGCGCCTGATGGCCGAGAAGGGCGCCTATGTGGTGCCGACGCTCGTCACCTATGAGGCGCTGGCCAACGAGGGCGCTCAATATGGCCTGCCGCCGGAGAGCGTCGCCAAGATCGCCGATGTCCGCGACGCGGGTCTCCGTTCGCTCGCGATCTATCGCGATGCCGGCGTGAAGATGGGGTTCGGCAGCGATCTGCTCGGGCCGTCCCAGCGTCTCCAGAGCGATGAATTCCGCATCCGCGCCGAGATTCTCGGCCCGCGCGCCGTCATCGCCAGCGCCACGGTGATTGGTGCCGAGGTGCTCGGCATGGAGGGCAAGCTCGGCCGGATCGCCCCCGGGGCCATCGCGGACCTGCTGGTGGTCGACGGCAACCCGCTGCGCGATGTCGCCTGCCTGCTCGGCCAGGGTGAGCACATTCCGCTGGTGCTGAAGGCCGGCAAGGTCCAGTTCGACAGGCTGAACGCGTAGTCGGCCTTACCGCCACATCCCGCGCATGCGCGCGCCGATGTCGATCTTCGGCCCTTGCGCCGCGGTACGGGCTCCGCCGGCGGCGGCTTTGGGCCAGGCGGTGCGCTCGAACAGATAGACCAGCTGCTCCGGGATGAAGCGGGTGCGCGAGGCGTAGACGTGGCGGTCGCCCTTGGCGGCCTGGCCGTGGGTGAAGAAGCGCTGCGGCACGACGAGATGGAGATCGTCTTTGGCGCGCGTCATCGCGACATAGAGCAGGCGGCGTTCCTCCTCGAGCTCGGCGCTGGTGCCGGCACCGAGATCGGAGGGCATGCAGCCGTCGACGACGTTGAGCACGAATACCGACTTCCATTCCTGGCCCTTGGCGGAATGGATGGTGGAGAGGATCAGATAGTCCTCGTCGCGGAGCGGTGGCCCGGATTTGTCGCTGGTCGCGTCCGGCGGATCGAGCGTGAGCTCGGTCAAAAACTTTTCGCGCGAGGCGTAGCCGCTCGCGATCTGCTCGAGCTGCATCAGATCGGCGCGACGCGTCTCGGACTCCTCGTGGATGCGGTCGAGATGCGGCTCGTACCAGAGCCGCACGCGCTCGAGATCCGCCGGCCATTCCGAATAGCGCAGATTCTGGGTCGTGCGGACGAAGTCGGTCCAGTCCGCGCCGGTGCGCGGCGGCACCGGGAGCTGGCCGAGTGCAGCAAGCGGATCGGCGCTCTCCGCCATCTGGTCGAGCACGCGCTGCGCGGTCGCGGGGCCGATGCCGGGCAACAGATGCAGGATGCGGAAGCCCGCAACGCGGTCGCGCGGGTTTTCGGCGAAGCGCAGCATCGCCAGCACATCCTTGACGTGCGCGGCGTCGAGAAACTTCAGCCCGCCGAACTTTACGAACGGGATGTTGCGGCGGGTCAGCTCGATTTCCAGCGGTCCCGAATGCGAGGACGTCCGGAACAGCACCGCCTGGTGCTTCAAGAGCGCGCCTTGCTCGCGGTTGGCCAGCACCTCTTCGACGATGTAGCGCGCCTGGTCAGCCTCGTCGTGCACGGTGACGAGTTGCGGCTTTCGCGCGGAGGTGCGGTCGGTCCAGAGGTTCTTGGTAAATCGCTCGCGCGCGAGCCCAATGACACCGTTGGCCGCCGCCAGTACGGCTTGCGTCGAGCGGTAGTTGCGGTCGAGCGTGATCATCTCGGCGCGGGGCGAGAAGCTTTGCGGAAACTCCAGGATGTTGCGCACGGTGGCGGCGCGGAACGAGTAGATCGACTGCGCGTCGTCGCCGACCACGGTGAGGCCGCGTCCGTCGGGCTTCAGCGCCAGCAGGATCGAGGATTGCAGGCGGTTGGTGTCCTGATATTCGTCGACCAGCACGTGATCGAAGCGGCCGCCGATCTCTTCGGCGATCAGCGCGTCGCTCATCATCTGCGACCAGTAGAGCAGGAGGTCGTCGTAATCGAGCACGTGCTGGGCCTGCTTGGCCTCGACGTAAGCCGCGAACAGGCCCTTCAGCTCGGCGGCCCAGCCCACGCACCAGGGATAGTGCTGTCCCAGCACCTTCTCGATCTCCATCTCGGCGTTGACGCAGCGGGAGTAGATCGACAGGCACGTGCCCTTGGCTGGAAAGCGGCTCTCGGTCTTGGACAGGCCGCGCTCGTGCCGAACCAAATTCATCAGGTCGGCGGAATCCTCGCGGTCGTGGATGGTGAAGGCGGGATCGACGCCGATCCGCTCGGCATATTCGCGCAAGAGGCGCGCGCCGATGCCATGGAACGTGCCGGCCCAGGTCAGCGCATCGCGCATGATCGCGGCGTTGTTCTCCCCGAGCACCTTTCGGGCGATCCGCTCGACGCGGCCGGCCATCTCGGCCGCGGCGCGGCGCGAGAATGTCATCAACAGGATGCGGCGCGGATCGGCACCCGCAACGATCAGATGGGCGACGCGATGGGCCAGCGTGTTGGTCTTGCCCGAGCCGGCACCGGCGATGACGAGCAGGGGCGCGCCGACGGTCGCGCCATCGGCCACGCCATGCTCGACGGCGCGGCGCTGCTCCGCATTGAGCGTGTCCAGATATGTTGCCACGAATCGCCCCGGTGAAACCGTGAGATTCGGCGATCTGCTCGCGAATCGCAATGCGGCTGGACGGAACCTTATTTAGCACCTAGGGAAAAGACGGCCCAAGGTTCCAGCCCGAGAAGAGCGCGCCCGGCATGACCGAGCTCAAGCCCGACCAGTTCGAGATGCGGCGGCTGGAGTCGCTCAGCAACACCATCTTTGGTGTCGCCATGACGCTCCTGGCCTACGATCTGCCCAAGGCCGCCGTCTTCACCGGCGCACCCGGCTGGAGCGATCTCGCCCATGTCTATTCCGGCAAGCTTGCCGGCTTTGCGCTCAGCTTCATCATCGCCGGGGTGTTCTGGATCAGCCATCACCGGCGGCTGGCGCGCCAGCCGGTGGGCAGCCGCGGCGCGGTGATCCTCAACCTGTTCTTCCTGCTCTCGATCGTGCTGCTGCCGGTGACCAACGGCCTCTATACCAACTACGCCATGAGCAGCGCCGTTGCCGTGCTCTACGGCTTGCACCTAACCGCGATCGCCGGCCTCAATGCCTGGCTGTGGTGGACGATCCTGGGCGGCTGGCGCCATGAGATCATGGCATCGCTGTTTCCGCTGCTCGTGTTCATCCCGGGCACGATCGTGGCGGCGTTTGCGCCGCACGTCGCACCCTTCGTGTGGTTCATCGCCTTCGGCGGCCTGCTGATCCAGCGCTTCTACAGTGCGCAAACCGAACCGGATGCGTAAGGTGGTCGCTTCCCTTATGTCGCGCCGAACCCGTCGGCCGGCACATAAAGCTTGACCGGGCGGATTTCGTAGACCGCACTCGGATTGACCTGACGCAGCTTCCGTGCCGCCGCGATCGCCTCGTCATCCGTGTCGTATTCCACGAGGTGGAAGCCCAGAAGCTGCTCCTTGGTCTCGGCAAACGGGCCGTCCATCACCACGCCCGCGCCGGGGCCGCGCAAGGTGCGGGCCTTTCGGGTCTCGTCCAGACGGGCGGCCGGCCCAAGGTGTCCGCTTGCCCTGAGGGGCGCCTGAACCTCGATGACCTTGGCCACGACCGCGGCGTCCTCCTCCGGAGTCCAGGACAAGATCTCGTCTTCCACGTGATAGGCCAGGATGGCGTAGAGCATCGTCACCTCGTTTTTTTTGCTGCGCGGGTCCAAAGGACGTATCACGACGCCCCGCGCCGACAATCCCCGAGCGCAAAATATTGCGTCGTGCAGGCCTCGACGAAACCGTCCTGAAACCCGATTACCGCCTTGCGGTGTGAACGCTGCCTAAAGCCGAGGCGACTGATGGCCACAAGAACACGGAAGGCCATCGGAGGCGGCAATGTCGGGTCACACCATCAAGATCATCTGCGACGCACGGCGGGCGGCACAATCGGAGCCCGCCGATTTGCACGACCAGAGCGGTCATCACCGCTATTACGGCAGCTCGGCCGAGAACGGCGGCGAACGCATCGTGGAGAGCCGCCGCGGCAAACGCCCGCGCGCGGTCAATGTCTGTGGCTTCTGAAGCCTTTTCTGAAGCTTTGGGCGAGACCGGTCTCCGCTGATGGGTGTCCTGCAAATATCGGTTGCCGCGCTGCCGTTCCTGGTCTCGCTGGCGAGCCGGAGCAGCAAGGCGATCGCGCCATGCCTGCTCGCGAGCATCTTCACAGTGCTGCTCGGCGAGGAGCCTCACCGGGCGGTCTTGGCCTGGTGTGTTGGCGTGCTGATCGCCGCTGTGGCGTTACGCGAACGGCTTCGCGCGACCTGAGCGGCGCTGTTACGGCGCGCTCAGGACCTGCTTGACGAGGACCTCACGCAGCGCCGCCAGCTCGCCGCTCGCCTCCATCTGCGCGATCACCTTGCCGACCTTCGGCACCAGATCGCGATGACGTTCGTGCAGGTAGTGGTAGATGTGGATGCGCTCGAGCGGCGGGGAGAGCGGGTAGATCCTGGCCTGGAGATTGAGCTTCCTCACCGCGACGAGTCCACTGAAGAGGTCGGTGACCATCACGTCGAAACGGTCGGCATCGAGCATCTGGATCATGTTCTCGAGGCTGGTGGTCGCCGTGACACGGGCCATGTCGCGGGTGCCGGCCTCCGATGAGCCGACGCCGCGGACGATGCCGATGTTGTAGTCCCTGATCGAATTCCAGCCGGCGACGTCGAAACGCAGTTTCGTCGTGAACACCGTGGGCTCGATGTAGTTGATCGCCGGCGTGACCTGGATCAGCGTCGGGTAGTCGCGCGAGAGCGTTCCGATCCGCTGGATTTCGCCGTCGACCTCGCCGGCGCTCGACAGCGCGAGTGCCCGCTTGCCGGGGACGTCCTCGAATTCGAGCTTGATGCTGAGCTTGGCGTAGACGGCCCGCAGCATTTCGCCGCCGACATATTGATCGGGGATGTCCGCGATGCGCGCCAGCCGGATCAGCTCCTGCGCCTGCGTTGGACCGGCTGCGAGCAACGACAGGCAGGCGATGGCCATCCGCCACATCACGCGTCTCCTTGGTCGTGCCTTGCTACCACTGGATTCGGAGGCCCGCGCGATCTACCGGGAGTGGCGCGCGCCTGCGCGCCAGCCGCAACGGCCATCACTCGCCGCCATGCCGGCGACTCCGGACTTTAACCGATGTTATTCTAGCACGCGAAGTGATAGTTTGCGCCGGAATCCTGCTGCTGGGCGCAAGATATGACCCCGCCGACCTCAAGCCGCCCATGGGCCGACAGGAATCGCCACGCGCATCGCGTGGAGGGGAAGTCTCAACGATCGAATTGCTCGCGACCGCTGCCGGCCGGAGCAGGATGCCGCCATTCCGGGGACGTGGTGCATGGGCAACGCAGGCGACGAGGATTCCAAGCGCGGCCGCGCCGTTGCCCCGGCGGCCGCGAAGCAGGATTTGAGCGGGATCGGCGCCGCGTTTGCGCCGGCGATGATCGGTGCGTTGCTGTCGCGGATTTTCAACTGGTCGCGCAGCGGCGTCGGGCCGCGCCTCCTGGCCGCCGTGCTGCTGTTCTCCTCAATCGTCACGCTGATGCTGACCGCGCTTCAGCTCTATCTCGACTATGACCGCGAGGTCGGCGTCATCGAGACGCGGCTCGACGAGATCGGCCGGAGCACCACCGGCAGCCTCGGCGAAAGCCTGTGGAATCTCGACCAGAACCAGCTCAAGCTCCAGCTCGACGGCATCCTGCGGCTGCCCGACATCCGCGCCGCCGAGGTGCGCGAGATCGCTGATCGCCCCAATCCGGTCCGTGTCGCGGTCGGCGAGCCGAACACCCGTTCGATCGTCACGCGCGATTACCCGCTGAACTACTCCGTGCAGGGCGCCGCGCGCCCGATCGGCGTGCTCCATGTCGAGGCGACGCTGAGCGAGGTCTATCAGCAATTGCTGCACCGTGCCCTGATCATCCTGGCAAGCCAGGCGGCGAAGACGTTCCTCGTCTCGCTGTTCATCATCTACATGTTCCATCTCCTGGTGACGCGGCACCTTGTTGCCATCGCCGACTTCGTCAGCAAGTACAGCCTGGTGCGGCCGCCGCCGCCTTTGCACCTGGAGCGCCGGCCGCCCTACGATGCGGACGAACTGGACAAGGTGATCGACGCCTTCAACGCCATGTGCGCCAATCTCGAGCGGGCCTATGGCGAGCTGCGTGAGGCCAATACGAATCTCGAGCGCGACCTGAAAATCCGCCAGCGCGCCGAAGGCGACGCGCGCGCGAGCGAGCAGCGCTTCCGCGACTATGCCGAGACCGCGTCCGACTGGTTCTGGGAGACCGGGCCGGATCATCGGTTCACCTACATATCCGACCGCGCAGGTGCCTTCGGCATGGACCATAAGGCGCTGATCGGCAAGCGCCGCACCGATGCCGCCTTCGACCACGACGCCGAGCCGGAGAAATGGCGCGCGCACATGGCGGTGCTGGATCGCCACGAGCCGTTCCGGAAGTTCGAGTATCGCGGCCGCGATATGACCGGACGCGTGCGCCATTTCAGCGTCAACGGCCAGCCGGTATTCGCAGCCGACGGACGCTTCATGGGTTATCGCGGCTCCGCCACCGACCTCACCGAGCAGCACGAGACCGAGGAACGGCTTCGCCAATCCCAGAAGATGGACGCGATCGGCCAGCTCACCGGCGGCGTCGCGCACGACTTCAACAACGTGCTCACCGTCATCACCGGCACCATCGAGATCATCCAGGAAGGGCTTGCGGACAGGCCCCAGTTCGCCGCGATCGCGCAGCTCATCGACGATGCGGCCGCGCGTGGCGCCGAGATCACCTCGCAGCTGCTGACCTTTGCGCGCCGCCAGCCGCTGGAGCCGCGCGAGATCGACGTCAACGCCCTCGTGGTCGAGACGGCGAAGCTGCTGAAGCCGATCCTGGGCGAGCATATCGAGATCGTGACCCGGCTCGCGGACGACGCCTGGTCCGCGATGGCGGATCCGTCGCAGCTCTCTTCAGCGATCGTCAATCTCGCCGTCAACGCGCGTGACGCGATGCCGGACGGCGGCAGGCTCACGCTCGAGACCGCGAACCGGGAGCTTGACGGCGTGCGCAGCGACGGCGACGTCATTCGCGGCGCCTTCGTGATGATTGCGGTGACCGACACCGGTCACGGCATCCCGGCCGACATCCGCGAGCGCGTGTTCGAGCCGTTCTTCACCACCAAGGGGGTCGGCCGCGGCACCGGGCTTGGGCTGAGCATGGTCTACGGCTTTGCCCGCCAGACCGGCGGCACCGTCGCGATCGAGAGCGAGGAGGGACAAGGCACGGTGATGCGGTTGTTCCTGCCGCGATCGGAGGGCGAGGCGGCAACCAGGACGGGATCGGCTCAGGCGCCCGCCGCGGCGCGCGGGCACGAGACGATACTCGTGGTCGAGGACGATCCGCTGGTGCAGGGCTATGTCATCGCCCAGCTCGGCAGCCTTGGCTATCGCACGCTCGTGGCCGGCGACGGCGCAGCCGCCCTCGCGCTGGTCGACCAGGGCGCCAGTTTCGACCTGCTGTTCACGGACATCATCATGCCCGGAGGCATGAACGGGCGGGAACTGGCCGAAGCCGTCCGGCTCCGGCGGCCGGGGGCGAGAGTGCTCTACACCTCCGGCTATACCGACAACACCATCGTCCACGAAGGACATCTCGATCCCGGCGTGGCGCTGCTTCAGAAGCCATACCGGAAGTCGGAGCTGTCGCAGAAGATTCGCGAGGTGCTTGCGGGCGAGCCGGCCGCCTGAGCGGCGCCCGCCCACGAAAAAGGCGCGGCGGGGAGGCCCCGTCGCGCCCGATTTCGTGCTCGCTGGTCCAGGGCTGAGAGCGCCCCGATGCCAAGCCTTGTTCAAAGCTTAGCGGGCGATCCCAGCGAGGTGACAGCGCTTGAGATAAGACACTGGATCACCTCCTTTCGTTGGTTTCGGGAGACTCCAATATAGGGCGAAATACCCGCGTCGTTAAGAGGTGGGGCGGGCGGCCGGGAACAAGCCCTTCGCGAAGCGGGAAAGACCGATCCGGGGCAGTTGAGGCCGCCGCGCGGCCGTGTTAGGGGAACGCGAGATGCGGGTGTAGCTCAATGGTAGAGCAGCAGCCTTCCAAGCTGAATACGAGGGTTCGATTCCCTTCACCCGCTCCAATGTTTTCAATGGCTTAGCGCGTCAAGAGTTTTCCATTCTGACAAGTCGCGCATTCTCATTCTGACGAACGTCCACTCTCCTTTCGCTGGTCTTGCGCGGCGGTTGATGCGTTTCATTTGCGCATCTGCTTGCCTTCATCGTCGTCATGCAGATCGTGCGCCATGGCCGCTGCGCGAGGTGTGCATCGAAAGGTCAAGAAAGGTCTATTGAACGCAAATGTCAGCAGTCCTTCCACGGCGCACCAGATGAGGGGCAGCCGCCCCGGCGATGATCAAGAGATGATCAAGAGATGATCAAGAGAAAGAGAGATGTGAGAGATCTCACACGGGAACTTCGAGTCTTGCACTAGTCAGAGCTTCGACTCTCTCAGAACCAACGGAGGTTCGCGTGAAGCTCCTGATGATCTCTGGCTTGGCCGTGTTCGCGGTTTTCGTGGCCGCGACGAATATGCTGCGATCGCATCCATTACCGGTAAGTCGCACATCGGTAGCAGGGATGCCGGTGCAAGAGATGCAAAGACAAGCGCAACAAGGCAAACTGCCGGTTGAAGATTTCGTAGATCGATCTCTTGTGTTTCCAAGGGGAACACAGGAGTAGACGCGTCTCAACCAATCGTGGCCGAGCTGGACGTCTTGGTCGGCTCGTATGTTCTCGAACGGCTATGCGCCAGCGGCTGGTCGGGTCGCGAGCGCAGCAATTGTCGCAGGCGCTGTCTCAAGGACCCATGAAAATCGGGTTGATCCCGATGGGATCGCCGAGCAGTCCCAGGGATTGAAGCTGCGCGCTGTGGATATCGATTTCAAGGACAGCCAAGAGCAGCGCTAACACGACGGCGATGTAGACGAGCAGTGCCGACGCATCCTGGCTGTCGGGATCGCGATTTCGCGGCGGCGACGCGCGAAAGTGCCACAACCGCGCGATGAGCTGCAGATAGGCTTTCGGGTGTACTTGCATGTCCGGCCTCGCTCTCTGAGGCGCCTTTCGCAAGACTGCGACCACGTCGATCGCCAATCAAGGCGCCGCTTGTCGCACCTGGAACCGAATATGAGCTACCCCCGTTGAGCTGGATCAAATGGGTGCGCTTTTGCCCAGAGGCCAGGCCAGTCGGCCACGGACACGCCACGGAAGATCTCCACAGAACGATCGCCGGCAAGAAGCGCGGGACGTCACGGGACGGCATTTGGCCATGGTGCAAAGGCCGGGCAAAATGGCACGGTGGGTGCTTTGCTGTGAGTGTCTCCGACGGCCAATGGATTTGACCTTGCGTCTCGCCACCGCCCTTCTGACGGCATCGCTGCTTCTTCCACTGCGGCCCGCGCAGGCGCAATTGGCGGGGCACGGCGGGCCTGTCCGCGCAATCGCCGTTTCGAGCGATGGTAAGACGGTTTTGTCGGGGAGCTTCGACACGGCAGCGATCCGATGGTCCCTGGCAACCGAGTCGGCCGAGCAGGTCCTTCGCTTCCATTCGGGTGCGGTGAACGCGGCTGCCTTCCTTGGAGACGGACGAATGGCAACGGCTGGTGCGGACGGCCAGATTGCGATCTGGACGGCGGGCGGACTGCAGCCAGACCAGGTTCTCGAAGGTCATACAGGACCCATTGTCGGACTCGTCGTCTCGCCCGATACATCGAAGCTCGCGTCGGCCTCGTGGGACCACACCGTGCGGATTTCATCCCTGTCCGATGGTGGGACGCGCGTGCTGCAAGGTCACTCGCAAAGCGTGAACGGTGTGGCCTTTGCCCCCGATGGAAAATCGCTGGTGAGCGTTGGCTACGATCTGACGGTGCGGATCTGGCCCTTGGCAGGCGGCAGCCCCGAGATCGTTGCGATGCCGGCGCCGCTGAATGCCGTCGCCATCTCGCCTGATGGCGAAATCGTCACCGGCGCGGCAGACGGGAAGCTGCGCATGATGACCGCCGATGGCAAGGAGAACGGCGAGGTCATGGCTGGCGCCAGGCCGATCGTGGCCCTGGCGATCTCGCAAGACGGGGCTTTGATCGCCACGGGGGCAATTGACGGCACCGTTGCGATCGTCGATCGCAAGGCGCGCAGCGTGATGCGCACGCTCGCCGGGCTCGGCGCGCCGGTCTGGTCGGTCGCGTTCCTGCCCGATGGCGCGACGCTCCTGACGGGCGGTGCTGACGGCAAGATCAGGCGCTGGAATGCACTGACCGGCGCGGCGATCGGGTCGAACGTGCTGGGCACGCCGGCGGATCCGCTCGCTGCCTATGTCGGCGATCACGGCGCCGAAATGTTCAGGGCCTGCGTTGCCTGCCATACATTGTCGGAGAATGAGGTACAGCGTGCCGGGCCGACGCTTGCGGGGCTCTTCGGCCGGAAGATTGCCTCGCTGCCGGGCTATCGGTTCACCGACGCGCTCAAGGCGATGGATATCGTCTGGACGCCGGAGACCGTGTCAAAACTGTTCGAGATCGGGCCGAACGCCTACACGCCCGGCACCAAGATGCCGGAGCAGCGGATCGGCTCGGCCGAGGATCGCCGCGCGCTCACGGACTTTCTGGCGCGTGCGACGTCGAAGTAGCCCGCAGCAACGCCTTGCGCGTCTTCAAGCGAAGGCGGCAAGGTCTTGATGTCAACGCCCTAATAGCCCGGCCATCGCTCCACGGGAATATTCGTCAGATCCGGGTTCTCCTCGAGCATGCGAGCCACGTTGACGCTGGGACGTTCCTTGAGTGCCGTCACGACACACTGATTGACGTATGTCCGGCGTGACAGCCACTTGATCTTCTTGCCCTTTGCCTCGGCCTTGCAGGCGACGATCGCCTGCTTGAGCGCGACCTTTTCCGCCTTGGCGAGGGCGGCGGCCTCGACGGCTGTGCCAGCGAGCGCCGTGATGACGAGGCATGTCCAAAAAACCATCATGAAACGAGGCATACGGCTAGTCCTTGTTCTCGCGTTGACGCAGATAGTCGTCCGTCGTCCGCGGTGGCGCGCGTTCCGGAACGTCCTGGATCGGATCGAACTGCTGTTCGCTCATGACAATGACGCGGCAATCGGCGCACATCCGCAAGGCCTCGGTCCGGCGGTCCCCGGTGGGATACATCCAATGGTGCCCCTCGAGCTTCGTCGCGATCCGATCGATCGTGCTCTTCACGCCGAAGGGCGTGCCGCAGCGGACACACAGGGCCGGTTCTTCTTCCTTGATCACTTGCGCCTGGGCACGCCTTGCCCGGAAGTCGATCTGCGGGGTGAGCGTGATGACCTTCTCAGGACAGGTGCTCTGGCACAGACCGCACTGCACGCAGGCGTCCTCCACGAATTTGAGGACGGGACGCTCGGGATCGGCGCGAAGCGCGCCGGTCGGGCAGGCCGAAACACAGGACAAGCATAGCGTGCAACCGCCGGTGTCAACGGTGATCGCACCGATCGGTGCGCCCTCGGGCAAGGCGATCACGTCGACCGGCGTGGGCGCGAGGCGATGCAATTCACTCAGGCCAAAGCGAAGCAGGTCGCCGCGCTTGCCGACCGTCCGGAAAGTCGCAGGATTGTCGAGGCCGGCGAGGGGACCAATCCCCGTCAGTTGGTCAGCTAGCGTGTCGGGATCGTCAGTTTCGATCGTGGCCACGCGTCGGCCCTCAAATCCGAGCCCGGCGAGAATGGTCTCGGCCATGACGATCGTCTGCAGCAATCCGGTCACGCCGTGTCGCGGCTTGGCGCGCAGAAGAAACCGCACGGCCGCCGCGCCATAAGCGAATGCGCCGATAACGGCCTCCAGGCCGACCTGCGTCAACTCGTTGACGGCGAGGGGCAGCACGTTGGCTGGCAATCCGTCGCCATGACGGGCGAGCGCATCGATCAGCGGGGTGCCGTGCGCGCCGTCATGCAGCAGCAGCACCGGATGCGTGCCGCCAGCTTCGCGATAGGCGAGCAACATGGCGCGAAGCATCTGCAACTGGGTGTCGGCGGGCGGCAGCGCGTAGGATGCAGCACCCGTGGGGCAGGCGGCCGCGCATTGCCCACAACCTGCGCAGACGTATGCGTTGACGGCGACATGGTCGCCGTCCGGCGTAATCGCGCCGGTCGGGCATAAGTCAAGGCAGCGATGGCATCCGGTCAGCTTCGAGCGCGAATGCGCGCAGAGGCTGGGCGTGAAGTCGACATATCTCGGCTTGTCGAAACTGCCGACGAGGTCGCGGGCGGCCAGCACAGCGCGCAGCACCGCCGCCGGATCTCTCGGATCGGCGCGGAGATAGCCGTCCCGCAGGTCGTGCGCCGGAAACAGCGGTGGCTCGCCGGAGAGGTCGAGCACCAGATCGCAGCGCGAGGTCGCCCCGTTGCGCGGGGCCTCGAACACGAAGCGGTCGCGCGAAGAGGGGCGCGGTTGCGCGTAGTCGTCGATCGTGAGCTCGAATGCGCCAAAATGTCCCCGCGCGTTGCGGATCTTGCCTTTTACGATCGGAAACACTGCCGTGGCAGGCGGCGTAACGTCTGCCGGCTGCATGAGCATGACCGTGACGTCGAGATGGTCTGCGAGCAGGCGCCCGGCTTCGATCGCGGCCTCGTCGCGCCCATAGATCAGGATGATGCCGTCACTCGACAATGTGACCAGCGGAAAGTCCTGTGCGGGAATTGCGGCCGCCGCAAGCAGCGCCGCCATCTTCGCGCCCGCATTCTCACCGTCGCGCGACCAGCCCGCCGTCTCGCGGATGTTGACGAAGGTGATCCCGTCAGGGCGTTCGCCCATCTCATGGGTGAATTGCGCAGCCTGCTGCGTGCAGGCGACCGTCAGCGGGCCATCCGCCTTTGCCGCGTTGCGGAAATGATCGAGCTCCGCGCCGCAGAGATGGCGAAAGCTTCTGATCTCGCAATTGGGGCATCCACGCCGGATCGCGGCCGTGTCGAGGCGCATCGTGTCTTCACACGAGCAGATCAGGACGGTCTTCGCTGGCTGCTCCAGGTGAATCCCTCCGTCAGTGCGGCGCCGACTTACGGACTCGCGCCGTTCCTGCACCTCGTATAGATTTTCACTATTGGGAAGAAAAGGAAAGTGGAGGACGGCCTTGCGGTCGACCCCGATCAACTACGTTTCCCTGGTAGAACCGATCCAGCTGCCGCCGCCCTTCACGCTCGTCCGGCTGCGGGAGAGCGGAGACGCCTTTGCCCACGCTTGCGGCATTGCACCCAAGTGCGGCGCCGGCACGCTGGTGTGCGTCGGGCGGTTCGATCTCGCCGAATTCGCCGTGGTGCTCGAGCCAGGCGAACCTTTGAGCACCGCGCGGCGCGCCTTCTACGCCGGCATGGTCGCGCTCACCGACGCTCTTCGCGCCTATGCCCCGCCCAACAAGACGGTTGCGATCGGCTGGCCCGGCTCCGTCGAGATCGACGGCGGGCTGGTCGGCGGGGGGCGGATGGGGTGGCCATCGTCCGCGCGCGAGAATGAGCCGCCCGCCTGGCTGGTGTTCGGCGCCATGATCCGGACGGTGGCAATGGCCGATCAGGGGCCCGGCGTTCATCCGCTCGCGTCCGCGCTGGATGAGGAGGGGTTCGGCGAAGCGGGCGCCGTGCAGGTGACCGAGAGTTTTGCCCGGCACCTGATGCGGGCGATCGATCGTTGGCAGGTCGATGGCTTTGACAGCGTCGCACGCGATTATCTCAGCCGGGTTCCCCGTGAGCGGCGAACCGTCCTCAGCATCGACGAGAGCGGCGATCTCCTCACGCGCCAGGTCGGTACCGGCAAGGTTGAGCGGAGCGAGCTCGTCAAGGCGCTCGCCAGGCCATCCTGGCTCGATTCGAAGCTCGGAGGGCCAAGGACGTGACTGTGAAACTGCTGCGCGCCATCGCGCTCGATCCCTCCGACACCTTCGTGTTCGACGCGGCGGCAGAGCCCGGCGAATGGGCCGTCTCCGGCGCGTTCCGCTTCTGCGACCAGGATCCGGCGACGTTGAGCGGCAAGGCGCGCGCGGCGTTCCGCAGCGGCTTCCTCGGGGTGCAATCCTGGGGCTGGTCGACGCTGGTGCAGATCGTGCCGGCAACGGAGAGCGATTGCCGGGCGCTGATCGAGCTCCTCGCCGGACAACTCATCGATCGTTTCGGCGCGCCGGATCCGGCAACCGCGCGGACGGCCGCCGAAGAGGAGGTCGCCTTCGTGCGGTCGCTCTGCACGCATCCGATCAGTTCGCTCATTGCCGTCCACCGCTCGGTGAGCGACGGCGAAGTCCGCGAGTCGTTCCGCAGGCTGCAGCTGCGGCAAGGGCAGGGGCACGGCAAGGCGTTCTCGTTCATGGAAGCCGAGGATGATGTCGAACCCGACAGCAATGTCAGGCTTGCCGATATGAGCCAGGAGCCGCAGCATCGATGAATGATTTCTGGATCGCATGCGGCCACCATCTGCTCGATCGCGAGGCGGGCGGCGGGCTTTGCGTCACCGACGAGTTCCTGAAGGTCTATTTCGTCAGGCCCGAGCTGATTCCACCGGACGAAGCATGCCCGGTCGAGCGGCGGCTGCACCGCGAGCTGCTGGCCGCTCCCCGCCGGGCGGTCAGTGCGGACGAGATCGCAGCGATTGTCGATGCGGATGCCCGGGAGAACTGGCAGTTCGTGCTTGCCGTTCGCGATCTCCTGGTGCGGCACCCGACCCTGGAGGCCGCCTATCTTGCGACCGTCCGGTCGGGGGGAAACGGATTGCCGCCGCTGTTCGTCAATCAACTCGTGCATGTCATCCTGCGCAATGCGCTGGATGGCTGCGATGACCCTTTCGTGCTGCGCGCCGCCGAGCTGTTCTTCCGCCCACAGCGCATCCTGCCGCATGAACGGGCCTTGCTGCTCGGCGATGAGGAGGTCGTCGGTGGGCAGAGCCCGACCCCGGTGCTCTCGCTGATGTCGATGCTCGGGGCCGTGACCGATGCCGAGCTGGACGTCTTGAACGAGGATAACGCCGACGACTATTGGCACCGAAGCGACCATTTCGACATGGCTTTCGATCTCACCGCGGGCGGGCGCGGGCCGAGGGCGCTGGCGCAGGCGATGGCGCGCTGGATCTCCCATCTGCTCGGGATCGACGTCTGCATTGAGCCGCTGCGCGAACTGCGTGATGCGCGGCTCACCTGGTATGTCGGGCTCGACGCCGATGCGACCAGGCTCGGCGACCGCCTCTGGCATGGCGAGCAACTCGACGACCGCAGCGCCGGCCGCGTGCTTTCATTGTTCCGCCTGACGTTTGCAGATACGAGTGCGGTCGCAGACGAGATGCAGGGAGAGCCCGTCTATCTCATCCTGTCGATGAACTCCGATCAAAAGCTCCGGATGAAACCGCAGAATTTGCTGACGGGGCTGCCGATCAAGCACCTGGAGAGGGTAACGTGAGCCCGGCTGCGCTGCCGCTTGTGCGCATCCCCGTCGGTATCGTGGTCGGACGGTACAAGGCGGACTCGCCGTGGACCGACTTTATCTGGCGCGCCGTCGCCGTGCTGCCGGACGAGCCGGACACAAAGTCCTGGACGGTGCTCCGTGAGGAGGGCGGTGGGACGACGCTGTTCTATGCCGGCAGCACTATGGTCGATCTCTACAGTTCCGAGACGGCGCGCTATCGCGACAATCTTGCTACGGGTCGTCCGAGCATCTGGACAGTGTTGTCGCCTGCGGAAGGCACCTGGCCCTATTCGGTGGCTGCCGCCACCGCCGATCCTGCGGAAGGCGAGGCGTTCACCGGGGCCGCTGCGAATCTGGTCGAGGCCGTGCCCATGCCGGACGTGCTGCGTGAGCAGATTGAAAGCTTCGTTGCCGAGCACCACGTCGAACGGGAGTTCTTCAAACGGAAGCGGCGGCAGGCCGATCCGGAGGCACTGGCGCGCCGGCAGCATGAAGGCGGACACGAATGAGTGAGGATAGGTTCCTGACGCGCTGGTCCCGTCGCAAGCAGCACGCAAAGGCGAACCCGACGCAATCGGATCCGGCAAAGCGCGACGACATGCCGTCGGCACTGCCGCCCACCGCGAAGGATGACGAAGCGGAGTTCGCCCCCTCGAGCCTGCCTTCGATCGACCTGATCACGTCGGCGACCGACATCAAGGCGTTCTTGCGCAAAGGGATTCCGCAGGAGCTGACGCGTGCGGCGCTTCGTCGCGCCTGGAGCGCTGATCCCGCCATTCGCGACTTCGTGGGGCTTGCCGAAAGCGCGTGGGACTTCAACGATCCGACCGCGATGCCGGGCTTTGGTCCGCTGGATTGTTCGGAAGCAGAACTGGCCGCGTTCGTGGACAGAATCGTCGGCGGCGTCAGCAAGTCAGTCGAGACGCTGTCCGAGACTCCGGTTGAAGTCACGGATTCTTCGCGGGAATTGCGCCAGGCCGAGAGATCGAATGTCGAGGTCGTCGCCGAAGAAGCTGCGCCCACCAAGCCCGCACCTGTTCCTGCTGCAGCGCAACTAACGGTCCCTGAAAGCACTGAAAGCGAACACCTGTCGCTTCCCCGTCGCCCGCATGGCGGCGCGCTGCCCCGCTAGGGCTCCCCGACGAAAGGCCATAGCCTCAGACTATGTGATGCGATTGACCCTCCGCTGGGCCGGGATTACGCTTCGTCTAGCGCTTTGTAGCAAAAGCAAAATCAGCACCCGGGACTTGGATGGGAGGTCCACGTGCGTGATGATGGCCTTGAGCGAGCCATTGACGCCGCCGGCGGCGTTGCTGGGCTTGCGCGCAAAATCGGCATTAGCCAACCCTCCGTTTCGAACTGGAACCAGGTGCCCGCGCAACGGGTGATTGCGGTCGAAGCGGCGACCGGCGTATCGCGCAAAGACTTGCGGCCTGATCTGTACGGCGAGCCGTTTGTGTCCAATGAGCTGATTGAACCCGTCGATGCGGCGCGTGCGCAGGAATATCTGCTGCTCGCGACGCTCTTGTCCGCAGCACCGTCAAGAAGGCTGCTCGATCAACTGGCCGCATTGACCGGTGATGCGACGCCACTCGGGCGCGCGCATGCTGGGCTGGCCGCGGCCGCCGCCAATGCAGTCGCAACGCAGGTCGAACGCGAATATTTCGATCTGTTCGTCGGTCTCGGCCGCGGCGAGCTCTTGCCCTATGCCTCCTACTATCTGACCGGATTCCTCAACGAGCGGCCGCTGTCGCGCCTGCGCGCCGATCTCGCCGCGTCCGGGATCGAGCGCGCCGCGAATAATTCGGAGCCGGAAGATCACGCCGCCATCCTGTGCGAGATCATGGCGGGTTTCGCGGGAGGCCGCTTCCCTGCGTCGTTCGAGGCGCAGCGCGCATTCTTTGTCAAACACGTCGAGCCCTGGATAGGGCGGCTGTTCGCCGACATCGAGGGCGCGGAGAGCGCCGTCTTCTATCGTGCGGTCGGCGCGCTCGGTCGCGCCTTTATCGAGATCGAGGCGGAGGCATTCACGTTCGCCAACTGACCTGCACCGGCGGGTCCAGGAGAGATGCGATGAGTGAAGACAGGAAAGCCACAGTCGGGCGTCGCGATTTCCTGCGCAAGGTCGGCGCCGGCACGTTGGGCGCCGGCGCGACGCTCGCGACACCGCTGGTCGGGTCCGCGCAGGCTGATAGCGAAACCAACGATGAGAAGCGCAAGGCGCGCTACAAGGAAACTGATCACGTCAAGGCTTTCTATCGCGTCAATCGTTATCCGGCCAAGGGAGGTTGACCGTGCTGATCAAGCGAGCAAACCAGCGTTCCCTGCGCCATGGTTCCGTTGCCGAGTCCCTTGCAGGGCAGGGCGGCGGTCTCGACCGCCGCAGCTTCTTGCGCAAATCCGGTCTCGCCGGTGGCGCGCTCGCCGTGCTCGGCACGCTGCCGGTCGGCGGCGTGCGCAAGGCGGAGGCGGCGATGGCCGGTCCGCTCACCGCGGGTGCGAGCGTCCGCAAGAGCGTCTGCACGCATTGCTCGGTTGGGTGCACGGTGACTGCCGAGGTCCTGAACGGGGTATGGATCGGCCAGGAACCGAGTTGGGATTCTCCGATCAATCGCGGCTCGCATTGTGCCAAGGGCGCATCCGTGCGCGAGCTCGTGCACAGCGAGCGACGGTTGCGCTATCCGATGAAGCTCGTCGGAGGGCAGTGGACCCGCGTGTCCTGGGATACCGCAATCAACGAGATCGGCGACAAGCTTCAAACCGTACGTGAGAAGTCAGGCCCCGATTCCGTCTATTGGCTTGGCTCGGCCAAGATGACCAATGAAGGCGCCTACCTGTTCCGCAAGCTTGGCGCATTCTGGGGAACCAACAATACCGATCATCAGGCCCGCATCTGCCATTCGACCACCGTCACCGGCGTCGCCAACACCTGGGGCTACGGCGCGATGACCAACAGCTTCAATGATATCCGCAATGCGAAGACGCAGGTCGTCCTGGGCGGCAATCCGGCAGAGGCGCATCCGGTCTCGCTGCAGCACCTGCTCGAGGGCAAGGAACTGCAAAAGGCCAACTTCGTCGTCATCGACCCGCGCCTGACGCGCACCGCCGCGCACGCGACGGAATATGTGCGGATGCGGCCGGGCACCGACATCCCCGTGCTTTACGGCATGATGTGGCACATCCTCCAGAACGGCTGGGAGGACAAGGAGTTCATCCGGCAGCGGGTCTACGGGTTCGACGACCTCCGCAAGGAGGTGGAAAAGTGGAATCCGGAAGAAGTCGAGCGCGTCACCGGCATTCCCGGCGAGCAGCTCAAGCGCGTCGCCAAGATGTTTGCCACCGAAAAGCCGGCCACGCTGATCTGGGCCATGGGCCAGACCCAGAAGACCGTCGGCACCGCCAACGTGCGTGCCAGTTGCATCCTGCTGCTGATGACCGGCAATGTCGGCGGCGCGGGCATGGGAGCCAACATCTTCCGTGGCCACGACAACGTCCAGGGCGCGACCGACGTCGGGCTCGATATCGTCACGCTGCCGTTCTACTACGGCCTCGCCGAGGGCGCCTGGAAGCACTGGTCGCGGGTTTGGGAGGTCGACTACGACTTCCTGAAGTCGCGGTTCGATTCCAAGCAGATCATGGAAACCCCCGGCATCCCGCTGACCCGCTGGTTCGAGGCGGTGACGCTGCCGAAAGATCAGGTCGCGCAGAAGGACAATGTGAAGGCGGTGTTCGTGCAGGGACACGCCTCCAACAGCATCACCCGTATTCCTGAATCCCTCAATGGCCTGAAGGCGCTGGAGCTGCTCGTCATCGCCGATCCGCATCCGACGACCTGGGCCTCGCTCGCAGTCGAGGCGGGACGCAAGGATGGTGTCTACATTCTCCCGGTCGCCACCCAATTTGAGTGCAAGGGCTCTCGCGTCGCCTCCAACCGCTCGCTGCAATGGGGCGAGCAGATTGTGAAGCCGGTGTTCGAGTCGAAGGATGATCTCGAAATCATCTACCTGCTGGCCAAGAAGTTCGGCTTCGCGGACCAGATGTTCAAGAAAATCAAGGTCGAGAACAATCTTCCTGAAGCAGAGGATGTACTTCGCGAGATGAACCGCGGCAGCTGGTCGACCGGCTATTGCGGGCAATCGCCCGAGCGCCTCAAGGCGCACATGAAGAACCAGGCGAAGTTCGACATGCTGACGATGCGGGCGCCGAAGGACGATCCCGAGGTCGGCGGCGACTATTACGGCCTGCCCTGGCCATGCTGGGGATCACCGGAGGTCAAGCATCCCGGAACGCCGCTGCTCTACAATACCAATCTGCACGTGATGGATGGCGGCGGCACGTTCCGGCCGCGGTTCGGCATCGAGCGCGAGGAGAAGCTGCCGGACGGCACGACGCGTAAGGTGAGCCTGCTCGCGGACGGCTCGTACTCGCTGGGGTCGGGCATCCAGGACGGCTATCCGGAATTCACGCTCGCGAGCCTGAAGAAGCTCGGCTGGGACACCGAGCTCACCGAAGCGGAAATGGCCGTGATCAACAAGGTCAACCCCGCCACTCCGGACGCAGTGTCGTGGTCGCTCGACCTGTCGGGCGGCATCCAGCGCGTCGCGCTGGCGCATGGCTGCGTTCCCTATGGCAACGGCAAGGCGCGCATGAATGCCTTCGGCTTGCCCGATCCCATCCCGGTTCACCGCGAGCCGATCTACACGCCGCGCGTCGATCTCGTCGCCAAATACCCGACGCTGCCCGACGCCAAGCAGTTCCGGATGCCCAATATCGGCTTCTCCGTGCAGAAGGCTGCGGTGGAGAAGGGAATTGCAAAACAATTCCCGCTCATCCTGTCGTCCGGCCGCCTGGTCGAATATGAGGGCGGCGGCGAGGAGACCCGGACCAACCCGTGGCTCGCCGAATTGCAGCAGGACATGTTCATCGAGATCAATCCCGCCGACGCCGCCGAGCGCGGCGTCAAGGACGGCGGCTGGGTCTGGGTCACGGGTGCCGAGAACAATTCCCGGGCGAGGATGAAGGCGCTCGTCACGGAGCGCGTCGGCAAGGGCGTTGCCTGGATGCCGTTCCACTTCGGTGGCTGGCTGGCGGGCAAGGACCTTCGCGGCAACTACCCGAAGGGCACCGACCCGATCGTGCTCGGCGAAAGCGCCAACACGATCACCACCTACGGATACGATCCCGCGACGAACATGCAGGAAACTAAGGTCACTCTCTGCCAGATCGCGGCGGCATAAGGAGCAACGACGATGGCACGTATGAAGTTTCTCTGCGACGCCGACCGTTGCATCGAGTGCAACGCCTGCGTCACGGCCTGCAAGAACGAGCACGAGGTCCCCTGGGGCATCAACCGCCGCAGGGTCGTCACCATCGCCGATGGCAAGCCGGGCGAACGATCGGTCTCGATGGCTTGCATGCACTGCACGGATGCGCCGTGCGCGGCAGTGTGCCCGGTGAACTGTTTCTATACCACCGCCGATGGCGTGGTCCTGCACTCCAAGGATCTCTGCATCGGCTGCGGCTACTGCTTCTACGCCTGTCCGTTTGGCGCGCCGCAATATCCGAAGGTCGGCAATTTCGGCTCGCGCGGAAAAATGGACAAATGTACCTATTGCGCCGGCGGACCCGAGGCCGATGGCAGCAAGGAGGAATACGAGAAATACGGTGCGAACCGCCTGGCCGAGGGCAAGCTGCCGCTGTGTGCCGAGATGTGCTCGACCAAGTCGCTGCTCGCCGGCGACGGCGAGATCATCGCCCAGATCTATAAGGAGCGCGTGCTGAAGCGCGGCTACGGCTCAGGAGCGTGGGGCTGGAAGACCGCCTATCGCGAGACGATCGAGTCCTGAAGCAGGCCGCGGGCGACGCGGCACAGATGCCGAGGAGAAGTCCATGTCCTCATTTGCAAGGTTCATTCGACCAACCATCGGCGCGTGGGCGTTGCTTCTGTTGATCATGGCAGCTCCGGCACCGTCGCTGGCCCAGCAGATCAATCCGACGGCGAGCTCGGTCAATGAGCGCCAGTTGCTCCAGGAGATGGATCGGATCCAGGGACGCGTCAGCATCCCCGACCAGCGCTCCAGCGTGCTGATACAACCTGCTGGCCGCGAGTGGCGTGAATTCCGCAACGTTGTGCTGCGGTGGATCGGCGGCGTTGCTGTGCTCGGCATGCTGGCGGTGCTGGTGATCTTCTATTTGACACGCGGCATGATCCGCCTCGAAAGCGGACGATCCGGCCGCACCATCGTACGGTTCAACACCTTTGAGCGCTTCGTGCACTGGATGACCGCGACCTGCTTCGTTATCCTGGCGATCTCGGGGCTGAACATCACGTTCGGGCGGCCGCTGCTGCTTCCGCTGATCGGATTTGACGCCTTCTCCGATTGGTCGCAATGGGCGAAATTCGCGCACAACTACCTGAGCTTTCCCTTCACGATTGGTGTCGTGCTGATCTTTCTGATGTGGATCGGCGGCAATATCCCCAACAAGGTGGATCTGGAGTGGATCAAGCGCGGCGGCGGCCTGATCGGTCACGATCATCCGCCGGCTCGCCGCTTCAACGCGGGGCAAAAGGGGATCTACTGGATTGTTGTGATCGGCGGTGGTCTCGTCGCCGCGACCGGGTATCAGCTCATGTTCCCATTCTACGTGTCGGGAATCGAGGGCATGCAGATTGCCCAGATCGTTCACTCCGTCGTGGCCGTGCTGTTTATCGCCGCGATGCTCGCTCACATCTACATCGGCACAATCGGGATGGAGGGGGCTTTCGAGGCGATGGGATCAGGTGAGGTGGATGTCAACTGGGCGCGCGAGCATCATAGCCTGTGGCTCGACCAGGAGTTGGCACGGAGCGGACCGAACGATTCTCAGCCGCGGCCTCGCCATGCTGCGTCGGCAGCCGAATAGAGCTGACGGAGCATTGCTTAGAGACGCACGCCTGTCGTCGCAAAGGCCTCTGCGACGGGTTGCTGTATGCTGTCGAGAACGGCAACTCCAGCCGCCGCGATTACGATCGTCGCAACACAGGCAAGGATGAAAGCCTTCATCGCGATCCCTCCTCGCGAGTATTATACAGGACGTCTGGCCGCGAATAAACGCTGTGGTTGGGCAGGTTCGCCTTGTTCACCTGTAGAACCCAAAACGCTCGCGGCGTCTTGATACTAGATGTTGGATTCGAAACCGGTGTTTCGTGTCTCCGCAGCGCGTTCGAGATCCCAGGCCCGCTGCAGGCGCTCGGCGCTTGTCGACTTCAATATGGCGGCCCAGGCGTTGCCGAGTGCCTTGATGCCGTCGTGCAGACTGGCAGCGTTTCCGACCGACCAATCAGGCAAGCCCATGGGAACGCTTATCGACCAGGACCAGCTGTCTCCGGACCGATGTACGTTGCCGATCACATGCCCCTCATAGAGGACGACGTAGTGGTCCTTGACGTCCGGCCACCGAAGCTTGGCATTGAGGGAAATAGATTGTTTCATGAACAATGCTTGTGTGTAAGGCGAGTGGGCAAATCACTTCGAATGCAATGCCCTGAACGCGCTCGCGATCGACGCGTCCGGTCAACAACTTCCAAAAGAGGCCCACGCACCAGGCGAATGGCCTCGTGATATCGTGTCTGGCCGCTTGCCGAGGAGGGGAATGCCGGGACGACCGAAGTTTCCGAGCTTGATCCCGACCCGTCGGTTTGACACTATGCCGACATATTCGGAGAAAGTCATGTACAAGTCATGTTTTGTTGCGATCGCAACCGCCGTCTGCTTGTACGCATCGCCCGTCAGCGCTCAGGGGCCGTACCCCTTCGGTGATGAACCGTATCGGCTGAACTGGTATCCCGATCCCGAGATCGCGGCTGGCTGCTGGAAATGGAATTGGCAGCAATACCAGTGGGACAACTATTGTCCGGTCTACGTCCGTCCCAAGGCTTACATGTACCCGCGAGCGCGGGCGGTGGCCGTTCGCGCGAAGGGCTAACGGGCGGGGCCGGTGCACGGCGCCTTGCGGAGGCGCCGCTCGGTCCTATCGATCAGTAGTTCTCGATCGTGCAGGCGATCTGGCTGTGCTTGCCGAAATTGAGCAAGGCATTGCCGCGGAAGCCGTCGACCCAGACGCCGGGACCGGCATAGCGGTATCCGACTCCCATCGGGACCAGGCGCACATGCACGCCGCCGGAGTGGCTCGTATGCAGCGATGCGGTCACAACCTCACCGGCAATGGACACCGCGATCGGGCACAGGGGGTATTGCCTGCCGTTCTCGCAGGTGAAGACGAGTTCCGAGCAGCTGCCGATCGCGCTCGGTGAGGCCCGCAGGGCCATGTCGGCGGCGGTGGCTGCGCCGGGATTGGCGGCCAAGCCGCCTCCGATGAGAATGGCTGCAGTGAGACTCTTGGCCATCAAATTGCGCATCGTTGCCCCCAATGGATTCTTAAAATCACCGGCTAACAGAGCAAAAATCCCTAACAGCGTCAAACCGCAATGAATGGCAACACGGCCGGCGGCTTGATCAGCATCGTGAAGAGGTCGCGCGCCTAGATCTTCTGCTGCGCTCCGGGGCCGGCAACGTTGATCGTGATCTTCTGAATTTCCGTCCGACCGCCGGCATATTTGACCTCGATGGTCAGAACGTCGTCGCCGATGAAGTCGGGCTGCGACCTGTAGAACGCGACATAGGCGGGCACTTCCAGCGCGAGGCATGACTTGTAGTTGGTGGCTTTCACCTTCGCCGACTTGACCGTCACCTTCCCGGATGCGGGCGCATTGACCAGGCGGATCGTCGGCAGGGGACCTGACGTGCAATCGGGTAGTACGTTGATGAAGACGCCGACCCGCGTGTCCTTATTGGGGGCGGATTTGACCGTTCGCTCGACGGGAGACAATGCGTCCTCGGCCAAGGCTGGTGCGACGAACCCAGACAACATTGCGATGCCTGCGGACAATAATACCCTCATTGGTGCTCTCCCGCTTACCGGGTTTTCCCGGTCAGTTCGCTGCAAGATGCTCAATCTAAATGCCTTTTCGGCGCCCGGTGTCCCGATTAGCCAATTTACCACGGCGCACCAAAAACCCCTCGTTAACTAGTTGATTTCGTTGACCCCCGCCTCGGTTAACAATAGCTTAATAGCGAAATTTTTCGGATTGCTTTCTAAAGACTTGATTTGAACTGCATAGAGTTTTGGCAGGGGCAGATAATGAACGCACAATTTCAGGTAGCGCAGGCTACCGGCACGGCTATTCCTACCAACACAACTCCAGTTCGAACTTTCACGCTGGCAAAGCCGCTAACAGATCAGGCGGTGGTCGTACATCTCGGATATGACCAGAAGGTCAAGCTCGATTTCTCGGCTATAGCCAACGAAAAGATCACGCTCGTCCATGTCGGCGAGAAGCTGATCATTCTGTTCGACAACAAATCGACGATCACGGTCGATCCGGTCTTCGATTCCCGACACGACGATCAGCACCTGCTGTCCATCGAGCTGGCGCCCGGACGCGACGTCAACGTGCAGGAATTCGCGAGCCTCTTCCCCATCACCACAGACCAGTCCGTGCTGCCTGCAGCCGGTGATGGCAACGGCAACGCCCAGGGAAGCGGCGCCAACTTCTCCAATGCTGCGGTCGATACCCTAAACGCCGGCAATCCGTTGGACCTGCTCGGGCAGGAACAGCTCGGCAATTTCGTCCTCAATCCCGAGACTTTCGCCGGACTGCCTGCAACGACTCTGCCGAGTGCAGGCTTTACGCTCTCGGATACGATCGTCATCCACGATGAAACCGTCGATGTACAGATTCTGAACGGTGCGAACGATCAGCCCAGTGCTGGTCTGCCCGCAGTCTTCTCCGCCGTCGGACTGATCGGATGGGCCCAAAGCGCCGTTTCGGAGATCGCGTCGTCGAGCGCCGGTTTCGGCAGCGGCGGGACCGGAACGATCGCCTATGCGCTGACGACCTCGACCGGCGCGGCGTTCGCCGGCGTCGATTCCGGTCTGCAGGCCACGGTCACCGGCAATGAAATCTTCCTGTTCACCGAGGGCAATCTGGTCGTCGGACGTGAGGGCGCCGGCGGCGTGGCCGATCCGAACGGTGCGGTCGCCTTCCAGCTCTACCTCGATCCTGCGAGCCTGAAGCTTGACGTGGCCCAGTATGAAGCCATCAAGCACGGCACCGCGTCCGCCCCCGACACGAGCGAAGGCGCGCAGCTTGGCCATGTCGTTTTCGTGCAGCAGACGGTGACGGACGGCTCCGGCAACACGGCGACTGCGCTGTCGACCGGCTCGCTCGGCGTGTCATTTCTCGACGATGGTCCGACGATCCTGGTGACGGTGGCTGACGGAAGCGAAGGACCCACGCGTCTTGCAACCTTGTCGCTAGACGAATCGATCGCCAGTGACCGCGGCGCGAACGGCTTCCCGGACGGAACGTTCGACGACGTCTCGGGCAATACGAGTCCGGATCCGACCGGCACCCATCCCATCGGCACGATGAAGACCGATGTCGGCAATGTCGAAAGCCCGGGCGATCTGGCAGCCCTGTTCAATGTCGTCAAGGATGGCGGCACGGACACCGAGAAGACGACCGACTATGCCTATTCGTTTACTCTCAACGCCGCCGGCTTCTCGGAGGAATCGAAGGGTGGCATCGCCACCACGTTGAAGGTGACGGACCCGAACCACACCTATTCTGACGACACGATCTATCTGTTCAAGGTCAGCGACACCGAGATCGTGGGCCATGTCGGCGACGATCCGAACGGCCCGGTCGCGATTCGCATCACGCTGGATAACGCAGGCAGCCTCTCGGGAGGCCAGCTCGTCGTCGACCAGTACATGGCGATCGACCATGGCGCGGACCTCAACAATTTCGATTCGACGCAGTTCCTCAATCTGGTCGGAGAAGGCGCGAGCCTCGGCATTACGCTGACCGCGACCATCACCGACGGCGACAATGATACCGCGACGTCCTCGGCCACGATCGAGATCGCGGGGCCCCAACAGTCAAGCATCGGCTTCCAGGATGACGGCCCGTCGATTGATGTGACCGTGCATCAGCCGGTGGAGGGTTCGGCCCATCTAGCCACACTGTCGCTCGACGAATCGATCGGCGGCGATCGCGGCGCCAACGGTCTTCCTGACGGAACGGTCGACGACGTCTCAGGCAACACGGGCCCGGATCCGACCGGCACCAATCCGATCGGCGAGCTGAAGACGGTGGCCGGCGAAGGCGAGCTGAACGGCGATCTGGAGGCGCTGTTCGACGTCACCAAGATTGCCGGCACCGACGGCGAGAAGTCGACCGACTATGCCTATTCGTTCGCGCTCTCGGGCGGCAAAGAAGCGGAGAACGGCGGCATCGCCACCACGTTGAAGGTGACGGACCCGAACCACACCTATTCTGACGACACGATCTATCTGTTCAAGGTCAGCGACACCGAGATCGTGGGCCATGTCGGCGACGATCCGAACGGCCCGGTCGCGATTCGCATCACGCTGGACAACGCAGGCAGCCTCTCGGGAGGCCA
The DNA here is from genome assembly GCF_042257955.1 of Bradyrhizobium sp. B025. Taxonomy (NCBI): domain Bacteria; kingdom Pseudomonadati; phylum Pseudomonadota; class Alphaproteobacteria; order Hyphomicrobiales; family Nitrobacteraceae; genus Bradyrhizobium; species Bradyrhizobium sp. B025. The sequence continues at coordinate 5,216,225 of NZ_CP170150.1, read as the reverse complement.
GCTCGTCGTCGACCAGTACATGGCGATCGACCATGGCGCGGACCTCAACAATTTCGATTCGACGCAGTTCCTCAATCTGGTCGGAGAAGGCGCGAGCCTCGGCATTACGCTGACCGCGACCATCACCGACGGCGACAATGATACCGCGACGTCCTCGGCCACGATCGAGATCGTGGGTACCGAGGACTCCAGCATCAGCTTCCAGGACGACGGCCCCGCGGTCTCGGTTTCCGCCAATTCGACTTTCCAGGTCGTTCACGACGAGACCCTGCTGCTGCAGAGCCCGCCGTTCGGCGACGACAATGACATTCTGTTCACGCCGGTGTTCAACGGCGTCAGCAATCCCGGACACGATCCGCAGGTTCTCTTCGGCCTTCCGATCGGGTACGCGCAGAGCAACGTCGCCGCGCTCACCATCGACAATGTGGATTTCGGCACCGACGGCGCGGCCAAGACGGGCGCCCAGCTCTTCTCGCTGACGCTGACCGACGCGCAGGGTCAGAGCACGACCGGCCCGATCGATTCGAATCTCGCCACGACGGAAGGGAAAGAGATCTTCCTGTTCCTCGAGAACGGCCTGATCGTCGGCCGTTACGACGGGGGCGATCCCGGCAATGACGTGACCAGCACCAACGATCCGGCCGCGTTTGCGATTGCGATCGATCCGGTGAACGGCAAGGTGTCCGTCGTCCAGTATGTTTCGCTTCACCATAACAGCGCTGATATCGGCGGCGATATCGATGAGGCGGTCTCGCTTGCAGGCGCCCTCGGCCAGGTCAAGGCGACCGTGATGGTCACCGACGGCGACGGCGACCACGCTTCGGCGTCCGCCAACATTGGCGGTGGTATCCAGTTCGAAGACGACGGCCCGCTGGTGGCGGCGACGCTGTCTCGCAATTTCGGGGTGACGGCGGACGAGACACCGGGCAACCAGGCGAACGACGTTACCGGCCCGCTGCAGATCTTTGCTGGCGTGCAGAATCCCGGCGTTGATCCGGATGAGCCCGGAACACCGCTCGCCTACGCGACCAGCAGTGGCGCAGCCCTGAGCATCCTGCCGTACTTCGGCGTCGACGGACCCGATCCGGCTGCGGCGATCACCTATTCGCTCGAACTGAAGTCTTCAAACTCCGGCGTGACGTTGACAGACGGAACGGCGATTTCGTTGTCGCTGGACAGCGCCGGCCGGGTGATCGGCACGGTGGGTACGGATAACGTGCATCCCGAGCTGAGCGGCACCACCGCCTTTGCCGTGGCCATCGATCCGCTCTCCGGCAAGGTGTCGGTGGTCGAATATCTCTCGCTGCATCACTCCGATTCGTCCAATCCGAACGATCAGGTTTCGCTCGCTGCTGGCTCGATTTCCGCCGTCGTAACCATCAAGGATGGCGATGGCGACACGGCGTCCGCGTCGGCGGATATTTCGAGCAAGATCCACTTCAACGACGACGGTCCGGCGCTGACCATCGGCACCGGCGTGACCACGCCGGAACTTGTCGCGCTCGCACTGAATCTGGACGAGACGATCGGCCATGACGGGTCGCCGCCGGATCAATACAATCTCGGCGAGGGCGAGTCGGGCGGCGGAGTGCCGAACGGAACGGCCGACGACACCGGCAACGCCACCGTCACGTTCACGACGGACGCGACCTCGACGGCTCAGATCGGCGAGCTGATGACGGGCGCGGGGCTGCTGGCGCCGTTGTTCACGAATGCGGTGATCGATTACGGGGCTGATGGTCCCGCCCTGGTCAATCCCGTCACGTCCGCGCTCAGCCTCGTCCTGACGGGCGCGCCCGAGGCGGGCGGCATCAAGACCAACCTTGTCGCGACCGCGCTGGCGGATAGCCTGCTCGAAGGCACGTCGCAGGAGCATCGGACCGTCTGGCTGACGATCGAGGGCGGTCAGATCGTCGGCCGCGTCGGTCATGATACGCTGTCCACGGCCGATGATTTCGTCGTGCTGCGTATCTCCCTGAATTCGACCGATCCGGCCACGGCACAGCTCGTGGTCGATCAATTCCTGCCGATCGATCACGACGCGTCGGAGCCTGCCGGGGCCCAGTTGCCCGAGAATCCCTCGCTGTTCGACGAGTCGATCTCGTTGCTCACGGCGATTGCCGGCCAGAGCGTCGGCGTGAAGCTCACCGTGACGGTGACCGACGGCGATGGTGACCATGTCACGAAATCGGCCACCGCGACTGTCATCGACCATAGCAATTCCATCGTCTCGATCGACGATTCTGGTCCGACGATCTCCGCTTCGCAGGATTGCGTCGATACGCCGCTCAGCTATGTCGGCATCAAGGCGGGCAACGTCGACGAGCGCGGTCTCGATGGTCCGAGCGATCAGGACGTGCTGATGTCCGGCGTCGGCCAGGGCAATAGCCCGAACGCGAACACGATCAACACGACAGGGAGTGATATTGGCGTCGGCAACCAGTCGATCGAGGGCCACGAGGTCCACGGAGGCAACGACCTGGCTGCGGAGATACTGCGGCTCGACTTCGTCAACAATGTCACGTTCCCTGCCAATACCTTCGCCTATAATGGGCACTATGAGGTTGATGCGGCCTCGTTCACGATCCACCAGATCCAGGGCAATCCGAGCAATACGGCGACGGTTTTCGTCCAGGTCTTCAATGCCAATGACAACAACGACTTCACCGATGACGGCAATCCGCTGCCGATCACGCTGAACGACGTCACCGTGACCGGGGATGCCAGCTACACCAAAATTCCGGTGTATGACGGCAATACGCTGGTCGGCGTCGTCATCGTCGGCCTGAACGAGGGTGCCACCGTCACGGTTGACACGTCGAACGATTTCAATCGTCTCGTCATTTCCAATTACGACAATGTCGCCTTCTCGAGCACGCCGAACGGCGCGCCGACCCTTCCGGTCGACCCGAACGATTCGCAAGAGCTCAATGTCGGTCATCCGTTCTCGGTGAGCGGCATTTCGTCCGTGGTGTGCGCGCCCGCCACGCTCAGCGTCACCCATGACGAGAGCGCGGGATTCGCTCCGCAGTCCGGCCCGAACCCGGAGAACGACGTCGATCCCGCGACCGCTCCGAGCGTGCTGACAGCCGCGATTGCCGGCGCCCAGATCGGTACGGTTCTCGGCTACGCCGAGTCGACCGGCGCCGCCAACACTCTGTTCACGACGCCCGATTTCGGCACGGATGGACCCGGCCCGGCCGGAGGTGTGTCCTATCAACTGACGAATTCCACCGGTGGCGGGTTCACCGGCCAGGATTCCGGGCTGAACACCACGGTCGGCAACCGCGACATCTTCCTGTTCACGGATTCCGCCAACCCGAACATCGTCTGGGGCGTCGACAGCAACAACCTCCAGACCGGCGAGAAGGTGTTCGCGCTTTATGTCGACACCGACGGGCATCTGTGGGTCGCACAGTTCGCGGCGATCGCGCACAATGTCGATGGCTCGACGCCCGCCGCCTATGACGACGAGGTCTCGATCACCAACGGCCTCGTGTACATCTCGGCCACCGCGACCGACGGTGATGGCGACACCGCCCATGCCGTTTCGCCGGCCGGGCTTCACATCAATTTCCAGGACGATGGTCCGCATGCATTTGCGGAAGCGCCGCAAGATGTCCTCGAAGGTTCCGCGCCGGTCACCGGACAGCTCGACTTCGATCCGGGCGCTGACGGCGCGACCGTCACTGAGATCAACGGGGTGAACTTGTCCTTCGGTGTGGACGGGTATTCCCAGGCGATCGCGCTCGCCCATGGCAGTCTCCAGGTCACCGCGGACGGCGCCTACAAGTTCGTTGCGCAGCCCGACGACGTCTACAAGACCGGCGGGCCGGCGAACTTCACGTACACCGTGACCGATGGTGACGGCGATACGTCGGCATCGACGGTATCGTTCGTGGTCACCGACGACAGCGACCCGACCAAGGTGACGTTGAACGACGTGACGGTGAACGAGGGCGTCGGCACGGCGACGATCTCGGCCAGCGTGGATCATGCGCCGCAGGGCAGCAATCTTGTGCTGACCTTGAGCAACGGCGCGACGATCACGATCCTTAATGGCCAGACGACGGGCACCTCGACGCCGTTCGCGGTGCAGGGCGACGACCCCTATGTCGATCACGAGACCTACCCCGTCTCAGTCACCGGCGCGACCGGCGGCAATTATGAGCTCCTTGACACCACCGACACGTCGACGGTGACGGTCAACGATACGATCACCACCAACTTCGTGACGCTGGACAACGTCGTGGTGTTCGAGAACCAGACGTTCGTCTACACGGCGCACATGGACTACGCCTCGCTGACGTCGTTCACGGTGACGCTGAACAATGGCGTGAACATCACCTTTGCGCCCGGTCAGTTTACCGCGATGTCGGCTCCGCAGGCGGCGCAGGGCGAAGACGTCTATGTGGACGGCCAGGTCATCCCGGTCTCGATCGCCGGCACGTCCGGCGGCAATTTCGAGGCGGTGAACACCACGACCTACGGCAATGCCACGGTCACGTTCAAGGACACGATCGACCCGACCAAGGTGACGTTGAACGACGTGACGGTGAACGAGGGCGTCGGCACGGCGACGATCTCGGCCAGCGTGGACCATGCGCCGCAGGGCAGCAATCTCGTGCTGACCTTGAGCAACGGCGCGACAATCACGATCCTTAATGGCCAGACGACGGGCACCTCGACGCCGTTCGCGGTGCAGGGCGACGACCCCTATGTCGATCACGAGACCTATCCCGTCTCGGTCACCGGCGCGACCGGCGGCAATTATGAGCTCCTTGACACCACCGACACGGCGACGGTGACGGTCAACGACACGATCACCACCAACTTCGTGACGCTGGACAACGTCGTGGTGTTCGAGAACCAGACGTTCGTCTACACGGCGCACATGGACTACGCCTCGCTGACGCCGTTCACGGTGACGCTGAACAACGGCGTGAACATCACCTTCGCGCCCGGTCAGTTTACGGCGACCTCGGATCCGCAGCCGGCGCAGGGCGAAGACGTCTATGTGGACGGCCAGGTCATCCCGGTCTCGATCGCCAGCACGTCCGGCGGCAATTTCGAGGCGGTGAACACCACGACGTACGGCAACGCCACCGTTACGACCAAGGATACGATCGATCCGGTGACGGCCACGCTGAGTGCGACACCGTCGACCAGCGAGGACGGCGGCTCGATCACCTACACGGTGACGCTGACGAGCGGGCTGAGCCCGTTCACGCCGACCAGCAATCTGGACTTCACCCTGGCCAATGGCGAGCACGTCATCGTGCAGGCGGGTCAGGCCAGCGGCTCGACGACGATCGCGGTCAACGAGGACGACGTCTATATCGACACCCACCCGGTGACGAACAGCATTGTCAGCCATACCGGCGGCAGCGAGTACGAGAGCCTGGTGACGAACCCGGCGACGGTGACGACGACGATCACCGACGACAGCGACCCGGTGACGGCGACGCTGACGGCGACACCGTCGACCAGCGAGGACGGCGGCTCGATCACCTATACGGTGACGCTGACGAGCGGGCTGAGCCCGTTCACGCCGACCGGCAATCTGGACTTCACCCTGGCCAATGGCGAGCACGTCATCGTGCAGGCGGGCCAGGCCAGCGGCTCGACGACGATCGCGGTCAACGAGGACGACGTCTATATCGACACCCACCCGGTGACGAACAGCATTGTCAGCCATACCGGCGGCAGCGAGTACGAGAGCCTGGTGACGAATCCGGCGACGGTGACGACGACGATCACCGACGACAGCGACCCGGTGACGGCGACGCTGACGGCGACACCGTCGACCAGCGAGGACGGCGGCTCGATCACCTATACGGTGACGCTGACGAGCGGGCTGAGCCCGCTCACGCCGACCGGCAATCTGGACTTCACCCTGGCCAATGGCGAGCACGTCATCGTGCAGGCGGGCCAGGCCAGCGGCTCGACGACGATCCCGGTCAACGAGGACGATGTCTATATCGACACCCATCCGGTGACGAACAGCATTGTCAGCCATACCGGCGGCAGCGAGTACGAGAGCCTGGTGACGAACCCGGCGACGGTGACGACGACGATCACCGACGACAGCGACCCGGTGACGGCGACGCTGACGGCGACACCGTCGACCAGCGAGGACGGCGGCTCGATCACCTATACGGTGACGCTGACGAGCGGGCTGAGCCCGTTCACGCCGACCGGCAATCTGGACTTCACCCTGGCCAATGGCGAGCACGTCATCGTGCAGGCGGGCCAGGCCAGCGGCTCGACGACGATCCCGGTCAACGAGGACGACGTCTATATCGACACCCACCCGGTGACGAACAGCATTGTCAGCCATACCGGCGGCAGCGAGTACGAGAGCCTGGTGACCAACCCGGCGACGGTGACGACGACGATCACCGACGACAGCGACCCGGTGACGGCGACGCTGACGGCGACACCGTCGACCAGCGAGGACGGCGGCTCGATCACCTATACGGTGACGCTGACGAGCGGGCTGAGCCCGTTCACGCCGACCAGCAATCTGGACTTCACCCTGGCCAATGGCGAGCACGTCATCGTGCAGGCGGGCCAGGCCAGCGGCTCGACGACGATCGCGGTCAACGAGGACGACGTCTATATCGACACCCACCCGGTGACGAACAGCATTGTCAGCCATACCGGCGGCAGCGAGTACGAGAGCCTGGTGACGAACCCGGCGACGGTGACGACGACGATCACCGACGACAGCGACCCGGTGACGGCGACGCTGACGGCGACACCGTCGACCAGCGAGGACGGCGGCTCGATCACCTATACGGTGACGCTGACGAGCGGGCTGAGCCCGCTCACGCCGACCAGCAATCTGGACTTCACCCTGGCCAATGGCGAGCACGTCATCGTGCAGGCGGGCCAGGCCAGCGGCTCGACGACGATCGCGGTCAACGAGGACGACGTCTATATCGACACCCACCCGGTGACGAACAGCATTGTCAGCCATACCGGCGGCAGCGAGTACGAGAGCCTGGTGACCAACCCGGCGACGGTGACGACGACGATCACCGACGACCAGGATCCCGTTACAGCCACCTTGACGACGTCCACCGCCGGCATCTCCGAGTTTGGCGGCTCGGTCACCTACACGGTGACGCTGACGAGCGGGCTGACGCCATTCACTCCAAAGACCGATTTGGTGTTGACCCTGGCCAACGGTGAGCACGTCACGATCTTCGCCGGGCAGCCGAGCGGTTCGGTGACGACCAACTACACCGACGCGCAGATCACAAATCAGGCGTCGATCGCCGATTCCATCACCGGAGTCTTCAGCGGCGGCGGCGAATACGAGCAGCTGCTGACGACCGGAACGGCCTCGGTGCCAGTCGTGTACGCGCCAACCGTTGCCGTCGGCAACAATGTCGCCCTGCCGGAAGACACCCAGGAGGTGTTCCAGTTCACGGCTACGCCCGTCAGCGCCGGCTCGCATGTCACCCAGGTCGTCGTTTCAGGCCTCACGGGCTGGAGCGTCGATACGTCCACGGCCACGGTCAACGGTGCGACTGTGACCGCAACCTTCAACTCCGGTAGCGGCGTGCTGACCTTCAACATCAGCGGCGCCGCGGCCGGCACAGTCGAGACGGTCTCGGTGGCGATGACGCCGCCACTGAACACCGACGTGGACGCGAGCATCACGATGACGGCCACCGCCGCGCAGGGCGCGATCAGCGCCACCAGTGCGGGTACGGCGGGCACCATCTATGTCGACGCCGTCGCGGACATGCCGACCGTGGTCGCCGGCCAGACGCACATGATCTTCGTGACCGACTCGCCCAGCGATTCCAATACAGCCTTCAGCAACGGCGAAACCGGAGCGCTGCAAATCAAGGCGACGTTCGGCGACGTTCACGACGGATCGGAGAGCCACACGCTGGATATCCATCTCCAGAGCGGGTTCACGGCCGGCCTCCTGGCAAGCGGCACGATCGCTGGCACCTACAACGGTGTCGCCACGACGTTCAGCTACACCTACACTTCGGCGACGGGCGACATCCACATCGCCGTCCCCCAGGATACAGGTCTCAATCCGAACGCCAACCAGACCGCCACGATCGATCTGAGCTTTGCGGTGACGGCGCCGGCGACGGGCACGCTGCCAAGCACGCTGAACTTCACGGCCACGGCGACTGCCACCGAGACCACTTTGCATGGCGGTGGGGTCGGCGCGAGCAATGCCGATCTCACCACAGACAACGTGGCGGCCTTCACCGATACGACCGGTATCCCGGCTGCGCGGCTGCTGTCCGGGACGATCGTCACCAACTCGAACCAGACCGCCCAGGACATGATCCTGACGTTCGTCGACCAGGAGCACCCGCTCGACGCCTTCTCACAACTGGTGATCACCAACGCGCAGGGCCAGCAGGGCAACGTCACCTCGGACGCCGGTTTCAACATCTCGGGAGCGGACCACTTCCTGGTCTCGCTCGATGCCCCGTTCGACACTTCAAAGATCGGTGTGACCAACTTCACACTCAACGGCACGCATATCGACGAGGCGTCTGGGCACCCTCAGATCGGGATTAGCGGCGGCAGCGTCAGTGCCGGCTTCACCGCGGTCATGACGACGAACAATGCCGCTGGCGTGACCGGCACGGATTCACACGACTCGCACACCAACAACGACAGCATCTCGGATCCGTCAGCCAATACCAACACCTACAACATGACGTATGTGGATGGTAAGAGCGCGACCGCGTCGGGCAGCAATGATGCCGACCTTCTCAATGCGGCGGGTTCTCCGGGCAACGTGGAGAACGGCGGAGCCGGCAACGACATTCTGGTGTACCACCCGTCGACCACGATCGATGGCGGCAGCGGCTTCGATATTCTGCGCATCGATGACGGAGCGATCTATAACTCGTCGCTGGAGATCAGCGGTGCGTCGGCCAACGGGCTGTCAGCTGGCAATGCCCACACGGTGGGGGGCGTCCATCTCTATGGAATCGATCTGTCGGGGGCGAACCTGACCAATCTGGAATCGATCCTGATCACCGACGATCCGCTCGCAAGCTCGCTCTACGGAACCGAGCTCAACGGGCTATCGATCGCCAAGGTCACCGCCATCACTGAGGCGACCAACAGCACTTCGGCGACGGCTCACTCGCTCTTCGTTGTCGGTTCGGCCGGCGACGATGTGCAGCTTGCGACGGGGGCCGGGGGGTGGACCGAGTCGGCGAACACCTTCACCTCCACCGGCGGGCAGGTCTTCCATCAGTGGATTCCGACAGGCTCGACCGTGGCGACGGCGACGGCAAGCCTGTTCATCGACAATGACCTGCAGGTGAACCACGCCGCGCAGGCCTAGTCGACAGCGGAAAGCGGCTCAACCGGAGCCGCTTTCGCCTCTACTGCACAAGCTCACATCAGCAGCGGGAGCGCGCCGGGCCAGGCGCTGCCGGCGGCGATGTCCGCATTACCCCATTGCGTCGCTTCGTCGCTGGCGGCGGGTGCGGCTTCCGCGGGGCCGGCCAGCTGGCGCTGGGCATAGGGCGCGGCGAACAGGTGGACGCCGGCGTGGTCGATGGCGAACAGCGGGGCCAGGTTCGTCGCCCCTGAATCCTCGATCAGCTCGGAGCGCCGGTTGTCCAGCACGAGCCACTGCCCGTCGAGGCGCGCGGCGAGCACGGCGTGGTCCTGCCGCACGGCGCGATCGCGGACCAGCACGAGCCGCAGATCCTCACGCGGAAATCCGGCTTCGCGCAGTGCGACGTATTTCGCGATCGCATAGTCTTCGCAATCACCCTTTGCCGTCGCGAAGGTCTCCAGCGGCGAGCTCCAGCGATCGGCCTCGCCATGCTGGGCAAAGTCGCTCACGTAGCGGACGGCTGTGTTGACCGCGCGGTTGGCCTCGTCGAGCCTCGCGCGTCCCGATTTCGATTTGACGGCGCCGATCAATCGCAGGAACTGGGCGGCGTTTGAGGGGCAATTGCCGGCGTCGGTCTGGCAGCGGCTCAGTGTCTCTGCGTCGCTGGCCAGCCTGGTCTCGAGGCCCCGCCATTTCTGCCACAACAGGCCTTCGGGCGCGCGGAAGGTGAAGAGGCCGAACGGCTCGTCGCCTTTCGCCGGCACCGGCCCGGGCTCGGGGGCCGCGTCGGTCGCGATGTTGGAAGGTGTCAGCGCCGCGAGACGGACGGCATTCGGCCCGCGGCCGCGCATGGCATCGAGCTTCGCCAGCACGTCGGTGATGCGGAAGAACGTCGCCGGCGCACGCGTTGCCGCGTCAATGCCGGGAGCGAGAGTGTCCTGGGCGTCTTGAGTCAAGACGTCCCGAGCCAGGGCGTCATCGGCCCGGGCGGGCGATGTCACGCCGGCAACGACCAATGCAACCAGCCCCACGCCGAGCGCGCACAGGCCTTTGCGCTGCAATTCCCAATGCAGTGTCATAGACGACGTCCCCTGCGCCGGGAGCGTCGTCAACGTCTATTGCGTCGATCCACGCCCCGATCCTGTTGTCGGATCGAGACTGAGGTCTGCGACGCTTAGGTGAGGTTAAAGCGGGGGGAGGGCGGCAGCCTTGTCGCAAAGGCGGTCAATCGCGCGCTTCGAGCGACCGGCAAATTGTCGCCGCGACCTTTGCGCCCTGTTAACCTTGTCGAGGCCTCAACGCTCGCGCAGGGCTTCGTCGCGCAGTGTGCGGGCCGGCCTCACCAGATAATCGAGAACCGATTTCTCGCCGGTCAGCACCTCGACCGTCGCGATCATGCCGGGAATGATCGGGAGCGGCTTCTGCTCCGTGCCCAGGTGGTTCTTCTCTGTCCGCACCATGACGCGGTAGAAGCTCTCCTGGCGATCCGGGGTCTTTTCGGCCTTGTCGTCGACGATCGTATCGGCGCTGATGCGCTCGACCTTGCCTTTCAGCGAGCCGTAGACCGAGGAATCGTAGGCCGAGATCTTCACCACGGCGTCCTGGCCGGGCCGGATGAAGGCGATGTCCTGGGGCTTGATGCGACCTTCGACCAGCAGCGTGTCGTCGAGGGGGACGATGTCCATCACGTTGGCGCCGGGCTGCACGACTGCCCCCACGGTGGTCACGTTCAACTTGTTGACGATCCCATGCACGGGTGCCTTGAGGTCGGTTCGCCGGACCCGGTCCTGCGCCGATTTGATATTTTCATCGAGCACGGCCAGGTCGCCCTTGGACTTCGCAAGATCTTCGTCCGCCTGGGAGCGGAAGGAGGAGACCGTGCTCGCGATCTTGGATTGGGCCTCCGCGAGTTGTCCTCTCATCTCGGTCGCCTGGCGGTCGAGCCGCAGCATCTCGATTTCCGGCACCACCTTTTGCTCGTACAGCTTGCGCGTCAACGCCAGCTCCCGATCCAGCAATTTGAGCGTGCCGCCGAGCCGGGCGACCTGCTGGTTCAAGACGTCGACATCCTGCGCCAGTTTCTGCGCGCGCATCTTGAACACGCTGCTTTCCGTAGCCACGGCCGACGGCACCACCTGGTCAAGCTGATCGGGAAAGATCAGCTCGCCCTTTCCCCTGGCTTCGGCCTCAAGTCTGGTGACACGGGCCGCCATCGCAGCCCGCCGTTCCCTGATCTCGCCGAATTCGGATGCAAACTTTGTATCGTCGATGCGCATCAGGGATTGTCCCTGCTGGACGATCGATCCCTCCTGGACGAGGATATCGCCGACGATCCCGCCTTCGAGCGACTGCACCACCTGCATCTGGCGCGCGGGTACGACGCGGCCGTTGCCTCGCTTGACTTCATCCAGCACGGCGAAATGAGCCCAGGTCAGGAACGTGGCGAGCAGGGCAAGGGACGCTACAAGCAGCATGCGGGAGGTCCGCGGCGCACGAAGCGCGGCGGCAGCCCGAACATCGTTGGCAAACGCGAAATCAGACGACATTGGTTCTGGCCATGGGTGAGACGGGTTGCTCGGCAGCCGCCGGCATCGGGGTCTGGCTCGGCGTCGATGGCGCCGGCTTGCCCTGCAGGAGCGCGAGAACCTTGTCGCGGGGGCCGTCGGCGATCAGTCGGCCGTTGTCGAACAGCAGCAGGCGGTCGACCATATTCAGCAGTGAGAGCCGATGCGTCGAGATCAGAATGGTGATCTGCTCTTCGCGCAACGCCCTCAGGCGCTCGAGAAATTCGGCTTCGCTGCGAATGTCGAAATGGGCTGTCGGTTCGTCCAGAAACAATATCCGCGGCTTCCTGATGAGCACCCGCGCAAGGCCGATGGCCTGCTTCTGGCCGCCGGAGAGGCTCCGGCCGCCTTCCGAAATGGGCATGTCGTAGCCCATGGGATGGCCCGCGACGAACGTCTCGACGCCGGCCAGCCGTGCCGCGGCCAGGACTTCCTCGTCGGTTGCCTCGGGTTTGCCCAGCGCGATGTTGTCGCGCAGCTTTCCGAAGAACAGCTCGGTGTCCTGCATCGCAAAGCCAACCCCGGACCGCAGGTCGGACGGATCGTATTGCCGCGAGTCGACACCATCGACGAGGATGCGGCCCTCCTGCGCCTCATAGAAGCCGAGCAGAAGCCGCCCCACAGTCGTCTTGCCGGATCCAATCCGTCCGATGATGCCGACCTTCTCGCCGCCTTCGATCTTGAAGGATACCTTGTCGAGGGCCTTGCCGGGCGCGTTGGGGTAAGTGAAGCTGACGCCGTCGAAAGCGATCGCGCCTTCACGGATCTGTCGAGAGACATAGGCACGCGCAGGGGATCGCTCGCGCTCCAGCGACATAATGCGATCGATGGCCTTTAGCGAACTCAGCGTTTGCGTTCCGCGCGTGATCACCGAAGCGATCCCGGCGATCGGTGCCAGAACGCGCCCCGCCAGCATGTTTGCCGCGACCAGCGCTCCGACCGTGAGCTTGCCGTCGAGTATCAGGAATACGCCGACGACGATCAGGGCGAGGCTGGTGAGCTGTTGGGCCGTATTGGCGCTCGTCAGCGCGAGCGAGGCCCAGAAATGGACGTCTTCGCCCGAGCGGGCCGTTGCCGCGACCGATCGTTCCCAGGCCGTTTGCATGCGCGCTTCGGCGCCGGTCGCGCGTATCGTCTCGAGGCCGGACAGCGATTCGACCAGCACGCCATGACGTGCCGCAGCTTCAGCCTGCTGGCGTTTCATGGCCCGGTCCAGCGGGCGCTGCAATGCCAGGCCGATCAGGAGCATGACCGGCAACATCACCAGAGGTATCCAGGCCAGCGGCCCTGCGATGACAAAGAGAATCCCGACAAACAGCATCGCGAACAGCAGATCCGTCGCGGATACGACGCTGCCGGACGTGAAGAACTCGCGAACTGAATCGAAGTCGCGCAACTGATTGGCGAGGATACCCACCGACGCGGGACGCTGCGCCATCTTCACGCCCATCACGTGCTCGAAAATGTTGGCAGCGAGGATGACGTCGATCGTCTTGCCGGTGACATCGATCATACGGCTGCGAACCGTCCGGAAGATGAAGTCGAACGCAATCGCCAACCCCATTCCGATCGACAGGGCGATCAGCGAAGGAAGCGCGCCATTGGGGACGACGCGGTCGTAGACGCTCATGGTGAAGAGGGGCGTCGCCAGCGCGAGCATATTTATCAGGAAGGCTGCAAGCGCGATGTGACCGTAGCCGCGCCAATGCAGCTTGACCACCGACCAAAACCAATGGCTTCGCGGCAGGTCGCCGGCAGCGACGGCGCGTGCGTTGCTCTCAACCGTAGCCCTGACGAAGAAAGCGTATCCGGTGTAGCCGGCCGAGATGGTCTGGATCGCGTGAAGCTCAGGGATGCCGGCCTTGAGGGACGGATTGAGGACTTTGACACTGCTTCCGGATTTGTCGAACCCCAGCAGGATCAGCGTCGTGCCATTCTTCATGATAAGGACGGCCGGCAGCACCAGCGCGGGAATATCGGCAATGTCCCGTTTGACCGCTTCGGTCTGGAGGCCCGCGCGCTGAGCCGCACGGTCATAGAGGGGAACTGACAACCGGCCGTCGAGGATCGGCAGGCCGCCTAGCAATGCCTCGCGACTAACAGCGCGGCCGTGGTACGACGCCAGGAAAATGAGCGATGATGCAAGTGGGTCGTCGCTTTCGAGGCGACCTGTCGCTTGCTTCGGTTCAGACGCAACGGCTTGCTCCGCGACGGAGTGGCCATGCATGTGCGTTGACTCGGATGCTCGAAACAACAAATGCGAATGTCCAAAATGAAATGATGCGGAGCGAAAAGCGAACCGTCATTCCAGCATAGCGGAAAACGCACGAAATCATTTGGTTAATCGGCAAAAGCGCAACTAAAGGTTAATCTTCGAACCGCCTTTCGCCGATCACGGACGCGCTCGCGGAGTTGGAACTATCTCTGAACCGGCTCGAATGCCGTCGCCAGCCAGTGCGGCTTTCTATCGGCCGCGTACGCGGTAGCGGGAGAGGTGTTGAGTATGACCGGATCGTCGGTGCTTCGCCGCTGCGTGATCCATTCGGACGCTCCCACCATGGTCGGCAGATTGGATCGTGTCGGCCATCTATCCTTGAACGCATCAGGTTCGGGCGCTTCGCTCGCGTAGCCCAGACGGGCGGGAACTCGTTCCGGTGCAGGCACCGGGACGTTCAGCGGTTCGGAACCGGTCTGGGGCAGCTTCACGCGGAGCGTCGGCGCCTTGTAGTCGGGCGTTCCGAAAACCCCAAGATCCACCGGCGCTGCGTCAACAGGCGGCGGAGATTTCAAATATTCAAGCAGCGTGCCCATGGCCGCCAAAAGTTGATAGTCGGCGAATACCACGACGCCACGAGCCGAGGTCAACGAAACCAAGGCGTTGAAATACTGGTTCTGGGCATTCAAGAGGTCGATCAGCGAACGCTGGCCAAGCTCATATTCCTTTTGGAAGGCCGCAATCGTCTTGCGATCAGCCTCGAGTTGCCGCGTCAGCGCGGCGATTCGTGTCACGGTGACCGTCCGCGCTGCCCAGGCCTTGTCGATGGATTCGATTGCATCGCGCTGAAGGCGTGCATGCCGCGCGGTACTTTCGACGTAGCGTTCGGACATCTCCGACCGCCGCCAGACATCCTGACCGCCGCGGAAGACATCCCAGGACATGACAACCTTGCCGCTGTAGTCGTCGTGAGTAACCCCAAGATAGGGGTAGGTGTTGTCGTTGTGCGTCGCCCGGCCCTCGAGCGAGAAGGTCGGAACAAAAGCGCCGTCCGTCACGCGAAACGCATGTTTTGCCGCATCGGCGTCGGCCTGCGCGGCCTGAATGGTGGGGTTGAACCGTACCGTGGTGGCAAGGGCCTCGTCGCGGGTCGTGGGCAAGCCGCCCAGTGGTCCCGGGAAGCGAAGATTGATGGGTTCAAGTCCGACGACCTTGCGGAATCTGGCGCGGGACTCTTCCAGGCTCCGGCGGAATTCGGCGAGCGTCGCACGCGCATTTTCAACCCGTTCGCGGGCCTGCTCGAGATCGCCTTCACCGGCGCGTCCGCCGGAAAAGCGCGTGTTGACGTTGCTGAAGATCTTCTCGTGGGTGACGACGTTCTGCTCGCTGAGCGTGACCAGTCGCAAATAGCGCACGACGTCGACATAGGCTTCCGCTGCGTCCAGGGCGATCAACTCGGTCCGCTCGCGAACGCGGAAAGCCGCTGCGTTGACGCGCGCCGTCTGCCGCCAGATGTCGTGAATCGAGGCGAAGCCGTCGAACAAGATCTGCCGGACGACGACGGATTCCTGCGATCCGTTTCGCCACGAGCCATTTCCGACGATCGGGACGGGCAGGGCGGTGCCGGTTGATACGGCAGCACTCTGGTCGAATTTTTCGGGACCCCAGCGCGCTTCCACGCGAACCTGCGGAAGCAGCGTGCTCTGGGTCTGGCGAAGCTCGCTCTCGGTAGCGCGGCGGTTGGCCGAGGCTTCACCAACTCCAGGGTTGGTTCGTACGGCCTGTTTCAACGCGTCATTGATCGAGAACGGTTCGGCCAATGCGCCGCCGCATGGAACCAGAGCCAATGCTGTGAAAACGAAAATGTACTTGAGCAATTTTACCTCCGCCCGTTTCCGAAATTCGGTCGCGGGGTCCCCCATGAAATTGCCTCAAGTCTCGCAAGGACTGAACCGACAAGCTAGGCGCAATGCGGGAAAATTGAGCAATTATACCGGGTTGTCGCATTTCTGCCACGTCGGAGGCAGAGCAGAGGTGTAATAATACCTCTGTCTTCGAGGTGGAGGGCGGCGCCAAACCTGGATGTGACGAAGCGCAAGCTTCCGCTGTGCCGCTTTACCTCTCAGGCTGTTGTCGATCCACGATGCCCGTACTGTTCCGCCGGCGGACGGTTCTGTATTGGCGAACAGAAACCGGGCTTCACGCTCAACCGATCATCCGAAGGAGCCCGCTGCCACAGCGCGAGGACAGGTCGCGGCCGACACGCGGGCCGGCTTCGGCGCCTGTCATCACAGCCGTCGTTGCAAGCAGGTGTCGCCGATGCAGAGCGTCGGCGCTGGTAACGCTGCACGGTCCTTTAGGCGAGGAGAGCGCGCATTTTGCTTGCGTCCGGCAAGGCACCTAGTGATTGTGACGGAAAGCGTGAACGAATATTCGCTGAAATGACGTGACTGATTTTTTTTCGATTGATATTTTTCGGATTTTCGATGCGAACTCTGCTCATTATTCTTGGCATTTGGCTGCTCATCAATGTTCTCTTCGCCGTGATCATGATCCCCCCGCGGAAGTCGCGGAGGTCGAATGGTGAGCGAGGACAGAGCGGCCTGTCGCCTGCATTGATCGATCCGAAAAGCCGGCTGGAAGAGGACGAGGGTTTTTCGCTTCGTCATGCGATTATTGCAGTCGCGCTCGGCGCCTTCTTTTCTCTGAGCCCGCCGTTGCTGCAAGCTTATGATGCGATCGCGGCATTCGTCAGAAAGCTCCGTCGAGGCGAGGGGGCCGGCGTGAAGCCTTCGGACGACGAATAGGTGCTGAAATCCGTTCATTCGAGGATCCGTGCCGAGCATGAAATGCGGTTTCCCTGACGTCGATTGACGCCGGCTGCATCGCCGCAGAATGAAGAAACTTCAAAGCGGCGTGTTGGGTGGGTGAAGCGCTCGACATCCTTGGCATGCGTGCGGCGCTATCCGGACAGAGGCCGCGAGCGATCGACAATGGCCGGTTTGAGCAGAACCTGCGCCGGCGAGCGCCCCCGACTCGCCGCGTCATGGGTGCCGGCCGTCTTGCGCAGCACACGCGCCAAAGTGAGCCGCGGCTGGAATGTCCAACACGAAACTTGGGGATGATGTAACTTCTTGGAATTACGTATAAAAGCGGGAAAGAGATTCTAAGCCGGAGCGCTTCACCCGCTTCAATCTCCATTGCGTCCCGTACGTGTTGACCGGGGCGGCCGTTCTGTCAAAGAAGGGCGTCACATCGACGGCCACGAACGCGCGGACCGCCCCGCCAATGGGTACCAGGAGATCGGGATAGCTATGACCGAGCGGATCGCTCTCATCACCGGCGTGACCGGCCAGGACGGCGCCTATCTCGCCGAATATCTGCTGTCGCTCGGCTATGTCGTGCACGGCATCAAGCGGCGCTCGTCTTCGTTCAACACCGCGCGGGTCGATCACCTTTATCAGGATCCTCATGTCGGCAACGTGCCGTTCCTGATGCATTACGGCGACATGACCGACTCGACCAATCTGATCCGCCTGGTGCAGCAGATCCGGCCGACCGAGATCTACAATCTCGCCGCCCAGAGCCACGTCGCCGTGAGCTTCGAGAGCCCGGAATACACAGCTAATGCCGACGCGATCGGCGTGCTGCGGCTGCTGGAAGCGATCCGCATCCTCGGCATGGAGAAGGAGACACGGTTCTACCAGGCCTCGACCTCCGAGCTCTACGGTCTCGTGCAGGAGATCCCGCAGAAGGAGACGACGCCGTTCTATCCGCGCTCTCCTTACGGCGTGGCAAAGCTCTACGGCTATTGGATCACGGTGAACTACCGTGAGGCCTACGGTATGTTCGCGTCCAACGGCATCCTGTTCAACCATGAGAGCCCGATCCGCGGCGAGACTTTTGTCACGCGCAAGATCACGCGCGCCGTCGCCCGCATCGAGGTGGGATTGGAGGAGACGCTCTATCTCGGCAATCTCGAGGCCAAGCGCGACTGGGGCCATGCCAGGGATTACGTCGAGGGCATGCACATGATCCTCCAGGCCGACAAGCCCGACGACTTCGTTCTCGCCACCGGTGAGACGCGCTCGGTGCGGGAGATGGTCGAATTGTCGTTCGCGCAGGTCGGCCGGCGCATCGCCTGGCGTGGCGCAGGCGTCGAGGAGACCGGTGTCGATGCCAAGAGCGGCAAGACGGTGGTGAAGATCGATCCGACCTATTTCCGCCCGACCGAGGTCGATCTCCTCATCGGTGATGCCAGCAAGGCGCGCGAGGTGCTCGGCTGGAAGCCGAAGCGGAGCTTTGCCCAGCTTGTCGAGGAGATGATGGCGAGCGATCTGGCACAGGCGAAACGGGACGCTGCCCATGACAAACGCTCCGTTTGAGCTGAAGGGCAGAAGCGTCTACGTCGCCGGCCATCGCGGCATGGTCGGCAGCGCGCTGGTGCGCCGGCTCGCAGGAGAGGATGTCAAGCTCGTCACCGCGGACCGTCGCGAGGTCGATCTCTGCAACCAGGCCGCCGTGTTCGACTGGTTCGCAAAGGTGCGGCCGCAGGTCGTGTTCCTCGCGGCGGCGAAAGTCGGCGGCATCGTCGCCAACAACACGCTGCGCGCCGAGTTCATCTACGACAACATCGCGATCGCGGCCAACGTGATCCACGCCGCGCATCGGAACGGCGCCGAGAAGCTGATGTTCCTCGGCTCCTCCTGCATCTATCCCAAATTGGCCCCGCAGCCCTTGCGCGAGGAGTCCGTGCTGACCGGCCCGCTGGAGCCGACCAACGAGCCCTATGCAATTGCAAAAATCGCCGGCATCAAGATGGCGGAGGCCTACCGCAGCCAATATGGATGCGACTTCATCAGCGTGATGCCGACCAACCTCTACGGCCCCGGCGACAATTATCACCCTGAGATGAGCCACGTCGTCGCCGCGCTGATCCGCCGCTTCCACGAGGCGAAGGTTTCGGGCGCCAAGGGCGTCGTCGTGTGGGGCACCGGCACGCCGCGGCGCGAGTTCCTCTATGTCGACGACATGGCGGATGCCTGCGTGCACCTGATGAAGACGTATTCCGGTGCCGGGCTGATCAACATCGGCACCGGCGAGGACATCACCATCGCCGAATTCGCGCGCGTCGTTGCCGAGGTCGTTGGTTACAGCGGCGAGATCTCTTTCGACACCTCGCGGCCCGACGGTACGCCGCGCAAGCTGCTCGACGTCAGCCGCCTTGCAGGACTCGGCTGGCGCGCGACTACCTCGCTCGAGGACGGCCTGAAGCGCGCCTATGCGGCGTATCAAGCCGCGCAGCTAGCTGCGCAATAATCCAGCGACTGCTCGCCCGCGTTGTTCGATGCAGGGGGAGATCAGAACAAATCCCCATGGGAACCTTCACCGCAAGCACGAGTTGGCTGGTCGGAGGGGGTGACGGCTAACTCGCGCGCGGCCGCAACCCGGGCAGCGACAGGATTTGGACAATGGGCCTTGCTCAATACGCCATCGTGCCGGTCCGGGACCAATGGGGTGTGCTGCACGACGGCAACGTCAACGGCAAATATGCGACCAAGGAATCGGCGTTCGAAGCGGCCGTGGCCGCCGCCTCGCTGGCACTCCGGCAGGGGCACGAGGTCCATGTCAGTGCGCCCGGCCGCGAAGACGGCGAGGCTGACCTCGGGAGCTAGCATCGTCAGTGTGGTGGGCCTCTTGCGCGCCGCATCAAACGATCAATCGCCCGCGCCGCGCGGCAATTCCGATCGTGACCTCGGCACCCGCATTGGAATAGAGGCGGTCGGCTTCGACGCCGCCGCTGAAGATGGCGCCGTTTTCCGACATCAGCGAGCGGATGCGCAATTGTTCAGCGGGGGGCGAGTTGGCGGGGAGGGCTGACCAAAGCTGCTGGCGATCGCAAGCGAGCCGGTGACGATGCTCTCCCGCGGCGGCATGCCGAGCCGCGGTCCGCGAGCCCGCTGCCCGACGTTCGCGCTCCGACGCAAATAACATCATGTTAGGTTTATCGCATAACTGGGTAATTGTGTTAGCCCAGCGAAAGCCTATTGTCGCGATCAATCAGACACCCATCGGCAGTGACCAGCGCTCGCGAAGCTTCGCAGAACGCCCGGAGATTGCTGCCCAATTTTCAACGAAGCCCGCCAACGGGACGCCAGAAAACCAGGGAGGAATTTTGAAATGGTCACGACTCGCGCGATGCACCACATGAGTCAGTCGAGGAAGGCTGCTGCCAGCGGCTGGATCGGGTCGGCTCTCGAATATTATGACTTCTTCATCTACGCGACCGCTGCGTCGCTGATCTTCCCGCAGATCTTCTTTCCGTCGGACAATCCCACCGTCGCCATCGTCGCATCGCTGGCGACCTATGGTGTTGGATACGTGGCCCGGCCGATCGGCGCCTTCGTCCTCGGACATTGGGGCGACACCCATGGCCGCAAGACTGTTCTCATCGTCTGCATGTTCCTGATGGGCATCTCGACGATGGCGGTGGGTATCCTGCCGACCTATCAGCAAGTCGGCATCCTGGCGCCGATCCTGCTCGTCATCCTTCGCCTCGTGCAGGGATTTGCCGTGGCCGGTGAGATCTCCGGCGCAAGCTCGATGATTCTGGAGCATGCGCCGTTCGGCCGGCGCGGCTTCTATGCAAGCTTCGCCCTTCAGGGCGTGCAGGCCGGACAAATTCTCGCGGCCGCGGTCTTCCTGCCGCTGGCGGCCTATATGCCGACCGACGCCTTCAATAGCTGGGGCTGGCGGATTCCCTTCCTGCTCAGCTTCTTCGTCATCGTCGCAGGCTACATCATTCGCCGCGAAGTCGACGAAACCCCCGCCTTTGCCCGCGAGGGCGAGCTGGGAGAAACGCCGCGGGCGCCCATCGTCCAGGCCATCAAGCTGAGCTGGCGCGACATGCTCAGGGTCATCTGCATGGCTCTGATGAACGTCATCCCCGTCGTTGCGACCATCTTCGGTGCGGCCTACGCGGTCCAGCCCGCCTATGGCATCGGCTTTGCCAAGGACGTCTATCTCTGGATCCCGGTGCTCGGAAACATGCTGGCCGTGTTCGTCATTCCCTTCGTCGGCCATCTCTCCGACAAGGTCGGCCGCAAGCCTCCGATCATCGTGGGCGCGCTGCTCTCCGGCTTGCTCGCCTTCGGCTATCTCTATGCCATCAGCATCCGGAATGTGCCGCTGGCGATCCTGCTGTCCCTCCTGATGTGGGGCGTCGTCTACCAGGGCTACAACGCGATCTTCCCGAGTTTCTACCCGGAGCTCTTTCCGACGCGCACCCGTGTGTCGGCAATGGCGATCTCGCAGAACATCGGCACGACCATCACCGCGTTGCTTCCCGCTTTGTTTGCGACCGTGGCGCCTCCCGGCTCGGCCAACATTCCGTTGACGGTGGGGGCGATCGCCTTCGGCATCACGATCATCGCCGCGCTGGCGGCCGTCACGGCCCGGGAGACCTACCGGATCAACATTGAGGATCTCGGTAATCCCGAAGCCGTTCCGATGGCGCGCGCAGACTATGAGCGGCAGCGTGCGGGAGCGGCGAGCGGGGCTGCCGCAGTTCCGACCTGACGGGTATGGTATGAGGCGATTGCCGCTGCGATCGATGATTGTCGCAGCGGCAGGGTTTCGCAGCACTGCGTGGCTGCCGATCCAGAATATGTGCGCGTGAGCGCGATCATCATGAGGTTGCAGGATGAACCCCGTTGTCGTTGCCGTCGCTATCACCGGCTCCGTTCCGCGCAAGAAGGACAATCCCGCGGTGCCGATCTCGCCGTCCGAGCAGATCGAGTCGACGCAACAAGCCTTCGAGGCCGGCGCCACGCTTGCCCATATCCATGTTCGCAACGATGACGAGACGCCGTCCTCCGACCCGGAGCGCTTTGCCCGGGTGCAGGAAGGCATCAGGAAGCATTGCCCAGGGATGATCGTTCAGTTCTCGACCGGCGGGCGGGGCCGCGATCCCTCGGCGCGGGGATCATCGCTCTATCTGAGGCCGGACATGGCCTCGCTGTCCACGGGATCGGAGAACTTTCCGACGATTGTCTACGAGAACAGCGCTGCCCTGGTCGAGACCCTCGCCACCAACATGAAGGAAGGTGGCATCCGGCCGGAGATCGAGATCTTCGATTTGTCGCATCTGCATGGCGCCCGCCGCCTGATCGAGGCGGGGCTGATCGACCCTCGTCCGCACGTGCAGTTCGTCATGGGCGTCAAGAACGCGATGCCGGCGGACGAGCATGTCCTCGATATCCTCCTGGGAGAGCTCAGGCGGCTGATCCCGAAAGCGACGTGGACCGCGGCCGGGATCGGGCGCCACCAAGCCGAGGTCATGGGCTGGGCGCTCGCGCGCGGCGCCGACGCGGTTCGCACCGGGCTCGAGGACAATATCAGGGTCGACAAGACGCGCCTCGCCGCCAGCAACGCGGAGCTCGTGACCATCGCGGGCGAGGCTGTCGCGCGCCACGGCCGGCGCGTCGCGACCGCAGTCGAGGCGCGATCCGTGCTCGGGATCCCGCGGTAGGGGCTACTGCCTCCGCCTGACATGCTCCCGGCTGCCTTCTGCCATTCGGCGGCCGGCGTTCCCGTGCGCTGAGTCTCCGGGTAAGACGAGTGCCACAGGCGCGATCTGCGCCTGCCGGGCAGGCGACGTTTGGAATGCGGTTCTTGAAGACTGACGGCAGGCTCATCGGGGTCCTGCTGGTGCTTGCAATCACCCAGCTCATCGGATGGGGAACGATCGGTCTTCCGCCGATCGTCGGCCGCGACCTTGCGGCCGATCTCGGCATGAGCCTGCCGATGGTGTTTGCGGGCACCTCCACGCTCTATGTCACCATGGGGCTGTGCGCGCCCTGGCTCGCCAAGGCGTTTGCGCGGCACGGTGCACGCAAGGTGATGATGGTGGGCACCGTCGTTGCCGTGCCGGGCTATGTCGTGCTGTATTTCGCGCGCGAGCCGCTGCTCTATTTCGTGGCCTGGGTCATTCTCGGCATGGGCGGCAGCGCCACACTGTCGACCGGTGCCTATATCATGCTCAACGAGGTTGCCGGACGCCAGGCCAAGAACGCCATCGGCGCGCTGATGCTGGTGACGGGCCTCTCCAGCAGCATCTTCTGGCCGACCACCTCGTTTCTCAGCGGCCATTTCGGCTGGCGGGGCACCTGCCTCGTCTACGCCGCCATGCTGATCCTGGTCTCGCTTCCGCTCTATGCCTTTGGTGCGCCGCGCCGGAATATCATGAAGGACGACGGCGGCTCGGCTGCAAGACCTTCCGATGCGCCCGCGATTCCGCGAAGCACCTTCAATCTTGTCGTCATCGCGATCACGCTGAACGCCTTCGTGAATTTTGGTCTCGGCGCCGTGCTCATCGAGCTGCTGCGGGCGGAAGGGCTGGCGCCGGCCCAGGCCATCGCCTTCGGTTCGATGCTCGGTGTGATCCAGGTCAGCGCCCGCGGGCTGGACTTCCTCGGCGGGGGACGATGGGACGGAATCACGACCGGGCTTGTCGCAGGCACGGCGCTCCCCGTCGCCATGCTGCTGCTGATGCTGAGCGAGGGGGCGACCTGGGCGGTCGCAGCCTTCATCCTGCTCTATGGCGCGGGCAGCGGTGCCATGGCGGTGGCGCGAGCGACGATTCCGCTCGTCTTCTACGACCAGGCCGAGTTCGCCAAGGCGATGTCGATGATCGCGCTGCCGCTCAATCTGGCCTCCGCGATCTCGCCGCCGCTCCTTGCAGCTCTGCTCACCCAGTTCGGCAGCCGCGGCGCGCTGGGCCTCACGCTGGTGTTTTCCTGCGCGACCGTGCTGATCCTGGTCCTGCTCGGCCGCCGCCGGCCGCAGGTGGCTGCGGCTGCCGTAACCTGAGGCAATATTCACGGCGCGGAATTCGCTCTCGATGGCCGATCCGGCCGCCGGCGCAGGGATGGCCGTATGCCCGGAGTGCAGTGCTCAAGGCCCGAAAATGGTGTATCCGCAGGGAGCGCAGTCACGGCCGAACCTCAGCATTCGGGCCGCCGCGCCAACACCAGTTCCCCGGAGGAAACCGACATGTCGGCCTTGCCGCTCTCAGGCATCAAGATCCTTGACCTTACCCGCGTGCTCGCCGGGCCCCTGTCGGCCCAGATGCTGGGCGATCTCGGTGCGGAGGTCATCAAGATCGAGCGGCCGGGCACCGGCGACGACGCGCGCGCCTTCGGCCCGCCTTATCTGACAGACCCCGAGGGCAAGGCGAACAACAACAACTCGTTCTACTTGTGCGCCAACCGCAACAAGAAGTCGGTCACGGTCAACATCGCCAAGCCCGAGGGCCAGGCGATCATTCGCGAGCTTGCCAAGGACGTCGACGTCTTCATGGAGAACTACAAGGTCGGCGATCTCAAGCGCTACGGCCTCGACTACGAGACCATCAAGGCGATCAACCCCGGCATCATCTATTGCTCGGTGACCGGCTTCGGCCAGACCGGCCCGTACGCGCCGCGCGCCGGCTATGACGCCATCCTGCAGGCAATGGGCGGCCTGATGAGCGTCACCGGCCATATCGACGGCGAGCCGGGCGAGGGCCCGATGAAGGTCGGCCCGTCGATCGTCGATTACATGACCGGCATGAATTCCTCGATCGGCATTCTCTCGGCGCTCTACCATCGCGACGCCAATGGCGGTGTCGGACAGCATCTCGACGTCTGCCTGCTCGACACCGTGATTGCCTCGCTCAGCCATTGGCTCCAGATCTACCTCGTCAACGGCAAGACGCCGCCGCGCCGCGGCACCTGGGGCAATGGCGGCATGCCGGCCGGCGTGTTCCGCTGCACCGACGGCGAGCTGATGCTGGTGGTCGGCAATGACGGTCAGTTTCAGCGCACCTGTGCGGTGCTCGGCGAGCCCGAGCTCGCCAACGATAAGCGCTTCATCAAGAACAACGACCGCGTCGTGCACGGCAAGGAGATCATGGCGATCTTCGCCGGCCTGTTCCTGAAGAAGCCGGTGGCCTACTGGCTCGACAAGCTGGAGGAGGCCGGCGTGCCGTCAGGTCCGATCAACAATTTCGAGCAGGTATTTTCCGATCCGCACGTCCAGTCGCGCGGCATGCGGGTGAAGACCGAGCACAAGTTCGAGCCGGAGCTGTCGCTGATCCGCAACGCGCTGACCTTCTCGGAGACCCCGATCAAGAACTACCGCGCCCCGCCGCTGCTCGGCGAGCACACAAAGGAGGTGCTCGGCGGCAAGCTCGGCTATGATGCGGGAAAGATCGAGACGCTGAAGCAGCAGGGGATTATCTAGCGGTTTCTTACCCTCTCCCCCTGTGGGAGAGGGTGGCTCGCCGCAAAGCGGCGAGACGGGTGAGGGGTATCTCTCCGCGCGCGTAACTGCCTGTTGAGTTCGCGGAGAGATACCCCTCATCCGGCGCTTCGCGCCACCTTCTCCCACAAGGGGAGAAGGAAGATGCCCGCGATCGCGTTGAAACAGACGGGCAAAGGACAGCATCGCATGACCGGCAAAACCATCATCACCTGCGCCATCACCGGCAACCTGACCAAGCCCGAGCAGTCGCCGTATCTGCCGATCACGCCCGAGCAGATCGCGACATCTGCACTGGAGGCAGCTGACGCCGGTGCCGCCATCGCCCATATCCACGTGCGCGATCCCGCGACCGGTCGGCCGTCGATGGCGATCGACCTCTATCGCGAGGTGGTGGAAAAAATCCGCGCCCGCAACAAGAGCCTCGTCATCAATCTCACGACCGGCCCGGGCGGACGCTTTGTGCCTTCAATCGAGGATCCCCGCATCGCTGCTGCAGGCACCACGCTGCTTCCTCCCGAAAAGCGCGTCGAGCATGTCGAGCTGCTCAAGCCCGACATCTGCACGCTCGACCTCAACACCATGAACTCCGGCGGCGAGGTCGTGATCAACACGCCGCGCAATGTCCGCATCATGGCCGAGCGCATGAAGGCGGCCGGCGTGCTGCCGGAGATCGAGCTGTTCGATTCCGGCGACTGCCACCTGGCGCGCGATATGTTCGCCGACGGCACGCTGAAGGGGCCGGGCCTGTTCTCGCTCGTGCTCGGGGTCAAATACGGCTTCTCGGCGACGCCGGAGACGATGTTCTACGCCCGCGGCCTGCTGCCGCCGGGCGCGATCTGGTCCGGCTTCGGCATCGGCCGCGCCGAATTCCCGATGGTGGCGCAGGCCTTTCTGCTCGGCGGCCATGTCCGCGTCGGCATGGAAGACAATCTCTTTATGTCCAAGGGCGTGCTGGCCAAGACCAATGCCGAGCTGGTCGCGCATGCCACAGGCATTTTGAAGAGCCTGGGTGCGAGCGTCGCAACTGCGGCTGAGGCGCGTGCGATGCTTGGGCTCGGCTGAGCGCCGTCGAACCAAAAGTGACCGCAGCGTGACGCTTGCTGGCCTTGCGTGAGGCTTGCGCGCAATCCCCAGATAAACCCGGTCCGTACTTACACAGGCTTCCGCTCCGCGCGCGACTCTGATTCGATCTCCCTACGAGTTCCGGGAGGGGAAGTGCATGTCCTATACGATCGGGTTTCAGTCCAAGAACCAGACGGCCGTTCTGGCGACCGAGGCGGCAACCGCCAATCAGGCCGTCGCTATCATTGCCGCGCTGCGGCAAAGCGCCGACGAAATAAAGTTCATCCGCTCGCCGCAGGAAGGTGAGATGGGTATCGAGATGCTGCTGCTGCTGGCCAAGGAAGAGGCCGAGGAGATGCCGCAGCGGGCCTGACCCCGCTACGACCACACTTCGATCAGAAGCGAAACATGCCGGCTGCAATATAATGTAGCAAGGCGCCAGTCTCGCTCGAACCGAAGGTGGCCGCCATGAAACGCGAAGCGCTCCGCGTCGAACCGATCTCGTCGTTTCTCGACCGCTGGAAGGCGCCGACCTCGCCGGTGACGCGCGCCGGCAACATGATCTTCGTCGCCGGGCTGCCGCCATTCGATCCTGACACCGGCGAGATCGCCTCCGCGCCGATCGAGCGGCAGAGCGAGATCATCATGGAGCAGATGAAGCTGTGCCTGGAGACGGCCGGCGCCTCCCTCGACAATGTCATGAAGTGCAACGTCTACTGCACCTCGACGAAGCACTTCGCCGCGTTCAACGCGGTCTATGCGCGCTATTTCCCGGTCGATCCGCCGGCGCGGATCTTCGTCTGCACGCCGGAATGGTTCGCCCCCTTCGACGTCGAGATCGACTGCATCGCGATGATGTGAAGGCTAGCGCGCGTCTCTCGCCAGCGCGCGTGCCGGCGCCTTCGTCTCCGCCTTTCCCGCCGTCAGCGCCATCGTCGCCACGCTGACCACGCGCGCGACCACGTCCTCGACGTCGTCGAGATCGCATTTGCCTTCGGACAGTTTCGTCAGCCGCTCGCTCTCGCGGATGGTGTGGTGGGCCATGGCGAGCGCGAAGTTGAGGCCCCAGTAGATGTCGACGTCGCTGCGGTCGGGCAGGGACCTGCGCATCGCGCCGGCGAATTTGCGCAAATGGTCGATCTCGCGGTTCTTGATGCGGCGGATTGGCGGCACGGATTCGATCGAGGCGCGGATCATGAAGCGCGCCGCCGTCGAGCGCTGGTTCTCAGGGCCGAGGCAGCCGCGCAAGGTCGGGCCGACGAGGGCGCGCAGGATCACCTCGATCGGCGCGCGGCCGCCGCCTTCTTCTTCCGCCGCCTTCAATTCGCGCAGGCGCTCGCGGTTGGTGGCGATCGAGCGGGAGACGAACAGTTCCGCGATCAATTCGTCCTTCGAGCCGAAATGATAGTTCACCGCCGCGAGGTTGACATTGGCCTCCGCGACGATGTCCCGCAGCGTCACGTCGCCGAAGCCGCGATCGGCATAAAGCCGTTCGGCGGCGGCGA
Organism: Bradyrhizobium sp. B025; assembly: GCF_042257955.1. Lineage (NCBI taxonomy): Bacteria > Pseudomonadati > Pseudomonadota > Alphaproteobacteria > Hyphomicrobiales > Nitrobacteraceae > Bradyrhizobium > Bradyrhizobium sp. B025. Next base: position 5,188,232 of record NZ_CP170150.1, on the reverse strand, counting down.
GAATGGCAGACCTCGTATGATCGCTGGCCATGACTCTTTATCCCGTCATTCCGGGGCGCGACATCGTCGCGAACCCGGAATCTCGCGCCGCAACTTCTGGATTCCGGGTTCGACGCTTCGCGTCGCCCCGGAATGACGAGTGGGCGCGAAGGGCCGAGGGAGTTGCAATTCAAACAGTTGTATGAAACTATCGTTTGAAGGCCGGGAAAAGTCAATCCGCAATCGGGACTCGTTCGCAACTGCGATCTGGTTCCGGTGCGCTTCGCAAGCCGCGCATGCGCGCTTGCGGGCCGTATGCAGCGGGAGGACAGTCCGGCGCAAAACCGGTTCGAACGAGAGAAAACGAGGAGCGTCCCATGGATTTCGATCTGTCCCCCAAGCAGAAGGAATGGCTCGACCGCGTGCGGTCCTTCATGGCCAAGCACGTACGTCCCGCGGTGCCGGTCTATGACGAGCAGGATCGCAACGGCGAGCGCTGGAAGGTGATCCCGATCCTGGAGGACCTCAAGAAGAAGGCGAAGGCCGAAGGCCTCTGGAACATGTTCATGCCGCCGTCCGAGCATGAGGATGATGAATTCCGTGGCGCGGGATTGACCAATCTCGAATACGCGCTGCTGTCGGAAGAGATGGGCCGCGTCACCTGGGCCTCGGAAGTGTTCAACTGTTCCGCGCCCGACACCGGCAACATGGAAGTGTTCATCCGCTATGCCACCAAGGAGCAGAAGCGGAAATGGCTGCGGCCGCTGATGGACGGCGAGATCCGCTCGGCGTTCCTGATGACGGAACCGGCTGTGGCCTCGTCTGATGCCACCAACATCGAGACCCGCATCGAGAAGGACGGCGATCACTACGTCATCAACGGCCGCAAATGGTGGTCGTCCGGCGTCGGCGATCCCCGCTGCAAGATCGCGATCCTGATGGGCAAGACCGATCCGAAGGCGGCCAAGCACCAGCAGCAGTCGCAGATCCTGGTTCCGCTCGACACGCCCGGCATCAAGGTCGAGAAGATGCTCCCCGTCTTCGGCTTCGACGACGCGCCGCACGGCCACGCCCAGGTGCTGCTCGACAATGTGCGGGTGCCGAAGGAGAACATCCTGCTCGGCGAAGGCCGCGGCTTCGAGATCGCGCAGGGCCGTCTCGGACCGGGCCGTATCCATCACTGCATGCGTACCATCGGCAAGGCCGAGGAGGCGCTGGAGAAGATGGTGAAGCGGCTCTCCTCGCGCACCGCGTTCGGCAAGAAGATCATCGAGCATTCGGTGTGGGAGCAGCGCATCGGCGAGGCGCGCACCGACATCGAGATGAACCGTCTGCTGTGCCTCAAGGCCGCCGACATGATGGACAAGGTCGGCAACAAGGCGGCGCAGCTCGAGATCGCCATGATCAAGGTCGCAGGCCCCAACATGGCGCTGAAGATCATCGACCAGGCGATCCAGGCCTTTGGCGGCGCCGGTGTCTCCGACGAGGCCGGCCTTGCCAAGGACTACGCCCACATCCGCACGCTCCGTCTCGCTGACGGTCCGGACGAGGTGCACAACCGCGCCATTGCCAGACTTGAAGTTCGGAAGTATGCAAACTCTTCCACGCACTAAAATGGGGGAGGGCACAAGCCGCTCTCCACGCCGTCATTCCGGGATGGTCCGAAGGACCAGACCCGGAATCTCGAGATTCCGGGTTCGCCTCTTCGAGGCGCCCCGGAATGACGGACAAAAGAATTGAGGGAGCGTCATCGTGGCCGACGGCGTCAGGAAAGACGAGGAGTTCTCGGGCACCAAGCCGGTCGAGGAGCGGCATCGTTTCGACGAGCTGCGCCTCGAGGCGTGGATGCGCGACAACGTCGAAGGCTATGAGGGACCGCTGGTCGTCCTGCAGTTCAAGGGCGGCCAGTCCAACCCGACCTACCGGCTGAACACGCCGAAGCGCTCCTACGTGATGCGCCGCAAGCCGTTCGGCAAATTGCTGCCGTCGGCGCATGCGGTCGATCGCGAATATCGCGTGATCGCGGCCCTTGGAAAACAGGGCTTTCCGGTCGCGCGCGCCTATGCGCTGTGCCAGGACGACGGCGTCATCGGCGCGGCGTTCTACATCATGTCGATGGAGGAGGGCCGGGTGTTCTGGGATCCGGCGCTGCCGAGCCAGGATGCCGACGCGCGGCGAAAGATCTTCACCAGCAAGATCGAGACGCTGGCGAAACTCCACATGTACGATCCCGTCGCGATCGGCCTTGGCGACTTCGGCAAGCCCGGCAACTATTTCGCGCGCCAGATCGACCGCTGGACCAAGCAATACCGCGCCTCCGAAACCCAGCACATTCCGGAGTTCGAGAAGGTCGCCGAATGGCTGCCCAAGACCGTGCCGGAACAGGCGCGCGTCTCGATCGTGCACGGCGACTACCGGCTCGACAACATGATTTTCCACGCGACGGAACCGCGCGTGCAGGCCGTGCTGGATTGGGAGCTGTCGACGCTCGGCGATCCCATGGCCGACTTCACCTATCTGCTCATGCAGTGGATCATGCCGGGCCTGCAGGGCGTCGATCTCAAGGCGCTGAACATCCCGAGCCTGGAGGAGGCCGCGCAGATCTACTGCAACGCGACCGGGATGAGCGTGCCGGATCTCAACTGGTACTTCTCCTACAATCTGTTCCGTCTCGCCGGCATCACGCAAGGCATTGCGGGGCGCATCCGCGACGGCACCGCCGCCAACGCCAAGGCGCTGGAATCCGCCAAGCGCACCGTGCCGCTGTCGCAGGCGTCATGGGAATACGCGCAGAAGGCAGGCGCCGTGTAGGACTAACGAAGGCGCGGCTGATGGCCGCGCTTTTTTCTGCGTGAGTTTCCGAGACAGGAACATATTTTGGCACGCACAGCTCTCGACCTGCTGGAGCTCGAAAAGCTCGCGCTCGGAGCCATGAATGCAGGGCACCTGAAGGAAGCTGCTGCCCTTTATGCTGAGATTGTCGCGCTGAATCCGGGTTGGGAGCACGGAGCCGCGCTATACTCGCTGGCCTGTTGTTACGAAGATCTGGACGAGCTCACTTCTGCCGAGGAGTGCTACCGCAGGGCGCTGAGCTACGAACCGGAGAGTCCGACCTTCATAGGCGGTCTCGCCTCGTTTCTGCATCTTCACGGTAGTCAGTCGTAGTCACTTCGTAGCCCGGATGAGCGCAGCGATATCCGGGTCATGTGCCCCGCTTCGCGCCTCGCAATGACGAGGAGGGGCGTCCGTAGCTTGTCCTGCCACTAGGCGTGACCATATCTCCTCCGCAAGGAGACGGTCATGATCCAGCAACTGCGCATCTACGAAATCTTCGAGAAGAACAAGGCCGCATTCCACGCGCGGTTTGGCGATCACGCGGCGCGCATCATGCGAACCAGATATGGCTTCCGGATCGTGGCGATGTGGGAAACGAAATTCGGCGACAGGACCGAATTCGCCTATCTCCTGGAGTGGCCGGACGAGGCGGCCAAGACGTCGGCATGGGCGGCCTTCATGGCGGATGCTGAGTGGAGCGAGATCAAGCGGGTTACTCACGCTGAGCACGGGCTCATGGTAGGTCAGATCGAGGATCGCTTGCTTGTGCCGGTGGACTACTCGCCGTCGCTCAGCCTCCTGCATTAATGCGTCTCCGGAGCCTGCCACATGATCGACCACTCGACCCTCATCACCTACATCCTCATCGTGCTCGGTTTTGTCTTCATTCCCGGCCCGGCCACGCTCCTCACCATGGCGCGGGCCGCAAGCTCCGGAGCGAAGGTGGGTATCGCGACGGGCGCGGGGATTGCGGCGGGTGACGTGATTCACACCAGCATGGCGATCGTCGGCCTCTCGGCGATCATCGCCACTTCGGCGCTCCTGTTCAGCATCGTCAAATATGCTGGGGCCGCGTTCCTGATCTATCTCGGCATTCGCGCCATGCTCGACAAGGCACCGATCGAGCTGAACGGCGGAGCGCCCACGATCAGCGCAGGTCGCGCATTCCGCGAGGCCGTGCTGACCGAGGTGCTCAATCCCAAGACCGCGTTGTTCTTCCTCGCCTTCCTGCCGCAATTCGTCCGGCCGGAACACGGCGCGACCGCGCTTCAACTTGCGGTCCTCGGCATCGTCTTCGTGCTGCTCGGCCTGTTGAGCACCGTCGTGTTCGCCGTTGGTGCCGGTCGTCTCGGCAATTTCCTGCGCCGCCATCCGGCCGTCGTGAAGTGGCAGGGCAAGGTGGTTGGGACCATCTACTGCGCCGTCGGCGTGCGGCTGGCGTTGCAGGAAAGATGAGGCGGCCCGCGCCGGCTCTCGTAGGGTGGGCAAAAGCGCGCAGCGCTGTGCCCACCATCTTGCCGCGATCGCGGTAACATTGGTGGGCACGCTTCCGCTTTGCCCACCCTACGGCAGCGTCGCTTACCCCTTCGCGCAATGCGCGATCAGCTTCTCGACGAACCCCGCGCATTTCAACAGCTCCGACATCTCCACGAACTCGTCCGGCGTGTGCGCCTGTGCGATCGCGCCGGGGCCGATCACGACCGAGGGGATACCGGCCATGCTGGCAAACAGGCTCGCCTCGGTGCCGAAGGCGACCTTGGCGTGGTCGTTGCGGCCCGCGAGGCTCTTGGCCAGCGTGACGATTGTCGCATCGGCGGCGGTGTCGAGCGCGGGATAGTCGAGGATCTCCTCGAAATCGATGCCGCATTCCGGATGCCGCGCCTTCATCGCCGGCTCGATCTCGGCCTTGGCCCAGGCGACGATCGCATCCGTCACCTCGCGCGACTCGGTGATGCCGATGCCGCGGCATTCGAAATCCACCGTGCAGGTATCGGGCACGATGTTCAGCGCGGCGCCGCCATGCACGATGCTGGTGAGCAGCGTCGAGTGCGGCACGTCGTAGAGGCTGTCGGTCGATTTCTTGCCAGCGAGCAGCACGGCGCGGCGGCGGATCTCGACGATCAGTTCGGCGGCATATTCGATCGCATTGACGCCGTCGGGCGCGATCGAGGAGTGGCGGGCAAGACCGCGGAAGGTGGCGCGCACGCCGTGCTTGCCCTTGTGGCCGATGATGACCTGCATCTGCGTCGGTTCGCCGATGAAAGCGCCGAGCGGCCTGACCTTCTTCCTGGCGACCTCGCCGAGCATCGGCCGCACGCCGACACAGCCGATCTCCTCGTCATAGGAGATCGCCAGGTGAATCGGCGTCTTGAGCCTGGCCTCCACCATGTCAGGCACCATGGCGAGGCACACCGCGACAAAACCCTTCATGTCGGTGGTGCCGCGGCCGTAGAGCCTGCCGTCGCGCTCGACCAGCTTGAACGGATCGTGGCTCCAGTCCTGGCCCACGACCGGAACGACGTCGGTATGGCCCGACAGCACGAGGCCCGGGCGGTCCTCCGGCCCGATCGTGACCCACAGCGAGGCTTTCTGTCCGGTCTCGTCGACGATGCGCTCAAAGCCGACGCCGAGCGCCGCGAGATAGCTTTCGATATGGGCGATCAGGGGCAGGTTGGTGCGGTCGCTGATGGTGTCGAAGCCGACGAGGTCGGCGAGGAGCTTGCGAATCCGGTCGGGTCTTGTGTCCAGCATTCTCGGGATCATGTGATGGGAGGGATCGTGGTCGGCTCTGCCGCCTGCACGAACCATACCAACGGAACGGCACGACGTGCAAACCCGCCGGGCAGGGGGCGAGCCCGCTCGGCCGTCCGAATGCGCTCAGTTCTTCTGGGTCGCGTTCTTCTTGGCCGGCGCGGGCGCCGGCGCCGCGGCGGTTTCCGGCGGCGCCTGCGGTGTCGCAACCGAAATGCCGTAGGGCCGCCACTGGTTGGCAACGTTCTGGAAGGTGAGGTCGAAATTGATCTGGAGCGGGCGGGTCGGAAAGAACCCTGTCAGCCGCAGCATCTTGTTGGGATCGAGATAAGGCGGCGTCGAGAGCTGCGGCGCGGCAAGCGCCACCGAGAACAGGTCGAAATTCCGCCGCCGCAGGTCGGTGAATCCCAGCGCGAGGTCGGCGGCGCTGTTCCTGGCCTGGAAGTCGGGCGCGGCGAGATCGCGCAGCACCGAATAGTTGCCGGAGCGGTTGGCATCGTTCAGCGTCAGCAGCGTCGAGCGGATCAGGTACAGCGCCTGCTCGGCGCTGACGGGAAGCTGTGGCTGTTTGGCGGCGGCCTTGTCGTCCTCGGCGCTGATCGGGTTCATCACGATCGGCGACAAGGCGATCACCACGCCCAAAGCGAGGCCGAGATATTTCCGCGAGCGCACGGCCCAACCCAGCCTCACCATCCGGGCCTGACCCCGACACGCGCGCCGAATCCCATCGATCCAGGTCGGGCTCCCACACCCGAGCCAATAATAACATGCATCGCTATTCCTCAGACCAACCGAGCCCAACGACACTAGCGGTTCGATCAAACGGAATCTGTCACCGTCCGGCAACATCCGGACACGCGAAGTTGTCGCGGCCCGCAAGATCGGTCGGTAACATCATCCTCAGTTCAGCGTCCACGACGCGCCGGCCCTGACGCCGATGGCGCCTTGCTGTGCGGCCGTGAATGCCGCGTTGAAGCGCATGGCGTCCGAATAGGAATAGCCGAGGCCGACCGCGAGGCCGGATTGTCCCTGGAAATTGCCGAAGCCGCCGGAGACCGAGATCTTGCCGGGGCGAGGATCGAATTGCAGGCTGGACGCCGCGAGCGCCAACGCCACGCCGCCGCGCGACTCCCGTGTCAGGTTGTCGACGCGGCCGTTGAGGGCGGCCAGTTGGGAGTTGATTCCGTTGATGTCGCCGGCGGAGGCAAGTCCGAGGCCAGCCAGCGAGGTGGTCGCCAGATTGCCGGCCGCGTCCGATGTGACGAGCTGTGTCGGTCCCGACTGCGCCGCCTTGCTCGCAGCCGAGGTGATGCCGCTCATCGTGTAGGTGCTGCTGGCGGTGCCGACTGCGACCTGGTTGCTCCGCGTCGTGGTCGCGCCGCTGCCGATCGCGACCGAGTTGTCGAAATTCGCGCCGGCGCCGGTGCCCATCGCGATCGTGTTGATGCCGGTAGCGCCCGTGCCATTGCCGATCGCGACAGAGGACGCGCCGGAGACGGTGCTGTTGTTGCCCATCACCACGGCATTGGTGGCGTTGACGGTGTTGCCGCTGCCGAACACGGAGGAGCCGGCGGCGCTGGACGTTGCCGCAATGGTGTTGTTCGAGCCGACCAGCTGGATGTTGTCGCCGCGACCCGCCACATTGGACCCGTTCACCGTGTTGTTGTCGCCGAACACCAAACTGTTGTTGCCGTTGACGATGTTGGGATCGCCGATGGCGAACGTGCCGTTACCGCGGACGTTCTGTCCGGTGCCAAAGGCGCCGCTGTTATTGCCGCTGACGTTGTTGAAGGAGCCAACAGCCGCGCTGTTGCTGCCGGTGACGGTGCTGAAGGAGCCGACAGCCGCGTTGTTGCCGCCGGCGATGCCGATACTGGAGCCGAAGGCCGCGGTGTTGTCGCCGGTGACGCCGTTGCCGGAGCCGACAACCGCGCCGTTGTTGCCGGCGACGACGTTGTTGGAGCCGACGGCCGCGTAGTTGGTGCCGTTGATGGCGTTGCCGGAGCCGAGGGCCCCACTGCCGTCGCCGTTGACGGCGTTGGTCGAGCCTACGGCGGCGCTGTTGTTGCCGGTGGCGGTGTTGTTGGTGCCGAGCGCGGCACTGTTGCCGCCGTTGGCGGTGTTGCCGAGGCCAAATGCGCTGCTCTGACTGCCGAACGCGTGGGCATTGGCGCCGAACGCCGACGAATTCGTACCGGTGGCGATTGAATTGGAACCCACGGCCGTATTGCTCAAGTTGTTGCCATTGGCAGCGGCGTTCACGCCGATTGCGATGTTGGTCCCATTGTTGCCGCTGGCATTGGCATGGTCGCCCGTGGCGACGTTCTTTCCGCCGATCCCGGCGGCGTTGGCGCCGAAGCCGGTCGCCACGCTCGTGCCGGAATCGCCGGCGGCGCTGGCGCCGTTGCCGATTGCGACGTTGTTGCTGTTGTCGCCGGTCGCGCTTGCATTCACGCCCGCGGCGAAGTTCGAGCTGGCGTCTCCGCTGGCGTCGGAGTTGACGCCGGCGGCGAAATTGGCGCTAACGAGGCCAAAGGCGTTGGCGTTCGGCCCGCAGGCGAAGTTGGTGCTGGCGAGACCGCCCGCGGAGGCGCCCATCGTCGCACCGCCGGAGGTGCTACAGGCGAACTGCGCCGTCGCCGGCTGTCCGGACAGGAGACAAAGGGCTGACAGGGCAACGGTCGCGGCGAGACGTATCAGGCAGGGCCGGCGCCGGGGATTGGACGCGCGCCACCTGCGATCCTCGGATGATCGATACGCTGTCAGCCCCGCCCAATTCAACATCATGTCGCTCTCGCCCATGCCCGCAGCAGAGGCGTCGTCCTCGTTGCGGCACGCTATCGCGATGCGAATGGCGCGCTGCATCGGGCCGAAGCCTGCAGCTGCAATGATTTGTGGCTGACGAAATTATCGCCCCGACCGGTCCGCCTCTACCGCTTGGCACGCAACCACATTGCGTCTATTGCAAATTATTGCCGGAAGATGCGCCGTTCTTCTTCCGTGTTATTTTTTCGTTTGCAACTGTGGGGCGGGGGGATGTCGGTCTTTCAGAGCCTGATTTTCGATACGACTGTGCTTGACGGCATTACCGATCCCGCCATTCGCGCTCGCGTGTGGGCCGAGTGTTTCGAGCAGATCGTCACCGGCATGGACATGGGGTTTTCCGAGGGGGATGCCCGCATCATCGGGACGCACAAATTCCTCATGAACGAGACGGTCGCGCTGGGGGAGATGTTCAGCTCCTCCTTTATCGGCGCGCGGACCAAAAAGCACATCAACCGCGACGACGAGGACCATGTCTATCTGAGCTTCAACATCGGCGCGACAACTCATATCGGCCGCCAGCTCGGGCGCGAGATCGATGTCCAGCCGGGACAGGCGGGGCTGCTCGTACTGGACGCGAGCACACAGGCCATTGCCCCGAACAACGGCCATTGCATCAGCCTGAAATTGCCGAACGCGATCTTCAGGGAGTGGGGCCTGTCCCCGGTCGACCTGGCCTGCCGCCCGCTCGATTGCACCGGTGCCGACTATCAGCTCCTGACCGGCTATGCGCGGCTGTTGATCGCGAACGGGGCGGGGCTGGACGAAGGCGGCGCCGCGGAGGCGACGCAGCACCTGATCAAGCTCACTGGCCGCTGGCTCGGCGCCAGGGACGGCGTGCAGGGAGTGGACGGTGAGGAGGCCGTCTACCGCGCGCGGCTCGCCTTGGTTCGGCAGACGATCAGCAAGCAGGCGTTCGATCCCGAGGTCAGCCTCGAGCGGGTGGCTCGGCGGCTCGGCATGCCCTCGCGCACCGTGCAGCACATGCTGGCGAAGGCCGGCGAGAGCTTCTCGCAGGTGGTGATGGCGGCGCGGCTGCGGCGGGCCCGCGTTCATCTGCTCGATCCCGTCTACGCCGATCTGTCGGTCGCGGACATTGCGTTCCGCTGCGGCTTTCTCGACGTCTCGAGCTTCTACCGCGCGTTTCGCGCCGCCTATAACGTCACGCCGAAATCGCTGCGCGAGCAGGCCGGGACGATCCCACCGGAATAAGGCGGGCCGCCGGCGCCATCCGGGCCACAAGACCTTGCGTTGCCTCTCGGGCAAGACACGCAAGATGGCGGTCAACGCCCATCGTCGAAAATATTCCACTTTACCGAAATTCGGAAACGGCGTATGTGTCGCCTCACTCCGGCCCAAGGAAGAGGGGCGTATCGCGATCGTCACGAACGCGGGCCGGGCGGCGGTGGACGCTAGTTGCATCGGCGCGAAGGGTTTCGCAGGGCGGGCAACCGTGAGCGAGGACGTCGCGCGCACGACCGGTGTGATCGGCGTACGGCCAAATCGTGTCGTCCTGGCGCCCGGGGTCTGTGCGCCAAGTTCTGCGGTGATGTGTGCGGCCCGACCGGACCGCGCGCGTCAGCCATCCGCAGGGCGACGGGGGCAATAGTGCATCGCTCCCCGGGGAGAGCACGACATAAGCCGTTCCAACCACTGCGCAGGGAAGGCCGGGATGTCTCCGGTTGCCCTGTTTCCCGCTGTGCATCGTAGCGCAATCCGCTTCTCGCATGGCGGTCAGTAGGAGCCAGCCGGCTCCCGGCCTTCTCTGCGCCCTCTTTCATCCGAGGGTGAGGTGACGAAGCAAAGCTCGGGCGAGATGAGCCGCGAGAGGGTGAAGGTGTGTCTGCGATGGGAATGCGAGTTGAAAGAGCGACGCCGTCTCCCACACTCCGTCATTGCGAGCAGCGAAGCAATCCAGAATCCCTCCGCACCCCGGTCAGCGTTGCCGAAGCGCGATGTGGCCACCAGCGTTCGCAGCAACCAAGTTCGGCGGCTATGGGTCCTGGCTTGCGCCAGGACGACAGCGAGGGTGTTGCCGCGGTCCCGCGCAAAACGCCGGTCCGAAAATGGCCGGGCTCGCCCGGCCATCATCAACGTAGAGAACGACTTTGCTAAACCGGCTTGCCCGCATACGGCATCGATGCCGTCAGACCGCCGTCCACCGGGAACGCCTGGCCGTTGACATACGAGGCTTCGTCGCTGGCCAGGAACAATCCCATAGCCGCGAGCTCGTGCGGCTGGCCGGGGCGCTTCAGCGGGTTGAGCTGGCCGATCTTATCGGCGGTGCCGCGCTCCTTGGCGCGGTCGAAGATCGGTTTCGTCATGCCGGTTTCGATCAGGCCGGGGCAGACCGCGTTGATGCGCACGCCGGTGCCGGAGAGCGAATAGGCCGTGGTCTGCACCAGGCTGATCACGCCGGCCTTGCTCGCGGCATAGGGATGACCGCTGGCGCCGGCCTTGAGGCCGGCGACCGACGCCGTCAGCACGATTGCGCCGGACTGCTGCTTCACCATGTGCGGCATCGCGTGCTTCACCGCGAGGAACGGACCGATCAGGTTGACGCGCAGCACCTCCTGCCAGTGTTCCACGGTTTGCTCGCCGAGCGGGACGAGCCCGCCGGAGACGCCGGCATTGGCCCAGATCACGTCGAGCAGGCCGTGCGTCTTCACCGCCCTGTCGATGACGGCGATCACGTCCTTCTCGGAACCCGCATCCGCGACCATCGCTTCCGCGGCACCGCCGGCCTTCTTCACCTCCTCGACGGTCTCCTTCACCGCCTCGGTGCGATCGACCGCGATCAGCCTGGCGCCTTCCCTGGTGAACAGCAGCGCAGCGGCGCGACCGATGCCGCTGCCGGCGCCGGTGATGATGACGGATTTGCCTTGCAGACGGCCCATGCGTTTCTCCCTTTGACGCGTGCGCGACGCTTGCCGCGCGACGGAATTTCAAACAAGATTTCAAACGGTAAAGTGTCTTGAGACACGTTCACACCTGACGTACAGCGACATCACACGGGATGGAAGGGTTTCGATGGCAGGCGCAGACAAGCCGAATGTGGTCACGACACGGTGGTGGTGGGTCCGTCACGCGCCGGTGCGCAATGACGGCGGCAATATCTACGGTCAGAGCGACATCGCCTGCGACACCAGCGATACCTACGTGTTCAATGCTGTCGCCAAGGTGCTGCCACGCAAGGCGGTCTGGTATTCGAGCAATCTGATGCGGACGCATCAAACGGCCGAAGCGATCTGGGCGGCCGGCTTTCCAAGGCCTGCGTCCATGACGTGGGAAGCGGACCTCGCCGAGCAGAATCTCGGCCGCTGGCAGGGCATGAACCGCGCCCAGTTCATCGCCAGCCGTCCGGTCGGCACGAGCTGGTTCGCCGACATCAATGAGCCCGCGCCCGGCGGCGAAAGCTTCATGGATCTCTACCACCGCACGCGCCGCACCATCGAGCGGATCAACAGCGAGGCGGCGGGGCTGGACATCATCGCGGTCGCGCATGGCGGCACCATCAAGGCCGCGGTGGGACTCGCGCTCGACGGCCAGCCGGAGCGGGGGCTGTCGTTCGACATCGACAATTGCTCGGTGACGCGGCTCGACTATTTTGCGAGTCCCGAGCGCACGGTCTGGCGGCTGCCGATGGTCAATCAGCAGCCGTGGATCGCGGATGATGCGCACGCGGCGATGCATCAACTGGCGGGCCCGGAAGTCAAGAAGCTCGCCTGAGCAAGCTGTCATTCCGGGACGGTCCGCAGGACCGGACCCGGAATCTCGAGAGTCTCAGGTACGCAACCGCGCAGCATAGTTCGATGCTTCGCATCGCCTCGGAACGACACTGAATACGTAAATCAATCTGGGAGAGAAACATGACCTTGTTCGACATGAAGGGGAAAGTCGCCGTCATCACAGGCTCGACGCGCGGCATCGGGCTTGCGATCGCCGAACGCATGGCCGAGCACGGCGCCAAAGTCGTGATTTCCTCACGCAAGGCCGACGTCTGCGACCAGGTAGCCAAGGGCATCAACGACAGGTTCGACAAGGGCACCGCGGTCGCGATCGCGGCCAACATCTCCTCGAAGGAAAATCTGCAAAACCTGATCGACGAGAGCAACCGAGCGTTCGGCAAGATCGACGTGCTGGTCTGCAACGCGGCGTCGAACCCGTATTACGGTCCGCTCGCCGGCATCTCCGACGATCAGTTCCGCAAGATCCTCGACAACAACATCGTCGCCAACAACTGGCTGATCTCGATGGTGGTGCCGCAGATGATCGAGCGCAAGGACGGCTCGATCATCATCGTGTCCTCGATCGGCGGCCTCAAGGGCTCGACCATCCTCGGCGCCTACGCGATCTCGAAGGCCGCCGACATGCAGCTCGCGCGCAACCTCGCCTGCGAATACGGCAAGCACAACATCCGCGTGAACTGCATCGCGCCCGGCCTGATCAAGACCGATTTCGCCAAGGCGCTGTGGGACAATCCGGAGAACCTGAAGGCCTCGACCTCGCGTTCGCCGCTGCTCCGCATCGGCATCCCCGACGAGATCGCCGGCGCGGCCGTGTTCCTGGGCTCGAAGGCCGGCGACTTCATGACCGGCCAGACCATGGTGATCGACGGCGGCGCGACGATCAGTTGACGCGATAGAGCGTCATCCCGGGGCGCGCTTAGCGCGAACCCGGGATCTCGAGATTCTCAGGTGCGCAATTGCGCACCATCGCTCGATGCTTTGTATCGCCCCGGAATGACCCTTCGGGTCAATCCACCGCCGCGTAAACCAGATCCCGCACCAGCGTGCGCGTGTAGTCGCGCTGGCCCGGACCCTGGCTCATGAACACCGCGAGCAGATCCTCCTTCGGGTCGATCCAGAAGAACGTTCCCGCAATGCCGCTCCAGAAATACTGGCCGACGCTGCCGGGGAAGGGCGCGATCCCGGCCTCGCGGCGCACGGCGAAGCCGAGGCCGAAGCCGTGGCCGGGCGAGAGCAGGGTGCCGTTGGTCTTCACCTCGGGCCCGAGGTGGTCGGAGGCCATCAGCTCCAGCGTCTTGCGGCCGATGATCCTGTTGCCGTCGAGCGTGCCGCCGTTGCGCAACATCAGCGCGAAACGGGCGTAGTCCATCGTGGTGGAGACGAGGCCGCCGCCGCCGGATTCCATCACCGGCTGCTCCAGCATGTTGAACAGCGCGACCTTGTCGCCGGTCCAGGGATCGGCCGCGAACGGTTCGGCGAGCCGGCCGGCATTGGCCTCGGATGTCGAGAAGCCGGCCTCGGCCATCTGGAGCGGCGCAAGCACGCGTTCGGCGAGGAAGGTGCCGAGCGACTTGCCGCTGACGACCTCGATGATGCGGCCGAGGATGTCGGTGGAGCGGCTGTAGTTGAACTCGTCGCCGGGTTGGCAGACCAGCGGGAAGCTCGCCACCAGTGCGGCGTGCTCGGCATTGGTGATCTTGCGGCTGCGCACCCGCGAGTCCTGGTAGATCTTGTGCACGGGCCCGTCGCCCTGGTGCTCGTAGGTGAGGCCAGAGGTGTGGCGGAGCAGGTCCTGCACCGTCATCGGCCGCTTCGGCGGAACCAGGTCCAGCTTGCCGCCGCTGACGATCCCGACCTTCTGGTCGGCAAACTCCGGAATGAACTTGGCGACGGGATCGCCGAGCAGGAGGTGGCCGTCCTCGACCAGCGCCATGACGGCGACGGAGACGATCGGCTTGGTCATCGAGAAGATCCGGAAGATCGAATCGAGCGCCATCGGCGTTGATGCGGCCGGGCTCTGGCGGCCCAGCGCCTCGAACCAGCCGACCTGGCCGCGGCGGGCCACCAGCACGGTGATTCCGGGGACGGTGCCCTTGTCGATCTCACGCTTGAAGGCGTCCGACATCGCCTGGAGGCGCGGCCGCGACAGGCCCAGTGTCTCGGGCTTGGCCTCGGGCAAAGGCGGTGTTTTCGGCGCGGTTGCGGGGCTAAGGGCGGCTGTCGCGGTCATGGTCACTCCCGGGGGCACATTATTGTCGGGAGCGAAATGTGGCCCAGAAGGTGCGGCACAAACAAGCGAAGCGGGCGCGCTTCTCCCTTGCAATCCGGCCGTCCCCTGTGCTTGAAAGCGGCCGTGATCCTAAGGCGACGCAGGGTCCGTAGGAGTGTAGCTCAATTGGTAGAGCACCGGTCTCCAAAACCGGGGGTCGCAGGTTCGAGCCCTGCCACTCCTGCCAGCGAAATCAACCACTTAGACTAGATACTGGCGGGATGGGGCAAGATTGCCCCGGCAGGCGCTCGCGGCCGCCCGCAGCGATGAGGGCCTCGGCCGGGGACTAGCGTGCGGGGGTCCGTCCGGCGTCAACCGGAACCTGATCGCGATCGACATCCCGGATGGGAACGCGGCGGAGCAGCGAGACGATGGTCCCGATGAGCTCCAAATAGGTGCGCAGCCGCAGCGCGCGCGATGACCCCTTCAACTCCGCGTTCAGGCTCACGGGGACCTGGACGTAGGTGAGGCCGAGCTGGAGCAGCGAGATCAACGCGCAGATCTGATAGCCGTAGCCGTCGGCCCTGACCGCGATCTGGCGCAGCCATTTCACGGGGTAGACGATCATGCTGTGGTAGTCGGACAGCCAGAAGCCGAACATGCAGTTCAGGACGAAGCGCAGCGAATGCGACTGGATCGAGCGGTTGACGGAACGGTCCGACTGGTTGTCACGATAGGTGATCACCATGTCGGCGGCGCCAACCGCCTTGAACATCCTGGCAATGCCTTCGTTCTGGAAGGCATGATCGCCGGGGATCAGGGTAATGGCATCGAACTTCGCGCGTGACAGGGCGTATTCGAAGCCGGCGCCGACGCCCCGCCGCTCGGCGTTATGATGAACGGTGATCCGCCGGTCGCTGGCTGCGAATTCGTCCATGATCGCGCCGGTGGCATCGGTGCTGCCGTCGTCGATCAGGAAAATCTCGAAATCGTCCAGCAATTCGCGGGCGAGCGGCAACACGCCGTCGATGGTGTCGGCGATCTTGTCCTGCTCGTTCAGCGCAGGGATGACGATCGTAAGACTTTTTTCCGCCCTGGAAGGTGTCATCACATACCGCCGTCGCCGGCCACTCAGTACTGTTGGAACCTCACCTGCAACGCTAGGTGATCAAAATCCGGCCAACAATATCGGTCCAGTCAATCAGGTCAACGCAACTGCGTTGCATTCGGGCAACTAGTCGGCAAAATCGTAGAGTCCGGTATCGCCGATGCCGAAGGCACGCCGTAGCCGCGCGATCCGTTTTGCCATGGTCTGTCCGGCCGCCGTCGCGGCAAACCGCGGATCGACCTGCTCGACCAGACCCCCGTCAATCAAGATCTTGGTCCGTCCGCGGAACAGTTCTGGAACTTGCCCTTCGACGACGTCCGACAGCGGAGCCGCCCGGTCGGGCCGCTCGGCAAGACCCAGCAGGATGTCCAGCGAGACCGATTTGTAGACTGCGCCGAAGGCGAAAACGTAACCCATGACGCCAAAGCCGAAAATCGATGCGGCGTCCCAATAGCGGAATTGCGGAAGGATCAGGACGCCGAGCAGCACCCCGAGAAGATGCGCAACGACTGCGGCGATCGCGAGCACGATCACCGGTGCCAGCGACCATGCCCGAGCGCGAGCGACGAACTGCAGGACAGGCGCCAGCACGGCAAATGCGACGGCAGCGATGAGACCGACAGCAAATGACATCGTGTCGCTATCCAAGACCCGTTGAGAAACGAACGAACTTGACGAGATGCGCCACCGCAAGTCCTTTGGCCGTCGGCGCCAATTTGCCGTCGGCTATCATCACCATCCCCGAACCGATCAGCAGCTTCAATCGATTGTGTGCGAAGGTGCCGAGATCACCCCCCTGCATGTAGGCCGCAGCCCATTGCTCCAAGGTGAGGGGAGATCCGGCCCGGACGAGTGCCGTGAGCAGCGTCAGGGTGAAGCCCCAGGCCAGCAGGCTGAACAGGACGTAGCAAAGCATCATCGCCGTCGCCAGAAGGAAGAGGCCGCTGACCACGTCGTCGAGAAGCCTTGGACCCGGAATTGCGATGCAGGCGATCACAAAGAGCACGACCACGCTGAGACAGCCCAGCCGAAAACGGCGGCCGGCACCTCGAATGGCGGCGATACGTGCATAGCAAAGCAAGAGCAGCGGAAGCGCGGCACTGAGACAAATCGCAGTGGTCTGCGCCGGGCCCGGTAGGAAATTCATCGCGCAAATCGCCTCGGACGCCTCTGTGGTGCCCAGCCTGTACGGCGTCTATAGGAGGTCGCATTTTGGGGGTCAATGCCCGTCATCCGGCCCTTGCGGCGGTCGGGTGGGCGTGCGAATTCTTGCCGTCGATGCCATCTCTCTCCCGTCCCAGCACATCCGCAACGCTGCGCGCGACAGTCGTTCTGCTGGCGCTGCTGCTGGTCGCGCATGCGCCGATGCTGCTGAACGACGGCCTCTTCATGGACGACTGGCTGGTGCTCAAGCCGCGTCCGGATTTCGTGATCGACATCGATTTTCTCCTGAGCGCTGCGGGCCATCCGATCTTCTTCAGCTACGACACCTTCGCCAACTGGACCGGCGCGCCCATCGCCGTGATGGTGGCGCTGGCGCTCGCCGGAATTCTCCTCGGTGCGACGTGTCTGGTGCTGACCGCAACGCGTCTCGGTCTGCTTGACCGTGCGGAGGCGGTCGGCTTCGCGCTGATCGTCTGGACCTATCCCGGCTATCAGCTCTGGGCTGGCAAGGCGAACGCGGTCTACGTGTTTAGTTTCGGACTGCTGTTCACCGGTGCCTGGCTGTTGACGCTCGCCTTCAGTGCTCGCGGCCTGCGACGTGTTCTGCTTCGTGTCGCCGCTGCGCTCGTGTTCCTGCTGAGCTTCGCGCTCAACTCGACGATCGTGCTCTATGCCTTCATGGTGCTCGGCCTCTTCGTCTCGATATGGCGGGGCGGGGATGCGGCGCATGGCTTCGTTCGCCGCACATGGCTCGCGGCCTGGCGCTGCGCTCTGGGCTATCCGGAATTGATGGTGCTTCCTCTGGTCTATTGGGGCACGCTCAATATCTGGTTCAAGCGGATCGGCGCGTACGCGCAGCACTATGGCGCCCATTTTCCGACGCTCGGCGAGTTGGCGAGCGGCTGGAAGGCGTTTTTCATCACGAGCTATTGGGACGTTGTGGCTGGCGCGCTCAAGATGACGATCGAGGCACCGGCGCCGCTCGTCGTTGCCGCGCTTCTCGTCGGCGCCGCCCTATTGTTGTTGCGGTCCGAGACGGAGCCGACCACCGCGAAATATACGGTTGCCGCGCCGCTCCTGCTCGCCGTCGTGTTGTTTCTGGCCTTGTCGTTTCCCTATCTGGTCGCCGGCCTGCGGCCCTCCAGCTTGCACTTTTATGAGAGCCGTCATCTGCTGATGTTCGGCCTGCCATTGGCGTTGATCCTTCTCGGTCTCAAGCGATGGGTCGAACACGCGATCGGTCCGAAGGCAGCCTTCGCGGTCGTGCTGGGATTTGGATCGGTGCTGTCGATCGGCCTGCTGTGGGACACATACATCTTCATGCAGGCGAGAACCCTGAAACAAGAGGCCCTGGCGAACGAGCTCGTCAGCCGCGCCCAGCCGGCAGCAACGGTGTTCGCGCTCGATGACGGATTCGTCGACTACCCGTCGCGCCACGTGCCGTTCGGCTTCGCGGAGGTCACCGGCATACTCCGCCTTGCCTGGGGCAATCAGCCATTTGTCGGCTTCGCCTTGCGCGGCGAGAGGTCGAGCGTTCTCCAGGACGTCGAACTGGCCCGGACAGCGCCAGGAAGTGCGTTTCATCATGTCGACCCGTCGGGCCCCCAGGCGACGATCTCGTTCCAGCCGGGGCCCGGCGCGGCGCCAAACTGGGTTCTGGTGCGCAAGTACTATGCATGCCGGCTGCTGGCGCGCTGCGACGTATCGCAGTTTCTGCGTCAACTTGCCGAGGTCACCATCAAGCCAGGGCCGATCGCGGGGATAACGCCGCTCGATCGCGCGAAAGCGGATGCGATGCCTAGCCGCTGACCTGCCGCTTCCAGATCGCCTCGGCGAGCGCGATGTCGGCCACCGAATCTTGGCCGGACGCCAGGGGCGTTCCTTGTTCGACAATATCGGCGACGAAAGCGTCGGCCTGACGCCGAAACGCCCAACTCCCTTCGCGCACCAGCCGCGTGCGTTGTCCGCCCTGGTCGAGAATGACCTCCGCCTCCTGCTCGGCAAAGGGCGGGGGCAGTTCGATGGTCAATGCGCCCCGCTCGAAATCGATCGTCAATCCCTCGCGCCACGCACCTTCGGATCCATTCACCAGATCCAGCGCGCACGCGACGCCGTCGAAGTCGAGGGTTATGCGCGCCGCGCCCGCGATCTCGACGGTGCTTTCGGCGACTGCCGGCGACGATCCGAGCAGGTAGCGCGCCAGATTGATGATATGGCTGAACACGTTCAGAAAATTATCGTAGCCGGGCCGCATCGCGCTCGGCATCCAATCGGGGCCATCCTGCCAGAGCTCGAGCCCGTCCGGCCGGGTTTCGCCGGTCATGACGAAATTGTCGTGCGATCGGCCAGTGTCTCCGCCGAAGCACCAGCCCCTTGCTCCGACAACGCATCCGAGCGAACCGTCTGTGCGCAAACGCGCCAGCTCGGCCAATGCGCGCGCTACGCCGGCGTCGTGACGCTTCATGTAGCCGATGCTGTAGACGAGACGCTGCCGCCGCGCAGCCTCGACCAGCGACGCGGCCTGAACCGTCGTGTAGGCCATCGGCTTCTCCGACAGCACGTGCCGGCCGCTGTTCAACGCGTCCAGCACGATCGGGCCGGTGGCGCGGCGCTTGGTCACGACGACGACGGCGGATACCTCGCTGTCCGCGAGCAGTTCGCGGTGCGTGCCGTAGACCCGCGAGATGCCGAATTTCTGCGCCGCGGCGGTTGCCAGGTCAGGTCGGAGATCTGCAATCGCAACGACGCGGCAGCCGGGATTGGCGACGAAATTGGCGAGGTGGCACATCTGGCCGACCATGCCCGTTCCGATGATGCCAATGCCTGGCCTCACTTGCTACGATCCCTCGATGCGCTTCCGGACGACGAGGAAATGCGCCGGCTGCCCCCAGGTGTCGATGAACGCCTGGTCTGACTGGGTGAGGGCGGCGATCGCGGACGCATCGCGCCGTCCGATCGCGCTGAAGATGCGATGGAAACTGTCGAGCGTTGCGGTGATGGCTTCGATGTCGGAAGCATCGTCGGCGAGAATGTCCGTCGTCAGGATCGTCTCGCGTAACGAGGCGAGGCTGGTGATCACGCGGGGCAGGCTGTCGCCGAAGGGCTCGTCGATCATCCTGTCCACATCGAGCACCAGCGCTTCGATCGAAGCCGAGATCGCGCTCACCGCGTCGGCCTTGCCGACCAGATAAAGCTTTCGTCCCCCGAGGAAGCTCAGACGGCTGCGGTCGAGATGGCGCGTGGCGCGACGCAGCTTCTCGTCCGCCGACAGGACCTTCTTGTGCCAGTAGACGTCCAGGCTGTCGCGATAGGCGGGCCATGCCGAATGGATGTCGAACCCCTGCTCATGCGCCGCCGTACAGAGGGCCTCCGCATCGAGGAAGTAGCGGTGCCGGACGAACGGATTCTCGAGCACGTCCATCAGCCAGGATTCGAAGCTGCGGGTGTGCGGAATGCTGTTCCACTTCGGCTCGAACAGCAGCTTCGCCGTCTCCAGCTCGGAGCGGCCCGTCAAGACCTTGCCGGCGGCATGGATCGCCTTGAGTGCGAGCTCGAAGAAGCCGCCGTAACGTTCGTAATAGGAAACGACGGCGTAACCGTCCGGATTGAGCAACCGATGGAAGATGCCGAGCCATTTTTCGCTCGGCTGCACCGTGTAGATGAACCCTTCGGCGTCGATGACGTCGAAACGGCGGTCGCTGCGAAACCCCTCGACGTCGGACAATGCGAGTTCGCGAAGACGTTCCGCCTGGCCGAAATGCGCGAAGTAGGCCTCAATCTTCGGGTGCGCATGCCGGTTCGGTTCGGCAAGCGTCATTTTTGCGCCCCAGCCGGCAAACACCAGGGCGTTCTCACCGGAATCAGGACCGAATTCGAGAACTTCCGCATCGCGGAACAGCCGCGAAGGCAGCACCAGCTTGTCCGAAAACAGCTCGCGACGCTGGCCGGCGTAGGCGGTGAGTTCGGCAGAGGATTTGAAATTGCCGAACGTCGGCAGGATGTCCTGGCGTTCGTAGTAGTTGAAGAGCTTGTCGTCAGCCATGCTGCGACCCTGCGGCCGCCTCGAGGCGATCGAGCTCGCTCCAGATATCGGACGGCGCGAAGATGGAGACGATGTGCAGCGGACGCTTCACGTTTTCGCGCAGCCGGCTGCTGACCTTGGCTTCGTTCTCCTGGTTCACGGCAAGAAGGCAGACGAGCGGTTCGGACTTGCCGGCGAGATCCTCGGGCGATCGGATCGGAATCCCGGTGCCGGGCAGGAACAGTCCCTGACGCTCCTTCTGATCGTCGACCGAGAGATCGACGAGATCCGCAAGTTCGTGGGCATTGGTGAAGGTGCAGGCGCGGCAGCCCGCGCCGTAGATGGCGATCTCGGCGCCGCTGGCGCGGGCCTTGGCGAGAATCGGTCGCAGGCGGGCGCCATACTCCCTCGCGCGCTGGCCGAATTTCTCGCCGACGCCGGCGGGGGCGGGCGGTGGCGTCACGTCGCGCGTCGCACGGCGGGCCGCGATCGCGAGGCTGCCGCCGCTGAAATTGTATTTCTTCACGGACACCGCCTCGAAGCCGTGGCGCGCCAGCAGCGCGACCAGGGTCGGCTCGGTGAAATAGCTGACGTGCTCCTCCCAGAGGACTGAGAGGTCGCCGGCCGTCGAGCCCGGCGCGAAATCCGGCACATCGATGAACAGCAGCCCGTCGTCGCTGAGCGCGATCTTCACGCAATCGAAAAAGTTCTCGAAATCGACGATGTGCTCCAGCACCTGGCGCGAGACGACGAGATCGAATTTGCCGGCCTGCGCCACGGCGTCGTGACACATCGCAGGGCTGATCATGTCGGCATAGACCTTGATGCCGCGCTCGCGGGCGATCTTGCCCGACACCGGGTTGGGCTCCACGCCGACCAAAACTTTCGCGCCGCGCTCGCGAAGCTTGTCCATGAACAGGCCGTCGTTGCAGCCGATCTCGAACACGGATTGATGGCTCGAGAATTTCGCGATGGTATCGAGCTCGTCGACCTGGTGCGGCTCAGGCTTCCAGCTGCTGAAATTGTAGTTGAACTGGCGATACAGGATGTCGGGATCGATCGGCTTGACGATCTGCGGCAGACCGCAATCGCCGCAGGCGAGCACCTCGAACGGATACCGTTCCTCCTGCTCGTTCCGGCTGTGCCGAAGCCGATGCGCAATCGGCATCTGCCCGAGGTCGATGACCGGTCGCAGGTTGGTCGAATGGCAGAGGCGGCAATGGTCGGTCACTGGTTGTTCTCGCATTTGGCAGGTCTGACGGGGCGATTTTCAATGAAACCGGCGCGGCCCGCAATGAGATGGTCCCGGATACATCCAACCCGGGGTGCACGGCGCAGCCCTCCGGCCGATGCGTCCTCAATCAATGCAGGTAGCAGTCGTCGGTAGGTCCCGCAAGACGCGCGGCAGTCCATTGAAGGGAAGCGGGTACGGCGTGGCTTCCGCCGTGTCGGCGGTCCCCAATGCGATCTTTCTGAAGTCGCGCGTAACGTAGGCAGCTTCATCGGGTAGGTCGTCCTCGGACGTTCAAGGCGGTATAGTCGAGTAGCGGTATCAGTCGAAATCTAACGTCCCGCCAGATGCTCCGCGGCGAGCACGCCAGTCTT
Organism: Bradyrhizobium sp. B025; assembly: GCF_042257955.1. Lineage (NCBI taxonomy): Bacteria > Pseudomonadati > Pseudomonadota > Alphaproteobacteria > Hyphomicrobiales > Nitrobacteraceae > Bradyrhizobium > Bradyrhizobium sp. B025. The sequence goes on along the minus strand of NZ_CP170150.1, from coordinate 5,165,988 downwards.
CGCGACATAGTCCTGAACCGCGGCGGCATCGCTGCCATCCGGTGCCCAGTCGGGAAAAGCCGTGCGGGAGGGGTCGAAGGGACCGGCGGTGGTTTCGTGAAACACCAGCCACTCCGAGGTGATCAGGATCGAGTGGAAGACCTGTTCGGGCATCCGGTAGTAGCAGCGCTTGCCCTGGCCGTAGGGCGCCATCTCGAGCACGTCGCGAATGCGGCCGTCATCCTCGAAGATCACGACCTGCGCGGTGCCCTCGATCACGTGAAACGATTCAGGTTTGCCAAGATGCATGTGGGGTCGCACATAGGCCTCGCGATGATGCACGATCAGCATCTCATGCAGGCCGGACGAGGGATCGGGATGCGTGCACAGCCGGCTGCGCAGGCGCGGGTTGCCGGCGGCAATACGCTTCAGCTCCGCGATCGTGGCGTCGTCCACCGTGACGATGGCGTCGTCCGAATAGTAGACTTCCGGATTCTGCGCACGCAGCGAGGTCGGTGGGCGCGGACGCGCCGTCTCATTCGAAGAAGATGAACCCATGGTCGCCCCGATAGCCGCATTTGTCGTAGATCCAGGCCCATGTGTCCGGGCCATGGAAGCTCAGGCAGGTGAGTTGCCAGTAGAGGAGATTTGCCTTCTCGCGCTCGTTGCGGAACGATTCCACCATCAGATATTTCGAGGCGCCGCGTCCGACACGCTCGATCTCCGACACCGCGCGGAAGACGTCCTCGAGTGGAAGGTTGTGCAGCACGCCGAGCGACACTACGAGATCGAAGCTGTGATCGGGGTAGGGCAGCTCGACGGCGCTGCCGACCCTCAACTGCGGCCGCACGTCCTCCTTGGCGTTGGCGATGCCATACTCGGAGACGTCGATGCCGGCGATCGTGAGGTCGGGGACGAGTTGGGTGAACTCGTAGAGCAGATAGCCCTTGCCGCAGCCGACATCGAGCACGCTCATGCCCGGCTTGATGCCGTAGCGGTCGATCAGGGTCTGGGCGAGCGGGCGCCACCGTCCGTCGTAGCGATAGCCGCCATAGCCGTAACGGCGGTCGCCGTCCCAATAGTCGCGCCCCCATTGCCGCGCCACGGCGGCGGATTCGGCCTTGTCGTGCTCGACGACGCGCTGAACGTAGTCCCGCTTGGTCGATGCGTGCATCGGCTGGAGCAGGTTGATCTCGGTCATGATCGTCAACCGGTCCGCGGCATCGTCACAGGATGGTCGCGAATTTATTGACGAGCAGGATGTCCTCGACGGCCTGGACGTCTTTCTGCGACGAGAGCGTGATCTCCTCCACGGCCGCGTGCAGATCGCAGCCCTCGCGCAGCACGCGGTCGTAGATCTCCCGCCGCCGTGCCTCGTCGGGCGGCAGCATGAAGATGCTGTAAAGGATCAGGCCACGCAGCCGCGGCAGCTCATCCAGGATATCCTCGAGCACCATGTAGCTGCCGGGCATGGTGTGCTCGGCGGCGCTGAGCAGATAGTGCAGGTTCTTCCGCCGGGCATAGTCGCGGATCACGATGTTCTGGACGTGCTGCGGGGTACGGCTGCCGTTCAGCGGGCGGGCGCCGATATAGCCGCGATGGCCGGCTCGCTCAGCCATGGAAGCCTCCGGGCAGCTTGTATTGCATGCCGACCCGTGTCGCCGGGCGCAGCAGGATCGGTTCGAAGAATTCGCCGAAGCGCTTGTCCGCGTAGGGGGACATGATGCTCTTGAAGCGGCAGTTCATGCTCCAGCGTGTGCCGGGCTCCTCGTTGACGCGATTGCCGTGCATCAGTGTCTGGTTGAACAGCATCACGTGACCGTAGGGGATCTCGATGAAGGTCGCGTGCGGCTTGATCGTCTTGTACAGCTCCTCGGCGCTGCGCAGGCTGGCCATCCGGTCCTGCATCTCGCCGTTCAGGGACGGCGGCAGCAGGTACATCGACTTGGTGTGGCGGACGTCGACCAGCGGCACCCACACCACGACCTCGAACGGCGAGTCCCCCGACCAGACGTCGGAATGGGTGCCGAGCAGCGATGAGCTGTCGCCGGGAAGCTGGATGCTGAGATTGACGCGGCGCTGCATGCAGAGCTCGTTGCCGACGATGGTCTCGATCGTCGAGCGCGCCAGACGGAAATAGGTCGGCCGGAACCAGGGCTCGGCGTTGAGGCCGTTGAAGACGTGCAGCCGCAATCCGTTGAGATCATCCACGTTCACGCGCGTGTGGATGGTGTCGAGCATCGCATAGGGATCGTTGCTGTGCGGCAGCTTGAGATAGTCCGCCGCGAGTTCGGCGGCGCGCCGCTGGATGCGGTCGAGCCCGGCGCGGTCGTCGGCCGGCGTGGTGACGAAACCATCGTCGATGAAGCGCTGCGCCAGCGCCTGCTCATCGGCCTCGAGGAAGTCCGTATCCGTCATGCGAAGTACTCCCGGGCGGTCGCGCAGATATAGCTGATATCGGCGGCCGAGAGGAACTGGTTGATGGGAAGGGTGAGGATCTGGTCGGCCTGACGCTCGGTCACCGGAAATGCGCCGCGACCATGACCGAGATGCGCTGCCGCCGGCTGCAGGTGGATCGGGACCGGATAATGGATCGCGGTCTCGATGCCGTTGTCGGCAAGATATTTCTGGAAGTCGTTGCGGCGGTCGGTCTGCACCACGAAGGTGTGGAACGTGTTGAACTCGATGTTGCGGCAGGGCGGAATGAACAGCGGCAGGCCTGCGAGCTCGGCGCGGTATTGCGCGGCGTTGCGCCGCCGGCGCTCGATCACCGAGGGCAGGTTGCGCAGGCGAATGCGAAGCAGCTCGGCCTGCAGCGTGTCGAGCCGCGATACGAGGCCCCATTCCTGGACGTCGCTGCGGTTGATCAGACCGTGATTACGCAGGCGGCGAATTCGTGCGGCAAGCTCGGCGTCGGCGGTGACGAGGAAGCCGGCATCGCCCGCGGCATTGAGGTTCTTCAGCGGATGCGCGGAGAAGCAGCCGAAGGTTCCGATGGTGCCGCTCATTCGCCCGTCATAGGTCGAGCCCACGGCCTGCGCGCTATCCTCGATCACGGCGAGGGCGTGCTTGCTTGCGATCGCCATCAGCGGGTTCATGTCGGCCATGCGCCCGGTCAGGTGCACCGGCATGATCGCCTTGGTCCGCGGCGTGACCGCGGCCTCGACCGCCGCCGGATCGATGTTCTGGTCCGGCAGCACGTCCGCAAAGACCGGCGAGGCGCCGACTGCGATGATCGCGGCGGTCGATGCCACGAACGAATTCGGCGGGGTGATGACCTCGTCGCCGGGACCGATGTCGAGCGCCCTCATCGCGAGGATCAGCGCATCGGTGCCGGAATTCAGCGTCACGACATGCGGCGAGCCGAGATAGGCGGACAATTCCTCTTCGAGCTTTCCGACCGCCGCACCGCCGATGAAATCGCCGCGCTGGAACACGCCCTCGACCGCCTGCATGATCTCGGCGCGCTCTTCCTCGAATTGCGCCGGAAGGTTGACGTAACCGATGCGTCGGCGGCCGGTGTCAGCGTCCATGGCAGAACTTCCGAACAGTCTCGATGACGCGGTCCTGCTGCGCGCGTGTCAGGTGCTGGTCCACCGGGAAGCTGATGACTTCCTTGGCATGACGGTCGGTGACCGGGAACGTTCCCGGGGCGTAGCCGAGATGCTTGAGGCCTTCCTGCTGATACAGCGGGATCGGATAGTGGATCTTGGCTTCGATGCCGTTGTCCAGGCAGTACTTGTAAAGCTCGTCGCGGCGTTCGGCGAACACCATGTAGAGGTGATAGACGTGCTTCACGTTGGGCCGGCGCGGCGGGACGCGCAGGCCGGGCAGGCCGGCGAGGCCTGCGTCGTAATAGGCCGCGTTCTCGATCCGGCGCCGCGTGATCTCGCTGGTCTGGCCGATCAGCCAGTTGCCGACGACGGCCTGCAAGGAATCGAGCCGCGAGTTGCAGCCGAGGATCGCGATCTCGTCGCGGTTCTTCATGCCGTGGTTGCGGATGAGCCGGAGCTTCTCGTTCATGCCGTCGTCATTGGTGACGACGACGCCGGCATCGCCCCAGACGTTCAGGTTCTTGAGCGGGTGCAGGGAAAAGCCGGCCGCGATGCCGTGGGTGCCGGAGCGCTTTCCCGCGAACTCAGACAGGATGCCCTGGCAGGCGTCCTCGACGACGGGGATGTTGTGGCGCTGCGCGATCGCCATCAGCTTGCCCATGTCGGTGACCTCGCCGGTCAACTGAACCGGCATGATCGCCTTGGTCTTCGCTGTGATCGCGGCTTCGACATAGTCGACGTTCATGCAGAACGAATCGTCGCAGTCGACCAGCACGGGCTTCGCCCCGGTCTCCGCGATGGCGCCGACGGTCGCGATGAACGTATTGGCGGCGGTGATGACTTCATCGCCATGGCCAATGCCGAGCGCCTTGAGCGGCAGTTTGAGCGCGTCGGTGCCCGATCCGACGCCGATGGCGTGGCGCACGCCGATCAGCTCGGCAAAGCGCTTCTCGAATTCGGCGACGGGCTTGCCAAGGGTGAAGTCCCCGGTCGCGACCAGCCGGCCGATCTCGGCCAGGATGGGGGCAGGATCGGAGAATTGCTCGAGCAGATAGGAATATCGAACGTCGTACATGTGGCCCGTCAGGTGGAATGGAGTTGAGGGGAGGCGGTGTGCGAGGCGGCAAGCGCGCGCTCGATCGAGGCGGCAATGGCGCCGGCGGAAAGCCCGTGCTTCTTCAGCAGCGAGTCCTGCGAGCCGTAATTGTGCATGAAGCTGTCCGGCAGCGACAGCCGCAGCATCGCCGGCAGGCCTGCCCCGAGCTTGTCGATCAGCGTCTCCGCGACCGCGCTGCCGAGGCCGCCGGACGGGACATGCTCCTCGAGAGTTGCCACAAGCTTGATGCCGCGGATCGCTTGCAGCAGCGCCTCGGTGTCGAGCGGCTTGACGGTATGCATGTGCAGGATGCCCGCGCGGACGCCTTGTGCCGCCAGCAGGTCGGCTGCAGCCAGCGCCCGCTGAAGCATGATTCCGGTGGTCACCATGAGGACGTCACCCGGCGGCCGCATCAGGATGGCCTTGCCGATCTCAAAGCCGTGCTCGGCCTTCGAAACGACGGCATCGCCGCCCTTGCCCAGGCGGATGTAGATCGGTCCCTTCCAGTCGAGGGTCTGCTCCATCATGCGCGCCGCCTCGTCGGCATCGCACGGGCAGACCACCGTCATGTTGGGCAGCGCCCGCATGATGGCGATGTCCTCGATCGCCTGGTGGGTGGGGCCGAGCGGCGCATAGACGAGCCCGCCGCCATTGGCGATCAGCCGCACCGGCAGATTGTGCAGGCAGAGGTCGACGGCGACCTGCTCGTAGCAGCGGCGAGTGAGGAATGTCGCGATGGTGTTGACGTAGGGCACGAAGCCTTCCATCGCGAGGCCTGCCGACATGCCGATGATGTGCGCTTCCGAGATGCCTTCGATCAGATGGCGCTTCGGAAACTCCTTGCTCATCGCGCGCAAGGTGCCCGCGCCGGGATCGGAGCCGATGTAAAGCACACGCTCGTCGCGCGCGGCGAGCTTGTGGACCATGTTCATGGCGGTGTTGCGCATGGGGTGCCGATCAAAAATCGCCGACAGCAACGCGTATCGCGTCGAGCTCGCTGTCGGTCAGCTTGTTCTTGTGATGCCAGTCGGCGTTGGATTCTGCGGCCGGCAGACCCTTGCCCTTGACGGTATGGCAGATGATCGCGGTGGGTTTCCCCGCAACGGGCGGGACTTGCTTCAGGACGGTGCGCAGGGCGCCGACGTCGTGGCCGTTGAGCTCCTGCACGGCAAAGCCGAAGCTGCGCCACTTGTCCGCAAGCGGCTCCAGCGGCAGCACGTAGTCGGTGGGTCCGTAGCTCTGGAGCTTGTTGTAGTCGATCAGCGCGACGAGGTTGTCGAGCCCGTGCTTGGCCGCGCCCATCGCCGCCTCCCACACCGATCCCTCGTTGATCTCGCCGTCGCCGAGCAGGACGAAGGTGCGGTAAGTGCGTTCGCGCATGCGTGCGGCGAGCGCGAGGCCGACACCGATCGACAGACCATGTCCAAGCGCGCCAGTCGAGGCCTCGACCCCAGGCACCATTCCGTATTCGGGATGTCCGCCCAGAATACTGTCCGGGCCGCAAAAGCCGTCCAGCTCCGACAGGGGGAAGAAGCCGCGATCGGCCAAGAGCGCGTAGAGCGCCAGACAACCGTGTCCCTTGCTGAGAATCGCGCGGTCGCGATTTGGATCGCGCGCGTTCTTCGGATCGATCCGCAGCACATCGTCGTAGAGCACGCGGACCATCTCGATCAGCGACAGGGCCGGACCGACATGTCCGCGTCCCGCCGAACGGACAGAACCGAGGACCAGGCGGCGCAGGTAAAGGCTGCGCTCGTCGAGCGTGCAGGTGAGGGCGGCTTCAGCGTGGGGTGAGATCTGGATCACGTTGGCAAATCGTTTGATGGAGCTGGCGGGCTTTGTCGAGCTGACCGGCGAGGCGGACCGTCAGCTCGCCACCTTGCGCAGCCAAGGCGCGCCGGGAGCGGCTTTCCGGCAAATAGGCATTCAGGACAATCAGGCACCAAATCGCTCCAAACAGAGGATACAGTACGTCAAGGCGGATCGCAAACGCGTCATCCCTAGCCGCGAAGGCTTGCGCGAGGCGTTCGGTCAATCGATTTGCTTTGGCTTCAGGCAGATTACTACCGGGGTGAATCGCGGTGTCCGACACCAGCTTGACCGGATCGTCCCAGCCGAAATATTCGAAGTCGATGAAGCGCAGCCGGCCGTCCGCGGCGCGCAGCGCATTGTGTAGTCCGAAATCCGACGGGCTCAACGCGCGATGCGCGGGCGCAAGGTCCGCTGCGGGATCCCGGCCGAGTTCCGCATAGCGCTGGCGGAGCCGCCGAATCGCGATGGCAGTGCTGGGAACCAGGCTGTCGTCCATGAACGCGCGCAGGTCCGGATGATCATCCGAGGCGCGCCTCAGTCCGTCCAGGCGCTGCCCGTACTGGGCGACGGCTTCCTCGGGCGAGAAGATGCTGGCCGAAGCGTTCCGCAAAGTTTGCGCGCCGTCGGCGTTGCGCAGTTTCTGCAACGCGATCAGGAAATCAGCCAGTTGATCGGCATCGCCGTCCTGAGGGCGCAGCACCGCCGCTTCGCCGTCGAACCATTGATACAGCGCGCAGAACGCACCCGAATCCTTCGCGATCGGGCGCGGTGTCGACATGATGCCGTGGCGCGACAGAAACGACAGCGCGTCATATTCCTGTCCCAGGCGGTCGCGCCCGTCGGACGGATAATGCTTGAGGGCGAGGGGCGGTCCCTCCGCCATCTCCAGCCGAAACACCCTGTTGTTACCGCCGGCCCGCGCCGGTTGGGCGGCCGCGACCCGCGCTCCGGCCAGGCGGCTGCCGATCGCCATTGCATCCGGCGCGCTGATCTCGGGCTCGCTCATTCCGCAAACACCTCGTGGCGGATGCCGGTCCATGTCGCGATCGGCTTGCAGTGGTCGGGGTGGGGAGGCTGCGAACGCGTGAACAGGATCGATCGCGTGCCCTTCGGAAAATGCGGTTGCTCGAACACCTCAACGAGATCGTCGATGAAGATGTCGAGCTCCAGGCTCACGAGTCGCTCGACCTTGGCGGCCATCGTGTCCTCGAAATAAACGTCGCCGGCAGCCACTGCCGCATCCGCAGCGTCGATCAGGCCGGCACCACGCAGCCAGCCGCGCGCGGCTTCACGCAGGTCGGTATGGTCGGGATCCTGATGACCGAATCGGGTCTTGTGGCTGACGATGTACACCTTCGCGCCAGCCTGTCTGCACGCCGCCAGGAATTCCCGCACGCCCGGATAGATTTCGGCGGCGCCAATGCCCTTGCCGTAGACGAAGCCTTGCAGCCCTTGCCAAGCGAGCTCGCCGCCAGTGCGGGATCGCAGATGATCCCGCACATCGGTCTTCGGCCCCTCCCAGCCCTCGGGCACCAGCCCGCGCTGACGCGCGACGGCGGCAAAGACCTTGTCGTAGCAGATGATCGTGTTGTCGAAATCGATGCCGATCCGCACGCCGCTCACTTCAGGCTGATATTCTGCATCATCTTGATGTTGAAGTACCGGGGGTCGTTGAGCGAGTTCGGCAGGCGGCCGGCCTTGAAGGCGTCCACCAGTCCGGACACGGCTTGTTCGATCGTGTGCGTCGGCGCAAATCCGAGTTCGCGGCGGATCTTCTCCGAGGACACATGGTAGGAGCGCAGGTCGTCGGTCGGCTCGACCGCGATGTCGACGTTGTTGCCCACCACCGATTTCACGATGTCGGCGATCTTCATGAGCGAGTGGTTTTCGTAGCCGATATTGTAGGTCTTTCCGTCGATCTTCGCGTCGTCCTGCTGAAGCAGGAACAGATAGGCCGCGGACATGTCCTCGATGTGCAGGTTGGGCCGGCGCTGCGTTCCGCCGAACACGCGGATGCGGCCGGTGTTGACCGCGAGATTGGTCAGGATGTTGACGACGACGTCGAGCCGCTGCCGCGGTGCGTAGCCGCAGACGGTGGCGGGACGAACGGTGCACGCGACGAACCCGGACGCCGCCTCGTCGGCAAGGTCGGTCTCGCACATCGCCTTGAACTTGGAGTAGTCCGTGAGCGGCTCGCAGGACAGCTCCTCGGTCACCTCGGCCTCGTCCTTGATGCCGTAGACGCTCGAGGAGGAGGCATAGATGAAGCGCTTGATGCCCGCCTTCTTCGCGGCGCGCACCATCGGCCGGAAACAGTCGTAGTTGATGGACTTGCCGAGCGCCGGATCCAGCTCGAACGAGGGGTCGTTGGAGATGCAGGCGAGGTGGATCACCGCGTTGTTGCCGCGCAAGGCCTCGTTGATCGCGGCCTCATCGCGGATGTCGCCCTTGATCAGCCGGAGATTCGGATTGTTGCGAACCGCGTCGAAGACGGATTCGCCATACATGAACAGGTCGAGCACGGTGACCTTGTGGCCCGCGGCCAGCAAGTGGGGAACCAGCACGCTGCCGACATAGCCGGCGCCACCGGTGACCATCACGTTCCATTTCTGATCAATCACTGTCGTTCTCCAGAATTCTTTGCGCTACTTCAGCAACGCGGTGACAAACTTGACCAGGGGGGCCTTTTCGACCGAGTTGCGGTGACCGACGATGCCGACCTTGATCGCGCCTGCGGCATTGCCGATGAAGGCGACGTCCTCGATATTGCCGCCCGCGGCAACCAGCGGCGCCGTGATCGTCAGGAAGGCATCGCCCGCGCCGACGGTGTCGACGACGGTCTTGGTGAAAGCGGGGACACGCGCGACACCCGTCTTCGACGAGAAGGGGTAGCAGCCGAAGGAGCCGTGCGTGATGATCATGTTGTTGCAGTCGATCTTGCGGTGCAGGCCGTTCTCGATCACCGACGCGATGTCGTTGAACTTGTCGGTGGCCGCCAGGCGCGCTTCCGGCGCGTCGATGCAGATGTAGTCGGCGCGCGGATACTTCGTGATCAGATTGTAGCCGTGGTTTCCGCTGTTGCTCTGGGCGTTGATCGCCAGGAACCTGGAGTTCGCGATCAGCGTGTCGATCGTGCTGGGTGCGATCATGCCGTGACCGAAGTCGGTGACGATCACCACATCCCCGCCGCGAACGCGCTCGGCGGTGATACGGTCGATCTCCTTCCGCTCGGTCTCGTCGAGCGGCGTGTCGTCCATGGTGTAGACTTCGAAGAGCTTGTGCAGATAGCCCAGCTCGACGTACCGCAATTTGCGGGTCGTCGGACGGCCCTGAACGCGGATCGGCGTGAGCGTGACATTCGGGCGGACATGCGCGCGGATGAACTCTTCAGGGTAGTCGTTGCCACCCAGCGTCGTGACGATCTCCACCGACTTGCAGAAGCTCGCCACGTGATTGGCCGCGGCGATGACGCCGCCGGCAAATTGCTCGCCGTTCTTGAGCAGGGTGGCGACGATGTTTTCCTTCGAGGCCTTTCCGAGCGCCGTGACGTACTGGTATTCGTCGATGATGGTGTCGCCGACCAGCACGACGTGCATGTCCTGGATCTTGTCGATCAGCTTCAGCAGTCGTTCGGCGCCACCGCCTTCGCGCACCTTCTGGAGGTAGTCGCGCAGAGGGGGATCGTAGATGTCGAAGTAGCGGTTCATCAGCGACGACGAGCTGAAGGTCACGTCGCGCGTGAAGACGATGCGGCCGCCATGACGCTCGACGGCCTCTCGCTCGGTGGCGATCTTGCCGGTGACGTCATCCTCGGGGTTTTCGTAGTCAGAACCCTTCACGTAGATGTCGGGGCGCACGGTATCGAGGATCGGCTCGGCGCTCGATGTCTGGTTGATGCCGACCCAGTCGACCGTGCCGAGCGCGGCCAGCATCTCGGCGCGCATGTTCTCCGGGAAGATCGGCCGCCCGGGGCCCTTGTTGACAAAACGGTCGGCCGTAACGGTCACGATGACGACGTCGGCCTCGTTGCGCGCCGCCAGGATGTGCCGGACGTGGCCAAGATGCACGAGATCGAACACGCCGTGGCAGAGCGCAACGGTGCGGCCCTCGGCCTGCGCGGCGCGCGCGACCGCTCCCAGTTCCTCGATCGTCTTGATCTTCTCGTGCGGCGCCGGATGGACGGCCGCCTTGTCTGTCGCAGAATTGCCCATGTGAGTTACCCAAAAGCGCCGGCCGGCCTCAGCCGGCTGGTCCGAAATTGATCGATTCGCGGTAATGATACCCGGCGAACCTGTTCAATAGCTTGCCTTCTGCGGGGTACCGGGCGCCGAATCGCTGTCGTCACCGAGATATTTGAACCAGTCCTTGGTGGCGTCGGCAATCTTGTCCACCGTCCACAGGGGAGCGTCCTTGTACTGGTCCATCGACTTCAGCATCGTCGCGACGCCGTCCTCGAATTTCACCTTCGGCGTCCACTTCAGGACCCGCTTGATCTTGGTGATGTCGGCGTAGGTGCAGTCGGGCTCGCCGGGGCGCTTGGGAATGTGGACCTTGTCGCCGCCGAGCAACTCGACCAGCCGGTTGACGCTGTAGGTGTTGTCCGAGCCGACGTTGAAGATCTCGTGCGAGACGTCGGAACGCGCTGCCGTGACGAAGGCGTCGGCGACATCGCTGACGAAGGTGAAATCGCGGGTCTGCTCGCCGTCGCCGACCACCGTGAAAGGCTTGCCGGCGAGCTTCTGCGCCATGAACACGCCGAACACGGCACCATAGGTCCCCGTGGTGCGATGGCGTGGCCCGAACACGTTGAACAGACGGAGCGCCACCGCCGGAAGCTTGTAGACCTGGCACCAGTGCATGACGCACTGCTCGCCGAGATTCTTGGTGAGCGCGTAGGGGTACATCGGCCGGATCTCGGCGCTCTCCGGCGTCGGATAGATGTCGGGGATGCCGTAGCAGGACGACGACGCCGCATACACGAAGCGGCTGACGCCTGCCTCCCGCGCAGCCTCGAGAACGTTGACCGTGCCGTCGACATTGGCGCGGTGATACGGGATCGGCGATTCGATCGAGGGAACGATGTCGGCGAGTGCCGCGAGGTGAAACACCCAATCGATACCGGAGAAATACGGGCTGATCGACTCGCGGTCAGTGACGTCGGCACGGACGATCTTCAGCCGGCTCGAATCGGCGCGCGACGACAGATTTTCGGAACGTCCGATGACGAAATTGTCGAGCGCGATCACCTCGTGGCCGTCATCGAGGAGGCGATCAACGAGGTGACTGCCGATGAAACCGGCGCCGCCAGTGACGATGCATTTCATAGGAACATCCGTAGCGCGAATGCCCTGCGGGCGTCGCCAATGTTGAGTGAAACCCTGAAGCCGACTAACAGTCGGTCGCAACTTTTGCAAGTATTATACCTTTGCAATCGCTAGTAATAGCCGGTATCAGGGCGTCATGTTGCAGTCGAGCCGTCACGCCATGCCCGCCGAATCTCTCGATCCCGATCACAAGGCTTTCCTCGACGATTACGTCGGACGCCTTCATCGCGCGACGGCGATTGACGACGGTGTTTTTGCCGGCATCTCTGCCACCCGCACGGCCTGGTTGCGCACGCGCGAGCAGGGCGGTCGCGTCATCTTCATCGGTAATGGCGGCTCGGCCGGCATCGCCTCGCATCTGGCGATCGACCTCGCAAAGAATGCATCGGTGCCTGCGCTGTGCTTCAGCGATGCAAGCATGATGTCGTGCCTCGCCAACGACTACGGTTTTGAGGACTGGATCGCGCACGCCGTGCGGCTGAGCGCCCGCGCCGGCGACTGCCTCGTTGCGATCAGTTCGTCGGGGCGCTCGAAGAACATTCTCAATGCGGTCGCGCAGGCGCGTTCGATGAAGCTCGATGTGATCACGATGTCGGGCATGAATGCGGACAATCCCCTGCGTAATCTCGGCGACGTCAATTTCTGGGTGGACAGCCGCAGCTACAACATTGTCGAGACCACGCACCAGTTCTGGATGATGGCCGCGATCGACCTCGTCATCGGTCGCGCGGAATACCCGGCGTCCTGAGGCGGGTATCGGATGCAGTCGCGCTTTAAACAGACAGCTTTGTTTTCGGTGAAGCTGTTGCTGTCGATCGCGGTGCTGGCCTATATCGCGCGCGGCCTCGATCTGGGCCGGTTGCGGACTCATCTCGTCTCCGTCGACCCCTTCCTGTTCGCTCTCGCGCTGGCGCTGATCTTCTTTCAGACCTTCGTGCTCAACGGCCGGTGGGAGCTGATCATGCGTGCGCTCGGCGTGTCGCTGGACTGGTTCGCCGGCTGGCGGATCCTCATGATCAGCCTCTGGTTCAACCAGGTGCTGCCGTCGTCGGTGGGCGGTGACGCGGTTCGGATGTGGCTGCTGCGCCAGCGCGGCGTGCAGTGGCCGGAGGCGGTCAAGGCGGTTGCCGCAGACCGTTTCACGGCGTTGATCGGGCTGGTCGTGCTGATGGCGGCGGGATTGCCGCTCCTGATGTCGCACGTGTCCAACGAGGCCGCGATCCTGGCGATCGGCGGGCTGACGCTGGCGGGTGTCGCCGGCACTGTGGTCCTGTTGACGCTCGATCGCCTGCCGAAGCGTCTCATCGCGCTTCCCGCGATCGCAAGCTTCGTCCGGTTCGGAACGCTCGTCAGGTTTCTTCTCGTGCGATCCGAATGCCGCGGTTTGCTGCTCGGATCGGCGCTCCTCATCCATCTCGTGACGGCAGCGGCCTGCTACGTCCTGGCGCGCGGCGTCGGAGCGCAACTCTCGATGCTGGACGCCGGCATCCTGATTCCGCCGGTGGTGCTGTTGACGGCCGTTCCGATCTCGATCAGCGGCTGGGGCGTTCGCGAGGGGGCCATGGTCGCCTGCCTTGGCCTTGCGGGCGTTCCTTCCGAGGAGGCGCTGTCGGTTTCGCTCCTGCTGGGTGCCGTCAGCGTGGTCATCGGTCTTGCAGGCGGCGTGATCTGGCTGGCAAGTCCGGAGCGCGGCTCGTATTCCGCGGACAAGGCGGCGAAGGCTGCGGAAGAATCACCGAACTACGGGCTGGCGAAGGCCGAGGAGGTATCGAGCCACCCTTGACCCGCTTGAACCAGTTCTGTCCATCTGATCTTCACAGGGTGGGATTGCCCCACCTGCGCGCATCTCTCCGTTTTCCGGTTCCACGATGAAAAACCTGTTCTACGTCCGTCATACCTGCCGCCTCTGTCACTCGGACAAGCAAGAGCTGGTCGTCCCGATGGCCGGCATGCCCATTGGCACGCCGAACTTCCAGGTGCCGGACGCCAGCGTTGACGATCCCGTCTTCAGGGCCGCGGTGCCGATGGCGCTGCATCTGTGCAGGGACTGCGGCCATCTCCAGATTCTCCATGTCGGCAATCCGGAGGTCCAGTACCGCAACTACGTCTACACGACCTCGCTCTCGCTCGGCCTGCGGCAGCATTTCGAAGGCTATGCCAGCGACGTCGTCAGCCGCTTCGGAATCGCGCCGGGCTCGCTGGTGGTCGAACTCGGCAGCAACGACGGATCGCTGCTCGGCTTCTTCAAGGAGCGTGGCATGCGGGTGCTGGGCGTCGATCCCGCCGTCGACATCGCGCGGCGCGCGACTGAGGCGGGCATCGAGACCATCGGCGATTTCTTCACCGACGCTGTCGGGCACCGCATCCTGAAAAGCCACGGTGCGGCGAGCGTCGTGATCGCCAACAACATGATCGCGAATGTCGATAATCTCGATCCGCTGGTGATCGGGGTCCGTGACGTGCTTGCGCCGGACGGGTTGTTCGTCTTCGAAACGCAATACGGCGTCGACGTCACCGAGAAGAACCTGCTCGACACCGTCTATCACGAGCATCTGTCGTATTTTAACATCAAGCCGCTGACGCGCTTCTTCGCGCGGCTCGGGATGGAAGTGATCGACGTCCAGCACATCTGGACCAAGGGCGGCTCGATCCGCGTGACGGTGCAGCGCGCCGGCGGCGCGAAGAAGCCGTCGGCGGAGGTCGCGCGGTTCATCGCCGAGGAAGACCGGCTCGGCGTCGATCAGCCGGCCTATTATGCGCCCTATGTGAAGCGGATCGCGGCGATTCGCGACGAGTTGGTCGCGATGGCCGATGCCGCCCATGCGCGCGGTCAATCTGTCGCCGGCTATGGCGTCTCCGTCGGCACCACGACGTTGCTTCCGCAGTTCGGCCTGGAGAGCAAGATCGACTTCCTGGTGGATGACGATCCCAAGAAGGGGAACGTGATGGCCGGCCCCGGCTACGACATCCCGATCCTGCCGCCCGCCGCCCTTTACGAGCGCAAGCCGGCGTTCGTCGTCGTGTTCGCCTGGCGCTACGTCGACCCGATCCGGGCCAAGCATGCCGGTTATTTCGCTGACGGCGGAAAGTTCGTGGTGCCGTTGCCGGGCATTTCCATGGTCGACCGGGCCGATTGACGCGCCTCCTGCGGGCGCCGTCAGCGTGAGGCGGGTGGTGAGGTCGGTCCGAGCGTCAGGAGGACGCTCGACCCGGCCCGGTAAACCGTTGATTCGCATGGGCTCTGCCGTAGGTCGTCCGGGGACGAGGGACGCTGGACGGGTGAGCCGTGACCTTGACGTTTGGCCCCGTTCGCAGTAGATACCCGCCACCTGCAGCCGGCCCGTTAGACGCGGATCTCCGGCGCGGCTTTGAAATCCCCCGAACAATCGAGCCCGGTTTCCGGCTCATCCTTCGAGACAGAGGGCTGGGCCAACGGCGGCTGTTCGGATCCCTGAAATTCATTCGCGTCTGTCGACGGACGTTGGACATCAAACGATGGCAGTCAGCCCGTTCAAGTTCTTGCAGGAAGTGCGCTCGGAGACCGCCAAGGTCACCTGGCCGACCCGTCGCGAGACCACGATCACCACCATCATGGTGTTCGTCATGGTCGCCGTGGCCTCGATCTTCTTCTTCGCCGCCGACCAGATCATCCGTTACCTCATTACCTTCCTCTTGGGCATTCACTGATGGCTACAGCAACCGCTCAATTGTCCGACAAGCGCTGGTACATCGTCCACGCCTATTCGAACTTCGAGAAGAAGGTCGCCGAATCGATCCGCGAGCAGGCCAAGCAGCGCGGGCTCGAGGAGCTGTTCGAGCTGGTGCTGGTTCCGACCGAGAAGGTCACGGAAGTGCGTCGCGGCCGCAAGATCGACGCCGAGCGCAAGTTCTTCCCGGGCTACGTGCTGGTGAAGATGAAGCTGACCGACGAGGCGTTTCATCTGATCAAGAACACGCCGAAGGTGACCGGCTTCCTCGGCGCGGAAAACAAGCCGATGCCGATCTCGGAAGCCGAGGCCATGCGCATCCTGCACCAGGTGCAGGAAGGCGTGGAACGACCGAAGGCGTCGGTGTCGTTCGAGATCGGCGAGAACGTGCGCGTGGCCGACGGCCCGTTCGCCTCGTTCTCGGGTGTGGTCGAGGAAATCGACGAGGCGCGCTCGCGCGTGAAGGTCGCGGTGTCGATCTTCGGCCGCGCCACGCCGGTCGAGCTGGAATTCGGTCAGGTCGAGAAGGTCTGATCGGGTCGCGCGTGAAGCCGAATGCTTCGCGCAAAGAGAGGCCGTGGGAGGGAGAGGGCGGTTGCCAGCCGCATCCGACCCAGACCACGAACCTGAAACCGCCGGCGACATGCCGGCACAACAGGAGTGATACATGGCAAAGAAAGTGACCGGATACCTGAAGCTTCAGGTCCCGGCCGGTGCGGCGAATCCTTCGCCCCCGATCGGTCCCGCGCTTGGTCAGCGCGGTCTCAACATCATGGAGTTCTGCAAGGCGTTCAACGCCCAGACCCAGAAGGAAGAGAAGAACACCCCGATCCCGGTGATCATCACCATCTATGCGGACCGTTCCTTCACCTTCGAGATGAAGACGCCGCCGATGTCCTACTTCCTCAAGCAGGCCGCCAAGATCCAGTCCGGCTCGAAGGCGCCGGGCCGCGACAAGGCCGGCAAGGTGACCAAGGCGCAGGTGCGCGAGATCGCCGAGAAGAAGATGAAGGACCTGAATTGCGACACCATCGAATCGGCCATGAAGATGGTCGAGGGCTCTGCCCGTTCGATGGGTCTGGAAGTGGCGGGGTAAGCGGTCATGGCAATCGGAAAGCGTTTGAACAAAGCCCGCGAAGGTGTTGACCGCGAAAAGCTTTACCCGCTCGCGGAAGCCATCAAGATGGTCAAGGAACGCGCGAAGGCGAAGTTCGACGAGACCATCGAGGTCGCGATCAATCTCGGCGTCGATCCCCGTCACGCCGACCAGATGGTCCGTGGCGTCGTAACCCTGCCGAACGGCACCGGCCGTACGCTGCGCGTCGGCGTGTTCGCCCGTGGCGCCAAGGCCGATGAGGCCAAGGCGGCAGGTGCCGACGTCGTCGGCGCCGAAGACCTGGTCGAGAAGGTGCAGAACGGCTCGATCGATTTCGACCGCTGTATCGCCACCCCCGACATGATGCCGCTGGTCGGCCGTCTCGGTAAGGTGCTGGGCCCGCGCGGCCTGATGCCGAACCCGAAGATCGGTACCGTGACCATGGACGTCACCGGTGCGGTGAAGGGTGCCAAGGGCGGCTCGGTCGAGTTCCGCGTCGAGAAGGCCGGCATCCTGCAGGCCGGCGTCGGCAAGGCCTCGTTCTCCGAGGAGAAGCTGGTCGAGAACATCAAGGCCCTGGCTGACGCTGTCTCCAAGGCGAAGCCGGCCGGTTCCAAGGGGACCTACATCCAGCGCGTTGCGGTGTCCTCGACCATGGGCCCCGGCGTGAAGGTCGAGCCGGGCACCATTCTCGGCTAAGGTTTGCCTCGGCTAGAGGTTTGGAAATTGCACGAGGCGAGGGGCGGAATTGGGCAACCGATTCCGCCCCTCTTCGTTTGTGGCGGCGTTCACTGGAAACAAGAACAATGGCTGACAAGGTCCTCATCTACTCGCGCTTCCCCAAGACGATGATGGCGCGCTTCGCCGAGCGGTTCGAGCTGCTCGACACCGGCGGCAAGCCCGTGCGGGAGGTGTTTTCGGCGGACGAGCTCGGCGGCATTCGCGCGATGCTGACTGCGGGCGGCACCCCGGTCGGGGCCGAGGCGATGGACCTGTTTCCGAATCTCGGCGCCATCGTCTGTTACGGCACCGGCTATGACGGCATCGACCTGAAAGCGGCCGTTGCGCGCGACATCGCGGTCGGCCACAGCCCGGGGGCCAATGCGGCCTCGGTTGCCGATATCGCGATGACCCTGATGCTGGCGACGACGCGGCGGATCCTGGTCGCCGACCAGTATGTCCGCAGTGGCGATTGGGCCGCGTCAAAGCCCTCGCCGATGATGCGCCCGCAGGCCGGCATGCCCGGCCGCCGTATCGGCGTCTACGGCATGGGCGAGATCGGCCGCAAGATCGCCGCGCGCTGCGCCGCCTTCGAGAGCGAGGTCGGCTATTTCAGCCGCAGCAAATACGATCTGGCCTATCAATATTTCCCGACGCTGGAGGCGCTCGCCGACTGGTGCAGCGTGATGATGATCGCGGTCCGGGCAGGGGCCGAGACACAGCACGTCGTCAATGCCGATATCCTGAAGCGCCTGGGCGCCGACGGCTATGTCGTCAATATCTCCCGTGGCTCCGTCATCGACGAGAAGGCCCTGGTTGCGGCGCTGACCGACAAGACCATCGCCGGCGCCGGCCTCGACGTCTTCGAGAAGGAACCGCACACGCCCGACGCGCTGACCGCGCTCCCGAACGTCGTGTTCGCCCCCCATATCGGCGGCCACACCCTGGACTCGCACGCCGCCATGCAGAACTGTGTACTTGCGAACTTGACCGCGTTCTTCGCGGCAAGCCGCTGCCTTACGCGGTCAAATCGGCCTGAATCGGTCCTTGTTGGGCCATCTCAAGCCCGCCCGGCAACGGATTGGAACTGGTGTGAATTTTGCTCTTGGCAAGCAGGCCCGGAGCGGTTAAAGAACCGCCTCCGGACGTGCCGGCCTCGGCTGGCGCGTTCGTGCACGCATTCCGAAAACCCGACAAGACAGGAGTTCATTCCTTTTCAGGACGTCCGCAAGGATTTGCCGGAAAAGGAAGGAAAACCCGTCGGTTGGTGGAATGCGGGCAGGGGTCGGGCGGTTCGCCGGCTGACCTTGTCCTGTCCAAGACTGCAGGCGCCCGCGGGAAATTTCGATTTCTCAACGGCTTAATCGCATGGCCTGCATAGACGGGTGAAGACCGGATTTCACTTCGCATCCAGCTTTAAGGGCTGGCTTGCGGAACGGGTCTGGTTCGGACCTCGACACGCCGTGGGCTCTAGCGGGCTCCCGGAGGGCAGGCTTTGAATTGTCGTCTTGCCCGGCGTGTCCGAAGGGTTTGCCCCCTGAGGTTCAGGTTTGGGCGGGACGATGGGTGCAACCCGGCGGTCCCGCTTTCGCGATGACCGCCAACCGGAAAGAGCTTGCTGTGGAACGAGCGGCAAAAAAAGAAGCGGTCGAACAGCTCAATGGGGTCTTCAAGACCACGAGCGTCGCGGTCGTTGCTCAATATTCCGGCCTCACCGTCGCCCAGATGCAGAAGCTGCGCCAGCAGATGAAGCAGGCGGGTGCCTCGGTGAAGGTCTCGAAGAACCGTCTCGCCAAAATTGCTCTTGAAGGCACTGACGTCGTTGCCATCGGCCCCATGCTGAAGGGGCCGACCGTGATCGCCACTTCGAACGATCCGGTAGCGGCGCCAAAGGTCGCCATCGAATTCGCCAAGGCGAACGAAAAGTTCGTCATCGTCGGCGGCTCGATGGGGAAGACCGTCCTGAATGTCGACGGCGTGAAGGCGCTTGCCTCGCTGCCGTCGCTTGACGAACTGCGCGGCAAGATCGTCGGCCTGATTGTGGCCCCGGCGACCAAGCTCGCTCAGCTCGCCAACGCGCCCGCGGGCAAGCTCGCGCGTGTCATCCAGGCTCATGCCTCAAAGGGCGAAGCGGCCTGACGCCCTTCGCAAAACTCAAACCCGAACCAGACTTACACGTAAGGAAACTGAACAATGGCTGACTTGCAGAAGATCGTTGACGACCTCTCGAGCCTCACCGTGCTCGAAGCTGCCGAACTTGCGAAGCTCCTCGAAGAGAAGTGGGGCGTTTCGGCTGCCGCGGCTGTCGCCGTGGCCGGCCCGGCTGGTGGTGGCGCTGCCGCCGCTCCGGCGGAAGAGAAGACCGAGTTCACGGTCGTCCTCGCCAGCGCCGGCGAGAAGAAGATCGAGGTCATCAAGGAAGTTCGCGCCATCACCGGCCTCGGCCTGAAGGAAGCAAAGGACCTCGTCGAGGGCGCGCCGAAGCCTGTCAAGGAAGGCGTGAACAAGGACGAAGCCGAGAAGATCAAGGTCCAGCTCGAGAAGGCTGGCGCGAAGGTCGAGCTCAAGTAAGCAACGCTTACTGGCGCGAGATCCCGGGCGAGCATCAGCTAAGCCCGGGATCTTGGTCCACCCTCGCGAGGGTGGGCCGGATGCAAAAGGCGTGCGACGGAACGTCCCGACGCGGGCCGAACACGAAAAAGTGTGGGGATTTGAGGGTTTACCCCTCGAATCTGCACTATTGTCGCCCCATATCGGGTCGGCAGCACGAAAGCGCGGTGGGCAGGGATGCGGGATTTCCCTGTAAGCCGTTGGGAGAGCAGGCTATTTCGGGCTTTTGCAGTCCGTGAAGACAATCGTTGTGACGGGCGGGCGTGCCTATGCGCCCCGCGCGTCGTTTTGCGTTTTGAAGGTCTGAAGAACAGATTCAGGACATGACGGCCTGAAACTGGATTTTTGGTCCCCAAAACGGGTTCGAAAAATTCAACCCGGGGAGCGGCGGCAGCTGCGTCCTGGACGGCGCGCCCAGAGCGGGCGACGAAATGAGAGGCCACGATGGCGCAGCAGACATTCACCGGTCGCAAACGCGTTCGCAAGTTCTTCGGACACATCAAGGAAGTCGCCGAGATGCCGAACCTCATCGAGGTTCAAAAGGCGTCCTATGATCAGTTCCTGATGGTCGACGAACCCCAGGGCGGGCGTCTCGACGAGGGTCTGCAGGCGGTGTTCCGCTCGGTGTTTCCGATCTCCGACTTCTCGGGCACCTCGATGCTGGAATTCGTCCGCTACGAGTTCGAGCAGCCGAAGTATGACGTCGACGAGTGCCGCCAGCGCGGCATGACCTTCGCGGCGCCCCTCAAGGTGACGCTGCGCCTCATCGTGTTCGATATCGACGAGGAAACCGGCGCCAAGTCGGTGAAGGACATCAAGGAGCAGGACGTCTACATGGGCGACATCCCGCTCATGACGATGAACGGCACCTTCATCGTCAACGGCACCGAGCGCGTCATCGTCTCGCAGATGCACCGTTCGCCCGGCGTGTTCTTCGACCACGACAAGGGCAAGACCCATTCGTCGGGCAAGCTG
This sequence comes from Bradyrhizobium sp. B025, assembly GCF_042257955.1. Taxonomy (NCBI): domain Bacteria; kingdom Pseudomonadati; phylum Pseudomonadota; class Alphaproteobacteria; order Hyphomicrobiales; family Nitrobacteraceae; genus Bradyrhizobium; species Bradyrhizobium sp. B025. The sequence continues at coordinate 5,145,115 of NZ_CP170150.1, read as the reverse complement.
CTGTTCGCCGCCCGCGTGATCCCGTATCGCGGCTCCTGGCTCGACATCGAGTTCGACGCCAAGGACATCGTCTATGCGCGTATCGACCGTCGCCGCAAGATTCCGGTGACGTCGCTGATGTTCGCGCTCGGCCTTGACGGCGAGGCGATCCTGTCCACGTTCTACAAGAAGATCCTCTACAAGCGGACCAAGGAAGGCTGGCGCGTTCCGTTCGACGCCAACCGTTTCCGCGGCTACTCGACCATCAACGACCTGATCGACGCCGACACCGGCAAGGTCGTGCTCGAGGCCGGCAAGAAGCTCACCGTCCGTGCCGCCCGCCAGCTCCAGGAGAAGGGGCTGAAGGCGCTGCGCCTGTCGGATGAGGAGCTCGTCGGCAACTACCTCGCCGAGGATCTCGTCAATCCGAAGACCGGGGAGATCCACGCCGAGGCCGGCGAGGAGATCACCGACAAGAACATGAAGGCCCTCAACGAGCAGGGCTACAAGGAACTGCCGCTGCTCGACATCGACCACGTCAATGTCGGCGCCTACATCCGCAACACGCTCTCGGCCGACAAGAACATGACGCGCGAGGACGCGCTGTTCGACATCTACCGCGTGATGCGTCCGGGCGAGCCGCCGACGCTGGATTCGGCGCAGGCCATGTTCCAGTCGCTGTTCTTCGACGCCGAACGCTATGACCTCTCCGCGGTCGGCCGCGTCAAGATGAACATGCGCCTCGACCTCGATGCGCCGGACACCCAGCGCACGCTGCGCAAGGAAGACATCCTCTCCGTCATCAAGACGCTGGTGGACCTTCGCGACGGCAAGGGCGAGATCGACGACATCGACCATCTCGGCAACCGCCGTGTGCGTTCGGTCGGCGAGCTCATGGAGAACCAGTACCGCATCGGCCTGCTGCGTATGGAGCGCGCGATCAAGGAGCGCATGTCCTCGGTCGACATCGACACGGTCATGCCGCAGGACCTGATCAACGCGAAGCCCGCGGCTGCCGCGGTGCGCGAGTTCTTCGGCTCCTCGCAGCTTTCGCAGTTCATGGACCAGACCAACCCGCTGTCGGAGATCACCCACAAGCGTCGCCTGTCGGCGCTTGGACCGGGCGGTCTGACCCGCGAGCGCGCCGGCTTCGAGGTGCGCGACGTGCATCCGACGCATTACGGCCGCATCTGCCCGATCGAGACGCCGGAAGGTCCGAACATCGGCCTGATCAACTCGCTCGCGACCTTCGCGCGCGTGAACAAGTACGGCTTCGTCGAGACGCCGTACCGCAAGGTCAAGGACGGCCGCGTCACCGACGAGGTCGTGTACCTCTCGGCGATGGAGGAGGGCCGCTACACGGTCGCGCAGGCCAACGTGCCGCTCGACCCGAAGGGCCGCTTCACCGAAGACCTCGTGGTCTGCCGTCACGCCGGCGAAGTCTTGCCGGTGACGCCGGACAAGGTCGACTACATGGACGTGTCGCCGAAGCAGCTCGTTTCGGTCGCTGCGGCGTTGATCCCGTTCCTCGAGAACGACGACGCCAACCGCGCGCTGATGGGCTCGAACATGCAGCGCCAGGCGGTGCCGCTGGTTCGCGCCGAGGCGCCGTTCGTCGGCACCGGCATGGAAGGCGTCGTTGCCCGTGACTCGGGCGCCGCGATCGCGGCGCGCCGCTCGGGCGTGATCGACCAGATCGACGCCACCCGCGTCGTGATCCGCGCCACCGAAGATCTCGATCCGACCAAGTCGGGCGTCGATATCTACCGGCTGATGAAGTACCAGCGCTCCAACCAGTCGACCTGCATCAACCAGCGTCCGCTGGTGAAGGTCGGCGACATCGTCAAGAAGGGCGACATCATCGCGGACGGTCCGTCGACCGATCTCGGCGAGCTCGCGCTCGGCCGGAACGTGCTGGTCGCGTTCATGCCGTGGAACGGCTACAACTTCGAAGACTCGATCCTGCTCTCCGAGCGGATCGTGAAGGAAGACGTCTTCACCTCGATCCACATCGAGGAGTTCGAGGTGATGGCCCGCGACACCAAGCTCGGGCCTGAGGAAATCACCCGCGACATTCCGAACGTCTCGGAAGAAGCGCTCAAGAACCTCGACGAAGCCGGTATCGTCTACATCGGCGCGGAAGTGCGCGCCGGCGACATCCTGGTCGGCAAGATCACGCCGAAGGGCGAAAGCCCTATGACGCCGGAAGAGAAGCTCCTGCGCGCCATCTTCGGCGAGAAGGCCTCCGACGTTCGCGACACCTCGCTGCGCGTTCCTCCGGGCGTGCAGGGCACGATCGTGGAAGTGCGCGTGTTCAACCGTCACGGCGTCGACAAGGACGAGCGTGCGCTGGCGATCGAGCGGGAAGAGATCGAGCGTCTGGCCAAGGACCGCGACGACGAGCAGGCGATCCTGGACCGCAACGTCTACAACCGTCTTGCCGAGCTCCTCGAGGGGCGGCAGGGCATTGCGGGTCCGAAGGGCTTCAAGAAGGACACCAAGATCACCCGCGCGGTGCTCGAGGAGTACCCGAAGTCGCAGTGGTGGCTGTTCGCGTCGCCCAACGACAAGCTGATGGCCGAGATCGAGGCCATGCGGAAGCAGTACGACGAGTCGAAGAAGGGGCTCGAGCAGCGCTTCCTCGACAAGGTCGAGAAGCTCCAGCGCGGTGACGAATTGCCGCCCGGCGTGATGAAGATGGTCAAGGTCTTCGTCGCCGTGAAGCGCAAGATCCAGCCCGGCGACAAGATGGCCGGCCGCCACGGCAACAAGGGCGTGGTGTCGAAGATCGTGCCGATCGAGGACATGCCGTTCCTCGAAGACGGCACGCATGCCGACATCGTGCTCAATCCGCTCGGCGTGCCCTCGCGCATGAACGTCGGACAGATCCTCGAGACCCATCTCGGCTGGGCTTGCGCCGGCCTCGGCAAGCGCATCGGCCAGACGGTCGATGCCTACCTGTCGAAGCAGGACATCAAGCCGCTGAAGGAAACCTTGAAGAAGGTCTACGGCGAGGACGAGACGATCAAGTCGCTCAACGACAACGAACTGATCGAGCTCGGCCACAATCTGAGCCGCGGCGTGCCGATCGCGACGCCGGTGTTCGACGGTGCCAAGGAAGCCGACATCGAGGAGATGCTGAAGCTTGCCGGTCTCGACGCTTCGGGTCAGTCGACCGTCTATGACGGCCGCACCGGCGATCCGTTCGATCGCAAGGTGACGGTGGGCTACATCTACATGCTCAAGCTGCACCATCTGGTCGACGACAAGATCCATGCGCGTTCGATCGGTCCGTACTCGCTCGTTACCCAGCAGCCGCTGGGCGGCAAGGCGCAGTTCGGCGGCCAGCGCTTCGGCGAAATGGAGGTGTGGGCGCTCGAGGCTTACGGCGCGGCGTACACGCTCCAGGAGATGCTGACGGTGAAGTCGGACGACGTCGCCGGCCGCACCAAGGTGTACGAGGCGATCGTGCGCGGCGATGACACGTTCGAGGCCGGTATTCCGGAATCGTTCAACGTGCTGGTCAAGGAAATGCGCTCGCTCGGCCTCAACGTCGACCTGCACAACTCCAAGATGGGACCCGCGCCGACGTCGGAAGCGGCCGAGTAATTCGACCTTTCATGCCCGGCCTTTAGCGGCCGGGCATCGGCGCCCCTTCCCAATGCCTTGAGGGCAGGGCGCCCCGCTTGAGTGATTTTCGAATTTGCGGCCGGAGGCGACCGGCACGCGAGGAGAAGACGATGAACCAAGAAATTATGAATCTCTTCAATCCGACGACTCCGGCTCAGGTCTTCGACCAGATCCGGATCTCGATCGCGTCTCCAGAGAAGATTCTGTCCTGGTCCTACGGCGAGATCAAGAAGCCGGAGACCATCAACTACCGTACCTTCAAGCCCGAGCGCGACGGCCTGTTCTGCGCCCGCATCTTCGGGCCGATCAAGGACTACGAGTGCTTGTGCGGCAAGTACAAGCGCATGAAGTACAAGGGCATCATCTGCGAGAAGTGCTCGGTCGAGGTCACGCTGTCGCGCGTGCGGCGCGAGCGCATGGGCCATATCGAGCTCGCAGCCCCGGTCGCCCACATCTGGTTCCTGAAGTCGCTGCCCTCGCGCATCGGCCTCCTGCTCGACATGACGCTGAAGGATCTCGAGCGGATCCTCTACTTCGAATACTACGTCGTGCTGGAGCCGGGCCTCACCGCGCTGAAGGACCGTCAGCTGCTGTCGGAAGACGAGTATCTGAAGGCGCAGGACGAGTACGGCCAGGATTCCTTCACCGCCATGATCGGCGCCGAAGCGATCCGCGAGCTGCTCAAGGGCATGGACCTCGAGAAGCTCGAGGCCTCCTTGCGCGTCGAGATGCAGGAGACCGACTCCGACATCAAGCACAAGAAGCTCGCCAAGCGCCTGAAGATCGTCGAAGCGTTCCGCCACTCCGGCAACAAGCCGGAATGGATGATCATGACCGTGGTTCCGGTGATCCCGCCGGACCTGCGTCCGCTGGTGCCGCTGGACGGCGGCCGCTTCGCGACCTCGGACCTCAACGACCTCTACCGCCGCGTCATCAACCGCAACAACCGCTTGAAGCGGCTGATGGAACTGCGCGCGCCCGACATCATCATCCGCAACGAGAAGCGCATGCTTCAGGAAGCGGTCGATGCTCTGTTCGACAACGGCCGCCGCGGCCGCGTCATCACGGGCGCCAACAAGCGCCCGCTGAAGTCGCTCGCCGACATGCTCAAGGGCAAGCAGGGCCGTTTCCGCCAGAACCTGCTCGGCAAGCGCGTCGACTATTCGGGCCGTTCGGTGATCGTGGTCGGTCCCGAGCTGCGCCTGCATCAGTGCGGCCTGCCGAAGAAGATGGCGCTCGAGCTGTTCAAGCCGTTCATCTATTCGCGGCTTGACGCCAAGGGCCTGTCCACCACCGTGAAGCAGGCCAAGAAGCTGGTCGAGAAGGAGCGGCCCGAGGTCTGGGACATCCTGGACGAGGTGATCCGCGAGCATCCGGTGCTGCTCAACCGCGCGCCGACGCTGCATCGTCTCGGCATTCAGGCGTTCGAGCCCGTGCTGATCGAGGGCAAGGCGATCCAGCTGCATCCGCTGGTCTGCGCCGCGTTCAACGCCGACTTCGACGGCGACCAGATGGCCGTGCACGTTCCGCTGTCGCTCGAAGCGCAGCTGGAAGCGCGCGTCCTGATGATGTCGACCAACAACATCCTGCATCCCGCGAACGGCCAGCCGATCATCGTGCCGTCGCAGGACATCGTGCTCGGTCTCTACTACGTCTCGATCATGCGCGAAGGCCTGCCCGGCGAGGGCAAGATCTTCGGCGACATGGCCGAGCTCGAGCACGCGCTGCACGCGAAGGTCATCCACCTCCACACCAAGATCAAGTACCGGTGGCAGGGCATGGACGAGACCGGCAAGGTCTCGACGCGCTGGATCGAGACCACCGCGGGCCGCGTCATGCTCGGCAACCTGCTGCCGAAGAACCCGCGGATTTCGTACGAGATCATCAACAAGCTGATGACCAAGCGCGAGATCTCGGGCGTGATCGACCAAGTCTATCGTCACTGCGGCCAAAAGGAGACGGTGATCTTCTGCGACCGCATCATGGCGCTCGGCTTCTACAACGCGTTCAAGGCCGGCATCTCGTTCGGCAAGGACGACATGGTCGTGCCGCACGGCAAGTGGAAGATCGTCGACACCACCCGTACGCTGGCGAAGGACTTCGAGCAGCAGTACAACGACGGCCTGATCACCCATGGCGAGAAGTACAACAAGGTCGTCGACGCCTGGTCGAAGGCCACGGAAGAAATCGCCAAGGCGATGATGAAGGAGATCTCCGCCACCAAGAAGACGGCGAGCGGAGCCGATGCCGACATCAACTCGATCTACATGATGGCTCACTCCGGTGCCCGCGGTTCGCCGGCCCAGATGCGCCAGCTCGCCGGCATGCGCGGCCTGATGGCCAAGCCGTCGGGTGAGATCATCGAGACGCCGATCATCTCGAACTTCAAGGAAGGCCTCTCGGTGCTCGAGTACTTCAACTCGACCCACGGCGCCCGCAAGGGCCTCGCGGACACCGCGTTGAAGACCGCGAACTCGGGCTACCTGACCCGTCGTCTCGTCGACGTCGCGCAGGACTGCATCATCACGCAGGACGACTGCGGCACCAAGCTCGGCATCAAGATGCGCGCCATCGTCGATGCCGGCACCGTGGTCGCTTCGCTCGGCTCGCGCATCCTCGGACGCACGGCCTGCGAAGACGTGCGTGACAGCTCGGGCAAGGTGATTATCAAGCGCGGTACGCTGATGGAAGAGAGCCACCTCGATGCCATCCACCAGGGTGGCGTCCAGGAGGTGAAGATCCGCTCGGCACTGACCTGCGAACTCGTCAACGGCATCTGCGGCAAGTGCTACGGCCGCGACCTCGCCCGCGGCACGCCGGTCAACCACGGCGAAGCGGTCGGCGTCATCGCGGCGCAGTCGATCGGCGAGCCGGGCACCCAGCTCACCATGCGCACCTTCCACATCGGTGGTGCGGCGCAGCTCAACGAGCAGTCGTTCGTCGAATCCAACTTCGACGGCAAGATCGTGATCCGGAACAAGGCCATCGCCCGCAACAGCGAAGGCCACCTGATCGCGATGGTGCGCAACATGGTGGTGGCGATCGTCGATGCCGACGGCACCGAGCGTGCGACGCACCGTATCCAGTACGGCTCGCGCCTGCACGTCGACGAGGGCGACACGGTCAAGCGTGGCCAGCGCATCGTCGAGTGGGATCCCTACACCCGTCCGCTGCTCACCGAAGTCGAAGGTACCATCGGCTTCGAGGATCTGGTCGAGGGGCAGTCGATCTCGGAAACGCTCGACGAAGCCACCGGCATCGCCAAGCGCGTGGTCATCGACTGGCGCTCGACCCGCGGCGGCTCGGACCTGCGTCCGGCCATCGTGGTCAAGGGCAAGGACGGCAAGGTGCTCAAGCTCGCCCGTGGCGGCGATGCCCGCTACATGCTGTCGGTCGACGCCATTCTCTCGGTCGACATCGGAGCCAAGGTTGCGCCGGGCGACATCCTCGCCCGTGTCTCGACCGAAAGCGCCAAGACGCGTGACATCACCGGCGGTCTGCCGCGGGTGGCGGAACTGTTCGAGGCACGGCGTCCGAAGGATGCGGCGATCATCGCCGAAATCGCGGGCACCATCCGGTTCGGGCGCGACTACAAGAACAAGCGTCGCATCTCGATCGAGCCGATGGACAAGACCGACGAACCGCGCGAGTACCTGATCCCGAAGGGCAAGCACATCCACCTTCAGGACGGCGACGTCGTCGAAAAGGGCGACTTCATCGTGGAAGGCAACCCGGCGCCGCACGACATCCTGGCGGTCAAGGGCATCGAGGAACTCGCGGCCTATCTGGTCAACGAGATCCAGGAGGTCTACCGGCTCCAGGGCGTGCTCATCAACGACAAGCACATCGAGGTGATTGTCCGTCAGATGCTCCAGAAGGTGGAAGTCACCGACCAGGGCGACACGGACATGATCTCCGGCGAGCAGGTCGACAAGATCGAGTTCGACGCGCTCAACGAGAAGGCCAAGGAAGAGGGCAAGAAGATCGCCACGGGTACGCCGGTTTTGCTCGGCATCACCAAGGCGAGCCTCCAGACCCGCTCCTTCTTCTCGGCGGCCTCGTTCCAGGAGACCACCCGCGTCCTCACGGAAGCGGCGGTCAACGGCAAGGTCGATCCGCTCGAAGGCCTCAAGGAGAACGTCATCGTCGGCCGGTTGATCCCGGCGGGCACCGGCGCCTCCATGGCCAAGATCCGCGAAGTCGCGATGAAGCGCGACAAGCTGATCCTGGACGAGCGCGAGAAGCAGGCGGCCGTCGTGTCGCCGGCGCCGGAAGCGGAGCTTCCTGCGCTGCCGCCTGCGGAATGATCGTTCATCCGTAGGAATACCGAGGACAATGAAAAGGCCGGCGCAAGCCGGCCTTTTTGCTGCTTTGTTTCCCTGTTGCGGTGCAGGATCAACCTTTGTTCATCTTTCCTTCAGGCGTAAAAGCGCTTCTGCTAGGGGAGTTTAGACCGGTGGTCCCGTGACGGGGGCAGGGCCGGAGACCACGGAACTCACATGCTTGATCTCGCAATCGTAGGCGGCGGCCCCGGCGGGCTGATGAGCGCCTGGTATCTGAAGCGTAAGCTCGGCGACCTCTGCCGCGTCACCATCTACGAGGCGTCCGATCGGCTCGGCGGCAAGATCGTCACCCGCAAATTCGATTCGGCGCCGGCGATGTACGAGGCCGGCGTTGCCGAGATCTACGACTACTCGATGACCGGTCCGGATCCGCTGCGCGAGCTGATCCAGCATTTCGGGCTTCAGACCATTCCGATGGATGCCGAGCAGGTGCAGTTCGGCGGCGAGCTGCTGAACGACGTGCCGGGCATGCGCCGCAAATATGGCGCCAAGACCGCGGCCGCGATCGAGGCGTTCCGCAAGCGCTGCACCGAGGCGATGTCGCCGATCGAATATTACGAGGGCGTCGGCGCGCACGACAACGAGAATCCCTGGGCCTACAAGACCGCCGAGCAGGTGCTCGACGAGGAGGTCGAGGACGAGACCGCAAAGCGCTTCTTCAAGGTGATGGCGCGCTCCGACATCGCGACCGAGAGCCACAACACCAATGGCCTCAACGCGCTCAAGAACTACCTGATGGATGTCGACGGCTATATCGGCCTCTATTCGATCCAGAACGGCAACGAGCAGTTGATCGAGTGCCTGCAGTCGGAGGTCAATGCCGACATCCAGCTCAATCACCGCGTGCTCGCCGTCGGCAAGGCGCCGACCGGCCGCTACCAGCTCAAGATGATGAACGGCAAGGGGCCGGAGACGCGCGATTTCGATCTCGTGCTGGTCTGCCTGCCGCATTCCTGGCTCGCGACCATGGGCTGGGAAGGCGAGCAGCTCCGCAAGTCGATGGTCAAGCACGTCTCGTATTTCGACCGTCCGGCGCATTATCTGCGCGTCTCGATCCTGTTCGACACGCCGTTCTGGGGCGACAAGATTGCCGGCGCCTGGTTCATGTCGGAGGCCTTCGGCGGTTGCTGCGTCTACAATGAGGGCGCGCGCCACGACGTCGGCAAGCACGGCGTGTTGAACTGGCTCATTCCCGGCTCCGACGCGCTGGCCTTCGCCAACCTGTCGGACCAGGAGTTGATCGACGCCGCGCTGAAATCGCTGCCGGCCTCGCTCGGCGATGCGCGCGCGCATTTCATGGAAGGCAAGATCCACCGCTGGCTGTCGTCGGTGAACGCGATTCCCGGCGGCCTGCCGGTGCGCGACGTCATGACCAACCACCGGCCCGAGCCGAAGGAGCATCCCGGCATCGTCGTGGTCGGCGACTATCTGTTCGACTCGACGCTGAACGGCTTGCTCGACTCCTCGGACGCGGCGACCGACATTATCCTCACCGAGATGATGCGCCTGCGCCGCGAGCGCGCGCAGGACGACAAGCCGCTCTCCGACAGGATCGATCGCGACTATTTCGAGAACTATCGCGGCCTCGGCCCCTATAGCGAGGCATGGCGCCATTTCACCGATCCCGATTACCTCACCAAGCTGATCGGTATCGTCTGGGGCAAGGCCAAGGGCGCGAAGCTGCTGATCGCGGGCTCGGCCAGTGGCGAGCTGGTCGGCGCGCTGCGCGAGCGCGGCATCGATGCCTTCGGCATCGAGAACAACCGCGCCATCCACGCCAAAACGCCCAAGGCGCTGAAGAAATACAACAAGCTCGGCTCGATCACCGACATGCCGTTCAAGGACGGCGCCTTCGACTTCGTGTTCGAGACCAGTCTTTGCCACGTTTCCCCGAAGCAGGTGGTCCGCGCGATCCGCGAGCTCAACCGCGTCGTCAAGACCGGCCTCGTGTTCGGCTCGATCACCTCGGACATGGCCTCGGCCGTGATCGACCGCTACGACCTCCTGCGCGGGGTCAAGAAGCTCGGTACCTGGTGGGAATGGTCCGAACTGTTCTTCGGCAATGGCTTCGATCTGTCGATGCACCGCAAGGACTGCACCGATGCGCTCTGGGAGGCGACGCTCGCCGCTAACAAGGGGCCGGGCCAGTGGTACGCCGACGCCGACAGTCTGCGCTATTCCTTCTTCGACAAGGTCGAAAACGAGGACGACGACTAGCCGCAAGGATCGGACCGGATTCGCCAATTGCTTTGCCGAATTCATTCTGATCGCATAGAATCAGTGCAATAGCGGTTGCCGCTATTTCCTGCTTTCTCTGCGGTCATGCCGGCCGTCAGCATCCGTTGGTTTCATGGCGTCCAAGCCTCCTTCTCCCGACAAACAGAAGCCCCCCGTGGAAGAGGCGGCCGAGCTCGACAAGCTTGCCCCCACCGCCAAGCCGGACCTCGAAGACGACGAGGACGACGAAGGCGAGGAGGATGACGAGCTGGAGCTCGATGACGACGACGAGGACGAGGACCTCGTCGTCTTTACCGCGCGCGAGGCCGCCGGCGCGCTCGCCACCATCCTGGGTTTCGTCAAGCCCTATCTGGCCAACTACAAGCGGATGCTGTCGTTCGTGGCGTTCGGCGTCGTCGTCGAGACGCTGTTCAACGTCATCATGCCGCTCAGCCTGAAGTTCCTGATCGACGACGCGCTCGGCGAGGAGGATTTCCAGGCGCTGTACAAGATCCTCGGCGTGCTCGCGGCCGCCGGCATCTTCACCTCGATCGTGGCGGTCTGGTATGAGCGCTGGGATGCGCGGCTCGCGGCCTGCATCATCTCCGACGTCCGCAAGCACCTGTTTGAGCACGTCCAGGACCTGCCGGCGGCCTATTTCGGCCGCACCAAGCGCGGCGAGATCCTGTCGCGCTTTTCCGTCGACCTCGCGGCCTTCGAGGGCTCGGTCAAGACCTTCGCCAACAGCGCGGCGCTGCCGTTCCTGGAGTTGTTCGCCGGCATCATCCTGATGGTGTTCCTGAACTGGCAGCTCGCGGTGGTCGCGCTCTTGGTCTTTCCGATCACGCTGATCGGGCCGCGCATGCTCACGCCGAAGGCGGTGCAGGCCAATTACGAGCAGAAGCTCAATGAATCCGCGCTGCTCGGCATGGTGCAGGAGAACGTGGCGGCGCAGGCCGTGATCAAGGCGTTCAGCCTGCAACGCCGGATGTTCGGCTTCTTTACCTTCCGCAACGACGAAACCCGCAACAGGATCGCCTCAGCCGCGTTCCTGTCGACCATGGTGGAGCGGACGGTCACCATCTCGGTGCTGCTCCTGCATCTCGTTGTGCTGGCAATCGGTGCGTATCTGGCGACCAAGGGCCAGATCACCATCGGCACCTTCGTCACCTTCGAGAGCGCGTTCTGGGAGGTCTCCTACAACATCGCCCATGTGATGCATTTCATCCCGGTGTCGATCTCCTCGGCCGCCGCGATCCGGCACATCCAGGAGCTGCTCGACGAGCCGACGCGCGGGGCCGATCGTGCCGGCGCGCCCGATCTGCCGCGCATTACCCACGACATCACCTTCGACCGCGTCACCTTCCAGTACGAAGGCAGCCAGACGCCGGTGCTGGACAATCTCAGCCTCAAGCTCAATGTCGGCAAGAGCATCGCCATCGTCGGCCCCTCGGGCTCCGGCAAGAGCACGCTGCTCAACCTGATCCTGCGGCTCTACGTGCCCGACGAGGGGCGCGTCACCATCGACGGCGTCGACGTCCGCAAGGTGACGCTGGATTCGCTACGCCGGAGCATGGCGGTAGTGTTCCAGGAGAACATGCTGTTCAACATGTCGATCCGCGAGAACATCCGGCTCGGCAAGGAGGGCGCGACCGACGCGGAGGTGGAGGAGGCGGCCAAGAAGGCCGAGATCCATCGCTACATCATGAGCCTGCCGCAACGCTACGACACGCCGGTCGGCGAGCGCGGCGATACTCTGTCGGGCGGCCAGCGCCAGCGCATCGCGATCGCGCGCGCGATCATCCGCAACCCGTCCGTGCTGCTGCTGGACGAAGCCACCTCGGCGCTCGACCAGACCACGGAGGCCGCGATCAACCGCACGCTGCTCAAGGTCGCCAAGGGCCGCACCATGATCTGGTCGACCCACCGCCTGACCTCGGTGGTCGAGATGGACGAGATCATCGTGATTTCAGGGGGCAGGGCGATCGAGCGCGGGTCGCATGCCGAGCTGCTCGCCAGGAACGGTACCTATCGCAAGCTGTGGAACGACCAGATCCACCAGCCGCATGGCGCTGTGGCTCAGGCCGACGACGACAGCGACGATGACGACCTCGAGGGTGATGAGGACGAGGACGACGAGGAGGAGTGACCGAGGAAGTTCGGCTCCAGATGGAACGCTCCTCCAAGCGGCCGCAGCAGCCCTTGAGCCGACCAGGCGATGAAGCGCGCCCAGCGCTGCGCCGTCCAGTAAGGGCTCGTCGCGATCGAGACTGAGCGGAAGTCGAACGCCTTCGCCGCCGACCATTGATCGCAAGCTTGCTTGACCGGATCGGCGTAGAAGCCGGCGATCTTGGCCGCATTCATCCCGTCGGAGGAAAGCCACTGCGGGATGTAGACGTTGCAGAGCCGCTCGACGTCGGTGAAGACCTTGTCGCAGCCGGTGCCGGCGACGGGGCACGAGGTCGCGAAGGCATCCCCGACCAGCACGATTCCCGGCTGGCCGCGAGGGTCGTTCACGTAGAGATCGACCGGACGGACCTTCAGCTCACCGGGGATGTCGAACGCGCCGGTGATGCGCTTGAGCCGGGGCAGGGTGGCGTCCAGCGTCTCAGCGGGTGCACGGCGCAGCTCGCGCAGCCAGGGATCGTCGAAGCTTCGGTAGACGAACAGATTGGCGCGCATCCGCGTGCCGACCGGAAACAGCGAGATGTAGGGGGTGCGGTCGCTCGGCCGCTCCGAGAAATAGGTCAGCGCCGGGAAGTCGAACGAATTCCGACCCGCCGGCATCACGTCGAACCCGATCGAGATCGAATGGCAGGCGCTGACGACCTTGCGGGCGATGCCGAGCTGGTGGCGCAGGCCGACGTTCAGGCCGTTGGCGAGCACGACCAGGCGGGCCGAGATCGTCTCGTCGTTGGCGAGCGTGATCTTCTGCCGCTCCAGACTGGTCTCGACCGCCACGGCCTTGGCGCAGATGCGCTCGACGGTGGCTGGGATTTCGTCGCGGACCGCGTTGACCAGCGAATCGTAGAGGATGTTGAACTGCCGGCTCGGCGCCTTGTCGAGCAGGCGGCCGAATCGGGCGATCCAGTTCTCACCGGCGAAGGTCGCGCGGCGCAGCACTGATTCTGCGATTCCGGTCTTCAGGAATCGCTCGATCTGCTCGTGGCCGCTGAGTTTTTCGACTCGAAAGTCCGCCGGATAGCTCTCATGCGGATCGATCAGCACCGTCGAAATGCCGGCTCGGCCGAGCATTGCGGCGGCGGTTGAGCCGGACAATCCCCCGCCGATAATGGCAATGTCGGTGTACCGCATGGCGCCAATCCCCGCCGAAGGCGGCAGTTTGACGCATCAACAGGAAAAAAAGCCTTAGCGCGGGTTATAAAAGTATATTTCACCCGGGCACAAATAGATCTAGGGCTAGCGGAATGGGCTCGTCGTTCCCACATCGTGGAAGCGCGGTGAGGGCGGCAAACGGGCGAATTCCATAGGCGCGAGAAGCGCTTTGTGACTGTCGTTTCGCCTTGACTTGATCGATTCCCACTTATAGAAAGCGCCTCACTTAACGACAGGCGGTGAGCATCGCCAACGTCGGAACGGGCCACCCGTTGATCCCCAAGGATTAGATCCACAAGGGGTCGTTGAAGACGGGCACCAACCTCGACGAATGCCGCTCAAACGCTGTCGATCATAGCTAGGCAATGCCAGTGCGATTCTAGTTCTCTTGAGCTTGTTCTCTTGAGATCGAATTCGGATGCATGACCTCAGTGCGCGGGCCACAGCTTTACGCTGATTGACCCGGAAACTGCGGTCCTCTGTGGCGTCGTAACGCTTTCCGCTCGGTGATGGAGCGGTTGGCGCAATTTCGCTTTGTGCGGATTGTTCCGCGGAAGGCGGCCCCTCGAGCGGGTGGCTCGAAACGAATTTGCGGTTCCGGCAACGGGCCGCGGCAAGACAGCGGACCCGGAAGGGGCCGCGGCAGAACAAAGGGTAAGGCCAGGATGCCGACGATCAACCAGCTGATCGCTCAACCGCGGGAAGTGCAGAAGTCGCGCAAGAAGGTGCCGGCGCTGCAGCAGTCGCCTCAGAAGCGTGGTGTTTGCACCCGCGTCTACACCACGACCCCGAAGAAGCCGAACTCGGCGCTTCGTAAGGTTGCCAAGGTGCGCCTGACCAACGGCTTCGAGGTGATCGGCTACATCCCCGGCGAGGGCCATAACCTCCAGGAGCACTCGGTGGTCATGATCCGCGGCGGCCGCGTCAAGGACTTGCCCGGCGTGCGCTACCACATCCTCCGCGGCGTTCTGGATACCCAGGGCGTCAAGAACCGTAAGCAGCGTCGTTCGAAGTACGGCGCCAAGCGTCCGAAGTAAGCGGGAACCACGTCCATGTCTCGTCGCCACTCAGCGGAAAAGCGCGAAGTTCTCCCGGATCCGAAGTTCGGGAACATCGTGATCACGAAGTTCATGAACTCGGTGATGTACGCCGGCAAGAAGTCGGTCGCCGAAGGCATCGTCTACGGTGCGCTCGGCATCATCGAAACCAAGACCAAGCAGAACCCGCTCGGCGTGTTCGAGCAGGCGCTCGAGAACGTCATGCCGACGATCGAGGTTCGCTCCCGCCGCGTCGGCGGCGCGACCTACCAGGTTCCGGTCGAGGTTCGTTCGACCCGCCGGCAGGCCCTGGGCATTCGCTGGCTGATCTCGGCCGCGCGCGAGCGCAACGAGAAGACGATGACCGAGCGGCTCTCGGCGGAGCTCTTGGACGCATCGAATAACCGGGGGAACGCCGTCAAGAAGCGTGAAGACGTGCACCGGATGGCGGAAGCCAACCGCGCCTTCTCGCACTATCGCTGGTAACGGCGACACACTCGGACTCGCAAGGAACGACCTATGCCCCGCCAACATGCCATCGAGGACTACCGTAATTTCGGTATCATGGCGCATATCGACGCCGGCAAGACCACGACGACCGAGCGCATCCTCTATTACACCGGCAAGAGCCATAAGATCGGCGAAGTGCACGAAGGTGCCGCGACGATGGACTGGATGGAGCAGGAGCAGGAGCGTGGCATCACGATCACCTCGGCTGCGACCACCGCCTTCTGGGCCGGCAAGCGCCTGAACATCATCGACACTCCCGGCCACGTCGACTTCACCATCGAAGTCGAGCGTTCGCTGCGCGTGCTCGACGGCGCCGTTTGCGTGCTGGACTCGAACCAGGGCGTCGAGCCCCAGACCGAGACCGTCTGGCGCCAGGGCGACAAGTACAAGGTTCCGCGCATCGTCTTCGCCAACAAGATGGACAAGACCGGCGCCGACTTCTTCAAGTGTCTGGCCGACATCGTTGACCGCCTAGGCGCCAAGCCGATCGCGATCCAGCTTCCGATCGGTGCCGAGAACAACTTCAAGGGTCTCGTCGACCTCGTGAAGATGAAGGGCATCGTCTGGAACGATGAATCGCTCGGCGCCAAGTTCGACTACGTCGACATCCCGGAAGACCTCGTCGAGCAGGCCAAGGAATATCGCGAGAAGATGGTGGAAGCCGCCGTCGAGCTCGACGACGACGCATTGGCCGCCTTCCTCGACGGCAACGAGCCGGACGAAGCGACCCTGAAGCGCCTGATCCGCAAGGCGGTGCTGACCGGCGCGTTCTATCCCGTGCTGTGCGGCTCGGCCTTCAAGAACAAGGGCGTGCAGCCGCTGCTCGACGCCGTCGTCGACTACCTGCCGTCGCCGATCGACGTGCCCGCGATCAAGGGCACCGACGACCGCGGCAACGAGGTCGTGCGCAAGGCCGACGACAAGGAGCCGCTCGCGCTGCTCGCGTTCAAGATCATGGACGACCCGTTCGTCGGCACCATCACCTTCTGCCGCATCTACTCCGGCGTTCTGCAGAGCGGCACCGGCGTCGTGAACTCGACCCGCGAGAAGAAGGAGCGCATCGGGCGCATGCTGCTGATGCATGCGAACAACCGCGAAGACATCAAGGAAGCCTATGCCGGCGACATCGTCGCCCTGGCCGGCCTGAAGGAAGCGCGCACCGGTGACACGCTGTGCGATCCCGACAAGCAGGTGATCCTGGAGAAGATGGAATTCCCCGAGCCGGTCATCGAGATCGCGATCGAGCCGAAGTCCAAGGCCGACCAGGAGAAGCTGGGCGTGGCGCTGGCCAAGCTCGCGGCGGAGGATCCGTCCTTCCGCGTGTCGACCGACCAGGAGTCCGGCCAGACCATCCTCAAGGGCATGGGCGAACTCCATCTCGACATCAAGGTCGACATCCTCAAGCGCACCTACAAGGTCGACGCCAACATCGGCGCGCCGCAGGTCGCTTTCCGTGAGCGCGTCACCAAGAAGGCCGAGGTCAAGTACACCCACAAGAAGCAGACCGGCGGTACCGGTCAGTTCGCGGAAGTGTCGATCGTGGTCGAGCCGAACGAGCCCGGCAAGGGCTATGAGTTCGAGTCCAAGATCGTTGGCGGTGCGGTTCCGAAGGAATACATCCCCGGCGTCGAAAAGGGCCTCAACAGCGTGATGAGCTCTGGTGTCGTCGCGGGCTTCCCCGTGGTCGACGTCAAGGTTCAGCTCGTCGACGGCAAGTACCACGACGTCGACTCGTCGGCGCTCGCCTTCGAAATCGCATCGCGCGCGGCATTCCGCGAAGCCTTGCAGAAGGGCAAGTCCGTGCTGCTCGAGCCGATCATGAAGGTCGAAGTGGTGACCCCGGAAGACTATACCGGCTCGGTCATCGGCGACCTGAATTCCCGGCGCGGTCAGATCCAGGGTCAAGACATGCGCGGCAACGCCAACGTCATCAACGCGATGGTGCCGCTCATGAACATGTTCGGTTACGTGAATAACCTGCGCTCGATGAGCCAGGGGCGCGCAACCTTCACCATGCAGTTCGATCACTACGCAGAAGCGCCGGCCAACGTGTCGGCAGAAGTCCAAAAGAAGTTTGCCTGATTGTCGTCGGTCTCAAGCTGACGATTGAACGGAGAGTCAAATGGCCAAAGCAAAGTTTGAACGTAACAAGCCGCACTGCAACATCGGCACCATCGGTCACGTCGACCATGGCAAGACGTCGTTGACCGCGGCGATCACCAAGATCCTCGCCGAGACCGGCGGTGCAACGTTCACCGCGTACGACCAGATCGACAAGGCGCCGGAAGAGAAGGCGCGCGGCATCACGATCTCGACCGCGCACGTCGAGTACGAGACCAAGAACCGCCACTACGCCCACGTCGACTGCCCCGGCCACGCCGACTACGTGAAGAACATGATCACCGGCGCCGCCCAGATGGACGGTGCGATCCTGGTCGTGTCGGCCGCTGACGGCCCGATGCCGCAGACCCGCGAGCACATCCTGCTCGCCCGCCAGGTCGGCGTGCCCGCGCTCGTCGTGTTCCTCAACAAGTGCGACATGGTCGACGATCCGGAGCTGCTCGAGCTCGTCGAGCTCGAAGTCCGCGAACTGCTCTCGAAGTACGAATTCCCGGGCGACAAGATCCCGATCATCAAGGGCTCGGCGCTCGCCGCTCTCGAAGATTCGGACAAGAAGCTCGGCCACGACGCCATCCTCGAGCTGATGCGCAACGTCGACGAGTACATCCCGCAGCCGGAGCGTCCGATCGACCAGCCGTTCCTGATGCCGGTTGAAGACGTGTTCTCGATCTCGGGCCGCGGCACCGTGGTGACCGGCCGTGTCGAGCGCGGCATCGTCAAGGTCGGCGAGGAAATCGAGATCGTCGGTCTGCGTGCGACCCAGAAGACCACCGTCACCGGTGTCGAAATGTTCCGCAAGCTGCTCGATCAGGGCCAGGCCGGCGACAACATCGGCGCTCTGCTCCGCGGCACCAAGCGCGAGGACGTCGAGCGCGGCCAGGTGCTGGCGAAGCCGGGTTCGGTCAAGCCGCACACCAAGTTCAAGGCTGAGGCCTACATCCTCACCAAGGAAGAGGGCGGTCGCCACACCCCGTTCTTCACCAACTACCGTCCGCAGTTCTACTTCCGCACCACCGACGTGACCGGTGTCGTGCATCTGCCGGAAGGTACCGAGATGGTGATGCCGGGCGACAACATCGCGATGGAAGTGCACCTGATTGTGCCGATCGCGATGGAAGAGAAGCTCCGCTTCGCGATCCGCGAGGGCGGTCGTACCGTCGGCGCCGGCGTCGTCGCCTCGATCATCGAGTAATACGAGAATAGGGATCGGCGAGTAGCGAATGGTGACATTCGCTATTCGCTATTCGCCACCCACTGAAGAGAGACCACGGCAATGAACGGCCAAAACATTCGTATCCGTCTCAAGGCGTTCGACCATCGTATCCTCGATACGTCGACCCGCGAGATCGTGAACACGGCGAAGCGCACCGGCGCGCAGGTCCGCGGACCCATTCCGCTGCCCACCCGCATCGAGAAGTTCACCGTCAACCGTTCGCCCCACGTCGACAAGAAGAGCCGCGAACAGTTCGAGATGCGCACTCACAAGCGCCTGCTCGACATCGTCGATCCGACCCCGCAGACCGTCGATGCTTTGATGAAGCTCGATCTGGCCGCCGGTGTCGACGTCGAGATCAAGCTCTAAGATTTTTGGATCCCGTTCGCGTAAGCGGACAGAAAGAACAGGAAGCAAGCCGATGCGCTCCGGAGTGATCGCACAAAAGGTCGGGATGACGCGGGTCTTCACGGAGGCCGGCGAACATATCCCCGTGACCGTGCTGAAGCTCGGCAATTGCCAGGTCGTAGGCCACCGTACCGAAGAGAAGAACGGTTACGTCGCGCTCCAGCTCGGTTCTGGCAGTCGCAAGACCGTTTACATGCCCAAGGCGGAGCGCGGCCAGTTCGCGGTCGCCAAGGTCGAGCCGAAGCGCCGGGTCGAGGAATTCCGCGTCACCGCGGATGCCATGATCCCGGTCGGCGCCGAGATCCAGGCCGATCATTTCGTGGTTGGCCAGTTCGTCGACGTCACCGGCACCTCGGTCGGTAAGGGCTTCGCCGGCGGCATGAAGCGGTGGAACTTCGGCGGTCTGCGCGCCACGCACGGTGTGTCGATCTCGCACCGTTCGATCGGTTCGACCGGTGGTCGTCAGGATCCCGGCAAGACCTGGAAGAACAAGAAGATGCCCGGCCACATGGGTGTCGACCGCATCACCACGCTCAATCTTCGAGTCGTTCAGCTCGACGTCGAGCGCGGCCTGATCCTCGTCGAAGGCGCCGTTCCCGGCTCCAAGGGCGGCTGGATCCGCGTGCGCGACGCCGTCAAGAAGCCGCTGCCGAAGGAAGCTCCGAAGCCCGGCAAGTTCAAGGTTGCGGGTGGCGAAGCCGAGGCTGCGGCCCAGCAGGAGGGTGCGTGAGATGGAATTGAAGGTCACCACCCTCGAAGGTAAGGAAGCCGGCTCGGTCCAGCTTTCCGACGCCATTTTCGGCCTCGAGCCGCGCCAGGACATCATTGCGCGTTGCGTGCAGTGGCAGCTCAACAAGCGTCAGGCCGGCACCCACAAGGCCAAGGGCCGCGCCGAGATCTGGCGCACCGGCAAGAAGATGTACAAGCAGAAGGGCACCGGCGGTGCTCGTCACGGCTCGGCCCGCGTGCCGCAGTTCCGGGGCGGTGGCCGCGCCTTCGGTCCGGTGGTGCGTTCGCACGCCACCGACCTGCCGAAGAAGGTCCGCGCGCTGGCTCTCAAGCATGCGTTGTCGGCCAAGGCCAAGGACGGTGATCTGCTGGTGATCGACAAGGCCGCGCTGGAAGCCGCCAAGACCAAGGCGCTGCTCGGTCACTTCTCGGGTCTGGGCTTGACCAACGCGCTGATCATCGACGGCGCCGAGCTCAACAACGGCTTTGCCGCCGCGGCTCGCAACATCCCGAACATGGACGTGCTGCCGATCCAGGGCATCAACGTCTATGACATCCTGCGCCGTCAGAAGCTCGTTCTGACCAAGGCCGCCATCGATGCGCTGGAGGCGCGCTTCAAATGACGAAGAACATTGAGCCTCGCCACTACGACGTGATCGTTGCTCCGGTCGTCACCGAAAAGGCGACGCTGGCGTCCGAGCACAACAAGGTCCTGTTCAAGGTGGCCGCGAAGGCGACCAAGCCGCAGATCAAGGAAGCGATCGAGAAGCTGTTCGACGTCAAGGTCAAGAGCGTCAACACGCTGGTCCGCAAGGGCAAGACCAAGGTCTTCCGCGGCAACCTCGGTTCGCAGTCGAACACCAAGCGCGCGATCGTGACCCTCGAAGAGGGCCACCGGATCGACGTAACCACCGGTCTGTAAGGTCGTACGACGATGGCACTGAAGACATTCAATCCCACGACGCCGGGCCAGCGCCAGCTGGTCATGGTCGATCGTTCGGCCCTGTACAAGGGCAAGCCGGTCAAGGCCCTCACCGAAGGCAAGCATTCCTCCGGCGGTCGCAACAACACCGGTCGCATCACCGTGCGCTTCCGCGGCGGCGGTCACAAGCAGACCCTGCGCATCGTCGACTTCAAGCGCGACAAGGTCGATGCGCCCGCGACCGTCGAGCGGCTGGAATACGATCCGAACCGCACTGCGTTCATCGCACTGGTCAAGTACGAAGACGGCACCCAGGCCTATATCCTGGCGCCGCAGCGCCTTGCGGTCGGCGATTCCGTGGTGGCCGGCAACTATGTCGACGTGAAGCCGGGTAACGTCATGCCGCTCGGCAACATGCCGGTCGGCACGATCATCCACAACATCGAGGTCAAGATCGGGAAGGGCGGCCAGCTCGCCCGTTCCGCGGGCACCTACGCCCAGCTCGTCGGTCGCGACCAGGACTACGTCATCATCCGCCTGAACTCGGGTGAGCAGCGCCTGGTGCACGGCCGTTGCCGCGGCACGATCGGCGCGGTGTCGAACCCGGATCACATGAACACCTCGATCGGCAAGGCCGGCCGCAACCGTTGGTTGGGTCGCAAGCCGCACAACCGCGGTGTTTCGATGAACCCGATCGACCATCCGCACGGCGGTGGTGAAGGTCGTACCTCGGGCGGTCGCCACCCGGTTACTCCGTGGGGCAAGCCGACCAAGGGCAAGAAGACCCGCTCCAATAAGTCGACCAACAAATTCATTCTCCTAAGCCGCCACAAGCGGAAGAAGTAAGGAACGCCGGACATGGTTCGTTCAGTCTGGAAAGGCCCGTTCGTCGAGGGTTCTCTGCTCAAGAAGGCAGATGCCGCGCGCGCGTCCGGCCGTCACGACGTCATCAAGATCTGGAGCCGTCGTTCGACGATCCTGCCGCAGTTCGTCGGTCTGACCTTCGGCGTCTACAACGGTCAGAAGCACGTGCCGGTGGCCGTCAACGAGGAAATGGTCGGTCACAAGTTCGGCGAGTTCTCGCCGACCCGGACCTTCCATGGCCACTCCGGTGACAAGAAAGCCAAGAAGGCTTGAGGATTAAACGATGAGCAAACCTAAGCGCGAACGGAGCCTCGCCGAGAACGAGGCCAAGGCGGTCGCCCGGATGCTGCGGGTGAGCCCGCAGAAGCTCAACCTGGTCGCCCAGCTCATTCGCGGCCGGAAGGCGGCTGCTGCGCTCGCCGATCTGCAGTTTTCGCGCAAGCGGATCGCGGTTGACGTGAAGAAGTGCCTGGAATCGGCTATCGCCAATGCCGAGAACAACCACGACCTCGACGTTGACGATCTCGTCGTGGCGCAGGCCTTCGTCGGCAACGGCCTCGTGATGAAGCGCTTTGCCGCCCGCGGCCGTGGCCGTTCGGGCCGTGTCTACAAACCATTTTCGCAGCTGACGATCATTGTTCGTCAGGTCGAAGCCGAAGCAGCAGCGGCTTAAGGGTCGCAGGAGAAAACGATGGGTCAAAAGATCAATCCGATCGGTCTGCGTCTCGGCATCAACCGGACCTGGGATTCCCGCTGGTTCGCCGGCAAGCAGGAATACGGCAAGCTGCTGCACGAGGACGTCAAGATCCGTGAGATCCTGCACAAGGAGCTCAAGCAGGCGGCCGTCGCCCGCATCGTGATCGAGCGTCCGCACAAGAAGTGCCGCGTCACCATCCACTCGGCCCGTCCGGGCGTGGTGATCGGCAAGAAGGGCGCCGACATCGACAAGCTGCGTAAGCGGGTCGCGGACATCACCTCGTCCGACGTCGTCATCAACATCGTCGAGATCCGCAAGCCGGAGCTCGATGCGACGCTGGTGGCCGAGTCGATCGCGCAGCAGCTGGAGCGCCGCGTGGCGTTCCGCCGTGCCATGAAGCGCGCCGTGCAGTCGGCGATGCGTCTCGGCGCGGAAGGCATCCGCATCAACTGCTCGGGACGTCTGGGCGGTGCGGAAATCGCGCGCATGGAGTGGTACCGCGAAGGTCGCGTGCCGCTGCACACGCTGCGCGCCGACATCGACTACGGCGTTGCGACCGCGTTCACGACCTTCGGCACCTGCGGCGTCAAGGTCTGGATCTTCAAGGGCGAGATCCTCGAGCACGATCCGATGGCCCAGGACAAGAGAATGGCCGAAGGCGAGACCGGCGGCGGTGGTGATCGTGGTGGCCGTCAGCGCCGCGACAACGCTGCGGTCTGAGCCAGCACAGGAATTTGAGGGCTTAAAGCCATGATGCAACCTAAGAAAACGAAGTTCCGGAAGGCGCATAAGGGCCGCATCCACGGCGTTGCGTCTTCGGGCGCGACGTTGGCGTTCGGCCAGTACGGCCTGAAGGCGACCGAGCCTGAGCGCGTCACTGCGCGCCAGATCGAAGCCGCTCGCCGCGCGCTGACCCGTCACATGAAGCGCGCCGGCCGCGTCTGGATCCGCGTGTTCCCCGACCTTCCGGTGTCGAAGAAGCCGGCCGAAGTCCGCATGGGTTCCGGCAAGGGTTCGCCGGAACTGTGGGTGGCGCGCGTCAAGCCGGGCCGGGTGCTGTTCGAGATCGACGGCGTCAACACCCAGACGGCGCGTGAGGCGCTGACCCTGGCGGCCGCCAAGCTGCCGATCAAGACGCGCTTCGTCGAGCGCATTGCGGAGTAATGGCCATGGCCCAGATGAAGATCGAAGACATCCGCGCGATGAGCCCCGACCAGCAGGATGACGCCATCCTGAACCTGAAGAAGGAGCGCTTCAACCTGCGCTTCCAGCGCGCCACCGGGCAGCTCGAGAACACCTCGCGCCTGCGCGAGGCTCGCCGCGACATCGCCCGGATCAAGACCGTCGCCGCGCAGACGCGCGCGAAGAAGAAGTAAGAGGCTTACGAAGATGCCGAAACGTACTTTGCAGGGCGTGGTCGTCAGCGACAAGACAGCCAAGACGGTCGTTGTGCGCGTCGATCGCCGCTTCACGCACCCGATCTACAAGAAGACGATCCGCCGTTCGAAGAACTACCACGCGCACGACGAGAACAATGAGTTCAAGCCGGGCGACATGGTTTGGATCGAGGAATCGAAGCCGATTTCGAAGTTGAAGCGCTGGGTCGTGATCCGGGGCGAACACAAGAAAAGCGCCTGATCTGTTGGCTTTAGCCGACTGTCTTCAGGGAAATGTTGAGCGCCGGCTGGGCTGGCGCAAGAGAGAAGAGGACGAGGTGCATCAATGATTCAGATGCAGACCAACCTCGACGTGGCCGACAATTCTGGCGCACGCCGTGTCATGTGTATCAAGGTGCTCGGGGGCTCCAAGCGCCGCTACGCCACGATCGGCGACATCATCGTCGTCTCGATCAAGGAAGCGATTCCGCGTGGCAAGGTGAAGAAGGGCGACGTGATGAAGGCCGTCGTGGTGCGCGTCCGCAAGGACATCCGCCGCGCCGACGGTTCGGTCATCCGCTTCGACCGCAACGCCGCCGTGCTGATCAACAACCAGTCCGAGCCGGTCGGCACCCGTATCTTCGGGCCCGTGCCGCGCGAGCTGCGCGCCAAGAATCACATGAAGATCATTTCCCTCGCGCCGGAGGTGCTGTGATGGCTGCGAAGATCCGCAAGGGCGACAAGGTCGTCGTGCTGACCGGTCGCGACAAGGGGCGCACCGGCGAAGTGTTCGAGGTTCGCCCCGACGCCGGTACGGCGCTCGTGCGCGGCATCAACATGGTCAAGCGTCACCAGAAGCAGACGCAGGCCCAGGAGGGCGGCATCATCTCGAAAGAGGCGCCGATCCAACTGTCCAACATCGCGTATGTCGGCAAGGACGGAAAGCCGACCCGCGTCGGATTCAAGATTCTGGCGGACGGCAAGAAGGTCCGCATCGCCAAGAGCTCGGGAGCTGAGATCGATGGCTGAGGCTGCTTACACGCCGCGCCTGCGCGCGGAATACGATGCGAAGATCCGCACGGCGATGACCGAGAAGTTCGGTTACGAGAACGTCATGCAGGTTCCGCGCCTGGACAAGGTCGTGCTGAACATGGGCGTTGGCGATTCCGTCAACGATCGCAAGAAGGCCGAGACCGCCGCTGCCGAGCTGACCCAGATCGCCGGCCAGAAGGCGATCGTGACCTATTCGCGCATCGCGATCGCGACCTTCAAGCTGCGTGAGAACCAGCCGATCGGCTGTAAGGTCACGCTGCGCAAGGCCCGCATGTACGAGTTCATCGACCGCCTGGTCACGGTCGCGCTGCCGCGCGTCCGCGACTTCCGCGGCCTGAACCCGAAGAGCTTCGACGGCCGCGGCAACTACTCGCTCGGCATCAAGGAGCACATCATTTTCCCCGAGATCGACTTCGACAAGGTCACGGAAGCCCGCGGTATGGACATCACCGTCTGCACCACGGCCAAGACCGACGAAGAGGCGAGGGCCTTGTTGACCGCTTTCAATTTCCCGTTCCGGCAGTGAGACGCTGACCTAAAGCCTCTCAAACGCGGATACCCAGGAGCCAAGCATGGCAAAGAAGAGTTCAATCGAGAAGAACAACCGGCGCAAGCGGATGGTGAAGAACGCCGCCCCGAAGCGCGAGCGGTTGAAGGCGATCATCGCCGACAAGACGTTGCCGATGGAGGAGCGGTTCGCCGCGACCCTGAAGCTCGCCGAGATGCCGCGCAATTCGTCGGCGACCCGCGTGCGTCTTCGTTGCGAGCTGTCGGGCCGTCCGCGCTCGAACTACCGCAAGAACAAGCTGTCCCGTATCGCGCTGCGCGAACTTGGCTCCAAGGGCATGGTCCCGGGCCTCGTGAAGTCGAGCTGGTAAGGAGGGTCGTTTAGATGTCTACGCACGATCCAATCAGCGATCTGATCACCCGCATCCGCAACGCGCAGATGCGCTCCAAGACCAAGGTCTCCACGCCGGGCTCGCGGATGCGCGAGAACGTGCTCGAGGTGCTCAAGAGCGAGGGCTACATCCGCGGCTATGCCACGGTCGAGCACTCCTCGGGCCGCAGCGAGATCGAGATCGAGCTGAAGTATTTCGACGGCGAGCCCGTCATCCGCGAGATCGAACGTGTTTCCAAGCCCGGGCGTCGTGTTTACGCCTCGGTGAAGAACCTGCCGCGGGTCAACAACGGGCTCGGCATTTCGGTGTTGTCGACGCCGAAGGGGATCATGGCCGACCACAGCGCGCGCGACGCGAATGTGGGCGGTGAAGTCCTCTTCACGGTGTTCTGAGAAGGATTTTTGATCCATGTCACGTGTTGGCAAAAGGCCTGTGGCGGTTCCGTCGGGTGTTACCGCGACCGTCGACGGGCAGACCGTCAAGATGAAGGGGCCCAAGGGCCAGCTTCAGTTCGTCGTCCATGACGACGTCGAGGTGAAGCTCGAGAGCGGCCAGATCAAGGTCAAGCCGCGGCTCGAGACCAACCGCGCCCGGGCGCTGTATGGTACCGCTCGCGCCCAGGTCGCGAATCTGGTCGAAGGCGTCACCAAGGGCTTCGAGAAGAAGCTCGAGATCACCGGCGTCGGCTACCGCGCCGCGATGCAGGGCAAGAACCTGCAGCTCGCGCTCGGCTACAGCCACGACGTGATCTACACGATCCCCGAAGGGATCACGATCACGGTGCCGAAGCCGACCGAAATCACGGTGACGGGCAGCGACATTCAACGCGTCGGCCAGGTCGCGGCCGAAATCCGCTCATACCGCCCGCCGGAGCCCTACAAGGGCAAGGGCGTGAAGTATGTTGGCGAATTCATCTTCCGCAAGGAAGGCAAGAAGAAGTAACGGAGCCGGTCATGTCGAAAGCCAAGGTTACGAATGCCCGGCGCAAGCGGAGTGTGCGGCTGAAGCTGCGCCGCTCCGGTGGTGGCCGTCCGCGTCTGTCGGTGTTCCGCTCGTCCAAGCACATCTACGCCCAGGTCATCGACGATCTGAAGGGCGAGACGCTGGCCTCCGCCTCCTCGCTCGAGAAGTCGATGCGCGACGGCGGCAAGACCGGCGCCGACATCGATGCGGCGAAGGCGGTCGGCAAGCTGCTGGCCGAGCGCGCCGCCGAGAAGGGCGTCAAGGAAGTCGTGTTCGATCGCGGCAGCTACCTCTATCACGGGCGCGTCAAGGCTCTTGCCGATGCGGCGCGTGAGAGCGGGCTGAGCTTCTAACAGAATTTGAGGATTGAGGCGTAAGCCTCTGAAGGATTGGAAAAATGGCAGAACGCGAACAACGTGGTGGACGCGATCAACGCGGCGGCGGACGCGAACGCAAGGAGCGCGAGGAGCGCGACAGCGAGTTCGTCGACAAGCTCGTCCACATCAACCGCGTGGCCAAGGTCGTCAAGGGCGGCAAGCGCTTCGGTTTCGCAGCGCTGGTCGTGATCGGCGACCAGAAGGGCCGCGCCGGCTTCGGTCACGGCAAGGCGCGCGAAGTGCCTGAGGCGATCCGCAAGGCAACCGAGTCCGCCAAGCGCAACCTGACCCGCGTGTCGCTGCGCGAGGGCCGCACGCTGCATCACGACATCGCCGGCCGTCATGGCGCGGGCCGTGTCTACCTGCGTGCCGCTCCGGCCGGTACCGGCATCATCGCCGGCGGCCCGATGCGCGCCGTGTTCGAGACGCTCGGCGTCCAGGACGTGGTGGCGAAGTCGATCGGCTCTTCGAACCCGTACAACATGGTGCGCGCGACCTTCGACGCGCTGAAGCACCAGGATTCGCCGCGTTCGGTCGCAGCCCGCCGCAATATCAAGGTGTCCACCCTCCAGTCGCGCCGTATCGGCGGCGATGCCGAGGCGGCTGCCGACTAACGGAAGCTTTTCGGAGTAGATCAAATGGCCAAGGCCGCAAAGACGATCAAGCTCGAGCAGACCGGCAGCGCGATCCGCCGCCATCACTCGCAGCGTTCGACGCTGATCGGGCTCAAGCTCAACAAGATCGGCCGCACCAGCGAACTGCCGGACACTCCGGCCGTGCGCGGCATGATCGAGAAGGTTCACCATCTCGTCCGCATCGTCGACGAGAAGTAAGCAAAGGCGCATGATCCCGAAAAACGGGTGCCGGTTTTCGGTGAAGATCATGCGCAAGACACAAGGAGAAGGGCGATGAAGCTCAGCGATATCGCCGACAACGCCGGCTCGCGCAAAAAGCGTATGCGCGTCGGCCGCGGCATCGGTTCGGGCAAGGGCAAGCAGTCGGGCCGCGGCGGCAAGGGCCAGACCGCGCGTTCGGGCGTGCGCATCAAGGGTTTCGAAGGCGGCCAGATGCCGATGCATCGCCGTCTGCCCAAGCGCGGCTTCAACAACATCTTCCGCGTCGAGTTCGCCGAGATCAATCTCGACCGGCTCCAGGAAGCGGTCGATGCCAAGAAGATCGACGCCGGCAGCGTCGTGAACGTCGAGGCCCTGGTGAAGGGGGGCGTGCTGCGCCGCGCCAAGGGCGGCCTGCGGCTGCTCGGCCGTGGCGAGCTCAAGTCCAAGCTCAACATCGAGGTGCACGGCGCCACCAAGACCGCGATTGCCGCGGTCGAGAAGGCGGGCGGCTCGGTGAAGATCCTCGCCCCTGCCAAGGAAGAAGGCGAGGCGGCGTAACAACTGCGTCATTGGCCCGCGGCTCGCGGGCCTTTACGCATGCGGGACGTGGACTTATCGATGCCGAGCCCCAGATAATGTCCGGCGTCCGCTAAAGTAGCCCGGCCGCGGGCATGACGGCGCAACAGGCGGCGGGAGAAAGTCCAAGATGGCCTCAGCAGCGGAACAACTGGCAGCCAACCTCAATTTCGGTGCGTTTGCCAAGGCTGACGAACTGAAGAAGCGCATCTGGTTCACCCTGGGCGCGCTGCTCGTTTATCGGCTGGGGACCTACATCCCGTTGCCGGGCATCGATCCCAACATTTGGGAGCAGGTGTTCCGCTCCCAGGCGGGCGGCATCCTCGGCATGTTCAACATGTTCGCCGGCGGCGGCATCCACCGCATGGCGATCTTCGCGCTGAACATCATGCCGTACATCTCGGCCTCGATCATCATCCAGCTCCTGACCACCGTCTCGCCGCAGCTCGAGGCGCTGAAGAAGGAAGGCGAGGCCGGCCGCAAGACGCTGAACCAGTACACCCGCTATCTGACCGTCATCCTGGCGGCGTTCCAGTCCTACGGCATCGCGGTGGGCCTTGAGGGGGCCGGCAACGTCGTCAGCGACCCCGGCATGTTCTTCCGCCTGTCCACGGCGATCACACTGACCGGCGGCACCATGTTCCTGATGTGGCTGGGCGAGCAGATCACCTCGCGCGGCATCGGCAACGGCATCTCGCTGATCATTCTCTCCGGCATCGTCGCCGAGCTGCCCGCGGCGCTCGCCAACATGCTCGAGCTCGGCCGTCAGGGTGCGATGTCGACCGGCCTGATCCTGGTCGTCATCATCATGGCGGTCGCCGTGATCGCCTTCATCGTGTTCATGGAGCGCGCGCAGCGCCGCCTGCTGATCCAGTATCCGAAGCGCCAGGTCGGCAACAAGATGTTCGAGGGTCAGTCCTCGCATCTGCCGCTCAAGCTCAACACCTCGGGCGTGATTCCGCCGATCTTCGCGTCTTCGCTCTTGTTGCTGCCGACCACGGTTGCGAACTTCAATGCGGGCAGCGGGCCGGAATGGTTCCAGTGGATCACCACCCAGCTCGGCCACGGCCGTCCGCTGTTCCTGATCATGTATCTCGCGCTAATCGTGTTCTTCGCGTTCTTCTACACCGCGATCGTGTTCAACCCGACCGAGACCGCGGACAATCTGAAGAAGCACGGCGGCTTCATTCCGGGCATTCGCCCCGGCGAGCGCACCGCGGAATACATCGACTACGTGCTGTCGCGCATCACCGTGCTCGGCGCGATCTATCTGGCGATCGTCTGCTTGATCCCCGAAATCCTGATCTCCTATGCCTCGGTGCCGTTCTACTTCGGCGGTACCTCGCTGCTGATCGTGGTCAGCGTGACCATGGACACGGTGGCGCAGGTGCAGGGCTATCTGCTGGCCCATCAGTACGAAGGCCTGATCCGCAAGTCGAAGCTGCGCGGTCGCCGCCGCTAAGCGCGGCGTCCTCTGAAGGCGGCGCGACTGCGCCGCCGATTCGCCCGCGCGAGAGCAACGCGCGGCGCCCGCAGAGACGACCAGCCAGCCGTTCGATCGCATCGGCGGAGCTGCTCTCAGCGCGATGCAATCCCTGATTTCAAAGGCCTTCTTGGCGACCGGGTATTCGCTCCCCTATGATATGGGTAGCGGTGCGGCGCCGATTATGGTTTGCACTGTTCTTGATCTTCAAACACAGGTGCGCGACGTATCGCTCACCAATCCGGGGGGCGTACGCCGATGAGAATTATACTTCTGGGACCGCCGGGGTCGGGCAAAGGGACCCAGGCGCAGCTGCTGGTGGAGCGCTATGGTATCGTCCAGCTCTCGACCGGCGAGATGCTGCGTGCGGCCGTGGCGGCGGGAACGCCGGTCGGTCTGAAGGCCAAGGAGATCATGGCCAGCGGCGGCCTCGTACCCGACGACGTCGTGGTCGGAATCATCTCCGACCGGATCGACCAGCCGGACGCCAAGAACGGTTTCATCCTCGACGGTTTCCCGCGCACCGTGCCGCAGGCCGAGGCGCTCGATGAGCTGCTGAGGCAGAAGCACCTCAAGCTCGATGCAGTGATCGAGCTCCGCGTCAACGAAAGCGCGCTGCTGAGTCGCGTCGAGACCCGAGTCGCCCAGATGCGGGAGCGCGGTGAGGAGGTTCGCCTCGACGATACCCCCGAGGTCCTGACCAAGCGGCTTGCCAGCTACCGCAGCCAGACGGAGCCGCTGATTCACTACTATTCCGAGCGGCGGAAGCTCTCGACCATCGATGGCATGATGGCCATCGACGAGGTCACCCGTGCGGTTCACCGCCAGCTCCTGGCGCTCGGGGCAGTCGAGCCCAAGACGCATGGCAAGGGAACTGCCAAGGGAACTGCCCAGAGTGCCGCCAAGACGGCGCCGGCCAAGAAGGGGGCGGCCAAGGCCAAAACAGCCAAGAAGTCGGCGAAAACGGCCAAAAAACCCGCCAAATCCGCTAAAAAGGCGACCAAGAAGGCCGTGAAGGGCACCAAGAAGGCGGTCAAGAAGACCGCGAAGAAGACGGTG
Organism: Bradyrhizobium sp. B025; assembly: GCF_042257955.1. Lineage (NCBI taxonomy): Bacteria > Pseudomonadati > Pseudomonadota > Alphaproteobacteria > Hyphomicrobiales > Nitrobacteraceae > Bradyrhizobium > Bradyrhizobium sp. B025. The sequence goes on along the minus strand of NZ_CP170150.1, from coordinate 5,114,487 downwards.
AAGAAGGCTGCCAAAAAGACCGCCGGGAAGGCTGTCAAAAAAGGTGCCAAAAAGGCCGCAAAAAAGGTCACGAAAAAGCGAGCTAAGCGCTAGCAGCGGTTGACGAAAGCCCCCGGAATCCCTTAATAAGCCCCGCATCCAAGTCGGATAGTTTCAGACGATGCCGGGCCCCAGGAAGACCGGGGGTGGGCGTCGTGTTCGCGTTTGTGAACACCTGCCCGAGAACGCAAGCACTTAAAGCCTGGTCCTGACGAGGACCGGCAACAGGAGAGAAGGCCGTGGCCCGTATTGCCGGCGTGAACATTCCCACCAACAAGCGCGTGCTGATCGCGCTCCAGTACATCCATGGCATCGGTCAGAAGATCGCCGGTGAGATTCTGGAGAAGGTGAAGATCCCGGTGGATCGTCGCGTCAGCCAGCTCAGCGACGCCGAAGTGCTCCAGATCCGCGAAGTCATCGACCGCGACTATCTCGTCGAGGGTGACCTGCGTCGTGAGGTCGGCATCAACATCAAGCGTCTGATGGACCTCGGCTGCTATCGCGGCCTGCGTCATCGTCGCGGTCTGCCGGTGCGCGGTCAGCGTACCCACACCAATGCGCGCACGCGCAAGGGCCCGGCCAAGGCCATCGCCGGCAAGAAGAAGTAAGTTTTCGCATCCAATCGCGGCGTGTGGCGAACCGGGGATACCCGTTCGCCACGCGCCTTTCGTTCCACAGGTGTAGCCGCTGGCATTACGGCGGCGTTTGAGATCTCCAGGAAAGGTACTCAATGGGCAAGGAAGCCACCCGCGTTCGCCGTCGTGAACGCAAGAACATCGCCTCCGGCGTTGCGCACGTGAACTCGTCGTTCAACAACACAACCATCACCATCACCGACGCGCAGGGCAACACGATTGCCTGGTCCTCCGCCGGCACGATGGGCTTCAAGGGCTCGCGCAAGTCGACCCCGTACGCGGCGCAGGTTGCCGCCGAGGACGTGTCGAAGAAGGCGCAGGAGCACGGCATGCGCACGCTGGAAGTCGAAGTCGCCGGTCCCGGTTCGGGCCGCGAATCGGCGCTGCGCGCGCTCCAGGCCGCCGGCTTCACCGTCACCTCGATCCGCGACGTGACCACGATCCCGCACAACGGTTGCCGTCCCCGCAAGCGTCGGCGCGTTTGATACGAGGTTGCGGGTGCATCGGCGCCCGCAATGACTTTTGCAAGAAGCCGCAGGTGCGACCTGCGGCCTTTCTCCAACGCCAGTGTCTGCAACGGCAGTTCGACTGGCCTGTATGGGTGAAACAGTGACGATCCAGAAAAATTGGCAAGAACTGATTCGGCCGAACAAGCTCCAGGTCACGCCCGGCAGCGATCCGGCCCGTTTCGCGACCATCGTCGCCGAGCCGCTCGAGCGCGGCTTCGGCCAGACCCTCGGCAACGCGCTGCGCCGAATCCTGCTCTCCTCGCTCCAGGGCGCGGCGGTGCAGTCGGTGCACATCGACGGCGTGCTGCACGAGTTCTCCTCGATCGCTGGCGTCCGTGAGGACGTCACCGACATCGTGCTCAACATCAAGGACATCTCGATCAAGATGCAGGGCGAAGGCCCCAAGCGCATGGTCGTGAAGAAGCAGGGCCCGGGCGTCGTCACCGCCGGCGACATCCAGACTGTCGGCGACGTCGTCGTGCTCAATCCGGACCTCCAGATCTGCACCCTCGACGAGGGCGCGGAGATTCGCATGGAGTTCACCGTCGCGACCGGCAAGGGCTATGTGCCCGCCGAGCGCAACCGTCCCGAGGATGCGCCGATCGGCCTGATCCCGGTCGACAGCCTGTACTCGCCGGTCCGCAAGGTCTCCTACAAGGTCGAGAACACCCGCGAGGGCCAGATCCTCGACTACGACAAGCTGACCATGACGATCGAGACCAACGGCGCGATCTCGCCGGATGACTCGGTGGCTTACGCCGCCCGCATCCTCCAGGATCAGCTCAACGTGTTCGTCAACTTCGAAGAGCCGCGCAAGGAAGTCGCCCAGGAGATCATCCCGGACCTCGCCTTCAACCCGGCCTTCCTCAAGAAGGTGGACGAGCTCGAGCTGTCGGTGCGTTCGGCCAACTGCTTGAAGAACGACAACATCGTCTACATCGGCGATCTCGTGCAGAAGAGCGAGGCGGAAATGCTCCGCACCCCGAACTTCGGCCGCAAGTCGCTGAACGAGATCAAGGAAGTGCTGGCTCAGATGGGTCTGCATCTCGGCATGGAAGTGCCGGGCTGGCCGCCGGAGAACATCGACGAGCTCGCCAAGCGCTTCGAGGATCACTACTGAGATTCGTCGTTCCGGGGTGATGCGACGGGACCGCGCAACCGCGGCCCTGGAGCATCGAACCCGGAACCTCGAGATTCCGGGTTCGGCTCTGCGAGCCGCCCCGGAATAACTGACTGGGCGAACGCAGGCAGCCCACCTGAGCAACATGTCCGACGAACCGTCGCGGCAGTTTTAACGTAAGGAATAGTTACATGCGTCACGGCAAGGTTCATCGGAAGCTCAACCGCACGGCCGAGCACCGCAGGGCGATGTTCGCCAACATGGCGGCCGCGCTGATCAAGCACGAGCAGATCGTCACCACGCTGCCGAAGGCCAAGGAGCTCCGTCCGATCGTCGAGAAGCTCGTCACCCTCGGCAAGAAGGGCGGGCTGGCCATGCGCCGCCAGGCGATCTCCGAGATGCGCGACAAGGATCAGGTCAAGAAGCTCTTCGACGTGCTCGCGACCCGCTACAAGGACCGCCAGGGCGGCTACACCCGCATCATCAAGGCCGGCTTCCGCTACGGCGACAACGCCGCGATGGCCGTGATCGAGTTCGTCGATCGCGACGTCGATGCCAAGGGCCAGGACTCCGGTCCGGTGCAGGAGAAGGAAGCCGAGGCGGCGTAAGCCGTTTCAGCAGGTACGGAATTGAAAGCGGCGCCCTCGGGCGCCGCTTTTGTTTTTGGGGCTCGCGAAGATCAGCGCGGCTATTCTTCCTTGATCCCCGCCCTTTGCGCGATCTCCTTCATCTCGGCGGTCTCCTTGCCGATGGCTCCTGCCCAATCGCTGTAGCGCATGAAGCCCGGTTCGAAGCCGACCGTGGTGAAGCGCTCGATGACGGAAGGGCTGTTGACGATCTCCTCCAGCGCCGCCGTCAGCTTGTCGTGAACGGCCGGCGGCAGCCCCTTGGGCGCGACGACCGCGCCCCAGGACGCGAAGTCGATGCCGGTGTAGCCGAGCTCGGCAAGCGTCGGCACGTCGGGCAGGTAGGGCGTGCGCTTGCCGGAGAACACCGCGAGCACCTTGACGGTACCCGCCTCGATCTGCGGCTTCACGGCGATCACGGTGTCGACGTGGTACTGGATGTGCTTGCCGATGAGGTCGTTCATCGCCGGTGCGCTGCCCTTGTAGGGCAGGTGGACCATCTTGACCCCGGCACTCGACTTGAACAGCTCGCCGGCGAAATGCGAGACGGTCGCGACGCCGAAGGATGCGAGCGACAGCTTGTCGGGATTGGCCTTCGCCTCGGCGACGAGCGAAGCGACGTCCTTGACGGGATTGTCCTTGTAAGTGACGAGCGCCAGCGTGATCTTGCCGACTTGGCCGAGCGGCTCGAAATCCTTGGCCGCGTCGTAAGGCACGCTTTCCTTCACGGCTGCCGGCAGCGTGAAGCTCGAGTTCGAGCTGAAGAACAGGGTGTAGCCGTCAGGCGCCGAACGTGCGACTTCCTTGGCCGCGATCGTGGTGCCGCCCCCGGGACGGTTCATGATGATCACGGGCTTGCCGAGCCGCGTCTCCAGCTCGCCGCCGATGATGCGCGCGACCACGTCGGAGGCGCCGCCCGGCGGGAAGGGGACGATCAATTGCAAAGATTTCTCCGGATAGACCGTTTGAGCCGGCGCGAGCGAATTGCCGCCCATCAAGCCGACCAGTCCGAGAAAAATCGTGAGAGCCGTCCGCTTCATCGCATAGTTCTTCCGTGTTCACATGAGACGCCGTGCTGCTTAGCAATAATCGTTCCAGCCGCGGCTCAGGCGGGGTGTCTACGTTGTCGCAGGAAAAGTGCTCTGCGTCTCACTGATTGGTGAGCGCCGATTGCGGCCCGATCCGCCGCGTCCGATATTCCCATCATCGATCTGATGGAGATACTACATGAATATCGACCTTTCCGGAAAAACTGCACTGGTGACCGGCTCGACCGCTGGCATCGGCCACGCCATTGCCAGAGGTCTCGCCGCCTCCGGTGCGAGCGTCGTGATCAACGGGCGCGGCCAGGACAAGGTCGACGCCGCCGTGCGCAAGCTGGAAGCGGCGGGTGGCAAGGTGCGCGGCATCGCCGCCGACGTCTCGACGGCGGCGGGCTGCAAGGCGCTTGTGTCCGAGCTGCCCGAGGTCGACATCCTCATCAACAATGCCGGGATCTTCGAGCCGAAGGACTTTTTCGATATCCCGGACGAGGACTGGAGCCGCTTCTTCGAGGTCAACGTCATGAGCGGCGTGCGGCTGTCGCGCGCATACCTGAAGGGCATGCTCAAGCGCAACTGGGGTCGCATCGTCTTCATCTCCTCGGAATCCGGCCTCAACATTCCCGTCGAGATGATTCACTACGGCATGAGCAAGACCGCCCAGCTCTCGGTCGCGCGCGGTCTGGCGCAGCTCACCCGCGGCACCGGCGTCACCGTCAATTCCGTGCTGCCGGGCCCGACCATGTCGGAGGGTGTCGAGACCTTCGTGAAGGATCTCGCGAAGCAAAACGGTCAGTCGGTGGATGAGGCCGCCGCCAATTTCGTCAAGCAGCATCGCCCGAGTTCGCTGATCCAGCGCTTCGCCAGCGTCGACGAGATCGCCAATATGGTGGTCTATGTTGCGTCGAAGGAAGCGTCCGCGACCAATGGCGCGGCGCTGCGGGCCGAGGGTGGTATCGTCAACACGATTGCCTGAGGCTGCGCACGTGCCGGCTTATGTGATCTCCGAGGTCGAGGTGCGCGATCAGGCGATGATGGAAGCCTATCGCGCGCTTGCGGCGCAGACTATCGCGCAATATGGCGGCCGCTACCTCGCGCGCGGCGGTGCCGCCGAGGTGGTGGAGGGCGGCCCGCCGCCCAAGACCATCATCATCGTGGAGTTTCCTACGATGGCCCGCGCGCGCGAATGGTACGCCTCAGTGGAATATGCCGAGGCGTTGAAGCTGCGGCAGACGGCGCTGGAGCGGCGGTTGATGTTCGTCGAGGGCATCGCTCCAGGAGCACAACTGCCGTAGGGTGGGCAAAGCGAAGCGTGCCCACTACCTTTCTGCGCCCGTTGCGTGATGGTGGGCACGGCGCAAGCGCGCTTTTGCCCACCCTAGGCAGCGGCGCTGTGCTCGCCTACCACCCCTCCAGCACGATCTTGCCGCGCGACTTGCCGCTCTCGAGCAGCGCATGCGCGCGCTTGAGGCTGGCCGCGTTGATCGAGCCGAAGGTCTGGTCGAGCGTGGTGCGCAACACGCCCTTGTCGATGAGGTCGGCGACGTCATTGAGCAGATGATGCTGCGCGATCATGTCAGGCGTCTGGAACGAGGAGCGCGTGAACATCGATTCCCAGTGCACCGAGATCGCCTTGCCCTTGAACGTGCTCATGGTGAACTCGGGCGGATCGTCGATCAGGCCGAACCGGCCTTGCGGCGCCATGAACTCGGCGATCGCCTTGTAGTGCTGATCGGTGAAGGTGAGGCTCGCCACCAGCGCCACCGGCGGCAGCTTGAGCTTCTCGATCTGCTCCTTCATCGGCTTGCCGTGGTCGATCACCGCATGTGCGCCGAGATCGAGACACCACTTTTGCGATTCCGGCCGCGTCGCCGTCGCGAGCACCGTGAGGCCCGTGAGGCGGCGGGCGAGCTGGATCAGGATCGAGCCGACGCCGCCGGCGCCGCCCGTGATCAGCAGCGTGCGCGGATCGACGCTCTTGCCCGGCACCGCGCCGAGGCGGTCGAACAGCAATTCCCACGCGGTGATGGAAGTGAGGGGGAGGGCGGCGGCCTGCGCGAACGACAGGCTCTTCGGCTTGTTGCCGACGATGCGTTCGTCGACCAGGTGGAATTCCGCATTGGTGCCCTGGCGCAGGATCGAGCCCGCGTAAAACACCTCGTCGCCCGGCTTGAACAGCGTGACCTCGGGCCCGACGGCGTCGACCACGCCGGCTGCGTCATAACCCAAGATCTTCGTCTCGCCCTCGGGCGGAGCGGCGCGCTTGCGCACCTTGTAGTCGACCGGATTGGCCGAGATCGCCTTCACGGCGACGCGTATGTCGCGCCCCTTGGGCTCGGGCTTTGCGGTCTCGAAATCGAACAGCGCGTCCTGATCCTCGATCGGAAGCGATTTCTTGTAGCCAACGGCCTTCATGGCTTGTCTCCATCAGATAGCGCGCAGCTTGTGACGTGCGCCCGGCCTGCTAACTGTCCCGCTGGCTCCGGTTTGGCAAGTACTGTAAATTCGGGGATATAGTCCCTGTTTGGATACTATTGGGAAAACACGCATGAAGCGGCGAGATTTTACCCGGCGTCCCGGCTGCTCGGTCGAGGCGACGCTGGACCTGATCGACGGCAAGTGGAAGGGCGTGATCCTCTACCACCTCCAGGACGGCACCCAGCGCTTCGGCGAACTGCGCCGCCGGATGCCCGGCATCACCCAGCGCATGCTGACAAAACAGCTTCGCGCGCTGGAGGAAGACAAGCTCGTCATCCGCAAGGTTTATGCGGAAGTACCGCCGCGGGTGGAGTATTGCCTCTCCGAACTCGGCGAGAGCCTCAGGCCCGTGATCGACATCCTGAAGGCGTGGGGCGAGAGCCATCAGCAACGGCTGTCCTGCGCGCCGGCGCCCGAGGCGGCGGAACCGGTCAAGAAGCCGAAGCGAGCAGCGTGAATGTCCGGGAGCGGACTGCGCCGCTCCCGGACAAGATTGCGTCAGAACGCAAACTGCGTGCGCATCGCGACCGCGTCGAACTTCGAGCCGACGTCGGCGGTCGAGACCGGCGAGGCTTGCTTCGACACCGTGCCATGCAGGTAGTCCAGCATGAAGCGGACATTGCCGTTGACGTACCAGTTGAGCGCGAGCGTGTAGACCGTCTGGCGTCCGCCGGCGATGCCGGCGGCAGTCGCGAGCTGATTATTCAGATCCATAGTGGAATAGCGGCCGGCGATCTCCCAGGCGCCCCAGCCACCGCCATCGAGCGAGAACGGATGATCGGGCTTCACGCCGCCATAGGAGGCGTTCGCTGGATTGTACTTGCGCGATTCCCCGGTCAAGACGTAGGCCGCTTCCGCGTAGCCGCCCTGGAATTTCAGGCTTGGCGCTCCGATTAACGGCACGCTGGTGTTCGCGTTGCGATCGATGTTGAACCAGTAGTATTCGCCCTGGAGGAACAGCGATCCATAGGTCGCGGCGGCTTCGACACCATAAACCTGCGCGCCCGCGACATTGGCAATCGCACCGGTCGAGATCAGTGTCGTAGGGTCAATTCGCAGCTCAGGCCGGTCGCTGAGCGTGAGCGTCTGCGTGTTGGCGACCAGATTGCGCGGCGGCTGAATCAGCCACTGTGCGTCGCCGCCGAGATGCAGCGAATAATCCTTGCCGCTGACGAGCTGGCCCGCAACGCGGGCCGTCGCGCCGTACTGCTCGCTGGTGCCCGGAGGTGAGACGCTCGACGCTGAGTGAATCGCACCCGTGGTCGGACCCGTCACGTACGCGCCGGCCCAGAACACGTCGTTGTACCAGCGGGCGCCGACGGCAGAACGGAAATCGCCGGCGGCGATATTTTGCGCGATCACGCCGACCGAGGCGCGCTCCATGAAGGGAATGTCGTTGGAGCTCGAGGACTCATCGAGGGTCCAGGCAAGGTCCATGATGCCGGCCTCGATCGCCATCTTGCCGCCAAAAGGCTTCAGCCCGGTGTAGCTCACATACGCGTTCTCGATGCCGGATGTGCCACCGCCGGGCAGGAAGCCGACAGGAGTAGCGCCGGCGGCCCCCGTGCCGCCGAAGCCGTCAGCCGAACCGCCGAAGTCGTAGATCAGGGCAAAATTCCAGTCTTCGAGGAACTTGCCGACGACGCCGATGCGTGCGCGACGGACGTTCTCGCCGCTGTCGAGTTTCTGCGGCACGGTGCCTGCCGTATTGGGACGATAATCGTAGCCGCCGACATCCCAGTGCACGCGGCTCGTGATCGCGACGCAGTTCGCTCCGTCGGCCGTGCAGATGGTCGGCCGGTTGTTCGGCATCGTCACGACGACGCCGGAAGCCGGCGCCGGGCCCTTGAGCGGGATCGCCGCATTGGCATTGGCGACGACCGCTTTCGCCTCCGAGCGCGCTTCAGCTTTTGCTTCGGCCTTGGCTTCAGCCTTGGCTTTCGCCGTCGCTGCGGTGTTCGCTGCGGTCTGGCTCTGGAGCTTGTCGAGCTTCTGCTCGAGCATCTTCAGCTGCTGCTTCAGGAGTGCGATCTCCTGTTCGCTGTTGCTGGCCGATTGGGCCTGGGCTTGCGATGCCGCCAGCACGCCGGCGAGACCAATCGCCGTGGCTGCAATTCTTGTCCTGCTCACGTTACGCCTCCATCGTTTGACGAACTTCCCCAAGTCGCGAACGGAGAGCCTAGGAAGGATCGATGACTGCCCCGCGACGCTGCGTCCGGTTGCGTGGTTCCCACTGATGCAAATTCGCCGCAACCGAATCCGCCTTGCATCACCATGCAAGATGACGCGTATCATGCCAATCCGTAGCGCCGGGCAAATTGCCATTTCGCACACCGGGCCGGTATGCGGCGGGCGCCGGAAGGGGGGTGAATATTGCCATCCCGCGCCCTTCTATTGGGGGGCGAACGCGCCTATATTCCGGCGTCTTTTCCAAGAGGTAGGAATGTTTCGATCGACCTGGACCGCCGTCGTCACGGCATTGTGCATAGGCTTTTCGACCCACTTCAATCCGGCAGCGGCGCAGGACCGTCGGGCCCCGTCGTCGCCGGCCGAGCTGCGGCTGTCCTATGCGCCGATCGTGCAGCGGGTGCAGCCGGCGGTCGTCAACGTCTATGCCGCCAAGGTGGTGCAGAACCGCAATCCGCTGCTGGATGATCCCATCTTCCGCCGCTTCTTCGGCGTGCCCGGCCAGCAGCCCGAGCAGATGCAGCGCTCGCTCGGCTCCGGCGTCATCGTCGATGCGTCGGGCCTCGTCGTCACCAATGTCCACGTCATCGAGGGCGCGGACCAGGTCAAGGTGTCGCTGTCGGACAAGCGCGAGTTCGAGGCCGAGATCCTGCTGAAGGATCCCCGCACCGATCTCGCCGTGTTGCGCCTGAAGGACACCAAGGAGAAATTTCCAACGCTCGACTTCACCAATTCCGACGAGCTGCTGGTCGGCGACGTCGTGCTCGCGATCGGCAACCCCTTCGGCGTCGGCCAGACCGTGACCCACGGCATCATCTCGGCGCTGGCGCGCACGCAGGTCGGCATCACCGACTACCAGTTCTTCATCCAAACCGATGCGGCGATCAATCCCGGCAATTCCGGCGGTGCACTGGTTGACATGAGCGGCAAGCTTGCCGGCATCAACACCGCGATCTATTCGCGCTCCGGCGGCTCGCAGGGCATCGGCTTTGCGATCCCCGCCAACATGGTGCGCGTGGTCGTCGCTTCCGCCAAGGGCGGCGGCAAGGCGGTGAAGCGTCCCTGGCTCGGCGCGAAGTTGCAGGCGGTGACGCCCGAGATCGCCGAAAGCCTCGGCTTGCGTTCGCCGACCGGCGCGCTGGTCGCGAGCGTGGTCTCGAACGGTCCCGCAGCGAAGGCCGGCCTGAAATCCTCCGATCTCATCACCGGGATCGACGGCCAGACCGTGGATGATCCCAATGCCTTCGACTACCGCTTCGCGACGCGTCCGCTCGGCGGTTCCGCGCAGATCGACGTGCAGCGCGGCGGCAAGCCGCTCAAGCTCGCGATCGCGCTGGAGACCGCACCCGACGCCGGCCGCAACGAGCTCGTCATCACCGCGCGTTCGCCGTTCCAGGGCGCGAAGGTCTCGACCATCACGCCGGCGGTTGCCGACGAGCTGCATCTGGACGCCGACACCGAGGGCGTCGTGATTGCCGATCTCGGCGGCGACAGCGCGGCCGCGAATGTCGGCTTCCAGAAGGGCGACATCATCCTGGCCGTCAACAACCAGAAGATCAGCAAGACCGGCGATCTCGAAAAGGCCGCGGGCGAGCGCCCGCGGATCTGGCGCATCACGCTGGTGCGCGGCGGGCAGCAGATCAACGTCACGCTGGGCGGATGAGTCCGAAGCGACCACAGGAGACGCCAACTCTCTTTGCCGCGGCGGGGCTCGATCACGAGGCTCCGCATCCGCTGCCGGACCGGCTGCGCCCGCGCGCGTTGTCGGAGGTCGTCGGCCAGGATCACATCCTCGGCCCCGACGGCGCGCTGACGCGCATGCTGGAGACGCGCACGCTCGGCTCGCTGGTGTTCTGGGGCCCGCCCGGCACCGGCAAGACCACGGTGGCGCGGCTGCTGGCGGACGCGACCGACCTGCATTTCGAGCAGATCTCCGCCGTGTTCTCCGGCGTCGCCGACCTGAAGAAGGCATTCGACGCAGCGCGTGCCCGCCGCGAGATGGGCAAGGGCACGCTGCTGTTCGTCGACGAGGTGCACCGCTTCAACCGCGCCCAGCAGGATTCGTTTCTGCCTGTCATGGAAGACGGCACGGTGGTGATGGTCGGTGCCACCACCGAGAATCCGTCCTTCGAGCTCAACGCGGCGCTTCTGTCGCGCGCGCGTGTGCTGGTGTTTCGCTCGCTCGATGCTGCCGCGATCGAGAAGCTGTTTGCGCACGCCGAGGAAGTCGAGGGCCGCAAGCTGCCGCTCGATGCGGAGGCGCGCGCGGTGCTGGTGCGCATGGCCGACGGCGATGGAAGGGCCTCGCTGACGCTTGCCGAAGAGGTTTGGCGCTCTGCACGGGCTGACGAGATTTTCAATGCCGCGCAGTTGCAGGACATCCTGCAGCGCCGCGCCCCGATCTATGACAAGTCGGCCGATGGCCATTACAACCTGATCTCGGCGCTGCATAAGTCGGTGCGCGGCTCCGATCCCGACGCGGCGCTGTATTATCTCGCGCGCATGCTCGATGCCGGCGAGGACCCGCTGTTCCTGGCCCGCCGCGTCGTGCGCATGGCGGTCGAGGACATCGGGCTTGCCGATCCGCAGGCGCTCGTCATCGCCAATGCCGCCAAGGACGCCTTCGACTTCCTCGGCCATCCCGAAGGCGAGCTCGCCATCGCGCAAGCGGTGGTCTATCTCGCCACTGCGCCGAAATCGAACGCGGTCTACACCGCCTTCGGGGCCGCCATGCAGACCGCAAAGCAGGCCGGCTCGCTGCTGCCGCCAAAGCACATCCTCAATTCCCCGACCAAGCTGATGAAGTCGGAAGGCTACGGCGCAGCCTACGAATACGACCACGACGCCCCCGACGCCTTCTCCGGCCAGGATTATTTCCCGGAAGCCCTGGGCCGCCAGACCTTCTACGATCCGCCCGAGCGCGGTTTCGAGCGGGAGATCCGGAAGCGGCTGGATTACTGGGCCAAGCTGCGGAAGGAGCGGGGCGGCTCGCGCTAGAAACGGCCATTTCGCCGTGACGGGAGCCGGCTTTTAGGGTACGCAGGCAGCCATGAGCCGCCGCATCAAGAGAATGAACCCAAAGCCCCGTTCGCGTGACGAGCGCGACGATTCGCGTCCGTTCAAGGCGCGCACCGCAAAGAAAGCGGGACCGCGGCCGGGTGGCAAGCCGGGGACGAAGCCGCCGCGCTTTGCGGGCGAGCGCGCCGAGCGGCGGCCGCCCAAGGCTGCTGCACAGGAAAGGCCTGCGCCCGAAAAGCCGGTCGAGGCGCTGCTGCCGACCAAGGTGCAGACCGTCAAGGTGACGGCCGACGAGAACAACATGCGGGTCGATCGCTTCCTCGAGGCGCGCTTTCCCGGCCTGTCGTTCTCCCACATCCAGCGCGTCGTCCGCAAAGGTGAGCTCCGCGTCGACGGCAAGCGCGTCGACAGCAAGGACCGGCTGGAGGAGGGGCAGAGCGTCCGCATCCCGCCGCTGAAGCTCGACGCGCCCAAGGCCGTCGGCGAGCTCTCGGAGGCTGCGCAGAAGACGCTCAAGGCGCTGAAGGAGATGACGATCTACGAGGACGACGACGTCCTCGTGCTTAACAAGCCGTTTGGGCTTGCGGTGCAGGGCGGCTCCGGCACGACGCGGCACATCGACCAGATGCTGGAGGTGATGCGCGACTCCAAGGGGCAGAAGCCGCGGCTTGTGCACCGGATCGACAAGGACACGTCGGGCTGCCTCCTGATCGCGAAGACCCGTTTCGCTGCTTCGCACCTGACCGGCGCGTTCCGCTCGCGGTCGGCGCGAAAGGTCTATTGGGCGCTGGTGCCGGGGCTGCCGAAGCCGAAGCAGGGCCGCATCTCGACCTTTCTCGCGAAAGAGGAGAGCGAGGACGACACCATCATGCGTATCGCCCAGCACGGCGATGAGGGCGCCAGCCACGCGGTGACCTATTACGCCGTGGTCGAGACCGCCGGCAACAAGCTGACCTGGGTGTCGCTGAAGCCGGTGACGGGCCGCACCCACCAGCTCCGCGCACATATGGAGCATATCGGCCATCCCATCGTCGGCGATCCCAAATATTTCAACATCGAGAACTGGCAGCTGCCGGGCGGCCTGCAAAACCGGCTGCATCTGCTGGCGCGCCGCATCGTCATTCCGCATCCGCGCGGCGGCGTGATCGACGCCACCGCCCCGCTGCCGCCGCACATGCAGCAGTCGTGGAATCTGCTCGGGCTCGATGCAAGCCGGTTTGATCCGATCGAGAACGCGCCTGAGGAATAGTGAATCCGTAGGCTAGGGAGTTTCCGCGACGTCGTCCTGGCGAAAGCCAGGACCCATTACCCCAGGGAGGGGTTTGGCGAAGACTCCTCGTTCGGTATTCCGACCTCTCGCGATCGATAGATCACGCGGTATGGGTCCTGGCCTTCGCCAGGACGACATCAGGTGTTTGGTGAGCGGCTTACCCCTCAATTCCGGAACTGTTCCAGAAACATCCGCAAGCTGTCGTGCGAGCTCTCGACATCGGTGATCAGCCAGCCCTCGGGTCCGTTGACGAGGATGAAGTTCAGCGTCACCCGGCGGCCGTGATTGTCGAAATTCGCCGCGACATAGGTCTTGTCGTATTGCCTGCGGGCCACCGCGATCGCGACCGGGCCGAGCTTCCAGCTCGGGCTCTGCACCAGGAAATCATAGGGCTCGGCCCTCGGCGTGCTCCAGGCCTTGCGCAGCGGGAAATCGAAGAATTGCCGGGCGGTGGTGCCATCCCGCGGCAGGCCTTTTGACAGCTCCGGCGCGCCCTGGCCGTAATGGGCGTAGACATTGCGAACCAGCGATTCCGGGCTACGAAAGCCTGCCTCCGCCGCGGCCAGTCCAAGTCCCGCATATAGGGCGACAATGCCCGTAAGTTCCCTCATGCCTGCCGCTCGCTTTATCGGCCACAGGTCTTAGCTTAAAAGCCTAGCATCCAGCCGCGGAGACCGAAAACCCAAGATGCGTGAATTGTTCGATGAAGCTGCGGGCCAGCCTCCGCGCGATCCGCGGGAATCGGCCCGCCAGTCCGCGCGCACGCCGCAGCGCAAGCGCTTCTACAAGGAGGCCGGCTTCGCCGAGGCCGAAGGCGGCTTCGCCATCACACTCGACGGCAGGCCGATCCGCACGCCGTCCGGCCGCCAGGTCGTGATCCCCTCGCGCGCGCTGGCCGACGCGGTCGCCGCCGAATGGGCGGCCCAGGGCGAGACGATCGATCCCGTGACCATGCCGCTGACGCGGATCGCCAACAGCGTGGTCGAGGGCGTAGTCGACCGCGTCGAGCTCGTCAGCGACGACCTTGCGAAATATTTCGAGTCCGACCTGCTGTTCTATCGCGCCGGCCATCCCGAGGCGCTCGTGGCCCGCGAGGCCACGCATTGGGATCCCGTGCTGTTCTGGGCCGCGGAGACGCTGGGCGCGCACTTCATCCTGTCCGAGGGCATCATGCATGTGAAGCAGCCGGACGAGGCCATTCGGGCCGCTCGCGCGGCACTGCCCGGGGATGCCTGGTCGGTCGCGGCGCTCCATGTGGTGACGACCCTGACCGGCTCGGCGCTGCTGGCGCTGGCCCTGGCCCATGGCGTGCGCGGGGCCGACCAGGTCTGGGTCGCCGCCCATGTCGACGAGGACTGGAACATCGACCAATGGGGCGTGGACGAGGAAGCTGCGGCACGCCGGGCCGCCCGCGCGCAGGATTTCGAGGCTGCCGTGGCGGTTCTAGACGCGGTGAAGGTATCTGCGGTCAAAGGTCCTTAACGAGAGGTTTACGAGGGCGGCCTTAGGGTGGGACCAGCGTTCCCTGGGCCCCCCGAGATGCCGACGCCGATAAGCTCGATCGTTCCCGTCAGTGCTGCCAGCCCCGTGGCTGATGCGGCGACGCCCGATCTCGTGCTTCAGGCCGGCAGCGTCGTCGACGCCAGAGTGGTCAGCGTGCTCGCCGACAATCTGGTGCGGATCGCGATCGCAAACCTCTCCCTCGACGTGATGTCGGAAGTCGCGCTGTCGCCTGGACAAAATCTTCAGCTCGCGGTATCGCAGAACGACGGCACGATCCGGCTCGCCGTCGTCAACGGCGCAGGCGAGGCGGCGGCCGACCAGGTCACGCTGACGCCGGCCGCGGCTTCGCTGGTAGAGAGCCCGCCGCTCGCGCCGTCCGCAAGCGCCGCCCGCAACACCTTGACGCCATCGGAGCAGGTTGCTGTCACAATGGCTTCGGCGGAGGCCGCGAGCAAGCAGGGCAGCCAGGCGCCGCTGTTCGCCAATCTCGCCTCCGTCGTGGCCGGCAGCGATCTGCCGGCGGGATTGAAGCAGGCGGTGCTCGACGTGCTGGCGCAGCAGACGCCGCTCAATACTCAGCTCGATGGCGGCGACATCGAATCCGCCTTCCAGAAGTCCGGCCTGTTTCTCGAGGCTTCACTGGCCGCGGGCGCGACGCCGTCGCCAGGCGCCGTGCCGGACCTGAAGGCGGCGCTGCTGGTGCTGCGCCAGACGCTGGCCGCGACCTCAGGCGCGCGCGAGACCGGCGTGCCGCAGGCACCGGCGCAAGCCGCCGCGCCGCCGACAAGCGTCACGACCACACCGCAGACCGCAGCATCCGCACTTCAGGCGGCGGGCGCGGCCGCGCAAGCGGCATCCCCGTCGCCCGATACGGAGATCGCCCAGCCGACGCAACTGCCGCGCGGCGCTGCGCTCGCAGCCGCCGTGCTGGCCGACATGCCGGGCAAGGCGCCGCAGACGGCGGGCCCGCGAACCATGTCCGCAGGCCTTGCCGCGAGCCTCCTGCAGGAGGTCACGCAAAACCTGCCGCGCATGATCGGCAACGTGCCGGGCTCGAACAAGGCGGTGCCCGATGGCCACATCTTCGAGGCCGCCGCGCGCGGGACGCCACCGCCGTTCCGCGGCGCGCTGCCGTCGCCGCAGTCCATCGCCTCGCCGTCGCTCGCGCCGGATACGCCGCTGGCCGCGACCGTGCACCGCCTGCTCGACGACACCAATGCCGCGATCGCGCGGCAGACGTTGCTCCAGGTCGCCTCGCTCCCCGATCGCACCGATGCCTCCGGCCATCGCGTCGATCCGGCCGTGCCGCAGTGGAATTTCGAGATTCCCTTTGCGACGCCGCAGGGCACCGCCATGGCGCAGTTCGAGATCTCGCGCGACGGCGGTAACGAATCCACCGATCCAACCAAGCGCGCCTGGCGCGCGCGCTTCACGCTCAATGTCGAGCCGGCCGGCCCGGTGCATGCGCTGATCACGCTGAACGGCGACAAGACCTTCGTGCGAATGTGGGCGGAGCGGCCGGCGACCGCGCAACAGCTCCGCGCCGGAATCGGTGAGCTCAGCCAGGCGATGACCAGGGCCGAGCTCAAGCCCGGCGACATCGTGGTGCGCGACGGCACGCCGCCGCAGCCGGCACCGGCCCGCGCCGGCCACTTCCTGGACCGCGCCACATGAGTGATCCGTCCAAGCTCGCGATTGCGCTGCATTACGAGAAGGGCTCTGGCGCGCCTGTGGTCGTCGCCAAGGGCAAGGGCACGATCGGCGAAAAAATCGTCGAGATCGCCAAGGCCAACGACATCCCCATCGAGGAGAACGAGATCCTGGCCGGCGCGTTGTCCAAGGTCGAGCTCGGCGAGGAGATCCCTCCGGATCTCTACAAGGCCGTCGCCGAAGTGCTGGTGTTCGTGCTGCGGCTGTCGGGCCGGGGGCGCTGACGCGCTGTCATCGTTTCACCACGATAGCGGCTGCATGGTCGCGTGGCATTTCTCAGTTCAACGGACATCGCCCTTGCTCACCCGCCGTTCCACCCTCGGCCTTCTCACTGCCGCCGCGATCCTGCCGTCGCGCGCGTTCGCCCATGTCGCGCCGCCGCGCAATGAGATCCGCGACAGCCTGGCAAAACGCTTCACCGATCTCGGCACATCAGGCACCTTCGTCGGCTACAAGGTCGAGGACTATCTGATCGTCGCCAGCGACAAGGAGCGCTCGGGCGAGGGGAAGCTGCCGGCCTCGACCTTCAAGATCCCGAACTCGCTGATTGCGCTGGAGACCGGCGTGGTTGCCGATCCTGACAAGGACGTGTTCCCCTGGGACGGCGTGAAGCGCGGAATCGAAGCGTGGAACAAGGATCACACGCTGCGCAGTGCCATCGCGGTCAGTGCGGTGCCGGTCTATCAGGAGATCGCGCGCCGCATCGGGCAGGAGCGCATGCAGAAATACGTCGACCTGCTCGACTACGGCAATCGCGACATCGGCGGCGGCATCGACCAGTTCTGGCTCACCGGAAATTTGCGCATCGATCCGGTCGAGCAGATCGATTTCGTCGACCGGCTGCGGCGCCGCGCGCTGCCGATCTCCAAACGCAGCCAGGATCTCGTCGCTGATATCCTGCCGGTGACCAAGGTCGGCGATAGCGTCATCCGCGCCAAGTCCGGCCTCTTGGGCGCCGAGCGCGGCGAGCCGTCGCTGGGCTGGATGGTCGGCTGGGCCGAGAAGGGCGAGGCGCACACCGTGTTTGCGCTCAACATGGATTGCACCGAGCCGCGCCTCGTCGGCGAGCGCATGCCGGTGACGCAAGCCTGCCTTGCCGAGATCGGCGCCGTCTGAGCGCAACCGCGCTGATCTGCATTGCGAGCGCAGCGATGCCGTAGGGTGGGCAAAGGCGCGTAGCGCCGTGCCCACCATCTCTCGATACGGTCACCTGTAGTTGGTGGGCACGCTTCGCTTTGCCCACCCTACGGTATCGCGTGCGGACCAGACCCTCTCAGCCCAGCCTGAACAGCGCCTGCAAAAATTCCTCCACAGCCTTGCGCGACTCCACGGCGGTTGCGGGATTGCCGCCGACATGCGGATTGAGCTCGACGCAGGAATCCTTGTAGGTGAAGGGCGCTTGCGTGCTGGCGTTCATCAGCACGCCGCCGTCGCCTTCCCTGATCTGGCAATTGCGCACGGTCTGCGCGTTGGCGGAGACAGCCACGGTGGCGACCCCGAGCAGGCCGCTGTCGAAGCCGTGCGCACTATCGGGGTATTCGGTCAGCACCACGTCGCGCCCGGCGGTCCTGAGCCGCTCGACGAAGGCCTTGCAGCTCTTCACGGGGTTGTAGTCATCAGGCGTGCCGTGGAAGATGCGGATCGGGCGTGCCGCGACCTCGGTATCGCCGGCGTAGCTCGTCGAGCAATCCGGATAGAACGGGATGTAGGCGGCGAACTGGATGCCGGACTTGTTCCAGAGCTTGTTGAAGCGGTCGAGGCTCGCATAGAGCGTTGCCTGTCCGCCGCGCGAAAAGCCCATCAGCACGATGCGGTCGGGGTCGACGCGGGGATGCTTCGCCAGAATCTCGAGCGAGCGGTAGATGTCGACGATCAGGTTGAGCCGGCCGAGCAGGGCCTGGTTCGGTCCGACCACCGTCAGTCCGCGGCCGGTAAAGCCGTCGATCACGAAGGTCGAGATGCCCATGGCGTTGAAGGCGTGGACCCAGGCTTCCGTGGTGGCGCCGACGCCGCTGGAGCCGTGCATCAGCACCACGACCGGGAGCTTGCCGGTGCCCTGCGCAACGCGGAATTCGCCGGCAACCGTCACCGCCTTGCCGGCGGCCGCATCGCCGCTCAAAAATTGCTGGTCGGAGAGGGTGAGCGAGGGGATCGGGTAGATCTCGGCGCGGGTGGCGACTTCCCTGGGAAGGGATTGCGCGTTGGCGAACGCGGCTGAGACGCAAAGCGCGATGAGCGCGGCAGCGGCGCGGAATGCCCTCGGCATCGGATTCTCCCTGATTTTTTTTGTAGTAGAACAACAGGCCCGCGCGCTGTCAATTTGGCGCGCGGCGGCCTCAGGCCTTTTCGGCCGTCTTGTTGGTCGTCAGCGCCTGGTCGATGGCAAAGCCGCCGATCTCGCTCATGGCCTGCGAGATCACGTCGCCGCTTCTGGCAAAGCCGCTGGAGAGATAGTCGAACTGCGTCCGCGCCAGCCGCAGCACCTCGATCGGCACGGAGACCGCGGTCTCGTTGAAGCTGTCGACGGAGGCGCGCAGCGTCTCCAGCTCGGTGCTGAGCTTCCCGATGTGGCTTTCCGCGTCCTGCATCAGGCCGAGCAGCTTGCCGCGCTCGGCATCGAACGCCGCACGCTCGGCCGCCGCAGCCGCCGTCACCTCGGTCAACTGCGCCCGCAGCGCCTCGATCTGGCTGACCATGGCGTCGGAGGCAAGCTCGGCGGCTTCGCGCAGCTCGACATGGCGTCTGTTCTCTTCATGCTGCTGATGATAGAGCCGCTCGGCTGACATCGCCCGCTGCGTCAGGGACTCGATCAGGCTTGCGGCACGCAGCAGCATCTCGCCGTTCCGCCCTGACACCATGCTGGCCATGCGCCGCAGGAAGTCGACGGTTTCGGACGACGAGTTCGGCGGCAGGGGGACGACCGTCGCGGACATGAGGTGATGCTTGCAGTCAGACGTGAGGACCGCCGCCGTACCGACTGGGCTCACGCAACATTCGGCGCCTGATCGTAAGCCTGGAGCAAGCCTGAATCGCCGCGCCGGGTCAACCGACCAGCACGGACAAAATCGACCCTCCCGCCGCCAAGTCGCGCGCGGGATCAGGCGTCCTTCTGCCGGCCAATCCGCCCGAGATGGGTAAAGCCGAACCCGGCTGAATATTTCAGGCCATAGCCCAGCGCCCGGTCTATGCCGATATGGGCCAGCCAGATCAAGGCGATGGACAAGGTGAGCGGCGAGGCGAGGCCGAAGCCCAGCGTCAGCAGCGCCACCGGCGCCATGTAGCTGTGGGCGGCGTTGTAGACCAGCGCGCCGAACCTGGCGCCCGAGAGGTATGCCAGGAAGCTCAGATCGGGGACGAAAAAGAGCAGGGCAAAGACGAGCCAGGAGCCGTCCCAGGCCCAGTAGAGCACCACCATGCCTGCAAACAGCGTCAGGCCCTCCAGCCGCAGCAGGATGTTGACACCGCCCGTCACAGTGCCGGTCTCGGCCGTTCCTTGGTCCATCGTCGCCTCCCAGGCAAAACTCTGTAATTCCTTGCGCTTTCCCGCCGCGGCAAGGCAGCCCTGCGGGCCCGAAAGCCGCTTCCCGGCCCGCAAAATGCCGTGTTAGAACCCCCGGCAATCGCATTTAGGCTAAGAACTGGCGGGAGCAAATGAAACATATCCTGGACGCCCTTGAAGATCGTCGTGCCGGCGCAAAGCTCGGCGGCGGGGAGAAGCGCATCGAGGCGCAGCACGCCCGCGGCAAGCTGACCGCGCGCGAGCGCATCGAGCTCCTGCTCGACAAGGGATCGTTCGAGGAGTTCGACATGTTCGTCGAGCACCGCTCCACCGAGTTCGGCATGGAGAAGACCAAGGTGCCCGGCGACGGCGTCGTCACCGGCTGGGGCACCGTCAATGGCCGCAAGACGTTTGTCTTTGCCAAGGATTTTACGGTGTTCGGCGGGTCGCTCTCTGAAACCCATGCGCTGAAAATTACGAAACTCCAGGACATGGCGATGAAGGCGCGGGCGCCCATCATCGGCCTCTACGACGCGGGCGGTGCCCGCATCCAGGAAGGCGTCGCCGCGCTCGCCGGCTATTCCTACGTGTTCCGCCGCAACGTGCTGGCCTCCGGCGTGATCCCGCAGATCTCCGTCATCATGGGTCCCTGCGCCGGCGGCGACGTCTATTCGCCCGCCATGACCGACTTCATCTTCATGGTGAAGAACACCAGCTACATGTTCGTCACGGGCCCCGACGTCGTGAAGACCGTCACCAACGAAGTCGTCACCGCCGAGGAGCTCGGCGGCGCCTCGGTGCACGCCACGCGCTCCTCGATCGCCGACGGCGCCTTCGAGAACGACGTCGAGACGCTTCTGCAGATGCGGCGCCTGATCGACTTCCTGCCGTCCAACAACACCGACGGCGTGCCGGAATGGCCGAGCTTCGACGACATCGGCCGCGTGGACATGTCCTTGGACACGCTGATCCCCGACAATCCGAACAAGCCCTACGACATGAAGGAGCTGATCCTGAAGGTCGTGGACGAGGGCGACTTCTTCGAGATCGCGGAGAGCTTTGCGAAGAACATCGTCACCGGCTTCGGCCGCATCGCCGGCCGCACCGTCGGCTTCGTCGCCAACCAGCCGATGGTGCTGGCGGGCGTGCTCGACAGCGACGCCTCGCGCAAGGCCGCGCGCTTCGTCCGCTTCTGTGATGCCTTCAACATCCCGATCGTCACCTTCGTCGACGTGCCGGGCTTCCTGCCGGGCACCGCGCAGGAATATGGCGGCCTGATCAAGCATGGCGCCAAGCTCCTGTTCGCCTATTCGCAGTGCACCGTGCCGCTCGTCACCATCATCACCCGCAAGGCCTATGGCGGCGCCTTCGACGTCATGGCCTCCAAGGAAATCGGCGCCGACATGAACTACGCCTGGCCGACTGCCCAGATCGCCGTAATGGGCGCCAAGGGCGCGGTCGAGATCATCTTCCGCGGCGATATCGGCGACCCCGACAAGATCGCGGCGCGAACGAAGGAATACGAAGACCGCTTCCTGTCCCCCTTCATCGCCGCCGAGCGCGGCTACATCGACGACGTCATCATGCCGCACTCGACCCGCAAGCGCATCGCGCGGGCGCTGGCGATGCTGAAGGACAAGAAGGTGGAAATGCCGGCGAAGAAGCACGACAATTTGCCGTTGTGAGGAAACGTAGCCCGGATGAGCGCAGCGACATCCGGGTTCTTGCTCAGGGTCCCGCATGTCGCTTCGCTCATGCGGGCTACTGGCTACGCTTCTGATTTGGCATCCTCGATCAAGATCCGATGACCGAACACGATCCGACCGACGAAATTTCACAGATCGAAGATCGGATCGAGCGGCTCGCCGAGATTGCCGAGCGGTGCCGGAAGTACATTCTCGCGTCCAAGATCGCCATCGGCGGCGGGGGCGCGCTGCTGTTGGTCGCGATCCTCGGCCTGTTTGGGACAGGTCAGACCGCCGCGCTCGGATCGATCGCTCTGGTGCTGGGCGGGATCGTGTCACTTGGCTCGAATGTCAGCACGTTGCGGCAGACGGAGAGCGCGATCGGTGATGCGGAGGCGCTTCGATCTCGGCTGATCGGCAGGATCGACCTGCGCGTGGTTGCCGATGCGCCGATGAAGCTGGTGTGACGCGCCGGCCGTTCGGCACCTTTGTTCACTGCCCCAGCTTCGCCCGTCCCTTTGCTTCGCTGCCAGTGGCTTCCGGCGCGAAATCGGCTGTCTCTGGCCGCTTGCAATTGCCTTCTGGTGGCCTACCATGAACAGCGTTGGGACCTTGAAGGAGTGCAGCCATGGAACTCACCGTGGTGCCGATCGTCAAGCCGGACGCAACCAACTTCATCTTCGGCCAGTCGCATTTCATCAAGACTGTGGAAGACCTCCATGAGGCGCTGGTGGGCGCAGTTCCGGGCATCCGCTTCGGGCTGGCCTTCTGCGAGGCCTCCGGCAAGCGGCTGGTGCGCTGGTCGGGGAACGACGAAGCCGCGATCGCGCTTGCACGCGACAACGCAATGGCCATCGGCGCCGGCCATACATTCCTGATCTTCCTGGGCGACGGATTCTTTCCAGTCAACGTGCTGGCTGCGGTGCGTGCGGCGCCGGAGGTCTGCCGCATCTACTGCGCGACGGCCAACCCCACACAAGTGATCGTCGCGCAAACGGAGCAGGGCTGCGGCGTGCTCGGGGTGGTGGATGGCGCCTCACCGCTGGGTGTCGAAACCGACGAGGACATTGCGTGGCGGAAAGACCTGCTGCGAAAGATCGGCTACAAGCTGTAGTGGCTGGATGCAGCCGAAGCGGCGGGCCTGCATCGACAAGACCGTCGAACCCACAACCGCAAGATGCCCGGCACATTAATCGCCGGCGCTCTCAAGCTCCAGACCCGAGGAGCAACACCATGAAGCAAAACATCCCCGAAGAATTTCCCACCGGCTTGATGGATTGGAGTCGCTTTGTGATCAAGGGCAGCAAGATGCCGCCCCGGGATCCTGATGACGATGAAGAGGACGAGGACGAGGAGGGAGAAGAGGAGGGGGACGACGACGAACCGGCGGTCGTACGCGAGCCGGACGAAGACTAGAAAAGTGGATGGCAGTTGGCGTACAATATCTCCCATGAGTTGGGATGCGAAAGACGTAGCGCTGCTCAAAAAACTCTGGGTCCAAGGACAGAGTGCCGCGCAGATCGCGCGCCGTCTCGGGTGTAGCCGTAACGCTGTCTGCGGCAGGCTAACTCGCTTGGGCCTGACGCGTGGCCACAAGCCGCCAACAGCAAAACCCAAGATAAGGTCGGTCCGGAAGCGAGAGCCGGCGTTGTTGGTTGCCTGTGCCCAACCGGCAGCCAAGAAGGTGTCGCGGAAGACAACAAACAAGCAGCCCAAGGAATTCAGCAAGCACCAGCTTTACGCCATGCTAGCTGAAGCGGTCAGGAATACGGGCTAACGGGCTACCGCGACGTTGTTGCGGCGCGGGCTCAATGAGCCGAGTCCGACCGGGTTGGGAGGGGCAATGGATCATTGGACCCGCTGGTTACCAGGTCTTGCCACCCTTCGTCGATATCAAGGGAAGTGGCATTCGCACGATATCTTCGCTGGATTCGTATTGGCGACAATGCTGGTCCCGGTTGGCATTGCCTATGCGGAGGCGTCGGGCTTGCCCGGTATCCAGGGTCCATACGCAACGATCACAGCGCTCCTCGCTTACGCGCTGTTCGGTCCAAGCCGCATCCTCGTCCTGGGACCAGACTCGGCTCTGGCAGCCATTGTATCGTGGGGGTTGTCGGTCCATTGTCGGGTGGCGATCCCATGCGCGCCATAACCTTGGCCGGCATGATGGCAATCGTTTCCGGCACGGCATGTATTCTGGCAGGCATTCTACGCCTGGGCTTTGTAACCGAACTTCTCTCCAAAGCCCATACGCCACGGTTACATGAACGGAATTGCATTGACCGTATTGATCAGTCAACTGCCAAAGCTGTTCGGCTTTAGCGAGGACCTCTGCGGAGCCTGTGGGCGATCGCCGGTGCAATCACCGAAGGAAAGACAAGCTGGGTAGCCCTTGGGCTCGGGCTCGGCACGCTGACGGTGATCCTTCTGCTCGAGAGCAACAAGCGGCTGCCAGGCATTCTGATTGCCGTCGTCGGGGCAATGGCCGTCGCGGGCGCGCTGGATCTTGGGAGGACTGGGAGGACCGAGCCAAAGCCTGGTCTCGATGGACCTTGGTGCGCCCTGCGATCGTGGCGTCCTTTCACGCCGATATCGTGCTAGGCTCGACTGTGGCAGGGAGCACCTGCTTCCTGCTTCATACCGAACGGGAGGACGACATGCCTGAGAGCGTCTACAAGGTCATAGAACTGATCGGCACCAGCAACGATTCCTGGGAAAAGGCCGCCGCCAACGCGGTCGAGCAGGCTGCAAAATCTCTTCGTGACCTTCGTGTCGCAGAGGTCGTCAAGCTCGATATTCAGCTGGACGCCAAAGGAAAAGTAGAGGCCTATCGCGCTAAACTCAACGTGTCGTTCAAGTTCGAGGGCACCTGAGCTTAAGCAAACCTCGCCTCGCATGCGGGGCGAGGTCGGATCTTACGCGCAGGGTTAGCGCTC
The DNA here is from genome assembly GCF_042257955.1 of Bradyrhizobium sp. B025. NCBI lineage: Bacteria > Pseudomonadati > Pseudomonadota > Alphaproteobacteria > Hyphomicrobiales > Nitrobacteraceae > Bradyrhizobium > Bradyrhizobium sp. B025. Next base: position 5,090,232 of record NZ_CP170150.1, on the reverse strand, counting down.
AAACGGTCGACGTGAATTGTGTCCCTCTTGGAGAGCGCACGATCATGAAGGTCTTGCCACTGCTCGTGGTCGCCATGGGTGTCGTCGCGTGGGAAGCGACCGCACAGGACGCACAATGCGTCCGCGAACGCGCCGCCATGGTCGAGGCCATCCGGGCCTACGCCCGGTCCGCTGCCGGTGTTTTGGGACAGCAAGGCCTGTCGGAGAAGGTCCTTGAGGCCATGGCGCAAACGAAACGCCACCTGTTCATCCCTGAGCAATCTTGCTCTATCGCATACGCCGATAGACCGATACCAATCGGCCTCGGCCAGACCATATCGCAGCCGTACATTGTGGCCTTGATGACCCAGTTGGCCGAGGTCGCGCCCGATCACGTTGTGCTCGAAGTCGGTACCGGTTCGGGCTACCAGGCCGCCATCCTCGCGCAGCTCGCGCGAAAGGTCTGCAGCATCGAGATCATCCCGCAATTGGCCGAGACCGCCGCGAAAACACTAAGGGACCTCGCGTATGACAACGTGAGCGTCAGGCTTGGCGATGGCTACGATGGCTGGCCCGAATGTGGTCCTTTTGACGCAGTCGTCGTGACTGCCGCGCTCGGGGAGCCACCGCCGCCGCTGATCGAGCAGCTTAAAGTAGGTGGCCGACTCGTCATGCCGGTGGGCCCCGGTTACGGCACACAGCAGCTCACGGTCGTCGAAAAAATCGCCCCCGGCAAGACGACGACGCGCGGCGTCGTTTTCGTGCGTTTTGTCCCCTTTACGCGTTCGCAAAACTAGAAGCCAGGGTGGAACAGGTTGAGCGCGTAGGGTGGGTGAGCCTTGCGACTGCGCGAAGCGCAGTTCGCTGGGCGTAACCCACCAATCTTGTTGAGGCGGACATTGGCGGATTGCGCTTCGCTAATCCGTCTGCGTTAGCGTGCCTCATCCGCCGCAGTAAAATGCGCCATCTGGTCGGCGCGGGCCTTGGCGAAGGCCGGGCGGCCCGTGGCGCGCGCGACGTAGTCGCGGCAAGCCGGATGTGCCGCCAACCCATCGAAGCGATCGACGACGCGCAGCACGTCCGACATCAGGATGTCGGCGACGGAGAAGGAGCCCGCCAGCCATTCGCGGCCGGCGAGCACCGGCTCCATGTGCTTGAGGCGGAGCTTGAGGAAGTCGTCGACGAACTTCACGGCAGGTGAGCCATCGTCACTGCCGGTGAACTTGAACATCGTCCACGGCAGGGCCGGCATCTCCACCGAATTGAGCGCCGCGAACATCCATTCGACCGTGTCGCTGCGGCCGCGCGGATCGGTGGGCATCAATGCCGGGCTGAGCTCACCCAGATGCAGCAGGATCGCGCCGCTCTCGAAGATCGAGAGGTCGCCGTCGGTCAGCCACGGCACCTGGCCGAAGGGCTGGTGCGCGAAATGCGCGGCGTCCCGCGGGCCGAACGGCACGCTCGCGACGCGGTACGGTAACGCGGCCTCTTCGAGAGCCCAGCGCACACGGAGGTCGCGCACGAAACCCCTGGGCATCTCGGGAACCCAGTCGAAAGTGGTGAGGGTGAGGTCGGCCATGCGGTGTCTCCCAGTGCTGCTCAAGGCATAGGACGGGCGAGGGACGTGCGTTCCGACACCGGTGTCAATTCTTTTTGTCGCCGGCGACTTGAGCGGTTAGTCTCGCCCCAAAACAACAGGAGGAAACCCCGATGCCCGCCGCCTTCTTCGTCGTCCGCGCCATCGTCACCGACGCCAGCAAGCGTGCCGCCTTCGACAGATGGTACGAGACCGAGCACGTGCCCGACGCGGTGACGGCGTTCGGCGTAGCCAAGGCCTGGCGGTTCTGGAGCCTGGACGATCCCTCCCTGCATCAGGCCATGTATCAGTTCGACGACGAGGCCAAGCTCGCGGCGATGCTTAGAGGTGACGCGCTGAAAAAGCTCGTCGCCGATTTCAACCGCGACTGGCCCGACGTGAAACGGACGCGCGAGACGCTGGTGCTGGCGCAGGAGTTTGCGAAGTAGTTCCTGTCGCCTTTGCAACGAATCTGAACGGACGATTCAGCCGCAGTTCATATCGCAGGCCCGACACTTGCTCGGCATCATCAACGCGTGCCTGAGAGGAAGATGTCATGGAACGCCGCAATTTTTTGAAACTTGCATTCGGTGCCGCGGCGGGAGCCGCCGCGTTCACCGCCGCCGCACAGGCCGCGCCGCTGGCGCCGCAGCCGCTCGGTGATCCCCGCATGCCGCAAGGCAATCCGGATGCTCATCCCGCCGTCACCACCAGTGACGAAGCTGCGCAGCTCAAGCCCGAGCAGGTGCACTGGCACGGTCGTGGCCATCACTGGGGCTGGCGCCACCGCCACTGGGGCTGGCGTCGCCGGCGCTGGCATCGCCGCCACTGGTAGGCGCCCGGCCGTCGAGGCCTGGACGGGGATCGCGGTTCGCGATCCCCGTTTTGATTCGGCGCTCCTGCAAGCCGATGTGCTGCAGAGCGCTGAAAAGAAAATGGCCGCGCAGGCTGTCGCCGCGCGGCCATTCGCGATGCGAAAGGACGAGATCAGAACGGCCGGCAACGGCCGGCGTACCAGCGGAAGCCATAGGGGCACACGCGCGGACGCACGACTACGACCGGCGCGGGGCGGGGCGCCACGACGACAACCGGCGGGCGCCCGGCCATCGGACGGCAGCCGCCATAGGGGCCGCGATACCAGCCGGGGCCGCAACCGCCGGCGGCGCTGGCCGCTTCGCTGAAACCGACGACCGCGCTGGCGAGCATGACGGCGGCGAAGAGATATTTCATTTGAACTTCCTTCTCGTCCTCGGGACAGAATGTTTGGGCAGCGCGCTTGCGGCGCACAATGAATCAAAAGACACGATTCGACACGTTAAATCTGGGTAGAAACGTGCCGACACGTCGCGATCCAAACCTGCCAATCATGACCTGAATGCGGCATGAACGTTGTCCGCATACGGCTTCGGGCGACAGCAATGGCGCCAGCGGCCCGTTCCGATGGAATCGAAACGGGCCTCCAGGTTCTTTGTTTTGACGCTACGCGAACCGGTATCCATTTCGCTCGAAAACGCTCTACCGGCCGAGAAAGCCGAGCACCAGCTCCCGGTACTTCTCCGGCGCTTCCAGGAAGACGAGATGGCCGGTGTCGGGGATCACCTCGGCCCGCGCATTCGGCATCTTCGCAGCAAACGCCTTCGCGAGCTCGGCGTTCTGCCCCATCTTCGCGCGCAGCGCTTCCGGTGCGTTCGGCCGGCCCGGTGCGTTGTGGTCGTCGGCGCCCATGATGAACAGCGTCGGCTCGGTGATCAGCGCGACCTCGTGCGCGACCGGCTCGCGATAGATCATCTGCCCGGAGCTCACGAAGGCGCGCAGCCAGCGCGGATAGTCGGGGCTGCCCTTGATGTTGAAGCGGGCGTCGATGAACGGCGTGATTGCATCCGGCGGCAGCTTGATCGCGTAATTGGTCTGGAGCTGCTTGCGATAGCCCTCGGCCGTCAGCTTGTCTTCGCTCTCGATCATCTTCTCGGTCGGCGTCGGCGGCACGTAGAGGCGGTAGTCCTCCAGCCCGATGGGCGCGGTCAGCACGAGGTGGGCGACCCTGTCGGGATAAGCGCGGGCGATGCGCACGCCCAGCATGCCGCCGAGCGAATGCGCGACAACCTCGGCCTTGTCGATCTTGAGGTGATCGAGCAGCGCGATGGTGTTGCGCGCCAACGTGTCGAAATGCAGCTCGCCTTGCGGCTTGGAGGATTTGCCGAAGCCGATCTGGTCCGGAACCACGACGCGATAGCCGGCCTCGCTGAGCATCTTGATGACGGGCGCCCAGTAGCTCGACGGGAAATTGCGCCCGTGCAGCAGCACCACGGTGCGGCCGTTCGGCTGCTGAGGCGCCACGTCCATATAGGCCATGCTGAGCTGCTCGCCATCGTTGACGACAGGCAGCAGGTGCACGGGATAGGGATAGGCGAAGCCTTCGAGCGCGATGCCGTAAGGCTCGCGTGGTGTGGTGTCGGCGGCGTATGCGGCAAGAGGGGCGGCGAGGAGGGCGGCGGCAAGCGCGGCCGGGAGGAAGCGGATCATTGGGCTCTCTGGCTTTTGCAGAATGTCATTCTGGGGCGCGTCGAAGACGCGACCCCGGAATCTCGAGATTCCGGGTCTGGTCCTTCGGACCATCCCGGAATGACGGTGCCAGTAAACCTGTGAACAGCCGGGTCAAGCCCGGCCATGACGAGAGTGAGAGCTAACACGCGATTGTGTGCCGTCACGCTTCCGGCGTGATCAGTCCTTCCCATTCCCGAACAGCGCGGCAAACTGTTTCTCGCCGGTGCGGGTGAAATTCACCACGCGGCTGCCCGGCGTGGCGTCGCGCGCGGCCCATTTCAGCTCGGTGAAGCGCTGCATCATGGTGGCGCCGAGCGTGCCGGCGAGATGGTGGCGCCGCTCGCTCCAGTCCAGGCAGGCCTTGCACACCGGCCGGCGCGGATGGGCGAGCATGCCGGGCGAGATCTGCAAATGTTTGGCGAGAAAGCGTTCGCCCTCGGCGGTCAGCTCGATGTCCTGTTTCTTCTGCCTGACCAGGTTTCGCTCGCGCATGGTGTCGAGCATCTGCACGCCGAGATCGCCGGCGAGATGATCGTAGCAGATGCGCGCGCGCCGCAGCGCCGGATCCTTCGGTCCCGTGCGCACGCGCATGTGGCCGGTGCGCGCGGCGAGGCCCGCAAGCCCTTCGAGCACGCCGGCAACGTCGTCGTCGGTGAGGCGGTAGTAGCGATGCCGGCCCTGCTTCTCCGGCTCGACCAGCCCGCCGGCCTCGAGCTTCGAAAGGTGCGAGCTCGCCGTCTGCGGCGTGATGCCGGCCTCCTGCGCGAGCTCGCTCGCGGTCAGCGCGCGTCCGTTCATCAGCGCCGTGAGCATGTTGGCGCGGGCGGGGTCGCCGACCAGCGAAGCGACCATGGCGATGTCGGGTCCTGATTTCATGCTTCGATGGTAGCCGAAGCATTGCGGTCGGGCAAGCGCGTAGGCTCTCACCAAGTCGTCATTGCGAGGAGCCCGTGACAAAATTGCGAAGCGATTTTGCACTGGCGACGAAGCAATCCAGGCTGTCTCCGCGGAGAGATTCCTGGATTGCTTCGCTGCGCTCGCAATGACGAGGTGGAAACACAGGAGCCTTACATGTCCGTCACCGTCTTCATCCGCTACCAGCTCGATCCGTTCAAGCGCGCGCAGTTCGAGGAATACTCGAAGCGCTGGCTCACTATCATTCCGAAATGCGGCGGCGACCTGATCGGCTATTTCATGCCGCACGAGGGTACCAACAACATCGCCTTCGCACTGATCACCTTCGAGAGCCTGGCCGCCTACGAGGCCTACCGCGCCCGGCTGCGCCAGGATGCGGAAGGCATGGCGAACTTTCATTTCGCCGAGGAACACAAGTTCATCCTCGCGGAAGAGCGCACCTTCCTGCGCAAGGTGGTATTGTAGGCCACGACACCGTCAGCAGGAGACGCCCATGATCGCCGTGATCTTCGAGGTCTGGCCCAAGCCCGAGCATCGCCAGACCTATTTCGACCTTGCAGCCGATCTGAAGCCGATCCTGCAAACCATCGACGGCTTCATCTCGGTCGAGCGTTTCGAGAGCCTGACCGAGAAAGGCAAGATCCTGTCGGTGTCGTTCTGGCGGGATGAGGCAGCCGTGCAGGCCTGGCGTAACACGATGGAGCACCGGCGCACCCAGGCCAAGGGCAGGGCACAGATCTTTGCCGACTATCATCTGCGCATCGCCAGCGTCATCAGGGACTACGGCATGAACGATCGCGACGAGGCGCCGAAGGACAGTCGCGCCGTGCACGATGCGCACTAGCGCGTTCGGGCGCGCACTGGCGCTGCCGGGCGCGCACTGGCGCTGCCCTGAATGCGTGCCTATGTCTGCGCGGCCAACAAGGGAGAGAAACATGCACGTGACGACCGCGGACAAGCGCGCGACCTTCAGGAAGGTGCACGAGAGCGGCTGCTTCATTCTGCCCAATCCGGTCGATGTCGGCAGCGCCAAGGCGTTGCAGCATCTCGGTTTCAAGGCGATTGCGTCATCGAGCGCGGGCTTTGCGTGGACCATCGGCAAGGCCGACAACCACGTCACCGTCGAGGACGTCTGTCAGCATCTGGCAGCATTGAGCTCGGCGGTCGACATTCCCGTGAATGCGGATTTCGAGGGCGGCTTTGCGGTCGAGCCGGACAAGGTCGCTGACAATGTCGAGCGCTGTGTGCGTACCGGCGTCGCCGGCCTGTCGATCGAGGATTCCACCGGCGACAAGGACAGGCCGCTCTACGATCGCGCGCTCGCGGTCGAGCGCATCATGGCCTCGCGCAAGGCGATCGGCGACAGCGGCACGCTGCTGGTCGGCCGCTGCGAGGCCTATCTGTGGGGCGTGACCGACCTCAAGCTCGTCATCGACCGGCTGAGCGCCTACGCGGATGCCGGCGCCGACTGCCTCTACGCGCCGGGCCTGAAGAGCCGCGAGGACATCGCCGCGGTGGTCAAGGCTGTCGCACCGAAGCCGTTCAACCTCTTGATCGGCGGTTCCGGCTTGTCCTTGCAGGAGGCCGAAGATCTCGGCGTGCGCCGGATCAGCGTCGGCGGCTCGCTCGCCCGCGCCGCGTGGGGCGGCTTCATGCGCGCGGCAAAGGAGATGGCCGAGAAGGGGACCTTCACCGAGCTCGGCAGCGGCTATCCCGGCGGCGAGCTCAACAAGATGTTCAGCTAGAGCCAAACGAAAGGCGGCGGGATGTGAGATCCCGCCGCTCTTTCATCCTCTCGGTGTCATGCCCCGCCTAGTGCGCAATTGCGCACGGGGGCGGGGCATCCAGTACGCCGCAGTTTATCTATTGAACCACGACCGTCTCGGAGTACTGGATCGCCCGGTCGAGCCGGGCGACGACAGTTGTGCATTACGCGATGACATTCGCGAAGTTACTGCGACTTGCCGCCGTTAGACGGTGCGGCCGGATCCGGCGCGGCCGGCTTGCTCGGCGCAGCACCCGTGGTCACGCCCGGCGCGGTGTTGTTGCGCGGCGTCACGTCGCGCATGCCGGGAGGCGCCGCTGGATTGGCCGGCGGAGCCTGCTGGGCCGTCTGCTTCGCCGGCTCGTTGCTCGCCTGGTTGCCGGTGGTCGTGTTGTTCAAGCCGTAGAACACGGCGCCCAGCACCAGGGCGACAGCCACGGCAAACAGTGCGACCTTGCCGCTGGAGGCGGGGCCTTCGCCCAGCTCGGGGTCGACCTGAAGGTCGGCATCCCGTCGCGCCGCACGGAGATACTCATCATCGGCGAGATTCGGGCGATACGGATCGTTGGGAAAACGGTCGTCAGCCATCGATTGGGTCTCCTCGATTATGGCGGCTGGACAACCCATAGATGCGAGATTCTGTTCCGCCCCCTCTGATGCTTTCGTCGCATGTTGCCCCCGCGTCGGGAATCGGGAACCTGCTCATTCCGGATGGACCCCTTGTTCATCCTGGAACAGCGGACGTAAGTTCCACGGGGAATAAGGGAACAAAGCGATGTGGAGCCTGCCGCCGAGCGATAGCGTGCTGCATCTTCTGGCGTTTGTTGCCTTGACGGCGCAGGGCATGACCGCGGCGCTTGCTGCGGGGCGGCGCAGCATGGACTATGTCGGCGTCTGCATGCTCGGCAGCATTACCGCGCTCGGCGGCGGTACGCTGCGCGACCTGTTTCTCGGCCACTATCCGCTCGCCTGGGTCGCGAACCCGATCTATCTCGTGCTCCCTGGCGCTGCCGCGCTGCTGACCATCCTGTTCGCACGCCTCGTGCACCGGCTTCAGCTCGCCTTCATCGTGCTCGATGCCATCGGCCTCGTCGTCTTCACCATGACCGGCTGCGACATCGCCTGGCAGATGGATGTCTCGCTGCCGATCGTCATCGTCTCGGGCATGGTGACGGGCTGCGCCGGCGGCGTGTTGCGCGACGTGCTCTGCAACGACGTGCCGCTCTTGTTTCGCTCCGAGCTCTACGCCAGCGTCTCCGTGGTGACGGGGCTGTTCTACGCGACGGCCTTCGGTCTCAATCTCAACGCCGAGCTCTGGACGATCCTGACCTTCGTCCTCGGCATCAGCTTCCGCCTGCTCGCGGTGCGCTACAAATGGGAGATGCCGAAATTCGTGTTCACGGGGGATGAGCGGTAGCTCTATCCATCTCGTCATTGCGAGCGCAGCGAAGCAATCCAGAATCTTTCCGCGGAGGGACTCTGGATTGCTTCGCTGCGCTCGCAATGACGGGAGAGAGAGCTGGCTACGGTTGCTTCCGCGCCTTGGCCACCTGCGCCGGCGTCACCAGCGGGCCCGAATTGCCCCAGGAATTGCGGATGTAGTTCGTCACCGCCGCGATCTCCCCGTCGGACAATTGCTTGGCATAGGCCGGCATCTCGCCGGTGTTGGGCGCGCGCGGCGTGGTCAGGGTGCGAGCGCCGTCGAGGATGATGCGCAACGTCGAGGACGGATTGACCGATTGCAGCAGCGCGTTGGCGGGCAGCGGCGGATAGATGCGCGGCGCTCCCGTGCCGTCGGCTTCGTGGCAGGCGATGCAGAGCTTGGCATAGACCGCCTGGCCGGCCTTCATCTCGGCTTCGTCAGGCGGCGTCACGATCGTCTCGCGCCGCGCCGGCGGCAGGCCCTTCAGGTAGACCGCGATCGCGCGCGCATCGGCGTCGCTCATCTTCGAGGTCGAGTTGACCACCACCTCCGCCATCAGCCCGTCGGCATGGCTCTTGGCATTGCGGCCGCTCTGCAGATATTCGGCGATGTCCTCCACGCTCCACGACTTCAGCCCGGTGCGCGGCGCGCCATCGAGCCTTGGGGCGTACCAGCCGCCGATCTCGTTGCCGGCGAATGCCTGCGCCTGCTTGTCCGCGCTAAAATAGTTCTTCGGCGTATGGCAGGCGCCGCAATGGCCGAGCCCGGTGACGAGATAGCCGCCGCGATTCCACGCCGCGCTCTGGCTCTGGTCCGGCTCGAACAGGCCGGGCTTGAAATACATGGCATTCCAGATCCGCATCAGGCCGCGGTAACCGAACGGCCAGCGCAACTCCGGCGGCTTGTTGCGGCTCACGACGGGCGCGAGCGTGCCGAGATAGGCCCGGATCGCCAGCGTGTCGTCCTTCGTCATCTTCGTGAAGTAGGGATAGGGGAAGGCCGGATAGTAGTTCGAGCCGTCGGGCGCGACGCCATAGCGGAGGGCGCGGGTGAAATCGGCATCCGCCCAGGCGCCGATGCCGGTGTCTCGGTCGGGCGTCAGGTTCGGCGCATAGATCGCGCCGAAGGGCGTGTCGATGCGCTTTCCGCCCGCGAACGGCTTGGCCGGATCGGCGGTGTGGCAGCCCGCGCAGTCGCCGGCCTCGACCAGCGTCTTGCCATAGGCGATCAGCTCCGGCGACGGTTCGGCGGCGAGGGCCGCGCCTGCAACCGCACTGCACAACGCCAAACCCACAGCCAGGCCAGCCAGAATCGTCCGCATCGAGAGCCTTTCCTGCGACCAATCGACGTCGCCTGCGTGACGGGGGCATCAATTCATTTCGCGACGGCGGGGGTATGGTGACACAAATTGAAAATGCCTGATGCCTTTGCAGCCACGAAATTGCGATTTTTACCTGGCGCTCGCTTTGGTCCAGATTTGTGGTGCGGAGCGTTAAATATCCGACATAGAGTGGCGGAGATGGTCGGCGCGCCCTAGCTAAAAACAACGGGCAGGCAACGGCTTAAGCGACGTTGAGTGACAAAGACCTGAACAGGGCGTGGAAAGAGGACAGCATGGGAATCAACCAGGGTCCGATCAGTCTCGATCAAAAATACACCCAGGACACCGGACACGTCTTCACCACGGGCATCCAGGCCCTGGTTCGCCTGCCCATGGCCCAGATCCGGCGCGACCGCGCCAATGGCCTCAACACCGCGGGCTTCATCTCCGGCTATCGCGGCTCGCCGCTCGGCGGCTACGACCAGCAGCTCTTTGCGGCGCGAAAGCATCTCGAGCAGTACAACATCAAGTTCCAGCCCGGCGTGAACGAGGACCTGGCCGCGACCGCCGTCTGGGGCTCGCAGCAGCTCAATCTCTCGCCCGGCGCCAAGTATGACGGTGTGGTCGGCATCTGGTACGGCAAGGGCCCCGGCGTCGATCGCTGCGGCGACGTGTTCCGCCACGGCAATGCCGCGGGCTCGGCCAAGAACGGCGGTGTGCTGTGTCTGGCCGGCGACGACCACGGCGCAAAATCCTCGACCGTCCCGCATCAGTCCGACCACGCCTTCATGTCGGCGCTGATGCCGTATCTCTACCCGTCCAGCATCCACGAGATGATCGAGATGGGCCTGCTCGGGATCGCGATGTCGCGCTACTCGGGCTGCTGGGTCGGCATGAAGGTGATCACGGAGACGGTGGAGACCACCGCCGAGATCGACCTCACCGACGAGATGAAGCCCTTCATCATCCCGCCCGATTTCGAGCTGCCGCCCGGCGGCCTCAATCTGCGCTGGCCCGACGACCGCTTCGAGCAGGACCGCCGCCTCCAGGACTACAAGGGCTTTGCCGCGATCGCCTTCGCGCGCGCCAACAGGGTCAACCGCGTCACCATGGATTCGCCGAACGCGCGCTTCGGCATCATGGCCTCAGGCAAGAGCTATGAGGACGTGCGGCAGGCGCTGCGCGAGCTCGGGGTCACCGAGGAGGTCGCCGCCAAGATCGGTCTCCGTCTCTACAAGATCGGCATGCCCTGGCCGCTGGAGCCGGAAGGCGTGCGCCAGTTCGCGGTCGGGCTCGAAGAGATTTTCATCATCGAAGAGCGGCGCGAGATCGTCGAGAACCAGGTCAAGCAGGAGCTGTTCAACTGGCGCGACGACGTCCGCCCGCGCATCGTCGGCAAGATGGACGAGCACGACAAGCGCTTCCTGACCTTTGCCGCCGAGCTCAGCGTCGCCTCGCTTGCGACCTCGATCACCGAGCGCCTTCTCCGACTTAATCTCAACCCAGAGATCGCGGAGATGCTCCGCGTCAAGGCCGACTGGTTCAACGGCCGCCAGGCCACCCAGATGCAGGCCACCGCGCCTGTCTCCCGCACCCCGTATTTCTGCTCCGGCTGTCCCCACAACACCTCGACCAAGGTCCCCGAAGGCAGCCGCGCGCTGGCCGGCATCGGCTGTCACTTCATGGCGCTGTGGATGGACCGCTCGACCGAGACGTTCACGCATATGGGCGGCGAGGGCGTGCCGTGGGTCGGCATCGCGCCCTTCACCAACGAGAACCACATCTTCGCCAACCTCGGCGACGGCACCTATTTCCACTCTGGCCTGCTCGCCATCCGTCAGGCGGTCGCCTCCAAGACCAACATCACCTACAAGATCCTCTACAACGACGCGGTGGCCATGACCGGCGGCCAGCGCCATGACGGCGATCTCTCGCCGCAGCAGATCACCTTCCAGCTCCACGCCGAGGGCATCCGCGAGATCTATCTGGTCTCGGAGGCGCCCGACACCTATCCCGCCGACACCATCGCGCCCGGCGTGAAGAAGTATCACCGCGACGAACTCGACAACGTCATGAAGATGTGCCGCGAGTACAAGGGCACCTCGGCGATTGTGTTCGTGCAGACCTGCGCCGCCGAAAAGCGCCGCCGCCGCAAGCGCGGCCTGATGGAGGATCCGGCGCGTCGCGTCATGATCAACCCGGCCGTCTGCGAAGGCTGCGGCGACTGCTCGGTGCAGTCGAACTGCATCTCGGTCGAGCCGCTGGAGACCGAGTTCGGCCGCAAGCGCGCCATCAACCAGTCGTCCTGCAACAAGGACTATTCCTGCGTGAAGGGCTTCTGCCCGTCCTTCGTCACCGTCGACGGCGGCGCGCCGCGCCACCGTGCGCCGGCCGAGCTTGAAGAGATCGGCGCGCTGCCCGAGCCGGCCTCGCGCCCGACGCTCGACAAGCCCTACAACATCGCCGTCGGCGGTGTCGGCGGCACCGGCGTGCTCACCATCGGCGCGCTGCTCGGCATGGCCGCCCACATCGAGGGCAAGGCCTCGATGATCCTCGACATGTCGGGCCTCGCGCAGAAGGGCGGGGCGGTGCTGAGCCATGTCCGCCTGTCCGATCATCCGGCTGAGGTAACGTGCTCGCGCATCGTCACCGGCACGGCCGATCTCGTCCTCGCTGCCGACGAGGTGGTCGCGGTCGCCAAGGACACCATCTCGCTCTGCGACAGCAGCCGCACCCGCGGCATCATCAACAGCCACGTCATTCCCACCGCCGACTTCGTCCTCAACCGCGACTTCAACTTCCAGACGCGCAAGCTGAACGGATTGCTGGAGACGGCACTGCACAAGGACTCCGTCTTCTTCGACTTCACCAAGCCCGCCGAGCAGCTGCTCGGTGACAGCATCGCTACCAACATGATGATGATGGGCTACGCCTATCAGAAGGGGCTCTTCCCGCTGGCGGCGGAGTCGATCGAGCAGGCGATCGAGGTCAATGGCGTCGCGATCAAGATGAACAAGGAAGCCTTCCGCCTCGGTCGCCTCGCGGTCGCCGATCCCGAGCGTCTTGCGGGCATGCTGAAGGGAACGGGCGAGGTTGTCGCACCCAAGACGCTGGATGCGATGACGCTCGACGAGATCGTCGAGCATCGCGCCAAGCATCTGACCGCCTATCAGAACGGCCGCCTGGCAAAACGCTATCGCAAGCTGGTCGATCAGGTTCGCGATGCCGCGAGGCAAGGCGGTTATGACGACGCGCTGCCGCGCGCGGTCGCGGTGAACTACGCCAAGCTGCTGGCCTACAAGGACGAATACGAAGTCGCGCGCCTCTTCACCGACGGCGCCTTCGAGCAGCAGCTCCGCGACCAGTTCGAGGGCGATTTCAAGTTCAGCTTCAATCTCGCGCCGCCGATCCTGGCGTCCGGCGTCGATGCCCTGGGCCGCCCGAAGAAGCGCGCCTTCGGCCCGTGGATGCTGAAGGTCTTCCGCGTGCTGGCGAAGTTCAAGTTCCTGCGCGGCACCCCGCTCGACATCTTCGGCCGCAGCGCCGACCGCAAGCTCGAGCGCGACCTGATCGTGGGCTACGAAAAGGACGTCGCCACCGTGCTCGGCCTGTTGTCGCCGCTCACGATCGACACCGCGGTGGAGTTGCTCTCGCTGCCCGACCGCATCCGCGGCTACGGCCCGGTGAAGGAGAAGGCCGTCGCTGACGCCAAGGCCCGCTACGCCCAGCTCGCCGCGGACTTGGCGAGCCCGCCGCCCGCGCCACGGCAGATCGCGGCGGAGTAGGGCAAGTCCCGTAGGGTGGGCAAAGGCGCGAAGCGCCGTGCCCACCACCTCACCAGGATTGAGTCAGAAGAGGTGGGCACACTTCGCTTTGCCCACCCTACAAGACCTACGTTTGACAAGGGTTGTGACCGCGCGATATCAGCAACTTGCGATAGTGGCGCGCGGCGGGTGATGCGGTCGTGCGCTATGCGGAGCGACGATCGATGTCATTGCGCGGTGTCTTGATTGTATTGGTCGCCGTTGGCGTATTGGCGGCCTTGGGGATGTACTGGAATCAGCATGATATCGAACGTGTCATGCGTGATGGCTACGGCACCACGGGCAAGATCACGTCCGCTGAAGTCGTCTCGACGCGATTTCCGTTCGTGTTCGACGGGTTCTGGCCCCGCTATGTCGACGAAAATCTGTCGATCGGATTGCAATGGATCGGAAAGGACGGCGTTCAGCGCGAGCGCAAGGGCATCGCGGTCAGCGCCGCCTATGCGGCGCGCATCACGGTTGGCAATCAGCTCAAGCTCCTGACGGTCCCCATTCAGGCCGTTGACGATGATTCATCGCTTCCTGTGATCGTCGAGGATATCGACGATCATCTGAGCCATATCCGGTCCACGTCCAGATTTATGGCGGCGGGAGCAGGTATCTGCGCCGTGATGCTGGTGCTCGTGATCGGATGGCAGGCATGGTCGGCGCGTCGAAGCGGGCCGGGAAGCGCCGCAATCGCCGCCGGATCGCGGCGGCCCTTTCCTTTCATCCTCGGGATCTTGGCCGCCGTGATGCTTCCATTCGGCGGCTACATGCTAGTGACCTCCTATTTCGAGCAAAGCACGTTGAAGGAGATCCTCGACCACGGCGATGAGGCCACCGCCGACATTACGCGTGCCTACGGTGAAGTGAACAAAGCCGGCGACGCGCCGAGCTATCTCGTTACCCTGGCGTGGACCGACAAGAGCGGACAACAGCAAAGCTACGGGCCGACCCACATCAGCCCGGCCTTCTGGCGGCAGATCACGCGGAACGGCGTCCAGACGGTCAGGCAGACCAGGATCCGCTATCTCTCAGGCAGGCCGGATGCGCGGCCTCTGATCGTCGACGACGCGGCCGAAGCCCAATACCAGAACAGTTTTGGCGTGAAGGGCGGCGCGGTCTTTCTCGTCTTCGGCCTGATCCTGGCCGCGGTGACCGCGTTCCGCTATCGCGCGCGTCCGAGCGCGGCTTGATCGCAGGAGAGGGACGTCGGTTGGGTTAGGCAGATCCCCCTCGCGATTTCCTGTTTGATATCAATCGCCGTTCTACTGTGCATGGGGTTGTCTTCGTACAACGGGTTCTTTCGATAAAACGAAAATCGCTTGTGCCGTCGGGCAAAACACCTTTAGGATTCTGCCTGGCTGGAGCGGCGACGTGAGGCTGTCCGCGCTGAAATGGACCTGTGGTCGAATATGGATTTTGCTTGGCGCATCGTGACGTGCCTGCCGCTTACCGAGCTTTGGAACAGCGAAGGTCTGTTGGATGTCCGGCCTGACCAAAGAGTGGGCGCGGCTGAGATCGAGCTGCTTCTGCGGGACGGTGCGAGTTTCGTGGTCGCGGACGTTGGAAAGCCGTTGCGATGGATATCGGCCGCCGACCGCTTTTCGTTCTGGAAGACCGAGGTGAAGGGGCGGCTGATAGCCCGGGACGCTGATTGCTTCAGTCTCGACGACTATCCTGACAGTTACTGCTACGTCGCGACCGCTTGGAGCGGCACGGCGCCGATGCCGATCATTGTTCTGGAGATCCACCATTGACGGGGCTGTGATCGACGGCGGGCTATATCGCCCACTTGCGCCCACCCGCTGCCCTCTCGCCCGACGGAATATTTCCGCGCTTGCCAATCAGGCCACCGGGGTTCAGAAAAAAGAGCCAAGAAGAAACGCGAGCGGAGACCTGAGTTTGACCATCAAGGGCAAGGCCTACATTGCCGGGATCTACGAACACCCGACCCGGCATGCGCCGGACAAATCCACCGCGCAGCTCCATGCCGAGGTCGCCAAGGGCGCGATCGAGGATGCCGGGCTCAGCAAGGACGATGTCGACGGCTATTTCTGTGCGGGCGACGCACCCGGCGGCGCTTGGCCGATGGTCGATTATCTCGGCCTGAACACGAAAAAGCTCCGCCACGTTGATTCCACAGAGACCGGCGGCTGTTCCTACATCATCCATCTCGGCCATGCCGCTGAAGCCATCGCGGCGGGCAAGTGCTCGATCGCGCTGATCACGCTCGCCGGGAAACCGCGCACCGGCGTGATGCCGCCGCGCGCGGCCGGCGCGGAAGCCGATTTCGAGTCCGCTTACGGCGCGACCACGCATAATGCCTATGGCATGTGTGCCATGCGCCACATGCACGACTATGGCACCACGAGCGAGCAGCTCGCCTGGATCAAGGTCGCGGCTTCGCATCACGCGCAATACAATCCGCATGCGATGCTCAAGGACGTCGTCACGGTCGAGGACGTCTTGAATTCGCCGATGATCTCCGATCCCTTGCATCGCATGGATTGCTGCGTCGTCTCCGACGGCGGCGGCGCGCTGATCGTGACCACGCCCGAGATCGCCAAGAGCCTGAAGAAGCCGCTGGTCAAGCTGATCGGCCATGGCGAGGCGATGAAGGGACCGCGCGGCGGCAAGGATCTCGATCTCACATACTCCGCGGGCATCTGGTCCGGCCCGCGGGCGTTCGAGGAAGCCGGCATCACGCCGAAGGACATCAAATACGCCTCGATCTACGACAGCTTCACCATCACCGTCTTGATGCAGCTCGAGGACCTCGGCTTCTGCAAGAAGGGCGAGGGCGGAAAATTCGTCGCCGACGGCAATCTGATCTCGGGCGTCGGCAAGCTGCCGTTCAACACCGACGGCGGCGGCCTCTGCAGCAACCATCCCGTCAACCGCGGCGGCATGACCAAGATCATCGAGGCCGTCAGGCAGCTGCGCGGCGAGGCGCATCCGAAGGTGCAGGTCAAGAATTGCGACCTCGCCATCGCCCACGGCACCGGCGGCCTTCTGGGCGTTCGCCACGCCGCCTCGACGGCCATTCTGGAGCGCGCGTGATGAGTGAAGCGAAAAAGTATCCGGCACCGGTGACCAATCCGGAGACCGCTGCGTTCTGGGATGCGGCGAAAGAGGGCAAGTTCATGATCAAGCGCTGCACCGCCTGCGGTGAGGCGCACTACTTCCCGCGTTCGATCTGCCCGTTCTGCTACTCCGACAAGACGGTGTGGGAGGAAGCTTCGGGCGAGGGCACGATCTACACCTGGAGCCTGATGCGGAAGTCGCCGACCGGCCCTTACGCCATCGGCTACGTCACGCTGAAGGAAGGCCCCTCGGTGCAGACCAACTTCGTCGATTGCGATCTCGAGAAGCTGAAGATCGGCCAGAAGGTGAAAGTGGTGTTCAAGCCGACCGACGGCGCTCCGCTGCCGTTCTTCACGCCGGCCTGATGCGCTCTACCCATCCTACGAATTCTTCCTTCCCCCCTTGTGGGGGAAGGTGGCGCGAAGCGCCGGATGAGGGGTATCGCTCCGCGGAAAGACTTTCGATGCGGAGCTAACCCCTCACCCAAACGAGTTTACCGCACGGTTCTCGTGGCCCTCTCCCACAAGGGGAGAGGGCACATTAACGAGCGCCGCTGCTCGCTAAGAATGCCGGGAGGAAACCAAAAAATGTCCGCCAGATATGAAGAACTCAAAGGCCTGAAGAACATCGGCCAGAAATACGCCTACACCGATCGCGAGGTGATGCTCTACGCCTACGGCATCGGGCTCGGTGCCGATCCGATGGACGAGAACGAACTCGCCTTCGTCAACGAGGGCACGTTCACGCCGCGGCCGCTGAAGGTGGTGCCGACCTTTGCTTCCGTCGCGGCGTGGGGCTCGGGGCCGGGCGAGATGAACCTCAACCGCGTGATGGTGGTCGATGGCGAGCGCGACATCACCTTTCACCAGCCGCTGCCGGTGGCCGCGAACATCACCGCCGATTCCTCCGTGCTCGAGGTCTACGACAAGGGCAAGGACAAGGGTGTGGTGATCAGCCACCAGACCGTGCTGAAGAACGGGAAGGGCGAGAAGCTGGCGACGCTGGTCGCTTCGCGCTTCGCTCGCGGCGACGGCGGCTTTGGCGGGCCGAACCTGACCCAGCCCGATCCGCACAAGATCCCGGCGCGCGCGCCCGACAAGACGATCGACATCGTCACGCGTCCCGACCAGGCGCTGGTCTATCGGCTCTGCGGCGACCGCAACCCGCTGCATTCAGATCCTGAGTTTGCGAAGAAGGCCGGCTTCCCGCGCCCGATCCTGCACGGCATGTGCACCTACGGCATCACCTGCCGCGGCGTGCTCCAGACTTATGCCGATTACGACGCCTCCGCCTTCCGCCAGCACGTCGCGCGGTTCTCATCCCCGGTCTATCCCGGCGAGACCGTGACCATGGACCTCTGGAAGGACGGCAACACGATCTCGTTCGAAGCCAAGGTGAAGTCGCGCGGCGTCACCGTGATCAAGAACGGCAAGACGGTGCTGGGTTAGCTGCCTCCGTCATTCCGGGGCGCGCGAAGCGCGAACCCGGAATCTCGAGCTACAACCTCTGGATTCCGGGTTCAGCGCTGCGCGCTGCCCCGGAATGACAATAATAAAACAGGGAGAAGCCACCATGGGACTACTCGACGGCAAGGTCGCGCTGATCACTGGTGCGGGCGGCGGGCTCGGTGAGGCCTACGCGAAACTGTTCGCGCGGGAAGGGGCATCCGTCGTCGTCAATGACCTCGGTGGCCCCCGCGACGGCTCCGGCGCCGACAAGTCGATTGCACAGCTCGTGGTGGACGCGATCAAGGCGGAAGGCGGCAAGGCGGTCGCCAACGGCGCCGACATCTCCACCATGGAGGGCGGCCAGTCGGTGTTCGACGACGCCATCAAGCATTTCGGCCGCGCCGACATCCTCGTCAACAATGCCGGCATCTTGCGCGACCAGACCTTTGCCAAGGCCTCCGAGGCCGACTGGGACAAAGTCATCAAGGTGCACCTGAAGGGTACCTTTTGTTGCACCATGCCGGTGTTTCGCTGGATGCGGGAAAACGGTGGCGGCGTCATCGTCAACACCTCCTCGACATCAGGGCTGATCGGCAATTTCGGGCAGACCAATTACGGCGCGGCCAAGGGCGGCATCTGGGGCCTGTCCAACGTGCTGGCGATCGAGGGCCGCAAGTACAACATCCGGATCTGGACGCTGGCCCCGGGCGCCCTGACCCGCATGACCGCAGACCTGCCCCGCTATAAGGAGAACCCCTCGGCGGCGCTCGGGCCGGACGGCATCGCGCCGGCCGTGCTATACATGGTCAGCGACTTGTCGGGCGACCAGACCGGCAAGGTGCTGGGCGTGTCCGGGCCCCGCGGCGTGCGCGAAATGCGGATGATGGAAATGGAAGGCTGGAAACCGCCGCACTCGGGCTGGAATGCTCAGGACATCGTCGATCATGCCAAGGAGATCTTCTTCTCCGAGGAGCAGATCAAGATGGGGGCGCGGCGGTTTTAGCCGTTGTTGTCGTTCCGGGGCGGCTCGAAGAGCCGAACCCGGAACCTCGAGATTCCGGGTTCGCGCTGCGCGCGCCCCGGAATGACGGAGAAAGAGAGAGACTGATGAAACTGACCGCCGACGCCAAGGGCACCTTCGCAATCGCGCCGACGCCGTTCCACGACGACGGCCGGATCGACGAGCGCTCGATCGACCGCCTGACGGATTTCTACGAGGAGGTCGGCTGCGATGGCGTCACGGTGCTGGGCATCCTCGGTGAGGCGCCGAAGCTCGATGCCGCCGAGGCCGAGCAGGTCGCGGTTCGCTTCGTCAAGCGCGCCAAGAAGATGCAGGTGATCGTCGGCGTCTCCGCGCCGGGCTTTGCCACCATGCGTTCGCTGGCGAAGGCCTCGATGGATGCAGGCGCGGCCGGCGTGATGATCGCGCCGCCGCCCTCGCTTCGCACCGACGACCAGATCGTCGGCTATTTCAAGCAGGCGGCGGAAGCCATCGGCCCCGACGTGCCGTGGGTGCTCCAGGACTATCCGCTGACCCTGCAGGTGGTGTTCACGCCGGCGGTGATCCGCAAGATCGTCATGGACAATCCGAACTGCGTGATGCTCAAGCACGAGGACTGGCCGGGCCTGGAGAAGATCACGACGCTGCGCAACTTCCAGAAAGACGGCTCGCTTCGGCCGCTCTCGATCCTCTGCGGCAATGGCGGCACGTTCCTGGATTTCGAGATGGAGCGCGGCGCCGACGGCGCCATGACCGGCTATGCTTTTCCCGAACTTCTGATCGACGTCGTGAACCTCTCCAAGGCCGGCAAGCGCGATGCGGCGCATGATCTGTTCGACGCGCATCTGCCGCTGATCCGTTACGAGCAGCAGCCGGGGGCCGGCCTTGCGGTGCGCAAATACGTGCTGCAGAAGCGCGGTATTATCGCCTCCAGCGCGCAGCGCAAGCCGGGCGCCACCATCACGGCGACGGCGAAGGCCGAGGTCGAGTATCTGCTGTCGCGCGTTGCCCGCGTCGACAAGCGCGCCAATCTTGGCCCGCAATCCAGCGCTGCAGGTTAGGTAAATGGCCGAGACATCAGCATCACGCCCGGCGTCGACGATCCTTCTGCTCCGTGATGGAACGGAGGAGGTGGAAGTCTTCATGATGGTCCGCCATCATCAGATCGAGTTCAACTCGGGCGCGCTGGTGTTTCCCGGCGGCAGTGTCGATGCCGGCGACAACGAGATCGTCGCCCGCGCCGACCTGTATTCGGGCGGCGAGGGCCTGAGTGAATCGGACCGCGGCTTTCGTATTGCCGCGATCCGCGAAACCTTTGAAGAGAGCGGCATCCTGCTGGCGCGGTCGAAGGACACGGGCACGCCGGTCGATGCCAGGCGTGCCGGCGAACTCGCCGACAAGCATCGCGTCGCGCTCAACGAGCACAAGATCTCGTTCCTCAGCATCCTCGCCGACAACGGCCTCCAGCTCGCGCTCGACACGCTGGTGCCCTACGCACACTGGATCACGCCCGAGGGCATGCCGAAGCGGTTCGACACCTGGTTCTTCCTGGCCGCGGCGCCCCCGGACCAGCTCGGCGCGCATGACGGCCGCGAGTCGACCGACTCGATCTGGGTGTCGCCGCGCGAGGCGGTGGAGGGCGGGGAGAGCGGCCGCTTCAAGCTGCCGTTCCCGACCACGCGCAATCTGATCCGGCTTGCCAAGCAGGGCAGCGTGGATGCCGCGCTGGAGCACGCCCGCGGCATGTCCATCGTCACGGTGATGCCAGTGATGACCAAGACCGAAACCGGCCGCCAGCTCCGCATCCCCCGCGAGGCCGGCTATGACGGCGAGGTGTTCGAGGTCGGCGCGGTCGGCTGATACACTTCGACACGCAGCGAAGTATTGACGCTTGCGGACGCGCTAGGTTCCGTCCATCGCGGGATGGACGGAGCGCACAATGGACAACCGGCAGGACACCAACATCGCCGTCGAGCTGGTGCTGCTCGTCGCGCTCGCAACGCTGTGGGGCGGCTCCTACACCTTCATCAAGCTCGGCGTCGCCACCATTCCGCCGATCACGCTGATCGCGGCGCGCACCGCGATCGCCGGCCTGCTGCTGCTCATCGTCATGCGGGCGCGCGGCATCAAAATGCCGACGGATGCCGCGACCTGGCAGCGCTTCGCGTTCCAGGCCGTGCTCAATAGCGTCATCCCCTGGACGCTGATCGCCTGGGGTGAGCGCCATGTCGATGCCGCGCTCGCCACCATCCTCAACTCGGCCGGGCCGATCTTCACCTTCCTGCTTACGGCGGTCGTGACCCGCCACGAGGCGACGACACCGCGAAAGCTGTTCGGCGTGGTCGCCGGCATGGCCGGCATCCTGCTGATCGTCGGCGTCGATACCGTCCACGACATCGGCAGCGGCCTCATCGCGGAGGCGGCGATCGTCGCCGCCACCATCTGTTACGCCTGCGCCGCGATCTTCGGCCGCAGCTTCAGGGGCCTCGACCCGATGGCGCCCGCCGCCGGCTCGCTGCTGGCGGGCGCGGCCGTCCTGATCCCGGCCTCGCTGGTTGTCGAGCAGCCCTGGACGCTATCGCCGTCGCTGAGTTCCGTGCTGGCGCTGCTCGCGCTCGCGGTGTTCTCGACCGCGGCGGCGTTCGCGATCTATTTCCGCCTGATCCAGACCCTGGGCTCGGTCGGGACCACCGCGCAGGCTTATCTGCGCGTGCCGATCGGGGTCGCCATCAGTGTCGCCTTCCTCGGCGAAACCCTGAGCCGGACCGCCTGGATCGGGCTGGCCTGCGTCGTCCTCGGCGTTGCCGCCATGACGATCCCGGCCTGGCGGCAGGCGAGCGTCAAAACGTCATAAAGCCGGCGAGGAGGACGGGCCGAGAACCACGATATTAAGGATATTCCGAGGCGGGAGGCAGGTTCCCCCGGGCGTGCAATACGTCGTATATTGGGCTTCCAACAGCCCGGTCCCTCAACGCACCAATGTCCGCCGACTTGACGCCGCCCCCCGAGAAAAAGCGAATCTTCTCGCTGTCCATCGGCCAGCTTACGTTCGGAAGCTTCATCCTGGTGCTGGCGGTGATCATCGTCACCTCGACCGCGAGCGTGATCGCGATCCGGCACATCGACACGACCTTCGCCGAATTGCAGCGGCTCCAGAGCGTCGGCGACCTTGCCGAGGACATCGACCGCCGCATGAACGAATTGCGCCTTGCTGCGCGCGACTTCGTCACCGACCCCGGCGCCGGCATCCAGTTCAAGCAGGTGGGCGAGGCGGCCTCGACGCTCAGCGACATCCTGAAGAAGACCCGTATCGAGCTCGCGCCCGAGCAGCAGGACATGATCGACGGGGTCACCGAGCGCCTTGCGACCTATCGCAACGGCCTCGAGCGGATCTCCACCCTGATCGACCGCCGCGCCCAGCTGCTTGCCGGCCTGCCGCCGCTGCGCGACCAGTTCGACGCGGCGGTCTCCGGCACCGCGGACCGCGAGCTCGCCTCGCGCCTATCCGAGGCGCAGAGCCGGATCGCGCTCGGGCTGCTCGCGCGTAATCCCTCCGCGGCCGAGCAGGCCGCGCAGAACATGCGGACGATGGACATCGCCGACGCCAAGCTCCGGACGGCCGTGAATGATTACGCCGAGGCGATCATGGCGGTCGCCGTCCGGGAGCGGCAGATCGCCGACATCGACCGCGAGGTGCTGGGCACCGAGGGCCGGCTGATCGGCCGCGTCACCGAATTGCTGCGCGAGGTCAGCGCAAGGCGCGGCCATGTGCTGTCGCGCGATTTCGCCCGCACGCTCACGGAGGCGCGGTGGCAGAGCATCGTGCTCGGCAGCATCGGCGTGCTGATCGGCATCCTCGCGGCCGGCTTCGTGGTGCGGCGGACGGTGCGTCCGCTGGCCCAGATCGCACGATCGATTCGCGCGCTCGCGGCCGGCCAGAAAGACACTTCGATCCCGTCCGCCGACGTCGACAACGAGATCGGCGACATCGCACGCGCCGCCGAAGTGTTCCGCCGCGCGCTGGAAGAAGCCGACACCGCGCGCGAGGCGGCGGTGCGCGCGCTCACCGAGCAGCGCCTCGCCGAAGAGAGCTACCGGAAACTGTTCGAGGGCTCGGTCGACGGCATCTATGTGACGACGCCGGCCGGCGACCTCCTCAACGCCAATCCGGCGCTGGCGCGGATGATGGGCTATGATAGCCCGCAGCACCTCATCGACAGCATCAACGACATCGCCCATACGATCTACGTCCACCCCGAGGCGCGCGTCGAGTATCAGCGGCTGATGCATCGCGACGGCATGGTGCGCGAGTTCGAGTACCAGGTGCGCCAGCGCAGCGGCGACATCCTCTGGCTTTCCGACAGTGCGACCGGCGTGCGGGACGAGCAGGGCAAGATCATCCGCTACGAGGGCACGCTGCGCGACATCACCGACCAGAAGCGGGCGGAAGACGCCATCGCCGAGGGCCGGCGCCTGCTCCAGCAGGTCATCGATACCGTGCCCGCGGTCATCAACGTCAAGGACCGCGACCTGCGCTATGTGCTGATGAACCGCTACATGGCCGGCATCTTCGGCATCGAGCCTGGCGATGCGCTCGGCCGCACCACCGCGGACCTGATGTCGCGCTACGGCGCGGCCAAGACTGACGAGAACGACAAGCGCGTGCTGAGGCTCCGTAAGGGGCTCGGCTTCTACGAGGAGGAGTACAAGGACGCCTCCGGCAACATGCGCCAATGGCTTGTCAACAAGCTGCCGCTGCTCGATGCCGAGGGCGAGATCGAGCGGATCGTCACGGTGGCGCTCGACATCGGCGAGCGCAAGCGCGGCGAGCAGGAGATGCGCAAAGCCAAGGAATCGGCGGAGACCGCGCTGCGCAATCTGCGCGAGACCCAGGCCTCGCTGATCGAGGCGGAGAAGCTCGCCGCGCTCGGACGGCTGGTCGCCGGCGTCGCTCACGAGGTCAACAATCCCGTCGGCATCAGCCTGACGGTCGCCTCCGCGCTGGAGCGCAAGACCGCGATGTTCACGTCCGAGGTCGAGCGCGGCGAGCTCCGCCGCTCGACGCTCAACGAGTTCCTCAACACCAGCCGCGACGCATCCTCGCAGCTGGTCTCCAATCTCAACCGCGCCGCCGAGCTGATCCAGTCGTTCAAGCAGGTCGCGGCCGACCGCAACTATTCGGACCAGCGCAGCTTCGACCTCGGCGACCTCACCGAGCAGGTGGTGATGAGCCTGCGGCCGGGCCTGCGCAAACACAATCTGACGCTCAACGTCGATTGCCAGCCCAACCTGACCATGAACAGCTATCCCGGCCCGTACGGGCAGGTGCTGACCAACCTGTTTCTCAATTCGGTGGCGCACGCCTTTCCCGACGGGCGTCCGGGGATCATCGACATCCAGGTGCGCGAGTCCGGCAAGGACAATGTCGAGATCATCTTCTCCGACAACGGCTGCGGCATGTCGCTCGACGTCCGCCGCCGCGCCTTCGATCCGTTCTTCACGACGCGGCGCGACCAGGGCGGCACCGGACTCGGGCTGCACATCGTCTACAGCATCGTCACCAACCGGCTCGGCGGCCGGCTCGATCTCGATTCCGAGCCGGGCGGGGGCACGCGCATCCAGATTATCCTGCCGCGCACGGCGCCGCTCGAGCAGGCTGCGGAATAGCTAGTCGACTTCGGCGAGCTTGTGCAGAGTAGCGCCGAAAATCAGGCTGGCCTTGCCGACGAGCGCCGTTCCCGTCATCTCCGCGCGCGTGTCCGTGTAGGTCCCACTGACGCCGATGCCGACCGGCGCCGGTCCGCCGAACAGCGGATTGTCGTCGCCCCGCGGTGAGGTGTGCCGCTGCACCAGCACCTCGCCTTTGAAGGAGTGGTCATCCTTCACCACGTAGCTGCCGGTGTAATAGAGGTAGGCATCGCCGCCAAGGATCTTGCCGTCGCGGAAAAGAATCACGCCGCTGCCCTTGCCGGCTCGACCATCGAGCAGGTTCACGTGGATCGAATAGAGGCCGTTCTTCATAACGTCCCGCAGGCCGGCCACCATCGCCCAATGGCGTAACCGGTAGAGCTTTTATGCCAAAGCGTATCCCCTCGCGCAACGCGGCAGTTTGCCGGCCGGCAAGCTATTCCGTGGCGCGGACCGTAATTGTCCCGGCTTGTCTATGACGCGGTTATGACGGTCTCATCATGAGGCGAGGCCCGTCGTTGCGAATCAAGTTGGCCCGCGAAATGCATAACCATTGTTGCACTGGCCGCGGGGTGCTGGAGCAAGACAAACGTGAGCAACTGGATCGATTCCGGCGGCGATCAGCCGCGTCTGTACAGTGCGCGTCCCACGAATTGCAAAAGCGAACGACGGCGGATAGGCAGCGCGGTACGCTGGCGAAGCGTGACGAAGCTGGCATGCGCCTCGGCCTTGATCGCGCTAGCAGCCCCCTTCGGGCATGCCCGTGACCGCGGCCAGTTCGTCAACACCAATGCGGATTTGAAGGCCTGGTTCGACGGCCTGCGAAGCGGCAAGGGGCCGTGCTGCTCCGATGCCGACGGCTCGGCGCTCTCGGACACCGACTGGGACAGCAAGGACGGGCACTATCGTGTCCGCGTCCCGCGCTATGGCTACGCGCTCGAGGGCCAGAAGCAGGAACTCGTCTGGGTCGACGTGCCTGAGGAGGCCGTGATCTCGGAGCCGAACCGGGTCGGGCGTACCATGGTGTGGCCGATCTACGGCTATATGGGCGTCACCATCCGCTGCTTCATGCCCGGCAGCATGACTTAGCTGCGCCAGGCGGCACGCCGCCTGGTCTCGCTGATGGCCGATGTGGCGTGCGCCGCGTCAGGTGTATTTCTTGTCGCGCTCGAGCAGCTCGACGGAAATTCCTTCGGGGCCACGGATGAAGCAGATGCGCACGCCGGGCCGGATCGTCGTCGGCTCACGCGTGAACGTGACGCCCTTGGCCTTGATCTCGGCCGCGACGGCGTCGATGTCCTTCACCGTGAGTCCGAAATGATCGAGGCCCTGGTGCGGATGCGGCGGCGGCGGGCTGACGGCGTTGTCGCCCTCGAGCGGGGCGATGAAGATCCTGGCGCCGCCGAGGTTCACGTCGATCCGTCCGGGCGCGCGCACGATCTCGCCACCGAGGATGTCGCGCAGCCAAGCCGCCGTGGTCTCGGGATCGGGGCTGCGCAGATGGACGTGATCCCAGGTGACGGCGATTGGCATTTCATGTTCTCCCAACAGGGTCTTTCGATATTGCGGCGCATGTTAGCGGCCCCGGAGGGTGATCGCCACCGTCCTTGCCGACTCGCTTGAAGCGCGGGAACCTTAGTTCGTCTCCGGGATTAAGGTAAGCAGTGGCCGCGTCCGCCGTCGAACCTGTTGCGGCCACCATCGGTGATGCAGCCATGAGCGCAGGGCTTGAGCGGGTCGGGTTGGGACGCTTCGCCGCCATTGGTGAGCGCACGGCGCGGGTCGTGACGGTCGCGAGCGTATCATTTGGCCGAAGCATTCTGTGGCTGCTGGCCGCCATCATCGTGGGCTGCGGCGTCTGGATGCTGCTGCCGCTCTCCAAAGGCAACAGCGCTGAACCGGTGAAGCCGGAGTTGGCATCCGTCGAGATGGCGCCTTCGGGCGATGCGGCAGTTGCGGTCACGCCGGGGTCCGAAGCCCAGGCTGCGGCAGAACTCGACCGTCTCAGGATTTCCTCCCAGACCTGGCGCCGCGGCGGCCTTGGCTCGAAGGCGCTGGTGACGTTCACGCTGCGAAATGACAATGACTATGCCGTAAAGGATTTGGCGATCGTTTGCGCGTTCGCACGGCGCGACGGCAGTCATCTCACCGACCGCAGCCGCGTTCTGGCCGACACGGTCAGCATGAAGAGCCGCAAGACCTTTGCGCGCATCCCTGTCGGCTACGTCAACGTCAATGCCGATCAGGCGAAGTGTTCGCTGGTTGCAGCCCGTCGCGCGTAAAGGGCGGCATTTTCGGGTAGCGGAAAAGTTACCCTTACCGGGCCTTGGCAGAAAAACCTGGGGTTGCCATTTGAACCAAAGGGCTGGGCCAGGAACCAATTATAGTATCGCCTGTTAAGGCGGAGTGCCCACGCGGGGATTGCGGGGGGCGGAGCGCGGCCAATGCCCATCTTTCGGTATTTCATGTTTGTCGGCGGAGCGTTGCTCGCACTGCTGTTTGCGGTGAACTTCGTTGTGCCGGCCTCGCCCGTGACGCCAGTCGTCGCGACCGCAAGCAATGACCAGCCGTTGATCCGGATCCGGTCCGATCGGCACCTGCCTGAGCGCGTCGTGCTCGACACCACCCAGCCGACGATTGCCCCGCCCGCGATGAAGACCGCAGCCGCAGCTGTCGTTGCGCCTCAGCCGCCGGTGCAGGATGCCGCCTCGGCGGCGCTCGCCGAGATGTCGGCCAAGGCGCGGGTCCGCGAGACCTTCGCCCAGTTTACGCCGGGCTCGAAGGCCGATGCCGCTGCAGCCAGGAAGACGGCCCAGGCCCAGGCGGAGATACCGGCGGCTTCGCCGGCCCGGGCTCAGCCCAAGCGCAAGATCGCAAGGGCGCATCCGGCGCCGCAGTATTATGGTGGGCCACAGTTTGGTGGGCCACAATACGGCCGGCCGATGATGGTGGCCCAGCAGCCGCATTTCGGCCTCTTCAACACGACCTGGTGAGAGCGCCTCTGACCCGTCTCGAAACGAGACGGGAAGGGCTTTTTATTGGCCAGCCTCTCTGCTAATTCGAACGCGTCCGAACGCCGCCCGGTACGCTGGCTCGCCAGCAACGGTCCGGCGCTTCTCGGTTGCGGCCCGATATTCGGGCCAGGGCGCTCGTAGCTCAGCTGGATAGAGCATCGGATTTCGATTCCGAGGGTCGGAGGTTCGAATCCTTCCGAGCGCGCCAGTCTTGATGTTCCGGATATGTTCCGAACTGGCGCCAATGCCGGTCAGCGTCGCACGGCGTGCGTTGTCAGCTTGCCGGAAGTCCGATCTGCCGCCCCCGCGCCAGCGTGTCCGAGGGCGCCTCGTGGAAGGTCGCACGGTAGGCCGCGGCAAACTCGCCCATGTGATGGAAACCCTGGGCACGTGCGCAGGTGGCGACGGTGGCGCCGCCGCCTTTCAGCAGCCGGGCGCGTGTCGCCCACAGTCTCTTCAGGCGGATGTACTGGTGCAGGCTCATGCCGCGCACCTTGCTGACTGCGCCGCCGAGCGTCCGAATCGAGACGCCGAACTCGCCGGCGAGGTCGGCCGTATAGATCGGAGCGGTCGGATAGGCCGCGACGTATTCGTCGATCCACTGCACGAGCTTGGCCGACCGCCCGCCCTGGACCGAGGTGCTCCGCTCCGGTCGCGCGTCGATCCGAAACAAATCGTCGAGCGCGAGCAGCAGGCCTTCCTGGAGATGGGCGGCGGCCTCGGTGGTCTCGAACAGGAGCGGCTGCACCGACGCGGTTCGCAGGATGTCGAGCAGGAGTTGCCGTGTGTGCAGCAGGGCCGGCCGGTTCGCGACATAGGCCCGCAAATCGTCGGCATGATCGAACCAGCCCCGGTCTTTCAGGCCTGGAGAGAAGATGATCATCGCATGATAGTTCGTGCGGGGTTCGACGAAATGGCATTCGTCGTTGCCGCGGAGCGCAACGAAGAAGCGCGCGTCGAGATCCATTCCCTTGGAATTGACCAGAAGGTCGTCGGTCATCGACAGGATCACCATCCCGCCCGGCATGCGATAGGCGGTGTCGAGGATGCGCGCGAACGATCTCATCACGATGATGCGGCACGCCGGCAGAGAGACGACGGCGCGAGCGGCCGCGAAGTTCGGGACGTCGAGCGGAATGCTTCGAGCGTCCTCCATCGACTCGATCGGCCGAAAGGCATCGACATCGGCAAAGTCGATCAGTTGAAGCGCGGAGGACGGGGCGAAGGCGTCGAACATGCGTCTGGCCGGCTGCTGCAATGTGACAATAAAATGAACGTCGGTACATCGCCATCAATGGCGAAACATCGCGCTTCAGTAAACCGGATTCCGGGCCGTAGTATTGCGGACATCATGCCAAGGCGTCCGTCAGATCATTGTCACCGTCAACGTTCCCGGTTCATCGGTTGGCCGGAGGCGAGGTCGATGAAATGGATGCGCGTGCAGGCGGGGCAGACGAAGGACTCGAAGCTCCGTCCCTCCGGTATCTGCTGCTTCTCCAGATGCGTCTGCACATTCATGCCCGTCTGGGGGCATCGAAAAACAATCAGGTCGGCCATCGTCGCAGAATGTCGGCGCGGCGAATTTTTCTCTTTGATCTAGATCAGTTTTGGAATTGCTCCAGACCGGCCGAACAGGCGCGCGTGGACCATCCGCGATCTTGCAAAAGCGAAGGGGCCCCGAGGGCCCCTTCGAATGTTACCAGCGGCGATAGCCGTAACCATAATAGCGCGGGCCGTAGCCGCCGTAGTAGCGCGGCGGTCCATAATATCGGGGGCCGTAGTACGGCCGCGGGCCGTAATATCCATAATAGTTCGGACGCCAGAAACAGCGCCCCCAAGCATCGCAGACCATGCGGACCTGCTCGACGTCGGAGACCTGCGGGACAGCAGGTGCAGGCGCGATGGGCATGGCGGACGCCGCCGGCGATGCCGCGAGGGCACCGAACAGGGACGCGGCGACGAGGCCAATCTTCAGATTCATAATGTCTTCCTCCGCTTACGCGATGCAGGATATCGAAGTTGTTCTGATCAAATTGTGGCGGAACCGAAATGTAATGCTGATGAACAAATCTTCAGTCGCTCCGCCGCGGGCCTGATCCGGCTGTGCCAGATTACTGCAGCTCCGCGCCTCTGGCCATGCCGTGCTTGCCTCGCGGCCGCATCGCGGGACGTCGCCACTAACCTTGATCCTGCGCAATTCATCTTCGAGGCTTCCTCCCTAGTCTTGTCGCCGTGGGCCGCCCTTCGTGGAATACGAAGAGCGTTCGGTCGGTCGTCCGCATCGGTCCGGGGCCCACTGTTTGTTTGGAGCTGTGCAATGGACAAGATGAGAATCGACAAGGGTGACTGGTTGGTCGTGTGCGACGGGCGCAAGGCGCTCATTCTGGAAAACCTCGGCGACGAGATGTTTCCGAACCTGCACACCAGGGAGGTGCACGAGCAGCCCAATCCCCCGACGAGCGCACAAGGGAGCGATGCGCCGGGCCGATTGCATGGCGCAGCCGGCGGTGCGCGCAGCTCGGTCGAGCAGACCGATTGGCACGATGAGGCCGAGCGCGCCTTTCTGCGCGGCCTAGCCAGCCGGCTCGACGCCGCGGTCAGCTCGGGCGAAACGTCGGCCCTGACCATGGTGGCCTCGCCGCGTGCGCTCGGCATGATCCGCGCCGATTATTCGGACGTCGTGCGCAAGGCGCTTCAGGGCGAGGTGGGCAAGGACCTCGTCAAGCTGCCGGTCTACGAGATCGAGAAGCAATTGCTGCTGTCGGGCGCCGCCAGATAGGGACGCCCGCAGCGGACGCGCCGGCGCCCCTCAGAAGCAGGGGTGCCGGCGGCGGTCCTGGCCGACATAGGCGGCCGCGCTCTGGTAGCAGCGGTTCGTCGAAGGGCCGTCGTAATAGGCGAAGGTGCCGGGGGTGATGCCGGGGCCGTAATTGTGCAGATAGCTGATCGGGTAGGGCAGCGGGTTGACGTAGGAGCGGTGGTACCGGTGATGTCCCCGCGCCTCCGCGAGACCAGGGGCTAGGATTGCGGCCGACAGGGCAGCAACCGCGGCTACAAGCTTCAACTTGCTCATCTCGATTCTCCGGAACCCGCGCGAATAGGTCGTCCGGTTATAGCCATTTCAAGCCGCCAGGACACCTGTCCGGCGGCCGGAAAACGGGGCCAGTCCCGCCGATTCCCGGGTGGGTGTGACAGAATTGCCGGAAGTGCGGCCGGACCCTGCCCATTTTTGGCCTTTTCGGGATGCTTAACGAATTCCCCACACAAGTATGACCAAAGAGAATTCAGTTTAGAATCCTGTTGCCGGCCCTTTGGGGGTCCTTCGAGGCCGGTCCCATTCCTGAAGGCTTTCGTCGTCCGCCGCCATGCGCATCACGCTTTTGAGCCTGCTGTTGCTCTGCCTCGCCGCCGCCACGCCGGCGCGGGCCGAGCTGCACATTACCCGCGACCATGGCGGCTATGTCGAGGAGTACAAGGCCAAGTACAAGCGTGTCCGCGAGAAGGGCGAGCGCGTCATCATCGACGGCATCTGCAATTCGGCCTGCACGCTCGTGCTCGGCATCGTGCCGATGAACAAGATCTGCGTAACGCCGCGCGCCAGCCTCGGCTTCCATCAGGCCTATTATGACAAGGCCTTCACCTTCGGCATCAAGGTCACCAGTTCGGAGGGGACGTCCGACCTGATGTCCTACTATCCTGACACGGTGAAGGACTGGATCCGCCGCAATGGCGGGCTCACCACCGACATGAAGAAGATCAAGAACGGCGTCGAGCTCTGGAAGATCATCGACCCCTGTCCGGAAGAATGGTGAGCGGCTGATCCGAGCCGCTGCCGCTCGTCGCAGCGCAGCATCGCTAGGCGAGAAATTCGCATTGCCGCATCGGCCCCCATGGGGCAATGAGGGCGGCAATGAACCATAATCAAGAAGCCCTGACCGCACGCGCCGCGCCGATCCTGTTCGTCCTGCTCTGGAGCACCGGATTCATCGGCACCAAATACGTCATCAGCAACGCCGATCCCTTGACCTATCTCGCCATCCGCATGGCGATCGTGGTCGGCCTGATGGCGATCATCGCAGGCATTGCGCGGCCGAAATGGCCCGACCGTATTGGCATCGCGCACAGCGCGGTTGCCGGCATCCTCGTCCATGGCTTCTATCTCGGCGGCACCGCGATCGCGATCGCGCATTCGATTCCGGCCGGGCTCTCCGCACTGATTCCGGGCCTGCAGCCGATCCTGACCTCGACCATCGCCAACCGCTGGCTGGGCGAGAAGGTGACGCCGTTGCAATGGGCGGGGCTCGTGCTCGGCCTCGGCGGCGTGGTGCTGATCCTGCACAACCGTCCCATGACCGGCGAAGCCGGGCTCGGCTGGCTTGCCTCGGTGGTCTCGCTGATCAGCATCACACTCGGCACGCTCTATCAGCGCCGTTACTGCAACCACATCGACTGGCGCGCCGGCAATTTCGTGCAATATGTGGCCGTCACCGTCTTCTTCGCGATCGGCGCCTTCCTGTTCGAGGATCGCGTGGTGCACTGGACGCGGGAGTTCGTGCTCGCGCTCGCCTGGCTCACTGTAGCGCTCTCGATCGGATCGATCGGGCTGTTGTACTGGCTGATCCGCCACGCCGCGGCGACGTCGGTCGCGAGCCTGTTCTATCTCGTTCCCGCCGTGACCGCGCTGATGGCTTACGCACTGTTCGACGAGAAGCTCGATGCGATGGCGATTGCCGGCATGGCGATGTGCGCGGCCGCGGTGTTCGTGGTCAACCGGCGCGTCTAGGCTGACGGGGCGAGGCGACGGCATACATCCCTGACGTGCGCGGCGCGCCGTGTTAGGCTGGCCGCATTTCAGCTTCCCTTTCACGCGGTGACCTCCATGAAGAAGGCGAGACGTGCGCTGCTCGGCCGGTCCCTGAAGCCGGTCCGGATTGCCTGCATCAACTACGCGGAGGAAACGATCAGCGGCCGCATGATGAGCCAGCTCACCGCGGCGCTCCAGAAATGTTACGACAAGCATTTCCTGCCGGTGTGGGGCTATCCGGTCGACCTTTATGTCACGAAAAGGCCGAAGCCCACCGATTGGCAGCTCGTCTATTTCGACGACGCCTCGCATGAGGGGCTGCTCGGGCGCCATGAGCTGACGCATCGCGGCCAGCCGATTTCGAAGATCTTCGTCAAGGCGCTGGGCGAGGAGCCCGTCAGCGTCGCGGCCTCGCACGAGCTGTTCGAGATGGTGCTCGACCCCATGGCCAATCTCTGGGCCGACAAGAATAGGAACACGCAATACGCCTATGAGGTCTGCGACGCCGTCGAGGAGGACTCCTTCCGCGTCGGCGGCTTCGAGATGTCGAACTTCGTCTATCCGTCCTGGTTCGAGCCGTTTGAGCATCCGCGCGGCACCAAGTTCGACCACAAGGGAACGCTGAAGGAGCCGTTCTCGATGACCGAGGGCGGCTACGTCATCAAGAAGGTCAACGGCAGGCGGGTGATCAAGCAGTTCGGCTCGCCCGAGAAACGGCGGCGCTTTGCCAAGGAGGACCGGCGCGGCCATCGCAGCGAATTTCGCGACCCGCGAGGGGTCCATCATCCGGGGCGGCGCGCAGCCAAGCGGCGAGGATAGGCTATTGCGGGGAGAAGCCTCCGGGGGCGCGTCCGCACCCGAAGGCTTGTTCGTGTCTGCTCTCGGGAGCGCGATCAGCGCTTGGACTTCTTGGCCTTCTTTTTCTTCTTGGCGGCCTTCTTCGCGGATTTCTTCACGGCCTTCTTCGCGGTCTTCTTGGCCGCCTTTTTCGACGACTTCTTTGCGGCCTTCTTCGAAGTCTTCTTGGCCATCTTCTTGGAAGCCTTCTTGGCCTTCTTCGGCGCTACTTTTTTCGCGACCTTCTTGGCGGCTTTCCTGACCTTCTTGACGGCCGTGACTGCGGCGTCCTTGGTCGCATCCACGGCGGTGGTGATCGTCTCCATTGCCTGTTCGGTGATCGGCTTATCGTCGTCCATATCGTCCCCCACGGTTTGTATAGAGCGATGACGATAGCGGGTTTCAAAATTGTGTCAAAGCAACCCTCAACCTTTGCGGATCTTTGCGTAGGCGGAGAGCGCGCGCTCGCGTCCCCGGGCGTGATCGACGATCGGCTGCGGATAGGTCTTGCCGAGCGTGACGCTGGCGCTCGCCAGCTCGATCGGCGTCGCCTGCCAGGGCTGGTGGATCAGCTTCGCCGGCAGTCCTTGCAGCTCCGGCACCCAGCGCCGGACATAGGTTCCATCGGGATCGAACTTCTCGCCCTGCAGCTGCGGATTGAACACGCGGAAATAGGGCGCAGCATCGGCGCCGCAGCCCGCGACCCACTGCCAGTTGGCGGGATTACTGCCGGCATCCGCATCGACCAGCGTGTCCCAGAACCAGGCCTCGCCATCGCGCCAGTCGATCAGGAGGTGCTTGACCAGGAAGGACGCCGCCACCATCCGTACCCGGTTGTGCATCACGCCAGTGTGCCAGAGCTCGCGCAGGCCGGCATCGACGATCGGGTAGCCGGTGCGGCCCCGCTGCCAGGCGGCGAGCGCCTTGGTGTCGCGCTTCCAGGGGAAGCCGTCGAAGTTCGTTTGCAGGTTTTCGGTGGCGAGGTCGGGGTGGTCGTGGAGGAGGTGGCGGCAGAATTCGCGCCAGCCGAGCTCGCTCAGGAACTTCTCGATGCCGGGCCCGAGCGCCGCATCCTCGGCCGCGGCGAAGCGCGCGGCGTGCCAGACCTGCCGCGGGCTGAGCTCGCCGAACCGCAAATGCGGCGACAGGCCTGACGTGCCCACCCGGTCCGGGCGGTCGCGGTCGCCGGCATAGCCGCGCGCGATCGTCTTGAGGAAGTCGCGCAGGCGCGCGCGGGCCGAGGCTTCGCCCGGCATCCAGCTCTCGCGCAGGCCGCCCGCCCAATCGGGCTTGGTCGGCGCGAGCGTCCAACTCTCCAGCCTGTCGCGCGCGATCTTCGGACCCGGGCGCAGCTGCTTCGGCGCGGGCAGGGGTTTTGGCGGATCGCCGAGCGACAGCACGCGCCGCCAGAACGGCGTGAACACGCGCAGGCCCCGGCCTTCTTTGTTGCGGATCGCCGAAGGTGGGGCGATCAAGTCTCCGGGGAAGCTTTGCGACTCCACGCCGAGCTTTGCCAGTGTCGCTTCGAGCTGCCTCTCAACTGCCTGATGCGGCGCTTGCGCGATCCCGTTCCAATAGACGGCGCGGGCGCCGCTTTCGCGCGCCACTTCGGGGATCACCTTGGCTGCGGGCCCCTTGCGCAGGATCAGCGAT
Source organism: Bradyrhizobium sp. B025 (assembly GCF_042257955.1). NCBI lineage: Bacteria > Pseudomonadati > Pseudomonadota > Alphaproteobacteria > Hyphomicrobiales > Nitrobacteraceae > Bradyrhizobium > Bradyrhizobium sp. B025. Next base: position 5,055,372 of record NZ_CP170150.1, on the reverse strand, counting down.
CCGCCCCGCGCTGCGATCTCGGCGCCGAGCGCCCGCAGCGACTGTGCCAGCCACCAGCGCGCCGCGCCGCCGGGTGCCCGGCCGGCTGTGTCGTCGAGTACGTAGAGGCAGACCACCGGCGCACCGGTCTTGGCGGCGGCATTGAGGGCGGGGTGATCGGACAGGCGGAGGTCATCGCGGAACCAGACGACGATAGGCGGCGCGCTTGGTGTGGTCAGGGCGTCCTCGTTTACAATTTGTAAAGCATGGGGCGGCGTGAACCGCCGTTAATGCGGCCGTAAGCCCCTTGCACGATTATGCAGGAATTACGGGGGTCATTCCATTCATGTCCAGCCTTTCGACGGCGAAGTTCCTGCCGCAGTTCAAACTTGGCACCAAGGCCGTCCTGTGCGCCGTGCTGCTGATCGCCGTAAACACGGCGCTCGTGGTTGGCGCCGGCTATTGGTCGCTGACCAACGCCTTCAATGACCGCGCGCTGCGCGACATCGAGGTCAATCTGCGCACGCTGGCGCTGGCCTTTGCCGAGATCGTGCCCGACGCCAAGATCACTGTGCGGGATGGCGCGGTCGCGCGCGCCGAGATCCCCAAGATGCCCGAATTCAGTGATCACGCCATCGTCGACCGCGCGGTGTCCTATGTCGGGGGCAACGCAACCCTGTTCGTGTTCGACGAGGCGAGCGGGCAGTTCGTCCGTCGCTCGACCAATGTGAAGAAGGAGAATGGCGACCGCGCCGTCGGCACCCAGCTTGCCGCCGATCATCCGGCGCAGGCCGGCTTGCGCCGTGGCGAGGCCTACAAGGGCCCGGCCGTTCTGTTCGGCAAGTCCTTCATGACCGCCTATTTCCCGGTCGCGGACGCGACCGGCAAGGTCGCCGGCATTCTCTACGTCGGCATCCCCATGGCCCAGTTCGAGAGCATGCTGACCCAGGCGATCTCGAGCATGGCCGCCGCCGCCGGGTTCGCCGCGCTGCTGGTTCTAATCCTCACCCTGCTGATCGTCCGCCGTGTCACCCGGCCGCTGACCTCGGTCACGCGCTCGCTCACGGCGCTGGCGAACGGCCAGAGCGATGTCGAGATCGATTGCGAGGATCGCGCCGACGAGATCGGCGAGATCGCCCGCACCGTCGCGGTGTTCAAGAGCAATTCGCTGGAGCGCGCCCGCATGCGCAGCGAGCAAGCGGCGGCTTCGGCTGCCGCAGTCGAGCAGCGCAAGGCCGACCTGCGCAACTTCGTCGAGCAGTTCCGCGGCAGCGTCGGCGGCATCCTCGACAAGGTGCTGACGTCGTCAGGCGAGTTCGAGCGGGTGGCGCGGCAATTGACCGACACCGCACGCTCGACCGCCGATCTGTCCGCACAGTCGGCCGGGGCGTCCGAGGACGCCTCCGAGCACGTGCGTTCGGCGGCGTCAGCCTCCGACGAGCTGAGCCAGTCGATCTCCGAGATCACCCGGAGAGTGCAGGAATCGAACGAGATCTCCGCCGAGGCGGTGAGGCAGGCCGAGGTCACCGACCAGCGCATCGCGCAGCTCTCCGAGGCGGGCACGCGCATCGGCGACGTCGTCAAGCTGATCACCTCGATCGCCGAGCAGACCAACCTCCTGGCGCTGAACGCCACCATCGAAGCCGCGCGTGCCGGCGATGCCGGCCGCGGCTTTGCGGTCGTGGCTCAGGAGGTCAAGACGCTCGCCGGACAGACCGCCAAGGCGACCGACGAGATCTCGAACCAGATCGCCAGCATGCAGCTTGCGACCGAGGAATCGGTCGCCGCCATCAGGGCGATCAGCCAGACCATCGAGCGCATCAGCGGCATCGCCGGCTCGATCTCGGCTGCGGTCGAGCAGCAGAAGAGCGCCACCCACAACATCGTGGCCAGCGTTCGCGCCGCGGTCTCGGGTACGGCCGAGGTCGCCGTCAACGTCCGTCACGCCGCCAAGGGCGCAAGCGAGACCGGCGAGACGTCGAGCCGGATGTTTGCCTCCGCGCAGGCGCTGTCGGGCGAGAGCCTGCATCTGAAGGCCGAGGTCGACGGCTTCCTCGAGCGCGTTCACGCGGCGTAGGGCTCCAACGCGGTCATTCCGGGGCGGTGCGTCAGCACCGAGCCCGGAATCTCGAGATCCCGGGTCTGGTCCTTCGGACCATCCCGGGATGACTTTTAGCGGTCGCTATTCGCGACCGCCAAAAGTCATTTAGGCTGCGGCACGATCCGGATGTAGGGCTTCGGCTCTTTCCAGCCCTGCGGGTAGATCGTCTTGGCCTCGTCGTTGGAGACCGAGCCTGCGATGATCACGTCCTCGCCCTGCGTCCAGTCGGCCGGGGTCGCGACGCGGTGCTTGGCGGTGAGCTGGAGCGAGTCGACGACGCGCAGGATCTCCTGGAAGTTCCGCCCCGTCGTCATCGGATAGACCAGCACCAGCTTGATCTTCTTGTCCGGCCCGATGATGAAGACGTTGCGGACGGTCTGGTTGTCGGCAGGCGTGCGGGTGAGGGGATCGCCCGAGGTCGAGGCCGGCAGCATCTCGTACAGCTTGGAGACGTTGAAGTCGGTGTCGCCGATCATCGGATAGTTCGGAGCCGCGCCTTGCGTCTCCTTGATGTCCTCAGACCACTTCGCGTGGCGATCGACCGGATCGACCGAGAGGCCCATCAGCTTGACGCCGCGCTTGTCGAATTCCGGCTTCAGCTTGGCCAGTGCGCCGAGCTCGGTCGTACAAACCGGCGTGAAGTCCTTGGGGTGCGAGAACAGCAGTGCCCAGCTGTTGCCGATCCAATCGTGGAACTTGATCTTCCCTTCGGTCGTCTCAGCTTCGAAGTCGGGGGCGGTGGTGCCGATCGGAAGTGTCATGGTTCTACCTCATCACATTGAATTTGCTTGAGAATTGGTCTTTGGCCGTCGCCGTCAGTATAGGGGCTTGGCGAGGCTAAGTGAACGTTGACTGGACCGCTTGAAGTAAAATGTGAATTCCTTCTCTGAAGAGCCGATCTCCTAGCACTTTTCTGTTACAGCGGCACCTGCGGCGAAACATCTCCACCGGGGCCTCACGGTCTCGATTGCCGCGATAAAGCCTTTTATGACCCGCATCACGCCCGCCCGACGCTCTCCGGAACCGAAATGGTCCTCATAGCGACTAATCGGCAACCATTGAGAAAAGTCGCGATCCCCGTATCGAATCATTAACCACCCCTTTACGCCCGCATGAAAATGCTGGTCGGTCAGAAGAAATCTGGAAGTGAACTATGTCTGCCGCTGCGCCTAAATCTGTTGAGTCGCCGTCCCTCGAACCGTCCTGCCGCGATACCGCGGCTCATGCTCTCTCAATCGTGCGCGACGGCGTGATCACGGGCGAAGGCCCGACCACCAAGGGCCGGGTGCACTTCTCCCGCTCGCTCGATGCCGATGACACCGCCTGGTGCACGCGCATCCTGACCGCCACCGCCGTCAACGACCAGCCGGTCAGCCGCGCCGAAGCCGAGGCGCTGTTCGAGATCAACGAGGCCGCGACCGAGCGCACCGACGGCGGCCGGTTCGACGACCTGCTTGCCAAGGCCGTGGCTCACTACGCCGCAAGCGCCTCGGGCCTGAAGGTGCCGCCGCGCAGCGTCGCGCTGTCGGCGGACACCGAGATCGAGAGCTGGGCGCCGTCCTATGCCTCCAAGGTCAACAGCGAGATGCTGGAGTGGATCGCCGGCCAGATGCGCGGCAAGCGCCAGAACAATCGTCGCCTGATGGCGATGGTGGCGACCTTCCTGGGCGCCACCGCGCTGCCTCTGGCGGGCCAATTGCCGAACGTGTTCGACATCGGCATGTAGCTTCACGCGCCTCTCATGAGGACGACGCTATTGAGCGGCGGGGTTATTTCCCCGCCGTTTTTTGTTTGCCGGCGTCCGGCTCGAGCCCGAGCGTGCGGCCCGGGAAGCCGGCGGCATCGAAATAGCGCTGGCTGCCGACGCGCTGGACGTTGAGCACGGTCTGAAGGCCGTTCTCGGACATCTTCGACTTCTCGACGCCCTTGAATGCCTTCGGCACGATGCCGTTGGGCAGGGCCTCCGACATCACGCGGCCGACCAGGCCGCCATTATGTGCGCCGCGCAGGCCCATCAGCTGGGCAGCCGTCATGCCGACGTCGGCATTGCTGACCGGGATCAGGCTGACATAGCCGGCTTTGAAATCCGGGCCGATCGCCGCCATGAAGTTCATGGTGTCGCCGCGGCTGAAGCTGCCATGCATGCCCTGGCCCTGGCGCAGCACGGTGTCGGCGACCTGCACCGAGCAGTTGGTCGGCGCCTCGCCGCAATCGCTGGCATAGGAGCGGAAGTTGACGACGATCGTCGGCGTCGGCGTCGCCGACTTGCCGCGCAGGTTGAGGCTCGACAGCGGCAGCGTGCCGGGGAAGCGGCCGAGCGAGTCCTCGACGAACAGGCCGGAGACGTAATCCTGCTCGAGCAGGGCCTTGATCGTTTTCGCCGCAAGCTTCTTGTCCTTGCTCGGCAGGTAGACCAGGTCCGAGCCGCCATTGGTGGCGACGACGAGGTCGGGCTTCTCCGGATCCTTGCCGAGCACGCCGTTGCCGGCCTTGGGATGCTTGTTGCCCTCGACCTTCGCATTCTTGTCGTTGGGGTCGAACAGCGGCAGCTCGAGCGCTTTGGCAAGGTCGAGCGCCAGGAAGCCCATCGGCAAGAAGTCCTTCGGCGTGTCGTCATAGCTGACCTTGGCCGACGGGCTGGTCTTGCTCTCCTTGGAGATCGTCGAGAAGCCGTGGTCGGCCGAGATGATGATGTTGGTCGAGGCGGCGAGCCCGAGCTCGTCGAGCGCCTTGCGGAGCTGGGCGAGGTTGTTGTCGGCGTTCCTGATGCCGGCCATCGAGGTCGGCCCGTTGATGCCGGGCATGATCTGGTTGAGGCTGTCGCCGGTGTTGTGCTGGCTGCCGTCAGGGTCGCGCGACCAGAACACCAGGACGAACGGCTTGTTGCGCGCCTTGAACATCGGCAGCACCACCTTCGCGGCGACGTCGGCGAAATAGGCCTGCTGCGCGACGTTGGCGACGGTGGTGCCGGGCGTCTTGGCATCGCCGGCCTTGCTGTTGTCGCCGCGCGGGGGCGTCGCAAGGGGCAGGCCGGCCTTGGTCAGCGCCGCCTTCACCTCGTCCGACAGCGCCACGCCGTTCTTGCCGCCGGTTGAGTCGTCGAACACCACCGAATGCAGGCCGGGCTTCTCGGGCTTGTCGGTGTGGTCGAACTGGTAGGTCGGGCCGACCTTGCCGATCGCCGCCGTGCTCAGCCCCTTGTCGCGGGCCATTTTCAGAATGGTCTCTTCGTTGAGATAGTCGCCCTTGAAATGCTCGTCGATGTCGCCGAGCACGGCGTCGTTCTCGATGAAGGGGACCACGGTGTCACCGGCGGGGACGGAGGTGTAGTTGGTCCAGATCGTGTTGGAGAACACGCCGGTGTCGCCGAGATAATGGCCGGTCGACATCGCCGAGCCGTTGGCCATGGTGAAGGTCGGGAAGAGGGAATGCGGGTTCTTGAAGTTGACGCCCTTGTCGCGGACCTCGGCCATCGCGGGCGCCGTTTCAGGAGTGACCTTCAGCGCGCGCAGCCCGTCCGGGATGAACAGGATGAGGTTGCGGGGGGTGTTGTTTTGGGCGGAGGCAAGTCCAGCGGAAAGTCCGGTGGACAGCACTGTCAGTCCGGCGGACAGCAACACCAGTGAACGGCGCATCAAATCTCTCCTAACGGTGAGGCGGCAAGGCCGCGACCGCGGCCCTGCCATCGTTTAGTTTTGCTGGATGACAGTTTTGTTACAAGGCCTGTTACTAGTGCAAGAGGGATGGGGAGGGGGACGGCAACACCCTCGTGTCCCGGACGCGACGCAGCTCGTAGGATGGGTAGAGCACTTGCGAAACCCATCATGCTTCCCCGTAGACGAAAGGTGATGGGTTTCGCTTCGCTCTACCCATCCTACAACCCCGCAGACACACCTCCGCATCCTCGCGGCTTGTTTCGCCCGAGTTCTGCTTTGTCACTTCACCCTCATCAATGAAAGAGGGCGCAGGGAAGGCCGGGAGCCGGCTGGCTCCCATTGACCGCTATGCCAAGAGCAGGTTGCGCTACAATGCACAGCGGGAAACAGGGCAACCGGAGACATCCCGGCCTTCCCTGCGCGGATGGTTGGAACGGCTTATGTCGTGAGCTCCCCGGGGAGCGATGCACTATTGCCCCCGTCGCCCTGCGGATGGCTGATGCGCGTACCCGGTCGGGCCGCAACATCACCGCAAGACTTGACGCACAGACCCCGGGCGTCAGGACCACACGATTTTGCCGTACGCAAGCTGCACCGGTCGTGTGCGCGACGCTTTTCGCTCACGGCTCTCCGCCCTGCGAAGCCTTCGCGCCAGTGAAACCTGCGTCCACCGCTGCCCGGCCCGCGTGTCGTGACGATCGCGATACGCCCCTCTTCCTTGGGCCGGAGTGAAAAATGTCTAACAAAAATCCGAATTCTAATAAATAGAATTATTTGATGCCGGTCGCTTGACCCCGGTCTTGGGTGTCTTGCCCGACGGGGTGCACAAGGGGTTGTGGCCGGGACGGTGATTCCGGCGCGGTCGTCACCCGCGGAGTCTGCGCGAGGGCCTGTGCCGGCTTGACGGACGCCGGGTCGGCTCCGCTCCTGGTCCGATCGCGCCGCAGCGAGAGCGGGGCCGTCTTGAGCGCATAGATGATCGCGATCTGGGTCCGGTTCTGGAGACGGTATTTACGCATGATGTTGCCGATATGCGCCCGCACCGTGTTCTCCGAGATCTTGAGCTCGTAGGCGATGTTCTTGTTCTGCATGCCTCGCGCGATCAACATCATCAGCTCACGTTCGCGCGGCGTCGGTGTAATCGAATCCTTCGGATCCGGGCTCATGACTGGCTCCTCCCTGGTCTTCTGGTTGACGTGGCAGCCCCCCCGGCATCTTCTCACTCCGTCTTGAGCGCCTCGATCGGGCTCAGCCTGGATGCCTTGTGGGCGGGGTAGAAACCGAAGATCAGGCCGGTCGCGATCGAGAAGACGAGGGCAAGGCCGATCGCTTCGCCGTCGATCGAGGTGATCCATCCGGCCATACGGGCGACGGTCATCGAGAGTGTGATGCCGCCGGCAACCCCGATGGCGCCGCCGAGCAGGCAGAGGACGAGTGCCTCGCAGAGGAACTGGAGTCTGATGTCCCGCATCCGGCCGCCAAGCGCGCGGCGGATTCCGATCTCCCGCGTGCGCTCCGTAACCGACACGATCATGACATTCATGATGCTGATGCCGCCGACGAGCAGCGAGACCGAGGCGATGGCGACGAGCAGGAGCGCCACGGTGCGGATCGCGCCCTGCTGCGCTTCCATGGCGGCGGCCGGATCCTGGACCTTGAAGTCGTCCTCCTGGCCGGCGGGGATGCGGTGGCGCTGCCGCAGCAGGCTTTCGATCTCCGATCGCGCGCCCGCCATCTGACTGTCCGCGGCCACCTTGGCGATGATGTAGGCGACCGAATCCCGGTTGATGTTGCTCGCGCTGCCAAGGAAGCGCAGCTTGGCCGTGGTGAGGGGGACGAAAGCGACGTCGTCCTGCGCCGGGCCCTTGCGATCGAGCACGCCGACGACTTCGAGCGGCACCTTCATGATCCTGATCTGCGCGCCGATCGGATCGTCGCCGGGCGCGAACAGCTCGCGCGCGACGGTGCTGCCGAGGATCACGACCTTGCCGGCACCAGTCTCTTCGGTGCCGGAGAAATAGCGCCCGGCCGCGAGCTGCCAGTCGCGCACCATGAAGTGACCGGTCGTCGTGCCGTTGATGGTCGTATTCCAGTTCTTGCTCTCGTGGATGACCTGCGCCGTTCCGGCGATCGAGCCGGCCGCGGCCTGGATCTCCGGGATCTGCTCGAGGATGGCCTGCACGTCGCTCTCGGTCATCGTCAGCTTGCTGCCGTCCTTGAGGCGCACGCCGCCCTGATAGACCGCGCCCGGCGTGATCATCAGCACGTTGGCGCCGATCGAGCGGATCTGCTCCTGGAGGCGAAGCTGCGCGCCGGACCCGATCGCAAACACCGTCACGATCGAGGCAACGCCGATCACGATGCCGAGCATGGTGAGGAAGCTGCGCAATGGATTGAGGCGCAAGGCGTGCAGGGCGATCTGAAAGCCCTGGAGCATCGTCATGACACAGCGCTCCGTTTCGGCAGCAGCGGGGCCACCGTCTCGTCGCTGACGAGCTCGCCGTCGTGCAGGCGGATCGTGCGCCGGCACCGCGTCGCGATGCCGGGGTCGTGCGTGATCATCACGATGGTCTGGCCGGTCCGGTTGAGCGCGGCGAACAGCGCCAGGATTTCGGCGCCGGTGCGGCTGTCGAGCGCGCCGGTCGGCTCGTCGGCGAGCACGATCAGCGGGGAGGCGATCAGTGCACGCGCGATCGCGACGCGCTGCTGCTCGCCGCCCGAGAGCTGCCGCGGAAAGTGATGAGCCCGGTGCAGCATGCCGACGGCCTGAAGGCTCGCTTCGGCTCGCGCCAGGCGGTCCTTGCGACCGATGCCGCAATAGACCAGCGGCAGTGCGACGTTCTCGATCGCATTATGGCGTGCGAGCAGATTGTAGGACTGGAACACGAAGCCGATGCTGCGGGCGCGCAGGGACGACCGGCGATCTTCCGAGAGCCCGGCGACATTGGCTCCCTCGAGATGGACCTCGCCTTCGCTCGGCAGGTCGAGCAGCCCGATCATGTTCATCAGCGTCGACTTGCCGGAGCCCGACGGTCCCATCACGGCGACGATCTCGCCCTGTGCGATGTCGAAGCTGACGTTGCGCACCGCGGCCACTGCGACCCCGTCGGTGCGATAGGTCCTGGATACGGACCGGAGACTGATGAGGGGTAGAGGGGCGGTCATGATCCGAACCTGATTCCGAGAAACTCCATGCCTGCCGGCCGGATGGCCTGGCCGACGGCGACCTGGCTGCCTTCGACGAGGTCGCCGCTCTTGAGTGCGACCTGTTCGGTGCCGGAGGCGCCGACCGTCACCGCAATACGCCGGAGCGAGCCGCCGGCGGTGCGCACCCACACGCCGCTGTGCGCGGTGGTCGGGTCCGGACGTGTGCCGGACGGCTGGAAACGCAGCGCGGCGAGCGGCACCTTCAGCACGTCGTCCTGCCGCTCGATCACGATCTTCACCAGGGCAGTCATGCCGGGCAGCAGCGCGCCGTCGAGGTTGGAGGTCGACAGCACGACGGTGTAGGTGACGACGTGCTGCTGGTTCTGCGGCGCCTTGCGCACCTGCCGCACCACGGCCTCGAAGCGGCGGTCGGGGTAGGCATCCACCGTGAAATGGGCGCGCTGGCCGGAGGCGATGCGGCCGATATCGGCCTCGTCGACCTGGGCGTGAATCTCCATGTCTTCCAGCCGGTGGGCGACCACGAAGGTGGTGCGCGACTCCAGGCCGACCGCGAGCGTCTGGCCCTCGTTGACGAACCTGCCGACGACGACGCCGTCGATCGGCGAGCGGATCACGGTGCGGTCGAGATCGGCCTGGGCCGCGGCGAGAACGGCCGCCTTCTCCGGCACCGCCATTCGGGCCTGTTGCAGCTCGGCCTCGATCCGGCGGACGTCGGCCTGCGCGCCGTCCACGGAGTAGGAATTGAGCGACATCAGGACCTCGGCCTCGCGCTCCTGGGCCAGCCGTGCCGTGAACTCGGTCTGCGCGTCGTCGACCGTCGTCGTCGCCACCACGTTCTGCGACTGCAGCGCCAGCTTGCGCTGCAGGGTCCTCTGCGCCGAGGCCTTGACGGCTTGCGCGCTCTCGAGCTTGGCGGCGAGCACGTCCCGGCTGCCCCTGGCGTTCTGCAGATCGATCCTGGCGCGATCGAGCTTGGCGCGCGCGATGTCGACCAGGGAATTGGCGACCGCCAGGGAAGCCCTGGCTTCGTCGACCTTGGCCGCGAAGCTGCGCGGATCGATCAGGGCGAGCGGCTGGTCCTTGGCGACGGTGTCGTTGAAGTCGACATAGACCCGGGCGAGCTGCCCGGACAGCTGGGAACCGACCTCGATCGTCTTGACCGGCTGCAGCGCGCCGGTGACGGTGACGGTCTGCTCGATGCTGCCGCGCTGGATCGCGGCATAGCGGAACATCGGCGCATCCGACCCGAAGGCCGAAGCTTCGCGCCCGCCGGGCACGAGCAGCCGTTTCGTCGAGTCGTAGGCGTGAGCCGCCGTGTCTGCCGCGCTCCCGGCGGCGCCGGCGATGACGGCCGGCTCCGCGGCGAAGACCGCGGCAAGGCCGCATGCAGTTCCAAGCACGGCAATAATTGGCACAAATCGCATATCAAAAACTCGCCTGCTTGAAATGGCTTCGTTGGCGGCGCGGAGCGAGATCGCGCTATGGTTGTAAATTGTCAAAAGCAATATCGATCGTCAGTATGTCGTCGTTGCCGGGGCGACGGTCGGGTGCGCTGAGCGATCCAGAAGTAAAGTGCGGGGGTGCGACTTTTCGTGATTTGCGTGAAATGTATACCCGGCGTATGCCAAAGGTTGCGCGCGGTATCGAACTCGATAGGCTGACTGAACGTCCCGTATGATCTGGCCGATGCGGCCAGTCGCCGGCGTTCAAGTCGGCGTATGGGTGGCGACGCCATGACGCAGTCGGCGATACCGCGGCGACGACGTCGGATTGCTTCATTCGCGATAACGCGCCTCGCCGTGATGCCGCCGGTGGCGAGATCGAATCTCTGCAATCACGAAGCCCGATATGTGAACGCCTTCACTCGTCTTCACGGAGTGTTGGCCCTAAGACGTCGAACCGGTGGACCGACGCCATTCGTTCGATCCCCGCGAATTCAACCAAGCACCTTGTTCTCGCTTGCAAGAAGAATGGATGGCTCGCTGCTTGCTCATCGAGCCCCAAGCCGGGGAGTCCGTCTGCCATGAGCTCAGGTCAAGCCACCGTTTACGTCGTTGACGACGAGGTTCAGATTCGAACTGCGATTGGAAGTCTCTGCGAGGAGACCGGACACCAGGTGAGATTGTTTGCGTCGACCGACGAATTTCTCGCGGAGAGACTTTCCGGCGGGCCTTCGTGCCTCGTGCTCGACGTTCGCTTTCCCGGGACCTCGCCGACCGGTCTCGAGCTGCAGCGCCGGCTCGCCGAGACGGGCGTGCCGATTCCGATCGTCTTCATCAGCGGCCACTCAGACGTCCGTGTCTCGGTCGAGGCGATGAAGCGCGGCGCGGTCGAGTTTCTACCAAAACCCTTTCGCGAGCAGGAGATCCTCGATGCGATCAGGCATGGCATCGAGCGCGACCGCAGGCGGATGGAACGCGAATACGCCGTGCGCGAGGCCCGGCTGCGCATCGAGACGCTGACGGCGAGGGAGCGCGAGATCATGCTGCTGATGGCCGAGGGGCTTGTCGCCAAGCAGATCGCGGCGAGGCTTGGCGTGAGCGAAGTGACGGTGAAGGTCCATCGCGCCCGGATGATGCGAAAGCTTGAGTTGCGTTCGCCGATCGAGGTGGCGCGGCTGATCGACAGCATGGGACGCGAAGCGGAGACGACGCGCACCGGTGCAGGACAGCCGCAAATCTGAGGCTGCGCGTGGCGACATTCAGCGCTTCGTCTAGTCCGTACCGATTAGCATGAACTGCAGTCTGTCGCGATCGCTGCGATCGGTTCAGAGTCATCCCACGATGTCGGTCGCATTCAGGACCAGCATCCGAAACCAGTCAGACAACTTGGCCAGAAAGGGATACTCCATGCGCAAATTGTTTTTTGCTTCCGTTGCCGTGCTCGCTCTGTCTTCCGCGGCCCAGGCCGCCAATACTTCGACCACGGTGCAGGTCGGCTTGGTGAACGGTTCGAGCGTCACGCAGAACGGCCTCACCAACGACAGTTCGTCGACGACCCAGATCGGCATCCTGAACGGTGCGTCCACCATGCAGGGCACCAGCTCGCCGTCGCTCAACAACGTCAGCACTGTGAACCAGGCCGGCGTGCAGAACTCGGCGACCACCGGCCAGGTGGCCTTCGGCAACAACGGCAGCGCGATCACCCAGAATTCGTTCGGGCCGCCCGCGCTCCAGAATAACTCCGCCAGCGTCGGCCAGCTCAGCTTCGGCATCAACACGAGCACCGTCTCGCAGACGGCGCACTGAACCATCTCGTCGGCCGGATGCGTCACGGCGCGTCCGGCCAATTCTCCCGGAGGAACATGACATGCGGATCACCTATCTCGTTGCGACGGCCATCGCGCTCAGTGCACTGACCACCGTCGATGCCCAGGCCGGCAACTCGGCCAGCGTGCTGCAGTTCGGCACGACCAACAGCTCCTTCATCTCGCAGACGGGCTCGACCAGCAACAACGCCACGACGTTGCAGTTCGGTGCGACCAATACGGCGACCACCTTGCAGACAGGCTCGCTCCTCACCGTCAACACCGCGGTGACCGGGCAGGGCGGCACCACGGCGACGGCCTCCAACACGGCGCTGACCGGTCAGATCGGTGGCTCCAATTCGAGCCTGATCGGCCAGATCGGCGCGAACAATACGGCCGGCGTTGGGCAGCTCGGCATCCTGAACGGCTCGACGATTCTCCAGCAGACCCCGTGAGCAATTCTGAAGTGGTGAGGCACGTCATGAAACGTCTCTCGAAACGCCTCTTGGCAAGCAGCTGCGCCGCGATGTTCGCCTTGTGCTGCGCCGGCGCCGGATCAGCCGGCGCCCAGACCGCCGACATCAAGACTATCGTGTCGGTCGGCGGACCGCCGGTCGTGCTGAACCAGAACAGTCAGCTCAACATGGCGGGCGTGTTCATGGTCGGCGGCAGCACCAGCGCGACCGTTGTCCAGAACGGCACCAACAATGCCACGGGCGTCCTGCAATTCGGCGGGACGAATTCGGCGTCGGTCGGGCAGGCCGGGATGAACAATTTCGCCTTCGTCGGCCAGACCGGCCAGTCGGCGACCAGTCTCGTGTCGCAGCTCGGGGCCATGAACACGGGCACGGTGGCGCAGTTCAGCACGGTCAATACGTCGACGATCGTCCAGACCGGTCCGTAAAGACGCGCGAGCTCATCGGCGTCGGGAACCAGCGGGGAAGCGCGATGCGGAGCGGCAGAGAGGTCTCAAAGCGGGTTCTGGCCGTGGCGGCGTTGCTTGCCGCCATCGGCGCGGCGACGCAGGCGTCGGCCGGATCCATCCAGCGCAGCGTGACGAACCCGAACGTGAGCATCGAGACGATCGTGCAATTCGGCAACGACGTTCAGCCTGTCACGATCGAGGAGAACAGCCGCGTCAATATCGCGCGGGTGATCCAGATCGGCGGATCGGGAACGGTGGATGCGACCATCATCCAGAACGGCACGCGCAACTATGCCAACGTGATCCAGATGGGCGGCACCACCAACGCGGCGGTCGGTCAGTCCGGCCTCAGCAACGCCGCCGACATCACCCAGATCGGCAATTCCACCAATGCGCTCCTGCTTCAGATCGGCGACATGAACTCGGGAGCGGTGAGGCAGTTCGGACGTTTCAACTGGCTGGCGATCTTCCAGTTCGGCCGATGATGGAGGGATGACATGAGGTTGCTTCTGCTCGCATCCGGAATAGGATTCATGAGCGTGGTTGCGATGGCGCCGGCCGGGGCCGGCGACGGTCACACCACGGTGGTCCAGGACGAAAACGGGACGGCGGCGATCACGCAAAGCGGCGATCCCGCGCAGGCCGAGGTCAGGATCGAGAAAGAGCCTGGGCGCACCACGGTGTACCGGCGCAGCGGCGGAAACACCGCGATCGTGACGCAGGGCACCGGAAATGCGCAGGACATGCTCGATTGGCTGCGCAAGCACCAGCAAGACCACTGACACGTCCTGCTGACGCAGAGAGGCCCATCGTCCCTGAAAGGACGACGGGCCACCCGCGTTGGCCGGAACGACGTCGCTGAAACAGGCCGGGACTTCCGGGCGTTCTGCCGCACCTTGTTCCCCGTTAATCCCGTGTCTTAACCAACAATTAATTATACGTTTGCGGCTGGGCGACAGCCCGGCCTAGCGTGTGGTGGGGAGCCGCCGAAGCCAAACGAGTTGGTGCGTATCATGATGTCCAGATCATATGGGGCGCTGCTCGCCTCGCTCAGCGCAGCCGCGCTGCTCCTTTCTTCAAGCGACAGTTTTTCAAGGCCCGGCGGCGTTGCTGCGCATGGGCTGGCTGCGGCGCCGCCGACTGCGGCAATGCGTCCGCCGATCGCGCCGGGTGCCCGGTTCCGCGGCCGCAACACGCCGTGGGTCTATTGGCCGGGCGGCGGCGGGTTCTTCTACGATGGCGCAGGCTACGGCCAGCCCTTCGCCGACGCCGGGCAGCCGCTCTCCAACGACGTGCGCTACACCTATACCTATGACGTTCCCTGGGACTGGACGCATCGCTTCCCGCCGAACGTGGTGCCGTCCGACCGGCCCTACGTGCCGAGCTGCCCGACGGAGCAGGTGACGGTGCCCGGCCGCGGCGGCGGCGAGCACACCGTCAACATCATGCGCTGCTACTAGCCCAGCTCAAAGCTGGTCACGCCGAAGACGCGGTCGATCCGCAGCGGCGCGATCGGCCCCGTGTACATCCGCGCCGTCTCGAACACCGGCTTGAGGCCGAGCTGTTCCGCGAGCGCGATGGCCTCGCGATTGACGGCGGGGACATCGAGGAAGACTTCGCCGCCGCCCGCACTCGCCAGCAACGCCTGCACGACCTTCTCCGCGGCGGCGCGATCATCGGCGACGAGCGGGCCGATCTTGTGGCCGCTCCGGCACCGGCGGATCACGCCCCATGCGGCAAGCTTGCCATCACGCAGCAGCGCGCGGCCGACATGTCCTGATGTGTTGATCCAGGCGCGCAGGAAGGCGCTGCGCGGCGCTGGGAACACCGTGGCGTCGTCGGCTTCGACGAGCGCTAACGGGATCGTGTCGAGTGCGACGAGGTCAGTGGGCGGCCCCGGCGGCGCGGCGACGATGCCGCCATAGCGGATATTGGCGTAGGCAAGCTGGAAACCGGACTTTCTGTAGTTGTCCTGCTGCGCGACGACGCCGTCGAGGCCGATCACGCGAGGGCGCGCATGCGCGATCGCCGCGTTCCAGATGCGCAGGCCGTGGCCGGAACCGCGAAAACTTTCACGCACGATGTAGAAGCCGAGAAAGGCGAAGCGGTCGTCGTAGTTGACGCAGGAGACGGTCGCGACCGGCTCGCCGTCGATCTCGCCGACGAAGAAAGCTTGCGCGTCGGGGATGGCGAAGCAGGCGGCGTCGGAGAGGCCCGGATTCCAGCCCTCTGCCGCGGCCCAGTCGACGGCGATCGAGATCTCCTCGGGCCGCAAATTGCGGATCTGCAAATCGCTCATGACGGATGCCTTCGACTGGACCTGCCGGCAAGTCTGGCGGTAGAAGGCCTCATGATAGGCCGGGCCCGCGGCTCGCCTCAAGACAGGGATGATCAGTCATGGCAGCAGAGAAAGTCGCACTCGTCACCGCCGGCGGCAGCGGCATGGGGGCAGGGGCTGCGCGGCGGCTTGCGGCCGACGGCTTCCGCGTCGCGATCCTGTCGTCCTCCGGCAAGGGCGAGGCGCTGGCGGCCGAGCTCGGCGGCTTGGGCATCACCGGCTCCAACAAGTCGAATGACGATCTGAAGCGTCTCGTCGACGGCGCGATGGCGAAGTGGGGGCGTATCGACGTGCTCGTCAACAGTGCGGGCCACGGACCGCGCGCGCCGATCACGGAGATTACCGACGAGCAGTGGCACACCGGCCTCGATACATATCTGCTCAACGTGATCCGGCCGACCCGGTTGGTGACGCCGGTGATGCAGGCACAGAAGGCTGGCGCCATCATCAATATCTCGACCGCCTGGGCATTCGAGCCGAGCGCGATGTTTCCGACCTCGGCGGTGTTCCGCGCGGGCCTTGCCGCCTTCACCAAAATCTTCACCGACACCCATGCCGCCGACAACATCCGCATGAACAACGTTCTGCCGGGCTGGATCGACAGCCTGCCGCAGCTAGATGCGCGCCGCGACAGCGTGCCGATGAAGCGCTACGGCAAGGTCGAGGAGATCGCGGCGACGATCGCGTTCCTGGCGTCCGACGGCGCGGCCTACATCACCGGCCAGAACATCCGTGTGGACGGTGGGCTGACGCGTTCGGTCTGACGCCGGAAGATTCGAATCGCGCTCGCGCCGCCTTGTCGTGATGCGACACCGGCGCGCGTAGCGCGCCACGGATGAAGGGCGAGGCGTGGCTCTTGGGTCACACTCCTCGTCCGTTCGCACGACGTGGGGCGCACACTACGTCACAGTCCCTATGAACTTCGCCGCAGCCCAAGACGGCATGGGGCCGGCGGCCTATGCCCGATCTGCGCCGGATGCCTTCCGCCCGCGCGCATTCGAAACGCGAGCTGATCGCGTGGGCAAGGAGACTAGAATGAAGAAGTTTTTGCTGGCGGTCGCTTCGGTTGTTTTGGGCACCGCATCGGTGCAGGCGGCCGACCTCGCGGCGCATTACACCAAGGCGCCGATGATGGCGCCGGCTTACAACTGGACCGGATTTTACGTCGGCGGCAATGTCGGCGGGCAGTGGGGCAGCTCCGATCCCAGCACCTCGACCGTGTTTTCTCCGACGGGCTATTTCGCCGCCAGCAGCGTTCCCGCCATCAACACGGTCGGCGCCCAGGGCATCAACAGCTCCAGCGTGACCGGCGGCTTCACCGCCGGCTACAACTGGCAGGTCAACCATGCCGTGCTCGGCCTCGAAGGCGACATCAACTATTTCGGCTTCAAGGGCAGTGCGACCGGTTCGGCGCTTTATCCGTGCTGCGCGCCGACCGGCTTTACGGTGTCGTCGTCGGTCTCGGCCGACTGGCTCGCGACCATCCGCGGCCGTATCGGCTTCCTGGCCGCTCCGACCTGGCTGCTCTACGCCACGGGCGGCGCCGCGATCGCGGAGGTCAAGGGCAATTTCAACTTCACCGACACGTTTGCGGGAGCAACCGAGTCGAGCGCGATCCGCGACACGCGTCTCGGCTGGACCGCGGGCGTGGGCACCGAATATGCGTTCGGCGGCGGCTGGTCGCTCAAGGCCGAATATCTCTATGTCGATCTCGGGCGCGCCAGCGCGACCAGCAACAACCTTGCTGCATTCGTGCCGGCCATCGCATTCCCGAGCAACGTCTACACCCACTCGGTCGACCTCAAGTCGAACATCGTCCGCGTCGGCGTGAACTACAAGTTCGGCGGACCCGTCGTCGCCAGGTACTGAGCTTCATCCCGTTCCGAATCTGGCGTGGAAAGCCCCGGCTCAGCCGGGGCTTTCTGTTTCGAGGGCCGGCTTCAGTGCGAGGCCACGAGCTTCGCCAGCGCGGGCAGGATCCTGTAGCGCGCGATCTCGTGCGGATATTCGCCGCGATTGGCCAGCAGCACGATGCCGATCCGCCGCGCCGGCACGAGGCCGAGATAGCCGGAGGCGTTGTTGAGGCCGCCCGGCTTGTCGACGACGGTGGCCTCGGGAAGATGCACCGTCTCCCACGCCATGCCTTGCCCGAATTTCTCGTCGACGCGGAAGGCCTCGTGCTGCGTCATCCTCAGCGCCTCGCGCAAATGCGGGTCGACCGAGTGGCTATCGACGCAGGCCGCAACGAAGGTTGAAAGATCCCGCGGCGAAGAGAATATCTGGCCGGTGCCGGGGAAATCGAAATAGCTCTGCTGGTTGCCGGGCGGGCCGATCGCCATGCCCTGATCCGAATAGCCCTGGACGACCCGCTGCATCCACGCTGCATCCATGACGGCACGGTTGTCCTCGCCGCGTTCGGGCACCGAGGTCGCGGTCATACCGAGCGGCTTGAAGATGCGCTGTTCGAGCTGGGTTGCGATCGGCGTGCCGTAACAGCGTTCGAGCACGAGCTGGAGCAGCACATAGCCGGCATGGCTGTAGATGCGCTGCTTGCCGGGCGCCTCGCCAGCCTGCGGTCTCCAGGCGTTGAGCATCTCGATGAACTGTGCGCGCGAGAACTCCTCGTTCGGCCAGGGCGGGTGGTCGGTCGGCAGCAGCAGTCCCGACGTGTGCGTGACGAGCTCGCCGACGGTGACGCGGCGGATAGAGTCGCCGGTGAGCTCGGGCAGGTATTTCGGCAGGCGGTCGTCGAGCCGCAGCTCGCCCCGGAGCGTGCCGAGCGCGACCAGCGTCGCCTCGAACGGCTTGCGCAGCGAGCCGAGGTTGAACAACGTGTCCGACGTGACCGGCCGTCGTGTGGTGTCGTCGGCAAAGCCGTAGTTGAAGAACTCGACATGACGGCCGGCATAGAGCGCGGCGGCGAGGCCGCCCGGTTGGTCCGGCGTCGCGGTCGGCGCCAGCTCATTGGCGACGATGTCGCGCATCTGCGCGATCATGTCGGAATCCGCAGCCGCCTCGCGCGGCCTGATGAGGCCGATTGCGAGCGGAAGCAGGGCCGCCTTGGCGAAGCCGCGCCGGCTGATCGAAAGAGATCGTAAGGTGACAAGAGAGGACACGCGCTTGATGAACAGATTGCCGACGCCCCCGGCGCCAGTCGTACCTGCAAACCGCGTCCCGCCTCAATTCACAATCGCGCGTTGGAAGTTCCGTAGCGAACCTTCTAGCCGCCTATCCAGCGCACGGCCGCCTCGACGGCGGATTTTACTTAGCTTGTCGGCTAACAAATATTGACGCGGGTTCGCGACGGGTCTATAGTTAGCTTCATGGCTAACCAATTATCTCGACTGGACCAGATTTTTTCCGCGCTCGCCGACCCGACACGGCGGGCGATCGTGATGCGGCTCTGCATGGGCGAGGCATCCGTCGGCGAGCTCGCGGATCCCTTCGACATGGCGCTGCCGAGCTTCATGAAGCACGTCCATGTGCTGGAGACGAGCGGGCTCGTCCTGTCGGAGAAATCCGGCCGCGTGCGCACCTGCCGCCTCAGCCCGGACGCGCTCGTCGGCGCGGAGGACTGGTTCCAGCAGCAGCGCGCGATCTGGGAGGCGCGCCTCGACCGGTTCGAGGCTTACGTGATGAAGCTCAAGAAAGAGAAGGAGAGGGCGGCCGCCAAGCGGCCGTCCCGAACAACCAAACGGAAAGGTTCTGAGTGATGACGAATTCTGCCAATCCCGCTTTGTCGCAATGGTCGCTCGACCGCGAGATCGTGATGTCGCGCGTGATCGACGCGCCGCGCGATCTGGTGTTCGAGGCGTGGTCCGACCCAAAACATCTGCCGCAATGGTTCGGACCCAAGGGTTTCAAGATCGAGACCTTCGAGATCGACGTGCGGGTTGGCGGCGTCTGGCGCTTCAACATGATCGGCCCCGACGGCACCGTCTATCCGAACCGCATGCGCTTTCGGCGCATTGAGCGGCCGTCCTTGATGGAGATGGACCATGGCGTCGACCAGGACGACGATCCCGGCATGTTTCGCTTCACCATCACCTTCGCCGAGCAGAGCAACGGCAAGACCGTGCTGATGATGCGGCAACTGGCCTCGAGCACGGAGCAGCGCGATGGCATGATCAGTTTCGGCGCCGTCGAATACGGCTACCAGACGCTGGACAAGCTCGCGGCTTATGTGGGCGCGTTGAAGAGGTAGCTGCACCGTCAGTCGTCATGCCCGGGCTTGTCCCGCCTGCGCGGCCGAAGCCGCTCCGGCGAGGCGAAGGCCCGGGCATCCACGTTCTTCGTGCCGCGCGGTCAGGCGTGGATGGCCGGGACAAGCCTGGCCATGACGAGAGGAGGTCGATGGCGCCCCTCACTCGTCCACCTCGGCTGTCACTCCCCCTTCAGCCCGGCCTCGCGGATCAATCCGGTCCACCTCTGGGTCTCGCTGTCGATGAACTGGCCGAATTCGGCGGCGGTGCCGGTGCGCACTTCCAGGCCCTGGGCGGTGAGCTTGTCCTTCACGGCGGGGTCGGCGAGCACGCGCGAGACTTCGGTCTGCAGCTTGTCGACGATCGGCTGCGGCGTTGCGGCGGGCGCCATGAAGCCGAACCAGCCGGCGGCGATCACGTTGGGAAAGCCTTGCTCGCGCAGCGTCGGCGCCTGCGGATAGAGCGGGCTGCGCTCGCTGGAGGCGACGCCGAGCACGGCGAACTTGCCGCTCTGGATGTAGGGCAGCGCCGTCGGGAGTGCGGTCAGCGTGGCATCGACGCGGCCGGCGAGCAGCTCGGTGTAGGACGCCGCGTCACCGCGGAACGGGATGTTGAGACCCTTGACGCCGGCATCCCTGAACAGGAGCTCGCCGGCAAGATGCGGCTGCGAGCCGGCGCCGGGTGAGGCGAAGGTCAGTCCGTCCGGCTTCGATTTGCCGTAGGCGATCAGGTCCGGCAGCGTCTTGAACGGCGCGTCCGCGCTGATGATCAGGAACAGCGGCGCGATCACCGCCATCGCGACCGGCCGAAGATCCTTGCGATCATAGGTCAGCTTGCCGAACAGCGCCTCGGCGGTTGCATAGGGGGCCGCGACATAGAGAATGGTGTAGCCGTCGCCCGGCGCATGCGCGACGAGATCGTTCGCAATGCGCGTGCCGGCGCCCGGCTTGTTCTCGACGATGAATTGCTGGTGCAGGCTGCGGCCGAACTCTTCGGCGAGCAGACGCAGCGAGATGTCGTTGGAGCCGCCGGGCCCGTAGGGCGAGATCAGCCGCACCATGTGCGACGGCCAAACGTCCTCAGCGCGCGCGGAGACTGGAAGCCCGGACAGGGCAAGGGCGAGGGTGCCCAGCAATGTTCGGCGTGTGACGGTCATGTTGGCCTCCCGGTGGTGGAGCGCCAGTTGTCTTGTTCATTTCCTGGCCCTCTTCTTGTTTTGCTTTTGTGTCTCGGCCGCCGGCCCTGCCGCGCCGACGATGGCGCGGATACTGTCGGCGAGGGCGGCGATGCGCGGGCCGATCTCGGCCTCCAATTGGCCGGGCTGGAGCCGGAACGCCGGAATGCCGCAATTGATGGAGAACGACCGCCTCGTCTCATCTGCATGAAACAGCGGCGCGGCGACGGCGTGGATCGAGGCCATGTACTCGCCCCAGCAGGTGCAGAAGCCGCGGCTGGCGCATTGTGCAAGGCCGGCGCGATATCTGTCGCGAAAGGCCGACCACAGCTCGGCATCCTCGCTTGCGATCTGCTGTTCGAGCAGCGCTGCATCGGCCGGCGGCAAGGTCGCGGCCGCGGCGCGGCCCATTGCCGTCATCACCACGGGAATGGGCATGCCGATGTCGGGGACGTGCGGGCCGACATCGCCGGAGCGCGCGGTCTCGACATAGATCATCGACGTGCCATCCAGCAGGCCGATCGAGACCGTGCCGCGCACGCTCTGCGCCAGCTCCATCATCATCGGGCGCGCGACCTGGCGGAACTGCATGTCGGCAAGCAGCGGATGCGCCATCCGCAGGGCGCGTGCCCCGACGCGGTATTTCGCACGTTCGGCGTCGTAGCGGAGGTAGCCGAGCTCGGCGAGCGTATGCGTCAGCCGTGCCACCGTCGGCCGCGGAAGCCCCGTCAGCGTCGACAGCTCCATGTTGCCGAGCTGCGTCGTTCCGGCCTTGAACGCCTCGAGCACCACGAGGCCCTTTGCCAGCGTCGTCGCGAACGCGGCGTCATCCGCGCTCGAAGCCAGCACTGCGGCCGCGGATGAGGAGGCGGGAGGCGGTTTGGACGCGGTTCGAGCCATGGGAGATTTAATGGACCCGCTCCGCTGGCTTGTCCAATAGATTCGACAATTTTGCCTCTTCCGTCCGATATGTGGATACACCCTCCGTCGTTACCGCGGGCAAAAAAGACGCGCGCGAGCCGAGCTGCACACAGATTTTTGTCGTGATTCCATGGCGTCCTGTGACAGGATTATTACGAATAGATGTCACATCGATTACAGCGGAGCGATTCATGTTGCAGTGGCAGGCGCGGTCAAATCCCCTCGCGTGGTGGTGGGGGTCGCTCACGCTCGTCAGCAGCGCCAACATCCTCGTCTGGTTCATGCTGTATCGCGAGTTCTACCCGACGGTTGCGGGCAGCGTCGGCGGCGGCTCCGACATCGGGCTGATGTTCCTGCTCTGCGCGGGGTATGTGTTCGGCTGCGCCTTCCGCTCGTTCCTGCCGCGCGCCGACGTGCAGCGCATCTGCCTGTTCGACACCTGGCTCTCGAGCGTCTTTGTCGGCCGCTCGGTCGCGACGGTGGCCGAAGTCTGCTTCGCCGCGCAATGGGCGGTGATCCTGCATCAGCTCGGCACCATGACGGGTGCCGAGACGGCCGTGAACATCGCGTGGGTGATCGTGCCCGTGATCATCATCGCGGAGTGTTTCTCGTGGTACGCGGTCGTGACCACCAACTATCTCTACAACGCGATCGAGAATTCGCTGTGGGCGGTGACCTTCTTCCTCGCCGGCATCGCGCTGTGCCGCCTGATGCCGGAATTCCAGGGCGTGGTGCGCTGGGCTCTGATCGCCGGCATCGTCGGCATCGCCTGCTTCCTCGCCTTCCTCGTCACCGTCGACGTGCCGATGTATCTCAGCCGCTGGCGGGCAGGGCATGCCGAGGGCGGCAGGTTCCTGGGCTTCCTCGAAGGCCTGCATGACGTCTCGACGCGCTGGGTGGTGACCCACGACATCGCGCACTGGAAGGGCGAGCTGACCTGGATGTTCCTGTATTTCAGCGCCGCGGTGTGGTCGAGCCTGGCGCTCTGCGCGCTCTACGCGATGGAAGGCTATCTGACGCGCTATCTCGCCTGAGGGTTGATTCCTATTTTGACGCGTTTTCTTAACGCGAACCGGTATCCACTTCGCTTGAAAACGCTTTACTTGCCGACCAGGCTGCACTTGCTGCGGTCGAGCGGGCGGAAGGCCTGGTCGGGCGGGATCGTCGCGACCAGCTTGACGAAATCCCACGGGCCTTTCGACTCTTCCGGCGTCTTGACCTGGACCAGATAGAGATCGTGCACCATGCGCTGGTCCTCGCGGATGCGGCCGTTGGTGGTGTAGGCATCCGACACCGGCGTCGCCTTCATCTTGGCCATCACGATCGCGCTGTCGTCCGTATCGGTGTCCTTGATGGCCTGCAGATAGTGGCGTACGGCGGAATAAACCCCGGCCTGGATCTGTGAGGGCATCGCCTTGCGGCGCGCATAGAACGCATCGGAAAATTTCCGCGCCGCCGGCGAGATATCCTCGAAGAACGAGGTCACGATAAGGTCGCCGCGCGTGGCCTTCAGGCCGACCGCTTCGATGTCGACATTCTGGAACGACATCGGCACGATCTTCATGCCCTGCGCGGCGAGCCCGAATTCTTCGGCCTGCTTGATCGCGGTGGCGTTGTCGCCGGCGACGTTGATCGCCAGGACCTTTGCGCCCGAGGACTGCGCCTGGAGTAGGAACGAGCTGTAGTCGGGCGTGCCGAGCTGGGCTTTAACGCCGCCAGCAACCTTGCCGCCAAGCTCGGTGATGCGGGCGCGAGCGGTCGCCTCGATCGAATGGCCGAAGGCGTAGTCGCCGGTGATGAAGAACCAAGGCTCCTTGCTGGTCTGCATGATGCCGGAGACCACGGCAGTCGCGGTGGAGTAGGCGTCCTGGGTCCATTGCACGCTGGTCGGCGCGCAGGCCTCATCCGTGAGCTGGTTGGCGCCGGCCCCGGAGACGAGGAAGATCCTGCCGTTGCCGCGCACCAGCTCCTGCACCGCGAGCGCCGCGCCCGAGCTGCCACCGTCCGCGATCGCCTGCACGCCGTCGCTGAACCATTTTCGCGCGAGTGAGCCTGCAAGGTCCGGCTTGTTCTGGTGATCGGCCTGCAAAATCTCGATGGGCTTGCCGTTGATCTTGCCGCCGAACTCCTCCGCCGCCATTCGCGCCGCCTCGACCGAGCCCGGACCCATGGCGGCGGCGAAAATCCCGTTCATGTCGGTGAGGACGCCGATCCGGATGGCGTCGCCTTTGATCTCTGCGCGTGCGGCGGTGCCTGCGAGCGCCAGCGTGATCAGCAGGATAGCGGCGGAGGTCGTGCGGTGAGTGGCCATGGCGTTTCCTGATTTTGTTGTCGTTTTGATTGAGCGACGTTGGCGGTCACTCCGGTTCGGCGATGACCTTGTTGCGCAAGGTTCCGATGCCGGAGATCTCGACCTCGACGGTGTCGCCGGGGCGCATCCACAACGGCGGCGTGCGCTTTGCGCCGACGCCGCCGGGCGTGCCCGTGACGATGACGTCGCCGGGGACCAGCGGGCAGATCGTCGAGATGTAGGCGATCAGCCCGGGGATGGCGGTGATCAGGAGATCGGTGGTGGTGTCCTGCACCACCGTGCCGTTGAGCCGGGTCTGCAAGGTCAGCTTTGACGGATCGGGAATTTCGTCCGCCGTCACCAGCCATGGGCCGAAGCTGCCGCTCTCTGCAAAGGTCTTGCCGGAGAGGAACTGGCTGGTGTGGCGCTGCCAGTCGCGGACGCTGCCTTCGTTGTAGCAGGAATAGCCGGCGATGTGGTCGAGCGCGCGGTTCGCGGGGATGTGCCGGCCTTCCTTGCCGATGACGAGCGCAAGCTCGCCCTCATAGTCGAAATCGTCGCTGACTTTCGGCTTCACGATCGGCTGGAGATGGCCGACCTGGCTGCAGGGGAAGCGAACGAAGAGTGCGGGCTTCTCGGTGACGATACGTCCGGTTTCAGCGACATGGTCGCGATAGTTCAGCCCGACGCAGATGATCTTGCCGGGATCGGGGATGACGGGCGCGAAGCTGACCTTGTCGAGGGCATGATCGGGCGCGGCGGACGCGACGAGCTTTGCCGCCTCGGCGACGCGACCGGCTTCGAGCAGCTGCCGCAGTGTCGTGCAGCCTGCCATGCGCGCGCCGAGATCGACGACGCCGTTGTCCTTGACGGCCCCGAAAGAGGCGCGGCTGTCGACGATGAAAGAGAGCAGCTTCATGAGAGTGTCCTTGGAAAGCGGGTTCGGTCAGGCCGCGGACGGCACGCGGGTTGGGGGAGTAACGGCGGCGACGAGTCGTTCGAACTCGGAATCGTTGCGGGCCGTGCCACGCACATAGCGGTCGGGACGGACCAGCGCGGCGATGATGCCGTGCTCACGCAGCCAGTGCCCGACGCCCTGGGCTTCGTCGCCGGTCAGGATTGCGATCCCAGCCGGCGACGGGGCAAGATGCGATGGCAGCGCGGCCGCGCTCTCGACAAGCAGCACATGGCTGTAGCCGGTCCGGTCATCGCTGCGGCGACCGTCGTTCAGCTCGAACTGCGGTGCGAGATGCCCGGCCAGCGGCAGGCCGCCGAGCGCGAGCCCCGGGCCGAGCAGGGGCTTTTTCACCTCGAGTTTCACGGGCGCGTTGTCGCGCGCTTCGCCGGCGGCAAGGCCGGCCTCGATCGCCTTGGTGTTGATGATGCCGCCAAGGCGAATGGCGAGCTCGATGAACTCCCGCACATGCGGCCGGCGCTCGCTCTGATAGGTCTCCAGCAGATCAGGCGCGGCGCCGTCGCGGATGATCGCGCCGAGTTTCCAGGCAAGGTTGGCGGCATCCCGGATGCCGGCGCACATGCCCTGTCCGAGGAAGGGTGGGGTCTGGTGTGCGGAATCGCCCGCGAGCAGCAGCCGTCCGCCCCGCCATTGCTGCGCGATCACGGAATGAAAAGTATAGACAGCGGCGCGCTCGATCTCGGCGTCGTCGGGCGTGATCCAGCGCGACAGCAGCTCCCAGACCTTGGCCGGCTGCGCCACATCTTGCGAATCCTCGTCCGGCAACACCGTGATCTCCCAGCGCCGCCGGGTGCCGGTGCCGCGCACATAGGTCGCCGGCCGCCGGGGGTCGCAGTGCTGGATGCTGTAGTCGCCGAGGTCATCGCGGTCGCGCTTGAGCAGCACGTCGATCACCAGCCAGCGCTCGTGAAAGCCGAGATCGTCCATGCCGGAGCCGATGAAGCGGCGCACCAGAGAGCGGGCACCGTCGCAGCCGACCACATAGCCGGCACGGACTTCACTCAGCGTCCCATTGGAAAGGTCCTCGTAGCGGACGCGCACGCCGGTCTCGTCCTGATCCAGCGCGAACACGTCGCAGCGGTTGCGCAGGGTGACATGCGGCCAGCGCGCAAGGCCATGGATCAGCACGTCCTCCAGATCGGGCTGGTGGAAGCGATAGCTGAGATTCCATCCCATCGGCGTGAGCGTCTGCGGGCGCGACCAGTCCAGCAGCATCCGGCCGCCGGCGTCGAGAAAGAGCATCCCGGGGCTGAGGATGACATGCGGCAGGATCGCGTCGGCGAGGCCGATGGTCTGGAACACGCGCATGCATTCGTCGTCGAAATGCACCGCGCGCGGCAGGTGATAGGTCCGCGCCTCGCGCTCCAGTACCAGCGTCCGCATGCCGCACAGTCCGAGCAGATTGGCCAACGTGGCGCCAACCGGGCCGCTGCCGACGATCACGACATCAAACTCTTCGGGGATGGACTTATGTTGCATGGGGCTATCTCTTCCCCAAGCCGCGCCGCAGCATCAATGCCGTCGCGCCAAGTGTCCGCCCAGCGGACGGACCCCGCTAGACCTCGACCGGGATGGCCGATGCCGTTTCCTGAAGCTGTCCCGCAAATTGCGCCACCGCTTCTTCAATTCCGAGGGCCGAGCGGATCCAGATGATGGAGATGCAGCCGAACACGGCGCCGTTGCGCACGATGGGGACCGCGATCGAGGCCGTCTTGGGATTGTACTCGCCCTCGCTGCGGATGGCGTAGCCGCGGGCTTGCGTCTCGGCGATCATGCGGTCGAGGCGGCCTTCGTCGAGGAAGGGGCGGTCGTCGGCCTCGTCGATGCGGCGCAGATGATTGACGATCAGGTTGCGCTCGCGCGCAGGACAGGCGGCGAGATAGGCGCGGCCCGCGGACGTCCGCAACATCGGCAGGCGCTTGCCGATCATGCCGCGGTCGATCGAGAGCGGGCTGCGGGAGTGCGTGGTTTCCTGCACCACCATCGCGGCGTTCTCGTAAGTCGAGAGATCGACCGGCCAGACGAGGTTCTTGCTGAGCTCGGCGAGATAAGGCGCCGCCGCCTGGCAGATCACCACGCCGGGATCGTAGCCGTCGCCGAGACTGAGCGCGCGCCGGGTCACGCGAAAGCGGTCGTCGCTGGCGCTGCGGGCGACATAGCCAAGTTCCTCCAACGTCTCGAGCAGGCGATAGACGGTCGGGCGAGGCAGGTCGAGTGCGCGGGCGACGTCGCCCGCGCGGATGCCGCCGGACCGGTTGACCTCGTGCAGCACGTCCAGCCCACGCTTGAAGGCGCGGACGCCCTCCGACTGCCGCGGCGCTCCGGTCCGCGTCCGCTCCTTGGACACTTCGCATTTCCTCCCTTGTGCCGTTTCGCTCCGCGACTATCGTCATCGCAAACGAGAAGCGATTGCGGACGCCACCGTAGGAGCGTGCGCGGCCGGTATCAAGTTCGCCGCAGTGCGGCGGGTGCGATGCCCTCGGGAGGACGTCGATGGAAATCACCGCGCTCGGCTATGTCCGGATCAATTCATCCCAGCTCGATCAGTGGGGCCAAATGGCAACCCGGCTGCTCGGCATGCAGCAGGTCGATCGCGGCGGCAAGATGCGCGCCTTCCGCATGGACGATCGCAAACAGCGGCTGATCGTCGACGGCAGCAGCGATGCCGGGCTGGCGGTGATGGGATGGGAAGTTCCCTCAACCGCCGAGCTCGATCAGTTAGCCGGGCGGCTGGAAAGCCACAGCGTGAAGGTGACGCGCGGCTCGCGCGCGCTCGCCGACGAACGCCATGTGGCCGAGCTGATCACGTTCGCCGATCCCGCCGGCAACCGGCTTGAGGCCTTCTGCAAGCCGGAGCTTGCAACCGAGCCGTTCAAGCCGGGGCGGCCGATCTCGGGCTTTCGCACCGGCGCGCTCGGCATGGGGCACGTGGTGCTGAACGTCGAGGACGTCGAGCCGCTGTTGCCGTTCTACCGCGACGTGCTCGGCTTCCACGTCTCCGATTTCGGGCTCAAGCCCTATGGGCTCTATTTCTTCCACGTCAACGGCCGCCACCACAGCTTTGCGATGGTAGGCTCCGGACGGAAGGCGCTGCATCATTTCATGGTCGAGCTCGGCAGCCTCGACGATGTCGGGCAGGGCTACGACCTCGCGCAGCTGGATGACGGCCGTATTGCCTATACGCTGGGGCGGCACACCAACGACCACATGACCTCGTTCTACGTGAATACGCCCTCGGGCTTCTTCATCGAATATGGCTGGGGCGGCCGCGTCATCGATCCCGAGACCTGGCAGCCGCACGAGACCTTTGACGGCCCGTCGCTATGGGGCCACGAGCGGCTCAACATGCCGGAGGAGCAGCGCAAGCGCCTGCGCGACATGAGGCTGGACGCCGCGGCCCGTGGCGTGCGCGTCGCCGACCCACGTGTGCCGCCGCTGAACTGCGCATGGCTGGACGCGGTGGTCGCGCGCGAATGATCCGCCGCCAAGCGGGATATCGCAAGCGGCGATCAAGCCTTGCCGAGATCGACCTGGGTCAACAGTCCCTGACGCAGCGCCAGGCGGACCAGCTCGATGTCGGAGTCGACGCCGAGCTTGTCCTTGATCAGCGAATGCAGGTTTGCCACCGTCTTCGGGCTGACGTGGAGCGTCTCGGCGATCTCCTCCGTCGACTCCTCGGCCAGCAGCAGCCGCAGCACCTCGAACTCGCGCGGCGTGAGGACGTCGGCAGCCGAGCTCTCGCCGCTGATGCGGCTCAGTGCGAGCTCGTGGTCGATGTCGGGGCTGATGGCGATCCGGCCCGCGAGCACGTCCATCACCGCGCGCACCAGCGTTTCGGGCGGACTGGTCTTGGTGACATAGCCCCTCGCGCCGGCGCGGATCGCCTGCACGGCAAAGCCCGCATTCTGGTGCATGGTGAAGACGAGGATTCTCGCGCTTTTGTCCCACTGCCTGATCCGCCTGACAGCCTCGATGCCGCCGATGCCGGGCATGCTCAGATCCATGATGACGAGGTCGGGCGCCTCGGATTTGAAGAGACGGTAGGCCTCCGCGCCGTCGGCGGCTTCGGCGACGACGCGCAGGCCCGGCTGCTTCTGCAGCACCGAGCGATAGCCTTCGCGGACGACGGAATGGTCGTCGACCAGCAGAATGGTCGCATCGCCCGCGCTCATGCCGCCCGCTCCAGCACCGGCCGATCGGCCGCGACAGGGATGGTGACGCGCAGCGCAGTGCCGCCATGCGGTCCGGCCTCGAAGCTCAATTTGCCACGCAGGGCCGCGACGCGCTCGCGCATGCCGAGCAGGCCCATTCCGGATTTCGCGGCGGGATCGCTCGACCGTCCGTCGTCGTCGATCGTAAGCGCGATCTCGTCGGCACGCATCGTCAATTCCAGGCTCACCTTGGTCGCGCCGGCATGCTTGGCGGCGTTGGTGAGAGCCTCCTGCACGATGCGATAGAGGCTGGCGCTGATCGCGGCCGGCAGGGTCTCGAAGGCGCCGTCGAAGCGGATCGCAAACCGCGTCTCGCCGCGGCTGCGACCGTTCCAGCCGGCGACCAGGCCTTCGAGGCTGGCGACCAGCCCGAGCTCTTCGACATCGGGCGGACGCAGCCTGAACAGCGTGCCGCGCAGCATCTCCATCATGCCGGTTGCGGTCCGTGCGATGCCGTCGCACTCGGACAGCAGGGAAGGGCACTCCTGCACGGCGGTCTGGCGGGCGGATGCGGCGAGCGCGCGGATGGCGGCCAGTGACTGGCCGAACTCGTCGTGCAGCTCGCGCGCGAGATGGCGGCGCTCCTCGTCCTGGAGCGCGATCAGCTTTCGCGTCAGCTCGCTGCGCTCGGCAAGCGCGGTGTCGAGGCTTTCGGCGAGATGGTTGAAGACGTCGCGGATGGAGGAGAGCTCGGCGAGGTCGAACGGCGGCAGCCGCGCGGTGAGGTCATTGGCGGCGATTCGTTCGAGGCCGGTGCGGATCATGCGGGTGGGGCGCAGCGCCCGCGCCAGTGCCGCATAGACCAGTGCGCAGAGCAGCGGCAGTGCGATCGCAAGCGCAATCATCAGGCGGCCGGCCTCGTGCCATGCCTCCGCCGTCTGCACGGCCGGATCGACCGAGACCACGGTCTCGCCGAGCTTCGCTCCGCGCACGATCACTGGCCGCGCTGCCTCACGGCCGGGGTCGAACAGGCTGCGATAGAAGGCCGCGAAGACCTGCGGCGGCGGGTTTGCCGGAGTAGGCGCGCCACTGCAGAACCGCTGGAGTATCTCGC
Organism: Bradyrhizobium sp. B025; assembly: GCF_042257955.1. Classification (NCBI taxonomy): domain Bacteria; kingdom Pseudomonadati; phylum Pseudomonadota; class Alphaproteobacteria; order Hyphomicrobiales; family Nitrobacteraceae; genus Bradyrhizobium; species Bradyrhizobium sp. B025. Next base: position 5,025,130 of record NZ_CP170150.1, on the reverse strand, counting down.
CGCTCGTGCCACGGAATGCCAGGCACAGGCCGGGCGTCATCACGTAGGCCGATACGGGGTCAAGGTTGGGGAAGTCCGAGCGCGGGTTCGCCACCCACTGGACCTTGCCCTGTTGCAGCTCCAGCGACTTCGCAACGATGGCGGCGATACCGTCGATGCGCGCATGCGCCTCGCGGTCGGCCGTGACAAGGAAATAGGCGGAGATCACGGCGAAGCAGGCGGCCGATATTGCGGCCACGCGCAACGTCAGACGGACCTTGAGATCGAATCTCGGGCGGTTCCACATCGGCAGGCACCTGGCGCGAACGGGTTTGTCGCCTCCGCATTAAACGGCAGAACGCAAGCGGCGGAAAGCGCTGCGCTTGCCGCAGTGCAACGTCGTGAAAATTTCCCGGCGTTCGCCGGGACGGGCACGGTTGCATGGCGAGAGGCGACCATCCAGGTTTTCAGGCCGTTCCGTCACACGAGGCCCGCTCATGCACCTGTCCCGGTTGATCTGCTCTGCTTTTCTCCTTGTCGTCCTCCCGGCGGCCTATTCGCCAGCCGGTGCCGGGGCGGCCATCGGCGTTGCCATGGACGATTTCAGCTATACCGATACGTCGGCCGAGCCGGCCAACCAGACCGCCGCCCATGAGCGGCGGCTGTCGGCGTTCATGGCGGCGCTCAGGCGGGATATCGGCGCGGATGGTCGCTACCGGCTGGCACCATCGGCCCAGGACGGTGCGGCGTTCAAGGTTATCGGCGGCATCCAGAAGACGAGCACGCTGGTGCAATGGGCCAAGGTCGCCGTGATCGACGTCGGCGCGAAGAGGCTCGTGATGGACAAGCTCTACACCTTCCGCGGCGACAATGATGAATCCTGGGAGCGCGCCGAGATTTTTGTCTCCCGCGAGGTGATGGCCGCGCTCAGCACGCCGGCGCCGGTCGCGCTGGCGGTGTTCGATTTCGAGCTCGAGGACACGACCGCAGCTTCGGCGGGCGCCTCGGCCGCTTCGGATGCGTCATACCTGGCCGAGGTCACCGGCAGCGTGCGTGAGGCCCTGGGCCAGTCCGGCCGCTACCGTATCGTCGATATCAGCGGCGAGGCGGTGAAGGCGCGTGCCTTGCGGGACTGTGGCGGCTGCGAGGCCGCGATTGCGCAAAAGCTCGGCGCGGACCAGTCGCTGATCGGCGTGGTGCGGCGGGTCAGCCGCACCGAATACACGCTCGGCTTCCAGCTCCGCGATGCCAGGACCGGGGCGGTGCTGGCGCGCGGCGACAGCGGCCTGCGCATGGGCGCGGACTATTCCTGGAAGCGCGGCGCCGTACGGCTGGTCAGCGACCGGCTGATCGAGAGCCAGGCAAAGCCCTAGAACGACAGCTGCACCTTCATCGACTGCGAACGGTCGCTGGCAAGCTCGAAGGCGGCGACCGCGTTCTCGAACGGCATGGTGGCCGTGATCAGCGGCTTGACGTCGATCAGGCCTTCGCCCATCAGGCGCACCGCGAGCTCGAACTCGGGATCGAAGCGGAAGGTGCCGCGGAGCTGCAATTCCTTGGCGACGATGGAGTTGATCGGCAGCGTCATCTCGCCGCCGAGGCCGAGCTGCACCAGCGTGGCGCCGGGCCTGAGCACGTCGAGCGCCGTGCGGAGCGCAGCCTGGTTGCCGGAAGCCTCGAACAGCGTGTCGAACACGCCCTTGCCGGCGCGCCAGGGATCGAGCGCGGTGGCATGGGTCGCGACGTTGATGGCGTGGGTGGCGCCGAGCTTTCTGGCGACCGCCAGCGGCGCGTCGGCGACATCGGTCACCACGATCTCGGACGCCCCGCCGAAACGTGAGACCAGGATCATCAGTGCACCGATCGGGCCGCAGCCGGTGATCAGCACGCGCTTGCCGAGGAGGGGGCCGGCCTGCTTGCCGGCATGCAGGCAAACCGCGAGCGGCTCGGCGACCGCGGCCTCGGCCAGCGACAGCTTGTCGGAGATCGGCACGGCCTGCGTCGCATCGATCGTGAGGAACTCGCGAAAGCCGCCCTGCACATGGGGAAAGCGCATCGCGCTGCCGAGGAAGCGCATGTCGAGGCACTGGTTGCGCATGCCCTCCTGGCAATGCAGGCACTGGCCGCACGGCTTGCTCGGATTGACGGCGACGCGCGTGCCCGGCTTCACGCTGGTGACGCCGTCACCGACGGCGGCGACGACACCGGCGATCTCATGTCCCAGTGCCATCGGCTGCTGGATGCGCACGACGCCGAAGCCGCCGTGGTGGTAGTAGTGCAGGTCCGAGCCGCAGATGCCGCCATTGGCGATCTTGACGCGGACCTCGCCCGGGCCGGGTGCCGGATCGGGATAGCTGTCGATCCGCAGGTCTTTCGGGGCGTGAATGACGACGGCGCGCATGGTCTCTTTCCCTTAGCGTTTCGCGATCACATCGCGGCGATCATGCCGCCATCGACATAGATGATCTGGCCGTTGACGTAAGTGGAGGCGTCCGACGCCAGGAAGATCGCCGCGCCGACCAGCTCGTCCGGTCTGCCCCAGCGCTTGGAGGGGATGCGGCCCATCAGCCAGTTGTTGAAATCGGTGTTGTTGACCAGCGCCTCGTTCATGTCGGTCAGCATGTAGCCGGGGCCGATCGCATTGGCCTGGATGCCGTGCTGGGCCCATTCCACCGCCATCGAGCGGGTCAGGTTCTTGATGCCGCCCTTCGCTGCCGTGTAGGGCGCGATGGTGGGACGTGCGAGCTCGCTGCCGAGCGAGCCGATATTGATGATCTTGCCGCGCTTGCGCGGGATCATGCGCTTGCCGGCCTCGCGGCCGATCACGAAGGCGCTGGTCAGGTCAGTCTCGATCACCTTGCGCCATTCGTCGGTGGTGAACTCGACCAGCGGCTTGCGGTGCTGGATGCCGGCATTGTTGACGAGAATGTCGACCTCAATGCCCTTCTTGTCGAAGTCATTGAACGCCGCGACGATCGCCGGCTCGTCGGTGACGTTGAACGCAGCACCTTCCGCCTGGTGGCCGGCGGTACGAAATTCGGCGACGGCCTGCTCGACGCGCTTGGGATCGACGCCGTTGATAATGATCTTGGCGCCGGCCTTGGCCATGCCCTCGGCGATGGCGCGGCCGAGGCCGCGGGAGGAGCCGGTCACGAGTGCGGTGCGGCCGGAAAGGTCGAAAAGGGCGGTGCTCATCTCAAGAAATCCTCAGACGTTGGAGCGGCGCACGGTGAGATCGCTGCGGTCGAATACCGCAGGCAGCAGGTCGACGCCAAGGCCGGGGCCTTCCATCGGGAAAACATAGCCGTCCTTGATAACAGGCATCGTGGTGACGAGCTCATTGTACCAGCCCTTGTAGAAGGCGCGCACCGATTCCTGGATCAGCGTGTTGGGCTGGCTGAACGACATGTGGATGGCGGCGATGAAGCCGATCGGGCCGATGCAATCATGAGGAGCAAAAGGCCGGTGATAGGTTTCGGCCATCGCGGCGATCTTGCGGCCCTCGGTGAGGCCGCCGGTCCAGCACAGATCCGCCATCACCACATGCATGGCGTCGCGGTCGAGCATGTCCTTGTAGGGGAAGCGCGAGCCCAGCGTCTCGCTGGCGCAGACCCAGACGTCGGTCGAGCGCGCATATTCGGCGAGCGCCTGCGGCGAGTTCATGCGGATCGGGTCTTCGTACCAGGTCGGCTTGTAGGGCTCGAGCGCGCGCGCGATCTGCTTGGCGGTCGGCAGGTTCCACAGCGAATGGAGCTCGACCATGATCTCCATCTTGTCGCCGACGGCCTTGCGGATCTTCTCGAACGGCTCGATCGCCCGTTTCATCTGCGCAGCGGTGATGTAGAGCCCCTTGTTCTCCTGGGCCGCCGGATCGAACGGCCAGATCTTCATTGCGGAGATGCCGCTCTCCAGAAGGCTTTCGGCGAGCGCGTCGGCGTGGTGCATGAAGCCGTCGAGGTCCTCATAGGGACCCTTGGAGGCACCGAGATTCCAGTTCGCGACCGGGCTGATATTGGTGGAGCGGACATATTGCGTGCCGGCGCAGGTGTTGTAGATGCGCTGCTTGTCGCGGCAGAGGCCGCCGAGCATCTGGTGTACCGGCTGATTGCAGACCTTGCCGAACAGGTCCCACAGCGCGATGTCGATCGCTGAAGCGGCGCGATACTCGACACCGGTCGAGGATTGCGCCATCGGCAGGTTCAGCATGTCGCGGTGGATCGCTTCGATGTGCAGGGGATTGCGGCCGAGCAGTCGGCCGGCGAACGTATCGTGGATCTGCGCTTCGACCGCGCCCGCGCCATAGAAGGTTTCGCCGAGACCGATCATGCCCGTGTCGGTGTGGACGCGCACCCAGATGACGTTGGAAAATTCCTCGGTGCGCAGCGTCTCGATCGACGTGATCTTCACGGCAACAATCCTCCCATCACAGGCGCCTCGCGCCTGAAGTCTCATTTCGCACTGCAGCATGCCGCAGGTCGCGCCGAAGTCTTACGCCTGCTTGTAATATATCACAACATGTTTTAAGGGTGCCACAAATAGGCGCCACCCAGCAATGAGAGCGCGGCTGACAGGAGGACGACATGGCACGGCGCAAGCGCGCGCTCGAGGTGGTGAGAAACGAGGACGACGGCGAGGGCAAGCCCTCCCGGCGCAACCGGCTCAACTTCTTCGAGCTGGCTTACCAGAGGATCGAAGAGCTCCTCGTCCACTGCGAGCTCAAGCCCGGACAATTCATGACGATGCTGGAATTGCAGCACATCACCGGCTTCGGTCGCACACCGGTGCATCACGCCGTCAATCGTCTGTCCGCCGACACGCTCATCATCATCCGTCCGCGCCACGGCCTGCACATCGCGCCGATCGATCTTGCGCGCGAGCGGATGCTGCTGGCCTTGCGCCGTGACATGGAGCGCTTTGTCGTCCGGCTCGCGGCCGATCGCGCCAGCCTGTCGCACCGTAATCAGGCGCTGCACATCGAGCGCCTGCTGCGCGAGCGCCGCGCCACCCTGACCCTCGACGAATTCAATCACATCGACCGCCGCATCGATGCGCTGGTGTTGGAGGCGGCCGGCGAGCCGTTCCTGGTGCACACGCTGCGGCCGCTGCACACGCTGTACCGCCGCATCGGCTACATCCACCACCGCTTCATGCCGGGCCAGGCCGATCTTTCCGGCACGATCGACCATCATCTCGCCATTCTCGCAGCCGTCGCCAGCCGCCGCGTCGATGACGCCGTGAAGGCGAGCGATGCGCTGATCGACTACATGGGCGAGATGTTCACGGGCATGGAGGCGGGGATCGACCCGCGCCTACTCGACTGCAGCATCGAGCCGCTGCTCGGCGCGTAAAGAGTTCTGGAGAAAGGAAGAAGAATGTCGACGATGGCGATGCCACAACCGACCGCGAGCGAAGCCGCGGTCCGCTACCTGATCACGAACTACAGTCCCAAGGGTAACAAGGTCGGCTGGCTGATGATGGCCTCGATCCTCGTCGAGGCCTGGGATCTTTATTCGATCGCCTTCGTGCTGATCTTCATCAAGGAGCAGTACAATCCCGATCCGCTGATGCTGGGTCTTGCCGCCGCCGGTACGCAGGGCGGCGCGTTGATCGGCGCGCTGCTCGGCGGCTGGCTCTCCGACAAGATCGGCCGCCGCGTCATGTTCCTGGTGACGATGGTGCTGTTCATTGTGCTGGCACTGGCACAGGCTTTCGTGCCGACCGTCGGTTGGCTCGTCGTGATCCGCTTCCTGCTCGGCATTCCGCTCGGCTCCGATATCTCGACCGGCTACACCTACATCATGGAATCCATGGCCAAGGGTGAGCGCGAGGTCATGGGCAACCGCTGGCAGTTCATGTTCGCAGTCGGTGAAGTGCTCACCATCGGCGTCATCGTGATCTTCCTGCTGATCGACATGCAGCACGAGATGCTGTGGCGCGTGACGCTCGGCCTCGGCGCGGTGCCGGCGCTGATCATCCTGATCATGCGTCATGACGTGCCGGAGACGGCGGTGTGGCTGGTGCAGAAGGGACGCTACCGCGAGGCCAAGCAGGTCGCGCGCGAGATGTTCAACGACAATCTCGACATGCTGCCGGATCAGGATGTGGTGGTTCCGAAGACCAGCACGCGTGCGTTCCTCGCCGACCTCAAGAAGGATCCGATCCGCTGGCGCGCCACGGTCTACGGCTGGATCGCTTGTTTCACCCAGGCGAGCGAGTTCTCGACCTTTGCGTTCTACCTGCCCGTGCTGTTCGTGATGGTCGGTGTGTCGAGCGTGCTCGGCATCAATCTGGTGACGATGGCGCTGTTCTCCTTCGCCGCTCTGTCCGGGTGGGTCGGGCCGCTGTTGACGCCGAAGATCGGCCACCGCGGCATCGCGATCGCCGGCTTCTCGATCGTGATGGCCTCGTTGCTGGTCGCGGCCTTCGCGCTTTACACCGACAACAAGATCCTGCTGCCGTTCGCGGCCGCCGCGATGCTGTGGGGCCATTATTGGGATGCGTCGAACTGCATGACGATCCCGACCATGGTCGCCAAGCCGAAGTACCGCGGCACCGCCAGCGGCTTCGCCTACATGTTCGTGAAGCTGCCGTCGTTCCTGGCGATCTTCCTGTTCCCGACGGTATTCGCTGCGATCGGGCAGGCGAATGCAACGCTGATGGTCGCGATCTTCCCGCTGATCGGATTGCTCGCCGCCATCTTCATCCTGCCGGAAGTGTACGGCTACGAGAACGACTGAGGATGCGCTGCCCGGTCGCGGCCGTTATGGCCGCGATCGGGCTTTTCCAGCTACGGGCTCAGGAAGACGGGATCGATCCCGGTCCCATGGCTGAGCAGGCCGATCGCCTGAAGCTGGGCGGCGTGCAGGTCGATTTCCACGATGGCGAACAGGGCCAGCAGCGCCACGACGGTGAAGACGAGCAGGGGATGGGATGTCTCCCCGCGGCCTTCAGCGGGCGCGATGAAGCTCCGGATTTCGCGACGCAGGGAAAAGCGCTGCGGCAGCGCCTTTGATTGAATCTGCATGATGAACCTTCCTTGCCGCGGCATGTATCGCGCGACAAGTGAACTCTAGCCGCGGTAGCCCCGCCGGCATTGATGCACCGCAAACAATTGCACTTGATTGGTCGGCGGGTTCGGCCGCGACTACCTGATCGCGGCAGCCAGTGCGGCGACCAAAGCGGGCGGCGTCACCAGCAGACCCAGCTTGAGGAACGGCCAGGCGCCAACCTCGATCTTCTCCCGCCGCAGCGCGACCAGCCAGAGGATGGTGGCGAGCGACCCTGTTACCGACAGATTGGGGCCGAGGTCGACGCCGATCAGGATGGCGCTGACGACGGGCGCGGGCAAATGATCGCTGGCGGCGACCGAGCCGGCGACGAGGCCGACCGGAAGATTGTTGGCGACATTGGTGGCGAATGCGGTCGCGATGCCGACGCTCCAGGCAGCTTTCGGGATCGATTGCGCGACCGCTTGGTGCAGCAGCGCGCTGAGCTGCCCGATCACGCCGGTCTTCACCAGCGCTTCCACCAGGACGAAGAGCCCGCCGACCAGCGGCAGCACGCTCCAGGGCACGCCGCGCAGCACAGGCAAAGGTGACTGCTGGCTGATCAGCAGCACGATCGCGGACGTCGCCACGCCGCAGATGAAGGTCGGCAAGCCGAGTTGCCTGTCGAGCGCGGAGGCCGTGACCAGCACGATTCCGATCGCGATGATGCCCACGGCTGTGAGCTTGCCGCCGCGGCTGAGCTTCGGATGCGGCACGCTGCGCGCGATGGTCTCTTCCTTCAGCGCGCGGTGCTGGGTCAGGCGCAGAACGACATAGGTGAGCAGGATCGAGGCTGCCGAGGGCAGGGCGAACAGGCGCAGCCATTCGGTCAAATGCGGCATGCGCGCGCCGAACACGACGAGGTTGGCCGGGTTGGAGATCGGTAGCACGAAGCTTGCGGCATTCGCGATGAAGGCGCAGACGAACAGATAGGGCAGCGGCTTGGCGCCGGCCGCGCGCGTCGCGGCATAGACGGCGGGTGTCAGCACGATCGCGGTGGCATCGTTGGAGAGCAGCACGGTGACAAGGGTGCCGACGAGATAGATCAGCAAAAACAGCCGCTGCGGCGATCCGTCTGCATATTCCACCGCGAGCGCGGCGAGATAGTCGAACAGGCCCTCGAGCCGCGCCAGTTCGGCGATCAGCATCATGCCAATCAGGAAGAGATAGACATCGACGCCCTTCCCAATGCCGAGAAGCGCATCCTGCCACGGCAGCAAGCCGAGCAGCACGAGGGCGCCAGCGCCGATCACGGCCCAGATCGCTTCGGGGAGGCGGAAGGGACGGATGATGACGCCGGCGGTCGCGGCGACGATGATGCTCCAGGCCCAGATGGCGTCAGACGGCACGTTCAGTCCTTGAGGTTTGGTCGGCTCATTCGGCAGCGATAGCTGATGTCGGCGGCGCTGTCTTCCCCAGCGGCGGCAAGGTTCCATGCCGCGTCTCGGGCAAGGCGACAAGGCAGACGATCGCGCCGATCGCAGCGACCGCGCCGAGCGTGATGAACGCCGCGCTGTAGCCCGCACCGACCACGACGAGGCCCGCAAGCGTCGTCGACAGCGCCGCGCCGATGCTCTGGGCGGTGATGACCGCGCCCTGCGCGACGTTGAAACGTCCGGTGTTGCGCATGAGGTCGGCGACAATGACGGGGAAGATCGCCCCGAAGATACCGGCGCCGACACCGTCGAGAAGCTGCACGCCCACCAGCCAGAACGGATTGTCGGAGAGCGTGTAGAGCTCTCCTCGAATGGGCAGTATCAGCAGCGCAGCGAGGAAGAAGCGCTTGTGGCCCCAGCGGTCGGCCCTGGCGCCGACCAGCATCGCGAACGGCACCATCACCACTTGGGCTGCGACGATGCAGGCCGACATCAGGCTGGTGCCCATGTTCTTGTCCTGGAGCGCGAGCTTCTGGCCGACCAGCGGCAGCATTGCCGCGTTGGAGAGATGGAAGAGCAGGACACAGATCGCGAAGACGAGCAAAGGGCGACAGGTGAGGAGCACCGCGAGGCCTGACGGCTGTTCGCTGCGTGTATCGGCCTCGTGCAGCCCGCGGGCGAGATCGTGGTCGATGGCCCGTTCGGGGATCGCAAGAATGCTGACAAGGCTTGCGATCGCCATGGCGCTGAGAAGGTAGAACACCACGGTCGGGCCGAACCAATAGGCGGAGAGGCCGGCAAGACCCGCCGCGACCGCGTTGCCGGCATGATTGAAAGTTTCGTTGCGGCCGATCCGCCGCGTGAAAGCGGCATGGCCGAAGATGCCGAGCGAGACGGCGGCGATCGCCGGTGGAAAGACCACGGCGGCGGCCTGCGCGATGCCTTGCGAGATTGCGACCGGCACGAAGCCGGGGAACAACGGCAGCGAAAGCGATGCAAGCGTCACCATGATGGCGGCGACGACCATCACCAGCCGCTTCGCCCGGGTCGCATCGACCAGCGCGCCGGCCGGTGTCTGCGCCACGATACCCGCGACTGTGGCAATCGACATCACGAGGCCGATGCGCGCCTCGTCCCAGTGCTGCTCGGTGAGGAGATAGACGGCAAGATAGGGCCCAAGCCCGTCGCGGACGTCGGCGAGAAAGAAGTTGGCCGCATCCAGCGCACGGCCGGCCTGCCTTGCCTGTTCGGGATCTCGGCTCGACATCAGTCTCTCGATCGAGGCGAGAAGCGCCCCGGCAGCAACGGATGTCACGGCAGCTTTGTTCCGCGTCAAAACTTCACCGCGAGCAGCACCGCGCCGGCGCCGATCATGGCGATGCCGGTCCAGCCCTGCGCTGTCGGACGCTCGCCGAGGAAGGCGAACGCGAAGAGAGCAACCAGAACGACGCTGAGCTTGTCGATCGGCGCCACCAGCGTGGCGGGGCCAAGCTTCAGCGCGCGAAAATAGCACAGCCAGGATGCGCCGGTCGCGAGCCCCGACAGCACCAGGAACAGCCAGGTCCTGGACGAGATCGCCGAGGGCACGGCGAATTGCCCGGTGAAGAACAGCAGCACCGAAAAGGCGAGCAGCACCACGATGGTGCGGATGAAGGTCGCCAGATCCGGATTGATGTTCTCGACGCCGACCTTGGCGAAGATCGCGGTCAGTGCGGCGAAGCAAGCGGACAGCAGCGCCCAGGTCTGCCAGGCGGAGAGGAGGGCGGGTTTCATGTCGTCAAGTTCCGTTGCTTTGGGACGGGGCGCCAGCGCCGTCATTGCGAGCGCAGCGTAGCAATCCAGAGTCTTTCCGCGGAGGCAGCCTGGATTGCTTCGCTGCGCTCGCAATGACGGAGTCTGTGGGAGCTTCGTGCAACCATAACACTCACCGCGCCACCGACAGCTTTTCGGTGATCGCCTTGCGCAGGATGCGCGACAGCGATTCCACCGAATATGGTTTCTGGATCAGTTCGAAGCCGCGATGGGCGTTTTCGGCGAGCACGTTGCTGTAGCCGCTGGTGAGCACGACGGGCAGGCCCGGATAGCGCTCGCGGATGATGCCGGCGAGCTCGACTCCGTTCATGCCGGGCATGATGACGTCGGAGAAGACGAGGTCGACGGCGAATTCGTTCTCGCCGAGGATCGCGAGCGCCGCACTGGCGTTGGCAACACGGCGGACGACATAGCCGAGATCCTCCAGCAGCTCGGTCGAGAACTGGCCGACGTCGTCATTGTCCTCGACCACGAGCACGCGGTAGCCGCGCCCGGTGGTCGCGGCCTCGCTGGTCCGCGCTGCGGCTTCGTCGTCGGCGGCCGGGCTCTGCGCCTGCGGAAGGTAGATCGTGAAGGTCGCGCCTTTGCCAGGCGTGCTCATCACCGCGATGTCGCCTTCGGACTGCTTGGCGAAGCCGAACGCCTGGCTGAGGCCGAGGCCGGTGCCCTTGCCGACCTCCTTGGTCGTGAAGAACGGCTCGAAGATGGCGTCGATGTTTTCCGGCGCGATGCCGCTGCCGGTATCCGCGACCGAGATCGCGACATAGTCGCCGCCACGCGCCGATTGCGCGCGCAGGCTCGGGATGCCCTGCACCTTGCGCACCGCGATGGTGAGGCGGCCTTCGTCGTCCATGGCGTCGCGGGCGTTGATGGCGAGGTTGATCAAAGCGGCCTCGAACTGCGCGACGTCGGCGACGGTGAAGCAATCCGTGTCATGAACCTCGACGCTGATCTCGATGCGGCCGCCGACCAGCGGGCGGACCAGTTGCGCCACGCCCTCGACCTGGCTGCCGACATTGAAGATCTGCGGCTTCAGCGGCTGCCGTCGCGCGAAGGCCAGAAGCTGCGCGGTCAGCTTCGAGGCGCGCTCGACGGTGTCGGAGATGGCGTCGACATAGCGGCGGCGCCGCTCCTCCGGCAGCTCGCGCCGGCGCAGGAAGTCGGTCGCCGAGCGGATGATGGTCAGGAGGTTGTTGAAGTCGTGGGCGACGCCGCCGGTGAGCTGGCCGATCGCCTCCATCTTCTGCGACTGCCGCAGCGCTTCCTCGCCGCGGCGGCGCTCGGTGATGTCGACCAGTTCCGGCACCGCGCCCGTGATGTTGCCGTGGCGGTCGAGCACGGGGCGCATGCCGAACTCGAAATCGCGCTCGCCGATCGGCAGGCGCAGCCGCATCTCCATCCGCACCGCTTCGCCCCTCAGCACGGTCTCGAAGGCCTCGCGCGCGACGTTGCTCATGCCCGGGGTCTCCGTGAACCACGGCGTGTCCCAGAACGGCTGGCCGATGACGTCCCGCGCCTCGGTGCGGATGCCGGCGAGCGCGGTCTTGTTGGCGTAGAGCAATTCGCCCTCGAGGTTGACCAGCCCCTGATACTGGTTGCTGGTCTCCAGGATCGCGCGCAGGCGGGCCTCGTTGGATTCGAGCTCGGCGGTACGCTCGACGATGCGCTCTTCCAGCGTCTCGTTGAGCCGCCGCAGCTCGATCTCGGCCTGTTTGGCGGCGGTGATATCGTGGGCGACGCCGATGAAGCCGATATGCTTGCCGGTCGGATCCCAGCGCGGCTGGGATTCGGAGCGCAGCCAGCGCCATTCGCCGCTGGCGTTCTTGTAGCGCGCTTCCAGCACGAAGGGTTTTAGCGACGCTTCACCCTGGACGGATTGCTGGAGCACATGCGGCAGGTCGTCCGGATGCAGCACCTTGCGCCAGTCGAAATCGATGGCCTCCTCGTAGGGCAGGCCGACGAAGTCGACATAGGCCTGGTTGGCGAAGGAGCGCTTGCGGTCGAGTTTTGTGACCCAGATCGGCACTGGCGCGCTGTCGGCGATCAGCCGAAACCGGTCCTCGCTTTCGCGCAGCGTCTCACGAGCGAGCATCTGGTCGGTGATGTCGATATGGGCGCCGACGAGACGGATGGCGCGCCCGTTGCTGTCACGCTCGATCTTGGCGACGACGCGGATCCAGCGGGTCTCGCCGTCGCTCGGACGGATGATGCGGTATTCGGCGGTATAATCCTCGCTGGTCTCAGCCAGCACATCGAAGAAGTGTTTCACCGCGGCGTCGCGATCATCGGGATGGATGCGGTTGACCCAGTCCTCGTGCGATTCGTCGGCGGCCTCGGGGGGCAGGCCGTGGATCATCAGATATTCCGGCGAGCGGCGGTTCTTGAAGCCCTCGCGGAAGTCGACCTCGAGGCCGCCGACCTTGCCGATGCGCTGGATGCGCGCGAGCTCGGCCTCGCGCTCCTGGAGCGCGCGATAGGCATTGTCGCGCTCGCGCGCGACATCTTCGAGGTGCTGGCGCAGCCTTTCGGCGGCGATTGTCTCTGGCAAAGGATCGTTCAAGGCGTCGGCCGTTGTGATGCGTGTGCGCACGTGCCGGACCAATATTCACACAGACAAAGCGTGATAGCCATTGCTCAAAGGGGATAGATTGTCGGAAAGGCCCGCGGCCAGCCTGAACGCGGAAAAGTCCGGTCGGCTAACGGCGGGGCTGGCTATTTGTTCCGAAGATTGGAACGATGCGTCTGCGGACGCGTCTTTGCGAGGCGCCATAACGCTCATTCATAAAACTCCGTTTTCGAAGAGGCTAAATCTTGAAGCTCTTTGTCTGCCAGGCCTGCGGCAACGTCCTCTATTTCGAGAACCGCGCCTGTGGACGTTGCGGTCACCGCGTCGCCTTCCTCCCGGAGAGGGAGACGATGTCGGCGCTCGAGCCGGACGGCGAGGCTCAGGCGGTGTCCTGGACGACGCTGGCCGACAAGGGCGGGGGACGGATGCTGTGCCGAAATGCCGAGTACGATGCCTGCAACTGGCTCACGGATCCGGGCGATACCAACGGATATTGTCGCGCCTGCCGCCACAACGGCATGGTGCCTGATCTCTCCGATCCGGCTCAGCTCGCCGGCTGGCGCGAGCTGGAGGTGGCGAAACACCGGCTGTTCTATTCCCTGATCCGCTGGAAGCTGCCGCTCCAGAACCGGCAGGACAATCCCGAGCGCGGCCTGATCTTCAACTTCCTCGCCGACGATCCGAACAGCGGACAGAGGATCATGACCGGCCATGACAACGGCCTCATCACGATCGCGCTCACCGAAACCGACGGCATCGAGCGCGAGCGGCGCAGGCTGGAGATGGGCGAGCCCTACCGGACGCTGCTCGGGCATTTCCGCCACGAGGTCGGACATTATTTCTGGGACGTGCTGGTCCGCGAGGGTGGCAAGCTCGACGCATGCCGCGCCGTCTTCGGCGACGATTCGGCCGATTACGGCCAGGCCTTGCAGCGCCATTATGCCGAAGGCGCGCCGCCGGACTGGCAGCAGAGCTATGTCTCGGCCTACGCCACGACGCATCCCTGGGAGGATTTCGCCGAAACCTGGGCGCACTACCTCCACATCGTCGACACCCTGGAGATGGCCTCCGAGTTCGGTATGGAGGTGCGGCCGCGGGTCGATCGTGACGGAGAGTTGTCGACGCGGCTCCGGTTCAACCCCTACGAGGCACGTGGCGTCCAGCCGCTGGTCGACGCATGGCTGCCCTTCACCTTCGCCATGAACAGCGTCAACCGCGCCATGGGCATGCGCGACCTCTATCCGTTCATCCTGTCGCAGGCGGTGGTCGCCAAACTCGACTTCATTCACGCCCTGTTGCGGGACGTGGCCAGGGCCGGGAAGCCGTAGGCCCATCCCGGGGCGCGCCAAGCCCGTTGCCTAAGCCCGTTTCGGTCTTGCGCTGGTACACCAGAGGGGCCGGATTTAGACCGTTGCCTCCGGCCTATTTTAATGTACCACGGGGGTCACACGGCCCATCCCAGAGGCCCCAACGGTCGGGGAAGGGTCCCGCCCAAGGTCGAGACTCAAGAAAAGCATGTTCAAACGCATCCTGATCGCCAATCGCGGCGAAATCGCCTGCCGGGTCATCAAGACTGCCCGCCGGATGGGAATTGAAACGGTCGCGGTCTATTCCGAGGCCGACCGCGATGCCCTCCATGTCGAGATGGCCGACGAGGCCGTGCTGATCGGCCCGCCGGCTGCGGCCGAGAGCTATCTGGTGATCGAGAAGATCGTGGAGGCCTGCCGCAAGACGGGCGCACAGGCCGTGCATCCCGGCTACGGCTTCCTGTCCGAGCGCGAGGCGTTTCCGCGCGCGCTGGAGGCGGCCGGCCTCGTCTTCATCGGCCCGAACCCGGGCGCGATCGCCGCGATGGGCGACAAGATCGAATCCAAGAAGGCCGCCGCCAAGGCCAAGGTCTCGACCGTGCCGGGCCATCTCGGCGTCATCGAGGACGACAAGCACGCGGTCCGCATCGCCGACGAGATCGGCTACCCCGTGATGATCAAGGCCTCCGCCGGCGGCGGCGGCAAGGGCATGCGCATCGCGCATTCGAAGAGCGAGGTCGCCGAAGGCTTCAACCTCGCCAAGGCCGAGGCCAAGGCCTCGTTCGGCGACGACCGCGTCTTCGTCGAGAAGTTCATCGTCGATCCCCGCCACATCGAGATCCAGGTGCTGGGCGACAAGCACGGCAACGTCATCTATCTCGGCGAGCGCGAATGCTCGATCCAGCGCCGCAACCAGAAGGTCATCGAGGAGGCGCCGTCGCCGCTGCTCGACGAGGCCACCCGCCGCAAGATGGGCGAGCAGGCGGTCGCGCTGGCCAAGGCCGTGAACTATGATTCCGCCGGCACCGTCGAGTTCGTCGCAGGCCAGGACAAGAGCTTCTACTTCCTGGAGATGAACACGCGCCTCCAGGTCGAGCATCCCGTCACCGAGCTCGTCACCGGCATCGACCTCGTCGAGCAGATGATCCGCGTCGCCGCAGGCGAGAAGCTCGGCCTTGCGCAGAAGGACGTCACGCTGACCGGGTGGGCCGTGGAATCCCGCCTCTACGCCGAAGACCCGTTCCGCAACTTCCTGCCCTCGATCGGGCGCCTGGTGAAGTATCGTCCGCCGGCGGAAGCGAGCCAGGACGGCATCACCATCCGCAACGACACCGGCGTGCAGGAGGGCGGCGAGATCTCGATCCATTACGATCCGATGATCGCCAAGCTCGTCACCCACGCGCCGTCGCGCGCGGCCGCGATCGAGGCACAGGCGACCGCGCTGGACTCGTTCTATGTCGACGGCATCCGTCACAACATCCCGTTCCTGTCGGCGCTGATGCATCATCCACGCTGGCGCGAGGGCCGGCTCTCGACCGGCTTCATCGCCGAGGAATTCCCCAAGGGCTTTGCGGTGCGCGTGCCCGAAGGCGAGGTCGCCCGGCGGATCGCCGCGGTCGGCGCCGCCATCGACCACGTGCTGGGTGAACGCAAGCGTCAGATTTCCGGTCAGCTTGGTGGCCGCGTCGTGCAGCGTGAGCGCCGCCGCGCGGTCTGGCTCGACCGCCAGGAGATTTCGCTCGAGGTCGGTCGCGAGGGCGAGGCGATCGCGGTGCGCTTCGTCGATGCCGAGGGCAAGGCCGGCCACGTGCATCTATTGCAGTCGCCGTGGAAGCCGGGCGATCCGGTCTGGCAGGGCACCATCGACGGCCATTTCGTCGCGGTGCAGGCCCGGCCGATCGCCAACGGCATCCGCCTCGCGCATCAGGGCGTCGAGGTGCCGGTCTATGTCTGGACCGAGGCGGAGGCCGCCTCGGCGCGGCTGATGCCTGTGAATACGGCCTCCGACACTGGCAAGAAGCTGCTCTGCCCGATGCCCGGGCTCATCGTCTCGATCGCGGTGACCGAGGGGCAGGAGGTCAAGGCCGGCGAGACGCTCGCGGTGGTCGAAGCCATGAAGATGCAGAACGTGCTCCGCGCCGAGCAGGACGGCACCGTGAAGAAGATCCACGCCAGCGCCGGTGCGACGCTCGCGGTGGACGCACTGATTTTGGAGTTTGCGTAAGCACTCCGGAGCACAACAGTCGACCCTCACCCTGAGGAGCCGCGCTTGCGCGGCGTCTCGAAGGGCGAGGCCACCAGCCGGGCCTTCATCCTTCGAGACGCGCGCAAGAGCGCGCTCCTCAGGATGAGGAATTGAGAGTGAGGCGACCATGGCCTTTCGTTCCCGCCGCGAAAAACTGCGATCGATCCTGTCGGGTCCGGGCTGCATCCATCCCGGCTCGGTCTACGACGCCATCTCGATCCGCATCGCCGAGGATCTCGGCTTTCCGCTCGGCATGTTCGGCGGTTCGGTGGCCTCGCTCGCCGTGCTCGGCGACCCCGATATCACGCTGATCACGCTCACCGAGCTCGCCGAGCAGATGCGGCGGATGTCGCGCGCGTCCGCGCTGCCGGTGCTGGTCGATGCCGATCACGGCTATGGCAATGCGCTCAACGTGCGCCGCACCGTGCAGGAGCTGGAGACGGCGGGTGCGGCCGGTCTCACCATCGAGGACACGCTGCTGCCGGCCGCCTTCGGTGAAGCGAAGACGCAATTGATCTCGCTGGAGGAGGGCGTCGGCAAGATGAAGGCGGCGCTCAGCGGCCGCAGCGATCCCACGCTCGTCATCATGGGCCGCACTGGAGCTGCCGCGATCACCTCGCTCGACGATACGATCCGCCGCGCGCAGGCCTACGAGGCGACCGGCGTGGATGCGCTGTTCTTCACCGGCATCAAGTCGCGTGCCGAGCTTGAAGCAGTCGCAGCCGCGACGCATCTGCCGATCGTGCTCGGCGGCGCGCCGGAAGAATTGAATGCGCCCGATTATCTCGCCGGCCAGCGCGTGCGCATCGCGCTCCAGGGCCATGCGCCGATCGCGGCCGCGACGCAGGCCGTCCACGACACGCTGAAGGCGCTGCGCGAAGGCGCGCCGCCCAAAGCGCTCAAGGGATTGGCGTCCGCGGAATTGACCAGCCGTGTCATGCGCGAGGCCGAGACGAAGGCGCGCGGCGCCGATGTGCTCGGATTCAAGAAATGAGCCGGGCGATCCTCCAGGTCATGATCCGCGGCCGCGTGCAGGGCGTCGGCTATCGTGCCTGGGTCGAATACCAGGCCACCGCGAGCGGCCTCGAAGGCTGGGTCCGCAACCGCCGCGACGGCAGCGTCGAAGCGTTGTTCGCGGGCGCGCCGAACCACGTCGCCGACATGGTCGCGCTATGCCGCCATGGTCCGCCATCCTCGCGCGTCGACAGTGTCACCAGCGAGACGGCCGGTGCGGATGAGCTGAACCTGCGCAGGGCAGGGGAGAAGTTCTCGGTGTTGCCGACGGTTTGAGAGCTACACCTCGTTCCACACAGATGGTGTGCTCCCTCACCCCGTTCTTACGGGGAGAGGGTTGGGGTGAGGAGCCTCTCTCAACACGAGTGGTCGTCGAGTGACCTGTACCCCCTCACCCGAATTCGATCTGCGATCGAATTCGACCTCTCCCCGCAAGCGGGGAGAGGTGAAGATCACCTCGGCAGCTTCGCGATTGCTTCGCTCAGCTCGTGGATCTCGTAGGGCTTGCGCAGGATCGGGAAATCGCCGCGCACGTCGGCGGCGGCCTCGCTGTAGCCGGTGGCGAGCAGGATCGGCAGGCCGGGGCGGATCAGGCGCAGATGATGGGCGAGGGTGAGGCCGTCCATCTTGCCGGGCATCACGATGTCCGAAAAGACGAAATCGACGCCGTTTTGCTCGAGCTCGCGCAGCGCGGATTCCGCGTCGGGGACGCGGCGAACGCGGTAGCCGAGCTGCTCCAGCAGACCGATGCTGACGATGGCGACATCCGGATTGTCCTCGACCAGCAGCACCGTGCCGGCGCCGCGGAACGGCACCGCTTCCGCCGTTTCCCGCGCCGGCACATCCCGTCCGCGCGGCAGCAGGATGCTGAAAGTCGTGCCCTTGCCGAGCTCGCTTGCGACCTTCACCGTGCCGTCGGCCTGGTGCGCAAAGCCGTGCACCTGGGACAGGCCGAGACCGGTGCCCTTGCCGATCGGCTTGGTGGTGAAGAACGGCTCGAAAATCTTGTCGACGACGTCGGCGGGAATGCCGAGCCCGGTGTCGGCGACGTCGATCGCCACGAACTCGCCGGCGAGCGGAGCTTCGTCCAGCACGACGTTGCGGGCGCGGATCGTCACCGTGCCGCCGTCGGGCATCGCATCGCGGGCATTGATGACGAGATTGAGCAGCGCGGTCTCGAACTCCGAGACGTCGGTTCTGATCGGCCAGACCTCGCGGGCGACGTCGAAGGCGAGGCGCACGGCGCTGCCGACGCCGGCCTCGAGCACCTCGCGGATCGCCCCGATGCGCTCGGCAAGATCGATCGCCTGCGGGTTGACGCTCTGTCGCCGCGCGAAGGTGAGGAGCTGGTTGGTCAGCGCGGCGCCGCGCCGGGTCGCAGTCTCGATCGCCGAGATCGCGCGCTGGAGCTTGGCACCGTCGTCGGCGCCCCGCTTCAGGGTGTGAAGGCTGCCGCTGATGATCATCAGGAGATTGTTGAAATCGTGGGCGACGCCGCCGGTGAGCTGGCCGAGCGCGTCGAACTTCTGGGATTCGGCAAGCTGCTTCTGCATCGCCTCGAGCTTGAGCTCCGTGTTGCGTCGCTCGGTGATGTCGCGCGTGATCTTCGCGAAGCCGATGAGCTCGCCGTCCTCGTAGATCGGGTCGATCACGACGCTCGCCCAGAAGAAGGTGCCGTCCTTGCGGACGCGCCAGCCTTCCTCCTCGTAGCGGCCCTTGTCGCGGGCGATGCCGAGGGCGCGGGCGGGCTTGCCGTTGGCCCGGTCGGTCTCGGTGTAGAAACGCGAAAAATGCTGGCCGACGATCTCCTGGGGCGAATAGCCCTTGATGCGCTCGCCACCGATATTCCAGCTCGTGATGATCCCCTTGGGATCGAGCATGTACAGGGCGTAGTCGGCAACCCCTTCGACCAACAGCCGGAAACTGCGTTCGCTCTCGAACAAGTCTCTCTGCTGATTGGACTTTCTAACCATTTCGGACACCCTGCCTCGACCCGTGCAAACGCTGAATAAGTCGTTTGGTTCCTGGCCTCTGGGAAGTTTTTAGGCAAATGCAGCGGACGGTATGCAGGGGGACAGGCCGCCGGGGAGCACTTGACAGTCAATCTCATCCGTCAGATATTTCTGTTATGAAAGAAGCAACCGGAAAGAAGAAACTCCCTGCCGCCGTCGAGCGCTTCATCCTGCATTGGGGCGACATGGGCGACGAATGGGGCGTCAACCGCTCGGTCAGCCAGATCCACGGGCTGCTCTATCTGGCGGAAGCGCCGATGACCGCCGAGGACATCGCCGACACGCTCGGCATGGCGCGCTCCAACGTCTCCAACTCGATCAAGGAGCTGCTGGCCTGGAGCCTGATCCGGCGGGTGCCGATCCTCGGCGACCGCCGCGATCATTTCGAAGCCGAGACCGACATCTGGGAGGTTGCGGCCCGGATCGCGGCGCGGCGCAAGGAGCGGGAGCTCGATCCAGCGATCGTAGCGCTCCGGGCCTGCGTGTCCGATGCCGCCGACGATCCGACCATCAATCCGGTCGCGAGCAAACGGCTGAAGGAGATGCTCGCCTTCACCGAGCTCGCCGACCACTGGTTCATGCAGATGCTGAAGGTGCCGCGGCCGCGGCTGGTCGCCCTGATGCGGCTTGGCGAGAAGGTCGTCAACCTGCTGCCGCTGGGCAAGGTCAAATAGCGTCGGGGAGGGTGCGATGACGTCGGCTCGATTATCAGGTTCCAGCGCATCTCTTCCCACTCACGCCAAATTGCTCGACGACCGCCGCTTCCGTGCGTTGCTGTCGGACGAGGATTGGGGCCGCCTGCCGCTCGCGACCTGGCGGCGCTTTTCCAAGCGCGTCGCTGACGGCGACAGCGTCGTTTATGTCGGCGTCGTCGACGAGGTCGCTTTCAGCGACATCGGCTGGTGGCTCGCGCAGCTCGTACGCCTGATCGGCGGGCCATTGCCGACCGGCCGCGACACCGGCGTGCCGATGATCGTCACCGTCACCGAGGACGGCGCAAGCGGCGGCCAGACCTGGACGCGTATCTGCGCGCGTAAGCGCGGCTTTCCACAGGTGATCCATTCGGCAAAACGCTTCGCCGGCCCGACCGGGCTCGAGGAATATGTCGGCTTCGGCGTCTCGATGGCGCTGCGCATCGCGGTCGAGGACCAGGTGCTGACCTTCCGCAGCGCCGCTTACGGCCTCCAGTTCGGAAGCCTGTGGATCCCGTTGCCGCGATGGCTCACGCCGGGCGACCTCACGGTGACGCATCGCGATCTCGGCGAGGGGGCCTTCCGCTTCACCCTCGATCTCACTCACCCGCGTTACGGCGCGCTGATCCACCAGTCCGCCACCTTCAGGGAGGCCGTATCATGACGCCGCTGTTGTGGATCCTCATCGCCGTCCAGATCGCGATGGGCGTGTTCGACACCTTCTATCACCACGAATTCACCGAGCGCCTGGCCTGGCGGGTGTCGCAGCGCTTCGAGCTGAAGCTGCACGGCGTCCGCAACATGCTCTATGCGCTGTTGTTTCTCGTGCTCGGCTGGTTAGAGGTTTATGGCCTGCTGGCGCTCTTGATCGTCGCAGTGCTGGTCGCCGAGATCGTCATCACGTTGATGGATTTCGTCGAGGAGGATCTGAGCCGGAAATTGCCGCCGAGTGAGCGGATCAATCACACGCTGCTTGCGATCAACTACGGCGCCATCCTGGCGCTGTTGTTGCCGGTGCTGATCGATTGGGCGATGCAGCCCCTCGGGATGACGGTCGTGTATCAGGGCCTGCTCAGCATCGCCGCGACCGCGTGCGCGGTCGGCGCAGCGCTCTGCGGCGTCAGGGATTTTGCGGCGGTGCGCCGGCTCGGCCGCATGACGAGCGTTCCGGCGGCCGGGCTCGTCGAAAAGCTCCCTGGGCGCAAGACCGTGCTGATATCAGGAGCCACCGGCTTCATCGGCAGCCGCCTCGCGGCGAGCCTCAGCGCGGCAGGGCATCACGTCATCGCGCTCATTCGCAATCCGGCGAAGGCCGAGCTGCTGCCGCCGCCGGTGACGCTGATCACCAGCCTCGATCAGCTCGCATCGGGCATGCGTATCGATGCCATCGTCAATCTCGCCGGCGAGCCGATCGGCAACGGCCTTTGGACCGGGGCCAAGCGCGCGGAGATCCTGAAGTCTCGCATCGACATGACCGGCGAGGTCGTCAAACTGATCGCGCGGCTCGACCACAAGCCCGACGTGCTCGTCAGCGGCTCCGCGATCGGCTGGTACGGCCTGTGGGCCGACCAGGTGCTGACCGAGTCGGCGAAGTCGCATGCCTGCTTCAGCCACGAACTGTGCGCGGCGTGGGAGCAGGCGGCGCGGCCGGCGGAGGAGCTTGGCGTGCGCGTGGTCTATTTGCGCATCGGCCTCGTGCTGGGCACGGAAGGCGGCTTCATCACGCGCATGCTGACGCCGTTCGAGTTCGGCCTTGGCGGGCCGCTCGGCACCGGGCGGCAGTGGATGTCCTGGATCGAGCGCGACGATCTGATCCGGCTGATCGCCTATGTGATCGCGACGCCCGATCTCACTGGGCCCGTCAACGCCACCGCGCCGATCCCAGTCACCAACGCAAAGTTCACCGAGGAGCTCGGCCGCCGCCTGCATCGGCCCGCGGTGTTCCGCATCCCCGGCGGCCTGCTGCGTCGGATCGGCGGCGGCTTTGCCGACGAGCTTCTGCTCGGTGGCCAGCGCGTGCTGCCGAACAAGGCGCTGAGCCGCGGTTTTGTGTTCCGGCACGAGACGCTGCGCAGCGCGTTCGAGGCGATCTTGTGAGGTGATGGACGTCAGGCGGCAACGCTCTTGAACGTCGCCGCCACCGCCCGCAGCGCCGCCAGCTTGGCGGGATCGCTGACCTTCGAATGCAGCATGACTTTCGAACTCCCGAGCTTTGGCAGCTTGAGCGCCGGTCCGATATCAACGAGCCCGGCCGGCGCGATGCGCCGCGCCAGCGGTGCGATCGCAAGTCCGGCGAGCGCGGCCGCAACCACCGCCGTGACGCCGCCGCCGACAAAGCGCTCGCGCCAGGCGAGGCCGGCCTTGTCGAGCGCGCGGACCGCAATGGCGCGAACGCCGCAGGGCGGGGCGAGCGTCGCGAGCGGCAGCGGCTCACCCTTCGGCAGCGTGAAGCGTCGTGACGCGAACCAGCAAAACTCGTCCTCGGCGAGCTTCTCGCCGCCGCGGCGGCTGCCTTCCTGGCGGACGATCACCGCATCCAGCTCGCCCGCGTCATAAGCGTCCTGCATCTCGCGCGAGAAGCCGATGGTGACGGCGAGCGTGAGATTCGAAGACATCGCGTGCAGCCGTTCGAGCAGCGGCACCAGTTCGGGGCCCGCAGCATGGTCGGAGATGCCGAGCGAGAGGGATTGTGCAGTCGATGTATCGCCGGACAGCGCGCGGTCATGCGCTTCCATCAGCGTACGGGCGAGATCGAGGAACGCGGCGCCGTCGGCGGTGAGCCGAACCGCGCGCGGCGAGCGCTCGACGAGGCGTTTGCCGAGCAACGTCTCCAGCCGCTGCAGCTTGAGGCTGACGGCGGCCTGGGTGGTGCCGAGCGCTTCGGCGGCGCGGGTAAAGCTCTGGAGGTCGGCGACCAGCAGGAAGGCCTTGATGGTGGCGATGTCGAGGGTGGCTGTCATTATGATTAGTTATCACTGGTATCAATATAGATAAGATACCAAAATGACGCGGGGAGGTCTAGCTTCTCATCACCACCGCGCAACGCCAGTGCGGCATCTTGAGGAGAACGACCATGCCCTTGATCACCGTGTCCTACACCACGTCCCGCCAGTCGCCGTCGCTGAAGGCCGACATCGCCAGCGCCGTGTCCGAACTCACCGCAAAGATCCTGCACAAGGATCCCAAGGTGACCGCCATCATCGTGAAGTCCGTCGATGCGGGCGACTGGTTCGCCGGCGGCAGGTCGCTCGCCGAGCAGAAGCTCGCAAGCTACTGGATCGACATCCACGTCACCGAAGGCACCAACACCAAGGACGAGAAGGCGGCCTATCTGGCCGCGATGTTCAAGCGCATGGCCGAGATCCTGGGCCCGCTGCACCCCGAGACCTATCTGCATGTCGACGAGGTCAAGGGCGATGCCTACGGCTTCGGCGGACTGACGCAGGAGCGGCGCTACATCGCCGGCAAGCTCGAGGTTGCGCTGAAGGCGGCATGACGTTGCGGGCCGCGGGTGAACCATCTCACCCGCGGCCCGAAGCCATCAGCTCGCCGCGCGGAACTGCACTTCGGCGTTGTTGATGAAGCACGTCTTGTCGAACAGCTTGAGGTCCAGCGGGTTCGGCAAGCGGACATCGTCGAGGTCGGGGCATGGCTTGAGTGAGGGATCATAGGACCGGTCGATCTGCGAGATGAAGACGACGATCAGCCCCTTGTCGCGCGCGAACGATTTCAGTGCGCGCACCTGAACGGTCAGGTCGGGGTTTTCCCGTCGCTGGTCGAGCAGTTGCAGATAGTCGATCACCACGACCGTGCCGCGGGGGGCTGCGGCCATCTGCTTGACGACGTAATCGGCGCTGATCGCGTCGGAGCAATCGACCTCGAACATGTCAGCGAATTGCGCGGGGTCCACGCCGATCGCCCGAAGGCGTTCCAACACGTCTTTCTCGGTATATTCGAGCGAGAAGAACGCGGCGCGATGGCCCGACTTCATCGCCTCCACGGCAAGCTCGAGGCTCATCAGCGTCTTGCCCTGACCGGGGCGCGCCCCGACCAGCACCAGGTCACCCGGCCGGAATTGCGGGAACAGCCGATTGGCCGGCGTCATCGCGGCGGCTTTTGCCGCAAGCATGCTCCAGGCGGAAAACCCTTCCGTCGTGGCGATGCGGTCAAGCGCGTGGTGGAGCGGAATGCCTTCCTCGCGGGACAGGCGCTTCGCCTTGCGCTTCAGATGATAGATGGGTGCAGAGAGTCTCATCGTCAAAACCTCCCATTGCGAGCATGGATCGCAACCCCTCCTTATGCCTGGCGCTCGAACAGTCGGCCGATGATCAACTCGCCCGGCATGAGGTCTGCTTTCCCGGCGGAGGGGGGAGGCGTGGGCGGCACCTGAAACAAGCATAGCCGATTCCATTACGAGCGGAGAACTCGCGCGGTCAGGCTCGAACAGGAAAATGTCAGGCGGCCGCTTCCGGCACCAGCGCGCGGGTCGGTCCGAACAGCTCTTCGAACGCCTGCCGAAGCGCGACGTCGACATCGGCCATCGTCACGAGCTGGCCGAGATCGACCAGCGAGGTGACGCCGTAGCGGGGATCGGCGACGCCGCAGGGCACGATCCCTGCGAAATGCGACAGCTCCGGCTCGACATTGATGGCGATGCCGTGGAACGCGACCCAGCGCTTCAGCCGCACGCCGATCGCGGCGATCTTGTCCTCGTGTTCCGACCCCTTGTCGGGCCGTTTCACCCAGACGCCGACCCGGTCCTCGCGCCGTTCGCCGCGGACGTTGAAGGCGGCGAGCGTCTTCAGGATCAGCTCCTCCAGGCTCGCGACATAGGCCCGGACATCAGGCCGGCGGCGCTTGAGGTCGAGCATGATGTAGGCCACCCGCTGGCCGGGCCCGTGATAGGTGAGCTGCCCGCCGCGCCCGGTGGCGAAGGTCGGGAATCGGGGATCGAGCAGGTCCGAATCCTTGCCCGAGGTGCCGGAGGTGTAGAGCGGGGGGTGTTCGAGCAGCCAGACCAGCTCGGGGGCCTCGCCGGCCGCGATCGCGGCAACCCGCGCCTCCATGGCGGCTACAGCCTCCGGATAGGGCACCGGCGCGTCCGAAATCCGCCACTCGACGGGCTCGCCGCCTGTGGCGGAAAACGACGTCAGATCGAGGTCTTGACGCTGATCTTGGCGGGGGTTTTGAGGCGAATTAACCATTGGCTAACCATAACGTGGTGATGATTGCAGGCGCAAATGCCAGTCTCAAGTTGCGGCGGTCCCGACAGTGCCCACTCTCGATAAAGTCACCGTGGATCTCATGGTCGTCCTCGGGACGACCACCATGCCGATCCATCAGGTATTACGTCTTTCCCGCGGCGCCATCATCGAGCTGGATGCAACCGAGGCCGACGAGGTCAAGGTTTTGGCCAACAACCTGCCGGTCGCCTCCGGCGTCGTGCTGGTCGACCGCAACCGGATCGCGGTCGAGGTCAAGCAGATGCTGCCACGCACGCCGGGCACGCGATAGCGGCCCCGGGCATGCGGTAAAGGCCGATCCTGCGGGGAGGGCCGGAACTTTCCTGCCAAGCTTGTGGAATTCTGGGTCTTTGCAGGCTTGTACCCCTCTGATGGATTTGTTAGATCGGCGCCGTTGATCCGGCCGGCCCTCAAGCCTCAGGCCGGCATCCCCAAAGCGCTCGTGGCGGAACTGGTAGACGCGCTGCCTTGAGGTGGCAGTGAGTAAAATCGTGGGGGTTCGAGTCCCTCCGAGCGCACCACAAGGCCGAACTTGGCTTTGAAATCCCTGAAGTTTTTCTGATGTAGACCCGGGACTGGCGCCACGCCGGCCCTCTTCCGCGCGCAGCTTGCGTCGGTCGGAGCCGTCGCGTGGCCGGTCCGATCGAACGCGGCGATCTTCCCCATTATTCCGCTGGCGCCGTCAATCGATCCCGCGATTCGCCGGCGTGATGGAGCGCGCTGATGGCGCGGGGCTTCGCCCACCGCGGATGACCGCGGAACGACGGCTGTCGGACGCGCATGACAGCCGATGTGCTCGCCGCGTGCCGTCGCGCGGCCATGCGTTTGAAGGTGGAGGACGACGAGGGACAGCGCGTCGGAAGTTGCCGACATCCCGGGCGGAGACGGACGTCTGCGTCCTGTCGACGGTCCTGAGCATAGTCGACCTCGGCTTCAGCGTTGTCATCGTCGAGGACGCGCTGTGCAGCTCGTCCGATGTCGGGCACGATGCGGGCGGGAGTAGGGTGATGATCCGCCCCCCTCAGCCATATTCCTCGCCTATGCCGTATTCGCGGTAGATCTCCAGCGGGTCGAGATCAGGAAACAGGCGGCATTTGGCCTGGGCGAGGTGCAGGCTCACCGCCGCCGGCTCCTTGCCGTTCGCAAGCATCTTGCGGATGTCGTCCATATGCGCGTTCGGCTGGTGCTTCGGCTCAAGCTGCTCCAGCGCGACCAGCGCCGTCGCGAGAGCTTCGGTCAGAACCCAGTCGTCGTGGCCCGTGATTCCCTTCTTCGGCATCGGCAGACCCCACATATGGCGGCGAGCCGCAGTCTATCGCGACTCCCGCCAGATCGCCATTGAGCGTTGCGGACATCCGTGTGCGGAACGGGCCGGCCGTCGTGGCCCGGCTTGCATTATGGCCGCGCGTGGCTAAAAGGCGGCGAGTTGAGGGCGATGGTATCTTTGTTGAAACGAAGTTGGCGTAGACGGGCCCGCGCGGCATTCAGGCCGGCCGTTCCGGCCTGTGTCCCATAATCGCTGAACGCGCAATACGATCCGCTTGCGCGCATCTCTCTGGGCTGGAGCCAGCATGGTCTTTCTAAGCTTCGTCTACCGCTTCGTGACCAATTTCGCGTTCATGGCGATGGTCTATTTCAGCCTCAACTTCCTGGAGAAATATCAAAACCGGGCGATCGTCGCGATCCTGGTGCTGGTCTACACCGGCATGCGCGCGGCCTCGACGCTGCGTGCGTTCTACTTCTTCCAGAAGATCGAGAAGCTGGAAGCCGAGACCAAGCGCCTTCAGGCCCCGATCAACGATGGCGCTGGCGGAACCTCGACGCGCAAGCAGATCGTGACCGACGTTGCGCGGCTGCGCCGCGACGGCGAGCTCAAGTCCTATATGGACCTGTTCTTCCTGGCGCTGATCGTGCTGCTCTGCGTCGCCAACATCATGCGGCAGTAGAGCTTACTGCGCGCGCTTCTTCAGGCTGGCCACGCGGGTCGGACGCGGCGCGGCGTTCTGCGCAGTGCTCTTGGGAGCAGCGTTCTTGGGGGCAGCGCTCCTGGGGGCCATGCCCTTGGCCTGCGCGGCATGCTTCGGTGCGCCGTGTGCCGCGTGGGCGGTGCGGCGCGACTTGGCAGCCTTGCTCGTGGCCGCACGGGGCGTCTCGGCCGCCATCGCCAGCCGTGTCGCGGCCCGCCGCGACAGCGTCGTGGACAGCAAGACCTCGATCGAGCCCTCGGGAATCGCGAAGAGATCGCGGTCGGGCACGGGCAGGGTGGCGGCGACGTTCGCCTGCGCCATGGTCCGGCGCGGCAGCAGCGGCTGATGCCCGGTTTGCGCATTGAGATCGGCAAGCGAGGGCGCCGGAAGCGTCTGGGTCTGCGTGAACACGAAGTTCGGCACGGCCGGCCAGCGCGCGATCGGCACGGTCTCGGTCGGCGGATGCAGCAGCCATTCCACCGGCGTGGTCGGCGTCGCCGGGCGGTCCGCGGTTGCGGGCACCACATGCACGATGCGATAGCCGCGCGCCTTGAGATCGCGGATGATCTTGGGCAGCGCCGCCACCGTGCGGGCCTGGATGTCGTGCAGCAGCAGGATGCCCTTGCCCTTGGCCTCCAGCCGCTGGATCGCGAGTTGGTAGACACGGTCGGACGACACGTGCCGCCAGTCGTCGGCGGGGAAATCGGCGCTCCAGACCTGGATGCCGCGCGAGATCAGATAGTTCTCGACGCCCTCGGCGCGCATCAGGCCGGGAATGCGGAAGAACGGTGCGAGCTTGGACGGATCGGTCATCGCGGCCGAGGTCCATTCGATGCCGCCGTTGATCTCGGGCTCGAATTTTTCGATTCCCATCCGGTCGAACGTCAGCGGATGGTTCATGCTGTGCGTGCCGACGGTGTGGCCCGCCGCGACAAGCTTGCGCACCCCTTCCGGATTCGCCTTGGCCTGGCCGCCGATGATGAAGAAGGTCGCCTTGATGCACTCGTCGGCGAGGATCTGGAGCACCTGGTTGGAATATTTCGGCAGCGGACCGTCGTCGAAGGTCAGGACGACCTCGTGATCCTTCAGCGGCAGCGTCTCGCGGTACTGCATCGTGCCGATGCGCGGATGCTCGTGCGGATCGACCACGAGGGTGCGGGAGGTCCCGAGCGCGTCCGGGTGGCCGGGACAGTCGGATGCAAGGGCCGCCGGTGTTCCAACGGTCAGCAAGCCCAAACAAAGGACGATCCACGATCGCGTCCGAACAACAACGCTACTTCCGATCATGAATCCCGTCTGCCTCATACGCGATTGTCGCCATAAGTAGGTCGGAGACATCAGGAAACGGTTCAGGCACGAGAACCTTCCCCACGACGAGTCCGCCTCGATACTTGCACGGCGTAGCATGAACAGAGTGTTAATAGGCCCTAAATCACCCCATTTTGCGACGGCGTGACATTCCGGCATCAGCGCGTATCGGCATTCTTCTGCGCTGCGCCCGCCGGGACGATGTGAACCACCCGGTAGCCGTTCTCCCTCAGATACCGCAGGAAGGCCGGCATGATCGCGGCCGTGCGCGCCTTGGGATCGTGGAAAAGGATGATACCCTTGCCGGCCGCGGCGAGCCGCTCGGTGATCAGCTTCAGTTCCTGCTCCGGCGTCATCTCGTTCCAGTCACTGGCCCAGAGGTCGGCCCCGAACACGACGATGCCGCGCGACTGGAGCAGGTCGAGCTCGGCTTGCGTCGCCTCGAAATAGGGGAAGCGGAAGAACGGCGTCGAGGGCGTCGTGGTCGAGGTCCCGTGCAGCGCCATCTCGTCGGCGGCGATGCCGCGGTCGATCTCGGCCTTGGCCTTGTCGAGCGGGATCCGCGCCATGAACGGGTGCGACCAGGTGTGATGGCCGATGGTGTGGCCCTCGCGCGCGATGCGCTTGACCACGTCAGGATGTTCGGAGGCGTGCAGGCCGATCAGGAAGAAGGTCGCGCGCGCGCATTCCTGCGCCAGCGCCGCCAGCACCTTCGATGTCGTCGGCGGATAGGGGCCGTCGTCGAAGGTCAGCACGACCTCGTGATCGGCGAGCTGCAGCGTCTGCGGAAAGCTCTTCAAGCCCACGCGCGGCGTGGTCCTGGCGTCGACGCTCAGAATGCGCGAGGTGCCGAGCGCATCCTTGCGCGGGCACTCGGCGGCTTCAGTCGAGGCGATGCCGGCGAGGGCCGCGAGCACCGCGCCCGCCGACATCGATGTCCATTTCAGCCGAAGCATCTTTGCCATTGCGCTCGGAGTTGCCTTGTGGGTATTGCCTGAACCATCAGCTCAGACCACCAACCTGTCAAACGGCGAGGCGCACCATGGATGAACATATGGACGGTGCTCCATCCGCTGCGGCCTCGGTACTCGACCACGTGCCGATGCGCAATGAAGACGGCGAAATTCGTCATGAATTCGTCGAGGAGATTGCCCGTGCGATCGAGGCCGGCGACAGTGCCGCGCTGCGCGCCTGTGTCGCGGAGCTGCATGAGGCCGACCTCGGCGATCTCATCGGCGCGCTCGAGCCCGACGACCGCGTCCGCCTGGTCGAGCTCACGGGCCGCGACTTCGACTTTTCGGCGCTGAACGAGGTCGACGAGAGCGTCCGCGAGGAGATCCTCGATGAGCTGCCGCCGGAGACGGTCGCGGAAGGCGTCCGCGAGCTCGAATCCGACGACGCGGTCGAGCTGCTGGAGACCCTCGACGAGGCCGAGCAGGAGGAGATCCTCGAGAAGCTGCCAATGCGGGAGCGCGTCGCGCTCGAGCGCAGCCTGCTGTATCCGGAAAATTCCGCCGGCCGCCGGATGCAGACCGAGTTCATCGCCGTGCCCCAGGATTTCACCGTGGGGCAGGCGATCGACTACATGCGCGAGACGCCGGATCTGCCCGACCGCTTCTACGAGATCTATGTCGTCGACAAGGACCAGCACTGGCAGGGCGCGATCTCGCTCGACGTGCTGCTCCGCGCCCGCCGCCCGGTGGCGCTTGCCGAGCTGACCGACGAGAATCGCCGTCGCGTCTCCGTCCTGGAGGACCAGGAGGAGGTGGCGCGCATGTTCGGCAAGTACAATCTCGTCGCAGCTCCCGTGCTCGACACCCAGGATCGCCTGGTCGGCGTCATCACCGTGGACGACGTCGTCGACGTCATCGAGGAAGAGGCGGACGAAGACCTCAAGGCGCTCGGCGGCGTCACCAGCGACGAAGAGCTGTCGGACACCGTGTTCACCATTGCCCGGGCGCGGTTCAATTGGCTGCTGGTCAATCTCGCCACCGCCTTCCTGGCGTCCTCCGTGCTCGGCCTGTTCGAGGGCCAGCTGGAAAAGATGGTGGCGCTCGCGGTGCTCGCACCGATCGTGGCGAGCCAGGGCGGCAACGCCGCGACCCAGACCATGACGGTCGCGGTGAGGGCGCTCGCGACCCGCGAGCTCGGCTCCTCCAATGCCTGGCGCGTGGTGATGCGCGAAGGCCTGGTCGGCCTCGTCAACGGCCTGGCCTTCGCCGTGATCACGGGCATTGCCGCGGTGGCCTGGTTCAAGATCCCCGGCCTCGGCATCGTCATCGGGCTTGCGATCATCTGCAACCTCGTCGCCGGCGCGCTCGGCGGCATCCTGATCCCGATGGCGCTCGAACGTGTCCGAGCCGATCCGGCGGTGGCCTCCGGCACCTTCGTCACCACCGTGACCGACGTCGTCGGCTTCTTCTCCTTCCTCGGGATTGCGACCTTGTGGTTCGGGTTGAGGTAGCTCTCGCCTCCGCTCCGTCATTCCGGGGCGCGCCACTTGGCGCGAGCCCGGAATCCATTTGTCGGCGTGCTCCGGTGCACGATGGATTCCGGGCTCGCGCTCCGCGCGCCCCGGAATGACGGCCCGCCATCATCTTTAATCCGAACTTAAGCGACCTGACGCATCATCGCCCGGGCCTGGGGGAATGAACATGCGGTTGCGGCTGAAGGCGGACGGACGGATCGTCGAGTTGCGGGACGGGCAGGAATTTCCGGTCCAGCCCACGGCCAATGCCGCGCCGGCCGACACCGGCTCGCTCGCGGTGCGCGACCTGCGCCGCCGCGCCTGCCTGACCCAGATGGAGTTCGCCGCCAAGCTCGGCGTTCCCGTCGAGACCATCCGCAACTGGGAGCAGGGCAAGCGCGCCCCGCGGGGACCGGCCCGCGCGCTGCTTGCGGTGATCGCGCATGCGCCCGACACGGTGTTCCAGGCGCTTGCCAAAGCCTGACGCGAACCTCCCATTAGCATTGCGCTGAATAACCGGCCCGGTTGCAGCGGCTTCCGTTGGCAGCCTCCCGGACCCGGTCCATAATGATGCCTGATGGTATTTGGGGCGACCGCAACAGAGAGGATTCCTCATGCTGTTCGTCGAGGCCAATGGCGCAAGGATCCCGGCGATCGGGCTCGGGACCTGGGAGTTGAGCGGGCGGCCATGCGCGCGCGTGGTCGAGCAGGCGCTGCGGCTCGGCTATCGCCACATCGACACCGCACAGGTCTACGACAATGAGCGCGAGGTCGGCGATGGCGTGCGCGCCTCCGGCGTGCGCCGCGACGACGTCTTCCTCACCACCAAAGTCTGGACCAACCATTTCGCGCCCCACGATCTCGAACGGTCGGTGAAGGAGAGCCTTGCGCGGCTGCGACTTCCCTCCGTCGATCTGTTGCTGCTGCACTGGCCCAATTCGCACGTGCCGCTGGCGGAGACGCTGGGCGCGCTGTCGCATGCCAGGCAAATGGGCCTCACGCGTCACATCGGCGTCTCCAATTTCACGGTGGCGCTGATCGAGCAGGCGGTCGCGCTGTCGCCGGAGCCGCTCGTCTGCAACCAGGTCGAATTTCACCCTTATCTGGACCAGGCCAAGGTGAGGGCGGCCTGCGACCAGCATGGGCTCGCGCTGGTCGCCTACAGCCCGATCGCCAGGGGGCGCATCAAGACCGACCAGACGCTCGCCGGGATCGGGCGGGCGCATCGCAAGACGCCGGCGCAGGTCTGCCTGCGCTGGCTCGTGCAGCAGAACGTCGCAGCGATCCCGCGCACCTCGCGCATCGAGCGTCTGTCGGAGAACATCGAGATCTTCGATTTCGAGCTCTCCGACGACGAGATGGCCCGGATCGCCGCGCTGGCCAATCCCAAGGGCCGCCTGACCGACTTTGGCTTCGCGCCAAAATGGGATTGAGGGCGGGCTGCCGTATGCCCAGCATGATCCGGAAAAGTGCGAAGCGGTTTTCCGATAAGATCATGCTCGAACAAGAGCCTAAAGCGGGATGACAGTTGATCCTAACCTCATCGCGCTTTAGGAGCAGGGCGGCAACCCAAGATCGGGCGATGGAACTGCGGAAGATCATACGGACGGACATTGCGGCGTCGGCGATCGCGCATCTGACGCTGGTGGCGCTGATCATCGTGATCAGCGAGGTCCATCCGTTCCATGCCGCGCCGCCCGAAGCTGTTGCGGTCGACATCGTCACGCCGGAGCAGGTCAAGGAGCAGGAGACGAAGGCGGAGGAGGCAGCAAAGGAGAAAGCGCCGGAGCCGACCCCGACCCCCGAGCTGAGACTGCCGAAGCTGGACGTCACCGACAAGGCGGATGCAGCGGCGAAGCCGGACGCCAAGCAGCAGGCCGCGTCGCAATCATCGCAGCAGAAAGCGTCGCCCGAACCGGAGCAGCCGACGCAGCAGAAACAGCCGCAGCCGCAACCCTCACAGACGCCGAAGCAACGTGAGGCCACCGCGCAGCCGCAGCCGGAGCAGCCCCAGCAGCCGCAACCACAGCCATCGCAGTTGCCGCCGCAACAGCCGCTGCCGCAGTCGCAACCTCAGCCCGCGCCGCAGCCCTCACAAGGAATGCCGCAGCCGCAGGCCGCGCCTCCGGCCTATCAGGCCCCCGAGCCCGACGTCACCGTCAAATACGGCGTGATGCTGGGCCTGCCGCCGGAACTGCCGGTCGAGCCGAAAGACGCGCCGAGGGATGACGGCGGCGATGCCAAGGATTCCATCGGAGCCAAGCTGCCGCCCGAGGTCATTGCCGAGCTTCGTCGGCGCCTCAGGAGCTGCGCAAAACTGCCGGCCGGTGTCGCGCCGACCGACCCGGTGCGCATCAAGCTGCGCGCGGTGTTCGCCACCGACGGCACGCTGGCGCGCCCGCCGATCCTGATCGAAGCCCCGCCATCCGCGAAGGGCGTGGCCATCGTGAAGTCGGCGACGAGCGCGCTCCAGGCCTGTCAGCCGTACAAGATGCTGCCGGCCGACAAATACGAGGAATGGAAGGTGTTGGACCTGCCGTTCACGCCGCAGGATTTCGGCGGGGGATAAGTTGCCTCGCGGCTATCCGCGCGCGGCGAGACAGGCGCGGACCTTGTCGGCGGCGGGCTTCGGCACTGCGTGAGCTCGCCACTGCTCGCGCGTCGCGCCCGCCGAGGCGAGGCACTGGTTGATGTTTCGCTCATATGTGGCGCGAGACATGCTGTCGCGCTTGGCCTGGCAGGCCGGGTCGCCGCCGCATTCGTAAAGTGGAGCCGCCTTGGCCGTTGATGCTCCGAGAATGGTTACGGCAACCGCGATCATCAGCTTGTTCATTTCGCCCCCGGAATTATGCTTTGAGTATTCTCAATGCTGCGCCTGTAGCGCATCGAACTGCTGCCTGCAACCTTGGGTGAAGTGCTGGCGGCGCTATGGAAGCGCGCACTGACTGTTCGCTGGCGACGATCTCGTCGTTGTGTTTCTCAACGGCATCCAGAACAAACCATTACCCGACGGGCAAAACACAGCGAATGCCGTCAAGCCTCTTTCCCAAAAAGATTCCACTTTACCGAAATTCGGATTTGTCGTATGTGTCGCCCATCCCGGCTCATCTTGAGGGGCGATCTTGTGTCGTCACGTTTCGCGAGCCGGGCTTGCGGTGGACGCGGCAGCGTCGGGCGCGAGAGGCGTGGGCAGGGCGGATTGCTCTCCGTGAGCCCAAGACTTCGTGCTGGATGAGCGGCGCTGCCAGGTTCGTCTCGCCTGTAAGTTTCCGGCTCCGTCGACAGGGCTGGAAAAACTGCGGCGAAATGGCGGGCCGTGCGTACGGCAAAACCGTGTGGTCCTGGCCGTCGTTGCTACGGTCAAGCTCTTGCGGATGCGGCATTCACGTCAACCGGCGTGGTGCCGGCGACTTTCGCGAGAGTGAGGGAGGCCAGCAGGAACTCGGCTCCCGGGAGAGCACGGCATAAGCCGTCCAACCACTGCGCAGGGAAGGCCGAGTGATTGGCTACACCTGTATGCTGCTGTGCGGTTCTTCCTGCGTGTGCTTTTCGCGCAGCGGACCGCGGGTGCCAGCCGGCACCCGGCCTTCCCTGCGCCCTCTTGGCTCAAGAGAGCAGAGCGACGAAGCAAAGCTCGGGCGAATTACGCCGCGAGGATGTGAAGGCGTGTCTGCAAATTGAGATGCGGATTGGAGCATGGCGATGCCGCCCCTTGCTCCGTCATTGCGAGCGCAGCGAAGCAATCCAGAATCCCTCCGCGGAAAGACTCTGGATTGCTTCGCTGCGCTCGCAATGACGACGTGGAGAGAGTTGGGGTCAATGCCCGCGCTTCCGCATCTCCTCATCCCCGGCCACCTCAGGCGCCATCGCCGACCATGCGCTCGAGGCGAATTGCCGGCGCCATGTCACGATCACCACGGCCGCCGTGGTCACGAACAGCACCCAGGGGCTGACGAACCAGCCAAGATAGCCGAGCGCGAAGAAGAAGGCACGCTGGCCGCGGTTGAAATGGCGGCCGGCGGATTCGAACAGGCGCGTGGTGCGGATGACATGGGCTTCGGCCGCAGGCGTGTCGCGCTGGGACGCCGGCGGCATGCCGCCGAACAGGATGGCGACATAGTTGAACAGGCGATAGGCCCAGGCGAACTTGAAGAAGGCGTAGACGCAGATCAGCACGAGACCGACGCATTTCAGCTCCCACATTGCGGGCGAGGTGCTGAGGTCGGTCGGCAGCTTGCTCAGGATCGTGATGGCGTCGTTGGTCGCGTGCAGCAGCGCCAGCGCGCCGCCGAGTGCGATGAGGCTGGTGGAGGCGAAGAAGGCGGTGCCGTTCTGGAGCGAGGCCATGATCTGCATGTCGACCATGCGCGTCTCGCGGTCGAGCAGCCGGCGCACCCAGACCTCGCGATAACGGTTCATGCGCGCCGACAGGCTGTCGCGGCCATAGGCCGAGTGTTCCAGGGTCAGGGCATAGACCAGCCATTCGACGATGAAGAAGCCGACGGCGGTGATGTCGACCCAATGCCTGCTCATGTCTCTCTCCTCGCGAGCATCGCAACGATTGCCACGCAAGGCCGGGCGCAGCAACGATTGATTGACGGCAGGCGATGGCGCTAAAAGCGCCGCATCCAGAGGACTTGGGAAGGACCAGTGGACATGGCTGCACTAAAACTTGCCATCGGCAACAAGAACTACTCGTCATGGTCGATGCGGCCCTGGCTCGCGCTGCGCGCCAACGACATCCCGTTCGTGGAGACCCTGATCCCGCTCTACACGGATAACCCCGCGGACAAGGAGCAGATCCTGTCCTTCAGCCGCGCCGGCAAGGTGCCCGTGCTGGTCGACGGCGAGACCACGGTGTGGGATTCGCTCGCGATCATCGAATACATCGCCGAGCGCTACCCGGAAGTGAAACTGTGGCCCGATGATGCCGCGGCCCGCGCCCATGCCCGTTCGGTGTGCGCCGAGATGCATTCCGGCTTTGTCGCCTTGCGCAGCGAATGCGGCATGAACCTGCACCGGCCGATCCGCCCCGTGGCGCTGTCGGCCGATGCGAAGGCCAACGTTGCGCGCATCGAGGAAATCTGGCGCGAGTGCCGGGCGCGCCACAGTGCCAGGGGACCGTTCCTGTTCGGCCGCTTTGGCGCGGCGGACGCGATGTATGCGCCGGTCGTGCACCGCTTCCGCACCTACGCGATCGAGGTGGCGCCGGATACCAAGGCCTACATGGAGACGATGATGACGCTGCCGGCATTCCAGGAATGGACCCGCGAGGGGCTTGCCGAGACGCTTGTCATCGCGAAGTTCGAGGACGCGTAACCCGCGAATGTGATCGGGCGCCGCTTGACGATACACCAGCCGGCGGCGCTCAATCGTACCGAGTTGCGGCTTGGAAGAGGGCACGCTATGGGAATCCTGGACTCGCTGGAAAACAACCCCGCGCTCCGCAGCGCGCTCGGCCAGCTCGGCGCCGCCGTGCTGCCGGCCGTCTTGAGCGAGGTGCTCGGCAGCAACAATCAGGGCGGCCTCAGCGCGATCGTGGCCAAGCTTCAGCAGGCCGGGTTCGGTGACCAGGTCAAATCCTGGCTCGGCAACGGCCAGAACCTGCCGATCTCGGCCGACCAGCTCCGCGCGGTGCTCGGCAACGACACCGTCCGCCAGCTGGCTGCGCGCTACAACATCCCGGTTGACCAGCTGGGCCAGATCCTGGCCCAGGAGCTGCCCAAGGCGGTGGACCGGGCCAGCCCGCAGGGTCATCTGCCCCATACCGCCTGAGGCCCGGTTCCAGCGGTATTAGCGTGGCCCGCTGTTCCCGTTATCGTCCTGAAAAGACTTCAAGATTGGTGTGTTTGCCATGCTCGCATGAGGCTGGCCAAAAACGCCGCATGCGTGCTATATAACGGCTGGGTTTCCGGCCGGCCATCGCAGTGGGACCATGGGCGAGGCAGGCGTTGTTTGAGTAATGGAGAGGGTGTTGAAGCACAAATTCCCCGTTGGAACGCGCGTATTGTTCACGGCCAGCAACGTCGCGCGCCCGGCTGCCAGCGGCTCGTATGAGATCATCCGCCTGTTGCCGACGGAAGGTGACGACTGCCAGTACCGGATCAAGAGCTCGACTGAAGCCTTCGAACGGGTCGCCAAGGAAAGCCAGCTCGCGCTCTCCTGAGGCACCGCCGCCCGTTGATGTCGCGGACGAATTTCCTGCGCTCGCCGTCAAAAGGCCCGCTTCACCTTCACAAGGTGGGTCGGGGGCAGTTGCCGGCTCACGGTGCTCGCTTTGACCATTCGCTCTTTGCTCGCGTGAGGGGACGTCGCGCATGAACTGGGCATGGGCCTCGTCGCTCGACCAAATCTGGCGCTCGCCGGCCGTCCCGATGTGGATGACGCTGGCGGCTGCGGGCTTCTTCGGATTGATCCTCATGATCACGCTGCTGCGCGCCGAGAGATCGGTTGCCAACGGTGCGCTGACCGTCATCACGCTGCTTGCCATTGCCATCGCGGTGGCTGCCACGGCGCACCTCTATGGACCGGACGGGCAGGCCGCTCCGGCCGAGGCGCGCGCGCAGGGCGTTGTTACCGCGAGCCTGCCGGCACTGTCCTGCCTTGACGATCTTGCCGGCGATGCCGTGGCCATTGGCTGCGAGAAGGCGCTGTTCGGTTCGCCGGATGCGGCGGCCGCGGCCGTCTCCTACACCGCCGCCAGGATCGACCGGCTGACCGCGCTCGGCGACGCCGCGACCGTCGACAAGAGCCTGACGCTGGACATGAAGGTGCTGCGCAAGGCGCTGGAGCGCGATCGCTACGGCCTCGTCGCGCAGGTGCTGATCGCCCGCGACGGCTGCACCCGGTTCGATTGCGCCGCCTTCCGCTCGCTGACCGATCAGCAGCAGGTCGCCGCCAACATGGAGTCCCATCTCTACGACATGCTGGTCGCACGCTATGCGCCCACCTGGAACGCGCCCGCGGCGGCAGCACCGGCCGCAGGTGCGCTCGCCGCGCTGCCGCCGTCGATGCCGACGGGCAAGCCGACCAACGCTGAATTCCCAAGCGCCTCGTCGACGCCGCCGGTGAGCATCATGAATCCGGAACCGCCTACAGCGACGGCGCGCCAGGCCGCGCCGGCCGCGAACGCAGCGCCGGCTCCGCGCGCGCCGGCCACGACCTCGGCGCAGGCCGCAGCGCCTGCGGCACCGGCCGCGAAGAAGCCGCCGGCGCCGAAGGCTGCGCGCGCACCGGCAGCTGCACCGGTTCCGCTGGCACCGCCGCCGGCTGCTGCGGCTCCCGCGGCTGCGGATAACGAATAGTTCGGCTTTGAAAACCTGCGGCCGGCCCGCTAATGCTGGGGCATGCCACTCCATCTGATCAAGCTCGCCGTCGGCTGCGACTCCGTCAAGGAATTGAAGGAGTGGGTGGCCGAACGGATGCAGACCGCCAAGAAGAAGGGTCTGCCGCAACATCACATCCACATCACCCGAATGGTGCCCAAGCGCGACGCCGAGATCCTCTCGGGCGGGTCGCTCTATTGGGTCATCAAGGGCGAGATCGCCGCGCGCGAAAAGATCATCGGCATCGAGCCGTTCCGCGACAAGGACGGCATCGGGCGCTGCCGGATCGTGATGCAGCCGAAGGTGATCCCGGTCTCGCCGCGGCCGATGCGCCCGTTCCAGGGCTGGCGCTATCTCGCGGACGATTCCGTACCGCCCGATCTCGGCAAGTCCGCCGCCGGCACGATCGCGGCGATGCCGGAGCCGATGCGGCGCGAGCTGCGCGATCTCGGATTGCTCTGAGCATGATCCGGAAAAGTGTGTAGCGGTTTTCCGGAAAGATCATGCTCAAACAGTAACCTGAAGCGCGATGTCGTCATCGCGCTTCAGACCGCGATATTGTCGATCAGCCGGGTCGTGCCGAGCTTGGCTGCGACCAGGATCCGCAAGGGGCCGTCCTTACGCGAGGTGACCTGTGCCAGCGTCTCGGCGTGGCGGGCCTCGAAATAGTCGAGCACGAAGCCGGCCGCCTTGATGGTCGCGGCGCCGCGCGCCATCGCCGGCGCGATGGCCTCGCCGGCGCGGATGCGGCCGGCGCTGTCCTTCATGGCGCGGTAGAGCGTGGTCGCGGTCTGCCGCTCCTGCGGTGAGAGATAGACGTTGCGCGATGACATCGCGAGCCCGTCGCGCTCGCGCACGGTGCGGGAGCCGATCACCTTGACGCCAAGATCGAGGTCCCGCGCCATCTGCGTCACCACCCGCAGTTGCTGAAAGTCTTTCTCGCCGAAGATCGCAAAGTCCGGCCGGCATTGCGTGAACAGCTTTCCGACGACGGTGGCGACGCCACCGAAAAAGTGGGGCCGGAAGCGATCCTCGAGGCCGGCCAGGGCCGGACCCTCCGGCACGATTCGGGTCGCAAAGCCCTCCGGATACATGGCCTCGACGCCCGGGTGCCAGACGATGTCGACGTCCTCGGCCGCGAGCTTGGCGATGTCGGCCTTCCAGGTTCGGGGATAGGCGCCGAAATCCTCGGTCGGGGCGAATTGAGTCGGGTTGACGAAGATCGAGACTACGACGCGGCTGGCGCGCCGCTTGGCGAGGCGCACCAGCGACACATGCCCGTCATGGAGCGCCCCCATGGTCGGGACCAGCGCGATCGTGGCCTTTCGCTTGCGAAGATTGTCGGCGGCGCGTCGGAGCGCAGGGACCGTGCGGGCGATCAGAGGGCTTCGTGACATCAGGACTCAGGGGGCTTGGGGATGGGTGGGGCGCGGCGTGCAGCCGGCTAACCTTAACAAGCAGCGATCGTGGACGCCATGCATCCGGATGCGGCACAGCATCCCGCGCAATGCCGCGCACGACGTCGCGACATTGTGGGCTGAATCACAGACGCGGGGCGGCGACGCAAATCATGATGAAGACTAACGCACTGTGATTTCGCTATCCTGTCACGCATTTCACTTGACCGCAGACGCGGCCAACTTGAAGATATTGCTTAGGGGTGTTGAGGATCACCATGCTTGTGCAGGCTAGCCAAGGCCAATCCGGCTCGGCGCACGTCGTTGTGCTGGGCAACGAGAAGGGCGGCTCTGGCAAATCGACCACTGCCTTGCACATCGCGGTCGCGCTCCTGAAGGCCGGTCAGCGCGTTGCCACCATCGACCTCGACTGCCGCCAGCAAAGCTTCACCCACTACATCAACAACCGCGCCGCCTGGGCCCGTCGCACCAAGCTCGATCTCGAGCTGCCGGTGCATCGCTGCATCAAGCTCGGCGAGACCATGCAGATTGCCGAGAACGAGAACTCCGAGTTCCAGCAGTTCATGGAGGCGGTCTCTGCGGTCGAGAGCAGTTTCGATTTCATCGTCATCGATACGCCCGGCACCGACAGCTACCTGATGCGGCTCGCCCATTCGATGGCCGACACGCTGGTCACGCCGATCAACGACAGCTTCCTCGATTTCGACGTGCTCGGCACCGTCGACCCCGCCAACTATGCGGTCACCGGCGAGAGCCACTATGCCGAGATGGTGCGGGATGTCAGGCGCAAGCGTCGCCAGCTCGACGGCTCGAGCACCGACTGGATCGTGGTGCGCAACCGCCTGTCCATGCTCGGCTCCCGCAACAAGCAGCTTGTCGCCGACGGCTTGAAGGATTTGTCGCTGCGGCTCGGCTTCCGCTACATCGACGGTTTCGCCGAGCGCGTCGTCTACCGCGAATTCTTCCCGCGCGGCCTCACCGCGCTCGACGAGATCGACGAGGCGACGCTCGGCATGCGGCCCAATCTCGGCCATCTCACCGCGCGGGAAGAGGTGACGAGCCTGCTCCGCCAGCTCAAGCTGCCGCTCGACGAGCGCGGCCGCCGCCGCGCGGCCAACCGCGCCGAGTGGTTCAGCCAGGTCGACAAGCCGCTCGAGGTCCACGACATCCTCGGCG
Organism: Bradyrhizobium sp. B025; assembly: GCF_042257955.1. Taxonomy (NCBI): domain Bacteria; kingdom Pseudomonadati; phylum Pseudomonadota; class Alphaproteobacteria; order Hyphomicrobiales; family Nitrobacteraceae; genus Bradyrhizobium; species Bradyrhizobium sp. B025. The sequence continues at coordinate 4,984,177 of NZ_CP170150.1, read as the reverse complement.
CCTGATTTAGCGGTATATCGCTACTGCCAGCGGCCTGATAAGCCGGTCCCCCGCAGGAACTGAGCCCGCCCTCGGCCGTTTTCACTCTACGTTTACTGCGAAATTGCACCCAATCGAGACCGGTTGCATCGGATGGTGATCTGCACCCTGACGTAGCCGTATGAGAGGAGGATGCCCAAGAAACGTGTGCGGCGCACAATGAAAGGGCTGCCAGTTCACAATATTTGGCCTTCCTGTCACGCGGCTGTGACATATATTAGCGAATAGGCGACCAGGGGCCGAAGAGCCCCGGAAGAACACGATTTTCAACAGGGATTCAGGCCGCAAGAGCCTGAGGCTGAGGACGAAAATGAAGCGTGGAATTGCCGTTCTGGTTTCGGTCAGTGCCCTCTGCGGCATCGCCTATTTCACGGCGAGCAAGTGGGCCATCAGGCACGAGACCATCACCTTCTACGACGCTTCGCGCGACAACCGTCCCGTGCCCGTCGATATCGCGATCCGTCGCGACAAGGAAATGCAGGCCAATGCCGGCATGATCACGATGCCTGTCGCCGTGATCAACCATGGCAATACCGTCAAGAACACCGAGTACGGCTTCCTTGCTAACATTTTCGCTGCGCGCGGCTACCTCGTCGTGAGCCCGCAGCATGATTTGCCGACCGATCCTCCGATGGTGACCAAGCCCGGCGAGCTCTATGTCGGCCGGTTGCCGCAGATCCTGCGCGGCGTGGCCAATATCCACCTGGCGATGCAGGAGATGAAGAAGGTTCAGCCCAACGCCGACTACGAGAAGGTGACGATGGTCGGCCACTCCATGGGCGGCGACATCACGATGTACTTCGCCAAGCAGTATCCGGATGAGGTCAAGAAGGTCGTCACGTTGGACAATCTGCGCGTGCCGTTCGTGACCGCCGGCAAGTTCAAGATCCTGTCGTTCCGCTCCACCGATCCGCAGTTCAAGACCGATGCGGGCGTGATCCCGAGCGACGAGGAATGCGAGAAGGCCGGCATCCAGGTCGTGAAGACCGAATTCCAGCACAACGACATGCGCGACACCGGTCCGGATGTGGCCAAGAACTCGATCCAAGGCATGCTCGACAAATTCCTGAGCGCGACTGACAGCGAGGTAGGGCCGGTCGATACGCAATCGTCTCCACCCAAGATTCTCGAGCCCGGTCCGGTCGCTCTGATGGCGCCTGCCAAGAGCTGACGTTTCATCATAGTCAGAAACGACTTTCAAAGCCTCCGCCGGCGCTCGCCCGCGGAGGCTTTGCACATTGACCGGGCTGCACCCGCTAACCACATTAGCCGTTCACGCAGGGCCAAGGGATGTCGGGCGAACCCATCAAACCGCGCGGCCGCGATGCCGTCTCGCCGCAAGCAGGCGGCGCGGTGCCGCAGGCCGGGACGTCGACCTCGGACGATATCGCCGCCTTTGTCGCCAAGGCGCGTGCGCTGTCACCGCATGCTCCCGGCGCGAAAGGCCGGCTGATCTTCGCGCTGGATGCGACGATGAGCCGGCAGCCGACCTGGGACATGGCCTGCGCGCTCCAGGCCGACATGTTTCGCGAGACCGCGGCGCTCGGCAGTCTCGACATCCGGCTGGTCTACTATCGCGGCTTCAACGAGTGCCGTGCCACGGGGTGGATCTCCGACAGCGCCAGGCTCGCAACGCTGATGAGCAAGATCGATTGCCGCGGCGGCGACACCCAGATCGGCAAGGTGCTGAGCGAGGCGCGGCGCGAGGCGGTCGCATCGGGCGTGCGGGCCGTGGTCTTCGTCGGCGATGCGATGGAGGAGAAGGTTGACGAGCTCTGCGCCAAGGCCGGCGAACTCGGCATGCTCAAGGTGCCCGTCTTCGTGTTTCAGGAAGGCCATGACCCGGTGGCCGAGCAGGCGTTTCGCGAGATCGCGCGCCTGACCGGCGGCGCCTGGTGCCGTTTCGATCCCGGCGCTGCGGCACAGCTGCGCGAGCTGTTGCGGGCGGCCGCGGCCTATGCCGCCGGCGGGCGCGAGGCGCTGCTGAAATTGGCCAAGAGCGCGAGCGGTGCGGCCCAGTTGATCGGCCAGATGAAGTAGCAGGTTACGCTGGCGCGGCTTGCGTTGGCGGCGGCGCTGCGACCGGCGGCAGCAGGCGTCCCTGCAGGATCAGGCGCAGCGTGCCCAGCCCGATCAATCCGACCACGATGTTGGCGGCTCCGAACAGCCATGGCGCGAGCAGCGCGATCGCACCGGTGTCGCCGTGGCCGGCCATGCGGATCGGTGCGATCGCAAGCGCGGTGGCGCCGAAGGTGAAGCCCCAATACGACACCGAGAACGGCTGCTCCATGATCCACGGCAGCAGGCGAAGCAGCAGCAGCGCCATCATCAGTCCGTAGCCGACGAGGACATGCGCGACCATGTCGGGCACGCCGCCATTGATCGCGAGATAGGCGACGGCACCGACCGCGGGCGGCGCCAGCTGGATGCCGAGCGTCGGCCGCAGTGCGACTGGAAGTGTCGCGACCGTGTAGAGCCGATGCAGCAGCACGGATTCAATCGCGAGCCAGGAAAACAGCGCGATGCCGAAGGCAAGCTGTCCCCAATCGGGGTAGCCGAGCACCGAAGAAACGGCCGCGGTGACGAAGCCGCCGGCAACGGTCGGCAGATACAGGACCGGTGTCGTCGCGGTGGGATCGCGATTGCCGCGCCACAACAACCCCGTCCGCCACAGCGCGAAGCCGAGCGTGAACGCCGCGCCAAGGCCGAACAGGATTTCGGCGGCAAGGTGCGAGTAGGGCTCCGCCGCGATCGCGATCAGCATGGTGGAGACGCCGGCGAGACCAATAAAGCAGCATTGTACCGGATGATGGGCTTCACTGAGCGACTCGGCGCGCGCGAGGATCCAGCGCAGGATGAAGAGAACGAGCAGCAGCGCCCAGACGATGGAGGCGAGGGCGAGCAGGATCTCGCCGACGATCGCCGGCAAATGCCAGACCTGATGCGCGGCGCGCCAGGTATTGCCGAGGCCGGCAAGGCCAAGCACGATGCCGAAGAAGGCGGCCGGCACGATCGGCGGCTTGAATCCGCTACGCATTGTCTCCCTCAATCGTCGCGCCGGACTATCGGGCAAGCCGGCGTCCCATGTCATCTGCCAATTGCCGACGGGCGAAAGGACGCCATGCTTTTTGACAACAGGGCGCCTATATTCCGGACATGACCCTGATCGCCGGCGCTGTCGCCGTTATCACGCTGTATCTGCTGCTTCAGATGTTCCGCGCCGCCAATCCGGCGGTGCTGGCGCGCACCATCAAGTTCGGCGGCGGCGTGGTGGCGCTGGCGGTTGCGGCCTTCACGGGCTTGCGGGGCGAGCTTGCGGTCGCGATCCCGCTCGGGATTTTCGGCGCCGGGCTGCTCGGCTGGACGCCGTTGACGAACGCCGGCTTCGGCAATATCGGCGGGCTGTTCGGTGGCGGTGCGGCGCCCGCGCCCGGGCAGGCCTCGCGCGTGCGCTCGCAATTCCTCGACATGCGGCTCGACCACGATTCCGGCCGGCTCGGAGGCCAGATCGTTGCCGGGCCTCACGCCGGGCGCGATCTCGACGAGTTCGATCTCGCCGGCCTGCTGGCGATGGTCCCGGCGTTCGACGCCGAGAGCGTGGCCTTACTTGAAAGCTATCTGGACCGCAGGTTTCCCGCCTGGCGTCAGAACGCGCAGGGCGATGCGGCAGGGGGGCAGCGCCGCACGGCGGCGAGCGGCAAAATGACGACGGAGGAGGCCTATCAGATCCTTGGCTTGCAGCCGGGAGCGGGGCGCGACGACATCAGCCGGGCCCACAAGTCCCTGATGAAGAAACTCCATCCCGACCAGGGGGGCTCGACGTATCTCGCTGCCCGGGTAAACGAGGCCAAGGATACTCTGCTTCGCACGCATAACGGCTAACTCCGGCACTACGCTACAAACGCCCGTACCGCGTGATCTCCGTTGGCTCTGTCTGTCGTCGCCCCGATGCCCGCCATTTCGGCGTGGCCGATCTCTTGAGTAAAAATTTAACCGTAAAACGTTGACGAGAGGTTGTCGCGGAACCGACTTTGGCTGGCCGCATGCCGAAAACAAAAATGCCCGCGCAAGGCGCGGGCATTTTTCGGAGCGGTGCGGGAGATCAGTTGCGGACGGTGATGCAGGAGATGTCGGCGCGCTTCAGGGCGCGGCAGACGGCTTCGGCCTGATCCCGCTCGAGCCCGGCGAAGCGGGCGCGGTAGAGCTTGCGATTGTCCTTGGCGACGACCGGCTCGGTGAACGGATCCGCCTTGCTGAGCAGGCCGCGGGCCGAGCTACGCGCTGCGTCGATGCGCTGCTGGGCTTCGTTCTCGCTCTCGAGCGCGCCGACCTGGACGATCCAGCCGCTGTGCGTGACGACCGGCTTGGTGGTGGCGCTCATCTGGATCGGCTGCGGCGCCGGGTCGGCGGAGGCGAGCTTCGGAGCGGCCGCGGCGGCGGTCGCAGCCGGCAGCACGCCGAGGACGCCGTTGCCGGTGCCGAAGCCGGCCGGCTGGCGTGGCAGCTCGGTGCGGGCGACTTCCGCCTTCGGCGCTTCCGGTTGGCTCTGGATCTCGGGCTTGTTGATCAGATCGGCCCGGGCGACGACGGCGCCGGAGGTTTCCGCGACGTCGGAGCGGGAGGCAACCGTGTTGGTAATCTGCGGCGCGACCTGCGACGGGGCGGCGGAGGCGACCTTCACGGTGCCGGCCTTGACCTGCACCGTCTTGACCCGGACCGGCTTCATCGGTTCGGACGAGCCCGGGATGATCGAGAGCGGCTGGCTGGAGATCACGCCATTGGTGAGCGGCGCGGGCTCGATCTTGGATTCAGTCGGCCGAGCTTCAGGCTTGGGCTGAGCGGGTGGCATTGCGGCGGTGGCGGCCGCAAGCGTGGACAGGCGCGAGGCGAGACGCGACGGGGCTGCTTCGGGAGCAGGGGCGGCCGCGGCCTGGACCTGCGGAGCGGTGCGGGCCGGGGTATCCGACGCATCGGCGACCTCGGCAGCGGCGTCAGCGCCGCTACGCTCGGTAACCGCGGCGACGGTGTGGCTGGTCGCGCCCTTGTCGAGGTTCTCCGCGAGCAGGTTTCGCATGATGGCGTCGCGCGAACCGCCGCTGCGGCCGCCCAGCACCACGCCGATCAGGTGGCGGTTGCCGCGGCGCATCGAGGTCACGAGGTTGAAGCCGGAGGCGCGGGTGTAGCCGGTCTTGATGCCGTCCACGCCCTCGACGCTGCCGAGCAGGTGGTTATGGTTCCGGATCGACTGGCCGCGCCAGTTGAACGTCGAGGTCGCGAAATAGCGGTAGTAGCGCGGGAAGCGCTCCTGGATGGCGCGGCCGAGCGTGGCCTGATCGCGCGCGGTCGTGACCTGCTCGTCGTTGGGAAGGCCGTTGGCGTTCCGGTAGACCGTCTTGGACATGCCGAGCGAACGCGCCTTGCGCGTCATCATCTGGGCGAAGTCGTCCTCGTCGCCGGCGATCGCTTCCGCGATCACCACGGCTGCGTCGTTGGCGGAGCGGGTGACGAGACCCTTGATCGCGTCCTCGACACGGATGGTCTGGCCGGCACGCAGGTTCAGCTTGGTCGGATCCTGATCGGCGGCGTGCTGCGACACCGGCATCTCGGTGTCGAGCTTCATCTTGCCGGACTCGAGACGCTCGAACAGCAGATAGAGCGTCATGATCTTGGTCAGCGACGCCGGATGGCGAATCCCGTCGGGGCTCGTTGCCTGGAGCACGGAGCCGGAATTGCCGTCGACGATGATCGACGCGAATTTCGGGCTGGAGCTCTCGGACACGTCGCGCTGCACCCGGTGGTGCGCGTAGTGGCGGCGGTGACGCCGCGCCTCGGCGGCATCGGTGGTGAAGATGACCGCGGTGGTGACCGTAAGAAGCCCGAAAACCCCGACCCGCGCCAAGCGCGAGGAAGACAAGTTTTTACGAAGCATGAAACCCCGTCCCCGTTTCTGACTTGATCACCGGCCCGTGAGGCGAAATTGTGCCCAATGGACCCGGGATCATTACCTGCCCAGGCTGCCCCTCCGCTGGTGCTCGCCGCGGGGGACGTTGAACCTGAGCCGCTATTCTGGCTAAGGTGATGTTCTCAAACGGCTTTTGGCCGCTTGCGGAAGCTGAACACGTCCAGGGAATCAAGGTAGGGGTCCGCGGTTTCCAAAAGCTTAAGGAACCCTTGCGGGAAACCCCGGGAATCTCTTCGGTTTGGATCTAGTTTTTGTGCGACGCACAAGATTCTTGACTTTTTTGTGCGTTGCACTAATTGTGGGCAGAGTCAGGGAGCCGGGGCTTCCCGACGCGAGCCAGGGAAAAGGATTCCGAAATGTTCAAGGTTGAAGACTTTCAGAGCTACGGGAAAGAGCAGTTCGAGCAGTGCGTCGCCTCCGCGACCTCGGTGCAGCACGGCCTCCAGGCAATCGCCAGCGCCTACGGCGACTACACCAAGAAGTCGTTCGAAGACACCAAGTCCTTCGTCGAGAAGCTTTCCGGCGTGAAGTCGCTGGACAAGGCGATGGAAGCGCAGACCGACTTCGCCCGTTCCGCCTACGAGACCTTCGTCGCGGAATCGCAGAAGATTGCCGGCCTCTACAGCGACCTCGCCAAGCAGGCGTTCAAGCCGGTCGAGACCATCGTGTCGAAGTTCACCCCGGCCGCCAACTAACTTTTCCCGGACATCCTGGAAGCAAGAAGCCCGGCTGAACCAGCCGGGCTTTTTTGTTGTCGCGACCGATCCGTGCCAGAGCGCGGTCGGGTTCGCCGGCGGGACCAAGCAGAATTTGCCGGTGCTGCTCGCGCGATATTGCAGCACGCTTGGGGGCAGGGCGCTGCCGGTGTTCGCCGGCATGGTGTGGATCGGATGCTCACCCGCTCGATGCGCACAGCACGAATGAACGGCGCGTTGAATTGGGTCCGCGCCTCGCTGCTGATCTGCGAGGTGATGGTGGTGCCGGACGCGTCGAGCGATGCGGCTGACACAGGGCAGGGCGGACGCAGCACGGCCATCCTCGAAATTTGCGATTTTGCTCGATTTCGCGCCAAGCGATTGAACAGCAGGTACCGTAGAAGACCGGAGACGATCCCGCGCGAAACCGTCGCGGTCGCGTTAACGGCTAGGTTCCTGGTCAACCTGTTTCTAGACCGGCGCGGCGGAAATTTTTGTCAAACCGGTCCGGATTGATTAACCTTGGTCAGGATCGCCCGGATCGGGAATCGGGCCCGCCATAGCCGGACTTTTGCACGCTTGCGGCGAGGCGGGGGCAAGCCCATATTCCTGCAATCGATCTGGTTTGGACCGGACCGGTTGGAAGCGGCGATCCAAAAGCGCGGTGCGCCAGTGCGAAGCTCCGAAAGGCGGGGCCGCGCGGCGGGCCGTCATACGCTTCCGTGGGGAATTTGAACGCCTGAGCCATGTCGCAATTGACTTCCAGCCTTGACCTGTCTGCGGCCGCCGCCGCCCGCGCTCCCCGGATGAGCAACGACGAGAACCGTTCCGGCAGCCCGACGGGTCCGAACACCTCCGTCATCACCAAGGTCAAGCCGAAGACCAAGCGGCCGAACCTGTATCGCGTTCTGATCCTGAACGACGACTACACGCCGATGGAGTTCGTGGTCCACGTGCTGGAGAAGTTCTTCCAGAAGGACGTCGAGGCGGCGACCAAGATCATGCTGCACGTCCATCATCACGGTATCGGCGAGTGTGGCGTGTTCACCTACGAGATCGCCGAAACCAAGGTGACGCAGGTGATGGACTTCGCCCGCAAGCACCAGCATCCGCTGCAATGCGTGATGGAAAAGAAATAAGTCACCCCACGGCGCGTTCGTAGCCGGCTCTTGCTTGTGTATGTCGCAGTGTGATCGCCGCGTGATGCCTGCGCGCGATCTCCATCGCAGCCGGCAAAACTACGGAATTCTGCACCGGCGCCGATCCCGCCCAAATCGGAACGGGTTTTGCATCGAAAAATACCGCAGGTGGCTAGCTGCCGAGTCGCGGAACCGGTCTTTCGCCGCGGTCTTGTATAACTATATGTGACAAAGGTTGTTGTTGCCTGACCGGGCGAGGACGATCATGATGGTGGGGGCCATAGAGGACGCGAATGCCGACTTTTTCTCAAAGCCTTGAACAATCCCTGCATCGTGCGCTGGCGATCGCAAACGAGCGTCATCACCAATACGCGACGCTCGAGCATCTCTTGCTCTCCCTGATCGACGACTCCGATGCAGCCGCCGTCATGCGCGCCTGTAGCGTCGATCTCGACAAGCTCCGCACGAGCCTCGTCAACTATCTTGAGACCGAATTCGAGAACCTGGTGACGGATGGCGCCGACGATGCCAAGCCGACCGCCGGTTTCCAGCGCGTGATCCAGCGCGCGGTGATCCACGTGCAATCCTCCGGTCGCGAAGAGGTGACCGGTGCCAACGTGCTGATCGCGATCTTCGCCGAGCGCGAGAGCCACGCCGCATACTTCCTGCAAGAGCAGGACATGACGCGCTACGACGCCGTCAACTACATCAGCCACGGCATCGCCAAGCGGCCGGGCGTCTCCGAGGCCCGCCCCGTGCGCGGCGTCGACGAGGAGACCGAGACCAAGGGCAGCGACGACGCCAAGAAGAAGGGCGAAGCGCTCGAGACCTATTGCGTCAACCTCAACAAGAAGGCGCGCGACGGCAAGATCGATCCGGTGATCGGACGCAATTCCGAGATCAACCGCGCGATCCAGGTGCTGTGCCGCCGGCAGAAGAACAACCCGCTGTTCGTGGGCGAAGCCGGCGTCGGCAAGACCGCGATCGCGGAGGGCCTCGCCAAGCGCATCGTCGACAGCGAGGTGCCGGAGGTGCTGGCGGCTGCCACCGTGTTCTCGCTGGACATGGGCACGCTGCTTGCGGGCACGCGCTATCGCGGCGACTTCGAGGAGCGCCTGAAGCAGGTGCTGAAGGAGCTCGAGGCGCATCCCAACGCCATCCTGTTCATCGACGAGATCCACACCGTGATCGGTGCGGGCGCGACGTCGGGCGGGGCGATGGATGCCTCGAACCTGCTCAAGCCGGCGCTTGCCTCGGGCACGATCCGTTGCATGGGCTCGACCACCTACAAGGAATACCGCCAGCACTTCGAGAAGGACCGCGCGCTGGTGCGGCGCTTCCAGAAGATCGACATCAACGAGCCGACGGTGGAGGACGCGATCGCGATCCTCAAGGGCCTCAAGCCGTATTTCGAGGACTACCACCGGCTGAAGTACACCAATGAGGCGATCGAGGCTGCGGTGCAGCTCTCCTCGCGCTACATCCACGACCGCAAGCTGCCCGACAAGGCGATCGACGTGATCGACGAATCCGGTGCGGCGCAGATGCTGGTCGCCGAGAACAAGCGCAAGAAGACCATCGGCATCAAGGAGATCGAAACCACGATCGCCTCGATGGCGCGGATCCCGCCCAAGAGCGTGTCGAAGGACGATGCCGAGGTGCTCAAGCATCTCGAGCAGACGCTGAAGCGCACCGTGTTCGGCCAGGACAAGGCGATCGAGTCGCTCGCCGCTTCGATCAAGCTGGCGCGTGCCGGCCTGCGCGAGCCGGAGAAGCCGATCGGCTGCTACCTGTTCTCCGGGCCCACCGGCGTCGGCAAGACCGAGGTCGCAAAGCAGCTCGCGGCGTCGCTCGGCGTCGAGCTGCTGCGCTTCGACATGTCCGAATACATGGAGCGGCATACCGTGTCGCGCCTGATCGGCGCGCCTCCGGGCTATGTCGGCTTCGACCAGGGCGGCCTGCTCACCGACGGCGTCGACCAGCATCCGCATTGCGTGGTGCTGCTCGACGAGATCGAGAAGGCACATCCCGACCTCTACAACGTGCTGCTCCAGATCATGGATCACGGCCGGCTCACCGACCACAACGGCAAGCAGGTCAATTTCCGCAACGTGATCCTGATCATGACCACGAATGCGGGTGCTTCGGATCTGGCCAAGCAGGCGTTTGGCTTCACCCGCTCGAAGCGGGAAGGCGACGACCACGAGGCGATCAACCGGCAGTTCGCGCCGGAATTCCGCAACCGCCTCGATGCCATCGTCTCGTTCAGCCATCTCAGCGTCGAGGTGATCGGCACGGTGGTCGAGAAGTTCGTGCTCCAGCTCGAGGCTCAGCTCGGCGACCGCGACGTCACCATCGAGCTGTCCGAGCCCGCCAAGGCCTGGCTGGTTCAGCACGGCTATGACGAGCAGATGGGCGCGCGGCCGATGGCCCGCGTGATCCAGGAGCACATCAAGAAGCCGCTGGCCGACGAGGTGCTGTTCGGCAAGCTCAAGAGCGGTGGCCACGTCCGCGTCGTCCTGGTCAAGGACGAGGCCGACGAGACCAAGGAGAAGATCGGCTTCGAGTTCGTCGAAGGCCCGGTCACGCCGAAGCAGGAAAAGTTGCCCGGCGCCCGCAAGCGCCCGCCGGGCAAGCCCAAGCCGGGCGGCCCCGGCGGCTCGAAGGGGCCGACCTCCAAGGGGCCGCTGGTCAAGGCTTGATCGGCGCGTGATGAAATCGAAAAGGCCGGCTGTTCAGCCGGCCTTTTTGTTGTGTGCCGAGTATGAGCGACAGCTTGGAGGTGGAAGTCCTCTATCCAGCCTGATGGCGGCGAAGGATTAGCGAAGCGCAAGGGCGTCATCGTGAGGTGGGGTCTGAAGAAAGCGTGGAGCAAAGCCGCGGCCCGATGGACAAACACCGGATAACGAGGCCTACCCGGCCGGACGAGCGAGCAATTGATCGCGAAGTCCAAGGTCATCAAAGGTCGGGGTGGTAAATTCGGCGGGCGTGCGGTGAAGGCGGTCGGTCTTACCTCGGGAGGTCTGCGCTGTGTCTCGGCAACGAGACTGAGACCGTCGCAAGACGGCCTGACCGCAGCGCAGAAGTCAGCCGAGGGCGTAGTAGGCGGCAGCGCGCCGCTGAAGGCCTGAACGGTGGAAGTGGTCAGTAGAGCGGCGATCTCGTGCGAGCCATGCGGCAGAAGAATCAGGTCGAGCTGAACTTGAGCCCCGGAGCGGAGGGTGAAGCCCGAAGCGCCGGCGCCCGAGAGCCTGAAGCGCGTGCGGCGGAAGTCTGTCTCGAACGCCCGGCGGTCGCAGGACCGTCGATGGAAGACGTTGTCGAGAGTGAGAATCTGAAGGCAGCGTTGGCGCAAGTAAAGCGCAACAAGGGCGCGGCGGGCGTCGACGGGATGACCGTCGGCGAGCTGTCAGCCCACCTGAAGGAGCACTGGCCTGCGATCCGAGCCCAGTTGCTTGACGGCACCTACAAGCCACAGCCGGTGCGGCGGGTGGAGATACCGAAGGCGTCGGGCGGCCTGCGGCCGCTCGGCATTCCGACGGTGCTCGACCGCTTGATCCAGCAGGCGGTGATGCAGGTGCTGCAGGCGGATTGGGATAGGACGTTCGCCGAGACGAGCTTCGGCTTTCGGCCGGGGCGCTCGGCACATCGGGCGGTGGAACGGGCGCAGGCGTACATTGCGGCCGGCCACAGCATCGTGGTGGACATCGACCTGGAGAAGTTCTTTGACCGGGTCAACCACGACATCCTGATGGGACTGGTTGCCAAGCGGGTTGCTGACAAGCGCATCCTGAAGCTCATCCGCGCCTTCCTGAATGCGGGTGTGTTGGAAGGAGGGCTGGTCAGTCCGACGGAAGAGGGCACGCCGCAGGGCGGTCCGCTCTCGCCGCTGTTGTCGAACCTGATGCTGGATGTGCTGGACAAGGAACTGGAGAAGCGCGGCCACCGCTTCGTGCGTTACGCCGACGACTGCAACATCTACGTGCGCAGTCAGCGGGCGGGCGAACGGGTGCTGGCTGGCGTCGAGAGGTTCCTCGAAAAGCGCCTCAAGCTCAAGATCAACAAAGCGAAGAGCGCGGTTGCCAAACCGAGTGTTCGCAAGTTCCTGGGCTTCAGCTTCACCGGCGGGCAAGAACCGCGGCGGCGCATCGCGCCGCAGGCACTCGCCCGCTTCAAGGCGAAGGTTCGGGAGCTCACGCGACGCACGCGTGGTCGATGCCTCGTGCAGATCGCCAAAGAACTGTCGACCTACCTGATTGGGTGGCACGGCTACTTCGGCTTCTGTCAAACCCCGTCGGTGTTGCGCGTGCTTGACCAGTGGATCAGGCGACGGTTGCGCGCCGTTGCCTGGAAGCAATGGAAGTATGGACCCGCTCGCTTTGCCGAGTTGCGACGCCGCGGCGTCGGCCGGGATCTGGCGGCGCAAACCGCCGGCAGCCCACGTGGCCCTTGGCGGCTCGCGAACAGCCCCGCGCTCACCATTGCTCTGCCAAACGGCTTCTTTGCCTCACTCGGCTTGGCTTCCGTCGCGGCACGGCGACCCGCATAATCCGCTGAACCGCCGGATACGGACCCGTATGTCCGGTGGTGTGGGAGGGGCGGAGCCGCGAGGCTTCCCCCTATCCCGATTGTGTCGCAGTGCGGGGCTTTAAGTGCCGGTGTCAGGCGCGGGTGCCGCAGGCGGCCGCGGTTTCCTCGGCGCGGTTGGCCGTGCGCGGGCGGGAGCGGACGGCTGCATCGTGACGATGACCGGATTCGGCTTGTGATCGGTTGCCGCGCCCGTCGCGGCATCGACCCCCATGCCGACGACACCGCCCAGCAAGAGATTGCCGGCAAAGCCGGCGGCGCCGCCGGTCTGTATGTCGCGGCTGAGCGGGACGATCTGCGGCTCGTAGCCGTCCTTCTGGAAGGTGATGGAGATGTCGGCGTTCCGCTTGACGACCACGGAGCAGGGCGTCGTGCAGGTGGTCGGAACCTCCATTCCGCTAACGACGGCTTCAACGCCTGAAGGTGTCGATGAAATGCTGATATTCTCGGTCGTGCCGCGCGTGACAGACGCGCAGCCGCCCAGCATGACGCTGAGCGCCACAATTCCAATTGAACGCATGAAATGCCCCTTGTCCCGTCCGCAGTGAAGCGCAACCAGGGCGGGAGGGCAATACGTCATTGGTCCAGATAGTTAAGCCACGCACCGGTTGTGCGGAGAAGGGGGGCGAACCTGCGCGTGGGCCGGTCTATTCGCCGCGCAGGCGCTGGTCGTCCTGCACGCGGACTTGCTCGGCGCCGCGCGCGCCTGCGGGCGAGAGCCGCAGCATGCTCAGCACCGCGCCGCAGAGCGCAAATCCGACGCCAGCGAGGAGCGCGACTCGGGTTCCGTCAATTGGATAGAGGCCGAGGAACAGCGCCACCAGCGCCGCGCCCGTGGTCTGGCCGAGCAGCCGCGCCGTGCCCAGCATGCCGCTGGCGCCGCCGGCGCGCTCGCGCGGGGCGGCTGCGATCATGGTGCGGTTGTTGGGGGTCTGGAACAGGCCGAAGCCGGCGCCGGCCAGCGCCATCCGCCAGATCACGTCGAGCGGCGTTGGCGCGGCAGGCAGGAGGGCCAGCGCGCCGAGCCCGCAGGCGAACAGCGTGAGGCCGATGCCGCCGAGCAGGCCCGCCGGATAATGCTCGACCAGGCGGCCGGCGAGGGGGGCCGCGAAGGCGATCGCGATCGGCCACGGCGTGATCAAGAGGCCCATATGCACGGCGGAATAGCCGAAGCGGCTCTGGAGATAGAACGGGATCGCGACGAAGGCCAGCATCTGCCCGCAGAACGACGCGATCGAGGTCGCGATCGACAGTGCGAACACCGGGATGCGCAAGAGGTCGACCGGCAGCAGCGGCGAGGCCATGTGTGTCTCGCGGTAGATCAGCAGCGCACCGGCGACGAGAGCGATGGCGAACTGGACGAGGCAGGTGAGCGCGGCCTCGCCATGGCCGACGCTGTCGATCGCGGCAATGCCGACGCCGAAGGTGATCGCGGAGAGACCCGCGCTCTGCCAGTCGAAGGAATGGCTCGCGGGCTTGGTGTGCGGCAGGCTGCGCAGGCCGAGCACCAGCGTCACCGCGCCGAGCGGCACGTTGATGGCAAACAGCCAGGGCCAGCTTCCGACCGCGAGGATGCCGGCCGCGAGCGTCGGGCCGACCGCGGCCGAGCAAGCGACGACAAGAGCATTGAGCCCGATGCCGCGGCCGAGCAGACTGCGCGGATAGGTGAAGCGCACCAGCGCCGCGTTGACGCTCATGATGCCGGCCGCGCCAAAGCCCTGGACGATGCGTGCGACCATCAGCAGCGGCAGCGTATGCGCCAGCGCGCAGAAGGCGGATGCGAGCGTGAACAGCACGAGCCCGACCAGATAGACGCGGCGATAGCCGACGATCTCGCCGAGCGAAGCCAGAGGCAGCAGCGAGATGGTGATCGCGAGCTGGTAGCCGTTGACGATCCAGATCGAGAAGGCCGGGCTCGCGTCGAGGTCGGCCGCGATCGTCGGCAGCGCGACGTTGGCGATGGCGCTGTCGACCACCGCCATGATGATGCCGAGCGCAATGGTCAGGATCGCCTGGTTGCGCTGGGGCTGCGGCAGGCCGTCGGCATGCACTGTTGGGGCGGACGACATGGTAATCGTGTTCGGTTGAGGCGCAGTTGCTCGTTCGCAACTTGATCCGACCCGGGATGGTTCCAGCCAAAGCCGATGGCTATTTCGGCTTCTGCGGCTCCTGAATCGCTCTGAGGTAGTTTACCACGGCCTCGGCGTCGTCGCGGCCGAATCGAAACGTCGGCATGAAGCGGTGAATGCTGCTGTAGCCGTCCTGAAGGCGCTGCATGAAATCGGGATCGTAGAGCTTGTTCTCGCCGAGGCGGCGAAACGGCGGCGCCACCTTGTTCGGGCTCGTGCCGGTCTTCCCGACCGCGTGACACCGCGAGCACATCCGCTGCAACAGTGCTTCAGCGTGCCGCTGCTCGAAGTCCATGGCTTGACTGCCGGTGCTCCATAGCACGACAACGGCCAGCAGGGCCGGCACGAACCTCTTCATCGAGCATTCCCCGTCATTCTCAGCGCGAGTTTGCCTTGCCCCAGACGTAGAGTGCGATCAAAACGATCGTTACCACTGTCGAGAAGATCAGAATGCGGCGATCCCAATCGATCCTCTCTCTCTCACCCTTTCTGAAAGTGAGGGCCGTAAACAGGGCCTTCATGGCAAATCGGCGCATCGGAAGCCTCGCGAGGACCGTACGATGCCACGGCCGACGCGAGCGGGCTTGATGCAGCTCAAGCCCGGGCGCGCTACACCGCCGGCGGATTGCGGTCGGTGAAGGTCGTGCGCTGGTGCCAGTAGGGATAGGGCAGCGTCACCTTGCTCGCGGCATCGAGCTTTGCGATCTGGTCCTTGGTCAACGACCAGCCGACCGCGCCGAGATTTTCGCGCAGCTGCGTCTCGTTGCGCGCGCCGATGATCAGCGTCGAGACCGTCGGACGCTGGAGCAGCCAGTTCAGCGCAATCTGCGAGACGCTCTTTCCCGTCTCCCTGGCGACCTCGTCGATCGCGTCGACCACACGATAGACGTGCTCGTCCGGCACGGGCGGGCCGAAATCGGCAGTCTTGGGCAGGCGGCTGACCTCGGGCTTCGGCTGCCCCCGGCGGATCTTTCCAGTGAGGCGTCCCCATCCGAGCGGCGACCAGACCACGGCGCCGATCCCCTGGTCGAGGCCGAGCGGCATCAGCTCCCACTCATAGTCGCGGCCGATCAATGAATAGTAGGTCTGATTGGCGACGTAGCGCGGGAAGCCGTGCTTGTCGGCGACGGAGAGCGACTTCATCAGGTGCCAGCCTGAAAAGTTCGAAACGCCGACATAGCGGATCTTGCCGGCGCGCACGAGCACGTCGAGGGTGGCGAGCACCTCTTCAGGCGGGGTGAAGGCGTCGAAGCCATGGAGCTGGAACAGGTCGATGTAGTCGGTGCCGAGCCGGGCGAGCGAGCCGTCGATGGCCGCGAGCAGATGCTGCCGTGACGAGCCGATATCGTTGGGCCCGTCGCCGAAGCGGAACGTCGCCTTGGTCGAGACCAAAACCTTGTCGCGGCGGCCCTTGATGGCTTCGCCGAGAACACGCTCGGACTCGCCGAGCGAATAGACGTCGGCGGTGTCGAACATCGACACGCCGGCCTCGAGACAGATATCGAGAAGGCGGCGGGCTTCGCTCGCGTCCGTGGTGCCCCACGCAGCGAGGCGGCCGACGCCGCCGAAGGTGCCGGTTCCAAGACTCAGAGCGGGCACCATGAGGCCTGACCGGCCCAAGCGTCGGTATTCCATCGATATGCTCCTCGGCTGGCCGCTGGTTGATCGATGCGGCCTTGGCGCCGAAGTTAGCGCAAGCGAGCGCCTTGTCCTATCGCGCAGTCACATACCGGCCTTGCTCGGGAACGCTCTAGTCGTGCCGAAGCATGTCGTCGAACGCGGCATCGACGACGCGCGGGCCGACGGTTTCCACTGAAGCCTGCGTCTTGATTGCTGCTGCGACAGAGGGCGTGCAGGCGAGCTCAACGGTGCGCGCCTGCCGCGGCAGGAACGCAAGGCTCCAGCCCACCACGACCAGCGCCGCGAGCCGGATCGCGATCATGCCCAGCAACAGCTCGGATCCGCTTGTCGTGGCGTGAGTCCTCATGCGTGCCAGCCTGATGCAGGCTGCCAACCAAGACAATCTGGAATTGCCGAGCGCTGCCTTCGCTCAGGACGAAGGCTTGCGGTGATGGCGGACCGGGATGGGCGTCCTACGCCAGGCAATGGCCGAGCAAGTCCGGATGCGCGGCACAGATGTGATGCGCGCCGGCGTCCCGCAGCTCGGCCTCGCTGCCATAGCCATAGAGCACGCCGATCGCGGTCATGCCGTTGGTCCGGGCGCCGACCACGTCATGGCTGCGGTCGCCGATCATGATCGCACTGGTGGGATCGACCCTGGCTTCGTCGAGGGCGTAGCGGAGCAGGTCGCGCTTGTCGACGCGTGTGCCGTCGAGCTCGGAGCCGAACACGCGTTCGAAATAGGGCTTCAGGCCGAAATGATCGACGATGCGCGTGGCGTAGACCGCGGGCTTGCTGGTGGCGACGAACATGCGCGGTGTTGTCGCGGCCAGCGTCGCCAAGGTGTCCGTGATGCCGGCATAGGCCTCGTTTTCGAACAGGCCGATATCGGCAAAGCGCTCACGATAGAGCAGCAGCGCCCGGTCGGCGAGCTCGTCGGTGCCCGTCAGCTTTTTCAGGCTGGCATGCAGCGGAGGCCCGATGCACCAGGTCAGCTTGTCCTCGCTCGGCACCGCAAGGTTCAAGCGCTCAAGCGCATATTGGATCGAGCGGGTGATCCCAGGCTTCGGGTTAGTCAGGGTGCCGTCGAGATCGAAATAGATTGTCATCATCAATGCGGAACCGGCGTGGAGACTGCCGCCCGTTGCTAATTGGATCAGGCCTCAAGTCAAGACCCTGCATCATGCCGTCGTGCGCATTCGACGATCAGAATGCAGCGCGACCAAGCTGAATAATGCCTGGCGGCGCTGAGCTTGTTCCGGACAATGCAATCCCCCCGGTATGCGTCGGTCGGCACAGGCTGCGGAGAGGTTCAGGAAGGCGGCGCTCGCGGACAGATTTGGCGAGGAAATCAGGAGCAATCTCGGATCCGGCGCCGCCAGCCGTCTTGTTGTCGCGGCATTTCAGACAATTCGAAATGGTTGGTCCGTCGAAATCGCGTTCGCTGAAGTCGCGCCCCGTTATAAAGCTCGCTATTGGCGGGACGTAAGCGTAGAGTCGCGTCATCACCGCCCTTCCCACGGCTTCCATCGGTGACTGAGGGTCACGAGCGCTCCCGCCGAACGAGGAAGAGCGTGCATGCCTCGATTTCGTCTGGCCGACTGGATCGTGCCGCCAGTGATCGTCCCGATGTTTCTACTGCTTCTGGTGGCTGCGGCGGCTTTTCTGCGTGGATAGGACGCCACTGCAATATCTGGTGAGCGCGCGCGATCAAAGCGGCTACGTCAGCTTGGGTCGCACCACAACGGCTGCCGCTTTGAAGAAGGCGAGGGAGCTGTTGCAGGAAGGCTATCTCGACGTGCGGATATGCACACCGCAAGGCCGGATTCTGCTCTCCGATGAGTTCGACCAGTTCGAGGCATGAGGTGACGCCTGCGGTTCGTCACATGGCGCGCCCGGGTCCATCGCAAGAGAATGCCTCGTGTGAACGCCGCCCCCGAAAGGTATCTGGATGAAAACGCTCCTTGTCGTATTGACGCTCGGCGCATTCGCGCAAGGCGCTATCGCCGGTGAATCTGACTGCCGCGAGATCGAAAGCACGAGCGGACGGCTCGCCTGTTACGACGCCGCGTTTCCTCCGAAGGTGAAGAAGTCCATTGCCGTGGAAATCGACATATCTCGGGCCCCATACAAGGATCCATTCGTTGCGGAAGAGGCCCGAACCGCGGCGAAGCTGAAGAATATCTGTCGCGGTTGTTGAGGCTTGTAACCAGGCAGCGCGGGCGTGGCAGCGGGCTGACGGCGTGAACAAGCGCCATTAACGGGAGGATCTGTCATGTCACTTACACAATTTGGCGTCGATGACGGGCCACATACCATGGACGGGCTGCGACTGAGCGCGCGGGATGGCGCTAAGCCGGTCGAGGCGTTCATTGGCCGCAAGGTGATGGATATCTGGGTTGCCTCGGTCGCGCATCGTGTCGGCAAACAAAGCCTGTTCCGTGGTCAGTACAATGCGCTCGGCAAACTGAATCTTGCGTCGATCGAGCGCATCGTCAGTGCAAAGTACCAGCTTGGAGTCACGCTCAACCGCCAACACCCGTTTGTCGAGGTTCTGGTCTCGGACATTGAGGAAAGTGGTGAGGCCCTTGATCTGAGCGAGCTCGTGCGCGAGCCGTTGCCGCCGGCATTCCATCGGCTGGCTTGAGCCGGACAGGATGACCATCGAGCATGCCGCCGTCGAGATCGCCCGCAAACCCTGGGGCCGCGTCGATCTGCGTCCCTGGAGCAGCATCGACGCTTCGGCTGATCCGGTCGGTGAGTTGCGGCTTGGGCGTATCGACAAGCGTGCGCCCAGCCCGGCGCTCCTGCTCAAGCTGCTGTTCACCAGCCAGCCCTTGTCGATCCAGGTTCACCCGAATGACGAATTCGCACACGCCATCGGCTTGCCGAACGGGAAGACGGAGGCGTGGTACATCCTGTCGGCGCCGCCGGGCGCGCGGGTTGCGCTGGGGTTGAAGCGGAAACTCACGCCGCAGGCGTTGCGCGCGGCAATCAGGGACGGCTCGATTGCGGGCCATGTGCAATGGCGTCCTGCCGCGCCAGGCGACGTCATCTTCGTTCCCGGCGGCACGATCCACGCCATCGGCGCCAATATCGTGCTCGCCGAGATTCAGCAGCAGAGCGATACGACATTCCGTCTGTTCGATTTTGGCCGGCAGCGCGAGCTGCATGAGGACAGTGCCGTGGCCGCCTCCGATGCCTGGCCGCCGCCAACGCAATTGCCTCCGCGGCGTCTCACCGACGGTCGTACGGTTCTCGTCGCGAGCTCGCCTTTCGTGCTCGAGCGGATCGATCTTCAAGCCAATTCGCATTGGGAGCTCGATACCGATCGGGAAGCCTGGCTCCTCGTGATCGACGGGAAGGGGCGCATCGGACGGGCGAACGTGACCGTCGGAGAGGCCATCTTCATTGAGGCCGACAGCGCCGGTATCGACATTGGCCCGAGCGGGATGAGCATGCTGCTCGCCTATCCGGGACCGGATCCCATCGCATCCTTGCTGCAGGATTGTACGGGACTGACGAAGAATTCCACCGCCGCTCAGGCGCCGACATCAAGTGAAATCATCGAGGTACCGACATGACGCCGCTCCACCGTATCGCCGTCATCGGCAACTCGCTGCCTCGCCGATGCGGAATTGCAACCTTCACGACCGACTTGCACAAGGCGATCTCGATGTCGCGTGCGGATCTGGAGACCAGCATCGTGGCGATGACCGATCCCGGTCAGGCCTACGACTATCCTCCGGCGGTCGCTTTTCAGATCAAGGACGGCCATATCGACGACTACATGCGCGCCGCTGATTTCCTCAATGCCGGCCGGTTCGACATCGTGTGCCTCCAGCACGAATTCGGGATTTTCGGCGGCGAGGCCGGCGCCCATATCCTGGTGCTGTTGTCGCGCCTCACCATGCCGGTCGTGACGACGTTCCATACCGTGCTGGCGCGTCCGACGGCCAAGCAACGCGCCGTCGTGGAGCGTATCGTCGACGCGTCGTCGAAGGTCGTGGTGATGGCCAACAAGGGCCGGGAGCTGTTGCGTGACGTCTACCTGGTGCCGGACGACAAGATCGAGGTAATTGCGCACGGCATTCCCGATGTCGCATTCGTCGGGTCCGACGCAGCGAAAGCCAGGTTCGGATTTGCGGGAAAGTCGGTCATTCTGACCTTCGGCCTGCTATCGCCCAACAAGGGCATCGAGGTCATGATCGACGCCATGCCGTCGATCATGAAGCGCTGCACGGACGCAGTCTACGTCGTGCTCGGCGCAACGCACCCGAATCTGGTTCGAGACCAGGGCGAGGCCTATCGCGAGGGCCTGATGGCGCGGGTGCGTGAACTTGGCATCCAGGATCACGTGGTGTTCCTCGATCGGTTCGTCGATCTGGCAACGTTGCTCGAATTCATTTCGATGTGCGACGTCTATGTCACGCCCTATCTCAACGAGGCCCAGATGACGTCGGGGACGCTAGCCTACAGCTTTGGGCTGGGGAAGCCGGTGGTCTCGACGCCGTACTGGCACGCCCGCGAGTTGCTCACTGAGGGATGCGGAGTCCTGGTGCCGTTCGGCGATGCCGCCGCGATCGGCGGCGAAATCGCAAACTTGCTCACCGACGACGTGCGACGGCAGGCGATGTCTCGGCGCGCCTATGCCGCGAGCCGAATGATGACGTGGGAATGCACGGCCGAGCGTTACATGTCGGTCTTCGAGACGGCGCGGCACGGTCACCGGCCCAGGGTGTTTGCGCGCTCCGACATGGGCTTGCCGGGACTGCGTGGCCCCGCGCCGCCGGATATGCAGATTGGCCACTTCCTGTCGATGTGCGACGATGTCGGCCTGCTCCAGCATGCGGTGCATTCGGTGCCCGATCGCGCGCACGGCTATTGCGTCGACGACAATGCCAGAGCATTGCTGCTGGCCTGCGCCCTCAACAATCCGGGCGAGCAGCCGCTGTCGGAGATCCTGACGGCCCGCTTTGCCGCCTTTGTGCAGCACGCGTGGAATCCTGACACCGGGCAATTTCGCAACTTCATGGGCTTCAATCGCACCTGGCTTGAAGACAGGGGCTCCGAGGACAGTCACGGGCGAACCCTCTGGGCCTTGGGTGAGGCGGCGCGCACGGACGCGAGCCCGGCGCGGCGCCGGTGGGCTGCGGCCTTGTTCGCGCAGGCATTGTCGATCGCGGAGAGCTTTCGTTCGCCCCGCGCGTGGGCCTTCATGCTGCTGGGTTTGGACGCCTACTGCGCCGTGGCGCCGGACGATCTCCACGCCAGGGAAGTCCGGCATTCCCTAGCCGACAGGTTGATGTCCTGTCTGGCGTCGGTGGAGACGTCGGACTGGGTGTGGTTCGAGGAGGGGCTGGCCTATGACAACGCGCGATTGCCGCAGGCTCTGATGCTCGCGGGCATGGCGACGCAAACGCCTCAATATATCGATGCGGGATTGCGGTCGTTGCGCTGGCTCATGACGCAACAGACGACCGCGGCAGGTCAATTCCGGCCGGTCGGCACCTCTGGCTTCGGCGAGCAGCGGCAGCATCCCCGTGCCTTCGACCAGCAGCCGGTGGAAGCAACGGCGACGATTGCGGCCTGCCTCACGGCGTGGCGTGCGGATGGCGATGCCGAATGGAAGGCCATGGCAACGCGAGCCTTCGCCTGGTTTCTCGGCAGCAATGATCTCTCGGTGGCGCTGGTCGATCCGCTCACCGGCAGTTGCCGCGATGGCTTGCACCCCGATCGCGCCAACGAAAACCGCGGGGGCGAGTCGGTCGTTTGCTATCTCCTCGGCCTTGCCGAGATGCGTCAGCTTGCGCGCGTCAACGCGAGCCTGACAAGGCCGATCGCGTTGCGCGCCGTGGGCGCCTGAACTTCACCTTCCCACCTAGCGAGCCGAGGATACCGTGTCACAGCCTTCCTTCCTGAACCGGCAGGGACTTCATCTGCGCCCCGATCCAGCGCGGGTCATCGTGCGGCCGTTCAAGCCGGCGACCGAACCGCGCGATCTCAATCCGACCGACAAGATGCGCGCAAATCATATCGTCGAGCGGGTTCTCGCCCTCAATTCGGAAGCCGTTGCGGCCCAGCTCGCGGACGTCCTCGACAATTTCGAGGGCCGACATCGCAACCTCCTGGAGAGGTTCGAGGCCCGTGCCGACGATATGGAGGATGCTTTCGCAACGCATGGCGTCTTTTCGAAAACCCAGCGCCAGCTGATCGGCGCCTATTTTCTCAGCGAGTATTCGTTCGAGGCCTCAGCCTTGTTCAATCCGAGCATCGTACCGCACCCCGATCAATCCGGTAGCCCGGAGGGCGGCAAACGCTTCATCCTCAGTCTCCGGGCGATCGGCGAAGGGCATGTGTCGTCGCTGACGTTTCGAACCGGAACGATCGCGGCTGACGGGAGCCTGACCGTCGATCCGACGGCTCGCCTTGCCTCGGTCCCGCGGATCAGCCATCGCGCATCCGGCCCGGACGGCGACCGTGTCGAGCTGACGTTCAGGCCCGAGGAAGATCTCAGCGAGCGTGTCATCTTTCCCGTGACCGAATCCCAATCGAACGGCATCGAAGATGCGCGCTTTGTCCAATTCAGCGACGGCGATCGGAAGACCTATTACGCGACCTACACGGCCTACAGCGGGCGGGCGATCCGGTCCGAATTGATCGAGACCAGCGATTTCATGTCGTTTCGACTGACGCCTTTGCGGGGCGCTGCGGCCCACAACAAGGGCATGGCGCTGTTCCCGCGCAAGATCGGCGGCAGCTATGCCATGATCGCGCGACAGGACAATGAGAACCTGTATCTGGTCTATTCGGATGATCTCTCCACATGGGAGGGCGGCCGGGCCCTTCTGAAACCGCAGTTTCCCTGGGAGTTCGTCCAGATCGGCAATTGCGGATCGCCGATCGAACTCGACGAAGGCTGGCTGCTGTTGACGCACGGGGTCGGCCCCATCCGGAAATATTCGATCGGAGTGGCGCTGCTCGACAAGCGCGACCCATCCAGGGTGCTGGCGCGTTCGAGCGAGCCGCTGTTGCGGCCTGAACCGTCCGAGCGCGAAGGGTATGTCCCCAACGTCGTCTATACCTGCGGCGCGATGAGGCACAATGACCAGATCATCCTGCCATATGCCGTGTCGGACACCTTCTCGAGTTTCGCAACGATCAGGATTTCCGCGCTCATGGATGCGATGCGACGCTGAGCGTTCGCAGTCGTTGACGTCACTTCCGTTTGCCAACAGGGTCAGAGGAGCCGTCATGGTTCGCCAAACAACCTACGTCGTGCAGGCGTTCAATGCCGGCAAGGGCGGGAATCTCAAGGCCGACTCTCCGATCGTCTGCAAATCGGAGAGCGGCGCGCTGCGAACGGCGGAGAGACTGGCCTTGAGCAAGCTCGGCGTCGTTGCGTTCTCGTCCAGCGGCGATGCCGAAATGGGTGACTATGACGATGAGCCGACGGTGTTTTTCCGGAAAGGCGAGCTTCCGGCCGGCTTCGACTAAAGTCCCTGGTTGCGATCGAGAAGATATTTTTCAGAGGAGCCTACATGAGCGAGCGACTTGAAACCCTGAAGAAGGCCCGCGATCGCATGATCGAGGACAGAGACGCGCATGCGAAAGTGCTGGCCGCTCCCTTTGTGCGCGACACGGCCGAGCGGGCGCGCAACAAGTTCGTCGAGATTCAGGCGCTGATCGACGCCCTCGACCGCGCCATCAGCGGCGAAAGCCTGGTGCCCGTCAAGAACTGAGGCAGCGCAACGGGAAATCAGCCGACATCTCGTCGCAGGTGAGCGGTCGCATGCCGATGGCTGCGACCCCTTATTGCTGTCTCGCCCATTCGACGATCGCCGCCGCATCCGCGCCGGCCTGGGTCTCCCAGGTGGCGATCGCGTCCGTCGCGGCGTTGCGGAGTGCGGTGACGAGGGACGGCGGCGCGGGCTCGGCGATGTTGACGCCGTTGTCGCGCATGCGCGCATAATTCTCGGTCGTGCGATGGGCCAGCAGCGCGAACTGGCTCTGCTCGGTCTCGGCCGCAGCCGCCATCACCTCGCGTTGCATCGGCTCGGACAGCTCCGCGAACGCCTCGCTGCGGACGAAGGCGATCGAGACCGGCATAGCATAGTTGATGGCCGTGAAATGCGGCAGGAAGTCCCAGAGCTTGCGTCCCGCGCCGCCGTCGCCGGAGGTGAGGAACGCGTTCAGCTGGTGCTCCTTCAATCCGGCGAGCGCTTTGTCCATCGGCAGGAACTGCGCATTGGCCCCGGCCGCGCGCATCACCGCGCTGGAACTGGCGTCATAGGCCCGCAGGTTCAGCTTTGGCAGATCGTCGGCGCCTGCGAGCGCATGATCCGACCAGAGGCCCGTCGCCGGCCAGATCGTCAGATAGAGCAGCTTGAGACCGCGGGCGGCGAACGCTTTTTCGTAGAGTGGGCGTGCCCGCGCATTGGTGGCGCGAGCGACGTCGACCGATTGCACCAGGAAGGGCAGGGTAGAAAGGGCGAGCACCGGGTCGAGGCCGGACAGTGCGCCCGCAAAGGCATCGCCGCCGGCGATCCGGCCCTCCAGCGCCGCGCGCGGCATCTCGCCCGAGTTGATCTTGAGCTCGTTGTCGAAGGCGCTGGCCACGGTCACGAAACCGTTAGTGCGCACCGCGACGCGGTCGGCGAAAGTGGTGAGGCCAATCCCGGAAATGTTGTTTTGCGGATATTCCGTGGTCATCCGCCAGTTGACCTGCGCTATGGCCGGCGCGGCGGACAGGACCAGGGCGGCGAGGGCAAGGATCGCGCGGATCCGTTTGGCGGGGGAACGCATTGGGAGAAGCAGGGCAGGCAGCATATACTGGCAACTCGTCGAACCATGGCACGATGCCACAACATGGCGGATCAGCTTCTCGCATGCCGCGCCGGCGTGCGCCACAGCGATGCTTGGGCAGCGTTGGCGAGAATTGCATCACTCGCCGTTGCCGTGCTGCTGACCTCTGCGACAGAGGTCGCGGCAGGGGACAACTCGCCCGCGGGGACCGACGTCGCGGTGCCGAGCGTCGAGGAGCTGGCGACGCCGCCGCAGAAGCCAGCGGATGCGCGCGAGAGCGACACGCGGGAGTCCATCTGCCTGATCGTCGAGGCGGCCGCGCGGGACGCCAACCTGCCGCTGGAATTCTTCGCCCGCGTGATCTGGCAGGAGAGCCGCTTCCAGGCCGATGCGGTGGGTCCGATGACCCGTAGCGGCGAGCATGCGCAGGGGATCGCGCAGTTCATGCCGGGCACCGCGAGCGAGCGTGGGCTGCTTGACCCGTTCAATCCGGTTCAGGCCTTGCCGAAGTCGGCCGAATTCTTGAACGAGTTGCGCAATCAGTTCGGCAATCTCGGCCTGGCGGCCGCCGCCTACAATGCCGGCCCGCGCCGCGTCCAGGAATGGCTGGCCGGTACCGGCTCGATGCCGGAGCAGACCCGCAATTACGTCTATGCCATCACCGGTGCGACGGTGGATGCCTGGGCGAAGGCCGGCGGTACCGGCAAGGGCCCGCCGAGCGCGCCGCCGACGAGCTGCCGCGATCTCATGGCCCTGTTGAAGCGCGCGCCGAATCCGTTCGTCGCCGAGCTCGAGCAGCATGTAGAGCTGGCCGCCGCGAAGATCTGGGGCGTGCAGCTCGCCGCCGGCTTCGACCGCAACAGGGCATTGGCGATGTATTCCCGCGCGGTCACGCGGCTGAGCGCGGTGATCGGCGAGCGCGACCCGAGCCTGCTGAGTTCGGTGATGCGCAGCCGCGGCACGCGCGCGTTCTACCAGGTGCGCATCGGCGCGGATACGCGCAGCGAGGCGGATGATCTCTGCAACCGCATCCGCAAGGCTGGCGGTGCCTGCTTCGTGCTGAAGAACCGCGGTGTGAGCGGGTAGGGCAACTCTCTCCCGCCGTCATTCCGGGGCGCGCCCCTTGGCGCGAACCCGGAATCCATTGTTCAACAATCTCTGCGGCCTGATGGATTCTCAGATGCGCAATTGCGCATCATAGCTCGCGACTTCGTCGCGCCCCGGAATGACGGCGGCGGGTGTTGGCCGTGCGCATGCCAGCTCCGCCGCGCGGTTCCTTGACGCGGACCGCCGCATTGCCCGTTATGCAGGCACGATTCCGTAACCCCAGCCGGCCGTCCCGTGGCGCTTCCTCCGCTCGATTCACCTCAATGGCAAAGTCCTTGGCGCGCCTTTGCGTGGGGGCTGCGCTCGATCACGCAGACGATCCTCACCATCGTGCTGTTCGTGACCTATCTCGGCATCGGCGCGCTCGCCCACGACACCCATTTCAGCCTGCTCTGGGCGCTCTGCTCGACGCTGTTCGTCTGGGCAGGCCCCGCGCAGATCATCCTGATCACGACGCTCGGCTCGGGCGCGACCGTCATCCAATCGGCGATCGCGGTGACGGTCAGTGCGATCCGCCTCTTTCCGATGGTGGTCTCGGTGCTGCCGCTGATGCGCACGCCGAAGACGAAACGGCGCGAGCTGGTCTTCGCCGCGCATCTCACCGCCGTGACGCTCTGGGTCGAATGCCACCGCTTCCTGCCGCAGGTGCCGCGCGAGCGGCGCATCGCCTTTGTCCACGGGCTCGGCTGTGGCCTGGTCTCGGTGTGCCTCACCGCCAACACGGTCGGCTATTTCCTCGCCGCCAACCTGACGCAGACGCTTGGCGCCGCGATCCTGCTGCTGACGCCGCTGTCCTTCCTGTTCTCGACCGCGCGCAACAGCCGCGAGGTCGCCGACGTGGTCGCGCTGGCGCTCGGGATTCTGCTCTATCCGCTGGCGGCGAAGATGAACTCCGGCCTCGACATCCTCGTCAGCGGCGTGGTGGCTGGGTCGATCGCCTACGGCGTGCATTGGTGGCGGGAGGTGCGCGCATGAGTTTCGCACAGCTCATCGGCGACTGGCATGCGCTCGCAGTCCTGTTCGTCGCCGGCGTCGTGCCCAACCAGATCTGGCGCATGCTGGGCCTGTGGTTCGGCGGCGGTATCGACGAGGGTTCCGAGCTGCTGGTCTGGGTGAGGGCGGTCGCCACCGCGATCCTGGCCGGCGTTATCGCCCAGATTGTGGTCGAGCCGCCGGGCGCATTGGCAAGCGTGTCCGATGTCCTGCGCTACGGCGCGGTCGGCGCCGGCCTCGTTGTCTTCCTGCTGACCCGCCGCTCGATCTTCGCGGGCGTTGTCACGGGCGAAGTCTTCATGCTGGCCGGCACGTGGTGGTTGGGCTAAAACCTTCGCGAACAGCAAGGAACTGGAAATATGGTTCGCGAAAACGAGCTCCGCGAGGGCGAGGTCGCCATCGAGCTGCCGCCCGCAGAGGATGCCGGCCTCGTCTTCATCGGCCGCATCCGCACGCCCTGGACGTCGCGGCTGGAGACGCCGCGGCAGGGGCGGCACGACGGCCCGATCTGCCGCCTCGAGATCTTCGAGCCGTTCGTGCCGGCCATCAAGGGCGTCGACTTCTACAGCAATCTCGAAGTGCTCTACTGGCTCGACAAGTCGCGCCGCGACATCATCCTGCAAAGCCCGAAGAACAACGAGAAGACCCGCGGCACGTTCTCGCTGCGCTCGCCGGTCAGGCCCAACCCGATCGGCACCTCGATCGTCAAGCTGGTCGGCATCGAGGGCAATGCCATTCTGGTGCGCGGGCTCGATTGTCTCGACAACACGCCGCTGATCGACATCAAGCCTGACCGCTGCGAGTTCACGCCGCTGGCCGCGCCGCAAGCCGGGGATTTCCAGACGGAGTAGTCGTCATTCCGGGGCGATGCGAAGCGTCGAGCCCGGAATCCATCGGGCCGCAGAGATCGTCGTGAAATGGATTCCGGGCTCGCGCCAAGAGGCGCGCCCCGGAATGACGATGTGGAGAAAGTCAGCCCGCCTTCAGCGCCGCGATCAGCTTGGTCGCGTTCTCTTCCAGCACCTTGACGTCTTCCTTGCGGCTCGCGGGCGGCAGCATCGCCACCCCGTCGTGGCGCGGCAAGACGTGCATGTGCAGGTGAAACACCACCTGTCCGCCGGCCGGCTCGTTGAACTGTTGCACGGTGATGCCGTCGGCCTTGAACGCCTTCATCGCCGCGGCGGCGATCCTGTGCGCGCCGCGAGCGACATGGGAGTAGTCGTCGGGCTTGATGTCGAGGATGTTGCGGGCAGGGGCCTTCGGGATCACCAGCGTATGGCCCGGCACCCGCGGCATGATGTCGAGGAAGGCGAAGACGTGCTCGTCCTCATAGACCTTGTGGCAGGGAAACTCGCCGCGCAGGATCTTTGCGAAGATGTTGTTGGTGTCGTAGGCGGTCATTGCAGCTCCTCGGCGGCTCCTCGGAATTTTGCGCTTACTGTCACCAGCCGCATCGAACCGTCAAGGCGCCTCGTCGGCGCCTTTCCGGAACGGGCCGAGCTCGGCCAGTTCCCGTCCGGCCTCGGCGACATAGGCGCGCTCGCGCTTGAGGTAATCGTCGATGGCGCGGCGCAGGCCCGGATCGGCAATGAAGTGGGCGGAATGGGTCGTCTTCGGCAGGTAGCCGCGCGCGATCTTGTGCTCGCCTTGCGCGCCGGCCTCGACGTGTGTGAGGCCGCGCGTGATCGCGAAATCGATCGCCTGATAGTAGCAGACCTCGAAATGCAGGAACGGATGGTGCTCGACCGCGCCCCAGTTGCGGCCGAACAGCGTGTCCGAGCCGATGAAATTGATCGCGCCCGCGATCCAGCGGCCATTGCGGCGCGCCATCACCAGCAGCACGTCCTCGCTCATGGTCTCGCCGATCAGCGAGAAGAACTCGCGCGTCAGATACGGACGGCCCCATTTGCGCGAGCCGGTCTCCATGTAGAATTCGAAGAAGGCGTCCCAGGCCTCCTCGGTGATGTCTTTTCCAGTGAGCCAGTGGATGGTGATGCCGGACGCGAGCGCGTCGCGGCGTTCGCGCTTAATCGATTTGCGGTGGCGCGAGTTCAGGGTGGCGAGGAAGTCGTCGAAGCTCGCAAAACCCTCGTTGTGCCAGTGGAACTGCTGGTCGGTACGCTGGAGGAAGCCGTGCCCGGCGAGCAGCTTCCACTCCGCCTCCCGCGCGAAGGTGACGTGCACCGAGGAAGCCTTGCTGACCCCGCACAGCGCCACCAGCCCGCTCGCCAATGCCTCCATGATGCGCTCGCGGTCGACACCGTCGCGGACCAACAGCCGCGGCCCGGTCGCCGGGGTGAAGGGAACCGAGACCTGGAGCTTGGGATAGTAGCGCCCGCCGGCCCGCTCGTAGGCGTCAGCCCAGCCGCGGTCGAAGACGTATTCGCCCTGCGAATGCGATTTCAGATAGCAGGGCACGACGCCGACAACGCGGCCGTCGATCTTGGCGACCAGATGCCGGGGTCCCCATCCGGTGCGGATCGTGGCCGAACCCGATTTCTCGACGGCGGAGAGAAACGCGTGCGAGACGAACGGGTTATAGGCAGGCTTTAAGAGACCGGCCGAATCGCCTGGAAGCCCGGATGAGGATCCCTTGCCATGCCCGTTGCAAGCCTTTTCGATAAGAGCCTTGCCGGGATTTGCGCAGGCGTCCCAATCTTCGGGCGACACTTCGCCAATGGACGGTACGGCCTCGAGCGTGATTTCGGTTGATGCCATCGTGCCCAAGATCGTGCATTGCAGCAGCGACTTCAAGAGGGCGGGAGCTGAGGTGTAGATGCAAACGCGGTATCAGCGATTGTGCAAAGATCTATCCCGAGTCGTCCTGGCGATAGCCAGGTCCCATACCCACAGAATTTGGTTTGGCGATGACTCGGAGTTGCAGCTTCGGGCCACGACTCCTCCCTGGGGTAATGGGTCCTGGCTTTCGCCAGGACGACCCTAGGGCTACGGCACGAACCCCTCGAAGATCATCTGGTCCGCGTATTGTCCGACTCGCGTCCGCTGCTCCGGCGTCCGCACGGTCCAGCCGAGCAGGGCGCAGCCGAACACATTGCGGGCGATCCAGGGGGCGGGTGCCGGGAGGTGGTCGACCTTGAAGGCGACGAAATGCGGCTGGGTCTGGAAGCCGTGGCGCAGGTACAGCATGCTGTCGCGCTGCGCCTCGGTCAGCTTGGCCCAGTACTCGTCCCCATAGCTCCGCTGCGCGACGATGCCGCGCGGGCGGGAGGGCAGCAGCTCGCGCAGCGCCAGCACCTGGTCGGGATCGAAGGACATGCCGACCGCGGGGCCCTGATAGGACGCCAGCACCTCGGCCATCCGCTTCACCAGCTTGCGGTCGCCGCCAAAATGGCTCTTCACCTCAATCACCAGCGGCACCCGGCCGCCAACCATGGCGCAGAGGTCGGACAGCGACATCATCCGCTCGTCCGTGTCCTTGAACCTGATCGCCCTCAGCTCCGCCGCGGTCCTCTCGATCACCTCGCCGGTGGCCTCGGTGAGGCGGCCGAGCGCATGGTCGTGATGGACCATGGCCTCGCCGTCGGCCGAGAGCTGGATGTCGACCTCGATCGAGAAATTGCCTGCGATCGCAGCCTGGACCGCGCCCGGCATGTTCTCGACGATTCCGCGGGAAATGTCGTGCAGGCCGCGATGGGCGACCGGCCGGGCTGTCAGCCAATCAGGGGCGCGCATTCGGGTCAGGTGACCTCGAACACACCCTCGACCTCCACAGCCGCATCCGCGGGGAGTGAGGCGACGCCGACGGTGGTGCGGGCATGGCGGCCCTTGTCACCGAAGGTGGCAACCATCAGGTCGGAGGCTCCGTTGAGCACCTTCGGCCCGTCCAGGAAGTCCGGCGCCGAGTTGATGAAGCCGCCGAGGCGTACCACGCGCACGACCTTGTCGAGGTCGCCGAGGGCCGCCTTGACCTGGGCCAGCAGGTTGACGGCGCAGCCGCGCGCGGCCGCGGCACCTTCTTCGATCGAGACGCCGGCACCCAGCTTCCCCTTGGCGATCAGCTTGCCCGCGGGATCGAAGCAGACTTGGCCGGAGACGAACAGCAGATTGCCGGTGCGCACGAACGGCACGTAGTTGGCCACGGGGGTGGGCGCCTCGTGCAGCTTGATGCCCTGTTCCGCCAGTTTCTGCTCGACCGTGCCCGCCATCTTCGACCTCGTTGTCCAAAAATCATCCACCCCGGGCGCGTCCCATCGGCGGCCCGGGCGCGCCCTGTTTCGCCCATCGTGCCGCCACATGCAAGCAACCCCGGCGGGCTGCGTTTTGTTGAGGCAGGGCAGGAGGTTCAGGGCGAGGGCCGCAACTTTACGTGAAACGGCCTCAGTTGCGACGCAATGGAACGGTCATTAAAATGTCGAATCTGCGCTTCCCAAGGACGCATCTTCAAGGAACAGACATGATGCACCTTTTCCGGACTTCGCTCGGTGTGATGGCGCTCGCGGCGGCCGCTTGTGGCCCCGGCGGCGGGGCGCTGGCCGCCAACGGTCCGTTCCTCGCGCATCAGGCGCTCTATGACCTCAGCCTCGTCAAATCGCGTTCCAATTCGGTCAACAGCGCGCGCGGCCGCATCCTCTACAATTTCACCGGAAGCTCCTGCGAGGGCTACACCTCCGAATTCCGCCAGGTCTCCGAGCTCGACAGCGGCGAGGGCAAGATCACGCTCAGCGACCTCCGCTCCAACTCCTGGGAGGACGCCGCGGGAAAAAGCTACCGTTTCAAGATCGAGACGCGGATGAACGAGGCCGACGCCGGACGGGTCGACGGATCGGCAGAGCGCGACGGCGACCACATCAACGTCAAGCTGAAGCTGCCGGCGCCGAAGAGCTTTACGCTCGACGGCAAGATCGTGTTCCCGACCGAGCAGATCCAGCGCATCATCGCCGCCGCCAAGGACGGCAAGTCGCTGCTCGAGCTGTCCGTCTATGACGGCTCCGACGACGGCCAGAAGGTCTACAACACGCTGACCGTGATCGGCCAGCCGATCCCCGCCGACCGTGCCTCCTCGACCGATCCGTCCACCACGGACGAGCACATGAAATCGCTCAAGCGCTGGCCCGTCACCGTCAGCTATTTCGACCGCGACGCCCAGCAGAAGGAAGGCGAGCAGACGCCGATCTATGCAATGGCATTCGAGCTCTATGAGAACGGCGTCTCGCGCCAGCTCGTGCTCGATTACAATGATTTCGTCATCTCGGGCGCGATGGGCAAGTTCGACGTCAAGGACAGCAAGCCCTGTAATTGAACGTCGATCGTCATTCCGGGGCTCGCGAAGCGAGAACTATGGTGCGCAATTGCGCACCTGAGAATCTCGAGATTCCGGGTTCGGTCCTGCGGACCGCCCCGGAAGGACGGCGAGAGTTGTTTGTCGGCTCTCACTCCGTGTCGTCATTGCGAGCGCAGCGAAGCAATCCAGAATCTCTCCGAGGAACGATTCTGGATTGCTTCGTCGCAAGAGCTCCTCGCAATGACGGGCTGGCCCTCAGCTCCCTCTCCCGCTACGCTCTCTCCCAACCACAAACCTCCGGGAGCCAGCTCCATGCCCAAGCTCGACCATCTCCGCCCCAGCGGCCTGCACCACAATCCGGCCTATTCCCACGTCGTCACCGCCACGGGCGCGCGGACGATCTACATCTCGGGCCAGGTCTCGACCGACGAGGAGGGGCGGATCGTCGGCGAGGGCGATATCGCCGCGCAGACGACGCAGGTGATGCAGAATCTCGGCCTGGCGCTGAAAGCTGCCGGCGCGAGCTACGCCAACATCGTCAAGATCACGACCTTCGTGGTGAACTACAAGCCGGAACTGCGCCCGATCATCGGCAAGGCCCGCTCCGCCTTCTTCGAAGGCATGGAGCCGCCGGCCTCCACCCTCGTCGGTGTCTCCGCGCTCGCCGCGCCGGAATGGCTGATCGAGATCGAGGCGGTGGCGGTCGCGGATTGAGGTGCGGACGGAATGACTTTGCAGAATTCCATTCGGATCGCTGCTGCCTTGATGAGCAGGAGCGATGGGCGCGTCCTGCTGGTCAGGAAGAAGGCTACCGAAAGCTTCATGCAGCCCGGAGGAAAGATCGAGATCGGCGAGCATCCGCAGGACGCGCTGAGGCGCGAATTGTCGGAGGAGCTCGGGATCGATATCGATCCGAGCGAGATGACCTATGTCGGGCGATACACTGCGCCTGCCGCGAATGAGCCGGGCCGGCAGGTCGATGCGGAAGTATTCCGCATCGACATTGCGCATCCGGTCGCTCCGGGAGCCGAGATCGAGGAGATTCTCTGGCTCGATCCGTCCACGCCCGGAGCTGTCAAACTCGCGCCTTTGACGCGGGACAACCTACTTCCGCTGTGTTCGTGAATCCCGTAGCCCGGATTGCGCTTCGCTCCACCCGGGCTACGAGTGCTTCGCTTTGGACATCTCCCGCAGAACGGCCATCGCCTCATCGGCCTGGTCGACAGCCACAAAGAGATGGTCGTGGTGGAAGGCCGAAACGGCATTCACGCTGATGCCGGCTTCGGCCAGTCGCGCCGTGATAGCCGCCAGAAAGCCCACCGCATCGAGTGCGGAGTGAACCGTCAGGGTGATCGGGCGCGATGCAAACGCGTAGCGTAAGCCTGATGCCTCGGCTTCTTCGCGTGGGATCACCAGCGTCGTTCCTTCCTGCTCGCGGAACGTCAGCAGTGGGTTGACCGCTGCGGGAATGGGCTCGTTGGGCGGGATCGTGCAAAACACGAAGGCGCCGGGCTGCATCTCCGGCTTCATGTTTTTCAACAGCACGCTGAGGTCGCGTTCGCCTGTCACGGTGCCAGCTCCTGGGCGGGCGGGATCGTTTGAGCCCTTGCGAAGCTATCGGCGCCGGAAGCCGTTGGAGTCACGGTCAACATACCTTTGTATATCTCTTGCAATCCTTCTCATACGCTGACCTTACGCTGGTACAATTGAGCGACGGCGGGAGATTCTTACAATTTGAGTCCACTCGGGTCACTGCGAGGAAGCTCAAATGAACGTCATCATTCGAAAGCTCAACGGCCTGTGGCACCTCGTCGTCGGGTCTTGTCAGATCCGAACTCCGTTCCTGGAGACTCAGGATCGGCAGTTGGTCGTTCAGTATGCCCG
Organism: Bradyrhizobium sp. B025; assembly: GCF_042257955.1. Taxonomy (NCBI): domain Bacteria; kingdom Pseudomonadati; phylum Pseudomonadota; class Alphaproteobacteria; order Hyphomicrobiales; family Nitrobacteraceae; genus Bradyrhizobium; species Bradyrhizobium sp. B025. Next base: position 4,949,975 of record NZ_CP170150.1, on the reverse strand, counting down.
GCGTGTCTATCCGGGTGCGCGGATCTTCGAACGCGACTGAATTGAGCAGGACTAGATCACTCCTGCTGTCCTGTTTCGGGACCATCATACGCGATGCCACGAATGACGGCGGAGTTGCCGAACTTCTTGCGCAGACTGTCCACCGCGCGCTCGGCGTGGGCGGCGCGGCGGTCGAGCATGTCGGTGTCGTCGGCGGGCGAGCCTTCGCGCAGCGCGCTGACGCCGGCGCCCATCAGGCGGAAGGCGGTGCCGTCGATTTCCTTGGCCAGCATCTCGCGGCAGATCGAAAAGATCTTTGCGGCGAGCTGCGTTGGCGCTGCGATCGACTGCGAGCGCGTGCGCTGGCGGAAGTCGGCGGTCTTCAGCTTCAGCGTGACGGTCGAGCCGGCAAGCTCGCTGCTCTTCAGCCGCGACGACGTCTTCTCGCAGAGGCGCCAGAGAATCTTCTCCAGCGTCGCGAAATCGCGGATGTCGGTCTCGAAGGTGGTTTCGCTGGAAATCGTCTTGGCGCCCCGATCGGGCTCGACGCGGCGGTCGTCGATGCCGCGGGCAAGCCGCCACAGCCGACGGCCGTCGCTCGGAAATTGCCGCATCATCTCGATCTCGTCGGCTTTCTGAAGATCGGCGATGATGCGGAAGCCGCGCTGCACCAGGCGTTCCTGCGTCGCAGGACCGACGCCGAAGATGAAGCCGACCGGCCTCGAAGCCAGCATCAAACGCGCTTCCTCCTGATCGAGTGCGGCAAAGCCGCGCGGCTTGTCGAGGTCGGAGGCGATCTTGGCCAGGAACTTGTTGCAGGAGAGGCCGACCGAGACGCTGATGCCGATGTCGCGTTCGACGTTGCGGGCAAACCGCGCCAGCACCTTGGCCGGGATCATGCCGTGGACCCGCTCGGTGCCGGAGAGATCGAGGAAGGCCTCGTCGATCGAGAGCGGCTCGACCAGCGGCGTCAGCGCCTGCATGGCCTGGCGTACCTCGCGGCCGACGCGGACGTATTTCGCCATGTCGGGGCGGATCACGGTCGCGTGCGGGCAGGCCTCCAGCGCCTTGAACATCGGCATCGCCGAGCGCACGCCATAGGTGCGCGCGATGTAGCAGGCGGCCGACACCACGCCGCGCTTGCCCCCGCCTATGATGACGGGCTTGTCGGCGATGTCAGGATTGTCGCGCTTCTCGACTGTCGCATAGAAGGCGTCGCAGTCGATATGGGCGATGGTCAGGCTCGAGAGCAAGCAGTGGCGGACGAGGCGAGGGGAACCGCAAGCCGAGCAGCGCCGCACGCCCATATCCAGATCGACCAGGCAATCCCGGCAGAAGCAGCGGGGCCCGGCCGGGTCGGAGACGGTCACGGCACGTCGCGCTCCCAGGTCCGGTCGCCGAGCGCGTCGCCCAGCACCTGCCGCGCCGCGGCAACGTTGGTCGGATGCAGCTCCGAGGCCGTGGCAAAGGCCTTCACGGTCGCGTCATCGCGCAGCACGAAATCGAGTACGCTGAGGAGGAAATTGGGGTCCGAGGCGGCGTTCCGAAGGGTCTCCGGGCCGACACCTGTCTCGGCCAGGAACAGGCCCAGCCGCTCGGGCTCGCCCGCGACAAAGGACAATGCCTGAATCGCAACGATTTCAGCGACTTCGCGGGGGTTGTGAACAGGCTTTTTCAAGGGCCCAGTTTGCCTTTCCGTTAACTTTCAGTGTCTACTTTGGAATATGCCCGAGTCTCGCGCCTGAGTCTTGCGACGCCCGACAAGCAACTGGAAACCACATCGCAGAAAGTGGCCCCTCGGGTTTAACGAAACTAGAGCGAATCTGAGGCTAGTTTGAATCCAGTTTTCGAAGCGCCGGGGAGCGGCGCCTGAGGCGTCACATGTATCGGGCTTCGTGCCAATCAGGAGGACGGGATGGCTAAGACCGTCCTGATCGTGGAAGACAACGAGCTCAACATGAAGCTCTTCCGCGACCTGTTGGAGGCGCACGGTTACCAGACCACGGGCACCAGCAACGGCTACGAGGCGCTGGATCTCGTTCGGAAGATGCGGCCCGACCTCGTGCTGATGGATATCCAATTGCCGCAGGTCTCGGGCCTGGAGGTGACGCGCTGGATCAAGGACGATCCGGAGTTGCGCTCCATTCCCGTCGTCGCGGTCACGGCCTTCGCGATGAAGGGCGACGAAGAGCGCATCCGCGAGGGCGGCTGCGAAGCCTATTTGTCCAAGCCGATCTCGGTCGGCAAGTTCATTGAGACGGTCCGGCGTTTTATCGGATAGGAAGTGAGTTCAAAGTGTCCGCGCGTATCCTGGTTGTCGATGACGTTCCTGCCAACGTCAAACTCCTCGAGGCCCGGCTTTCCGCCGAATATTTCGACGTGATGACCGCCTCGAACGGCACCGAGGCGCTGGCGATCTCCCGCCGCGCCGAATGCGACATCATCCTGCTCGACGTGATGATGCCCGACATGGACGGCTTCGAGGTCTGCCGCCGTCTGAAGACCGATCCGGCGACGCACCACATCCCCGTCGTGATGGTGACGGCGCTCGACAGCCCGTCCGACCGCAACCGCGGGCTGGAAGCGGGCGCCGACGATTTCCTGACCAAACCCGTCTCCGACGTCGTGCTGATCGCACGCGTGCGCTCGCTGACGCGGCTGAAGATGATGACCGACGAGCTGCGCATGCGCGCCATCACCTCGCTCGAGATCGGCATGCAGGCGCCGGAGCGCACTGCGGTCGCCGACACCGGCAAGGGCGGCCGCATCCTCCTGGTCGACGACCGCCAGTCCTCCTATGAGCGGCTGGCGAGCCTGCTCGCCGCCGAGCACACCGTCGATGTCGAGCCGAACCCGACCGAAGCGCTGTTCCACGCCGCCGAGGGCAATTACGACCTACTGATCGTCTCGCTCGACCTCAACAATTTCGATGGCCTCAGGCTCTGCAGCCAGGCGCGCTCGCTGGAGCGCACGCGCCATGTGCCGATCCTGGCGATCGCGGACCCCGAGAACTCGACGCGGCTGCTCCGCGGCCTCGAGATCGGCGTCAACGACTATTTGCTGCGACCGATCGACAAGACCGAGCTGCTGGCGCGCGCCCGCACCCAGATCCGTCGCCGCCGCTACACCGATCATCTGCGCGACAACGTGCAGAACTCGATCGAGATGGCGATCACCGACGCGCTCACCGGCCTGCACAATCGCCGCTACATGGAGAGCCATCTGGCGACGTTGGCCGAGCAGGCGGCGACCCGCGGCAAGCCGCTCGCGCTGATGATCCTGGACATCGACTATTTCAAGTCGATCAACGACAATTACGGCCACGATGCCGGCGACGACGTGCTTCGCGAATTCGCGGTGCGCGTGCGCAAGTCGATCCGCGGCATTGACCTGGCCTGCCGCTATGGCGGCGAGGAGTTCGTCATCGTGATGCCGGAGACCGATCTCCACGTCGCCGGCATGGTCGCCGAGCGCCTGCGCCGCTCGATCGCGGGCGAGCCGTTCGCGATCCACAAGGGCACCAAGCGCATCGAGGTCACGATCTCGATCGGCCTCACAACGCTGGAGCAGAAGGGCGAGGCGGTCGCCGACGTCCTCAAGCGCGCCGACACTGCGCTGTATCGCGCCAAGCACGACGGCCGCAATCGCGTGGTCTCGCAGGCGGCGTGAGGGCGGCTCGCACAAAAGTTGTGAAAACAACCCCATGCACAGTAGCCGGCGCTGGTCGGATCAAGGGCTTACGCGGGTAGCAAACAGGCTTGCGCCGGCAGCGGCGCCATTTGACCCGTCGGGCAAAACAGGGGTATGTTGGTAGGATCGCGACGCCCCTGCAAACTTCGCTGTCATTCCCCGCGAAAGCGGGGAATCCAGTACGCCGCGGCCTCTCGGTTCAATCACAACCGCCTCTGGAATACTGGATCACCCGCCTTCGCGGGTGATGACACCTGACGATACGGGGACAGCGGCTATTTCGCGCGCTTGCGCTCCCCCACATCCACCCCCGCATTCCGCAGCAGCACCTTCGCCGCTTCCTTCGCGGCGCGCGCCATCGCGGGGTCGTCGCGGACGAGGTCCTGGGCGATCGAGCCGTCGACCAGCAGCACGAGCTGCGTTGCCAGCGCGTCCGCATTCGCAACGCCGAGCTCGTTGAGCCGCTCGCGAAACCAGACGCGGCGGCTTTCCTTGAAGGCGACCGCGATCTTCCTCACCGCGCGGTCCTTTGGGCCGAGCTCGGCCACCGCATTCACGAACGGGCAGCCGCGAAAATCCTTCGCCGCAAAACGGCGCTCCAGCGAATCGAAGGTGGCGAGGATCTGCTCGGCCGGCGGCTTGTCGGAGGGGCGCGGAGCTACGAAACGGCGCTCGAGGTAAGCCGCGATCAGCGCGTCCTTGGAGGGGAAGTGGTTGTACAGCGTGCGCTTGGAGATGCCGATCTCGGCCGCGATGGTGTCGACGCCGATGGCGCGAATGCCTTGCAGATAGAACAGCTTGTCGGCGGTCTCGAGGATCCGCTCCTTCATCGTCTGTGGGGTCGTCGGGGGAGCCATGCAGCAGCGCGCGTCCTGTTCGCTTGACAGCGTGCACCTTTTCATAGCCTAAGTACACAGGTCTGTGTAACCAAAATCAACTGATATTGCAGACGTTGGCGCTCGCGCCGCGCCCGCGAGGGAGAAGAAACATGCCCCTGTTGCAGGTCCTGCGGCCGACATTGCCCATCCTGATCGGCGCCTCGATCATGCTGACTCTGAGCATGGGGTTGCGGCAGAGCCTCGGCATCTTCATGCAGCCGCTGACTCACGACATCCACATTTCGATCTCGGATTTCACGCTGGCGCTCGCCGTGCAGAACCTCGCCTGGGGCTTTCTCCAGCCGCTCGCCGGCGCGATGACGGTGCGCTACGGCTTCCGCCCGATCATGATCGTCGGCTCGCTGATGTACATCGCAGGCCTCATTCTGATGGCGACCGCGGGCGGGCTCGTCAGCATCATGATCGGCGCCGGCGTGCTGATCGGCACCTCGCTCGCCTGCACCGCGGCGGCGATCGCGATGTCGGTGGCCGCGCGCGCTGTGCCCGAGACCGTCCGGTCCACCGTGCTCGGCATCGTCTCCGGCGCGGGCTCGCTCGGCGCGCTGCTGTCCGCGCCGATCGGGCAGTTGCTCAACGAAGGCTTTGGCTGGCGCATCGGGCTCGCCGGCTTCGTCATCATGTCGGTGCTGATGATCCCTGCGGCCTGGTATGCGGGGCGTGTCGACAAGGTCCCGCTGCCGAAGCCGGCCGCCGACGATATCGGCGACGCCACGGCCGCATCGGTGGCGACGGCCGCGTTCGGCAACGCCTCCTTCGCGGTGATGACCTGCGCCTATCTCGTCTGCGGCATGCAGCTCGTGTTTCTCACGACGCACCTGCCGTCCTACCTCGCGATCTGCGGCCTCGATCCGATGCTGAGCGCGCAGACGCTCGGCATGATCGGCGGCTTCAACGTGCTGGGCTCGCTGTTCTTCGGCTGGGCCGGCCAGCGCTGGAATAAGCTCGCGCTGTTAGGGGGCATCTACATCCTGCGCTCGCTGGCGCTCGCCTGGTACTTCATGCTGCCGGCGACGTCGTTCTCGACGCTGCTGTTCGGCGCCATCATGGGCTTCCTGTGGATGGGTGTAGGGCCGCTGGTGGCAGGCGCGGTCGCCGAGATGTTCGGCCTGCGCTGGCAGGCGATGATCCAGGGCCTCGCCTTCATGAGCCACCAGATCGGCAGCTTCCTCGGCGCCTACGGCGGAGGGGTGCTCTACGACGCGCTCGGCTCCTACACCATGGCCTGGCGCATCGGCGTCGCGTTGGGGCTGGCCGGCGGCATCGTGCAGGTCGCATTCGCGCTGATCCGGCCGTCGCAGCCGCCAGCGCCGGTGTTGCGGACGGCCTAGCCAGGGAGTCGTGAGCGTCAGGGCGATTGCTGCTTAACGGAGACGTCGCCGCCAGTCGCTCGGTGTCACGCCGGCGAGCTTTCTGAACGCCGCGGCAAAGGCGGTTTGGGAGGCGTACCCGAGCGCCGCTGCGATCGAGACGACCGAATCGTCAGTATCGCGCAGCATGTTCATGGCTTGCTCGAGTCGGTACTGGCGGAGCCAGGCATGCGGCGAGAGCCCTGTGCTTTCCTTGAAGGCACGACAGAAATGGAAGCGTGACAGGCCGGCATCCGAAGCAAGCATCGCGAGAGAGACATCGGAATCGCTCTCCGAGCGCAGGCGATCGATCGCGCGGCGGAGGGCTGTTGGCGACAGCCCGCCGATCAGTGCCTGGATCGCGGTAGGCGAACCGACGTGCGCGGCCAAGATGCGGGTGGCCAGGAGATCTGTCAGTTGATGTCTGAACAAGGCATCCAGGGCCGCATTGCCGTCCAGTGCATCCGCTGCACTCAGCAGCAGGCGGGATGTGATGGGATCGGGATGCCCCGTTCGCTCCATGAGGTCGCCAGGTGCAGCCGCGCGGGCTTCCCGGGCGACACGATCGAGCGTCGTGTGGGGGAGGTAGAGCTGAACGACATTGATGTCCCCGGCAATGTCCCATCGGGCGCTTGAGCCCGCCGGGATGATCGTCACCACGCCGGAACGGGCCGTTCCGATCGCGACCGACTTGCCGGCGCGCCGCTCAAGTCGCTGCACGCCGCACGGGTAAGTCATGACGACATGATTGGCCATGGGTTCAACGACGTCATGCAGGGCGCCATGTTTCCAATGGGCGATGGCGCCGCCCAACGGATCGGAGGCCATACGAATTGGCGCGGTCTTGAGCACCCGCGCCATCTCCACATCGGCCGGGCGGAGCTCGGGAACCGGAACGTCCCTCGGGTGCGCCGCCGGCGAGAACAGAGCCGCCAAGGGATCGTGCAAGATGGTCTTGTTCATGGGCTTGTGCTCGACATTGTCGTGCGCCGTCCTTTCCGATGGCGAACAAGCTAAGCCCGGCCGTCGCGAATGGCCCGTCATGCGTTGTGAAATGTTGTTAGGAGGCGTCAGTCCTTCGCCCTTGGTAGTGTGAGGACTGCACGGCAATTTCCCGACCGTTGGCCTGACGCGGGACCTTGGCCTAAAATGTGGTCCGGAGCATGGGCACAATGCGACGGTTCCAATGACGACGCACGGCAAGGAAGTCCTGTCGTTCGGGCCGTTTCGCCTGACTGCAAGCGAACGGTTGCTCACCAAAGACGGAGTTCCCGTCGACTTGGGCGCACGCGCCTACGAAATTTTGACCGCTCTTGTCTCCACGCCGAACGAAGTCATCAGCAAGAAAGACCTTCTGTCGCTGGTCTGGCCCAACGTCACGGTCGAAGAGGGCAGCCTGCGCGGTCAAATGGCCAGCCTGCGCAAGATGCTCGGCGACGGAAAAGACGGCGCGCGATACATAACGACCGTGGCCGGTCGAGGCTACTGCTTCGTAGCGCCAGTCTCACGGTCGCTCGGGGAGCCCGAGGCGGCATCAGCTGCCGCTGAGAGCTTTCGAAACGCAAACCTGCCCGTCCGTCCCGCAGGATTGATCGACCGGGAAGATGATCTGCAAAGGGTCGCCGCCCAACTGGAAGTGGCGCGCTTCGTCACGGTGGTCGGCCTCGGAGGCGTCGGCAAGACCACGCTCGCGACCGCGCTCGGGCACCATCTGATTGAGGCATTCGGCGGCGCGGTGCTGTTTGTCGATCTGAGCATGTTGAGCGATTCACGGCTGGTGACGAGTACCGTCGCATCCATGCTGGGACTATCGGTGCGATCGGACGACGCTACGCCGAACCTGATCGCCTATCTTCGGGACAAGCGGGTCCTGTTGATCCTCGACACCTGCGAACATCTGATCGAGTCGGTAGCGACCTTCGCGTCGTGCGTCTTCAGAGAGACCCCGCAAGTCCACATACTCGCGACCAGCAGAGAAGCGCTACAGGTTGATGGGGAGCAGATCTATCGACTGGAGCCGTTGGCATGCCCGCCAGACGACGCGATGCCAACGGCGGCAATTGCGCGATCGTTCCCAGCCACGCAGCTGTTCGTCGAACGCGCAGCGGCGAGCGGCGCCCGGTTGGATCTCGACGATGCAGACGCGCCAATCGTGGTCGGTATCTGCCGGAAGCTGGACGGCGTGGCATTGGCCATAGAGCTGGCAGCAAGGCGCGTCGAGGCCTATGGATTGCGCGATACGGCGGCACTGCTCGACCAGCGCTTGACCTTGTTGTGGCTGGGTTCGCGCACCGCGCCGCCGCGTCATAAGACTTTGCAGGCAACATTGGACTGGAGCTACCGGTTGCTTTCCGGCGTCGAGCGGCTGGTACTTCGCCGGCTGGCCGTGTTCGTCGGACATTTCACGCTGGACGCAATGCTCGCGGTGGTCACAAGCGTCAACGTCGACCAGACCGCCGTCCTTGGCGCGATCGACAGCCTCATTGCCAAGTCGATGGTTACGACCCGCCCGATCGGAGCCATGATGCGCTATCGGCTGCTTGATACGACGCGCACTTACATTCTCGGGACGGAAATCACCGATCCGGAGGCTGCCGATCTGGCCGTGCGCCACGCAAACTACTTTCGGCGCTGGTCGGAGCAGGCGGGAAGGGAATGGGCAGCGTTGTCGAGCGGCGCTGAAAGGGAGGCGCACCTTGCCGACCTCAACAATGTCCGGGCGGCGTTGGAATGGTGTTTTGGCGAGGGCGGCGATCCCGAAATCGGGATCAAGCTGGCGGCAGCCGCAGCGCCTGTCCTTTTGGCGATGTCGCTGTTGTCCGAATGCTATCGCTGGTCGCAGCACGCAATCGTCGCGCTGGAAGGCAGGACCCGCGGCGAACCGGAGGAGATGCAGCTCCAGGCAAACCTCGGGGTTGCGTCAATGCACATGAACGGGCCGAGCGACGCAGCGCGTGCGGCGTTGGACCGAAGCCTCGCGATTGCGGAGGCAGGCGGCAACGTGCTCAGCCAAGTTGGAATTCTCGGCACGCTGTCGATGTTCTGCACGCGCGACGGCGAATTCAAGACTGCGCTGGATCATGCAAGGCGCGCGCGGACGGTTGCCGGGGCCGCCGAGGACCCTCACGCGATGGCCCTGGCCCAATCGGCCGTGGGCAGGGCGCTCCACTTCATCGGTGAGCACGGCAGCGCCCGGTCGGAGCTCGAGGCTGCGCTCCAGCATTGGTCGCACGCCCAGCGGGCCTATCTTGGGTTCGATGACCGTATCCTGGTTGGCCTCGGCCTTGCGCGGGGCCTATGGGTGCAGGGGCATCCCACCAAGGCCGCGGTCCGCGCGCGCGAGACAATCAAAGACGCGGAATCCAGCACCAATCCCGCATCGCTTGCTGTCGCTCTTGCCTGGGCTCCGGACGTATTCGTCTGGAACGGCGATCTCGCAAGCGCCGAAGCACATGCTGACCGCCTGGTGGCGCATGCCCGGTCCCATTCCCTGGGCCCCTATCTTCATGTTGGCTACGGGTACAAAGGCATCCTCGCGATCCGTCGTGGCGATGCAAGGGGCGGCGTCGACACACTTCGCGGTTGCCTGAAGCACTGCCACGCGATGCACTACGAGGTGCGCAACACGGAGTTCAACATTCTCCTGGCGCAAGGGCTCCTCGCAATCGAACAGGTCGGCGAAGCCATAAGATTGGTCGACGACACGATCAGCCGGGCCGAGGAGAATGGAGATCTCTTCTTCATGCCAGAAGCGTTGCGTGTCAGGGGATGCGCCGTCCTGGCTATGCCGACCCGGGTTGACGATGCGGAACGCTGGTTCAAGCAGTCGCTCGAATTGAGCCGTCGCCAAGGCGCGCCCGCCTGGGAGTTACGCACCGCAATCGATCTGGCTGCGCTGTTGGCGGGTCGAGGGCAACCTGACGATGCCTGCGGGCTGTTAAGGCCCGTGTTCGAGCAATTCACGGAAGGCCTGGAGACGGCAGATCTGGCAGCTGCCGGCCGCCTGTTGGCGTCCCTGGTCGGCAGGACGAACTCGTGATGGAGACGGCCGTTGGCGCCGACTGCTGGCGCCAACGTTGGAATCGGACGGCTTCAACGTGGCGACCCGCGGCAAGCGCGGGCCGACATCCGGGGCTGAGTTCAAGCGGACGGGACTAGCGCGGACGCCCCGACCGCTTGAGTTCTGCGACCTTAAACCTGTTGCCGGCGGCCAGGCTGCTGCAGAACCAGTGGGCTCTGTTTCGATTCTCGCCCAGGAACACCTTCGTCTCGACGCAATTCTCGTAGGACGTATGGGTGATGGTGTCTCGGCACGTTGGCGAGAAAGGTCCATAATCTATGTTGCCGCCCGACTCGCTACAGCCAATCCAGGGCTCCTTGCCGTGTGGGAAACTTGATGCACAGCCCCCGTTGCAGCTGCTGGCGACTTTCTCCAGGCTGGCAATCCTCCCCATCACTGAACCCGGTGCATACGAAGGCGTCCGTGCGGTTGACGATGACGTTTGAACGGTTGACGCAGTCCGGCGCGATGATGCCCCGGTGTTTGCCGCCCGCTGCGGCGCCGGTGGCTTCGTCAATTGCTTCGGTGCATCGACCGTGACGGGGGGAAGTGTGGCGGCGGAGCCGGTCGGGATCTGCGACGCGGCGGGACCGCACACCAGGACGGTTGACAAGACAGCGACAGTTGAAGGCACGACAAGGCTTGATGACAATCTCATGACCATGTCCTTCCCAAATCCGGGACGGAAATGCCGTTCCGGTAAGTGCACGGTAACATACATTCCGGATCGGGCAACCGAGGGTTGAGCGGATGTCTGCCGGTGGCCCGCGGCCGAGATGGCAGCCATGCAGAACGCGGAATGCTCGCGCCGTCATTGCGAGCCACCGGCCGCGCAAAGCGCGGCGCGATGACAGGCTCCGCGAGGCAATCCAGGGTGCCTCTGCAGAACGACTGGATTGCTCCGCAATTTTGTCGCGAGCTCCTCGCAATGACGGCGTGGAGAAGGAGTAGCGCGTCAGCTTCAGTCTCGCGCTCCGGACCCAGCGCCACAGCGCCCGCGCGTTGCCGCGCGCCCGGGACACGACAGACAAAATAAAAACGGGGCCGTGAGGCCCCGTCAAAAGTCCGTAACGTATCCCGCGATCTTACTTGATCTTCTTACTTGATCTTGGCTTCGCGGAATTCGACGTGCTTGCGCGCGACCGGGTCGTACTTCTTCTTGACCAGCTTGTCGGTCATGGTGCGCGAATTCTTCTTGGCGACGTAGTAGAAGCCGGTGTCGGCCGAGGACACGAGCTTGACCTTGATGGTGACCGCTTTGGCCATGTTCAGAACCTCAGAAATGAAGGGAATCTGGAGCCGGCCAAACGGCCCGCGTTGGCCGGCAACCTAGCCAGAAACCGCCTGATGTCAAGGTTTTACACCCCGAAAACCACCCAAATCGGGCCCATTACGCCTCGAAGAACCGGTTTTTCGGCCGCGGCAGGCCCAGATTCTCCCTCAAAGTGGCCCCTTCATACTCTTTGCGGAAAATCCCTCGCCGTTGGAGCTCCGGGACGACCTTGTCGACGAAATCGTCAAGGCCGGCCGGCAGGAACGGGAACATGATGTTGAAGCCGTCGGAGCCGCGCCCGACCAGCCATTCCTCCATCTGGTCGGCGATGGTCTTAGGCGTGCCGACAAAGGCCAGCCCGCCATAGCCGCCGACGCGCTGGGCGAGCTGGCGGACGGTGAGCTTTTCGCGGGCGGCGAGGTCCACCATGCGCTGGCGGCCGCTCTTGCTGGCGTTGGTCTCGGGGATCTCCGGCAGAGGCCCGTCCGGGTCGAAGCCCGACGCATCGGTGCCGAGGATGACAGAGAGCGAGGCGATGGCGCTGTCGTAATGCACGCGGCTGTCGAGCAGCGCGCGCTTCTCCTTGGCTTCATCGACGCTGTCGCCGACCACGACGAAGGCGCCGGGCAGGATCTTGAGATGTTCAGGGTCGCGGCCGACCTTCGCCATGCGGCCCTTGATGTCGGCGTAGAGCTTTTGCCCGTCGGCGAGGCTGCCGCCGCCGGTGAACACGGCCTCCGCCGTCTCGGCCGCAAGCTGCCTGCCGTCTTCGGAGGCGCCGGCCTGCACGATCACCGGCCAGCCCTGCACCGGGCGGGCGATGTTGAGGGGGCCGCGCACCTTCAGATATTTGCCGTTATGGTCGAGCGTGTGCATCTTCGAGGGCTCGAAGAACAGCCCGCTCTCGACATCGCGCACGAAGGCATCGTCGGCGAAGGAATCCCACAGGCCGGTGACGACGTCGTAGAACTCGCGGGCGCGCTTGTAGCGCTCGGCGTGCTCCATGTGATCTTCGAGCCCGAAATTCAGCGCGGCGTCCGGGTTCGAGGTGGTGACGATGTTCCAGCCCGCGCGGCCGCCGCTGAGATGGTCCAGCGAGGCGAAGCGGCGCGCGACGTGATAGGGCTCGTCGAAGGTGGTCGAGCCGGTCGCGATCAGGCCGATCCGCTCGGTGACGGCCGAGAGCGCCGACAGCAGCGTGAACGGCTCGAACGACGTCACGGTGTGGCTGCGCTTGAGCGCGTTGATCGGCATGTTCAGCACGGCGAGGTGATCGGCCATGAAGAAGGCGTCGAACTTGCCGGCCTCGAGCTTCCTGATCAGCGTCTTGATGTGGCCGAAATTGAAATTGGCGTCCGGCCAGGCCCCCGGATAGCGCCAGGCGCCGGTGTGGATGCTGATCGGGCGCATGAACGCGCCAAGCTTGAGTTGCCGTTGTGCCATCGCCCCGTATCCGTTCTGGGTGTCGTTGGGGGAAGACATAGGCATGAGTGGGAACTCCGCCATTGGGGGAGGCGGGAAGAATTTTTCGTATTTCGCGATCCACTCAGCACAATCCCGTCATTCCGGGGCGCCGCGTCAGCGGCGAGCCCGGAATCCATCGGGCCGCAGAGACTGACGCGCAATGGATTCCGGGCTCGCGCCAAGGGGCGCGTCCCGGAATGACGAAGGAGCGCCCATCGAACCAATCCGCCGCTCGCTCCGACCAAAGCCATGACCTCGTGAGGAGACCATCAATGGCAGGCGCGATGACAGTGGATGGCGGCATGGTCCGTATTGACCGGCCGATGCCCTGGATTGGCCGGCTGCTGTCGTTGCCGCTGCTGGCGGCCAGCGGTTATCTGCTGTGGAATGTCGCGCTCGGCCTGCGCCAGGATTTTTCCAGCTTCGGCCGGCTCGCCGATGACCTCGTGCCGGTGCTGGTGTTCACCGGCCTCGGGCTGCTCGTCGGCATCCCCGGCCTGATCCTGCTCACCTTTCGCTATTTCGTCGTGCTCAACGAGACGCTGCGCCAGATCGTCATCACCAGCCAGTTCGGCCCGCTGAACATTCGCAGGCATCGCAATCTCGCTGACTATCACTTCATCAGCATCACCGACGACTACGATGCGGATCTGACGACCTATGACGTCAATCTCTGCGGCAACAAGGGCACCGAGCCGATCAACTTGATGAGCTTCACCCGGCGCGAGGAGGCGGACAAGCTCGCGGGCGAGATCGGCCGCGTCCTCAAGCTGCCGGCGCGCGACTATGTCGGCACCGAGCCGGATAGCGACGACGCATGATAAGAATACTCGATCGGCTTAGCCCGGTTCACCTCTCCCTACGGGAGAGGTGAGCAGTCAGCCCAAAATATCCTTCTGCATCTTGCCGCCGTAGAAATGGAAGAACGGCACCGGCGCGTCGTGGCGGAGCGGGCCGGTGGTAAGGCGCGTGTCGAGCTCGTTGAGCACGTTGCGCGTCATCGGATGCAGGTCGGCGAGCGGCTTCGAGCCGAGCTCGACCCAGACCAGCTCGACCAGCTCCGCATCCGCATGGATCACGCCGTCGACGCGATGGGTGATCGCGGAGGCATCCGCGGTGAAGAAGCGCGTGTCGAACCGCTTGACGCGGCCGGGCGGGGTGATGGCGCGCGCGATCAGGAACAGGCCTGAGGGATCGGGCAGCAGGCTCGCATCCGCAAACGGCTTCCAGGCGCCGTCGAGCTTCGGCGCTTTCCCCTCGGCCTTGCGGCCGAGGCAGAGGCCGGTCTCCTCGCAGGCCTCGCGGATCGCGGCGATCGCCAGCGATTTTGCGCGTGAGGCCGGCGTCTTCGGGCTGCCCTTGGCGAGGTTGGCTTCCAGCTCGGAGGTGATGGGGGCCGCACACGGCACACGGTAGTCGGCCTTGTCGACGCGGCCGCCGGGGAAGACGAATTTTCCGGGCATGAACACCACCTTGTCGTGGCGCTTGCCGACCAGGACTTTCGGAACGGCGCCGCTGCGATCGACCAGGATCAGTGTCGCCGCATCCTTCGGGCGGAAATAGGGATGATGGTCGGCTTCCTTGCCCTCGTGGATCTTCGCCTTCTCGGCTGCCTGCAACGTGTCCGTCATGTCCTCACCCAAACCGCTTCTTGCTTATTGCTTACACCGGCGGAATACCATCCGGAGGGTTGTCGTCAAAGCCGTGCATGCGCAGAGCCCATTGCAATCCGACCACGGCACCCTTGACTGGCTGGAGCAGCGCGAGCGAGGCAAAGAACGTGAAAGGCAGGTAGGCCGCGAAGCTGAGCCAGACCGGCGTCGTGTAGTTGGTCTCGATCCAGAGGATGCCGGGCACCACGATGTGGCCGACGATGACGATGACGAGATAGGCGGGCAAATCGTCGGCGCGATGCGGCGTGAAGTCGAGGCCGCACGCCGAGCAATGATCAGCGGTCTTCAGGAAGGCGCGGAACAGTTTTCCTTCGCCGCAACGCGGGCAGCGGCCGCGAAAGCCGCGCTTCATTGCCGTCCAGACATCGCGCTTCTCGACGAGGCCGGTCTCGCGCGTCCAGATTTTTGGGGCCGTGCTCATCGTCACCATGCCTTGCCCTTCTGGCCTTTGCCTTTGTTCTTCTTGCCCTTGCCGGGCTTCTTCGGCTTCGCCGGCTTGTGCTTCTTCGCCGGACTGCGTCCGGGATGCGCCTTGAACGAGGGGCGGCGTTGCCGACCGGATGCCCTGCGGCCCTGCGGCGCGGTCTCGCCGCTTGACGACAGCAGCTCGAAGCGCAGCGCGCCTGCGATCGGAGCTGCTTCTATCAGACGGACGTCGACCACGTCACCCAGCTGATGCATGGCGCCGCTGCGCGTGCCGACGAGGGCATGGCGGCTCTCGTCATAGTTGAAATATTCCGTGCCAAGGGATCGGATCGGGATCAGGCCGTCGGCGCCGGTCTCGCTCAGCTTGACGAACAGGCCGGCGCGCGTGACGCCGGAAACGCGGCCCTGGAAGCTGGAGCCGATGCGGTCGGCGAGATGGTGCGCGATCAGCCGGTCCACGGTCTCGCGCTCCGCCTTCATCGCGCGCCGCTCGGTCACCGAGATGTGGGCGGCGACCTCGCCGAGCGTTTCCGGTGTCTCGGTGTCGGGCAGCGCACCTTCGCCAAGGCCGAGCGCGCGAACCAGCGCGCGGTGCACGACGAGGTCGGCATAGCGGCGGATCGGCGAGGTGAAATGCGCATAGCGGCGCAGGTTGAGGCCGAAATGACCGTAATTCTCGGCGGAATATTCGGCCTGCGCCTGGGCGCGGAGCACGACCTCGCTCACCAGCGGGAAGTGGTCGTGGCCCTCGAGCTGGGCCAGCACGCGGTTGAACAGGGCCGGGCGCAGCGCGCCTGATTTGGCGAAGGGAACGTCGAGCGTCTCCAGAAACTCCGCGAGCGCGTGAACCTTCTCCAGCGTCGGCTCGTCATGCACGCGGTAGATCAGCGGCAGCGACTTCTTCTCCAGCATCTCGGCCGCCGCGACGTTGGCGAGGATCATGAACTCCTCGATCAGCTTGTGCGCATCGAGACGCTCCGGAACGATGACGCGATCGACCGTGCCATCGCTCTTCAAGAGGATCTTGCGCTCGGGCAGATCGAGATTGAGCGGATCGCGCTCGTCTCTTGCGCGCTTGACGCAGGCATAGGCGGTGTAGAGCGGCCTCAGGATCGGATCGAGCAGGGGGCCGGTGGTGTCGTCAGGCCGGCCGTCGATCGCGGCCTGCGCCTGTGCGTAGTTCAGCTTCGCCGCCGAGCGCATCAGGATGCGGTGGAACGTATGCGAGCGCTTGCGGCCGTCGGGGCCGATCACCATGCGCACCGCCAGCGCGCCGCGCGGCTCGCCCGGCACCAGCGAGCAGAGATTGTTGGAGATGCGCTCCGGCAGCATCGGCACGACGCGGTCGGGGAAATAGACCGAGTTGCCGCGGTCGAGCGCATCGCGGTCGAGCGCTGTGCCCGGCCGCACGTAGAAGCTCACGTCGGCAATGGCGACGTTGACGATGAAGCCGCCCTTGTTGTTGGGATCGTCGTCGGCCTGCGCATGGACCGCGTCGTCATGATCTTTCGCATCGGGCGGATCGATGGTGACGAGCGGGACGTCGCGCCAGTCCTCGCGCCCCTTCAGGTTCGCCGGCTCCGCCGCTTCGGCTTCACGCTCTGCCGCGGGGCGGAATTGCAGGGGAATGTCGTGCGCGTAGATCGCGATCAGGCTGATCGCCTTCTCCGACTTGACCGAGCCGAGCTTCTCCTTCACGCGGCCTGAGGCGAGGCCAAAGGCGCGTGAGCGGACGATGTCGACGCTGACGAGGTCGCCGTCCTGGGCGCCCTGCGTGTCGGCCGCGGCAATGTTCAGCTCGCGGTCGGCAGATTTCTTGTCGACGGGAACGAGCCGTCCGCCGCCTTCGGGCAGACTGCGGAACACGCCGAGGATGCGGCTCTTGGCCTTGTCGAAGACCTTGATGATGTGGCCGCGATAGGCCGGGCCTTCGGTCTCGTCGATGCGCTCGACGCGCAGCAGGGCGCGGTCGCCGACGCCGGCGGCGGTGCCGGGCTTCGGCCGGCGCGGCATGACGATGAGGATTTTTGGCGGTTCGCCGCTTTCGACCTCGTCCCATTCGGTGGGGGAGGCGATCAGCTCGCCATCGGAGTCGCGGCCGGTGATGTCGGCGACCAGCGTCGACGGCAGGGTGTCCGGTTCCGAGACCTTGTGGCGCTTCTTCTTGATGGTCCCGTCGTCGGCGAGCTCGCGCAGCATGCGCTTGAGCTCGACGCGATCGGCGTTCTTCAGGCCGAACTCGCGCGCAATTTCGCGGGTGCCGACGTTTCCCTGATTTGCCTTGATGAAGGCGACGATGGCTTGCCTGTCGGGAAAGCCACGGTCATTCTTGCGTTTCACTTAACCTCTAATTCTTGCCGGCACTCTTCTTGGCCGGAGTGTTTGCAGGATTCTTGGTGGCGGCGGCCTTGGTCGGCGACGTCTTTGCAGTCGACGACACGGCGGCGCGCGCCTTGCTGGTGGATTCGGATTTGGCTGCGGCTTTCTTCGCGGCCGGTTTCTTGGGTTTGGGCGCGGCGTCATCGCCGCCGGCGGCCTTCGCCGCAGCCTTCTTGGCCTTGGCCGGCTTCGCCGCCTTCTTCGCCTTGGTCTTGCCGCCACCCTTGGCCGCGCGCTCGTCAATCAGTGCGATCGCCTGCGGCAGCGTGACGGTGTCCTTTTCGAACTCGGCCGGGATCGTCGCGTTGACGCCGCCGGCGGTGACATAGGCGCCGTAACGGCCGCTCTTCACGGTGACGGTGCCGAGCGTCGGATGATCGCCGATCGCCTTGCCGGGGTCGGCGCCGAAGCGGCGGCTCGGGCCCTTGGCGACCTTTTCCGCGATCAGCGTCACGGCGCGGTTGAGGCCGATGTCGAAGACCTCATCGCCGGCCTCGAGGCTGGCATAGGTCTTCTCGTGCTTCACGAACGGCCCGAAGCGGCCGAGGCCGGCGGTGATCGGCTGACCGGTCTCCGGATGCTTGCCGATCTCGCGCGGCAGCGACAACAGCTTCAGCGCAAGCTCGAGCTCGACGTCGCCGGGCGAGGTGCCCTTCGGGATGCCCGCGCGCTTCGGCTTCTCGCCTTCCTCATAATCCTTCTGCTCGCCGAGCTGGATGTACGGGCCGAAGCGGCCAGCCTTGACCCAGACGTCGCGACCGGTGTCGGGATCCTGGCCGAGCGAACGGTCGGCCGTCGCCTCGCTGTCGGCGGCGAGCTGGCGGGTGTAGCGGCACTCCGGATAGTTCGAGCAACCGACGAAGGCGCCGAACTTGCCGGCCTTGAGATTGAGCCGGCCGTTGCCGCAGCTCGGGCACTGCCTGATGTCGCCGCCGTCGGCGCGGGGCGGATAGATGTGCTGTCCGAGCATGTCGTCGAGCACGTCCAGCACCTGCGCCACGCGCAAATCCTTGATCTCGTCGACGGCGCCGATGAAGCCGCTCCAGAAATCCTTCAGCACCTGCTGCCAGGAGATCTCGTTGTTGGAGATGCGGTCGAGCTGCTCTTCCAGGTTGGCGGTGAAGTCGTACTCGACGTAGCGGCTGAAGAAGCTTTCGAGGAACGCGACCACGACGCGGCCCTTGTCCTCGCCGTGCAGGCGCTTCTTCTCGAGCTTGACGTAGCCGCGGTCCTTCAGGACCTGGAGGATCGAGGCATAGGTCGAGGGCCGGCCGATGCCGAGCTCCTCCATGCGCTTGACCAGCGAGGCCTCGGAGAAGCGCGGCGGCGGCTCGGTGAAGTGCTGGGTGACGGCGAGCGACTGCCGCTTCAGGCCGTCGCCGGCGCTCATCGCGGGCAGGCGGCGGGAGTCCTCGTCCTCCTCGTCGTCGCGGCCTTCCTGGTAGAGCGCGAGGAAGCCGTCGAACTTGACGACTTGGCCGGTGGCGCGCAGCTCCAGCGTACGGCCGCCGGCCTTCGCCGTGATGTCGACGGTGGTGCGCTCGAGCTCGGCCGCTTCCATCTGGCTCGCGATGGTGCGCTTCCAGATCAGCTCGTAGAGCCGCGCCTGATCGGAATCGAGCTTGCGGCTCATGCTGTCCGGGCGGCGGGACATGTCGGTCGGGCGGATCGCTTCGTGCGCTTCCTGGGCGTTCTTGGCCTTGGCCTGGTACTGGCGCGGGGCCTCCGGCACGTAGGCGTTGCCGTAATCCTCGCCGATCACCTTGCGCGCCTGGGTGATCGCGGACGGATCGATCTGCACGCCGTCGGTACGCATATAAGTAATGAGTCCGGTGGTCTCGCCGCCGATGTCGATGCCTTCATAGAGGCGCTGGGCGATGCGCATCGTGTGCGCGGGCGCAAAGCCGTATTTGCGGCTGGCTTCCTGCTGCAGCGTCGAGGTGGTGAAGGGGGCCTGCGGATTGCGTCGGGCGGGTTTTGCATCGACCGCGGTGACCGCGTAGGCGGCGGCTTCCAGCGCCTTCTTGAAGTTTTCGGCTTCCGCGCCGGTGCCGATGTCGAGGCGCTGGATCTTCTTGCCGTCGGCGCCGACGAGACGCGCCTCGAACGCATCGCCGCGCGGGGTGAGCAGGGTCGCGACCAGCGACCAGTATTCGCGGGCGACGAACTTCTCGATCTCGAGCTCGCGGTCGCAGACGAGGCGCAGCGCCACCGACTGCACGCGGCCGGCCGAGCGGGCGCCCGGCAGCTTGCGCCACAGCACGGGGGAGAGGGTGAAGCCGACCAGATAGTCCAGCGCGCGGCGCGCCATATAGGCGTCGACCAGCGCGCCGTCGATCTGGCGCGGATGCTTCATCGCGTCGGTGACGGCCTGCTTGGTGATGGCGTTGAACACCACGCGCTCGATCTTCTGATCCTTGAGAGCGCGCTTTTCCTTCAACACCTCCAGCACGTGCCAGGAGATGGCCTCGCCCTCGCGATCAGGGTCGGTGGCGAGAATCAGGCGGTCGGCGTTCTTCAGAGACTTGGCGATATCGTTGAGCCGGCCGGCCGCCTTGGGGTCGACCTCCCAGATCATCTTGAAATTGGCGTCCGGATCGACGGAACCGTTCTTCGCCGGGAGGTCGCGGACATGGCCGAACGAGGCCAGAACCTCATAGGACGAGCCCAAATACTTGTTGATCGTCTTGGCTTTCGCCGGCGACTCCACAATGACGATATTCATGTAGTTCCAGTAACTTATGGGGAAATTCTAGGCCGAATTCGACGAGATTCGGGTCGGCCGTTTCGAACCGAACATGGGTGGTGAGGCCGTCGCTGTCAAATCGAGGGGTGTAGAAAGCCGCCGCGATGGGAAAAGTTTCATATCGAGAAAGTTGCAAAATACCACCTTGGAGTTGCGGTCGATGTGGGCGTAATGTTCCCGTGGGGCATGGATTCGGGGTGGGGTCTGGTGACTAGGCCAGGAAAGAAACGGGCGCGCGCCGCATCAGGCGCGCGGGAAGGCTCGCGCCACGAGGAACCGGGGGAAGGCGGGGCCGATGAGGCGGTTGCCTTCATCGCCGAGCAGGTGGCGGTGTTGCGCAAGCTCGCCGAGCGCCACAGGCTCGACGTGCTGCATTATCTCTTAGGCATGACGCAGCTGGAGGCCGACGAGCATCTGCGGCTGCGCACCAAGCGCAAGCTGTCGTGAGGTTCTCATGTCGTCCCGGCGAAGGCCGGGACCCATACCGCGAGGTCTATCGATCTGAGCGGGGGGCCAATTCCGAACCACGAGTCTTCGCCTAACCGCTCCCTGTGGTTATGGGTCCCGGCCTTCGCCGGGACGACCATGAGGAGAGATCGTACGCGATGTCATCCTGTTGCGCGCCGCCGCAGCGCCGGTCGCGGCTTCACTGTCGTATCCGCCTGGCTGAGCAGGCGCCCGTCCTCCGCGCGCAGCTCCAGCTTGCGCACCGGGCGGCCTTTCTCGCGATCGACCAGGATGGTCGCGATCTGCTCGGGGTGGTCGTCGAATTCCTCGCTCCATTGCCGCAGCGCGACCAGGATCGGGAAGGTGCCGCGGCCCTTCGGCGTCAGCACGTATTCAGAATAGGCGCTGCCGTCGGAGGCGGGGGCGGTCTCCAGAATGTCGTGATCGACCAGCGCGCGCAGCCGTACGGCCAGAATGTTCTTCGCCATGCCGAGCTTGCTCTGAAACTCGCCGAAGCGGCGCAGGCCGAACAGCGCCTCGCGGATAATCAAGAGCGACCACCAGTCGCCGATCGCCTCCAGCGAGCGTGCGATCGGGCAGGTATCGCCCTCGAAGCTGGTTCGTTTCACCATCGTCCTGGTCCTTTCGCGTTCGCCCGATTCCGGAGGCGATCACGCGCTTGTGTGGTTGCATCATAAAACCAAATGCCCTAGATGGCAACGTAGTTTCATTATGAAACCACTGGAGGCGAACGTGAGACTGAAGAACAAGACGGCATTGATTACGGGCGGCAACGGCGGCATCGGCCTTGCGACTGCAAAGCTGTTCGTGGCCGAGGGTGCCAAGGTGGTGATCACCGGGCGCAACAAGGAGACGCTGGCGGCTGCCGCGAAGGAGCTCGGCCCGAACTCGCTTGCGGTCGTCGCCGATGCCACCGACATCGCGGCCACCGAAGCTGCAATCAGGCAGGGCGCCGAGAAGTTCGGCAAGTTCGACATCGTGTTCGCCAATGCCGGCATTCCCGGCAGCACGCCGCTCGGTGCGGCGACGCTGGAGGTCTTTGAGAAGGTGATCAGCACGAACCTCACCGGCGTGTTCTTCACGGTTCAGTCGGCGCTGCCTCATCTGAACGACAACGCCTCGATCATCCTCAACGGCTCGGTGATCTCGGTGCTCGGCATTCCCGGCTATTCGGCTTACGGCGCGGCGAAGGCCGGCGTGCGGGCGATGGCGCGGATCATGGCCTCGGAGCTGTCGCCGCGCGGCATCCGCGTCAACGTCGTCGCGCCGGGCGCGATCCGCACGCCGATCTGGGGCGCTGCGATCGCAACGCCTGAAGCCGAGAAGGCGTTCGAGAAGCGGATCGCGCTGTCGACGCCGCTCGGCCGCATTGGTGAACCCGATCACATCTCGAAGACGGTGCTGTTCCTCGCCTCCGATGATTCCGCGCATATTCAAGGCCAGGAGATCTTCGTCGATGGCGGCGCAGTCGCCGCTCCGAGCGGTGCGCCGATCTATCGCGGCTGATCAAATCAAGTGCAAATTGAATCGGTCGGCGCGACGAGGTCGGTTGCGCCGACCGGTTCCCTCGTCCTGCGGGATGTATTTTCTGAACCTTGCGTGATGAGGTTGAACCTTGCCGCAAGCTGCCAAGACCCTTTTACGGGCAGGGGGTCATAAGACTCATTTTCAGGGAGCCCGTCATGCCAAAGGCAGCTCGTATTTTTTCGTCGATTTCAACACCGCGCATTTTCACCGAACGCTCCGCCATTCCCGCCAGACGCTCCGACAAATCGGAGCTCATCGGGGTGGCTGTTTTCTCCGGCATTGGCCTGTTCGTTTCGCTCGTGGCCGTCATCCTGGGCATGCAGGGCGCCTGGTTTTAGCCGGTGCGATCTGTCAGCCGCCGCCGGAATCCGGCAGCGGCTGCTGCGGTCGGCGTGAGCCTCACGCCGCCTGAAGGCTGGTGGCCGCCTGAAGTGCGCCGGCCAGCGCTTTCTCACGATGGTCCGGCCCGACCTGGATGCCATCGGCGGAGATGAACTCGGGGTCGGTGATGCCGATGAAGCCGAACACCCAGCGCAGATAGGTTTCGAGATGCTCGCCAGCGGCAGTCGGCATGTCCGCGCCGTAATAGCCGCCGCGTGAGATCGCCACGATCACGCGCTTTGCGCCGGCAAGGCCCTGAGGTCCATTGGCGCCGTATTGAAATGTCTTCCCCGCCACCAGGATGCGGTCGATCCAGGCCTTGAGCTGGCTCGGGATGGTGAAATTGTA
Organism: Bradyrhizobium sp. B025; assembly: GCF_042257955.1. Classification (NCBI taxonomy): domain Bacteria; kingdom Pseudomonadati; phylum Pseudomonadota; class Alphaproteobacteria; order Hyphomicrobiales; family Nitrobacteraceae; genus Bradyrhizobium; species Bradyrhizobium sp. B025. The sequence continues at coordinate 4,927,316 of NZ_CP170150.1, read as the reverse complement.
CATGGGCGCGCCGATCACGACCACGTCGGCAGCGAGGAACTCGTTCAGCACGGCCGCGCTCGCGGCAAGGTCGGGTTCGAGTTCCGCCGGCGCGGGCGCGCCTTGCGCGGCCGCCAGATGCGAGCCGGAGAGGTGGGCGAGCGGGGTCTGGGTCAGATCGCGATAGACGACCTCGAGTGAGGGCGTCGCCTGGCGGAGACGGTCGACGATGGCGGCGGAAACCTGCCGGCTGACGGAGTGGGGGCCGAGCACGCTGGAGTCGATATGGAGGAGTTTCATTGAGGTCACCCATGGTATAGATTTGTAACCCGCACTACATGAGTGACCATCGAAATCCCCGCAAGAACGCACTTTTTTGAGCCATGGACACATCTTTGAAACCTGCGCACATCGATCTGCCTGCTTCGCCAAGGTCGGTTCCAAGGCCCGATCCCAACCATGCGGACTGCCGCGGGGTCGCCTCCGTGCTGTCCCGCGTCGGCGACAAATGGAGCGTGTTCGTCATCATGATGCTCGGCGACGGACCGAAGCGCTTCAACGAGCTGAAGCGCATGATCAACGGCATCTCGCAGCGGATGCTGACCTTGACGCTGCGTGGCCTCGAGCGCGACGGCCTCGTCACGCGCACGATCTTCCCGACCATTCCGCCGCGCGTGGACTATGAGCTGACCGATCTCGGCCGCGGCTTGTCGCGGCCCGTGGAGGCGCTCGGCAAGTGGGCGATGGAGCATCTGGCGCAGATCGAGGCCGCACGTACGCGGTTCGACAAGCGCGGCGAGAACTAAAGCAGCGACACCAATCCGCCGCCGTGGCGTTCGAGCCGGCCGGCGAGCTCGAGCTCCAGCAGCACGGTGCGCACGATCGCCGGCGAGGCACCGGACATCCGCACGAGGTCGTCGAGGCCGATCGGCACGGGGCCGAGCAGGCCGGTGATCTGGTCGCGGTCGTGCGTCTGCGGATCGCTCTCGAACGGCCCGCTGTCGGGCTCGCGCGCAGGAATCACCAGCGGCCGCTCCATGATCGGTGCGACAGCGTTGATGACGTCGGCAGCTTCGGTGACGAGCGTTGCGCCCTGCTTGATCAGATCATTGGTGCCGGCGGCGCGCGGATCGAGCGGCGAGCCCGGCACCGCGAACACCTCGCGGCCCTGTTCGGCCGCCATGCGCGCGGTGATCAGCGAGCCCGAGCGGTGGGCGGCCTCCACCACGACGACGCCGAGCGAGGCGCCCGAGATCAGCCGGTTGCGGCGGGGGAAGTCGCGGGCGCGCGGCTCGTGGCCGAGCGGCATCTCGGAGATCGCCGCGCCCGCGTGATCGAGGATCGATCCGAGCAAATCGCCGTGCTCGGGCGGATAGATGCAGTCATGGCCGCCGGCGAGCACGGCGATCGTGCCGCTCTCGACGCTGGCGCGATGCGCGGCCTGGTCGACGCCGCGGGCCAGCCCCGAGATGATGATGAAGCCGGCTTCGCCAAGCTCACGCGCGAGCTGACCAGCAAATTTCAGCCCAGCGCCGGAGGCATTGCGCGAGCCGACGATCGCGATCATCGGCCGCATCAAGGTTGTCGTGTCGCCGCGTACCGCGAGCAGCGGCGGGGCGTCGTCGAGCGTCGAGAGCCGCGCCGGATAGCCGTCCTCGCCGGGCGCGAGCCAGGCGATGCCGAATTTGCGGCTGGCGGCGAGCTCGGCCTTGGCCTCGTCCGCGCTACAGATGCGCCCCGACCGCGCCGCGCCGCCGCGGCGTGCCAGATCCGGCAACCGCTCCAGCGCAGCACGCGCGCTGCCGAAATGATCGACCAGCGAGCGGAAGGTGCGCGGCCCGACATTGTCGGAGCGGATCAGCCGCAGGCGGTCGATCCGCTCGGTCTCGGTCAGCTCCACGCTGGGGTTGATGGCGTCCACGGCGTCTCCTTGCAGGCGTAACATGGAACAACCTGAGGGCGTGGGCAACAGGGGTGTGCGCTTGCGCGACCTCGGCGCAATGCTAAAAGCGATCCCAATAAGAAGGGTATTGCCATGATCTCACTCGCCGACCTCCAGCGCCGCATCGAAACGGGCGAGCTGTCGCCTAACGCAGCCATCGCCCAGTCGCACGCGGCGATCGAGGCGCGGGAGAAGGAGGTCCATGCCTTCGTCCGCCACGACAAGTCCGCGAAGGCGCAAGCCTCCGGCCCGCTGCGCGGCATCGCCGTCGGCATCAAGGACATCATCGACACCGCCAACATGCCGACCGAGATGGGCTCGCAGATCTATCGCGGCTGGCAGCCGCGCTCGGACGCGCCTGTTGTGATGATGCTGAAACGGGCGGGGGCCACCATCATCGGCAAGACCACGACCACGGCGTTTGCCTCGCGCGATCCGACGCCGACGCTCAATCCGCACAATACCGGCCATTCCCCGGGCGGCTCGTCCTCGGGCTCGGCGGCGGCCGTCGGCGCCGGCATGATCCCGCTGGCGCTGGGCACCCAGACCGGCGGCTCGGTCATCCGGCCCGCCGCTTATTGCGGGACGGCCGCGATCAAGCCGTCGTTCCGTATGCTGCCGACCGTCGGCGTGAAGTGCTATTCGTGGGCGCTCGATACGGTCGGCCTGTTCGGCGCGCGCGCGGAGGATCTCGCGCGCGGACTGCTGGCGATGACCGGCCGCAGCGAATTCTCCGGCATCGTCCCGGCCAGGGCGCCGCGCATCGGCGTGGTCAGGCAGGAGTTCGCCGGCGCTGTCGAGCCGGCGGCCGAGCAGGGCCTGCAAGCGGCGATCAAGGCCGCCGAGCGGGCCGGGGCCAGTGTTCAGGCCATCGATCTGCCCGAGGCGGTGCATGAGGCCTGGCGCATCCATCCCATCATCCAGGATTTCGAGGCGCACCGCGCGCTCGCCTGGGAGTTTTCCGAGCATCACGACGAGATCGCGCCGATGCTGCGCGCCAGTCTCGATGCGACGGTCGGGCTCACGCCGAAAGAATATGATGAGGCGCGCCGGATCGGCCGCCGTGGCCGCCGCGAGCTTGGCGAAGTGTTCGAGGGCGTCGACGTGCTCTTGACCTATTCGGCGCCGGGCACCGCGCCGGCCAAGGCTCTCGCGAGCACCGGCGACCCTCGCTACAACCGGCTCTGGACGCTGATGGGCAATCCTTGCGTCAACGTGCCGGTGCTGAAGGTCGGTGGCCTGCCGATCGGCGTGCAGGTGATCGCGCGCTTCGGCAACGACGCACATGCGCTTGCGACGGCGTGGTTCCTGGAGGATGCGCTGGCGAAATCAGGCTAGCGCGGGTTCTGCGGAAGCGGTGCGCTGGTCGGATGCAGGCGAAGCTGCACTGATCGTTGCACCTTGCCCGAGCCAGCGCTCGGCCGCCTCGCGGCCGCTCCGGTGCAACAGGCGGATGAAGCCGCGGCCGAGATCGGCCGAGCTACGCTGCGCCAGGCCCTCAACGGAGTCTTCCGCCGCGATCCTGGACAGCCGCAGCGAGGATGCGGCGTGCGATTGCGTCCATGCGATCGCCGCAACCTCGGCATTGAGCGCGGCGTTTGCGGTGATCTGGTCGAGCCGGCGGTCGATGGCGGCGAGCGTGATCGGCACGTAGCTGTCGCGGGACGGGGTGAGCTGGACCAGCAGCATGTCCGTCGCCGCCGTCTCCTGCGCCAGCTTCAGCAATGGCGGATTGCCGCCGAAGCCGCCGTCCCAATAGGCTTCGCCCTCGATCTCGACGGCGCAGTGGACCAGGGGCGGGCAGGTTGAGGCCAGCGCGACGTCGGTCGTGATGGCGTCATTGCGAAAGATCTGCTGCTGCCCGTCGCGGATCCGCGTCGCCGCGATCAGGAGCCTTGGCGACTTCGCCGCGCGCAGGGCCGCGAAATTGATGTCGCGCGACAGCGCCTGCCGCAGCGGATCGAGATCGAACGGATCGAACTGGCCGGAGCGCAGCGTCGGCCCGAACGCGACCGAGCTTCCCACGGGCGAAAAGCTGCCGACCAGCATCAGCGAGCGGAACGAGGCCTCGTGCATCAGGCGGACCCAGAACCGGTTCAGCCGCGCGCGCGCCGCTTCGCGGCCGCCCTCGGCGAGGCCGCAAGCGAGCAGCAGCGCATTGACGGCGCCGGCGCTGGCGCCGCTGATGGTGTCGATCTCGATATCGGGCTCTTCCAGGAGCCGCTCCAGCACGCCCCAGGTGAAGGCGGCGAAGGTGCCGCCGCCCTGAAGCGCCAGCGAGAGTTTTCGCGGTGGCCATTGATCGGGGCGGACCTGATCGCGCACGACAGGTGCAGCCGTGGTCACGGCCTCGATGGGCGCGGCAATTTGTGCCACGGGGGCGGGCGGCGGCGCAGGTGGCGGTGCAACGGGAGCCGGTTCGGGGACACGAGGCGGCGAGGGCGCATCGGACCAGATGTCCGTCATGGACAGCAGTCGGCTTGCCGCAGTGCGTGCCGCACCCTGCGAACCACCGTCGATATGCGCGCCGACAATCTTCTCGCTCATTCTGAGCAACCGCGTAACGCCATTTGCGCTGTCAGGATGACAGGCATGGAACTCGTTCGCCACTCTGGCCACGACTGGCTTGCGAGTTGCGAACAGGATTTGGCGTATAATGCGGAAGGAGCGCGGCGGTATCCGTACTTTTTCCCGGCGTTGGATTTTGTTTTGACGCGTTTTCTTGACGCGAACCGGTATCCACTTCGCTCGAAAACGCTCTAGGCCTTCTCGCCGATCCGGCTTTCCTTGCCCGATTGCAGCCGCTTGATGTTCTCGCGATGCGCGTAGAACAGCAGCAGCGTCAGCACGGCGAACAGCGCGGACAAAGCGAGGTGGCCGAACCACCACAGGAACATCGGCGTGATGAAGGAGGCCACCAGCGCCGAGAGCGAGGAATAGCGCGTGGTGAAGGCGGTCGCCAACCAGAGCAGGCAGAACACCACCGCGGCCGGCCAGAACAGGCCGAGCAGGATGCCGATATAGACCGCAACACCCTTGCCGCCCTTGAATTTGAGCCAGACCGGGAAGAGATGGCCGAGGAAGGCGCCGAGGCCTGCCACCATCGCAGCATTGGGGCCGGCGATGTAGCCGGCGATCACGACCGCCACGGTGCCCTTCAGCGCATCGAGCAAGAGGGTGCCCGCAGCAAGGCTCTTGCGTCCGGTGCGCAGCACGTTGGTGGCGCCGATGCTGCCGGAGCCGATCGAGCGGATATCTTGCGTGCCGGCGAGCCTGGTCAGGACCAGCCCGAACGGAATCGAGCCGAGGAGGTAGCCGATGACGAGCGCCACCGGCAAAAATGCTTCAAGACCCATGGCTGCAAATCCCTTGACCGCATCGCCATGCTGAACTGCGACGCCACGCATGATCCTGTCCCGATCCGCTGTCGCGGTGCAGGGCGACACCCAAAACCGTCACCCTAGACATGCTCGAAGACCGTCCGTCCACCGACAATGGTGCGCACCACGCGGCCTGTAAAGCGGGCTTCGTCGAACGGGGTGTTCTTGCAGGGCGATTTGAGCTCGGCGGGATCGACCACCCAGGGGACGTCGGGGTCGATCACGATCACATCCGCCGGGCTGCCTGCGCGCAGGGTTCCACCGGGCAGGCCCAGAATCTCGGCCGGCCGGGTCGACATCGCCTGGATCAGCGTCTTCAGGTCCAGCTCGCCATTGTGCATCAGCCGCAGGCCGGCGGGCAGCATGGTCTCGAGCCCCACGGCGCCGGGAGCTGCTTCCGCGAACGGCAGGCGCTTGACCTCGACGTCCTGCGGATTGTGGTCGGACATGATGACGTCGATGAGGCCGGAGGCGACGGCTGCGACCAGCGCGCGGCGGTCGTCCTCGGTGCGCAGCGGCGGCGACAGCTTCAGGAACGACCGGTAGGGCCCGATATCGTTCTCGTTCAGCGCAAGATGGTTGATCGAGACCGAGGCGCTGACGGCGAGCCCGACCTCGCGGGCGCGCTTGAGGATGTCGAGCGAGTCGATGCAGGACAGCGAGGCGGCGTGATAGCGGCCGCCGGTCAGCGCGACGAGGCGCATGTCGCGTTCCAGCATCACGGCTTCCGCTGCGTTCGGAATGCCCATCAGGCCGAGCCGCGAGGCGAACTCGCCCTCGTTCATCACGCCTTCGCCGACGAGATCGGGATCTTCGGTGTGATGCACGATCAGCGCGTCGAAATCGCGCGCGTAAGTCAGGGCCCGGCGCATCACCTGGGCGTTGGTGACGCTCCTGTCGCCGTCGCTGAAAGCGATGGCGCCGGCGGCCTTCAACAGGCCGAACTCGGTCATCTCCTCGCCGCGCATCCCCTTGGTCAGCGCCGCCATCGGCTGGATGTTGACGATCGCGGTGTCGCGGGCGCGGCGCATCACGAAGTCCACCGTCGCCGAATTGTCGATGACGGGCTCCGTATCGGGCTGGCAGATGATGGTGGTGATGCCGCCGGTCGCGGCTGCCTGGCTCGCGGACGCAAAGGTCTCGCGATGGCTGAAGCCGGGCTCGCCGACGAAAGCTTTCATGTCGATCAGGCCCGGGGCCACGATCTTGCCGGCGCAGTTGACGACGTCGGTGCCCTCGGGGACGCCTGCAGCGCCGATGCCGCGGCGGGTCTCGCGGATGATGCCGTCGGCAATCAGGACATCGCCGGGGCCGTCGAAATCCCTTGAGGGATCGACGACGCGGGCGTTGGCGAGCAGGATGGGACGGCGGTCAGTCAGCATGAGCATCACGCGTTCGGCAAGTTGCGGGCGAGCGCTTCGAGCACGGCCATGCGCACCGCCACGCCCATCTCGACCTGTTCGCGGATCAGCGATTGCGCGCCGTCGGCGACCGCTGTGTCGATCTCGACGCCGCGGTTCATCGGGCCGGGATGCATGACGAGAGCGTCTGGCTTGGCATAGCCAAGCTTTTTCTGGTCCAGCCCGAAATAGTTGAAATATTCGGAGGTCGACGGCACGAAGGAGCCGTTCATGCGCTCGCGCTGGAGCCGCAGCATCATGACGATGTCGGCGCCGTTGAGCCCCTCGCGCATGTCGCGCGCAACCTCGACGCCCATCCGCTCGATGCCGGGCGGCAGCAGCGTGGAGGGGCCGACGACGCGGACGCGGGCACCCATGGTGTTGAGCAGGATGATGTTGGAACGGGCCACACGCGAATGCAGCACGTCGCCGCAGATCGCGACGACGAGGCCCTCGATCCGGCCCTTGTTGCGGCGGATGGTCAGGGCGTCGAGCAGCGCCTGCGTCGGATGCTCGTGCGCGCCGTCGCCGGCATTGATCACGGAACCGTCAACCTTGCGGGCCAGCAGTTCCACCGCGCCGGACGCGTGATGCCGGACCACCAGGATATCCGGGTGCATGGCGTTGAGCGTCATCGCGGTGTCGACCAGCGTCTCGCCCTTCTTGATGGACGAGGAAGACACCGACATGTTCATGACGTCGGCGCCAAGCCGTTTGCCGGCGAGCTCGAACGAGGATTGGGTCCGGGTGGAGGCCTCGAAGAAGAGGTTCACCTGCGTCCGTCCACGCAGGACGGTGCGCTTCTTGTCAACCTGGCGGTTGAGCTCGACATATTCTTCGGACAGGTCGAGGAGGCCGGTGATGTCGGCCGCGGAAAGGCCCTCGATGCCCAGCAAATGCCGGTGGCCGAGGACGAAGGTCGATTTCGATGTCATTAAAACGAGAGCTATAGGCGGGGATGGCTGGGGGGGCAAGGGCCAATGCCGGGGCGGGGAGTTATCCCCTGAGGAGTCTGGTACACCGTCATTCCGGGATGGCGCGCCAGCGCCAGACCCGGAATCTCGAGATTCCGGGTTCGATGCTCCAGGCCGCGCTTCGCGGTCCTGTCGCATCGCCCCGGAATGACAGGGAAGTTTGGATGCGCTCAGCCAAATCAATTTTGATCGCACTTTTAGCGATCACTTCAATCTCATCCGCCCACGCCCAATCGCTCCCCGGAGGCTTCGTCTATTTGCGCGACATCGATCCCGGCATCATCCAGGACATCCGCTACGCCACCTCGAACAATTTCGTCGGCCGTCCGCTCGCCGGCTACGGCGCCGGTGAGTGCGTGGTGAAGCGGGAGGTGGGGCTGCGGTTGAAGGCGGTCCAGCAGGACCTCGCCGCACAAAACCTGTCGCTCAAGATGTTCGACTGCTACCGGCCGGCGCGGGCCTCGCTCGACATGGTCGCGTGGTCGCAGAATGGCCGCGAGACGGCCGCCGAGCGGCGCTACAATCCCAGGATTCCCAAGACCGAGCTGTTTCGCCTCGGCTATATCGCGAGCCGCTCGCAGCATTCGACGGGGGCGGCGCTCGATCTCACCTTGGTCGATCTCAAGGCCGACAATTCCGGCAAATACGACCCGTCGAAAACCTATGCCGACTGCACGGCGTCGGTCGAGGCGCGGCCGCCGGAGGGCAGCGTGGACATGGGCACCGGCTACGACTGCACGGATACGAAGGGCCATACCGCAGCACCGTCGATCACGCCGGACCAGCGCGCGTGGCGCAAGCGGCTGGTGGCTGCGATGGCCAAGCAAGGCTTTGTGAACTATTCGAAGGAGTGGTGGCATTTTTCGCTGCCGGGGGCAGGCGGGGCGGCCTATGATTTCCCGATCCAGCCGCGGCGGAACTGATTCCGCGCCGGGGAAACAAGATGACTCAGCCCAGCTTCGCAACCCACGAGGTCTTCAACCAGTCGCCGCCGTTTTGGGATGTCGATCTGTTTGCCGTGGACCGGCCGCTGGTCGAGGCGGTCAAGGCCAATGGCGGCGCTAAGGCGGAGCGGGAGCTGTCCGAATTCGGCAAGCACTGGGGCTCTGCCGCGATGGCCGATCGCGGGCGCGTGGCGAATGAGAACACGCCCAAGCTGCGCACCTTCGACGCCAAGGGCAATCGCCGCGACCAGGTCGAGTTTCATCCCGCCTATCACGAGCTGATGGCGCACAGCGCGCATGCCGGCGTGCACAATTCGACCTGGACGGCGGACGGGAAGCCGGCGGGCGATGCCGCCGAGGTCATCCGCGCCGCAAAATTCTACATCGCCTCGCAGGTCGAGACCGGCCATCTCTGTCCAATCACGATGACGCGCGCCTCCGTCGCCGCGCTGGCGATGCAGCCGGATCTGCTGGCGCGCGTGATGCCTGTGCTGGCGACGAAGAGCTACGACCCGACGTTCGCGCCGTGGTGGGACAAGCGCGGCATGACGCTCGGCATGGGCATGACCGAGAAGCAGGGCGGCACCGATGTGCGCGCCAACATGACGCGCGCGGTGCGTGACGGCGACGCCTATCGCATCACCGGCCACAAATGGTTCATGTCGGCGCCGATGTGCGACGCGTTCCTGGTGCTGGCGCAGGCCGACGAGGGCCTGACCTGCTTCTTCATGCCGCGCTTTGTGCCCGACGGGTCCGTCAACGCGATCCAGTTCCAGCGCTTGAAGGACAAGCTCGGCAACCGCTCCAATGCGTCGTCCGAGGTCGAGTTCTCCGGCGCTTATGCGCAAGCGGTCGGCGAGGCGGGCAAGGGCATCCGCACCATCATCCAGATGGTGCAGCTGACGCGGCAGGATTGCGCGATCGCCTCCACCGGCCTGATGCGCTCGGGGCTCGCGCATGCGCTGCATCATGCGCGTCACCGCAGCGTGTTCCAGAAGCATCTCGCCGACCAGCCCTTGATGCAGGCGGTGCTGTCGGACATGGCGCTGCATGTGGAGGCGAGCGTCGCCCTGGTGATGCGGCTCTGCCGCGCCTTCGACCGCACCCCGCACGATGCGGCGGAGGCCGCCTATATGCGGCTGCTGACGCCCGCGATCAAATACTGGACCTGCAAGAGCGCGCCTAGCTTCCTCTACGAGGCGATGGAGTGCCTCGGCGGCAACGGCTATGTCGAGGACGGCATCCTGGCACGCCACTATCGGGAGTCGCCGGTCAACGCGATCTGGGAAGGCTCGGGCAACGTGATGTGCCTCGACGTGCTGCGCGCACTGTCGCGCGAGCCGGAGGCGGCGATGGCGGTGCTGCAATCGCTTGCCGCCGAGACCAAGGGTTTGCCGGGCGCAGGCGAGGCGGTCGCGTTCATCGGCAAGACCTTCCGCCGCGCCGATGGCGAGCGCGTCGCGCGGCTCGCGGTCGAGAAGCTGGCGCTGCTCGCCGCGGCCGCCGCGCTGAACGGCGTGTCGCCGCGTCATGCTGAACTGTTCGCGGCCACGCGCCTCGCCACAACCCACGCCAGCATGTACGGCGCGGTCGAGCTGGAGAGCGGCGACGTGCGCGCGCTGCTGGAGAGGGCGCTGCCGTGAGCTTTTTGCTTCTTTTTTGCCGTCATTCCGGGGCGATGCGAAGCATCGAACTACGGTGCGCCCTTGCGCACCTGAGAATCTCGAGATTCCGGGTTCGCCCTTCGGGCGCCGCGGAATGACGGCAATCTCAACGAAAGCCTCCTGATGGATTCCCTCAATCCCGAGCATCCGCCACTGACCATGACGCCCGCGGATCACGCGCCGCGCGTCTGGAGGTTCTTCGGTACGGCGCTGTGGGGCCTTCTCATCTTCGTCGCGATGTTCGTCGGCCAGGTCGGGGCGATCCTGCTGCTGGCCGCGCTGCGCGGCCTTCCGATCGACATGGCCTCGATCCAGTCGGTCGGCCGCGAGCCGGCGGCGCTCGCGCTGTCGGTCATCATGGGCCTGCCGGCGACACTCCTCGCGGTGTGGCTCGCCATCCGTATCAAGAAGGCCTCCTTCGTCGACTATCTCGCGCTGCGCTGGCCGTCCTGGATGCAGCTCCTGTTCGGCGCGGTCGGTCTCATCCTGCTGGTGCTGGCCTGGGAGACGGTGTCGCGGAGCCTCGGCCGCGAGGCGACGCCGGGCTTCATGACCGATCTGTTGAAATCGGGCCGTGACAAGGGCGCGGCCCTGTTGCTGCTGATCGCCTTCAGCGTGGCGGCGCCGATGTCGGAAGAGGTGCTGGCGCGCGGCTTTCTCTATCGCGGCTGGTCGGCGAGCTTCCTGCGCGTGCCCGGCGCGATCATCCTGTCGTCGCTGGTGTGGACGGTCGTGCATCTGCAATACGACCTGTACTTCCTCGCCGAGGTCTTCACCATCGGCCTGTGGTTCGGCTACATGCGCTATCGCGCCAATTCGCTCTGGCTGACGATCGTGCTGCACGCGCTGAACAACATGACTGCGGTGGTGCTGACGATGTGGCTGGGGGGCTGACGGCGGTTGCCCCACATTCCCTCATTGCGAGCGCAAGCGAAGCAATCCAGAATCTCTCCGCGGAGGGATTCTGGATTGCTTCGTCGCATCAGCGCAAAATTGCTTCGCAATTTTGTCGCGAGCTCCTCGCTCTGACGAGCAGAGGGAGGCGCCCACAATGGCGAGTTCTAGGCCACCAGCGCGATCGCAACCGGCATCGTGATGGCCGCCAGGATGGTCTGCAGCGTGATGATCTGCGCCAGCAGCGGCGCATCGCCACCCATCTGCCGGGCCAGCACATAGGCGCTGGGTGAGGTCGGCACCGCCGCGCAGATCGCGACGATTGCCAGACTGTTGCCTGATAGCCCGAACCAGGCCGCAAGCCCCAGCGCGAGCACGGGCATCAGGACCAGCTTGAAGGCGACGCCGATCGTCGCGCTCAGGCTGGGACGCAGGAGGCCTTCGAGATGCAGGCCCGCACCGGTCACGAGCAGGCCGATCGCCAGCGATGACCGGCTCAGCGCGTCCGCAACCTCGTGCCAGATCTTCGGCAGCGGAAGATGGACGACGTTGATGAAGAGCCCGATTGCGCAGGCCCAGATCAGGGGATTTCGGATCACTGTCATGACGATCGCGCGGGCGGACTGTTTCTCCGGCGATGCATAGTGCGCGAGCACGGCGACGCTGAACACGTTGACCAGAGGGATGATCGCGACCATCGCGACCGAAGCCAGCGCCAGCCCGACATCGCCGAACATGTTGGCGGAGACGGAGAGCGCCACATAGGTCTGCCAGCGCGTCGCGCCCTGGAAGATCGAGGTAAAGGCCGGCCCGTCAATATCGAGCCGCGACAGGGCCGGGCGCAGCGCGAGGCACAGCAGCGACATCGCCAGCGCCGACAGCAAGAGCGCGCCGCCGACGCCGGCGACCGGCACCTTGGAAAGGTCGGCCTTCACCAGCGTCTGGATCAGCAGCATCGGAAACAGCACGAAATAGGTCAGCCGCTCCAGCCCGTGCCATTGCGTGTCCAGCCGCATCAGGCTGCGCCTCAGCACGACGCCGAGCACGATGAGGATGAAGACCGGCAGCAGCGCCGCGATCACGACGGCCATGGGGGTCAGCCGTTTCCGGTGCGCAAGTTCGCGAGGCGGTCGAGCGCGCCTTGCAGGATGAAGATCGCGGCGTGCTCGTCGATCACCTCGGCGCGCTTGGCGCGGCTGACATCCATGCCGATCAGCTCGCGTTCGACCGCTGCGGTCGAGAGGCGCTCGTCCCAGAGGCCGATGGGGAGCGTGGTGAGATTGGCGAGGTTGCGGGCGAAGGCGCGGGTCGATTGCGCGCGCGGGCCCTCGCTGCCGTCCATGTTGATGGGCAGGCCAAGCACGAAGCCGACGACCTTGCGCTCAGCGGCGATCGCGAGCAGCCGGGCGGCGTCCTGCTTGAACGCCTTGCGCTGAATGGTCTCGACGCCGGTCGCCAACCGCCGGTCCGGGTTCGACACGGCGACGCCAATCGTCTTGGTGCCCAGATCAAGGCCAACCAGCCCGCCGCGTTCGGGCCAGTGGGTTGCAGCATCGACCAGGGGCAGGATAAGAGCCGGCATGGCATCAGCGCATATCACGCGTCACGCCGTGGAGTGAACCCGGAACATGGATGCGCTGACACTATTCGGCCTGTTTGCCGTCACCGCGATGCTGGTCTGCTATGCGATGGAGGACCGCAGCCACTGGTTCGTGCTGCTGTTCGCGATGTCCTGCGCGCTCGGCTCGGCCTACGGCTTCCTGCAGGGCGCCTGGCCGTTCGGGCTGGTCGAGGCGATCTGGGCCGTGGTGGCGCTCCGGCGCTGGTATCTCAGGCCGCGATGACGTCGTCGTCCTTCTTCAGGCAGGCGGCAAAGCCTTGCAGCGCGCTGTACTGATGTCCGGCACTGCGCTGGATGAAGAGTGTCTCGACGCGCGCGTGCGAGGCGCTCAGCGGGTGGATCGACACGCTGCCGTTCATCGCGCTGCGCTCGACCACGGCGCGCGGGAGCAGCGTCACGCCCATGTCGGCGGCGACGCAGCCGATCATGCCGTCGAGCGTGCCGAGCTCAAACCGTGCGGCCGACGGCCAGCCGAACTCGACGAAGATCTGCTCGAGCCGCTGGCGATAGGTGCAGCCGGTGCGGAACACCAGCGCAGTCGGACCTGACTCCGGCGTGCCGGCACGCAGCTCCGCAAGCGAGCTCCAGCGCCGCGCGCTGACCAGCACCAGCTCTTCGCGGAAGGCGCTCGTCGCCGTGAGGTCGGCATGCGCGATGGGACCTGCGACGAAGGCGCCGTCGAGCGTGCCTTCGAGCACGCCAGCAACGAGGTCGGCCGTTGTTGCCGTGCGCAAGGAGAGGCGCACGGCCGGGAAGCGGCGGTGGAAATCGGCCAGCAGCGGCGGCAGACGCACGGCGGCTGTCGTTTCCATCGAACCGATCGCCAGCGGCCCTTTCGGCTCGCCATCGTCGCGCGCGGCGAGCACGGCCTCGCGCGATAGCGCGGCCATCCGTTGCGCGTAGGGCAGGAGGCGTTTGCCGGCGCCGGTCAGCGTCATGCCGCGGCTGTGGCGCTCGAACAGCGGCGTGCCGATCTCCGCCTCCAGCGCCTTCACGCGCTGGGTGACGTTGGACTGCACCGTGTTGAGCTCCTCGGCGGCGCGGGTGATACCGCCGGTACGCGCGACCGCGGCGAAGGTCTGGATATCGCTGAGTTCCATGGCGTCGTTTCGCTTTTGTGATGGCAGCGTTCGCTACAATTCATTTTTCGAGAATGCTAGTCGCGCTTAGTCTCGCTGTCCAGATCGGGGAGAAGCCATGCCCATTGCGACGCCGCTGACGAGCTTGCTGGAGATCAGGCATCCCATCCTGCTGGCGCCGATGGATGTCGTCGCGGGCAGCCGTCTGGTGGCGGCTGTCAGCCGCGCGGGAGGCTTCGGCATTCTGGGCGGCGGCTATGGCGAGCGGGCGTGGCTGGAGCGGGAGTCGCAAAGCTCTCCGATCTGCGTGCGCCGTTCGGGATCGGCTTCATCACCTGGAGCCTCGCCAAGCGGCCCGAGCTGCTCGACATCGCGCTCGCCGCAAAGCCGTCGGCGATCATGCTGTCCTTCGGCGATCCTGCGCCGTTCGCACCGAAGATCAGATCCGCGGGCGCGCGCCTGATCTGCCAGGTGCAGGACGAGGCGATGGCGCGGCAGGCGCTCGACGCCGGCGCCGATATCCTGATCGCGCAGGGCACGGAGGCGGGCGGTCACGGCGCGTCACGGACCAGCATCGATCTCGTGCCTGCCATCGTCGATCTCGCGGGCCGTGTGCCTGTGGTGGCGGCCGGCGGCATCGCGGACGGGCGCGGTCTCGCCGCCATGATGATGCTGGGCGCGAGCGGCGTGCTGCTCGGCACGCGCTTCTATGCGAGCCAGGAAGCCGACGGCGCCGAGGAGGCCAAGCGGCGCATTTGCGCGGCCAGCAGCGGCTCGACCGTGCGCGGGATCATCTTCGACCTGTCGCGCAACAATGTCTGGCCGGCGCCCTTCACGGGAAGGTGTCTGCTCAACGACCACGCCAGGCGCTGGATCGGCCGCGAGGTCGAGATGATGCAGAATGTCGCCGCAGTCGCGGCGGACTATGCGGTGGCGAAAGCGGCCGACAATTTCGATATCGCCGCCGTGATCGCAGGCGAGGCGGTCGGGTTGATCCATGATATTCCACCGGCGGCCGAGATCGTGGAGCGGATTGCGGCCGAGGCGGAGCACCTGCTTGCCGGCCGGCGCAACTCCATCACGTCCGTCGCCTGAACCATGAGAGACAGAACCATGTGGCCTGACCGTCGACTGATCGACCTCTTCAAGACCGAATTCCCGATCGTGCTCGCGCCGATGGCCGGTGTGATGGATGCGGAGCTGGTGATCGCCGCCGCGCAAGGCGGGGCGCTGGGCTCGCTGCCCTGCGCGATGCTGTCGGCGGAGAAGGCGCGGGAGCAGGTCAACATCATTCGCCAGCGCGTGAAGGCGCCCGTGAACATGAACTTCTTCTGCCATACGCCGATCGATCTCACGGCTGAGGCCGAAGTGCGCTGGAAGCAGCGGCTCGCCGGTTACTACCGGGAGCATGGCCTCGATCCGGCGGCGCCCATCAATGCCGCGAACCGGGCTCCGTTCGATGCGGCCTTTTGCGAAGTCGTCGAGGAGCTGAAGCCGGAAGTCGTCAGCTTCCATTTCGGCCTGCCGGAGCAGGCGCTGCTCAAGCGTGTCAAGGCCGCCGGCTGCCTCGTCATCTCGTCCGCCACGACGGTGAAGGAAGCCGTCTGGCTCGAGCGGCACGGCGCCGACGCCGTGATCGCGCAAGGCGCCGAGGCCGGCGGCCATCGCGGCATGTTCCTGACCGACAAGATCGCCGAGCAGCCCGGCACCTTCGCGCTGGTGCCGCAGGTCGCCGATGCCGTGAAGGTGCCGGTCATCGCAGCGGGTGGCATCGCCGACGGGCGCGGCATCGCCGCCGCCTTCGCGCTCGGCGCCTCCGGCGTGCAGATCGGCAGCGCCTATCTGCGTTGCCCGGAATCCAAGGTGAGTGCGGCGGGCCGCGCTGTGCTGGCCGAGGGGCGAGACGATTCCACCGTCATCACCAATGTCATGACCGGCCGGCCGGCGCGCGGGGTGCAGAACCGCCTGATGCGCGAGGCCGGGCCGATCTCGCCGGATGCACCGCCGTTTCCCCATGCGGCGACCGCGCTGGGGCCGCTCAAGGCCGCCGCCGAAAAGCAGGGCAGGGTGGATTTCACCAATCTCTGGGCCGGCCAGGCCATCGCCCTCGGCCGTGAGCTCCCTGCCGCCGAATTGACCCGGGATCTGGCCAAATCGGCCCTGGCCCGCATGAAGGCGCTCGCTGGATAGGCGGGAAGCCCCGGTTGCGGCGCAAAACCGGCCTCTGCTATACGGCACATAGGTTTTGCCGTGAGAGGCCTTATATAATGTCCGTCGACGCCGCTACCGTCCGCCGCATCGCGCATCTGGCGCGCATCGCGGTTTCCGAGGGCGAGGTTCCGCATCTGCAGGGCGAGCTCAACGCCATGCTCGCCTTCGTCGAGCAGCTCTCGGAGGTCAATGTCGAGGGCGTGGAGGCCATGACCTCGGTCACCCCGATGCAGATGAAGAAGCGGCAGGACGTGGTCAATGACGGCGAGATCGCGGACGATATCGTTGCCAACGCGCCCGCGACCGAAGGCCACTTCTTCCTGGTGCCGAAGGTCGTCGAGTAATTTTTAGGACGTGGTCCGATGTGCCTGCTTTGCGACGATGAGAAGGCCTACCAGGCCTATATGAACTATCTCGACAAGATGGAGCGGCAGGGCAAGGCTGCCGACCCCAATGTCGCCGTCAATGCCGTGCTCGACGAGATCGAGGCGGCTGCGAAAGCGGCCGCCAAGAAAGACGACCCGGCCAACGACAAGACCCTGTCTCCATTCTTCTGCAGCCCGATCAATAAATGACCGATTTGACATCGCTGACGCTCGCCGAGGCCCGCAAGGGTCTCGCGGCCAAGACTTTCACGTCACTCGAGCTGACCGACGCGCATCTGTCCGCGATCGAAGCCGCGCGCGTGCTCAATGCCTTCGTGATGGAGACGCCGGACCGCGCGCGCGATATGGCGCGCGAGGCGGATGACAAGATCGCCAAAGGCGATGCCGGCCCGCTCGCCGGCATCCCGCTCGGCATCAAGGACCTGTTCGCGACCAAGGGCGTGCGCACCACGGCCTGCTCGAAGATCCTCGGCAATTTCGTGCCAACCTACGAGTCCACCGTGACCTCGCAGCTCTGGCGCGACGGCGCGGTGATGCTCGGCAAGCTCAACAATGACGAGTTCGCGATGGGCTCGGCGAACGAGACCTCGTGCTTCGGTCCCGTCGGCAATCCCTGGCGGCGTGAAGGCTCCAACACCACGCTGGTGCCGGGCGGCTCGTCCGGCGGCTCGGCCTCGGCCGTGGCGGCGCTGCTGTGCATGGGCGCGACCGCGACCGACACCGGCGGCTCGATCCGCCAGCCGGCGGCGTTCACCGCGACCGTCGGCATCAAGCCGACCTATGGCCGCTGCTCGCGCTGGGGCATCGTCGCCTTTGCATCTTCGCTCGACCAGGCAGGTCCGATCGCGCGCAGCGTGCGCGACAGCGCGATGCTGCTGCGCTCGATGGCCGGCCACGATCCGAAGGACACGACGTCCGTCGATATTCCCGTGCCGGACTATGAGGCCGCGATCGGCAAGTCCGTGAAGGGCATCAGGATCGGCATCCCCAAGGAGTACCGTCTCGACGGCATGCCGGCCGAGATCGAGAAGCTGTGGAGCGAGGGCGCGGCGTGGCTCAAGGCCGCCGGCGCCGAGCTCGTCGAGGTGTCGCTGCCGCACACGAAGTACGCGCTGCCGGCCTATTACATCGTGGCGCCGGCGGAGGCGTCCTCCAACCTCGCGCGCTATGACGGCGTGCGCTACGGCCTGCGCGAGCAGGGCAGGAACATCATCGAGCTGTACGAGAACACCCGCGCCGAAGGTTTTGGCGCGGAAGTGCGCCGCCGCGTCATGATCGGCACCTATGTGCTCTCGGCCGGCTATTACGATGCCTATTATCTGCGCGCCCAGAAGGTCCGCACGCTGATCAAGAAGGATTTCGAGGATTGCTTCGCCAAGGGCGTCAACGCGATCCTGACGCCTGCGACGCCGTCGGCGGCCTTCGGCATCGGCGAGAAGGGCGGCGCCGACCCGGTCGAGATGTATCTCAACGACATCTTCACGGTGACGGTGAACATGGCGGGGCTGCCCGGCATCGCCGTGCCCGCCGGCAAGGACGCACAGGGCCTGCCGCTCGGCCTGCAACTGATCGGCCGTCCCTTCGACGAGGAGACGCTGTTCTCGCTCGGCGAAGTGATCGAGCAGGCCGCCGGCCGCTTCACGCCCGCGAGGTGGTGGTGAATGTCGCAGCGTTCATCGCGAGCCTCGACGGCGCGGCGCCGGCGCCGGACCTGAACGCGCCGCTCACAGGTCTCTGGTGGGCCGCCAAGGGCGACTGGGACCGGGCGCACAAGATCGTTCAGGATGAGAGCAGCCGCGAGGCGGCCTGGGTGCACGCCTATCTGCACCGCGTCGAAGGCGATCTCGGCAATGCCGGCTACTGGTATCGCCAGGCCGGACAGGTCGCGGCAAAGGATTCATTGGAAGCGGAGTGGCAGCGGATCGCTGTCACGCTGCTCGGGAGCAAGACATGAGCACGGCCACGCACAAGCTTCTCAAAGGCGCCACCGGCGATTGGGAGATGGTCATCGGCATGGAGATCCACGCCCAGGTGACGTCGAACTCAAAGCTGTTCTCGGGCGCGTCCACCGCGTTCGGCGGCGAGCCGAACAGCCACGTGTCGCTGGTCGATGTTGCGATGCCGGGCATGCTGCCCGTCATCAACGAGGAATGCGTCAGGCAGGCTGTCCGGACCGGGCTTGGTCTCAACGCAAAGATCAATCTGCGTTCGGTGTTCGATCGCAAAAACTATTTCTATCCGGACCTGCCGCAGGGCTACCAGATCAGCCAGTACAAATCGCCCGTCGTGGGCGAAGGTGAGGTGCTGGTCGAGCTCGACGGCGGTCGCAGTGTCACCGTCGGCATCGAGCGCCTGCATATCGAGCAGGATCCAGGCAAAATGCTGCACGACCAGTCGCCGTCGCTGTCCCTCATCGACTTCAACCGCTGTGGCGTGGCGCTGATGGAGATTGTCTCAAAACCGGACATCCGCGACGCCGAGCAGGCCAAGGCCTATGTCACCAAGCTGCGCTCGATCATGCGCTACCTCGGCACCTGTGACGGGGACATGGAGAAGGGAAATCTGCGCGCCGACGTCAACGTCTCCGTGCGCAAGCCCGGCGGGCCGCTCGGCACCCGCTGCGAAATCAAGAACATGAACTCGATCAACTTCATCGGCCAGGCGATCGAGTATGAAGCGCGGCGTCAGATCGATATCCTCGAGGACGGTGGGCAGATCGAGCAGGAGACGCGCCGGTTCGACCCCGACAAGGGCGAGACGCGGTCGATGCGGTCGAAGGAAGAGGCGCACGACTACCGCTACTTCCCCGATCCCGACCTGCTGCCGCTGGAGTTCAGCCAGGAGTTCGTCGACGAGCTGAAGGCGAAGCTGCCCGAGCTGCCGGACCAGAAGAAGACGCGCTTCGTCGCCGATTTCGGCCTGTCAGCTTACGACGCGAGCGTGCTGGTCGCCGAGCGCGAGAGCGCGGTGTTCTACGAGACCGTGCTCGACAAGCTCGGCAACCGCGCGCGCGACGGCAAGATGGCGGCGAACTGGGTGATCAACGAGCTGTTCGGTCGTCTCAACAAGGAAGGCCGGGATATTACGGGCTCTCCCGTCACCGCCGAGCAGCTGGCTGCGATCATCGATCTGATCGGCGAGGGCACGATCTCCGGCAAGATCGCCAAGGATCTGTTCGAGATCGTCTGGCAGGAGGGCGGCGATCCCCGCGCACTGGTCGAAAGCCGCGGCATGAAGCAGGTCACCGACCTCTCGGCGATCGAGAAGGTGGTCGACGACATCATCGCGGCCAATCCCGACAAGGCCGCGCAGGTCAAGGACAAGCCGCAGTCGCTCGGCTGGTTCGTCGGCCAGGTGATGAAGGCGTCCGGCGGCAAGGCCAACCCGCAAAGCGTCAACGAGCTGCTCAAGTCCAAGCTCGGCATCTAGCCTCACGCGTTCGGACGAGGTGACGGACATGCTTCGTCACCTCGCTATGGGTTCGCGATGCGACGCTCGCGCGCGTCTTCGGCGGCAATCTTCATCCCGACGACTGCGATGCGGCGACCGAATCGCCGTCACGCGATTCGCGCAAAACGGCGGCTTGCACGCGCTCCGACGAGCGCTCGCGCCGTTAAGCATGAAAATATTTTCGTTGCCAAAAACTGCGACTCAGAGTCCGCGAAACGCCTTCGCGGGGCGATCCTGCGCGTCGCGACGCGCGTCATCGCGTCGATCACGCGCAATGCGTGAGTGCAGGAAAATACTTTCTGCATAGTGTTTTCTTGCAATCATTACTCTCGCAAACATCGATGATGCGCCCACTCTCCGCGATCGGACGAACACGTCATGCAGTGTGCTTGCATCGCGCTCGCCAAGCGCACGCGCCTTGCTGCGTCAACACTTCTTTAAGCGAGAAGCTGTTTTTTTCGTCGTGTTGGTGTATTCGGGATGAGTGTGCATTCGATCCCCGACTGCATGCAGCGATTAAAGCCATCTCACACATCGGAGGGCAACATGGCCAAGAAAGCGAAGAAGGCGAAGAAGGCGAAGAGCGCAGTGAAGAAGACTGCGAAGAAGACCCGCAAGGTCGCGAAGAAGAAGAAGTAACTTCGACTTCTGAAGTTGCCGGCTCCTAGAGAGCCGGCACGTCATCAGCGCCTCCCAGAGGTTCTGGTCGACGATAGAGGGTGTCGGCGAGACATCAGGTCAACGGTCGGATCGCTCTTTTCGCGGTCCGGCAGAAGAAACGAGTTTTCTTCGTTCGGTGCGGTGCCGGTTCTCCGGTTCTGCAATTTCACAAGCGGCCTTCGGGTCAACGTGAAATCTGGTCCTGACGTGTTCGCCGACGCCCTCGTTCTCTGAGGCCGGGGTATTGCCGGCATTCCCTTTCCATACATTGCTGATCTGGTCGTGGCGTGACCGCGCCGCCGCTGAGCGCTGCCTCGGGGCAGGCGAGGGCTGCGGCTTTGTCGTTGCGCGACGTCCGTGCGCCGTTTTCCCTATTTGCAGTGCCATCGCCCGGCGGCGACCCGGTGCGTCGCGGCTTCTCGATGGATGGGGCGCCCGCCTGCCGCCTTCGCTGAAGCTTCGGCGTTCCAGGACCGCAAGCCCCGGCAGTGCCTTGGCGTAGCCGGGTCATGGGTGACGACAGGAAGTGGCGGAGTGTACGCCACAGCGCCCCGCCACCGCGCGCGATGGTTATCGTTGTCCGAAAATCGCAGGGTAAACCGAATCTGACAAATCGCAGAAGTGCCCGTCAAATGGGGACTTTTGGCATTCTGCGCGCGGCCGCGGTCAAGGCGCGTTTACGTCTGCTTCATCGCGATACTTAAACTGCCATTCAAATTTGCCCGCCATCATCGCTTCCAACAAGCCGGCAAACGGCCTGGGCAAGAAGACTTGGGGAAGAGTTGAGCAGCGCATGATCCCAGAAGGGATCACGCAAATCAGAGTTGGACGGGAGCCGCGCTCGGGGGAACGAGGCGGCATAAGAAAACAGGGGATGCGTTATGTTTCAGGGTACTTTCGATCTGGAGACCGCAACGCCGATCGACGCGAGCGCGCTGTCGGACGTGCTGTTCGAGCGCGGGATCTATTGGGCGAGCGGCCGCGCCGGCCTCGTCGATCTCGTCGCCGCGCACAAATGGTTCAACCTCGCCGCCCTGAAGGGCCGCAAGGACGCCGTGGCGCTGCGCCAGGAAGTTGCCGGACAGATGTCGGACGCCGAGATCTCGGCCGCACAGCGCGACGCGAGGGCGTGGGTTTCCACCCACTAGAGCCATTTCTGTTCCGATGGCATCGGAACAGGGCTCTGGTGTCTTGTTCTGAGATGTTTTCCCGACGCGAACCGGTATCCGCCTCGCTTGAAAAACGCTTTGAGCGGCGGATCGCAGCCGGCCCCGTGTTTCCACGGGCGCGCTTGGTTGCGCTGAATCAAGTTCCTTCGTCGTGACGCCGCCTAGACCCGCGCGGCATGAGCGCTGCCGACACGAATGGACAATGGCTGCCGATTCAGATCGCGCCCGACGATTGCGATCTGGAACTCGGACGGCCGCACAAGACGGGCATCGTGCCCTGGACCTTTCCATGCCGGCGCAGGTCCGGCGTCTGGTTCAACGTCTGGGCCGAGGAGCCGGTGCTGATTTCGCCCTCGCATTGGCGAATCTGGCGGTCCGGCCGCTAGGTGCGGACACACATAATATAGGGAGAGCGAGAATCGGGCTGAGCTCAGCCGCGCGGATCCCCGCACCAAGCTCTCTCCGGCGCGGCGATCGCTTTCAGGTGAGAGAACGGCAGGCCTTGATTCTGCTGCTGGGTGGCGGAGAGGGAGGGATTCGAACCCTCGATACAGCTTGAGACCGTATGACGCTTTAGCAAAGCGTTGCCTTCAGCCACTCGGCCACCTCTCCGGTGCGAGCCTTATGCCTCTAATTACTTGGGCCGGTCAATTTGTAAGCGCGTGTTTGCGCTCGAATATTCCCAGCGATTTTCGGAATGGAGCCGGTTTGCTTCCGGGGTGCGAACCGTTACGCGCGAGAACGGACGCGGGAGGCTGGAATGTCCGGCGTATGCAGCAAGGATGTTCTTGCGTATGGGGGCATTCTTTCTGGCGTAAGTGGCTGGATTTACTGCAAAATCAGTACATTTTGTGAGAGGGAGCCTATCGACGGGTTCGAATCCCTTGGCCTTCCCAGCATGTCGGCAATGCATTGATTTTACTTTGTTTTGTGCTGAGTGCCTGCTGCCGCACGTGGAACGAGCTGCTCCCTGATCGTATTCGCTCGGACGGTCCGCCGATTCTGCTAACGATGCTCTCGGCGGAACAGGCGCCCAGCGGCAGAGCCGGATGGGCCTTCGCGGGACCGGTTGCTATGGTCAACGAGTTGAATCGAGGGAGGAATGGGCTTGGCGAATGAG
This sequence comes from Bradyrhizobium sp. B025, assembly GCF_042257955.1. NCBI lineage: Bacteria > Pseudomonadati > Pseudomonadota > Alphaproteobacteria > Hyphomicrobiales > Nitrobacteraceae > Bradyrhizobium > Bradyrhizobium sp. B025. Next base: position 4,904,443 of record NZ_CP170150.1, on the reverse strand, counting down.
TTGCAGGCCAAATTTCGGCGTGCTGTCGATGCCTTTCAGGCCAGGGACCTGGCGAAAGCGGAGAAGATACTCGAGCAGATCAGGAGATCCTCCCCGAAAATCTTCGACGTCGAGCACTTCCTTGGCGTGATCAAGCTGGTCCAGGGCCGATTTGCCGACGCTGAGATCCATCTCAAAGCAGCGGTCGGCCTGAATGGAAACAGTGATGAAGCGCTCAGCAATTACGGCTACGCGCTCAAGAGCCTGAATCGCCCCCAGGAAGCGCTGGTCTATTTCACCCGCGCCCTGGCGGTGAATCCGCACAATCCTCTCTCGTACCACAACAGAGGTACGATACTCGCCGAATTCTCGAGGAACTATTCGGAGGCGATCGAGCAGTTCGACAAGGCGGCGTTCTACAATCCGAACTTTGCCGATGCATATTCAAGCAAGGGCAATTGCCTCGAAAAGCTCAAGCGCTATGAGGACGCCCTCGTTGCCTACGACAAGGCGTTGTCGGTCAAGCCCGATCTCGAGCATGCGTGGCTTGGTCGAGGGAATGCCTTGAGGAATCTCAAGCGCTACGACGAAGCGTTTGCCACTTACGACAAGGCGCTGTCGCTCAAGCCCGATTTTGCGAATGCGTGGATCGGCCGAGGGGATGTCTTCAACAGTCTCAAGCGCTACGACGAAGCGCTTGCTGCGTACGACAAGGCACTGTCGATCAAGCCCGATCTCGAGGGTGCGTGGGTTGCCCGTGGCCATGTCTTCTGGATCCTGAAGCGGTATGAGGAGGCGTCGACTGCCTATGACAAGGCGCTGTCGATCAAGTCCGATCTGGAGAATGCGTGGCTTGGTCGGGGCAATGTGTCGTTTGACCTGAAGCGCTATGACGAAGCGTCCGCCGCGTTTAACAGGGCGCTATCGGTCCGGCCTGATCTGGCGGAAGCATGGCTTGGCCAGGGCAATGTTCTCAACGAGCTCAAGCACCATGACGATGCGCTCGCCGCATTCGACCGCGCGCTCTCGATCAAGCCTGACCTCGCGGAGGCATGGCTTGGTCGAGGCAATGTCGCGTGGGGCCTCAAGCGCTATGAGGAGGCTCTCGCCGCCTATGACCGGGCGCTCTCGATCAAGCCTGACCTGGAGGGGGCGTGGATCGGTCGGGGCAATGTCTTCACCGAGCTCAAGCGCTATGAGGTAGCTTTTGCTGCTTATGACAAGGCGGTGTCGATCGAGCCGGACCTGGAAGGCATCGAGGGGCTGCGCCTTTTTGCAAAGATGAACTTGTGCAATTGGGACAATCTGGAGGGAGAGATCGGTCATTTGACGGGGGCGATACGGGCCGGGAAGGCCAATAGCTCTCCTTTTGCGTTGCTGTCGTTGACTGACACTCCCGACGATCATCTGCGATGCGCCAGGGCGTGGGTGAGCGCGAAGCTCCCGCAATTGTCCAAACCGGGTTCAAGGGGTGGGATCCACAAGCACGACAAGATTCGGATCGGATATGTTTCACCCGATCTTCGTCAGCATCCGGTCGGGTACCTGACCGCCGCGATGTTCGAGAACCACGATACCAGCCGATTTGAGACCTACGCCTTTTCGATCGGTCCGAACGACGGCAGCGACCTGCGCAGACGACTGGAAGGGGCCTTCCACCGCTTCATCGATTGCCAGGATAAGAGTGACGGTGAAGTCCTGGAGGCGATCAAGGAGGCAGAGATAGACATTCTCGTCGATCTTGCGGGGCACACACAGAATGCCAGGCTGTCGCTATTCGTTTCCGGTCCCGCTCCGATAGCCGTCAATTTCCTCGGGTTCGCGGGGACGGTGGGCAGCAAGGAGCTGTCGAATTACATCATTGCCGATTACGTCGTCTTGCCGGAGTCAAACAACCAGTTCTTTGCAGAGAAAGTGGTTCGTCTGCCCGGCAGTTTCATGCCCCGCGACAACAAGGGGGAGGCAATCGATGACATAAGGCTCGAGAGGGCTGATCACGGGTTACGGCAGGAATGGATTGTATTTTGTTGTTTCAACCCTGCCTACAAGATCAATCGGTCCGTCTTCGATAGCTGGGTGAATATTCTGGGGAAGGTGGATCATTCGGTGTTGTGGTTGTCCGACATGGGAGAGGCCGCAAAATCGAACCTGCGAAAAGCAGCCAAGGACCGGGGCGTCGATCCGGATCGCCTGGTGTTCGCAAGGCGCCTTTCATCATCCTCCGAGCACCTGGCGCGGCATCGCCTTGCCGACCTCTTCCTGGATACGCTGCCCTACAACGCACATACGACGGCGAGCGATGCGCTGTGGGCCGGCCTGCCGGTCGTGACGCAAATTGGTAACAGTTTCGCAGGCCGCGTCGCGGCGAGCTTGCTCAACGCAGTCGGCTTGCCCGAATTGGTCGCGCGAACACGCGACGAATATGAAGCGCTCGCAATCGAGCTGGCGCTGAACAGGCAAAAGCTCCAGGGGATTCGCGAGAGGCTGCGAGAGAACCGTTTGACGACATCGTTGTTCGATGCGGCGCGCTATACCAGGCACCTGGAAGCGGCCTACGAGGCCATGCATCAACGGCATCAGGCGGGACTTCCGCCGGATCACATCGACATTCGACCGCTCGGATGAGGAAGGCTGCCTATGCGCGTCTGCTGTTGCTCGTGCAGACCACCAGGCCGCGCTTAACTCCGGCCATGCCGTCTCCAGTCGCCTTATCCCGAATGCCGATATTCCTGTCTTTCGTTGGCCTGACCGATGATCGCGTAGCTTCGTTCATCTTTGACCGGCGACCTGTCGTCACGCCTGCCGTGCGGCGGAGGCGCGCCGGTTAAACTGGGTTTCCTCGCGGGTTCCCGCCGCCCGCCCGGAATGAAGAACCCGGACCCCGGCTGAGGAAGAAGAGGGGCTGGCGAGACTCCGTCGCCGCCGGCCGGGGGCGACCGTTTCGGCCTGCCGCGTGACATCCCGGCGCCGATGTTGCCGTGGTCGCGCTCTTTCCAGATCAGTCGATTCTTGAAGGGGCGGCGGATCCTGCCAAGTCGCTCGCCGATTCTACGATTCGATGGCGCCAGACCGCAGCTTCGCGACGCCCGTCCCCGCGGCGCCCCAGGTGAGGAATTTCGATGGCAGTCGGAACCGTCCTAAAAACCACAGTAAAAACAATATGTTGCGAGGCCGTTCTGATCACATCTGCGTGTTATTTGTGCAACACCCATCGGAAAACGCGCTCCATTGGCCCGTTTCGGAGCGTTCTGTTGTTGTGTGTGCAAGGACGTTCGGTAATTGTGACTGAGCGACGGAGGGGGGCATCCCGAGGTCGTCCCGTTTTAGGTGGTTCGCTTAAGTCCCTCGCGTTCAGCGGGTGTGTCCGAAGGCGCGAAGCGACTAAGCGGTGAGTTAAGGGACAAGGGAACCAACCTTAGGGTGTCTTCACCCAGCGGATCCGGAACCTTCCCTATAGAGCAAACTTGGAGGTTTAACATGAAGTTGGTTAAGAGCCTTTTGCTCGGTTCAGCGGCGGGTCTGATCGCCGTTGGCGGAGCACAGGCAGCCGATCTCCCCGTGAAGGCCAAAGCGGTCGAATACGTGAAGATCTGCTCCCTGTACGGTGCCGGATTCTACTACATCCCGGGCACTGACACCTGCATCAAGCTGGGTGGTTACCTGCGCGCTGAAGTCGCGCTGGGCACCAACTCGGACTTCACCCTGAATCAGAACGTCTCGACCCAGGGCGCCAACGGTGCACGCAACCGTCTGACGAACTACTACACCGCTCGCGCTCGTGAAGACCTCAACATCGACACGCGCACCGCGACCGAATACGGCGTGGTCCGCACCTTCTTCGATGGCGTGTTCTCCTGGACGACCGGCAACTACGTCGGCACCGGCAGCGCGACCGGCACCACCGCCTACAGCGGCGCGCTGGCGACTGCCACGACCCCTGGCGCGACCACCACGTCGCTCTTTGGCTCGGGCGGTGGCTCGGTGAACGGCACCGACGGCAACACCTCGGCCGGTTCGCTCGGCGTGTACTACGCCTTCATCCAGTTCGCCGGCTTCACCATGGGTAAGGCCGTGTCGCAGTTCGACGCGCCCTGGACCAACTATCCCGGCAACAACTTCGACGGTCTCGTCGGCGGCAGCGGCACGGTCACTGGTATCAACCAGTTCTCGTACACCGCTGACTTCGGGCAGGGCATCACGGCGGCGTTCTCGGCGGAAGATCCGACCTCGTACATGCAGGCCGGCAATCTCAACATGACCGGCGCGACCGCGTCCAGCGTGCTCGGTGCCTCCTACGGCTCCAACGCCATCGGCGGTTCGCGTTCGCCGAACCTCGTCGCTATGGTGCGTGTCGACCAGGCCTGGGGCCTGTTCCAGGCATCGGTTGCGGCCAAGGACAACCACGTCGCTTACTACGGCGCCACCGAGCCGACTGGCCACCCCGACGACAAGTGGGGTTGGGCGGTTCAGCTCGCTCTGTCGATCAAGAACATCCCGACTGGTGCGGGTGACGTGATCAACATCTCGGGCGTCTACACCGACGGCGCGACCCGCTACAACTTCCAGAACCTCGCGGGCAGCACCTACGTGATGTTCGGCAGTTCGGGCACCGCCTACCAGAGCCTCGGCTACGCCACGGCTCCGGACACCGTGTTCATCACGGGTAGCTCGCAGGAAACCGTCAAGACCTGGGGCTTCCGCGGTGCTTACACCCATAACTGGGATCCGTACTGGAACACGGCGATCTACGGTGCTTACGCTCAGGCGCAGTTCGGCACCTTGGCCAAGACCACGCTTTGCGGCGCTGGTGGTGCTGGTGGTGGCGTGATCGGTGCTGGGTTCGCCGGCGTGACTGCCTGTAACCCGGACTTCGCGATCGGCCAGGTGGGCATCATCACCCGCTGGACCCCGGTCAAGAACCTGACGTTCTCGGCTGACCTTGCCTGGACCCATCTCGACCAGAAGTATGCTGGTACGGTGACCCCGGCCGCTCTGGTCCCCGTTCCCGCCAAGCCGGTCGCGGCCTACGAGCTGAAGGATCAGAACTCGCTCGTTATGCTCCTCCGCGCTCAGCGCAACTGGTAAGTTCGGTCTAACGACCTGACAGAGAGCCCCGGCGGGAAACCGCCGGGGCTTTTCTTTTGGTGCATGGCTTTGCGCCCCAGCAATGTCGGCCGAGCCGGCGCGTCGCTTCCGTGACCGGTCGCGTGCACGCCTCAGGTCGCGGCCGCTGCTCAAGCCGGACGACGGCGCATGTCCGGCGCTTGCCACCGATGCTCTCGGCAGCGACTCCCTGCGCTGTCTGCTTATGGCCCTGAAACGGGCCTTTGATCTGGATCAACCCGGAGGAGTGCCACCAGGCCGCTGATGCGATGGCCCCCGGGGGTCGTCATGTATCTGGCTGATACGAAATCGTTGTCTGGCTCCGGACAATCGTTCGAAGATCCAGCAGGTGAGGGGATGCTTTATGTGCCGGGCGGCACGTTTCGCATGGGCTCGGATCGGCATTATCCGGAGGAAGCGCCGGCCCATCTCGTTACCGTTGACGGATTCTGGATGGATCGCACGCCGGTCACCAACCGCCAATTCCGCAAATTCGTGAACGCGACCGGCTACGTCACTTTCGCCGAAATTACACCTGATGCGAAGGACTATCCGGGCGCTCTGCCGCACATGCTCAAGGCCGGGTCACTGGTCTTCATGCCGCCTAAGCGAGCTGTAGACTTGCACAACTGGGGGCAATGGTGGACGTTCAAGTTCGGCGCCAACTGGCGCCGTCCCTATGGTCCGCGCAGCAACATCAGCGGGCTCGACGACCACCCGGTCGTCCACGTCGCCTACCGCGACGTCGAAGCCTATGCCAAATGGGCCGGCAAGGAATTGCCGACCGAGGCCGAATGGGAATTCGCCGCACGCGGCGGACTGGACGGCGCGGAATTCGCCTGGGGTGACGAGCTATTCCCCCGCGGAAGGCATATGGCAAACACCTGGCAGGGCAATTTCCCGCACCAGAATCTTGCGGCTGATGGCTTCGAACGCACTTCGCCCGTCACCGCATTCCTGGCCAACGGTTACGGCCTGCACGACATGATCGGTAATGTCTGGAAATGGACGGCCGATTGGTATTCGCAGAAGCACGAAGCCGACGCCCTGAAAGTCTGCTGCATCCCGCAAAATCCTCGCGGCGGGCCCGAGGGCGCGAGCTACGATTCTTGTCAGCCGAACCTCAGGATTCCACGCAAGGTACTTAAAGGCGGCTCGCATCTTTGCGCTCCCAGCTACTGCCGCCGCTATCGTCCGGCCGCGCGTCATGCCGAGCCGATCGACACCTCAGCAAGCCATGTCGGCTTCAGGTGCATCGCCAGGAAGAGGATCACGTCATGAGTAACGATCGGATTCCGGAAAAGCCTGAGATGAGCACGGGACCAATCGGCGGAGGATTGAAACGCCGCGATCTCTTGTTGAGTGGTAGTTCTCTCGTCGCCGCTTCGGCGCTCTCGGCCGTCGGATTGACGAGCCCTGCGCAAGCGCAGCAACCAGCTACGGCGCCGGCGCCCGCTACGCCCGGGCAACGGCCGAACATCGTCGTCATCATGGGTGACGATATCGGCATCTGGAATATCGGGGCCTACCACCGCGGGATGATGGCCGGGCGGACGCCAAACCTCGACAAGATCGCCGCCGAAGGCATGCTGTTCACCGATTACTACGCCGAGGCGAGTTGCACGGCGGGTCGCGCCAACTTCATCACCGGCGAGCTGCCGATCCGCACCGGCATGACCACAGTCGGCCAGGCCGGCGCTCCCACCGGCTTGCCGGCGGAGGCCGTGACCATTGCCGCGGCGCTGAAAGGTATGGGCTACGCCACCGGCCAGTTCGGCAAGAACCACCTTGGCGACAAAAACGAGTTTCTGCCGACGGTGCATGGCTTCGACGAGTTCTTCGGCTACCTGTATCACCTCGACGCGATGGAAGATCCGGCCCACCCCGCTTATCCGCAGGAGCTGTTGAACACAGTCGGTCCGCGCAACATGGTTCACTCGTGGGCGACCAACGTGGACGACGCCACCGTGGATCCGCGCTGGGGCAAGGTCGGCAAGCAGAGGATCGAGGACGCCGGAACGCTCTATCCCAAGCGGATGGAAACCGTGGACGATGAAATCCGCGACTTCGCGCTCAATTTCATCGACAGGGCCAGGGCCGACAACAAGCCATTCTTCCTGTGGCTCAATCCGACCCGCATGCACATCGTTACGCACCTGTCGCCGAAGTACCAGGCGATGCGCAACTCCAAGAATGGTTGGTCCATCCATGAAGCCGGCATGGCGCAGCTCGACGACGACATTGGCATCGTGATGCAGAAGCTGAAGGATATGGGCGTCGATGACAACACCATCGTGGTATTCACGACCGACAACGGCACCGAGGTCTTCACCTGGCCCGATGGCGGACAGACGCCATTCGCGCAGAGCAAAGGCACGATCATGGAGGGCGGCTTCCGCGCGCCGGCGATGGTCCGCTGGCCGGGCAAGGTGCCGGCCGGCAAGGTCGAGAACGGCATCATGTCCGGACTGGACTGGTTCCCGACCTTCCTGGCCGCCGCCGGCAACCCCAACATCGTCGACGAGCTCAAAAAGGGTAAGCAGATCGGTGACCGCACCTACAAGTGCCATCTGGACGGCTACAACCAGCTGGACATGATCACTGGCAAGGGGCCGTCAAATCGGCACGAAATCTTTTATTTCGGCGAAAGCGAGCTGGGGGCCGTGCGCATCGACGACTACAAATATCGTTTTATCGACCAGCCCGGAGGCTGGCTGGGTGATAAAAGCAAGGTTGACGTGCCCTATTTGACCAACCTTCGCCTCGATCCTTTCGAGCGCACGGGCTGGCCCGATAGCGGGACCAAATACGGGGCGCAACAATACTTCGACTGGTTCAAATACGAATTCTGGCGCTTCGTGTTTGTTCAGCAGCAGGTGGAAAAGCTGGCGATGACGGCGATCGAGTTTCCGCCGATGCAGAGGGGTGCAAGCTTCAATCTAGACGCTGTGAAGGCCAAGATCGAAGCGGCGCGAGCGGCAATCGCCAAGTAGCGCAGCTTAAGGCGCCGCTATTCCACGCTGCCGGTGCCGCGGCGCAGGTCGGCCTCGATCTGCAACCGCGTGCCGCCGCCGAAGCGGGCGCGGTAGACCTGAAGGTTCTCCATGATCCGCTGCACGTAATTGCGCGTCTCGGAGAACGGAATGAGCTCGACCCAGTCGACCGCGTCGACCTTGGGATCGCGCGGATCGCCGTAGCGGTCGACCCACTTCTTCACGCTGCCGCGGCCGGCATTGTAGGCGGCAAACGTCATGATGTAGGAGCCGCGATAATCCTCGAGCAGCCCACCGAGCTCGGCCGAGCCGAGCGTAGCGTTGTAGGCCGAATCGTTCTTCAGCCGCCCCAAATCGTAGGTCGCGCCATGCCGCTTGCAGACATAGCGTGCGGCATCCGGCGTCACCTGCATCAGCCCGTAGGCCTGTGCCGGCGAGACCACCGAGGGATTGAACGCGCTCTCCTGCCGGGCGATGGCGTAGACGATGCTGCGCTCGACCTCGGGGCCGATCGGCGTGAATTGCGGAATGCCGTTGACGGGATAGGCGTAAAAATCGAACGGAAGGCCGCGGTTGAGCGCGGCCTTGCCGACCAGCAGCATGCCGCGCGCATCGCTGTAGCGCTGGGTCAGCTCGCCAAGGCCGGTCAGGGCTTCGGGATCGCCGTTCTCGCCCATGTCGGCGAGCATGGGCACGGCCATCTCGCGCTCGTCGAGCTCGTAGAGCAGTTGCGCCGCGCGCACGATCTCCAGCCGTTCAGCGCCGCGCCCGCGCGGCTGGCTGTTGAGCTCGATCTGCGGCAGGCCGAGTTTTGCGCGTGCGAGCTGGCCGTAATAGCTCGTGGATTGTTCGGCAGCCCGCGCATAGGCGTTGCGCGCCTCCTGCTGGCGGCCCGCCGCTTCCGCCGCGCGGCCCTGCCAATAGCCGGCGCGCGCCAGCGTGGTCGGATTGACGCTGCCGACGCCGATGCGGGCAAAATGCTGGGTGGCGGTCGCGGGATCGTTGAGAAAGCGCAGCGCGATCCAGCCTGCCGTGAACTCCTGCTCGGTCTTGTAGATGTCGCGCGAGGGCAGCGCCGCGTCGCGCGCGATCAGATAGGCGCTGCGGAACTCCTCGGTGTCGATCATCTTGCGCGCGAGCAGGCGCCGCTCGATCCACCATTCGTCGAGATTGTAGAGCCGGTTCGGATCCTTCGGCGCCGACAGCATGAGCTGGGCGGCCTCGGCAAACTTCTCCTCGCGGCGCAGCAGCTGGATCTTGCTGAAGATGAAACCGGGGTCATTGTGCAGCTCGCGCGGCACGGCCTCGAGCAGGGCACGCGTGTTCGGCGCCTTCTTGAACGAGGCGATGCGGGCCTTGGCGAGTGCGACATAGCCGGCACCGAGACGTTTTGCGGCGCGCAGAGCGGCCTCGTTTTCGCTGCCGTAGAGCAGGGTGTCCATCCGCGCCTTCTGATCGCCCGGCGTCAGCAGGGCGCCGAACTGGTCGAGCGCGTTGTTCTCGGTGTCCTCCGACATCGGATCGCTGCGCCAGGCCTCGCGCACCAGCCGCTCGGCATTGGCGCGGTCGCCGCGCGCCAGCATCGCCTTGGCGAGCGTGAAGCGGCCCTTCGCGGACACCGGGGATTCGTTCTCGAACCACGACCACGCAACTGAATCGTCGCGCCTGTCGTCCCACATCGCAGCCTCGAGGCGGCGGCGCAGGAAGGTCTGCGACGGCCAGCTCGGATTGGTGGAGAGGAAGACGCGATAGCGCTCGACGGTCGCGCCATTGTCCTCGCTGCGCAGGATGATCCATTCCGCGAGCTTTCGCGCGACGGGATCCGAGATCGTGGCGGCGGCATTGGTGGCGTCGCCCGCCTTGCGCTTGCGCACGAGTTCGATGACGCTCTCCAGCGTGTCCTTGTCGGCTTGCGACGTCGACGAGGTCGCAGCGATCGCGGCCGGCGTCACGGGCCTGCGAGGTGCCGCGTGCTGGCGGGTCGCGGGCGCCAGCACAGGAGCTGCGATCGGTTTGGCGGCCGGAGGGGCGGCGGGTCTGACGGTGGCCGTCGCGGCCGGCGCGGGTGCCGCTTTGGGGGGAGAGCCGGTGGCGGTCGGCTGCGATTTTGGCGCGGTCGCCGCTGCCGCAGGCTTGGGCTTGTTCTTGGTGGGGTCCTTGGCGGGTTCCTTGCCAGCATCCTTGCCGGCATTCTGGGCTGGTTTCTTCGCGGCATCCTTGGCGGGGGCGCCAGCCGCCCCCTTGCTCGCGCCCTTCGCTGTGTCCTTGCCGGTTCCCTTGGTGGTGTCCTTAGCTGTTTCCTTGACCGATCCTTTGCCGGATCCCTTCGCGGCGTCCTTGGCGGCTGGCTTCGCAGTGTCCTTGGCCCCTTCCGCGGGTGTCTCATTGGACTTGGCCCAGGCGGCGCAGCCGACCGACAGCCCTGCCATCAGGCACACGACCAGACCGGTGGATCGCCATGTGGCACGAGGAAATGAGGTCACGGCGTTTCGTCGCCCCGAATCAGTCAAGTGGCTCAAGATCTAGCTGAATTTGATTGAATATGCGGACAAAATACCAACAGCCGCTTACCTCGGGCGGGTTTGCACCATCACCGCGGCAAAATCGCGGCCTAAACGGTGCGTCGCACGGGAGCGGCCCTTTTACCGGCGGGATAGACCCGATATGAATGGGGCTTGCTCTCAAAACTCGCCGCGTACGGAGGAAGTCCATGGCAGCCAAGACGAAATTCCGGGGGTCGTTCACCGCCTTGGTCACGCCGTTCAAGAACGGCTCGCTCGACGAGGCGGCGTTCCGCTCCCTGGTCAACTGGCAGATTTCCGAGGGCACCAACGGACTGGTCCCGGTCGGCACGACAGGCGAGAGCCCGACGCTCAGCCATGACGAGCACAAGAAGGTCGTCGAGTGGTGCATCGAGGAGGCCAAGGGCCGCGTGCCCGTGGTTGCCGGTGCCGGCTCCAACTCGACCAAGGAGGCGATCGAGCTGGCCCAGCACGCCGAGAAGGCGGGCGCGGACGCCGTGCTGGTGGTGACGCCTTACTACAACAAGCCGACCCAGGAGGGGATGTACCAGCACTTCAAGGCGATCAACGATGCGATCGGGATTCCGATCATCATCTACAACATCCCGCCGCGCTCGGTGATCGACATGTCGGTCGACACCATGAAGCGGCTGTGGGAGCTGAAGAACATCGCCGGCGTCAAGGACGCCACCGCCAGCATGGTCCGCGTGTCGCAGCAGCGCGCGGCGATGGGCGAGGACTTCAACCAGCTCTCGGGCGAGGACGCGACCATCCTCGGCTACATGGCCCATGGCGGCCATGGCTGCATCTCGGTGACCTCGAACGTCGCGCCGCGCCTGTGCTCGGAGTTCCACACCGCCTGGCAGAAGGGCGATCACGCCACCGCGCTGAAGCTGCACGACAAGCTGATGCCGCTGCACAACAACCTCTTCATCGAGAGCAATCCGGCGCCGATCAAGTACGCGATGTCGCTGCTCGGCAAGCTTGACGAGGCGCTGCGGCTGCCGATGGTGCCGGTGACCGAGCCGACGCGCGTTGCCGTGCGCAGCGCCATGGTTCACGCCGGCCTGATCAACTGACGCGGTAACCTTTCCGGGGAGCCTTTCATGAGCGGGGTCGATGAAAAGGGCAGGCGGATGCTCAAGGAGTTCCGCGAATTCGCCATGAAGGGCAACGTCGTCGATCTCGCGGTCGGCGTCATCATCGGCGCGGCCTTCGGCGCCATCGTCACTTCGCTGGTCGGCGACGTGATCATGCCGTTGATCGGCGCCGTCACCGGCGGCCTCGACTTCTCGAACTACTTCACCCCCTTGTCGAAGGCGGTCACCGCCACCAACTTAGCGGATGCTAAAAAGCAAGGCGCGGTCTTGGCTTGGGGCAGCTTCCTCACGCTGACGATCAACTTCATCATCATTGCCTTCGTGCTGTTCCTGGTGATCCGCGCCATCAACACCCTGAAGCGCAAGGAAGAGGCGGCACCGGCCGCTCCGCCGAAGCCGTCGGCCGAGGTCGAGCTGCTGACCGAGATCCGCGATCTCCTCAAGAAGTCTTGACGCGTCCGCTTCGTCCAAACTGTTAGCGTTCGCGCGTATCTCACTCAGGTTTGTCTGCCATGGCCGATAAGAACGAACGACCGATCAAGGTCATGGCGGAAAATCGCAAGGCCCGCTTCAACTATGCGATCGAGGATACGATCGAGGCGGGCATTGCGCTGACCGGCACCGAGGTCAAGTCGATCCGCAACGGCAAGAGCACGATCGCGGAATCCTACGCCGATTCGAAGAACGGCGAGATCTGGCTGATCAACGCCACCATTCCCGAATACCTCCAGGGCAACCGCTTCAACCACGAGCCCAAACGGCCGCGAAAGCTGCTGCTCCATCGCCGGCAGATCAACAAGCTGATCGGCGCGGTGGATCGCGAGGGCATGACGCTGATCCCGCTCAAGCTCTACTTCAACGAGCGCGGCCGCGCCAAACTGCAGCTGGCGGTTGCAAAGGGCAAGAAGCTGCACGACAAGCGCGAGACCGAGAAGAAGCGCGACTGGAGCCGGGAGAAGGGGCGCCTGCTGCGGGCGAGGGGATAGCGGGATGAATCAGAAGAACCTGCTCGAGGTCGACTGGAGCCAGATTCCGGCGCCGGCCGATGATGGCGGGGCCGCACATCTGCCGGGCATGACGCTGCCCGCGATCGGCCTGCTCGCGACCGACGACACATCAGTGATGCTGTCGGCGCTCCCCGGCCGAACCGTGGTGTTCGCCTATCCCCGCACCGGCGAGCCCGGCAAGATCTCGCTGGTCGACGATTGGGACATGATCCCGGGCGCGCGCGGCTGCACGCCGCAGACCTGCGCGTTTCGCGATCTGTTCGCCGAACTGAAGGCCGCCGGCGCCGCCCACGTGTTCGGCCTCTCGACCCAGAGCAACGAATACCAGACTGAGATGGCCTCGCGCCTGCATCTGCCGTTTCCGGTGCTGTCGGACGAGAAGCTGGCGCTGACGCGCGCCCTCAAACTGCCGACCATGGAGGTCGCAGGTCTGACGCTGATCAAGCGCCTTGCGCTGATCATCGACGACGCCAGGGTCACGCATGTGTTCTATCCGGTGTTTCCACCCGACCGGAACGCCGGCGATGTCCTGGACTGGCTGAAGGCCAATCCCGTCAAAGGCTAGTCCAAGGGCTAATCGAGGTCGGCCTTCACCTTCGCGAACACGGACCGGAACATGTCCGGCGTCAGCACGCCGGTGTTCGTGTTGTAACGCGAGCAGTGATAGCTGTCGTAGAGCCTGAACGCGCCGGCCTGGTGCACCGCGCCGTGGCCGAAAGGGGCTTGCGAGCCCTTCAGATTCAGCGGCTTGAGCACGGTGTCGTGCGCAATCCGCCCGAGCGCGACGATCGCGCGCAGGTTCGGCATCGTCGCCAGATTCGCCGCGAGAAACTGGCGGCAGGTGTTGATCTCGGCGGGCAGCGGCTTGTTCTGCGGCGGAACGCAATGCACCGCATTGGCGATGCGGCAGTCGACCAGCTTCAGCCCGTCATCGGGCCGCGCCTGATAGGCGCCCTTGGCAAAGCCGTATTCGAGCAGCGTGGCGTAGAGCAGGTCGCCGGCATAGTCGCCGGTGAAGGGACGGCCGGTGCGGTTGGCGCCCTGCATGCCCGGCGCGAGGCCGACGATCAGGAGACGCGCCTTGACGTCCCCGAAGGGGGCGACCGGGGCGTTATGCCACGACGGCTCGCGCGCGCGATTCGCCTCGCGAAAGGCGACCAGGCGCGGACAGAGCGGACAGTCACGGTCGGGGACGAGGGTGGGGGGCTGGCGGCCTGACCGGGCCGCCTCACTCCTCAAAGTCGTCATCGCCCCTCGGCGCCATCGTGGTCGCGCGCTGGAGGAATTGCGGGGCGTGGTGGCGGGCCTCGCGCTCGCCACGATCGCGCGGGGCGGGGCGTTCGGACGGGTCGCGGCCGAGCTTGGATTGCAGCTCGACGAGGTCGGTGAAGACGTCGGCCTGGCGGCGCAGCTCGTCGGCGATCATCGGCGGCTGGCTGGCGATGGTCGAGACCACCGTGACCCGCACGCCGCGGCGCTGGACGGCCTCGACCAGGGAGCGGAAGTCGCCGTCACCGGAGAACAGCACCATCTGGTCGATGTGCTCGGCGAGCTCCATCGCGTCCACGGCGAGCTCGATGTCCATGTTGCCCTTGACCTTGCGGCGGCCGGAGGCGTCGATGAACTCCTTGGTCGCCTTGGTGACGACGGTGTAGCCGTTGTAGTCCAGCCAGTCGATCAGCGGGCGGATCGAGGAGTACTCCTGATCCTCGATGATGGCGGTGTAATAGAAAGCCCGCAACAGCGTCCCGCGGCTCTGAAACTCCTTCAGCAGGCGCTTGTAGTCGATGTCGAAGCCCAGAGTTTTCGCCGTCGCGTAGAGATTGGCCCCGTCGATGAAGAGCGCGATCTTGTTGGTAGGAGAAGGTGACATTCAGTTTGCTCGCGAAGTGCTCGTGATTGATCGTTTATTGTTGGCGCGGCAGCACGCCGCGCAGTTCTAGAGTGCCGCCGAAACCCGTCGAAACCGCAAATCCGGAGAAGTCGGGGCAATCAAGGTATAGTTATGGCGAACTCTCAAACACCCGGGGCCGCCCTCGGTGGCAGCCCTGGAAATCGCCCATCCCAGCCCCAATGTGGGGGTAGCAGAGCCATTTGGCGAGGCCAAATCACAAATTGGCCTTGCGAAATTGTCTTGGCCCCTATAACTAGCCCCAATCATCCACATATTTCGTCCCACCCACAACGGAGCGACAGTCCATGGCTCGCGTCACCGTAGAAGATTGCATCGACAAGGTCGATAACCGGTTTGACCTGGTCCTGCTGGCCGCCCACCGTGCCCGCATGATTTCGTCGGGTTCACAACTAACGGTTGACCGCGATAACGACAAGAACCCTGTTG
Organism: Bradyrhizobium sp. B025; assembly: GCF_042257955.1. NCBI lineage: Bacteria > Pseudomonadati > Pseudomonadota > Alphaproteobacteria > Hyphomicrobiales > Nitrobacteraceae > Bradyrhizobium > Bradyrhizobium sp. B025. The sequence goes on along the minus strand of NZ_CP170150.1, from coordinate 4,889,398 downwards.
TGTCTTTGCGTGAAATTGCCGACACGACCATCTCGCCGGAGGACCTCCGCGAGGAGCTGGTGCACTCGCTCCAGAAGTTCGTCGAGGTCGACGAGCCCGAGCCGGATACGGTGCCGCTGATCGGTTCCGCCGGCGCCAGCGTCGATGCGGACGATACCGAAGTTGCCGTTGAGCGCATGACCGAAGAGGAGCTCCTGAAGGGCCTCGAAGGCCTCGCGCCGCCGGAAGAGCAGCCCGAGGAAGACGAGTAGATCGTCCCGTCGCAATCGCCGAATTCTTGTGATCTTATCAGAGGCCCGAACCTGCGTTCGGGCCTTTGCTTTTGTTGGCGTTTTCGTGGTTACCATAGTGTTGCCGGTTCGCGCCGCGCACCTGTCACCGAATTGATCGGACGCGCGCGGGATCGGAGCTAAGATGTATACAACGGGCGTCTTGAGGTCCGTTTGAAGGCAGGACGGCATGGTGTATCGACGCCGCAGATCAACGCAGATGCAGGCCGCAACCGAATCGGTTGCCGTGGCCCCGACTGCGCCGGTGGCGCGCCCGGCCAAGCCGCGTGCGCGCATGATGCGTCAATATGACCTCGTCGAGCGCGTCAGGTCCTACAATCCCAACACCAACGAAGATCTGCTGAACCGCGCCTATGTCTACGCCATGAAGGCGCACGGCTCGCAGACGCGGGCCTCGGGCGATCCGTATTTCTCGCATCCGCTCGAAGTGGCGGCGATTCTCACCGACCTGAAGCTCGACGACGCCACCATCGTGGCCGCGCTGCTGCACGACACGATCGAGGACACCGAAGCGACGCGGGCCGAGATCGACCAGATCTTCGGACCCGAGATCGGCGCGCTGGTCGAGGGCCTGACCAAGCTGAAGCGGCTGGAGCTGGTGTCGCGCGAGGCCAAGCAGGCCGAGAACCTGCGCAAATTGTTGCTGGCGATTGCCGACGATGTTCGCGTTCTCCTGGTGAAGCTCGCCGACCGCCTGCACAACATGCGCACGCTGGAATTCGTGCCGCCGGAATCGCGCAGGCGCATTGCCGAGGAGACCCTCGACATCTACGCGCCGCTCGCGGGCCGCATGGGCATGCAGGAAATGCGCGAGGAGCTGGAGGACCTGTCCTTCCGCACGCTCGACCCCGAGGCCTATTCGGTGGTGATGCAGCGGCTCGACGCGCTCGCCGAGCGCAACCGCAATCTGATCGGCGAGATCGAGGCCCAGCTCTCCAACAATCTGCGCCACCGCGGCCTTGGCGCGCGGGTTTATGGCCGCCGCAAGAAGCCGTTCTCGATCTGGACCAAGATGGAGCGCAAATCGGTCGGCTTCGAGCAATTGTCCGACATCTTCGGCTTCCGCGTCGTCGTGAACGACATCGAGGCCTGCTACCGCGCGCTCGGCATCGTCCACACCACCTGGCCGGTCGTGCCGGGGCGTTTCAAGGACTACATCTCGACGCCGAAGCAGAACGACTACCGCTCGATCCACACCACCGTGATCGGTCCGGGCAACCAGCGCGCCGAGCTCCAGATCCGTACCGAGGCGATGGACCAGATCGCCGAGCGCGGTATCGCCGCGCACGTGTTCTACAAGGAAGGCGCGGGCTCGCCGACCGAATTCCTCAAGCGCGAATCCAACGCGTTCGCCTGGCTGCGGCACACCGTCGGAATCCTCTCGGAGAGTGCCAACCCCGAGGAATTCCTCGAGCACACCAAGCTCGAGCTGTTCCACGACCAGGTGTTCTGCTTCACCCCGAAGGGCAAGCTGATCGCGCTGCCGCGCCACGCCAACGTCATCGACTTTGCCTATGCGGTGCATACCGACGTCGGCAACAGCGCGGTGGGCTGCAAGATCAACGGCAAGTTTTCGCCGCTGTCCTCGGAGCTCCAGAACGGCGACGAGGTCGAGGTGCTGACCTCGGAGGCGCAATCGGCGCCGCCGTCCGCCTGGGAGACGCTCGCGGTCACCGGCAAGGCGCGCGCCGCGATCCGCCGCGCCACGCGCACCGCCGTGCGCGACCAATATGTCGGTCTCGGCCGGCGCATCGTCGAGCGCCTGTTCGAGCGCGCCAAGATCGAATACGCCGACGACAAGCTCAAGGGTGCGCTGCCGCGGCTTGCGCGCACCTCGATCGAGGACGTCATGGCGGCTGTGGGGCGCGGCGAGATCAAGGCCTCCCACGTCGCGCGAGCGATGTATCCCGACTACAAGGAGGAGCGCGTCGCCCGCTACGGCATCAAGAAGGGGCTCGCCGCCAAGCTCAAGGAGAAGGTGGTCTCCGAGCCGCCGCGAACCCCGGTCGCGATCCCGATCCGCGGCATCAATTCCGACCTGCCGGTGAAGTTCGCGCCGAACGGCGGCGCGGTACCCGGCGACCGCATCGTCGGCATCGTCACGCCGGGCGAGGGCATCACCATCTACCCGATCCAGGCGCCGGCGCTGAAGGATTTCGAGGAGGAGCCCGAGCGCTGGCTCGACGTGCGCTGGGACATCGAGGACACCGCGCCGCAGCGCTTCCCGGCCCGCATCAGGGTCGAGAACGTCAACGAGCCCGGCGCGCTCGCGCAGATCGCGACCGTGATCGCCGAGCACGACGGCAACATCGACAACATCAGCATGCAGCGCCGCTCTCCGGACTTCACGGAGACGACGATCGATCTCGAAGTCTACGACCTGAAGCACCTGAGCGCGATCCTGGCCCAGTTGCGCGCGAAGGCGGTCGTCGCCCGCGTCGAACGTGTTAATGGATAGGCGTCTTTCGTATTCGCCTGTCCTTCGAATTTGTGAGCCTTGCAATGCCCGCTTCTCCGCTCCGCCTCGGCGTCAATGTCGACCATGTCGCGACCCTGCGTAACGCGCGCGGCGGCCGCAATCCCGATCCGGTGCGCGCCGCCCTGCTGGCGATCGAGGCCGGCGCCGACGGCATCACCGCGCATCTGCGCGAGGATCGCCGCCATATCCGCGACGAGGACATGGCGCGGCTGAAGGCCGAGATCTCCAAGCCGCTCAATTTCGAGATGGCGGCGACCGACGACATGATGCGCATCTCGCTCGCCACCAGGCCGCACGCGGCGTGCCTCGTGCCGGAGCGCCGGCAGGAGGTGACGACCGAGGGCGGACTGGATGTCGTCGGCCAGCACAATGCGCTCGCGCCCTACATCGCCCGGCTGAACGATGCCGGAATCCGCGTCTCGCTGTTCATCGCCGCGGACCCCGCGCAGATCGAGATGGCGGCGCGGCTGCGCGCGCCCGTGATCGAGATCCACACCGGCGCCTGGTGCGATGCCGTCGTCGACGGCCACACCGAGAAGGCCGACGCAGAGTGGAAGCGGATCGTGGCGGGTGCGAAGCTGGCGAAGGACGCGGGGCTGGAGGTTCACGCCGGCCACGGGCTCGACTATGCGACGGCGGAGACGATCGCAGCTCTGCCCGACATCATGGAGCTCAATATCGGCTACTACATGATCGGCGAGGCGCTGTTCGTCGGTCTCGCCGAGACGGTGCGCAGCATGCGCGCTGCGATGGACCGCGGCCGGAGCCGGGCATGATCATCGGCATCGGCTCCGACCTGATCGACATCACCCGCGTCGGCAAGGTGATCGAGCGCCATGGCGAACGCTTTCTCGACCGCATCTTCACCGCGGCCGAGCGGGCCAAGGCGGAGCGGCGCGCCAAGAACGAGAAGATGGTGGTGGCGACCTACGCCAAGCGCTTTGCCGCCAAGGAGGCCTGCTCGAAGGCGCTCGGCACCGGGATCAGGCGCGGCGTCTGGTGGCGCGACATGGGGGTGGTCAACCTGCCGGGTGGACGGCCGACCATGCAGCTGACCGGCGGCGCTCTGGCCCGGCTCCAGGCCCTGACGCCGGATGGCTTCGAGGCGCGGATCGACGTGTCGATTACCGATGACTGGCCGCTCGCACAGGCCTTCGTCATCATTTCGGCCGTTCCGCTGGCCAAGTCCTGACCGTTCCCAGGTCATTTTATAATTCTTGTTAAGAATCAATATCTTATGCAGTTTTGATGCGATCCTTGATTGCGTGGCCTCCGACAACCGTCTAAAAGTCCGCGGACGCAAATCAGGCTGGGCGAATTCGGCTTTACGCCGGAATTGGCCCTCATTATCAGAATCAGGACAATCTCCTTGGGCCGCGAAGCGATGGGCTGTTCGCGGGAGGAGGGCGCTCTGTGACCGCCGGCCGGAATTGAGAGAGCAATGAGCGTGACTTCGGGAACGAAAACTGAAAGCGGCGTCGGCGAAACGATCCGGGTCGTGATCCACGCTCTCCTGATCGCGCTCGTGATCCGCACCTTTCTGTTCCAGCCCTTCAACATCCCGTCCGGCTCGATGAAGGCGACGCTGCTGGTCGGCGACTATCTGTTCGTCTCGAAATATTCCTACGGCTATAGCCACTACTCGATCCCGTTCTCGCCGCCGCTGTTCTCGGGGCGGCTCTGGGGCTCGGACCCGAACCGCGGCGACATCGTCGTGTTTCGCCTGCCGAAGGACGATTCCACCGACTACATCAAGCGCGTGATCGGGCTTCCCGGCGACCGCGTCCAGATGAAGGACGGGCTGCTCTACATCAACGACACCCCGGTCGAGCGGCAGCGCATGAGCGAATATGTCGGCGAGGATCCGTGCGGCTCCGAAGGCGGCGGCATCTCCCGGGTCAAGCGCTGGAAGGAAACGCTGCCGAACGGCGTGTCCTATGAGACGCTGGACTGCGCCGACAACGGCTACATGGACACCACCAACGTCTACACCGTGCCGGCCGGCCATTTCTTCATGATGGGCGACAATCGCGACAATTCCACCGACAGCCGCTTCCTCGGCCAGGTCGGCTACGTGCCGCAGGAGAATTTGATCGGCCGAGCCCAGATGATCTTCTTCTCCATCGCCGAAGGCGAGCATGCCTGGATGTTCTGGCGCTGGCCGTGGGCGGTGCGCTGGAATCGCTTCTTCAAAATCGTCCGATGAAAGACGAAGCCAAGGACATCACGACCCAGCCGACCGAAGCGCAAGCCGCTCCTGACGGCGAAGCTGTGACCAAGACGCCTGCCAAGAAGAAGCGGGCGCGGAGCAGCAAGGCCAAGGGCACGGATGCGAACGCGGCGCTTGAGGCGCGCATCGGCCACAGCTTCGCCGACCCGAACCTGCTGATGCAGGGGATCACGCATGTCTCGGCGCTGAAATCCGGGCGCAAGCGCGGCGACAGCTATCAGCGGCTGGAATTCCTCGGCGACCACGTGCTCGGGCTCGTCGTGTCCGACATGCTCTACCACGCCTTCCCGAACGCCGACGAAGGCGAGCTGTCCAAGCGCCTTGCCGAACTCGTGCGCAAGGAGAGCTGTGCCGACGTCGCCAAGTCGCTCGGGCTGCTCGACGACATCAAGCTCGGCTCGGTCGGTCCCAGCGCCGACGCCCGCCTGCGCAAGAGCGTGCTCGGCGACATCTGCGAAGCCGTGATCGGCGCCATCTTCCTCGACGGCGGCCATGCGGCGGCGGCCGAATTCGTCAAGCGCAACTGGACCGAGCGCATGCACAAGCCGAGGCGTCCGTTGCGCGATCCCAAGACCGTGCTGCAGGAATGGGCGCAGGGGAAGGGCCTGCCGACGCCTGTTTACCGCGAGGTCGAGCGCACCGGCCCGCATCACGATCCGCAGTTCCGCGTCGCGGTGGACCTGCCGGGACTGGCGCCGGCGGAAGGTATCGGCGGCAGCAAGCGCGCGGCAGAGAAGGTGGCGGCCTCGGTGATGATCGAACGTGAAGGTGTTGGCGGCGGCAATGACGGTTGAAGCAAGCGGCGAGGCGCCCGCCGCGACGCGCTGCGGCTTCGTTGCGCTGATCGGCGCACCGAATGTCGGCAAGTCCACGCTGGTCAACGCGCTGGTCGGCGCCAAGGTCACGATCGTCTCGCGCAAGGTGCAGACCACGCGCGCGCTGATCCGCGGCATCGTCATCGAGAACAACGCGCAGATCATCCTGGTCGACACGCCCGGCATCTTCTCGCCGAAGCGCAGGCTCGACCGCGCCATGGTCTCGACCGCCTGGAGCGGGGCGTACGACGCCGATCTCGTCTGCGTGCTGCTCGACGCCAAGACCGGCATCGACGAGGAGGCCGAGGCGATCCTCGCCAAGGCGGCAAGCGTCAATCACGACAAGATCCTGGTGATCAACAAGGTCGACCTGGTCCAGCGCGAGAAGCTGCTGGCGCTGGCGCAGGCGGCCAACGAGCGCATGCCGTTCGCCAAGACCTTCATGATCGCGGCAATCTCCGGCGACGGCGTCGACGACCTCCGCTCGACGCTTGCCGAGATGGTGCCGCCGGGGCCGTTCCTCTATCCCGAGGACCAGATGTCGGACGCGCCGATGCGGCACTTGGCGGCCGAGATCACGCGCGAGAAGATCTATCGCAAGCTGCACCAGGAATTGCCCTACCAGTCCACGGTCGAGACCGACAAGTGGGAGGAGCGCAAGGACAAGTCGGTGCGCATCGAGCAGACGATCTTCGTCGAGCGCGAAAGCCAGCGCAAGATCGTGCTCGGCAAGGGCGGCGCCACCATCAAGTCGATCGGCGCGGATTCGCGCAAGGAGATTAGTGAGATCCTCGGCGTGCCGGTGCACCTGTTCCTGTTCGTCAAGGTGCGCGAGAACTGGGGCGACGATCCCGATCGCTACCGCGAGATGGGCCTGGAATTTCCCAAAGAATAAGCAAGAACAGATCGGTATCCGATGAGCGTGCCCACGAACGTCCGGCGCTTCGAAGCGCTGCTCTATGCGTCGTTGATGCTGGATGCGCTGTCGGTCGCGGTGCAGGACCGCACGCCCAATGCCGAGATGACCGAGCAGATGATCATGACGGCGACGCTGCTCGCCGGCGGCATGATCCTGCTGCTGGTCTATTTCGTCTGGCTGGCTGCGCATTGGCGCAAGAACTGGCCGCGCTGGGTGCTGGCCGCAGCGCTGGTGCTGTCGGTGATCTCGCTCGGCCAGATCATCGGCGAGAAGGGCATGGAGCTCGACAGCGCCATCGAGATCGTGTCCTGCGTGCTGACCACGATGGGCCTGTATTTCTCCTTCAGCGGCGACGCGCAGGGCTGGTTCAACGCGTGAGGTTTTGCGCGGTGCCGTAGGGTGGGCAAAGGTGCGCCCTTGCGCGCCGTGCCCACCACGATCGCGGTGGATCAAAATTGGTGGGCGCGCTTCGCTTTGGCCACCCGACGGTCGCTCAAAATGCTAGACTTCCTTCAATGGAATGGACCGACGAAGGCATCGTGCTGGGGGTGCGGCGGCATGGCGAGAGCAGCGCCATCGTCGAACTGCTGACGCGCGCGCACGGCCGCCATCTCGGTCTCGTGCGCGGCGGTGCCGGCTCGCGGATGCGGCCCTTGCTGCAACCGGGCAACAGCGTCAGCGCGGTGTGGCGGGCGCGGCTCGACGAGCATCTCGGCACCTACGCGGTCGAGGGCCTGAAGCTGCGTGCGGCCACGCTGCTGGCCTCGTCCCATGGCGTCTACGGCATCACCCATCTCGCCTCGATCGCGCGGCTCCTTCCCGAGCGCGATCCGCACGAGGAGATATTCGGGCTGCTCGAACATTCGCTCGACGATTTCGACGACATCGGCAGCGCGGCCGTACACGTGATCCATTTCGAGCTGGCGATGCTCGCCGAGCTCGGCTTCGGGCTCGCGCTGGACAACTGCGCGGTGACCGGGGAGACCACGGACCTGATCTACGTTTCGCCGAAATCCGGCGGCGCGGTGTCGCGCGGCGCGGGCGAGCCATGGCGCGACCGGCTGCTGCGCCTGCCGCCGTTCCTGCGCCACGGCGAAACCGCGACCGAGCTCACCGACCAGGATCTTCAGGACGGTTTTCGGCTGACCGGATTGTTCCTGCTGCGCCACGTGCTGGAGCCGCGCGGGCAGGTCCATTCCGACGCGCGGGCCGGCTTCATCAATGCCTTGACGCGGCAGCAGGCGAGGGCGGCGATCCCGGCGCCATGACGTCAGCGCGCCTCTGTATTGTCTGATCAGATGGCATGTCCCGGAACCAAATCGGGTTTCCTGGATTGGCCCGTGGGGTTCCAACCCGGGGATAAACCTGATGCTGATTAAGGGACTTATTGTGTCGGCAGCGCTGATTGCGCTGGCGCCGGACGCCCTCGCAGGCGAGCAAACAGGACTGGTTCGCCGTGCCTCCTGCACGGTCGTCAGGTTCTATGTAGCCAAATATTCGGCAGCAGCCGCAGAGGCATGGGCCCGGTCCAAGGGCGCGACGGAAGCAGAGATCGAGACTGCCCGGCGCTGCCTGACCAACGCGCCGACCACCACACAGGCCCAAAATCGCCAGGCCACCCAGACCGTGACCGCCGGCTGGGCGGGGCAGTAAGCCGCCCACAGGGAACCAATCCATCCTTGCCCGATTCGCTTCCACGGTTTAACCGGGCGGCATGGGAAAACGATTGATTCCGCCGGAACCGGCCGAAATCCATGAGGTGCCGCTGCGTGAGGCGCTGGAAGAGCGCTATCTCGCCTATGCGCTCTCCACCATCATGCACCGTGCGCTGCCGGACGCACGCGACGGCCTGAAGCCGGTGCACCGGCGCATCCTCTACGGCATGCGCCTGCTCAGGCTCGACCCCGGCACGGCCTTCAAGAAATCCGCCAAGATCGTCGGCGACGTGATGGGCTCGTTCCATCCGCATGGCGACCAGGCGATCTACGACGCCATGGTGCGGCTCGCGCAGGATTTCTCCTCGCGCTACCCGCTGGTCGACGGCCAAGGCAATTTCGGCAATATCGACGGCGATAACCCCGCCGCCTACCGCTACACCGAAGCGCGCATGACCGATGTCGCGCGGCTTCTGCTCGAGGGCATCGACGAGGACGGCGTTGAATTCCGTCCCAATTACGACGGCCAGTCGAAGGAGCCGATCGTCCTGCCCGGCGGCTTCCCGAACCTGCTCGCCAACGGCGCGCAGGGCATCGCGGTCGGCATGGCGACCTCGATCCCGCCGCACAATGCCGCCGAGCTCTGCGACGCGGCGCTGCATCTGATCGAGAAGCCCGACGCGAAATCCAAGGCGCTGCTGAAGTGGGTGAAGGGCCCGGACTTTCCGACCGGCGGCATCTGCGTCGATTCCAAGCAGGCGATCGCGGAGGCCTACACGACCGGCCGCGGCTCGTTCCGCGTCCGCGCCAGGTGGGAGCAGGAAGAGGGCGCACGCGGCACCTGGGTCGTCGTCGTCACCGAGATCCCCTTTCTGGTGCAGAAGTCGCGCCTGATCGAGAAGATCGCCGAGCTTCAGGATCAGAAGAAGTTGCCGCTGGTCGGCGACGTCAGGGACGAGTCGGCCGAAGACGTCCGCATCGTGATCGAGCCGAAGTCGAAGAACGTCGATCCGGCGCTGATGATGGAATCGCTGTTCCGGCTGACCGAGCTCGAAAACAAGATTCCGCTGAACCTCAACGTGCTGATCAAGGGCCGCATCCCCAAGGTCGTGGGGCTCGCGGAGTGCCTGCGCGAATGGCTCGACCATCTGCGCGACGTCCTGATCCGGCGCAGCAACTACCGCAAGGCGCAGATCGAGCATCGGCTGGAAGTTCTCGGCGGCTTCCTGATCGCCTATCTGAACATCGACAAGGTGATCAAGATCATCCGCACCGAGGATGAGCCGAAGCCGGCGCTGATGAAGGCGTTCAAGCTTACCGAGGTGCAGGCCGAAGCCATCCTCAACATGCGGCTCCGCTCGTTGCGCAAGCTCGAGGAAATGGAGATCCGCACCGAGGACAAGAACCTCCGCAACGAGCTCAAGGGCATCAATGCGGTGCTCGCCTCGGAAGCCGAGCAGTGGAAGAAGGTCGGCGAGCAGGTCGGCAAGGTCCGCGACATGTTCGGGCCGAAGACGCCGCTCGGCAAGCGCCGCACCACCTTTGCGGATGCGCCCGAGCACGATCTCGCCGCGATCGAGGAGGCCTTCGTCGAGCGCGAGCCGGTGACGGTCGTCGTGTCCGACAAGGGCTGGATCCGCACCATGAAGGGGCATGTCGAGGATCTCTCGGGCCTTGCCTTCAAGCAGGACGACAGGCTCGGCTTCGCGTTCTTTGCGGAGACGACCTCGAAGCTGCTGCTGTTCGCCACCAACGGCAAGTTCTACTCGCTCGATGTCGCGAAACTTCCGGGCGGCCGCGGTCACGGCGAGCCGATCCGCCTGTTCATCGACCTCGAGCAGGAGGCGGCGCCCGTCGCGCTGTTCGTCAACAAGGGTGGACGCAAATTCCTGGTCGCGAGCCACGAGGGCCAGGGCTTTGTCGTCAACGAGGACGATTGCGTCGGCACCACCAAGAAGGGCAAGCAGGTCCTCAACGTCGACATGCCGAACGAGGCACGCACGGTCACCGAGGTGGTCGGCGACACCGTCGCGGTCATCGGCGAGAACCGCAAGATGCTGGTGTTCCCGCTCGACCAGATCCCGGAGATGGCCCGCGGCCGCGGCGTCCGCTTGCAGAAATACAAAGACGGCGGTCTCTCCGACGTCGTCGTGTTCGACGCCAAGGCCGGCCTGACCTGGAAGGACTCCGCGGGCCGCGAATTCTCCGCGACCATGAAGGAGCTCGCGGAGTGGCAGGGCACCCGCGCCGACGCCGGCCGCCTGCCGCCGAAGGGTTTCCCGAAGTCGAACAAGTTCGGCCGGGGGATCGAGTAGGGGCTGCGACTGCCTGCCACAACACCGTGTCATGCCCCGCGAAGGCGGGGCATCCAGTACGCCGCAGCCTCTCGGCCGAACCACAATCGTCTCTGGAATACTGGATCGCCCGCCTTCGCGGGCGATGACACCGACGGTGTAGCCCGCAAACGCTTGGCAGATAGCCGTGAGCGCATACGTGCCTCCGTTGATCGGGCACGAACATTGCTTTTTCCTGGCGACTGCAAACGACAAGTCAAAAGGCAAATAAGCAACAATGTTCAAGCCAAAGTCATTCATTCCGGCGCTGTTCGCCCTCGCGCTGGTTGCCGGGCCGGCACATGCAGCGGGCAATCTCGTCGCGGTGCTCGAGGCGGAGATCGTCACGCTCGATCCGCATTTTTCCACGGCCTATATTTCGCGCACGTTCGGCTACATGGTGTTCGACACGCTGTTTGCGAAGGATTCCAAGGGCGAGATCAAACCGCAGATGGTGCAGGACTGGAAGGTCTCGCCCGATGGCTTGACCTACAGCTTCACGCTGCGCGACGGCTTGAAGTGGCATGACGGCCAGCCGGTCACGGCGGCCGACTGCGTCGCATCGCTGCGCCGCTGGGGCACCCGCAGTGCGCTTGGTCGCCGCATCTTCGCGATCACGGCCTCGCTCGAGCCGACGGACGCCAAAACGTTCGTGCTGACGCTGAAGGAGCCGTCCGGCCTCGTCATCGACGCGCTCGGCAATCCGGTCAGCCCCGTCGCCTTCATGATGCCCGAGCGCATTGCCAAGACACCCGGTGATCAGCGCATCACCGAGATCGTCGGCTCCGGCCCGTTCGTCTACAGCAAGGCCGATCACCGCACCGGCGACCGCATGATCCTGAAGAAGTTCGCCGACTATGTGCCGCGCCCCGAGCCCGCCGACTTCCTCGCCGGCGGCAAGCGCGTCAATGTCGACACGCTCGAGATCCGCGTCATTCCGGACGGAGCGACCGCGGCTTCCGCGCTCCAGGCCGGCGAAGTCGATTTCATGCAGTACGCGCCGTTCGATCTGCTGCCGACCCTGGAGAAGAACTCCCGCGTGAAGCTGCTCAATTTCACCGGCGGCAACATGTTCGCCGGCGCCTATCGCCTCAACGCCGCGTCGAAACCGTTCGACGATCCGGCGATCCGGCGCGTGCTGTGGAAGCTGGTCGACCAGCGCGAAGTGCTGGATGCGCTCGGCCTCGACGCCAAATACGCCACGCCCTGCGCGACCTTCTTCACATGCGGCACCACCTATGACAGCAAGGCCGGCACGGAAGCCGCCGCAAAGCCGTCGATCGAAGCGGCGCGCGCCGCGCTGAAGGCGACCAAATATGCCGGCGAGCCCGTGATCGTCATGGAGGCCAACGACCTCGAAGCCCCGCGCGTCTCGGCGCAGGTGCTGGCCGAGCGGCTGAAGCAGGCCGGCTTCAACGTCGATCTCCAGGTGATGGATTGGGCGAGCGTGCTGGCGCGCCGTGCCAAGAAGGAGGGCTGGAGCGTCTATGGCGTTCACGCCGGCGGCTTCGATCTCGGCTCGCCGCTGACCAACGTCATGGTGGCGTTCAACTGTGCCGACTTCACCGGCTGGCAATGCGATGCGCGCATCACGCCACTCATGGAAGCCTTCGCCAAGGCGCCTGCCGAGGAGGATCGCAAGACAATCGCGGCCGAGATTCAGACGGTGATGTACGACCAGGCGCCCGGGATTCCCTGGGGCCAGTTCGCCCAGCCGGCGCTTTATCGCGCGACGCTGCGCAATCTGATACCGTCCGCCATCCCGGTGTTCTGGAACGTTGAGAAGTAACGCGATGTACGATGTCATTGTTGTCGGCGGCGGCTCCGCCGGCGCCGCTGTTGCGGCGCGGCTCTCCGAGGATCCCGCAAGACGCGTCCTGCTGCTCGAAGCGGGCCTCGACTGGCGCGCCAACGAGGCGCCCTGGGAGGTGATGACGCCGAATCCGATTCCCATCATCCACAAGCGCGAGTACCAGGAAAAATGGCAGTGGCCTGATCTGCTGACGCGCCGCGTGGCGGGGCAGGAGCCGCGCTTCTATTGGCGCGGCAAGGGGCTGGGCGGCTCGTCGATGATGAACGGCCAGATCGCGATCCGCGGCGTTGCGGATGCGTTCGACGAATGGGCGGCCAATGGCTGCACCGGCTGGTCGGCGAAAGAGGTGATGCCGCTGTTCTCGGTGATCGAGGACGACATGGAATTCGGCCACACCGAGGGACATGGACGCGGCGGCCCGCTGCCGGTCTATCGCGCGCCACCTGAGAAATGGGGCCCGATCGATCGCGGCTTGCGCGATGCGGCGCTGGCCAGCGGCTATCCCAGGTGCGCCGACGTCAACGGCCCTGACGGCGAGGGTGTCGCCTGTTATCCCATCAACAGCCGCGACAGCCGCCGCATCACGACCAATGAGGGGTATCTCGAGCCCGCGCGCGGCCGTGCCAATCTGGAGATCCGCGGTCATGCGCTGGTCGATCGTGTGCTGATCAGCGACGGCCGCGCGACCGGCGTCCGCGTCCGCATCGAGGGGCAGGGCACGAGCGACATCGGTGCGCGCCAGATCGTGCTGAGCGCCGGCGCGATCCACAGTCCGGCGATCCTGCTGCGCTCGGGCATCGGCCCGGCCGAGGAACTGAAGGCGATGGGGATCGCCGTCGAGCGCGATCTGCCGGTCGGCCGCCACTTCTTCGACCACCCGCTGTTTCGCGCCACGATCCAGCTCCGCGAAAATCTCCGGCCGACCGATCCGGACACCCGCCACACCAATTGCTGCGTGACCTATTCCTCGGGCCTCGCCAAGGGCGGCAAGCGCGACATGATCCTGATCGCGTTCAACCACCGCGGCATCGGCGTGCCCGGGGCGATCGGCGCCGGGCTGTTCAACGCCTATTCGCGCGGAACGCTCAAGCTCGGCTCGACCGACCCCAGTATCGATCCCGTTGTCGAGGAGAACATGCTGGCCGATCCCCGCGACATGCTGCGCATGATGGATGCGGTGAAACGGCTCGCGGTGATCACCTCCCAGCCGGCGCTTTCCGGCATCGCCGACTGGATCCGGCTGACCGATACGGACCTGACCTTGCCGCAGGCCGCGGCCTTGCCGGATCACGAGCTCGACGCGCTGCTGCGTCGTGAGACCGGCGACATCCAGCACGCCGCCGGCAGCTGCCGCATGAGCGGCGTCAACGACCCCGATGGTGTGGTCAATCCTGATGGCACGGTGAAAGGCATCGCGGGCTTGCGCGTCGCCGACGCCTCGATCATGCCGTCCGATTGCCGCGCCAACACCCACTTCACGACGGTGGTGATCGGGGAAGCGATCGCGCGAATGATGATGCGGTAGTTGTCACAAATACAGGTGTCATGCCCCGCGAAGGCGGGGCATCCAGTACTCCGACGCACCAGTGGGTTCGCACAATGTCCGCCGCGGAGTACTGGATCGCCCGCCTTCGCGGGCGATGACAGCGAGAGTGGGGCTAGACTTGCCGTCGTGCCAATACACGTTTCAAACAGCGGGCGAGCGTTCGCCTTCTCGCGGCGGATATCACCCGAGTTTTGCTTCTCGCGCGCCCTCGTAGAGACAAGGGCGCAGGGAAGGCCGGGCGCCGGCTGGCACCCGCAAGTCCGTGCGCCACAAAAAATGCACACGGGGTGGACTACAGGTCTCGCCGGATCGCCCGGCCTTCCCTGCGCGAATGGTTTTAACGGTGTCCTTCGTGCTCTCCCCGGGGAGCGATGCACTATTGCCCCCGTCGCCTCACGGATGGCTGATGCGCGCGTCCGGTCGGACCGCAACATCACCGCAAGACTTGACGCACAGACCCCGGGCGTCAGGACCACACGACTTCTCCGTCCGCGCACGTCTTCGCTGGGAATCCGAGAGGTGGCGTGTGCTCGCTCCCGAAGCCATGCGAAGACGCTGTCAGCGCCGGGTCGTATGCGCAAGAGCCATTGCTCACGGTGTCCCGCCCTGCAATGCCGATCGCGCCCGACGCCGTCGCGTCCATCGCTGCCCGGCCTGCGGTTCGTGACGATCGCGATCCGCCCCTTGTCTCAGGCCAGGGTGTTTCGCATGTACGACAAATCCGAATTTCGGTAAAGTGGAATATTTTCGGGGCCGGAGCTTGACACGTCGTGAGATCACGCGGCGCGGCTGTATTGCCCGACAGGCAATCGTCGGCGGGGGCGTAGGTGACGAGCTTTCGGCCAGAGGGCGATGAAATGGCATACGGTCTTTGGATTTTTGCAATAGGACCGTTTGCAATCTCATTCAGATGAGTAAGGCCACCGCTGTTTTTCCGCGCGTTATTCCGCTCCTGGCCCTTAGCGGAGCCTTCGCGATACAGTGCTCTACGGCAGCTTTTGACCCAACTGAGACATGAAAGGGACGCTTAAGCTTGAGTTGCACAGTCGCGTCAGATCCGATTGCCCCAGAACCTATGTAACAATACGTAGTCCCATTCTTTCTTGATGCGGCCGTCACAATAGTTAGGTAGCGTGGCTTTATCGTCGGCCTGCCCGGCTACCGATGACTGTGAGCAGAAGACTCGCGCCCTCGACTCAGCGTGAGCCCCTATGCCCAAAAACTCTCCGCGCCCGATCTGCCCGAAATGCGGCAAGCCGATGCACTTCGTGATCGTCAAAACAGGCGGTCGCAAGTTTCGGTGTATTAAGTGCGATGACATCGACCCAATGCAGATCCCAGAAGTTCAAGCATGGACCAAAAGCGAATTGCACCCGCCGAAAACGACATGATTTGGCCGACCGATGCAATATCAAAAAATAGAATACACGATAGTTCAAGCCGCCAATCCTTTTGGCTGGAAATGGTCGTTTGAGCGAGAAGGCCGCCCGCCGAAAACTGGCACTTCATGTGATCGTGCAGGGGCAGTTTTTGCCGCCGAATGGGCGATCAAGCAAGCTCTCAAAGAGAAACGCTATTCAAAATAAGATCGGCGGAGTTGGCCGACTTCTCGGATGTCGCCTGTTGGCCCGTCGCTTCCGTCGACGCGATGAAGCTGCATGTCGGCTCGTAAAAGGCTGCGGCCGAGCGCCAAGCCGACGCTTCGCAACCTGCTGGTGGAAGAAGAGGCCAAGCTTGCCAATTGGCATAAGAAAAAACCGAAGTGGTAGGGCTCGCGGGGAGTGAGCAATTTTGCTCAGACGCGACGATGCGGATATGCAATTCGTGCCACACCGGGGTTTTGCAAACCCACCCGGGGCTGGGAAGCCGCTGCCCGCTACACAGATTAAGCGGGCGGCGCTTTTTCCATGGAGTAAGGCCGCCTCGGTTCGAAGCCTCCTTCAATTGACGGCGAACATGTCGCCTTCTGGCCCTTAGCGACCCTTCGAGGCGCCCCGTGTCGAAGTCTGCTGTTGATCCAGACCGGACCAGGCACCCAAATCCCTAATTGACGCCAGCTTATCCCGGTCCTTGAATGCTTCCGGGAGGGCCTAATGGAGGAACGCCTGCCCGCAGATTTCTGCGGCACTGCTTCGCGAGCGGCCGATCTTCACGCTGTCGGCTTCGAAGGTCGAGGTCCGCCGATGCGCATGGAGGTCTTAGCCATGAGGATTTCTTCAGCGCTTTTCGCCCTTTCGCTGACGTCGCTTGCTTCAGCGGGTGCGCCTGCACAAGGCCAAGACGGCCCGCCAGCATGGGCCTATCCGGTAAACCCGCCGAATTTCCAACGCGCCCCCGACGACGGTACGATCCGGCGAGTCCCCGACAGCGCCGCCGGTTTTACGCTCACGCAACTGCGCGATCTGTTCGCCGCTCCCGACTGGCACCCGGAAGACCATCCGGCGATGCCTGAGATCGTCGCAAAGGGGAGAACGCCTGACGTGTTCGCGTGCGGCGTCTGCCACAGGGCAGACGGACCGGGCGGCCCTGAGAATGCCAGCCTGTCTGGCTTCTCCGCGGAATACATCATCCAGCAAACGGTGGAGTTCAAGACGGGCCTGCGCATGAATTCGGTGCCCCGCGTCGCCACCGACCTGATGATCAAGACGTCCAAGGCCATCACCGATCAGGAACTCAAGGAGGCTGCGAACTATTTTGCGTCAATCAAGCCGAGATCGAACATTGCGGTCGTAGAGACCGACACCGTCCCGAAGACACATGTCAGGGACTTGTTCCTGGCGCCGATGGACGGCGGCGAGAAAGAGCCCATCGGCCAGCGCATCATCGAGATTCCGGAAAACGTGGAACACTTTCTCAGCCGGGACTCGCGCGCTCGTTTCATCGCCTATGTCCCGGTTGGCAGCATTAAGAAAGGGCGGGCGTTGGCGGCGAGCAGCGACCTCCGCGTCCAGTGCGCCGCCTGTCATGGTGCCGACCTCAAAGGGACTGCCGTGGCGCCAGGGATTGCGGCCCGTTCGCCCACGTACATGTTCCGTCAGCTTTACGACTTCAAGTCGGGCGCGCGGAAGGGCGCCAATAGCGACGTCATGAAACCGGCTGTTGAAAACCTCGGCATCGACGACATGATCGCGCTGGTCGCCTACACGGCGTCGCTCATGCCTTGACGTTTCCAGGCTGCTCGTACACGCCCTAGATCACCCCCACCAGCCGCAGCGCCACGCCTGCGGCGCAGCTCCCCGCCAGCACTGTGAGCATGCCGAGCTTGAAGCGGAAGATCGCGGTTGCGGCTGCGACCGACAGCACGAGCGCTGGAATGTCGACGCTGG
Source organism: Bradyrhizobium sp. B025 (assembly GCF_042257955.1). NCBI lineage: Bacteria > Pseudomonadati > Pseudomonadota > Alphaproteobacteria > Hyphomicrobiales > Nitrobacteraceae > Bradyrhizobium > Bradyrhizobium sp. B025. Next base: position 4,871,992 of record NZ_CP170150.1, on the reverse strand, counting down.
TCAGCACCGGCATGTCGAAGTTCAGCGGGAAGGCGTGCACCGGTACGGTCTCGCGGAACAGCGTGTGCAGCGCGAACCAGATCGAGAGGTTGAGGATCACGCCGACGACGGCGGCAGTGATCGCGCCGAGCGCGCCGGCAAGGCCGGTGTTGCCGCGCAGGCGCTCGATATAGGGGGCGCCGACGAAGATCCAGAGGAAGCAGGGCGTGAACGTGACCCAGGTCGCGAGCAGGCCGCCAAGCGTTGCCGCCAGCATCGGCGACAGGCCGCTTGGATCGCGATAGGCCGCCATGAAGCCCACGAACTGGAGCACCATGATCAGCGGACCCGGCGTGGTCTCGGCCATGCCGAGGCCGTCGAGCATCTCGTGCGGCTTCAGCCAGTGATAATGCTCGACCGCCTGCTGGGCGACATAGGCCAGCACCGCGTAGGCGCCGCCGAAGGTGACGAGCGCCATCTCCGAGAAGAACAGGGCGATCTGGCTGAACACGTTGGCCTGGCCGAGCGCGGCGAGCAGGGCAACTACCGGCACCAGCCACAGCGCAAGCCACAGCGCGCCCACGCGGATCGCGCGGCCGGTGTCGGGTTTGATGTGATCGGGCACGGCGTCGCCGAGCATGCTGTCGATCACGGCGCTGCTGCCGCCATGACCGTGACCGGCCGGAGCAAATTCCGGACGGCCCTGTCTGGCGCCGATATATCCGATCAGGCCGGCGGCGATGATGATGATCGGGAAGGGGACTGCGAAGAAGAAGATCGCGACGAAGGCGATAGCCGCGAGCGCGATCATGATGCGGTTCTTCAGCGCGCGCTTGCCGACGCGCACCACGGCCTCGACGACGATGGCGAGCACGGCGGCCTTCAGGCCGAAGAACAGCGCCTCGACGAAGCTGACATTGCCGAAAGCCGCGTAGATGTAGCTGAGGGCCATGATGGCGATGATGCCGGGCAGGATGAAGAGCCCGCCCGCCATCAGCCCGCCGGCGGTGCGATGCATCAGCCAGCCGACATAGGTCGCAAGCTGCTGCGCCTCCGGCCCCGGCAGCAGCATGCAGTAGTTCAGCGCATGCAGGAAGCGGCCTTCGGAGATCCACTTCTTTTCTTCGACCAGGATGCGGTGCATCACCGCGATCTGGCCCGCGGGCCCGCCAAAGCTCAGGCAGGCGACGCGCAGCCAGACGCGGAAAGCTTCATTGAAGCTGATGCCGTGACCGGCATCAGCTCCTGATTGAACGTTACGGGTATCCATTACGCCTTCACTTTGTTGGTCGGCCAGTTGTGGGTCTCAGCCGTGGCGTCGCGGCACCAGCGGTAAAAGGCGTCGTAGAGCAGCAAGCCGGCCTCGAGCTGTTCGAGGTCGTCGTCATACATCCGCGACAGCCCGAGCGACGCCGCGAGCAGTCCGGGGGCCTCCGGCGCCAGATCAGGCCGCGCGGTGTCGGCGCCGCGCACCAGCGTTGCGAGCCGGAGCAGGGCCGGGGTGGCGATCCCGAACTCCTCGATCATGACGTCGAAGGTGCAGAGCTCGCCGCGGTGGCTCCAGAACACGTTCTCGATGTCGAACGGGGCTGCATTGAACCGCTCGCCGACCGCGACCACTTCGGACGGCGCCACATACAGGAACACCGCGTTGGGATCGACGAAGCGGCGGATCAGCCAGGGGCAGGCGATACGGTCGACCTTCGGCCGCGCCCGGGTCACCCAGACGGTGCGTCCCTTGGCGTCGCGGGGCGGCAGCTTGCGGGTGTCGAGGAGCGGCAGCTTGGCCTCCTTCCAGCCCTCGAAACCGCCGTCGAGCGTCTCGGCCTGAACGCCAAGCTGGCGGAGCCAGGCCGCGGTGCCCTGCGCAAGCTTGGCGCCGCGCAGGCAGGAGACGATGACGGAGCGGCCCGCGAAGGCGGCGCCCCAGTCGGGAACGTTCTCGTGGCTGAGCCTGATGGAGCCGGGGATCAGCCGCCGGTCGGCGGCAAAGTCCTCCTCGGTCCGCACGTCGATCAGGACAGGAGCGTTGGCCGTGCCGATCAGGCGCGCCAATTTATCGGATGATATGGTCGTGAATGTAGACATGATGCGTCCTCGCATAAACCAAACGGGACGCGATACTTGGGCATGTCGCCTCGTGGGGAGATCGCTCAAATCCCCATGAGCCGCATTACAACGAAACCGCGCCAAGCTGTCAACCGCCGGTTTTGCCGCTAATGAGCGTTAGAAAGATGTGCTGCCGGGGCCTATATTGGCCCCTTGCGGATTCTGTTTTCCGGAGAGTTGAGCCGATGCATTCCCATTCCATCGAGCAATGGACCCATGACCACGCTTTCCTGGGCGAGAAGCACGACGAGAACGAGCGGCGCACCTGGCTCGTGGTGGTCCTGACGCTGGTCATGATGGTCGGCGAGATCGTCGCCGGCTCGCTGTTCGGCTCGATGGCGCTGCTCGCCGACGGCTGGCACATGGGCACGCACGCAGCCGCGCTCGGCATTGCCGCGTTCGCCTACCGCTTCGCGCGCCGGCACCTGGGCAATGCGCATTTCACCTTCGGCACCGGCAAGTTCGGCGATCTCGCCGCCTTCTCCAGCGCGATCATCCTCGGGCTGATCGCGGTCGAGATCGCCTATGAGAGCGTGCTGCGGCTCTTCACGCCGGTGCCGATCGTCTATGGCGAGGCGATCGCGGTGGCGGCGCTCGGTCTTTGCGTCAACCTCGCCAGCGCGTGGCTGCTGCGCGGCAGCCACGATCATCACCATCACGGCCATGACCACGGCCATGCGCACGATGAACACGACGATCATGACCATCACCACCATCGTCATCACGACAACAATCTCCGCGCCGCCTATGTCCACGTCATGGCGGATGCCGCGACCTCGTTACTCGCGATCGGCGCGCTCGCGGTGGCGATGTATTCGGGATGGGTCTGGGCCGATCCGGCCGTCGGCCTGATCGGCAGCGTCGTGATCGCAAGCTGGGCGTTCGGCCTGATCAAGAGCTCGGGCGCGGTGCTGCTCGACGTGCGCGCCGACGAGAAGCTGGAGCGGGTGATCCGGGCACGCATGGAGGTCGGCGAGGATCGCGTCACCGACCTGCATCTCTGGCAGGTCGGCCCCGGCCATTGTGCCGTGCTGGTGTCCGTGGTGTCGGACAAGCCGAAGCAGCCGGCCGTCTACAAGAAGCGGCTCGCCGGGCTGAAGGGCCTCAGCCACGTCACGGTCGAGGTCGAGACCTGCCCGCACTGACGTGATCCGCGGGAGCGGAATTCTGCGGCGCGGCCGGGGTTGATCCTCGGTTGTAGCTTCCCAAACGCTTGCCAAGGAGGACCAAGGATGACGTCCAGGATCAAGCTTGCTTTTGCCGCCGCCGCTCTCGCCTTGTTCAGTCATGCAGCGATGGCGCAATCGGAAAAGCCCGGCGTCGAAAGGCTCTACGTCCTCAATTGCGGCGAGGGAACCGCCGGCGACATCTCGCGCTGGACGCCCGGTCTGAACGAAGGCAAGTCGATGGACTTCGTCGACAGTTGCTATCTCGTCAAGCACGCCAAGGGCTGGTTCCTGTGGGACACCGGCATCGCCGATTCCGTCGCCGCCATGCCCAATGGGCTGGTGCCCGCCGATCCCAAGGCCGTGACCTGGCGGCGGCCGAAGACGCTTGCCGCCCAGCTCGAACAGCTCGGCGTCAAGCCCGACGACGTCAAGGCGATGGCCGTTTCCCACACCCATCCCGACCACTCCGGCAATGTCGAGCTGTTCCCGCAGGCCATGCTCTACGTGCAGAAGGCCGAATATGACTGGCCCGGCGCCAACAACGAGCCGCGCTTCAAGCCTTCGCATCCCGTCGAGCAGCTCGCGGGTGACAAGGACGTGTTCGGCGACGGCAGCGTGACCATCCTGTCGACGCCCGGCCATACGCCGGGACACCAGTCGCTGCTGGTGAAGTTGCCGAAGACCGGTGCGGTGATCCTGTCCGGCGATGCCGTGCACTTCAGGGATAATTGGGATAACCGCCGCGTGCCCAGCATGAACGTCAACAAGGACCAGAGCGCGGCCTCGATGCAGAAGATCGCCGACACGCTCTCCAGGGAGAAGGCGCAGCTCTGGATCAATCACGACAAGGCCCAGCGCGACAGCCAGAAGATGGCTCCGGAGTTCTACGACTAGCTTCTCGTACCCGCTTGCTGCCACACTACAACGTGTTGTCGCGCCCCCTGATGCAGCGCTCAAGCGCGCTCGGCTTTCTCACGGTCGGCATGGGTGCGGGCGCCGTCGTGCTGGTGCTGGCGGGGCTCGTGAAAGGCAGCTTTGCGGCGCTCGATAACTTCACGACGGCGCAGTGGATCGCCGGCATCTATCTCGGTGCCGGCGGCGGTGCGTTCGCCTTCATCCTCTGGGTCATGGCGCGGGCGACGCCGACCCGGGTCGCCAATACGATGACGGTCAATCCGATCGCCGCGACCTTGCTGGCAGCGCTGCTGATCGGCGAGCCGATCACGGCAAATCTCCTGGTCGGGCTGCTCGCCGTCTTCGCCGGAATCTGGATTGCGACCAGCGAGGCGAAGCCCGCCTAGCTGCGCGGCGCGGTCGCTGCGGGAGGGCTCGCCTCCGGCGTCTTCTTCGGCTTCAGCGTGCCGGCATAGAACGACAGCAGCCACACCAGCATGACGGCAAGGAGATAGACGACCCAGGCCTGCGGCGGCGTGGTCGCCCAGCGCAGGAGGCCCTTGAATGTGCGGGGCGGGCTGTTGTCTTCGGTCATGGCCCGCTTGTGCGCGAAAGCGGCGGTGCGGTCAATCGGGCCGGCGCTCGGCGCGGATCAGGAACAGCGCCGCCAGCGCCGAGAGGCTCAGCGCGGAGGAGACGATCAGCACCTTGGCGCCCATGACGTCGATGAGCAGGCCGAACGCCAGTGGCGCCACCGCCTGTGCCATCCGCGCCGGCGCGCCGATGATGCCGAGGCGGTAGCCGAAATCCTTCGGCCCGAAGATCGACAGCGGCAGCGTGCCGCGGGCGATCGTCAGGATGCCGTTGCCGGAGCCGTGCAGCAACGCGAACGCGCTCGCCGCGGCGCCGCCGAAGATGGCGACGACGGCAGCTCCAATCGGATGGGTCACGCAGGCGAGCCGGGTCGACCACAGCGGATGAAAGCGGCTCAGAACGCTCGCTTCGAGGATGCGCGCGAGCACTTGCGCCGGACCGATCAGCGCGCCGGCCGCGATCGCTTCGACATGGGTCGCGCCGGTTGCCTCCACGATGCGCGGGAAATGCACCGCCATCGCGCCGGTGACGGTCCAGGCCGCGGCGAAGACGAAGGCGAGCAGGATCATGGTGCGGTCGAGCGGCACATGCGGCTTCGCGGCCGTCGCCGCCGCCTGCTTCGCGCCCTTGATCGCCGGCAGCATGAAGAAGTTGAGGGGCAGGCCGATCAGGATGTTGGCGGCGGCCCAGGCAAAGCAGGTCTCGCGCCAGCCGATATGGGCGAGGCCCCAGGCGGTGAGCGGCCAGCCGACGGTGGAGGCGAAGCCCGCCATCAGCGTGATGCCGGTGATGGGCCTGCGCGCCTCGGTGCCGTAGATGCGGCCGAGCGCGGCGAAGGCGGCGTCATAGAGCCCCATCGCCATGCCGATGCCGAGCACGAGCCAGGCGACCGCCATCACCAGAACGGATTGCGACAACCCAAGGAGCACGAGGCCGGCGGCCATGGTCAGGTTCGAGGCGGACAGCACCTGCCGTCCGCCGACGAGATCGATCTGCCGCCCGATCCGCGGGCCGAGCATCGCGGAGATCACCAGCGAGGCCGAGAACGCGCCGAAGATCCAGTTGGAGGAGACACCAAGGTCGTGCGCCATGGGATCGGCGAGCAGGGCCGGCAGATAGTAGCTGGAAGCCCAGGCCAGGGTCTGCGTGGTGCCGAGCGCCAGGATGATCGGGAGCTGGCGCTGGCTCATCCGCGCGTGCTTCCGATTCTGGCCGACAAAGTCATCATCGCCGGCATTTGCCGCCGGCGCAGCGAGTGCGTCAACCGTGATCGCGGCATATTCGACCTGCAAGGGACGGGAGCCTTGCGCATGGCTCGCGCGAGGCTTGCGCCTTTCGCTCGTCACGAATGCACGGCATAATGGCGCATGCAATTGACCTCGCGCCTCGCGCTGATGAACTGGCTGACCGGCCAGGGGCTCACGGGCCTGCCCGAAAACGAACTGCTCCGCGGGTTCTGCGAGCGCTGCCGCGCCGAGGGCCTGGAACTCTCGCGCGCCCTCGTCGTCATCGACACGCTGCATCCGATCTATGAGGGCCGCGGTTTCCGCTGGAGCGACCGGGCGAGCAACGAGAGCGACGCGTTCGAATACGGTTCGACCGCCGAAGGCGATGCGGCCCAGCACTGGCGCCGCTCGGTGTTCTTCCACATGCTCGAGCACGGCCACGACGAGATGGTGATCGATCTCGCCGACGCGCCGTCACTGGATTTCTCGCAGATCGGCGAACTCGCCGAGAAGGGCCATAAGCATTATCTCGCCTTCGTGCACCGCTTCGGCGAGAACGGCGCGCTCGGCCTGATGGATTGCCTCTATTCCTGCTGGACCACGCGCCGCGACAGCGGCTTCAGCGAAGCCGAGTTGGAGTCCCTGCGCGATCTCGTGCCGGTGCTGGGGCTCGCGATCAAGTCGGCGCAGCAGGTCGATATCGCGCGCACGCTCGGGCGCGTCTATCTCGGCCGCGGCGCCTCCGAGCAGGTGCTGGGCGGCCGCATCTCGCGCGGCGTCACCGAGCGCATCAAGGCAGTGCTGTGGTACTCGGATTTGCGCGGCTCGACCGGGATCAGCGAGAGCATCGGTCCCGACGAGATCATCCCGTTTCTCAACGACTATGCGCAGGCCGTGATCGATGCGATCCACGATGCCGGCGGCGACGTGCTGAAGCTGATCGGTGACGGTGTGCTCGCGATGTTCACCGGCGAGGACATGGCGCATGCGCGACGTGCTGCGCTCCGCGCCGAGCATCTGTTCCGCCAGAACGTCGCAGCGCTGAACAAGCGGCGGGAGGCGGACGGCCGTCCCACCACGTCGGCTTATATCGGGCTGCATGTCGGAGAGGTCTTCTACGGCAATATCGGCAGCGAGGATCGGCTCGATTTCACGGTGGTGGGTCCGACGGTGAACGAGGTCAGCCGCATCGCCTCGATGAGCCGCTCGGTCGATCGCGAGCTGTTGGCGTCGGCGGAGTTCTACAAGGGGCTCGATGCCGCCGGCCGCCGCTATCTCGTCTCCACCGGCCGCTATGCGCTGCGTGGCATCGGCCGCGCGCAGGACCTCTACACGCTCGATCCGGAGGTTGACGCCAGCGAGCCGGTGACGGGGAGCTATGAGCGGTATCTGGCGAGTTAGGCATCACTCCCTCGCTAACGTCGTCCTGGCGAAAGCCAGGACGACGACGACGGAGGATGCTGCGCCACTTTCCGCAATCGCGACGCAGCTAACACCTCACCGCCACCTCATCCCCCACCATGTCCGGCTGCCGGTCGAGTGACGCGGCCGGTGACAGCAGGATCACGAGCGCCTGCATGCCGAACACCGCCGCCGCGAGATAAAGGCACGCCTCCGCGCTCCAGAGCCCGCCGACGATCGCCCCCAGCGCCGAGCCGAGCGGGCGGGCGCCGTAGCTCATGATGTTGATGGCGGAGACGCGGCCGAGCAGGCGCGGCGGCGTCACGGACTGGCGCAAGGTGGTGGTCGAGATCACCCACAGGATCGGCCCGACGCCGAGCAGGAAGAAGCTTAAGGCCGCAAGCCAGGGCGAGGGGACCAGCACCGTCAGCGCCATCACCAAGGAGGCGACGAAGCCGGTGACCGGGCCGAGGCCGACAACCGTGCCGAAGGCGACGCGCTGCATAACGCGCGTCGCGAACAGCGCGCCGATCACCATGCCGACGCCGTACATCGTCAGCACCGTGCCGACGCCGGCGGCGGTCAGCCCGAGATGGCGCACGGCATAAGGCACGAACACGGCGATCTGCAAGAACCAGCCGGTGTTGAAGATGAACTGGGTGATGAAGACCGGCCTGAGCAGCGGATGGTGAAACACGAAGGCTGCGCCTTCGCGGATGTCCTGGAACGGATGGCGCCGCGGCGCCGGCGTGCGGGCGGGCTCGTAGATGCCGGAGAGCAGCACCACGGCAATGGCCGAGAGCGCCGCGGCAAAGCCGAAAGCCAGGCTCGCGCCCCACCAGCCGACCAGCGCGCCACCAAGCGCAGGCCCGCTGGCAAAGGCGATGGTGCGCGCGAGCTCGATCCGGGCATTGGCGGCTGGCAACAGGTCCGAACTCACCAGCGAGGGCACCAGGGCCGGTGCGGCCACGCTGTAGACGACGGTGCCGCACACGGCAGCGAAGCCGAGCAGGGCCAGCAGCGGCAGATTGAGGGCGCCGAGCGCAAGCAGCAGCACGATCGCCGCGAGGGCTGCGGCCCGCAGCGCCTCGGCGCCCGCCATCAGTGCGCGGCGGGAGATGCGGTCGGCGAGCAGGCCGGCCGGGATGGCGAAGAGCACGAACGGAAGTGTCAGCGCCGTCTGCAATAGGCCGGTCTGGCCTTCAGCGACCCCGAGCGTCAGCACGGCGACGATGGGGGCTGCGGCCAGCGCGATCTGCTCGGCCGATTGCGCCGCGAGATTGGACCAGGCGAGGCGGTTGAAGGTGTCGGGGAGGCGAGGCGGATTTGACATGGCTCATTTCCTGCAGTGTCGGATTGGCGCCAGTATCCGCCCCCGAGACCGGCCAAACCCACCCGCTTCCCGACAGGCCCGGGGCAAAACAGGTCCGTGCCGGGAACCGATGGGGCCAGATGCAGTTGCAAATGAGTTGCAATAAGCTTCGACTTCGGTATTCTGACCACATGGATGCCCGATCGCCCGATTTAACCACCGACGCCGCCGGCTGGCGCACCGACGTGCCGACCACAAAAAGCCTGGCCGAGGTGAATGCCTCCGTCGCCCTCCCCACGGCGGGGGTGTGGTGGCGGCGGCTGCTCGCCTTCGTCGGTCCGGGCTATCTCGTCTCGGTCGGCTACATGGATCCCGGCAACTGGGCGACCGACCTCGCCGGCGGATCGAAGTTCGGCTACACGCTGCTCTCGGTCATCCTGCTCTCGAACCTGATGGCGATCCTGCTCCAGTCGCTGGCGGCGCGGCTCGGCATCGTCACCGACCGCGACCTCGCGCAGGCCTGCCGCGCGACCTATTCGCCGGCGGTGAACTTCCTGCTCTGGCTCGCCTGCGAGGCGGCGATCATCGCCTGCGATCTCGCCGAGGTCATCGGCACGGCGATCGCGCTCAAGCTCCTGTTCGGCATCCCCCTGATCGGCGGCGCGCTGATCGCCGCGCTCGATGCCTTCCTGCTGCTGCTATTGATGAACCGCGGCTTCCGTTTCCTGGAAGCCTTCGTCATCGCGCTGCTCGCGGTGATCGCGGTTTGCTTCGCGGTCCAGATCGTGGCCGCGGCGCCGCCGGTCGCGGAGGTCCTGCATGGCTTCATGCCGAAGAGCGAGATCTTCACCAATCCGGAGATGCTCTACATCGCGATCGGTATCATCGGCGCGACCGTGATGCCGCATAATCTCTATCTGCACTCCTCGATCGTGCAGACGCGCGCCTATGAGCGCAACGAGACCGGCCGGCGCGAGGCGATCAAATGGGCGACGACGGACTCGACCATCGCCCTGATGCTGGCGCTGTTCATCAACGCCGCGATCCTCGTGGTCGCCGCGGCAACCTTCCACAAGAGCGGCCATTCCGACGTCGCCGAGATCGGCCAGGCTTTCGAGCTCTTGTCACCGCTGCTCGGCCTCGGTATCGCCTCGACGCTGTTTGCCATCGCGCTGCTGGCCTCGGGTCTTAACTCCACTGTGACCGCGACGCTTGCAGGCCAGATCGTGATGGAGGGTTTTCTCGATCTGCGCCTGCCAAGCTGGGCGCGCCGCCTGCTCACGCGCGGCATCGCGATCATTCCGGTGATCATCGTCACGGCGATCTACGGCGAGCGCGGCACGGCCGATCTCTTGGTGTTCAGTCAGGTCGTGCTGTCGATGCAGCTGCCCTTCGCCGTCATCCCGCTGGTCCGCTTCGTCTCCGATCGCCGCAAGATGGGCAAATTCGCGATTTCCCCGTACGTCGCTGCGATCGCGTGGATCGTCGCGGGCGTCATCGTGGTTTTGAATCTGAAGCTGCTGGCGGATACGCTGTTGGGGTGAGCCGAGGCGGCCGCTTGCTCCGCCTGGCCACAACAGCCGCGCCCGGTGGCATTTTGGGCTAGCGGCCTGATTTTCCCAAGAGCACGAAAGGGCGGATGGGCACACGCCTGAACCTCGATTTTGTGAACTGCCTCACTTTTCAATTTATGCGGGGCGCGTATACTGCCCACCAATTGCTACTAGGACGAGTGTTGTAGGGCGTAGTGTCATGTTGTTTGTTTCAGGATTGATTTTACTCCCCGCGGGATGATCGGCGGCCCGCGCCGGATAAAGTGCGCCGACCGCATTTTCTCCGGATACATCTATCGGTTCTGCGCGAGCCCGGTCGGCACGCGAATGGTTGGTTAGATTCATTGCTTTGATTGACGGCTTGTTTTTTCGCTGCGCGGGTTCACGTCCGGGAGGGGACGATGATCAGGCCAGGAAGCATCGGTTGTTTCGGTAAATTCATTGATGAATGGGGGCTGCCGTGACCAGGTGTCCCACGTGTTCAACGCGTGTTGCCCGCGAAGATCGGTTCTGCTCGCAATGCGGCGCGGATCTCAAGCGTCGCGTGGTGGAGCCCGGTACCCAGGATCGGGGCGCACAGGTCGTCCAGCTGCGTGATCATCCGCCGCTACGATCAAAGATGCTGACCGAGAATAAGCACGTCAGCGTGCTTTTCGCCGATGTCTGCGACTCGACCGCATTGCTGCAGCATTCCGACCCCGAAGAAGCCCGCAACTACCTCGGCAAGGCGCTGAACCAACTGGCCGAGGCGGTCGAGACCTATGGCGGCACGGTCAGCCAGTTGCTCGGCGATGGGCTCGTCGCCTTGTTCGGTGCGCCCCTGGCGCAGGAGGATCACGCCTTACGTGCGTGCCTTGCCGCCCTCAAGATGCAGAGAGCAACCGTTCCCGGCCATGATGTGCAAGGCGTTGCAAGTCCGACGCTGCGCATCGGCATCAATTCGGGAGAGGTGTTGGTCGGGGTTGTCGGACAATACGATTGGTCGCACTACGGAGCAGATGGCAAGACGATTCACCTTGCGTCCCGGCTCGAAAAGATGGCACCGCCCGGCGGCATTCTGGTCAGTGCCGCGACGCAGCGGCTTGTCGCCCAGCAGATCGAGACGCGGTCGGTAGGGACCCGGCAAATACGGGGATTGGACGAGCCGATCGAACTCCACGAGGTCGTGGTCGAGACCGAAAGTTCGGCAGCGGCGCCGCTGACGCGCAAGCAACGCTGGGCGCCTCTGGTCGGACGCGAAGATTCCTTACGGATCCTGGCAGGGGACCTTGAGGTCGTCCGAAAGGGTGGAATGCGAACGATCGGGCTGTGCGGCGATGCCGGGATCGGAAAGTCCCGCTTGGTTGCCGACTGGACGGCCGCCCTCGCAAGCGAGGGCATGGACGTCTGCGTTTCGCAGGCGAGAGGCTATGCGAGCACGCGCGCCTACAGCGCCGCCGCGGACCTGATCGCGAGCCTGGTTGGGCTGGTGCAAATGAACGTGACGGACGTACGGCAGTCCGCCAGGCAGGCCTTGATCGAGGGATGGCCAGCCGAGGGCGCCGAACATCTCGCGGCGGCCAGCGACCTGTTGGGGCTGGCGGCGCCCGATCAGGCCTGGCTGGCGCTGAACCCGGTACAACGACGGCGCCGCATTGGCGAAGCTCTGCTGTGGCTGGTGCGCAGGCGCGCGCGGTCTGGCCCGTTCGTGCTGGTGCTCGAGGACGTTTTCCTGGCCGATCGCGAGAGCCGGAGGTTGTTCGAGGCCTTGCTTCCGAAGCTTCAGGAGCTGCCGGTTCTGGTCTGCGTTAGCTATCGGCCCGATTTCGAGCACCAGTGGCGGCAGGCGCCGTGGTTCGTAGAGCGCATGATCGAGCCGCTACACGACGGCCAGATGCTCAGGCTCGCGCGTGCCCTGCTGGGGGACGATCCATCTGTGCTCGGCGTCATGAACGAGCTGGTCGCCCGCGCCGACGGTAATCCCTTCTTCCTTGAGCAACTGGTCATCACCCTCATCGATGACGGATCGCTCGAGGGAACGCCGGGAGCGTACCGCCTCCAGAGGCCTCTCGGAGAGCTGCGCGTGCCGGGCTCGATCGCCGCGGTCATCGGCGCGCGGACCGACAGGCTGCCCGAAGCCGCCAAGTCTGCGCTCGAGGCTGCGGCCGTTCTTGGCGATCCCATCACGCGCGACCTGATCGCCACGATGCAGGCGGTGGACATCGCGCGCGCCGAAGAATTGCTCGCTCTTTGCGTCGCGTCCGGCCTCCTGTCGTGTCCGGAGCAGACGAGCCTATCGCTCGAGCCGCCGGCGTTCGCGTTCCGCCACGCGCTGGTGCGCGACGTCGTGCTCGGGGTGCTTACGCGCAGCAGGCTCAAGGCGCTGCATCGACAGGCCTTCCTGGCGCTCCACGCGCAGCCGGGAGCCGCGGATGCCGATGCCGCGCCGGTGTTGGCGCATCATTCCTTCAAAGGCGAGGAATGGGAGCAGGCGGCGAAGTTCGCCATCAAGTCGATGGCACGAGCCATCTCGCATTCGGCCAATCAGGAGGCCCTCCAATTGTTCGAGAAGGGGATCCAGGCTGCACGGCGTGTCGACGGCGCCCCGACTGCGCAAGCCCTGGAGCTTGCGCTTCGTCTGGAAGCCATCGGGGCAATGATGGCCCTTGGGCAGATCGACGACATCTTCAGCAACATGGAAAGGGCTGAAGCCATTGCCGTGCAACTGAACGATCAGCGCGCACGGGCGGCGGTTTCGACCGAGACAGCGGTGTTTCTGTGGATGCGCGGTCGTTTCGAGCAAGGCTTGCGCTACGCCTCGCAGGGCCTGGAAGCGGCCCGCCTTGCACAGCGTCGCCACATGACGATGGCGGCGCATCAGACGCGCCTGATGCATCTGCATGCCCTCGGGCGATACGCGGAAGCGGCCATCGAAGGCAACGTCCTGCTGTCCGAATACGGCCCGGAACTGTCGGCGCACTACGTTCAGCCCGGATGGGCCGCCATTCCCATCATCAACCTGTATGCGTTTCACGCCAGCACGCTCTGGCGCCTCGGGGACAGCGAAGCCGGTAGCGCCTTCTGCGCCAAGGCCTACGAGATCTTGTCGAACATCGACCACCCATACTCCCGTCTGCTGATCGATACCGTCCAATCGCAGATGTGGATCGAGAACGACGAGCTCGACCGGGCGGAACGCATGATGCGCATGGACCTGCAGCAGTGCCTGACGCACAACGTGCCGACCATGCTTTCCGTTTGCATGGGCGTTCTCGGCAGCGCGCTTGCACGCAACGGCAAGGCTGCCGAAGCGGTGCCCATGCTGGAGAGAGGGTTCGCCGATCGCATCTACGAGGCGGCCGGCCCCTACGGCCGGACGTTCATGCGCGTGAGCCTCGGTGTCGCCTATCGCAAGCTCCGACGGCTGGACGATGCGATCGCGGTCGGACGCAAGGCGGTCGAGCAGGCCGCTGAAGAATACGGGCACCAGACCGAAGCTCTGTACGAGCTCGCTGAAACGTTGCGGCACGCCGGCGATCAGGCCGGGGCCGAAGCGCATTTCAAGCGAGTCGCTCTGGCGGCGGAACGCCTGGGCATGCCCCACTATCAAAGGCGGGCCGCAGCGGCCCTCGCGGATTGGCGGAAGGATGGGCATGCAGCATGAAACTCTCCACTTATGAACCCGACGCCTTGCAGCCGGGAGCACGCAGTCTCTCCTATGGTGTCTTTTGCTGGCTCAACCGCCACATCACCGTCTTGCGTGCGCTCGGCGCACTGCTGCGGCGCTGGCCCTCGGTGGGGGGCTTGTTCGGCATGGTGGCACGCGCCAGTGCCGTCAAGGACGTGCTGACGCGCACGCGCAGCTTTTCCAACACGGCGCATGCGGCCAACATGGTCTCCGGAGACTATCTCATCGGGATGGATCCCGGCCCGACCTATTCGGCCGATCGGGATCTCGTCCATGCGCGGTTGGCGGCTCTGGACGTTCCAGCCGATTCCGATGCCGAGGCACAGCGCCGGATCAAGGACCTGAGCAAGCCCGGAGCGGCCGAATTCGATCTGATCGATGATTACCTGATGTGGGTCGTATTCCACGCCATGAGACCCCTGTTTGGAGATGCGACAGGCGCCGTGGTTGCGGGGTCGGCGACCAACGCTGCGCAAGGCGATGTCGATGAAGGCTTGCAACGACAGTACATGCTTGAGATCCGATACGTCGCGGGGCAGCTGCTGGCTGGCAACCTGGCGACACTCGACCTCCGGCGGCGGGCGGAATCGTGTGGGGATGCGCTACAGGCGCGCATCGATCGCGTCACCGGCCCCATCGGCGCTGCGTGGGGCGTCAAAAGCTCCTCCGAGGACATTGAACGAAACGCGGTAGGCCTTGCCTGGATCTCGCATCCGGTCACCGTCCAGTCGGGAGCCCTTGTCATGCAAGAGCTGCTGGGACGCCAGAAGGTCTATGAACAGCTGCGATCGCGGGCCAGGGCTCTCGGCGAGTCCCGCGTCTGGACCGACCCCGATTTTCGCAAGGCCGTGCGCAACCATGTGCTCGAGCTCATGCGCTTCCGGCCGATTTTTCCGCTGCTGGCGCGCGACGTGCCGCGGGATACGGAAATGGAGACGGGCGCGCGAAGCAACGCTGGATGTCCGGGCGGCGGCAAGGTCTCGCTGTTGTCGATCGCTGCCCTGTTCGATCCCAGCGCGGTGCCCCAAAGCGGTCGCTTCTGCCCGAACCGCGATTGGGGCAGCGAAGATGCCTTGCGGTATCTCATGTTCGGCTATGGCTACCGCCAATGTCCCGCCCGGGACTACGCGGTGGATATCCTGACAAGCGCGCTGATCGGCTTGCTCACCTTGCCCCGGCTGCAACTGGCGCGCGGTGAAGGCAAGGCCATTGCTTATGACGGACCGCTGATGTTGTGCATGCGCATGCGTATCACCTGAGCACGCGGAGAAGACAGCCATGCTCGAGATTGTCCGGCAGCAGATGATCTGCATCGTTGCGCCCGGCTGGCCCGGCGGAGGCGGTCTCCCGCAATCACTCCAGGATGCGCTGGACAGCCTCTTGCGCGATGTCGCGGTGGTTCACTTCGCTTCGATCGGGCTCCTGCCGGCGGTGGCCGATGCCGCGGAGCAAAGGCCCTCGCTGATGGTCGAGCTTGCGGTCGAGGAGGGCCTGCGCCCGTACGACCTGCTGTATCGCCTCATCCACCATCCCGGCGGCGCGATGTGGTCGCTGTTCGGCGCCATGGTCGCTCCCGGCGTTGCGGTCCCCACGGCGCAGCACGAGCAGCAATTGCTGGACAAGCTGATGCAGTGGCACAGCATCGCCGATGGCGCCTTCGTCGGCGCCCGCGACCGGTCGGTCCGGCAGATCAAGATGGAGCAGGACCTGCTCGAGCGCACGCGAGCCGAGGCGCGGACGCTGAAATCCAAATACGGCAATGATCGCACCGCGTTCGCGCTGGCGCTGGCGCGATGGGCATACGCAGACCCACGCTTCGAGTGGGCGGCCACGCCTGCACCGCGTTCCTACTGGCGCGGGAAGGGGGCCGGCATCGGCGCGAAGCTCGCCTATCCGGTAGCGGCGATCGTCCTGTGGTTTGTCGCGCTCTGGCTCATCTCGGCACTTCCGCGCGCCTACAATTGGTTCTTCGGCGAACCGGGTCCCATCGTGCAGGCCGTGGAGGACGCCGTCAGCAAGACGAGCAAATGTCTGCTGGCGATAAGTGGACACGGTTTGCTGGCGTTCGCGGTGATTGCATTTCTAGTGTGGCTGTTCCTGGTCCCGCTGCCTGCGCAATTCGTGTCATGGAGGCGGTGGTTGAACAGCGTTCAGCAAGAGCTCGACCGACCGACCGATACGTTCTCATCGCTGTCGACCTATGTCGGTGGCTGGGTCATCGGCGTGCCGCTGCTGCTGGCCATCGCCGCGTGCGCCATAGCCTACACTCTCGCGCCGCTGGCCTATGCGCTCGCTCCGGACTATATGGCGCGTATCGTCGAACCAAAGATACCAAAACTGACCGGATTGGAGATCATCGGGATCGCCGTCGTGGTGATCGCCGTGGTGCTTTGCATCGGTGCGCTGTTCTATTGGCTCAATCGCCGCTTCACGAAGCTGAGCGAGCAGTTCTTCCATCCGCTCGAAGACGACGTTCCGCGCGCCCAGCAGATCCACCCGTCGGTCGAGAGATGCGAGGCGGAGCTGGTCCGCAAGACCCAGCACATGTTCAGCCTTACGGATGTGCGTCGTCCGAACGGGTGGAGCGCGTGGTGCATCCGGACGGCCCTGCGTATCGTGACATTCGCCGGACGGGTGTTTTTCACGCAAGGGTGGCTCGGAAATGCGCCGGGCATCCATTTCGGTCACTGGCACATCATCGACAACGGTCGCCGCTTTCTGTTCTGCTCGAACTATGACGGCAATTTCGGCGGCTATCTCGACGATTTCATCAACGGTGCTTCTACCGGAACCACGCTGGCCTGGCGCTGGACGGAGCTCAGTCCACGCGCGCCGGCGGTGGACGGTCAGCCTGGCATTGCCGCGCCGCGCAGCTTCCCGCCGACGCGCTTTGTCATCTTCCGTGGTGTGAAGTGCGAGCTGAAATTCAAGTCCTACGCGCGCGACAGCATGCTCCCGCACATCTACCATTTCGACGCGTGCAACAGGACGATCGAGCAGATCAATCTTGCGACCGGACTGCGCGACGCCCTGTTCGGCGAGCGCAACGAGAAGAACGACGATCTGATCATGAGGGCCATCGAGACATGAAGCACGCACCGCTTCTTTCCGATCATAGTGACGACATCCAGGGCATGCTGAAGAGCGGCTTCGGTTGGCTCAAGAGCAGCCGTTTCTGGTTGCTCACGATCCGCGACGGCCGCGTGGATCAGGCCCGGGCCTGGCTCGCGAAACTCGTCGACAGCGGTTTGGTCGTCAGCGCCAAGCGTGTCGGGACGGGCAGGAAGAAACCGGAAGAGTCGATCAGCGAGGCCGTGGCGGTCGCCTTCAGTTTTTCAGGGCTCAAGAAGCTCGGCTGTACCGAGGCGGAAACGCATCCGTTTCCGACTGCTTTCAGCAGTGGCATGGGAAGCGCATTGCGCAAAGAGCTGTTGAGGGACGCTGGGCGTGATCAATGGCGTTGGTCGGATGTTGAAGACCCCGACGGCCGCCAAACCGTTCACATCCTCGTTGCGCAATGGTGGGTGCTCGACAAGAAATCGCGAATGGAGGATCCCGATCCGGATGCGTTCATCGTCAGGACCGTTGAAAACAATCCTTGCTCGTTCAAGAAAGAGGAAGATGGCAAACTGCGCGAGCCGTTCGGGTTCCGCGACGGCCTCGCTCAACCCGTGATCCGCGGCCTCAGGGAAGAGGGGGGTGCCGCGCTGAAGCAGGCCAAGCGCGATGCCGGCGACCTCTATGAGGATCGCGTCGTCGAGCCCGGAGAATTCATTCTTGGCTATCGCAACGAATATGACGAACTCACCTACTGTCCCAACGTGAAGGAGTGGCCGCAGTCCAGTGCCCGCTTCACGCTGAACGGAAGCTACCTGGCCGTGCGGCAGATCGCGCAGGATGTCGATGCGTTCGAGCAGTTCAAGACGGCTAATGGCCAGCACATCTGCGAAAAAATGATGGGGCGTCGGATGGACGGCATGCCGCTCGGATGGCAGGGACCTCTGGGGTCGGATTCGGCGGCGGACGCCTTCCGCTATCGAGTCCAGGACGCAAACGGCTTCGTTTGCCCCCAGGGAGCTCATGTCCGCCGGTCCAATCCGCGCGATTCCCTTGGCATCGATGTGCCATCGAGCATCAAATCATCCAAGCTGCACAGGTTGCTCCGCCGTGGACGGCCCTATCGTGAGACGACCGAAAGCGGCACGTCGTGCGATGGCTTGTTCTTTATCGCGTGCAATGCCGATCTCGAGCGCCAGTTCGAGTTCATCCACCAGCGCTGGGTGCAAAACCCCCGGTTCGGGACTCTTGAAGGCCAGGACGATCCTGTCGTGGGTTCGTCGCCTGTCCCGAAGACGTTCACCATTCCGGGATTGCCGAGCGGCAGCGAAGTGACGCTGGCCTCATTCACGCAGGCGCTCGGAGGCGGTTACTTCTTCTTGCCGGGGATCGCGGCGCTTCAGTTCATCGCCGGAGGTCGCGCCGGTGCAAAGCCTGCCCCGTCGCGTCAGGTTGAAGCGGCCTCCTGAGAGGGAAGACGGCGGAGGGCTTAGTCTTGCGGCTCTGACGCCGCATCCCCTTGCGCGTCGATGCGCAGCCAGCCCGACGGAGCGAGGCGCTGCTGCGGCAGGAAGCGGGCCTTGTAGTCCATCTTCTTCGAGCCCTCGATCCAGTAGCCGAGATAGACATAGGGCAACCCTTGCCGACGGGCGCGGGCGATGTGGTCGAGGATCATGAAGGTGCCCATCGAGCGGCTGACCTGGCTCGGCTCGAAGAAGGAATAGACCATCGACAGGCCGTCGCTGAGCACGTCGGTGAGCGCAACCGCGATCAGCTCCTCGCCGCGGCCGGTGATACCGCTGTCGGGGCCGCGCTTGCGGTACTCGATGATGCGGGTCTCGACATGGCTGTCCTCGACCATCATGGCGTAGTCGAGCACGGTCATGTCGGCCATGCCGCCGTGGCGGTGGCGAGCGTCGAGATAGGCACGGAATACCGAATATTGCTCGGAGGTCGGGACCGCACTGCGCTGCTCGCCGATGATGTCGGCGTTACGCGCTATCACCTTGCGGAAG
Source organism: Bradyrhizobium sp. B025 (assembly GCF_042257955.1). Taxonomy (NCBI): domain Bacteria; kingdom Pseudomonadati; phylum Pseudomonadota; class Alphaproteobacteria; order Hyphomicrobiales; family Nitrobacteraceae; genus Bradyrhizobium; species Bradyrhizobium sp. B025. The sequence continues at coordinate 4,853,016 of NZ_CP170150.1, read as the reverse complement.
TTGCGGGACGGGCGGAACTCGTTGGCGATGACCCGGACCGACACGCAGGCGCGGCACTGGTCGCAGGCGGGCCGATAGGCGATCGACTGGCTGCGGCGGAAGCCGCCATGGGTCAGGAGGTCGTTGAGGTCGCCCGCGCGGTCACCCACGAGGTGCGTGAACACCTTGCGCTCATGCCGGCCCGGCAGATACGGGCAGGGAGAAGGCGCCGTAAGGTAAAATTGGGGGGTGTCGCGCGAGTGCTGGGTCAAGGGACGTCGTGGGCCTCCAAAACGGGTGTCAGCATCGCGCTACGGAAGCCCCCGGTCAATTGGTCTGCTCGGCAGGTCAGATCAGTCAGCTTAGCCGGTCCTGGTTGATAGGTTCTTGATCAGTAGGTTCTGGCGCCCTGGGGCAGGGGTGCGCGGACCGAGTTGTTGATCACGACCGTTCCGAGCACGAAGTCATGCAAAAGGCGCCGCCGGCCGTTGAACAGGCCGACCAGGACCACGAAGGGCGACAGGAACGAAACCGTCACCCAGAACAATACGGCATGGGTGGCGCCGAGCACGAAATAGCCAGGAGCGCCGTACCAGGTGCGCAACTCCAGGTCCATCACCCGCATGCCGATCGTCGCCGACGACGGACCGCCGATGCAGGCGCCGTAATAGACGATGGCCCAGATCACGGACGCCGGCCAGGCCAGCCAGAACAGCGCCCAGCCGATACCGAGCGTGACCACGCCGAACAAGGCGATGAAGAGGTAGCCGAGGATGACCGGCACCGCGATCACGACCATGTCGATCAGGAAGGCGAACACCCGCCGCGTCGCGACGCCGCGGAACAGTTCCGGGTGCAGATATGGATCGTAAGCGTGCGGTTGCACCCCGCCGTCATTGCGCCAGGCGCCTGCCTGGGGTCCTGAATTGCCCGAGTCCGAATACGACATGGTCCATCCTCCAGATGGGAAACTTCCGTGGCAGGACATGGGAACAGGCCGTCCGCGTGCCAAGGGCGTCGGGATTAACAAGCCGAAATATTCCGGCGATTCGGGGGCGAGGGGGCGGGAGGGACGAGCTGCAACCGCGAACCCAAGCGTCGTCCTGGCGAAAGCCAGGACCCATTACCCCAGGAAGAGTTTGGCGAAGACCAGAAGTTTGATTCCTTCGCTGGTACGAATACCGCCCGCCATCGATGGATCACGCGGTATGGGTCCCGGCCATCGCCAGGACGACAATGACCTTACCCCTGCGTCCGCAGCTTCTCCGCCGCCTTCGGGGCAAAGTAGCTCAGCACGCCATCCGCGCCGGCGCGCTTGAAGGCGAGCAGGCTCTCCATCATCGCGCGGTCGCCGTCGAGCCAGCCGTTGCCCGCGGCCGCCGCGATCATCGCGTATTCACCGGACACCTGGTAGGCGAAGGTCGGCATCGCAAAGGTGTCCTTCACGCGGCGGACCACGTCGAGATAGGGCATGCCCGGCTTCACCATCACCATGTCGGCGCCCTCGGAGATGTCGAGCTCGACCTCGCGCAGCGCCTCGTCGGTGTTGGCGCTGTCCATCTGGTAGGTGCGCTTGTCGCCGGTCAGCGTCTTGGCCGAGCCGATGGCGTCCCGGAACGGGCCGTAGAAGGCGGAGGCGTATTTGGCCGCATAGGCCATGATCTGCACGTCGATGAGCCCTGCCTGGTCCAGTCCCTCGCGGATCGCGGCGACGCGGCCGTCCATCATGTCGGACGGCGCGATGATGTCGCAGCCGGCTTCGGCCTGCACCAGGGCCTGGCGCACCAGCACGGCGACCGTCTCGTCGTTCAGGATCGCGCCGTCCGCGATCAGGCCGTCATGGCCGTGGCTGGTGAAGGGGTCGAGCGCGACGTCGCAGAGGACGCCGATCTCCGGAAACTCCCGCTTGATCGCGCGTACCGCCTGGCAGACCAGATTGTTCGGGTTGCAGGCCTCCGAGCCTTCCTCGTCGCGCAGGGACGGGTCGGTGTAGGGAAACAGCGCGATGCAGGGGATCGTAAGCTTCATCGCGCGCTCGGCCTCGCGCACGGCCTGGTCGACGCTGAGGCGCTCGACGCCCGGCATCGAGGCGATCTGCTCGCGCTTGTTGTTGCCGTCGATCAGGAACAGCGGCCAGATCAGATCGTCGGTGGTGAGCACGTTCTCGCGCACCATCCGCCGGGCCCACTCGGCCTTGCGGTTGCGGCGCGGACGGATGGCCAGATCGAGGGCAGGGGAAGCGGCTGCGCCATCCCGGCGCGAAACCTCGCGCAATTCGATCGGACGCCCGTATTTGATCGCCATCACTCTTCCTCCGGCTGGAATTATTCTTATACCAGCTCGCATGGTTCCCGTCACCGCGGCTTGACCTGCCGCAAGGGATGGCAGCCGATTGATTTTGCGGGGCGAAACAGCCAGAAGGGAGCCATGTCCGAGATCTCCACCCGCGATGCGGCCCGCGACAGCGCCAACGCCAGGGACGCCGCCAGAGACAATGCCAGAGACAATGCAATGTCGGTGGCGGCGATCTCGTCGGAGCGCCCGGAGTCCGACGACAATGTCTGGACGCGCCGGCTCGTGCTGTTCCTGCGGGTGATGGCGGTGCTCTCGATCCTCAAGGGCCTCTATCATTGGGCGCAGGTGACCGGCTTCGTCGGCGGCGAGGACGAGGCGTTCGAGAACCAGTCGATGGCCTGGCAGGCCGCGACCGTCTACTTCGCCGTGATCGAGCTCGTCGCCGCCGTCGGGCTGTGGCTCGCAACACCCTGGGGCGCGGTGGTGTGGCTGACGACCGTGGTGTCGATGGCGGTGATCGAGCTGATGTTCCCGGGAATCTACGGCGGCAGCCTGGTCGTGGTCGGCGTCGAGGTCTTCATGCTCGCCGCTTATCTGGCGCTCGCCTGGATGGCCGCGCGCGAACGGCCGCCGTAGGGCGCGCGCGGGACTCTTGTAGGATGGGTAGAGCGCAGCGAAACCCATCACCGACGTGCGCCCGCATCGATGGGTTTCGCTTCGCTCTACCCATCCAACGATCTGTTCAGCTCCGGGACACGAGAGCAGAGTTCGGCGCGTGGTTGACCGCTGGTTGCCTAAAATTCGAGGTAAGTTTTCGCTAACCTAGCCTGGTCCGCCACAGCTCTTACGCGCGCGTTTCGAAACGGGGCGGGGCTGTTCTGGAATGCGACAACCGGGGCGGACGGAGGGTGAACAGGACCTTGCGAGGGTCAACAGAGGGTTGCGAAAAGCCCTTGTGGCACAGGCTTAATCCGCAATTCACTGTCTTAAATTCATGATCTCTTTATTCTCTTATTTAAGCCGATCTTCAAACGAGCCCCTTAAGTTGCACCTATCAGACGGGACACAAGTTTCGTCGAATAAGTGTCGATAAAAACGACAACAGGGGAAGTGTCATGATGAAAGCCGTCGCAACTGCGGCAGATACCGCAGAGCGCGTCTCCGGCCAGCAGGGTTCGGTGCAGTCGCTCTATCTGGAAGCTTTGACTCTGGTGGAGCGGCTGCATCGCCGGCTCCTCGACGTCATCAAGGACGAGTTCGATCGCCGCGGTCGCGCCGACATCAACTCGGTGCAGGCGCTCCTGCTCTACAACATCGGCGACAAGGAGCTGACCGCGGGCGAGCTGCGCACGCGCGGCTACTATCTCGGCTCCAACGTCTCCTACAATCTGAAGAAGCTCGTCGAGCTCGGCTTCCTCGATCACCAGCGCTCGCGCGTCGATCGCCGCTCGGTGCGCATCCGCCTGACGCCGCAGGGCCAGGAAGTCCGCCGCATCGTCGACTCGCTCTACCAGAAGCACGTCAAGACGGTCGAGCAGGTCGGCGGCATCTCGGGCGAGGAATTCTCGACCCTCAACAAGTCGCTGCACCGTCTCGAGCGGTTCTGGACCGACCAGATCCTGTATCGGCTCTGAGTTTCCAAGGGATGGCCAAGCCGGCCCGCAACAAGACCGGCAAGCCTCCCGAACGTGCCTGACTTCCCCAAGCGCACCGGCCCGGTTTCTCCCGGACCGGTGCGTTTTGTCATTTTGCAGCTGCGAGAAAATTCGCCGATCGGGTGGAACCGGAGCCCGGTATCGCCGTTAGTTCTCTGGATTCGGAGGATGCGATGCTGGTCGGGCGCGGGCTGCAGGTCATGAACGTCCAACTCGTGAGTGATGCCTATGCCATCGCCGCGAATTACCTCCGCCGCTCCGGTGCGATTCCCGACACGCTCGTCACCAACGAACACCTGCTCGAGATCATCATCAAGCTGCTCCAGCACGGCGAATTCAACAAGATCAGGCTCGCCAACAAGGCGATCGCCCGGTTCGAGACGCAGTCCGAGGCCCGCGCGGTTGCCTGATCAAAACTCCCGACATTCCAGAGAACCAGAGGGTGCCATGGACGCTGCCATCGACCGCATCATGCAGACTTATGACCTGCTCGCCAATCGCACGGCGGCGGCCAGCGAGGAGGCACGCGCCAAGGTGACGAATTACCTCAACACGCTGATTGAAGCGGGTGAGAAGGACCCGCACAGGTTGACGGTCTGCGGCCTGACCTATCTGCGCCAGCTCGACGGCAGCGTGGACCCCGTAAAGGCCGGGTATACTGGGCTCTAGGGGGGAGGGGCGGCTCTCATCTGCCGGCAGGACCTTAAGGTCCAAAACGGCCCCTTCAGGCATCATCGGAACGGGGCGGTTCCAGCGAACCGCTCCAGCGTCCGGATCCTTCAATCCCCACCATATCTTGCATAAATATCAGGCCCGACCCGCAACTACTTGGCCGGGGGCGGGCGATGTGGTAGATCGCGCTCGCCGCTTCCGATCGCCACACCAGACCCGCCCGTAGCCCGCCAAAAGGCTGCGGCGGTGGAGATATTCGCAAGATGACCTCAGCCAAAACCGCCTCCGCGCCCGATTCGTTTTTCACCGCCTCGCTCGACCAGGCCGACCCGGAAATCGCAGCCGCCATCAAGGGCGAGCTCGGCCGGCAGCGCCATGAGGTCGAGCTGATCGCCTCCGAGAACATCGTCAGCCGTGCCGTGCTGGAAGCGCAGGGTTCGGTGATGACCAACAAATATGCGGAAGGTTATCCGGGCGCGCGTTACTATGGCGGTTGTGAGTGGGTCGACGTCGCCGAGAACCTCGCGATCGACCGCGCCAAGAAGCTGTTTGGCGCTGGCTTCGCCAACGTCCAGCCGAACTCCGGCAGCCAGATGAACCAGGCGGTGTTCCTGGCGCTGCTCCAGCCCGGCGACACCTTCATGGGCCTCGACCTCGCGGCCGGCGGCCATCTCACCCATGGCTCGCCCGTCAACATGAGCGGCAAGTGGTTCAAGGCCGCGCACTATACCGTGCGCCGCGAGGACCAGATCATCGACATGGACGCGGTCCAGAAGCAGGCCGAGGAGGTCAAGCCGAAGCTGATCGTGGCCGGCGGCTCGGCCTATTCGCGCGCCTGGGACTTCAAGCGCTTCCGCGAGATCGCGGACAGCGTCGGCGCGTATCTGCTGGTCGACATGGCGCACTTCGCCGGCCTCGTCGCCGGCGGCGTGCATGCCTCGCCGGTGCCGTATGCGCACGTCACCACCACGACGACGCACAAGTCGCTGCGCGGTCCGCGCGGCGGCCTGATCCTCTCTAACGACGAGACACTCGCCAAGAAGCTCAACTCGGCGATCTTCCCGGGCCTGCAGGGCGGCCCCCTGATGCATGTGATCGCGGCGAAGGCGGTCGCCTTCGGCGAGGCGCTGCGTCCGGACTTCAAGGTCTATGCGAAGAACGTCGTCGAGAACGCCAAAGCGCTGGCCGAGGCGATGAAGAGCCACGGGTTCGATATTGTGTCCGGCGGTACCGACAACCATCTGATGCTGGTCGACCTCAGGCCGAAGGGCCTGAAGGGCAACGTCTCGGAGAAGGCGCTGGTCCGCGCAGCCATCACCTGCAACAAGAACGGCATTCCCTTCGACCCCGAAAAGCCCTTCGTGACCTCGGGTCTGCGTCTCGGCACCCCGGCGGCGACGACCCGCGGTTTCGGCGTCGCTGAATTCCAGCAGGTCGGCGGCATGATCGCCGAGGTTCTCAACGCGATCGCGCAGTCCGACGACGGCAAGGCGCCGCTGGTGGAAGCCGCGATCAAGGAACGGGTCAAGGCGCTCACCGACCGGTTCCCGATCTATCAGTAAGGCTAGGCCAAGCGGATGCGCTGCCCGAACTGCAACAGTCTCGATACGCAGGTAAAGGACTCGCGTCCGACCGAGGACTCGTCCGTGATCCGCAGGCGGCGCGTGTGCGTCGCCTGCAATTTCCGCTTCACCACCTTCGAGCGCGTGCAGCTGCGCGAGCTCACGGTGATCAAGCGCAACGGCCGCCGTGTGCCGTTCGACCGCGACAAGCTGATGCGCTCGGTGCAGATCTCGCTTCGCAAGCGGCAGGTCGAGCCGGAGCGGGTGGAGAAGATGGTCTCCACCATCGTGCGCGAGCTCGAGACCGGGGGCGAAGCCGAGATCTCCTCCGAGGTGATCGGCGAGACCGTGATGGAGCATCTGCGCACGCTCGACGACGTCGCCTATGTGCGCTTCGCCTCGGTCTACCGCAATTTCCGTGAGGCCAAGGATTTCGCCGACGTGCTCGGCGAGCTCTCCGGTGAGGAGGAAGCGCGGCTCGCCGCGATCCGCAAATGATCTTCCGCATCCTGGAGGATCAGTTCGCGCAGAAGATCCGCGAATCCAAGGACGCCGATCGCCGCTTCATGCAGCTTGCGCTGGCGCTCGGCCGGCGCGGGCAGGGACGGACCTGGCCCAATCCGGCCGTCGGCGCCGTCATCGTGAAAGACGGCGTCATCGTCGGCCGCGGCTGGACGCAGCCCGGCGGACGTCCGCATGGCGAGCCCGAGGCCTTGCGGCGTGCCGGTGAGGCGGCGCGCGGGGCCACGCTCTACGTCACGCTGGAGCCGTGCTCGCATTTCGGCAAATCGCCGCCTTGTGCCGATGCGGTGATTGCGGCCGGCATCAAGCGCGTGGTGGCGGCGATCGAGGATCCCAATCCGGAAGTGGCGGGGCAAGGCCACGCCCGTCTGCGTGCGGCCGGCATCACGGTGGACGTGGGTCTCTGCGCGGCGGAGGCGGCGTTCGACCACGCCGGGCATTTCCGCCGCATCCGCGACAAGCGCCCGCATGTGATCCTGAAGCTCGCGGTCTCGCCCGACGGCAAGATCGGTGCCGCCGGCGGCAAGCCGGTCGCGATCACGGGCGAAGCTGTGCGCAATCGCGTGCATCTGCTCCGCGCGCAGAGCGATGCCATCCTGGTCGGCATTGGCACGGTGCTGGCGGATGATCCGCTTCTCACCTGCCGCCTGCCCGGCATGGCGGCGCGTTCGCCGGTGCGCGTTGTGCTCGACCAGAGCCTGCGCATGTCCGCGGCGAGCCAGCTCGTGCGCTCCGCGCGCGAGACGCCGCTGTGGGTGGTGGGCTCTGAACTTGCCGAGGCTGCGGCCGCCACGCGGCTTGGAGCAGCCGGCGCGCAGATCATCCGCGTACCGCCGGGAAACGCCTCCGGGCTCGATCTGCCAGCAGTGTTGCATGCGCTGGCCGAGAAGGGCATTTCGCGGCTGATGGTCGAGGGCGGCAGCCGCGTTGCGGCTTCGTTCGTGGCGGCCGATCTCGTCGACGAGATCTGGCTGTTCCGCGGCGCGGAAGAGGTCGGCAGCAGCGGCGTCGATGCGCTCGATGCATTGCCCCTGTCGAAAATCACGCAGTCGCAGGCCTACAAGGTTCATGCTAGCGAGACATTCGACAAGGATACTCTCACCATCTACGAGCGCGCCTAACATGTTCACCGGCATTGTCACCGATCTCGGCGAGATCGTCAGCTTCACGCCAACGGCGCAGGGCCAGTTGCACCGGCTGCGCATCGCCTGCAGCTACGATCAGACCACCATTGCCGATGGCGCCTCGATCGCCTGCAACGGCGTCTGCCTGACGGTTGTCGCTTCAGGTGTCGCGGGCGGCAAGACCTGGTTCGACGTCGATGCGGCCGCCGAGACGCTGGCGCTCACGACGGCAAAGCACTGGAGGGTGGGCACCAGGCTCAATCTCGAACGCGCGCTCAAGATCGGCGATGAGCTCGGCGGCCATATCGTCGCCGGTCACGCCGACGGGATCGCGACCATCGTCAGCCGCGAGGACCTGCCCGACATGGCGCGGTTCGTGCTCTCCACGACGCGCGAGCTGGCGCGGTTCATCGCCACCAAGGGATCGATTACGCTCGACGGCGTCTCGCTGACGGTCAATACGGTTGCGGACGTGACCTTTTCGGTGCTGATTATCCCGCACACGCTGACCGTCACGACGATCGGCGGCTGGAAGGCGGGGGCCGAGGTCAATATCGAGGTCGACCTGATGGCCCGCTACGCGGCGCGGCTGACGGAAATGAAGTGACGGCAAAGCCGTCATTCCGGGGCGGTCCGTAGGACCGAACCCGGAATCTCGAGATTCCGGGTTCGCTTCGCGCCCCGGAATGACAGTTTAAAACTTGGCTTACATGCGTTCGGCGACTACATAGCGCCGACCCCTGTGAAACGGATTGAACGATGGCAGACGCGCGGCGCGCACCCTTGAAGGACCAGACCGACATTTCCGGCGCGCGTGCGCTGATTGTCGAGGCGCGGTTCTATGACGATCTCCAGGATGCGCTACTGGACGGCGCAGTGGCCGAGCTGAAGGCCGCCGGCCTGACGCATGACGTCATCACGGTTCCCGGCGCGCTGGAGATCCCGGCGGCGGTGGCCATTGCGGTCGATGCCGCGGCGGCCAACGGCAAGCCCTATGATGCGGTGATCGCGCTCGGCTGCGTGATCCGCGGCGACACCATCCATTTCGAGATCGTCTCGCAGGAATCCTCCCGAGCGCTGATGGACCTTGCGGTTTCACGAAAGCTCCCGCTCGGCAACGGCATTCTCACCGTCAACACCGAGGCGCAGGCCTGGGCGCGGGCGCGCGCCAGCGAGCTCAACAAGGGCGGCGATGCCGCGCGCGCTGCGCTTGCGATGCTGCGCATCAAGCGCCGCCTGGCGCGGGCCTGAGCCATGGCCGACAACAACAAGAAGCCGGCGGGGCTTACGGAGAAGAAGGCGAACCGGCGCGGTGCGGCGCGGCTCGCGGCCGTCCAGGCGCTGTACCAGATGGATATCGCCGGCGCCGGCATCAACGACATCTTCGCCGAGTTCGAGAGCCACTGGCTCGGCAACGAGGTCGAGGGCGACACCTACCTGCCGGCCGAAGCCGCGTTCTTCCGTGACGTCGTCTCCGGCGTCGTGCGCGACCAGAAGAAGCTCGACCCCTTGATCGACGAGGCGCTGTCGAAGGGCTGGCCATTGAAGCGGATCGAGGCGATCCTGCGCGCGGTGCTGCGGGCCGGGGCCTATGAGCTCCAGCATCGCAAGGACGTGCCGGGCCGCGTCGTGGTCTCCGAATATGTCGACGTTGCCAATGCCTTCGTCGATCGCGAGGAGACCGGCATGGTGAATGCGGTGCTCGACCAGATCGGCCGTCAGTTTCGCGGTGACGAGTTCGGGCGAGGGTAGTTTCCCGCGAGGGCGGTGAATTGATGCGAGACTGCTGCCCCATATGCCGCTGTCATCACCCGCGAAGGCGGGTGATCCAGTACGCCGCGGCCTGTCGATTTTGCGTGACCGTCTCTGGAATACTGGATCGCCCGGTCAAGCCGGGCGATGACAGCGGAGAATGGGGCTAGGCAAGTGGCAGACCCGCACAATCCCTCCGCCGAAGACTCCCTCATCACGCGCTATTTCAAGCCGCTGGCGACCGATCCCGGTGCGTTCGGGCTGGTCGACGATGCCGCGGTCCTGTCCTCGTCCGGCGACGACATCGTCGTCACCACCGATGCCGTGATCGAGGGTGTGCACTATCTTGCCACCGACCCACCCGACACCATCGCGCGCAAGGCGCTGCGGGTGAACCTGTCCGATCTCGCCGCCAAGGGCGCCGTGCCGGCCGGCTTCGTGCTGACGCTGGCGCTGCGGAGCAAGGAGGACGCCTGGCTCGGGCCGTTCGCGGATGCGCTGGGCGAGGATGCGAAAACCTTCGCGTGCCCGCTGCTCGGCGGCGACACGGTGTCGACGCCAGGGCCGCAAATGATCTCGATCACCGCCTTTGGCCGCGTGCCACGGGGTCGGATGGTCGGCCGCACCGGGGCGCGGCCAGGCGACCGTATCTTGGTGACAGGCACGATCGGCGATGCCGCGCTCGGACTTGACGTGCTCACGGGCGGCGCTGCGGCTGCGGCGCTGGCGTCCGATCCTGCCGCAAGGGAAGCTCTGGTCTCGCGCTATCGCATCCCGCAGCCACGCAACGTGCTGGCGCGCGCGGTGAGGGATCATGCGTCGGCTGCGATGGACGTCTCCGACGGGCTCGCCGGCGACCTGACAAAACTCTGCGCGGCGTCGGGCGTCTCGGCCTCTGTGGACGTGGCGAACGTGCCGCTCTCGGCCGCCGCGGCGGGCCTGATCGTGCGCAACGCCGTTTGCGTCGAGACGCTGCTTGCCGGGGGCGACGATTACGAGGTGCTGTGCACGGTGCCGCCGGCGCAAAGCGATGCGCTGATTGCCGCGGGGCGGGCCGCTGGCGTTGCGGTCACGGCGATCGGCATGATCGTCGCAGGGAGCGCGCGGCCGCGCTTCCTGGACGGCCAGGGCCAGGAATTGGCTTTGAAGCGGCTGTCCTACAGCCACTTCTAGGAATTGCTCCAAATCGCGGCGTTCGGGCGATGGGCTGAGGACTTGGAGCTCAGGACTTGCTCAGGACTTGGCCTAAATACTTGCCGAGATCGGCTTTTTCGGCCGCTTCCGGCGTTGCACCATCAAGTTGATTTTGGCAAGCTCGCGACCGACTGAGGCCGCCCCTTCGGGAAAGGGGGCGGCCTTGTTCGAAATCAAGGCGCCGCACCGCACGACGGACAATAAAAGGCGCCGGGGACACATCAAGGATCTGAGGCAAAAAATCACATGACAGCATTATGGTTGATAGTGCTCTGCGGAGTGCTTTCCGTCGTCTACGCGATTTGGGCGACGTCTTCGGTGTTGAGCGCGGATGCGGGGTCGCCGCGCATGCAGGAGATCGCAGCTGCGGTGCGCGAAGGCGCACAGGCCTATCTGCGGCGCCAGTACACCACGATCGGTATCGTCGGCATCGTCATCTTCGTGCTGCTTGTCTATTTCCTCGGGTTCTATGTCGCGATCGGTTTTGCCATCGGCGCCATCCTGTCGGGGGCGGCCGGCTTCATCGGCATGAACGTCTCGGTTCGCGCCAATGTGCGCACCGCCCAGGCGGCGACCACGTCGCTCGCCGGCGGCCTCGAGCTCGCCTTCAAGGCGGGCGCGATCACCGGCATGCTGGTGGCGGGTCTCGCGCTGCTCGGCGTGACCCTCTATTTCGGCTTCCTGGTCTATTCGCTGAAGCTCGCGCCTGACAGCCGCGTCGTCGTCGACGCCATGGTGGCGCTCGGCTTCGGCGCCTCGCTGATCTCGATCTTCGCCCGTCTCGGCGGCGGCATCTTCACCAAGGGTGCGGACGTCGGCGGCGACCTCGTCGGCAAGGTCGAGGCCGGCATTCCCGAGGACGATCCGCGCAACCCGGCGACCATTGCCGACAACGTCGGCGACAACGTGGGCGACTGCGCCGGCATGGCCGCCGACCTGTTCGAGACCTATGCGGTGACCGCGGTCGCCACCATGGTGCTCGCGGCGATCTTCTTCGCCAAGACGCCGATCCTCATGAGCATGATGACGCTGCCGCTCGCCATTGGCGGCATCTGCATCATCACCTCGATCATCGGCACCTTCTTCGTCAAGCTCGGGCCGAGCCAGTCGATCATGGGCGCGCTCTACAAGGGTCTGATCGCAACCGGCGTGCTGTCGCTGATCGGCATTGCGGTGGTGATCTACACGCTGATCGGCTTCGGCAAGCTCGATGGTGTCGATTATACCGGCATGTCGCTGTTTGAATGCGGCGTCGTCGGCCTGATCGTCACCGCGCTGATCATCTGGATCACCGAATACTACACCGGCACCGACTATCGTCCGGTGAAGTCGATTGCGGCTGCGTCGGTGACCGGCCACGGCACCAACGTGATCCAGGGCCTTGCGATCTCGATGGAGGCGACCGCGCTGCCCGCGATCGTCATCATCGCCGGCATCCTCGTCACCTACAGCCTTGCCGGCCTGTTCGGCATCGCGATCGCGACGGCCACCATGCTGGCGCTGGCCGGCATGATCGTCGCGCTCGACGCCTTCGGTCCGGTGACGGACAACGCCGGCGGCATCGCCGAGATGGCGGGCCTGCCGAAGGAGGTGCGCAAGTCGACCGATGCGCTCGACGCCGTCGGCAACACCACCAAGGCGGTCACCAAGGGCTACGCGATCGGTTCGGCCGGTCTCGGCGCGCTCGTGCTGTTCGCGGCCTACAACCAGGACCTCAAGTTCTTCGTTGCGGACTCCGCGCATCACACCTACTTCGCCGGCGTCAATCCGGACTTCTCGCTGAACAATCCCTATGTGGTGGTGGGCCTCCTGTTCGGTGGTCTGCTGCCGTATCTGTTCGGCGCGATGGGCATGACGGCCGTGGGCCGCGCGGCGAGCGCGATCGTCGAGGAGGTGCGGCGTCAGTTCCGCGAGAAGCCCGGCATCATGCAGGGCACCGACAAGCCGGACTACGGCAAGGCGGTCGACCTGCTGACCAAGGCGGCGATCAAGGAGATGATCATCCCCTCGCTGCTGCCGGTGTTGTCGCCGATCGTCGTCTACTTCCTGATCTACGCGATCGCCGGAGGCGGTGCGACCGGCAAGTCGGCGGCGTTCTCGGCGGTCGGCGCGATGCTGCTCGGCGTGATCGTGACGGGCCTGTTCGTCGCGATCTCCATGACCTCCGGCGGCGGCGCCTGGGACAACGCCAAGAAGTACATCGAGGACGGTCACTACGGCGGCAAGGGCAGTGATGCCCACAAGTCAGCGGTGACCGGCGACACCGTCGGCGATCCCTACAAGGACACGGCGGGACCGGCGGTGAACCCGATGATCAAGATCACGAACATCGTGGCTTTGCTGCTGCTGGCGATCCTGGCGCACTGAACCTGTCGCGCGCTACAAACGACAAACCCGCGGTGCAAACCGCGGGTTTTTTGTTGTCCGCTTTACGGGGGACCGTCGCCATGAAGGTCGAGACGACCAAGTGTATCCGGTGCGGCTGCGACATGCTGATGGCCGACACGGTCTGTCCGACTTGCGGCAGGGTGCAAGCCGGTGGCCGGCAATCCGGTGCGCGTGCAATGCTGGCGGTCGCGCTGGCGGCGGCCGTCCTCATCGCCTTCAACTGGTTCAAATCTCCTGCGCCGCAAGCGAGCCCGCCTACTGCACATCCATCTGCAAACCTTCCTTCTGGATGATGCCGGCGAACTTCTTCGTCTCGGCGTCCACGAAGTCGGCGAACTGCTGCGGCGTGCCGTAGTCGGCGCGGGCGCCCATGGCGGCGATGTTCTTCTTGATGTCGTCGCGCTCCAGCATCGCCTTCACCTGGAGATTGAGCGCTTCGAGCACCCCGGCGGGGACGCCTTTCGGCAGGAACACCGAGAACCACGACGAGACGTCGAAATTGGCCAGCTCCGGTGCGCTCTCGCGCATGGTCGGCAGGTTCGGCGCGAGGTCGCTGCGCTCGGCGGTCGTCACGCAGAGGCCGGTGAGCGTGCCGTTCTGGACCTGCGGCAGGCTCGGATAGAGGTTGTCGAACAGGATCTGGATGTCGCCGGCGAGCGCGGCCTGGAGCGCGGGCCCGGCGCCGCGGAACGGGATGTGCGTCATCTTCAGCCCGGTGAGCTGCAAGAACCAGGCGCCGGTGAGGTGAGGGCTCTGGCCGACGCCGGAGGAGGCATAGCTGAGCTTGTCCGGATTGGCCTTGAGATAGGCGATCAGCTCGGCGACCGACTTGATGCCGGTCTTCGGATGCGCCGACACGATGTTCGGGATCCGGATCATGTTGGAGACCGGCTGGAGCTGGTCCGGCTTGTAGGTGAGGTTCTTGAAGATGCTGTAGGCGATCGCGTTCGGCCCGGGGTTGCCAATCAGGATGGTGTGGCCGTCCGGCTTGGCGCGAACCACCTCGGCGGTGCCGATCGTGCCGCCGCCGCCGGAGCGGTTTTCCACGACGGCCGACTGGCCCCAGGCGGTTTGCAGATGGGCGGCCAGGAGCCGGCCCATGACATCAGTCGAACCGCCGGCCGCAGCCGGCACGACGAGGCGGACGTTTTCGGTGGGTTTCCAGTCCGCCAGGCTCGACCGCGGCAGGATCGCTGCAGCCGACAGGCCGGCAGCGCCGGTGAGCACGCGGCGGCGGGACAACAAGGTTTTCGGCACGAATCCACTCCCAGCTTCTTGTTTTGCAGGGAGCGTATGGAACCCGGCGCGCGACGGCAAGTCGCACGCGCCGGTAAGTGGCGCACGGAGGGCGGCACGACGCCGCAGGCTGAAGGCTCAGTTAAAGCTGAGCAGTTTGAACAGCGGCGTGAGGTAGCTCATCTCCTGGCCCGATGTCGGCGTGGTGCGGCTGATGAAGTCGAAGATCTTGCCGTCCTGGAGGCCGTAATTCGCCAGCCGGCGCACGCGCCGGTTCTTGTCGAAATAGATCGCGATCACGCGTTGATCGACCACCCTCTGGTTCATGAAGGCGACCATCCGCTCCGAGCGCTGCGAGATGTAGTAGAAGACCTCGCCGTCGAGGGTCGCGACCGTGGAGGGCGTGCCCATCACGATCAGCACCTGGTCCTGGCTCGCGCCGATCGGAATCTGCTCCAGCGCGCCGGGCGGCAGGATGTAGCCCTTCTGGAACTGCTCGCCGGTGCAGCCCGCGAGCGCCACGCCGACCAAGGCCGCAGCGGCAGCCATGCGCAGGCCGCGCCAGCGTGCATGAAGGCCGCGCCGCTTGTCTGCGCGCGGGCTCGTCTGGTTCGTTATCGTCATAGCGGAACTGATTCCGTCCCCTTGCGTCGCGCGAGGCGCTGAAGTACCGGGCTGAGGCTCTGAATGCAACACGCGCGCGCCCGCTTGCGGAAACCACAATGCTTTGGCCGTTCAATCACTTCAGGAAACCCCGGCTAGCCCCGCCGGGCACCATTGAAGCCATCTATGGCATGATCGTGACGCAGGCGCGAGAACCCATATTTTACCGCGACTTGGGCGTGCCCGATACGGTTAACGGGCGTTTCGACCTGTTGCTGCTCCATCTCTGGCTGCTGCTGCGCCGCCTGCGCACGGTCCAGGGCGCCACGGAGCTGTCGCAGGCGCTGTTCGACCGCTTCTGCGAGGACATGGACGACAATCTGCGCGAGATGGGGGTGGGCGACCAGACCGTGCCGAAGCGGATGCGAGCCTTCGGCGAGGCCTTTTACGGCCGGGTGCAGGCCTACGATCAGGCGATCGAAGGCGGCGGTGAGGCGCTGGCAGCGGCGATCTGCAAGAATATCTTGAATGGGTCGGGCATGGACCAAGCGCAGCGGCTCGCGGCCTACGCGCGGGCCACGGACGCCGATCTCGGCCGGACCGGCGAGGCCGCGCTGCTGCGCGCGGCCTTCAACTTTCCCCCGGCGCTTCCCGAGGATGTCACGCCATGAGCCGACCGAATACTGGACCCGATCCCTGGCGGTCCCCCGTCATCGTTGCGCAGATTCCCGACACCGGCCTGCACCGCGAGATCGAGGCGTCGGCCGCCGAACGGCAGGTCATGGCCGAGGTCGCGGGCGTGCGGGAGATCCTGTCCGCTAACGCCAGCTTCGACGTCGTGCCGAAAAGCGGCGGCCGGGTCCAGGTCACGGGCCACGTCCGCGCCCGGGTCGGCCAGACCTGCGTGGTCTCGCTCGATCCGATCGAGAACGAGATCGAGGAGGAGGTGGACCTGACGTTCGCCCCCGAGGCCGAGGCACGCCGCCTGTCCGACCTGATCGAGGAGGGCCAGGACGACGAGGAGCCACCGGAGGTCATCGACCCGCCGGAGGCCATCATCAATGGCATCATCGACCTCGGCCGGCTCGCCACCGATGCCCTGTTCCTGGCGATCGACCCCTATCCGCGCAAGCCGGGGGTCGTGTTCGAGGCGGAGGTCGTCGCCCTCGACCCGTCGGACCATCCTTTCGCAGCGCTGAAGGCGCTTCAGGACAAGAAGAAAGGCCAATAGCTGCCGATTCCCCGTAAGACCGCTTGCCAGGCAGCGTGAGGCCTTTGCGGGAGTGGTTTGAAAACCTGATTTATCTATCTGATTTCCATATATTTCCTGCGAATCTTCTGGTTTGCCGCCGGATCGCCCCGAATGCAAAAGGCTGGGGGCAAGAGGTTGTTTCGGGATAACAAAACGCTATTGTCGCGCCCCGGTCCGGGCGCGGCGTGGCGCCTGGCCGCCGCCACGTCCGTGGCGAACCCATTTCGCGGCCCCCGCTCGTTGAAGACCGCACCAGACCAGGTTTCCAGGACTTTTATGCTAAGCAAGGTTCGCATCGCGCTTGACGCCATGGGAGGCGATGTCGGCCCCGCCGTGGTCATTCCAGGCGCCGCCATCTCGCTTCATAGGCATCGGGAGACCGAATTCCTGCTGGTCGGCGACCGCGCCAGGATCGAGCCCGAGCTCGAGAAGCACCCCGCGCTCAAGGCTGCTTCCAGGATCGTCCATACCGACGTCGCCGTCAGTGGCTCGGACAAGCCGAGCCAGGCGCTGCGCCGTGGCCGCAGGACCTCCTCGATGTGGCTTGCTATCGATGCGGTGAAGAAGGGCGAGGCGGATGTCGCGGTCTCCGCCGGCAATACCGGCGCGCTGATGGCAATGTCGCGCTTCCACCTGCGCACGCTGCCGGGCATCGACCGCCCGGCGATCACGGGGATTTGGCCGACCAAGCGCGGCGAGTCCGTCGTGCTCGACCTCGGCGCCACCATCGGCGGCGATGCGCACCACCTGGTGTCGCTGGCCGTCATGGGCGCGGCGATGGCAAGCGTCCTGTTCAACAAGCCGCGCCCCACGGTCGGCCTGCTCAACATCGGGGCCGAGGAGATCAAGGGGCACGAGGAGATCCGCGAAGCCAGTGAAATCCTGCGGGCGAGGAACCTGCCGGAACTCGACTATATCGGCTTCGTCGAGGGCGACGGCATCGGCAAGGGGCTGGCCGACGTGATCGTCGCCGAGGGTTTCAGCGGCAACATCGCGCTCAAGGCTGCCGAGGGAACCGCACGGCAGATGGCGGAATTACTCCGCAACGAGATGCAGCGGAGCTGGCTGTCCAAGCTCGGCTATCTCTTTGCGCGCAGCGCCTTCCAGGCCCTGCGGGACAAGATGGACCCCAACAAGTCCAATGGCGGCGTGTTCCTGGGGCTCAATGGACTGGTGGTTAAAAGCCACGGCGGAACCAGCGCCGAAGGCTTTGCCTATGCGATCGATGTTGGCTATGAGATGGCTCACTACGATCTCCTGAACAAGATCAATCAGATGCTCAACCGCGAGGGTGGTGCACTCAATTCCGTGCAGGCCGCGCAGGAGGCTGTTTCGTGACCAAAATTCGTTCGGTCGTGCTGAGCTGCGGCTCTTATCTGCCGGAGCAGGTGGTGACCAACGCCCAATTGGCGGCGCGTATCGACACGTCCGACGAGTGGATCGTCCAGCGTACCGGCATTCGCGAGCGGCACATTGCGGCCGAGGGCGAGTTCACCTCGCACTTGGCGATCAAGGCCGCGCAGGCCGCGCTCACCGATGCCGGCGTGGACGCGCAGTCGATCGATCTGATCGTGCTGGCGACCTCGACGCCTGACAACACCTTCCCCGCGACGGCCGTCGCCGTGCAGCACGGGCTCGGCATCAACCACGGCGCGGCCTTCGACCTGCAGGCGGTGTGCTCGGGCTTCGTGTTCGCGCTCGCCACTGCCGACAATTTCCTGCGCACCGGCGCCTTCAAGCGCGCGCTGGTGATCGGCGCCGAGACCTTCTCGCGCATCCTCGACTGGAACGACCGCGGCACCTGCGTGCTGTTCGGCGACGGCGCCGGCGCGGTCGTGCTGGAGGCCCAGGGCCAGCCGGGCAGTGCTGCGACCGACCGCGGTGTCGTCACCACGCATCTGCGCTCCGACGGCCGCCACAAGGCAAAGCTGTTCGTCGACGGCGGCCCGTCCTCGACCCAGACCGTCGGCCATCTGCGCATGGAGGGCCGCGAGGTTTTCAAGCACGCGGTCGGCATGATCACCGACGTGATCGTCGATGCCTTCGAAGCGACCGGGCTCAATGCCGACAGCATCGACTGGTTCGTGCCGCACCAGGCCAACAAGCGAATCATCGACGCTTCCGCGCACAAGCTGCATATCGCGCCGGAGAAGGTGGTGCTGACGGTGGACCGTCACGGCAACACGTCGGCGGCCTCGATCCCGCTGGCGCTGGCGGTGGCGCGCAAGGACGGCCGCATCAAGCGCGGCGACCTGATTCTGCTCGAGGCCATGGGCGGCGGCTTCACCTGGGGCTCGGCGCTGGTGCGCTGGTAGAGCCACAGTCGATAAAATTTTGCCGGAATCAGCGGCGATTATCGATGCTTCTGCATTGATGAGCGCTGTTGACCGGCGTATCGTAACCTCATAATTTCAGACAACAATTGTTCGCCGTGATGTGGGGCAGGGCGATGACCGATACAAGTAAAACCGTAACGCGTGTTGATCTGTGCGAAGCCGTCTACCAGAAGGTCGGCCTGTCGCGCACGGAATCGTCCGCCTTCGTGGAACTCGTGCTGAAGGAGATCACCGACTGCCTTGAGAAGGGCGAGACGGTGAAGCTGTCGTCGTTCGGTTCCTTCATGGTCCGCAAGAAGGGTCAGCGCATCGGCCGCAACCCGAAGACCGGCACCGAGGTGCCGATCTCGCCGCGCCGGGTCATGGTGTTCAAGCCGTCGGCGATCCTGAAGCAGCGGATCAACGCCCAGCACCGTACCAACGGCGACGGCAGCAAGGTTCAACCCGAGGCATAATCGCCTTTCGGATAAGGATTTGGCATTTGGACAAGGCGCCGGATGCGTTCCGAACCATCAGCGAAGTAGCGCAGGAACTCGACATTCCGCAGCACGTGCTGCGGTTCTGGGAGACCCGGTTCTCCCAGATCAAGCCGATGAAGCGCAGCGGCGGCCGCCGCTATTACCGTCCCGACGACGTCGACCTGCTCAAGGGCATCCGCCGGCTGCTCTACGGGGAGGGCTACACCATCCGCGGGGTGCAGCGGATCCTGAAGGAGCACGGCGTCAAATCGGTGCAGGGCCTCGCCGACGGCGCGGCCGCGGTCTCGTTCGGAGCCATCGAGGACGCCATCGGCGCAAGCCTGATCGAGCCGGACGACGAGGCGCCGATCAAGGGCGTCGCCGACGCCGACGATGACGACTACCAGGGCGACGAAGAGGACGGCATCGACTTCCGCTTCACGGAGGTCGACGACGAGGAAATCCTCACCACCTTCCGCAAGGGCGGCACCCCCGCCGCGCCGGCCGGCCCCAGCGCGCTCGACCGGGAGCGGTTAGGGCGGGTGCTCGCCGACCTCGTCGCCTGCCGGGAAATGCTGGACCAGGCGCTGAAGGACGGCTAGGGCGGTATCGGCCGGCTTTGCGGGCAGTTCCGGGGGCTCTGGGCTCAGAGCCAACCAGATCGCGATACCAAAATGCTGCGACCTCGCCTTGCGCAAAGCGGCGATCCTAGCTAATGGAACGACGTTCGGAGCGTGGCGCAGCCCGGTTAGCGCACTAGTCTGGGAGACTAGGGGTCGGAGGTTCAAATCCTCTCGCTCCGACCATTTTTTCCAACTCATCTGTCGGGTGGATTGACCGTCGGCGTGGAGCCTACTCCCGCCGCGGGACGCATGCGCGTCGATCGGCAGAGGGGCGCTGCTTCGATGGTCGGCAGATTAAAATGCCGAAAACAACCCCATGCACAGTAGCGAAGCTGTTGGCGAATCATGTTTTTCCGAATCGGTTTGACCCGTCGGGCAAAACAAGGGCATGATGTCATCGTGGCAGCCCGTCGGATGGAGGAGTATCTACGACAGCTGCTTCATGGGTTGCGTCGCAGGGGGCTGGGCGCGCGACCTCGGGAGCGGAGTTGTCTTCTCCCCGGCGCAGATCTTCGCCGCCGAGCGCGAGAACGTCGAATGACGAGCGGACTTTCAACCAAATTCTGCGGAAGCTATCGCGCGGCGACTGTAACACAATGAGATTGGCACGCGATCAAGCAGGATGATCTGTCGATGCGGTCTTCTCTTGCGCACTTAGAACGACATAGGACCGATTGGCGCATCTCAAACAGCGCCGCTGACCTATTGATCTGCATCATGGCGCTTTACGGCTTTAGTGGTCCGCTTCCTCTGCTGTCAGCTAAGCTGGGAGAAGATCATGACAATCAAATACGTTCTCGCAGTAGCGCTCGTCATGCCACTCCTGATGGTGTCCAGCATTGCGCAAACCGTGGATCGGCACACCTATCAGGGCGGCCCAAAAACAAACATTCCTCATGCCACACGTATGACAACCGCGAGCAGCGCATTCGCAATGGCACCTTCCGCAGTCGCACCAAAGCCCAAGCGTCAGCATTTTTATAGCGGCGGGCCACAAACGGTCGTGCCGCATTCCTATTGAGATAAAGATAAAATACCCGGCAGTGGTCGAGAGCAGCTTTCTTCTGGTTGCACCGCGTGGGATCGCCGTCACGTTATCTAGTCACAGGGCGTGAGAGTGTAAGCGACACAGTCCGGCCGAGTAGCAATTGACGGCGCGAAGCGCCTTCGATTTGGCTCTTTGGGGTGACCGCAGCTTTTCGGAGGAGGTTCGAAATGTATACGCGCGTTCTACAACTCACGATATCCGCTCTCATTCTAACGTATGGCACGTTCGGTGCCTTTGCACAGAGCCAAATGACACCGCAACCAGATCAGCAACAAATGCAATCGCAATTGCATCCCATGGGCCAGGAAGGCGTGGGTACGACGGGACACGGAAGCATGCCGGGCGGCGGCATGATGGGACATATGATGGGGCGCAGCATGATGGGTGGAGGCGCGATGGGACCACCTTTTATGATGCGTATGATGTTCGCTCTGATGGACGCCGACGGCGATGGGACCATCTCACTGCAGGAGTTTCAGGCAGCTCACGAACGAATTTTCAAGGCAATGGACAGCAATAAAGATGGCAAGCTTACGTTAGAGGAGATGCAAACGTTCATCCACGGAACCAGGTGATCGGCTGCCCGCGGATGGCGCGTCGTCCCGTGTGCCATCTGCTCCTACAATGGATCTTTCCTGCTGATGAAACGAAGCCTTAAGCCTTCAGGTCCGCGATCCGCATAATCGCGACCACGTTCGCGTCGTTGTACGCTTGTTCTTTTGTCTCCTTGTTTACGTCACCTGCCGCGTCCACGCAGACATTGCAGCCTCGTTAGGAATGGCCGCAGTTGGCCCGAAGCCGGCTGCAAATGAGGGGCAGAGCATGTCCGCTCTGCCCAGTTAGTTCAGACGTCGACCTGCTCTGCTATTGCGAGTGCATCGTCGACTTCAATTCCCAGGTACCGGACGGTGCTCTCGATTTTGGTTTGCCCCCGGCGTGGGAGCACGACGAACCTGTTTCCGTTTGAAGCCTTTGAACGAGCTGGCCATTGGGCTTGCGATGATCGGCGAGGCGCGTTTCGCCAGGAATTTGTCTGGTCTCCCCGATGCGACGACCGCCCTCGACGTGAGACGGCCCGCCTGCGCGAGCGGCTCATGCAGTCATTGGATGGCTCCATCCCTTGAAAGACGCCCGGGAGCATCTAGATAACATCCATAAGCCATCCAAAGGGATGGTATATGGATGTTTCGCTATGCCCGCTAATGTGCACGAGCTGCGACCCAAGGCCCCCGACACCGAGAAGATCACGATCAACCTTGGCTATGTCGACCTCGGTCACGTCGATCTTATGGTGCAGGAAGGGTTCTATTCGAACCGGACCGATTTCATCCGGACAGCAATCCGGAACCAACTCGAGCGACACGTAGAGGTCGTCAGACAGTCCATGGCCCGGAAGAAATTGGACCTCGGGCTGCGCAACTACACTCGCGAGGATCTCGAAGCGGCGCGGCGCGCCGGCGAGATGCTGCAGATCAATGTTTTGGGCTTAGCCACCATCGCCCAGGACGTCACTCCCGAGTTGGCTCGCGCCACAATCGCGTCGGTCTCGGTGCTGGGGGCCCTTCACGCCACTCCCGCGGTCAAGGCCGCACTCGCCGACAGAACGAGGTGAACGATGCTGAATCAAGACATAGTCCGCGAAGCAACCCGCCTCACGCGTGCCGGCCAACTGGTCGAGGCCACCGCGCTGCTGCAGCGCATGCTCCAGGGCGGTCGCGCGCCAAGACCGGAGTCTCGCAGCGCCTCTCAGGCTCGGCTCCCGCGGCTCGATCCGCTTACCATCGACGCCACGGCCGACGTCGTCGAGGAGCGGAAAGCTCCGCAGATTGCGCCGGCCCGCTCTGCTCAGGGACGCAGACACTCCTTACCGCTCGACGGCATGCGGGATTTTTCCGGACTCGGCCTGCGCAGTCCGATCAAGCGCGCCCCTCTGTCCCCATCGGACATCGTGCCCGAGGCCACACGGTTTATCGCCGGTACCTTCAGTAACGCCGCGGGAAGCCGGACCTACAAGCTGTTCATCCCAAGCCGCTGTCAGGGACAACGGCTTCCCCTGATCGTCATGCTTCACGGCTGCACCCAGTCGCCGGACGATTTCGCGGCCGGCACCCGGATGAATTTCCTGGCGGAAGAGCAGAATTGCTTCGTGGTCTATCCTGAGCAGCCGAGCGGAGCCAACCAGGCGAAGTGCTGGAACTGGTTTCGCACGGGCGACCAGCGCCGCGGCGGGGGCGAGCCCTCGATGATCGCCGGCATTACCCGCCAGATCATGCGCGACCATGTGATCGATCCGAAGCGCGTATACGTCGCGGGTCTGTCGGCCGGCGGGGCCGCCGCCGCCATCATGGGCGCAACGTATAGCGACCTGTACGCGGCCGTCGGTATTCATTCAGGCCTCGCGTGTGGAGCCGCGAGCGATCTCCCCTCCGCGTTCGTGGCCATGCGACAGGGAGGCGGCTCCAGGGCAATTGCGGACGGCATAACTTCTGTGCCGACCATCGTTTTCCATGGCGATCGTGACACTACGGTGCATCCAAAGAATGGCGATCAGATTATCGAGCAGTCCGCCGGGGCAACGAGACCGACGACGAAGGTACTTCGCGGACGCGTACCCCACGGCCATGCCTATACTCGCACCGTCCTGATTGACGGGGCCGGTCGAGCGATATCCGAACACTGGAACATCGACGGCGCCGGACACGCGTGGTCAGGCGGCAGCCCCGCCGGGTCCTACACTGATCCGCAAGGACCGGATGCGACGAGGGAAATGCTGCGCTTCTTCCTCGAGCATTCGCTCGGTGGATAGTCTGGCTTATTCTCAGACTGACGCCGCTGAGCATGGGTCAGGAAGATCGCCAGTTAGACGTTTGTTGGTTGGAGTTGCTACCCAAGATCATCGTCGACCTCGTAGAACGTGCGATTGATGCGGGACTCCAACGATGCACGGGTTTGGAACGCTACGTCACAAAGCCTGTTGTCCTTTCAGAAGTGACCGTTTTGGTCGCCCCCCCATTTTCGTGGAGCGTCAGATGAGCAAACGCAAACCGGCGACAGCGCCAAAGCGCGCCCGCAATCCGAAAATGGCCGCGCGGGCCCAACGGAACAAGCAGGCCATTGTTAGAAGCCCGAAAGAGAATTTACTTCACTCTGCTGCGGCAGTCTCGGTCGAACCGCCTCCCGAGCTTCATGATGATCCTAAACACGAGGTTTCTATCATTGAGCCTCGGATGGATACCTTACCAGGTGACCTCAGTCAGAGAATGACGGATAGCGATCCAACGAACGGCTTTGCATTAGCGACGGCAAACATGCAGGCGTATCAAGCGAAGCTTCTTGAGATAGCCGGGGCCAACGCGCAATTTGCTTTTGAATTCGGCCTGAGACTTGCGACGATCAGGTCACCAACTGAATTTTTCGGCGTCATTACGGAATTTACAAGCAGACGGGTCGATATGTTCGCGCAGCATTCGAAAGAACTGGCGGCATATCCGTTCTGGCGCATCAAGCCGCCCCGAGAGCTCACGGCTCTGCCGGGACGATAACTGCAAGCCGTACCCGCTGCGGCAAAGCTTGTCGTTCTGATCCTCGGCGGCGACAAGGCGCTGCCCCAGGAACGCCGGCCTCTCCATCGTCGCGCAATGACCGCGCGCTGCGCATCATGTTCCCGATGATCTCGGAGGTCGCCGAATTCACAGGAGGCCCGCCGGTTCACGCTGGCGGGCCTTGGTGACTAAACCCGGCAAGGTGTATCGTTCCAAAGGGGCGGGCGGAGCTTGATTCGTCATGCTGGAAGCCATTCTCCTATTGCTGGGAATTGGGGCCGCAGCTCTCCTGCTGATCGCGTTTTGGGGCCTGCATCGCCACGTATAGGCACAAAAAAAGCTCAGAGGCGTATCTGGCGGATCAGAAGCTCGCATGCCCGCCGCGTTTGGGGGCTACCTTCAGCTGCAAGCCCATAGCCGTGAGTACCCCCAGGACGGTAGAAAAATTCGGAAGCTGTTCGTTGCCGAAAGCACGATAAATGCTCGTACGCTGCAGCTCGGCCTTTTTCGAGATTTCTGAAATGTTGAAATCTTTGAGGGCCTGTCCGATCGCCCTGGAGATTGTGTGAGGTTCGGCCGAGGCGAATGCTTGGTTCAGCTCATCGGCGAGCTGCGAAGGTGTGACTGGTCGGTAAGTCTTCGTCACTCGAGCCTCCCAACGCACAAGGCCGGCTCAAAGAGCCGGCCTTGTTCGTTTGCATAATGCTAATCAGTACCTCGCGACGAGAGGGCCGCCGAACCGATAGTTCAGGCGCACGAGACCCATATCGACATCTTGGCTGATGCGATTAGTCTGAAATAACAACCCGGTCCCAGGGACCGTGAGGTCTCTCGTCTGATGGCCCAGGAAGATGTGATCGTACTCAACACCGACCGACCAGTTCGGCGCAAAGCCAAACTCAAGGCCGGCGCCAACTGTGGCCCCCCAGCGCGTGTCGCGACCTGAGGCTAGCAATGTGCCAGCACCGGGAGTGCCGGGAGCAGCGTAGATGTCAAACTTATCGCCGACCACAGCCGCGCCACCCTTCACGTAGAGCAGAACGCTGTTCCAGGCGTAGCCCACCTGACCCGTGATGAGACCGAAGGAATCGATCCGTGACCGATTGCGGTCGCCCGTGACCAGAGCGCTACCCGGGAACAGGAGGCTGATGTTGTCGCCGGAGAAGTCGGCCCAGTTGCCTTGGCCTTCAAGACCGAACACCCAACTTGCTGACTGCCAGCGATAGCCGACCTGACCACCGACCGTGCCGCCAGTCGCGTTGTGACAGCCTTCACCGACGAGGGTGCCGGTAACTGGCGTGACAAAGTCCCAGCAGCTGTGCGCGGAGCCGCCGCCACCGTTGATACCAATGTAGAAGCCGCTCCAGTCGTAGATGGCGGCGACCATCGGCGCCGGGGCCTTGGTGTACGGCCGGGCGGCCAGATCCGCCGCACCGGCGGGAGCCGCCAGAGCGAGAGCCAATGTTCCGGCCGCAGCCGCAAGAACCTTCTTCATGCGAGTATCTCCCCAGAGTAACGAGTTCAATGAATTGGCGCGTTCGCCCACCTGCCTGACAAAGAGTAAGTCGATGGTTGATAATTGCTGTAGCCCGCATGCCACACTCGTTGCCAAAGGTTGGCCGAAATTCTCAACGTTTACAGATGGTTGAGTGGAACTAAACGCACGTTAGCGTGCGTATGATGTCGAGAGTGCCAAGAGTATCCGGGCCCGTGGAATATGTGAGACCACATTGCCTTGCGCAGACTGGGCGGCAGCTGGCGCAAATCTTCGCCGCCGAGCGCGAGAACGTCGAATGCGTAGAGCTGCACCTCGTTGTCGTGCCAGCGCGAATGCAGGGCGTTAAAGTCGGACACGCCGTCGACGCCGTGCACCACAGCCCCGCCGTCGATGACGAATTGCTGCTCGCGGTTCTTCAGCGCGGCCTCGACGATCCAGGGGAAGCGCGTGGTCCGGTCGTGGCCGTTGCGGGTGAATAGCCGGGCGGTCTTGCCGTTGCGCTCGACGCGCGAGCGGTAGGCGTCATATTTGATTTCAGTCGGGGCCATCAGGCACCGCCTTGGCGGCGGTGGCCAGGCAGAACGCGAACGCGCGGTGCATGCGAACGGGATAGTCACGCGGCTGCGAATATGCGAATCTCGCTAGCGTTTCAGCATCGGAATTCGTCAGTGAGGAACCGATGACAATTGCATTGCCGTACCTTGGAATTGCGCTCTGCTGCTCGATCGCGCTCTGGTTGGTGAGCCAGGTGCTGTAGGGTGTGGAACATCGCGACAGCGGCAGCGACGCTACTTGTGGCGTTTGCTGCAACTCGCGCATATGCCGCTGACATAGGTTATCTGGCTCCTCCCGGAGTCGCTGCAAACGAGTTTCCCTCACCGCAGCGCCCCGTCGCACGAATTGTCAGCCCACGCCGCGCCGCCGAAGAGCACCGCGACGCTCTCAATGAGGCCGGCCAGATCGCACGTGTTCTTGAACTGAAACCTGGCATGACAGTCGGCGACATTGGTGCGGGCAGTGGCTACCATACGGTTAGACTCTCGTACCTCGTCGCACCCGCCGGCTCTGTTGTTGCCCAGGACGTCACGCGGGATTACCTCATAGAACTCGCCAGGCGAACAAAACTCCTGAAGTTGACGAACGTGCAATTCGCGCTCGGCGAACCACACGACCCGCGTCTGCCCGCTTCCTCGCTGGATGCCGCAATCCTCGTGCACATGTATCACGAGATAGCCCAACCCTATGCCTTCCTCTACAATCTCGCGCCCGCCTTGAAGCAGGGTGCACGGGTCGGAATTGTCGACCTTGAGCTTCCGACGTCGAAGCATGGCACGCCAATTGAGCTCCTGCGCTGCGAATTGACCGCCGTCGGCTATCGCGAGGTCGCCACATACAAGCTCGAAGGGGACGGAGGGTACCTCGCAGTATTCTCTCCGCCGGAGGTCGCGGGTCGAAAATCTCCCCGCGACATCGTTGCTTGCAGGGATCCCGCCGGCACTCGCTGACACCACGCCCGCCGCCCGGCCTATTCTTTTCGCGCCAGGGAGCGCGTCGCCAGCAAGGACGATCGCGATCAGAAGCGGTTGGCCGAGCGCCCGACCGACGCGATTGACCCAAAACGGCCGTTGACCCAGGACCAGCCCATCCTGTCTACTCAACTGAGTGGTGGCAGCGTGTAAGACAATGCTGACGCAAATTTACGAAGTCGCGACACCTGCGGAAGCCGAGGCGATATCGGTAATCGGCGTGGATCATGTCGGCGTGCTCGTCGGCGATGGAGCCTTCCCCCGGGAGCTTCCGGTTCAGAAGGCGTTAGCGGTTATGAAGATGGTGCGGGCGCCGTCCGTAGTTTCCGCGCTGTTCCTTTCGGCGGATGTCGCTCTTATCGAACGGATGGCGAGAGAGCTTGATCCGCCCATTGTTCATCTTGGCGCATCCAGCGAATTGCTTACGCCTGATCTTGTCGTGGCGCTGCGAAAGTCCCTGCCGAAGACCAAATTCATGCGCAGCGTACCTGTCATGGGACCTGAGGCAGTAGGCGTGGCGCAAGCTTATGATGGGGTTGTCGATTGGATCCTGCTCGACAGTCATCGGACAGGTGATGTGCAAATCGGCGCGCAAGGGGTGACGCACGACTGGAGCATCAGTCGAACGATAGTGGAGAGTGTTCGCACCCCGGTCATACTTGCTGGTGGCCTCGGACCGGACAATGTCAAGGAAGCTATTCGGTCGGTGCGACCTGCCGGCGTTGATTCGAAAACAAGAACGGATCGAGAGGGCACTCACTCAAAAGACCTGAGGAAGGTAGAAGCCTTCTATCGCGCTGCGACGAGCGGTTAGATCGCACCTCTCTTCTTGGCCCATCGCGTCAGATCTGACCCGGAACAGCAATCGCAATGCGCCCAATGCGCCAACGCCCACCTTCCTAGCGGCAAACGCGGGCTCTGCGTCTGGCACGTTTTTAGCTTGTTTTGGTGCGGGGCTGGCGCGGCAGCTCCCCGCTCGACGGCCTAGACCACCAGACAGGGGCGGGGAGCTTGCCGAGGTTGCTTTCAATCTTCCCGCCAACCGAGGCGGCCTTACGGGGTTACCAGTTGTTGCTCCAAGCACCTGTCTGCGACGCTGTCTAATTCTCGAATTACGAAATACTCTTGAAACAATGAGTCGCCATAGTCACCGGTATTTTTGAGGAACTTTGCCACCACTCTGTTTCATTTCGATCGGTCTCTTTGCGAGGCGCAACCATGGATTTGAGAACAAATAGGATTGAAGTCGGCGCGCGTTTTAAGCTCAGCGAAATCGGAAAAATTCGTTGCCCAGACCTGGCTGACAAGGTTGGCGTCGTTGTCGCCCTAGGCCAACGTACAACCGGCATCACCGTTCTGTTCGATGGTGCCCAACGACCAACCGTTTTGCATAGGGATTACATCAGACCCAGCTCTGATGAGGATTAACGGATCGCTCCGTTCCGGCACTCGGGCCATCCTGATGAGGTACCCAAAAGGGGTCGTCAGAATAGCCGGCGCGTCTTGATTCGCTTCCTGGACAGTCGCAAACTGCCCGCAGGGGCTCGTTACGCAGTTCTTCTACTTTCCCTGCTTCAGTCAGTTTGCAATCTCCACCAGGTCACCTCAGACGGGGGGCGCGACTCATGGAAATATTCCGTGCTGAGAAGATTTGCGTTGTCGAGGACAACTCAACCAGAACGTGCCGCATCTGCGGCAAGAAAATGAAGCTTGTCCGAGCGGTGGTGGACTCTGAGAGCGGAGCCATTACTCGCATGTTCGAATGCGGCTGCGGCAAGCGCGTCTGGGACGACTGAGGCGCGCAACCGGTAGTGGCTGATGACGCATTGCCGCCGGCTGATGCGGTAGAGTGGTACAGGGCGGTCTTCGCGTCCTTTTTTAATTCCCCAAGCTTCGCGGAGCGAAAGTTTGGAGCGGAGTTCTCTCCTATGCTCAGTCCTAGCTTTCCAACGTTCTTGTAGGCGTCCACTCTCCAGACGTCGTTCCACCTACCTCAAATACCCCACCACCATCCTCGTCGTCTCGTCCACCAGCGTCCGCACCGTCTTCTCCGACAGCATCTCGGCGTGGTTCAGCACCGTGTTGTGCGCGACGGCCTCGATGGCGCTGACGCAGATGAAGGTGGCAAGGGCCGGGTCGATCTTGCGCATCTCGTTGCGGCGGCTTTCGAGATAGGCGCGGACGAGGGTGTGGACCTCGCGGTTGAAGGCCTCGACGTCCTTGAGCTGGCCGGTGCGCGGGATCTGCTCGGCGAGCACCCGATGGAGTTTCGGATCGATGCGGTGGGCCTCGATCGCGACGCTCACGAGTTTTCGCATCGCCTTCTCGATCGGCATGTCGGCGACCTCGGTCAGCGCTGAGCGGACGATGCCCATGATCTCCTCGTTGTGGCGGTCGATCACGGCGGCGACGAGGGCCTCCTTGCCCGGAAAATACTGGTAGAGCGAGCCGACGCTGACGCCGGCGACTTCGGCGATCCGGTTGGTGCTCGCCTTCTCAAAACCTTCGCGGACCAGAATGCGAGCGGTTGCCTCGACCAGTGCGTCGACGGTGGCGCGGGACCTCTTCTGGGAGGCGTTTTTCCGGGGTTTTGTCGGTGGTTTGCGCGCCATGGGCCAGCGGTCCGAATGCGAGTAGGAAAAGCGAGTGAATGCTCGCATTATATCCGCAAGTGGCGACGGGTCGGCAAGCGTCTTTGCCGCCGCGTCGGGAGAGCCCGGAGGGGAGGTGGCCAATGAGCGTTGCGAAGATCGTGTCGGCGTTGCAGTTTTGCCCTGGCGGCCGCGCGCTAGATGCGCCGCCGCAGCGTGATCCCGCGCCGAGCTTGCAGAGCCGTTGCTTCAACGTGCTGCTCAGGCTGCTTCCGTTCAGGAAGCAGCTCGCATCCGCCGAGGCGGTGCAGGCGCATGTGCACAAGCGCGCCTTGCAGCCGGCCTCGCATGAGCCGACGGGGCTCGGCCGCGGTGTCGAGGTGACGCTGACCAGGATGGGCGGATGGCCGGTCTATTACACCGCGCCGTCTTCCGGCCATGAGGGCTGCAACTACGTCATGTTCCTGCATGGCGGTGGCTTCATCAACGAGATCGTGCCGGCGCATTGGCGGCTCATTGGTCAGATGACGCGCGAGGCGCGCGTCGTTTGCGTCGTGCCGATCTATCCGCTCGCGCCGCGCGTCACCGCGAAGGACGTCGTGCCGGCGACGGCCGAGCTGTTGCGGATGCTGCTGGAAGATGCCGGGCCTGCAAAGGTCACGGTGGTCGGCAATTCGGCCGGCGCGGGCCTGGCGCTCGCCGCCTGCCAGTGGCTGCGTGATCGCGGACATCGGCAGCCGAACCTGATGGTGCTGATCTCGCCCGCCGCGGATGCGTCGGTCAGCCGTCCGGAGCAGGTCGAGATCGCGGCGCGCGATCCGATGCAGGACATTCCGGGGATCATCGAGGCGGGACGCCTCTATGCCGGCGAGCTCGATGTCGGCCATCCCTTCGTCAGCCCGCTCAACGGCGCGTTCCGTTCGCTGCCGCCAATGACGATCTTCGCAGGGACTCGCGATCTGCTCTACCCCGACAGCGTCGATCTTGCGGAGCGGGCGAGGGCGGTTGGTGTGCCGGTCGAGCTGCATCTGCTCCGCAACCAGCCGCACAATTATGCGCTGATGCCGACGCCGGAGGGGCGAAAGGCGCGCGCGATCATCTTGCGTGCGATTGCTTGAGGGAAGAGCGTGACGATAGTCACAAAGCGCGCCGCCGCGATGGGTCTGGCGCCAGCGGTGCCCGCGCAGAGGAGAAAGGCGGCCCCCGGGGCGTTTCCTCAGTCGTCTTGATATCAGTAGTTTTGCGGGGCCTTAGGCGTGGCCCTTGATCTCGTAGTGACCCGGCACGCATTTGTAGCGCTCGAGGCGCCAGTTGGCGTGATAGATCGGATGCTCGCCCATCCACTTCGCCAAGGGTGCCTGTGCGCCGATTGCACACTGCATCATCGACATTTCGGGCGTCATGTTGCTGTCGGTCACGATTTCCTCGACGCAAGCGCCCGAGGCAGATGCACCAAGCCGGCAGAGCACGGCAACGACGGTCACGAACATTCCTGTCACCTCATCGGTAGTTTCTGACCACGAAGAGGATGCAAGCGGAGTGCCAGAGCCTGTGACACAAACAACACGCTGACCTGGCCGACTCGACCCAGCGTCCACCCCCATTTGATGATTCGGATTGTAAAAAAATTGCCCTTAACCCGAAGCCGGACAAATACGGGAACCAGAGGGGGTGATCACAGGAATGTTGGATTCTGCGGGGCTGCGCCGCGCGGGCGGCCCTTCACAGGGCTTGCACAGCCAATAGGCTTCGAAGCGGGCGGATACTCGTCAAAAGAGCGGGACCGCCACAAGGGTTATGGAAACGCGAGGGCAGAACATGAAGGTACGTCCGACCGGCGTGATCCCGCCGATGACGACGCCGTTCCGGAAAGACGGCGAGATCGACTTTGGGCTCGTGGCGCCCCAGGTCGACTGGATGATCGGCGCCGGCGCACACGGCGTCGCCGCCGGCGGTTCGACCGGCGAGGGGCGCACGCTCGATCACGAGGAATATCGCGACCTGATGGCCGCGACGGTCGAGGCGGGAAGGGGCGCATTCCCGTGATCGCCGGCATCCTCGTGGACTCCACGCGCGATGCGATCCGCCGCGGCAAGCTGGTTCGCGACATGAATGTCGCCGCGCTCCAGGTCACGCCGGTGCACTATTTGTTCGAGCCGGACGAGGAGGCGCTCGGTGCGTTGAACGGGCCGTGCGTCGAAGCGGCCGAATAGTCCGTCCGCCGAAATAACGATGGCGAAGATGGCAGCGCCGATCCGCTTTTACCTGCGGATGCGGCGCTGTTACATTTTGCGCGCGCTGCGATGAGCGGCGCTAAAGCGCGATGAGATTGGGATGAATCGTCATCGCGCTTTAGGTTATTGTTTGAGCATGATCTCTTCGGAAAACCGCTTCACACTTTGCGCTAACGCGGCCCTCCGGGTTCGGATCATGCTCTGAAGAAACATACCGACAAGGGAGGGGCCGAAAGTCCCATGAAGGATTTTGCAGGAAAGATCGCGGTCATCACCGGCGGTGGCACGGGAATGGGACGCGAGCTCGCGCGACAGCTCGTGGCCGAAGGCTGCAATGTCGCAATGTGCGACGTCTCGGAGGCCGCAATGGCCGAGACCAGGCGGCTCTGCGAGGTCGAGAAGCTGCCGCAGGGCCTGCGCGTCACGACGCATGTTGCCGATGTCGCGATCGAGGATCACCTGAAGCGCTTTCGCGACGATCTCGCCGAGCAGCAGAAGACCGACAAGATTCATCTGCTGTTCAACAATGCCGGCATCGGCGGCGGCGGCAGCCTGTTCACCAACACGCGCGAGCAGTGGGAGCGCACCTTCAACATCTGCTGGGGCGGGGTCTATCTCGGCGTGCGCACCTTCCTGCCGATGCTGGTGGCGGCGGACGAGGCCCACATCGTCAACACCGCGAGCGTCAACGGCTTCTGGGCCTCGATCGGCATGGGACAGGCGCACACCGCCTACAGCTCCGCCAAGTTTGCGGTGAAGGGATTTACCGAAGCGCTGATCAACGACCTCCGCCTGCATGCCCCGCACGTCAAATGCTCGGTGGTGATGCCCGGCCATATCGGCACCTCGATCGTCTCCAATTCGCGCAAGGTGCAGAGCACGGACGGGTCGGAGCGGCTCAACGCCGACGAGGTCGCGCTGACCCGCAAGCGCATGGTCGCGGCCGGCGTGCCGGATGCCGACAAGATGTCGGACGAGGACATCCAGGCGGCGTTCGCCGAGCGCGCCCGCAGCTTCCTGGAGGATGCTCCGACGACGGCTGCGCAGGCCGCGAAGATCATCCTCGACGGGGTCAAGGCGGAGCGCTGGCGCATCCTCGTGGGCGAGGACGCCAAACGCCTCGACGAGCGCGTGCGCGCAACGCCCGAGCAGGCCTATGACCGCGCCTTCTACGAGAGCTTTACGCAGGAGGTCGGCTGGCGGCTCGGCTGAGTCTACTTCGCTGTTGTGACCAGCGAGGCGCGGATATAGGTATGATGATCATCATGGCAAGAGGTGCGCAGGTCATTTGACGTGCCAGCTCTTGCCAATATTCGCGGCCTCATGACGAATTGGAATGTCACGCATGCGGCGCGGCGCATCGTTCAATCATCGTTCAAGCGATGGTGATCTCAAACACCTGTAATGGCGCGCACGGCGGCTTGGTTGGCGAACCAAAATAGTTTAGTGAATCAGGGGTAACGCGATGATAGAGCGTAGCTCCGATGATACCCGCATGCCTCTCCGACGACTGGTCCCTTTGCCCGGAGAGAGAGGACATCTCCGCTGAATTCACGCGGCTCCTGACCGCAGCCCAGGAGGGCGGCGCCACGATCGCGGAATGCCTGATGATCGCGCGGCAGCTCAAGCGGGGCGACGAGCAATCCTGGCACCGCGAGTGGAAGCGGCTTGCGCAGGCCAACCGGCATCGCGCCGAGGCCGCGTTCGCGGAGGGCCACATGGCGACCGCGCAGCGCAACTGGCTGCGGGCGTTGAACTACTACGGTGCAGCGGCAATGCCGCTCGATCAGGCCGACGAGCGGCGCTGGGTTGCGGTGCTGGCGATGCAGGAATGCGCCCGCCGCTACCTGACGGCGCGCGCACCGGCCGGCGAGGTCGTGACGATTCCCTGGGTCGACGATCATGCGTTGCAGGGCTACTTCCTGCCCGCGGCGTCGGCGAGCGGACGGGCGCCGACCGTGATCTGCATCGGCGAGCCGGGACACCGCAAGGAGGAATTCCTGTTCAAGCTCGCACCGCATGCGCGCGAGCGCGGACTGTCGATGCTCGCGCTCGACCTGCTCGGCGACCAGCGCGACGATTATACCGATACGCTCCTGCAGCGCCGCGATCTCGAGAGCTCGATCGCGAGCGTCATGGATTATCTGGAAACGCGCGGCGACGTCGATTTCGATCGCGTCGCCATCGTGGCGGACGGGTGGGGATCCTCATTCGTGGCGCGCGCGGTGTTGCAGGAGCCGCGGCTCGCCGCCGCCGTCTGCGATGGCGGCCTGTGGGATCTGCACGAACGATCGTTCTTCGCCAGCCGCTTCGCGATGAGCGACCTCAGCATCGTCCCGGTGCCGCATGCGCCGCTGATGGCCTCCAGCGCCGACTGTCCGGTGCTGATCACGCTCGGCGAGGATGGCTGGCTCAAGGCCGACCGGGCGCGTCAGATCGTCCAGAAATCCCGGCTCGGCAGCTCCGATATCGTGCTGAAGGTGTTCACCGCGGCGGAGACCGGCGCGGCGCAGGCCCATGCGGACAATCCGAGTCTCGCCAACGAATACATCTTCGACTGGCTGGAATCGCGGCTCGGCGCCGCCGGTCGGCGGAGCTGAGCGCGGCCTCGCGTCTCAGAAGTCGAGCGATATCCTGACGCAGGCCTTTTCGAGCCGGTTCTTGAGCGTCGCGAGCTTGGTGGTGAATTCCGTCAGCTCGTTCTCGTCGAACTCCTGGAAGACGAACTCGCGAATCGTCTTGTACTGCTCGTTGAGGCTCGCGATGTGCTTCTGGGTCTTGTCGACCAGTGACAGCCGCACGACCCGGGCGTCGGTCGGCGAGGGCCGCCGGCGGAGCAGGCCCTTCTTCTCGAGCAGCTTGGACTGGGTGGTGACGAACGAGGGATCGACGTGGAGCAGCTTGGAGACCACGTTGACCGGTACGCCGTCGTCCTTGTCGAGGTCGGAGATCGCCATCAGGATCAGCCATTGCGGGCCGCTGATGCCGAGCGTCCTCGCCCAGAACTGACGCAGCTCCTCGAGATACATGTTGATCGACGATATCTCCCAGGTGAAGCGCCTGATGAGATCCAGGTTGCCGATGGGGCGCAGGCGCGCTCCTTCTTTCCTCGTCGCGGACACAGCGTCACTCCCGTGAACTGATTCTTCAGGCCAGTGTTCGTGGAAGGCCATAGTCCACGCAAGCCTGCTCTGACGCAAGTGCAGAGCAGGGTAATTTTGTCACTAAAATTACAAAGATGAGCAGGTCAGCATATTTGGTCCGCCCGGGTGTGGCGCCCGGGGCACAGGTTTAGTGAAACTACAAAGCTTACCAAATAAACTATTTTAATTAGCGTAATGGCGCAGGCATAGTGGTGCGCGACGGTGGGGGGTACTCGATCGTCCCGTTGCAGGTGGTTCGCTCACGTCCCTCGCGTCGAATGCGGGTGTGTCCGAAAGCGCAAAGCGGCCGAGCGGATTTGAAAAGACGGGGATCTGGGGGGCCTCACGGTCCGGTCTCCGTAAAATGAGCAACTTGGAGGTTTTATATGAAAGTGGTGAAGAGCCTTTTGCTCGGCACTGCGGCGGGTCTGATCGCCGTCGGTGGAGCCCAGGCGGCCGATCTTCCGGTCAAGGCCAAGGCGGTCGAGTACGTCAAGATCTGCACGCTCTATGGCGCGGGCTTCTACTACATCCCGGGCAGCGACACCTGCATCAAGCTCGGCGGCTATCTGCGTGCCGAAGTGGCGCTCAATGCCGGCGGCAACTACAGTGCCCAGTACAACGGCGTGTTCGCGGCCAACAACCGGCTGACCAACTACTACTCGATGCGCGCTCGTGAAGATCTCAACATCGACACGCGCACCGCAACGGAATACGGCGTCGTCCGCACCTATTTCGATGCGGTCTTCACCTGGACGACCGGCAACTATGGCGGTACCGGTTCGGGCACGGGCGCGACCCAGTACAGCGGCACGATCGGCCTCAATGCCGCGGGGACCGGTCTCACGGGCTCGGGCGGCGGCAACGTCAACGGCACCGACGGCAACCTCTCGGGCGGCGCCCTCGGCGTCTACTACGCGTTCATCCAGTTCGCCGGCTTCACGATGGGTAAGGCGGTGTCGCAGTTCGACGCGCCCTGGATCAACTATCCCGGCAACAACTTCGACCAATTGGTCGGCGGTAGCGGCACCACCAATGGTGTTACCCAGTTCACCTACACGGCCGATTTCGGCCAGGGTGTGACGGCCGCGTTCTCGGCGCAGGACCAGACCCAGGTCTTCCAGACCAACATCTGGAACACCGCCGGCATGTCCACGACCGGCGTCCTCGGCGGAGCCTACGGCTCGAACGATCTCGGCGGCACCCGGGCTCCCGACCTCGTGGGCATGGTCCGCGTCGATCAGGCTTGGGGCCTGTTCCAGGCGTCGGTCGCCGCGCACGACAACCATGTCGGCTACTACGGCGCGAGCGAAGTCACCGGCCATCCGGAAGACAAGTGGGGCTGGGCCGTTCAGCTCGCTCTCCAGATCAAGAACATCCCGACCGGCGCCGGCGACGTGATCAACATCTCAGGCGTCTATACCGACGGTGCGAGCCGCTACAACTTCCAGGAGCTGGCCGCGACCAGCTACTCGATGTTCGGCAGCTCCAACGCGGCGTATCAGAGCATCGGCTTTGCCGGCGTGTCTGACGCGGTGTTCGGTCCGGGCGGCGGCCTCGAGCTGACCAAGACCTACGGCTTCCGTGGTGCCTACACCCACAACTGGAGCCCGTACTGGAACACGGCGCTCTACGGCGCGTGGGCTGCGGTCAACTACAGCGGCACGGCCAAGGGCCTGATCTGCGGCAGCGCCGCGTTCGCCACCCTGACCGGCACCTGCAATCCGGACTTCAACATCGGCCAGGTCGGCGTCATCACCCGCTGGACGCCGGTGAAGAACCTGACCTTCTCGGCTGACTTCACCTACAGCCATCTCGACCAGAAGTACTCGGGCGTGATCACGACCCCGGCGCTCACGGGCGTTGCCAAGCCTGCGGCAACCTATGAGCTGAAGGATCAGGACACCTACAGCCTGCTGCTGCGCGCCCAGCGCAACTGGTAAGCTTCAGGGCTTTCGGATCTGACGCAGCCCCGGCGGGACACCGCCGGGGCTTTCTGCTGGGCCTTCGGAAAATCCGGCAGCCTGTGCAGGCGACGAAGACGAGCCATGCGATTCGATCGCCTCAAACTTATTTACTTACCTGAGTTACTAAGCTATATAGCTTTCAGCCAAATACGAAAGTTGCGGCTCTTAGCTTCACGCTAAGCCTCCAGAAACCTCCGGTGATGCCCCGCCGGAGGTTTTTCGTTTTTGGGACGTGCGGCCTCAGCCGCGCATCATGCGGGCGCGCGAGTTCGGCCGGTAGGCGAGGCGGCTGTGGCCGGCGCAATACGACTGGCCGTCGGGCGCAGTATTGCCGCAGAAGCAGAAATCGTCTTCACCCGGCGTCGAGATCGGCCAGCGGCAGCGGTTCTCGGACAGCTCCAGCAGCGAGCAGCGATTGGCGTCGTCGATTGGACCGGCGATCACGGGCGCGTCGGTCTCGCCGTAGATGGTGGCGAGCATCTCGTATTGCAGCCGCGGCACGGCTCTCCTCGTACGCGGTGGCGCAAGGCTCCGCTCGAGCCTGCGGTCTTCGACCGCGCGGCTGCGCGTCAGATTGAGCCGGGACAGCTTGCCGATCACCGCGTTGCGGCTGACGCCGATGTCGGCGGCGATCTCGCGGCAGGAGAGGCCGGCCTCGAAATGTTGCTTCAGAAGTTCAATTCGTTCGTCAGTCCAGGTTGGTGAGAGAACAGGCATTTGTAACGGTCCCAGGTTGCAGATGTCGGCCATCCGCCTCTCGAGATCCGTCCGCCTCACGTCCGGCGCGCGCTCACGTCCTGCCATTGTCGCGAATCGACAAAAGCCCGTCCTTGATGGCGAGACGGATGCCTTCCTCGATCAATGTCCGTGCGACGCCGGGAACGCTGGTGCCGTGGGTGCCCTGTCTCACCAATTTCTCCAGATAGGTGATGGTCGAGAGCGCCAAGGTTACGGGAATGCGGTCAGTCTCGGCTTTTTCGGTGGCCATGGCCCGAACGCTAGCCTCTTACTCGAGTACATAAAAGTAACGATTAAGACTCTATTTAGGTTCGGGGCCGGAAGTCAAATCCGGACTGAATCGGCGTTTCAGCTCGTTGGAATCGCTTGAGAAATCGGGCACGGCACGGCGCGCCGCGCGGCAGACCGGGCGGCGGCGTGGCGTCAACGGGGCAGGGAAGGCGCCGGCGGCTCAGCCGTGCACGATCGCCTTTTCGATCATGCAATGGATGCCCTTGGAGCCGTTGACGGTCTGGGTCACCCGCAGATCGGCCGCCAGGCTGCACAGCGTGTAGGCGTCCTCGCGCGACAGGTTACGCGTCTCGCCGAGCAGCGCGATCATGTCGCGCAGCGCGCGCACCACGCACTGGTCGAGATCGGGGTCCATCGCCATGGTCATGTAGTGCGTCGGCGTCTCGGCACGGGGATAGTCGAGCCTGAGGTCCTTGCGCAGCGTCAGGCGGAAGCGGCCCTGGAGCGCGGTCTCGATCGCGGTGACGCATACCTCGCCGTCGCCCTGCACGCCATGGCCGTCGCCGCAGGAGAACAGCGCCCCCGGGACGAACACCGGCAGGTACAGTGTCGCACCGGCGCCGAGCTCCTTGTTGTCGAGATTGCCGCCCATGGCGCGCGGGACCAGCGAGGAGATACGGCCCCAGGCCGGCGGCGGCGAAACGCCCATCACGCCGAAGAACGGCTTCAGCGGCAGGTCGAGGCCCCAGGGCATGCGGCCGACCATTCGCGTCCGATCCAGCGGGATATTGAGGATGCGCGTCTCGTGGAAATCGTCGGGCAGGGTGCCGGACAGCGGCCTGATCAGATTCCAGCCCCAGTCCTGCCGGAGCTGGACGTCGAGGATCTCGACCGCGAGCACGTCGCCGGGTTCGGCCCCCTCGACCGCGATCGGTCCGGTGAGGATGTGGCCGGGCAGCATGCGCTCACTCTTCGCGTGGACCTCGTGCATCTCCGGCGGAATGTGAAATTTGTCGCGGTCGGGCAGCACGTCCGGGCTGCCGCTGATGGTGTCGACCGTCACCTCGTCGCCGCTCTTGACCGTGAGGACGGGCTCGAGCGCGGCTTCGAAGAAGCCCCAATGGCAGGTTTCGGGGCTTGAATGCAGGTGATGATGGGTCATTTGCGGCCGTCCGTTCGGTTTGAACTGCTGTGCCCGGGCTTGACCGGGCGATCGATCCTCTTTCAAGAAGATTTAAGATGGACGGGCCGGTCAAGCCCGCGCATGACCCGATCATTCCAGCGAGGCTCCCCCTGTATTTCGTTCTTTCCAAGACCCTCGGCACGGCGCTGCTGCCGATCAATCTTCTGGTCGAGCTCGGAATCCTGTCGCTGGTGCTGATGCTGACGCGCTTTGCGGCGCTCGGCCGCAAGCTTGCGGTGACCACGCTGGTCCTGCTGGCGCTCGCCGCGTTCTCGCCGCTGGGCAACCTCCTGCTTTATCCGCTGGAGTCGCGCTTTCCGAAGTGGGACCCGTCGCGGGGCGCGCCCGACGGAATCATCGTGCTCGGCGGCTCCGTCGACACCGATCTGTCGGCCGCGCATCGCACGCCGGTGGTCGCGTCCGCAGCCGATCGCATGCTGGCACCGGCCGAGCTCGCGCGCCGCTTTCCGAATGCGCGCATCGTCTTCACCGGCGGCTCGGCGAACCTCGTCTCCACCGATGCGAAGGAGGCCGACTACTCCGCGCCGATCCTGGAAAGCCTCGGGATCCCGAAGGAGCGCCTGATCGTCGAGCGGGACTCGCGCAACACCTGGGAGAATGCGGTCTTCACCAAGCAATTGGTGTCGCCGAAGCCGGGCGAGCGCTGGCTCCTGGTGACGTCGGCTTTCCACATGCCGCGCGCGATGGGGATCTTTCACAAGGCCGGATTTGACGTCGAGGCCTATCCGGTGGACTGGCGAATGGGCGGGCGTGACGATCTCTTCGCGTTCACCCATAACGGCAAGGAGGGGCTCGGCAGGACCGACGTCGCCATGCGCGAATGGATCGGCCTGTTGACTTACCGTGTCATGGGCCGGACCGGCGAGTTGCTTCCGGGGCCGGGCAAGGACTAGAACGAGAGGCGCAAAACAAGAACACAGCACCGGCGCACGATCGCCGGCCCGGAGGACGCCATGCAGCAGCAGAGCGCTGAAAACATCGATCTTGCCGGCCTCGTCGCCGATCTCAACAGCCTGTTGCGGCTGAAGACCACGGTGATCGGCATGAAGCTGTTCGCACGCGCCGCGGACATGGAAGCGATCCCGAAAATCCGGCGGCCGAACGCGATCCACACCACCGACCAGGTCGTCAGCATGGCCGCGCGTCTGGGGTGGACCGTCGGCATCACCGCCGACGATCTCGTAGGTAGCCAGTGCCGCGCGGTGATTGGCCTTAGCCCCCAGGACGACAAATGGCTCGCCGGCGAAAATTACGTCGGGGTCTGGCACGGCACGGCGGAGGACACGCGCAAGCGCCAGGAGGCGCTGGACGTGGTGCCGTTCGGGCACTATCAGGCGCTCGCGGTCAGCCCGCTCGCCAGCGGCCGGCTCGATCCGCCCGACATCTGCCTCGTCTATGCGACGCCCGGGCAGATGATCATCCTGATCAACGGGCTGCAATATACCGGCTACAAGAAGTTCGAATGGGGCGTGGTCGGGGAGACCGCTTGCGCGGATTCGTGGGGGCGGGCGCTCAAGACCGGGGAGCCCAGCCTGTCCTTGCCATGCTATGCCGAACGGCGCTATGGCGGCGTGCCGGACGAGGAGATGCTGATGGCCCTGAAGCCCTCGCATCTCGCCAAGGCGATCCTGGGCATGAAGGCGCTGGCGAAGAACGGCCTTCGCTATCCGATTCCGCCCTATGGCATTCAAAGCGACGTCCGTGCCGGCATGGGCGTGAGTTACGCGAAAAAGTAAAGGCCAGTCATGAGCTCTGCGAAATTCGACATCGTCGTCTACGGTGCGACCGGTTTCACCGGCCAGCTCGTCGCCGAATATCTGGCGGCGCACTACAAAGACGACAAGGCGCTGAAATGGGCGATGGCGGGCCGCAGCCTCGACAAGCTGAAATCGGTGCGCGAGGCGATCGGCGCGCCCGCGGATACGCCGCTGATCGTGGCAGATGCGTCCGATGCCGCCTCGCTGAAGGCAATGGTCGCGCAGACCAAGTCGGTGATCACGACGGTCGGTCCGTATCAAATCTATGGCGAAGAGCTGCTCGCGGCCTGCGTCGCTGGCGGCACGGATTACTTCGACCTCTGCGGCGAGCCCGTCTGGATGCGGCAGATGATCGACAAGTACGAGGCGGCGGCCAAGGCGAGCGGCGCGCGCATCGTGTTTTCCTGCGGCTATGATTCCGTGCCGTTCGAGCTCGGTACGTTCTTCGTCCAGGAGGAAGCCAAGCGCGTGTTCGGCGCAGCGGCTGCGCGCGTGAAGGGCCGCGTGCGCGACATGCGCGGGACGCTGTCGGGTGGCACCGCGGCGAGTGCGAAAGCGACCTTCGATGCTGTCGCGAAAGATCTCAGCCTTGTCGCCATTCTCAACGACCACTTCGCGCTGACGCCCGGGTTTGCCGGACCAAAGCAGCCGAAAGGCAACAAGGCGGCGTTCGAGGAGGATCTGCAATCCTGGGCCGCGCCGTTCATGATGGCGCTGATCAACACGCGCAACGTCCATCGCTCCAACATGCTGATGGGATTCCCTTACGGCCAGGAGTTCGTCTACGACGAGATGGTGTTGACCGGTCCCGGCGAGAAGGGCGAGGCCAATGCGAAGCGCGTCATGGCCGTCAACGCCGAAAAGACCGGTCCGAAGGCGCCGAAACCGGGTGAGGGGCCGTCGAAGGAAGAGCGGGAGAACGGTCTGTTCAATCTGCTCTATGTCGCGATCGCGCCTGACGGCCGCATGGTCCGCGCCGGCGTCACCGGCGACCGCGATCCCGGCTACGGCTCGACGTCCAAGATGATCTCGGAATGTGCGATCTGCATGCTGCGCGACACGCCGGACGTCGCTGCCGGCTTCTGGACCCCGGGCGCGGCGATGCAGCACAGGCTGATCAAGCGGCTGCAGGACCACGCTGGGCTGACGTTCGAGGTGGAGGGATAGGGCCGCATCACAGACGCTGTCATGCCCCGCGAAGGCGGGGCATCCAGTACGCCGCGGCTTCTCCGTATCTTATCGCTGTCTCTGGAATACTGGATCGCCCGCCTTCTGTTTAGCCCGGAGACATGACTGACGGGTGTTCGGGGACATGGTTGACACGTCAAAATCGGCTCGATTCGTCAAACAAGGGGGCGAGCGATGCCGTGGCGCGAGGTGTCTGTCATGGATCAACGGCGAGAGTTTGTGATGCTTGCCAAGCAGGAGGGAGTGAACCGGCGGAAGCTGTGCCGGCAGTTCGGCATCAGCGCCCAGACCGGCTACAAGTGGATCCAGCGGTACGAAGCGGGCGATGCGACGTTGGCAGACCGGTCGCGACGACCTCATCACAGTCCGGAGCGTACAGCTGCTGCGACCGAGCAGCAGATTGTCGAGCTGCGAGATGCGCACCCGGCCTGGGGTGCGCGCAAGCTCGCGCATCGCCTGAAGCGCAATCGGCAAGCCACTCCCGCGATATCGACCGTGCACGAAATTTTACGCCGTTACGATCGTGTGAAGGAGCCCGCGGGCACGCCTGGACAGCCCTATACCCGCTTTGAGAAGGATGCGCCCAACCAGCTTTGGCAAATGGACTTCAAGGGGCACAGTGCGCTGGAGAACGGCGTGTCTTGTCATCCACTGACGACGCTAGACGATCACTCGCGCTTTTCCTTATGCCTGGCAGCCTGTGACAACGAACGAGGCTCGACGGTACGAGGACATCTTGAGGCGACGTTCCATCGCTACGGACTGCCGGATGCGATGTTCGTCGACAATGGCGGCCCCTGGGGCTTCACCCTTGAAGACCCCTGGACCACGCTGACGGTGTGGCTTCTCAAGCTCGGCGTCCGCACGATCCACAGCCGGCCCTATCATCCCCAGAGCCGAGGCAAGAACGAACGGTTCCATCGCAGCCTGAAGGCCGAGGTTCTCGCCTTCAAGCGCTACCGGGACCTTGCCGATGTCCAGCGGGCATTTGACCAATGGCGAGCCGTCTACAATCTAGATCGGCCGCACGAGGCATTGGGCTTCGATGTGCCCGCAAGCCGTTATCGACCAAGCCAGCGCCTCATGCCGGATCGCCTTCCAACGGTGGAGTACGACGAGGGCGAGATCGTCCGTTCCGTCTCCACCACGAAGGCCTATGTCAGCTTCAAGGGACGGCTCTGGAAAGTCCCGCAAGCCTTCCGTGGTGAGAAACTCGCCATTCGTCAGCTCAGTGCTGAGGGAAAGTTCGGAATATTCTTTGCCGCTCACCAGATCGAAACGATCGATCTACGTAACCCCAAAAGTGTCAACCATCTCCCCGAACAGGTGTAAGCTATGTGCCCGGGCTGAACACTTCGCGGGCGATGACACCGTGTTCGGCGCTACACCGCCCGCGCATCATACGCGTACATGAACTCCATGCTCTTCGAGCCCAGCGGCAACAGCCATTTCAGCATCTGATTGCGCATCCACGCGCCGGTGGCGCTGAACTCGCGCTTGCTGTTGCCGTTGCGGCGGGCCATGGCGACGATCTTTTCCGTGCGCGGGCGGCGCTCGGCTTCGAAGGCCTGGAAGGTGGTGCCGAGCTCCTGTCCGTCCTGCATCAGGCGCGCGAGCCGCATCGCGTCCTCCAGCGCGAGCGAGGCGCCCTGGCCGGCATGGGGGCTGGTCGCATGCGCGGCGTCGCCGATCAGCAGCGAGCGCTTGCGCGACCAGGTCGGCAAGGTCGCGACATCGAGCGTGTCGGTGACCACGATGTTCTCGGCCGCCTCGATGATGTCGGGGATCGGATCGTGCCAGCCGCGATGGAAGCCGCGCAGATGCTGCTTCAGTGTCGCCGCATCGAGCGCGCGGAACATCGCCGCGTCCATGCCGTGCGCGGGCTGCGTGCTCCACCACATCACGCCGTCGTTCGGATCCGGGCTGCAATAGCCGTAGCCGAAGAAGCCGCTCTGGCCGAACGTGGTCTCGACGTGCCGGCCGATCGGCCTGCCGTCGAGCACGGCGTGCGGCACGAAGCCGCCGAAGCCGATCAGGCCGGTGTCGAAGGGCCGAGGTCCGTCCGGCACCACCTGGCGTCGCGTGATTGAATGCACGCCGTCTGCGCCGATCAGGAAGTCGCCTTCGGCGGTGGTGCCGTCGGCAAAGTAGGCGATGATCGGCTGGTCGCCGCGGTCCTCGATCTTGATCAGGCGCTTCTCGAAATAGAGCGAGACGCAGGCGCACCAGGCCTTGTCGATCAGCATCTCGTTCAGCGTGGCGCGGCAGACGTTCACCGCGGGCTGGCCGAAGCGGCGCTGCATGTCGCGGTTGATCGAGCCGAGCTTTCGGCCTTCCTGCGAATAGAAGTCGAAGGCC
Organism: Bradyrhizobium sp. B025; assembly: GCF_042257955.1. Classification (NCBI taxonomy): domain Bacteria; kingdom Pseudomonadati; phylum Pseudomonadota; class Alphaproteobacteria; order Hyphomicrobiales; family Nitrobacteraceae; genus Bradyrhizobium; species Bradyrhizobium sp. B025. Next base: position 4,808,340 of record NZ_CP170150.1, on the reverse strand, counting down.
TCTGCGACCGAGCCGCGGCTGATCAGCTCGTTCGAAAGCCCGATCTCGTCCATCACATGCATGCCGTTCGGCGCGATCTGAAGGCCGCCGCCGATGCCCTTCGAATAGGGCCAGGCCTCGTAGATCGCGGACTCGATGCCGGCGCGGCGGAGCAGGATGGCGGCGACGGGCCCGGCGATGCCGGCGCCGATGATCAGGGCCTTGCGGGGACGGTTGGACATGGCTTGCTCCCGACGTTTCCGTGGTGCTAGGAGAAATTACGGTCGCTAAATCTCTTAGTGACTAAGATATATATCGACTAAGATATGAGGTCGGCCTTGTCAAGGACGAAGGCGCGCGCGGCGCTGTTGCAGGAGCTCGAGGAGGCGATGCGCCGGTCGTCCGCGCAGGGCGTGCTTTATGGCCAGACCGTTGCGAACGTTGCCGGAATTGCCAATTCCGACCTCGAATGCATGGACATCCTCTATCTCGAGGGACGCGTCACCGCGGGCCGGCTCGCCGAGGTGACAGGCCTCACGACGGGCGCCATCACCGGCGTGATCGACCGGCTCGAGAAGGCTGGCCTCGTGCGCCGCGAACGGGACGAGAAAGACCGCCGCAAGGTCTTCATCGCGGTCGTGCCGGAGGCGGCGATGAAGATCGGCCAGTTCTACGTGCCGATGCAGCAGGCGATGGAGAAGGTCTTCGGCGCCTATTCCGACGAGGAGCTGCGTCTTCTGCTGCGCTTCGCGACGGAGGGCTACAAGGGCGTGCTTGCCGCCACTGAAGCGCTGAAGAGCCTTCTCGACACGCCGCCGGAGAAGCGTCCCGATCTCAAGCTGAAGAAGCTTCGTCGCCAGCCCTAGTCTTGTAGGCCTGCGCGGCTGCGATCATGCCCCACATCGCGCCCAGCATCATCCAGAAGTGCCGCCAGTGGTCGGTGTCGATCACGAAGCTTTCGCCGACTGTGCCGACGAAGGCTGAAAACACGGCGAGATAGGCGCGCTGCCAGGGCACGCGGACGAAGATGTGCCGGAAGCCCGTGATCACCGTGGTGAAGACCAGCGCGGGATAGCACACGCCGGACAGCCAGCCGCCCGACATGAAGGCGTTGAGATAGGAGTTGTGGGTGTCCTCGGGGAAGAAGCGGTGGAATTGCAGGGGGCCGATCCCGAATGGCAGGTCGAGCGCCATCTCCGCACCCAGGATGTGCCGGCCGAACCGGCCGAAGCGGCCTTCGTCATAGCTCTGGTCGAAGCTGGCGCGCTGCTTGAACATCTCGGCGGTGGAATCGAACGACAGCAGCACCGCGATCAGCGCAACGCCCAGCACCGCGGCGACGATCGCCATGACGACGATGCGCGAGCGCTGCGCGTTGGTGCGGCTGGTCAGCACCATCAGCGCCAGCATGAAGGCTGAGGTCAGCACCAGCCCGCCCCAGGCGGCGCGGGAGAAGGCAAGCAGGATGGCCAGCGACATGATGCCGAAGGCGATGACGTTGCGGAAGGCCTTAGCCAGCTTGTCCGAGACCACGCTCTGGAGCGCGAACAGCGCCGGCAGGATCAGGAAGGCGCCGAGCACGTTCGGGTCCTTGAACGTGCCGCGCGCGCGTCCGTAGAGCGTGAGGAGGTCGTCTCCGCCGGGAATCAGGTGGAAGTAGCCGGCGACCGCCGACAGCGAGGCAATCATCGCGCCGACCACGAGGCCGCGGCGGAGCATATCGAGCCGGGCCGCGGTGTCCTCGGACGTGATCGTGGCGAAGAACACCACGGTCACCGCCATGTACCAGGAGGTTGCGATCCAGCTCACCACCTCGGGCTGATCGAACAGCGGGATCGCGCTGATGGTGTAGCCGACATTGAGCAGGACCAGCATCAGCAGCAGCGGCATCAGCGCGAGTCGCAGGCGCAGGCCGGTGGCGAAGAAGGTGACGGTGGCGAGCAGCGTCACGATCTCGTAGGGGCTGGGTTCGATGAAGACGATGGCGCCGGAGGCGCCGACCAGCCACACCAGCGCGCGCTGGAGGGCCAGCACGCCGGGCGCAGCGCGAACGGCTGCATTCATCTCCCCGGCTGTTGCCGCATACGCCATCACACGCTCACGCTACTCGTACACACAACTTCCGCCGTCATGCCCCGCCTAGTGCGCGCTTGCGCACGGGGGCGGGGCATCCAGTACTCCGCGCCGTCAGTGGCGACGTTCGCCGCCGGCGTTTACTGGATCGCCCGGTCAAGCCGGGCGATGACAGCGCGTTCTTGACGCAAACAACTCAATACGCGTTCTCGTTCTTGGTCAGCAGCGAGATCGGCGTCTTCAGGAGAATGACGAGGTCGAACAGCACCGACCAGTTCTCGATGTAGTAGAGGTCGAACTCGACGCGCTTCTGGATCTTCTCTTCATTGTCGATCTCGCCGCGCCAGCCGTTGATCTGGGCCCAGCCTGAAATGCCGGGCTTGACGCGGTGGCGGGCGAAATAGCCGTCGACGGCCTCGTCGAACAGGCGGCTCTGGAGCTTGCCCTGCACCGCATGCGGGCGCGGGCCGACCAGGGAGAGGTTGCCGGAGAAGACCACGTTGAAGAGCTGCGGCAGCTCGTCGAGGCTGGTCTTGCGGATGAAGCGGCCGACGCGGGTTACGCGTGGATCGTTCTTGGTCACGACCTTCGAGGCCGTCGGATCCGCCTGGTGATGGTACATCGAGCGGAACTTGTAGACGTCGATGCGCTCGTTGTTGAAGCCGAAGCGCTTCTGGCGGAACAGCACCGGGCCGGGGCTGTCGAGCTTCACCGCCAGCGCCACCAGTCCCATCACCGGCAGGGCTGCGAGCAGCGCGAGGCCGCCGACGACACGGTCGAACAGCCATTTCATCACGAGGTCCCAGTCGGTGATCGGCGCCTCGAACACGTCGAGCGTCGGCACTTCGCCGAGATAGGAATAGGAGCGCGGACGGAAGCGCAGCTTGTTGGTGTGGGCGGACAGGCGGATGTCGACCGGCAGCACCCAGAGCTTCTTCAGCATCTCCAGGATGCGCGTTTCCGCCGAGATCGGCAGCGCGAACAGCACGAGATCGACGCGGGTGCGGCGGGCGAACTCGACGATATCGTCGACCTTGCCGAGCTTGCGCGCGCCGGCGCAGGTGTCCAGCGCCCGGCTGTCGTTGCGGTCGTCGAACACGCCGAGCACGTGGATGTCGGAATCGTCCTGCGCCTTCAGTGCCTCCACCAGTTGCTCGCCGTTACTGTCGGAGCCGACGATGATGGTCCGGCGGTCGAGCCGGCCCTCGCGCCCCCAGGCGCGCACCAGCGAGCGCAGCACCAGGCGCTCGGCGATGAGCGCTGCGAGCCCGATGAAGTAGAAGGCGGCAAGCCACAGCCGCGATATTTCGCTGCCGAACTTGGCGAAGAAGGAGATGCCGATGAAGAGCAGGAAAACGAATGACCAGGACGAGATCATCCGCGTCATCTGCCGGAGCTGTCCGCGGAACAGCTGCACCTGGTAGATGTCGGCGGCCTGGAAGCAGACCACGGCGGCGACCGCGACGGCGAGGATCTCCGCCGGATATACCCAGCTGAAGCCGGAAAGCGGCATGACGTAGCCGACATAGACCGCGATGCCGACGAGGCTCAGCAGCGCGAAGTCGGCAAGGCGTACGATGCCGGTGATCACGATCGGCGAATAGGCGCGGGCGACCTTCTGGTTGACGACGTCGAGTGCAGCGGGCGAGAGCCGGCGGCGGCGCTCCACAAAGGGCTGGTCAGCCGGCTTGGCCGCGGCACTGGTCGCGGCATCGAGCATCGAGCGTGCGTTGAGCGGTTCCACGGGCGTCCACGTCCATTCCAAAAACCCGTGGCGCAGCCTTGCACCCCGGGCGAGCATCCCCCGGCACCTCGATTATCGGACAAATCGGAAGAATCTCTAAAGCGACCTTAAGGGTGGTTAATGATTGGCAAATGCGTCGCGATAGCCCGCGATCACGCCGTCAACCATCGCCTGCTGGGAAAAATGCGCGGAGATGCGCTCGCGCAGGGAGGATGCGCGCTGCGCTGTCGCCTGCGGATCGTCGAGTGCGGCCGCAATCGCTTCCGCCATCGCCTCGGCGTTGCTTGCCGCGAACAGGGCCGGGCTCTCCGTGCCGAAGATCTCCGGAATGCCGCCGACGCGCGCGGCGATCATGGGAATGCCGGCCGCGCCCGCCTCGATCACCACATAGGGCATGGAATCGCCGCGCGAGGGAACGACCAGCAGCCGCCCTTTGGAGAAGCCGTAGCGTGCCTTGACGTGGCCGATGAAGCGGATCGCGCCGGAGAGACCGAGCCTCTCGACCTGCGCCTTCAGCGCTGCCGTCTCCTCGCCGTCGCCGCCGAGCGTGAGGGTGACTTTCTTGCCGCCTTCGTGCAGGCGCGCCACGGCATCGACCAGCAGATCCGCGCCCTTGATGTGCCTGAACTCGCCGACATAACAGAGGTCGGTGGCATCCTCGGTGGTGACAACAGGCTCGAATTCCTCCGGCGTCACGCCATTGAAGACGCAATGCACCACGCCCTTGGGTGTGCCGACGATGCGCTGATAGGTGTCGCGGGCAAACGCGCTCTCGAACAGGAACAGGTCCGTCGAGTCCATCAGCGAGCGTTCGAGCCGCGCATAGAACTCGCCCTTCAACGTGTTGAGCGGATAGTGCAGCGAGCCGCCATGGGGCGTGTAGATGCGGATGGTGTCATCGGAGCGCCGCCGCATGCGAATGAACGCGCCGGCCTTGGCGCCGTGGCCGTGCATGACATCGGGCTTGAGCTCCGCGATCAGGCGCCGCATCCGAAGCCACACCAGGACATCGTCCGGGGACGGCTCGCGGCGGATCGCCATGCGGTGCACGCCGAGCTTCAGTCGCGGCGCGAGCTCGGCCAGCGCCTTGTCGGCGCGCTCGCCGCCGGTGAGGCGGTCGGCGAGAATCCCGACATGGTGGCCGCGATCGACCTGGCCGTTGGCGACGTCGAGGATGTGGCGGAAGATGCCGCCCACGGGGGCGCGCACGGCGTGCAGGATGCGAAGCGGCCGGTCGGGAGAGGGGGGCATGATCTGAACCAGCGCTCGACGGCGAATGCCGAACAATTTCCGAAATATCGAGACGGATTAAGAGGCCTCGTGGTTAACAAACGGTGACGGGCGCGCGTGTGCCCATCGCGGGATTAACGCGATTAACCCAGCGGCAACCTTAATGGAGTGTAATCGCCCCGGTTGAGGTAGCTTGGTGGCGTTGCCCTGCGGGAGTGTTCGATGCGTTTAGCGTTCTGGCGTGCCGGCAAGGACAAGGCGGTGGTCGAGCGGGCTGTTTCGAAGTCCAAAGCCGAAGCCAAGCCCGAAGCCACGCCCAACGTCGAAGCAAGGCCTGCGCCTGCTGTCACCAGGCAGGCGTCCGGTGAATCCGGCGACATCGATCTGCACGCGCTCGGTGGCGCGCTCGCCCGCAAGCGCGGCTGGATCATCGTGCCGACGGTGCTGGCGCTGGTCGCGTCCGTCGCCGCCGTCAATCTCGTGACGCCGCGCTACAAGTCCGAGTCGCGCATCCTGATCGATGGTCGCGAGAACGTATTCCTGCGTCCGAGCAGCGACCGCAGCACCGAGGAGCGGCAGGCGCTCGACCCCGAGGCTGTCACCAGCCAGGTACAGCTCGTGCTGTCGCGCGATCTCGCGCGCGAGATCATCAAGAAGAACAAGCTTGCGGAACGGCCCGAATTCGATCCGGTGCTGCAAGGCATTTCGCCGCTGAAGTCGCTTGCGGCACTGGTCGGCATCGGCCGCGATCCGTTCTCGATGACGCCGGAAGAGCGGGTGCTCGACGCCTATTACGATCGCCTCCAGGCCTATGCCGTCGACAAGTCGCGCGTGATCGTGATCGAATTCCAGTCGGCTGATCCGGATCTCGCCGTACGCGTCGCCAATTCGATCGCCGACGGCTATCTCGTGCTTCAGCAGAATGCGCGCCAGGACCAGGCGCGCAATGCCAGCCAATGGCTCGCGGGCGAGATCGAGAATCTGCGCAAGAAGGTTTCCGACGCCGAAGCGAAGGTCGAGGACTTCCGCTCCAAGTCGTCGCTGTTCGTCGGGACCAACAACACGACGCTGTCGAACCAGCAGATGGGCGAGGTCAATACCCAGCTCAACAACGCGCGCTCGATGAGGGCCGATGCGGAATCCAAGGCGCGGCTGATCAAGGAGATGCTCCAGAGCGGCAAGCCGATCGAGGCGTCCGAGGTGGTGAACTCCGAATTGATGCGGCGGCTGTCCGAGCAGCGGGTCACGTTGCGGGCGCAGCTCGCTGAACAGTCGTCCACGCTGCTCGGCAATCACCCGCGGATCAAGGAGCTGAAGGCGCAGCTCGGCGACCTCGACAACCAGATTCGCGACGAAGCGGCCAAGATCTCCCGCTCGCTCGAAAGCGATGCGCGCATCGCCGGTGGCCGGGTCGACGGCCTGACCACGAGCCTCGAGCAGCTCAAGAAGCAGGCGACCTCGACCAACGGCCAGGACGTCCAGCTCCGCGCGCTCGAGCGCGAGGCCAAGGCGCAGCGCGACCTGCTGGAAACGTATCTTGGCAAGTACCGCGAAGCGAGCACCCGTGAGAGCATCGATACGGCGCCGGCGGAAGGCCGCATCATTTCGCGCGCCGTCGTCTCGAACACGCCGGCCTATCCGAAGAAGCTTCCGATCGTGCTGATCGCAACCATCGCGACGTTGCTGCTCTCGTCCGGTGTCGTCGTCACCGGCGAGCTATTGCGCCAGACCGCGCCGCGCGCGGCGGCTGTCTTTGCTCCGGCGCAGCCGCAGGCACAGGCGGCGGTTCGTCAAGAACCATTCGTCCGGCCGATGGTCGAGCCGGTGGTCGAACCGGTCATGGACGAGCCCGCGCCGCTTCAGCCGGAGATGACGGCCGATGCCGATGTCACCGAGTTTGCCGAGATCGAGCATCTGGCCGACAGGCTGCGCGCCGCGGCGGCAAAGAAGATCACGGTGCTCGGCACCGCGCCAGGCGAAGCCGTCACGCTGTCGGCGCTGACGCTGGCCCGGCACCTGGCGCGCGATGCGCGGGTGGTCGTGGTCGATCTCGCCGCATCCTCGCCGACGATTGCCGCGGTGTCCGTCGATGCCTCGGCGCCCGGCCTTGCCGAGCTGATGCAGGGCGAAGCCTCGTTCGCGCAGGTGATCACCCGGGACAAGCTGTCGCGGCTGCATCTGGTCATGGCCGGCCGTCCCGGCTTCGACCGCAGCCTGCTGCAATCGCCGCGCGTGACGCTCGCGATCGACGCCTTGCTTCGCGCCTACGACCACGTGCTGCTCGACGCCGGCAGCGCCTCCGACCTGCCGGCAGAATTGCTGACCGCCAATGCCCGCGCCGTCGTGGTGCCCGATGCGTCAATGGAGCCGGATGCGCGCAGGCTGATGAGCGAGCAGCTCAAGGCCGTCGGCTTCAGCGAGGTGACGATGCTGAGCAGGCCGGTCCAGCCGTCGGATGCACGCGAGACGGGACCGCGCGTGGTCGCGGCTTAGTAGATTTTACCCTCTCCCCGTGTGGGCCCCGTGTGGGAGAGGGTGGCTTCGCGAAAGCGAAGCCGGGTGAGACGGGTGAAGGGTCTCTCTCCACGAGTTCGGAATCGTAGGGTGGGCAAAGGCGCACTTGCGCCGTGCCCACCACCTTTCAACGATTGCGGCAGAGGTGGTGGGCACGCTTCGCTTTGCCCACCCTACGTTACTACGAAGTCTACCCGAACGCTCGCCGTAGCCGCTGCGCCAGATCGAACAGCATCTGGTTCTGCTTCACCAGCCGCTTGCCGTGGCTGAGCGAGGACATCGCCATCGCCGCAAGCTTGCCGCGCGAGGTCAGCGGCACGAAGCTGTCAAAGATGTCCTCGTCGTCCTTGCAGAACATCCGCTTGTAGTCGTCCGAGCCGATGCCGAGGTCGAGCGAGCGGTAGCCGCGCTCGGCGTAGCGGTCGATGATGTAGCGCATCAGGATCAGGCCCGGGCTGTAGCGGGCGTGCTCGGACATGGTGTAGGTGTTGAACATCATCGAGAAGCGCTGGCCGTCGGCGACGCCGGCGAAGATCGCGATCACCTCGTCGTCGCATTCGAGCGCGTGGATGTCGATGACACGGCCGTCGCCGCGCGGCGACAGGCAGGCGCTGCGGACGAACTGTTCGACGCCCGGCTCGGCGAAGACGTTGGGCAGTTTCTGTTCGGCCATCCGCACCGGCTTGACGCGGAAGAACCAGTCGAGCAGGCGGGTGACGTCGGCGTCGTTGGTGGCGAGGTGATAACGATAGCCGGCGAGCGCCTGGAGCTTCTTCTCCTTGCTCTTGAGGCGGCGGCGGAAGGAGTTGCTGATCCGCGACGCGGGCGGGCCGCCCGGCTCCATCACCAGCAGCGGGCAGCCGTTGATCGCACTCTGCCGCGGGAGAGCCGCGAACGGGTTCTGCTGATCGTTCCAGCGCAGCGGCTGCTGCGTCAGCGAGAGCACGTCGACATGCTCGCGCAGCGGCGCGAGCAGTGCGTCGAGATCGGCGGCGACGGCCTGTGCCGCGAACTCGGCGTTCCACAGTCCCATGTTGAAGGTCGTATGCTTGCCGCCCATGAAGCAGGCCGTGCGCACCCCGTGGCCTTGGCGCAGCGAGAGCGGCAGCAGCAGGACCGGTGCATGTTCGGCGTCGCGGGCGATCACGATGAAGGGGCGCGCGCCCTCGCAGCCGCCGACCAGCCGCTGCCAGGGGCTAAGCAGGTCGAAGCGCTGGTAGGGCGTGAAGAGGTGGCCGCTCTCCTCGAGGGCGCGCCAGACCGGCTCGGCCTGATCGAGATCGGTGACGATATCGACCTGCGCGATACGGCTCGCTTTCGACCGCGCTGGCGCTTCTGCCGTCCGGCTTTGCATCGCCGCAGCCATGGTCATTCGCGAAACCTGTCGAGAAATCAAAAATATGCGTAATTCGGCCTGTGGCCGACCTTTGCAAAGAAATGTCAACAAAGGGTAATGACAATAGGCGAGGGAACGGGCCGCCGGCGAGCGCGAAGGTGGGATATTGGCATCCGACGACAGATGGCTGGAACGGCTGCGCCATGAGCTGACCTGGTTCACCGGCCAGGCCGCGCTGCGCAGTCGTGGAGCTGGCGCCATCCTGCGCTTTCAGCACGTGCGGCCGCGGCGGCGCGGCGGATTTCAGCCGCTGCGCGAGAACGAGATCACGCCGCAATTCCTCGACCGTGCCATTCGGGCGCTGAAGCGCTGGAAGTACGACATCCTCGGCATGGACGAGGTTTGCCGGCGTGCAGTGACGCTGCCGGAGAAGCGGCGCTTCGCGGCGCTCACCTTCGACGGCGCCAGCAAAGATCTGATCACGTTCGCCTACCCGGTGCTGGCCCGCCACGCCGTGCCGTTCACGATCTATGTGCCCACCGCGTTTCCCGACGGGGTCGGAGAGGCCTGGTGGCTCGGGCTCGAGCAGGTGATCGCGCGCGAGAGCCGCATCAGCCTGATGATGGGCGAGAAGGAGCAGCGTTTCACAGTCACTGATAATGCCGAGAAGCAGGCGCTGTTCTCGCATCTCGAGATCTGGCTGCGTTCGCTGCCGCCGGCGGATGTGTCGGCTGCGATCGCCGATCTCTGCACGCGCTACCGGATCGATCTGGCTGCGCTCTCGCGCGAAGCGTCGATGGATTGGGAGGATCTGGCGAAGCTCGCGGCCGATCCGCTCGTCACGATTGGCAGCGCGACCGTGAACTATCCCGTTCTCGCCAACATGAAGGATAGTGCGGCGCTGCGTGAGATGACGATGGGCAAGGTGGTTGCGGAAGCGGCCTTCCACCGCGAGATCAGGCATCTCGCTTTTCCGTTCGGCGATCGCGCCTCGTTCCGGCGCAGCCACGTGGTGATGGCGGAGGAGGCGGGCTTTACCAGCGCGGTGTCGGCGATACCAGGAATCGTGGATGCGGAAGGGCGAACCAATCTGCGCGCGCTGCCGCGCATTTCCTGGGATGGCCGGGTGCGCTCGTTGCGCATGCTGCGCGTGCTGGCGTCGGGTGTCGCCTTTGCGCCGGTGAAACCGACCGGCCGCGCGACGTAGGAGCGTTACGTAGAAGCGTTAGGTGGGCTTGGCGCGATCAGGCCGCTGCATCCAGCTCACGATCGGCATCGCCGGCAGCACCCAGCCCATGCCGACCACCACGTAGTAGATCGCCTGCCGCCAGCCGGATTCGGCGATCCACGGCATCTGCGCCGCCGCCATGCCGAGCAGGGCCCAGACGGTAGCCAGCACCAGGAGCAGGATGGCGCCGAGGAACTTGCGGGTGCGGATCGTCATGACGGAATGTCGCGGTCTCTTGCGTAACTTGCGCTGCGGGAGCGGGGGACTATAAGGGGCACGCAGTCCGGTTCAAGCCTCCTGGTTCAAGTCTCTTAGCTACAAGGTTTGGTTTCGCCCTGAAATGACGACGATTTCCGCCCCGTCCGAGCCGTATCGCGCCGTGCGCTGGTGGCTGATTTCCGTGGCCGCGCTGATCGCGCTGATGGTGCTGGTCGGCGGCGCGACGCGGCTGACGGAATCCGGCCTCTCGATCGTCGAATGGAAGCCGGTAACGGGCAGCCTGCCGCCGCTCTCGGCGGCGCAGTGGACCGAGGCGTTCGAGGCCTACAAGAAGATCCCGCAATATCGCGAGCTCAACGCGGGCATGAGCCTGTCCGAGTTCAAGGAGATTTTCTGGTGGGAGTGGAGCCACCGGTTGCTCGGCCGCTTCATCGGCGTCGCTTATCTGTTGCCGTTCCTGTTCTTCCTGTGGCGCGGGGGCTTGTCCCGTGAGTTGAAGCGCAGGCTGTGGCTGCTGTTCGCGCTCGGCGGGCTTCAAGGCGCGGTCGGCTGGTGGATGGTGGCCTCGGGTCTCTCGGAGCGGGTCGAGGTGTCGCAATATCGGCTGGCGACGCATCTGGTGCTCGCGCTGCTGATCTTCGCCGGCATCGTCTGGACGGTGCGGCGGCTCAAGGAGCGGGCGCAGATCGCCGCGCCCGCGCGGCTGCGGTTCACGAGTGCGCTGCTGCTTGTCGTGACCTTCGTGCAGATCTATTTCGGTGCATTGGTCGCGGGCCTGCGCGCGGGCCGCGCCTACAACACCTGGCCTGAGATCGACGGCGCGCTCATTCCCTCCGCCGAGCGGCTGTGGTTCGAGACGCCGTGGTGGCGCAACATGTTCGACAATGTGCTGACGGTGCAGTTCGAGCACCGCATGACGGCCTATGCGCTGTTCGTGTTGGCGGCGCTGCATACGTTCGACGCGGTGCGTTCGCGCGCGGGTCTGGCTGCGAGCGGCGCGCTCTGGCTGTTTGCGGCGGTGAGCCTGCAAGCGGTGCTCGGCATCCTCACGCTGCTCAACCAGGTGCCGATCGGGCTTGCGCTCGCGCATCAGGCAGTCGCGATCGCGGTCTTGACGCTCGCGGTGATGCAGACGGAACGGCTGGCCTCGCGGCAATCTGCCGAGACGCAGCCGCGCGTGGTTCCGGTCAGTCAGCCCGGCTGATCACCATCAGCCCGGCTGATCAGCAATAGCCGTAGACGCCGCACGCGTAGGGCAGGCGCCAGAAATAGTCGACCTGTTTCCCGCCGTAATACGGGCCCTGATAGTCGTAGTCCCAGGGGCGGCCATAGTAGCCCGGCAGCGTGTGAGAGCCGGGCAGCAGCGGCGTGCCCGGCAGATTGCGGACGTAGCTGCCGATGCCATAGGCCGGCGAGATCAGCGCATCCGGATCGGTCTCGACATAGACGGTTGGCGCCTCCTGCGGCGGCACGGCGGCCCGCCGCTTCGGCGTGGCCGGAAGGTCGGCGGCGAGCGCGCTTGAGAGCGTCAGCATCGCCGCAAGGGCAGGCACCATCCAGCGCAGCATCGTCGGCTCCGAATCAAAGGGCGATCCAAAGACGATGTATGCGGCCGATATGGTTAATGACTGTTAACTGAGGGGCGGCGCCGCCACCATGCGCCGTCCGTCATTCCGGGGCGGTCCGGTAGGACCGAACCCGGAATCCAGAGATGAGCAAATGACGTCGAGATTCCGGGTTCGGTGCTTCGCACCGCCCCGGAACGACGGGCAACTAAGCCCCCAGCGCCTGTTCCAGATCGGCGATCAGGTCTTCCTTGTCCTCGATGCCGATCGAGAGCCGCACCACGTCGGGGCCGGCGCCGGACTTCACCTTGGCGGCGTCGTCGAGCTGGCTGTGCGTGGTCGAGGCCGGATGGATCACCAGCGAGCGGGTGTCGCCGACATTGGCCAGATGCGAGAACAACTGCAGTTTCGACACCAGGCTGACGCCGGCGTCATAGCCGCCCTTCAGGCTGAAGGTGAACACGGCGCCTGCGCCCTTTGGCGCGTATTTGCGCGCAAGCCGGTTGTACTTGTCGCTGGCAAGGCCCGCGTAGCTCACCGAGGCCACCGCCGGATGGCCGGCGAGGAATTCGGCGACCGCCTTGGCGTTGTCGCAGTGCTTCTGCATGCGCAGCGGCAGCGTCTCGATGCCGGTCAGGATCATGAAGGCGTTGAACGGCGACAGCGCCGGCCCGAGGTCGCGCAAGCCCAGCACGCGGCAGGCAATCGCGAAGGCGAAATTGCCAAAGGTCTCCTGGAGGCGGATGCCGTGATATTCCGGCCGCGGCTCCGACAGCATCGGATATTTGCCGCCGGTCGACCAGTCGAACGTGCCGGCATCGACGATGATGCCGCCGAGCGAATTGCCGTGGCCGCCCAGAAACTTCGTCAGCGAATGCACGACGATGTCGGCACCGTGATCGATCGGGCGGATCAGGTAGGGCGAGGCCAGCGTGTTGTCGACGATCAGCGGCACGCCCGCCTTGCGCGCCACCGTCGAGACCGCCTCGATGTCGGTGATGCTGCCGCCGGGGTTGGCGATGGACTCGATGAAGATCGCCTTGGTGCGCGGGGTGACGGCGCGCTCGAAGCTGGCGATGTCGTCGGAATCGGCCCACACCACGTTCCAGCCGAAGCTCTTGAACGCATGCGTGAACTGGTTGATCGAGCCGCCATAGAGCTTTCGCGCCGCGATGAACTCGTCGCCGGGCTGGAGCAATTGCTGCAACACCACGACCTGCGCGGCGTGGCCGGAGGCAACGGCCAGCGCCGCCGTGCCGCCTTCGAGCGCCGCGACGCGTTCTTCCAGCACCGCGTTGGTTGGGTTGCCGATGCGGGTATAGATGTTGCCGAACGCCTGCAATCCGAACAGCGAGGCGGCGTGGTCGGCGTCGTTGAAGACGAAAGAGGTCGTTTGATAAATCGGAGTCGCGCGCGCACCGGTCGTGGGGTCGGGCTGTGCACCGGCATGCACGGCGAGGGTTGAAAATCCCGGAAGGCGATCGCTCATTGAGGGCGTCCTGTTCTTGTGGTCTGAAATCGCGCGGCATGCTGATCGGCGCCGCTGCTGCCGTCAAGGCGCGGCTTCACATCGGAACGATCGTTCTGCGTATTGTCGCGTTCGCGAAACGAATCGTTCGCAATTGCGTCAGCTTTGTTCGCTCTTGTTTTTGGCGGCACGATCGGATGCCGCGGTATCGCCACCGCCGACACTCATCCGATTGAGGGAGAGCCGCATACCTTGCGTCGGCGCCGGCGCGCGCTTGGAGCTGAGCGTGCGCGAATTGACGCCCATCCAGGAGATCTCGGACGACAGGCGGCCATATTCGATCTTGGGGCAGCGGTTCATCACGACCTTGATACCGGCCGCTTCCGCCTTCGCCGCCGCGACGTCGTCGCGCGCGCCGAGCTGCATCCAGATCACCTTCGGCAGCGGATCGAGCGTCAGCGCTTCCTCGACCACGGGCATGATGTGGCTGGAGTTGCGGAAGATGTCGATCATGTCGACGGGACGGCCGATGTCGGACATCGAGGCGACGAAGGGCTTTCCGAGCAGCTCCTTGCCGACATGGCCGGGATTGACCGGAATCATGTCATAGCCGCGCTGCGCCAGATATTTGAACGCGAAATAGCTCGGCCGCACATTGACCGGCGAGGCGCCGACCATCGCGATCGACTTCACGCTATTGAGGATGGCGCGGATGTAATTGTCGGGATAGGCGTCGTGGTTCATCTTTTTCTTTCGTTCGTCATTCCGGGGCGGCTCGCAGAGCCGAACTCGGAATCTCGAGATTCTCAGGTGCGCAATTGCGCACCATAGTTCGATGCCCCGCATCGCCCGGAATGACGGTGCGTGAAACGTCGCTATTCATCCCGCCACGTCGGCGCGCGCTTCTCGATGAAGGCGCCGATGCCTTCCTCGGCGTCGCGCGCCATCATGTTCTCGGTCATCACCTCTGCCGCATAGCGATAGGCGTCCGCAAGGCTCATCTCGGCCTGGCGATAGAACGCCTCCTTGCCGAGCTTGACCGTGTAGGCGGATTTCAGCGCGACCTGTTCCGCCAGCGCAATCGCGGCGCCGCGCTCGGTACCCGCTGTCACGACGCGATTGACGAGGCCGATCTCGCGGGCGCGGTCGGCCGTGACAGGCTCGCCCGTCAGCAGCATCTCCATCGCCTGTTTGCGCGGAACGTTGCGCGACAGCGCCACCATCGGCGTCGAGCAGAACAGGCCGATGTCGACGCCGGGCGTGGCGAACTTCGCGTCCTCCGAGGCGATCGCGAGATCGCAGCTTGCGACGAGCTGGCAGCCGGCGGCGGTCGCGATGCCCTGGACGGCGGCGATCACGGGCTTTGGCAGGTGCACGATCGCCTGCATCATCGCGCTACAGGCGTTCATCATCTCGGCGAAATATGCGCGGCCGCGATCGGGGTCGCTGCGGCGCGCGGTCAATTCCTTCATATCGTGGCCGGCGGAGAAGGCCGGACCGTTGGCGGCGATGACGGCGGCGCGGATGCGCTTGTCCTCGGCAATTGCGTTGAAGCTCGCATGCAGCTGGCCGATCATCGCCTCCGACAGGCTGTTGCGCGCGGCGGGGCGGTTCAGCGTGAGCACGGCGACGGTGCCGACGATCTCCCGCAGCAGGATCGGCGGTTCCGGGAAGGGGGGGCGGGCGGGCTGGACGGACATCGAAGCGTTTCCAGTTGGATTATTGCAATTGGATGATGCAGATAACCTAATGTAACAGCGGACCTGAAGCGAGGGTGGGGGTGGCATGGCGTTAGCGAAAATGAGCGTGGCGGAGGTCGAGCAGTTTCTCCGTGACGAGTTTCCCCAGGCCTTCAGTGGCGGCGACATCACGATCGAGAGCGCGGACGGCCAGACCTGCCTTTTGCGCCAGCGCTACAGCGAAAGGATGCTGCGGCCGGGCGGAACCGTGTCCGGCCCGACGCTGATGGCGCTCGCCGATTTCGCGATGTACGTGGTGCTTCTGTCCGCGATCGGGCCGATCGGGCTCGCGGTCACCACCAATCTCAACATCAACTTCCTGCGCAAGGGCCAGCCCGGCCAGGACGTTCTGGCCGAGGCGCGGCTGCTCAAGCTCGGCAAGCGCCTGGCGGTCGGGGAAGTGAACCTCTTGTCCGGCACCTCGCCCGATCCGATCGCCCATGTCACCTCGACCTATTCCATTCCAAATGTTTGAGCTTTTTGCAGGTAATATAGCACCATATTTTTAAGCTGTTGATTTTACGAGCGTAATTTCCGTCTTCGGGCATTGACCGTTGCGCGTCTCTTCTCTAGAAAACCGCGCAGTCCGGTGCGGTGTTCGCGCCGATATCTCCCGTCCACGGAAACTCCGATATGAAAACCTTTTCGGCAAAGCCGGCTGAGGTGACGAAGAAGTGGGTGCTGATCGACGCCAAGGGTCTGGTCGTCGGCCGTCTCGCCACCATCGTCGCCATGCGCCTGCGCGGCAAGCACCTCCCGACCTACACCCCGCACGTTGATTGCGGCGACAACGTCATCATCATCAACGCGCAGCATGCGGTCCTCACCGGTCGCAAGCGCGAGCAGAAGACCTACTACAAGCACACCGGCTATGTCGGCCACGTCAAGGAGCGCACCGCGCGCCAGATCCTCGAGGGCAAGCATCCCGAGCGCGTGCTCGAGAAGGCCGTCGAGCGCATGATTCCGCGTGGTCCGCTCGGTCGCGTGCAGATGGGTAACCTCCGCGTCTACGGCGGGGCCGATCATCCGCACGAGGCGCAGCAGCCCGAGAAGATCGACATCGCCAAGTTGAACCGCAAGAACACGAGGGCCGCATAACATGGCCGAATCCATTCAGTCGCTCGACCAGCTCTCGCAGCTCAAGACGGCGGCCGCGCCCGACGCGCCCAAGCACGAGAAGAAGGTCGACAAGTTCAACCGCGCCTATGCCACCGGCAAGCGCAAGGACGCGGTCGCCCGCGTCTGGATCAAGCCGGGTGCCGGCAAGGTCACGGTCAATTCGCGTGAGGTCGAGGTCTATTTCGCGCGTCCCGTGCTGCGCATGATGATCGAGCAGCCGTTCTCCGTGGCCCAGCGTTCCGGCCAGTACGACGTGATCTGCACCGTCGCCGGCGGCGGTCTGTCCGGCCAGGCCGGCGCCGTCCGTCACGGCATCTCCAAGGCGCTCACCTATTTCGAGCCGGAGCTGCGCACGGTGCTCAAGAAGGGCGGCTTCCTCACCCGCGACAGCCGCGTGGTCGAGCGCAAGAAGTACGGCAAGGCCAAGGCCCGCCGGTCCTTCCAGTTCTCGAAGCGTTAATCGCTTCGGTCACATTCGCCGCGAAAGCGGCTTCAATGAGATGCAAAAGGGCGCTGATTTCAGCGCCCTTTTTGTTGTTCGTTTGTATGCAAATTGACGACGTGTTTCCCGAAAAGTTGGGGCCGCGTGAAAACCTGAATGGAACCCGCGGGAACATAGCGTCGCCTTTGGAAGGGCGCGCAAATCGGCTGGGCCGGTCGCGTAACTGCTATGTTTTCAAGGGGGCCGACATGATGTCGCTCGATAGCATCACGCTCTATTTGGTTGCCACCATGGTCGCCGCACTGCTCGGCGCCATGATGGTGTTCTTCGGCAGGCAGGAGAACAGTCCTGCGCTGAAATGGTGGGGCACCGCCTATCTCCTGGGCGCGGCCTCGGTCGCGTTGTGGACGGCGGCAGGCGACAGGCTGGGGCCGCATCTCTATCTGGCGTTAAATGCCGTCGGCTTCGTCGCCTGCGGCATGGTGTGGAACGCGGCGCGCGTCTTCCACGGTCGCAAGCCGAACTGGCCCGGCCTCGTGCTCGGCGCGCTCGCATGGGCCGCTGCCGTGACGCTGCTCGATCCCGCGGCGTCCATGCTGCGCATGATCATCGGCGCCGGCATCGTCTCGGTCTATGCCGCGCTGACCGCAAGCGAGCTCTGGGTCGAGCGGCGCAAGAGCCTGCAACGGCGCTGGCCGGCCTTCGTGGTGCCGGTGATGCACGGTTGCGTGCTGATGCTGCCGATCCTGCTCGGCAGCTTCCTGCGCCCGCACGATGCCGGCTTCTCCAGCAGCATCTGGGTCACCGTGTTCGCGGTCGAGCTCGTGCTCTATGCCGTCGGCACCGTGTTCGTGATCTTCATGCTGGTGTCGGAGCGCGCCGTCACCGCGCACCGGACCGCCGCATCCACCGATCCCCTGACCGGCATGCTCAACCGCCGCGGCTTCTCCGAAGCCTGCGGCCGCGTGATCGAGCGCGAGGCCAAGGCCGGGCGTCCCGTGACCGTGATGATCTTCGACATCGACCACTTCAAGTCGATCAACGACCGCTTCGGCCATCCCGCCGGCGACGAGATGCTGAAACTGTTCTCGACCGTGGTCGTCAGCAATCTGCGCATCACCGACATGTCGGGCCGCATCGGCGGCGAGGAATTCGCGGCGTTGCTGCCGTGTTCGCTGGAGGAGGGCGTGCTGGTCGCCGAGCGCGTGCGCGAAGCCTTCGAGACCTCCGGCGTCGTGGTCGATGACGGCCCGGTCGACACCACCGTCAGCATTGGCGTCGCCGGCGGTCCGGCCGGTACCGAGCTCGAGGTGCTGCTGGCCTCGGCCGACACTGCACTCTACCAGGCCAAGCGCGGCGGCCGTAACCGTGTCGAGGCCGCGGAGGAGCTGCCGCTGTCGCTGGAGAACTGGCGCCGCCAGAGCGCCGCGCGGATCGGCGCGCCGCAGGCGCGTCCGGCCACGGCTTGAGGCAAAGGGCCCTGCGATAATTCCTTGTTTACCATTCGATCCCTACCATTGCGGTCATGGAATCGATCCGTCGACAGACACCGCAGGCCGCCCTGATGTCGCTCGAAGCTCAAGCCGCCTCGGCGCGAGGCGGCTTCGCCTGTCTGTTCTCGACCGCTGAGGAATACGAGACGGCGCTGATCACCGAGCGCCGTGCCCAGGGACGCTACACGCAGCAGCGCCGCAGCTATTGGCCGCTCGCGCTGTTCGTCGGTTGCGCGCTCATCGTGGCAGGCACCGTCCTGCTGTTCGCCTGAGAGACCTGCGGTTTCCGGCCAGCCAGGGCGCCGTTTCGGCGCCTTTTTCTTTTGGGCGGGGTGCGGTAGACACGCCCGTCAAACAAGGAGGGTGGAAGCCGATGATCACCGAGATCGCGCAAATCGACGTCAAGCCGGGCAGCGAGAAGGATTTCGAGGCCGCTGTCGCCAAGGCCAAGGCCGCGTTCGGCCGCTCCAAGGGCTTTCACGGCTTCGAGCTGCACAAGTCGATCGAGAAGCCGCAGCGCTATCGCTTGATGGTGAAATGGGCGACGCTGGAGAACCACACCGTCGATTTCCGCGGCTCCGAGAACTTCACCGAATGGCGCGGCCTCGTCGGCCAGTATTTTGCTGCGCCCCCGGAGGTCGAGCACACCGAGACTGTGCTGACGACCTGAGCCACCTCAAGCCGCCTCTGCCAGGGGCGGCGCCTCATAGGTCTTGAAATGGTCGATCATGACCTTGGCGATGGCGACCAGTGGCAGCGCCAGCGCCAGGCCCCAGATTCCAAAGACGACGCCGAGCAGGATCTGGAACGCGAACAGCGTGGCCGGCGGAATGTCCAGCGCCTGCCGCTGGAGCAGCGGCGTCAGCACGTAGCTCTCCATCGCATGCACGCCGAGAAACAGGATCAGTGCGGATAGCGCCGGGATCCAGCCCGAGGCGAGACTCGCCAGCACCACGACGACGCCGGCGATGATGGCGCCGACGGTTGGGATGAAGGCGAGGAGGCCGGCCTGGATTCCCAGGATGAACGACCCGGGGATACCGATGATGGCCAGCCCGATCCAGGTCACCACGCCGACTGCCAGCATGACGATGATCTGCGCGATCAGCCAGCGCTCCAGCGTCTCGCTGATGCGGTCGACGATGAGCGTAGCCCGCGTGCGGTGCCTGGCCGGCACGAGGAACAGCAGGCCGTCGTGATAGACGCTGGGCTGGGCAGCGAAGGCCAGCCCGAGAAACAGCACGATGAAGATGTTGCCGACGGCGCTGATGGTGCCAAGCAGCAGCTTGAAGGTCTGGCTCACGATCGCCCCGCCGCTGGACGCGAGGGCGCCTGCACCCGGCAAATTGCCGCGCGGGGCCGTGTTTGGGGTGGGCGTCGACCCTGCATCGGTGGAGGCGGCGGGTGCGGCGTTGCCGAAATCGAAGAAGCTGGTGTCGATACCGTGGGTGTCGAGAAAGGACTTCACGTTGGTGATCTGCGACCTGATGGTCTTGCTGAGCAGCGAGGCCTGTTCGGCGATGGTGGCGCCGCCGAGATAGGCGACGCCCGCGAGCATCAGGGCCAGCGCGATGCAGACGATCGCAAGCCGCATTGTGTGCGGCAGGTGCACGCGGCGGCCGAGTGCATTGGTCAGCGCGTTGAGGCCGACGCCGAGCAGCATGCCGGTGAAGATCAGGAGCAGGGTGGCGGCAAAATACCAGGTGAAGGCGAGCAGCGCCGTGACCAGCACGACGCTGATGCCGCCGACCGAGATGGCCCAGGCCAGGTCGCTGCGGGTCCGGGGTCGTTCATCTCGGGAAATTGTCACGTCGTCTCCTTTTGGGAAGGCCGCAGAGCGCACTCTTTCGCCAAATCTTACCTGGGATCAAGCCGAGGCTATGCACCGGTTTGACGCCTCGGCGGGCCTGCTTTGGCCGACGCCGGGGCGCGAAAGTGGGCCGACGCGGCGCCAAAGGCGCGAAAATAGCATTGCCGTCCCGCAATCCCTTCGGTTGAATTTGTTCCATCGGAAGGGCATGTTTGGAGAATCTTCTTACGGGGGAGGTCGGAAACGGAAGATGAGAAAGCCGGTCGTCGGCGTGATCGGGAACGCCCATCGCGTCGAAAATCGATTTCAGGTCCAGATGGTCGGCGAGCGCAATTTGCGTGCGGTGGCCGAGGTCTCCGGCGGCCTGCCGGTGATGTTTGCGGGCTCGCCCGACATCACCGACATCGGTGCGCTGCTCGATACCGTCGACGGCATCGTCCTCACGGGCGCCCGCGCCAACGTCCATCCGACCCGCTTCAACGTAGACCCTTGCGAGAAGCACGAGCCCTACGACATCCACCGCGACGAGGTGGCGCTGGCGCTTTCCGTCGCCTGCGTTGCGCGCGGCATCCCGCTGTTCGGCATCTGCCGCGGCCTCCAGGAGATGAACGTCGCCTTCGGCGGCTCGCTGCACCCCGAGATCCGCGAGATCCCGGGTCGCATGAACCATCGCATGCCCCGGCTCGAGAACGGCGAGATCCACCCCGATCCGACCGTGGTGTTCGCCGACCGCCACGATGTCGACCTCACGCCGGGCGGGGCGTTCGCACGGCTGCTGGGCTGTGAGAGGATCCGGGTCAATTCTCTGCACGGCCAGGGCATCCTCGATCCCGGCAAGCGCGTGCTGATCGAAGGTGTCGCCGAGGACGGCACCATCGAGGCCATCCGCATCGCGGAAGCCCCGACCTTTGCGCTCGGCGTGCAATGGCACGCCGAATACGATCCCCAGCGCAATCCGATCAACCGGAAGCTGTTCGAGGCGTTTGGCGCAGCGCTGGTGGAGCGGCAGCGCGCGACGGCGTAGATCACGTTCGTGTCCCGGACAAGCGAAGCGCCGATCCGGGACCCACGCTGCTCGGAGGTCCTGCTGGGGGATAGCTCGTTTGGCGGATAGTCAGCCTATCTTCTGGTTTGTAGGAACGCTTGCATCTCTTCCGGCGTGAGTTTGCCATCCTTATTGCTGTCCATTGCCTTGAAAATTCGCTCGTGGGCTGCCTGAAACTCTGCCGACGAGATGGCTCCGTCGCCGTCGGAGTCCATAAGCGCAAACATCATGCGGAACATTATGGGAGGCCCCATCGCGTCCACGCCCATCCTGCTGCGCCCCTTCATCGCGCGACCCATCATGTCTCCACCACCCATCATGCCTTGTCGCTCTCCGGACGGGCTTGCGGGGGGCGTCGTTTGCGCGGGTGCCGCTGCTTGGTCCGATCCCGGATGATGGGCCTCGTGATCAGATGCCGTCTGAGCGAACGCGGGATGGTTCAGGGCAGCTGTTCCTCCGACGTTGATCCGAAATCACAACGATGCCGATCCAGTCCGGGTTCGGCTTGAGGCAAATCAATATGATGGGCAGGGGGCGCCGCTTGATTTCCTGGATGAGCCGGTCGCGAACCAGCGCCCACGGTTCATGCGGCGCCACAAAGGTCCAGAAATAGCACGTTGGTCCGCCGCCGCCTCGATCGTTGCATCACTCGCCGAGGATGTTGCGGTACCCGTGGTACGCCATCATTTGCTGCGAGGTAGCATGCGGTTCAACGTATTGTCGCGAAAAACGATATGATGGATCAGAGCTGCGCCAGCATGAAAGAACGCGACGAATACAAGCGCGTGGGCCGCAATTTCGTGGATCTCCTTGACCGAGTGCGCGAAGGCTCTATCTCGTATCCATGGCGATGATATTTCGTAGATGCCGAGCAGCGGCAACGCCTCGCCACGCGCAAACTGCGTAACGATCCCGGCGACCGGAACGACAACGAGCAAGGCGTAGAGCGTATAATGAAAAAGACGGGCGGATGGGTCGGCGAAGGCGCCAAGCCATCTGCGGAATTCGTTTGGCTCAGGAGGTGGCGGCGGAACGGCCGCCCTCCACACCAGCCGCATGATCAATGCGGCCAAGATCAACAGGCCGGCGGAAACATGAACAAGCAGGCCTGTCTCGCGCGCGCCACCCTTGGGCAAGTCATCGCCAAATATGCCGAGCGTCCACGCAACGATCACCAGAACTACCGTCGCCCAGTGGAGGAACTGGGGAACAGTACCGTATCGGTCAGGGGAACTCGTCAATGTCGCCTCCCTTCGGCTTCGATCCGGTGGCGCGGGTCAACTCTTCAAACATCATTACATCAGAAAAGTCGCGCCAACTCGTTGATCCACCTCATGGCGCGACCTGTTTCTCGCGCGAGGATGGCTGCATCTTTCTGAGACGAGTTCGATTACTGCGTATTACGGTATTGCTCGGCCGCGATCTGCTCGCGGCGTCGGCTGGAGCAGAGTTAAGTGCACTGTCACCGCAGTTGTGGATTTGCCGGGCGAGCAAGGCGCTAAGCTGGGTCGAACACTCTTGGTCAGCGGCTACGCCGCCCGCTCCATCCGCCGCGCGCGATAGGCTTGCGGCGACATCAACGTCAGCTTGCGGAACGCCTTGCGAAAGCTGCTCTCGTCTTCATACCCTGTCGTGCGCGCGATGGTCTTGATCGGCTGCGTCGTCGTCTCCAGCAGCGTGCGCGCGTGCTCGACGCGGCGGCGCATGATGAAGGCTTGTGGCGGCTCGTGCGTGAGCTCCTGAAACTTCCGGTTCAGCGTGCGCTCGCTGAGGCCGAGCGCGCCGGCAAGGCGCTTGACCGTCATCGGGCTCTTGCCGGTGCGACGAACCAGCAGGTCGGCCCTGGTCAGCAGCGGGTCCTGCGAGAGCAGGTAGCCCACGGGCATGAAGATCGATTGGGTGCGCTGTGCGGTGTCGATGACGACGTAGTCCGCGCACAGTTTTGCGATCTGCTTGCCGTCGACCATCTCGATCAGCCTGAGCAGGAGGTCGACCCACGACATCGGGCCGGCGGCGCAGACGAGGCGGTCCGCGCTGGTGATGACGGCGTCTGGGGCGAGGTCGATCGCGGGATGGCGCTGCCGAAGCTCGCTTTGCAGCCACCAGGTGATGGTGGCGCGGCGGTTGTCGAGCAGGCCCGCTCCCGCAAGCAGGAAGACGCCGCTGCAAAAGGCGCCGATCAGCCGGCCGTTGGCGTGCTGCTGCCGCAGCCAGGCGCCGGCACGGACGTATTGCGGCCGCAGGCGCTCGGCCGTGACGTGATCGACGAGGTTGCCGGGGACGAGGATCGCGTCGAATCCGGCGCGCTTGCCGATCGCGCCGTCGACTGCGACCGTCTGGCCGCCGCCGGCGCGCACCGCCTTGCCGTCGAGCGACAGCGTCTGCCAGGTGAAGCGGGATTTTTCGCCGCTCTGCTGCATGACGTGATTGGCGAGCGACAGGACGTCGGCGACGCCTGAGATCGCCGAATGCATGCAACCTTCCAGCGCCAGAACTGCGAGCTTCATGGGATCTCCTGCCAGCCACTGGCGACCCTAACCGATCGGCGCCAGCGATGCGTGGCGGAAATTGCCCGATCTCTGGCTGATCCGCCACTGGCCTGCCCGGGGCACCGGGTCCAAATTCGCTGTGTCGTCACACGACATGATTGGAGAGAGACATGCCTTACGTCACCATATCCACCGTCCGCGGCATCCTGGACGCCGCGCAGAAGAAAACGCTGCTCGAACGCGTCACCGACCTCCTGGTCGAGGTCGAAGGGCAGGGCAGTCCGGACTTCCGCCGCAACGTCTGGGTCAGGATCGAGGAGCAGGAACCTTCGCACTGGTCGCTCGGCGGCATGCAGCCGACGAGCGAGATCATCGCGAGTACGTTCGGCGCGATCGGAGCGGACGGGGTGCGGATCGCGAGGCCGTAGCCGCCAAGTGCACGGGCGGATCAGCCCAAGGCATGGTCCCCAAGGCATGGTCCGCCACCGCCCTGTGCTCAACCGATCCGCGGGGCGATTTCCATTGCATCGCACAATCAGACAAGGGCCTGCACACGGCTGCATTGAGCTTCAAGAGACGAACACCATATGTTCTGCAAGGGAGCCCTGCCGTGCAGACCATGAAGGCGGCCCTCGTTACGGCGATTGGCGTCGTGGCTTTGATCTGCTGCCTCCTTCCCAGTTCAGCAGAGGAGAACGGCCGTCTTGCACTGATTGTTTCGATCGAAGGGGCCATTGGCCCCGCGTCGGCCAGTTACGTGAAGGAGGCCTTGGCCCACGCAAGCGAACGGCGCGCCGAGGTCGTGCTTCTGAGAATCAACACTCCCGGCGGACTCAATTCCAGCATGCGCGAGATCATTGCGGATGTGCTGGCCTCGCCCGTCCCTGTCGTCGGTTACGTCGCTCCCTCCGGCGCCCACGCGGCGAGCGCGGGGACCTATATCCTTTATGCGACCCACATCGCGGCGATGGCGCCGGGCACCAATATTGGTGCAGCAACGCCGGTGCAGATTGGCGGACCGCTGCCGGGTCTGCCGAGCGGTACACCGGACAAGGGCGGCAAGGACAAGAAGGACGGTGACCAGCAGGGCGAGAAGGATCAGCCCAAGGATGCGATGACGGCAAAGGTGACCAATGATGCGGTTGCATTCATCCGTAGCCTTGCGGAGCTGCGCAACCGCAATGTGGACTGGGCGGAGAAAGCGGTCCGTGAGGCCGCCACTCTCTCTGCCAACGGCGCGCTAGAGGCCCATGCCATCGATCTCGTCGCGCGCGATCAGGCCGAATTGCTGAGGCAACTCGATGGCCGCGTGGTGGAGGTTGCAGGCGGCAAAACGCAACGCCTCGCGACGAAGGATGCGGTCGTTGAAGCCATCGACCCCGGATGGATATCCCGCTTCCTGGCGGTCATCACCGATCCGAATGTGGCGTTCATTCTCCTGATGGTCGGCATCTACGGCCTGATCTTCGAGTTCATGTCTCCCGGGGCCGTCGCTCCGGGAGTCGTCGGCGCGATCTGCCTGTTGATCGGCCTCTATGCGCTCAATTTGCTGCCGATCAACTATGCCGGGCTTGCCCTGATGCTGGTCGGCATAGTGCTTCTCACTGTCGAAGCCTTCAATCCGACGGTGGTGATCGGTCTCGGAGGGATCGTCGCTTTCGTGCTGGGAGCGCTGATGCTTTTCAGGGTCGAGGCGCCCGGCTACCACCTGTCGTGGTGGGTAATCGGCATCGCTGCAGCTGTGTTCACCGGCTTTGCGCTCGTCGTGCTTGGTTCGCTGCGGCGTGCCGCCAACGCTCCTGAACGGGTCGGCGCGCAGGCCATGCGAGGCTTGCCCGCCGAGGTTCTCGACTGGCGTGGGAGCGAAGGTCATGTCTTCGCCCATGGCGAGCGCTGGCAGGCGCGCGGCGCCGAAACGTTCAAGCCCGGAGAGACGGTCGAAGTCGCAAACGTCGTCGACCTGACGCTGCTGATACGGCGCGCACCAGCCCGAACAGGCGAGGGAGATCCGTCATGATGCTGGAATATCTGACCTATGCGGCGCTCGCGTTGCTTGTCATCATGTTCCTATCCCAGGCTATTCGAATCCTGCGTGAATACGAGCGTGGCGTCGTCTTTACGCTCGGTCGCTTTACCGGCGTGAAGGGCCCGGGCCTCATCATCCTCATTCCGGTCGTGCAGCAATTGGTAAAGGTCGATCTACGGGTGATGGTGCAGGTCGTCCCGCCCCAGGACGTGATTTCGCGGGACAACGTCTCCGTCAAGGTCAACGCCGTTCTGTATTTCCGCATCGTCGATCCCGAGCGGGCCATCATCAAGGTCGGCGATTACATGGCCGCCACCAGCCAGCTCGCGCAGACCACGTTACGCTCGGTGCTCGGCAAGCACGAGCTCGACGAGATGCTTGCCGAACGCGACAGGTTGAACGCCGACATCCAGGAGATCCTCGACAAGCAGACCGACGTCTGGGGCATCAAGGTCACCGGGATCGAGATCAAGGACATCGATCTCAACGAAACCATGGTGCGCGCGATCGCCAAGCAGGCCGAAGCGGAACGGTTGCGGCGCGCCAAGGTGATCAACGCGATGGGCGAGCAGCAGGCCGCCGAAAAGCTCGTCGAGGCCGGCCGGATTCTCGCGCAGGAGCCGCAGGCGATGCAGCTACGTTACTTCGCGGCCCTGCACGACATCGCGGGCGAACGGTCGTCGACCGTCGTCTTTCCGCTACCGACGGGTTTGCTCGATCATTTTATGCCGCGGCGGGACAGCCCATAGGGAAAGCAGCAGGCTGACCCATCTTCGGCCTCAATGGGCGTATCGAATGTCGATCCCTACTTGAACGGGAGGACAATTCGATGACGAAGCCTACCGCCAGCCCAGCCAGCTGTCGCCAACGTCGAACATCCATGCTTGCCATTCCACTGCTGTCTTTTGCGCTCTGGTCCGGCGGCATCGGCGCAGCGGCGCACGCTGCAGAGCCGGGCAAGGACGCTTCGGCCGGAGGCCTGCCGCGCATTCTCGTGCTTGCGACGGGAGGCACCATCGCAGGCCAGGCTGACGCGCGTGCGACCGGTGCGTACAAATCGGGCCAGATCACGGGCGAGCAATTGATGCAGTCGGTGCCGGGTCTGGACAAGCTGGCAAAGCTGAACGCCGAACAGATTTCGTCGATCGGATCCCAGGACATGAACGACAAGGTCTGGTTTGCGCTGGCCCGTCGCATTCAGGAGGCCTTCGACAAGAACGAGGCCGACGGCGTCATCGTGACCCACGGCACGGATACGCTGGAGGAGACGGCGTTCTTTCTCGACAATGTGGTGCGTGGCGACAAGCCGGTGGTCATCGTCGGCTCGATGCGTCCGGCTTCAGCGGTCAGCGCGGATGGCCCCGGCAATCTGTACGAAGCGGTCCAGGTGGCCGCCGATCCCCGATCCCGCGGTCGCGGCGTCATGGCCGTGCTGAACGACAAGATCGAGGGAGCACGCTCGGTCACCAAGACCAACACCACGAGCATCGAGACGTTCAATTCTCCCAACGGCGGGCCGATCGGCTATGTCGACACCGCGGGCGGCATCCGTTTCATGGCCCAGGCTGCCGGTCTCAAGCGCGCGGCCTATCAGCTCCCGGCAGGCGAGCAATTGCCGCGGGTCGAGATCGTCTACTCGCATGCCAACATGGACGCCGTTCCGATCGAGGACGCCATTTCCCACGGCGCCAAAGGCATCGTGCTGGCCGGTGTCGGTGACGGCAATACGTCGAAGCCGGCGCTCGATGCGCTCGAAGCCGCCGCGAAGAAAGGGATCCTCGTCGTCCGTTCCACGCGGGTTCGGTCTGGCTTCGTCACCCGCAATGTCGAGGTCGACGATGACAAGAACGGCTTCGTCGTGTCCGAGGACCTCAATCCCCAGAAGGCACGCGTTCTCACCCAATTGCTGATCGCGAGCGGCGTCACGGGGCCGGCCGAGCTCCAGCGGGCTTTTACAGCGACATGGTGACTGGATCGGCGACGAGGCGCCCCAAAACGAAAAGGCGCCCCTCGCGGAGCGCCTTGTGCTTGTCGCAGACAGTTCGGGCCGCTTAGCCCGAATAGTACATGTCGAACTCGACCGGGTGCGGGGTCATTTCGAAGCGCTCGACTTCGGTCATCTTCAGCTCGATGTAGCTGTCGATGAAGTCGTCGTCGAACACGCCGCCGGCCTTGAGGAAGGCGCGGTCCTTGTCGAGGTTCTCGAGCGCCTCGCGCAAGCTGCCGCACACCGTCGGGATCTGCTTCAGCTCTTCCTTCGGCAGGTCGTAGAGGTCCTTGTCCATCGCCGGACCCGGATCGATCTTGTTCTTGATGCCGTCGAGGCCGGCCATCAGCATCGCGGCGAAGCCGAGATAGGGGTTGGCGAGCGGATCCGGGAAGCGCACCTCGACACGCTTGGCCTTCGGCGAAGCGGTGTAGGGGATGCGGCAGGAGGCCGACCGGTTGCGCGCGGAATAGGCGAGCAGCACGGGAGCCTCATAGCCCGGGACCAGACGCTTGTAGGAGTTGGTCGAGGGGTTGGTGAAGGCGTTGATCGCCTTGGCGTGCTTGATGATGCCGCCGATGTAGTGGAGGCAGGTCTCCGACAGGTCGGCATATTTGTTGCCGGCGAACACCGGCTTGCCGTCCTTCCAGATCGACTGGTGCACGTGCATGCCCGAGCCGTTGTCGCCATAGACCGGCTTCGGCATGAAGGTGGCGGTCTTGCCGTAGATGTGGGCGACCTGGTGGATGCAGTATTTGTAGATCTGCAGATGGTCGGCCATCAGCGTCAGCGTGTCGAACTTCATGCCGAGCTCGTGCTGGGCGGAGGCGACCTCGTGGTGATGCTTCTCGACCTTGACGCCCATCTTGGCCATGGCGCCGAGCATTTCCGAGCGCATGTCCTGCACCGAGTCCTGCGGCGGGACCGGGAAGTAGCCGCCCTTGGTGCGGACGCGGTGGCCGAGATTGCCGCCTTCATATTCCGTGTCGGTGTTGGTCGGCAGCTCCGAGGAGTCGAGCCTGAAGCCGGTGTTGTAGGGGCTGGAGGAAAAGCGCACGTCGTCGAACACGAAGAACTCGGCTTCGGGACCGACGAAGACGGTGTCGCCGACGCCCATCGACTTCACCATCGCCTCGGCCTTCTTGGCGATGCCGCGGGGGTCGCGGTTGTAGGGCTCGCCGGTGGTCGGCTCGAGCACGTCGCAGGTGATGACCATGGTAGTCTCGGCGAAGAACGGATCGATCGTCGCGGTCACCGGATCCGGCATCAGGCACATGTCGGACTCGTTGATCGCCTTCCAGCCGGCGATCGAGGAGCCGTCGAACATCGTCCCTTCGGCAAATATGTCTTCATCGATCATGCTGACGTCGAACGTCACATGCTGCCACTTGCCGCGCGGATCGGTGAAGCGCAGGTCGACGTACTTGACGTCGTTGTCCTTGATCGATTTCAGGACGTCTTTGGCGGTCTTCATGCATACCCCTTTTGGCTCTGCGGGTCGGTTTCCAGATGAGCAGGATTATTCTCGCTTTTGGCGAGTTCGCGCGCGACCGCACAAACGAATTCGGGCCGCCGAAGCAGCCTTATTTCTTGTCAGAGTGTCGCAAAATGCGGGATAGCACCCGGCTCAGATAGCGTCCAGCCCGGATTCGCCGGTTCGGATGCGGATCGCCTCTTCGATGTTGGAGACGAAAATCTTGCCGTCACCGATGCGACCGGTCTGCGCAGCGCGGCGGATCGCGTCGATGGCGCGCTCGACCAGATCGTCGCCGATCACGATCTCGATCTTCACCTTGGGCAGGAAGTCGACGATGTATTCTGCGCCGCGGTAAAGCTCGGCGTGTCCCTTCTGCCGGCCAAAGCCCTTGGCCTCGGTGACGGTGATGCCCTGAAGGCCGACTTCCTGAAGCGCTTCCTTCACCTCGTCGAGCTTGAACGGCTTGATGATGGCTTCGATTTTCTTCACTGCGCGCCTCCCGGCATTTCGATCAAATAGCAACGTCTTCGTCAGGATGCGCTTTTCTCACGCACGATCTTGTCTTCGCTATGCCGGGATCCCTGACCAGCCCGGCACCAACGGCCGGCCACACCCTGATAGATGTCAGTGAGCACGACGAACCGAAGCGGCTTCCTCGAAAGCAGGGTCTATGCCAAGTTGCAAATGCCCTGATTATTGGAGCGTTATCAGCCTTTTAACGAGCATCTCTGATAGGTGGAGCCGACCGGCCCAAAATACCGAAGACTACGAAATAGGCAAACGGTTCAATCTGTGGGCAAATCGGCGTTCCGGCGGTCGGATCGGCACCGAAGATGCCTGTTGAAGAGGCGTTTGTACAGGGAAGTGGCATGGAAGTTCTGACCAACGCCGAAATGCAGCGCGCCGACCAGCTCTCGATCGCGGCCGGCACGCCCGGCTTCAAGCTGATGCTGAGCGCGGGCCAGGCGGTCGCCGAGGCCGCCAACGCGCTGGTGGAGGAGGGGCCTATCCTGATCGTGGCCGGCCCCGGCAACAATGGCGGCGACGGTTTTGTCGCAGCCGCCGAGCTCGCCGCCCAGGGGCGCGAGGTCTCGGTGATCCTGATGTGCGAGCGCGACCAGCTCCAGGGCGACGCGGCCTCCGCCGCGCGCGGCTGGAAGCACCCGGTGCTCCCGTTCAATCCGCAGGCGATCGGAAAGCCCGCGCTGATCATCGACGCGCTGTTCGGTGCGGGCCTCAGCCGCCCCGTTGACGGCGAGGCGCGCGCGATGATCGAGGCCGTCAACGCCAATGGTGCCTTGGTGCTCGCGGTCGATCTGCCGAGCGGCATCAACGGCACCAGCGCCGCCGTGCTGGGCGCTGCGGTCAACGCCACCGAGACCGTCACCTTCTTCCGCAAGAAGCCGGCGCACCTGCTGCTGCCGGGGCGGATGCATTGCGGCCGCGTGCGCGTTGCCGACATCGGTATCGACGCACAGGTGCTTGACGAGATCAGGCCGCAGACCTTCGAGAACGACCCGGATTTCTGGGGCGCGGCCTTTCCGGTGCCGCGGATCGACGGCCACAAATATGCGCGAGGGCATGTGCTGGCGGTCTCGGGCGATGCAGCCGCGACCGGCGCGGCGCGGCTCGCCGCGCGCGGCGCGTTGCGGGCCGGCGCGGGCCTGGTGACGCTGGCGAGCCCGCGCGATGCGCTCGCGATCAATGCGGCCGCGCTGACCGCGGTGATGGTTCGCCCCGTCGACACCGCGATCGAGTTCGGCGAGCTGCTCGGCGACAAGCGCTACAACACCTGCATCATCGGCCCCGGCACGGGCGTTGGCGATCGCACCTGCGATTTCGTCCACACCGCGCTTGGCGCGCAGCGGCATCTGGTGCTCGACGCGGATGCGCTGACGAGCTTTGCCGCAAATCCCGAGCGCCTGTTCGAATCGATCAAGGCCTCGCACGACAATGCGGTGGTGCTGACGCCGCACGAGGGCGAGTTTCCGCGCCTGTTCTCCGATCTCAGCAACAAGCACCCCGGCCGTTCCAAGCTCGAGCGCGTCCGCGCCGCCGCCGAACGCTCCGGCGCCGTGGTGCTGCTGAAGGGGCCGGATACCACCATCGCCGCGCCGGACGGCCGCGCCACCATCGCCGCCAATGCGCCGCCCTGGCTCGCCACGGCGGGTGCGGGCGACGTGCTCTCCGGCATCATCGCGGGGCTCCTGGCGCAGGGCGTGCCGGCCTTCGAAGCCGCCAGCATCGGCGTGTGGATGCATGGCGAGGCGGCAAGCGAGGCGGGGCCGGGGCTGATCGCGGAGGACCTGACCGAGACCCTGCCGGCCGTGCACCGGCGGATCTATAATGCACTGGGGATCGAGTACTAATGCTCAGGCAGCTCGCGCTCACCGATATGGGCGCGGCCGCGCAGGTCCATCGGATGGCGTTTGACCGGGCTATGCCGTGGCTCGTCGGGCTGCATACGCAGGACGAAGACCGCTGGTTCTATCGCGAGCGTGTCTTTCCGGCGTGCCGTGTGTGGGGACGCTTCGACGACGGTGTGCTGAGCGGCATCATCGCCTTCCGCGACGGCTGGGTCGAGCAGCTCTACGTGCTTCCGGTAGCTCAGGGCCGCGGTGTCGGCACCGAGTTCCTCGATGTCGCCAAGCGTACCTGCGAACGGCTGGAGCTCTGGACCTTCCAGCGCAACGAACGCGCGCGACGCTTCTACGAGGCTCGTGGATTCGCGTTGGTTGAGCAGACGGACGGGGCGCGGAACGAGGAGAAGGAGCCGGATGCCCGCTACCTCTGGACGCGCGCATAGCTCACTCCACCGCGTACCAGCGCACCAGCCGCGGCGCGGCCCAGTCGGTCACGACGGATTCGATCAGCCATCGTCCGGGCGAGGTCGCCGCGAACGCGATGCGTTGGGTCTGGCCGGACTCGATCGCGAGCGTGTCGAGCCAATAGGGCTTCCAGCCGTCGTCGAGCTTGTCGAGCAGGCGGAAGGGATGGCCGTGCAGGTGGAACACCGCGGTGAGGGGCGCGGGGTTCTTGAGGGGCAGCACGACGGTGCGGCCGGTCCTGGTGCGGAAGGCCGGCGCCGACGAGGTGGAGAAATCCGCAGGCCGCGTCCAACCGGTATCGGGTGCACCGAGCGCGACATCGAACCGCAGGGCGCCTTTGAGATCGAGCTGGTCGGGCAGGGCATTCGCAGGGAGCGGTTGTGGCGGCAACAGCGGCGCGCGCCGCTCCAGTCTGCCGGAGATCGAGAGGTTTCCGATCGGGCGGGCCTCCTTGCCGTCATGCAGCAGAAATTGGGCCGATGTGGCTGCGTCCACAAAGGCGTCGGCCCGTCCGCCCGGGGCCAGCACCAGGGCGCCGTTGCGGGCCGGGAACGGCTCGGCCGGCTGTCCGTCCAGGGCCATCACGCGGACCTCGTGATTCTCCAATTTGATTGCGAGGACAGTGCGTTGGGAGCCATTGATAAAGCGCAGCCGCAGCCGCTCATTGGCGGCGGCTGAGAGCTCGCATGAAGTCTGCCCGTTGATTGTATAGAGCGGGGTCGTGTCCTTGGGGTCGCGGCCCGGGGGCAGCGCGGTCCCATCCGGCCGCAGGCGCCATTCCTCGATCAGCAGGACCTCGTCACGATCGACGGCGATGCGGCTCGTCTCCTCCGCGATGATCGGAAGCGGCCGCGCCGGCTGCTTCAGGCCGTCCTCGAAGAGGCGAAAGTCGGTCAGCAGGGTTCCGGCGTTTGGTATTGAAATAATTGAAGTTTCAGTCGCGTCCGGCGCCGTCGGCGCGCGCCCTCGCAGCGGGTCCGCCGCAGCCGGGCCGTTGAGGCCGTACCAGACTGGGGCAAGCGGCACAGGCAGGTCGTTGCGGAACACCACCTCGCAGCGGTCGCCGCGCTTGAGATGGACGCCCCTGGTATGGCTTACGGCGGCCAGCTCCCAGATTGGTGTGGGCGGCTGCCCCGGCTTCAGAGCCAGCGTTGCCGGCCTCGCCTGAAGGGCGATCTGGGCGGTCACGGACGGACCTGCGCCGCCGGCCATCAGCCCCGCAGCCGAGGCTCCGAGGCCAACCAGAACCTCGCGTCGGCTCGGGTGAAAGATCCGCGGTTTCATGGCCCGATCCGGACCACGCCGCGCTGGATAAGTCCAGCCATCGTGCCTACTTGAAGCCTGCCTCCATCAGGCCATTTTTTTGCTGCGAACAGTCAGGCGCATGCTATAAGCCCGGCCGCCCGCGGCATCGCGGCCGGTCTTGATGCAAATTCACGCGGGCGTGGCGGAACTGGTAGACGCGCTGGATTTAGGTTCCAGTGACGAAAGTTGTGGGGGTTCGAGTCCCTCCGCCCGCACCAAGCGCTTTCAGCGTTTGCACGGATTACCGAAGGGCCTCGCTTCGTGCGGATGTTTTCCGTCTGGAGCAGGGCTCTGATGAACCACCGGCGTTGAGGCGTTTGCCTCGCGTTGGATCGATTAATGACAGCGTCCCGACGCATGCGTGCCGGGGCCGAACGAGAAGAAGATTGGACGCCATGCAGGTCACAGAAACCCTCTCGGAAGGTTTGAAGCACGAGTTCAAGATCAGCGTTCCCGCGTCTGATCTCGACGCCAAGGCCGGCGCCAAGCTCGTCGACCTCAAGGACAAGGTCCGCATCAACGGCTTCCGTCCCGGCAAGGTGCCGGTCGCTCATCTGAAGAAGGTCTATGGCCGCTCGGTGATGGCCGAGACCATCGACCAGACCATCCGCGACACCAACACGCAGCTGTTCTCCGAGCGCGGCTTCCGCCTCGCGACCGAGCCGAAGATCACGATGCCGAGCGAGCAGGCCGAGGTCGAGGAGCTGCTGAGCGGCAAGACCGATCTGACCTACACGGTTGCGATCGAGGTGGTGCCGTCGATCGCGCTCGCCGACTTCAAGACCTTCCAGGTCGAGAAGCCCGTGGCTGACGTTACCGACGCCGACGTCGACGAGGCGATCAAGCGCATCGCCGACACCAACCGCGGCTATGCCGCGAAGGCCGACGGCGCCAAGGCCGGGTCGGGCGACCGCGTCACCATCAACTTCAAGGGCACCATCGACGGCGAAGTCTTCGAGGGCGGCACCGGCGAGGGCATCCAGGTCGTCATCGGCTCCAACACCTTCATCCCCGGCTTCGAGGAGCAGCTCACCGGCATCGCCGCGGGCGAGACGCGCACGCTGAAAGTGTCGTTCCCCAAGAACTACATGAACGACAAGCTCGCCGGCCAGCCGGCCGAGTTCGAGACCACCGCGACCTCGATCGAAGCGCCGCAGGACATTGCGATCGATGACGAGTTCGCCAAGATGCTCGGCCTCGAATCGCTGGACAAGCTGAAGGAAGCCGCGCGCGAGCGTCTGGTTGCCGAGTTCGCCGGTGCGACGCGCCAGCGCGTCAAGCGCGCGCTGCTCGACCGTCTCGACGAGGCGCATCGCTTCGAGGCGCCGCCCTCGCTCGTCGACGAGGAGTTCAATCTGATGTGGAACTCGGTCAAGGCCGAGATGGACTCGGCCGGCAAGACCTTTGCCGACGAGGACACCACCGAAGATGCCGCCAAGGAAGAGTACCGCAAGATCGCCGACCGCCGCGTGCGCCTCGGCCTCGTGCTCTCCGAGATCGGCGAGAAGAACAAGATCACCGTGACCGACGACGAGGTCGGCCGCGCCGTGATCGAGCGGGCCCGCCAGATGCCCGGCCGCGAGAAGGAAGTCTGGGACTATTACCGCAGCAACGCCCAGGCGCTGGCCCAGCTTCGTGCGCCGATCTATGAGGACAAGGTCGTCGACTTCATCCTCGAGCTCGCCAACGTGACTGAGAAGAAGGTTTCGCGCGAGGACCTCTACAAGGACGATGAGGCGGAAAAGACCGCGGCCTGAAGGCTTTGAGACAGTCTTCTATTAAGGATGATCTGCGGAAGGGCCCGGCTAGCCATGTGGCTGGCTGGGCCTTCTTGCGAGAATCAGCTTCAAGTGCCCGGCGGATTAAGTCTTAATTCGCTCCGCACTTGTCTGGCGCGAATTGGGCTATATCTGTCGGTACACCCTGTACCCAAACTTCTACCGCTACCAACTTCCTGCATCACGGGCGTCCATCGGCCTTCCGGCAAATCCAGCCAAACTGGCAGCCAAGAGTGGCGATGTCCGCCTCCGAAAACCCTAGGTGACTCATGCGCGATCCGGTTGAAACCTACATGAACCTCGTGCCCATGGTGGTCGAGCAGACCAACCGTGGCGAGCGCGCCTACGACATTTTCTCGCGCCTGCTGAAAGAGCGCATCATTTTCCTGACCGGTCCGGTCGAGGACGGCATGTCGACGCTGGTCGTCGCGCAGCTGTTGTTCCTCGAAGCGGAAAATCCGAAGAAGGAAATCTCGATGTACATCAACTCGCCGGGCGGCGTGGTGACGTCGGGCCTTGCGATCTACGACACCATGCAGTTCATCCGCCCGCCGGTCTCGACGCTGTGCACGGGGCAGGCGGCCTCGATGGGCTCGCTGCTGCTCGCCGCCGGCGAGAAGGACATGCGCTTCTCGCTGCCGAACGCGCGCATCATGGTGCACCAGCCCTCCGGCGGCTTCCAGGGCCAAGCCACCGACATCATGCTGCACGCGCAGGAAATCCTGAACCTGAAGAAGCGGCTCAACGAGATCTACGTGAAGCATACCGGCCAGACCTACAAGACGATCGAGGACGCGCTGGAACGCGACAAGTTCCTGACCGCCAACGACGCCAAGGAGTTCGGCCTGGTCGACAGGGTCATCGACAAGCGCGCCGAAGAGCCGGCGGCGGCGAAGACCCAGTAGCACTACCGGTCGGTAGCGGCGTCCCTCGGGGGCGCCCGGGTACCTTCAGGGGAGCGTTCACGTTTAGGACTCGTGTGCGCACTGCAAAACGCTGTTTTGCGCCCTGCGACAAGCAGAAAGTTCCGCTTTCGTGCTTGTTTTTCGTGGCAATCCAGCAACGCCGGGGTGATTTCGATCACTTCGCCCGTGCCAAGACCTGAAATCACGGTATTGTCACGGGTAGCCGGCGACCCCCGATTAGCGAATTCTTGATAGTCGGGTGACAGCATGGTTGGCTACGAATGATCCGCTATGATCGCGGGAGAATCGAGTGACCGTGATTCGCACGGGATGTAGCGCGTAGGGTCTTTTTTGGTACGGAATTTGCTCTATTTGAACTTCATACCGACCGGTGTGTCGGGATGGAGCGATCGAGCGGAACGGGATCGAACCGCGGACGGAGACATGAATGAGTAAGGTCGGCACGAGCGACTCCAAGAACACGCTATATTGCTCGTTCTGCGGCAAGAGCCAGCACGAAGTCCGCAAACTGATCGCGGGTCCCACGGTCTTCATCTGCGACGAGTGCGTCGAGCTTTGCATGGACATCATCCGCGAGGAGAACAAGTCCTCGCTGGTCAAGTCGCGCGACGGCATTCCGACGCCGAAGGAAATCTGCAAGGTGCTGGACGATTACGTGATCGGCCAGAGCCACGCGAAGAAGGTCCTGTCGGTCGCGGTGCACAACCACTACAAGCGCCTCAACCACCAGACCAAGCACAACGACGTCGAGCTCGCGAAGTCGAACATCCTGCTGATCGGTCCGACCGGTTCGGGCAAGACGCTGCTCGCGCAGACGCTCGCCCGCATTCTGGACGTGCCCTTCACGATGGCGGACGCAACGACGCTGACCGAAGCCGGCTATGTCGGTGAGGACGTCGAGAACATCATCCTGAAGCTGCTCCAGGCCGCCGACTACAATGTCGAGCGCGCCCAGCGCGGCATCGTCTACATCGACGAAATCGACAAGATCAGCCGCAAGTCCGACAATCCCTCGATCACGCGCGACGTGTCGGGTGAGGGCGTGCAGCAGGCGCTCTTGAAGATCATGGAAGGCACGGTGGCTTCGGTCCCGCCGCAGGGCGGCCGCAAGCATCCGCAGCAGGAGTTCCTGCAGGTGGATACCACCAACATCCTGTTCATCTGCGGCGGCGCCTTCGCCGGCCTCGAGAAGATCATCTCGGCACGCGGACGGTCGACCTCGATCGGCTTCGGCGCCCAGGTGCTCGCGCCGGAGGATCGCCGTACCGGCGAGATCTTCCGTCACGTCGAGCCTGAGGATCTCCTGAAGTATGGTCTCATCCCCGAGTTCGTCGGCCGTCTGCCTGTCGTGGCGACGCTCGAGGATCTGGACGAGACCTCGCTGAAGAAGATCCTGACCGAGCCGAAGAACGCGCTTGTGAAGCAGTACCAGCGCCTGTTCGAGATGGAGAACATCGAGCTGACCTTCGCCGACGAGGCGCTTGGCGCGGTCGCCCGCAAGGCGATCGAGCGCAAGACCGGCGCCCGTGGCCTGCGTTCGATCCTCGAGGCGATCCTGCTCGAGACCATGTTCGACCTGCCGGGTCTGGAAGGTGTGGAAGAAGTCGTGATTTCCCGCGAAGTCGTGGAAGGCACGGCCCGTCCGCTCTACATCTACGCCGATCGATCCGATCGCGCCGTCGAGAACGCCAGCGCCTGATTTGCGGCGCTGGAACGCTCCAATCGTCCTGAGAAGTGACGGCTGCGGAAGGTATCTCCGCAGCCGAGTTTGCGTCGCTTACCCGTGTGCGTAAGCGCCTGATGGCGCGCGTTTTTCAATGACTTGACACCCCCCCGGTCGATAGCCACCTAATGTCGGCGGCGAGCGTGAATTCTCTTCAAGATTCGCCTCAGTTCCGATCCGGCAAGCCCGGTCCACCCTTGGAATGGTAGACTGGTTTTGTGGATCACCTCGGCACCTTGTGGCGGTTGCGCATGAGCATGGCGGGCTGCGTGTAAGGGGGCAAAGCAAAAGGAAAAGGCCATGACTAATCCAAAACCCAGGCCAACCATCGTCCATGGCGAAACGCACGCTTATCCCGTGCTTCCCTTGCGCGACATCGTCGTCTTCCCGCACATGATCGTGCCGCTCTTCGTCGGCCGCGAGAAGTCGATCCGCGCGCTCGAAGAGGTGATGAAGAACGACGCGCTGATCATGCTCGCGACGCAGAAGAACGCGTCCGACGATGATCCGGCGCCCGATGCGATTTACGAGACCGGTACGCTTGCCAGCGTGCTCCAGCTCTTGAAGCTTCCCGACGGCACCGTGAAGGTGCTGGTCGAAGGGCTCGAGCGTGCGCGCGTGCAGAAATACACCGATCGCGCCGACTACTATGAAGCGACCGCGATTGCGCTCGCCGATACCGATGCGAAGTCGGTCGAGGCGGAAGCGCTGGCACGCTCGGTCGTGTCCGACTTCGAGAGCTATGTGAAGCTCAACAAGAAGATCTCGGCCGAGGTCGTCGGCGTCGTGCAGGCGATCACCGATTTCGCCAAGCTCGCCGACACGGTCGCCTCCCATCTCGCCGTCAAGATCGCGGATCGCCAGGGCATCCTGGAGACGCTGTCGGTCACCACGCGCCTCGAAAAGGTGCTGGGCCTGATGGAGAGCGAGATCTCGGTGCTCCAGGTCGAGAAGCGCATCCGCTCTCGCGTCAAGCGCCAGATGGAGAAGACCCAGCGCGAGTATTATCTCAACGAGCAGATGAAGGCGATCCAGAAGGAACTCGGCGACGACGACGGTCGCGACGAGCTCGCCGATCTCGAAGAGAAGATCTCCAAGACCAAGCTCTCCAAGGAAGCGCGCGAGAAGGCGCAGCACGAATTGAAGAAGCTGCGCCAGATGTCGCCGATGTCCGCGGAAGCGACCGTCGTGCGCAACTACCTGGATTGGCTGCTGTCGATCCCGTGGAACAAGAAGTCCAAGGTCAAGAAGGACCTGGAATCGGCGCAGGCCATCCTGGACTCCGATCACTACGGTCTGGAGAAGGTCAAGGAACGTATCGTCGAGTATCTCGCGGTGCAGTCGCGCGCCAACAAGCTGACGGGACCGATCCTGTGCCTCGTCGGACCTCCCGGCGTCGGCAAGACCTCGCTCGGCAAGTCGATCGCGAAGGCGACCGGACGCGAGTTCGTGCGCGTCTCGCTCGGCGGCGTGCGCGACGAGGCCGAGATCCGCGGTCACCGCCGCACCTATATCGGCTCGATGCCCGGCAAGATCATCCAGTCGATGCGCAAGGCCAAGTCGTCCAATCCGCTGTTCCTGCTGGACGAGATCGACAAGATGGGCGCCGACTTCCGCGGTGATCCGTCCTCGGCTTTGCTCGAGGTCCTCGACCCCGAGCAGAACGGGACCTTCAACGACCACTATCTCGAGGTCGACTACGATCTGTCCAACGTGATGTTCATCACGACCGCGAATACGCTCAATATTCCGGGACCGCTGATGGACCGCATGGAGATCATCCGGATCGCGGGCTACACCGAGAACGAGAAGGTCGAGATCGCGCGCAAGCACCTGATCCCGAACGCGGTGTCCAAGCACGGCCTGGACTCCAAGGAGTTCTCGATCGACGACGACGCGCTGCTGCTGCTGATCCGCCGCTACACCCGCGAAGCGGGCGTGCGTAACCTGGAGCGTGAGCTCTCCACACTCGCCCGCAAGGCGGTGAAGGAGCTGATGATCTCCAAGAAGAAGTCGGTCAAGGTCACCGAGAAGTCGCTCGAAGAGCTTCTGGGTGTGCCGAAGTACCGCTTCGGCGAGATCGAGAGCGAGCCGCAGGTCGGCATCGTCACCGGCCTTGCCTGGACCGATGTCGGCGGCGAGCTGCTGACCATCGAAGGCGTCATGATGCCGGGCAAGGGCAAGATGACGGTCACGGGCAACCTGCGCGACGTGATGAAGGAATCGATCTCGGCGGCGGCGTCCTACGTCCGCTCGCGCGCGATCGTCTACGGGATCGAGCCGCCGCTGTTCGACCGGCGCGACATCCACGTGCACGTGCCGGAAGGCGCGACGCCGAAGGACGGTCCGTCGGCGGGCGTGGCGATGGCCACCGCGATCATCTCGGTCATGACCGGCATCCCGGTCCGCCACGATGTCGCGATGACCGGCGAGATCACGCTGCGCGGCCGCGTGCTGCCGATCGGCGGTCTGAAGGAGAAGCTGCTGGCTGCTGCCCGCGGCGGCATCAAGACGGTGCTGATCCCCGAGGACAACGCCAAGGATCTCACGGAGATTTCCGATGCGATCAAGGGCGGCATGGAGATCATCCCGGTCTCGCGGCTGGATGACGTCGTCGCCAGGGCGCTGGTGAAGAAGCCGGTGCCGATCGTCTGGGAAGAGGACACCAAGGTGACGGTGAAGCCGGACGGCGACGAAGCCGCTGGCGGCCTGACCGCTCACTGAGCTCCAGCGAAAGATGATAAAACGGCGCCTTCGGGCGCCGTTTTTGCTTTG
This sequence comes from Bradyrhizobium sp. B025, assembly GCF_042257955.1. Lineage (NCBI taxonomy): Bacteria > Pseudomonadati > Pseudomonadota > Alphaproteobacteria > Hyphomicrobiales > Nitrobacteraceae > Bradyrhizobium > Bradyrhizobium sp. B025. The sequence continues at coordinate 4,768,022 of NZ_CP170150.1, read as the reverse complement.
ATGCAAGGGAACGAGGGCGATGCAGATCGACGGGCAATGCCATTGCGGGCAGATCACCTTTGAAGCCGAGATCGACCCCGAGGCGGTCTCGGTCTGCCATTGCCAGGACTGCCAGACGCTGACGGGATCACCGTTCCGGGTCACCGCGATCTGTTCCGCCGGCGACGTCAAGCTCACCGGCGGCACGCCAAAAATCTACGGCAAGCGCGGCGACAACGGCCGGATGCGCTTCCAGCATTTTTGCGCCGACTGTGGTTCCCCGCTGTTCACCAGCGGCGAGGGCGACCAGGCCGACGACTGGGGCATCCGCTGGGGCAGCATCCGCCAGCGCGACGCTTTGAGGCCCAGCCGACAGATCTGGTGCCAGTCGGCGGCAGTGTGGATCGACGCCGTGCCGGGGCTGCCGGGGAGGCCGCAGGATTGATGTTCCGTACTTGCTCATCGAGGGCGGGTAGGGATAAAGAGGCGGCGAGGGGCGGTTAGCTCAGCTGGTTAGAGCATCTCGTTTACACCGAGAGGGTCCGCGGTTCGAATCCGTGACCGCCCACCAACGCGTTTTTCGGTACTGCCTCGTCAATTGGAACGGGCCGAGCGGGCAGCACCGAGCCGACGGCCATCGGTTCCGGCTGCATCTTGTGCTTGCGGCCGGTCTTCGCGTCGGGCATATCGGCCCGAACTGGGACGCGTAGAGCGGCTGCCCTGCCAAGCACCACCTGGATCCGACGCCGGCCATATGCCGACCAAGCTGCCCTACCGACCGGAGATCGACGGCCTGCGAGCGATCGCGGTCCTGCCTGTCATTCTCTATCATGCCGGGGTTCCCGGATTCTCGGGCGGCTTTGTCGGAGTCGACGTCTTCTTCGTGATCCAGCGGCTATCTGATCACGTCGATCATCCTCGACGAATATGAAAATGGCGGCTTCAGCTTCGTCGGCTTCTACGAGCGGCGCGCCCGGCGCATTCTGCCGCCCTTGTTCCTGGTCTGCCTTGCGAGCATTCCGTTCGCCATCTATTCGCTGAGCCCGCGCGATCTCGAGGAGTTCGCCAGGAGCCTGCTCTCGGTCTGCGGTTTCGTTTCGAACTTCTTCTTCTGGTCGCAAAGCGGATATTTCGACGGGCCGACCGAGCTCAAGCCACTCGTCCATACTTGGAGCCTTGCGGTCGAAGAGCAGTTCTATCTGGTCTTTCCTATCGCGCTGTTCTTGTTGCTCAAGCTCGGTCGACGTCACGCCATCGCGTTGTTTGTCGCGACCGCTGTACTGAGCTTCGCTCTCGCTGTTTGGGGATCGCGTCACGCGACGGCAGCGACCTTCTACCTCCTGCCGGCAAGGTATTGGGAGCTTTTGATCGGTGCGCTGCTGCCGCTGTGCCGCATCGAGACCGAAGCGCGGCGCCTGCCGCGCCGGCTCGCCGAGCCGCTTGCGTTGCTCGGTCTTGCATTGATCGCGATTCCGATCTTCACCTATCACAACATTCCCTATCCCGGCGTTTACACGTTGCCGCCGACACTCGGCACGGCGCTGGCGATCGTGTTCCTGCGACCCGATACGCTATCGGGCCGCATCGTTGCGACGCGCGGCCTCGTTGGCATCGGCCTGATCAGCTACAGCGCCTATCTCTGGCATCAGCCCGTGTTTGCGTTTGCGCGGCTCGGCGCGATCTATGAGGCCAATATCCCGGTCTTCATCGGCCTTTCGGCGATTGCGCTGCTCCTGGCCTACCTGACCTACGTGCTGGTCGAGCGCCCGGCGCGCGACCGCAAGCGGCTCACCCGGAACGAGGTGTTCGCCTATTGCGGTGCTGCCTCCGCGGGACTGGCCGGCCTCGGCCTGGTCGGCATCTTCACCGGCGGGCTCGAGAACAGCTATCTCGCCCGCAACGACATGGCGACCCAGCGGGCCTATGCGCTCATAAAGCAATATGGCTTGCGCGATATCAAGGCCCGGCTGATCGACCGTGGCTGCCAGTTCTGGTCTCCCCGTCCGGACGAGGCGTTCGAGGCGCGGTTTCGATCCTGTGCCGAGAAGTTTGGCCCGGCCACCATGGTCGTCGGCGATTCCCACGGCGAGAACGTCTACAATGCGGTGGCCAAGGCGAGCCCCGGCGAGTTCGTCGTCGGTCTGGTCGACGAAGGCTGCCGTGCGTGGAACGACAGCGATGCCTGTCCGTATTCCAGGCTCAAGGGCTTCCTCGAGCGCAACGGAGCTTCCGTGCGCGGGATCGTCTTCAACGTGTCGGGAGCTCACCTTCTGACCGACCTGGAAGGCAATTCGGAAAACCACCACCTGTTCGAGTGGAAGACGGGATATCTCATCAATTACGAGAAGGTCGCCTTCACGATCAACTATCTGCGGACGATCGCGCCGCTGGCGAAGATCGTGTGGCTCGGTCCCTTTGTCGAAGCACGGGTCAACTTCCGCGATCCGCCGTCAATCGCAAGGGACGCGTTCAGGATGAATCCCGTCTCGCTCCATCATTTCAAGGCGCTGGACGCCGAGATTGCCAAGGAAGTCGCCGAAGGGCCACAGACCTTCAAGTATCTGTCATTCTACGACGTGCTCAAGGTCGATCAGTATTTCCTGCTGACCGGCGATTGTCTGACGTTCAGCGATCCCGATCATCTGAGCGCCTGCGGCGAGGAGTTGCTTGGCGAGAAGCTCAAGGCCCAACTGCCCTGGCCGAATTCGTAGGCTCCAGGCACAAGCATCCAAGCGGTGCCCGTCCGACCTTCAATTTGAATGGGCCGCAACTTCGGTTCGTGATATGGGCTGAACGGCGCGTGAGTGCGCGATGAGGTCCCGATGCAGCAACCCAGCGGACACGAGCAGAATGTCGACCAGATCGCCTATTGGAACGGCCCCAGCGGGCAACGCTGGGCCGATCGACATGCGGTGCAGGAGAGGTTGCTCGGGCCGATCGCGGATGTCCTGATCGATCGCGCCGGGCCGAAGCCGGGCGAGCGCGTGATCGACGTCGGCTGCGGCTCCGGCGCAACGACGGTGGCATTTGCGAAGGCGGTGGCGCCAAACGGCTTCGCGCTCGGCCTCGATGTCTCCGACCCCATGTTGTCGCAGGCGCGTGCGCTGGCGCCAAAGGGCCTGCCGCTCGATTTCGTGCTGGCGGATGCGACGGTGCATCCGTTCGAGCCGGCGAGCTTTGACCTCCTGGCCTCGCGCTTCGGCGTGATGTTCTTCGCCGATCCCATTGCGTCCTTCACCAACCTTCGTCGCGCGCTGAAGCCGTCCGGGCGGCTCGCCTTCGCCTGTTGGCGTGAGCCGAAGGAGAACCCGTGGATGATGGCGCCGCTGATGGCGGTCTACAAGCACGTGCCCAAAATGCCGCCGGTCGGGCCGGAGGAGCCGGGCCCGTTCGCCTTCGCATCCGAAGAGCGCGTGATGCGCATCCTGAAAGGGGCGGGCTTCGTCGATGTGGCGATGGAGCCGCACAATCTCGCGATGGATATCGCCATCGACGGTGGGCTCGAGGCCGCCGTCGACGGCGCGCTCCAGATCGGCCCGGCCAGCCGTGCGCTGCAAGGGCATCCGCCGGAGACGTATGAGGCCGCTAAGGCCTCGATCCGCGAAATGCTCGCGCCGTTTTTGAAGGGACAGTCGGTGGCACTTCAGGGCGCGATCTGGATCGTGACGGCGAAGGCGTCGTAGCGCTCGCTGCTCGACGCCGTTGTGCGCAGTTGAAGCTGAGCAAATGCCGTTTCACACCACGTCATCCGGCGCCAGCGCACAGCCATTATCCGGATGCGTCTCCACCTGAAGCGTGGTGTGGCCGATGCGGAAGGATGTCTTCAGCATCTGCGCGGTCTCCATCAGGAACGCATCGCCGCTACCTGCGGGCATGACGAGATGGCAGGTCAGCGCCGTCTCGGTGGTCGAGATCGGCCAGACGTGCAGATCGTGGATCGCGGACACACCCGGGCGCGCCAGCAGGAGCGCCCTGATCGCGGCGAGGTCGGTGCCCTTGGGGGCGGCCGCCATTGACATGTCGACGGAGCCGCGGAGCAGGCTGGTCGTGCTCCAGAGAATGGTGGCGCAGATGACGAGGCTGGTGACGGGGTCGAGCCAGAGCCAGCCGGTCCAGATGATCAGCGCCGCCGAGACGACGACGCCGAGCGAGACGGCGGCGTCGGCGGCCATGTGCAGATAGGCGCCCTCGATGTTGATGTCGTCCTTGCGACCGCTCGCGAACAGCATGGCGGTGAAACCGTTGACGAGGATGCCGATGCCGGCGACCACCATCACGGTCACCCCCGCGACCGGCTCCGGCTCGCGCAGGCGTAAAATCGCCTCCCAGCCGATCGCGCCGGTCGCGACCAGCAGGAACACGGCATTGGCCAGTGCCGCCAGGATGGTCGAGGCACGCAGGCCGTAGGTGAAGCGTCCGCTCGGCGCGCGCCGCGCCGCGATTGCGGCGCCCCACGCCACGACCAGGCCGAGCACGTCGGAGAGATTGTGGCCGGCGTCCGCGAGCAGGGCGGTGGAGTTGCCGATATAGCCATAGACCGCCTCGGCCACGACCAGCGCAGTGTTGAGCGAAATGCCGATCGCGAAGGCCTTTCCGAAACTGGCAGGCGCATGGACATGCGCGTGGCCGAGACCACGACCATGGCCATGATCATGACCGTGGTCGTGATCATCATGCCCGTGACCTACATGGTCATGATGGTGATGGCCGTGGTCGTGGCTGCCCAAACCTAGACCTCCCTGGACGCCGCCAAATCAGTCGCCATTCTAGGCGTTTCGCTTGCCACGTCACGCCGGAACAGCATGTAGAGCGCCGGTAGCACAAGGAGCGTTAGCACGGTCGAGGAGATGATGCCGCCGATCACCACGGTTGCGAGCGGCCGCTGCACCTCGGCGCCGGCGCCGGTGGCGAGCGCCATCGGCACGAAGCCGAGCGAGGCGACCAGCGCGGTCATCAGCACCGGGCGCAGCCGGGTCAGCGCGCCCTCGCGCACCGCCTCCGCAACGGATCGTCCCTCGCTGCGCAGCCGCTCGATGAAGGCGATGATGACGAGGCCGTTGAGTACGGCGACGCCCGACAGCGCGATGAAGCCGACGCCGGCGCTGATGGACAGCGGGATGCCGCGGAGCAAGAGCGCCGCGAGGCCGCCCGTCAAAGCCAGCGGCACGCCGGAGAACACCAGCGCCGCATCAGCCGCCGATCCCATGCCCATGAACAGCAGCAGGAACACCAGCAGCAGCGCCACCGGCACCACGATGGTCAGCCGCTTGGTGGCCGAGACCAGCTGCTCGAACTGGCCTCCCCAGCGGATCCAGTAGCCCGGCGGCAGCTTGACCTTCTCCGCGACGGCGGCTTGCGTCTCGGCGACGAAGGAGCGCAAATCGCGCCCGCGAACGTTGGCCATCACCACGACGCGGCGCTTGCCGTTCTCGCGGCTGATCTGGTTGGGACCCGGCGCGATCTCGATTGCCGCAACGGAAGAGAGGGGCACGTAGCGCGGCGTCGTTCCCGATGTCCCCGGCCAGGCGGTCTTCGTGACGGCCGCCACGTCTTCGCCCGGCGGCAGCGGGATCGGCAGCGACTTGATCGTGTCAGGGTCGGCACGCAGGCTTTCCGGCAGCCGGACCACGATGTCGAAGCGGCGATCGCCTTCGAACAGCTTGCCGACCGGCTTGCCGCCGATCGCGATCTCGACGAGGTTCTGCACCTCGCTGAGGCTGAGGCCATAGCGCGACAGCGCCTGGCGATCGAGCTTGACGGTGAGGATCGGCAGGCCCGCGACCTGCTCGGTCTTGACGTCGGCGGCGCCCTCGATGCCGCGGACCACGCCGTTGACCTGCTGGGCGATGCCGGCGAGCACGTCGAGATCGTCGCCGAAAATCTTGACGCCGACGTCGCTGCGGATGCCGGCGATGAGCTCGTTGAAGCGCATCTGGATCGGCTGGGTCATGCCATAGGCGGTGCCGGGCAGGGTGTTGGCGGCGCGTTCGATCTCCTCGATCACCTCGTTCTTCGGCTTGGCGGGATCGGGCCATTCCTCGCGCGGCTTGAGCGTGACATAGGTGTCGGCGGCGTTCGGCGGCATCGGGTCGTTGGCGATCTCGGCGGTACCGACCTTGGAGAAGATGGTCGCGACCTCCGGCACTTGCTTGACCGCCTTCTCCAGCCGAATCTGCATGTCGACGCTCTGGGTCAGGCTGGTGCCGGGAATCCGGATGGTCTCGATGGTGATGTCGCCCTCGTCGAGGCTCGGGATGAATTCGCCGCCCATGCGTGTCGCGGCGAAGACGCTGCCGGCGACGATCAGGACGGCGCCAAACGCGACGCTGCCGCGGTAGCGGATGGCGCGGTCGAGCAGCGGCACATAGAACCGCTTGGCGGTCCGCATGAAGAGGTTTTCCGTCTCCGAGACCCTGCCGGTGACGAAGATCGCCACCGCGGCCGGGACGAAGGTGATCGACAACAGCGCCGCGCCCGCGAGCGCCATCAGCACGGTCAGGGCCATCGGCGTGAACATCTTGCCTTCGGTCCCCGTCAGGGTCAGGACCGGCAGGTAGACCACGGCGATGATGAGCGTGCCGAACAGGCTCGGCTTGATGACCTCGCTGCTGCCGGCGCGGATCGTCTCCATCCGTTCCTCAAGCGACAGCAGCCGGCCGCGCCGGTGCTGCTCGGCAGCGAGCAGCCGCAGGCAGTTTTCGACGATGATGACCGCGCCGTCGACGATGATGCCGAAGTCGATTGCGCCGAGGCTCATCAGATTGGCGCTGACCTTGCTCTCGACCATGCCTGATATCGTGAACAGCATCGACAGCGGGATGACGCAGGCCGTGATCAGTGCGGCGCGGATGTTGCCGAGGATCAGGAACAGCACTGCGATCACTAGCGCCGCGCCTTCGACGAGGTTCTTCTCGACGGTCTGGATGGTCGCTTCCACCAGATGCGTGCGGTCGTAGACGGCGCGCGCGATCACGCCGTCGGGAAGCGATTTCGCGATCTCCGTGAGCCTCGCCTTGACGCGCTGGGCCACGGTGCGGCTGTTCTCGCCGATCAGCAGCATGGCGGTGCCGAGGACGGTTTCGCTGCCGTTGGTGGTCGCGGCGCCCGAGCGCAGGTCCTGGCCTTCCTGGACGTCGGCGACGTCGCGGATGCGCACCGGCACGCCGCCGCGCGAGCCGATCACGATGTCCCTGATGTCCTCGATATTGGCGACCTGGCCGGGTGCGCGGACGAGATATTGCTCGCCGTTGCGCTCGATATAGCCGGCGCCGACATTGGAATTGTTGGCGGCCAGCGCCGTCATGATGTCGCGGAAGCCGAGCTTGTAGGCCATCAGCCGGCCGGGGATCGGCAGCACGTGGAATTGCCGCTCATAGCCGCCGATCGAGTTGACCTCGATCACGCCGGGGATGGTGCGCAGTTGCGGCTTGATGATCCAGTCCTGGATGGTGCGCAGTTCCGTCGGCGTGAACTCGGCGCCGGTCGGTGACTTCGCGCCGGCCTTGGCCTCGACCGAGTAGACATAGATCTCGCCGAGCCCGGTCGAGATCGGCCCCATCGCGACCTCGGTGCCTGCAGGCAGCAGGTCCTTTGCCTGCTGGATGCGCTCGTTGACGAGCTGGCGCGCGAAATAGATGTCGGTGCCGTCCTGGAACACGACGGTGACCTGGCTCAGGCCGTAGCGCGAGATCGAGCGGGTGTAGTCGAGCCTGGGCAGGCCGCCCATCGCGGTCTCGATCGGGAAGGTGATGCGCTGCTCCGCTTCGAGCGGCGACAGGCCCGGCGCGCGCGTGTTGATCTGGACCTGGACGTTGGTGACGTCGGGCACCGCGTCGATCGGCAGGCGGGTGAAATTCCAGGCGCCGAAGCCGCCGGCGACGAGCGCGAATAGAACGACGAGCCATCGTTGACGAATGGAGAAGGCGAGGAGGGCGTCAATCATGGTCGGCGTCTCCCTTGCCCATCTCCGCCTTGACCACAAAACTGTTCTCGGCGACGTAGCGCTCGCCGGCCAAAAGGCCTGCGCGGATCTCCACGAATTTCGGATCGGAATCGCCGAGCTCGACCGGACGTGCCTCGATCTTGTCGCCGTCCTCGCGGACGAACACGATGGTTTTGTTCTCCAGCGTCTGGATCGCACTTCGCCGCACGGCAACTGCGACATTGCGTGCGGCGAGGATCAGCCGCGCCGTGACGAACAGGCCGGGGCGGAGCCGGCCGTCGGGATTTGGCAGCACCACGCGCGCCAGCGCGGTCTGGGTCTCGCTCGAGCCGATCGGCGCCATGTAGGAGATCGCGCCCTTGATCTCGCCGCGGCCATCGTCGGGGTCGATCAGCACCTCGTCGTTGAGGCGGACGCGCCGGAGGTCCTGCCGGTAGATCGACAGGTCGACCCAGATGCTGGAGAGGTCGGCGACGACGAAGGCCGGTTTCTGCTCGGAGGCGTATTCGCCGAGCGAGATCTGCCGCTCGATGATGGTGCCGGCGATCGGCGCCTTCAGCTCATAGACCGTGAGGCTCTGATTGCTCTCGATCGCGGCGAGCAGGTCGTCCCTGGCGACCTTGTCGCCGATGCGCTTCTGGATCGACTTGGCGACGCCCGGAAAGCGCGGTGTCACCTGCACCACGGCTTCCTGATTGGCGCGCAGGATGCCGTTGAAGGCCAGCGTGTCGGTCAGCGTGGCGCCCGCGGCTTCCGCCAGCGTGACGCCGGCGGCGGCCAGCTTGACGTCGGAGATGCGGATGCGGTCGGCGCCATGCTCGTCCTGCTCGACGTGGTCGTTCGGTTTCTCCGGCTTCTTGTCCGCGGCATGTTCGGTCGGTGCGACCTTGGGCGCTGCGAGCATGGCGTAGCCATAGGCACCTAGCGCGGCGGTGACGATTGCGACGAGGATGGTGGAGGATGTCTTCATCGCGCGCTCTCCCGGGCCAGCGCAAAGGGATTGCCGACGAGACCTTCGATGGTCGCGACGCCGGCGTGGAAGTTCTGGAGCGCTTCCTGCTCGCGCAGCCGCGCCTGGGTCACGCTCGCTTGCGCGTCGAGCACTTCGAGCAGGGTGAATCGGCCCTGGCCGTAGCCTTGCGAGATCGCTTCCGCAGCCTCAGTGGCCTTGGGGATGGCGATCTCGCGCAGCACCGCGAGCTCGCGCAGCGAGCCCTGGAGCGAGTCATAGGCGCGGCCCGCAATCACGATCAGCGTGTTGCGGTTGGCCTCGCGCTCGGCCCCGGTCTTGGCGAGGCTTTCCTGCGCTGAGAGGATGTTGCCCTGGTTCTGGTCGAACACGGGTATCGGCACCGAGACGGTGAGGCGCGCCGCATCGTCATTGGTTTCGTTGAAATGGCGCCAGCCGGCCGCGATCCGCACGTCCGGATAGGGCTTGAGCCGCGCCATCAATAGTTCGGCATTGCGCTGGGCAAAGACCGCCGTCCAGCGCACCAATTGCGGATTGGCATCGATGGCGGCGACCACCGACTGGAACGTCGGCGGGCGCCCCGTGGTGTCGAGCCGGCCGGAGACCTCGCCGAATTTCGCAGAGGGATCGCCCATCAGCACCGCGAGCTCGCGCCGGGCGCTTGCCAGCGTCGCCTTGAATCGCTCGCGGTCGGCCTTCACCAGGGCGGAGGCGACCTCGGCGCGGCCGGTCTCGGCCGGAGAGGAGGCGCCGGCTTCCACGCGGCGGCGGAGCAGCGGCGTCAGCCGGTCGATCGCGGCGATCTGCTCGTCGAGGATCTGGATCCGCCGCTGCGCGCCGAGCACGCTGAGGAAGGCGATCGCGGTTTCCGACAGCACCTCCAACCTGACGGCCTTGCGCTGGATCGCGGCGACCTCGATGCCGGCCTGTCCGGCCGCGATCCTGGCGTCGCGCTTGCCGAACAGCTCGAAAGCCTGGCTGATCTGGAGGGTGGTCTCGGCCGATTTCGTGCCGCGATAGATGCCCGACCCGAACGAATTGTCCTGTTCATAGGACAGTTCCGGATTGAGGAGCGCGCCGGCCTGGATGCGCTGACCGGTGGCGATGCCGACGTCGCGCTCCGCCGCCGTCAGGCGCGGGCTCGCGGCCAGCGCGCGCGAGAGCGCCGCGCGCATGGTCAGCGTCTGGGCGTGTGACGTCAGCACCAGGGGTGGGCTGATGAGAATAGCCAGCGCGCACGCGATGCGCGCAGCCAGTCGCCTGCAAAACATGAACAGAACCTGTGAAGGAGAACCGATGGGCGCGATGGGGCGCCCGGCTGATCCGTTCAGGTCAGGTGCTTGGGGGGCGGGGATGCCGTATCGGGCGCGATGCCGGCGAGCGCCGGCTGCCGCTGCGGGACCGGCGCTGCCATTACATCGGCCGCGGCTTCCGGCTGCACCGGTTGCACGACAGCGATGGAGAAGCAGCCGTGGCAGTGATGGCCGGCAAGCGCCTTATGATCGCCATGGCCGGCCGCACCGTGGTCGAGCATCGCCGCGATCTCGGAGCCGCCGGACGGGCTGGTCACATCGATGTCGTGGGCCCCGTGGAGCGCGCCCGAGAGCAGATACATGACCGCGACGAACACAGCCACGAGCCCGCGCCAATGGCGCGTGGTGCTCCGTCTGAAGGGTCGGCGATTCAGGACCACGAATTCACTCTCGCTGTCGGTTCGGCTGGCCTAGCATGGCAGCGGGAACAGTGTCGACCCGCAATAGTGTTACGTGTGGGGAACTCAACGTCGCAGCCGCACCTCATGATGCGAGTGCGACCGGGGCGCAACATTCCGGGGGATTACGAGCTCATTCGGCGGCCTCCGGAATTTGCTCCGACGCGACAGCCCCGTCGCCCGTACGGAGCCCGAAGCCCTTCACCAGGCCGAAGATTGCGGGGATCACGATCAGCGTCAGCAGCGTCGACGAGATCATGCCGCCGATCATGGGCACGGCGATCCGCTGCATGATCTCCGATCCCGTTCCGCTGCTCCACATGATCGGCAGCAGGCCGGCCATGATCGCAACCACGGTCATCATTTTCGGGCGGACGCGCTCGACCGCGCCTTCCATGATCGCCTTGTCGAGATCGTCGCGGGTCAGGACGCGTCCGGCGCGCGCGCAGCGCGCTTCGGTTTCGGCAAGGGCGTGGTTGAGATAGATCAGCATCACCACGCCGGTCTCGGCCGCCACGCCCGCGAGCGCGATGAAGCCGACGGCGACCGCGACCGAGAGGTTGAAGCCGAGCCACCACATCAGCCACAGGCCGCCGACGAGGGCGAAGGGCAGGGAGAGCATCACGATCATGGTCTCGGTGATCGAGCGGAAGTTGAGGTAGAGCAGCAGGAAGATGATCAGCAGCGTCACCGGCACCACGATCTTCAGCCGCGCGGTGGCGCGTTCCAGATATTCGTATTGCCCGCTCCAGACCACATAGTAGCCTGATGGGAACTGGACGCTCGCCTGCACCGCAGCCCTCGCATCGGCGACATAGCCGCCGAGGTCACGGTCGCGGATGTCGACATAGATGTAGGTGGCGAGCTGGCCGTTCTCGGTCCGGATCGAGGTCGGCCCGCGCGCCGGCGTGACGCTTGCGACCTCGCCGAGCGGGACGGCGCCGCCGCCCGGCATCGGCACCAGGATGTCGCTGGCGATCGCCTTCGGATTGTCGCGCAGGTCGCGCGGATAGCGCATGTTGACGGTGAAGCGCTGCCGGCCCTCGACGGTCGTCGTCACCGTCTGGCCGCCGAGCGCGGTCGCAATCGTGTCCTGCACGTCCTGCACCATGATGCCGTAACGCGACAGCGCCTCGCGGTCCGGCGTGATCTCGAGATAGTAGCCGCCGAGGCTCCGCTCGGCATAGGCCGAGGAGGTGCCGGGCACCGCCTTGAGCACCTGCTCGATCTGCCGGGCCACCTTGTCGATCCCGGCGAGATCGGTGCCCATGACCTTGATGCCAACGGGGGTGCGGATGCCGGTCGAGAGCATGTCGATGCGCGCCTTGATCGGCATGGTCCAGGCGTTGGAGACGCCCGGAAACTGCAGCGCCTTGTCCATCTCGGCGATCAGGCTGTCGATCGTCACGCCGGCGCGCCACTGCTCCTCCGGCTTGAGGTCGACGATGGTCTCGAACATCTCCGACGGCGCCGGATCGGTCGCGGTTGCCGCACGACCGGCCTTGCCGTAGACCGAGGCGACTTCCGGAAACGAGCGGATGATGCGGTCCTGGGTCTGCATCAGCTCGGCCGCCTTGGTCACGGAAATGCCGGGAAGCGTCGTCGGCATGTAGAGCAGGGTGCCTTCGTTGAGATTCGGCATGAACTCGGAGCCGAGCCGGCCTGCCGGCCAGATCGAGGCGGCGAGCACGCCAAGCGCGAGCAGGATCACTGGGATCCGCGCCCGCAGCACGCCTGAGATCACCGGCCGGTAGATCCAGATCAGGAAGCGGTTGATCGGGTTCTTGTGCTCCGGGATGATCCTGCCGCGGACGAAGATCACCATCAGCGCCGGCACCAGCGTGACCGACAGCAGCGCCGCCGCCGCCATCGCGAAGGTCTTGGTGAAGGCGAGCGGGCTGAACAGCCGGCCCTCCTGCGATTCCAGGGTGAAGATCGGCATGAACGAGACGGTGATGATCAGCAGGCTGAAGAACAGCGCCGGGCCGACCTCGGCGGCGGCCTCGATCAGGATCGCTACCCGCGAATGGCCGGGCGCGGCGCGCTCGAGATGCTTGTGCGCGTTCTCGATCATGACGATCGCCGCGTCGATCATGGCGCCGATCGCGATCGCGATGCCGCCGAGGCTCATGATGTTGGAGCCGATCCCGAGCAGCTTCATCGCCCCGAACGCCATCAGCACCCCGACGGGGAGCATCAGGATGGCAACCAGCGCGCTGCGGACATGCAGCAGGAACACGATGCAGACCAGCGCCACCACGATGCTCTCCTCGAGCAGCGTATGCCGGAGCGTCTCGATCGCGGCCTTGATCAGGTTGGAGCGGTCGTAGACCGGAACGATCTCGATCGATTTCGGCAGGCTGGTTGCGATCTCCCTGAATCGCTTCTTGACGCCCTCGATTACGTCGAGTGCGTTCATGCCGAAGCGCTGCAGCACGATGCCGCTCGCCACCTCGCCCTCGCCGTTGAGCTCGGCGATGCCGCGCCGCTCGTCCGGTCCGAGCTCGACGCGGGCGACGTCGCGCAGCTTGACCGGCGTTCCGTTGTCGGTCTTCAGCACGATGTTGCCGATGTCGTCGACGCTTTTCAGATAGCCCTTGCCGCGAATGACATATTCGAACTCGGAAAGCTCGACGGTGCGGCCGCCGACGTCGGCATTGCTGGCGCGGATGGCATCGCGCATCTTCTGCATGGTGATGCCGAGGTCGCGCATGCGCTGCGAATCGAGGATGACGTTGTATTGCCGCACGAAGCCGCCGATGCTCGCGATCTCCGCCACGCCTTCCGCCTTGGCGAGCGCAAACTTCAGATTCCAGTCCTGGATCGTCCGCGTCTCAGCAAGGTTCAATTCCTTGGACATCACCGCATATTGGTAGACCCAGCCGACGCCGGTGGCGTCGGGCCCGATCGTGGGCGTGACGCCGGCGGGCAGCCGCGACGCGGCGCCGTTGAGGAATTCGAGCACGCGCGAACGGGCCCAGTAGATGTCGGTACCGTCCTCGAAGATGACGTAGACGAAGGAGACGCCGAAGAAGGAGAAGCCGCGCACCACCTTCGACCTTGGCACCGTCAGCATCGCAGTGGTGAGGGGATAGGTGACCTGATCCTCGATCACCTGGGGCGCCTGGCCCTGATATTCGGTGTAGACGATGACCTGGGTGTCGGAGAGGTCTGGAATGGCATCCAGCGGCAGATGGAGCAAGGCATAGAGGCCGGCCGCGGCGGCAAAGCCGGTGCCGAACAGGACCAGCAGCAGGTTGCGTGCCGACCAGGCGATGATGCGCGCGATCATGGCTTGCCTCCCATCGCGTGGCCGCCGTGCGCATCAGTGCCTTGCGCGTTAGTACCTTGGACGTTGCCGCCTTCGGCGAGTCCTTTGAGGGCCGCCTTGAGGTTGCTCTCGGCATCGATCAGGAAGTTGGCGGAGGTGACGATGACGTCGCCCTCGGCAAGCCCGTCGCGGATCTCGACATACCCATCGCCCCGCCGCCCGAGCTTGACCTCGCGCGGCTCGAAGCGGCCCTGTCCCTTGTCGACCAGGACGGCCTGCCGGCTGCCGGTGTCGAGCACCGCGCTTTCGGCCACGCTGAGCACCGGCGCCGGATTGCCGGTATCTATCGCGGCATCGACATACATGTCGGGAAGCAGCGCGAGATCGTCGTTGGCGAGTTCGATCCGTATCCGCGCCGTGCGCGTTTCCTTGTTCAGCTGCGGATAGATGACGCTGATCCGGCCGCCAAAATCCCGACCGGGATAGCTGCGCGCCCGCACCGTCACGGGCTGGCCGACGGCAATGCCGCCGAGGTCGCGCTCGGCGACGTCGACATTGGCCCACACCAGCGAGATATCGGCGATGCGAAACAGGATGTCGCCGGGCTGGGCGCGCATGCCGTCGATGGCGTTGCGCTGGAGCACGATGCCGTCACGCGGCGACGACCATTGGATGGTGATCGGCACCGCATGGCTCTTCTCCATCTCGGCGATGACGGGTTCGGGGACATCGAGATTGACCAGCCGCTGCCGCGAGCCCCGGCCGTAGGGTTCGATGCCCGCGGTCGTCTTCGAGGTGATGGTCGCGAGATATTCGGCCGCTGCGGACGATACGGCCGGACTGTAGATCTCCATCAGCGACTGCCCCTTGGTCACGCGGCTTCCGGTGGTGACGTCGGCAACCTTCTGCACAAAACTCTCGGCGCGCATGGCGATGACCGAGATCCGGCGTTCGTCGAGCTGGATAGTGCCGGGCGCGCGCACCAGCGTCCGCAGCCGCCGTAGTTCGGCAGGCTCCGATTTGACGCCGCTGCGCTGGATTTTGCCGGGCGACAGCTTGACCGAACCGTCGTCGCTGTCGTCGCCGTCATAGACGGCGATGTAATCCATCCCCATCGAATCCTTCTTCGGCACTGGTGAGGTGTCGGGCAGGCCCATCGGGTTGCGGTAATATTTGATCTTGCGATCGGCCTTGTGCTCGCCTTTAGGCTCGTCGGCATCGGACGGCGCCGGTACGGCGACGTAGTCGCGGCCGTCCTCGGTCTTCTTCGGCGTCGGCGAATAGAGCGGCTTGCCGTCCGGATCCTGATAATAGAGCGGGGCGGCCGTATCCGCCGCATTCGCTGCGGACAAAATCGGATCGCCATTCGCCGGCAAAAAGCTGCCGGCAAACAGCGCGGCGCCTGCCGCTGCGACAAGCGCAGCGGTAGTGCCGATGAGGCGGCTCTTGCTCATTGCTCGGCCGTGACGACGAGCTTGTTTTCGACCGTGCCGCTTTCGCCCTGCACCTTGGCGCCAAGCGAGAGCTGCCAGCGCCCGGCCATGCCGAAGGTGGCCTTGAAACGGTAGGTGCCGGGCTCGGTGCCCGGCATCGGCGTGACCTTGGTGGCCATCTCCTGCATGCCGTCGGGCGCCATGTCGAGCCGGCTGGCGAAGACCACGGCATCCGGCACGGTCTTGCCGGAGGTCTTGTTGACCAGCCGTAC
Source organism: Bradyrhizobium sp. B025 (assembly GCF_042257955.1). NCBI lineage: Bacteria > Pseudomonadati > Pseudomonadota > Alphaproteobacteria > Hyphomicrobiales > Nitrobacteraceae > Bradyrhizobium > Bradyrhizobium sp. B025. The sequence goes on along the minus strand of NZ_CP170150.1, from coordinate 4,752,444 downwards.
CGTCACGATGCGATCGGCGCCGGCCTTGACGGTCGGCTGCATGAGCTGGAATTCATAGTTCTTGATTTCGGCGCGTGCGGAGGTCGCAAACGCGGTTGCGATCAGCGCGGCCACGGCGGCGCGCGCGACGTGGGACGTTGTCATGATTTCAATTTCCTCGATGGGTCTGATGGAGTCGCACGCAACGACGTGACGCGTCGCAAGACGGTATGCAGCCATGCGCGCCGATTGCGGCACGCATGTTCACCAGGCGGCGGAGCGCCTGTCAGACGATCGATCGAGGGGGATGATCCGGAGGTGGGCGGGTGAGGCCGTCGCCGATGGCATCATCGAGCGGCCGAAGCAGCGCGAGAGGACGCGCATAGCGGATGGCGGTCGCGACGACAGGTCCTGCCTGCAACGCCTTCAGCATGCAGATCGCGAGGAGCGGGCAGTCCTGGCATTGCTTGCTGTTCTGCTCGTCGGGGCAGCACGGCATGTCCGCCGACATGTCCTGTGCGCCGGTCATCTGCATGTCGCTAGCCATCAGAGGCTCCGCCGCTGCTGGTGTCACCAGCGGCGCAACCATCAGCCCCGCGGTCACGAGGACCGCGAGCACGAGCCTGAGGATGCGACAAGCCATCATTGCGCGACACTCTCACACGGTGGCAACACTGGAAAGTCCCCCGGTTCACAAGTGTGAGAGCAGGGAGCGCTGGTGGTTAACCGTTTCGAGCGATCGCGGAGTACCATGTTATTGCGCAATCCTAATGGGATTTGGGGCCTCCCTGATAACGCCATCCGGATGCGCCGCCCGCCGGTGCGGTGGCGGGCAGCGTAGGAGCTTGTCGATCATAGGCCAACGCGGAATACGGGCCTTGAGGTAGGACAAACGTTCTGGATTGCGAGGTTTGCCTGGCCTCATTCGGCCAATAGCTCCTGTCGGAAATGGTCGAGCCCGCATGGGCGCTGGCCGAGACGGCCAAGAGAAGCGTGAGTGCGAGAAGGCTCTTCGTCAACATAGTTCCGGCTCCATGATTTTCGCGGAAGCGCCTCTGTTGCGCTTCTTCTGAGGAGTTCGGAGCCATCCGCGAGTCGGTTACAGGCTCACGCCGACGTGAGTGCAGCCTCTCACCAGCGCAGCAGCCGGGGTCCCAACAATGCGCCTGCGAGGGTGCACAGCACGATCGTACCGCCATACCAGAGCGCGACGAAGGGCAGCGAGTCGTCGGTGCAGTGAAGCGCATAGGCCATCGCGCTCATGCCACCTGCGACGAGCCCGCTGAAGGCGCCGGTACGGACCAGATTGGTCGGAGCCGCCTGTCGCACAGCCCAGATGACGACGGCAAACGGGACAATCGCGATGATCGGAATCGAGATGAGGCATTCGAGCCATTGATCACCCATCACCATCCTGTCCCAGTGCGAGCTAGGCGCCTGCCCGAGGCTGACGCCTGCAAGCACCAGGATCGCCACAAACGGCAGTGCGGCGAGGCCCGGGGATACTCTTCGTTCCCCGCCAGGCCGCGCCAGCCGTGCCAGATAGACCGCCGCCGCGCCTGTGGTGCCGAACGCGAATGCGATCTTCAGGAACAGAAAAATCAGGGTGCGTGGCGTGGTCAGGTCGGTGCGGACACCAAGTGCCAAGAACGTGACTCCGATTGCAACGGCCATTCCAACCACAAGCGCAGTGCCGACGCTGCGGTTGACCTGTCGCCGGTTGACCGGTTCGACACCCGCGCTGAGCGCGCTGATCAGCTCGTCCGTCTTCATGTTTGCGTCCTCTGTGCGATCAACGCCGCCAGGGTCTTCAGCCCGCGGTGAATATTGACCTTCACGCCCGATTCCGAGATGTGGCAGCGCTGTGCCGCTTCAGCGACGCTCAGCCCGTCGAGTTTCACGGCCTCGATCGCGCATTGCATCTTTTCCGGCAGGTGTTTGAGCAACCGCCTGAGATCGAAGCTGCTCTCGGTGCTGAGGTAATCGTCATTGGCAATGACGTCGCCCGCCTCGTCGATCGGCACGTCGGTAACCGAGGCCCGGTTTCGGCGGAGAAAATCGATCAGCTTGTAGCGCGCGATCGCGTGCACCCAGGGCGTTAACAGCTCCTGCGGATCGTAGGTGTGTCGCTGGAGGTGGATCGCCAGCACGGCCTCCTGAACCAGATCCTCGGCTTCCGTGGCACTCCGGCCCATCCTGGCGAGCTTGCCCTTGTAATAAGCGCGCAAATGGCGGCTCAGCCGCTCAAGCAGCATGCGATGCGCCGCAGCATCGCCATCCTGGCTGGCAAGCATGAGTGCCTTGAGCTCGGTTTCCGTGGTCGTCATACCCACATGGCTATAGTTCGGTCGTATTGCCGACTTGGTTACAGTCAGTTCGCAAGATTCTCATTTCCTCCTCCAAGGCAAACGGTGCGAGGGGTCGATCGAGTGGTCCGCAACGCGGATTGGGACGACTTCGTACGTAGGGACTAGAGGTCGAGGCAATTGTGGAACCGCGCCTGGAAGATCGCCATCGTTACAGGCGCATGGTAAAATGGGACGCCGGAGGGAGCCTGGAATGCCTGAAGAGTGCTGCTGCTCACACGACGCGTGCTGCGAGAAGGCCGCCAAACCCCGCGTGGAGGAGGTCGCCACGTCGGGCTGCGCCGACTGCTGCTCGGCAGGCGTTCCGGTTTTCGACGGGCTTGATCCACGATACAGGCGCGTGCTGTGGACCGTCATCGCCATCAACGCGGCGATGTTCGTGACCGAAATGGTGGCGGGCCACTTGGCCGGCTCGCAGGCTCTCAAGGCCGATGCTCTCGACTTCCTGGCCGATACAGTCACCTACGGCTTGAGCCTTTCGGTCATCGGCGCGAGCCTCAAGACACGGGCCACCGCCGCACTGTTCAAGGGGTTGTCGCTCAGCGCGATGGCAGCCTGGGTGTTCGGATCAACGGTCTATCAGACCCTGATCCTGGGGCTTCCTCGCGCGGAGCTGATGGGAGCGATGAGCCTGGCCGCGCTGGCGGCGAATCTGACCTCGGTTCTCCTGCTCGCGCGCTACAAGGACGGCGACGCCAACGTGCGGTCGGTATGGCTCTGCTCGCGCAATGACGCGGTCGGCAACGTCATTGTGATGATTGCTGCCGTTGGCGTATTCGGTACCGGAACGGCATGGCCTGATCTCGCTGTTGCCGCCGTGATGGCGGGAATTTTCCTCACCTCATCTTTGCAGATCCTGCGGCAAGCGTGGGCGGAGTATCGCGGCGGCCAAGCTGCTGCGACCGCCTGAGGGGCAGGCTGGTCCCGGGCGCAATCGAGACGCGAAAAGGCCCCAGCCCGGGGCTGACCGGCTGAGGCCTTTGTGCTCACAATCTTCGTCCTTGGGACTTGGATCGCCAACGCGCCCCGCGCCGGCTCGTTCCCTAGGGCTTGGAATTATTTCGCGCGCCGAGATTAGCCGCGCGCCTACGCTTTCTCCTCCCAGATCATGGCGAGGTGCACGATCGTCTGCACCGCCTTTTCCATGTCCTGCCGGCTGACCCATTCCAGGCGCGAATGGAACGCGTGCTCGCCCGCGAAGATGTTGGGGCAGGGCAGGCCCATGAAGGACAGGCGCGAGCCGTCGGTGCCGCCGCGGATCGCGGTGCGCATCGGGCGCAGGCCGGCGCGGCGGATCGCCTCGATGGCGTATTCGAGAATGTGCGGGTGACGGTCGATCACCTGCTTCATGTTGCGGTACTGCTCCTTGACCTCGAACTTGTAGGTCGAGCGCGGATAGTCCTTCATCACATCCTTGACGATGTTCTCGAGCAGGACCTCCTTCTCCTTCAGCCCTTCCTCGGTGAAGTCGCGCACGATGAAGGAGAGCGTTGCCTGCTCGAGCGCACCGTCGATGCCAATTGGATGCAGGAAGCCCTGCTTGCCTGACGTCGTCTCGGGCGAACAGCCTTCCTTCGGGAGTCGCTCGACGATGGCGGCTGCGATCTTGATCGCGTGCTCCATCTTGCCCTTGGCATAGCCCGGATGGGCGCTGACGCCGTTGATGGTGATGGTGGCGCCGTCGGCCGAGAAGGTCTCGTCCTCGACGGAGCCCGCGGTCTCGCCGTCCATGGTGTAGCCGAAATCGGCGCCGAGCTTCTTGATGTCGACATTGTCGACGCCGCGGCCGATTTCCTCGTCCGGCGTGAACAGGATCTTGAGGGTGCCGTGCTTCGCATCGGGGTTGTTGATGAAGAAATGCGCGGCATCCATGATCTCGGCGACGCCGGCCTTGTTGTCGGCGCCCAGCAGCGTGGTGCCGTCGGTGGTGATGATGTCGTTGCCGATCTGGTTCTTCAGCGCGGGATGCTCGGCGAAGCGGATCACCTGGCTGGTATCGCCCGGCAGGGTGATGTCGCCGCCGCGATAGTTCTTCACGACCTGCGGTTTCACGTCCTTGCCAGTGACGTCGGGCGAGGTGTCCATGTGCGAGCAGAAGCAGATCACCGGCGCCTTCTTGTCGGTGTTGGCCGGGATCGTTGCGTAAACGTAGCCGTAGTCGTCGAGATGGGCGTCGGCGACGCCCATGGCCTTCAGCTCGGTGACGAGGACGCGGCCGAGGTCTTTCTGCTTCTCGGTCGAGGGCGAGCTGGGGGATTCCGGATCGGACTGGGTGTCGATGGTGACGTAGCGCAGGAAGCGCTCGGTCACGGTATGCGTGAAGATGAGTGAGGACATTTCTGGTCAAACCGCCGGGGGTCAGGGGGAGCAGGCGGTATATCAGAAAAGAGGGCCACGTTGCGGCCGGAACGAGCTTCGATCAGGCTTAACGAACAGTCACCTCAGATCGCCTCTTTCAGTTCCTTGACCGGGCGGAAGGCGACCTTCTTGCTGGCCTTGATGTGGATGGGCTCGCCGGTGGCGGGATTGCGGCCGGTGCGGGCCGCGCGCTTGCGGACCTGGAGGATGCCCAGCCCCACGATCCGGACGCGGTCGCCCTTCTTCAGGTGCTTGGCGATCAGCTCGACCATGTCGGTGAGGACGGCCTCGGCGTGCTTCTTCGACAGGTCCTGGCTTTCCGCGATGTCGGCGGCGAGGTGCTTGAGGGTGATGGTGGCGGGAGCGGCTGCCTTCTTCGCCATGTCTGGCCTCCTCGATTCTTGCCGGTGGCTGGGGAGACCGCCCCCGGACCCCGCAGGTTCCCGGAGGCGTAGACGATTCGGGACCGGACTGACTACGCCGCCCGGCGCGGCCGGGTCACGTTCCTGCGCGCCACCGGCGGATATCCGCTCCTTCAGGCTGTGGATGCAACGTCCTTGACTTCACCAAGCCCGGCCTTTAAGTCCCCCCTCGTTCCGCGGACATCTGTGCGCCACGCGGGAGTAGCTCAGTTGGTTAGAGCGCCGGCCTGTCACGCCGGAGGTCGCGGGTTCGAGCCCCGTCTCTCGCGCCATTTTATGGCGGAAATCAATAACTTAATCGCTGAATAGAAACCCTCCCTGGCAAACCGCCAGCGGAGCAAAGCGCGTATGCGACGATCGGCGAGCGGGTGGTCGTTATTTTCGATTTTTTCGTGTTTCCGATCTTGCCCGCAACAAGCGGTGTGCAACACATTGTGCAACCCGCCAGACCGCCGACGACCGGTCAAACCGCTCTCATTCGGATCAATCCAATGCAGGCAGCCGATTTCAGCGCAACGCTGCAAAATTTGTTCGCCAAGGGCGTGCGGTACGGGGCCGTGATCGACCTTGGCTGTGCCGATGGGCATTTCGTTCTTAACCACCTGTCACGGCTCGGTGGTGCGGTGCCGCTCAACATTGATGCCAACCGGATCTATGAGAACTCCCTGAGGGCCATCAAGGAGGTGCTTGGCGGGCACTATCGGATCTGCGCCATCACCGACCATGAGGGTGAGATCGAGATCACCGAGTCGGTGCATCCCTACTGGTCGTCCGTGCGCCCGGCGGGCGATCTCTACTGGGCGCGGCTCAACGACCTGATCAAGAGCAAGGTCAAGGTGCCGGCGACGACACTCGATGCGCTGGTCAAGGAACTGTCGCTCGAGCCGCCGTTCCTGCTCAAGCTCGACGTGCAGGGCGCCGAAAAGGCCGCGCTGAAGGGCGCGCGTTACGTGCTCGAAAATTGCAGCGTCGTCGTGTGCGAGGCCGACATCGACGACTTCCAGGACATCAACGCGACGCTGCTGGAGGCAGGTTTCTTCCTCTACGACCTGACGACGCTGCAGCGCCTGCGCGACGGAACGCTCGGCTGGTTTTACCCCGTCTATGTCAGCGGCAAGCTCGCCCACCTGAAGCCGCAGGCGTTCTGGGATACCGGCGACAATGCGGCGGTCATCGAGGTGCAGGAGGCGCGCCGCAAGATGATCCTCGAACAGAACAGCAAGATATTGAACCGGCTGCGCTACGGGCAGGCCGATGCCGGCCGGAATGATCCCTGTCCCTGCGGCTCGGGGCAGAAATTCAAGCATTGCTGCGGCAGCTACCGGGCCGACTGACTTTGGCGCAGTCTGCCGGCTCGTCGAGCTATAGAATACACCCTTGACATTTCAAAGGCTTGGCAGGCCACCTTCAGTCGACGGCTGAAAATCAAAAGGCCGCCCGAGGGCGGCCGGTTGGGGGTCAAATCGAACCTTTTCGCCGTCAGCGAATCTCCGACGTGCCCGCGCTGGTGATCGCCACAGGCTTGCCGGCCTTGATCATCTGGGTCGACTGGGCGGTCTGGCTGTAATCAGCATTGGTGCGGGCCGCGATCCCGAAGCCGGCCACCGCAATGCCGGCCACAAGCGCCACCACCACGATCTTCAGGTGGGTCGCACGATCAGCAGAGTGAATTGAGTGGTTCATCTGAGCCTCCCGACGGGCTTTGCCGCCGTCTATGGGCTCATGTCTTAAGGACCATCTGTTTCCGGATGGTTTCGCGGGTTCCGCAAAATGGTTTCATTAATAAGCCCGGTTGGTTTCGCCAAGCTTATGGCCGAAACTGGTCTCAGGCCGCGGCCCGACCGATATCGTCCCGGATCGCGCGGGCCGCCCAGACGAACAGCAGGGCGCCCAACGTGGTCGTGACCGCCGCCGAGAGCAGGGAATAACGCACGGCGTCCGCGCCATAGCTGCCTTTGAGGGCATCGTTGACCATGCCGACGGCCAGCGGGCCGACGCCCTGGCCGAAGCAGGTGGCGGTGAGCGCGATCAGGGCGGAGGCCAGCGCGCGCATGCTCGGCTTTGCCACGGTCTGCGCGATCGCGAAGATCGGCCCGAGATGGAAGCCGACCAGGAACGAGGTCAGCGCCAGCATCGCGACCATCATCGCGAAATCCTGCGTCAGCATGCACAGCGCGAACACCGGACCGGCGAGACCTGAGGTGATCGCGGGCGCCCAGAGCTTCCAGCGGTCGTCGCCGCGGCTCACTTGCGCCACCACGAAGCCGCCGAGCAGGGTGCCGGCCATTCCGGCGAGCCCCTTGAAGGTGCCGGCATAGGTGCCGATCTCGGCGCTCGACAGGTGGTGCACGCGCGCGAGGAACGGGGGGATCCACGCCGCGGTCGCGTAGTTGGTGTAGGTGGTGAGGCAGAAGCCGATCAGCACGATGATGAAGCTCCGCTGCGAGGCCAGGAAGCGCAGCGTCGGGCCGAGCGGCTCGGGCACGAAGCTCTCCTGCATCGCGCCGCGCTTCGGCTCCGAGATCGTCAGCCACAGGATAGCCGCGAGCAGGATGCCCGGCAGGCCGGCGACGTAGAACGCCATCCGCCAGCCATAGTGCTGGTTGACGTAGCCGCCGACGAAATAGCCGAGGAAGACGCCGAGATAGGTGCCGATGGCGTAGATGCCGAGCGCGCGCGGGCGTTCGTTCTTGGCAAAGAGATCGGCGACGATCGACTGCGAGGCGGGCGAGCCGGCGGATTCGCCGATGCCGACGCCGATGCGCGCCAGCGCCAGCGAGGTCACGCTCGAGGCCGCGCCGCACAGCGCTGTCATCGCGCTCCAGAACGCGAAGGCCACGGCCACGATGTTGCGCCGGTTGAGCCGGTCGGCGGCGCGCGCGATGGGGATGCCGAGCAGGGAGTAGAACAGCGCGAAGCCGAAGCCTGCGAGCAGGCCCATCATGGTGTCGCTGAGGGCAAACTCCTTCTTGATCGGCTCGATCAGGACGTTGAAGATCGTGCGGTCGAGGAAGTTCAGCGCGTAGATGACGGTGAGCAGCCCCAGCACGTAATAGCGCCGCGCCGAGGGCGTTGCCGCGGCAGTCGTTTGCACCGACACTTGTGACGTCACATCGACCATCGCATCCCCCCAATTTTGTCTTTGTTGTCGTTGTCGGTCCAGCCCTTATTGGAGCTGGCCGCTTCACGCGTCGCGGATGTAATTCCCCGCTTCGAATTCGACCGGCGCCGCGCCCACATCGAACGACACGCCGATCGGGTCGCGATCTGCCTCCATCGCCTCCAGTTGCTCGCTCAGCATGCGCCGGATCATCAGGATGCCGCGGTCGCTCTGGCCGAAATGCTCCTCGGAGTGAACGGTCACTTCGCCCTGGCCGACCTGGGCTTCGTAATCACCCGGGAATTGCTGGTGCTCGGCCTCGGTCATGTCCCACCAGAATTTTCCGTTGAACTTGGAGCGCATCCGGCCGATGTCGCCTGATGCCTTGACGCGGCCGGCAACGTAGATGCGGAACGAGGTGTCGTCGATCGGCAGTGTCCAGCCGATCGACTCGACGCGGGCGAACTGCGCCACGCGCGGATTGGGCACGACGCGCAAGGTGGGGAGGGCGGCTTCGGTGACGCGATAGAACACCTTGCCGTCATCCTGCCTGCGGATCGAACGCACGGCGATCCCGCGCGGCGTCTTGTCGAACTTCACCTCCGGCATCGAGGCCATCATGTCAGTGAATTGCGGGCCCGAGAACGAGCCGTGCAGCACCGGCACGTGATAGGGATCGACCACGTTCTCGAAATGCTGCAGCCAGTTGCAGGGAATGACTGCCGGTCCGCCGCCGCCGATCGAGGAATCGTCGGCCTCGACGAACTCGCCGTCGTCCATGTTTTCGAGGCACTCATAGCGCGGCAGCACGGGGCGTTTCTCGGCCGGGCCCATATAGGCGAAGATCAGTCCGTAGCGCTCTTCGACCGGGTACCAGGGCTGGCGCACCTTGTCCTTGAACTGGCCGCCGTCGGGCTCGCAGGGCTGCTCCAGGCAGTGGCCCTCGGTGTCGAACTTCCAGCCGTGATAGCAGCAGCGGATGCCGTCCTCCTCGACCTTGCCATAATAGAGCGTGGTGCCGCGATGGCAGCATCGCGCGTGCAAGAGGCCGGCGCGGCCATGCTTGTCGCGGAATAGCACCAGATCCTCGCCCAGCGCCCGCACCTTCTTCGGGGTGTCGGTGGCATCACCGATCAGCCCGACCGGGTGCCAGTAGCGGCGGAGCAGTTCGCCCATTGGCGTGCCGCGCACGACCGAGGTTAGCTCGGTGCGCGTCTGCGCCGGTTTCATCGCATAGGCCGTGCCGAGATCGCGATCCCGCTGGGTGATCGTCATGCTGGTCCTCCCGCTGTGGGCCGTGCTGGCCAGGCCTTTTTTGTGCCTTTGTCGCAGTGAAAAATAATTCGATGACAATGTCAACGATCTTCCAAGTGCCGCTTGGTCGCATTCGGATGAGGTAGGAGGCGGCCTGCCTCAAGCTTGGGACTTGAGCCCGGCACTTGCTTCGGACTTGGGCTTGGCAGGTCACCGCTTTCTTGGCACAGGTGAACGATGAACCAGACACCGAGGGATGGGTGGACGACGCCCGAGGCGGGCGAGAGCGAGGCGGCGCCGATCACCGTGATGCTGTCGTCGCGGCTGATGGTGTTGGCCAATCTGCTCAAGCGCGGCGCCATCCTGCGCTACAAGCGCCTCGCTGGATTGTCCTCGGTCGAGTTCGGTCTGGTCGCCTCGCTCGGCCGGCGGCCGCCGATGAGCGTCGCGCGGCTCGCCGAAGCGGTCGGCCAGGACAAGGGACAGATCAGCCGCGCGCTTGCGGAACTCGTCTCGCGCAAGCTGATCGCGAAATCGGCCAACCCGAAGGACAGTCGCGAGGTGCTGGTCTCGCTCACCGCGGCGGGGCTCGCCGCGCATGACGTGATCGTCGAAGGCGCGCAGGACCGCAATCGGCGCCTGCTTGAATCGCTGAGCGAAGCCGAGTTCGACACGCTGCTGCGCCAGGTCGATCAGCTCACGGCGATTGCCGCCGAGATGCTCGAGGCCGAAAAGAATTCGCGCTGATGTCTCGGCAATCCCTGGAAATGTTGGATCGCTTCTAAGAGTCTCTCTAAGAAGTTTTCAATTAGGGAAATCGCGCACCCTCACATAAGCGTCACTGCAAACGCATGCCGTGTCGGGACACGACGGCATGACGCATCGAACATGCAGCTTTGGGGTGGCGCGTTGAACAGTCTTGGAATGCTGCGATCGGCCGTGTTGGCGACCGCATCCGCTTGGGTCTTGGTGCCGCAGGCATCGCTTGCACAATCGTCTATGCAGAGTGGCGCTCAGAACCTGCCGTCGGTGACCGTCACGGCGCCGGAGGCGCGCCGCCGCGCACCCGCGTCGGCCGTGCGTAGCGCACCGCGGCGGTCAGTGCAGGCAGCGAATAGAAGCAAACCGCAGCCGCAGCGCAACGCCGGCTTCGTCGAGACGCCGCGCGGCCCCGTGCGCGGCTACGTCGCCGGCCGCAGTGCGTCAGGCACCAAAACCGACACGCCGATCATGGAGACGCCGCAGTCGGTGTCCGTCATCAGTGCGGAGCAGATCCGCGACCAGAAGGCGAACAAGCTCGACGAGGTGCTGCGCTACACCGCCGGCGTGCGGGCAGGGACCTTCGGCGCGGATACGCGCAACGATTGGTGGCTGATCCGCGGCTTCAAGTCCGACGACGTCGGGCTGTTCCTCGACGGCATGCAGCTGTTCTACACGTCCTATGCGAGCTGGAAGCTCCAGACGCCGAACATGGAGCGCGTCGAGGTGCTGCGCGGCCCGTCAGCGGTGCTCTACGGCGGATCGAGCCCGAGCGGCATCGTCAACGTCATCAGCAAGCTGCCGCCGGCCGAGCCGATCCGCTATGTCGAGACCGGCGTCAACAATTTCGGCAACGCCTATGTCGGCTTCGATGTCGGCGGGCCGGTCGCGACGCAAGCGCAGAACGGCAAGCTGTTCTACCGCGTCGTCGGCCAGGTCCAGAACGGCCCGACGCAGGTCAATTTCACGCCCGACAACAACTACTTCATCGCACCGTCCGTGACCTGGAAGCCGGATGCCGACACGACGTTTACGGTGCTGGCATCCGCTTCCCGGCAGGAAACCCGCGGCATCAACTTCCTGCCCTATGTCGGGACGGTCACCAATGCCTCGTTCGGCAAGATCCCGACCAGCTTCTTTGCCGGCGATCCCAGCGTCGACAAGTTCACGCGCGAGCAGGAGATGCTCGGCTACCAGTTCGAGCGCAATCTCACCGACGATCTGACATTCCGGCAGAATGCGCGGTTTGCCCATGTCGACGTGACCTATCGTGGCTATGTCGGCAACGACTACGGCAATCAGGCAACCGCCACGCTCAACCGCTACAATTGGTATGCGAAGAACACCGCCAACCAGGGCGATCTCGACAACCAGCTCGAATATCGCTTCGACACCGGTCCGGTGAAGCACACGATGCTGTTCGGGGTCGACCTGAAGGGTTATCAGATCGATGACTATCAGGCCTTCGGGTTCGGCGTGTCCTCGATCAACATCTTCAATCCGGTCTACGGTCAGGCGGAAACCCCGTTGCCGACCACGCCGTTCCGCAACTTCCAGATCACGCAGAAGCAGGCCGGCACCTACATCCAGGACCAGATGAAGCTCGGCAATTTTACGCTGGTCTTGAGCGGCCGCAATGATTGGGTCGCGACGAGGCAAGACGCCCGCGACACGGGGGCTACGGTCAGCAGCCGCGATGACAGCAGGTTCAGCGGGCGCGCCGGCCTGATTTACAATTTCGACAACGGCATCGCGCCCTACGTCTCCTATGCGACGAGCTACAATCCGATCATCGGCCTCAACGCACAGAACCAGCTGTTCCTGCCGGAGACCGGCAAGCAGGCCGAAATCGGTGTGAAGATCGCACCGAAGGGTTTTGACGGCTATTTCACCGTTTCTGCCTTCGATCTGGTCCGTCAAAATGTGGCGACGACACTGCCGGGCAGTGTTCCGGTCTTGCAGAACCAGACCGGCGAGGTGATCTCGCGTGGCATCGAGCTCGAAGCGGTAGCGAACGCCACCAAGGAGCTGAAGCTGATCGGCGCCTTCACGGCTTATCACCTGTTCAACAGCAAGGATCTCGATCCGTCGCTGGTCGGCAAGACGCCGACCAACACGCCGGAGCTGCTGGTGTCGGGCTGGGCGGACTACACCTTTAGGGACGGACCGCTCGAGGGCTTCGGCTTCGGCGGCGGCGTGCGCTACATCGGATCGTCCTGGGCCGACACCGCCAACACGCTCGAAGTTCCCGCGGTCGTGCTCGGCGACCTCGCGCTCCACCACGAATGGCAGAACTGGCGCGCGGCCCTCAACGTCATCAACCTGACCGACAAGATCTATGTCGCAAGCTGCGCCTCGGCCACGTCGTGCTTCTACGGCGATCGCCGGCGTGTGACCGCCAGCGTCTCCTACAAGTGGTGAGGGCGGGCGAGCGCATGTTGACGCTGCACATGTCGAGGTCCGGACCGGCCTGAGCTCGACCATGCCCTTGTTCTGCTGACCGGACGACCGCTGATCTTCCATCGGGAGATCGATGAGCTCCCGGGCTATGCCCCCCGGCCCGGAGCTCATGCGAGCGCGGCGCGTGCGACGGTCCTGCAAGTCGCCGACGCCGCGCTCGCGGTCGATCCGAGGCGGGTTCTGCGCCGACGCATTCGCCAGACGAGCCCCGGTCCCGTCGCGATGCATGGCTCGTCCGACCATCCGCGCCTGTGGATACGTGTCCTTGCTGCACCTGTCCTCTTGCCGCCGCGGCCGCCAGCATTATGTCGCCTGGGTGACGGTAAGGGCCTCCGCGACGGTCATTGCCTGGGTCCGGGTGCACTGCCGCACAGAAAACTCGGGCATTTTGACCGAATGCCATGCGGCCAGCGCTGCCTTGGTCTGTGCACCGCAATCTCGGAACGGCCGCTGCACAAAACTGCGGTCACCCTTGCTGGGTTTGGCGATCTGCTCCATACCAGCCGCGGGGTGATTCCGGGATTTTCTCCGTTCTGGGGGCGGCAAAGGGCCTAAAAAGAGCGTGTCTTGCGCCCATTGGTGCACTGCGCTAAGGCTCAGAATAATTCCAAATCGGGACGAATCCGCGGCTCCCCCGACGTCGCGGGAAAAAGGGCTCGCCAATGAGCGGCATTCTACAGAACTATCTTCCACTCGTCGTCTTCATAGGGGTAGCGGGCCTCATCGGCCTTGTGCTGCTGATCGCGCCTTTCATCGTGGCGTTCCAGCAGCCGGACCCCGAAAAGCTGTCGGCGTATGAGTGCGGTTTCAACGCCTTCGACGACGCCCGCATGAAATTCGACGTCCGCTTCTACCTGGTCGCCATCCTCTTCATCATCTTCGATCTCGAGGTGGCGTTCCTGTTTCCCTGGGCGGTGGCGTTCGGCAAGCTTGGCGCGACCGGCTTCTGGTCCATGGTGGTGTTCCTCGCCGTGCTGACGGTCGGGTTCGCCTATGAATGGAAGAAAGGGGCACTGGAATGGGATTGAACCCAGCACCGTCCACAGGTCCGGTTCTCGCGCCGGCCCCCAAGGGCATTCTGGATCCGTCGACCGGCAAGCCGGTCGGGGCCAATGATCCGTTCTTCCTCGAGGTCAATTCGGAGCTGTCCGACAAGGGCTTCTTCGTCGCCGCGACCGACGACCTCATCACCTGGGCGCGCACCGGCTCGCTGATGTGGATGACCTTCGGTCTCGCCTGCTGCGCGGTCGAGATGATGCAGGTGTCGATGCCGCGCTACGACGTCGAGCGCTTCGGCTTCGCGCCGCGTGCCTCGCCGCGCCAGTCCGACGTGATGATCGTCGCAGGCACACTCACCAACAAGATGGCGCCGGCGCTGCGCAAGGTCTACGACCAGATGCCCGAGCCGCGCTACGTCATCTCGATGGGTTCGTGCGCCAATGGCGGCGGCTACTACCACTATTCCTACTCGGTCGTGCGCGGCTGCGACCGCATCGTGCCGATCGACATCTACGTGCCGGGCTGCCCGCCCACGGCGGAAGCGCTTCTCTACGGCGTGCTGCTGCTTCAGAAGAAGATCCGGCGCACCGGCACCATCGAACGCTAAGGTTTTACGTCATGGACGATGGCAAGCTCGACGCCCTTGGGCAAACGATCGTTAGCGCGCTTCCGGGCGCGGCCACCGGTCATTCGGTGGCCTTCAACCAGCTCACGGTGGATGTCGAGGCCGGCAGGATCGTTGAGGTGGTCAAGTACCTCCGCGACGATCCGAACTGCCGCTTCGTCAACTTCACCGACATCACGGCGGTGGACTACCCGTCGCGCGAGAAGCGCTTCGACGTCGTCTACCATCTGATGTCGCCGACCCTGAACGCGCGGATCCGGCTCAAGGCCCAGGCCGACGAGACCACGCAGGTGCCGTCGCTGATCGACGTGTTCCCCGGCGCCGACTGGTTCGAGCGCGAGGCCTACGACCTCTATGGCGTGTTCTTCGTCGGCCATCCCGACATGCGCCGCATCCTCACCGACTACGGTTTCGAGGGCCATCCGCTGCGCAAGGATTTCCCGACCACCGGCTTCGTCGAGGTCCGCTACGACGACCAGGAGAAGCGGGTGGTGTACGAGCCTGTCAGGCTCAACCAGGAATTCCGCAAGTTCGATTTCCTCTCGCCGTGGGAAGGGGCGGACTATCCGCTTCCCGGTGACGAGAAGGCGGGACCGAAGGCCTGATCATGAACGAGCAACCTGAAGATCTCCGCAACTTCACCATCAACTTTGGGCCGCAGCATCCGGCGGCCCACGGTGTGTTGCGACTCGTGCTCGAATTGGACGGCGAAATCGTCGCCCGCGTCGACCCGCATATCGGCCTGCTTCACCGCGGCACCGAGAAGCTGATCGAGCAGAAGACCTATCTCCAGGCGATCCCTTATTTCGATCGCCTCGATTACGTCGCGCCGATGAACCAGGAGCACGCCTTCTGCCTCGCCGCGGAAAAGCTGCTCGGCATCGAGGTGCCGCGCCGCGGCCAGCTGATCCGCGTGCTCTATTGCGAGATCGGCCGCATCCTGTCGCATCTGCTCAACGTCACCACGCAGGCGATGGACGTCGGCGCGCTGACCCCGCCGCTGTGGGGTTTCGAAGAGCGCGAGAAGCTGATGGTGTTCTACGAGCGCGCCTCGGGCAGCCGCATGCATGCGGCCTTCTTCCGCGTCGGCGGCGTGCATCAGGACCTGCCGCAGAAGCTGGTCGACGACATCGAGGCCTGGTGCGATCCGTTCCTGAAGGTGGTGGACGACCTCGACCGCCTGCTCACCGCCAACCGCATCTTCAAGCAGCGCAATGTCGATATCGGCGTGGTGCCGCTGAAGGAAGCCTGGGAGTGGGGTTTCTCGGGCGTGATGGTGCGCGGCTCCGGCGCGGCCTGGGACCTGCGCAAGTCGCAGCCCTATGAGTGCTACGCCGAGATGGATTTCGACATTCCGATCGGCAAGAACGGCGACTGCTACGACCGCTACCTGATCCGCATGGAAGAGATGCGCCAGTCCGTGCGCATCATGAGGCAGTGCATCCAGAAGCTGAACGCGCCTGAGGGCAAGGGCCCCGTCGTCGTCGAGGACAACAAGGTCGCGCCGCCGCGCCGTGGCGAGATGAAGCGCTCGATGGAAGCGCTGATCCATCACTTCAAGCTCTACACCGAAGGCGTTCACGTGCCGGCCGGCGAGGTCTATGCCGCGGTCGAGGCGCCCAAGGGCGAGTTCGGCGTCTATCTCGTCGCCGACGGCACCAACAAGCCCTACAAGTGCAAGATCCGCGCGCCGGGCTTTGCGCATCTGCAGGCCATGGACCACATCTGCCGCGGCCATCTGCTCGCCGACGTCTCGGCGATCCTCGGCTCGCTCGACATCGTGTTCGGAGAGGTCGATCGGTGATGGCGCAGGCGCCAATCCAGTTTGACCGCGCCTCGGGGGCCCTTGAAGGGGCCAACCTGTGGGAGCGGACGGCTGCCTTGGCGCTGGTGACGGGCTCGAAGATCTCGTCGCACTTCTCGCATATGGGCTATATCGCCTGCGCGAACCTGCTGCGGAAAACGCTGCCCGAGCGCAATATCGCGATCAAGCTCAATCCCGACGCCGTGTTCGAATTCCCGTATGGCGACGGCTATTGGAGCAAGCTGCTCAACCGTTCCTATATCTATGAGGACGAGCTGGAGCTCCTGTTCGCCGACTCCATCGACGTCGATTACACGCTGCTCGATTGCGGCGCCAACTACGGCTACTGGTCGGTGCTGGTGTCGAGCAGGCCGTTCGGCTCGCACAAGGCGATCGCGATCGAGCCGTCGGGCCAGAACTATCCGAAGCTTGCCAACAACGCCCGTATCAACGGTGGCCGCTTCGAAACCATGAAATGCGCGATCGGCGCTGCCCGCGGTACTGCGCGGCTGTCCGGCACGAAGCACGAAGCCTTCAGCATCGCCGGCGATCCGTCGGCGGGTGGCGAGGACGTGCCCGTGATCGCGCTCGACAATCTGATCGACGACGGCAAGGTCGAGGCCAGCGGCAAGTACCTGATCAAGCTCGACGTCGAGGGTGTCGAGATCGAGGCGATCAAGGGCGGCGCCCGGCTGCTTGAGACCGACAGCGTCATCATGTGCGAGGAGCACGGCAGCGACCGCAGCCACGCGGTGTCGCGCTTTATCCTCGAACAGACCCCGCTGACGCTGATCGTGTTCGATCCGCGCAGCAACCGGATGGAGACCGTGAAGGAGCTGTCGATCCTCGACCGCATCAAGGTCTCGACCCACGTCGGCTACAACGTTTTCGGCACCGCAAGCGCATTCTGGCAGGACAGGATCGATGCCCTGAATGCCAAGTCCCTGAATGCCAACACCGCGCGCCGCATGCAGTGAGAGATAAGAGATGTCCGTCCGCCGATTAGCACCGAAGGAAGTCCAGCCCGCGAGCTTTGCGTTCACGGAGGAGAACCTTGCGTTCGCCAAGCAGCAGATCGCGAAATATCCGGCCGGGCGCCAGGCCTCCGCGGTCATCGCGATCCTGTGGCGCGCGCAGGAGCAGCACGACGGTTGGGTGTCGGAAGCCGCCATCCGCGTCATCGCCGACATGCTCGACATGCCCTATATCCGCGTGCTCGAGGTCGCGACCTTCTACACGATGTTCCAGCTCGCCCCCGTCGGCAAGAAGGCCCACGTCCAGGTCTGCGGCACCACGCCATGCCGCCTGCGTGGCGCCGAGGACCTGATCCACGTCTGTGAGCACCGCATCCATCACGAGCCCTTCCATCTCTCCAAGGACGGCAATTTCAGCTGGGAAGAGGTCGAGTGTCTCGGCGCCTGCGTCAATGCACCGATGGTGCTGATCGGCAAGGACACCTATGAGGACCTGACCAAGGAGAGCTTTGGCAAGGTGCTCGACGGCTTTGCCTCCGGCAATCCGCCGAAGCCCGGTCCGCAGAACGGCCGCCAGTTCTCGGCGCCGATCACCGGGCCGACCACGCTGAAGGAGATCACCTGATGCGTGATCTCTCGTCGCCGGCAGTGGAGGGGAGCGGTGCCATGAAGAAGTGGGGCTTCATCGCGATGCATGCCGCCGTCGCGGCCATTTTCATCTTCCTGCTGCAGCGTTTCAGCCTGAACGCGTCGCTGGAATCCAGCCTGCTCTGGGCGCTGACCTTCGCCGTCTGCGCCGCCGGACTTGCCTACAAGCAGTCCAATCGTTGATCGGAAAGCACTGATATGCTCGAGGACAAGGACCGCATCTTCAAGAACCTCTACGGCCTCCATGACTGGGGGCTCGAGGGTGCGCGGCGCCGCGGCGCCTGGGATGGTACGAAGAACATCATCGACAAGGGCCGCGACTGGATCATCAACGAGATGAAGGCCTCGGGCCTGCGCGGCCGCGGCGGCGCCGGCTTCCCGACCGGCCTGAAATGGTCCTTCATGCCGAAGGAATCGACCGACGGCCGGCCGAGCTATCTCGTCGTCAACGCCGACGAATCCGAGCCCGGCACCTGCAAGGATCGCGAGATCATGCGGCACGACCCGCATCTCCTGATCGAGGGCTGCCTGATCGCCAGCTGCGCGATGAACGCGCATGCCTGCTACATCTATGTCCGCGGCGAGTTCATCCGCGAGCGCGAGCATCTCCAGGCCGCGATCGACCAGGCCTACGAGGCCAAGCTGGTCGGCAAGGACAATGTCAACGGATGGCCGTTCGACATCTACGTCGCGCACGGCGCCGGCGCCTATATCTGCGGCGAGGAGACCGCGCTGCTCGAAAGCCTCGAGGGCAAGAAGGGCCAGCCGCGGCTGAAGCCGCCGTTCCCGGCGAATGTCGGCCTGTTCGGCTGCCCGACCACCGTCAACAACGTCGAGTCGATCGCGGTGGCGCCGGACATCCTCCGCCGCGGCGCGGCCTGGTTCGCCGGCATCGGCCGTCCGAACAATGTCGGCACCAAGCTGTTCTGCATCTCCGGCCATGTCGAGCGGCCCTGCAACGTCGAAGAAGCCATGGGCATTCCGTTCCGCGAGCTGATTGAGAAGCATTGCGGCGGCATCCGCGGCGGCTGGGACAACCTCAAGGCCGTGATCCCCGGCGGCTCGTCGGTGCGCATGGTGCCGGCCGAGCAGATCATCGATACGCCGATGGATTTCGACAGCTTGAGCAAGCTGCGCTCGGGCCTCGGTACCGCGGCCGTGATCGTTATGGACAAGTCCACCGATTTGATCCGCGCCATCGCTCGCATCTCGTACTTTTACAAGCACGAGAGCTGCGGCCAGTGCACGCCGTGCCGCGAGGGCACGGGGTGGATGTGGCGCGTCCTGACCCGCATGGCCGAAGGCCGCGCCCACAAGCGCGAGATCGACATGCTGCTGGAGGTCACCAAGCAGGTCGAAGGCCACACCATCTGCGCGCTCGGCGACGCAGCCGCCTGGCCGATCCAGGGCCTGATCGCGCATTTCCGTCATGAGATCGAAGCGCGCATCGACCAGTATTCGCATAAGTCCGACATCGACGATATCGGCGTCCGCGATCCCGTGAACATGGTCGCGGCGGAGTAAGAGACATGACCAAGCTCATCATCGACGGCAAAGAGATCGATGTTCCGGCCGAGTACACGCTGCTTCAGGCGTGCGAGGCGGCTGGCGCCGAGATTCCGCGCTTCTGCTATCACGAGCGGCTGTCGATCGCCGGCAATTGCCGGATGTGCCTCGTCGAAGTGAAGGGCGGCCCGAAGCCGGTCGCGAGCTGCGCCTGGGGCGTGCGCGATTGCCGTCCGGGCCCCAAGGGCGAGCCGCCGGAAATCTCCACCCGTTCGCCGATGGTGAAGAAGGCACGCGAAGGCGTGATGGAATTCCTTCTCATCAACCATCCGCTGGACTGCCCGATCTGCGACCAGGGCGGCGAGTGCGACCTGCAGGACCAGGCGATGGGCTATGGTGTCGACACCAGCCGCTTCGCCGAGAACAAGCGCGCGGTCGAGGACAAATATCTCGGCGCGCTGGTCAAGACCTCGATGAACCGCTGCATCCAGTGCACGCGCTGCGTCCGCTTCTCGGCGGAAGTCGCCGGCGCGCCTGAGATGGGCGCGACCGGCCGCGGCGAGGACATGGAGATCACGACCTATCTCCAGCACGCGCTGACGTCCGAATTGCAGGGTAACCTCGTCGACATCTGCCCGGTCGGCGCGCTGACCTCGAAGCCCTATGCCTTTGCGGCCCGTCCGTGGGAGCTCGGCAAGACGCAGTCGATCGACGTCATGGACGGTGTCGGATCGGCGATCCGCGTCGACACCCGCGGCCGCGAGGTGATGCGCGTGCTGCCGCGCATCAACGAGGCCGTGAACGAGGAGTGGATCTCCGACAAGACCCGGCACGTCGTCGACGGCCTGCGCACCCAGCGCCTCGACCGGCCCTATATCCGCGAAGCCGGCAAGCTGCGCGCGGCGAGCTGGCCCGAGGCCTTTGCCGCGATCGCTGCGAAAGCGGCGCGCAGCGACGGCAAGCGCATCGGCGCGATCGCCGGCGACCTCGCCGGCGTCGAGGAGATGTTCGCGCTGAAGGACCTGCTCGCCAAATACGGCTCGAGCAACCTCGCGGTGCAGGGCGGCGACGCCTTCGATCCCGCGCTCGGCCGCGGCTCCTACATCTTCAATCCGACGCTTGTCGGTGTCGAGCAGGCGGATGCGCTGCTCATCATCGGCGCCAATCCGCGCAAGGAGGCGGCCGTGTTCAACGCCCGCATCCGCAAGCGCTGGCGCTCCGGCGGTTTCAAGGTCGGCGTGATCGGCGCCAAGGCCGACCTGACCTATGACTACGACCATCTCGGCGCAGGCACCGAGACGCTCGGCGAGCTCGCGGCCGGCAAGCACTCCTTCATGGACGTGCTGAAGAATGCCAAGAACCCGATCATCCTGGTCGGCGCGGGCGCAGCCTCGCGTCACGACGGCGCCGCCATTCTGGCCGCCGCCGCCAAGCTCGCGATGGATGTCGGCGCGGTCAAGGACGGCTGGAATGGTTTCGGCGTGCTGCACGAGACCGCCTCGCGCGTCGGCGCGCTCGACATCGGCTTCTCCGCCACCGCCGGTGGCCTGAACGCCGCGCAGATGACGACTTTCGGCACGCTCGACCTGCTGTTCCTGCTCGGCGCCGACGAGATCAAGGCGCCGGACGGCACCTTCGTCGTCTATATCGGCACCCATGGCGACCGCGGCGCGCACCGCGCCGACGTGATCCTGCCGGCCGCGGCCTACACCGAGAAGTCCGCGATCTACGTCAACACCGAAGGCCGCGTGCAGATGACGGGACGTGCCGCGTTCCCGCCGGGCGAAGCCCGCGAGGACTGGGCGATCGTCCGCGCGCTGTCGGAAGCGCTCGGCAAGAAGCTGGGCTACGACTCGCTTGCCGCGCTGCGCCAGGCGATCTTCAAGGCGGTGCCGCATCTGATCCGGCTCGACCAGATCGAGGCGGGCAGCGCCGACCAGATCAAGAAGCTGGCGGGCAAGGGCGGTTCGCCCGAGAAGGCGCCGTTCAAGCCCCTGGTCGACGACTTCTATTTGACCAACCCAATCGCGCGTGCGTCCGCCGTGATGGCGGAGTGCTCGCGGCTTGCCTCCGGGCAGATGCTGACCGCAGCGGAGTGAGCGTGATCTGATGGAATTCTTCGAAAGCGCATTCTGGACCGGTTTCCTCTGGCCGCTGATCATCATGGTCGCGGAGAGCGTCTTGGTGCTCGTCGTCCTGCTGGTCGCGATCGCCTATATCCTGCTCGCCGACCGCAAGATCTGGGCGGCGGTGCAGATCCGCCGCGGCCCGAACGTGGTCGGCCCCTGGGGCCTGCTGCAGTCCTTCGCCGACCTTCTGAAGTTCGTGCTGAAGGAGCCGATCATCCCGGCAGGCGCCAACAAAGGCGTGTTTCTCCTTGCTCCCTTGGTCTCATGCGTGCTCGCGCTTGCCGCCTGGGCGGTGATCCCGACCAATCTCGGCTGGGTGATCTCCGACATCAATGTCGGCATCCTCTTCATCTTCGCGATCTCGTCGCTGTCGATCTACGGCATCATCATGGCCGGCTGGTCGTCGAACTCGAAGTATCCGTTTCTGGCCGCGCTGCGCTCGGCCGCGCAGATGGTGTCCTACGAGGTCTCGATCGGCTTCGTCATCATCACGGTGCTGCTCTGCGCCGGCACGCTGAACCTGTCGGCCGTGGTCGAAGCGCAGCATGTCCGCGGCCTCGCCAGCCTGATCGGGCTGCCGCAGCTCACCATCCTGAACTGGTACGTCTGGCCGCTGTTCCCGATGTTCGTGGTGTTCTACGTCTCGGCGCTGGCGGAAACCAACCGTCCGCCGTTCGACCTCGTCGAAGCCGAATCCGAGCTCGTCGCCGGCTTCATGGTCGAGTACGGCTCGACGCCGTATTTGCTGTTCATGCTCGGCGAGTACGTCGCGATCGTCACGATGTGCGCGATGGCGACGATCCTGTTCCTCGGAGGCTGGCTGCCGCCGGTGGACCTGCCGCCCTTCAACTGGGTGCCGGGGATCATCTGGTTCTCGCTCAAAGTCTTCTTCATGTTCTTCCTGTTCGCGATGGCGAAGGCGATCGTGCCCCGCTACCGCTACGATCAACTGATGCGCCTCGGCTGGAAGGTGTTCCTGCCGCTGTCGCTGGCGATGGTGATCGTGGTGGCCGGTGTGCTGCACTTCGCCGGCATCGCGCCGAAGTGAGGGCCGTCATGGGTATCAACATCAACGCCACTGCACGCTCGCTTCTGCTGTCGGAATTCGTCTCGGCGTTCTTCCTCGCCATGCGTTATTTCTTCCAGCCGAAGCCGACGCTGAACTATCCGTTCGAGAAGGGCCCGATCTCGCCGCGCTTCCGCGGCGAGCACGCGCTGCGCCGCTATCCCAACGGCGAGGAACGCTGCATCGCCTGCAAGCTGTGCGAGGCCGTGTGCCCGGCCCAGGCCATCACCATCGAGGCCGGTCCGCGCCGCAACGACGGCACCCGCCGCACCGTGCGCTACGACATCGACATGGTGAAGTGCATCTATTGCGGCCTCTGCCAGGAGGCCTGTCCGGTCGACGCCATCGTCGAAGGTCCGAACTTCGAGTTCGCGACCGAGACCCGCGAGGAACTGTTCTATGACAAGGCCAAGCTGCTCGCCAACGGCGACCGCTGGGAACGCGAGATCGCGAAAGCGATCGAGCTCGATGCGCCGTACCGGTGAGATGAGAGCATGATCCTTCCCGCCACCTCCTCGTCATTCCGGGGCGCGCAAAGCGCGAACCCGGAATCTCGCGCCACAACCTCTAGATTCCGGGTTCGCGGGCTTTGCCCGCGCCCCGGAATGACGGGGAATGTCCAATGATCCTTCCCGCGCTGTTCTTCTATCTCTTCGCCGGCGTCTGCGTCGCCTCGGCGGTGATGGTGATTGTCTCGCGCAATCCCGTGCACTCCGTGCTGTACCTGATCCTGGCCTTCGTCAACGCCTCCGGCCTGTTCGTGCTGATGGGCGCCGAGTTCCTCGGCATGATGCTGATCGTCGTCTATGTCGGCGCGGTCGCGGTGCTGTTCCTGTTCGTGATCATGATGCTCGACGTCGACTTCCTCGAGCTGCGCGAGGGCTTCATCGAGTACCTGCCGGTCGGCCTCGTCATCGGCGGCATCTTCCTGTTCGAGCTGCTGCTCACCGTCGGCTTCTGGGTCATCAACCCCGGCGTCTCCAAGACGATCACAGCGGCGATCCCGACCAACGTGTCCAACACCGAGGCGCTCGGCCTCGTGCTCTATACGAAGTACGTCTACTACTTCCAGCTCGCGGGCATGGTGCTGTTGGTCGCCATGATCGGTGCCATCGTGCTGACGCTGCGCCACAAGGCGAGCGTGAAGCGGCAGGACATCAACGTTCAGAACGCGCGCACGCCCGACATGGCGATGGCGATGCGCAAGGTGGCGCCGGGGCAGGGGCTCTCGGATGCCGATGCGGCGGAGTGGGTGAAATGACGATCGGGCTCGGACACTACCTGGCGGTCGGCGCGATCCTGTTCACGCTCGGGATCCTCGGCATCTTCCTGAACCGCAAGAACATCATCGTCATCCTGATGTCGATCGAGCTGATCCTGCTCTCGGTCAACATCAATCTCGTGGCGTTCTCGACCTTCCTCGGCGATATCGTCGGCCAGGTCTTCGCGCTTCTGGTGCTGACGGTCGCTGCTGCTGAAGCTGCGATCGGTCTCGCCATCCTGGTGGTCTATTTCCGCAACCGCGGCTCAATCGCGGTTGAGGACGTCAATCTGATGAAGGGCTGAGCTCAGTCATGGTTCAGGCAATCGTATTCCTGCCGCTCCTGGGCGCCATCTTGGCCGGCCTGATTGCGCTGTTCGGCGCTCATGCCCGCAACCCCTCAGGCGACGAGGTCGAGCATCACGGCGACCACGGTCACGGCGATGCGCATGCGTCCGCGGCCCATGACGACCATGGCCACGACGATCACGCTCACGATGACCACGGACCGGTCGAGCCTGCAGCGGCGGGCTCGCGCGCGGCGGAGCTGATCACGACGGGACTGCTGTTCGTGTCGGCGGTGCTGTCCTGGATGACGCTGGTCGATGTCGGCTTCATGCACCACGACATGCGGATCCCGCTGTTGCCGTGGATCCTCTCCGGCGACCTCCAGGTCTACTGGACGCTGCGGGTCGACACGCTCACCGCCGTGATGCTGGTGGTGGTGACGACCGTGTCCTCGCTCGTGCACCTCTATTCCATCGGCTATATGGACGAGGATCCGTACCGGCCGCGCTTCTTCGGCTATCTCTCGCTGTTCACCTTCGCCATGCTGATGCTGGTGACGGCGGACAACCTCGTGCAGCTGTTCTTCGGCTGGGAGGGCGTGGGTCTCGCCAGCTACCTGCTGATCGGGTTCTGGTACCAGAAGCCGTCGGCGAACGCCGCCGCCATCAAGGCCTTCGTGGTCAACCGCGTCGGCGACTTCGGTTTCGCACTCGGCATCTTCGCGATCTTCATGCTGGTCGGCTCGACCGATTTCGAGACGATCTTCCACGCCGCGCCCGGCCTCACCGGCAAGACCATCAACTTCCTCGGCTGGCACGCCGATGCGCTGACCCTGACGTGCCTCCTGCTGTTCATGGGCGCGATGGGCAAGTCGGCGCAGTTCCTGCTGCACACCTGGTTGCCGGACGCGATGGAAGGCCCGACCCCGGTCTCCGCGCTGATCCACGCCGCGACTATGGTCACCGCCGGCGTGTTCATGGTGGCACGCCTGTCGCCGCTGTTCGAGCTCGCCCCGAACGCGCAGGCCGTCGTGATGTTCTTCGGCGCCACCACGGCGTTCTTCGCCGCGACCATCGGCCTCGTCCAGAACGACATCAAGCGCATCGTTGCCTACTCGACCTGTTCGCAGCTCGGCTACATGTTCGTGGCGATGGGAGCAGGGGCCTATTCGGTCGGCATGTTCCACCTGTTCACGCACGCCTTCTTCAAGGCACTGCTGTTCTTGGGCTCCGGCTCGGTGATCTACGCGATGCACCACGAGCAGGACATCCGCAATATGGGCGGCCTCTGGAAGAAGATCCCCTACACCTACGCGGTGATGGTGGTCGGCACGCTGGCCCTGACCGGCTTCCCGCTCACTGCCGGCTACTTCTCCAAGGATGCGATCATCGAATCGGCCTACGCCTCGCACAATCCGTTCGCGATCTACGGCTTCCTGATGACGGTCGTCGCCGCCGGCCTGACCTCGTTCTACTCCTGGCGCCTGATCTTCAAGACCTTCCATGGCGAGCCGCATGACGAGCATCACTATGAAGCCGCGCATGAGGCCCCGCTCTGGATCCTGATCCCGATCGGCGTGCTCGCGGTCGGCTCGATCGTCGCGGGCTTCCCGTTCAAGGAGCTGTTCGCCGGTCACGGCGTCGAGGAGTTCTTCCGCGAGTCCGTGAAGATGAACCCGCACATCATCGAGGAGATGCACCACATCCCCGAGACCATCGCCTTGCTGCCGACGGTGATGATGGTGCTGGGCTTCCTGGTCTCGTACCTGTTCTACATCCGCCGGCCGTATCTGCCGGTCGAGCTCGCGAACACGCAGCCGATGCTGTACCAGTTTCTGCTCAACAAATGGTACTTCGACGAGCTGTACGAGGTCATCTTCGTCCGTCCGGCGAAGTGGATCGGCTACCAGCTCTGGAAGAAGGGCGACGGCTTCATCATCGACGGCCTCGGTCCCGACGGCGTCTCGGCCCGCGTGCTGGACGTCACCCGCAACGTCGTGAAGATCCAGACCGGCTATCTCTATCACTATGCATTCGCCATGCTGATCGGCGTCGCCGGCCTGATCACTTGGTTCATGTTCGGCTTTGGAGGCCAGTAAATGACGACCTGGCCCATTCTATCGGTCACCACGTTCCTGCCGCTGGTCGGCGCGCTGATCGTCTATCTCACCCGCGGCGACGACGAGGCGGCGCGGCGCAACTCGCGCTGGATCGCCCTGTGGACCACGCTGATCACCTTCGCTGTGTCGGTGATCCTGGTCATGCGCTTCGATCCTTCGAATGCGGACTTCCAGTTCGTCGAGAAGGCGAACTGGCTCGCCACCGGCATCACCTACCACATGGGCGTGGACGGCATTTCGCTGCCCTTCGTGATCCTGACCACCGCGTTGATGCCGATCTGCATCATCGCGAGCTGGAAATCGGTCACGAGCCGCGTGCGTGAATACATGATGGCGTTCCTGATCCTGGAAACGTTTTTGGTCGGCACCTTCGCCGCGCTCGATCTCGTGCTGTTCTACCTGTTCTTCGAAGGCGGCCTGATCCCGATGTTCCTGATCATCGGCATCTGGGGCGGCCCGCGCCGGGTCTACGCGTCGTTCAAGTTCTTCCTCTACACGCTGCTCGGCTCGGTCCTGATGCTGCTCGCCATCATGGCGCTGTACTGGAACGGCGCCACCACCGACATCCCGACCCTGATGCACACAGCCGTGCCGCGGTCGCTGCAGACCTGGGCGTGGCTCGCCTTCTTCGCATCCTTCGCGGTGAAGATGCCGATGTGGCCGGTGCACACGTGGTTGCCCGATGCGCATGTCGAGGCGCCGACCGCCGGCTCGGTGGTCCTGGCCGCGATCCTCTTGAAGTTGGGCGGCTACGGCTTCCTGCGATTCTCGCTGCCGATGTTCCCCCTCGCGTCGCACGACTTCGCGCCGCTGATCTTCACGCTCTCGGTCATCGCCATCATATACACCTCGCTGGTGGCGCTGATGCAGGAGGACATGAAGAAGCTGATCGCGTACTCTTCAGTGGCGCATATGGGCTTCGTCACCATGGGCATCTTCGCCGGCACCTTGCAGGGCGTCGCCGGTGGCGTGTTCCAGATGATCTCGCACGGCATCGTCTCCGGCGCGCTGTTCCTCTGCGTCGGCATCGTCTACGACCGCATGCACACCCGCGAGATCGCGGCCTATGGCGGCCTCGTCAACCGGATGCCGCTCTACGCGCTGACCTTCATGGTCTTCACCATGGCCAATGTCGGTCTGCCCGGCACGTCCGGCTTCGTCGGCGAGTTCATGACGCTGCTCGGCACCTTCAAGACCTCAATCCCGACCGCGTTCTTCGCTTCGACCGGCGTGATCCTGTCGGCGTGCTACGCGCTCTGGCTCTACCGCAAGGTCGTGTTCGGGACGCTGGTCAAGCCGTCGCTGATGACGATCAAGGATCTCACCTTCCGGGAGTGCCTGACGCTGTTCCCGCTGATCGCGCTGACGATCCTGTTCGGCGTCTATCCGAAGCCGGTGCTCGACATGTCGGAGGCCTCGGTCCAGCAACTCGTCAACAATTACAACACCGCTGTGACGGCCGTGAAGGCCGCCGCACTGCTCCATTGATCGGGCAGGTCAGGATATCGCCATGAGCTTTGAGACTGCAGGTTATCAACTGGCGCCGGTGCTGCCCGAGCTCGTGCTCGCGGTCGGCGCCATGGCGCTTCTGATGCTCGGCGCGTATCGCGGGCAGGAGACCACAAAGACGGTCACGACGCTGGCGATCCTGCTCCTGATCGTGGTCGGCGTGCTCGAATACATGCTGCCCGCGGGCAAGCAGGTGACCTTCGGCGGCAGCTTCATCGTCGACGACTTCGCCCGCTTCATGAAGATCCTGGCCCTGATCGGCTCGGCGGTGACGCTGGTGCTGTCGACCGAGTTCCTGTCCGACCCGTCGCGCCGCATCTTCGAATACGCCATCCTGGTACTGCTCTCGACCCTCGGCATGATGGTGCTGATCTCGGCCGGCGATCTGATCTCGCTCTATCTCGGCCTCGAATTGATGTCGCTGGCGCTCTACGTCGTGGCGAGCTCGAACCGCGACAACGCCAAGTCGACCGAAGCCGGCTTGAAGTACTTCGTGCTCGGCGCGCTGTCCTCGGGCATGCTGCTCTACGGCTCCTCGCTGGTCTATGGCTTCACCGGCACGGTCAGCTTCGCCGGCATCGCGGCAACCGCGACGACCGCGAATGTCGGCCTCGTCTTCGGTCTCGTCTTCCTGCTCGCCGGGCTCTGCTTCAAGGTCTCGGCCGTGCCGTTCCACATGTGGACGCCCGACGTCTACGAGGGCGCCCCGACGCCGGTCACCGCCTTCTTCGCCTCGGCGCCGAAGGTGGCCGCGCTCGCCGTCTTCACCCGTGTCACGCTCACCGCTTTCCCGGGCATCGTCTCGCAGTGGCAGCAGATCCTGGTGTTCGTGGCGATCGCCTCGATGGCGCTCGGCTCCTTCGCCGCGATCGGCCAGAGCAACATCAAGCGCCTGATGGCCTATTCCTCGATCGGCCACATGGGCTTTGCCCTGGTCGGCCTTGCCTCCGGCACCGTCGAGGGTGCACAGGGCGTCCTGATGTACATCGTGATCTATGTCGCGATGACGCTCGGCTCGTTCTCGATCATCCTCGCCATGAAGCGCAACGGCCAGGCCGTGGAGCAGATCAGCGATTTCGCCGGTCTCTCGCGTACCAATCCGCTGCTCGCCTTCATGTTCGCGATGCTGCTGTTCTCGCTCGCCGGCATTCCGCCGCTCGCCGGCTTCTTCGCCAAATGGTACGTCTTCGTCGCGGCCATCAAGGCGAACCTGTTCACGCTCGCCGTGATCGGCGTGCTCTCCAGCGTGGTGGGCGCCTACTACTATCTCGCCATCGTCAAGACGATGTATTTCGACGAGCCGGCCGGCCAGGTCGACCCGGTGCGCGTCGAGGTGAAGACGGTGCTGGCGGTCGCGGGCCTGTTCAACATCCTGTTCGCGCTGTTCGCGGGCCCGGTGGTGAGCGTCGCCTCCGCCGCCGCAAAGTCGCTGTTCTAGGATGGGGTTCGCGCTCGGTCCTCGCGCACTCTCGGCGGGCTACAAGCTCGCGGCTTTCGAGCGGACCGGCTCGACCAATACCGAAGCGATCGAGCACGCCAGGGGCGGCGAACCCGGCCCGATGTGGTTCGTCACATCGGAGCAGACCGCCGGCCGCGGCCGGCGCCAGCGCGCCTGGATCGCGCCGCGCGGCAATCTTGCCGCCAGCATCCTCGAAGTCATGACTGTTCCGCCAGCCGTCGCGGCCACGCTCGGCTTTGCGGCGGGGCTCGCGGAGGAGGCGGCCCTCGAGAAGGTGAGCCTGGAGGCCGCGCTGCGCCTCGACGAGGGCCGTCCCCGCTACGCCCTAAAATGGCCGAACGACGTGCTTGCCGACGGCAAGAAGCTCGTCGGGATCGGGCTCGAGGCCGAAGTCATCGGAGACCGCCTCGCCGTCGTCGTCGGCATCGGCACCAACGTCGTCGCCGCGCCGGAGGGCACGCCGACGCCCGCGGTGTCGCTGGCCGCGCTTGGCGTCCAGATCAGCGCGGAGGAGCTGTTTTCCGCTCTGTCTGATGCCTGGGTCGAGTTCCGCGGCATCTGGGACAATGGCCGCGGCTTTGCCGAGATCCGCAGGCTCTGGTTGGAGCGGGCCGCAGGTCTCGGCGAAAGGGTTGCGATCAACACGGGAACGACGACGCTCGAAGGCATTTTCGACACGATCGACGACGCCGGTTGCCTGATCGTCCGCACTGCTGACGGCCGACGCCTGCCGGTGGCGGCCGGCGAGGTGTTCTTCGGCTCGGCCGCCTCAGTGGGAGCTGCGTGATGGCGAAGCCTGACGAACTGGTCTTTGCGCCGCTCGGCGGCGTCGGCGAGATCGGCATGAACCTGTCGATCTACGGCCTCGGCAACCGCCAGCAGCGCGCCTGGCTCGCGGTCGATCTCGGTGTCTCCTTCGGCGACGAGGAGCATCTGCCGGGCATCGACCTGATCATGCCCGACATCAGCTTCCTGGAGAAGGAACGCAAGAACCTGATGGGCCTGGTGCTGACCCACGCCCATGAGGACCATTTCGGCGCCATCATCGACCTCTGGCCGAAGCTGAAATGCCCGATCTATGCGACCCAGTTCAGCGCCGCGCTGTTCGAGGCCAAATGTGCCGCCGAGCGCAACGCGCCGAAGATCCCGGTGACGGTGGTGCCGTCGGGAGGGCGCGTCGATATCGGCCCGTTCAACGTCGAGTTCATCCCGGTCGCGCATTCGATACCGGAGTCGCACGCGCTGGCCATCCATACCGAAGCCGGCATCGTGCTGCACACCGGCGACTGGAAGATCGACCCGACCCCGATCATCGGCCGCCCGACCGACGAAAAGCGGCTGCGCGAACTGGGCGACGAGGGCGTGCTCGCCCTGATCGGCGATTCCACCAACGCGGTGCGCGACGGCCGCTCGCCTTCCGAAGCCGAGGTTGCCAGGACCATCGCCGGGCTGGTCAAGGCCGCCAAGGGCAGGGTTGCCGTGACGACCTTCGCCTCCAACGTCGCGCGCATCAAGGCGGTGGCGGATGCGGCGCGGGCCGCCGATCGCGAGGTCGTCGTGGTCGGACGCGCCATGGACCGCGTGTCGCAGGTCGCGCGCGAGACCGGCTATCTCGACGGGGTCCAGAACTTCCGCTCGATCGACGTCTACGGCCATCTGCCGCAGGACAAGGTGCTGGCGCTCTGCACCGGTAGCCAGGGCGAGGCCCGCGCGGCGCTGGCGCGCATCGCCAATGACGACCATCCGGAGATCACGCTCAACCGCGGCGATTGCGTGATCTTCTCCTCGCGCACCATTCCCGGCAACGAGAAGGCGGTCGGTTCGATCATCAACAACCTGGTGCTCCAGGGCGTCGAGGTCATCACCGATCGCGACGCCCTGGTCCACGTCTCCGGCCATCCCCGCCGCGACGAGCTACGCGATATGATCGCCTGGGTGCGCCCGCAACTCCTGATCCCCGTCCATGGCGAGGCCCTGCATCTGCACGAGCACGCCAAGCTCGCGCGCGCCGCCGGCGTGCCGCGCGTCCTGGTCTGCCGCAACGGCGACCTCGTCAAGCTCGGCCCCGGCGATCCCGGCATCGTCGGCGAGGTGCCCTCGGGCCGTCTCTACAAGGACGGCACGATCCTGGAGGATTCCAAGTCCCGCGCGGTGGTCGAGCGCCGCCGCATGGCCTTTTCCGGCTGCGCTTTCGTCGCCATCGCCATGACCGCGCAGGGCGAGCTTGTCGACGAACCCGAGGTCGATCTCGTCGGCGTTCCCGAGAAGAACAGGGCGGGCGAGGCCTTTGACGACCTGGTCTTCGAGGCCGTGATGTCCACGATCGAGGGGCTGCCGAAAGCGCGCCGCCGCGATCCGGACGCGCTGGCCGAGTCGGTGCGACGCGCGGTCCGGGCCGTGATCAACGAACATTGGGGCAAAAAGCCCGCCTGTCTGGTACATGTGCTGACAGTCTGATTGAGGCATGGTCTTTTCGGAAAGGCGCTTCACGCTTTTCCGGATCGTGCTCTGAGGGAGAGAAACATGCTGGGTCGGCTCAACCATGTCGCGATCGCGACCAAGGATGCCGTCAAGGCTGCAAAAATCTACGGCGCCGCGTTCGGGGCGCAGATCTCGGAGGCGGTCGCGCTGCCCGAGCATGGCGTCACCACGGTGTTCGCGACACTGCCCAACACCAAGATCGAGTTCATCGAGCCGCTCGGCGAAGCTTCTCCGATCGCAAAGTTCCTGGAGCGCAACGCGGACGGCGGCATCCACCATGTCTGCTACGAGGTCGTGGACATCATCGCCTCGCGCGACACCTTGGTGAAGGAGGGCGCCCGGGTGCTCGGCGACGGCGTGCCGAAGATCGGCGCCCACGGCAAGCCGGTGCTGTTCCTGCACCCGAAGGACTTTTCCGGCGCGCTGGTCGAAATCGAGCAGGCGTAAGGCCGTCCCATGGCCATCCAGATATCGACCGCGATCGCGATCTACTTCGTCATCTGGTGGGTCGCGCTGTTCCTGACGCTGCCGTTCGGCGTGCGCAGCCAGCACGAGGACGGCGTGGGCGCGCCCGGCACCGATCCCGGTGCGCCGATCCTGACGCGGATGGGACGCAAGCTGATCTGGACCACGATCATCTCGGCGATCATCTACGGCGCGGGCCTTGCCGCCTATCACGCCGGCTATCTCTCGATCGAACGCCTGTCGAAATTGATGGGCATGCCGTTCTAGACGTTCTTTGCTGACGATATTGTTTTGGGGGAACGAATGACTTTTCAGAGGATCGTCGTTGCGCTTCTGGTGCTGATCGTCGCCGGTCTTGGTGCCATCGGCTATTTCGAGTGGAAGATGGCCGTCCAGGTGCGAACGCTGAAGGCGTTCGTCGAGGGCTATGTCTTCAACGAGGCCGTGATGGCCTGCGAGCAGGCCAAGAGCTCGACGCCGTTCAAGTGGAACGGCGGCAAGAGCACCTCGGTGATCGGGCTGAACTCGGTCAAGCTGGATAAATACAACGTCAGCGCCAGCTACACGCTGGTGGCGGACGGCGTCTATTGCGATTACGATCCGATCAAGAGAAAGGCCGGGATCGGCTCGAGCTTCCTGGAGCGGGAGTAACGATCCGGCCCATATTTATGGGGTAGGATCGTCATGACCGGGGACCGGGCAGGGGACTATCGGATTCTGCATGAGGCGGCGCTGCGGGACTATCTCGCGGGCCTTCCGGACCTCAAGGCGCTGCTCGGCGGCGATCCCGCATCCTGGTCGATCACCGAGGTCGGCGACGGCAATCTCAATCTCGTCTTCATCGTCAAGGGCGACCGCGGCGGCGTCGCCGTGAAGCAGGCGCTGCCCTATGTCCGTCTCGTCGGCGAGAGCTGGCCGCTGCCGCTGTCGCGGGCCCATTACGAATATCTCGCTTTGTCGCGGCAGGCCGAGCTCGCGCCCGGCCTCGTGCCGGCGCTGCTGCATCACAACGAGAAGCTGGCGCTGACGGTGATGGAGCTGCTCGAGCCCCACATCATCATGCGCAAGGGGCTGGTCGCGGCGACGCAATACCCGCGCTTCGCGGGCGACATCACCACCTTCATGGCGCGCACGCTGTTCTTCACCTCAGACCTCGCGCTGTCCGCGGCCGAGAAGAAAGAGGGCATCGCCGCGTTCGCCGGCAACCATGCGCTGTGCAAGATCACCGAGGACCTGATCTTCACCGATCCCTACCGCATCGCCGAGCAGAACCGCTGGACCGCGCCTTACCTCGACGGCCTGGCCGCCGCGTTGCGCGACGACATGGACCTGCATGTCGCGATCTCCCGCCTCAAGCTGAAGTTCATGGCAAGCCCGGAGGCGCTGCTCCACGGCGATCTCCACACCGGCTCGATCATGGTCACGGGCAGCCAGACGCGGGTGATCGACCCGGAATTCGCATTCTACGGCCCGATGGGGTTCGACGTCGGCGCCGTGCTGGCCAATTTGCTGATGGCCTATTTCGCCTCCAGCGGTCACGAGCGCGCGCCAGGCGAGCGGGCCGCGTTCGAGGGCTGGGTGCTGGAGACGGTCGAGCAGGTCTGGACCGAGTTCGCCGGCAAATTCCTCGACCTCTGGCGCAGCCATGCCGCCGGCGATGCCTATCCGGTCTCGCTCTTCGCCGGCGAGAAGGGCGCCGCGCGCCTGGAGGCGGAGCGGCAGGCCTACATGCAGCGCCTGTTCGCGGACACGATTGGCTTCGCCGCGGCCAAGACCATTCGCCGCATCTTCGGCCTCGCCCACAACATCGATTTCGAGCTGATCGAAGACCCGAAGAAGCGCGCGATCAGCGAGGCCCGCGCCGTGCGGCTGGCGAGGGCGATGATGGTGGAGACGGGGGCGTTTCGGACGATCGCTGACGTGACAGGCGCCGCGCGAAAGCTGCGCGACTGGATGCCGGAGTTTGCGAACGGCTAGAGGCCGATGCGCTTCAATAAAGCCGCATCGGCAGCAGGACGCCGTCTGTGCCGGCCAGCAGACCCCAGGTCTCGTTGGCCGCGACTTCGAACTCCCGGCTCGCTGCCGCACCGCCGTCGACCTTGAGCGTGACCTTGTATTTGCCGGGCGGCAGATCGATCTTCTGACGGTCCGGTATTTCGGCTGCGGCAGCGTCGGAGTTCGTCAAGTTCTCGCCGGCGTGCGCCGCCAGCTTGATGGTCTGGTCGGCGACGGTGATGACCGCCTCCTCGTCCGACTCGTTGCCGAGCATCAGCTTTGCCTGCCTCGGCCTCGGCAGGAGGCCGGCATTCGCGATACCCGGCTTGCGCAGCGAAAGCTCGGCGATTGTCCTGTCGTTCTGACGGGAAAGCCGGAGCAGGACCGGTCCACGGGGCGTCGTGAAGGTGATCACCGCCCGGTCTGGTTCGACCACCGTCTCGATCCAGCCACGCTTGCCGAGCTCGGCGCGATAGAAGCCGAGCACCGCCGCGAGATCGCGCGGGGTCTCGGCGTAGACCGACGTGATGAACGGCGAATTCTTCGCCGTAGCGATGCTCCAGCTCTCCGGCAGTGGCAGACCGGTGCCCTGGGAAACCCTGGCTTCGAAACCTACACCTGCGCCCCGTGCGACCGCTCCGACGGGGATGCTGAGCAGTCGTTCGACGAAATTATCCGGGGTGTCATGGCCCCGGACCGCCCACCCCGTTTCGTCAAGATAGTCGTTCACGCCAGTGGTGCGACTCCAGCCGAACCGGATGCTGTCCGCCTCGCTGTACCGGCCGAGGCTGGCCGCGACCGGGCTTGCCAGCACGGCCGTGGCGGCGACCAGTCCGCCGATAAGCAAAGCACCGAGCGTTCGGCTTTTCATGTGCGGATTCCCATCTCGACGAGATCACTGGGCTGAAGGCCCTTGTCCTGAGCTTGGTCGCATCGATCACGCCGGACGTTCACCGCTCGTAGATCGTTGTTTCCGCTTCCGATTCTCGACGGGTTGAGAGGGTCGCCGCAAGCTACGGCTTCGCCTGAGGGCTCGCCCCCCGGGCGGGCGTCTCGAACGAAGCGTTGCAAGGAACTGCGGCATCGAAGGCGAAAAGAGGAGCTTGCACTCGACGTGCCGCGAGTGGTCAACTCCGTGACTGGAATATGCCTGCGGTGCCGGAGGGGACATGATGTTCAGGATTGTGGCGATCGTCGCTGGGTTGGGACTGGCGCTCGCCGGATCGGTGGAGGCTCAGACTCCGCGCAAAGGCGGAACCATCCGGATGACGGCGCCCTACGGTTCCAGCTTCACCAGCCTGGACATTCACACCACGCAGCGCGCCCAGGACGAGATCTACGCCAAGGCGCTGCATCGGTCGCTCTACATCTGGAATTCCGCGGAAGGAAAACCCGTCCTGGAACTTGCCAAGGAGGACGTGGTCTCGGGCGGAGGCCTCGTTCACACCTTCAAGCTGCGTGACGACGCCTATTTCCACAATGGCCGCAAGATGACGGCCGACGACGTCATCTGGTCGTACAACCGCATCATGGACGGCGCCAAGGCCTATCCCGGCGCGCGCTTTGTCCGCGTGATCGAGGGCGCCGCCGCGGTCGAGAAGGGCCAGGCCAAGGAAATCTCCGGCCTGAAGAAGATCGACGACTTCACCCTCGAGATGAAGCTGACCGAGAAGGTCGATCCGGGCTTCTACTTCTTCACCGCGCTGACCTCGATCTATCCCGCCGACGAGGCCGCGAAGGATAGCTTCATCCAGAAGCCGATCGGTCTTGGACCGTTCAAGTTCGTCGAGCACGTGCCGGGATCGCGCATCGTGCTGGAGCGGTGGGACCGCTTCTACAAATCCGGCAAGCCCTACGCCGACAAGGTCATCGTGTCGGTCATGGGCGAGGCCGCGGCGCGCGATGTCGCCTTCCGCAACAAGGAGATCGACACCTCGGTGCTGGGACCTGCGCAGTATGTCGCCTACCAGTCCGACGCCGACCTCAAGGGCACCATCGTCGAGGTCGCCGAGGTCTTCACGCGCTACATGGGGATGAACACCGCGTTCAAGCCGTTCGCCGACAAGCGCGTCAGGCAGGCGATCAACTATGCGATCGACACCGACCTGATCATCAACAAGCTG
Organism: Bradyrhizobium sp. B025; assembly: GCF_042257955.1. Classification (NCBI taxonomy): domain Bacteria; kingdom Pseudomonadati; phylum Pseudomonadota; class Alphaproteobacteria; order Hyphomicrobiales; family Nitrobacteraceae; genus Bradyrhizobium; species Bradyrhizobium sp. B025. Next base: position 4,716,295 of record NZ_CP170150.1, on the reverse strand, counting down.
GTCAAGAACAAGGCCTATCGCGCCACCAGCTGGCTGCCGCTGACCTCGCCGCTCTACGACAAGACCATGAAGCCCTACGCCTTCGATCCGGCCAAGGCCAAGCAGCTGCTCGCGGAGGCCGGCTATCCCTCAGGCTTCGAGTTCGAATGGACCACCAGCCAGAACGAGAGCTGGGGTTTGCCGATCGTCACGGCCGTCATCCCGATGCTGGACAAGGTGGGCATCAAGGCGAAGGTCAAGCTGGTCGAGACGGCGGTGCTGGCGGAGGTGGTTCGCAGCGGCGACTACCAGGCCTTCATCTATTCCCAGCAGACTGGCCCGGATCCCCAGGCCGCGCTGAAATGCTTCCACTCGTCGACGCCGCAATCGGCGTGCAACTACATGAACTTCAAGAACGCCGATTTCGACAAGTTGATCGACGAGGCCGGGCAGACCGACGACGCCGCAAAGCGCGGCCAGCTGCTGCAAAAGGCCAATGCGCTGCTCTACGAAGAGGCGCCGGTCTGGTTCTTCAACTACAACAAGGCGGTCATGGCGGTGCAGCCGTGGCTCAAGGGGGTTCAGTTGAATGCGACCGAGCTGACCCATCAGAACGTCGAAGACCTCTGGGTCGACGAGACCTCGCCCGCGAAGTGACACGCGCTCCCTCCATCGCAACGTCAGATGGAGGGAGCGAGGAAAAGTGCCGATGCTCTCCTTCCTGATCCGTCGCCTCCTGCAAACCATTCCGACCGTGCTTGCCGTGGTGATGCTGGTCTTCGTGCTGTTCAGCGTCGTTCCCGGCAGCATCGTCTCGACCATGAGCGACGACAGCGATCCGCAGGTCGAGGCCCGCATGAAGAAGCAGCTCGGCCTCGACGAGCCCGTCTACCTGCGCTTCGGCTCCTATATCGCGAAGCTCGCGACCGGTGACTTCGGGACCTCGTTCCGGACGCGCGAGCCGGTCACGACCATGATTGCCAAGCGGATGGGGCCGACCCTGCAATTGATCTTCGCGTCCATGGCATTTGCGGTCGCGATCGGCGTGCCGCTCGGCTTCGTCGCGGCGTTGCGGCCTGGTGGTGTCGTCGACAGCGCGGCGATGGTCGTGGCGGTGTCGGGTCTTTCAATGGCCAAGTTCTGGCTCGGACTGCTGCTGATGTACCTGTTCGCGTTGAAGCTCGGCTGGCTGCCGAGTTTTGGCTATGGCGATGGCGGCCTTAAAAATCTGATCCTGCCGGCCGTGACACTCGGCGTTTCGCCGATGGCGCTGCTGGCCCGGACGACGCGCGCCGCAGTCCTCGAGATCATGCACGCCGACTTTGTCCGCACGGCGCGATCGAAGGGCATGAGCGAGACGCGCGTCGTGAAGTGGCACGTGATGCGCAACGCGCTCGTCCTGATTCTCACGACAATGGGCCTGCAATTCGGCGCGCTGATGGGGCAGGCGGTCGTCGTCGAGAAACTGTTCTCCTGGCCGGGCATCGGCTCGCTGCTCGTCGACAGCGTCCTGCAACGCGACATTCCCGCCGTCCAGGGCTCCATCCTCGTGGTGGTGCTGTTCTTTCTTGCGATCAACTTGCTGATCGACCTGCTCTACGGCGTGATCGATCCCAGGATCAGATACGCATGAGGCTCCGCGCCAATCTCGTCATCGGTGGTGCCTTGTTCGCGCTTGCGATCCTGGTCGGCCTGCTCGCACCCTGGCTGGCGCACACCGATCCCGTCCTGGACGCCAATTTGATGAATGCGGAAGAGCCCCCGAGCTGGACCTGGTGGTTCGGGACCGACGGGCAGGGCCGTGACATCTATTCCCGGGTCGTCTACGGCGCGCGCATCTCGCTGACGGTTGGCATCGTCTCGCAGCTCATCAACAGCGTCATCGGCGTGGCACTGGGCCTGAGCGCCGGCTATTGGGGCGGCTGGTGGGACGATGTCGTCAACGGACTGACCAATCTGATGCTCGCGATCCCTTCGCTGATCTTCGCGCTGGCCATCATGGCGGTGCTTGGACCCGGCCTGACCAGCCTGCTCATCGCACTCGGGCTGACCAACTGGTCCTTCACCTGCCGGATCGCACGGGCCTCGGCGCTGTCGCTGAGGAGCCAGGGCTACGTGCAGGCGGCAACCGTGCTCGGTTACGGCGATCTGCGCATCATGATCACGCAGCTCCTGCCGAACATGCTCGGCCCCATCATCGTCATCGGCACGCTTGGCATGGGCAGCGCGGTCTTGTCCGAAGCAGCCCTTTCGTTCCTCGGCCTCGGCGTCCGTCCGCCTTTTCCGAGCTGGGGCAGCATGCTGTCGGAAGCCCGCGACCAGATCACGACGGCGCCGTGGCTCTCGGTCTTTCCGGGCCTTGCCATCTTCCTGACGGTGCTCGGCCTCAACCTGCTCGGCGACGGCCTGCGCGACATTCTCGATCCGCAATCGCGGAGCCGGCGCACATGACGGGCCCGCCGCTTATCGAAGTCGAGGATTTGCGCATCGATCTCGACGACGGATCGCGGCGCGTTGCGGCGGCCGAGGGCATTTCGTTTCGCATTGATCGTGGCGAGACGTTCGGCCTGGTCGGCGAATCCGGATGCGGCAAGAGCATCACGGCGCTCGCCTTGATCGGCCTGTTGCGGCCGCCGCTGTCGATCGGCGGCGGCGCCATCCGGTTTGAGGGGCGGGAGATCCAGCACCTTTCCGCGGCCAGGCAGCGGGAGCTGCGCGGCAATCGCATCGCCATGATCTTCCAGGAGCCGATGACGGCGCTCAATCCGGTCTCGCCTGTGGGGCGGCAGATCGCCGAGATGTTCGTGCTGCACCAGGGCAAGAGCTGGCGGGAAGCAGACCGGCTGGCGGTCGAGGCGCTGGCGAGTGTCCGCGTCCCCGCGCCCGAGCGACGCGTCAAGGATTACCCGCACCAGCTGTCGGGGGGCATGCGACAGCGCGTGATGATCGCCATCGCGCTCGCATGCGGTCCGGACCTTCTGATCGCCGACGAGCCGACCACCGCGCTCGACGTGACCGTGCAGGCCGAAATCATCGAGCTGATGCGGAATCTGTGCGCCGAGCGAGGAACGGCCATCCTGATGATCAGCCACGATCTTGGCCTGGTCGCCAATGTCTGTCGCCGCGTTGCCGTCATGTATGCCGGCCGCATTGTCGAGGAGCGCGGCTCGGCCGATATCTTCCGGGCGCCCTCGCACCCCTATACGCAAGGCCTGGTCGACTCGCTGCCGCGGCTGGGCAGCCGCGCGGCGCTTGGCCGTACCAGGCTCCAGGAGATCGCGGGCGTCGTGCCGGCGATCACGGCTTTCCCTGATGGCTGCAGGTTCAATCCGCGTTGCGCGCGGGCGACCGATATTTGCCGGACCGCGGCGCCGGAGACGACACGGCTGGACGCGGGCGGTCTGGTGAGGTGTCACCACCATGCATGAACCGCAAGAAAGGCCTGGTGAGGCGAGGCCGGATGACGATGTCATTCTCAGCGTCGAGGATCTCGCGGTTCATTTTCCGCTGGGAGGCGGCATGCTGGGCCGCGGCCGGCGGCTGCTCCGTGCCGTCGACGGTGTCGATCTCAGGCTGAAGCGCGGCGAATGTCTCGGCCTCGTCGGCGAGTCCGGCTCCGGCAAATCGACGGTCGCATTGTCGATCCTTGGTCTGTTGGGGCCGACGCGCGGCCGCATCGTGCTGGACGGACAGGTCGTAACGAACAGGCAATCCGGCGATCGCAAGGCGCTGGCCCGCATCGTGCAAATGGTCTTCCAGGATCCGTACGCCTCGCTCAACCCGCGCCAGACCGTTCGTCGCACGCTTGAAGATCCGCTGCGGGTGCATGGCGTCACCGCAGCGAGCGAGATCGCGGACCGCGTCGCGACGATGCTCAAGCATGTGGGATTGCGCCCCGAACAGGCGGGCCGCTACCCGCACGAATTCTCCGGCGGCCAGCGCCAGCGCATCGGCATTGCGCGTGCCCTGATCCTCAACCCCAAGATCGTCATCTGCGACGAACCCGTGTCGGCGCTCGATGTCTCGATCCGCGCCCAGATCATCAACCTGCTGCTGGAACTAAAAGAGACGCTCGGCCTGTCCTACATCATGATCAGCCACGACCTCGGCGTGGTCGAGCACATGAGCGACCGCGTCGCCGTGATGTATCTCGGCCGTATCGTGGAGAATGGCGACTGGCGCGAGATCTTCGAACGGCCGGCGCACCCCTATACGCAAGCCCTGATCGCCGCCATCCCCGATCCGCTGCGCCATGCACCGCTGGCGACGACAGGGGGCGATCTTCCCAATCCGCTCAATCCGCCGCACGGATGCGCGTTCAGCCCGCGCTGTCGTCACGCCGAAGCCGTGTGCCGCCAGGAACCCGGTCCGTCGCTGGAGACGCGTCCCGACGGGCACGCGGTGCGGTGCTGGCGGGCTGACGAGATTGCCGGGCAGGCGGCATTGGCCTCGACCGAAAGCGGACATCCCTAGAATGGAGGGCGCGTCCGTTGCCGCCTCCCAGGTTCGCCGGCTGCCAGCGCTCGCAGCGTCAATTTCTGTGGAACGTCGATGCCCGCTTTAGTGCGCTGACCATGGCCATGAGATTGACGGTCGCGGCTTCTTGGCCTCGGGCCGCTCCGGGGTTCGCGCCGGCCGTTGCGTTTGGACGACATTGGCCGATTGCCGAGGACGTGGCAGCGGTATGTCAGGCACCGCTTTGGGCTCTTCAGAGCTCAGCGTTGGTGGCGCTTCGGGCATCGTCTTTGGTTCTTCGGGGCTCGTCGTTGGTGACGTTTCGGGGATTGCCTTTGGCTGTGAAGCGTTGGCGATGACGCGGGCGAGTTGGTCCTGACTTGCGTTGAGCCGCTCGGTGAGCGTCTGGCTTTCGCGCGCCATTTGCATCTGATCGGCCTTGATCTGGAAGATGATGCCGTTGTTACGCTCCGATTCCTCTCGACTCACCTTGAGTTGGCTTGCCAGATTTTCATTGTCGCGGATCAATTGTTCCTGCCTCGCCTTAAGCTGTTCGACTGTTTGGCTCAAGACAGCGAGATCACGCGCCATCGGTTGAAACTGCTGCGACAACTCGGAGCGCAGGACAACGGCGCTCGGCTCGACCGCCTCCGGCGTGGCGCGAGCCAGAGGTGCTGGGTCTGAGGGAGGCATCTTTGCTGTATCAGCGGAGAATGACCACCACCAGGCAACCACACCAAGGGATGCCGCCAACAGGAATCCGACGAAAGCCACATATCGCCAATCCGCCTGAAGCGTTGCGAGGGTGATGGGGGACTGCTTGATGCTGATCGGCGCGGCCGAAGAACTGACTCCTGCTTCGCGTGCCAGGTTCGACAGTTGCTCCTCCAGGCTTGCAATCTGCCCTTCCACGAGCCTGTCGTCTAGCATGGAGTTCATTTGATGCTCCGTATCAAAATGCAATGGCAATCGCGCGAGAGCGATCCGCGCATCCGCGCTACGGCGAGCGAACACTCAACGCATCGGTTCTTGGGCCTGCGAGGATTGTTTCTTGCCAGCCGCTCGGTGTTGATTTTTAACGCAGTCGAGGAGGGCGGAACTATGTTCGTACTTGGAGAACTATGGAAGGAGTACTGACCCTTCACCGCCTGCTTCGCGTTCGCGCGGTCGGACGCCGGCGCCGAAGCGCCGGCGTGCCGCCAACTTTTATTGGGCAGAAATGCCCACCGTTGTTTGCGACTTCACAACCGGCGGCGGATTCCATTTGCCGGTCAGCGCTTCCGACTTCGGCGCGTACAGGCGCATGGTCAGATTGAACGGCGCCTTCGGTGCAGGAAGCCAGTTGGCTTCGAGCTCCTTGCCGGGGCTCGCGTTCTGGAAATAGAGGTCGAGCGATCCATCCGCATTGTACTTGAACGGCATCCAGCTGGAGACCGCAAAACGGTTCAGCGTGTTGCCGACCTGGAAGCCGTCCTGATCGTAGAGCGTGATCGACCAGAACGCGTTGACAGGCGGCGTGGCGCCCTTCTCGAAGGTGACGGTGTATTTGTTCGCGCCATCGAGCGGCTTACCGGTGTCGTCGGCGAGATTGAGCGGATAGATGGCATCCTCGACCACGTTGGCGCCAAGCCCCTGCTGCGCGACAATGGCCCGCTTCAGGTAGTAGTTGCCGTAAACACCCATCGTGTCGGTGTTCATCCCCCAGCCGTTGGCAACCCGCGCCAGCGTCGGCACCTTCCAGGCCATCAGCTTCTGCGCGTCCTGCGGTGCGGTCTCCAGCGCCCTTTGCACGGCCGGGTCGAGCTTGCCGATGTCAAAGCTCTTGCCGGGCTCGATGCCGATTTTCTTCATCTGCGCGAGGATCGGTTCGTCGGTGACGTGAGGCGGATGCAGCTTCAGCAATTCCGCGGCATAGGCGAAATACACCCCCGCCGTCATGGTATCGACCTGCGTCTTTGGCGGCGTCTTCATGTCGACGCTTGGGTCCGGCTTGAATTCGACCGGCCTGGGCGTTTTGCCATACTCGGAAAGCAGGGTGACCTTGTAGCCGGCCTGGATCTTGTGGACCGCATCATAATCCGGCGGCCCGTCGGTCTTAGTCCGGCCGATCAGCCAGACGTAGGGCGTTGGCGCGTCGATGCGCTGGGTGTCTTTTGGAAGCTTGAACTCCTCGGCGAATCTGTCCCGCAGATCCGGCCGCCAGTTCGCCGGCGCCACCAGGAACGTCCCGGCCTTGGTGCCCGTCGTGCGCCAGCCCGGCGATGCGAAGACGTCCGTCCACATGTCGAGCATCGGCAGCAGATAGTAGCGCCCATCGGTATCCGGTGCTGAGATGACAACCGGCTCCTTGGTCATGTCGAGCCAGGAGGCCGAATACAGCGTATCGAAGTTGGACCGCACCACGCCTTTGAAATCCGCCGGCGGGTATTCGGGCACGTTGACGAACGTGTTCATCGGTCCCCTGAAATCGGTCGTGCCGTTGGTGAATTGCTTGCGGGATACATCCATCGACATGATGGAGTAGAAGTAAACATAGGCGTCGACCGCGATGGCGTGCGCCTCCTGTTCGGTGATCGGCGGCGCCGATTGAGCCAGCGCTGCGGGTGCCGTCGCCGCACCAAGGCAGAGAGACAATGTCAGTGGCAGGAATCCTCGAAACATCTCGAACCTCCTCTGCTGATGATTGATTTGGATTTACGGCTTCGTTCAATTCTCCTTGTCCAACGTCAGAATCGTCTCGCCTCTCGTGACGGTCGAGCCCGGCGAATTTTCGATCAGTTGATCCACATCATATCGCCGGGACCTCGACCCACGCGTCGCGCGCGTTCCCCGCGTCTTCGTTCGTCTCAATGACAGGGTGGAGGCGGGGCTGCCGCGTTCTGGGCGAACGCTGTTTCGGTCCCGCGCAACGGCGCGGTTACGGTGAGCATTCCGAAAATCTGATTCAGTATTGTGTTACGCATGACATCATTATTCCTTGTACAAAAAACTACGGAACGACTTGAAACACTCGTGCTTGGGCGCGCCATTGCGAGGCAATGTGCAATGCATCAAACGCCTGACGGCGTATTCGGAAATCGAAACGAGGCGTGGTGGAAACGTTGCAACGAGGCGATTATAGATAGTTCTGGAAAGCTCCTTGCGAATGGAACGCTAGCACAACCGCCCAGTGAGGACCAGCCTTGGTCGTTATTTTGTGCCTCTACCTCGTCGCGCTATGGGCCGGCGTGGAGGCGAACCGGAGCACGCCGCGCTAAGGTGGGGGCCGGGCGCGGACAACGCCGGTGTTTCTGCTATAGTGCGACATTCGAACTCGCGGGGCGGCCGGTTCAAGGGTTGAAATCATGCACAGAGCATCTGGATCATTACTGTTTGCCATCGCTTTTATTCTTTTTGGTCCGCAAGTGCGGGCGCAGCAAATTCCGGCCGAAACGATTCAGGGAATGCTGGCGGCTCAGATCCGCACACAAGGCTTCACTTGCGAAAAGCCACTCGGCGCAAGGAAGGATGCGAAGTTGTCTCGACCTGATCGCGACGTTTGGGTTCTGAAATGCAGCAACGCCATGTACAGGATCTCGCGCGTTCCCGACATGGCGGCAAAGGTCGAACCGCTCCGCTGAGCTCGACGCTCTCTACGGATTGGCGCCGTGATGGAATTGCGCCGGTGTTTTGCCCGACGTGTCGAACGTCCTGGCGGCGAGGGCTCAAGCCATGCCTCACGGTCGTCTCAGCTCCCGCTGATGCCGACCAGGCGAGGGCGGCGGTTTGCGAGCGGGTTCTCGGCCGGCAGGGCGCGCAGCCATTCGCGAAAACTGACGATCTCGGGACAATCCGCGGTGCCTTCAGGCGCGATCAGCCAATCGCCGAGGCCCGACCCCTCGTTGAGCCGGTCGCAGCGATAGCCCGGATGGCGGCTGAGGCCGCGGGCAATCAGCAGGTCCACCTTGCCCTCGACCAATTCGTGCAGGCCGGCGGGCTGCAGCACCCGCAAACCGATGTCCGCATGCGCGCTGCGAAACTCCGCCAGATCGAGGCGGCGCAGGTCGAAGCTGCCATGGACTCCCAGTTGCAGCAGCACAGTACCTGACGGTTTCAATTGCGAAGTCGCCTCCGCAATATGGCGAAAGCCTTCGGAGACCCCGGGCAGATAGGCCTGACCGGCCGCCGTGAGGATGAGCTGCTTGTGCAGCCGCTCGAACAGCTGCACGCCGAGGCGTGCCTCCAGCGCCTTCACCTGCTGCCCCACGGCGGCGGGTGTCACGTGTAGCTCGTGGGCGGCGAGCTTGAAGCTGAGATGCCGTGCGGCGGCCTCGAAGGCGCGGAGCGCGTTGAGCGGGGGAAGGGCGTAGGTCATTGCGCCGCAGTTTGACACCGATGGGCCGTGGCCTTGCAATAGATTTTCTTGCGCTGAACCGCAGGAATGATGCTTTGCGCCGAGGCGATGTCGCCGGTTACGGTCAGCCCGCAATCCGGAGAAACCCCATGCCCTCAGCTCAAATCGTCAGCCACAATCCCGCAGCGGTCCACCCTCCCGCCGGCGGTTACAGCATGGGACTTGAACTGACGCAGCATCGCCGCCTCTTGTTCATCAGCGGCCAAGTGCCCGAGAGATCCGACGGCACCGTGCCCGAAGGTTTCGAGGCGCAATGCGAGCAGGCCTGGCGCAACGTCATCGAGGTGCTCGCCGCCGCGGGCCTTGGCGTCGAGCATCTAGTCAAGGTCACCACGTTCCTGACTGACCGGGATCAAGTCGTGACCAACCGCACCATTCGTCGCGCGGTGCTCGGGGAACACCAGCCCGCGTTGACGGTCGTGATCGTCGAGACCGTTGACAGCAAATGGCTGCTGGAGATCGAGGCGATTGCCGCGGAATGAAGCCGGCTTCGCCGACCTTGCAAACAGCCAATTATGTCAGGTGCCAAATGGCCGAGAACATCCATCCCTTCTACGAGACGCATCGGGGCGCAATGGAGGCCGCCATGCGCGATCGGCTCGACCTTGCCGAGCCGATGCTCTGCGAGCGCGCGCATCTCACCGACATCGGCGGGATCAGACGGGAGGTGATGGACGAATTCGAGATCGTGCTCAGTCAAATGCCCTATGTCGGCGGCGCGGCAAGTCGCATGAGCGATTTCTTCATGCGTCTCATGGGCTTCATGGCCATCAGCCGGGTGCTGCGGCGACACGGCGTGCCGCCGGCCGTGATCGGCGAGATCGAGCGGGAAACCTACAAGGCGCAATTGCTCACCGTCCCCGAAACGGAACGTCTCGCCTTGGGCCGTCAGTTCATGTCGCCGGAGAACCAGGCTTTGCTGCGGGCGCAGGCTGCAGGAAGTGTTACTGAAAGCCATCGGGAAAAGTTTCCGGAGGATTTCGTTTACGATTTCGTCGAGCCGGGGCCGGATGACAATTTCGAGTTCGGCATCAACTACAAGGCTTGCGGCTTCTGCAAATTCGCGGCTCGCCATGGCGACAAGGACATCCTGCCGAACATCTGTGGACTTGATTTCGACGCCTATGCAACGCGAGGCATCCGCCTGGAGAGGACACAAACCTTGGCCGGCGGAGCGAGCCACTGCAATTTCCGATTCTCGCGGCTGCCGTCGGAGTAGAACCGTCACACTGAGGTGGCCGCTTCTTCAGCGGCCCTCGAAGGGCGACGGCCCGGCTGCATCTCGGCCGTTCATCCTTCGAGGCTCCGCATGCGATGCTTTCGCATCGCCTGCCTCGCATCTCCAGCGACAACGGCTTCGCCGTTGCGCGGGGATGACGGATCATTGTTCCTGCGGTCTTGGAAAGCTGCACGGACGTACCAGTTGCAATGATGACATCCTGCACCTGTTTTGCCCGACGGGTCAAATGTCGGTGCGGTCGCACTCGCGCAGTCGCGAGTTTGGTAAGCGACTGAACTTCCTCACAGTGTCTACTGTGCATGGGGTTGTTTTTGCAGTTTTTGTTTTGAGGGCTGTCTACTCCGCCGCTTTCTCCCTCAGTCGCTGGGCGTAGACATTGATGATCAAGGCCGCCAGCAGAATCAGGCCACGGATCAGGATCTTCAGGAAGCTGTCGATGTTGACGTGGTCGAGGCCGTTATTCAGGACCCCCAGGACGAAGAGCCCGACGATGGTGTTGCCGATGCCGCCGCGGCCGCCGAACAGGCTGGTGCCGCCGACCACGACGGCGGCGATGGAGTCGAGCAAATAGGTGTCGAACTCGTTCTGCTGCGCGCTGCCGAAATGGGCGACGCCCAGCATGCCGCCGATGCCGGAGCACACCGCCGAGATCACCATCACCGCGCCGAGGATGAGCTTGACGTTGAGGCCGGAATATTCGGCGGCCTCGCGGTTGCCGCCGACCATGTAGACGTAGCGGCCGAAGCGCGTGTAGGTCAGCACCAGATGGCCGCCGAGCAGCATGATGGCCGCGACGATGACGATCCAGGGGATGCCGCCGATCGATCCGGAGCCGAGCGTCGTGATCAGGCCGGGCACCTTGTAGGCGATCTGGCCGCGCACCAGCAGCGCCGAGATGCCGGCCGCGATCTGCATCATCGCCAAGGTCATGATGAAGGAGGGGATGCCGATCACGGTCAGGCCCAGCGCATTGACGAGGCCAAGCAGGGCGCAGAGCAGGATCGACAGGATGATCGCAACCGCGCCGGGCAGGGGGATGTTGGCGATGTTGACGTAGGACTCCTGCAGCGTGAAGTAGGCGACGGCGATGCCGGTGACGTTGGCGATGCTGGCGATCGACAGGTCGATCTCGGCGCAGAGGATCACGAAGGTGAGGCCGACGGCGATGATGCCTGTCACCGACACCTGCGTCAGGATGTTGCCGAGATTGTCGAGCGTGGCGAAGGAGGGGCTGGCGAAGGCGAAGAAGGCGGACAGGAAGATCAGCGTCAGGAACGGCGCGATGTTGCGCATCTGCGAGCGCAGGAAGGGCGCCAGACCGCGCGCCCGATGAGCTTCAGCAAAGGCCGTCTCACTGCTCGCCATGGTGCTTCTCCGTCACGCCGCTTCCAGCAGGCGGTCCTTGCTGACCGGCTCGTTCGAAAATTCCCGCACCAGTGCGCCGCGCTTGAGCACGAGGATGCGGTCGGCCAGCGACAGCACCGTCTCCGGCTCGGTCGACAGCACGATGATCGCGAGCCCCCTGGCGCGGAGGTCACGGACGATGTTGATGACGTCGTTCTTGGCGCCGACGTCCATGCCGCGGGTCGGCTCGCACAGCACCAGCAGCTTTGGCGGATAGGTCAGCCATTTCGCCAGCGCGACCTTCTGCTGGTTGCCGCCGGAGAGCATGCCGAGATCGAGGCCGACCACCGGCGGCCTGATCTGCAATTGCTCGACCTGGCGCCTGGCGATGTCGCGCTCCTGTGCCGGCTTGAGCAGCAGCGACGAGATGCGATCCAGAATGCTGATCGAGATGTTCTTGTAGACCGGCTCCTGGTGAAACAGCATGTCGCGCCGGCTCTCCGGCACCAGCGCGACGCCCGCGCGGCGCGCAGCCGCCGTGCTGGCGAAGGTCTTGGGTTTGCCCTCGACGGCGAGCGTGCCGCCGTCCGGCTTCAGCTTGCCGAACAGGATGCGCGACAGCTCCTGCTGCCCGCAACCCATGAAGCCGTAGATGCCGAGCACCTCGCCGGCGCGCGCCTCGAAGGAGATGTCCTTGAGGCTGCGCGCCAGCGAGAGCTGGTCGACCTTCAGCACCACCGAGCTGCCGCTCGGCTGGGGCAGCATCAGATCGTCGGTGTAGCTATGCTCGAGCGCTTCGCCGCCGCGGCCGATCATGGCCTCGATCAGCGCGCCCTTGCTGGTCGCCGCGCTCGCTGTCTCCGCGACCTTCCGTCCGTTGCGGAACACGGTCACCGTGTCCGACACGAGCAAGATGTCCTCGATGAAATGCGAGATGAAGACGATTGCGGTGCCTTCCTCGCGCAGGCGCCGGAGCGTCGCGAACAGCCGCTCGACCTCGGGCGGGGAGAGGGCGGAGGTCGGCTCGTCCAGGATGACGATGCGGGCGCCGGAGAACAGCACGCGGGCGATCTCGATCAGCTGCTGGAGCCCGATCGGGAGGTCGCCGAGCCGGCTCATCGGATCGACGTCGATGCCGAAGCGGGCAAGCTGCTCGCCGGCCTCGCGCGCCATGCGCCGCCACTGCACCAGACCGAGGGCGTTGGTCGGTTGGTTGCCGAGGAAGACGTTCTCCGCGACCGTGAGGTCGGGCGCGACAGAGAGCTCCTGGTGCACCATGGCGATGCCGGCCGCATGCGCGTCGCGCGCCGAGCGGAAATGGGTCTCCTTCCCGTCGAGCAGGAAGCGGCCGGAGAATTCGGTGTGCACGCCGGCGATGATCTTCATCAGCGTGCTTTTCCCGGCGCCGTTCTCGCCGACGAGACCGTGAATCTCGCCGGGATGAAGCGCGAAGTCGACACCACGAAGCGCCTCGACGCCGCCGAAGCTCTTCGTGATGCCTTGCAGTTCCAGGATGGGCGAACGATCCTCTCGCATTGCAGATCAGATCTTGGAGGCTCAGATCAGGAAGTGATCCTGCATCCACTGCATCCCGGCGGCGTTGGCCTTGGTCACGACCGGGCCGTCGGTGACGACGTTCTTCGGGATGCCCTGTCCGCTCTTCTCGCCGCCGACGACGGCGGAAACGCCCGCGATGATCGCACCGCCATGGATGCGGCAGGACGGATTGCGCACGGTCGCGAACATGCGGCCCTCGCTCACCGCCTGGATTGCCGGCGGCATCGCATCGACGCCGCCGATCAGGATGTTGGTGCGGCCCCGCGCCTTCATGATGTTGGCAGCGGCCAGCGCCATGTCGTCATTGTGGAAGAACGCCGCGTCGATCTGCGGATATTTCGTCAGATAGGTTTCCCAGAGGCGCGCGGTCTTCGAGACGTCCCAATCGGCCGGCTGGGTGTCGAGCACCTCGATGCCGGGAAATTGCTTGACGACGTTGTTGAAGCCCTTGGCGCGGCCCTGCGCGCCGGTATGGCCGAGCGCGCCCTGCGTCATGATGATCTTGCCCTTGCCGCCCATGGCGTTGCACAGCGCCTGCGTCACCGAGGCGCCCATGAACTCGTTGTCGGGAGCGAGGAAGGAGTGGACGTTGATCTGGTCGAGCGGAGCAATCAGCGTGTCCATGTCGATCACGGGCGTGCCGGCGTCGATCATCTTCTGCACGGGCTGGGTGAGGGTGCCGATGCCGAAGGCCTGGATCGCGACGAAATCCCATTTCTGCGAGGCCATGTTGTCGATCGCGGCGCGCTGCTTCACCGCATCGAGCTGGCCGTCGAACCAGGTGACTTCGACGTTGAACAGCTTGCCCCAGAATTCCGCGGCCTGCTTGCCCTGCGCACACCAGGTGGCCTGGAGGCCGGCGTTGGAGAACGCCGCCTTCAGCGGCTTCTCCGATCGTCCGACTTCGGCTGCCAATGCGGGGTTTATGCCCATGCTGCCGAGGATGGCAGTTGCGGCGCCGGCGGTCGCTGCCGCCTGAAGAAGATCGCGCCTCGTCGTCGAGAAATCTTTCGTCCCGGACATCGCTCGCTCCCATAGATTTTGGCGTCGGCGCGTCATTGATTGCGCGACCGAGGCGGAAAGTGTCTCACAATCGAAGAGTTCACGCCACCCAATCTGCGATTGCGCGCAACGTCGCGGCGAGCCGTGGTGGTGCAGCGCAAAGCGTCAGGCCGGAACGGCGACGTATGCCTCGATGTCGGTCAGCAACGTATCCCAGGCCTGCGCGATCTCGGCCGACCATGCATCGCCGAGCAGGTCGCGCAGGGTATCCCTGATGACCGCGAAGAACGCGATGAACAGCTCGCGCGGCGTGCCATAGGCATCGTGCGAGACGACTTCGCAGGCGATCAGCCGGAAATGTCCGCTGCGCGTCCCGGCGAAATCGAGGATCGCCTCGATCGTCAGCGCAAGCATCGATCCCTTGACGAGATCGCTGCCTTGCGAGCGGAACATCGTCCGCGTTTCCGGGTGTTCGTCGAAAAGACGCCGGTAGACCAGCGGCGTGAGATCCGCGCAGCGCGAGGCCGCGCGTTCAAAGCTCTGTTCGATCGGATTGGGGGAGATAGTCATCGGCGTAGGCGCCATGCAGACAAAAAAAGAGCGGGGCCCTAGCCCCGCTCAAAAATTGTGTCGACCCTATTATCCCCGATTCTAAGATTTGCTCTTGATTGACGGGGCGACGCTGCGTTTTGCGCGCCAGGGGCTCCTCCCGAGACTTGGACCACCAGACTTCGACCTCTCGGCCAGCCTGAGCAAGAGGGATGCTAGATCAACTTTTCTCACTTGTCATCATTTTCGGCAACGATTGTTCAAAATAAGAGCAGTTAACGAAACGATCGGGCTTTTAGCCATGTAAGCATATGACAAATATAAGAAATCTGTGGATGGGCGGGGCGGATCGGCTGCCTCAAATGCCGGACCCGCCCCCGGATGGGGCGCCCCGACCACGGTTTTCGGCAAATTTGCGCTGGATCAAGAAGGCGGCGGAACTGACCTCGACTCAGGTCCCGGCGCGGTGTTTAGTTAGCGCACGAACGAATGGTTCGGCGGATGCGCGCACGGCTGCAAAAATTCCTACCCCTGGTCCTGCTCGCCCTGGCGATGCAGGTGCTGGCGCCGATCGCCGCCTGCTGGGCGGCCGGCCAGGCCGTGGCCGATCCGCTGTCGGCCGCCGTCATCTGCCACAGTGCGAATGAACAGGGCGGACTGAACGATCAGACGGGCACGCCAACCGCGCATGGTGCTGCGTGCGCGCTCTGCTGCCTGGCCCAGGCCAATGCGTCGCTCGATTCGCCGCCAGAGGTTGCGCTCGCCATTCCCTTCCGCCATGCCGAATGTGTGGCGTGGCACGTGGCGGACGCATCCGCTGTTTCCGTCCATAAGGACGGAAGTGCTCAGGCGCGCGCGCCTCCTCGATTTTCCTGACGACCCTCGGTGTCGCCGCGGTCCGTCCGCTGGCGACTGATGCTGTCGAACAGCCGGGAAGAAAGCCGGCGTCAGGAATGCCTCATGTTACGTTGCCATGCCCGCCGTGGCGTGAGCGTCGTTGCCGTTCAGGCCGCGCTGCTTGCGTCGTCGAGCGGAGCCTTCGCCCAAAGCAGCAGCGCAGTGCTGCCGCCGGTGACCGTCGACGCGCCCGCTGCAGTGAAGCCCAAGCCACGCAAGCCGGCCGCTAATACGGCTGCCGCCAGGAACCGGTCGGCAAAGCCCGCCGGCGAGCGCGCGGCTCCTGCTGTTGCCAGCGAGCAGGGAGCGGCCAGCGCCCGAGCGTCGCTGGATCCGCCGGCCGCCGTGGCGCGCTATCAATTGCCGCAGCGCTCCTTCAGCGTCACGGCGAAGGAGGTCGATGAGACGATCAACCTCAAGGACCCCGAGGACGCCGTCAAATACATGCCGAGCCTGTTCGTGCGAAAGCGGAACGACGGCGACAATCAGGCGGTGCTCGCGACGCGAAGCTGGGGGCTGAACTCCAGTGCGCGCACGCTGGTCTACTACGATGACCTCCTCATCTCGGCGCTGATCGGCAACAACAACACGAACTCCTCGCCAAGATGGAACCTGATCTCGCCGGAAGCGATCGGGCGGGTCGATTACCTCAACGGTCCGTTCGCGGCCGCCTATCCCGGCAATTCGATTGGCGGCGTGCTGCTGATCACGTCAAAAATGCCGGACAAGCCGTTTGCGGTCGCCAAGGAAACGGTCTCGGTGATGCCGTGGAATCAGTACGGCACCAAGGACACCTACGTGACCAGTCAGACCAGTGCGGCTGCGGGTAATCGCGACGGCGCGCTGTCCTGGCTTGTCAGCGCCAATTACCTCGACAGTTTTCAGCAACCGTTGAGCTACACAACCTTCGGCACCACGCTTGGGGTGGGACCTGCCGGCACGACGGGAACGATCGCCGCCCAGAACAAGGCAGGTGGTGTCGCCAATGTCGTCGGCACCGGCGCGCTGGCGCATTCGCAGCAGACCTCGGGCAATCTGCGGCTCGCCTACGACATCACGCCGCTGGTGCAGGCGACGTACTCGTTCGGCATCTGGAACAATCACCAGACCTCCGATCCGCAGACCTATCTGAGGTCGACTGTGACGGGTCTGCCGACTTTCGGGGGCGTCAGCAGCTTTGCCAACAGCAAATACACCTGGGATCAGATCCATGTGAGCAATGCCGTCTCGCTCAAAAGCGATACCAAGGGTGTCTTCGACTTCGACCTCGCGGCCTCGAGCTACAACTATCTCCAGGACATCCAGGTCAGTCCCTATACGGTCTCGCCGTCGCCGGGCCTTGGCTATTCCCTGAACGGCAAGGTGACGCGGATGGATGGCACCAACTGGCAGAACGCCGACGCCAAGGGCATCTGGCGTCCGCTGGGCTATGACGGCGCGCACGAGGTCAGCTTTGGCATCCACGGCGACCGGTACCGGCTCGAAAACCCGGTCTATGCTTCGAGCGTCTGGTATAACACGCCATCGACGGGCAACGGCCAGCTCTATTCGACCGGCGTCGGCGAGACGCGCACTGGGGCTTTGTGGGTGCAGGACGCCTGGAAGATCATCCCGACTGTCAAGTTGACACTCGGCGGACGGCTGGAGAGCTGGCAGGCAGTTGAAGGCTTCAATCTCAACACCATGGCCACCAGCGCCGGCGTCATCACGTCCGTTGTGCCGACATGGCAACCGGGGCTGTCCTCGACCAACTTCTCGCCGAAGGCGTCGCTGTCGTTCGATCCGAACAAGGACTGGAATATCACGGCGAATTTCGGTGAGGCGTACCGCTATCCGACGGTCACCGAACTCTATCAAAACATCACCGTCAACGGCGTCACCTATCTTGCCAATCCGCTGCTGTCGCCGGAGCAGGATTTCACCGGCGAGCTCAACCTTGAGCGGCGCTGGGTGGATGGTCGGGTGCGGCTCACGGTATTCGGCGAGCGGACCAACAATGCACTGATCTCACAGTCGACCACGGTGACCGACGCAAGTGGGGCGCAGTCTGTGCAGACAGCGATCAGCAACGTCGCCGCGATCCGGATGCAGGGCGTAGAATTGTCTGCCGACAAGGATAACGTTCTCATCGCGGGCTTGCAGGTGTTTGGTAGCGTGACCTACGTCGACTCGCGGATCATCTCCGACCCGAGCTGGAAGGGCGCGACCACCGTCGTCGGCAAGCGCGTGCCTTACGTGCCCGACTGGCGCGCCAAGTTCGGTGTCACCTACAGGCCGAATGAGAATTGGGCCTATACGGTCGCGGCCCGCTACAGCGGCAAGCAGTACTCGACGCTGGACAACACCGATCGCATCTCCCACGTTTACGGCGCGTTCGATAACTTTTTCGTTGTGGACTTGAAGATGCACTATAACGCGACGAAGAATTTCGCGTTCGACTTCGGCATCGATAATCTCTTCAACGAGCAGTACTTCCTGTTCCATCCGTTCCCGGGGCGAACCTTCGTTCTCGCCGGCAAGTACACGTTCTGAAGGGTGGGGCGATGTTAACGACGACAAGAAAGGTTACGACATGAACAAGCTCTCACGCATCTTCGCACTGGCGGCGCTCTCGGCCGTCGTGTTCGCCGCACCCGCGTCGGCCGACGACGTCAAGGCCGGCGATCTCGTCATCTCGCAGGCGTGGAGCCGGGCGACGCCGGGCGGCGCCAAGGTCGCGGGCGGCTATCTCACCATCGAGAACAAGGGCACAGTGGCAGACAAGCTGGTCAGCGTTTCCGCCGATATCGCCGGCAAGGCAGAGGTCCACGAGATGGCGATGGACAATGGCGTGATGAAGATGCGCCAGCTGGACAAGGGGCTCGTGATCGAGCCGGGCAAGACCGTGAAGTTCGCGCCCGGCGGCTATCATTTGATGCTCCAGGAGCTGAAGGGGCCGTTCAAGCAGGGCGACAAGGTGCCGGTGACGCTTCAGTTCGAGAAGGCCGGCAAGGTCGCCGTTTCCCTGGACGTGCAGGGCGTCGGCGCGCAGGCGCCCGGCGACGGCGGGCACATGATGAAGAAAATGCCGGACCATTCGGGAATGAAGATGTGACGAGCATGATCAGGACCTTCGGGAGACCGAACATGTCGAAGCGAACCTGGCTGATCCTTCTCGGCGTGCTTGCGGCAGCGCCGGCAAATGCGCACGTCTTCCTCGAGGGCAAGCAGGCGAGTGTGGGGGCGTCGTACAAGGCCGTCTTCGCCGTGCCGCACGGCTGCGCGGGCTCGCCCACGGTGAAGATCCGCGTCCAGATCCCCGAAGGGGTGATCGCGGTGAAGCCGATGCCGAAGGCGGGCTGGAGCGTCGATGTCGTCGAGGGCCAATATGCCAGCGAGTACGACTATCACGGCAACAAGCTCGCCTCGGGCGTCAAGGAAGTGTCGTGGTCCGGCGGCAAGCTGCCGGACAAGAACTATGACGAGTTCGTCATGCACAC
The DNA here is from genome assembly GCF_042257955.1 of Bradyrhizobium sp. B025. Classification (NCBI taxonomy): domain Bacteria; kingdom Pseudomonadati; phylum Pseudomonadota; class Alphaproteobacteria; order Hyphomicrobiales; family Nitrobacteraceae; genus Bradyrhizobium; species Bradyrhizobium sp. B025. The sequence continues at coordinate 4,697,400 of NZ_CP170150.1, read as the reverse complement.
GGTGCTGACCGACAAGCTGAAGCCGAACACGACCCTGTACTTTCCCGTCGTCCAGGAGTGCGAGGCCGGCGTCAGCCGCTGGATCGAAATTCCGGCGGAGGGGGCAGGGCATTCGCACGAGGGCAAGTCGCCCGCGCCTGGCGTGAAGCTGTTGCCAAAACCCTGATGCGCGTTCTCGCCGCGCTCGCGACGCTGCTCCTGATTGTCGGCTTCGCGACCGGCGCGTCGGCGCATGCCGCGCTCGTCTCGGTCGAGCCGGCGAGTGGCAGCATCCTGAAAACGGCGCCGAAGGCGGTGGAGCTGCGCTTCAACGAGGCGGTGACGCCGGGCGCGATTCTGCTGATCGACGGCGCGGGCAGGGCGCGGGACGATGCCAGCGTCAGCGCATCGGGCGAGACAATCTCGGTCGCGCTGCCGCCGGACCTGCCGCAGGGAACGGCGGTGGTCAGCTATCGCGTGATCTCGCAGGACGGCCATCCCGTCTCGGGATCGGTGGTCTTTTCGATTGGCACGCCGACGGCGACGAAGCCTCCGACCTCTACGGATAGCGGGCTGAACGCGCTGATCTGGCTGGCGCGGGTCGGTCTCTATCTCGGGCTGTTCGTCGGCGTCGGCGGCGTGTTCTTTGCGCGCTGGATCGCGTGGTCGATGATCGGGATGACCGTTCCGCGCGTAGCGCTCGCCATCGGTATTCCGAGTGCCACGGCGTCGCTTGGCGCGTTGGGCCTCGATCTCCTCGGGCTGCCGCCAGCGGCTCTCGCGACGGCTGCTCCCTGGAAGGTCGCATTCGCGACCAGCGCCGGCCCCGCGCTGCTGGTTGCCATTGGCGCGATGCTGCTCGCCTTGATGGCGTTGCGCAGCGCTTGGTATGCGCGTGCTCTTGCGAGCATCGCGCTCGTCGGCGTCGGTCTGTCGCTCGCCATGACGGGGCACGCTGCAACGGCGCCGCCGGAGGCGTTGACCCGGCCGGCGATCTTTCTCCACGGCCTCGGCGTCAGCATCTGGATCGGTGCTCTCGCGCCGCTCATCGCGCTGGTGTCGAAGCCGACGATCGCGACTCTTCCCGTCGTGAACCGCTTTTCGCGCATCGCTGCGCTGGCGGTCGGCGTGCTGGCCTTGACCGGCCTCGCACTCGCGATCGTTCAGCTCGAAAAGCCGGCAGCGCTGGTCGAGACCCGCTACGGACTGATTCTCTCGACCAAGCTTGCGTTGGTCACAGGATTGCTGGCGCTCGCCGCGCTGAATCGGTTCCGGCTGACGCCGGCCCTCGCCCGGGGCGAGAAAGGAACGCCCGCGCTCAAGCGCTCGATCCTGCTGGAAGGCGCGATTGCACTCGCGATCCTTGCCGTTGTCGCCGGCTGGCGCTTCACGCCGCCGCCTCGGACCATCGTTCCGGAGACGCCCTTGGTGGTCCACATCCATACCGACAAGGCGATGTTCCAGGTCCTGGTTTCGCCGGGCAAGGCCGGTGTCGATGACTTCGTGCTCCAGCTCATGACCGGTGAAGCGGCGCCGCTGGCGGCCAAGGAGGTGACGCTGACCCTGAGCCTGCCCGAGCGCGGTATCGAGCCGATGGAGCGGGACGCCTCGCTCGGGCCGGATGGCTATTGGCATGTAGGCAAGGTCGAGCTGCCCTTTGCCGGCCGCTGGCATGTGCGGATCGATGCGCTGGTGACCGACTTCGAGAAGATCACGCTCGAGGACGAGCTTGAGGTGACGCCGTAAGGGGCGCCGCTGCGGCTCAAGCAGAACCTGAAGTCGACGGAAAATTGACAAGGAATCCCGCCGTGTTAGCGGCTTTTCCTCATTCCCGGTCTTGTATTTTCGCTCCCAATCCGGTTTCACTGCAACCCCTCACTGATTCCCCGAGTGTTGCCATGCGGTTGTCGCGGTTCTTTCTGCCCATCCTGAAGGAAAATCCGAAAGAGGCGGAGATCGTCTCGCATCGGCTCATGCTGCGCGCCGGCATGATCCGGCAGGAGGCGGCCGGCATCTATGCCTGGCTGCCGCTCGGCTTCCGCGTGCTGAAGAAGATCGAGCAGATCGTGCGCGAGGAGCAGGACCGCTCGGGCGCACTGGAACTTCTGATGCCGACGCTCCAGCTCGCCGACCTCTGGCGTGAGAGCGGCCGCTACGACGCCTACGGTCCGGAGATGCTGCGCATCGCCGACCGCCACAAGCGCGAGCTGCTGTACGGGCCGACCAACGAGGAAATGATCACCGAGATCTTCCGCGCCTATGTGAAGTCCTACAAGAACCTGCCGCTGAATCTCTATCATATCCAATGGAAATTCCGCGACGAGCAGCGTCCGCGCTTCGGCGTGATGCGCGGCCGCGAATTCCTGATGAAGGACGCCTATTCCTTCGATCTCAACGAGGCGGCGGCGCGCGTCGCCTACAACAAGATGTTCGTCGCATATCTGCGCACCTTCGCGCGGATGGGGCTGAAGGCGATCCCGATGCGCGCCGAGACCGGGCCGATCGGCGGCGATCTCAGCCACGAATTCATTGTGCTCGCCGAAACCGGCGAATCCGGCGTGTTCATTAATCGCGACGTGCTGGACCTGCCGGTGCCGGGCGAGGACGTCGACTATGAGAGCGACCTCACGCCGATCATCAAGCAATGGACGTCGGTCTACGCTGCGACCGAGGACGTGCACGACGCCGCACGTTTCGAGCAGGAAGTGCCGGAAGCCAAGCGGCTCAACACCCGCGGCATCGAGGTCGGCCAGATCTTCTATTTCGGTACGAAATATTCCGAGCCGATGAAGGCGATGGTGGCCGGCCCCGACGGTGTCGACGTGCCGATCCATGGCGGCTCCTACGGTGTCGGCGTCTCGCGCCTGCTCGGCGCCATCATCGAGGCCTGCCATGACGACGCCGGCATCAAATGGCCGGAAGCCGTCGCCCCGTTCCGCGCGGTGGTGCTGAACCTCAAGCAGGGCGATGCCGCGGTGGATGCGGCCTGCGAGAAGCTCTATGCGGAGCTCCAGGCCAAGGGCGTCGACGTGCTCTATGACGACACCGACCAGCGCGCCGGCGCCAAATTCGCCGCCGCCGACCTGATCGGCATTCCCTGGCAGATCATGATCGGGCCGAAGGGGCTCGCCGACGGCAAGGTCGAGCTCAAGCGGCGCAGCGACGGCTCACGCGAGACCATGTCGCCTGCGGACGCGGTCGCAAGACTTGTGGGCTGATAAGCCTGGTCGGCTGAATATTGTTCATCGCGCGATATCGCGGCCGCCAATCCGGCCACAATTGACCCCGAATCATGGGATTATCGAGCGATGGATGAAACCATGACCGAAACCGTGCAAACCGCGCCTTTTGCGCCATTCGAGTGGATGCTGTCGGCGCGCTACTTGCGGGCGCGCCGCAAGGAGGGATTCATCTCGGTCATCGCCGGGTTCTCCTTCCTCGGCATCATGCTGGGCGTGGCGACGCTGATCATCGTGATGGCGGTGATGAACGGCTTCCGCAAGGAGCTGCTCGACAAGATCCTGGGGCTGAACGGCCACATCCTGGTCCAGCCGCTGGAATCGCCGCTGACCGACTGGAAGGACGTCGCCGACCGCATCAGCCAGGTCCAGGGCATCCGGCTCGCCGCGCCGGTGGTGGACGGCCAGGCGCTGGCGTCCTCGCCGTGGAACGCCTCGGGCGTGCTGGTACGCGGCATCCGCTCCGACGACCTCAACAACCTCACCTCGATCGCCAAGAACATCAAGCAGGGCTCGCTCGAAGGCTTCGACGACGGGCAGGGCGTTGCGATCGGGCGGCGCCTCGCCGACCAGCTCTCGCTGCACGCCGGCGACAGCATCACGCTGGTGGCGCCGAAGGGCGCGGTGACGCCGATGGGCACGACACCGCGCATCAAGCCGTACAAGATCGTCGCCGTATTCGAGATCGGCATGTCCGAATACGATCTCGGCTTCGTGTTCATGCCGCTGGCGGAGGCGCAGGCCTATTTCAACCGCAGCAACGACGTCACCTCGATCGAGGTGTTCACCACCAATCCCGATCGCATCGTCGCCTTTAACAAGGCGGTGACGGAAGCCGCGGCACGGCCGGTGTTCCTGGTCGACTGGCGGCAGCGCAACTCGACCTTCTTCAACGCGCTCCAGGTCGAGCGCAACGTGATGTTCCTGATCCTGACCATGATCGTGCTGGTCGCGGCGCTCAACATCGTGTCCGGCCTGATCATGCTGGTGAAGGACAAGGGCAGCGACATCGCCATCCTGCGCACCATGGGCGCCTCGCAAGGCTCGATCATGCGCATCTTCCTGATCACGGGCGCCTCGATCGGCGTGGTCGGCACGCTGGTCGGCTTCTTCGTCGGCCTCGTGATCTGCCTCAACATCGAATCCATCAGGCAATTCCTGTCCTGGCTCACCAGCACCGAGCTGTTCTCGCCGGAGCTCTATTTCCTGTCGAAACTGCCCGCCGAGATCGACGTCGGCGAGACCACGGCCGTCGTCATCATGGCGCTGACGCTGTCGTTCCTGGCGACGCTGTACCCGTCGTGGCGCGCCGCGCGCCTCGATCCCGTCGAAGCGCTCCGGTACGAGTGAGGGGCTGATGGAGCAGCAACAGGGGGCTGAGGATGTCCCGGTCATTTATCTCCACGAGATAAAGCGGCAGTACTTGCAGGGCGAGGTACCGCTGACGATCCTGGACGGCGCAAAGCTTGCGCTGTGGGCCGGACAGTCGGTCGCGCTGGTGGCGCCGTCGGGCTCGGGCAAGTCGACGCTGCTGCACATCGCGGGGCTGCTGGAAGCGCCCGATTCCGGCGAGGTCTACGTCAATGGCGCGCCGACCTCGCAACTGCCGGACATTGAGCGCACGCAGCTTCGCCGCACCGACATCGGCTTCGTCTACCAGTCGCACCGGCTGCTGCCGGAGTTCTCGGCGCTGGAGAACGTGATGCTGCCGCAGATGATCCGCGGCCTGAAGAAGTCCGAGAGCGTCAAGCGCGCCAAGGAGATCCTGGGCTATCTCGGCCTCGGCGACCGCATCACCCATCGCCCGGCGGAGCTGTCGGGCGGCGAGCAGCAGCGCGTCGCGATCGCGCGCGCGGTGGCGAATGCGCCGCGCGTGCTGTTTGCGGACGAGCCGACCGGTAACCTCGATCCGCACACGGCGGACCACGTGTTCCAGGCCCTGATGCAGCTCGTCAAGGCGACGCGGGTCTCGATGCTGATCGCGACCCACAACATGGAGCTCGCCGGCCGCATGGACCGGCGGGTCTCGCTGTCGGACGGCCAGGTGGTCGAGCTCGAATAACAAAAAACTGCGAAAACAACCCCATGCACAGTAGCCGGCCATGGCCGGCTACGATCGGGGTGACGCCTTGCAGCCCTTTGACAGGTCAAGCAAAACGGCAGCGACGGCGCATCGCCCCGGTGTATGGCGCTCTACGGCCGGATCACCGTCAATTTGAACGGCCCGCCATTGGCCGCGGCGTGTGCCACCGCCTCATTGACGTGATCGAGGTCGAACGCCGTCGTCTTGTATTCGTCAAGCTGCAGGAGTCCTGATCGCACCAGCGCGATCAGGCGGCTGGCCGCATCCGGCGGGTACATCCAGACGCCGTGGATGGTGATGCAGTTGCGCATGATCCAGGGGTAGGGCAGCTCGAGGCCCGCGCCGCCGGCCATGCCGACGCCGCCCATCAGCACGACGTGGCCATAGGCGCGCACCGTCATGACCGCCGCGCGCACCACAGTCGGACTCACCGAGGGCGGCATGATGTCGAACACGCAGTCGATCGGCCCCGGCGCGGCGCGCTTCATCGCCTCGCGGTCGTCGTCCTCGTTACCTGTGAGCTTGACCGGCTTCACACGGTTGCCGAAACGGCGGACGAGGTCGGCCAGAATCGTCTCGTTGCGCCCGGGCGTGACCACGCAGGCTGCGCCCATTGCGAGCGCGACAGAGACGGCGGCGCTGCCGAAATTGCCGGTGGCGCCACTCACCAGCACGGTTTCGCCTGCTTGCAGGTTGGCGGCGAGGAGGCCGCCATAGGGCACCAGCAGTGTCCCCAGCGCGCACCATTGTGCGGCTTCCTCGGACGTGATCGCGCCAAGGCGTTTGACGTTCTCGGTCGGCACCCGCATCCGCTCGGCAAACGAGCCATGGCGAAAATGCTTTTGCAGAAGCATGCCGCCGGCGCCGGCGGCCGTTAATCCCTGCAGGGCGATGTCGGGCGCGATCGCGTCGTCGCGCGAACGCACCGTCGGGTCGCAGAACACCCAGTCGCCGATCTTGAGCTTCGTTGCGTCCGGGCCGATCGCGCGCACCCGGCCGATGCCGCCCGGGCCCGGGATGATCGGCAAATCGAGTGCATAGTTGCGTTCGCCGCTGAAGACTTCGTTCATGTAGGACAGCACGCGCGTGGCGACGACGTCGACGATGACCTCGCCGGTGCCGAGCACCGGTTCGGGGGCATTCTCGATCACCAGCGGCGTTCCGAAGGATTTGAGTACGGCGGCTTTCATGATGTTCACCTCAAAGTGGGGTGAAACTCATATGCGCCGCCTTGGAGGGGACAAGAAGGCCTGGTATTATCCTAGTATCTTTTAGACCCTCCATCGCGGGAGCGACATCATGGCCGACCCACGCCGCGTCGAATTCGGCGATTTCCTGAGGTCCCGCCGCGAAAAGCTGTCGCCGAAGACCGTCGGGCTCCCGGCGGGCAGGCGGCGGCGCACCGCGGGCCTGCGCCGCGAGGAGGTCGCCCAGCTCGCCGGCATCGGTGTCGACTGGTATATTCGCCTCGAACAGGGCCGCACCGTCAGCCCGTCGGTGACCACCGTCGACGCGCTGGCCCGCGCGCTACGGCTCAGCAAGACCGAGCATGCGCATCTGAAGGCGCTGGCGCGCGACGGCGACAAGCGCGCCTTCACGCGCGAAATCGTGCCGCCGCCGATCCTGCGGATGATCGAGAGCCTGAATCAGCCGGCCTACATTGTCGGACGGCGCTGGGACGTGCTGGCCTGGAACGCCGCCGCGGAGCAGGTGTTTGCGTTTGGGCGATTGCCTGAGGAGGATCGCAACACGCTGCTCCTCGTGATGACCAACAAGCAGACGCGAAAGGCTTACGGCGCGGGCTGGGCGGACGTGGCCAAGCGCATGGTGGCGATGTTCCGGGCCACCCACGACGTCTGGGCCGGCGATCCCGCGTTCGCCGAACTGCTGACGCGGCTGCGGCAGGGCAGCCCGGAATTCGTCAAATGGTGGGAAGCCCACGAGATCCGCAGCACGTCGTCGGGCCTCAAGACCATGTCGCATCCGACCCTCGGCGTGCTGCATTTCGAGCACACCAGCTTCCAGGCCAATGACGATCCCGCACTGAAGCTCGTGATCTACACGCCGGTGACGGGCAGAGGCTGATGCATCGCGAGGCCTGAGCTCACGGCGACGGCGTGGCCGGAGGCGTCGTGCCGGCGTTCGGCAGCGTGGCTGGCCAAGGGCTTATCGGGTTGAGCGTCGACAGAGCGCAGGATGATTTGAGCTGTGTCCACACCGACGCCAGGCCCGTCAAGTCGATGTCGAATTTCGTCATGTCCGTCTTGTCGTCCGGCATCGAAATGGTTTCGCGGACATGCAGGGAGCGGGACGCCAGGATCGCCTTGACCATGTCGGGGTCGATGCTGCCGCGCCAGATCTCGACCTTGCCGGAACGTAGCGGAGCCCCTCCGACCTCCCTGTCCGTGCCGGCGTCCGCCGTCACCAGGATCGTGCTCTTGCCGGTGGCTGCTTCGTCGACTTCTCCCGCGAACGTCAGCGGCACGCGTTTCTTGCTTTCGCAAGACAGGCGCCACTCCATCATCCGGAACGAAGCGCCGTTCTCCTTCTTCAAGACCGCGATCTTGCGGACAAACGGGCGCGCTTCCTTCTCCAGCTTCCACATCGACTCGGCAAGCGGTCGGGTGTCGATTCCGAAACGATAGAGCTCGGCGCGCGTCAGCACGTGCGGGTTCTCGTACTTCACGGTCCGGATGAGGGCGTCGAGCTCACGGCTGATCCCCATCGACGCGATGAACGCAGTGCGGTCGCGATCGGCGCTCGCTATGCGGCGCTGCCTCGCCTCGGCGACCACCTGCGGGGGCGGATCCCCACGAAAGCGCAGGACCAGCCTGGAATTATGGACCGCCAGCGCCGCGTCGGGCGCCACCTCGCGGGATGTCGCCCCGAGAAACAGGTAACCGCAGGCCGAGTTGCACATCGCATTGCGCGTGGTGAGCTCGGCCTCGACCTCGCCGCCTGCGTTCTTCACCTTCAGGCAGGCGGCGTCTTCTGCACGCAAAGCGCCCGGGATCGACAGCAAGGTCACGAGGAGCAGAATACGGGCGAGCATGAACTGACGGGACCACACGCGGCGAAAACAGACGCGAAAGCTATCCGAAGATCGGTGCGATCACAACCTTTGGTGGCGTGTCGGAGCGCCGATTATTCTGCGTCCACGAACGCAACCTCATCCGGCTCCGCATGCGAGGTCTACGAATTCGCGCGGGGCTCGCACGTTTGCAAGTCGAGTTCGCAAGCGCTATGTCCGGGCTTTCGAGAGCGCCCAAGATGACAATCTCCGATGACAACGACCTCACGCGCCTGAAAGAGATCGGGCGCATCGTCGCCAATACCCTTGAGGCGATGGGGAAGGCGCTCGAACCGGGCATGACCACCTCCGAGCTGGACCAGATCGGACGAAGATTCCTGGAGACAGCCGGCGCACGTTCGGCTCCGGAGCTGGCCTATGCCTTCCCGGGGGCGACCTGCATCAGCGTGAACGAGGAGATCGCTCATGGCATCCCCGGTGACCGACGGATCGCGCGTGGCGACCTCGTCAACATCGACGTTTCAGCGGAGAAGAACGGCCTCTTCGCGGATACGGGAGCCTCGTTCGCCGTCCCGCCCGTAACCCGCGCGATCGAACGTCTTTGCAGGGATGGCCGGCGGGCCATGTGGACGGGCCTGCGGCAGGTCGGGGCTGGCAAGCCGATCGCCGGCATCGGCCAAGCCATCGGGACCTTTGCGCGGAAGAACGGCTACAGCCTTGTCAGGAACCTTGCCAGTCACGGTGTCGGCTTGTCGCTCCATGAGGAGCCGACAGAGATCGCAACATGGCCCGATTCCTCCGAACGCCGCATCATGAGCGACGGCCTGGTGTTCACCGTCGAGCCGTTCCTGTCCTTGGCCGCCGAGTGGGCAGAGAATGGCGATGATCCGTGGACGCTCTACAGCAGTCCCGAGGCGCCGACCGTGCAGTACGAGCACACCGTCGTCGCCACCCGACATGGACCTTTGATCGTTACGATGGCCGGTTGAGGCCGCTCTGGTCAGAGCCGAGACATCTCATGCGTCACCCGGCTAGAGATAACGTCATGCCACCGGATCCCTGTGAGAAGCCGAACGGCTCTGGTCATCCGGCGCCAGCGGTGGCGACGGTCTTGCGGCAGCGTTCTTCAGCGGAGCAGCGTCGAGTTCTGAGGTGATCTGGACCGGCGCAGATCCGGCGTCGCGAGAGGCGACGATCCAGATCAGGAAGCCGAGAAGCGCGAGTGCAGCGCCGACGGGGCCGGTGGAGGTCCAGCCCAGCCCCTCGCGAATGGCAAGGCCGCCGAGGAACGGGCCGAGCGCGTTGGCGGTGTTGAACGCCGAATGGTTCAGCGCGGCGGCGAGCGCCTGCGCGTCGCCCGCGACGTCCATCAGCCGGGTCTGGAGGATGGCGCCGAGCGAGACGCCGGCGCCGATCGCGAAGATGTCGATCGCCAGCAGCCAGGGATTGCCGGCTGCAAGCGGAAACACCAGCAGCGCGACCGCCGAGAACAAGAGAATGACGCCCGCCGTCGGCATCAAGGCGCGGTCCGCGAAGCGCGGCACGAACAGATTGCCGAGCGTGGCGCCGACGCCGAACACGGCGAGAAAAAACGGAATCACTGCGGGGCTGACCTTGGTGACCTCGATCAATGTCGTTGCGAGGTAGGTGTAGACGGCGAACATGCCACCGAAGCCGATGGCGCCGATCGCCAGCGTGATCCAGACGCGGCCGCTTCTGAGGGCGCCGAGCTCTCGCAGTGGGTCCGACCTGCCGGCCTGGTCGCGCGGAGCGAACAGGGCGCAAAGCAGGACCGTGAGCAGGGCCAGCAGCGACACGAGGCCGAAGCTGGCGCGCCAGCCGACCGTCTGGCCGACCAGGTTGGCCAAGGGCACGCCGATGATCGTCGCGCCAGTCAGGCCGAGCATCACCTGGCCGATTGCCCGCGAGCGGCGATGTTGAGGAACGAGCGAGGCTGCGACCAGCGCGGCGATGCCGAAATAGGCGCCATGCGGCAGCCCTGCGAGAAAACGGGCCGCGATCATCCAGCCAAACCCCGGCGCAAGCGAGGTGAGCGCATTGCCGAGCGCGAACACGGCCATCAGGACCAGGAGCTGCGTGCGCCGGGCGAAGCGCGCACCAAGCACGGCGATCAGCGGTGCGCCCAGCACCACGCCGAGCGCGTAGGCACTGATCGCGTGTCCCGCGGTCGGCTCGTCGACCCGAAGGTCGGCGGCGAAGAACGGCAGCAGGCTCATCGATGCGAATTCGGTGGTTCCGATCGCAAAGCCGCCCATCGCGAGCGAGAACAGGACGATGGCGAGGTGAGGGGGCGCGGAGGCCGCGGTCGCGCGGAGCGAGGTCGCTTGAGGCGATATCGACATGTGTCCTGCATTGGTGGCGTCAACGGGAACCAGCCCAGCGAACGTCGCCACCCCTGCAAGATTTGTCTGTCGTACTTAAACCGAGAGCGGTCTGCGTCAACACCGGAGACGCGATGCAAGGCTGGCCGCATATCAGTGTCCCGATTTGGGTGTGGCCGTGGCGAGAGCGCGTGCAATCATCAGGTACGCAGATCACGTCGTTGTGCGGGAACAGGAGGCTGATAGGATTTGCGTATCCTTGCCGGAATGCCTCGATGATTGAACCCGCGACGTCCGACTACGCCAGCCATAGCGCGCTCACCGATCCCGGTCCTTACGCCGCGTTGATCAGCGGCCTGCCGCCGGATGTTGCAATCGTGTGTCGCACCCTGCACGGCCTGCTGATCCACGAAGCATGGATCGAGAGGCAAGGATTGAACCCCGCGGCCTTCGCCGGTCAAAGCCGTGACACGTTGCCTGTGGCCCGGCGCCTGGAGCAACTTCTGACGATCGACCAGAGGCCGCTGACCGTCGCCCGATCGGGCGAGGCGAGAGTTTTGAGCACGTGCCGGGACTTTTCATTGATGCTGTGTGGTGTTCTGCGCCATCACGGCGTGCCGGCCCGCGTCCGCTGCGGTTTCGGCAGGTACTTCGCCGGGAATCCCTACGACGATCATTGGGTGTGCGAATATTGGGCTCGGGATGAGCAACGCTGGGTCCTCGTCGATGCTCAACTCGACGAATTGCACCACGATGTCCTCAAGTTCGATTTCGAGCCGATCGATGTGCCTCGTACGGAGTTCATCACCGGCATCGAGGCATGGAAGCTATGCCGCACCGGCGCCATCGATCCTGCGCAGCTTGGCCACGGAACGACGACCGGTCTGTTCTTTGCGCGCGTCAACCTCGCGCGCGATCTGCTCGCGCTCGCCGGGATCGAGACCTCGGCATGGGATAATTGGCGCGCCGCGCGCGAACCACATCGCGCGTTGGATGATGCAGCTCTGTCGCAATGTGACGGCATCGCGCAGCGCGGTGAGGCGGGCGCGATCGAGATCGCGCCGTCACTAGGTGCGCCGCCCTGGCAATAGATCGTTCGTTCGTGCCCTAATTGGCGCGGCTCGACTTCCGAGGGCTCCTCGGCCGTTCCTGCGGGAAATACGGGTTCACGACGCATGTCGCAGAGCGGCCGACGGCGAGATATCTGCACTGCTGGAGCGAGGTGTAGCGGCAGTCGAAATAGCCCACCTGGCCGTAGATCTGCATGCAGACGGGATGGCTGGGATCATAGGTCTGCGCACGCGCCGGCGCGCTGACGAGCAGCGTGCCGGACGCAACCAGTGCGAGGCAAGCGCGGCGCATCTCAGCGCGGCCAGGAAGAAACCGGCGCAAACGTGCGCGGACGATTTTGATACGCGTAGGGATCATCGCTTTGCCCTCCGAAATACGGGTTCGCGATACAGGTCAGCGCGCGGCCCGATGCGCTCGCCTGACACTGCGTGTAGGTGTCGAACCTGCAATTGCTCAGCCCCGGCCATTCATCGCCGGTCAGGCAGAACGCATGACTGGTTCCGAACGCGCGCGCCGGTGTGCTCGCGATGAACGCAAGCGTGAATGTGGCGATTGCGAGCGAAAATGTGGCGACAATGGGGAGGGTGAATAATGCACGCATCTCGAATCTCCAATCACGCGAATGTGCGCGCGACGATGTTACGCGCGTACGCAGTGTATCTCGTGTAGTCGACATTGAAATTGCTGAAAACTCTTGTTTCAAAGGGTTTCCAGCGCGCGCCGATAAATCTTCATTAATGAAGCGCGGCCCTTTGGAGCGAACTGTTGCGTCGCGGTTACAGCAATTCCGCCGATCACTGTTATGACCATGCCCACGGCCCGGGGGCCTACTGAAGAAAACTGGAACGGGATTCAAATGAAGAAGAATTTGTTGCTGGCCGCTGTGAGCCTCGTCGCACTGAGCGCGGCTGCACCGGCGGTGGCTGCTGATCTCGCGGCTCGGCCGTACACCAAGGCGCCTGCGATGGTCGCCGCGATCTACGACTGGAGCGGCTTCTACATCGGCATCAACGGCGGCGGCGGTTCGGCGCACTCGACCTGGGATCTGGTCGGCGGTGGCCGTGAAGGTTCGCACGATGCGACCGGCGGCACGGTCGGTGGCCAGATCGGCTATCGCTGGCAGTCCGGCCAGTGGGTGTTCGGCGTGGAAGGCCAGGGCAACTGGGCCGACTTCTCGGGCGACAACGTCAGCGCGCTGTTCGCGACTCGCAACCGTTCGAAGATCGACTCGTTCGGTCTGATCACCGGTCAGGTCGGCTATGCCTGGAACAACGTGCTCATCTACGTCAAGGGCGGTGCGGCTGTGGCCGGCACCAAGTACGAAGTCTTCAGCACGGCCTCGGGCGCGCTGCTGTCGTCGAACGACCAGACCCGTTGGGGTGGCACGGTGGGTGCCGGCCTCGAGTACGGTTTCGCCCCGAACTGGTCGGTTGGCGTCGAGTACAACCACATCTTCCTGCAGGACAAGGACGTCACCTTCGCGGGTCTCGCGGGTACCGACCGCATCCGTCAGGACGTCGACATGGGCCTCGTCCGCCTGAACTACAAGTTCGGTGGCCCGATCATCGGCCGCTACTGATACCAATCGCTCATCTTCGAGCGGTTGTCGAAAGCCCCGGCCATCGGCCGGGGCTTTTTTGTTGTTTGAAGTCAGCGAGTTAACCATTCCTTTTTGGGACGGTTCAGACGGCTTGACTCTTGAGAACGAAATGAGAACAATGTTCTTCATACGTTCCAGCAAGGGAGCAGGCCATGTTCAGGATTTTCGTGGAAGAAGCCGCCGCACTGGCATCGATCACCCTGTTCGTCGGGATGATCGCAATCTGGGCGCAGGTGATTCCGCAGCTCTAGGGCCAGGGTTTGGACAACCGTTGCCGGGAACTCCTCGGCGCGCCTGGGGAAAAGCGGGACGACGCGGCCGATCGGCCGCTCTGGCGTGGACTCTGCGGCGGCGACGCCCCACCATTGGGCGGCGAGTCGGCAAAGGCGGCTGGGAGGTGGGTGCAGGATACGCCATGATCCCCTCAGCATCCCCTTGGGGCCGGCGACCGTTCCATCCCATCTGCAAGAGGCCGTCACGCGACCATGCCGAGCGCCGGATTTGTCCACCTTCACGTTCACTCGGCCTATTCGCTGCTCAAGGGCTCGATCAAGATCGGCAAGCTCGCCGAGCTCGCCAAGAAGGACCATCAGCCGGCCCTGGCGCTGACCGACACCGACAATCTGTTCGGTGCGCTGGAGTTCTCCGACAAGATGGCGGGCTCCGGCATCCAGCCGATCGTCGGCTGCGAGCTCGCGATCGACTTCGGCGACCAGGATCCGACCGCGCGCAACGCCATTGGCCCCTCGCGCGTGGTGCTGCTGGCGGCGCAGGAGCGCGGCTATCGCAGCCTGATGCGGCTGAATTCGCGGGCGTTCCTGGAGACGCCCGACAGCCATGCCCCGTTCATCAAGTTCGACTGGTTCGACGGCGAGACCGAGGGCCTGATTGCGCTCACCGGCGGCCCTGACGGGCCGATCTCGCTGGCGCTTGCCGGCGGTATGGCCGAACTCGCGGCGACGCGCTGCGAGCGTCTCGCCGGCCTGTTCGGCGACCGGCTCTACATCGAGTTGCAGCGCCACAACATCGACAAGGAACGGCGCGTCGAAGGCGGCCTGATCGACATCGCCTATGCCAAGGGGCTGCCGCTGGTTGCGACCAACGAGCCATATTTCGCCGCGACCGACGATTACGAGGCGCACGATGCGCTTTTGTGTATCGCCGGCGGCCGGCTGATCGCCGAGAGCGATCGCGTGCAGCTCACGCCGGATCACCGCTTCAAGACCCGCGCCGAGATGGCGGTGCTGTTCGCCGACATTCCGGAGGCGCTGGCCTCGACGGTCGAGATCGCCGAGCGTTGCTCGTTCCGCCCGATGACGCGCAAGCCGATCCTGCCGTTCTTCACGGTCGGCGCCGCCGCAAGCTCCGATGCCGCTGCGGTCGAGGCCGCCGAGTTGAAGCGGCAGGCGGAGGAGGGGCTCGCCAACCGCCTGCGCGTGCACGGTCTGTCGCAGGGCACCACGGAAGAGGACTACAGCAAGCGCCTGGCGTTCGAGCTCGACGTCATCATGCGCATGAAGTACGCGGGCTACTTCCTGATCGTGTCCGACTTCATCAAATGGGCGAAGTCGCAAGGCATTCCGGTCGGACCGGGCCGCGGCTCCGGCGCAGGCTCGCTGGTCGCGTGGGCGCTGACCATCACCGATCTCGACCCGATCAAGTTCGGCCTGCTGTTCGAGCGCTTCCTCAACCCGGAACGCGTCTCGATGCCGGACTTCGACATCGACTTCTGCCAGGACCGCCGCGGCGAGGTGATCCAGTACGTGCAGCAGCGCTACGGTCGCGACCAGGTCGCGCAGATCATCACCTTCGGTACGCTGCAGGCGCGCGGCGTGCTGCGCGACGTCGGCCGCGTGCTGCAAATGCCTTACGGCCAGGTCGACAAGCTGACGAAACTGGTGCCGCAGAATCCGGCCGCGCCGGTGACGCTGGCCGCCGCGATCGAGAGCGAGCCGAAGCTCCAGGCGTTCCGCGACGAGGATCCGGTGGTGGCGCGCGCCTTCGACATCGCCCAGCGCCTCGAAGGCCTGACGCGCCACGCCTCGACGCATGCGGCCGGCATCGTGATCGGCGATCGCCCCCTGAGCGAGCTCGTGCCGCTCTACCGCGATCCCAAATCCGACATGCCGGTGACCCAGTTCAACATGAAATGGGTCGAGCCGGCGGGCCTCGTCAAGTTCGACTTCCTCGGCCTGAAGACGCTGACCGTGCTCGACGTCGCGTGCAAGCTGCTCAAGCCGCGCGACATCCATGTCGATCTCGCGACGCTGCCGATCGACGATGCCGAAAGCTACCAGATGCTGGCGCGCGGCGAGGTGGTCGGCGTGTTCCAGGTTGAAAGCCAGGGCATGCGGCGCGCGTTGGTCGACATGCGGCCCGACCGTTTCGAGGACATCATCGCGCTGGTGGCGCTCTACCGCCCCGGCCCGATGGCGAACATCCCGACCTATTGCTCGCGCAAGCACGGCGACGAGGAGCCGGAATATCTGCATCCCGTGCTGGAGCCGATCCTGAAGGAGACCTTCGGCGTCATCATCTACCAGGAACAGGTGATGCAGATCGCGCAGGTGATGTCGGGCTATTCGCTCGGCGACGCCGACCTGCTGCGCCGCGCCATGGGCAAGAAGATCCGCGCCGAGATGGACAAGCAGCGCGACATCTTCGTCGCCGGCGCGGTGAAGAACGGCGTGCCGAAGGGGCAGGCCGAGACCATCTTCGAGCTGCTGGCGAAGTTCGCCGACTACGGCTTCAACAAGAGCCACGCGGCGGCTTACGCGCTGGTGTCCTACCACACCGCCTACATGAAGGCGCATTATCCGGTGGAGTTCATCGCAGCGTCGATGACGCTCGATCTCAACAACACCGACAAGCTCTCCGAATTCCGCTCCGAGGCGCAGCGCCTCGGCATCAAGGTCGAGCCGCCGAACATCAACCGGTCGGGTGCGACCTTCGAGGTCGGAGAGAAGACCATCTACTACGCGCTCGCCGCGCTCAAGGGCGTCGGCATCCAGGCGATCGACCAGATCATCGAGGAGCGCACCAAGAACGGGCTGTTCACCTCGCTCGCCGACTTCGCCGCGCGGGTCAATCCGCGTGCGATCAACAAGCGCATCATCGAGAGTCTCGCCGCCGCCGGCGCCTTCGACACGCTGGAGCCGAACCGCGCGCGCGTCTTCGCCGGCGCGGACGCGATCCTCGCCGCCTGCCAGCGCGCGCATGAGGCCGCGACCATCGGCCAGAACGACATGTTCGGCATGTCGGCGGACGCGCCGACCATCATGCTGCCGCAGATCGAGGCGTGGCTGCCGGCCGAGCGGCTGCGCCGCGAATACGACGCGATCGGCTTCTTCCTGTCCGGCCATCCGCTCGACGATTACGCCACCGTGCTGAAGCGCCTGCGGGTGCAGAGCTGGGCGGAATTCTCGCGCGCGGTGAAGACCGGCGCCACCGCCGGCAAGGTCGCGGCCACCGTGGTCTCGCGCATGGAGCGGCGCACCAAGACCGGTAACAAGATGGGCATCATGGGGCTCTCCGATCCCACGGGCCACTTCGAGGCGGTGCTGTTCTCGGAAGGCCTTGCGCAATATCGCGACGTGCTCGAGCCGGGGGCGGCCGTGCTGCTCCAGCTTGGCGCCGAGCTCCAGGGCGAGGACGTGCGCGCCCGCGTGCTGCATGCCGAGCCGCTCGACGATGCCGCGGCCAAGACGCAGAAGGGCCTGCGCATCTTCCTGCGCGACACCAAGGCGCTGGAATCGATCGCCAAGCGTCTCGCCGGCCCCGAGATGGCGTCCTCGAACGGCGCCGCGCCAAAGGTCGGCAGCCCGGGGATTGCGCCGCGCTCCAACGGCGACGGCGAGGTCTCGCTGGTGATGATGCTCGACCTTGAGACCGAGGTGGAGATGAAGCTGCCCGGCCGCTTCAAGGTCTCGCCGCAGATCGCCGGCGCGATCAAGGCGGTCGCGGGCGTGGTGGACGTCCAGCAGCTCTGACGTTGCACGCGCCGCCGCAAACCAAAGCTTAACTATCAAGTTCACACCTGGTTTCGAAGTCTGCCGCGCGCAGCTATCAGTTGTTTCCCGGCGCGAGACCAAGGAAGAAGAATCATGTGTGACAAATGCTCCGAAAATCTGCATCAATCGGTTGCTCCCTCCCGACGCTCGATGATGCTTTTCGCCGCCTCCGCGCTCGGGGTGGCAGCGTTTGGCGGGCCTGCGGTGGCCAAGGAGGCGAAAGCGCCGCCGAAACCTCAGAACGTGCTGTCGCCCGATGCGGCGCTCAAACGGCTGATGGACGGCAATTCGCGCTACGTATCGGGTGTGTCGCGCCGTCACGACTTCGCGCACGAGCGCGAGGCATTGGTCGGCGGTCAGAATCCCTACGCTGCCGTTCTGAGCTGCGCCGATTCGCGGATCGCGCCTGAATATGCCTTCGACAGCGGACGCGGAGACCTGTTCGTGTGCCGCGTCGCCGGAAATTTTGCCGGCGATGAGACCGTTGCGAGCATGGAGTACACCGTCGCCGTGCTCGGCACGCCCCTGATCCTGGTGCTCGGCCACGACAATTGCGGCGCCGTCGACGCGACGATCAAGTCGCTCAAGGACGACAAGCCGCTGCCGGGACATATCCCCTCGCTGGTCTCCGCGATCGCACCGGCGGTGAAGACCGCTGCTCAGCAGAGCGGGAATGCGCTCGACAATGCCATCCGTCAGAATGTCATCGACAACGTGGCCAAGCTGAAATCGGCTGCGCCGATCCTCAATGCGGCAGTCGAGCAGGGCAAGCTCAAGGTGGTCGGCGGCATCTATCGGCTGAGCACAGGGACCGTCGAATTGCTGGCCCAAGGCTGAGGTTGGTGGCGCGTCTTTCCGGCGGCTTGTCCGCGCGATCCACGCACGGTCGTCGGATGTTGTTGCAACCCTGCGCTGATTTTGGCTAGCATACACCCGGGGAATGGACTGGGGTGTGCGATGCTGCGATGGGGCGCGTTGGTGGTAACCGCTGGCGTCATGTTGGCGGGGTGCGTGAGCGATCAGGTCGGAACGGACTTCGCATCCGTGTCAAAGAAGATCGGACCTCCGCGCGCGGGGCAGTCGCGCGTGGTGTTCCTGCAGGACAAGCGCAACGGCCTCAGCATGGCGTTTTGCGCCTGCGAGGTGAAGCTCGACGGTGCGCCGATGGGTAAGGTGCTCGCCGGCAAATATGCCTACGCCGATCGTCCGGCCGGCCGTCACGACGTGCTGGTGACCGAGCTGATGTTTCCCGGCGACACCAAGCGCGAGATCGTGATGGAATCCGGCCGAACGCACTTCTACCTCATCAAGAGCAGTGCCAGGCACGATGCCGCCACGGGCGGGGCGGTGCTTGGCGGGCTGGCCGGGCTTGCGGTGGTTTCCGTCGCGACGGCTGGCGAGGCCAATCCCGGGCCCGCCGAGCTCGTTGCGCTGGATGAGGCGACCGCGCGAACGAAGCTCGCGGAATTGCAGGCCGTCGAGTAAGATGCGCGGCACGATTGCCGCTGCATCAACGACGGCGGCTCGATGGGCAGGAGCACGGCATGTGCGAGAATTGCGGCAGTGTTCGCGGCGTCCACATCCGCCCTTCGCGGAGATCGCTCATCCACTTCACCGTCTCCGCGATCGGCCTGGCCTTCGCCGGCACAGCCTTCGCCAAGGAGGCCAAGGCGCCGCCCAAGCCGCAAAACGTGCTGGCGCCGGATGCGGCGTTGAAGCGGCTGATGGAGGGCAATGCGCGTTATGTCGAAGGCGTGTCGCGGCGGCACGATTTCAAGCATGAGCGCGAGGCGCTGGCCGGCGGCCAGAACCCGTTCGCGGCCGTGCTGAGCTGCGCCGACTCGCGCATCGCGCCTGAATACGCCTTCGACACCGGCCGCGGCGACCTGTTCGTCTGCCGCGTCGCCGGAAATTTTGCCGGCACCGAGACCATCGCCAGCATGGAATATGCCGTTGCCGTGCTCGGCGCGCCGCTGATCCTCGTGCTCGGCCATGACAGCTGCGGCGCGGTCGATGCGACGCTGAAGGCGATCAAGGACAACACCTCGCCGCCCGGCCACATCCCCTCGCTGATCGATGCGATCGCGCCCGCCGCCAAGGCTGCGATGCAGCAGGGCGGGGACGTGCTCGACAAGGCGACCCGGCAGAACGTGATCGACAACGTCGCCAAGCTGAAGTCGGCCGCACCGATCCTCAATGCGGCCGTGGAGCAGGGCAAGCTGAAGGTGATGGGTGGCATCTATCGGCTCACGACGGGAACGGTCGATCTGATCGCACAAGGCTGATCGCGCTAGGCTGAGCGAGCAGGACCGATCGCGCAAGGCTGAGCAAGACTGCCGCAACGCGGTTGCCGGGCGGTCGAGATGCTGACGTGGGCCTGACGAAAGGCGCCTGGACGACAGGCGCCTTTCGGCGGCGGCCTGCGTCATGCCGCCGCCTCAATCCGGGCCTTTCGTTCAAGTGCCATTCAGCCAGCCGCGCGTCTGATGCGTGTTGGCAGCTCAACAACAAAGCGGGCAAGCAAGCCATGCGTGGGACCCACAAGGCCTTCCTCTGTTTCCTCTTGCCGATCTTGTTCCTTGCCGCGGGGGCGCTGGAGCCGGCGCGCGCGCAGCAGCAGGAAAAGCGAATCGCGCTCGTGGTCGGCAACGGCGCCTATGCCAAGTCGCCGCTGGCGACGACCGCGAACGATGCCGGCCTGATCGCGCAGACGCTGCAGGCGGCGGGCTTCGACGTCGTCGGCGCGCGCGATCTCGACGGCGACACGCTGCGCAAGAGCTTTCGCGATTTCATCCAGAAGGCGCAGGCCTCCGGCCCCGGCACCGTCGCGATGGTCTATCTCGCCGGCTACGGCGTGCAGCTTGCCGGCGAGAACTATTTCATCCCGGTCGATTCCAACATCACCCGCGACACCGACATCCCGACCGAGGCCCTGCGCATCAGCGACTATGCGCGCCAGCTTGCGGCGATTCCGCTCAAGGCCAACATCGTGGTGCTCGACGCGGCCCGCGCGCAGCCCTTCATCGAGGGCGGCCAGCCGATCGCGAGCGGGCTGGCGCTGGTCGAGCCCGATCAGAACATGCTGATCGCCTTCAATGCCGCGCCCGGCACGGTGGCGCCGGAGGAGCCGGGGCCCTACGGCATCTATGCGCAGTCGCTGGCGGAGATGATCCGCACCGGCGGCCTGCCGCTGCCTGACGTGTTCGATCGCGTCCGCCTGCGTGTCAACGAGGCCTCCAAGGGCGCGCAGGTACCCTGGAACGAGCAGAAGATATCGGCGCCATTCTCATTCTTCGATCGCGGGCCCGACGCGCCGCCGCCGGAGGCCTCGGCCGCCCAGGTCGCCGCGATCCGCAACAAGCCGATCCGCGATCTCGGTGTGCAAGACGCCTACGCCGCCGCGCTGGAGCGCGACACGCTGCCGGCCTATGAGGAATTTCTCGCGGCCTATCCGACCGATCCGATGTCCAAGCGCGTGATGGCGATCGTTGCGGCGCGCCGCGAGGCGATCACCTGGCGGCGGACTTATCGCACCGACACGCCGGAAGCCTATTGGTCGTATCTGCGCCGCTATCCGCGCGGGCCGCATGCAGGCGATGCGCGCCGTCGCCTCGCGATCCTCACCGCGCCGGCCGAGCCGCCGCCAAGCTTCGCGATGATCGACTATGACGTGCCGCCGCCGCCGCCGGAGGAGGTGGTCTATGTCGACCGTCCCGTGCTGTACTTCAGCGATCCCGATTTTGGCTTCGCGCCGCCACCACCGCCGCCGGTCTACTATCTGCCGCCGCCGCCGCCGGATTTCGTCGTGCTCGAGCCGCCGCTGCCTGTGGTCGGCCTGTTCGTGTTGCCGCAGCCGATGTTCGTGCCGATCCCGGTGTTCGTCAGGCCGCCGGTCTATGTCGCGCCGCCGCCGAACAACATCATCTTCAACAACATCCATAACACCACGGTCATCAACACCGTGATCAACCGGCCTCCCGCCCCGCCGCCGGCGGGTGGGGGAGGAGGAGGGACCGGGCCTGGCAATCTGACGCCGGCGATTGCCGGCCGCGCCAACCCGGTAGCACCGATGTTGCCGCAAGCCGCTACGCAGCGCGCGGCTCTGATCCAGCAGGGCAAGGCGCCGATGCCGCTGAGCGCGACGGTCCAGCCGACGGCGAGGCCCGGGATACCTCCCGGGACGCCGGCCAATGTCGCGCCAAATGCGCGACCAAGTGCGCTACCTGGTGGCCTCCCAGGTACAGCACCGAACGTCGCGCCGCAGACCAGGTTGCCTGCCGCCAACACGCTGCCGGTTCCGGGCTCCCATGGTGGGCCGCCGGCGCCGCCGGCAGGGGCAGCAGGGACTCTGCCGGGCGGAAAGCCCTTGCCGTCGACGGCAACTGCACCCGGCACGACCCTGCCGACGCATCCGGGGGCGCCGACCACGGCTGCGCCCGGCACAACGCCGCCGCCCCATCTTGGTGCGCCAACGGCCGCCGCTCCGACCACCGGTGCGCCCACCACGACAAATCCGGCCGTTGTGCCCGGCCAACCGCCCAAGCCCCCGGTCGCGCAGACCCCGCCCGGGGCCGGGCCTGCCGACCGTGCCAAGTCCGCAACCCGTGAGCCGGCCGGCCCGCCGCCTGCTGCCGCGGGAAAACCGGTCGTACCGCCTCCGTCAGCAGTGCACGAGCCGATCAGGCCGCAGGCTCACCCGCCGGCCCCGCCGCAGGCGGCCAAGCCAGCAGCACCGCCCCCGCGGCCCCAGGCCGTGGCGCGGCCCACGCCGCCACCTCCGCCGCGCGTGTCGGCGCCGCCGCCACGGATGGCTGCACCTCCGCCGCCACGCCCCGCTCCGCCGGTGGCAGTGGCGCGTCCGGCGCCCCCGCCAATGGCTCGGCCCGCGCCGCCCCCGCCAGTAGCCCGGCCGGCGCCCCCGCCGCCGCCTCGGGTGGCCGTTGCACCTCCGCCGCGTCCGGCGGCACCTCCGCCCCGCCCAGCGGCCCCGCCGCCGGCGGCCAAGAAGTGCCCGCCGAACCAGCCCAAGTGCTAGGCAAGCGCTAGTCCAGCGCCAGAGCTTGGCGCGGTCTTTACGGAAGGGGGGCCATTCGCGGGCGAAACCGCCCGCGAATGGCCCTTATTTCCTTGCTTCTGGCCGAAATCGCGCTATATAGCGCGCCATCTCACACGGAAGCATGGCTCACAAGGCCGTCCGGTGGCAGCCGGGGCGCAACGCTCCGTTTTGCTCACACGCTTCCGGAGGAACCAACCGGAGAATTATAACAATGGCGCTACCCGACTTCACCATGCGTCAGCTTTTGGAAGCTGGCGTGCACTTTGGTCACCAGTCTCACCGCTGGAATCCGAAAATGGCTCCGTTCATTTTCGGCACCCGTAACAACATCCACATCGTCGATCTCGCCCAGACCGTGCCGATGCTGCACCACGCCCTCCAGGCCGTCAGCGACACGGTTGCCAAGGGCGGCCGCATCCTGTTCGTCGGCACCAAGCGCCAGGCACAGGACGGCGTTGCGGACGCGGCCAAGCGCTGCGCGCAGTATTTCGTCAACTCGCGCTGGCTCGGCGGCACGCTGACCAACTGGAAGACGATCTCGGCTTCGATCAAGCGCCTGCGTCACCTCGACGACGTGCTCTCGGGCGGCGAAGCCAATTCGTACACGAAGAAGGAGCGCCTGACGCTTCAGCGCGAGCGCGACAAGCTCGACCGCTCGCTCGGCGGTATCAAGGACATGGGCGGTCTGCCCGACCTGATCTTCGTGATCGACACCAACAAGGAAGACATCGCGATCCAGGAGGCCCAGCGCCTCAACATCCCGGTCGCCGCGATCGTCGACACCAATTCGGACCCCAAGGGCATCACCTATGTGGTGCCGGGCAATGACGACGCCGGCCGCGCGATCTCGCTCTATTGCGACCTGATCGCGCGTGCGGCGATCGACGGCATCTCGCGCGCCCAGGGCGATTCGGGCATCGACATCGGTGCTTCGGCCCGTCCGCTCGCCGAAGAGCTGCCGGCGGCCTCCTCGAGCGGCTTCCAGGGCCTTGCAGGTCCCCGCGGCACCGCCGACGACCTCAAGAAGCTCCCGGGCGTGTCGGGCGCGATCGAGAAGAAGTTCAACGACCTCGGAATCTTCCACTTCTGGCAGCTCGCCGAGCTCGATCACGACACCGCGCACACGATCGGCGAAGAAGTCGGTCTGCCGAGCCGTGCGGATGCCTGGGTGGCCAAGGCCAAGGCGCTGACCGCGGAAGCGGAATAGTCAAAAAGAGCGATGGGTTGGCCGGATAGACTCCGGCCACCATTTCAGTTGACGCGAATTCCTGAGATGGACCGCGGCGGGGCAATTTGATGCCACGCCGCGGCAAACCGGCAGGCACAAAGGATATTCAACGATGGCAACGATCACAGCTGCGATGGTCAAGGACCTGCGCGAGTCGACCGGCGCGGGCATGATGGACTGCAAGGCCGCACTGACTGAAAACGACGGCAACATGGAAGCGGCGCAGGATTGGCTGCGCAAGAAGGGCCTGTCGAAGGCCGCCAAGAAGTCGGGCCGCGTCGCGGCCGAGGGCCTCATCGGCGCGCTCACCAAGGGCACCAAGGGCGTCGTGGTCGAGGTCAACTCCGAGACCGACTTCGTTGCGCGCAACGGCCAGTTCCAGGGCCTGGTCAAGATGATCGCCCAGGTTGCGTTCGACGTCGGCGCCGATGTCGAGAAGATCAAGGCCGCCAAGGTCGGCGACGTCACGATCGAAACCGCGATCAATGACGCGATC
The DNA here is from genome assembly GCF_042257955.1 of Bradyrhizobium sp. B025. Taxonomy (NCBI): domain Bacteria; kingdom Pseudomonadati; phylum Pseudomonadota; class Alphaproteobacteria; order Hyphomicrobiales; family Nitrobacteraceae; genus Bradyrhizobium; species Bradyrhizobium sp. B025. Next base: position 4,673,265 of record NZ_CP170150.1, on the reverse strand, counting down.
GCGACCATCGGCGAGAACATGACGCTGCGCCGCGCAGCTTCGCTCGAAGTGAGCCAGGGCGTGGTGTCGCACTACGTCCACGGTGCGGTCATCGACGGTGCCGGCAAGATGGGCGTGATCGTGGCGCTGGAATCGCCGGGCAAGGCCGACGAGCTTGCCGCGCTCGGCCGCCAGATCGCGATGCATGTCGCCGCCGCCAACCCGCTGGCGCTCGATCCGTCCGGCCTCGATCCGGCGGTCGTCAAGCGCGAGAAGGACGTGCTCGCCGACAAATATCGCCAGCAGGGCAAGCCGGAGAACGTGATCGAGAAGATCGTCGAGTCCGGCCTCAAGACCTACTACAAGGAAGTCTGCCTGCTAGAGCAGGCCTTCATCCACGACACCGGCAAGTCGGTGGCGCAGGCGGTGAAGGAAGCCGAAGGCAAGGTCGGCGGCGCTGTGAAGATTGCGGGCTTTGTGCGCTATGCTCTCGGTGAGGGAATCGAGAAGCAGGAAAGCGACTTCGCAGCCGAGGTCGCTGCGGCCAGCGGCAAGAAGTAAGCGCCGGAACGTTCCTTCCGGCGTGCCGCCGGAAGCGGCGGCCGGACAAGGAAAAGTGCTCATGACTGATCCGGTCTATCGTCGCGTCGTGATCAAGCTGTCCGGCGAATATCTCGCGGGACAGCAGGGTTTTGGCATCGATCAGCCGACCGTCGATCGGGTTGCGGACGATCTGATCGCCGCCCGCCATCTCGGCACCGAGGTTGCGGTCGTGATCGGCGGCGGCAATATCGTGCGCGGCGTCGAGGTGTCCTCGCGCGGCGTCTCGCGCCCGACCGGCGACACCATGGGCATGCTCGCCACCATGATGAACTGTCTCGCGCTGGAAGCGGCGATCGAGCGCAAGGGCACGCCGGCGCGCACGCTGTCGGCCTTCGTCATGCCCGAGATTTCCGAGCTGTTCACCCGGACTGCGGCGCACAAATACCTCGCCGAGGGCCGGATCGTGCTGCTCGGCGGCGGAACCGGCAATCCGTTCTTCACCACCGATACGACCGCGGTGCTGCGCGCCGCCGAGATCGGCGCACAGGCGGTCCTGAAGGCGACCAATGTCGACGGGGTCTACTCGGCCGACCCGAAGAAGGATCCGACCGCCACGCGGTTCGACCGGCTGACGCATTCGCAGGCGATCGAGGGCGGCTACAAGGTGATGGACGCGACCGCCTTCGCGCTTGCCCGCGAGACGTCGCTGCCTATCATCGTGTTCTCGATCGCGGAGCCGGGGTCGATCGGTGCGATTCTGCGTGGCATCGGCCACGGTACCATCGTCGCCGGCTGACGGCTCATCTGGCGCGCCCTGAAGGGAGGGGCGCGGTGAGGTCGCCGGGATTTTGAAGGAGAAACGTGATGCCCACGGGAAATTTCGACCTCAACGAAGTAAAGCGCCGCATGCAAGGCGCCGTCCAGTCCCTCAAGCACGAGCTTGGCGGCTTGCGCACCGGCCGCGCCTCCGCCTCGATGCTCGATCCGGTGCAGGTCGAGGCCTATGGCAGCCACATGCCGCTGAACCAGCTCGCCACCGTCAGCGTGCCCGAGCCGCGCCTGATCTCGGTGCAGGTCTGGGACAAGTCGATGGTCAAGGCGGTGGAGAAGGCGATCGTCGATTCCAATCTCGGCCTGTCGCCCGCGACCGAGGGCCAGGTGCTGCGCCTGCGCATCCCCGAGCTCAACGAGGAGCGGCGCAAGGAACTCGTCAAGGTCGCGCACAAATACGCGGAGGCCGCCAAGGTCGCCGCGCGTCACGTCCGCCGCGACGGCCTCGACGTTCTGAAGAAGCTCGAGAAGAATCACGAGATGTCGGAGGACGATCAGAAGCGTCATGCCGACGAGGTCCAGAAGGTGACCGACGGCACGATCGCCGAGATCGACCAGCTGCTGGCCGCCAAGGAAAAAGAAATCCTCACCGTCTGAGGCTGCCGTCATGTCCAACGCCGCCGCGCCCGCAACGGAAGGACCCGACCGGTCCGACGCGCCTGCGCATGTCGCCATCATCATGGATGGCAACGGGCGTTGGGCCGCCGCGCGCGGTTTGCCGCGGGCCGAAGGTCATCGCCGCGGCGTGGAGGCCTTGCGCCGCGTGGTGCGCGCCTCGCACGAGCTCGGCATCCGCTATCTCACCATCTTCTCGTTCTCGTCGGAGAACTGGTCGCGTCCGGCGAGCGAGATCGGCGATCTGTTCGGCCTGCTCAGGCGGTTCATCCGCAACGATCTCGCGAGCCTGCATCGCGACGGCGTCAAGGTCCGCATCATCGGCGAGCGCGACGGGCTCGAGAGCGACATCTGCGCGCTGCTCAACGAGGCCGAGGAACTGACGCGCGACAATTCGCGTCTCACGCTCGTCGTCGCCTTCAACTACGGCTCGCGGCAGGAGATCGCGAAGGCGGCACAGAAGCTCGCGCGCGAGGTCGCGGAGGGCAGGCGCGATCCTGCCACGATCGACGCCGAGACGCTTGGGGCGCATCTCGATGCGCCCGACATTCCCGATCCCGATCTCATCATCCGCACCAGCGGCGAGCAGCGCCTGTCCAACTTCCTGATGTGGCAGGCGGCCTATAGCGAGCTCGTGTTCGTGCCGATCCACTGGCCCGATTTCGACAAGGCGGCGCTGGAAGGCGCGATCGCCGAATTCGCCAGGCGCGAGCGCCGTTTCGGCGGCCTGGTCGCGAAAACCGCCTCGTGAGCGAACCCGAGACCGTACCGGCTGGCTCGAAGCCTGCCCCAAGCAATCTCGTGATGCGGGTCCTCGCAGCGCTGGTGCTGGCGCCGCTTGCCATTGCGCTCGCTTATGCCGGCGGCTGGCTGTGGGCGCTCCTCGTCACGCTGGTGTCGATCGGGCTGTTCGCGGAATGGCTGATGGTGGTGGGCGCGGGGTCCGTTGCGCTGACCGCGTGCGGAACGATCGTCCTCGCCATCATGGGCTTCTGCGTTGCCTTCGGCGCGCTCAAGACCGCAATCGTCACCGGCCTCGTTGGCGGGGCCATCGTGACGCTGATCGCGCGAGGCAAGTTCGTCTGGGCGGCCGCCGGATTCGCCTATGCATCGGCGGCGCTGCTGGCCTCGATCCTGGTACGGCAGGATCTCGTGAACGGCTTTGCCGCGCTGATGTTCGTGCTGCTCGTGGTGTGGGTGACCGACATTGGCGGCTATTTCGCCGGCCGCGGCATTGGCGGACCGAAGCTGTGGCCGCGCGTGAGCCCGAAGAAGACCTGGGCCGGCGCGCTCGGCGGCTTTGCCGCGAGCCTTGCGGTCGCCGCCGGCTTTGCGGCTTGCGGGCTCGGGAAGGCGGTTCCACTGCTGCTCGTCAGCGCCGTCCTGTCGGTGGTCTCGCAGCTCGGCGATCTCTTCGAATCCGCGGTGAAGCGGCGCTTCGGTGTCAAGGATTCCAGTCACTTAATTCCCGGCCATGGCGGTCTACTGGACCGTCTGGACGGTTTTGTCGCCGCCATCCTGGCGGCATGGATTATCGGCTTTCTCCGCCATGGTGTGCATAGCGCCGGAAGCGGTCTTGTGGTTTGGTGAGGATATGAGCGCGGTCCCATTGCGTAACAATAAGGCTGCGGCGTCTGCCGTCCGCAGCGTCACGGTTCTCGGTGCCACCGGCTCGATCGGCGACAGCACGATGGATCTGCTGCGCGCCTCTCCCGAACGCTACCGTGTCGAGGCGCTGACGGCGAACGGCAATGTCGAAGCGCTGGCAAAGCTCGCGAAGGAGTTTTCGGCGCGCTTCGTGGCGATCGCCGACACCTCCAAGTTCGCCGAGCTCAAGGCTGCGCTTGCGGGCACGAGCACCGAATGCGGCGCCGGCGAAAGCGCGGTGATCGAAGCCGGCGCGCGTCCGGCCGATTGGGTGATGGCTGCCGTGAGCGGCGCCGCCGGACTGAAGCCGGCGCTCGCCGCGGTCGATCGCGGCGCGCATGTCGCGCTCGCCAACAAGGAATGCCTCGTCTGCGCCGGCGATTTCTTCATGCAGCGCGCGGCGAAGGCCGGCGCCTGCATCCTGCCAGCCGATTCCGAGCATAATGCGCTGTTCCAGGCGCTCGGCTCCGGTAATCGCGACGAGCTGGTCCGTGTCATCATCACGGCATCCGGCGGTCCGTTCCGGACCTGGAATCCTGCCGACATCGAGCAGGCGACGCTCGCCCAGGCGCTGAAGCATCCGAACTGGAGCATGGGCCAGAAGATCACGATCGATTCCGCCTCGATGATGAACAAGGGGCTCGAGGTGATCGAGGCCTCCTATCTGTTCGCGCTCTCGCCCGACGAGATCGACGTTCTCGTTCATCCGCAGTCGATCATCCACGGCATGGTCGAGTTCTCCGACCGTTCGGTCGTGGCCCAGCTCGGCTCTCCCGACATGCGCACCCCGATCGCCCACTGCCTTGGCTGGCCCGACCGCATCAAGGGACCGGCGGCCAAGCTCGATCTGGCCAAGATCGGCCAGCTGACCTTCGAGGCGCCCGATTTCGAGCGGTTCCCCGGACTACGGCTGGCTTACGATTCGCTCCGGACCGGGAAGGGGGCGACCACAGTGTACAATGCCGCCAACGAGGTCGCGGTCGCCGCCTTCATCGCCGGCAAGATCCGGTTCGGCGCGATTGCCCGGCTGGTGGAGGCGACGTTGGAGGACTGGATCCGCGGCGGGAACCAGACGCCTCTGACGTCCGCCGACGATGCAATCTCTGTTGACCATGTTGCTCGAAATAGAGCTGCCGCCCTATTGCCTCAAATTGCCTTAAAGGCATCCTAGATGGTTCGGGGCCAGGGCCTTGCGGCGCTGGATGAGGGAATTCGATGATCGACTTTTTTGTCCATAGTTTCAATACGTTGAGCCATGGGCTCCTCGGCTACGCAGTTCCCTTCCTGTTCGTCCTGACCATCGTCGTGTTCTTCCATGAACTCGGCCATTTTCTGGTCGCGCGCTGGGCGGGCGTTCGGGTGTTAACCTTCTCGCTCGGCTTCGGGCCTGAGCTGGTCGGTTTCAACGACCGCCATGGCACCCGCTGGAAGATCTCGGCGATCCCGCTCGGCGGTTACGTCAAGTTCTTCGGCGACGAGAGCGAGGCTTCGACGCCGTCGGCCGAGACGCTCGCGGCCATGACGGCCGAGGAGCGCGCCGGCAGCTTCCACCATAAGAAGGTCGGCCCGCGCGCCGCCATCGTCGCGGCCGGACCGATCGCCAATTTCATTCTGGGCGCGCTGATCTTCGCCGGCATGGCCCTGTATTACGGCAAGCCGAGCACGATCGCGCGCGTCGACGGCGTCGTCGCCGATGGCGCGGCGGCTGCGGCCGGCTTCAAGATCGGGGACATCGTCGTCCAGATCGACGGCAAGCCGATCGAGAGCTTTGCCGACATGCAGCGGATCGTGGCGATGAATGCCGGTTCGGCGCTTGCCTTCCAGGTGAAGCGCGACGGCGCCATCGTGTCGCTGAGCGCGACGCCGGCGCTGCTCGAGCGCAAGGATCCGTTCGGCAACAGCCACCGCCTCGGCGTGCTGGGCGTCGAGCACAAGTCACAGGCTGGTGAGGCCTCGACCGCACCGGTCGGGGTCGGCGAGGCGCTCAAGATCGGGTTCGAGCAGGTCTGGTTCATCATCACCAGTACCTTCAAGTTCCTGGGCTCGCTGTTTGTCGGAAACGGCAATCCCAACGAGGTCAGCGGCGTCCTTGGAATCGCGAAGATGTCGGGGCAGGCGGCCAGCGCCGGGTTCCAGTTCGTGATCAACCTCTGCGCGGTGCTGTCGGTGTCGATCGGCCTGCTGAACCTGTTCCCGATCCCGCTGCTGGATGGCGGTCACCTTATGTTCTATGCGGCGGAGGTGGTTCGCGGCCGGCCCCTGTCCGAGCGGACTCAGGAAATGGGGTTCCGAATCGGGCTGGGTTTGGTGCTGATGTTGATGGTGTTTGCGACCTACAACGACATCCTGCGGATGGCAGCTTCCTGATAGGGGCTTTTTTGTGGCGTTGCTGTTAGGCAACGTCTTGGAATGAAATTGAAATTGCGGCGCGCTCGGCCGTTTGCGGCGTCGGTGAAATTGGCTACAAGCGGCCTGAACTTGGGGAATCTCCGGACCGGCGTTGGGGTTGGGTCTGGCACGGAATGATAAGGGCGCGTTGCGCAATGAAGTTTGGACTGCGACTCCGGGGGGGCTTGCTTGCCACCCTGATCATGTTCGGCGCGCCGGTGGTTGCCCCGATTGGGGCTGCTCTTGTGTCTTCGTCTGCGCTTGCGCAGACCGTCCAGTCGATTTCCGTCGAAGGAAATCGCCGGGTCGAGGTGGAGACGATCCGCTCCTATTTCAAGCCGGGTCCGGGCGGTCGCCTGGATCAGGGCGCCATCGACGACGGCCTCAAGGCGCTGATCGAGACCGGCCTGTTCCAGGACGTGAAGATCAACCGCGGCGCCGGTGGCCAGATCGTCGTCTCCGTGGTGGAAAACCCGGTGATCGGTCGCATCGCCTTCGAGGGCAACAAGAAGATCAAGGACGAGCAGCTCGGCACTGAAGTCCAGTCCAAGGCGCGCGGCACCTTCTCCCGCGCCATGGTGCAGTCCGACACGCTGCGAATCGCCGAAATCTATCGCCGCTCCGGCCGCTACGACGTCCGCGTCACGCCCGAGGTCATCGAGCAGCCGAACAACCGCGTCGATCTCATCTTCACGATCGAGGAGGGCGCCAAGACCGGCGTCAAGTCGATCGAGTTCGTCGGCAATGTCGCGTTCTCGTCCTACCGCCTGCGGGACGTCATCAAGACGCGCGAATCGAACCTGCTGAGCTTCCTTGCCAGCGGCGACATCTACGATCCCGACCGCGTCGAGGCCGACCGCGACCTGATCCGCCGCTTCTACCTCAAGAACGGCTTCGCCGACGTCCAGGTCGTGGCCGCGCTCACCGAATACGATCCGGAGAAGAAGGGCTTCAACGTCACCTTCAAGATCGAGGAAGGCGCCCAATACCGCGTCGGCGCGCTCGACTTCCGTTCCAGCATCCCGAACTTCGATCCGAACTCGATGCGCGCCTATTCGCGCGTCAATGTCGGCTCGCTCTACAACGTCGAATCGGTCGAGAAGTCGGTCGAGGAGATGCAGATCGAGGCCTCGCGCCGTGGCTATGCCTTCGCCGTGGTCCGTCCCGGCGGCGACCGCAACTTCGAGGCGCACACCGTCTCCGTCGTGTTCAACATCGACGAGGGCCCGCGCACCTATATCGAGCGCATCAACCTGCGCGGCAACACCCGCACGCGCGACTACGTCATCCGCCGCGAGTTCGACATCTCCGAGGGCGATGCCTACAACCGCGCACTGGTCGATCGTGCCGAGCGGCGCCTGAAGAACCTCGACTATTTCAAGAGCGTGAAGATCACGACGGAGCCCGGCTCGTCCAGCGACCGCGTCATCCTGATCGTCGACATGGAAGAAAAATCGACCGGCGACTTCTCGATCTCCGGCGGTTACTCCACGACCGACGGCGCGCTTGCCGAAGTTTCGGTCTCCGAACGCAACCTGCTCGGTCGCGGCCTGTTCGCCAAGGCGTCGGTGACCTATGGCCAGTACGCACGCGGCTATTCGCTGTCGTTCGTCGAGCCGTATCTGCTCGACTACCGCGTCGCGCTGGGCCTCGACCTCTATCAGCGTGAGCAGAAGTCCAACAGCTACATCTCCTACGGCACCAAGACGCTCGGCTTCTCGCCGCGCCTCGGCTTCTCCTTGCGTGAAGATCTGGCGCTGCAGCTGCGCTACTCGATCTATCGGCAGGAAATCACGCTGCCGTACTACTTGGCGAACTGCAATAACGTGCAGACGCTGCCCGATGGTTCGCCCAATCCTGCTTTCAATCCGAGCCCGGCGTTTGCCAACGCCACTGGGCTTAGCCTCGCCTCGACCAACGGCCTTGGCTGCTACAGCGACGGCGAAGCCTCGCTGCCGGTGCGCAAGGAGCTTGCCAACGGCAAGACCCTGACCTCGGCGCTCGGCTACTCGCTGAGCTACAACACGCTGGACAACAACAAGAACCCCACCGACGGTCTGCTCGTCGACTTCCGGCAGGACTTCGCCGGCGTCGGCGGCGACGTCACCTACCTGAAGAGCGTTATCGACGCGAAGTACTACACCCCGCTGGTGTCTGACATCGTCGCCGTCGCGCGCCTTCAGAGCGGCATCCTGACCAAGATGGGCAGCGATCTGCGGATGCTCGACCACTTCCAGATGGGCCCGAACCTCGTCCGCGGCTTTGCTCCGAACGGCATCGGCCCTCGCGACCTGAACCCCTTTGGCACGCAGGATGCGCTCGGCGGCACCAAGTACTGGGGCGCTTCGATGGAATTGCAGATGCCGTTCTGGTTCCTGCCGAAGGAAGTCGGTCTGAAGGGCGCGGTCTATGCTGACGCCGGCGGTCTGTACGACTATCAGGGACCGACGACTTGGTCGGCGACCGGTGAGACGACCACCACAAGGAACTCAAACTGCATCCCGTCCACCATCAATCCGGCGACGGCGGGCACCTGTACCGGCCTCGTGTACGACGACAGCAAGGTGATCCGCTCGTCGGTCGGTGTCGGCCTGATCTGGCAGTCGCCGTTCGGACCGCTGCGCTTCGACTATGCCGTGCCGCTCAGCAAGGGCAAGTATGACCGCACGCAGGAGTTCCGGTTCGGCGGCGGCACCTCGTTCTAATTCGATCAGCAGGGCATGATCCGGCCCCCTTGGGTTTCCCTTGGGTTTTCCTTGGGGCCGGTCTCCAATAAGATCGTGCTCAATCCGGGAGAAAAGGCATGATGCGGTTTGGCCGCTTCATGTCGAAGCCGGACCGCGACGGGGTGGAATGGCGCAGCCGACCTTCTTCACAAAGCCGCCTGCGACGGCGCTGGCCGATATTGCCACGCTGACAAAGGCGCTGCTGGTCGACCCCACCAGGGGCGATCACGTCATCACGGGCCTGGCCTCGCTCGACGAAGCCGGCCCGATGCATCTGGCGTTCTTCGACAACCTCAAATATGCCGATCAGCTCAAGGCGACCAGAGCGGGTGCCTGCCTGGTCAGCCCGCGCTTCGAGGCCCAGGTGCCCGCACACGTCGCCGTGCTGCGGGCGGCGCAGCCATTTCGCGCCTTCGTCAGGATCGCGCGGGAATGGCATGGCGACGCGCTGAGGCCGCAATCCTGGGTCGGCAATGACGGCATCGCGCCGTCGGCCATCATCGATCCCACGGCCCGGCTCGAGGACGGCGTGATCGTCGACCCCCTGGCGGTCATCGGTGCGGATGTCGAGATCGGCAGCGGCACGGTGGTCGGCGTCGGCGCCGTGATCGGCCCCGGCGTCAAGATCGGCCGGGACTGCAATGTCGGCGCCCGCACCGCCATCCAGTGCGCGCTGATCGGCAACGATGTGCTGATCCATCCGGGCTGCTCGATCGGCCAGGACGGTTACGGCTTCATCTTCTTCGGCCCCGAGGGGCACCTGAAGGTGCCGCAGACCGGGCGCGTGCTGATCCAGAACAATGTGGAGGTCGGCGCTGGCACCACCATCGATCGTGGGTCCCTGCGCGACACCGTGATCGGCGAGGGCACCAAAATCGACAACCAGGTCCAGATCGGCCACAATGTGACGATCGGCCGGAATTGCCTGCTGGCGGCCCAGATCGGGCTGGCCGGCAGTTTGACCATCGGCGACAATGTGGCGCTGGGAGCAAAGGTGGGCATCAACAATCACCTCAAGATCGGCGACGGAGCCCAGGTCACTGCGATGAGCGGCGTCAAGGACGACATCCCGCCGAACGGACGCTGGGGTGGTTTTTTCGCCAAGCCGACCAAGCAGTGGTTCAAGGAAATTATCGCAGTGGAGCGCCTGGTACGCGACAGCAGGGCCGATCCGAAGGACGAGGGACGGGAATGACGGAGGGATCTCCTATTAAGTTCGAGCTGGTGGACATCAACGCGATCCTCCAGACGCTGCCGCACCGCTTTCCGATGCTGCTGATCGACCGCGTGATCAACATCCGCGCCGATTACAGCGGCATCGGCATCAAGAACGTCACCTTCAACGAGCCGGCCTTCCAGGGGCATTTCCCCGAGCGCCCGGTCTATCCCGGCGTCATGATGATCGAGGCGATGGCGCAGACGGCGGGCGTGATCGGCATCAAGTCGGTCGAGGGCACCGAGAAACCGCGCGCGGTCTATTTCCTCACCATCGACAAGTGCAAGTTCCGCAAGCCCGTGCTCCCTGGCGATACCATCGAGTATCACATGCGCTCGCTCGGCCGCCGCAAGACCATGTGGTGGTTTCACGGCGATGCCAAGGTCAACGGCCAGGTCGTCGCCGAGGCCGACGTCGGCGCCATGCTGACCGACTGAGCGGCTTACGACCCCGCGGACGGGCTCATACGCCGCAATCGTAGCGGCTGCCCGCTGCCTCGCGTCTGATCTTCCGGTTGAAGAACTGGCCCATGGACGGCGCGCCCAGGAGGCTGTCGACCGTTTCGGGATCAACGCCGCAGTAGCGGTCATACGCGCCGTTGATCGCGACGATCAGGTCCTGCTGCGCGCGGTCGTAGCAGACGCGCTGAAGCACCGTGCTGCGGGTGATGTCGCGGCATTCGAATGTCGCGAGGTCGACGGGCCGGTGTCCGCCGGTCTCGACCGTCTCGGAGACGACCGGTGCGGCCGCGAGCTGTGCGAGCAGCATTGCCAGGGCCCTGACCACGATAGCTGAAGCTCCGCATGAACGTGTTGCCGGGAAGGCCGCCTCATCCGGCACGTGAAACACGTCGAGATCATACGTCACTGGACAGATCGGGCATAGTCGGGCTAACCAGCGGAAAACCGAACGACTTCAACACATAACCAGACCTTCTTGACGAGTTAGATTGCTTGATGAGCAAGATTGATCCCACCGCACGGGTCGAGGACGGCGCCGTGATCGGCGAGGGTACCGAGATCGGCCCCTATTGCATCATCGGCCCGAATGCCGTGATCGGCGCGAACTGCAAGCTGATCGGACAGGTCACCGTCATCGGCCACACCTCGGTCGGCGACAACTGCGTGATCTCGCCGTTCGCGGTGCTCGGCGGCGCGCCCCAGGATCTCAGCTACAAGGGCGAGCCGACCCGGCTCGCGATCGGCTCGGGCTGCACCATCCGCGAAGGCGCGACGATGAACGTCGGCACCATCAAGGGCGGCGGGCTGACGCGCGTCGGCAGCGGCGGCTACTTCATGAACAACAGCCATGTCGGCCATGACTGCATGGTCGGCGACAGCGTGATCTTCGCGACGTCGGCGACGCTCGGCGGCCATTGCGAGATCGGCGATGCCGTCTATATCGGCGGCCTGTCTGCCGTGCATCAGTTCACGCGCATCGGCCCGTATGTCATGGTCGGCGGGGTCTGCGGCGTACGCGACGACGTCATCCCTTATGGGCTGGTCAACGGTCAATATGCGGTGCTGGAGAGCCTCAACCTGATCGGCATGAAGCGGCGCAAGTTCACCAAGCAGCGGCTTGCGACCGTGCGCGCGTTCTACCAGAAGCTCTTCCACGGCCCAGGCACCTTCGCCGAGCGGCTCGAAGCGTCCAGGCCGCTGGCCGGCGAAGATCCGGCGATCGCCGAGATCCTCGGCTTCATCGGCAAGGGCAAGCGTCCGCTCTGTCTTCCCGCCATCGAGAAGTGAACCTGCGATGGCCGCGGACATGACATCGGCGGCGGCAGGGATTTCATCGCCCGTCGGCGTGGTCGCCGGCGGCGGCGCCATGCCGTTTGCGGTTGCCGACTCGCTCGCCACGCGCGGCATCACGCCGGTGCTGTTTCCGCTGCGCGGCGCCTGCGATCCGGTGCAGGTGGAAAAGTTCCGCCACCGCTGGATCTCGGTCGGCCAGCTCGGGCGCGCGATGCGGCTGTTCCGCGAGGAGGGCTGCCGTGACCTCATCTTCATCGGCACCTTGGTGCGGCCTTCGCTTTCGGAGATCCGGTTCGACTTCACGACATTGCGGTTGCTCGGCAATGTCATCCGTGCCTTTCGCGGCGGCGACGATCATCTGCTGTCGGGCGTCGGGCGCATTCTCGAACAAGGCGGCTTTCGCATGGTCGGGATCAAGGACGTCGCGCCCGACCTCTTGATGCCCGAGGGCTGCATCAGCCGCGCCTGGCCGAGCGACACCAGCAAGGCCGACATCGAGCGCGGCCGCGCGGTCCTGACCGCGCTCGGGCCGTTCGACATCGGCCAGGCTGTCGTGGTGATCGACGGTCATGTGGTGGCGGTCGAGGATATCGAGGGCACCGACGCGCTGCTCGCGCGCGTCGCGCGGCTGCGCGAGGAGGGCCGCATTCGCGCGGCGACGGGCCGCGGGGTGCTGGTGAAGGCGCCGAAGAGCAGCCAGGACCTGCGTTTCGACCTGCCGACGATTGGCCCGCGCACCATCGAGGGCGTCGCGAGAGCCGGCCTTGCCGGCATCGCCGTGATCGCCGGCAACACCATTGCCGCCGAGCCGCAGGCGATGATCGCGCTCGCCGACGCAAAGTACCTCTTCATCATCGGCCTGCCGGCGTGATGCAGGGTCGCGATCCCAAGCGAAAGATCTTCCTGATCGCCACGGAGGAATCCGGCGACCGGCTCGGCAGCGCCTTGATGAAGGTGCTGCGCCAGCGCCTCGGCGACGGCGTGCAGTTCGAAGGCGTCGGCGGCCGCACCATGGCGCGCGAGGGGCTCGAGACGCTGTTCCCGATCGAGGAGCTGTCGATCGTCGGTTTCGCCGCGGTGGTGCAGCAATTGCCGAAGATCCTGCGCTTGATCCGCGAGACCGCGGACGCCGTGCTGGAGGCCGTGCCCGACGCGCTCGTCATCATCGACAGCCCCGATTTCACCCATCGCGTCGCGCGCCGCGTGCGGGCGCGCAATCCTGCGATCCCGATCGTCGACTACGTCTCGCCGCAGCTCTGGGCCTGGCGGCCGGGACGGGCGCGGACCATGCTCGGCTATGTCGATCACGTCCTCGGCCTGTTGCCGTTCGAGCCGGAGGAATACCGCAAGCTCGGCGGGCCGCCATGCAGCTATGTCGGCCATCCCTTGATCGAGCAATTGGGGTCGCTGCGGCCGAATGCGGAGGAGCAGAAGCGCCGCAACAGTGAGCCGCCGGTGCTGCTGGTGCTGCCCGGCAGCCGGCGCAGCGAGATCCGGCATCATATCGAGGTGTTTGGCGCGGCGCTCGGCCGGTTGCAGGCGGAGGGGCGCGCGTTCGAACTGATGCTGCCGACCATGCCGCATCTCGAAGCCACCGTCCGCGAAGGCATCGCCAGCTGGCCGGTCAAGCCGCAGATCGTGATCGGCGAGGCCGAGAAGCGCGCCGCCTTCCGGATCGCGCACGCCGCGCTGGCGAAATCCGGCACGGTGACGCTGGAACTGGCGCTATCGGGCATTCCGATGGTGACGGCCTATCGCGTCGGCGCCATCGAGGCCTTCATCCTGCGCCGCGCGATCCGCGTCTCCTCGGTGATCCTCGCCAATCTCGTGATCGGTGAGGATGTCATTCCGGAGTTTTTGCAGGAAGACTGCACGCCGGAGAAGCTCGCATCGGCGCTGTCAGAGGTGCTCACGGACAGCGATATGCGCCGCCGGCAGGTCGAAGCCTTCGCCTGTCTCGACACCATCATGTCCACAGGCAACAAAGCGCCGAGCGTGCTCGCCGCCGACATCGTGCTGGCGACCATGCGTAAGGGAACGGGCTAACTGGAGCAGGTCCTGCTGGTCTATTTCTTGGGCTGTCCGGCAGTCGTCGCGTGACTGGCCCGCGATTTACCGGACGCCTTGCTCGGCTGCACGGACGGGGCCTCCAGCGACGGACTCTCGTGGGGAACCTGAAGCGTCGATAGAAAATCGGCGCCGGCCCGCATCACGTGCTCGGCGGCAAGCGTGGCGGCCGCCCGTTCGTCGCCTGCAATGATGGCGCGCAGAATGCCGGCATGCTCATCCCAGGTACGCGCCTGACGCTCCGGATCGGTCGGTGCGAACAGCATCGCAGTCCGCTCGCGCAGTCGTTTGAGCAGATCGGACAGAACGCGATTGCGGCCGGCCGCGGCTAGCTCGTGGTGAAACTGTTGGTTGAGATCGGACAACAGGTCGTAGCGCTTGGTCGCAACCGCCTCCGAACCCTTGTTCAGCACGGCCGCGATCCGCGCCAGAATGTCCTGGTCGCGTCGGCGTGCCGCAAGCCGCGCATTCTGGCCCTCGAGCAGCGCGCGGACTTCGATGGTTTCGCGCGCCTCCTCGTCCGTCATTGCAAGGACTGACGCGCCGCGCCGCGCGGTCACTTCAACCAAGCCTTCCGATGTCAGCACGCGGATGGCTTCGCGCACCGGATTGCGCGAGACGCCGAGCTCTTCGGCGAGACGTCCCTCGACTAGCCGTTCGCCGGGTTTCAGCCGCCGGCTCAAGATGGCCTGGCGCAGTTCCTCGATGACCCTGTCGTGAAGGGAAAGGTAATCGTCACCAAGACGCCGTTTTGGGTTTTCCAACCTGCCCGCCATGAGATGACCTGCTCAGCCGCCGACTGAATATCTGAATCGCGCGGCGAGATCCAAGCCGCCATCGGCCGAACGGAATTCCGGGCAAGGGCGACGGGGTAGACTTAGACCGGCCGGTGCACGTCGGCAAGGCGTCGCCATGACCGTCAACAGAGCGATTGCGCCGGAAGTGTCCCAGCCGGTGCTCAGTCCCCGGCACGGCCTTCGGCTAGCCGGGGTGCCGGTGAGGCCGGCCTGGGCGTCCAGGACACGCTGACATTGCCAAGGAGGAACGTCTGGCACGCCATTCTGTAGCCGTCGGCGAACTGCTCCTCGCTCAGGTGCTTTCGTTCCTTCGGCTTGATTGCGTCGGTGTTCTCAAGGCCCTTCTCGATGCGGCATTTGCATGTTCCGCAAATCCCGCCGCCGCACTTGAACGGGATGCCGCCTTGCTCTCGCAGGGATATCCGCAGCAGGTTGCTGTTCTCCGGAGCCGTTACGGTCTTGCTATCGTTGGTCAGGAACGTGACTTCGATCATGACAGCCTTCGCGACTGGCGCATGCGCTTTTCGGAGATCACGACTTGCGCAGCTCCGTATCCATGTGGCCGAACGTCGTGAGGTGCTGAAGCTCGCTGAAGGCACGCTCAGGCGTTTCAAACTTCTCGAGGAACTTGGAGGGTACCTCGTTCACGATGGGGGGCGACCAGGCTTCGTCGATGACCTTGATCTTCGTATCCCTGAGCAGTTCCGCGATCACGAAGGTCGCCTTCTTCGTGCCGTAAAACAGGTAGTCGTAGGATGCGAGCGGCTTGAGCCCGTCGACGATCTCGGTCCGGAACTGTCCGGCCTTGCTGGTCAGTATCACATACATCGTTCGCAACTCCCGTGTTCTCCGCACAATCAGTCCGTCAGGTCATCGAGGACTGCGCGCGTATCCGCCCCCAAGGACCGGCCGGCGCATCAGTCGGCGTTGCCCGGCGCGACGACGTCCGCGAGCGGCGTTGCCTCCTGCGACAGCTCGATGTCGTGGGTCAGCCAGACCTGGCAGGCGAGGCGATAGCCAAGTTCAATTCTGGCTCCCAAGCGCTTCTTTTCCTTCCAGTTCGGCTCTGGCAGATGCTCGCTCCCCTTGATGATCAGGGATGCGCACTTCCCGCATTTACCCATGCCGCAGCCGTACTGAAAGTTCGGGTATGGAAACTGGCGGATGCCCGCCCGCACGACGAGATTGGTGTTTTCGTTGACCTCGCCGTGAAAGGTCTGGCCGGCCCTGTGAAAAACGACGTGGGGCATCCCGTTTCGCTCCGCTTAGGCCTGCAGCAGCGCGCGCTCTTCGGCGGGAACTCTGGTCTCAGCCATGTCGAGTTCGGACAGCGGAATGTCCTGGGCTACATAGTCGTGATAGAGCGCGGTGGTGTAGAGTAGCCGCATCTGCGCGCCGATCTCGCAGATCTTCAGGCAGCGCTGCTGCAGCTCGACGGTGTTGGCGTGCTCGAGCACGATCTGGTAGCCGCGTTCGCCGTGAATCTCATCCGACACGATGTGGAGATCGAAGAACTCGACCTCTTCATCGGTGAACTTGTACTTCTCGCGCAGGGTCGGCGTTTGCTTCCGATAGATCGACGGCACCTGCGATTCCAGGCCGACCACGAGACCTGCCACAGCCACGATCGGATCCTCGCGCATCGCGACCGAATAACACCAGCTTTGCAGCCCGCGCGTGGTGGCGGTCATGTTGTCGGGATCCTTGACCCGCGCCGCGGTCGTGCCGCAGGCCTCGGCGAAACGGATCAGAAGGTCGGTGTGGCGATCGCCGCCGATCTCCTCCTCGTACATGTTGGCCAGAAGGAAGTCCTTGGCTTCCTGATATTGCTCCGGCATCCGCGCATAGATGTAGCCGAGATAGTCGGCGAATGGGCCGACATAGTGGTAGTGGTTCTCCGCCCATGACGCGAGATGCGCCCGGCTCAGCTTTCCACTCGCCCAGGCGATGCTGAAGGGGGCCTTGTTGGCGCTCTTGCCCTTGATGGCGTTTTCAAGGGCCGTGCGAAATTCGACGTGGTTCATAAGCTTCTGCATCGTCGCGCTCCTGTCACCGCAGAGATTGGGCCGTTCAATCACGGGCCATAGGGCATTTCGTCCGCGAACTGCCATTTTAAGTATACAGTATACAATTTTTGTTGCGTGTCAACGGTTCGGACGAGCCGGCAAGATAATTCGTATGTGGATAAGTTGATAAGTATCAATGATATAAAATAGTTACAGGATTCCTCGAACGTAACCTTGGATGCCTCTGCAAGGCATTCGCAGTTATTTGTTGCATTAGTAGAATACAGTATACAATATTGCGACGGTTCGGGGAGCACCATATGACCATGCAGCCGCACGTTCCGATCGTCGCCGCACACTGGGTTTACCTGTTCGGCGTCGCCCTCATCGTTCTGACAATGATCTGGCGGGCCAATGTGGTCGTGCCGTCGGTCATCGCCACCGTCCTCGTCACGCTGGCCTGGACGCATAGCCCGATCGCGGCGCTCGGCAGTATCTTCAATGCGAGCTTCACCGCGGCGAAGGAGCTCTTCAACATCTTCCTTGTGATCGCGCTGATGACGGCGCTGTTGAACGCGCTCAAGGTGCTGCGCTCCGACATCCGCATGGTCGAGCCATTTCGTGCGGTGATGAAGGACGGCCATACCGCCTATTTCGTCCTGGCCGCCATCACCTACGTCATTTCCCTGTTCTTCTGGCCGACGCCGGCGGTGCCGCTCGTGTCTGCGGTGTTATTGCCGGCGGCGATCGCAGCCGGGCTGCCGCCGCTCGGCGGCGCGCTGGCGATCGCGATCGCGGGGCAGGGCATGGCGCTGTCGTCAGACTACGTCATCGGAGTCGCTCCGGGCATCAGCGCCAAGGCCGCCGGTATCGCGGTCAGCGCCGCCACGGTCGCCGACCGCGCGCTCGTGTTGTCGCTGATCACCGGAATCATCGCGCTGGTGCTGGGCTATCTCGCGATCCGCAAGTTCATCACCAAACCGGACGACAAATTGCTCGAGCGCTGGCAAGCGCAGTCGATGAACGGCGAGCTGGCGCGCATCGAGGAGGAGGGCACGTTCGACAAGGCCGAGATCGCGCGCGGGACCGCCGGCGACGGGCAGTCGTTCGCGACCCAGGAGCAGATCGACACCGAGCTTGCCGCGATTCCGAGTCGGCGCGAAAAATGGTCGAAGTTCTTCGCCATCGCCACGCCGGTCGCGTTCCTCGCCGTCATCGTCGTAATGGTGCTCTCGAAGCTCGGCATCGGCCATGATCTCAAGGGCGGCGCTGCCGCGGCCCTGGTCGGCGGCGTCGCTGCCGCGCTGATGATCTGCGCGTCCTTTGTCACCGACCAGTTGCGGAAGTTCCTCGACGCCAGCGCCGACCATGTCACGGAGGGCTTCGTCTTCGCCTTCAGGGCGATGGGGTCGGTGTTGCCGATCGCCGGCTTCTTCTTCCTCGGCGCCGAGCCGAGCCTGTCCGCGCCGATTCTCGACGTTCCCGTGACGCAGGCGCCGAGCCTGCTGTTTGAGCTGATCCAGGCGGTGCAGGGATCGATTCCGGGCAATCAGATATTCGTCGCGTTCGGCGTACTGATCGCCGGCATGATCACCGGTATCGATGGTTCGGGTTTCGCCGGCCTGCCGCTCACCGGCTCGCTGTCGGGCGCGCTGGCGCCCACCGTCGGGCTTGATCCCGCTACGCTCGCCGCGATCGGCCAGATGGGCGCGGTGTGGACGGGAGGCGGCACGCTGGTCGCGTGGTCGTCCCTGATCGCGGTGGCCGGGTTCGCCCGCGTCCCGGTCTTCCAGATCGTGCAGACCGTCATGGTTCCGGTGCTGGTGGGACTGGCGACCTCCACGATCTGCGCCGTCTTGATCTGGCACTAGAGAAGGTTCGAACATGAGCGACGTTGCGATGAAGGCTGCGCCGATGTCCGGTGATGCGGCGCGGATCGACGAATTCCGGAACTTGATCGATGGCGAGTGGCCCCGCGGCGGAGGCGAACCCTTCGACAACCTCAATCCCGCGGATACGTCGGACATCGTTGGACGATTCCAGGCATCCACGGCGGAGGACGCGACGCGGGCCGTCGCTGCGGCGGCCGCGGCGTTCGAAGGCTGGAAGAGGACACCGATCTCGAAGCGCGCCGCCGTCCTGAACCGGGCCGCCGATTATCTCGAGGCGCATGTCGATCGAAGCGCGCGGGAGATGACGCGGGAAATGGGCAAGGCGCTCAATCTTGCCAAGGACGAGATCCTGCGCTCGGCGCAGACATTGCGGTTCTACGCTGTCGAGGGGCAGTCTTTGACCGGCGAGGTGTTTCCGAACGACGATTCCGACATGACCGTCTACACGCTGCGCGAACCGCTCGGCGTGGTATCGGTCATCACGCCCTGGAATTTCCCGATCTCGATCCCGGCCCGCAAGATCGCGCCCGCGCTCATCACCGGAAACACCGTCGTCTTCAAGCCGTCGTCCGATGCGCCGCTGAGCGGCTACCGGCTCGCCGAGGCGCTTGTCGCGGCGGGCCTGCCGAAAGGCGTGCTGAACTTCATCACCGGCAACGCCGGCGAGGTCGGTCCCGCCATTACCGAACCGCCGGTCATCCGTGCAATTTCCTTTACCGGATCGACCGCGGCCGGCGAGCACATCTGCCGCTCGGTCGGCTTCACCACCCGCACTCAGATGGAATTGGGCGGCAAGAACCCGCTGATCGTGATGGACGACGCCGATCTCGACAAGGCGGTCGACCTGACCATCAAGGGCGGCCTGTCGCTCGCCGGACAGGCCTGCACGGGTACAAGCCGCGTCCTGGTCATGAAGGCGGTGCGGGCCGAGTTCCTCGCGCGGCTGGTCGCCAGGGTGAAGGCCCTGAAGATCGGCAGCGGCCTGACGGAAGGGATGGATATGGGGCCGCTGGCCACCGCGAGGCAGCTCGATACGGTGCTGCGCTACATCGCAATAGGAAAGCAGGAGGCGACGCACGTTCACGGCGGCGAGCGGCTCACCGGCGCCGGCCATGATCGCGGCTACTACGTCTCGCCGGCGATATTTGCCGACGTCACCCAGCAGATGACGATCGCGCGCGAGGAAATCTTCGGTCCCGTGATCGCGGTCATCGATGTCGAGTCCTATGCGGACGCCATCACCAAGGCCAACGACACCGAATATGGATTGTCGGCCGCGATCGTGACGCGCAACCCGCGCGTCATGCACGACTTTGCCAACGACATTCAGTCGGGAACGGTCAAGATCAACCGCACCACGACCGGCAATCTCGTCAATGCGCCATTCGGAGGCCTGAAGCGATCGAGCACATCCACGTTCCGTGAATCCGGTCGCACGGGGTTGGAATTCTATACCCAGATCAAAACCGTCTATCGCGGATGCTGATGGACAATCTTGCCGGGCGCCGCGCGAGCGGCGGATGGCAGTCAGATGGATAAGGTGTGAGATGAAGACATCGCTCAAGCTCGAATTGCCGGAGGCCAGGCATATGGCCGCGGCCGCGCTCCGGAAGGCCGCCGAACTCGGCGTACCGGAGACGGTCTGCGTGGTCGACGATGGCGGCTATCCCATTGTTCTCGAACGCATGGACGGCGCACGCGTCACCGGCCCGCAGATCGCCTGGAACAAGGCGTTCACCGCCGCCGGACACAAGCGCGCGACGCATCTCTTCAATCAGGTGCCGAACGGTCCGGCGCTGCCCGGCAACGAAGCGTTCGGAATCCAGTGGAGCTTCGAAGGCCGATTCGCCGTGTTCGTCGGCGGCTTTCCGATCGTCGTCGACGACGAGGTCGTGGGCGGCGTGGGGCTCAGCGGCGGAAATGGCGAGCAGGATACCCAATGCGGCGTGGCCGCCTTGCAGGCCTTGCAGGACCTGCTGCGCGATCATCGCGTGCTCGTTGCCGCCGATATCAAGAAGTGATCAAGCAATCTGAGCCGGGCATGCCGACGGCTTCGACCGCAGCGCCCCACACCGCCATGCTCCACCTGTCTCCCGAGGATCGTTCGCGTCTGGCGGGGCTGAACCGGTGCTGGAACGACAATATCGTTAAGCATCGCGCCGAGGTCCTGGAAATCTATGCGCCGTTGGTCCGGCGCGCCGACACGGCGGGAATAGAGGTGCTCCGGGAGATCGGCTATGGCGCCGATCCGCGGCAGCGGCTCGACGTGTTCGTCCCACAAGGCGCCCGGAAGCGTCGGGTCCTGATCTTCGTTCATGGAGGCGCCTTTACGCGCGGCAGCAAGAGCGCCGACGGCGTCTTCTACGACAACGTCGCTTATTGGTTCGCCAGCCAGGGCTTCGTCGCGGTCAATGTGGAATATCGTCTGGCTCCCGCGGCGCCGTTTCCCGCTGGCGCTCAGGACGTCGGCCTCGCGGTCGACTGGGTGGCTAAGAACATCACTGCTCATGGCGGCGATCCCGGCGACCTGGTCTTGATGGGCCATTCGGCCGGCGGCTGCCATGTCGCGTCCTATCTGCTCGATCCGCTGGCATGGGACGCCCCCCGTGCCGGCATCGCCGCGGCCGTTCTCGTCAGCGCGCGGTTGCGCCTGGAATGCCTGCCGAGCAATCCCAACGCCGCGAATGTCGCGGCCTATTGCGGCTCGGACCCGGCCGTGCTCGAACGCTGCTCCCCCGTCAATCACGTCGAGCGCTGCCGCTGGCCCGTGTTCGTGGCGGTCGCCGAGCACGAAAACCGCCATCTTGATTCATACGGATTGGAGTTCGCGGCGCGATTGACGACGACCTGCGGGCGCGCTCCCCGCGTGGTGCAGATGCATGGGCACAACCATAGCTCGATCGTCGCGCACTTCAATTCCGGCGAAGACGAACTCGGCCGCGAGATCCTCGCCTTCGTCGCGACCAGGAAGGGACCCCCGCAATGACCGATCTTCCGCTGCCGCCCAAGCCGCCAGGCAACTACCGGCCCGCGGCGACCTTCGGGGAGTTGGTCCTGGTCAGCGGACCGGCTAGCCGAGGCCGCCGTCGACCTGAAAACACTGGCGCGTGATGCGCTGGCTCTCATCGGAGGCGAGGTACAGCGCCATGTTGGCGATGTCGTCGGGTGTCACTGCATCGGGAATGGCCTGACGCGCACGAATCTCGGCGATGGTCTGCTCGTCGGGATACCACAGCCGGCGCTGGCGTTCGGTGATCACCATGCCGGGCGCAATGGCGTTGACGCGGATGCGGTCGGGACCGACCAGCCGCGCCAGTGAGTTGGTGAAGCCGACGATCGCCGCCTTTGCCGCGGCGTAGACCGGCAGCGCCGGCCCGCCGCGCATCCAGGCGATCGACGACATGTTGATGATCGAGCCGCCGCCGCGCGCCTGCATCTGCGGCACCACGGCTTGTGCGGCGAAGAAGACGTGCTTGAGGTTGACGCCGATCATCCAGTCGAACTCGGATGGCGTCACCTCGGCCAGCACCTGGCGCTGGTCGTTGGCGGCGTTGTTGACGAGGACCGCGGCATCGCCGAGCGATCCGTGGACCTGCGCGATCGCGGCGCGCAAGGCGTCGATGTCCAGGAGGTCGCAGCGCACGAACAGTGGTGCCGCGCCGGACGCGGCCGCCACTTCCTCGATCAGCGATCCGCCGGCCGCTTCGTCGATATCGAGGAACGCGACGCGGGCGCCCTGGGCCGCGAAGGCGCGCACGAAGGCGGCACCGATGCCGCTGGCGCCACCGGTGATCAGCACCACGCGGTCCGCGAGGCCGGCATAGCTCGTCTGGGTCATGCGATCAGTCGCTCCGTCTCGGGGTCGAACAGGCAGATGCGGCGGGTGTCGAGTGCGAACGCCGCCACGGCGCCCGGGGTGGGGCGGATGTCGGGCGAGATGCGCGCCTGCGCGGGCTCGCCGCCTAGCCGCAGCAGAACGATGGTCTCGGCTCCGGTGGGCTCGACCATCTCGACCGGCGCGGTGACGACGACGGGTGTGCCGGTACTACCGGAGAACACGCGGTCCCCCTCGGCGATGCATTCCGGCCTGATCCCGAGCACCACCTCGCGGCCGACATAGGACGCCGCGGCATCGTAACCCTGGAGGCGGAGACGGACCTCGTCCGGCCGTCCCGCGCCGATCACGACCACCGGCCCGTCGGCGTCGGCATCGAGCCGTGCGGGCATCGTGTTCATGGGCGGCGAGCCCATGAAGCGGGCGACGAACAGATTGGCGGGATAACGATACACGGTATCGGGGTCGGCAAACTGCTGCACGCTGCCCTGATGCATCACCGCGATCCGGGTCGCCATCGTCATCGCCTCGATCTGGTCGTGGGTGACATAGACGATGGTGGCGCCGATGCGCTGGTGCAGGCGCTTGATCTCCATCCGCATCTCCACGCGCAGTTTTGCGTCGAGATTGGAGAGCGGCTCGTCGAACAGGAACAGCAGGGGATCGCGCACCAGCGCCCGGCCCATCGCCACGCGCTGACGCTGGCCGCCGGAGAGCTGCGACGGCTTGCGGCCGAGCAGTGGTTCGATCTGGAGCAGGCGAGCCACATTCGCCAGTGCCTTCTCCTGCTCGGCCTTCGGCACATGCCGGCATTCCATGCCGAAGGTGATGTTCTGGCGCACCGTCATGGACGGATAGAGCGCGTAGGACTGGAACACCATGGCGATGTCGCGGTCTTTGGGCGGGACGTCGTTGACGACGCGTCCGCCGATCTCGATCGTCCCCGCGCTCGGGCGATCGAGACCGGCCACGATGTTGAGCAGCGTGGACTTGCCGCAGCCGGACGGCCCCACCAGCACGGTGAACTCGCCGCTCTCGATATCGAGATCGATGCCCTTCAGCACCTCCAGATTGGCGTAGCGCTTTGACAAGGTACGGATGCTCAGCGCTGCCATGACGGCTCCATCATTTCACGGCTCCAGCGGTCAGGCCGCGTACGAAGTACTTGCCGCCGATCAGATAGATTAGCAGGGTCGGCAGAGCGGCGATCATCACCGCGGCGCTTTGCACGCCATGCTGCGGGATATCGGCGACCGCCGCGGATAGCGCGATCAGCGCGGCGGTGACCGGCTGCTGCTGACCGGTCGTGAATGTCACGCCGTAGAGAAACTCGTTCCAGATATGCGTGAACTGCCAGATCACGGTGACGACCAGGATAGGCGGCGAGAGCGGCAGGATGATGCGCCAGAAAATGCGAAAGAACCCGGCGCCATCGATACGCGCAGCTCTGATCAACTCCTGCGGGATGGCAGTGTAGTAGTTGCGGCAGAACAAGGTGGTGAAGGAAAGCCCCTGGATCGTGTGGATCACGACCAGGCCCGTCAGCGTGTTCATCAGGCCCGTATCGCGCAGCACGATGGTCCAGGGCAGCAAACGCATCTGCTGCGGAAGGAAGATGCCGAGCGTGACGATACCGTAAATCCAGCTATCGCCGCGAAAGCGCCAGAGCGAAACCGCGTAACCGGCGATCGCACCAAGCAGGGTGGAGAAGATCGTCGCGGGAATGGTCACGAGCGCGGAGTTCAGCACGTATGGCCGGATGCCGGCGCACGTCTCGGCGACGCAGAAACCGCTCCAGGCGGTGGCGTAATTGCTCCAGGCCAGATGTTGCGGCCAGCCGATCATCGACCTCTGCGCGATCTCCTCGTTGCTGCGGAGCGAATTCAGCACGACAACAGCCAGTGGCGCGAGCCATGCTACCGCGATCAAGAAAACGACGAGATAGATCAAAATCCGGCTTGGTGCGAAGGTTCGGTCACGCATGGTTCGCCCGCCGCCGCTGGACATATCGCCACGCTGCATAGGGCAGCAGCACCGCGAGAAGAATGAGCAGCATGAGCACTGCCGCCGCCGCTCCTCGTCCGAGCAGGCTGCGCTGGAACATTAGGTCATAGACGACAAGCGCTGGAAGCTGCGTCGCGATTCCAGGCCCGCCATTGGTGAGCGCGCGGACGAGGTCGAAGGTCGAAATCGCGAACTGCAGCTGGATGACGATGACGGTGATGGTGATCGGCCACAGCGTCGGCAGGATGACGCGGCGGTACATCCGGATCGGTCCGGCGCCGTCGATCTGCGCGGCCTTGATCAGGTCGGCATCGACGGAGCGGAGGCCGGCGAGGAAGAGCGCCATGGCAAAGCCCGAGGATTGCCAGATCGCAGCGATGACAATGGTCCAGATGGCCATGTCGCGGTCGATCAGCCAGTCGAACCGGAAGGAAGTCCAGCCGAGGTCGTGGACCAGCTTCTGGATTCCAAGGCCGGGGTTGAGCAGCCAGCTCCAGACCGTGCCCGTGACCACGAACGACACCGCCAGGGGGTACAGGAAGATGGATCGCAGCAGGTTCTCGCCGCGAATGCGCTGATCGAGCAGGATCGCAAGCATGAGGCCGGTCGCCAGACTCAGCAACACGAAGGCGCTGCCAAAGAGCAGCAGATTGTCGAGGGCGATCTGCCAGTTTCGCGATGCCGCAACCGCGGAATAGTTGCGCAAACCCACCCAGCCCGAGACCGGGACCAGAGTGGATGGCGTGAACGATATCCAGATCGTCCACAGCGAAAACGCAATGAGGTGCGCAGCCGACAACAGCAGCGGCACCCAGATCGTCAGAACTTCGGGCAGCCGGCGCACCACGTCAGAGGCCGCCGGCCGGCCCAGTCCTGTCGAGACGACGTTGGTCAACGTGCGCCCTCGACGGCCTCGGCGAGGCGAGTGGCCGCCTGCTCCGGCTTGATCGTCTTGTTCTTCACGTACTCCGTGATCACATCGATCATCGCCGCGGTCATCCCGTTTTCCTGCGCCATATTGTGCGCGAGGCTGAGGACCGCCTGATTGCTGGCGATGGCATCTTTCAGAGCAGCTGCGGTCCGCCGCTGACCGTCCGACCAGCCTTCGCCGGACAGATCGACATCGGTGCGCACGGGGATCGATCCCGTGATCTGCGAATACATCGTCTGGATCGCGGGATCCATGACGAGCTGGGCCATCAGCGTCTGGCCGGCTTGCAGGTCGGGCTCCTTGCGCTGCCAGAATATGAAGGCATCGGCGTTCAACAGGAAGACCGGCTTGGCATTGTCGCTGGGGCCTGGCGCGATGATGAAGTCCTCGAACTTGAAACCGGCATTGCGCAATACGCCCTGCGCCCAGCCGCCCATGATCATCATGCCCATGTCGCCATCGATGAAGCGCTTCAGGTTGGTCGAAAAGTGTTGGGCGCCGACGTTGGGGTCCATCCAGTCGGCGATCTTGCGCACCTGTGCGAACGCGGCCTTGATCTCCGGACCCTCCAGGGTCTTCTTCTCGAGATTCATGATGGCCGCGCGGTATGCGATGGGACTGATGCCCGCCAGAGCGGCCTCGAATTTCTGCCCATCGTCGGGGCGGGTGCCGCCATTGGCGACGGGATATGCGACGCCGCCTGATTTCATCTTTTCGGCGAGATCATTGAAGTCGGCCCAGGTGACCGGGATCTTGTCGGCCTTGGCCTTGTCCATCGCGCGCCTGGAGAGGAACAGCATGTTGGTGCTGTAGATCTGCAACGGCAGCGCGATCCACTTGCCGCCCGGCTTGTGCAATTTCGCGAGGTCTGGCGCGACGACCTTCTCGTAACCTGCAGCAGCGACGACAGCGTCGAGATCGACGGTCGGGGCGATCTTCGACCAGGCCGCGATCTCGGGGCCCTTGAGCTGCGAACATGCCGGCGGATCGCCGGCAATGATCTGAGCGCGCAGCTTGTTCATCATCTCGGTGGTGAACCCAGGGACGGGCGAGTGCTGCCAGACCCCGCCTTTCTCCTCGAATTTCTTGCCGAGCGCGGTGATCGCCGCGCCGTCGCTGCCTGCGGACCATTGCGAGATCGCGGTCAAACGCGGCTTGACCGCGCCTTGCGCGCGGGCAAATGCCGGCAGCGCGAGCGCGGCAGCAGACCCAGCGAGCAGACGGCGCCTTGTTGTTGTGATCGGCATGGCAAGTTCCTCCCGGTGTGAACTCTCTTGCGCGACAGCCGCGCAGCTTCAGGGCATCTCAGGCGGCCTCCGTCGATGCGGCCGGCATACCGCCGCGGCAAGCAAGGCAGAAGGCAGCGAACGCCAGCGCGGCCCTGGGATCATTGCCATTCGAGGGCGGCACGAAAGCGAGCGACACCTGCGCATGCTCAGGGCCGCCGAGCAGGCTGGCGTCGACGCCGTCGACCAGCGCCTTTCGATCGTCCTCCGCAAGGAGCGACGGCCAGCCACTGATTGCAACGCCGCGGCATGGCTTGACGTTCAGCGTGTTGCCGATCGCGAGCCCGAGCCGGAACAGCCGCCGCCGCAGTTCCTGGCGAGCGCGCGCCGAGAGCGGGACCGCGGTCACCCAATCGCTGCCGAGCTGAAGCAGTTCGGCCTCGGAAACACCAAGGAGCTCGGCCAGAGCGGGAAGCGACGTATAGGCTTCGACGCAACCGTGATGGCCGCAGCGGCAACGCGGTCCGTCGGTGCCGAACACCATGTGGCCGAGTTCGACCGGCTGGAGTGCATCGGCCTCGGTCGGATCGTCCACCCAGGTGCCTGCGACGCCCTGGCCGACGAAGACGAAGAGATGCGCGCCGCTGAACGGATAATTCTCCCTGCGGCAGCGGTGAAAGGTGGCGTGCGCGACGACCGAGTTGGTGAACTCGACCGGCACGCCGGCAAACATCTGGGCGAGCATGGCACCGATGCGCCCGACGTCGCAGGGGATGATCGGATTGGTCGATATGCTCAGCCGGCCGAGGCCCGGAATGGAGACGCCGATCTGCGCAAGCGCGATGCGGCGGCGCCGCGTCCAGTCACGCAGCAATGTCAGCGCCTCGCGAAACACCCTGCCGACAGACTCGGCCGTGGGCTTTGCCGGTAGCGCCACACGCTCCGTATAGTGCAACTCGCCCGACAAGGTCCCAACGCCGACGCTGAGCCACTGGCCGGTCAGCTCGACGGCCGCAAGCGCCACCGAACCATCGAGCGACACCAGGCCCGTCGGGCCGCCGACGTAAGGGGCAGGGCGCCGCACCTCCTCGATCAGGCCTTCGGCCTTCAGGTCAAACAGGATGCGCGACAGGCTCGCTTCCGACAGGCGCACGGCCTTGGCCAGAGGCGGGCGAAACGAACCGCCCGACTGAAGCAGATGAGTCAAAATGGCAGTGCGCGTCTGCCGCCGACTTCTCGGCTGCTCCGGCATTTCCATCCCTGTGGTCATTCTTACTTAGTGTAAGAATTTGCGCGCGGAGCGTTTCAACTGTCAAGCGTTTGCGGGGGCGAGGCACCGACTTGTTGTTGTGCGCGGCAACAAGATTGATGAGCGCAGCCTGCATTCGCAGAGCAGCGACACCACTCAGGAGAGACGGGCGACGTCGACGATGATCCGGTTGCGATTGTCCGGGTCGACCAGGACTGGCAACTCGTCCCCGACGACGGTGCGGCTTTCGCGGCGGCTCGAGCTGCTGAATGACATGCGCGTGACCGCTTTCCAACCCGGCCCGCCGTTCGGGTCGTTCACCGAGACCGCAATGTCCCACGTCCCGCCCGGCGCGCTGCTCGGTTGCACCTCGTGCGCGGTCAACACCTTCGCCGTGGTCGGGACCAAACCGAGGGCTGCGGCGCCGCCTGCGAGCGCAATCTCCATCTGCTGAGGCGTCAGGCCATTGACCAGACCGGGCGACGATGCCGAGTGCTCCACCTCGCGCCAGATGCCGGGAAACGGCCGGCGGCTTGGCGTGTCGGCCTGCTGCTCGCCGCGCAAATGCTCCGCGAGCCGTTCCGACGCGTCTCGCTCGGTCGGCACCAAATCCCATTCGATCCTGAACCGTGTGGGATCAGCGAGGTCCAGGGTGACCGGAAGTACCGTCCCGGGACGCGGCCATTTCGGCTTGGGAACGTCGTAAGCGCTGTACCGCACGGCGGTCGCCGCGATGCGCTCCGCGGTGACGACCCCGTCAATGTCGCACCGGGGATAAAGAACCATCTCGCCGGCCGCATCGGGGAACGGCGAACAGGCCACCACCTGCAGCCATCCATTCACCGGGTTCGTGATCCGCATCCGCTCGCCCTGCGCTTTGCTCGCTGTTCCCGGTATCCTGTCAAACAAAAACGGCGCCATCGTGAGATGGCGCCGTTTCGAAAGCCGTGCTGGCTGAAGACTTACTTGCGATCCTTGATCGCGACGTAGTCGCGGCGGGTGACGCCGGTGTAGAGCTGGCGCGGACGGCCAATCTTCTGCTGCGGATCCTCGATCATCTCGCTCCACTGGCTGATCCAGCCGACGGTGCGGGCGACCGCGAACAGCACGGTGAACATCGAGACCGGGAAGCCCATCGCCTTCAGCGTGATGCCCGAGTAGAAGTCGACGTTCGGGTACAGCTTGCGGTCGATGAAGTACTGGTCGCTGAGCGCGATCTTCTCGAGCTCCATCGCCACCTTCAGCATCGGATCGTCGCCATGGCCGGTCTCCTTGAGCACGGCGTGACACATCTTCTGCATGATCTTGGCGCGCGGATCGTAGTTCTTGTAGACGCGATGACCGAAGCCCATCAGGCGGACTTCGCTGTTCTTGTCCTTCACCTTGGCGATGAATTCCGGAATCTTGTCGACCGAACCGATCTCGGCGAGCATCGCGAGCGCGGCTTCGTTGGCGCCGCCGTGGGCCGGGCCCCAGAGGCAGGCGATGCCGGCGGCGATGCAGGCGAACGGGTTGGCGCCGGAGGAGCCGGCGATGCGCACCGTCGAGGTCGAGGCGTTCTGCTCGTGGTCGGCGTGCAGGATGAAGATCTTGTCCAGCGCGTCAGCCAGCACCGGATTGATCTTGTACTCCTCGCACGGCACGGCGAAGCACATGTGCAGGAAGTTCTCGGCGAACTTCAGCGAGTTCTTCGGATACACGAAGGGCTGGCCGATCGTGTACTTGTAGGCCATCGCCGCCAGCGTCGGGATCTTCGCGATCATGCGCATGGAAGCGATCATGCGCTGCTTCGGGTCGTTGATGTCGGTGGAGTCGTGGTAGAACGCGGCGAGCGCGCCGACGGACGCCACCATCACGGCCATCGGATGGGCGTCGCGGCGGAAGCCCTGGAAGAAGCGGGCCATCTGCTCGTGCACCATCGTGTGATGGATCACGCGGTCGTCGAAATCCTTCTTCTGCGCGGCGGTCGGCAGGTTCCCGTAGAGCAGAAGGTAGCAGGTCTCCAGAAAGTCGCCGTTCTCGGCGAGCTGCTCGATCGGATAGCCGCGGTATTCCAGCACGCCCGCGTCGCCGTCGATATAGGTGATCTTAGACTGGCAGCTCGCGGTGGAGGTGAAGCCCGGGTCATAGGTGAACAGGCCCGACTGGCCGTAGAGCTTGCCGATATCGATGACATCAGGCCCGACGCTGCCGCTGTGGATCGGGAGATCGTAGTTCTTGTTTCCGACCGTCAGCGTGGCGGTCTTATTGCTTGCTTTTGCGTCCATCGTAGGTCCCCGATGTATGGTGAAACGGGCCGGACCCGGAAGGCCCCAATAACATGGTGGGGCAGGCCGGATGTTCCAGAAGGTACGGGGGAGATGGGTATATTATTGCTGTGTGCGCTGCAAGATGGCGCCGCGCATGCTCGACTTACGTCTAGCCTGGTCCTTGCCTAGTCCTTGGCCTGATCCTTAAGCCGACCCAAACTTTCCTGGCGTCCCAGCACGTCCAAAACCTCAAATATACCAGGCGACGTGGTCCGTCCGGTCAGCGCCGCCCGCAGCGGCTGGGCGACCGCGCCAAGCTTGAGACTATTTTCCTCGGCAAAGGCGCGCAGCGCGGCTTCCGTCGTGGCGCCGCTCCATGTCTCGACATTCTCCAGCGCGGAATGAAGCTGGCCGATCAGCTTGTGGTTCTCGGGCGTCAGCAGCGCCTGCGCCTTGGGATCGAGCTCCAGGGGCCGGTCGGCGAAGATGAAATAGGCGCTGTCGATCAGCTCGATCAGCGTCTTGGCGCGCTCCTTCAGGGCCGGCATGGCCTTGAGAAGCTGCGCGCGCGTGGTGTCGTTTAACTTGGCCTTAAGCTCGTCGCGGCTGGGCACGACGTGGTCCAGCACATCCTCGAACATCTTCACGAGTGATTGATCGTCGGCGTGGCGGATGTAATGGCCGTTGAGGTTTTCGAGCTTGGCGAAGTCGAAGCGAGCAGCGGCGCGGCCTACGCTCGAGAGGTCGAACGCCGCGATCATCTCCTCGGTCGAGAAGATCTCCTGGTCGCCATGGCTCCAGCCGAGCCGCACGAGGTAGTTGCGGAGTGCGGCCGGCAGGTACCCCATGGCGCGGTAGGCGTCGACGCCGAGTGCGCCGTGGCGCTTCGACAGCTTCGAGCCGTCCGGGCCGTGGATCAGGGGGATGTGGGACATGCTCGGCAGCGCCCAGCCCATCGCATCATAGATCTGCTTCTGGCGGGCGGCGTTGATCAGATGGTCGTCGCCGCGGATGACGTGGGTGACGCCCATGTCGTGGTCGTCCACGACCACCGCGAGCATGTAGGTCGGGTTGCCATCGCCGCGCAAAAGGACGAGGTCGTCGAGGTTCTCGTTCTGCCAGACCACGCGGCCCTGGACCTGGTCCTCGATCACGGTCTCGCCGGTCTGCGGCGCGCGCAGGCGAATGGTGGGCTTGACGTCGCTCGGTGCCGTGGCCGGGTCGCGGTCCCGCCACATGCCGTCATAGAGGCGGGTGCGGCCCTCCGCGCGCGCCTTCTCACGCATGGCGGTGAGCTCCTCGGCGGTGGCGTAGCAGCGATAGGCCTTGCCGTCGGCAAGCAGCTGCTCGGCGACCTCGCGGTGACGGGCGGCGCGGCTGAACTGGTAGATGACGTCGCCGTCCCAGCCGAGCTCAAGCCATTTCAACCCGTCCAGGATGGCGCCGATCGCGGCCTCCGTGGAGCGCTCCCGGTCGGTGTCCTCGATCCGGAGCAGCATCTTGCCGCCATGCTTCTTCGCATAGAGCCAGTTGAACAGCGCCGTGCGGGCACCCCCGATATGGAGGAAGCCGGTCGGCGAGGGAGCAAAGCGGGTGACGACGGAATCGGTCATTCTTGGCAGGGCCTATGCATTGGAAGCGGTGGTGTATAGCAGGACCGGAGCATAACTAAAGCCCACGGCGGACCTGCCAGGCCTTGCTTAAGCTCTTGGCTCAGCCTCGCGAATTTGGCAGAAGGACCGCTGATTTCCCTACAGGATTTTCGTAATGACAGAACCGGTGGCAGCTGAGGTTGGGCGCGATTTCATTCGTGACATCATTCAAGCCGACCTCGATCAGGCCAAATACAGGGAGATCGTGACCCGGTTCCCGCCGGAGCCGAACGGCTACCTGCATATCGGCCACGCCAAGTCGATCGCGCTCAATTTCGGCATCGCCCAGGAGTTTCCGGGTCGCTGCCATCTGCGTTTCGACGACACCAATCCGGTCAAGGAAGAGCAGGAATATATCGATTCCATCCAGGCCGACGTGCACTGGCTCGGCTTCGACTGGGGCAAGAACCTGTTCTTTGCCTCGGATTATTTCGACCGCCTGTACGAATGGGCGGAGACGCTGATCCGCGACGGGCTCGCCTATGTCGACGACCAGACCCAGGAGGAGATCCGCACCTCCCGCGGCACGCTGACCGAGCCCGGCAAGAACTCGCCATTCCGCGACCGCAGCGTGGATGAGAACCTCGACCTGTTCCGCCGCATGAAGGCGGGCGAATTCCCCAACGGCGCGCGCGTGCTGCGGGCCAAGATCGACATGGCCGCGGGCAACATCAATCTGCGCGATCCCGTGCTGTACCGCATCCTGCATGCGCATCATCCGCGCACCGGCAACGCATGGTGCATCTATCCGAGCTACGACTATGCCCACGGCCAGTCGGACGCGATCGAGGGCATCACGCACTCGATCTGCACGCTGGAGTTCGAGGACCACCGGCCGCTCTATGACTGGTTCATCGAGAAGCTGCCGGTGCCGTCGAAGCCGCACCAGTACGAGTTCGCGCGGCTGAACCTGACCTACACGCTGCTCTCGAAGCGCGTGCTGACCCAGCTCGTACGCGAGGGCCATGTCGCGGGTTGGGACGATCCGCGCATGCCGACCATGGCGGGCATGCGCCGTCGCGGTGTGCCGCCGGCGGCGCTGCGTGAATTCGTCAAGCGTATCGGCGTCGCCAAGGCCAACAGCGTGGTCGATGTCGGCATGCTCGAATTCTGCATCCGCGAGGAGCTGAACCGCACCGCGCAGCGCCGCATGGCGGTGCTGAAGCCGCTCAAGGTCGTGATCGAGAACTATCCGGAGGGGCAGACCGAGGAGCTCGAGGCGATCAACCATCCGGACGATCCCACCGCCGGCACGCGGAAGATCACGTTCGGCCGCGAGCTCTATATCGAGCAGGACGACTTCATGGAGAACCCTCCCAAGAAGTTCTTCCGCCTGTCGCCCGGCAACGAGGTCCGGCTGCGCTACGCCTATTTCGTCAAGTGCACCGGCGTGATCAAGAACGATAACGGCGAGGTGGTGGAGCTGCGCTGCACCTACGATCCCGCGACCAAGGGCGGCAATGCGCCCGACGGCCGCAAGGTGAAGGCGACCATGCACTGGCTGTCGGCGGCAGCGTCGAAGCCGGCGGAGATCCGCATCTACAACCAGCTGTTCGCGAACCCGAGCCCGGACGCCTCGAACTTTGCCGCCGATCTCAATCCGCAGTCGCTGGAGATCCTCAGCGACGCGCGCATCGAGGCATCGGTGGCGGAGAGCAATTCCACCGAGCCGATGCAGTTCGAGCGCCAGGGCTATTTCGTGCGCGACAAGGACTCGACGCCCGGCAAGCCGGTGTTTTCACGCACCATCGGCCTGCGCGACACGTTCGCGAAGGAAGTCGCGAAAGGTTGAGGCACTCATGAGCAGTGAGGCCGACGCCATCGTTTCCGCCATCATCGCGAAATGGTGCGCCGGCTTCGCGACGCTCGATGCGGCCGCGCTGTCGTCGCTCTATGCCAAGAGAGCGTTCTTCTTCGGCTCTAACCCGAAGCTCTATCGGGGCAGGGACGGCGTTGCCGATTACTTCAATGGCCTGCCGCGATGGCGCAAGCCGAGTGCTGCGTTTTCCGAGGTGCAGGCTGCGCAGGCTGGTCCTGATATCATCAACATGGCCGCGATCGTGTCGTTCGATTTCGCGGGCGAACGCCCGGAACTCGTCGTCAAGATGAGCTGGGTCATCACGCGCGAGGACGCCGACTGGAAGATCGTCAATCACCACGCCTCGTCGAGGGTCCCGATGATCTAGCAGCGGAGGGCTCCGCCCGTTCCGCTAGGTGCGCGGTCGCCGCCCGCTAGATGTCGTAGTAGAGATGGAACTCGTAGGGATGAGGTCGCAGGCGGATCGGGTCGACCTCCTTCTTGCGCTTGTAGTCGAGCCAGGTTTCGATCACGTCGGCGGTGAAGACGTCGCCGCGTAGCAGGAATGCGTGATCGCGCTCGAGCGCGTCGAGCGCCTGGTCCAGCGATCCTGGCGTGGACTTCACCTCCTTCGCCTCAGTAGGCGGGAGGTCGTAGAGATTCTTGTCGATCGGGCTGCCGGGGTCGATCTGCTTGTCGATACCGTCGAGGCCAGCCATCAGCATTGCTGCGAAGGCCAGGTAGGGATTGCAGGACGGATCCGGCGAACGAAACTCGACGCGCTTGGCGCGCGGATTCGGCGAATACATTGGAATCCGGCAGCAGGCGGAGCGATTGCGCTGGGAGTAGACGAGGTTGATCGGAGCTTCATAGCCCGGCACCAGACGCCGATAGGAATTCGTCGTGGGGGCGCAAAGCCCGCACAACGCCCAGGCGTGGCTCAATAGCCCGCCGATATAGTAGCGGCCGAGCTGGCTCAACTCGGCGTAGTCACCTTTGTCGTAGAACAGATTTGTCTCACCCTTCCAGAGCGATTGGTGAACGTGCATGCCCGAAGCGTTGTCCTCGAACAGCGGCTTCGGCATGAATGTCGCGGTCTTGCCGTGCTGATGCGCGGTGTTCTTCACCACGTATTTGTAGATCATCAGGTTGTCGGCCATCCGGGTGAGGGTGGTGAAGCGCATGTCGATCTCGTTTTGGCCGCCGGTTGCGACTTCATGGTGATGGGCCTCGATCTGGATCCCCAGAGATTCCATTGTCAGCACCATTTCGGTGCGTAGCGCCTGCATGCTGTCGGTCGGGGGAACGGGAAAGTATCCCTCCTTCGGGCGCGGTTTGTGGCCGAGGTTCGGCCCTTCCTCAGAGCCGGTGTTCCAGCTGCCTTCGCTGGAGTCGACTGCGTGCATGGCGTAGTTGATGCCCTGTGCGTAGCGCACCTCGTCGAAGACGAAGAACTCCGCTTCCGGGCCGAAATAGCTCGTATCGGCGCGCCCGGTGCCCTTAAGGTGGATTTCGGCTTTCTGGGCGATGTAGCGGGCATCCCGGCTGTAGGACTGGCCGGTCACGGGGTCGCGGATGTTGCAGATGAGAACCAGCGTTTTGGCCGGACTATAGGGGTCGACGAATGCCGTCGTCGGATCGGCGACGACCAGCATGTCGCTTTCCTGGATCTCCTGGAAGCCTCGGATCGATGAGCCATCGAATCCAATGCCCTCATTGAGTGCATCGGCATTCACCGCGCTCGGCGGGACGGAAAAATGTTGCCACACCCCCGGCAGGTCGGTGAACCGCAAATCGATCATCTGGACTTTCTCGTCCGTGATCGCCTTCACGAGGTCTTCGGCTGTCGTACATTTCGCAACCATGGCTTCGCTCCCAGGTCAGCGTCCCGAGATCGCGTAGCCGTTCGGCCGCAACCTGGCGGCTCGCGACGGACTGTGGTCCACGTTCGGCGTTGTCGCCGCAGTCAGGCAAGCTTCGCGCGACGGCAGTCAGCTTTGATGCGGCCCGCGCATCAGCTTCATCGCGTCTTCGATGTGCCGCCAGGTTTTTGCCAATTCGAGCTCGCCCTTCTGCTCGAGGTCGATGGCGTTTTGAGCGGCCTCCGCAATGGCCTTGGGGCCATGGGCTTCCAGCAACTGCCGCGCATAGTCGTGGATTTCCATTTCTCGCATGGCGTCATCTCCCTCTTGTTCTGGGCGCGAACCGGGTGGGCCGAGAACGGCAGACATTGACACCTGTCAAGCGCCGATAGTCTGCATCCTGGTGCGCCGCACTTGCAAGGGCCCTTTCCAGGGCACGGGCGGCCGGACGGGGCGCCGGCTCCTGGTCGCGGCAACACAGCGCAGGTCGGAGGGATGATTCTTCATCGGCGCGCCCCCACATCAATACGAGAAGGGAGGTGAGCATCATGCGCATCCAACATTGGCAAGACGCTGGTAGCCTGTTGGTGGGCGTGTGGCTGGTCCTGTCGTCCTTCGTCCTCGGCTTATCCGGGGCTGCTGTCTGGATCACCATCGCACTCGGGCTCGGCGTCATGCTGTTTGCCGTGGAGGCCTTTGTCGTCCCGTCCTACCTGGAAGAGTGGGGCGAAATGCTGCTGGGCTTGGCTCTGGTGCTGGCGCCTTGGTCCATTGGCTATGAGCCGGTATCGGCCACGGTCAGCAGCGTATTGTCGGGCCTATTGGTGATCTTGCTCGCTGCTTGGGAATTGATGACCGATCGCGACTTCAGCACCTGGTGGCACGATCACTGGCCTCACCGCGCCGGCTGAGACGAGAGGTTGCCGGCTTCTCTCCGACCGCCATCGGCTGGCGGCCGGAGGAGAGGTGGTTACGTTACAATGCGGCTCTGGGCTCGATCGGTTGCCAGATGCTGATCTTGCGAGTCTCCGGCATCAGGAAGACCGCAAGCACGAAGCACACCGCAGGCACCGCAATCGGGTAGATCAGCGCGTAGCCGATGCTGCCGGTCGCGGCGAATGCCGCCGAGGTGATGAACGGCACCAATCCGCCACCCCAACCGTTGCCGATGTGGTACGGCACGGAGACCGACGTGTACCTGATCCTGGCGGGGAAGAATTCCGCCAGAAACGCGCCGACCGGCCCGTACACCATCCCGACGTAGCAAACCAGGATGAAGATGATGAAGATCGCGGTCGGATAGTTGATGTTGCCGGGCTGCGTGACCGTTCCCAGCCACAGATAGAGCGGATAGTACGTGATCGCAGCGAGCAGCATGCCGCCCAGGATCACCGGCTTGCGGCCGATCTGATCCGACAGCCAGCCGAAGAAGATCAGGCTCGGCGTTGCGATCAGCAGCGCGGCTCCCACGATGTAGGCCGAGGTCAGCGCATCCACCTTGGAGACCTGCTGCAGGAAGTACAGCGCCCAGAACTGGCCGCTGTACCAGACCACGCCCTGTCCGATCAGGACCACGATCGCGATCCCGATGTATTTGATGTTGGAGCTGAGGAAGGCCTCCTTCCACGGATTCGTCGTCATTTGGCCGCGGGCCCTGATCTCCTGGAAGATCGGCGTCTCCTGGAGCTGGAGCCGAATGTAGATCGCGATGGCCACCAGCAGGAAAGACACCAGGAACGGAACGCGCCAGGCCCATTCGTCGAAGACCTGATTGCCGAACCAGGTCCGTGTCAGGACGATCACGGCCAGCGACACCACGATGCCGAGAGTCGGAGAGGTCTGTAGCCAGCCGGTGTAGTAGCCGCGCTTGTCGTCCGGCACATGCTCCGCGACATAGGTGATGGCGCCGCCATATTCGCCGCCCAGGCACAGACCCTGGATCATGCGCAGGCCGAACAGAACGAACGCCGCCGTTAGACCGATGGACTGGTAGGTCGGGATCAACCCGATTGCCCCCGTACCCAGTCCCATTCCGCTCAGCGTGATGAGGAATGTATATTTTCGTCCGACCCTGTCACCCATCCATCCAAAGAGGAAGGCTCCCAGGGGGCGGATCAGGAAGCCCGCAGTGAACAGAGCGATCGTACTGAGGAGGGCTGCAACCGGGTGGGATTGCTCGAAGAACTTGACCGACAGAACGGCGGCCAGGCTGCCAAAGATATAGAAATCATACCATTCGATGACGTTTCCCACCGATGCAGCAACGATCACGCGGCGGAAATCGTGCGGTACTTGAACTGCCATGTGCTGCTCCTATCAAATTCAAACCCACTCCTCGCGCATTTCAGCGCCAGTTCGCTCGCGGAGTGCGTTTGGTGTGCGACGCTACAGGCGAGAATTGCGAGTTGCGTCCGCAACGCCTGGTCTCAGAGGAACCTTGAACCACCTGAGAAGAGCTTCGGCGGCCTTCGGTACCGCGAGCTGTCACGACCTGGCCCGTCTGTGCGGGGGAGGCGTGGAGAGCAGTTTAATCCTGCCAAGGCCGGCCCCTTATGAGACTTTCGGCTCAATCGACCCGAACCCAGGCTGCCCCCGTTCAGAGACAGAACGGTCGCCCATCGCGCCGGGCGGTCGTGTCACGAATGAACGGAAAGGACCTCTCGGGCGTTGTGTGGGTCCCCAACGAGGAGCCCGCCATGCAGAACATTGCAGAGCATATGGAAGTCATCGGTGCCGACGGCGTCCACATCGGCACCGTCGACAAGGTCGAGGGCCATCGGATCAAACTGACCAAGAAGGACAGCGGCGAGGGCAGCCACAGGGGCCATCATCACTTCATCGACAAGGGCCTCGTCGCCGGCGTCGAGGGCAACAAGGTCCGGCTGTCGGCCAAGGCGGATGTCGCCGTGACGATGGAAGAGGAAAAGTAGGGCTCGATCGAGTTCGTTCCTGATCTGTACCGCTATTCGCCGCCCTGCACGTTCCGGTAGCCTCGGCCTCCGTCGCGTATCGCAAGGTGCAGGGAATGGCGGAGCCGGGCCGGCCAGCACGGTCCCAAGGGATTGCGGGGACCTGGCCCGTTGGCTGGGCTGCTCCGGCCGGCGGGTTTGCGCCGGCGGGCTTTGGCGCCTGGCCCGCACTCGTCGAGGCGATGCGCGGATGGATGCGCGCGGAGGCCGGCGCCGGGCGGCTGTTGCCGTGGGTGCCGGTCGCCTTCGGCAGCGGCATCGCACTCTACTTTACCGCCGATCACGAGCCGGTGCTGTGGGTCGTTGCCGCGATAGCGGCCGCGCTCATGCTTGGCGCCGTCCTGTTGCGGCGGAGCCGGCTGTTCGCCCCCGCGATCATGATCGCGGCGATTGCGGCCGGTTTTGCCGTGGCGACCTGGAAGACGGCGCGCATTGCTCACACCGTTCTCGCAAAACCGCTCTATTCGGTGTCGTTGTCGGGCTTCGTCGAGACGCGCGACGTCCGCGAGCGCACCGACCGTTTCGTGCTGCGTGTCGCCGCGATGGAGGCGCAGCGGAGCGAGGTGAAGCTGGAGCGCGTGCGCCTCTCGGTGCGCAAGGGGACTGCGCCGGAGGTCGGCAGCTTCGTGCAGTTGAAGGCGCGGCTGATGCCGCCGATTTCGCCGGTGCGCCCCGGCAGCTACGATTTCTCGCGCGACATGTTTTTCCAGGGCATCGGCGCCTCCGGCTTCGTGATGGGGGCGATCGCGGCTGCGGTGCCGCCCGATGCCGGTGGCTTGCGGCTGCGCTATGCCGCCTTCATGCAGGGCCTGCGCGATGCGATCGACGCGCGCGTCCGGGCAACGCTCGAAGGCGACAATCGCGCGATCGCGACGGCGCTGCTGACGGGGCGGCGCGACGCGATCACCACGCCCGTCAACGATGCCATGTTCATTTCAGGGCTGGGCCATGTGCTCTCGATCTCCGGTTACCACATGGCGGTGGTCGCCGGCGTCGTGTTCTTCGCGGTCCGCGCGCTGCTCGCTCTGATTCCGGGATTGGCGGTCGGCTTCCCCATCAAGAAATGGTCGGCGGCTGCGGCGCTGGTAGCCGCCGCATTCTACCTGCTGCTCTCGGGCGCGGAGGTCGCGACGCAACGCTCGTTCTTCATGACCGCCGTGGTGCTGATCGCCGTCATGGTCGACCGACGCGCCATCACCTTCCGCACGCTGGCCGTGGCCGCGTTGATCGTGCTCGCGGTCGCGCCCGAAGCGCTGGTGCATCCGAGCTTCCAGATGTCGTTTGCGGCAACGCTGGGGCTGGTTGCGCTGGTGCAGATCGGCATGCCGAACCTGTTCGCTTCGCCCGATCATTCGGCGACCGCGCGCATCGCGATGTGGGGCGGCCGCGAGATCGCGATGCTGTTCCTGGCCTCGCTGATCGCGGGGCTTGCGACCACGCCCTATGCCGCCTTCCACTTCCACCGCGTCACCCCGTTCGGCGTGCTTGCCAACCTCGGGGCGATGCCGGTGGTGTCGGCGCTGGTGATGCCGGCGGGACTGCTCGGATTGCTCGCGGCGCCGTTCGGGCTCGACGGCGTGTTCTGGTGGCTGATGGGGATCGGCATCGACTGGATGGTCGCGGTCTCGCGCTGGGTGGCTGCGCTGCCGGGCGCGGTCGGCCGCATCCCGGCGTTCGGCATTGCGCCGCTGATCGCGGCGAGCCTCGGGATCATCGTGATGGGCCTGCTGCGCACGCCCTTACGGTGGTCAGGCGCGCTGGTGCTGTTGGTCGCGATCCTCTGGGGGCTGGCAGGCCGGCAGCCGGATATCCTGATCGCCGGGGACGGCCAGAGTGTCGCGGTGCGGGGCAGGGACGGGCACCTGCAAATGATCCGGGCGAACAAGGACGGCTTTCTGCTGAAGGAGTGGTTGGCTGCCGACGCCGATCCGCGCGATGCCGGTAGTCCCTCGCTCGCCGCCGGCGTGTCGTGCGACGAGGCCGGCTGCGTGACGCCGCTCGCCGACGGGCGCCTGGTCGCGCTGGCCTTGCGCATCGACGCTCTGGCGGACGATTGCAGCCGCGCTGCGCTGGTGGTGACGGCGCGGCCGGCGCCAGCGGATTGTGTGGCGATGGTGGTCGACCGGCAGCGACTCGCGGCGCAAGGCGCGCTCGCGCTGACACGGCGCGGCGACGGCTTTGCGGTTCAGGCGGTGAAAGCGAGAGGCACCGATCGTCCGTGGTCGCCGGCGACCGCCGGCGAGGGCGATTTCAGCGCGAGCCTTGCGCCGCAGGCGGCGGCCCCCCGTAACCGGGACGCGACGCCGTCCGAGGCCGACCTGCAGGCCGAGGATTGAGCGGACGGGCTATAGGTACCAGGCCAGCACGGCTTCGAGCCCAGCGCTCCCGATTACCGGCAGGGCCACCATCTGGCTCAGTCCGATTGCGCGGGCCTCCGCGGCTGCGGCCGAGCCGTCGTGCCCGAGATCGTCGTTGAGCGCGGGCATGCCGGTGGCCCAGGCTCCGCCGATGCTGCCGTCGCCCCTGCCGATGGATTTGTCCGCATAGAGCGCGGCAAGGTCTGTCTGCGCGCTGCAATCGCCGGCGCGAAAGACCAGTGCCGAACGGGCCTCGTTCGGCACCCAGATCTCGAAGCGTCGCGCAATCGGCGTCGCCTGTGCGGACAGGAAAGTCAGCACCCAGGTCTGGTCGGTGCCGGTCCGATAGGGCACGCCGACGCCGAGATTGATCCCGACCTCGGCGGCGTCTTCCCAGCGCAGAAAACTCCTGGCGTTGTGCAGGTCCTTGATGATCAGCGGCAGGCCCGCTTTCCAGGTGCGTCCGGGCAGGCCGAAGCCGCGGGGAAACCTGGTGTGGCGGGAGTTGAATTCGAACATGTCGGCGGTGCCATAGTAGCCGTCGACGAGCCCCATCTCGTGGGAGCTATCGGGATCATTGTGCCAGAGCTCGATCGCGCCGACATGCGCCTCGTCGTCGCCGCAGAACAGCACCATGACGGCCTGCAAAAACTCGCCTGAAAACACCGGGACCGCCACGCCGCAGGTGAGGCCGGCCGCGAGCGCCTGGTCGGTCCGCTTGAAATAGGAGTTGGCGAATTTGGTGAGGATCACGGGATGGCCGCTGGCCCAGGCCTTGCCGGGAAGGCCCTCGTCGTATCCGAAGCGCAAGTCCTCGCTCACGGCCTTGAACGCGGACAGCCCTTCGCCGTAGAGGCCGCCGCCGAATTCCAGCCGCATGCGCGTCCGGTCCGGCACCCAGAGTTCAACGACGCGAATGAAGGTTTTCATCGAACGTGTCCGCCGCCTCAAGCCTTTGACAGCATCGGCGATCTGGCCGCGGAACGGACGTTCAAAATTCAGGCAGGGCCGCGCAAACTTCGTGCGATGGGCAGGTGCGAGCCTGATCTCGGCGGA
Organism: Bradyrhizobium sp. B025; assembly: GCF_042257955.1. NCBI lineage: Bacteria > Pseudomonadati > Pseudomonadota > Alphaproteobacteria > Hyphomicrobiales > Nitrobacteraceae > Bradyrhizobium > Bradyrhizobium sp. B025. The sequence goes on along the minus strand of NZ_CP170150.1, from coordinate 4,631,616 downwards.
AGATTCCGGAAGACGCAAATCATACCATCTCGCCGGCCACGGCCGGCGATGGCAATTTCAATCCCGGCCCCGACCTCTGCGCCGGGGGGAGGTACATCAGCCGATCGGCAGGCGTGTGATCGTCGGCCTGTCAGCGATGATCTCCGGCTTGTGTTCACGCTCGCCGGCCGGCTGGGTCACCGGCAATTGCAGCACGGTCGCGCGCTGGCCTTCGACGAGTTGCGTCACGAGTACGTATTTGCCGTCGGGGAATTCGATCGCGTCATGATGGCGATCGGGAATGTGCGGATCGATCTTGCCGAACTTGCCGACGCGGGAGTTGATGGTGCGCGTCCAGATCCAGCGATTGTCGTAGCGGACGTTGTCGGCGAAGGCGAGCTCCGTTCCCGGCAGCAGGCAGACCGCGACGGACATGTCGGCCTCGGAGGCGAAGCCGCGCGTCGAGGTGCCGCGGAAGGTGGTCGTGACGATCGTCTCGCCGACTTGTGCGGGACGCGTCGCGACGGCATGCAGGCTGTAGTCACACATCGGGTGCTCCTCATTCAGGGATAGCGACCCGCGCCTCCTTCGGAGGCACTGGCCTCTATCAGAGTGGAAGCATGTTAGCGTCTTCTCGGTTGTAGGCAAATCTGCGGCTTGGCTTCGCAGGCTGCCATCACAATATCTTTTTCAAATGCGTCAGGAACAAAAACCGCTTCCGTGCATTTGGCGTGCATCTTCGTCAGCGACCAGCAGGTGCCGACCAGCCCGAATATTGCCAGGCGGGTTGCGACGGCTGCGCGACGGCGTTGCGCAATTGCTCGCTCGCCGTCGTCGGCGTTGCCTTGCGGGCATGGTGCGACTGCGCGGCGAAGGCTTGCGATGCCGACGCGGATGCTGCGATCAGCGCCACCGTGACGGTGCTCAAAACGATCTTGCGCATTGATTGCCTCCTCGATCTCCAGGGCCACGAAGCGATGAGGGCTTCGTGCGGCGTCGCGAGGATGTAGCGCTAGAGAGGGGCCGGATAATCTGAGCAAAACCAGAAAGACTATCCAGCCGGAGCGGACAATCGTCCGCTCCAATCGTCAACGACGCGGGTCGCCAACCGGCGGGCCGCGCTTAGGTGATTGCTTGAGCATGATCTCCGCGCAAGCGCGTCCTGCGCTTGTCGCGAGGGAAAACCGCTGCGCACTTTGCGCTAACGCGGCTCTCCAGTCCGGATCATGCTCAGTACTTCCGGTACAGGCCGATCAGCTTGCCCTGAATCTTCACTCGGTTGGGCGGCAGGATGCGGACCTCATAGGCCGCATTGGCGGGCTCGAGCGCGATCGAGGCGCCGCGGCGGCGGAAGCGCTTCAGCGTCGCTTCCTCGTCGTCGATCAGCGCCACCACGATGTCGCCGGTGTCGGCGCTCTCATTGCGCTGGATCAGCGCCATGTCGCCGTCGAGGATGCCGGCTTCGACCATCGAGTCGCCGCGCACTTCGAGCGCGTAGTGCTCGCCCGAGCCGAGCATGTCGGGCGGTACGCTGATGGTGTGGCTGCGGGTCTGCAACGCTTCGATCGGCGTGCCGGCCGCGATGCGGCCCATCACCGGCACCGCGACGGGGCGTTCGCCCTCGTCCGCGCTGGAGCTCGCTCGCACCTTGCCGAGATTGCCCTCGATGACGCTCGGCGTGAAGCCACGGCGGTTGCCAGCGGCGGCCTGCAGCTCGGGCAGCTTGATCACCTCGATCGCGCGGGCCCGGTTGGGCAGGCGCCGGATGAAGCCGCGCTCCTCCAGTGCGGTGATCAGGCGATGGATGCCCGACTTCGAGCGCAGGTCGAGCGCGTCCTTCATCTCGTCGAAGGAGGGCGGCACACCGCTTTCCTTCAAACGCTCGCTGATGAATCGCAGAAGCTCGTATTGTTTGCGCGTTAACATCTCGACCAAATCCCCCGGTTGATGTCGTTCGATTCCGAGACGGTGAATTCAGCGGCGAGCCGCCAGATGCTCGAAACAAATCATGAACGGACACTATATGTTCGATATGTGTTCCGCAACTGCTTAATTTACCGTGAACGCGACAAAGTTCGCGGAACGCGCAGGACCAGTGCGTTCAGGCGGGCAGTCGCAGCACCTCGCAAGGCGCGCCTGCCTCGGCCTTCGGCGCGAACGGCGCGCGCACGAGAAGTGCCTGCGCCGCAGCGAGATTCGCAAGCAGCGAGGAATCCTGATGATTGACGGGAAGGGCGACAAGCATGCCGTCGTCGCGCCGCTCCAGGCGCGCACGAAGATAGTCCTCGCGCTGGTCATTGGCGCCGACATCGCGGCCGAGCACGGCGCGCTCGCGACGATGGTGAATCACGGCGCGGCCCGACAGGGCGCGAATCAACGGCACCATGAACAGGAAGCCGCACACATAGGACGACACGGGATTGCCGGGCAGGCCGATCACCCCCATCGCCCCTAGCCGGCCGTGCATCATCGGCTTGCCCGGCCGCATCGCGATCTTCCAGAACGCCATCGCAATGCCTTCGGCCTTCAGCGCCTGCTGGACCAGATCGTGGTCGCCGACCGAGGCGCCGCCGATCGTGATCAGGATGTCGGCGCCGCTCTCTCGGGCACGGCGGATGCCGGCTGTGGTGGCCTCCAGCGTATCGGCGGCAACGCCGAGGTCGATGGTATCTGCGCCCTCCTGGCGGGCGAGGGCGTGCAGGGCATAGCCGTTGGAATAGACGATCTGGCCGGGGCCCGGCGTGGTGCCCGGCATCACCAGCTCGTCGCCGGTGGCGAGGATCGCGACCTTCGGACGGCGGCGGATGGGCAGGTCTGGATGGTTCATCCCGGCGGCGAGCGCGAGGTCGCGCTCGGTGAGCCGGGTTCCCTTGCGAAGGAGCACGTCGCCCTCGCGGAAGTCGACGCCGGCGGGCCGGATGTGCCGACCGGCGATAGCGGCTTCCTTGATCGTGATGCGCTTGCCCTCGGCGACCGTATCCTCCTGGATCACGACCGCGTCCGCGCCGGCGGGAACGACGCCGCCGGTGAAGATTCGCACCGCTTCGCCGGCGCCGACCGCTCCCGCGAACGGCCGGCCCGCCGCGACCTCGCCGATCATGGTGAGCTGCGCGTCGACCCTGGCCGCATCGGCTGCGCGCACGGCGTAGCCGTCCATGGCCGACATCGCCTCGGGCGGCTGGGTACGCCGCGCCGCGACGTCGCGCGCGAGCACGCGGTGGTAGGCCTCGTCGAGGGGAATCATCTCTTCAGGCAGCGGCTCCGCGCCGGCCAGCACCGCGGCGAGCGCGTCAGAAACCGGCATCAAGGCCACGGCGAAACTCCTGCTCGGAAAGTCTGGACGAATGGGCGGCAAGAGTTCTAGCCGAGCGCGGGCGATGAAGCAAAATGGGACCGGATCAGGATTTATCCTGCTTGATCCGTCCAGTCATGAGGGACCGTCAGCTTTGCCGCGGCATGATCTGACGGACGAGAAAGACGGGAACGAGCGTGGCCATGGCAAGGACGACAATGACGGGAGCCACGGCCAGCATCGGTCATCGACCGGTCTGGCGGTCCGGACGGAGGTCCGGCGCCACGTCGGGAGCCACGTCAGGGGGCTTGGGGCCTTGATCCTTGTCGGGCAGCGGATCGGCCTGGGATTTCAGGTCGGCGGCCTTGCTGATCAGCTTGGCGGAGAGGTCAGAATCCGAAGTCGTTCTGGCGAATTCGAGCAGAAGAGAGGCTTGTTTGGTGAGGTAGGTTTTGCCCAACACGATGATACGTCCGTCTGTAGAAGTCCCAACGGACTCAAGAGTCCGGAAGCGGGCATTCCGTTCCCGGAACTCTGTATAAAAATGTACAAAGCGATTTGGTTCCTCATCTCGGCCAGATCGGTTCCGGGAGCTCCCCGGTTTCACCCGCCGGCCGATGCGTCTCGATCAGATTCCCAGCGCCTCGAGCGCGTCGCCGACATCGCGGGGCGAGGTCACATGCACCGCGGTCAATCCGCGCGCCCGCGCTCCCTCGACGTTTTCGGCGAGGTCGTCGAAGAACACGATGCGCCTGGCGGGCACACCGATGGCCGCCACGACATGGTCGAACGCCGCCGCGTCCGGCTTGCGCAGGCCGATGCTGGACGACAGGTACAGCTCGCGGAAATGGCCGAGCAGGTCGGCGTATTCCTTCGAGAAATGGTCGACATGCGGCTGGTTGGTGTTGGAGAAGGCGTAGAGCGGCATCTGCTTCGCCGCACGCGGCAACAGCTCCGCGACATCGGGCATTTCACCCGCGAAGATCGCGTTCCAGCCCTCGAGGAATTGCGCATCCGAGATGCCGATCCCGAGCGAGGTGCGTAGCGAGGCGAAATACTCCTCGTCGCTGATCTTGCCGACCTCGTGCAGCCGATACGCCTCGCTGTCGCGCACATAGCGGGCAATGATCGCCTCCGGCTTGCAGCCGGCGTGTCCCGCCCAGCAGGCGATCGCCTTGGAGAAATCGATGTCGAGCACGACGCGCCCGAGGTCGAACAGAAGCGCATCCGCGCTGCCGGGAGAGAGCGAGGTCATTGCGTCCTTTCGGATCAGTACCGGTAAGGTTCGTGGTCGAACAGCGGGAACGCGCTGAACACGCTCGGCGCGTTCGTCGCGGTGGCTTGGTGCAGGCAGGACTTGTTGACCTCGGTGAACGAGGTGGCGCCCAACAGGCCGAGGCAGCGCAGCACCTCGTCCTCCAGAAGCTCCAGCATCCGCGTCACGCCGGCTTCGCCGGCCGCCGCCAGCGCCCAGCATTGCAACCGGCCGATGCCGACGAGGTCGGCGCCCGCCGCGATCGCCTTGACGATGTCGGTGCCGCGGCCGAAGCCGCCATCGACCATGATCTTGGCGCGGCCCTTCACGGCCTCGACGATCTCAGGCAGCACATGCATGGCGCCGCGGCCGTGATCGAGCTGGCGGCCGCCATGGTTGGAGACGTAGATCCATTCGACGCCGTGATCGAGCGCGATCAGGGCGTCCTCCGCGGTGGCGATACCTTTCAGGATCAGCGGAATCTTGAACTTGTCCGTGATCATCTTCACGGTCCGCCATTCCAGGCCTTTCTGGAAATCGCCGCCGGTGGCGCGCAGGCGGCTCTCGCGAACGTAGCGCTTGGCGATGTCACGTTCGCGACGGCTGTAATGGGCGGTGTCGACGGTCAGGCAGAAGGCGGCGTAGGCGTGCTTTTCGGCCCGGCTGACGACATCGGCGACGAAGGCGTCGTCGCCGCGCACGTAGAGCTGGTAGAGACGCAGCGCGTCGGGGGCGGCTGCGGCGGTCTTCTCCAGGCCAGGCTCGGACACTGAGCTCAGCATGTGCGCCGCCCCAAAGGTGCCGGCGGCGCGCGCGACGCTCGCGGCGCCATCCGGATCGAAGATCTCGAGCGCGCCGACAGGGGCGAGCACCACCGGCAGGCGCATCCTGCGGCCGAACTGCTCGACGGAGCCATCGACCTTGCGCACGTCGCGCAGCACGCGCGGGCGAAAAGCGAGCTCGTCCAGCGCCATCCGGTTGCGGCGCATCGTGGTCTCGGTCTCGGCGGCGCCGACGATATAGTCCCAGGCATTCTGGTTGAGGTTGGCGCGTGCTTTGCGGATGAATTCGTGCAGATTCTGGAACGGCTCGCTGCTGGCGCCGAGTTCGACGTTCCTTTCCGGCTGGATGCGGGGTTTTTCGTTCATTATTATCCTCCCGAGAATTTGAAGCCTTGTTTCATCGCCTAACCCGTCCGGCTCTCCAAAACCATCCTAAAATCGCATAGCTGCGAGGCGCGGGCGATCGACCGATTCCTGCTTTGCATGAAACGGTTTCGGAACGTTGCCAAAAGTTTAGGTCCGGGCGAAGGGATTTTTACGGTGTATCCGCCGGCCTGGCATCCCGGCCTTGAAGAAACCAGAATGGTATTGTGAGAAGCGGGCTGGATCGCCATTTGCATGGCGCCTCCCAAGCCCAAGAGAACCGCCAAGCAAAAAGGCCAGCCTATCCATGCGGAAAACCCTGCTGTTCCCCCTGGGCGCGCTCACCGGAGCGTGTTTGACCCTTCTGGTAGCCAGTCCGCACGGCGGAGTATGGGCGGCACGGGCGGCGGCTGGCGCGGATGATGCCTATTCACAGCTCAACTTGTTCGGCGAAGTCTTCGAGCGCGTGAAGGCGAGCTATGTCGAGAAGCCCGACAACGCCAAGCTGATCGAAGGCGCGATCACCGGCATGGTGACCTCGCTCGATCCGCATTCGCGCTACATGAACGACAAGGCCTGGACCGAGATGCAGGAGACCACCTCCGGCGAGTTCGGCGGGCTCGGCATCGAGGTCACGATGGAGGAGGGCCTGGTCAAGGTCGTCTCGCCGATCGACGATACGCCGGCGTCCAAGGCCGGCATCATGTCCGGCGATCTCATCAGCAAGATCGATGGCGATGCCGTGCAGGGCATGACGCTCGAGCAGGCCGTCAACAAGATGAAGGGCCCGGTCGACACCAAGACCAAGCTCACCATCGTGCGCAAGGGCGCCGACGCCCCGCTCGACATCGCGATCACCCGCGAGATCATCCATGTGCGGCCGGTCCGCTTCCACGTCGAGAATGGCGACATCGGCTATATCCGCGTCACCTCGTTCAACGAGCAGACCACCGACGGCCTGAAGAAGGCGATCGCGGCGATCTCCAGGGAGATCCCGCAGGAGAAGCTCGCGGGCTATGTGATGGACCTGCGCAACAATCCGGGCGGCTTGCTCGACCAGGCCGTGTCGGTGTCGAGCGCGTTCCTTCAGCGCGGCGAGGTGGTCTCGACCCGTGGCCGCAATCCGGAGGAAACCCAGCGCTTCACCGCGCATGGTGGCGACCTCACCAAGGGCAAGCCGCTGGTGGTTCTGGTCAATGGCGGCTCGGCTTCGGCCTCGGAGATCGTCGCCGGCGCGCTGCATGACCACAAGCGTGCCACGATCATCGGCACGCGCTCGTTCGGCAAGGGCTCGGTGCAGACCATCATTCCGCTCGGCGCCGGCAATGGCGCGCTGGCGCTGACCACGGCGCGCTACTACACGCCGTCCGGCCGCTCGATCCAGGCCCAGGGCATTGCGCCCGACATCGAGATCCTCCAGGACGTGCCGCCCGAGCTGAAGGGCCGGATGGATACCATGGCGGAGTCCCAGATGCGCGGCCACCTGCAGGCTGCCGACGGCACCGAGCAGACCGGATCGCAGTCCTACGTCCCGCCGAAAGAGGAGGACGACAAGGCCCTGCACGCGGCTTACGACTTCCTGCATGGCGTCACCGCGAATGCGGTCGCGGCCAAGCCCGCGCCGAAGGCTGCGGTGCCGAACTAAATCCTACGACGTCCAGATAGTCGCCCGGGAGCGGATGACCGCTCCCGGGCGAATTCGTTTTGAGGCTGGCGTGTCAAAGGCGGAGCGCCAGGATTTCGAATGTGACCGCTGTCGAAGCACCGAAAGCGGTGAATTGTTGCAATTGATCATCGACCGTGACGACGGCTTCGAAGATGTTCACGTTGCCATTGAGGGAGGGTGACGAGGCCTGGATGACACGATCTCCAACCTTGAGGCCCGGCGCAGCGACGGTGCCGGCCGATGACAAGCCGGTAACTGTGACCAGGACATATCCGGAAATCTGAGCCATCTTGCGCTCTTTCTTGGAACGAGTTGAACGGACCTCGTCTTACAATCAGCTCAAATCTCAGTCGACGGGTCTGATCAATTGCGAGCTTAGGACATAGGGCTCTGCGGTGATCCCGCGGCTCGCAAGCCGCGAGATCACAGCGCGATCGTCATTGCTCCTTCTTCGGGCCCATGTGATGCGGGACTTCCGTCTTCGGTCCGCCGCCGTAATGGTGGCTGCCGCCCGATCCGCCGGTCGATCCGCCGTCGCTCTCTTTCTTGCCCATGTGGTGCGGGACCTCGGTCTTTGGCCCGCCCGAATAGTGGTGGCCGTTCTTCTCATCGGTGGTGTTCGTCGTGCTCGTCTGCGCCAAGGCGGGCAACGCGACGAGCGACATGATCGCGGCAGCGACGATCAGCTTGCGGTGACTCATTCTGGTTTCTCCTGTTTGAACTTGTCGAGTTGGTGTCAATCAAGTCCCGGTGGCTTGACTGACAGGCAACCAAACCCGGAGCGCGATTGTCTAGGTTGAGCAAAATCAAATGTCGACGCGCGCACTTGCGTGCGCCGATGCGTGGATCGTCGAGTTGCAGCAGGCGACGGGAAGTATCGATCTTCTTACAGAAAAAAATTTGCATCGATCTCGCGAATTCGATGACTTCATGTCGTGCCCTCGATCACTTGCAGTGCCGGCAAGAGGCGTTGCTGGAAAGATGGCGATGTCGATCGAATGACTCGAGGACGAGAGGCGTCTCAACTCATTACAAGACCGCGCGAAAAAAAGATTTGGCCGGTGCATCGCTCGAGTTTGATGTCCGTCAAAAGAGCATCAACGACGCCACCTAGCGTGCCGGCTCGCGAGTGGATAGAGCATCGCGGCGCGGTTGCGATCCGCAAACATCGCGCAAGAATGGGAAGCACGCTCTTGATTGACGAGACGATCCAGGTGGCCGGTCGGCCGCTGCAAGTTGCATTTGTCCTGCGCCGCCGGCTCTGGGAGACGATCACGATCAGATCGGTGCTGGCCAAGCCCCGGCGCGATGTCCGGCTGGATTTGTTTCGCGGTCTGGCGAACTGGCTGATCTTCCTCGGACACATTCCGAATTCGGTGCTGGTCTGGTTCACGACGCGCAATTACGGCTTCAGCGACGGCGCCGATCTGTTCGTGTTGATCTCCGGCTACACCGCGACGTTCGTGTTCGGCACCATGATGATGGAACGTGGCTTCGTCATCGGGGCAACCCGGCTGCTGCGGCGGGTATGGCAGCTCTATGTCGCCCACCTTCTGCTGTTCTTCGTCTATCTCACCGCCGTGCATTACCTTGCGCACAGGTTCGACGACCTTCACCTGATGGATCAGTTCAACGTCGCGCCGCTGATGGACTTTCCCGTCGAGACGCTCTCGCAAGGCCTGGTCCTCAAGTTCAAACCGCTCAATCTCGACGTCCTGCCGCTCTACATCGTGCTGATGGCTGCGTTTCCCGTCGTGCTCTGGTTCATGTTGCGATGGCGGAACGCGGTGATGATCAGCTCGTTCGGTCTCTATCTGGCCGCCCGCCATTACGGCTGGAACTTGCCCGCCTATCCGGCCGGGGTCTGGTATTTCAATCCGTTTACCTGGCAACTGCTCTTCGTATTCGGGGCCTGGCTGGCATTGGGAGGGGCGACGGCAAGTCGCTGGCTGCTGTCGTCCCGCACGCTCCTTGTCATGAGCGGCGGCTTTCTGCTCTTCGCGCTTGTGATGACACTGGCCGAGCGAATTCCCGGACTCAGGGACTACATCCCCGAGGGACTCGTCGCCGTCTTCGTACCGAACGACAAGACCAATCTCAGCCCGTATCGGGTCATTCATCTGGCGAGCCTGGTGCTCATCGTCGTCTCGCTCGTTCCGATCGATTGGCCGGGACTGAAGTCGCCTTTCCTGCAGCCGTTGATTCGATGTGGCCAGCAATCCTTGCCCGTGTTCTGCGTCGGTCTCTTCCTTTCGTTCATCGCGCATTTCCTGCTTGATTTTGGATCGGAGGGAATCCCGGCTCAGCTCATCGTCGGAGCCGCGGGCCTCTGGATCATGACGGGCGTTGCCTACTACCGGACCTGGTCGAAGGGCGTGGACAGAAGCCGTTCGTCCGGGCAGGGCGGGGAGGCGGGCGAATGATAACTTCCGAGTTGATTTTCACCGAGGACGTGCAGGGCGTCATCCTGCATGGCCTGCACTGGACCGCATCGACGATCGAGCTGCTTGGCGTGGTGGTGATCGTGTGCGGCGTGGTTGCCGCAACGGTCTGGTCGTTGAACGAGATGCGGCGCGGTGCGCCTGCAGACGCATTTCGTTCCTATCGCGCGAACCTCGGTCGCGGCATCCTACTTGGCCTCGAATTCCTGATTGCCGCCGACATCATCGGAATGGTCGCGATCGTGCCGTCGTTCGACCGGCTCGGCATCCTGGCCTTGATCATCGTGATCCGCACTTTCCTGAGCTTCTCGCTCCAGATTGAAATCGAGGGGCGATGGCCGTGGCGAAGGCATGACAGGGAGGTGAGCGATGCAGCACGCGGCGGCCTTTGACGTCTCCGTGCGTAAGAGTTTCCGGCGCGTCGCGTCTATATGGCCTGACCCGCACTTCGCTGCCCTCATCGTCGATCTCGATGAGCAGACCACCATCCGAATCAAACCCTGGAGAATGACCATGAATCGTCCGAAGAAATTTGTCGTGAGCGCAGCCGCCCTTACCGTCCTCGTGCTGGGTCCGGGTGGACTGTCGTCCGCAGTCGCTGCAACCGATCTGACTCGCGTCGCGATGATGGACGACGACAAGATGTCGAAGATGCCCGCACCGTCGGATTCCAGCGGCAAGATGAATACGGGACAGCCATCGGGTCAGCCGCAGAACATGAGCGGCGGTCAGATGAACGACGACAAGATGAAGATGCCGCCGCAAGGCCAGATGCGGGACTGCCAGGGCGCCGGCTGCCGGGACAATTCCGGCATGATGCAGATGATGCAAATGATGGAGAAGATGATGCGCGGCCAGATGAGTTCGTCTGGCAGCAGCGGCGCGATGAGTGGCCCGGCGGACGTGACCGAGCGGCTCGAAGGGCGGATCGCATTTCTGAAGGCGGAATTGCAGATCAGCGACAAGCAGGCTGCCGATTGGAATAATGTGGCGGATGCCCTGCGGTCGAGCCGGCAGCACCTGCTGGATGCGCGCAAGATGCTCGCGATGGATGACAGGCTGGGAAGCGCGGACCGTCTGGAGCATTACGAGCGGCACCTGTCCGAGCGCCTGGAGGCGCTCAAGGCGGCTCGCGTGGCCTTCACGCGGCTCTACGCGTCGTTGAACGAGAGCCAGAAGCAGACCGCAGACACGATCCTGCTGCCTCTGATTGCGTCGTTCTGAGCGCTGGAATCGAGAGCGAGATCATGTTCGGTCTGCCCCTTCGATGTCGAGCCGGCCTGTCTGCGCTCGTCGTCCTCACGAGCCAGCTTGTGGCGAATGCCGCGCTCGCATCGGACTTCGGCCTCGGCCGCGCGCATCCGACAGGGCAGGTCGCTCGGGGTTGGGAGCTGGCGCAGGCAGAGGACGACCACGCCGCACATCATCCCGCAGCGTCCGGCTCCGCAGGCGGTGCGGCCGGCGCGCCGCCCGGCGGCGCCACGCCGGGGATGATGGGTGGAATGGACGGCATGATGGGCCGGCCGCGCAAGGAGTTTTATCCGGCATTGATGAATATGCCGGCGCTGTCCGCCGAACAGCGGAGCAATCTGGAGATCCAGGCGCGCGAGCGGATCAGCGCGGAGACCGATCGCTTTGCGGGTGCTGAGATGGATCTGCGGCACGCCATTGCCGGGAGCGACATCGTTGCCGCGGATCAGGCGGCGCGTCGGCTTCGCGAATCCCTGAACGCCGTCCAGAGTGGCGTGGTCGCGCTGCGCTCGCTGCACGAGGGCAAGCCGCCGCAGCAAATCGCACAGGCCTGGTTCAAATCGCAGATGAACCTCCTGCCTCGGCAAGGCGCCATGGATGGCGATGACGGCGCACCGGGGGTCTCCTGGTTTCACGTCACGACCATGGCGCTGCTGGTGCTGTTCTCGCTCGCGATGCTTGCCGTCTACCTCGCGCGCATGCGCCGGGCGAACGCGCTGGTCGATCGGCTGACACGCGCTGCGGTCGCTCCGGCTGCTGCCGCGCCCCTCGTGTCCCCGCCGGCCGCCGGCGTGCCGAACGACAAGCCCGAGGCGACATCCTCCCGGGAGACAGATCGCCATCCGCGGCGGGTTGAGGCGAGCCGCTCCTGGAAGGGCAAGCTGAGGATCTGCGCGATCTATCAGGAGACACCGAACGTGAAGACCTTTCGTCTGCAAGCACCAGACGGCGGCGCGATTCCGTTTGCATTCCTGCCGGGACAGTTCCTGACCTATGCCATCGAGATCGACGGACAGGCCGTCAGGCGTTCCTACACGATCGCATCGTCCGCCGCCCAGACCGCCTATGTCGAGACCACGATCAAGCGCGAAGACGGCGGGCTTCTGTCCGACTACATGCATGGCCACCTGAAGGAGGGAGACCTCGTTGAAGTGGCGGGCCCCTCCGGCGCCTTTACATTCACGGGCGTGGAAGCCGACAGCGTCGTCCTGATCGGTGGCGGGGTCGGCATCACGCCGCTGATGGCGGCGATCCGGTATCTCTCGGATATTGCATGGCCCGGCGAGATCTACCTCGTCTATGGCGCGCAGACGACCGAGCAATTCATTTTCCGGGACGAGCTGGAATATCTTCAGCGCAGGATGAACAATCTGCACGTCGCGGCCACGATGGTGCGGGCCGCGGGCACGTCGTGGATGGGAAGCGAGGGGCAGATCACGGCCGAGTTCCTGACGCAGGCCGTGCCCGATCTCGCCAGACGACGCGTTCACCTGTGCGGTCCGCCCGGAATGATGGACGCGCTCAGGAAGACGTTGATCGGGCTCGGCGTACCGCGCGAGCAGATCAAGACGGAGGCCTTTGGGCCGGCCCGCGGCGCCGTTCCACCTCCCGGCAAGGTCGCGGCCGAAGCGCAAATGCCGGCCGCCGAGGCGAGCAATCGAGGGGCTGCGACAGTCGGTCCTGCAACGGCCACCATTCGCTTTGCGACATCCGATAAGGTTGTGGCGCTGCCTCCGGACAAGAGCGTCCTGGAGGTGGCCGAGAGCGCGGGCGTTTCGATCGATTATTCCTGTCGGGTCGGGGTCTGCGGCGTCTGCAAGACGCATCTGTTGCAAGGAAACGTCACGATGGAGGTCCAGGACGCCTTGACCGCAGACGACAAGGCGAACGGTCTCATCCTGGCCTGCCAGGCGAGATCGGTCGGAGATCTGGTCGTCGAGGCCTGACATGATGGACGGGAGAGAGCGCCTGATCGCCGACGTCGTTCTGGCGGCCCTGTTGCTGCTGGTGCCGGCTTTCCTGCTGCACTCCGACAGCCGGTTCGCAGGCAGCCTGGCGGGCTTTGTCCTCGGGGCCGGTGCGGCCGTGCTGATGGTTCTCCTTCTCGTCTATCCGATGACGAAATACAGCGTGGGTTTGAAGGTCCTGGTCACGCGAGGCGTGTCGATGCCGACGCTCCTGGCGTTTCACGCCTATGCCGGAATCGTCGCAGCATTCTTCGCGCTTCTGCATACCGGTCACAAGTTTCAAAGTCCGCTTGGGATTGCCCTGGCGACCAGCATGCTGATCGTTGTCGTCACCGGATTTGTCGGGCGGTACTACCTGCCGCAAACCGCGATGGAGCTGCGCCAGCAGCAATCGCATCTGGCGACCTTGAGGTCGGCCTATGAGCACATTGCGTCGGCGATGTCGTCGCCCGATCGTGTGGTCCGTGAGGGGGACGCCGTGCCTGCATCGACGTTGCCGAATGTGCCCGTGCTGCAACTCGTCGATGGTATTTCCGATCTCGAATCGGCGATCGGATCCAGCGAAGCAATCAAGAAGATCTTCCTGAAGTGGATCGGGCTGCATGTCATGGCGGCGATCGTCATGTATGCGCTGCTGGCGGTGCATGTGGCGGCCGAGGTCTATTACGGGCTGCGGTGGCTGGCGTGACGATCAGGGGCGTGCTCTACGCCGTGGTCGCGACACTGGCCGTCGCAAGCGCGGCCGTCGTATCGATCGCTCTCTATCGGGGCAGCTCCGAGCTAGTCCCGGGCTGGACGAGATTTGTGATGCCCGGGCCGCTGTCCGGGAAGCACGCTTTTCTGTCCGACAGATGTGAGAGCTGCCACACGCCGGTCAGGGGCGTCGACGCAGCGGCCTGTATCTCCTGTCACGCGCCTTCCGCCGCGGATCTCGCCAAGCAGTCGACGGCGTTTCATGCCGCGGCGGGCACTCAATGTTCCGGCTGCCATCTCGAGCACATGGGCGACATGCGGCCGATCAGGATGGACCACGCGGCACTGCTGCAAGTCGCGGCGGCCGCCTCCGGCACGCAGTTGTTCGACCGGTCCGCAGCCGATCAATTGACTGCGGACCTGAAGGAGTTTCTCGGCCTGCCAAAGCCAGAACGGCGGGAAAAGGCTGCGCTCGACTGTGCCAGCTGCCACAGCAACCGGGAGCCGCACCGCGAATTGCTCGGACGGGACTGCGCGGATTGCCATGGGCTCGCGTCCTGGAAAATCGCCGGTTTCCTGCACCCCTCGCCGACTTCGAGGGACTGCGCCCAATGCCATCAGGCGCCGCCGAGCCACTACATGGGCCACTTCGTCATGATGGATCGGATGATCACGGGACAGGAGCACGCATCGGTCGATCAATGCTTTCTGTGTCACAGAACCGACTCGTTCAACGACATCAAAGGCGTCGGCTGGATGAAGCACCATTGACGGATTCGGTCACGCGACGGAGAGGGGTGCAATATATTACAGGGCTCGACGAAAGAAATCGGGAGCTGATTTCCGCGCCGCATCTGGCACGGCGCACGACTCTCATCGCCGTTCTTGCAATGTCGAAGCCGCGAGCGTCGTTTTCTGTTGGCCGTCACTGCAACCAGAGCTATATGTTTCCGGTCGGGACAGCAGGTGCAGGGATGATTGGCTTGCGAAAGCCAAGGCGAAGATGGTGGGGATGGCTTGTCGCCATCGCTTACTTGCTCGCGTCGATGACGCCGTCCCTCGCGATCTCGATCTCCCTCGACGTAGCGATGCAGTGCGACCATCCGAGCGATCAGGCTGGAGATGCGCATGAGCACGATCACGCTGGCGGATCGGCAGTACATTCGCATGACGTTGCGATGGCCGGGGATTGCGACGACGACGACCATGACCGGCCCGGCGAGCGGCATGCGACCTGCTGCGGCTCGGTGCTTTGCTTCAGCGCCGTGTGGCCGCAAGCTCCGGCCGTTGCGGAGTTCGTCGTGCCGCGCTCGCGCTGCGAAGCGCCGCCTGACGTGATCGGCGACGAAGGCACGTTCCGTCGCCACTACCGGCCCCCCATCGCCTGAGATAGCTCCTGAGAACCGGACTGCGTCGCTCCAGGTGCGAGCGCGGATCGACTCGTCTGCGAGAGGCACGTTGCCATGCGGATGACGACGATGCGCGCCAGGACCTCACACGCGGCGGAGTGACGGCGCCGGCCTCGGTGCTGTTCCCGCACGCTGCGTGCTGAGAGGAAGAACGCCGAAAGAGCGATCGCCGGTTTGCGGAAACAGAGGTCGCCACGTGAGCGCCGCTGTCGCAGCGATCGCTCGCGCCCCCTGTTCGGGAGGCTGCCGCGCCGGCTGATGGCAGCCGCGCCGTCGCGTTCCCGCTCCAACGAAGCGATCTACCGAATGTCATGCAAGGACGATGGGTCATGAAATCGCCGAACGAGAATCTGCCGATGCTGACAGCCGGCTCCCTGGAAGTGCAGGAGGCAGTCGTTCGTGCTGCCCTCGTCGGCAGCTACGATCGCCTTCGCAATTATTTGCAGCGGCGCTTTGGCGGGAAGGCGGAAGCGGAGGAGGTGCTCCAGGCGTTCATGTTGCGTGCACTGGAGCGATCCGGCGACATTCGTGATGCGGACTCGGTTCGAGGCTGGCTGAGCAGGGTCCTGGCCACGTCCATCGCAGACTTTCACCGCCAGGCATCAAGGAGCAGGACTCGCGAGATGCCTTTTCCGCATGAGCTCAACGACCGTCTTGCAGCCGATCAGGATTCCGCTGCGAATGCCGCGGTCTGCGAGTGTCTTCATACCCACCTGTCCCTGCTGAAGCCGGAGCATGCCGAAGTCATCAGAAGGGTGGATCTCGCCGGTGAGCCGCGGGAGCTGGTTGCGGCCGATCTGGGCGTGACCGTCAACAACCTGACCGTCCGCCTTCATCGCGCCCGGCACGCCCTGAAGGTGCGTCTGGAGCAGACCTGCGTTGTGTGTTTGGAGGAAAGCTTCTGGGAATGCCGCTGCGCTGATAACCGAGGTCCGACCTAGCCTGCCTCGCGGCGGCGACTCTCGTTGCCGCCGCGCTGGGCGAGCCGGCTGCGATGCAGTGCGAACAGCTCCAGCACCTTGTCCGCCGGCTTTGCGGCGCTGAACAGATAGCCCTGCATTTCGGAGCAGCCGAGCGTGCGGAGCAGGCGCTGCTGCTCCTCGGTCTCGACGCCCTCGGCGGTGGTGGTCATGCGGCGGGCAGCCGCCAGATTGACGACGGCCTGGACGATGCTGGCGGAGCCGTCGGGGCCGGCGATGTCGTTGACGAAGCAGCGGTCGATCTTGATCTTGTCGAACGGGAAGCGGTGCAGGTAGCTCAGCGAGGAGTAGCCGGTGCCGAAATCGTCGAGCGCGATGCGCACGCCGATGGTGCGGAGCTGGTGCAGGATCGCCAGCGCGGTGTCGTCGTCGCGGATCAGCACCGCCTCGGTGATCTCGAGCTCGAGCCGGCTGGCCGGAAAATTGGAGGCGGCGAGCGCCGCCATGATCTTCAGCGCCAGCGTGCCGCTCTTGAACTGCACCGGCGAGACGTTGACGGCGAGGCGGATGTCGTCGGGCCAGCTTGCGGCGTCGCGGCAGGCGGTGGCCAGCACCCATTCGCCGATCTCGTTGATCAGGCCGGTATCCTCCGCGATCGGGATGAACTCGGCCGGCGAGACCATGCCGCGCTCGGGATGGCGCCAGCGCACCAGTGCCTCGCAGCCGGTGATGCGGTCGTCCTTCAGGCCGAGGCAGGGCTGGTAATAGACCTCGAGGCCGCCTTCGAGCCCCCCTTGGGCGATGGCGTGGCGCAGGTCGATCTCGAGCTGCCGCCGCTCGCGGACCTTGGCGTCCATCTCCGGCTCGAAGAAGCGATAGGTGCGGCGTCCGGCGGATTTGGCGGCGTACATCGCCAGGTCCGCGTTCTTCAGGATCTGATCCAGCACCGTGCCGTGTCCCGGCGCCAGCGCGATGCCGATGCTGGCGTCGGTGGTGAGATGATGGCCCATGCAGTCGAAGGGAGCGCGGATGGCCTGGAAGACCCGGGCGACGAGATCGTTGACCTGGTCCGGCGACGTCACCGCGCCCTGCACGATGGCAAATTCGTCGCCGCCAAGCCGCGCCACGAAATCCGCCGGGCCCGCGCAGCGGCTGAGGCTCGTTGCGACCGATTTCAGGAGCTCGTCGCCGACGAGGTGGCCGAGCGCGTCGTTGACGCTCTTGAACTCGTCGATGTCGATGTAATGCACCGCGATCTCGTCGCCGTCGGTGATGGCGGCCAGCTCCTGGCGCAGATGCTCGTGGAACATGGCGCGGTTGGGCAGGTCGGTCAGCGCGTCATAATGGGCGAGGTGGGTGATGCGCTCCTCGATGCGCCGGCGCTCGGTGATGTCCTCGTGCGTCGCCACCCAGCCGCCGTCCGCGAGCGGCTCGTTGAGGATGTGGATCGAGCGCCCGTCGGCGGTGTCGACCACCATGGAGTTGCGCGCGTGGATGTCGCCCAGCACGCGCGCGACATAGCCGTCGACGTCGCCGGTGAACGAGCCGGTCGCGCTGCGGTGGGCGATGATGTCATGGAAGCTGGAGCCGGGCTTCACCACCTCGGGCGACAGGCCGTACATCTCGATATAGCGTTGGTTGCACACCACGAGCCGCTGCTCGGCGTCGAACAGCAGCAGGCCCTGGGTCATGTTGTTGACGGCGCGGTCGAGACGCTGCTTTTCCAGCGTCAGCCGTTCCCGCGAGAGGCGGTGCTGCTCCAGAAGCTTGCGCACGATCGCGATCAGCACGCCGGCGATGGCGAGCGCGGAAGAGGCGGCGACCGAGATCAGGATGCCGATCTGCTCGCGCCAGTCCGTCAGGGCCGCCGCGCGCGTCGTGGTGGCCATCATCAGGATCGGGAAGTGGGGCAGGGCGTGCGAGGCGATCAGGCGGTCCTCGCCGTCGACGGGGCTGACGAAGCGTCCGGCAAAATGGTCGAGGCCGAAGACTCGCTGCTGCGAGAACGGGCCGTTCCTGAAGTTCCGTCCCATCAATTCGCCCGAATGCGGGTAGCGGGCGAGCAGCGTGCCGTCACGATGCAGCATCGAGATGGTCGCGCCTTCGCCGAGCACGACGGACTCGAAGAATTTCTCGAAGTTGGCCGGCTCGATGCCGCGTCCGACCACGCCCATGAACTCGCCGTTCGGGCCGACGATCTTGCGGACGATCAGGATGGTCCAGGCGCCCGAGATGCGGCTGTGCACCGGCTCGATCAGGACGTCGGGCGCATCGGGGGCATATCGGAAGGTGCGGAAATAGGCGCGGTCGGCGACGTTGACCTTCGGAGCCGGCCACGCCGTCGACGAGTTGATCAGATTGCCTTCGGCGTCGATGACGTTGACGCCGCCCATGTAGGGAAGCGCCTCGATCTTCGAGCGCAGCAGGCGGTGGATGTCCTGGCCGGAAAGGCGCTTGCGATAGTCGTCCGCGCTGGCAATGCCGATCGCGCGAACGTGGTCGACAAAATCCTTCTGGATGACCGCGAAATCCTGCAATTGCTGGTCGAAATGATGGGCGAGCATCAGCACGGTGTTTTCGAGCTCGCGGCCGGAGTTGCGCAGCGCGCGCTCGCGGAAGTTCTGCGCCATCAGGACCGCGCCGACGGCGATCGCGGCGATCAGCAGCGTGCCGCCAACGACCAGCCAGCGGATCGGCCCGCTGCGCACGAAGACCTGGTCAAAGAGGCGACTGCCGTATTTCGTCATCATGTGGATCGTTGCCGCGCACACGCCAGGATCAATTCTTGATCCTCAAAACATCCGTTGGTTTACGGGAACGGTGTGGAGGCGAAGTTAGGAAGCGCGGTTAATGCGACATGAATGCCCACAGGCAAAAGCAATCGATACGCGGGATGCAGGACGTGCAGGAATTGCCGCAAGGATCCTGCGACGCCGGTCAATTCCTGCCGGCCGCACGATGATCAACCAAGGCTTAACCATCTAACATGCTGACGATCCTCAAGCCGGCGTTGGCACGTGATTTGCGAACACGCATGCCAACGACACAGAGAGGGCGCGACGATGAAAAACACCTTGAAGAACTTCCTCGCCGACGAGCGTGGCGCGACCGCGATCGAATACGGGCTCATTGCAGCCGGCATCGCGCTTGCGATCATCACCGTCGTGAACGGCATGGGCAGCAAGCTCAACACGAAATTCGGATCGATCAGCACTTCGCTGAAGTGAGAACCGCGCGCTCAGGCGCGGTAGTGGCCGGACTTGCCGCCGAGCTTCTCGACGAGATGGATGCCCTCGATGCGCACGCCGCGCTCGACGGCCTTGATCATATCGTAGATGGTGAGGCAGGCGACGGACACGGCCGTGAGCGCCTCCATCTCGACGCCGGTCGGGCCCGTCACCTTCACGCTGGCACGGACGAGGCAGCCCGGCAGCTTGGCGTCGGGCTCGATATCGACCGTGACCTTCGACAGCGCGAGCGGATGGCAGAGCGGGATCAGCTCCGAGGTGCGCTTGGCGGCCATGATGCCGGCGATGCGCGCGGTGCCGAGCACGTCGCCCTTCTTGGCATTGCCCGAGACGATCAGGTCCAGCGTCGCCCTGGTCATGAGGACGCGGCCTTCCGCGACCGCAAGCCGTTCGGTCGCGGGCTTGTCCGAGACGTCCACCATCCGCGCCTCGCCGGAGGCGCCGATATGGGTGAGGGCAGGGCCGGACTTTGTTTTCGACGGCCTTGTCTTGGACGGCTTGCGCGCCATGTCAGCGCGTACCGGTCGCGCGGGCTGTCTCGCGCGCGAGCAGCGTACGCGTGGCGGCGGTCACGTCAGCCTGCCGCATCAGGCTCTCGCCGACCAGGAAGGTCGACATGCCGACGTGCTCGAGCCGGGCGAGGTCGGCGGGCGTGAAGATGCCGCTCTCGCCGACCATCAGCCTGTCCCCGGGAATCAGCGGCGCCAATGCTTCGCTGGTCGCGAGCGTGGTCTCGAAGGTGCGCAGGTTCCGGTTGTTGACGCCGATCATCGGCGAGCGCAGCTTGAGCGCGCGGTCGAGCTCGGCGCGGTCATGGATCTCGATCAGCACATCCATGCCATAGGCGATAGCTGTGTCTTCCAGGTCCTTGGCGATGGCGTCGTCGAGCGCGGCCATGATGATCAGGATGCAATCGGCGCCATGCGCGCGGGCTTCGACCACCTGATAGGCGTCGAACATGAAATCCTTGCGCAGCACCGGCAGTGACGTCGCCGCACGCGCGGCCACCATGAAGTCGAGATGACCCTGGAACGACGGCGTGTCCGTCAGCACCGAGAGGCAGGCGGCACCGCCGGCCTCATAGGCCTTGGCAAGCTCCGGCGGATCGAAATCGGCGCGGATCAGCCCCTTCGACGGCGAGGCCTTCTTGACCTCGGCGATCAGCGCGAAGTCGCCATTGGTGTGCTTGGCCTTGATGGCGCGCAGGAAGCCGCGCGGTGCGGCCTGCGCCTTGGCCGCCTCTTCGACGACGGAGAGCGGCTGCGCGCGCTTGGCGGCGGCGATCTCTTCGCGCTTGTACGTCTCGATCTTGGTCAGGATGTCCGACATGTCAGGCTCAGCCGTTGGAGACCGCGATCAGATGCTTCAGCCGCGCGTTGGCTGCGCCGCTGTCGAGCGATTTCGCGCCGATCGCGACGCCCTCCTTGAGGTCCTTGGCACGCCCGGCCACGACCAGCGCGGCGGCCGCGTTCATCAGCGCCACGTCGCGGTAGGCGCTCGGCTTGCCGTTGAGCACGCTTTGCAGCGCAATCGCATTGGCGTCGGCGTCACCGCCCTTGAGCGCACCGGGCTCACAGCGCGGCAGCCCCGCTTCCTCCGGCGTCACCTCGAAATTCCTGATCTCGCCATTGTGGAGCGAGGATACGAAAGTCGGGCCGGTGAGGGTGATTTCGTCGAGGCCGTCGGAGCCGTGCACCACCCAGGCGGATTCAGAGCCGAGGTTCTTGAGCACCTGCGCCAGCGGCTGCACCCATTGCCGCGAGAACACGCCGACCATCTGGCGCTTCACGCCGGCCGGATTGGACAACGGGCCGAGCAGGTTGAAGATCGTGCGGGTGGCGAGCTCGACCCGGGTCGGGCCGACATTCTTCATCGCGGGATGATGGGCAGGGGCGAACATGAAGCCGATGCCGCATTCGCGCACGCAGCGCCCGACCTGCTCCGGCCTGAGGTCGATCCTCACCCCGAGCGAAGCCAGCACGTCGGCGGCGCCCGAGCGCGACGACAGCGCGCGGTTGCCGTGCTTGGCCACCGGCACTCCGGCGCCCGAGACGATGAATGAGGCGCAGGTCGAGACGTTAACCGAGCCGGAGCCGTCGCCGCCGGTGCCGACGATGTCGACGGCGTCCGGCGGTGCGGTCACGGTCAGCATCTTGGAGCGCATCGCCGCGACCGCGCCGGTGATCTCGTCCACGGTCTCGCCGCGCACCCGCAGCGCCATCAAGAGGCCACCCATCTGCGAGGGGGTGGCTTCGCCCGACATCATGGCGTCGAAGGCGGAAGCCGCTTCGTCACGCGACAGGCTGGCGCCGGTCGCCACTTTTCCAATGATCGATTTCAGGTCGTCCATCGCGTGCTTTCAACTCACTGGTTCGCGCCGGTCACCTGCGCGAAGGCGGCCTGATTAATGGTGGTCCCGATGTCGGTTTCAAGCTTGTTGACGTAGGAAGCGACCTGCTCCTCGGTCTGCGCCCGGTCGAGGCTCTCCCTCAGCTTCTTCACCGCGTCGGAGGCGGCGTCGACCGTGGGATCGACGATGTCGGTGACGCGGAAGACGATCACCTCGCTGCCGCCGCTCACGGGCGTCTGTCCGACGCCGTCCTTGGCGGTGCGGAAGGCGGCCGCAACGACGGTCGCGGGCACGCCGGCGGGCGAGTCGTCGCGCTTGAAGCCGGTCGCGGTCTCGACCTTGGCGCCGACCGCGGCGGCTTCATCGGCAAGCTTGCCGCCCGCTTCGAGCTTCTGCACCATCTCGGTCGCCTTGGCCTTCAGCTTGGTCGCGATCTGGTCCTGGCGCCAGCGCGCCTCGACCTGGTCGCGGACCTCGTCGAGGTTGCGATCGCGCGAGGGCGTGATGGCGAGCACGTCGTACCAGACGTAGCCGCCCTTGAACGAGATCGCGTCATTGTCGACGCCGACGTCGGTATTGAAGGCCTGCGATACCACGTCGAGGCCCTGCGGGATGTTGGCGACCGGCTGGCCGTTCGGGGCGCGGCCGGAGCGGTCGACGGCGTCGATGGTGACGGCAGTGAGGCCGAGCTTCTGCGCCGCGTCGATCACGGTGGCGCCGCCACCGCGCTCGTCTTCCATCTTGTCGCGGAGATCGGCGACCTTGACGCGCGCGCGCTCGGTGGCGATCTCGCGCTTGATGTCGCCGACGAGGCTGGCGTAGTTCGCCTCGACGCCCGGCTCGATCTTGTCGACCTTGACGATCGCGGTGCCGAGACGGCCCTGGATCGGCTGGCTGATTTCACCTGCGGGGAGCGCGAAGGCGGCATCGCCAACCGCCGGGTCGAGCGACGATTTGGTCACGAGCCCGAGATCGACGTCGGATGCGCTCAGTCCGCGCTCCTTGCCGAGATCCTCGAACGACATTCCACCGGCGAGGCGCTCGCGGGCGGTCTGCGCCTCGGCCGCGTTGGGAAACACGATCTGGTGGATCTGGCGCTTCTCGGGCGTGCCGAGCCGGTCCTTGCGCTGGTCGAACAGTTTCTTCGCGTCCTCGTCGGAGACTTCGCTCCACTTGCCGATCTCTTCCGGCGAGATCACGACGAAGGCGATCTTGCGATATTCGGGCGCGCGGAACTGGACCTTGTGATCCTCGAAATAGGCGGCGAGCGCCTCGGGCGAGGGCGCATCGATGGTGCCTGCCTGCGCGGCGTCGAGCCGTGCGAACTCAATGGCGCGCTGCTCGTTCTGGAAGCGCGTCAGCACGTCGATCATCGCCTTCGGCGGCTCGAGACCCGCGCCGATCGTGCCGGTGAGCTGCCGGCGCAGCGACACCTTGCGCTGCTCGGAGACGTAGCGCTGCTCGGTATAGCCGAAGTTGCGGATCACGGCCTGGAAGCGGTTCGCATCGAAGCTGCCGCCGACGCCCTTGAAGTTGGGGTCGTTCATGATGACCTGGCGGATCTGGTCGTCCGACTGGCCGAGCCCGAGCCGGCGTGCCTCTTCGTCGAGGGCAGCTTCCGCGATCGTCTGCTGGAGCACCTGACGGTCGAGGCCGAAGGCGCGGGCCTGATCAGGCGTCAGCGGACGGCCGAACTGGCGGCTGATCTGTTGCAGGCGGTCGGTATAGATCTGGCGGAACTCGTTCAGCGAAATCTCGGTGCGGCCGATCTTGGCCACCGTGGACTGTCCGAAGCCGCGGAAGATGTCGGCGATGCCCCAAATGCCGAAACTGATGATCAACACGCCCATCACCACGGCCATAATGGTCTTGCCGAGCCAGTTTGATGAGGCCTTGCGCATTCCTCGAAGCATTTGGTCCAACTTGTTTGGCAGGAGGGGAACGGGAGCGCGTCTTAATGCAGATTCCGCAAAAGCGCGTCACCAAATTGATAGATCATCATAAAGTGGCGGCTTTCCCCCCGCAACCTCAGGTCACGCGGCCTCGCGAAGCTGCGGTTAAAAGCCCTTAGGTCTCTGGAACTGCCGCAGCACCTCTGCTAGCGCATGCACAAACCTCATTTTGCTGGAAATTGACATGACCGACGCCATCCGACCGCTGATCGCCGGCAACTGGAAAATGAACGGCCTGAAGGCCTCCGCTGCCGAATTCGACGCCATGCTCAATGGCGCGGCAGACGTGGCCGCCAAGGCCGATCTGCTGGTCTGCCCGCCGGCGACCCTGATCGCGGCCTTTGCCGACAAGGCGCACGGCAAGAAGGTCGCGGTTGGGGCCCAGGATTGCAACCCCAAGGCCTCCGGCGCCCATACCGGCGATATCGCCGCCGAAATGCTGGCGGATGCGGGCGCGACCGCCATCATCGTCGGCCATTCCGAGCGCCGCGCCGACCATGGCGAGGGCGATGCTTTGGTGCGGCAGAAGGCGGAAGCCGCCTGGCGGGCCGGGCTGACGGCGATCGTCTGCATCGGCGAGACGCAAGCCCAGCGCGATGCCGGCCAGACCCTGGACATCCTGCGCGGCCAGCTCGACGGCTCGCTGCCGGACGGCTCTACCGCGGCCAACCTGGTCGTGGCCTATGAGCCAGTCTGGGCAATCGGCACCGGCCTGACCCCCACGGCCCAGGATGTCGAGCAGATTCATGGGTTTATCCGGGAATTCCTGACCTCCCGGTTTAGGGCGGATGGGGCGAAGATGCGGATCCTCTATGGCGGTTCGGTCAAGCCCTCGAACGCGGCCGAGCTGATGGCCGTGAAGAACGTCAACGGGGCGCTGGTCGGCGGCGCCAGCCTCAAGGCGGCCGATTTCCTTGCGATCGCCAAGGGCTGCCCCTAGCTAACCCAAACCGTTGGTCCGGACCCGATCGGGGGTGGCAATGCCGTTTCCGATCGTGTAACACCGCGCAACTTCAGGAAAACCCGCGAAGCGCGATCGGCCGCCGTCTCGGCGCTGTCGGCTTGTGACGGAAGGGCACTATGCAGACTGTTGTCATCGTCATCCATCTCATGATCGTCGCCGTCATGATCGGCGCCGTCCTGCTCCAGAAGTCGGAAGGCGGCGGCCTCGGCATGGGCGGAGGCGCGGGCTTCATGTCGAGCCGCGGCACCGCGAATCTTCTGTCGCGGACGACCGCGATCCTCGCCGCCGGCTTCTTCGTGACCAGCCTGTTCCTGTCCTGGTACGCCGGCTACAACCGCGCGCCTTCGTCGATCATTGGCCAGCCGGCATCGCAGGGCCAGCCGGCCGGCGGATCGCCGATTGCGCCGCCGACCTCGGGCGGCATCCTGGATTCGCTGAAGAAGGCCGACGAGCAGCAGCAGGCTCCGGCAGCGCCGAGCGGCCCGCAGGTGCCTCGCTCGCAATAAAGCAGGGGGGCCATGCAGGGCGGCTTCTACCGTCCTGCGTCAACAATCCCCATCAAGGCTCTGTTACCATTCTTAGTTCTGGCTCACCCACAGGCCCGCAAAATCTTTGGGGCGGAATACGAATCGCTTTGGCGAATCGAATTCGAGGGATTAGAGGTTAAGTCCCATGGCGCGGTACATATTCATCACCGGCGGCGTGGTTTCTTCGCTCGGCAAGGGTTTGGCTTCAGCGGCACTCGGTGCGCTGTTGCAGGCCCGGGGCTACAAGGTCCGCCTCCGTAAGCTCGACCCCTATCTCAACCTCGATCCCGGAACGATGTCGCCGTATCAGCACGGCGAAGTGTTCGTGACCGATGACGGCGCGGAGACCGATCTCGATCTCGGTCACTACGAGCGCTTCACCGGGCGGCCGGCGACCAAGGCCGACAACATCACGACGGGGCGCATCTACCAGGACATCATCACCAAGGAGCGCCGCGGCGATTATCTCGGCGCGACCATCCAGGTGGTTCCGCACGTCACCAACGCCATCAAGGAATTCGTCCTCGACGGCAATGACGACTACGACTTCGTGCTGGTCGAGATCGGCGGCACCGTCGGCGACATCGAGGGCCTGCCGTTCTTCGAGGCGATCCGCCAGCTCAAGAACGATCTGCCGCGCGATCATGCCGTCTACATCCACCTCACGCTGCTGCCCTACATTCCGAGCGCGGGCGAATTGAAGACGAAGCCGACGCAGCACTCGGTGAAGGAGCTGCGTTCGATCGGCATCCAGCCGGACATCCTGCTCTGCCGCACCGACCGCGAGATCCCGAAGGAGGAGCGGCGCAAGCTCGGGCTATTCTGTAACGTCCGCGAAAGCGCGGTGATCGAAGCGCGCGACGTCGACAACATCTATGCTGTCCCCGAGGCCTACCACAATGCGGGCCTCGACGACGAGGTGCTCGCCGCCTTCGGCATCGCCTCGCGGATTCCGCCGGAGCTGCGGAGCTGGCAGCAGATCAACGAGCGCGTCCGCAATCCCGAAGGCAACGTCACCATCGCCATCGTCGGCAAATACACCGGCATGAAGGATGCGTATAAGTCGCTGATCGAGGCGCTGTCGCATGGCGGCATCGCCAACAAGGTGAAGGTCAATCTCGACTGGATCGAGAGCGAGATCTTCGAGAAGGAAGATCCCGCGCCGTTCCTCGAGCACGTCAACGGCATCCTGGTGCCGGGCGGATTCGGTCAGCGCGGCGCGGAAGGCAAGATCCGCGCGGCGCAGTTCGCGCGCGAGCGCGACGTGCCGTATTTCGGCATCTGCTTCGGCATGCAGATGGCGGTGATCGAGGCCGCGCGCAATCTCGTCGGCATCGAGGACGCCAACTCCACCGAATTCGGCCCGACCAAGGAGCCCCTGGTCGGCCTGATGACGGAATGGCTGCGCGGCAACGAGCTCGAGAAGCGCTCGCAGGCCGGCGATCTCGGCGGCACGATGCGGCTCGGCGCGTATCCCGCGGCGCTCAACCGCGGCAGCCGCGTCTCGCAGGTCTATGGCGGCGCCACCGAGATTTCCGAGCGCCACCGCCACCGCTACGAGGTGAACACCGCCTACAAGGACCGCCTCGAGCAGCACGGCCTGAAATTCTCAGGGCTGTCGCCCGACGGCGTCCTGCCGGAGATCGTCGAATACGAGGATCATCCCTGGTTCATTGGCGTGCAGTTCCATCCCGAACTGAAGTCGCGGCCTTTTGAGCCGCATCCTCTCTTCGCCTCCTTCATTCAGGCGGCGATGGTGCAGAGCCGGCTGGTCTGATGGCTCAGCGCGCGGCGGAGTGGTCGCGCGCGTGATGTATCGGCTCCAAGGCGACTCGCGTCGAGGGGGCCGGCGCAAGCGATCCCGTGACGAGCTTCATCTGCGGCCGCCGTGTCAGCCTGTAGACGGCGGCGGGCGGCATGTTCAGCAGGGCGCGATCGACCAGCGTGGCGCGTAAGCCCAGCCGATCGAGAATCGGCCGCGGCACCGGGCAGCTCATGCCGTAGGTGAACTGGTAGAATGCGCCGCCGGGGCGGACATAGCTGAACGCGCCGCTGACGATCGAGACGACCTTGCGCGTCGACATGTTGAGCAGCGGCAGCCCGCTCACGACCGCGCCGACGGGCGCGCCGTCATAGAGGCGCTCCGTCGTCAGCCGCCCCGCATCCATCCACAAGACGCGCGCGTTGGGAAAGCGCACTTGCAGGAGCTTCATGAAGTCGGAGCCGTATTCGATCAGCGTGAGGTCCTGCTGGCGGACGCCGCGTTTCAGGAGGTTGTAGGTGAATGCCCCGGTGCCGGGGCCGAGCTCGAGGATCGGACCGGTCGATGCCGTGATCTCGCGCGTGATCAGATCGGCGAGCGCCGCGCCTGATGGCGCGATCGCGCCGACCCGGCGCGGGGCCGACATCCAGGACAGGAAGAAGGAGAGGAAATCGTTGGGCATGCGCACTCCGGCATCTTGGTTGCACCTCGAAAGATCGGAGGTGAAGCGGATGCAGTGTCACGGCCGTGCATTGCGACAGCATTGCGCTGTGAGGGGCGCACGTGAATCAATCCTGCGGGATTGGGCGCAGCGTTATTCTGAAACAGGCGCCGCCGTCCGGCCCGTCCGTGACCGAGACGTGGCCGCCATGCAGCTGCACGATCTCGCGCACCATGTTGAGGCCGAGGCCGGCACCGCGATCGAGCGGCGTCAGCCGGTAGAACGGCTCGAAGATCTGCTCGCGTTGTCCGACGGGAATGCCGGGACCTTCGTCCGTGACTTCGATGCTCGCGGGTCTGCTGACGCGAATGCCGATGGTGCCGCGGCGAGGGCCGTGCTGAATCGCATTTTGCACGAGGTTGGTCAGCGCGCGTTCCAACGCGGCCGCGTCACCGATCGTCTCGATCGGCGTCGTGGGTGCATCGAGCGCCAGCTCGTAGCCGCCGGCAATCGCCAGCGGCGCGAGGTCGGCAGCCGCGCCTCGCGCGACCCGGACAAGGTCGACGCGCGCGAAAGGATGGCCGCAGCGGTCGAGCCGCTGAATGTCCAGCAACTGCTCGGCAAGCGTCGCCAGCCGCGCGGCATCTTCCAGCAGCCGGGTCTTGTCCGGCCCCGGGGCAAGCGACTCCAGGCGCGTGTTGAGGATCGCGATCGGCGTGCGCAGCTCGTGCGCGGCGTCGGCGACGAAACGCTTGTGGCGGGCATAGCCTTGGTCGAGCCGCGCCAGCGCGTCATTGACCGCAGTCACGAGCGGTACGACCTCCAGCGGAATTCTCTCCACCGACAGACGCGCGCCGCGCTGATGGATGTCGATACGACGCGCCTGGTCCGCGGTCGTATCAAGCCCTCTGAAGGCGCGCCGCACGATCATCGGTGTCGCGATGAAGGTCGCGGTTCCCATCAGAAGCAGGCCTGGCAGGGCGATGCCGAGGAACGCAAGCGATGTCATGACCAGCGCCTTGGCGCCGGTCAGCCGGCCCTGTGTCGCCGTGATGACCTGCACATTGCCGGCCTCGGTGTCGACCCGCTTCAGCCGCGCCGCCGGCTTGCGCGGATCGTCCTCGAACAGCTGCCAGCCGAGCCGCGCCTGGCTGATCTGGTCGAGGCCGCCGCCGATCGCAGCGAATTCGGCCGGCACGGCACCTTCGGCGAGCGAATGTCCCTGCCGGTCGCGGACCAGGAACCAAAGGTCTGGTGTCTCGGTACGCAATTGTTTGAGCTCGGGCGTCGGCCGCACGGTCAGGCCGCCCTGTGCGTCGCGCGTCAGTGCGTGCTGCACGACGTCGATCACGCGATCCTCGTCGCGCTCGGCGAGCACAAGTCCTGACGCGCACAGCGCTCCGACGACGACGGCAACCAGGGCCAGGAGCAGCGCGGCCTGGAGCGAGAGCAGGCGCCAGCTCAGGCGCGAGCGCAGGCAGTAGGGATCGTCGTGCCTGCTCATGGCAGCTTCTTCAGGAGATAGCCGACGCCGCGAATGCCGTGGATCTCGATGCCGGCATCCGCCTCGGCGAGCTTGCGGCGCAGCCGCGAGATATGCGTGTCCAGCGCGTTCGACTGGATCTCGTCGTCGAAATTGTAGACGGCCTCTTCCAGCGCCGAGCGTATCACGGTGCGGCCGATGCGGCGGATCAACGCCTCGAGCACCAACAGCTCGCGACGCGGCAGCTCGAACGGCTGGCCGTCGATGCTCGCCTCGCGATGGCCGACATCGAAGGCGAGGCGGCCTGCGCGGATGACATCCGGCGTAAGTCCCGCGGGGCGCCGCATCACGGCGCGCAGGCGCGCCAGCAGCTCCTCGACCGCGAACGGTTTGGCCAGATAATCGTCGGCGCCGCTGTCGAGCCCGGCGATCCGGTCGGCGAGCTCGCCGCGCGCGGTCAGGACGATGATCGGCACGCCGTCGGCGCGCGCCCGGAGCTTCGGAATCAGCGCAAGGCCGTCGCCGTCGGGGAGCTGGCGGTCGAGCAGGACCGCGACATGGACGTCGGCGGAAATGGCCTCTTCCGCGTCGGCAAGGGTAGGGGCATGGTCTACCACCATGTCGTAGCGCTTCAGCGCCGACGCCAGCGCGCCCGCCATCTCCGCCTCATCCTCGACGAGCAAAATCCGCATGATCCGGCACCTAGGCTTCAACTAAAGCCATTCTAGCGGCCCGATCATTGCGGCAGCATTGCGGGAGCCGGACTTGATGCGTTACCGGAGGCCGCCGAGCCATGCGCGAAACGCCACAGGGGCGGCCGCGCAGGGCTCAAGACACGGTTATGGCCGGCCGTTATAAGCGGCGGACCTGTTCTGGGAGGAAGCAAGAATGATCTACGAAATGCGCGTCTACCGCTGCGTGCCCGGCCGCTTGCCGGCGCTCTTGAAGCGATTCGAGACGGCGACGCTGAAGCTGTGGGAGAAGCATGGCATCCGCCAGGCTGGATTCTTCACCACGCTGATCGGTGAATCCAGCCAGGAGCTGACCTATTTCCTCGCCTGGGAGTCGCTCGCCGAGCGCGAGAAGAAGTGGGGCGCGTTCGTGACCGATCCGGACTGGCTCGAGGCGCGGGCGAAGTCGGAGGCGGACGGCCAGATCGTCGGCAATATCGTCAGCCAGCTCCTGACGCCGACCGCCTTTTCGGCGGTGAAATAGCGTCGGCGGCGCCCGCGGAACTTCGGCGCAACCCTGATATTCGGACGGCCTGGGCCGATTGGGGTTGATCCGACCCCGATGGCGGCTATGGTCGCGCCGAAACGAGGGATTTGCCTTGAGCTCTTCGACGTCAGCGGCGCCGGTCGTCACCATTGGCAGGGTCAAATTCGGCAATGATCTGCCGATTTCCATCATTGCCGGGCCTTGCCAGCTCGAGAGCCGCCAGCATGCGCTGGAGGTGGCCTCCGCGCTGAAGGAGATCGCCGCGCGGCTGAACATCGGTCTCGTCTACAAGACCTCGTTCGACAAGGCCAACCGCACCAGCGCGTCGGCGGCGCGCGGGCTCGGGCTCGCGCAGTCGCTGCCGATCTTCGCCGAGATCCGCGCCTCGCTCGGCCTGCCGGTGCTGACCGACGTGCACGAAGCCACGCAATGCGCCGAGGTGGCGCAGGCCGTGGACATCCTGCAGATCCCGGCCTTCCTGTGCCGGCAGACCGACCTGCTGCTGGCGGCGGCCGCGACCGGCAAGGTTGTCAACGTCAAGAAGGGCCAGTTCCTGGCGCCCTGGGACATGGCGAACGTCGTCACCAAGATCACGAGCGCGAACAATCCGAACGTGCTCGTCACCGAGCGCGGCGCCTCCTTCGGCTACAACACGCTGGTTTCCGACATGCGCGCGCTGCCGATCCTGGCGCGCACCACCGGCGCGCCCGTGATCTTCGACGCCACCCATTCGGTGCAGCAGCCGGGCGGGAAGGGGACGTCCTCCGGCGGCGAGCGCGAATTCGTGCCGGTACTGGCGCGGGCGGCGGTCGCGGTCGGTGTCGCCGGCGTCTTCATCGAGACCCATCCCGATCCCGATAGCGCGCCTTCCGACGGCCCCAACATGGTGCCGTTGCGCGAGTTCGAGGGTCTGATCCGCAGGCTGATGGCGTTCGACGCGCTCGCAAAGAACCCGCGCTGATGCAGCAAGGCGAGGCGCGGCCGCACGATCACGGTCTGCCGGCCGCGCTCTACGTCATCTCCGGCGCCAGCTTCGCCGCGGCGTTGTCAGCGCGTGCGCTCGACCCGGTGCTGCCGCACGTCGCCGAGGATTTTGGCGTCAGCATCGCGACCGCCGCGGGCTTTGCCGCGGTGTTCGCTTTCACCTTCTCGATCATCCAGCCGATCGTCGGCGCAGCCGCCGATCTGTTCGGCAAGACGCGGCTGATGATCGGCTGCCTCGCGCTGCTCGGGCTTGCCAATATTCTCGGTGCGCTCTCGACCTCGTTCTCGGTTCTGTTTGCGACCCGCATCCTTGCCGGCATCGGCTCGGGCGGCGTTTTTCCGGTGGCGCTCAGCCTGACCAGCGATCTGGTCGGTCCGGAGAAGCGGCAGGTCGCGATCAGCCGCACGCTCGCCGGCGCCATGACCGGCAATCTGCTCGGTGCCTCGGCCTCCGGCCTGATCGGCGATTTCCTCGGCTGGCGCGGCGTGCTGGCGGTGCTCGGCGTGCTCGTGATCGTTGCATCGATCGCGGTTGCCGCCGGCTTTCGCGGCGCCAAGGTCAAGCATCCGCCGAAGACGAGCCTGTCGGCGCTGAAGGCCGGCTATCGCACCATCTTCACCAACCCCAACGCCTATGTGTGCTACTCGGCCGTGTTCGTCGAAGGCTGCTGCGTGCTCGGCCTGTTTCCCTATATAGCCTCGTTCCTGTTCGAGCTCGGCCAGACCTCGCTCTCGATCGCCGGCATCGTCATCGCGGGCTTCGCGGTCGGCGGCCTTTTCTACACGCTGACGGTGTCGCGCCTGCTGCCGTGGCTCGGCATGAAGGGAATGATGATCGCGGGCATGACGCTGGTGGCCTCGCAGCTCGTCGCCGTGGCCTTCGGTCCGCGCTGGGAGGTGCAGGCGCTGAATCTCATCGTCATGGGCTGGGGCTTCTACATCGCCCATGGCTGTCTCCAGGTGTTCGCCAGCGAGCTCTCGGTCGAGGCGCGCGCCACCGCGCTGTCGCTGCATTCGTTCTTCTTCTTCATGGGACAGACGGTCGGGCCGCTCGCCTACGGCTTCGGCCTGCAACACGGCGGCAAGATGCCGACGCTGTTCGTGAGCGCCGCGATCATGGTGGTCCTCGGCATCGTTTGCGCCCGGCTGCTCAAGCCGCGTGCACCAGCCGACGCGCGCTGAGATTTTATTCGGTCCTTAAGGGGGGATCGCCCCACCACGACACCGTCGGCTCCGTATACATGGCACACGAATTGCTTTTATTCTGGGCAAACCGAGGTGTGAGACCGTGGACGCCCAGCCCATCCGTTTGCCCAGCGTAGCCGGCGCGACCCGGTCGGCCGGATATCCCACCAGGCCGCCACTGCGGCGTTTCCTGACCGATTGCCACGAGGAGTTCAGGGGCGACGGTTCGGGCGAGCTTGCCGATTACATTCCCGAGCTGAAGCGCGCCAACCCCGATCATTTCGGCATCGCGCTCGTCACCATCGACGGCCATGTCTACGAGGTCGGCGACAGCGCGGTGCCGTTCACGATCCAGTCGGTCTCGAAGGCCTTCGTGTTCGCGCTGGCGCTGGAGACGGTGGGCGAGGAGCGCGTCTCGGCCACCATCGGCGTCGAGCCGAGCGGCGAAGCCTTCAATTCGATCCGGCTCACCAACGACAACCGTCCCTTCAACCCGATGGTCAATGCCGGTGCGATTGCCTGCTCGGGCCTGATCTACGAGGTGGACGGCAAGGGTGCTTTCGAGCGTGTCCGCTCAAAACTCAGCGAGTTCGCCGGGCGCGAGCTCGGCGTCGACGAGGCCGTGCATGCCTCGGAGACCGCGACCGGCAACCGCAACCGCGCGATCGCGTGGCTGCTCCGCAATTACGCGGTGCTGCCGGATGACGTCGACGCGGTGCTCGACGTCTATTTCCGCCAATGCGCGATCCTGGTGACGGCGCGCGATCTGGCGGTGATGGCGGCAACTCTCGCCAATCGCGGCATCAATCCGGTGACGGGCGCGCAGGTGATCACGCCGCACATCGTCGCCCGCACGCTGTCGGTGATGACGAGCTCGGGCATGTACGACTATGCCGGCGAGTGGACCTATCGCGTCGGCATCCCCGCCAAGAGCGGCGTCGGCGGCGGCATCGTCGCGGCGCTGCCCTCGCAACTGGGACTGGGCACCTTCTCGCCGCTGCTCGACAATCACTTCAACAGCGTGCGCGGCCTGAAGGTCTGCGAGGCACTGTCGGCGCGGTTCGACCTGCACATGCTCAACCGCAATGCCGACGTCCGCACCAGCGTCATGGCGGATTACGACGTCTACGGCATCTCCTCGCGCCGCAGCCGCCAGCCGCACGAGCAGCAGATTCTTGACGAGCGTCACAGCGACATCCGCATCCTCGAGCTCGTCGGCGCGCTGAATTTCGGCACCATCGATTACGTCACGCGAAGACTGACCAGTGAGCCGCCGAACGCGCCGCTGTTGATCATCGATTTCCGCCGCGTGCCCGACATCACCGCGGCCGGTGCGGAGCTTCTGGGCGAGACGCTGACGGCGCTCGGCAATGCCAACGTCACCACGATTCTGTCCGGCCTCGAGGAGGCCTCCGCGGTCTGGGCCGCGATCGCCGCGCGCACGGGGGATCCACGCCGGCTGCGCCGCTTCGCGCTGCTCGACGATGCCATCGAATGGGCCGAGGACCAGGTGATCTATCGCTTCGGCGGCTTCACCGACGTGAAGGAGAGCGCGCATCTCGGCGAGCAGGCCTTGCTGGCCGAGCTCGACACCGACGAGATCGCCGCCATCGTCAAACTCTCGACCACACGGCACTACACGGCCGGCCAGCGCGTCATCGCCGCCGGCGCGCCCGCCAATTCGCTGTTCTTCCTCCAGAGCGGCATGGTCAGCGTGAAGCTGCGGAGCGGCGTTCGACTGGCCTCGCTCGGTCCCGGCATGGAGTTCGGTGAGATGGCGATCCTGGAGCGAACCCGCAGCGCCGACGTGTTTGCCGATACGCCCGTTGCCTGCCTCGAACTGCCGCTCGACAGCTTTGCCGATTACCGCCGGTTGCACCCGGAGACCGCGCTGAAGATCATGCGCAACCTCGCCGCAATCCTGGCGCGGCGGCTGGTGGCGGCCAATGCCAAGGTCGACCTGCTGAGCGCGTATTAGGAGGCCGGGCCTAATTCGCTCCACCGGCAGCGATCGGCTCCATGCCGCTCGCGATGATCGTGTCGCGGGCGGCGGGGGAGGCGAGGAACTTGATCAAGGCCCGGCCAGCCTCGGGCTCCTTCGAAACGGTCGCGATGCCGGCCGAGAAGATCGTGATCTTCTGCAACTCGCTCGGCAGCGGTCCGACGATATCGATGCCCTTCACCGGCTTCAGTTCGCTGATCTGCTGAAAGCCCAGTTCGGCCTCGCCATGCGCGACGATCTCGCCGACCGGCGTGGCCGGAATCTTGCGCGCCTTGTCCTTCATGACATCGGCAATGCCAAGCTTGTCGAACATCTCGGTCGAGACGTAGACGCCGCTGGCGCTGTCCGAATAGGCGATCGTCTTCGCCGCCAGCAGCGCACGCTTGACGGCTTCCACCGAGCTGATGTCCGGCTTCGGCGCGCCCGACTTGACGGCAATCCCGATCGGCGATCTGGTCAGATCGACCTGGCTGCCGGCAACGACCTTGCCTTTGCTGGCGAGGTCGTTGAGGGCATAGCCCACCATGATCAGGACATCGGCCGGCTCGCCCCGCTCCAGCCGGACCGGGATCGCATTGGTGGTGGTGCCCATCGAAGGCCCGAACGCGGTCAGCACCTTGTTGCCGGTGGCTTTCTCGAACTCCGGCACGAGCGCCTGATAGGCAGCCGTCAGACCGCCGGAAATCATCACCCGGACCTCGGCCGCGTCGGACGCGCCGGTCAGCCACAGGACGCCCAGAAGGCCCAAGGAAAGGTTCAGGACAAGGCCGCGAAATTTGTCTGATGTCGATTTCATCGTCGTTGGTCTCCAGCTAGCCCCGCCCGCGATAGGGCGCGACGCCTTGCTCCGGCACCCACAGGCCCTTCGGCACGCGGCCGGTCTGCCAGAACACGTCGATCGGGATGCCGCCGCGCGGATACCAGTAGCCGCCGATGCGGAGCCATTTCGGTTTGATCTCCGAGGCGATGCGCTTGCCGATCATCACGGTGCAATCCTCGTGGAAGGCGCCGTGATTGCGGAAGCTCGCGATGTAGAGTTTCAGCGATTTCGACTCCAGCAGCCATGGGCCGGGTGCGTAGTCGATCATCAGATGCGCGAAATCCGGTTGTCCTGTGACCGGGCACAGCGAGGTGAATTCCGGCACGGTGAAGCGCACCAGATAGTCGGTGTCCTTTTGCGGATTGGGCACGCGGTCGAGCTGGGCTTCTTCCGGTGTGTGCGGCCATTCGACCGCGCGGCCGAGCTGGAGGGATTTTTTCGCCATCGTCGTCACATCCTTTTGCGGATGCCGGGATGGACGCAATTGAAGCTGCCGTCAACCGGCCGCGATTGTCTGGATCATGACGATGCGGTCGTTGCCGGACTCGCAGCCCCAGAGCTCGCCCGGCCTGCCGTCGAGCTGGCGGACATTGGCATTCGGCTTGTCGCTGGCGAAGACGTTGAATTTTTCGGTCATGGGATCGAAACGGACGATGGCATTGGCGGAAAAATCGGTCAGCCAGACCTTGTCCTTGTCGTCGACATAGACGGCGTAGGTGCGGGGACGATCTCCCGGCAGCTTCCAGGTCTTCCAGGAACCGTCAGCGGGATCGTGCACCGAGACATGGCCGCTGTTCCATTCGCTGACCCAGATCCGGCTCTTCGAATCCGACCAGACGCGCCGCGATCCCTGGTTCGGCGTTGGCGGCTCGACCACATTGGCGTTGCCGGTCGCAAGATCGATCTTCGCGATATAGCTGCCGGCGAGCGAGGCGTACCAGACGTCGCCCTTGGGCGTCACGGTGATGCCGTAGGGGCCGACGCCCTTGGGCGCCCGGAACACGTCCATCTCGCCAGACTTCGGCTTGAGCCGGCCGTAATAGCCGGACTGTCCGGTGAACCAGTAGGTGCCGTCATTGTCGAACACGCCGGTATTGAGATTGGCGGAGGTGAATTTCTCCGGCAGGCGGAACAGCGTGACCTTGAGATCGCCGGGATCGACCCGCGCGATCGCGTTCTGGCCG
This sequence comes from Bradyrhizobium sp. B025, assembly GCF_042257955.1. Lineage (NCBI taxonomy): Bacteria > Pseudomonadati > Pseudomonadota > Alphaproteobacteria > Hyphomicrobiales > Nitrobacteraceae > Bradyrhizobium > Bradyrhizobium sp. B025. Next base: position 4,595,258 of record NZ_CP170150.1, on the reverse strand, counting down.
CCCTCGGTGATCCAGGGCGCGCCATCGGGACCGATCGTCACGCCGTGCGGCGCGGCGCCCTGGCCGAGGCTGACGGTCTTGAAGGTGCCATCCTTCGGATCGAGCCTGCCGAGCATGCCCTTGCCCTGCGCGGTGAACCAGACCGTGCCGTCGGGGGCTGGCGCGAGGTCGTGCAGGCCGATCCCGGCATTGATGGGGAAATATTTTGTCCGGAACGGGCCCTCCTGAGCAAAAGATGGGCGAACGGCGAGGAGGGCGGCGCTGGAAGCAAGAAACTGGCGGCGATTCATGGCGTTACCCCGACTGTCTAGGATTGAGGATGGACGCGCAGACCCAGTGTTCTCAAGCTTAGTCTTGGGGAATTCACGCGTCAGTCGAAGCTCGCCGTCCAAGCGTTCACATTTGCTTGCGCTCCGTGTAAGACCCGCGGCGAACCGATCAAACCTAACGAACGGAAGTGCAACATCATGACCGCCATCATCGACATCATCGGCCGCGAAATTCTCGATAGCCGTGGCAATCCCACCGTCGAGGTCGACGTCGTGCTGGAAGATGGCGCGCTCGGCCGCGCCGCGGTGCCATCAGGCGCCTCCACCGGCGCCCATGAGGCGGTGGAACTGCGCGATGGCGACAAGGCCCGCTATCTCGGCAAGGGCGTCACCAAGGCGGTCGGCGCCGTCAATGGCGAGATCTTCGAGGCCCTGAACGGCCTCGATGTCGAGCAGCAGGCCCAGATCGACCAGATCATGATCGACCTCGACGGCACCCCGAACAAGAGCCGCCTTGGTGCCAATGCCATCCTCGGCGTGTCGCTCGCCTGCGCCAAGGCGGCTGCGAACTCGCTCGACATGCCGCTCTACCGTTACGTCGGCGGCACCTCGGCGCGACTGCTGCCGGTGCCGATGATGAACATCATCAATGGCGGTGTGCATGCCGACAACCCGATCGACTTCCAGGAGTTCATGATCCTGCCCGTCGGCGCGTCGAGCTTTGCCGAGGGCCTGCGTTACGGCGCGGAGGTTTTCCACACGCTGAAGTCGGAGCTGAAGAAGGCCGGCCACAACACCAATGTCGGCGACGAGGGCGGCTTTGCCCCGAACCTGCCGTCGGCGGACGCCGCGCTCGAATTCGTCATGAACGCGATCGGCAAGGCCGGCTTCAAGGCGGGCAGTGACATCGTGATCGGCCTCGACTGCGCCTCGACCGAGTTCTTCAAGGACGGCAAGTACGTCTATGAAGGCGAGGGCAAGACCCGTTCGATCTCCGAGCAGGCCAAGTACCTTGCCGATCTCGTTGCGCGCTATCCGATCGTGACCATCGAGGACGGCATGTCGGAAGACGACATGGACGGCTGGAAGGAGCTCACCGACCTCATCGGCAAGAAGTGCCAGCTCGTCGGCGACGATCTGTTCGTCACCAACGTCAAGCGCCTCGCCGAAGGCATCAAGGCGGGCCGGGCCAACTCGATCCTGATCAAGGTCAACCAGATCGGCACGCTGACCGAGACGCTCGCCGCCGTCGAAATGGCGCACAAGGCGGGCTACACCTCTGTGATGTCGCACCGCTCCGGCGAGACCGAGGATTCCACCATCGCCGACCTCGCCGTCGCCACCAACTGCGGTCAGATCAAGACCGGCTCCCTCGCGCGTTCCGACCGCACCGCCAAATACAACCAGCTCCTGCGCATCGAGCAGCAGCTCGGCAAGCAAGCGCTCTATGGCGGCAAGGCGGCACTGAAGGCGCTGGCCTAACGCGCCTCGCCAAGCCAATTCTCCGGCGTCACGTTAGCTTGATCGACGCTCAGTCGCATGCGCGTTGACGCCGGATGGTTGTCGTGATGTGCTCATACACCTTAAAGGTGAGGCTCTTTCTTTATTTCATTTTCTAGCAATTTGACGTTCCGCGCGCGTCAGGCGCGGAAGCGCCGGTGCTTTGCCTCGCCCAACGAGGAGCGCCAAAATGACCAGATTGCGAGCAACCCGAGCCGTCAGCACGGATGGAACCGTTACCGTTCAGGCCAGCGGTCAATTGATGGACGACTACGTCTACGCCACCGATCTGACCGGCGAGACGGATCTGACGGCGATACAACAGGCCGACGGCAGTTACAGCCTGCTTTACCTCGGAGCGACCGGCAACATCATGTCGCTGCGCCGGGACCCTGACAGCGATACGGGCTGGAGCGAGGAGGTGGTCGATGCCACCCTTCAGCCGAGCCAGGTTGTCGGCGGCATCGATGCCAGCGGCAGGTTCACGGTCTTTGCCATCGGCTCGAATGCGGCGGCGCCCGATGTTTATGTCATGACGCGCCAGAGCGGGGGAAGCTGGAGCGCGCCGCAGCCGATCGCACCGGACGGCTCGGTGCCTGTATTCATGCAGGCCAGCAAGCTTGCGGCCTTTGCAATCGCGGGCAAGCTCGAACTGTTCGCGTTGCTCAGCCCCTCGCCGGGGTCCAACGGCCAGTCCAGCCTGTGGCGTATCGGCTGGGATGCTGCCGCTCCGAGCTGGCAGTACATCGCCGATACCGACCAGACCATCATCGAGAGCTGCACCGTCGCGGACATCGATTGTCTCTTGTTCGCGAACACCGCCGAGGCGACGCCCGTCGCGCTGGATCTGTTCACCGTGGCGGCTCCCTTCACGGCAACGGCAACATTACTGACGGCAAACATCGTATTCCGCTCGCTGGCCGTTGGTTCGCAGGCGGACAACAATTCGGCGGTGTTCATTGCCGATCCCGGTGACATGACCGATCGGCCGCAGATCCAGTATCTCGACGGTGGCAATCCGGACGCCGGCTTCGTGGTCGTGGATTCCACGATCAAGGCGACCGCGCTGGCGGTTGCGAGCGCCGGCGCCAATCCATTGGCGCTGTTTGCGCTCGATGACAGCGGCTCGCTGCAATTGATCGCGACGCCGCCGTCGGACACCAAATTCGACTTCTTCCTTCGCCTGAGGAACATCCTGACTGCGCGGGGGACGGAGGGCGATGCGGAGCTGGTTGGCTATGTGCCCACAAAGGGCCTCATACGGATATGGCAGAGTCCGCCGGACGATCCGACTTCGCCGGACGGCAGCAAGGGCGGCTGGAGTCAGGAGCCGATTCAGTATCCACCGCTGACCCGCAAGCTCGTCGAGCAGAAGACCTATTCGACGACGCTGACTTTCTATGACGCGAAGGGCGTGACCCTTTCCAACGCCAAGGTCGCGCTGAAATCGACCGAGATCGTGAGCGCCTCGATCGCCGGGCAAGTCGTGACCCTTGGTCCGGCGCGGGCCCTGACGTTCACGACCGATGCGTCCGGCCGCCTGCGGGTCACGACGGAGACGCGGTCGCTGAATGCCGCGGGGCTCAGCGCCAGGCTGCCGGACCTGATGATGGACGGCGGCGATTTCGCGGTGACGCCCAATCATGATGTGCAGGAACGGCTGCGCAACATCACGACAGCCCAGGTCAAGCAGCTCGTGCCGAGCGAGTTCGCCGGCGATGCCGATCAAATCCGGCTGGCCGTCACGGAAGCGATGGCGAACATCCATGACGGGCCGGTCGCGTTGGTGCGGGCGCGCATCAGTGCCAGGGACGACCTTCGGCTGCCGCTGCCGATGCGCGCGCAGCCCCGGCAGCCCTTCCGCTTCACCGTTGCCGGCGGGCGGGCCGTCTTCAAGACTCTCACCGATGCGGAGGCGGACGCCGCCATCGCCGAGATCGCGGCGTTGCGCACCAGTCCGGATTTTGGACTCCTCGACTTTTTCGAGGACGCGATCGAGGCGATCGGCAATGCGTTCGAGACCGCGGTCGATGCGGTGTACGACTACGTCATTAAGCCGATCGCCACCGGTTTCGAACTCGCCATCAACTGGGTGGCGGACAAGCTCAAGATCGCCTGGAACGGCATCGTCGACACCGTGGAAAGCGCGTTCCGCTTCGTGGAAACCGTCTTCAACGCGGTCAGGACGTTCTTCGTCAGGCTCTACAATTTCCTTGCCTGGCTGTTGAGCGATGCGCGCAAGGACATCTGGGCCACCAAGCGGAAGTTCGAGCGGATCTTCAGCCAGGGTCTGGTTTCGCTCGCAGGCTTTGCCGCCGACGGCGGCAAGGTCAGTCACAGCTTCTTTGAGACCATGGAAGGTACCGTCAAGCAGGCCTTTGCGGGGATCGAGAAGGATCTCGGCAAGATCGATGCGGATGACGGGATGGATGCGCCGTCCGGCGTGAGCACGTTTCTCGAAATCATCGAGGACAGCGCAAGCGTCGCCAACTGGCTGATGGACAAGGTTTCGTTCGGCAGCCTCATCAGCCTTGGCATCAATATCCCGTCGGCGATGGTGCAGGATGCGATGGCTCTCATCTCGCGGGTCCAGTCGACATTCGCCACCGAGATCGCGAAGCTCATCCAGGCAAGCATGAAACGCTTGCGGGCGCTGGCAACCAGCACGTCGGAGTTCGGCAAGGTGCTGCTCGCCACGATCCTCGGCGAGGTGAAAGACCTGATCCTGGCCGTTCTGCGCGTCCTCGATGGACTGGTTCAATCCGTTTTGAACTTCTTCGCCAAGGATCTCGTCGCGCTCAACACCGCAGTGTTCGGCGCCTCCATCAATAACTTCGTCATTCAGGCGCTCTACGATCTGATCAACCCGGGGTCTTCGGAGGGGCTGACCGTCGTCGGCCTCGGCTCGTTGCTCTGCGCTTTCGTTGCGACCACGCTCTATCGCATCATCTTCGAGGATTCTCCGTTCTCGCTCGAACAAGCCGAGCAGGGCGTTGCGTCGAGCAAGAAGGAGATCGGCGTTCTGCTGATCCTGTCCGGCCTCGTTCAGGCGACGGTCTGGTGCGTCGCCGACGTCGGGCTCGATGTCGGATTGTTCGACAACCCGCCTGCCTGGCAAGCGCTGGCCGTCGTGATTCTCGGCCCGACCTTGATCCAGTTTCTCGCCTGGCCCGGAGGCCCGTTCGCACGGCTCGCGTTCGACACGCCGGTCAACAAGGCCACCTCGGCGGCCTGGCTGTCCGGGTTCGGCAATATCGCGTTCAAGTTCTTGTGGGGCATCGCCCGTAAGTTCAAGGATGGTCCGCGCGGCTCGTTCCCGGGATCTTGCGCACTGAGTGCCGGCGGCATCCTGTCCTTGGCGATGAATGCATGGATGCTCTTCGAGAAGGAAAGTGCGGGCACGGCGCGGGTGTCGGAATGGGTTGCCGGCGCCGCCGGGTCATTGTCGGCGATCGCAAAGCCGGCCAAGCACACGCTTGATCCGCTTGATGCCCGTATCTTCCTCGGCGTCGTGGATATCGTCAGCGACGTCAGCGCCGGAATCGCCAAGATCGTCCACGGCAAGGAGATCATCGATTCGGAGCAAGGGACGACGCTGACTGCAAGGCGCGTCTCGATGGGCTCGGCCTAGGTCACGGCCCGCGCGTCCGGAGGGACGCTCACACTGCTCAAATTTCGCAAACTGATTTTCACCCAGGCTGTTTCATCAGAGGATATTTTCATGCCCGCACTCTCGGATCCGACCTTGCAGACCAAAGGCAGGCTTACTGTCGGCCTCAACCTCGACAACAACGCATCGTACATCAGCAGCGGCGCGGTGAACGGACTGAAGGTGACGGCCGGAGCGCTTGCCTACGGGCCGCCCAACGAACCTCCGCCGCCGTGGAAGCCGGGCAAGCAATACTGGTCCGGAAACGGCACCGCGTTCGGCGCCCAGGGAATGGTCCCGACGACCTACGGCTACACTTACCAGGCCGGCATCTACCAGCCACTGTACATCAGCGACATGAGCAGCAATGCCGTGATGACCGGGAAGACCTATGTCTTCACGTTCTCGCTGGGAGCCGAATGGATTCAGCTCTACCTCAGGGTCACTGGCGGGCCCGACGGAGCTACGGTTTTGCCCGGCTTCGGACTTTGGAGCCTTGGCAGCAACCCGCACGCCTGGACCTACGTGACGCCAGAGGCCTTCACCGGCGAATGGATGATCGGGCTCCTCAGTCCGGCCTGCTTCAACATCGTGTGGCTTTCGGTTGAATATGCACCGCCCAAGGATTACGGCGGCGGTCTGCCGGAGGCGCGGCTATGCTTCAAGGTATCGGGGCTGTCGCCGACCAATGCATTTGCGTATTCGACGGATGTCGATCTCGGCGGCCCCCGTCCGCTGGGGCAGGACATGCCGATCGGACTTCAGCATCTGCATCCGCGCAGCCAGCCGCACATCCTGCAGCGCGAATCCGCCGTTCCCGTCGGCTAGGCTTCCTGTTCAATCAGTTGCTGCGCTGCGAGCCGGAACTTGGTAAGGAGGCCGCCTATCCGGGCGCGTCGCGCTGCAATGCCTGGGCCTGAGGCCATGAGTTGGTCGAGGGCCCAAGGCCTCGCTGACGCTCCTGCATCAAGGGAGGATCGACATGAGCGATGGCGAAACCGGACTGCAACTGCGTTCGCTGATCAAGAAGAGCGGCGAGCTGGAAATCTCGCTTCTCGACGTGCCGACCCCCGAGCCCGCCGAGGACGAGGTGGTCGTCCGCGTCGAGGCGGCGCCGATCAACCCGTCCGATCTCGGTCTGCTCGTCGGCGCGGCCGACATGAGCACGGCGAAGCTCTCCGGCACAAAGCAGGCGCCCGTCATCACCGCGAAAGTGCCTGACGGTGCGATGCGCGCGATGGGCGCGCGGCTCGACCAATCCCTGCCGGTCGGCAACGAAGGTGCCGGCGTCGTCATCAAGACCGGCTCGTCGGATGCCGCAAAGGCGCTGATGGGCAAGACGGTCGCGATGATCGGCGGCGCCATGTACTCGCAATACCGGACCCTGAAGGCGAGGGACTGCCAGCCATTGCCTGACGGCACGACGGCGGCGGAGGGCGCGTCCTGGTTCGTCAATCCGCTCACCGCGCTCGGCATGACCGAGACGATGCGGCGCGAAGGCCACAAGGCGCTGGTGCATACCGCTGCCGCCTCCAATCTCGGGCAGATGCTGAACAAGATCTGCATCAAGGACGGCATTCCGCTCGTCAACATCGTGCGCAGCAAGGAGCAGGCGGAGATCCTGAACAAGATCGGTGCCAAATACGTCGTCGATTCCAGCGTGCCGAGCTTCCTCGACGATCTCACGGCCGTGCTGGTCGAGACCGGCGCCACTATTGCCTTCGACGCCATCGGCGGTGGCAAGCTTGCCGGCGACATCCTCAACTGCATGGAAATCGCGATCAACAAGACCGCCAAGGAATACAGCCGCTACGGCTCCAGCGTGCACAAGCAGGTCTATGTCTACGGCGCGCTCGATATCCGCCCGATCGAACTGCCGCGCGGCTTCGGCATGGCCTGGGGCGTCGGCGGTTGGCTGCTGACCCCGTTCCTTCAGAAGATCGGTCCGGCCGACATCGGACGGCTGCGCCAGCGCGTCGTGAACGAATTGAAGACCACCTTCGCCAGCCACTACACCAAGGTGGTCTCGCTTCCCGAGGCGCTCGATCCCGCCAACATTGCGGTCTACGCCAAACGGGCCACCGGCGAAAAATTCCTCATCAACCCGAATAAGTCGTGACGAGCGATGGCGTCCAGGCCTGATCGAATTTATGCCTGAGCCGTGGGGCGAATAACGATCTCGCCGACGTCCACGCTATCCGGCTGCGCTATCGCGAAGGCCATCGCCTCCGCGATTGCGCTCGCCGGAATGGCCATCGCCTTCATGCTTGCCTGCCCTTGCTCCCGCAACGCGGAATCCGTCATGGAGGACGGCAGTTCGGTGTCGACATAACCGGGTGAGATGGTCGTCACGCGAAGGGACGGGCCGACCTCCTGACGAAGTCCTTCGGAAATCGCCCTGACGGCATTCTTGGACCCCGCATAGACGGCCATTGTCGGAACGATCTTGAGGCCGGCGGTCGACAGGGTGTTGACGAAATGGCCGAAGCCCTGACGACGGAACACGGGCAGGGCCGCGGCGATCCCGTAGAGCACGCCCTTCACGTTCACGTCGATCATGTCGTCCCAGTCGTCGACCCTCAGATCGTCCAGGAGCGAAATCGGGGCAATCCCCGCATTGTTGATCAAGACGTCCAGCTTCCCGTATCGATCCGTTGCCAGTCCGACGAGCCCGGCGACATCCTCGCGTTGCCTGACGTCGGTGACGAGGTACGACGCCTTTCCGCCCTTTGACGCGATGCTCGCGGCCAGCATCTCCAGCCGGTCGGCGCGCCGTGCGCCGAGGACCACGATGGCGCCACGTTCCGCGAGATGCCGGGCGGCGGCTGCGCCTATTCCGCTGCTGGCGCCCGTGATGGCGATGACTTTGCCTGCGATGCCCGTCATAGATGTTCCATGCAATTCGTTGCGATGAACTTCGCATCGAAAGCGAGGATGATCTATGCTCGAAGTGCTCGAAAATCGTCGAGATCGGATCAAGCCTTGGACACACCCCCGGATAGGCACGAGACCTCGGGTAACACCTCGGACCCGCTGTCTCAGGTCTTCTCGCTCCTGAACGTTCGCGCTGCGCGTTGCACGAGGTTCGAGGCGGGCGGCAATTGGTCGTATCGGTTCCCGGCCAAACCCGCCCTGAAGTTCGGCGCGGTCATCCGAGGTGATTGCTGGATCGATTTCGGTGACGAAGCCCATCATCGGCTTGTCACCGGCGACTGCTTTCTTCTGGCCAATGCACCAGCCTATGTTCTGGCCAACGACCAACGCCTTGCTCCCGAAGACGGCATAGCGGCGTTCGATTGGACGCAGTCGGATGTCGCGCGTCACGCGGGCAGCGATACCGTTCTGCTTGCCGGCAGTTTCGGTTTCGAAGCGTCGGACGCCGGATTGCTGCTCGATGCGCTTCCTCGCTTTCTGCTCATACCGTCGCGCAGCCCGTCGGCCCCCATCATTCATTCCACGCTCGGGATTCTCGACCTTGAAATCAGGGGGACGGGAATCGGAGCGGCCGTACTCACCGACAGGCTTGCCGACGTCCTGCTCGTCCAGGTGCTCCGCGCGGCGCTGGATCAGAGTGCCGGCGAGGGTTTTGGATGGATCAACGCGCTGGTCGATGCCAGGATCGGCAAGGCCATCAGGCTGATGCACGAGAACGCCGCTCACCCCTGGACCTTGGACGCATTGGCCGACGCGATCGCCATGTCGCGATCCGCGTTTTCGAAGCGGTTTAAGTCGCTTGTGGGGTTGGCGCCGCTCGACTACCTGCTTCGATGGCGAATGCGACTTGCACGCGATCAGCTACGACGTGGAGCGACCGTTTCGGCAACGGCCGCGCAGCTTGGATACTCGTCGGAGAGCGCCTTCGGACATGCCTTCAAGCGAGTCTACGGCCACGCACCGAAGCGATACTGGCGCGGACAGGCCGCGGGCGAAAAATTCCCCAACGCCCCAAATAAATTATCGTGATCTGCGACGGCACCTCACCGAAGGAAGGTCTTGCCTTCTGAGCGAAGCGGGGGATTATTCCGCCGCTATTGAAAGCGGGACAACCGCAAGCAAAGAAGGGGACACTTCCATGACTGATCTGAATCGCCGCCACTTGCTGGCGGGCGCGGCCGCTGTGGGCGCGGCTGCCGTTACCGGGCTCGGACCGATCACTGCTCGTGCCTCAGTGCCGCAAGCCGGGGCGCAGGCGCCGGGCTTCTACCGCTACAAGGTCGGCAGCTTCGAGTGCACCTCGATCAATGACGGCGCGCGCACCTTCCCGATGCCGGACAAGTTCGTCGTCAACGCGCCCAAGGACGAGGCGCTCGCCGCGGGCGAGGCGGCCTACATGCCCAAGGGCATGGTCACGGTGCCGTTCAACCCGCAGCTCATCAACACCGGCTCCAAGCTCGTTCTGATCGATACGGGCAACGGCGTCGCCAATCTCGAGCCCAGCAAGGGCGCGGTCGGCCGCACCCTGCAGAACCTCGCGGCCGCCGGCGTCGATCCCAAGAGCATCGACGTCGTGCTGCTCTCGCATCTGCATCCCGACCACACCAACGGCATTCGCCTCGCCGACGGCGCGCTCGCGTTCCCGAATGCGGAGATCATGGTGCCGGGCAAGGACTGGGAGTTCTGGACCAGCGAGGACAACGCCGCCAAGGCCGAGTCCAACGCGATGATGAAGAACTACTTCGCCAACGTGAAGAAGACCTTCGCCGGCCTCGAATCCAAGGTCACCAAGTACGAGTGGGGCAAGGAGGTCGCGCCCGGCATCGCATCGATCGCGACGCCCGGCCATACGCCCGGCCACACCTCGTTTGCGGTTGCATCCGGCGATGCCAAGGTGCTGATCCAGTCCGATGTCACCAACATTCCGGAGTTCTTCCTGCGCAATCCGGACTGGCACGTGGTGTTCGACACCGATGCCGCGTTGGCGCAGCAGACGCGCCACAAATTCTACGACATGGCGGCGGCCGAGAAGGCGACCGTGATCGGCTTCCACTTCACCTTCCCCTCGGTCGGCCATGTCGAGAAGGACGGCGCCAAATATCGCCTGATCCCGTCGGCCTGGAATCCGACGATCTGATCGGGCTGGACGTTTGTGCGAAAGATCGGGCCGCCGCTTGGCGGCCTGATTGTTTTGGACGACGGTTTCAGAAACTCAATGTTTCCAAATCGGACCGGTTCATGCACTTGCATCCATTGGTCCGGATCGCTTAAGTGCCGCCCGGCACTCCCGCTCAAGTTCTGAGGACACTCCATGGCCTACAATATCGTCGTGATCGCCGGCAGCCTGCGCAAGGACAGTTTTTCGCTGAAGATCGCCAATGCGCTCGCCAAGCTCGCGCCGGCCTCTCTCAAGCTCGAGGTCATCACGCCGGCGGGCATCTCCTTTTTCAACCAGGACCTCGAGGGCGCGCCGCCCGCGGACTGGCTGGCCTTCCGCGAAAAGCTCCAGAAATCGGACGGTGTCCTGTTCGTCACCCCGGAATACAATCGCGCCATCCCGGGCGTCCTCAAGAATGCCATCGACGTCGCCTCGCGCCCCTATGGCAAGAGCTCGTTCAACGGCAAGCCGGTCGGCATCATCTCGAACTCGCCGGGCCCGCTCGGCGGCGTCAGCGCGGCCAAGACGCTCCAGAACATCCTGCCGGGCATTGCCGGCCCGATCATGCAGCAGCCCGAGACCTACCTGAACGCGGTTGGCGACGCCTTCGATGCCGAGGGTAACCTCGCCAAGGACGCGCTCAAGACCGTGCTCCAGGCCTATATCGACGCCTTCGCCGCCCACGTGGCCAAGCATCACGGCTGAGGCTGAACAACCTTGTCATTCCGGGGGCGGCCCGAAGTGCCGAACCCGGAATCTCGAGATTCCGGGTTCGATGCTGCGCATCGCCCCGGAATGACAGTTGCCAAGATTAGCGCTCCCTTAACCAAGCTGCCCCATCTTCCCAAGATGGTCTCCCGCGCGCGCCTCAAATCGATCCTGACCGGTCTTGCCCTCTATGCGATGGCGGCTGCCATCGTCGGCTATTTCGGCGTCAACGCCTATACCGGCAAATACGGCCTCAACGCCCGCCAGGAACTCGACCAGGAGATCATCGCGCTGACGAGCGAGCTGGCCCAGCTCAAGCGCGAGCGCGCCAGGAGCGAGCAGCGCGTCTCGCTGCTGCGTTCGGCGAGGATCGATCCCGACATGCTGGACGAGCGGGCACGCTTCCAGCTCGACTACGTCAATCCGCGCGATCTCGTTCGGATGATCCCGCCGAACTAGCGCTTGCGCAGGTTTCGAAACCGGTATCGAAAGCCGGCGCCGAGTCCGGCCGCCTCCTGCAAAGGTCGCAAGACCGCAGTCGTCTTGCCGCCTTGACGGAGCAGCGCGGGCGGGGGCATGGCTTATGCGGCGCAACCGCACCCCAGGATTGACAGAGATCAATCAGGCCGCGCCGGCACGCCGTAGATTGCCACCCGGAGGAAACGGTGATGAATGGGTCAATGCCCCAGCATCACGCGGCTCGTGTCGAAGCCGCTATTGCATCAGGCCAGGCGGCTCGCTCCGCGCTCGTGGCCTCCTGGCGCCGTTCGTCCCGACTGCATCATCTCGACCCCTCCGGCCGCGGCCTGCCCCAGCGGCTGACCGACGCGGAACTCCGCGAGGCGCGCGAGCGGATCGCACCGCTGCTCGCCGCTGCACGAGGCGCGATGGACCGGCTCTACCAGGCGGTTGGCGCGGCCGGCTGCTGCGTGCTGCTGGCCGACGGCGAGGGGGTACCGGTGGATCGTCGCGGCACGCCGGCGGACGATACCACCTTCCAATCCTGGGGTTTGTGGACCGGCGCGCTCTGGAGCGAGGAGCGCGAGGGCACCAATGGCATCGGCACCTGCGTCGTCGAGCAGCGGCCGCTGACGATCGACCGCGACCAGCACTTCTTCACGCGCAACACGCTGTTGAGCTGCACCGCCGTACCGATCTACGACCACGAGGCGGCGTTTGCCGGCGTGCTCGACGTCTCCTCCTGCCGCGCCGACCGGACCGATGCGTTTTCCAATCTGATCGCGCTCGCGGCAGGCGAGGCGGCAAAGCGCATCGAGGCCGACTTGTTCCGCCGGGCTTTCGCCCATGCCCGCATCGTGCTGACGCCGGCTGCGGACGGACAGTGCGGGGGCCTCGTTGCGGTCGATGCGGACGATCTCGTGATCGGCGCGACACGCTCCGCCCGGGTGGGACTTGGGCTCGCGCCAGGCCGGGCGTTGCGGCCAGTGCCCGCGGCCGATCTTCTCGGCGGCGATACGGCGCGCGACCACCTCGCCGGCGGTCAGCGCGCGGTGGTGCAGCGGGCGCTGCTCCGCGCGGGCGGCAATGTTTCGGCGGCCGCCAAAGCCCTCGGCGTCAGCCGCGCAACCCTGCACAGGAAGCTCAAGCGGTTCGAGCTGAACCACTGAGGGCCACTGTCCTTTCAGCCGTCATTGCGAGCGTAGCGAAGCAATCCAGAATCTTTCCGCGGAGGGACTCTGGATTGCTTCGCTACGCTCGCAATGATGGGGTGGAAGCCGCGAGCCCTCGATCTTGCACCTGCCTCACCCCGGACCTGTCGCAGAACTGCGACAGGTCCGCTCCTCCATCGCTCCTATCAGGGCTGACAGAAATCGCCTCCCGCATCATCGTCGGCGCAAGTCGCGATCAGCGACGAATTGCGCAAACAGCAAACATCGGGAGTGATCAATGAACAAGGTGGAATTCCTCAGCGTCACCAAAGTTCCCTTCGCCGAACGCTACGACAACTTCATCGGCGGCAAGTTCGTCGCGCCGATTTCGGGCAAATATTTCGACAATGCCTCGCCGGTGAACGGCCAGATCGTCTGCAAGATCGCACGCTCCGACGCGCAGGACGTCGAAGCTGCGCTCGACGCGGCGCATGCCGCCAAGGCCGGTTGGGGGAGCACCAGCGTCGCCGAGCGCGCCGCGATCCTGAACAAGATCGCCGACCGCATGGAAGAGAATCTCGAGCGCCTCGCGATCGCCGAGACCTGGGACAACGGCAAGCCGATCCGCGAGACCCGCGCCGCCGACATCCCGCTCGCCATCGACCACTTCCGCTATTTCGCCGGCGTCGTCCGCGCCCAGGAAGGCTCGATCGGCGAGATCGATCACGATACCATCGCCTATCATTTCCACGAGCCGCTCGGTGTGGTCGGCCAGATCATCCCCTGGAACTTCCCGCTGCTGATGGCCTGCTGGAAGCTCGCGCCTGCGCTCGCCGCCGGCAATTGCGTCGTGCTCAAGCCCGCCGAGCAGACCCCGGCCTCGATCATGGTCTGGGCCGAGATCATCGGCGACCTGCTGCCGCCCGGCGTCCTCAATATCGTCAACGGCTTTGGCCTCGAAGCCGGCAAGCCGCTGGCCTCGAGCCCGCGCATCGCCAAGATCGCCTTCACCGGCGAGACCTCGACGGGCCGGCTGATCATGCAATATGCCAGCCAGAACCTGATCCCGGTCACGCTGGAGCTCGGCGGCAAGTCGCCGAACATCTTCTTCAAGGACGTCACCGCCGAGGACGACGACTTCTTCGACAAGGCGATCGAAGGCTTCGTCATGTTCGCGCTGAACCAGGGCGAGGTCTGCACCTGCCCGAGCCGGGCGCTGGTCCACGCCGACATCTATGACCGCTTCATGGAGCGGGCGCTGAAGCGCGTCGCCGCGATCAAGCAGGGCGACCCGCGTGCGGCCGACACCATGATCGGTGCACAGGCCTCGGGTGAGCAGCTCGCCAAGATCCTCTCCTATATCGACATCGGCAAGCAGGAGGGCGCCAAGGTGCTGGCGGGCGGTGGTCGTGCCGAGCTCGGCGGCGATCTTTCGGGCGGCTTCTACGTCCAGCCGACGGTGTTCGAGGGCCACAACAAGATGCGAATCTTCCAGGAGGAGATCTTTGGTCCCGTCGTCTCGGTCACGACCTTCAAGACCGACGAGGAGGCGCTCGCGATCGCCAACGACACGCTCTACGGTCTCGGCGCCGGTGTCTGGAGCCGCGATGCCAACCGCTGCTACCGCTTCGGCCGGGCGATCCAGGCCGGCCGGGTCTGGACCAATTGCTACCATGCCTATCCCGCGCATGCGGCGTTCGGCGGCTACAAGCAGTCGGGCGTCGGCCGCGAGACCCACAAGATGATGCTCGATCACTACCAGCAGACCAAGAATCTCCTGGTCAGCTACAGCCCGAAGAAGCTTGGCTTCTTCTGATCGGAACAGGAGCGGGCGGCGCCGTTCTGGCGCCGCTCGTTCCGGTAAACGGGATCTGGCCCGCACGGCGTTAGATTTGTTGCCTGATCAGCGCCAAAGATTTTCCAATATTTCGATCACGTTGCAGTGCGGCATAATGAATGTCGTGTCATGCCGCCGCGGTGCTTTCCAAGGGTGTTTGACTTGGGTTAGAGAGGACGAAAGTTTTCTCTGACCCGGAATTCCCATGGCCGCACCCAAGAAAGCCGCCGCAAGCGCTCCACAGGACAAGACCAACGGCGGTTCGCCCCCGGAATTCACCAGGGAGCAGGAGCTCAAGGCGCTCCGCGACATGCTCCTGATCCGCAGGTTCGAGGAAAAGGCCGGCCAGCTCTACGGCATGGGCGCGATCGGCGGCTTCTGCCACCTCTATATCGGCCAGGAGGCCGTGGTGGTCGGCATGCAGATGGCTCTCAAGGAGGGCGATCAGGTCATCACCGGCTATCGCGACCACGGTCACATGCTCGCGACCGGCATGGACGCCAACGGCGTCATGGCCGAGCTCACGGGACGCCGCGGCGGCTATTCCAAGGGCAAGGGCGGCTCCATGCACATGTTCAGCAAGGAGAAGCACTTTTACGGCGGCCACGGCATCGTCGGTGCCCAGGTCTCGCTCGGCACGGGTCTGGCCTTCGCCAACAACTATCGCGGCAACGGCAATGTCAGCGTCACCTATTTCGGCGACGGCGCGGCCAATCAGGGCCAGGTCTATGAGAGCTTCAACATGGCGGAGCTCTGGAAGCTGCCGGTGATCTATGTCATCGAGAACAACCGCTACGCCATGGGCACCGCGGTCTCGCGCGCTTCCGCGCAGCAGGACTTCTCCAAGCGCGGCGCGTCCTTCAACATCCCCGGCCTGCAAGTCGACGGCATGGACGTCCGTGCGGTGAAGGCTGCGGGCGACGAGGCCGCCGCCTGGTGCCGCGCCGGCAAGGGGCCGATGATCCTGGAAATGCAGACCTACCGCTATCGCGGCCACTCGATGTCCGACCCTGCAAAATACCGCACGCGCGAGGAGGTCGAGAAGGTCCGCCACGATCAGGACCCGATCGAGCAGGTGCGCAACCGCCTGTTGACCGCCAAGGTCAGCGAGGCCGATCTCAAGGCGATCGACGCCGAGGTGCGCGATATCGTCAACGCGTCTGCCGACTTTGCCCAGCATGATCCCGAGCCGGATGCCGCCGAGCTCTGGACCGACGTTTACCGCTGAACGCGCGCAAGCTTTCTTTTGGAGCCGATATGCCAATTCAAGTGCTGATGCCCGCGTTGTCGCCCACGATGGAAAAGGGCAACCTCGCCAAATGGCTGAAAAAAGAGGGTGAGGCCATCAAGTCCGGCGATGTCATCGCCGAGATCGAGACCGACAAGGCGACCATGGAGGTCGAGGCGACCGACGAGGGCACGCTCGGCAAGATCCTGATCCCCGAAGGCACCGCCGACGTCGCCGTCAACACGCCGATCGCGACGATTCTTGCCGACGGTGAGAGCGCCGCTGATCTCGCAAAGGCGCCCGCGCCGGCCCCGCAGCCGAAGGCCGCCGAATCCGCAGCCCCTGCCGCCGCAAAGGCCGAGGCACCCGCGCCCAGGGCTGCGCCGTCCGCACCGCAAGCCGTCGCCGAGCCCGATCCGGAAGTGCCCGCGGGCACCGAGATGGTGACGCAGACCATCCGCGAAGCGCTGCGCGATGCCATGGCCGAAGAGATGCGCCGCGACGCCGACGTCTTCGTGATGGGCGAAGAGGTTGCCGAGTATCAGGGCGCCTACAAGGTCACCCAGGGCCTGCTCCAGGAATTCGGCGCCAAGCGCGTGATCGACACACCGATCACCGAGCACGGCTTTGCCGGCATCGGCGTCGGCGCCGCGATGACCGGGCTGAAGCCGGTCGTCGAGTTCATGACCTTCAACTTCGCGATGCAGGCGATCGACCAGATCATCAACTCCGCCGCCAAGACGCTCTATATGTCCGGCGGCCAGATGGGGTGCTCGATCGTGTTCCGCGGCCCGAACGGCGCCGCCGCGCGCGTCGCCGCTCAGCACAGCCAGGACTATTCATCCTGGTATTCGAACGTCCCGGGTCTCAAGGTCGTCGCGCCATTCTCGGCCGCGGATTACAAGGGCCTGCTCAAGGCCGCGATCCGCGATCCCAATCCGGTGATCTTCCTCGAGAACGAGGTGCTCTACGGCCACACCGGCGAAGTGCCGAAGCTCGACGACTTCGTGATCCCGATCGGCAAGGCGCGCATCGTGCGCTCCGGAAGCCACGTCACAATCATCTCCTGGTCGAACGGCATGACCTATGCGCTCAAGGCCGCCGACGAGCTCGCCAAGGACGGCATCGAGGCCGAGGTGATCGACCTGCGCACGCTGCGCCCGATGGACACCGAGACCATCGTCAACTCGGTCAAGAAGACGGGGCGCGCCGTCACGGTGGAAGAGGGCTGGGCCCAGAGCGGCGTCGGCGCCGAGATCGCCGCGCGGATCATGGAGAACGCCTTCGACTATCTGGACGCGCCTGTTGCGCGCGTCTCCGGCAAGGACGTGCCGATGCCCTATGCCGCGAATCTGGAGAAGCTCGCGCTGCCGTCGGCGGCGGAAGTCGTCGAGGCCGCCAAAGCCGTCTGCTACAGGTAGACCATGGCGGGCCCGAAGGAGCAGCCACTGCCACCCGACGTCATGACCCGCGAGGACGCGGTCGAGATCCTGCGCGTGTTCGTGCTGGACGGCGGGCTGTCGATGGCGTTCCAGCGCGCCTTCGAGGAACCCGACATGTGGGGCCTCTTGCTCGTCGATCTTGCCCGTCACGCCGCGCGCGCCTATGCGCGCGAGAGCGAATATACCGAGGAGGACGCGTTGAGCCGGATCCTCGAGATGTTCCAGGCCGAGATCGAGCGCCCCACGGACACCGGCACCACGACGCCGCGCGGGAAGGGGCACTGACAGTGGCGATCGAATCCTATCACTTCGATTTCATGCTGGAGGCGATCCGCGAGGCGGAGGCCTCGATCGCGCAGGGCGGCCTGCCGATCGGCGCCGTGCTGACGCGCGACAACCAGATCATCGCCCGCGGTCACAACAACCGCGTGCAGGAGAACAACGTGATCCTGCACGGCGAGATGAGCTGCCTGCGCGAGGCCGGCGCGATCACATTCCACGACACCGTCATGTACACCACGCTGTCGCCATGCTCGATGTGTGCCGGCGCGCTCGCTCTGTTCAAGGTGAAGCTGGTGGTGATCGGGGAATCCGTCACCTTTCCGGGCTCCAAGGACATCCTCGACAAGTTCGGCATCCCCTGGATCGACCTTGCCGACGACCGCTCCATCACCATGATGAAGAATTGGCGTTCTATCCCGGCCAATGAGCGCCTCTGGCAGGGCGACATCGGCAACTAAACCTGGTCTGTTCGTCTTCGCTGTCGGAGACGACGTTTTGCAAAGTTCTTCTTGAGGTCAGCATGCCCATCAACATCCTGATGCCCGCTCTCTCGCCGACGATGGAGAAGGGCAACCTCGCCAAGTGGCTGAAGAAGGAAGGCGACAAGGTCAAATCCGGCGATGTCATCGCCGAGATCGAGACCGACAAGGCGACCATGGAGGTCGAGGCCATCGACGAGGGCACGATCGCCAAGATCCTGGTGCCCGAAGGCACGCAGGACGTCCCGGTCAACGACGTCATCGCCGTGCTGGCCGGTGAGGGCGAGGATGTGAAGGCCGCTGGTGCCGCCAAGCCCAGCGCCTCCGCCGCGCCGCCGAAAGCCACGGATGCTCCCGCTGCTGCGCCAGCTCCCGCGACAGCACCTGCTGCGCCCAAGGCTGCACCGCCGCCCGCCGCCGCACCCGCGCCGCAGGCTGCCGCACCGGCTGCTCAGAGCAACGGCCATGGCGGCCGCGTGTTCTCATCGCCGCTGGCGCGACGTCTGGCCAAGGACGCCGGCATCGACGTGTCGATGGTGACAGGCACTGGCCCGCACGGCCGCGTCGTCGCCCGCGACGTCGAGCAGGCCAAGTCCGGCAAGGGCCTCAAGGCGCCCGCCGCGGCGCCGTCATCCGCGCCCTCGATCGCGCCGACCATGTCGGACAAGCAGATCCTGTCGCTGTTCGAGCCCGGCTCCTACGACATCGTCCCGCACGACGGCATGCGCCGCACGATCGCGCAGCGCCTGACTGCGTCGATCCAGAACGTCCCGCATTTCTACCTCACCATCGACTGCGACATCGGCAAGCTGCTCGCCGCGCGCGAGGAGATCAATGCGGCGGCTCCCAAGGACAAGGAGAAGAAGCCGCTCTACAAGATCTCGGTCAACGACTTCGTCATCAAGGCGATGGCGGTCGCGCTCCAGAAGATCCCGAACTGCAATGTGAGCTGGACCGAAAGCGGCATGGTCAAGCATCACCATTCCGACGTCGGCGTTGCCGTGGCGATGCCCGGTGGCCTGATCACGCCGATCATCCGGAAAGCGGAGACCAAGACGCTCTCCACCATCTCCAACGAGATGAAGGACTTTGCCGCGCGCGCCCGCTCGCGCAAGCTCAAGCCCGAGGAATACCAGGGCGGCACCACCGCCGTGTCCAACCTCGGCATGTACGGCATCAGCCACTTCACCGCCGTGATCAACCCGCCGCATGCCACCATCCTCGCGGTCGGCACCAGCGAAGAACGGCCCGTGGTGCGGAATGGCAAGATCGAGATCGCGCACATGATGAGCGTGACCTTGTCGTGCGATCACCGCGCCATCGACGGCGCGCTCGGCGCCGAGCTGATCGGCGCGTTCAAGCAGCTCATCGAAAATCCGGTCATGATGATGGTCTGAGATGGCGCATGCGGACGCGCTGGCCCTGGATCTCAATGGTGATCTCGCTGGTGTTGACGCTCAGCCCGATCGGCCGCGACATCATTGAATCTGCCTTCTTTGCCGGAGAGAGACTGTCGCGCGACATCTGGAGACCCATTGCGCTGGTGATCATCGCCGTCATGGCGGCGGTCATCCTCGCGGAATGGCTAATCAGAATTTACATCCTCAATCGCCGCGCCCGCGGCGCAACGACCGCTTGAGTTGAACGGGAGCCGCCATGGCCGATACATCCTTCGACATCATCATCATCGGCTCCGGTCCCGGCGGCTATGTCACCGCGATCCGCGCCGCCCAGCTCGGCTTCAAGGTCGCGATCGTCGAAAAGTCCTACCTCGGCGGCATCTGCCTGAACTGGGGCTGCATCCCGACCAAGGCGCTGCTGCGCTCCGCCGAGATCTATCACTACATGCAGCACGCCAAGGATTACGGCCTGTCGGCCGAGAAGGTCTCGTTCGACCCGAAGGCTGTGGTGCAGCGCTCGCGTGGCGTCTCGAAGCGTCTGAATGACGGCGTCGGCTTCCTGATGAAGAAGAACAAGGTCAGCGTGATCTGGGGCGCTGCCTCGATCGACGCGCCCGGCAAGGTCACCGTGAAGAAGTCCGACGTCGAAGCGCCGAAGGGCGCGCTGGGCGAGGGGACCTACCAGGCCAAGCACATTATCGTCGCGACCGGCGCGCGGCCGCGCGTGCTGCCGGGGCTCGAGCCCGACAAGAAGCTGATCTGGACCTATTTCGAGGCGATGGTGCCGGAGCGGATGCCGAAGTCGCTGCTGGTCGTCGGCTCCGGCGCGATCGGCATCGAATTCGCCTCGTTCTTCCACACCATGGGCTCTGACGTCACCGTGGTCGAGGTGCTGCCGCAGATCCTGCCGGTCGAGGACGCCGAGATCGCCGGCCTTGCGCGCAAGCGTTTCGAAAAGCAGGGCATCAAGATCCTGTCCTCGACCAAGGTGACGAAGCTCGAGAAGAAGGCCGACAGCGTCGTCGCCACCATCGACGACGGCAAGGGCAAGCCTGTGACCACCGAGTTCGAGCGCGTGATCTCGGCGGTCGGCGTCGTTGGCAACATCGAGAGCCTCGGCCTCGAAAAGCTCGGTGTCAAAACCGATCGCGGCTGCATCGTGATCGACGGTTACGGCAAGACCAACGTCCCCGGCATCTACGCCATCGGCGATGTCGCGGGCCCCCCGATGCTGGCGCACAAGGCCGAGCATGAAGGCGTGATCTGCGTCGAGGCGATCAAGGGCCTGCATCCGCATCCCATGGACAAGAACCTGATCCCGGGCTGCACCTATTGCCAGCCGCAGGTCGCCTCGGTCGGCCTCACCGAAGCCAAGGCCAAGGAGAACGGCCGCGAGATCCGCGTCGGCCGCTTCCCCTTCGTCGGCAACGGCAAGGCCATCGCGCTCGGCGAGGACCAGGGCCTGGTCAAGGTGATCTTCGACAAGAAGACCGGTCAGCTCCTCGGCGCCCACATGGTCGGCGCCGAGGTCACCGAGCTGATCCAGGGCTATGTCGTCGCCATGAATCTGGAGACGACCGAAGAAGAGCTGATGCACACGGTTTTCCCGCATCCGACCCTGTCGGAGATGATGAAGGAAGCCGTGCTGGATGCGTATGGGCGAGTGTTGAATATTTGAGGGAAGGGGGACTGCGGCGTCGAGGGCGCTCTGAGCAGTCCCGTCATCCTGAGGTGTGAGGCCGGCGGTGCGGAGCACCGTTGGCCGAGCCTCGAAGGATGAGCGGCCGAGATGCAGCCGGTCTCGTCGCCCTTCGAGGCTCACCATACGGCGCGATGCGCCGCATGGCTCGCGCCTCAAGGTGACGGATCACGTAATGAACGGAACAGAACAAGAAGAGGGCCAACCCATGCACGACAACGACAACCTCACCATCGAACGCCCGACCTTCGTCACCCATCTCGAATGCGCGATGGAAGGCGATCACTACGCGGCCGACCAGGTCCACAACCTCTCGAAAGCCGGCAAGCCGCTGCTGGTGCGCTACGACCTCGCGGGCGTGAAGAAGGCGCTGACCAAGGATGCGCTCAAGGAACGCCCCGCTGACATGTGGCGCTATCGCGAGCTGCTGCCGGTGCGCAAATGCAAGGACATCGTCTCGCTCGGCGAGGTGACGACGCCGCTGATCCGGCTGCCGAAGCTCGGAAAAAAGCTGGGCGGCGGTGAGATCATCGTGAAGGATGAGGGACGCCTGCCGACCGGCTCGTTCAAGGCGCGCGGTCTGGTGATGGCGGTGTCGATGGGCAAGGCGCTCGGCATCAAGCACATGGCGATGCCGACCAACGGCAATGCCGGTGCGGCGCTCGCGGCTTACGCGACCTCCTGCGGCATCAAGACCACGATCTTCTGCCCGGCCGATACGCCGGAAGTGAACGTCAGCGAGATCGAGCTCCAGGGTGCGACCGTCTACCGCGTCAACGGCTATATCGACGATTGCGGCAAGATCGTCGGCGAGGGCAAGGCGAAGGTCGGCTGGTTCGACACCTCCACGCTGAAGGAGCCGTACCGCATCGAAGGCAAGAAGACGATGGGCCTCGAACTCGCCGAGCAGCTCGGCTGGGACGTGCCCGACGTGATCTTCTATCCGACTGGCGGCGGCACTGGCCTGATCGGCATGTGGAAGGCCTTTGACGAGCTCGAGAAGATCGGCTTCATCGGTTCGAAGCGCCCGCGCATGGTCGCGGTGCAAGCCTCCGGGTGCGCGCCGATGGTGCGCGCCTTCGATGCCGGCACCGAGCATGCGACGCGCTGGGAGGACGCCCACACCATCGCGTCCGGCATCCGCGTGCCGCAGGCGATCGGCGATTTCCTGATCCTGCGCGCGGTGCGCGAGAGCAAGGGCTTTGCCATCGCGGTCGACGACGACAAGATCTCGGCGGCGCTGAACGAGGTCGCGCGCGAGGAGGGGCTTTTGCTGTGCCCCGAGGGCGCCGCGACCTACGCCGCTTACAAGGAAAGCCTGGCCGACGGCCGCGTCAGCAAGACCGACCGCGTGATGTTGTTCAACTGCGCGACCGGCCTGAAATACCCGCTGCCGCCGGTCACCCGCACGCTCGATCGTCACAAGCCGATCGATTTCTCGCAGTTCTAGAAATCTCTCCCTCTCCCCGTTCTTACGGGGGCGCGACGAGCTTTGCTCGCGCTGGGAGGGTTGGGGTGAGAGGCCTGCTTCCGCGCGAACACGGTGGCAGATGGGCTCGCGGAGGCTCCCGCTGACCCAATTGCTTCGCAATTCGACCTCTCCCCGCAAGCGGGGCGAGGTAAAGAAAAACAACAATGACATTGCTGGGGAGAACACAATGACGAAGGCCGTCTGGGCCGGGCTGATCGGTATTCTCGCTCTTACCGGCGCTGCGCGCGCCGACGACTATCCCTCGCATCCTATCACCATCATCGTTCCCTTCGCGGCCGGCGGCCCGTCGGATGCGATGGCGCGCGTGCTCGCCGAACGGATGCGGACGACGCTCGGCCAGCCCCTGGTGATCGAGAACGTCACCGGCGCCGGCGGTTCGATCGGCGTCGGTCGCGCCGTGCATTCGCCGGCAGACGGCTACACCATCTCGTTTGGCCATCTCGGCACCCATGTGGCCAACGGCGCCGTCTACAAGCTCAACTACGATCTCGTCGCCGATCTCGAACCGGTGGTGTTGTTGCCGAGTAACCCCATGATCGTCGTCAGCAAGAACGCGGTCCCGGCGACGTCGCTGAAAGAGCTTTTGGACTGGCTCAAGTCGCGGCCGTCGGCGGCAACCGCCGGCACGGCCGGTGCGGGCTCCGGCAGCCACATCGCCGGGGTCTATTTCGAGAGTGTCAGCGGCATCAAGCTGCAATACGTGCCGTATCGCGGCACTGCGCCCGCGCTGAACGATCTCATCGCGGGCCAGATCGACGTCATCGTCGACCAGACCTCCAACTCCATCAACCAGGTCCGCGCCGGCACCATCCGTGCCTACGCCGTCACCGACGACAAGCGCCTGTCCTCGGCGCCCGACATCCCGACCGCGGAGGAGGCGGGCCTGAAAGGCTTCCACATGACGCTGTGGTCGGGGATGTGGGTGCCGAAGGGCACGCCGAAGGAGATCGTGACCAAGCTCAACGCCGCCGCCGTGGAGGCCCTGAACGATCCCGCCGTGAAGAAGCAGCTCGAAAGCCAGGGCCTGGAGATGACGCCGCAGGATCAGCTCACCCCTGAAGCCCTCGGCGCCCGCCAGAAGGCGGAGATCGCAAAATGGTGGCCGATCATCAAGGCGGCGAATATCAAGGTGGATTAGAGCACCTTGCCGCTTCGTATGTCGCCACGACAACGAGTAGCCGCGGCCTGAGGGGCAGGCGCGGCCGCGTTACAACTTGGCTTCATCCGCCCCCGTCAGGGCCGCCTCCAGACATTGAAGCAGCTTCGGCGTGGAAAACGGCTTCGCGAGAAAGCAGGTCGCGCCGGCCTTCAGCGCGCGGTCGCGCACGGCCTCGTCGGGAAAAGCCGTCATGAAGATGAAGGGCGTAATGCGCCCGAGGCTGCGCATATGCGTCAACAGCTCGACACCGCTCATGGCCAACATCTGCACGTCGGCGATTACGCAGGAGGTCGTGTCCAGTTCGGCGGATTGAAGAAATTCGTGAGCGGAACCAAAGGTGTAGACCGTGTATCCGCGCGACGTCAGGAGGTTGTTCGTCGCAAGGCGAACGGAGGGATCATCATCAATGACGGAAATGATCGAGGGCACTGACAATATGATCGCTCCTGAACGGGGAGCCGCCGGGCACGGTTCAGCCGCTTACGGAAAGTGGGCCCCCGGAGCGGGATTGGAAAGCATACTTAGGTTTGCAGGTGACCCCTGTTGCGCGGGATTCCAAGCGCGTCGGTCATTCTGACGAGATCGGCCAATGACTTCGCCCCCATTTTCCGCATGATCTGCCCGCGATAGATCTTCACGGTGATCTCGGCCAATCCAAGTTCGGCGGCGACCTGTTTGTTCATCAGGCCGGATGCAACCAGGGCGAGCACGTCGCGCTCGCGCGCTGTCAGCCCCTCGAAACGGGATCGCACGCCCGAGATCGACTTCTCGGCATCGCGCCGCCTGCGATCCCGTTCGATCGCTGCCTGCACCGCATCCAGCATGTCCTGGTCGCGCACCGGCTTGGTCAGAAAATCGACGGCACCGCTCTTCATGGCTCTCACGGTCATGGGAATATCGCCATGACCGGTGATGAAGATAATGGGCGTGTGAATATTGGCCTTGGCGAGGTCCGCCTGGAGGTCGAGGCCGCTCGATCCTGGCAGACGGATGTCGAGCACGAGGCAACTGGGGACCGCAGGCGGTTGGGCTTCCATGATCTCCGCCGCCGAACTGAAGGCCTCGACCTTAAGGCCGACCGATTGAAAGAGATTGGTCAGCGCGCGGCGCATCGACGGATCATCATCGACGATCCGGACGATCGGGTCACCTGCGCTCGCCTGGGCCTGCTTGGCATTGTCGGTCACGACGTGTCCTTGTGCGGCAAGGGCAGGGCGATCTGGAATGTTGCACCGCTCCCCTCATTTTGAAGGGCCGAAAGCCGGCCCGCGTGAGCCTCGATGATCGATCGGCAGATCGAGAGTCCCATCCCCAGACCGCCCGACTTCGTCGTGAAGAAGGGGGTGAAGATGCGCTCCTTTACGTCTTTGCCGAGGCCGACACCGCGATCCGTCACGGTGAGGAGCAGGCGGTCGTCATCGTCGTCGTCGTCCGTCAGGCTCGAGCGGATCGCCAGTTCGCGCGGGTGGTCGACATTGGCTTGCATGGCTTCGATGCCGTTCATCACCAGGTTGATCAGCACCTGCTGGAGCTGGATCCGGTCGCCGCAAATCCTCGGCAGGTCGGACGCCAACTCCATCCGCACCGACACCCCATGGGTCGCGAGCTCGCGCCGAACGAGCGCCACCGCCTCCCGGACGACTTGGTTGATGTCGAGTGAAACCACTTCGATCTCGGTTTTCTTCGCGAGCGCCCTGATCCGGCGGATCACCTCGCTGGCCCGATTGGCGTCCTCGACAATCCATTCTGCGGAACGGCGCGCGGCCTTCAAGTCGGCGGGTTCGCGATCGAGCCAAGCGATGCAGGCGTCCGCATTGGAGATCACGGCGGCAAGAGGCTGGGTGATTTCGTGGGCAATCGAGGCGGTAAGTTCGCCAAGCGTCGTGACGCGCGTGACATGGGCGAGCTCGGCTTGTGCCTTGCGCAGCGCATCTTCAGCCTGCTCCGCGCGGATCGCCGCCGTTACATCGCTGCTGACGCCTCGATAGCCGAGAAAATGACCGTCCGCGTCATGTAAGGGCTTGCCGCTGGTGCGCACGTAAATTGGAGAGCCGTTGCGATCCCTGCCGCGGTAAACCAGATCGCGGAACGGGAGGTGGGCGTCGAGCGTCGCGCGATGCTGCTCCCACTTTCCGGGCTCGAGCTCGGCATCGGGCGGAATGTCCCACCGCGTCAGGCCGATCAAGGCCGTCGGCGCAGCACTGGCCGGATCGGAGTGTTCCGATATCTTCGTGATACGGTGATCCGGCCCGGTCTCCCAAAACCAGTCCGATGCGGTTTCAGCATAGTCGCGGAATCGCTGCTCGGATGCCTTGAGCTCGTCAAATGCCCTTTGAAGTGCTTCTTTTGCGGCGACCTGCTCGGTGACGTCCACGTGGGTACCGATAATTTCCGTCACTTCGCCGTCGCTGCCGACGACGGGATGTCCCTCGGTATGAACTCGTCGTATCGAGCCGTCCGGGCGCGCAATGCGAAAGTCAATTTCGAAGGGCTTCCTTCGCCGGAGGGCCTGACGTTCCACCTCGATGATCCGCTGGAAATCCTCGGGGAGGATGCGTTCCTGGAAAGCCCGTGCCGGTACATCGATCTGGTTCGGCTCAAATCCGAACAGGCGGTAGAGTTCAGCCGAACGGTATGCAAACTCCTGACGGCGCACATCCCAGGCCCAGCTGCTTGTATGGCTGAGCCGCTGGGCCTCGGCCAGATAGGCCTCGCTGCGACGCAGCCGCTGTTCGGCCTCCTTTGCAACCGTGACATCAGTGACGCCCCCGACAAGCTCGATGCACCCGGATCCGTGTCTCAGCGCGCGCGCCACGGAATGGAGATATTTGATTGATCCATCCGGCATCAGCAGGCGATACTCATGGTCGAAATCCTCTGCTCGTCGGGCGGCCCGATCGAGCGTCCTGCTGACCGCATCGCGATCTTCCGGATGGATGCGCTGGAAGACGAAATCCAAGGTCGGCTTCACCGCCGGGTCGCACTGGAAGATGCGAAAGGTTTGCCTTGACCAGACGATCGCGCCTGTCGCGACGTCCAGGCCGAAGCTGCCGGTGCGGCTCAGTTCCTGCGCCTCTGCGAGGTAGGCTTCGCTCTGCCGCAGCGCATCCTCCGCTTCCTTGCGCTGGGTGATATTTTCGCAGGCGACCAGCACGATCGGCGTTCCGTCGCCGCGCAGCATCGCCTTGGCGTTCTCACGGACCCAAAGGACTGAGCCGTCCTTCCGGAACTTGCGAATCTCCCAGGTATGCGACTGGTCCAGGGTTTCCAGGCACAACGCTACGCATCGACGGACGGCGTCGTGGTCCTCCTCGAAGAAGACGTTGAGCACGGACTGGCCAATCAGCTCGGCCGGCGTGTAGCCCAGTTGTGCGGCGCCGAACGTATTGACGTTGAGCACTGTTCCGGCCGGATCGACCATGAAATACATGACCGGATTGTGCTCGAATACCTCACGCCACTGCTTCACGGCGTCGCGTAGATCGGCGGTGTCTTGCTGCGAGTCATCTGCGACCGCGGACGCGTCCTTCTCGCCGTTGCCGAACGATCGAAGCGCGGCAAGGCCGCCGAGCAGGAATTGTGCTGCCGAATTCCCAAATTTCGCGATCTGGCCAGGCATCATCGCAGGCGTCCCGGCTCGCTGAGGCCAAAGCAAGTAGAGCACTTTGCAACAAGGGGAGCAATTCCTTCCGACTAAAGTGGAATCCGCCCACCGAAACTCGCGGTTGCCGTGCAGCCAGCTGGCTTTGCCTCGTCTAATTGAAGGGGAAGGGCCGGAAAACTACGGGACAAACCTACGTATAGCTCGCGCATTCCTAATCATAGCGCACATTTACCTCCGTACAATTGAGCGGTCCGTTGCGTGCGGACTAGTCTCACGACCAATCGAGGGGACGCGATGTGCAAGGCACAAGCCAGCGAATTGCGCGATGTGCTGCTCATAGAGCCAAGCTCTGTGTCCGTTGCCCCGAGTTGCCGCATGATTGGCGGGTCGTGATTGAGAGGCCGCATTTTCAAAAAACGAGCGTGGATGGCCGTGCACCAGCGTGCGAGCGCAGCCACGATCATGAGAGACAGGAGGAGAGCATGATGTGCGATAGGCCTGAACACTCCGAGCGTGGTCATGATGTAAAGGGCTGCGCTGTCTGCAACGGCAAGTTTGGCCTGATCCGATATTATTCCTGGCGAACGCCGCTGTGCTCCAGAAAGTGTCTCGATCGCTTCAGGGCGCGCCGCGAGCGCGACCGCCGATGGTTGTTTCGATTTCAGGCGGCGTGAATTCCGCAATTCTGAACGGGAGGCTGTGTGCTGAACCGTGCTTGCAAGCTCCTCTTGACGATCGCGCTGTCGCTTCCGTCGATGACCGGCGTGGAGGCCGAGGAGTTTGGACAGGATGGTGCGCATCGTCATCATCCGCCCCAGGATCAGCTCCTGCACGAGAAGTTCTATTCGAACTGGCACATGCCCGACAATCCGGTGCTGAGTTGCTGCAACAGCGCGGATTGCTATCCGACAGAGGTACGGTACGTCGAAGGCAGGATCTACGCACGGCGCCGGGAAGACGGGAAGTACATCCTCATTCCGTCCCAGAAGGTGGAACGAAACAGGGATAATCCCGACGGCCGCAACCATCTTTGCGCCCCGCCGCCGTCCGCCTCTCTGGTCGACACGGTCTACTGCTTCGCGCTCGGAGGTGCCACGTGAGGTTCATACTGGTGAACGGCCGAACCCCTTTCCGCAAGACGTTCTGCCTTTGGTGCTGCGAGGAGATCAGCGGCAGCTACTT
Organism: Bradyrhizobium sp. B025; assembly: GCF_042257955.1. Taxonomy (NCBI): domain Bacteria; kingdom Pseudomonadati; phylum Pseudomonadota; class Alphaproteobacteria; order Hyphomicrobiales; family Nitrobacteraceae; genus Bradyrhizobium; species Bradyrhizobium sp. B025. The sequence continues at coordinate 4,566,626 of NZ_CP170150.1, read as the reverse complement.
GCGCGATGTCAGGACGCTGCTGCCCTACTGCGGCTACGAATGCTACGCGCTTCAGCATGAAAGGGCACCGTTGATCGAGGAACGTACGCGCGCGGCGTCTTGAGCAGACAGGCGAACGAGACGAATCGGCGGGTACGCCTGCCGGCAGGAGAGGACACGGCATTGCGATTCATGCTCGTCAATCAGGAGCGTCCCTGCCACGGCGCCGTCTGCAGCGCGTGCGCCCGGCCGCTGGGTTCGAGCTACGTCCGGCACGTGTCCAAGCAAGAGCGTTATTGCGACCAGGATTGCTACCGTCGAGATCAGCAGACCGCCATGGAACTGCTGTGGCCCTACCGCAGCTCGCTCGAGGTGATCGCGGTGCTGGCGGCGATCTCGAGCTGGAGCTGGATGATGCAGATGGGCGCGCTCTCGCGCTCGCTGACCGAGGCATATCTGCGCGCCCACGACCTTCTGACCACGGAAGGAGGTGACGGCTAGCTGAACGACGCAGGCCGCGCAGAGTCGTCGGCCGCAGTCACCGCGTCAAGCCCCGCGCCGCGTCCAGCCCCGGCGGTCGCGAGGCTAGGGCGAGGGGGCTGCGGCCGATACCGTTGGTGCCGCGCTCACTTCCTGCGTCGTGACGCGCTGCTCGGATTTCGCGGCGACCATGCCGCTGCTCTCGAACCGCGCGCGGTAGACCAGCACGTTCTCGATCACACGCTGGACGTAATTGCGCGTCTCCGACAGCGGGATGCGCTCGACCCAGTCGACCGGATCGACCTTGGGATCCCTGGGGTCGCCGCGCGCCTGCACCCATTCGCGCACGCGGCCGCGGCCGGCATTGTAGCCGGCGAACGTCATGATCTGGTTGCCGCGATATTCCGACAGCAGCGCGCTGAGCTCGGCCGCCCCCATCTGCGTGTTGTAGACGGGATCGGAGACCATCCTGTCCCAGTCATAGGTCAGGCCGAAGCGCTTTGCGGTGTCGCGGCCCGCTTCCGGCGTCACCTGCATCAGCCCGACCGCGTTGGCAGCCGACCTGTCGCGCTGGTCGAACGAGCTTTCGGTGCGCGCCACCGAATAGATCACGCTGGTCTCGATCGCGGGTGCGACCTGCTTGTGCTCGGGGATGCCGATGGTCGGGAAGGCGTAGTGGTCGAGCGCGAGCCCGCGCGCCAGCGCCGACTTGCCCACCTCCAGCATCACGCGGGCATCGTTGCGCTGTCCGGCCAGCTCGCCGAGGCCTTCGAGCGCGGCGACGTCGGTGCTCTCCTTGGCAAGATCCTCGGCGTAGTAGAACACCGTGTCGCGCTCGCCGATGCCATAGAGCATGTCGGCCGCGCGCACGCGCTCGTCCAGGGCTTGCGGGTCGGCTGCGGCCAGCACGGGCGAGGGCGGGCGCAGCTCGATGCGGTCGAGGCCGAGCTTGGCGCGGGCGAGCTGACCGTAATAGGCGGTCGGGTAGCGCGCCGCCGCTTGATAGCTCTGGCGCGCATCGGCCGGCGCCCCCATCGCTTCCGCGGCACGGCCGCGCCAGTAATGGGCGCGCGACAGCGCGAGTGGATTGGCCGAGCCTTCGTCGATCGCGGCGAAGTGCATCATCGCCGTCCTGGGATCGTCGAGATAGCGCAGCGCGATCCAGCCGCACATGAAGTGGTAGTCGACGCGGTAGACCTCCATCGCCGGCACGGCCGCAGCGCGCACCACGTCGTAAGCGGTCTTGAACTTGCCCTGGTCGAGCAGTTTTCGCGCGAGCAAACGGCGCTCGCGCCACCAGGCGTCGGTGTCCTGCGCCGCCATGGCGTCGGGTGCGGCGGCCAAAATCACCTCGGCCGCATCGTCGATGCGGTCCTTCTGGAGATGCCATTGCGCGCGGCACAGCACATAGCCGAGATCGCGGCGCGCCTCGGTCGAAACGTCATCGAGATAGTCCTTGGCCTTGTTGGCCTTGCCGGTGACGGCGGCGCAGGCCTTGACGATCGCGAGCGCATCCTCGCCGAGCCGTTTTGCCGCGCGCCTTGCGCCGGCATAGTCCTTGGCGCCGAGCCGCTTGTCCATGCGGGCGCGGTGGTCGTCCGCGGTGAGGAGATCGCGGAACGCCTCGTAGGAATCTTCCTCGCTGCGCTCCGACAATTCGTCCGTGCGCCAGGCCTCGCGGACGAGCCGCGCGGCCCTGTCGCTGTCGCCTTCAGTGAGCAGCACGCGGGCGAGCGCGAACTTGCCCTGGGCGCTGCTCGGGCGGTCCATGGTGAATTTGTGCACGGTGGCCGCGTCGGTCTTCTCCTGCCACAGCCGCGCCTCGGCGCGCCGGCGCAAAAGCGCGCTGCTCGGCCAGTCAGGATTGGCGGCGAGGAAGGCGGCATAGCGCTTGAAATTCGCGGTACTCTCGGAATGGCGCAGCATGAACCAGTCGGCGAGCTTCTGCCCGGCGGGATCCGCGATGCGGTCGCGCGCCGCGCTCGCGTCATCGGTCTTGCCCTTGCGCGCGAGATCGATCGCGTCCTTCAGCGCGGCGAGGTCGCCGGTCAGCGGCGGCGCTGCCGGCTTGTCTGACGGCTCGTCGTCCTGCTTCTTCGGCTTGCGCTTCGCCTCGGCGTGCTTGCCATGGCGCGATTTCGCCGCGGCGTGGCGCTGCTTGCCGGCTTTCGCCTCATGCGTCTTCTTCGACGCGGACGGTTTGTGACTGCTTTTCGCCGCCAGCTCCGTCGGAAGGAGAGCCAAGGCGGCCACGGCAACGACACACGCGAGCGAGCGTAGGCACTGGTTCATTCCGTGGTCCCCCCTGCGAAACCAGTACAAACCAAAGTCCGCGACGACATGCGGCTCGAGAATCAAAGTGACGCCGAAAACGATGCCACGGCATCGTTTCGCATTTGTCACGCTGTCGCAACAATGCGGCAAAATACGGATGGAAGGCGGGAACTCTTGCAACGGGGAATAGAATAGGCCCCTTAACCTTTGTTAACGAATAAGGCTCCGGCGACGGTTGCGCACGGTCCAGGGCGCCGTGAAGGGCCAGATTGCGCGTATTCCCGGGCTGAAATCCGGTGTATTGAGTTCCCTGACCCGTCCTTTCAGCCTTTGCCCCGCACCTATGCCGATTTTCAACCAGTCGATCCGACGCAAGATCGTCGGCATCGCCCTCGGATTGATCGTCCTGATGCTGGTCACCTCGATCCTGTCGATGGTGATGTCGAGCCAGGTCGGCGTCCTCCTGGACGAGCTGACCAACCGCTACATCCCGGCCTATGGCGATCTCGCGCGCGCCAATATCCGCTCGCTGGAGCGGTCGGTGGCGCTGCGGCGCATGGTCATGATGAAGATGCAGGCGTCCTCGGACGAGGAGGCCTATGCGGCGCGCCTGCGCGAGTTCGAGGAAGCGGACCGCAAGATCGAGGAGGAGGCCGAGGGCGCACGCAAGCTCATCAACGCGATCATCGACGACCCGAGGACGCCGTCCGACAATGCCGCGCTGGCGCGGATCGAGATCCGCATCGAGACGGCCGTCACCGAGCTGCGCCGCGACCTGAACGAGGACCACGCAAAGCTGCTCAAGCAGGTCGACGCCAAGCAGATGGCAGAAGCCCGCGGCACGCTGGAACATATCGACGCCATCCGCGACCAGTTCAATCGGAAGTTCGATGCGATCCGTGCCGACATGCTGACACAGGTCTTCGCTTCGACATCGCAGGTGATGAGCCACCAGCGCCAGGCCATCATCGTGTCGGGCATCGTGACCCTGCTCGCCGCGATCGTCGGATTTGCCTTCGCGCTGCTGGTGTCCGGCGGCATCACGCGGCCGGTGCGGCTGTTGCTGGCCGGCACCCGCGAGGTCGAGGCGGGGCGGTTCGACAAGACCATCGCCGTCTCGACCCAGGACGAGATCGGCGAGCTCGCGGCCGCCTTCAACCGCATGATCGAGCAGTTGCGCCACAACGAGCGCATCCGCGAGACGTTTGGCCGCTACATCGATCCCAAGGTGGTGCAGGGCCTGATCGAACGGCCCGAGGTCGCCATCGACGGCCAGCGCCGGGTGATGACCATCATGTTCTGCGACATGAGCGGCTTCACCTCGATGAGCGAGGGCATGACCCCGCGCGGCCTCGTCAAGGTGATGAACCACTATTTTACGGTGATGTCGGCCCCGATCAGGAGCAATCGCGGCGTCATCGACAAATATATCGGCGATGCCATCATGGCCTATTGGGGCCCGCCCTTCATCGAGGAGGATGAGCCGGCACTTCTTGCCGGCTGTGCCGCCATCGACATGACCGACCAGGTGCCCGCGCTGCAGAAGCAATTGCCCGATCTGCTCGGCATCCGCGCCATGCCCGTGCCCTGCGACCTGCGCATCGGCATCGCCACCGGCGAGGTCCTCACCGGCAGCATCGGCTCCGAGCTGATGATGAGCTTCACCGTGATGGGCGATGCCGTGAACCTCGCTTCGCGGCTCGAGGCCGTCAACAAGGTCTACGGCACCCGCATCCTGATCTCGCAGACGACGGCGGATGCGGTCGGTGAGCGCCTCGAATTGCGCGAGATCGATCGTCTCGCGGTCGCCGGCCAGAGCGCGCCGCAGGCGATCTTCGAGGTGATGGCGAGGGCCGGCGTGCTCACCGCCGCGCAGGACGGCTTGCGCACGCACTATGCCGAAGGTCTTGCCGCCTATCGCGCCCGCCGCTTCGACGAGGCCCGCGCCGCCTTCAACGCGGCGCTCGAAGCCGTCCCCGGCGACGGTCCCTCGCGCGCGCTGCTCGCCCGCATCGCGCAGTTCGAGGTCAATCCGCCGGACGAGAGGTGGGACGGTGCCTGGCGGCTGGAGCAGAAGTAAGCCGCCGCGCGGGAAAAATTGTTTCTACTCGATAACGATGTTCGCCGTGACCTATTTCCCAGGCTTAGGTTGATCGTCCTTGAGGCGTTTGATGGGGACACGCCGATGACAGAACTTGAGGACAGGCTGGAACGGTTCGAGACACTCACGGCCGAATGCGAGCTGATCGCCAAGCTCGCCACCGACAGCACCAAGCGCGAATTCTATCTCAAGCTCGCCGAGCACTATTATCAGCTTGCGCGCGAGACGCGGGCTGCGGTCGCGACCAGCGCTGCGGCCTGAAGGCGGCTGCAATCCGTTCTTAACATTTGGCACGCATCCTTTGACGGGAGCGAGCGTCGCGATTCGCGATGGCTCGCAGTGGGAATGCCGGGACTCGCTGCAATGCAGCGTGTCTCGCTGATGTTGCTTTGCCGGTGCTTTTTCGGGGCAATCCCATGCGTCTGCTTGCGGTCCTCATCCTCGCGCTCATGGCGGCGGCCTGCAACCAGGAGCAGGACATCACCGGCTCGACCGCAGCCTGCCCGGTGCGGAACTACAGCTCCTACAACCCCCGCGACATGAACCAGTGTGTGGCCGCCTGCAAGGCATGCGACCATGGCAACACGGTCACCTGCACCACGTCCTGCACGCTCAAGGGCGCGCACTGAGCGGCCAGCGGTTTGCAGAAGCTTGAGGGCCGGGATCGCCGGCCCTCTTGGGCATTGAGGGATTGACGGTGTCGGGGCACCGGAACGATTCACCTGACATAATCATTGGTAGGAGCAGGCAGGACGCGGAGTCGGATGGAATGGGTATGCTCGATCCCGGCCGGTTTCTGGTGTCGTGCTCGCAGTGCGACGCGTGGCCGATGGCGGCCAACGTCAAACGCTCGAGCTGGTCCACGTCCCCGAGCGAGGTCCGCTTCGTGTGTCCGCGCTGTCGCCGCGAGGAGACCGCGATCATCTCCGCCTCGGGCGAATTGACGCCGATCCGGCGCATCGACATCCCGCCGCGCGACGTCACGGTGGCCTGGGCTCAGGCACAGCGCCAGAGAGGGCGGGCGTAGGCGGCCGCTCTATTGCGCGATCCCGTTTCGGAACCCGGGCGATCGTCGGACGTTTCCGCCCCAACATCACGTATCGAGGCCGGGCGAATGTTCAGCGCGCATTTCGACACCCGTACACGGATCAACATGAAGCTGGCGCTGGATCGGATTTGCCGCAATCGGCCCAGGGGCGAGGATCATGGGTTCCGCAGGTCGGTCGCCGAGAACATCGTCCGCTGCGCGCTCGCGGGCCGAACCGGCATCGGCCAGCTTGTCGATGCCGGTGAGCGGGCGGTGGTCACGACGCGCGCGGTGCGGAAGCCTGACTGATTGTGTTTGCCTCGCGTTTGCAGCCCATCGTTCAACCGGTCGATTGACTCTCCGTACGGCCGCCTCGTAGATTGATCGGTGACGGTTCTCCGCACGGAGATCAAAAGGGAACGTGGTGCGAGATTGTCCCAACGCCGGGATTGTCCCAACGCCACGGCTGCCCCCGCAACTGTAAGCGGTGAATCTTTCGTCATTTGCCACTGGGAATCTCGGTCCTGGGAAGGCGACGTAAGGTAACGACCCGCGAGCCAGGAGACCTGCCGTCAGCCGTGGTCACACGCGAAGATGTCGGTCGGGGAGTACAGGCATTAGCTTCACCGGAGCAATCGATTGCTCCGCCGTAAAGCCTCGTTCGCTGTGACGTGCCACTGACGTCATGCCGAGGTTACAACTGTGTCCCGTATTGTCTCTGCCGCCAGGCGCCTTCGCGCCGGTATCGTTGCTGCCGTTTTCCTCCATGCGATCGATCTCCCCGCAGCTTTCGCGCAGCAGGCCGCCGCCGAGCAGCTGCCGCCGGTCGAAGTGACCAGGTCCGACGATCAGAACCGCACACGCGCCAGGGCGATCGGCGACGGCGACACGACGAGGCGGCGAGCCCCGAGTGGCGCGCCGGCAGGCAATGGCGCCGGCTCGTCCGGCTCCGGCGGCGAGGCGGTCGCCAGCAACGGAGGCATCGTCGGAGCCGCCACGACCGTCATCACGGCCGCGGATATCGCACATGCGCCCTCGCAGACGCTTGCCGAGATCATCGCGACGCAAGTCCCGGGTGCCCAGATCACGACGCTCTATGGCGGCCAGATCGGCGCGAAGACGAGCGTCGACCTGCGCGGCTTCGGCGCGTTTGCCACTGCCAATTCGCTGGTGCTGATCAACGGGCGGCGGCTGAACGACATCGACATCGCGCAGGTGGACCTCTCCACTGTCCCGCTCAATTCCATTGAGCGTATCGAGATCACGCGCGGCAATGCCGGCGCGGTGCTCTATGGGGACAATGCGGTCGGCGGCGTGATCAACATCGTCACTAGGAACGGCGTCGGCGGGCCGCCCGTTGCCGCGCGCATCGAGGCCGGCTTCGGCTCGTTCGACACCAGGCTTGGCAATGTCTCGACGTCGCTCAATTCCGGTCCGTGGTCGACCTCGTTCTACGGCAATGCCGTCAAGACAGACGGCTACCGCGACAACAATCGCCTTGTCCAGGAGAATGGCGTCGGCAACCTGAACTACACGACATCAGACCTGACTGCTTTCGTCACCGTTACCGGCGACAATCAGGAGCTGCGATTGCCGGGCGGCCGCACCGTCGATCCGTCCATCGGCGTCGACGAGCTCGCGACCAACCGACGGGGCACCAGCACACCCTTCAACTACGCCAACCAGCAGGGCTTTGGCGCGATGGCCGGCTTCACGAAGACCCTGGCCAACGGCATCGATCTCATCGTGGACGGCGGTGTGCGCGACAAGAAGCAGCAGGGCGCGTTCTTCTCCGGCCCGGCGCCGATTCCCGCGTTGTTCACGTCCACCTATGTCGATGCCGATCTGACGACATGGTCGATCACGCCGCGGCTCAGCGTGAAGGGCTCGCTGCTCGGGATGCCGTCGCAACTGCTGACCGGCCTCGATTATTACGATGCGAGCTTTCAGCAGAACCGTGGCGCCGGCCAGGGGCTCGCGCCCTGGCACAATTACGATCTCAGGCAGCAGACGGTTGCGGGCTATTTTCAGCACACATTGGGTGTAGCGCCGGCGACGGACCTCTCCTACGGCGCGCGGGTGCAGAACGTCAGTCTCTCGGCGCGCGATCATTTTGACGCCGCAGCTCCGTTCAACACCGACATCGGCGCGCTCCCGCTCAGGAGCGACGAGACCCAGTACGCTCTGCATCTCGGTGCCGAGCATCGCCTCAATGACATGGTCTCGCTGTTCGGCCGCGCTGCGCGCGCATTCCGCACGCCGGATGTCGATGAGCGTGTGTCGTCGGGGCCGTCCTTCGATCCCTTTACCTTCGCGCCGATCCCGCAAACCTTCCAGCTCAAGACCCAGACCTCGCAGGATGTCGAGGGCGGGCTGCGCATCAAGGGAGGCGGGCTGCAATTGCAGAGCAGTCTCTATCTGATGGACCTCGCCAATGAGATCCATTTCAATCCGGTCCTGTTCTACAACACCAATCTCGATCCGACCCGCCGTTACGGCTCGGAGACCAGTCTGTCCTATCGCGTCAACGACTCTCTGCTCCTGCGCTCCGGCATGGCCTATACAAGGGCCGTGTTTCGCGAGGGCGTCTGGGCCGGCAACGACGTGCCGCTGGTGTCGCGCTACACCGCGAGTGCAGGCGTCACTTGGAACATCTGGCAGAACTATGTGGTGCTCGACGCCACCGCGCGCTTCTGGAGCGAGCGGCGCATGGACAATGACCAGGCGGGAACACAGCGGCCGATCCCAGCCAATGGCACGATCGACCTCAAGCTCAGCGGTCAGTACGAGCGCTACTTCTGGTTTTTGAGCGTCAACAACGTGCTGAACGCGCTCTACTACGACTATGCGATCGCAAGCACCTTTACGGACGGCCGCTTCAGTGCCTATCCGCTGCCCGGCCGCACCTATCTGCTCAAGGCCGGCGCCAATTTCTGATCAAGGCTCTGATCGCGACGGGGGGCTGTCATAGGCTCCCGAATGGACTAGAATTCGAAAAGAAGGAGATTACCCATGGCTCTCAGCACCCTGCCGCCTCACGCCGACCGTTTCCGGCTCCATCCGGTCGCGCCGCGCCTTGCATCGATGTTCTGCTTTGCGCTGCTGGCGGTGTCATGCGCGCTCGCAAGTCTTGCGCTCGCCTGCGCAACGCCCTTTGCGGCCTTCGCGGTCGTCGCGGCCGCGATGTTGCCGCTGCGGCCGGCACTGCTCGTCGTCAGCGGCGCGTGGCTCGTGAACCAGAGCATCGGCTTCGGCGTGCTGCACTATCCCGTTGCCGGCAGCACGATCGCCTGGGGCTTTGTCATTGGCGCTGCTGCACTCGTCGCGACCGCGGCCTCGTCCGCCGCGCTCCGTGCGCTGGCGCATGGCCGCACGCCCCTGATGCTGGCGATCACATTCGTCCTCGCCTACGCGGCCTATGAGCTCGTGCTGCTCGCTGCGACGCCGGTCCTCGGCGGAGAGGGCGCCTTCACCGCGGCCATCGTGGCGCGGATTGGACTGACCGGCGCCGTCTGGCTCGCCGGCCTCGTCGCCGCCTGCGAGATCGTCCGCCTGGTCGATCCGTTCGGGCGCAAGGGCGCGATGTCGGCCTGAGCGGCCCTCTGAAAGCCCCGGATGGGAGCGCAGTGAAATCCGGGCTACGAGATCTTGCGTTGCCCGACGGGCAAAACACCCCCGCGGTCGGTCAATCCGCTTGCGCAAAAATATTCCACTTTGCCGAAATTCGGAAATGGCGTACGTCTCGCCCATCCCGGCTCATCCTTGAGGGGCGATCTTGTGTCGTCACGTTTCGCGAGCCGGGCTTGCGGTGGACGCGGCAGCGTCGGGCGCGAGAGTTAAGGGCAGGGCGGATTGCTCTCCGTGAGCCCAGGACTTCGTGCTGGATGAGCGACGCTGTCAGGTTCGTCTCGCCTGTAAGTTTCCGGCTCCGTCGACAGGGCTGGGAAAACTGCGGCGAAATGGCGGGCCGTGCGTACGGCAAAACCGTGTGGTCCTGGCCGTCGTTGCTACGGTCAAGCTCTTGCGGATGCGGCAGTCGCGTCAACCGGCGCGATGTCGGCGACTTTCGCGAGAGTGAGGGAGGCCAGAACGAACTCGGCTCCCGGGAGAGCACGGCATAAGCCGTCCAACCACTGCGCAGGGAAGGCCGAGTGATTGGCTACACCTGTATGCTGCTGTGCGGTTTCTCTGCGTGTGCTTTCGCGCAGCAGACCGCGGGTGCCGTCGGGCACCCGGCCTTCCCTGCGCCCTCTCGATTGAGAGGGTGGAGCGATCAAGCAAAGCTCGGGCGAAATCCGCCGCGAGGATGCGAAGGCGTGTCTGCGATTTACGATGCGAGTTGGAGGATGACGCCGATGCATCTCGCTCCGTCATTGCGAGCGCAGCGAGGCAATCCAGAATCCGTCAGCGGAAAGACTCTGGACTGCTTCGCTGCGCTCGCCACGACCATGTGGAGAGTGCGTGTCCACTGCCGGGGATGGCGGGGCTTGGTGATGTCGACAGCGACTCACTCCAAGGTGTGGTGCGTGATCGGGCGCGTCGTACCCGCCTGGAAATCTCAGGTTGTGGATTGTCATCTTCGCGGGGGTATCCCAGTAGGCCGATCCGTGTCTTCCCGGTAACGAATGTGCCATCCACGCAACACTCCTTCCGGATTAAGCCCTCATCGTCAGCCGTTCGCATCACCGCCGCTTTTTAGCCACACCCGAACATGAATAAAATTGCTCGAATGTTTTAGGGGCTGCGGCGGTCCTCGAGGCGAACGGGAAATCCCAAGGTCGATTCAAATCTTGGGTCTGATTTTTCGGGTCTGAAAGGGTTGGCCGGGGAAACTGGTTTGCGATGAACGCAAAGACCAACATCAAGCAGAGGCTGCCGAGCCGTCACGTGACGGAAGGTCCTGCGCGCGCGCCCCATCGGTCCTACTTCTACGCCATGGGTCTGACGACGGAGCAGATCCACCAGCCCTTCGTCGGCGTCGCCTCCTGCTGGAACGAGGCCGCGCCCTGCAACATCGCTTTGATGCGCCAGGCGCAGGCGGTGAAGAAGGGCGTCGCGCATGCCGGCGGCACACCCCGCGAATTCTGCACCATCACCGTGACCGACGGCATCGCCATGGGCCATGACGGCATGCGCTCCTCGCTGCCGTCGCGCGAATGCATCGCCGATTCCGTCGAGCTGACCGTCCGCGGCCATGCCTATGACGCCCTCGTCGGCCTTGCCGGCTGCGACAAGTCGCTGCCGGGCATGATGATGGCGATGGTGCGCCTCAACGTGCCCTCGATCTTCATCTATGGCGGCTCGATCCTGCCCGGCAATTTCCGCGGGCAGCAGGTCACCGTGCAGGACATGTTCGAGGCCGTCGGCAAGCACTCGGTCGGCGCCATGTCGGACGAGGATCTCGACGAGATCGAGCGCGTGGCGTGCCCCTCGGCGGGTGCGTGCGGCGCGCAGTTCACCGCCAACACCATGGCGACCGTCTCGGAAGCCATCGGCCTGGCGCTGCCTTACTCGGCCGGTGCTCCGGCACCGTATGAAATCCGCGACGCCTTCTGCATGACCGCGGGCGAGAAGGTGATGGAGCTTATCGCCCAAAACATCCGGCCGCGCGACATCGTCACCCGCAAGGCGCTGGAGAATGCCGCTGCCGTGGTCGCGGCCTCCGGCGGCTCGACCAATGCTGCGCTGCACCTGCCGGCGATCGCGCACGAGTGCGGCATCAAGTTCGATCTGTTTGACGTCGCCGAAATCTTCAAAAAGACACCTTATGTCGCGGATTTGAAGCCGGGCGGCCGTTATGTCGCCAAAGACATGTTTGAAGTAGGTGGCATCCCGCTTCTGATGAAGACGCTGCTCGACAACGGATTTCTCCACGGTGACTGCATTACCGTCACCGGTCGAACGATCGCCGAAAACCTCAAGAGCGTGAAGTGGAATCCGCACCAGGATGTGGTGCACCCGGCAGACAAGCCGATCACCGTCACCGGCGGTGTGGTGGGTCTGAAGGGCAATTTGGCGCCAGAAGGTGCGATCGTGAAAGTCGCGGGAATGTCCAACCTGAGGTTTACCGGTCCGGCACGCTGCTTCGACCGGGAAGAGGACGCCTTCGAGGCCGTCCAGAACCGCACGTACCGCGAAGGCGAAGTCATCGTGATCCGCTATGAGGGCCCCAAGGGCGGCCCCGGCATGCGGGAAATGCTCCAGACCACGGCGGCGCTGACCGGCCAGGGCATGGGCGGCAAGATCGCGCTCATCACCGATGGCCGCTTCTCCGGCGCCACCCGCGGCTTCTGCATCGGCCATGTCGGGCCTGAGGCCGCCATCGGCGGCCCGATCGGGCTGCTCGAGGATGGCGACATCATCGAGATCGACGCGGTCGTCGGCACCCTTAACGTAAAATTGAGCGACCAGGAGCTTGCCCAGCGCAAGACCAAATGGAGCGCTCGCGCGACTAACCACACGACGGGCGCGCTCTGGAAATATGCTCAGCAGGTTGGACCAGCGGTCGGGGGGGCAGTGACCCATCCGGGCGGCGCGCACGAGAAACAGTGCTATGCGGACATCTAGGCGTACCATTGTTGCGTTTGTGTTGGGGGCCAGTGCGCTGGCCATGCCGGCGCTCGCCTTCGACGGCGCGCCGGTCAACCAGAAGGACGCGACCATCCCGGTCGTGACCACCTTGCCGGGGGCCGCGGGTGCGGTGCGCAGCAAGGTGCCGCCGGCGACCCAGGAAACCTCGCTCAGCGCCCTGCAATATGCCGCCGAGGGCGGCCATCCGATCGCGCAGTGGAAGCTCGGCCGCATGTACGCCAATGGCGACGGCGTGGCCCAGGACGATGTGCGCGCCTTCGAATATTTCAGCCGGATCGCCAACGCGCATGCGGAGGACAGCCCCTCGGCGCCTCAGGCGCAGATCGTGGCCAATGCCTTCGTCGCGCTCGGCCGCTACTATCTCAGCGGCATCCCGAATTCGAAGATCAAGCCGGACCAGGACCGGGCGCGGGAGATGTTCTCCTATGCCGCCTCCTATTTCGGCAATGCGGACGCGCAGTACGATCTCGCCCGACTGTATCTGAAGACGCCGGACGCCTCGCGCGAGGATTTCCGCTATGGCGCGCGCTGGCTCGGGCTCGCCGCGCAGAAGGGCCAGCACGAGGCACAGGCGCTGCTCGGCCAGATGCTGTTCAACGGCGACCGCCTGCCGCGGCAGGCCGCCCGCGGCCTGATGTGGCTGACGCTGGCGCGCGACAGCGCCGGCAGCGAAGAGACCTGGATCAAGGAAAGCTACAATCGCGCCTTCGCGAAGGCCTCGGACGACGACCGCGCCATGTGCCTGCAAATGCTGGAACAGTGGGTGCAGGGCCGCCGGGAGTGATCCCGAAGAGGCGGCGTTACGCCGCCTCGAGATCCAGATCCGCCCATACCGGCACGTGGTCCGACGGCTTCTCCCAAGCCCGCACATAGCTGTCGATGCCGACATTGGCGAGCCGGTCGCTGGCCTGCGGCGACAGCAGCAGGTGGTCGATGCGCAGGCCATGGTTCTTCTGCCAGGCGCCGGCCTGGTAGTCCCAGAAGGTGTAGAGGCCCGGCTCGTCGGTGACGGCCCGCAAGGCATCGGTCAGGCCGAGGCCGAGCAGGGACTGAAAGCTCTCCCGCGTCTCCGTCTTGAACAGGGCGTCCTCGGTCCATGCCGCCGGATTGTGGACGTCGCGGGCATGCGGGATGACGTTGAAGTCGCCTGCGAGGATGAGCGGCTCCTCGGTCTTGAGGCGCTCCTTCGAATATTCAAGAAGTCGCGACATCCATTTGAGCTTATAGGGGTATTTCTCGGTCCCGACAGGGTTGCCGTTGGGCAGATAGAGGCAGGCGATGCGCAGCACCCCGTGCTTGAGCGTCACCACGCCCTCGAGGAAGCGGGCATGGCTGTCCTCGTCGTCGCCGGCCAGCCCCGACTTGGTCTCGTCGAAGCGGAGCTTCGAGAGCAGGGCGACGCCGTTGAACGTCTTCTGCCCGTGCGTGACCACGTTGTAGCCGAGCGCCTCGATCTCCAGGCGCGGGAAGGCCTCATCGACGCATTTGATCTCCTGGAGGCAGACGATGTCCGGCTGGCACTCCTTCAGCCAGGTCAGGAGCAGGTCGATCCGCTGCCGGACCGAGTTGACGTTCCAGGTGGCTACTCTGATGGGCATTTCGACGGCTCCGGGCAGGGGCACCCGTTAGAACAAAATGCAAACGCCCCCGTCAAGGACGCCGCAAAATCTCCCACAAAATTAACCCGGCTTAAGCGGACCGCAGGCCATTGATACGGAAAAGGTTCCACGGATGGGATGGCGGGTCGAAACTTCACAACAGGCTGAACCGCGCGACGGACTGGTCGGCGCGTTCCTGTATTGGCTCGGCGGCTTCGAGATCGAGGACGGCCTGACCGCCGATCTCAGCGAGCGCGAGCTGGGCCGGATCCGCGCCAAGCAGATCGACGCGGTGACGCGGCTGATCCCGGTGACAATGGCCGTCACCATGCTCAACGTCGCCATCGTGCTGATCCTGTTCTGGGGCAGGGGCTGGAACGACTTCCTCGCGATCTGGGGCCTGACGCTCGCCGCCACCGCCTCGCTCGCGGTACGTTCGTGGCGGCGGTCGTATCGGAACCCGCCGCAGGAGGCTTCGCCCCGCGCCGCACGGCACATGCTGCGGCAGGCCTTCTTCCTCGCCGCGATATGGGGCACGCTGCCACTCGCGCTGTTCAGCCACATCGAGCCGACCAGCCAGCTGATCTTGGCCTGCCTGATGGTCGGCATGATGTCCGGCGGCGCCTTCACGCTCTCGACCTTCCCGCGCGCCGGCCTCGTCTATCTCGCCACCATGACGGTCGGCTGTGTCGGCGCGCCCCTATTGTGCGGCGCCGGGCCGTATCTGGTGACCTCGGTGTTCCTGCTGCTGTTCGCGTTCTTCATGGCGCGCAACATCGTCATGCAAGGCAACCTGTTCCTCGGCAATCTCAAGGCCCAGCTCGAGCTCGAGCGTCAGACCGAGATCATCTCGCTGCTGCTGAAGGATTTCCAGGAGAACGCCAGCGACTGGCTGTGGCAGACCGACGCCGAGGGACACTTGGTCGACGTGCCCGAGCGCTTCGCCGATGTGTCGCAGCTGCCGCTTCCATTGCTGAAGGGCTCGCATTTCGCCGACGTGCTCGACATGCTTTGCCCCGAGGACAAGAGCGCGGCCTACAACATCGTCGGCCTGATGGAACATGCCGAGCCGCTGCACGAAATGAACCTCAAGGTCGTTGCCGGCGGCGAGGCGCGGCTGTGGTCGTTCACGGCGAAGCCGGCCTACGACCGCGACGGCCAGTTCCTCGGCTATCGCGGCTTCGGCCGCGACGTGACCGAGCGCTGGCGCGCGGAAAAGGCCGAGGCCGAGAGCCGCGCCAAGTCCGACTTCCTCGCCGTGATGAGCCACGAGATCCGTACGCCCATGAACGGCGTGCTCGGGCTCGCCAGCATGCTGCTCGAGACCAGGCTCGATCCGGAGCAGCGCGAGGCCGTCGCCACGATCCGCGAGTCCGGCGACAACCTGCAGCGCATCCTCAACGACATCCTCGATCTGTCCAAGCTGGAGGCCGGCCGCTTCGCATTCGAGGCGATCGACTTCGCACCGCAGGCGCTGGTCGAGACGGTCGCGACCGTCGTGCGCGCGAGCGCCAAGAGCAAGGGGCTCACGGTCAAGGTCGAGCTCGATCCGAACCTGCCGCCGACGCTGCGCGGCGACGTCGCGCGCATCCGGCAGGTGCTGTTCAACTTTGCGTCTAACGCGGTGAAGTTCACCGACGAAGGCGAGGTGACGATCTCGGCCACCTGCCAGACGCGGCGCGACCTGCTGGCGACCGTCGAATGGACCGTCAAGGACAGCGGCATCGGCATCGCGCCCGAAAAACTCGGCCTGCTCTTCAGCGATTTCGCCCAGGCCGACGCCTCGATCAGCCGCCGCTTCGGCGGCACCGGGCTTGGCCTTGCGATCTCCCGGCGCATCATCGAGCAGATGGGCGGCACGATCGGCGTCACCTCGACGCCGGGCGAGGGCTCGACCTTCCGCTTCACGCTGGTGCTGCCCTGGAGCCAGGCGCCGGCATCCGGCCAGGCGGCCGGCCGCGACGAGGCCGACGAGCTCAAGGCGCATATCGCCGAGCTCGACCGGCCACTGAAGGTGCTGGTCGCAGAGGACGATGCCGTCAACCGCCTGGTCGTGAGCAAGATGCTCGGTGCTTTCGATGTCGAGCTGCGCGTCGTCACCGACGGCGTCGAGGCCGTCGCGGCGGCCTCGGAGGGGGACTACGATGTCGTTCTGATGGACGTGCGCATGCCCGACATGGACGGCCTTGCCGCAACCCGGGCGATCCGCGCGCAAGGCGGCCGCTTCGAGGCCCTGCCGATCATCGCGCTCACCGCCAACGCCTTCCCCGAAGACGTCAAGATCTGCCGCGAGGCGGGCATGTCGGACTTCTTGGCAAAGCCGCTGCGCAAGCCCGCACTGGTCGCGGCGTTGCTGCGGGCGTTAAACCACGTGGCGTCGGACGACGCGCCGCTTCAGCCGGAGCTGATGCCGGTCGAGGTCGAGTGGACAGAGGAAGAGAGGCAAATCGCCGGCGCGTAAGCGCTCAGATCGAGAAGCTAGTCCCGCAGCCGCAGGACGCCGTCGCGTTGGGATTGTTGACGCGGAACGAGGCGCCGATCAGGTCGTCCACGAAATCGACCTGCGATCCCGCCAGGAACGGCTGCGAGGCGGAATCGACCAGCACCACCGCATTGTCCTGCTCGATCACGAGATCGTCGTCGGTGCGGTCGCGGTCGATGTCGAACTTGTACTGAAAGCCGGAACAGCCGCCGCCCTCGACCGAGATGCGCAGCATCGCGCCTGACCCTTCGCCCTTGAGGATCTCCCCAATCCGGCGTGCGGCCCGGTCACTGATGGTCACGGCAGTCGTCATCTCAGGTCTCCGATCGTCGGCGGCGTCATACCAAGGTTACTTGCCCAATTCATTTGGTATCCCGCGTCCGGCATAGTTAAGTGCCACCATACGCAGAATCAAATGGATAGGGACTAAATTCGCCGTGTCCGTCGGAATGGCAGCCTCCCACGCGCCCTATGCCTGCGACCCCGATCGCAGCCGCGGCCGGCTGGTCGCCGAGCCGCCGAGCCGGACCCGCAGCCCGTTCCGCCGGGATTGCGACCGGGTGATCCACTCAACCGCGTTCCGCCGCCTGAAGTACAAGACCCAGGTGTTCGTGTTCCACGAGGGCGACCACTACCGCACCCGGCTGACCCATTCGCTGGAGGTGGCGCAGATCGCTCGCGCGCTGGCCCGGCAGCTCGGGCTCGACGAGGACCTCACGGAAACCCTGGCGCTCGCACACGATCTCGGCCATCCGCCGTTCGGGCACGCCGGCGAGCGGGCGCTGGATGCCTGCCTGAAGGAATTTGGCGGCTTCGACCACAATGCCCAGGCCTTGCGCGTCGTCGCGGCGCTGGAGCACCGCTATCCCGAATTCGACGGGCTCAACCTGACCTGGGAATCGCTGGAGGGCATCGTCAAGCACAACGGCCCTCTGACCGATCGCAGCGGTGCGCCGGTCGGACACTATCGCGAGCATGGCATTCCCGTCGGCATCGCCGACTACATCAAGGTCTACGATCTCGAATTGTGGAGCTTCGCCTCGCTGGAGGCGCAGGTTGCCGCGATCGCCGACGACATCGCCTATGACGCCCACGACATCGACGACGGCCTGCGTGCCGGCCTGTTCGACCTCGACGATCTCAAGGTGATGCCGCTCACAGCTGCGATCATCGCCGAAACCTCAGCGCATTATCCCGATCTCGAAGACGTCAGGCGCGGCGCCGAGCTGGTGCGCGAGCTGATCTCGCATCTGATCGGCGCGGTGTTTGCGGAGGCGCGGAAGAACCTCGCCGCCACCAAGCCGCAATCGGCCCAGGACGTGCGCCAACAGAGCCGGGCGCTGATCGCGTTCCCCGCTGACGTCGCCGAGGAGGAGGCCGCCATCAAGCGCTTCCTCTACCAGCACATGTACCGTCACAAGCGGGTGATGCGGGTGATGGGGGAGGCCGAACAGATCCTGTTCGACCTGTTCGCGAAATACCTGAAATCGCCGGCCGAGCTGCCGCCGGAATGGCTCACGGGGGCGGAGGCGGACAATGAGGGTGACCGGGCCCGGCGGATCGGCAATTTCATTGCCGGAATGACCGACCGTTTCGCCCTGACCGAGCACCAGCGGCTCTTTGACTCGACCCCGGATTTGCGTTAGGCGGCGGCCATGCCCGACACATCCTCATCCCTGCACCTGTTCGCTGACGTGCTCGCACGCGTGCACGCCGCCTGCCGCGCGCTCGCGGCGGATGCCAGCTGGCCCGAGGGCATCGATTTCTCGCGCGTGGTGGTCGAGCCGCCGCGCGATGCTTCCCATGGCGACATGGCGACCAACGCCGCCATGGTGCTTGCGAAAGAGGCAAAGGCGAAGCCCCGCGACCTCGCCGAGCAGATCGCCGAGCGGCTGCGCGCCGATGCGTTGATCGCCAAGGTCGATGTCGCCGGCCCCGGCTTCATCAATCTGACGCTGAAGCCTGCCGCCTGGGCGGAAGCGCTGCGGACGGTGCTGCGCGAGGGCGCCGATTACGGCCGCGTCCGCGGCGGCTCGAAGGTCAATGTCGAATACGTCTCGGCCAATCCGACCGGACCGATGCATGTCGGCCATTGCCGCGGCGCCGTGTTCGGCGACGCGCTGGCAAGCCTGCTCCAGTTCGGCGGCCACGACGTCACGCGCGAATATTACATCAACGATGCCGGCGCGCAGGTCGACGTGCTCGCGCGCTCCGCGTTCCTGAGGTATCGCGAGGCGCTCGGCGAGGACATCGGCGCGATTCCGGAGGGCCTCTATCCGGGCGACTATCTGAAGCCCGTGGGGCAGGCGCTGGCGAAGGAGCATGGCGACAAGTTGCGTGCGATGACGGAAGCCGAATGGCTTCCGACCGTGCGCGCCAAGGCGATCGCGATGATGATGGACGAGATCAAGGACGACCTCGCCGCCCTCAACATCCGCCACGACGTGTTCTTCTCGGAGCGCTCCCTGATCGAGAGCGGCAACAACAAGGTCGCCGAGACCATCGATTTCCTGAAGGCCAAGGGCGACATCTACGAGGGGCGCCTGCCGCCGCCGAAGGGCGCGCCGGTCGAGGATTGGGAAGACCGCGAGCAGCTGCTGTTCAAGGCGACCGCCTATGGCGACGACGTCGATCGTCCGCTGATCAAGTCGGACAATT
Organism: Bradyrhizobium sp. B025; assembly: GCF_042257955.1. Classification (NCBI taxonomy): domain Bacteria; kingdom Pseudomonadati; phylum Pseudomonadota; class Alphaproteobacteria; order Hyphomicrobiales; family Nitrobacteraceae; genus Bradyrhizobium; species Bradyrhizobium sp. B025. The sequence continues at coordinate 4,547,436 of NZ_CP170150.1, read as the reverse complement.
CCTATACCTACTTCGCCTCCGACATCGCCTACCACAAGAACAAGTTCGACCGTGGTTTTGCGGAGATGATCGACGTCTGGGGCGCCGACCATGGTGGCTACATCAAGCGCATGCAGGCGGCAGTGAAGGCGACGACCTCCGGCAAGGGCGCGCTCGACGTCAAGATCGTCCAGCTCGTGAAGCTGCTGCGCAACGGCGAGCCGGTGAAAATGTCGAAGCGGAGCGGGGACTTCGTCACCTTGCGTGAGGTGGTGGATGAAGTCGGCCAGGATGCCGTCCGCTTCATGATGCTCTATCGCAAGAACGACGCGGTGCTCGACTTCGACCTCGCCAAGGTCATGGAACAGTCGCGCGACAACCCGGTATTCTACGTCCAGTACGGCCACGCCCGCGGTCACTCGATCTTCCGCAACGCACGGGCCGAGGTGTTCCCGGACCTGCCGGATGATACCGCCAAGCGCATCGCCTGGCTCAGTGAGTCGGCGGTGGAGCGGCTGTCGGACCCGGTGGAGCTCGACCTTCTCAAGCGTCTCGCAATTTATCCGCGGATGCTGGAAGCCGCCGCCGCGGCCCATGAGCCGCACCGGATTGCCTTTTATCTCTATGACTTAGCGAGCGAATTTCACGCACTTTGGACGAAGGGGCGCGATTTGCCCTATTTACGCTTCATTATCAATAATGATGCAGATCTTACAAAGGCGCGACTGGCCATGGTCCAGGGCGTCGTCTCGGTCCTGGCATCGGGCCTCGCCATCCTCGGCGTCCATGCCCCGGACGAGATGCGGTAGTTTGGGGCGAACTACTTAAGGGGAATTCGGGGGTAACCGGCAGAAGCCGGACCGCTTAGACTTGGTTGAAAGCCTTGTGGGTCGAAAGCCGTGCCTTGGTCGAGGGGGCGCGCGGCTTTCCCGAAGGGACGCATCATCACGATGGCCGAACGATATCAGGACAGACCGTTTCCTTCCGATGACCATGGTCGCGGCGGCGATCAGCATGGGAAGGCGGAAAATGATCCCTTGGCCGAGCTCGCCCGTCTGATCGGACAGACCGATCCATTTGCAGCGCAGGGGCGGCCCACCGCGCGCCCGCCGGCCGCGCCGGCGCCCGCCCAGAGCTATCAGGAAGACGACTATCGTCAGGACGATGACCAGCAGGACTATGCCGCGCAGGCCCCGTCGGCTCCGCCCGGGCCGCCCTCATGGATGCGGCGCGCCAACGTGCAGCCGCAGCCGGCACCCGCGCCGGAGCCTGACTACCCCGTCTCCGTGAACCCGGTTCATCCGTTGCATCGCTATTCAGCCCAGCCGACCGCGCCCGAGCCTGATTTCCATCAGCCGCAGGCCTATCAGGACCACGCTTATCAAGATCAGCCTTATCAGGCTCCGGCTCATCAGCAGGATCAAGCCTATCAGCAGGAGCAGGCCTACCAGGAGCCATACGCACAGCCCGATCCGTCGCGCTATGACGATGCGCTCTACGGCAAGCTGGAGGCGGGTGAGCAGGACTATCAGCGCGATCCGGCCTATCCGGACGATCCCTACGCATTCCAGAGCGATTATCCCGAGGCCGATCTCGACGAGCCGAAGAAGCAGCGCGGCGGGATGATGACGGTCGCGGCGATCCTGGCGCTCGCCGTGGTCGGCACTGGCGCGGCCTTCGCCTACAAGACCTATGTCGGCTCGCCCCGCAGCGGCGAGCCGCCGATCATCAAGGCCGACAACACGCCGACCAAGATCGTGCCCGCGCCGACGGATTCCTCGGCCAAGGTGCCCGATCGCATGGTCAGCGGCGATGGCACCGAGAAGATCGTGCCGCGCGAGGAAGCGCCTGTTGACGTCAACGCCAAGGCGGGCGGTCCCCGCGTGGTGTTCCCGCCGCTGAACCCGAATGCGAACCCGCCGCCGGTGGCGAGCGTGTCGCCGTCCACGATCCCGCCGCCGAGCGCGGGTCCGATTCCGAGCAACGGTACGCTGCCGAACAATTCGCCGCGCACGATCCGGACCGTGGCCGTGAGGGGCGATCAGACCGATAGCGCCACGCCGCAATCGGCCGCTGCTGCCAAGTCGGCTACTCCGCCGAAGCCGGTCGCTGCGCCGCCCGCGCCGCGCACGCCGCCGACCTCGGCCAATGCCAGCGCCAACCAGCCGCTCTCGCTGGCACCGCAATCGACGCCCGCAGCCGAGCCGCCGCAGCGGATGGCTGCGACCAATCCAACGCAGATCGCGCCCGCCAGCAGTGGCGGCGGTGGCTACATTGTGCAGGTCTCCTCGCAGCAGAGCGAGGACAGCGCCGCCGCGTCGTACCGGGTGCTTCAGAGCAAATATGGCAGCGTGCTCGGATCGCGCTCGCCGGTGATCAAGCGGGTCGATCTCACCGACAAGGGCAAGGGCATCGTCTATCGCGCCTTCGCCGGTCCCTATGGCTCGGCCGAGGAGGCGACGCAGGCCTGCAACAGCCTGAAGTCCGCAGGCTTGTCGGCCTGCTTCGTCCAGAGGAATTAACGGCCGTTTCCTTGACCCCCTCGCGGGGCAGGGTTAATCGGCCCTTATGAGCACGCGGGCCTTCATTACCGGCGTATCCGGAACGGAACTGACCGCCGCCGAGCGGGAGTTTATCCGTGCCGAGCGCCCATGGGGCTTCATCCTCTTCAAGCGCAATATCGCCACGCCGGCTCAAGTTGCTGCTTTGGTTGCAGAATTGCGCGCGGTTGCGAACGCGCCCGACGCCCCCGTCCTGATCGATCAGGAGGGTGGACGGGTGCAGCGGCTGGGTCCGCCGCACTGGCCGGTCTATCCGCCGGGCGCCGTATTCGCGAATCTGTACGACAGTGATTCGGCGCTCGGGCTCACCGCGGCACGCCTCAGCGCGCGGCTGATCGCGGCCGATCTCGCCGATCTCGGCATTACCGTGGATTGCTTGCCGCTGGCTGACGTGCCGGTTCAGGGCGCGGATGCCGTCATCGGGAACCGGGCCTACGGCACCGAACCTCGCAAGGTCGCTGCGATCGCGCGCGCGGTGACCGACGGCCTGGAGCAGGGTGGCGTGCTGCCGGTCCTCAAGCACATTCCCGGCCACGGCCGCGCCACCGCCGATACCCATTTCAAGCTGCCGACCGTCGACACGCCGAGGGACGAGCTGGAGCGGACCGACTTCGCGGCGTTCAAGCCGCTGGCGGACCTGCCGATGGCCATGACTGCACATGTTGTGTTTAGCGCGGTCGACCCCGCCCATCCGGCGACGACATCTGCGACAATGATTGCTCAGGTGATTCGCGGCGCAATCGGGTTCCAGGGTTTGTTAATGAGTGATGACGTGTCGATGAACGCGCTGGCGGGAAGCATTGCCGATCGGACCCGCGCCATCTTCGCGGCCGGCTGCGACATGGCTCTGCATTGCAACGGCAACATCGAGGAGATGCGCGAGGTCGCCGGCCAGACGCCTGAACTGTCCGGCAAGGCGCTGGAGCGGGCGACAGCCGCGCTCGCGGCGCGCAAGGCGCCGCAGCCATTCGACCGGGCGGCCGCACGCGCCGAACTGGACGCATTGATCGTACGGGCAAACACGGCATCCGCATGACCGCAGAAATCCTATCGTTTGAAACCGGGCGGCCTGCAGAGCTCGCCGAGGGTGAGCCGGCGTTGGTGGTGGACGTCGAGGGCTATGAAGGCCCGCTCGACCTCCTGCTCGCGTTGGCGCGGCAGCAGAAGGTCGATCTCGCCAAGATCTCGATCCTGGCGCTGGCCGACCAGTATCTCCACTTCATCGAAGCCGCGCGAAAGATCCGGCTCGAGCTCGCCGCCGACTACCTCGTGATGGCCGCGTGGCTCGCCTTCCTGAAGTCGCGCCTGCTGCTGCCGGAGCCGCCGAGCGCGGAAGGGCCGAGCGCCGAGGAGATGGCGACCGCGCTTGCCAACCGCCTGCGCCGGCTGGAAGCCATTCGCGAAGCGGCCAACCGGCTGATGAACCGGCCGCAATTGCAGCGCGATATCTTCCCGCGCGGCGAGCCCGAACAGATCGCCGAGATCAAGCATCCGAAATACACCGCGACGCTGTACGACCTGCTCACCGCCTATGCCTCGCAGCGCCAGTCGCGCGTGTTGGCGAGCGTGCATCTGGCCAAGCGTACGGTGTGGTCGCTCGCCGAGGCGCGCGCCACGCTGGAGCGGCTGGTCGGCAGCATCAGCGAACAGGATGACTGGGGCGTGCTCGACGACTTCCTGATCCGGCACGTCGCCGATCCGACGCAGCGTGCCACGGTGTTCGCCTCGAGCTTCGCCGCCGCGCTGGAGCTGGTGCGCGAAGGTCAGCTCGAGCTGAACCAGAAAGAGGCGTTTGCGCCGATCTATTTCCGGAAGGGGCGCCCCAAACCGGTCCCTGACGCAGCTCCCGCGCCCGATGCGCCGGTCGCTTAAGTGCAAGAAGGAGAATCTGCCATGGCAAGCCTGGCTGAAGTGCGGGTAGACGAGGCCGAGCCGATGGAGAACGAATCCCAGGCACGTCCTGAAGAATTGCGGCTGCTGGAAGCGCTGCTGTTTGCGTCGAGTGAACCGCTGGATACCGCGACACTGGCCAAGCGCATGCCTGATGGCGTGGACGTCAAGGCCGCGCTCGAGCAGCTGCAGGCCGATTATGCCTCGCGTGGCGTGAACCTCGTGCGCGTCGCCAACAAATGGACCTTCCGCACCGCCGGCGATCTCGCCTGGCTGATGACGCGGGAGAGCACCGAGACCCGCCGCCTGTCGCGCGCGGCGATCGAGGTGCTGGCGATCATCGCCTATCACCAGCCTGTGACGCGGGCCGAGATCGAGGAGATCCGCGGTGTCGTCACCTCGAAGGGCACGCTCGACGTGCTGCTGGAGACCGGCTGGATCAAGCCGCGCGGCCGGCGCAAGACGCCGGGCCGTCCCTTGACCTTCGGAACCACCGAGGACTTCCTGTCGCAGTTCACCCTGGAACAGCTGGGCGATCTGCCGGGCCTGGAAGAGCTGAAGGGCACGGGCCTGCTGGATTCGCGCCTGCCGACCGGATTCAGCGTGCCGACGCCGTCCGATGACCCGCAATTGCGCGAGGACGAGGATCCGCTGGAACCGGGCGAGGACCTCGATCTCGCGCTGGCACCTGCGGTTGAGCCCGAGAGCCCGCCGGAAGGTGGCAATGAGGGCGGCGAGGGCGGCAGCGAGGACTAACCTCCCGGCTAATTACGGGCCCCCTGCGACCGGTTAACACTAGCAAGATTACGTAGCGCCAACAGCGAATTGGCGCCGGCTGGTCCTTGTTTTTGAGGCCTGCGGAGCCTACGTTCCGGTGAAGATCGGCCGGGTCCCCGGCCATGCGCGTTTGGAGGGTTGCAGGATGGGTTCACTCAGCATTTGGCACTGGATCTTGGTGATCGCAGTGGTCCTGCTGCTGTTCGGCCGCGGGAAGATTTCGGATCTGATGGGCGACGTGGCGCAGGGCATCAAGGCGTTCAAGAAGGGCATGCAGGACGACGACAAGCCCGCTGACAAGCCTGAGCCGGCCAAGTCCATCGAGCACAATGCCGCGCCGACCGCGGCACGCTCCGACGTCGGCAGCAAGGCCGTCTGAGCCAGAGAGCACGCGAGACGCGGGTAGCGGCCCCGATCCTGCGCGCGAGGGATTGGGCCGGCTTGCTGCTGGCGTGAACGGAAGACCTCATGTTCGACATCGGGTGGAGTGAACTGGTCCTGATCGGGGTCGTGGCCTTGATCGCCATCGGCCCGAAAGAGCTGCCGGGCGTTCTGCGCATGGTCGGGCAGTGGATGGGCAAGGCCCGCAAGATGGCTGCCGAATTCCAGGGCCAATTCCAGGAGGCGATGCGCGAGGCCGAGATGGCCGACCTCAAGAAGAGCTTCGACGAGGTCAAGGAAGCCGCCTCCGGCTTTGCCGGCAACAATCTGATGACCTCGCTCCAGAAGGACGTCAGCGACGCGCTCCGCGTCGATGCGCTCGACAAGCCAGCCGAGACGTCCTCAACGACTGCCATCGAAGCGCCGGCGACCTCAAGTGAGGCGCTGATGACTCCAACAACCCCGGAAGCCCCAACGCCGGAAACCTTCGTGGAAGCGGAAGCCCATGGCGCGGTGAACGAGCCGCTCGCCGTCACCCGTGAGGTCGAGCAGGCGCCGGTCGTTGCGCAAGACACCGCGCCATCCGAAGCGATCAAGGACGCCAAAGCGTCATGAGCGACGCCGATATCGAGGCCAGCAAAGCCCCGCTGATGGACCATTTGATCGAGCTGCGCTCGCGGCTGATCAAGGCGCTGCTCGGCTTTGGCGTGGCCTTCATCTTCTGCTTCTTCTTCGCCAAGCAGATCTACAACGTGCTGGTCTGGCCCTTCGTGTGGGTCGCCGGTCCCGAGAACTCGAAATTCATCTACACGGCGCTGCTGGAATATTTCATCACGCAGCTCAAGCTCGCGCTGTTCGGCGCCGGCTTCATCTCGTTCCCGATCGTGGCAACGCAGATCTACAAGTTCGTCGCGCCCGGGCTCTACAAGCACGAGAAGCAGGCCTTCTTGCCCTATCTGGTCGCGACCCCGTTCTTCTTCGTGCTGGGTGCGGCGCTGGTTTATTTCGTCGTGCTGCCGATGCTGGTCCGCTTCTCGCTTGGCATGCAGCAGGCCGGCAGCGACGAGACCGCCCAGATCCAGCTCCTGCCCAAGGTCGGCGAATATCTGTCGCTGATGATGTCGCTGATCTTCGCGTTCGGCATCGCCTTCCAGCTTCCGGTGATCCTGACGCTGCTCGGTCGCATCGGCATCGTCACCTCGAAGATGCTGCGCGAGAAGCGCCGCTATTTCATCGTGATCGCCTTCGTGATCGCGGCCGTGCTGACCCCGCCGGACGTACTGAGCCAGTGCTCGCTCGCGATCCCCTTGCTGGCGCTCTACGAGGGCTCGATCATCGCGGTGGCGATGGTGGAGAAGAAGGCGGCCGCCGCGCAGGCCGCGACCAGCACCGACGTGTCGACGCCGGCCAATCCGGCCGAGTAGGGGCCCCATACTCGGCGTCATTCCCCGCGAAGGCGGGGAATCCAGTACGCCGCGGCCTCTCGGAGAATAACTCCCGTCTCTGGAATACTGGATCGCCCGCTTTCGCGGGCGATGACAGCTGTGCTAGGGGGAAGCGCGCCAATGCAAACTTGCAACGTTTGCCGTTGTAGGTTTACGCGCTGATCCAGGACCACGGCCATGCACGACATCAAATCGATCCGCGACAATCCGCAAGCCTTCGACGCCGGTCTCGCCCGGCGTGGCCTGAAGCCGTTGTCGGCCGCGCTGCTCGCGATCGACGAGAGGCGGCGCGCGGCGATCCTGGCCTCCGAGCAGGCGCAGGCGCGGCGCAATGCGGCCTCCAAGGAAATCGGCGACGCCAAGAAGGCCAAGGACGAGGCGCGTGCGGCCACGCTGATGGCCGAAGTCGCCGAGCTCAAGACCACGATGCCGCAGGCCGAAGCCGCCGCGAAGGCCGCCGACGAGGAATTGACGAAAGAGCTGTCCGCGATCCCGAACATTCCGTTCGATGAAGTGCCTGACGGTGTCGACGAGCACGGCAACGTGCAGCACCATGTGTTCGGCAACAAGCGCAACTACGGCTTCGCGCCGAAGCTGCATGACGATCTCGGCAACGCGCTCGGCTACATGGATTTCGAGGCGGCGGCAAAACTCTCCGGCGCGCGCTTCGTCGTGCTGAAGAAAGGGCTCGCGCGCCTCGAGCGCGCGATCGGCCAGTTCATGCTCGACCTGCACACGACCGAGCACGGCTACATCGAGATCAACCCGCCGCTGCTGGTGCGCAACGAGGTGATGTTCGGCACCGGACAGCTGCCGAAGTTCGAGGACGACCAGTTCTGGGCGATCAAGGGCGAACTGCTCGCCTCACCCGACCATGAGCGGCTCAAGACAGAGCGCCTCGGTCTCATTCCGACGGCGGAAGTCTCGCTGACCAACCTCGTGCGCGAATCCATCCTCGACGAGAAGCAATTGCCGATGCGGCTCACCGCGCTGACGCCGTGCTTCCGCGCTGAGGCGGGCGCGGCCGGGCGCGACACCCGCGGCATGATCCGCCAGCATCAGTTCACCAAGGTCGAGCTGGTCTCGATCACGACGCCTGAGACCAGCAAGGACGAGCTGGAGCGGATGCTGTCCTGCGCCGAGCAGGTGTTGCAGAAGCTCGACCTGCATTATCGCGTGATGACGCTCTGCGCAGGAGACATGGGCTTTTCGTCGCAAAAAACCTATGACATCGAGGTCTGGATGCCCGGGCAGGGCGACGGCGGCATGTTCCGCGAGATCTCGAGCTGCTCGGTCTGCGGCGACTTCCAGGCGCGCCGCATGGACGCGCGCTCGCGCGGGCCGGACGGCAAGCCGCGTTTCGTGCATACGCTGAACGGCTCCGGCACTGCGGTCGGCCGCGCGCTGATCGCCGTGATGGAGACTTATCAGCAGGAGGACGGCTCGATTGCGGTCCCCAGCGTGCTCCAGCCGTACATGGGTGGATTGAAGGTGATCTCGCGCGACTGAGGCGTATTGCTCGCTGAAACGCAGAAACGTTTGGTTGCGAAGATCAGGCGGGCGGTTATCCTGACGGCCACCCGTCAATGCGAACCCACCGTTCATGGCCTTGCACCGCGACATCTTCTGGGTTGGCAGACAATGGGCGGTGACGGGTTGCGGCATCCAGGCCGTCGATCAGCGCCTGCGCGGTGTGCTCGACATCGAGATCGCGCGGCTCTGGGACGAGGATCTCGTGCAGAGCCGGCGAGCCAAGCCCGGCGTCAATGCTGCGGATTTCGACAAGGCGCTGACAGTGGCACGCGAGCGTTTTCCGCAGACGCCGGCGTCGGATCCGATCGTTGCAGAGCTGGAGGCGCTCGGCGTGATCGAGACTCCGGTTGTCAGTCCGGTCGTACCGGCGATGAAGTTGTATGCCGAAGGCAGGCTCGCACGCTTCCTGCCGCAATGGCGCATCCGCCGCTAGCCTAGCACGGGCACCGGGCTCGAACAGGTGGGCGGCATCCGGAAGCAAGCGTCGGGAACCGAAGCCGGCCGCGTGCTGCGCTGCGGCAATAAGCGGGATCACAGATGAGATCTGCGCGGTGGCCGGTTTGCCTGATCGGTCCCAGCCGGATAAGACGGCTCAGACCCCTTCAGGAATCGACCTTTCGCATGCGCATCCTCTGCACCAATGACGACGGCATTCACGCTCCCGGCCTCAAGGTCGTGGAGGAGATCGCGCAGGCATTGTCCGACGACGTCTGGGTGGTGGCGCCCGAGCTCGACCAGTCCGGCGTGTCGCATTCGCTGTCGCTGAACGATCCCTTGCGCCTGCGCGAGGTCGGGCCGCGGCACTTCGCCGTGCGCGGCACCCCGACTGACTGCGTCATCATGGGCGCGCGCCATATCCTGGGCACCAAGCCGCCCGATCTCGTGCTGTCGGGTGTCAACAAGGGCCGCAACGTCGCCGAGGACGTGGTCTATTCCGGCACCATCGCCGGCGCGCTGGAGGGCACCATCCTGGGGCTGCCGTCGTTCGCGCTGTCGCAGGAGTTCAGCGTTGAGACCCGCGAGCGGCCGCCGTGGGACACCGCGCGCACGTTCGGCCCCGACATCCTGCGCAAGGTGATGGCCGCCGGCATCCCGAAGGAGACCGTCATCAACGTCAACTTCCCGTCCTGCGCGCCTGAGGATGTGCTCGGCATTCGCGTCACCCGCCAGGGCAAGCGCAATCTCGGCTTCCTCAGGATCGACGAGCGCAGGGACGGCCGCAACAATCCCTATTTCTGGATCGGCTTCGAGCGCGCGGCGATGATGGATACGCCCGCCGAGGGCACTGATCTGGCGGCGCTGCGCGAGCGCTATGTCTCGGTCACGCCGCTCAGGCTCGACCGCACCAACGAAGCGTTTTCCGAAGCACTGGGGGCGGCCCTGAAGTAGCGGCTAGTCGCCGCGAAGGGCGGCCTCGATGGTCCTGCCGAGCGCATCGAGCTGGAACGGCTTCTGGAGCGCGGGCCGGTCGCGATACTGCTCGGGCAGGCCGGAGGAGCCGTAGCCGGTGGCGAAGATGAACGGGCAGCCCTTCGCCTTGATCAGGTCGGCGACCGGGGAGATCACCTTGCCGTTGACGTTGACGTCGAGGATAGCGATGTCGAACTGGGTAGCTTCGGCGAGCCGCATTGCTTCGGGGATATCGCCGGCTTCAGCTGCGACCTTGTAGCCGAGCTCTTCCAGCATGTCCGCGACCATCATCCTGATCATCACCTCGTCTTCGACGAGAAATACAGAGCGGCCGGAAAGCCCTGTCGCGGTCATTGTCGGTGAGTCCTTGCCCAATCAAGAAAACGTTCGCAGATAACGCGAATCGACGCAATGCGCGTTTCGGCCAACGGACACCTGAAAATGGCCTTCGTAGCCAGTCCGCTGCAAGCCAATTTGTGGTCAAATGCCTCGGCGAAAGGCTATCATGAGTTCCTGAGCCGGAACAGGATTCTTGCCCCAGCCCTTGAGCTCCGCAAGCGATGATCCGGACCCTGACGAGACAACACTGGCAGCAATGACCTCCCATCAGCACCCGCCGGAAAAGATGATGTTTCAGCTCACGCTGAGGCGTCGGGGCATCAGCGATCAGGCGGTGCTGCGAACCATGGAGGAGGTGCCGCGCGAGCTGTTCGTCGACGAGGCCGATCGCGACGTGGCCTATCGCGATAGCGCGCTGCCGATCGCGTGCGGGCAGACCATCAGCCAGCCCTTCGTCGTCGCCTACATGACCGAGCAGCTCCAGCTCCAGAAGCAGCACCGCGTGCTCGAGATCGGCACGGGCTCCGGCTATCAGGCCGCCGTGCTGTCGCGGCTCGCAGGCCAGGTGCTGACGGTCGAGCGCTACCGCAAACTCGCGGACGCAGCACGCGCCAGGCTTGAGAAGCTCGACTATCACAATGTCGAGGTGATGCTGGGCGACGGTCTCAACCTGCCTGCCAATATCGGCCCGTTCGACCGCATCATCGTCACCGCCGCCATGGAGCAGATTCCGGAGAACCTGGTCGATCGGCTCGAGGTGGGCGGCATCCTGATCGCGCCCGTCGGCCCGCATCAGGGGGTGCAGACGCTGATCCGTCTGACCCGCAGCGCGACCGGGATCGACCGCAAGGAACTCGTCGAGGTCCGTTTCGTGCCGGCACTGCCCGGCGTGGCGCGGGAGCTGTAGATTTCCGGATTGGCTGTGCGGCCAACATCTTATTGGGAGGGTTAAGCCGTTATTTACTCGGCGCGTGTTTACTTAAAAGACCAGTTCTGTTGCGTACGAGTGAGTAACCATGTCTGTCGTCGCCGAGTTGCTTTACTCGCGCCGCGTACCGCAGGTCGCGGTGCTGGCGCTGATATCCTTCAGCTTCGCTGGGTGCAGCGCCGACATGTCGTCGCGGCTGTCCCAGTCGAACTTCTCCAATCCTTTTGCCTCCGATCAGACCGGTTCGGTGCAGCAGGCACCGCCGCCGCAGCGTGAGTTGCCGCAATATTCGCGGCCGCAGACGCAGCCCGGTTATTACCAGTCGCAGCCCTTGCCGCCGGCGGTGTCCGCGCCGCAATCCTATCCGGTTGCGGCAGGCGGCGGGATGTCTGGTGGCGGGCGGGGCGTCGGCTCCTACGCGCCTCCGGCGCAGCCGCATCTGGAGACCACGGCCACCGTGCCGTCGCGCTCGGTCGCGGCCGCCCAGCCGGCCGGCGGGACCAAGATCATCGTCGGCACCAGCGACACGCTCGACGTGCTGGCCAAGCGTTATCACGTCACGCCGCAGGCGATCCTCGCCGCCAATGGCTACAAGGGGCCGCGTGCGCTCTCGCCCGGCCAGCAGCTGATCATCCCGCATCCGGGCGCGACCGCGGCTGCACCCGCGCCGGCGATGGCTCCCGTCGCCGCGGCTCCGGCGATGGCGCCGGCGGCGAAGCCGGTTGCGGCCCTCGCCGCGCCGCCGAGCATGCACTTCGTCAACCGCGGCGACACGCTCGCCAGCATCGCCCGCAAGAATCACATCTCGGCGGCTGAACTGGCCCGCGCCAACGGTCTCGATCCGTCGGCGAAGCTCAAGCTCGGCACCAAGCTGACCGTTCCCGGCGCGAAGACCGCCGCCGTCGCTGCACCTGTTGCTGCGCCAGTCGGGGCAGCCCCGGTCGCCGGTACACTCCAGCCGGTTGCGGTCGCTCCGACGCCTGCCACCAAGATGGCCGCTGTCGCCGCGCCGGTGCAGAGCGCGCGCCTGGCCCAGGCCACCGCCAATGTCGAAGAGAAGGCTGTCGAGGCACCTGCGAAAGCTGCGGAGACCACCAGCGCGCTGCCGACTTTCCGCTGGCCGGTGCGCGGCAAGGTGGTCACGACCTACGGCGCCAAGACCAACGGCAAGTCCAACGACGGCATCAATCTCGCTGTGCCCGAGGGGACGCCGGTCAAGGCGGCTGAAGACGGCGTCGTCGCCTATTCCGGCAACGAGCTGAAAGGTTACGGCAATCTGGTCCTGGTTCGGCACTCCAACGGCTACGTCACCGCATATGCCCATGCGAGTGAGCTGTTGGTGAAGCGCGGCGATACCATCAAGCGCGGTCAGGTCATTGCCAAGTCGGGTCAATCCGGAGAGGTGGCGTCGCCGCAGCTCCACTTCGAGATCCGCAAGGGATCGAGTCCGGTTGACCCGCTTCAATTCCTGAACGGGGCGTGAGGCGTAGGGCCTGAGGAGTAGGGCAGGCCATCGCCACAAGGAAACTGCCATCGCCCGCGAAAGCGGGCGATCCAGTATTGCATAGACAGCAGTCGCTAGGCCGAGACGCTGCCGTGAACTGTGGCGTAGATCAGCACGCAGCAAAATTCGGATTAATAAAAGTTTGGCGAATGCCGGAAGCAGATCGCGCTCATGCGATTTCGCTCCGGCGGAATGTTTGTGCTTGCTCCTTCTTTTCCGGCAAGCTCTCTGAATCCCGAACCATTCAAAATCGCTGAGTTCGTCGCGTATGATTCGAGGGTCCGGTGTCGGAGCCTGGAACGCGTTGGTCGCGAGGCCGCTAAAGAGAATGAGATCAGGTTCGGCCTGAGGCTTTTGTGACCGGACGATCAAATTATCGAAGAACAACCCCATACAAAGTAGCCGATGGCTGCCGGTGCGATGTCCTAATGTTCTGAATCTGCTTCGGTTTTGATGGCGCAGCGGACATGGCAGGGCTTGCTGGCGATCCAGCGCCGTCGTGAATGACCCGACCGGGCCCCTTTGATCTAGATCAACCTGGAAGTCTGGCGTTCCGTGTCCGTAGCAGCGCAGGCCAACGACACACGGGGCGGAGACCGGCATGAAGCTGGCTGATACGAAATCGTCGCCTGATTCCGGACAATCGTACCAGCAACCAGCAGGTGAGGGGATGCTGTACGTGCCGGGCGGCACGTTTCGCATGGGTTCGGATCGGCACTATCCGGAGGAAGCGCCGGTTCACCGCGTCACCGTGGATGCGTTCTGGATGGATTGCCATCCAGTGACGAACCGGCAATTCAAGGCGTTCGCCAAGGCTACCGGCCACGTCACCGTTGCCGAGATCACGCCGGATCCAAAGGACTATCCCGGAATACTCCCGCATATGATCTACGCGGGCTCGCTGGTGTTCTCTCCGCCCGCGCACCCGGTCAGTCTCCGGGACTTCAGCCAGTGGTGGACCTTCGCCAAGGGCGCGGACTGGCGACATCCCTACGGGCCGGGCAGCGACATCCGTGGGCTGGACGATCATCCCGTGGTGCATTTGGCCTTCAGCGATGCGCTCGCCTACGCAAGATGGGCTGGCAAGGATTTGCCGACCGAAGCGGAATGGGAATTTGCGGCGCGCGGCGGGCTGGATGGCGCCGAGTTCGCGTGGGGAGATGTTTTTGCGCCGGACGGCCGCCACATGGCCAACACCTGGCAGGGCGAATTTCCGCGCCAAAACACCAGGGACGATGGATACGAACGGACTTCGCCGGTCACCGCATTCCCGCCGAACGGATACGGGCTGCACGATATGATCGGCAACGTCTGGGAGTGGACGTCCGACTGGTACTCGCCTCGGCATGAAGCCGACGCTGCAAAAGCCTGTTGCATTCCAGAGAACCCGCGCGGCGGCCGTGAGGCCGATAGCTACGACCCCAGAACGACCAACGTCAAGATTCCACGAAAGGTCATCAAAGGCGGCTCGCATTTGTGCGCGCCGAATTACTGCCGACGCTACCGGCCGGCTGCGCGGCATGCGGAGCCGATCGATACTTCCACGAGTCATCTCGGCTTTCGGTGCGTCAGGCGAGGAGCCGCTGACGCATATTAAACAGGAGAGCGTAACCATGTTGAGTACTATATTGCCCGACAAGTCACGCAAGACACCTGGTTGGCACAAGCGGTCCTGCGCATCGCTGCTTGGCGCGACGATGTTGATGTCGCTGTCCGGGCCGACCAGCACGCCGGCAACCGCACAGCCGGCACAGAAACCCAATATCCTCTTCATCATGGGCGACGACATCGGCTGGATGCAGCCGAGCATCTACCACCGCGGCCTGATGGTCGGGGAAACGCCCAACATCGATCGCATCGGCAACGAAGGCGCGATCTTCATGCACTATTACGCCGAGCAGAGCTGCACGGCCGGCCGCAATGCCTTTTTCACCGGCATGAATCCGCTGCGCACCGGGATGATACCTCCGCAACTGCCCGGCAGCCCGTCCTATCTGCGGCCCGGCACCCCGTCCATCGCGAAATTCCTGCTCGATCTCGGCTACAACACCGGCGAGTTCGGCAAGAACCATCTCGGCGACCACACCGACGCGCTGCCGACCGCGCATGGCTTCCAGGAATACTGGGGCTACCTATATCACCTCGATGCGATGCAGGGCGTGAGCTTCCCGGACATCAACAAGTCCCCGACCCAGCAGACGGTTGCCCCGCCATGCAAGAATACGCCGATCCCCGGTATCCCGGAAGTACCGGGCGCGGTCGATCCGCTAACGACGGTTTGCCTGACGCCTCCGCGCAACGTCCTGTCGTGCAAGTCGGATGGTACATCCAGGACTCAGCAGTGCATCGACCAGGGCCCGCTGACGCTCGAGCGATCGAAGGGTGTCGACGAGGAAATCTCGGCCAAGGTCATCGACTTCATCGATCGCAACGACCCGAAGACGACGGGCAAGCCTTTCTTCGTCTGGTACAACCCGGCGCGCATGCATGTGACGACCGTGCTTAACGACAAGTACATGGCAATGGTCGGCGAACCGGGTGGCAAGGACTGGGGCGTCAACGAAGCCGGCATGAAGCAGATGGATGACAACATTGGCTACGTGCTGAAGAAGCTCCAGGACATGGGCCAACTCGACAATACGATCGTCGTGTTCACCACCGACAACGGCGCCGAGACGTTCACCTACCCGGACGGCGGCACGACCCCGTTCAAGGGCTCGAAGATGAACACCTGGGAAGGCGGCATGCGCGCTCCGTGTGTCATTCGCTGGCCGGGTGTCATCAAACCTGGAACGGTCAAGAACGACATCTTCGCGTCGCTCGACTGGCTGCCCACGCTTGTCAATATCGCCGGCGGAGCCAAGGGCGATGCGCTGAACAAGCGGATCATGGCCGGCGCCTATCCGGGCATCGTCAAGACCAGGCTCGATGGCTTCGACCAGACCGAGTACCTCTCGGGACGTTCGGAGAAGTCGGCGCGCGATACCTTCTTCTACTATTCCAGCAGCCACCCGTCGGCGGTGCGCTACAAGAATTGGAAGATGTATTTCGCGATCGCGCCCGAAACCGCGACGGGCTTCCTCTCGCCGGGAGTCCAGACCCAGTTCGCAGCCGGCATGGTTAACCTCAAGCGCGATCCATTCGAGACGTCGTGGGGCGATGAGAAAAAGGCGAGTTTCTGGTTCAGCGGCGCGCTCGCCGGGCCGGTCACGGCTTACATATACGACTGGAACCTGCTGCCCATCGGGCAGGTGCTGTGGCTGAAGGAGCTGGAATCCTACAAGGAGTTCCCACCCCTTCAGGATCCCGCGAGCTACAACCTGGATCAGGTCATGGAACAGCTCAAGAAGGGTCAGGGGCACCCGAGCCAGTAGCTCGGATGCTTGATGCGGGCGCCCGACATAGGGCGCCCGCCAACGGAATCGCGAGCAAAGTGATCAAGGAGGCCGCGCCGGACCGGTCGGCACCTCCACAAGCCACGTCCGCTTCCGATGCATCAAGCGAACAGAGCCAATTGCATAACAACAGGAGGAGCACGTCATGAGTAACAAGCGTCCGCTAGAAGAATCCCACGACGTTCCGCCGTAATCGGACGGCGGAATGAAACGCCGCGATCTGCTGCTGAGCGGAAGTTCGCTTGTGGCCGCTTCAATGTTGGCCAGTAGGGACCGCACGATCGAAACGGATCGACAATGAAACAGATCACGCGATCACGCCTTGACCGGCGCGCACTGCTCTCGTCTCTGGCGATGCTTCCGTTTCTATCTGCCGCTCTGCGTTCCACGTCCGCCATGGCCCAGACCCAAGCCGGTCCTCTGCCGTCCTGGAACGAGGGCCCGACGAAAGCCTCGATCGTCGACTTCGTCGCACGGGTCACGGAGAACGGTGGACCCTATTTCGTGCCCCCCGATCAACGCATCGCAACCTTCGACAACGACGGCACGCTTTGGATCGAACAGCCGATGTATGTGCAACTGGCGTTTGCGCTGGATCGCGTGAAGGTCCTTGCGCCTATGCATCCGGAATGGAAGGACAAGCAGCCCTTCGCGGCAGTGCTGAATGGCGACTTGAAGGCGCTCGCAGCTTTCGGGGAGAAGGGCGTGGCCGAGCTGCTGGCGGTAACTCACGCCGGCATGACGACGGCGGAGTTTGAGAAGATCGTCACAGACTGGCTTGCGACCGCGCGTGATGGCCGTTTCAAGCGTCCGTATACCGAACTTGTCTATCAGCCTATGCTCGAACTGCTCGCTTACCTCCGCACCAACGGCTTCAAGACCTTCATCGTGTCAGGTGGCGGCGTCGAATTCATGCGACCATGGACCGAGGCGATTTATGGCGTGCCTCCCGAGCAGGTCGTCGGATCGTCAATCAAGACCCGGTATGAGATGCGCGACAGCACGCCGGTTCTATTTCGCTTGCCGGATATCGATTTCATCGACGACAAGGCCGGCAAACCGATCGGGATCAATAGCCACATCGGCCGGCGTCCGATCGCCGCCTTCGGCAACTCCGATGGCGACCTCGAAATGCTGCAATGGGCGACGCTCGGTACCAGTGGCGCGCGGTTCGGCCTGATCGTCCACCATACCGATGCGGAACGCGAATATGCCTACGATCGCCAATCACATTTCGGCAAGCTCGATGTCGCTCTCGATGCTGCAGCGCTGAACAGGTGGACCGTTGTGGACATGAAGAACGACTGGAAGAGTATCTTTTCGTTTGATTAGAGGTGAAATCGTAAGATCCACGGCTGCGCGAATGCAGTGCGCAGCCAGCCATTGAGCTCAATGCACGCCGTTGGGCATAGCACCCGACTATATTTTTAGATGTGGCCAATTCACAACGGACATCGGGTCTGGAGCATGCCTTACTTACAGCCCGTAGACGAAACTCCGATTCCTTCGGTCTCGAGATAGGCTTAGGCCTGATGACGGGACCAGGTCTTAAAACGGAAGGTGGGTTCGCGACCGCCAAATCTCGATGCATCCGTCGAACCGCTAGGAGATTGCAGATGAAGCCCACGTTGGAATTTGCGGGTGCCTCTCAACCGACCCTGCTCAGCGCGGTTGTGGTTGCAGCTCTCACGTTTTCGCCGCAAATCGCGAGCGCCGACGAGAGCGGCATCTCGTTCTGGGTCCCGGGGCTGTTCGGCAGTCTGGCAGCGGCACCCACCGCCCCAGGCTGGTCCCTCGGGACGATCTATTACCACACCAGTGTGTCCGCCTCCGGTGCTGCCGCAGCGGCCCGAGAAGTTCAGATTGGCCGCTTCTCTCCGAACGTCAATGTCAACTTGAACGTAAATCTCAAAGCGCCGCCAGACCTGCTGTTTCTGGCTCCGACGTATACGTTCGCGACGCCGGTCCTCGGCGGGCAATTGTCCGTCGGTGTCATGGGCGTTTACGGCCGAAACAGCACGACCCTTGATGGCACGCTGACGACCGGGTTCGGTCCGATTTCGGCGACCCGCACGGGAAGCATATCGGACTCGCTCACCGGGTTCGGCGACCTCTATCCCATGGTCTCGATGAAGTGGCACGACGGCGTCCACAACTACATGACCTATGTGACCGGCGACATTCCAGTCGGCGCCTATGAACCCAGCCGCCTCTCCAACATCGGTATCGGTCATGGCGCCATCGACGCAGGCGGGGGTTACACTTACCTCAACCCGATGACGGGATATGAATTCTCCGGCGTCGGCGGCTTCACATACAACTTCAAGAACCCGGACACGCTGGTTCAGAGCGGCGTCGATTTCCACTTCGATTGGGGCGCGTCGAAATTTCTCTCAAAGCAGGCCTTCGTAGGTCTGGTCGGCTATGCCTATCAGCAGGTCTCCAACGATACCGGCGGACTGCCGGCCCTTGGCGGATTCAGGTCGCGAGTTTTCGGCATCGGTCCGCAGTTCGGCTATCTTTTTCCGATCGGCGGCATGCAGGGATATCTGAACATAAAGGGATATGGCGAATTCGAGGCGGCGAACCGGCCGTCGGGCTGGAATACCTGGCTGACCTTTGCGATTTCGCCCGCCGCACCTGAAAGCACCGTTGCGCCGACCCGGCACAGGGTGACGAAGTAGGGGATCAACTGGAGAAAGGCACAAACCGGCAACCGGCTCTAGCGGCACGTAGAGAATTGGTGCCGAGCTTGGTCGGAAGGTGGCCTATTGATCTGAGGGCAAAATGCCGAAGAGCAAAACCATCTGGCTCGGTTCGTTGGCATCAGTGGCCGCCATAGCGATTGCGAGCGCGCCTGCCGCAGCGCAGCAACCTAAGAATCCCAATATTGTCGTCATCCTCGCGGATAATCTGGGCTACGGCGAGTTGGGCGTATATGGCGGCGGTATCCTCCGCGGCGCGCCCACGCCACGTATTGACGCGCTCGCCGGTGAGGGCACCCGCCTCCTCAACTTCAATGTTGAAGCGCAGTGTACGCCGTCCCGATCGGCCCTGCTTACAGGACGCTTTGCCATCCGCTCCGGAACGTACGAAGTTCCGATCGGCGGCATCCCCGACGGATTAACACAGTGGGAGATCACGACCGCGGAGCTGTTGTCGGGGCAGGGCTACGCGACCGGGATGTGGGGCAAATGGCATCTCGGCAGCGCCGAAGACCGGATGCCGACCAATCAGGGCTTCGACGAGTGGTATGGCATCCCGCGCACGTATGACGAGGCGATGTGGCCGTCCCTGGACGAGACACGAAGCATGTGGCCGTCGGTCGGAAACAGGCAGGGTTGGAATGCGAAAGTCGTTCACCCTCAACATATCTATGAAGCACGCAAGGGCGATAAACCTCGACAGGTCGCCGTGCTGGATGTGGATCACCGCCGCACCATGGACGCGGAAATCACCAGCCGTGCGGTGGAGTTCATCAAGCGCAACGCGAGCTCAGGCAAGCCATTCTATGCCTACGTCCCGTTCGCGCACGTTCACATGCCGACGCTTCCAAATCTTGAGTTCGCGGGCAGAACCGGCAACGGCGATTGGGCCGATTGCCTGGCCGAAATGGACTACCGAACCGGGCAAATCCTCGATGCCATCAAGCAAGCAGGCATCGAAAACGACACGCTTGTGATATTCACCAGCGATAATGGCCCGGAGGCAACCAACCCCTGGGAGGGTGACAACGGACCTTGGCGCGGAACTTACTTCACGGCGATGGAAGGTTCACTGCGGGCACCGTTCATCATTCGCTGGCCCGGCAAGGTGCCGGCGGGCCGCATCAGCAACGAAATCGTTCACATCGTTGACCTCTTCACGACGCTTGCGCGGATCGGGGGCGCAGAGGTCCCTACGGATCGCGCGATTGACGGCGTGGATCAGCTAGATTTCTTTTTGGGCAAGCAGGAGGCCTCTAACCGCGAAGGGTTCCCCGCCTACGTGGCCGACCGGCTGTCAGCCGTCAAATGGCGAAACTGGAAAGTCCATTTGATCTGGCAGGAAACTATGTACGCCACGCCGCAGAAATTGCCCTTGCCGAGAGTCATCAATCTACTGACCGACCGGAAGGAGGAGCGTGATGTTGCCGCGCAAAACTCCTGGGTCGCCGATCCCGCAGTGAGAATCATCGGAGAACTGGAAGCGAGCTTCAAGAAGTACCCTCCAATCAAACTTGGCACCCCAGATCCCTACACGCCGCCATAACCGGTTTTTATGCGCACGCGCCCTTGATTCCCCGCCTTCGGGGAAAGACAGCCGTAAGTGGGTTACGATCCGACCGCTACTGCGCCGTGAGCTTCACGCCCAGTCGTCCCGCAAGCTCCTGCACGAATTGCCAGGCGACACGGCCCGAGCGCGAGCCGCGCGTGGTCGACCATTCCAGCGCCTCGCGCTCCAGCGCCTCATCATCGACCTTTATGTCGAAATGGCTGCAATAGCCGCGCACCATGGCGAGATATTCGTCCTGGCTGCATCGGTGGAAGCCGAGCCAGAGGCCGAAGCGATCCGACAGCGACACCTTTTCCTCGACCGCTTCGCCGGGATTGATCGCGGTCGAGCGCTCGTTCTCGATCATCTCGCGCGCGAGCAGATGGCGGCGGTTGGAGGTGGCGTAGAGGATGACGTTCTCGGGCCGGCCCTCGATGCCGCCCTCGAGCACGGCCTTGAGCGACTTGTACGAGGCGTCATTGCCGTCGAAGGAGAGGTCGTCGCAGAACACGATGAAGCGGAAGGACGAGGCGCGCAGCTGCTCCATCAGCGCGGGCAAAGTCTCGATGTCCTCGCGGTGGATCTCGATCAGCTTCAGCTTGTCGGCCGGCTTGCGGTCCGCATTGATGCTGGCATGCGCGGCCTTGACCAACGACGACTTGCCCATGCCGCGCGCGCCCCAGAGCAGGGCGTTGTTGGCGGGTAGGCCGCCTGCGAAGCGCTCGGTGTTCTCCATCAGGATGTCGCGCATCCGGTCGACGCCCTTGAGGAGGAACAGCTCGACGCGGCTGACCCGCGGCACCGCCGAGAGGCGGCCATCCGGATGCCAGACATAGGCATCCGCCCGGCCGAACGACTCGGGTTCGGCCGCCGGCTTGCCCTGGGCGGAGAGGTGCGCCGCAATGGTCTCGAGGGCGAGGACGATCCGCTCCTGGTTGAGGTCAGGCGCTGCCTTGGAGATCACCTTGGAGACTGCTTTGGAGGCTGCCGTGGGGCGTTTTGCCGCGACGCGGGCAGGCTTCCTGGCAGGGGTACGGGGGCCTTTGCCGGCCGGGCTTTTGCTTGGTTTTTTGGGCATGTCCGAAGTTCCTGAGAATGCAGCCTTATCGGGCCTGACGGCGCGCCGCAAGGTGACCAAAAGGACGGTCTGGCAGCGTTGCAATTGGGGCGGTGGCCGCTATAGTCCGCGCGAATTTGACCGAGCCGGTCGCCTTTGAGGGCCTGACCGGCTTTCCCCCGTTGTCACGAGGATCGTCCGAATGCTGATTACCCCTGCGTATGCCCAGGCCGCGGGCGCCGGCGACACCAACAGCATGTTGATGTCGCTGCTGCCGTTCGCCCTGATCTTCGTGATTATGTACTTCCTGATTCTGCGTCCGCAGCAGAAGAAGGTCCGTGACCACGCCGACCTCGTGAAGAACATCCGTCGCGGCGACACCGTCGTGACCTCGGGCGGCCTCGTCGGCAAGGTCACCAAGGTCGTCGATGACGACCAGATCGAGTTCGAGATTTCCGACGGCGTCCGCGTCCGGCAGATGCGCCAGATGATCTCCGGCGTGCGCGCCAAGGGCGAGCCGGCGAAGGAATCCAAGGATAGCGCGAAGGAAACCGCCAAGGACGACGCCGCGTCGAAGTGAACGCTTCCGCGAGCATCTCAAGTCTCCTGATCTGACAGGTCCAGTCGATGTTGTATTTCACGCGGTGGAGGGCGCTGGGGATTATCCTGACGGCGCTGATCGTGTGCCTCTGCGCGGTCCCGAACTTCTTCCCCGAGGCACAGGTCAAGACCTGGCCCGCCTGGGCGCAGCGCCGGCTCGTGCTCGGCCTCGACCTCCAGGGCGGCTCCTATCTGCTGCTTGAGGTCGATTCCAGCTATGTGAAGAAGGAGAGGCTGGACCAGGTCCGCGACGACGTTCGCCGGACGCTGCGCGATGCCAAGATCGGCTTCACCGGCGGCGTCACCGTGCGCAACGACGCGGCCGAGGTTCGCATCACCAAGGAAACCGATGTGCAGCCGGCGCTCGCCAAGCTGCGCGAATTGGCCCAGCCGCTCGGCGGTCTGATGGGCTCCAGCGGTCAACGCGACCTTGAAGTGACCGATGCCGGTGGCGGCGTGATCCGCCTGAGCATCCCGCAGGCCGCGATGCTCGATCGCATGCGCAAGACCATCGAGCAATCGATCCAGATCGTCGAGCGCCGCGTCAACGAGCTCGGCACCGTCGAGCCCGTCATCCAGCGCCAGGGCAACGACCGCATCCTGGTGCAGGTCCCCGGTCTTCAGGACCCGACCCGCCTGAAGGAACTGCTGGGCAAGACCGCGAAGATGGAATTCCGCATGGTCGACACCTCCGTGCCGCCGGATCAGGCGCAGCAGGGCAGGTTGCCGCCGGAATCCGATCTGCTGATGAGCGCCTCGCCACCGCCCACACCTTACGTGGTCAAGAAGCAGGTGCTGGTCGCCGGCGGCGACCTGACCGATGCCCAGGCGAGCTTCGACCAGCGTACGGGTGAGCCGGTCGTCAGCTTCAAGTTCAACACGTCGGGCGCGCGCAAGTTCTCGCAGGCCACGCAGGAAAACGTGGGGCTGCCGTTTGCGATCGTCCTCGACAACAAGGTGATCTCGGCGCCCGTCATCCGCGAGCCGATCACCGGCGGTCAGGGCCAGATCTCCGGCAATTTCACCGTGCAATCGGCCAACGATCTCGCGATCCTCCTGCGCGCCGGCGCGCTGCCGGCGCCGCTCACCGTGGTCGAGGAGCGCACCGTCGGTCCGGGCCTCGGCCAGGACTCGATCGAGAAGGGCGAGCTTGCGGCTTACGTCGGCTCGATCCTGGTCATCATCTTCATGCTCGTGACCTATCGGCTGTTCGGGGTGTTCGCCAACATCGCGGTGGCCATCAACGTCGCCATGATCTTCGGCCTGCTGTCGCTGCTCAACGCCACGCTGACGCTGCCCGGCATCGCCGGCATCGTGCTCACCGTCGGCATCGCCGTGGATTCCAACGTGCTGATCTACGAGCGCATCCGCGAGGAGCTGCGCGGCGGCCGTAACGCGATCTCGGCGATCGACGCCGGCTTCAAGCGGGCGCTCGCGACCATCCTCGATTCCAACATCACCACCTTCATTGCCGCCGCGGTGCTGTTCTACATCGGCACCGGCCCGGTGCGCGGCTTCGCCGTGACGCTCGGTATCGGCATCATCACCACGGTGTTCACCGCCTTCACCCTGACCCGGCTGATCGTCGCCGGGTGGGTGCGGTGGAAGCGGCCGCAGAGCGTGCCGATCTAGGAGCCTGATTGTGAATCACACCGTTCTCATCGGGCTCGGCGTCCTCATCACTATTCTCACCGTGGTCGCGGCCCTCGGCTTGCTGCCGTCGTTGCGCATTGTCCCGGACAACACGCATTTCGACTTCACGCGATTCCGCCGCATCAGCTTCCCGATCTCGGCGGCGCTGTCGATCGTCGCCATCACGCTGTTCTTCACCCACGGCCTGAACCTCGGTATCGACTTCAAGGGCGGCACGTTGCTGGAGGTGCGGGCCAAGTCCGGCGCCGCCGACATCGCGGCGATGCGCACGACGCTGGATGGCTTGCGTCTGGGCGAAGTCCAGCTCCAGCAATTCGGCGGGCCCGAGAACGTCCTGATCCGCGTCGCGGAGCAGCCGGGCGGCGATACCGCCCAGCAGGAGGCCGTGCAGAAGGTCCGTACCGCGCTTGGCGATTCCATCGAGTACCGCCGCGTCGAGGTGCTCGGTCCGCGCGTCGCCGGTGAGCTCTTGGCCTACGGCATGCTCGGCCTGATGCTCGCGATCGTCGCGATCCTGATCTATCTCTGGTTCCGCTTCGAATGGCAGTTCGCGCTGGGCGCCATGATCGCCAACGTGCACGACATCGTGCTGACGATCGGCTTCATGTCGATCAGCCAGGTCGATTTCGACCTGACCAGCATCGCAGCGCTGCTCACCATTCTCGGCTATTCGCTCAACGACACGGTCGTCATCTACGACCGTATCCGTGAAATGCTGCGGCGCTACAAGAAGATGCCGATGCCGCAGCTGCTCAACGAGTCCATCAACTCGACGCTGTCGCGCTCGATCATCACCCACGTCACGGTGACGCTGGCACTGCTCGCGCTGCTGCTGTTCGGCGGTCACGCCATCCACAGCTTCACCGCGGTGATGATGTTCGGCGTGGTGCTGGTCGGCACCTACACCTCGATCTTCATCGCGGCGCCGATCCTGATCTATCTCGGCGTCGGCGAGCATCGCGAAGATGCGCCGGATACGGCTACGCCGGCGAAGAAAAACAAGGCATGATCCGAACCGCACGCCCTCGCACGCGTTTGCGAGGGCAGTAAGCCCATTCGGACGAACCTCATGGCCGGCGATCCCAACGCACCGCATTTCCCGCGCTCGGCGCCGATCGAGGCCTATGGCAAGGGCGGCTTCGCCTTTGCCGGCATGTCGCATCGGGGATCGCTGCTCTGTCTGCCTGACGCGATCTGGGCCTGGGATGTGACGGACCCCGCGAAGATCGACCGCTATTCGCTGGATCGGGTCTTCGCGGCCGCCAACAGCATCGATACGCTCCTGATTGGCACCGGAACCGGGGTCTGGCTGCCGCCGCCGGCGCTGCGGCAGGCCCTGAAGGCGGTGAGGGTGGTGCTGGACACGATGCAGACCGGCCCGGCCGTGCGCACCTACAACATCATGATCGGCGAACGGCGCCGCGTTGCGGCCGCGCTGATCGCCGTGCCATGAGCAGCGCTGCACCTTCGCCCGATTCCGTCGCCTTCTGCGCCGATCTCGTGCGCAGCCACGATTTTCCGCGCTATGTCGCGACCGTGTTCGCGCCCGCCGCCGAGCGCCGTGCGCTGCTCGCGCTCTATGCCTTCAATGTCGAGATCGTCCGGGTCCGCGACCAGGTGAGCCAGCCCTTGCCCGGCGAGATCCGCCTGCAATGGTGGACCGACATGCTTGCCGGCCATGTCCATGGCAGCGCCGAGGGCAATCCGGTCGCGGCCGAGCTGCTGCGCGCGATCCGCGATTTCGACCTGCCGGTCGAGCCGTTGTCGCTGCTCGCCGACGAGCATCAGTTCGATCTCTACAACGATCCGATGCCGACCATGGCGGCGCTGGAAGGCTATCTGGCCGCGACTTCATCGGCGCTGTTCATGCTCGCGGCACGGATCATGGGGCCGCCGTCGGAGGCGGTCGAGCATCTTGCCCGTCATGCCGGGCTGGCGCAGGGCATCGTGCAGGTCATCGTCAACCTGCCGCGCGATGCCGCACACCGGCAAATGTTCCTGCCGCAGCAGGTGCTGGCGAGCCACAATTGCAACATGGAGGATGTGTTCGCCAGCAGGGAGACGCCCAACCTCCATGCGGTGCTCGAGCAGCTTGCGGGTGAAGCCCGGCAGCATGTGACGACGGCCTCGTCGCTGCTGGCACAGGTGCCGTCGTCGGTGCGGCCGGCGTTCCTGCCGCTGAGCCAGGCGCAGGCCGACCTCAAGCGCCTGGCGCGTCCGGGACGCAATCCGTTCACGCCGCAGCCTTCGTCGCGGCTGCGCACGCTGTGGACGCTCTGGCGGGCTTCACGTTCCCGGGAATTTACCAAATAGCGGTTGGCTTGTCGCCCGAGCCGGGCAAATGCTCTATGCTGTCCCATGGCTGACTTGTCCCAAACCACGTCCTCCGATCTCAGCGGCCTTCCGGTCGCGCCTGGTGACATTCAGGCAGCCGCCGAGACCATCCGCGGTGCCGTCGTCGAGACGCCCTGCAGCTACAGCCGCACGCTGAGCAACATCTGCGGCTGTGACATCTGGCTCAAATTCGAGAACCTCCAGTTCACCTCCTCGTTCAAGGAGCGCGGCGCGCTCAACCGCCTCACCGCGCTGACGCCGGAGGAGCGTATGCGCGGCGTCATCGCCATGTCGGCGGGTAACCACGCGCAGGGCGTCGCCTATCACGCCAGGCGGCTCGGCATTCCCGCCACCATCGTGATGCCGGTCGGCACGCCCATGGTGAAGGTCGAGAACACGAAGCACCACGGCGCGGAGGTGGTGGTGACGGGCGCGACGCTGGAGGAGGCGGCCGCGTTTGCGCGGAGCCACGGTGAAGCTCGCGGCATGATCTTCGTCCACCCTTACGACGATCCGCTTGTGATCGCGGGGCAGGGCACCGTCGGGCTGGAGATGTTGAAGGCGGTGCCGGAGCTCGACACGCTGGTTGTCCCGATCGGCGGCGGCGGCCTGATCAGCGGGATCGGTATTGCCGCGAAATCGATCAAGCCATCGCTGCGGATATTAGGCGTCGAGGCCTGGCTCTATCCCTCGATGTACAACGCCATCCATGACGGCAATCTGCCGGCGCGCGGCGATACGCTCGCCGAGGGCATCGCGGTGAAGTCGCCCGGCAAGATCACGACTGAAATCGTCCGGCGCCTCGTCGACGACATCGCGCTGGTCAACGAGGCCGAGCTCGAGCGCGCGGTCGCGACCCTGATCTCGATCGAGAAGACGGTCGTCGAGGGCGCCGGCGCCGCCGGCCTTGCCGCGCTGATGTCCGACCCGTCCCGCTTTGCCGGCCAGAAGGTCGGCCTGGTGCTGAGCGGCGGCAATATCGACACGCGGTTGATCGCCTCCGTCCTGACCCGCGAACTGGCGCGCGAGGGACGGTTGACCCAGTTGTCCCTCGACATTCCTGACCGGCCCGGGCAGCTGGCGGCGGTGGCTGCGCTGCTGGCCGAGGCTGGCGCCAACATCATCGAGGTCTCGCATCAGCGGACCTTCTCCGACCTGCCGGCCAAGGCGACGCTGCTGCAACTCGTGATCGAGACCCGCGACAGCGCCCATCTCGACGAGGTCATGGCGAGGCTTAGTGCATCCGGCCTGAGCGCGCGCTGCACCTGAGCGGCGCGGCCGTCCCGCTATCGCGGCGTCAGGCCTGCGAGGTGGCCGATCAGCCGGTCGATCTCGGCTTCGGTGTTGTAGTAATGCGGGGAGGCGCGCACGAGCGGTGGCAGCGCCCGGATCTCGGCGTCGATGCGGGTGCTCGACGGATGTGAAGCACCGATGGTGATGCCGGCGGCAGCGGCACCACTGACAATCGCGTCCGCCTCATACCCGTCCATCGTGAAGCTGACGATGGCGCCTGGTGTGCGTCCGAGGTCGCGAATGGTGATGCTGCGAACGGAAGCGAGGCCGCCCCGAAGGCGGTCCGCCAGCAGGCGGCAGCGCTGCTCGATCGGGCCCATGCCGATTTCGAGCGCGTAGTCGACGGCAGCGCCGAGCCCGAGCCGCGCTGCGTAATTGTTCTCCCAGGTCTCGAAACGGCGCGCATCGTCACGGAGCCGATATTGATCGCGCGAGACCCAGGGCGCCGCGAAGTGGTCGATCATCGGCGGCTCGAGCCGCTGCAGCAGCCCGCGGCGGACATAGAGAAAGCCGGTGCCGCGCGGGCCACGCAGGAATTTGCGCCCCGTTGCCGACAGCATGTCACAGCCGATGGCTTCGACGTCGACGGCCATCTGGCCAACCGCCTGGCAGGCGTCGAGCAGATAGGGGATGCCGTGCGCCCGCGCGATCTTGCCGACGGCCGCCGCGGGATTGACCAGCCCGCCGTTGGTCGGAACCCAGGTGATGGCGATCAACTTCACGCGCTCGTCGATCATGCGTTCGAGGGCGTGGATGTCGAGCTCGCCGCTGGCATTGCTCGGCACGACCTCGATGATCGCGCCCGTGCGCTTTGCGACCTGAAGAAACGCAACATAGTTGGCGGCGTATTCCGCCTCGGCGGTCAGGATTCGATCGCCCTTGCGAAACGAAAGCGCATAGAATGCCATCTGCCAGGCAACTGTCGCGTTCTCCAGAAGCGCGATCTCGTTGGGCGCGGCATTCAGCAGCCGGCCTACCGAGCTGTAGACTGAATCAAGCCGGCGCGCCTCGCGGTCGGCGGCGGCATAGCCCCCGATCTCGCTCTCGAGGTCGATATGCTCCTTCATCGCCGCGACGACGGGCGCCGGCATGAGCGCCGCGCCTGCGTTGTGCAGATAGGCGATCCGCTCAGCGGCCGGTGTGTCGATGCGTATTTGGTCGATGTCGATCAAACGGGGCTCTCGCGCTTTGGCCGCGTCAATGCGGCATCTCTTCGAACTGCGGCAGGTGGAGCGGCGTATTCCACGGCAGGCGACGTTTGGTGAACATCTCGAGCTTCGGTGCGACCAGGTCGGGCCGGTCGAGGCTTCCCAACTGAACGAAGACCGTTTTGGGGAAGCTGTCGAGGTTGGAGGTGAACACCCGCGAGCCGCATTCGGGGCAGAAGTTGCGGTCGAGGCCTTTGCCGGAGTTCGCGACGTAGTGAAAGGCCTTCGGCTTGCCGCTGAGCAGCGTGAAGTCATCCTCCGGCACGGCAAAGAAAGTTGCCATCTCGCCGCCCGAGGCGCGCTTGCAGTCGTTGCAATGACAATTGGCGATGAAGGACGGATCGGTGTCGAATTCGAACTTGATGGCGCCACAGGCGCATTGAGCGGTGTATTTTTTGGCCATTGATCGCCTCGAATTGGTCCAAGACAGCGGCATGGCATATTGGCCGGCCGGAGGAGCGCACGCAACAGTGGTTGCCGCGCAGCGTGTCGTCTCAGATGCAGAGGCTGAGCAGCTTGATGTGGCACTCGCTGGATTTTGGCTTCTTCGCGGGCGCGGCCTCGCGCTTCACGGCAACCAGCGGCTCCCCGTCCTTCTTGCCTTTGCCCTTGCCCTTCGGCTCGTAGTCGCCTGCGATCACCATGGCCCAATAGGTTCGCTTGCCGCTGGCATTCTTGGCGCTGGCGATGCCGACGCGGGAGGCGTTGTGCAGCAACAGGTTCTTACGGTGTCCGGACGAGTCGATCCACTGTCCGAGCGTCTTCTCGAAATTGTCGTAGCCATAGGCGATGTTCTCGGCGGCGCGCCCCGCGCCGGCCGGTGCGACGCGGCGGTTGAACGGTCCGAGAGCGTCGTGGCTGAGGTCGTCCTTCGCCGCCATCGCGCGCGCCTGGTCCATGGCGATGCGGTCGAGGGTTGAATCGCGCACGACGCGAACTTCACCGTGCTTGAGGCGGAAGCTGGAGATCAGCTCGGCCGGGGTTTCGGCCAGTGCGGGCGTCGCTGCCAACAGCAGAAGGCCGGCGATCATGCCGCCGACCACGCGATGCCTCATCGTCCCCCGAGTGCTCATGACCCCGCCACGCCTGCGTTATCCGACTGCTTCTCTATCGCCAATGTGGACGCTTCAAGGCGCATTGCTTCCGTCAGCCCGCGGGCAGGTCCGCCTCGAAATTGAAGCGGTCGCGCAGGTTCTTGCGCTGCTCCAGAATGTCCTTGAGGAAAGCGCGGTCCTGGTCGTTCTTCATCATCGGCTCGATCAGGTCGAGCTGGTTCATGGCGACCAGTTGCAGGATCTCGGTGCGCGGCTTGCCACTGGTGTCGCGCGGCAGTGCATGCACCACCTGGATGTGTTCCGGCGGTTTCGGCCCTTTGGCGGCCGTGAGCTCGCTGCGGAGCTGGCCTTCGAGCGTGGCCTGATCGGCTTCGACGAAGGCATAGAGCCCGACGCCGGAACGGCGGTCGGCAAAGGCGACGATGGCGGTGTCGCGCACGGCGGGATTCTTGCGGATCAGCTCCGCCAGCACCGGCGCGTCGTTGACGAGGCGGCGCCCACCGCCCTCGCGATCGGTGAAATTGAACAGGCCGCGCGTGATCGCCCGGTAGACCTTCTTGCCGGTGGCGAGCCACAGGCTCGCGGCAAATGATTTCTTCGCCAGGATCTTGCGCTCGCGCGGCGTCAGCGCCTCGGGCGCGTAGGAGCGCTTGTGCTTGAGCAGGTGCCGGAGGTCTTCATAAGCGAGGATGCGATACAGCCGGCCGCGGCGCGCAAAGCAGGCGGCGAGCTGGAAGTCGGTCACATAGGCGCGGCCGTCGCGGCCGACCAGCCAGTTCTGCTCCTTGGCAAGATCGTTGTGGCAGATGCCGGCGCGGCGCAGCCGGCGCAGCGCCGCCTTGGCCGAGCGGAAATAGGCGAGGTCGCCATGCGGTTTTGCCAGATGCAGCGCGACGCCGTCGACGAAGCCGCGCACCAGCGCCCGGCGTCCGGCCCACAGCAGCTCGGGACCGACGTTCAGGCCCTTGGCGAGGGCGAGCGCATGCTTCTCGCGCGCGAACAGATGGCGGGCCAGCAGGAACGACCACCACGGCACCTCGTCGAGCCGGCGCAGCACGGCATCGACCTCGCCGGTGTCGGCACGAAAGCGGCCGCGCTCGACGGTCGAGAACACGTCGCGCTTGAGCAGCACGCCCTCGGTCCAGCGCGCCGAGAGCGTTGCGGCGTCGTCTTTGGGAAGGCTCATCGACAACTCACGCTGCTGCGGCGATGCGCAAATGATCGGCGATCCAGCGATCGAGATCGGCAAGCGCCAGTGCGCTCATCGCCTGCTTCTTGGCCACCGTCTTCTCGTTACCGCGCAGGCGCGTGCCGTCGGGCTTCTTCGTCGGGGCGCTCGCAAGCGGCGGGAACAGGCCGAAATTGATGTTCATCGGCTGGAACGAGCGCGTGCCGGGCTCGATGGTCTCGATATGGCCGCCGGTGATGTGGCCGAGCAGCGATCCCAGCGCGGTCGTAGCAGGCGGGCTCGCCAGCGTCTCGCCGCGGGCATCGGCTGCTGCGTAAAGGCCGGCGATCAGGCCGACGCTGGCCGACTCCACATAGCCCTCGCAGCCCGTCATCTGTCCGGCAAAGCGCAGCCGCGGTTGCGCACGCAGCCGCAGCTGGCCGTCGAGCAGCTTTGGCGAGTTGAGGAAGGTGTTGCGATGCAGGCCGCCGAGGCGGGCGAACTCGGCCTTCTCCAGCCCGGGAATGGTGCGGAAGATGCGCTGCTGTTCGCCGTATTTCAGCTTCGTCTGGAAGCCGACGATGTTGTAGAGCGTGCCGAGCTTGTTGTCCTGGCGCAGCTGCACGATCGCGTAGGCCTTCGTTGTCGGATCGTGCGGATTGGTGAGGCCGACCGGCTTCATCGGACCATGGCGCAGCGTCTCGGGGCCGCGCTCCGCCATCACCTCGATCGGCAGGCAGCCGTCGAAATAGGGCGTGTTGGTCTCCCACTCCTTGAACTCGGTCTTCTCGCCGGCGATCAGCGCGGCGACGAAGCCCTCATACTGCTCCTTGGTCATCGGGCAGTTGATGTAGTCGGCGCCGTTGCCGCCGGGGCCGACCTTGTCATAGCGAGACTGGAACCAGGCCACCGACATGTCGATGGATTCGCGGTGCACGATCGGCGCGATCGCGTCGAAGAAGGCGAGCGCGTTCTCGTCGGTCAGTTCGCGGATGGCATCGGCCAGCGGTGCGGAGGTGAGGGGCCCGGTCGCAACGATGACGTTGCCCCAGTCGGCCGGCGGAAGGCCTGCGATCTCGCCACGGGCGATCTCGATCAGGGGGTGGTCGTTCAGCGCCTTGGTGACGGCCGCCGAAAAACCGTCGCGATCGACCGCCAGCGCACCGCCGGCGGGAACCTGGTTGGCATCGGCCGCGCGCATGATCAGCGAACCGAGGCGGCGCATCTCCGCATGGAGCAGGCCGACGGCGTTGTTGGCGGCGTCGTCCGAGCGGAACGAATTGGAGCAGACGAGCTCGGCGAGCCCGTCGGTGCGGTGCGCCTCGGTCATGCGGTCCGGCCGCATCTCGTGCAGCATCACGGGCACGCCGGCTTTGGCGACCTGCCAAGCTGCCTCCGAGCCGGCAAGGCCCGCGCCGATCACATGCACAATATTGGAATGGGGTCCTGTCATGGGGCGGACAGGTAGCGCTTTTCGGCGGTCAGTGGAATCGCCGAGATCGAGTTTTCTGCCATCAGAAACGACAACGCCCGCACGAGGCGGGCGCTATCGGTTCGTCCGGTGAAGGGCTGAAGGATATCAGCCCTGATACTGACCGGCGGCAACGCGCGGGATGTCCGAGCGATCGAGGCCGATGTCGGCCAGTTCGCGATCGCTGAGCTGGGACAGCTCGGCAACATTGCGCTGATAGTCCCGGAAGGCCTGGATCATGCGGATGAGCGAGAGCAGCATTGGTAGTCTCCTGTAGTTCGATTCAGCCCTTGCCCGGGCGTCATCGTTGAAATGAATATAGGTGAGAGTGGTGCACTGCGAAAGTTCCGATGTTGCGATGCAGCTAAGCGATGTGCGCATGGCATCGGTAAGGCGCGATTAACCTCTTGGCAGTCCCGCCTAACCGCTGGGCGTTAGCCGCTCCAGATGGCAGGAAAGCTCCGTGAAATCACGGGTTTGTGCTAATCCTAGCGGTTTCAGTAACGACGGAAATAAGTTGCATTGTCGCGACCCGCAAGACGATGCGGCAGCTTGTAACCCCAAGTCTCGCATGCGCGAATCGCATGAAGCGATGTGATATAGAAATGAATTTATATTCACATTATTTGTGGGTTGCGCTGGCCTGACGGAGTCCGCCGGCGCTGGGGGATGGGAGCGGCGATTCGCTCGCTTCCGCCCACGGGACCTGCCGGGCGGCCTGCGGTGGAGCCGGGTATCGAGGGCCGATCGCCGGAAGTCGAGTGCGTCCGCCGCTGATGCGGTGCACACACGCCAAGGGTGTGAGCGCTTGATTACAAGGTTGTAATGAAAATCAGAATTTCCGCATGCGGCTCTGCGCGGCGCGCAACATCACGCAATTCTCGCGGGGAATTTATTGCGGCAAGTTGCCGCGTCGGCAGCAAAGTCGTGTCGCAGATTCCGGCAATGTCGCTGGGTCTGTCCCAAGAAGAAGAGAAGGAAAGTAACATCATGACGAAGTTACTCGGGGTTATCGCCATTGCCGCCGTCGCGTTAGCCGTCGCGCCGGCCCAGGCCGCCAAGCACGCCATGGGCGGCTGCAGCGGATCCAATCTGGAGAAGACGGAGACCGCGATCGAGAACATG
This sequence comes from Bradyrhizobium sp. B025, assembly GCF_042257955.1. Classification (NCBI taxonomy): domain Bacteria; kingdom Pseudomonadati; phylum Pseudomonadota; class Alphaproteobacteria; order Hyphomicrobiales; family Nitrobacteraceae; genus Bradyrhizobium; species Bradyrhizobium sp. B025. Next base: position 4,514,076 of record NZ_CP170150.1, on the reverse strand, counting down.
GCCGACGGCGACAGCAAGTTCGTCGCGCAGAAGGAGATCGCGGCGGCGCAGGACTCCCTGCTCAACGGCAAAATGGGTGCGTGCGGCGCGCATCTGAACAAGGCGATGCACGCCACCATGGGTAAGTAAACGCTTCAAGAGAGGGCCGGTCGCCGGGCGATCGGCCCTACGCTTTTATGCGGGGGATCTTAAGGGGCGCGCGCGAGCTGGGTGGCGAAATAGGCGACGGTCTTGGAATAGACCTCGCTCTTGTTCCACTGCTGTAGCACCGCGAAATTCGGGCTTCCCGGCTGCCAATCCTTGCCACGCTGCCAGCCATAGCCGGCGAGGTAATTGGCGGTGGAGGCGAGCACGTCGGGCGCGTTGTGCAGGAGATCGCGCTTGCCGTTGCCGTCGAAATCGACGGCGTATTTCATCCAGGACGAGGGCATGAACTGGGTCTGGCCGAGCTCGCCCGCCCAGGCGCCCTTCATGTCGGCGGGTGCGAGATCGCCGCGCTGGACGATGCGCAGCGCATCCATCAGCTCGCCGCGGAACTGCTCGGCGCGCCGGCAGTCATAGGCCAGCGTCGCCAGCGAGCGGATGGTTGCGAACTTGCCGGTGTTGACGCCGAAATCGGTCTCCAGACCCCAGATCGCGACCAGCACCTCTCCTGGCACGCCGTAGGTCTGCTCGATGCGGGACAGCACCGAGCCGTACTGCTTCATCATGTTGGAACCGCGCGTCATGCGCGGCGGCACCATGCGGCCGGAAAACTCCTCGAAGGTCTGGGTGAAGACCTTTTGCGAGCGGTCGCGGTTGAGCACGCTCTGATCGAGCGTCACGCCGGCGAGCCCGGCGGCAATGGCCTGCTGTGAGATGCCTTTGGCCGCGGCGTCGGTCTTGAAGTCAGCAAGCCATGCGTCGAAATTGCCCGAGCCGCAGGCAACGGCGGCGAGCGCTGGCTGGGCGGAGAGGATTGACGTGGTGAGGGCTAAGGCTGCGAGAGCGAGACGAGAAATCGTCGGGGTCATCAGATGAAATGGATTCCGTGAAGTGATCTGACCGGCGAGGTGCAATCTCGGTCGGAACCGCGGCCAAAGCAAGGCGCATGACGGGCCCGGTCCCGCCCGGAGCCGGGCAGGACCGGATGTCACGAGATCGTTAGGCGTCCGTCCGATTCCGCCACGGGAAGAGGTTGGCGGGGAAGTCGGCGGCGGGCTTGCGCGGACGATGCGGCGGAGGCGGCACAGGGCGGGCACCGGGATCGGAAACGATCACCTTGCGGTAGAGATGCCAGGTGGCATGGCCGAGCAGGGGGATCACCACGGCGAGGCCGAGGAACGCCGGGATCGTGCCGAGCGCCAGCAGCACCGCCACGATCAGGCCCCAGGCCGCCATCGGCACCGGGTTTTTTGCGACAACGCGCAGCGAGGTGACCATGGCATCGAACGCGCCGGCATGGCGGTCGAGCATCAGCGGGAACGACACGGCGCTGATGCAGAGCGCGGCGAGCGCGAACAGGAAGCCGGTGCCGCAGCCGACCACGATCAGCCACCAGCCCTGCCGGGTCGTCAGCACGCGCGTAATGAAGTCCGAGATCCCGGTCACGCCCTCATAGCCGAAGGCTGCGACATAAATCGCCTGTGCGGTTGCAACCCAGGTCACGAACAGGGCGAGCAGCAATGTGCCAAGACCGAGCATGGCCCCGAACGAAGGCGAGCGCAGCACCTCCATGGCATCCCAGGCGCTGGCCTCTTCATGGCGTTCGCGCCGGCTCGAGAGCTCGTAGAGACCCAAGGCAGCGAACGGCCCGATCAACGCGAAGCCCGCAGCCAGCGGAAACAACAGCGGCAGCACCGAATAGCCCATCACCACGCGGGCGAGCACGAGGCCCAGCACCGGGTAGATCACGCAGAGAATAATGGCGTGACTCGGAACCGCCTTGAAATCCTCCCAGCCGCGCCTCAGCGCGTCATGCAGGTCGGACAGTTGGATCGTCCGGATGATTGGTCCCGCCGCATCAGCGGGCGGGGCCATTGTGGGGACATTGCCCTGGTAAAGTGTGGCCATGGTCGCTAGCTCCCTTGCCATGCGGCCGCATCCGGCGCCGGCAAACGGCGCAAGCGGCCGCTTTTCTTGGATGATCGCGATCCCAACCAGGCGCGAATTCCGGAAGGCATCGCGAGCTGAACAGAAACCGTACTCCCAATTCCGAGTCCTGTCCCTCACGCTTGGGTGAGATTCGATGCCGCACCGCAACCTCGACGATGTCATTCGGCCGTCATTTCGCCGCAGATAAGCTGATGCTGGTTGTCGGTTCGCATGATCCGCGGGCGCAACGCAGAAACTTCGTCTATAAGTGCCACTCAAGGCCCTTCCAACGGATCCTTTTCGGGGAGAAGACATGAGCATTTTCGGGAAAATCATGAGCGCGATCTTCGGTAGCCAACCGGCTTCCGCCGCGCCTGCCGGTGGCGCAGCGCCGGCCGGTGCCCCCGCAGGGGCCGCGCCGGGCGCATCGGCGCCGGCAGCCGCGCCCATGGCGTCCGTCGACGTCGCCGCCATCGTCGACAAGGCGGTCGCCGCGCACAAGGGCGAGAAGCTGGAATGGCGCACCTCGATCGTCGATCTCATGAAGGCGCTCGACATCGACTCGAGCCTCGCCGCGCGCAAGGATCTCGCCCGGGAGCTCGGCTACAGCGGCGACACCAACGATTCCGCGAGCATGAACGTCTGGCTGCACAAGCAGGTGATGTCCAAGCTCGCCGCAAATGGCGGCAAGCTCCCGCCTGAGATCAAGCACTGACCGATCGCTCGGTCGTTGCTCAGGGCCCGCGTTCGCGCGGGCCCTTTTGATTCAGGCGACGAGGTCCGCGTCCTCCGGATGCTTGTCGAGATAGTCGACGACGAAGCCGCAACCGGCGATCACCTTCCTGCCGTCGCGGCGGATCAGATCCAGCGCGCCCTTGACCAGCTCGGAGGCGATACCGCGGCCGCGTAGCGCGCGCGGAGTCTCGGTATGGGTGATGATCACCGCCGACGGCGTCAGCCGGTAATTGGCGAAGGCGATGTCACTGCCGACATCGAGCTCGAAGCGGCTCCTGTCTTTGTTGTCGCGTACCGATGCCGCCATGCGTAATCCTTCCGAAGCGATGTCTGCGCTCTGATCTAGGCGCCTGAACCCGCCCTTGCCAAGGTGCGACCAAGGGAGGTTGCCGCAGGGGAGATACCCGGAAAATGCGCGTCCCGCTCAGCATCATGGCGTTGCTCGCTGCGCTCGCCTCGACGGCGCCAGCACCGGCGTCGGCCGAAGGCGGTCCGGCCTGGGAAGCCTGCGTCGGATTGACGAGCACGCCGGACGAACGGGTCAAGGCCTGCTCGACCGTCATTGACACGAAGAGCGAGACCAGCCGCAGGCTCGCCGGCGCCTATTGCAACCGCGGCCATGGCCTCACCGAGAAACGCGAGCTCGATGCCGCGCTGTCCGATCTCGACGAGGCGGTCAGGCTCGATCCGGCCTACGCCTGCGCCTACAACAACCGCGGCCGCGTCTACAGCTTCAAGCGCGACTATGATCGCGCCATCGCCGATTACGACGAGGCTATCAAGCTCGATCCGTCGCTGGCGCTCGCCTACAGCAATCGCGGCGAGTCGCGCTTCAACAAGGGCGACCTCGACGGTGCCATTGCGGATTTTGACGCGGCGATCAAGCGCGATCCCAACTATGCCACCGCCTACGCCAATCGGGGCTTCGTCTACGCCCGCAAGCACGACACGGCGCATGCGCTCGCCGACTACACCATGCGGATCAAGCTTGCGCCCGATCTGCTCGCCTATATCGACCGCGGCAACGTGTATCGCGACAACGAGCAGCTCGACCGCGCCGCCGCCGACTATGGCGAGGCGATCCGCATCGCTCCGACAGATGCGCGCGGCTGGCGCAATCGCGGCATGATCCGTCTCTTCCAGGGCGACAACAAGGGCGGCCTCGCCGACTACGACAAGGCGCTGCAATACGATCCGTCCGACGTGTTCTCATGGAGCAACCGCGGGCAGGCCCGCTTGCGGCTCGGCGACAAGCAGGGCGCGATTGCAGATTTCCGGAAGGCGCTGGAGTTGCGGCCCGGACTGCCCGTCGCGCATGATGCACTGCGAAAGCTTGGGGCGCTGTAGCCGGTGTGAATTCTTGACCCGTTGGACGTCACGTGGCGACCGCAAAAAATCCTCAGTGTCGCTCTTGCAAGTTCCACCGCGGTTCCCACGTCCTTGAGAGGACATACGCCCGAATGCGGCCGGCACGGTCGCTAGACATTCGGAGTGTCGTGATCGCCAGCCGCAGACGTATGCCTCTTTTGCAGGAGGTTACGATGTCGGACTTTGGTTTCTTGAATACTCATCGAACATGGGAAGACTGGTGCGGGATGCTGCTCGGTGCGCTGATCGCTGCGTCGCCGTGGTTCCCAATCCAGGATAGCTCGGGGATTGCCGGACACGACACGATGGTCCTGAACACGGTCGCAGTCGGCCTCGTCGTATTTGGCCTCAGCCAGCTCGAATATGTCGCCTTGCAGCGCTGGCAGGAGGTGGCGACCATCCTGGTCGGGCTGTGGCTCATTGTCTCGCCCCTGGTGCTTGGCTATTCCGGCGAAGGTTTTCTCCGGATCTACCACACCAGTCTGGGCGCAGTGGCGGTGATCCTCGGCGTACTCCAGTTGTGGCAGGACTGGGACATGAGTGACCAGGATTTGCTGAAGCATGGGCAATAGGCTGCGGATTTCGGCAGGCCCGCCGCGCGATCGGTGGGCCTGCGCTCGCTCATCTCTTCACCAGATCCGCATAGTCCGGGTGCTTCTCGATCCACGCCTTCACGAACGGGCATTGCGGGATCAGCTTCAAGCCGGCGGCGCGGACCTGATCGAGCGCGCCTTGCACTAGTTTCGAGCCGACGCCCTTGCCGCCGAGCTCCTTCGGTACGTCCGTGTGCTCGAACGTGATGACGTTGCCGTCGAGCTTGTAATGTTCGGTCGCAAGATATCCCTCCACCTCCAGCTCGAAACGGTGATGGGCCTTGTTGTCGATGACGTCGCTCATGTCGTCTCCGGTCAGCTCTTCAGCGAGTCTGTCAGCATCTTGCGGATCGACCAGGCTTCGCCGTCGGAGGAGCCCTTGATGTCGTCGATCCGCCAGCTCCCAACCTCGCGCACGAAGTCGTAACGCACGATCAGGTCGGCGGGTTTGCGGTCGTTGCGGTGTCCGGTGATGGTCACCGCAAGTATCGCCTTGTCGGCCTCCATCTTCTCGGCGTCAACCTTGAACGACTTCACGTCCGGTTCCTGCGAGTTGGTGACGGGATCGAAATCGACCGGTCCGACGTCGCCCTTGGGCGTATGCGCATCGGCCTTGGCCCACAGCGCGACCAGGGCCTTGGAGAGATATTTGGCCTTGGCCGCCTTGTTCTCGATGATGAAGGCGCCGCCGCCATCGCCCTTGCCCTTGGCGGCGCGGGTGTAGATCGCAGTCAGAATAGCGAGCGGTTCACTGGTTGCGGGAGCCTGGGCGAGGGCGGGGCCGACGCCGGCGAGGAGGACAGTGGCGATGAGGCTGCGACGGGTGAGCATGGAGTGTCCTGGTTGGGGTGCGCACGTCAGTAGAGCTTGATTGCGCCCGGCAGGTTCAAACGCGAAGGCCGATCAGAGCGGCTCTGATCGGCCTCGGCCATGCGTGCACGGGGTCGGCGGACCCAGGGCGTCTTGATCAGTATTTGGCGACGACGGGGCCGGCCGAGAAATGATAGTTGACGCCGACCCGGGCGATCTGCTCGCGGAACGGGGTCGATGTCGTGAACACGATGGCCGGAACGGTGGAGGAGGCGACGTTCAGCGTCCGCCGGCCAAGGTCGACGTAGAGGTACTCGGCCTTGAAGCTCCAGTTCGGCGCGAACATCACTTCGGTGCCGGCGCCGGCGGTCCAGCCGGTGCTCGTCCCCGAGGAGGCGCCGCTGGCGCAGATGGTCGCGCCCACGATGCATCCGCCGGTCACGTCGGTGGTGCTGAACGAGGATTTGGTGCGGCCATAGGCGAAGCCGCCGGTGCCGTAGAGCAGCCATTGCGGCGCTACCAGCACGCCGACCCGGCCACGCACGGTGCCGAACCAGTCGATGCCCTTGCTGACCGTCGTCGAGGTGGCATCGAAGCCGACCGGTGCGAGCGCCTGGGTGGTCGTGCCCTTGACGTCCGCGCCCTGGAAGTCGGCCTCGAGGCCGACCAGCCATTGCGGGGCGACCTGCCAATTGTAGCCGGCCTGGACGCCGCCGATCACGCCTTTCGCCGACGGCGACAGCGCGGTCGGAAATGAACCGGCCGCAACCAGCGCGGCGAGCGGGGCCGCCAGTGCCGGATCGGTCGACAGGACGGAAATACCCGTGGAGCCCGTGCTCCAGTCGTAGCCGACATTGCCGCCGACATAGAAGCCATTCCAGGTCTGAACCGGGGCGATCGCCTTCACCGGCATTTTATAGGTCGGGGCAAGATCCGCGGCATGTGCCGTCCCCCAAGCCGCCCCGACAGCCACGACGCCCGCAAGCACAAGTTTCTCGAAATTTTTCATTGGCCCAATTCCCCGATTCCGACGTGGTTTTACGCTACATGGCGGCTGAACGCTGTGACCAATTGGCAACTCCGGGTCGGGATCGGAGCGCCTTCAGGCTGGATCGCACTCAAACCAGATGGAAATTGGCCGACGTCAGGCTTGCCAACGCGGTGTTGGTGATGGTGACCACGTGAGTAGCGTCGAGCGTGAGCACGGTGTCCGCCCCAACCTGATGCAGGTCCGCGAAGACGTTGGCGAGACTTCCGAACTGCGATGCCTGCAGCTGAATGTCGTCCAGGGCCGTATGGAAGTTGTTGATGGTGTTGTGACCGAAATCGCCGGCGAACACGAACGTATCCCGGCCGTAATTGCCGGCAATCAGCGTGTCGCCGGGGCCGCCGATCAGGATCTCGTGGGCGTTGAAGGTCGAGGCGGCCGTGATGGTGGCGCCGCCGGCGCTGCCGTCGAGGACGGTATTGCCATAACCGGTGGTGGCGGATCCGCCGGCGGGAACGAACACGAAGTTCTGGTTGCCGCCGATCACCTGGACGGTCAGCGTCGATGTCGAGGGCGCCGCATGGCCGTTGCTCGCGGTGTAGGTGAAGTTGTCGTAGGCGACGCCGGTGACGCCGCCGCTGGCAGCGTAGGAATAGCTGCCGTCGGCATGCACCGTGAGGCTGCCATAGGCGCCTGCGATGCTGTGATCGACGGCGCCGGCGAGCCCGTTGACGGCGCTGACCACGACGTGATCGGCGGGGTTGGTGTCGGTGTCGTTGGCGAGCAGGCCGTGCGCGGCATCGGCGGTGACGGTCTGGCCGGCGACGACACGGTTGCTGTCTGCGTGCGCCGTGACGAGTGAATCGATCACGGCAAGTCCGGTGAATGTCGTGGCGATATTGCCGAGATTGGCGGCGTTGCCGGCGAGGTCGCCGATCGCTCCGCCGTGCAGATCTATGCCCGTGACCGCCAGCGCAGATGTGAGCGTGTCGCCGGCTCCCACCGTGTAGTTGAACACGAGCTTGCTGGAATCATGCAAGGCCGCGGTCGCAGCCGCATCGAAGGTGGCGATGCCGTTATCGTTGAGCGAGAGGGTGGGCGCACCGCCCGACAAGGTCACGGCTTCGGCTAGGGCGACCGTGATCGTGACAGACTGGCCGGCTCCGACCGCGCCGCTCGCGGGCGATGCGCTGACGGCGACGATATCCGGCGCGTGCGTGTCGATCTGCAAGATCCCGGCGGGGTTGACGGTGCCGCCCGGCAAGGTGAGATCGTTTCCGGCGAGGTCGCGGATGGTCCCTGCATTGAGCAGGATCTGGTTGACCGAAAGATCGCTCGCGTTCTCACCCGCAGCCACGAGATAGCTGAAGGTCAGCGCGCTGCTGCCGCTGCCGCCCGCATAGGTCGCGACGCCGCCATCGTTGAGCTGCATGGTCGGCGTGCCGCCGGTCAGATCGACGTTGACCGCTTCGCTGAGATTGAGCGTCAGGATGACGCTATGGCCGGCGTTGAGATCGCCGCTGCCTGCGACGATGCCCGCGCCCGAGGTTGCGATCGACATCACCGTCGGCGCGATCGAATCCACCCGAACGCCGGCGGTCGAGCCGACATTGTTCAGCATGAGCACGGCGGCGTTGCCGACCGCGTCCTTGATCGTGCCGCCATTGAGAACGATCGCACTGCCGAGCGCGACGCCATTGGCATCGCTCTCGCCGGCAGCCACTGTGTAGCGGAAGGTTAGCGAGGAGGCGCTGCCTTGGCCGACATATTGGGCTTCGACGAGGCCACCGGTGTCGAGCATGATCGCGACTTCCGGGGTGCCCGTCACCGACACCGCCTCGCTGAAATTGACCGTGAAGTCGAGATTCTGACCGGCGACGTAGGTACCGTTCGCGGGCACACTCACCGACGTCACGGCCGGGGCCGTATGCTGAACGGTGTAGACGTCGCCGCCGGTGAATCCGTTCGCCACGGCGTTGCCGGCGGCATCGGCAATGCCGGTGCCTGAAGCGTTCAGGTCGAGGCGCAGCGTGCCGTCGCCGGTCACGCCGTTGACGGTCACGGTATAGACGTTGCCGCTGACGGGCGTCACGACGATGCCGGTGTCGGTGACACTGCCGGTGCGGGTCGCCGTGAAGTCGCTCGCATCGACGCCGGTGACGTCTTCCGAGAACGTCACCGTGAACTGATCGCTTCCGGCATTGTTCGGGTTCGAGCCGTTCGCGACGATCGACGAAACGCTCGGAGCGGTATGTCGAATGGTGTAGACGTCGCCGCTCGAGAAGCCCGCGCTGGCGCCATTGCCGGCAGTGTCGGTGACGCCGCTCGAGCCGCTCTTGAAATCGAGGCGCACGGTGCCGTCGCCGGTGACGCTGCCGACAGTCACCGTGTAGGTCTTCCCGTCGGCGGAGGTGATCTGGCTGATGCCGGTGGTGGAGAGGGCGATACCACCCGGTGTGTTGGTCGTGGTCAGGGTGAAATCGGTGGCGGTTAGGCCGCTGACGCTCTCCGAGAAGGTCACCGTGAACTGTTCGGTGCCGGCGTTGTTCGGGCTGGCGCCCGACGCGGCAATCGACGTCACGGTCGGAGCGGTGTGATCGATCGTGTAGGTCTGTCCGGTGAAGCCGGCAAATATGGCATTTCCGGCGCGATCGGCGATGCCGGTGCCGGACGCGTTGAGCTTGAGGCCTAGCGTGCCATCGCCCGTGACGCCGGTGACCGTCACCGTATAGACGCTGCCGCTGAAGGGCAGCACGACCATCCCGCCATATGAGACGGACCCGCCGGTGACGATAGTGAAGTCACTCGCGTCGACCGCGCTCACGATTTCGGAGAAGGTGACGGTGAAGGTATCGCTGGTCGCGTTGCTCGGATTGCTGCCGGCGGTATTGATCGACGAGACCACAGGTGCGGCGGTGTCGATCGTCAGGTGCAGGTCGGTGGCTGTGCCGGCCAGCACGGCATCGTTGCCCGAGCCGTCCTTGATGGTGCCGCCGTTCAGGAGAAGGTTCTGCACCTGCAGATCACTGCTGCTGTCGCCGGCCTGCACCGTGTAGCTGAACGTCAGCGCGGTGCCGCCGCTGCCGCCTTGATAGGTCGCGATCACATTGTCGCTGAGCTGGAGCTCTGGCGCGCCGGTGACATTCACCTGGTCGGTGAAGGCCACCGTAATGGTGACGACCTTGCCGGCATTGAGATCGGTCGCATTGCCCGTCGTCGCCGCCGTGACCGAGCTGACGAGCGGAACGTGGAGCAGATTGACCGTGCTGGTCGCGGTGTTGCTGGTCCCGTTGCTGGAGGAGCCGTCGGTCACGGTCCATTCGATGGTCCGGGAGCCGGGCGCGGTCGATCCGGGGGCGCTGAACGCGATCGATTCCAGCACGGTCTGGTAATGATCGAGCGTGTCGGTGCCGCTCAGCGTGAGCACGCCGGTAGCGGCGTTGTAACTGCCGGTGATGTTGTTCTGGCTGATGAAGCTCAACGCATCGCCGCTGACGAAGCCGCTGGCAATCTTGATGGTCGCGCCGGTCAGATTGCCGCCACTGTCGGGGTCGGCGACGATCAACGTGCTGTCGAGCAGGGCTGCCGCACTGCCGACCGGATAGTTCAGGCTGGCACCTGCGGTGACGGTCGGCGCGGTATGGACGATGCCGAGCACGCTCGCCGTCAGAGGCACCTCGCTCGAGATGAGCGTTGTGGAGGCGGTGCCGTATTGCTCGCCGAGCTCGACCTGATTGCCCTGGGAGTTCGTGCCCACGCTCGCGACGGCGCGACCGGTCAGGTCCGGGAGGGCGAAGGTGGACTGGCCGTCGCCGCCATAGGTCGTTCCGATGAGCGCAAACAGGACCTGGTTCTGTGAGATCGATAGTAGCTGGCCCTGGCACTCGGCCCAGCCGTGCGCCAGCATATAGTCGAGGTCCGTGCCGTTTCCGGCGTAGGAAATGATCTCGCCGACCCATGGAGCGGAGTCCGAGTACGAGCCGCTCTGGGAGGGAAATATTCCTTCGAGAGAGATCAGATAGTGCAGAGCGATGGAAGGCTGGTAGTTGCTGAAGTCGGCTGAAGCCCCGACTGGATGGGGCAGGTTCGACGTCGAGAGCGTGGTCGTGTCCTGGCCGATGACCGTGCCAAGTTGGAAATCGCCGATCGAGTTCGTTCCGACCCCGATGATGGTGCGGCCGGTGAGGTCCGGCAGCGCGAACGTCGTGACACCATCGCCGCCATACGTCGTGCCGATGGCGTTATAGAGGTTCGGATAGTCGGCGATGTTCAGCACCTGGCCAGCCGCCAGCAGATATCCTGTCGGCGCAAAATTGCTGAGAAACGGGACAATTTCGCCGGCTACGTCGAGCCAGTTCGAGGCTGAGCTCGCGCCCGGTCCGCCGGTGTTGATGAGATAGTTGATGGTCAGCGAAGGCTGGTCGTTGGTGAAAGCCTGCCCCGCGCCGAAGCCCGAGGGCAAATTCTGGGTCCCCAGCGTGACCGTGTCCGTGCCGTAGTTGGCTCCGAGCGAAAAATTCGCGCTGTTCTCGGAGCCGACCGTGAGCTTGGCCTGGAGGTTGGGTAGCTCGAAGGTCGTCTGTCCGTTGCCGCCATAGGTCGTGCCGAACAGCGAGAACAGGGCGGTGTTCTGGGCGATCGACAGCAGCTGCCCGCTGGCAAGCGCCGTGTGGTTGGGAGCAAGGCTTCCGGCGAAGGTCCTGATGGACCCGAGATCGATGGTGCCGGGATCGGACGTGCCGTCTCCATGCGAGGGATAGGTGCCTTGAAGCGGGATCAGCTGGGTCAGCCCGAGCGAGGGCTGATCGTTGTTGATCGGGGATGCCGTGATGTTCGTGTTCGTCCCGTCCGACACCTGCCAGGTAATATCGCGAACCTGGTGCGTGCCGCCGCCGGTCGGATCGCCGTTCCCCGAAAAACTGTAGGTGATCGAGCGCAGCGCATCCTGATAGTCGGCGACCGTATCGCTCCCGCTCAGGGTGAGGATGCCGTGCGCGGCGTCGTAGCTGCCGTGAATGTTGTTCTGGTCCGTGAAGTTCAGCGTGTCGCCCGCGACGAAGCCGACGAGACTCACCACGGCCGATGAGAGTGTTGAGGAGGCGCTGTCCGTTACGATCAGGTTCGGTGCGATGGACACGGCGGCGCCACCGCCGTGGAACGTCGCTGACGTGCCGGGGGTCAGGCCGATGATGCCGAGCGTCGTGCTGAAATTTGCAAGCGCCTGCTCCGCGAAGGGCGCGCTAACGGCAGCCGCTGCCGGGGTGGTCGAGACGTCGAGCGTCCAGCTTGCGGGATCGGCATTGCCGATCACATGCGTCGCCGCGTCGACGGTGACGCCGCCGGCATAGGCGGAGAGGTCGGAGATGAACTGGCTTCCGGTCGCGCCCGCGGCCGTGTCGCAGGCATAGAGGGCGAGAGCTCCGTCGGATGCGAGCGAGGCGCCGATCGCGGAGAGTGCGGCGGCATCGTTCGCGAGGTCCGCGTCGTCGATGACGGATGAGCCGATCTCAATCTCGCCCGGAGCGCCGTGACCGACGATCGAGATCGACGCGAGCCCGGTCAGGCCGTTGGTCTTGAGGATGGTTGCGATCTGGGCGAAGCCGTCGCTGGCGCCGTTGAGGACAAAGGCCTGTTCGTCCGGGGCCAGCCCCTCCAGCAAGGCATCGATGTCGGAAACGCGGGAATCAATGAAAACAACTCTTCCCATACTCACCACATTCCACGCCGAAACGGCGCATATCCACCCGGGAGCCAGCCGCCGGGCCAGCCAAACAAATGCATTAAACAGCGATTAACTAGCGTGAAGCTTGCGCCGGAACAAGCCTGCGCGCGGCACATGCAACCGGAGCGCGACCGCCGTCCTGCGGGGCAAATATCGCGTTTTTCCGCGTGTTTTGGCGATAGTTGTTTGAAAACGAGACACCGCCGGGGGGCCGCAGCGCGTCGCCGTTCATCAATGGCGGTTGATCTTCGCGCATGATCGCGCCGACCTGCGCCGGTACGCGTGACCAGCCCGCTGCGCACTGGCTCCGGTGCGGCGGCTTCAAACCGATGTCTGTCAGTCCGCGGCCTTGGCCACGCGCGTATCTTCGCTCGGCTGTTGGCGGACGCAGCCCTGGCAGATGACGAGGGCGCGGTTGACCCTGGCGTCCTGCTCGGCCTCGATACCGTCCTGCGCCTGCCACCATTCCTTCGAATAGGGCTGAAGTCCGGCTTGCGAACTGTTGCGCTCGGATACCGCGGCGGATCGCGTTGTTCGCGATGGCCCCGAGGCGGGGCGCTGCTCATTGGGATCTTCGCCCGCACCATCCCAGGCAAAGCGGGCAGGCCTGAAGGCCGGATCGGAAGCGAGATGCGCCTGCGGCGCGACGGCACATCCGGCAAGCGCCAGCGACAACAGGAGGAAGGCGGGCGCTTTGACCATGATGCGGCACTCTGTACGCGAGAACTGGCTGAGGTTGCGCCGATCATGTTTAAAAATCCCTGAACGACTGCGGCATCGCCGACGACCAATGCGCATGCGCTGTTTCACCCTCCTGCTCGCTCTGCTCGTCACCGCTGCGCGCGCCGACAACGCAAGACCATTCAACCCGGCCGACTATCCAGCCGGTGTGCAGAAGGCGCTGCGCTACGCCAACGAGGAATGCGACAGCCAGGACGGTGGCGCGGTAACCTTTGCGCCGGACACGGTGCGCCGGATCGACCTGACCGGTGACGGCCGCGACGACTACATAGTCGATTTCCGCGACACAAAATGCGGGGAGCGCGAGACCACTTATTGCGGAACCGGCGGCTGCGTCATGGACATCCTGGTGACGCTGCCGGATGGCAGCGTGCGCCCCGTGTTCGACGGCTATGTCCGCAGCTACAAGATCGTGACGTCGCCGGTGAAGCGCGGCGCCGCGCGCACCATCCGGTTCGATCTGCATGGCAGCTATTGCGGCGGTTTTGGCGCGCAGGCCTGCGTCAAGGAGAAGACGATCACGGCGACGCCGTTCGCGTTCAAGCAGCCGTAGAGCAGGTGCGCGGCCGGCGGCCTTGCGGGGGTGCGGGCGTTGGCGATAAATGGGCAGCAAGGAGCGGGCGGCTTGCGCGCCGCCCGCAGTCGAAGAGGAAGCCCCATGCAGCCCCTGCGCATGTCCCGCCGCGTCATGAATCTCGCTCACATGCTGACCCAGAATGCGCGGCGGCATGGATCGCGTCCCGGTTTCGTCTGGGGTGACAGGTCCTGGACCTGGCGCGAGATCGACGCCCAGGTCTCGGCACTGGCGGCGGCGCTCGCCGCGCGCGGCATCGCGAAGGGCGACCGCATCCTCGTCCATTCCAAGAATGGCGACGAGATGTTCTTCTCGATGTTCGCAGCGTTCAGGCTCGGTGCGGTCTGGGTGCCCACCAATTTCCGCCTGATGCCGGACGAGGTCTCCTACCTCGCCCAGGCCTCCGGCGCGAAGGCGTTTCTGTGCCACGTCGATTTTCCCGAGCACGCGGCGGCCGTGAGCGGCGGTGCGCTCGCGTTCACCTGGAGCATTGACGGCAAGGGCGCGTTCGGCGAGGCGTCGGTTGCAGATGCCATCGCATCGCATGCGGGGCACGCGGTCGAGAACGTCGCTGTCGAGCACGACGATCCCTGCTGGTTCTTCTTTACCTCCGGCACCACGGGCCGCTCCAAGGCCGCGGTGCTGACCCACGGCCAGATGGGCTTTGTCGTCACCAACCATCTCGCCGACCTGACGCCTGGCGTCACCGAGGACGACGCCTCGCTGGTGGTGGCGCCGCTCTCGCATGGCGCCGGCGTGCATCAGCTGGTGCAGACCGCGCGAGGTGTACGCACCGTGCTGCTGCCGACAGAGAAATTCGACATCGACGAGGCGTTCCGCCTGATCGAAAAGCATCGGGTCAGCAATCTCTTCACCGTGCCAACCATTCTGAAGATGATGGTCGAGCATCCCGCCGCCGACAAATACGATCACTCCTCGCTGCGCCACGTGATCTATGCCGGCGCGCCAATGTATCGCGAGGACCAGAAGGCCGCGCTGAAGAAGCTCGGCAAGGTCATCGTGCAGTATTTTGGATTGGGCGAGGTCACCGGCAACATCACCGTGCTGCCGGCGGCGCTGCACGACCCCGAGGACGGCCCGCATGCGAAGATCGGCACTTGCGGCTTCGAGCGCACCGGTATGCAGGTCTCGATCCAGGACGACGAGGGCCGCGAGCTCGGGGCGAACCAGAGCGGCGAGATCTGCGTGATCGGTCCTGCGGTGCTCGCCGGCTATTACGACAACCCCGAGGCCAATGCGAAGGCATTCCGCAACGGCTGGTTCCGCACAGGCGATCTCGGCCACATGGACGAGGAGGGGTTCGTCTACATCACCGGCCGTGCTTCCGACATGTACATCTCCGGCGGCTCCAACATCTATCCGCGCGAGATCGAGGAGAAGATCCTGACGCATCCTTGCGTCGGCGAGGTCGCCGTGCTCGGCGTGCCCGATGCGACCTGGGGCGAGGTCGGCGTCGCCGTCTGTGTGGCGCGCGAGGGCGCGAAGGCTGTGAGTGAAGCGGAGATGGCGGCATTCCTGTCGCCAAAAGTGCCACGCTACAAGATGCCGAAGCGGTTCTTCTTCTGGGAGGCGCTGCCGAAGTCCGGTTATGGCAAGGTGCCGAAGCGCATGGTGCGTGACGAGCTCGAGGCGCGCGGATTGCTCGACCTCGACAAGACGAAAACAGGCTGAGCGAGGGGCATGCGCAGCATCAAGCAGCCGGGCGCACCTGGCGCAGAACGCATCCAATGGGTGGAGGCGAGGGGACGCGCTTTCACGTTCATGCTTGAGGCAGGCGTGCCGCTGCTGGAAGCCGCACGCCGCGGCTTTGCGGGGGAGGGTTTTGCCGGCGGCGTGCTGAACTTCGGCCGCGGCACGCTCGGGCCGTTTGCCTATGTGATGCCGGCGCTGTCGAAGACCGGCGAGAACGCCGCGTTCTACAGCGAGACGTTCCGGCCCGAGGGCGTGACGCGCACGAAGCTCGGCCGCATGACGCTCGGCACGCGGGACGGCGCGCCGTTCTTTCATTGCCATGGGCTGTGGACCGAGGCAGACGGCAAGGCAAGCGGCGGCCATATGCTGCCGGACGAGACGATCGTGACTGAGCCGTTCGAGGTCGAGGCCTTCGGCCTCGACGGCGCGATGTTCACGGCCGAGCCCGATCCCGAGACCAATTTCAAGCTGTTCGGACCGGTTGCGGCTGCGAGCACTGGTGCGCGCACGACCAGCCGCGCCTTCGCGCTGCGGCTGCGCCCCAACCAGGACTTCGCTTTCTGCCTCGAAGGCTTTTGCCGCGAGCACGGCATTGCGCGCGCGAAGATTCATGGCGGCGTCGGCTCGACCATCGGCGCCCGCTTCACCCATGGCGGCGTGATCGAGCCGTTTGCGACGGAGCTTGCGGTGACCGCGGGTGCGATCGCGCCGGGCGCTTCCGGTGCGCTCGAGGCCGCTCTCGACGTTGCCCTGATCGACTACACCGGCGGCATCGCGGAGGGGCGTCTGATCCGTGGCGACAATCCCGTGCTGATGACCATGGAATTGGTGCTCGAGGTGTTGAGCTAATCTCGGCGAGCGATCGTCAGTGAGAACGTAGCTTGGCAATGGCCAAGTACGTAGAGTCACTTAGCCCCGAGCCGGATCCCTGAAAGAGATTGAGCAAGGGGGATTGTCCCTGACCGATGCTCTGGCCGTTTTTGACGTCATACATGGCGGAGAAACGGCCCAGCAGCTTTTCGACCTTCGCGGGATCGGAAAGATCTTTGATCTTCATGAATTTGTCCACGAACTTGGCCTGCTGGTCGATTGGCATCGCCGCCATCGAGTCAGGCAAATTGAAGGTGGTCCTGAACACCTCCGAAAGAGCCTTGTCGGCAAGGATGTCGTATGCGGACGTGATCTCCCCCGCCTTTCGCTGGAAATAGAGCGCCAGGCGCACGCCGGGATTCGTATCGCCCTGCTGCTGCTCGAGGCTTTGCTGGAGATAGTTCGCCTGTGTTTCCCGCAGCTGGACTTGCTTCTGAGGACCAACCATCGCAAGGCGCGCGACATTGCCCTTGCTGTCGAAATTGAACGACGCCGCGATCTCGGCAAAGCGATGATCGCTCTCGGTGTTCGCGAAGCTCTTTGGATTATTCAGATCGGACGCGAATATCTTCTTCAGATAGTCGGTGCTGACCTTCTTGGGGTCCAGGCCCTTGGCGACGAGAATGAAATCGACCATCTTCCGGTTCGCAAGCAGCTCGGAAACGCTGTCGATGCCTGCGATGGCCTCCTGATAGGACGTCGCGTCTTTCTGGGCCTGTTCCCGAACCGCTTTCTGCTGCTCAGGGCTTGCCTGTTTCAGCACTGCAATGACGTAGTCCTTCGCGGTCTGGAGGACTTTTGCCGAGTCCTGAGCCACCAAGGGGGTCGTCAGATTGCCCTTTGCGTCGAAGTTGAAGGCGCGCGCGAGCTCGACGTATCGGTTGTCCTTGAGCGTATAGACGAAGCTCTTGGGATCGCTGAGATCGCTTTCGAGGGCCGCCTTGACGGTGGCCTGCGAGACCTCTGCAGGATCGAGGCCGACGGCGCCCAGCGCAAAATCATACACGGCTGGAGTCGATACGAACGCCTGGACTGAATCGATCTTGCCGATCGCGTTTCTGAATTGAACGGTTGCGAAGGCCTCATTCAGGGGACTTGCCGCCGCATAGACGTCGGACTTGCTGTCGTCGAACCGCTTTGTCGTGAGCGTGACGTTTGCAGCAGTCTGCGCGGGCACACCCGACGGCAGCGACCCGTCAGCCGAAAACTCGAACGCGCCGGCCAGGTCTACAAAGCCACCTATCGTCGCGATCTGGTCGTTGAGGCTGGAAATGCTCTTCGTGTACGACTCCAGGTGATATTTTTCGACCAGGATCTGGACGTTCAACTGAGCCACGTCGGCGCCCGGTTGCGAGAGTTGGGCCGTGTAGTCGGCGATCTTCGTATTGGTGGCGCTCACGTCCGATTTGGCTTGAGCGAGCTGGGCGTTGAGGCCGGTCAACTGAGACGCGAAGGCGGTGTTGACGTAGCTGTTCGGATCGGATGGGTCGCTGCGCAGGACCTGGCTTATCGTGTCGGGCGGCCACTTGCTTTGATCGATCCCGAATGCCGAATAGACATAGTTGCGGAGACGATCGTTGTTCAGCAGCTGATCAGCACTGCTGATGCTGCCGATCTGGGCGCTGTAGTATTTCGTATCGTCCGCAAGTGCGTCGACCTGGCTCTTCTTGGTTGCCGTGTACAGACCGATCGTCTCGTCGGTCTGGTTCTCCGATTGCGCAACCGGCGTCGCAGTGCCGTTGAAGGAAAATGCCGCGGCAAACTCCCGGTAACGCTTGTCGACCAGCTTGTTGACAAAGCTCTTTGCGTCGGAGAGGTCGCTCTCCAGCACCTTTCTCATGAAAGCCTTGGCGTAGGCCATGTCTTCCAGGCCATACGCCTTCAGTGCGTAATGATACAGGCGATAATCCTTCATGAGATCATCGACGGTCTTCACCTTGCCGATGTTGGCCTTGTAATAGGCGGCCTCTCGCGCGACGTCGGTCTGCTGTTCGACCCGCGTCAGGGATTGCTTGAGATGGTGCGAAATGTAGTTGTAGCTGAAATACGTTGATACCATCGCGCATTCCTCGCGGCTTCTTACGGTCCTGGACGTCCGTCAATCATTGCCGGGTCGCGAGGTGGGGGCTGGCCTCATGCCAACAGATTGTCTCACAGCAACGTCTTCTTAAGGCGATTCTAGAGTACAATCTTAAGTTTTAGTTTGCGTCCAAGTGACGCGTGCCGAGTTTTGTTGCTGTATGTTTCTCAGATGCAGCTTTCGCGAAGATTGTGTTCCTGATATGTTCCGGCCGAAATATCGACCGGAGCGGGTTGGAAGCCGGGCATGAGCCGAAGAAGCAATCGCACGATCAACCTGCCGGCGCCGTATCTGAAGCGGATCTGGCTCGATCCGTCGCAGGTTCACGATCGCGAGGCTTATCCGTTTTGCCTGCCCATCTTCCCGGATGATTTCGAGCTCAGCTTCGACGCCGCCATCACGATCATCGTCGGAGAGAATGGCACCGGGAAGTCGACGATCCTCGAGGGTATCGCGGCGCTTGCCGGCTACGACGATGCCGGTGGCGGCAAGGGCTACATGCCGGTCGATCATTCCGACGCGCGGGAGAAGATGGGTGGCCAGCTTTCCAAGGCGTTGCGCGCAAGCTGGCTGCCGAAGATCACCAACGGCTGGTTTTTCCGCGCCGAGAGTTTTTTCTCGGTGGCGCGATATCTCGACAAGGCCGCACGTGATGCCGGCCAGGTCGGACCCGATTTTCTGTCGCATTCCCATGGCGAAGGTTTTCTGCGCTTCTTCGAAGAGCGCTGCCAGCGCCAGGGCATCTTCATCTTCGACGAGCCGGAATCGGCGCTGTCGCCGGCGCGTCAGATCGAATTCCTGAAGCTCTTGCGACGCATGGACGACTCCCGCATCTGCCAGGTCATCATGGCGACCCATTCGCCGATGCTGATGGCCTATCCCAATGCGAAGCTGCTGCGGCTCGGGAAATGCGGGCTGGAGCCGGTGACGGTGGAGGAGACCGACCATTACCGGCTGATGCGGGAGTTTTGTGACGACCCGCGGGGCTTCGTGGAGGCGACGCTGGCGGAATGATTGGGGGACGTCTGCCGCTTCAATGAGGCACGCGCATTGTTTTTCCACTCGCATCTGAATCGCGAACACACCTTCGCGGCCCCGCGGCATGAACTGCCCGAGCCTTGCTGTCGTCACCGCCCTCGAAAGTGCCGAGGGCGCAGGGAAGGCCGGGTGCCGGCTGGCACCCGCGGTCCGCTGTGCGCGAAATGCGCTGGAAGCAGATGCACAGCGGCATACAGGTGAAGCCGAACATCCGGCCTTCCCTGCGCAGTGGTTTTACGGCTTATGTCGTGATCTCCCCAGGGAGCGATGCACTATTGCCCCCGTCGCCTTGCGGATGGCTGACGCGCCCGCCCGGTCGGGCAGCACGTGTCACCGCAAGACTTGGCACACAGACCCCGGATGCCAGGACCACACGATTTTGCCGTACGCAGGCTGCACCGGTCGTGTGCGCGCGGGTCGTTGCTCACGGCGCGAGCCGCCCTGCAAACCACCTTCGCGCCGACGCCGCCTGCGTCCACCACGTCCCCTCCCGCGTGTCGTGACGATCGCGATACGCCCCTCGGACCGGGCTAGGATGGCCGAAACATGCGACATTTCCGAATTCGCGTAAAGCGAATTGTTTTGATCGGAACGGATTGACCCCGGCCTTGTGTGTTTTGCCCGTCGGGCAACGCAAGGGATGGCGTGGATGCGGGAGCGATCCCCGCCACAGCCGTGCCACGAACCGGTCTCCCCACGGCCCGAAAATGCGCTACGATGATCGCAGCGCGCCTCAAGTCGCGCAGATCCAGGAGTGAGGAAACGGTATGAGGATGAGAAGCGGAACGGCGGTCGCCGGGGTGGCGGCGCTGGCGGTGGCGGGGATGGCTCTGACGGCCGCATTTGAGCCGGTTTGGGCACACGGGCCGACCCGGCAGAAGGTGCGCGAATCCATCGAGATCAACGCAGCCCCGGCCAAGGTGTGGGCGGTGATCGGCAATTTCCAGGACATGAGCTGGCTCCCGCCCGTCACCAAGACCGAGGGCGAGAAGGGCAACGAGATCGGCGCGACGCGGCGGCTGACCCT
The DNA here is from genome assembly GCF_042257955.1 of Bradyrhizobium sp. B025. Classification (NCBI taxonomy): domain Bacteria; kingdom Pseudomonadati; phylum Pseudomonadota; class Alphaproteobacteria; order Hyphomicrobiales; family Nitrobacteraceae; genus Bradyrhizobium; species Bradyrhizobium sp. B025. The sequence goes on along the minus strand of NZ_CP170150.1, from coordinate 4,493,744 downwards.
GACCGGCGGGGCGACCGTGGACGAGGAGCTCTACAAGTTCGACGCGGCCGCCATGACCTATTCCTACCGGATCACCGCCGTGGACGTGAAGGTGCTTCCGCTTACCAACTATTCCTCGACGCTGACGGTGACGCCGAGCGCCGACGGCAAGGGCGCGACGCTGGAGTGGGCCGGCGCGTTCTACCGCGGCTTTCCCAACAACGATCCGCCGCCGGAGCTGAGCGACGAGGCCGCCAAGACTGCGGTGAGCGGGCTCTACAAGGCCGGCCTCGAGGCACTGAAGAAGAAGATCGAGAGCGGAAGCTGACCGTGCGCGTGCTGGTCCTGGCGGCGCTCGCCGCCAGCCTTGCCTGCCTCGGCAGCGCGTCCGCCGAGGAGGCCTTCGTCACCAACCAGCTCAGCGACGATCTGATGGTCGTGGACCTTGCCACCGCACGTGCGGTGGCAACCATCCCGATCGGCGGCAAGCCGGCGGGCGTCGCCGTTAGCGGCGACGGCCGCTTTGCCTATGTCACCAGCCCGGATGCCAAGGCGGTGACGGTGGTGGACGCGGCAACGCGGCAGGTGACGGGGCGGATCGAGGTCGGCGGCGGCCCGCTCGGCATTACCCTGGCGCCCGACGGCCGCACCGTCTATGTCGCCGACTGGTACGCCGCGGCGGTGCGGGTGATCGACGCGGCGAGCCGCAGCGTCACTGCCAGCATCGCGGTCGGCGCCTCGCCGTCGGGCCTTGCGGTAACGCCTGACGGCAAGCTGCTGCTCTCGGCGGACCGCGACGACGACAGCGTCTCGGTGGTGGACACGGCGAAGCGCGCGCGCAAGGCGGTCATCAAGGTCGGCACGCGCCCGTTCGGCGTCACCATCGATACCGATGGAAAACGCGCCTACACCGCCAATGTCGGCTCCAACGACGTCTCCGTGATCGACATCGCCACCGGGGCCGAGATCGGCCGCGTGCCGGTCGGGATGCGGCCCTATGCGGTGGCGCTGGCGCAGGGGCGCGGCTTCGTCACGGACCAGTATGGCGGCACCGTCAGCGTGTTCGATCTGGCGACGCTGAAGCCGGTGAAGCGCATCAATGTCGGCGACTACCCCGAAGGCATCAATGCAACGGCCGACGGCAAGCGTATCATCGTGGCCTGCTGGGAGAGCAACACGCTCGATATCATCGACACCACCGAACTGAAGGTGATCGGCGAGGTCAAGACCGGCGACGGCCCGCGCGCGTTCGGGGCGTTCCTGCGGAGGACGGAGTAGGGCGGGCAGAGGCGCGGCGGACAAGTCGCTTTGCCCACCCTACGGCACTTTCGACGCGGTGAAATCCCGCAGCTTCAGGAAGAAGTCCTTCAGGATCGGGTTGCGATCCACGTAGGTCACGTAGCGGATCGGATGCCGCCTGCGGTCGATGCTCCACGTCATCTGGTCCGTGAGGACCGGAGCGGGGATGATCACGCTCGGCGCCCACATGGGGTTCAGCAGCCAGCCGACCGGCGCCATGTCCCAGATCTCCTTGGCCCAGCCCATGTGGTCGGACGAATACTCCTTGAACCGCATCGCGAGGAATGCGCCGATGCTGCCATGCGGTTCGACGTAGCGCTCGATCTCCGGCACCGTGCTGTGGAGGCGCGAGGTGACGCCCTTGCACGGCACCAGCACGAGCGGCACGCCGCTGTCGAGCAGCACCTGCGCACCGCCGACATCCTGCTTGAGGTTGAATTCGATGGTGTCGGGCCATTCCAGCGCATGGCCGCCGAGCCAGACCACGACGATACGGTCGATGATGTCGGGTGCCTTCAGAAGGGCGGAGGCGACGTTGCTGATAGCGCCGATGGCGATGACGTAGAGCGGATTTTCCTGCGTGCCCGCGCGTGCCCGGGCGATGAGGTCGTCCACGGCGGGTGCCGTCCGCGCCGTCTTGCCTGGGCCGACATAGTCGGTGACGCCGCGATGAACCAGGCCTTCCGACGCGACGCTCAGACGCTCCAGCAGGCGGAGGATTTCCTGGTAGCTCAGCTCCATGCCGTGGCCGGGACTGTCCGCGCGCGCATTGAAGAACGGTGCGGCGTAGATCGCCTCGACCTCGAAGCGCTCCGGTGACAGCAGCATCTGCACGAGCGCGAACTGGTCATCGATCTCGTTATAGGTGTCGGTGTCGAGCACGACACGCAACCGGCCGACCGGCGGTTCCAGGAGCTTGAGGCGCACTGCGTCCGTGAGTGTCATTGCCGTCTCCCTGGGCCGTGCGTGGCGATTGCGGATCAGGCTCTCTGCGGAATCCGGCAGACCACTTCGGCAATGTCCTCCATCTGCGCGAACATGTGATCCGGCGCAAGCGCCCGCAACGCCGCTGGGGCCGCATAGCCCCAGCTGACCGCGCCGCAGGCGATGCCGACCGCGCGCGCCGCCTCGATGTCGCGCACCTCGTCGCCGATCGCGATGACACGGTCGAGCTCCACGCTGGCGCGCCGGATGACGCGGCGGAATTTCGCGGGCTTGCCGAATATCGACGCAGAGCAATCGAAATGCGCAAACAGCGCCGCGGCCTCGCCGAGCTTCTCGCGGGCATTGGCTTCGCTGTCGGAAGTCACCAGCGCGAGCTGCACGCCGTTCTCGGTCAGCGTCCGCAGCATCGTCTCGACGCCGGCAAACAGTGAAATCTCGCTAGCTGCCTCGGCCTTCAGCCGCCGCGCATGCCGCGCGATCGCCGGCAGCTTCCACAGCGGCACCTCGAGCCGGCTGAGGATCTCACGGCTCGAGGCATGCCGCAGCCCTTCGATGTCCTCATCGGCGACACGCCGAAAGCCGAAGCGGTCGGCGACGTCGTTGATGGTGCGCAGGAACCAGGGGAAGCTGTCGGCCAGGGTGCCGTCGAGGTCGAAGATGGCGAGGGAGTAGGGCATGGGGGAGTGGAAGTGTCGGGCGGACCTGCGCATCCGGTCCGCTGGCGACGCGCTGACAGATGCCATCGGAGATGCTAGATTAGGCTTCAGAGGTGACAGATGTCGGACCTACTGGCAAGGATTGCGGTCGATCCGCAGCCTATGCATGGACGCCCATGTATTCGCGATCTGCGCATCACGGTCGCCGACGTCTTGGGACTGCTATCCGCCGGACAGTCGCGCGACAGCATTCTCGAGGACTATCCGTATCTGGAAGAGGCGGATATCGACGCAGTGCTCACCTATGCCGCGCGTCAGGTTGACCACCCGATCATAGCGGCCAAATAGCTTGCTTTACCTGATCGACGCTCAGCTTCCCCCTGCACTCGCGGAAGCCTTACGTCGTGCTGGATACGATGCGGCTCATGTGGTCGAGTTCGGAATGGCGGCAACATCGACAATCGCGCGCTGGTGCGACAGTTTCTGAGCGCCATGCCGCAAATTGTCGAAGCCGTCGCGCGGGGCGAGGCCGTCATCGAGTTCGTCGGTGGTTAGTCATGGCAAGCGGGACCGAACCACAGTAGCGGCGAGGCTGCGCTACTCCGCCGCCTCGCTCGTGCTCCGCCGCTTCGGCTTCCTTGCCTTCTTCAGCACCGGCTCCAGGAACTTGCCGGTGTAGCTCCGCGGCGCCTTCGCGATGTCTTCCGGCGGGCCCCAGGCGACGATCTCGCCGCCGCCGTCGCCGCCTTCGGGGCCGAGGTCGATGACCCAGTCGGCGGTCTTGATGACTTCGAGATTGTGCTCGATGACGACGACCGTGTTGCCCTGCGCGACCAGCTCGTGCAGCACTTCCAGGAGCTTCTTGACGTCGTGGAAGTGCAGGCCGGTGGTGGGCTCGTCCAGGATGTAGAGCGTGCGGCCGGTGGCGCGCTTAGACAGCTCCTTGGCCAGCTTGACGCGCTGGGCTTCGCCGCCCGAGAGCGTGGTGGCCTGCTGGCCGACATGGATGTAGTCGAGGCCGACGCGGTGCAGGGTCTGGAACGTCTCGCGCACGCGCGGGACCGCCTTGAAGAAGTCGGCGGCTTCCTCGACGGTCATGTCGAGCACGTCGGCGATGCTCTTGCCCTTGAACAGGACTTCGAGCGTCTCGCGGTTGTAGCGCTTGCCCTTGCAGACGTCGCAGGTGACGTAGACGTCGGGCAGGAAGTGCATCTCGATCTTGATGACGCCATCGCCCTGGCAGGCCTCGCAGCGGCCGCCCTTGACGTTGAATGAGAAGCGGCCGGGCTCGTAGCCGCGCGCCTTCGCTTCGGGCAGGCCGGCGAACCATTCGCGGATCGGCGTGAAGGCGCCGGTATAGGTCGCGGGATTCGAGCGCGGGGTACGGCCGATCGGCGACTGGTCGATGTCGATGATCTTGTCGATATGCTCCAGGCCCTCGATGCGGTCGTGCGGGGCGGCGCCTTCGCTGGCATTGTTCAGCTTGCGGGCGATGGCGCGGTAGAGCGTGTCGATCAGCAGCGTCGACTTGCCGCCGCCGGAAACACCGGTGACGCAGGTGAACAGGCCGAGCGGAATCTCGGCGGTGACGTTCTTGAGGTTATTGCCGCGCGCGTTGACCACCTTGATGGTGCGGCGATGGTTCGGCGGGCGCCGCTCCGGCACCTCGACCTCGAGTTCGCCGGTCAGGTATTTTCCGGTGAGCGATTTCGGGTTGCGCATGATCTCGGCGGGCGTGCCTTCGGCGACGATGTGGCCGCCATGCATGCCGGCGCCTGGGCCGATGTCGAGCACGTAGTCGGCGAGACGAATGGCGTCCTCGTCATGCTCGACCACGACCACGGTGTTGCCGAGGTCGCGCAGGCGCTTGAGCGTGTCGAGCAGGCGGGCGTTGTCGCGCTGGTGCAGGCCGATCGAGGGCTCGTCCAGCACGTAGAGCACGCCGGTCAGTCCCGAGCCAATCTGCGAGGCCAGGCGGATGCGCTGGCTCTCGCCGCCCGACAGCGTGCCGGAGGAGCGCGAGAGGGTGAGGTAGTTGAGGCCGACGTCGAGCAGGAAGGTGAGGCGCTCGCGGATCTCCTTGAGGATGCGGCCGGCGATCTCGTTCTGCTGCTTGTTCAGCGCCTCCGGCACGGTCTCGAACCACTCGCCGGCCTTCTTGACCGACAGCTCCGAGATCTCGCCGATGTGCTTGGTGCCGACCTTGACGCAGAGCGCCTCGGGCTTGAGCCGAAAACCGTTGCAGGCGCCGCAGGGCACGTCGTGGAAATACTTCGCCAGCTCCTCGCGCGCCCACTCGCTCTCGGTCTCGCGATAGCGGCGGTTGATGTTGGTGATGACGCCCTCGAACGGTTTCTTGGTGTCGTAGGAGCGCACCCCGTCCTCATAGGAGAACTTGATCTCGTCCTCGCCGGAGCCATGGAGGATCGCGTCTCTCGTCTTCTTGGGCAGATCCTTCCACTTGGTGGTCAGCGTGAACTTGTAGTGCTTGCCGAGCGCCGTCAGCGTCTGCACGTAATAGGGTGATGACGATTTCGCCCAGGGCGCGATCGCGCCCTTGCCGATGGCGAGCTCCTTGTCGGGGATGACGAGGTCCTCGTCGACATGCTGCTCGACGCCGAGGCCGCCGCAAGCGGGGCAGGCGCCATAGGGATTGTTGAACGAGAACAGGCGGGGCTCGATCTCGGGAATCGTGAAGCCGGAGACGGGGCAGGCGAACTTTTCCGAGAACAGGATGCGCTCGGGTCCGCTCTTGTCGTGGATCTTCGCGGTCTTCTTCTTTTCCTCGGCCGGCGCGGCTGCGGGCGCATCGGCGAACTCGACGACGGCAAGGCCCTCGGCGAGCTTCAGCGCGGTCTCGAAGCTTTCGGCGAGACGCTGGCCGATGTCGGCGCGCACCACGATGCGGTCGACGACGACGTCGATGTCGTGCGGAAACTTCTTGTCGAGCGTCGGCGCTTCCGCGAGCTCATGGAAGGTGCCGTCGATCTTGACGCGCTGAAAGCCCTTCTTGAGCCATTCGGCGAGCTCCTTGCGGTACTCGCCCTTGCGGCCGCGCACGACCGGCGCGAGCAGATAGAGGCGGGTGCCCTCGGGCAGCGCCAGCACGCGGTCCACCATCTGCGAGACGGTCTGGCTCTCGATCGGCAGGCCGGTGGCCGGCGAATAGGGCACGCCGACGCGCGCCCACAACAGGCGCATATAGTCGTAGATTTCGGTGACGGTGCCGACGGTGGAGCGCGGGTTCTTCGAGGTCGTCTTCTGCTCGATCGAGATCGCCGGCGACAGGCCGTCGATCTGGTCCACGTCAGGCTTCTGCATCATCTCCAGGAACTGGCGCGCATAGGCCGACAGCGATTCGACGTAGCGGCGCTGGCCCTCGGCATAGATGGTGTCGAAGGCGAGCGAGGATTTGCCGGAGCCGGAGAGGCCGGTGAACACCACGAGCTTGTCGCGGGGAATCTCGACGTCGATGTTCTTGAGGTTATGCTCGCGCGCGCCACGGATCGTAATTGCGCGCAGGCTCGAGCCCGCGTTCTGTTGTTGGCGCTTCGCCTTGATCACTTCATCCATCCCGGTGTCCTCAGGGAATCCCAAAGACGCGCGGCCGCGCCAATGGTGAAGGCGCGCTTTGCCCGGAACCGGGATCGGCGCCGATGGGGTTGTCAGCGAACGTAGGAAGAACAGCGGCGGATTTCCAGTGGGACTTGCGAATCGTCAACGGATTGTTGGCGTGCTGGCGGCATCTGGCAGCAGCGGAGCACCGGAACGGCCTCTCGCCCCACGATTCCCTGACGGCTCGGCTGTCCGCGAAAACAAAAAGGCCGGCACAAGGCCGGCCTTTCGTAACGCGATCCCGTTGGAGGCGAAGCTCAGTACTTCGCGACGACGGGGCCGCCGAAGGTGTAGTTGAGGCGGACGGTGCCCATGTCGACGTCCTGCTTGATGCTGTCGCTGCGGGTGGCCACGCCGAGGAAGGTGAAAGTGTCGGTGTGCTTGCCCATGAACAAGTGGTTGTATTCGACCGCGACCGACCAGTTCGGAGCGAAGCCGAATTCGATGCCGGTGCCGACGGTCCCGCCCCAGCGCGTTTCGTTCGCGGTGTCGAGCGTAATGCCAGCCAGAGTGCCGCTGAACTTGTTGTGGGTGACGGCCGCGCCGCCCTTCACGTACCAGAGCACGTTGTTCCAGGCATAGCCGACTTGGCCGGTGAAGAGGCCGATGGCGTCGATCTTGGTATTGTTCACCAGCGGGAAGAGAGCGGCGGGAGCGCTGACGTTCGAGCCCTTCAGGTCAGCCCAATCGCCCTGGGCTTCAAGGCCGAACACCCAGCTGCTGGACTGCCAGCGATAGCCGATTTGGCCGCCGACGAGAGCGCCGGTCGCATTGTGACAGCCTTCAGCCGTGACCGGAATTGCGGCGACTCCGACGGCGGTGAGATCCCAGCAATTATGGCTCGAGCCGCCACCGGCGTTGCCGCCGATGTAGAACCCGCTCCAGTTGTAGATCGAGGCCACGGCCACGGGCGCCTTGGTGTAAGGGCGGGCCGCCAGGTCAGCCGCCGAGGCAGGAGCCAACGCGCTGAGCACGAGCAGACTGGCCGAAGCCAGCACAATTCTCTTCATTTCAAATTCCCCAGTTTCGTTTCTCTTCGTCGGCGAAAAGCAGCGGACCCAACGACCCGACTGATGTCATTGCTATACATTATTAAAGCCAAAGGTTGTGTCACCGAGGTGCCACACCTCTCCGAAAACGCTAGCGAGCGGCTGGATTGGATACTTGGGCGCGAACAACAAAAAGGCCGGCGCGAGGCCGGCCTTTCGTGACGATGTGCGTCGGTGGCGAAGATCAGTACTTCGCGACGATCGGGCCGCCAAAGTGATAGTTCACGCCGACCTGCACGGTGTGGAAGTTGAGCGTGCCGGTGGGCAGGGCGCCCGAGAAGTAGGTCTCGTCGCCGAGGCTGCGATAGAGGTACTCGCCCTTGACCGACCACTGCGGCGCGAAGAACGCTTCGACGCCCGCGCCGACGGTCCAGCCGGAGTGGAACTTGCTGTCCGAGACGGACACGCCGAGTGCGGAGAGGGTGATCTTGTTGTCGATCCAGGCGTAGCCGCCCGTGCCGTAGAACAGGACGTTGTTGACGGCGTAGCCGATGCGGCCGCGCACGGTGCCCATCGCGTCGGTCTTCGAGCTCACGGTCGCGGTCGCAACGCCGAAGCCGGGGACAACGGTCGCGCCGGTCGCCGAGGCGCTGACGTCAGCCCAGGTGCCATCGGCTTCGACACCGAACACGACGTTGCCGGTCTGCCAGTTGTAGCCGGCGGTGCCGCCGACGAAGCCACCCTTCATCTTCGGGTCGCCCGAGCCGTTTTCCCAGGCGCCGCCACCGACGATACCGAGGTAGAAGCCGGTCCAGTTGTAGACCGAGGCCACGGCCACCGGAGCCTTCGTGTACGGGCGAGCCGCGAGATCAGCAGCCGACGCGGGGGCCGCAAAAGCGAACAAACAGGCCGAAGCCAACAAAACCTTCTTCATTTTCAACCTAAATCCCAGTCCCAGTTTCTGTTGTGCCTTCCACGATCGGGAAGGGCATCGGACGCTGTGGTCCAACTGACGTCGTGCTTACACCAGCAAAGCCGCAAGTTGTGTCTCTCAAAAGCCACAACAGTCACAAAACGTAATGGTTGCTGACTTATAGCCGCCGGCATGTCGCACAAAAAAAGGCCGGCACGGGGCCGGCCTTCAATCTTCAAGTGATATCAAAGAGATATCAGTACTTCGCGATGACCGGGCCACCCCAGCGATAGTTCACGCGGACCAGGCCGATATCGACGTCCTGACCGATGCGTTCCGAGCGTGTGAAAGCGCCGGCCGGAGCCACAATGAAGTTGCCGGAGCCGGCGAAGCCGATGGTGCGATTGCCCATGAAGATGTGATCGTACTCGACGCCGACCGTCCAGTTTGGCGCGAATCCGAACTCGAGGCCGGCACCCACGGTGCCGCCCCAGCGGGTCTCGTTGGCCCGATCGAATTCGAGGCCGGTGATGACATCGTAGCCGCGGTAGCGATCGCTGACGACGGCGCCGCCGCCCTTCACGTAGAACAGCACGTTATTCCAGGCATAGCCGACTTGGCCTGTGAACAAACCGAACGCGTTGATCTTGGAGCGGTCGCGAAGACCCGTGCCGATGAACGTCGTGCTGACGTTGTCTCCGGAGAAGTCGGCCCAGTTGCCCTGGCCTTCGAGCCCGAACACCCAGTTGGCCGACTGCCAGCGATAGCCGACCTGGCCGCCGACCGTGCCTCCGGTCGCGTTGTGACAACCTTCGCCAATCAGAACGCCGGTGACGGGAGTTACAAAATCCCAGCATTTGTGGGCCGAGCCGCCGCCGCCGTTGATGCCGATGTAGAAGCCGCTCCAGTCGTAGATGGCCGCGACCATTGGCGGCGGAGCCTTCGTGTAGGGACGCGCCGCCAGATCCGCCGCGCTTGCAGGAGCCGACAGGCTCAACGCCACTGCACCGATTGCACCAATCAAAATCTTATTCATTGCAGTCTCCCCAATTTCCGCCGCTTCTTGAAATCCCCGAAGCGGCCAAGCAGGCGCGACGCCCATATGAAATCAATTCCGAGGCAAACGTAGCCTAACGGGTGGGCAGAGTCCGTCGCCGAAATACAACAGTCGCGCGATAAGTGCGGCGTATGTAACTTAATGAATGTTAAGTGCTTTTCGTCGTTCACGGGAACCTGAAAAGGTTCCATCCGGCGCCGGCCATTTGAGCAGTACGCGGGCACCGCCCGGGCCATACATTTCGCACTCGCTCGAACAGGAACAAATCTGGAACGAGCCGACGGCCGATGCTATATGTGGGGATAACCTGAGGGCTGGTGGGCTGATCGGTCCGCGCAAGCGTATAGGGTCGCCTCAATAGGTTGCAGAGGACCGCGGGGCGCGGTCGGGCCTTATCAATTCAGTGGCATTCGGAGTGGAGAGCGGCGATGGCGGGAAGCGTCAACAAGGTCATTCTGGTTGGAAATCTCGGCAAGGATCCTGAAATCCGCCGTACCCAGGACGGGCGGCCGATCGCGAATTTGAGCATCGCGACCTCGGAGACCTGGCGCGACAAGAACAGCGGCGAGCGCAAGGAAAAGACCGAGTGGCATCGCGTGGTGATCTTCAATGAAGGCCTCTGCAAGGTCGCCGAGCAGTACCTGAAGAAGGGCGCCAAGGTTTATATCGAGGGCGCGCTCCAGACCCGCAAATGGACCGACCAGAGCGGCGTTGAGAAGTACTCCACCGAAGTCGTGCTCCAGGGGTTCAACTCGACGCTGACGATGCTCGACGGCCGCGGCGGCGGGGGAGGCGGCAGCTTCGGCGAGGAGCCGGGCGGCGATTTCGGCTCCTCCGGTCCCGTCAGCAGCGCGCCGCGCCGCGCCGTCGCCGCCGGTGGCGGTGGCCGCAACAGCGACATGGACGACGACATCCCGTTCTGAGGCGGGCGGGCGCTTCGCCCCGAATGTTGTCGTGCTCGCGTAGAGCCGCAGGAATTCTTACCAATTGGCGGGCAGGGCTCGGTTTTTCCGAGCTTGCCTCATGTGCTGCTTCAAGCCTTTGACGGAGCATCATGTGAATGGTATTAACTTGATGTTAATCCTATTCACATGGGTCACCCGCCGATCGGAGGAAGCCCCGCATGAGCCTCGCGCCGCTGCTTACGGCTGCTCCGGCGATCCCGCTGCATGCCTTTGCCGCCATGGCCGCCTTCGTGCTCGGCCTGGTCCAGTTTGCCGCTCCCAAAGGCACGCTGCCACACCGGACGATCGGCTGGATCTGGGTGGTGCTGATGGTGGTCGTGGCCGCCTCCTCGTTCTGGATCCACCAGAGCCGCCTGATCGGGCCGTTCAGCCCGATCCATGTCCTGTCGATCTTCACGCTGGTGGTGCTGCCGCTCGCGGTATGGCGGGCGCACGCCCATCGCGTCGCCGATCACCGGCTGATGATGATCTTCATCTTCGCCGGCGCGCTGGTGGTGGCGGGCCTGTTTACACTGCTGCCCGGGCGCATCATGCACCGCGTGGTTTTCGGGGCCTAAGGGGCGGTTTCGGGCGGCTCGTCCGGGCCCCGCCCAGGGCGGTGCCGGGGAGGGCGTAAGTCTCTGGAAAAACAGTCGGAAAAAGCGCTTCCTTTACCCCGGCAAGGGTGGTTATCAGGGGCTCGATGCGCTATATGATTCCCAGATAAACCTCACCGGATTTCCCCTTGGCTGACGACGACGACAAGCCCGGCGACCAGCCGGCGCAACCCTCGGATATTCGCCCCGTCTCCATCTTCGAGGAGATGAAGAAGTCCTATCTCGACTACGCCATGAGCGTGATCGTGGCGCGGGCGCTGCCCGATGCGCGCGACGGTCTGAAGCCGGTGCATCGCCGCATCCTGTACTCGATGAACGAGCAGGGGCACACACCCGACAAGAAATACGTCAAGTCCGCCCGCGTGGTCGGTGACGTCATCGGTAAGTATCATCCGCACGGCGACCAGTCGATCTACGACGCCATGGTCCGCATGGCGCAGGACTTCTCGATGCGCGTGCCGCTGATCGACGGCCAGGGCAATTTCGGCTCGGTCGACGGCGATCCCCCGGCCGCCTATCGCTACACCGAAGCGCGCCTGACGAAGGCGGCGCTGGCTCTGCTGGCCGACATCGACAAGGATACCGTCGACTTCCAGCCGAACTACGACAACAACGAGACCGAGCCGTCGGTCCTGCCGGCCAAGTTCCCGAACCTTCTCGTCAACGGCGCCGGCGGCATCGCGGTCGGCATGGCGACCAACATCCCGCCGCACAATCTCGGCGAGGTCATCGACGCTTGCGTCGCGCTGATCGACAACCCTGCGCTCACCATCGACGAGCTCATCAACATCGTGCCGGGACCTGATTTCCCGACCGGCGGCGTCATTCTCGGACGCGCGGGCATCCGCGCCGCCTATCATCTCGGCCGCGGCTCGATCGTCATGCGCGGCAAGGTCGCGATCGAGACCATCCGCAAGGAGCGCGAGGCGCTCATCATCACCGAGATCCCCTACCAGGTGAACAAGGCGACGATGGTCGAGCGCATCGCCGAGCTGGTCAAGGAAAAGAAGATCGAGGGCATCGGCGACCTGCGCGATGAATCCGACCGCGACGGCTACCGCGTCGTCATCGAATTGAAGCGCGACGCCGTGGCGGACGTGGTGCTGAATCAGCTCTACAGATTCACGCCGCTGCAGACGAGCTTCGGCGTCAACATGGTGGCGCTCGACAGCGGCCGTCCGCGGATCATGCATCTGAAGGACCTGCTGGCCATCTTCGTCGACTTCCGTGAGCGGGTCGTCACGCGGCGCACCAAGTTCCTGCTCGCCAAGGCGCGTGATCGCGCGCATATCCTGGTTGGTCTCGCGATCGCGGTCGCCAACATCGACGAGATGATCCGCGTCATCCGGACCTCGCCCGACCCGACCACCGCCCGCGACACCCTGATGTCGCGCGACTGGCCGGCCCGGGACGTCGAGGACATGCTGACGCTGATCGACGATCCGCGTCACCGCATCAGCCCGGACGGCACGATCCGGCTGTCGATGGAACAGGCGAGGGCGATTCTCGACCTGCGCCTGCAACGCCTCACCGCGCTCGGCCGCGACGAAATCCGCGACGAGCTCGACAAGCTCGCCGGCGAGATTGCCGATTATCTCGACATCCTGCGCTCGCGCGAGCGCGTGCTGGGCATCATCAAGACCGAGCTCGCCGAGGTGAAGGCCGAGTTCGCCACCCCGCGCCGCACCGTGATCATGGAGCAGGAGGGCGAGGTCGAGGACGAGGACCTGATTCAGCGCGAGGACATGGTCGTCACCGTCTCGCACGCCGGCTATGTCAAGCGGGTGCCGCTGTCGGCCTACCGGGCGCAGCGCCGCGGCGGCAAGGGCCGCGCCGGCATGCAGACCCGCGACGAGGATTTTGTCTCGCGCCTGTTCGTCGCCTCCACGCACACGCCGGTGCTGTTCTTCTCGTCACGCGGCCAGGTCTACAAGGAGAAGGTCTGGCGCCTGCCCATGGCCGCGCCGAACGCGCGCGGCAAGGCGCTGATCAACATCCTGCCGCTGGAGCAGGGCGAGCGCATCACCACCATCATGCCGCTGCCCGAGGATGAATCGACCTGGGGCAACCTCGACGTGATGTTCGCGACCACCGGCGGCAACGTCCGGCGCAACAAGCTGTCCGACTTCGTCGATGTCCGCCGCTCCGGCATCATCGCCATGAAGCTCGACGAGAATGAAGCGATCGTCGACGTGCAGATCTGCACCGAGCGCGATGACGTGCTGCTCACCGGCGCCGGCGGCCAGTGCATCCGCTTCCCCGTCACCGATGTGCGCGTGTTCACCGGGCGTACTTCGATGGGCGTGCGCGGCATTGCGCTTGGTGAGGGCGACAAGGTGATCTCGCTCGCGATCCTGCGCCACGTCGAGACCACGTCCGACGAACGCTCGGCCTATTTGAAGATGCGCCGCGCGGTGGCCGGCGAAGCCACGACCGAGGAGCCGGCAGCGGACGCCGAAGCCGAGGAGACTTCCGGCAGCTTCCAGCTCGCCCAGGAACGCTATGTCGAGATGTCGGCGGCCGAGCAGGTCGTGCTCACCGTCTCCGTCAACGGCTATGGCAAGCGGACCTCGTCCTACGAGTACCGCACCACCGGCCGCGGCGGCAAAGGCATCGTCGCCATGAGCGTCAACAACCGCAACGGCAATCTGGTTGCGTCCTTCCCGGTGGAAGACGCGGATCAAATCATGCTGGTCACCGACAAGGGCCAGCTGATCCGCTGTCCGGTCGAAGGCATCCGCATCGCCGGCCGCTCGACCCAGGGCGTGATCGTGTTCGACACCGCCGAGGACGAGCACGTCGTCTCGGTCGAGCACATCACGGAAGAGGCCGAGAGCGGGAATGGCGCGAACGGGGAGTGACGCGTAGTCCGGATGGCGCAGGAGGTCGGTGCGAAGCGCCGACCGACGGCGCAATCCGGGACCTCTGTGCGCCTGGCAAGAATCCCGGATTACGCTTGCGCTCCATCCGGGCTACGAACTTCCCTAGATCTCCAGCTCCGTGCCGAACTCCACGACCTGCTTGGTCGGCACGCCGAAGAATGCGGCGGAGCGTTCGGCGTTGCGCTGGAGGAAGGCGAACAGGCCTTCGCGCCAGACCCACATGCCCGGGACGTCCTCGCGCGGGATGATGGTCTCGCGGCCGACGTAATAGGTGATGTCGGAGAGGTCGATGCCAGGCAGCTTGCCCTGCCGGCAGGTCAGCGTCAGCCCGTCATAGATCGTCGGGTTCTGCATGAAGCCGTAATGCAGGATCACGCGGGTGATGCCGGGAATGATCTCGATCACCTCCGCGCGTTCCTCGTCGGGAATGTGCGGGGATTCCTCGATCAGCACGGTGACCAGCAGCACGCGTTCGTGCAGCACGCGGTTGTGCTTGACGAACTGGGTCAGCGCGAGCGGCACGCCGCGCGGAGCGGACGCCAGGAACACGGCGGTCCCGGGCAGTCTGGCGCTGCACTTGTTGACGGCGGTCTCGATCAGGTCCTCCTCGGGCTGGCGCAGCTTCGCGCGCGCCGCCTCGACCAGCTTCACGCCGCTGCGCCACGTCAGCATCATGAAGGCGACGAGGGCTGCGAGCAGCAGCGGAAACCAGCCGCCCTCGAACAGCTTGATCGAATTGGCCGAGAAGAAGATCACGTCGATGACGAAGAAGGCGCCGTTCACGGCGACCACGAGCCAGGGCGAATAACCCCACTGGATCGCAACCAGCGCAGCCAGCAGCGTCGTGATCGCCATCAGCAGCGACACTGCGATGCCATAGGCGCCTGCGAGCGCGTCCGAGCTGCCGAAGCTCAGGACCGCCCCGAGCGTTGCGGCCGCGAGCAGCCAGTTCACCAGCGGCACATAGATCTGGCCGATCGCGTCGCTGGTGGTGTGGCGGATCTGCATGCGCGGCAAGAAGCCGAGCTGGATCGACTGCTGGGTCAGCGAGAACACGCCGGAGATGATCGCCTGGGAGGCGATCACGGTCGCGACCGCCGAGAAGGCGACCAGCGGATAGTGCAGGGCGTCGGGGCAGAGCTGAAAGAACGGGTTCTCGATCATCGCGGGATCGGTGATCAGCAGCGCGGCCTGGCCAAAATAGTTCAGCACCAGCGCGGGCAGGCAGATCGCGAACCAGGCGAGCCGGATCGGCAGGCGGCCGAAATGGCCCATGTCGGCATACATGGCTTCGCCCCCGGTGACCGCGAGGAAGGCTGCGCCGAGGATCGCGAAGGAGACGTGAAAATCCTGGTGGATCAGGAATTCGACGGCGTAGAGCGGGCTGAGCGCCGCCAGCACGGCCGGCGCCTTGACGATGCCGTGGATGCCGAACGCGGCGAGCACGGCGAACCAGGCCAGCATCACCGGTCCGAAGATGCGGCCGATGAAGCCGGTGCCCTGTTTCTGCATCATGAACAGGCCGACCAGGATGACGACGGTGACGGGCACGACGGCTGGCGCGAGCGAGGGCGCGTCCACCTTGAGGCCTTCGATGGCGCTCAGCACGGAGATCGCCGGCGTGATCGCGCCGTCACCGTAGAGCAGGGCGGCGCCGACGAGGCCGACCACCAGCAGATGCGAGCGCCAGGTGCCGGGCTGGGCGTTGCGGGCGTGGAGCAGGGCCAACAGGGCGACGATGCCGCCTTCGCCGCGGTTGTCCGCGCGCAGGATCAAGAGCGCATATTTCAGCGAGATGATCAGCAGCAGCGCCCAGAGGATCAGCGAGGCAACCCCCAGGACAGCGTCGGGGCTCACTGTCGCGCCGTGGGCGGCCGCCTTGGCGGCTTCCTTCAAGGCGTAGAGCGGGCTGGTGCCGATATCGCCATAGACCACCCCGAGGGCGCCCATGGTCATTGCAAGCGGCAGTGGATCAGGATGATGGCCGGAAGCGACTGCGGGCGTACTGGACAATGGCGACCCCTCGATGGGTTCGCGCCCGGCGGGGCATTCCGACGGGCGCGAGCATCACGCAGTCTGCGACGAGACGTCGCAAATATCCATGGGGTTTATCTTTGGGGTTTATCTTGTCGTCGATCTCGAAGGCTTACCTGACGCGAAGCTGACAGACCGGGCTACGGGGTGCGGTCGGCCGTCACGAGGCGAGCGACGCGGACGTCGGCCTTGGTGCCGGCACGGCGCAGGCACGACGCCTCAAAGTTCGGCCAGGCTTGCTGCGAGCAGTCGCGGCCGATGCTGCGGATATCGAGCCGGTCGCTCTTGGCCAGCGGCTGCGGCACGCTGGCTTCGACGGTCGGGGCAAAGCCGGGCAGGAG
The DNA here is from genome assembly GCF_042257955.1 of Bradyrhizobium sp. B025. NCBI lineage: Bacteria > Pseudomonadati > Pseudomonadota > Alphaproteobacteria > Hyphomicrobiales > Nitrobacteraceae > Bradyrhizobium > Bradyrhizobium sp. B025. Next base: position 4,477,473 of record NZ_CP170150.1, on the reverse strand, counting down.
GGTGAGGGCCGCGGCAACACACGCAGAGATAGCGATCGCTGAAAGAGCCTTGATCATTGACTGTCCCCTGTGATGCGGCCGCCTACGCCCAGTGTGCGGCCCGTCATTCGTTGGCTGGATTAGTAACCATGGCCAGTTTCCGGACGTCTTCGCGGACGCGGGAAATGGTTTCGTTCGCGCTCCGTTTTGTTTCGTGGCCGTCCCGAGGACGAAACAAAGCGGCCGTCGCCGACACGAAGGGGAGACATTTTCCGGGAAACGGCGGGGAACCAGCCCGGCTTGCCGGGCCGGGCCGGGCGCGGTAGGACGGGGCCATGCCGCGCATTGCCTTCTACCCAGGTTCCTTCGACCCCATCACCAACGGCCATCTGGACGTGGTCCGGCATGCCGTTCCGCTGTGCGACCGGCTGGTGGTCGCGATCGGCGTCCATCCCGGCAAGAAGCCGCTGTTCTCCACCGAGGAGCGTCTGAAGATGCTCGAGGACGTCTGCGGGCCGGTGGCAACCCAGGCCGGCTGTGTGCTCGAAGCCGTGACGTTTGACGATCTGTCGGTGACCGCCGCGCGCAAGCACGGCGCGACCATCATGATTCGCGGTCTGCGCGACGGCACCGACCTCGACTACGAAATGCAGCTTGCCGGGATGAACGAGGCCATGGCGCCGGAGGTCCATACGGTGTTTCTGCCGGCCTCTCCCATGGTCCGCCCGATCACCGCCACTTTGGTGCGCCAGATCGCGGGCATGGGCGGAGATGTTTCGACCTTCGTGCCGCCGCTCGTAGCCAGTCTGCTCAAGGCCAAATTCGCCGGATAACGGCGCGCTTCTTCATCTCACCTGATCCGGAGTTTTCATGATCCGTCGTCTCGCAATTCTTGCCACGATCTTTGCCGCGCTCGTTGGCGCGGTCCCGGCGGGCGCACAGACCCTGCCGGCCGGCCTCGACAAGGCCAACGCGATCGTCATCGACACCACCAAGGGCCGCATCGTCATCAAGCTCAGGACCGATCTTGCGCCCCAGCACGCCGAGCGCATCAAGCAGCTCGCGCGCGAGGGCTTCTACAACAACGTGCCGTTCCACCGCGTCATGGACGGCTTCATGGCGCAGACCGGCGACGGCCAGAACTTCAACGGCACGGGCGGCTCGAAATATCCGAACCTGAAGCAGGAATTCTCCAAGGTGCACTTCGCACGCGGCATCGTCGGCATGGCCCGGCGCGGCGACAGCGTCGACACCGCCAACTCGCAGTTCTTCATCATGTTCGCCGACGGTGGCAGCCTCGACAACAATTACACCGTGATCGGCGAGGTCGTGCAGGGCATGGACGTGGTCGACAAGCTGAAGAAGGCACCGCCCGGTTCGCCGAGCGGCACCGTCACCGATCCCGACAAGATGGTGAAGGTGCAGGTCGCCTCCGACATCAAATAATGGGAGAAGGCGATGGCGCGCTGCGGCAACAGGCTTCTGCTGGCTGCCGCAGTGCTGCTTGTCGGCATCTCCGGCGCGGCCGCCGAGGACGCGCAGGTCAACACCATCCAGGACGTCTTCCGGCATCTGCGCACCTGCTGGAAACCACCTCCGGCCGCCAAGGCTCGCCCTATCGACATCACCGTCGTCGTGAGCTTTAACCGGTCCGGAAACATTTTGGGCCATCCGAGGATTACCTATGAATCCGCGGATGCCTCCGACGATGACCGGCTGCAATACCGGATCGCGGTGATGGAGGCGTTGCAACGCTGCACGCCGATGCCATTTACCGATGCAATGGCCGGCGCCGCCGCGGGGCGTCCATTCGCGATCCAGTTCCGCAGCCGGAAGACTTCACCTCCAACGCAAGAGAGACGAGCATGAGCGTCACCGAAAACACATTGATCCTCGAGACCACACAGGGCCCCGTCACCATCGAGATGCGGCCCGACCTCGCACCCGGCCATGTCGCGCGCATCAAGGAGCTGGTCCGCGAAGGCTTTTACGACGGCATCGTGTTCCACCGCGTGATCGAGGGCTTCATGGCCCAGACCGGCTGCCCGCAGGGCACCGGCACCGGCGGCTCCGGCAAGAAGCTGAAGGCCGAGTTCAACAAGGAGCCGCATGTGCGCGGCACCACCTCGATGGCGCGCGCAGCGAGCCCCGATTCCGGCGACAGCCAGTTCTTCATCTGCTTCGACGACGCCCGCTTCCTCGACAACCAGTACACGGTGTGGGGCAAGGTCACCGAGGGCATGGAGAACGTCGACAAGATCAAGCGCGGCGAGCCGGTGCAGAACCCGGACAAGATCGTCAAGGCGCGCATGGCCGCGGACGCGGAATGACCGCGTAGCGGTCATTCCGGGGCGCGCGTTAGCGCGAACCCGGAATCTCGAGATTCCGGGTTCGATGCTGCGCATCGCCCCGGAATGACACGAACTAAGGCGCAACGGCGCTCATGCGCACCGACCTCTTCGATTTCGACCTGCCCGCCGAGCGCATCGCCTTGCGCCCGGCGAGCCCGCGCGACTCCGCCAAGATGCTGGTCGTGGAGCGCGCCGCGCTGCGCGACCAGATCGTTTCCGAGCTGCCGCAATGGCTGAAGCGCGGCGACCAGCTCGTCGTCAACGACACCAAGGTGATCGCGGCGCAGCTCAAGGGCCGCCGCATCGGCCGCGAGACCGAGCCGAAGATCGAGGCGACGCTGATCAAGCGGCTCGACGGCTCGCGCTGGCAGGCGCTGGTGAAGCCCGCCAAGAAGCTCATTGCCGGCGATCGCATCCGCTTCGGCAACGAGGGCAAGGTCTGCCTGCTCGGCCATCTCGATGCCGAGGTCGAGGCCAAGGGCAGCGAAGGCGAGGTGACGCTGTCGTTCTCGTTCCACGGCCCGGCGCTGGACCAGGCGATCGCCGATCTCGGCAGCCCGCCGCTGCCGCCCTACATCGCCTCCAAGCGCACGCCTGACGATCAGGACCTCACCGACTACCAGACGATGTTCGCGGCCAACGAGGGCGCGGTCGCAGCGCCCACCGCAGGGCTGCATTTCACGCCCGCGCTGGAGCAGGCGCTGCGCGAGCGCGGCATCGGCCTCAACCGCGTCACGCTGCATGTCGGGGCAGGGACGTTCCTGCCGGTGAAGGTAGAAGACACCGCAGGCCACAAGATGCATGCCGAGTGGGGCACGATCTCGGCCGAGACGGCGGAGCGACTGAACATTGCGCGGCACAACGGCGGGCGCATCATCGCGGTCGGCACCACGTCGCTGCGGCTGCTTGAAAGCGCCGCGCGCGAGGACGGCACCATCCAGCCGTTTGCGGCCGAGACGTCGATCTTCATCACGCCCGGCTATCGCTTCCGCGCCGTCGATATCCTGCTGACCAATTTCCACTTGCCGAGGTCGACGCTGTTCATGCTGGTGTCGGCATTCTCGGGGCTGGAGACGATGCGGCGGGCCTATGCGCACGCGATTGCGCAGGGCTATCGGTTCTATTCGTACGGCGACGCCTGCCTGCTGTTTCGCGCAGGGGGGACCGAAGTCCACGACCCGTCGCCGCCGTAGCGCGGGCAAAGCGAGGCGCGCCCACCGCTTCCGCAATGATTTCCGAAGGTTGGCCGGCAGGGCGTCTGCGCACCGTTTCCCCCGGAATCTCGATCCATCTTTGCTGTTTCGCAAGCAATTGAGCCTACCGTCATGCCGTTTGATGAGCGGTGGAGACGCCTGCCCGCCTGATGCGGACGTCTTGCTGCGCGGGGAGGGCCCGCCAATCGACGGCGTCGATCAGTTGAGGAACCGTAAACTTGCTGGCTCCGGCAGCGCGCACCGAAACGGCCCTGCTCACGGAACGAACCTTCGTTGCGCTTGACGGATTGCGCGGCGTCGCGGCGATCATGGTTGCGCTGCGACATGCTCCTTTCCTCTGGGAAGGCCCGGCTGCGTCGACCGGGTGGATGGGGAATAGCTACCTGGCTGTCGACCTGTTCTTCGTTCTGTCGGGCTTCGTGCTGGAGCACGCCTATCGAAGACGCTTCCGCCAGGGATTGTCGGTTCGCTCCTTCATGCTCGCGAGACTCCAGCGGCTATACCCGTTGTACGCCCTGGCATTCATCCTCTCATTGCCGTTTCTCCTCGGGCAGCTTGCCGCTGGAGCGCCGGACCGGGCGCAAACGATCCTCGGCCTCCTTTGCAGCGCGCTGATGCTGCCGACCCCTAATCCCGCCCATCTCGATGCCGATCTGTACCCGTTCAACTTCGCCGCCTGGTCGCTGTTCTTTGAAGTTGCGGCAAATCTGCTATTTGCGGCTCTCGGAAAGCGGCTCGATACGAAATCCGTGATCTGGCTCGTCGGCGGCTTCGCGCTCGCGCTCGTGGTCTGCGCCACGATGGGGTGGCTTGGGTTCGGCATCGAATCCGACAAGCGAGGTGTCCTGGGGGGCGGACCGACCTGGGAAACTTTCGGCGCCGGCGTGATCCGGGTCGGGTTCTCGTTCTTTGCGGGCGTCCTGGTCTACCGCTTCTACGAAACGGCCCGATTGCCGGCGGCACGCCCCGGATTCGCGATCAGCGCGTTTGCTCTCGTCACCGCCATCCTTGCGCTGGATTTTCCGAGTAGTCTCGATCTCGCGCTGAGCCTATTCTCCGTCATCGTCGTATTTCCGCTGGCCATCACGATCTGCGCGCGTTTCGATCCGCCGCGGGGCGCATTGGCAAGCACGATGCAGACCCTCGGACTGCTTTCCTACGGGATCTATGTTCTCCAGGTCGTGATGTTCCACGCCGTGGAGGCCTGCGCGCAGCATCTTGAGGTTCAATCCGCCCTTGTCGGGCTTGTCGCAATACCGGTTGTTGCAGCGGCGGCGTACGCGGCCACCGTCTTCGTCGATGTTCCTGTCAGGCTTACGATGAAACAGGCGTTGAAGGGGCTGGCGTAAGAGATGCGAGACAGGCGGACGCTTGACGCCGCCTGTCCCGCTGGTCGGCTTACGCCATCACCCGCTGCGGCAGGAGCTCGGCGATCTGCACCGCGTTCAGCGCGGCACCCTTGAGCAGCTGATCCGCCGCGACGAACATCGAGACCGAATGCCCCGTGGGATCGCTGAGATCCTTGCGGATTCGGCCGACCAGGACGTCATCCTGGCCCGAGGCGTTGATCGGCATCGGGAAGTGGTTCTTCACGCGGTCGTCGACGATCTTCACGCCGGGCGCCTGCGCCATGATGGCGCGGACCTGGTCCTCGCTGATCGGCTTCTCGCATTCGAACGTGATGGCCTCGCAATGGGCGCGCAGCACCGGCACGCGGACGCAGGTGACGCCGACGGCGATGGTCTCGTCCTCGAAGATCTTGCGGGTCTCCTTGATGACCTTGGTCTCTTCGTCGTTGTAGCCGGTCTCAGGGTCAACCGCGGTGTTGTGGTTGAACAGATTGAAGGCGTAGGGGTGCGGCATCACCTTGGGCGTATATACCTGCCCGTTGAGATTGGCGCGGGTCGACTCGACGAGCTCCTCCATGGCGGCGGCGCCGGCGCCGGAGGCCGCCTGGTAGGTCGAGATGATCACGCGCTTGATACGGTTCTTCTGGTGGATCGGCCAGAGCGGCACCAGCGCGGTGATCGCGGCGCAGTTCGGGTTGGCGATGATGCCCTTGTGGTCGCGGATGCGGTTCGCGTTGATCTCGGGGATCACCAGCGGCACGTTCGGATCCATCCGGAAGGCGGAGGAGTTGTCGACCACGACCGCGCCGGCCTTGACCGCGAGCGGCGCGAACTTCTTGGAGATGCTGCCGCCGGCCGAGAACAGGGCGATATCGACACCCTCGAAGGCGCGCTCGGTCAGTTCCTCGATGACCACGTTTTGCCCGCGGAACGACACCGTCTTGCCGGCCGAGCGGGCGCTGGCCAGCGCCTTGAGCTTGCCGACGCGGAAACCACGCTTGTCCATGGTGGCGATGAATTCGGCGCCCACCGCACCGGTGACGCCGACAATCGCGACGACGGGATCGTTACTCACATTCTCCTCCATTCAAGTTGAGCATGATCTCGTCGGAAAACCGGATTCCACTTTTCCGGATCATGCTGTGAGCTTTAGACAACAAAAAAGCCCCGGACCATCGAGGGCGGGGCTTCGGTAGAGCTGATGCGTTTCAGTCGACGACTACGCGCGCACGCCTCCCCGGGCCCCGAAGGCCGTGGTGGTTTTGGTCGTGCGTTTGGTGGTCGTGAACATGGCGGCGACTTATGGGGGAGAGTCTTGCGTCCGTCAATGGCCTTTCGGCGGGATTGTGGCCGCCGGCCGGGAGCCGTCTCTACTTCGTCCGGGCGCCCGGCGGCTCGAGGATGACCTCCTTGAGGTCGTCGCCGCTGATCACGACGATCGCGAAATTGAGCCGGCCACGTTCGCGCACGAGGCCGCCGCTGATCGCCTTGCCGGACGCGGCCTGCTCCGCGACGCGCACCGCATCCGCAAGGCGGTGCCGGATGGCGCCGAGTGCAGCGAGGTTGCTGCGATCGTCGCGGTCGAGCTCGGCGAGGGGCAGGGCGGCCTCTCCGCCGACGAACTCGCCGGTCGCGGCATTGATGGTGTGGCGCCAGATCCGGTCGTTGTGCAGCGTCTTCACCCGGTAGACCGGCACGCCGGAGGCGCCGTCGAAACTCACGTCCGCCGTGGTGGCGCCGGCGTGGCGGGACTCTGCGAGAGCCATGGCCTGGCTGATCGAGATCGACGAACCGCGGAAGCGCTCGATCTCGCGGCTGACCGCTTGGCGATCCGCCTCAGCGTCACCATCTGTGTCGCTGTGAAGCGCGGTCGGTGTGCCTGCGGTCACGATTGCCCGCGCGGGCGCTGCGAGGAGCAGCGCGGGCAGGGCGATCGCAAGCAGTCGTGAGGTCCATCGTTTGGCTGTCGTCATGCTCGAAACCCTCGGCCAGCGAGTGTGCCGGATGATCGTAAAGAATTCGCGGCCAGCCTTGGGCATCGGCCGGCCGCGGAGCGCCGCGGCGAGCTGTACCCGCCGCGGCGATCGAAGCGGTACGGACCTCTTTTGGGGCTGGTGAAAAAAGCGGCCCGTACCGACTTAACTAAACCATACCGTATCGTTTTATTTTGGTCAATGGCGAGGGCGTGTTCCCCCAGGGGATAGATCGCAACCTCACGAAATTGTCAGCGGGATGGGCGTCGCCGCGGCGTGCCCTTGGTGGCGTCCTGGACGCGGTCGGCCGGACCCAGCGCGCCGGCCAGGAACAGCTTGATCGCGGTACGCATCCGCTTTTCCGCGGACTTCAACTCCAGTGCCGTTCCGAATGTCGCCATGCGGTGGGTATGACCGACGACGACGTCGAGAAACACTTCCGCTGCGATGGTGGTGTCGTCGAGGTCGAGCGCGCCTTGCGCCACCAGATGGTCGAAGAAGCGTGCCGTCGTGGCGACAGCCTTGAGCCAGCCTTCCTCCATGCCGAGCTTGGCGACATCGGGGAAGTTGATGGCCTGTGACGTCATCATGCGGCTGAAGGCGACGGCATCGGGCCCGCAGGTGAAGCTGAGCATCTCGCGCCCGATCTCGACCAGCCGCTGCTCGACAGGGATGTCCGAGGCGCTGCTGAGCTGCGTCTCGGCGGCCGCCGACAGCGGCGCCAGCCAGCGCGCGATCTCGCGCCTCAGCACGGCGGCAAACAGGCCGCGCTTGTCGCCGTAACGGGAATAGACGGTCGGCTTGCTCACCCGTGCCGCTTCCGCAACCGCATCGAGCGAGGTGGCGTCGAAGCCGCGATCCAGGAACAGGCGGGTGGCGACCTCGATCAGCCGCTGATCGCGCTCGATCGCGGCGGTCTTCGTCGGCCGGCCGCCGCGTGATTTCGGCACCTCGCGCCGTGCTGCTGCCGGTCTTGTCTTTGTCGCAGTCAATCCCATGCCCAATGATTCCTGCGCGGTCGTCACTGCCTCTATAACGCGCAGCAACCGGGGCGTCATCGCGAATCTGGCCGAATTGGCCTTATCGTCAACGGTCTCGATACGACCTCGTTCCGGCACCGGGGTCTCATGGCAGCGCCGACGTCCAGGCCTGGCCCGCGGCCGCCTTCTCATATCCGTACTGATACAGCGCCCGCATATAGGCGGTGTCGAATCCTTCCGAAGGCGCTGCGGGGTAGTCGCGCGCGATGTAGGAGAGATGGAAGCCCAAATGGTTGCGCCTGGCGAAATCGTAGGTCGAGAAGATGATCGAGCGCGTCTGCGACTGGGTGATCGACGACAGGCTGCGTGAGGCGACATCGACGGTGCTGTTGGACACGAGCTCGAAGTTGCGTTCGATCTTCTTGTTGACGAGGATGTAGATGTCCATCTTCGCACTGCCCGGCAGGCGGCTGCCCTGGAAGAGCAAGGCTTCCGGCAGCGTCAGCACCGGGGCCGTCACGCCGCCGTCGACGTGCATCTCCTGAAACCTGCGGCCCTGGCCTTCGGCGTCGATCATGATCGGTGGAAACACCAGGGGAATGCTGGCGGAGGCCGCCATCACGTCGCGAAACAGTTTGAGCGCCTCGGGCGTGCCGATCTCGGCGATCTTGCCCATGTTCCAGATCGCGGTGCGCTGGGTGTCGAGATCGGTCGTCACCACCAATAGCCTTCGGCCCTTGGCATTCTCGCGCGCGACTTGCGCCATGATCTCGGGCCCGACATAGCGGGCGACCAGTTCGCGCAGCCTTGTGTTGCCGAACAGGCCGGATCCGAACAGCACGCGGATGATGCTGGGGTCGTTCAGGAGGCTTTCCGCGATGCCGCTGGTGTAGACCTCCTTCAACGTGTCGTCATATTGCGGGCCGAGAAACGCAAAGGGCGCGATCAGTCCGCCGGTGCTCACGCCGGAGACGACCGAGAAGGTGGGGCGGGTTCTGGCCGCGGTCCAGCCGTTGAGCACGCCGACGCCGTAGGCACCGTCCGCACCGCCCCCGGAGAGCGCCAGATAGGACTTTGACGCGTTGCTGTTGTCCTTCTCGAAGCTGAACTTCGTGACGGGGTCGTCGGCGTAGCGCCTGAGGCCATCGATATCGAGCACGCGCGAGGTGCTGGCCTCGGCGGCGGTGTAGGGCGCGCGGGGCAGGGAGGTGCAGGCGCCGAGCGCCAGGCTGCACGCCAGGACCAGGAACCCGATCAGGCGGGCGCCTGTCTGCCTGTCCCGGCCGTGTGAAGGGACGGGCACGTCAGTCGAATGTGAAGCGAAGGGCATCGTCGGTGGCTGGCGATCACGCATCTACCGCCGCCGGCAAACTCGCCGCGGCTTTTCGTCCAGCCCCCCACCGTAAAACTACACGGTATCGTTTTGTTTAACAAGGTGGCGGGGACCATATCCGGGGCCATTTGTGTCCCAGTCTGAGGCACGGGGTGGCCGAAGTGCGGTCCCGCGGGTTGATCGGCCTTCTCCGACACGCAATAAGCACCGCCATGAATCGTCCTGACGCAGCTCTCCCCAATCATTTCGAACTGCTCGCCACCGATGGCGCCGCGCGCACCGGGCGCCTGACCACGCCGCATGGCGTGGTGCGGACGCCGGCCTTCATGCCCGTCGGAACCGCCGGGGCCATGAAGGGCATGCACTGGCGCGAGGTGCGCGATGCCGGCGCCGACATCGTGCTCGGCAACACCTATCATCTGATGCTGCGCCCCGGCGCCGAGCGGATTGCGGCGCTCGGCGGCTTGCAGCGGTTCACCGGCTGGAACGGGCCGATGCTGACGGATTCCGGCGGCTTCCAGGTGATGTCGCTTGCTGACCTGCGCAAGGTCAGCGAGCACGCCGTCACCTTCCGTTCGCATATCGACGGCGCCAAGGTCGAGCTGTCGCCGGAGCGCTCGATCGAGGTGCAGCGTTTCCTCGGCTCCGACATCGCCATGCAGATGGACGAATGCGTGCGGCTGCCCGCCGAGCACGCCGATATCGAGCGCGCGATGCAATTGTCGCTGCGCTGGGCCGAGCGCAGCAAGCGCGCCTTCGAGAGCGCGCCGGACGGTTACATGCTGTTCGGCATCGTGCAGGGCGGCGACGTGCCCCAGCTTCGTCATGCGAGCGCGGAAGGGCTCGTCGCGATCGGCTTCCACGGCTATGCGATGGGCGGCCTCGCGGTCGGCGAACCGCAGGCGGTGATGCTGGCGATGATCGACGAGACCGCACCGATGCTGCCGAAAGAGCGGCCGCGCTATCTGATGGGTGTCGGCACGCCCGACGACATCCTCGAAGCCGTGAAGCGCGGCATCGACATGTTCGATTGCGTGATGCCGACACGCAATGGCCGCCACGGCGTCGCGTTCACCCGCTTCGGTCAGGTGAATCTGCGCAACGCGCGTCATGCGGACGATCCGCGTCCGCTCGACGAAGAAAGCACATGGCCGTCGACGCGCAGCTACGCGCGCGCCTACCTGCATCATCTCGTCAAGGCGGGCGAGACGCTGGGGGCAATGCTGCTGTCCGAGATCAATATCGCTTACTATCAGTCCCTGATGCAGGGCATCAGGGACGCGATCGCACACGGAACGTTCGACGAGTTCTACCAGCGTACACGCGAGGACTGGGCGAGGGGCGACATCGCCGCGCGCCAGGGCGACTGAGGGTCAGTTGCACACGATCCGCTGCCTGACGGCATGCTTGGTCACGAAGCCGTAACCGCAATTGTCGCAGGTCCAGAGATAGCTGATCATGTGGTCCGAGACGTAGGCGGATGCTTCGGCGGCGACCATGGAGTCGGCGCAGACCGGACAGGTGGGCAACTCGCTACAACGCGGATCGCGGTTCAGCGCGACGGTCGACATCACTTCAGCAACTGCTGACATCGTGGTGACCTCCCTGCTTTAAGACGTAAGTCTAACATAAGCAGAATCACTTGACGAGGTCGCAACACAAAAGCGTTGGTTTTCTGATATTTGTAGCTCACGTGATTTTGCGATGCAGCGTATTTAACATGTGCCGCATTGTCGCTTGCGTGTCGCCGCAAGCTGTCTGTAACTGCGCAAGAGCCACGGCAGAAGCGCAAATTGTCGCTACAGGGAGTTCATCATGGACGCATCGTCCGCCACGCGTGCAGCGCATCAACCCGGCCGCGGCCGGATCTATGACTCGATTGTCGAAGCTTTTGGCGACACGCCGATCGTGCGATTGCGACGGCTGCCGGGCATGCACGGCGTGAACGCGACGATTTTGGCAAAACTTGAATATTTCAATCCGGCCGCGAGCGTGAAGGACCGCATCGGCGCGGCCATGATCATCGCCATGGAGAAGGCCGGTATCGTCAAGCCGGATACCGTGCTGATCGAACCGACCTCCGGCAATACCGGCATCGCACTCGCCTTCGTCGCCGCCTCGCGCGGCTACCGGCTCAAGCTCGTGATGCCGGAATCGATGTCGATCGAACGGCGCAAGATGCTGGCCTTTCTCGGCGCGGAGCTGGTGCTGACGCCGGCCGCACAAGGCATGAAGGGCGCGATCGCCGCCGCCGAGGAGCTGGTGAAGACGACGCCGAACTCGGTGATGCCGCAGCAGTTCAAGAACCTCGCCAATCCCGAGGTGCACCGCCGCACCACCGCGGAGGAGATCTGGAACGACACCGACGGCAACATCGATTTCTTCGTTGCCGGCGTCGGCACCGGCGGCACGATCACCGGCGTCGGCCAGGTGCTCAAGCCGCGCAAGGCCTCGTTGCGGGTGGTGGCGGTCGAGCCGGAGGAGAGCCCGGTGCTATCAGGGGGACAGCATACGCCGCACAAGATCCAGGGCATCGGCGCGGGCTTCGTCCCTGATATCCTCGATCGCTCCGTGATCGACGAGATCGTCAAAATCAACTCGACCACGGCGATCGAGACCTCGCGCGCATTGGCGCGGCACGAGGGCATTCCGGGCGGTATCTCCTCGGGTGCTGCGATCGCCGCGGCGCTCCAGATCGGCAAGCGGCCGGAAGCTGCGGGAAAAACCATCCTGGCGGTGGTACCGTCCTTCTCCGAGCGGTATCTTTCGACGGCTCTGTTTGAGGGAATCTAGGACATGGCGGATCTACCGAGGCGGCCGCGCACGCTTGGCGATGCCAGGACCGAGGCCGAGGCGGCGTTCAAGAAGGTGACGGCCAAGGTCGCCGCGGCGCCGCCGAAGCAGAACGTGGCGCCTGGGATCAAGGAGCAGGTTACGCTGCGCATCGACCAGGACGTGCTGGAGTTCTTCCAGGAGGGCGGTCCCGGCTGGCAGGATCGCATCAACGAGGCGCTGCGGAAGGCGACGGGGAAGTAGCGCCCGGTCTTTCCAGGTCGCCCAACGAAAAAGCCCGGCGCGAGCCGGGCTTTTGTATTTGGGGTTTGATCTGGCCTCAGCGGCGGAACATGCCGCCCATCATGCCGCCGACGACGACGCCGACGAAGGCCGCGCCGGCCGCATCGCCGGGGTTGCTGCGTTGGGGAGCCGGCGCCGGTGCGCTGCTGGCCGCGGGGGCGCTGGCGCGCCGGGCCGCCTTCTGGCTGTTGTCGCTCGCAGTCGGCGGAGCAGCCACGACCTCCGAGAGCAGCGCCTTGTGCTGGAGCTTGTTGAGGTAACCTGACGAAGGATAGCCGCGCGCGGCCTGCCAGCGCTTGAGCACGGTCCGGGTCTCGTCGCTGAACACGCCAGTCTGCTTGGTGTCGAAGCCGAGGCCGGTGAGGCGACGCTGCACGTCGCGGCGCTGGTTCTTGTCGAGGCCGATCTGGTCCTCGGTAATCTGAGTGGCCTCATCGGTGAAGGTCGCAGGATCGACGCCGGCGTTGAGGGTGCGCGTCGCGGTCGAGGGGCCGCTCTTGATCGCGGCAAGCCGCGCCAACGCCAGGGCCTTGAACTGGCCGTTCGGATAGGCCGAGAGGTAGGCGTTGAGCTCTTCCGGCTTGTTGGACTCCTTCACCGAGCGCCAGTATTCGAGTTCGACGCCGTCCGAGCCGCCAGTCGCCGCCGGCACGCTGCCAGCCGCCGTCGGCGCCGCGTTGGCAACCTGGGTGGTCGGGGCCTGGTTGAGATAGACGGCGCCGATCAGGTTGGTGTGGCCCCAGGGAAGCTGGCCCTTGTGGGTCTCTTCGTTGACCTGGGCGCGCACCGACGTCATCGCCTGCTGGATCTCGATGCCGGGCTTGGTGATGTTGTCGATCAGCGCGCGGGTGAACGGGCTGTTGTTGCCCTCCTGGCCGTCGAGCGCGGTCTGGCCGGGGCCGGTTGCGAACGCGATCAGCGTGCCTTCGCCGGACTTCATCTCGGCAAGGCCGCTCTGCACGTTGACGCTGCGGGTCGCGGAGTTCGACTTGATCTTGGCGGCGAACGGATTGTCGCGGCAGGCATCGAGGAAGACGAGCTTGACCTTGGCATCGCCCATGGTCTGCTCGAGTGTCAGGTCGATGTTGATCGCAGCGCCCAGCTTGACGTCCATCTCCGACTTGATGTCGGCGTCAACCGGCAGCAGGTAGTTGGTGCCGCCGACGGCGATGCCGTGACCGGCATAGTAGAACAATGCGATGTCGGAGCCCTGCGCCTTGCGGCCGAAGTCGAGCAGCTTTTCCGTCATCTGGTCGCGGCTGAGATTGGACCCTTCGATCACGTCGAAGCCGACATTGCGCAGCGTCGCCGCCATCGCCTTGGCGTCGATCGGCGGGTTCGGCAATTGCGCGACGTTCTTGTAGGAACCGTTGCCGACGACGAAAGCAACACGGCGGTCCGCCTTCGCGGCACTGACCGACAGTGCCATGCACATCAGCGAGGCGATGAGGGTGAGATAGCGCATCTGAAATCCCCAGAATCGAATTGCAGGCAGCAACAAATTGGCGACGAACCTACACGAAAATGCCCGGCTTCGCGCTAGCGAAACGACGGTTCGCCCAACCCACTGCTTCGCGGCCGAATGTGCACGATGGAATGCCCCTTCTAACGTGATCCAGATCACGTTCGACCACTTTGTTTTTGTCGCGCGAGGCCGCGCGCCGGTTCACTGCGCGCGGGCCGGAATCGGGGCCGCCGGCTTCAGATTCAGGAGGTTGCCGAACAGGATCAGCGCCGCCCCGAGCACGGTCCAGCCGTCGAGCCGTTCTGAATACAGCAGCCAGCCGGCCGTCGCGGTGAGAGGAACCCGCAGGAAGTCCATCGGAACCACCACCGTCGCGTCCGCGTAGCGCATGGCGCTGGCGAGGCAATAATGCGCGAACGTGCCGCAGACCGAGATCACCGCCACCCAACCCCAGACATAAGTGGGCGGCCAGGCCCAGACATAGAGCGTCGGCAGGAAGCCTGCGACCGACTGCACGACCAGCATCCAGAACAGGACCGCCAGCGCGCTCTCGGTCCGGGTGAGCGATTTCACCAACGCCATGGACACGCCGAACCCGACCGCGGCGCCGAGCGCGATCAACTGGCCCTGATTGATCTCGCCGGTCGCGGGCCGCACGATGACGATCACGCCGACGAGGCCGAGCACGATCGCAGCGATCTTCCACGAGGTCATGCGCTCCGACAGAAAGCTCGCGGCGAGGATCGCCGTCCAGATCGGCATCGTGAACTCGATTGCCACCACCTGGCCGATCGGAATCAGCGTCAGCGCGAAGAACCAGCCGAGCTGCGAGACGTAGTGGATCAGATTGCGCGCGATGTGCTGCGGCAGGCGCCTCGTCCTGAGCGTCCCGAATCCGCCGGCGCGCCGGATCATCGGATACAGCATGCAGAGGCCGAGCAGCGAGCGAACCTCCATCACCTGGAAGACGTTCATCTCGCGCACGGCCTCGCGTCCCGCGACCGCCATCACCAGGGTCAGCGACAGCCACCCGGCCATCCACAATGCAGCCATCGTTTTGGACGGAGGAGTGGTCATTGGCGCGCGATGCGGAAGGAAAGGGCGTTGGAGGGCAGGCTGGTATCCGCGACATCAATACGGTTTACAACGGCCAAAACTGCGGATGCAGCGATGCACGGGTGCGTGCTAAGGGAGGGCCAACGAGCGAAATGGGAGAAACAGCTCATGCGTATCCTGCAGCCGGCCGAGTGGAAGAAACCGCGCGGCTTTTCCCATGGCGTCGTGGTCGAGGGGCCGGGCCGCTGGGTGGTGCTGGCCGGGCAGACCGGCGGCGACGAGGCGGGCGAATACGCCCCTGACATGGCGGGCCAGGTCGCAACCGCCCTGAAGCGGATCATCAAGCTGCTGGGCGAGGCCGGCGCCGGCCCCGAGCACATCGTCCGCCTAACCTGGTACCTGACCAGCCGCAGCGAATATGAGGCCGCAGGCGCCGGCATCGGCGCGGCCTGGAAGGAGACGCTGGGCCGCCATTTCCCGCCTTCGACGCTGCTCTACATCGGAGGCCTCGTCGACGACCGGGCCAAGGTCGAGATCGAGGTGACGGCGTTCGTTCCCAGCGCATAAAAAAATCGATCCGGCGCGGGCGCCGGATCGATTGTCGTGTCGTCGTACTGGCTTAGCGCGACATCGAGATGTTGGCGCCGCGGAACTGGCTGTCCGCGCGCATCGTGACCGTCTGCTTGTTGCCGGAGGTCCGCAGCGAGATGTTTGCGTTGAAACCAGCGGCGCTGGCGACCACCTCGAAACTTCCGCCGCCGCCGCGGCCCTGGAGCGAGCCGCTGATGTTACGGCTGGCCTCGCTCCAACCGCCGGTAATGGCGCTGCCTTCGGACCGGACGTTGGCGGCGAGGTTGAACTTGTAGGCGTCGCTGGCACAGGTCAGCGACATCTCCATGGTGGGCCCGATCGGAGCATATTTGGCCCGGCAACGGATGCGTTCGGTGGAGCCGTCATCCAGGGTGACGATCCCGCCGCCGCTCCAGCTGCCCGCGAGCGGGGCAAACGGGCCGGACTGGGCCTTGCTTTCGGTGTTCGCGAACGCTGCCGCAAGCAAAACGGCGGCCGCGATCAGCAGCCGCCGGCCTCCGGCGCGAGTCTCGATTGGTTTATTGGCGCGATGCTTCCCACCGCCCGCTGCACGGTATGCCTGCAGATGCTCCATTCCACTTCCCCGATCCGGCGTTGCCGCTGAGTTGACCGTTGGCATATGCACCATTGATCGAAACTTTCACAAGTCCCCCGCTGCCGATGGTGCCGGAAACGTTAGCGCCGGGCGCGGTGATCTTGCCGTCGGCGACTGTCAGCATGGAGCTTGCGGTCGGCTCGCAGGAACCGGACTTGGTCACGATGGTGACCTGCCAGTTGCCGTCATAGGGGGTCTGGGCGAAGGCGGTGGCGGCGAGGGTGCCGGCGAAAACTGAAGCGGCACAGAACGCCGCGATGCGACCAAAACGCATGAATTCCGTCCTTGAATTTGTCTGATATCCTGACGCTTATTCGGACGAAATGTGACGGAAATTTGTTGCAATGCCAAATCGAAAATTGTTCCTGTGGAAACAATGGTTTATTTGTGTTTTTGGCTCCGATTTTTCAAGCAGAATCAATGCGGCCTCACGTTAAGGGTAAACGTCAGGACAGACTCGGCGCGGAAGTCGCGAACTGCTCGTCCTGAACCTTGGCCGGCAGTGCCTTGTGGACTTTGACGTAATCGATCACGTCGGCCAGCAATTTGAGCCCGAGCGGGGCGAGCGCGCGCTCCCAGAGTTCGCGGGCGGTCTCGCCCTTCTTGACGAAGCACCAGTCCTGCGCGGCGATGGCGCCGGCATCCATGCGATCGGCGAGATGATAGATCGTGCCGCCGGCGATCGGATCGCCTTCCTTGATGGTCCATTCCACGGCGGCCTTGCCACGGTGGCGCGGCAGCAGCGAGGGGTGATAGCCGATCCCGCCGAACCGGGCCGCGGCGAGCGCGTCCTTTCCGATCCGGGCATGGCTGTGCGCGGTGATGATCAAATCGGTGTCGGGCGCGATCTCGGAGGCGACCACCAGCTTCGGATTGGCCTGCACCACCACCTCGATGCCGGCCGCCCTGGCGGTCGCAGCAAGGCGGTCCTCGGCATCGGCCACCACGACCCGCGCGATCGACACGCTGTGCTCCCGGAGCATGTTCAGGGTGGTCACGCCGAAATGGCGGGAGCCGACGAGGGTAATGCGCATGTGTGTCCGATCCGTCTCGCAACTGCGTCATACCCCCGATAACACGTCCGGGCGCCGTGTCACCATCTGCGGGCCGTTTCTGCCGGTTATCAACAATGCGCCGGGCGCAGGAGACGGTGAATTCCGCGATTGCGCGGCCGACCGTTCCGGTGCTTGCATGCGCGCATTGCACCGGTTCGGAGCGAGCGCATGCGCAGCGCCTGGTTCATCCTTCTTGCGACACTGATTGCGGCCACCTCGGGCCATGCCGGCGGGCCGTACCCGGCGGTCCCGCCCGAGATCGGCGTCGCGCCGTTCATCGGGCCGACCTGGGACGCTTATCGTTGCGCGGGGGGACCGGTCTATAATTTCTATGATGGCGCCTATTACGGCGAGGAGCCGCCGGCGCTCTATCGCGGCTACGCCTACCGGCCGCATTATCGCTACAGCGCCTATCGCC
Organism: Bradyrhizobium sp. B025; assembly: GCF_042257955.1. Classification (NCBI taxonomy): domain Bacteria; kingdom Pseudomonadati; phylum Pseudomonadota; class Alphaproteobacteria; order Hyphomicrobiales; family Nitrobacteraceae; genus Bradyrhizobium; species Bradyrhizobium sp. B025. The sequence continues at coordinate 4,460,039 of NZ_CP170150.1, read as the reverse complement.
GACTGCCGCGGACGTACTTCTGCGTCGCCGACTAGCGTTGCCGCACGGCCACGGTCGAGCGGCAAATGATGATGTGACGGTTCCTGTGTTTCATTTCGAACAGAAGGAATCCATCCCGCCGTTAGAATGGCGATACCGGGGCTGGCGACATTTGATCCGGATCCATTTTCGAACCCGGCTTTGGCCGCTGGCCTGATCGCCAGCGGCCTTTTCATGCGGCGCGTCGCAAAATCATCTGACGGTAACGCGTTCTCAACCTGCCTGGCGTATCGACGAATCCGTCGCGGATTTGTAATGCGTACCGCGACACCGAAAATGTCCCGCCGGCGTGGGTGCGCCGCGCGGGCTTTTTCGCCGGGACCGATTTCATGCCGAGCGCGATTGAGCAGATCGTCGACATCTATGTCCGACTGAAGAACAGGCGCGGCCTCGACGAGCTGATGATGCACAGGCAGCGCCTCGCGGTCGATCTGAAGAGCAGGTCGGGCTATGATTTCAGCCTGCCGATCGGTCAGATCGTCGAGGAGATCGCGATCATCGAGGCAGGTCTCAGCCGGCTGAAGGCTGGCTCCAACGATGCCGATACGACACGTTTGATCTGACGCGCTCAGTCGCGCCGGCCGCCGTCGATGACGGTGAACAATGGCCGCGCCGGGGTCGGCTCCGCCAGCAATTCCTCCACGAGTGCGGTGGCCGCATCGACATATTTTCGCGTCGGCTTGTCGAGCTCCCGCTTCGCCTCGTCGTCGAGCGCGACCTTGGCCGCCTCGACCAGCTTGCGCATCCGCGCCGCATGATCGTCGCCGGCCGTCAGGGTTGCGCGCGCCAGCGAGCGCAGCACGAACAGCTCGCCCTCGAGGCGGAGCAGACGATCGTTGAGCCTGGTGAGGACGGCGTTGAGGTCGGCCATTTCCGCGGTTCGTCGCTGTGGATTCGTCCTGATCTAGCGGCGATCGGTGAACGGAGTGCAAACGGCATCGGCGCAATTGGGCTGATCGTCCGCATGTCGCGGTGCCGCCGTTGTGACCGGTCGCGACGTCGCTTATGCGTGGGCACAGCATGGTTCCCGCACCACATGTCAGCCCGGGTGGACGTTTGGAGCCCGTGCGATGCGGTTTATCGCGGTTGTGATCCTCTTGATGTCGGCATGTTCGGCTGTCGCCGCCGCGCCGGCGCGCCACGCCCGCCCGCACCACCCCGTTGTCGTCCGTCCGGCCGAGGACGCGCCGGTGCCGCCCGGCTGGTACAAATTTCCCGGGTGGCCGCCGATCCCGCCGTCGGAGAACAGGAATCTCGATCCCTCCAATTTCGGCGGAGGCTGATCGCAGCTACGCAGCGCTTCGCGCCAGGTAGTCGCGCGCGAAGGCGAGATACCAGTCGAGGCAGCCGGGATTAGCCATCGCCTCCTTGTTGATGACCTTCTCGACGGGCTGGCCGAGCAGCAGCTTCTTGATCGGCAGCTCCTGCTTCTTGCCCGACAGCGTGCGCGGAATCTCGGCGACGGCGAAGATTTCGTTCGGCAGGAAGCGCCGGGAGAGACCGGCCTCGATCGCCTTGTTGATCTTCGCCTGCATCGCGGCGTCGAGCGCGACGCCTTCGCGCAGCACCACGAACAGCGGCATGTAGCTGTCGCGGCCGAGATATTCGAGGTCGACGACGAGGGAGTCCAGCACCTCCGGCAAGGCTTCGATCGCGGAATAGAGTTCGCTCGTGCCCATGCGCAGGCCGTGCCGGTTGATGGTGGCATCGCTGCGGCCGTAGATGATGCAGGAGCCGTCCGGATTGACCTTGAGCCAGTCGCCGTGCCGCCACACGGGGCCGCGGCCGCTGCCGTCGAAATTGTCCGGATAGGTCTCGAAATAGCTGGAGCGGTAACGCACGCCGTCCTTGTCGTTCCAGAAGTAGAGCGGCATCGACGGCATCGGCTCGGTGCAGACGAGCTCGCCGACCTCGTCCGTGACGGCGCGGCCCTGTTCGCTGAAGGCTTCGACGGCGGCGCCGAGCAGGCGACACTGCATCGCGCCGGGCGTTTGTGGCAATTCGCGGTTGCCGCCGATGAAGGCGCCGGCGAAATCGGTGCCGCCGGAAATGTTCGCCCACCAGATGTCGGCCTGCGCCTTGCTGCCATTGGTCTTCGACAGTGCGGCGAAGCGGTCGTTGAACCAGGCTTGCGTGTCGGCGCTGAGCGGCGATCCGGTCGAGCCGAGGCAGCGCAGCCGCGACAGATCGCCCGCGGCGGCAAGATCGATTTCGGCCTTGGCGCAGTTGGCGAAGAACGCCGCGCCCGCGCCGAAGAAGGTCGCTTTCGATTGCGCCACGAAGCGCCACAGCGTGGTCCAGTCCGGCTTGTCCTTGGCGCCGCCGGGGCTGCCGTCGAAGATGCAGCAGGTGGCGCCGCCGAGCAGGCCGCCGACTTGCGAATTCCACATGATCCAGCCGGTCGAAGAGTACCAGTGATAGCGCTCGCCGAAAGAGTTTTGGTGATAGGAGCAACCGATGTCGTTGTGCAGGCCGAGCAGCGCCAGCACCACGATGACGATGCCGCCATGGCCGTGCACGATCGGCTTGGGCAGGCCGGTGGTGCCGCTGGAATAGACGATCCAGAGCGGATGATCGAACGGCAGCCAGGCCGGCTCGAACGTGTCAATCGCGGCGCTTGTCCCGGCGACAATATTCGAGAGCAGGGCATCCGGCGCGGCAGGCGAACCGGCCTCGCTGTGCAGGATGACATGCGCGACCGTGGGTAGCGATCGCCGCAGTTCGGCGACGACGTCGCGCCGGTCGTGCCGCCGGCCGGCATAGGTGACGGCGTCGCAGGCGATCAGCACTTTGGGTTCGATCTGCTTGAAGCGGTCGATCACGGCGGGCGCGGCCATGTCGGGTGCGCAGACGCTCCAGACCGCGCCGATGCTGGCGGTCGCGAGGAATGCGATGATGGTCTCGGGAATGTTGGGCAGATAGGCCGCGACGCGGTCGCCGGGCTTGATACCGTTATCCTTCAGATGCAGCGCGAGCGCGGCCGCCTTGCGCCGCAGCTCCGGCCAGCTCGTTTCCCTCAGCCTGCCGTCCTCGCCGCCGCTGACGATCGCGGGCAGGCCGGCGGCGTCGGCCGCTTCGACATGCCGGAATACCTGACGCGCATAGTTCACCTGCGCGCCTGGAAACCAGGCCGCGCCGGGCATCTTGCGCTCGGTGATCACGGCCGCGAACGGCGTCGGCGATTGCAGATCATAATAGTCCCAGATGCTGCGCCAGAAGCCGTCGAGATCGCGCACCGACCATTGCCGCATGTCTTCGTAGCTGCCGAAGGTGAGGCCACGCTGCTCGGCGAGCCAGTTGCGATAGAGGGCGATCTGGGGAACGAAAGGTGCGGTCATTGCGTGTCGGCTTCAGTTGCGGGGAAGGGGAGTTTAAGCCGTCTCGCAGCTTAGCAGAAGCCGCGGTACTAGCAGGCGGCTTTGACCGGGCTAACGGGGGCCGGCCTTCGCCAGCGCGACGTGGCAGAGATCGCAACCATCGCTTCAACAGATTCGTCATTGCGAGCGCAGTGAAACAATCCAGGCAGTCACGCGCGGAAAGATTCTGGATTGCTTCGCTGCGCTCGCAATGACGGAGGTGTGGGGGAACGCAGTCTTGGTCTGTCAGCGTGGCGGAGCCATGCTGTCGGGGGTAAAGTCGGTCGGCAGGCCGTCGATGCTCTTCATGTTCTTCAGACCCCAGTATTTCCGCAGATTGTCGACGCCCTGCGCCGTCCAGTAGCGCACGAGGTTGCCTCGCTCTTGCTTGTAGTCGAACAGCGGCACGCCCAGGCCGCACGATGTCTGCACGAGGTCAATTGAGAGACGTACGATTTGGCGGGCGCCTGCAACTTCCTCGAACTTCGGAACGAGATCGGCGTACTCCGGCGTGCCGCGCATCAGCGATCGACCCTGACCATAGAGCCGCAGGATCATCGGATCGCCATCGAAGGCGCAAAACATGATGGTCAGCCGCTTGTCGTTCGAGGCGACCAGGTGCGCGCGGGTCTCGCTGCCGCTGCCAGTGCAATCGAGGTAGGCGACGTCAGTTTCTCCGAGCACCCGGAATGAGGACAGGCCCTTGGGCGAGACGTTGATGCGTCCCTTCGGCGGGGCGCTGGCGACGAAGAAGATCTTCTGCCGCTCGATGAAAGCCCTGTGCTCTGGCTCGATCCTTGCGAATTGCTTGCCCATTTCCGTCCGTCCTTTGCGTAGCGACGAAGCCGAGGCCGAAACTAACATGTCAAATGTACCGGTTTAAGGATACACTTTATCCTGGTATAACGACCACCATGAAAGGACAGGATCCGATCGCTCCTGCACTCTCGCTCAGCGCGTTCTTGCGGGCGCTCCGGGAGCGCCAGTCTCCGGCGGAATTCGGTCTCGCCGCCGGACCACGACGGCGCACGCCCGGCCTCCGGCGCGAGGAGGTCGCTCAGCTCTGCGGATTGAGCGCCACCTGGTACACATGGATCGAGCAGGGGCGCGATGTGTCCGTCTCTGCTTCGACACTTGCGCGCCTCGCACGCGGATTGCGCCTGTCACGAGCCGAGCGCGGCTATCTGTTTGAGCTCGCGGGCAAGCGCGATCCCGAACGGCCGGGCAAAAGGGATGATCCACCTGAGGGGGTGCTGGCCTGCGTCGATGCGATCGATGGTCCCGCCTACATCCTCGATCGCACATGGAGCGCGCGTCGTTGGAACGCGAAAGCGTCCCGACTGTTTGCGGGATGGCTCGATGCTGACGGCGAAAAAAACCTTCTGCGATACATCTTCCTCCGGCCTGAGGCGCGAACTCTGATCCTGGACTGGACGTCCCGTGCGCATCGCGTCGTCGCAGAGTTCCGCGCCGCGGTGACGGGCTACGCCGACGATCCGGATATTCGCCGGCTCGTAGACGAACTGAGAATTGGAAGCTCGGACTTCGAGCACTGCTGGGAGACGCAGGGGGTTTTGGCACGCGAAGGGGGCGAACGTGCGTTCGATCATCCGACCATGGGACTGCTGCGCTATCAGCAGGTGTCGCTGTCTCTTGCGGGCTGGCCCGACTATCGACTGACGATGCTTCTCTCTGCGCCAACCATACGCAATCGATGACCGGTATCGCGGCCAAACCCGCCGCGCGGCCCGCTCGCTCGTCAGCGTCCGTCTACCAACCCACGCCCGCCCAGCGCCGGCCGAATACCGGCGGCTTCGACTTCACGGCTTGCCAGCCGAAGAAGTGATGCTTGCCGGACCATGCGTGCACCACGCCGCTGCAGATTTTGCATTTGAAGCTGCCGGAATGCGCTTCGCTGTGCTCTTCCCTGGTCGCGGTGTAGTTCATGCTGCAACCGGTGCAGGTGAATTCTTCGATCGTCCAGATGCTGTTCGCCATTTGCACGGAATGTTTTCTTGGGACCTCGGTGCACGGTAGGAGCGGGTCTTTGCATCGGCGTAAACTGGGGCAACGAAATCCGGTTAATCGCCGTTAGCCAAACCGGGCTCCGCTCCGAGCCAGTGCAGGATGTTCCGGGTGTTCGGAGCGCCGGTCAGTCCAAATCGCGCCGCCGACAGGTCCAAGCGCGCGCCTGGTCCGGCAGCTAGATTTCACCCAGTCGCCTCGGTCGGGAGGCGCGCAAGTGGGGGCGAGATGATGGGGACAAAGCTCGTTTTGACGGCCGCGCTGCTGTCGCTGGCAACGCCGGCATTCGCCGCGGATATCATCGCGCCTGCGCCGGTGAAGGCGCCGGTGCCGGCTGCGATCTTCACCTGGACCGGCTTCTATATCGGCGCCCACGGCGGCGGCGCCTGGAGCAAGTGGACAGGCATCGACCCGACCGATCCGACCGCGGTCTGGACCTCCGTCACCGCCAGCGGCGGCATCGTCGGCGGCCAGATCGGCGGCAACTACCAGATCGGCAATGTCGTGGTGGGGCTCGAGGGCACCGGCGCCTGGTCCAGCGTCGCGCAGAACGCCGGCGGTCCGTTCGGCGGCGGCGCCGGCTTCACCTTGTCGCTCAAGAACGACTACATCGCCACGGTCGCCGGCCGGTTCGGCGTCGCCTTCGACCGCGTGCTGCTCTACGCCAAGGGCGGTGCGGCCTTCACCCGCGACAAGTACAATGCCAATAATGGCCTTGCCGGCGCGCTCGCCGGTTCTGCCTCGGGCAGCTTCAACCGCACCGGCTGGCTCGCCGGCGGCGGCGTCGAATGGATGTTCATGCCGAACTGGTCGGTGAGGGCCGAGTACAACTACATGGGCTTCGCCGCGATCACCGAGCAGCCGGCGACATCAGGCAACCTGGCGGCCACGCCGGCCAATGTGAAGCTGAACATCCAGACCGGAACGGTCGGCGTGAACTACCACTTCTAGCCGCGCAGGCGTTGCCGCAGGATCAGCCCTCGGTCCGGTCAAGCCGGAGCGGGAGCCCGGTCGTCTTGACGCCGGATGCGGGGCTGGCAATAACGGCTTGCCCGTGCATGTGCCGGAACCAGCGTCGATGCCGCAAAGAAAGTCGTGCCCGTGAAAAGCCTCCGTCAGCTCCTGACGGGAGAGGACATCATCCAGCTCGTGATCCGGCTCGGCCTGCTCGCCCTGCTGATCATCTGGACCTTCCTGATCATCCGCCCGTTCGTGCCGATCCTGGCCTGGAGCGGCGTGCTCGCGGTCGCGTTCTATCCGGCCTTCAGCTGGGTCGCCAAGATCCTCGGCGGTCGGCCCAAGACCGCCGCGGCGATCCTCACCTTGATCACGCTCGGCATCGTCATCGGCCCTGCAACCTGGCTCGGTATCAGCGCGGTGGACGGCGTGCGCGAGCTGGCGCACCAGCTCGGCACCGGCGATCTCGCGCTCCAGTCGGCGCCGGAGCAGCTCAAGTCGTGGCCGCTCGTCGGCCCGTGGCTCTACGACCTCTGGGACCAGGCCTACACCAACATCCGCGCGGTGCTGCGCGAAGTGGCGCCCTATCTCCAGCCGCTGGCAGGACCGCTGCTGTCGTTCGCGGGCGATGCCGGCGTCGGCACGCTCCAGTTTCTGGTCTCGGTGTTCGTCGCCGGCTTCCTGTTCCCGCATGGGCCGCGGTTGGTTGCGGCCAGCCGCGGCTTCCTGTTTCGCATCGTGCCCGAGCAGAGCGAGCATTTCCTGGGGCTCGCCGGCGCGACCATCCGCGCCGTGGCTCAAGGGGTGATCGGCGTCGCGATCGTGCAGGCACTGCTCGCCGGCATCGGCTTCAAGCTCGCAGCCGTTCCGAGCGCCGGCCTTCTCGCCTTCATCGTGCTGCTGCTCTCGATCGTGCAGATCGGCGCCTTCCTCGTGCTGCTGCCGGTGATCATCTGGATCTGGACCGACAAGGACGTCACCACGGCGCTGCTGCTCACGGTGTTTCTCGTCCTGGTCGGCTTCATCGACACCATGTTGAAGCCGCTCGTGATGGGGCGCGGTCTGACCACGCCGACCATCGTGATCTTCGTCGGCGTGATCGGCGGCACGCTCGCCCATGGCATCGTCGGCCTGTTCATCGGGCCGATCATCCTGTCGGTTGCCTGGGAGATGATGATGGCCTGGATCAGGACGGAGGACCGGGCGGGGGCGGGCGCGAAGGCGAGCGAAGGCTGATCTTGCGTCCTCGAACGGCGCGATCTGAACGCCGTGTCGCAGCTGGCCCGAAGGCCCGCGGCCTGTGATCAAGGCGCGTCCCGAACTTGTCTATCCGACTAGACAAGTTACGATTGGGACGATTCTAATTTCGATTACGGCAGCAATGGCGAAGTCTTCCAAGCTGGTTGCCGCCAAGCGCGGCAAGGTATTGTTGGTCAGACGCCGGTCGGACGGCCTGTGGATGTTCCCGGGCGGCCGCAAGCGCGCGCGCGAGTCCGAGAAGGACTGCCTGCGGCGCGAGATCAAGGAGGAGCTGCCCAAGCTGAAGCTCGGCCGGATCAGCCTCTGGAAGGAAGTGAAGGCCAGGAACAAGCGCTCCGGCCGCAAGATGAGCGATGCGATCTTCATCGCCAAGGGCGCCAAGGGCAGGCTCGCGATCGGCGACAAGAAGGAGATCGACCGCGCCGCCTGGCAGAAGCCGCGCGGCATCCGCCTGACCCCGACCTCGCGCTATATCCGCGACCGCCTGTTTCCGAGGAAGCCGCGGCGGCGCGGCTGAGTTCGCGTTCTCGCGAAGTGGATACCGGTTGGCGTCAAGACAACGCGTCAAAATAGGAATCCAGGGCCCCGTTCCGATTCTATCGGAACGGACAACGGCTCTAGTCTTCCCGATCCACCGATCGGTCCCGCCCGGCGAATGACCGCGAGCGCGCCGCGCGCGGCTCCGGCGCGACGCGCCTTGCCGCCTCGGCCTCGCGCTGTTCCTTGCGCGCCTTGCGCGCGTTGCGCATCGCGCGCTTGACGAAGGGGTGCTGCGAATCCTCGGCGAAAAACAGCACCACCTCGCAACTCGGACATTGCCTGGAATAGCCGTCCTGCAACCGCCCGGCGCGATCGCGGAACACGGACTTGCAGCGCGTGCACTGAATCTGGACGAAACTCATGCGCGACCGACAATGACCGATGGGAATGGATCGTCAGGTGATCCCAAATGTCTGAAGAAAGCCTGAAGGCCTTGGTGAATTCACCGGAGGTCTTGTCGCAGCCGATGTCGTGCGCACGACGGCGATGCTCGCAAGATGCGGCCGGGCGTCATCGGCCCGCCGCGACTGGCGGCAGGCAGAGGTCGTCAACAGGCTCAGGTCGTTTGAGCTGCCCGACCAGCCGCTATTGCCTGGCTGCGAGCGTGTCGAGGCAATGGTTCAGATACGCGGTGCGATCCCTGGGCAGCACCTTGTCGAGATCGGCCTTCAGCGCGCATTCACGCTGCCGCAACTGCTCGGCCCGGCGCTTCTCGGCCGCCTCGCGGAATTCGGGAGCAACCTTGTTGGGATCGACCAGCGGCTGCGAGCGGGCGGGGGACGCCGCAAGGAGTGCAATGGCGGCGATGAAAATGAATGGTTTCAAATGAGCCTCCGTAAAAGAAGGCATCCTAGCCCGCGGCGCGCGCAGGCTCAAACCGGAGGTGCGGTACCCCGTTCCGGCATGATCGGGCCGCGCCAACAACCAACAGCGCGTGTGAACCAGTTCACAAGCACGCGACACATTCGCTGCTATGAAAGCGTATTGCTTGACCATTTCATTTTGAACGAAACGCCCCAGCGTCCAAGCGCTGGGGTTTTTCGTGCTGGACATGCGAGCAGCGCGTCCTCGATCGCAGCAGCCCGTGCATCCAGAGAAGCAGGTCCCACGCCGCGTTGAATGCTTCGGAAGCGGCGAGTTCCGATCCACAGCCAAAGATTTCGGGAGCGCAATGGCGCTCCGAACGTTGCCACGAGGCGTGCGTTGGCAGGGCAAATCCCATATGGATGGCGGCGAACCGCCGAATCGACAATGAGGCGGCTCGCGTTCGGTGGGTGACAGTTTACGACCAGAGACGGATTCAAGTGAGGCTTTCCAAAAAGGCGAAGGCGACCAAGACATCGCCAAAGAAGGGCAAAGGATCGCAGCGCGCCACGATCTCGTCTTCATCGCCCCTCGGTTCGATGGCTCTGCATCTGCTTGCACAATGGAAGCAGTCCGGACGCAGCGGCATCGTTTTTCTCGCCGAGAGCGAGAACAGGGCGGAGCGGCTCGGTAGCGTCATTCACGCGCTCGATCCCGCCTGCGAGGTCCTGGTGTTTCCGCGATTGAACACTTTGCCGTTCGATCAGCTCGAGCCGTCGCACGAACTGGCAGGGCGCAGAGCCTCGGTGCTGCGACGCCTCGCGAAATCCAGGAAGCCGCTCTTTCTGGTCTCGACGGCGGAAGCCGTGATGGAGCGCCTGCCGCCGCCTGCGAGCCTGTCGCGCCTGAGCGTGGGCCTGAAGGTGGGCGGCGCGTTTTCCGAGCGGGACCTGCGCGGGCGCCTCGAAGAGCTGGGATACGATCTCGAGGACGAGCCGGATTATCCGGGCGGAGCCCTGTTTCACGGACAGACCTTCGAGATATTTCCCGCGGGCGCGCTGGGGCCGTTCCGGATCGAGCATTCAGGCCGCGCCATCAGCCGGATCGTGGCGTTCGATCCGAAAGAGCACGACATCATCTTCGAGACCAGCGAGCTTCTCGTCGATCCCATGTCGGAGCGGCTGGCCTTCGCCGGCAAACGCGGCAAGCGCGCGACGCTGTTCGACTATTGCGGGCGCGCCAAATGGATCGCCGATGCAGGGGTCCCGTTGCATGTCGACGGCTGGCTCAGCACGATCGAGGAGGCCGCGCCTCGCGCGGAGAGAGAACGCGAATACATCGGACGGCGCGACTGGAAGCAGCTCTCCAGGGGCATGAAGGTGTTGCCGCGGACAGCGTCGTTCCAGCCCATCCCGGAGTTTTCGAAGCTGACCTCCTCCAGGAAGGCGCTGCGTGCCTTTGTCGAGGAGACGCGCCGGGCCGGCTCGCGGCTGATCCTGGTCGCGGCGCAGGAGGACGACCTGCGCGTGATGGAGCGGATGGGCGGCGTCAAGGCGCAGCGCTGCGAGAATTGGGACGAGGCGGTGCGCGGGCGGAGCGGCGAGGCGGCGCTTCTGGCCGATCTCGATGCGGGCTTCGTCGTCCCGGGGAAAAAGTCGCTCGTTGTCGTGACGGCGCCCGACGTGCTCGGCAGCCGGGCGCATCATGCGCAGCCGATGGCGCGGGCCTGGAGCGCGGCCTTCGACCATGCCGACGTGCCCGAGCAGGGCACGGTGGTCGTGCATCTCCAGCGCGGCCTTGCCGTGCTCGATGGCCTGCAGACCGTGAACACGGGCGGCGGCGCACTGCGCGAGATGATCCGCCTGGTGTTCGCAGGCGACAATGCGGTTCTCGTGCCGCCGCCCGATCTGGCGCTGATGTGGCCTTACGCAACCGAGCCCGGCAAGCTTGCGCTCGACAAGGCGGACGGCAGCTCATGGTGGGCCCGCCGCACCGAGGCCGAGCGCGAAATCCAGATCGCCGGCAAGGTGCTGGCCAAGCACATCAGTCAGCGCCGCAGGCGGCGCGCCGACAAGCTGGTTCCGCCGGGATCGGCCTATGAGAAATTCGTCGCGCGCTTTCCTTATTTCACGACGGTCGACCAGGCGAAGGCGATCCGCGACGTGCTGGAGGATCTTGCATCCGGCCATCCGATGGACCGGGTGATCTGCGGCGACGTGGGATTTGGCAAGACCGAGGTGGCGCTGCGGGCGGCTGCCGCTGTGGTGCTGTCGGGCAAGCAGGTGGCGATCGCGGTGCCGACGACGGTGCTGGCACGGCAGCATGTCGCAACGTTCCAGAAGCGCTTCGCCCCGTTCGACATCGAGGTGGGGAACCTGTCGCGGGCGACATCCGGCGCCGAGCTGCGGGCGACCAGGGAGGGACTGCGCAGCGGCCGGATCAAGGTCGTGGTTGGAACGCAGGCACTCGGCGGCAAGGACGTGAAGTTCGACGATCTCGGCCTCGTCATCATCGACGAGGAGCAGCATTTTGGCGCGGCGGAGAAGGCCAGGCTTTCCAGTCTCGCCAAAAATGTCCATGTGCTGATGATGAGCGCCACGCCGATCCCGCGCACGCTCGCCGCCGGCCTTGCCGGATTCCGCGACCTCAGCGTGATCGCCTCGCCGCCGGTTCACCGGCTTCCGGTCGCAACCAGGATTGCGCCGCTGTCGGATGCGGCCATTGCGTCGGCGTTGCTGCGCGAGCAGCGGCGCCATGGCCAGAGTTTTCTGATCTGTCCGCGCATCCAGGATCTGGATCCGATGCTGGCGCGGGTGCAGGCGGTGGCCGGTGATCTTCGCATCGTGTGCCTGCACGGCAGATTGGCTGCCGACGAGATCGACGACCGGATGATGAGCTTCGTCGAGGGCAGGGCCGACGTCCTGCTCGCGACCAACATCGTGGAGAGCGGCCTCGACATTCCGCGTGCGAACACCATCGTGGTCTGCTGGCCCGAAAAGTTCGGCCTTGCCCAGCTGCATCAGCTGCGCGGACGGGTCGGACGCAGCGGCATCCGCGCGTTCGCCCATCTGCTGACCGAGACGAATTCCGGGCAGTCGGAGAAGCGGCTGGCCGTGCTCGAGGAGTTCAGCCGGCCGGGCGCCGGCTTTGCCATCAGCGAACGCGATCTCGATCTCAGAGGTGCGGGCGATCTGTTTTCGGAGCAGCAATCCGGCCATGTCCAGGTGTTCGGGCCCGTGCTCTACAGCCACCTGCTGAAAATGGCCTCGGAGAAAGTCGACGAGGAACGGGCCGCGGTGTGGGTGCCCGACCTGAACCTGCCGGTCGCGGACATGCTGCCCGAGACCTATGTGCATTCCGAGCCCGTGCGGCTCGAACTCTATGCGCGCGCCGCAAGATGCAGCAGCGAGGACGACCTCGTCGACCTCGAGGAGGAAACCTCCCGCCGCTTCGGCCCGCTGCCGAAAGTCGCGCGCGACTTCTTTGCCGCCGCGAAGCTCAGGCTCGAATGCAAGCGAAGGGGCATCATCCGGCTCGACGTCGGCCTCGGGGCGGTGGCCGCAACGTTCCTGCCCGGACGGTTGCGGAAGTCGAGAGGGAAGTCACTGCAGCGCGACGGCGATCGCGTCGTCTATCACAGCCAGATGCGCGACGCGCCGTTCGAGCGGGTTGAAGAGTTGTTCGAGGTGCTGGACGAGGGGTGAGGACGGATGCGCCGGTCTGGCGCCGTCTTCATCCAGCCGGGTCAATCAGACAGGTGACATCAGTCACTTCGAGGCGTGGTCGATCTTGTGCCCCAAATGCCCGGTGTCGTGATCGCGGCGCAACTGGCTCAGCGACGTCTCGTTCAGCTGAGCCAGGACCTCGCTGAGCTGGGTCGCATCGGGATAGCCGGCCGCAAAACCCTTTCCGTAGATCTTGCGCAACGTGCCAACCAGCGTGTTGCCGTGCTTCTTGCTGATCCCGCCATCCTTGTCCCGATGGCGGCCATCCAGGCCCGATTCCTTCATGTGTCTCTCCCTGTGTGGCGTCTTGAGCGCCTGGAGAGAGCGTGCTCCCAAATGAGTTGATTGGCAACGGCGCGGCGCGCGGGCGTTGAGCGGCGGCTCGTGCCACCGCAAGGGCGTTGCGCTCGCGTATCTATCGCTTAGCTGTGATGCCGCGTCAGATTGCGGCGGGACGGTTGGCGCATCACATCAGCCCGAGCGGGTTACTCGATTGGAACCGATATGATGCGCTCTGTTCTGGCCATGGGTCTGTTGATCGTCCTGTGCACCGCCGCAAACGCGGCCACGGCGCAACGCTCCCGCGCACATCATCCGCGCTCTCCCGCGGTCGATCGTTCCGGCGCGGACGTGAATCCGCGGGCGCGCTTCGCGGTCCCCGGCTGGAGCGATGAAGCAACGCAACGGTGGCTGAACAGCGCCTCGTCCAATGTCGGCCGGGGCGGATAGCGGGTCGGTTACGTTGTCGGCCAGAGCCGGCGACCGTCGCAGATATGGAAAAATCGGCGACGTGCTGTGAACCGGCTCACAGTCGGTCTCCGCGGCCGCTGCTATGAAGGCCGCATTGCTTTACCGATTGATATTTTGAAAACGCCCCGGCGCTTCCCACCAGGCGCTGGGGTTTTCATTTGGATCACGGCAACGCCAGGAGTTCGCGAAGCGCGATCCGATGGCTGGGTGATTTCTGAAAAGGGAAGGCGGGGCGGCTAGGCGGCCTGCTCCTCGAACGAGGTGTATATCCGGCCGGTTGGATCAACGATCTGAACGTCCCAGCACCCGTCCGCGACGAGCTCTCTGGCCTTCTTGAGGGCGGCCTCGAGTGACAGCCGCTTGAGGCTGACGACGCCTGCCGTGTCGAAACCGTTGATTTCAAACATGCCGCTCCCTCCTGTTTTGCTGAATCTTACACCTTTTGAGGGCGTTGTCTCGCGGCTTTGTCGCGCTTCGGAGCAGGCTGCCCCATTGCTCATTCCATCGCCTAGACCCCGCAATCGGCCGGGGTGGCCGGGCCTGCCGGGCGGCCCGGCCGCTAACGTGAAATTAAGCCGAAAAGCCTACAATTTTAGACAGTTGTAGGTGGGTGCTGCGTAGAGGAGCCGTCGCGAGGACGTTCCGGCGTCGGCTTCCTTTTGCTCGCTCATGAGGTCAATGCAGATGACCACGACTTTGGAAGCGCAAGGCCTCGTCGAACAACTCGACCCCGCAGCGCTCGCGCTCGCAGCCGCAGCGCCCGAACCCGCCGCACCGGAAGCTCCAGTTCCGATCAAGCGCTCCAGCCGGAAATCGGTCCTGGCGCTGTCGGTGTGTGCCCTGGCCATCAACGGCTCGGCGGCCATCTATACATCGCCGGCCGATTTCTCGTCGTTGAATATCGGCAGTCTGGCCGAACTGCTTCCGCGCCGGGACGCACCCGCACCGAAACCGGATCCGGTCGTCGCCGCCTTGAAGGATATCCAGTCGGCCCAGCAGCAGCACACGGCTTCGCTGCAGGAGAACAACCAAGCATTGCAGCAAAATGCCGCCCTGCTGCAGCAGGACACAATGGTGCTGCTGTCCCTGCGCCAGAGCATCACGGACGAACGCTTCGACGTGAGGAAGATATCTTCGCAGCTGTCCACGCTGATCGCGAAGGTGGACTCGCTGCAAGGCGCAATGATGTCGGACGTCACGTCCTCCATTCGAAGAGCGAATGCTCGCTATGGACTGTCCGCGGCGATGCGCAAACGGATGGTCCGGCAGTCGAAGTCGGTGGGGCCTGTTTCGGTTGGTGGAGCGCCGCTGAGCATGCCGGCTGCAGTTGCGGCGCCGGAAAGCTGAAGATAGGTCGAACGAAACGCTTGGGACTGTGCCCGCACTGAACTGGCCCGCTGGTTCACGCTGGCGGGCCTCGGCGCTCCCGGCGCTCTGATCCGCAATTGAATCGGCAGCCGGGAGCCTTGGGGGCTGGAATGCAAGCCGTGCCACGCTCGCTCTTAAGCTGCAATCCGTGAGACGTCGAACTCCGGTAGTTGTACGGAGTCCATTTTCGGAACGGGGTGTTCTACTGTGAGAACACCGGCGAGATTTGAGTACCAGCCAATTTCTAGTTGTCCGGGAATGCCGCAGTGGGGGCTGGAACCACCCTGCGGCTTTTCCCATTGGGCTTAGTTCCTAGCCGTCGCGGCACGGAACGCCGAAGTTGTCGCAGGTGAGAGCGAAGGTTTCTTTCGCCTTCGCATCTTCAAAGCAGAAGCGCGTGCCGACATCGGCATGATCGATCCACCAATCAAGTTTACTGTCCTTTGCAATGCGCGAGGCTTCTCCTCGCAGCAGATCCAACTGTCTTCCAGCAACGTGGACGATCAGGCAATTTTCCTTGGTCATGAATGACGTCCTTATAATTGAAGCAACGGCTCAATTTGATTCCGACTAAAAATGAAAATCATGTGGCGTCTCCCGAGAGAAGACGATCATTGATCCCGTTTCAGCTTGCGTCGTCCCCAATGCGGTTCCTTGCCCTTGGGATTGAGTTCGGCGACGTGATGTCTGTTCAGCGGGTCCGTGTGGTTTTCGCAGACCTTCCGCCTCCGGCGGAGTGCCCCTTTTGGGCAGTTCATTTCGCCACTTCACCGGCGTAAATTGAACTTGCCGACCGTGCTGGCTTTACCCCTTCCAGCCCCAGCAAGGAAAGGCAGGCGGCCCTTCCACGCTATCAGCGAGGCGGGGTCGCTGCGTGTGGGGACGTGGAAAGGCAGCGCCACGGTTCACGCTGGCGGGCCTTCCTTGGGAAATTTACGGGTGGCTGTCCGCTGTGGGGTGGCGTTGCAAGCTTCGATAGCTTTCCGATAATACTCCGCCACCTTGAGAAGACCCTCACGCTCAAGATCGAGGGAAGCGATGGCTGCGTGCTCTCTGCAAGCGCGTTCGAGCCTGCGGAATTCCTTTAATTCCCGGTTCAACGACTGCTCCTCAGGCCCGAGGGACGCGATAAGCGGCGAGACCGGCAATGTATCCAATTGCCGAAAGTTCCCGCTTCATCAACTCGCACGCGAAATATGGCCTTTTTGCAGCGGTCTCACGTGCGTTCGAGCTCGCGAACTGCGGCGGCATGCCGCTCTCGAAATCTGGCCTGACCTCAGCTCCGCGGCGGCCGCAACCGGCACAGACGAAGCGCGGCTCGATACCAGAGAGGCGAACATCGTCAGGCCAGCGATCGGCGCTCAGAGTTCAGAGCGATATGATGGCCGCAATGGCAATAGACGAGGACGCCGCGCAAGCCCATCTCCCGCATCTCGCCGAAAGTGATCTTGACGGGGCGGCCGTCAACGTGCGTGGGCGTGTGGCGGCGGGCAGGGCGGGGCATGCCGCCATCGAAACGCGGCGCAGGCCAGAGTCAAATTATCAATCCCTTGGGTCTCGGAACGCGCGCGAGCTACTGCGCGTCGTGGGGGCTTCGGTCCCGCGCTCACGCCGTCGGCGCTGAACTTGAACGAGCTAGGTTCGCTTGGCGATTTTTTCTTTTGCCCTTTCTGGGCGTGGCCAGCTGTCGATCATGCTTTTCAGGCCGATCCCATCGAGTTGCGACCGCTCCCCCCGACGGCGGAAATCGGGCGGCCCAGCGCTGTTCGAACCTTCGTTGAAGGTCTAGGGGGATGGTACTCATAACCCGCCTCCGTCCTCCTGCTCTGGTCCTTAACGCGTGTCGCGGTCGAAGGCTCCTTACGCGGCCCGTCCTTGACCTTGCGGGGCGCCGGAGTCTGATCAGCCGCATGGGGCAATATCAACACGACATCGACGAACTCGCCCGCATGGAGCGGATCTGCCTGGAATTGGCAGGGCAGGCGACCACGGCTGAGGAGCGCGCCGGCCTGCTTGTTACGGCGAACAATTACAGGGCCGAGATCTCCGACCGGGAGAGCAGCAATCGAATTGTCAGCACAGCGCCCACACGGGGCTTTTTCAATCGGTTGATGGTCTGGCGTAAGCTATTGAATTTGCTTGGTGAGCGCGCTGGGGCTCGAACCCAGGACCCCGTGATTAAAAGTCCTATCGCGTATCGATGAAGGTCAATGATCAGCGATGATTGCTGGAACCAAATCCTTCACCTTATCAAGCCCTTAGATTACGATCTTGAGGATTAAGACCGAACGTCGGCGATCACCCAGACGTCAGGAAAACCTAATCTCAGACCTAATCTCAGGGGCCGTATGCTCGATCCACAAAGCCCATCTCCCGCGAAACGGGATCGTTCCGGCGAAGCCGATCGGCATCGTTTGTTCACCGAGATCAGTATCGCGAAGCTCAAGCTGAGGCCGGGCGAGAAGCAGGTCGCGTTTCGCGACAAAAAGAAGCAAGGGCTGATCTTGCGTATCAACGGCACTGGCCGGAAGTCGTGGCTCGTGTCCTTCTATGACAAATCGCGCGGCACGATGCGAACGGAAAAGCTGGGTGAGTTCCGGCCAGGATCGTCCGATCACGTCAGCCTCAAGGCCGCGCGGGACGCAGCCGACAATTTCAGGGCGAACAGGACGACCCTCCTCGCTGAGCGCGCGAAAAATGCCGCAGCCCGTTCCGATACGTTTGAAGTTGTCGCCGAACGGTATCTAAAACGATATGTGGACGGCAAAAGACGATCAGGACCTCAAATCCGCAAAATGGTCGAGAAGATTTATCCCGTTTGGGGAAAGAAGTCGTTTGAGTCGATCAAGAGGTCCGATGTTTCCAGTCTCCTCGACGACATTGAGGAGACGCGCGGGCCGAGAGCAGCAGACGTTACACTCGCCACATTGCGCCGGATGATGTCGAAATATGCCGTAGGCCATGACGACTATTCCTCTCCAATCCGAGAGGGCATGGCACGCATCGAGAGCCCTTCCGAGCGTGCACGGGATCGCATCCTCTCGGACGAGGAAATCCGGGTCATGTTCAGAGCGTGTGAGGGGCAGGGCGTCTTCGGCAATCTTGCCAAGATGCTCCTCCTGACGGCCCAACGTCGGATCAAAGTCGCGACCATGAGCTGGGACGATCTCTCCGGAGACGTCTGGACGATCGCGACGGAAGAGCGGGAGAAGGGGAATGCCGCGCGTCTAAAGCTCCCGAGGCTGGCTCTCGCCGTCATCGAGGCACAGCTGGAGACTCGGACGAACAACTATGTGTTTCCGGCCTCGTTCAAAACGAAGAGAACCGATCCGACGAGGCATTATGGGAGCTTTAGTGCGTTCGGAGACGGCAAGGCCGCATTGGACAAAGCGATGGCCGACATTATGCCCAACATTCCTCATTGGACTCTGCACGATTTGCGAAGGACCGCGCGTTCTCTGATGTCCCGCGCAAGAGTCCGTCCGGACATTGCAGAGCGCGTCCTGGGGCACGCAATTCCGGGCGTCCAAGGCGTCTACGACCGGCATGCGTACGATCTGGAACGGGCCCAAGCCCTCACGGCTCTGGCATCCTTGATCGCACGCATTCTGGAGGGGAAGGCGGGGAATGTGGTCCCCCTCATTCGTGCCACACGATCATAGCACGGCGGGGCGGGTTCCTGGGCCGTTTGATCCGGTCTGGATGGGGAGATGGTCCCCAGCATTTAGCCAGCCGCCCTGTGAGCCGCCAGGCTCTCCATCATCATTCCAAATCTCAACGTCGCGTTGAAATCCTCAATTTGTGCGGGAATTTCAGCGTTTTTTGCCCTTGATCGCCCTTAATCATTCCTGCAGTATGGACGAGCCGCATGTGATCATCATGTGCGGGACGATCGTGCCGCGGAGGCACAATGGCGTCGATCACGTAGAGCATCGGCTGTCGACAACGACCCGGCTGTGATCCAGTTTCAACTTGCACCAACGTTGCGTCTTACGACGCGCGGTGCGGTAGCTATTGGATACTGCCATGAAGACGTCAAATAGGATCGTTCGCGAAAAGCTCGTTCGTCGTAAGCCCAAGCCCATCACAGAAGCGCGCGAGCTAATCACTCGTAAGGAAGCAGCTGCAATTCTCGGCTGTCACGTTGACACCGTGAAGAAGCTTGAACAGCGTCGCGGTGGCAGTCTCGAGGTTAAGCGGCTCCATCCATCTGGTCGGAGCGTCTACTACAGGCTTGCGGACGTCATGACGATCGTCGGGCCACGCAGAATTCCCGATCCAACGCCCCTGCAATCCTAAGAACGACAAGGCCCCGCACTGTTCGAGCAGTGCGAGGCCGTCCGTTAGCGCGAAGCAAGATCACGCCAAGCCGTCGAAAGCTTATGCTCATGAACGAGTGATCAGCATCAGAGAAGATCATCGATGCCGAATATTCTATCACAGGTAGCGAACCAGAACAATGCTCTCAAGATCGGCCTTATGGCTCCGTATGTTGACACGATCGAGGTATCATCCACGCGCAGATTTCATCCTGCCTTCATTCGCGCGATCAAAGCGAACAGCGGGAGTGCCTTTCCGAAGGAGAAAAAGGACCGGAAAATTCCCGAGCTGGTATGGCGACACATTCTGGTTATCAATCAGCCGTCCCACTTCTGCATCGAGCTATTGCAGCTGTACGCTCGGATCGATCGCAATCTCTCGCTTTATCGGCTTCATGTCGCATTCGATCTGATCCAGACTTACCGCGGATGGACGTACGACCAAGCCGTCGAAATGCTGAAGAACTTGCTGCACCTTCGCCATCGGAGACATTCGGACTGGATATACGAATACGAGGGCACCACGTATTCGATCTATGTCTCACGCCGCAAATCTCGGCCCTATCGCAATCTCTGCGTCTACAACACCAAGCCGTCGAGCATCACGGGGGAGGACAATGCTATTCATGTCGAAATCAGAATGGAGAGAAAACGCTCCGTCCAAGCTGCGGGCATGTTCGATCCTATAGACATCCTGAGCATTAGGCCCGAGGAGATTTTCAGACAGTACTGCGTCGTCAAAGATCATCGGGCAAGATTGGAAGAAATTACGCTGCGCGGCATTTCATCAACATGCAAACAGTATGCTGATGCAGACTACTCCTACGCCGAAATGCGCGTCCGCGCGTTAAACAGACGGATCGGGCTTCACCACGTCTCCGTCTACGCGAAATATTATCCAGATCGCTTTGATCGTCTGGAAAAATGGGATTGCTTGGATTTTGAGGAGGGCTTGAATTGGGCTTCTGCTGATGTCGCGTGCGATGATGCAGTGCGGGAATTGCGTTCTTTGTTACCTCCTAAAAGGGCGCTCAAGCCGATCGAGCCCCTTATCCGAGAGAGACTGTAAGCTAGATCGCCGTGTCAGCTAGCTTAGATCCGGCGCCCGAACGTCGGCGGCACAGTCGGAGCTGATGCCGATCGTTGTTCAATCGCGCGATCCATTGCTGCGATCATGCGTGACTTCGCTTCGTTGGGCTGCTCTTCATGCGCGATTTCGGTCGCCTGTTTCTTCGCGGCCGGGCGCGAGTCTGTCCTTCCCAAAAGCTTAGCCTTCTGCTCCTCAAATTCCTCGGCCGTTAGAATGCCTCGATCGCGCAAAGTGGCCAGCTTTTCAAGGCTATCAGCTACAGACTCCGTTGCTACCATCTGCGGGACAACTGGCCGAATGCCCATGCGGTCTTCCACGAACTTGCGTGCATTCTCGAACACCTCATTGTCACCGAACATCAAGGTGTTCTCGTCCTTGGTGGCGTCCCAGAGTCCCTTAGAGCTCTCATTGCTGCCACCTAATGTGAATTGAATGTATCCACTCGCAAAGCCAGCCCTCTTGAACTGGACGGCGGTTATTGCCGAATACGGGATGGATTTTTCGCCCTTGAAGCCGTGCGTTAGAATACCCAGTATGGCCGACCGTCTTATGATTAAACGATCCTCCAACAGCTCTAACGAGCCGCCAATTCCCTTGCAGAGCATTTCGATCTCCCGTTCGGCGAGAGACATGTAGCGTATGCACGCAAAAAGCCCGGTAAGAAAATGGCTAAAATTCGAACAGTCGTCGCCTGGGGGGCCTCCCTTCACGGATGAGAGAGTAGGACGCCAAGGGGGCAGGGAAAGGCGCCCCACAAACCCGCTAACAAGCGAAAATCAGCGGCCGGCCGCGACAAGGAAGTAGCCCAGCTCGAACGCAGCCAGCTGCCCCAGAATTACAGCCAAAACAAATATGGCGGCCCAGGCCCATCGGCTGCTTGTTCTGGTCGCGAGGCCGTACGCGATCCAGCCCGCAATGACCGCCTTAGAAAATTCCAGCCAAATCATCCCTGCTCTCCAGCCCCAGTCGGCTGAGAGCTTACCGAAGAGGAGCCTAAAATGGGAGGACGTGATGACGAGGGATTTTATGACTTCGCAGGCAAGGGAGCCAAACGACGACGACAGCATGAGGAGACGAGCTTAAGGAGGTCGACATTCAAGCCCATCGATCGAGCCCGAAAGACGAGCCAGCTGTCAAAGCAGCCCACAAAGGGAACCGCTGGTCCAAACGACAATCCGAACGACATCAAGGAAATCATACGTCGCCTCGTCATCGATCATTCCGATATCAAGCCTGCGGAGATACGAGATGCGCTGCAACGCGAGGGATACTTCGTCTCGCTCACTACAATCGCCAATTTGAGGAGAGACATGCGCGAGGTCCTGCGGCTACTTCAAAAGCCCGATGTGGCTCTCATTGATCCGGACGATCTTGCGCGACGGAGGCGCAAACGCGAACGCCTCTATATCTGAAGCGCGACGTCAAAGCCATTTCGAATGACGTCCAAAGCGGTACGCATACCCGCACGCGTGTCCCGATCTTATTTGTTCCGCGCGATCCGTCCGGACGCTGATTTGAGACGAGTGAGCGCAGTTCTCATGACTCGTTATCACGTGGTGGCTTTCGCCCGCGCAGTAAAATAGGCGATGTGGGCATCCCCCTTGCAATGAGATCAGGTCTGAGATTACGTTTCGCGCCCAAAATCGATGCCGCAACAGCGACTGCGCAAAGGCGCATTCGCAAGCATGGGGCGAGGGCTTTGCACGGGACATTGAAGCAGAATGTGAGACGCAATCGATCGGCCGTTTCATCCGGTCGACGTCTCTTTGCTGAGCGCGTCCCTGCGAGCTCTCCGCGCGGACGTCGGTTCGTCGATCTCGTCAATCGATATGCCGATGATTGCGGGGGAGCCGACTCCATTTCCGAGACGACGCGCAATCACATCCGGCGTATCGCGTTTCTGCAATGTGTGCTCGAGGACGCGGAGGCCGAGTACGTCAAGACGGGCTCGACCACGTTGGATGAACGGCTCGAATATCAACGGCTCAGCAACACGCAATCTCGGCTGATGAAAAAGATCGGCTTGTTCAACGCATCCCCGGATCGGGCTGACGATGAGCACGACGATCCGTTGGCATATGCCGAACGCGGGGGCTCGCGTCTACACAGGGAACGGCTTGAATGAAGCAGAGGCTGGTGCGGGAACGTCTGGATGCCAGACCCGCACCACGCCTCAAGCCTCAACCAAGATCAAATCGTCTCACACTCCTAGACGCGATCGCAGACCCCAAGCTCTTCAAGCCCTTCTTTAAAAATCCAGCATCATGGATTGCGTGGCGTGCATTCATTGCCGCCGCGTTCGGCCTGCCGATGTCTGGCGAGGAACTCGCGATCTATCAAGCCTGTACGGGACGCAAGGATGCGCCGACCCAGCAGATGCGAGAGCTTGTGCTCGTCATCGGACGTCGTGGAGGCAAGTCCCGCATCCTAGCATTGATCGCAGTCTGGCTGGCCTGCTTCCACGATTATCGGCAGTACCTCGACGAGGGGGAGCTTGGCGTCGTCCAGGTTCTCGCAGCGGATAAAGAGCAGGCTCGCGTCATCCTCCGTTACGTGAAGGGCTTTATCAAGAAAGTCCCCATGCTCGCCCGGATGATCGAGCGGGACACCAACGTTGGGCTTGAGCTTTCAAATTCGATCTCAATTGAGATCACCACGTCCTCCTATCGCGCAGTCCGGGGCCGCACGGTTGTCGCAGCCCTCTGCGATGAAATCGCGTTCTGGCAATCGGACGACTCGGCCAATCCGGACGCGGAGGTCGTCAATGCTATCAAGCCCGGAATGGCAACGATCCCGACGTCTATGCTGTTGCTCGCTTCCAGCCCGTATGCCCGACGGGGCGTCCTGTACAACATGCACCGACAATATCACGGGAAGGACGACCCTCGAGTGCTCGCATGGTCCGCGGCAACGGACGTCATGAACCCGGAAATCGATCCGGCATTTCTGGCACAAGCCTATGAGGATGATCCTGTCTCGGCTGCCGCAGAATATGGGGCTCAGTTCCGTTCCGACGTCGAAGCCTTCATTGCGCGCGAAGCCGTTGAAGCCGTCACCTCGGACGAGCGGGAACGGCCGTATATGCCGGAGTTCAAATATCACGCGTTCGCGGATGCTGCGGGCGGATCAGGTTCGGACAGCTTTACACTAGCCATTGGTCACGTGGAAGAGGGCACATCCGTTCTCGACGTCATCCGGGAGGCCAAGCCTCCATTCTCGCCGGAGACGATCGTCGAGCAGTACTCGGACCTGTTGAAGACCTATCGCATCAGCAAGCTCCTCGCGGATCGTTATGCCGGCGAATGGGTTCGCGAGAAATTCCTGGGGCACGGGATCACCCTCGATTACGCCGCGAAACCCAAGAGCACCATCTACGGGGAATTCCTGCCCCTGATGATGAGCAAGAAGTGCGACCTCCTAGATAACAATCGGCTGACGAACCAGCTTTGCGGGCTTGAGAGACGGACAGCCCGATCCGGCAAAGACAGCATCGACCATGCTCCCAACGGTCACGACGACGTAGCCAACGCGGTGGCGGGCGTCCTCACGTCCATGGGTGTCCGCAAATATCGGTACGTCGCAGATTTGAGCTGGGTCGGTGGGCCGATCGATACCCACAAACTCGGACAGAGCAGAAGTGCTCAGATGCTCAGCAACATTCTAACCTTAAGAGGCATACGATGACTAACGACTCCATTCTTTACGACAGAAACGGCAAACGCGTTCGTCGCCTCGACGGCGTGATCGCGGACGGAGACAGGCTTGTCGTCGGGATGCGGCTGATGGATGCCGCACCAGCATCGCCGTCCGTTGTCACCATGCGCGACGTGGAAGGCGACGCTCCCCCGACCCAAGAGCAATTGGATGCCGCCTATCAGGCCCGTTGCTCCCGTATGGAAGATGCATGGCGTCATCCCGACCAGCAGGAAACCGAGAAGCAAGCCCCGCTGGCCTCGGTGGATGACGCGATCGAGCTGAGAAACCGGCGTCTAGAGAACGCCTGGAAGAGCTAGGACCAAGCCTGCCGCGTTCCAGCGCGGTGGGCTTAACAAGGAGGGGCCATATGGCTGACGGATCGAACCTACCAAAAGCAGCCCAACTCAAAATCCTCCGGCTGGAGGACGCAGAGCAGCAGGCGCAGACGCTGATCTCGTCCACTGTTCGCAGGATTGGCGAGCTGGAACGGATCATCATGAACAATCCCGACGGGGACAGAGGCGATGCTGTCCGGGAGGAGATTGCGTTACTCCGCGAGAGGAGAGACGAGCATACCGATCGGCATCGCTCATGCTGCGATGTGAACGCGGCAATCCGTCGATACCTCGGAATGCTCCCGGCCAACGCGGTGTTGTCGGACGCAAGAAAGGTCAAGGTTCGTCCTAGAGGAGGCGAGAGCTTCGTCGCAGCCGTCGACCGCGTCCGACGTGACATCGCGAACCTTGTTTCCGAACGATTTCAGGTTCAGCAGTGCGGGCTTCCGGTCGAGGAAATCCGCGCGAAGGCTCGGGATTGGATTGCCAGTCAAACACAGACGGCGCGACCGCGCATCACCGCGACACATAACGAGTTTGCAATCAGCTTCGAAGTCTACGATGAAAAAGCATCGGTTCCGATGCCCGACATCGCTGCGATCATGGCATTTCTCTATCCGGAGAAGCTGACGAAACGGATCGACGAAGCCATTGAGCAAATGCCTAAGCCAAGACTCAGCTTGTCGGCAGAGCAAAAGGCCAAACGGCTCCGAGAGATCAAAGACCTGCTTTACGAGCGCGAGACGGAGGAGGAGGCCCTGATCTCGTTGGCCGAAGAACAGGGACAGACGATCGATCGGCGTCCGACAGCCGATCCGAGGGCAATACTCGGCCTTGTCGTCGATCGAAACAGGGCAGTCGCATGAACGAGTTTCCCTCCCGTTAAGCTGCATCCGGGAGGGCATTGTGCTGGCCTCCCTCTGATGCCGTCCGGGGCCAGCAGCGGGCCACTGCGCAGGTGTCCGCGTAGGCAAAAACAGCGCAGAGCCTGGGGTCAGAATTGACCTTCGCTGACGCGCCAGGCAAGCCCGTCGTCAATCCGAAGCTTCCCGGCACCCGGAGAGGCGACGGGCTTTCGCTATATTTCCCGCGCTCATTAGCGGGTCGGAAGGCGCTTTTCCCTTGCGGGATGTGCTAGGGAGGCGGGCAGGGACGGGAAAGCCGCCTCAGGACCCGCTAATGGCGATCGGGCAGCCACGTCATTCCGCTTCCGCGCAACGGTTCGGAAATCGTCCGGAAGCCGCTCTCTTTTGGACGATAACGGCTTTGACGATCGCTTTTCTCGATGTCGTTCCAGGCATTCGACCGCCCTTGTCCATGCATGGACCACTCTGCGAGAGCTTTCGAGAAGATCGTCAATCAGCTTGTTGTCCAGCAGAAGTAAGTCTCTATCTTCTAGCAAACCGTGGAATTCACTGAGTGGAAGTGCGCGCCGGGCCATCTCTAAGAGATGACTTGCACAACGTTTCGCTTGCAATTCTTCGTCGTCGTCGAAATCGCGCTCTCGACGTTCGTGCATCATCTCTCGCATTTTTTTGACTGAATACTTCCCGCGCTCTGCCTTCTTTAGCCACTTCGTCTGCTCTGCAGGCTCCAAGGACGCGACAGCCGCGTGATGACTCCAGCTCAGAACCTCATTACGTCGTGAGGGAGATACGCTGCGGGACACGGTGCCCAAATTCATCAGAGTGCCGAACTCGTACGGAAGGCTCTTGGCGACTGCGATGGATTTGCGCTTGCCGTATTTGTGATAGCCGTAGGCCCACCAGTCTCCAATGGCCCATTGCAGAGCTCCGGTCATCGCAGCAAGGCAGATGCCGAGTTTTTCCCACAGCTCGTGCGATAGAGTGTCGGGCATCGTTAGGCCCGCGCGATGAAGCGTGATGCTTTCGGGCAAGCCCGAATTCAGCGGGGCGGACGTTTGAGTTCGATCTTCCCAATCATTCTTACTGTCAATTAGCTCGTATTGCTTCAGCGGACCCACTCTCGCGATCATATCGACTGAGCTCCTTCACGGCGGTGAGAGACCAGCAGTCTGACATTCAGCTAGGAGAGCGGAAGGGGCTTGTTCCGGCAATCATCGCTAATCAATGAAATAGTTGGCGGGAAGTCTGATCAGGCGACGATTTTGACGATGGTCAATCACGTAAACTGGCGAACTCCGCCTACCGTCAGCCAAGTGATATCGGAGATAAAGGAGCCAAATACGTCCCACCAGTCCTTCCTTCGAAGTTCATCTCGAAAGCGAGCACAAGCAGTATTGGTGCTCAGAACTTGTGGCACAACGTGCGGGCCGAAGCCAGCTATCTTGAAGTCTTGCTGTTTTGTGCCATGCGCGACTTTGGCTAGTATCCAAGCCCTTTCAGGCTCGTGCGCAAGCTTTCCAACTTGCTCGTGGTTACAACCATCTTTGATGTCAAAATAGAGCCAGAAAGCGTCGGTCGCAGGATTGCCTGCTTTCTGCTCGCCTTGGCCGATCCTGGTAACGATGCTGATATCTGCAGCACGCTCCCTCGCGCAGTCAAGGAGGGCAACAACTTCGACGGGGATCAGATTTTCTGTTTCCTTACAGGGAGTGGCGTTCACGAAAATCAGCGGCCAATCCTCGTCGGTAGATATTTGGCCAAGACGTTTCATCTTAAGCGAAGGTGTGCCATCCGGGAATTTTTTATCGGTGTCGACGACCGCACAAACAATTCGGCGTTCTCGGACTCGGCTTCGTGCGATATCAGGAATGCGCTCTCCCCCACCGTGCAATGGCTGAAAGCTCAATGGCAGCTGTCCGACTACTTTGGTGCTCAAATTGTTTAGCAGGAACTTCAGAAGAGGCCCATCAGTGTGCTCGTCTTCAACCAGCAGGATGGTCTTTTCATATACCCCCGTAATATAGGCTTGATCGATCGACAGCTCAACGGTATTCCCCACCCGTCGGACCGTGCCATCGGGAAGGGCTGCGATGCGGACATAAAACGTGGCTTGACGAAGGAGCCCGGCGGTCTGTGTGTAGTTCGAACGTAGCCGCTTCAATGTCGCTCGATCGATCGAGTTCATGTCGAGATGTTTCTCGCAGTAGTCAGCGACACTGCGATTTATGATAACGAGGTGGTGCCCGAGCCTATGAGCCCGCAAAGCCTCTGAGACGCAAACCTGCAAAAAATTTTGATTGGCCGACTCTGCCTGAGCCGCTGTGATGTCGAAGTGAATGATCATTATTGTTGGGCAGCTTGAAAGAAGCCATACGGCCAGTTTATTAGCTCGCCGTCGTTTCCAAATCTTGCAATCTCGACCGCCGTCACGCGAGCGTCTTCATCGCGTGCGTCAAAGACGAGTATTTGCACATTCTCCGGATCGAGTTTCTTATCCGCTATGAGTTCGCCTAAGCGGTTCACAAATGTTTCGCTGTGCGTCTCGACAACGAAGTGGAGCGGCTCTCCTGACGGGAAATCCTTTGCGTGCCCCGAAATTGCGTCGGCTAGCAACGCTTGATGAGCGGGATGCAGATGCAACTCTGGTTGTTCGATAGCTAAAATTGATAAGCGTTCACGTCGGCGAAGACGATTGTCGCTAAGCCGCGGCCTTCGTGCTGCCCACCAAATCTGTCCGAGAACGGGAAGGATTTGAGAAACACCATAGCCCGTGTCGACGATGTTTGTTGAGTAGCTGCCTTCCAAAAGATTGATACTCAAATGTCCTTCGCTCGACTTTATTTCAATCCGATAATTGAACAAATCCTGCACCCAGTTGGACAGTTCGGCCAGCCGGTGCGGCCCCAATGAATTTAGGAACATAGGAAAATTCGTTCCGTTCGGATCGATTTCCGATACAGCTAGGTCTTGATAGCGGTAGTACCTTTCGCTCCGCACTCGAGCCGGACCAATGTACAGCGTGTTTGCCAGAACATCTCGCAGATGTCCGGATAATCTATTCAAAATCTGGATTAGTCGGTTGGCGTGATAGATGCGATGCAGGGTGTCAAACATCGATCGAGCATCATTAGTCGCCGCGTCTGACAAAAGGCCTTTGAAGTACTGAGCTGCCTGGATGTCATTCGACAGCTTCAATAAGGTCTCCTTGTCAAATGTAGGAAGCATTAAGAGAGCGGTTGCGTATCGATCCAACGTATCCTGCTTGGTGCTGCCATGGAGAAACGGTCGCAATGCTCTGCCCATTGCGTCCAACAAAACGAGATGATCTCGCAAATAGACTCTATTCTGTGGAGGAGAGCCGGGGTCCTTGGGGCGGAGTAACAGTTCGGGAAACACCGTGCCTTGGAACAGTTTCAGATCGTAATCGGAGAAATATTCGAGAGCGCTGAGGCCATTGATCGTTAGTGAAAAGAGTTCGTTGGAGTCGTTCAGCCGCGCGTCGTAAAGAACTCCGTCCGTAACGTTTAGGATCCGAAAGGCGGCAATGTGAGTCTGTTCGTTTGGTGCAGCTTGGACGGCGGGATATTTCAAGACACCGATATCGACTTCCAGCTCGATCTTGAGATTGCGTTGAGGCTCGGCAGAGTAGGAACGAACATCGGGCGGAAAGCGCAAATCATCCAATGCAAAGATGAAGGTGATCGTCTTTTGCACGTTGTTATCCGACACGGCCCCATGAAACGAGCCGAAGTCGACGAGATCACCGAACCAGAGCACAGGTGAGCTGGTTTTCGTCATTAACGACTGTCTAAGCAGCGGAAAGGCTCTGAGGAATGAGCTTTTCCCGCTGCTATTTCGTCCGACGAGAATGGTGATTGGCTTGATTTCGACGGGCGGGACAGACACGAGCCGCCTGAGATTTCTGAGTCCGAAACTCAGCATGAGTTGCCTTTACCTTGTGTGACACCGGCATCGACGCGGGAAAACCTTCAACTGTCAAGCGAGTTGAGGTCGCCCCCACAATTTTCCGATCGGATAGCTAACGCCGACGCGCGGCTCCGCGAAAGCCTCTCGCGCGACCTAATCTAAACCTAATCTCGTTGCGTGAGCTGTCTGACCCGAAAAGGTCATAACCGTTTGATTTTGTTGGTGAGCGCGCTGGGGCTCGAACCCAGGACCCCGTGATTAAAAGTCACGTGCTCTACCGGCTGAGCTACGCGCTCCCATGGCCGCGGATGGCTTTCAAGATCGATCGCCATCGTCTTCGGACATTCGAGAAGCATGTCTTGCCGCTGCGCTGAAGCTCGCGTCGCGGGGAAAAACCGGCTGTTTCCGGATCATGCTTTCGGCCCGCGCTGTGTAGGGTGAGTGGCTGCTGAGGTCAATAGCGCGGGTGGCTGCCGCAACTCTTGGCAGGAGCGGGGATTTGCTCGCGGTGTCCGCAGCTTAAGCCGGAATTTTCAACCCGATTGGCGGCCCGCTATCCACTCCGAACGCTGCCTGTGGCTTGGCGGCGCGGAGGTTTCGCCCGCGCCGAGAAGCCATCCGGCCGTCAGTTCGCCTCGCGCCTGACCTCGTTCGGCACGGCTTGCGGCGTGCCGGCGGGAGTCGGCAGGGCGACCGGGCGCAGGCCAATCAGCTCGGCGGTGCGGATCGCGCTGTCGCGCCAGAACTGGAACGAGTTGATGCGGCTGAGCTCGAGGATGGCGATGGCGACCGCGGCCAGGAACGGCAGGCTTTGCAGCACCAGCACGCCGGCGAAGATGTAGATCTCGGTGATCTGCCGGAAACTGTTGGAGGCGATCAGCACGCCGGCGCCGATCAGGAGCAGGGCGCCGATCACGGCCTCCCAGAACGCCTGGAACTCGATCGACATCCTGGACAGGCCGCCCTTGGAGGTGCGCGCGAAGGCGATGTGCTCGGTGATCAGTCCCTGCGCGACCGCGCGCGACACCGTCCACTGCACGCTCATCGCCGCGATCATCGCGCCCAGCATCTGGCCGGGTTTGATCGCGACGCGCGCCCGGTACATCGACAGGAAATGCGCCAGCGAGACGACGAAGGCGCCGATGATCGGCAGCGTCAGGATCTTGTCGGGGATGGCGATGTCGGCAAAGGCAACGATCGGCACCCAGACGAGGTTGAGCAGCGCCACGACCACGCCGAGGCTTTCGGCGCCCAGCCAGTTCAGCCAGCCGAGGCCGTATTCGCGCTTCTGGTCCGGCGTCAGCCGGCTCCGGCCGGGCAGGAAGTGCCGCCAGTGCTTCTTCACGATCTGGAGGCCGCCATAGGCCCAGCGGTGACGCTGCTTCTTGAAGGCCTCGTACGTGTCGGGCAAGAGGCCCTGGCCGTAGCGGTGGTTGGTGTAATGCGTGACCCAGCCGAGCTCCTGGATCGCAAGGCCGAGATCGCTATCCTCGCAGATCGTGTCGCTCGACCAGCCGCCGGCCATGTCCATCGCGGCGCGGCGGATCAGGCACATCGTGCCGTGCACAATGATGGCGTTGGCCTCGTTGCGCTGGACCATGCCGATGTCGAAGAAGCCGGCATATTCGCCGTTCATGATGTAGTGCATGATCGACAGGTCGCCGTCGCGATGTTCCTGCGGCGCCTGCACGAGGCCGACGCGCGGGTCGGCGAAAGCCGGCACGAGGTCCTTCAGCCAGTCGGGATCGACGACATAGTCGGCATCGAGGATGCCGATGATCTCGGCATCGACGGCGGTGCGGTCCATCGCGATGCGCAGCGCGCCGGCCTTGAAGCCCTGCACCTTCTCGGCGTTGATGAACTTGAAGCGTTCGCCAAGCGCGCGGCAGTGGTCCTGGATCGGCTGCCAGAAAGCGGGATCCGGCGTGTTGTTGATGATGACCACGCATTCGTAGTTCGGGTAGTTCAGCCGCGACAGCGCATCGAGCGTCTGCTTGAGCATCTCGACCGGCTCGAAGTAGGCCGGGATGTGGATCGAGACCTTCGGGTAGTAATTTTCGGGAACGTTCTCGACCGGCTTGCTCTTGGCGAGCAGCCGCTGCGGCGGCCGGCCGAAGGCGACGGCCGCGATCTCGTCGATGCGCGCCATCGCGATCAGCACCAGCGGAACAAGCAGGATCATGCCGAGCGTCAGCGCGAAGGCCGAGCCGAAGATGAAATAGTGCCCGTTCCAGAACGCGAACACGGTGGCGGCCCAGGCGCCGACGCCGTTGGCGGTCGCCGACAGCAGGAACGCCTGCTTGGCGGTCGGCTGCTGCAGCCGCAGGATCGGAAGCGACAAGAGGACGCCGACCAGCAGCGCGATCGTCATCAGCTTCCAGTAATCAGGGTTCTCCACCGGGCCGGTCCAGGCGAATTTCGGCTCGCGGCTGGCGTTGAGGATGCCCCAGTACGGACCGACGCCGCCTTCGAAGAACTTCCAGGGCTGATCGATCGCTTCGACGATGTTGTATTCCATGCCGATGGCTTCGGCGCGGCTGACGAAGTTGCGCAAGGTCAGCGCCTGCTGGAACGGACCGGGGTCGGCGTTGCGTAAGTTGTAGCCCTGGCTCGGCCAGCCGAACTCGGCGATCACGATGCGCTTGCCGGGGAACAGGTTCCGCAACAGGTTGTAGCGGTCGACGGCCTGGTCGACCGCCTGGTCCGAGCGGAAGTTTTCCCAATAGGGCAGCACGTGCGCGGCGATGAAATCGACGTTGGAGGCAAGGTCCGGATTGTCGCGCCAGATGTTCCAGATCTCGCCGGTCGTGACGGGCACGCGGACCGAGCCCTTGACCTTCTTGATCATGTCGATGAGGTCTTCGACCTTCTGCTCGCCGCGGTAGATCACCTCGTTGCCGACCACGACGCCGACGACGTTGCTGTTCTTGCGGGCAAGCTCGATGGCGGCCTTGATCTCGCGCTCGTTGCGATCCTTGTCCTTGTCGATCCAGGCGCCGACGGTGACCTTGAGACCGAACTCGGCCGCGATCGCCGGCACCAGTTCCACGCCGCCGGTGGACGAATAGAGGCGGATCGCGCGCGTCATCGTCGACAGCGTCTTCAGGTCGGCGCGGATTTTCTCGACGGTCGGGATGTTGTCGATGTCGGGATGGGCCGAGCCTTCGAACGGCGCGTAGGAGACGCTGGGGAGCAGACCCCTGAAGTCGGGCGCGGGTTCCTTGTCGCGCAAGACTCCCCACAGCCCAGCGTGAAGCGCGGACACAAGCAACAGAACGGCGGCGACAACGCGCATCGCGGCTAAACCAAAAGGGGCTGGGGTGGCAGGGAAGCGGATCTGACCCCGAGATCCGACCGAGTCCGCGGCAAATGGAGCATATCTCTGCCGCGCGGTTTCACAACTGTCATGGCCTCATGTCCTTATGAGGGCATGTCCTTTTTCGAAGAACGCGTCGCAGTGCCAATCGTTTCTATGGCCGGTCGTTCATGAACGGAGGCTGAAGCGACCCGCTGCTATTTCTGGGGCGCCGGTGTCGGGCTTGCCGCAGGCGCGGGGCTCGCGGCGGGCTGCGGGGCCTGCGCGTTGCCTGATGTCGGCGCTGCCGGCTGGGATGCCGCGGCCGCCGCCTGCTGCGGCTGGGAGGCCGGATTGATCCAGCACGCGTGCACACGGCTGTCCAGGGTCTCGGCGACCTTGGGATCGATCTGGCCGCCGAAGCGGGTCAGGCAGCGGAAGGCGGCCTGGATGTGGCCGCCGGGGCAGCCGAAGCGGTCGTAGAGGTCGAGGTGGCGGAACGCGGTATCGAGGTCATCCCGCCACATCAGCCGCACCACGCGCCGGCCGAGCCAGACGCATTCGGGGTTGCCGGCCGGGCCGTTGATGACCTGGGCGGCTTCGGCGAACTCGTCGGTGCGGCGCTGGTTCTGGGCGGCGTCCTTGGCGGCGGCGTCGGCGGGCTGGGCGGCGGCTTTGCCCTGATCGGGGGCGGGCGTGCCGCTCTGGGCGGAGGCGCCAGCGAGACCAGCCAGGGCCAGAAGAGAGGAGACGGCCAAGGTGGCGGCGAACTGCCGCAGGACCGCATTTCGTGACTGACGCACCCGTTGCCGCATGAATTCCCCAACTTCTCCGCTGACCGCCCGCGTCAGGATCCCGCGGACGCGTCGGTGATGGCGTCCAAATGGGTCTCCAATGCGGCGGAAAATTCCCGGCCAGTTGCATGACCTGTATTTCGAATTTTGTCCAGCAAAGTCACGATCCTAGACCTCTGTCGAACGGCCGCAGGTAAATTCCTTGGGGGAGGGAGGGATCCGCTCCGAACCACCCCCTTGGCAGATGGCGCGCGAGCAGGTAATCGACGGCGCTTCGCGGAGGACGGAACCGATTTTACTTCGTACGCCACTGGCGCTTCTGCTCGTTTCACTGGGTGCGATTGCTGCCGTGTGGTGGTGGCTGGCCACGCCAATCACGCTCGCGCGCGCCCCGATCGACCCCGCCGACAAGGTTCAGTGCGTCTCCTACGCGCCGTTCCGCGGCGAGCAATCGCCGCTGAACGCATGGACCCATATCGAGGCCGACCAGATCGAGCAGGACCTGCGCCAGCTCAAGGAGATCACCGACTGCGTCCGCACCTATTCGATGGAGAACGGGCTCGACCAGGTTCCGGCGATCGCCGCCAAGGTCGGCGGGCTCAAGGTGCTCCAGGGCATCTGGCTCTCCAGCAACCGCGCCAAGAATTTTGAGCAGGTCGCGCTCGCCGTTCGCCTCACGAAGGAATACCCCGACATCATCACCTCGGTCATCGTTGGCAACGAGGTGCTGCTGCGCGGCGAGATGACGACGGCCGACCTCGTCTCCTTCATCCGCGCGGTGAAGGTGCAGGTTCGCGTGCCCGTCACCTATGCCGACGTCTGGGAGTTTTGGCTCAGGAATCGCGAAGTCTACGAGGCCGTCGACTTCGTGACGATCCACATCCTGCCCTATTGGGAAGACGTTCCGGTGCGCGCGAAATTCGCGGCCGCCCATGTCGAACAGATCCGCGAGCGCATGGCGGTGGCGTTTCCGGGCAAGGAAATCCTGATCGGCGAAACCGGCTGGCCGAGCGAAGGGCGCATGCGCGAGGGCGCGCTGCCGTCGCGCACCAACCAAGCGCGCGTGGTCTCTGAAATCCTGAGCCTTGCGAAGGCGCAGAAGTTCCGCGTCAACCTGATCGAGTCCTACGACCAGCCGTGGAAGCGCAAGCTGGAAGGTACCGCGGGCGGCTATTGGGGTCTCTATGACTCCGTGCGCCGGAACCTGAAATATCCGCCGGGCGAGCCGATCAGCAATTTCCCGTACTGGAAATGGTACATGGGCGCGGGTATGGGCCTTTGCGCGCTGGTGTTCGCGGTCGCTATCATCACGCTGCGCCGGCGGCCCTGGACGCCGCGCTTCTCGACCTGGCTCGGCGTCGCCATCTCGGCGACCACGGCAGGCGTCCTGCTCGGGGTCGGCGCCGACAAGGTGTACTATGAGAGCTACGGCTGGGGCGGCTGGCTGCACTGGGGTGCGCTGCTCGCCGCCGGCATCCTGTCGCCGATCTTCTGCGCGCAGGCGCTGGTGATCGGCCGCAGCCTGCCGACCTTCCTTGATCTGCTCGGCCCGAGCGAGGGGCGGAAATGGTCAAAGCTCACCGCCGTGCTCGGCCTCACGCTGGCGGTGACGGCGGTGATCGCGGCACAGACCGCGCTCGCCTTCGTGTTCGACCCGCGCTACCACGACTTCCCCTACGCCGCGCTGACGATGGCGGTGGTGCCGTTCGCGATCCTGATGCTGAACCGGCCGCAGATCGGCGTGCGTCCGATCGCGGAAGCGGTGTTCGCAGGCGTGCTCGCGCTGTCGGCCGCCTATGTGCTCTTCAACGAAGGCCGCGACAACTGGCAGTCGCTGTGGACCTGCGCGATGTATCTCTTGTTCGCGCTCACGCTGTGGCGGGCGCGGGCCGAGCAAAGCCAAGAATGAGCAGGCCGATCGCGAGGCCCGACAGCACGACATTGTAGAGCACGATGCCGAGGCCGGCGGCGACAACGCCGACGGTGAGCAGCACGATCGACGGCCGCATCAGGTTCAGCGTCGCCACCACCAGCGCGACGATGCCGAACACCGAATTCTTGAACAGTACGGTCGAGACCGAACGCGCCTTGCACATCAGGGTCTGCAAGCCGGCGTCGCAGGCGAGTCCGACGTTCGAGTTCTCGATGCCGAGATAGCGCAGATAGATCGCATAACCGACGGCTACGAAGCCGACAACGATCAGGAACTGCACCTGGTAGGGCGTGAGGCGGAAGGGCTTTTTTGTCATGCGCGCAATATGGTCGGGATGACGGGAGGGGGCAACAGGGGCGACCAACTTTTCTGTCCGTCGCTCGCAAGCCGTTACTGGTTAGCTACCCGATCCAATCGGCACGACCATTCCCTACCGCCTGAAGAACGACGACAACGTCGATCCCGCCGAGGCCGTCTCCGGCTTGGCCGGTGCTGCCGGCTGCGCCGCAGGTGCAGGCGCGGGCTCCTCGCGCTTCGACGAGCGCTTTGAGGAATAGCTGCGGCGGCGCTTGTCCGGCTTGGCTGTGGGGGCGGGCGCAGGTGCGGTCTCGGCTTGCGGCGCCGCATCCGGATTCTTCTCGGCGTTCTTTTCCTGAATCCGGTCCTGAGACTTTTCTTGTCCCTTTTCCGAACCGCCGCGCATCGATAGCCGCTGGCCGTCGAACACGGTGGTCTCGCAGTGACGGTCGTTCTCGGCGAGACCCGCGCAGAGCTTTGCTGCGGCGGCCGCGTTGATCAGCGGGCCGGCGCCCAGTCGCAGATGCATGCCGAGGCCGGTGGTGCCTTCCTTGATCATGATGATCGGCCGCAGCGTGGCAACTTCCGGATTCGATTTGGTCACGCCGCGCCAGAGCGCGCGCAGGCCGTCGATCGAGTTGGCGCCGCCGAGATCGATCGCAAAGCGCGTTTGCTGAACCGCGATCGCGGGAGCCTCGCTTTCGGTTGCCTCCGGCGGCTTGGCTGATGCGGCTGCGATTTCGGTCGGGGCGGGTGTCGGCTCGGGCTTCTTCTCGGCGGTCTTCTCGGTTGTCTTTTCAGTCGTCTCGGGCTGAGTCAATTTCGACGCGGCGGGATCAGGCGGCGCCATGATCGACTTGGAGGGCACTAGCGGAAGCATCGGCAGCGCCGATGTCGTCGCCGGCGACTGCTGCACGAGGGAGGCGGCGGCCGCGCTCTGCGGCGGCGGGCTCGACGGCTCCTTCGCAGTCTCCTTCACTGTGTCTTTGGTCGGCTCCTTCGCCTGCTCCTTTGCGGCTGCCGCGCGCGGCTTGTCGCTGGATGGAGATGGCATCGAGGCGACCGGCGCGACGCTGGGCGCCGCAGGCTGCGCGTCGGGCGCCGGCGTGTCCTGCGGCTTCGCGGTCTGCCTGGCGATGGCGCCGGTGACGGAATCGAGCCCCTGCTCGAGCACGGTGACGCGCGAATAGAGCCGGTCGCGATCAGCGTTCAGTGTCTCGACGGCGGCGGCGAGGCGGCGCGCCTCGTTCTGGCTTTCCCTGGTCAGTAGCTGGAGCCGGTCGGCCTGGCGCACGAGATCGGCGGACGCCACCTGGTCGCGCCGCCAGCCGAGCTGGGCCTGGTTGGCCATCACCGCGATGACGACGGCGCCGACGGCCGCAACGCCCCAGGAGCCCAGCCGCCACATCATGCGGCGGTCGAACGCGCTTTCCTCGGCCAGAAGTCCGGAGAACAGCCCGCCAGTCTCCTTGGTGCCGAAGGCATCCGCCAGTGGGTCGGAATCCTTTGCCATGAACGTTAAGTGCCCAGCCCCGTTCAGCTTCCCCGAATCAATCAGGGAACATTAACAGGAAAAGCGTGTCGCACTTGAATTCCGGGCGTTTGCGGGGGTAGCAAGGCGGGCAGCATGAGGGCGGCCTGCCGCCTGCCGCGCCAGTTGATTCGGCCGTATCTGACAGGATCTCGATGACCGCCCGCTCCAGCCTCACGATCGTGCTCGCCGCCGGCGAAGGCACGCGCATGCGCTCACACCTGCCGAAAGTGCTGCATCCCGTCGCTCACCAGACGCTGCTCGCCCATGTGCTCGCCGCCGCTCCCGAGGGAACCGGCACCTCGCTCGCCGTCGTGATCGGCCCGGATCATCAGGCGGTTGCCGATGAGGCGAGGCGCATCCGCCCCGATGCGCTCACTTTCGTGCAAGCCGAACGGCTCGGCACCGCGCATGCGGTGCTGGCAGCGCGCGAGGCGATCGCGCGCGGCGTGGACGACCTCTTGATCGCCTTCGGTGACACGCCGCTGATTTCGGCCGAGACCTTTGCGCGTCTGCGCGCGCCGCTGGCCAACGGCGCCGCGCTCGCCGCGCTCGGCTTCCGCGCCGCGGACCCCGCCGGCTATGGCCGCTTCATCGTCGAGGGCGACCGCCTGGTCGCGATCCGCGAGCAGGCCGATGCCAGCGCGGACGAGCGCAAGATCGATCTGTGCAACGCCGGCGTGATGTCGATCGACGGGCGCCGCGCGCTCGCGATCCTGGATAAAATCGGCAATGCGAATTCCAAGGGCGAATATTATCTGACGGATGCGGTCGAGATCGTCCGCGAACAGGGATGGGAGTCCGTGGTGATCGAGACCAGCGAGGACGAGGTGCGCGGCATCAACACCAAGGCGCAGCTCGCGGAAGCCGAAAGCGTGATGCAGGCGCGCTTGCGCAAGGCGGCGATGGAGGCCGGCGTGACGCTGATTGCGCCCGAGACCGTTTATCTGTCCGCCGACACCGTGTTCGGCAAGGACGTCACCATCGAGCCGTTCGTGGTGATCGGCCCGGGCGTCTCGATCGCCGACGGCACGGTGATCCACTCCTTTTCGCACATCGTCGAGACCACGCTCGGCAGGAACGTCTCGATCGGACCCTATGCGCGGCTCAGGCCCGGCACCTCGCTCGGCGACGGTGCGCGGATCGGCAATTTCGTGGAGACCAAAGCGGCGACGCTGGAGGCCGGCGTCAAGGTCAACCATCTCTCCTACATTGGGGACGCCACCGTCGGCGCCAATTCCAACATCGGCGCCGGCACCATCACCTGCAACTACGACGGCTTCAAGAAGCACAAGAC
Source organism: Bradyrhizobium sp. B025 (assembly GCF_042257955.1). Classification (NCBI taxonomy): domain Bacteria; kingdom Pseudomonadati; phylum Pseudomonadota; class Alphaproteobacteria; order Hyphomicrobiales; family Nitrobacteraceae; genus Bradyrhizobium; species Bradyrhizobium sp. B025. The sequence continues at coordinate 4,421,835 of NZ_CP170150.1, read as the reverse complement.
CATCATCGGGCAAGGCGCCTTCGTCGGCACCAACTCCTCGCTGGTGGCGCCGGTGAAGATCGGCAACGGCGCCTATATCGGCTCCGGCTCGGTGATCACGCGCGACGTGCCCGACGACGCGATGGCGCTCGAGCGCAACCAGCAGACCATCAGGGAAGGCGGCGCGGCGCGCTATCGCGAGATGAAGACGCGCGGCAAGAAGCCGGAGAAGTGAGCGCTATTCGTCGTCGGCGAATTCGGAGAAGATCGCGCGGGTCAGGCGCCAGCCGCGCGGCTTGGCGCGCTTGGCCGGCTCGCCCTGCGGGTGCTTGGTGAAGACGGGCTTGCTTTCCTTGCCGCGCTGGGGCGGCGGCCAATGGGCGAGGTGCGTGCCCGTGGTCTCGCTGGCACGCAGATACAACGACGACAGACCTTTGCGGTCGGATGAGCCTTTCATGGCCTTGTTCTCCTGACCGGAATCGTTGGTCAAACTTGTTGACAACAAGTTAACGTGCGGGGTTAAAGGCCGGCCACATCGACGCAGGCCGGGCAATGGCGCCGGCGAATGCTGTCTCAATCAGCAATAATTATTGAGTATCTGGTTCCTTAGGAACTTCGCTAAAAACTGAGCGCGTCGTTTTGGCGATTTTTCGACGATTTGGGGGATATTGATCCGCATGTGCGGGATTGTCGGCATTCTCGGGCGCGAACCGGTTGCAGAGCAATTGGTGGATTCGCTCAAACGTCTTGAATATCGCGGCTACGACTCCGCGGGCGTCGCCACGCTCGAAGGCAGGCATCTCGAGCGCCGCCGCGCCGAGGGCAAGCTGAAGAATCTGGAGAAGCGGCTGGAAGCCGAGCCGCTGAAGGGCACGACCGGCATCGGTCACACCCGCTGGGCCACCCACGGCAAACCGACCGTCAACAACGCCCATCCGCATGCGACCGAGCGCGTCGCCGTGGTCCACAACGGCATCATCGAGAATTTCCGCGAGCTGCGCGAGGAGCTCGAGAAGAACGGCACGGTGTTTCACACCGAGACCGACACCGAGATCGTGCTGCATCTCGTCGACGACCTGCTCACGCGCGGCAACAAGCCGGTCGAGGCGGTGAAGCTGGCGCTGGCGCGGCTGCGCGGTGCGTTTGCGCTCGGCTTCATCTTCGCCGGCGACAACGATCTGATGATCGGCGCCCGCAACGGCCCGCCGCTCGCGATCGGCTATGGCGACGGCGAGATGTATCTCGGCTCCGACGCCATCGCGCTCGGCCCGTTCACCGACACGATCAGCTATCTCGAGGACGGCGACTGGGTGGTGCTGACCCGCAATAGCGCCACGATTTTCGACAAGGACGGCCACGCGGTCCAGCGCGAGAAGATCAAGCACGCCGCCTCGACCTCGCTGGTGGACAAGGCCAATTACCGCCACTTCATGGCCAAGGAGATCCACGAGCAGCCGGAAGTGGTCGGCCACACGCTGGCACGCTACGTCGACATGGCGACCGAGCGCGTCTCGCTGCCGGTCAAGCTGCCGTTCGACTTCAAGAACATCCAGCGCATCAACATCACCGCCTGCGGCACCGCGAGCTATGCCGGCTTCGTCGCCAAATACTGGTTTGAGCGCTTCGCGCGCCTGCCGGTCGAGGTCGACGTTGCCTCCGAATTCCGCTACCGCGAGGCGCCCTTGCGCAAGGGCGACCTCGCCATCTTCATCTCGCAATCGGGCGAGACCGCCGATACGCTGGCCGCACTGCGCTATGCCAAGGCCGAGGGCGTGCACACGGTGGCCGTCGTCAACGTGCCGACCTCCACGATTGCGCGCGAGAGCGAGACGGTGCTGCCGACGCTGGCCGGACCCGAGATCGGGGTCGCCTCGACCAAGGCCTTCACCTGCCAGCTCATGGTGCTCGCAAACCTTGCGATCGCGGCCGGCAAGGCTAGAGGCGAATTGTCCGACGAGGACGAGACCAAGCTCGTCCACGGCCTCGTCGAGATCCCGCGCCTGATGTCGGATGCGCTCACCACGGAGCTCCAGATCGAGAAGCTGGCGCGCGAGATCGCGAAATCGCGCGACGTGCTCTATCTCGGCCGCGGCACCAGCTTCCCGCTCGCGCTCGAAGGCGCGCTGAAGCTGAAGGAGATCTCCTACATCCATGCCGAGGGCTACGCCGCCGGCGAGCTAAAGCACGGCCCGATCGCGCTGATCGACGAGACCATGCCGGTCGTCGTCATCGCGCCCTACGACCGGGTGTTCGAGAAGACGGTGTCGAACATGCAGGAGGTCGCCGCCCGCGGCGGCAAGATCATCCTGATGACCGACGCGAAGGGCGCGGCGGAGGCGACCGTCGAGTCGCTCGTCACCATCGTCATGCCCGACATGGCGGCGGCGTTCACGCCGATGGTCTATGCCGTCCCGGTGCAGCTGCTCGCCTATCATACGGCCGTCATCATGGGCACCGACGTCGACCAGCCGCGCAATCTCGCGAAATCGGTGACCGTGGAATAGGCAGAAGGGATCAGGCTGCGCTCTTCCAAAACCTGCTAGAAGACCCTAGCTTGAATGCAGCGACTGACCTGGAACCCGAATGACCACCCGCGACGACGCGCCTGCGCCGCTTGATCCCATCCCGGAACCGCATACCGGCCTGATGGGCCGCATCCGCAACTACTTCCTGACCGGCCTCGTGGTGACGGGGCCGATCGCAATCACTCTCTATCTGGTCTGGTGGTTCGTCACCTGGGTCGACGGCGTGGTGCGGCCGTTCGTGCCGCTGGCCTATCGACCGGAAACCTATCTGCCGTATGTCGTCCCCGGCTGGGGACTGATTGTCGCATTCTTCACGCTGACGCTGGTCGGCTTCCTCGCGGCCAACCTGATCGGCCGGACGCTGGTCGATGTCGGCGAGACCTTCCTCGGCCGCATCCCGGCGGTGCGCGCCATCTACCGCGGTCTGAAGCAGGTGTTCGAGACGCTGTTCTCGGGCAAGGGCTCGAGCTTCCGCAAAGTCGGCCTGGTCGAGTTTCCGTCGCCGGGCATGTGGTCGATCGTGCTGATCTCGCAGTCGCCGAATGAAGAGGTCGCGCGCAGCCTGCCCGGGCAGGAGGAGCACGTCTCGGTGTTCCTGCCGTGCTCGCCGAACCCGACCACGGGCTTCTTCTTCTACGTGCCCAAGAGCAAGATCGTCGAGGTCGACATGAGCACCGAGGATGCCGCGACCCTGATCATGTCGGCCGGCGTGGTGCAGCCGGGCGCGGCACCCGACCCGAAGAAGGCCGCGGCGCTCGCGGGCATGGCGAATGCCGCGCGCATCGCCAATGCGTCGGCACTCCAGCCCCAGCCTGCGAAGGTGGAGTAGGGCCATTCCCCTGCGGGATGGCCGCGATCACGCCAGGCCTCGCATCGTCTGCTAGTCTTCCGGTTGAATCGGGCGCATCGCTCGGTGTTCGACCTGGAGTGCACGATGTCCAAGACGACGTCAAAGACCATTGCGATCCTCGCGCCCGGTGCCATGGGCAGCGCCGTGGCCCGCCGCCTCAGCGAAAACGGAGCGCGCGTGCTGACGTCGTTGAAGGGGCGAAGCGAAGCGACGCAAAAACGCGCGGCGGATGCCGGCATGATCGGCGCGGACGACGAGGCGATCGCCGAGGCCGACATCATCCTCTCGATCGTGCCGCCGGGCGAGGCCGTTGCACTCGCCGAGCGCCTCGCCGCGCTGATCGTCCGGCGCGCGAAGAAGCCCGTCGTGGTCGATTGCAACGCCGTCAATGTCGACACCGTGCTTAGGATCGAGGAGATCATCGGCTCGGCGCAGGCGCCGTTCGTCGATGCCGGCATCATCGGCTTCCCGCCGCAGCCCGGCGGCAAGAGCCCGGCCTTCTACATGTCCGGCCAGCACGCCGGCGAGGTGGCCGTTCTGAAGGACCTCGGCCTCGACGTGAGGATCGTCGAAGGCCCGGTCGGCGCTGCTTCCGCGCTCAAGATGTCCTACGCCGGCATCGTCAAGGGCCTGGCCGGCATCGGCTCGGCCATGGTGATCGCGGCAACGAAAGCAGGCGCCGCGGATGCGCTGCGCGACGAGCTCGCACTGAGCCAGCCCGCGGTCCTGGCCCGGCTCGAAGTCGCGCTGCCGGACATGATCCCGAAGGCCTATCGTTGGGTTGCGGAGATGCGGGAGATTTCCGGATTCCTCGGCGCCGATCATCCGGCCAGCCAGATCTACGAGGGCTTTGCGCGCTGGTTCGAGCACCTCGCCGAGGACGCGAAAGGCGAGGCGGTGGATGCCGGGCTGATGAAGGCGTTTGCTGCGAGCATCGCGCAGAAGAAGGTCTAGTCGTCCGGTCTCACGTCGTTGACTTGCCGTCCATTGGCGCGGAATCCAAAAATCCCTGGACGTCCCGGTCGCGTTTCAGGCGCACGACCGGGACGTCAGCGCATGGCGGGAAGGTTGCATGAAGTCGGCCGCGGCGAAAGGGCAAGTCTTCTGAAACGGCTCTATCCACGTCGTCATTGCGAGGCTCATCTGTTATTGTCTCTGCGGAAGCAGGTCTTCTGCAACGGGAGTTCGAATGAGAGTGCTGGTGATCGGTGCAGGAGCGCTCGGAGGTTATTACGGAGCTTGCCTGGCCCGGGCAGGCGGCGACGTGACCTTTCTGGTGCGGCCCGCGCGGGCCGAGCAGTTGCGGCGGGATGGATTGCAGGTCGTGAGCCCGCACGGCGACTTTGCCGTGCAGCCGAAGATCATCCTGGCAAGCGATCTCAAGGAGCCGTTCGACGTTGTGCTCGTCGGGGTGAAATCCTATTCGCTCGACGATGCGATGGCCCAGTTTGCTCCGGCAGTCGGCGCCAACACGATGATTCTGCCGATACTCAACGGGTTGAAACATATCGACGCTCTGACTGCGCGGTTCGGCGCGGCGCGTGTCCTCGGCGGGTTGGCGAATGTCAGTGCCGGCCTCGATGCGGATGGCCGTGTCGTTCAGTTCATGGCCAATCAGACGATTGTGTTTGGCGAGATCAAGGGTTCGTTGAGCGAGCGTGCGCTCGCGCTGGAGGCACTGCTCCAGGTCCCCGGCATCGACGTGCGCGCCAGCGAAGCGATCATGCAGGACATGTGGGAGAAATTCGTCCAGCTCAGCACGCTGGCCGGCATCACCTGCCTGATGCGCGCAAGCATCGGAGACATCCTGGCCGTGCCGAACGGCGAACAGTCTATCTTTCGGTTATTCGCGGAATGCTGCACCGTTGCGACGGCTTCGGGGTTCGAGCCGCGCGCCCCGTTCATCGAGTTTGACCGAAAACTCTTCACGACCCTGGACTCGCCGCTCAAGGCCTCGATGCTGCGCGATATCGAGCGCGGCTCGATCACCGAGGCGGAGCACATCCTCGGCGATATGGCCAATCGTGCCCGTGCGCTGGGCATCGACACACCGCTGCTGGATCTCGCCCGCGCGCATGTGGCGGCCTACGAAGTGGGGCGCCGAAGAGCAGCAGGCTAACCCGCGCCAATCAGCGGGATCGCTTCGTCGCGCTCGTAGAGATACAAGAGGCACCTGAGCGCCTCGCCGCGCTCGCCCTTCAGCTTCGGATCGTCCTTGAGGATGCGTAGCGCCTCGTCGCGGGCCTGGGTGATGAGCTGGCCGTGCACCTCCGAGCGCGCGATGCGGTAGCCGGGCAGGCCGCTCTGGCGCACGCCCAGCACGTCGCCTTCGCCGCGCAGCTTCAAATCCTCCTCGGCGATGCGGAAGCCGTCGGTGGTCTCGCGGATCACCTTCAGCCGTGCCTTCGACATCTCGCCGAGTGGCTCCGAGTAGAGCAGCAGGCAGGTCGAGGCCTCCGAGCCGCGCCCGATGCGGCCGCGCAGCTGGTGGAGCTGGGCGAGGCCGAAGCGTTCGGCGTTCTCGATCACCATGATGGTGGCGGCCGGCACGTCGACGCCGACCTCGACCACGGTGGTCGCGACCAGCAGCCCGATCTCGTGGGCGGCGAACTGGCCCATGACGCGGTCTTTCTCGGTTCCCTTCATCTGGCCGTGGACGAGGCCGACCCGGTCGCCGAAACGCTTCTGCAAATTCTCGAAACGTTTGGTCGCATTGGTGAGGTGCTCGGTGCCCTCGGCCTCGGATTCCTCGACCAGCGGGCAGATCCAGTAGACCAGCTTGCCAGCCTGGAGCGCGCGGCCGATGCTATCCGTGACCTCGTTGAGGCGGCTCATCGAGATGGTGCGGGTCTCGATCGGCTGGCGGCCGGCGGGCTTTTCGCGCAGCTCGCTGATGTCCATGTCGCCGAAATAAGTCAGCACCAGCGTGCGCGGGATCGGGGTTGCGCTCAGCACCAGCACGTCAACGGCTTCGCCCTTCGAGGTCAGCGCGAGCCGTTCGCGCACGCCAAAGCGGTGCTGCTCGTCGACCACGGCGAGCGCGAGGTCCCGGAAGATCACGTCGTCCTGGATCAGCGCATGGGTGCCGACGAGCAGGTCGATCTCGCCCTCGGCAAGCTGGGCGATGATCTCGCGCCGTTCTTTGCCTTTTTCTCGGCCGGTGAGGATCGCGACCCGTAAGCCCGCGCGCTCGGCGAGCGGCGCGATGGTCTTGATGTGCTGGCGCGCCAAAATTTCCGTCGGCGCCATCAGCGCGGCCTGCTTGCCGACTTCGGCCACCGCTGCGGCCGCCAGCAGCGCGACCACGGTCTTGCCGGAGCCGACGTCGCCCTGGAGCAGCCGCAGCATGCGCACCGGCTGTTGCAGATCGCTCGCGATCGCCGCGGCGGCGTCGCGCTGGGACAGCGTCAACGCATAGGGCAGGGCGTCGATGATCTTGTTGCGCAGATGCCCGTCGCCGGCATTGCGTATGCCTGCTGGGCGGCGCAATTGCGCGCGGATCAGGGCCAGCGCGAGCTGGCCGGCCAGCAGTTCGTCGAAGGCGAGGCGCGACCAGAACGGCCGATCGGGCAAAATGTCCGTGAGCTCGACCGGCTGATGCACGCGGGTGAGGGCTTCCGCGATTGGCGGGAAGTGGCAGCGGCGCACCACCTCCGGGCTGATCCATTCCGGCAAGGCGGGCAATTTCTGAAGCGCTTGCGCGATTGCGCGGCGCAGTGAGCCGAGCGCGAGGCCCTCCGTCAGCGGATAGACCGGGTCGATCCCTGAGAGTTTTGAAATCGCCTCCTCGTCCAGCACGCGGTCGGGATGCACGATCTGGGGGATGCCGTCATACATCTGGAGCGTGCCGGAGACGTAGCGCTTCTCACCCACAGGCAGCAGCTTTTCGACATAGCCGGGCTTGGCGCGGAAGAAGGTCAGCACGACGTCGCCGGTCTCGTCGCTGGCGTAGACCAGATACGGCGCCCGCGCGTTGCGCGGCGGGGGCGGGCGGTGGCGGTCGACGGTCACCTCCAGCGTCACCATGGTTCCCTGCACGGCGTCGCGAATCTTCGGCCGGGCGCGGCGGTCGATGACCTGGCTCGGCAGGTGCAGCAACAGATCGACCAGCCGCGGCGTCTCGTTGCGGCTGAGCAGGTACTGCAGCAGCTTGTCCTGCTTCGGACCGACGCCGGGCAGGCTGGTCACGGGAGCAAACAGCGGATTGAGCAGGCTGGGGCGCATCGGGGGAATCTAGGATCGTTTCGGCCCGTCATGCCCGGCTTTATGCCGTGCATCCACGTCTTTTTTCACGGCTCTGCGGGGATGGCCGGGATAAAGCCCGGCCATGACGAATTGGCAGACGGCAGTGCCACAACAAAGAGCTGACACCGGCCCCCCAAGTAGCTATATCACGCCCGCCCGGCACGTCCGGGCTTTCGGCGTTTGACTGGAATTGAGACATGACGGGAACGACACGATCGAGCAACGGGCTGGACGACCGCCGCAAGCGGCTGCTGTTCCGCTGCTGGCACCGCGGCACGCGCGAGATGGACCTGATCCTCGGCCGCTTCGCGGACGCCGAGATCGGCAATCTGTCCGATGCCGAGCTCGACGAGCTCGAGCACCTGCTCGAGGTCAACGATCCCGACCTCTATGCCGCCATCACCGGCGACAAGGTGCTGCCGGCCGATGTCACCGGCGCGCTATTTGCCCGTATCAAGGCGTTCCCGATTACGGACGGCGATTTATGAAGCAGGGGATGAAGTCGCCGGCCGAGCTGCTCACGCCCGGCCGCGCCCTGACGCTTGCCAATGTCGCGGAAGGTGCCGAAGGCCTCGTCATCTCGGATCTGGCGCGCGCCATCGCGGCGCGGCCGAAGAAGCCGGCCGTCAGCCTTGCGGTGGTCTGCCGCGACGGCGCGCGGATGCAGCAGCTCGAACGCGCGCTGCAATTCTTCGCGCCCGATCTGCCGGTGCTGACCTTCCCGGCCTGGGACTGCCAGCCCTATGACCGCGTCTCGCCGCATGGTGGCATTTTGGCCCAGCGCCTGACCACGCTGGCGCGGCTTGCGCCGCTGACCGGCAGCGACAAGCCGTTGATCGTGCTGACCACGGTCAACGCAATCGTGCAGCGCGTGCCCGCGCGCGAGCTCGTCGCGGCGCAGGCGCTGTCGGTCGCCCCCGGCAATGTCGTGCCGATGGACACCATCATCGCCTGGCTCGAGCACAACGGCTATAACCGCTCGTCGACCGTGCGCGAGCCCGGCGAATACGCCGTGCGCGGCGGCATTCTGGACCTGTTTCCGGCCGGTCTCGACCAGCCCGTGCGCTTCGACTTCTTCGGCGACAGCCTGGAATCGATCCGCTCCTTCGACGCCGAGACCCAGCGTACGCTGCTCGACATGCGCTCGCTCGATCTCGTGCCCGTCTCCGAATTCCAGCTCGTCACCGACACCATCCGCCGCTTCCGCATGGGCTATGTCGCCGAGTTCGGCGCGCCCGAGCGCGACGATGCGCTGTACGAGGCCGTCAGCGAAGGCCGCCGCCATCCCGGCATGGAGCACTGGCTGCCGCTGTTCCAGGACCGGATGGATACGCTGTTCGACTATCTGCAAGGCGCAGCGATCGCGATCGAGCCGCAGGCCGAGGACGCCGTCCGCGAGCGCTTCAAGCAGATCCTCGACTATTACCAGGCCCGCCGCGAGGCCATGGAGCATCCCGGCGGCGGCGCCATCTACAAGCCGCTGCCGCCGGACCGGCTGTATTTCACCGAAGAGGAGTGGACCAGGCGCCTCGGCGACGTCCCGCTGGCGCGCCTGACTCAATTCTCCGTGCCGGCGGATGGCACCAGCATCGTCGATGCCGGCGCGCGCAAGGGCCGCGACTTCGCACCCGAACGCAACGACACCACCGTCAACGTGTTCGAATCCGTGGTCAGCCACGTGATGGCCTTGCAGGCGCAGCGCAAGAAGGTCGTGATCACGCTGTGGAGCGAGGGCTCGCGCGACCGCATGACCTCGATGCTGCGCGACCACAAGCTGGCCCACACCACCAGCGTCAACAGCTGGCGCACGGTGCAGGCGACCCCGCGCAACGAGACCATGCTCGCCGTGCTCGGCCTCGACAGCGGCTTCGAGACCGACGAGATTGCGCTCATCAGCGAGCAGGACATTCTCGGCGACCGCCTGGTGCGGCCGCGCAGGGCGAGCCGCAAGCTCGACAATTTCATCTCGGAGGTGACGAGCCTTGCCGCGGGCGACATCGTCGTCCATGTCGATCACGGCATCGGCCGGTTCGTCGGCCTGCAAACGCTGGACGTCGCCGGCGCGCCGCATGATTGTCTCGAGCTGCACTATGCCGCCGAAACGAAACTGTTCCTCCCCGTCGAGAACATCGAGCTGCTGTCGCGCTACGGCTCCGACCAGACCACGGTCGAGCTCGATCGTCTTGGCGGCAGCGGCTGGCAGACCCGCAAGGCGAAACTCAAGAACCGCATCCGCGAGATCGCGGGCGAGCTGATCAAGATCGCCGCCGCGCGCCATCTGCACGAGGCGCCCAAGCTGCCGGTGCAGCCGGGCCTCTATGACGAGTTCTGTGCGCGCTTCCCCTATGACGAGACCGAGGACCAGCTAGGGGCGATCGAATCGACCCTGAAGGATCTCGAACTCGGCCGTCCCATGGACCGGTTGATCTGCGGCGACGTCGGCTTTGGCAAGACCGAGGTGGCCTTGCGCGCGGCCTTTGCCGTGGCGCTCGAAGGCAAGCAGGTCGCGGTCGTGGTGCCGACCACGCTGCTGGCGCGCCAGCACGCAAGAACCTTCACCGAGCGTTTCAAGGGCTTTCCGGTGAACGTGGCCCAGGCCTCGCGCCTGATCCCGACCAAGGAGCTGAACCAGGTCAAGAAGGGCATTGCCGACGGCTCCGTCGACATCGTCGTCGGCACCCACGCGCTGCTCGGCAAGGCGATCAAGTTCCGCGATCTCGGCCTCGTTATCGTGGACGAGGAGCAGCATTTTGGCGTCACGCACAAGGAAAGGCTGAAGGCGCTTCGCTCCGAGGTGCACGTGCTGACGCTGTCGGCAACGCCGATCCCGCGCACGCTGCAGCTCGCGCTCACCGGCGTCCGCGAGCTCTCGATCATTGCCTCGCCCCCGGTCGATCGCCTCGCGGTGCGCACCTTTGTCGCCCCGCACGATCCCTTGATGATCCGCGAGGCGCTCTTGCGCGAGCGCTATCGCGGCGGCCAGGCGTTCTACGTGGTGCCGCGCATCGACGACCTCGCCGAGGTCAAGGACTTCCTCGACAAGAACGTGCCGGAGATGAAGGTCGCGGTCGCGCACGGGCAGATGCCGCCCGCGGTGATCGAGGACATCATGACCGCGTTCTACGACGGCAAGTTCGACATTCTGCTGTCGACCACGATCGTCGAATCCGGCCTCGACATTCCCAACGCCAACACGCTGATCGTGCACCGCGCCGACATGTTCGGCCTTGCCCAGCTCTATCAGCTCCGCGGCCGCGTCGGCCGCTCGAAGCTTCGGGCGTACGCGCTGTTCACGCTGCCGGCGCAGCAGAAGATCACGGCGCAGGCGGAGCGCCGGCTCACCGTGCTGCAATCGCTGGAGACGCTGGGCGCGGGCTTCCAGCTCGCCTCGCACGACCTCGACATCCGCGGCGCCGGCAATCTCCTCGGCGAGGAGCAGTCCGGCCACATCAAGGAGGTCGGCTTCGAGCTCTACCAGTCGATGCTGGAGGAGGCGATCGTCAACCTCAAGGCCGGCGTCTCCGAGCCCGCCGCCGACCGCTGGTCGCCGTCGATCACGATCGGCATGCCCGTGCTCATCCCGGAGGATTACGTCAGCGATCTCTCGGTCCGTCTGTCGCTCTACCGGCGCCTGGCCGATCTCGACACCGAGGAGGAGATCGAGAATTTTGGTGCCGAGATGCGCGACCGCTTTGGCGTGTTGCCCGACGAGGTGCGCTATCTCTTCAAGGTCGCCGCGATCAAGGCGTTCTGCCGCAGGGCCAATGTCGAGAAGATCGACGCCGGCCCGAAGGGCGCCGTCATCGCCTTCCGCGACAATTCGTTCGCCTATCCCGATCGCCTGGTGACGTTCATCCGCAGCCACGGCCAGGCTGCGAAGGTGCGGCCCGACATGAAGGTGGTGTTCCTGCAAGACTGGGAAACGCCGGAAGATCGGCTCGCCGGCACCACCGAGATCATGCGGCAGCTCGCACAACTCGCGCAGGCCAAGAAGGCGGCCTAGCGGTCATCGTGTCCCGGACAAGCGCAGCGAAGCGGAGCGCTGAGCCGGGACCCAGTTCTTTCCTGGCCGGCCATCATTCAAGTTTGGCGCGGGATACGGACCAATTCATAAGCCTGGTCGATAAGTCCATGCGAATTGCGTCATCTAATCGCACGGCGGCCCATCGCCTATAACAAGCTTGCGAAGGGCGATCACGCCCCGCCGGCGCGCGTGCGCCCGGGAAGCAACTGCAGTGTACAGGAGATCCGTCATGAAACTGCAAGCCGCGGTCGTCGCATTGCTTGCGCTGACGGCCATGCCATCGGCCCGCACGGAGGAGACTGCCGCCATGACCGGATCAAAGCCCGCGCTAACGTATGAGGATGTTCGGAAAGTCGCCCCGGCACTGGAGGCGTACACGCAGAACCGTCTCCTCGGCGATGTCTGGAAACGGCCCGGCCTTGCGCCGCGCGACCGCAGCATCGTCACGTTGGCTGCACTGATCGCGCGAAATCAGACGATCGAGATGCCGTATCATTTCAATCTTGCGCTCGATAACGGTGTCAAGCCGCGCGAGATTTCGGAGATCATCACGCATCTCGCCTTCTACGCCGGCTGGGCCAATGCGATGTCGGCCGTCGCTGTCGCCAAGGACGTCTTTGCCGCCCGCGACGTCGGCGCCGCGCAGCTTCCGGTCGTCTCGGTGACGCCGTTGCCGCTCGACGAGGCTGGCGAGGCGCAACGCGCCGCGTTCGTCCAGGACCAGTTCGGCGCGTCCGTTCCGGGCGTCGTGCAGTACACCACCGACGTGTTGTTTCGTGATCTTTGGCTGCGTCCGGACCTCGCGCCCAGGGACCGCAGTCTCGTCACCGTCAGCGCGCTGATCGCCAACGGGCAGATGGCGCAGCTCGCGCCGCATCTCAACAGGGCGATGGATAACGGCCTGACCCAGACGGAGGCTTCGGAGGCCATCACGCAGCTGGCGTTCTATGTCGGTTGGCCCAACGTGTTTTCGGCAATGCCTGTGGCGAAGGATGTGTTTGCGAAGCGGCAACATTAGCCGCATCCCGCCGCCTTTGTGCCGAAGTGACGGCTCAGTCGCGGTGGCGGAGCGCCTCGACAAGGAGTGCAAAAGCCGCGGAAGGCTGGCGCCGGCTCGGGTAGTAGAGGTGGTAGCCGGGATAGGGAGGGCACCAGTCCTCGAGTACCCGCTTGAGGCGGCCCCTGTTGATGTAGGGCTGTACGAGGCCCTCCGGCAGATAGGCCAGGCCCAGGCCGGCGAGCGCCGCCTGGAGCATCTGGGTCGTGGTGTTGAAGAATAATTGGCCATCGACCCGAACCTTGAGCTCCCGCGAGCCTTTTTCGAATTCCCAGGAGTACAATCCACCGTGGGTCGGCAGGCGCAGATTTATGCAATTGTGCTCGACCAGTTGCGACGGTTTCTTCGGCTCCGACCGGCTCCGAAAATAGGATGGCGTCCCGACGACGGCCATGCGCGCATCGGGGCCGATCCGTACCGCAATCATGTCCCTCGCGACTTGCTCGCCATCCCGCACGCCGGCATCGAAACGTTGCGCGACGATATCCGTCAGTCCGTAGTCGCTGACGATCTCGAGCTTGATGTCGGGATATTCGCGTAACAGCTTCGCTAGCTTCGGCAGAAGGACGGCGTCGGTGGCATATTCGGTCGCCGTAATGCGAATGGTACCGGAGGGCTTTTCCCGGAGCTCGGTCAAGGCGACGAGTTCGGTCTCGATCTCCGCGATCCGTGGCCCCACGTTGCGCAACAGACGTTCACCCGCGGCCGTCGGCGACACGCTGCGCGTGGTGCGCGTCAACAGGCGCAGTTTCAGTCGCGCCTCGAGCTCCTTGATGGTGTAGCTGAGCGCGGACTGCGAAATGCCGAGCTTCGCGGCGGCTCTCGTAAAGCTGCCTTCGCGGGCGACGATCAGGAAGGCCGCGAGGTCGTCGAGATTTCCGCGCTGCATTTATCGATCCTCCTTATAAGTCCATGCCGATCATAGTGGCTAGTCCGCATAGCCGCACGCATTAGATATGGCGCAGTCCCGCGAGGTGAGGCGAGCTCGGCATATGGATCGATCGGACGTTCCCTTCCGGCAATGCGAGAGGTGCGCTGCGGACGCCCCGAGCGCGCTGACGCGACGGAGCATGCTGTCAGGCGCTGCCGGATTGGCCATGCTGGCATCGTCGCATGCGGGCTTTGCGAGGGCCTCGGACGAGACTGGCCCGACAACGGGAAGGCAAGCAACTATGGATATCAAACGCAACGGCTCACGCCCCTCCGGCAAGGGCCCCGAAGCATGGTTCTCCGGCACGGTCCGTGTCGATCCGCTCTTTCAGTTGGGTGACCCGATACGTCTGAGCGGCGGTCAAGTAACTTTCGAACCCGGTGCCCGAACCATGTGGCACACCCATCCGCTCGGCCAAACCCTGATCGTCACGTCCGGCCTGGGCTGGGTGCAAAGCGAGGGGGGACCAATCGAGGAAATCCGCCCCGGCGACGTCGTCTGGTTTCCGCCCGGCGAGAAACACTGGCACGGCGCCACCGCGACAACCGCGATGACGCATATCGCCATCACGGAATCGCTCAACGGCAAGAATGTCGACTGGATGGAGAAGGTCAGCGACGAACAGTATCGCAATTGATTGCGTGCTGGTGCGAGCGGCGCGCCGAGGAGATTGAACATGCAGATGCGCGAGCTTGGCGATAGCGGCCTCGCGGTTTCGGCCATCGGCCTCGGCTGCATGGGCCTGAACTATCATCGCGGCCCGGCGCCGGAACGGCACGAGATGATCGCGCTGGTCCGGGCGGCGGTGGAGCGCGGTGTCACCTTCTTCGACACCGCCGAAGTCTACGGCCCGTTCACCAACGAGGAGTTGGTGGGCGAGGCGCTGCAGCCGGTCCGGAAAGACATCGTCATCGCGACCAAGTTCGGCCACGACTTTGGTCCTGCCGGATCCCTGGGGACTGGCGGGCTCAACAGCCGCCCCGAACGCATCCGGCAGGCGGCCGAAGGCTCGTTGAAGCGGTTGCGGGTTGAGGCAATCGACCTGTTCTATCAGCACCGCGTCGATCCCAATGTCCCGATCGAGGACGTCGCCGGTGCGGTCAAGGATCTGATCGCCGCGGGCAAGGTCAGGCATTTCGGCCTCAGCGAGGCCGGCGCCTCTACCATCCGCCGTGCGCACGCGGTCCAGCCGGTCACGGTGATCCAGAGCGAATATTCCCTCTGGTGGCGTCAGCCCGAGACGGAGGTGTTGCCGGCTTGCGAGGAGCTGGGGATCGGCTTTGTCCCCTTCAGTCCACTGGGCAGGGGCTTCCTCACCGGCAAGATCGACGAGACCACCAGCTTCGGCGGCAATGACAACCGCGCCGGCTTGCCGCGCTTTACGCCCGAGGCCCGCAAGGCGAACCGGCCGGTCGTCGACCTGCTGGCTCAGATCGGTGCCCAGAAACGTGCCACGCCGGCGCAGATCGCATTGGCCTGGCTGCTGGCGCAGAAGCCGGGGATCGTCCCGATCCCCGGCACGACCAAGCTCGGCCGTCTCGACGAAAACATCGCTGCGGCCGCGGTCGCGCTGACACCCGACGATATCAGGCACATCGACGCCGCGGTCGCGCAGATCACCATCACAGGCGACCGTTACCCGCAGGCGGAAGCCGCACGTACGCAGCGCTGACGGCACGTACGACGACCCGACAGATCGACAGGAGAGATATCCATGAACATTTCATTCGAGGGACAGGTTGCGCTGGTGACCGGTGCCGCGTCCGGGCTGGGCCTCGCCACGGCAAAGGCTTTCGCGGAATCCGGGGCGTCCGTTGCCCTGGCGGACTGGAACGAGGACGCGGTGAGGGCCGCGGCAGGCGAGCTGGTCACCCGGGGGCACAAGGCCGTCGCCATCCGCTGCGATGTCTCCAATGACGCGCAGGTCGAGGCCATGGTGGCGCAGACCGTTTCCGTCTTCGGCAGGCTCGATGCCGCCTACAACAATGCGGGCGTCCAGAATGTTCTCGCGGAGACCGCCGACACGACCCGTGAGGACTACGACCGCGTCATGGGGATCAATCTCCGCGGTGAATGGAGCTGCATGAAATTCGAGCTGCAACAGATGCGCAAGCAGGGCAGCGGTGCGATCGTCAATTGCTCGTCTCTCGGGGGACTTGTGGGAGGCGCCGAGCGCGGTATCTATCACGCCGCCAAGCACGGCGTCCTTGGTTTCACCAAGAGCGCGGCGCTCGAATATGCGGCACGCGGCGTCCGTATCAACGCCATCTGCCCCGGGCTGATCTGGACACCGATGGCCGACCAGATGGTTGCCGCAGGCCAGGGCGATGCGCTCAGGGCCTTGGAGAAGAGCGTGCCGATGGGACGGGTCGGCCGTCCCGAGGAAATTGCGAGCGCGGTGTTATGGCTCTGCAGCGACGCCGCCAGCTATGTGACCGGACAGTCCATCTCGGTCGACGGCGGGTTCATCATGCGGTGAATACAGCGAACCCGGAGGCCGCCAACCGGACATATAGGTCCGAAAACAGCGACATATGGCCCCTTGCGGAATGCCCGAACAATAGCCATACTCAAGCCATCGAGTTTCGGCCGAACGACTTGGCCTCGCCGCTGATAAGCGTGCCTGACTGACGACCCTCCCTCCAGATCTCGAATTCGCTAACTGTGCTCTTGAGCGCGGTTCCAAAGACTTATCTATGTTAAAGGACGACCCCATGAATACGGGAACTGTGAAGTGGTTTAACGGCCAAAAGGGTTTCGGCTTCATTCAGCCGGACCAGGGCGGCCAGGATGTTTTCGTTCATATCAGCGCAGTTGAACGCGCCGGCATGAGCACCCTCAACGAGGGCCAGAAGGTTTCCTTCGAAATCGTCGCGGACCGCCGGACCGGCAAGTCTGCTGCGGAAAATCTGCGCGCCGTCTAGGCTACCGCAATCGGTACTATGTTGCTTTGACCACGGATGTACTGGCAGAGCTTCTGGTTCTCTCGACCCGCGACTGGTTTACCGGCCGCGGGTTTTTTTGCATCGGTTGCGGGTCGGCCCGCCCATCGAAACAGCTGAGGTCGCGAGCGTGTCTATCAATATCGATTCAGGCCAGGACTCAGATCAGGAACACGACGACGTCATGTATCCGCAGGTCCTGCCGTTTGTATTGATCCACGCGGGATGCCTCGCGGCGATCTGGTCGGGCGTCTCGTGGCAAGCCGTTGCAATCTGCGTTGCCCTGTATTGGCTGCGCATGTTCGGCATCACTGCCGGATATCACCGGTACTTCTCGCATCGGGCTTACGCCACAAGCCGGGCGTTCCAGTTCATCCTTGCCTTCCTTGCCCAGAGCAGCGCCCAGAAGAGCGTGCTTTGGTGGGCCGCCAAGCACCGCCATCATCATCTTCACTCGGATACGGCGCAGGATGTGCATTCACCCCGGCACAAGGGCTTCGTGTACAGTCATCTCGGCTGGATCTTCTACCGGCAGCACGATGCGACCGACCTCGTGAAAGTATCGGATCTGGCGTCGTATCCCGAGTTGATGTGGCTGCACCGGCTGGAGCTGTTGCCGGCGGCCGTGCTCGCGGGTCTGTGCTTCCTCATTGCCGGGTGGTCGGGGCTCGTGGTCGGATTTATGTGGAGCACCGTGGTTCTGTATCACGCCACGTTCTGCATCAACTCCCTCGCACATGTTCACGGACGCAGGCGGTATGTGACCGGCGACGATTCCCGCAACAACTGGTTGCTCGCCCTGCTGACCATGGGTGAGGGGTGGCACAACAACCATCACGCCTACCAGGCCAGCGCCCGGCAGGGCTTCTACTGGTATGAGGTCGATCTAACCTACTATGCCCTGGTCGCCTTGTCCTGGCTCGGGATCGTCTGGGATCTGAAGTTGCCGCCCCGGCAGGTTCTGCGCAACGAGCATCGTTTGGGATCGCGCGTGGTCAAGCAAGCGGCCGAGCAGCTCGCCGCTCGCTTTGATCCTGAACACATCGCGCTCGCGATCAGAACGTCGATCCACGAGACCGAATTGTCGGTCCGGGACGCGCTCAGTCTGTTGCAGCACCGTGCCGACTTGCGCCTGTCCAGCATGCCGACCCGCGAGCAGTTGCTGGCTGAGGCGCAGCGCATGTTCGCCAAGACCATATCCCTCGACGATATCGTCGACCGCGCCTACGAACTCCTGCACGATTCTGTCGGTTTTCTCCTGGCAACTCCCGCTCTATCGGCCAACGCGAACGCGAAGAGTGGCATTTAGCGCGAGCATCCCCATATAGGGGTATGACCAATTGGCAGAAGTCGAGTCCACGGCAACCACCCAAGACGAAGGCTGAGCTTCGCGAGATGCTGACTGAGGCAGTCCGCAACACGCAGCCCAGCCGCGAGTCGAATCGCCCAGCGAAAGCCAGGAAGATCGCGGCCGGGATGGCCCGCGCCGATCAAGCGTCCGGGGTCACCGCACCCGTTCGCTGAGCCCCGAGAAGGAGCCGCATGCGCAAGTTTCCCAAGCCCACCGAGCAAGAGCTCAAAGAAGGGCCCCAAGCCGTGTCCTTTCAGATCGCGAACGGGAACGCGCGGCAGACCTGTGTTCTGCAGACAACGCTCCCAACCAAGGCGCAGGCGCAAAAATACCTTCTCGCGAATTGGCCGGCCGTCGAAAAGATGGCTCGCGACGCTCTCGCGATGGGAGCCGTTGAGGACGGCCAGATCAAGCTCATGATGACGTGAGCGTCCGAGGCCCGACGGCGGACATCAAGACGCGTATTGGATTATTGAACGCTGGCGAACAACTACGACGCCGCGCGCGAGGCGTCGGCGGACAGCCGCGCCAGCAACGACCTGGCCGTATCCGACGACGACAGCGAGTCCACGCTGACCACGGGATCGCTGCGCATCTCGTGCTTGCCGTTGGAGGTGTGCCGCATCACCGCGGAGAGACGGCGGGCGATCATGTGGGCGGTGCGGAAGTCGGTCTCGGCGAACACGACGATGACCGAGCCGTC
The DNA here is from genome assembly GCF_042257955.1 of Bradyrhizobium sp. B025. NCBI lineage: Bacteria > Pseudomonadati > Pseudomonadota > Alphaproteobacteria > Hyphomicrobiales > Nitrobacteraceae > Bradyrhizobium > Bradyrhizobium sp. B025. The sequence continues at coordinate 4,403,228 of NZ_CP170150.1, read as the reverse complement.
CTTCTGCGCCGCGCCGAAATCCATCTGCCGCATCAGGCGGCTCAGGATGCGCGCAGCATCCAGTTGCGCGCGGGGATTTGAAGGATCGAAGGCGAAGCGCGCCACCGACAGGCCGCCGCCGCGGGCGAGCGTCTGCTCGACCGCCCTGGAGAAGTCGCGGGCAAAGGCTTCCGTCGTAAGCAGGCCGCTGCGCGGATCGAGCCAGCCGCCGGCGTCGATCGAGCGCAGCGTGCGGCTCAGTTGCGCTTCCATCGCGTGCTGGCGGATCAGCGGCAGCGCGTTGGCGGCGACCTTCGCCGGCTCGCCCGGAATAAGCTCGAGATTAGGCAGGTCGTAGGTCTGCACGAGCTGGTGTGCGGTGACAACCACGGGCAGGCTGCGGAAGCGGGTGTCTTCGGCGAGCACCGTGAGGAAGGCGTCGATGACGCGCGCGGTAAAACCTTCCGCGAGCACGACGCCATCGATATCGCGAGTGTTGAGATGCTTGGCTGCGGCCTCGATCGAGAGCGCGCCGATGACACCGACGCGCTCACCGAGCGCGACGGAGAGTGCGGGATAGGCCGCGCCGCGGCCGATCAGGAGCACGGTGGCATCGCGCGACGGGTCGCTCTCCGGCAGCGCGACCTTCGCCTCCGGCAGCCGGCGCAGCACGGTGGCATGAAGGGTGCGCACGCGCAGAGCGGCGCGCAGCCGCGCGCTCAGGCGGTCGGGATTGCCGCGCGAGGAGAAGGGCAGGGCGTTGTGAGGCAGCGTGCCCGCCGCGTCCAGGGCCACGAAGGGCAGGTAAAGCGATTGGTCGGCGATCTTCTTGGCGAGCAGCGCCAGATACGGCTCATATCCGCTGTTCATTGCGGCGAGAACCGCGGCCGGCTGCACCTGCTCGACCGCGCGCACCGCGCTGGCCCAGTCGGTGTCGACCACGGGGAAGAGACGGGCCTCGTCCAGCGCCGCAACGAAGGCGGGGCGCTCGGCATTGGACACAAAAAGGATCGGGCCCGCCTGGGACATCGCAAACTCTGATCACGCGACAGATGCTGCGCAATCTAGTTTGGCCGCCTTAATGCAGCGTCAACGAATGGGTCGAAAGTGCGCCTAGGCCGCCCCGGAGCGGTCGCGAAAAGCCTCAACCATCAGGGGGTTAAGCCCAAGCTCGTTGAGCGCCTCGCGGGCGCGGGCGTTGTCCTGGGCCCGCCCCGCCAGCCGGTGACCGGAGAGGCGGTCGGGCAGCGCGGTGAGCAGGGCGCCCTGGCCGAGCCGGCGCGCCCATTCCTGGAGGTCGTTGGAGAGGAAGCGGTAGCCGCCGACGGCCATGATGCCCGAGGGCGGCGCGGTGATGCAGATCGCACCGCTCGGACGGTCGAGCCGCGCCGCATAGCCGGTGTCGACATAGTCGCGCGGCGGCTGCGCGATCAGCGTCTCGCCGACCGGCTGCGGCGGGGCATAGGCCGCGATCGGCACCATCGCCCCGCGCAGGCCGAGCGTGCCCTTCGGCGTCAGCAGGATCTCGCCGGCGATGGAGGAGCCGGACTGTTCGCGCGGGGCGCCGTGCGGCCCCGGCATCACCGCAACAGGCATGCCGTCCTCGCCGCGGCGGACGCCGAACAATCCGGCCTCGCCGAACAGATAGACGTCGGTCAGCGGCGCATGCGGCGCGATCCAGGCATCGCTTGCCGCCACCTGTTCGGGCGCGCGCCACAGGCCGATAACGTTGCGTAAGGTAGGCATCCGCGCCGCCAGGTCGGAATCGCCGAGCCGCAGCGCGAGCTGCGCGGGCGCGATCAGCACCTCGCATTCATGCTCGTTGATCTGCTGCTCCAGCACGTCGTTCTCGAACGGATGATGCAGCGCCAGCGCGCCGCCCGAGAGCAGCCACACCGCGAGCGAGGAGGCGAGGCCGGCGAACGACATCGGCGTGAACGCCGCCATCACGGTTGCGCCCTGCTTGATGTCGGCCTCCAGCGACATCGCAAGGCCCCCGGCGATCAGGCTGAAATGCGGCCGCGGCACCGGGCGAAAGCCTTCCGCCGTGACGTCGAAGGAGATCATCGCCGCCTTGCGGCCGTCCTGGATCACGGCGCGCGTGGTGCCGGGCGGGCGGGCCAGGACCTCGTCGAGCGAGGCCATGCCTTCGGGCAGGTCGGTGCCGAAGCCGCAGACATGGCGGATCGAGAACGCCTCGGCCGCAGCGTGCATCGCGAGGTCGGAATAGCTGACGCCGTCGACCCTGCTCATGGTGACGATGGCGCGCGCGGCGGTGCGGTTGAGCGCAGCGGTCAGTTCCGCGTGGCGCCAGAGCAGCGGCAGCACGGCGACGACGAGACCGGCGCGATGGGCGGCGAGCACCGTCAGCACGAACTCGACCGTGTTCGGCAGCTGGATTGCGATGACGGAATTGGACGGCAGGCCCGATTCGACGAAATAGGCCGACAGCGCCTCGATGGCGGTATCGGCCTCGGCATAGCTCAGCCGCCGCGGCTGGTGCCCGGTCACGCGCGCCTTGTTGAGGGGGTCGAGCAGGGCGGTCGCGTGCGGCTGCCGCATCAGCGTGCGCTGGAACAGCGTGTCGAGCGTCGGCGATACGGCTTGCTGGTTCACGGCGTCACTTCGCTTGACTGGCCCTAAGGCTCACCCTTCGACCACCAGGTCTCCGGCAGGTAGCCGGACAGCGCAGTGGCCTTTGGCCGTTCTATCCGATTCCAGCGCGCGATCCATTGCTCGGATACGTTAAACAGGGGGATTGTGTAGAAGCCCGCGATCAGGGCGCGGTCCAGCGCGCGCACCGCCGAGACGAAGGCCGTATGTTCACGGGCCTCCAGCAGGGCGGCGATCATGGCGTCGACCGCCGGATCCCTGGCGCCCATGTAGTTGCGGGTGCCTGGATTGTCGGCGGCAGCGCTGCCCCAATAGAAATACTGCTCGTTGCCGGGCGACAGCGACTGGTCCCAGCGGTTCTGGATCATGTCGAACTCGTAAGCGAGCCGGCGCTGGTCGAATTGCACGGGATCGACCGACCGTACGCTCGGCTCGATGCCGGCGCGCCTGAGGTCGCGCTGGAAGGCGAGCGCGATGCGCTCCTGGTCGCGGGTCGTGACCAGGATCTCGAACGTGAAGGGCGCCTTGGTCGTCCGGTTGCGCAGCACGGTGCCGTCGAGATCGTAGCCGGCCTCCGACAACAGTTTCAGCGCGGCGCGCAGCGTGGCCCGGTCGCGGCCGGAGCCGTCGGTCACCGGCAGGCGGTAGCTGCCGTCCATGACATCGGGCGGAATCTGTGCGGCGAACGGCTTGAGCAGCTCGCGCTCGCGCGCGTCCGCAGGCCTGCCATAGGCCGACAGGTCCGAGCCGGCGAAATAGCCGGCGACGCGCGAATAGAGCGAGAAGAAGTAGTTGCGGTTGACCAGCTCGAAATCGAACAGCAGCGTCAGCGCCTTTCGCACGCGGATGTCGGCGAACATCGGACGGCGGGTGTTGAAGACCAGGAATTCCGAGGGCTGCGGCACGCCGGGCTTGACGGTGTCGCGGATCACCTCGCCGCTTTTGACGGCCGGAAAATCATAGCCGTCGTGCCAGCGCAGCGGCTCGTTCTCGACGCGGAAATCGTAGAGGCCGCGCTTGAAGGCCTCGAACTGGCCGTTGGCCTCGCGGAAAAAGTCGAGCCTGATCTCGTCGAAATTGTAGAGGCCGCGATTGATGGCGAGGTCGCGGCCCCAATAGTCGGGATTGCGCGTCAAGGTCACGCTGGCGCCGGGCCTGACCGCCGTGACCCGGTACGGGCCGGAGCCGACTGGCCCGGCCAGCGTCGTCTCCTCGAAGGTCGCGACATCGACCGCGTGCTTCGGCAGGATCGGCATCAGGCCGAGGATCAGCGGGAGCTCCCGGTCGTTGGCACCGGTCAGATCAAAGCGGACGGTGAGGGGATCGGTCGCCTCGGCTCTGGTGGCCTTGGCATAGTATTGCCGCAGGTTCGGACGGCCGTGGTCGCGCAGCAGCTGCCAGGACAACAACACGTCCTCGGCGGTGACCTGCTTGCCGTCAGAGAAGCGGGCGCGGGGATCGAGGCGGAAGGTGACATAGCTTCGCGCGTCGTCTGTCTCGACAGATTTGGCGAGCAGGCCGTAGAGCGTAAACGGTTCGTCCTGACCGCGCGCCAGCAGGCTCTCGATGACGTAGCTCCGCATCTGCTGCACGGCCAATCCCCTCACGATGAAGGGATTGAGGCTGTCGAAGGTGCCGAGGAGGCCCCAGGTCAGCCGGCCGCCCTTGGGGGCATCCGGGTTCGCATAGGGCATGTGGGTGAAATCGGCAGGCAGCGCCGGCTTGCCGTGCATGGCGATGGCATGGGCCTCTTCGGCCCGTGCGCTGGCCGGCAACCCGGCGGCGAGGGCCATAACGAGGGCCGAGGCGAGGATGATGCAATGGCGGATGCCGGGGCCCTCGAGAAGGCGTTGGAACATGAACATCGGCACACGTTGATTCGAGGACCGGCGGACCTGAATCCTATCACAGGGAATTTGGCGGGGCGCTGGCGCCAGAGTGACCAAAGACGCTTGTCGGCATTGATCTTTTCGTCGGCCACGTTAAGAAGGCGGGCAATCGCGCAAGAGCGCCGAGCCCGTCACTTATCCGCCTCATTTGACGGGGAGAGAGCCGCGCCCAAGGCGGCTTGGTTCGGCGCTTCGGAGCGGTTCGGGCACTTCCCGTTCAGAAAGGGTTTTCTGCAATGAATTTCCGTTACTTGGCCGCGTCCGTCCGGCCGCGCGGGCGACTTCTCGCCTTGTTGACGGCGACGGCATTGGCCGTTCCATTTGCCGCCGAGGCCCAGACCCCGGCGCCGGCCCCTGGTGCGCCCGCCGCGCCCAAGGCAGCTCCGGCCCCGAAAGCCGCTCCCAAGGCAGCCCCCAAGGCTCCGGCACCGGCCGCTCAGGCGCCCGCCCAGCAGGCTCCTCCCGCCGCGGGCGCGCCGGCGCAGCAGGGCGCAGCCCAGCCGGCAGACCAGCAGATCCAGCTGATCTACGCCCCCTGGACCAAGTTCTGCCTCAAGGGCCAGGACGCCAACGCCAAGCAGGTCTGCTTCACCGGCAAGGACGGCCGCATCGAGTCGGGCCAGCCGGTCATCGCCGCCGTCATCATCGAGCCGGAAGGCGAGCCGAAGAAGATCCTGCGCGTGACGCTGCCGCTCGGCATGCAGCTTGTGCACGGCACCCGCATCATCGTGGACAGCAATGCGCCGTTGCAGAGCCCGTACGTGATCTGCTTCCAGAACGGCTGCATGTCGGACTACGAAGCGACGCCCGAGCTCATCGCCAACATGAAGAAGGGCCAGAATCTCGTTGTCCAGGCGATCAACGCCAACGGCGCGCCGCTGACGCTGCCGCTGCCGCTCGCCGGCGAATTCCAGAAGGCCTATGACGGTCCGCCGACCGATCCGAAGGTGTTCGAGGAAACCCAGAAGAAGCTTCAGGAAGAGCTTCAGAAGAAGGCGGACGAGCAGCGCAAGAAGCTCGAGCAGAGCGGTGCTGCGCCCGGCGCGGCTCCGGCCGGCCAGAAATAATCGGGACCAGATCCCTGACATGAAAAAGGCGCTCACTCCGAGCGCCTTTTTTATTGGCCGCTTGCCGGCGGCTTAACTCAGTTCAGCGACGGATTGCGCGGGCGGTAGCCGCCGCCCTTGTCCTTGATGAAGATCTCGGCGACCTGCGAATGGCGGATCGGCTCGCCGGATTCGTCGGGCAACAGGTTCTGCTCGGACACGTAGGCGACGTATTCGGATTCCGCGTTCTCCGCGAGCAGATGGTAGAACGGCTGGTCCTTGTGGGGCCGCACCTCCTCCGGGATCGACAGCCACCACTCCTCGGTGTTGTTGAATTCCGGATCGATGTCGAAGATCACGCCCCGGAACGAGAAGATCCGGTGGCGAACGACCTGTCCGATCTGAAATTTCGCGGTCCGCGCTTTTATCATTCCCCGTCGATAGACCAGGATTGTGGCCGATGCTAGTGGCCTAACTTCGAATTAACGTCCGCTTAAGGGGCAGATAGCTCCCAAGTCTTCAGAAGAAACTTGAGAAATGGTCGATATCCTCAATCTGGCGCTACCGTATTTCGGCTTGATCTTCGTCGGATTTGCCTGCGGCAAGATCAAATCCCTGCCGGAATCGGGCCTGGCCTGGATGAACTTCTTCCTGCTCTACGTGTCGCTGCCGGCGCTGCTGTTCGCGATCATGTCGAAGACGCCGTTTGCGGAGCTGAACAACCCGCCGTTCCTGGTCGCAACCACGCTGTCGACGGTTACGGCGTTCACGCTGGCGCTCGTCGTCGGCAAGGTTCTCGGCCGCCTGACCCTGCGCGAGGCGACGCTCGCAGGGCTCTCCGGCGGCTACGGCAATATCGGCTATATGGGGCCGGGGCTGGCGCTCGCCGTGCTCGGGGCGAAGGCTTCGGCGCCGACCGCGCTGATCTTTTGCTGCGACAGCATCTTCCTGTTCACGATCGTGCCGCTCCTGATCGAGCTGTCCGACCGCGATCATCCCTCGATCGTCCATGCGTTCGGCGTGGTGCTGAAGCAGATCGTGCTCAACCCGCTGATCATGTCGGCCTGTTTTGGCGCGGCGGTGGCAGCGCTGCATATCGAGCTGCCGGTCGCGCTCGACCGCACCATCACATTCCTCCAGAACGCTGCAGCCCCGACCGCGCTGTTCGTGCTCGGCGTGACCGTGGCGCTCCGCCCGTTCGACCGGGTGCCGTGGGAGGTGCCGGGCGTGGTCGCAGTGAAGCTGCTGATCCATCCGCTCGCAGCGTTCGGCCTGATGCTGGCGTTCGGCCCGTTCGCGCAGCCTTGGGCCGCGACCGCCGTGCTGATGGCCTCGCTGCCGCCGGCGCTCAACGTGTTCGTGATCGCCCGGCAAAATGACGCCTGGATCGAATCCGCCTCCGTCGCCGTGCTGCTCGGGACGTTTGCGTCCGTGGTCACGCTGACCAGCGTGATGTGGGCGATCCAGACCGGCCGGCTGGCGTTTCCGTGAGCGAGCTTACCGCCGCCAGGTCGGCGTCAGCCCCTCCCGCATGGCGAAGCGCCGGAGCGGGCCGATGGCGCCGAGCAGGTGCATGCCGACGGCGCGGACCGGCTGGAGCGGCAGGAAATCGTTGAGCAAGGAGCGGTTGGCGATGTCGATCGCAAAGGTCCGGCTCAGGATGTCGGGCCGCCGGGCGCGGTCGTAGCGCTCGAGCACGTCGGGCGCGCCGGGATCCTCGCCCGAGGCGATGGCATCGCCCGCAAGTCTGGCAATGTCGGCGGCATCGCGCAGGCCAAGGTTGAGGCCCTGGGCGCCGATCGGGGGAACCACATGGGCGGCTTCGCCGACCAGCGCGATGCGGTCGCGGCCGAAGGATTTCGGACGTTCGATCGCCAGCGGAAACAGGTTGCGGCCGGGCTCGACCGTCATGCGTCCCAGGATGGAATGCGACTGCTTCTCGATCGCGGCGGACAGCTCGTCGTCGCTTAAACCGCGGAGCCGTTCCGCTTCCGCAGGAGCCGCGACCCAGACGATGCTGGAGCGGTTGCCGGGCAGGGGCACGAACACGCAGGGACCGTGGGGCGTGTGGAACTCGGTCGAGACATTGCGATGCGGCCGCGCATGGCCGACGTTGAAGGTGAGCGCGGTCTGCGTCAGGTCGCGCCGCGTCACCGCGATGCCGGCAGCCTCCCGGCACAGCGATTGCCGGCCGTCGGCGCCGACCACGAGGCGGGCTGCGAGGAATTGCGCGGAGGCCGTGCGGATCGCGACATCGTCGGCTTCAATGACGACGCTTTCGGCCTCGTCGTCGAACCGGACGATCCCGGGCAGCTCGGCCGCGCGCTCTTCCAGCGCCAGCATCAGCGAGCGGTTGTCGATGTTGTAGCCGAAGGCGTCGAGCCCGATCTCGTGACAGGAGAAGCGGACCTCCGGCGCCCGGAACAGCCGGCCGGTGTCGTCGACGAGGCGCATGATTTCGAGCGCGGCCGCCTTGTCCTTGCAGCGCGGCCAGACGTCGAGGCTCTCCAGCAGCTCGACGGAGGCGCCTAGCAGCGCCGTGGTGCGGTTGTCGGCATAGGGCAGGCGGCGCGCCACCAGCGCGGTCCGTGCACCCGCCTGCGCCAGCGCGATGGCCGCGCTAAGTCCCGCCGGTCCGCCGCCGATCACGGCTGCGTCAAAGAGTGTCGATACGTCTGTCATGGAACGACATTTGACACGCCCGGCGGCAAATTCAAGCCCACCTATTTTTCCGTGATTTTGTGGCGAATTGTGCGACCGAGCGCCGCAATGGCTTATGTGCAAACCGGTCTCGTTCTGATAGCAGAAGCCATGGATACCCAGCAGGATTCCCTGAAGCCGAGACCGGCGATCCGCGCCGCGGCCTTCTCGGTGCACGTCTTCACCGCCTTCGGCGCGGCCATTGCGCTGCTGGCGATGCTGGAGGCCGTGCGCGAGCACTGGGCGGCGATGTTTCAATGGCTGGGCGTCGCGCTGATCATCGACGCGATCGACGGTCCGATCGCGCGCCGGCTTGACGTCAAGAACGTGCAGCCGAACTGGTCGGGCGACGTGCTCGATCTCGTGGTCGACTTCGTCACCTATGTGTTCGTGCCGGCCTACGCGATCGTGGCGAGCGGCCTGCTGCTGCCGGTCGCGGCTCCCTTGCTCGGCGTCGCCATCATCGTCACCAGCGCACTATATTTCGCCGATCTGCGCATGAAGGCCGATGACAATCATTTCCGCGGCTTCCCGGCGCTGTGGAACGCGGCTGCGTTCTATCTGTTCCTGCTGCACTGGCCGCCGCTGTGGTCGACGCTGCTGGTCGCGGCCCTCGTGGTGCTGACCTTCGTGCCGTTCCACGTGCTGCATCCGGTCCGCGTCGTGCGGCTGCGCTGGCTGACGATGTCGCTGATCGGGATCTGGGCGGTGCTCTCCCTTTACACGCTGGACATGGACTTTCGCGTCGGTCCCGGCGTGACGCTCGCGCTGTGCGCCATCGCGCTCTGGATCAGCTTCAGCGACGCATTAATCCGCTTCGCCAGATCCTTCGTATGATGCACCTGGTCACCAGCCCCGAAGCCTGGGCCGCGCTGCTCACCTTGACGTCGCTCGAGATCGTGCTCGGCATCGACAACGTGATCTTCCTGTCGGTGATCGTCTCGCGCATCCCGGAGAAGCAGGCGCACCGCGCCCGCCAGATCGGGCTCGCGCTGGCGCTGGTGTTCCGCATCATCCTGCTCAGCGTTCTGGTCTGGCTGATCGGCCTGACCGCGCCGGTGTTCTCGTTTGCGGGTTACGATTTCTCCTGGCGCGACCTCATCCTGATCGGCGGCGGCCTGTTCCTGATCGCGAAGGCGACGCACGAGATTCACGCCGAGGTCGAAGCCGATGAGGGGGAGGACGACAGGGCTTCCGGCCGCAACGCCTTCTTCTGGGTGATCGTCCAGATCATCGTCATCGACATCGTGTTCTCGCTGGACTCGATCATCACCGCGATCGGCATGGCGCAGGACATCGAGATCATGATCGCGGCCGTCGTGATCGCCTGCCTGATCATGTACCTTTCGTCGGGGCCGGTGTCGCGATTCGTCGCGGAGCATCCGACCACGAAGATGCTGGCGCTGGCCTTCCTGGTGCTGATCGGCGTCGCGCTGGTTGCGGATGGATTCCAATTCCACATCCCGCGCGGCTACATCTATTTCGCAATTGCGTTCTCGGCCGCGGTGGAGTTCTTCAACGTGCTGGCCAAGCGCAACCGCAGGAAAGCCGGCAAATAGTCGCGTTTGGTCCGTTCCATTGCAAGTCGAGTTGACAAGGTGGTCGTGATGTCTTTGGCTTGCCGCCACGACGACCGAGAGGAGGTCAGTCAATGACCAAAGCCGTCCGTGTGCACAAGGTCGGAGGCCCCGAAGCCCTGGTCTATGAGAGCGTCGACGTGCCGGCGCCCGGCCCCGGCGAGGTGCGCATCCGCCAGCATGCGGTGGGGCTGAACTTCATCGACGTCTATTATCGCACCGGCCTCTACAAGGCGCCGGAGCTGCCTTTCATCGCCGGCAACGAGGCCTCGGGCGAGGTCATCGCGGTCGGGCCGGGCGTCACGAATTTCCATCCCGGCGACCGCGTCGCCTACTACCACAATCTCGGCGCCTATACCGGCGAGCGCAATATCCCGTGGGAGAAGCTGGTCAAGCTGCCCGACCACATCACCCACGAGCAGGGCGCCGTGCTGATGCTCAAGGGGCTCACGGTCTGGTATCTTCTGCACAAGACCTTCAAGGTCGAGCCGCACCATCGCGTGCTGATCCACGCCGCCGCCGGCGGCATCGGCCTGCTCGCCTGCCAATGGGCGAGGGCGCTCGGCGCCCACGTCATCGGCACGGTCGGCTCGCGCGAGAAGGCCGAGCTTGCGGAAGCCAATGGCTGCGACCACGTCATCCTCTACAACGAGGAGGACTTCGTCGCGCGCGTCAAACAAATCAGCCGCAACGAGGGCTGCGATGTCGTCTATGACGGCGTCGGCAAGGCGACCTTCCCGGGCTCGCTGTCCTGCCTGAAGCCGCGCGGCATGTTCGTCTCGTTCGGCAATGCCTCGGGTCCGGTGCCGCCGTTCTCGATCGCCGAGCTCAACAACCACGGCTCGCTGTTCGCGACCCGGCCGAAGCTCAACGATTACGTCGGCACGCGCAAGGAATTGCTGGAAGGCGCCGACACGCTGTTTTCCGCCGTCATCAACGGCAAGCTGCACGTGCCGATCAACCACGCCTACGCGCTGAAGGATGCCGCCAAGGCGCATATCGATCTCGAAAGCCGCAAGACCACGGGCGCGTCGATTTTGAAGCCGTAGCTAACCGTCGTTCCGGGGCGGCTCGAAGAGCCGAACCCGGAATCTCGAGATTCTCAGGCGCGCAATTGCGCACCGTAGTTCGATGCTTCGCATCGCCCCGGAATGACGAGCTTGTGTATGCGCCGCTACGCCACGCGCCTCGCCGCGCCGGCCTTGGTCAAGATCGCGTCGAGGCAATCGATCATCTCGGCGATCTCCGCCCGCGTCACGTTCAGCGCCGGCATGAAGCGCAGCGTGTCGACCTGCGGTGCATTCAGCAGCACGCCGGCTTCGAACGCCTGCGCGACGATGCCGGGCGCGATCGGCAGCTTGAGGTCGAGCGCGAGCAGCAGGCCGCGGCCGCGCACGCCGCCGAGGCCATGCCGGGCCGAGACCTTCTGCAACTCGCTTTCGAGCAACAGGCCGGTCTCGGTGACCGACTTCAGGAAGTCCGGCTTGCCGACCTCGTCCAGCACCGCAAGGCCCGCCGCGCACATGATCGGGTTGCCGTTGAAGGTGCCGCCCTGGTCGCCGTGCTCGAAGCAGGCCGCCCGTTCGGTCGCAAGCAGGGCGGCGAGCGGCACGCCGCCGCCGATGCCCTTGCCGAGCGTCATGATGTCGGGCGAAATCCCGGCGTGCTCGTAGTGAAAGAGCTTTCCGGTCCGGCCCATGCCGGTCTGGATCTCGTCAAGAATGAGCAGCAGGCCGTGCGCCTTTGTCAGCGCGCGCAGCTCCTGCAGGAACTGATCGGTCGCAGGCCATACGCCGGACTCGCCCTGGATCGGCTCGAGCATGACCGCGACGGTGTTGTCGTTGATCAGCTTCTCGACCGAGGCGATGTCGTTGAGCTTCGCCTTCTTGAAGCCGGCGACCTTCGGCTCGAACAAGGGCTCGAACGCCTTCTTGCCCGAGGCCGACATCGTCGCCAGTGTCCGGCCGTGGAAGCCGCCCTCGAAGCTAATGATCTCGAATGCGCCGCCCTTGTGCAGGCTGCCGTGTTTGCGCGCGAGCTTGATCGCGCCCTCATTGGCCTCCGCGCCGGAGTTGGCGAAGAACACCTGGTCGAAGGCACTGTTTGCGACCAGCGCCTGCGCGAGCTTGAGGCTCGGCTCGTTGTAGAAGGCCGGGCTTGGCGTCAGCAGCCGCTTGGCCTGCGCGGCAAGCGCGTCGGCGATCGCCGATGGCGAGTGGCCGAGGCAGTTCACGGCCCAGCCCTGCACGAAATCAAGATAGCGCTTGCGGCTGTCGTCCCAGAGGTAGGAGCCGGCGCCGCGGACGAACACGGCCTTGGGCCGTGCGGTGATGTCCATCAGCGCATCATACGGATGGGTGGCGGTGATCATGTCGAACTCCTCTGGAGGGGCGGGTGGAAAATGGACGCAAAAAGCAAGAAGGCCGCACTTTGCGGGTGCGGCCTTCTCGAAAACTGGCTGAATTCAGTGCTTCAGCGGCGTCGTCGGACATGGCGCAACCCATCATCGTCGCGGGTGCGACGACGGAAAGCTGCGCGGCGGTTGGTCCGAGAATTGATCATGGGCCGCGTCCCTACAGCCGAAGGGCAGGACTTGTCAAGCGGGCGTTTCGCGAGATGCCCGCCGAGCGTGCATCGGTCAGGTCGGATGCGCAGCTTCTTCGGCGTCCTCCGCCCCCCAATCCGCAGCCGCAATCGCGCTGTCGATGAGCTCGCCGCGCATCAGCTTGAGCGGGGATGTCCAGTACAGTGCGATGTTGTGGAAGGGATCGGTCAGCACCTTGAACACCCATACCAGTCCGGTTGTGACATCGCGCGCGACGAAGAGCTGGATCATGCGCGCAAGTCCGCCACCGACGCCGATCGCGAGCCAGAGCGCGCCGACATGGCGGATGAAGTCGAGACGCGTGGCGGGTGGATCGAACAGTCCGAACAGAGTGGGGAACACGTACAGCGCGAGCGGCGCGCTGCCCCAGACCAGGAGCAGGATGATCTTGCGGGTCTGGTTGTAACCGACCGAGCTATGCGGGAAACTGGGTGATGACGGAATGAGATAGGCGGCGTATCGAGGCGGGTGTCGAGCCTGCCAGAACCTCAAGGAGAGCGATACGCCATGAACGAGCATAGCAACATTGTCCCACTGCGTCAGCCCGATGAGATCGACGATCCACTGACGAATATTTTGCGATCTGGTGCTCGGCAGCTGCTTGCGCAGGCTGTCGAGATGGAAGCCGAGGCGTTTCTCGCCGCGATGAAGGGCTTGAAGCTTCCCGATGGCCGCGACCGCCTCGTGCGGCACGGCCATGGTCCAGTGCGGACGATCCAGACGGGGATCGGCGCCGTCGAAGTCGCCCGGGTAAAGATTCGCGATCGCGCGGTGACCAGCGATGGCGAGCGGATCCGCTTCACCTCGGCGATCCTGCCGTTGTGGGCACGGCGCACGAAGAGCTTGGATGCACTTTTGCCGGTTCTGTACCTGCGAGGCATCTCGACGGGCGACTTCCAGGAGGCGCTGGCGGCGCTCCTGGGCAAGGATGCGCCGAATCTTTCTCCGGGGGTGGTTTCCAGACTGACGACGGAGTGGCAGCTCGAGTACGAGCGTTGGCAGAAGCGCGATCTGTCGGCGCGCCGGTACGTATACGTGTGGGCGGACGGCGTCTTCCTGCAGGCTCGCATGGAAGACCACAGCGAATGCATGCTGGTGCTGATCGGCGCGACGCCGGAAGGCAAGAAGGAACTCATCGGCTTCCAGGTCGGCGTGCGCGAGAGCACGCAGAGCTGGCACGAACTGCTCGTCGAGGCGAAAACCCGTGGGCTGAAGATCGCCCCGGAAATCGCCGTCGGTGACGGCGCGCTCGGCTTCTGGAAGGCGCTCGACGAGGTCTTTCCCGCCACGCGACATCAGCGGTGCTGGGTGCACAAAACCGCGAATATCTTGAACAAAGTCGCAGTGTCGGTACAGGCCAGCATGAAGAAGGATCTGCGCGAGGTCTATTTGGCGTCCAACCGAGCTTCGGCCGAAGTGGCGATCGATGTCTTTGCCGAGAAATACGGAGCGAAGTACGACAAGGCGGTCGAGTGCCTGACGAAAGATCGCGACGCAATGCTTGCGTTCTACGAATTCCCCGCCGAGCATTGGGACCACTTGCGGACGGCGAATCCCATCGAAAGCGTGTTCGCGACGGTCCGGCACAGAACGGTGCGCACGAAAGGTTCGTTATCGTCAACGACTGCCAAGTTGATGGTGTTCAAGCTGCTCTGCGCCGCATCAAAGACCTGGCGGCGGCTGAAAGGCACAAATCAGTTGCCGAAGGTCATCGCAGGTGTCAGATTCGAAAACGGCATCGAGGTCATCCAAGTGCCGGAAAACCACGCCGCCTGATCGCCTCGTCACCCAAAATCCCGCATAGCTCTAACCGACCTTGACCGCTTCCTTGTACGCGTTGCTGACGTCGTTGACTGCGTCATAGCCGCTCGGCTCGAAGAAGAAATGCCCGGTCTGCCGTGTCAGCATCGCGAGCCAGCCGACGAGTCCCGCGAGCGCCGGATCTTTGAACAGCAGCGCATAGCAGGCGAGGAAGATCACGGCGCTGAAGAGGTGCAGCGTCTGGTTGACGGTGCTCTGGTGGTAGAAGCGGTAATCGTCGAAGCGCTGCGTGCGCAGCATGTCCGAGAGGCAGCTCATCATCAATCCTCGCTCGCGTTGAAAGCGCGGCAGAGTTAGGACGAGTCCGTGACCTCCGCGTGAATGCACTATAGTGTCACATTCCGGCGTGCGGTCGTACGCGGCACGACGGTTGCGCAGAGAAATTACTGCACGCCGTAACGGGCGAACACGTCGGCGATGCCGGCATTGATCGCCCTGGCCGCGGCGATGTCGCGCTCCGCGCCGTCGGCGTCACCCGTCCTGCGTTTCGCAAGGCCGCGGCCGTAGAGCGCGCTGTCGAGCTCCGGCTTTGCGCTCAGCGCCGTGTCGTAGTCCGCAATCGCCGCGTCGAGATTGCCGAGCTTGAGGTAGGTGAGGGCGCGGCTGTCCAGCGTGTAGGGATCGCCCGGGCGCATCCGAAGCGACTGCTCGCAATCGGCCAGCGCCTCCTGCAATTGCCCCAGGATCGCGCGCGTCATGCAGCGGGCATTGAACACGCCGGCATAGCTCGCATTGGCCTTGATCGCGCGGTCGTAGTCTTCCAGCGCCCGCGGGTAATCGTGGTCGTCGAAATACATGTTCGCGCGCGCATAGGCGTCGCGGTCGTTGTTCGGCATGAGCTGAAGCGACTTGCCGAAATCGGCCAGCGCCCGGGCCCGCTCGCCCTTGTCGCGGAGGATGCGTGCACGGTTGCCGTAGGCCGGGCCATAGTTGGGATCGAGCCTGATCGCCGTGTCGAGATCGGCGAGCGCGCGATCGGCCTCGCCGTGCTCGCGATAGGCCGTGCCGCGATTGAAATAGGCGAGCGCGAATGTCCGATCGAGCTTGATGGCCTGATCGTAGTCGGCGAGCGCATGGGCGTAGTCGTTCTTGCTGATGTAGGAATTGCCGCGGTTGTTGTAGTAGAGCGCGTCATTTGGCTTGAGCCGGATCGCGCGCGTATAGTCGGCGATGGCGTGGTCGCGATCGCCGAGATCGTCATAGGCAATGCCGCGATTGTACCAGGCGATGGCGTCGTTCGGATCGAGATCGATGGCGCGGTTGAGATCGGCGAGCGCACGCTCGGCGTCGCCCTTGCGCCGGAAGATCTCACCGCGGTTGGCAAGCGCCAGCGGATTGGAGGGATTGGCTTGCAGCACCGCCGAGCAGCCGGCGAGGCGCCGGTCGTCGCCGACCTTGTCGGTGCCGAAACACTATTGCCGCGCCTGGGCGGGTGATGGCGATTGTGCAGCGGCGGGAAGTGCAAGCAGGATCAATGCTGTGCCAATCGCGCACAGCCCGGCCCGGATACCAACCTCGTGATTGTATTTCATCGATAGCCGCGCAGAAACCATTGAGCCTCTGGCGCGTTTGTGATCGAAGGACGCGAATTGGTTCGAACCGGACGCTGGTCCGTTGAGACCAACACTGGCGTGACCAACCAGACAGTATTCAGCCTTGTCCGATACGCCTTACCCGATCGACCTCGACAGCATTCGCGGCGCATTTCCGCCGGGCATCGAAGCGCCATCCCTGCTTGTCGATTTCGCCGATTGGCTGAACGGGCGCCCGTGGGGCAGCGTCGGCCGCTTCTCCCTGCAAGGCCAGTTCTCCGATCATGCGCCGATCGTCGACGGTAGTCCCCTGCGCGACAGGTTTTCGTTGTTCATGCGACTTCCGGACGGCTCGGCCGTCGGCGGGTGGTACGGTGCCGGTCTCGACCGGGACAATCCGCCGATCGTCGGTCTGGGGTCGGAGGGCGACTACGAGCTGCTGGCGCCGAGCCTTGACGGTCTGCTCGCAAAACTGACGTCTCAGCAATTCGGTAACGCCTGGAGCGACCTGCTGCCGCATGACGAGGTCGAGTGTCAGACGGTCGAGCTTGCGCGGTGGCTCGCCGGGCGGCCGGCTGGCGAGCCGATGACGCCGGACGACGCATCGTCGGAGCTTCCCGACTTTCGCGGCTTCGTGGAAAAATGGAGCCGGGATCGCGAGGACTATTGGGCCAATCACCGCCTGATGGCCGAGCTCGGCTGGCGGTTGGCTGCGCATCTACCGAAGGGGAAGAAGCCCTGGGACAAGACGAACTTCGAGGTCGCGATATCGGGCGCGCAGTATCAGGCGCGCGTCCTCACGCGTGGACCGCAGCCGTTCGAGGAAGCTTCTTCGATCGAATCCCTGCTACGCGACCTGCGCGAAGAGATGCGCCGCGCACAGCCCGAGCTCGGGTTGTGGTACGCGATGAGTTTCGGGCTCTACGCCGACGGCCGCGTCATGCCGAACTTCGAATACGATCTGCGCCCGACCATCGACGGCGAGCCCGCGCTGCTATCAGAGGCGAAGGCCGATCTCGTCCGCGCCCCGCGCCCGGAGCGCTGGGTGCCGAAATGGCTGGCGGCATCCTGAAGCTCGGAATCCCGCGATGCTGCCGCCCAGCCGGCGCGACGAAATCTTCTGCTGTCGTGCCATCTTGACCTCGCGGGAACGGCACCTTCGATCCCCCTTGACTTAGAGTGCGCTCGAAGGGGTATCTGTACGTGCGTCAGTACGAGAACGGGCACACATGAAGATCGGCGACCTCGCAAAACGAACCGGCTTGTCGACTCACACGTTGCGTTATTATGAGCGCATCGGGCTGCTGCCATACGCAGACCGGGATCGTTCCGGCCAGCGTGACTTTGACGCATCGATCCTCACATGGATCGAATTCCTCGGTCGGCTCAAGACCACGGGAATGCCGATCCGGGACATGTTGCGTTATGCGGCGCTTCGTGATGAAGGCGAAGCCACCGGGCCAGCCCGGCGGCAGATGCTGGAAATCCACCGGGAACAGGTTCGCACGGAGATTGCCGAACTCCAGGAATGCCTGCTCGTCCTTGATACCAAGATCGCCGGCTATGCCGGCGGCGAACAGAGGACGAAGGAAAATGACGCACGCCCAAACACAAGCCGAAAGCCGCTTCGATCGCGGCCAGCGGGCCCTGTCGCGCATTGACGGCAGAGCCGGCGAAAAGGTCGTCGCCTCACTCGCCGACATCGCTCCGGATTTCGCACGATACGTGATCGAGTTTCCCTTCGGCGACATTTACAGCCGCCCGGATCTCGGCCTGCGCGATCGAGAGATCGCGACGATCGCCGCGCTGACGGCGCTCGGAAATGCCGCGCCTCAGCTCAAAGTGCATATCGAGGCGGGTCTGAACGTCGGGCTGTCTCGCGACGAGATCGTGGAGATCATCATGCAGATGGCCGTCTATGCGGGCTTCCCGGCGGCGGTGAACGGGCTGTTCGCAGCCAAGGAGGTGTTTTCCGCGCATGACGGACGGCAGGGGTCGGGAGAAGCGACATGACGTCATCGCGAGCGCGGCAAAGGCGATAGCGGACCTGTCATCCCCGCGCGAGCGCGTAGCGCTCGTCGCTGGAGGTGCGAGGCTTGCGACGCAAACGCATCGCGAACGGAGCCTCGAAGGATGAGCTGACGGGATGCAGCCGGGCCGTCGTCCTTCGAGGCTCGCTCTACGGCGCGATTGCGCCGCAGAGCAGGCTCCTCAGGATGACGGTGATGAAGTGGAAGGCGCTGTCGTCAGTGCTCTCAGAACCCCGCGACGCTGCCGTGCAGGTCGTATTGGTCGGCGCGCTCGATCTTTGCCGTGACGATCTCGCCGACGCGCAAGGGGCGGCGGCTCGACAGGTAGACCGCGCCGTCGATCTCGGGCGCATCGGCCTTCGACCGGCCCCGGGCAACGGTCGGGCCGACCTCGTCGATGATGATCTGCTGGCGCGTGCCGACCTTGCGCTTCAGCCTGCGCGCCGAGATCTTCTGCTGGCGCGCCATCAGCGCGTTGAAGCGCTCCTGCTTGACCTCTTCCGGCACGGGATTGGCGATCGCATTCGACGTCGCACCGGCAACCGGCTCGTATTTGAAGCAGCCGAGGCGGTCGATCTCGGCTTCGTCGAGCCAGTCGAGCAGATAGGCAAAGTCCGCGTCGGTCTCGCCGGGGAAGCCGACGATGAAGGTCGAGCGCAGGGCGAGATCAGGGCATTCCTCGCGCCAGCGCTTGATCCGCGCCAGCGTCTTGTCCTGCGCCGCCGGGCGCTTCATCGCCTTCAGCACCTCGGGGCTCGCATGCTGGAACGGGATGTCGAGATAGGGCAGCACCGTACCTTGCGTCATCAGCGCGATGACCTCGTCGACATGCGGGTAGGGGTAGACATATTGCAGCCGGACCCAGGCCCCGAGCTCGCCGAGCTCGCGCGCGAGGTCGAGGAATTTGGCGCGGACCTGGCGGTCCTTCCACGGGCTCTCGGCGTATTTCAGGTCGACGCCATAGGCCGAGGTGTCCTGCGAGATCACCAGCAGCTCCTTGACGCCGGCGCCGACCAGCCGCTCGGCCTCGCGCAGCACGTCATTGGCCGGGCGCGAGACCAGATCGCCGCGCAGCTTCGGGATGATGCAGAAGGTGCAGCGGTTGTTGCAGCCTTCGGAGATCTTCAAATAGGCGTAGTGCCGCGGCGTCAGCTTGATGCCCTGCGGCGGCACCAGGTCGAGATGCGGATTGTGCGCCGGCGGCAGCGCGCGGTGGACCGCGTCCAGCACGCTCTCATATTGCTGCGGGCCGGTGATGGAGAGCACGCCGGGATAGGCCTGCTCGATCTGCTCGGGCTCGGCGCCCATGCAACCCGTCACGATCACCTTGCCGTTCTCGGCCATGGCCTCGCCGATCGCCGATAGCGATTCCTGCTTGGCGCTGTCGAGGAAGCCGCAGGTGTTGACGATGACGATGTCGGCCCCGTCATGCTTGCGGGCGAGCTCGTAGCCCTCGGCGCGCAGGCGCGTGATGATGCGCTCGGAATCCACCAATGCCTTGGGACAACCGAGTGACGTGAATGAAATGCGGGGCGCTCTGTCCATTGTATCGCCTGGAGCCTAGATCTGAATTGTCCGGATTTAGCGATCCAAGTAATTGAACCGATGGCGAAATTCAATAACTAACCTATGGACCGGTTCCGATCGTGTGAGTGGAGGAGCCGAGATGGATTGCTCCAACGTGCACGTTTTCGTTGTTATTCTGTTCTTGCGTATTTCCACGGAGCTAGACTGCGATGCGCCGCTTCATCTTCAGCATGGTTTTCGCTGTTATTTCCTGGAGCGCGATGTTTCCGGCGCGGGCTGAAGTCGACAAGATCTTACGTGTTTGCGACGGACAAAAAGGCCTGTGTCCGGAATTCAGGCCGCGCGTGAAGGCGCCCGACGGGTGGGCGAGGGACGAGGCCGCAAGCCTCAAATACGGCGCCTCAATGTTCGTGCCCAGGGGGAAGGGATTCGGTAACGCCGAAGCAATCATCTATGCCGAAGGCCGCTACAACAAGGATCGAACCGAACTGGTTCAATGGGTGGCAACGAGCGATCAGGATTGGGCGGCGACGTCCGGCAAGAATGCCAAGATCACCTCGCTTCCCTCGGCCAGCCCCGGTGTCATCATCAACCGGTACGACAATCCGTCCCTGAAGGACCAACCGGTCGAAGTGATCGCGCATTACGTTGATGTCGACAAGGACGGCAACTCCTATGTCGTGCGGCTGGCGGTCTCCGGCAAGAACGAGGGTGCGGTGTTGGCCGCCGTGCCACTCCTCGATAAAATGATCGCTGGCGCGAGGATTCCGTAAGAGCGTAAGCCCACCAGATGGCAGCTGCCGTCGGGCGGGAGTGGGCGGCTTTGAAAGTTTACATTCGTTGTCTCAGGAGTATCCGAGGGACACGAAGCTGACCTTGGGCGCAGCCGTCTCTTGCATATCTCTTGATCTGCCTGATTGATCGGCAGCAGCTAGTCCTAAATGCGGTCAATTACAACCCTTTGCAGGGCGTTCCGGCGTGCTATGGATGAATCACCTGACGTGAGTGAGCCATGAGCGCCGAACAGTCGCCCAAAATCGTGATCGTCGACGAAAGCCCGATCCGGGCCGCGATCCTCGAGGAGGGGTTGCGGGAGGCCGGATTCACGCAGGTCGCCCATATCCGCGAGATGCAGAGCCTGCTGGCCCGTATTTATGCGGTCGATCCCGACATCATCCTGATCGATCTGGAAAACCCCAGCCGCGACGTGCTGGAGGCGATGTTCCAGGTCAGCCGCGCCGTGCGCCGGCCGATCGCGATGTTCGTCGACCAGAGCGATTCAGCCTCGATCCAGGCCTCGGTCGAGGCCGGAGTATCCGCCTACATCGTCGACGGGCTGAAGAAGGAGCGCATCAAGCCGATCCTCGACCTCTGCGTGTCCCGCTTCAACGCCTTCGCCAAGCTTCAGGAGGAACTCGAGCGCACCAAGTCGCAGCTCGAGGACCGCAAGATCATCGAGCGCGCCAAGGGCATCTTGATGAAGGTGAAGGGCCTCACCGAGGACGAGGCCTATGTGCTGCTGCGCTCCACCGCGATGCGCGAGAAGAAGAAAATCGGCGAGATCGCCCAGTCGATCATCACCGCGTCGGAGATGCTGAAATGACCGGACCGCTCCGCATCGGGTTCATTCCGCTGGTCGATGCCGCCGCCCTGATCGTCGCCGTCGACAAGGGCTTTACCGCCGCCGAAGGCCTCGACGTCGAGCTGGTGCGCGAGGTCTCCTGGTCCAACGTCCGCGACAAGCTCAATATCGGCCTGTTCGACGCCGCTCATCTGCTGGCGCCCGTGGCGATCGCGTCCTCGCTCGGGCTCGGCCACGTCAAGGTGCCGATCGCCGCGCCCTTCAATCTCGGCATCAACGGCAACGCGATCACGGTGTCGCCGACGCTCCATGCCGCGCTGATGGAGGAGATCGACGGCGACCGCTTCGATCCGCTCGTTACGGCGAAAGCGCTGGCTCGGGTGGTCGCCAGGCGGCGCAAGCTAGGTGCCGATCCGCTGACCTTCGGCATGACCTTTCCGTTCTCGACCCACAATTACCAATTGCGGTTCTGGATGGCGGCGGCCGGCGTTGATCCCGACGAGGATGTGCGGCTGGTGGTGTTGCCGCCGCCCTACATGGTGGACAGCCTCGCGAACGGCCATGTCGATGCGTTCTGCGTCGGCGCGCCCTGGAATTCGATCGCGGTCGATCTCGGCATCGGCCACATCCTGCATTTCGTCTCGGACATCCTCGTCCACGCGGCGGAGAAGGTGCTGGCGGTCCGCCAGACCTGGGCAGACAAGAATCCGGACGTGGTCGCTAGCCTCGTGCGCGCGGCGGTGAAGGCCGCCGAGTTCATCGAGCATCCGGAGAACCGCATCGAGGCCGCGCGCATCCTGGCGCAGCCGGAGCGGATCGGCGTCGATGCCGAGGTGATCCAGCGCACGCTCACCGGACGCCTGAAGATCTCGCCCGACGGCACCTTCCGCGAAAGCGGCCGTTACCTCCTGGTCGGACGCGAAGGGGCGGGGCGCCCGGATCCGGTCCAGGCCGCCTGGCTCTACGCCCAGATGGTGCGCTGGGGACAGACGGCGCTGGCGCCGGATGGCGTCAAGACGGCGATGGCCGTGTTCAGGCCGGATCTTTATGATGCCGCCCTGGGCAGCCGAGCGGCGCCCAGTGAGGCTCCCGCGGCGTTCGGGGCGTTCGCCGGCCCCGTCTTCGATCCCTACAATATCAGGGGGCATCTCGAGGCCTTCGAAGTCGGCCGCTGGAAGGCCTGATTCGAGCCTGCATCGTTTTTAGGCGCCTGGGCTCTTCGTCTAAATTTTGGGCTGGCTGCTCGAATTTCGTGAGAGTTCCCCGCCCGGGAGTTCCCGGGGGCACTCCTAATGACCTGAAATTGCAGCAATTCTCATTTCGATGAAGCTGGCACGCAACTTGTATGTTGCACTGCGGCCAGCTTGTCACAGACGCCTGCTGAGCCGAGTCCCGCAGCAACGAAGCTGATCGGACCGTTGGGTGCAGAGCAGGCTCTTGAGCCAGCCGAGTGCCTCGCGGGTCGCGCAATTTTCCGTCGATACCACCCCGGTGGCCGCAGGAGCTTCGTTACTGACCATGAAACTCGAAACAGTCTCAGTCGACTTTACCGACGAGCAGAAGCGCTATCTCGAAGGCTTCACGACCGGTCTGCAGATCAGCCGGGTCGGTCGCGGTCTTGGTGGCGGCTCCGGCAAGGCGAATGTCGAGCCGACCGGTCCGGATGCCGTGCACATCAAGGCGCAGGACAAGGTCATCGCCTCGGGCAAGAAGCTCGCCGACCAGGAGAAGTTCAAGCGCGACGAGCATCCTTTCGACGCCTATCCGCGGCTGCGCCAGCAGGCGCTCGACAATGCGCCGCCGAGCCCGGCGGACAATTTCCGCTGGCGCTACTACGGCATCTTCTATGTCGCGCCGACGCAGGACTCCTACATGTGCCGCCTGCGCATCCCGAACGGCATCATGAAGCACTGGCAGTTGTCGGGCCTTGCCGATCTCGCCGAGGATCTCTGCGGGCCGTACAGCCATGTCACGACGCGCGCCAACCTCCAGCTTCGCGAGATCCCGCCGAAGCACGCCGTGAGGCTGATCGAAGGCATCCAGGATCTCGGCCTGTGCTCGCGCGGCTCCGGCGCCGACAACATCCGCAACGTGACCGGGACGCCGACCGCCGGCATCGATCCGCAGGAAATCATCGACACGCGGCCGTTTGCGCGCGAGTGGCACTACCACATCCTCAACGACCGCTCGCTCTACGGCCTGCCGCGCAAGTTCAACGTCGCCTTCGACGGCGCCGGCAGGATCGCGGTGCTGGAAGAGACCAACGACATCGCCTTCACGGCGTTCGAGGTGAAGGACGGGTTCGGCGTCGAGCCCGGGGTCTGGTTCCGGCTCGGCCTCGGCGGCATCACCGGCCACAAGGATTTTGCGAAGTATTCCGGCATCATCGTCAAGCCGGAGCAGGCGACCGCTGTCGCCGATGCCATCGTGCGCGTGTTCATCGACCACGGCGACCGCACCAATCGCAACAAGGCGCGGCTGAAGTATGTGCTCGACGCCATGGGCCATGACGGCTTCCTGAAGCTCGTCGAAGAACGGCTGAAGACGCCATTCACGCGCGTGCCGGAAGAGGCGTTTGCGCCGCGGCCTGCGGCTGACCGCATGGCTCATATCGGCGTGCACAAGCAGAAGCAGGACGGCCTCAACTGGATCGGCGTTTCGCTGACGCTCGGCAAGCTCACCTGTGATCAGATGCGGGGCCTTGCCAAGGTCGCGCGTGACCTCGGCGACGGGGAGATCCGCCTGACGGTCTGGCAGAACCTCTTGATCCCGGGCGTGCGCGACGAGAACGTCGAGCTTGCGATTGCCGCGATCAAGCAGATCGGGCTCGCGGTCGAGGCCTCGCATATCCGCGCCGGCCTGATCGCCTGCACCGGCAATGCCGGCTGCCGATTCGCCGCCTCCAACACCAAACGCCACGCCGCCGAGATCGGCGACTGGTGCGAGCCGCGCGTCGAGATGGACAAGCCGGTCAACATCCACGTCACCGGCTGTCACCATTCCTGCGCGCAGCACTACATCAGCGACATCGGCCTGATCGGAGCGCGGGTGCCGGTGAACGAGGATGACACGGTCGAGGGCTATCACCTCTTCACCGGCGGCGGGTTCGGCCCCGACGCCGACGTCGGGCAGGAGGTCTATCACGACCTCAAGGCCGAGGACGCGCCGAAGACGGTCGAAGCGCTGCTCAAGGCCTATATCGCTCATCGCGCCTCGCCCGACGAAACCTTCCTCTCCTTTGCGCGCCGCCATGACGGCGAGACGCTGCGCAAGCTTGCCGATGCACAGGTGTCCGCATGAACCAGATCACCCCTCCGCCGAAACTCGATATCATTCCCGCCAGCGCCCCGTTCTCCGACGCGCAGCGCTCCTGGCTGAACGGATTCTTTGCCGGGTTGCTGTCGCCTGATGTGGCTACGCCCTTGTCGGCGGAGCAGGGCGCCGCCGTCATGCAAGCCGGCGACGGCGACGATGGCGAAGCGCCATGGCACGACCAGACCATGCCGATCGCCGACCGGATGAAGCTTGCAGAGGGGCGTCCCGTCCGCCGCAAGATGATGGCGGCGATGGCGCAGCAGGATTGCGGCCAGTGCGGCTACAATTGCCACGACTATTCGGAGGCGATCGCCACCCGCAGCGAAGCGCGGCTCAACCTGTGTGTTCCCGGCGGCAAGGAAACCGCGCGGATGCTGAAGTCGCTGTACGAGGAGCTGGACAAGGCGCCGGCGGCGAAGGCGGGCGACAAGGGGGCCGACAAGGCGGATGCGGTGGCAGCGCCGGCCGTGACCGTGACGATCGCAGAGCCGGGCCGCTCGCGCGACAATCCGACCGAGGCGACGTTCCTGTCGCGGCGCCTCCTCAACAAGGGGAAGTCGGAGAAGGAGACCTATCATGTCGAGTTCGATCTCTCCGCGAGCAAGCTCGACTACATCGTCGGCGACAGCTTTGGCGTGTTCGCGCGCAACGATGTCGGCCTCGTCGACCAGATCATCGCACTGCTCGGCGCTTCCCACACCACCAAGGTGAACGGCAAGACACTGCGCGAGGTGCTGATCGACGACGTCTCGCTGTCGCCGGCGCCTGACTCGCTGTTCGAGCTGATCTCCTTCATCACCGGGGGCGCGCAGCGCGAAAAGGCGCGGGCGCTGGCGCAGGGCGAGGATCCCGATGGCGACGCCGCCACGCTGGACGTGATGGCGGCGCTCCAGAAGTTTTCCGGCATACGGCCGCATCCCGAAGCCTTCGTCGAGGCGCTGGAGCCGCTCCAGCCGCGGCTCTATTCGATCTCGTCCTCGCACAATGCGACGCCGGGAAAACTTTCGCTGACGGTCGATTCCGTGCGCTATGTGATCGGCAAGCGCAAACGCATCGGCGTTGCCTCGACCTTCCTCGGCGAGCGCATCGCTGAGGGCGAGAAGCTCAAGGTCTATGTGCAGAAGGCGCATGGTTTCGGCCTGCCGCAGGACCCGAAGACGCCGGTTATCATGATCGGCCCCGGCACCGGCATCGCGCCGTTCCGCGCCTTCCTGCTCGACCGCAAGGCGACCGGTGCGCCGGGCAAGAACTGGCTGTTCTTCGGCCACCAGCGCAGCGATTGCGACTTCTTCTACCAGGAAGAGCTCAACGCGATGAAGACCTCGGGCCTGCTCACGCGCATGTCGCTGGCCTGGTCGCGCGACGGCGAGAAGAAGTTCTACGTGCAGGACCGCATGCGCGAAGTCGGCCGCGAATTGTGGACCTGGCTCGCCGAGGGCGCGCATCTCTACATCTGCGGCGATGCCAAGCGCATGGCCAAGGACGTCGAGCGTGCGCTGGTCGATATCGTCGCCCAGTTCGGGGCGCGCTCGACCGACGAAGCCGTCAGCTTTGTCGCCGAGCTCAAGAAGACCGGCCGCTTCCAGGCTGACGTCTACTAAGGCGCGACAAGATCAGCGTGAATCGTCCCGGCGGAGCAAGCGCCGGGCGTCACGCCGAGTTCGCGCTTCTACTGTGCATGGGGTTGTTTTCGCCATTTTTGTTTGGACCGGGTCCAGGGCCTAAAGGCCGGCTGTCATCCCGCCGTCATCCGGGCCGGTTCCAACTGGCTCGGATCTTAACGAATAAGATTCTCGGAACCCGCGTGTGAAGAGAATTTGCACCTGCGACGGGGCGCCTTCAGAGAACCGCCATCGCTATTTTCGCCGCCATCTTGCCTCCCGCCAGGGTTGATCCTTCATACTCGCGCAAATGGGGCGTTGGAGATCGATCATGCGCGAACTATCGGCGGAAGCCAGGCTGCACTTCTACGCGCGCTCGCTCTCGCGCCGGACCGGGGCGAGCATGCACCACGTCGGGCTCTACAGCGCCTTCGCGGTCATCGCCGCGATCGTGTTCGGCACGCTGTCGGTGCACCCGTTCTGATCACGCCCCGCGCTTGAACGGCGCGACTTCGATCCCCGCATCCTTCAACGCCTGACGCAAGGTCCGCGCGATCTCGACCGCGCCATGCGTATCGCCGTGGATGCAGACCGTATCCGTCCGCATCTTGATCACCTTGCCCGTCACGGACACCACCGCGCCGTCCTGCACCATGCGCACCACGCGGTCGGCAATCGCCTTGGCATCGTGCAGCACCGCGCCGGGCTTCTTGCGCGAGACGAGATTGCCGTCGTCCTCATAGGCGCGGTCGGCGAACACCTCGTGCACCATCGGCAGATTGGCCGCTTCGCCGGCCTTCACCAGCTTCGAATTGGCGAGCACGACGAAGATCAGGCTGGGATCGACCGCCTTGATGCCGGCGGCAATCGCCTTCGCCGTCATGTCGTCCTCGCAGGCGACGTTGGAGAGCGCGCCATGCGCCTTCACATGCGTGACCTTGTGGCCGGCCGCGGTCGCGATCGCCTGCAAAGCGCCGATCTGGTAGGCGACGAGGTTCTCGATCTCGGAGGCCTTCAGGCCCGCGATCGGATGCCGGCCGAAGCCGTGCAGGTCGCGATATCCTGGGTGCGCGCCGACCAAGACGCCGCGGGCTTTCGCCAGCTCGACCGTCCGGCGCATGATGTCGGGATCGCCGGCATGGAAGCCGCAGGCGACGTTGACCGAGCTTGCCAGCTCGATCATCGCGGCGTCGTTGCCCATCTCCCACGCGCCAAAACCTTCGCCGAGGTCGCAATTGAGATCGATCGTCTTCATGGTTGCTCTCCGCCTCTGGTCGACTTGTCGTTACGGCTCCGCCGTGACCTGCCACGTTCCGGCATCCACCGCGCTGACCGCATAGCCCGCGACGTTAGCATCGCTGAGCGCCTCGATGTTGAGCGCGACGGTGTCGGCGGAGCGGAGGCGATCGGGCAGGCTGCGGATGGCTTGCGCGAATTTGCGCGCCTCGTCCTGGGCCTCCGCCATGCTGACAGCCTTGAAGCGGAACGCGGTCCCCGCCGAGGTCTGCGCCAGACGGCCGACATCGGCCGTGATCACGGTTGCGATCTTCGGATAGCCGCCGGAGGTGCCGCGGTCCATCATCAGCGCGATCGGCGAGCCGTTGCCGGGCACCTGGATGCTGCCGTTGACGGTGCCGTCGGAGACGATGTTGTGGCCGTGCAGGTGCTTGATCGCGGGGCCTTCGAGCCGGTAGCCCATGCGGTCTGATGTCGCCGAGATCTTCCACTCGCTGTCCAGGAACAGTGCCTTGTTGGCGTCGTCGAACTCGTCGTCCTGCGGGCCCAGCACGACGCGGATCGGACCGCTCACGGGCTTCGGCAGCTCGATGCGCAGCTCCGCCGCGCCGCTCGCGGCATCGACGCTGAACTCATCACCGGCCTGGAGCGGGCGCGGGTAGGGGCTGCCGAGGCCGGCGCGGGCATTGACCGCGAGGCTGCCGAACACCGGCTCGCCCTTGATCCCGCCTTCGATCGCCAGATAGGTGAAGGCGCCACCGCGGGCGAAACCGAGCGTCAGGGTTTCGCCGTCCTTTAGCGTCACCGATGTGTCCATGGCGACCGGTCGCCCCGCGACGTCGGCATTGCGCGGCGCGCCGGCAATCGCCACGCGCACGGCGCCGTCACGGGCGGTGAAGGTGGCGCCGAACGGGCCGATCTCGACACTGGCCGCGAACGGCTCGTTGCCGACCAGCGTATTCGCGGCCGCGAGCGACAGACGGTCCATCGCCCCGCTCACGGTCAAGCCGTAGCGCTGCGCACCGTGCCGTCCGCCATCCTGGACGGAGCTTGCAGGGCCGATGCTGGCGACGATGAGCCGGCTCATGCGACCACCTGCTCGGCGATGATCTCGCCGGCCTCGGCGGCGCGGTCCTGTTCCTCGAACGTCTTGTGGTCGATGGCGAAAAACGTCACGCGATCACCGGGTTCGGTCAGGAAGGTCGGATTGCGGTGGAGCTGATAGGTCCGCACCGGCGTGCGGCCGAGCAGGTGCCAGCCGCTCGGGGCGGCCAGGCACTGGATTCCGGCCTGGATGCCGCCGATCGAGATCGTGCCGGCCGGCGTCAGCAGCCGCGGGTTCTGCCGCCGCGACATGTGCAGGGATTTGTCCAGGCCGCTGAGATAGGACCAGCCCGGCGTGAAGCCGATCATGGCAACCTTGTAGTCGCCGGCGACGTGCCGGGCGACGATGTCGTCAGGCGTTGTGCTCAGCGCCTTGGCGACATCCTCGAGGTCGATGCCATGCTCGCCGCCATAGGCGACGGGGATGCGCCAGCGGCGCGTCTTGGTGGCCGGCGGCAGCGGCTGGGTCGCGATCGGGAGGATCTTTTCGCCGAGCGCCTCGAAGCCGATCTTGCCGGGATCGTAGTGCACCAGCAGCGAGCGATAGGTCGGCACGGTCTCGGTGATGCCGTCGATGGGGCTTGCCGCGAGCGCCTTGTCGAGTGCCAGCACGCGCTGGTTGGCAGCATCGTCGATGGTGCGGCTGAACTCGACCGTGACGGCGCTGTCGCCACTGGGCAGAAGGCGGGGCGGGGGAAGCGTCGCGGCCATTGAACTGTCAAAGCGCTGTCGAAATCGGGCTTCTCAGGAAACGCGGGCTCAGCCTTGAGTTCCGCTGGTCCCTGCTTCGCGTAAATGCGCCCGCAAGTCCAATAAATTAATGCAAGGGGAAGCGATAAAGCCTTGTTATCGCGTCGCATAACCGCCCTGCGGCCCTGCGTTCTTGGCCCTTGACGGAAAGCGCCCGGCTCGCAAGATGCGCGCGTTCTTTCCCGCCCATCCGGAGCTCGTCTGTTTCCATGTCGCTGTCCCCCGAAGCCCGCAAGACCCTCGCCGGCATCACCACTGCCACCATCACCACGGTCCTGCTGAAGAAGGGCCTGCGTAACGTGTGGATGCGCGGTGCGCGCCCGCTGCGCCCGGGCCTGCCGCGGCTGGTGGGACCTGCCTTCACACTGCGCTTCGTGCCGGCGCGCGAGGATCTGGCGACGCCGGAATCCTGGTCGTCGCCGATCTCGACCCGCACCGCGATCGAGGCGATGCCGGAGGGCTGCATCGCCGTGGTCGATGCCATGGGTATCACCGATGCCGGCATCTTCGGCGACATCCTTTGTGCGCGCATGATGAAGCGCGGCGTCACCGCGCTCGTCACCGACGGCGTCGTGCGTGACGTCGAGGGCGTGCTCGGCACCAATCTTCCGGTCTGGTGCGACGGCTATGCCGCGCCGCCGTCGGTGGCGGGCCTGACCTTCGTTGGCTGGGGCGAGCCGATCGGCTGCGGCGGCGTCGCGGTGTTTCCGAACGATATCGTCGTCGCCGACCAGGACGGCTGCGTGCTGATACCGCAGGCGATGCTCGATCACGTGCTCAACGAGGGCGTCGAGCAGGAGCGGATGGAAGCCTGGATCGTCAACGAGGTGAACAACGGCGCGGTGTTGCCGGGGCTCTATCCCATGAACGCCGAGACCAAGGCGCGTTACGCCGCCAGCAAGAAGTAACAGAAGCGAGGACACTATGGATATCACCGTCGCAGGCACGCGGCCGACCCGCCGCGCGCCCAAGGAAAACTTCACCGGCACCGTGTGGCAGGATCCCGTGATCATGGCGCCCGCGCCAGCACGGCTGAACTGCTCGCGCGTCGCATTCGAGCCCGGCGCGCGCACCAACTGGCATCACCATCCGCTCGGGCAGACGCTCTACGTCATCTCCGGCGTCGGGCGCGTTCAGACCAAGGGCGGACCGGTCCGCGAGATCCGCCCCGGCGACACCGTCTGGATTCCGCCGGGCGAGCTGCACTGGCACGGAGCATCGCCGACCAACGGCATGTGCCACATCGCCATGCAGGAAGCGCTCGACGGCGTCTACTCGACCTGGCTGGAGCCGGTCACCGACGCGGAGTATGGCGCAGCGCTGGGTTAGCGCTCGCGCCCCGGACAAGACGCATCGCCCCACGGCGATGCGTCGGCGATCCGGAGCCTAAATCCGCTCCGCCGTCCACGTGCCGGTGCAAAGGGCCCCGCGCCATGTGCCGGAGCCGGACGTGCCGCTCAGCCGGCCGAAGCCGACTGCACGCTTGATGCCGGTGCTCAAGGTGACGTTGATGCTGCCGGCATCGGCGACGCGGCCGGATGCGGACACCGCGGCGCTGCTCGAGGCGATCTGACCGTTGTTGATGCCGATCGCGACGGTCGCGCCGTTGCCGCAGGTCTCGCTCGATGACGAGATGCGGACGTTCCATGTCCCGTCGAAAGTGCTTGTCGTTGCGCCTGCCTGCGTGAGCGGGAAGGCGATGGCGACAATCGTGGCGAAGAGACCTTTGCGAAAACCGTTCATGACACGCCCCTGGGGTTGACCATGCGGCGATCGTGGCATGGGTTGCGCAACCGGCGATGTGAGGGCTGTCACGCGCGCAGCAGGCTCTGTGAGGTGGCGCACCTCGCGATGACACCGCGGGCAAAAGCAAAGGGGTCCGGATCACGGGCCCCTTGTCTCCGTCAAAGTGTCGAAGCCGAGCTTAGTTCACCCGCGTCCAGGTCTGGCCGCCGCAGAACATGCCGCCGAAGGCGCAGCCCTGCACGCGCAGGCGATCCGTACCCTTCATGGCGATCGTCGAATCGTAGGTCGAGCCGGTGTTGGGATCGAGGATGCGGCCGGACCATTTCTGGTCCTTGCCGGGCTTCATGTTGATCAGGACCTGCTCGCCGTTCTGGTTCGACTTGCTGTCGACCGAATAGCCACAGAGGTTGTTGCCGCATTGCTCGATGCGGACCTTGCCTTCCTTCTCCTCGGTGAGCCAGATGCCGAGCGGCGAATTGAGGTCGCGCGTCGGTGCAGCAGCGGGAGCCGGCGGCGCGACAGCGGCCGACTGAACGGGTGCGGGGGCAGGCGCCGGCGCGGGCGGCGCAGGTGGCGCCGGGGGTGCGGCAGCCACGGTCGGAGCCGGCGGGGGCGGCGCCACGGGAGCCGCCTGCTGCTCGACGGGAGCAGGGGCCGGAGGCGGTGCGGGCGGAGGCACGACGGCCGTATCAGCCGGTGCAGCATTGGCGGTCGCCGACGGCGGAGCAGGTGGCGCGGGAGGCGGTGCGGCCACGACGGGCGGCGCGGGAGCCTGCACGGCTGCGGGCGGCGCTGTGGCAGCGGCCGGTGGAGGCGCCGGAGCAGCCGGGGCTTGCGGATCGGCCTTGGCCTCTTGCGGCGCCTGCTGGCCCGGACTTGTCTCGTTCTTCTTGGCCTTCTTGGCCTTGCCCTGGCCGGTGTTGTCATAGACGCCGGGGATCGACACCGTGCCCCGGTCGGGATCGATGCGGATGGTGCGCCCGCCATATTCGAAGGTGTACTGCGCTTGCGCAGCGGTGCTCGCCAAAAGGAATGCGGCCGTGGCCAACAGCTTCCTCATTTCGCATCTCCTGAACAGATGGTCCCCGGACCGACGCATACGCCCCGGCTCGATCGCAAAAAGTGATCTAGATCACTTTCATCCGTATGAGTCGTGCTCCGGCAGGTTCGGGTTCAATACGCCCGGAACCCGTCCACAATTTGGCCGTAGCAAGCGACAGGAGGACACGGTCCAGAGCCCGTTCCGATGGAATCGGAACGCGCGAACCGATACCCATTTCGCTCGAAGACGCTCTAGTCGAACCAGGCGGCGTAGATCTTCCTGTAGCTGCCGTCCTCCATGGAAATGTGCAGCCACTGGTCGACGAAGGCCTTCAGCGCCATGTCTCGCTGGAGCCAATAGGCCTTCTCGGAGAAGTCGAACGGTTTTTCCGGATGCACCGCGCACAGCACGCCTTGATGCTGCTTCTGCTGGTAGCGCGTCTCGGAAGCGTCCGTCATCATCAAATCGGCATTGCCCTTGGCGATCTCGTCGAAGATCACGGTATTGTCGGCGAAGACGGTGATGTCGGCGTCCTTGATGTTGGCGCGGGCGAAACGCTCGTTGGTGCCGCCGGGATTGACGATGACGCGGGTGCCCTTCTTGTCGATATCAGGGAGCGTCTGGTACTTGCCGACATCGGCGCAGCGCGCGATCGGCGTCTTGCCTTCGCGCATGATCGGCATCGAGAAGAAGCCTTTCCTCTGCCGGTCGAGCGTCACCGAGACGCCGCCCATGGCGATGTCGAACTGGTCGGCCTCGAAATCCTTCATCAGCTTCGGCCAGGCCGTCGGCACGAACTCGACCTTGACGCCCAGCGCCTTGCCGAGCGCCTCCGCCATGTCGACGTCGAAGCCGCTGAACTGCTGCGTGGCCTTGTCCAGATAGGTGAAGGGCTTGTAGTCGCCGGTCATCCCGACACGTAATGTGCCGCGCTTCATGATCTCGTCGAGGCGCGACGGCGCCGCCTGCTGTGCGTGGGCCGAAAGGTTCATCAGCAGCGCCACGGCCAAAGCCGACAGGAATCGAACGGTCATCTCTTCTCCACCCAAGCCCAAGCTGTCATTGTGCAGCTCTTCAGACGTGGATTTAGACCAGATGCCCGTCGCTGGCGAGGCAGAATTGAAAGGAATCCTGAGGTGACGATCTCGATGTACGAGGCCTCGGTCGGCCTCTTTGTGCCGTACTTACGCAACCTGTCCGCGCTGCTCGACAAGGGCGTGGCCTACGCCGAGACCCGCAAATTCAACCCGGCGGTCCTGCTCGGCATGCGCCTCGCACCCAACATGTACGACCTGGCGCAGCAGGTCGGTGAGGCCTGCCGCCATGCAACGGTCGCTCCGGCCTTGCTGGCGCAGCGCGAGCCGGTGACGCTGCCGGCGCTGGAGCACGACATGGCCGGGCTTCAGGCGCGTATCGCAACGTCAATCGAGTTCATCGAGGGCCTGCCGCGGGCCGAGATCGACGCGGCGGCGGAGCTGAATGTCTTCTTCAGGCTGAAGAACGGAACCGAGCTGCCCTTCACCGGGCGGACGCTGCTGCTGACGTTCAGCGTCCCGCAGTTCTTCTTTCACGTCACGACGGCCTACGACCTGTTGCGGCACGCAGGCGTCGAGCTCGTGAAGCGGGATTTTCTCGGGCCCCGCGAGCGCTAGATCGCGCTTTAGGCTTCGCCCTTGCGTTCGAACTCGGCGAGCGAGCTGCGGCCGGCGATCTCGCTGCGCAGCAGCTCGAAACGCCTGTGCGCCTCGTCCTCGTGCGTGTCGACGAAATGCACGGCGGCGTCGCTTGTCATGGGGCCGCTGATGACCGGCGCGGACTGCTCGCCGATGGTCTCGTGGACGTAGTACTGGTCGTCATCGCCGCGATGGACCGTCCATTTGAGGCGGATCGCAACCATCGGCCCGGGACCGACCTTGCTGTAGCCGTCGGCATCGGTGTGCTCCGGCACCAGCGGCTGCTCCTCGACCACCGGATGCTCATCGGCAACCGGATGCTCGTCGACGACCGCATGCTCGTCGACGACCGAATGCTCATCGGCAGCCGCCGTTTCCGTTTCGGCGTCGCGGACGACGAGGACGGGCTCGGGGTGCTCCAGGATGCTGGCGATGGTCGCCAGCGCGTGGTCGGTCGGGTCGATTTCTGCCAAGGGTCCATCCTCCAGCTCGACGTGGCCGGCAAGTCTGTCCCACTGCCGCCGCGGCTCGGCATATTACGCGGGTTTGATTAAGGCTGAGTTGGGGCTCGATCTGCACCAAAATGGGACGCATTCTGGCGTTCCGAAGGCGGGCGGATGGGCCGCCCGCCCTGCGGTCTGCTCAGCCCAGCACGTCCTGATTGATGATGTTCTGCCGGATAGGATCGCCGTCCAGCACACTCAGGATGTTGCGCGCGGTCTGCTCGCTCATGCGCTGGACTGCCTCGACCGTGACGCCGGCGACATGCGGGGCCATGATGACGTTGGGCAGCGCGAACAGCGCATTGCTGACCGGCGGCGGCTCCACCTCGAACACGTCGATGCCGGCGCCGGCGAGCTTTCCGGACGTGAGCGCGTCGTACAGCGCCGCTTCCTTCACGATGCCGCCGCGTGCGGTATTGATGAGATAGGATTTCGGCTTCATCCGGCCGATCCGGGCCGCGTCAAACAGGCCGACCGTTTCCGGCGTCTTCGGACAATGGATGGTGACGAAGTCGGCATGGGGCAACGCAGCGTCGAGATCGGCGACGGGCTCGCAGCCGGCGGCCTTGATCTCGGCGGCGGGCTTGTAGGGATCGTAGACCTGGACCTTCATTTCCATCGCGAGGCAGCGCTTGGCGGTGCGGGTGCCGATGCGACCGAAGCCGATCACCAGGACGGTCTTGCCGTAGAGATCGAACGGCAGCATGCCGAGACGGTCGGCCCATTTGCCGTCCTTGACGCAGGAATGCATCTCCTGCGCGCGTTTTGCCAGTGTCAGCATCATGAACAGCGCCTGCTCGGCGACCGAGGGCGAATTCCCGCTGCCGGCGACCATCAGCGGCACCTTGCGGCGGGAGAGGGCGGGCACGTCAACCGCGTCGTAGCCGACGCCGATCCGTGTCACCACCTTCATGTCCTTCGAGGCCTCAAGCTCGGTCTCGCCGAACGCGGTGGCGCCGAGCGCCACGCCATGGACCGGGGCATGGCTCTTCAACAGGGCCTCAAAATCCTTCGCTGAGATCAGGTTCGCAAATTCGACGAGCTCGATATCGTCTCGCTGGGTGAGGAGGGCGCGGGCCCCTTGCGACAAAGTTTGTGTAACGAAAATCTTCTTCTTGTTGGTCGCCATCGCTCCCCGCCTGCTCGCATTTCTTGGACCTGCGTCACAACACGACGCCGGTGTCTTCGTTTAGCAGGTGCATATTGTTGAGGTCCATCGCCAAACGCATGGGTGCCCCGTCCTTGGCGCCGGCATTGGGATCGACACGGCCGCAGACCGGCGTGCCCTCGAGGCCGAAATAGACCAGGGTCTCCATCCCCATCGGCTCGGTGACGTCGAGCACGGTGTCGAAGCTCTCGACGCCCGGCCCCAGATGCGCATGCGCCTCGGTGAGGTGCTCGGGCCGGAGGCCGAGCAGCAGCTTGTCGGTGCGCGGCAGCGCGTTGTAGCGCGCGGCGCGGGCCGGCGGCAGCGCAAAGGCGATGCGATCGGTGAGGCGGATCTGGAGCGTGCCGCCCACGTCCTCCAGCCGGCACGGGATGAAGTTCATCGCCGGCGAGCCGATGAAGCCCGCGACGAAGCGTGTCGCCGGCTTGTGGTAGAGCTCGTTCGGCGTGCCGATCTGCTCGATGCGCCCCTTGTTCATCACCACCACGCGATCGGCCAGCGTCATCGCCTCGACCTGGTCGTGGGTGACATAGACCGTGGTGGTGCGGACCTTCTGGTGCACCTTCTTGATCTCGATCCGCATCTGCACGCGCAGCTTGGCGTCGAGATTGGACAGCGGCTCGTCGAACAGGAAGACCTTTGGATTGCGCACGATGGCGCGCCCCATCGCGACGCGCTGGCGCTGGCCGCCGGAGAGCTGCTTCGGCTTGCGGTCGATCAGGTCGGTGATGTCGAGGAGCCGTGCGGCTTCCGTCACCCGCGCCTTGATCTCGGCCTTGGGATAGTGCTTCAGGCGCAGTCCGAACGACATGTTCTCGGCGACCGTCATGTGCGGGTAGAGCGCATAGTTCTGGAACACCATCGCGATGTCGCGGTCCTTCGGCGGCACGTCGTTGACGACGTCGCCGCCGATCATGATGTCGCCGTCGCTGATGTCCTCGAGACCTGCGATCATGCGCAGCGTCGTCGACTTGCCGCAGCCCGAGGGGCCCACCAGCACGATGAACTCATGGTCGGCGATATCGAGGTCGATGCCGCGCACGGCTTCGACATCATCGTAACGCTTGACGACCTTACGCAATGCAACGTCAGCCATGAGACATCAACCCTTTGTCGCGCCGGCGGTCAGGCCGGCGATGTAGTAGTCCATCAGGAAGGC
Source organism: Bradyrhizobium sp. B025 (assembly GCF_042257955.1). Lineage (NCBI taxonomy): Bacteria > Pseudomonadati > Pseudomonadota > Alphaproteobacteria > Hyphomicrobiales > Nitrobacteraceae > Bradyrhizobium > Bradyrhizobium sp. B025. Next base: position 4,367,030 of record NZ_CP170150.1, on the reverse strand, counting down.
GTAGATGACCAGCGGCGGCGCTGCACCGAGCAGCGCGCCGGTCATGATCTGCCCCCAGTTGAAGACGTCGCCCTTGATCAGCGTGGTGGTGATGCCGACCGGCAGCACGAGCTGATCGATCGACGTCGTGAACACCAGGGGATAGAGGAACTGCGCCCAGGACACCGTGAAGGCGAAGATCGTGGCGGCGATCAGCCCGGGCAGGGCCACGGGAATGAAGATCCGTGTCAGGGTCTGCAGCCAGGAGGCGCCGTCGATGAGGGCGGCCTCATCGAGCTCCTTCGGGATCGAGGCGAAATAGCCGATCATGATCCAGGTGCAGAACGGCACGGTCAGCGTCGGATAGATGAACACCAGCACGTACCATCGGTTGAGCAAGGTGATGCCGGTGAAATCCTGGACCACTGCGAGCATCTTGAACAGCGGAATGAACAGAAGGCTGTCCGGGATGAGATAGGTGAGGAACACACCGGTCGCGAGTGTCGCCGAGCCCCAGAATTTCATGCGCGCCAATGCAAACGCCGCCGGGATGCTGATCAGCATCGTGACGATCACGACCACGATCGAGATGATCGACGAATTCCAGAAGAAGCGCAGGAACTGGTTCGAGGTCAGGAGCTCGACATAGTTCGCCAATGTCGGGTGAAAGACCCACCAGGGATTGGTTGCCGCCGAGATCTCCGCGCTGCTCTTGAGGGAGGTGATCAGCATGTAGACCGGCGGCGTCAGGAAGAAGATCGCAAACAGCACCAGGAAGAAGTAGGACCAGCGTAGCGCCCAGGTGCGGTCCCGGCTCATGCTTCCGAGTTTGACCTTGCGGCTCGGTCCAGCCTTGTCGATTGCCAGCGTGCTCATCAGGCTTCGTTCCCGCGTTTGGAGACATCGCGCAGGATGAAGACCGCTGCGACGGCGAGGATGGGCACCATGAACAGCGAGACGCAGGCGCCGAGTGGAATGTCGCTGCTCTGGATGCCGACCTGGAACGCCCAGGTGGCGAACAGATGCGTCTGATCGAGCGGGCCGCCGGAGGTGAGGATGCGCACGATGTCGAAATTGGCGAAGGTGACGATCAGCGAGAACAGCGTCGTGATCGCGATGATGTTGCGCATCATCGGCAGCGTGATGAACCAGATGCGCTGCCACCAGTTCGCGCCGTCGATGGCGGCGGCCTCGTAGAGCTGGTCGGGGACCGATTTCAGCGCGGCGAGGTACATGATCAGGAAGAACGGCGCGCCGTACCAGACGTTGACGAGGATGACGGAGAAGCGCGCCCAGAAGGCGTCACCGAGCCAGGGGATCGGACCGACGCCGAAGAAGGACAGTGTGTAGTTGAAGGCGCTGTAGGAGGGATCGAACAGCCAGAGCCAGGCCAGCGTGCTCATTGCCGGCGGGATGACCCAGGGCACCAGCAGCATGCCGCGCCATTTGCGCTGCTTCTTGCCCGGAATGTTGTGGACAAAATGCGCGACGATGAAGCCGATCAGCGCCTTGAAGATCACGGCGGTAATCGCAAAGATGCAGGACTGCTTCACCACCATCCAGAACGTCTCGCGCTTGAACAGGAAGGTGAAATTGCTGAGGCCTACGAATTTCGTCATCGCCTTGTTCAGCGTCGCCAGGTAGAGCGAATAGAAGGCGGGGTAGAGCACGAACAGTGCGATCAGAAGGATCAGCGGCAGCGTCAGGAAGAACGCCACGGTCGATTTCCGACCCATTACATTGCGCAGGCTCGCGTTCTTTTTGCGCGGGCTCCCGGCACGAGCGAGGCGACCTTGCTCAACGACGACATCGGCCATGGGTCAAACTTTCTGGTCAGGCTTTCTTGCGAAAGATTCAACGGTGAAGCCGGCGACCGGTCGGCTTCATTGGCTTGCGGAGGTAGCGAGAGCGCGCCCCGGCGGCTCACACCCGAAGGCATGAACCGCCACGGCACACACCCGGCTCAGGTCCGCATGAAGCCCTCGCACTCGCCCTCGGCCCAGGCGAGCGCCGTTTCCAACTTCTCTCCTTGCGCAAAGCGCAGCGCCATCTTGGTCAGCGTCGCCTGGAAGTAGATCTGCTGCGCGATCTTCGGCGGCGCCGGCGATGCGGCGATTGACAGCGTCTGGTGGTTGTACGGGTTCGGGTAGTGATAGAGCGTGCCCTTCGGCGGTCCGACCTCGGCCCAGGTCTTGAACGTCGTCATGTTGGCATAGGCCGGCAGGTCATAGCCGCCGCTCGCCACGACGAACTTTTCGATCGCCGCGGGCGAGGACAGATGGGTAAGCAGACTCTTGGCCGCCTCCTTGTTCTTGCCGAAGCTCCAGACGCCCCAGAAATAGGGCAGGTACGGGGCAAAGCGTCCTTTCGGACCCGCCGGGAAGCCGTGCGTCCAGCACTGCTCGGCGACTTGCGGTGCGTCGCGCTTGGCGACCGCCCAGGCGCTCGGCGGGTTCAGGATCATCGCCCCGCGGCCCGAGATCAGCCATTTGTTGTTGGACGCATCATCCCAGGAGGGCGCGTCCGTCGGCAGCACGGCGATCAGCTTCTTGTAGAATTCGAGCGCCTGCCGCACCGCGTCGGTCTTGACCGTGACATCGCCCTTGGCATTGACGAGTTCGGCGCCAAAGGACTGGAAGATCGCGCCGGCTGTATCGACGCTGTCGGTGGTCTCGCCGAGACCGATGCCGAACGGGAAGCCGGCCTTCTGGCAAGCTTCCGCAGCCTTCAAGAACGTCTCCATCGTCCAGTTGTCGGCCTTCGGCGGACTGCCTGCCGGGTACATCTCCTGCACGTCGATGCCCGCATGCTTCTTCATCAGGTCGATGCGCGAGCAAGGGCCCTTGATCTGGCTGCCCGGTGTCGCTGGGATCGCGAGCCATTTGCCGCCCGACTGGCCCAGATATTTGACGGTGCCGTTCACCTCGCCATTCTGCTTGATGAGCGGCTCCATGACGTCGTTGAGCGGCTCGAGATTCTCCGAATAGGCGTGCGGCCACCAGCTCGGCATCTGAAGTATGTCGTGACCGGACTTGGCCTGGGCTTCGGCCGCCGCAGTCAGCTCGATCTTCTTGTTGTTGCTGGTGATGTAGTCGATCGAGACCTCGACCTTCTCCTTCGCGGCCCATTCATTGACGAGAGCCGTGGAGGCGTCGTTGGCGCCGGGCACCCAGTGGTCCCAGAAGCCGATCGAGAGCTTGCCGGCGGCATAAGCGCCTCTGACATAGGGCGCCGTGATCAGCGCCGCGGAGGACATTGCAGTGGCAGCCACAAATTGACGTCGCGTCAGTGTCTTGCGTGACATCTCGTTTCCTCGCTTGGATGTTTTATTGTTCTGGCGTTTCCTCTTAACTCTTCCGAGTTTTGCTCTTGATTTTCTTGTTGGCGTTTCTTGTTGGAATTCTCGTTGAACGTTTCTTGTTGGTGCCGTCAGCTCCGATTGCAATCACGCGAGGCGCGGCAAATTGGTAGCGCGATCAGATCATGATTGATCGCGTCTGTCGAGAAAGGCCGAACGGGGATCGTCTAGAACTAACGTTGTGCCCGACGGCGCGGCGGCGCCCGCGGTGCGGTGAGCCGGACCTGCGCCGTGGCTGCTCCTTTTGCGACGCACACGGTGCGCGAACCGGCCTGGAACGATCCGTGCGCAATTACGCCGCAGTTTCGAATAAGCCTGCATAACCGCTTCGCGCGAAAGACTTTTCGGGCGTGGACAGCAATTGGCTGCGTCTGGACCTTGAAGCGGCGGAAACGATAGTGTTGCAACCAGCGGGCGGCTTCCACCCGGATAGGCCAATCAGTTCGACGATGGAGACGAGAATGATCAACCCGGCGCCGCCAGCGCGGCTTTACCTGCGACGATGGCTCGCGCTGGGGTCCGTGCTCGCGCTGCTGCTCGGCGCAGCCGCAGTCGCGAACGCTCAAGGATTGGTCAAAGGCGTTCAGGAGGGGGCGGCAGCCGGGAACAAGGCGGCCGGTCCGGTCGGTGGCGTGCTCGGCGGTGCGATCGGCGGCGTGGTTGGCGTTTTCACCGGCGTGCTCGGCGTCGGCAACAATGGCAACCAGGCGCCGGCCGCCAAGGACGCTAACAAGGACGCGACCAAGGATGCCAAGCAGCAGGAAGGCGCCGGCAAGGACAAGGATGCCAAGAGCGCCAAGGCGGGCAAGGGGGCCAAGGCGAGCAAGGAAGCCAAGAACGCGCCGCAGGACACCAAGGACAACAAGGATGTCACGGTCCTCACCCAGAGCGGCGCGCCGCAACAGTCGGCTGAACAGATCGTCGCCAACAGCGATTCCTACATCGAGCGGATCAAGACCGAACTGAATCTCACTCCTGATCAGGAGAAGCACTGGTACGGGTTCTCCAGCGCCATGCACTACCTTGGGCATAATGGTGCGGAGCGGCTCAACCTGCGGGTTGCGCGCGCCAAGCGGGATCCGCCCGACGACATCATCGAGCAGATGCGCAACGAGGCGCAGTTCCTGATCGATCGGGCCGCCGACCAGCGCAATGTCGCCGACGCCGCCGAGCCGCTCTATTCGAGCCTCGACGACAAGCAGAAACAGGTCTTCATCCAGGAGATGGTACGCCTCAGCCACGAGCGCGGGCTGGATTGATCAAGTTGAATCGGATCGCCGGCGTACGAATTAACGGCGCCCGCCACGAATTCGTGAATCCTTTCCGCAATTCGGGTATGATTAGCTTCGCAAGCTGACTGCGGGGTTGATATGGCGGACGGACTCTCCGTTTTCCTGGTCGAAGACGAGACGTTGATCCGGATGATGATGGCCGACATGGTGGAGGAGCTCGGCCACCATGTCGTCGCGGAAGCGGACAATGTCCGGGACGCGAGCGCCTTTGCGATGACCGCGCAATACGATCTCGCGATCCTCGACATCAACCTCATGGGGCTCTACGTCGATCCCGTCGCCGACCTGATCGAGCGCCGCGGCAAGCCGTTTCTGTTCGCCACCGGCTACGGGCCGGAACTCCTGCCGTCACTGCTCCGCCGCAGGCCCATCCTGCGCAAGCCGATTTCGATCGACCAGCTCAAGGCGATGATCGATTCGATGTTTCCGGAAACCACGGCGAAGGCGCCGCACTGAGCGACGGTGAAGGCACCGCGCTGACCGACGGAGCAGGCGCCGCGCAGGGATCGCCAACGAAAATGGCCGCCCGTCGGGGGCGGCCATGTGACGAAGGAATTCGTCGGGTTCTCAGATCAGGCCGGCGGTGAGGTCGATGCCGTGCGCCATCAGGCCGAACGAGGCGACGAGGCCCGTGCAGCAGAACAGCAAGATGGTCTTGAACGAAGAATCGGCGAAACGCGTTTCGACGGCGGCCGGCATCGCGGCGAGCGAAATCATGCTCATGTTCATTCCCCCCTGTGTTGACCCCTGAATTGCATCAGGTGAGGGAACTCTTAGAGCAAAAAGTTTGACGCGAGATTGCGAGGGATCGTTAACGGAATCGCAATCGGCTCGCGGATTCGCGCCTCCCGGCGCGGGATTGCAGGTCTCAGCCGCGACTGTTCCTCAGCACCGTGGCGATCGTATGGGCGGTCATGGCGGCCCGATCCGAGGCGCGCTGGGCGGCCAGCCGGTCTCGCGCCTTTTCCTCGATCAGGAGCTCGATCAGCGCCAGCCGTTTGTCCTCGTCGTCCGCCTCGGTCAGCAGGCGGTGATAACGGTGATAGTCGAAGCCCAGATCCGGTTTACGCATGTCACGCCCCCGCAACTACGCCGCGCACTCCGCGGGATTGTTTCCCATGGGAAACAATCGGGCAAGCACGATCCTGCGTGGAACCCCGCTTTGGATGCAATCAGCTGTGAATTAGTTAACGGACCGGACGGTCTCGGCCGGCCGCACTTCAATCAGGATTGTGGTCGGCGAACATCTTCAGCCCGACGAAGCTGGCATCGGGCTTCGTGACCAGCCGGGTCGGGATGTTGCGCAAATAGTCCTGGAAGCGCCCCTTGGCTTCGAAGCGCGCGCGGAACGCGGAGGCCGCAAGGAACTCCGGGAAGCGCGGCACGATCCCGCCGGCGATATAGACGCCGCCGCGGGCACCGAAGGTCACCGCGAGGTTGCCCGCGACCGAGCCCAGGGTGGCGCAGAACATCTCCAGCGTCGCGCGGCTGACCGGGCAGCTGCCATCCAGGGCGGCCTTGGTGATGGCGGCCGCGTCGCGGTGCGGCACCTGGACGCCGTCGATCTCCGCGAGTGCCTCGTAGAGGCTTTGCAAGCCGGAGCCCGACAGCGCGCCGCGCTCGATGGAGACATGGCCGAAACGTCGGCGCAAGGACGCGATCACGCGTTCCTCGCGCTCGTTCTCTGCCGGCAACGTCGCGTGGCCCGCCTCGGTGACGACGGCCAGCCGCGCCCCATGGCGCTCAACCAGACAGGAGACGCCAAAGCCGGTTCCGGGCCCGACCACCAGCAACGGTTCTCCGGGGAGGCCATCTTGTCCGCCGAGCGGGATCAGATCGGCGGGCCGCAAGGCGGGCAGGGACCAGGCGACCACCTCGAAATCGTTGAGCACATGGACGCTGTCGAAGCCGAGCGTTGGCTGGAGCTCGTTGCCGTCGATGACCCAGGGGCTGTTGGTCATGACGCAGCGGTTGTTGGTGACGGGGCCTGCGACGGCCAGCACGGCTCGTTGGGGCGGTTCGCCGCCGGCCCGGCGCGCCAGCACGTCGACGATGGCTTCCTGGACGGTCGGGAAGTCGGCGACCTTCACATAGTCGATCGATCCGGTCTGGTCGCCGTTGCCCGGTTCGCTTTGGCTCAGCGCAAAGCGCGCATTGGTGCCGCCGATATCGGCGAGAAGAATTTTTCCTGTCTTGCCGATACTCATGACCCTTTGGTCGCCGCGGCCTTGCCGGCCTTCGGGAACCTTTGCCTCCGCTCCTGATCCGATCCGCAGTTTGCGGACGGTTTGAGATTCCTCGCTTGATTGTGCCTAGTCAACACGGACGAGGCCAAACCGTTGCATCCTGGAGACGATCCTTGGCCGCCAGCGCGATATGGCCACACGCGATCGGCGGTTGCGAAGCCGCACCGGAAGATCGACATTGGAGGGAGCGTTCGGCGCCGGCGGAGCCGGCAAATGGAATGGGGCCTTGCGATGAAGATTTCCGACCGCGACGTGCTGCTGGTGATCGACGTGCAGAACGACTTCTGCACCGGCGGGGCACTGGCCGTGCCCGGCGGCGAGAAAGTCGTGCCAGCCATCAACCGTATCGCCCAAAAATTCGCCAATGTGGTGCTGACCCAGGACTGGCATCCGAGCGACCACGTCTCCTTCGCGGTGAATCATGCGGGCAAGCAGCCGTTCCAGACCATCGAGCTGGACTACGGCAGCCAGGTGCTCTGGCCGACGCATTGCGTGCAGGGCAGGGCGGGCGCCGAATTCCATGGGGAGCTGGACGTCACCCGGGCGAGCCTGGTGGTGCGCAAGGGTTTTCGGCGCGGCATCGATTCCTATTCTGCGCTGTTCGAGAACGACCACAGGACGCCGACGGGCCTGCTCGGGTATTTGCGCGAGCGCGAGTTGAAGACCGTCTTCGTCGCGGGGCTCGCGCTCGACTTCTGCGTCCGCTTTTCGGCAGAGGACGCCCGCAAGGCCGGGTGCGAGGTCGTAGTGATCGAGGATGCCTGCCGCGGCATCGACCTCGACGGCTCTGTGGCTGCAGCCCATCGGAGTTTTGTCGAGCTCGGCATTTCCGTGATCAGCTTCGAGGCATTCCTGTGAGAATCGCGAGATAGCCATGGCGGCGAAGACAGGCAAACAGCCGGGCGGGCCGGACCATGTCCCTGGCGATCCGCTGCTGTGGCCGTTTGCGGCGGCGCGGCTCGCCATGGACGCCTGGTTCGGATGGATGGAGCGCGGGCCGGACGAGCCTGCCGACAGCAGCCTGCCGTGGACGACGCCCAACACGGTCGCGCTGGAGCTTGCGACCATGCGCCTGCGCGATTGCACGCGGACGCGATCCGGCCAGCCGGCGCTGGTCTGTGCACCCTATGCGCTGCATCGGGCCCTGATCGCCGACTTCGCACCCGGCCACAGCGTGGTGCAGTCGCTGCAAGACGGCGGCATCGACCGGGTCTATCTCACCGACTGGCGCTCAGCCACCCCTGACATGCGCTATCTCTCGATCGACAGCTATCTTGCCGATCTCAACGTCGCCATCGACGAGATCGGCGTCCCGGTCGATCTCGTCGGCCTGTGCCAGGGTGGCTGGCTGTCGCTGCTCTATGCGGCGCGCTTTCCGGCCAAGGTGCGGCGGTTGGTCCTGGTCGGCGCTCCGGTCGACCTGTCGATCGATTCCTCGCTATCCAGGCTCGCCCGCAACGCGCCGGAGATGGTCTACGACCAACTCGTCGCGCGTGGCGGAGGCAATGTCAGTGGCGAGGAGATGCTGCGCTTCTGGTCAAGGACGCCAAGCCGCGAGGATATCGCAGCCGCCTTGCAAGTGGGCCTATCCGACGAGGAAGGCGGGGCACTGCTCGCGCGTTTCGACCAGTGGAACGTGGAGACGCTCGATCTGCCGGGCACTTACTATCTCGAGATCGTCAACCGGATTTTCCGGGAGAACCAGATTGCCGGCGGCAACTTCGTGGCGCTCGGCCGCGCGATTGATCTGAAGGACGTCAAGGCGCCGATCTTCCTGCTGGCCGGGCTCGACGACGAAGTGGTGCCGGTGACGCAGGCGCTCGCCACCGCCGGCCTTGTCGGCACGCCGCCAGCCTTCATTGCGGCGGCCTCCGAGCCGAGCAATCACCTCGGCCTGTTCATGGGTGCGCGGACCCACGCGCATGCCTGGCCCCGGATCGCCCAGTGGCTGCGCGACGATCTGACCGGCGTCCTGGCCCGCAGCGCCTGAGCTCGCCGGCCAGAGCGAGGCGCAAATCCGTTATGCATGATGGCGAATGGCCTGCACGGAGCCGGATCGATGAGCTACATAGGCTGGAGCTGACGGCTGCGGCCGGCCGGAAAGAGATTAAAGGTACTGCGCTCGATGACTTTCCACTCGATCTACGCCCACGGATTTGCGCGCGTGGCGGCCTGCGTGACCACCTCCCACGTCGCCGATCCCTCGGCCAATGCCAAGGCCATCCTGGCGGCCGCCAATGCCTGCCACGAACAGTCGGCGGCGGTTGCCGTGTTTCCCGAGCTGTGCCTGTCCGGCTATGCGATCGAAGACCTGGTCAAGCAGGATCCGCTGCTCGACGCCGTCGAGCGCGGTCTCGCGGCCATCGTCGAGGCCTCCGATGCATTGATGACCGTCCTGATCGTCGGCGCGCCGCTGCGCTTTGGTCATCGCATCTACAATTGCGCCGTCGTCATTCATCGCGGCAACGTCCTCGGCGTGGTGCCGAAGAGTTACCTGCCGACCTACCGTGAGTTCTACGAGGGGCGGCATTTCGCCGCCGGCGCCGGCATCGCCGGAGAGACGATCGCCTTCGGCGGGCTGCATGCACCGTTCGGCGTCGATCTGCTGTTCGCGGCCGAGGACGTGCCGGGCCTCACCATCGGCGTCGAGATCTGCGAGGACATGTGGATCCCGGTGACCCCGGCCTCGGAGCTCGCGCTCGCAGGCGCCAGCGTGCTGATAAACCTCTCGGGCAGCCCGATCACGATCGGCCGGGCGCGCTCGCGCGCACTGCTGTGCCAATCGACCTCGGCGCGCTGCCTCGCGGCCTACGTCTATTCCGCCGCAGGGGCAGGGGAATCGACCACTGATCTGGCCTGGGATGGCCAGACCTCGATCTACGAGAACGGCGTGCTGCTGGCCGAGGGCGAGCGGTTCCGCCAGGGCGGCCAGATCACGTTCGCCGACGTCGATCTCGACCTGCTCAGGCAGGAACGCGCCTTGATGGGGACGTTCGACGACAACCGCCGGCAGCGTGAGGCGTTCTTCCGCAAGGTGACGTTCGCGCTGAAGCCGCCGGCCTCCGACATCGGCTTCCTGCGCAAGGTCGAGCGCTTTCCGTTCGTGCCGAGCGACGAGAGCCTGCTCGAGCAGGATTGCTACGAGGCCTACAATATCCAGGTCGCCGGCCTCGTGCAGCGCATGCGCGCGACCGGCACCAAGCGCGTCGTCATCGGCGTCTCGGGCGGGCTCGATTCCACCCACGCGCTGATTGTCGCCGCCAAGGCCGTCGACCTGCTCGGCCTTCCGCGCGAGAACATCCTCGCCTACACGATGCCGGGATTTGCCACCGGCAGCGAGAGCAAGACCAATGCGCTGGCGCTGATGAAGGCGTTGCAGACGAATTGGCAGGAACTCGACATCCGCACCACGGCAACCCAGATGCTGAAGGATATCGGCCATCCCTTCGGCAAGGGCGAGAAGGTTTACGACGTCACCTTCGAGAACGTGCAGGCGGGTCTGCGCACGGACTATCTGTTCCGCCTGGCCAACCATCACGGCGGCATCGTCATCGGAACCGGCGATCTCTCGGAGCTTGCACTGGGCTGGTGCACCTATGGCGTCGGCGACCAGATGGCGCACTACAATGTCAATGCCGGCGTGCCGAAGACGCTGATCCAGCATCTGATCCGCTGGGTGATCGCCTCGCAGCAGTTCAGCGATGACGTCAACCGGACGCTTGCCTCGATCCTGTCGGCCGAAATCTCGCCCGAGCTGGTTCCGGTCAAGCCCGGCGAGAAACCGCAAAGCACCGAAGCCTCCGTCGGCCCCTACGAGCTCCAGGATTTCAACCTGTTCTATACGCTCCGCTTCGGCATGCGGCCGTCCAAGATCGCTTTCATGGCGCTCCAGGCGTGGAAGGATGTCGCCAAGGGCGAATGGCCGCCAGCGTTCCCGAACGATCGGCGCAAGGCCTACGAGCTTCCCGAGATCCGCCGCTGGCTCGAAGTGTTCCTGCGCCGCTTCTTCGCCTTCAGCCAGTTCAAGCGCTCGGCCATGCCGAACGGCCCGAAGGTTTCGGCCGGCGGCTCGCTGTCGCCGCGCGGCGACTGGCGTGCACCGTCGGATTCGAGCGCAGCGGCATGGCTCGAGGATCTCGACCGGAACGTACCGAACTGAATGACGCGGCGGATCGACATTGCTGGGGAGACGATCTGATGTCGGCCGGGGAAGGCTCAGAAACGGGTGAAGAGGCCAGCGTCGTCAACGGCCTCTACATCTTCGACATCGAAATGCGTGACGGCAAGCGCGGGCAGGCGAGGGGCGTGGTCGTGCTCTGCGACGGGCGTATCATGGGCGGCGACAGCTATTTCTACTACACCGGCAGCTACACGTTCCGGAACGGGAAATGGCGTGGCGACATGATCGTCAATCAGCACACCGAAGCGGTCGGCCGGTCTCTCGTCTTCGGAGGCAGGGAGGTCACTTGCGGCTTTTCCGGCGATTATTTCCCCGGCGGCGCGGAAGTCGAGGGAATGGCGCTGGTCGGCAAGATCAGCGTGACGTTCACGGCGCGGCTGACGCTGAAGGATGCGATGTGAGCCGAGGCGCCAGCCGGAGCTGCTGTGGAATGGGTCTATGTGGGCCTAGCGATATGCTGGCAGGCTCGCGCTGAAGGAAAGCGCGAGGTCCGGAGTGCCTAGGAGTCCGGACCTCGTCACCTTGCCCCAGCCTTCGATCCCCCGCCCCATGTGGTCCCCCAACCCCGTGGTGCGCGATCAGAGGGTGATGCCCTTGGAAGTGGCCGCCGATCGATGTCGCGCGATGTACGCGACATCGGAATAGGATTCCATTCCGGAGCACTACGGACACGATTCAGCTTGCTTCTGCGGCAGACTGCACGTGCCTGCATCGACGCCAGCGCCGCTGCACAACATCGATGCTGGCGACGCGCGGGATGTCCACATCTGCTCGACGCTGCGGAACATCGGTTTCACGGGCCTGTCATTGAACTGGTCTAGCGCTGCTCCCGTCATTGCTGACGGTCAAAGGAGCAAGCCATGTCGAAGCCGGTGTTGGGCGCCGCACTGTCCATCAAATCGATCCCCGCGCATCGCGACTGGCTTCTGGAACGGCAGCGCGATCTCGAGATCCAGGATTTCTTCCGCGCCGATCTCCTCGATAGCGACTGGCGCGCGACCGCCGGCGAGATCAAGCAGATGCTCGCGGGCCATACCGGTCGGCTCGGCATCCACGGGCCGTTCTGGGGTTTCAAGATCGACAGCCACGACCCGATGATCCGCCAGGCGGTGACCAAGCGCCTGCTGCAGGGGCTGGAAGCCGCCGAGTTCCTCGGCGCCACGCAGATGGTGATCCATTCGCCGTTCACGACCTGGGACCACAACAATCTCGATCTCTATCCGGACAATCGCGGCAATCTGGTCGAACGGGTCAGGGCGACCCTCGCCGAAGTGATCGCGCGTGCCGAGACGACCGGCTGCGAGATCGTCATCGAGAACATCGAGGACAAGGATCCGCGCGACCGCGTGCGCCTCGCCAAGGCGCTGGAGAGCGGCAAGGTCCGCGTCTCGCTCGACACCGGCCACGCCAACTACGCCCACATCTCCACCGGCGCGCCGCCGGTCGACTACTATGTCGAGACCGCCGGCGACATGCTGACGCATGTGCATCTCCAGGACACCGACGGCTTTGCCGACCGGCACTGGGCGCCGGGCGAGGGCAACATCCCGTGGGTCGCGGTGTTCCGCGCGCTGGGCCGGCTGACCTCGAACCCGCGGCTGATCCTCGAACTCCGCAACCACGACGACGTCCGCGCCGGCGCAGCCCATCTCGCCGCGCTTGGCCTCGCAGAATAACCGACCTCATCAAGGGCAGGGCCTATCGTCATGAGCAAACTCACCCGTCGCACCATCCTGAAATCCGGCACCGCGGCTGCGGGCACGCTGCTGCTGCCGCGCTTTGCTATCGCGCAAGGCGACAATCGTCCGTCGGTGACGATCGCCGTGCAGAAGGTGACCAACGCGAACGTGCTGGACGTGCTGCGCGAGCAGTCCAATGTCGGCGAGCGCGTGTTCTTCTCCTCGATCTGGGAGGGCCTGATTTCCAAGAACTGGCGCGGCAGCCTCGAGGCCGTGCCGGGCCTTGCGACCGAGTGGCGCCGCATCGACGACCAGACTGTCGAGGTGAAGCTGCGCCAGGGCGTCAAGTTCCACAATGGCGACGAGCTGACGGCGGAGGACGTGGTCTTCTCCTTCAGCCGCGAACGCATGTTCGGCGAGACCGAGGCCAAGAGCCGCTCCACCATCCAGGCCTTCGAGAAGATCCCGACGCCGCGTCCGGGCAAGGAACTGCCGCCCGATGTGCCCGCCGTCGCGCGCCGGATCTGGCCGGACCTCGTGCGCGTCGACGCCGTCGACAAATACACCGTGCGCTTCTACAACGCGACGCCCGACGTCACCATCGAAGGCCGGCTGTCGCGCTACGGCTCCGACATCATGAACCGCCGGGCCTGGGACGAGTCCGCAAGCTATCTCGACTGGGCGCGCAAGCCTGTTACCACCGGGCCCTACCGGGTCGTCGAGCTCAAGCCCGACGTCTCGCTGACGCTGGAAGCACACGATGAATATTGGGGCGGCCGTCCGCCGCTCAAGCGCATCCGCTTCCTCGAAGTCCCTGAAGTCGCGAGCCGCATCAACGGGCTGCTCTCGGGCGAGTACCAGTTCGCTTGCGACATCCCGCCGGACCAGATCGCCGGCATCGAGAAGAATGCGGCGTTCGAAGTGCAGGGCGGCACCATCCTCAATCACCGCCTGACCGTGTTCGACAAGAACCACGCCCAGCTCGCCAATCCGCTGGTGCGGCGCGCCTTTACCCACGCGATCGACCGCCAGGCCATCGTCGACAGCCTGTGGGCCGGCCGCACCCGCGTGCCGAAGGGGCTTCAGTGGGAATTCTACGGCGACATGTTCAACGCCGACTGGAACGTGCCTGCCTATGATCCGAAGCTCGCGCAGGACCTGTTGAAGCAGGCCAATTACAAGGGCGATCCGATCCCGTATCGCCTGCTCAACAACTACTACACCAACCAGGTCGCGACCGCGCAGGTCCTGGTCGAGATGTGGAAGTCGGTCGGCCTCAACGTGCAGATCGAGACCAAGGAGAACTGGTCGCAGATCATGGAACGTGCGCCTACGCGCGCCGTGCGCGACTGGTCGAACTCGGCCGCCTTCAACGATCCCGTCTCCTCGCTGGTGGCCCAGCACGGGCCGAACGGCCAGCAGCAACAGATCGGCGAGTGGACCAACGCCGAGCTGAACACGCTTTCGGAGTTCTTGGAAACCTCGACCGACCGCGCGGCGCGCAAGAAGGCGTTCCGCCGCATGCTGGAGATCGCCGAGCGCGAGGACCCCGCCTACACGGTGCTGCACCAGAACGCGACCTTCACGGCCAAGCCGAAATCGATCAAGTGGAAGGCATCGCCCGCCTTCGCGATGGATTTCCGCGCCGGCAATTTCGAGGCCTGAGGTGTCGCCGCTGGTCAGCATTGAAGGCCTGAGCGTCGCCTTCAACGGCGTGCCGGTGCTGCGTGGCGTCGATCTCACCCTGCGCAAGGGCGAGGCCCTCGGCCTCGTCGGGGAATCCGGCTCCGGCAAGTCGGTGACGTGGCTTGCCGCGCTGGGCCTGCTGCCGCGGCATGCGCGGGTCCTGGGCTCGGTGCGGCTCGACGGGCACGAGCTCCTGGGCGCGCCCGCGGTTGAACTCGATCGGGTCCGGGGCGGGCGGGTCGCCATGATCTTCCAGGATCCGGCGAGCGCGCTCAACCCGGTGCTGACCATCCGCAAGCAGCTCTGCGAGGCCCTGGCGCTGCATCGCGATCTCTCTGGAGAAGCGGTGAAAGCCGAAGCGCGACGGCTGCTCGATCTCGTCGGCATTCCCGACGCGGGCCGGCGGCTGTCCGCCTATCCGCACGAATTCTCCGGCGGTCAGGTGCAGCGCATCATGATCGCGATGGCGCTCGCCGGAAATCCCGACCTGCTGATTGCGGACGAGCCGACCACCGCGCTCGACGCCACCATTCAAGCCCAGATCCTGGAGCTGCTCTCGTCGATCCGCCGCGAGATGAGCATGGCGATGGTCCTGATTAGCCACGACCTCGGCGTCGTCGCCGAGAATTGCGACCGCGTCGCCGTGATGTATGCCGGCCGCATCATCGAGGAGGCGCCGGCCAACCAGCTCTTCGCCGATCCCGTGCATCCCTACGCACAGGGCCTGATCGGCGCGCTGCCGCCGCTCGACGGTCCGCGCCGGCGCCTCACCGCCATTCCCGGCACGGTGCCCGATCCCGCGAGTATGCCTGATGGCTGTGCGTTCGCGCCGCGTTGCGCGTTGGCGGCCGGGCCGTGCGGCCTCGCCGCGCCGAGCCTGGCACCGATCACGAACGACCGCGCGGTCGCGTGCATCCGGGCCGAGGCCTCGCGCCGCGCACTGCTCGGGATCGCCGCCGAATGAGCGCGCCGCTCGTCGAAGTGTCCGCGATCTCGCGCAGCTACAGCATGCGCTCCGGGATGTTCGGCCGGAGCACGGCCGTCCATGCGGTCGATGGCGTCTCGCTCACGATTCCCAAGGGCGAAACGCTGGGCCTGGTCGGCGAGTCCGGCTCGGGGAAATCTACCACGGGTCGCATCGTGCTTGGCCTCGAGCCGCCCGATCGCGGCGAGGTGCGGTTTGACGGCAAGCCCATGGCAGCGCCAGGCACGCAGGCGTGGCGCGCGCAGCGGGCGCGCATGCAGATGATCTTCCAGGATCCATTGGGAGCGCTGGACCGGCGCTTGCCGGTCGCGACACAGATCCGCGAGCCCTTGGACATTCATGGCCTCGGTACGCCGGGCGAACGCGATGAGCGGGTGCGCGAATTGCTGCAGGCGGTCGAACTGACGCCTGCGCATGGCGCGCGCTATCCCGGCGCACTCTCGGGCGGACAACGCCAGCGCATCGTGCTGGCGCGGGCGTTGGCGACAAAACCTGATTTCCTCGTCTGCGACGAGCCGGTCAGCGCGCTCGATGTCTCGATCCAGGCGCAGGTGGTGAATTTGCTCGCCGATCTTCAGGCTCAGCTTGGTCTCACGCTGCTCTTCATCAGCCACGACCTGCGCGTCGTCCGCCAAATCAGCAATATCGTCGCCGTGATGTATCTCGGCCGCATCGTCGAGATCGGCAGCGCCGACGATCTGTTCGCACGGCCGGAGCATCCCTATACGCAGGCACTGGTCTCGGCCTCGCCGGCGCCCGGCCGCCGCAGCGCGGGCCGCATCGTACTGGCTGGCGATCCGCCGAACCCGGCCGCGCGTCCCCAAGGCTGCGCCTTCCATCCGCGTTGCCCGCGCGCGATCGCGCGCTGCGCGAGCGAAGTGCCGGTTCTCTCGGTCGTCGGCGGCGACAGGCAGGTCGCGTGTCATCTGGTGACCGGTCCGCAGGTCGAAACGCGGGACGCCGCGTGATGGGGCGTTATCTTGCCATTCGGATCGGGCGCGCGGCCCTGACGATCGTCCTGGTCGTCACCTTCGCTTTCGTCGTGCTGCGGCTATCAGGCGATCCTGCGTTGATGATCCTGGGACCGGAGGCGCCACCGGAGGTCATCGCGGCCTTCCGGAAAGCCTGGGGCCTCGATGATCCCATCTGGTTCCAGTATCTCGATTACTTCGGCGCCATTGCCAAAGGCGAGCTCGGCCGCTCCATGCGCGACGGCCGCCCCGCGATCGAGCTCGTGCTGGAGCGCATCCCGGCAACGCTGGCGCTGACGCTGCCGGCCTTCGTCTTCAAGGTGGGGCTCGGCATTCCCGCCGGCATTTACGCCGCGCTGCATCGCGGCTCTGCGATCGACCGTGCCGTGATGATGACGGCGGTCGCCGGGTTCACCGTGCCGAGTTTTGTCCTTGCGCTGCTGCTGGTTCTCGTCTTCGCCGTGCAATTGGGATGGCTGCCGTCGGGCGGGCAGGACAGCTGGCGTCACGCGATCCTGCCGATCGCAACGCTGAGCCTTGGCGGCGCAGCGGTGCTGGCGCGCTTCACCCGCAGCGCGATGCTGGAGGTGCTGGGCCAGCCCTATATCCGTACGGCTTCCGCCAAGGGTGTGCCGTGGCGCAGGGTGGTGACCTCGCATGCGCTGCCAAATGCGGCGATCCCGACCGTCACCATTCTCGGCTTCATGGTGGGAACGCTGATCGCGGGCGCCGTCGTGGTCGAGAGCGTGTTTTCGTGGCCGGGGGTAGGGCGCCTGCTTGTCGTCGCCGTCGCCAACCGCGACCTCGCGGTCGTGCAATGCATCCTGCTGCTGGTTGCGTTGACCATGGTCACGTCGAACCTGGTCGTCGACTTCCTCTACGGCTTCCTCGATCCGCGGCTGCGCACCAAGGGAGCGCATGCATGACCGACGCGACGCTGAAGGACACCGAAGCGTTTTCAAGCGAAGTGGACACCGGTTCGCGTAGAGAAAACGCGTCAAAACTGGAATCTAGAGCCCCGTTCCGATTTCATCGGAACGGAAAGGGCTCTAGCGTCCGCCGCCGCATCAGCCTGCCGGCGATCCCGGTGTCTGTCGCGCTTGCGGTCACCTGGATCGTCGCGATGCTGGTGATTGCGGCCTTCGCCGAGAAGATCGCGCCCTATGGCTACACCCAGCTCGACCTGCGCAATCGTCTGGCGTCGCCCGGCAATGTCGCGCACTGGCTCGGCACCGACGAGCTTGGCCGCGACGTGCTGTCGCGCCTCCTCGTCTCGATCCGCATCTCGCTCCTGATCGCCTTCGGCGCCACCGCGATCTCGGCGATTGTCGGCACCACGCTCGGCTTTTTCGCCGCGCATTTCCGCGGGACCGTCGAGCAGCTCGTGCTGATGCTGACCGATTTCCAGGCCAGCATGCCCTTCCTGATCATGGCGCTGGCCGTGCTCGCCTTCTTCGGCAATTCGCTGCCGCTGCTGATCGGCCTGATGGGCCTGTTCGGCTGGGAGCGCTACGCCCGCATCGCGCGGGGACTGGCCATCTCCGCCAACGCCCAAGGCTATGCCGCCGCGGTCCGTCAGCTCGGCGCGACGCCGTCGCGGATTTACCTCCGGCACATCCTGCCCAACATCGCCTCGACCCTGATCGTGTCGACGACGCTGGTCTTCCCCGAGGTGATCCTGATGGAGTCGGGCCTGTCCTTCCTCGGCCTCGGCGTGCAGCCGCCGATGACCAGCCTCGGCAACATGGTCGGCTACGGCCGCGAATACCTCACCCGGGCGCCCTGGATCATGCTGGCGCCGGCGACCACCATCGTCGTCACCACGCTGGCGGTCTCCGTGATCGGCGACTGGCTGCGCGACCGGCTGGATCCGACCCTGCAATAGCGCGACTGGCGTGAGGCGAGCGCCGAACTGCCCGAGCTTCTAGCTCGGGATATCGAGCTTCCTGCCGCGCCCGAGCGCGAATTGGCCGACCGGGCCTTCTATATGGAATTCCAGCTCCGTCATTGTCGCGAACAGGTCGATGTTGGTGCTCCCGATCGCGCAGCCGCCGAGGTCCATATCGGTCGCGGCCAGGTAAAACGTCTGGATCAGGCTGCCGACATCCTTCAGGATCAACGAATATGCGATTGAGCTGTATTTCCAGGAGACCCGCCCAAAGCGCGCCGCGATCGTGATCAGGATTTGTGGCTGACCCGGCGCGTCCATGGCGAACTGGGCTGCCACCGCGTGCGCCTGGAGTTGTTGGGTGGAGGCGCTGATCGCCACCAGCGCGTGGCTCCCTGCATCGTAGTGGTAGAGTCCGCGCGCAAGCCCTTCGCAGTTCGAGACCGTCAGGTACAACTCCAGCTCGTAGGCGCTGCCCGCCGACGGATATGGCCTCGTGCTGTAGGTGACGTCGGGACCGCCGTCAAAATACGGGCCGCTCTTCCATTCGGACACGACGCGCGCGGTGGTGTCGAGAAACTGTGCGAGTTCGCCGAGCGTGACAGGATTTTTGTCGTCGAAATCTCGTGTCGAATGGCGTTCGCGCAACAGCTTCGGGAAGAGAGAGTTCGGCTCCGGGGAGGAGAATTTGCGTAGGTCGATCTTGCTGCCGGGCCAGGGCGGGCGCACCGCAGGCAGCGGCGGAACGATGCTCGCATAGGTGAAAGCGGCGCCGACCGGATTGGCTTGCCGCCCCTCCGTGCTCCGCGTGTGAAACACCAGGTCATGGAAATCCCAGAGAACGAGATTGCCGTCGCCTTCGTTCACTCGCAGGCCTTGTCCGTCTTTCGCATCGAGCTTGAGCAGGATCCGGCTTTCCACCAACAGTTCGAGCAGACAGAGATTGAAAGTGGCTGCCTTCAGGTTGAGCTTGCCGATCTTCTGAGGCTGCGACAGCGCAGAAAGGGTGGCGGCGACGGCGGGATCGCCAATCCGGAACAGCGCGCCGGCGCGTGGCGATTCCAGAACCATCTCATTGCCGCGCCGGCGCAGATAGGCAAAGCGTGACAACACAATGGTATCACGGCTGCCCAGCTTCGCGCGTCGCGGCCAGTATTCGGGGACTTGAGGCTCGATGACCACGAGGTCCCGCTCGTCGCGCGAGGAGGAGAGGCGGTATTCCAGAAGCCCCTGCCGGGCCAAGCGGTGTACAAGGGCGTCGACGTCTCTCGCGACGGCGCTCTTGCCTGCAAAGGACGCGAGCGGAAGGCCGGTGCTCAGATGTCGCGCGCGGTCTATCGCGGCCTTACTGAATTGTCCGAGGTTGACGGAATAGTCGCCCAGAAAGGCGACGAGGTTTCCGTCCGGCTGCATCTGGAGGGAGAAGCGATGGCTCAATCGGGCCGCAATGTCTGGCGCGATCTTTCCGGTCGGTTTTTTCCTGGAGGTGCGCACGAAAGAGCAACCCTTCAGGTG
This sequence comes from Bradyrhizobium sp. B025, assembly GCF_042257955.1. Taxonomy (NCBI): domain Bacteria; kingdom Pseudomonadati; phylum Pseudomonadota; class Alphaproteobacteria; order Hyphomicrobiales; family Nitrobacteraceae; genus Bradyrhizobium; species Bradyrhizobium sp. B025. The sequence continues at coordinate 4,347,251 of NZ_CP170150.1, read as the reverse complement.
TGCGGAAGGAATGAAATCAGGTCGCTTTCCAGTCGCGGCCGGTCCAACAATCCGAGCTTCACCGGCACATCGTAAAGGCGGCCCGGTGCGAAGCGGCGATAGAAATGACGCAAGCCGGGAACGAGCACTCTGACGACCGGAACCTCGACGTCGGGACGTGTCTGGTCGAGGACGAGGAAATCGTAGCCCGCACGGGCGGCGATCTCGACGCAGGCAATGACCTGGTCACGCGTATTGTCGTGGAGCTTGAGGCTCGGCGCCGGGGGGACGACCGGGCGGTCGCTCGGTGTCAGGAACGGGTAGTTTTCCAGGCGCAGCGGCGTGACACCGTCAAGTGTCGGCTTCTCGCCGCTTGCGCCGCCCATCATGCCGACGGACATAAATTGGGTCAGTTCGGTGAGGGAGCGCAACAGGGCTATGTGGCGGTCAAAATGCGCGCCGGAACCGAACTCGATATTTTCGTGTCCATTCTGCATCCAGTGCATGATAGCCACGTAAGTCGGAATGCCGAGGTCGGTGGTGACATCGAGCACCCACAGCTTGCGCCCGGCATCCGCAAATTGAGCCTGGAGATCCCGGACATAGAAATCGTCGAACTGCTCGAGATCGACCGCGGCGCGCTGCACCTGATTATACCACCAGATCGCGTAAGCATCGCGCTCGATCAGTTCCAGGAAGCCCTGAACGATGGCTTCGTCGCGGGTATTGCCGGCCGCGCACCCGTTGGAATCGGTATGAAAGCCGCCATAGAAGAAGTACAGCAGGCCGGTCGGCAGATATTTAAAGCGTTTGTCGCGCAACGATGAGACCGGCGACCACTCGGTCCTCGTCGAGGGATCGAACGGCTCGGGAACCGGATGGGGATCGTCCGGCTGCTGGAGAAACCTGTTCTTGAACTGCGTTTCGCTGAAGAGCTGGACGTCGTTGGGAAGAAGCGCGTCGCCAGGCGCGAAATCGACAAAGCGGCGCGTCGTCCTGATCTCATCGCCTTGAAAAATGCCCGAATAGCGTTCGATCGACTCCATCAGCGCGCTGGCCTCGCCCTGCTCAGCAGTCGAGCCCTTGCCAAAGCTGCCCCCGCTCAATCCGGACCTGAGCTGGTCGATGCTGTGGGCCGGCGCGGAGAAATTATGCTGGGCGAAGTAATTGGTGTTCATCGGCAGATCGGCCTCGATCCGCTCAAGCCGCGTGACCACGCCGGTCAGCGGGCTCACATGCTTGCGGAAGCGCGACACCGTGGCCCGCGACGTCATGGTGCGATATCCACCGCTGGTCATGACGAGCTTCTTGCCTTCGGCGATCTCGACTAGGGCCGGGGATCGGCGCGGGTTGTGCAGCTTCTTGCTGCCGCAGGTTGGGCATTGCGGGCGTCGCGCGACATAGTGCTTTGCGATGACGGCGCCGGCCAGGTCGAAGCTTGCGATGTGATCGCGCAGATCAGTGCGAAAGCCCGAGGCGATTGCCTTGGCGATCTCGACGGCTGCGAAATGGATTGCGGTCCGTCCGACGGGATGGTTGACGAGCGGCGATATGGCGACCGCACGCGCCGGTCCCCGGTCAAGAAACCCCTTGATCTCCCTGTTGCGGATCATGCGATCGAACAGGCAAGTCCAGCACGAGCTTTCGCCCGGTTTGAACATGGGCCCGACCAGCGGAAACGCGCCGGACGGCTGCACCAACAGCCAATGCGTCTTGCCGGCTACGCGTTCCTGGTTCAGTTCGGCGAGCCGGCGGTCAAGATAATCGTTCACCAGCGTGATCGTGAGCTTCGGCGAGCGCTTGGCGATTTGAACGCCGAGCCGACTCAAGGCCGCGGTTAGCTCCCTGGCGCCTTTGACGTCAATCGACTCGATCTGCACGGCGCAACTGCGAAGATTTTGCTCCGCGACTTCCGGAGACAGGCCGAGGCTTGCCCAAAAACCGCCGACGGCTTCGTCGAATGCTGGCGATACCCGCGCAACGACATACCGGCGATCGAGGAGCCGCTTGATCGCCTCCTCGATCTTGTCGGCCGGGAAGCGCTTCGAAAGCTGGCGAATGATCGCCGGCCTGGCGTTGCCATGTTCCCCGATCGCGGTGGCCAAGGCGCAGTAGAGTTCGCCGTGCAGGAAGAACTTGCGATCCTCGGAATAGAGGCAAACCGCATCGGGAGGCAGTAAGTAGGCGGTGAAGTTCGGTGCAAATCGGAGGAGGTCTTTGCGGGTCTGCCGCGGGACGCGGGTCTTGCTATTGGCATTCATTGCGTCAGCACGCCGATCCGGTTGCCGTTACGTCAGATCGCCGGCGCAAGATGGATCGTCGTGCCCGCGCGCTGGTATTTTCCCAGAGAGTTGAAACAAATTCGCCCGTCACCGGCAAGCCATCGATGCAAGCGCCGTAGAGAAACCAAGCATTTGGCCGGCCGTGACAAAGGGGCCGGCCAATGAGATATGTCGGCTTGTGGACAGGCAATTCGGAACGCGCCGAGGCCTAGCACCAGCGGCAGCGCCCCCACGATGCGCAGCAACCCGCGCATGATACGGCGCACCCTACAACACCAACAGCACATCCAGCACACCGGCAACCGACGCCACATCGGCAACCGCGGCAACCTCGACAGCCTCTGCAGCCGCGGCAACCACCGCATCCGCGCCATGCCAACTGCACGCGGCTACCGACGTTTTCCTTGTCGAAGAGATGGAAGGTGGCGAGGCTGACGTCGGCCATTTCCTCTTCATCGAGCGTGATTGCCTGACCCGGTACAAGGTTCGGCATATGCTGTACGTCGGGTGCCGGCACGGCCGATGCCGATGCGCCTCCCGCTAGCGAAAAAGTCAGGCCTGCCGCCCCGAACGCAGGCACGGCGACTTTGGTTACTCGCTTCTTCGTTTTAGAAGATCGCTTCGCCTGCCGCATGGTCGAACCTCCGTGCATTGCAAGAAGCATCCCAGCCGCGCTAACTCTACGCCCGGAAAATAGGGCAGGCAACAATTGCGCGCCCAAAAGCGTGGCGCCGCACGTTCAGAGTGTATTCATCTTCATGAACAGCATCGGCCCGACCCGTTGACACAGGGCATCACCGATCCACGTACATGGCGGGCGCGCACGGAGTGCAGCTTGGTGCGGTGCCGCAATCGCATCCAGGCTTGAACGGAGAGATCGGCGTGGCAGATCAACTCGGACGTTTCGCTTGGTACGAACTCCTGACCACGGATGTCGCGGCAGCAGGCGCATTTTATCGCAAGGCGGTCGGCTGGGGTTTGAAGGATGAGTCGACTCCGAAGCTGGCTTACACGGTGGTTCGCAGCGGCAGCGTTCCGGTCGGCGGACTTTTGGATATCCCGGACGAGGGGCGGAGATTGGGGGCAACGCCGAGATGGATGGGTTACGTCGCCGTCGATGACCTGGACGGGACCGCCGCGAAGATCAGGCGTCTCGGAGGCACGATCTTTGTGCCGCCGACCGACACCAACATTGGCCGAATAGCAGTCGTTGCCGATCCGCAGAAGGCGACGTTCGGTCTGATCGAGGAACCGACACATGGCCGATCGAAGCCGGGCGGGCTGGACGAGCCGGGGCGCGTCGGTTGGCACGAGCTATTGGCCGGCGACCGGACCGTGATCTTCGATTTCTACAGCTCATTATTTGGTTGGCAGAAGGCCGACGCTCAAGCCGATCCAGCGGACTGGTATCAATTGTTTTCGGCGGATGGGCAAACGGTCGGCGGCATGCTGACGAAACTTCCAAGCGTAGCGCAGCCATGTTGGCTGCATTACTTCAATGTCGACGACATCGGCGCTGCGACTAAGCAGGTGAATGCTGGTGGAGGCCGGATCCTCCAGGGTCCGATCGAATTGCCCGATGGCTGCTGGATCGCACGATGTGTCGATCCCCAGGGCGCCCTGTTTGCACTGCAGGGGGCCCGGGGTCAGGCAGGCATCGAGCCATCCTCGGCCTCGGAAGTTGGGTGGTCCGCCAAGTGGGGCGAGGTTGCCTCACAGGGGAGAATCGTGCTGCCCAAGCCGAAGCGCTAGCTACAGCGTCTGCCCGGGGCTGGCGCGTCCTTCCAATGGGCCGCGCCGGGAGCAGGGGAGGCCTGCGAAAGACCGATCCGGCCCTGTCCGGCCCAAGTTCCCGTTGCGCCAGCCGACCCCGTGCGCTATCCGGCCGGAAAGGCCTGAGGCGGCTTGAATTTTCCCGCCGGCCAGCCAAACCGAGGACGGAAACCGCCATGCCAGCCTATCGCTCCCGCACCACCACCCACGGCCGCAACATGGCGGGTGCCCGCGGCCTCTGGCGCGCGACCGGCATGAAGGATGCGGACTTCGGCAAGCCGATCATCGCGGTCGTCAACTCCTTCACCCAGTTCGTGCCCGGCCATGTCCATCTCAAGGACCTCGGCCAGCTCGTCGCCCGCGAGATCGAGCAGGCCGGCGGCGTCGCCAAGGAATTCAACACCATCGCGGTCGACGACGGCATCGCCATGGGCCATGACGGCATGCTCTACAGTCTGCCGTCGCGCGAGCTGATCGCCGACAGCGTCGAATACATGGCCAACGCCCATTGCGCCGACGGCCTCGTCTGCATCTCCAATTGCGACAAGATCACGCCCGGCATGCTGATGGCGGCGCTGCGGCTCAACATCCCCGCCGTGTTCGTCTCGGGCGGGCCGATGGAGGCCGGCAAGGTCAAGCTCCAGGGCAAGACCAAGGCCGTCGACCTCATCGATGCCATGGTTGCCGCGGCGGACTCCAAGGTCAGCGACGAAGACGTCAAGGTGATCGAGCGCTCGGCGTGCCCGACCTGCGGCTCCTGCTCGGGTATGTTCACCGCGAATTCGATGAACTGCCTGACCGAAGCGCTCGGCCTTGCGCTGCCCGGCAACGGCTCGGTGGTCGCGACCCATGCCGACCGCAAGCGGCTGTTCGTCGAGGCCGGCCATACCATCGTCGATCTCGTCCGCCGCTATTACGAGCAGGACGATGCCTCGGTGCTGCCGCGCAACGTCGCGAACTTCAAGGCGTTCGAGAACGCGATGACGCTCGACATCGCGATGGGCGGCTCGACCAACACCGTGCTGCATCTGCTTGCGGCGGCTCACGAAGGGCAGGTCGCGTTCACCATGAAGGATATCGACCGGCTGTCGCGCCGCGTTCCCGTGCTCTGCAAGGTCGCGCCGTCGGTTGCCGACGTCCATGTCGAGGACGTGCACCGCGCCGGCGGCATCATGGGCATTCTCGGCGAGCTCGATCGCGCCGGCCTGATCGATACGTCGGTCTCGACCGTGCATGCGCCGACCATGGCTGACGCGCTGGAGCGTTGGGACATCAAGCGCTCCAAGAGCGAGGCGGTTCGCACCTTCTATCGCGCTTCGCCCGGTGGCATCCCGACGCAAGTCGCCTTCAGCCAGGAGCGTCGCTACGACGAGCTCGATGCCGATCGCGAGAAGGGCGTGGTGCGCGATCTTGAGCACGCCTTCAGCAAGGATGGCGGTCTCGCCGTGCTCTACGGCAACCTCGCCCAGGACGGCTGCATCGTGAAGACTGCCGGCGTCGACGCCTCGATCCTGAAATTCTCCGGCCCGGCGCGCGTGTTCGAGAGCCAGGACGCGGCCGTCGACGGCATTTTGGGCGGCAAGGTTGTCGCCGGTGAGGTCGTGGTCATCATCTACGAAGGCCCGCGCGGCGGCCCCGGCATGCAGGAAATGCTGTATCCGACCAGCTATCTGAAATCGATGGGCCTCGGCAAAGCCTGCGCGCTCGTCACCGACGGACGCTTCTCGGGCGGCTCGTCCGGCCTGTCGATCGGACATCTGTCGCCGGAAGCAGCCGAAGGCGGCAACATCGGCCTGGTGCGGACCGGCGACCTTATCGCGATCGACATTCCGAACCGCAGCATCACCCTTGAGGTTTCCGACGAGGAGCTCGCCAAGCGCCGCGCGGCGGAAGAGGCGAAGGGTGACGCCGCCTGGCAGGCGACGGGCCGCAAGCGCAACGTCTCCACCGCGCTCCAGGCTTACGCTGCGCTCACCACCAGCGCCGCGCGCGGCGCGGTGCGCGAAGTGAAGCGCCGCTCGAACTGAGCGCGGCTTGCGCGCGCGATCGCGAGTGCCGCGGTCGCGCATGGTCAATAAGTCCTGAATGGCCGGCGAAAGCCGGCCGTTCGCATTAAGGATGCCTCAACGAAGTTCGGCAGCTTAGGATTTTGCCGCGTATACTGCTGCGACCTTCGCAAATCCATTTCGGGCAACTGGGGCACCACCACAATGTCTCGTACTCTTGCTGTCGTTTTCTCAACAGCCGTGGCCGCGCTTTCCATGACGGGCGCAGCCTCCGCGGGCTGCTATAATTGCTACGCGCCGCCGCCGTGCCAGACCTGCTACCAGCAGCAATACGTCGCGCCGCAATACCGCACCGTCGACGAGACCGTGATGGTGTCGCCCGGCGCAACCGTCGCGCACCGCACGCCCGCGCAGTACCGCACCGTGATGGTGCCGCAGACCGTGATGGTCGCCCCGCCCGGCGTCCAGTACGAGCGCATCCCGCCGCAATACGCAACGCGCCAGCGCGTCGAGATGGTCTCGCCCGGCTATTCCTATTACGCCCCGGTGCAGACGGGCTGCGCGTCCTGCGGCTACTGAGCCAAGGCAGCGACGAACAATTCCATGCGGCGCTCCTCACGGGGCGCCGTTTTGCTTTGGGGGCAGCAAACGAGGCCCGGAAACGGAGGCGACTCCAAACCGGGCCTCGCAACCAGCGACGCCCTGGGAGATGTCGCCAGTGTCCGGGATTGCTGAGAAACCCAGGCTAAGGGAACAGGCTGACGCTCGCCTGACAGATCAGGGCGGCCGAGGGGGACGAGGGGCCAACTTCGCGTTGCCTTGCGCCGTCGACTACGTTAAGCGACAGCCATTCCGGGTTTGGAAGGGTGGCCGAGTGGTTTAAGGCACCGGTCTTGAAAACCGGCGTGCCTGCAAGGGTACCGTGGGTTCGAATCCCACCCCTTCCGCCAGTTTCGACCGAAATGTGTAGGGCCGAACTTCGGGCGGCCGGTTCACGCCGGCGGGCCTCCTTTAAAATTCGTTAGTTGGGGGTGCTGCCGCTCTTGGCCTTGGACGAATGTTTCACTACTGATTTAGGCGGTGCGGCCAGCTTCTTCGACGCTTCGTCGCCGCGGGCAGTTCCCCACGGGTCTACGGCCTTTTGGTCAGGAACGTTGCCGAGGGAGCGTTGATAGGCGCGCTCAGCCCGAATGTCGTCCGCCTTCTGCGTCTCCGTCTTGTCCTGGGACTGTTCGCCATACATTGGAACATGGTCCTGCGCCAATGCGGTCGGTGCGATCAGAGCAAACATGACAGCGACGGCGATTTTGCGCATCGAGAAAACCCCCGGTTCTGCGACGAGCATAACATCGCGCCGATTGCGGCATCAATGGGCGCGGTTTGACAGACACCCCTTCCGCCATACGATCGGTTGGGCTTTCCCGGGCAGGTAATCGGTGAACCAGACGTCCAATCCGGCCGCGCTCGACAAGCTCAAGCTTCGCATCCAGGCGTTGCGCGCCAAGACGATCGCCAACGGCTGCAGCGAGGAAGAGGCGCTGTCGGCCGCCGCCAAGGTCGCCGAGCTGCTGGATCGCCACGATTTGTCGCTCTCCGACGTCGACCTGCGGGCGTCGCCGTGCGAACGGAGGGTCTTTGAGACCCATCGCAAGAAGCGAATTCCTCTGGACGATTGCATCGGCGCGATCGCTCATTTCTGCGATTGTCGGGTCTGGCGCGAGAAGAATGCGGCCGGCGAGAGCAGCTATGTGTTCTTTGGTCTCGGCGCGGATGTCGAGGTCGCGCATTATCTGGCCGAATTGATCGACGGCGCCGTGCGCGCCGAACTCGGCCGCTTCAAGACCTCGGTCGACTACAGCAGGTTCCGGCACCAGGAGCGGCATCTGGCCAATGCCTCCTTCGCGCTCGGGATGGTGGCGTCAATCGCGCACAGGCTGGTGGCGATCAAGGCCAGTCGCGATCAGGTCAACGAAAGCACCGGCCGCGGGCTGGTCGTCCTCAAGACCTCGGTGGTCGATGCGGAATTCGACAAGCTCGACCTCAAGCTCCGGACCCAGCGCAGCACCGGCCGGATGGTGTCGATGACGGCCTATGAAGCCGGCGGCTCTGCCGGAGCGTCGCTCGCCATCAATCCCGGCCTTGGCGAGTCGCAGTCACGGACCGCTCCCAAAGGACGCTGATCGCATCGGGGCAAGGGACGATGCGCCGATGTATTTCGGAATAATAGCAGCATACCCCTGTTTTGCCCGACGTGCCAAAGGGCCTTGCGGGGGGGACGCCCAAGCTGTTGATCCCAAACGCATTGGCTACTGTGCATGGGGTTGTTTTCGAAAATTCCAGTGGGCCGCGCCGAAATGCCCGCTCGTCGGCGTTAAGCCGGCGCGCCCAAAGAAATAGGTCGAGCCGGCTCTCGATGGCGCCTCTAACTGTCTGATATTTCGTCTCTTTATTCGGTCGCGCCGGGTCTTCCGGTTCGGTTCGGGGAACTCTTTCGCTGCGTCCGCGTTGTCTTGCCATGACCGAAGATCTTTCCTTCCGACGCAAACCCCTGACCCCCGAACAGCGTCAGGCGCGCGATGCGGCACGCCGGATCGAGGCTGAAAAGGCCATGCGCGACCACGAGGAGGCGCAGAAGCAGTTCTACGCCAACAAGGAACGGCTGCGGGCCGAGCGGCTCGCACGCGAAGCAGCGACGGCAAAGGACTGACCGAACGCGGTTGCCGCGCCAGAACCTCCGGATGGATATTCCAGCCGGGCCGGACCTAGTGCCGTTGCGGCGTGCGCGTCGTGCTGAAGGCGAGCTTGAGCGCCTGGACGGCGCCTGCCAATGCCCCGCGGGGCGATTGGGCCTCGATCCGCTTCGGCTGCGATGCGGCAATCGTCGGCGACCTTGAGCAGTCCGTGTCGTGCAAGGTCCATGGTGGAGAGGGCGGCCTGCTCCAGGCAGACCCGTTCAAGCCGTCGAAACTCCCGCAGCTCTCTGTTCATGCGTCAGCTCTCGATGTCCCCGGGCTATGCGGCGCTGAGTCCACTTAACAAAGAGTAAACGCTTTCCTGTAGCCGGTCTGGCTGGCGCGGAGCTGGCCGGCTGCCGTGATGGCCGGGCCTGCCGCAAGCGGCGGGCTTGACGGCGTTTGGCTTCCGCCGGAAGATTCAAATGATCCTCAACTGACGTGAAAGACGGAGACGTTCGCTCCCAGCCAGTCCGATCCGCAGCAGCGAAAACGCAATGGAGCTGACCATGACCACGTTCGACAAGCGCGAGCAGGGCTTTGAAGCCAAATTCGCCCACGACGAGGAGCTCATATTCAAGGCCACGGCCCGGTCGAACAAGCTGCTCGGGCTCTGGGCCGCCGGCCAGCTCGGGCTCAGCGGCGATGCCGCCAAGAGCTATTCCACGGCGCTGGCGACGGACCATCTGGAGAGCCGGACGATGGACGAGGTCCTGGACAAGGTGTCAGGCGATCTCGCCGCCAAGGGGGTGGCGCGCGAGCAGGTCGCCGCGAAGTTCCAGGAATGCCTGCATCAGGCCATTCAACAACTCGAAGCCAAAGAGTAAGCGCCGCGCAGTTAGGCGCTCACAGCACCATGTGGGCGATCTTTATGGGCTCGCCGCCGAGGCCGTGAGAGAACTGCCCTCTGCCAGGCGGTGGGACGCAAGGTGAGCGGGCTGGTCCTACTCGGCATGCTTGTTGCGCATTCCGGAATCGCTGAGCTTGTCGACGTAGGCGATGCCTAGCGCCGAGACGATGAAGGTGATGTGGATCAGCACCTGCCACATCACGCCGGTCTCGGTGAAGCCGGCGCGGTTCGAGCCGAGATTGCCGGCCTCGATGAAGGTGCGGAGCAGCGCGATCGAGGAGATGCCGATGATGGCCATGGCAAGCTTGATCTTCAGCACGCTCGCATTGACGTGGCCGAGCCATTCCGGCTCGTCGGGATGGCCCTGGAGATCGAGCCGCGAAACGAACGTCTCGTAGCCGCCGACGATGACCATCACCAGCAGATTGGAGATCATCACGACGTCGATCAGCGCCAGCACGCTCATCATGATCTGCTGTTCGGTGAGATCGAGGGCGTGCCAGGACAGATGCCAGAGCTCCTTGAGGAACAGCGCGATGTAGACGCATTGCGCCACGATCAGTCCGAGATAGAGCGGCAGTTGCAGCCAGCGCGAGCCGAAGATGATCATCGGCAGCAGGCCGAGGCGCGGCGAGGGTGGGCGGGCTTCGGTCGTGGGGGCAGGCTCAACCGACATTCAGGCAGCATCCTCGCATCGAGATGATCGCTTTCATGTAGCCCGACAAGATGGCCGGCGGAAGACGCGTGGTGCGCTCGCAGCCTTCCGGGGATCGTGCCGTTTCGTGCTACCGTGCCGGGCGGCCGTCGCGCGACGGCCCGGATCGCGGGAGGCGGGACGTGCGGAGCGGCTTTAGCAGTGGGCCCGGGAGGATCGCGCTTGTTGCGGCGATGATGATGCTTGGCGGGGGCGAGGTGTCGGCTACGCCGTTGACGCCGTTTCGCTACGAGGCGCAAGCGCAGCGCCATTGTCCGCATGACAAGGTGGTCTGGCTGGATTTCAGGAAGGGCGTCTACTACGCCAGGGGCCAGAAGCGATATGGCCAGGGTTTTGACGGCAGCTTCGTCTGCCTCGGCGAGGCCCGCGACAGCTTCTATCGTCGCTCGCTGCTTGGCCTGCGCTGAGCGGCGCGCGTCGGAGAGCGAAAACGATCCGGCCTATTTCCGGTCGGGCAGCTTCACCGGGATATGCGGGGAGGTGCTGATGACCCTTGGACTTCCGTCCGGATAGGTCCGGCCGCCGCGGATCAGCGATTCCAGGACCAGGAAGAATTTCTCGGCAAGCATTGCGTCACCTTCGTTGGTGATGGCCTCTTGAAATGAGTCGAGGCGCCGAACGCGGAAATTCAATCAACTAAACGGGAGCGGGACAATTCCGGGACAAACACCCGTGTTGCGGGGCAGTACGGTCGTGATCGGAAACACCGGGAAAGGGGGCTGTGATCAGCCGAAGGCCAACGCCACCAGGCTCGAGCACAACAGCACCAGACCGCCTGCGGTCAATGCCAGGAAGCCATCGGATACGAGGTCATGGTTACGCATTGGACACCTGCCGCTCTCGTCTGCGATGCTCGATCGGATCGCTTGAAATTGCCCGAACGTGCCGTCTTGAAAGAGGTGATGCTTGCCGCCCGCGCGAGTGCCTCAGGCCCTCGTACGGTAACCTTCAAACGCATGGGCCAGGAAGATCCCCGCGCTTACCAGACCCATCAGTGCCGAAACCGTCTCGATCATCGTTAAATTCCAAATCCCGCCCTTGCATGCGAGAGAACGCGTGCGGCCTTGCACAGTCAAAAGAATTCCAGTGAGTGGCGCGACAATGGGGGTGGAGTGAGGATTTGGCGCAACAGAATGTCCAGGAGTGGCACAGAGCAGGTGCCTGTGCTCCGTAGATCAACGGGGGAAAGCGAACGCGCCGTTTACCATCTCCGCGCGATCGCCGCGGGCTCCCCATTTCCGCCGTGTTCGGGTTGCGATATCGTCACGACGTCCGAAGCGGTGGTGGGCCGCCTCGGAGCAAAGGACCGGACAGCGCTCCCCGAGCGGGTGGGTACGCCTCCGGCGAAATGGTATTTGGGGCGAATGGGGATCCGACGGTCAGATTCGGTATTGCGGGCCGCGCGTGGTGTTGCGGCGGCCGCGACCTGCCTCGCGCTCGCCAATTGCGCGTCCTCCAACAAATTCGCCAGCCGCGTCGACCCGAAATATGGCGTGTCCTCGAGCCCCCGGGTCGTGGCTTTGGGTGATCCGGTCCCCAAGGGCGGCGGCACCTACCGCGTCGGCAAGCCCTACGTCGTCGCCGGCCGGACCTATGTGCCGGAGGAGGACGTCAACTATCGTGCCGAGGGCATGGCGTCCTGGTACGGCGACGATTTCCATGGCCGCCTGACCGCCAATGGCGAGGTGTTCGACATGGCCTCGCTCACGGCGGCGCATCCGACCCTGCCGATGCCGTCCTATGCCCGGGTGACCAACATCTCGAACGGCAAGTCACTGATCGTCCGCGTCAATGACCGCGGTCCCTATCACGGCAACCGGCTCATCGACGTCTCGAACAAAGCCGCCGAACTCCTTGAATTCAAAGGCAATGGCGTCGCCAAGGTCCGCGTCGAATATGTCGGCCGGGCGCCGCTGGAAGGTTCCGACGACCGCCAGCTGATGGCGACCCTGCGCACCGGGATCCCGGCGCCGTCGCCTTCGATGGTCCGGGTCGCCTCGGCAAGGCCATTCGTGCCGGAGCTGCCCTCGTCGAACCGTGGCGCCATCCGCGGCGAGGTTCCGATGCCGGAGGGGCGGCCCTACAGTCTCGGCAATACCTCGGCCGACATGGCCTCACTCAATGCGACCTCGGAAATGTCGGCCTCGAGCCGCAGCCGGGGCCGGCCGCTCCAGAACGCGCGCGCCGTGTCCTATGACGAGGACGGCCGCTACGCCACCGAAAGCGCGCCCTCGGCCGCCTATGCCTCCGACGGCGCCGCCGAGGCCCGCAGCATTCTGAGCGGCCGCGGCCTCTACTAAACCCGGACAATCACCGAGCGGTTCTGACGTCGCTGGCTAACGCCTAGAACAGGATTCGCGCCGGTTTTATCTTCGGCGCGGATTCGCCGAGACGGAGCAGGCGGGCGCCGCTCACATCGCAATGAAGAAGGACACCGGCTAGCGCGCCGACGCTTCGCGCAGGAATTTCACGAGCGCAGCGTTGACCTCGTCGGGCCGCTCCTGCTGCACCCAATGGCCGGCGCCTTCGATGATCAGTTTTCGTGTGAGATTTGGCAGCACGCGCTCGAGTTCGTTGACGCGCTTGGCGCCGATCAGGCCTGTGATGACGGCGTCTTTCGAACCGGCAATGAAGAGGGACGGCTGGTGGATCTGCGCATCCTGCCAGGGCGCCGTCAGCTCCCAGTTGCGGTCGAGGTTGCGATACCAGTTCAGCCCGCCGCGGAAGCCGGATTTGCGGAATGTCTCGGTGAAGTAGGCGAGGTCGGCCTCGCTCAGCCAGTCCGGTAGCGGCTCATCGGCAGTCGCGTGGCCGAGAAAGCCCTTGCCCTCCTGCACGAACATGGCCGCGGAGGGATCGGCAAGGCCGCGTCCGCCGAGCACGATGCGCATGGTGCGGGCGACGTCGCGCTCGAGCTCGACTTCGGCGACGCCGGGCACCTGGAAATACTGCCAGTAGAAGTTGGTCACGCCGCCCTGACGCAGCAGGTCGAGCGGCTTGCCGCGGCCGCGGAATGGCGGCGGCACGCTCAGGCCGGCCACCGCCGTGAAGATGTCGGGGCGGAACAGCGCCGCGTGCCAGGCGACCGGCGCCCCCCAATCGTGGCCGACTACCATGGCCTTGCTTTCGCCAAGCGCCTGCACGAGGCCGACGATGTCACCGACCGTGTCGAAGATCGAATAGGCGCTCACGTCGGCCGGCGCCGCGCTCTGGCCGTAGCCGCGCATGTCGGGGGCGACGACGTGAAACCCGGCGGCCGCCAGTGCCCGGATCTGGTGGCGCCAGGAGTAGGACAATTCCGGCCAGCCATGGCACAGCACGACCAGCGGTCCCTGGCCGGCCTCGCGGATGAACAGATCGATCCCGTTGGCCTTGATCACGCGGGTGGAAGACATCGCTTTTCCGCCTTGTTTCAGGGGTTTGGTCGAGAAATGTGAGGTGCCACGATAGGGGCGTGACGAGAATCGTGCAATCTCGGGTTCCGACACCAGCCTCGTGTTGTTCGCGCCGGTTCCAACTGTTAGAACGCCGCTCTCAGGGCTTGGCCATGGCATTTCGTCTCATTTCGCTCCGTCGCAGCCGCTTCACCTGCGGCATGCTGGTGCGCGCGCTTGTTGCCGGACTGCTGCTCGCGAGCCTCGGCTGGTGCGGCGTGCTCTACGCCGCCAACCAAAGCATCCAGGGCGCCAAGAAGGCGGAAGATACCGGCTTTGACGGCGATGCCCCCACCGCGATCCTGATCGAGGCTTCCAGCGGCAGCGTGCTGTTCGAGAAGAACGCCGACGAGCTGCGCGCGCCGTCCAGCATGATGAAGCTGATGACGGCGGAGGTCGTCTTCAACGCCATCCAGAAGGGCGACATCAAGCTGACCGACGAATACCGGATCAGCGAGAACGCCTGGCGCAAGGGCGGGGCGCCGTCGGGCGGCTCGACCATGTTCGCCGCCATCAACAGCAAGGTCTCGGTCGACGATCTCCTGCATGGCGCGATCATCCAGAGCGGCAACGACGCCTGCATTGCGCTGGCCGAAGCCATGGCGGGCAATGAGCGCATCTTTGCCGCCGACTTCATGACCAAGCGAGCCCGCGAGCTCGGCATGACCAAGTCGACCTTCGGCAACTCCAACGGTCTGCCAGACCCCGGCAACAAGATGACGGTGCGCGAGCTCGGCATCCTCGCCCGCCACATCATCCTGGACTTTCCGGAGTTCTACAAACTGTTCGGCGAGAAAGAGTACACCTGGAACAAGATCCGGCAGCCCAACCGCAATCCGCTGCTCAACTCGATGGAAGGCGCTGACGGCCTGAAGACCGGCTACACCAAGGAGGGCGGCTATGGCATGGTCGGCTCGGCCGTGCAGAATGGCACGCGGCTGATCGTCGTTGTCAACGGGCTGGAAGACCCCGAGGATCGCGCCACGGAAGCCAAGAAGATGCTGGAATGGGGCTTTCGCAATTTCGAGACCCGCACGCTGATCGCGGCCGACCAGCCCGTCGGCTACGCAAAAGTGTTCGGCGGCGAGAGCCGTTCGGTGAAGCTGGTCGCCAAGACACCCGTGAAGGTGATGGTGCACAAGAACGGCAGCGACAAGCTGATCGCGCGCGTCGTCTATAGCGGTCCGGTGCGGGCCCCGGTCGAAGCCGGCCAGAGGGTCGGCGTGGTGAAGGTCTGGCGCAGCGGCAACATCGCGGTGGAGACGCCGGTCTATGCCGCCGAGGCAGTCGCCACCGGCTCGACCATGCGCCGCGCCATCGATGGCGCCAGCGAGCTCGTGATCGGAATGTTCCGCGCAGGCGCCGAGAAGCTCTGACCATGAGTGACAGTGCGGTACAGCGGCCGTCCGGACGCGGACGCTTCATCACCTTTGAGGGCGGCGAGGGGACTGGCAAGTCCACCCAGATCAAGAAGCTCGCCGACCGCCTCAAGGCAGCAAGGATGCGCACCCTTGTGACGCGCGAGCCGGGCGGCTCGCCGGGTGCCGAGATCATGCGCCATCTGGTGCTGTCGGGCATGGGCAAGCTGCTCGGCCCCGAAGCCGAGACGCTGCTGTTCGCGGCCGCGCGCGATGACCATGTCCACACCGTGATCGAGCCCGCGCTCAAGCAGGGCATTTGGGTGCTGTGCGACCGCTTCGCCGACTCGACGCGCGCCTATCAGGGCAGCCTCGGCAGCGTTTCTCCCGGTCTGATCAACGCGATGCAGCGCGTTACGATCGGCGATCTCAAGCCGGACCTCACCATCATCCTCGACCTGCCGGTCGAGATCGGCCTCCAGCGCGCCGCCGCCCGTCGCGGCAGTGGCACGCCTGACAGGTTCGAGGGCGAGCAGCTCAGCTTCCACCAGGGCCTGCGCGAGGCCTATCGCAAGATCGCCGCGGACGAGCCCGCGCGCTGCGTGTTGATCGACGCCAATTCCGATCCGGATACGGTCGCAGGCCGCGTCTGGAACGCACTGCGCGATCGTCTCCTTCCGACGCCGGCCTCGGTGGTGTCGGTATGAGCCCGCGTCAGGCAGAGCGCGAGAGCGCCATTCCGCATCCGCGCGAGACCAGCCGTCTGTTCGGCCATCGCGAGGCCGAGACGGCGCTGCTGTCGGCCTATCGCAGCGGGCGCATCCCGCATGCCTGGCTGATCGGCGGGCCGCAGGGGATCGGCAAGGCGACGCTGGCCTACCGCATGGCGCGCTTCGTGCTGGCGCACGGCCAGCCGCTGGCGGACGTCGTGCAGCGCGCCGAGAGCCTGGCAGTCGACCCTGATGACGCCGTGGCGCGCCAGGTCGCCGCAGAGTCCCATGGCGGGCTGCTGACACTGGAGCGCACGGCGAACGACCGCGGCGTGATGCGCACCGTGATCACCGTGGACGAGACGCGCGAGACGATCTCGTTCTTCGGCTCGACGGCAGCAGCCGAAGGCTGGCGCGTTTGCATCGTCGATACGGTCGACGAGCTCAATCCGAATGCGGCTAACGCGCTTCTGAAGATCTTGGAGGAACCGCCGCAGCAATCGCTGTTCCTGCTGGTGAGCCACGCGCCCGCGCGCGTGCTCGCCACAATTCAGTCACGCTGTCGCAAGCTGCGCCTGCGGCCGCTCGGAACGGACGAGGTGATCAGTGCCGCCGCGGAGGCGGCCGGCCTCGCTCCGACCGACCTGGCGTTGCGCGAGGCGGCGGAGGCTTCGGAGGGCAGCGTCGCGCGGGCGCTGACGCTGCTCGGCGGCGATGCGCTGAAACTCCAGCAGCGCACGGCGGCACTGCTTGCGCGATTGCCACAGGTCGATCCGCGCGAATTGCACACGCTCGGCGATTCGCTCGGCACCAGCGACCGCGTCGCGCTTGCGGCCTTCATCGACGGCATCGACCGCTGGATCGCGGAACGGCTGCATGCGGATGAGGCCAATGCCAACCAGAACCTGCCGCGCCTTGCGCGCCTAGCTGAGGTATGGGAAAAGATCGTCCGCGCCGCGCGCGACACCGAAACCTACAATCTGGAGCGAAAGCCCTTGGTTTTCTCGGTGTTCGGCTGGCTGGCGGACGCAACGCGCTAGAGCATGATCCGGAAAAGTGTGTAGCGGTTTTCCAAGAGGATCAGGCTCAAAACAATAACCTAACGCAGGTTCGTCTCCAAATTTCGAGAAGCCGGTAAAGGAATTCGTCGTGGCAACGCGAGCTAAAAAATCCGTCAAGCGCAAGAGCGGCAAGAAAGCTGCGAAGAAGGCCACCAAAAAGGCCGTGAAGGCGCTTGCGCGCAAAGCTGCCAAGAAGGTCAAGAAGACCAAGAAGGCTGCCGCCAAGAAGGGCGTGAAGAAGAACGCTGCGAAGAAGCAGGTCGGCGCCAAGAAGGCGGTGAAGAAAGCGGCCAAACAGCCGGCCAAGTCTCCTACAAAGAAGGCTCCTGCGAAGAAGGCAAAGGTGACTGCGGCTGCCGTGACCGCCGCACCGACGCCTGTCGCCACGCCGCCGAAGGCTGTGAAGCCCAATGTGTCGAAACCCAAGGCGCCCCGCGCGCCGAAGCCCGTCGCAGCTGCGCAAGCCGCTGTGCCCGCAGCGGCACCCGCGCGCGACAACGTCTTCTACATCACGACCGCGATCGCCTATCCCAACGGCAACCCGCATATCGGCCACGCCTATGAGGCGATCGCCACCGACACGCTGGCACGCTTTGCGCGGCTCGACGGCAAGGACGTGTTCTTCCTGACCGGCACCGACGAGCACGGCCTGAAGATGATTCAGACCGCGCAGAACGAGGGCCTGACCCCGTCCGCGCTCGCGGCCCGTAACGCGGCCCGCTTCAAGGCGATGGACGAGCGGCTCAACGTGTCGTTCGACCGTTTCATCCGCACCACCGAAGAGCAGCACCACCGCTCCACCCAGGAGATCTGGCGGCGCATGGAAGCGAACGGCGACATCTATGCCGACACCTATGCGGGCTGGTACTCGGTGCGCGACGAAGCCTACTACGCCGAAGACGAGACGCGCCTGAACGACGACGGCGTGCGCCTCGGGCCGCAAGGCACGCCGGTCGAATGGGTCGAGGAGAAGAGCTACTTCTTCCGCCTGTCCGCCTATCAGGAGAAGCTGCTCAAGCTGTACACCGATAATCCCGATTTCATCGGCCCGGACTCGCGCCGCAACGAGGTGGTGAGCTTCGTCAAGGGCGGACTGCGCGATCTCTCGATCTCGCGCACCACCTTCGACTGGGGCGTCAAGGTGCCCGGCGACGAAGAGCACGTGATGTATGTCTGGGTCGACGCGCTCACCAACTACATCACCGGGGTAGGCTTCCCCGACGAAAGCGACAAGAACTGGCGCTACTGGCCGGCCGATGTGCACATCATCGGCAAGGACATCATCCGCTTCCATGCGGTGTACTGGCCGGCGTTCCTGATGTCGGCCGGCATTCCCGTGCAGAAGCGGGTCTATGCCCACGGCTTCCTATTCAACAGGGGCGAGAAGATGTCGAAGTCGGTCGGCAATGTCGTCGATCCCTTCAACCTCGCCGACCAGTATGGCGTCGACCAGATGCGCTATTTCTTCCTGCGCGAGGTGCCGTTCGGCCAGGATGGCAACTACAACCACGAGGCCATCGTCGCGCGCATCAATGCCGATCTCGCCAACGATCTCGGCAACCTTGCACAGCGCTCGCTGTCGATGATCGCCAAGCAACTCGGCGGCGTGCTGCCGGAGCCGGGTGAGTTCAGCGACAACGACAAGGCCATCCTGGCGATGGCCGACGGCATGATCGCAGCAAGCCGCGAGGCGATGGCGACGCAGCAGATCCATCACTGGCTCAACGCCGTATGGGCCGTGGTCGCGGAAGCCAACCGCTATTTCGCGGGCGAGGCGCCGTGGGCGCTCGCCAAGACCGATCCTGCCAGGCAGAAGACGGTGCTCTATGTCACCGCCGAGGTCGTGCGCCAGATTGCGATCCTGGCCCAGCCGGCGATGCCGACCGCCTCGGGATTGCTGCTCGATAGCCTCGGTGTCCCCGGGGGCGAGCGCAATTTTGCGGCACTCGGCGGCGCCAAGCGCATCGCGCCCGGCTCGACGCTGCCCGCGCCGACGCCGGCCTTCCCGCGCTACATCGAGCCGGCGGCCTAAGGCGTTCGCGCGATGCTTGTCGACAGTCATTGCCACCTGGATTTTCCCGATTTTGCGGAAGATCTCGACGGGATCGTGTCACGTGCGCGAGCGGCCGGCATCGGCCGCATGGTCACGATCTCGACGCGGGTGCGAAAGCTGAACCAGCTTCTGGCCATCGCCGAGCGCTACGACGACGTCTACTGCTCGGTCGGCACCCATCCGCACAACGCGGACGAGGAGGACGGCATCTCGCCGGACGAGCTGATCGCGTTGACGCAGCATCCCAAGGTCGTGGCGCTCGGCGAGGCCGGGCTCGACTATTTCTACGACAACGGCTCGCCGGAAGCGCAGGCGAGGGGCTTTCGCGCCCACATCGCGGCCGCGCGCGCGACCGGCCTGCCGCTGGTGATCCACACCCGCGAGGCGGACGAGGATTGCGGCCGCATCCTGGAAGAGGAGGTAGCACGCGGATCGTTTCGCGCCGTGCTGCATTGCTACACCGGCGGGCGCGAGCTGGCGCTGAAGGCGGTATCGCTCGGCCTGTACATCGGCTTCACGGGCATCCTGACCTTCAAGAAGTCGGAGGCGCTGCGCGCGCTCGCGGCCGAGTTGCCGGCTGACCGTATTCTGGTTGAAACAGACTCGCCCTACCTTGCGCCCGGCAAGTTCCGGGGCAAGCGCAACGAGCCGGCCTATGTGGTCGAGGTCGCAAACGTGCTGGCTGAAGCGCGTGGCGTGTCGTTTGATGAGATCTCGCGCCAGACCACCGAAAACTTCTTCCGCCTGTTCTCCAAGGTGACAGCTTGATTCCGGGAGCCGCATGACGCTGACGCTGACGATCCTGGGCTGCGGCTCCTCCGCCGGCGTGCCGCGCCCGGCGCTCGGCTGGGGCGCCTGCGACCCGAGCAATCCGAAGAACCGCCGCCGCCGCTGCTCGCTGCTGGTCGAACGGACGTCCGAGCACGGCACCACGCGGATCGTGATCGACACCTCGCCGGACCTGCGCGAGCAATTGCTCTCGACCAATGTCGACCACATCGACGCGGTGTTCCTGACCCACGAGCATGCCGACCAGACCCACGGCATGGACGACCTGCGCTCGGTCGTCATGCACATGCGCCGGCGTATCCCGACCTACTTCAACCAGTCGACCGCCAAGGACATCCTGTCGCGGTTCTCCTATTGCTTCATCGCGCCGGAGGGCAGCGACTACCCGCCGATCCTGACGCGGCATTCGATCGAGGCGGGCGAAAACCAGACCATTCTGGGGAAGGGCGGCGCCGTGACGATGACGGCCTTCCTGGTGCAGCACGGCAACATTCCCGCGCTCGGCTATCGCATCGGGGACGCCGCCTACACGCCCGACCTCAACGACATCCCGCGCGAGAGCTGGGGCGCGCTGGAAAATCTCGACCTCTGGATTGTCGACGGGCTGCGCTACACCAGCCATGTCAGCCATTTCAGCATCAATGACGCGCTGTCCTGGATCGAACGTTTCAAGCCGAAGCGCGCGGTCATCACCAACATGACGGCCGACGTCGATTACGAAGTCATCCGGCAGTCGCTGCCACCGGGCGTGGTGCCGGCATATGACGGCCTGCGGCTGGAGACACACTGAGCGCAGCAGCCTTGAAACGGGAGATCAGCTCAGGCGGTTATTGCCTTCGCCGATCCCACCTCGTTGCGCAGCAGGAATTTCTGGATCTTGCCCGTGGACGTCTTCGGGATCGGCCCGAACACGATTGCCTTCGGCGTCTTGAAGCCGCTCATGTGCGAACGGCAGAAGGCGATGATCTCGGCCTCGGTCGCGCTGGCGCCGTCCTTCAGCTCGACGAAGGCGCACGGCACTTCGCCCCATTTCGGATCGGGCTTGGCGACCACGGCGGCGAACAGCACCGCCGGGTGCTTGTAGAGGATGTCCTCGACTTCGACCGAGGAAATGTTCTCGCCGCCCGAGATGATGATGTCCTTGGAGCGGTCCTTGATGATGACGTAGCCGTGCTCGTCGAGCACGCCGAGATCGCCGGTGTGAAACCAGCCGCCCTCGAAGGCCTCCTTCGTCGCCTTCTCGTTCTTGAGGTAACCCTTCATGACGATGTTGCCGCGGAACATGACCTCGCCGATGGTCTCGCCGTCGCGCGGCACCTCCTGCATGGTCTGCGGGTTGATGACGGTGACGCCTTCCTCGAGCGGGTAGGGCACGCCCTGCCGGCGCTTCATCCGCGCACGTTCGGCCGGCGGAAGCTCGTCCCAGCCGGGCTGCTCGGCGCAGACGGAGGCGGGGCCGTAGACCTCGGTCAGGCCATAGACGTGGGTGAGCTTGATGCCGATGTTTTCCGCGCCTTCCAGCACCGCAACCGGAGGCGCGGCGCCGGCGATCAGGCCGACGACGCGGCGGGCGGCATTACCCGTTGGCGTTTCCTTGGGCGCGTCGGGGGCGTTGATCAGCGTGTTGTAGACGATCGGCGCGCCGCACATGTGGGTGACGCCGTGCTGCTTGATCAACTCGAAGATCTTGGTCGGCTCGACCTTGCGCAGGCAGACGTTGATGCCGGCCGAGGCCGCGATGGTCCAGGGGAAGCACCAGCCGTTGCAATGGAACATCGGCAGCGTCCAGAGATACACCGGATGCTGGCCGAGATTGCCGGCCAGGATGTTGCTGACGGCGTTGAGATAAGCGCCGCGATGATGCGTGACGACGCCCTTGGGATTGCCGGTCGTGCCGGAGGTGTAGCTCAGCGCGATCGCGTCCCATTCGTCCTTGGGCGGGATCGCAGTGAAATCAGGATCGCCCTGCGCGACCGCGGCCTCATACTCGATCTCGCCGATGCGCATTCCCCCCTTGAAGGCGGCATCGTCGACGTCGATCACGAACGGCTTCGGTCCGCTCATCTGCGCGAGCGCGTCGGTGATGACGCTAGAGAACTCGGGATCGACCAGGATGATCCTGGCCCCGCCATGATCGAGCTGAAAGGCGATCGACGGTGCATCGAGGCGGATGTTGAGCGCATTGAGCACGGCGCCGGTCATCGGCACCGCGAAGTGCACCTCGTTCATGGCCGGGATGTTCGGCAGCATCGCCGCCACGGTGTCGCCGACGCCGATGCCCTTGCCGGCGAGATACGACGCAAAGCGCCGGCAGCGCTCATAGGTCTGCGCCCAGGTGAAGCTGCGGCCTTCATAGACCGTGCTGACGTGATCGAGATAGACCGCGGCGCTGCGCGCGAGAAAGCTCAGCGGGGTCAGCGGCACGTAGTTGGCGGGCGTCTTGTCGAGGCCGATATTGTACGGGTTCTGCCGTTCGCTCATCGACACCTCCTCAAAGCGCTTCAAAGAAATCCGATCGAGATCCAGGGGAAGATCGCGACGATGATCAACCCCACCAGCAGCGCCAGCAGATAGCCCCAGATCGGCCTGATGCCTTCGGCCGGGTCAACGCGTCCGATGGCGCAGGCGGCATAATAGCCGACGCCGAAGGGCGGGGCGAATAGCCCGATACCCATGGCCAGAATGATCACCATCGCATAGTGCACCTCGTGCACGCCGACGGCGCGGGCGATCGGGAACAGCAGCGGCCCGAACAGCACGATCGCCGGGATGCCCTCCAGCACGCTGCCGAGGATGGTGAAGGCCAGGATGGACACGGCGATGAAGGTCGCCGCTCCCCCCGGCAATCCCGTCATGGCCGCCGCCAGCGAGCGCGAGAAGCCTGACTGCGTCAGGCCCCAGGCCATGCCGGTGGCCGTGCCGATGATCAGGAGGATCGCGCCCGACAGCGCCGCAGTCTCGACCAGCATCGGAAACAGCCGCCGCCAGTCGAAGCGGCGATAGACCAGGAGGCCGACCAGGGCGCCATAGACGATGCCGATGGTGGAGACTTCGGTGGCGGTGGCGATGCCCTCGACCACGGCGTAGCGGATCACGAAGGGCAGCGCGAGCGCGGGCAGGGCGACGATGAAGGTCCTGCTGATCTCGCCCCCCGTGGCACGGCGGACATGGCTCATGTCCTCGTGTCGGTAGCGCCACCACACCAGCATGCAGAGCGTGATCGCGAGCACGACGCCGGGCAGCAGGCCGCCGGTGAACAGCGCCGCGATCGAGACGCCGGTGACCGAGCCGATCGTGATCAGCACGAGGCTCGGGGGAATGGTCTCGGTCTGGGCCCCCGTCGCCGCAAGCAGCGCGACGAGATCGCCGGGACGGGCGCCGCGCTGCTTCATCTCCGGGAACAGCACGGGCGCGACCGCGGCCATGTCGGCGGCCTTGGCGCCGGAGATGCCGGAGACCAGGTACATGGCGCCGACCAGCACGTAATGCAGGCCGCCGCGGACATGACCCAGCAGGCTCGCCAGGAACGCCACCATGGCCCGCGCCATGCCGGTCATCTCGATCAGCAGGCCCAAGAACACGAACAGCGGCACCGAGAGCAGGATGAGATGGCTCATGCCCTCGTCCATCCGCCCGACCAGCACCATGACGGGCGTGCGCGTGGTCAGCGCCAGATAGCCGAAGATCGCGAGGCCAAAGCCGAACGCAATGGGAACGCCGGCAAAGACGCAGAAGCCGGCGACGCCGACGAAGAAGATGACGAGGTTGAGATTGCCGAGCGGCCGCAGATATGACTGCGCCAGCCAGAACAGGCCGACGATGACGGCAACGGAGATCACGGCCGTCAGCACCATGCGGACATCGGCGGCGCGCAGCAGCCGCAGCAGCGCGAACGCCGCCATCAGGCAGATGCCGGCCGGCAGCGCGGCGGCCCGCCAGATGTTCGGGATCTGGAGCGCCGGCGTGGTGATGAAGCTTTCCTCGTAAGCGTAGTCCCAGGACGGCCACACGATCAGCGCCAGAAACGCCAGCGCCGCAGCGGTCGCGACCAGGTCGAGATAGGCCCGCATCGCGGGTCCGGCGCTTGCGACCACGGCGGTCATGCGCATGTGCTCGGAGCGGCGGAATGCGACCGCCGCGCCCAGCATGGCCAGCCACAGGAACAGGATCGAGGCGAGCTCGTCCGACCAGATCAGCGGCCGGTGCAGGCCGTAGCGCGCGACCACGCCGGCAAACAGGATCGCGATCTCGGCGACGACCAGGGTCGCCGCGGGGATCTCGACGGCGAGGCCGAGGAGGCGTTCGAGCGAAGCCAGCAACGAAGGTCGGCGAGGGGACTGAACAGCCACCTCGCCCGCCGCTTCGGTCACCTCAACCTCGACATGAGCCATGACGGCCCCAACGCGTTACGAGAGCTTGCCGACGGCCTTCTCCAAGAGGTCCCAGGCCTGATCGCCATATTTGCCTTTCCACTCGGCATAGAAGCCGGCGGTCCGCAGCTTGTCGCGGAACGGCGCGACCGCGGGCTGGTTGAAGGTCAGGCCCTTGGCCGCGAGCTCCTGCTGGAGATTGGCATTGAGCTTGGCGGTATCCTCACGCTCCTTGACCGCGGCGGCGTTGATGTTCTTGGCGACGATCGTGCGGACGTCCTCCGGCAGCGCGCTCCAGGCGCGGCGGTTGGCCAGGAACCAGAAGCCGTCCCACATGTGGTTGGTCAGCGAGCAGTATTTCTGCACCTCGTAGAGCTTTGCGGTCGAGATGATCGCCAGCGGGTTCTCCTGGCCCTCGACGATCTTGGTCTGGAGCGCGGAATAGACCTCGCTGAAATTGATCGAGGCGGGCGCTGCATCGAACGCCTTAAACATCGAGGTCCACAGCGGCGACACCGGCACGCGGATCTTGAAGCCCTTGAGGTCGTCGGGACCGGTGATCGGCCTGGTCGAGGACGTGGTCTGGCGGAAGCCGTTGTCCCAGATCTTGTCCATGACCTCCAGGCCGGCCTTCTTGATCTCGGCGCGGACATGGGCGCCGAGATCGCCGTCCATGGCCTTCCAGACCGTGTCGTAGTCCGGGAACGCGAAGCCGATGCCGTTGATGGACGCGGCCGGGACCAGGGTCGACAGGATCAGGCCCGACAGCGTGAAGAACTCGACGCCGCCGGAGCGGATCTGGCTCAGCATGTCGGTGTCGGAGCCGAGCTGGTTGTTCGGGAAGATCTGAAGGTCGAACTTGCCGTTCGTCTCGCTCTTGATCGCCGCCGCCATCTCCCTGGCGCGCACGTTCAGCGGATGGGTGTCCGGCAGGTTATTCGCGTATTTGTAGCTGAACTCGGCGCTCTGGGCGCGGGCCACGTGGGGCGCGCTGAGGCCGCCCAGGACCGCGGTCGCGGCGGAGGCCTTGAGAAGCGTGCGTCGGGAAAAGCTCATGGGTCTGCTTCCTCGGAAGGTTTGTTGTTGTTCTGAGACGCAAACCTATACGGATGGAAAGTCAGAAGGTCATCTGCGATCTCGCGAAGCCTCGCTTATTGCAGCCGGACCACGTCACCGCAATATCGCTTTCGGCACACGGAGCCGGATTCAAAAAGCGAAAAACAACCCCATGCACAGTAGCCGTCAAGAGTTGGGACGACGTTCGAGGGCCGAGCCGAAAGTCGCGCCGGAGCGAAGCCGGGATGGCAGGAATTCCGTCTAAATATTTGATCTGATTGTATATAAATATATTCCATAATATACCTTATGCGAATCATGGATATGGTCGTGCAGGTCAGGCCAGCCAAATCCGCAGCTATCCAGAACCCCGCTCCCGGCGGACAATCGCGGCGCGCTGCGACGATCCGACGGTCGCTCGGATGGTCGCAGGCAAGAACACAGGCGGTCCAAACCGTCGCCTATTGGGAGGTCCATCATGGAGCTGAACGTCGCCGGCGCGACCGGCTCGCGCGCCATTCCATTCGATGCCGCCAAGCTCGACCGCCTGATGGAAGCAGCCGGCCTCGACGTACTCATCGCGACCTCCAAGCACAACGTACAATACCTGCTCGGGGCCGAGCGCGCGATCTTCTTCGACTACATGGATGCCATGGGCGTCAGCCGCTATCTGCCCGTCCTGGTCTATCCCAAGGGCGCGCCGGAAAAGTCCGTCTATGTCGGCCACCGGCTGGAGACCCATCAGCGCGCCGTGGCGCCGCCCTGGGTGCCGCAGGTCCGGACCGAGTCCAGCGGCTCGGTCGATGCGATCACGCGGGCCGTTGCGGCCTTGAAGGACGCCGGTGTGCCGATGAAGCGGGTCGGGGTCGAGTTGGCATTCCTGCCGATGGATGCGGGCCAAGCGCTTGCCGACGCCCTGCCCGACGCGGCGCTCAAGGACGCCCTCCTCGTCCTGGAGCGTCTGCGCGCGGTCAAGTCTGCGGACGAACTGGCCAGGCTGAAGACGGCGTCTGAACTGGTGATCGCCGCGATGCTGGAGGTGATCGCCGGGCACGGTCCCGGCACGACCAAGCAGCAATTGTCGGACGCACTGCGCGTCGCCGAGGTCAACCGCGGGCTCACCTTCGAATACTGCCTGCTGGCCTGCGGCAACAGCCACAACCGCGCGCCGTCGGCGCAGCGCTGGGAGCAAGGCGAGGTGCTGTCGCTCGACTCCGGCGGCAATTTTCACGGCTATATCGGCGACCTCGCCCGCATGGCGGTGCTGGGCGAGCCCGACGGCGAGTTGAGGGACTGCCTGGCCGAGATCGAGGCAGTGCAGCGCGCCGCCTTCGCCGCCGTCCGGCCGGGCGCCATGGGCGGCGACATCTACGTCGCGGCCGAGCGGCAGCTCGCCCAGATCACACAGCGCGATTGCACCGAATTTCTGGCCCACGGCATGGGCCTCGTCAGCCACGAGGCCCCTCACCTGACCGCCACGGGTCCGGTTCCTATGACGACACGGACGCGCGGCTGCCGCTCGAAACAGGCATGGTGGTGTCGATCGAGACCACGATGAAGCATCCGAAGCGCGGCTTCATCAAGCTCGAGGACACGGTGGTGGTGACGGCGACGGGCCACGAAATTTTTGGCGAAGGCGGCCGCGGCTGGAATCGCGGTGGGAGTGCGCTTTGATCTGACTGGGTCGCACGCCGGCTGAGGCACTCTGCGTGATTTCTTGCGCACGGCTTCCGCCCAAGCGCATTGTTTTTCGTTCCATCAGTGCACGCGCAAAAAACAAATCGGCGATCGCGGGAACCCTTGTCGGCCCGCCCTGTTCATTCTTTGTCCGATCCGGACGCGTAACAATTGGTGGATACTATGAAAAGAATTTTATTGGCGGCAGTCGCCGTTCTCGCATTCGCTTCTCCGTCAGTCGCAGCTGAGACGGGCAAGACCGTTGGCCAATCGCCCTCCTCGTTCTACCTGGCTCAGGATACCGCGACCATGAAGTGTCAGATCGTCGAGAGCCAGCCTGCCGGCGGCACCATGAAGGTTGTCGGCGCCGCTCACACGACAAAGGCTTCGGCAGAAGCAGCTATGAAGGCGGACAAGACTTGCGCCAAGTAAACTTGTGCCAAGTAACTTGCGCCAAGTAATCGGCTAAGTCGGAGCGTGAGTACGGAGGCGGGTCTGTGAGTTCGTTAGAACCACGAATCCTCAAATCCGCCGCCACCAGCGCCCCTCAAGAGTGCCCCGCGTCGAGCTTCTTTCTCGGCCAGTGGCACGCAAGTGACTTGCCGCTTGAGATGCTCCAAATTCGAAAGGATACGATCATGAACCAGCAGACAATGAAATGCGTGGTTGCCGTCTCGTTCTTCGGCGCGGCGATCCTCGGCTCGGTGCTCCCGTCAGGGGCAGCTCCGATCTCGCCGAGCACGAGTCTCCTGAAGCAAGCGGTTTCTTCGTCCGCAGTGACAGAGGTCTACTACAGACGCCACTACCGCGGTCGCGGCTACTACGGCGCTCCCGGGGCCGCAATCGGGCTCGGCATCTTGGGCGCCGCGGCTGGAGCCGCCGCCTATGGGGCCTACGGGTCCAGCAATTACGGGCCCGGGTACTACGAGCCAAGGTACGCTGCGCCAGGGTACTACGGCGACGCCTATCCCTATCGCCGCCAATACTACTCCCCGTACTGAGGGCACGAATGACGCTGTTTGGGCGCGGCAGTCTCTGTCACTGACCCTTCCCAATCAGCGTGCCATCGAGCGCGCGCTTGATCACCCGTTGCGGCTACGTGCTGAACCGTAATGCCAGATACTCGCGTGAGGGGACGATCAGCGGCTGAGGGCGGCCGCGGCTGGAATCGCGGCGGCACTGCGCGCTAGGCTGAAATCATCGTATTGAGCGCTCTCATGCTCGGCGCAAACAGGACCGCAACCCCCTTGAAACGGATGAATTCCTCCAACCGAAAGGTCACGGAGGCGTTGTCCTTCAGAGGGACACCGAACTGGGTTTCAGCCTTCGGATATCGGCGATTCCCGGTCAGGGCATCCTGGGCGTTGTATCCGTTCGGGAGCTTCTTGTAGGCATCGGCGAACTCCGTCTTCTGCATCCATCTCAGGATCGTATAGAATTGCTCGTTGATCCTGGCGAAGTAGAAGAGCCCGACGATGCCGCGGTCTTTGCCATCGTCCTGCACGCTGTCCAGGCGGGGCCCATAGGAGAATCCGCGTCGGATGACGCGCGGCGGCCCTTTCGGAAAGCGAACGTGATTGGCATATTTCATCGGCTGATCGCGGCAATTGGCAATTCGAATGTGGGCCCCGAGCGGGCATTTGACGCCATCCGGATCGTCGCCATAGCCGAATGAATCATCCAATTGCGGGGTCGACGGCGGTGCGTCCGGAAACCTGGACAGCGGCGATCCATGCCGCCAGCGTCCCATGAGCTTTGCGGCGATCCACTCCTCGGCCAGTTCCGGGCCGGCATGCGGCGCCGCCAGCGGCGCGTTGTCCTGGAGGAATTTGTTGAAGCCCGCGACGTCCTGATACACCCACGACAAGCCGACAAAGGAGCCATCCCGCGCAAAGTCCTGCCATGGGCCCGGATTGTGTGGCGCCGTTGGAAAGTCTTCGTTCGGATAGCCGACGACGATCTCGCGACAGTTGACCATGCCGGGCGTGCCAGCGTCCTGCCAGTCGATGTTGGGGGCGGTGATTCCATCCCGGTAGCCGAAATGCAGGCGGCCGTCGGCCGGCAGGCTGCCGGACAGCGCGCTGTCGTCCCAACCTTCGAGCGTTAATTCCTGCACACCGAAGCTTGCCGCCGACTGTCGCAATTCTGCGAGGCAATCGGATTTCTGCTCGGCTGTGTCGAACCCGATGTGGATGGCGAGATCGACATCACCCGACTTGAAATTGCCATCCCACCACGCAGCTGGAGCGCTGGTTCCGGAGAAACCGAGTTGCTCCGCGACGCCGCCGTCCGGCGCCTGCGCCGGATCCACGAAAAAGACGTCGAACTCCCGACGGCCCTGCGCCACGTCGAAGCCGGGACGCCCCGCCATCAGCGCCTCTATACCTTTCCAACTGAACATGAAGTGGAAGGCCGGCCCAGCGGGGTCCGGCGCCCTTCCCGCCGCAGTCCGCGGTATCCATTGCTGCAGGAACGCCCTGGCACGGCCGGCGTCGCCGAACTTGAACAGCAGCACCGCGAGCAGCGGCTTGGTGGAGCTTCGGGCAATGATCGCCTGCAAATTGGCAAGATCCACCATCGCGTCTGTCCTTGTGGGAACGCTCAATAGCCAGCCACAGAGCCGGGCACGTCGCTCAACAGGCGAGCGAATGTGCCCGCAATGCTATTTCCCGAGCTTTGTCAGGATCTCCTCGACCGTCATGTGGTCATAAGCCGAGAACAGCCAGCCGGACGGATTGCCGTTGATGTCCGTCGAGCCATCGGTCGCCTTGCCCAGCGAACGCTCGTTGCGATTCTTGGAGAATTCGAAAAATGCATTGGGGTTGGTGACGTCCAGCTCCTTGTCGCCCATATCTGCCAGCGAAAATATCGCCGCAAAGACCGGGGTGAGCTCGCGCCGGAAGAATTCGGTGTATTCCTGATGCGAGCCCTCATATTCGGTGATGACCTGGATGTACTCGTTGCCGATGACGACGACGCGCGCGAAATGAACGATCCTGGATTTCTTCAGCGCCGCTTCGATCAATGGCTGAACCTTGTCGGCGAAGATCGCCTCGAGGTTCTTAAATTGCGCCTGTGTCGCGGCATCCTGTTTGATCTTCAGCGTGAGATTGAGCGCATGGGTCATGGGAAATGTCCTTAAAAAATACAACTCTGGGATGTTATCATTGCAGCAAGGAATTGAAAGCGAATCTTTTCGCCGAGTTCGGATGCGCCCGCGTCATTGTGGCGCCTGTGCTGACATTTTTGGCTATCCTTTGACGTGCAAAGGCACCGGCCGGCCAAGGTCGTGGCGATTCAGCAAGACTAACGCAGCGGCAGCAGGTCCAACTGGCTTTGCGCCTTCTTGACGGCGGCCGCGAACCAGCTCTGGCTTGGCGCTTCCTTGGCGAAGCACGCCGTGAAGGCCGTCATCGCGTTATCTTCGCGGGTCATGTCGCCGCGCGGATCCTTCTTGTCGATGGGCCTCGCCATCATCTGCTTCCAGACCTTCTCGCAGGCCGGGATCGGCGTCGTCTTCACGGCGTCCGATGAGGCGAGAAAGAAGACCTTCTCGCCCTGGATCGCGACGACGTCGATTTCATGCGGCGGCCCCTTCAGATCGCCATTGCCGCGCACGCCGAGAACGGCGACTGCGGCGCTCGTGGATGCGGGCTTGGTGACCGGCAGCTCGGCATATTTGGCGAACGCCGAGTCCTGGATCGCTTGATAGTAGAAGCGATCCGACTTGAATGCGGCGCCGGTCTCCTGCGGCATGCCATCCTCGCGATGCTCGCGCAGCCAGTGCCTGAGCAGCGCCGTGGTCGTCACCACGGCTTGCAACTGGTCGCCTTCCGAAGCAAAACCGAGCCCGTCGAGATGGCCGAAGCCTGAGTCACCCTTGAAAAGCGTATCGGCGTTCGACTTGCCCTCTGCCGGCAGCCCCTTGATCGCGACCGGTCCCACCAAGCCGCGCAGCACGCCTGTCAGCTCGTTGAGCGCCGCATCGTGCTGCCTGGAGGTCTCGTCGTTTTCCGCAGCCTTCGAGAACTTTGCGATGTAGCGATCGCGCAGCTCGAGATAGCGCTGCTCGGGAGTGGCCGCATGGGCAGGCGCAGCTAGGACGAGCAGGCAGAGTAAGGCAAGGCACTTCATATCGATCCCACGAAGTAAGAGCTGTCTTCAGTCTTGGTGCCTCTGTTTCGCGGGAAGATTCATCCGTGGTGGTCACCGCGCCGTCGTGGGGCCCTGCTGCGCCGGCGTAAATGGACCGCTATGGTCAACGGTTCTTCGAATATACCGGCTCGCGATGAACTTCGCGGCCGTTCTCATCGATGACGACGATCCGGAGATCTGGATGTCCTCCCGGCCTCTTCGTGCGAACGTCTTCCGCCAGGCTCTTGCTGTGGGCAATGGCGGCGCCGTCGCTTCCAAACTCCAGACCCGACTTGTCCCGAGCCGGAACGCCATCCTTCATGTCGAAATAGTAAGTGCGCATCACAATCCTCTCGCGTCCACCTGTCCTGGAGTGCCTGGCCAACCTATCGGAGAGGAAAGCAAACATGGGCCTCCTAGCCCTGGCTGACGCAACTGCAAATCGGGTTAAACACCCCGCGAAGCTAGCGAAGGTTCCCAGGGGTGGATTTGATTCCGATCAACGCGTAAGCCGTTGCGATCACCGGCGGGGGCGTGAGCGCCCTACTCCGCCGGCGTGAGCTGCCGGCTCAGGCGCATCGCGGCGGTCTCGCGCACCCGGACACGGGCGCGGCGCTTGCGCCACCAGATCACGACGCCGGTGACCGAGAGCGCGGCCACCACCAGCCCCATGATCGAGATCAGGATGCGGCCGAACAGTCCGACGATGCGGCCTGAATGCAGCGGAAACTGCGCCTGCACGAAGATGTCGGCGGCGGTGCCGACCCAGGGCAGACGCGCGCCGAGCGGACGGCCGTCCTCGCTGTCGTAATAGAGCTGCGCCGGGCCGACGCCGCCGGCGCCGTGATCGTCGCCGGGATGGAAGTAGGCGGCGGCATAGACCCCGTGAGCTGGGCCGTAGCTGAGCGCGCCGACCGGAGTGGACCACCCTCGCCCCTTGCCGTCGGCCGCCGCGCGCGCGGCGATGTCGGCAAATGTCACCTTGGGCTCGATCGGATTGTCGAGATCGCGGTACGGCCGCTGCTCATAGGGCGTCGGCGTGTAGTTCGACACCATCTTCATCAGCGGCGAGAACACCTCGAAATAGAGGTTCAGCGAGAACGCCGTGAAGGCGATGACGAACAGCACGCCCCAGGTCCACAGGCTGAAGGCGCGGTGGATGTCGAAATTGATCCGGTAGGCGCTGCCCGACGTCTTGATGGTCCAGGCCGGCGCCCAGCGCGCCCAGAAGCCGCGTTCGAGCTGGCGCGTGACTTGCGGCGCCCGCGCGGCCTTCGCGCTGCGCCGTGACGGCAGGGTCAGGTAGAAGCCGACGAAGCAGTCGATTGTCCAGATGATGGCGATGATGCCGAGCAGGCGCATGCCCCAGCGGTCGCTGCCCCAGAACTCCGGGATGTGCATCGTGTAGTGCAGCTTGTAGAGGAATGAGACGAAATTCTCCCGCGTCACCGGCCACACCGCGCCCCAATAGCGCCGCCCCAGCTCGACGCCGGTGTTGGGATCGAGGAAGACCTGATTGTAGTCGAGGGCATAGCGCTTGCCGGTCGCGGGATCGATCCGCGGCATGATGAAGAACCACAGCGAGTGGCCCTCCTCCGGCGTCATGAAGAGATAGACGACGCGCGCGCGGGGATCGCGCTGCTCGATCAGCTTGGCGAGCTCGATCGAGGGAATGGCCGGTCCCTTGCTGGTGACGTCGAACAGGTGGCTGTTCAGGACGTCGTCGATCTCGTGATCCCAGGAAATGATCGCGCCGGTGATGCCGGAGAAGAACAGGAATCCGGCCGTGAGCAGTCCCGCCCAGCGATGCAGCCTGCCGAATATCGCTCTCATCGTCGTCTCTCACCAAACAGGTCCGGTCCGCTTGCCGGATCGTTTTCAATTTGAACTCACCAGCGATAGGTCAGCTTGCCGATGGCCTTGCGTCCCTCCGCGTAGAAGCAGCCCGACAGGCTGTAGCAGGCGGCGACATAGCGCGTGTCGGCAAGGTTGGTGACGTTCAGCGACAGGCGCCAATTGTCCCTGGTGTAGGCAACAAGCGCATCCAGCACGGTCGAGGCTCCCACCTTGAACGTGTTGGCATCGTCACCCCAGGTCGCGCCGACATAGCGGACGCCGCCGCCGAACTGGAGGCCGGCGAGCGGCCCGTTCTGAAGCGTGTAGTCACTCCACAGCGAGGCACGGTTGAGCGGCACGGTGACCGGCGCCTTGCCGACATTCACCGGATCCTGCGTGAGCATGGCGTCGACATAGGCATAGGCGGCGCGCAGGTTCCAGCCGTCGGCGAGCGACATGGTACCTTCGAGCTCGATGCCGCGCGATTTCACCTGACCGGTCTGCTCAGCAACGTTCAGCGGAGGGGCGTAGGTGACGACGTTGTCGCGCGTCAGGTCGAAGGCGGCGAAGGTGAACAGCGCGTTCCATCCGATCGGCTGGTACTTGACGCCGACCTCGTACTGCACGCCGGTTTCAGGGTTGAGCAGCTGGCCGCGCGGTCCGGTCGCGAGCACCGGCAGAAACGACTCGGAATAGCTGAAATACGGCGCGATGCCGTTGTCGAAATTGTACATCACGGCGGCGCGGCCAGTGAAGGCCGAAGCATCCTTCGAGACCGATGTGTCGAAGATACCACTGTCGACCTGCGTGGTGACGAAATCCTGGCGGCCGCCGAGCTGGAATGACAGCCGGCCGAGCCTGATCTGGTCCTGCGCGTAGAGGCCGACCTGCGACTGCTTGACGCCGGTGTTGTCGCTCATCGCGCCGATGGTCCAGTCGTAGCTATAGACCGGGTTGAACACGTTGATCTCGGGGGCCGAGGTCGTGACGCCAAAGGCGGTGTCGCGGAAGGAGGTGTTGCGATAGTCGATCCCGACCAGCGTGGTGTGGCTGAGGATGCCGGTGGTGAACTTGCCCTGGAGCTGGTTGTCCACCGCGAAGGAGTTGATGTACGAGTTGCTGTAGCTGCCGAAACGCGCGAGCTGCCCCGCGGCCTCGTCGGTATAGCCTCCGCCGTAAAACACCTTTTCCTCGTTGTGCTGATAGGCGTAGCGCAGGTTCTGCCGGAACGTGATGTTGTCGGTGAAATTGTGCGAGAGCTGGTAGCCGGCGGTTGCGATCTCGGTGTTGAACGCGTTGAAGCTCGGCACGCCCGCGAAGAACGAGACCGGGATGGTGCGGCCGTTGTTCGGCCACACCGTGCCTGAGGCGGGCAGGAACTGGAGGCCCCACCCTGCCCGGTCCCATTGGTAGTTGGCCAGAATCGTGATGGTGGTGTCCTCGTTCGGCGTGAAGGTGATTGCGGGCGCGATGAAGACGCGGTTGTCCTTGGTGAAGTCGACCTGGGTCTCGCCGTCACGCACCACGCCGGTCAGGCGCCACAGCACGGTGCCGTCCTTGTTGGCGGGGCCGCCCATGTCGAACTGGCCCTGATAGCGGTTGAAGCTGCCGCCGGAGACCGAGACCTCGCCGAACTGCTGCGCGGTCGGCAGCTTGGTCACGTAGTTGAGGATGCCGCCGGTGCCGCTGCCGCCATACATCGCCGAGGACGGCCCCTTGAGGACCTCGAGGCGCTCGGCGCCGTAGGGATCGAGGCCGTTGAAGTGCACGTAGTTGCTCGATGGGATTCGCAGGCCGTCGACGTAGAGGCCCGACATGGTGGTGTCGAAGCCGCGGATCTGGAGGGCGCCGAAGCGGGTGTCCGAACCGCCATTGACGTCGCCGCTGACGCCGGCGGTGTAGCGCAGGGCCTCGCCGATCGAGACCGCGCCCTGGTTCCTGACCTGGTCGGTGGTGACGACGGACACCGACTGCGGCGTTTCGATCAGCGGCGTATCGGTCTTGGTGGCGGTGCCGCTGCGCGTGGCGACGAACCCGCGCACCGGACCGTTGGCGCGTTCGCCGGTGGCGCCGTTCGAGGCCGACCGGGTTGGCGCGGCTTGCTGCGCGGGAGCGTGACGATTGGTGCGGGAGCTGCGCGTCGTTGCCGACCGTCGCGACGAAGCAACCGCCGCGGGACGGGCACGCTGAGCCGGCGCTTCAACGGAGACAGCGGGAATTTGCGTCTGCGCCTGCACCGAACCGAAGGGGGCGACGAGAGAAAATGTGCTGACGGCGCCGAAGAAAAACACCTGAAGCTGTCGAAGACGCGTTTGGGAACGCGAAGGAAGTTGGAAGTTGGTCACGTCTTGCGAGGCCCCACGCACTGCCGGCTTTGCCGGTATCGTTCTTGATGCCCCGCCCTAACGCAGGCGATTTCGGAGTGCGATAGGAACAGCGTTAGAATTTCTCCAGAGCTGTGCGCAGCAACTGCGGCGAATGCGCCCATGCGCGACCCAACGTGCATGTGCTCCGGATTTGGAATCCTTCTAGACGAACACGGTCGATCGACCGGACAGGACATTCGCCGACATCGAAGGCGAGCGCGGAGAACGAATCCTTTACCATGCCCGCCAGGCTCGATTGAGCCTGAGGAACCCAGGAGGTAGATTCAGCCGCGGGATACTTCATTCATTTTGCGGAACGCGCCGCAACGTTCTGCGCCAGCGCGTGCTGGGCACCCGGGGTTCGACGTCCATGAGCGAATTGCGCGCTGCGACCAGGCAACCGACCGCGAGGACCGGGATCATCGAGTTTGACGGCGCCAGAGGCATCGTCAGCATCCCCTGCACGATCTCGGACGTATCAGGCACGGGCGCAAGGCTGAAGCTCGACTGGTCGCTGTCGTTTCCGAAGGAGGCCACGCTGATCTTTGCCGACGGGCTGCGAAAACCCTGTCGTGTGGCATGGCAGAAGCGCAGACTGCTCGGCGTCGCATTCGCGGACGGTGTTGCGAGCCTGGACGAGCAGGCCCTCATGATGACCGAAGCAGAGCAGGCTCTGCACCGGCAGCATATTGGTGCGCAGGTGCGCGGCGCGCGCGAAGCACGGGGCTATACCGAGCTCCAGATTGCGAACTTCATTGGCGTCTCGCCCGATTACGTGTCACGTGCCGAGAACGGCGAGGTCAGCATCCCGCTCCACCAGCTCACCCACATTGCCGATCTGTTGCTGGTCGACCTCGACAGCCTGGTTGCCGGCCCGCCGTCGATCGGATTGCCCACCGCGAGCGAGGTCGAACTGGCGGCGGAGTGAATTCACGCTGACGAAGGCGACATCACTCGCTGGCTGCAGCCGCGAGCGTTGCCGGAAAGCGCATTGAGCTCTCCGGTGTGTAGAAGCTTGTGTCAGCGATGCCGCAGCCGGCGATTGACCCGGCCCGCCAGATAGTCGCCGGCGCTCTGGACGAGCTGGACCAGTACGATCAGCACGACGACGACGGCCAGCATCATCTCCGGCATGAAGCGCTGGTAGCCGTAACGGATGCCGAGATCCCCCAGACCCCCGCCTCCGACGGCGCCGACCATGGCGGAGTAGCCGAGCAGGCTCACCACCGCGAGCGTCAGGGCCAGCAACAAGCCGGGCAATGCCTCGGGGATCAGCACCTTGAACACGATCTGCATCGGGGAAGCCCCGAACGAGGACGCGGTCTCGATCAGGCCGCCGTCGACCTCGCGGATCGCGGCTTCGACGAGGCGCGCGATGAACGGCGTCGAGGCGATGGTCAGCGGCACGATCGCCGCGGTCGAACCGATCGAGGTGCCGGCGACGAGCCGCGTGAACGGGATGATGGCGACGACCAGGATGATGAAGGGCGTCGAGCGCGTCGCATTGACGACGATGCCGAGCACGCGATTGACGACGGGGGCCGCGAACAGCTCCCCTTTCCGGCTGGTCGCCAGGAACACGCCGAGCGGCAGGCCGAAGGCGGTACCGAGCAGCGCTGCGATACCGACCATGTACAGGCTTTCGAAGGTGGCCTGGATGATCAAATTGATGAGTTCAGGCGACATAGCCGAGACGCTCCGCCGGGAATTGATATTGAGAGAGCCAGGCGAGCGTCCGCGTCACCGCGTCTTCGCCGCTGGAAATACCGAGAGGGATACCAAGGGTGAGCGAGCCCACATGCTGGCCGCCGATCTCGTCGATACGCGCCGCAAGCAGCGCAACGTCGAGGCCGAGCTCGCGCGCGAGCCGCGCCACCAGCGTGTCGCCGGCCCCCGCCCCGCGCACCTGGACGCGGATCACGGCCTGCCCGCCGGCAGACGGCTCCGACACGATCCGGCTCGCCAGCGACACCGGCAGGCTGTCGCCGACCACTTCGGCCAGGAAGGACTGCGTGATCGGATGTTTGGGACGGGTGAAGATGTCGGCGACGTGGCCGCTCTCGACGACATGGCCGGCATCGAGCACCACGACTTCCCTGGCGAGCTGGCGCACCACGGACATCTCGTGGGTGATCAGCACGATGGTCACGCCAAGCTCGCGGTTGATGTTGGCAAGCAGATCGAGGATCGCGCGCGTGGTCTGCGGATCGAGCGCGGACGTCGCCTCGTCCGACAGCAGCACGCTCGGCCGTGTCGCCAGCGCCCGCGCAATGCCGACGCGCTGCTTCTGGCCGCCGGACAGTTCCGAGGGATAACGGTCGTGCTTGTCGGCGATGCCGACCAGCGCCAGCAGCTCGGCGACGCGGGCCTTGATATCCGCCCTGGCCCAGCCGGCGATCTCGAGCGGCAACGCGATGTTGTCGGCCGCGGTGCGCGACGACAGCAGGTTGAAATGCTGGAAGATCATGCCGATCGAGCGCTGCGCCAGCCGCAACTCGCGGCCCGCCAGCGCCGAGATATCCTTGTTGTCGACGATCACGCGTCCCGTGGTCGGCTTCTCCAGCCCGTTGATCAGCCGGACCAGGCTCGACTTGCCGGCGCCGGAGCGGCCGATCACGCCGGTGATCGAGCCGCGCGGGATCGCGAAGTCGATGTCCTGCAGGGCGTTGACGCCGGGCTTGCCGCGATAGGCCGGATAGGTCTTCGAAATGCCTTCGAAACGGACCATCGCGTCCGGCGCGGTCGCGGCAGGTGAAATCGCATCGCGCGTTTCGATCCTCTGTCCGATCGCGAGCGATTGGTGGGCGTTCATGGCGGCGGCCTTCTTGTACAATAGTTCGCTTGCCGCGTGTCCCAGGGGGCGCACGGGAACCAGGTCGCATCGCGCGACGGGGAATGAAACTGCGACCGGGCGCCCGGGTCGAGCGCGCTGCACCGCAGCATGCACCATCGCCCGAACGGGTCTTTCTTGCAATGTCAGATATTTGCGGGGAGTTGGACGAAGTTTTCCCAATCCCGCCCCGGCGAAGAAAATTCATCTGCCGGGGGCATCAGTCGCGCCGCCCGGCTCAGTGGACCTGCAACCAGGGCAGCACGATCAGCAGAAGGCCTGCGAAATAGAGCAGCCCGAAGACCAGGCCAAAACCCCAGAACTGGCCCTTCCCGATATAGCCGCTGCCGAAATACATCGGCGCCGGCCCCGTGGCGTAAGGCGAGATCACGCCCATCAGGCCGAGCGAATACATGCAGAGCATGGCGAGCGTCGTGACCGGCAGGCCGGGAATGCCCGAGCCGACCGCGAGCACGACAGGCAGCACGGCGGCGGCATGCGAGGTGATGCTGGAGAAGAAATAGTGGATCCAGAAGAACAGCGCGACCAGCAGGATCATCGCGGTCGACGGCGACAGCCCGGCGAGCGGCTTTGCGTACTCGGTCGCGAACCATTTGATGAAGCCGATCTCGTTGAGGCCCGAGGCCAGCGTCAGCAGCGAGGTGAAATAGAAGAACACCTCCCAGGCGCTCTTCTCGCTGACGATGTCGGCAAACTCGATCACGCCCGTGACCAGCATCAACGAGATCACGATGAAGACGACGGTGGTGGCGTTGACGAAGTTCGAGCCGAGCAGCGGCACGTTGATGTCCGGGCTGGAGCCCGCGATCCACAGGAACATCGCGAGCACGATAAGCGCCAGCATGATCCATTCGTTGCGCGACATCGGGCCCATCTCGCTGAGCTCCTTTGCCGCCCATTCGGCGATTTCCGGGCTGCGCTTCACTTCGGGCCGGCACACCAGATAGCTGAGCAGCGGGACGAGGATCATCAGGAGGATGCCGAGCGGCGCAAAGCCGATGAACCACTGGCCCCAGCTCACCTCGACCCCGACGGTCTTCTTGGCGATGGCGAGCGCCGCCGCATTGGGCGCGAGCGCGGTGAAGAACAGCGAGCTGGTGACCGCGGTCGCCGCGAACGCGGTCCACATCACATAGGTACCGATCCTGCCGGCGGTCGATCCCGGCTCGGAGCCATAGATGCGCGGGATGTTGCTGATGATGGGATAGACGATGCCGCCGCTGCGCGCGGTGTTGGAGGGCGTTGCCGGCGCGAGCAGGAAGTCCGACATCGCGACCGCATAGCCGAGGCCGAGCGTGTTGCGGCCGAGCTTTTGCACCAGCACCAGCGCGATGCGCCGGCCGAGCTGGCTCTTGCGATAGCCGATCGAGAACACGAAGGCGCCGACGATCAGCCACACCGTGCTCTCGGCAAAGCCCGCCAGCATCCAGCGCAGCGACTTGGTCGGATCGGGATCGATATAGCCGCCGACGCCGGCGACCGTCAGCCCGATCAGGCCGACCGCGCCGACCGGCATCGATTCCAGGATGAGCCCGGTGATGACGGCCGCGAACACCGCAAAGTAGTGCCATTGATTGACGTTGAGCCCTGATGGCACCGGCCACAGATAGATCGCCAGCCACACCACGAGCGGTGCGATCAGTTTCCAGCGAAACCCTTTCGCCTCAGGTGCCTGTGAGCTCGCGGCCATGGGCCCTCCCCCTCGATTGTCGTTGCGTCGTGCCGCCCGTTGGCCGGGCCGCTTTTGTCCCTGCGCGGCGTATAAGGACTGTCCGCGGCGCGATCAATGGCTTGACGCGGGTTCTGCCGCCCGGCGCCTGATTTTCCCTCGCGGTCACAAATGCCCGGTGCGCCGGTGCTCCGGCTCGCTGCCGCGGACCGGAAACCGGATGGTGGTCCCGATGGTGATCCAGTTGGCGTTCTCGCCGGTGATGTTGCGGCCGTAGATCACGTCGACGGAGAATATCTCGTTCGGCCGGTAGCGGACGCCGGTCTGAAAGCGCGGCTGCACGGCGCTCGCGATTTCGGACGCGCCGGCCTGGCCAAAGGCCTCGATCGTCCACTGCAACGTGTCGGTGAACTTCCAGTCGAAGCCGATGCCGTAGGTCAGATAGTGGCGATCGACCGTGCGATCCCAGAGCCAGCCGCCGTTGACGTTGACGCGCATGGTCTCGGACAGGCGAAAGGTCGCGGGGATGACGGCAAAGGCGGACAGCGCCTCGCCGGTCGCCGCATCGAATGATCCGCCGCCATAAGCCGACAATCCCCACCGGCCGATGCCGGTCGGGACGAAATTCGTCTTGGCTTTCGGAGCGACCGTCGTGCTCCAGTCGCCGTCGTTGCGGGCCCGGATGGTCTGCATGCTCAGCTCGATCGGCCTGAAAGGATCGACGACGCAGGAGGGATTGGCGACTGCCTCGACATCGGTGTTTGAAGCCGTCGACAGCCAGCTTTCGACCTTGCAGGAGCCGACCTCGGAGATGTCGGCGGCATCCACCGCATAGGCGCCATTCGCGGCGCGCGCATCCTGTGCTGCGAATACGACAAGAGCCGCGATTGCGGCGGTTATTCCGGTTCGTGCAGCCCATCCCATGGCCCGATGTTAGCAGAGTCTTCGCCTCGACAAGGCCCGGATTCTGGGACTATCTTCCGTCCATGAGCGACCATCATCATCACCACGATCACGACCATTCCGAACTGTCCGAGACCGAGCTGCGCGTGCGCGCGCTCGAGACGATCCTGACTGAAAAAGGCTATGTCGAGCCGGCCGCGCTCGATGCCATCATCCAGGCCTACGAGACCAGGATCGGCCCGCACAACGGTGCCCGCGTCGTCGCCAAGGCCTGGACCGATCCGGCCTTCAAGCAGGCGCTGCTCGAGGATGGCTCGAAGGCGATCGGCACGCTCGGCCATGTCAGCCGCGTCGGCGACCATCTCGTCGTGGTCGAGAACACGCCGCAGCGGCACAATATGGTCGTGTGCACGCTGTGCTCCTGCTACCCCTGGGAAATGCTGGGGCTGCCGCCGGTCTGGTACAAGGCCGCGCCCTACCGTTCGCGCGCGGTGAAGGACCCGCGCGGCGTGCTCGCCGATTTCGGCGTCGCGCTGCCCAGGGATATCGAAGTTCGCGTCTGGGATTCCACCGCCGAGACGCGCTTCCTGGTGCTGCCGATGCGCCCCGGGGGTACGGAGGGCTGGAGCGAGGAGCAGCTCGCCGAGCTTGTCACGCGCGATTCCATGATCGGCACCGGATTCCCCAAGACCCCGGGAGCGCCGTCATGAACGGCGTGCACGACATGGGCGGCATGGACGGGTTCGGCAAGGTCGAGCCCGAGCCGAACGAACCGATGTTTCACGAGGAATGGGAATCCCGCGTTCTCGCGATGGTGCGCGCGATGGGCGCGGCCGGCGCCTTCAACATCGACACCTCGCGCTTCTATCGCGAGACGCTGCCACCGCACGTGTACCTGTCAAGCTCCTATTACAAGAAATGGTTTCTCGGTCTCGAGGAGATGCTGATCGAGAAGGGCTACCTCACCCGCGAGGAGGTCGCCGCCGGCCACGCGATCCAGCCTGCGAAGGCGCTCAAGCATGGCAAGTTCGACCTCGCCAATGTCGAGCGCGTCATGGTGCGCGGCAAGTTCGCCCGCCCTGCCCCGGCGCCAGCGAAATTCAACATCGGCGATCGCGTGCGGGCGAAAAATATCCATCCGGCGACGCACACGCGGCTGCCGCGCTATGTCCGCGGCCATATCGGCGTGGTCGAGCTCAACCATGGCTGCCACGTCTTTCCGGATTCGGCGGCGATGGAGCTCGGCGAAAATCCGCAATGGCTCTACACGGTCGTGTTCGAGGGCAGCGATCTCTGGGGCGCGGATGGCGATCCGACCTCGAAGGTCTCGATCGACGCGTTCGAGCCGTATCTGGACCTGGCGTGATGAGCAGCACGCTTGCTGCCGCCGCGACCGCGGCCATTCCGAGCATTCCGCGCGATGACGACGGCCCGGTGTTCCGCGCGCCCTGGGAGGCCCATGCGTTCGCGATGGCCTTGAGCCTGCACGAGCGCGGCGTGTTCACCTGGCCGGAATGGGCCGCAGCCTTGGCCTCCGAGATCAAGCGCGCGCAGGCCGCCGGCGACCCCGATACGGGCGAAACCTACTACCTGCACTGGCTCGCCACGCTGGAGGGGCTCGTCGCACGCAAGGGTGTCGCATCCACGGAGACGCTGCACCGCTACCGCGACGCCTGGGACCACGCCGCCGACAGGACGCCGCACGGCAAGCC
This sequence comes from Bradyrhizobium sp. B025, assembly GCF_042257955.1. Lineage (NCBI taxonomy): Bacteria > Pseudomonadati > Pseudomonadota > Alphaproteobacteria > Hyphomicrobiales > Nitrobacteraceae > Bradyrhizobium > Bradyrhizobium sp. B025. The sequence goes on along the minus strand of NZ_CP170150.1, from coordinate 4,304,935 downwards.
GATTGAGCTGAAGCCGGAGGATTTTAGGTAGGTCGAACCACACCCGTCATTGCGAGCGCAGCGAAGCAATCCAGAATCTTTCCGCGGAGGGATTCTGGATTGCTTCGTCGCAAGAGCTCCTCGCTATGACGGTGGAGTTTGAGACGCTACCTGTGCGCCACGTACTCGTTCCACCCCTTCGCCCGCAGGCTGCACGCCGGGCACTCGCCGCAGCCGTATCCCCACTCATGCTGCGCGCCGCGTTCGCCGAGATAGCAGGTGTGCGACTGTTCGCGGATGAGATCGACGAGGCCCTCGCCGCCGAGGTCATGCGCGAGCTTCCACGTCGCGGCCTTGTCGATCCACATCAGCGGCGTATGCAGCTCGAATTTACGGGCCATGCCGAGCGCGAGCGCGGCCTGCATGGCGCGGACGGTCTCGTCGCGGCAATCGGGGTAGCCGGAATAATCGGTCTCGCACATGCCGCCGACGATGTGGGTGATGCCGCGCCGGTAGGCCAGCGCCGCGGCAAAGGTGAGGAACACCAGATTGCGGCCGGGCACGAAGGTGTTGGGCAGGCCGTCCGTGCCCATCGCGATCGCGACGTCGCGCGTCAGCGCCGTGTCCGAGATCGCGGCTAAGGTCGGGATCGACAGCGTGTGGCTCTCGCCGAGCTTGTCCGCCCAATCCGCGCGCAGGCCCTTGAGGCCATCGAACAGACGATCACGGCAAGCGAGCTCAACAGCATGGCGCTGGCCGTAGTCGAACCCCAGCGTCTCGACGCGCGCGAAGCGGCTGAGCGCCCAGGCAAGGCAGGTGGTGGAGTCCTGCCCGCCGGAGAACAGCACCAGGGCGGTTTCGGATGAAAATGCGTCACTCATGGCCCCGCGCTTTAGCACTGCGGAACGGGCCCGCCAATCGGTGGAAATCGGCCCGTTCCGTCGCGCCGCGCTGGGATCGGCGGGCCGCTTTTGGCATAAGGCTGGAGACCCAGGAGCAATGGCCCGCAATGACCCCTTCCCGCGACATTTCCCGCCTGATCGAGATCATGGCCGCGCTGCGCACGCCGGTGACCGGCTGTCCCTGGGACCTCGAGCAGAATTTTGCGACCATCGCGCCCTACACGATCGAGGAAGCCTATGAGGTGGTGGACGCCATCACCCGCGGCGATCTCGACGATTTGCGCGAAGAGCTCGGCGACCTCCTGCTCCAGGTCGTGTTCCACGCCCAGATGGCTTCGGAGCAGAACGCGTTCGCCTTTGGAGACGTGGTCGAGGCCATCACCCGCAAGATGATCCGGCGGCATCCCCATGTCTTCGCCGACAAGGACGGCAATCTCGCCTCCTCCCACGTCAAGGAAGTCTGGGACCGCATCAAGGCCGAGGAGAAAGCCGAGCGCGCTGCGCGCCGGCCGCCGGAGGAAGCTCCGTCGCACAAATCCCTGCTCTCGGGCGTGAAGGCCGGCCAGCCTGCGCTGACCCGCGCCATGGAGCTGCAGCGCAAGGCCTCCACCGTCGGCTTCGACTGGAACGACCCGCGCGCGGTTCTGCAAAAGATCCGCGAAGAAGCCGACGAGATCGAGGCCGCGCTGGATCGCAATGACAAGCAGGAGATCGCCGAAGAGACCGGCGATTTGATGTTCGCCCTCGTCAACCTCGCCCGCCATGTCGATGCCGATCCGGAAGCCGCGCTGCGCGCGACCAACGCAAAGTTCGAGCGCCGCTTTGCCTATATCGAGCGCTCTCTGGAAGCGCAGGGCCGGACGCTGGAGCAGGCGTCGCTGGCGGAAATGGACGCGCTGTGGAATGCGGCGAAGACGGCAATCTGATGCGGGGGGCGCGACGTGGAAATCAGGCAGGACGATCCGACGGCCCCCTATGTCGCCTATTTGTTGGCGCATCATCTGGAAGAGCTCCGCAGCGTCATGGGCGAGCATGCGCAGGCGCTGGACGCGAGCGGTCTTTCGGGCTGCGAGCGTCACGTTCTGGACGGCCTGGCAGGGTGATGTGCTGGCTGGATTCGGGGCTTTGAAGCAATTGGATGAGACGCACGGCGAAGTGAAGTCGATGCGCGCTGCGCCCACTGCGCGGCGTAGCGGGGTCGGACGCGCTCTGCTGCACCACATCATTGCCGAGGGCCGCAAGCGAGGATATCAGCAACTCAGTTTGGAGACGGGCACAGCGCCGCTGCACGCTCCCGCCATCTCGCTGTACCGGAGCGCCGGTTTCGTATCCTGCGAGCCGTTCGCTGACTATCAGGCGAGCCCGCACAACCAGTTCATGCGCCTCGACCTGTCCAAGTGATCTTCTCGGTTCGTAGCCCGGTCGGAGCGAAGCGCAATCCGGGACGCGAAGCGTGGCTTACGCCGACAGACGCGGCACGGCGTCGAACCGGTTCACCACGATATCGCGCTTGGTCTCGTCCACCCGCACGGTCATGTCGAAGCGGCCGTCGTGCAGCTCCTTGGTCAGCACCTCGGAATTGCGGTGCAGCCAGCTGATTCCGGCACCGTCGCCGGCGTCGATCGAGAGATCGAGCGTGGTGCGTTTGGCCGCAAGCCGCTCCTCGATCGCGGCGAGCAGCGCGTCGACCCCCTCGCCTGACACGGCCGAGACCAGCATCGCCGGATGATCCTCCGGCCTGCGCGCGGCGATGTTCAAGAGCTCTTCGCGCTGCTCGGCGTCGTAACGGTCGATCTTGTTCCAGACCTCGATGATGCGGCCGGAATCGTCGGGATTGATGCCGAGCTGGCGCAGCACCGCGTCGACGTCGCTCTGCTGCGCCTCGGCGTCCTCATGCGAGATATCGCGGACATGCAGGATGACGTCGGCTTCCAGCACCTCCTCCAGCGTGGCGCGGAAGGCGGCGACGAGCTGCGTCGGCAGATTGGAGATGAAGCCGACGGTGTCGGACAGCATCGCCTTGCCGCCATGCGGCAGGGTGAGCGCGCGCAGGGTCGGATCGAGGGTTGCAAACAGCATGTCGGCGGCCTGCACGTCGGCGCGCGTCAGGCGGTTGAACAGCGTCGACTTGCCGGCATTGGTGTAGCCGACCAATGCGACGACGCGATACGGCACGCGCTGGCGCCCGGCGCGATGCAGCCGCCGCGTCGCCTGCACCTTCTTCAGTTCGCCCTCGAGCTTGGAGATGCGCTCCTGGATCAGGCGGCGGTCGGCCTCGATCTGCGTCTCGCCGGGACCGCCCATGAAGCCGAAACCGCCGCGCTGGCGTTCCAGATGGGTCCAGGATCGCACAAGGCGCGAGCGCTGGTAGTTGAGATGCGCGAGCTCGACCTGGAGCGAGCCTTCCTTGGTCTTGGCGCGGCGGCCGAAGATTTCCAGGATCAGGCCGGTGCGGTCGAGCACCTTGGCGTGCAGCTCCTTCTCGAGGTTGCGCTGCTGGATCGGCGCCAGCGCGCAATCCATCACCACGAGCTCGACGTCGAGGCTCTTGGCCAGCGCGGCGATCTCCTCGACCTTGCCCTTGCCGATATAGGTGGCGGGACGGATCTGGCTGATCGGCGCGATGATGGCGTCGGCGATGACGAGATCGATCGCGCGCGCGAGGCCCGCGGCTTCATCGAGCCGGGCCTCGGCGTCACGCACGACATGGCTTTCCGATTGCGCGTCGGTACCGCCCGCGCGCACACGCAAGTAGGGGCCGATGACAAGCACCCGCCCCGTTTGCTTAGCCCCTGCCGGCCGCGAACGGTCGGCATCCCCGTCGAAATTCCGGGGTTCCAATCAGGTCACTCTCAAGCCGGCTGATCCTCGCCGCCTTCGAACAGCTGGATCGGAGCGCCCGGCATGATGGTCGAGATCGCATGCTTGTAGACGAGCTGCGAGTGACCGTCGCGCCGAAGCAGCAAACAGAAATTGTCGAACCAGGTCACGATGCCCTGGAGCTTCACTCCGTTGACCAGAAAGATCGTCAGTGGCGTCTTGGTTTTGCGAACGTGATTAAGGAAGGTGTCCTGTAGGTTTTGTGCGCGGTCTGCCGCCATTGTTTTTTTCTCGCTTTGAGTTTCTTTTTATTGCACCGGTTGCGGCCCTCTTTGTGAAATTCGGGACCTCTTCCGGTTGCCGCTCCTCATGAGATCCCCCTCGGAGGAACAGCGGTTCGATTAGAGGACAGGTCGGGATATTAGGCAAGCCGCTTCACGCGGCAGCCCATGCCCTATTGCCCCGAAAAACTACGGAAATCGATGATTTTCCTCGCTTATCCCTGACGAGCCGCCACGACGTCGCGGCGATTTCTGTATGCGGACCGGTATCCAATTCGCTCGCAGCGTTCTAACCGACGCCGAGTGCCTTCAGCTTTCGATGCAGTGCCGACCGTTCCATGCCAACGAACTCAGCCGTGCGAGAAATATTTCCTGAAAAACGGCTGATCTGTGCAATCAAATAGTCGCGCTCGAACACTTCGCGCGCTTCGCGCAACGGCAGGCCCATGATGTGCTCGCCATTGTTGCTGGTCGGCATCGCCGGCACCATCGAGCCGACGTCCTGCGGCAGCATGTCGGCGGTGATGATGACCTCCGGTCCGCCCGCGGCCAGAATCATGACTCTTTCAACGTTGTTGCGGAGCTGGCGCACATTGCCGGGCCAGACATGCGATTGCAGCACTGCCATCGCGTCCTGTCCGATCTGCCGCTTGGGCAGGCCGCTGCCGGCCGAGATCTGCTCCATGAAGTAGTCGATCAGCTCCGGAATATCCTCGCGCCGCTCCGAGAGTGCGGGCACGCGGATCGGCACGACCGAGAGGCGATGATAGAGGTCCTCGCGGAAATGGCCGGCCGCGATCTCCTCCTCCAGGTTGCGCGCCGTCGAGGAGATGATGCGCACGTCGACCTGCACTTTGCCGGTGCCGCCGACGCGCTGGAACGACTGCTCGACCAGCACGCGCAAGATCTTGTTCTGGGTCTCGCGCGGCATGTCCGCGATCTCGTCGATGAACAGCGTGCCGCCATGCGCCTCTTCGAGCGCGCCCGGCTTGCGCGGCTGCTCGCCATTGGACTGCTCGACGCCGAACAGCTCGTGCTCCATGCGCTCGGGCGTGATCGCGGCGGCGTTGATGACGACGAAGGGACCGTCGGCGCGGCCCGAGGCCGTGTGCAGCGTGCGCGCAGTCAGCTCCTTGCCGGCGCCGGCGGGGCCGACGATCAGGATGCGGCTGTTGGCCTTGGCCGCGCGCTCGATGGTCTGGCGCAGCTGGTTCATGCTGGGCGAGCGGCCGACCAGCGAGCTTGCACTCGGTGCGAGCTGCTTCAGCTCCTTGACCTCGCGCTTGAGCCGCGAGTTCTCCAGCGCGCGGTTGGCGACCAGGATCAGCCGGTCCGCCTTGAACGGCTTCTCGATGAAGTCGTAGGCGCCGCGCTTGATCGCGGCGACCGCGGTCTCGATGTTGCCGTGGCCGGAGATCATCACGACCGGCAGGTCGGCATTGTCCTTCTTGACCTGCTCCAGGAGCTGCAAGCCGTCGAGCTTGGAGCCCTGGAGCCAGATGTCGAGGAACACCAGATGCGGCCTGCGGTTGGCGATTTCGGCCAGGGCCGAGTCGCTGTCGCGTGCAGTCCGGGTGACGAACCCCTCGTCCTCGAGAATGCCCGCAACGAGATCCCGAATATCGGCCTCATCATCGACAATCAGAATTTCACTTGCCATGGGTCGCGCCTGTCTTGTCAGCTGCCTGTTGAGGCTTCGATCTTCGTTGAATCATTGGTCTTTTCAGCCGGCTCTTTGGTTTCGGCTGCCGGCCCTTTTGTTTCCGTGCCCTTGACGGATTCCTTGGCGATTTCCGCTTCCTTCGCCGCATCCTTGACCGTTTCCGCGGTCGCTTCCTCGCGCGTATTCTTGACGGCCGGCGCCCGCTCGGTCCCTTCGGTCTTCGCCGGCGTGCCGGAGATCGCAAAGCGCATCCGCATCCAGGCGCCGCGCTGGCCTGCGCGGAAGTCGGAGGCGTCCTTCAACTCGATGCGCCCGCCATGGTCTTCCAGCACGCGGCCGACGATCGCAAGGCCAAGGCCGGTGCCCTTGGCCCGCGTCGTCACATACGGCTCGAGCAGTCGCGAGCGCGCCACCTTGGGCAGGCCGATGCCATTGTCGATGACGTCGATCAGCACGTCCTCGCCCTCGCGCGACACCACGACGTCGATGCGGCCCTTGCCGAGCTCTTCCGGCGGGACCTGCTCGATTGCCTCGGTGGCGTTCTTGACGATGTTGGTGACCGCCTGCGAAATCAGCCGCCGGTCGAACTGGGCGCGCAGCGGATCTTCCTTGAACTCGGCCTCGATATCGAGCTCGGGGTGGGCGACCTTCATCAGGAACACCGCCTGCCGCACGGTGTCGACGACGTCCTCGCCCTCCATCACCGGTTTCGGCATCCGCGCGAAGCGCGAGAATTCGTCGACCATGCGCCTGATGTCGTCGACCTGGCGCACGATGGTGTCGGTGCACTGCTCGAAGATCTGCTTGTCCTTGGTCTCGGTGATGTCCTTGCCGAACTTGCGGCGGATGCGCTCGGCCGAGAGCTGGATCGGCGTCAGCGGGTTCTTGATCTCATGGGCGATGCGGCGCGCCACATCGCCCCAGGCCGAGGTGCGCTGTGCCGACACCAGCTCGGTGATGTCGTCGAGCGTGATGATGTAGCTGTCGTGCGGCTGGTTCTTCTCGGCGCTGACGCGGACCGAGAGGTTGCGCTCCTGTCCGTCGCGGGTGATCGTGATCTGGCCCTGCACCAGGCGCTGGGTGCCTTCCCGCGCCGTCTTCATCATCTCGTCGAGCTCCGGCAGGACGTCGGAGAGCGCATGGCCGAGCGTCTCCGCTTCGGAGTGCCCGATCAGCTTCTCGGCGGAGCGGTTGAGGATGCCGACGCTGCCCGAAGTATCGACGCCGATGATGCCGGCGCTCGCCGAGGACAGCACCGCTTCGATGAAGCGGCGACGGCTGTCGATGAGGTCGCTGGCGTTGACCAGTTCGTCGCGCTGGCTGCGCAATTCCTGCGTCATCTTGTTGAAGGTTTCGCCGAGCTGGGCGAGATCGCCCTCCGACTGGTGCACCGGCACCTTCACGTGAAGGTTGCCGGTCGAGACCGTGTGGGCCGCGTTCATCAGCCGCCGGATCGGCGAGACCAGCGAGTTAGCGAAGTTCAGCCCGATCAGCACCGAAGCCATCAGGATGGTCAGCGCGATCACCGCGAACATCAGCGCGAAGGCGACCTGGATGCCGAGCCGCCGCGACTCGATCTGGGCATATTCGGCGACGCTGACCTCGGTCTGCTTGAGCTGGTTGACCACGTTCGGATCGAGCGGCCGCGCGACATAGAGGAAGGTGTCGCTGAAGGCGCGCAGGCGGATCACCGCGGCGACGAAGCTCGCATCCGGCAGCACCGCGATCTCGGGCTCGGACTCGTTGACGTTGCTGAGGAAGTCCGGCGCCGGCGGCGAATAGGCCAGCCGCATGCCGGTGTCGGCGGATTCCAGGATGTTGGTGTTCTTGTCGATGATCATCGCGCCCGGCAGATTGCGGGAGCTGGCACTGGCCGTCAGCAGCTCGCGAAACGACCGCCGATCCTGGTCGTAGAGCGGCCGGGCGTGCGCGATATCGTTGGCCATGCCGAGAATGTCGCCGCGGATCAGCTGCGCATGGTCCTGCATATAGGCCCGCGCGATGTTCAGCGAATTCTGGATGACCTCCTTGGTCGGCCCGGAGAACAACCGGTCGAGGCCGCGCTCGAGGGTGACGTTGGCGACGACGGAAACCAGCACGGCCGGCAGCACCGCCACGATCGAAAAGAGGCTGACGATCTGGACATGGAGACGTGCCGCCGCCCTGCCCCGCCGGCGCGCCAGGATGAGCTGCCAGAGCTCGCGGACGATGATCCCGACCAGGAGCAGGATCGTGCCCGCATTCATCAGATAGAACGTGCGGACCACCTCCGGCGTCGGATCGATCCTAGTGAGGCCAGTCAGGACCAGGAAGGTCAGCAGGCCCGACAGCAGCGCCAGCGCCACGGCAAAGGGCGCCAGCCAGCGTCGCGGCGACCAGCGTCGGGGCTCTTCAGCTGGGGCCGTGTCAAAGGATGCGGCCGAGGTGTCTGCGCTGGTCATTCCGGCAATGGGTGCTGAAAACAGGGGTCCGCGGCGGCGGCGGATACTGATGTATTCGTACCACATTGTTGCCGAATTGCGACAATTCCGCGGCGCCCCTGCCGCGACGGACCGGCGCATCCACAGGGCACGCCGGGTCAGCGGGAACGGAATCCGTCCATTCCGGCTTGACTGGGATGGACAGGTTCTTTCTCGCGATAATGGTCGCGGCCGTTCTGCTGCTGATCGTGGCTTCCGACCTGCTGGTCAACGGCCCCGGCAGACAGGCACCGGCTGACGTGGCCATGCTGCCGGCGTCAGCCCGACTGGTCAGATAGGCGCGAGACCGCACCCCGCGGTCGAATGACTCATTTGAATGTTCCGGCGGAACAATTCAGTCCGATTCGGACTTCTGCTCACCGCGTCAGCCATCAAGGCCAGCGCGATCCGGACAGGCTCAGCTCCGCCTTGGTAGGGGGAGCTGAGCCACCGTCCGAGGCGGCGAGCTAGAACTAGCCCCCGCTCCGATAGACCTGGATGTCGAGGTCCCGGATCTTCTTGCGCAGGGTGTTGCGGTTGAGGCCGAGCAGGTCCGCGGCGCGGATCTGGTTGCCGCGGGTCGCCGCCAGCGCGGCCGTGAGCAGCGGCACCTCGATCTCCTTGAGGATGCGGTGATAGAGGCCCGGCGGCGGCACGCCGTTCGGAAAGCCCTGGAAGTGCGAGGACAGATACGCCTCCACCGCGCCGCCGAGATTGTCGACGCCCTGCTGGACCGCAGCACCCGGGCTGACCGAGGGCGGCGCAAGCTCGCCGTCGATGACGGAGGCCGTGATCACATCCTGCGGATAGAGCGCCGCGAGGCGCCGGGCGAGATTTTCGAGCTCGCGCACGTTGCCGGGCCAGCGGTGCTGCTTCAGCCGCTCCAGCGCCAGCGCATCCAGCTTCTTCGGCGGCAGGCCGTCCTTCTCGGCCAGCGCGAAGAAGTGGCGCACGAGATCCGGCAGATCCTCGATGCGCTCGCGCAAGGGAGGCAGCCGCAACGGCACGACGTTGAGTCGGAAGAACAGGTCCTCGCGGAACAGGCCCTGCTGGATCAGCACGCGCAGATCCTTGTTGGAGGCCGCAACGATCCGCACGTCGGTCTTGATCGGGGTGCGGCCGCCGACGGTGGTGTATTCGCCCTGCTGGAGCACGCGCAGCAGGCGGGTCTGCGCCTCCATCGGCATGTCGCCGATCTCGTCGAGGAACAGCGTGCCGCCCTCGGCCTGCTCGAACCGGCCCGAGGCGCGGGTGTTGGCGCCGGTGAAGGCGCCGCGCTCATGGCCGAACAGCTCGGACTCGATCAGGTCGCGCGGGATCGCCGCCATGTTGACGGCGACGAACGGGCCGTTGCGGCGCTTGCCGTAATCGTGCAGCGCGCGCGCCACCAGCTCCTTGCCGGTTCCGGACTCACCCGTGATCATCACGGTGAGGTCGGTCTGCATCAGGCGCGCCAGCACGCGGTAGATTTCCTGCATCGCCGGCGAACGGCCGACCAGCGGGATCGCCTCCATCTCGGCGTCCTCGTCCGGCGTCGAGGTTCGCTCCTTCGGCTCGGCGAGCGCACGGCCGACGATGGCGATCAGCTCCTTCAGGTCGAAGGGCTTCGGCAGATACTCGTACGCCCCGCGCTCGGAGGCGCGGATCGCCGTCATGAAGGTGTTCTGCGCGCTCATGACGATGACGGGCAAATTCGGCCGCATCTTCTTGATCCGCGGCAGCAGGTCGAAGGCGTTTTCGTCCGGCATCACCACGTCGGTGATGACGAGATCGCCCTCCCCCTGGCTGACCCAGCGCCATAGCGTTGCGGCATTGCCGGTGAGCCTGACCTCATAGCCGGCGCGGGACAGAGCCTGATTGAGAACCGTGCGGATGGCGGTGTCGTCATCTGCAACGAGAATGCTACCTGCGGGCATTGTTAATCCTCATTTTGCCCCCTGTGATGCAGACGACGACTTCCCGGCAGAGCCGTCGCGACTGCTGTGATCGGCATGTTTGACCGATGTGGAATACATCGGCATCAGCACGCGGAAGGTGGTCTTGCGCGGCTGAGATTCGCATTCGATGATGCCCCCGTGATCGCCGACGATCTTTGCGACCAGGGCGAGGCCCAGACCCGAGCCGGTCTGCTTGGTGGTCACGAAGGGATCGAACAGGTTGGGCAGAAGATCGTCCGGCACGCCTGGTCCGTTGTCCCTCACGCAGAATTCGAGCGGCAAGGATACCCGGGATTTTTGACCGGGGACTGACAGGCGCACGCCGGGGCGGAACGCGGTGGTGAGCTGGATCTCGGCATCGGGCACGTCGATCAAGGCTTCGGCGGCGTTCTTCACGAGATTGAGGAACACCTGGATCAGCTGATCCTGGTTCGCCAGCACCGGCGGCAGCGAGGGATCGTAGTCCTCGATGAAGCGGATGTTGCGGGCAAAGCCCGACTGCGCCAGCCGCTTCACGTGATCGAGCACCGAATGGATATTGACCGGCCCGCGCACCACGGGACGCTCGTCGCCGAACACCTCCATGCGGTCGACCAGCGTCACGATGCGGTCGGCCTCGTCGCAGATCAGCCGCGTCAGCATGCGGTCCTCGGACGAGGCCTGCTGCTCCAGCAGCTGCGCCGCGCCGCGGATGCCGGAGAGCGGATTCTTGATCTCATGCGCGAGCATCGCTGCTAGCGCTATCACCGAGCGCGCGGCGCTGCGATGGGTGAGCTGCCGATCCATCTTGTCGGCGATGGTGCGCTCCTGAAGCATCACCACGATATGGCCGGGCCGCTCGGTGAGCGGGGCGACGTGCAGATCGACCTGGCGATCGCCGCCCATGCGGGGCGTGCCCAAATCGACCTTGTATTCGTTCACCGGCGAGTTCGACGAGCGCACCTGGTCGATCAGCGCCAGCAAGGGGCTGCCGAACGGCACCAGCTCTTTCAGCGACTGCCGCTTCAGGAATTGCGTCGAGATCTCAAAGAAGGCTTCGGTTGCGATGTTGGCGGCGACGATCTTGCCGTCCGGCCCGATCAGGAGCACGGGATTGGGAAGCGCGTCCAGGATCGCATCGCTGTCGGACGGTAGCGGCCGACGTTGTTCAGCGGCTGAGCTCATGCAGCAGCGCTCCATGCGAAGTCGTCGAAGGCATCTTGCAGTGACTGGTGGACGATGCGGGGATCCTCGGACGTCAGAATTGTCCGGCGCCAGGATTTCAGCTTCTCGACCGGCGCGCGGCTCGCATCGGCGGCGACGTCGAGCGCCCAGCCGAGATGCTTGCGGGCATGCTTGAGACCGACGCGCAGGCCGTAGAGCGCGCACACGCCTTCATAAAGCGTGCGGACATAATGGAGTTGCGTCGCGAGCGATGGCGTGGCTTCCGCCGCCCCGCCCTTCAGGCGCCGGCCGATCTGGCCGGGCAGCCAGGGCTGGCCCTGTGCGCCGCGGCCGATCATCACGGCGTCGGCGCCGGAGGATTCGAGCGCCGCGAGCGCCTTCTCGTACGAGGTGATGTCGCCGTTGACGATGAGCGGAATCGAGATCGCCTCGCGCACGGCGCGGATCGCATCCCAATCGGCCTCGCCCTTGTAGAACTGGCAGCGGGTGCGGCCATGCACGGTCACGAGCTTGATGCCCGCGGCTTCCGCGCGCCGCGCCAGTTCCGGCGCATTGCGGCTGCGGTCGTCCCAGCCGAGCCGCATCTTCAGCGTCACCGGCACCTTCACCGCCGCGATCGTCGCATCGATCAGGCCCACAGCGTGGTCGAGATCGCGCATCAGGGCCGAGCCGGACTGGCCGCCGGTAACGTGACGGGCCGGACAGCCCATATTGATGTCGATGATATCGGCGCCTTCCGCTTCGGCGATCCGGGCGCCTTCGGCCATCCAGTGCGCCTCGCAGCCGGCGAGCTGCACCACGTGCGGACCGATTCCGGTCGCTTCGCAGCGCAACCGGGACATCCGGTGGCCGTTGGCGAGCTCATCGCTGGCGGTCATTTCGGACACCACCAGACCTGCCCCAAGCTCGGCGACCAACCGCCGGACGGGCGAGTCAGTCACTCCCGACATCGGCGCCAGGAAGACCGGGGTGGCGACCTCAATATCGCCTATTTTCAAGGGCTTGGAGCCTGATCCTGCCGAGCCGGTCACAGTGGTCTCATTCACTCGCAGGGCCTCATCGCACCTGCCATGACCTATCTTGCGCACAATTCTTGTGCAGTCAAGCGTCATGCCTACAGTTTAGACAGTTCTGCAAATCTTTCAAGTGCAGTGCAGCAAATTGCTGTTTCCCACAATCCAGGGAAACCCCCTTTTTTTGCGGGCCTGCCGTGCTAGAGGCATGCCGGCAATCACCCACTTCCGACTCTTTCATTAGCAACTGAGTATTTGAGTCCTATGGCGAAATCACAGCGCACCGCAGTCGTTCTTGTCGCGGCAGGTCGCGGCCTGCGCGCCGGCGCCGGCGGGCCGAAGCAATATCGCGAGATCGGCGGCCAGCCCGTGATCTATCGCGCCATGGAAGCCTTCAGCCGCCACCCCGACGTGTTTGCAGTGCAGCCCGTGGTCAACCCCGACGACAGCGCCATGTTCACGGCAGCGGTCGCAGGATTGAAGCACGAGCCGCCGGCCAATGGCGGCGCCACGCGCCAGGCCTCGGTGCTTGCCGGTCTCGAAGCGCTCGCAAAGCACCAGCCCGACATCGTCCTGATCCACGACGCCGCGCGTCCCTTCGTCTCGGAAGGCGTGATCTCGCGCGCGATCGATGCGGCGAGCCGCACCGGCGCCGCGATCCCCGTCGTTCCCGTCACCGACACCATCAAGCTCACCGGCGCGAGCGGCAACGTCGAGGACACGCCGGATCGGGCCCGCCTGCGGATCGCACAGACGCCGCAATCCTTTCGTTTCGACGTCATCCTCGAGGCGCATCGTCGCGCGGCGAAGGACGGACGCAGCGATTTCACCGATGATGCCGCGATTGCCGAATGGGCGGGATTGACGGTTGCAACCTTTGAAGGCGATGTTGCCAACATGAAGCTCACCACTCCCGAAGACTTCGTGCGCGAGGAAGCGCGCCTGGCCGCCCAGCTCGGCGATATCAGGACCGGCACGGGCTACGACGTCCATGCCTTCGGCGAAGGCGACCACGTCATGATCTGCGGTGTCCGCGTGCCGCACAGCAAGGGTTTTCTCGCGCATTCCGACGGCGATGTCGGCCTGCATGCGCTGGTGGATGCCATCCTCGGCGCGCTGGCCGACGGCGACATCGGCTCGCACTTCCCGCCGAGCGATGCGAAGTGGAAGGGCGCCTCCTCCGACCAGTTCCTGAAATACGCCATCGAACGCGTCGCCCAGCGCGGCGGCCGCGTTGCCAATCTCGAGGTGACGATGATCTGCGAGCGGCCAAAGATCGGCCCCCTGCGCGACACCATGCGCGCGCGCATCGCCGAGATCTCCGGCGTCGACATCTCGCGCGTCGCGGTGAAGGCGACGACCAGCGAGCGGCTCGGCTTCACCGGCCGCGAGGAAGGCATCGCGGCCACCGCGAGCGCCACCATCCGCCTGCCGTTTAACGAGAAGACCTGGAGCGTCTAGGCCATGGCCGGCAGCGACGCACGCGCCCTCTCCCGCTCGCTGCTCGATTTGTGCCGGATGCGCAAGCTGACGATCGCCACGGCGGAGTCCTGCACCGGCGGGCTCGTTGCCGGCGCGCTGACCGACATCCCCGGCTCCTCCGACGTGATCGACCGCGGCTTCGTCACCTATTCCAACGACGCCAAGCGCGCGATGCTCGGCGTTGAAGCAGGTACGCTCGCCAATTTCGGTGCCGTCAGCAAGGAGACCGCAACCGCGATGGCGATCGGCGCGCTGGAGCGTGCCGGTGTCGACCTCGCGGTCGCCATCACCGGCATCGCCGGCCCTGGCGGCGCCACGCCCGGCAAGCCGGTCGGCCTCGTGCACTTCGCCGCCGCCGCACGCGACGGCCGCATCATCCACCGCGAGCACCGTTTCGGCGCGATCGGCCGTACCGCGGTCCGCCAGCGCTCCGTCGTCGAGGCGCTGCGCATGCTGATGGATCTCGCCCGCGGCCCGCAAGTCACGGCCAAGCCACAACGCGCCGCCGCGAGCCGCTTGCGCCCCCGTGTGACGCGGTCGCCGCGCCGGCATGCGGCGAAGCGCAGGCCGCTGCGGTCACCGCGGGGGTGAGTCCCGTCGCCCGGGTGAGCGAAGCGATACCCGGGACGCCGCAGCAGAAGTCCCGCATGTCGCCAGATCGGTGTCCGCGATTTCCTTGAAGATCGTCAGAGTAATGTGGTCCACGGTCAATCCCTGTAGGCCACTCAACATCCGTTAGCTTCAGCGTAGCGATCTTCCGCCTTCTGAACCCAGCTGTGTTTTGTGTCGAGGTCAATGGAAGCACGAAACAAGGCTCGGGCAAGACGCGCGGCGAGACTGAGATGCCGCGCTTGCTTTTCAAAAAGCACGCAAATCTTGTCGAATCCGATCGTTATATGCAGTGCAAGAGCGCGACCAAACGTCATCGTCCCCATCCGAACTTGCGCGCGACCATATTGGCGCAATAATGCCGCTCTATGTTGTGGTCCGGAATCAACCGGCCCAGCCTTCTGGAGGGCGACGAATTGTTCGCTCGCACCACTGCTCTGGCCATTGCCATCTTGGCCGCCCTTGACGGCGCAGCCGCACAAACGGCCAACCAGCCGCCGGATACGATGGCGGCGCGGGTCGAGGCCTGCACGCCCTGTCACGGCAACAAGGGCGAAGGCACCAGCGACGTCTATTTCCCGCGCCTCGCCGGCAAGCCCGCCGGTTATCTCTACAACCAGCTCCTCGCCTTCCGCAGCGGCCGGCGCAAATATCCGCCGATGAACTATCTGCTGGAATTCCTGCCGGATCCGTATCTGGAGGCGATGGCGGAGTATTTTGCCACCGAGCACCCGCCGCTGCCGCAACCGGCGCCGAGCGAGGTCGGCAAGGACGTGCTGGCGCAGGGCGAGCAGCTTGCGACCAGCGGCGATGCGGGCCGCAACATTCCGGCCTGTGTGAGCTGCCATGGTCCCGGACTCACGGGCATGCAGCCCGGCATCCCCGGACTGCTCGGCTTGCGCGCGCCTTACATCAGCGCCCAACTCGGCGCCTGGCGCTACGGCAACCGCACGGCGAAATCGCCCGACTGCATGCAGCTCGTCGCCGGCCATTTGACCGAGGCCGACGTCACCGCCGTTGCAGCCTGGCTCGCGACGCGGCCGGCGCCCGCGAACCCGGCTCCCGTGCCGAAAGGCACCTACGCGCTGCCTTTTGGCTGCGGCAGCCAGCCCAACTGACGAGGCGGATGATGGGCTCAAGACTGTCGATCACGCTCCTCGCTCTCGCCGCGTTCACGACGGCCACGCAGGCGCAGGACAAAGACAAGACCGGCGATATCATCGCGCGCGGCGAATATCTCGCCCGCGCCGGCGATTGCACCGCCTGCCACACCGCACCGGAAGGCCGCCTGTTCGCCGGCGGCCGCGCCATGCCGACGCCGTTCGGCACGCTCTACACCTCCAACATCACGCCCGATCCGGAGACCGGGATCGGCAAATGGAGCGCCGACGATTTCTACAGGACGATGCACAATGGCCGCTTTCCGGATGGCGGGCTGATCTATCCGGCGATGCCGTTCGCCTCCTACACCAAGGTGACGCGCGCCGACAGCGACGCGATTTTCGCCTACCTGCGCTCGATCCCGCCGGTCAGCCAGAGGAACAGGCCGCACGAGCTGCGCTTTCCCTATGACAACCGTCAGCTCATCCTCGGCTGGCGCACGCTGTTCTTCAGCGAGGGCGAGTTCAAGCCGGACCCGACGAAATCTGCCGAGTGGAACCGCGGCGCCTATCTGGTCGAGGGCCTCGGCCATTGCGGCATGTGTCACTCACCGATCAACGCGCTCGGCGGCACCTCGCAATCGGACGCCTTCAAGGGCGGCCTGATCCCGATGCAGAACTGGTACGCGCCCTCGCTCACGTCCAACCGCGAGGCGGGCCTCGGCGACTGGAGCATCAAGGACATCACCGACCTGCTCCAGACCGGCGTTTCGGCGCGCGGTGTCGTCTACGGCCCGATGGCCGAAGTCGTGCACAACAGCCTGCAATATCTGAGCGACGAGGACACCAAGGCGATGGCGGTGTACCTCAAGGGCATCTCGGAGCCCTCCCCGCCGCCGCCGGCGAGCTCGGCGCTGCCGACCACCGAGAGCAGCCTGCTGATCAGCCTCGGCAAGACCGTCTATGACAAGAACTGCGCGAGCTGTCATGGCACGCAGGGCGAAGGCAAGCCGCCGCACTGGCCGCCGCTCGCCAACAACCAGTCGATCGAGATGCAGTCGGCGGTCAACCCGATCCGCATGGTGCTCAACGGCGGCTATCCGCCGGGCACCAAGGGCAATCCGATGCCATACGGCATGCCGCCGTTCGCGGGCCTGCTCTCCGACAATGAGGTCGCCGCCGTCGTCTCCTACATCCGCACCGCCTGGGGCAATCGCGGCACGCCGGTCTCGGCCCGCGAGGCCAACGAGCTGCGCTCCGCACCGCTGAACTGAGGACGCCAGAGATCCATCATGATCAATTCCGATCCGCCGACCAGCCCAGCCGCCGCCGACCAGGCTGTCGAGGAGGTCGTCGCGCAAGGCCCGTCCGGCGCGATCGTGCTCGCCGGTATCGCCACGGCCTGCGTGGTCGCGATTTGGCTCGCCTTCTATCTGTTCGTCTTCCTGCCGCGCGGATCGCTGCAATGAGCGCAGAGGACACCCATGGCAGCGCCGAGGTCGCGGCCCGCGTCGAGCGGCGCTGGGCGACCATCGCCGTGATCATCATCGTTGGTATGGCGGTGCTGGCGGCGTTCGCCGGCATCCATCGCGCGACCATGCCGCAACCGCGTGTCGAGACCACCGATCCCTCGCGGATTCATCTTTCCGGTGAATTCGTCGAGAGCAATCTCGGCAGCGTGCTGGAGGCCAACGGCAACGTCACGGTGCGCGCGATCGGCCAGCAATATTCCTTCACGCCGGCCTGCATCGTGGTGCCCGTGGACACGCCGATCACGCTCCGCGCCACCAGCGCCGACGTCGTGCACGGCATCCTGATCCAGGGCACCAATGTCAACACCATGCTGGTGCCGGGCTACATCTCCGAGCAGCTGATGCGCTTTACCAGGACCGGCGACTATCTGATGCCCTGCCAGGAGTTTTGCTCCTTCGGCCACGAGGGCATGTGGGGCAAGGTCGAGGTGATCGACAAGACCGACTTCGCCGATCGCGCGAAGGGCGGCGGGAGGCTGAGCTGTGTTGGCCAATAGGAAGCTCATCCTCGCCCATTTCTGGTTTGCATTTGCGCTGTTCGGCGTCGCGCTGACGCTCGGCGCCTGGCAGATGTTCATCCGCAGCCCGATCGGCACCTGGCTCTCCAACCCCGAGCTCTACTACCGCTCTCTGACGGCGCACGGCACGGTGATGGGCTACGTGTTCCCGACCCTGGTCGCGATGGGTTTTGGCTACGCCATCAGCGAGTCCGCGCTGGAGCAGCGCCTGGTCGGCGTGCGCTGGGCCTGGGCCGGCTTCTGGCTGATCGTTGCCGGCAGCATCATGGCCGTGATCCCGATCGCGCTCGGGCGCGCCTCGGTGCTCTACACCTTCTATCCGCCGCTGATCGGCAACGTCTTCTACTACCTCGGTGTCGTGCTGGTCGTGGTCGGCTCATGGATTTGGGTCGCGCTGATGTCGGTCAATCTGCGCGTCTGGCGAAAAGCCCATCCCGGCGCGCCGGTGCCGCTCGCGATGTTCGCCAATGTCGCCGGCTCCTATCTGTGGGCGTGGACCGCGGTCGGTGCCGCGCTCGAGCTGTTGCTCCAGATCATTCCGGTCGCGGCGGGGCTGAAGGCGACGATCGACGCCGGTCTTGCCCGCGTGTTCTTCTCCTGGACGCTGCACGCCATCGTCTATTTCTGGCTGATGCCGACCTACATCGCCTATTACACCATCGTGCCGCGCGCGATCGGCGGCCGGGTCTATTCCGACAGCATGGCGCGGATCTCCTTCATCCTGTTCCTGGTGGTGGCGATGCCGATCGGCATGCACCACACCTTCGCCGATCCGCAGGTCGGCGCCGGCTTCAAGTTCATCCATTCGGCCTTCACCGCACTGGTCGCACTGCCGACGCTGCTGACCGTGTTCACGATCTGCGCCTCGGTCGAGATCGCCGCGCGCCTGCGCGGCGGCCGCGGCCTGTTTGGCTGGATTCGGGCGCTGCCATGGGACAATCCGATGATGCTGGCGCTCGCGTTCTCGTTCGTCATGCTCGGCTTCGGCGGCGCCGGCGGCCTCATCAACATGAGCTATCAGCTCGACGCGTCGATCCACAACACGCAGTGGATCACCGGCCATTTCCACCTGATCTTCGGCGGCGCCATCGTGATCATGTATTTCGCGATCGCCTATGATCTGTGGCCGCATCTCACCGGGCGCGAGCTGACCGACCTTCGCCTGATCCGCACCCAGCTCTGGCTGTGGTTCGTCGGCATGATCGTCACGACATTCCCCTGGCACTGGGTCGGCATCCTGGGCATGCCGCGCCGCATGGCCTATTTCGACTTCGGCGATCCCGCGATCGCGCCGCAGGCGCTCTCCGTCACATTCTCCGCGATTGGCGGTTTCATCCTGCTGACCTCGGGCATCATATTCCTGGTCATTCTGGCCCGAGGGATGCGTGCGCCTCAGGCTGATGCCGGCCCCTATCGCTTCGCGCTGGCGGTGCATCAGCCGGCGACGGTGCCGGTCGCGCTCAACACCCATGCGCTGTGGGTGGCGCTGATGATCGCCCTGACCATCACCAATTACGGCTATCCGATCCTGACGCTGGCACTGACCGAGGGCACGTCGGTGCCGGCCGTCTATGTGGGAGCGCAGTGATGAGCACGCGCGACCTCTTCACCTTCCGTAACGGCCATTTCAAGATTGGCGTTGGCATCACCGCCGCGATCCTCGTCGTGACGGCGATCGCAGGCTTCATCGTGCTGCCCTTCGCGCAGCCCTGGGTGCAGTTCGCCAATGTCTGGGATGCGATCTGTAGCGCCGCCGGTGTGCCGCGGCGCGCGGCAAGCGTGACGGCGCCCGAGCAGAGCATGCGTCTGTCGGAGGTCGTGCTCACCTCGCACACGCTGTCGCGTCCGAGCCAGGAGGCGATTGGCCGCGGCGCCACGCTCGCGCAGCGCTGCGCGATCTGCCATGGCCCGACCGGCATCAGCCGCGCGGACTCGCCCAACCTCGCCGGTCAGTATGCGGCCGTGATCTACAAGGAGCTGCACGATTTCCGCTCAGGCGCGCGCACCAATGCCGTGATGTCGCCGTTTGCCGTCAACCTGACCGACCAGGAGATCGCCGACCTCGCGAACTACTACGCCTATCTGCCGCGGCTACCAGCCTATCATCCGACGCCGCTTCTGCCGAAACCCAACATCGTCATCTACGGCGCGCCGATCCGCGGCATCGCGCCGTGCGGCGCCTGCCATGGCAGCCTCGACAACAAGACCGGCAGCCCGTGGCTGGAGGGGCAATCCGAGGCCTATATGAAGGCGCAGCTGCAGGCCTTCGCCTCAGGCGAGCGGCGCAACGACATCAGCCAGCAGATGCGCAACATCGCCCGCGCGATGACGCCACAGGAGATCGAGCAGGCCGCGGCGTATTATGCCTCGCAGCCGCCGGATATCGTGAAGGCCGTTGATTGAGCCCCGCTGTCATTGCGAGCGTGGCGAAGCAATCCAGAATCCCTCCGCGGAAAGGCTCTGGATTGCTTCGTCGCAATAGCTCCTCGCAATGACGGCGGAGAGGCTACGCCTTACGTCGACGCCAGCTTCGGCCGGCCGTAGATCGCATCCGCGCGTTTCTCGAACGCGGTGGAAAACCGCGCGAACGCGGCGTCGAACATCGAGCCCATCAGCATCGCCAGCATGCGGCTCTTGAACTCGTAGGCGAGGAAGAACCCGACGTCGCAGACGCCCTCGCCCTTGGGCTCGAACGTCCAGCGGTTTTCCAGATTACGGAACGGGCCTTGCAGATATTCGACGAGGATTTTCAGGTTGGCACGGTCGAGCGTCACGCGGCTGGTGAAGGATTCCTTGACCAGCTTGAACGACACCGTCATGTCGGCGACCAGCACCTCGGTGCCGTCGGGCTTCGCCATGCGCTGGCGGACCTTCAGCGCGCTGCACAGCGGCACGAACTCCGGGTAGCGCTCGACATCGGCGACCAGATCAAACATCTCGGACGCACTGTGGTTGACGCGGTGCTTGCTCGAAACTCGATGCATGATACGTCAGCTGGCGTGAGCTGCCCGCGCAGCCTTCAGTCTCGCGAAATCCTCGCCGGCATGATGCGACGAGCGGGTGAGCGGACTCGCCGACACCATCAGGAAGCCCTTGGTGTAAGCGACCTTTTCATAGGACGAAAACTCGTCCGGCGGCACGTAGCGCATCACCGCGTGATGCTTACGGGTCGGCTGGAGATATTGCCCGATGGTCAGGAAGTCGACATCGGCCGAGCGCAGATCGTCCATCACCTGCTGCACCTCGTGGCGCTCTTCACCCAGGCCCACCATGATGCCGGACTTGGTGAAGATGGACGCATCGAGCTCCTTGACCCGCTGCAACAGCCGGATCGAATGGAAGTAGCGCGCGCCGGGGCGTACCGTGAGATAGCGCGACGGCACGGTCTCGAGATTGTGGTTGAAGACGTCGGGCCTCGCCGCGACGACGACCTCCAGCGCGCCTTCCTTGCGCAGGAAGTCAGGCGTCAGGATCTCGATCGTGGTCGAGGGGCATGCGGCGCGGATGGCGCGGATGGTCTGGGCGAAATGCTCGGCGCCGCCATCGGCGAGGTCGTCGCGGTCGACCGAGGTGATGACGACGTGGGCGAGGCCCAGCTTGGCCACAGCCTCGGCGACGTTCTGCGGCTCGGCCGCATCCAGCGCGTTGGGCAGGCCGGTCTTGACGTTGCAGAAGGCGCAGGCACGGGTGCAGGTGTCACCCATGATCATGAAGGTCGCGTGCTTCTTGTCCCAGCACTCGCCGATATTCGGGCAGCCCGCCTCCTCGCACACCGTGTGCAGGCCGTTCGCCCTCACGATGTTGCGGGTGTCGGCATAGCCGCGGGTGTTGGGCGCGCGCACGCGGATCCAGTCCGGCTTCGGCGGCGAAGCGGAATCGGGGCGATTCACCTTTTCGGGGTGGCGCGGGCGCAGCGGGTTCGAGATGGTATCGACAATAACGACCATGAGGTGTCCGGTCTGTTCAGGTCCTACCTAGTCGGTCTTGCCCGGCATCGCAACCCGGCTCGCACCGCTTCAGGGAACATGGCAGATATGGGCAATATCCTGCTCTGTTCTCAGACGATTCTCACCTCGAATGGCTCCAACCTCGAAGACTTCTCCCCCGCGGCTCGGCAAGCCCCTGAAGCGCGCCTTTTTTGGCCGCAGCGTCCGCGAGGTCGCCCACGACCTGATCGGCGCCACCATGCTGGTCGATGGCGTCGGCGGCCCCATCGTCGAGGTTGAGGCCTATCATCATACCGAGCCGGCGGCGCACTCCTACAACGGCCCGACGCCGCGGAACCATGTCATGTTCGGCCCGCCCGGCTTTGCCTATGTCTACCGCTCGTACGGCATCCACTGGTGCGTGAACTTCGTCTGCGAGGCGGAAGGCTCGGCCGCGGCGGTGCTGATCCGCGCGCTGGAGCCGACGCACGGCATCGCCGCAATGCGCCGCCGCCGTCATCTCCAGGACGTGCACGCGCTGTGCTCGGGCCCGGGCAAGCTGACGGAGGCGCTCGGCATCACCATCGCGCACAATGCCCTGCCGCTGGACCGGCCGCCGATCGCGCTGCATGCGCGGACGGAGGATTTGGAGGTGGCGACAGGCATCCGGATCGGCATCACCAAGGCTCTCGAGCTGCCCTGGCGCTATGGCGTCAAGGGCTCGAAGTTTCTGAGCAAGCCGTTTCCGAAGTAGTTGTCATTCCGGGGCGCGTCGAAGACGCGAGCCCGGAATCTCGAGATTCCGGGTTCGGCTCTTCGAGCCGCCCCGGAATGACAGCGAGGCTACGACGCCTGCTTCAGCCGCTCCAGCGCCTCCAGCAGCTTGGCCTTGCGGGCCAGCGCCGCCTCGCGCTTTTCGCGCTCCTCCTCGACGACCTCCTCGGCCGCGTTGGCGACGAATTTCTCGTTCGCCAGCTTGGACTCGGCGCGCTTGATGTCGGCGTCGGCCTTGCCGATCTCCTTGTCGAGACGGGTGCGTTCGGCGGCAACGTCGATCACGCCCTTGAGCGGCAGCGCGGCCACCTCGCCGCGCACCAGGAGCTGGACGGCGCCGTCAGGCGCGCGGTCGGCGAAGGAGATGTCCGACAGCCGCGCCATACGCTTGATGACGTCGCTCCAGCGCGGCGCGCGCTCCCTGGTCTCGGTCGACGCGCCGGCGAGCACCAGCGCGGTCAGCGTCGCCGGCGGGATGTTCATCTCGGCGCGCACCGAGCGGATCTGCGTGACGAGGTCGATCACCCAGCCGATCTCGGCTTCAGCCTTGGGATCGGTGAAGTCGGCATGGTCGAAGATCGGCACGATCAGGGCCGGCGAGATCAACGGATCGGTGGGACCTGCGGCTGCGGCGAACATCGCCAGTTGCTCCGGCGTCGGCTCGGCCGGCTTCAGCGGCCACGCGGCCAGCGCCAGCAGGCCGTCGCGCTTCGCCGTCACCTCCCACAGCTCTTCGGTGATGAAGGGCATGAAGGGGTGCAGCAGCTTCAGGATCTCGTCACGTGCCCAGGCGACCATGGCGCGGGTCTCGTCCTTGGCGGGGCTGTCCGGGCCAAGCAACACGGGCTTTGCGAGCTCGACATACCAGTCGCAATAGACGTTCCAGACGAAGCGGTAGATCGCGCCGGCGGCATCGTTGAAGCGATAGGCCTCGATCGCCTCGGTCACCTCGCGCGTGGTGTGTGCGCTCTCATGCGCGATCCAGCGATTCAGCGTCTCCTTCGCCTTCGCCGGCTCGAAGCCTTCGGGCACGGCGCAGTGGTTCATCTCGGCAAAGCGGGACGCATTCCAGAGCTTGGTCGCGAAATTGCGGTAGCCCTCGACGCGGCTGGTGGCGAGCTTGATGTCGCGTCCTTGCGCCGCCATCGCGGCCAGCGTGAAGCGCAGCGCGTCCGCACCGTATTCGTCGATCAGGTGGAGCGGATCGATGACGTTGCCCTTCGACTTCGACATCTTGGCGCCCTTCTCGTCGCGGACGAGGGCGTGGATGTAGATCGTCGAGAACGGCACTTCCTTCATGAAGTGCAGGCCCATCATCATCATGCGGGCGACCCAGAAGAAGATGATGTCGAAGCCGGTCACCAGCGCGTTGGTCGGGTAGTAGCGCTGCACCTCGGGTGCGTCTTCGGGCCAGCCCAGCGTCGAGAACGGCCACAGCGCCGAGGAGAACCAGGTATCGAGCACGTCCTCATCGCGAGTGATGAAGCCCTCGCGCTTGTTGCGGTCGAGCGCCATCTCGCGGCCTTGCTCGGCCGTGATGACCTCCTGCTCGACGTAGTAGCCGAGCGCGTGGCTGATCGCCTCCTCCTCGGTCTCGGCGACGAACACCTTGCCGTCCGGCCCGTACCAGGCCGGAATCTGGTGGCCCCACCAGAGCTGGCGCGAGATGCACCAGGGCTGGATGTTCTCCATCCACTCGAAATAGGTCTTTTCCCAGTTCTTCGGCACGAAGCTGGTTTCGCCCGAACGCACCGCCGCGATCGCGGGCTTTGCGAGTGTCTTGGCGTCGACATACCACTGGTCGGTCAGGTACGGCTCGATCACGCTGTTGGAGCGATCGCCGTGCGGCACCATGTGGGTGTGCGGCTCGATCCGCTCGACGAAGCCGAACGATTCCAGCCGCTCGACGATGCGCTTGCGCGCAACGAAGCGGTCAACCTTGTTGAACTCCTCGGCGAATTGCGCGGCGCCTTCCGGCAGGTCGCGCAGGTAGTCCTCGTTGTCGAGGAGATCGAGGCAACCTTCCTTGTCGAGCACGCTGATCCGGCGCAGGCCGTGGCGATTGCCGACCTCGAAGTCGTTGAAGTCGTGCGCCGGCGTCACCTTCACCGCGCCGGAGCCCTTCTCCGGATCGGAATAGTCGTCCGCGACGATCTCGATCTTGCGGCCGACCAGAGGCAGGATGACGTGCTTGCCGACCAGCTTCTGATAGCGCTCGTCATCGGGATGCACGGCGACGCCGGTGTCGCCGAGCATGGTCTCCGGGCGCGTCGTGGCGACGACGATGAAGCTCGAGGGATCCTCGGGGCTGAAGATCTTGCCCTCGATCGGATAGCGAAGATACCAGAGGCTGCCCTTGACCTCGGTCTGCTGCACTTCGAGATCGGAGATCGCGGTCAGGAGCTTGGTGTCCCAGTTCACCAGCCGCTTGTCCTTGTAGATCAGGCCGTCGCGGTGCAGCTCGACGAACACTTTGATGACGGCCTTGGACAGGCCCTCGTCCATGGTGAAGCGTTCGCGCGACCAGTCGCAGGACGCGCCGAGGCGCTTGAGCTGGTTGATGATGGTGTCGCCGCTCTCGGCCTTCCACTGCCAGACCCGCTCCAGGAACTTCTCGCGGCCCATCTCGCGGCGGCCAGGCTGCTGGCGCTCCATCAGCTGCCGCTCGACCACCATCTGGGTGGCGATGCCGGCATGGTCGGTGCCGGGCTGCCACAGCACGTCGCGGCCGCGCATGCGCTCGAACCGGCACAGGATGTCCTGGAGCGTGTTGTTGAGGGCGTGGCCCATATGCAGCGAGCCCGTCACGTTCGGTGGCGGGATCACGATGGTAAAGGGCACTGCGTCGCGGCGGTCGGGGCGGCCGGCCTTGAAGGCAAGGCTGTCCTCCCACACCACGGACATACGGGCTTCGATATCGGCGGGCTGGTAATTTTTCTCGATCATGGGGCTGCTAGAAAGCCGCGCGCGGGGGGCAAGTCAACGAAAAGGTCAACGGAGAGCCTGGCGGCAAAACGGCTTCCCGGCCCGGTCGAGAGGCCAAATGTGACGTACAAGCGGGGCTTTATGAGGGCTCCGCGGCCTGCGTTACCTGCCGCCGCGCGAGACCCGCTCGATTTCGGCCTTCACGATGCGTTCAACCAGGCCCGGCAGGTTGTCGTCGAGCCACGACTTCAGCATCGGGCGCAGCATCTCCTTGACCAGGTCCTCCAGCGTCCGCGCGTTGCTGCTGAGCACCGTATGAGCCAGCGAGTTGAAGGCGGATTCGACCGCCGAGACCGTCGATTGCGCCAGGATCGGCTGCTGCGGCGGCAGCGGCGGCGCATCGAAATCCACCGACGCGTAGGACGGCGGCGGCGACGGGCGTGGTGGGGGCGATTCGGCGAATTCGAGATCGTCGCGCGGCTCGACCTTGCGAAAGCTCGGCGGCGGCGGAGGCGGCGTCGGCTCCGGGTCCATCGCCATGTCGTCGGTCAATTCGAGCACGTCGGGCTCGGGCTCCGGCTCAGGTTCCGGAGCGCGGACCTCGGGCGCTGACGTGGCTGTGTCGAGCCCCGCCAGCAGCGCGTCGATATCGTCCTGGCTGTTTGGCCCGACATCCGCGGCAGGTGCAGGCGGCGGGGGCGGCGCCGGCTTTGCGGCCGGCGGCGGGGCGGGCTTCTCGGCAGCGGGCTTGGCGGGTGCGACCTTGGATGGCGGAATGTCGTTCATCGGCTTCGGCGGCGCTGCCGGCGCCGCGGCTTTCTCGGGCTTCGCGATGTCTGCCGGCGGCGGCTTGGCCTCGTCGTCGGCAATGATGCGCCGGATCGAGGCCAGAATCTCCTCCATCGAGGGTTCTGTGACCTTTGCAGGCTGCGTCATCTCCGACTCCACATCATCAACGCCCTCGCATGCGTTGTTTTACACCAAGCACGGCAGGATTGGCCGGTTCCGCAACGGACGCCCCGACATTTTCGTCGCGGCAGGCCGACTTGTCCCCAGATCACGGCTCAACGTGCGGCGGTGCGCCCCTGCCCTCGGCACTCAAGCTTTACGCACACGACATCAGGTGCGGGGGCGAATCGACCCGCATCTTCTTGGCAAGGCTATGTCAGGGATTTTGATGATTGCAAGCAAAGCACCGATCGGCCCCGGCTGTTTGCGAGGCCGACCGGACACTTATGGGAATCAGCGCCCGTCAGGCGTGCGCACGCCGGCCCAGCTGTCGCGGACCTGCTGGTAGTGAACGCTCGGATCGTAGACAGTTGTGTTGAGACCGAGCACCTGCGGCGCGAGACGGCCGACCGCGTTGAGCACCGAATAGGACGCCACCACGCGGTCATGCTGCGCAGTGACGAGCGCAACGCGTGCGTTCACCAGCGCCTGCTGCGCGTTGAGCACGTCGAGCGTGGTGCGCTGGCCGGCCTTGGCTTCCTCGCGCACGCCGTTCAGCGCGATTTCGGAGGCCGTGACCTGCGCCTGCGCGGACTGCACCTGCGCCTTGCCGGCTTCCAGCTGGCCCCAGGCCTGCACAATGTTGGCGCGGGTCTGATCGCGGGTGGTCTCAAGATTCAGGCGTTGCTGCGCCAGGTTCTCTTTCGATTGGCGGATGAGCGAATATTCAATGCCGCCCTGATAGATCGGCACGGAAGCCGTCGCGATGGCGGAAGCGGTCGTCGTTCGGAACACCGTCAGGGTCTGTTGGTACTGCTGGGTGATGCCCGCCTGAATCGTGACGGTCGGCAGCAGCGCGCCTTCGTTGATCTTGACCTGGAGATAGTTGACGTCGATGCCGTACATAGCAGCCGTGACGTTGGGGTTCTCGACCAAACCGAGATTGACCGCGGAGGCGATCGTCCCGGGAAGGAAGCGGTCGACCGGCGAGCCCGGGGCAAGGTTTGTCGGCTCGTTGCCGATGATCCGGCGGAAGTTCGCGCGCGTCGTCGTGAGATTCGATTCAGCGGTCAGGGCTTGCGTCCTGCCCGCAGCCAGTTGCGCTTCGGATTGTGCCACGTCGGTGCGGGTAACCTCGCCGACATTGAAGCGATCGCGCGTCTGCTTGAGCGTCTGTTCGAGCACGCGCACGTTGCTGCGCTGAACTTCGAGCGTTGCCGCATCACGCAGGTAGTCCATGTAGGCGCTGGCAGCCTGCAGCAGAACGGACTGCTCGAGCACGCGCAGCGCTTCGCGGGAGCCGGAGACCTGGGCTTCCGCGTTGCGCGTCTTGTTGGCGGTGATGTTGCCGTTATAGAGCGTCTGGGAGACGGTCAGGCTGGCGGCGTTGGGCTGAAGGGGGTTGGGTTCATGGATTCCCGGGCCCCTCTGCACCTGCTGGATGTCCTGATATTGATACCCGGTGCTCGCCGTCAGCGCGACCTTGGGACGATAGCCTGACAAGGCCTGCGGTACGTTTTCGTCAGTCGAGCGCACCTGGGCGCGCTGTGCGTTGAGCTGCGGATTGTTCTGATAGGCGCGCACCAAGGCGGCCTCGATCGTGTCCGCCAAGGCAGGCGTCGGCCCGGCAAGCGCCAGCACCAAGACCGAAACCGCAGCTCCGGTGAAGAGCTTCACCCCATGCATCCCAAAAATTCCGTTCATTCTAACGTCCGGCTCGTGCCCGCGAGCTGGGTTACCGTCTACCGAGTGGAGTCGTTGCCCCGTCGCAACATAGGACGCGGATTGGCGCGACGGAACTACCTCAAGGTAGTTCTCGGTGGAAACTCTTCACGTGCAGCATCCCGGCCACACTTCTGATTCAGAACGGGATTTTAACGGGCTTTGGAGCGTCAGAAGACGAAGGCGGCGGCCCGTTCCAGCCCTGGGAGGACCGGGGCGGCGGCATCGAACAGCGCCCGATGGCCGAATTCGCCGTGGGTATGGGTCACGATCACGGCCCGCGGCGGCCGGGATTCGGCAGATACCCCCACCAGACGCCCGCCTTCCCTAAGCTGCCCGAGCAGCCCTTCCGGCGTCACCTCGACAGCGCCATTGAGGATAATGACATCATACGGTGCGGCAGAGGGGTCACCCTCGGTGCAGGAAGCGGCCTTGCAAGTGACATTGGTAAGCCCGAGGGCGGCGAAGGCGTCCTTGGCTTTCGTAACCAGGGCCGAATCGCATTCCGTCGCGGTAACCCGACTCGCCAGCTTGGCGGCCAGTGCCGCGAGGTAGCCCGTGGCGCAGCCGACCACCAGCACGTTGTCACCCTCGCCGATCTCGGCGGCCTGGAGCAGCTTACCGGTCAGCTGCGGCTTGATCAGGAACCGCTTGCCGCCGCCCTCGCTCACATCGAGGTCGAGGTCGAGATAGGCCAAGGCCTGGCGGCTCGCCGGCACGAAGGCCTCGCGCGGAACCGTAAGCATGGCGTCGAGGACACGGCGATCAGTGACGTCGTTGGTGCGCACCTGGCCATCGACCATTTTGAGGCGCGCGGTCGAGAAACCGGACATTTGCGGACCCTGAAATGCGGACGATGCCGCGGACGAAAGTTGCCGGCATCTTTGGAACATGCCCGGCGAAAACGCAACATGGCCGTTGGCCTCCGCCGGCCAACGCCTCCGCAACTCGCCGCATCAGGGGGCGATGGACTATTCGATCGTCACCGCGAGGCGGCCGATCAGGGCGGCGACCTCGTCCAGCCGCGCCGAATCGGGCGTCTCGACCGCGCGCGCCAGGCAGGCGATGCATTCGTCGTCGCTGAGCTCGGGAATGTCGGCCGGCAGAATCGAGGGAGCCAGGTGGGCACGGTCGATCTGGATGTGGGGCATGGGAATCAGCTCCGTAAGAGTCCGGCCCTGCCAAGCTTGATTTGAATTAAGTCGATTTGGTGCCAAGCCGCACGGTGGCGAAGCAGCGGTCGGGACACGTTTGTTTGAACACGATTCTGCGTCGGATTCGGGCAAGCACCGTGCTGAGAGATGGCCCGAGCGACATCGCGCACCACATCAAGGCGCGACTGCAAGCTTCTGAGATTACGGCGGAATTTGGCTCCCCGGGCTGGATTCGAACCAGCGACCATCCGATTAACAGTCGGATGCTCTACCGCTGAGCTACCGAGGAAAAGGCGAACCGTTCGTTCGCGCGCGGCTGCGTATAACAAAGCCGGTTGCGCTTGCAAAGGACGAATTCGTCGTCTTCCGCAACGCGCCTGAGGAAGGGCCGGACGGCCCCTCCTCCGGCCATGTCGGGCGGAAAACTATTCGGCGACGAAGGACGTGGTCTTGGTGCCGGAGTCGTAGCGCAGCCGCAGCGCGGTGAACTTGCAGAGGTTGACGTTCTTCCAGAGCACCGACTCGTCGTAGTTCTGCCAGTCGACGCGGATGTTCCAGACACATCCCTCGTCGTCATCGTCGAACTCGACATAGGTGCTCGCCTGGTTCTGCAAAACCTTGTCGAGCTCGTTGTCCCATTCGTCCAGGCCATCGTCCGGCGCGTTGAAGCCCAGGAATTTGATGGCATAGCCGGTCTCGTTGACGACGGTGACGTTGCGGGCGTCCGCCGCGAACGACGGTGTGGCGGCGATCGAAAGACCGATCGCGACCAGTGCAGCCAGAAAATACTTCATGTGAAATTCCCCCGATCGAAACAGGCTTTAAGCGCCTGACGTCGATCGGCGCAGGCGCCGCGGCAACCAATGGCGTTGCCTCCAACGGTTCGTCCGGAGCGTGATCGAAAGGTTCAACACGCCTCGATCAGCACTCCGGAGCCGTGCGCGACGCGAGGCGCGCACGGGGATTTCTTATCGATTCGAATTCTCAGCAGCAATGAACGGGCGTTCATAGATCGGCGGCGTTCGTTTTCTCCGGCGCGTGCGCCGGCACAGCGGCACCGTTGCTCTTGCCCGTCACGGCGCCGACCAGCGCCTGCACGGGATCATCGCCCGGCGCAAAGCCGCTCTGGCGCAGGATCTCGTCGATCATCGGACGCAGCGCGTGCACCTTGAGCAGCTCGCCCGCGAGCCCTTCGCCGAAGCCGACATTGCCTCCGCCGGCGCCGTTGCCGCCGAATGCGCCGCCGGTGTGCAGGATGCGGACGTCCTTCAGGTTGGCGATCGGCTTGACCATCTCGGCGAGGGCCGACGGCATGATCTCGATCCGCTTCTTGGCGATCTCGAAGTCGATGACGTTGCTGCCGAGCTTGTTCTGCGCCTCGTTCTTCATGGTGATGACGGCAGCTTCCGCCTCGCCGATGTTCCGGACGCCGACCGCCTTGATCTTGTTGGACTCGGCCTCCGCCATCGCCAGCGTCTTGGTGGCCTCGGCGCGATCGAGCGCGGCTCTCTTCTCGGCTTCGGCCGCCACGATCACCTCGGTCGACTTGCGCTCGGCCTCGGTGCGCGCGGCAAGCACCTGGGTGAGACGGGCACGATCGGCGACCTCGACGGCACGCGCGGTCACGACCTTTTCCTCCGCGGAGACGGCGATCGCCTCGGCCGTCTTGGCCTCGGCGACGGCTTCCGAGGTCTGCTTGCTCTTGGCCGCGATCTGGATCTCGTTCTCCTGGGTCGCGATCTGGATCTCGCGCTGCGCGTCGGTCTTGCGCTTGTTGATCGCCAGATCCGACTCGATCACGGCGGTCTCCTTGACCTGCTTGGCGCCGGCCTCCTTCTCGGCGACCGCCCGGTCGGTGTCGATGCGGGCGTTCTCCTCGGTCAGGCGCGCGGTCTGCGTCGCCGTCGCGACTTCCGCACGGGTGCTCGCGGTCTTGTTGGCGATGTCGCGCTCCTGGGAGAGCTCGGCTTCCTTCTTGGTGCGTTCGATGGTCAGCGTCTGCTGGCGCGCCTCGAGGTCCTTCTGGGCGATCGCCACCTCGTTGTCTCGCACGATGGCGTTGCGGTCGCGCCGGCGGGTTTCGGTGATGGTCTTGAGCTGGGTGAGACCTTCGGCGTCGAAGAAATTTTCAGGGTTGAAGAACTTCACATCCGTCTGGTCGAGCTTGGTCAGCGACACCGATTCAAGCTCGAGACCGTTCGATTTTACGTCCGACTCCACGGTCGCCTGCACGTGTTTGACGAAATCGCTGCGCTTTTCCTGCAGTTCGAGGATGGACATGGTGGCCGCCACCGAACGCAGGCCGTCGACGAATTTTGCCTCGACCTGGTTACGCAGGGCTTCGGCGTCATTGGTCAGCGCGCCCAGCGTCTGGCTGGCGAGCGCAATACTCTCGTCGTCGGGACGGACGCGCACGTAGAACTCGGCCACGATGTCGACGCGCAGGCGGTCCTTGGTGATCAGGGATTCCCGCTCCTTGCGCTCGACGGTGAGCCGCAACGTCTTCAGATTGACGCTGGCATAGGAGTGGAAGATCGGCAGGATCATCGCGCCGCCGTCGAGCACGACCTTCTTGCCGCCGAGGCCGGTGCGCACGAAGGCCTCGTCGCGCGTGGCGCGCTTGTAGAGGATGGTGAAGACGATCCCCAGGACGACGATCAGCGCGACGCCGATCATGGCCGGGACTGCGATGTCGAACATGACTTTCTCCGCTAATGAGCTTGGCTGGCTAAGTGCTTAGAGTCGGCTTGGACGGCTTGAGTTCATCGTCGGCCTTGACCGCGACGAAGCGGGTGCCGGCGCGATCCACAAGCAGGACCATGGTTCCCTGCTCCAGTGGTCCAGATGCGGGCGCTGCGACCGCCCAGACGAAGTGCCTGTTGCCGTGGACGTCGGCGACGCTGACACGGCCCGGCGGCCCCTGGTCGAGCGGACCGATGACGACCTCGCCGACGCGGCCGACGAGGTCGCCGAGACCGACGACATAGCTTTCGTCCTTGGGAATGACCCGCGCGATGCCGCGGCTGGCGGCGCGGACCAGCGGAACCGAGACGGCGACGGCCCCGATCGAGGCGACCGTCGCCGGCATGGGACCGGCGACCATCCGCGCGACGTCCTGGATCAGGAAGCCGGTGATCGAGAACGCGCCGAGCGCCAGCAGCAGGAAGATCAGCAGCGGCACGCCACCGACATTGATCCAGGAAATGGCGTTGAGCACGCCGTTGTCGCTGGGGTGACTGAAATCGATGCTGGTGCCGAGCATCTCGCTCAACGAGGCCCCGACCAGCATCGTGACGACCTCGAGCGAGCCGACGATGACGATCATGGCCGCCGCGATCGCGAACGGCCTGACCTCGGGCGCCATGACGTGTTCGAGCAGTGCGCTCATGACACATTACTCAGGAGCGCGACTTCAACCGCGCCAGCCTCGCTGCAATCTCCTTGTCGCGATGCAACGTGCTGAGCTCGTCGATGTCGCTTGAAAACGGGATGGCAGCCGGCACGCCGGTGGCGCGCGCCACCGCCCTGCCCGCACGCAGCGCCTTCGCCGCAGCCGAGGCACCACCGGGCTTCCGGGGCGACGTCGCGGCCTGGTGGCTTGCGTGGGCCTCGCTCTTTTCGAGATCCGCGCGACGCTGCTCGGCATCCTGCAAGGCCGACAGCACGGCGCGCAGCGACGTCACGCACTGTTCGATCTTCTCGTTGTTCTCGTCGATGGCGCGGGAGAGCACCTCGAACTGCGCCTCGAGATCCATCTGGCGCGCGATGCCGGCGCGCGCGAGATCATCACGCCCGTCCGCGATCACGCCCTCGATCTTGGCCGTGAGATCGGTCATCTCGCGCTCGATCTCGGTGCGCCGCGCGTTGAGGCGGTATTCCTCGGCGCGCGCCGCCGCGAGCGCGTCGCGGGCCTCAGCTTCGGCGCGCTCGATCTCGCGGATGGCCTGGCCGACCACTTTCAGCTTGTTCTTGCCTTCCGCCTGCTCGATCGCGTCATAGGCGATCCCGGCGATCAGGCGCCCGACCCGGGACAGGAAATTGTCGGGGGCGGCAGCGATGGTATCCATGGCATTCTCCTCCTCTGGCAGACTGTTCGGCGTGACGCCGTAGTGAACTTCAAAGCCGTCGTCGGTGCGGATCAGGTGTGCGGGCGCGCTCTGCCCCCAGCCCTCGGCATAACCGGCGTAGTCGAAGGGCACGCTGAAGCGCCCTTGCACGGTCGCAATCGAAATGGTGGCGGGCCCCTTGATCTTGGCGAGCTTGTCGTCGAGCGGCAGGCGGCGCCCTTGCGCGGCGCGATAGTCGGCGCGGTCGCGCAGACCCAGCGTCACCAGCCGCGACGGCAGTGCGGTTGCTTTCCGGATCGGCTCATAGGCATGGGCGTGGAGCAGGACCACGTTGGAACCCACGTTATGGGTCCGCGCAACCTCGTCCAGGATCTCCATCATGCGGTCATAGGCCTGGAATGTCGCCTCCATGGCGGCCTTGGCGGCCGGGTCAGGGGCAAGCCTGTAACGCAGCGCGGACGGCGCGTTTCGGGGCGACTGGCTCATGGAAAGCACTAAAGCACCATTTTGGTGCTTTACAAGGGGGAAGGCCGATCACGTTCCACTGATCCTTATGCACTCTATGAGTTGGTCGCTGACGGGCTTTGGCGCGTTCAAGGCTGGCGATCACCCCTAGATCACAGCCGATCAAGACTTCTTGCACGCGCGGGTTGCAATTTGAGGCGAAATGGAGGGAGCGTTCGGCAACGGTGCTTGGTGCTTGCTGCTCGCTCTCGTGTCCCGGACGCGCTGCAACGTGAAACGTTGCGGCGCAAAGCCGGGACCCAGGAAGCCGCACCGTACGCTGTGGCATGGGCCCCGGCTCTGCAGCGCGTCACTTCGTGCTGCGCAGCGTCCGGGGCACGAGAGCAGAATTGGGGCTCGACTCTCTTAGCGTCGTCATTGCGAGCGCAGCGAAGCAGAATCTTTCCGCGGCGGCAGTCCGGATTGCTTCGCTGCGCTCGCAATGACGGAGTATTCGTAGGATGGGTAGAGCGAAGCGAAACCCATCAAAGCTTTTTCTGCGCGCGCCGAAGCATGATGGGTTTCGCAAGTGCTGTACCCATCCTACGACCTTGCAGACACACCTTCGTATCCTCGCGGCTCATCTCGCCCGAGCTTTTGCCTCATCTCGTCACCCTCCTCTCAAAGGGCGCAGGGAAGACCGGGTGCCGACTGGCACCCGAGGTCCACTGTGCGAAAGGTGGCTACGAAAATCTGCACAGCGGCATACAGGTGAAGCCATAGCAACCGGCCTTCCCTGCGCAGTGGTTTGACGGCTTATGCCGCGTTCTCCCCGGGGAGCGATGCACTATTGCCCCCGTCGCCTTGCGGATCGCTGATGTGCGCGCCCGGTCGGGCCGCCGCATCACCGCAAGACTTGGCGCACAGACCCCGGGCGCCAGGACGACACGGTTTTGCCGTACGCAGATCACACCGGTCGTGTGCGCGACGGCCTTCGCTCACGGTTGCCCGCCCTGCGATGCCCTCGCGCCGATGTGACTAACGTCC
This sequence comes from Bradyrhizobium sp. B025, assembly GCF_042257955.1. NCBI lineage: Bacteria > Pseudomonadati > Pseudomonadota > Alphaproteobacteria > Hyphomicrobiales > Nitrobacteraceae > Bradyrhizobium > Bradyrhizobium sp. B025. The sequence continues at coordinate 4,270,469 of NZ_CP170150.1, read as the reverse complement.
ACCGCAGCTCACCCCGCGTGTCGTGACGATCGCGATACGCCCCTCTGACCGGGATGAGGTGGCGCACGAATACGCCAAAGCCGAATTTCGGTAAAGTGGAATCTTTTCGCCTGAGCGGATTGTGGGGTCGCAGGGTGGGTTAGCGCAGCGTAACCCACCACTGTCTATCTCCGCAGAAGCAGAAGTGGTGGGTTACGCCAGCCGACCAGCGCTTCGCGCAGCCGCTCGGCTAACCCACCCTACAAAGCACACATGCCTCACGGCCGCCGGCACACCAGGTCGATCTCGATCAGCGCGTCAAAGGCAAGCCCGGTGACGCCGACGCAGGTGCGGGCCGGCAGCCGGTCGGGCGCGAAGTAGGTGCGGTAGGTCTCGTTCATCGCGGCGTAGTCTTCCTTGAAACGCGTGAGGTAGATCCGCGTCATCACGACGTGCTCGAGGCCGAGATCGATGCCGGCCAAAACCACTTTCAGGTTCTCCATCACTGCTCGCGTCTGCGCCACGATGCCGTCGGGCAGCACGCCCGGCGACTGCGGCGTGTCCGGCATCTGGCCGGTGACGAAGACAAAGCCGTCGGTCTCGACGGCGTGGCTGAAGGGCGCGACCGGCTTCGGTCCGCCGCTGATCATGTGGAATTTCACTTGGGATATCCTTGGGGTTAGGAGGCGTTCTCGAACAGGCGCTTGCTGAGGATGGCGTGCACGCCCCAATTGCCATCGACGACTTGCGTGACGCCGAAATCGACGGCGGCCGACATCAGCGCGATCGCCTCGTCCTCGCTGAGGCCCTTCACGTTCATCAGGAAGCGCCGCATCTTGCGGAAGGCATCCTTCATGGCAAGGTCGAGCGAGGATTTAGCGTAAACCTCGCTCTGCCCCTGCGCGCCGAACTCGGCGAGATAGTTGGGATGGCTGAAGCCGGTCAACACCCAGTCGGTCGCGGTCTCGATCAGGGGATAGGAGAGATCGGCGAAAGGCTGGCCGGCAAGGTCGGCCTTCTTGTGCAGGATCACCTCGAAGGTGCCGGTCATCGAGCACTCGATCGCGGTGCCGCTGAGTTCGCCGTCGCCCTGGGCTGCGTGGGGATCGCCGACCGACAGCAGCGCGCCGGGGACGGAGACCGGAAGATAGACGGCCGCCCCCTTCCCCAGCCGCCAATTGTCGAGATTGCCGCCGAAATAGGACGGCGGCACGGAGTCGACGAAATCGACCTCGCGCGGCGCCACCGCGATCACGCCGAAATGCGGCCGCAAGGGAATGCGGATTCCGTCGAGCACGGCGTGGCGGCGCTTGATCGTGGCGGGCATGACGGGAACGCCGGGATAGTCGTAGGTCGCGTGCACCACGCCGAACGGATCGGTCTGTGGCTCCCAGCGGTAGGAATACAGCGCGCGGGCGTGCGGCGCGACGGTGTCGTCAAATATCTCGTAGATCGTCACGGCTTCGCGCGGCTTCGGACCGCCGAGAAACTCGTTGTAGTGATAGCCCCACCACGCCGCGACCGAGGAGCCGAACACGCGGCCGGCATGGATCGGATTGCGGCTTGCGCGCGGCACGATGTCGAGGATGCGCACTTCCAGAACGTCGCCGGGCTGGGCGTCCTTCACCGCGACGGGCCCAGTGCAGATGTGCACGCCAAACCCCTCGCCGGCGCCGCGGCCGAACACGCTGGCATCCATCGGCCCTGCCCCGCGGCGATCGACGTTCTTTCGATCGCGCGTCCATCCGAACACGCTCTCGGCGCCGGCATCGCCCGCGATCATCATGTCGGGTGCGTCGGAGGCGTGTTGGGTCAGCGTCTCGATGGTGATGGTGTCACCCGAAGCGATCTCGATCTGTGGCTGCAATGAGCGGCTGAAATAGCCCCAATGGACGCGGCTGGCCCCGACCGGGAGATGGTGATGCCTGCGCTCCGTTGTCGTGCGCTCCTCGGCGCCGGCACACGCGACGCTGCTGCGTGCCTCCACGCTTGGATGCACCCGGAGCTGCGCCAGCGCCTCCTGCGGCCAGCCACGCTGACCGGCGACGCCGTGCTGCGAGGTCGCCCGCTCCGCCTCCTGCTGGCGGAACTCGCGCGGCGGCAGGCCGAAGCGATGGCGGAAGGCGCGGCTGAAATGCGCGGAATCGCCAAAGCCATAGGCGTAGGCGATCTCCGAGATCGAGCGATGCGCCTCCGCCGGATTGGACAGGTCGGCCCAGGCGCGCTGGAGCCGGCGTTCGCGGACGTAGTGGGTGAAATTATCGCCGACCGTCTCGAACAGCTTTTGCAAGTAGCGCTCGGAAATCCCCTCGGCCTCTGCGACGCGCGCGGGCACCAGCTCGGGATCGTCGAGCCGGCGCTCGATGGTCTGGCAGATCCGGTGCAGGAGCGCCGCCTGTGTCGCGCTCGATCCGGCGTCGGACGTCGAGGCCGCCAGTTGATGCGCGAGCGTCAGGAGGAGATCGACGAGGCTCTGCGCGACCGCATTCCATTCGGCATCGCTCAAGCTGTCGAGCGTGCGCGCGGTCGCGTCGAGCAGGCGCGCGAACACATCGGCAAAGCCGCCGGGCGGCACGACGCGGGGCTCGCCGAGCCGCGGCTTGCCCGAGAACCGCCCGTGCAGCGCTTCGGAGGTCACCGACAGCACGATCGCGCGCATGTCGCGCTGGAACACGATGCTCCAGTCGCCGCTGCGCGGCAGCAGCACGAGATGTCCGACGGGAACGATGCGGTGGCCGCCGGCGCTCTTCAGCACCATGCCGTCCTCGACCGGCATCAGTGCGATCGGAATATCTTCGTTGAATTGCGAGAGTGGACCGATGGTCTGCGCGCCCGCGGCCATGCGCGTCAGCGCGACGCCCGCAGTATGGCGATGCGATGCGGTTGCATGTCCGTCAAGGAAGGAATGGCCGGTCGCCGGTTGCAGGCCGACGGCAGCCAGCACGTCCCGCCAGGCTTCGGGGCGGTCGTCTTGCGCGTAGGACTCGCTCGTGAACGGCCGGAAGCTCATCGGATCAACCCAGATTGCAGTTGATCGAAGCAACCTCTGTGCCAGACGCACGCGATCCTCCGTCGCAGCGACGGGCCGCAAATGGGGCTCGTTGGTCATCCTCTCATTCCGAAAACAGGCTAACCTTCAACGGGTTAGAGCATGATGCGCTCGTCTTGACGCTCGTCATTCCGGGGCGTGCCCAAGCGCGAACCCGGAATCCATCGGGCGCAGAAGACGGTGGTGAAATGGATTCCGGGTTCGACGCTTTGCCTCGCCCCGGAATGACAAGACGGAGAGATCTAGTCGCACCGGAAGATGTTCTTGCGGATCGTGCCGTGGACGCCCCAATTGGCATCGACCACCTGGGTGACCCCGAAATCGGCGCCGACCGACAGCAGCGAGATCGCCTCGTCCTCGCTGAGGCCGTGCACGGTCATCAGGAACCGGCGCAGCTTGCGGAACGCATCGCGCATCGCACGGTCGAGACTACTGTGATTGGCGATCTCGGTTTGTGCGTCGGCCCCGAGCGCGGCGAGATAGTTCGGATAGGTGAAGCCGTAGAACGACCAGGCCTGCTCGGTCTCGAGCATCGGATGGTCGAGGCCTTCCAGATTGGTGCCGGCCAGATCGGCCCTCTTGTGCAGGATGAATTCGAAATCGCCGGTCAGCGAGGTCTCGATCGCGGTGCCGCCGAGCTCGCTGTCGCCCTGGGCGGCGTGGGGATCGCCGACCGAGAAATAGGCGCCGGGAACCGCGACCGGATAGAACATTCGCGCGCCCTTGCCGATGCGCCAGTCGTCGATATTGCCGCCGGTGTAGCTCGGCGGGATCGAGCTGACGAAATCGGCTTCCGACGGCGCAAGGCCCATGGTTCCGAAATGCAATCGTGCGGGCACCTTCATGCTCGCGAGGATGTTCTCGCGCTTCTTGATGGTGGCGTGGTCGACGCGGACCCCGGGATAGTCGATGGTCGGATGCACGATGCCATCAGGGTCGGTCTGCGGCGTCCAGACATAGTTGTACACCGCCTTCGCGTAGGGCTCGCCCGAGGTGTCGAGCTCGAAGATGGTGACGACCTCGCGCGGCTTCGGCTCCTCGATCAGGTCGTGGTAGTGAAAGCCCCAGTTCGCTGCGACATTGGAGCCGAAGCAGCGGCCGGCATGGCAGGCGCTGCAGCTCGGCCGCGGCCTGATATCGAGGATGCGCACTTCGAGAATGTCGCCGGGCTCGGCGCCTTCGATCGCGACCGGGCCGGTGAGGAGGTGCACGCCGATCCCCTCGCCCGCGCCGCGGATGAACGGGCCTTCGACGGGGCCCGAGCCGCGCCGCGCCACCGCCTTGTGCTCGCGCGTCCACTGGAACACGCTCTCGGCGCCGGGATCGCCCTGGATCATGCGCTCGTAATCGTCGTTGGCGTGATGGGTCAGCGTCTCGATGGTGGCGCGGTCGCCCGAGCGCAGCGTCAGGGCCGGAGCGACCGTCTTGGAGAAATAGCCCCAGTGAACGGTTTTCGGCGAAACCGGCAGCGTGAAATGCGTCATGAGGTGGCCTCTTCGGGAGTCTTGAGCCTTGTGGACACTGCGCTCATCGGACCGCCTCCGGTGTCTTGTCGGCTTCCATTACGCTGAGGAAGCGCGCGGTGAGCGGATTGCGGGGGTTGGAGAGCACCTCGTGCGCCGGCCCCTCCTCGATGATCGTGCCGCCGCTCAAGAAGGCGACGCGGTCGGCGACTTCATCGGCGAAGCGGATCTGGTGCGTCGAGATGATCATGGTGAGGCCGTCGTCGATGGCGAGGCGCCGGATCACCTCCAGCACCTCGTTGACGAGCTCGGGATCGAGCGCGGAGGTCGGCTCGTCCAGCAGCAGCACGCTGGGGTTCGGCGCAAGCGCCCGCGCAATGGCGACGCGCTGCTGCTGGCCGCCGGAGAGATGCCGCGGCAGCGCATCGGCGCGGTGCGACAGCCCGACCCGGTCGAGCAGCTCGGTGGCGCGGCGCTCGGCATCGATCCGGGGCATGCCGTGGACCCAGCGCAACGGGCCGGCGATGTTCTCCTTTGCCGACAAATGGGCAAACAGATTGAACTGCTGGAACACCATGCCGACGCCGACGGTCGCCCGCTCGTTGGCGATCGCCCGCGGTGACAGCAGCTTGCCGTCGTCGTCAAAACCGAGACGCCGGCCGCCGACGCGCACGGTGCCGGCGTCCCAGTCTTCGAGATGATTGATGCAGCGGAGCAGCGTGCTCTTGCCGGAGCCACTGGGGCCGAGCAGCGCGACCACCTCGCCGACGCGGACCGTGAGGTCGAGACCTCTAAGCACCTTTTGCGGGCCATAGCTCTTGGTGAGGTCCTTGGCCTCGACCGCGATGTTGTTGCGCGCGATCGTCGCGGCGCGGCGGGTGCGCTCCTCGCGGGTCAGCGCCAGCGGCGCGGTGTCCGCGAGCTCTGCCTGTGCGGGCTCCGGATCATCAACGGTCACGGCTGCAAGTTCGAGCTTGGTGCCGAGATCGACGCGGCGCCACGGCAGGTAATCAGCAAGCTTGCGCTCGCGGCCCTTGGCGCGGTCGAGATCGAGCAGCCATTCGACGAACAGCTGGATGACGCTGATGGTGGCGGTCAGCACGAGATACAGAAGGCCCGAGGCGAAGAAGATCGAGAAGAAGTCGAAGGTCGAGGACGCCAGCTGGGTCGAGCGCAGCGTCAGCTCCTGGACCGCGACGACGGAGGCGAGCGAGGAATTCTTCAGTGCGCTCACCGCCTCGTTGCCGAAGGCCGGGATCATGGTGCGGATCGCCTGCGGCGCGATCACCCGCCACATCAGGATCCGCGGCGTCATGCCGAGCGCCTGGCCGGCGGTCACCTGCCCGCGATCGACGCCGAGCACGCCGGCCCGCAGCATCTCGGCGATGAACGGCGCCTCGTTGCAGGCGAGCGCGAGGCCGGCCGCCAGCACCGCCGGCAGCTTGATGCCGATATGCGGCAGCGCGTCGTAGGCGAACACCATCTGGAGGATCAGCGGCGTGCCGCGGAAGATCACGGTGTAGGCCCTGGCGATCGCCGCCAGCAGCCAGAAGCGGGAGAGCTGCATGCCGGCGAGGATCAATCCGAGGATCAATCCGCCGCCGAGCCCGAGGGCGGTCACCTCGAGGGTGAGCTCGATGCCCTCGAGCAGATACGGCATGCTCAGGTAATGGAGGAACAGCGACATCAGTCAGCCGTCAGGATGTCCGGCTCCTTGAAGTTGTTCACGTCGAGCCCATGCTTCTTGAGAAGCTCAATATGCGTGCCGGCCTTCTGCACCTCGATCAGCGCGGCGAGCACGGCGTCGCGGAATTTCGGCTTGTCCTTCGGGACGGCAATGCCGACCGAATACGGGATCGTCACCGCGATCGCCTTCTCCAGCTTGTCCGGATAGGCCTTCACCGCGCTGTCGACGGTGTTGACGTCGTTGACATAGGTGTCGGCGCGGCCGGCGAGGATCGCCTGGATGCAGTTGGCGTTGTTGTCGTAGAGCTGGATGGTCGGCTCCGCCTTCCCGGCCTTCTTGCATTCCGGCATCAGCGCCTGGATCAGGGGCACCTCGACGTAGCCGGTGTTTTCCGCGGCGGCCGCACCGCACATCGACGTGTTGATGCCGTTGATGCCCTTCGGATTGCCCTTGGCGACCAGCACGCCATCGAACACCTTCGAGTAGGTGATGAAGTCGGCGGCCTTGGCGCGCTCCTTGGTGGCGTAGATGTCGGAGATCACGATGTCGGCCTGTCCCGCCGAAAGTGTGGTCAGGAGCGCCGCGAACACCACGGGCTTGTAGGTCAGCTTGAAGCCGAGGCATTCGCCGATGGCCTCGCCGAGATCGATGTCGAAGCCGATATATTTGCTGGGGTCTTTCGGATCGATGGTCTCATAGCCCGGCGTGTGGGGGTTGATGGCGTTGACGAGCGTCTTGCCCTTCCAGTCCGGATATTTCTCCTGGAGCGCGGCGCAGGCGGCGGGCGCTGCGGCCTGCGCGCTGAGCGGTGCGCCGAGAACGCCGAGAGCGATGGCGGCGCCGAGCGCGGCCTTGTGCCACGGCAACGATGAGCGTGCGATCCCCCGCCGCACGTTCCTCCGTACTTGGGGCAATACCCGTCTCTCCATATCCAGCTCCTTCGAATTGTCATGGCACTGGCCATGTTCCAGATCTCGGGAGCGAGCCTAGGTGGAGTGCGCCGGGGAAAGCTTGTCCGCGGGCGTACAAAAAATTGGATGGAGGGGGCCCGCAATTTGGGCAAGCCGCTGCACAAAAACTGTTCGCAGGCTTTGCGCGCGGTGAACCGATATTCCGAATTCGGCGGAACCAAATGATCTCGTATCACGCAGGGGTCTGCACGATCAGGGAACCATTCGATTGGGTCATTTGACAGAGATGTGACGCGTTACGGACGTATCTGCGTGCGATATCCGAAGCAGATCACCGCCCCTCCACAGCCTGTCCGCAGCATATCCACAGGGTGACTATGCCGGATTCGCGAGGCCGCACGAGCCACTTGCTGCGCACAAACTCACAGACCCGCTATGTCAGCCGCCGGCCTGATCGAACACGGAACGGCAAGCCTCGCTCAAGCTTGACCGGTTACGGCGCAGGCAGGCCGTGATGGCGCGGACATTGGGAATCTCGCCGGCGCAGAGCCGGTAGACGTCGGGGGTGCAGGCCCGGCGCTGCTCCGCCGTTCCCTGCTGCGCGTGAGCCGCGGAGGCAAACAGCGTCAGGAACAGTCCGACCGTGGAGGCGTGTCGCGCCCGGCTCTTCACACCCGCTAACCGCAAGAACCTTGCCTTCATGACGAAGTCTCCTGTCTGCCCTGCCCGCCCCGGCCAGCCGTTGGCCGATGTGTGCAGGGGTAGGAGAAATAAATCGTGGAGAATGTGATCCCTTTCACACGGGCAGCCAGCCCGGGACGCCTAAGTTCCCGCGAGGATTTTCAGGAATCGCTAACCATACGAGACCTGATCGCCGGATCGTTAAAATGCGAACGATCGGCTCAATCGGGCAACAAACCGGCTTTGCGACATTGCGCCATCCGCGTTCCGGAGGGTGCGATGAGCGAAGCCGAATTCAACTTGCTGCTGGATGCCGTCCGCGACGCCATCGTCCATGACGATTTTGCGCCCGCGCCGGAGGAGGAATTCGTGCCCCGCTCGTGGAGCTTCGACGCAACGCCCAAAGCCGCCAATGACAATGAGGGCGCCTGGCCCATGCTGCCGTTTCCCGACGGCTGGTACGCGGCCTGCTGAGGCCACCTTCACCGTGAACGAATGCGCCCGCCTGCTGGGCGGTTTGGCATCGCCATGCGCCGGAACCCGGCGCGGCCACGATCAATTCTTGACGCGCTCCTCGCCGTCCTGCGGCACCCGGTCGGGTGCGGCCGGCGGAAAGATGCTGTCATAGATCGCACGGGCCTCGCGAATGAGACGGGCCCGCTCCAGCTCGGATTTCGGGACAAATCGAACGACGTCGCTCACGTGCTCTCCAGCTTTCAGGGTTCGTGACGCATCACTTCGCAGATGCGAAGTCTATGCCATCGGGCCTGAATCGCTGGTTTCCGCCAAGCCCCGGGCAAACCCGGTGGCAGCGTCCCGCCTCACCCCGGCAGCCGACGGCGAGCGGCATCGGTGGAACCTGCGCCGAATTTGATTTTTTGGCTGAAAAATCAGAAGCTTGTGATGGAGGCCACGACCAGAATTGAACTGGTGTACACGGTTTTGCAGACCGTTGCGTAACCACTCCGCCACGTGGCCCCGTAAGGGCGGACCAATATAGGGGATCAATGGCTTAGGCAACCCCGACCGGGCGGCTAAGCCTTCGCGCCAGCGAGATATCGGCCGAGAATCTCCTCGGTCGCGCCGGCAGCGGCGAACCAGCAGGATCGCGCGGATGACGTAGGCCGAAGTCAGGCTCGCTTGCCCCGCCGGACACCGCGCCGGCGGTCCTTGACCACCGGCTTCGGCGCCAGTTCAGGCATCTCCGCCTGCACCTCGCGATAGCGCGTCAGCATCCGCTCGAAGCTCGCATGCAGCGTCTCGGCGATGTCGGGGCGCCGCTCTAGGCCTGCCAGGATCGCAGCAGCCGCTTCGATGGTCGACAGCCCGTCCTTGCGCGGCTCCTTGCGCAGGCGCCCGTAGCGCGAGGGGCGCGACGGGTTGAGGATCACGCGCTGGCATTTGAGCATCCACGGATTGCGCCACCACAGCGCCTTGGCCTGGCTCCAGGTGCCGTCGAGCAGCACGACGCCTTCGAGCTTGCCGAGGATCGCGCGCTGGTTGTCCGCGACCTCGCCCTTGCGGTTGAGCGCGACGATCTCGGCCTCGGCTTCGAGATCGGCCGCGCGGGCCGAGCCAAGATAGAGCACGGCCCAGTGGGAGGCATTCTCGACCGGCTGCCCGAGCGCCTTGGACAGGCTCGGCCAGGACAGGCCGACGCGCACCACGGCATTGGGGAAGTGCTTCGCAGTCAACCGCGCGGTACCGAGCGCCCTGTCCTGCTCCTGCGGATGCTGGAGGATCAAGAGGCCGAGGCGATTTTCAATGGGCGCGACACTGTCGCAGATGCACAGCGGCATCGGCTTCTGGCAGTGCGGACATTCGGGGATCGGGTCGGCCGGCGCGGCGGCAGTAGGGTTCGACATGGCCGCCGCTATACGCTTTGCACGGCGGTTCAACAACCTATTCCGCCGGTGCGGGCAGCGGACGCGGCCCTGTTCGCCGCCGCAGGCGGTCGATCAGCAGGTAGATCACGGGCGTGGTGTAGAGCGTCAGGATCTGCGAGACGAACAGGCCGCCGATGATGGTGATGCCGAGCGGACGGCGGAGCTCGGTGCCGGGCCCGGTCGCAACGACCAGCGGAATGCCGGCGAACAGCGCCGCCATCGTCGTCATCAGGATGGGGCGAAACCGGGCCTGGCAGGCCTCGAAGATCGCCTCCGCCGAGGACAGGCCGCGCTGGCGCTCGGCGTCGAGCGCGAAGTCCACCATCATGATGCCGTTCTTCTTGACGATGCCGATCAAGAGGATGATGCCGACGAAGGCGATCACCGTCAGCGGCGTGTTGGTGATCTGCAGGGCCAGCAGCGCGCCGAGGCCGGCCGAGGGCAGCGTCGAGATGATCGTGAGCGGATGGGCGAGGCTCTCATAGAGCACGCCAAGCACGATATACATCGCCACCAGCGCACCGAGGATCAGCAGCGGCTGGCGGCCACTGGTCCTGGCGAAATCGCCGGCATTGCCGTCGAAGCTGCCGCGGATGCCTTCCGGCATATGCAGCTCCTCGACCGCCCGCTGGATGTTCTGCGTCGCAGCCTGGAGCGGCACGTCCGGCAGCAGGTTGAACGACACCGTGGTCGAAGGGAACGACTGCGAATGATAGACCGCGAGCGCGGCAAGGCCGCGCGTCGCGCGCACCACGGCCGACAGCGGCACCTGCACGTCGCCGGCGCCGGCGACATAGATGCGATCGAGGTTGGAAGGATCGACCTGGAATTTCGGGTCGATCTCCAGCACGGTCATGTACTGGTTACGCTGGGTGTAGATGATCGAGATCTGCCGCTGCGAGAACGCGTTGTTCAGCGCGTTGTCGATGTCCTGAACCTTGACGCCGAGCGCCGAGGCCTTCTGGCGGTCGATGCTGAGCGTCAGTTGAAGCCCGCCGGGATCGCGATCGCTGGAAATGTCGGTGATGCCTTCGACGCTCTCCATGCGCTTGGCGACGATCGGCGCCCATTTCTGCAACAGGTCGAGATCGGTCGAGGAGAGCGTGTACTGGTAGTCGGAATCGCTCTGCCGTCCGCCGGCGCGCACGTCCTGGGCGGCGAACATGAAGAGGCGGATGCCGGGCACCGGGAACAGCGCGCGCCTGAGACGGTCGATCACGACCTGTGTCGAGACGTGGTCGCGTTCCTCCGGCGGCTTCAGGCTGATGAACATGGTGCCGCGGTTCGAGGTCGCCGCCCCCGGGCCCCCGCCTCCGCTGCCGACGGTCGAGCCGATGCCGGCCACGGCCGGATCCTGCATCACGATGTCGGCGAGCCGCTGCTGGAGGCTGAGCATCGATTGGAACGAGATGTCGGCCGAGGCCCGCGTCGCGCCGATGACGAAGCCGGAATCGTCGGTCGGGAAATAGCCCTTGGGCACCTTGATGTAGAGCGTCACCGTGAGACCGATGGTGGCGAAGAACACCAGCAGCGTCAGCAGCGGGAATTCCAGCACGGTGCGCAGGGTGCGGGTGTAGAAGGCGACGATGCGCGACAGCGAGCCCTCGATCAGGCGATCGAACAGGGTCGCGGTGCCGGAGGTGGTCTGCCGGATGTAATGGGCGCAGATCATCGGCGTCACGGTCAGCGACACCAGCGTCGAGACCAGGATCGCGAAGGTGAGCGTCAGCGAGAATTCGCGCAGCAGGCGGCCGACGATGCCGTCCATGAAGATCAGCGGGGTGAAGGCGGCGATCAGCGACAGGCTGATCGACACGACGGTGAATCCGATCTGCTTCGCCCCCTCCAGCGCCGCCTCGAACGGCCGCATGCCGTGCTCGAGATTGCGGAACATGTTCTCGATCATGACGATGGCATCGTCCACCACGAAGCCGACGGAGATGGCGAGCGCCATCAGCGACAAATTGTCGATCGAGAAGCCTGCGACCCACATCCCGGCGCAGGTGCCAGCCAGCGCCAGCGGCACCGAGATGCCGGCCGCGATCGTCGGCGTCATCCGCCGCAGGAACACGAACACGACGAGCATCACGAGGATGGCGGTTGCCAGCAGGGTCCACTGCATGTCGAGGACGCTGGCGCGGATCGTGCTGGTGCGATCGACCAGGGTGGAAATGTCCACGCCGGCCGGGATCCATTGCTTCAGCTCGGGGATCAGCGCCTTCACGCGGTCGACGGTGTCGATGACGTTGGCATCGCCCTGCTTGGTGATCTGGATCAGCACCGCCGGCTGCTTGTTGAACCAGGCGATCGAGCGGGCGTTGCGGACGGAGTCCTCGATTTCGGCGACGTCGGAAAGCCGGACGAAATTGCCGTTGGAGCTCTTGATGACGATGTCGCGGAACTCTTTCGCGGTGCGCATCTGCTTGTTCAGCGACAGCGTCTCGCTCTGGCGCTCGCCGTTGAAGATGCCGACGGGACCAAGCGGATTGGCGTTGACGATTGCGGTCCGCACGTCGTCGGTGGCGATGCCGGCGTTCGACAGCGCGACGGGGTTCAGCTGCACCCGCACGGCCGGCTGGTCGGCGCCGCTGACCGTGACGTCGCCGACCCCCGGCACCTGCGAGATGCGCTGCGCCAGCACCGTATCGGCGACGTCGTAGATCGCGCTCGCCGACAGTGTCTTCGAGGTCAGCGCCAGCACGAAGACGGGCGCGCCGGCCGTGTTCGCTTTCCGGAAGCGCGGCAGGGTCGGCAGATCGCTCGGCAGGTCCACCAACGAGGCGTTGATCGCGGCCTGCACGTCGCGCGCGGCCTTGTCGATGTTGCGGCCGATGTCGAACTGGAGCTGGATGTTGGTGACGCCGAGCGACGACGTCGAGGTGATCTGGTTGATGCCTGATATCTCACCTAACCGCCGCTCCAGCGGCGAGGCCACAGTCGCCGCCATCACGGAAGGGTCGGCGCCGGGCCGGCTGGCCGAGACGAAGATGGCGGGGAAGTCGACGTTCGGGACCGAGGCGACGGGCAGGAACTCGTAGGCGACGACACCCAGCAGGAACAACCCGATCGACAGCAGCGTGGTCGCGACCGGGCGGCGGATGAAGGGCTCCGAGATCGATGCCATCACTGCATCCCCTCGGTCGCGCCCGCGACCGGCGGGCCGCCGGATTCGGCCGGCGGCAGCGCCTGCTCGAGGCGGCGGTTGATGCGGTCGAGCGCCAGGTAGATCACGGGCGTGGTGTACAGCGTCAGGAGCTGGCTCAGCAGCAGGCCGCCGATGATGGAGATGCCGAGCGGAAAGCGCAGCTCGGCGCCGGTGCCGCTCTCGATCGCCAGCGGCAGCGCGCCGAACAGCGCGGCCAGCGTCGTCATCATGATCGGGCGGAAGCGCAGGAGACACGCCTGCACGATCGCCTCGTTGGGCGACATCCCCTGCCCGCGCTCGGCCTCGAGCGCGAAGTCGATCATCATGATCGCGTTCTTCTTGACGATGCCCATCAGCAGGATGATGCCGATCAGGCCGATCACCGAGAGATCCTGTCCGCACAGGACCAGCGCCAGGATCGCGCCGACGCCGGCCGAGGGCAGCGTCGACAGGATGGTGATCGGGTGGATGTAGCTCTCGTAGAGCACGCCGAGCACGATGTAGATCGTGATGACGGCGGCGAGCAGCAGCCAGGGCTGGCCGGCGAGCGCCTTGGCGAATTCGGCGGCATCGCCGGCATAGACCCCGACGATGCTGTTGGGCATTTCGATGCGGGTCTCGATCGTCTTCACCGCTTCGACGGCATCGCCGAGGGCTGCGCCCGGCGCGAGGTTGAAGCTGAGCGAGATCGCCGGGAATTGCGCCTGGTGCGAGATCGCCAGCGGCGCCGTGGTGCGCTTCAGCGTCGCCACCGCCGACAGCGGCACCTGGGCGTTGGGCGCGCCGACGATGGCGCTCGCGGCGCCCGGCAGATAGAGCTTCGACAGGATCGAGGGATCGCGCTGGTACATCGGCAGCGCCTCCAGCACGACGCGGTACTGGTTGGCCTGGCCGTAGATGGTCGAGATCTGCCGCTGGGCGAAGGCATCGTTCAGCGTGTCGGTGATGCCTTGCAGGCTCACGCCGAGCTGGCCCGCCCGCGTTCGATCCACATCGAGCTGCGCCCGCAGGCCGCCCTCCTGCGCCTCCGAGGAGACGTCGCGGAACAAGGGATCGCGCCGCATCTCCGCAACCAGCTTGCGCGCCCATTCCGACACCAGCGCCGCATCGGTGCCGGTCAGCGTGTACTGGTATTGCGAGCGGCTCGACTGGGTCGAGATCTGCACGTCCTGCACCGGCTGGAAATAGACGGTCATGCCGGGGATGCCCGACACCCTCTGCTTCAGCCGGGTCACGACCACGCTGACGTCGTCACGCCGCTCGCCGCGCGGTTTCAAGGTCATGACGAGACGGCCGACATTGGTGGTCGGATTGACCGAGCCGGCGCCGATCACCGAGACGACGCCGACCACGTCGGGGTCTGCCTTGATGGCGTCGGCGGCCTCGGCCTGCCGCTTCTGCATCTCCGCGAACGAGACGTCGGGTCCGGCCTCCGTCACCGCCGTGATCGAGGCGGTGTCCTGAAGCGGCAGGAAGCCCTTTGGCGCCACGACGTAGAGGACGAGGGTTGCGATCAGCGTGGCGAAGGTCACGACCAGCGTGGCGCGCTGGCGCTCCAGAACCCAGAGCAGCGTGCGGTGATAGAACTCGACGGTGCGGTCGATGAAGCGGCTGATCGCAGCGAGGCCCGGCACCGCCACTTCCTCATGGGCGTGCCTCAGCAGCCGCGAGCACATCATCGGCGTCAGCGTCAGCGAGACCACGGCCGAGGTCACGACCGCGATCGTCAGCGTCAGCGCGAATTCGCGGAACATGCGCCCGACGAGGCCCGACATGAACAAGAGCGGGATGAACACCGCGATCAGCGACACCGTCAGCGAGATCACCGTGAAGCCGATTTCGCTCGCGCCTTTCAGCGAGGCCTCCATCGGCCCGTCGCCATTCTCCATGTGGCGGACGATGTTCTCGATCATCACGATGGCGTCGTCGACCACGAAGCCGGTGCCGATCGTAAGCGCCATCAGCGACAGATTGTCGAGGCTGAAGCCGGCAAAATACATGATGCCGAAGCTCGTGATCAGCGACAGCGGCAACGCCACGCCCGCGATCAGCGTGGCCCTGAGCGAGCGCAGGAACAGCAGCACCACCAGCGTCACCAGCACGACGCTGAGGATCAGCGTGAACTGCACGTCGCGCACCGAGGCGCGGATGGTGACGGTGCGGTCGGAGACGATGGTGAGGTTCACGCCGGCCGGGATCGCGCGCTGGACCTTCGGGATTTCGGCGCGGATCTGGCTGACGACGTCGATGACGTTGGCGCCGGGTTGGCGCTGGATGTCGATGATGACGGCCGGCGTGCCCTGGTACCAGCCGCCAGTGCGGTCGTTCTCCAGGCCATCGACGATCTGCGCGACGTCGGCGATCGTGACCGGCGAGCCGTTGCGATAGGCGATGATGACAGGCTTGTAGGCCTCGGCGGCGGCGATCTGGTCGTTGGCGGCGATGATGTAGGATTGCTGCGCGCCGTCGAGCGAGCCCTTCGGACCCGAGACGTTGGCATTGGCGATCGCGGTGCGCAGATCCTCCATGGCGATACCATAGGCCGCCAGCCGCGCCAGATCCGCCTGGATGCGCACGGCCGGCTTCAGCCCGCCGAGCACGGAAACGCGCCCGACGCCGGAGATCTGGCTCAGCCGTTGCGCCAGAAGCGTATCGGCGATGTCGCTCATCGCCCGCAGCGAGATCGTGTCCGAACGCAGCGCCAGCGTCATGACTGGCGCATCCGCCGGGTTCACCTTGGCGTAGGTCGGCGGATATGGCAGCGTCTTGGGCAGCACGCCGGCTGCGGCGTTAATCGCGGCCTGGACGTCCTGGGTCGCGCCGTCGATGTCGCGGTTGAGGTCGAACTGGAGCGAGATCTGGCTGACGCCGAACGAGCTCGTCGAGTTCATCGCCGACAGCGACGGGATCTGGCCGAGCTGCCGCTCCAGCGGCGCGGTGATCAGCGAGGCGATCACGTCGGGGCTGGCGCCCGGCAGCTGCGTCGTCACCTGCACGGTCGGGAAGTCGACCTGCGGCAGCGCCGAGACCGGGAGCGAGAAATAGCCCAGCAGCCCGCCGATCAGGAGCGCGATGCCGAGCAGCGAGGTCGCGATGGGACGGCGGATGAAGGGTTCGGAGACACCCATGGGATGCGCCTGCCGCTCAGGCGGCTGTTGTCGGGATCATGGCTGCTTGGCTCCACTTCCCGTTGCCCCGGGTCCCGGTGCCGGCCCGGTCTGTCCCTTCTGGTCGCCTTCGCTGCTGCTCCGCTTGGCGCGGGGCTCGCCGTCCTTTTGGCCGTCCTTGGCGCCATCCTTTTTCTGAGCGTCCGGCCCGCGCGAGCGCTTGCGCGGCGCGAGGTCGGCCGACGGCGTCTGGTCGTCGCGTCCGACGACGACCTTTGAGCCATCGGACAGATTGGCAAAGCCTGTCGTCACGACGCGGTCGTTCGCCGACAGGCCGCTGGCGATGACGGCGTCATGCTCGTTCTGCTGGGTCACCGTCACGGGCTTGGCCGAGACGACGTTGTCTTCGCCGATGACATAGCTGAAGGTGCCGATCGGACCGCGCTGGACCGCCGACGTCGGGACGACCAGCGCCTGCATCAAGGTCTCGACCTTGAGGCGGACATTGACGAACTGGCCCGGCCAGAGCTGGTAATTGGCGTTGGGGAACTCAGCCTTGAGCCTGAGCGTGCCGGTGGTCTGGTCGACCTGGTTGTCGATGCCGGTCAGCTTGCCGGTATCGATCACGGTGACGCCGTCATTGCCGAACACGTCGACTGCGAGCGCGCCCTTGGCGGCGGCCGCATTGACCCGCATGATCTGCTGCTGCGGCAGGCTGAACCACACCGCGATCGGCTGCAATTGCGTGATGACGACGAGGCCGGTGGTGTCGGCGGCGTGGATGATGTTGCCCTGGTCGACCTGGCGCAGGCCGGCGCGCCCCGAGATCGGCGCAACGATCTTGGTATAGCTCAGCGTCGCCGCCGCATTGTCGATCGCGGCCTGGTCGGCCTTCACCAGCGCCTCGGTCTGGGCGACCAGCGCGCGCTGCGTATCGGCCTGTTGCTTGGAGCCGGCGTTGGAGGCGGCGAGCTGCTCATAGCGGGTGAGGTCAATGCGCTGGTTGGCGAGCTGGGCCTGGTCCTGCGCCTTCTTGGCGACCGCCTGATCGTACGTCGCCTGATAGAGCGCTGGATCGATCTCGCCGACCACGTCGCCCTTCTTGACGTCCTGGCCTTCGGTGAAATTGACCGCGATCAGCTTGCCGTCGACCTGCGAGCGCACGGTGACGGTGTTGAGCGCGCGGATCGCGCCGACGCCGTCGAGATAGACCGGGACGTCCTGGATGCGGGGCGTTGCCGCCAGCACCGGCACCGGCAGATCGGGGCGCTGGTTGCGGCCGTTCGCCTGCTGCGGCTGCTGATGCCACACGGTCCAGCCGAGATAGCCGAGGCCGCCGAGGATCGCGAGCGTGACCAGAGTCAGGATGAAGCCGCCGCGCGACGATTTCCTCACCGTCCCCGCCTTCGCGTCATCCTTCTTATCCGGCTTAAAGAGCATTGACCGGTTTCTCCATCCTCGGTTCCCAGCCGCCGCCGAGCGCCTGATACAGGCTGACGATGGCGAGAAGCCGTGCGAGTTGGGCCTGCGACAGCGCGTCTTCCGCCTGGAACAGGGTCAGCTGGGTGTTGAGCACGGTCACGATATCGGCGGTGCCGGCGCGCAATTGCTGCTCCGACAGATCGAACGCGCGCCGCGAGGCGGTGACGACATCGCGCTGCAATTGCAGCTTGATCGTAGTCTGCTTGATCGAGAACAGCGCATTGTCGACGTCGGCGAAGGCCTGGACGATGGTCTTGCGGTAGGTCTGGAGCAGTTCGTCCTGCCGCGCCTTGGCAAATTCGAAATTGCCGAGGATCTTGCCGCCGTCGAAGATTGGCTGGGTGGCACTGCCGACCAGCTGGAAGAAGGCCGCATGCGGCTGGAACAGCGACACCAGCGCCGAGCTCTGATAGCCGCCATTGCCGGTGAGCTGGATGGTCGGAAAGAACTGCGCGCGGGCATTGCCGATGTTCGCGGTCGCCGAGGCGAGCTGCGCCTCCTGCCGGCGGATGTCCGGCCGCTGCGTCAGCAGCTCCGACGGCAGGCCAGGCGTCACGCGCGGGATCGCGATCCGGTCCAGGGAGCCGCCGAGCACGCGCACGCTCTCGGGCGGGCGCGAGACCAGCACGGCGAGCGCGTTGACGTTCTGGTCGAGCGTCTGGCGCAGCGGCGGCACCAGCGCCTTCTGGTTGGCGACCACGCTCTCCTGCTGGGCAACGTCGAGATCGGTGCCGGTGCCGGCCTTGCGACGCTCCTTGACGGCATCGAGGATGCGTTGCGCGCTCGCGATGTTGCGCTGGGAGGTCCTGAGGCGATCCTGCGAGGTCAGCACCTGGAAATAGGCGTTGGCGACACTCGCCAGCGTCGTGAGCGCGACGACGTCACGATCGAAACGGTTGGCGTTCGCTGTCTCCTCCGCGGTCTGGAGTGCGTCGCGATTCTGGCCCCAGAAATCGAGCTGGTAGCTCGCGCTCAGCGAAGCCGAATAATTGACGACCTCGCGGCCGCCGTTGGTGAGACCCGAGGACGACGAGCCCGAGGTGCGTGAATAGGTTTCCGATCCGCCGGTCGACACGCTCGGCAGCAGCGCAGCGCCCGCCTGCCGCGCCTGGGCGTCCGCCTGGACGATGCGCGAGACGGCGGCCGCGATGTCGAGGTTGACGGTCTGCGCCTCCTCCATCAGCTGCGTCAGCTCGGCGGAACGGAAGCCGCGCCACCAATCCAGCGACGGCGGCGTATCCCCCTTCCCGGCGTATTTGTACTGCGCGGGAACATCGAGCGCGGGATCCGGAAGATCCTGCGTCAGCACGCAACCGCCCGAACCGGCGGCGAGGCACAGCACCGCAAGCCAGCGCGCCGCACGACGCGTCCGGGACGCAGAACCCAGAGACCGCCGCATGACGGTCGCCAGAACATGCTGTGTCACTTCCACCCCCCGCCGGGCAGACCGAGCCGCCACCGCGCAGCCGGATTAACCGATTCGCGGCCGGACAGTCGGGGGGCTTCGTGTAGCTCGATCACAACGGTGATGCTTTCAGCGGAACTTTGAGCTTCATACTAGCCGGGCGCGGAACAGCGGGACAGTCCCGCAGGTGCGAGATGGCGACCCGGATGCGCGGATATCCGCGCCATGAAAGTGCAAGATATGGCTGTCTTGCAAAGACTTCTCGTATTTTTCCGCCATCGCGAAGCGGATTCAAGCTTACCAAGATTTCATGTGATATTGGCGCCACACCCACACGGATCCGTTTGATCCGGCGGAGCATTGGTCGGCAACAAGCTTTATGCGGCTTTGGCTCCACCTCAAACCGCGGCGGGCCATCGTCACGAAGCCGGCAGTGATCGAGAAGGAATATGCAGCTGTTGTGCAGATGTGTCGTCCGCCATCTCGCCCCGGCGGAGATTGGGCGCCAAGGTTAATCGCGACGACCATTATCTTCCATGCCCTGACAGTTGTCGGACAAATCATTCCACCGAAATCCGGCGCCGCAGCTCAGGATCGCCCGCGCTCATCTTCCCCCGAAATATGGTTGCCCGGAGGGGCACTTCCACCCGTTTCGCCGCAGCGCAAAAGCCTTCCCCTTTGGCCTCCCAGGCACTAGGTTCTGGCCAACCTGATCAACCCCTTGCCAGTGATTTCCCCCTGACATGACCATTCGAAACGACGTTGTCGAAGCCATTGGCAACACCCCGCTGATCAAGCTCAAACGCGCCTCGGAGGCGACCGGCTGCACCATTCTGGGCAAGGCCGAATTCATGAATCCCGGCCAGTCGGTGAAGGACCGCGCCGGCAAGTGGATGATCCTGGAGGCCGAGAAGCGCGGCGAGCTCAAGCCCGGCGGCCTCGTGGTGGAAGCGACCGCCGGCAATACCGGCATCGGGCTCGCGGTCGTGGCGAGTGCGCGCGGCTATCGCACGCTGATCGTGATCCCGGAGACGCAGAGCCAGGAGAAGAAGGACTTTCTCAAGCTGTGCGGCGCCGAGCTGATCGAGGTGCCGGCGCTTCCTTACGCCAATCCCAACAACTACCAGCATGTCGGCCGCCGGCTCGCCGACGAGCTGCGCAAGACCGAGCCTAACGGCGTGCTGTTCGCCGACCAGTGGAACAATCTCGACAATGCGAAAGCGCATTACGAGTCCACGGGGCCGGAGATCTGGGAGCAGACCGGCGGCAAGGTCGACGGGTTCGTCTGCTCGGTCGGCAGCGGCGGCACGCTCGCCGGCGTCAGCCGCCTTCTGAAGGAAAAGAACAAGAACGTCCGGATCGCCTGCGCCGACCCGCATGGTGCCGGGATGTTCGATTATTTCAGGACCGGCGAAGCCAAGGCGACGCCGGGCGGTTCGATCACCGAAGGTATCGGCCTCAACCGGGCGACCGCGATCGTCGAGAGCGCGAAGGTCGATGACGCCTATCTCATTCCCGACACTGACGCCGTCACGGAGATCTACGACCTGCTCCAGCACGAGGGCCTGTGCCTCGGCGGCTCGACCGGCATCAACATCGCCGGCGCGATACGCCTCGCCAAGCAGCTCGGCCCCGGCAAGACCATCGTCACCGTGCTCTGCGATTCCGGCAGCCGCTATCAGTCAAAACTGTTCAATGCGGACTTCATGCGCGCCAAGAACCTTCCGGTGCCGGAATGGCTGGAGAAGCGCAGCAACATCAAGCCGCCCTTCGTTTGATCGTCGCGGTTCGGCCGGTTCACGCCACCTCGCCGTGTTCCGAGGCCACGGCACAATAGTCGCGCCAGAACCGGCGATATCCTGCCTCGACCTCACGCGTGTAGATCTCGACATTGCCGGCGGGCGAGGCCGCAATCTGAGCCGGCAACTCCGCGCGCAACTTCGCCAGATGAGCGGGCTGCGCCGCAAATTTGCACGCGATCGCGGCATAGCCCGCGTCGTCATCGGCAACCCAGTCGGCAAGACCGACGGCCGCCACGATGGAGGCACCGGCGCGCGAGGAGGCACCGTTACCGAGCTTGGCGACGACCGGAACGCCCGCATAGAGGGATTCCCAGGTGCTGACGCCGCCATTTTGCGGGAACGTGTCGAGCGAAATATCGACATTGGCAAAGGCCCGCAGATGCTCGGCGCGCGGGCTCGAGCCCAGGCAAGTGATGTTTGCTTCGGCGACGCCATGCGCCACGAACCGCGCGATCAGGCGGTCGCGCACCAAGGGATCGTCAAGCATAGTATGCTTGATGATGATTTTCGACCCGGTCACCTCACGCATGACGCGCGACCAAACGCGGATCGCCTCATCCGAAATCTTGTAAATCCGGTTGAACACGCCGAAGGTCACGTAGCCATTGCGGAGCATCGGAAGCTCCGAGGGCGGCACATCCAGGATCGGATCGATCGTGATCAGGCAGGGCAGATCATGGACCTTCTCGGCCAACAGATGGCGGGCCGATTGCGGAATGAAGACCGGATCCGCGAGCACATAGTCCATGGTCCGAAGGCCAGTGCCGGTCGCGTGTCCGAATCCAGAGACCTGGATGGGGGCCGGCTTCCGCGCAAAGACAGGGAGCCTGTTGCCGGTCGTGTGTCCGGACACGTCGATCAGGATATCGACCTTGTCGGCCTCGATGCGATCGGCCAATTGATCGTCCGAGAGCCGCCCGGCCTCGACCCAGACGTCCGCCAGCGACTCGAATTTGGCGGTCACTTCATCTCGTACCGGTGAGCACGAATAGCAGACGATTTCGAATTTGCTATGATCGTGATGAGCGAGCACTGGCAACAGCGTGAACCCTGCCGAGTGGAACCAGAACTCGGCAGCGACATAGCCGATCACGATCCTCCTGTCGGGATCGAACTGCCGGGGCGCGAGCTTCCTTTGCGCCAATTTGACGCCGATTGCGTCCCACCACTGCGTTCGGGCGGCCTGCTGAACAGCGAAATCGGCGTCGGAGAGATAGTCCAGGAAAAAGATCTTCCGCCCGATCAGGCTGGCATCCGTCACAATGGCCAGCGCCGCATCCAGCAATTCGATCGCCGATGCGATCTCTCCCTGGTTTGCAAAACAAGCACTCATCAGCGCCATCGCGCTCGCGGAGCGCGGATTTTCCTCCAGCAACGTGGTGCAGGCCAGGATCGCCTGCGCCGTATTTCCCACGGCGAGCGAGACTTGCGCCTTCCCCTGCAAGGCCACCTCGAGCTTGGGCGAAATCGCAAGGGCTGCGTCAAAATCCGCAGCCGCCTGTTCCAACCTCGACATCTCAAAATTGAGCCGTCCGCGGTTCGCCAGGATCTTCGCCGAACCTGGCCTGATCGCGAGCGCCGCCTCGAGCGCGCCCTTTGCCTCGTCGAAGTTCTTGAGCTCGATATTGACCAAACCTTTGCCGACGAGCGCCTCCACGTTTCGCGGCTGAAACAGCAGCGCCCGCTCGAAACTTTGCCTGGCGCGATCAAGCTGGCGCAGCGCAAGCTCGGCCAGGCCACGGTTGCAGAACGCGTCGGCATAGTCAGGCTTTAGCCTGATCGCGCGATCGTACATCTCGATCGCCTGCTCGGGCAGGTTCATGTTGAGCAAGGTATTGCCGAGGCCGGTCAGGGCCGGCGTGAAATTCGGCTTCAGCGCGATCGCCTTCTCCTGGCATGCGCGAGCGGCCTCGAATTTCTGAAGGACGACGTACACGGCCGCGAGATTGTTGTGGGCCTCGTGCGAACGCGGATCGATCGCGATCGCGCGCTCGAGCAGCTGTTGCGCCTCTTCCAGGCGCCCGCCCTGTTGCACGCTCAGGCCGAGCAGGTGCGTGGCGTCGAAATGATCCGGAACGGCTTGCACGATCTGGCGGCAGAGCGCCTCGGTCTCCGCATACCTGCCTTGGCCATAGGCGCTTGCCGCGGCAGAGATGACGGCGTCCGCCTGCTTCTTCAATTTCTTCTGCAATCGCGCATTCTGGAATGCGCGCGCGCCGACGCTGCTCTGCAAGGTGTCTCTCCGGAAGATGCCCCGCGGCGAGACTAACTGATTCGCGCGGCGGGCCGGCCGGTCGGCGGGACCGGAAACCCTTCCGGGCTATTCCGGGGCTCGCTGCAGGATCCGGCTCAGGAACCGCTAGGTGCGTCTGTCCCGCTTACCGCAGCGTCGCCGCTCTCCGAGGCGGCGGCACAATAGTCTCGCCAGAACTGGCGGTAACCCGCTTCGAGCTCACGCGTGTAGATCTCGACATTGCCGGCGGGCGAGGCTGCGATCTGAGCCGGCAATCCCGCGCGCAACTTCGCCAGATAATCGGGCTGCGATGCAAACTTGCGGGCGATCTCGACATAGCCATCGTCATCCTCGGCGACCCAGTCGCCGAGACCGACGGCGGCCACGATGGAAGCGCCGGCGCGCGAGGAGGCTCCAATGCCGAGCTTGGCGACGACCGGGACGCCCGCATAGAGGGATTCCCAGGTGCTGATGCCGCCATTCTGTGGGAACGTGTCGAGCGAAATATCGATCTTGTCAAAGGCCATCAGGTGGTCGTTGCGCGAGGTGGTGCCGAGGCAGGTGATATTCTCCTCGGCAATGCCCTGCGCCACGAAACGCGCGATCAGGCTATCGCGCAGCAGGGGATCATCGAGCAGACCGTGCTTGAGGACGATCTTGGATCCCGGAACCTCGCGCATGATCCGCGACCACACACGGATCGCATCATCCGATATCTTGTAGATGCGGTTGAACACGCCGAAGGTGACGTAGCCGTTGCGGAGCATCGGCAACTCGGACGGCTGCAGATCCGAGACGGGCTCCATCGTGATCAAGCACGGCAGATCGTGGATCTTTTCGGGAAACAGATGCCGGACCGACGGCGGAATGAAAACGGGATCCGCGAGCACATAGTCCATGGTCTGCATGCCCGTGCCCGTCGCGTGTCCGAACCCAGTGGCCTGGATCGGGGCAGGCTTCCGCGCGAAAACTTGCAACCTGTTACCGGTCGTATGGCCCGAAACGTCGATCAGGATGTCGACATTGTCAGCCTGAATGCGATCGGCGAGTTCGTCGTCCGAAAGGCCCCAGGCGTCGACCCAGACGTCCGCCAGCGACTTGAACATGGCGGTGTACTCGTCCGCTCCCGGCCAGGAATAATAGCAGATGATTTTGAAGTTGGCGTGATCATGATGGCGCAGCACCGGTAGCAAGGTGAGGCCCGCCGAGTGTTGCCGGAATTCGGCAGCGACATAGCCGACCACAATCTGCTTGTCCGGATCGAGCGGCCGCTTCGGCAGCGTCCGCCGCGGCAGCTTGGAGCCGATCAAGTCCCACCAATCTCGTCGTACCGCCTGCTGGAGCGCGAAATCGGCCTCGGCGCGGTAGTCCTGCAAGAAGATCTTGCCCCTGATCGCATCTCCATAGTCCGGGCGGATCGCCAGCGCGCGATCGAGATATTCGATCGCGGCGTCCGTCTCTCCCTGATTTGAATGAGAGAATCCCATCAGCGCCAAGCCGACCTCGGAGCGCGGATTTTGCTCGATCAAGGCCGTTGCGGCCGCCATCGCCTGCGCGGTCTTCCCCATCACGAGGCAGGCCTGTGCCTTGCCCCGGAGGGCCAGTTCGAGCTTGGGCGAAATGGCAAGCGCGGCCTCGAAATCCGCAAGCGCCGGCTCCAGGCGCTGCAACTCGTAACTGAGCCGCCCTCGCTGGGCCAGAATCCTCGGCGAGCCGGGCTTGATCGCGAGCGCCGTGGCAAGCTTGGCTGCCGCCTCCTCGTGGTGCCGGAGCTCCATGCTGACCATGCTGCTGCCGACGATTGCCTCGGCGTGACGCGGCTGAAACAGCAAGGCGCGATCGAAACTTTCCTTGGCGCGCATGATCTGTCCAAGCACTATCTCGACCATTCCGCGATTGCAGAACGCATCGGCGTAGTCCGGCTTGATCTTGATTGCGCGCTCGTGCAGTTCGAGCGCCTGTTCGTACTGCCCCAGATGCATCAGCGTATTGCCGAGGTTGGTCAGCGCGACCACGAAATTCGGCTTCAGCGCGATGGCCCTCTCCTGACACCGCCGCGCCTCCTCGAAATTACCGAGGTCGAAGTGCACGGTCGCCAGGTTGTTATGGGCGTCATGCAGGCGCGGATCGAGCGCAATCACGCGATCGAGCAGCTCCCGGGCCTCCTCCAGGCGGCGGCCGTCATGCGCACACATCCCGAGCAGGTGCAAGGCGTCGACATGATCCGGAAGCGCTTTCAGGATCTCACGGCATAGCGCCTCTGTCTCGGCAAATTTGCCTTGGCCATAGGCGGCGGCCGCGGCGGAGATGATGGCATCCGCCTGCTTCATCAACTTCTTCTGCAATCGCGCGTTCTGGAATGCGCGCGCGCCGCCGCTGTTCTGCAAGGTTACTCTCCGGAGGATGGCCTTACCGAGAGTCTAACTGATTCGCGGCCGAGGCCGCCCGATCGGCTGGACCGGCAACACCCCGGGATCTTCCGGTGCCCCGCGCGGGATCTGGCTCGGGACCAGCCTCGGGCATGCACCATCCAAAGCTGATGTCGATCATCTCAGGCCTCGGACGTCGCGGTCCGGCGCGGCGGACGTGCCTACGCAACGTCGCATGTTTCCGAGGCCTCGGCACAATAGTCGCGCCAGAACTTGCGATATCCCGCCTCGACCTCACGCGTGTAGATCTCGACGTTGCCGGCGGGTGAATTGGCGATCTGCGCCGGCAGATCCGCGCGCAGCTTCGCCAGATGGGCAGGCTGCGCGGCAAATTTGCACGCGATCGCGGCATAGCCCTCGTCGTCATCGGCAACCCAGTCGCCGAGACCGACGGCCGCCACGATGGAGCCGCCGGCGCGCGACGAGGAGCCATTACCGAGCTTGGCGACGACCGGGACGCCCGCATAGAGGGATTCCCAGGTGCTGATGCCACCGTTTTGCGGGAAGGTGTCGAGCGAAATGTCGACATTGGCAAAGGCCCGCAAATGCTCGCGGCGCGAGGTCGAGCCCATGCAGATGACGTTCTCCTCGGCGATGCCCTGTGCCACGAACCGCGCGATCAGACCGTCGCGCAGCATCGGATCGTCGAGCAGCCCGTTCTTGATGATGATCTTCGATCCCGCCACCTCACGCATCACCTTCGACCACACCCGGATGGCCTCGTCCGAGATCTTCAAGATGCGGTTGAACACACCGAAGGTCACATAGCCGTTGCGGAGCATGGGAAGCTCCGAAGGTGGCACGTCCAGGATGGGATCGATCGTGATCAGGCTCGGCAGGTCATAGACCTTTTCGGCCAGCAGGTGGCGCGCCGACTGCGGAATGAAGATCGGATCCGCGAGCACGTAGTCCATCGTCTGAAGGCCCGTGCCTGTTGCGTGCCCGAAGCCCGTGACCTGGATGGGGGCCGGCTTCCGCGAGAAAACATGGAGCCTGCTGCCGGTCGTATGTCCGGACACATCGATCAGAATATCGATCCCGTCGGCCTGGATACGATCGGCCAGTTCATCGTCCGAAAACTGCGCGGCCTCGACCCAGACGTCTGCGCAAGCCTTGAACTTCTCGGTCATCCCATCCTGCAACGGCCAGCAGGAATAGCAGACGATCTTGAACTTGGCGTGATCGTGATGGCGCATCACCGGCAACAGGGTGTACGCCGCCGAATGCTGCCTGAATTCCGACGCGACATATCCGATCACGATCCGTCTGTCCGGATCGAGATCGCGCGGCGACAGGGTCCTTTGCGGAAGCTTGGCGCCGATCTGATCCCACCAATATTTTCGTGCCGCCTGCTGGACCACGAAATCGGCCTCCGGCAGGTAATCCAGCACGAAAATCTTGTATCCGATGGCCTCCGGAAAGTCCGGCGCGATCGCCAGCGCCGCATCGAGATATTCGAGCGCCGTCGCGATGTCTCCCTGGTTCGCATAGCAAGAGGCCAGGAGCGACATGCCCGCCTCGGATTGCGGATTGACCTCAAGCAGGGTCTTGACGCCCGCCATCGCCCCCGCCGTGTTCCTCACCATAATGTCGACCTGCGCCCTCCAGCACAGCGCGAGCTCGTTCCGTGGCGATTGCGCCAGCGCTGCATCGAAATCCGCGGCCGCCTGCTCCAGCCGGTACAGGGTCAAATGGAGCCGTCCGCGCTGCACCAGAATCCGCGGTGAGCCCGGCTTGAGCGCGAGCGAAGCTTCGAAGGCGGCCTCCGCCGCCTCGAAGTGCCGGAGCTCGAGGCTCACCATGGCCTTGCCGGCGATCGCTTCGGCGTGACGCGGCTGAAACGACAGGGCGCGATCGAAGTCCACCCCGGCGCGCTCAAACTGGCCGATCATCAGTTCCGCCATCCCGCGGTTGCAAAATGCATCGGCATAGTTCGGCTTCAGCCTGATGGCGCGCTCGTGCAGTTCGATCGCCTCCTTGGCGAGGCCGAGGTGCAGCAGCGTATTGCCGAGATTGGTCAGGGTGATCGGACAATTCGGCTTCAGCGCAATCGCCTTCTCCTGGCATGCGCGGGCATCCTTGAACCTCTCGAGCGCGAAATACACGGCCCCGAGATTGCCATGGGCATCGGGCGAACGCGGATCGAGTGCAACGGCGCGCTCAAGCAGGAATTGCGCGTCCTCGAGCCACCCGCCGTCGAACGCGCGCAGGCCGAGCAGGTGCGTGGCGTGGAAGTGATCCGGAACCTCCTTCAGGATCTCGCGGCAAAGGATCTCGACTTCGTCAAATCTGCCCTGCCCAAGTGCCTCGATCGCGAAGGACATGACGGCGTCCGCCTGCTTCCTCAGCTTCTTTTCCAATCGCGCATTCTGGTATGCGCGCGCGCCGACACTGCTCTGCAAGGTCTCTCTCCGGAGGATGGTCCGAAAAGAGGCAAGCTGATTCGCATGGTGCGAAGCTGGTGGGTCGGTTGGAGCAGCGAGGCCGCCGGATTTTCAGGCGCTCACCGCAGAATCTGGCTCAGGAACAGTTTCGTGCGGGCGTGCTGGGGGGCGGCAAAGAACTCGTTCGGGGTATTGGCCTCGATGATCTGGCCGGCGTCCATGAACACGACGCGGTTGGCGACCTCGCGGGCGAATCCCATCTCGTGGGTCACGACCAGCATGGTCATGCCCTCCCCGGCGAGGTCAACCATGGTGTCGAGGACCTCCTTGACCATCTCGGGGTCGAGCGCCGAGGTCGGCTCGTCGAACAGCATCACCTTCGGGTTCATCGTCAGCGCGCGCGCGATCGCGACGCGCTGCTGCTGGCCACCGGACATCTGGCCCGGAAACTTGTTGGCCTGGTGCGGGATCTTGACCCGCTCCAGGAATTTCATCGCGGTTGCCTCGGCATCCCTCTTGGGGATGTTGCGGACCCAGATCGGCGCCAGCGTGCAATTGTCCAGAACCGTCAGATGCGGGAACAGGTTAAAGCTCTGGAACACCATGCCGACCTCGCGGCGCACCGCGTCGACATGCTTGAGGTTCGGCCCGAGCGCGATGCCGTCGACGACGATCTCGCCCTCCTGGAATTCCTCCAGTGCGTTGATGCAGCGGATCAGCGTGGACTTGCCGGAGCCCGAGGGCCCGCAGATTACGATGCGCTCGCCCTTCTTCACCTCGAGGTCGATGTCGCGCAGGACGTGAAATTCGCCGTACCATTTGTTCAGGCCGGAAATCTTGACGATGGGGTCGGACATGGTGGCCTCGATCAGTTGCGGCGGTGGGCGTTGAGGCGGTGCTCGACGAACAGCGAGTAGCGTGACATTCCGAAGCAGAACAGAAAATAGATGATCCCCGCGAACGCGAAACCCGTGAACGCCGTGGACGGCGTCGACCATTTCGGATCCGAGAACGAGGCCCTGAGCGAGCCCAGGAGGTCGAACAGCGCCACGATCGAGACCAGCGAAGTGTCCTTGAACAGCGAGATGAAGCTGTTGACGAGGTTCGGAATGACGTGGCGCAGCGCCTGCGGCAGCACGATCAGCGAGGTCGTCTTCCACCAGGACAGCCCCAGGGCGGCCGCGGCCTCGCCCTGCCCGCGCGGGATAGCAGCAAGCCCGCCGCGAACGTTCTCGGCCTGATAGGCGCCCGTGAACAGCGCGATGCCGATCAGCGCACGCACCAGACCGTCAACGGTGAAATTGCCGGGCAGGAACAGAGGCAGCATGTAGGTCGCGAAGAACAGCACGGTGATCAGCGGCACGCCGCGCCAGAACTCGATGAAGGCGATCGAGAAGATCCGGATCAGCGGAATGGTGGAGCGGCGGCCCAGCGCCAGCGCGATGCCGATCGGCAGCGAGGTGACGATGCCGGTGACGGACACCACCAGCGTCACCAGCAGGCCGCCCCACAGGCTCGTCTCCACGACCGGCAGCCCGCCATGATCGAGCCCCATCAGCTTGATCACGATGGCGATGGCGACGAAGGTGGCAATGCTCGATGCGAGCGCACGCCAGCCGGCGCGCACACCACCGCCGAGAAGGAAGGCGATCAGGGAGACGATCACCGCGGTGATGGCGAAATCGACCCAGACCGACTGGCCCGTTCCCTGGAGCTGATCGCGCAGCCAGGTCAGCGGAAAGATCAGCCAGTAGATCGCCGTGCCGACAAGCACGACGAGGTTGCCAACGACCCACAGCAATGGGGCGATGGCCGACGTCTTGCTGAGATTGAGCAGGGCCTGCCCTGCCCCGATGATGCTGTCGTTGAACAATTGCAGGAGGCCGGCCGTCCAGCTCAGGCCAAAGCCGGTGATGCCGCCGCCGCGCAGCAGGAAGAATGCGACCACCGGAAAGGCGAAGAAGAACAGGCCGGCGTTCAGCCCTTTCGACGGCAGGCGCGGAACGAGCAGCGGCACCAGCAGGACCGCCGCCAGGATGAGCGTGAGGTTGACCCGCCAGCGCTCGGCCTCGGGATAGAAGCCGTAGATCAGTTGCGGCAGCTTGGCCTGGATGTAGGGCCAGCAGGCGCCGACCGCAAATCCGGCATTCTCGGCCAGGCAGGCCGTGCGATCCTTGCCGGCCCAGACCGCATCGACCATCAGGAACCTGACTGAGGGAATGATGGTGAACCAGAGCAGCAGGGCGCCCACGATCGTGAGCAGAATGTTGGTCGGCGAGTTGAACAGGCGCGTACGCATCAGGCCGACGAAGCCCGTGGTCTTCACCGGCGCGGGACGCTCGGTGAGCAGGTCCTGGCGAACGAAGCTGGACGAGGTGATGTCGGTCATGCGCCCAGACTCCGGCTGACGCGCCAACCGTAGACGCTCATGACGGCGCTGGTGACGAGCGAGATCAAGAGATAGACGCCCATCGTCATGGCGATGATCTCGATCGCCTGTCCAGTCTGGCTCAGCGAGGTGCCGGCGAACACCGACACTAGGTCGGGATAGCCGATGGCGACCGCCAGCGAGGAGTTCTTGGTGAGGTTGAGATACTGGTTGGTCAGCGGCGGCACGATGACGCGCATCGCCTGTGGCACGACGATCAGCCGGAGCGTTGTGCCGCGGCTCAAGCCCAGCGAGGACCCCGCCTCCATCTGTCCCTTGTGCACGGACAGGATTCCGGCGCGCACGATCTCGGCGATGAAGGCGGCGGTATATGTCGACAAGGCGACCGTCAGCGCCACGAACTCCGGGATGATCCGCGACCCGCCGGCAAAATTGAAGCCCTTGAGCTGCGGCAGCTCGAAGGTGAAGGGCAGACCGAACACCAGCATCGTGACCAGCGGCAGCCCGAACAGCAGGCCCAGCACATAAGGCCAGATGCGGATCACCTGCCCGCGCTGGAACAGCGCGCGCCGCGCATGGAAGCGCAACGCCAGCGATGCGACGATGCCGAGGACCAGCATCGCCAGGAACGGCTCGAACCCGCTCTCGCCGATCGGACGGGGAATGACGAGGCCCCGATTGCTGACGAAGGCGATGCCGAGCAGCGAAATGCTCTGCCGCGGATTTGGCAGCGCCGCGAGCACCGCCAGGTACCAGAACAGGATCTGGAACAGCAGCGGCAGGTTGCGGATGATCTCGACATAGAGCTCGCCGATGCGCGACAGCAGCCAGTTGGGCGACAGCCGGCACAGCGCGACGATAAAGCCGATCACGGTGGCGAAAAAGATGCCCACCACCGAGACCACGAGCGTGTTCAGAAGCCCGACGATGAACACGCGCAGGAACGTGTCCGAGCCAGTGTAGGAGATCAGGGTCTGGTTGACGTCGAAGCCGGCATTGTTCCTGAGGAAGCCGAAGCCGGCGGCAATGTGCTGGTTTTCGAGGTTGGCGCGGGCGTTGGAGACGATCTCATAACCGATCCAGCCCAGGATCGCCGCGAAGGCAAACTGGACGGCGACGCCGTTCCAGCCTGCCTTGCCGCCCAGAATGCGCCTGATCTTCAGCGCGATCTGGGCCGGCGGTTTTCGAGCCTCGGTGCTCATCGCCGCGTGCCGCTCAAGCGGGATCAGCGGATCGGCGGCGCGTACTGGAGACCGCCCTTGTTCCAGAGATTGTTGAGGCCGCGATTGATGGCGAGCGGCGAGCCCGCGCCGACGTTGCGATCAAACACCTCGCCGTAATTGCCGACCGCCTTCACGATCCGCACCACCCAGTCTTTCGTCAGGCCGAGCTGTTCGCCGAAATTGCCGTCGCTGCCGAGCACGCGCTTCAGCTCAGGGCTTTCGAGTTTCGCCTTCTCGTCGACGTTCTTCGAGGTCACCCCGAGCTCCTCGGTGGTGACGAGGGCAAACAGCGTCCATTTCACGATGTCGAACCACTGGTCGTCGCCGTGGCGCACCATCGGGCCGAGCGGCTCCTTCGAGATGATTTCGGGCAGCACCATGTGGTCATTGGGATTGGCGAGCTTGAGGCGGTTGGCATAGAGGCCCGACTGGTCGGTGGTGAACACGTCGCAGCGGCCGGCCTCATAGGCCTTGACCGTCTCGTCGTTGGTGCCGAACGCGATCACCTCGTACTTCATGTTGTTGGCCTTGAAGTAGTCGGCCAGATTCTGCTCGGTGGTGGTGCCGGTCTGCACGCAGACCGAGGCGCTGTTGAGCTCGAGGGCGGAATTCACCTTGAGCGACTTCTTCACCATGAAGCCCTGCCCGTCATAATAGGTCACGCCGGTGAAGTTGGCGCCCAGCGAGGTGTCGCGCGAGATGGTCCAGGTGGTGTTGCGCGAGAGTACGTCGATTTCGCCGGATTGCAGCGCCGTGAAACGGTCCTTGGCCGAGGTCGGCACGAACTTGACCTTGGTCGGATCGTTGAAGATGGCGGCCGCGATCGCACGGCAGACGTCGACGTCGAGCCCGGTCCAGTTGCCCTTGTCGTCGGGCGCGGAGAAGCCCGGCAGGCCCTGGCTGACGCCGCAGGACAGCGTGCCCCGGTCCTTGACGGTCTTGAGCGTTTGCGCATCGGCGGCTTGGGCAGTCAGGCCGGCGGCGAGAGCAAGAGTGAGAGCCAGGGTTACGCGTTTCATGGGGGGAAGGCCTTTCAAGGGTCGTCTCAAGGTCAGGAATGTTGTCTCAGGATCGTCTCTGCCAGGGTGAGCCTTGCAAGAGTCATGCTGGAAAACCTTGCCGAACACTCGCCGATCTCGGGAGGCCATACCTTAATCCCCGCCGCAGGCGCCCGCCATTATGGCTGTGGCGCAAGGTCCGGTCAGACGATGGATCGAAGGTCGCGGCAGGCCCCTCAACATGCGGCGACTGAATAGCACCTACGCATCACAGAACGACTGGCGAGCCGGGTCAAGGGGTTGACGGGACTCTTCTGTGTTCTGTTATTAACGACAGCGGCCTTTCGGCCGGCCAGCGGGGCGCATCGCGCCCGGCGGAAACGCAGTTTTGAAAGCAGGCGCATGGATTCCTCGCACCCCTCCCAGCAGCAGGCCGAGACCCGGCTGGTCACCTCCGGCCGCGACACCAAGGCGCAGAAGGGGTTTGTCAATCCGCCGGTGTTCCACGGCTCGACCGTGCTCTATCCGACCGCCGAGGACCTGCATGCCCATCGCGGCGAGTTCACCTATGGCCGCCACGGCACCCCGACGACCAGGGCGTTCCAGGACACGCTGATGGCGCTGGAGGGGCCGCAATGCGCCGGCGTCGGCATCGTGCCATCCGGGCTGTCGGCGATCTCCACCACCCTGCTCTCGGTGCTGAAGACCGGCGACCACATTCTGGTCTGCGACAATGTCTATCGGCCTTCGCGCAATTTCTGCAACGGCATGCTCGCCCGCTACGGCGTCGAGACCACCTATTTCGATCCGCTGATCGGCGCCGGCATCGACAAGCTGTTCAAGCCCAACACGCGTGCGGTGCTGGTAGAGGCGCCGGGCTCGCAATCGTTCGAGATGCCCGACATCCGCGCCATCGCCGAGGTCGCGCATGCGCGCGATGCGCTCGTCGTCGACGACAACACCTGGGCCACCCCGCTCTATCATCGCTCGCTCGAGCAGGGCGTCGACATCAGCATGCAGGCGGCGACCAAATATATCGGCGGCCATTCCGACATCATGTTCGGCACCATCTCGGCCAACGCAAAAGCCTGGCCGCAGATCGCCGAGGGCATCCGCCTGCTCGGCGTCTGCGCCGGCCCCGACGACGTCTTCCTGGCGCTGCGCGGCCTGCGCACGCTATCGGTGCGATTGGCGCAGCATCATCGTTCCGGCCTCGACATGGCGCGCTGGCTCGCAAGCCGTCCCGAGGTCGCGCGCGTGCTGCATCCCGGGCTCGAGACCGATCCGGGCCATGCGATCTGGAAGCGCGACTTCACCGGCGCCTCGGGCCTGTTCAGCATCGTGCTGAAGCCGGCCCCGCAGAAGGCCGTCGACACCATGCTCAACACGCTCAATCTGTTCGGCATGGGCTTCTCCTGGGGCGGCTTCGAAAGTCTTGCGATTCCCTTCGACTGCGACGGCTATCGCACCGCGACCAAGTGGGCGCCGGGCGGCCCTACCCTGCGTCTGCATATCGGGCTCGAAAGCACCGACGACCTCAAAGCGGATCTCGATCGCGGCTTCGCTGCCCTCAAGGCAGCAATGTGAGCCTGCTCAAAAGGCATCGCGCCTGCGGACGCGCCAACGCGCGCCGCGGGAACGCGCAGCCGCCGCAAACGTTAACGCCGACGCGCCAACAAATGGTTTGATCCCCAGACATTTGGCGCTAGCTTCACCAATCGACTCCAATCCGGACACGGAGCATGGGAACGTTGGTTCTGCTCGATCTGATGGGCGGCGTGGCGCTGTTGCTGTGGGGACTGCACATGGTCCACAGCGGGATCCTGCGCGCCTTCGGCCCGGACCTCCGCCGCCTGCTCGGCAAGGCGCTCGGCAACCGCGTCAGCGCGTTCGCCGCCGGCCTCGGGCTCACCGCGCTGCTCCAGAGCAGCACCGCGACAGCCCTGATCACCAGTTCGTTCACCGCCGAGGGCCTCGTCAGCCTCGCCGCAGCGCTTGCCATCATGCTGGGGGCCAATGTCGGCACGACGCTGATCGTGCAGGTGCTGTCGTTCAACATTGCTGCCGTCGCGCCCGTGCTGTTCGTCCTCGGGCTCGTCGCCTTCCGCTCCGGACCGCGCTCGCGGATCAAGGACGTCGGCCGCGTCTGCATCGGTCTCGGATTGATGCTGCTGTCGCTGCACATCCTGCTCGACACGCTGGCGCCGGCCGAGAACGCACCCGGCGTGCGCGTCGTGATGTCGGCGATCACGGGTGATCCCATCCTGTGCATCGTCATCGCGGCGCTCGTCACCTGGGCGGTGCATTCGAGCGTCGCCAGCGTGCTGCTGATCATGTCGCTGGCCTATTCGCAGTTCATCACGCCCTACGCGGCCCTGGCTCTGGTGCTCGGCGCCAATCTCGGCAGCGCCATCAACCCCGTGTTCGAAGGGGCCAGGCGCGACGATCCCGCGAGCTACCGCCTGCCGGTCGGCAATCTCGTCAATCGCGTGATCGGGATTGCACTGGTGCTGCCATTCCTGAGCGCGATCGCGGAGCACATGCACGCCTGGCAGCCGGATCTCGCCAGGATGACGGCCGCCTTCCACATCGCCTTCAATGTCGGCACCGCCATCATCTTCATCGGCCTGCTCGACACCATGTCGCGCCTGCTGACCCGCCTCCTGCCCGACCGCATCCAGGACACCGATCCGGCCCGCCCGCGCTATCTGGACGAGACCGCGCTGGAGACGCCGTCGCTGGCGCTCGCCGACGCCGCCCGCGAAACGCTGCGGATGGGCGACTTCGTCGAGGTGATGCTGCGCAAGGTCATGGCCGCGATGATGACGGGCGACCGTGCCCTGGTCGACCAGGTCTCGAAGATGGACAATGTCGTCGACGGCCTGGATGAAGCCATCAAGCTGTACGTGACGAAACTGATGCGGGGCAGCCTCGACGAGAGCGAGGGGCGGCGCGCGATGGAGATCATCTCCTTCGCCATCAACCTCGAACACATCGGCGACATCATCGACAAGAGCCTGAGCGAGCTTGCGACCAAGAAGATCAAGCGCCGCTTCCAGTTCTCGGCCGAGGGCTCCGACGAGCTCGCCGCCTTCCACAAGCGCACGATGGAATCGCTGCGGATCGCCTTCGGCGTGTTCATGTCGGGCGATGCGAATGAAGCGCGCAAGCTGCTGGTGGAGAAGACCACGCTGAAGAACACCGAGCTTGCCGCCGTCGAGCGCCATCTCGACCGCCTGCGCGAGGGCCGCCCCGAGACCATCGAGACCACCTCGCTGCACCTCGACGTGCTGCGCGATCTGCGCCGCATCCATTCGCACATCTGCTCGGTCGCCTATCCCGTGCTGGATGCCGCGGGCGAGCCGTATCGCAGGACCGAGACCGAGACAGTCGCCCTGCCCGCCTCAGGCGCGGCCTCGGCGTTGCCGCGCTAGCCCGGCGCGAACAAGAACCGCGCCGCCCGCCAGCAGCAGGCCCGCGCCGCAAAGCAGGACCGGAGCGATCCACAGCGTCAGGAACGACAGCAGCCGCGCATCCTCGGGCCGCCGTGGATCGTAGGCTATCTTGACCTGCTCGCGGTCTGAATAAGGCTGAGCGGTCGAGCCCGACGAGGACGTGAACGTCACCGAGCGCCCGTCGATCGTCGTGAATTGAAACGACGGATAGAGAAACGTTCCGCCATGATTCCCGCCGGTCCGCGCGACGGCACCCACGAAGCGCGCTTCGGTCTGCTCGGCCCGCACAAGGAACGCGACGGTGCTGCCGAGCTCGAACAGGCCGAGCCCAAGTAACAGCAGGCCGGCCAGAAGGACAGATGTGAACAGGACAGCTTGTAACTTGTTCATGCCGATGAGGCACGCAAGAGCGAGCTATTCGCTCGAGACCTGCTTGCCGTTGATGATGATGAAATAGACGTTGCGGAGGTAGACAACGAGGCCAAGCGCCTGGCCCGCGATGAACACGGGATCCTTGCGATAGAGCGCGTAGACCAGGAGCAGCGCACCGCCGCCGACCGAGAAGAACCAGAACGCGACCGGCATGACGCTCTTGCGCGCACGTTCGGACGCGATCCACTGCACCACGAAGCGCATGGTGAAGAACGCCTGCGCCACGAAGCCCAGGATCACCCAGGCGTCGAATTTCACGACGAAGACGTCGTGCAGATAGTTGAGAAGGCTAGTCATGAGGTGTCACCTCGGTCACGTCGGGCGTCGGCTTCTTGCGTCGGATCAGCCACCACACGCCGGCCAGATCCATGATGCCGATCCATAGCCGGTCGAAGAAACCGTAATTTGACACGCCGGAGCGGCGCGGCCGGTCGATCACGTCGACATAGGCGATCTCGTAGCCTTCACGCCGCACCAGTGCCGGCAGGAAACGGTGCAGCCCGTCGAAATAGGGCATCGCCAGGAAGACCTCGCGCCGGAATGCTTTCAGGCCGCAGCCGGTGTCGCGCGTGCCGTCCTTCAGGATGCCGTTGCGGACCTTGTTCGCCACGCGCGACTGGAATTTCTTGAAGCCCGTGTCCTTGCGTCCGACGCGCTGGCCCGCGGCGAGCCCGACATGGGCGCCCTTCTCGACCGCCGCGATCAGGTCCGGCAGGAACGCCGGATTGTTCTGGCCGTCGCCGTCGAGCGTGGCCACGATCGCGCCGCGCGCGGCACGCACGCCGCTGCGCACGGCAGCGGACTGGCCACCGGATTTTGCATGTCGGAGCTGACGCAGATTGCCCCGCTGCGCCATGATGGCCTTGAGCCGCTCGCCGGTCGTATCGGTCGAACCGTCATTGACGTAGATGATCTCGTAATCCCAGCGGCTGTCGAGCGCCGCGGTGATCTCCTCGATCAGGGGCGCGATGTTGTCGGCTTCGTTGCGCACGGGAACGACGATGGAAACCGAAGGCTGGGACGTCGACAAATGAGGCTCGTGGTTGGAATTGGCCTGCGCCTCGGGGAACCGGCGGCCCCGGCAGGCAGCCGCTTTTATGGGGCGGAGGCCCCGCGGGCAACCCTTTTGAGGCGGCCGCCGACCGGTCCTGGGATGGCCAAGATGCTGCCATCGGCGCGGATGGCGAAGCCGAGCCTACGGGCCGCGAACCAGTAGCGGACCGCCATGGCGCCGACCATGCCGACCAGGGCGCCGGCCACGACGTCGCTCGGATGATGCGCGAGCAGCACCAGGCGCGTCAGCAGGATCACGATTGCGTAAGTGAACATGAAGACGCGCAGCCGCGGCCAGAGTGCGGACACCGCGAAAGCGAGCGCGAACGCCGTCACCGCATGGCCGGATGGCAGGCTGGCATAGGCCCCGCTGCCCTCGAACGGGATGAAGTTGAACGGGTCGGCCTTGCCGCCGACGAACGGACGTCCGCGGCCAATGAGATATTTCAGGATCTCGGCGATCAACACCGAGAATGCAACGGATAGAAACAGGAACTGGAGCCGCGTACCGAGGCCGAGCAGCAGCGCGCGGCGGGTGCCGTAAAGGCCGGCCGCAACGAGCGCCACGGCCACGAGGGCGACGGCCAGCGCCGAGAGCACATACTCGTCCTTGCCGAAATCGGTCAGGATGCGGATCGGCCACAGGCTGGGCGTGCCGCGCGCCGGCATCAACTGGATCTCAGTCAGGTCGAACGCCAGCATCAGCGCGATGACCAGGGCCGCGCCCGCTGCGCTGAGCCATAGCGAATGGCGCGCCAGCTTTCGCGCGGCCTCGGCGCGGCGCGAATGCGAGGGCGAACGCACGAGCTGCGCCAGCGCACGCCCCGTCACGGTCAGAAACTGCGCGGGATAGCTCGGCCGCGGCGCGATGTTGGTCGAGGCCGGCATCCTATTCGGTGCCTTCCGAGCGGAAGATCGAGATCGAGATCGCGCGCCCTTGCGAGAAATTGTAGCCGTCGATGCGGGCGCCGACCTTGTAGCGCAGCCCGATCGCCTCGGCGCGCTGCACGAAGCTGCGCTCCGAGCGCTGCTCGATCAGCGCGAAGCGGCAGCTGCCCTGCCGCAGGAAGTCCGCCGCGCCCGAGCCGTCGGTGAGCAGCGTCTGGGTGCCCGTCAGGAACACGAGGCTCGGCTCGTGATAGCCGGCGGCGGCCGCCTTCGGTCCGACGCAGGTGACGTTGCGCAGAGCACGCGCGACCTCGATGCTCGGAAACACCGGCGTCAGCGACGGCAGCACGATGCCGTAGACCACGACCGCAAGCATCAAGGCTGCGACCAGCGCGTTCAGCACCGAGCGCTCGGCGTGGTTGGTGTCGAACAGCCACCAGGCGAACAGGCCGAAGATCAGCGACGCCGCGATGAACGGCCAGGCCACGAAAGCCGGCTGCCGCGTCAGCATCACGGCGCCGACCACCGCGATGATCGAGGCGGCCGCGGGGATCGCGAACCACCAGGCCGAGCCGCGCATCAGCCAGGAGCGCGACAGCACGCGCCGCTCCAGCGCGCCCACGGTCAGGATCGCGATCGCCGGGTACAGCGGCAGCACGTAATGCGGCAGCTTGGTCAGCACCGCCTCGAACACGATCCAGGACGGGACCAGCCAGGCCAGCAAAAATTGCGCACCGGGCTCACGCCGCGCCCGCCACACCGCAGGCGCCGCCATCGCCGCGAGCGGTGCGCCCGGCCAGAAGGTGATCCAGAACAGCGCGAGGTACAGTCCGGGCGGCGCGCCATGGGATTCCTGCGCGCCGATCTTGCTCAGCATGTCGCCGCCGACGGAGTCCGCGAAGAAGGCATCGCCCGCGCGCCAGAAGATCGCGACGAACCAGGGCAGCACCAGCACCAGCATCCACATCAAGCCCCAGAGCGGGCGCAGCTTCCACAGCCAGGAGGCATCGCGGTCCTGGATCGCCAGTGCGACGATGGTCAGGCCGGCGAACATCAGGATCAGCGGCCCCTTGATCAGGATCCCGACGGCGAGCGCGGTCCAGAAGATCGCGGGCCAGCTCCAGGGCGGATGTGTCTCGTCCTCGGCGCGCTGCCAGGACAGATAGGCCCGCGCCATCGCGCCCATCGCGGCGGTGACGCAGAACAGCAGCATCGCATCGGTCTTGGCGAGCCGCGCCTCGACGCCGAGCAGCACCGAGGCGCACATCAAGAGCGCTGCGAGCACCGCACCGCGCCGCGTGACGAAGCCGAGCGCAGCCCAATAGGTCATGAGCACGGCGCCGATCGCCCCTAGCAGCGACGGCAGCCGGTAGACCCAGATCCGCAACTCGGCCTTCGGCAGCTTGAGCGCCGCGGCGGTTTCAACCGCCGCGGATTGCAGCCAGTAGATGCCGACCGGCTTCTTGTAGCGGACGTCCTCCTGGAAGCGGATGTCGACATAGTCGCCGCTCTCGACCATCTGCTTGGTGGCCTGCGCAAAGCGCGCCTCGTCGCGGTCGACAGGCGGGATTGTGAAGAAGCCCGGCAGGAACAGCAGCAGCGCGCACAGCACCAGAAAGGCCACCGCGCGGGCGTGGCTAGCCGTGACGACATCGAGCATCGACACCAGCCGGCTACCCGGATTGACGGGCGATTTCGGCTCGCGGGGGGCTCCAAAACGGGGGCTTGGGTAGGTCTCGGCCATTGGTTCCGCTTACGCTGAAACCGTCATTCCGACAACCGCTTAAGGCCGGGTCATTGAATTCGAATGACAACTGTGTCCGCGGCGCCAGTGGCATCGATCACAGTGAGCCGCGCAAAGCCCGGACCGGGCGGATCAATCAGGCGCTGGCGGCGCCCGTCGATCTCGCCGAGCGCAGTGCCATTAACCATGACGGTCATGGGCAGAACGCCGCCGGCGACCTTAACCGGCATGGCTGCGGCCTCGGAGCCACCCGACCGATCGACGTCGATCCGCGAGCCGTTCAGCGGGAACTGGATGTGCAGCGCCTGCTCGCTGCCGGTCCGCACCAGTTCCCCGACCGGGCGGAACCGTTTCAAGGGCAGCGGCAGCTTGGCGTTGCTGGCGACCAGGGTTCCCTTGGGCGGCTTCGGCATCGGGGCCAGCGTCTTACCGGTCCGGGCGAAGGCGTCGAACAGGATGGGCGCGGCGGCGACACGGCCGATCAGGCCGGGAACCGGCGCTCCATCGGGCCGACCGACCCAGACGCCGATGGTCATGCGGCCATCGAAGCCGACCGACCAAGCGTCGCGATAGCCGTAGGATGTGCCGGTCTTGAAGGCGATCCGGTTGTGGGCGGCGTTTTCCGGCGGTGGCGTACCCAGCAGCACGTTGCCGACCTGCCAGGCCGCGACCTGATCGAGCAGCC
This sequence comes from Bradyrhizobium sp. B025, assembly GCF_042257955.1. Lineage (NCBI taxonomy): Bacteria > Pseudomonadati > Pseudomonadota > Alphaproteobacteria > Hyphomicrobiales > Nitrobacteraceae > Bradyrhizobium > Bradyrhizobium sp. B025. The sequence goes on along the minus strand of NZ_CP170150.1, from coordinate 4,229,959 downwards.
GCAGCGGCTCGCGGTCGTCTTTGGCAGCCACGACCTCGCGCAGCGGCTTGGTGGTTCCAAGGCGGGCAAACCCGGCATAGAGCTGCGCAAGGTCCTGAAGCGTCACGCCGACGCCGCCGAGCCCCATGGCAAGCCCTGGCGCTTCGTCCTTGGGCAGGATGAGATTGCCGCCGGCCTGCCGCAGCCGCGACGCCAGCCGGCTCGCGCCGACGCGGTCGAGCAGCACGATCGCCGGCACATTCAGCGACAATTGCAGCGCCTTCTTCACCGGCACGGTGCCCTGGAACGTCATGTCGAAATTTTCCGGCGCGTAAGAGCCGAAGCGGACAGGCCGGTCGTCGATCAGGCTGTCGGGATGGACGAAGCCGTCCTCGAAGGCGAGGCCGTAGATGAAGGGCTTGAGCGTCGAACCTGGCGAGCGGATGGCGCGCGTCATGTCGACCTGCCCTGCCCGGCTCTCGTCGAAATAATCAGCCGAGCCGACGCGCGCGAGCACGTCGCCGCTCTCGTTGTCGACCACGATGATGCCGACCGAGATGTTCGCACCGAGCGCAACCGCGCGGTCGCGGGCCAGCGGCTCCAGCACCTTCTGGAGATTGGCGTCCAGCGTCAGCTTGATGACGGGCGTATCCTTGACCGTCGCAAGCGCGGTGTCGGACGCATGCGGCGCCAGGACCGGCATCGGCTTGCGCAGCTTCGGCACCGGCACGGCCTTGGCCTGCTTTGCGTCATCGAGGCTGACCACGTGCTCCTCGACCATGCGGTCGAGCACGCGGTCGCGGGCCTTGAGCGCCGCATCGGGATAGCGGTCGAGCCGGCGCGTCTCCGGCGATTGCGGCAGCGCCACCAGCAATGCGGCTTCAGCCAGCGAGAGCCGCTTCGGCTCCTTGCCGAGATAGGCGATCGAGGCGGCGCGGATACCTTCGAGATTGCCGCCATACGGCGCGAGCGCGAGATAGAGGTCGAGGATTTCGCTCTTGCTGAGGGTCCGCTCGATCTCGATCGCGCGGACCATCTGCCGCAGCTTCGCATAGAGCGAGCGCTGCCGCCGCGGCTCCATCAGCCGTGCCAGCTGCATGGTGATGGTCGAGCCGCCGGACACGATCTGGCCGCGCGTTCCGAGCTGCAACGCGGCGCGGCCCAGCGCCAGCGGATCGATGCCGTCATGGGCATAGAAGCGCTGGTCCTCATAAGCGAGCAGCAGCTTGAGATAGATCGGATCGACGTTCGTCCTGGCGTCGACCGGAAGCCGCCAGCGGCCGTCCGCCATGGCGTAGGCCCGCAGCAGCTTGCCGTTGCGATCGACGATGGTGGTGGAGACCTGGCGCGCTTCGTCGAGCGGGAGCGGGCCGAGGGAGTAGACCCAGCCGACGAAGGCGGTGATGGCGAGGATGAGTGTGAGGGCGAGGACGGAAAGGATGCGCATGGTGGTGCGCCCTCCTTCTCCGTCATTCCGGGGCGGCTCGAAGAGCCGAACCCGGAATCTCGCGATTCCGGGTCTGGTCCTTCGGACCATCCCGGAATGACGAGACACTTGGTTGGCTTCGCTCACCTGCGCTCCACTCACTTCGCCGCCCGTACCTCGACATTCCCCGTGCCCGTCCGCCCGTAGCGCGAGGGGTTGTACATGTCCTCGACATAAGCCTGCGGCAATACGTATTTACCCGGCGAAACGGCGCGGACAACATAGGCGACGGTGAAGACCGACTTGGAGTCGGAGGCCCGGTCAACAGCCGCCGTGAAGCGGTCGTCGCGGAACTCGGTATCCTCCGGCTCCTCGCCGTCCTCGATCCAGTCCAGCGTACCGCTGTCACCGGACGACACCAGCTTCGGATTGTCGATCTCCAGGCCCGCCGGCAGATAGTCGGACACCATGATGTGGCCGTACTCCGGCTTGGCCTCGGTGATCTTCAGCACCACCGCAAAGCGCTGGTTCTGCTTGACCTTGCTGATGTCGGCGGGCTTGCCGTCGAGCGTGAAGTAATTGCGCTCGATCTTGAAGCCGTTGGAGGCCGCCGGCTCCGGCGTCACCGGCGAGCCCGACACCGAGACCACCGCCTGCACCGGCGCATCGCCGGTGTTGGTGATCTTCAGCGGCTTGCCGCTCAGCGTGTCCGCCTTGTAGCTGCGATAGAGCGCGGTCTTGACCGGCTGGCCGTCGACCTCGATCGACAGGTTCTCCTTGGCGAGCGCCCGCGCCGCCAGCACCAGCCACGCGTTCTCCTGCGTGGAGGTGTAGGGCGTCAGCCCGCGCGCGGTCTCGACTCGCGACACCGCCTGCGTCAGCGTCGCCCTCGGCGCGTTGCCTTCGCTGGCAAGCGAGACAAGCGCCGCCGCATCGCGAAGCTGCGAGCCGTAATCGGTGCGGCCGAACTCCAGCACGGGTTTTGGCGCGAGGCTGTCGAGCGCCGCACCATAAACCCGCTCCGCGCGGTTGCGGTCGCCGACCAGCGCGAGCGCGGCCGCAAGCTGCGACTTCGCGATCGGCGTCGCGAGGTTGCTCAGCTTGGTGTCGGCGAGATAGCGCAGATCGCCGATCGGAGCTGCGCCGTTGCGTGCAAGCACGTAGAGGCCGTAGGCGAGATCGCGGCCGCCGTCCTTCTCCGGCTCATTGCCGTTGACGACGGAGTTGCGGATGCGGTCGAGCGCGTTCTTGAACAGCACGTCCGGCACCGCAAAGCCCTTCTCGCGGGCCCGGGTCAGGAAGTCCGTCACGTAGGCGTCGAGCCAGGCATCGTCGCCGCCGGCCGACCACAGGCCGAACGACCCGTTCGAACCCTGGCGCGCCAGGAGCCGCTCGATCGCGTCGCGGATGCGCTGGTCGACCTCGGTGTCCATGGCGAGGTGGGCGCCGGCCGCAAGCTCGTTGACATAGAGCAGCGGCATGGCGCGGCTCGTGATCTGCTCCGAGCAGCCATAGGGATAGCGGTCGAGCGCTTTCAGGATCGTCGCCGCATCGAGCGCCGTGGACAGGCTCGCCGAGACCGAGACGCTGCCGGTGCCCGGCACGAGGTCGGAGAACATGTCCGAGGTCAGCGTCAGGCTCTCGCCCTTCGCCAGCGTCCGGATCGAACGCCGCGCCAGCACCTGCGTCGCCGCCTTGACGTCGAACGCATAGTGGCGTGCGAGTGCAAGCCCGTTCGGCCCCTTGATGTCGACGTCGAGCGTCGCCTGTCCCGCCGCGGTCGCATCGAGCGCAAGCGAGAACGCGTTGCGCTGCTTGGCGGCGAGCTTGACCGTGGTCGCGGGATTGCCGGTCATCTTCACCGGGCCGCTGGTCTTCACGTTGATGACGTAGTCGCCGGCCTGGCCCTCGACATTGTCGATTTCGAGGTTGACCGTGCCGTGGTCGCCATTGAGCAGAAAGCGCGGCAAGGTCGTGGTCAGCACGACGGGATCGCGGATCACGACGTCGGTGTTGGCGCGGCCGAGCTTGGTCGCGGTCCACGCCACCGCCATCACGCGCGCGGTGCCGGCGAACTCCGGAATGTCGAAGCTCACCTCGGCGGTGCCGTCAGCGCCAACCGTGACGATGCCGGAATAGAGCGCGAGCGGCTTTTGCGCGGGCGGCGAGCCCTGGAGCTCGGCCGCGCCGGCATCGCCGCCGGACTTGATCTGGCCGCGCGTGCCCGACATGCCGTCGATGAGTTGCCCGTAGAGATCGCGGATCTCCGCGGAAAGGCGGCGCTGGCCGAGATAGTAATCGTCGGGCGCCGGCGGCTTGTAATTGGTGAGGTTGAGGATGCCGACATCGACCGCGGCGATGACGATCTTGGCGTCCTCGCCCGGATTGAGCCCGTCGAGCCTGACCGGGATCTTCAGCATCGCGTTCGGCCGGATCAGCGCCGGCGGCGTCAGCTTCACACTCAGCGTGCGGGTCTGCTTGTCGATGCCGAACCATTTCAGGCCGATGGCGCGGCCCGGCATGCGCTGGGCGGCGGCATCGAGCGGACGGCGCAGCGTCGCCACCACATAGGCGCCGGTGCCCCAGTCCTTGCCGACCGGGAGCTTCACCTGGGCGGTGCCTTCCTTGACGTCGATCGTCTGCGTCGTCAGCAGGCGGTCGCCGAGCACGTTGACGGTGAGCTTGCCGGCGCTGCGCACGTTGACGGACACCGTCATGGTGTCGCCGGAGGCATATTGCGGCTTGTCGATCGAGGTCTCCAGCAGGTCCGGCGTATCGGCGCTGCCGTCGGAATACCAGCCGACGTCGAACTGCACCGAGGTCACCGGGCCGTCAGCGTCGTTCGACTTGACGTCGAGCCGGTAGCGGCCGGGCCGCGGGCTGAGCGAGACCCGCGACGGCTTGTCGGAGGCGATGGTGAGGTCGCCGTCCGCGACGCGCGAGGTCGACTTGACCGGCTCATACTCCCAGTAATTGTTCTGGCGATACCACTGGTAGCGCGACTCCATCTTCAGGAGCTCGTAGCGCAGGCCGTCACGCGGCAACGCCTTGCCCTCGGGCGAGACGAACACGACATCGAACTCGGCCTTGTCGCCTTCGGCCACGTTCTTGTCGCCGAACAGCGGCTTGACGCCGATCAGGGCGCTCGCGGGCGCGACCGGCAGCACCAGCTTGCGCTCGACGGCGCGGCCGCCGGTCTCAACCATGCGGACGAAGATCTGCGCCTCCTGCGGGCGGGTCGAGGCCGGCTGCTTGTCCAGCGTCACCGGGAAGGTGGCAACGCCGTTGGCGTCGGCCTCGGGCAGGTTCTCAAGCGGCGTGCGCTCGTTCGAGGTGGTCTCCTCGTCGGCGACGCCGAACTGGTAGCCGGCAAAGCCCGGACGTTCCGAAGCGGGCGCGATCAGCATGTCGCCTTCGAGCTGGAGACCCGCGGCGGGTGCGCCGTAGAGGAAATGACCGTCGGCCTTAAGCTCCACTGGAGCGTTAGCTTTGATCAGCTTGTCCTTGGCAGACAAGTCGAATTCGATCCGGTCGGGGACATAGTCCTCGACCATGAAGGTGGTTTCGCCGACCGACGAGCCCTTCGGATCGGTGAAGGCACGCACTCGCCAGGTCCCGGTCGGCACAGCCGAGTTGAGCGGCACGGACAGCGTGCGGCCGCCGGCGCCCTGGTCGGACAGTACGGCGCGGCGGTATTCGACGCCGTCAGGGCGCTCGACCACCAGGGTCATCGGCCCGCCGGTGACGGCATTGCCCTGCCCGTCGCGCAAGAGCGCGGTGAGATAGACGGTCTCGCTGGAGCGGTAGACGCCGCGCTCGGCATAGACGAAGGCATCGGCGCCAACAGGCACCACGCGGCCCGCCACGCCACGGTCACTGAGGTCGAAGGCCGAGGTCTTCAGGCTCAAGAAGGCATAGTCGGCCTTCTCGCCCGTCACCGTCAGCATCGCCGGCGACAGGCCGCCCTCGCCGCGCGCAAGGCCGGCCTCGAACAGCACATGACCGGAATCGTCGGTCTTGCGGGTGGCCAGGATCTCGTTGTTGCGCGCGACCAGTCGCACCTCGGCTTTGCCGACCGGATCGGTCGAGGCCAGCGAGTTGATGAACACGTGGATGCCGTCGTTGCCGGAATAGGCCGACACACCGAGATCGGAGACGATGAACCATTGCGTGGCGAGCTGGTACTCGTCGTCCGAGCCCGGCCCCTTGGCCGCCGCGGTCATGACATAGACGCCCGGCTGGAGCTCGCCCAGTGCCTGGTCAACGGGGAATGCCGTGGTGACGTCCTGGTTCAGCGTCATCGCGGTCGCGAGCTCGCCGGTCCAGACTTTCACGCCGCGCTCGTCGCCGAGATCGCTGAGCTGATACTTGGACAGCGTCTTCTGGAAGTCGCTGTCGACCACCGTGTTGATCAGGTTGCGGTCGCCGATCCGGAAGACGTTGATGTTGACCGCGGGCGTGTTGACGCTGACCACGGGAATGCCGCGCTGGCCGGTCCTGGGCAGCACATAGGCGCGGCTGGTGAAGCGCACGAAGGGCTTGCGGTCGCGCACATAGACGTTGAACTCGGCCGATTTCGGCAGCCCCTCCTTCACCGTGGACGGCAGGCCGGCGCGCAGGTTGATGTTGTAGCGCTCACCGTGCTTCAGGCCGTCGACGCAGAGCTGCTTGCCTTCGGCCGACAGCGCCGGCTTGTCCTGGCCCGCGAGCGCGAGGAACGGCGCAAAGTCGGTGCGCTTGGCGAGCTCCTCCGAGAACTGGAAGCAGGCGCGCGGACTGGCCGAATCCGAATCGACGGTATAGTCGAGCAGGCGGAAGCCGTGCTCGTCGCGCATCTTCTCGTATTGGCCGCGGACGTCGGCGACCTCGCGCATGTCGAGCGACAGCCGCAGCGCGTCCAGCGCCGGCCGCCACAGCTTGCGTTCAGCCAGCGACTTGCCGAGCACGGCGAGCGCGTCGGCCTCCTCGCCCGGATTGCCGGCGCGCTGGTAGGCGATGTAGGCGGCGGTCGAGGCGCGCTCCAGCAGGAACGTCTGCTCGGTCGAGTTCTTCGGCCAGATCTGGAAGATCACCTTGGCAAGCCGCAGCCAGTTGCCGGCATCGTCAGGCGTCGTGGCCGCAATCTGGCCGAGCACCGACAGGCCGGCACGGTAATCATTGCGCCGGAAGGCGGCGTCAGCATCCGTGCGCAGCGTCGCGTTGGTCTTGGCGACCGGTCCCGCCTCGCTCTTGATCTGCGCCTCGAGCTTGATCGCGGAATCGGCGAGATCGTCGCGTTTGAAAGCCTTGTCGGCGGCTTGCGCAGCCGAAAGGCCGAGCGCCAGCGCGGCGCAGATTGTGACGGCGCGAACAAGACCGATCATGGATGGACTCCCGGAAATCGCGGACGAACGCCGCTTGTCGCATGAAATGCGTGGAAAGGTGACGGACTCAAGGCGATGGAACCAGAGGTGCAAAACGTCGCATTCGCCATGACAAGGCAGGCCCAGAGGAGACCGATCAAGATACCGCCGCGCACGCCGTCCTGATGGCGCAGCAATATCTAGCCGGTCGACCGGCGGCCGTGTCCCGGAAGCTGTTCAGCGTTCCCGGCGATGTGATCCATCGTCCGGTCCGCTGCCGCTCAACCCGGCACCCTGACACCCCACCGTTCCGTTTTGTCGCGCCATTGAGGAAAACGGTTCGGTTCAGGCTTGGCGGACGTGCGGATTTTTCATATTTGGCGTGATAGAAGACCGGCAGACGGTAGCCGAGGCCGGCTCAAGAGCGGCCTCACGACGGTCCCATAGCTCAACTGGATAGAGTAGCGGATTTCTACTCCGCGGGTTGCAGGTTCGAGTCCTGCTGGGATCGCCAGTCTTAACACTCTCCGAGCGGATTGGCTTCGTTCGGGCTGAGCCGAGCCGACGAGAGCCAGAAATCACCCCGGCCCGCGATCTCCGTGGCGGCGTGATTTGCAGATCCAGCGCACTTCAACAAAGCGTGCGCGGACCTGTCCAGGCGGCGAGAGAATCCTACCTATCCGGCATGCAGAAAAGGTGTCGAAGGTTTTGTGATGCCGTCATCTGAATGGACAAGAATGGCTGTCGCGTCCGGAATTGCCGTCGGCGCAATGTCGTTTCTGGCGATCGATGCGGGCGTGGACTTGAACTCCAGCGGGATAGCCAAACACCTCGAGGCGGCACAAGCTTCCATTATGAACGTCGCGGCGAGCCAGCATCAGCTGGCCTTCGCCGTTCGTTCGCTGGCGGGCGGGAGCGACCAGAATCGCCGTTCGGCGGATCGACCATGCATCCAGGATTACGAGCACGGGTCGAAACCGGCAGGAATCGATCGCGGCGTGTAACGTCGCTTGCGGTGGATCGCAGGCTCAAGGATTCGGCCGGCAGTCGTCGGCTTGATCCGACTATTCCGTCGGTTCATCGTCGCGCCGGTCGCGTGCCAGCTGATGCCAGGCAATGGCGAGCTCGATGAGTCTCTGCCGGTCCGGGCCTTCTGATGCCGCGGCGCGCTTCATTGCCGCCTCGGCTTCGTGCTGTGGATCGTACTTGTTACACATGGGCGGATTCTAGCCGTCCGATCTGGACAAGTGCATGGCAATTTCGTCCGTATGATTGCGGATAATCAGCGTTGTCGTGAGCGATTTCAACACGCTTAAATTGTGCATCATATGAAACTGCACCCGCGGTTTTAACGCGCCCCACGGCGACCGTGCGACGCCATACCGCACGAACCCGTGAGACTCGGCGTCATTCGGACGGATGTGAATTGCGTCACAGCCTGCGCCCGGCGTCTCGGCTAGAACATCTCAGCGCTCCCAAAGACGGGAGAAGGCACGGGTGGTCTTGCGGTCATGACACGAGAAGCAGCAGCTGAGGCTCACGTCCCCACACCGCGAAAAAGGTCCGACGCGTTCGGCGTCACCTTTCTTGCGACCATCGGCATCGTGATGCTGGCCTGGATCGCGGGCCTGGTCTGGGGCCTCATGGCGTTCATGACCTGGCTGGTGTCGTAGGCGCGCGGCAATCAGTCGTTCCGCCGCGGCGCCAAGCCAAGACGACAAACCCGGACAAAAAAGAAGCGGGCTTTCGCCCGCCTCTTCATTTCAGAGCTGCCTGGACCCTCAGTAACACGCGCGAGGATCGGCCTGCACATACTGGCCGCTCGGATAGCGGTAGTAGCAATTGCCCTCGGCCAGGTAGTAGCCGGGACGCGAGGCAGCCGTAGCACCGGCGATCGCGCCGGTGGCGCCGCCGATCACGGCGCCCGCGGCCGCGCCCGTCGCGTTGCCCGAGAGCAGACCGCCGAGCACGCCGCCGACGATGGCGCCGCCAAGCGCGCTCGCGCCGGGATCGGCCGGCGGCGGCGGAGGCGGCGGTTCGTAGGCAACCGGCGGCGGGGCGTAAGCCACCGGCACGTCGTCGTAATATTCCTCGGAGATATAGCCGGGCGGACCGGCCATCCGCTGCGGATAATAGTACCAGACGCCGCCGACATCCCACCACCAGCCGGAGCGGCCGTTGTGGACCTCGTGGCGCCAGCGCCCGCCATCCCAGGCGACGTGGCCGCGATAGGCGTGTCCGCCCCAGTCGCGCGCCGGTGCGGGCCCCCTGGCGTAGTTACGTCCGGGCGGCGGGCCGCCCGCATTGTGCGGACCGGCCCCGGGGCCCGCATGGGGCTGGCCGCCGGGCTGCGGCGCAGGCCGGGCCGCCTGCTGCGGCGGCGGGCCCTTGCGCATGTTCTGGTTGTTCTGGGACGGTAAGCCCGGAGCTGGCGCTGCCGGAAATTGGCCGGCGTCCCTCGGTGGCCTGGCTTCCTGCGCCTGCGCCGAGAGCGCGAGCAACGACATGGCCGAAACCAAGGGAATGATGATCTTCTTGCTGCTGGACGCACTCATGCGTGCTTGCCCCCCTACTCTTTCGATTGCCGTGGTCCCAGCGCGATAGACGATTCGCTGCGCGCTGGGCTGATGCCGGCTGACATAACTGACCTGCCTGATCGGCGAAGTCCCGTTACAAATGATTAAGATCACGGCGATTTTTCGGCCCAAAGAGCTGCAGAGGACAGCGTTGGAGGACTTCTAGCGGGCCGGCTCGATCACGTTGCAATTGCTTCGCCCCGACATCAGGCAGTCCTGCATCTTGCTGGCGGCGGTGAGATCGCGGGCCAGCCACCAGCCGACGCCGAGGATCACGATCGCGATGATCAGGCCGGCGACCGCGCCGCGGCGGTTGTCACCGGATTGAGGTCTTGGCGGGGATTTGGGCCCCTCACCCAGTTCAGGCTTGGGTTCGGGATTGGGCTCAGACTCGGGCTTGGTCATGACGGGATGATCACGGAGGCGAGCCGGCTTTAACACCTCTGCGGCGACGCGTCACATCGCAAGTTCCGGTTCAGCCTCGGGTCGCCCGGATCGCATCCTTGCGCGAGGTTTCGACCGCGGGGATCGCCTCACGGACGCGTGGTGCGCAAGTCGTGAGCACGAACGCGGTCTGGCTGCACTCCCAGTCGGCGCCCAGGACGGCACTTTCGATCGGCTGCGGACGGGCGAGCAGGAACGCGGCGCCGGCCAAGGCGGCGACAGCGACGGTGATTGCGAGCGCCTTCAGGCTCAATCGGAAGATCATCATGCCCGTGCTCCGTCTCGTTGGCGCGGACGCTAGGCGCCGCTCCGCGTGCTCCCTTATGAGGGACATCACAATTCGGCAGTTTTTCCGGGCTACGAGGATCGTCGGGAGGCGATTTTCGTCTACCTGGTCGGCTGCGATTTGGGTGGCGTTGCGACGCGCGGCGATGTACACGCATCTGCGTCGCGTGGCGCCTGCTATGCCCAGCCGACGTACCAACACGCAGTGATGTAGGGTCGAAAGCGAGGAAGACAAGGCTCGTCGATGAGTGGATTCAGGGAACCAGGTTTCGCAGACCGGCAAAAGGCGGCGCAGGACGCCCGCAAAAATCTTTTGAACAAATTCAAATCCCAACCGGGACCGGATGATCCGTCGGTTGCGGCGAAGCGTGCCGAGCGTGAGGCGCTCGCGGCCAAGCGCGCCGAGGCAAAGGCTGCGCGCGAGGCGGAAAAGGCCGAGCAGAAGCGCCTTGAGGAAGAAGCCAAGGCCGCGGAAGCTGCGCGACTTGCGCGTGAGGCCGAGGAAGCGGCCGCCCAAGCGGCTGCGCTCGAGGCCGAACAGAAGGCCAAGCGCGACGCCCGTTACGCCGCCCGCAAGGCCAAGCGCAAGTAACGTTCACAAGTCACATTCAGTTGAACTTGCGCTGAGACATCGCTCCGGGGCGGTCCACGGGACCGCTCCGGACTTTCGAGAGCGCGCGTCTGCCTTGCGCAAACGCCTCCCGCGACGATGGAAGATCAGTTCTTCTTCATCATCCCGTCGTCTTTCTTCATCCCGTCCTTCGACATGTGATCCTTCTTCATGCCGTCGTCCTTGGTCATGGCATCCTTCTTCATGCCGTCCTTGGACATGGTGTCCTTCTTCATCATGCCGTCCTCCTTGCCCATCTTGTCGCCCATCTTGTCTTGGGCAAAGGCGGCCGGCGACAGTGCGAGGCCAAGCGAGAGAGCGGCAACCGAGACGCCGAGCGCGATGCGGGTGCGAATGGTCATGATTGGTCTTCCCTTCGAGATGGTGTTTGTCAGCGACGGACGCCGCTATTCAATCTCGACGGATTGCCACGCGGCGTTGTTACGCGGTCGCTGATAAATTTCTGCGCGCCGCCGCCGTCCCTCGTTCCGCCTGGCCTAGGAGGACCAGAAGTGTGCAGCGCAGCACGGCCGACACTTGCCGCGGCATTCGGTCTCGAACTATCAGATGAGAGAACATCGGGCGAAAGACCGGCTAGGATGGGCCCAGGCACCGGTCTCACAAGGCCTGACCCAAATCACACCAAACAAGAACCGTCCAAGGGAATCACACCATGCTCACGCGCCGCCACCTGCTCGCGACCGCCGTCGCGGCACCCGCCATTCTCCGCTTCGGCACTGGCACCGCGCATGCCGCGACCACGCTGAAGATCTCGCACCAATTCCCGGGCGGCACCATCGACAAGGGCGATTTCCGCGACCGGCTCTGCCGCATGTTCGCCGCCGAAGTCGCCAAGCGCAGCAATGGCGACATTGCCGCTGAGATCTATCCGAACTCCTCGCTGATCAAGACCAACGCGCAGTTCTCCGCGATGCGCAAGGGCGCGCTCGATATCTCGCTCTATCCGATGCCTTACGCCGGCGGCGAATTGCCGGAGACCAATATCGGCCTGATGCCGGGCCTCGTCACCACCTACGACCAGGGCATGCGCTGGAAGAAGGAGCCGGTCGGCAAGGCGCTCTCCGACTTCCTCGCCGACAAGGGCATCATCCTGCTCACCTGGGTATGGCAGGCCGGCGGCCTCGCCAGCCGCTCCAAGCCTATCGTCGCGCCTGAAGACGCCAAAGGCATGAAGGTGCGCGGCGGCTCGCGCGAGATGGACATGGTGCTCCAGACCGCCGGCGCCTCGGTGCTGTCGGTGCCTTCGAACGAAATCTACGCGGCGATGCAGACCGGCGCCTGCGACGCCGCTCTCACCTCCTCCACCAGCCTGATCTCGTTCCGGCTCGAAGAGGTCGCGAAGTCGCTGACCTCGGGCGCGGGCGCTTCCTACTGGTTCATGCTCGAGCCCTTGATGATGTCGAAGGCGATCTTCGACAAGCTACCGAAGAACCAGCAGGACGTGCTGCTCGCAGTTGGCGCCGAGCTCGAAGTCTTCGGCCGCAAGGGCGCGCAGGACGACGACGTCGAGGTCGCAAAGGTATACGAGAAGGCCGGCGCCAAGGTCTCGGTGCTCGATGCCGCGACCGTCGGAAAGTGGCGCGACATCGCCCGCGACACCGCGTGGAAGGATTACGGCGCCAAGACCGCGACCGCCGCGAACCTGCTCAAGCTCGCCACCGACGTCGCGGCATGAGCCACGGTCCGCTTCCGGATCGTGACGACCAGGCCAACGCTGCCGCAAGGACCGGCCTTGCGGCGGCGATCGATCGCGGTCTCGCCATCCTCAACAGCATCATCGTCGTGTTCGCGGCGATCGCGCTGGTCGCGGCCTGCGCCATCCTGAGCTACAGCGTGCTGAGCCGCGCCTTGTTCAAGGCCGCCAATTACTGGCAGGACGAGGCCGCCGTGTTCCTGCTGGTCGGCGCGACCTTCATGACGGCCGCCTATGTGCAGCAGAACCGCGGTCATATCGGCATCGAGGCTTTCGTCGGCCTGCTCTCGCCGCTGGCGAACCGGATCAGGCTCTGGCTGGTCGATGCCGCGACATTCATGTTCTGCGCCTTCTTCACATGGAAATCCTGGACGCTGGCCCATGAGGCCTATGTCGACGGCCAGGTCTCGAACTCGATGTGGTCGCCGCCACTCGCCATTCCCTATTCGCTGATGGCGCTCGGCATGAGCCTGCTCTGCGTCCAAATTCTCGTGCAGCTTGCGCTGCCTTTCGCAGGAGCCAGGCGTCCATGAGCGTTTTCGGTATTGGCCTAGCTTACGCGATTGCGACGCTGGTCGTGATGTTCTCGGGCATGCCGATCGCCTTCGCACTTGGCGCGGTCGCGGTCGTGTTCATGGGCATCTACATGCCGTCGGCCTCCCTCGATACGGTGACGCAGAACGTCTACGAGGAAATGGCCTCGATCACGCTGCTGTCGATCCCGCTCTTCATCCTGAAGGGCGCGGCGATCGGCAAGTCGCGTGCCGGCCAGGATCTCTATTTGGCCCTGCATGCCTGGCTGCATCGCGTCCCCGGCGGGCTCGGCGTCGCCAACGTGTTCGCCTGCGCGCTATTCGCGGCGATGGCGGGCTCGAGCCCAGCGACCTGCTCGGCAATCGGCTCGGCCGGCATCCCCGAGATGCGCAAGCGCGGCTATTCCGGCGGCTTTGCCGCGGGCATCATCGCCGCCGGCGGCACGCTCGGCATCCTGCTGCCGCCCTCGATCACCATGATCCTGTTCGCGGTCGCGGCGGAAAAGTCACTCGGGCGTCTCTTCCTCGCCGGCATCGGGCCGGGCCTGCTGCTGGTGTCCCTGTTCGGCACCTATGCCGTGATCCGCTTCCGCCGGGAATATGCAGCCGCTGAGGCCATCTACAGGAAAGGCGGACCGGAAGCCGCAATTCTCGCCCGCGACGAGTACACGCTGGCCGAGCGTTTCAGCGTGCTGCCGCGTGTGATCCCGTTCGTGCTTCTGCTCACCGGCGTCATGATCGCGCTCTATGGCGGCTATGCCACGCCGTCGGAGACCGCCGGCCTCGGCGGCCTCCTCGCGCTGGGGCTGATCGCCGCGATCTACAGCGTGTGGCGGCCGAGCGACCTTGCGCCGATCATGAAGTCGACGATCCGGGAATCGACCATGCTGATGATGATCATCGGCATGTCGCTGCTCTATTCCTACGTGATGAGCTATCTGCACATCTCGCAATCGGTCGCCGAATCCGTTGTCGCGATGCACCTGCCGCGCTGGGGCCTGTTGTTCGCGATCCTCGTCATGGTCGTCGTGCTCGGCTTCTTCCTGCCGCCGGTCTCGATCATCCTGATGACCGCGCCGATCATCCTGCCGCCCTTACGCGCCGCGAACTTCGACATCATCTGGTTCGGCGTGGTCATGACCATCGTGATGGAGATGGGGCTGATCCACCCACCTGTGGGATTGAACATCTTCGTCATCCGCAACGTCGCGCCCGATATTCCCCTCAGCGAGGTGATCTGGGGCACCCTCCCCTTCGTGCTGCTGATGATGCTCGCCGTGCTGCTGCTGTGCTTCGTGCCGGGGATATCGACCGCGCTGCCGGATCTCGTGATGGGGCCGGACGGGAGCAGGTAGCGGCAATCGCAACTTCCGTAGGGTGGGCAAAGCGTAGCGTGCCCACCAGAATGTACGACGCCTAGACGGTGGGCACGGCGCTATGCGCCTTTGCCCACCCTACGATTTCTCCTTCCGCCGTGATTTCGGCGCGATCGTGCTGCCGGCCACGACCTGCAACAGATCCTTGCGCACGGCCTCGATGTGCCGCTCCAAAAACCGGCAGGCCTCATCGACCTTCTGCGCGCGGCAGAGCGCGATCAGGTGGGCGTGCTCTTTCTCGGCCGTCCCCATCGCCTTGGTGTTGGAGAGCTGCAGGCGCGTGTAGCGGTCGCTGGTCTGGAGCAGCGACAGCACGATCGCGCGCGTGCGCGGCTGCGGGGCGTGGACGTAGAGCGCCATGTGGAAGTCGGCGTTGAGCTGGCCCCATTCGCTGACGTTGCGCGCCTTGATCGCCTTCTCGAAACTCTTGTGGATGTCGTCGAGCCCCGCGAAATCCTCCGCGGTGAAGCGCGGCGCCGACTGCGCCAGCAAGCGCGGCTCCAGGATGCGGCGGAGGTCGAACACGTCGTTGATCTCGTCCAGTGACAGCTCCGAGACGATGGCGCCCTTCTGCGGAACAATGCGCACCAGCCCTTCGGCCTCGAGCTGGAACAGCGCCTCGCGCACCGGAATGCGGCTGACGCCGTAGGCATCGCCAAGCGCATCCTGGCGCAATTGCGATCCCGCCGGATAGGTGCCGTCGAGGATCGCCTGCCGGAGCTGGTCGACGATCGCAGCCGACAGGGTGCGATGCTTCAGAGGCTGTTTCATCTGACCTTCCGTCTTTCTTCGCGACTCGTCCGGCAGAAAGCGGTCCCTCTCTTGCATGTTGAGGGCGCCAGCAAAAGCCAGCCCCCCACAAAACCAGGTGCCCAGCAAAAGCGCGTCCTGCCGCCGAAATGACCGCAATCTCCGTTTGACACCCAAAATGTATAAATTATACATTTTGCCTTGGCACGAGAATTCTGACGGGGGATTGGGGCCTTTGATGATCGAAGGGACGATGCCGGATACGGGCGCGCTCAGCGCCCGGCGGATTGTGATCAGGGCGTCGAGCGCGCTGCTGGCCTTCGAGCGTCTGGCGCTGATGGGCCTGATGTACCTGCTCACCGCACTGATCCTGGTGAACGTCGTCACCCGCTACTCGCATTTCCCGATCTACTGGATCGATGAATCCGCGGTCTATTGCGTGGTCTGGCTGACCTTCATCGGCGCCTCCGCCATGACGCGGTTGCGGCTGGACTTCGCCGTCACGATGCTGACGGAGCGTCTCTCGCCGCAGCACCAGAAGATCGCCAAAGTGATCTCGACAGGTCTCGTCGTCGTGTTCGGCATCGCCCTGATCGTCACCTGCGTGCTCTGGATGGACCCGATCGGGCTCGCACGCGCCGGCTTCGACGGGCGCAAGCTCGCGGCCGAAACCTTCAACTTCCTCTACACCGAGCACACCCAGACGCTGAACTGGCCGACCTGGGTGCTCTATTTGACGCTGCCGATCTTCGCGGTGTCGATGACCATTCACGGCCTCGCCAATCTACTTGAAGATCTCGAGCTGGTCCCGCGCACGCCGCTGAGGGGCTTCCAGCTCTCCGAGCTCGACGGGGTCAACTGATGATCACGTCTGCCGCCTTCGTCGCGATCATGCTGGTCGGCGTGCCGATCGGGCTCTGCCTGTGCCTCGCCGGCCTCGTCTATATCGCCGCATCCGGCAATCCGGTGCTGTTCCAGTCCTATCCGCTCCAGCTGTTCGGCGGCGTCGACAGTTACGGCCTGATTGCCATTCCGCTCTTCATCCTGATCGGTGAGATCATGAACGGCGGCGGCATCACCCGCCGCATCGTCGACATGGCGATGGCCTTCGTCGGCTCGCTGAAGGGCGGGCTCGCCTACGTCAACATCCTCGCCAACATGTTCATCTCCTCGATCCTGGGATCTGCGACCGCGCAGGTCGCGATCATGGCCCAGATCATGGTGCCGGAGATGGAGAAGAAGGGCTACGACAAGACCTTTGCGGCGGGCCTCACCGCCTATGGCGGCATGCTCGGGCCGATCATCCCGCCCTCGGTCATGTTCGTGGTCTACAGCGTGCTCGCGCAGGTCTCGGTCAGCGACATGCTGATCGCCGGAATCGTGCCGGGCGTCATCCTGACCGTGATGTTCTGCCTCGTCATCGCGCTGATGGGATACATCTACAATTATCCCCGCGCCGACTATCAGACGCCGCGCCAGCGCGTCATGACGATCCTGCGGACGTCGCCCACCCTGCTGATCCCGATCGTCATCGTCGGCACCATCCTCGGCGGCCTCGCCAACGCAACGGAATCCGCCGCGGTCGGCGCCGTGGCCGCTGCCCTGGTCGGGAAATACTGGACCAAAGAGTTCGAGTTCTCCCAGTTGCCGCAGATGATGCTGCGCAGTGCTATCTATTCGGCCATCGTGCTGTTCCTCGTCGCCGCCGCCGCGGTGTTCTCCTGGGTCCTGATCTTCGGCAAGGTTCCGCAGGAGACCGCCGGCTGGATCCAGTCGGCGGCCAAGGACCCGATCAGCTTCATGCTGATCTGCAACGTCATCCTGCTGGTGATCGGCACTGTCATCGACGGCATTCCCGGCCTGATCATGACGGTGCCGATCCTGCTGCCGGTCGCAACCGACGTCTATCACATCGACCCCCGGCATTTCGGCGTCGTCGTGGTGATCAACCTGGTGCTCGGCCTGTTGTCACCGCCGGTCGGGCTCTGCTTCTTCGTTGCGGCCGCTGTCACCGGCGCCAAGCCCGGCAAGATGTTCATGGTGACGCTGCCCTTCTTCGTCATCTCCTGCGTCCTGCTGGTGCTGCTCTCGCTCTTCCCTTCGCTCTCGCTGATCCTCGTCAAATAGGCCCGTCCAAAAGGAGCCCGACCATGCCGCTTTCTCGTCGCCGCCTTCTCGCCGCCAGCGCCGCCGCATCGGTGTTCGCGCCGTCGCTGGCGCTCGCCCAGGCCAAGGAATTCCGCCTCGGCCTGATCACGCCGAACGGCCATTCCTGGAACAAGGCCGCACTCAAATTCGGCGACGACCTCAAGGCCGCCACCAGCGGCCGGCTGACGCTGACCGTGTTCCACTCCGGCCAGCTCGGCAACGAGCCCGCGATGATGCAGCAATTGCAGTCCGGCGCGCTCGACATGGGCTTCATCCAGGCCGCCGAGCTCGGCTCGCGCGTCCCGCACATCGCCGCGATCAATGCGCCCTACATCGTCCGCTCGACGCCGGCGGTCGCGAAATTCGTGCGGCATCCCGCGGCGGTGAAGCTGTTCGACGTGCTGCCGCAGGAGACCGGCACGATCGGGCTCGGCTGGGGCATCACCGGCATGCGCGCCGTGTTCTCCTCCAGGGACCTGAATTCGCTCGCCGACATCAAGGGCATGAAGCTGCGCATCAACCCGACGCCGGTCTATCGCGATTTCTATTCTTCGCTTGGCGCAGCGCCGACACCGATCCCGACGCCGCAGGTGTTCGACGCGATGGCCAACGGCCAGGTCGATGGCCTCGAGGCTGATCTCGAATTCTCCTGGAACCAGCGCTTCGACAAGGTCTCGAAGGTGATCCTCCAGATGAACGCCGTCTTCATGCCGATGGCCGCAGTGGTCTCGGGCCGGGTCTGGCAGTCGCTCCCCGCAGCCGACCGCGAGCTGATCGCCAAGACGGTCAAGTCGACGCTGGACGCGCAGATCGACGAGCTCGCCGGCAATGAGCCCGCACTGATCGAGAACTTCAAGAGCGCGCCGATCCCGATCCGCCAGGTGCCGGCCGGCGACACCGAGGCAGTCATTGCCGAGTTCGACAATATCTGGCTGCCCAAGGCTCCGGTCCTCGCCGAATTGCGCAAGGTCGGCGCTACGCTCTGATCCCGCCCGCCATCCTCTTCACCACAGCCGGCGGCCCCAGCCCCCCGCCGGCGAAATTTACTTGGAGTAAGACCATGAGCCGCCGCGTTTCCTGGGAAGGCGTCTTCCCGGCCGTCACCACGCAATTCCACGACGATCTCTCGCTCGACATCGACGCGACCGCGAAGGTGATGGACGGACTGATCCGCGACGGCGTCTCCGGTCTGATCGTCTGCGGCTCCGTCGGCGAGAACACGTCGCTGGATCGCAAGGAGAAGGTCGCGATCATGGAGACGGCGAAATCCGTCGCGGCCGGGCGCGTGCCCGTGCTGTGCGGCATCGCCGAGTTCACCACGGCCTTCGCGGTCGAGACGGCGAAGGAAGCCGCGCGCGTCGGCATCGACGGCGTCATGGTGATGCCGGCCCTGATCTATTCGTCGAAGCCGCACGAGACCGCCGCGCATTTCCGCGCCGTCGCCACCGCGACGGACCTTCCCGTGATGCTCTACAACAACCCGCCGATCTACAAGAACGACGTCACCCCCGACATCCTCGCCTCGCTCGCCGACGTCGAGACGGTCGTCTGCTTCAAGGATTCCTCCGGCGACACGCGCCGCTTCATCGACACAAGGAACATGGTCGGCGACCGCTTCGTGCTGTTCGCAGGCCTCGACGACGTCATCGTCGAGAGCGTCGCCATGGGCGCCGTGGGCTGGGTCTCCGGCATGTCGAACGCCTTCCCGCGCGAGGGCGAGACACTGTTTCGCCTGGCCAAGGCGGGACGCTATGCCGAGGCGATGCCACTCTACGAATGGTTCATGCCGCTCTTGCATCTCGATGCGCGCCCGGACCTCGTCCAGTGCATCAAGCTGTGCGAGCACATCATGGGCCGCGGCACGGTGCTGACCCGTCCGCCCCGCCTCGCCCTGCTGCCGCAGGAAAAGGCCGAGGTCGAGGCCATGATGGTGAAGGCGCTCAAGAGCCGGCCGCGTCTGCCGGATGTTGGGCTGAAGGCGGCCTGACCGCGCGTTTCGTTGTCTCGTAGGGTGGGTGAAGCGAAAGCGTGCCCACCATTTCCAAATTCGATCGCGGAGAGATGGTGGGCACGGCGCTATGCGCCTTTGCCCACCCTACGAAAATTAGGACGTAGTTCGCTTCTTCTTCGCATTCAGCGCGGACGCCACGCGGCTCACGGGCGGCTTGCCCAGCACGCCGCTCATCTCGTTCGTCGCCGCCAACAGCTTCTCCATGTCGACGCCGGTGCTGATGCCCATGCCTTCGAGCATGTAGACGACATCCTCGGTCGCGACATTGCCGGTCGCGCCGGGGGCGTAGGGGCAGCCGCCGAGGCCGCCGGCGGCGGCATCGATGACGCGGACGCCCTGCTCCAGCCCGGCATAGAGGTTGGCGAGCGCCTGGCCGTAGGTGTCATGAAAGTGCATCGCGAGATTGGCGGCGGGGATGTCGGCGCTGACGGCGCGCAGCATTTCCTTCGCCTTGGCCGGGGTGCCGACGCCGATGGTGTCGCCGAGCGAGATCTCGTAGCAGCCGAGGTCCCACAGCGTGCTAGCAAGATCGGCCACCGCCTTCGGCTTGATCTCGCCGTCGAACGGACAGCCCAGCACGCAGGAAATGTAGCCGCGCACCTTGATGCCGTCGGTCTTGGCGCGCGCCAGCACCGGCTTGAACCGTTCGATCGACTCCGCGACCGTGCAGTTGATGTTGGCCCGCGAAAAGCCTTCGGAGGCTGCCGCGAACACCGAGACCACCTTCGCGCCCGCGGCGCGGGCGGCGTCATAGCCCTTCTCGTTCGGCACCAGCACGTGGAATTCGGCACCCGTTATATGGCTCACGCCGCGCAGCACGGCATCGGAGCTTGCCATTTGCGGGATCGCCTTGGGCGACACGAAAGCGCCGACCTCGACCGTATCGAGGCCGGCTGAGACCAGCGCCTCGACGAAGGCGATGCGGGCCTCGACGCTGACGGGACTCTTCTCGTTCTGGAGGCCGTCGCGCGGCCCCATCTCGATGATGCGGACGGGCTCGCTCATCTCATTCTCCCGAAGGCTCGACCACGGCGAGCTCGACGCCCTCCTGCACGATGTCGCCGACCTTGCACTTGATCGACGTCAGCACGCCGGCATAGGGCGCCCGCAGCGTCTGCTCCATCTTCATCACTTCGAGGGTGAGGATCGGCGCGCCCTTCTCCAGCGTTGCGCCCTCCTCGGCCAGCACGGCGACGACCGTGCCCGGCAAGGGTGCCGCGATCTTGTCCGCGCCGGCCTGCTCCTCGGTCTCGCCGCCGAACGGATCGACCCAATGCAGGTCGAAGCGGCCGTGGCGCGTGCGCAAATAGAGTTCATGGCCGTCGATCACGGCGGCGACCTGGGATTTGACGCCGTCGAGCGTCAGATCGAAGCCGCCATCGCGCGGCGCGATCGCGAATGCCAGCTCGCGGTCGCCGATCACAAGCGTCGACGGCCCGCTGCCGTAGTTGAGGGTGATCTTCTGCTCAGGCCCGTGGCCAACGCGGAAGGCAAAGCTGCGCTGACGCCGGCCGACCGGCATCCAGCCGAACGTCTGCCAGGGCGAATTCGCCTCGGCCTGCGCGGCCTGCCGCTCGTCGTTCACGATCGCGGCGACCGCGGCGCAGAGCTCGAGCTCGCCGGGCGCCGGCGTAGCCTGCGTCAGCACCGCCAGCTCGCGCTCGATGAAGCCGGTGTCGATCGCATTCGCCCGCACTTTTTGATGCGTGATCAGCGCCGACAGGAACGGGATGTTGGTGACGATGCCGCGGACGTCGGAGTCCTCCAGTCCGCGGTTCAGCCGCTCGATCGCGACATCCCGGGTCGGTGCCCAGGCGATCATTTTTGCGAGCATCGCGTCGTAGTACGGCGAGACGCTGTCGCCCTCGCGATAGCCCGCGTCGATGCGCAGGCCGCCGGTCTCCGGGGGCAGCCGCCAGGTCGAGATCTTTCCGACCGAGGGCATGAAGTTCTTGGTCGGATTTTCGGCGTAGACGCGCGCCTCGACCGCGTGGCCGTTGAGGCGGATCTCGTCCTGCCGCAGCGGCAACGCCTCGCCGAAGGCGACGCGCAGCTGCCATTCGACGAGGTCGATTCCGGTGATCAGTTCGGTCACGGGATGCTCGACCTGGAGACGCGTGTTCATCTCGATGAAGAACACGTCCTTGCCGTCGGAGACGAACTCGATGGTGCCGGCGCCGACATAGTTCACCGCGCCCGCCGCCTTCCGCGCCGCGGCGCAGACCGTCTCGCGCTGCGCCGCATTGAGGGTCGGCGACGGCGCTTCCTCGATCACCTTCTGGTGCCGGCGCTGCAGCGTGCATTCGCGCTCGAACAGCGAGAGCAGATTGCCGTGGCTGTCGCCGATGATCTGCACCTCGATATGGCGGGGATTGTCGACATATTTCTCGATCAGCATGCGGTCGTCGCCGAACGCGGCCTTGGCCTCGCGCTTGGCGCTGACGATCGCGGGCCCGAGCTCGGCCGCCGAGCGCACGATCCGCATGCCGCGGCCACCGCCGCCGGCGGACGCTTTCACCAGGATCGGGAAGCCGATCTGGTTCGCGGCCTTCGCCAGCGTCGCCTCGTCCTGGGCCTCGCCGTGATAGCCGGGCACCAGCGGCACGCCCGCCTTCTCCATCAGCGCTTTCGAGCCGGACTTCGAGCCCATCGCCGTCATCATCCCGGCGGTCGGCCCCACGAAGACCAGCCCCGCGTCGAGGCAGGCATGCGCAAACTCGGCATTCTCCGACAGGAAGCCGTAGCCGGGATGCACGGCCTCCGCCCCGGTCTTTCGCGCGGCTTCGATCAGACGCTCGACATTGAGATAGCTGTCACGCGCCCGCGCGGGGCCGAGCAGCACGGCCTCGTCGGCGAGCGCGACATGCATCGCGTCGCGGTCGGCCTCGGAATAGACCGCGACCGTGCGCAGGCCCATGGCGCGGGCGGTGCGGATGACGCGGCAGGCGATCTCGCCGCGGTTGGCGATCAGGAGCGTGCGAAAACGCCGGTAGAGCTTTGAGCGGTCCATCGCATCACATCCTGAATAGGCCGAATTTGGTGGGCTCGATCGGCGCATTCGACGCCGCCGAGAGGCCGAGGCCGAGCACGAGCCTGGTGTCGGCCGGGTCGATCACGCCGTCGTCCCACAGGCGCGCGGTCGCGTAGTACGGATGCCCTTGGCTCTCATACTGCGCGCGGATCGGCTCGCGGAATTTGTCTTCCTCGTCCCTGGACCAGCTATCGCCCCTGGCCTCGATATTGTCGCGCCGGACCTGGCTCAGCACCATCGAGGCCTGCTCGCCGCCCATCACCGAGATGCGCGCGTTTGGCCACATCCAGAGAAAGCGCGGTGAGTAGGCTCGGCCGCACATGCCGTAATTGCCGGCGCCGTAGGAGCCGCCGATCACGACGGTGAACTTCGGCACCGAGGCGGTCGCAACCGCCGTCACGAGCTTGGCGCCGTCGCGCGCGATGCCGCCGGCCTCGTACTTCTTGCCGACCATGAAGCCGGTGATGTTCTGCAGGAACACCAGCGGAATGCCGCGCTGGCAGCATAGCTCGATGAAATGCGCCCCCTTCAACGAACTCTCGCTGAACAGGATGCCGTTGTTGGCGATGATGCCGACCGGATAGCCCCAGATATGGGCGAAGCCGCACACCAGCGTCGTGCCGTAGAGTTTCTTGAACTCGTCGAATTCCGACCCGTCCACGACGCGCGCGATGATGTCGCGCACGTCGAACGGCTTGCGGCCATCGACCGGCACCACGCCGTAGATCTCCTCGGCCGCGAACAGCGGATCGCGCGGCGGATGCATGTTGAGGTTCGGCCGGCTCGACGGCTTCAAGGTGCCGACGATGCGGCGGGCGATGCCGATCGCGTGGGCGTCGTTCTGCGCGTAGTGATCGGTCACACCTGATTGCCGCGAATGCACGTCGGCGCCGCCGAGCTCCTCCGCGGTCACCACCTCGCCGGTCGCCGCCTTCACCAGCGGCGGGCCGCCGAGGAAGATGGTGCCCTGGTTGCGCACGATGATGCTCTCGTCCGACATGGCCGGCACATAGGCGCCGCCGGCGGTGCAGGACCCCATCACGATCGCGACCTGCGGGATGCCTTGCGACGACATCTGCGCCTGGTTGTAGAAGATGCGGCCGAAGTGGCGCTCGTCCGGAAAGATCTCGTCCTGGAGCGGCAGGAAGGCGCCGCCGGAATCGACCATGTAGACGCAGGGAAGATTGTTCTGCCGCGCGATGTCCTGCGCGCGCAGATGCTTCTTCACGGTCATCGGATAATAGGTGCCGCCCTTGATGGTGGCGTCGTTGGCGACGACCACGCATTCGCGGCCCGAGATGCGCCCCACCCCGGTGACGACGCTCGCCGAATGCACGTCGCCGCCATAGAGGCCGTAGGCCGCCAGCGGCGACAGCTCCAGGAACGAGGTCCCGGGATCGATCAAGAGGTCAACGCGCTCGCGCGCCAGCATCTTGCCGCGCGAGGTGTGGCGGTTGCGCGAGGCCTCGCCGCCGCCGCCGGCGACCTGGCTGAGCTTTTCGCGCAAGTCCGCGACGAGGGAGCGCATGGCCTCGGAATTGCGCGCAAAGTCTGACGACGACGGATCGATGCTGGAATGGAGCGGCATGTTGTCCCGCGTTTCTGGTGATCTGGTGAGAGGCCGCGGCCAGGTTGGACCGCGGCAATTCCAAGTGCGCCGGACCTACGCCGTCTCGGCCATCAGCTCGCGGCCGATCAGCATGCGGCGCACTTCCGAGGTGCCGGCGCCGATCTCGTACAGCTTGGCGTCGCGCCACAGGCGTCCGACCGGAAATTCGGATGTGTAGCCGACGCCGCCGAGCGCCTGGATCGCCTCGCCCGCCATCCACGTCGCCTTCTCCGCGGAATAGAGGATCGCAGCCGCGGCATCCTTGCGCAGGGTCCGCGCATGGTCGGCGCGGTCGCAGGCGCGCCCGACCGCATAGACATAGGCGCGTGTGGCCTGCCAGGTCGCATACATGTCGGCGAGCTTGCCCTGCATCAGCTGGAAGTCGCCGATCGGCTGGCCGAACTGCTTGCGCTCGTGCATGTAGGGCACCACCGCGTCCATGCAGGCCGCCATGATCCCGAGCGGGCCGCCCGAAAGCACGGTGCGCTCATAATCGAGGCCGGACATCAGCACCTTGACGCCCTCGCCCACCTTGCCGAGCACGTTCTCCTCCGGCACCTCGCATTCGTCGAAGAACAAGGGATAGGTGTTGGAGCCGCGCATGCCGAGCTTGTCGAGATGCTGGCCGTGGGTAAATCCCTTGAAGCCCTTCTCGACGAGGAAGGCAGTCATGCCGCGCGGGCCGGCCTCCGGATCGGTCTTGGCGTAGACGACCAGCACGTCCGCGTCGCCGCCATTGGTGATCCACATTTTCGAGCCGTTGAGCACGTAGCGGTCGCCGCGCTTGTCGGCACGCAGCTTCATCGAGACGACGTCGGAGCCGGCGCCGGGCTCGGACATCGCCAGCGCGCCGACATACTCGCCGGAGATCAGTTTTGGCAGATAGCGCTCGCGCTGCGCGTCGTTGCCGTTGCGGCGGATCTGGTTGACGCAGAGGTTGGAATGCGCGCCGTAGGACAGGCCCACGGCTGCCGACCCGCGCGAAATCTCCTCCATAGCGACGATATGGGCGAGATAGCCCATGTTGGAGCCGCCATATTGCTCCGGTGCCGTCATGCCGAGCAGGCCGAGGTCGCCAAGGCGCTTCCAGAGATCCGCCGGGAACAGGTTGGCCTTCTCGATCTCGGCGGCGCGCGGGGCGATCTCCGCCTCCACGAAGGCGCGCAGCGTGTCGCGCAGCATGCTGATGTCTTCGCCCAGATCGAAATCGATGCTCGGGATGTTCAAGGCGATTCCTCCGTATTCTTGTCGGGTCCGAACCTACCCCCGCCCGGGCGTCCTGGCGGTCGAAAAGGTTGCATTTTCCGCCAACTTTGGCGAGGATTTTTCATGCCGTTCCAAGCCGCAACCGCGACGCCCCGCCGCGCCATGACCCCAGCCGCCTTCGTCCGCGGCGTGGTTGCCGCTTATGCCCTTTACGGGCGGGATCCGGCCGAGGCATTGGGTAAGGGCCAGGTCACCGAGGATCTCGTTCGATCCCAGGACGGACGGGTGACGGCGGCCCAGTTCGAGGCGCTGGCCGGCCACGCCATGCGCGAGCTCGACGACGAAGCGCTCGGTTGGTTCTCGCGCCGGCTGCCTTGGGGAACCTATGGCATGCTGTGCCGCGCCTCGATCACGGCCCCCAATCTCGAAGTCGCGCTAAAGCGCTGGTGCCGGCATCATCGCCTGCTGACCGAGGACGTGCTGTTCGAGCTCTCGCTTGGTGATGAGACCGCGACCATCTCCCTTCGCGAGCAGCGCGATCTCGGCCCCTTGCGCGAATTCTGCCTCGTCACCCTGCTCCGCTATGTCCTCGGCTTCTCCTGCTGGGCCGTCGATTCCGCGATCGCGCTGCGTGCGGCCGAGTTTCCCTATTCCGAGCCGGGCCACGTCTCGGTCTATCCGACGATCTTCTGCAGGCATTTGAGCTTTGATGCGGATGGCGCCCGTATCGTGTTCGACAAGCACTATCTTTCACTGCCGCTGACCCGCAGCCCGGCCGATCTCGACAGCATGCTCAAGGGCGCGCTGCGGCTGACCGTGCTGCCCTATCGGCGCGACCGGCTGCTGGTCGAGCGCGTGCGCCGCGTGCTGCGCAATGCGCGCGGACGCAGTCTCGGCGCCGAGGATGTCGCAAGCGAGCTTGCGCTCTCCACCCGCACCATGCACCGGCGCCTGCGCGAGGAAGCGACCTCGCTGCGCGATCTGAAGGAAGAGACCAAATTCAAGCTCGCCAAGCAGGAGTTGATGCGCGGCCGCACCCCGATCAAGCGGATCGCGGAGATCGCCGGCTTCCGCAACGAGAAGAGTTTTTCCCGCGCCTTCCGAAGCTGGACCGGCGCCTCACCGCGCGAGTTTCGCGGAAGGTATCGCTGATGGGCGCCGAAGCGCATTGTTGTCTGCATGTCATAAGTTACGGCCCCCGAGATCACTCTCGGAGGCCGCAATGTCCCGGATCCGGTCTCGATGTCAGGCGTTAGTTTTGCGCGCCCGAACGAGGCTTGGTGCGCGACTGCGTCTGCTTCGGCTGGAAGGCGAGCGCGTCGTTGGTGGTCTTCGCGCCGCCGGCCTGCGAGCACGAGCCGCCGATGCCGCCTGCCGCCTGCCGGCAGGCTTCCATCGTCGGATAACCGCAGCCGTGAGCGGCCTGGGCGCCGTTGGTAATGCAGTAATCGTCGGCCTTCGCAGCCGGTGCCGACAGAACAAAAAACGCAGACGCACACAGCGCCGCAGCAGACGCTGCGATCGTCTTCGAAGTCGATGTCATGATGTCTTTTCCTGCTTAGGGTCCCACAAAAGCATCCCCAGCGTGCGATGCAGGCTGAGGCTCACACCCTGCATCTAGGCAGCGCGCAGGGACCGACAATCACGATCCGGCGCATTGCAGGGCTTCGCAAATCACATGTCAAACTTATGTGAGTTACTAAGATATATAGTTCCACTATGACGCCCTTACCGGTCCTGGCGCCCCATGACGTGGATCGGCCTGAAGCAGCCCAGGATCAGACGCTTCGGATCGAACGGAATGTCGCCCGCAGCCTCAAATCGCTTGTCGTCGCCCATCCCGGCTTCGGCGGCCTCGAGCGTTGCCTTGTCGGGCCAGACCTGCCAGGTGAAGACGATCTTCTCGCCGTCCTTCGCATTCACGGCGCGGCGAAAGTCGGTGTGCGTGCCACTGGGGACGTTGTCCTCCCAGGACTCGACGATCTCCAGACACCCGTATTCCCTGAACAGCGCCGCGCCGTTCTCCGCCCATCGGCGATAGGCCTCCATCTTGTCCTCCGGCACCGGAATGACGAAGCCTGCGATGTACATGATTTCAGCTCCTTCGCAGTCTCTGTGAGCCTCACACCGGCGGAGCGATCTCCTATCCCGCCGCCGCAACCTCCTGCAACGGCAGCGGCACGTCCTTCGCGACGCCCAGCACCGGAAAGCTGCGGACGTTCTTCACATCGGGCATCGCGGCGAAATGCAGCAGCTGCTGGCGCATGCTCTCGACGCTCGGCGCGACGCATTTCAGCAGATAATCGGTGTCGCCGGAAATGCGCCAGCACTGCTGGATGCGCGGGATCGCGGCGATCGAGCCCTCGAACGCCTCCAGCACCGGCTGGGCCTGGCTGCCGAGCTGGATCGAGACGAACGACACCACCTCATAGCCGAGCAGCCGCTCGTCGATGACGGCGCGCACCGCCCGGATCACGCCGCGGCTGAACAGCGATTTCAACCGCCGCAGGCAGTTGGGCGCGGACACGCCGACGCGCAGCGCCAGCTCGTTGTTGCGAACCCGCCCGTCCTGCTGCAGCTCGGATAAGATCTTCAGATCGACGCCGTCGAGCTGGTCACGCCCGGCCATCCCCCACCTCGCCCTGATCCCGTGATGCCGGGACCAGCGAAGCATGAGGCGGAATTGGTGCCAAGAGCCAAGCGCGCGGCACTATCGAGTTCGGGGGAATACCTCCCCACGGTCATGGCCGGGCATAACCGTCTGAAGGACGGCGTCGCTTCCGCTCGCCTATGTCCCGGCCATCCACGCTCTTTCACGCGGCCCAAAACGTGGATGCCCGGGACTAGCCCGGGCATGACGAGTACATCACGTCGTATGAAGTCGGAGCAGCCACCTGCCCCCTCAATGCGTCCAGGGCTCGCCGCGCCGGAACGAGAAATTGTCGGCATAGGCGACCGGCCGGCGGATCGAATCCTGGGGCTCGATGACCTGGTAGGCGATGCCCTTGCGCTCGCAATAGGCGACCGCCTCTTCCTTGCTGTCGAAGCGCAGCGTGATCTGCTGCTTCATGTCGCCGGACGAGGTCCAGCCCATCAGCGGCTCGACCGCACGCGGCTGCTCCGGCTCGTAGTCGAGCTGCCATTCCCGGGTCTTGGACCGGCCGGATTGCATCGCGTTCTTGGCGGGCTTGAAAATGCGTGCGGTCATGGGGTGGTCCGGGCCTTTTCGTCTTTTCGTTCGATTTCGATGCGTCAGGGTGGCAGTTGGTGGAAACCTCAGGGATAGTATAGAGACACCGATCGGGAACTGATCGGTGATTCCGGCCCCCCGGTCACCCTTACCGACGGTATAGTCATTATGCTGCACCGTGACAATTCCGTACCCGCCTTCCGCGCCGGGATTCAGCCCGGCCGCACTGCCTCGCCGACATCAGCGCATCTATCCCCTCCGAGAGCTCCCGTCGCATGGCCTTCCTGAACATCAACGCCACGCTCCCTGAAAAAGGCCGAGACCTACGGCTCGACCTGTTTCGCGGCGTCGCCAACTGGGCGATCTTCCTCGACCACATCCCTGACAACGTCGTGAACTGGATCACGACGCGCAATTACGGCTTTTCCGACGCGGCCGACCTGTTCGTCTTCATCTCCGGCTACACCGCCTCCTTCGTCTATGCGCGCATGATGCTGGAGCGCGGCTTCATCGTCGGCGCCACGCGCCTGACCAAGCGGGTCTGGCAGCTCTACGTCGCCCACATCATCCTGTTCGTGATCTACATCGCCTCGATCAGCTATCTGGCGCTGCGCTTCGGCGATTCAGATATGATCAACGAGTTCAACGTCGCCGGCCTCGTCGACAACGCCACCGAGACGTTGCGCCAGGGCCTGTTCCTGCGCTTCAAGCCGCTCAATCTCGACGTGCTGCCCCTCTACATCGTGCTGATGGGACTGTTCCCGCCGGTGCTGTGGTTCATGCTGCGCAAGCCCGATTTGACGATGGTGCTGTCGATCGTGCTGTGGCTCGCCGCGCGCCATTACGGCCTGAACCTGACCGCCTATCCGGCCGGCCAGTGGTACTTCAATCCATATGCCTGGCAGGTGCTGTTCGTGTTCGGCGCCTGGTGCGCGATGGGCGGGGCGCGGCGCTCGATGACGCTGATCAATTCGCCGATCACGCTGTGGCTCTGCCTCGGCTATCTCCTGTTCGCACTGGTCATGACCATGGCCGGCCGCTTCCCCGCCATCGGCGGCATGTTCCCGGAATGGCTGTTCTCGGCCTTCAACCCCAACGACAAGACCAACCTTGCGCCGTACCGCTTCATCCATTTCGTCGTGATCGTGATCCTGGTGATCCGCTTCGTGCCGAAGGACTGGCCGGGCCTGGAATGGAAGGTGTTCGATCCCCTGATCGTCTGCGGCCAGCAATCGCTCGCGGTGTTCTGCGTCGGCGTGTTCCTGTCCTTCGTCGGCCATTTCGAGCTGTCGATGAGCTCGGGCTCGCTGTTCGCGCAGCTCTTCGTCAGCATCGCCGGCATCGCGATCATGACGACGGTGGCGTATTACATCTCGTGGTCGAAGCGGCAGGACAAGCCGCTGAAGCCCCCGCCATCCAAGCCGGCGCCCGCAACGAAGGCCGCCTGAGCCGGGACGCCCGTTCGTCCGGGCGCACCGTTCCGACGCCGCTGTCGGTTCGTCCGGGATTGGATTGACCTGCGTCAACCAGGGCCGGCGCCGGCCGAACTAGTGTCGCCGCGACTCGCGCCGCCGCATCGACGTCGGCGCTTCCTCCCGGACAAGGCCAAGCACATGCCCTCTCATTTTCACGCCATTGTATGGATCGACCACACGCAGGCCCGGATCTTCCATCTCGGCCTGAGCGGCTCCGACGAAATCACGCTGCATCCGCATCTGGCAACGCGTCATCTCCATCACAAGGCCAATGAGATCGGCAGCGGCCATGCCGCGCCTGACAAGACGTTCTACGCTGAGGTGACCAAAGCCCTCGCCGATGCCGGCGAAGTCCTGATCATCGGCCCGGCCAACGCGAAGACCGAGCTCGCCAGCCACATCCGCGCCAACGCGCCAGATGTCGCCAAGCGGATTGCCGCAGTGGAAACGGCCGACCATCCTTCCGACAACGAGATCGTCGCTTACGCGAAACGTCACTTCAAATTGCCGCTTCCGCGCGTGCAGGCACCAACCTGAAAGCGGGATGACGATTTACGATCGCATCGCTTCAGGCCGCTTCTTCGCTGTCGAACTCGGTGAATTTCTTGTAGATCCAGTCGCGGCCGTCGTGCCGGCGCCAGACCTTGCCGTAAACGAGCTGCCCGTTGATCGAGCGGCGCGGCACGATCACGGTCCAGAGGTGCCAGATTTCGGTCCAGCTCGACTGCGGGCTGGCCGTTCTTAAGTTGCGATCGAAAGACATGACACAGAACTCACAGGATACGCGCGCCGCGACGAACTGTGATCTTGTGTGAGCGCGAATTCCAGGCAGCCCATCGCGAGCCGGCACTGATCTGATAACGATCGCCAAAGTGGCCGCAACAACCGCTCGCTCTTAACCTAACCCATCAACCTTACCTGTCGCGGACAGGTGGCCAGGCTGGTTGAAAGCCGGCGCCGGTTTTTCTACAATGCATGCGTGATTTGAGAGTGAGTGCACCGTTTTCGGGACGCGCGATTGAATTTGAACTGACGTCGCTTTTTTTAAAGAGCTTGGAATTTAAAGACGACTTGGATTTTGAGGAAGACTCGGAAGTTTTGAAGACTTGAAGGTTTAAGACTCGGACGTTTTGAAAAAAGACATACTGGCTGGGGCGACCACAATGAATTTGCAGTGTGCATGTCTGCGCTTGGCGGTGCGATCGACGCCGCCTGTCCCGGCCGTCAGGACGTCGGCTCACGAACCGCCAAGGGCCGCCAACGACAACCAGATGGTCTGGCCGTTCGTGCCGTTTCCGCCCGGCTGGCACGCCTCGAGCTGATTGGGCAATTCTGAAGAACGCGACGTCTGAAGATCGCGACGCCTGCAAAAAAGACGTTTGAAAAGCGCAACGCCGCGCAAGCGGAGTATTATCGCTTGGCGGCGTCCGTTAGGCATTGGGCGCTGAAATCCCCAACATCCATATGTCCATGGCGACAGCCAAAGGTTCGATGAATCTTTGGTAATTCTGCGTCGGGCCGACCGCGCCAATGCCTTGAAAAATCGCGCGGAAGTCGGGCTGCGCAAGCAACGAGCGCGAGGGCTTCAGGCCGAACGCGCCGGGTCTGCAAAGCAGGCGCTGGCCGCGTGAGAAAGTTCGATCCGGCACGCATGTTCCGCGCCGGACGGCCGCAACCAATCGCCGCGCGGCGCGTTGCAGCTTCTTCCCATCCGTCCGGGGTCCTGGCGAGCGCCAACGATCAGCGCGCGCCCGCCATGGACGGACGGTCATCGCGTCTCACGTCCGTGTGAGCTGGAGCCCGGTCGGTGAATTTCGTCGAGCGAGAAGAGACCAATGAACAACGGGCCGCAAGGCAAGGGGGATGCTGTGAGCCAGATCGATACGACCGAGAAACTCTCCGAGGCGCCGGAGCCCGGAGACTCGCTGTTCGCACTCTGCGGACTCGGCGTCGCGGGGATCGTGATGCTGGGCTGGATCTGCGCCCTCGCCTGGATCGCCTGGCGCCTCGCCGATTGGCTGCTGTTCTGAGCCGGGATCCGCGAGTCGAAATTTCGAAGGAAATGAAGGAGGTTCGACCTCGGGACTGGTCGGGGCAGCTGGATTCGAACCAACGACCTGCAGTACCCAAAACTGCCGCGCTACCAGGCTGCGCTATACCCCGAATGTCCGGCGAGCCCTGTCGATACACGCTTCCCAAAGCGCCAGCAAGCGTCCTAAAGGCGCCGGCAAGGCCGGGAAGGCCCCCACCGGACGGCTCTATTTGCTGCCGAACAGCGGGTGGCCGACGCGGTCGCCGGGGCGGATGCCGTATTTCTGCGCCGTTCCCGCCACCACCTCCAGAACGGCCCGCGCGGGGCCCTTGGACGAGATGATCTTGGTCGACAGCGGCTCGGTGTTCTCGGCAATGCGCAGGATGCGGCCGTCGGCGCGGATGAAGATCATGTCGAGCGGGACATAGGTATTCTTCATCCACATCGACACTTCCTGCTCGGGATTGAAGTCGAACAGCATGCCTTTGCCGTCGGCCAGCTCCTTGCGGTACATCAGGCCGGTCTGCTTCTCCTCCTCGGTCGTTGCCATCTCCACCGAGAACACCTGCACGCCGCTTTTGGTGACGATCTCGAGCGGCTGGAAGCTCGCGGCTCGGACAGGTCCGCCCGCCACGACAACGCCGGCGATGACCAGGATGGCGGCAAGCCAGCCCTTCGCAACGGACCAGACAGCCTTTCGATCAAGATTCATGGGATGGCACTCAGGGCGTGGGAATGGAACAGTCCTACGCGGCGACCGCCCGAAAAGCCAGAGGCGCGCCGGTCAGCCGGCGCGCCTCTGCTCACGATTGCGGGAATTGGCGATCCTGCCGCCGCTAGTGCGACTGCAGTCCGGGCGATCCGGTCTCGGGATGGATCTCGGCCGCCATCATGCCCTTGGAACCGGGCCCGAAGCGGACCAGGACATATTGGCCGGGGCGCAATTCGGTCATGCCGAAGCGGCGCAGCGTCTCCATGTGCACGAAGATGTCGGGCGTGCCCTCGCCGCAGGTCAGGAAGCCGAAGCCGCGCAGCCGGTTGAACCATTTGACCTGAGCCCGCTCCAGCCCGCTGGTCGGGGTGACCGTGACGTGGGTGCGCGGCGGCAGCATCTGCGCCGGATGGATCGCGGTCGACTCGTCCATCGAGACCACGCGGAAGGCCTGGTAGCCCTTCGCGCGCTGGATGCATTCGACGACGATGCGCGCGCCCTCATAGGCGGTCTGGAAGCCGTCGCGTCTAAGCACGGTGACATGCAGCAGCACGTCCGGCCAGCCATTGTCGGGAACGATGAAGCCGTAGCCCTTCGACGCGTCGAACCATTTGATGACGCCGTGGACTTCGACGAGGTTGGCGCTGGCCTCGCCAAGGCCGGTGAACGGGCTGAGCCCGCTCTCGCGGCCGCTGCCGTGCTCGCCCGGCGTCATGCGCCCCGGCGACGTGCCCTGTCCGGGAACTCCAAGCTTTTTGGACTCAAATCCGTCCGACGACCCCATAACCCCGGACCCCACACTGCCATGCAACCCGCCACATTGGCGGCGCTCGAATCACGCGTCTTAAGAGAATGTTCTCAATTCGACGCGACGCGAATCTTTCGACTCAAAAGATAACACTCCCGGTTGCGGCGCATAGACAAAAAAGAGATTCGCCGGAACCTATGAACAGCTTGCACAGCCGCGAATCAAACTAACGCCTCAATTGCCGACAAAGGGTCCGAGCGTTTCGCCGATGTCGTGGCGGATGACGAGGTCGGCGATGTCGTCCTGCTCGGTCGGCTCGCGATTGATGATCACCAAACGTGCACCCGCGCGCTTCGCCATCATCGGAAAGCCCGCTGCCGGCCACACCACGAGCGAGGAACCGATCGCGATGAAGAGGTCGCAGGCGCGCGACAGCGCGGTTGCGCGCTGCATCTCCTCCTCCGGCATCATCTGGCCGAACGAGATCGTGGCGGTCTTCACCGGCTCGTCGCACACGGTGCAGTTTGGAGCGCCGTCCTGGTCGAATCGGCGCTTCACCCAGTCGAGCTGATAGGTCTGCCCGCATCCGACGCATCGCGCATAAGTAGTATTTCCGTGAAGTTCAATCACGTGCTCGTGCGCGAAGCCCGAGGCCTGGTGCAGATTGTCGATGTTCTGGGTGATGACCGCGGGGACCTTGCCGGCGCGGTAGAGCGAGGCGAGCGCGCGATGGCCGCGGCCGGGCCTTGCCGCCGCGAAGGTCTCCTCCATCGCGAAGCGCCGGCGCCAGGATTCGTCGCGCGCCTCTTGGCTCGCAACGAATTCGTCGAACGGGATCGGACGGTTGCGCGTCCAGATGCCGCCCGGCGAGCGGAAGTCGGGGATGCCGCATTCGGTCGAGATGCCGGCGCCGGTGAACGGTACGATGGTCTTCGCCTCGGCGATCATGTCGCCGAGACGTTCAACGCCGCTGCGAAGATCCGATGCAATCA
This sequence comes from Bradyrhizobium sp. B025, assembly GCF_042257955.1. Lineage (NCBI taxonomy): Bacteria > Pseudomonadati > Pseudomonadota > Alphaproteobacteria > Hyphomicrobiales > Nitrobacteraceae > Bradyrhizobium > Bradyrhizobium sp. B025. The sequence continues at coordinate 4,195,770 of NZ_CP170150.1, read as the reverse complement.
ATCGCACGCCTCCCGCTTTGGTCTTGCGCTAGCTGCAAGATGCGCAAGCGACAAGATTGTTGACGCTGTTATCAACTGCGAACGCAGGTGCGCTCGGCAATTTTTTCCGCCCATCGCATATCACAATCCTGCAATGCCTCCTCCCCATTGACGCCCCAATCAGAAGCGCCAATGCATGTGTTATGCGACTCAAGGCCCGGTGCGGCGGCAGCGCTTGAGGACACTCGTAAACACGACCCTGTAAAAACAACCCGAGTAACATCGTCCAAGTGTGAACAGAGGGGATGGACATGACCGAAGACGAACAACGCAAGATCCGTGAACGCGAAGAGATCGCCGCCCGTGTCGCCGCCTTCCGTGCCACCCAGGAGAAGTTCAAGCGCGAGCGCGAAGAGTATTTCGTGTCGACGCTTGAGAACGCACGCAAGGTCGAGCGACCCTCGCTCTGGCCGTAGCACGCGCCTGATCGCCACGCATGAAAAAAGCCCGGAGCATCGCTCCGGGCTTTTCACTTACCCCCGCCGTTACCAGTGACGGTAATAGTGGCGGCGATAGTAATACGGTCCGTCGCCATAATAGGCGTACGGGCCAGATCCGTAATAGTAGCCCGGGCTGTCATAATAGCCGTAGCCAGGGCCGTAATAGCCGTAAGGGTGGGACGCGGCGATCGCGCCCGCGGTGATCGCGCCGGCGGCAAGACCGAACGCGAGGCCCGGGCCGATGCCGCGGCCGCGCGCCTCGGCAGGCGCAGGCGCCGCCACCGCGGTCACGCCGACGGCTGCGACGGTGGCCAGAACTGCCAGTGTCTTTTTCATGAGCTCCTCCTTCGCGTCTGGGGTGACAACGCGAGTGCCGTTTGATGGTTGCGCGCGGCGCGGAACCGGAGCCGGTCAAAAAAATCGATGCGAGGCGGAACGAAATCGCCGTGCGGCGGTTGGAATTGCAAGTGCGAAGCCTCCGCTATCCGGTGAAGGCCCAGCACGAAAGCCCCGTCAGTATCCTCCGCGATGCTGGCGGGGTTTTTGTTCCACGGGAGCAAATGGGCAGCAGAGAACAACGGCTGCCCGCGGGGCGGAAGGCCGAGGAGGAAGGATTGCCGATATCCGCTTTGCTTGCCCGGATCCGCCGGCTCGTTCCCGGATCCGGCGATCGACATTACGACGAGATCGTCCGCAGTTTCGGTGTCGGCGCGCTGCGCCCGCCGCCGACGCCGATGAGCGACGGCGAGCTGGCGCGGGCCATCGCCGAGTTCCTCAGGGAACAGCCCTCCTCCGAGTCCGTCGCGACCCTCGGCCGGCGGCTCGACCCCTCCTCCCGGCTCTAGGCGGACTTCTTACTAGCGGATCTCTTTTGCGCGAGCCGGGAACAAGCGCCGCGCATGCAAGTTGAGGTTGTCTTCACGCAAGTGAGGTTCGACATGTTCGACATGCCCGTGTGGCTCGAAGTCTTGCTCAACCTGTCCGGCTATGCCGGCTTCGTCGCGCTCGCGAGCCGCGGCACCTCGTGCCCGCGCGCAGCGGCCGACGACCGGATCGGTGGTGACGAGCGCTAGTTGGTGTGCGGCGCCTGGCCCGCCGTGCGCACCAGCCGGTCGGCCTTGACCGCGACGCGCGTGTCCTCGGCTTGCTGCCGCAGCGAAAAACTGATCAGCACGAAAGCGAGGCAGAACAGCGTGCCGACGATCGCGACGCGCCAGTAGGTGTGGCGGTCGCCTTGATAAAAGGACGGCTCTGAAAAAGGTGTCATGGCAAAGTGGCTTCTTGGCAAAGTCGTTTCTTGTCGTTGCCAGACACCTACTCCAACCCGCGGCAAGCGCAACGCGATTGGGCTTTTAACCTAACCGAATAGGGTTATCGTTTCCCGCGCAAGCTTTCGTTAGGAGTTGGCGCAGCGCCGTTTGGATCTCGGCGAGCCGCTTGAGGCATCGCGCGATCGCCGAGGCAGGCCCGCCCCTCGCCGACCGTCTTTGTTCCAGCTTCGCCCGCATTTCGTTCTCGAAGAACGAATCGGAATCGAAGAAATCGGCGCGGAGCAACTCTTAACGAGTGGTGTCGCGCGCGAAATTTCTCGTCACGTCGTCTCGGCCGGCGTCGATCGCAGCGGCAGCACCTGCGGCACCGATGGCTTGTCGCTGCGCAGCCTCGCGTGGTGTCTTGCGTGCCGGTCGGACCAGAACACTCTCGCGATCTCGGCGAACATCTCGATCAACCAGCATGCATCCATGTCGCTCTCTCCTCGCTCATCTCCTGCGCGGGAGACGAGAACGGCACTGTGCGAGACTTCACGCTGTCTCGTTCTGACACGCACGCTCGCATCGACATCGAGGACGCGCAACTTGTTCTGCATCCGACTCCATTTCGTTCTCGAAGAACGAATCGGAGTCGGGAAAATCAGCGAGAATCGATTCCTAACGATCGATGAAACCGCGTGCGCTCACGTCTTCGCCGGCAGACATCTTCGGCGGCGAAATATCGAGACCGCCGCAACCACGATGGCGATCTCGTGCGCCATCGCGGCCGGCGTCCGCCCGCGCGCGCATCACGCCGCGCGCTTCTCCTTGCCCTTCTCGGAGAAGCATTCGAGAATCTGGATGCGGAGTTCTTCTGCGGCCGGCCCCTCGACCTTCCTGAGCTCGTTCCAGAGTCTGATCACTTCGCGCTGCTTTTCGACGGTCATGAGTCACCTCCCAAAGGATTCCAAAAGATGATGGCTCATAGGAACAAAATGAGAACAAAAAGTCCAGCCCCCCTCGCGCGATTTCCCACGCCCATCGTCTTGAACCTTTTGGGCGCCGCAAAGACCCATCGAGGCTGGGGATTTCAGCGCCCAGTCATACGGCAGCGCCGCCTGACGAACATACTCCGTCACGGCGGCGCTGTTGCTTTTTGGATTTTCTACCCCAGGTTTGATCTACGGCTGACGGCCAGGCGCTGAAATCCCATCGCCGTCAGTTTGGAAAGCCCCGCGCGAAAGCGCGGGGTTTTCTCTTTCTCTTCTTCGGAAGGCTGAACCTTTTACTGGGCTGGCGCGTCTTATTCCTGAAGCTTCCCCCAGGCTTCATCCCCATCAGAAAGCCCCGCTCCCCCCAGGCGGGGCTTTCGCTTTTGCGGACATCGCGCCGCCCAAGACAAAAACAAAGAGACAAAACAAAGAGCCCCGCTCCGACATCATCGGAACGGGGCTCTGGGCACGCAAGCGGTGCGCGATGGCAGGATCAGACGGCGTCCTTGGCGACCTTCAGGGGCGATGCCTTCACCGACTTGCTCGCGGGCTTGGCCGCAAACTGCATCGGCTCCTTGGTGAAGGGATTGACGCCCATGCGGGCTTCGGTCGCCGGCTTGTTCACGACCGACATCTTCACGAAACCGGGAATGACGAACTCGCCGGACTCGTTGAGCTCCTTGTAGCCGACCGTCGCCATGTACTCGATGACCGACTTCACGTCGTTCTTCGCAAGCTGCGTGCCCTCGGCAATCGCGTCGATCAATTGAGTCTTGGTCATCTTCGCCATGTCAAACGTCCTTCTGAATGGGGTGCGCGCGGGCTGTGGGGTAACCGTGCCGGGCACGCGACAAAGCCGCGCAGCGCGCTTTGTGTTCATGCCAGCGGTCAGGAAGTCACCGGGCTTAGAACCCATCGGGGCCGAAAACGCAAGCCGCAGTTTGACGTCGGTTCCGCCTGTTTCGGCGGGATGACAGCGCTTGCATCGACCCGCGCCGAATCGAATTCAGCAATGTCCATAGAGGGTTCTGCCGGTTCGCCAGCAGGCAGCAGCGATGCCCGTATTAGCCGAAGTCACGAAAGCCCCTAACTGGTTCTCTTTCGAAAGCATTTGTTGCATAGTGGCGCATGGCCAAAACAAAAGTGACGTTTAGAGCGGTCCGGATCGCCGATGGCGACTGGAAGATCCTGGCGGACTACCCCGACCACGAGCAGCGCGAAATCGCCGGATTTACCAGCAAGGCAGATGCCGACGACTGGATCAACGGCGATCGCAAGATCGCGTGGCTCCGGTCCCAGGGCTACGCCAAGTGACTTAGCGCAAGTGACTTAACGCAAGTGACGTAGCGCTCCCGCGCGAAAACGGCGTTCACGGGCGGCGGCAAAGCCACCTCATCCAGCCAGCTCAGCAAGACACCTCACCGTGAAACCTGTGGTTCGAGCCGTGTTGTTGACACTTCAGTAACCCAACGCATCCAAGCTCCCCTTGGTATCGTTGCGTTGGAGTATCCTCACAGTGCTGGATTTTCACGAGCTGCGTGAACTCGCGGCCGATGTTCGCGTGTTTGTCGATGTCGCCGAAGACAAGGCCGAGGCGCTCAGAGCCGTCATCGCGGCCTATGACGTCGTGCTGGCAATCTTCCCTTCCGAAGAGGGCATGGGCCTCCACGTCATCAAGGGCAAAGCGATCCTGGACAAGATCGCCAAATCACGCAGCCATGCGACCTACAGCCATACGGCGATCGCGGTCCCTGACCTCGAGCATGCCGAAGTGCTCAAGCTCCTGACGGCGCCTGCCGAGCAGCGGATCGCTGCCTAAGCGCAGACGGCGAGAAATTCAGCGGCGGGCCGCATCAGGTTCGTTCGCCGTTGCTCGGCGCCGAACAGGTCGAAGCCTCGGTTCTCGGGAGCCGAGGGCCTGCCTAGCTCTCGCTGGGCAAGCCATCGCGAACCATCCCGCCGACGGCTCCGCCCAAAATGACGGACACTGTGACGGGCCATACAGCCGCCATCACGATGACAGCTCCAAAGCGAACGTCCCTGTTGGGGCGATCGTAGGAGTCCATGGCCGTGAAAACGAACAGGGCAATCAGGCAACCGATCGCGTATTTCTTCTTCCAGCTCATGTGATGAGGACCTTATGAAGCCGAGCATTGGTCGCGCCGGCTTTTCCGTGGGTTCATCCGCGCCGTCGCGATCCGGTGGCCGCGCTAAATTCGTTCGCCCGATAAATCCGGCCTGCCAAAGCCCGCTATTGCGGCATAGAGAAAGGCTGCCAAAAGGCGTCAGGAGAAAGCGATGGCTCAGTTCCAGCCTATCGAGCCGTACGAGACTGGATTGCTGGATGTGGGCGACGGCCAGCAGATCTACTGGGAATGTTGCGGCAATCCCGCGGGCAAGCCGGCGCTTTTCCTGCATGGCGGTCCGGGCACGGGCTGCTCTGTTGGTCAGAGACGATTTTTCGATCCTGATGTCTACAGGGCTGTGCTGTTCGATCAGCGTGGCTCCGGTCGCAGCCTTCCGCTCGCAAGTCAGTCGGGTTCGAGCCTGGCAAGCAATACCACCGCTCACCTTGTCGCAGACATCGAGAGGCTGCGCGAGCTGCTCGGTGTCGAAAGCTGGATCGTCCTGGGCTTGTCCTGGGGCACCACGCTTGGCCTCGCCTACGCACAACCGCATCCGCGACGCGTGAAAGCGATGGTGCTCGGATTCGTGACGACGACATCGCGTGCAGAGGTGCAATGGATCACCAACGATGTCGGGCGCATCTTTCCAAGGGAATGGGAGCGCTTTTCCGAGACTGTCCCCCGGCATCTCCGCGGCATGCCGCTCGTCGATGCCTACGCAATCATGCTTGCCGATGCCGACGAGACCGTTCGCGACAGGGCCGCCCGGGCATGGTGCGAGTGGGAGGATGCGCACGTCTCGCTCACCCCGGGACACCGGCCAAATCCCCGATTTGACGACGCGGAATTTCGATTGCGATTTGCGCGCCTGGTCACTCACTATTGGCGCCACGCCGCATTTCTCGCGGAGGATCAATTGATCCGCGACGCATCGAGATTGAACGGCATTCCCGGCGCCCTGATCCATGGCCGTTTCGACGTCAGCGGACCGTTGTCCACGGCGTGGCAACTGCACAAGCGATGGACGACCTCCAGGCTGCATATTCTCGAAGACGCCGGCCACGGCGGCGGCAATGAGTTCATGCCCTTGGTCATCAGAACTCTGGATGAGTTCGGGAAGCTGTAGGCGCGTGAGCTGTTACGGCGTGGGACCGCCGGAATTGCGGTCCAGTCCATCAAATTCACTCGCTAGCAACCCTGCCCATCGCTGCGGCTCCGTTGGCAAATGAACGGCAACAACATTTCGGGTATCATAACCAATGCCCCTTGCCGCCGAGCCCAATTCTATTGAAGACGACGGCAAATTCATCCGGGGCGTTAGCGAAAAATATGCTCAGGATCAGCACCATAAGCGCGGCGACTTGTACACGAATATCGCCAAGCGCTTGACGTTCCAAGTTCTCGCGCAGTGTGGAAAGTGCCTGTGCCCGCTGCGCAGTTTCTTGTTCCAACAACTTGCGAAACTCGCGTTCGCTAGCATCGACCTTGAGCGATACTCTACCGAGCGTGGCTTGTACTTCCTGCAGTGTTCTCTGCAAATGCGCGACGCGTTCCTCCAGCGTGCCGGCAGTGATAATACTTGTCCCAACCGCTGCCATTGAACCGACACCCCTGAGAATTGCAGAGGCGCTGACGCTCCTAGGCGAGCGTCGAAAACCGATAAATCGCCATTCACCGACCCAACACAAGAATCCATAAAGTAGCGGCGTACGGTTCGCCTCCAGGAGCGACTTATTTAATTCCCAGGCGATGCTCATGATGGAGCCGATTTCTAACAAGATGCCATACCACCGCACGCGATCCTTCAGTTCGGTCTCAGAGAAGAATGTGTCTGATACATTCTGAACGGCGAGCCATAAGATGAAAGGCCTCCCAGCGTGATCCAAATCACCATACCTTCGCGGAGCTTGTTTTTAAGCTCGGCCCACGCCATGCCCGGCTGCTGTAAGCGCCCCATGAAATCGTGCCTCACTGTTCACGTCCGCCTAAGCACCTGCTGTGTCTCTTGCAACGATAGCGTATTGCCACGGTGGCGCACGATTAGTCTGCAAGAAGCCTTGCGATCTCATCCGCGTCCAGCCGCTTTTTATCGAACAATGCCAGAGCAAGTCGCTCAACCTTTGCGCAGTGTGCGGACAAGAGATCAGATGCACGGCCGTGCCCTTGATGCATCATCCTCAATTGCTCTTGCTCATCGAGGTCTCGCATTAGCTCCACCATCTTCCCATAGTCCCCCCAACCTGCTCCTTCATGTGTAGGAGCGTCAAAGAGCTTCTGAGCCTCCAAGCCCGCCGCGCAAACTGCAAGCTGGTCTACGAGGTCCGCATGGCCTGCGTCTTGGATTTCCGCAGTGCCCTTCGCGTCGTCACCACCGATCGCTATTTCGGCCTCGCCGACAGCTAGACCCAGACTCCATGCCACGACTATATGCCCGGCCTCATGGAACGCTGCGCCGCGTTGGTCTCTCTCTGATTGCTGATGGTACACGTGATTCTTTGCGCGAGGGTGGCGAAAGGGACCGTATCGTTGTTCGTATAATATTGGGGGACCCAATACCATCTACTGGACTCCGGAGGACTATGGTGACGGTGGATCAAATTCATTTGCCTTCGCCAGCCTGCTGACTTTGCCCCCGCCCCCTGCCCCTCCTCCCACTTTCCTGCTATCTCCTACCCCCGCCGTCCCGGCCCAAAGCAAAACCCTCCGACTGTCAAAGGGAGCAACAACCATGCGATACCTTCACACCATGCTGCGCGTGCGCAATCTCGATGTCGCGCTGAAGTTCTACCAGGATGCGCTGGGGCTGAAGGAGGTGCGGCGGATCGAGAACGACAAGGGGCGCTTCACGCTGGTGTTCCTGTGCTCGTCGGACGATCTCGAGGCGCTGAAGAAGCAGCCGCAAACGCGCGGCGCGCCGCTGGTCGAGCTCACCTACAATTGGGACGAGGAGAAGTACGGCGAGGATCGCTTCTTCGGCCATCTCGCCTATGAGGTCGACGACATCTACGCCACCTGCGAGAAGCTGATGAAGGCCGGCGTCATCATCAACCGGCCGCCGCGCGACGGCAACATGGCCTTCGTGCGCTCGCCCGATTTGCACTCGATCGAGCTGCTGCAGAAGGGCGAGCCGAAAGCGCCGCAGGAGCCGTGGTCGTCGATGCCGAACACCGGCCACTGGTAGGGCCTTTTCCATAGGAACAAGCCCTCGCCGCGCACGTTCACTCCTCGACAAGATGATTGGAGGAGGACGCGATGGGACGAGGATTGTTGTTGTGGATGCTGGGCGTGCCGATCCCGGTGATCCTTCTGCTGTGGCTGTTCTTCGGCCACTGACGAGCCGGTTCAACCTGCAATGAAAGCTCTGCCCATGGCGGAGCTTTTTGCATGAGGGGCGCGCCGCAAACGCCGTCGTCCGGCACAGGAAATTCCGCTATCACCCGCACAACTGAAAACGCCGCGGGAGAAGCTTCATGCCTGACACCAAGCTGACGATCTGGGGCCGCGCCAACTCGGTCAACGTGCAGAAGGTGCTGTGGTGCCTCACCGAGCTTGGCCTCGCCTACGAGCGCATCGATGCCGGCATGCAATACGGCAAGACCCGCGAGGCCGAGTATCTCGCGATGAACCCGAATGCGCGGATCCCGACGCTGGTCGAGGGCGACTTCGTGCTGTGGGAATCCAATTCGATCATGCGCTATCTCTGCCTCGCGCATGGACGCGGCACGCCGATCTATCCGGACGCGCCGAAGCAGCGAGCTTCGGTCGACCGCTGGCTCGACTGGACGCTGTCGGCGGTGCAGCCGGTCGACCGTCCGGTGTTCTGGGGCATCGTGCGCACGGCGCCCGCCGAGCGCGACATGATCCAGGTGCAGCGCGATGCCGATACCGCCGTCGAGGTCTGGGCGATCGCCGATCGCCTGCTCTCGACGCGCCGCTACATGGAGGGCGACCAGTTCACGCTCGCCGACATCGCTGTTGGATCCTATGCGCGGCGCTGGCTCGGCGTCGAGGGCATCACCCGGCCGGCGCAGCCGAACCTGACGCGCTGGCTCGCCGAGCTCGGCAAACGCCCCGGCTTTGCCCAGTTTGTCGCACCGCCGATGTCGTGAGCCGCTGGCGCGGCTTAAGCTGCGATGAGCGCGCGGGGAATCGTCATTCCGGCGCACGCGGCCGGCGGCATCGCCGCACTTGACGGCTACTGTGCATGGGGTTGTTTTCGCACTTTTTGTTTTGACGGCCGCGCCTAGAGCCAGCCGCGCTCGACGAGCAGCACGCAGATGATCAGCACCAGCGTCACGACAGCAGTGGCGAGCCGCGCCGGCCAGCTCAGGCCGCGGCCGACCCACCACAGCAGCGCGCAATACATCAGCACGGGGACGACGATATCGAGCCGCAACAGATCCGGCGGCATGCGGCTTTAGCGCCGGACCGCGGCGTCGACGCTGATCGAGCCGCCGATCTTCACGCAGGTGCCGGTGCCCTCGACCATGTGGTAGCCACGGCCATAGGACGCGCATGCGCCCGCCTTCGCCGTCCCGCCCGTGCCCTTCAGCGGCAAGGTCTTGCCCGCCTGCGGCGGCTCGGCAGCCGGAAGGCGCAAGGCTTCGGCCGCGGCCGCGGACGTGGCCAGCAACGAGATCAGGATGAGGAGCTGTGTGCGCATGCGAGCGTTCTAGCCCGGCGAGGTGCCGCGCGCCATCCGGGTCGCACTAGGTGGATGTCAGATGAACTTGATCCCGGCCGACTTGCCGCGGCGCCAGACCACCTGGCAGTTCCGCCCGGTGCGGGCATCGCGCGCGAAGGCCAGCCGGATCACCCCCGGAAGCTGGCTTGCGTCCTCGTCCAGGGTGATCTTGGCGCCCGAGCTCGAGATGTCCTGGACCAGGCAATGCCGCGCCGCGAACCCGCCGTCGAGCGTGATCCAGGCGTGCTGCGACAGCAGCTTGCGGTCTGCGCGCTTCTTGGGCGGTGGCATTGGCGTGAAATCTCCCGCTCCAGCACTACCTCAGGGAGCCCTAAGAAACCGTTGAAATCGGGTCCGAATCATCCTCTCGCCGGCGCTGTCCACGGTTCCAAAAGACCGTTCCCGAACGGCTTGCCCACGGGCCGAAAGGCCACTATACGTTCGCCCGCTGCAAGCCGCCGGGCACGACTCGCGCGGCCGCGGCCGTGCCGTCAAAAGCGGCGGGGCTTAGCGTTTGCTCCCTTCGTCTATCGGTTAGGACGCCACCCTTTCACGGTGGAGAGAGCGGTTCGATTCCGCTAGGGAGCGCCATCCGCGCGCGGACGATGCGGCGAAATTCACCGCCCTGCCCGTGAACCTCTCCGGCCCTCACCTCCGACCAACATCCTGTTGGAACCGGTGTGGACCCATGGAGCAGCGCAAATCCCCCTCGGACGGCCAATCCAGCATTGCCTCGCCGGCACTGCCGCCCTGGATGCAGCGCACGACGCCCTACACACCGGACCGCCGCGCCAGGATGCTGGAGCACATGGCGCGAGCGAGGTCGCTTCAGCAGCGCCAGGCCGCGACCGCGCCGGAGCCCTCGCGCGTCAGCGGCATGCACATTCTCGGCGACGCCTACGGCTACGCGGTTCTGTTCGGACTGATGGCCCTCCTCTTCATGTCGCGGGTTCCGCTCTACCTCGGCGCCTTTCTCTTCTTCGCCGACGGTGAGCGCATCGAGCGCGCGCTCGCAGCGATCGGCATCCGGCTCGAGCCCGATGCGCTCGGACCCGACATCATCAAGAGCTTCGCATACCTGTTCGGATGGTTCGCGCTGCTCGCGTCCTTCAAAGGCTCGGTGCCTGCCTGGCTGGCGCCGTGGATCCCCCCGGCCGAGTCATGGGCGTTCCTTGCCGGCATCGCCCTCGCGCTCGCCATGGTCGAAGCATTCGCAACGCGCGCGCTGCGGCACGCATTGCCGTGGTTCGGATTGAACGTCGGTGCGGAGAGTCTGGCCTGGAAAACGACCAGGCTCCTCGTTGCCGTGGCCGTGCTGGCCTGTCTCGTTCTGCTCGGCTCTCTCTGAACGCCACGACCGAGCCGTCGCTCTCAATAACGGTGTTGTGAACTTGCGTGCCCCATAATCGGGACCTTATGCCGCTTTCGCCGGTGCATGACCGGGCCACGCGTTTACCGGAAATTTACCCCTGCTCCTGAGCGGCGGTATCATTTACTTAGAATTTGACCGCTACCGTGGAAGTACGGAAATACTCCGAAACCCGATTGGCGCGGATGTCCATCGCAGAATTCCTCAGGCAGCGTGCAGTGGAAGTCACCGTGAGCGGAAGCTACTCGCTGCCGCGCTGGTACGATTGTGAGGGCAACCTCCGCACCTTCGCCTGCCGGACCAAGCGCGTCTCGCCGTTCCGCATGATCGTGGACGTGCCTGTCGTCGGCAAGATCGGCGAGCGCGTGACCTCGTACTTCCAGGATTTCGGCGAATTCCAGTGCACGATCAGCGCGACGCTGAAGTCGGGCTTCCTGATGGAACTCGACATGACGCGGGCGCGGCGCGCCTGGATGTCGGAGAAGCTGACCTGGCTGGAGAAGAAGCAGAGGGACGCCAGCGTCCAGGAGCTGCGCAATGACGCCCGCTTCGTTCCGCAGGTCTCTCACACCTTCCTGACGCTCGCCGACGGCAGCACCCATCCCTGCTTCATCATCGACGTCTCCACCGCCGGCGTCGCGATATCCTGCGAGTATGATCCGCCGATCGGTACCCCGCTTGCGGTCGGCGCCTGCGTCGGGCGCGTCATCCGCAAGTTCGACAACGGCTTTGCGGTCAAATTCGCCGAGAAGCAGCAGTGGGACGACGTCGTCCGCCTGATCGTGCGCTCGCCCGTGCCGCAGCCGGCCTGAGACCGGCTGGCTCCATCTTAACTCTTTCTTAACGAAACGCTGGAGGCGGCAAGCCCTGCGCGATAGGGTGTGATCCAGTACGTCCGCAATCATTGCGGGCCTAACGTATTGGAAGCCCCGGAATGTCCATCGCTGACGCTGAGTTCGCCCAGGCAAAGACCGCTCAGAGCGCGCCCACCGCCGCCAAGCCGCAGCTTCCCCCCGGTGTCGTGACCGAGGGACCGCTCGTCAAAGCCAAGCTGCGCGAAAGCTATCTCCTCCTCGGCATCCTCTATGTCGGCGCGGTCGCGGGCATCATCTGGGCCGTCACGCAGGGCGTCGGCAAGGTGGAGCTGTTTACGTTTGCCTGGATGTTCGCGCTGACGACATTCGGCATCGGCGCCGGCATGCACCGTCTGTTCGTCCATCGCAGCTTCCGCACCGGCCCGATCATGCGCGTCTTCTTCTGCGCCATCGCCCAGATGGCGGTGCAGGGCTCGATCGCCAAATGGGTCGCAAACCACCGCCGCCACCATCTCTATGCCGATGACGTGGGCGACCCCCACAGCCCGCAATTCGACGGCTTCGGCAATCGCTATGTCAGCGCGCTCAAGGGCTTCCTGCACGCCCAGGGCAGCTGGGTGTTCGACCAGGCGACCACCGACAACGAATACTATGCCAAGGACATCCTCGCCGATCCGATCGCGATGTTCTTCGTCCGCACTCGCTGGGTCTGGTACGGGATGTCGGCCGTCTTCATCCCCGGCTTCATCGGCTACGTTTTCGGCGGCGTGCACACCATGATCGGCTGCGTGCTGTTCTCCGGCCTGCTCCGGGCCTATCTGCTGATCCTCGTCAGCCAGCTCACCGGCTCGGTCTGCCATGCCTACGGCTATCGCCGCTTCGAGGTCGACGACGCCTCGACCAACGAGTTCGTGACCACGATCCTCACCTTCGGCGAGGGCCTTCACAACAACCATCACCGCTTCCCGCGGGACGCCTATATCTCGCACGCCTGGTGGGAGATCGATCTCAACGGCCTGATCATCTTGGGCATGGAGAAGATCGGCCTCGTCCACGACGTCTTCCACGCCTCGCACCGGCAGCTGGAGCGGGCGTCGGAAGCGCAGGCGGCCTCGACGCGCTGACCGGCAGGCGGCGGCCCTCCGGGGCCGTCTTGCCTCCGCATCTCTGCCCTATCGCGGCCCCATTGCGGGATCAGCTTTTGAGGGTCTGTGCCTCGCGCCGGACCTCATTTGCAGATTTGCGATCGGGGGACCGAATGGCAGTCGACAAGATCACCTGGGACAGGGTCGGCCGGGTTACCGAGCCCGGACGCTACATGTACACGTTCGGCTGGCTCACCATCACCGCCGGCGATCTCGAGATCTGGAAGCAATACCCGCAGGCCGCGTTCACGCTGCTCGCGCAGCACGCCGAGCCGGACGAGTCCATCGGGGAGGAATTCCATCTCGGCGCCTTCGACATCGCCCCCGAGGCGGCGCCGCCGTTCACCACGCACTGAAGGCTGGCAGCGGCAGCCCCGATCGCCCTGCGCCAACGCGCCGATTCGAGCCTCCGCAAGCAACGCCTGGTAGGAGGCGCGGTCGCGCCGAGCGCAGGCCGCTGCAGGAACGCATGGCATGCACGTTGCTTGGCTATCGCCATGATCCATGTCGCCGCCGTCGATCAAGCCTTCCTGCTGCTGTTGATCGTGTTCTGCCTGGGCTCGTGCCTCGTGCGCGTCTTCTGGCAGCTGGAGCAGGTGCGGGCTCGCCGTACCGCCACATCGCCCCGCCGGCGCACAAGGAAGCGTAACTAGGCCGATCTACCCGGCCGCGCGTTGTTCTGGCGGACGGCACGCCTGCCAGACTCGCCGCCGGGAGACGTGCATCGTGAATCGAAGAAACCGGTGCATTTCCTTGATTTGGCTTGCCAATCGCGGCCCGATCCTGGACATGCGATCGCGACCATCCAGGACCAACAGGCGCGTTGATGACCAACAGGCCCGTTACGCAATTGATTGTCCCTGCATTCGGTCCCAGCGGTGCGGATGAACGGGAGCTGTCACGCCCGTTAAGCGAGGCGACAGCAAGCGCATGACACATGGTCGCAGCGGTGATTGTAGATAAGCGGATCAAGGGAACCTATTTTCGGCGCCGATGTATCTGATTGAAGCTTTACCCACCGTCATCGGAACTGCCGCCATCGCCCCGGCGCTGCTGATGCTGTGGCTCGTCATTGCCGCCGAAGAGCGCCCGGGACCACCGGCCCAGGTCTGGACCGCGTTCCTGCTCGGCGCGGCCAGCATCTCGCTGCTCGGCCTCGCCCGCGCCCCCTTCGCCAAGATGGTTGCAGCGCCCGACAATCCCTGGGCGGCGCTGGCGATGCATTCGATCTTCGGCGTCGCGCTGCCCGAGGAGGCCGTCAAGGTGGTCGCCATCGTGCTGGTCTCCTCGACCAAGCGGCGGACCTTCGCCAATCCGATGGACACCGTGGTCTATGGCGCCGCGGTCGGCCTCGGCTTCGCCGCCTACGAGAACCTCGCCTATCTCGTCCAGCATGCCGAGATGTGGCGCTCGCTCGCCGCCTTGCGCAGCGTCCTCACCGTGCCGTTCCACGGCGCGCTCGGCATCATCGCCGGCGCTTACCTGACGATCGCCCGTGCCGGCACGGCGCTGGGCGCAAACCGGCACCATCGCGACTGGGCCCGTCTCTCCAGCCGCCTGCTGATCTTCGCCGGCCCGCTCGCGCTGCATTCGGCCTTCGACTTCCCGCTGCTGACCCTCCAGCGGATGCCGGATCTGGACCCGACGCTGCGGATGTGGCTGGGCGCCGCGAGCCTCCTGGTCGGCTTCAGCTCGATCGCCTTCGCCATCCGCCTGGTGCGGCGCGTCGCGCGCCACCACGCGCCCCGCACGGACGTTGCGCGGGAGCGGCTCAGCCAGTTGCGCCGGATGTGGGCGCTGCTGCTGGCCGGCGGCGGCGTCGGCTTTCTCGGCCTCGCCTTCGTGCTGACCTCGATCCACCACTGGCTGATCAACCCCGAGCGCAATCTGACGCTGGCCCTGATCCCGATCGGCTTCGTCTCGATCCTGCTCGGCCTCGCGCTTCTGATTGTCACAACGGCGATCTATATTCTCGGCCGCAACCGCATTCGCACCAGCGGCGAAGGTTTTTCGTCCGCGCACGGCGGCGGTTGAGCCACGGGATGGCAAGCCCGCTGCGCGCATACTAGATTGAGCACACACCCTTCGATCCGGAGCCTGCCGATGACATCGCCTGAAGATCTTTCACGGCTGCAATCCGCGATGAGCAAGACTGTGAAGGCGCATTGGAAGGCCTTCCTGTTCGAGGGCATCCTGCTCGCCGTTCTCGGCGTCGCCGCACTGATCCTGCCGCCGCTCGCAAGCCTTGCCATCGCGATCTTCCTCGGCTGGATGTTCTTGATCAGCGGCATTGGCGGGCTGATCGTGACCTATTGGGCGCGCAGCACGCCGGGCTTCTGGTGGTCGCTAATCTCGGCCGCGCTGGCCGTGCTTGCCGGTATGCTGCTGCTGGCGCGGCCGATGCAGGCCGTGCTGACGTTGACCATCGTGCTCGGCGCCTATTTCCTCGCCGAGGGCGTCGCCACCATCATGTACGCACTCGAGCACCGCCGCGAACTGAGCGGCCGCTGGTCGTGGCTCCTGATCTCCGGTCTCGTCGACATCGCGATCTCGTTCATGGTGATCACGGGGCTGCCGAGCTCGGCGGAATGGGCGATCGGCGTGCTCGTCGGTATCAACCTGCTGTTCGGCGGCGCCACCCTGATCGGCATGGCGCTGGCGGCACGCAACAGCAACACCTGAGGGGTCTCGTCGCCCGCCAAGCCGATTGGGGGGTGACAACCCGCCAATGGCACGCTATATGGCCTGCCATGATCACCGTTGCCACCAGCTATTTTTGGTACTTTAGCTACGACAGCTCGCTGGCGGCAGGAGGATCGCGCTCAATCTGAAATATTGAAGCAAACGTCCGAACAGCCGCCAGACCTGGCGGCTTTTTTATTGGCCGGCAGGTTCAAACAAGCAGGAGCCCGCCGTGCTGAGCACGACTGACGATCTTCGTATCCGTGAACTGAAAGAGCTGAGCACGCCGGATGAGGTGATGCGAGAGGTCCCGCGCACACTCACCGCAACGCGTGTGGTGATGGCGGCGCGCAACGCCATCCATGCCATCCTCACCGGCCAGGACGACCGCCTGCTGGTGGTGGTCGGCCCGTGCTCGGTGCATGATCCCCGGGCCGCGCTCGACTACGCTGAGCGTCTCACAAAACTGCGCGAGGACCTCGCCGACCAGCTCGAGATCGTAATGCGGGTCTATTTCGAGAAGCCGCGCACCACCGTCGGCTGGAAGGGCCTGATCAACGACCCCGATCTCGACGGCAGCTTCGACATCAACAAGGGCCTGCGGCTGGCGCGCAACGTGCTGTCAGCGGTGAACAATCTCGGCCTCCCGGCCGGCGCCGAATTCCTGGACATGACGACGCCGCAATACATCGCCGACCTCGTGTCCTGGGCCGCGATCGGCGCGCGCACGACCGAGAGCCAGATCCATCGCGAGCTGGCCTCCGGGCTGTCCTGCCCGGTCGGCTTCAAGAACGGCACCGATGGCAATGTGCGGATCGCGGCGGACGCAGTGAAGTCGGCCTCGCATCCGCATCATTTCATGGCGGTGACCAAGCTCGGCCGCTCGGCGATCGCCTCGACCGCGGGCAACGAGGACTGCCACATCATCCTGCGCGGCGGCAGCACGCCGAACTACGATGCGGCAAGCGTCGCGGCGGCCTGCAACGAGCTGGCGAAATCCGGCGTCGCGCCGCTGGTGATGGTGGATGCGAGCCACGCCAATTCGAGCAAGAAGCCGGAGAACCAGCCGCTGGTCATGGCCGACATTGCCGGCCAGATTTCCGGTGGCGAGAGCCGCATCATGGGTGTGATGATCGAGAGCAATCTCGTCGCCGGGCGCCAGGACGTGGTTCCGGGCAAGCCGCTCACCTACGGCCAGAGCATCACGGACGGCTGTATCGACTGGGCGACCACGGCAACTGTGCTCGAGCAGCTCGCCGATGCGGTCGAAATCCGGCGCAACG
Source organism: Bradyrhizobium sp. B025 (assembly GCF_042257955.1). Lineage (NCBI taxonomy): Bacteria > Pseudomonadati > Pseudomonadota > Alphaproteobacteria > Hyphomicrobiales > Nitrobacteraceae > Bradyrhizobium > Bradyrhizobium sp. B025. The sequence goes on along the minus strand of NZ_CP170150.1, from coordinate 4,178,945 downwards.
CCCAGCGCGCGGGGCTGCACGAGCGCTCGGCGTAAGGCCAAAGCAAACGCGGGCGGCGCGAGCTGTCGCGCCCTGCCCGCACCGACGCGGCCTAGCAGCCGCGGCAGATGCTCTTGATCTTCTTGTCGAGCGCCTGGTTTTCCTTGCTGAGGGGATCGTTCGGGTCGCTCAAATTCTTCTCGTTCGGCACGTCGCCGGCGCGCGGCTGCCGATGACCGACGGGTGCAGGCGGCAAATTGCCCGCCGACGGTCCCGACGTGGTGGTCGATCCCTTGCTGCCGGTCTGCGCCACTGCCGCGCCGCCGAGCAAGATCACGAGCGACACGGCCACGATGATCCTCTTCATTTCCGTTCCTCCATGCTCAAACCGGCGTCCACTCCGTCACCACTCACGTCTCGGGCGGATAGAGATGAACGTCCCCGCAATAGTCCACGATACGATAGCGCGTTTCCGTCGCCGCTTCACGTGCGTCGGGTGCGGTATTTTGTGCCGCCAACACATAGTTCGGCCCCACCGGCGACTTGCCGGCACCCCCGGGAATGTCGATGACGTAGTCAGGCTGACAAAGTCCTGACACCCGTCCGCGCAGCTGCCGCATCAGCTCCTGCCCCTCCGCCAGCGTGGTGCGCAGATGCGCAGTGCCCGGTGCGAGATCGCCGTGATGCAGATAGTACGGCTTGATCCGGCATTCGACGAAAGCTCGCATCAAATCCGACAAGGCCGTGACGTTGTCATTGACGCCGCGCAAGAGCACGGACTGGCTGACCATGGGAATCCCGGCATCGACGAGCCGCGCGCAGGCTGCGCGGGCGCCTTCCGTGAGCTCGCGTGCATGATTGGCATGCAGCGCAACCCAGGTGGTCGCGCCCGCAACCTTCAGCGCTGCGACCATCTCGTCGCTGACGCGCGCGGGGTCGGCGACGGGCACGCGGGTGTGAAGGCGGATGATCTTGACGTGATCGATGCCGGCGAGATCGGCCATGATCTCGCTCATGCGGCGCGGCGACAGCATGAGGGGATCGCCGCCGGTCAGGATCACCTCCCAGATCTCGTCGTGCGCGCGGATGTAATCAATGGCAGCACAATAAGCGCTGTCCGAGAGCGCGTTGTCCTTGCCGGGGCCGACCATCTCGCGGCGGAAGCAGAAGCGGCAATAGACCGCGCAGACGTGAACGAGCTTGAACAGCACGCGATCGGGATAGCGGTGCACGATGCCCGGGACCGGCGAATGCGGGTGATCTCCGATCGGATCGGCGCTCTCGCCCGGCTGCATCTCGAGCTCCGCGGCGGTCGGCACGAACTGGCGGGCGATGGGATCGTCAGGATCGGATGTGTCGATCAGCTCGACCAGCGCCGGCGTGATCGCGACCGCATAGCGCGCGGCAACGCGCTCCAGTGCGGGCAGCGCCGCGGCAGGCGCGAGGTGCTCGGCCACGAGCTCGGCCGGCTCGCGCAAGGTGCGTGCAAGATTGGTCTTCGTCATGTTTCACTCAGCGTTTCATTTGCGGGCGGCGTCCACACCACCTGATCAATCCGCGTTGCGCCGCTGGCCAGCATCACCAGCCGGTCGAAGCCGAGCGCGACGCCGCTCGCCTCCGGCATTGCGGCGACCGCGGCCAGAAAGTCCTCGTCCAGCGGATAGGCTTCGCCATAGCGGCGCTGCTTCTCCGCCATCGATTCGGTGAAGCGCCGGCGCTGCTCTTCGGCGTCGGTCAGTTCGCCAAAACCGTTGGCGAGTTCGACGCCGCAGGCATAGACCTCGAACCGTTCGGCGACCCTGGGATCGCCGGCCTTCACGCGCGCCAGTGCCGCCTCGGGAGATGGGTATTCGAACAGAATGGTCAAACGCCCCTGTCCCAGATGCGGCTCAACATGCTCGACCAGAACCTTGCTGAAGATGTCCGACCAGGTGTCGTCCCCGGCCACGCGGATCTTGCCGCCAGCCATTTGGGCGAGCGCGGCACGGTTACCCTCGTCACCCGAGATTGTCGACAGCAGATCGATGCCGGCGAACCGTTCAAAGGCGCCTGCGACCGTCAGGAGTTCCGGCTCGGCGAAGGGATCGGCGGTCCGGCCGCGGAAGGAGAAGGTCCCGATCCCGGTCGCCTGCGCCGCGCGGGCGATGACCACGACGGTGTCGGCCATGATGGCGTCATAAGGCGCACCGGCCCGGTACCATTCCAGCATGGTGAATTCGGGCAGATGCAGGTCGCCGCGCTCGCGGTCACGGAACACCCGGGCGAACTCGAAGATTCGGGGCTCGCCGGCCGCCAGCAGCTTCTTGCAGGCAAATTCCGGGGAGGTCCGCAGGTAGCGGCTGGCCCGGCTGCCGTCGGGCCGCACGATCTCGGTCCGGGGGGCGTGCAGATGGGTCTCATTGCCCGGGGAGACCTGAAGAACGGAGGTTTCGACCTCCATGAAGCCCTGCTCGGCGAAAAAGCCCCGTAAAGCCCCGGTCACGGCTCCCCTCGCCTGGAGGAACGGCCGCCGGTCGAGGTGGCGCTCGGGCGACCAGAACGGCGAAATCGGCTTGTCCCCAGCCATTAACCGACCACCCCAGCCATCAGCAAAGTGCTGGCATCCAACGGCAAAATCAGTATGTTGCGGCCCGAAACGGGCGCCGAGGTCTGATTTGAGGCCCCAAGTCCCCCATCAATTTGACCACGTCCTGGCCGGAGCCGGGCCAAGCAAGCAGGAAATACAGCTTTGAGAGTCATCGCCAGTTCTATTCGCAAGGGCAACGTGATCGAGCAAGACGGCAAGCTCTATGTCGTCGTGAGCGCCGAGAACATCCATCCCGGCAAGGGCACCCCGGTCAGCCAGATCGAAATGCGCCGAATCTCGGACGGGGTAAAGATCTCCGAGCGCTACAAGACCACCGACCAGGTCGAAAAGGCGACGATCGAAGAGCGCAACTTCACCTTCCTCTATGAAGACGGTGACGGCTACCACTTCATGAACCCTGAGACCTACGACCAGGTCCAGGTCTCCAAGGACGTGGTCGGCGACGCGGCCGCCTATCTTCAGCCAGACATGACCGTCAAGCTGTCGACCCACGACGTCAACGTGGTCTCGCTCGCGCTGCCGCAGCGCGTGACGCTGGAAGTGGTGGAGACCGAGCCGGTGACCAAGGGCCAGACCGCCTCGTCTTCCTACAAGCCCGCGGTGCTTTCCAACGGCATCCGCACCACCGTGCCGCCGCACATCGCCGTCGGCACCCGCATCGTGGTGATGACCGAAGACGGCTCCTACTCCGAGCGCGCCAAGGACTAAGCCAGGGATCGAGGATCGGAACAGGTGCCGCCGGGGGGCGAGACAGTGGATAGGAAGAGTTTCCGCTTCGTCTCGCTTCTTTTGGCGTCGCTGTCGCTCCTCACCGCCACTCCGCTCGCTGCGGACGAATTCCGCAGCCCCTCGCTCACGGCCCTGCGCGTCGATTGGCGCGCAGCGCTCGACCAGCTCCGCACCGAGATCAACAGCCACCCCCGGGCCGCGGACGATTTCATCTTCGTGCCTCGCCGTTCCGTGCCGCGCTACGATCCGCGCGCGATGCCGGCGCTGGTGCAGCTCAACGCAATCTCCTCCCAATTCTTCACCGGCATTGCCCGCAGCTCCGTGCCCGTGCTGCTGCCGTTCGACGCCGGCGCCTATCGCGAGGCCCAGCGCAACGGCGCGCCGCCGAGCCTGTCGCTGTCGCGCTATCAGGCTGATTTCAACCCCGTCGATATGTTCGACGCCGGCCCCGCCGGATATAGCGCGAGCTTCTCGCTCGAACCCGGCGCCGGTGACGGCATGCCGACGCGTGTCTTCGCAAGACCCGTCGAGGTGCAGATCACGGGCTCTGCGCTGCTCTATGACATCGCCGATCCCGCCGGCGGCAAGGGTGAGCCGGTCAAGCCGCTTGCAGCCCATTATCCGGACCTGCGCAGGTTCATCCGCGAAGGCTATGTGCGCTACGCCTTCACTCGGTTCGGCGTCGCCTATGTCGTCTCCATCCAGTGCCTGGACAGTGTCGCAAAACCGCGGCGGCTTGCCTGCAAGGAGGCCTATCCGGTTGCCGAACGCTTCCTGAAGGCGCTGCGCGTCGCCGGCGGCCAGCGCATGCGGCCGCTGATGGACGTTGCCTCCGACATCATCGATCGTCCTTCAGGGCGCTCGGCCGATTTCAGCTACCGGCCGAGCGGCGACATCATCCCGAACACCGGCTACCGCAACAAGAGCGGCCATCCGGACGTGATGGCCTATGCGCAGATCCGCTTCCCGCTGGAGAAGGCGCCCGCCTTCGTGCGCTCGCAATCCTACGGCAGGCGCGACAAGAACGAGAGTCCGACGGCCTACCCCTGGCGCGACAATTTCTGCGAGTCCCGCAGCTTCGAAGTCGGGCAATGCGGCGGCGGTTACGGCCACCAGGGCGAGGACATCCGCGCCGCCGAGTGCCCGCCGCCCGGCGAAGGTCGCGCCCCCTGCGATCCCAAGCAGCGCGCCGTCGTCGCCGTGCGCGACGCCATCGTGATCCGCGCATCCAAGGACCAGGCCGCGACGCTCGAGATCAACAGCCGCACCGAGCACATGCGCTTCCGCTACATGCACATGAACCCGCAGGTGATGAACGCCGACGGCGTGCTCAACGGCCGCATCGTGACCGAAGGCGAGAAGATCGGCGTGGTCTCGAACTATCTCGACCATCCCGCCGGCACGTCGATGCATCTGCATTTCGACGTCCAGGTGTTCACCCGCGACGGCTGGATCTGGGTCAGCCCCTACGTCACGCTGGTCTCCGCCTATGAGCGGCTGATCCGTGCCCGCGGCCGCGAGGTCGGCCCGGAGATCGCGGGCGGCCCGCAGCCTGTGGCACATGCGCTGCCTGAGGACGTGATCAAGCCGGATCAGCGCGAGGGCTCGAGCAGCGAGGAGAATTGAGGCAACTCGCGCCTCACCGCGCGGCGCGCCTCGATGACGATCTCATGACGCCCCTTTCGGCGCACGAGGCTTAAGCGGATCGGCGTCCCGACCTCCCCGAACGACCCGGCCTTCTCTGGCCCCAGAATTGCTTGGCTTCCGGCAAGCAAACTGGAGAAAGGGAAGCACATGCGTTGTCTGACCACGGCGGTCATCGTGGCCGTCGCATTCGCCGTGCCGGCTCATGCGCAGGAATTGACCGGTACGCTGAAGAAGATCAAGGAGACCGGCGCGATCACGCTCGGGGTGCGCGACAGTGCAGTGCCCTTCAGCTATATCGACGAGAAGCAGAAGACCGTCGGCTACGCCATCGACATCTGCATGAAGATCGTCGAGGAGATCAAGGCCGAGTTGAAGCTGGACAAGCTCGCGGTCAACGAGAACCTCGTCACCTCGTCCAACCGCATTCCACTGATGGCGAACGGCACCATCGACCTCGAATGCGGCTCGACGACCAATAACGCCGACCGCCAGAAGCAGGTGTGGTTCACCAACACGCATTTCCTCACGGCGAGCCGCTTCGTGTCGAAGAAGGCTTCGAAGCTCGATCAGGTCGATGACCTCAAGGGCAAGGCCGTCGTCTCGGTCGCGGGCACCACCAACATCACCCAGCTCAACAAGGCCAACGCCGCGCGCGCGCTCGGGATCAACGTCATGAATGCAAAGGACGTCCCCGAGGCGTTCCTGATGGTCGAGACTGACCGGGCCGAGGCCTTCGTCATGGACGACATCCAGCTCGCGGCCATGATCGCCTCAGCGAAGGATCCGTCGCTCTACGCCATCAGCTCCGGCGCCTTCTCCGATCCGGAGCCCTACGGCATCATGCTGCGCAAGGACGACGCACAGTTCAAGGCCGTGGTCGATCGTGCCACGGCAAAACTCTACAAGAGCCCGGAGATCGAGAAGATCTACAACAAATGGTTCATGGAGCCGGTGCCGCCGCGCGGCCTGAACTTCCACGTGCCGATGCCGGTGTCGATGAAGAAGTCGTTCGAGCACCCGTCCGACAATCCCGATCCGGCGTCGTATGGTGGCTGACGAGATCGCGGAGCACGCCGATCGTATAGTCGGGATGCGCGAAGCGACATCCGGGATGTTCACGACAACTGTTCCCGGGTGTCGCTTCGCTCGCCCGGGCTACGAACTAGTCCAGAAACGTCGTTAGCTGCGCGCCCTCGTCCGCCACGAACACCGCGATCAATTCCGCCGGCTGCGTGGCGCTGGCATTCGTCGACACCAGATGCGTCGCGCCGGGCGGCTCGAAGAAGGACTGGCCGACGCCAAACGTCTCGACCGGGCCGCCACCGAGCTGGGAGCGGATCTCGCCCTTGGTGACGTAGGCGGTCACCGAGCCCGCGTGGCGATGCGGCCGCGTAAATCCGCCGGGGCCGTAGAAAACGCGCACGATGGTCACGCGCTTGCCCGGCACATTCGGCAATGCATAGGAGCCGATCGGCTCGACCTTGTCGAGCGGCGAACTCTCCGCGGCTGTCGCGCAGAGCGGCGCGAGCGCGCCGGATACGGTCTCCATCGTCAGCGGCAGCGCCTTGCCGATCGCGAGTGCGCAGGCGAGCCCGCCGACAACGGCCAGCGCCATTGAACGCGACGGCACCGGGCGTTGCGTGGTGGCCAGACTCATTGCTGTCATGACAACCTCCCCTTTTTCCCTGATGGCAATCAGGATGCGGCGGCATTCGTTGCGACCGGCCGCTTCGCCGGCGTCCAGCGATAGGCCGCGCCAAACCGGTTCCAGACGTTGATCGAGGCGACCGCCGAGGTCAGGTACATCAGCTCGGACTCGGAGAATTCGCTGGTCACTTCCGCGTAGACCTCGTCGCTGACGCCGTCGGGCAGGAAGGTCAGGGCTTCGGTCCAGGCCAATGCCGCACGCTCGCGCGCCGAGTAGATCGGTGCCTCGCGCCAGACCGCGACCAGATTGAGCTTGTCCACGGGCACGCCGATGCGCTCCGAGAGCAGGATATGATGCTGCACGCAGAAGGCGCAGCCGTTGATCTGCGAGGCGCGCAACTTGACCAGCTCGAGAAGCTGCTTGTCGAGGCCGGCCTTGGCCGCAGCCTGGCCCAGCGCCAGCACCAGATCATACGCATCGGGCGCGATCCGCTTGAAATCCTCATATTCGCTGCGGGCGTGTGACATTGCCGTGCACCTCATGTTATTGTAAGAGTACTTATACTGTATAAGAGCTCTTATATGCCGCGCAAGGCCGCTGACTTCACAAGATCGAAAAGCCCGCGGAAGGCCTCCGCCGCTTCCGACGGGAGTGCGGTCCGCGTGCCCGCCCCGGGGGAAGGCAAACGCGGCGAGCAAGGCTATCTCGGCTATCTGCTGCGCCAGGCCCATGCCGCGGTCCGCCTGACGATGGAACGGACGCTCGCCGATCTCGGCGTGACCTCGCCGCAATTTGCCGTGCTGACAATGCTGAACGCCTATCCAGGCCTGTCGGGCGCCGACGTCGCCCGCCTCACCTTCCTGACGCCGCAGACGGTCGGCGTCATCATCCGCAACCTCGAACGCGACGGCGCGATTGCGATGACGCCTCATCCCGTCCACGGCCGCATCCAGCAATGGACGCTGACGCCGCGCGGCGCGACGCTGCTCAAGGCTTGCCGGGATCGGGTAATCGCGCTGGAGAAGCGCATCGCCCGGAATCTGGATAGCAAGGCGGAAACAACGGTCCGGCGCTGGCTCGCCGGAATCGCGGCCGATTTGCAGGACGACTAGACCGCGCCGGGACTAGCCCTGGTCGCCGAAGCCTCCGTCGCCGCCATCGGCATCCGACAAGTCGCCGACGGCGCCATCGCCCTGAATGCCTCGGCCAAAGTTTTCCGCAATGATCATCAGGATCACGACGAACAGCCCTGCGCCGAACGGCCAGGGATTGGCACGGATGATGTCGAACAGCTCCCGCATGCGCGCATTCTGCATGACAAGAGCGAACCGACCGTAAAGCGGCTGACCGAAAAATCGGGGAACGTGCGGCGGGGCGCCTGTTCCCTACGTTCCAGGAACCGGCTCACAGGAGCCTTGTTTCCCGCTACAATGTGTCCATGAAACAAGCTGATTCCTCGCCCACCCGCCGCACCTTGCTGAAATCCGCGCTCGGCGCGGCAGCCTTCGCCGCGTCACCCACCTACGCCCTCGCCACGCCGCCAGGCTTCGACGAATGGCGCGAGTCTTTTCGCGCACGCGCAATGGCGAAAGGCATTTCGGCCGCGACCTGGCAGCGAGCAATGGCGCGGGTCGAGCCCGACATGAGCGTGTTCAAGCAGATGCGCAACCAGCCCGAATTCCACGAGCAGGTCTGGCAATACATCAACCGCCGCGTCTCCGACTGGCGCATCATCAACGGCAAGATCGCGCTGAAGAACAACGAGGCCCTGCTCGCGCGCATCGAGCGCGACTTCGGCGTCGAGCGCGGCACGCTGCTGGCGCTGTGGGGCGTCGAGTCCGCTTATGGCGATCCGCTGGTGCAGCAGAACCACATGACGCCGGTGTTTCCCTCGCTCGCCGCGCTCGCCTGGAACGAGCCGCGCCGCAAGGCCTATTGGGAGACCGAGCTGATCAACGCGCTGCGCATCGTCGACAAGGGCTGGAGCACGCCGGAGGAGATGAAGGGCTCCTGGGCCGATGCGATGGGGCATTCGCAATGGATGCCCGAAGTCTGGCTCAATGTCGGCATCGACTATGACGGCGACGGCAAGGTGTCGCCATTCGGCAAGCCCGACGACGCGCTGGGCTCGACGGCAAAGTACCTCGTCAATCGCGGCAAGTGGCGCCGCGGCGAGCATTGGGGCTACGAGGTGCGCGCATCCGGCGACATGAGCGGCGGCCGCACCTATGCGGCATGGCAGGCCGCCGGCGTCACCCGCGCCGACGGCCAGCCGTTTCCGCAAGCCTCCGCGACCGCACAGATCTGGACGCCGGTCGCAGGCGGACCGACCTTCTTGCTGGGGCCCAATTTCTACTCGGTGAAGAGCTACAATCCCTCGATGAACTATGCGCTGGCGATCTGCCATCTCGGCGACCGCTGCCTCGGCGCACCGCCTTTCATCCAGCCCTTCCCCGGCTCCGAGCGCGCGCTGACGCTGGCCGAAGTGCAGGAGATGCAGACGCGGCTGACCAAGGCCGGGTTCGACACCGGCGGCACCGACGGCCGCGTCGGCAACGACACCATGAAGGCGATCAAGGATTTCCAGCAACGCGCGGGGATCACGCCGGCGGACGGCTATGGCGGGCTGAAGGTGCTGGCGCGGCTGCGGCAGGGGTCGTAGGAGCTGGTCATTCCGGGGCGCGCGAAGCGCGAACCCGGAATCCATCGTGCAGCAAGCGACGCAGAAAAATGGATTCCGGGCTCGCGCCAAGTGGCGCGCCCCGGAATGACACTGTGGGTGACGCGCCCCCTGCCTCAGTGCCTGTACTGCGGCTCCTCGGCATCAAGCTGTCTACGGATCGCAGCCAGGTGTAACCGCGCGGATTCGGAATCGCCCTCGCGCATCTGCTTGTAGGTCTCGGCCGCAATCGCGGGATCGACGGGCAACACCTTGCGCCCCGTCGACATCGCCAGCACCTGCACCTCGGCGGCGCGCTCGAGGTAGTAGAGATCGTCCCAGGCTTCCGCGATGGTCGGCGCCAGCACCATCACGCCGTGATGCTTCATGAAGACGATGTCGGCATCGCCGACGGCGGATGCGATCCGCGCGCCTTCGCGGTTGTCGAGCGCAAGGCCGTTGTAGTCGCGGTCGACCGCGGTGCGGCCGTAGAATTTCAGCGCGGTCTGGCCGGCCCAGATCAGGGGATCGCCCTCGGTCATCGACAGCGCGGTGGCGTAGGGCATGTGGGTGTGGAACGCGACCTTGGCGCGCGGCAGGCGCTTGTGCATCTCGGCGTGGATGTAGAACGCCGTCGCCTCGGGTACGCCCTCGCCGTCGAGCACGTTGCCGTGGAAGTCGCATATCAAGAGCTTTGACGCGGTCAGCTCGCGGAAGGCGTAGCCGTAGGGGTTGACGAGGAACAGGTCGTCGTGGCCCGGCACCACGGCCGAGAAGTGGTTGCAGATGCCCTCCTCAAAACCGTTGCGCGCGGCCATGCGGAAGCAGGCGGCGAGATCCTCGCGCGCGGTGCGGATCGCGTCGGTGGCGAGGTCCGGCCGGTTCGAGCGGAATGGCGCCGGCGTGGATGACGAGGAGTGAAGGCTGTGCGCCATGGCGAAGGACACCTTTGTCGGTCGAGAGCTGCCCGCCTTGTACAGGGCCGACGCCTGCGCGTCAGCCCCCGCGGGCGCCACCCTGCCCTTCGCAGCCCGCGCGGCGGCTTATTGCCGCCGCGGCACGCCGCCGGCGTTCATACCGCCGTCGATCACGAGCTCGCTGCCGGTAACGTAACGCGAGGCATCTGACGCCAGATACAGCACGCCGGAGGCAATCTCCGCGGCCTGCCCGGCACGGGCAAGCGGCGTGACGACCCGGGCCCGTTCTTCCGGATCGATCGGCGCATTGCCCTGGTTGCCGGTCGCCCCCGTCGGGATCTTGCCCCAGATCGGGGTGTCGATGATGCCGGGATGAACGGAATTGACGCGAATGCCATCACCCACGGCCGCGCACTCCATCGCGATCGATTTCGCAAACAGCCGCACGCCGCCTTTGGTCAGCGAATAGGCCGACAGCCCGGGCGCACCACGCAGGCCCGCGAGCGAGGACATCATGACGATCGAGCCGCCGCCGGTCTTGCGCATCAAAGGCAGGCAATGCTTGACCGAGAGAAACACGCCGTCGAGGTTGATCGCGTTCTGCTTGCGCCAGTCACCGAGCGTCATGTCGACGATCGAGGGCACGGCAATGCCGATGCCGGCATTGGAGACCATGATGTCGAGCTGGCCGTAGCGCTTGGCGATCTCGGCGACGATCTCGATCCAGCGTTCCTCGCTGCTGACGTCCTGCTCCAGGAAGATCGCCTTGCCGCCGGCCTTTGTGATGCGCTTGGCGAGCTCGGGGCCGCGCAACTCGTCGACGTCGGTTGCGATGACGGTGGCGCCCTCGCGCGCGAACAGCTCGACGATCGCCTCGCCGATGCCGGAGGCGCCGCCCGTCACCAGCGCGACCTTGCCCTCAACCTGCCCTGCCATGTTCACTCCCTTTTCTTGTTGTTTGAGGCCGCTACTTAATCACGGATGGCCCCTGGTCCGGTAGCGCGACGTCGATGACGCGGAACTGCACACGCTCGGCGCCCTGATAGCGGTCGACCGACAACGATCCCGCGACATGCAATTGCTGACCGCGATTGGCGACCAACGCGTTGCCGAGTTTTTGTCCGACCGAACGGAAGGCGATCCCGTTGACGATGGCGCCATCGCCGGACTTGAAGCGCAAACGCAGATGCGCCTGGCCGACCTCATCGGCATAGACGAGCTGATGCGCCGGCAGCGCCAGCACGGCTTCCGGATTGCCGCTGCCAAAGGGCCCTGCGCGGTTGAGCGTCGCCGCAAGCTCCGTCGTCACTGCGCGCGCAGAGACGGCGCCGTCGATATAGAGCTCGTTGACGTGGCGCGCCTCCGCGACGTCGCGCGCCAGCGCATTTTCAAGATAGGCGCGGAATTCGGCGAGCTTCTCCTTGCGCAGCGTCACGCCCGCGGCCATCGCATGGCCGCCGCCTTTGAGCAGGATGCCGTCGGAGACCGCCTGCCGCACCGCCTTGCCGATGTCGACGCCGGCGATCGAGCGGCCCGAGCCGGTGCCGATGCCGCCGGGCTCGAGTGCAATCGCAAAGGCGGGCCGCGAAAACTTCTCCTTCAGACGGGAAGCGACGAGGCCAACCACGCCGGGGTGCCAGCCTTCGGACGCCGTGACGATGACGCCGAGCTTGTCCTCCAGTCCGATCGAGGCCAGCGCCTCGGCCTCGGCTTGCGCTTCCGCGGCCTGCTCGATGACACGGCGTTCGGTGTTGAGGCGATCGAGTTCAGCCGCGATCCGCGCGGCTTCGACGCTGTCGCCTTCGAGCAAGAGCCGCACGCCGAGATCGGCGCGGCCGATCCGGCCGCCGGCATTGACCCGCGGCCCCAGCATGAAGCCGAGATGCCAGGCCTCCGGCGGGCCGTTGAGCCGCGCCACGTCCATCAGCGCGGTGTGGCCGACATGATCGCGCCGCCGCATCGCGATCAGCCCCTTGGCGACGAAGGCGCGGTTGAGTCCGATCAATGGCGCGACATCGGCGACCGTGCCGAGCGCGACGTGATGCAGCATGCCGAGCAGATCGGGCTCGGGCATCTCCGCATTCCAGAAGCCGCGTTGGCGCAATTCGCGATTGACCGCGACCAGCGTCACCAGCACGAGACCGACCGCGGCGAGATGGCCAAGGCCCGAGAGATCGTCGAGCCGGTTCGGATTGACCAGTGCGTCGACCAGCGGCAGCTCCGTCCCGGCCTGGTGGTGATCGATCACGACCACGGACATGCCGAGGCGCTTGGCCTCAGCCAGCGGCTCGATGCTCGTGGTGCCGCAATCGACGGTGACGAGCAGCGTGGCGCCCTTCGCGGCCAGCCCGCGCACGGCTTCGGTATTGGGCCCGTAGCCCTCGAAGATCCGGTCGGGAATGTGGATCAGCGGATCGAGCCCGCAATGGCGCAGGTGCCAGGCCAGCAGCGCCGCCGACGTCGCGCCATCCACATCGTAGTCGCCGAAGATCGCGACCTTCTCGCCCTTCGCCGCGGCATCGGCGATGCGCTTTGCGGCGGCCTCCATCTCCGTCACCGTGAAGGGGTCCGGCATGAGCTTGCGGATGGTCGGGTCCAGGAAGTCCGGCACCGCGTCGATATCGACCCCGCGCCCCGCCAGAACCCGCGCCAGCAGTTCCGGCAACTGGTGCCGCTGCACAATGGCGAGCGCCTGGGCCGCCCCGCGGGCGTCCAGCCGGTCGCGCCAGAGCTTGTCGGTGAGCGAGCGCGTCACCCCCAGGAACGCCTGGGGCGCTTCGACGGGCAAGGCGGTGGCGGGCGGCGTCATGACGAGCGGCAATCTGTTGGGAACTCGAGGTTCGGGCGAACACGCGAGGCGCCCGGTCACTGGCTTAAGGGGATTGGCCAGGAAACCCCGGCGATTTGCAACGGCCGGGCTGCACAAAGCGGTGGATGGCCAGCCGACGGGCCGGAGTGACTATCATTTGGGCATTCCACCGAACAGCAAATTAAGCAGGCGTTAGGCGGAATCCTCGAAAAAGAATCGTATTCGATCTGTAAGCGATTGTTCCGGGTTCATTGCAGATCAGGCCTCATTGCCAAGGGAACTCCCCGATGTCTGCTGCGCTGGGTCTGAAAGCCAAGCCGATTGCCGCCGAACCCGCTGAAGATGATTCCGACATTTCCGCGCTGATCAACCGCCTCACCGCGGAGGTCAACCAGATCGCGGTCGACAAGACCAAGGCGATCCAGCAGATCACCAACCAGATGAAGATGCTGGCGCTGAACGCGCTGATCGAGAGCTCGCGCGCCGGCGCGCAAGGCGCGGGCTTCGCAGTGGTGGCGCAGGAGGTGCGCGGCGTCGGCCAACAGGTCGAGACCATCGCGCGCGAGCTCGAAACCCAATTGACGAAACGCACCGGGGATCTCGTCGCCTCGATCGACCGCATGAGCCAGCGCTCGCGCGGCGAGCGCATGGTCGACCTGTCGCTCAATGCGGTCGAACTGATCGACCGCAACCTCTATGAGCGCACCTGCGACGTGCGCTGGTGGGCCACCGACTCCGCCGTGGTCGATTGCGCGGCCTCGCCTGCTCCGGCGGCAGTCACCTACACCTCGCAGCGCCTCGGCGTCATCCTCGGCGCCTACACCGTCTATCTCGACCTCTGGCTCTGCGACCTCGACGGCAACGTCATCGCCAATGGCCGCGCCGACCGCTTTCGCGTCGTCGGCCAGAACATCGCCCACACCAAATGGTTTCGCGAGGCGCGGACCTTGCGCTCCGGCGACGACTATGTCGCCGGCGACGTCGAGAACCAGCCGCTGCTCGGCAACGCGCAGGTCGCGACCTATTGCGCCAGCGTCCGCGCCGGCGGCCAGGCCAACGGCTCGCCGATCGGCGTGCTCGCCATCCATTTCGACTGGGAGCCGCAGGCCCGCGCCATCGTCCAGGGCGTGCGCGTCGGCGACAGCGACAAGGCGCGCGTGCTGCTGGTCGACTCCAATTTCCGCGTGATCGCGGCCTCCGACGGCCATGGCATTTTGAGCGAGCGCATCTCGCTGTCGCTGAACGGCCAGCGCTCCGGCTTCTATCACGACCGCTCGGGCACGATGATCGCGTTCCATGCGACACCCGGCTACGAGACCTATCGCGGCCTCGGCTGGTATGGCGTGATCATCTGCGGAGCCTGAGGCCAGGATCCGTCCGCTCGATAAAAAATCGCAAAACAACCCCATACACAGTAGCCGGGCGTTGTTTTCATTGGTGTTTTTCCTGCAGCTCAAGCTGTTTTGACGCGTCGGGCAAAACAGTGGCATTATGCGACTATTCCGAAATCCGAAAACGCGCTCGTTGCCTTGGGCCGACGACCGCCGTGTGAGCGCCCCTCACTTGGCGCCCTCCACAAAGGCGACCGGCGTGCCTTTCGCGACGCTCGCAGCGACGCGTTCGGCGTCCCAATTGGTGAGACGCACGCAGCCGTGAGATTCCGCTTTGGAAATCTTGTCCGGCGAAGGCGTGCCGTGAATGCCGTAGCCTTCGGCGGACAAGTTGATCCACACCGTTCCAACCGGATTGTTCGGACCTGGCTTGATGGTAAAGGGCTTGCGCGAACGGACGCCCTTGAAGTGATAGGCGGGATTGTAGCGATAGAGCGGATTCTTGCTGACTTCGGTGACCTTGAGCGTGCCTGAGGGCGACGGCTTGTCCTCGCTTCCCACAGTCGCCGGATAAAATCCGATCAGCGCATTCGACTTGTCGAACAGTTTGACGGTCTGCCTGACCTTGTCGACCTCGACCCTGTCTGCCTTCGCAGGCGCACCCTCCCCCGCACTGGCAGTGTCCACCACGACGATGGTGTCGCCGGCGCGATCAAAACGACGCCCGGGATTGAGCGCCGCCAGGAGCTGCTCGCTCATGTGAAATTTCTCGGCCAGGGCTTCGCGCGGACTGGTGAAGCCGAGCTTCGGGATGTCCTTCATGTCCTCCATCTTCGACGGCAGCTTGTTCAGGAAAGGACCCGCCACGTCCCGCTCGGTGATTGTGTAGGTCAGCGTGACCGGCCGCTCGTCCGCCCGCAGCGCCTTCCAAACCTCCTCCGTCGGAGCCTCCGAGCCCGGCAACTGCCGGGCTTCCGCATAGGCGCGTAGCGCCTTCTTCGCATTCTCCCCGAACCTGCCGTCGATCTCGCCGGGCGAGAAATGCGCCCTGTCCAGAAGCACTTGCAACCGCACGCCCGCCGGAGTCGGCTTTTCGTTCGAGAGAGTCTTCTTCGATGGCTCGGCGGACTCGATGACGGCCGGGCTGATCTCGGCCGCGAACGCGGGTGCTGCCGCCAGAACAAGGATCAGAACGATGCAGAATACCCGGGCGCGATCGACCGACCGGGCGCTCATCATCGTCCTTCGCGACCCGCGATCGCCCATGTGCCAGCTCCGGGATGGAGACATTCACCGAATTGGCAACTCGGAGCGACCACGGAAGTTTCTAGTTTTTCCCGAGGGCGACTGGCGCAGCCGACGAGCTAGTGCCCGTGGTCGATCACCCAGCACGGCGCCCGGCCATCTCCGCCGCGAGCAGCAGCGCGGCGCGGCTGGCGCCGATCGATGCGATGCCCTGGCCTGCGATGTCGTAGGCGGTGCCGTGCGCGGGCGTGCAGATCGGGAATGGAAAGCCGCCGAGCAAGGTCACGCCGCGATCGAAGCCCATCAGCTTCATCGCGATCTGACCCTGGTCATGATACATCGTCAGCACCGCATCGAAGGCGCCGCCCTTGGCGCGCAGGAACACGGTGTCGGCCGGGAACGGCCCCTCCGCCGCGATGCCCTCGCGCTGGCCGGCCGCGACCACCGGCTCAATCATGTCGATCTCCTCGCGGCCGAAATTGCCGCCGTCGCCGGCGTGAGGATTGAGACCCGCAACCGCGATGCGCGGGCGCGCGAAGCCGGCGTTGCGCATGCAAGCATCGGTCAGTTTCAGCGCGCGGTGGATGCGTTCGCTGGACAGCTTTGCAGCCACATCCCTAAGCGGGATGTGGGACGTGACCCGCGCGTTCCAGAGCCGGTCCAGCACGTTGAACTCGCTGGCCGGCGTCTTGAGGCCGACCACCTCCGCGGAAAACGCGATCTCGTCGTCATACTCGGCGCGGGCAAGGCGCATCGCCTGCTTATTGAAGGGGGTGAAGCAGACCGCATCGACGCGGCCGTCGCGGCCGAGTTCGAGCGCGTGCCGGTAATTGGTCAGCGCGAATTTTCCGCCGGCAAGCGTCGCGGTCTTCGGCTCGACGTCCCTGGGATCGAGGTGGCGAAGATCGACAAACAGCGCGTCGCCCTGCGCCGATCGAAGGTCGGCCCCCTGCTCCACCATGGTCAGGTCCGGCTTGACGCCCGCAACGTGCGCGCCCTCGTCGAAGATGCGGCGGTCGCCGATCACCACGAGCCGGCAGCTCGCGCGGATGTCGCCCTCCACCACGAGCTTCGCCGTCAGCTCCGGGCTGATGCCGGCGGGATCTCCCATCGCCAGTGCAATGAGCGGCTTTGCGGTCATATGATCACCTTCTCCTGAGCTGTCGTCTCATTCCTGTCGGATGGCGTGGGCTTGCGCAGCAAACGCGCGAGCTGCAACGCGAGCGGAAGCAGCAGCAGCGCGATGCCGGCCACGATCAGGCACGTCACCAGCTTGTTCGCAAAGAAGATCCCGAGCGATCCCTTCGACATCAGCATCGACTGCCGGAACGCATCCTCGGCCTTGTCGCCGATGACGATCGCGAGCACCAGCGGCGCCAGCGGATAGAACAGCTTCTTGAAGAGATAGCCGACGATTCCGAAGCCGAGCATCATCACCACGTCGAGATAGGAGTTCGACACCGAATAGGCGCCGACGACGCAGATGATCACGATCAGGGGCGCGATGACCACGAACGGGATTCGCATCAAGGCGGCGAAGACCGGAACGGTCAGCAGCACCAGCGCAACCGCGACGATGTTGCCGACATACATCGAGGCGATCAGGCCCCAGACAAAATCCTTCTGGTCGACGAACAGCATCGGCCCTGGATTGAGGCCCCAGATCATGAGCCCGCCCATCATGACGGCCGCGGTCGCCGAGCCTGGAATGCCGAGCGAGAGCATCGGCAGCAGCGCGCTGGTGCCCGCGGCATGATCGGCCGTCTCCGGCGAGATGATGCCTTCGACCTCGCCGGTGCCGAAATATCGGCCGCGGCGCGAGAAGCGGCGGGCGATGCCGTAGCTCATGAAGGATGCGGCGGTCGGGCCGCCCGGCGTGATCCCCATCCAGCACCCGATCGCGGCGCTCCGCAGCAGCGCAACGCTATGCCGCGGCAGGCGGCCGACTGCGCGAAACACCTCGCGCCAATCGATCTTCGAGGAGACGGCGCGGGCATGGAATTCCTCCTCGACGGCAACCAGCAGTTCGCCGATGCCGAACAGACCCATCACCGCGACGACGAAGTTCACCCCTTTGACCAGCTCGTCGATGCCCATGGTCAGCCGGACGCTGCCCGAGACGGTGTCGATGCCGATGGCGGCGATCGCAAAGCCGATCGCGAGCGCCACGACGGTCTTGATCGGGGCCGCCCCGCCCATGCCGACGAAACTTGCAAAGGCCAGGAAATAGACCGCAAAATATTCCGCTGGCCCGAAGGCGAGCGCGACCTGCGCCACCCAGGATGCGAGGAAGGTGATCAGGATGACACCGACCAGCGCGCCGAACGCAGCCGACCCGAAGGCGGTCGCGAGTGCCGTCGTCGGCCGGCCGTCGCGCGCCATCGGATAGCCGTCGAAGGTGGTTGCGACAGAGGACGGCTCGCCGGGAATGTTGAACAGGATCGAGGTCACCGAGCCGCCGAACAGCGCGCCCCAGTACATGCTGGAGAGCAGGATGATCGCCGACACCGGCTGCATGCCGAAGGTCAGCGGCAAGAGCAGCGACACCCCGTTCGGCGCGCCCAGCCCCGGCAGCACGCCGACGAGAATGCCGAGCAGCACGCCGACCGCCATCAGCAGCAGATGCGGCACGGTGATCGCGATGGTGAAGCCGTGCAGGAGTTCCCCAAGATTGTCCATCGGCCTCTCCGTCAGATGCCGAACGCGGCGGCGAGCGCGCCATGCGGCAGGCTGACCTGGAACATGCGCTCGAACACGACGTAGAGCGCGAGCGCCGTTGCCGCCGCCATCGCCAGCGCGCGTGGCACGGATTGGTGCCTCGGGATCGCCAGCACGGCGAAGACGTACAGGCTTGAGGCGATGTACATCCCGACCAGCGGGATCGCGGCAACGAAGATCGCGGCCGGCACGAACAGGCCGGCAAGCCGGCGCAGCTCGAGCGGTGTGATCGCGATGGGAACGCTTGCGAGCGTCGTCGCCGGCAGAAGACCTCTCACCAGATTGTAGAGGCTTCCGAGCACGATGATGATTCCGGTCAGGAACGGGAACGTGCCGGCATCCACGCCCGCGCTCGACCAGCCGATGCCGTTGTCGAGGCTGGAGACGACGACGGCCACACCAAAGCTGCCGGTGAGGATAGCGGTCGCAAGCTCAAGCGCGCGGCGTGAGATCATCGAGAGCTCCGTTCGAGCGGCGTGCCACGGCCAGTGAATGACGCACGCGTCTTCCAAGCCATCAAGTGTCGTCCCGGCGAAAGCCAGGACCCATAACCCCAGGGAGAAGTTTGACGAGGCCTGGAAGCCAAGTCGGTACCACCACCAACGCTCCACGATAGATCACGCGGTGTGGGTCCCGCCGTTCGCCGGGACGACAGTGGAGATTGTGGCACGATGGTCGCCTCACTTGACCAGCCAGCCCTGCTCGCCCGCAACCTGCTTGACGTGCTCAAGGTCCTCCTTGATGAACTTGTCGAGCTCGGCGCCGGTCAGGAACGTGTCGACCTGGGAGGTCTTCTCGATGTAGTCCTTCCATTCCGGCGTCGCCTGCACCTTCTTCATGAGGTCGACATAGAACGCGGCCTGATCCGGCGTGACCTTGCCGGGCAGCCACACCGTCCGCGGCTGCTCATATTGCTTGATGTCGAGCCCCTGCTCGGCGCAGGTCGGAACGTCGCTCCAGCCTTCAGTCGCGGTGACCTTGGGACCCTGCGGCAGCCGTTTCGGGCTGAAAACGCAAAGCGGTCGCTGCGTGCCGCCACGCCATTGCCCGAGGCTCTCGCTGGGATTGTTGACGTGGGAGTCGAGGTGTCCGCCGGCGAGCTGCACGGCGGTCTCGGCGCCGCTCTTGAAGGGGATGTAGGTCAGCTTGACCTTGCCGGCCTTCTCGATCATGCGGGTCAGCACCTCGTCGGTGTCCTTCGACTGCGCGCCGCCCATCTTGAATTCGCCCGATGCGGCCGCCTTCAGATAGTCCCCCGCCGTCTTGTAGGGCGCATCCTGCTTGACCCACAGCAGGAACTCGTCCTGCGCCATCGCCGCGATCGGGGTGAGATCGGTGTAGTTGAAGGCGACCTTGGAGACGAGCGGCTGCTGCCAGGCGTTCGACGTTCCGAAGATCACCTTGTAGGGATCGCCTGCGGACGCCTTGCCGTAGACATAACCTTCGGCGCCGCTGCCGCCGCCCTTGTTGACGACGACGATGGGCTGCTCCGTCAGCTTGTACTTGGTGACGATGTTCTGCACCGCACGGGCGAGATTGTCGGTGCCGCCGCCCGGTCCGGCGGTGGCCACGAACTCGATCGGCTTTTGCGGTTGCCAGGCCGCAAACGCCGGGACCGTGCCGGCGAGCACGGTCGCGGCTGCGGAAAGCAGAAGTGTTGACGTCCGACCCATGATTTCCTCCAGCTCTTATGTTCTGTTTTATTTGTTGTATCGAACCGGTCAGGCGACGCGTTCCTCGCGTCTGTCTGCGGCTGAAACGATTGCGCCTTCTTGCTCGAGCGCTTCGATCTGCTTCTGGTCGAACCCATGTTCGGCCAGCACCTCGCGGGTATGCTCACCGTAGACCGGGGCGCCCGAGAGCACTTTGCCTGGGGTCTCCGAAAACTTGACCGGAAGCCCGATCGTCTTCACGGGACCGAGCGTGGAATGCTCGACCTCGACGACCATCTCGCGCGCCAGCGTCTGCGGATCGCTGAGCGCCTCCAGCATGTCGTGCACGGGGCCGCACGGCACGCCCTTCTCATCGAGTGCCGCAAGCCAATGCACCCGCGACCGGGTGCGGAAGCGCTCGCTCAGGACGGCCTCGAGCTCCTTCAGATGCGCCATGCGGTCGGCCCCCGTGACGAAGCGCGGATCGGAGGCGAGCTCGCTGGCACCGAGCGCCTCCAGCATCAACAGCCAATGCTTCTTGTTGGCGCCGCCGACCACCAGCCAGCCGTCCGAGGCCTCGAAGGCCTGGTACGGCGCGTTGAGCGGATGCGCCGAGCCCATCGCGCGCGGCGCGGTGCCCGCGGCCAGCGCGATCGTGGACTGCCAGTAGGTCTGCACCAGGGCCGCCTCGTAAAGCGAGGTCTCGACCCACTGCCCTTCGCCAGTCTTGAGCCGATGCGTATAGGCGGCAAGGATACCCATGCTCGCGAGCAGGCCGGCGGTGATGTCGGACAGCGGCGGGCCGCATTTGACGGGCGGACCATCCGGGCGTTCGCCGGTAAAGCTCATGATGCCGCTCATCGCCTGCGCGACGAGGTCAAAACCGCGGCGGTGCTTGTAGGGGCCGGTGCGGCCGAAGCCGGACAGCGAGCAGTAGATCAGCGATGGATACTGCTTGTGCAGGTCTTCATAGCCGAAGCCGAGGCGCTCCATGGCGCCCGGCGCGAAATTCTCGACCAGCACGTCGGCGTCCGCGATCAGCCGCCGCAGCACCTTCTTGCCGCCATCGGTCTTGAGGTCCAGCACGATGCCGCGCTTGTTGCGGTTCATCATCAGGAAGGAGGCCGCCTCATCGCCGATCTTGGGCGGCACCGAATGGCGGGTGTCGTCGCCGTTCGGCCATTTCTCGATCTTGATGACGTCCGCGCCCATGTCGGCGAGCATCAAGGTGCAGGTCGGCCCCGCCATGACATGGGTGAGATCGATGACCTTGAGGCCGGCAAGCGGTCCCGAACGGCGAGAGGTGGATTGCGATCGATCGCTTTGCATCGGCCCGTCCTATTGGCCGCGCCATTGCGGCGCGCGCTTGTTGAGGAAAGCATCGAGCCCTTCGCGAAAATCCTGGCTCGTGTAGCACATCAGGATGAGGTCTTCCCCCTCGTCCCGGGTCAGCCGCCTTTGCAGGCGCGCCACCGCCTGCTTGGTCGCGGTCAGCGTCAGCGGCGCGTGGCTGGCCAGCAGGCGAGCGACCTCGTCGGCACGCCTGTCCAGGGCCGCGATATCCTCGACGACCTCGCCGAGCAGCCCGACGCTGGCGGCTTCAGCGGCGTCAATGAGGCGCGCGGTGAAGATCAGATCCTTGACGCGCGCAGCGCCGATGAGCGCGGTGAGACGGCTGACATTGGACATCGACAGGCAGTTGCCGAGCGTCCGGGCGATCGGAAATCCGATTTTGGCGCTGTTCGTGCCGATGCGCAGGTCGCAGGCCGCGGCGATGCCCGCCCCGCCGCCGGTGCAGAACCCGTTAATCGCGGCGATGGTCGGGACCCGGCACTGCTCGAGCGTGGTGAGCACGCGGTCGATGCGGTTCTCGTAGTCGATCGCGTCCTGCGGCGTCTTGAACTCGCGGAACTGGTTGATGTCGGTGCCGGAGGCGAAGGCCTTGTCGCCGGCCCCGCGCAGCACCAGCACCTTGAGGGAATGATCGCGGTCGGCCTCTTCGCAGATCGCCGCGAGCCGTTCGTACATGGCGAAGGTGAAGGCATTGCGCGCCTGCGGACGGTTGAAGGTGATCCGCCCGATGCCGTCCTGACGTTCAAAAACGAGGTCGTCCGCCTCCGCAGCGTGGTCCATTTCCTCATGCCCTCTTGTTTTTTACATTTTTGAATGCAGAATCTGCGATTAGCAAGCTGGAACTTGCATATTTCGACCGATTACTGCGTTTTTGCATTCAAATTGGAGCCGCCTGCCATGCTTCATGAGGAGGTCGTCGGCCGCATCCGCGCCATCCTGCTCGACGGCGAAATCCCGCCGGGCGCGCGGATTCCCGAGCGCGAGCTGTGCGACCGGCTCCAGATCTCGCGCACGCCGCTGCGGGAAGCGCTCAAGGTGCTCGCCGCCGAAGGTCTCGTGCAGCTCCTGCCTCATCGCGGCTCGCGCGCGGCGAAGCTGACCGACAAGGACATGCGCGACCTGTTCGAAGTCTGCCAGGGGCTCGAAGCGCTTGCCGGCGAGCTCGCCTGCGAGCGGATCAGCGACGCCGAGATCGACGAGATCGCCGCTGCGCACACGGACATGGTTCGGCATTATCGCAAGGGCGACCTGATCCAGTACTACCGCGGCAACCGCGCCATCCACGAAGCCATCGTCGCCGCAGCCGGAAATCCCGCACTGACCGGGCTCTACGCCTCCGTGACGGCGCGCATCCGCCGCGCGCGCTACGTCACGCCGATGACGCCGCAGCGCTGGGCGTTCGCCGTGAAGGAGCACGAGGCGATCCTGAACGCGCTGCAGCGGCGCGACGGCGCCGGCCTCTCCCACATCCTGCGTGCGCATCTCCGCCACAAGCGCGAAGAGGTCCTGCAGGCCGGCTTTGCCGAAACGGAAGCAAGCGACCTCGCGCTGCGGATCGCGTGAGATCACGCCCGGCCTATTCCCTGCGCTTTCGGCGTTGCCCATGGCTAGGCCGGGGAGTAGCCGAGTGAAGCCCGATGGCGAACACGGCCTATGCGGACGCGTGCCGTCGTGACGCGAAAAGATTCTTGCAGTCCTGCCGCGTCGGGCGGTCAGGAGACACAATCGCGACACAATCATTGATTGCATTGCGGCACCGCGTGGCTGGATCGTGCTGACGAAAGCAACGTCGGCAACCGGTGTCTTTTGTCGCGCGCCGGAATTGCATCGCGCACTTTGACAAGCCGCGCTGACCCGCAAATCAATTCCACTTGCTAGCTTGTCTGAACCGGCGCAGCATTCCACCGCTGGCCTCAGGCCGAACACAACGCGCGAGACAATCGCGCAGCTCAAAAGAAGAATGGAGGAAACGAATGACACTCGATGTCTCACGTCGATCCCTGCTCGCACTCGGCGCCGGCCTTGGCGCCAGCGCAATGCTCGGCAGCAGTGCGATGGCACGCGCTCCCAAGCTCGGCACCCAGACTCCCTATTGGCACCGCTTCATTCTCGGCGACGCCGAAGTGACCGTCGTCTCCGACGGACCGCTGCCGCTCGGCGATCCCTCCGGCACCTTCACCGGCGTTTCCAAGGAAGAGGTGAAGAAGATGCTCGCCGACAATTTCCTGTCGCCGGACAATGTCGTGCTCGAGCAGAACTCGCCGATCGTGAACACCGGCGACAAGCTCATCCTGTTCGACACCGGCATGGGCAGCTCCAAGATGTTCGGCCCCACCACCGGCCGGCAGCAGAAGAGCATGATGGAGGCCGGTATCAAGCCGGAGGACATCGATGCCGTGGTCTGCTCGCACGCGCATATCGATCACATCGGCGGCATCGTGGATGCCAACAACAAGCCGCTGTTTCCGAACGCGCAGATCTACATCTCCCAGACCGATTTCGACTTCTGGACCGATGAAGGCAAGATGGGGAGCCCGGCAAAGGACTTCGTCGTGCACGCCCGCAAGAACCTGCTGCCGGTCCGCGACCGCATCGTGTTCTTCAGGGACGGCCAGGAATTCCTGCCCGGCGTGCAGGCCATCTCCGCGCCCGGCCACACCGTCGGCCACACCATCTTCATGGTCTCCTCGGCCGGCAAGTCCTTCGCCTTCCTCGGCGACCTCTCGCACCATTCCGTGCTGCTGCTGGAGCGGCCGCGGATGGAATTCTCCTACGACACCGACCCGAAGCAGGCAGCCGAGTCGCGCGTCAAGCTGCTCACCATGCTCGCGGCCAACAAGACGCCCGTGATGTCCTATCACTTCGCCTGGCCCGGCTACGGCCACGTCGCCAAGGCGGGTGACGGGTTCCACTACTATCCCGAACCGATGCAGATGACGTTGTAGCCGGTGATACCAAGCCCGGGTCGCGCATGTGTGGCCCGGGCCGTTCGCTTGATCTGACCGACAGAGGTGAATGATCCCTGACCGGTTCCTGTCGCGTCGCAACGACACTTCTGGAGCATTTTTCGGCAAGGCAGGCCCGTTCCAGGCAAGAGCTCGCCTCACTGCTCGGATAAGAGTCCCCTCGCATCACTTTCGTCGACGAGAGCTCGTGACGCCCCTTTGGCCTGACGCCGCTCACGCTCGCAAAATGCTCAGGAGACATGCCATGAAGATCGTCGTGATCGGCGGCAGCGGATTGATTGGATCCAAGCTCGTGTCGAAACTCAAGCAGCAAGGCCACGAGGTCATAGCGGCCTCTCCAAAAACAGGCGTGAACGCCGTGACCGGGGAAGGCCTCGCTGCCGCGCTGGCAGGCGCGGATGTCGTGGTCGACGTCGCCAACGCGCCGTCCTGGGAGCCCGCCGCCGTGCTGGAATTCTTCCAGCGTTCGAGCCAGAACCTCGCCGCGACCGAGGCCGCAGCAGCCGTCAAGCATCATGTCGCGCTGTCGATCGTGGGAACCGATCGCTCGCCCGACATCGCCTATTTTCGTGCCAAGCTCGCGCAGGAGACCATCGTCAAGGCATCTCCGGTCCCCTACTCGATCGTTCGCGCCACGCAGTTTTTTGAATTCCTCGGGGCCATCGGCGAAGCGGGAGCGATTGACGGCAAGATCGTCGTGCCATCGGCGTCGTTTCAGCCGATCGCATCCGACGACGTGGTTGCTTCCCTCGCGGAGGTCGCGACGGGACGGCCGCTCAACGGCACGATCGATATCGCGGGACCGGAAAAAGCTCCCTTCAACGAGTTCGTCGCGCGCCGCCTGAAAGCATCGGGCGACAGCCGCCCGGTGGTGGGAGACGCCAAGGCAGGATATTACGGCGCCCCCATCGAGGACACCTCGCTGGTCCCGCTCGGCGAGGCGCGGCTCGGGAAGACGCCGCTCGCAAAATGGCTCGCGACGGCTTGAGGATCCGCGATCCCAAGGTCGCTGCAACCACGGCAATGAAGGAAATCCCATGCGCAGATTGCTGATCGCAACGGCGGCTTACGCCGCATTCGTCCTGGCGGCCCAGGCAGCCGAGACGCAGCCGGCTGCGAAGTCGGCCAAGGTGACTGTCGTGTTTGACCAGGTCCTGCCGAATGCTCCCGGCAAGAGCATGAAGGGCGTGCTGGTCGAGTATGGTCCCGGAGGCTCCTCACCGGCCCACACCCACGCACGCTCCGCGTTCATCTATGCCACGGTGCTGGAAGGGGCGATACGCAGCCAGGTCAATGACGAGCCCGCCAAGGTCTTTCACAAGGGAGAGAACTTCTCCGAGAAGCCCGGCGATCGCCATGCCGTCAGCACCAACGCCAGCGACACCGAGCCGGCGAAGCTGCTGGCCGTCTTCGTGGTGGACACCGCCGATACCGAGTTGACAACGCCGATCGCGAAGTAGTGCGCGGGCCAAGGCGCTTCGGCGCAAGATGTCAGCAGCCGAGCCTGTCGGCGATCCCGCCGAAATCCTTGGCGACGATGTCCCAGTTGCCGGTGGCTTCGAAGTCGACCTTCTGCAACGGCCCGTACTCCGTCGGCCGCGCCACGAACGCGGTCTTCAGGCCGTTGTTCTGCGCGGCGGCGAGATCGCCGTTGTGGGCGGCGACCATCATCACCTCGCCCGGCTTGAGGCCGAGCAGGCGCGCGGCGCCGAGATAGGTCTCGGGATCGGGCTTGTAGTGCTCGAACAGCTCGGCCGACATGACGAGGTCCCACGGCAGGCCGGCGAACTTCGCCATGTTGGTGAGCAGCGCGACGTTGCCGTTCGACAGCGGCGAGATGACGAATTTCGACTTCAGCCGCGTCAGGCCGGCGACGCTGTCGGGCCAGGGATGCAGGCGATGCCAGCCCTTGGTGAGGTAATCGAGATCGGCTTCGGTGAGGCCCTTGATCGAGAATTGCGCGACCAGCTTTTCCAGCGAGCGGCGGTGTAGATCGTCGAGCATGACATAGCCGCGCTCGGGATGTTTGCGCACGTCGTCCATCGAGGCCATGTACATGCCGCGCCAGCCGTCCACCAGGGCGGTCCAGTCGGCGCTGATGCCGCGCTGCCTGCTCCACCACATGAAGTCGGTGATCAGGCTGGTGCGCCAGTCGACGACGGTGCCGAACACGTCGAAGACCAGGGCTTTGACGGCGGAGAGATCGGACATGGGCGCTTCCTCTTTTTGCTTTTGTCTTTGTCATTCCGGGGCGCGCGGAGCGCGAACCCGGAATCCAGAGGTTGTCGGCGCGAGATTCCGGGTTCTCCGGGCCGCGCTTCGCGCGGTCCCGTTCGCCCCGGAATGACGGCCAACGTCAGTCCAGGTGGAACTTCGCCAGCTCGCGGTGCTCGGCCTTGATGTAGCGCACGGTGCCGGTGACGGAGCGCATCACCACCGTCTCGGTCTCGATCACGCCGTCCTTGCGGAACTTGACGCCCGACAGCAGCGAGCCCGTGGTGACGCCGGTGGCGGCGAACAGGCAGTCGCCGCGCGCCATGTCCTCGATGCCGTAGATCATCTTGGGATCGTTGACGCCCATCTTGGCGGCGCGCTCGCGCTTCTCGTCGGAATCGAGGATGAGGCGGCACTGCATCTGGCCGCCGATGCAGCGCAGCGCCACGGCCGCGAGCACGCCTTCCGGCGCACCGCCGGTGCCGAGATACATGTCGACGCCGGTGTTGTCGGGATCGGCGCAATGGATCACGCCGGCGACGTCGCCGTCGGTGATGAGGCGCACCGCCGCGCCGGTCGAGCGCACGCTCTCGATGATGCTGGCATGGCGCGGGCGGTCGAGCACGAGAACGGTGATGCCGTCCGGTTGGACACCCTTGGCCTTGGCGAGGCGGCGGACGTTGTCAGCCGGGCTCGCATCGAGATCGACGATGCCCTTGTCGTAGCCCGGTCCGATCGCAAGCTTCTGCATGTAGACGTCGGGAGCGTGCAGCAGCGTGCCGCCGTCGGCCATCGCCATGGTGGCGATCGAGCCCGGCATGTTCTTGGCGCACAGCGTGGTGCCTTCGAGCGGGTCGACCGCGATGTCCACCTGCGGGCCGGCATTCATGCCAACCTTCTCGCCGATGAACAGCATCGGCGCCTCGTCGCGCTCGCCCTCGCCGATCACGATGGTGCCCTCGATCGGCAGCTTGTTGAGCTCGCGCCGCATCGCGTCCACGGCGGCCTGGTCGGCCGCCTTCTCGTTGCCGTGGCCGCGCAGCCGCGCCGAAGACACCGCCGCCCGCTCGGTCACCCGCACGATCTCCAGCGTGAGGATGCGCTCGAGCAACGCGTGCGGCGGGACTGAAATATGGGTCGACATCGGCTAACTCCTTCGAAACGGTTCTGGACGGAAATCTCCGCCCGCATCAACTCGTAACACCCACAGTTCGTTCGAACCGTGTCATTGCTTGAGCCTGCTCTTTCCGGAAAACCGCTTCACACTTTTGCGCGGGCGCGGCTCACCGGGTCTGGAGCATGCTCTAGTTCTTCTCGATCCGGATCACCTGCGGCCGTCCGCTGATCACCTTGTCGCGCTGCACGGCGGCGAGCGCGCGGCGCACCGCGTCCTCGTGCGTCGCATAGGTGATCAGGATGACGGGCACGGGGACCGCCTTGCCGTTTGCCGCCGGAGCGCCGCCATTGGGATGACGCTGCACGATCGACTCGATCGAAATCTTCTGTTCTGCCAGCCGGGTCGCGATTGCCGCCGCAGTGCCCGGGAAATCGCGCGCCAAAAGGCGGATGTAGTAGCCGCCCTCGTGGCGCTCCATCGGCGCCTTTTTGGTGTCGCGCAAATGCGAGATCGGCCGGCCGAACGGATTGGCGCGGATGCCGCGCGCGACGTCGGCGATGTCGGCGACAACGGCGGATGCGGTCGCGGCACCGCCTGCACCGGGGCCGACCAGCGTGATCGGCGGAATGCCCTCGCCATCGATCGTGACCGCATTGGTGACACCCATCACCTGCGCAATCGAGGAGGATTTTGGAACCATGGTCGGGTGCACGCGCTGCTCGATGCCCTTGGCGGTGCGAACGGCAACGCCGAGCAGCTTGACGCGGTAGCCGAGATCGGCGGCCGCGCGCAGATCTTCCGGCGCGATGGAGGAGATACCTTCGACATACACCGCGCTTTGAGCAACTTTCGTGCCGAAAGCGAGGCTGGCGAGAATGGCGAGTTTTTGCGCGGTGTCGTGGCCGTCAACGTCGAAGGACGGATTGGCCTCGGCATAGCCCAGCCGCTGCGCGTCCTTGAGGCATTCGGCAAACGACAGGCCCTCCTGCTCCATCCGCGTCAGGATGTAATTGCAGGTGCCGTTGAGGATGCCGTAGACGCGGTTGATGCCGGTTCCCGCCAAGCCCTCGCGCAGCGTCTTGATGACGGGAATCGCGGCGCCGACCGCTGCCTCGAAATTCAGCGCGCCGCCGTGCTTTTCGGCGGCCTTGGCGAGCTTGAGGCCATGCTTGGCCAGCAGCGCCTTGTTGGCGGTGACGACGGACTTGCCGGCATTGAGCGCAGCCTCGACCGCGGAGAGCGCGGGATCGCCGGCGCCGCCCATCAGCTCGACGAAGCAATCGACCTCCGGATGGGTGGCGAGCGCCATCGGATCCTTCACCCATTCGACGCCGCGCAGGTCGACAGCGCGCTTCTTGGCCTTCGAGCGCGCGGTGACGGCGACGACGCGGATGCCGCGGCCGCTGCGGCCCGCGAGCACGCGTCCCTGCGTTTCAATCAAACGGACAACTTCGGCACCCACGGTGCCGAGCCCCGCTATGCCCACTTTCAGGGGTGCGACCATGATGCTTATCGAAAACCTGTCGAAGAGAATTAGCGCCGATTGGCGAGCGGAACGACGTTGTGCAACGTTTCGATGCCGCTTTCAAGGAAGCGGCGCACGCCGCGCGCGGCTTGCCTGATCCGTTGCTCGTTTTCCACCATGGCGATGCGGACATATCCTTCACCATGCTCGCCGAAGCCGACGCCGGGCGACACCGCGACGCCGGATTTCTCCACCATCAGGGTCGCGAACTGCATGCTGCCGACGCTGCGGAACGCTTCCGGCAGCGGCACCCAGGCGAACATCGAGGCCTCCGGCGGCGGAATCTCCCAGCCGGCGCGGCCGAACGACTCCACCAGCGCATCGCGGCGCTTGCGGTAGGT
Organism: Bradyrhizobium sp. B025; assembly: GCF_042257955.1. NCBI lineage: Bacteria > Pseudomonadati > Pseudomonadota > Alphaproteobacteria > Hyphomicrobiales > Nitrobacteraceae > Bradyrhizobium > Bradyrhizobium sp. B025. Next base: position 4,149,508 of record NZ_CP170150.1, on the reverse strand, counting down.
GTCGCGCATCTCCTTGATGCAATCGTCGGGGCCGTTCAGCGCCGCGGTCGCGGCGACCTGAACCGGCGTGAAGGCGCCGTAATCGAGATAGGATTTGACGCGGGCGAGCGCCGCGATCACGCGCTCATTGCCGACCGCAAAGCCCATGCGCCAGCCGGCCATCGAATAGGTCTTCGACATCGAGGTGAACTCGACGGTGACGTCCATCGCGCCCGGCACCTGGAGCACCGAGGGCGGCGGGTTGTTCTCGTCGAAATAGACCTCGGCATAGGCGAGATCGGACAGGATCAGGATCTCGTGCTTCTTCGCGAAGGCCACAAGGTCCTTGTAGAAGTCGAGGCTCGCGACATAGGCGGTCGGGTTCGAGGGATAGCAGACGACGAGCGCCAGGGGCTTGGGGATCGAATGCACGATCGCCCGTTCCACCGCCTCGAAGAACTGCGGCGTCGGCTCGGAGGGTACCGAGCGGATCACGCCGCCCGCCATCAGGAAGCCGAAGGCGTGAATCGGGTAGCTCGGGTTGGGGCACAGGATGACGTCGCCCGGCGCGGTGATCGCCTGCGCCACGTTGGCGAAGCCCTCCTTCGAGCCCAGCGTCGCCACCACCTGGGTGTCGGGATTGAGCTTCACGCCGAAGCGGCGGGCGTAGTAGCCGGCCTGGGCCCGGCGCAGGCCGGGGATGCCTCGGGAGGCCGAGTAGCGGTCGGTGCGCGGCTTGCCGAGCGTCTCCTTGAGCTTCTCCAGCACGTGCGGCGGAGCCGGCAGGTCCGGATTGCCCATGCCGAGGTCGATGATGTCGGCGCCGGCGTTCCGCGCGGCCGCCTTGGCCCGGTTGACCTGCTCGAACACGTAAGGCGGAAGGCGGCGGATGCGGTAAAACTCTTCCATGGCTCTCTGGGCTCCGGGCACCCGGTCAGGACAGAATCGACAGGCTAGAACGGCCGTTCGGAGACGCGCTCGCCCCCTTCGCAAAAATTGCTCAAAATCAAACGTTTAGAGCAACTTCCGACGACGGGGGCTGAAGTCGTTCGCCCTGACTCTCGGCTGAACTGAGGTCTTTTTAGCACGCCAAGGCGGTCGCGCCAGCGATTACCTTGCACCGCCTCATTTGGCATCCTTGGCGGCGACCGCCTGGCGGTCGCGCGCGGCGGCAAGCTCGGCCTCGATCTTGGCGCGCTGGTCCGGCGGGATGACCGCCTGATCGCGCTCCGGCGGCAGATCATGCACCGGCAAATAGGTGCCGGGCTCCCTGGAATGCGCCTGCGCATCCGCAGGCGTCATATCCGCGAGCTGACTCGAGCAGCCGCCCAGCGCGAACGCCACGCTCAGCAGCGCGCCGCAGATCAGCAGCGACTTTTGCAGGTCCCTCAACGCCAACACTTGGGAAAATCCCCTACTCGTCCCAAAGCACGGCCCCGGGCAACCTTACCCAAGACCACGCCCAAGCTCAAACCATTGCTGCCCAAATGGTCCGAGCGAGAAAACACCCCGGCACTACCAAACCGAGCGGTGCGGCTCGATTGTGACGGAACCAAGAAAATTTGTCGCAGTGCAACACATCTTCGAGAGTGTTTAACGTCAAACATGCGAGCTTCGCGGTGACGAATACGGAATGAATCGTTACTGTTCTGCCCATGAGTATGGCCACGACCGACACGCCCAAACCCGAGACGAAGTTCGATGCGGAAGCCTTCGCGATGAATGTCGCGCGGGCGATGGAGAGCGGCGGCAAGGCGCTGGCCGCCTTCCTCAAGCCGCGCGAGAGCGGCGAGGTGCAGGACCGTCCGCCGGCCGAGCTTGCCGAAGTCGTCAAGGCCTTCACATCGGTCGCCGAATACTGGCTGTCGGACACCTCGCGCTCGTCCGATCTCCAGACCAAGCTCGCCAAGGACTATCTCGACCTCTGGGGCGCGGCGGCGCGCCGCATGGCCGGCCAGGACGCCCCGCCCGCGATTGCACCCTCGCCGCGCGACAAGCGTTTCGCCGATCCGGAATGGAAGTCGAACCAGTTCTTCGATTTTGTGATGCAGCTCTATCTGCTCACGACCAAATGGGCGCAGGAGCTGGTGCGTGACGCCGAGGGGCTCGACCCGCAGACCCGCCGCAAGGCCGAGTTCTACGTCCAGCAGGTCACCAACGCGCTGTCGCCCTCGAACTTCGTGCTGACTAATCCGGAAGTGCTGCGCGAGACGGTGGCGAGCAGCGGCGAGAATCTGGCGCGCGGCCTGAAGATGCTGGCCGAGGACATCGCGGCCGGCAAGGGCATGCTGAAGATCCGCCAGTCCAACCCGGACAATCTCGTCGTCGGCGTCAACATGGCGACGACGCCGGGCAAGGTGATCTACCAGAACGAGATGATGCAGCTCATCCAGTATTCTCCGACCACGGAGAACGTGCTGCGCACCCCGCTCCTGATCGTGCCGCCCTGGATCAACAAGTTCTACATTCTCGATCTCAAGCCGGAGAAATCCTACATCAAGTGGTGCGTCGACCAGGGCATCACCGTGTTCGTGATCTCATGGGTCAATCCCGACAAGCGGCTCGGTAACAAGAGCTGGGAAGACTACATGAAGGAAGGCCCGCTCACCGCGATGGACGTGATCGAGAAGGTCACCGGCGAGATGAAGGTGCACACCGCCGGCTATTGCGTCGGCGGCACGATGCTCGCGACCACGCTGGCCTGGCTCGCCGAGAAGCGCCGCCAGCGCGTGAGCTCGGCGACGTTCTTCGCGGCACAGGTGGACTTCACCCATGCCGGCGATCTCCTCGTGTTCGTCGATGAGGATCAGATCGCATCGCTCGAGCACGACATGAAGACCGCCGGCGTGCTCGAAGGCTCGAAGATGGCGATGGCCTTCAACATGTTGCGCTCCAACGATTTGATCTGGTCCTACGTCGTCAGCAATTACCTGAAGGGCCAGCAGCCGAGCGCGTTCGACCTGTTGCACTGGAATTCGGATGCGACGCGCATGACCGCGTCGAACCATTCCTACTACCTGCGCAATTGCTATCTGGAGAACCGGCTGTCCACGGGCACGATGGTGCTCGACAACACGCTGCTCGATCTCTCCAAGGTCAAGGTGCCCGTCTACAACCTCGCCACCCGCGAGGACCACATCGCGCCGGCCGAGTCGGTGCTGTACGGCTCGCAATTCTTCGGCGGCCCGGTGAAATACGTGCTGTCCGGCTCGGGCCACATCGCCGGTGTCGTCAACCCGCCCGCCTCGAACAAGTACCAGTACTGGACCAACGACAACATCAAGGACGTCAACGTCGCCGAGTGGATGAAGGGCGCGGTCGAGCACAAGGGCTCGTGGTGGCCCGACTGGCGGCAATGGCTCGGCGAGCTCGACCCCGAGGAGGTCCCGGCGCGCGCAGTCGGCAGCGAGGCGCTCCCCCCGATCGAGGATGCACCCGGCAGCTATGTCAGGGTTCGCGCATAGCGGAATCTCCTGCGCTTGTATAAGCTCGCCTTCAGCACAGTGATGAATGAGGGGACCGGGTTATGACGCGTGAATTGTTCTGGCTGACACTGACGGTGATTTTCACTGGCATCCTGTGGGTCCCCTACATCCTCGACCGCTGCCAGGTTCGCGGGCTGTCGGGCGCCATGGCAAACCCCTCCCGCAGCGACAAGCCGCAATCGCCCTGGGCGACGCGACTCATGTTCGCGCATGACAACGCCGTGGAAAATCTCGTGATCTTCGCACCGCTGGTGCTGATCCTGAACGCGATCGACTATTCGTCGAAATGGACCGTGCTCGCTTGCGCGGTCTATTTCTGGTCGCGCGTCGCACATCTGATCGTCTACGCGATGGGAATCCCGGTGTTCCGCACCCTCGCCTTCACCGTCGGCTTCCTCGCGCAGGCCGTGCTGGCGCTGGCGATCTTCAAGGTGCTTTGAGCATCCGAAAAGCAGGCGCAGGCCCCTGCGATCTGCGATATTGTCACGCGGGCTGAGGCAGCCGAAGCGAGGATTCCGGATGCGGACCCTTCTTTCAGCCATCGCGATGATCGCGCTCGCCGGATTTGGCGGCGAGGTGCAGGCGCAATGCTCCGAACTGATGCGCCTGCGCAGCGAAGCCATCGAAGCCACCAAGCCGATGAACCGTGGATTGATGCCGGACCGCTGTAACGCTTACATCCGCGCATCGCTCGCCTGGAGTTCCCTGCACGGCTACGCGCAAGACCATCAGGAGGCGTGCGACATCTCCAGCCGCTCGCTCGGTGAAATCGAAAAGTCTCACCACGACGCGGTGGTGGCGCGTGACAATGTCTGTGCCGGCCGTCCTGTTCGGCCGTTTCCGGCGGACGTGATTTTGCGCTGAGTTTTGGCCCGACACGAAGGGCCCCGGCAGCCGCGTATCTTGCTGCCGAGCATTCCCGGCGTCATGGCGAGGCGCGAAGCAATCCAGACTGTCGCCGCGGAAAGATTCTGGATTGCTTCGCTTCGCTCGCGGCGACGGTGGAGAGAGAGCCTTGCCGCTACGCCTCCGGCAGGCCCAGCATCAGCCGCATGTTCTGCACGGCCGCGCCCGAGGCACCCTTGCCGAGATTGTCGAGCCGGGCGACCAGCACGGCCTGGTGATATTTGTCGCTGGCGAAGACGTAGAGCTCGAGCATGTTGGTCTCGTTCAGCGCCTCCGGCTCGAGCCGGCCGCCCTTGCTCGCCTCGTTCTGGAGCGGCATCACCGAGACGTATTTCGAGCCGGCGTAGCGTTTCGCCAGCGCGGCCTGGAGATCGGCACCGCTGGGCTTGCCCGGCAGCGTGTCGAGCTGGAGCGGCACCGAGACCAGCATGCCCTGCCGGTAGTTGCCGACCGAGGGAATGAAGATCGGCCGCCGCGTCAGGTTCGAATAGAGCTGCATCTCCGGCAGATGCTTGTGCTCGAAGCCGAGGCCGTAGAGCTCGAAGGACGGCGCGCTGCCGTCTTCGAAGCTCGCGATCATCGACTTGCCGCCGCCGGAATAGCCGCTCACCGCGTTCACCGTGACGGGATAGTCTGATGGCAACAGCCCGGCATCGACGATCGGCCGCAAGAGCGCGATCGCGCCGGTCGGATAGCAGCCGGGATTGGAGACCTTCTTCGCGGCCTTGATCTTGGCGGGCTGATCCGGCGTCAGTTCCGGAAAGCCGTAGGCCCAGTCGGGCGCAACCCGGTAGGCGGTCGAGGCGTCCAGCACCTTCGGGCCCGACGGCCCCATGCTGTCGATGAGCGCAACCGTCTCCTTGGCGGCCTCGTCGGGCAGGCAGAGGATGACGAGATCGACCTCCTCCATCAGCGCCTTCTTCACCGCGGGATCCTTGCGCTTGTCGTCGGCGATCGTCTTCACCGCGACATCGCTCTGGAGCTTCAGCCGCTCGTTGATGCCGAGCCCGGTGGTGCCGGAGCCGCCGTCGACGAAGACGGTGGCGGGCTTGGTCGCAGCGCCCGCCTTCGGGGCCTGTTTGGTATCAGTAAGGCTCATGGCACGCTCCTTTCGAGCTTGTTGGTTTCGGCCGCGAAGGCTTCCGGCCTCACGTCCTGCATCAGTTGCGCGATCTCCCTCGCGTCGGCGGCGGGTTGCGCACCGAGCGCGTTGGCGATCGCCGTATAGTCAGCGTCCGATTTGTGCTGGTTGAGCTTGAAGCTGCCTTCGACCTCTTCAACCGTCATGATCAGGCCCACGATCCCCTTCTTCATTGCCTCGAGCCGGCCCGCCGTCATCTTGCCCGACGTCCACGGCTTCTTCGGCAAGAGCCAGCTCTCGAACTTGTCGCTGAGCGTATCGATCTGCACCGACAGCTCGTCATCCGACAGCAGCCGCACCGACCCGGTCAGATGCACCGACTGGTAGAGCCATGTCGGCACCTGGTCCGGCGAGACGTACCAGTCCGGCGATACATAGGCATCGGGGCCGTTGACCACGAGCAGCCAGGAGGTCGCGCCGTCCGCAAGCTTTAGCAGCGGATTGTGACGGGCGACATGAAAGGCGGCCTGCGGCGTGCCGTCGGCGGCATAGGTCAGGTAGAACGGCAGCGGCGAGGCGACCGGCCTGTGGCCGTCGAAGGCGCACATCGTGCCGAAGCCGCGCTCCTCAGCGAATTTCAGGCTCGCGGCGCGGTCCTGCTTGAAAAAAGGTGGGGTGTACATCGTGGTCTCCTGCTGGGCCTCCTTGGGGGGCCGCCGGATCAGATCGCGCTGACAGGAGAAAGAATGCCGCGGATCGGGTCCAGCGGCAAAGACGATGATCTCAAACGCGATCGACCGCCCAAACCGCTAAAGAGCGGCGGCGGCGACGGGCGAACAGGATGGTCGCGGCGTTGATCATGGCGCGGGGCTATAGGGCCAGATCCGGTTCCCGTCAAGGTTCAGGCGTCAGATCACGCGCCAGATCCATTCCATGATCTTCGCGATCACGTCGCCGAACAGCAGCAGCGCCGCCGACCAGACCAGCGCCGAGACGAAATTGGCGGCCTGGAAGCTCCAATAGGGCATCTCGAAAATGCCGGCAGCAAGCGGCACGGACGCGCGCAAGGGGCCGAAGAACCGGCCGATGAAGATGCTGGGCACGCCCCAGCTCCGCACGAAGGCCTCACCCCTGGGCAGAAGTTCCGGATAGCGCGAGAGCGGCCACATCTGCGCGACATGCTCCTTGTAGCGATAGCCGAACCAGTAGGAGACCCAGTCGCCGAGCGCCGCGCCGAGGCCGCCGGCAATCCACACCGGATAGAAGCTGATGCCGCTGACCCCGATCAGCGCGCCGATCGCCACCAGTGCGCCCCAGGCCGGAATGAGCAGCGAGATGAAGGCGAGCGACTCCCCGAACGCCAGCAGGAACACGATCGGAGCCGCCCAAGCCTCGTGAGCACGCACGAAGTCGGCCAGTGCGTGCGCAAACTGCTCCATGCCAGAATAGCCTTCCCGCCCCGTCTCAAGGTCCTGCTCAGTGAAAAAGACTGGTAAGCCAGGGACTTGTGTGACATCAAGTCACAAAACCCGGCTGAGCGTCGACCTCACCGTCAAATTGCCGGGAACAGAGCGGCCCGCGGCGTAAAATCGCCGGGATTAGCTCCCAACCCCAGCCCCCGCCGGCCCTGCGGTGACCTTTCCAGGCCAGCCGTGTCATAGTCGCCCGAACCGATTCGCCGCCCGCGCGGCCCTCAAAACACATCAAAATTCATGTCCAAGCAGTTGAAACCAAAAGCAAAAGACGACTTTTTCGGCGGCAACGAGCCGAAGCCCCGCGCCGCCGCCAAGGCGTCGCCACGCGCGGGCGGCGCGGAAGCCGACTACACCGCGGCCGACATCGAGGTGCTCGAAGGCCTGGAACCGGTGCGGCGCCGACCCGGCATGTATATCGGCGGAACTGACGAGAAGGCGCTGCATCACCTGTTCGCCGAAGTCATCGACAACTCGATGGACGAGGCGCTCGCCGGGCACGCGACCTTCATCGGCGTCGAGCTCAGCGCGGACGGCTTTCTCACCGTCACCGACAACGGCCGCGGCATCCCGATCGATCCGCACCCGAAGTTTCCGAAGAAGTCGGCGCTCGAAGTCATCATGTGCACACTGCATTCGGGCGGCAAGTTCGACAGCAAGGTCTACGAGACCTCGGGCGGCCTGCACGGCGTCGGCATCTCCGTCGTGAACGCCCTCTCCTCCCTTCTCGAGGTCGAGGTCGCGCGCAGCCAGAAACTCTACCGCATGACGTTCGAGCGCGGGCACCCCAAGGGCAAGCTCGAGGATCTCGGCAAGATCAACAACCGCCGCGGCACGCGCGTGCGCTTCAAGCCCGATACCGACATCTTCGGCGCCAAGGCCGCGTTCAAGCCGCAGCGCCTGTTCAAGATGACGCGTTCAAAGGCCTATCTGTTCGGCGGCGTCGAGATCCGCTGGAACTGCGCGCCCGAACTGCTCAAGGGCATCGACGACGTGCCGGCGGAAGCGACTTTCCACTTCCCCGGCGGCCTGAAGGATTATCTCGCCGCCGCGATCCACGCCGACACGCTGGTGCATCCCGACATCTTCTCCGGCAAGTCGGGCCGCAACGGCGCGCATGGCGCCTGCGAATGGGCGGTCGCCTGGACCGCGGATGCCGACGGCTTCCTCTCGTCCTACACCAACACGGTGCCGACGCCCGATGGCGGCACGCATGAATCCGGCCTGCGGAGCGCGCTGCTGCGCGGCCTGAAGGATCACGCCGAGCGCGTCGGCCAGGGCAAGCGCGCCTCGTCCATCACGTCGGAAGACGTGATGGTGGGTGCGGCGGTGATGCTCTCGGTGTTCGTGCGCGAGCCTGAATTCCAGGGCCAGACCAAGGATCGGCTCGCTACCGCCGAAGCGCAACGCATCGTCGAGCAGGCAATGAAGGATCCGTTCGACCATTGGCTGTCGGGCAATCCGAACCAGGCCAACAAGCTGCTCGACTTCGTGATCGACCGCGCCGAGGAGCGCCTGCGCCGCCGCCAGGAGAAGGAGACCGCGCGGAAAACCGCGGGCAAGAAGCTGCGCCTGCCCGGCAAGCTCGCCGACTGCAGCGACGCCGGCACCGAAGGTTCCGAACTGTTCATCGTCGAGGGCGACTCGGCCGGCGGCAGCGCCAAGCAGGCACGCGACCGCAAGACCCAGGCCGTGCTGCCGCTGCGCGGCAAGATCCTCAACGTCGCTTCTGCCGGCAAGGACAAGCTGACGGCGAACGCCCAGCTTTCCGACCTCGTGCAGGCGATCGGCTGCGGCACGCTCGCGCAATATCGCGAAGAGGATCTGCGCTATCAGCGCATCATCATCATGACCGACGCCGACGTCGACGGCGCCCATATCGCCTCGCTGCTGATCACCTTCTTCTACCGGCAGATGCCGCGGCTGATCGACGAGGGCCACCTCTTCCTCGCGGTGCCGCCGCTCTACAAGCTCACCCACGGCTCGAAGTCGGTCTACGCCCGCGATGACGCGCACAAGGAGGCGCTGATCAAGAGCGAGTTCAACGCCAACGCCAAGGTCGAGGTGAACCGCTTCAAAGGCCTCGGCGAAATGATGCCGGCGCAGCTCAAGGAGACCACCATGGATCCGGCCAAGCGGACCATGCTGAAGGTGGTCCTGCTGGCGGATGATCGCGACACCACCGCCGATTCGGTGGAACGTCTGATGGGCACCAAAGCCGAGGCGCGGTTTGCCTTCATTTCGGACAAGGCCGAATTCGCGAACGAGGATCTGCTCGACGTCTGACCTCGCGCGGTCCCGTCGAAAAGCCCCGGCTCAAGTCCGGGGCTTTTTCATTTGTGGAGACGATACCGCCCTCGTCCCGGCACTTCATGCCGGACGCCGCCGCTCCACGCCGCGCACCGGCCCGCGACTCGGCCCGCGACTCACCGGCACCAAGGCCGAGGCAGGACTACCTCCGCTTCGGACAAGGCTGAGTTTGCTAACGAAATCTTACCCGGGCCAGGAATTCGAGAATCCACATAACGCACTGAAATTACATCTCTTTTTGTAAGTCTAACGTCATCCTCCCCGGGGCCGGCCGGCGGGCGTTTTCCGGCGACTGTGCCTGCCACGCAACAGCATTTCGGCGGAAAGCGTCTATAGTCCGGGCATCAGATGACACGAACTTCAGTGCGCTCGCGCCTGCTACAGACCAAGGTTGGGGATTTTATCATGAAGAAGATTTTGCTGGCTCTGACCGCGGTTGCGGCGATGACCGGTTCGGCCTCGGCGGCTGATCTCGCGGCGCGTCCCTACGTGAAGGCTCCGATGGCGGCTCCGGTTGCCAACTGGACCGGCTTCTACATCTTCGGCGGTGGCGGCGGTGGCCTGTCGAACGCTGACCAGAGCGTGGTTGATACTGTCACGGGCACCCCGCTGACGATCACCCAACGCCAGGGTGGCTCGGGCTGGTTCGGCACCGTCGGTCTCGGCTACGACTGGCAGTTCAGCGGCACTTGGGTCGCCGGTGTGTTCGCCGACGGTCAGTTCGGCAGCATCCGCGCCACCATTCAGGATCCGATCTTCGGCATCACCGGCAACCAGAAGCTGGAAGACTCCTGGGCCGCGGGCGTTCGCCTCGGCTGGCTGGTCGCCCCGAACGTTCTCTCCTACGTCAATGGCGGTTACTCAGGCGCTCACTTCGGCCAGACCAACTTCACGGACCTCGCGGGCGTGCCCGTCGGCGCTCATCTCGCCAGCTACAACCGCAACGGCTGGTTCATCGGTGGCGGCGTCGAGAACAGCCTGAATATCTTCGGCATCACCTCGCCCGGCTGGTTCATGAAGACCGAATATCGCTCGGCCTTCTACAATGCCAAGACCCAGACCGAGCTGCTCGACGCCGGCAACGTTCCGCTGGTCAACAGCATCCGCGCCAACAGCTGGAACCAGACGGTTTCGACCTCGCTGGTCTACCGCTTCAACTGGACCGGCCCGGTCGTCGCCAAGTACTGATCCGAACGCAAGTTCAGACGTCAAAGCCCCGGCATCGTCCGGGGCTTTTTCGTTGCGGGAATGCCGGCGGCCGACGACCGCCTTCAGCGACTTGCAGGCGCAGGCGAGCTGACTTCGATCTCCGCCCGGTCCGTATTGGTGATCGCCCTACCCCGAGCAGCGCGCATCGCCGTGGCTCCCGCTTACGCCGGACGCTTGTGCGAGCGCCGCCGTTGTATCCGAACCGCAGCTACGGTTACTGTGCGCCCAAGTTTTCGTGGCCGCGGCAGTCGTTCATGCCTTAGGCCGCGGCGGAACCAGACCAACGGGGAGGAATGCATGCGCAGATTTCTGCTGATCGCAGGCCTGTTTGTCCTCGCCGTCGGGCTGCTCTGGATCGGACAGGGCACGGGCACCGTTCCCTGGCCGCGATCGAGCTTCATGGTCAACCAGCTGCAATGGGCCGGCCATGGTGCTGCCATGGCCGGGTTCGGGCTGGTCCTGATCTGGCAAAGCAACCAATAGAAGAAACCAGGAAGTGAAAGCATGACATCCAGCCGGTTCGATCTCCGCGGCAAGGTCGCGATCGTCACAGGAGGCAATGGCGGCATCGGGCTCGGCCTCGCGCACGGGCTCGCCGATGCCGGCGCCAATATCGCCGTGGTCGGGCGCAACGAAACCAAGTCGGCCACCGCCGTTGCCGATCTCAGACAGCGCGGCGTGAAGGCAATCGCCGTCACCACCGACGTGACCGACCAGGCGGCGGTCGCAGCCATGATCGACCGCGTCGTCAAGGAGTTCGGCCGCATCGACATCCTCATCAACAATGCCGGCATGAGCATCCGCAAGCCGCCGCACGAGCTCGAGCTCGACGAGTGGAACAAGGTGATCGATACCAACCTCACCAGCGCCTTCGTGTGCTCGAAGCTGGCCTATCCGGCGCTGAAGGCGTCCGGCAACGGCAAGGTGATCAACATCGGCTCGATGATGTCGATCTTCGGCGCCAGCTTCGCGACGGCTTACGCGGCGAGCAAGGGCGGCATCGTGCAATACACGCGCGCCTGCGCCAATGCCTGGGCGCCCGACAACATCCAGGTCAACGCCATCCTGCCGGGCTGGATCGACACCGACCTCACCCGCGGCGCGCGGCAGCAGGTGTCGGGCCTGCACGAGCGCGTGCTGGCGCGGACGCCTGCGGGGCGCTGGGGCGAGATCGACGACTTCGCCGGCATCGCGGTGTTCCTCGCCTCACCCGCCTCGAACTTCGTCACGGGCACCGCGATCCCCGTTGACGGCGGGTTCTCGGTGATGGCCTAAGACGCACGCTCGCTGCACGAAAAAAAGAGCCCCGGCAATGCCGGGGCTTTGAATTTGTCAGTGATCGTCTTTTTTGCTGCTTGGTCGTTCGTTGCTCAGTAGCGCGCGATGGCCGGCGCGTCGAACTTGTAGCTCGCGCGCACGACGGCCCACTGGATGTCGCGCGGCTTGGCATCGAAGGTGTAGTTGCCCGCGAGGCCGCCGAGCTGATAGGTCTGGCTGCCGAAGGCCGCGTAGTTGTACTCGAGGCCGACGATCCAGTTGCGGGTGACGCCGTATTCCCAGCCGGCGCCGACGGTCCAGCCATTGGCCCAGTGAGTCTGGCCGCCTGTAGCCGTCACAACGGGGTCGGTGACCGAGAGCCGATTGTTGACGCCCGCGTAGCCGCCCTTGATGTAGAAGAGGTTGTTCTGCACGGCAAAGCCCGCGCGACCGACGACCGTCGTCAGCACATTGGCACGCCAGGAGAACACGTCGTTCGCCGGGGCGAACGCGGTGTTCACGACGGTGCCCTTATTGTCGAGGCCGGAGATGGTGCCTTCCATGCCGAACACATAGTTGTTGGCCTGCCAGTTGTAGCCGATCTGGGCGCCGCCCATGATGCCGGAGCCGCGCTGACGATAACCCTCTCCCGGGAGCAAATCGCCGAACGCCGCGCCCGTCCCGTTGTTGATGAACTGCTCGTTGGTCCAGGCGCCACCGATGTGGCCGCCGACATAGAAACCGGTCCAGTTGAACAGCGGCTCGACATAGGCGGGCGCCTTCGTGTAGCGCGCACCGAGATCGGCGGCGGCAGCGCCGGTCGAAACCAGCGCGGTCGTGCAGGCGAAGGCGGCAATCAATTTTTTACGCATGGTACACCCCGTGTCCTTTGATGGGCGCACGCTCACATGCAGGTCTTACTCAAATTTGAATCAACAAAGTTAAGACGCCGGATTGGCAGGTTGCGGTGCTTGAATCCGTCTGCGCTGTTGCACGCCCGCAACGCGCCGCGCGCGATTTAACGCGAAATTATCCCTACCCGATTACAGCGCTACGATGCCGGCGCGGCCTTGGACTGAACGTGCTCGGGCCGCACGCCGAGCGCGATCAGGCGCGCCGGGATGCCCTGGAGCCATGGCAGCGCGGTGATCAGGCGCACGATCAGCGGCACCTTCAACGGCCGGTCGCCGCCCTGCAGGGCGCCGCTGATGATGTTGTTCTGCACGATCACCTGCATGGCTTGCGTCATCTTCACCGGGAACTCGCGCCGGCGGCGCACGGCGTCGAGCTCATCCTCGGACGGGCAGCCGTGCTGAAGCTTGTCCGCGAGCAGGTTGGCGGTCGCGACCGCATCCTGCACGGCGAGATTGACGCCGACGCCGCCGACCGGCGACATCGCATGCGCGGCGTCGCCGATGAGAAGCAGGCCCGGCCGCGTCCAGCGCGCCAGGCGGTTGATCGCGACGGTGAGCAGCTTGATGTCGTCGAAGCTCTTCACGTCGGCAATGCCGCTTCGGAGGATCGGCGCCATGCGCACGACGTCGTCGAGCAGCGCCTGCAATCCCCTCGCCTTCACCGCATCGTGCTGCCCCTTGGCGATGACGTAGGCGCATTGCCAATAGTCGCCGCGGTCGAAGGTGATCATCATCTTGCCGGGCTCGACGCGAGCGAACACACTTTCCGTCTCGTCCGCCTTGCGGCCGGCGCGAAACCACAGCACGTCCATCGGTGCGCCGATTTCCACGACCTCGAGACCGGCGCGCTCGCGCACCGTCGAATGCCGGCCGTCGCAGGCGATGGTGAGATCCGCCTCGATGTCGATCGGTCCCTCCGGCGTCTTTGCCCGCACGCCGGCGAACGTCTCACCGCGGCGGATCAGGTCGACGGCTTCCGTGTTCATCATCACCCTGAGCGAGGCGAAGCGCTTGCCGGCCTCGCGCAGGAAGTTCAGGAAGTCCCATTGCGGCATGAAGGCGATGAACGGGTACTTCGTGTTCAGCCGGCTCAGATCGGCGATGCGCACCGGCGTACCGCCGAACAGGCCGTCCATCTTCTGCAAGCGCTGGTGCGGCAGCTTCAGGAAACCGTCGATCAGGCCGAGCTCATCCATCACCTGGAGCGTCGATGGATGCACGGTGTCGCCGCGAAAGTCGCGAAAGAAATCCGCATGCTTCTCCAGCACCACGACGTCGATGCCCGCGCGCCCCAGGAGATAGCCGAGCATCATGCCGGCGGGTCCGCCGCCGACGATGCAACACCGGACTTTTACGGAGGAACTCGGGTTCAAGGCCGCCCCTCATTTACGACTTAAGTTTTCTGTGCGGTGCAGCAAGCAAGTTTAATTTGCCGCAGCTGTGAATGCCCGTTAGCGTTGCAACGAATTTCGATTTCTTTCAGGAAATTGCGGTGCGGACTATCCTCATACTGCTCGGCGTCTGGATCCTGATCAACGTGCTTTTCGTCGTGATCATGATCCCGCCGCGGAAGTCGCATCGGCGGCAGACCGGCACGCTTGCGCCGGTGCCCATCGACCAGAACGGCTATCCGTTCGAGGAGCCGGAGAAGCTCCTGCTTCGCCACGTCATCATTTCGATCGCGATGGGCGCGCTCTTCTCGCTCGCTCCCCCCTTGATCGAAGCCGTCGAGTCCATCAAGCGCCGCATCAGGAAGCGCCGCGCGTAGCGGCGGCGGACGCCGCCTGCGCGACACCTCAGTTGTTGCTGCGGTTCGCCGCGCGAAAACTCTTGATCTCCGATACGCTGCCGTCGCGATAGGTCAGCTCCACCGAGACGAACTGCGTGGCCGGAGCGAGCTTCATGTAGAGCGGCATGCCGGCGGTGATCGCGCTGGGGTCGCGCATGTCACACCCCGGCATCTTCAGCACCTGGTTGGGTACCGCGGTGTCGATGCCGATGCGCACCTCGCGGATGGCGCAGCGGTAGGACACAAGGTGCGTGTAGTAGACGAGCAGCCCGTTGAACTCGCGGAATGACAGCCAGCTCGTCGCGGTCATGTCGAGGATCTTGCGCTGGTCGCGGATCAGCGCGGCCTCGGGATCGAACCTGATCGGGAACGGGCCCTGCATGTCGCCCGACTGATCGACATAGCGGACCTCGATGGTGCCGGCCTGTGCATCCGGCGGCAATTCGATCGACGGGTTCGGCATCCGCTTGCGCGTGCGCGGATCGAGCGTGTCGATGAATCCGGTCTCGCGGAAATCGCCATTGCCGGCCATGCGCCAGGAAATGCCGAGCGTCGGATCGGCGAAGGAGAACACCACGCTCCAGCCGCCATTGTGGCGCGAGAAGCTCGCGATCGGCGCGTTGGTGGTTTCCTCCTTCTGCACGCGCGGCACCGACACCGGCGGCAGCGCCGCAAGCTTCTGCGCCGGCGGATCGGCCGGCCGCGCAGCCGCGTCTTTCGCGATACCGCTCAAGAAGACGTCGTCGACCATCTGGTCGAAATAGACCGGCACCTGCCTGTGCTTGACGGTGTCGGCCATTTCGCTGACGAGACGGCGGGTGCGCTGCGCCACCTGCACGAGGTTCTCGCCGGGTTGCAGCAGCTCCTTGGCGAAGGTGCGCGTGAACACCGAATTGGGATCGGCGTCGTCGTTGGAGAGGCGATCGAGCGCGGTCTGGCGGGGACCGGCCGAGAACACGGAGAACACGCCTTCGGGCAGCTGCATCATCGGCGCGAGCCCGCCGCCGGCGACCGCGCGGGTCCCTTTGCGCTCGAACGGATTGTTGCGGCAAGCGTCGAACACCAGGATCGAGGTCCGCGCCTTCTTGTTTTGAAGGCGCTCGACGATGCGGTCCGCCAGGATGGAGGCGTCGCGCACCAGCTCTTCCTGCCCTTCCGTCGCCGCCGGCACGTCGGTCGGCAGCAGGTAGTTCTGGCCCGCGATCTCGAAACCGTGGCCGGCATAGAAAAAGAAGGCGGTGTCGCCGGGCTCGATCGCCCGGTCGAACGCGAGCAGCGTCTCGGAGAATTGCTGCCGGCTCTGGTTCTCCGCGACCATCACCGAGAAGCCGAGCTGCTTCAGCGTGTCGCCCATGGTGCGGGCGTCGTTGACCGCCTTGAGCAGTTTCGGGACGTTCCTGTAGTCGTTGTTGCCGACGACGAGCGCGACGCGCTTCTCGGCACAAGCAGGAAGCGCGAAGCCGCCAAGGCTCGCCGCGAGGCCAAGGGTCACCAGAATTCTGAAAAGCCGACGCGTCATCGAAAAATTCCCGTTGCAGGACGGCTTACCGCCGGCGCCCCTCGTACAGTCCATTGTCGACCTTCGGCCGTTGTTGTCATAGTCGGTCCAGCCATAGCGGCGGTTCAACCGGCACAGCCACCGGTTCCATCGTCTGGGCCTATGGCAAGAACAGCTGGAATCTGCTTTCTCTTAGGCGCAATTCCGTTCGCGGACGAGGGGCTATCGTGTATCGCTGGTGCACTGACGAGGTCGAGCCGCAGGAGCGCTTCGACTATTGGCGCGAGGTGCGCGCCAAGGGCCTGTTCGGCGTCACCGCCGAGCTCGAGCGCGAACGGCGCGCGGACTTCTTCGGCGAATTCTCACTGCGCCAGCTCGGCGCTGGCGGTCTCGTCGAGCTGAAGGCCTCGCACTACACGGTCGAGCGCAGCACCTCGGACATCGCCTACACACCCGGCGACAGCATCTGCGTCTATCAGCAGCTCGGCAGCGGCGGCTGGTTCGGCGGCATGCGCGGATCCGACTTCGCGATCGCCAATGGCAGCTTCGCCACCAGCCATACCGACCTGCCCTATCGCACCGCGCCACTCGGCGCCGGGGGCTTCCACCTGCGCATCCTGAAGATCCCGGTGAGCCGCATCCCGGCGCAGGACAGGCGCATCCGCGAACTCACGCCGAAGACCTTCAATGACCATGCGCTGGCGCCCCTGCTCGCGGCCTGCTTTGCCGATCTCGGCGAGGCCGCCGCTGGCGATGACAGTGCTGCCGATGCGACCTCCCTTGTCCAGACCTCCTTGGTTCAAGCGCTGGCCCATCTGGCGCTGATCGAGCGCGGCATCGTGCGCCCCGGCAGCCGGCTCGGACAGGCTGCGCTGCGGACCGCCCGTCTCTCGCAGGCGCGGCGCCTGATCGCGCGCCACCTGCAAAACCCGGACCTGGCGCCGTCGATGGTGGCCGACCTGCTCGGCGTTTCCGTGCGTCACCTGCACATGCTGTTCGAAGCCGCGGAGAAAAGCTTCTCGCAGACCGTGACCAACGAGCGCCTGAAGAGAAGCCGCCGCCTGCTGCGCGAGGCGCCGGAGCGGTTGATCGCCGACATCGCGACCTCCTGCGGCTTCGAGAGCCTGGCGACCTATTACCGGGTCTTCAACGCCGCCTATGGCATGGCCCCCGGCGACTTCCGGGCCCGGGTCCCAGAGGGGCATTAGGCGCCGCCTCCGCCCGGCCAATGGCCGAGGCGAAAAACCCCAGCCGGGCCCGCTATTTGGGTAAAACCTCAGGGTTTTTAGGGCCTTCCCGCGCCTGCTCCATTGACTTTGGCCAATTCCCGCCTATGTTCCGGGGCGACGCAGCTCGGATCGAAGAGCGATTCCTGAGCCTTGCGCTTTGTTCGCGTGAGTCAGCACCCCCAGCTTCCTAGAGAGCGCGCCGTTTCGGGGTGGAACGCGACCAGCCTTATTACCCTCGATTCCGAACGGCGGTTTCGACCAGAGGCTCAATGTCCTTTTCAAATCTCGGACTATCCGAAAAAGTCCTCGCCGCAGTGGCGGCCACCGGTTACACCACCCCCACCCCCATTCAGGAACAGGCGATCCCTCACGTCCTCGCACGCAAGGACGTCCTCGGCATCGCCCAGACCGGCACCGGCAAGACCGCGGCCTTCGTGCTGCCGATGCTCACCATCCTCGAAAAGGGCAGAGCCCGGGCGCGCATGCCGCGCACCCTGATCCTGGAGCCAACCCGCGAGCTCGCGGCACAGGTCAAAGAGAATTTTGATCGCTACGGCGCCGGCCAGAAGCTCAACGTCGCCCTGCTGATCGGCGGCGTCTCGTTCGGCGACCAGGATGCCAAGCTGACGCGCGGTGTCGACGTGCTGATCGCAACCCCGGGCCGCCTGCTCGACCACACCGAGCGCGGCGGCCTGCTGCTCACCGGCGTGGAACTGCTCGTCATCGACGAAGCCGACCGCATGCTGGACATGGGCTTCATTCCCGACATCGAGCGCATCTGCAAGCTCGTCCCGTTCACGCGGCAGACCCTGTTCTTCACCGCGACCATGCCGCCGGAAATCCGGCGCATCACCGAGACCTTCCTGCACAACCCGCAGAAGGTCGAAGTCTCCAAGCCCGCCACCACCGCCGTCACCGTCACGCAGTCCCAGGTCCCGGCCGGGCGCGAGGCGCATGAAAAGCGCGAACTGCTCCGCCGCCTGCTGCGCGAGGCGAAGGATCTCAAGAACGCGATCATCTTCTGCAATCGCAAGCGCGAAGTCGCGATCGTTCACAAATCGCTCCAGAAGCACGGCTTCAGCGTCGGCGCGCTGCACGGCGACATGGACCAGCCGGCCCGCATGGCCGCACTCGAGCAGTTCCGCAAGGGTGAGCTGCCGTTGCTGGTCGCCTCCGACGTCGCCGCCCGCGGCCTCGACATCCCCGAGGTCAGCCACGTCTTCAATTTCGACGTCCCTCACCATCCCGACGACTACGTCCATCGCGTCGGCCGCACCGGCCGCGCCGGCCGCAGCGGTACGGCGATCTCGATCGTCACGCCGCTCGACCAGAAGTCGATGGTTGCGATCGAAAAGCTGATCGGCCAGAGCATTCCGCGCGCTGAAGGCGACTACGAAGTCCACGCAGAAGCCGGCGATGCGACCGACCGTCCGCGCGAGCAGCGCGGCCGCGAACGTTCACGCGGCGGACGCGGCAAGCCGCAACGCGGCCGCGACCGTGAGCGCAGCCACGAGCCGCGCGAGGCGCGGCCTTCAGCCGAAGCACGCCCCGCCCCCGAGGCGAGGCCCGCACGCGAGCCGAGACCTCCGCGCGAAGCCAGGCCATCACCCGAGCCGCGTCACGGCTCGCGCCCGCAGGCCAATGCGTCGCATGTGCCGTCGATCGGCCGTCCCGAACCGCGCCGCCAGCGCGAGGCCGACACCGAGCCGGGCGATCATTCCCACCTTCCGGCGTTTCTGTTGCGCCCGGTCCGCTCCCCCGCCGGCGCCTGAAGCGCGACGCGTTTCAGGTTGGTTGAGACAGAGCGCCGCACACGTTTTCAGACGCATTCGTGAACGTATATTTACGGGTCGTTCACGATCGTCCGTTAGCCTACGAACATAATTTAAGCATTGCTGCGGTCGACGATGCATTGGCCGCCGTGGGGTATGTTCCGTGGTCAAGGTGCTCGACGAACACGAACGCACGATAGCGTTCGCCGAGGTGGCGCTCGGTCAGATTCGATCGCTTCGGCAGACAGCAATTCCCCGCAATTACGAGATCTGGTACGTCTACGCGACCGGCTACAACGCACCGCTCAACAAGATCATCAACGAGACGCTGGCCCGCCACGGCAAGCTGACCGAAGCCGATCTCGAGCAGATCTACGAGACCTATCTCTCCCACATCAAGACCACCGACCGCATCGACAAGGTCGGCGCGCGCGTCATCGGCGAGATCGATGACGTGATGAAGGTTCTCGGCGATGCGCTCGGCATGACCGGCTCCTACGACGCCAGCCTGTCGGACGCGACCGAAAGGCTGTCGTCGGCCAAGAGCCGCGAGCAGATCAAGGCGATCGTCGAGACGCTGGTGCGCTCGACCAGCGAGATGCGCGAGACCAACAAGGCGCTGGAAGACCGGCTGACGCTGTCCAGGAACGAGATCAGCAATCTCCAGCAGAGCCTGGAGGCGATCCGTGCCGAGAGCCTGACCGACCCGCTCACGGGCCTCGGCAACCGCAAATATTTCGATCGCATGATCGGCATGGCCGTTCAGAGTGCGCTCGCATCAGGCGAGCCGCTGTCGCTGCTGCTGTTCGACATCGACCACTTCAAGTCGTTCAACGATTCCTACGGCCATCTCACCGGCGACCAGGTGCTGCGCCTGGTCGGTCTGTCCATGAAGCAGACCATCAAGGGCCAGGACATCACCGCGCGCTATGGCGGCGAGGAGTTCGCCGTCCTGCTGCCCAACACCGCGCTGCGCCAGGCCCTCACGGTCGCCGACCACATCCGCCGCGCCGTGATGGCGAAGGAGTTGAAGAAGAAGTCCACCGGCGAGATTCTCGGCCGCGTCACCATCTCCGTCGGCGTCTCCATGCTCAAGCCGGGCGACGACACCGACGCGCTGATCGAACGCGCCGATGCCTGCCTCTACGCCGCCAAGCGCAACGGCCGCAACCGCGTGATCTGCGAAGCGGATCCGGAATTCGCGGTGGAGACGCACAGCCGGGTGGCGTGACGGAAGCACCGCGCTGAACCGCGCGCGCTTGACATTCTTTCCTGACGGGCGACATCTTCCGCGCTGGCTCAACGCGCCTGACGCGAGGACATGTCGTCTTGCCCAACCCTCATGATTTCCACACGCCGCAACCGTCCTACACCAGGGACGAGCTGCTGAGGTCGAGCGAAGGCGGCTATTTCGGTCCCGGCAATGCGCAATTGCCGGCACCGCCGATGCTGATGATGGACCGCATCTCCGAGATCAGCCTGGACGGCGGCGAGTTCGGCAAGGGCCATATCGTCGGCGAGCTCGACATTGTACCGGGCCATTGGTTCTTCGACTGCCACTTTCGCGGCGATCCGCTGATGCCGTCCTCTCTCGGGCTCGACGCCATGTGGCAGATGATCGGCTATTGGCTCGGCTGGTCGGGCTCACCGGGCAAAGGCCGCGCCATCGGCGTCGGCGAGGTGGAATGTACGGGCGAGATCACACCGACCGCGCAACGCGTGCGCTACGAGGTCGCCATGCGCATGGTCCGGCGCGGCAAGCTGGTGCTCGGAATTGCCGACGGCCGGATGCTTGCCGATGGCGCCTGCGTCTTCACGGCCAAGGATATGCGGGTAGGCCTGACCAAAGCGGTGGAGTGAAGTCGTGTAGGGGTGGGCAAAGGCGCGCAGCGCCGTGCCTACCATGTCTCTCCGCACCAGCACCTCAACGGTGGGCACGCTTCGCTTTGCCCACCCCACGAACCGCTTTCTTGATTGGCCGCTTCCTCGCAACGGGCTTCTTCGGCGCGACCTTCTTCGACGCCTTCTTGCCCTTGGGTCGCTTCTTCACCTTGGCGCGCTGGGCGGCGGCGAGCGCCGCCCTCGCCCATTGCGCAAGCTCCTGGGAATCGTCGAACAAGCGCGCGGGCAGCTCCCAGTAGGAGTTGACCGTCACGGTCTTGGCGCGGGTCGAGTACTGGAACGGCTTTGAGCCTTCTGTCTCGAAGTCCGGGATGGTCACTTCGTCGGCACGCAAGAACAGACCCGCGCGCAGGGCGAGCGCGAAGTTGGTGCCGTCGGCGGAGATGCCGTAGCCGGAGAACATCTTGCGGATGGTGACGGGGCCGAAATCGGCGAACAGGTCGATCAGGAATTCGCGGTCCATGGCCCCCCTCTCCTCATCGTCGTCCTGGCCTAGTGCGCAATTGCGCACGGGAGCCAGGACCCATTACCCCAGGGAGGAGTTTAGCGAAGACTCGAAGTCACGCTACGCGGCACCGGCACTTCCCACAATCGAGAGATCACGCGGTATGGGTCCTGGCTTTCGCCAGGACGACGGCGGAGTGAAACGAGAGAGCCGGGCCTACCCGTCGATCTTGGCCGGCCGCAGCTCGACCGATTCGCCGCAGCCGCAGGCGGAGACCTGGTTGGGGTTGTTGAAGACGAACTGGGCCTGCATCTTGTCGGCCTTGTAGTCCATCTCGGTGCCGAGCAGGAACAGGACGGCCTTGGGATCGACCAGGATCTTGACGCCCTTGTCCTCGACGACCTCGTCGGTCGGGCGGACATCATGGGCGTACTCGACGGTGTAGGACTGACCGGCGCAGCCGCCGTTCTTCACACCGACGCGCAGGCCGACGATCTCGGAATCGGCGCGCTGGGTCAGCTCGCTGATGCGCTGGGCGGCGGCATCCGTCAGCCGCATCACCTGCGGGCGCGGCCGCCGCGGCTTCGGAGTGGAGGATGCTGGTGTTGCCTGTGTCATGTCAGTGATGTGGTCCGTTGCGGAGCAAATTCAATGCCAGGAATGAAAAGCAGAACGTACGCGTCACCACATGTTGAGCACGAGGCGGGCCTCGTCGCTCATGCGTTCGGGCGTCCAGGGCGGCTCCCAGACGACCTTGACGTCGACCACGCCGACGCCGGGGACGCTGGCGACCGCATTTTCGACCATGGTCGGCAACTCGCCGGCAGCGGGGCAGTTCGGCGTCGTCAGCGTCATCTGAACGTCGACGGAGCGGTCGTCCTTGATCTCGACCTTGTAGATCAGGCCGAGCTCGTAGATGTCGGCCGGAATCTCCGGATCGAACACGGTCTTGAGGCCCGCGATGATCTCGGTGGTCAGCCGCTCGGTTTCCTCCGGCGGCAGCGCCGACCGGGTTTCCATCGGATTGGCTTTGATTTCGGCCGTGTCACTCATGCGAACAAATCCCGCGCCTTCAAAAGCGCCTGTGCCAGATGATCGACTTCTTCCCGCGTATTATACATGCCGAACGAGGCCCGGCATGTAGCCGTCACGTTGAACCGCTCTAAAAGCGGCATCACGCAATGGGTGCCGGCGCGCACCGCGATGCCCTGGCGGTCGATCACGGTGGCGACGTCGTGGGCATGCGCGCCCTTGAGCTCGAAGGAGATCACCGGGCCCTTGCCGCGGGCGGTGCCGATCAGCCGCAGCGAGTTGATCTCGCGCAGCTTCTCCTGGGCGTAGGTGACGAGATCGTGCTCGTGCGCGGCGATGCGCTCCTTGCCGATCGAATTGACGTAGTCGATCGCGGCGCCAAGGCCGACGGCCTCGACGATCGCGGGTGTGCCGGCCTCGAACTTGTGCGGGGGATCGCCGTAGGTGACGACATCGCGCGAGACCTCGCGGATCATCTCGCCGCCGCCGTTATAGGGGCGCATCGCGACGAGATGGTCGTACTTGGCCCAGAGCACGCCGATGCCGGTCGGGCCGTAGACCTTGTGGCCGGTGAAGACGTAGAAGTCGCAGCCGAGATCCTGGACATCGACGGGCATATGCACCGCGCCCTGGCTGCCGTCGACCAGCACGGGGATGCCGCGGGCGTGGGCGATCTTCACGACGTCCTTGATCGGGACGATGGTACCGAGCGCGTTCGACATCTGCGTGATCGCAACCAGCTTGGTCTTCGCCGTCAGGAGCTTCTCGAACTCCTCGATGAGGAAATTGCCCTCGTCGTCGACCGGCGACCATTTGATCACCGCGCCCTGTCTTTCCCTGAGGAAATGCCAGGGCACGATGTTGGAGTGGTGCTCCATGATCGAGATGACGATCTCGTCGCCCTCATTGATGTTCGGCCCGCCCCAGGACGAGGCGACCAGGTTGATGGCCTCCGTCGCGTTGCGGGTGAAGATCACCTCTTCGGTGCGGCCGGCGTTGATGAACTGCGCGACCTTGGTGCGGCCGCCCTCATAGGCTTCGGTCGCGGCGTTGGCGAGGTAATGCAGGCCGCGATGCACGTTGGCGTATTCGCTCGTATAGGCCTGCGTCATGCGGTCGAGCACGACTTGCGGCTTCTGCGCGGAGGCGGCGTTGTCGAGATAGACCAGCGGTTTGCCGTAGACCTGCATGGCCAGCGCCGGGAAATCCTGGCGGACGCGGGCGACGTCGTAGGAGCCGTTCCTGACTGCCGGATGCGTGCTCATGACCGCCGCTCCAGCCAGCGCTCGGCAATGCCGATCACGTGCTCGCGCAAGCCGTCATCGGCGATCTGCTCGATCGCCTCGCCCACGAAGGCCTGGATCAGCAGCGCCTGGGCCTGCTTCTCAGGCAGGCCGCGCGCCTTCAGATAGAACAGCAGGCTGTCGTCCAGCGCGCCGGCGGTGGCGCCGTGGCCGCAGGAGACGTCGTCGGCAAAGATCTCGAGCTCGGGCTTGTTGTCGGCCTCGGCTTCGTCCGAGAGCAGCAGCGCCCGCGTCATCATCTTGCCGTCGGTCTTCTGCGCGTCGGGACGGACGATGATGCGGCCCTGGAACACCGAATGGGCGCGGTCGTCGATCACGGCGCGGAAGATCTCGCGGCTGACGCAATTCGGCACGGCATGGTCCACCACCAGCGTGGTGTCGCCATGCTCGGTCTTCTGCAACAGGTTCACGCCATTGATCGCGAGATCGCTGCCCTCGCCCGCCAGCGTGATGAAGCCCTGGAGGCGGCTGACGGCGGCGCCGCTGGTCATGTTGAAGAAATTGACCTTGGTGTTGGCGCCGACGGTGACGAATTGCGAGGTGATGTTCACCGCGTCAGGCGCGTCGTCCATCAGGCGGATATGCGCGACGTCGGCGTTGTCGCCGATCGTCACGATCACGGCGTCGCTGACCTGGTAGGCCTTTGCACCGGCCGCAACGAAGCTTTCGATGATGGTGGCGCGCGCGCCATTCCCGACCGCGACCTGCGAGCGGGTGAAGGCCGAAGCGGAAGCCGCAGTCGCGATATGAATGATCTGGATCGGCGCGGACAGCTGCGCGCCATCGGCAATCGACAGCACGACGCCGTCGGTCGCCAGCGCTGCGTTCAGCGCGATCACGGCGTCGGTGGACGCCGTCTTCAGGAGAGCGGCATCCTTCTCCAGCGTCTCCCGGAGCGTCTTGAAGCCTACCTCGGAGGCAAGCGCCTTGACGTCGGAAAGGTCGGCCGCGAACACGCCATCGACCAGCACCAGCTTGCGCGCGCCTTCGATCGCGTGCGCCTTCACGGCGTCCGCAGCGCGTTTCAGCGCGGCCGCATCGGGCGCAGCCGCAAGCGGCAACACCTCGCCGACCAGCGCGCGCAGGTCGGTGTATTTCCATTCCTCGATCCGGCGGTGCGGCAGGCCGAGACGCTCATAGGTCTCGAACGCCTCGCGGCGCACTGCTACGACCGCCGGCGAACCAGGCAGGCGGCCTTCGGCGCTGGCGAAGAGATCGCTCACCGCGCGGCCGTTTCCGGTCTTTGCCACAGCAACGTTCATCTCCAACAATCCTTACGCGTCCTCGAACTGGGCGTAGCCGGAATCTTCCAGCTCCAGCGCCAGCTCCTTGCCGCCGCTCTTCACGACGCGGCCCTTCGACATCACGTGCACGAAATCAGGCACGATGTAGTTCAGCAGCCGCTGATAATGGGTGATGACGACCATCGCGCGCTTGGGCGCGCGCAGCGCGTTGACGCCGTCGGCCGCAATCCGCAGCGCGTCGATGTCGAGGCCGGAATCCATCTCGTCGAGAATGCACAGGCTCGGCTCGAACAGCGCCATCTGAAGCACCTCGTTGCGCTTCTTCTCGCCGCCGGAGAAGCCGACATTGACGCCGCGCTTGAGCATGTCCTGCGGGATGTTCAGCGACTTCGAGACTTCGCGGACCTTCTTCAGGAAGTCCGGGGTCGAATATTCGCTCTCGCCGCGCGCCTTGCGCTGCGCGTTCAGCGCGGTGCGCAGGAAGGTCATGGTGGCGACGCCGGGGATTTCCACCGGATACTGGAACGCCAGGAACACGCCCTTCGCGGCGCGCTCGTCCGGGGCCATCTCCAGGAGGTCCTCGCCCTTGAACAGGATCTGGCCGCCGGTGACTTCATAACCGGGCTTGCCGGCGATGACGTGGGAGAGCGTCGACTTGCCGGAGCCGTTCGGCCCCATGATCGCGTGCACCTCGCCTTCGTTCACGGTCAGCGTCAGCCCGTGGAGGATCTCACGCTCCTCGACGCGAACCTGCAGGTCTTTCACTTCAAGCAAAGCCATTTTGGTGTCCAGTCTATTCAAATGATGCATGGAGCGCCGAAGCGCACCGCGAGGGTCGGTGTTAACCGACCGACCCTTCCAGCGAGATCGAGATCAGCTTCTGCGCTTCCACCGCGAACTCCATCGGGAGCTGCTGGAGCACGTCCTTGACGAAGCCGTTGACGACGAGGCCGACGGCTTCCTCTTGCGAAAGGCCGCGCTGGATGCAGTAGAACAGCACGTCCTCGGAGATCTTCGAGGTCGTGGCCTCGTGCTCGAACGTCGCCGAGGAGTTCTTCGCCTCGATATACGGCACGGTGTGCGCGCCGCATTTGTCGCCGATCAGCAGCGAATCGCAGGCCGTGAAGTTGCGCGCGCCGGTGGCTTTCCGGTGCGCGGTCACGAGGCCGCGATAGGTGTTCTGCGATTTGCCCGCCGCGATGCCCTTGGAGATGATGCGGCTCGATGTGTTCTTGCCGAGATGGATCATCTTGGTGCCCGAATCGACCTGCTGGAAGCCGTTCGAGATCGCGATCGAGTAGAATTCGCCGCTGGAATTGTCGCCGCGCAGGATGCAGCTCGGATATTTCCAGGTGATGGCGGAGCCGGTCTCGACCTGGGTCCAGGAGATCTTGGAGCGGTCGCCGCGGCAGTCGCCACGCTTGGTGACGAAATTGTAGATGCCGCCCTTGCCTTCCGAATTGCCGGGATACCAGTTCTGCACCGTCGAATATTTGATCTCGGCGTCATCGTGCGCGACGAGCTCGACCACGGCGGCATGCAGCTGGTTCTCGTCGCGCTGCGGCGCGGTGCAGCCCTCGAGATAGGAGACGTAGGAGCCCTTGTCGGCGATGATCAGCGTGCGCTCGAACTGGCCGGTGTTGCGCTCGTTGATGCGGAAATAGGTCGACAGCTCCATCGGGCAGCGCACGCCCGGCGGCACGTAGACGAACGAGCCGTCGGAGAACACCGCCGAGTTCAGCGTCGCGTAGAAATTGTCTGAGGTCGGAACCACCGAGCCGAGATACTTTTGCACCAGCTCGGGATGCTCGCGGATCGCCTCCGAGATCGGCATGAAGATCACGCCGGCCTTCTTCAGCTCCGCCTTGAAGGTGGTGGCGACCGAGACCGAATCGAACACCGCATCGACCGCGATCTTGCGCCGGGCCGGGTCTTCCTCGCCCACCTTCGGCTCGACGCCTTCGAGCATGGCGACTTCCCGCAGGGGAATGCCGAGCTTCTCGTAGGTCTTCAGGATCTCCGGATCGATCTCGTCGAGCGAGGTGATCGACTTCTTCGGCTTCGGCGCCGAATAGTAATAGAGGTCCTGGAAATCGATCTTGGGATAGTCGACGCGCGCCCAGGTCGGCTCGGTCATGGTCAGCCAGCGCCGATAGGCCTCGAGCCGCCACCGGAGCATCCAGGCGGGTTCGTTCTTCTTTTCGGAGATGAACTTGACGGTCTCTTCCGACAACCCCTTGGGGGCCTTGTCGGACTCGATCAGGGTCTCAAACCCATAACGATACTGATCGACGTCGATGCGCTTCACGCGCTCGACCGTCTCTTGCACGGCTGGCATTCTATCCTCCGCTCGCGGTTTCAAGGACCGCGGTGGATCAAACTCGAACGAGTATTACGATGTTTTCTGGCCGAAAGCACGCGCTTAGAACCATTCAAGCCGTGTTTCGTCGCTTAGTCTCTAAGTAGGGTATTACCGAGCTTTCGCCAAGCCTCTAACGCCCTATTGATGTCGTCCGGTTCTGTAGACCAGCCCAGACTGAGGCGCACCGCTCCCTGGGCCACGGCTGGATCGAATCCCATGGCGGACAGCACGTGGGACGGCTGGACCTTGCCCGAGGAACAGGCGGAGCCGGAGGAAACAGCGATGCCTTCGAGGTCGAAGCCGATCACCGCGGTTTCGGCCTTCAGGCCGTGGGCGGTGAACAGAATGGTATTTGGTAACCGCTCGGTGTCGTCAGAGAAGATCGTCGCTCCAGCAATCGCCCGGATGCCATTTTCCAAGCGATCTCTGAGGCTTGCCATCCGCTTTGCATCCTCCGGAAAAGCCTGAAGCGCAGTCTTCACGGCCGCGCCGAAGCCGGCAATGCCCGCGACATTCTCGGTTCCCGCGCGCCGGTTCAGCTCCTGCCCGCCGCCGCGCAGCACCGGCTCCAGGCCAGCGAGCCCTTCGGCCTCGACCAGCGCCCCGATGCCCTTGGGACCGCCGATCTTGTGTGCAGAAAACGTCGCAAGGTCCGCACCTACCGCATTAATATTGAACGGAATTTTGCCCAGCGCCTGGATCGCGTCGACATGCAGGAG
This sequence comes from Bradyrhizobium sp. B025, assembly GCF_042257955.1. Classification (NCBI taxonomy): domain Bacteria; kingdom Pseudomonadati; phylum Pseudomonadota; class Alphaproteobacteria; order Hyphomicrobiales; family Nitrobacteraceae; genus Bradyrhizobium; species Bradyrhizobium sp. B025. The sequence continues at coordinate 4,121,599 of NZ_CP170150.1, read as the reverse complement.
GCCCCCGGCCTCGTGAACGATCCGGGCGGCTTCCGCAACCGGCTGGAGCGCGCCGGTCTCGTTGTTGGCCGCCATGATCGAGACCAGCGCCGGCGGGCCGTCCTTCAGCAGCGCCCTGAGGTGGTCGAGATCGACCACGCCGGCGCGGGTCACGTTGATATGACCGACCTTGTCCGCCGGGAACCGGCCACCCGCCAGCACCGAGGCATGCTCAACGGCGGAGACCAGAAGCCGCTCGACCGGGCCGCCGGATGGCCCCCGCAGACCGGGCGACAGCGCCAGCGCATTGGCCTCGGTTCCAGCGGAGGTGAAGACGACGTTCCGCGGCAACGCCCCCACCGCCGCGGCAAGCGTGACGCGAGCCTCCTCGACCAGCCGCCGCGCCTGTCGCCCCTCGGCATGAACCGAGGACGGATTGCCGATCAGGTCGAAGGCAGCGACCATCGCCGCCCGCGCCTCGGGGCGCAGCGGCGTGGTCGCATTCCAGTCGAGATAGACGCGGCTTGGCATGGCGCCCTCTTAGCACCTTTTATCATCGCGCCAATCGCGAGCCGTCGCAGATCAGGCCGGCTGTTGCCGCGCAATCCCCGCCGCGGAACGGGACTCCATTCGCAATCCGAACAGCGGCCGTAGCCAGGCGATCCGGCGCGCGATCTCGTAGCTGACCAAACACGTGAGCGCGGTACCGGCAATCACGATCACGGCCTCGCTTCCGGCTGACAGCCCGCTGTCCCGCAGCGCGTGCGCAATCACGATAATCGCGGTCTGATGTACGATGTAATAGGGAAAGATCGCATCGGTCAGATAGCGGCGCACGGGGCTGTCGGCCGTCAAATGGCGTCGGGCAAAGCCGAGCACCGCCGCCATCGCCAGCCATTGGTAGCAGCCATAGACCGAGCCGGCGAACCAGCTCAGCATCGGCGACCGCGGGAACAAGCCGGCATAAACGAGGGCGGAGGCGGCGAAGCAGGCGGCTGCAAGCGTCAGCGCCACCCACCGTTGCCGCTCGATGTCGCGCCAGATGCTGTTCTCGCGCGCGAGCAGGAAGCCGATCAGAAACGCGGTCGCATAGTCTGCGTGATTGTACCAGTCGCCGAACAGCGCATGGGTCGACGGGAAGATTGGCGAGAGAAACAGCCGCCAAGCTGCAAACAGCAGGCACGGCAGCAACAGCAGCCATGGTCCGGCGAGCGCGGCCGCCACCCTCTCGCCGATCCAATCCGCGGCTGCCGGCCACAACGCCAGCACGCCGACCAAGACCATGGTGTAGATCCAGAGATAGACCACGAACCAGAGATGGTTCCAGGTCGGCTGTACGATGCAGGGGTTCGGACAGAATTGCGAGCTGAACGCGAGGTAGTGCCGGATGTAAAAATCGACGAAGCCTTCTGGATAGCCGAGGCTCTCGACGATCTGGAGGTAGGATTGCGGCGGCACGATCACGAGCACGCCGAAGATCAGCGGGATCAAGAGCCGCGCCGACCGCGCGCGGGCGAAGGCGGCGAGCCGGTACTTTCCCAGCATGAAGCGGCTGGCGACCCCGGAGACCAGGAACAGCAACGACAGCCGCCAGGGATTGAGGAATAGCATTACGGGCTCGAGCCAGGTCAGCCGATGCAGGCTCTTGATGTGAAATCCCCACGACACGTAGAGCATGCCGACGTGGTAGAAGATCAACAGCCCGAAGGCTAAAATCCGCACCCAATCCAGATCGATGCGCCGTTCCGAGATCGAAATTTGCTGCGGTGTTGACATGGTGTTCTGCTCCTTCACGGGACGACAAACGCGGTTTTCGGGCCATGGCTGACGGCCAAAATGCCCCCGAAACGAAGCGCGTCGAGACGGTTTGGGATCAGGACCGGGCGCGCGGGGACGAGGCGTCGGCGCCCGGGACAAGCGGTTGGCGCGGCGGGATCAGCGGCGGCGATTGGACGATTTTCGGTGCGATCGCGGCCGTCGCGTTCGCCATCGGAATCGTCAATGCACTCTCCGGCGCGCAGGACGCCGCCTGGCGCGGCGACAGCTATGACATTGGCCGGCGACTGTTCTGGGAACTGTCGAGCATCATCGTCATCCTGCTGCTGGTGCCGATCCTAGTGCTGGCCGTCCGGCGCATGCGCCAGCCACGGGGGCTGGCGATACGCATCGGAATCGCTGCGGTCGCCCTGCTCGGCTTCTCGGCCCTCCACATCACCGGAATGGTCTGGGTCCGGAAGCTCGCGCTCGGGCTCGCGGGAAGCGCCTACGACTTCCATTTCTCGCTCGCGGTGATCCTGTACGAGTTCCGCAAGGATGCCGTGACCGCTTCGCTGCTCGGAGCAACACTCTGGCTGATCGAAAGCCGACGAGAGCTGAGGAAGGCCGCGCGCGCGGCGATGTTTATGCCTGCCGCTCCACTGGAGCAGCCGCCCCCCGGTTTGATCTGGCTCCGGGACGGCGCCAGCCGTATTCGCGTCGCACCGCGCGACATCCTGTGGGTCGCCTCCGCCGGCAATTACATCGAATACAGCCTCGCCGACGGCACCCAGCGCCTGATCCGCGGCACGCTCGCCGCGACCGAAAGCGACCTCGCCCGCTTCGCCATCGTGCGCGTTCACCGGACAAGGCTCGCCAATCTCGACCGGGTGCGTGGCGTGGAGTTCAAGCCGTCAGGGGATTTCGAGCTCACCTTCGACACCGGGCAGACGCTGGGAGGCAGCCGCCGCTACCGGCCCGCGGTCGCCTCGCTCGGAGACCGCACCGCCTTGCGTGAATCGCCTCCGGAGGCGCCCGACAGCCGATAAACAATCGTGATTCCAATTGGTTGTCGGCGCAATGGCGCTCCTCGTCATCACCTTGTTCGATCTCGGCCGCTGTTGGCGTGACATGCGGACGACAGGTTAAGCTCTTGAGCCCATTGCGATATGTCGAAGATGCTTGCTTTTTGACCCACGCCTCATGTTAGAACGCGCGCGTCAGTTCACCGCGCGCCGCTCGCGCATCATCCGAGGGCGCCACCGCTTCCTTCCATTCGCGCTTTCGTCGGCATCACTGTCGATGAGGCCACAATCGGTTGATTGCCAAGGACCGCTTCTCCACGGAATCAACCAAGAGATCATCGATGCCTGAAGTTATTTTCGCCGGCCCCGCCGGCCGTCTCGAAGGCCGCTACCACCCGGCCAAGCAGAAGAACGCGCCGATCGCGATGATCCTGCATCCGCATCCGCAGTTTCACGGCACGATGAACCATCAGATCGTGTACCAGTGCTACTACGCTTTCGCGCACCGCGGCTTTTCGGTGCTGCGCTTCAATTTCCGCGGCGTCGGCCGCAGCCAGGGCTCGTTCGACCATGGCACCGGCGAATTGTCGGATGCGGCGGCAGCGCTCGACTGGGCGCAGACCATCAACCCCGAAGCGCGTGCCTGCTGGGTCGCCGGCTTCTCCTTCGGCGCCTGGATCGGCATGCAGCTCCTGATGCGCCGTCCCGAGGTCGAGGGCTTCATCTCGATCGCGCCGCCCGCCAACCTCTATGACTTCTCCTTCCTCGCGCCCTGCCCGTCCTCGGGCCTGATCGTGCATGGCGAGAAGGACGCGGTGGTGCCGCCCAAGGACGTCAACACGCTGGTCGAGAAGCTGAAGACGCAGAAGGGCATCGTGATCGACCAGCAGGTCATCCCCGGCGCCAACCACTTCTTCGACGCCAAGCTCGAGCCGCTGATGGAAACCATCACGGCCTATCTGGACATGCGTCTGGCGAACGTGCGCTGAGGCCCCAAATGGGCTCGTTCGTCGCCTTGCTGCGTGCCGTGAATGTCGGCGGCACCGGCAAGCTGGCGATGAGCGAGCTCAAGGCGATGTGTGAGGATCTCGGCTTTGCCGCCGTGCGCACCTATATCGCCAGCGGCAACGTCGTCTTCACCAGCCGCAAATCAGAAGCTGCGATCAAGAGCGCACTCGAACAGCGCCTCCATGCCTACGCCGGTGCGCCGGTTGGCGTGCTTGTGCGCAGCGCCGCCGAAATGGCGCAAGTCGCGACCGACAATCCCTTTCCGAAAGCCGCGCCCAACCGCACGGTTGCGATCTTCCTCGACAAGGCTCCGCCCGCGGATGCGCTGTCCGGGATTCGCGGCCAGAAGAACGAGGAGCTGCGCCTCGGCTGCCGCGAGATCTACGTCCACTATGGCGACGGCATGGGGACATCGAAGCTCGTCATCCCCGCCGCGAAAACCGGCACCGCGCGTAACATGAATACGATCGCGACGCTGGCGAGGATGGCCGCGGAGCTCTAGGCCAGCTTCAGCGCGGCGATCCCTGTCAGCACCAGCACGATACCGGCGATCTTCATTGCACTCAGGGTCTCGCCGAACAGCACCACGCCCATGACGAAGGTGCCGGCAGCACCAATGCCGGTCCAGACCGAATAGGCGACGCCGACCTCGAGCACCTTCAGCGCGCGTCCGAGCAGGAACACGAAGGCCGCGAGCAGCGCGAGCGACGCGATGCTCCAGCCCGGCCGCGTGTAGCCTTCCGCATATTTCATCGAGATCGCCCAGCCGACATCGAGCACGCCGGCGATCACCAGCATGAGCCAGGCCAATGATGGTGACATCGGTGCGGGCTCAGGCCGCGAGCTTGAGCAGGTGCGCGTCGTGGCGCACGAGGAAGGCGCGGAGCAATTGCGGATAGTCCGCTCCGACCGCGCTCCGCACGCTCGGACGCTTCGTAAGCTCAGTCCGCCACGCCCGCACCTTCGGCACATCCCTGAAGATGCCGAGCTCGGTCAGGTCGTCGAACACGTCGAAATAGCGGAAGATCGGGGCGAACACCGCATCGACCAGGCTGAACTGCGCGCCGGCGAAGAACGGACCTGTGCCGAGCGCAGCCTCAACCCGTGCGAACTTCGCGGCAAGCGCCTGACGCTTGCTCTCGAACGTCGCGGGATCGGTCGTCGTCTCCAGCCCCCAGAGATCGCCGAGGATCGCCGAACCGAACTCCATCCAGGCGCGGTGCTCGGCACGGCTCAGCGCATCCGCCGGATGCAGCTTCGCGCCCGCTTGCGTCTCCTCGATGTATTCGCAGATCACGTTGCTCTCGAACAGCGCGACCTCGCCCTTGTCGGTCGTCACCACCAGCACCGGCACCTTGCCGAGCGGCGACAGTTTGAGAAACCAGTCGGGCTTGTTGGCGAGATCGATGTCGACGCGCTCGAACGGCACGCCCTTCTCTTTGAGCGCGATCACCGCGCGCTGCACATAGGGGCAAAGCTTGTGGCTGATCAGTTTGAGCGAAGCGGTCATGGCCAATCCCGGCGGTTGGATGCAACTGCACCCACAATAGATGCATTTGCATCTATCCGTCAAGATACATGCACTTGCATTAACCGACCTTGTTTTTAAGGCCTGGACCTCAGGGCCGCGCGATCACCCCGCCCGTCATCGGCATCGGCACGCCCGTGGTAGCCGGATAGGACAGCGGCAGGCCCTTCAGCCCACGCGCGGCGAGGAAGCCGAACGCTTGGGCCTCGATGGCGTCGGAGGCCCATCCGAGGGCCTCGGCGGCCTCGACGGTGGCCGACCCCACCCGCTCCCGCAACATCCGCAGCATGGTGAGGTTGCGGGCGCCGCCGCCGCAGACGATCCAGCTTCGCGGCCGCCGCGGCAGCAGCGGAATGATGCGGGCGATGGCGGCCGCGGTGAAAGCTGTCAGCGTCGCGGCGCCGTCGGCCGGCGGCACGTCGCCAAGTTTCAGCGCGGCAAAATCGTTACGGTCGAGCGATTTTGGCGGCGGCAGCGCGAAGAACGGTAATTCCAGCGCCCGCGCGATCCAGGCCTCATCCGCCTTGCCGAGCGCGGCGAACTTGCCCTCCGTGTCGAACGCCTGGTTCATGGTGCGGTACATGAAATCGTCGAGCAGCGCGTTGCCGGGCCCGGTATCGCAGGCGATCAACGTGTCGTTGCCGTCGATATAGGTGATGTTCGAGACGCCGCCGATATTGACCACGACGATCGGCCCTTCGCGCTCGAGCGATTGCGCCAGCGCCCGGTGGTAGACCGGCACGAAGGGCGCGCCCTGCCCGCCGGCCTCGACGTCGGCGGCGCGGAAGTCGTGCATCACGGGGATATGGATCGCCCTGGCCAGCGCCGGCGCGTCGCCGATCTGCACCGTCAGCCGCTTCTCGGGCCGATGCAGCACGGTCTGGCCGTGAAAGCCGACGATGTCGATGTCCTCCGGCCTCATCCGGTTCTGGGCCACGAAGGCGGCGACGGCTTCGGCATGCGCCTGCGTCACTGCGCGTTCGGCCTCGGCCAGTATCCCCGGCCGGGCATCGCGCCGCGTCAGGTGCACGGCCTCGCTCAGCGCCTGGCGCAGCAGGTTGCGCTCGACCGGGCTGTAGGGCCGGTAGCCGGACGGACCGAACGCCTTCACTTGCTTTCCGTCGGTTTCGATCAGCGCGACATCGACCCCGTCCAGCGAGGTGCCGCTCATCAAACCGAGTGCCGTCAACATCATGGATCAGCGTCCTCAATACCCCTCTGGCATGCCGATCTTGTGCCAGAGGGACACATCTTATAATGCCACAGCGCCAAGTGGCGGGCAGCCATCGAGTTCCCACGGAAGACCGTTAAATTGCTCCCGAAACAGTAAACCAAGAATTGTCAGGCACGCCGACAGATGACTGCATTTAAATCGGATTTCCTCAATATCCTGCAGGAACGTGGATTCATCCATCAATGCTCCGATTTCGAGGGGCTGGACGCGCTCGCCGCCAAGGGCGAGGCCACCGCCTATGTCGGCTACGATTGCACCGCCCGCTCGCTGCATATCGGCAACTACCTGACCATGATGATGCTGCACTGGCTCCAGCAGTCCGGCAACAAGCCGATCACCCTGATGGGCGGCGGCACCACCATGGTCGGCGATCCCTCCGGCAAGGACGAGACGCGTGCGATGCGCACCGTCGCCGAGATCGAGGCCAACAAGGAATCGATCCGCGGCGTGTTCGCAAAGGTGCTGCGTTACGGCGACGGCAAGAGCGACGCCATCATGCTCGACAATGCGGAGTGGCTGACCAAGCTGAACTGGATCGAGATGCTGCGCGACGTCGGCCGGCACTTTTCGGTCAACCGCATGCTGACCATGGACTCCGTCCGGCTGCGCCTCGAGCGCGAGCAGGAGATGAGCTTCATCGAGTTCAACTACATGGTCTGCCAGGCCTACGACTTCGTCGAGCTCGCCAAGCGCACCGGCTGCAAATTGCAGATGGGCGGCTCGGACCAGTGGGGCAACATCATCATGGGCGTCGACCTCGGCCGCCGCATGGGCACGCACCAGTTGTTCGCGCTGACGACGCCGCTGCTGACGACGGCCTCCGGCGCCAAGATGGGCAAGACCGCGCAAGGCGCGGTGTGGCTCAACGCCGACCAGTTCTCGCCGTACGACTTCTGGCAGTACTGGCGCAACACCGAGGACGCCGACGTCGGCAAATTCCTGAAGCTGTTCACGACGCTGCCGATGAGCGAGATCGGCAAGCTCGAGGCGCTCGGCGGCTCGGAGATCAACGAGGCCAAGAAGGTGCTCGCCACCGAGGCGACCGCGCTCTTGCACGGCCGTGACGCAGCGAATGAGGCGGCTGAAACCGCGCGCCGCACCTTCGAGGAAGGCGCGCTCGCCGAAAGTCTGCCAACGGTGGAAATTCCGCGCGGCGAGCTCGACGCCGGCTTCGGCGTGCTCAACGCCTTCGTCAAGGCGGGCCTCGTTGCCTCCAACGGTGAGGCGCGGCGCCAGATCAAGGGCGGCGGCCTGCGCGTCAACGACGAACCCGTCACCGACGACAAGATGGCGCTCTCGGCGGCCCATCTGACGCCTGAGGGCGTGATCAAGCTGTCGTTCGGCAAGAAGAAGCACATCCTCATCAAGCCTGCATAGGCGTATGAGCTTTTCGCTGCTTGTCAGGGCGCGCCGAAGCGCGCTCCCTGACCGGCAATGGATCAGAAGACGCCCAGGGAATCGCGCAAGGATGGCGTCGCGGCGACGCCGGAAGGCGCCGTGCGCGTCGCACTCACCGTGCTCGCACTCTGCTTCACGTTGGCCGTGCTGGGCCGTGGGCTCGGCGACAGTTTTACGGTATTCCTGAAGCCGATCTCGGAAAGCTTTGGCTGGGACCGCGCACAGATCGTCTCGGTCTATTCGCTCACATGGCTCGCCAGCGGCCTCACCGCCCCCTTCGTCGGACGGCTGTTCGATCATTCCGGACCGCGCATCGTCTATGCGCTCGGGCTATCGCTGCTCGGCGCGGCATTCCTGGTTGCGGCGCACGCACAGCACCTGTGGCAGTTCCAGCTCTCGATCGGCCTCTGTGTCGGCATCGGCGTCGCCTTCATCGGCATCGTGCCGAACTCGATCCTGCTCGGTCGCTGGTTCGGGCCGCGCCTCCCGACCGCGATGTCGGTGGTGTATTCGGCCATGGGCGGCGGCGTGCTGGCGCTACTGCCGGCCTCGCAACTGCTGATCGACCATCTCGGCTGGCGCGGCACCTACCAGCTGTTCGGCTTTGCAGCATTGGGCCTGCTGGTGCCGCTGCTGCTGCTGCCGTGGCGGCTGTTCGCCACGGGCTCGCCGCATGTGGTGAAGAGGACCGATCCTGACTTCATCGACAACGGCTGGACGCTTCTCGGCGCGATGCGCCATCACGCCTTCTGGGCGCTGTTCTCGACCTTCTTCTTCACCGCCGTCGGCATGTACGCGATCGCCGCGCAGATCGTGGCCTATCTGATCGACGCAGGCTTCCCGCCGCTCCAGGCCGCGACGGCCTGGGGCTTCTCCGGCGTCGTGCTTGTGTTCGGCATGTTGGGGGTCTCCGCGCTCGACGGCCTGATCGGGCGCAGGCCTTCCGTGCTGTTGAGCTACGCGATCTCGATCCTCGGCATCGCCCTGCTCTGGCTGCTGCAATACGTCCCCAACATCCTGGTGCTCAGCGGATTCGTCGTCTGCTTCGGCAGCATGATGGGCTCGCGCGGCCCGCTGATCAGCGCGACCGCGATGCGGATCTTTCAGGGCAAGCGGGTCGGCACGATCTACGGCACCATTTCGATCGGCAGCGGGCTGGGCTCGGCGTTCGGCTCCTGGAGCGGTGGCCTGATCCACGACGCGACCCACGGCTACAACGCGTTGCTCGCCTTCGCACTTGCGAGTGTGGTGCTCGGGATGATTCCATTCCTGGTTGTCCCCGCCTTGCGGCGGTAGGTATGTCCGAGGTAACCTGCACCCCTCCGCGCCACCGGGAAATTACGGGCTCGCGCGACATGGCCACCCGCGAATAATCCGAACTCGCCGCGCTTTACGGCGTTTTGTCCGACATGACGAAAAAGTCAGCGCGGATTCCGCGCCTACAGCTTGCAGGGTGGAACCGAATGCGATTCAAGTCGCTTGGGAATTGTGGATGGAAGGGCGCAAATCATGAACTTCAACTATCTCTCTCGCTATCAACCGGCTCTGCTGAGCCTGTTTCGTTTCGTCACCGGACTGCTGCTGTTCCAGTACGGCGTCGCAAAACTGTTCAAGTTTCCGGCGCTTCCCTACTTCGCCGACATTCCGCCGCTGATCTACGCGGCCGGCGCGCTTGAGCTGGTGCTCGGCGCGGCCCTGATGCTCGGCCTGTTCACGCGGATCACGGCGTTCATCCTGTCGGGCGAAATGGCCTTCGCCTACTTCATGGGCCACATGCTCAAGACCGGCTCGCCGGTGTTCCTGCCACTGCTCAATGGCGGTACCGCCGCGATCCTGTTCTGCTTCGCCTGCCTCTATCTCTCGGCAGCCGGGGGCGGCTCGATCAGCGTCGATGCCGTCATGGGCAAGGAGAGCGACGCATCCGGCGAGGCCTACGCCCGGCGCTGACGCGCCCGCGGATCAATCCGCAAGCAGGACGGCACCCGCAGATCTGCCGGTGCCGTCCTAGCGCGCTCCCAGCACGTTCCAGATGAGAACGAGGGCCGCGACGAGCAGCACGGACATGATGATGCGATGAACGAATCGATTCATTGCAGGTCCTGCCAGGCTCTGTAGCCACCAAAGTCCAAGATCGATTTTTTCCAGCGCATGAACCGGTGCCTCCCGGCGCGTGGCGGTTTGCCTGCACGGTTGCGCACAAGCCTGCGAATGCCGTTCCGCGCGGCAGGCCGCCGCATGCCTCCATTCATGATTGGTAAGAACTTCATGCTACCGATGCGAGCAATAATAACCATTCCGTAGAGGCTGCGATGAAGCTGCTGAGTCATCTGAAGATCCGCACCAAGCTGGCCAGCATGGTCTGCCTCGCGGCGCTCACTGTCACGGCCATCATCGGGGTATCGACCGTTCTCAGCAAGAGCCGCATGATGGAGGACCGCGTCCAGCAGATGCGGACCGCGGTGGAGCTCCTCTACAACTACGCGCAATCGCTCCAGGACGAGGTGACCGCCGGCAAGCTGACGCAGGCCGAGGCCAAGGCCCTGTTCCACCAGCGCGGCCGTCGCATGAGCTTCAATAGCGGCCAGGGCTATCCGGTGGTCTACAATCAGGACACGTCCCTGATGGTGAACGGCGCCAATCAGCAGCTCGAAGGCAAGATCACGGGCGCCAAGGACTCCAATGGCGTGCTGATCGCCGACGCCATCCTCAAGGCTGCCGACCAGGCCGCGCCGGGCGGCGTGACCTCCTATCTCTATCCCCGCCCCGGCCAGACCGAGCCGGTCCGCAAGACCGTGTTCGCGCGCAAGTTCGCGCCCTGGAACGTGACCATCAGCTACGGCCTCTATGTCGACGATATCGATGCCGACGTGCGCGCGCTGACGCTGGAGCTCGCCGTCATCGGCGTCGGCCTGATGCTGCTGATGGCGACGCTGTCCTGGCTGATCGCCCGCGACGTGCTCGGCGCGCTCGACCGCCAGAAGAACCGCATGCAGGCGATTTCCGAAGGCGCCATCGACAAGCCGGTCGAGGAGACCGGCCGCGGCGACGAGATCGGCCGCATGGCCGAGACGCTCGAAGTGCTCCGGCAGACCGCGCTCACGGCGCGCAACCTCGAGGCCGAGCAGGTCGCCGCCAAGACCCGCAGCGAGCAGGAGAAGCGCGACGCCCTGATCGCACTCGCCGACCGCTTCGATGCGTCCGTCGGCCAGCTCGTCGGCCTGATGGCCTCGGGCTCCGGTGAACTCGAGACCACCGCCAAGTCGATGTCGTCCACCGCCGAAGGCACCAACCGCCGCGCCGCATTGGTCGGCTCGGCCGCCACCGAAGCCAGCCAGCGCGTCCAGACCGTCGCGGCCGCCGCCGAGGAGCTCTCCTCCTCGATCACCGAGATCAGCCGCCAGGTCGCGCAATCGGCCGAGGTCACCGGCCGCGCCGTGGACAACGCCCGCCGCACCGACACCATCGTCCGCGCACTCTCGGACGGTGCTCAGCAGATCGAGCATGTCGCCGAGCTGATCTCCAGCATCGCGGCGCAGACCAATCTGCTCGCGCTCAACGCCACCATCGAGGCCGCGCGCGCCGGTGAAGCCGGCCGCGGCTTTGCCGTCGTCGCCTCCGAGGTGAAGTCGCTCGCAAGCCAGACCGCCGAGGCCACCCGCGAGATCGGCGACAAGATCGCCCAGATCCAGGGCGCGACCAAGGAGGCCGTGGACGCCATCGGCGGCATCACCGCCACCATCGAGGAAGTCAGCCGGATCGCCACCTCGATCGGCGCGGCCATCGAGGAGCAAGGCGCCGCCACCGCCGAGATCGCGCGCAGCGTCTCGCAGACCGCGGAGGCGACCAAGGAGGTCACCACCAATATCGGCGGCGTCAGCACCGCGGCGAACGAGACCGGCAACGCCGCCGGCATGGTGCTCGCGGCGGCCAGCAGCCTCTCCAAGCAGGCCGAGCAGCTCTCGGGCGAAGTCGGCACCTTCCTGGCAGGCGTGCGCGCGGCGTAAGTTTCCGGACGCCTAAACCTCCGCATTCGTCATGGCCGGGCTTGTCCCGGGCATAACGAGCTATTCAAGCTTGTCGCTAGCGCCGCGCGAGGCTGCAACCGCTCGACAGCGGTCTTGCTGACCCCGTCGGGCTGTCGCCGGATTGTGCCGACGGCAACTGCTCGTCGAACGGCGTGTTCTGCTTGCCGGTGTTGAATTCGAATATCTTGCGGAACAGGCCGGGCGCCATCGCCGAGATTGGATTGACGCGCATCACGGGCGCGGCCGGCGTGCCGACGACCTCATAGGTCACGCCAATCAATCCCTCGTTGTTGCCGCCGCCGAGGAAGATGCCGAACAACGGGATCTGGCCGAAGATGTTGTTGACGCCGTACATCGGCACGAAGGTGCCGCTCATGCAGACCTGGTTGCCGGGATAGTCGATCGAGCCTTCGATGGTGCCGCCGATCATCGGTCCCTTGACGACGCCGTCGCGGATCGTGAGCGCGCCGTTCTGCCGGGTGAACTCCGCTCGCAGCGCCGTGAAGGACACGCCGCTCTGCGCGCCATTGGGACCGCCCGCCGCCACGCGATCGAGCTGATCCATTCCCTTGACCGTGAAGTCGCGCACATTGATCAGGCCTTCCCTGGTCGTAGGCTCTGACGTCGGCGGCTCCATCGCCACCACCATCTGGCCGCCGAAGACCTTGTTGGTGGTGTCGGTGAAGCGCAGCAGCGCGCCGGCATCGTTGGTCTGGAGATAGATCACCTCGCGGGCACCCTGGGCGCGGCCGCCGCGCAGATCGGCCGCCACCGGCGTATCGCGGCCGATCTTGCCGCTCAGCGTGAAGGCTTTGACGGCGCCGCTGCGCCGCGACATCTTGGCATCGACGCTGCGCATCGCCTCGCCGTTGAATCCGGCGACGGCGCCGAGCTTCACGTCGATGTCGAAATCGACGTTCTTCATCTTGCTCTTGGCATCGTCCTTGGAATTGCCTGAGATCGCCGACTTCAGGAAACCGCGGCCGTCGAACACGTCGCCGCGCATCGTGCCGCGCACCACGCCGTCCTGGCTGCGCTCGACCTTCAACGACGCCTTGTCGCCGTCGGATGGCGCGTAGATCGGGAAGTTCGCGTTCATGAGGTCGCCGTTCGGGTCGACCTCGAGCGAGCCCTTGATCGAGGCGCCGCCGCCTTCGATGACGATGTCCTCGAAGCGCGTCGATTGCGCGGTCGGCACCACCTTGAAGCTGGCCTTGCCCGACTTGCCCGGCAGCTTGACCCAGCCAGGCAGGATGTTGTCGAGCTTGACCGAGGTCAAGTCGGCCTCGACGCCGAGCTTGGTGGTCTGGTCCGCGCCGCCCGCGATCTTGCCCGAGAGCTTGATCGGCAACGAGCCACTGACGGCCGGGCTGAGATCGAAGCCGAGACGCGCGCGGCTCGCATCGTCCAGCGTCGCCTGCAGGCGGACGTCGGCATCGCCCTCGGCCTGCTTGCGATAGTCGAGCGAGGCCGCCTGCCCGTTGATCTTGACGTCGCCCTTGACCTGGTAGCCCTGGTTGCTCGCGACGATCTTCAGATTGTTGGCCTCCAGCTTCTGGTTCATCACCAGCTTGTCGGCGGCAAAGCCGTTGAGATCGGCGGTGACGGCGTAGGTGGTGTCGGCCTTGGTCAGCTCGCCCTTGACCGGCAAGCCGAGCTGGATGTTCGCCGAGAACGTTCCCTTGCTGGTGTTGGGATCGACGACGGTCGCCGACAGATCGCTCAGCCGGTCATTGGCGAGCATTTCGGCCGCCGCAGGCACGGGTCCGTCGACGCGAAACCTGGTGCGCGAGGGCGAGGGTTTGGGTGCCATGTCCGGCACCTCGAAGACGAAGTCGGAGATCGTGACCTTGCGGCCGGCGGGCGTGTCGGCAATGCCCTGCCCGATGCTCACGGTGGCGGTGCGCCCGGTCACGCGCGCCTTCAAATCGGCATCGTGCACGACAGGCATGCCGTCCACCGGGCGGACCGCGACGCCGCTCGCCACGATGTTGACCGAGAGGCCGTCGTCGGGAATGGGCGGGCCCTTCCGTGGAAGGTTCCTGGTCGGCGAATTGACGCCGATCTCGATGCGCTGGAGCGTGCCGCGCTCGATCCGCTCGATCACCCATTCGCGCAATTCCGGAACGACGAGCGTCGGCCACATCCGCTTGAGCGCGGAAGCCGACATCGGCGTTCCCGCAAAGCCCAGCGTGAGCCGCGGCTCGCCGGAATAGTCGATGGCGCCGGTGCCGGCGACGCCGATCTCGCCATTGCTGATATCGGCCTGCGTCAGCAGGAGGCGCTTGTGGTCGGTATCGAAGCGAAGACCGATCGCAATGCGGTTGAAGACGAGCGGCGGCTCGTTGTCGATGCCGCCCAGGAGGATCGAGCCGCCGCTGAAGCCGAGCTGCCAGTCGTTGATGCTGCCGTTGGGCGGCTCCAGATGCGCCAGCAGCGTCAGGCGGTTCGCACCCGAGAGAATCTTGAACGGTGCGACCAGCACGCGCCGATTGGAGTCCCACTCGACATTGATCTCGGCCGAGTCGATCGCCATCGGATAATCGGGCGTGTCGGTGTCGATGATGTTGCCCGCGCCGACCGTGATCTTGCCGCGGAAGAAGGTCGGCACGCCGTCGCGGCCGAGCTCGCCCTTGAGCTCGCCGGTCAGCGGCAGGTCGGCGGTATAGGTGAGATCCTTGACCCGTAGCGCCAGCAGGATGTTGGCGGTGGAAACCTTGTCGGCGCGGATGTCGACCGAGCGCACGCCGTTCTCGGCGGGACCGATCGTGGCACGCAGCGACCATGGACGCGCGCCCTCCTCGCCGAGGCTGAGCGCGACGCCGCCGCGGCTCGGCCGGCGCAGGCTGAGCGTGATGTTCTCGAACGTCCATTTGCTGCCGCGCTGCTGATCGTCGACGATCAGATTGCCGTTCTTCAGACCGATCTCGTTGAGGTTCTGGCCGTCGAGGCCGGTCATGCTCAGGCTGTCGAGCCAGTCGAGGCCCTGGAGAATGCCGCTCTGCGCAGTCGCCTGAGGTGCCGCCTGGGATGCGTCGGGGCTTGCAGGCGCGGTCGCGAACGGCGGCGGCGGGACACCGTTGCGCGGGAATGTCGGCGGCAGGCCGGCATCCTTCTTGGAGGCCACGCCGGTTGCCAGCGGTTTTGCGGTATCACCGGCCGACACCGTGACGGTCCCGTCGGGCGCGATGCGGATCGCAAGCTCGGCGTCGACGAGATTGAGGCTTTCGGCGCGCAGGTGCCCCATCAGCAGACCCGCACCCGACAGCTTGACCTCGGCCTTCGGCGCGGTGGCGACGATGGCATGGTCGTGGTCGCGAACGACGATGTCGCGGATGCGCACGGCGATACGAATCCGCCCGGCCCGCTCGATCTGCGTGCCGCCGACCTCCACGGTGTTGCCGTGGCCGATGTTGTCCTCGATCGCCGCTGCAAGCCAGGGCGTTGCGATGTCGAGATTGATCGGACCGGTCCCGAGCCGCCACCACAGCGCGCCGAAACACCCGACGAAGATGACGGCCAGGGCGCCGACGACGATAGCCAGCCGCTTCAGCCAGCGATCGGCCGCCAGCCAGCGGCGCACCGCCCCAAACCCGTCACCGAAGCGATGGAAGCCCGAATTGGAACGCGACAACAGCCGGCGCGCACGATAGCCCGCCGCCGCTTCCTGATCCGGGTCCCAGTCGGCATCGTCCCATTCCTGCGGCTCCGAATGACCGCCGCGCCGATCGAAATCCCGATTGTAATCCTGGGGCGACTTATTCCTTGCCATTGCCTCTCGATACAGGCGCCCATCGTGGGATTGAGCGCCGCCGGGACCGCAGCCGTCGACCGGGAGCGAACGCCCCTGCGCCGGCGTTGCCGCCATACCTCGAATATTCCTGCTGTTCGTCATTTCGCCCCGGGAGCGCGTTCAACGAGCAGTGGGGTGGTGCGTGGAATTCCTTGTAACCATACTCCGGCGTCGTCAGACTTGCCCAGCCGAGGGCGCGAGTCCGGTACACCGGACGAGAGCTGCAATACCGCTTTGGTTGACCCGCCGAAAGCGTCGAAAGGAAGGCGTATGTCCAAGAAATCCCAAAAGAAATCGTCCAAAACGCCCTCCGGCACGACAGCGGCAAAAAAGAAGGCCTCGAAAACCCGGGCAGCGACTCAAACAAAGTCCGCGAAAACACAGCGGACACCGGCGAGCAAATCAACCGGGAGCATAGCAAAAGCAGCATCGCATGGCGCCGCATCGAAACAGTTAAATTCCTCCAGATCGGCCCCTGCGTCTGCGGCCAGGCAGGTCCTGGCCGAGGGGCAGAAGGCCCCAGCCTTCCGCCTGCCCCGCGACGGCGGCGGCGCGGTCACGCTGTCGGATTATGCCGGCCGGAAGCTCGTCCTGTTCTTCTACCCCCGCGCCGATACGCCCGGCTGCACCAGGGAGGCCATCGACTTCACGCGCCTGGCCGACGCCTTCGCCGCGGCCGGGACGGCCGTGATCGGTATTTCCGCGGATTCGTTAAAGGCCCAGGAGAAATTCCGCGACAAGCACAGCCTCGGCATTCCACTGATCTCGGACGAGAAGCACGAGATGCTGGAGGCGTATGGCGCCTGGGGCGAAAAATCCATGTATGGCAAGAGCTTCCTCGGGATTCTTCGCACCACGGTGCTGATCGGAAGCGACGGCAAGGTGGCCAGGATCTGGCGTAACGTCCGGGTCGACGGCCATGCCGACCAGGTGCTGGAAGCGGCAACAAGTCCTTAACCAGACCTTTAAATACGACTGCTCCCGTTTCCGGAAAATTAACCATGACCGGCCCAGATTGCTGCGGCAATTAGGCCGTACGGACTCATCCGACCGGCGCGGGAGTGCCGATGTCGAAAAGTTCTGCCCAATACTCGCAGTACCCCCAACATCATCCTCACGACCACGGACGGGCCCTCCATCGCCGTCCGGCCGCCGCAGCAGCGGCAATTGCGATTCCCCTGCCCGCGACCGACGACGCTTACACCATCGTCCATGCCGGCAAGCAGGTGCGCTTCGGGCCCGTGGTGTTCTGGATCGTGGTCGGCACGGTCGTGCTGCTCGGACTCTGGTCGGCCGCGACTGCCACCTACTTTGCCTTTCGCGACGATGTCCTGACCCGGCTGATCGCCCGCCAGGCTGAGATGCAGTACGCCTATGAGGACCGCATCGCCGAGCTGCGCGCCAAGGTCGATCGCACCACCAGCCGGCAGCTGCTCGACCAGGAACAGTTCGACCAGAAGCTCGACCAGATCATGAAGCGCCAGACGGCGCTGGAGTCCCGGGCCACGGCGCTCGGGGCCATGCCTGACGTGACAGGCTCGATTCCCCGTTCGACCCCGCAGCGTGGCGACGCCGGCCAGAGCACAACGCAGGGCACGCCAAAGCCGTCGCCGATCAGCGACACCGTGATCTTCGTGGCGCCGCCGGATCGCGAAGCGCGGCTCGAGTCGCGCGCGCCGGCGGTCATGGCCCCACAGGCCAATCAGTTCGCCAAGAACCAGGGTTTCGACAATGTCCTGGTCCGCCTCACCACCTCGCTCGATCAGGTCGAGCGTCGTCAGATGGCGGCGCTCAGCGCCGTCGAGGACGGCATGGATTCGCGCATGCGCCGGATGCGCGGCGTGGTCAGCGATCTCGGCCTGAACCTCGCCAGTCTCGAAGCCGCCGTGCCGCGGACCGCGATGGGTGGGCCGTTCGTGCCCGTCAAGCTGACGGCCAATGCCGGGCCGTTCGAGAAGCAGCTCAATCGCATCAACGTCACCCGCGCCGAGATGGATCGCCTCAATCGCACGCTGGCACTGGTGCCCTATCGCAAGCCCGTCATCGGCGAGGTCGAGTTCACCTCCGGATTCGGCGTGCGCAGCGATCCATTCCTGGGTCGGCCTGCGATGCATACCGGCCTCGACTTCCGTGCCGCCACGGGCGATCCGGTCCGCGTCACCGCCAACGGCAAGGTGGTCTCGGCCGGCTGGTCCGGGGGCTATGGCCGCATGATCGAGGTCGACCACGGCAACGGACTTGCGACCCGCTACGGCCATCTCTCCGAGATCAACGTCAAGGTCGGCGAGATCGTGAAGATCGGCCAGGTCGTCGGTCTCGTCGGCTCGACCGGCCGTTCCACCGGTCCACATCTGCACTACGAAACCCGCATCGACGGCGAAGCGGTCGACCCGCAGAAGTTCCTGCGCGCGGGCGTGCGTCTCAGTGCGGGCTAGAACGCGCCCCTGCCCTCATTGAACATTCGTGAGCGCTTCAGGCGCGAGGCTGACACGCCTTCAGGAAGAATTTGAGTCCTGCTTCGATCTCCTGCTCGATCGCCTCCTCCGTGAGATCGCTGAGGCCCAGTACAATCAGCAGCGGTAGTTCGCCGCGGACCAGGCTCAGGAATTGATTGGCGGCTTCCATCGGATCGTCAAACTCCAAGACCTTCGCAGCCCTGGCTTCTTCGAGGAATTGAGCGAGCCGCCGAATCGTCGCCTCGGGTCCGCTTTCATAGAAGAGCCGGGCGAGCACGGGAAACCGACCGCTCTCGTTGGCGATGATGCGGACGAAGGCAACGTCCTTTCGATGGATGAAGGTGTGGAGGTATTGCCTGGCGAAATCCCGCAGCGCCTCAGACAGTCCGGCGGACAGTTTGGGCACCGGCAAATCGCGTTGCAGGCTCTCGCACTCCGCCACGATCAGCGAGGCGAACAAAGCCTCCTTGCTCGGGAAATACGCGTAGAGCGTGGCCTTCGACACGCCGGCGGCTTTCGCGATGGCGTCCATACTGGTTGCGGAAAAGCCCTGCTCGAGAAAAAGCTGCCACGCCGCTCGGGTGACGATGTCCATCTTGCGGCCCGCTGGTGCGCTCTCCTTCTCGTGAACAGGATGGGCGATCGTTTCGATCAAGGGTGACTCTCCGTCGGCTCGCGAATCGGTGTCGTAGGCGTCAACGCGCACAATGGCTGCGTCTCAACAGCTTGAAAGAACTAAAGAGACGCCCTGAGCACGACACAGGTAGCAAAACTTCTTTACGGTACACAACAAAACTAAACAGTTCAGTACCATTGACAACACCTGCTTGCTCGGTCAAGTACTGAACGGTTCAGTTTCGATATGAGCCTTGGATGCCGTTCAGAACATTCCTCCGTAGAGGCGCCATAATACCGTTAGCCCAAGCCGCGATCGCGCTCGCCGGCTGTGCCGTCGGCCCGAATTTCGAGGCGCCGGACGCCCCGCCGGTCAGCGGCTACACTGCGGGCGGATTCTCCGCGACCAAGGGCGCAGACGGGCCTGGCGGAACGGCACAGCGGATCGTGAACGGCGCGGACGTGCCGGCGGTCTGGTGGCAGGTGTTTCGCTCACGGCAGATCGAAGCCTTCGTCCGGGAAGCAATCGACAACCATCCGGACCTTGCCGCGGCGCAAGCGGCGCTGCGCCAGGCTCGCGAAGTTGCGGCGGCAGACACCAGCGCCCTGATGCCGTCGATCACCGGGGAAGGCAGTGCGACGCGCAGCCAAGTGCCGCTGGCACAGTCCGGGCAGACCGGACCGTCATCGCTGTACACCCTCTACAAGACCTCGGTCCCGGTTTCGTTCACGCCGGACATCTTCGGTGGCAAAGCGCGCGGGATCGAGGCGGATCTCGCCAATGCGGACTATGAGCGCTTCCAGCTCGAGGCGACCTATCTCTCATTGACGGCAAACGTCGTGACGACCGCGATCAGCGATGCGTCCTACGCGGCGCAGATTCGCGTGACCCAGGAACAGATCGACGGTCAGCGTCAGCTGGTCGCGTTGCTCGAACAGCAGTTTGCCCTCGGCGCCGTCGCCAACAGCGATGTCCTGACTCAGAAGGCCCAGCTGGCGCAGACGCTTGCGACGCTGCCGCCGCTGCAAAAGTCGCGCGCGCAAAATCGCAACCAGCTGATGGCGTATCTCGGCAGACTGCCGAGCCAGGACAGAGGCGAGGCCGTGCCGCTGGCAAACCTGCGCCTGCCGCGCGATCTGCCGGTCAGCGTACCGTCGCTGCTGGTGCGGCAGCGTCCGGACATCCGAGCTGCCGAAAGCCAGATGCATCAGGCCAGCGCGAATGTCGGTGTTGCCACGGCCAACATGCTGCCGAACGTGACGCTGTCAGCTTCGGGCGGCAGCTCTGCGCTGGCGCTGTCGGGACTCTACGGCCCGCAATCGGCGGCCTGGAGCGTGGCGGCAAGTGTCACCGGCCCGATCTTCGATGCCGGCTCGCTGTTCCACACCAAGGAGTCCAAGGTCGCTGCACTGGAGCAGAAAGGCGCGCAATATCGCTCGACCGTGATCACCGCGTTCCAGAATGTCGCCGACGCGCTCCGCGCCATCCAGTCGGATGCTGATCTGCTGAAGGCCCAGATCGAGGCGGAGAAGACCGCCGCGGAGAGCCTGAAGATGTCGCAGGCCCAGTTCAAGGCCGGCTCCACCACGTTCATCTCCGTCATCAACGCCGAACAGACGCTGCTGACCGCGCGCATCAACCGCGTGAAGGCGCAGGCCTCGCGCTATGCCGACACCGTCTCGCTGTACCAGGCACTCGGCGGCGGCTGGTGGAATCGCGTCGATGAGTCCCCCGCCTCCGAAGTAAAGCCCGCGGGCGTTGCCGCGATATTCACCCCCGCGGGGGCCCTGCCGGCTCAGCCGACCCCGCCCGCCAACTGATGCGAAAGCCCGAAGCCATGTTGAAGCGCATGATTATCATGTTGTGTGTCGTCGGTGCGGTGTTCGCCGCCCTCGCCTGGTTCGTCAGCTTCCGCGCCGGCATGATCAAACAGGCCATGGCCGCGCTCGCCGATCCCCCGCAGACGGTGTCGACGACCGCCGCGCAGCTCAGCGACTGGCAATCCGCATTGACCGCCATCGGCACGTTTCGCGCGGTGAACGGCGCCGATCTGTCGCTGCAACAGTCAGGCATCGTGGACGGCATTCATTTCGAATCCGGCAAGGATGTCGGCGCCGGTGACGTGTTGCTCGACCTGCGCAAGCAGGACGACGTCGCCAAGCTGCAGTCGTTGCAGGCCACCGCCGACGGCTACGCCATCACGTTGCGGCGCGACCAGGGTCAGCTGAAGATCAATGCGGTCAGCCAGGCGACGGTCGACAGCGATGTCGTGAACGAGCGCAACGCGCTGGCGCTGGTCGCCCAGCAGCAGGCGCTCATGGACCAAAAGACGCTGAAGGCACCTTTTGCCGGGCGTCTCGGCGTGCGTCAGGTCGATGTTGGCCAGTATCTGACCGCGGGCACCACCATCGTCACGCTACAGGCGCTCGACCGGCTCTTTGTCGACTTCACGCTGCCGCAACAGGCACTCGACCAGGTCAAAGTCGGACAGGAGGTCACCGCTCGCATCGACGCCTTTCCGGACCGCAGCTTCAAGGGCGTGGTGCAGGCGTTCAATTCCAAGGTCGATCAGGCCAGCCGCAACGTTCAGGTCCGCGCGATTTTCGACAATACGGATCGCAAGCTCCTGCCCGGCATGTTCGCGCGGATCGATGTCCGTGTCGGACACCCCACGAGCTATCTCACGCTGCCGCAGACCGCCATCGTCTACAACACCTATGGAGAGTCGGTATTCCTCGCCGTCAAGAGCGACGCACCGGACAAGCAGGGTTTGATAGCCCGCCAGACCTTCATCAAGACCGGCGCCACCCGTGGCGATCAGGTGGCGGTGATCTCGGGTCTCGATCAGGGCGCAACCGTCGTCACCGCGGGCCAGGTCAAGCTGCGCAACGGCACCCTGCTGAAAGTCGACAACTCCATTCCCCTGGCGAACGATCCCAATCCGGCACCTGCCGATCAGTGAGGAACGAGAACGTGTCCTTTACCGACATCTTCATTCGCCGGCCGGTGCTTGCGATCGTCGTCAGCCTGATGATCCTGGTGCTGGGTCTGAAGTCGATGACCTCGCTGCCGATCCTGCAATATCCGCGAACCCAGAACGCGATCGTCACCGTGACGACGACGTACTACGGCGCCGATCCGGCGGTCGTTGCCGGGTTCATCACCACGCCGCTGGAAAACGCCATCGCCCAGGCCAATGGCATCGACTACATGACGTCGACCAGCCAGCCCAGCACCTCCACCATCACCGTCAACCTGCGGCTGAACTTCGACTCCGGCAAGGCGCTGACCGAGATCAACACCAAGGTGAACTCGGTGCTCAATCAGCTGCCGAGCGGCGTCCAGCAGCCGGTGCTGACGGTCAAGGTCGGCCAGACCATCGACGCCATGTATCTCGGCTTCAGCAGCGACGTGCTGGCGCCGAACCAGATCACCGACTACCTGATCCGCGTGGTGCAGCCCAAGCTGCAGGCCGTATCCGGCGTGCAGACCGCGGAGCTGCTCGGCAACAAGACCTTCGCGCTGCGCGCCTGGCTCGATCCGATCAAGCTTGCCGCCTACGGGCTGACCGCATCCGACGTATCGACCGCGCTGTCCAGCAACGACTACATCGCCGGGCTCGGCACCACCAAGGGCCAGATGGTGCAGGTCAATTTGACGGCCGCGACCAACCTGAAGTCGTTGCAGGAGTTTCGCGACCTCGTCGTCAAGCAGGCCGGCGCTTCCAACGTCAAGCTGTCCGACGTGGCGAACGTTACGCTGGGCTCCGAGGATTACGACTCGTCGGTCGGCTTCAACGGCAAGCGCGCGGTCTATATCGGCATCCAGGTGGCGCCAAACGCCAACCTTCTCGACGTCATCAAAGGCGTCCGTGCCGTCTATCCCGACATCAAGGCGCAGCAGCCGGAGGGGCTGAACTCCGAGATCATCTACGACTCCACCGATTTCGTGAACAGCTCGATCGACGAGGTGATCCATACCCTGCTCGAAGCGCTTCTGATCGTCACCGTGGTCGTCTTCCTGTTTCTCGGATCGTGGCGTTCGGTGCTGATTCCGGTGATCGCCATACCGCTGTCGCTGGTCGGCACCTTCACGATGCTGCTGGCGCTAGGCTTCTCGATCAACCTCCTGACGCTGCTGGCGCTGGTGCTCGCGATCGGCCTCGTGGTCGACGACGCCATCATCGTCGTCGAGAACGTCAACCGGCATCTGGCCGAGGGTACGAAGCCGTTGCAGGCGGCGATCATGGCCGCGCGCGAGCTTGCGGGTCCGATCGTGGCCATGACCATCGTGCTGATCGCGGTCTACGTGCCGATCGGCTTCCAGGGCGGCTTGACCGGTGCGCTGTTCACCGAGTTCGCCTTCACCCTTGCCGGTGCCGTTGCCGTGTCGGCCGTCATTGCGTTGACGCTGACGCCGATGTGCTGCGCCTTCATCCTGAAGCCGGCGAACACCGGCAAGCCGACGCTCAACGACCGCATCGTCGGCTTCATCGATGCACGCATGGAGACGTTGCAGCATCGATATCGGCGCCTACTTGCCGGCAGCCTGACAACAATTCCGGTCACGGTCGTATTCGCTGCCCTGGTCTTGAGCAGCATCTACTGGCTTTATTCGAACTCAAAGAACGAGTTAGCGCCGGAGGAGGACCAGGGCGCGATCCTGATGCAGTCAACGCTGGCACCGAACGCAACACTTCAGCAGAAGCTGCTGTATTCCGCCGAGGTCTACCGGCGCATTTCCGCCTATGCCGAAACGGCGGGCGTGTTTCAGCTCGATCTCACCGGCAGCTCGATCGCGGGATGGGTCCTGAAACCCTGGGACAAACGCGACAAGACTGCGGCGGAACTGCAGCCGGTGCTTCAGCAGGAGATGGCGGGGGTTGCCGGCGCCAAGATCGTGGCGTTCCAGCTGCCGCCGCTGCCCGGGGCGAGCGGCCTTCCGATCCAGTTCGTGATCCAGACCACGGACCCGTTCGACCGGCTCGACGGCGTCGCGAAAGCGTTCACCGCCGAGGCCCTGAAGAGCGGCAAGTTCATCTTCCTCGACAACGACCTGAAGGTGGACCAGCCGCAAACCACGGTGCTGATCGATCGCGAAAAGACCGCTCAGCTCGGGTTGAAGCTCAGTGACGTCGGCGGTGCGCTCGGCAACATGCTGGGCGGCGGGTATGTCAACTATTTCGGCCTGGACGGCCGCTCCTACAAGGTCATTCCCCAGGTCGAGCAGCGCCAGCGACTGAACGCCGATCAGGTGCTGAACTACTACATCAAGACCTCGGACGGCACGTCTGTTCCGCTGTCGACGGTGGCGTCGCTCAAGACGACCACCGTTCCGCAATCGTTGAACCATTTCCAGCAGGTCAATGCCGCCACCATTTCCGGCGTGGCCATGCCCGGTGTGATCACCGGCGAAGCGCTCGCGACGCTGAAGGAGATCGCGGACCGGACCCTGCCCAAGGGCTACACCATCGACTATGGCGGTCAGTCACGGCAGTTCATCCAGGAATCATCCGGATTCGCCGCCACCTTCGGGTTTGCCCTGATCATCATCTTCCTGGCGCTGTCGGCGCAGTTCGAGAGTTTCCGTGATCCCCTGATCATCCTGGTCTCGGTACCGATGTCGATCGCGGGCGCGCTGATCTTCATCATGCTGGGAATCAAGGGCGCGAGCCTCAATATCTACACCGAGGTCGGCCTCGTGACGCTGATGGGGCTGATCAGCAAGCACGGCATTCTCATCGTCGAGTTCGCCAACGAGCTGCAGCATGCCGGCCGCTCCAAGCGCGATGCGGTCATCGAAGCAACCGCGATCCGGCTGCGCCCGATCCTGATGACGACAGCGGCCATGGTGATCGGCGTGATGCCATTGATCACCGCTACCGGTGCGGGCGCAGCCTCACGCTTCAACATGGGGCTGGTCATCGCCTCGGGACTTTCGATTGGAACGTTGTTCACCCTGTTCGTGGTGCCGGCGTTCTACATTCTGCTTGCGGCCGACCATTCCGCGGCGACGGGCGACGACGCGGTGAAACTCGATGCGGCCGGACTCGGAACGAACGGCGAGCCGCGCGCCGCCCTATGATGAAGCACGGCTCGCCGCACCATGCGCTCCACCTGGGTTCCTTTAGCGCCGGCCACCGCCCATCCCGCCTCCGGGACCACCAAAACCGCCAC
Source organism: Bradyrhizobium sp. B025 (assembly GCF_042257955.1). Lineage (NCBI taxonomy): Bacteria > Pseudomonadati > Pseudomonadota > Alphaproteobacteria > Hyphomicrobiales > Nitrobacteraceae > Bradyrhizobium > Bradyrhizobium sp. B025. The sequence goes on along the minus strand of NZ_CP170150.1, from coordinate 4,096,606 downwards.
CACCCGTTCCACCGCCAGGTCCCATGGACCCGCCGGGGCCCATGGGACCAGTGGGCGAGCCAAGACCGCCGGGGCCTGACGGACCGCTCGGTCCTGTCGGTGCAGAGCCGGGCGCCGGACCGGGGCTCGATCCCGGCGCAGGCGCACCGGGGGCGCCGGGCTGGCCGCCGCCCGGAGTCACGGCGCCGCGATCCGGATGCATGATAGAGCCGCCGGGCGACCGGTTGGGATTGCCGGCACCACCCGGCCCCTGCGGCGGCGATCTCGGGAATTGGCCGACAGCCTGTGCGGAGTCGACCTGAAGGCCGCGCGCGCGATCGAACGCGCCGTTGACCACCATGCGGGCTTCGCCGGCCGCGGGCCCGAAACGCGAGCCGTCACGGGCGACGAGCCCGGAGCCGAGCTGGAGGTTTGCGCCCATCCGCTGCACATAGGCCTCGATCGACAGGCGGCTTGCGCCGACGAGATCCGAAAAATCATCGATACGGGTGCGCGCGGCCTGCATCGCGCCCTGGTTTGCGCTGCCTTCGATCTGGACGCGGTGGCCGACGAGCAAGGGATCGACACCGTTCAGCCTCAGCCCGCCGATATGCAGACCATGAGGGCCGCGCTCGACCAGGCCCGTGACGCGCGCAGCCGCATCGCGTCGCGGCTCGACCAGGCTTGCGACGATGACGCCGTCGGTACGGCGCAAGCCGTAGACCGCGACCTGCGCGCCCGCATGGAGCTTGCTCTCCTTGCCGCTGGTGACGATCTTCTGACCGAGCACCGTCAGCTCGTTGCCCTTCACCTGTTCGATCGGACCCGAGACCTCGCTCGCGATCGCGATGCTGCGCGTGACCAGCGTGCCGTCGGCCCGACGGGTCGCGACCACGCGCGCAAGCTGGCCGATGCGCAGCGAATTGGCGCTGGCCGCCTCGCCGTCGATTCGGACCGGAACGTCGCTCGCATAGGTGATGCGCTCGCCATTGACGTAGATACTGCCGAAGCGCTGGATCACGCCGACGATGCCGGTGCCGCCGATGCCGTGATCATCGCCTCGCGTGATCCCGGTGCCGCCGATGCCCTGATCGGTGCCGCGCCTGACCTGCGCGTGGGCAATGGCCGTGCCGGCGAGCCAGAATCCCGTCAGCAGCAGACGGCGGGAGATGAGCGGCGCCCGGCTCATGAAGAACCGCCTTCTTTGCCGCTATCCTTGGCGCTTTCCTTAGCGTTTTCCTTGGCCTCGCCCTCTTCGTCGGCGTCCTCGCAATAGATGTAGATGCCGAAATTCCAGCGGGCGTCGCCGCCCTTGTCCTTGGCGAGCGCGCGGTTGGCTTCGCGGTTGGCGGTCTTCAGCGCGTCCATGGCGAGTTCGCGCGAGCGCGCCTCGAGGCGCCGCGCCAGCTTCGGCGAGATGTTGTTGTAGTGCACTGCGCGTTCGAGGAAGCGCGGCGCGGCGCCTGAGACGTTCTGCGCGGCGGCCGCGATGTGGTCGTGCAGGTTGCGGCCGAGATAGTGCCATTTGCTGTCGTCCTCGCCGCTCGGAACGAAGGCGGCCTCGACCAGCTCGATCTCGTCAGCCTCGTTGATGGTGACGAGCTTGCGGTCGACCCATTCGTCGAGCACCGCACGCGGGCGCACGTCCTTGGTGACGGAGGCGACGAGCTGCTCGAACGACGGCGCATCGCCCTCGGCCGTACGCGGCAGCGCGAGCGGCTCGCCTTTCGCGTCGGTGAACTCCGGCGCGGCGAGCCAGCGCGCGATCACGGCGCTCGTCAGCGACACGGCCGCCGGCGCCTCGTGCACGGGCGTGCCGGCGCCGCGCAGCCGCGCCACCTCCTTGCGGTGAATGCCGGTGAGCAGGCTGACGCGGCTGTCGGTCTGCTCTTTTCCTTCCAGCGCGAAATCGTGCTCGGCGACGTTGACGAAAAGCTCGCGAAGCAATTGCGCCAGCGCCGGAAAGGTCATGCCGCTGCGGATGCACAGCCGCACGAGCGGGCGCAGCAGCCGCGCCAGCGGAGCGTGCAGCTTCCCCGCAGCATTCGGCTGTGGCGCGCTCGACTTGTCAGCCGCCTTGGACCCGGACTTGGCATTCATGTCTGAATTGTACCGATGCATCACGTGGGACACAATCCCACTTTTTTCCACTCTCCAATTGACGTGGTAAATTTTCCCACATATACGAGACGCCACTGAGGGCGCGACGTAAAGGGACTCACACCCATGGCTGACCGCTTGGTCCGCAATTTCATTTCGCTGCGTGCTATGCCGGCCCCCGATCGGGGGCGCGGCGTCATCGAACCGATGCTGCCGGCGCTTCTGCGCGGCGTCATCTTCATCTCGGTGCTGGCCGCACCGTTCGTTGCCGCGCTACTCGCAGGCTGACCGCTGCCATGCATCACATCAGCGAGTCCCCGCGCCGTCCGTCGGTGCTGCACATCTTCAAGATCTACTATCCCGACCTGTTCGGCGGCACGCTCACGGTGATCCGCGACATCTGCGCCAGCCTGAAGGACGCTTTCGCCTCCGCCGTGCTGGTCTGTTCGCAATCGGCCGAGCGGCGCGAGATCGTCGTCAACGACATTCCGGTCGAGCGCGTCCGCTCGTTCGGCAACGTGCTGTCGCTGCCCGCGGCTCCCACCTATCCCTGGCGGCTATGGCGCAAGATCGCCGAGCACGACTTGCTCGCGCTTCACGCCCCCTTCCCGCTCGCCGACCTCGTCTTCGCCTTCGGATTTGGCGCCAAGCGGCCGCTGGTGGTGCATTGGCACGCCGACATCGTCACCCATGCCGGCCTGCGCTGGTTCATCGAACCCCTGATGCGGCGAACGCTGCGTCGCGCCAAGGCGATCATCGTCTCGGACCACGTGCTGGTCGACAACACGCCGCTGCTGCGCGAATTCGAGGACAAATGCCATGTCGTGCCGTTCGGCATCGACATCACGGGTTACGACTGGCCGAAGATCGAGCCGCACCATGTCAATGATCGCGGCCGGCTTGTGCTCGCCTGCGGCCGGCTGGTGCCCTACAAGGGCTTCGACGTGCTGATCCGCGCCGCGGCGGCGCACAATTTCGAGACCTGGATCATCGGTGAAGGTGTCGAACGGCCGCGGCTCGAGCAACTGATCCAGGAGCTCGGCCTCGGTGACCGCGTCCGCCTGCTCGGCTCGGTGGACGATTGCGAACGCATCAAGCTGATGTGCCTGGCCGACGTCTTCGTGATGCCGTCGGTGACCAATGCCGAGACCTTCGGCCTTGTCCAGCTCGAGGCCATGGCCGCCGGCCGGCCGGTCGTGAACACGGCGCTCGACACGGCGGTGCCGCACGTCGCCCGCCACGGCATGGAGGCGATCACCGTTCCGCCCGGCGATGCCGAGAAACTGGGTGAGGCGATCGACACCCTGATCCGCAACCCCGAGCGCCGCCGCAGCATGGGACTTGCGGCGCGCACGCGCGCCCTCACCCGCTATTCGGCCACGGCCTTCAAGCAGCGCATGGAGACTGTCTACCGCGACGCTGTCGCCGCCCCGAGCGAGGAGCGATCGGCAATCTCCGAGCCGCCGCAAGCGACCGGCTGGCTGGACACGGTCCGGATCGCGGCGGCGCTGGCCTGGTCCGACATGCGGCACCGCTACGTCCGCTCGCTGCTCGGCCCGTTCTGGATGTCACTGCAGATGGCGATCGTGGTCGCCGTGCTCGGCTCGGTGATCGGCCAGATGTCGAATGGCAACATGATGACACGCCTGCCGATGCTGGCGCTGTCGATGACGGCCTGGACCTTCCTTAACGGCGTGGTACTCGATGCGACTACGGCGCTCCAGAACTCCGCGAGCCTGATCCGCGACCGCGCGCTGCCGCCCGTCATCTTCCTCCTGCAATGCACCTTCCGCCAGGCGCTGTTCGCACTCCACAACGCCTGTGTTCCGCTGGTGCTGTGGCTCCTCCTCTCGCCCCACGACCTCTCTCACGCGCTGGCGGCACTGCCCGGTCTGATGCTGTTCGTGGCCTGCACCTTCGCCCTGAGCCTCGTTCTCGGCGCCATGGCGACGCGCTATCGCGACCTCAAGCCGATCATCGAATCCACCCTGATGCTCGCCTTTCTCGCTTCGCCCGTGATCTGGTCGTCGGACATGATCAACCACCGCTCGACGGTGATGCGGCTCAATCCGCTGACGCATCTGTTCGCGGTGTGGCGCGAGCCGCTGGCGGGCGGCGCTGTCGATCCGGTCAGCATCGTCTACGTCCTCGTCGCGCTGGCGCTCCTGGTCTTTGCGAGCGTGCTGACGCTGGTCCACCTGCGCAAAGCCGCATTCTGGATCTGACGCATGGTCTCGATCAACCTTCGCAACGTCAGTCTCGACTATCCGCTCTACGGCGCCTACGACTTCTCACTGAAGCGGCGGCTGCTCGGGCACATCATCCGCGAGCCGGGCGAGATGCGGATCATCCGCGCCGTCGACAATGTCACGATCAAGGCCGAAGCAGGCAGCCGCATCGGGCTTGCCGGTCCCAACGGCTCCGGCAAGTCGACGCTCCTGCGACTGATCGCCGGCGTCTATCCGCCGAGCAGCGGCAGCGTCTCGCTCCAGGGCAACGTCGTGCCCCTGCTCGGCCTCAACGCCGGGGTCAACCTGGATTTCGTGGCCGAGGACAACATCGCGCTGCTGCTGCGGATCAGCGGCCGCAAGCCGACCCGCGCCGTGATCGACGATATCTGGGCTTTCACCGAGCTCGAGGCGCGCATGCAGCGGCTGCCGCTGCGGATGTTCTCCTCGGGAATGCTGATGCGGGTGTTGTTTGCGACCGCGACGGCCTTTCCGGCCGACATCCTGCTGCTCGACGAATGGCTCAGCGTGGTCGACGAGCACTTTGCGGAGAAAGCACAGGAGCGGCTGCTGCACATGGTGTCGCAGGCGGCGATCGTAATCATCGCCTCGCACGACCAGCCGCTGCTGCGCCGCACCTGCACCAGCATCATCAACCTCGATCACGGCCGCATCGCCTCGACCGTCACGGTCGAGCCGCCGGCAACGCACTCTTTCGAGCTCCGCGAGAAACGCGCATGAAACAGAACATCCTGGTCGTCTCCGAGTCGCTCGGACAACCAAACCACAAGCGCGGCATCTTCCATTTCACCCGGGAGTTGGTGCGTTCGCTCGCCTCGGAGGGCCACGAACTCACGCTGTTGGTCGAGACCTCGAAGCGCTACCGCAAACTGTGCCGGCGCGAGCGACGCACAAAGCTGTTCGCGGCGCAGGCGCGCAACATCGAGCTGCTGGCGCTTTATCGCTTCCTTGACGAGATCAACGTGAGCGGGCCGGTGACGCTCAGCGGCACGCGCCGCAAATTCGACTGGCTCCGCCAAAGGGGCGGCATGTTGCTGTCGCGGGACAATATGCTCTGCCTCCTGCGCGCGATCGGCCTGCGCAGCCTGAACGCGCGACTGATCGAGAACCGGCCCGCCGCGCTCGAATACATTCCGCCGGATCTGAGCCACCTCGAACTGTTCGGCGACTTTCAGCTCGAGCCCGGATTCTTCAACTATCAGGATTCCTCGGCCTTCTTCCTGCTGCCGCCGCCGCGGATAGATGCGCGCGACTACGACGTGATCGTCGTGGACACCCCGACCCGCGTGACGATCAAGCGCAGGCCGGACGCCAAGGTGATCTGCGTCGTCCACGACCTGTTGCCGCTCACCGATCTCAAGCTCAGCGACATCGCCACGCGGCAGTTCCTGGCGCGAATCCGCACCAGCCTGCGCCAGGCCGACGAGCTCGCCTTCGTTTCGAACTACAGCATGATGCGGTTCAGGGAACTGTTGCCGCAATTTGCGCACCTACCGGCGCGGGTCGTGTATCCCCGCACCCGGTTCGACGCCCCGGATGTCCTGCACCTCCCAGCCCCGTCGGGGCGTCCGGGGCGGCCGAGCTTCGTCGTCATCGTCTCGAACGAGCCGCGCAAGAACGTCGCCGCCGTCATCCGTGCCTTCCGTGGTGTGCCCCAGGCCGATCTCGTCGTGATCGGCTATGCCGGCGAGATCAGCCGGATGCGCAACCTCCCGCCGAACGTCCGCTTCGCCGGCTATGTCGACGAGCACGAGAAGGCCGCCCTGATCGCGGAGGCGCATGGCCTGATCATGCCGAGCCTTGCCGAAGGCTTTGGCGTGCCGATCATCGAGGCGCTGGCCGCGAACACGCCGGTGCTGTGCTCGGATATCGCAGTGTTCCGCGAAGTCGCGGGCGAGCTCGCCGATTATTTCGACCCGTTCTCGACCGACTCGATCGCCGCCTCCGTCACCCGCGTGCTGACGCGGCAGGAGGAGTGGCGCGGCAAGATCCGCGCGAGGCGCCACGAGCTTGCCGAACGCTTTGGCTATGAGACCCAGGCCCGCGATTTCCTCGGGCGCGAGATGCGCACGGAAAGCCTCGTCGCCACACCGCTCGCATCGTACGGATGACGGCCGAATCCGCTGCGTGGTCCGGGCCTGCCGATCGGCAAGGCGGCCAGAAAGGATGGCAGAGCTGGCGCAACTCGGCCGCGCTGCTCCGGGCGGCAGATGTGCTCGTCATCCTGATCGCGGCATCGCTGCCGTGGTCCACAACTGCACCTTCGATCTTCGTCGGGCTGTGGCTGCTGGCGGTCACCCCGACCGTCAACTGGCACGACTATGCGCGCGAGCTCACCCGGCCGCCGTTTGCCCTGCCGTTCGCACTCCTGCTGCTCGCACTCCTCGGCGTGCTGTGGTCGGACGGCGCCTGGCCCGCCCGGCTGCATGCGATCAAGCCGGTCGCAAAGCTCGTGCTGATTCCGCCGCTGCTCTACCATTTCAGCCGGTCCGAGCGCGGCTTCCAGGTTTGCCTTGCTTTTCTCGCCTCCTGCGCGCTGCTGGCGGCATTCTCCTGGGTCGCGCTGCTCAATCCGGCCTGGAAGATCGCCGCGACGGCGTCGGCAGGCGTTCCCGTCAAGAACTACATCGACCAGAGCCAGGAATTCACGCTCTGCGCCTTGGCACTTGCACTGCCCGCGCTCACGTTCTGGCGCAGCGGGCGCGCGATCGCGGCGACCGCCTGCCTCGCATTGATCCTGCTGTTCGCGACCAACATGGTGTTCGTGGCCTCGGCCCGCACGGCGCTGCTCTACATCCCGGTGCTGCTGGCCCTGTTCGCCTGGAAGCATCTGAGCCGGCGGGCAGCGCTGGTCCTGCTCGCGGGCGCGGTCGCCGCGAGCGCGCTCGCCTGGACGACCTCGTCCTATCTGCGCCAGCGCATTACCGACATCGCCGTCGAATATCGCCACGGCCATGAGGACATCAGCCGCGCCTCGACCGCCCAGCGGCTGACCTATTGGCGCAAGTCACTTCATGCCTTTACCGAAGCCCCTCTGATCGGCCATGGCACCGGCGCGATCAAGCGTCAGTTCGAACGCGCCGCCACGGGCGAGAGCAGCCTCGACGCGGAGATCGTCAGCAATCCGCACAACCAGACCCTCAACGTCGCGGTGCAATGGGGCCTCTTGGGCGTCGTCCTGCTCTACGCGATGTGGATCGCGCAGCTTCGCCTGTTCCTGGGCGAAGGGCTTGCCGCCTGGATCGGCCTTGCGGTCGTCGCGCAGAACATCGCGAGCTCGCTATTGAACTCGCATCTGTTCGATTTCCACGAGGGATGGATGTATGTGCTGGGCGTCGGCGTGGCCGGGGGCATGGTCCTAAAGGTTCAGGCCCGCAGCCGGCCGTGACTATGGGCTGCGCTCGTGGCCGACTTCGCCGGTGATGACGTCGCCGAACAGCTCCCAGGCCTGCCCGTTGAAGCGCATCAACTGCATCTGCTCGATCGGGAAGTAATCATCGGGCGAGGTGTTGACCATGATGCCCGGCAGCATCAGGTCGGTGTGGAAATCCTTCAGGTTCGCGGCCTGCTTCATGACGTTCTCGCGGGTGAGATTGTCGCCGCACTGCTTCAGGACCTGCGCCATCGCCTCGGCCTGCACGTAGCCGTAGATGTTGTTGGAGTTGGCCTTGTCGCCATCGGGATAATATTTGTCCATGAATTCGCGCCACTTCACCACCGCCGGGTCCTTGTCCCAGGTCGGATCGGTCGGGTCCTTCAGATAGACGGTCGAGATGATATCCTTGGAATAGTCGAGCCCGGCGGGCTTGAGCACTGAGGCAACCGAGGTCGCGGTGTTGGCCAGGAAGAATTTTGGCTTCCAGCCGAGCTCGCCGACCTTGCGGATCGCCTGCGCCGACCCTTTCGGCGCCGCCCACGAGAAGAAGATATCCGCGCCGGAATCATGCAGCGCGACGATCTGCGAGTCGATCGAGGGATCGCTGACCTCATAGGACTTGTCGGCGATGATCATGCCGGCCTTGTCGCCGAGCCCGTCCTTCAGACCCTTGAACTGGTCCTTGCCGGCGTCGTCGTTCTGCCAGAACACCGCGATCTTGCCGTTCGGAAAGTTATCGCGGATGTATTTGGCGTAGATCCGGCCCTCGCTCTGGTAATTCGGCTGGAAGCCCATCGTCCAGGGAAAGTTCCTGGGATCGCCGAACTTGGTGCCGCCGGACGCGACGAAGAGCTGCGGCACCTTCTTGGCGTTCATATATTTCATGATCGCGGAGTTCGAGGGTGTGCCGAGCGGCTGGAAGATCAACAAAACCTCGTCGCTCTCGACCAGCTTGCGCGCCTGCTCGATCGCCTTCGGCGGCGAATAGGCGTCGTCATAGCTGATGAAGTTGATCTTGCGGCCGTTGATGCCGCCCTGGTCGTTGATCATCCTGAAGAACGCGGCCTCGGTCTTGCCGATCACGCCATAGGAGGACGCCGGCCCGCTATAGGGCATGATGTTGCCGATCTTGATGTCGGTGTCGCTGGCGCCGGGGTCGTATTTCTTCTGCGCCGAGGCCGGTGTCGTGGCCAGCACTCCGGCAGCAAGCATGGCGAGGGCAGCAAGGCTCTTGCGACGACCCGGCATCGTTCTCTCCCCTGTATTTTGTAGTCTTGTTTTGCGGAGAGTGTCGCAAGGTGGCTTGCCGCTGGCAAGCGCCGCGATTTTCCGCGAGGTGAAACGGTAGAGCAGGAACTTACGCGACGCGCTGCAACATCCTTAGAGCGCGCCCGTCGATCACGAGCAACGCGCTGCCAATGACGATGGCGCCCGCGATCTCGCGCATGGAGATCGGCTCGCCCAGCACCAGCCATCCTAGCAGAATGGCGGTGACGGGAATGAGCAGCGTCACCAGCATGACATTGGTCGCGCCCGAGCGGCGCAGGATCTGAAAGAAGACGATGTAGGCGAGCGCCGTCGACAAGCCGGCAAGTCCAAGCACCGCGAGCCAGGTTGTAAGGCCCGGCGCCGGCAGATGCCATGGCTGTTCCATGACGGCGGCGACGACCGCCATCATCACCGTGGACGCCATCAGTTGAAAAGTCGCCGTTCCCAGCGGAGCTGAGTCCTTCAACAACCGCCGCGCCGCCAGCGCCGCAAAGCCATAGCTGCACGCGCCACCGAGGCAGAGCAGAATGCCGAACCCCTGCCCCGGCCGCGTCTCGATGCCCCATCCGCGCAGGATGACCACGCCGACGACGCCCAGAACCACGCCGGCGACCCGCCGCATCTGCAGGGCTTCCTCGCCCGCCATCGCCATGACGGTCACCGTGAACAGCGGCGTGGTGGCATTCAGGATGGAGGCCAGCCCGCTGGGAATGATGGTCTGGCCGATCACGATCAGCGAGAACGGGATGACGTTGTTGAGCAGCCCGATCACGAAGAACGGCTTCCAGCCCAACGTGCCCTTGGGAAAGCTGATGCCTTGAACATGGAGCAGCGGCAAGAGAACGGCCGCACCCAGCGCGACGCGCAGGAACACCAGGGTGAGCGGCGGCAATTCCCGCAAGCCCGCGCCGTTGAAGAAGAACGAGCCGCCCCAGAGGATCGAGAGCACGGCGAGCAGCGACCAGTCTCGCGCATCGATCCGGTTGTCGTTCGGGGGCATGGCGTCTCACATCGGCAGTTGACCTCCGCCTAGTATGGCGCGACGCGCTTTGCCACCCGATTTCCGAGTAGACGCCGCTCAGGAGGATCGGCGTTTGCGTGCATCCCCCGCGATATCGGCAACCACCGCCCCGATCACCAGGGCGCCGCCAATGAGCGCATGCACGGCGGGCACCTCCCGGAAAGCCACCCAGATCCAGAACGGCATCAGCGGCGTTTCCAGCGTCGCGATCAGGGAGGCCTGCCCCGACGGCAGCAGGCGCGAGCCGAGCATGTAGAACGTCAGGCCGAGCGCGACCTGAAGGCAGCCGAACATTGCGAGGATTGCGAGGTTGTTGCCGCCGACGTGGGCGATGTCATGGGCGAACGGGAGGCTGACAAGACTGCCCATGAAATTCGACAATGCTGCCGCCGCCACCATCGATGTCTGGCGATGACGTCGGATCACAACTGTCATGGAGGAGATTGCGAGCACCATGAGGCAACTCAGTGCAAGACCACCGAGATCGGCACCGGCCTGCACGCCGCCGACCGTGATGACGACTCCGGCGAAGGCAATCAGGCTCGCAATCAGCGTGCGCCACGTCGCGGCTTCGCCGAGCCAAAGCCATGCCAGCGCGGCGGCGACGAAGGGCTGGGTTGCGATCAGCACCGCGACGTTCATGACGTTGGTCATCTGAAGAGCGGGAATGAACGAGATCATGCCGAGCGCAGACAGTGACGCGACGAGCAGGCTGCCCCTCCCCGGCACGACCAATTGCCACAGGGCGGCGCGGCCCTGCATCGCGACGAGAAACACGCTGATCAGACTGCCTGCGAACACACCGCGCCAGAACAGAATGGTCCAGGGATCGAACGGCAGCAGCCGGGTGAAGAACGGCGCGGTGCTCCAGGCAATCGCAGCGGCGATGACGAGGGCAATGCCGAGACCGCGTTCTGAACGAGGCTGCCCCATATTGATGCGGCCGGCTAAGACGGCTTCTTCGGCCGCGACACCAGCTCGATCATCTTGCCTTCGTCGTCATCAGGCATCGCAGCTTTCGCCCGCGCATAGGATTCGACCGCCGCGCGCGCCACCAGCGGCTTGTCGGCGAGCAGGCTCTCGGCGAGCTTCACGGCGTAGGCGGCATCCTTGTGCCGCAGCGCCGAGGTGAAGGTCGCGCCGCTGAAGTCGCGGGCGACCATGCGCTTGGAATGACGCTGGACCTGCGGGCTCGCAGCAACGCCGGCCTGAATCGATTCCAGCACCAGGGTCATGTCGAGCCCGGCCTGCTCGGCGATCGCGAGCCCTTCGGCGAGTCCGGCAATCTGGATCGCGCCCATCAGATTGTTGATGAGCTTGTAGACCGTGCCGGAGCCGACCGCGCCGAAATGGCGGATGGTCGAGCCGATCGGTTCGAGATAGGGCCGCGCGCGTTCGAGGTCGGCGGCATCAGCCCCGACCAGCAAGGTCAGCTTTCCGGCGGCCGCGGCATCCGGCAATCCCGTCACGGGACAATCGATGTAGATCAGCCCGCGCGCGTTGAGTTCGCGGCCCATCTCGCGCGCGTGGTCATAGGAGACGGTGGAGCATTCGATCGCGATGGTGCCGGCCTTCGCCGTCTTGGCCGCGCCCTTCGGCCCCAGCCAGACCGCGCGCGAGGCCTCGTCGTCGGCGACCATGGTCACGACCGCATCGGCATCGATCGCGGCATCCTCAGGCGAGGTCGCCCAATGCGCGCCGCGCGCGATCAGGTCTTCCGCTTTTGTCTTGCTGCGATTCCACAGCGTCACCGTGAAGCCGGCATCGAGATAGCGGCCGGCCATGCCATGGCCCATCCGTCCAAGCCCGATGAAGGCGACGCGGGGCATGGCTAGTCCACATCCTCGATGTCAGCGCCGGTGGTTCCGAAGGCGCGCTGCGCCAGCGTCGCGGCCATGAAGTCGTCGAGTTCGCCGTTGAGCACGCCCGAGGTGTCGGAGGTCTGCACGCCCGTGCGCAGATCCTTCACCATCTGATAGGGCTGCAGCACGTAGGAGCGGATCTGGTGGCCCCAGCCGATATCGGTCTTGGCGGCCTGGTCGGCGGCGGCCTTCTCCTCGCGCTTCTTCAACTCCATTTCGTACAACCGCGCGCGCAGCATGTCCCAGGCCTGCGCCCGGTTCTTGTGCTGCGAGCGGCCGGCCTGGCAGACCACCGCGACACCGGTCGGGATATGCGTCAGGCGCACCGCGGATTCGGTCTTGTTGACGTGCTGGCCGCCGGCGCCGCCCGACCGCATGGTATCGACGCGGACGTCGGATTCCTTGATGTCGATCTTGATGCTGTCGTCGATGACCGGGAACACCTGCACGCTGGAGAACGACGTGTGCCGCCGCGCGTTGGAATCGAACGGCGAGATGCGCACCAGACGATGCACGCCCGCCTCGGTCTTCAGCCAGCCATAGGCATTGTGGCCCGAGACCTGGATCGTCGCCGACTTGATGCCGGCTTCTTCGCCCTCGGACTCTTCGAGATACTCGACCTTGAAGCCGTGCGTCTCCGCCCAGCGCGTGTACATGCGCAGCAGCATCTGCGCCCAGTCCTGGCTTTCGGTGCCGCCGGCGCCGGCGTGGACCTCGAGATAGGAATCGAAGCGGTCGGCTTCGCCCGACAGCAGCGCCTCGAGCTCGCGCCGCGCGACTTCCTTCTTCAGAGCCTTCAGCGCAGCTTCGGCTTCGGCGACGACGCCGTCATCGCCCTCGGCTTCGCCGAGCTCGATCATGCCGATGTCGTCTTCGAGCTCCTGCTCGACCTTGCCGATGCCCGACAGCGAATCCTCCAGCGAGGTCCGCTCCTGCATCAGCTTCTGGGCCTTCTGGGGATCGTTCCAGAGGTTGGGATCTTCTGCGAGCTTGTTCAGCTCAGCGAGGCGCGCCGTCGATTTCTCGACGTCAAAGATGCCTCCTCAGCAGCCCGACTGACTGCTTGATCTCTTCTACCAACCGTTCGATTTCGGCGCGCATGTCGTTCTCGTGTCTCGCGGAATTGGTTCCGCGTGCAATTCAAGATCGGGATGTAGCGGCGACGGCTGCAAAGCGCAACCGCCGCCGCGACAAACGTCTGCCTTGTCCTAAGCCTTAGTACAGCCCGCCGGTGCCCGGCCGCATGAAGAAGCCGGAATCCGGCTGCTGCTGCTGCGACGCCGGCACGCCGCCGCGTCCGTCGGCGTCGGCAACGCCGATGACCGAATAATTGTCCGGCGGCGCCGTGCCCGGCTTGAAGGCTTCGAGGATGGTGCCGCCGGTCTCACCCGGGCCGGCGCGCATGCCGGTCTTGGCGACGACGCGCACGAGCTTGATGCCGGCCGGCACCTTGAACGGCACCGCCGGCTTGTCGGCGAGCGCGAGCTTGAGGAAATCGCGCGCGATGGGAGCAGCCAGATGGCCGCCGGTCGCAGCGTTGCCTTTGCCGAGCGCACGCGGCTTGTCGTAGCCCATATAGATGGCGACGGCGACGTCGGGCGAGAAGCCGACGAACCAGGCGTCCTTGGCCTCGTTGGTCGTACCGGTCTTGCCGGCGATCGGCTTGCCGACCTCCTTGACCACGGTCGCGGTACCGGCCTGGACCACGCCCTCCATCAGCTCGGTGATCTGGTAGGCGGTCATGGAATCCAGCACCTGCTCGCGGCGGTCGATCAGCTGCGGCTCGTTCTGGTTCTTCCAGCCGCCCGGCGCGTCGCAGCCGCGACATTCGCGCTGGTCGTGCTTGAAGATGGTGCGGCCGTAGCGATCCTGGATACGGTCGATCAGCGTCGGCTTCACGCGGCGACCGCCATTGGCGAGCATCGAGTACGCCGTGACCATGCGCATCGCTGTCGTCTCGCCGGCGCCGAGCGCGTAGGAGAGATAGTTCGGCAGCTCGTCATAGACGCCGAAGCGGCGGGCATATTCGCCGATCAGCGGCATGCCGATGTCCTGCGCGAGGCGCACCGTCACGGTGTTGAGCGACTGCCGCAGCGCGTTGCGCAGCGTCACCGGCCCCTGGAACTTGCCCGAGGAGAAGTTTTCCGGCCGCCATACGCCGGCGCCCTGGCCCTGGTCGATTTCGATCGGCGCGTCGAGCACCACGGTCGAGGGCGTATAGCCGTTGTCCAGCGCGGCCGAATAGACGATCGGCTTGAACGACGAGCCCGGCTGCCGGTAGGCCTGGGTGGCGCGGTTGAACTGGCTCTGGTCGAACGAGAAGCCGCCGACCATCGCGAGCACGCGGCCGGTCCAGGGGTCCATCACCACCATCGCGCCCGACACTTCGGGGATCTGGCGCAGCCGGTACTGTCCCTCGACCGGGTTGCCGTCCTTGTAGAGCGGATCGGCGTAGATCACGTCGCCGGGCTGGAGCACCTGCGACACCGCCGTTGCCGCCCTGCCCTTCGCAGGGCCGGTCGCCGCCCTTGCCCATTTGATGCCGTCGAGCGTGATCAGGCCGGTTTCGCGCTGCTTGCTGACGGCGCCGCCGAGCTCGCGGCTCGGCTGGAATCCGATGCGCGCCGACTGGTCGCTGGTCTCCAGCACCACCGCCATGCGCCACGGCGAGATGTCGGAGAGCGACTTGATCTCGGCGAGCTTCACGCCCCAATCGCCCGAAATATCGAGCTTGCTCATGGCGCCGCGATAGCCCTGCTGCTCGTCATAGTTGACGAGGCCGGCGACCATGGTCTTGCGCGCCATCACCTGGATCTTCGGATCGAGCGTGGTGCGGACAGACAGACCGCCCTCGTAAAGCTTCTTCTCGCCGTAGCGCTCGAAGATGTCGCGGCGGACTTCCTCGGCGAAATATTCGCCGGCGAAGGTGTGGGCGCCGTTGGACCGGTTGGTGACGGCCAGCGGCTCCTTGCGCGCCTTGTCGGCGTCGGCCTGCTTGATCCAGCCGTTCTCCTGGAGGCGGTCGATCACATAGTTGCGGCGCTCGATGGCGCGGTCGCGGTTACGCACCGGATGCAGGGTCGCCGGCATCTTCGGCAGCGCGGCCAGATAGGAGGCCTCCGCCACCGTCAGCTCGTTCACCGACTTGTCGAAATAGACCAGCGAGGCGGCCGCGATGCCGTAGGCACCGAGGCCCAGATAGATCTCGTTCAGATACAGCTCGAGGATCTTGTCCTTCGAGTAGGTCTTCTCGATCCGCATCGCCAGCAAGGCTTCCTTGATCTTGCGGGCGAAGGAGACCTCGTTGGTCAGAAGGAAGTTCTTGGCGACCTGCTGGGTGATGGTGGAGGCGCCCTGCGGACGCCGGTTGGAGCCGTAGTTCTGGATATAGACCAGACCTGCGCGCGCCATGCCGGTGTAGTCGATGCCGCCGTGCTCATAGAAATTCTTGTCCTCGGCCGCGAGGAACGCGTTGATCACGAGCTTGGGCACGGCCTGGATCGGCAGATACAGCCGTCGCTCCTTGGCGTACTCGCCGAGCAGCGACCCGTCGACCGCGTGCACACGCGTCATCACCGGCGGCTCGTAATCCTGAAGCTGAGAGTAGTCCGGCAAGTCCTTGGAGAAATGCCAGATCAGGCCTGCCACGGCCCCGACACCGACAAGGAACACCACCGTTCCCGCGGCGAACAGGAAGCCCATGAACCGCACCAGCAAGCGCATTATCTGTTTATCCGTTCAAACTCTGGATCAGCCCAGTATCAGCCCCTTGGCGCTCAAAAACAGGCGCCAACCTCACGTCGCGCATTCACCGGCCTACTCAATTACGTCAGGGCCGGACCTAAGACGCTCGCCGAACGGGATTCTCGCCGATTCCGGAACCCCCTGCGGCGTTTTTATAAATCGCCCGCTGTGGCCAAACTAGGGCTTTTGCGGCGGGACGGAAAAACCCTTTGTCAATTCTCTCAATTCGACGCCCCCCGGTCGTCAATTCGACGATCCGGCGGTCGCCAGCCGCTTGGCCAGGAACCCGTCGATGGCTTGCGCCATCGCGCCCACGGCACGGGATCGCCATCCCTCGGAGACCAGATGCTCGAGATCGCCCTTATTGGAGACATAACCGATCTCGACCAGCACCGACGGCACGTCGGGTGCCTTCAGCACCCGGAAACCGGCCGATTTCAGCGGATGCTTGTGCATCCGCACAGTCGACTTCATTTCGCCCATCAGCACATGCGCAAAACGGTTTGAAAACGTGCGGGTTTCCCGCTGCGTCAGATCGATCAGGATGTCCGCGACGTCGGTGGGCTCCTCCGCGAGATTGAAGCCGGCGATCGCGTCCGCGCGGTTTTCCGCGTCCGCCAGACGCTGGGCCTCGGCGTCGGACGCCTTGTCGGACAGCGTATAGATGGTGGCGCCCTGGGCATCCCCCTCGGCGCGCGGCAGCGCATCGGCATGAATCGAGACGAACAGCGCCGCCTTGATGTTGCGGGCGACTTTGACCCGGTCATTGAGCGGGATGAACGTGTCGTCGTTGCGCGTCATCACGACACGGTATTTGCCGGCCTTTTCCAGCCGGTCGCGCAGCGCCAGGCCAAAGGCCAGCACCAGGTTCTTCTCGCTCTCGCCGCTCGACTGCGTGCCGTTGTCGATGCCGCCATGGCCGGGATCGATCACCACGATCGGCCGGCCATCGGCCTTCTGCTGCGCCGTTTCCGGGCCCGCCGTCGCGGGGACCGTGGCGGGCGGCGCATCGGCGATCGCGGGCCGCAGCTCGGGGCGGTTTTCCGGGGCGAGCGATTGCACGAAGGCGGCGCGGTCGACCTCCTCTAGCTCGAGCACGAGCCGGGCCGGCTGGCCGTTGGCCGCCTCCAATACGTAGGAATTGGCGATCTTGGCCGGCCCCGTCAGGTCGAACACGATTCGCGAGCCGCCGGGCATGACGAGCCCGTAGCGGAAGGCCTTGACCAGTCCCCGCCCGCCGGACCCGGTCCCCGCGGGCAGCTGAAAATTGACCTGGGGCACGTCCACCACCACCCGGTACGGGTCGGCGAGCGTGACGGCGCGGAAGCTGACGGTCCGGTCGATGTCGAGGATGAAGCGGGTCTGCTTGCCGTCGCCAGCCAGCCGGGCGGCCGAGGCGATTGGAAAATTCGCTACCGCAACAGAGGGTTGCGGCTGGCTTTCCGCGGCGCTCAGGCGGGAGGAATCAGCATATGGCAATGCCGCGGCGCACAGAAGCACCCATCCCAGCAGGACTCTTTGTTTTGCGCGGCTCGCCACCGATTTCGTGCCTCCGAGCAGCTTGTTTAACGCAATAGAACCACAGGGTTAATCGATCCTTAATGACAGGCGCGCGAAACTCGCTGACTGTGACCGCCGTGCGACGCTCCCTTGCACGGATGGCCCATTCCTCGTATGTACGGAATGCTGACGGCCGATATTTTCGGTTGTGTCGCATTCAGCCTCCCGGTGCAGCGCCGGAACTCTCAAGGTTTGGGAATTCCAGCGTTTTCCGTTCTCCTCTAAGACCAGCGCGGTGCGCGGCAGCGAGGTGGAGCGGGCCAAGCCCCGGCGGCGGACGGTTCCCGGGCACCACTTTTCCGGGACGGTTCGGACAGCGACGTAACCCATTACCCGGTCCCTTGATCCCAAGGGAGCGGTTCGTGATCCCCAAGGCGAGCGCGCTCGCGCCATGCCTGGCCAGCAGCAACTGATTGAGGGGCGGCCCCGCCGCCCAATGTTTCATACGGGCCGACGCTTGATGCGCCAGACTGTGCCGACGAATTCTGAAGGACCATTCGCGACGCTGCGGAGTGATAATCCCGCGCGCCGCCACGGCCCTGAGGCTTCCGGTCCGGCAAGGCGCGAGAGACGGCGTTTCGGCCTTCCCCTCACCCCCGAATCAGGTGGACCGTCGCGTCTCCCGGCGGCGCGATACGCGCCCACGGTGAATCGCGCCCGCCGCCGTCAAGAGTTAAGACATGCCCAACAAGATGTTGATCGATGCCACCCACCCGGAGGAGACCCGGGTCGTCGTGGTCCGCGGCAATCGCGTCGAAGAGTTTGATTTCGAGACCGCGCAACGCAAGCAACTGCGCGGGAATATCTACCTCGCCAAGGTCACCAGGGTCGAACCCTCGCTCCAGGCCGCGTTCGTCGAATATGGCGGCAACCGCCACGGCTTCCTCGCCTTCAGCGAAATCCATCCCGACTACTACCAGATCCCGGTTGCCGACCGGCAGGCGCTGATCGAGGCCGAGGAACAGGCCCATCGCGAAGCCGAGGAAGAGAGCGAGAACCGCTCGCACGGCCGCCGCCGCTCGCGTCACCGCAACGCCCGCCGCCGCGGTCACGGCGAACGCGTCCGCAGCGACATCGTCGAAGGCCTCGACGCCGGCGCCGATCCCGCGGCGCAGCCGGTCGAGGGCCAGATCCTGCCTGAGCACGCCGAGGGCGCTCCGCAAGAGGGCGAGCATCTGCACGCCGACGCGGAGCATCACGGCGAGCACGATGCCCATGATCACCACGAACATGATCACCACGATCATGATCACCATGAACACGCGCACGACGACCATCATCCCGATCACGCTCACGATCATGACGACCATGGTCATGACGGCGGGCACGATCATCACGACCACGATCATGCCGACGAGACGCCCGCGCCTGTCGCGGCCTTTGGCGCCGAACCGGTGGTCGCGACCGAGGCCGTTGCCGAACCGCAGGAGGCGACCTCCGAAGCGCACGCAGAGGCTCTGGCCGAAGCCGTAACCGCCGCCGCTGAACCGGCTGATGCCGTGTACGCTGCCGGCGAAAGCACCGAAGCTCCGCATCACGACGCTGACGCGGCGGCCGAGGACGACGACGACGAGGATGACGACGGCGAGGAAGCCGAAGAGGAAGTCGTCGAATCCGTCGGCGGCGACGACGTGATGGAGGAAGTGCCGGAGCGCACCTTCCGTCCGCGCCGCCAGTACAAGATCCAGGAAGTCATCAAGCGCCGCCAGGTGATGCTGGTGCAGGTCGTCAAGGAAGAGCGCGGCAACAAGGGCGCGGCGCTGACGACCTATCTGTCGCTCGCCGGCCGCTACGCCGTGCTGATGCCGAACACCGCGCGCGGCGGCGGCATCAGCCGCAAGATCACCAGCGCCCAGGACCGCTCGCGTCTGAAGGAAGTGGTGCAGGATCTCGACGTGCCCGAGGGCATGGGCATCATCCTGCGCACAGCCGGCGCCGCCCGCACCAAGCCCGAGATCAAGCGCGACTTCGAATACCTGATCCGGATGTGGGAGACGGTGCGCGACCTGACGCTGAAGTCGCAGGCCCCGACCCTCGTCTATGAGGAAGGCTCGCTGATCAAGCGCTCGCTGCGCGACCTCTACAACAAGGAGATCGACGAGATCTCGGTTGCCGGCGAATCCGGCTACCGCGAAGCGCGCGACTTCATGAAGATGCTGATGCCCGCCAACGTCAGCGCGGTGAAGCAGTATCGCGACGGCCAGCCGCTATTCTCGCGCATGGGCGTCGAAAGCCAGTTGGACGCGATGTTCTCGCCGACCGTGCAGCTGCGCTCCGGCGGCTACATCGTGATCAACCAGACCGAGGCGCTGGTCTCGATCGACGTCAACTCCGGGCGATCGACGCGCGAGCACCATATCGAGGACACCGCGCTCAAGACCAATCTGGAAGCGGCCGAAGAGGTCGCCCGCCAGCTCCGCCTGCGCGACCTCGCCGGCCTGATCGTCATCGACTTCATCGACATGGACGAGAAGCGCAACAACCGGGCGGTCGAGCGCAAGCTGTCCGATTGCCTCAGGCAGGACCGCGCACGCATCCAGGTCGGACGCATCTCGCATTTCGGCCTGCTCGAGATGTCGCGCCAGCGCATTCGTGCCAGCGTGCTGGAATCCTCGACCGATCCCTGCCCGCATTGCGGCGGCACCGGCCATGTCCGCTCGGTGTCCTCGGTTGCGCTCCAGCTGCTGCGCGGCCTCGAAGAGATCCTGATGAAGGGCGCGACCCACAATCTCGTGGTCCGTACCCGCACCGACGTCGCGCTCTACGTGCTGAACCACAAGCGCGGCCATCTGCGCGACCTCGAAAACGGCTTCAAGGTCACCCTGGCGGTCATCGCCGACCCGAGCGTCAGCGGACCGCAGGCCTACCTCATCGATCGCGGCGAGCAGGTGCATACGCTCGAAGCCGCCAAGGCGCTGCTCGCGGCGCAGGCCGCGGCAAGCCCGCCCCCGGTGGTTGAAGAGGCCTATGACGACGAGGAGTTCGATCCGGAGCTGGAATCCGAGATCGAGTCCGAGGAGACCGAAGGTCTCACTGAAGAGCAGGCTGCCGGCGAGGCGGCCCCCGAGCAGGACGGTCAGCGCCGCAAGCGCCGCCGTCGTCGGCGCGGCCGCGGTGGCCAGCGCGACGGCGAGTTGCGCGAGGATAGCGCGCCCACGCTTCCCGAGCCGGCAATGGTCGCTGGCGAGTCCGAAGAAGACGCCGAGTCCGAGCAGGACGGCGAGGAAGGCGAGGAACAGGCAGCCCGTGGCGAGCAGCAGGGCGGCGGTGAGCGCCGACGCCGGCGTGGTCGCAGAGGCGGACGCCGTCGGCGTGGGGGCAGCGAGGAAGGTCTTGCCGGCTCCATCGGCGACGAGCTCGGCACCCAATCACCATCGGAAGCTACCGAAGCGGTGGCCGATTTCGACGGCTTTGGCGGCGAGGCTGCGCCTTCGATCGCGCAGGCCGAGCACACCGCCGAGCCGCAAATCGCGCCGCCTGAGCCGCGTGCCGAAGTGCAGGCCGAGGTGCCGGCTCAGCCGGAGCCAGCTCCTGCTGTCGTAACGGCGGAAGAAGAGCCCGCTGACGAGAAGGCCGCGCGGCGGCGCTCCACCGTCCGGGAAAAGGTGAGCTTCCTGTCGAGCAGCCCAAGCGAGCCCGCAGCGCCTGTTGCGCAGGCGAGCGAGCCGGTCGCGCCGCCCGCGCCGGCACCTGCGCCCGCACCGGAAGCGGCAAGCGAAACGCCGGCCGCCCCACGCCGCGCCGGCTGGTGGTCCCGCCGTTTCGGCGGCGGCGAATAAAGTCGGACATAGAATAAAAAACGCCCGGCCAAGCCGGGCGTTTTTCGTTGCACCGCTAGCCAATCCGCTATGGGGGCAGCTCGTCATTACCGAGCGGCGCCACATCGCGCGAGGCGATCTGGCGGAGCTGGTCGTAGAGATCGGGCGCCTCGCTGGTGCAGAGGCAAACGCCTTTTGCGGAAGCTGCCTCGCCGGCGTTGAGGTAGGCGTGGCCCATGGTGCTGTCGAGATAGATGCCGTCGCCCTCACCGAGGATCTCAGGCGCGTAAAACTCGGTGTGGACGGCGACGCGTCCGCTCGTCACCAGGAAATACTCCTCGCCGCCATGGCGCAACAGCGGGCCGAACTCCTCCAGCGAGCGCGCGCGAACCTCGGCCACGATCGGCACCATGCGTTTGCCGATCAGATCGGTGCATTGATAGGTGTAGGTGTAGAATTTCGTGGTGATCACCTGCCCCTGCCCGGCCCGGCTGATGCTCCGCCGCGCGGTGACCGGCCGGCCCTGCACAGGCGCCGCGACGGCTGGATTGAACAGCTCGGCGATCTCCATCTTCAGGCCGGAGGTGAGCTGGAGCAGCTTGTCGTAGGTCAGCGACATCAGGCCGTTCTCGACCTTGGACAGGGTCGACAGCGCCATGCCGGTGCGCTCCGCGACCTGCTTGAGCGTCAGGCCACGAGCCTGACGGGCCGCCTTGAGGCATTGGCCGAGCTGGGAATTGGCACCTTCGGGCGTCGTTATCTCGCTCATGCAGCAATCCTACCACGGCGATGGAAATATTGTTGGCCTATCCGTCTAATCTTTTCGGCCAAGACGCCCCTTGAGGGGCCCATTTGACGACCCGTTGGGCAGCAGCGCCAGCATTTTGGCACGAAATGCCCCGCTTTGACGATTATTGGTGCGTCGCCTTCACTTTCCGATATGCTAAATTGTTTTCATAATTTGAAAGGGGATTGGCATTGTCCGGACTTTGCGATTCCAGCGCCGTTGAGCTGCGCCGCCTGCTGGCCGCGCGGGCGATCTCGCCCGTCGAGCTGCTGGAGGCCTGCCTGTCGCGCATCGCCACCATCAATCCTGCCGTGAATGCCGTCGTGACGCTGGACGAGCCGGGCGCACGTACCGCCGCGAAAAAGGCCGAAGCCGCCATCCTGCGCGGCGAGGATCGCGGCGCACTGCACGGCCTTCCGGTGCTGATCAAGGACACCCAGGACACTGCCGGGCTGCGCTCCACCTATGGCAGCCCCCTGTTGCGCGACAATGTACCGGTCGCCGACCAGGGCTCGGTCGCGCGGCTGCGCGCAGCCGGCGCCATCATCTTCGGCAAGACCAACACGCCGGAATGGGCGGCCGGCGGCAACACCCGCAATCCGGTGTTCGGCGCAACCGGCAATCCCTTCGATCCCATGCGCTCGGCAGCCGGCTCCTCCGGTGGCTCGGCGGTGGCGCTCGCCTGTGGCATGGCGCCGCTCGCCTCGGGCTCGGACACCGGCGGCTCCTTGCGCAATCCGGCCGGCTTCTCCGGCATCGTCGGCATGCGCCCGTCCTACGGTCTCGTGGCCAGCGAGAAGCGCGCCTTCGGCTGGTCGAACCTGTCGACCGACGGACCGATGGCGCGCAATGTCGCCGACACCGCGCTGATGCTGTCGGTGATGGCGAGCGACGATGTCCGCGATCCCCTGGCCTATACGCTGCCCGGCGAGCCGGTGCGCAGTCGCGCCGAACGCTGGGCCGCACCGCGTCCCGCGGACCTTGGCAAGCTGCGCCTCGCCTTCACGGAGGACTTTGGCTTCGCCCCGACCGAGCAGGCCATCCGTCGCGTATTCCGCGATCGTGTGGCGAGGCTTGCGCCGCTGTTCGCCGACTGCCGCGAGGCGACGCCGGATTGCTCCGGCGCCGACGACGCGTTCGCGGTTCTGCGCGCCGGCCTGTTTCTGGCGATGCACGGCAAGAACTACAAAGAGCGCCCCGAGATGCTCGGCCCGAATGTCCGCGCCAATGTCGAGGAAGGCCTGAGCTACACGCTCGAGGATCATGGGCGCGCCGCCACGACGCAGACGCGGATCTATCGCGCCTACCAGACCTTCTTTGAAACTTGCGATGTGCTGATCAGTCCGACCATTACGCTGAGCCCGCGCCCCTGGTCGGAGCTCTATCCCGCCGAGATCGACGGCGTGCCGACCAAATCCTATTTCCACTGGCTCGCGCTCGCTTACGCCGTGACGCTTCCCGGCCACCCCGCGATCAGCATTCCGCTCGGCCTCGATGAAGCCGGCCTGCCGTTCGGTCTCCAGATCGTCGGCCCGCGCGGCGGCGACGCCATCGTGCTTTCGGTCGCCGCGAGCATCGAGGCCGCGTTCGCGGGCGATGCGCAATTGTGCCGGCCGGTGCCCGACCTGGCGCGGCTCGCCGCAGCGCCGCCGCTGTCGGCCGCGCCCGGTTTCCTCACCTGGGAATAACCCGACACCAGCCCTGGATGCACCGCCGGCGCAACGGAGACGAGCATGACGGAACTGCCGAGGAAAACCAGCGTCATTGCCTTCGTCCTGCTCTACATCGCCTACTGCATCTCCTACATCGACCGCGCGGCGATCTCGCTGGCGCTGGCGCAGATCGGCAAGGACTTCAATCTGCAGGCCGCCGATCTCGGCATCGTCATCAGCGCATTCTTCCTCGGTTATGCCGCGATGCAGGTGCCGGGCGGATGGCTCTCCGACCGCTTCGGCTCGAAATATGTGGTGATCGTCACCATCGTGATGTGGTCGCTGTTCACGGCGTTCACGAGCCTTGCCTGGTCGCTGACCTCGCTGATCGCGATCCGCTTCATCTTCGGCATCGCCGAGGGCGGCTTTCCGCCGGCGAGCATCCGCGCCGTCGCGGAAGTGTTCAAGAAGGATAGCCGGCCGAAGATGTCGGGACTGCTGCTGTCGTCCAACTACGCCGGCAGCATGGTCGCGCCGCTGATCATGGCGCCGCTGATCCTCTGGCTCGGCTGGCGCCATGCCTTCAACGCCATCGGCATCGCGGGCATCGTCTTCGCGGTAGTTTATTTCGTCTTCGTCCCCTATCTGGGACGCCCGGGCAAGGCTGATGCAGGCGCGCCAGTGAAGGCCGAAAGCCGCGCGCCGATGCGCGAGCTCATGAAGAAGCCGTTGCTGTGGCAGTTGATGGTGGTGTGGTTTGGTCTCAGCTGCGTCAACAAGGGCCTGGATTCCTGGATGCCGCTCTACCTGCTCCAACAGCGCGGGCTCGACCTCAAGACCGTCGGCGTCCTGGCGCCGATCCCGTTCGTGATGGCGACGATCGCGACCGCGATGGGCGGCTGGGTGATGACGACGTTCTTCTCCGAGCGCGAAAAATACCTGCTGATCGGCAGCTCCGCATTGACCGGCATCTTCCTCTACGCCATGTACAAGTCGGAGACGATCACGATGCTGATCGCGTTCCAGTCGCTGGTCTACTTCTTCAAATCCTTCGTGCTGGCCTCGGTGATTGCGCTTCCGACCAAACTGCTCCGCGACGACCAGATCGGATCGGGCGTCGGCATGGTCAATCTCGGCGGCCAGAGCGCGGGCTTCGTCGCCCCCGTCGCGATCGGCTTCATCGTGACCGGAACCGGATCGTTCGATGCCGCCTTCGGCTTCCTGGTGGCGATGACGGCGTTGTCGGTCGTGGTCGCGGCAACCATCAGCACGCAGCCGAAGCTCGTACCACAACCGGCCTGACAGGAGCATTCTGCCCATGCAAAGCGCGATCGTTCTCGGCGGCGGCATGATCGGCGTGAGCGCGGCGCTGCACCTGCGGCAGCGCGGCTGGACCGTCACGCTCGTCGACCGCAGGGAGCCGGGCCGCGAGACCAGCTACGGCAATGCCGGGATGATCCAGGCGGAAGCCGTCCGCCCCTATCCGATGCCGCGCGACCTCGCCTCGCTCCTGAAGATCGCGACCGGCCGCACCAACGACGTGCGCTACAGCCTGTCGTCGCTGCATCTCCATATCGAGCCCCTGCTCCGCTACTGGTGGCATTCGGCGCCGAAGCGGCATCGTGAGGCGATCGACGCCTGGGCCAGGCTGATCGCCTATGCGACGGCAGAGCACGACATTCTCATTCGCGAGGCCCACGCCGACAATCTCATTCGCCGCGCCGGCTACCGGGCGCTGTATCGCGACGCCGCTGCATTGGATCTCTCGATCAAGGCAGCCGAAGAAGACCAGCACGAGTTCGGCGTGAACTTTCGTGTGCTCTCGGGCAGCGAGCTCGCCAAGGCCGAGCCGGTCCTGCGCGACGATCTTCCGGGCGCGATCCATTGGCTCGACACCTGGACCGTGTCCGATCCCGGCGCGCTGGTCACAGCCTATGCCGAGCTGTTCGAGCGTCTCGGCGGCAGGATCGTGCTCGGTGATGCGCAGTCGCTGCAGCAGACTGCAGCCGGCTGGTCGGTCAATACCGATCAGGGACGCATCGATGCCGCGACGGCCGTCGTGACACTCGGGCCGTGGTCGCCCGATCTGTTGTACAAATTCGGCTATCGCATTCCGCTGGTGCGCAAGCGCGGCTACCACATGCACTACAGCGGCGGCGCTTCGCTCGACCTGCCGCTGATCGACAAGGCCGGTGGCTACGCCATGGGGCCGATGGCCAAGGGCATCCGCATCACCACGGGCGCGGAGCTCACGAGCCCCGACGCGCTTGCAACGCCGGTGCAGCTCGCCAGCGCCGAAGCCTCTGCGCGGGAGCTGATCGACCTCGGCAAACGCGTCGAGCCCGATCCGTGGTTCGGCACCCGCCCCTGCACGCCCGACATGCTGCCGGTGCTCGGCCGCGCCCCGCTTCACCCCGGCCTCTGGATGAATTTCGGCCACGGCCACCAGGGCTTTACGCTGGGCCCTGCGACCGGGCGCCTGCTCGCCGAGATGATGAGCGGCGAGACGCCGGCAATCGATCCGACGCCGTACCGGCCGGAGCGGTTCTAGCTGCCGGCGTCGCGGCGCGCAGGGCGAGCGCGACTGAGATGCGCGGCAGCGGCCAGATGCAACGCGCGAGGCGGCAATTCCATCAGTCGGCGCGCTCGGCCAGCAGCGTCCTGATGCGGTCGGCATCCTCAGGCGTCGCCGGATTGTAGACGATCATGCTGAGATCGGAGCGGCCCTCGACATTGAAGCTCGAATATTCGAACGACATGGTGCCGTGAACGGGATGCCGCAGCCGCTTGGTGCCATCGCCATGATGGCGCACGTCGTTGTCGCGCCAGAGCGCCGCGAACTCGGGACTGGTGCGGCAGAGCTCGTCGACGAAATCGGCGACATGCGAGACCGCGCCCGCGCGGGCGGCGTCCGCCCGAAACGCCGCCACCACGAAGCGGGCCACACTGTCCCAATCGTACTGCGCGGCACGCACGCGCGGATCGCAGAAGATGAAGCGCAGGATATTGCGCTGTCCCGGCGGGATCGCGCCATAGTCCGTCAGCACGGCGGTCGCGGCGCGATTCCAGGCGACGACATCCCAGGTCGCGGTCCGCACCAGCGCCGGGCTGAATGCGAGTGCATCCAGCACGCGCTGCAGCCGCGGTGAGACGCCTTCGCTCGCCTGGTAGCGCACCTCGGGCGGGCGGCCGAGGCCGATCAGGAACAGATGCTCGCGCTCGACATCAGTCAGCATCAGGGCGCGGGAGATGCGGTCGAGCACGTCGGCCGATGGGGCCCCGCCCCGACCCTGCTCCAGCCAAGTGTACCAGGTCGGACTGATATTGGCGCGCTGCGCCACCTCCTCACGCCGCAGCCCGGGCGTGCGCCTGCGGCTGCCGCTGAGGCCGAACGCGGCCGCATCCAGCCGAGTGCGGCGATCCTTCAGATAGGCCCCGAGCAGGTTTTCGGCCGAAGCGGTTTCGCTCATCCTGTTAGCTATTATACCCCGATAAGGTCACTACTTTACCCGGATAATCCTAGCGTAGATGGTCCTCTCCACCAACCCTCTTCCGATCCCTGGAGACTGCTCATGCGTGTATTCGTCACTGGCGCCACCGGCTTCGTCGGCTCCGCCGTCGTTCGGGACCTGATCGCCGCCGGCCACAGCGTCACCGGTCTTGCCCGGACGGATGAAGGAGCGGCCGCCGTCACCGCATTGGGAGCCGAGGTCCATCGCGGCTCGCTGGAGGACCACACCTCCCTGCGCAGCGGTGCGGCCGCCTCCGATGGCGTGCTCCACCTCGCCTTCAACCACGACTTCTCGAAATTCGCAGACAATTGCGAGCTCGACCGCCGCGCGATCCTCGCGCTCGGCGAGGCGCTGAAGGGCTCCGAGCGTCCGCTCATCGTCACGTCGGGCGTGGCATTGCTTGCGCCCGGGCGGCTCGCGACCGAGGACGATGCGGCGGCCCGCCACTTTCCGCGCGTCTCGGAAGCGACCGCCGAGGATCTCAGGGAACGCGGCGTCCGCGCCGGCATCGTGCGGTTGCCGCCCACGACCCATGGCGAGGGTGATCACGGTTTTGTGCCGCACCTGATCGCGATCGCCCGCGAGAAAGGAGTCGCAGCCTATATCGGCGACGGCATGAACCGTTGGCCAGCCGCCCATCGCGTCGACGCCGCACGCGTCTATCGGCTCGCGCTGGAGCACGGTGCATCCGCTCGCCGCTATCACGCGATCGCCGAGGACGGCGTGCCGTTCAAGGTGATCGCGGAGGTGATCGGCAAACGGCTCGGCGTGCCCGTGGTCTCGAAATCCACTGATGAAGCCGAGCAGCATTTCGGCTGGTTCGCGCGATTTGCCGCCATCGACGTTCCGGCCTCGAGCGCGAAGACGCGCGCCCTGCTCGGCTGGGCGCCGCAAGAAAAAGGGCTGATCGAGGATCTCGACCAGCCCTATTATTTCCAGGCCTGACGGCGCTCAGCGCCGCCGTCGGCAGCCTGCGGATCAGTCCGTCGTGATCGCCGTTTCCATGTCGGTCGGATCGATCTGCCGGCTCAGCCCCGCGTTGAGCTTGTCGCGGTCGAGCTCACCCTCCCACCAGGCGACGATCACGCAGGCCACGCCGTTGCCGCAGAGATTGGTCAGCGCGCGGCATTCGCTCATGAACTTGTCGATGCCGAGCACGATCGCCATGCCCGGCACGAGGCGCGGGTCGACCACGGCAAGCGTCGCGGCCAGCGTGATGAAGCCCGCGCCGGTGATGCCGGAGGCGCCCTTCGACGTCAGCATCGCCACGACCAGGATCGTGAGCTGCTGACCGAAGGAGAGATCGAAACCGAGTGCCTGCGCGATGAACAGCGTCGCCAGCGTCATGTAGATGTTGGTACCGTCCAGATTGAACGAGTAGCCCGTGGGCACCACGAGGCCGACCACCGACTTGGAGCAGCCGAGCCGTTCCAGCTTCTCCATCAAGGATGGCAGCGCGCTTTCCGACGACGAGGTGCCGAGCACGATCAGGAGCTCGTCCTTGATGTAGGCCAGGAACTTGAAGATCGAGAAGCCGGCCAGGCGCGCGATGATGCCGAGCACGACGAACACGAACAGCGCGGCCGTGACGTAGAAGGTCGCGATCAGCCCGATCAAATTGAGGATCGCACCGGTGCCGAACTTGCCGATGGTGTAGGCCATCGCGCCGAACGCACCGATCGGCGCCGCGCGCATCACGATGGAGATGACGCCGAACACCGCGTGCGCGGCATCGTCGATGAACGAGCGGATCGTGTGGCCGCGCTCACCGAGGCTCATGATCGCGAAGCCGAACAGCACCGAGAACAGCAGCACCTGGAGGATCTCGCCTTGGGCAAAGGCGCCGACCACGGTGTCCGGAATGATGTGCAGCACGAAGTCGACGGACTTCTGGCCGGCTGCCTGCTTGGCGTAGGTCGCAACGGCCGCCTCGTTTGCCGCCGCATTGCCGAAGCCCGCGCCCGGCCTCACCAGGTTGCCGATAATGAGTCCGATCACCAGGGCGAAGGTCGAGACGACCTCGAAATAGACCAGC
Organism: Bradyrhizobium sp. B025; assembly: GCF_042257955.1. NCBI lineage: Bacteria > Pseudomonadati > Pseudomonadota > Alphaproteobacteria > Hyphomicrobiales > Nitrobacteraceae > Bradyrhizobium > Bradyrhizobium sp. B025. The sequence goes on along the minus strand of NZ_CP170150.1, from coordinate 4,067,702 downwards.
GCCTTGACGCCGATGCGTCCGACCTTCTTGGCGTCCTGGATGTGGGCGATGCCCGAGACAACGGTGCAGAAGATGATCGGGGCGATCACCATCTTGATCAGCTTGATGAAGCCGTCGCCGAGCGCCTTGATCCAGTCGTTGGTGGCAACCGTCGGCCAGAGCCAGCCGACGATGGCGCCGAGCACGATGGCGATCAGCACTTGGACGTAAAGAACCTTGTACCACGGCTTGGCAGCGGCCGGCGCGACCGGCGTCCCCGCCATCGTTGTCGTTGTCATTGTTTCACTCCCCCTCGAAACGCCGGGCCAGCCAAGATCAACTTGGCCGGCCCTGTCAATTGGAACTGCTCGTACTTGCGCGCTTTACCCGCGGCGATCGACAATCCGGCGAGCCGCCGGCATCAGCGTCGCGCCCAGCGCGTTCTTGACCAGCGAGGCCGCGATGAACGGCGCCAGGCCGACCTGCCAGGCCTTGGACGCGCCAAGGCCGAGGCCAAAGGCCAGCCAGCCGAACCCGGCGGCCAGAATGACGATATGGCCGACGGCCATCGCGGCAAACAGCAGCACCACGCTGCGATCCCAGCCGCGCTCGGCGAGCCAGCCGGTCACGAAGGCCGCAGCGATGAAGCCGAACAGATAGCCGGCGGTCGGGCCGACCAGCGGCGCAATTCCACCCACGGGACCTGCGAATACCGGCAGGCCTAGCGCGCCCTCGGCGAGGTAGGCGATCATGGTTGCGCTGCCAAGGCGCCAGCCATAGGCGGCACCGATCATCAGCACCACCAGCGTCTGCAATGTCATGGGCACGTAAGGCAGCGGCAGGTTCACCTTGGCCGACAGCGCCAGCAGCGCCGTGCCGAGTGCGACCAGTACGAAGGCGCGCAGTGCACCCACGGTTTCACCCGGCCGGGTTGGCCACATCAATGCGGCGAGAGGAGAATGCGGTGCAGCAGCGGACGGGACGGATCGGTCAGTCAAGATGAACTCCGGAGGTGGGCGAAAACTGGCGGCTATTTAAGCCAGTGAGCGATCCGGTCAACTGCCTCCCGCATCTCCGCCGCCGAACGCGCATAAGAGAACCGGATGAACGAGCGGCCATGGATGGGATCGAAATCGAGGCCCGGCGTTGCCGCGACATGGGCCTGTTCCAGCATCTGCTTGGCGAACTCGAAACTGTCGGAGGTGAAGTCCGAGACATCGGCATAGAGATAGAAGGCGCCGTCGGCCGGCAGGAACCTGGTGAGGCCGGCCTTGGGCAATCCCTCGATCAGGATGCGCCGGTTTTCCTGATAGCCGTGCTTGATCTCCTCCATTTCGGCCGCGCCGTCGAAGGCGGCCTCGGCCGCGATCTGCGACAGCGACGGCACCGAAATCGACAGGTTCTGCTGCAGCCGCTCGATCGGCCGCACCAGGATCTCCGGCACGACCATCCAGCCGACGCGCCAGCCCGTCATGCAAAAATACTTCGAGAACGAGTTGATCACGAGTGCGTGGTCCGACAGCGCCGCCGCCGTCACCGCCGGAAACGCATAGTCGAGCCCGTGATAGATCTCGTCCGAGATGAAGCGGATCTTGGCGTCTTCGGCCGCCGCGATCAGGCCGGACAGCGCCTCGCGGGACATCATCGTTCCCGTCGGATTGGCGGGGCTGCCGACCAGCACACCCTTCAGCGGCGCCTTGCGATGGGCGGCAAGCAGCGCCTCGCCGGTGAGCGCGTGACGCGTCTCGTTCGTGGTCTCGATCAGCACCGGCTCGCAGCCGAGCGCGGTGAGGATGTGGCGGTACGGCGGATAGCCCGGCACCGTCACGGCGACGCGGTCGCCAGGCTCGAACATCGACAGGAAGGCGAGGATGAAGCCGCCCGAGGAGCCCGTCGTCACCACGATCCGCTCGGCGCTGACGTCACAGCCATGGGCATCGCGATAGTGCCGCGCGATGCGCTCGCGCAGGCTGGGGATGCCGAGCGCGGAGGTATAATCGATCCGTCCCGCCTCGAGCGCCGCGTGAGCGGCCGCAATCGCGGTCTTCGGCGCGCCGGCCGCGGGCTGGCCGACCTCCATATGGATGACATGGCCCCCGGCGGCCTCGATTCGGGCCGCCGCGGCCATCACGTCCATGACCATGAACGGGGGAACATCGCTACGGCGGGAGGGCTCGAGCCACTGCCCCAACCGGTTCCTCAATGTCGCATCGTGCATCGATTTCTGCTATTTCGCTGGCGGACCGGCCCGTCCGGTCCGGGAAACGGGGCGCTTGCGCCCCAGACTGGCCGCATTGTACGGCTCATAAGGGGTAAGGCTCATAGGCCATATCGCGTATCCGGTCCGCCGCCAATCGCCAAAACCAATCACGAAACTGCTTGCCAAGATCTCTTGCCAAGACCGCTTGACCAAGACCGCTTGATGTTGCTCCAGATCGCATTGCGCAAAAAGGCCTCCGCCCTCACCGCCGTCGTCACCGCCGCGGCGATCGCTTTGCTGCCGCTCCCGGCGGCGCAGGCACAGCAGAAGGGCCCGCCGGTCCTGCGCGACACCGAGACCGAGCAGTTGCTGCGCGAATATACCCGCCCGATCCTGCGCGCCGCCGGTCTGGAGAAGCAGAACATCCAGATGGTGATCATCAACGACGGCTCGTTCAACGCGTTCGTCGCGGACGGCCGCCGCATCTTCGTCAATTACGGCGCGATCCTCCAATCGGAAACGCCGAACCAGATCATCGGCGTGCTCGCGCACGAGACCGGGCATCTGGCCGGCGGCCATCTGTCCAAGCTGCGCGAGCAGCTCGCCAGCGCCCAGACCCAGATGATCATCGCGATGCTGCTCGGCGCCGGCGCGATCGCCGCAGGCAGCGCCCGCGGCGGCAACGCCGGCAACAACGGCCTCGCCAATGCCGGCGCGGCCGCGATCGCCGGACCGCAGGAGATGATCCGCCGCACGCTGTTGTCCTATCAGCGCCAGCAGGAGGAGAACGCCGACCGCGCCGGCGTGAAATTCCTGACCGCGACCCAGCAGTCGCCGAAGGGCATGTACGAGACGTTCAAGCGCTTCACCAGCGAGAGCCTGTTCGCAGCGCGCGGCGCCGATCCCTATCTCCAGTCGCACCCGATGCCCGCCGAACGCGTCGCCTCGCTCCAGGAGTTCGCCAGCTCCAGCCCCTATTGGGACAAGAAGGACGATCCCGCACTCCAGCTCCGCCACGATATGGTGCGCGCCAAGATCTCCGCCTTCATGGAGCGGCCGGAGACGGTGTACCGTCGCTATCCCCAGACCAACGACAGCTTGCCGGCACGCTATGCCCGCGCCATCAGCACCTATCTGCACGGCGATCTGCGCAGCGCGCTCGCCCAGATCGACGCACTGATCCAGGTCCAGCCGAACAACCCGTACTTCTACGAGGTGCGCGGCCAGGCCCTGCTCGAGAGCGGCAAGCCGGCCGAGGCGATCCCTGCCCTGCGCAAGGCCGTCGCGCTATCGAGCAACTCGCCCCTCATCGAGATGTTACTTGGGCAGGCTCTGGTTGGAACCGATAATAAGGCCTACACCGACGATGCCGTTCGGATTCTCCGCGCCGCGGTGGCGCGGGAGCCCGAGGCGCCGCTCGGCTATACCCAGCTCGCGATGGCCTATGGCCGGAAGGGAGATTATGCCGAGGCGGATCTCGCGTCGGCGCAGGCCGCCTACTTGCGCGGCGACAACAAGACCGCCCGCGAGCTCGCCACGCGCGCGAAAACCCGTTTCGCCGTCGGCACGCCCGGATGGGTCAAGGCCGACGACATCGTGGCAGCCAAGCCGCCGCGCAACTAGCCAGAACGACGCCAGACACCACGACGTCACGACACCGAGCCTTGAGCCCGCCGGGACGTTTTCCGAAACCTGCTTTGGATAAGAGGATTTGCCTATGCCTTCGCTGCGTCTGCTTGCTCCCGCGCTGTTTGCGCTCGCCATGTTCGGCGCAGCCGCGCCCGCGTCGGCCGACAGCTTCTCCGATGCCCAGCGCACCGACATCGAGGCGATCATCAAGAACTACCTCGTCACCCATCCCGAGGTGCTCGAGGAGGCGATGACCGAGCTCAGCAAGCGCCAGGCCGCGGCGGAAACCCAGAAGCACGAGGCCAGCATCGCGCAGAACGCGGACGCGATCTTCAACTCGCCGCGCCAGGTCGTGCTCGGCAACAAGGAGGGCGACGTCACCTTCGTCGAGTTCTTCGACTACAATTGCGGCTACTGCAAACGCGCGATGGGCGACATGCTCGATCTCATGAAGAGCGATCCGAAGCTGAAGGTCGTACTGAAGGAGTTTCCCGTGCTGAGCCAGGGCTCCGTCGAGGCCGCCCAGGTCGCCGTCGCCGTGCGCATGCAGGATCCCACCGGCAAGAAATATCTCGACTTCCACCAGAAGCTGCTCGGCGGCCGCGGCGCGGCCGACAAGGCACGCGCGCTGCAGGCGGCCAAGGAGGCCGGACTCGACACCGCGAAAATCGAGAAGGATCTCGCCAGCCCCGAGGTGCGCGCCACCATCGAGGAGAACTTCAAGCTCGCCGAGGCGATGGGCATGAACGGCACGCCGAGCTACGTGATCGGCAAGCAGATCGTGATTGGCGCCATCGGTCTCGAAGGCCTCAAGGAGAAGATCGGCGTTGCCCGCTGCGGCAAGGCAACCTGCTGATCACGCGCTTCACAACTCACGCACGCAACGAGGCCGGCTGAAAAGCCGGCCTTTTTGCTGCGCCAAACAATGGCGCGATCCGGCACAATCATTCATCCGGCGTTCAACAAACAAATGCCGCGGAACCGCCGATGTTCCGGAACAACCGATATCTCCTTTCGTTGTTGGCGCGGGCAATGACGCAAATAAACACGTGAGGAGAATCTAAATGTTGAACCGCTTTATGATCTCTGTTGCCGCGCTTGCACTCGTCGCCGGCACCGGACTGGCGAACGCACAGGGCACCATGAACCGCGAGAGCGGCGGCGCCGGCGCGCAGCCCGCGCAGCAAACACAGCCGTCGGGCGGTGCGGCCGAGCGCGGCGCCACGGGCAAGGACTCCGTGACGAAGGAAAAGGGCACCGTCGGTCAGGCTGGCGGCGCCAGCGCCTCGAAGCCGGGTGCGGCCGCGGAAGACAAGTCGCCCGGCGCGATGAAGGACGAGCGCCCGGGCGGCGCGATGCACAAGAACGCCGCCGAGGACAAGGCCGGCGCGACCAAGGGCCAGCGTACCGACGAACGCGCGCAGGGTCAGATGGACAAGTCGCAGCAGGACAAGTCCAAGAGCATGAGCCAGGATACGACCAAGTCCGGCGCCAAGGACCACAAGGACATGAAGGCTGAGGACAACAAGGCCGGCACGTCCACCAAGAGCAATGCCGAGAACCGCCCAGGCTCGGGCACCTCGACCGACATGAAGGCCGAGGGCAAGAGCTCGACCTCGTCCTCGACGACGGTCGGCCAGGCCGGCGCTGCCGCCAAGCTCTCGACCGAGCAGCGGACCCAGATCACGTCCGTGATCCGCGAGGAGCGCGTGGCCCCCGTGACCAACGTGAACTTCTCGATCGCGGTCGGCACCCGCGTGCCGCGCGAGGGTATCGAGCTGCATGCCCTGCCGTCCCGCGTCGTGTCGATCTATCCGGAGTGGCGCAGCTACCGCTACGTGCTGGTCCGCGAGCAGATCGTGATCATCGATCCGAATACCTATGAGATCGTCGCGATCCTCGACGTCTAAGGCCGGATGACGGCAACCTCAGGGGCGGGCAGCGATGCCCGCCCCTTTGCGTTCGGCCGACAGCCATGCTTTTGACTGGTTAACAAGCAATTTCCGTAGCTTCCGCACAGGTTTTTGCACCCCGGATGAGGTGCCTGAAGGCCTCTGGGAGGTCCTTCAAGGCTTCCCCTAGGGCGCTTTGTTACCTATAACCCCGCCACGCCGAAACACCTCTTGCGGGATTGGAATGGCCGAACCAGCAACCGACACGATCCTCGTTCTCAACGGGCCGAACCTCAACATGTTGGGGACGCGCGAGCCCGAAAAGTATGGTCACGCGACCTTGGCCGACGTCGAGGCGCTGTGCCGGGAGACGGCGGCATCATTCGGTCTCAAGGCCGACTGCCGTCAATCCAACCGCGAGGGCGAGTTGATCGACTTCATCCACGAAGCGCATGCGCGCAAGATGAAGGGCATCATCATCAATGCCGGCGGCTATTCGCACACCTCGATCGCCCTGCACGATGCGCTGCTCGCTGTGCAGATCCCGACGGTCGAAGTGCACGTGACCAACATCCACGCCCGCGAGAGCTTCCGTCATCACTCCTACACCGCGCGCGCGGCCTTCGCCTCGCTCTGCGGTTTCGGCATCGAGGGCTACCGCCTCGCCATCCAGGGCCTTGCCGCCAAGCTCGGCCTCAAGCCCAAAGCCTGACGCTCCCTCCCCACACAGAACATTCGGATCAAGAACATGGCGCGCCAGCCAGACGACAAAGCAGCCGCAAAGTTTTCCAGCGAGGATTCCGCGCTCGTCCGCGAGCTCGCCCTGCTGCTCGATGAGACCAGCCTCACCGAGATCGAGATCGAGCGCGCGGGCCTGCGCCTGCGCGTCGCCCGCAACATCAGCGTTGCCGCGACCATGCCGATGCCGGTCGCTGCCGCTGCCGCCGGCCTGCCGGTGGCCACGGCCGCGCCCGCTGTTGCCGCGGCGGCCGACCTGTCGAAGCATCCCGGCGCCGTCACCTCGCCGATGGTCGGCACCGCCTACTGGGCGCCGGAGCCCGGCGCCAAGCCGTTCATCGAGGTCGGCAGCAAGGTCTCGGTCGGTCAGACGCTGCTGATCATCGAAGCCATGAAGACCATGAACCAGATCCCCTCGTTGCGCGCCGGCACGGTGACGCAGATCCTGGTCGAGGACGGCCAGCCGGTCGAGTTCGGTGAGCCGCTCGTCATCATTGAGTAACGGCCAGGGCAGCTCAGCTGCCCCCGTCGCATTTCGCGCGCCAGTCCCTTAAGGACACCATGTTCGACAAGATCCTCATAGCCAATCGCGGCGAGATCGCCCTTCGCATCCTCAGGGCCTGCAAGGAGCTCGGGATCGCGACCGTCGCCGTGCACTCCACCGCCGACGCCGACGCCATGCATGTGCGCCTGTCGGATGAGAGCGTGTGCATCGGACCGCCGCCGTCCAAGGACAGCTATCTCAATGTGCCCGCGCTGCTCGCGGCCTGCGAGATCACCGGGGCGGACGCCGTGCATCCCGGCTACGGCTTCCTGTCAGAGAACGCGCGCTTCGCGGAAATCCTCTCCGAGCACAATCTGCATTTCATCGGCCCCAAGGCCGAGCATATCCGCCTGATGGGCGACAAGATCGAGGCCAAGAAAACCGCCAAGAAACTCGGCATCCCCGTGGTGCCCGGCTCCGATGGCGCGGTCGGTCCCGACGACGATGCGCTGGGGATCGCCAGGAAGATCGGCTTCCCGGTGCTGGTGAAGGCGGCGGCGGGCGGCGGTGGCCGCGGCATGAAGGTCGCGCACAGCGAGGCCGACCTCCTGATGGCGCTGTCGACGGCGGCCAATGAGGCCAAATCCGCCTTCGGCGATGCGTCCGTCTACCTCGAAAAATATCTCCAGAAGCCGCGCCATATCGAGATCCAGATCCTCGGCGACGGCCGCGGCGGCGCAATCCATCTCGGCGAGCGCGATTGCTCGCTGCAGCGCCGCCACCAGAAGGTCTGGGAGGAAGGCCCCTCGCCCGTCCTCTCCGCCGCCGCGCGCGCCAAGATCGGCGAGACCTGCGCGAAAGCAATGCGCGAGATGAAATATCTCGGCGTCGGCACCATCGAGTTCCTGTTCGAGGACGGCGAGTTCTACTTCATCGAGATGAACACCCGCATCCAGGTCGAGCATCCCGTCACCGAGAGCATCACCGACATCGACCTCGTGCTGGAGCAGATCCGCATCGCCGCCGGCGGCGAGCTGCCGGCGAGGCAGGAGGAAGTCCAGGTCATCGGCCACGCGATCGAATGCCGCATCAACGCCGAAAATCCGGTGACCTTCCGCCCCTCGCCCGGCCGGATCCTGCAATATCATCCGCCCGGGGGCCTCGGCGTCCGGATCGATTCCGCCGTCTACCAAGGCTACACGATCCCGCCTTATTACGACTCGCTCGTCGGCAAGCTGATCGTGCACGGCAAGACGCGCGCCGAATGCCTGATGCGGCTGCGCCGGGCGCTGGACGAAATGGTGGTCGAAGGCATCGAGACCACGCTGCCGCTGTTCCGCGCGCTGGTGCGCGAAGACGACATCATCAACGGCGACTACCACATCCACTGGCTGGAGCAGTACCTGGCCGGCAAGGCGGAACCCGCTGCGAAATAGTCTTCCCGCCCCGTGGAACCCTCTCGCCCCAATCGCGTTCTGGACGGTTGGGCAGTTCCAAGGGGGCGTTTTGAACTCCACCGGCGTAACAGGGCGAGACCGTCGTGACCGCTGAGGCGCAGCGGCGGCGCGCATTTTGGCAGATCCTGCTGTTCGCTGCGGGCCTTCTGGTGCTGACCGTGATCAGCGCCGGCTCCGTCTATCTCGTCAACAAGGCGCGGGAAGACAGCAAATCGGTCGTCCACACCATCGAGGTGGAGAACCAGATCAACACCCTGCTGCTCGAAGTCCGACGCGCCGAGAGCAGCGCCCGCGGCTTTCTCCTGACGCAGGGACCGGATTTCCAGTCGGATCACGAGAAGGCCGTCGCAGCGATCATTCCGGCGCTCGACAAGCTCACGCGGCAGATCGGCGACAATCCGGCGCAACGCGACAGCATCGAGAAGCTGAGCGCGGCGATTGAGACCCGGCTCGACCAGTTCTCGCGCGAGATGAATTTCGTGAAGCAGGGTCAACCCGACAAGGCCACGGCGCTGATCCGCGAGGCCGCCGCCGGCAACACCACAACCACGATCAGCAACCTGGCCAACGCGATGACCCGCGAAGAGGAACGACTGTTCCGGATTCGCACCGCCAACTCCGACCAGAGCCAGACGCTGGCCGCGTCGATGACCGGCATCGGCTCCGGCCTCGTCGTGGTGCTGGCCCTGATCTCGATCTGGCTGGTGCGGCGCTCGGCCCGCGCCCGTGACGAGGCCGAAATGCGCCTGCGCGATGCCAACGTCAACCTGGAGACCGTCGTCGACGAGCGTACGGCAGACCTGCGCGAAGCCAACAACGAAATCCAGCGCTTTGCCTATATCGTCAGCCACGATTTGCGCTCGCCGCTCGTCAACATCATGGGCTTCACCAGCGAACTCGAAGAACTCGGCGGCGACATTTTCCGCCGCATCGGCAGCCTTACCCGCGTCCCGGCCGACGGGCCACCCCTGGCCCCCGGCGAGATCGCGCTCGAAGGCCCCGACCAGCAGCTTTCAGCGGACTTCTCCGAGGCGCTCGGCTTCATCAAATCGTCGATCGCCAAGATGGACCGGCTGATCTCGGCGATCCTCAACCTCACCCGCGAGGGCCGGCGCGAATTCCAGCCGGAGAAGATCGACATCCGCGAGTTTGTCGAGGCCATCGTGTCGACACTGGCGCATCAGGCGGTGGAAGCGCAGGCCGAGATCCACATCGCGCCCCTGCCGAATATCGTCAGCGACCGCCTTGCGCTGGAGCAGATATTCTCCAATCTGATCGACAACGCGATCAAATATCTCAAGAGCGGGGAGCCCGGAGAGATCAGAATTCGCGGGCGCACCAAGCTCGGCTACGCTATCTTCGAGATCAGCGACAACGGCCGCGGCATCGATCCAAAAGATCATCAGCGGATTTTCGACCTGTTCCGGCGCGCGGGAACCCAGGACAAGCCCGGACAGGGCATAGGTCTTGCACATGTGCGTGCACTTGTGCGCCGTCTCGGCGGCACCATGTCGGTATCGTCGGAACTGAACGCGGGCAGCACATTCACGATCACGCTGCCCGTCGCCTGGAACGCCAGCAACCGGAACGTAGATCGATGACGCAGCCTGTTACCATCATCATGATCGAGGACGACGAGGGGCACGCCCGGCTGATCGAGCGCAACATCCGTCGCTCCGGCGTCAACAACGAGATCATCCCGTTCGGCAACGGCACCGACGCGATGAGACACCTGTTCGGCGCCGACGGCAGCGGGCTTTCCCAGAAGGGAAATGCCCTCCTGATCCTGCTCGACCTCAACCTGCCCGACATGAGCGGGATCGACATTTTGAAGCAGATCAAGGAAAACAGTCATCTCAAGGCATCGCCCGTAGTCGTCCTCACGACCACAGACGACTCCCAGGAGATCAAGCGCTGCTACGAGCTCGGCTGCAACGTCTACATCACCAAACCCGTCAACTACGAGAATTTCGCCAACGCCATCCGGCAACTCGGGCTGTTCTTCTCGGTCATCCAGGTCCCGCCCGCCGCCACATGAACCAGAGAACGCCGACACTGCTGTATATCGACGACGACGACGCGCTCGCGCGCCTGGTCGACCGCGGCCTGACGCGGCGCGGCTACAGGGTCGTTCATGCCGCGAGCGGCGAGGAAGGCCTCGAGCACATCCGCCGCGCCGGCGCCCAGGACAGCATCGAAAGCGGCATCGACGTCGTTGCGCTCGACCAGTACATGCCGGGTCTCGACGGCCTCGAGACGCTGGAGCAGATCATGGCGATCCCGGGCGCCCCACCCGTGGTGTTCGTCACCGCCTCGCAGGATTCCAGCATCGCGGTCACCGCGCTGAAGGCGGGCGCGGCCGATTACCTCGTCAAGGACGTCAAGGGCGACTTCATCCCCCTGCTTCACGTCGCGGCGGAGGGCGCGCTGCGCCAGGCCGAATTGCAGAATGCGCGCGAGGAGGCCGAAGCCGAGATCCACGCCTCGCGCGACCGCTATGCCGCGCTCGCCGCCGAGCGCGAGATGCTGCTGCGCGAGGTCAATCACCGCGTCGGCAATTCGCTCCAGATCATCGCCTCGCTGCTGCATCTTCAGGCGAGCTCCGCCGGGCAGGAAGAGGTCAAGGCCGCGCTGACCAACGCGATGGGCCGCGTCGCCGCGGTCGCGCAGGTGCACCGCCGCCTCTACACCTCGCAGGACCTCAAGAGCGTCGTCCTGAACCAGTACCTGGACTCGCTGCTCGAGGACCTGCGCCGTTCGGCCGAAGGTAACCGGATGTCGCGCCTGACGCTGAAGGCCGAGCCGATCGAGATCGATCCGGACCGCGCGGTCGCCGTCGGCATCATCGTCAACGAGCTAGTGATGAACGCGGTGAAATACGCCTATCCCGACGGGGCCGGCCCGATCCATGTCGAGCTGACCCTGCAGGACGAGAATCTGCTGCTGGCGATTGCCGATGACGGCGTCGGCGACAACGTCAAGGCCGATCCGCGCTCCACCGGCATGGGCCAGCGCATCGTCGCGGCCATGGCCACCAAGCTCGACGCCTCGGTCGAGCGCGATCCCGCCCACAGCGGAACCCGCATCTTGCTGAGGTTCCCCCGCGTGCCCGTCGCGCCCGGCAAGAGCAACAGCGCCGCCGCGAGCTGACCCGCGCCCCCATCGCAACCGCATTGCGATCCTGCTATTGTCGCACCATGACTTCGCGCGACTCCGCTTCGTCTGAAATTACGCCGGCCGTGCTGCTGCGCGCCTATGCCTGCGGCATCTTTCCGATGGCCGAGAGCGCCGACGATCCGACCCTGTTCTGGGTCGAGCCGGAATTGCGCGGCGTCATCCCGCTCGGCGGATTCCGCGTGGCCTCGCGGCTCGCGCGCACCGTGCGCTCGGATGGGTTTCGCGTGACCGTCAACACCGCGTTCAAGGCCACGATTGCCGGCTGCGCCGCGCCGCAGGCCGGGCGCGAGGACACCTGGATCAACAAGCGCATCCGCGACCTCTATGGCGGCCTGTTCGAGCTCGGCCATTGCCACAGCGTCGAGGCCTGGCAGGGCGACGACCTCGTCGGCGGACTCTACGGCGTGAGCCTGGGACGCGCCTTCTTCGGCGAGAGCATGTTTCACACCGCGCGCGATGCCTCGAAGGTCGCGCTGGTGCACCTGGTCGCGCGGCTCATCCATGGCGGTTTCGAGCTGCTCGACACGCAATATGTCACAGAGCATCTGAAGAACTTCGGTGCGGTCGAGATTCCGCGGCGGCGCTACACCGCGCTGCTCGACAAGGCGCTGGCGGGCGAGCCCGGCGATTTCCTCAAGCTCTCGCCCGGCGAGGCGATCCCCGGCGCTCGCGCGCTCGAGATCATCGCCTCGCGGCAATAGTCGATAGCCGGCTTAGCGGCCGAATCCGGGGATACCGAACAGGCCTGGCCGCTGCTCCGGTGGCGGGGGCGGCGGCGGTGCCGGTTGCTGCTGCTGGATCGGCGGCAATGGCTGCGGCGGACGCTGCTGCACGGCCTGCTTGGGCGCGGCCTTCTTCTGCGCGGGCGGCGGCGGCGCAGCCGGCTTGGTCGCGGGATCCGATGCAGCCGTCGCAATGGTCTGCTGCGGCTCTTTGCAGTCGGTCAGCCAGATGTCGTAGATCGGATGCTCGACGCCGTGCAGGCCGGGGCTTGCCGCGTACATCCAGCCCGAGAAGATCCGCTTCACCTCGCCCTGCAAGGTGATCTCGTCGACCTCGACGAAGGCGTCGGTGTTGGCGGCTTCCGTCGCCGGCCTGGTGTAGCAGGCATCGGTCTTGACGCGCAGCGCGCCGAACTGGACGGTCTCGCCGATATCCTCGTCGAAATTGATGATACGTCCGGTGATCTTGTCGAGGCCGGAGAAGGTCGCCTTCTTGTTCACGATCTTCTGGGCCGGCGGCTCGGTCACGACCTCGTCGCCCGGCTGCAGGCTCGCCGGCGTCTGCGGCACGGCACCGCCCGGCCCGCCCTTCTGCTGGGGCTGGCGCTGACCGGGCGCGCCCGGCTGGGGGGCGCCTGGCGGCGCGACCGCCACGGGCGGCGGCTGGTTCGGCGGAGCGACGGTGGAGCCTGGCGGCGGCGCCAAAGGCTGGGTCTCGACCGGCCCCGGCATGACATTGCCCTGACGTCCGGGCGGCGGCGCCAACGGACGCGATGGCAGCACGCGGCCCTGCGGCGGCAGCTCGGGGACCTCCTCGTCGTCGTCGGGCACCTGCGGCTGCGGCTGTCCGCGCGGAATGCTGCCGGGCGGCCGCAGCGGCGGCGGATCGGAGAAGATCGTGCCGATCTGCGCCTGTGAGGGCGTCGCAGCCGTGAGCGCAGTGGCGGCAAGAAGCGCCGCAAGACCTGTCAGGGTAAGGGTTCGAACCATCTTCTCGCGCGGCTTCAACAGCGAATCGGGCTTGCTGGACATTCTACAGGGGATACCGCCGCTCGCAGGCCATCCGGTTAACACGCCGAATACGGCGGGGAAAGGGCGGCATCCCTGCCCTGCCCGGCCCCGGCTGGCCAGACCACCGGCCGAATGGGATAGTCGGACGACCCTTCCCTGGGGGCCGAGGCAGGTCCCGCCCCCCGAACATGCCGTCCAACGATAAACAGAAGCCCCAAGGTCGCTCCCCCCATGCCCGTTGTGCTCGATCCCGATGCCGCCGCCGTCTACATGGCCTTCCAGGAGGCCGGCCGCCCCGCCTACGAGACCCTGACCGCAGCGGAAGCGCGCGCCTATTACGCCCAGGCGCGCTTTGCCACCAACCCCGAGCCGCCCGAACTTGCCCGCGTTGCTCCGCTGGCGATCCCGGCGCCGCACGGCACCATCCCGGCCCGCATCTACGTGCCGAAGGACCCGCGCCGGCACGACGGCCTGTCGCCGGCGCTGGTGTTCTTCCATGGCGGCGGCTGGGTGATCGGCGATCTCGACTCCCATGACGTCGTCTGCCGCCAGCTTGCCGTCGAAGCCGCGCTGATCGTGATCTCGGTCGACTATCGCCTCGCGCCCGAGCACAAATTTCCCGCCGCGGCCGATGATGCAATCGCCGCGACCAAATGGGTTGCCGCGAATGCGCGCGAGCTCGGCATCGACGCCTCCCGTCTCTCGATCGGCGGCGACAGCGCCGGCGGCAATCTCGCCGCGGTCGTCGCGCTCGCTGCGCGCGATGGCAACGGCCCCGCGATCGCCGGCCAGATCCTCATCTACCCGGCCGTCGATTTCGCCATGACGCACGGCTCCCACAGCGAGCCCGAGACCAGCGTGCTGCTGACCCATTCGGTGATCCGGTGGTTCCGTGACCATTACCTCAACGGCACCGCCGACATCCACGACTGGCGCGCCTCGCCTGCGCGCGCGGAAAACCTTGCCGGCCTGCCGCCGGCCTATGTGCTGACCGCCGGCGCCGATCCCCTGCGCGACGAAGGCGACGAATATGCCGCGAGCCTGAAGCAGGCCGGCGTCAGCGTGACCTACAAGCACTTTCCCGGCCAATTCCATGGCTTCTTCACCATGGGCAAGTTGTTGCGAGAGGCCAATGTCGCGGTCAGCGAGATCGGCGCGTGGTTGAAGGGATTGGGCTGACGACGCCGTTGCGCATGGCTTCCAATCTTCAAACGATCTTCGCCATTCCCCTGCGCGGGCTGACATGGCTCGGCGACCAGGGCACGCGCGCCGTGGCGGCCATCGCCTTCATCGCGGTTGCGGTGCCGCCGCTCGGCGCGCTGCTGCGCCCCTACGTCACCGAAGCGATCTTCCTTCTGCTCTGCATCTCCTTCATGCGGGTCGACCTGGCGGCGCTCTACGGACATCTGCGCCGGCCGGCCCTGGTCGCGGCCGCCACGGCCTGGACCACGATCGGCGTGCCGCTGATCGTCGGGCTGCTCGCACATGTAAGCGGGCTCGACAGAAGCTCGCCCGGCCTCTTCCTCGCGCTGATGCTGCAGGGCATGGCCTCGCCCATGATGGCCGCCCCGGCGCTCGCAGCGCTCATGGGTCTCGATGCGACGCTTCCCCTGGTCGCGCTGGTGACCGCCACCGCGCTGGTGCCTTTCACGGCCTCGTTGTTCGCGAGCCTCTTCCTCGGCGGCATGCTCAGCATCTCGCCGCTCACGCTCGGCCTGAAGCTGCTCGGAATTCTCGCGGCGTCGCTGCTGGCCGCGACCGTCATCCGCCGCTTGTTCGGCACCGAGACGATCCAGCGCCACAAGCGTCCGATCGACGGCATCAACATCGTCATCCTGCTGGTGTTCGCCTCGGCGGTGATGGGCGACGTCGCAACCGACTTCCTCGCCGCCCCCCTGTTCACGATCGGTGTCGCGCTGCTCGCCTTCGCGGTCTATTTCACCCTGCTCACCGTCACGACGCTGATCTTCCGCCGCGTCGGCTATGAGCGCGCCTTCGCGATCGGCCTGATGGTGTCACAGCGCAATCTCGGGCTGATGCTGGCCGCGACCGCGGGCGCACTGCCGGCCACAACCTGGCTCTACTTCGCGCTCACGCAGTTTCCAATTCATCTTGCGCCCTACCTGCTGACGCCGATCGCGCGCCGGCTGACGGCACACGCAGGTACCTCCGGCCGGGCAGCTGCAGATAGCCCGACCTAGGCGTGTGCTCATAGATCCGGGGATGTCTGCTTTCGAGGGTGAACGGGACAGGCGGTCCCACTCTCGGAACTTCACACCCTGTGCCCCAGAGCGGCCATCAAGGAGTGGCGGCTTACGCTCGCTGGCGCTCAGGCGGGGTACTCCCGCCAACATGCGTCAATCCGCCACATAACCCCGGAGGATGATTCTCCCCGAGCGATGCGAACGCTATCCAACGTTGCCTGCGGCTTGGTCGTCGCGTGCCACCCAGAGGCGGGTTTGGAGGAAGTCGTGTTCCGTCCCGATGCTCATGGCATCGCACATTCTCAGCTCACTGCTTTCGGCCAATGGTGTGAGGCCCGAACGGGGCAGCGGCTGAGCGATCACGCTGCGATGGACCGCTTCTCGGTGGAGGATTTCCACAGCTTCTGGCGTCTCTTCCTTGAGTGGTCCGACGTGCCGCGGGACGGTGCAGCCGAGCCCGTCTGCGTCGGCGATGCCTGCGAGACCGCGCGCTTCTTCCCGGATCTTCGTCTCAACTACGGCGAGTGCCTCCTCGCCGGCAGTCCCGGCCAGCCGGTCCTGACAGCCTGCCACGCTGACGGCAGCCGCGACCGGTTCACGCGTGGCGCGTTGCGCGTCGCGGTTGATCGATTGGCAAAGTCGTTGCAGCGGCTCGGTGTGCGCCGCGGCGACCACGTCGTGGCAATCGCACGCAACAATGCCGAGGCGGTCATTGCCTGTCTGGCGACCGCCGCGATTGGCGGGACTTTTGCCAGCTGCGCGCCGGAGATGGGCGTACCCGCTATCCTGGCGCGGTTCGCCCCTCTCGAGGCCGTGGTGCTCTTCGGCTGCCTTCGAGCGGAGCGATGGGATGCGGGAATTCCGGTCGCCGAGCGCGTCCTCGAAACGGCGGCCGGCCTGCCGAGCCTCGCGGCGATCATTGCGCTGGACGATGGCTCGCTGGACGTCGATGAGGGGACGGCACCTCTGCACAGGCTTGCCGATCTGCTCGGTGATGATGATGGTGGCGAGATTGGGCCAGGCTGGCCTCGTCACCCGTTCAACCATCTGCTGTTCACGATGTTCTCTTCGGGCACCACGGGCCCGCCAAAATGCATTCAGCACGGCGCCGGGGGCACCTTACTGGAGCATCTGAAGGAGCACCGGTTGCACTGTGATCTCAGCCACGGCGACAGGCTGTTCTTCCAAACCTCCTGCGGTTGGATGATGTGGAACTGGCAGCTCTCGGCGCTGGCGTCCGGCGTCGAGATTGTCCTCTACGACGGGCCGCTCGCAGCGGCGGACACGTTCTGGCGGATTGTTGCCGAGGAACGTGTGACCGTGTTCGGCACCAATCCCGCCTATCTGCACTTCTGCGAGGAGAAGGGTTTCTCCCCAGGGCGGGTGCTCGACCTTTCTGCCCTGCGCACCATGCTCTCGACCGGCTCGATCCTCTATCCCCGCCAGTACGACTGGGTCAGCAGCAAAGTGAAGCCGTCGATGCCGCTGCAGTCGATCTCAGGCGGCACGGACATCATCGGCTGCTTCGTCCTTGGCAATCCGAATCTGCCGGTCCATCGCGGCGAGGCACAGTGCCGCAGCCTCGGCCTCGATGTCCGCTCGCTGCCGCCGCCTGACGATCCGCAGGCGGAGATAGGCGAATTGGTCTGCGCCAACCCTTTCCCCTCGCGGCCCCTCGGCTTTCACGGCGATGCCGACGGCACCCGCTTCCACGCCGCCTACTTTGCTCAGAACCCCGGCTATTGGACCCATGGCGATCTGATCGAGGCCACGCCTCATGGGGGCTGGCGCTTGCATGGTCGTTCAGACGGCGTCCTCAACGTGCGCGGCATCCGCATAGGGACCGCGGAGATCTACCGCATCCTCGATGACGTCGGCGGGATCGTCGAGGCGATGGCGGTCGAGCAGCAAGCGGAAGACGAGCCAGGCGGCACACGCATGGTTTTGTTGCTCGTGTTGCGCGAAGGCGTGGTGCTCGACAGCGCTCTCGCCAAGCACATCCGCTCCGAGCTTGCACGCTGCGGCTCGCCGGCCTTCGTGCCGGCGCGTATCGCACAGGTCGACGCGCTTCCTGTCACCTTTAACGGCAAGCGGTCCGAAATCGCAGCGCGGGATGCGGTGAACGGCCGCCCTGTACGGAATCGCGACGCCCTGCAGAATGCCGAATGCCTTGAGGCCATTGCCAACCATCCGGTTCTGCGAGCGCCTCCGACCGCCAGTGTGTCTCGGGAGCCGCCCCCCGTCTGTGGAGTGCTCCCAGACGTTGAGCAGCTGCGGAAAGACCTGCAGGCGATCTGCCAGCGCGTGCTGGACCTGGCTCCCATCGGCTGGTCCGATAATCTTCTGGACCTCGGCGCGGACTCGCTGGCCATAGTCAGCCTGCTCCTGGAGATCGAGAGCTATGCAGGGCATCCGGTGCCACTTTCGGCCTTTCTGCGGGCGCCGTCGATCGAAGGCCTGATCGCGGTCCTCTCCGGCGCGGAGGCAATGACGGCCCAGCAGCTTGGCCGGTCGGGCCTGCACGTCCGTGCCCTCGGTCCGGAGGACGTGGAGCCGGTCTGCCGCTTTCTTGAGGAATCGTTTCGCGGGGCGGGCATCGATGCCACGAGATGGCGCCGTCTGTTCGATCATGGCTGGTCGGATCACACCCGCGGCTTCATGCTTTTCGACGGCAACGCCTTGGTTGGATTCATCGGGGCAGTTGCTGCCCGGCGGCAGGTGAACGAGGAGGCAGTCCTCGTCTGCAATCTGTCCTCTTGGGTTGTACGCGCGCAGTACCGCGGCTGGGGCATGGCGCTGCTCGCATCAATGCTGGATGACGCGAACGCCACATACACGTGCTTCACTCCACAGCCGTCGTCTTGGGCCGCCCTCATCGCACAGCGTTTCAAACCGCTGGACTCGCAGCGCATCGCCATACCGCCATTGCTACAGGCCGCGACCTTGTTCGGCTCGACCCGGCCGATGATCAGCTTCGATCCGGCCGTGGTCCGCGAGAGACTGACCAGCCACCAAAGGCAAATCTTCGACGATCACGCGGCGTATGATTGCCTGCAGCTCATCGTCGTCGACGGGCCTGATTACGCCTATCTCGTGGTGAAGCGCCGCGATCAGCGTCTTGCAGCAAGTCGATTGGGACGACTGGCACGGTTTCTGCCGCTCAAAATCCCCTATTCGGACATTCTGCATTGTAGTGCGCCGGTTCTGTTGTTGCGGCATCTCGAGCGCGTCAAGCTGGCGATCTTGCGCCGGCAGCGAACGGTGGCGCTCGTCGCGGAGGCGCGAATCTTTCCGGTCCCACCACGAGGCATGATGCTCCCGATGATCACGTGCTTCCGTTCCCCGTTGATCGCCGACGGCGAGCTCGACAGGCTGTATTCGGAAATCGTACTCCTGCCCATCTGAAGGCGGACATTCGCTTTGCGCATTGTCGACGTCCGCTTTCGTGGCAACGCGGACCTCGCTATCACGCACGCGCGCGGCACATTTACGAGCACACCACCTACCCCGCCCGCGCCGCGCGCCGCAACGCCTGGGGCGGCTGGCCGAACGCGCGGATGAAGGCGCGCCGCATCCGTTCGGGGTCGCGGAATCCGGTCGCCTCCGCAACGAGCTCGATCGCCTCGCGCGAGGATTGCACGCGCTCGCGCGCGACCTCGATCCGCAGCCGCTCGATCGCCTTCGACGGCGTCGTGCCGGTCTCGGCGGCAAAGGCGCGGGCAAAGTGCCGCGCACTCATGCCGGCGCGATCGGCGAGCTCTTCCACCGTGAGCGGCGCGTCGAGATTTTCGCGGGCCCAGGACAACAGCGCACCGAACCGGCCGTTCGGCGCCTTCAACTCCAGCAGCGATGAGAATTGCGACTGGCCGCCGCTGCGGCGATGATAGAGCACGAGCTGGCGCGCGGCCGCCTGCGCGATCTCCTCGCCATGGTCCTCCGTGACCATCGCCAGCGCGAGGTCGATGCCCGCCGTGATGCCTGCCGACGTCCACACATTGCCGTCGCGGGTAAAGATCTGGTCCGGCTCGAACTTCACCTTGGGATAGCGCGCGACGAAATCGCGTGTGCGGCCCCAATGCGTGGTGGCGCGGCGTCCGTCGAGCAGACCCGCTTCGGCGAGTACATAGGCGCCCGAGCAGACGCTGGCGACCCGAACGCCGCGCCGCGCCAGCCGCTGCACGAAGGCACGCGTGACCTCGCAGCGCGCGGCATCCGCCACACCCGCACCGCCCGCGATGACGAGTGTCGTGATGGCGTTCGCCGATTTGAAATCACGCGCCATCATCTCGACGCCCGAGGAGCTGCGCACCGGCCCCGCATTCATCGCCAGCACCCGCAGCGCAAGCGGCTTGCCGGCGCAGCGTGCTGCGACCTCGAACACCGAGATCGGGCCCGCCGCATCGAGCAACTGGAAATCCGGGAAGATCAGAATGCCGATCATGGTTATGTCCGAAATTGAGGGAATTATGCCATTTTGGACAGAAGGGCATCATGCCAGTGTGCCCGCGTCAAGCCCATGATTGGAGGATCTCCCAATGTCGTCCCCGCTCCAGATCGGACTTCTGGTGTTTCCGCGCGTCACCCAGCTCGACTTCACCGGCCCCTTGCAGGTGTTCTCCGCCGTTCCCGGCGCCAAGCTGCATCTGATCTGGAAGCGGATCGAGCCGGTGCCGAGCGATTCCGTGCTGACATTGACGCCCACCACGACATTCGCCGACTGCCCGCAGCTCGACGTGATCTGCGTGCCCGGCGGCGGCGGCACCAACGATCTGCTCAATGACGAAGAGGTGCTGGATTTCCTGCGCAGGCAGGCCGAAGGCGCCAGGTACGTCACCTCGGTCTGCACGGGGGCGCTGGTGCTCGGCGCCGCCGGCCTGCTCAAGGGCTACCGCGCCGCCACCCATTGGAGCGCGATGGAAATGCTCGGCCAGTTCGGCGCAACGCCGACCAAGACGCGCGTCTGCATCGACCGCAACCGCGTCACCGGCGGCGGCGTCACCGCCGGGATCGATTTCGCGCTGACGCTGGTGTCGATCCTGGTCGACCGCACCACGGCGGAAGCGATCCAGCTCCAGATCGAATACAACCCCGCCCCGCCGTTCACGTCCGGCTCGCCCGACACCGCGCCCGCCGAGGTGCTGGCCCTGCTGAGAGAGCGCGGCGCCGCAAATCAGGCCCGCCGCCTCGAGGCGGTCAAACGCGCGGCTGAACGGGTCATCTGATTCCACGCAATCAGTCTCGTGTCCCGGACGCGCAACTCATCCCAACAGAAAAAGGCCGCTCGGTTTCCCAAGCGGCCTTTCCTGTCTTACGGCGGCTGCACATTTCATCGGGCGATTTCGGAACTTCCAGACCGGGGGCCTATCTCCCGATCGAGTCCTGGTCGGCGGCCGCTGCATTTCGGGACAGTCGCGAACTGTTGCCCGAACCGAACGCGATGGTCTCCCATCTCCGTAAGATGGGACCATTGAGCCGCATCGCCGGCGCGAACACAACGGCCGCGCAGCCGGCATCCCCGCTGTTCCCGTTGTCCACAGCGGGATCAGCCGGATGCGCCTGCATCCAATCCGAAGATGTCGATTCGACGAAGGCTGGAAGCCTAGCCGGGGGTCCAGGGCTGATAGTCGCCGGTCGCCTTCGGCCGCTTGCCGCCGGCGAGCGTCGAGCCCGAGGGGCGGTAGGCGTTGGCCGTGCCCGTGAGATTCGGCTGGTGCGGCTTTTCCCACTCGCGCGGCTGGTAGTTGTCCTGCGTCGGCGGCACGTCGACGACGTGATGGATCCAGCCGTGCCAGGACGGCGGGATCCGGCTCGCTTCCGCATAGCCGTTATAGATCACCCAGCGCCGCTCGAAGCCGAGCGTCGGGTCGATCGCCCCGCCGCGGGTGCGATAATAGAGATTGCCCTGCTCGTCCTGACCGACCAGTTCGCCGTATCGCTTGGTCCAGAGCTGGGTGCCAAACGTCTGGCCACTCCACCAGGTGAAAAACTTGAGGAAGAACTGTTTCATGCGGCAAGGGCCCTGCTTCGTCGGGTCCTGATGCCATCCGGTCACGGAAATGTCCAGTTCGGCGGCTGCGGCCGTGCCCCACGCGAACGTCGGAGCGCGGCAGCGCCGCCGCAAAGCTGACGCGATCCGTTCATGCCGGGTACAGCGACCGCGTGAAAATCTCCCCTTCACACGCGCACACCCGCGTGAATCCAGGAACCTCCGCCCTTTCAAGGGGTTTGCTCCCTGGAAAAGGAGTTTGAACATGAACAGTCTGAGAGTTCTAGGCGCGGCGGCAGCCCTGGCGCTGGTCCTTCCGATGGCGACACCGAGCTTCGCGCAGGGCCGTGGCGGTGGCCATTTCGGCGGCGGGGGCGGTGCTCACTTCGGCGGTGGCGGCGGCGCTCACTTCGGCGGCGGGGGCGGCGGCGCCCGAATGGGCGGGGGCGGCTTCAGCGCCGGTCCACGGATCGGCGGTGGCGGCGGCAATTTTGCGGCTGGTGCAGTGGCGCGTCCCGGCCTCGGCACTGCTCCGTCGTTCAGCGGTGGCGGTGGCCGCAACTTCGCAGCCGCCGGCAGCAACTGGCAGGGCGGTGGCGGCAATTGGAACGGCGGCTGGCGTCATCATCATCGCGGCGGGTTCTGGCCCGGTTTCGCGGCAGGTGCTGCTATCGGCGGCCTCGGCTCATACGCCTATTATGGCGGCGGGTATTACAACGATCCCTACTACTACGGCGACGACAGCTACTACGACGAGCCGTCGGTGGCGGTCGTTCCCGACAGCGGCGGCGATTCCGCGGGCTACTGCGCGCAGCGCTACCGCTCCTACGACCCGGCGTCGGGCACCTATCTCGGTTATGACGGCCTGCGTCATCCCTGCCCGTAAGCGCAACTACAATGCTTGACAGAAACGGCGTCGCAGTGATGCGGCGCCGTTTTCGCGTGTGCTCCGCTTTCACCAGTTGCGCGTGCACCTGTTCCCGCGACGATATGTACAAGTCGACGCAAACGGACCTTTATTCACCGCACCGTGCATATCTACCCTGATCCAATCCAAAATTGACCCGACCCACGATTCGCGGATATCACCAATGCGGGGACTTCGATCTACTGGGAAAGGTCATGCCGCGTATTCTCGTGGTAGATGACGATCCGATGGTCGGCGCGACCATCGAGGTCCTTCTCCAACGTCAGGGCTTCGACGTTACGCTGGCCGACGGCGGTGAAGCGGGACTGGCTGCGCTGGAAGCGCAGACGTATCACGTGATGCTGGTCGACATCTTCATGCCGCATATGCGCGGCTTCGAATCCATCCGCATCTTTCACGAGCGCGCGCCGGCGATCCCGCTGATCGCGATGTCCGGTTACGCCTTTGCATCGTCGGCCTCGCCCTCTCCCGATTTCCTCCGCATGGCGCTGGAGCTCGGCGCAACGCGTTGCCTGCGCAAGCCGTTCACGCCGGAAGCGCTGCTGACGACAATCCGGGAATGTCTCGCGGGCGAGAGCGCACAGCCGAAGGACAAGAAAGAAGCCCCTTGATTCCAACGCAGCGCGTCATTCTCGGTGCTGGACTTGCAATCCTCCTGATCATCACCGCCGCCTCGATCGGCCTCGACGTCAAGTCGCGGTCCGACTCGGCGTGGGTCAGCCGTACCGTCCAGGTCCAGAAGAAGATCTCCGATCTGCGCGTCCTGATGCGCCGCGCCGAGAGCGCCGCGCGCGGCTACGAGATCTATCGCAGCCCGGCCTTCAGCGACGAATTCCAGGCGGTGCATGCCCAGATCGCGCCGGCACTCGCCGACCTCAAGCGCGGCGTGGGCGACAACCCCGATCAGGTCACGCTGCTGGAGGGCACCGAGCCGCTGGCGCTGCGCCGGGTCGAGATCGCTGCCGAGGCGATGCGCCTGCGCGCCATGAATGACCAGGCCGGCATTGCCGCGCTCAACGGCAAGGCCGAGGGCCGCGGCCTGATGGACACGGTGATGGGCAATCTCGACCGTCTGAGCGCAGAGCAAGAACGATTGCTCGCCGCGCGCTCCCAGGATTCGCGTCGCACCGGCATCGTGCTGCTCGGCATCGATGTCGCCGGCGCGCTCGTGATCCTGCTGCTGGTGGTGATGGTGATGCGCGAGAGCCGGCGCACCGAGGGCGCGCTCAAGAGCACGCTGCTGGAGACCACCGCCGCCAAGGAGCAACTCGAGGCGGCGGTGGCCGAACGCACCGAACATCTGGTCACCGCGCATGACGAGCTCCGCCTGTCCGTCAACGTGCTCCAGAGCACTTTTCGCAGCATGGCGGAGGCGGTGCTGGTCATCGACGTCGACAGCAACGTTCTTCTGTCCAATCCGGCCGCGGAGCGCATGCTGCTGCACCGCACCGGCATGAACCTGAGCAGTCTGCGGGTGCTGTCGGACGTCTTTCATGGCGACGGCGTCACACCGATGAAGGCCGAGGAGCTGCCTTCCGTGCGTGTGCTGCACGGCGAGGAGTTCGAAGACCTGGAGATGATCGTCCGCCCCCACAGCGGCAATCAGGTGCGCCACCTCATGATCAGCGGCCGTCCGATGCGGGACGGACAAGGCGAAATCTCGGGCGCCGTGCTGGTCTATCACGATGCGACCACCTCGCGCGAGACCGAGCGGCAATTGCAGCAGTCGCAGAAGCTGGATGCGATCGGCAAGCTGACCGGCGGTGTCGCGCACGACTTCAACAACATGCTGACGGTGATCTCGGGAAATACCGAGACGCTGGTGGCGAGCCTGAAGGAGCAGCCCCAGCTCCAGCGCGTGGCGCGCCTGATCGACGATGCCGCCGAGCGCTGCGCCGAGCTGATCCAGCACCTGCTCGCCTTCGCACGCCGGCAGCCGCTCCAGCCGCGCAACGTCGAGATCAACGCCGCGATCACGGACATCGCAAAACTCCTGCGCCCCACCCTCGGCGAGCAGATCCAGATCGAGACCGTGCTGGAACAGGGGCCGATGACCGCGCACATCGATCCGTCCCGGCTCACCAATGCCGTGCTCAACATGGCGATCAACGCCCGCGACGCCATGCCGAACGGCGGCAAGCTGCTGCTGGAGACCCACCGCGTCGTGCTCGACGAGGCCTATGCGCAGGCCAATGCGGACGTGGTGCCCGGCCCCTACGTCATGCTCGCGGTCAGCGACACCGGCACCGGCATGCCGCTGGACATCCAGGAGAAGGCGTTCGAGCCGTTCTTCACCACCAAGGAGGTCGGCAAGGGAAGTGGCCTCGGCCTCTCCATGGTCTACGGCTTCGTCAAGCAGTCCGGCGGCAACATCAAGATCTACAGCGAGGAAGGCCACGGCACCACGATCAAGCTCTATCTGCCGCCGGGCGAAGGCATGGCGGAAGTGGCCGCGACCGTCGCGCCTCAGGCCGAAGGCGGCGCCGAGATCATTTTCGTGGTCGAGGACGATCCGCTGGTGCGCAACTTCGTCACCGCGCAATTGCAGAGCCTCGGCTACCAGACGGTTGCCGCGCCCGACAGCCGCGCCGCGCTGCTATTGATCGAGGCCGGGCAGGCCTTCGATCTCCTCTTCACCGACGTCGTCATCCCCGGCGGCATGAGCGGGCGCGAGCTCGCCGAGGAAGTGGCCAGGCGGCGGCCGGGCCTGAAGGTGCTCTACACCTCCGGCTACACCGACAACGCCATCGTCCACCACGGCAAGCTCGACGACGGCGTGCTGCTGCTGACAAAACCCTACCGCCGCAACCAGCTCGCCGAGATGATCCGGAAGGCGCTGGTCGGCGGCGGGATGGCGGGCTAAAGCGTTTTCAAGCGAAGTGGATACCGGTTCGCGTAAAGAAAACGCGTCAAACAAGAATCTAGCGCGTCGCCAGCACCACGGCTGCGAGCGTGAAGACCAGCGCCGCGATCTGCCCCGGCCCGAGCGGCTCGTGCAGCGCGATCGCCGAGGCCACGACGCCGATGACCGGCACGGCCATGGTCCCGATCGCGGCAACCGAGGCCGGCAGGCGGGCCAGCGCGGCGAACCAGCTCACATAGGCGATGCAGAACTGCACCACGGTCGAATAGACCAGGAGCCACCAGCCGACCGGCGTCACCAGCTCCAGATGCGAGGTCTCGATCAGCAGACCGACGATCGAGATCGGCAGGCAGCCGATCCCGATCTGCCAGGCCGCGGCCGTGATCGGCGGCAGGCGGATCGGGTACTTTTTCGAGAACACGGTGCCCAGGGCAAAGCCGAGCGCGCCGAACAGCGCCATGATGATGCCTGGCAGCTTCGCCGTGCTGGCGGCAATGCCGTTGCCGCCCATGATCGAGGCGAGGCCCACGAAGGCCATCACCAGCCCCAGCGTGCGCAGAACGGTCGGCCGCTCGCCCAGCACCGGCCAGGCGATGATCGAGGCCCAGACCGGCATGGTGTAGGCGATCAGCGCGGCCTCGCTGGCGGGCAGCCAGAGCAGCGCCAGGCCCATCAGCACCATCCAGCCGGTGACGTTGAGGACGGCGGCGGTCAGCAGCCGCGGCCAGATCTCGCGCGGCACCTTCAGGCTGTCGCCGCGGACCAGGGCAAGGGCGGCTAGCAGACCAGCCCCGAGCACGCCGGTCACCCCGCGCAAGGTCAGCGGCGGCAGCTCGGCGAGCAGGAATTTCGTCACCGGCCAGTTGAAGCCCCAGCCGATCGAGGTGATGGCAAGGAACATCAGGCCGGCCGGGGCGATGCGCGGTCGCAGCACCGGCCGAGTCGAATCAAGCATGTGGGGTACCCGGCAAAATCGAGGTCAGCTTGGCGCGGATTCGCGCCCCCCACCACCACCTCGGCGGGCATGCCTGCCCTCACCTTCCGTAAGGCTACGTGAGTCCTGCTGGCGCAACCCCGCCGGCCAAAAATATACCTGCCCTGTGAAGAGCGGGGTGAAGGGTTCCGATCACCACCGGACACAAATTTTTTCAGTTGGGAATCCCTGAGGACTCACTGATACTTGCCTCCACAACAGGCGCGGGCTTGCCCCCTGTTATCCCCCGCAATCCACCATATTTAGTATTTGATTCAGGAACTCGCACTAGTTCTTGACGGGCGCAACGGAGAGTCCTAGCTTTCGGTCCGTTCGGCGCGAGTGAGTTTGCGTCCCGCCGGCACTCCCCCAAAGGGTCTCGCAAATCGTCACTCCGCCAAGCCAGCCAAAGGCAGCGGGATGAGGGCTTGTCTGCCCGCGGTAAGCGGACTTTTCGGGCGCCAGAACGGGCCGGCAACAGGCTCGGATGGCATCGATAGAAGTTGTGACGTTGTGGGGCGTTGAACGCATGTCGCGCGCATCCCGTTGGGGCGGATGAGCGTGGACATGCCGGCGGGTGATCGATGCACGCATCGAGAAGCCGCGCCGGGAGAAACTGGGCCGGATCCACCGGCTGAACTGCGAAGCCTTAAGGCCGGACGGCCCGGGAGGAATCGCGAAGCGAAATGTCGACCCGGCTGCCTGAACGGAGGCGGTTCGGTCAAAGATAAGGACGGGGCAAGACCATGCGGATTGAGCGGCGGCACACCACCACGGGACAGTCACCTTACGCCGGGATCGATTTCCGGCTGACCACGTCGGAGATTCGCAATCCCGACGGCTCGGTCGTGTTCAAGCTTGATAATGTCGAGGTGCCGACCGAGTGGTCGCAGGTCGCCTCCGACGTCCTCGCCCAGAAGTATTTCCGCAAGGCCGGCGTTGCCGCGCGCCTGAAGAAGGTCGAGGAGGAATCCGTCCCCTCCTTCCTGTGGCGCTCCGTGCCCGACACGGAAGCTCTTAGCCAGCTGCCCGAGAAGGAGCGCTATGTCAGCGAGCTCAGCGCCAAGCAGGTGTTCGACCGCCTCGCTGGCTGCTGGACCTATTGGGGCTGGAAGGGCGGCTATTTCACCAACGACGAGGACGCCCAGGCCTTCTACGACGAGCTCCGCTACATGCTCGCCATGCAGATGGTCGCGCCGAACTCGCCGCAATGGTTCAACACCGGCCTGCACTGGGCCTATGGCATCGACGGTCCCGGCCAGGGCCACTATTACGTCGACCCCTTCACCGGCAAGCTGACCAAGTCCAAATCGGCCTACGAGCATCCGCAGCCGCACGCCTGCTTCATCCAGGGCGTCGGTGACGACCTCGTCAACGAGGGCGGCATCATGGACCTCTGGGTCCGCGAGGCGCGCCTGTTCAAATACGGCTCCGGCACCGGCTCCAACTTCTCGCGCCTGCGCGGCGAAGGCGAGAAGCTCTCCGGCGGCGGCCGCTCGTCCGGCCTGATGAGCTTCCTCAAGATCGGCGACCGCGCCGCCGGCGCGATCAAGTCGGGCGGCACGACGCGCCGCGCGGCCAAGATGGTCGTGGTCGACGTCGATCACCCCGACATCGAGACCTATATCGACTGGAAGGTGAAGGAGGAGCAGAAGGTCGCAGCTCTCGTCACCGGCTCCAAGATCAACCAGAAGCACCTCAAGGCGGTGCTCAAGGCCTGCGTGAACTGCGAAGGTTCGGGCGACGACTGCTTCGACCCTGAGAAGAACCCTGCCCTGCGCCGGGAAATCAAGCTGGCTCGTCGCTCGCTGGTGCCCGACAACTACATCAAGCGCGTCATCCAGTTCGCCAAGCAGGGCTACAAGGACATCCAGTTCGACGTCTACGACACCGACTGGGATTCGGAAGCCTATCTCACCGTCTCCGGCCAGAACTCCAACAACTCGGTCTCGCTCAAGGACGACTTCCTGCGGGCCGTGGAAACGGACGGCGACTGGAATCTGAACGCCCGCACCTCCAAGAAGGTGACGAAGACGCTGAAGGCGCGCGACCTCTGGGAGAAGATCGGCTACGCCGCCTGGGCGTCGGCCGACCCCGGCCTGCACTTCAACACCACCATGAACGACTGGCACACCTGCAAGGCGTCCGGCGACATCCGCGCCTCCAATCCGTGCTCGGAATACATGTTCCTGGACGACACGGCGTGCAACCTCGCCTCCGCCAACCTGCTGACGTTCTACGACGTCGCCACCAAGCACTTCGACGTCGAGGGCTACGAGCATCTCTGCCGGCTCTGGACCGTCGTGCTCGAAATCTCCGTGATGATGGCGCAGTTCCCGTCGAAGGCGATCGCCGAGCTCTCCTACGAGTTCCGCACGCTCGGCCTCGGCTACGCCAACATCGGCGGCCTGCTCATGACCATGGGCCTGCCCTATGACAGCAAGGAAGGCCGTGCGCTCTGCGGCGCGCTGACCGCTGTCATGACCGGCATCACCTACAAGACCTCGGCGGAGATCGCCGCCGAGCTCGGCACCTTCCCCGGCTACAAGAAGAACGCCGCGCACATGCTGCGCGTGATCCGCAACCACCGCCGCGCCGCCCACGGCCAGTCCAACGGCTACGAGGCGCTCAGCGTCAACCCGGTGCCGCTCGACCTCGTCGCCTGCCCGCAGGCCGACCTCGTCAGCCACGCGCAGGCGGCCTGGGATGCGGCGCTCGAGCTCGGCGAGAAGCACGGCTATCGCAACGCCCAGACCACGGTCATCGCGCCGACCGGCACGATCGGCCTCGTCATGGATTGCGACACCACCGGCATCGAGCCCGACTTCGCGCTGGTGAAGTTCAAGAAGCTCGCCGGCGGCGGCTACTTCAAGATCATCAACCGCGCGGTCCCCGCGGCGCTGCGCGCGCTCGGCTATCGCGAGAGCGAGATCGCGGAGATGGAAGCCTACGCCGTCGGCCACGGCTCGCTGTCGAACGCGCCGGGCATCAACGCCTCGACGCTGAAGGCCAAGGGCTTCACCGATGAAGCCATCGCCAAAGTCGAGAAGGCCCTGCCGACCGCCTTCGACATCAAGTTCGCCTTCAACAAGTGGACCTTTGGCGAAGACTTCATCCGCGACCAGCTCGGCATCGGCGCCGAGGCGATCGCGGCCCCCGGCTTCGACCTGCTCCAGGCCGTCGGCTTCACCAAGCGCGAGATCGAGGCGGCCAACGTCCACATCTGCGGCGCGATGACGGTGGAAGGTGCCCCGCACCTCAAGGCCGAGCACTATCCGGTGTTCGACTGCGCCAACCCCTGCGGCAAGATCGGCAAGCGTTACCTGTCGGTCGAGAGCCACATCCGCATGATGGCAGCCGCCCAGCCCTTCATCTCGGGCGCGATCTCCAAGACCATCAACATGCCGAACGACGCCACGGTGGAGGACTGCAAGTCCGCCTACATGCTGTCGTGGAAGCTCGCGCTGAAGGCCAACGCGCTCTATCGCGACGGCTCCAAGCTCAGCCAGCCGCTCAACTCGCAGCTCATCGCCGACGATGAGGACGAGGACGATGCGGTGGAGACGCTCTACGACAAGCCGATGGCGGCGCGCACCGCCCAGGTCTCGGAAAAGATCGTCGAGAAGCTGGTCGAGCGCATCATCGTGATGCGCGAGCGCGAGAAGATGCCGGATCGCCGCAAGGGCTACACCCAGAAGGCGGTCGTCGGCGGGCATAAGGTCTATCTCCGTACCGGCGAGTATGACGACGGCCGTCTCGGCGAGATCTTCATCGACATGCACAAGGAAGGCGCGGCGCTCCGCTCCTTCATCAACAACTTCGCCATCGCGGTGTCGCTGGGTCTCCAGTACGGCGTGCCGCTCGACGAATATGTCGACGCCTTCACCTTCACCCGCTTCGAGCCGGCGGGCCCCGTGCAGGGCAACGACAGCATCAAGTACGCGACCTCGATCCTCGACTACGTCTTCCGCGAGCTGGCGGTGAGCTACATGTCGCGCTTCGATCTCGCCCATGTCGACCCGACCGAGTCGAACTTCGACGCGCTCGGCAAGGGCGTAGAGGAAGGCAAGGAGCCGGACGAGGGCCACCACGCCTCCAAGCTCGTGTCGCGCGGCCTCACCCGCTCCCGCACCGACAACCTCGTCGTGATGCGCGGCGGCTCCGCCGCGGTCGCGCAAGGCAACGACAGCGCGCCATCAGGCGGCAGCAAGGTCACGGCGCTGGCCTCCCACGGCGCGAGCGCCCGGGTCGGCGACGTCCTGGAAGGCGCGGTCGCGCTGAAGCAGGAAGTGAGCCACGACCTCTCTCCGACGGAGAAGCTCGAAGCCCTCCAGTGGAGCAAGTCCGGCACCGCGCAGACCCTGGTGCCCTCCAAGGCCGAGCGCCGCGCGGAAGCCAAGGCCAAGGGCTACGAAGGCGAGATGTGCTCGGAGTGCGGCAACTTCACGCTGGTGCGGAATGGCACCTGCATGAAGTGCGATACTTGCGGAAGCACGACGGGGTGTTCGTGAGGGGGTAGAACGTCTCGAGGATCGTTAGATCCAGACATATGCAAAGGGCGGCCGAAAGGCCGCCCTTCTCATTTCAGCAACCTCATCCGCTTAATGCGTCGGATCGCTCTTGCGCTGACTCGCGTTTTGCCCGCTCCATCTGCGTGAGGTTCCCGCAAGCGTAGCCCGGATGCCCCACAACCTCCATCCGGGCCACTCGCTCCTCACCGCTCATCATTGGCCACCGCATTGCGGCGTGCCCGTCTCGCAGCTCGCCTCGCCGCCTTCCTCGCAACCCAGCACGCGCGAAACTGCTTTGCGGCACGAAAGGTTCGTGGTGCCACGACCTGAAATGCCATTGAGGCTATTCCGGCGACCATTCCTTTCACCACGTCGAAAGCGAAATCGGGTCCAAAATACTCCCACATGACCCTGCCTCCTTCTCGCGAAGGCTCCGCCGGGCGGAATGGGCAGATTGCGAACATGAAAAAGCCCCGTCCGTCACCGGCGGGGCCTCGGGAAAATCTCTGTGCGCCTTGTTCAGCGCACGCGAAATCTCTCGGTACACCCGCTCATGGTGGACTCGATGAACCAGCTGCAAAGCATGGCCGTGCGATAAAAAACGCCCATAGCGATCACCCAGAAATTTCGAAGAACGAAGGCGCCAGATGCGCAAGGCCAAACGCGCGCACGAGGGGCCGGTTGGCGGCAGATAAACAGACTGGACGGCCGCCGTCTGTGGAGCAATTCACAATTGCGGTATGACTTTTTTCGATGGGTTTCGCTACGCTCTACCCATCCTACGTGATCCAAATTACGGTGACAGTGCACTAAATTCACTCGCTCCGTCCCGCCGATCTGCGGCTTCGGCTCGCGCTTGGTGGGCGGCGTCAATTAAGTGTATTGTCGCCGTAATCGCAGATTGGTTCCGGCTTCGATGCTCATCAATGCTCTACCGCCGAAATAGCCTTTGCGGTCGAGCTCTTCCCTCCTAAACTCCCAACCCACCGGCATGGGTTCCGACGGGCCCGGTAGAAGCGGAGTCGAGTTATGCCCAAACCGGAGAGCTTCCCGATCGAGAAGATCTTCGTTCCCACGAAGCAGAAGAAAGCTATCAAGCCCGAGATCGTCGGGGAGATCGCGGAAAGTATTCTGGACATCGGACAACAGGCCCCCATTTCCGTTCGGCTCGACGGAGACCGCCTCGTTCTGGTCGAGGGACTGCATCGGCTCGAAGCCTGCAAGGCGCTCGGTGAGACAACCATTATCGGTGTCCTGGTCCCGGCCGAGCTTGCTCAACACAAGCCGCTGCTGTCCGAAGGACCCGGAGTCGAGGCAGAGCGCATCAAGATGGCGCGATTGAAAAAGCTGCGCCTCGAGAAGGAAGCCGCAGAGACATCGACTGCTGCCTTGAAGAGCGTCAACGAAACGGAAGCACCGCGCGCCAGTCCGGCGAAAGGCGTCCGCGGCAATCCGAAGGCATCACTGGGCCGGACTCCGAAATCGACACCGAAAACATTGTCGGATTGGATCACGCAGCAAAAGGGCAACGGCGGCCGCTATTGATTGTCGGCTCCAGAATGTCTGCGACTACGGTGACGGTGCACTTAACCGGCCCACCAACTTAGATTGAATGCACTGTCACCGCCACCAAGCCCGGCTCAACCGGTTACTCGGTGACCGCTGCGCCAAGACCGGCTAGTAGCAAGGGGGGTAAGGTTCGTAGCCGCAGCGGCGATAGCCTCCGTAGGCTCCGTAAGCCCCGTAAGCAGCAGCACCAACCGCAGCAGCTCCGACGCCCACGGCAACTCCACGGCGCACGGCTGCACCACGATAGACGCCACCGCGATAGACACCGCCGTGATAGACACCAGCGCGACCAACCCCAACGCCTCTTCGATACGCGAAGGCGTCGGTCGAAACAGTCACGATGCAGGCGGTGCCAATGATGACGGATGCGGTAAGCGAAACGATGGTTCGGCGCGACATGACCACACTCCCTCCTGGACTGGAACGGTTCGTCAGCGTAAGTCGCCAATGAATGGGTTTGTTGATTTAGAACAATGCGGGCCGCGATCTGGCTGCCGAGGTCATGACGGGACAGTGAAGCTGTCACGCTTACCTTCATCGGCATCAGCGAGAACCACACCGATTTCGGCTATGTACCTGACTTGCGCGACGCAAGGCTCAACCCGTCCTACCCGCTCCCCACAAGACCCATGCCAAGAAAGAGCAAGAGCCTCCTCCCTCGCCTTCGCAACGTCCGACGGGCCGCACGGTGGGTGCGCAAGACGTTCGCGCGCGCACCGCGGGCGGTTCGCATCGCAAGCAGCGCGGCGATCCTGCTTGCCGCCCTCGCGCTTCTGAACATCGCCTATCACGTCATCCGCAAGCCGACCGAGCTGTTCGTCCTCGTCGGCAATTCCCTCGACAAGGAGCCGGCCGAGACCTGGCGGCAATACGCCCCCCTCTTCCGCGCCTTTTCCACCGCGACGATCACGCCCGAATTGCTGGCCGCGCTGGCGCAGGTCGAGAGTTCTGGCAATCCGGTGGCGCGCACTTACTGGCGCTGGCGATTGAGCCTCAATCCACTCGCGATCTACCGGCCCGCCTCCAGCGCCGTCGGCCTCTTCCAGATGACCGATCCGGCCCTGGCTGAAGCCGCGCGGTTCTGTGTCCACGGCAACGCGGTCACGGAGACCGGCTGCGGGTCTACGTCCTTCTACATCCGCGCGATCCCGAGCCACGCCATCGAGCTGGCATCGGTGTACCTGGACCGCCAGGTGGCCATGGTGCTCAGTCTCGCGGGCGATGTGAAGGCAAGTCGCGAGCAGAAGCAGGATCTGGCTGCCTTCATCCATCTCTGCGGCGCAGGTCCCGCCACGGCCTATGCGCGCCGCAAGTTTCAGATGATCGCTGGCGAGCGCTGCGGCGATCACCTTGTCGCGGGCTATGTCGCGAGGGTCAACGCAATGAAGCGGCAGTTTCTGCGGCTGGCGGCGGATGGCGACGGTTAGTCCGTAGACGGTTAGTCCGTAGGATGGGTAGAGCCCTTGCGAAACCCATCATTCCGCGACGGCTATTGATGGGTTTCGCTTCGCTCTACCCATCCTACGAACTGCGAACTATTCACCACCAGTACGGCCACCGCCACCCCTCATAGCGAACATACGACGACACCATCGGCGGGCCGTAGGGATCGACCCGGTCGTCTTCAGGGCGATAACGATAGCGGGGAATGACATTGTAATCCCACGGCGTTGGCCTCAGCACGGGCGCCGTGACGATGAGCCTCTCTTGCGGTGCACGGACGACTTGCGCCTTCCGCGCCCGGGCTTCAGCACCCGATATCCCGAGATTGCACAGCACCAGCGCCGTTCCAAGAGCGCACGCGACGGTCATTTTCTTCATGCGTTGGCCTCCTTGCGACGAGAGTGCAAAAGGACTCAAGGCAAGGCAAGCGAATTCGACTTGCATGAATGACGCTCTCGGCCCTGGCGGCCCTCGGCTGCCGCTCACAACACCTGAACAGGCGGGTTCGCAAGCTGCGGCGCCTGACAGGTTGCGAAACAAGCCGCGTCCACCGCTCGCCCGACCAGCGAAGCCGGACTTGTCTTGCCGACGCCCGGCTCGGCGAGCGAAGCCGGACCTGTCCCACCATAGCTCAGCGAGCGAAGGCGGAAGCGATACCCATCATTCGGCATGACGGGTTTCGCCGGGGGGCCCAACCTGTCCCACGTTCGACGTGCCGTTGGGTCCCGTCAGTGCCTGGACTTCAGTCCCCTCTGGACTTCAGTACGCTCGCTTTGTGCTCGTGCCGGTGGTCGGCCGCGTGCTCGCGCCGGTCGTTTGGCCTGGAGCGGCGTTCGTCGCGGCGGGGCTGGTGGTCTTCGAGGCCTTCGCGTGGCGCATCGCGTGACGCTTCTTATGTCCGGGAGCGTAGCTGGAAGCGCCCGGCTCGCCTGTCTTGGACCCCATTTGCTGCATCTCCTGACCTGGCGCCTTGCTCGACACACCCTGAGCAAACACGGCTGGCGCCGTCGCCACGAGAGCGGCAGCAGAGAGCGCAATGATCTTTGCTTTCATGTCGTCCTCCTCTCAACATGCCCTCCCAATGCAACGAAATGAACCAGCGCCCGTTCCCCTGAACGGTTGTTCATCGTGACAACAGCCCTGCTCAACCCATCGCTTTCGCCGCCGCAACGGGACGATGGGTCTTTCGAAGCGGATCATGCCGCGAGACAAAACCGGATCACGAGGATTCGATCAGCATCGGTGAACCGAGCTCTTCGAAATGAAAGAGCTGAAAGACCCGCTGGCCGTTGAAGTCGAGCACTCTCAAATCATCGGTCTCGTGCAGATTGCTTTCGACCGCGTGAAAGTGCCCGCCGTAGCGCTCCCTGGCGAGCGACAAGGGAACCTCGAACGCGACGAACTTGCCAATACCTTTTTGCCTGAGCACCCCAAGGAGCTTTTGGTCGTTCAGGGATTGGTGCGAGGTGAGAATGAGCAGCGGACCGCTCGCGGTGAGCAGCAGAAGCGATTTCATCGGATCCTCCTTTGCGCCCCGCCCTACCTGATCTTCGCCAGGCACTCCTTCAGGCGCTCCAGCTCCGTCCGAACTTGTGCCTCCATGGCGTCTTGCAATGCGAGTATGCCCCTGCTGGACAGTTCTGCAGAGGCCTTTTTGTCCAGATTCTGCTTCCAATCCCGGATGCCCTGCCTGGTCGCCCTTTGCGCCTCCGACGTCGTCTTGACGTACTCCTTCATGCAGGCGTCGGCCATCGCGCATGTCTGGCACTCCTGGGCGGCGGCCGGACTTGAAAGAAGCAGGGCGAGTATCGCGGTGGGGACCCTCATGGCGCTTCCTCCCCCGACAGCATAGCACGTCGCAGGGAATCCCGGGGGAGCACGGCTGTTTCAGCAACCGTGGCCCGCCATAATTTCTCCTTCGCACGCGCGTTGTGTTGGACAAATGTGAGGCCTATCCTTCCGACGATCGGACTGCCGCACTCCCATGAACGCCCGACCGGATGGAGCGCGCATCGATGCCTGAAGCGAACGACCCCAAACCTGATGTCCAGAAGCCCGATGCCCACAAGCCGGGCGAGGTGCGCGCCGATGGCGGACTGGCGCGGGCCTACGACCAGATCAAGAGTGCCAATGAAGACCTTGCGCGGCTGGACCGGCTGGTTTCCGGAATGGAACACGGCGGCGAGGCCCTGCGGACCTCGCAAGCCAGCGCCGGTACGACAGCAGCCGAGCCCCCTAAGGACAAGGCGCCGGATCGCAACGTTCGCGATCAAGGCCTGAAAGGAGATCGGACCATGCTGCGCGCTTTGGTTGGCCTCGTGCTGGCGATCGGCATTCTCGGTGCCGCCTTCGCTTCGCAATATCGTGATGAGGCCAGGTCGATCAGCAAGTCGATCATGGCGCGATGGGCTCCGCCGGCCAGTCAGCCCCGGCAAACGGCCGCGGTTGAAACTCCGGCGCGGCCGACGGCACTGCACCTGGCGGCGGCGGATGAACCCAGTCCGGTGCCCGCACCGCCGCCCGGCAAGGAAACGCAAAGCGCTGCTCCAACGCCTGGCGCTCCAACACCTGGCGTTCCGAGTCCTGGCGCCACACCGCCTGACCAGTCATCGTCCGATCTTGCGCAATCGCTCAAGACCATCACGAGCGAGCTTGCGAGCATCAACGGAAAGCTCGAGCAACTGAAAAGCCGCAACGAGCAGACGCTGCGCGAGCAGGCCGACACCATTCAACGGCTCAAGGCGGCTCAGGAGAAGGATGCGGCGGACAATGCGCGCCTCGCCGCGCAGGTCCAGGCGCTACAAACGCAACTGATGGCTTCGTCCACGCCTGCAGCCGCGAAACCCGTCGTGCGGAGCGTGGTGAACAACGATACGGCCGCGCCTGCACGGCCGCACGTGCAGGCGGCCGCACCTCGGCGGCCCAGGCCGCCGCCGCGCGGCCCCTGGATGCCGCCGCCCTATATGGCCGACCCTTACGGCGATCCGGATTGGTAGGCCGTTAGCGAGCTCGCAGGACGGGCGAGCGCAGGCGCTCGACCCATCCTGCGAACGACGCTCTACGCCCGCCTCACCGGACCTCGCACACCGACACCTTGGACGCGATCCCGGTCAGCTCGCGCTCTGGCATTGCGAGCTCCTCATCCGGATCGGGGGCCTCGCCGACCGAGACGTCCTTCATCCTGCGCTTGACCTCTTCGCAGGTCCTGCGGACGTCTTCCGTGAACAGCGCGCATTCCTCGATGCGCCTGAAGATCTTCCGCCCCTCTTCACGATACCCCGCCGCCGTCTCGCGCATGAAGGCAATGGCATCGTGGACCTGGGCTGTCAGCGCCTCGCATTTTTGCGCGGCGTCGATCAGCTCGGCGCCCATGGCCTCGATCTCCTTTGCAGCGGACTCGTAGTCGCGAACCACCGCCTCTGCACTGAGCGCGCCGACCCGCGTGACCCCCTCGGTGTGCTCGACGTAATCAGGAAGAGCAATTGAAGCGATCGAGCTTCCCGCGCGGACCGATGCAATGTCCGCCTCGAGTTGGACCAGGTTCACCCCGTCCCGTCTGCGCAATTGTTCAACACTTGCCATGATCAGTCCCTCCCAATACATGACCCCGAACCCCAAACGGCGATCAGTGTATTCCGTGGGTAAGCGGCCTCCTAACCCGATCTGCCGTTGACAGCCTCAGCTCTGCCATTTTTTCCCAATTGCGGGCGCGGCACGCAGCGATAATCGATGTCATCGGCGCTCAACCTGTCCTAGTTGCGGTTCGCGCGGCGGGCTCGTGGACGCGTGGTGGTTCGCGGCGGGCTGCGAGCCCTCAGCCGCCGCACCTGCCCACCGTGCCATCATACCCCTGTCTTGCCCGACGGGTCAAATTCACTTCGGCATTTCAGAACCATTGAAATCGCTGGCAATTTCTACTGTGCATGGGGTTGTTTTCAACATTTTTGCCGGGAGCGCGCTCAATCGCCTCTCAGGCTCAGAATGTAGCTCGACAGCGCCTCGGCCTGCTCCGGCGAGATCACCAGATTGGGCATGTTCTGGTGGCTGGTCCGCCAGAACACCTTGAGCGACAGCGCGGTCGTTCCTTTCCGGTCGGCGATGGCCTGGAAGCTCGGAGCCAGGTCGAAGAATCCGGCCATGTGCGGCTCCACGGCGTGGCACGTCTGGCACCACGCCTGCGCCAGGCGATGTCCTTCCTCTGCCGTGCGTGAGGAAGGCCTCGATGCCCCCGCGGCCGTGTGGACGACGCTGAACAGAAACAGCAACGACAACAGGATCAGGAGGCCGAGACCGATATAGATTCGAACGCTGCGCGACATGGTTTCACCTCGCCATTGCTGCGTAACTCGAAGCGTAGGTCGGTGCGAGCAGACCAGGTTGACCTGCATCAAGAGAGCGGATCCCGGCAGGGCAACTCCCTCAGCACGCCACAAGGTCGGTGTGGCCAAATCCCTTGGAATAGTCGAGCAGCGAGATCACCGTCGGCGTCAGCGCGATCAGGCGAACCTCGGACGGTTTCGGCACGGCGAGGCCGGTGGCCTTCTGTTCCGGATAGCGTGCCATCAGCAGGCCGATCGCCTTCTCGGCTTCGGCCGGATCGGTCAGGATTCGGGCCCGCGCCGCCATGGACACGCCGGTGATCTCCATCACCTGCGCCGGGTCGTCATCGATCGCAAGCGAGACCCGATCGTCCCGCGACAGGTTTTGCGCCTTCTGGCTGTCGATGCCGCACAGGAAATAGATGGTGAAGCCTTCGTTCGCGTAGCCGACGGTGGTCACCTGCGGCCAGCCGTCCGGCCGCAGCGTCGCGATCCGCATGGTGCGGTGCTGGTCCAGCAAGGTCTGGATTTTTCGTCTGATCAGATCGTCCATCGCGCCCTCCGCAGATCTTCCTCGAGAAGGATAGTGAGCGGCTCGCGCAATGGGGTTGATGCACCTCAAGTCACGGCGGCCGGCATTGACGGAATCATGGTCTCACAGGATGGGTGACGCGATGCCCATCGCGAAGATGACGGACATCGCATACGCTTGCGCCCATTCCACGATCGGGGAGATATCACCATGAACGGCAACCGCTATTACGGCGTCCGCGTCGAGGGCGCGAAATACGGCGTCGGCTTCGGCTCGGCGCTCGCCATCGCGATCTCTTACACCAACAACCATTCGATCTTGTGGGCAATCATCCACGGCATCCTGGGCTGGCTCTACGTCATCTTCGTCGCGCTGTTTCGGTGACATCGCACCGGTAGGCAGCCGCCTGCCCGCGCACGCCCCAGCTTTCCCTTGCATTCTCCGGTTCCGCCCCTACGGTGCGCCGCGCAACGCCACCCGCGACGAGACCTGCCATGCCCGACGCCATGAAATGCCCGAACTGCCAGTCGGAGCACGCCTATCAGGACCGCGATCTCTGGGTCTGCCCGGAATGCGCCCATGAATGGAGCGCTACGGCCGGCGCTGCGGCGGATGCGCCGCAGGAGGCGGGCGTGCGCGATGCCCATGGCAACGTGCTGACCGATGGCGACAGCGTCATCGTGATGAAGGACCTCAAGGTCAAGGGCTCCTCCTCCGTCGTCAAGGGCGGCACCAAGGTCCGCAACATCCGCCTCCAGGATGCCACCGACGGCCACAACATCGCCTGCAAGATCGACGGCATCGGCGCGATGAATTTGAAGTCGGAGTTCGTGAAGAAGGCCTAGCGCTACGCGCCCAGCAGCGCGTCATATCCCTTCGCGCTGAACGCCAGCAGACAAAACCCGTGCCCGAACGGATCGGCCAGCATCGCGATCCGTCCATACGGCGCATCGCGCGCGGGCGCTTCGAGCACGGCACCGGCGCGCACCGCGCGCGCGACGGCGGCATCGACATCGTCAACGACGACGTCGACATGCAGCGGCGTCCAGTGCCGCTCGTAGCGGCGGCGGTCCTCGCCGGCGCCCAACGTGCCGGCCTGCTTGGTCAGCAGGTACACCGGCGCCGGCCAGCCCAACAGCTCGACGAAGTCGGCGCCGAAGCGGCGGCCGACCGTCAGCCCGAACGCTTCGGTATAGAAATTCGTGGCGGCGGCGACGTCGGGGACGTCGATGTTGAGCAGCAAGGTCATGGCGGGCTCGTCAAGTTACGGCTTGCCCGGGAGCGTAGCCGGGATGGAGCGTCGCGCAATCAGGGATAGTGCCGCACGTCCAGCCCCGGATTTCGCTTGCGCTCCATTCGGCTTACGCAGATGCGTTCACCGCTGCCGTTGCGCCAGATAAAACCCGCACAGCACCGTCACGAGGCCCGCAGTCTGCAACATCGTCGGCGGCTCGCCGAGCAGGAGCCAGCCGGTGAGCAGCGTCAGCGCCGGCACGCAGGCCGGGAACACCGCCGCGCGGGCGACGCCGAGCCGCTGGACCGAGACGGCGAAAAGATAGAGCGCAGCCGGCCCCGCGAGCACGCCCTGCGCCAGCGCCTGGATCGCATTCTCCGTCACGCCGATCGCAGCGACGCGGGCGGGCCCGCCGGTCAGGGGATAGGCCGGCAGCAGGAGCAGCGACAGCACGTTGATGACGAGTGCCGCCGAGACGGCGGAGACGCGCCAGTGGCGCAGCAGCGCGCCAAAGCCCGCGAACATCAATCCGGTCAGCACGAAGATCAGATCGCCCTGCACGCCGTCGGCGCCGATATGGCCGATCGATTCGGCGCCGATCACGCCGAGGCCGCCGACGATGACGATGGCACCGGCAAGGCGCGAGGCGGAGATCTTCTCTTTGAGGAACATGGCGGCGAGCAGCAGGCCGCCGAGCGTCGCGGAGGACGGCTGGATCACGCTGCCATGGCCGAGCGGCACGAACAGGAAGCCGGTGTAGGAGATCAGCGACATCACGGGGCCGCCAAGCACCATCAGCGCAAGGCCCCTGCCCCAGCCGATACCGCAGAGATCGGAGATCCCGGCGCGGGCTACCAGCGGCAGGAACACGATGCCCGACCAGACGTAGCGATGCACCAGCAGATCGACCGGCGTGAAGCCGACCTTCAGCCCGTGCCGCGTGCCGGCAAAGCCGAGCGCCCAGAACAGCGCCGCCGACAGGCCGCAGACGACGCCGAGAAGCGCCGGCGCCGCGTCGTTCTTCTGAATGAGAGCGTCAGCGCCGCTCGTCCGCTGATCCATCGGCAAGCCTTATGTCAGCGCGCTCATCCGCTCAACCCACGCGGTTGCAGGTCTGGCACGCGGCGGAGACGCGAAGATTCCCGCAGCAGCTCATCATGCCGCCTCACCGAACACCATCCGCCATCCCTTGCGCGTGTCCATGTATTCGCGCACCTCGCGGATGCGGCCACGGTGGCGATACGCTCGGCGTCACGCGATGAACACGTCTTCCAGGCACCGGGGTGTCGCCAAATCGCGACTATCAGAAAAACCCGGGGCTGAGATCGAGGCCGTAGGTCAGGCTCAGCACGAACACGAACAGCGCGGCGGCCGCGAACAGCGCGAGATGCCTGATGATAAACTCACGCGGCGAGGTGCTGGCAACAACGGCTTTTTGCGCAACCGGCATGAAACGGCCTCCAGTATGATTCCAGAATTGGCCGCTCAATATGCGGCGCGCGCATCAGGCGCCGCGATCTCCGAAACAAGTATTAAGGAGATCACACTCGTCTTGAACCGCCGTACACAATGAACCATCGCGCGATTCTTTTGCGGCGCCGGCTTCTCGATCCGCGCACGCAAAGAAAAACCGCGCTCATGCAGGAGCGCGGTTCCAACGTGACGCGGAAAATTCTGAAACCCGACGGTTGCGAATTCATGCACGCGACAGCGGCACGATGCGCACGCACCGTGCCTGTCGCATGAAGCTTAGCGGGCGCTGCCCACGGTCGCGGTCTTCACCTTGCGCGGCGACAGAACGCTGGCCTGAAGCGCCGTCACGCTGGTGGCGGGCGCCGAGGCCTGCTGCTCGACATGCGCGGCACCGAGCACGCGAACCTGCAACGGGGAGACCGGGAAACCGTTGGCCTCATAGGCCGGCAGCTCGGCGGCGAAGGTGGCAGTCGAGCCCGCAAGAGTCAGGGCAGCGATTGCGATCGACAGAGTCTTCTTGTTCATTGATGATGCTCCAGGAGGAAGTTTCGGAGCACATCTAAACCTGATTTGCTGCATTGCGACATACACCGCCGCATTGCAACAACGCGCTTGGCGCATGGCGATATGTTTAATGCGCACAAGGCCTTGGCCGAATCCCCGCCGGCCGCGACATGGCGCCTTTATAGGCGCTGCTCAGCCACCGAGCACATTGCCCCAGCCGTCGAAGACATAGGCCTTCCAGGCCACGGTTCCATCGTCGCGCGGCCGGCTGGCCCGCCGATAATCATCCGCCTGTTCGGCGGTCCAGGTGATGATCCTGTCGGAGAGAAGATCGTGCAGGATGGCGGGCTCGGTGGGGTCGAAGGCGTCCATGGGACGAAGCGAGGAATGCGTCATGGCCGCACCAACGCGCAAGCTGCCGCAAGGTTGCAGCGAAAACACCGCGTCCAGACGATGCGCACAGACGAGCCTACCCGGCCCTGTCAGAGGGGGCGCATCATGATCGTCACGAAGCGCGGGCCGGACGCCGCACGCCTCGCGCGTCAGCATGACGGATAACTTATTTCAACGCGGTCGCCAGCGCTTGCAGCTTCGCAACGAGATTGGTGCCGAGCGCGTAGATGATCTCGATGATCGCAAGCGCGATCCCCGCTGCGATCAGGCCGTATTCGATCGCGGTGGCGCCGGATTCATCGGCGGCAAAGTCGGCCAACAGGCATTTCAATTTCAAAGCTCGTGTCCTTCCCAGCGAATACCGGACGTTACCGGTGCGAGAGGAATGCCAGACCGCAATCCAAGATTGAGTGAATTCAGCCGGCTCAATTTGACGACAATGAAAGCAGCATTTGCAGGCCTTTTTCCTGCTCCAAAGCCCCGGAACCGCAAGGGAACCCGCGTTGCATCTTCGCAACACCTGCTCGAAAAGCCCGTTCCAAGCCATTTGCGCCATTGCGCCGCCACACCGTCCTCCGAACAATCGACGCGCTGCGTGCCTTTCTGTGCAAGACTGTTCGACGAGACGCGTTCGAACAGAACCGTTTGGAGGCAGGGATCATGGACGATCGGCGGTCTCTTCTGGTGGCAGTCGCATGCCCCTCGGCCGTCATGGCCGGCTGGCTGGCGCTCTCTCTGTCCGCCTATGCCCCTGCCCTCATCGAGAACAGCGGCGCCAATGCAGCCACCGTCTCACGCGCAAAGGATCTCGGCCGCCTCGACCTCGCCGACGTCCCGCGCGCTGCGACCATCGAAGATGGCATCGCGCTGACCGCCGACATCGCCGCAGCGGTGGCTCAAGCCCCCGAGCCGGCAAGCGCTGAAGCAGCAGTGCTCGAAGTGCCCGCCCCCGCCATCAAGCTCGCTTCGGCCGATCCCGCGCTGATCTTGCCGAGCACGCCGCCCGCGCCGCAGATCTTGCCCGAGCCGGCGCCCGTCGTCAGCGAGGCCGTACCGGTGCAGGAGCCCGTCAAGCTCGCATCCGCCGATCCCACCGAGATCGTGGCGACCGACGCGCTGTCGCCCGCGGCGATCGCGACCGGGCCGGCCGCAACCGAGAGCAAGGCCTCGCCGTCCGCCGACACCGTCGCCGTGCTCGACGAATGCTTCGTGATGGATGCCTGCATCGACCGCTATCTCTGGGCGCTCTACCAGCGCACTCCCAAGGAGGATTCGATCAAGGTCGAGGAGCGCCGCGCCGTCACCGTCAAGCGCAGGGGCAAGATGGTCACGGTGATGCGCAGCTTCACGAAGCTGGTCGACGAGGACTTCGGCTGGAAGGATCCGAAGGC
This sequence comes from Bradyrhizobium sp. B025, assembly GCF_042257955.1. Classification (NCBI taxonomy): domain Bacteria; kingdom Pseudomonadati; phylum Pseudomonadota; class Alphaproteobacteria; order Hyphomicrobiales; family Nitrobacteraceae; genus Bradyrhizobium; species Bradyrhizobium sp. B025. The sequence goes on along the minus strand of NZ_CP170150.1, from coordinate 4,024,090 downwards.
GGCCGAGCACGCCGGCATGACGATGATGGATTACGTCATCGGCGGCATGGACAAGAGTTTTAAGCGCAAGCTGTTCCGCACGCTGCTCGCGGCGGAAGCCGCCGGCCTCTCGCCGGGGATCACCAGCGCGTTTCGCGACGACTATCGCCAGTCGATCGCGAGCGGCCTGAAGGCCGCCTCAGACCGCTCCTATCATGGCGGCAGCACGCGCGGCGGCTACGGCCACGGCATGGCCGCCGACATCGTCTCGACCGCCGGCAACAACCGCGCGCAGCGCTGGGTCTCGACCGAGGTGCTGTGGAAATGGGTCGATGCCAACGGCAAGGCGCTCGGCATCGGCAGGCCCTATCTCGGCCGCGATCCGCCACATGTCGGCCCGGTCGACGGCGCGGAATATGTATCGAAGCGCGGCTCGGCGGACCGCAGGGAAGCCGCCAACGCCAGGCCGAAGAAGATGCGGGCTATGGCCAGCGCCAAGCCGCCAAAGGCACAGGCCGCGCGTGAGAAGGCGAAGCCGCAGAAGTCGGCGCAATCGGCCGGCAAGCGGGCGACCTGAACCGTTACGGCTTCCGCGTCGGCAGCGGCACGAGACGCATCTCGGCTGATCCCGCTTCCTGCGTACGCACCAGCACGGCAAAGATGGTCTCGACCGCGAGCCGCACCGCCGCCTCCATCGCCTTTCCCTTGGCGAGATGCGCCGCGATCAGGCCGGAGAGGAGATCGCCGGTGCCATAGGGGCGGATCGACAGGCGCGGCGTCGCAAAGCGCGACAATTGCCCGTCGGCGCAGAGGATCGTCTCCACCTGCCCGTCCGGCGTATCCGCGAGTGTGCAACCGGTGGCGACGACGTCGATGCGGCCGGTCCCCGCCAGCGCCACGCACGCCGCGCGCAAGTCCAGCGCGTCCGCGATCGTGATGCCCGAGAGCAGCTCGAGCTCGAACTGGTTCGGCGTGGTCAGGTTCGCCGCCGGCAGCAGGCGGTGCCGCACCACGTCCAGAATGCCGTCGGCGACATAGACGCGGCCGTCATCCCCGATCACGGGATCGCAGAGATAGACGAGCTTGGAATTGCGGTTCAAGGCGCGCTCGACGAAATCGGCGACAACGGCGGCATTGCCGGGCGAACCGAGATAGCCGGTGACGAGCACCGCGGCCTCGTCGACGAGATCGCGCTCCTCCACGCCTTTCAGGAGATCGGCGACGAGCTCGGTCTCCAGCACCCGCCCGCGCAGGCTCGGATAGCGTGGATGGTTCGACAGCAACGTCGTCGGCACCGCCGCGACGTTCACGCCCTCCGCCTGCATGGCATAGGCGGCCGCGCTGTTGCCGACATGGCCGTGGACCACCTGGCTTTGAATGGAGATGACGAGCATGGGGCGGTCCGTAAGGTTAAATGCCGAGCGAGGCAAGGGTAGCAAGCGCAGCCCGGATGGAGCGCAGCGTAACCCGGGACTGGCGCCGCGCGGTTAGCCCCCCGGATTTCGCTGCACTCCATCCGGGCGACAAGTCTAGGGCCTCTCATACCCAAGCTCCGGCCGCAGCTCCTGCATCTTCCGCGCCAGCCGCCGGTGCCCGGTCTCCTCCGACCTCGCCAGGTGGTCGGAGACCGCGACATGGTCCGCATCGCTCTTGTGCTGGTTAAGCTTGGCCTGCCCCTCGATTTGGTCCACCACGAGATCGATGACGCGGATCGCAGCCAACATGCTCTCGCGCTTGTCCGGCTCCATCTGCGCGAGGTCCCAGGGCTGCTTCGGCAACCGCGCCTCGGCGACCGCGAGCAGCGCATCGCCGTGCCCGCGGTTCTCGTCGAGCCCGCGCAGACGCGCCACGCCTGACAGGTGCACCGCCTCGTAGAGCCAGGTCGAGACGTTGTCGCGCGAGGAATACCAGTCGTTGGAGATGTAGGCATCGTCGCCGGCAACGATCAGCAGGAAACGCCTGGTACCGTCCGCGAGCGGCACGAGCGGATTCTTTGCGGTGAGATGCATCTGCACGATGACTTGCCCGTCGCGCTGATCCAGCACGAACGGCACGTGCGAGGCGCGCGGGCCGCGCTCATCCGCCGCAACGATCACGCCGAAGCCGCGCTGCCCAGCGAATTCCAGCGCGCGCTGCTCCTCGATGCGGAATTGGGGACGGAGGACATGCATGGCGCGGCGCTCGATGGCTGGACGAAAGATGTTGCGAGGCTACCTCGTCATCCGGCGAAATCCGAAACGATATTGGGGTGCAAACGCGGATGTCAGGAATGATCTCGGCGCCGTGCCAGCTCGCCGAGATAGGCGCAGAACATGTCGGCGAGCCCCTCGGCATGGCGCGCGATCTCCGCCGCGCTGCGCGGCGTCTCCGAGAAGCGCTTGCCGACCTCGCTCAGCGTCGTCGTGATCAGTTCGCCGGCGAGAGCGCGCGTCGCATCCGATGTCTTGGGCAGCGCCTCCCGCATGAAGGCCGCGACGATGCCCTTGCCGGCGGCCCGCGCATCGTGTGCCTCGGGCGCATCGCGATAGAGCGGCGCGGCGTCGCTGAGCGCCGTGCGGATCGCAGCCTCCTCGCACTCGGAGCGAATGAAAGCGTGGACCAGCGCGCGCAGCCGCGCCGATGGCGGCTTCGTCCGGTCGGCGAGGATGCCGCGCAAGAGCTCGCTCGTGCGTTGCCACTCGTCGCTCTGGAGGCGGAACAGGATCGCCGCCTTGTTCGGAAAATATTGATAGAGCGATCCGACGCTCACCCCGGCCCGCTCGGCCACCCGCGCCGTCGTGAAACGCTGCGCGCCCTCCTTCGCCAGGACCTGAACAGCCGCATCCAGAATGGCCGCCACAAGCCCCGTGGAGCGGGCCTGTTGCGGCTGCTTTCGCGAGGAAATTGAACGGCTTCGACGATCGGCCATGGCGCGCCTGGGGAATGCGAATAGGAAATGCGACGAATTAGTCGTATTTCAGTCTTCGCGCAAGCACGCGCTTCTTCGCGAACCCTGGAGGCAACGAATGACCACCCCAACCATCACATCGCTTGCGCCGCTGCTGGACCGCCTGTTCCTCGAGGCCGAGGCAACACGGGGCGCAACGCTCGCAGCCGTCGCCGATTTGTCCGACGCCGACCGGGCGCGGATGATGCGAAGCAAGACCGATTACGCCGACCTCTACGGACGCCTGAAGGACGTCCCGCTCGCGGTATCCCGCGAGACCGGCGCCCTGCTCTACATGCTGGCGCGCAGCTCCCGCGCCAGAACGATCGTCGAGTTCGGCACCTCCTTCGGCATCTCGACCCTGCACCTCGCCGCGGGCCTGCGCGACAATGGCGGCGGCCGTCTCATCACCAGCGAGTTCGAGCCGTCCAAGGCAGCGCGGGCACGCGACAACCTCTCGGCCGGCGGGCTGCTCGATCTCGTCGAAATCCGCGAAGGGGATGCGCTGAAGACGCTCAAGGCCGATCTCCCTGACACGATCGATCTCGTGCTGCTCGACAGCGCCAAGGCGCTCTACCCTGAGATCCTGGATCTGGTCGAGGGCCATCTCAAGCCGGGCGCGATCATCGTCGCCGACAATGCCGACGACAGCCCCGACTATCTCGCGCGCGTGCGCATGCCCGGCAGCGGCTACATCTCCACGGCCTTTGCCGAGGATGTCGAACTCTCCGTGCGGATCAACTGACGCCACGTCGAGCCGCCGCGATGCCATTGAGCCGCTGCGCGATTCATCGCGCGGCGGCTTCGCGTCATCGGCGACAGACCGCGGAACATCACGTCCGCGTCCGTGTCGCACCCTCGTCACTCACATGTGATAGCAGCTACCGGCAAGAGCGATGTTCCACGTGCTAAACATACCTACCGCGCGGTATCTTTCCTGCGCTACGCCCGAGCCCGCCATGACCTCCGCCTTCAATGCCTACACCGCGCTTGCCCTCGCCATCATCTCCGAGGTCATCGCGTCCGCCTTCCTGCAGCAATCCGCACAGTTCACGCGGCCGTGGCCGACGCTCGCCATGGTCCTGTTCTACGTCGCCTCGTTCTACGCGCTGTCGGTCGCGATCCGGGTGATCCCCCTGAGCATCGCCTATGCGATCTGGGGCGGGGTCGGCATCATCCTGACCGCCACCGTCTCCTTCGTGCTGTTCCGCCAGATGCTCGACGCCGCGGCGTTCGTCGGCATCGGGTTGATCGTATCCGGCGTCGTCATCATCAACCTGTTCTCGGAGACGACGGTGCACTGATGCCGGCCAGCGCCTATAGCCGCGCCAAGCAGCCCGAGCAGGTGCGGCGCGCCCTGCTCGACCACGCTGCGGCCATTGCCACGGACCATGGCGTCTCCGGCATCACGGTGCAGGCCGTGGCGGCGGCGGCCGGCGTCACCAAGGGCGGCCTGTTTCATCACTTCGGCAGCAAGCAGGCGCTGATCGAGGGCCTGTTCGCCGATCTGCTCGCCCGCGTCGATGCCGAGATCGACGCCGCAATCGAAACCGATCCCAAGCCGCGCGGCAGCTTTACGCGCGCCTATGTCAATGCGGTGTTCATCGGCAAGGCGTTCGGCTTCACCACGCCCTGGGCGGCGCTGAGCATGGTGGTCGTCACCGATCCGTCACTGCGCCGGCTCTGGAACGACTGGATGAAGGCACGCCTGAAGCGGCATCGCGCGACCGACGGCACGCCGGAGCTCCATGTCGTGCGCCTCGCCGCCGACGGCGCCTGGCTGTCCTATGTCACGACCGGACAGACGCGCATGAACGCCGAGCTGCGCGCCGTGCACGGCCGGCTGATCGCGCAGACCTATCGGCGCGGATAGCGACCTTTTTGTCGGCGCTGGCTACTGGCTTGTCACTGGCTTGGGCGGACGCGGCGCGGATCGGGAGGATTTTGCGCCGGGCTTGGCCGCGGCTCGCGGTGGCGGCGCATCGACGGACTCCAGATACGCGGCGAGCGCCTTGGCGGAGTCAGAGCTGGTTGCGTAGTGGTCCTTCAGGAACCATGACAGCGTCAGGCTGAAGCGCCCCTTGGCAAGACCGCGCGGGCTCCGGTGGCAGGTCGCGCAACCATCGGCAAACAGCTTTTCGGCCGACTTGCCGGCATCGAGATTTTGAGCGGAAGCGACCGTCGCCGTCAGTGCGGCGGCGGCTGCGAGAATCATCAGGGGCGCGATCAGGTCGCGCCCTGGCCGAAAGTGCGAAGTCAAATGTCGTCCCCTAGCCCAGTCTTGCGGTCACGCCGCCAGCAATTGATCGAATTCGGGCGGCGCGTAGGCCTTGCCGTCCTGATCGGTAATGACGACCCGCCACCCCTCGCTCGCCCACACCCTTGCCTTCGCCACGATGAGCAGGCGGCTCTCGCGGGCGAAACTGTACTTCTCGTTGTCGCGTTCTGCGATCATTTTGTAGGCCAATGCGTGTCCCCTTGCGTTGCCCCTGCACCCGCTCCCTCGTGGCAGCGGGCTTTGGCGGCAATTCGCCGGGAGCATGGCAATTTGGTGCCGTCCGCAGGCAGCATTGCACCGGCGCACCCGCAGCCGGGTGACCGGATCGAACGCGTGCCGCGTTCGGCAACTGGGGGCCGGCCCGTCACATCGGCAACGGAACCGATCGCGCCACCTCCGAACTCCGCTAATGGACGCGGATGATGTGCGGACGGCCGAGATCGATCAGTCCCTGCACCGCCGACAGGCGATCGTCCAGGGCCGCGATCGTAAGCAGCAGATTGTTGCGCCGTTCGTCGAGAAGACCCATCTCGGCGCCGGAGAGTTTGGCGTTCGCCCGCTGCTTGTGGATGCTTTCGAGCGACTCGCGCAGTGTTGCGATCAAGCCGGTCAACTGCTTGACCTCTTTCGTCATGGACCGCTTCGCGACATTTTGGCGGCGCGTCTCCGCCTGGCTCTGTCTCATCGTCATCCTCCCGTGCCCCGCTGCCCCGAGTGGATGCTTACAGCTTTGGGTAGACATATTACGATCGATGAAATCTGCCCGCGAAGAACTTTCTTAAATTGTACGCGCAGGGAACCCGACTAACAGAAAGCCCGGCGCGAGGGCCGGGCTTTCGCAATGACGTTAGTGCTTCTCGTGACCGCCACCGGGACCACCGGCCGGCGCGCCACCACGCGGGGCGGCATTGATGTGCTGAGCACCGCCGCCCGGATGCGGCATCGCAGGTGCTGCCGCGCGCGGCGCCGGCATCTGCGCATGGGCATTCATCGGCGCGCCATGGCTGACGTTCGGCTGCGCTACATGCGGCATCGCGGGCCGGGCCGCAGGCGCGGCGGACACGCGCGGAGCTTCATGAGCACGCGCCATCGGCTGCGCATGCGTTATCGGCTGCGCGCGCGTTGCGGCACGGCTCGCCGCATGCTCGTGCATCATGCGCGCCTGCGCATCGCGCGGGTTGCGGTTCTGCTGCACCGTCGTCCGCGCATTCACCAGGCGATCGCTTCGCCCGACGCGAGTCCGGTCGGCCGCAACCGCAGCGTCGCGCTTGGCGATAGCTGCGTCATGCCGTGCCGTCACGGCATCGCGTCCGGAGATCGCGGCGGCGCCCTTCGCATTCGCGCCATTGCGCCCCAGTGCGATCGCCGCATCGCGCGTCGCCGCACGGCCGATACGGGCCGCACTCGGATCAATCGTCATCCGCGTCGCGAAGCGCTCGTGCGAGCTCCAGTAATTATTCCAGTAGGCATGGCGGCGATACCAGGGTCGCCCCTGATAATAGCTCGACCAGTACGAGCTCAGCACGAAGGGCACGACGGGCACGTCGATCTCGTCGACATAGTCGGGGAGATAGACATAGTGATTGCGGTAGAGATATTCGAGATATTGCGACGACACCCAGCCGCGATCGTCGGAGAAGCTCACGTCGCACCAGGCATTGCCGCGCAGGCAGCCGTGGATGTTGACGCGGGCGCCCTCGGGGATGCGATCGACCACGGGGAATCCCGAGCCCGGCCCGGCGCGCAAGCCGGTCGAGACGGTGACGATGCCCGGCGCGGCCAGCGCGGCCGTCGGGGCGAGCAGCAACGCTGCAACCAAGATGCTTCTGAGTCTCATGGCGTATTCCTCCTCTGCGAGTCGGAACGCGCAGGAGGAACGAGCGTTCCTCCTAGAGCTGCCGCATCAGCCGAAAGATTGAATGCGCGCGGAGTTCAATATTCATCCGCCGTTCATCGGCACGAGGAGCGCAACGCGGCGAACGTCAGTTCACCGGCAGCATGAGCCCGTCAAAGTACGACGCGAGCCCGGCAAGATCGTCGAGCGGCAGCACGTTCGCGACGTATTGATCCGGCCGCACCACGACCATGCAGCCGGCGCTCCGATCGATGCCGCGCATCGCAAACACGTCGTGACCGCTCTTGAGATCCGGACAGAACATCTTTTCGTAGTCGAGCAAACCGTAGCGGCCTTTGCGCGGCAGCAGCAGCGGTGGCATCGCCTCGATCGCAAGCTCGCGATGATCTTGCTGAAACACCGCGCGCAGATCGATCACGGCGTCGATGTCGGCGCCTCCCGGGGTATATCGTCTCACCGGCGATTCCCCTGCCTCGGTGAGAAAATTGCACAATGCACGAATGGCGGAGCCGGCCGCCGCCGGATTCTCCGCGCCGGAAAATGCATAGATGCGGAAGCGTCCGTCGGCCTGCGCCGCGTGGCCGAGATGAACGGGCTTTGCGTCCGCCAGCCGGATCACCGGCGCGGAATGGAAGCGCTTGCCGATCACGAGGCCTTCCGCAAGATGCTGATGGGACAAAGCCCCCGTGAGGACCGAGGGCGTGTAATGCGTCGCGGTGCCGGCCGTATAGCGGCCGTGCCGGACAAAATAGTCCTGCGTCATGGCGGCATCGGCGCCACCGGCCTTGGCCGCAGAGGCCAGAATCCCCGACCATTCGCGGTCGAAGTCGATCAGCTCTTTCGCGACGGCCTGGCGCTCCGCCGAATAGGAATGCAGCAGGCTTGGCGCACTCTGTTTGCGGAGCACGGCGGCGAGCTTCCAGCCGAGATTGAAGGCATCCTGCATCGAGACGTTCATACCCTGCCCCGCCTTCGGGCTGTGGGTATGGCAGGCATCGCCGGCGATGAAGATGCGCGGCAGGCGGGTCGCGGTCTCGGCTTCCGGCACGTCGTCGAACTTGTCGGTCAGGCGCTGGCCGATCTCGTAGACCGACCACCAGGCGATCTCCCTCACGTCAAGCGTATGCGGTTTCAGGATCCGCTGCGCCTTGGCGATCACGTCATCGGCGGTGATGTTGCGGCTGGCGACGCGCTCGCCGACGTCGAGCTTGGCGAGCTCGACATAGATGCGCACCATGTAGCCGCCTTCGCGCGGAATGATCAGCAGGCTGCCGTCCTTCGCCGACTGGATCAGGGCCTTGAAGCGGATGTCCGGAAAATCGGTCACCGCCAGCACGTCCATCACGCCCCAGGCGTGGTTGGCGGAATCGCCGTGCAGTTCGCGGCCGATCGACTTGCGCACGGTGCTGCGCGCGCCGTCGCAGCCGACGACATAGCGCGCCCTGATCGTCTCGACCTTGCCCTCGTTTTCGGCGTCGACGCGTTCGAGGCGCACGGTCACGGCATGGTCGGCAGGCCCCGCGGCCGGATCGACCTGGAGGTCGAGCAAGCGGCGGCTGTAATAGGGCTCGAGCTTGGCCGGCGATTTGCGCATGACGTCGAGAAAGCCGTCATGGATGCGCGCCTGGTTGAGGATAACGTGCGGGAATTCCGACAGCCCGTCCTCCACGTCCTGCACCCGGCCGCTGCGGACGATGGTCTCGGGCCGCCGTTCGTCCGGCTTCCAGAACGTCGTCTCGTTGACCCAATAGGCTTCCTTCAGCACGCGCTCGCTAAAGCCAAAAGCGTGGAACATCTCCATGGTGCGGCAGGCGATGCCGTCGGCCTGGCCGACCGACAGCCGGCCCGGCTTCTGCTCGACGATGCAGGTCTTGATGTCAGGAAATTGGGCAAGCTGGGCCGCGAGCGTCAGGCCTGCGGGCCCACAGCCGACGATGAGGACGTCGACCTCGTCGGGCACGCCGCCCGCTGCACCGGGGGCCTGAACGCGTTCAGCGGGATCGGCGATTTCAGGGTCGCCCGGCTGAAATCCATTGAGATGGAATTGCATGAGCACCTCTCCCGTCAACGTCTTCTTCGATATTGCTCAGTATGCTGACTATCAGTATACTTGTCAACGGATCCCGCCCTCCCTGTGACCTCAGGAGAATTCGGTGAAAGACAACAACGACATGCCCGGTCATCTGGCGCGCCGCTTCCAGCAGATCGCGGTCGCGGTCTTCCTGGCCGAGGTCGGGGATGCCGGCTTCGACCTCACGCCGGTGCAATACGCCGCGCTCGCGACCATCAAGGCCAATCCGGGGCTCGACCAGGTGACGCTCGCAGGGTTGATCGCCTATGACCGCACCACCATCACCGGCGTGATCGATCGCCTCGTGCAGAAGGGGCTGGCGGAGCGCCGCGCCTCGAGCCGCGACCGCCGCGCCCGCGAGCTCGAGGTCACCGACGAAGGCCGGCGCACGCTGCGCAAGATCACGCCGGCGGTCGAGTCCGCACAGCGCATCATGCTGCGCGGCCTCAGCGCCAGGGAAGGCGAGGAGCTGATGCGTCTGATGCGCAAGGCGATCGCTGCCGGCAACGAGCTCAGCCGCGCCCCGCTCCGCGATGTGCAGGCCTAAGCCGCATTCATGCCCGTAATTGTCGCAGCGCCGCGAAACCAGGAACTAACCTTCGGCTGCTACCGTCAGCCCCATTCGGCGCTTAACGCGCGATTAACTTTGCCGTTCGGGAGTTTCGGATGTTCAGGTTCCTCATTGCGGCCGCGGCCATTGCGCTCTCGACCGGCCATGCGCTCGCAAACGGCCATGGCGGCGGCGATACCCCTCCTCCGCCCAAGCCCGAGGCGACGACCGCGCCGGCGAAGGTGGTCATCACCAAGCAGGGTCCCAAGCTCGTCGATCCCAAGGGCATGACGCTCTACTATTACGAGCGCGACACCACCGGCAGGACGTCGAACTGCAACGGCAAGTGCGCCGAAAGCTGGGTTCCGCTTGCCGCAACGGCCGACGCCAAGGCCGTCGGCGACTTCACCGTGATCAGCCGCAACGACGGCAGCAGGATGTGGGCATACCGCTATCGCCCCCTCTACACGTCACCCGCCGACAAGGCGCCGGGCGATGCCAACGGCAACGCCACGACGCTGCAATGGCGCATCGCACGGCCCGGGGAGTAGGGCCCGAGCGGCAGCTCCGATCAGCGCCGCGACGCGCTGGTCACCCGCGCCAGCGCGTGCCCGTCTCGACCTGCGCGTTCTGCCCGGGCGGCAGCACCACGACCATCGAATTGAGCTTCACCCGGTCGTAGAGATCGATCACGTCCTCGTTGCGCATCCGGATACAGCCTGACGAGATCGCCTGCCCGATATATTCGGGCTGGTTGGTGCCGTGGATGCGGTAGAGCGTGTCCTTGTTGCCGACAAAGAGATAGATGCCGCGTGCGCCCAGCGGATTGGCGGGACCGCCGGCGACGCGCGCCGGATACGGCCCAAGCCGTGCCTGAATGTCCGCTGTCGGAACCCAATCGGGCCATTCCGCCAGGCGGCCGACGCGCGCGACGCCCGAGAAGGCCATGGCCTCCTCGCCGACCGCGACGCCGTAGCGGATCGCCTTGCCCTCGGGCAGCACGAAATAGAGGTAGCGCGCATCGGTATCGACCAGGATCGTGCCCGGCTGCTCCTTGCGCTGGTAATCGACGATATGACGGAGATATTGCTCGGGCACGTTCGCCTGAGCGTATGGCGTATGCGCGAGCAACTGCCGGTCGCGCGGCGTCATGCTCGCATCCGTGGATGGCGAAAGCGTCGTCTGCATGCAGCCGCCGAGCGGCAGCATGGCAACAACGAAAAGAGCGAGAACAGATCTTGGCACCGCCGGCCCCCCCGATAGCGGATAGCAGCACCCCCAGCAGCGTCAGATATTGCCCAAATCGTGCTGAAAACAAGGCAATGCGGAACACGTCCGCGTGTTTTTCCGGCGGAGTTCCATCACCACAAACGGCAGAAGACCGTCGCATCATCTCCATCCCCTCGCCTTGCTTTGGTCAAACCCGGCTGGACTCGTGCGTCATCAGACTTGGGATGGGGCTCACCTCAACAGATCGGCTCGCGCCAATGCGGACGACGAAGGCTTCAAAGGAGCTGCGATGCTCGCGATGCTGAACAGCAAGCAAATCGTCGATGAGATCGTGAAGGACACGGTCAAGGACAACGATCCGCACGACGCGGTTCAGATCTCGCCGGATATCGTGCTGGCCTCGCGCCCCGTCGGCGCTGCCCCCGCGCTGGCGCCTGACATCACGCCGCGTCCGGAGCCGAAATTCGCGCCCGGGCCCAGAATCAATCCGGAGCCGAAGTTCAGCCCTGTTGTGGAGCCGCAGCCGGCGGCGCCCTCGGTCGACACCGCGGTGCGCGTAACCGCCGGCGATGGTCACGGCCGGCAGAAGCGATCCTCCGCCGGCAAATGGCTGCGCGGCGCCTTCCTCACGTTTCTGTTCGCGGGCGGCAGCGCGGCTGCCACCATCGCCTGGGAGAGGCACGGCGACGTGGCGAGGCAAATGCTCGCCGACTGGAAACCCGTATTGGCGTCGCTGATGCCTTCGACGTCACAGACGGCGCCGGTCGCCGCTGCGCAGTCCGCCCCGCCCGCGGCGGAAGCTGCAACCGATCAAACAGCCGACCAATCCCCGACGCCGGCAGCGACTCAGTCGGCGTCTGCGGCCGTGCCCGCAGCAGCGCCGTCCGAAACAGCTCAGTCGGTGCAATCGATGACGCGGGATCTTGCCGCGATGGCCCAGCAGATCGAGCAACTCAAGGCCAACATCGCCGAGTTGAAGGCCGGACAGGAGCAGATGGCGCGCGAGATGGCGAAGCCGTCCGCACCGAAGCCGATGGCTGCGACGATGCCGGTCGATCCACGCGCGCGCGTTTCCGCGCTACCGCCGCGGCCTCCGGCTCCACCGGTTCGCAAGCCGAAGCCGGCCGTGACGCAGACCTACATGCCGGCGTATTCGCCCGCACCGGTCGCGTCTCCGCCGCCGCCGTCACAGGCTGCCGCGGTCCCACCGCCGGTCGCGCCGGCCGCCACGACACAAGCCGTTGCCGATGACGATGGACCCGTCGTGCGTCCGCCAATGCCGCTGCGCTAGAGCGTTTGCGAGCGAAGTGGATACCCGTTCGCGTAAAGAAAACGCGTCAAAACAAGAATCTAGAGCCTTTCCCGTTCCGATTCCATCGGAACGGGAAAGGCTCTAGACCAACGCCGGGCGATCGCACAGCATCGGTCACGCAACGTCGCTGCAAGCTGTCCGACTCGATGCGATGCGTTGAGTCCGGGCGACTACGGAGATCGATGCTTCGATCGTCTTACGACAAACGAATAGGCCAAGAGAGAAAAGGCCGTCGGGATCTATGCCGACGGCCTTCTCTTGCAACTGCCGGTTCCCGGAGCCCGGTTCTGTTGCAATTCCATGCCTCATGATCACGCTGACATATTTAATAAAATCTTAACGCGCCTGCATGCTGCACATCATTTCTGCGCCATAAGCACAGAGATTGCGCGCTTCATTCATTCGATAAAGATCGACTCAGTGGTACCATCCGGGATGTGTTGAGACTTCCGTTGAAGACTTGTTTTCCAGACTTGTCGTCGAGACTTGGGTCGTAACACCGGGGAATTCGGATGCCTTACTACTACTTCGATCTTGTGGTTGGTGAAGAGTTCAAGAACCAGGGCGGAATCATCCTCGAGGATATCGAGGTCGCCTCCGATCGCGCCCACCAACTGGCCAATGAGCTGTCGCAGGTGAAGCCGGAGCTTCAGCAAAAGGGTTGCGCGGTGCGCGTCACCGACCGCGATCACAACGAGCTCTATCGCACGCCGCTCGATCCCGTGCCGGCCTGGCAGCGCTAAGCTACTCCAGCACCGGCGCCTCGAACCAGTTCGTCAGCGACAATCCGCCGTCGACGACGAAGGCCGCGCCGGTGACGTAAGCGGAGAGCTTGTTCGACAGCACCGCGAGCGCCATCGGTGCGAGGTCTTTCGCCTCGCCCAGACGCCCGAGCGGGATGTGCCGCGCCAGCGAGGCATCCGCGACGAAACCGCCGGCAGCGATCGCACCGGGCGCCAGCGCGTTGACGCGAATGTTGTGGCGTCCGAACGTCTTCGCCAGCTCCTTCACCAGCATCGCCATCCCCGCCTTCGCCGTCGAGTAATGCGGCAGGTTGCGCGGCGTGCCTGCATGCAGCGAGGTGAGGAACAGGAACGAGCCGGGCCGCTTCGCCGCGATCAGCCGCTTGGCGATCTCGCGCGCCAGGTGAAAACCCGCATCGAGGTTGACGGCGTGCATCTGCTGCCAGGTCCTGCGATCCACCGCGAGCGCATGATCGGCCTCGCGTCGCGGCGGCGAAGCGCTATGCACGAAATGCGTCACCTCGCCCAGCGCGGCGTGTGAGGCGGCAAGCAGCGCATCGCAGGCGTCGAGCTTCGCAAGATCGCCGACCCAGGGCACCGCGTGTCCAGGCCTCTCGCTCGCGCCGATCGCGGCACTGACCCGCTCCGCACTCACGTCGGCGAACACGGTCCGGACGCCCTCGCCGACCAGCGCCTGCGCGATCGCGCGGCCGATGCCGTTGCCCGCGCCGGTGACGAGCGCCGTGTCGGTTGCGGGATCGAACGGCGCGCTGAACAGGCTCATGTCGCTCTCCGGGTCCGGGAGCAGCCAATTTAGCGCACCGCACGGAGGCGCGACAATTGCGTCCCGGCGCCATTGCGGAGCGGCGCGCCGGACGCTAGCCTCCCAAAAAAATCGAGGAGGTACCAAGGATGCGCTATGGTTTTCTGATGACGGGCCTTTTGCTGCTTGCCGCGCCGGCACAGGCGGGCGACGCGCCGCCACGCTCGACCTATGTGACGATGGTCTTGCAGGCCTTCGCCGCCAAGGTCGAGTGCCCCAACACGGATCTCGTCTATCAGGACCTCGTGCAGAAGGCGCAGCAGATGCAGCTGCCCGACGGCACCACCGAGAAGGTGCGCAAGGCGATCGCCTGGATGCATACCGGCGGCAAGATGGGCGAGAAGCAGGACGACGAGCTGATGGCCGAGGTCGCGGTGGCGACGCAGGCGACCGATATGGACCAGCGCCGCCTCGGCATGCCCGGCTGGTGCGAAGCCCAGAAGACCAACCTCGCCGGCCTGATCCGTAGCAAGGGCGGCTAGAGCGTTAAGCACACCGCGGCGGAACCGCCGCCGCGGCCAATAATCGTCACAATCCTCGCCAGCATGCGGGCTTCTTCGAACAGGAGATCCCTATGCGGATGGCTCATTTCGTCTTCGCCGGCGCCCTCGCGATCAGTGCCGTGCTGACCGCCCCGGCCTTTGCGAAGAATACCGACGCCCAGAAGGGCGAGGACAAATCGACCTCCTCGTCGTCCTGTAGCGCCTATCAGCAGGCGCCCGACGGTTCGTGGGAGCAGCTTTCCTGCAAGGAAACGAACGAGCGCGGCCAGCCGCAGACGCAACATCGCGCCCCGGCACAGGGAGCCGATCACGAGGAGCGCTGACTGTTCCCGTTCCCCATGGTCAGCTCTGGTGCGGCCCACGTATGACCTTCATGGCATCCTCGATGTGACGCCATTCCTTGGCCTCATCGGCCTCGCCGCGGCCCTCGCAGGCCTGGGCCTGCTCGGCGGCCTTCGCAATCGCAGCAAAGCCGTGCCGTTCGAGCATCTGGCGTGCCACGGTGTGGACCTGGAGCTCCGACATCATGGGTGCTCGCCCGTGTGATGAAACCGCGATGCACGCTTGGTGGAGCCGCGGATTTCCTACAACGATCAAGTCGCGGGTCTCGTTCCGATCACCCCAGCAACGATAAAAGGCGGCCCGCCATGCCCGGCGGACCGCCTTCTCACCCACCCCAAAACCTGATGTCGTCGGCCGCGTCCCCTACGCGACCGCCACGCGCTTGCGCTCGAGATCGTTTGGCACCTCGATATCGACCTCCAGGGTCGACACCTCGTCGCCGCGCTCGAGCCGCACGATGACCTTGGTCGGATCCAGCGTGACGTGCTTGGACACGACGGCGAGAATTTCCTCACGCAGCACGCCGAGCAGGTCGGGCTGGCCGCGCATTCCGCGTTCATGCGCGAGCAGAATCTGCAACCGTTCGCGTGCGACGGGTGCAGAAGCCTTGTTGCCGCGGAGAAGTCGGAGCAGACCCATGCTCATGCAGCCCTCCGTCGCAGCAGACGATCCATGAAGCCCTTGCGCTCCGACGGCACCTGCATGGCGACGGTCTCGCCGCACAGCCGCCGCGCCGCATCGATATAGGCCCGTGCGGGTGCGCCGTCCGCGTTCGACAGCGTCACCGGCGTGCCGACGTTGGAGGCCTTCAACACGTCCTGGCTCTCGGGAATGATGCCGAGCAAGGGCGTTGCCAGGATTTCGAGGATGTCGTCGATGGTCAACATCTCGCCGCGCGCCGCGCGGGAGGCATCATAGCGGGTGATGAGAATGTGCTTCTCGACCCGCTCGCCCTTCTCGGCCCGCACCGTCTTGGAATCGAGCATGCCGATGATGCGATCGGAATCGCGCACCGAGGACACTTCCGGATTGGTGACGATGACGGCTTCGTCCGCGAACCGCATCGCCATGGAGGCGCCGCGCTCGATGCCGGCCGGGCTGTCGCAGATCACCCAGTCGAAGCGGCCGCGCAAATCGTCGATGACCTTGCCGACGCCCTCTTCCGTCAACGCGTCCTTGTCGCGGGTCTGCGAGGCCGGCAGCAGCCAGAGATTCTCCAGCCGCTTGTCGCGGATCAGCGCCTGCGGCAGCTTTGCCACCCCCTGCACCACGTTGATGAGGTCGAACACCACGCGGCGTTCGGCGCCCATGACGAGATCGAGATTGCGCAGGCCGACGTCGAAATCGACGACGACGACCTTGTCGCCGCGCTGCGCCAGGGCAGCCCCCAGCGCGGCGGTCGTCGTGGTCTTGCCGACCCCGCCCTTGCCTGATGTCACGACCAGTACCTTACTCATCTGAAATGTCTCCTTTGCTGGTCAGTTCAGTGCTGTAATTCGCATGGTATTCCCCTGCAGCCAGGCCTGCGCCGGCTTGCCGCGCAAGGCGGCATCGATGTCGTCCGCAGTCTGGTAAAACCCATCAATTGCAAGCAGTTCGGCCTCGATCTTCTGGCAATAGATGCGGGCGCTCGTGTGCCCGTTAACCCCCGCCATGGCCCGGCCGCGCAGCGCGCCGTAGACGTGGATGGAGCCGCCGGCGACGACCTCGGCGCCGGAGCCGACGGAGCCGAGAATGGTGACGTCGCCTTCGGGGAAGATCACGGTCTGGCCCGAGCGCACGGGGTTTTCGAGCAGGAGCGAGGTTGGCTTGGCCTCCGCCTTCTCGACCTTCTTCGGCGCGCTCGGCTCGACCACGCAGCTGCGCCCGCCCGAAAGCAGCGGCGGCATCATGGGGGTCAGCCGGCCCTCCTCCACGCCCTCGATCCCGAGCACGCGGATGTTGCGGTCCTGAAGGCTGGTGAGCAGATGATTGATGCCGGACTGGCTGAGATCGACCGAGGACAGGTCGATCACCACGGGCCGGCCGGCGAAGAAGCCCGGCGAACGGGCGATGGTGGCGTCGATCTCCTGGAGCCAGTCCAGGATCGGAACCGTCGGCACGAACACGAAGGCCACGTAGGAGCGCCCGCGCAGGCGCACCATTTGGCGTTGGACTTTTGCTGCAGCCTCCATCGGCCGACTCGTTCCCTGTTATTGAATGGTTAACGATGCGGCGGATGTGGTTAACGGCTGGTTAATTTCTCCGCGGGGTTACGTGAGTTGGGTGTGGGTCTTGGGCGGCTCGTCCGCACGGGACAGCCGCCGTGACCTCCGGTGTCGTCCTGGCGAAGGCCAGGACCCATACCGCGGAATCCATCGATTACGGACGGTGGGAGTACCGAACGACGAGTCTTCGCCAAACAACGTCTTGGGGTAATCGCGACGAGCGCGAGCGCTCGCGCGGAGGTCCTGGCTTTCGCCAGGACGACGATACGGAAGCCCCCCTACCCCCTACTTCTTCACCTTGCTCGCATCCATCTTGATGGCGGGATCCAGCATCTTGGTCGTGAACGCCGTCGTCACGTCGAACGGCTTCTCCATGCCGAGATAGGTCTGGACCAGTTCGTAGTCCTTCTTCATGCGCTCGCCGTCGATCCAGCCGAGGCTCTTCGTCGTCGTGAACTCGTCCGTCATCAGGAACTTGATGCGCTCCCACTGGCGCTCCTGGTTCTCCTTGTCGAGGCCGGAGACCTGGTTGAGCAGCGCCTTCAGGCACGGGGTGACGTCGGCGACGCAGGCCGCAAAAGCCTTCTGCGTGACGCGAACGAAATCCTCGACCACCTTCGGGTTCTTCTGCAAGTAAGCACCGTTGACGATCAGCGAGTTGCCGTAAGGGTTGAGCCCGATGTCCTTCCAGTTGACATAGCCGAGGTCCTGGCCGAACTCGATCGCCTTCACATCGTGCTCGTTGTAGAAGTCGCTGATGATGTCGACGGTGTGGCTCTTCAGCGCCGCGACCTTCGCGGTGGGCCCGATATTGACGAAGCCGACCGCATCAGGCGCAAGGCCTGCAGCCTTGGCGAAGGCCGGCCACATCACGCGCGAGGCGTCCCCGGGCGGATTGCCGATCTTGTGGCCGGCGAAATCCTTCACCCCGTTCACGCCGTAGCTCTTCAGCCAGTAGAAGGTCTGGCCGGTGTTGGCATAGACGCTCATCACCGCGACCGTGTCGGCGCCCTTGCTCTTCGCCACCAGCATGGTGGCGAGGTCGGCGACGCCGAACGGCGAGCCGCCCGAGCCGACCTTGGCGGCGGAGACGCCGGAGCCCTTGCCGGTCTCGATGGTGAGGTCGATGCCGGCCTTCTCGTACCAGCCCTGCGCCTTCGCGTAATAATAGGGCGAATGGTCGGCCGTGGGCGTCCAGTTCAGGATCAGGTTCACCGCCTCGCCCGCGTTCGCGGGCATGCCCGCCAAGCCGAGCATCAGGGTCACAACCGCCGCCTGCAAACGCTTCATCGCTTGTCTCCTCATTGCCGCGACCCGGCTTGTCGCTCTCCCCATGTGAGGCTACCAATGCAACAAGCCCGCCCTCCACTTGTCAACTGTTTGGTTGGAAATGCCCGCAAAACGATCTGGCGACACCGTGCCGCAGCGGCGCGACCCGGTCGCCACCCGCAAGAAGCTGCTGACCGCGGCGCGCCTGGAGTTCGCCCGGCACGGCCTTGCGGGCGCCCGCGTCGACGAGATCGCCGAGCGCGCCGGCGTCAACAAGCAGCTCGTCTACCACTACTTCGGCGACAAGGACGCGCTCTACCTCGCCGTGCTCGAATGGGTCTATGAGGACATCCGCGAGCAGGAGCGCAGGCTCAATCTGGAAGGCCTGCCGCCCGACAAGGCGATCCGCCGGCTGATCGAAGCCTCGTTCGACCACCTGGCGGCAAACCCTGATTTCATCGTGCTTCTGAACGACGAGAACCGCGGCGGCGCCCGCCATGTCCGCGGTTCCACGCGACTGGAGGCGATGCATTCCCCGCTGGTGAAAAGCGTCTCCCACATCCTCCATGAGGGCGTGCGTTGCGGACTTTTCCGGAAAGGGATCGACCCCGTCCAGCTTTACATCTCCATCGCGGGCCTCAGCTACTTCTTCTTCTCCAACACGCCGACGCTGTCGGCGATCTTCGGCAAGGACCTGTCGAGCCGCGCCCAGCGCCGTGCCCGGCGCAGGCATGTCGTCGACCTGGTGCTCCAGTCGCTCCGGCCATAATCAACCAGATGGTTGAAACTTGCCCCGGGGACGGTTAGGCTTGCCGTCGTGACGGAGAGGCCGCGAACAACGGGGGGCGAAAGGTGGCAGGTGACGGAGCAGGCCCGGCCCGCAGCTTTGCGATCATCCTGATCGTGCACCTCGCCGTGCTCGTGCTGTGGCAGGTCGCGGTCGATGCCTTCCACGTGCCGAAATTCATCCTGCCCTCCCCGCTCGCGACCGTGCAGACGCTGGGAACCGCGAGCTACGCCTGGGGCGCCAACACGCTGGTGACGGCGATCGAGATCCTCGGCGGCTTCGCACTCGGCGCATTCGTCGGCGTCACCCTCGCGGTGATCTTCAGCTGGGCGCCGCTGGTCAGCATGGTGCTGCTGCCGCTGTTCGTGACGCTGAACATGATCCCGAAGGTTGCGCTCGGCCCGCTTCTGATCGTCTGGTTCTCCTACGGCATCGTGCCGAACATCCTGATTGCCTTCAGCATCTGCTTCTTCCCGATCCTGCTCACCACCGCCCGCGGCCTGCGCGAGGTCGAACCGGATCTGCTCGATCTCGTCAAATCGCTGCGCGGCTCGCGCTGGACGCTGTTCCGCAAGATCCAGCTGCCGGGATCGCTGCCTTACGTGTTCTCCGGCATGAAGGTCGGCGCCATCCTGGCGGTCGCCGGCGCCATCGTCGGCGAGTTCATCGCCTCCGAGCGCGGGCTCGGCTACCTCATGATCCAGGTGCAGTCCTCGCTCGACACGCCCGCGATGGTGATGGCCGTGGTGCTGCTGACGCTGCTCGGCGTCGCCCTCTACGGCCTCGTGCTCGCCCTCGAGCGCATGTTCGTGGTCGGCGATGCAAGACAGACTTGATAACGGCAGACCTGAAAACGGAAAACCTGACTGACCAAGGACCGACCGATGCTCCTCACCCGCCAGACGCTGCCGAAGACCATTCCTGACATCGCCGCGCTCGACGATCTCCTGTGCCGGCCGACCCAGGCGCTGATCGACGACCTCAACAAGGTCGAGGGCGACATCATGATCCTCGGCGTCGCCGGCAAGATGGGCCCGACGCTGGCGGGGCTCGCCAAAGCCGCCGCGCCGGATCGCCGCGTCATCGGCGTCGCGCGCTTCAGCGAGGCGGGCGTCAAGGACTGGCTGCATCGGCGCGGCGTCGAGACGATCAATTGCGACCTGCTCGACGAGGCCGCGATCAACGCGCTGCCGAAGGCGCCCAACATCGTCTTCATGGCCGGCCGCAAGTTCGGCGCCGAGGGCGATCTGTCGCTGACATGGGCGATGAACGCGCATGTCCCGGCCCTTGTCGCGCAGGCCTTTCCGTCGTCGCGGATCGTGGCGTTCTCGACCGGCTGCGTCTATCCCTTCGTGCCGGTCGACGGCAAAGGCGCGACCGAGGACATGGCGCCAAATCCGCCCGGCGAATACGCCCAGTCCTGCGTCGGCCGCGAGCGCATGTTCGAGTATTTTTCGCGCAAGTTTTCGACGCCGGGCCGGCTGTTCCGGCTCAATTACGCGATCGACATGCGCTATGGCGTGCTGCACGACATCGCCACCAAGGTCCTCACCGGCACGCCGATCGACGTCAGCCTGGGCCATGTCAATTTCATCTGGCAGGGCGATGCGTCCGCGCAGGCGCTGCGCTGCCTCGCCCATTGCACGGCGCCGACCTCGCCGATCAATGTCAGCGGCCACGAGATCCTGGCGGTGCGCGATCTCGCGGCGAAATTCGGCGCAAGGTTCGGCCGCGCCCCGATGCTGACCGGCGAGGAGGAGCCCACGGCGTGGCTGACCGACACCTCGCAGGCGGTCGAGCTATTCGGCCTGCCGGTCGTCGACACCGAGCAGTTGATTGCCTGGACCGCCGACTGGGTGTCCCGCGCCATGCCGAGCCTCGGCAAGCCCACCAAATACGAGGTGCGCGATGGCCGCTACTGACACCCCGCCCATCATCAAGCTCGGCGTGAACGATGCCATCGCCGGGCTCGTGCTGTCGGTCGAGGCGCACTGGAACCAGACCGAAGAGGACTGGCGCATTTTCCTGCGCGACGGCGTCGTGTTCGGCATTCGCGATGGCATGCGGCTGGTCGCGACAGCGGCACTGCTGCCCTATTCCGGCAGCAACGCCTGGATCGGCATGGTGCTCGTATCAGGCACGCATCGCCGCCGTGGCCTTGCGACGCGCCTCGTCGACGCCTGCCTGGAGACGGCGCGCAGGAACGGCCTGACCAGCTGGCTCGACGCGACCCCCGACGGTGCTGCCGTGTACGGGCCGCTCGGCTTCACGCCGACCCTGCAATTACGGCGGCTGAAATTGGTCAATTCAGCGCAAGCGTCGGCGCGACCGCCTTCGGCCGCGACGCTTGACGCGCTTTGTGCGCGGGACCGGCGGGTCACCGGTTTCGACCGGACCGCCCTCCTGACCGCCTTCGCACAGCGCTTCGGCTCGCGTATCGTCGCTTCGAATGGATGCATCGCGCTGGTCCGCGACGGCAGAACCGCGCGCCACATCGGTCCCTTGTTCGCAGATCATGCCGTCGAAGCGCTGGCCCTGGTCCAGGCGATCGCGCGATCCGAGACCCGCCCCCTCCTGCTCGACGCCGTCGCCTCGCAAGGCGCGTTCCTGGAGGGATTGACCGCTTCGGGCTGGACCGTCGAACGCCCGTTCCAGCGCATGCGCTTCGGCCCCGCCACCGCCGCGGGCGAGGAAATGCCATTCGCCGTCGCCGGCCCTGAATTTGGATAGGACATCATGCACCACAGCCAGATCAATGCCGACGTTCGCAGGCTGATCGCCGACGGCACCGTGCTGCCGGCGCACCCTCTTGCGCTCACCGCCGAGCGAAAGCTCGACAAGACGCATCAGCGCGCGCTGACGCGCTACTACATCGACGCCGGCGCCGGCGGCCTTGCGGTCGGCGTGCATACGACGCAGTTCGCGATCCGCGACGTCGGCCTCTATCGTCCCGTGCTGGAGCTCGCCGCCGAGACCGCGGCGAGCTGGACCAGGCGTCCGCTGGCGATGGTCGCGGGACTTGCCGGTCCGACCAGGCAGGCAACCACTGAAGCGCGCACCGCGCGCGACATCGGCTATCACGCCGGCCTGCTCAGCCTCGCCGCGATGAAGAGCGCCTCCGAGGACGAGATTATCGCGCACTGCACCGCGGTCGCCGCCGAAATTCCGTTGGTCGGCTTCTATCTCCAGCCGGCCGTCGGCGGCGTCATCCTGTCGAGCCAATTCTGGCAACGCTTTGCCTCGATCGACAATGTGATCGCGATCAAGATCGCGCCGTTCAACCGCTACCGCACGCTCGACGTGCTGCGCGGCGTCGCAGCCGCGGGTGCGCTCGACCGCGTCGCGCTCTACACCGGCAATGATGACCATATCCTGCTCGATCTCATGCTGCCGTTCGACCTGCGCGACAACGGCGTCACCACGCGCACCTATTTCAAGGGCGGACTGCTCGGCCATTGGTCGGTCTGGACGGCGAGCGCGATCGGGCAATTCGAGCGCTGCAAGGCGGCGCGGCACAAGGACAGCGTGCCGGCCGACCTGCTCGCGCTCGATGCCCGCGTCACCGATTGCAACAGCGCCTTCTTCGACGTCGCCAACAATTTCCACGGCTGCATCGCCGGCTGCCACGAGATCCTGCGGCGTCAGGACCTGATGCAGGGGCTGTGGTGCCTCGATCCTGCCGAGGGCCTCAGCCCCGGCCAAAAGGAGGAGATCGACCGCGTCTGCCGCGAGCACGCCGACCTCAGCGACGATGACTTCGTGGCCGCCAACCTCAGCAAATGGCTGGCATGACGGACGAGCCCTTCATCAGCCTGCGCGGCGTCCGGAAAGTCTACCGCAGCGGCGGCGCGGAGTTTCTCGCCGTCTCCGACGTCACCATGGACGTGAAGGAAGGCGAGCTGGTCTCGCTGGTCGGCCCGTCCGGCTGCGGCAAGACCACGGTGATGAAGATTCTGGCCGGCCTGCACGGCGCCGACGGCGGCACCGTGAAGATTGGCAGCGCCAGAAGCCCGTTCGATCCGACCCGCGACATCGGCATGGTATTCCAGCAGGCGCTGCTGCTGAAATGGCGCACGATCCTGGACAACGTGCTGCTGCCGGCCGAGATCGTGGGGCTACCGATGAAAGCCGCGCGCGAGCGGGCGCGCGATCTGCTCAATCTGGTCGGGCTTGCCGGCTACGAGCAGAAATATCCGCAGCAGCTGTCAGGCGGCATGCAGCAGCGCACCGCCATCGCGCGGGCCTTCATCCACGATCCCAAGCTGATCCTGATGGACGAGCCGTTCGGCGCGCTGGACGCCTTGACGCGCGAGCAGATGAACCTGGAGATGCTGCGGATCTGGCGCGAGAGCGGCAAGACCATCATCTTCGTCACGCATTCGATCCAGGAAGCGGTGTTCCTGTCCTCGCATTGCGCCGTGCTGACCGCGGGCCCGGCGAAGATGGCCGACTACTTCCCGATCGACCTGCCCTTCCCGCGCGACCTTCCGCTCAAGACAACGGATGCGTTCGGTGCCTATGCGCGGCGCATCTACGCAAAGCTCGGGCTGGGCGCGGCGTAGACCGCTCCCTCCGCCGTCATTCCGGGGCGCGACGAAGTCGCGAGCCCGGAATCCATCGGGCGGCAAGACACGCGGTGAAATGGATTCTCAGATGCGCAATTGCGCATCTTAGCTCCCGCCAAGAGGCGCGCCCCGGAATGACAGTGTCCTTCGGATCACGCCTGAAAACACCGCGCCCTCTTGCTGCAATCAGGTCTTGTTGCGCATCTTGCTGAGCAAATAGTTGTCGTAGAAGTTTTCCGCGATCTGCGTGTAGAACAGCAGCTCCTTCATATACGCGTCGTGGCTCTCCTTGGTCCGCTTGAACAGGTCGCTCTTGGCCGCGAGCTCGTTCAGGTGCTCCTGGGTGGCGTTGTAGCAAGCCTCCAGCACCGGCTGCGGGAACGCCTTCAGCTCGGCGCCGTTGGCGATCAGCCGCTTCAGCGCCGCCGGGTTCACGCTGTCGTACTTCTCGAGCATCCAGGCGCCGGCCGCAGAGGCGGCCTGGTTGACGATGGCCTGGTAGTGCTTGGGCAGCGAAGCCCACTTCTCGTCATTGACGATCATGTGCAGCATGGCGCCGCCTTCCCACCAGCCGGGGAAGTAGTAGTATTTGGCCACCTTCTGGAAGCCGAGCTTCTCGTCGTCATAGGGACCGACGAATTCGGCGGCGTCGATCGAGCCCTTCTCCAGGGCCGAATAGACGTCGCCGCCGGCGAGCTGCTGCGGCACGATGCCGAGGCGCGCCAGCACATGGCCGCCCATGCCGGCGATGCGGAATTTGAGGCCCTTGAGATCGTCGACGGTCTTGATCTCCTTGCGGAACCAGCCGCCCATCTGGGTGCCGGAGTTGCCGCAGAGGATCGCATGCGCCTTGAACGGCTTCAGCGCCTCGTTGGCGAGATCGGCGCCGCCGCCGAAATACCACCAGGACTCCTGATGGCGATGGTTCATGCCGAACGGCGCGCCGGTGGCATAGGCCAGCGCCGGCTCCTTGCCGATGTAGAAGTAGAGCGGCGTCTGCGCCATCTCGACGGAGGCCGCGCTGACGGCGTCGAGCGCCTGCAAACCGGGGACGAGCTCACCGGCCGCAAAGGTCTGGATCTGGAATTTGTTGTCGGTGGCGTCAGCGACGTATTTCGCGAAGGTCTGCGCCGTGCCGTAGATCGTGTCGAGCGATTTCGGGAAGCTCGAGGTCAGGCGCCATTTGATCTCGGGCGCGCCTTGCGCGATCGCAGGTGCAGCAACCAGCGTCGTCGCGCCGGCGACCGCGCCACCCTTGAGGAATGTACGGCGTTTCATGATGGGGTCTCTCCCTAAAGCAAGGCTTCAAATGGATGGCCTGGGCCACGGTCTTCGCAGACCGTTTGCCCGTTCCCGCCGCCGAGTTCAAGGTGTTCCGGATCAAGTGTCCTGGAGGAAGATCGACAGCGCTCGCTGCAATTCCTTGTACGCGCGCGGCCCGATCTTGGCGGCGAGGGTCTTCTCGCTTTCGGCGATCGACGGCCGCAAGCGGCCGAGGAGCGCGGCGCCGGTCTGGGTCACATACAGCACGTAGTAGCGGCGGTTGACGGCGGAGGCCGAACGCTGCACCAGGCCGCGCCGCTCCAGATGATCCACCAGCCGCCCGAGCCCCGCCCGCTCGATCGACAAGGATTGCGCGATGGCAAGCTGATTGACGCCGGGATTGGCTTCGATCACCGACAACACGGAGAACTGCGCCGGACTGATGTCGAAGGCGGCCAGCCGCCGGCTGACATCCCTGAACACCCAGAGCTGGGCCCGCCGGATGCGATAGCCGAGTGAACGGGACAGATCGTCCGAGGCAAGCAGCTTTGGCCGGGCGGGCTTTCCGGCCGGCGCGGCACGCGAGGCGGATCGCGACGGCTTTGCAACCTGCGCCCTGCGCGACGCTCCCTTCGGGGATCGCTTCCTGACGCCAGCCTTCTCCGGCTCCATCGACGACCATCTTTCACAAGCCGGCGCGGCGGCATCCGCCCGGTGGTCCGGGATTCGAACGCCAAGTCTATCGCAGCGGACCGGGATCGAGAAGCCGCGCGGCGTCGCGCCTTGCCGATGCAGCTTCTACGACAGGTTGCACCGCGGACTCGCGTGTTGCGTCATGTTGACACGGCAACATCGCTTGCCTAAGGATCAAGAAAACCTGCCGTCGCACGAGCAGGCTTCAGGGGAGCTAACGTCGGTGCCTGCATCAGGGAACGGCGACGATCCGCATGCCATCGCGCATCGCGGCGACACGATTGCGGCCGTCGGCGCATTGCGTTCCGCGCGCTGCGATCCGCATCGCGAAGCTCCCCGGCCTCCCGACGACCAGGACGTCCCGACCGACAGCGACATCGCTTGCAGCCTTGACGACGCCTGCCGCAACGGCCGGCGCCGCACGATGTCGCGTGGACGACCGCTGCTTTCGACAATCATCAAGCTGGAGGGCATGACATGAAACGGTTACTTCTCGCCTCGACCATTGTTGCCGGCTGGACGGCTTTCGGCCCGCAGGCAATGGCCCACGGCCTGCCGCCGAGTGGTGTTGCCCCGCGCGCATCCTGCACGGCCCTCACCGGCCTCACGCTGCCGAACACGCAGATCCTGAGCGCGACCCAGAAGGCGGGCTACTGCAACGTGATCGGCATCATCAACAAGCGCGTCTCGACGCAGGACCCCGATCATTTCACTTACGGGATCGGCTTCGCGCTCAACCTGCCCGATACCTGGCATGGCCGTTTCGAGATGATGGGCGGCGGCGGCACCGACGGCAGCCTCCAGGCCGATCCGCAGGGCGCCGCCGGCGTCGAGCTCGGTCAGGGCTGGGCCGTGGCCGCCGACGACGGCGGGCATGAAGACAACGCCAGCAATCCGGTCGGCGGACATCAGGACGACGATGCCAATGCCGGAGGCTCCGCGCATTTCGCGATCGACGCCCAGGCGCGCCGGGACTACGGCTACAACGGCATCGAAAAGACCGCGACGATCTCGAAGCAGATCATCTCCTATTACTACGGCCTCGACACCGTCTATTCCTACATCATGGGCTGCTCGAACGGCGGACGTGACGCCATGATGGCGTCGCAGCGCTTCCCCTGGCTGTTCGACGGCGTGATCTCGCAAAATCCCGGCTTCAATCTGCCACAGGCGGCCCTTGCGGAAGCCTGGAACGAGCAGGTGCTCGGCACGCTCGCCACCAGCAAGGACGTCAACGGACAGCCCTTCATTCCCGACACGTTTCCGGTGCAGGATCTCCAGGTGGCCTCGGCCGCGATCCTGAGCGCCTGCGACGCGCTCGACGGGCTGGTCGACGGCATCGTCGACAATTATCACGCCTGCACGGCGAAGAAGGTGTATCCGGCGCTCGCCAGCTACACCTGCGGCACCGGTTCGCACGGCAGCACGCCGTATGGCGGCACGTGCCTGACCGGCGCACAGGTGGACGCGCTGAAGAAAATCTATGCCGGGCCGGTCAATTCCCGCGGCCAACGGCTCTATTCGAACTGGTTCTGGGATGCCGGCATCTGGACGCCGCCCACCGCGCCCGGCGCGGGCTGGCAACTATGGAACGTCGTCACCGCGCCGGTGCCGAACGTCAACACCGCGATCAACCTGACGCTCGGCGCGGGCGCGATCCCGATGATCTTCCAGACCCCGCCCGTCGTCACGCCCGTCAACGGGCCGAACGGCCAGGAAGCCTTCGTGTTCCGCTTCAACTTCGACACCGACGCGCCGAAGATCTTCGCGAAGACGCAAGCCTATCCTGAAAGCAGCATGGACTTCATGGCCGCGGTCTCGACCGACCTGCGGCCGTTCAGGGCGCGCGGCGGCAAGCTGATCGTCTCCTCCTCCGTCAATGACGGCATTTTCTCCGGCGCTGCCATCGCCCGCTGGTATCGCAACATGGACAGGCGCATGAACGGGCGCGCGACCGACTTCGCGCGGCTGTTCATGGTGCCGAACATGGCCCATTGCGGCGGCGGTGCGGCCACCGCGAGCTTCGCGCAGAACGAGGTCAAGGCCATCACCGACTGGGTCGAGAAAGGCATCGCGCCTGAACGCATTGTCGCGACCAATACCAACGCCACCTCGCCCTACCCGACCGGCGGACTTTTTGATCCGCGCATTGCCATGAACTTCCCGGCCAGCGGCACGAGGCCGCTATGCGTCTATCCGAAGATTGCAGCCTACAAGGGCAGCGGCATGACCAACGATGCCGGCAATTTCGCCTGCATCGACCCCGGCTTCAGGCCGGGCGGCGACCACGACTTCCATGATGACGACGATGGGCATGGCGACGGCAGGCCCTGATCGTCCTGCTTCCTCTCGTGCCCCGGACGCAGCGCAGCGTCTCCCTCGCGATGCGAAGCATCGTCGAGCGCGATGCGCTGCTGAGCCGGGGCCCATCCATCCGCCATGCCGAGTGGCCATCTGGGTCCCGGCTCTGCGCCGCAGCGCTGTAAGCGTTGCGGCTTGTCCGGGACACGAGCAGATTCTCACGAGGCCTCAGCCTGCTCATACATTCCGGCGACGAAATCGCCGAATGTCGGTGCGAGCGGCAGCACGTAGCCCCATTCGTTCGACATCGCCTCGGCAAGCGTCCAGGGCTTCTCGTATTCGGCGATCTCGTGATCGATGAACCAGATCTTGCCGAAATGCGCCTTGTCGATCGTCATGCAGATCGGGTTGCCGCCGTGGTCGCTCATGATCCAGAGGAGTTCATCGACGGTCGGCCATTGCGGAGTCTGACGCGTCTGGACCAGCGAGCATTCATCGCGCCGCAATCCCAGCACCTCCTGGACCGCGCCGGCCCAGTGCCCTTGCGGCCAGTTGAACTCGGCAGAGCCCTGGAAATAGCCGCCGGCGCAGACCATCAGGAACTGGCGATACTCGTCCGGCAAGCGGCAGCCGATGGATTTTTCGAATGCCTCGAGCGCTGCGAGCGTCGGTTGCTCCGCGCGGGCGCGATCAACGCCGGCAATGAAGTCTGCGATATTCATGCGATCCCGTTCCTCGGCGCAGAAGCGCGCCACGCCTTCGTCGCAGGCATTCGGGAGCGGGTTCGACGATTGGAGGGGAGTAACGGCTGTCTCAGAGCAGCTTCGCGCTGACGAACAGCGCGCGCACGGCGTTGGTCGCCTGCACCGCGAGCATGGCGTTGCCGGCGGCGCCTTCCAGGGCCGAGATGGCTTCCTCGTGCAGCGTGCGGAATTCCATCCACTCGACCGACTTGAAGTTGGTGAGGAATTGATAGGCCTGGCCGACGGTCGCGATCGCCAGCGTGTCACCGTTCAGCTTGATCTTGAACGTCGTACGCAGCGGGGTCTCGGAATTCTGGGGATCACTCATGGGCTGCTTCTGGACAAGGACGGCTTAACGAAGGGGAAACGGCAGCCCCGCCGCGGCAGGCAAATATCAGGAGTCGGTGCTGCCGCGCTGTGACGCGGTCGCCGATCCTCTCAGGCTCGGCACCACGACCAGGCGGTTGAACTCGCCGTTGTCGTAGGCCTTGAGGAAGCGCTCATAGTCCTTGATCGAGACGCAGCCGTTGGAATCGCCGCGCGGCCCGAGCATGTAGCTGTGGGTGAGAAGGCCGACGCGGCCGAGCGCGCTGGTGCCCTCGGCGGGCGTCAAGCGCAGCGCGCGGATGCCGTGGAACAGCTTTTCGCGCGGCTTCAGATCGTAGGTCGCCGGCGGGGTCGCGCCCACCATGCGCTGGTCCACATGCTGGGGGTCGTCCATCAGCGCGCCCATGCCCGAATGCGCTTCCAGCGCGAGGCCGCTCGGCAGGTAAAGCGCCTTGGCCGAGATGTCGTAGACCGCCGTGCGCGAATCATAGCCGAGGGCGGCGAGATCCGGCGCCTTGCTGAACAGGCCATCGCCGGGGGTCAGCGAGGCCAGCTTGATCTTGTCGGTGAATTTTTCGAAGAAGTTGCGGTTGTCGACCCTGGGGGTGGTGTCGGCATAGGCCTGGCTGGACGCGATCTGGGCCGAGAAGTCCGCCTGCACCGGCCGCGAACGCGGCATCGGGACCGCGTCGGCACGCTCCGAGGGCCGCCTCTCGTCAACCGCCGTCCGGTCATCTTCGGTCAGGGTCGAGCGCCAGTCGTCGCCCTGGAGTTTCTGGGCCAGCATCGCCTTGGCATCGCGCAGCTTGAGCTGGACCGCATTCAGGGCAGAGCGCTCCAGCGTCCGCAGGCCGAGCTCGCGGGCGGGCGCGCTGCCAGATGCCGAAGCAAAACGGTCCTCGAAGGAAGGGGCATTGGCCGGCGGTAGCGCGGCGGAAACCAGCGGGGTCGAATCGCCCATATCGGCGACCCAGGCGGCGGCACCGAGCGACAGCGCAACAGCGGCCAGAGACAGCAGAATCGTCTCGGCCCGCCCGATACGGCGGCGCGACAACAGCCTCTCGGCTCTTGCGGTGTCGGAAACCATCAGATCCCCAAATCGACCCCCGGGGAGACCCACCCCCACCCGGAGACTCTCTATACCAGCTACCACATTGGGAGCCAAAAGTTAGGCATAATCACGGCCGTCAAGGCACCCCCAAGGTATCCAATGACCGCTCCTTTCGATCTAGACCGGTTCGTCCAGGCCCAAAACCCGGTCTATCCCACCGTGACCGGGGAGCTGTCCCGGGGCCGGAAGCAGAGCCACTGGATGTGGTTCATTTTCCCGCAGGTCGCCGGCCTCGGCTTCAGCGCCATGGCGCAGCGCTACGCCATCGGCTCGCGCGCGGAGGCCGAGGCCTATCTCGCCCACCCTGTCCTTGGCCCGCGCCTGATCGCGTGCACCAGGCTCGTGCTCGCCGTTCAGGGGCGGACCATCAACGCGATCCTCGGCGCGCCTGACGACGCCAAATTCCGCTCCTCGATGACGCTGTTCGGCGCGGTGTCCGATGATCCCATTTTCAATGAAGCGCTTGCCCGGTACTTCGCCGGCGAGCGCGACGGCGCGACGCTGGAGATCCTCGCAAAGCTCGATCAGCCGTCCAGCTGAGCTCGCGCGGCGGCAAGCAGCGTAAACCCGGGATTAACACGGGCGACCTATCGTCCGTGGAAAATAATTCTCCCCGCGCCAATTGCCGGACAGAACATGAAAATCGGAACGCTCCTGACCACCGCCATCGTCTCGCTCTCGACCGTCGGCGGCGGCCTCGCCGTCTACGTCGCCGTGACGAAATATCAGACGATGGAGCGGATCACCGAAGCACAGGGGCGGCTCGCGATCGTCCGCGCCGTCGGCGACATCCCGCGCTATCTCAACCCCGAGCGCGGCTTTTCGACCAACATCCTCTATGGACCGGCGACGGTGGACCCGGCGCTGCTCGCCGAGCAGGACAAGCTGCGCAAGCAGACCGACGGCGCCCGCGACCGGATGAACGCGTTGCGCAAGGACCTTCCCGGCCCGTTCGACGACGGCGCCACCACTGGCAACAACATCGACGGCATCAATTCGAAATTCACCGCGCTGCGCGAGGCCATCGACAAGGCGCTCGCGGGACCGGCGGACGCGCGCAAGGACGCCGCCAAGAAGATCGTCGCCGACAACGCCGTGCTCAACGGCGCCGTGACCGCGCTGCTCAACGAGCAGGTCCGCCGCATGGCGATCCTCAACGGCGACGCCTACCGGCAGGCGAGCTATGCCAACATCGCGATGACGCTGCGCGACGTCGGCGGCTTCAACTCCAGCCTGCACAAGAACCTCGTCGGGGGCAAGAAACCGGCGACGGACACCGAGAAGGCCGAGATCAGCCGCTCGCAGGGCCGCAACGACCAGATCGTGATGGCGTTGCTGGAATTGCGCGGCAATCCGGCAACGCCGGCGAACGTCGCCGCTGCGCTGGAGAAGTTCAACGCGGTCTATATCGAGGAGTTCGGCCGCGAGCTCAAGCTGGTGAAGGACGGTGCGATCAGCGGCAAGTACGAACACGACATGGACACCTATTACGCCGCGACGCAGCGCGGCCTCGGCACCATCATCGAGGTCCGCGACGCGCTTTACGACAATGCGGAGCAGATCCTGGCGGGCGCCTCCTCGGCTGCGCGCACCAGCTTCACTGTCGCGCTCCTCGGCCTTGTCGCCGTGCTGATCGCCAGCATCGGCCTCGTCGTGACAGTGCGCCGCCGCGTCTGCGCGCCCATCGTCGGCCTGACCACGCGGATGTCGCGGCTTGCCGAAGGCAACGTTGCCGAGGAGATCCCCGGCGCCGAGCGCTCCGACGAGATCGGGGCGATGGCCGCGGCCGTGCAGGTGTTCAAGGACAACATGATCCGGGCCGACCGGCTCGCCGCCGAGAAGCAGGCCGAGAACGACGGCAAGATGCGCCGCGCGCAGGCGCTCGACGAGCTCACCCGCGCGTTCGAAGCCAAGGTCACCGAGCTCGTCGGCGGGCTTTCGAAAGCCTCCTCCACCATGGAAAGCACGGCGCAGTCGATGACCTCGACCGCGGCCCAGACCAACAGCCAGGCCGCGGTCGTCGCCGCGGCCTCCGAGCAGACCTCCAGCAACGTGCAGACGGTCGCGAGCGCGACCGAGGAGTTGACCTCCTCGATCTCCGAGATCGGCCGTCAGGTCGCACAAAGCACCGAGATCGCGGCCCGCGCCGTCGACAACGCCCGCCGCACCGGCGACACGGCACGTACGCTCGCCGAGGGCGCGCAGAAGATCGGCGACGTCGTCACCCTGATCCAGAGCATCGCCGAGCAGACCAATCTGCTGGCGCTGAACGCGACCATCGAGGCCGCCCGCGCCGGCGACGCCGGCCGCGGCTTTGCCGTGGTCGCCTCCGAAGTGAAGTCGCTGGCCGGGCAGACCGCCAAGGCCACGACCGAAATCTCCGAGCAGATCACGGCGATCCAGTCTGCGAGCGACGAGACCGTGGCCGCGATCCGCAACGTCGCCGACGTCATCGCCGAGATCGACCAGATCGGCACCGCGATTGCCGCGGCGATCGAGGAACAGGGTTCGGCGACCAAGGAGATCGCCCGCAGCGTGCAGGAAGCCGCCCGCGGCACCCAGGAAGTGAACACCAACATCTCAGGCGTGCAGCGCGCCGCCGACGACACGGGAGCTGCCGCACGGGAAGTGCTGGGCGCGGCCGAGCAGCTCTCGACGCAGTCGCGCGATCTCGCCGGACAGTTCGACCGCTTCCTCGGCGAGGTCAGGGCCGCCTGACGCTGCCGCTCGCGCAAACTCAATAAGGCGGCGCCTTGCGCGCCCGCTGCGCCTTGGCCGCCTCGATCCACCAGGCGAGGTCGTCGGCAAAGCGCGGGAACGAACGCTCCAGCGCCTTGCCGCCCTCGCCGATCGGCTCGGAATCCGCCGACAGCGTCTGCGCGATCGGGCCGACGCCGATGGTGCTCGACACCACCACCATGCCCATTTCCGACAGCGTGCCGTGCCAGGCGGTCGAGGCGCGCGCGCCGGACAGGCGGCCGGCGGAGTAGCTGACGATCGCGGCCGGACGCCAGAACCATTCTTCGAGGAAATGGTCGGTCAGGTTCTTCAATCCGGGCTGAATGCCCCAATTGTATTCTCCGGTGACGAAGACAAAACCGTCCGCGCCGCGGATCTGCCCGGCCAGCTTCTCCAGCGCCTCGGGCGCGGCGCCCTTGGGATATTCCTTGTACATGCGGTCGAGCATCGGCAGGCCGATCGCCTTGGCGTCGATGAACTCGACATCCTCGCCGCGCTCGCGCAGGCGATTGATGACAAAATTCGCAAGGCGGATGCCCATGCGGTCGGAACGGTAGGAACCGTAGAGGACGAGGATGCGATTGCTCATGGCTGAAGGCTAGCACAAAACCGGAGTCCGGCCCCAACGCATTTGTCGTGCTAGCGCCTGCGTCCGCGCTCCAGCGTTTCCGACGGCGCCTCGCCGAACCGGTCGCGATAGCTTCTGGAGAAATCGCTGAGATGCCAGAAGCCGAAGGCCAGCGCGACGGCCTTGACGCTATCGGCGCCCGCCAATAGCCGCTGGCGGACCAACCACAGCCGCCGCAGGCGCAGGTAACGGTGCAGGCTCATGCCGCGATAGCGGCGGACGACATCATGCAAGGTGCGGACGGAAAGGCCGAGCTCGCGCGCGATCTCCTCACTGTAGATGGGCTGGGCGAGATCGCCGGACAACAGCGCGCGGATGTCCTGAAAGATCTTGAACTGCCGCTCGTCGTTCGGCCTCACCGTCCATCGCGCCGAAACCAAGTTGGCGAAGACGGCGTCGACCGCGCCGAACAGGGACTCCTTCATCGCCGCCGCCTTCAGCGGCGCCTCAGTGGGATCGATGGGCTCGGACGCGGCGGCCACCACCTCCCTGACCACGTTCCGCAACCCATTCAACGTCAATGTGCTGGTCTCAAAGATCTTGAAATTGGAACGCGTCTCGGGCCAGCCGCGGTTCTTGACCTCTGGTCGGAAGACGACCGAGGCGATTTGCCGCTGCACTTCCTCGATGGTGTTGTAGGCCGCGCCGCCGCTGCCGATGACGACGACCGCGCGGTCGCGTTGCGCACCGTTGAAGCGAATGGGAACGTCGAGGTCGTCCATCGCAAAACCAACCGCCGTGCAATCCGCGATGAGTTCAGCGTCCACAACCCGCGGAAAAGCGCGCGTCACGTTCACGTCGCAGCCTGGCAATTGCAGGATGATCTGCTCAGCCGCGATCCTTCGCACAAACGGTGTGAACTCGAAGTTCAGACCGCGGATCGCGTTGCGAAACTCATCGACGTCGGAAAAGCGAAATATCTTTGGCGCCAGTGTTGGCGCATCATCATCGCTGGTCATGGCAAAATGAAAACCGCGTCAGGAAAAATACGCGTGTCCGGGGTGAAAGCGCGGACCTGAATTCCCCCCTTTCGGTTGCCCCGTTAGACCGAAAAAATCATCCTAGTCTGTCTCGATCAGTTGGCGAGGGTCCAATTCAAAGGACAAGTTGACGGTTGGCGTCCTGCCAAATTTCGATAGCGTTTCCGGTAAAGCGGGCGGTGCGCTGATACCTGAAGGGTCAAAGTCTAAGATCCAAATTAACAACTTTAAGGCGCAATAGAACTCGTTCATTCGTTTTTTTTTGAGATTCAGGCCCTGCCGTGATGGCAAATTCGCCTGCAGATATTCTTTTGGAGTTGGAAGAGGCGATCGCGGCCTGCTCGCCCGAGCGCTGCGGGCGTATCCTGTCAGGCATTGTCCATCTGCTCACGACCAGCCGCGACCGGCCTCAGGAGCTGCTCGTCAACGTCGTCGACGGTGTCCTCCTCCGACTGGCAAACCGGGTCGCTCCGGATTCGCTGATTCAGCTCAGCCGAGCGCTCGCCGAGCTGCCTGTTGCGCCGCAAGAGACATTGAGGCACCTCGCCTCGCACGAGGACTCCGCCGTCGCATGTCCGATCCTGCTCAAATCGCAGGCGCTGTCCGCCGCTGACCTCGAGACGGTCGCAACGTCCTGCGGCGAAAGCCATCGACTTGCAATCGCGTCTCGCGCGCGCGTCGAAGCGGCTGTAGCCGAGGTGCTGGTCATACGCGGCGGCCGCACGGTCTGCCTTGCGCTGCTAAGGAACCCGGGAGCCCGGTTCTCCGACGCGGCCTATACTGCACTCGTCGAGAATGGCTCGGCGGATGACGCGATCACGAAGGCGCTGGCGCTGCGGCCCGGTACACCAGATCTGGTCGTGCGCAGGCTGCTCTCCATCTCGCCAGGCAAGGCCTTGGCCAAGCCCAGCGCCGTTGCCGCACCGGGACAGGGCGCCGCACCGGGCGTCGCCGCCGCCCTCATTGCTCCAAAGCGGCCTTGCTCGGCCGACTATGCGAGCGCAAGGCCGGAAATCGTCGCCCTCAACCGGGTCGGCAAGCTCAACGATTCGACAGTGAACCGCTTTGCGATCCGCGGCGAGACCGCAAACCTGTTCACGGCGCTCTCCGTGCTCTCGGGAGCCCCGATCGAGATCGTTGAGCATGTCATGATCGATGACGACTGCGAGGCCCTTGTCATGGCCTGCCGCGCTTCGCGCCTGAACTGGGCGACCACGCTCGCGATCCTGAGCAACCGAGGCGGTGCACGTCTCTCCTTTGCCGAGCGCGAACGCGCGCAGCAGATCTTCGAAACGCTCCTCTTGTCGACCAGCCAATGGACGGTGCGGTGGGGGGAAATCGCGGCAGGTGCCAACACCAGCGATGGGAGAAATCGCTGTACAAAAATGGGGGTTAGCCGATGAGGTTCGACGGTCGCAAGGCGCTTCGCGTACGGATGGATCACAAGCAGCCTGTCAACCTGATGGGTTCGGACGGCACCTGGCGACGCAGTTGCGTCCTGCTCGACGTCTCGCAAACGGGCGCCAAGCTCGAGGTCGAGGGCACGCTGGACGTTCTTCAGGCCAAGGAATTCTTCATGCTGCTGTCGTCGACGGGACTAGCCTACCGTCGCTGCGAGCTGGTCTGGATCGACGGCACCATGGCCGGCGTGCACTTCATCACCTCAGACGGCAAGAAGAAACCGGCCAGCGCACCGGCGGCCGCCGCGCAGACTTCCGTTCAAAGCAAATAGGCCCAGGGATCATCGATTTCTTTGAACTCCCGGTAGAAACAGGTGCAACGTGCAGAACGCGCGAACCATATCCCGCCCCGTCAAAGGCGACGGCGGCATTCGAGAGCCGGATGCGATACGCCCGTTCGTGCATGTTCTGGCCGATTCCTCCGACAAATTGTGGGGCGTCTGCTCGATGCTCGAGCGGCAATTTGCTGTCGCCGGCGAACGGCTCGACGCCGCGCCCAAGCTGTCGCAAGTTCCCTTCGCAATCGTCGTCCGCGCCGAGTTGCGCGACATCGAAAGCATCGCGGCTATC
This sequence comes from Bradyrhizobium sp. B025, assembly GCF_042257955.1. Classification (NCBI taxonomy): domain Bacteria; kingdom Pseudomonadati; phylum Pseudomonadota; class Alphaproteobacteria; order Hyphomicrobiales; family Nitrobacteraceae; genus Bradyrhizobium; species Bradyrhizobium sp. B025. The sequence continues at coordinate 3,987,835 of NZ_CP170150.1, read as the reverse complement.
AAGAAGCGGGCTGCCAAGCTGGCGAAGGCCACGAAGCGGATCTTCCTAGTCGAGCACTCCTCTCACACAACTGTATCGCAAGCCTACGCGCTCGGCGCCACGCTCGTTCTCCCCGGGGCGATCAACAGGATCAAGCTGCTGGCAGCGCTGGCTGATCCGGCCGAGCCTGTGTCTGCTTCCTCAAGCGGCACAACGCAGCTGGACAATGCGGCAGCAGCCGCGGCAACCGCCATCGCGTCGATGTTCACGGCCGTCACGCTCGGCGAGCCGCTTGATGTCGCCGGCACCAGGAAAGCCGGTCGCCAGATTGCCGATCGTATCACCCAGCACGGCCTGTCGGAATGGCTCACGACGGTGCGGCGCCACCACGAGGGCACCTATCAGCACTGCCTGCTCGTGACCGGCGTCGCCATCGACTTCGGCCTCAGCCTCGGCGTCGGCAGGGCCGATCTGGAACGCCTCTACTCGGCCGCCATGTTCCACGACATCGGCAAGGCTCAGATCCCGCTCGCCATCCTCGACAAGCCGGGCCGCCTCGACGCCGAGGAGCGCGCTCTGATCGAAACGCATCCGACCGCGGGCTATGAGTTTCTGAAAGGGCACGAGGGGATTTCGCCTGAAATCCTCGATGCCGTGCGTCATCATCACGAATATCTCGACGGCAGCGGGTATCCGGATGCGCTCTGCGCCGAGAGCATCGGCGATATCGTGCGGATCCTCACGATCTCGGACATCTTCGCAGCGCTGATCGAGCATCGCCACTACAAGCCGACGATGCCGCGCGTGGAAGCCTACAATATTCTCTGTGGGATGACTGGAAAGCTGGAGAAGGCGCTGGTCGCCTCGTTCAAGCAGGTCGCGCTGACGCGATAGCCCGGAAAACCGGCGAGCGCCTCCATGCGATAACTGCAACCGACAATTGCTGCCGAACGCTAGTGCGTCGCCCGGTATTTGGCGCGGCGGGGGATGGAGCGGCAGGCGAGGCCCTCGGCCAGCAGCTTCATGTCTTCTCGTTTGCCGCTGCGGATCAATCGGCCGAACTCGTCGGCTGAGAAAGGAAGACTTGGATCATCATCGATCGGGCGCCGCACTCGCGGGCCGAAGAACCTTAGAATCAGGCTAGCCAGCCGCCGCATGCCTATTCCCTCGCGCCAGCAACAAACCTCTCACGAGGCACATTGTTCCTGCTGGCGCGAAGAGAATGCAAGTGCGATCTGAACGGTCGTCACCGAAATTTGCGAAGCGGCAGGCTCTGTGCCCTACCCAATCCGCTTGAGCGTCTCGATGTCGCTCATGGCGCTGGTCAACGCCCCGTTGCGGTCGCGCACGAAGCTCTCGAGGTCCGATAGCACGGTGTTGATCATCTGAAGATTCTTGAACATCTCCTCGATCTGCGTCACGATGCTGTTGTAGCCTTCCTGGGTCTGGATCAGCTGGCCCCGGGTGTCGTTGATATTGGCTCCGAGCGACTCGAGCGATGTTTCCATGCCTCCGATCGAGGCGTGGGTACGCGTGAGGCTGGTTTTAGTGTCCTGCGCGAGCTTCTTCACCTCGGTCGCCACCACCGAGAAGCCCCGTCCCGCTTCGCCCGCGCGCGCCGATTCGATGGTCGCGTTGAGCGCCAGCAGGTTGGTCTGGCCCGCGATCGTGTCGATGATCTTCAGGATGTCCCGCAGCCCGTTCATGGCCTGAGTGAGGCCGGCGAACTCCTGCGACAATGCCGTCGTGTCGGTCGCCCGCGCCGCCGATTGTGCGCTCGCCACGATGACCGAGCGGATTTCCTCCACGATCGCGTTGATCGAAGCCGTCTGGCGCAGCGCGCCCTCGACCTTCCCGCTCAGCGTGGCGCTGGCGCTGAGATATTCCGTCAGACGATGCACGATGTCGTCCTTGATCCGGTTCAGCATGACCATGCGGTTGAGATGGGTGCGCGTGAAATATTCGACGAAATGCGCGTAGTGGATCGGGAACGTCTCGATGAACGGATCGTTCAGCGGCTTTTCCCTGACGTCGAAGAACACGATCGCGGTCAGCGTCTGGTTGATGTTGATCCCGAACAGCTCCCGAAGGTGGAAAAACCCGCGACCGGCATCGGCCACATGCCGCTCATGTTGCGGAGCTGGCTCTCGTTGTTCAGGCGGCGCAGGATGCAGTCGTTGAGGATCGCGCCGATCGCCGGCGGCTTGTCGCGCAGGAAGGCCTCGAGGTCACGCCGCGTCTGGTCCACGAAATCGGTGGCTTCCAGCAGCTCGAGTCTGTCGCCCGAATTGACGTCGCAGAAGAACGACACGACGCCGCTGTCCGCATCGATGCCCGCGACCGAGCGCACGAACAGGTCTCCGCCGACCTCGATGCCGAAGGAGTGCTTCGTCATCATCGACATGAGGTTCGCCGGAATCGTGTTCAGCGCCTTCGCCACCACGGAGGCGAACGGCTTGATCTCGCTCCCTTCCATGACGCCCGAGGCGGTGCGACGATCCGGATCGGCGTCCATCACGACGAAGGATTTTCCGGTCTTCTTGAAGTTCTGCGTCTTGAAGATACCGTAGGCGCGGCCCGGCGCCAGCTTCATGAAGACGATCAGCGCATGGTTCTCGAGCACCTGCCTGCTGTCGTAGAGATGAGTATGCTGGAAGTCGAGCTTGCCGCCGGCGGATCCTCCGACGAAACCGCACGGAAACTTGCCGCTCCTGTACACGGCCTCCATGAAGTAGCTCTCCGACGCCGACACGCCGTCCACGAGCGCGAAAGCGATCGTATCGCGCACGTCGATCGCGAAGGGCGTCCTGATCGCGGCGACCTCGCGCGTGATCGCTTCGATGCGCGCGTCATGGGCCCTGGACGGCTCTCCCTTGCGGATGTCGTCGTTGTGGAGGCGGACGCTGTGGATGCTGACGGACTGAAACAGATCGGCCGGAAAAACCTGCACGACGACGGACGACCAGTTCGACCCCGTCGGCTTGTAGAGCGACTGGCCCGCCGAGCACAGCTCGCCCGCGGTCGACATCGCGATCACCGGCGTCGACCCCGCCAGCCTCTGCAACGACGATGCAACGCGCGCGAAGTCGCAGTGGGGTGAGATGAACGCGAGAACCAGCGGCGACCGCGCGCCCTCTACGACGAAGTCGCCCTCGGAAATATTTTGCAGCCGGTCGTCGCTCTCCAGCACCCGAATCGCGCAGGCCTCACGAACCGCCGGAGCCTCTTCCCGTACCTCCGCAACGATCGACGGCGCGGGCTCCTTGTGACTTGCCTGGGAAAACAACGAGAGCATGGCAATATCCTTGTTCGACGCGCGACGCGTCTCAAAGGAGTGAACTACGGATTCGAAATTGCCATTCGGTTAGGAAGCGCGCGGCGCAGGCGCGTTTGTGCTGTGAATGCGCACCGTAGGATTACGGCGTCGCATCGTTTCGCGGGCTCATGATACCGATCGCATCGGTGCATTTGATCCAGATCAAATCCGCGCGGCGCCCTCGCGCCGGCGGCATTGCAACGGACATCGGCACGATTCCATGGCGCCGACACATCCGCGCCCGCGTGCACTACTCGGCGAATCCGACGAAGCGGACGAAGTCGCTGTTCGCCTCGCGATCCGAGCGCACCGCGTTGGCGGCAAAGCCGTCGTCGGGATATCCCATCGCGACGCAGGTCATGATCACCTCGTCCTCCGGAATCTTCGCAACCTCGCGCACGATGTCGGAGCGCATGATGCCCTGCCCGTTGATCACCGAACCGAGCCCGCGGTCCCAGGCTGCGAGCACGATGCCGTAGCAGAGCGCGCCGAGATCGAAATGGCAGACCGCGCCGGGATCGAGCACGCGGTCATAGGTCAAGACCAGCGAGACCGGCGCGTCGAACTGGCGGAAGCCGCGCAGCACCCAGTCCTGTCGCATCGGCTTGTCGTCGCGTGCGATCCCCATCGCGCCGAACAACTTCTTTGCGATGTCGACCTGCCGGGTGCGATGCACGCCCTGGTACTCGCCATGGCTGATGATGTCGCGCTTGACCTTGGCGCCGCCGACCATCTCTTCCATGTTGCGGCGGCGCAGCTCTTCCAGCGGGCGGCCTGTCAGCACATGAACGTGCCAGGGCTGGGTGTTCATCGACGACGGCGCGCGCTTGGCGCTCTCGATGATCGCTTCGATCACGCTGCGTGCCACCGGCTTGTTCTTGAAGCCGCGCACGCTGCGGCGCGACTGGACCAACGTTTCGAATTCCAACCTCAACCTCCCTGGCGCAGACCCGTCCGGCAGTTGCCGATGCGGCGCGAAAAATCTATGCTAATCCGCAAGCAAGACCAAGAACCGTGGAAGGACCCGCAATGGCCGCACCGCTCGATCCCGTCATCGCCCAGATCATTCCGCTGCTGCCGCTGCGCGATCCGACCACGATGACGCCACAGAGCGCCCGTGATTCCTTGCGCGCACTGGCTGCCGCGCGCGCGGCCGTGCCGCCGCCACCGGTCGATACGGTGCAGGATATCAAGGTGAAAGGCGGCGCTGGCCCGCTCGATGCGCGCCTCTACCGTATCGGCTCCGATCCCGCGCCGACCGTGGTGTTTTTTCACGGCGGCGGCTGGGTCGCGGGCGATCTCGAGACCCATGACCGGCAGGCGCGCAATCTTGCGATCGAGACCGGCGCGGTCGTCGTCTCCGTCGACTATCGTCGCCCGCCGGAGACGCGCTTTCCCGGCGCCTTCGAGGATGCTGTTGCCGCGGCGCGCGACATCTTCAACCGCGTCGCGGAATTTGGCGGCGACTCAAGGCGCCTCGGCGTCGCCGGCGACAGCGCCGGCGGCAATCTCGCAGCCGCCACCGCGATTGCCTGCCGCGATGCCGGCATCAAGCTCGCCGCGCAGCTGCTGGTCTATCCCGTGACCGACGTCGCAGGCCACTATGCCGATGCGCGCGAGAACGCGCGCTTTCCCTCGCGCGCCGAGAATGCCGACGGCTACTTCCTCTCCCGCGCCGTGATGGAATGGTTCTGCGGCCATTATCTCGCCGATCCCGGCCAAGGCGCCGACTGGCGCGTCTCACCGCTGCGCGCGGCTTCGCTTGCCGGCCTCGCACCCGCGATCGTTGCCACCGCCTCGTTCGATCCCCTGCGCGACGAGGGCGCCGCTTATGCCCGGGCGCTGGAGGCCGCCGGCGTGCGCGTCAAGCACCATGAGGGCCCAGGCTTGATCCACGGTTATTTTGGTCTCGGCGACGCCTCGGACGTCGCGCGGGCCGAGGCGCAGCGTGCACGCGCCGACTTCAAGGCGCTGCTCGCGCGCGGCATATGAGGACCGACTAGATGCGCGGCGCCCGCTGCGCCGCCGTGTGCCCCCACGTTTCGTCCCAATCCTGACCGGCGGCATCGACGACGCGGCCGTCGGCTTCAAAGAACTTGTTCGGCACCTGGAAGATCGCAAGGATCAAGGCCCCGTCCGGACACCAGGCGGCGTGGCGGCTGCCCGCCTCGCGCCAGATGAATTCGCCGGCCTTGCAGGCGATGCCCTTGGCTGGGCCTTCCTTGTCGACGAGAGCGCCTTCAATGACGTAGCTCTGCTCGATGCCGACATGCTCGTGATCGGGCAGCACCGATCCCGGCGCAAAGCGCATCAACGCCGTCATCAGGCCCGTGCCGCGATCGAACAGCAAGGTCTTGGCCTCGCAGCCGGGAAAGCGCGTCTTCTGCCATTCCATTGTCGCGGGTTGAACCAGATGAGAATGCTGGTCGGCGGTCTGCGGGCTCGTCACGGCATCCATGGCAACGCTCCGTTCCTGCTGGAATGGGATCAGCCTAACAGGTCTCGGCCGGGCGGTCAGCGCGCAGTGCAGCAAGCGGCGGGCGCGAATCCGGAGGCCGGCCCGGAGCCGCGCGCGTCAAGGCGGAATGCATTCATCGCGCGCTGCGAAAATATCAGCGCCCGCGCCCGGCACGCGCCGATCCTGCTTGATTGCGCCACGATTCCCGGCTCCAATCTCCGCGCCATTTCTGGTTTAGGGAGACACCCATGATGAAACGTATTTTCCTGGCTGCGATCGTCGCCACCTTTGCAGCAGGCTCGGCCTTCGCGGAGGACACCTGCGAGAGCAAGGCCGTCGGCAAGGACGGCAAGCCCTTGGCGGGAGCGGCCAAGACCTCGTTCCTGAAGAAGTGCAAGGCCGACGCCTGCACGCCCAAGGCCGTCAGCGCCGACGGCAAGCCGCTGGCCGGTGCCGCCAAGAACAGCTTCATGAAGAAGTGCGAAGTCAGCGCGTAACGCGGGCTGCGACACTCTCGTGCCCCGGACGCAGCGCAGCGCTTCTTCAGCGATGCGCTGCAGAGCCGGGGCCCACGCTTTCACGTGCATTCCGAGAGATGGGTCCCGGCTCAGCGGAGCGTCACTGCGCGCCGCACCGCGTCCGGGACACGAGACCTGCCTACGCGCTTACGGGTTTCGCCGTCATCACTCCCGCTTGAACCGATAGTCGAACGCCCCGTCCAGCGGCTTGATCAGCCCGACCGTCGGCGCCGGAAAATGGATCGGCAGGATCAGCGTGTCGGTGTCGGCGACGGAGGCGAAGAACTTTCGCCGCGAGACCGCCGACTGTTTCGCATCCCAATCCGGCATCGCCGACCAGTCCGGCTCACGGCACTGGATCTGGTGATGCATGAGATCGCCCGCGACCACCGCGCGCTGGCCCTTCGAGAAGATGTTGACGCAGCAATGGCAGGGCGAATGCCCCGGCGTCGGCGTCAGCGTCACGGTGTCATCGAGCGCGTAATCATCGTCCACCAGCAGCGCCTGCCCGGCCTCGACGACCGGCAGGCAATTGTCGCGGAAGACGGTGCCCGGCGGATTGTTGCCCTTGGCGTTCTCGGCCTCCCAGGCTGCATACTCACCCTTGTGGAAGACGTATTTCGCATTCGGAAACGTCGGCACCCAGCGGCCGTCACGCAAGGTCGTATTCCAGCCGGTGTGATCGATGTGAAGGTGCGTGCAGAAGACGTAGTCGATCTGTTCGAAAGAGATGCCGAGCGCGAACAGTTCGTTGCGCCAGCGCTCCTTGCCGGGAAAGTCGAACGGCGGCGTATGCCCCTTGTCCTCGCCGGTACAGGTATCCACCAGGATTGTGTAGCGCGGCGTGCGCACGACGAACGTCTGATAGGTGATGACCATCATGCCGCGCGCGGCGTCGAACACCTCCGGCTCCATCGTCGGCAGATGGCGGGCAAACACGCCCTTGTCATAGGCCGGGAAGAAATCCTGCGGCCGCCGCCATGGCCCTTCCCGCTCGATCACCGCGTCGATGGTGATGTCGCCGATCCGCAGTTGCTTCATGGTTGCTTTGCTCCCTTTTTTGCAGAGAGCGTAGCGGGCAGCACAGGACCGTTCAAGCCGCGCAACGCGTCCGGCACCTATGCGTGACGATCGCCGCAAATCAACCCCAAACGCCACCGACGATCATCTCGGAATTGGGGAAGAAACAGTGCGCAGGAAACTCGGATTTGCGACGGCAGTCCTGATCGCCGCCGCCGCCGGCGTCTACATCAACAACACCAGTCTTCTGGCGCCGCACCGCGACGGCAAGCCGGTGTTACTAGCCCATCGCGGCATGGCGCAGCGCTTCGACGAGCGCGACGTGAAGAACGACACCTGCACCGCTGCGCGGATGTTGCCGCCGACGCACGACTATCTCGAAAATACCCTCCGCTCGATGCGAGCCAGCTTCGAGGCCGGCGCCGACGTGGTCGAGCTCGACGTGCACCCGACCACCGACGGCGAGTTCGCCGTATTCCACGACTGGACGCTCGACTGCCGCACCGACGGCCAGGGCGTCACGCGCGAGCAGAGCATGACAAAGCTGAAAACGCTCGACATCGGCTATGGCTATACCGCCGACGGCGGCAGGACATTCCCGTTTCGCGGCAAGGGCATCGGGATGATGCCGACGCTCTCGGACGTGTTTGCCGCCTTCCCAGACCGGCGGCTCCTCGTCAACGTGAAGAGCCGCGACGCCAACGAGGGCGAGAAGCTCGCGGCCGTGCTGAACGCGCTGCCGGCCGAGCGACGGCGGATGATCATGGTCTACGGCGGTGACGAGCCGATCGAGGTAATCCGTCGCCTCACTCCGGAGGTCCGCACGATATCACGCGGGGCGATCCGGCGCTGCCTGCTCGGCTATATCGGCTATGGCTGGACCGGCCTGATGCCGGCCGCCTGCCGCGACGCGATGGTGCTGGTCCCGATCAATGTCGCGCCCTGGCTATGGGGTTGGCCGGATCGCTTCCTCGCTCGGATGAACGGCGCCAACAGCGCGGTCTTCGTGCTCGGCCCTTACACCGGCGGCGAGTTCTCCTCCGGCATCGATACGCCGGAGTTGTTCGCCCGGCTCCCGCAAGGCTATTCCGGCGGGATCTGGACCAACGAGATCGAGGCGATCGCCGGCAAGAGCAAAGACTAGCTCCGCAACCCCGGCGCTTCCTGCCCGGTCCGCGCGACATATTCGGTGTAGCCGCCGCCAAACTGGTGGATGCCCTCGGGCGTCAGCTCGAGCACGCGGTTCGACAGCGTCGCCAGGAAATGCCGGTCGTGCGAGACGAACAGCATGGTGCCTTCGAAATCCGCCAGCGCCGTGATCAGCATCTCCTTGGTGGCGAGGTCGAGATGGTTGGTCGGCTCGTCCAGCACCAGGAAGTTCGGCGGATCGAACAGCATCTTCGCCATCACGAGGCGCGCCTTCTCGCCGCCCGAGAGCACGCGGCAGCGCTTCTCGACGTCGTCGCCGGAGAAGCCGAAGCAGCCGGCGAGCGCGCGCAACGAGCCCTGCCCCGCGGTCGGAAACGCGTCCTCCAGCGACTGGAACACGGTGCGCTCGCCGTCGAGCAGGTCCATCGCGTGCTGGGCGAAATAGCCCATCTTGACGCTGCCGCCGACCGCCACCGTGCCCTGGTCCGGCTCGCTCGCGCCCGCGACGAGCTTGAGCAGCGTCGACTTGCCGGCACCGTTGACGCCCATCACGCACCAGCGCTCCCTGCGGCGGATCATGAAATCGAGGCCGTCATAGATGCGCTTGCTGCCATAGCCCTTGTGGACGCTCTTGAGCGCCACGACGTCCTCGCCCGAGCGCGGTGCCGGCGGAAAATCGAACGCGATGCTCTGGCGGCGGCGCGGCGGCTCGACCCGCTCGATCTTGTCGAGCTTCTTCACTCGGCTCTGCACCTGGGCGGCATGCGAGGCACGCGCCTTGAAGCGCTCGATGAACTTGATCTCCTTGGCGAGCATCGCCTGCTGGCGCTCGAACTGCGCCTGCTGCTGCTTCTCGTTCAGCGCGCGCTGCTGCTCGTAGAACTCGTAGTCGCCGGTATAGGTCGTGAGCGAGCCGGAATCGATCTCGATCACCTTGGAGATCACACGGTTGATGAACTCGCGGTCATGCGAGGTCATCAGCAGCGTGCCTTCATAATCGTGCAGGAATTTCTCCAGCCAGATCAGGCTTTCCAGATCGAGATGGTTGCTCGGCTCGTCCAGCAGCATGACGTCGGGGCGCATCAAGAGGATGCGGGCGAGCGCCACGCGCATCTTCCAGCCGCCCGAGAGCTTGCCGACATCGCCGTCCATCATCTCCTGGCTGAAGCCGAGGCCGGACAGCGCCTCGCGCGCCCGGCCGTCGAGCGCGTAGCCGTCGAGTTCCTCGAAGGCGTGCTGCACCTCGCCATAGCGCGCGATGATCTCGTCCATCTGGTCGGCCTTGTCGGGGTCGGCCATGTCAGCCTCGAGCTGGCGCAACTCGGCTGCGACCTCGCTGACGGGACCGGCGCCGTTCATCACCTCGGCCACGGCGCTGCGGCCGGACATCTCGCCGACGTCCTGGTTGAAATAGCCGATCGTGATGCCGCGATCGGTCGAGACCTGCCCTTCGTCGGGCAGTTCCTCACCGGCGATCATCCGGAACAGGGTGGTCTTGCCGGCGCCGTTCGGCCCGACGAGACCGATCTTCTCGCCCTTGTTGAGGGCGGCGGAGGCTTCGATGAACAGGATCTGGTGGCCGGCTTGCTTGCTGACGTTGTCGAGGCGGATCATGGGGTCTTTTTGGGGGAATTTTGCGTTGCAGCGTCATAGGCCATGCCGGCTCCCAGGGGAAGCCCGGCAGGGCCCGGAGGCACCGGTTGCCAGAGGCTAAATATAGCCTGCCAGGGCCGGGACCGCAGCAGGATCCGGTCGGGGCGACCGTCTGCGCCTCCTGGCAGGCTAAATCGCCATCCCTCCCGAAACCTCGATCCGCTGCGCATTGACCCAGCGATTATCGTCAGACAGCAACGATGCGATCATCGGGCCGATGTCATCGGGAACGCCAGCCCGGCCAAGGGCCGTCATCCCGGCAACCTGCTTGTTAAGTTCCGGATTGTCCCGGACCATCCCTCCGCTGAAATCTGTCTGTACCGCACCTGGAGCCACCGCGTTGACGGCAATCCCGCGAGGGGCGAATTCCTTTGCCTGGTAGCGGGTCAACACATCGATTGCGGCCTTCAGCGCGCCGTAGGGACCGCTTCCGGGAATGATGATCCTTGCGAGCCCGCTCGAGAGGTTCACGATCCGGCCACCGTCATTCATCAATGGAAGCAATTTTTGGGTGAGAAAGAAGACGCCTTTGAAGTTCAGCCGGTATATGTCGTCGAGCTCTGCTTCGGTCGTCTTCTCAAGTGAATTATGGTGGGAAATACCGGCATTGTTGACGAGATAGTCGAAACGGATCGCGCCAATTTCGCCCAGTGCCTCTCGAACTTGCGAGACGAAGGTTTCGAATGTACTCGTTCGTCCGACGTCGAGTTGCAAGGCCCTCGCTCTGCGCCCCATTTGCTCGACCTCTCGCGTGACCATTTCGGCCTCGGCGACGGCCGAATGGTAGGTGAACATGACATCGACGCCTCGCCGTGCGAGATTGAGCACCGTGTTTCGCCCGAGGCCTCGGCTTCCGCCGGTGATCAACGCAATTCTTCCCCGCTGCTTCATCACGCTCTCCTGATAACCCCAATCCGGCAGATTGACGCTACCGCCGCTCCGAAGCGCGGCGCGCGTTAGAAGCTGTTAGAAAATGAAAAATTCTGACGTCTGCCGGGTCACCTGGAGACTGGCCAGATCGACATCTTGCACCCGAAGCGCTCAATGCAAGGGACGGGCAGTCGACCTCGATACTTCTGGACGTGCCTCGAAGACCCGTTGAAGCAGCGCGTGCGCATCAGCTCCTCGGCCTCGATTTTTCATCGACCGCGCCAGCGGAACAGCGGCCTTCAGCTCCCACCCTGATGCTCGTTGGCTTCTTGCACTATCCATCGATCGACGAAGCGCCAGCTCTGCTGCCTTGCGGTCGGGATTTGGGCTCGTCAGGATGATTTGCGCCTGCGTGCGTAGCAATTCCGGCATCCAGAACGTCTGGCGCATCCGCTCCGCAAATAGAATTGCCGATTGAATGGTCTCGCGCGCCTCGTCATACCTTCCGCTTCGAGCAAGTCCATCGGCGAGCGCGCGGGATGCCGCCGGGATGACCATGTGAAGTTGCTCACGGTGGAGCCCTCCCAGCGCCTGACGCAGCGCCTCGACGCCGTCCGCGGGCCTCCCGCTCATGAAAAGCCACTCTCCCCTCAGAGCCTGAGCGGCTGCTGCATGACCTCGGAGAGAATGCTTCTCAGCCAGTGAGATTGCACGATCGACATGGTCGGCAACGTCACCGGTGTTCCCGCTCCACAGCAGCACCGGGACGGAGTGGACCACCGCCATGCAATAGTTCGCCGCCGGGGCCAACCGAGCTGCCTCGTTCATCGCCTCAAGCGCCTGCTTGCGAGCTTGCTTGCGGGAGCCCAGCAACCATAGAGAACGTGCCAGTGCGATCTCGGCGCGCAGACGGTGATCATATCCAAACAGATTGATGTCGAGCCGACCAATTGACGTCTCCAGCTCGAAACCGCACTTGCAATGCGCCACCGCGGCGACTTGATCGCCAGCGAGGTGGCAAGCCGCCGCCAGCATCCATTCGGCGATAATTCTGTCGCTCAATGAACCGCTTAGCTCGGCTACAGTTCTGCATCTCGTCGCTGCAGCCAATGCTCCTTCAAAGTCGCCGAGCCTTGTGAGGAAAAGGTTGAGTCCGGCCAACAGTCGCAGCTGTGGCAATGCTTCTTCGCTCGCCTCGTGAAGTGCCAGCCCGCGCCGTATGGCGGCCTGAACTTCGGTCGTATTACCCAAGGTATGCAGTGACGAGACTGCATATGCCTCCTGCAAGCGTGCCTCTCGATGCGAGAGTCGGCCGAAATTCGCAATCGCTTTCAGTGCCAACCCCGACCAACGCCGGCACTCGACCAGCAACCACAGACCGAGAAACAAAGGGGCGGAATCTGCAGCAAGCTCGATGCCGATCGAGCGATCCTCTTTTGAGAAGCTCCACTCGAGTGCCTTCCGCACGTTTCCGATGTGAGGCGAATAACGTCCGATGTCAGCGTAAGCCCCCTGCTCGAGCGCGATTGCCTTGAAGAAAGCACCGAAATAGAGCGCGTGGCGCAGGGAAACCGGTTCAGCCTGCCCGATTTCCACGAGCTTGGCCGCAGCATACGTGCGCGTCACATCGGGTAAACGATAGAACACGGTATCACCGACCAGATGAACCCAGACGAGCGATTTGTCCACCAACCTCGCAATCGCGATCTCGACTTCGGCGCTTTTTCGCTCCCCACTTCCGGCAACGGAGCAGGCAGCCTCAATCGTGAACAGACCGACAAATATGGAAAGATTGGAAAGAACACGCTGTTCGCTTTCGGCAAGCAACCTGAAGCTCCAATCGAGCATCGCCTGGAGCGTGCGGTGTCGTGGGACAGCGTTTCGCTGGCCTGTCAGTGACAGCTCCATATGGCTGGCCAGCAGACCCGCAACACCCCGAAGGCCATAGGTCCCCACTCGGCTGGCGACCAGTTCGATCGCCAGCGCGATGCTATCGGTACGGCGACATATTTCGGAAACGACCGGCGCGTCAGCGTCATTCAGCGCCCCCTCAAAACCAGCGGATGAGGCTCTATCCATAAATAGCCTCACTGCCGGGGTCGCCATCGCATCCGCGGCGCTCGGAACGTCGTCGGTTGGGCAAGCAAGAGGGCTGAGAAGGTGCACAATCTCGCCCTCGACGTTCAATGCTTCCCTCGACGTGACAAGCAGACAAACGCCGCAAGTACACTGAAACAGTTGGCTGGCCAAATGCGAGGACGCATCGAGAAGATGTTCGCAACTATCCAGCACGATTAGAATTCGCTTACCGGCAACGAACCCCAGAAGTTCCGCAAGGGGCTCGGCTCCTCCGAGCGGGCAGCCGACCGCGGAGAGAACCGCCCCAGCGACTAGGCCAGGTTCATCAACCGCGCCCAAATCGACAAAAACGGCGCCTTCATCGCCAAATTCGGCTTGTAGCCGGCGAATGATAGCCCCGGCCACGGTAGTCTTGCCGATACCGCCAGCTCCAACGACGCTGACAAAACGCTGCTTCACGATGAGCGCACAGAGGTCGTCGACGACTTCGTCCCGTCCAACGAACAATCTGGGAATCGACGGGAAGTGGCGTCCATGCCTGGGGGGCGGAACGTATCCGGAAGATGCAAGCCCATCGCCACGTTTGCGCTCGATCGGAGCCACAAAACTATAGCCCCGACCGGAAACAGTGACGATGTAACGCGCGCCATCCTGACCTTCGCCCAAGGCCCGGCGAAGGGAGGCCACGTGCACTCTCAAGACGGCCTCGTCGACGACAACGTCACGCCACACGGAGAATAGGAGGTCGCGTTTGCTGACGAGTTCGCCGGCGCGCTCGGTCAGCGCAATCAGTATGTCGAAACCGCGCGAGCCGATCCGAACTTCAACTCCATCCTTCAGGAGTTGCCGACGACGCTTGTCCAGTTGGAAGCGACCGAAGAATACTTCCGCATCGGAACTTTCAGCAGAGTCGATGCTCATGACCATAACAGGCCTTTCCTTGAGCTTTCGTGCACAGGAATAGCCGCTCGCCTCGCAATCCTGCGCGTCAATCGGCAGTGGGCAGCAGTTGACGCACTGCTTTCAAATCACCGCAGTGCCGCGAGCGCTTCTTCCATGTGACAGTCAGTCACATCTTGGCGTCTTTGCAAATTCGCACGTTTTATTGCGAGCTTCGCGAGGCACATGCGGCCCCTCAGGCCCTTCGCATCAGCTTGAGCGAGGCCGCCAGTCGCAAGCTGCGCTTGCCGGCGAGCGCGATGCCTTCGAGCTCGCCGCTATCCGCCATGCAGGTCCCGGAGAAGCCGATCCCGACCTCATAGCCGCCGAAGACCGGATTTTCGCCTTTCGCCGGCGTGTGCTCCTGGTCGCCAAATTCCCGCAATATGCCCCAAGGTTTAGGGCTCATAGATCAGGGCTTGTGGAGCCCGACCCTCTGCACCAGGCCCATCTCCTCATGGTTCGTCATGTCGCCGTGGCGCTTGACGACACTGGTGAAATCGGGGACGCGGCCGCAAGACCTGCCGCGGCGACTTGCGCATCCTGGGTTGACTGCATGCCCGATACGCCGATCGCTCCGATCACCCTGCCGTCGCGCAGGATCGGAAGGCCGCCCTCCAGAGGCGTCAGGTTGGTCATGCCCAGCAGCCGCCAGTGAAGGCCGCCGTCCGCCAGCGCGGATTCGAACGCGCCGGTCGGCCGCCTGAAATCGACGGCGGTCTTCGCCTTCTGCTGCGCGACGAGCACGCTGCCGTGCTGCGCCTGGTCGAGACGGTACAACAGCACGAGATGACCGCCGCTGTCGGTAATGGCGATGACCATGGGCCAGCCATGACGTTGCGCCTCGGCACGCGCCGCATCGGCCACCAGCGCCGCCTCATCAAGGGTGATCGGGGCACCATAGAGCGGCGTCAGGGCCGCGAGGGGGACGTTTGCCACGCAGGCATCAGGTTTCGTCATGGGAAGCTCCAGGTGATCGGGAGCCCATTCCCAACACATGACACTTGTGATGATAATAGCCGCAGATGCGGACATATTATCTCACTCTTCGGGAGAATAGCGCTGGCCTCGCTTGCGGATTATGCGACGTTCCTCGCCGTCATTGACGAAGGCAGCCTGACGTTCGCGGCAACGCGTCTCGGCAGATCGCTGCAGTCGGTGAGCCGTTCGCTTGCGCGGCTCGAGGACGATCTTGGCGTGGAGCTCGTATCGCGAACGACGCGGCGCCTGCACCCCACACCCGCGGGCCTCGAATTCGCCGGCCGCATCCGCCTCGCACTGACGACCATCGACGCCGCGCGCGAGGACCTGCTCGCCAGCGACCGGCGGCTTGCCGGGACCATCCGCATCGGCACCTCGAGCCTTTTCGGCCCCGAATATGTCACGCCCGTCCTGAGCCAGTTCCTGGCGCGGAGTCCGGAGATCGACCTCGAGCTCGTCCTCTCCGACGAGCGTGTCGATCTCGTCGCCGAGAAGCTCGATTTTGCCGTTCGCATCGGCAACCCGCCGGACTCGAATTTGCGGACTCGCCGGATCGGTGGACTGAGCTGGGCGGTGTTCGCCTCGCCGGCCTATCTCGCCGCCCACGGGCGTCCCGAGCATCCGCAAGAATTATCCCGTCATGAATGCGTGTTGCGAGCGAGCGATGACGACAGGTGGGCATTCGGAGGCAACAAGAAGCGTATCGAAGTCCATGGTCGCTTTCGGTCGGAAAGCGCCGCGGCACGCAATGCGGCCGTCGCGTCCGGCTTTGGCATCGGGCTCGCTCCGCTCTGGCAGGTCCGCAGGCTCATCGATCAGGGGATCGTCGAGCAAATCCTCGTCGGCCACGAGCCGCCGCCCATCCCGCTCCAGATTGTCTGGCCCACGCGAGGAGCCGGCGCGATGCCTCGGCGGGTCCGCGCAGCCATCGACTTCCTCGTGGCCCGGCTTTCCGCCCTGCGGATATGAGCTGCGGCTTTCGCGCTGGCAGCGACCGCTTGCGCGACCTCGTCGCGTTCCGCGATTGGTATGAATTACTCACTTCCATCAGCCAAAGACGTCATCAGAACGTTTCAGCCTGCACATTCGCGTAGCAAAGCGGTGATTTTCGCATCGAGATTTTGGGCGACGGCAAGGGCTTCCGAACTGCCATAATGCCGCAGATAACTCTCCATTTTATCATAAGAGACGTGCACGCCGTCGGCACGCTCATCAATGAGCACTGTGACCGGAGCGTAAGATCCGGCGTCGGGCACGTGCTTGACCATTTCTTTCATGATGAGTGGATTTCCGACCACAAGCCGTATGATCCTCGGCGTCCTGGATCCATTTTCCCGACGCAAGATGTCGCCCAAGTCGAACTCGGCGAAGAGCATAAGGTCGGTGCGACCCAGGCCGCTCTGTACAATGCGCTTTAAATCCGGGAAGGATTCTGTGGCCCTCGTCGCCCTGAAAAATTCAACAATGTCAGGCTGACCGATCGCCGACTTGAGCGCAGCCACGACGGCGTCGAACGGCTTTGAACTCGTGAGGCTGAAGCGCTCAACTTCGACTTTTTGGATTTTCATCTTATCTTCCGTACCAACTGTCATGGATGAAGTGGCTCGATCGCATCGGAACGCGCCGGGTAGCGCGGCGATCGAAACCTTTCCTTCAGGATATCGCTGGCGCTCCTGCGGCTTGGCCGACTCGCGCCGTCGCCCTTGCAGGCGCTCTGCGAGCGTGGGCGCTCCCGGCGCGACTGCGCCGGGAGTCGTACCGTCACTTCACGAGCGCGGCCTTTTCGATCACCTCAGCGACCACCTTCGCGTGCACGACAAGCGAGGCATGGCTACCGGCGACTTCCGTCGTTTGAGCCTTCATCCTTGTCGCGAAGAATTTCTGGGCCTCGGGCGCGATGACTTTGTCCTTCGTGGTGATGACATCGAACGTCGGCTTGTCGTGCCAGGCCGCAATGCTGACGGGGGCTTCGAACGCAACGTGATTCAACGGAAGCTGCGAGTTGGCCAGGTGCTCAGCGATCTCCGGAGGAAGGTCAGCCGCGACGGCCGACGGAAAAATCTTGGGATCGATGTACAGATTGCCCTTCGCGTCGGGATGGATCGCGTTGCCGCCTTCGGTCGGCGGGCCGGCCTTTGCCAGCGACGCCAGGGATTCGCCGACCTCCGGCGCGAAGGCGGACACATAGACCAGCGCCGAAACCTTGGGATCGTTGCCGGCTTGCGTGATCACCACGCCGCCCCAGGAGTGGCCGACCAGAACGGTCCTGCCATCCTGTCTCGCCAGCGCCTGCTTGGTGGCATCGACGTCAGCGACGAGCGAGGTGAGCGGATTTTCCACGAGCGTGACGTTGTAGCCTTTCTTCGTGAGAATATCGGCAACCGGCTGCCAGCTCGTCTGGTCCACGAAAGCGCCGTGCACGAGCACGATGTTGTGCGCTGCTCCCTTGGGCAGTTCGGCGGATTGGGCGGAGCCGACCAACGTCGATCCGGCCAGGAGTACGGTGGCGGCTGAGAGAAGGATATTTCGCATTGAATGTTCCTGTTGGCATGTCGGACGAAATCAGTCCGGGGGGATGGACAGGCGTTTCCTGCAAGGTCGCGGTTCTTCCATCCGCCGTCGGCGAAATGGTTGCCGCACCTACCGTCGGCCCGCTGCGGCATGATCTATTCCGCGGGCATTTCGGACGATAGGGACCAATCGTCCGCATGTTGTGTCCGATCGTCCACCGGTCTAATCTGGACCGCATGGACATCCTCACCCAGGTGCTCGATCGGGTTCGTCTCGGCGGGACGTTGCTCTTCCACTTCGAGCTCGGCCATCCCTGGCATCTTGAGTTGCCGGCGCGCCCCTACGCCCTGTTTCACTATCTCAGCCAGGGTTCGGCGACCCTCGCGCTCGAACAGGGAGAAGAAATCCAGATGACCGAGGGCGATTTTGTCGTGATCACGCGCGGCGAGCCCCATGTGTTTTATTCGGATCGCCGGGCCGAGCCTTTGCGCATCGCGGATATCGAACGGTCGTCGCCACGCCTCGGATTCCTTCGTCACGGCAGCCCTGCAAAGCCGCTCTCGACCATGCTCTGCGGCAATTTCACGGTGTCGCGGCCGATGTTTGGCAGCGTGCTGGAGTTGCTTCCACCCGTGCTCTTGCTGAAGCCGACGGCGGACCGTGGTTGGCTTGAAGCAATCCTGCGCCGCATGATGAGCGAGTCCGTGCTCGAGCGTCCTGGCCAAGGCGTCGCGCTTTCACGACTGACGGAAGTGCTCTTTGTCGAGGTGCTGCGAAGCTGGATCGCGTCTCTCAGTCCCGGACAAGGCGGCTGGATCGGGGCCATTTCTGATCCCCATATCGGACCGGCGCTGAAGCTAATTCACGAAAGTCCGGAGCAGCTCTGGACGCTGAGCGACCTTGGCCGTCGCGTCGGGCTCGGCCGCTCGGCATTTTCGGCGCGCTTTACCAGGCTCGTCGGCCAGTCCATGCACCGTTATGTGATCGAACGCCGAATGGCGGAGGCGGCGTTTCTGCTCGAAACAAGCGATGAGCCCATCGCGCGGATTGCCAGCCGGGTTGGTTACGAGACAGCGGCGGCGTTTTCGAAGCTGTTTCACCGGCATCACGGACATTCGCCAGGCCGCTACCGAGCCTCTCGACGCGCCGACGGAGGCTACGCGCAATCGGGCAATTCGGAAGTACACGTATCCGATTGACCTCGAGCACGCGCGCCGTCGCCATGTCTGCAAGTGGCCCATCGCCGACAACGTCGCCTTCCAACAGCAAAGCAGACGCGACGAATTTATGAGTACCCGCCCTACGCCCTTCGCATCAGCTTGAACGAGGCCGCCAGCCGCAGGCTGCGCTTGCCGGCGCGCTGGTCGATGCCTGGGTGAAGACCGGGGCGGCGTGTCAGGCTCCGTGACGAGGCGCTAGGGCGAGTACTCATGACCGTCGGCTTCCGAAGATAAAGCGGACGTCGCCCCGCTTGGTCATCATCGCCGGCTCATGACCCTGGCTGTGTAAAAAGCCACGAGTCGGCTACGATTCCTCCGTTTCCTGATGGGGGATACGGATGGGACGCTTCGTTGAAGGCGCGGACAGATCCCAGCTGACGCTCTTGCCGGAATGTCTGGAGGATTGGGTAAGCGAGGACAACGCGGTCCATGTGATCGATGTGTTCGTCGAGGCGCTCGACCTGCATGGAATGGGGTTTGTGCGTGCGATCGCCAAGGAGACGGGCCGGCCCTCCTATCATCCGGCAGTCCTTCTGAAGCTTTACATCTACGGTTATCTCAATCGGGTGCAGTCCAGTCGCCGCCTGGAACGTGAGGCGTGCCGCAATATCGAGGTGATGTGGCTGATCGGCCGCCTGGCTCCCGATCATAAGACGATCGCCGATTTCCGGAAGGACAATGGTGCGGCGATCCGGAAGGTTTGTGCGAAGTTCATTGCACTATGCCGGCAAATGGGCCTGTTGCAGACCCGAAGCGTCGCAATCGATGGTAGCAAGTTCAAGGCGGTGAACAACCGCGACCGCAACTTCACGCATGCCAAGATGGCGAGGCGGATGGCGCAGATCGAGGAAAGCGTCGGTCGATATCTGCGTCAACTCGATAGCGCCGATCGGCAGGAGCCATCGGAAGCGATCAGCATCAAGACGACGAGGATCAAGGAAAAGATCGCGCGGCTGAAGCAGGAGATGAGCCGCCTGGAGGTGCTCGATGCGCAGATGCGCAACACGCCGGATCAACAGATATCGCTCACCGATCCGGATGCCCGTTCGATGGCCACCAGCGGACGCGGATCGGGTGTCGTCGGCTACAATGTCCAGGTCGCGGTGGACACCGAACACCATCTGATTGTTACGCACGAGGTTATAAACGTCGGCAACGACCGTGGGCAGCTTGCCCGGATGTCGAAGCAAGCCAAAGAAGTGCTCGAAGTGGACAAGCTCGAGGCGGTCGCCGACCGTGGCTACTTCGACGGAGAGGAGATACTAGCCTGCGAAGAGGCTGGCATTGCCGTCACCTTGCCCAAGCCCATGACGTCGAACGCCAAGGCGGAGGGCCGGTTCGGCAAACAGGACTTCGCCTACCTGTCTGATGAGGACGTCTACCGCTGCCCATCCGGCCAGCTGCTGCCCTATCACTACACCAACATCGAGCATGGAATGACGCTGCGCCGTTACTGGTCGACAGCGGCGTGCCAAGGCTGCGCGATCAAGAGCCAATGTACGCCGTCCAAGGAGCGCCGCATCACGCGCTGGGAGCATGAGCACGTGGTCGAGGGGGTCCAGAGACGGCTCGATTCCAATCCTGACGCCATGCGGACGCGGCGCGAGACGGTCGAGCATCCCTTCGGCACGATCAAGGCCCGCATGGGCGCGACCCATTTCCTGATGAAGCGCCTACGGAACGTGGCCGCCGAGATGGCGTTGCATGTCCTCGCCTATAACCTCACCCGGGTGATGAACATCGTCGGCAGACCGAGCCTGATTGCAGCTATCCGCGCAACCTAAGGGACGGATAAGGGCGTCCAAAAGCGGCAAAGCACGGCGCTATAACGATCTTGGCCGCCTGTTAGACGATCCGACGGCAAAACATCGGCGGCCTGCACCTATTGCCAACTACGGTCGCTTCCGAATTATCCGTTTCCACACAACCAAGACCCATAGCCGACGTACTACGGCCGTTGGCCCGATGTCGGCTTTTTTACCCTCAAGGACATTGAGGCTGAGTTAGGATATTGCAGCCCGGCAATGTCGCCCCTTCGAAGGATGCATGTTGCGATAGCTGACACTTGACGACATGGATCAAGCCGTTGTCGTCCAACGGCATGCACGTGATCATGCGAAATCCATGGCATAGCGAGACTTGTAACTTTCGTGAAGCCCAAGCCAAACAGAACCGCGCCCGGAGGCCGGTCATTCATCTTCGATCACGAGAACAGAAAGGTCCCAATCAGCAGGCCCGCAGCGAAAGCGAAAAGCCCCAATGTGCAGCATGAAACGATACGGACGAGGATGCGAACTTGCTCCTCGTACTCCTCTTCTGCGGTCTTGTGGGACTGAGCCGTCACTGCAACTGCCCTGCCATCGCCCAGATTTGGCAAATATACGCTCGAAATCATGGTCAGCGCGAGGCATTTTAGTCCCGCCGCGATGCCCTGTTCGTGATCTGGCAGGCATCCCTTACGGGAAGGATCATTGAAGCCTCTCTTGAGGCTACTCTCGGCTCAGCGAGTTGGCGGGCAAATTGAGCACAATTGAATGTCCGCCGGTTGATGTCCGGCTTCGCCCCAATGCGGAGCGGGCTGCTTTCATTCCCCTGCGACGCAGATGTCGAGTGCAAGCGCCGACGAGGTGATCAAATAGCAGACCTCCGCAGCTAGCGCCGAAATTGTTCGCTTATCGGGGTAGAGAGAAAGCAACTGGCCGACCTTCCAAACGGCGCTTTTGACCCCAACCGGCCCTCCGGCATGAAAACTCCGCACCGACGCAGGATCTCGGGAAATTCACTGCGAACTCTACGGGTTTGATCGGATGATCATCCGGAACGCTGAAGCTACAGTCGACCTTGGTCCCGGTGCCTTTCCAACCCAGTGGAGCACAGGTGAGCACTCACCCAACGAGTACAGGAGGACTCCGATGTGCCGTATTCTGTTTGCTGCGGTCTCCACCATTTTGATCTTGGTCACAGTCGGATCACTCTCGCCCGCGGTCGCAGATCGCTACTGCCTACAAGGCCGCCGCTGGGGCCATCCCGGCAACTGCCAGTTCTCGACTCTCCAGCAGTGCAGGACGGCTGCCTCCGGCACACATGCGTCCTGCGGGGTCAATCCGCGCCATGCATTCGGACGCTCGCGGCAGGGCAGACAGTAGTTGAGCGCCGCGGGCGCACCGGGCCGATAATTGTTGGTGGGTGCGGCTTGATTATTGAGAAAATCGTCGACCTGGATGAGTCCCGTTCTGCCTGAATTTCAAGGAATCAAATGGAGGGATGAGAATGTCGGTCCCCTGCAAGTTCGAACGCAGCCTCCTCAGCCACGAAGAATATGAGACGATCCGCCTCACGCACCATCCTGCCATCTATGACGTCGAAATCGCTGAGCTTGAGGCCATGCGACCCCGCTTGCGCAAGATGCGCAATAAGGAGCGAACGCTCGGCCGACAAAGGCAGCGACAGGCGCGCGGAAAAGCCGAGGCTCGCGGAGCCAGCTTTCCAGGAACCGCCGAGCATGCATCAGAACGCAAGCAAGTCTTCGCCGCGGCGCTGAAGCGGTTGAACAACGAGCTTCGGCGTCTTCACAACCTGGCAGCTCGGACCGCGCATGTCGAAGCGGCTCGAAAGGCTCTCGCGCTGCATCGAGCGGCGAACTTCACGATTTATCCCCCAGCCGGAGCCACCGCGAACGAAGGCATGGTGCCGAAGGCAAGCACACGCCGAAGAAAGACCATTGCAGGCGCAAAGATCGGACGAGTGTCGCAGGCGACGAAAGTCGCGCAGGCGGTACGCGACGCGCGAGGCGGATGAGCCTGAGTTGACCCATAACGAACTTGATGCGCGACGCATGCCCTTGTGATCGACGAAGGGCGTGATGTCGCCTGTTGGCCCACGGCCGACGTCCAGACGTATCGGATTCAACGTCGCCTTCCAACAGCAAAGCGGACGCGACGAATTTATGAGGACACGCCCTAGGCCCGCCGCATCAGCTTGAGCGAGGCCGCAAGGCGCAGGCTGCGCTTGCCGGCGAGCGCGATGCCTTCGAGCTCGCCGCTATCCGCCGTGCAAGTCCCGGAGAAGCCAATCCCGACCTCATAGCCGCCGAACACCGGATTTTCGCCTTTCGCCGGCGTGTGCTCCTGGTTGAGCATCTCACCCTTCCAGCGGCCGTCGGCCGATGAATAGGAGCCGAGATAGTAGAAGAACGCATCGCCGCCGAGGATGCGGCCGTCGATCAGCAGCATCACGCCGGAGAGTCCGGCATCGACACCGTCAAGCGCGCGCAGGCTCATCCCATAGAGCCCGTTGACGATGCCGCCAGGGCCGACCGCGCCGCTCGGAGGCACCGCCTCGTCGTCGAGCCGGGTGAGATTGGCCCAGAATTTTGCGCCCGGCATGGTGTCCGCGCCGCCCTCCAGACGGATCTGGTTGCCGTGCAGCCTCCCGCGTGCCCCGATCGAGGCGACGTCGGCGCCCATCAGCGGCTTGTAGTTCGGATCCAGATTATGCCGCTCGGTGATGACCTCGGCGATGATCTCGCCGTCGCGCTCGACATAGGTGCCAAGATGCGCGAAGCCCGAATTGCCGCCCAGCATCTTGCCGTCGTGCAGGCACATGATGCTGCGGCCGAACGCATCGTTGACGCCGTATTCAACCTTGTAGAGTCCGTCCAGCAACGCAATGAACCCGCAAAATCGGAAAGGAATCGAGGCTACCTAGCACCGCCGCCGCGCCAAGGCCATCCGGCTTTTGCGCGCAGGGCCGCTCGCCGGACCCCTCGCTGCATGATGCCATCATGCCCCTGTTTTGCCCGACGGGTCAACCGAGATTCGCCAAATCCGCAATCCGTGATTTCGTTGCGATTTCAGTGCCCCGGCTACTGTGCATGGGGTTGTTTTTCGACTTTTTTGTTCTGCGTGGTCCCGGCCGCCTCGCCCCGCGCTAGTGACGCTTGAAATATTGCACCTCGCGCTCGTGCTTCTCGGCCGCCGCGCGGCTCTTGAAGGTGCCGAGGTTGCGACGCTTGCCGGTCTTCGGATTCACCTTGCGTGAGTAAAGGCGATACTCGCCGGATGCCAGTTTGCGGATCATGATCACGCCTCCTGTCGGGTTTTCGGATTCAACCCGCTGCGCGCGAAATCCGTTCCGTCACGGCTTGGATGGCGGCGCAAACTGCTGATTGGCGAATGGCGCCTGGTCGGAAGGAACCTTCATGACGACGAAGTTGCGCTTCATCGACCGGTGGCAGGTGTTGCAGCCCTCGGTCAAATCGCCAAAGGCCTTTGCGAATTTGCGGCCGTCCTTCGCCGTGAGCGCGTCGGACATCGATTGCAGCGATGGCTCCAAGGTCGTGACATTACCGACGGGAATGCCTGAATAGAATACGGCGGCCTCGACCAGGCTGGCCTTGAGCTGGCGCAGCTCATAGGCCGCGAGCTCCCAGTTCTGGGCCTTGCCGGCCAGCCAGAGTTTCTGGTGACGCGCCTGCGCGGCGCCCATGATGTCGCCGAGGCGCGGCACATACTGGTCCGAGGATGGCGATTTGAGGTCCTGCGCCGTTGCCACGGCGGTTAGCGCGCCCAAGCCGGCCAGCGCCAGCATCCACCCCCGAAGCCTCATCGCAGGTCTCCATTTCCCGTGAGAAGCAAGTGTACGCTGGCGCGGTGCCCGGGAGCCTTGCGCTCGATCAAGGGCGGCGTCGAACCCGTCGGCGCACGCGCACGACAAAGGGGCATGAACCGGACCGAACCATCCGCCGAAGAGCAGATCGAGGCCTTCATCGCCAGCGCGGCGAAGCAACCGCTGCTCGATGCCGCGTTCGAACTCTGGCGCTGGCGCTACCGACTGGATTCGATCGAGGGGCGCCCGACCGCCGAACAGGTCCGCATCAATCGCACCCTCACGCCGCAGCAGATGGCCGAGAAATATCGTTACGACCGCGACCATGCCCATGAGGGGACGATGTTCGGCTATGTGAAGCGAGCCCATCCGCGCGCCGATGACGCCGCGATCAGGCGGGCCATCATCACCGCCGTCAAATTCGAGGGCGCGACTGAAGCGCATTTCAAATGGGACGGTGATTTCTGGAACTGCGTCGTACGCGCCGTGGCGCAGGCCGCCGCGGAATATCCCGATTTTCTCGAGACGACCTATCGCGACGCCCGCAACAATCTCGCCTACTACTACAAGTGAGCTGAAGCGGCACAGCGAGAGCCTCCAACTCTCCCCGACGGGGAGAAGTGGACGAGCTTCTCGGCCACCACCGAGTTCAATCAAACTTGCTGTTTGATCAGAAGCACAGCGTGGTGACGAGCTTGCCCTGCTTGTCCTTGATCGCGTAGGGGCAGCGCAGCCGCTCCAGCGCAGCCTTGGCGTCCTCGTCGCCGAGCGCGGCAGCACGCTCGTAATAGGCTTTTGCGGCATCCTTGTCCTTCGGCCCGCCGCGGCCTTCCTGCGCGAAGGCGCCCATCCGCTCCAGCGCACCGGGATGGTTTTGCGCGGCCGCCTTCTCGAACAGCGCGCGCGCCGCGACGTCGTCCTTCGCACCGCCCGTGCCCTCGGAGAGCATCAGGCCGAGCTGATACTGCGCCTCCGCGTTGGTCTCGGCAGCCTTGCCCAGCAGCGCGCGGGCCTGCGCGGGATCGGCCGGCGCGGCACCACCGGCGCCGCCGAGCGCGGCAAGATTGCTGACGCCGCGGGGATTGCCGGCCTGCGCCGCCTTCTCGAACAGCTTTCGCGCCTGCGCCTCATCTTTCGCGACTCCTGATCCCGTGCCGTAGAGCACACCGAGCTCGACCATGGCCGCGCTCGATCCCTTGTCGGCCGCCTTGCGCCAGGCGGCGATCGCCTCCGCCATCTGACGGCCGGCGGCATAGGCGCGGCCGAGCTCGAACATCGCGCGCCGCGAGGATGGCGCGGCCTGCCTGCAGAATTTGATGGCGGTCGCGACGTCGGAGGCAGCGACCTCCGCCACGCCCTTCACGTCGGCCGGCTTGTCGGGATCGCTGGGATCGGCCGCAACCCGGTCGCACAGGACGAGGTCGGCGGATTGCGCATGCGCCGCGAGGGGCGCGGCAAGCGCAAGGAGAATGGCAAGAAGATAGGTCCGCATGGGCACCACGTTGCGTTCCCGGCCCGGCAAATTCAAGGCTCGAGTCCTGATTGACGGAGAACGGACACGACCTCCGGTGAAGCCAGGTAGCGCAGCAACCGGTCCGCGGCGTCGGCCTGTTTCGCGTTCGCCATGCGGCCGGCGGAGAACACGGCCGGTGTCTGCAAATCGTGCGGGACCGGGCCGACGACCTCGATGCCGTCGACCTGTTTCAGCTCGCTGATCTGCTGCACGGCGAGGTCCGCCTCGCCGTTGACGAGCCGCTCGGCGGTAAAGCCCTGTTCGACGATGGTGGCTTTGGCGTTGATCTCGGCCGCGATCCCCATCCGGACGATCAGCTGGGCGAAGTAGACGCCGCTGGCGCCCAGCCGCGAATAGGCGACGGACCGCGCCGCAAGCAGCGTCTTGCGCAGCCCAGCTTCGGTGGCAATGTCGGGATGCGCCTGCCCTGCCCGCACGGCAATGCCGACGAAGGAGCGCGCGAGATCGGCCGCGCTCTCCGCGACGACGCGGCCCTCGCCGATCATCTCGTCGAGCCCCTCGCGCGTGAGGATGACGAGATCGGCGGCCTCGCCGTCGCGCAGCCGCTTGAGCAGCGCCAGGGTCGGCGCGAAGTCGGAATCGACGTGGATGCCGCTAGCGGTCTCGAAGGCGGTGGACAGGCTGCGCATCGCGCCCATCAGGCCGAGCGTCGAAAGCGTGCGGATGGTCTTTTCCATGTGTCTTCCCGGATGAGATCAGGCGCGGTGCATCAGCTTGAGCGCTGCGGTCAGGCGCAGGCTGCGCTTGCCGGCAAGCGCGGTTGCCTCCAGCACCGCCTGCTCCGCGTCGTAGCTGCCGGAGAAGCCGATGCCGACCTCGTGGCCGCCGAAGATCGGATCGTCCTTGGCCGGCGTGTGCTCCTGATTGAGGATCTGGCCCTTCCAGCGGCCGTTCGCGGCGGTGTAGCTGCCGAGATAGTAGAACGAGGCATCGCCGCCGAGAATGCGGCCGTGGTTGAGCAGCATCACGCCGGTGAGGCCGCCGTCGACGCCGTCGAGCATGCGCAGGTGGATCGAATAGAGGCCATCGGCGATGCCGCCCTCGCCGACGCCGCCGGCGATCGGCATCTCGTCCTCCGTGATCGGCGTCATCACCGACTGGAACGGCACGCCCGGCAGCTCCTTCAGCTCGCCCTTGAAGCGATAGAGATCGCCGTCGGCCCGACCTTTCGCCAGCAGGGTCGCGTCATCGGTGCCGGCCATGGCGCGGTAGTTCGGATCGGGGTTGTGGCGGACGGTCTTGATGACGATGTCGACGCCGTCATCGGTCTTCTCGTAGGTGCCGATATGGGCGAAGGCCGAATTGCCGCCGAGCATCTTGCCATTACCGGCATGCATCACGCTCCGGCCAACGGCGTCGCCGAGCTGAAACCGCACCTTGTAGAAACCCTCAAACACCAGCCGTCCCCGGCCCTGCGCACATCCAGGCACAGTCTATCCCGCTTTCGATGGCGATGGACAAAATTCGCGCCATCACCGCCGGCAGACCACAGGAACGGCCGTCAACAAAACGCAAAAAATCCGCCGGAGCCTTTCAGCTCCGGCGGATTGAATGCCAACCCGGGCCAGCCCCCTCGCCCGGGCCGGGAGGATCTTAGGCGACAGCCTTCTTCTCGGTCGGCACGGACGAGATCGTCTTCAGGATCTGCGAAGCGATCTGGTATGGGTCGCCCTGCGAATTCGGGCGACGGTCTTCCAGATAGCCCTTGTAGCCGTTGTTGACGAAGGAGTGCGGCACGCGGATCGAAGCGCCGCGGTCGGCAATGCCGTAGCTGAACTTGTTCCACGGCGCGGTCTCGTGCTTGCCGGTCAGACGCTTGTCGTTGTCCGGGCCGTAGACGGCGATGTGGTCCATCAGGTTCTTGTCGAAGGCAGCCATCAGCGCCTCGAAGTACTCCTTGCCGCCGACCGTGCGCATGTACTCGGTCGAGAAGTTGGCGTGCATGCCGGAGCCGTTCCAGTCGGTGTCGCCGAGCGGCTTGCAGTGGAACTCGATGTCGATGCCGTACTTCTCGGTCAGGCGCAGCATCAGGTAGCGGGCCATCCACATTTCGTCAGCGGCCTTCTTGGAGCCCTTGCCGAAGATCTGGAATTCCCACTGGCCCTTCGCGACTTCCGCGTTGATGCCTTCATGGTTGATGCCGGCCGCGAGGCAGAGGTCGAGATGCTCTTCGACGATCTTGCGGGCGACGTCGCCGACGTTCGAGAAGCCGACGCCGGTGTAGTACGGGCCCTGCGGCGCCGGATAACCGGAGGTCGGGAAGCCGAGCGGACGGCCGTCCTTGTAGAAGAAGTATTCCTGCTCGAAGCCGAACCAGGCGCCGGCGTCGTCGAGAATGGTGGCGCGCTTGTTGGAGGCGTGCGGGGTCTTGCCATCGGGCATCATGACTTCGCACATCACGAGCACGCCGTTGGTGCGCGCGGCGTCCGGGAAGACGGCGACCGGCTTCAGCACGCAATCAGAGCTGTGGCCTTCGGCCTGCTGGGTGGAGGAGCCATCGAAGCCCCAGAGCGGAAGCTGCTCGAGCGTCGGGAACGACGCGAATTCCTTGATCTGAGTTTTGCCGCGCAAGTTCGGAGTCGGCGTATATCCGTCGAGCCAGATGTACTCGAGCTTATACTTGGTCATTGAGCCTCTCTGTAGATGATGCGAAAGGTTGGGGGCCCGGGGGCCCCCCACGTTTGTACCCGGCCACCATCGGCCGACCGTTTACAAGCATTTTGCGTGCCAAAAGGCCGCATTGCGGGAGGTTTTCCACCGCGGCCGCCCCCTCCCCGCGAGCGGCCGGCCGTCCCCGGCGGCGTGCGTCATAGCGGCGCACCTTTGCGTGAAGCTGCACTGCAAAAATCCCGCGGAAAACGCCTGATTCTGGAGCAGGCCGGCCGGTGCCGGAGGTTGCCGATGAAACGCGCATCAACGTCCGGCAATTTTCGCAAAGTCTTCGCCCCATCGCCGGCAACCTTCGCAATGGCCCAAGCGTTAGTCACCAAGCTGGTGCCTTGGAGGATGCAGAATGCACGCTGCCTAGAAAATAAGCTGAAACTGATTTCCTTTTCAGCACTTTGCATTTCGGGGCGCGCGGCCGATATGGGGATTCCAGTAACCACAATCGAACGAGTCGGGCGCACCATGGAGGCCAAGCGCTTCGACCCGAGGAGATACCGCAATGATGAACAATGGTCTGAGTGAGGGATCTGCAAAGATCTATCAATTCCCCGCCGGGGGCCGCGCGGCTCTCGGAGGTCGCCGCTACGGTGAGGCCCGCCTTCCTGCCGACCGTCTCTCGCTTCCTGTGAACGAGACGATCTGCAGCGGAAGCTGGTACCACCAGGAGGCCGTCGACGAAGCCAAGCCGAAATGGGATCGCTAATGCCTGCGTTTGGTTCAATCCCGCGACGCTCCCTGGAGCGACCGGCAGCAGTTTGAAGAGGGTCGAAACAATGAGGTTTCGACCCTTTTTGATTCTTGATGGCAGCGCGGCTAGAGCCCGGGCTTTTCGACCATTGCGCAGGCCGTGACCGGCCGCTTCAGATGCTTGACGGTGGTCGCTCCCGTCTCGCCTATCCTCAGCGTGACCCCCGCCCCCGAATAGCGTGCGCCCGAGACCGTCAGCCGCTTGGCGAGCGTGACGGGTTCGCCGTCGATCTGGAGGAAGGCGCGCTTGTCCGCGTCATAAAACCCGACGATGAACTGCGTACCATCGGCGCAGCGGTAGGTCTGGAACGTCTGTGCACCGGCCAGCCGCATGCCGAAGATTCCGCTCGCCAGCATGGTGATCGCCAAGACAATGGCCTTGTGCCGGTTCATGATCGCCCCCTGTAATGATCCGCCGGCAACATAACAAAAGCATATCCGATGTCAGAGCCCCCTGCCCGCCACCTCGCCTTGCAAGGCGCCAGCAATTTCCGCGATCTTGGTGGCTATCCGACCATCGATGGCCGCACCACGCGCTGGCGGCACATCTTCCGCTCCAACCATCTCGGTCAGCTCACCGCCGATGACATCGAAATCGTCCGCGCGCTCGGCGTCAGGAGCGCGTTCGACTTTCGCGGGCTGGAGGAGCGCGCGGCCGGTGTCTGCGTCGTGAACGAGATCACCGTGCACTCGCTGCCGATCGAGCCGACGGTTGTTGCCGCGCTGCGCGCCGAGCTCGCCCGGGGCACATTGACCGCGCCGGTCGCGCTGGAGCTGATGCGCGAGTCCTATCGCAACTATGTCCGCTACAACACGCACAGCTTTCGCGCGCTGTTCGGCCATCTGCTGGAAGACCGCGCCCCGCTCGTGATCCACTGCACCGCCGGCAAGGACCGCACCGGCTTTGCCAGCGCGCTGATCCTGCATGCGCTCGGCGTTGCCGACGGCGTCATTGCCGAGGACTACCTCCTGACCAACCGGCACTACCGGCGCGATGCGTCAAACGCCTCCGATCTTCCCGCCGACGTGCTCGACGCGATCGGCTCCGTCGAGGCCTCGTACCTTGCGGCAGCCTTCGAAGCCGTCGGCAGCGACTATGGCGACCTCGAAACCTACTTGCGCGACGGGCTCAAGCTCGGCACAGCAGAGCGGACCGCACTGAAGGCGCGCTATCTGCAATCGTAGGCGGCCGCGCCGGGAGAACGACAATGCAAGGCAAGGTTCTGATCGTCACCGGCGCGCTCGGCGCTCTCGGTAAAGTAGTTGCGGAGATCGCGCAGTCTCGCGGCGCACGGATCGCCGGCATCGATTACGCGCCCTCGCAAGTACCAGCGACGCCCGAGCGCATCGAGATCGGCGGCGTCGATCTGTCCGACGCGGCGCAGGCGAAGACCGCGGTTGATGCGGCCGCGAAGCACTTTGGCCGGCTCGATGCGCTGATCAACATCGCCGGCGGCTTTGCCTTCGAGACCGTCGGCGACGGCGACACCAAGACGTGGCAGCGCATGTATGCACTCAACGTGCTGACCGCGCTCAACGCCTCGCGCGCGGCGCTGCCGCATCTCGCCGCATCCAGCGCCGGACGCATCATCAACATCGGCGCCATGGGCGCGCTCCAGGCCGGCAATGGCATGGGTCCCTATGCGGCGTCGAAAGCCGGCGTGCATCGCCTCACCGAGGCGCTGGCCAGCGAGTGGAAGGGCAAGGTGACGGTGAACGCGGTGCTGCCGTCGATCATCGACACCACGGCCAACCGCGCCGACATGCCGAAGGCGGACTTCACCAAATGGGTGACGCCGCAGGAGCTTGCCGAGGTCATCCTGTTCCTCGCCAGCGACGCCGCGAGCGGCGTCACCGGCGCGCTGATCCCGGTGGGCGGGCGGGTGTAGTCGAAGTCCGATCCGGTCGTCTGATGAATGCCGGCTCTGATTCAATCGGAGCCCTGAACGCTCTAGACTGTCCACAATTGATTCTCCGATCGGAACACCTGTGGAAACCGCGCTCTACCTGCCCGTCAAACGCTTCCTCGAAGAGCTCGGCTTCACGGTCAAGGGCGAGATCGGCGGCTGCGATCTGGTCGGCCTCAGCGCCGGCGACCCGCCGGTGGTGGTGATCGGCGAGCTCAAGCTTGCCTTCAATCTCGAGCTGATCCTCCAGGCGGTCGACCGCGCGCCGGCCAGCGACGAGGTCTGGATTGCGGCAAAGATGTCGGTGCGCGGCAAGGGCCGCGAGAGCGACTCGCGCTATCGCAATCTCTGCCGCCGCCTCGGCTTCGGTATGCTGGGGGTCACCGACCGCGGCCAGGTCGAGGTGCTGGTGAAGCCGCCGACCGCGGCGCCGCGACGCGAGCCGAAGAAGCGCTCGCGCCTCGTTGCCGAGCATCAGCGCCGCCAGGGCGATCCGGCGCTCGGCGGCAGCACCCGCGCGCCGATCATGACCGCCTATCGGCAGCAGGCACTGGCCTGCGCCGCGGCGCTCGCCGACGGCCCACGGCGCGTGGGCGAGCTGCGCGAGCGCTGTCCGGATGCCGGCAAGATCTTGCTTAACAATGTGTATGGCTGGTTCGAACGCACCGAGCGGGGAATCTACGGGCTGACCGCCGCCGGACACTCCGCGCTGAAGCGCTGGCCGCAGCAACGGATCGAGATCGACGCCGGTGCTCCGTCACCGTCCTGACACGGGATCGATGCAAGCCGTGAATAGCTGAGCTGCCACACCAAATTCATATTGCAATGCAACATAGGCGGCACTAGGTATCCCGGATCGAAACGAGGCCCCCATGAGCGCAGACTGGAATACCAAGTACGGCACGCGGCGCGTGCGTCACGATCCGCCCACCCTGGACGAGGCGATCTTCGCCGCCGTCGGCATCACCGACGACCAGGAGCAGCAGGCCGAGATCGCCGCAGCTCTGATGGGGATGCCGCTCGATGTCGTCCAGGCCGAGGTGAAGAAGCAGGCCCGCACCAACAGCCGCATCACCGCCACGCGCGTGATCGCCGGCGAACAGGGCGCACAGCGCTCGGTGGTGGTCGAGCGCCGCGTCGTCCGCCGCTTCGGCACCGGTACACGCACCGGCACCTGAGCGCCTCATCCACGCTCCCCAATACAAGAGCGGACCGGTTTTGCCGGTCCGCTTTTTGATTCAGGCGGCGCGATTGCCGTACATGCTGGAGATGATCTTCCAGCAGGTCGAGTTGAAGCTGAGAAGCGCGCGCCCGGCCGTGAACGGCGCGGCCGCGAGGTCGGCCAGCTCGGCTTCCGGCGTCTTGGCGAGATCGATCGTGCCGGTCGATTCGCCATGGTGGAAGGCGAGATGGGCGCCGAACTTCCTGGCGAGCGCCCGCATCGCGTGATTCTCCGCGCCGGTGGTGATGCGCAGGCGCTTGTAGCCTCTCCAGCGCGCTTCCGCGATCAGGCGGCGGAACAGCACGGTGCCGACGCCCTGGCGGCGTGCGGAGGCCTCCACGCTGAAGGCGACTTCGGGCAGCGAATCGTGCTCCGGCGGATGCAGCTCGGCCGCACCGCGGACCACGCCGTCGACGATATAGGCGACGATCACGGTGCCGTCTTCGGCACAGCGGGCGGCGTAACGCTCGATGAAGCTGTCGTCGAGAAAACCGTTGAAACGATCATGCCGGCTTTCGGCATCGAGCCTCAGCAGATGGTCGCGCAGCAGCGGCAATTCTTCCTGCTGGATCAGGGTCCGCACATAGCCTGGGGCGGTGCGGAGCGTCTCTTCAAGTACCACGTCAAAACTCCTCTTGGTGTCCCTCGAGGAGGCGTTCGAATCCCTAGGCTCCCTATGTTGTGCATCGCACCATAATTTTCAAGACTGGAACCTGCCCAAGTTAAGGGCATCGGGAGCGACTATTTCGTTAACAGAATCAAAGGCCCGTAGTTATACGAGGACCAGCTGCGTCTGGGTCACCACCGCGACCAGCTTGCCGTCCTCGGTTTCCAAACGGGTGGTCCAAACCTGGGTCCGCCGGCCCCGGTGGACGGGGGTGGCGGTGGCGATGAGCGTGGTTCCCTCCTTCGCGCCCCCTATGAAATTGGTCTTGCTCTCCAGCGTGGTCGTCCCCTTGGCGTCCTCGGGCAGGTTGATGACGGTCGCCGCCGCGCCGACGGAATCGGCCAGCGCCATCACCGCACCGCCGTGGATGGTGTGGTGGAGGGTGCAGAGATCGGGGCGGACGGTCATCCGCGCCACCACGCGATCCTTCTCGGCCTCGACGAATTCGACGCCCTTGAGCTCGGCGAACGGCATCTTCATCGCTTTAAGTTTCTCGAGCGGCGTCATCGGACTTCCTCCCAATTCGTTGTTGTCCCAGCGTGAATTGCTTCGCGCGGCAAAGCAATGACGTCCGAGGTCATGGCCATGCTGACATCGGCGCCCGCATTTGTGCATATGCTGCTCCCATGCGTCACTTCCCTCCCCGCCGCATCGTCTGCCTGACCGAAGAGACGGTCGAAACGCTCTATCTGCTCGGCGAGCAGGACCGCATCGTCGGCGTCTCCGGCTACGCCGTGCGCCCGCCGCAAGTGCGGCGCGAGAAGCCGCGGGTATCGGCCTTCGTGTCGGCGGACATCCCGAAGGTTCTGGCGCTGGAACCGGATCTCGTGCTCGCCTTCTCCGATCTCCAGGCCGGCATCGTCGCCGATCTGGTGCGCGCCGGGCTCGACGTCCACGTCTTCAACCAGCGCGACGTTGCGGGAATACTGGCGATGATCCGGACGCTGGGCGCGCTGGTCGGCGCCGCCAAGCGCGCCCAGGAACTCGCCCAGGGATTCGAGCTGCGTCTCGCCGCGATCGCCGCAACGCCCCGTCCCTCGCCGCAGCCAAAGGTCTATTTCGAGGAGTGGGACGACCCGTTGATATCAGGCATCGGCTGGGTGTCCGAGCTGAGGCGGATGTATTTCCGGAGCTACGGCATCGGCAGGCGGCCAAGGATCGTATCGTCGCGGCGGACGACGTGCGTCAGGCCGCCCCCGACGTGATCCTCGCATCATGGTGCGGCAAGAAGGTTGTGCCTACCCGCATCCGCGCGCGCGAGGGGTGGGATGAAATTCCGGCCGTGCGGGACAACCGCATCGTCGAGATCAAGTCACCGATCATTCTCCAGCCGGGGCCGGCCGCGCTCACCGACGGGCTCGATGCGATCGTGCAGGCGCTGTGGGGCGAGCGCTCCTGATCTCTCCTTCGTCATTGCGAGCGAAGCGAAGCAATCCAGAGCGTCTCTGCGGAAGGATCCTGGATTGCTTCGTCGCAAGGGCTCCTCGCGATGACGGATGGGCGGGCACCGTCCTCACGTCACCGCGTTCACGACCTGATATTCCGGCCGGCGCCATACCTCGCCTGCGATCACCTCCTCGATGATCTCAGCCGCCCTCATCACTTCGCTCTCGCCGATATACAGCGGCGTGATGCCGAAGCGCATGATGTCGGGAGCGCGGAAATCGCCGATGACGCCGCGGGCGATCAGGGCCTGCATGGCGGCGTAGCCGCCATCGAAGGCGAAGGAAACTTGCGAGCCGCGGCGCTCATGCGCGCGCGGGGTCACCAGCTCTAGGGACGGACAGCGGCGCCCGACTTCCGCGATCAGGAGATCGCCGAGTGCCAGCGAGCGCGCGCGGACCTCGGCGATATCGACGCGGTCCCATATGTCGAGCGAAGCCTCCAGCGCCGCCATCGCCAGCACCGGCGGGGTGCCGACGCGCATGCGCTCGATGCCGCCGGCGGCGACATAGGCGAGTTCAAACGCGAACGGCTTTGCGTGGCCCATCCAGCCCGACAGCGCGGCGCGCGCATTGTCGGCGTGGCGCGGCGCGACGTAAAGGAAGGCTGGCGCGCCGGGGCCGGCGTTGATGTATTTGTAGGTGCACCCCGCGGCGAAATCGGCACCTGACCCTGCAAGATCGACCGGCAGTGCGCCGGCCGAATGGGCGAGATCCCAGACCGTGACGATGCCGAGCGCATGGGCTTTCGCCGTCAGCTTCGCCATGTCGTGGCGGCGGCCGGTGCGGTAATCGACCTCGGTGATGTAGAGGACCGCGATCTCCTCCGACAACGCAGCCTCGATCTCCTCCGGCGCGACCAGTTGTAATTGATGCCCGCGCCCGAGCGTCGCGATCAGGCCTTCGGCCATGTAAAGGTCGGTCGGGAAATTGCCGGTGTCGGACAGGACGACCTTGCGCGATGCGCTCATGTCGAGCGCGGCCGCAAGCGCCTGGTAGACCTTCAGCGACAGCGTGTCGCCGACCATCACGGAGCCGGCTTCCGCGCCGATCAGCCGGGCGATGCGATCGCCGACATGGCGCGGCTGGGCATACCAGCCCGCGGTGTTCCAGGCTCGGATCAGCTCGTTGCCCCACTCGGTGGTGATGACGCGGCTGACGCGCTCGGCAACGCCCAGCGGCAGCGCGCCGAGTGAATTGCCGTCGAGATAGATCACGCCGTCAGGCAGATGGAACATCGCCCTGGTGTCGTCATAGACGCGAAGCTTCGACTTGGTCATGGACATCTCTAGAGGATGGTGCGGACGCGCCAGAGTTCGGGGAACAGCTCGACCTCCAGCATGCGCTTGAGATAGCTGACGCCGCCGGTGCCGCCGGTGCCGCGCTTGAAGCCGATGACCCGCTCGACCGTCGTCACGTGGTTGAAGCGCCAGCGCCGGAAATAGTCCTCGAAGTCGACCAGCTTCTCGGCGAGCTCGTACAGCATCCAGTGCGTCTCCGGCGCTTCATAGACGACACGCCAGGCCTGCAGCACGCCCTCGTTGAAGCTGTGGGTCTCGCGGACGTCGCGCGACAGTACCGCCGCCGGCATCGTGAGTCCGTTGCGGTCGGCCAGCCGCAGCACCTCGTCATAGAGGCTCGGCGTCGCGAGCTCGGCCTCGAGCGCCTTCGTCACCTCGGCATCGTGCGCGTGCGGCTTCAGCATGGCGTGGTTGCGGTTGCCAAGCAGATATTCGATCAGCCGGTACTGCCGCGACTGGAAGCCCGAGGACTGGCCGAGCTGCGAGCGGAAGCGCGTGTATTCGCTCGGCGTCATCGTGCGCAGCACGTCCCAGGCGTTATTGAGCTGCTCGAAGATGCGCGACATCCGCGCCAGCATCTTCATCGCGGGCTGCACCTCGTCCCTGGCGATGGCACGGCGCGCGGCGCTGAGCTCGTGAATGGCGAGCCGCATCCACAGCTCCGTGGTCTGATGCTGGATGATGAACAGCATCTCGTCATGCGCTTCCGACAGCGGATGCTGCGCGCCGAGGATCGCATCCAGCGCCAGATAGTCGCCATAGGACATGCGCCGGGAGAAGTCGGTCTCGGCGCCTTCGCTTGCAGGATCGTAATCGCTGGACGTCATGGCTGGCCCTCCCGATCGATCATTCCGGCCCGGCTCAGTCGAGGCCGATCAGGCGCGCGGTGATCTGCGACGACGGATCCTTGAGCCCGTCGATCACGGTGAAATGGTTCAGCGCCGGCTCGACGACGAGGCGCGTCGGCACGTCGAAGCCGGTCCAGACATTGGCCAGTAGATCGGACTGGCGGATGAATTCGGGCCGCTCGCCGCCGCCGACCCAGGCGGTCACAGGCGAATGCCCGCGCGGCAGATGCAGCGCCGCGCTTTCGAGCGTCGCCTCCTCCATGGTCATGCGCAGCGTCTCGTTCATCTTGGTCTTGAGCAGCGGACGCAAGTCGTGCAGCCCGCTGATCGAGAGCGTGCCGGCAATGCGGTTGTAGACGGCGGGCTCCAGCCGGCTGTCATCGCACAGCATGCGCGTGACGAGATGGCCGCCGGCCGAGTGGCCGGCAAGGCGGATGGGACCTGCGACAAACGAGGCCGCTGTCGCAATCGCGGCGGTGATCTCAGCGGTGATGTCGGAGACGCGCGCAGCCGGCGTCAGCGTGTAGCTCGGCAGCGCCACGGTCCAGCCCTGGTGCCGCGCGCCTTCGGCAAGATCGGTCCACGCCGACTTGTCGAAGCGCATCCAGTAGCCGCCATGGACGAAGACGACGAGGCCCTTGCTGTCGCCGTCGGGCAGGACCAGGTCGAAGCGCTGGCGTTCACCGGCGCCATAGGCGATGTCGGCGCGAAACTCCTTCAGCCCGGCGCGGTAGGCCGCCGCCCGCTCCGCCCACTGCGCCGGCATCTTGTCTGAGCCCGGGATATGGGCCGAATTGGCGTAAGCGTCGTCCCAATCGCGCATCGTTACTCCCTCGGCGGACTCAAGGCGGCCGCCAGTCTGCCACCGGGAACGGCCGCATCCTAGTCTTTATTTTAAGCTTAAAGTATCTGGATGAGGGCACCGCTAGCCTCTCCACTCGTCATTCCGGAGCGATGCAAAGCATCGAACCCGGAATCTCGAGATTCCGGGTTCGCCCTTTAGGCGCCCCGGAATGACCAAACGTTTTGTTCGCAATGACGTCGGAGAGTGACCTACGCCTTCTCCACCCCGCACCACTCCGCGATGAACAGCGCCATGGCCTTGGTCGTCTTCTTCAGCGACTCCAGATCAACGTATTCGTTGAAGCCGTGCATCTCGCCGCCGCTGGCGCCGAAGCAGAGGCTCGGGATACCGTGATTGAGGCCGTAGAAGCGGGTGTCGGTGAGCGCGGTGAAGACGAGGTCCTCGACTGCACCGCCATAGACCTTGTTGAAGGCCTTGCCGAATGCCGCCTCGGGCGCTACCGCGTCGGTCAGCTCATAGCCTTCCGACAAAAAG
Source organism: Bradyrhizobium sp. B025 (assembly GCF_042257955.1). Taxonomy (NCBI): domain Bacteria; kingdom Pseudomonadati; phylum Pseudomonadota; class Alphaproteobacteria; order Hyphomicrobiales; family Nitrobacteraceae; genus Bradyrhizobium; species Bradyrhizobium sp. B025. The sequence goes on along the minus strand of NZ_CP170150.1, from coordinate 3,949,861 downwards.
CCCGACCATTCGACCTCCGGCGGGTTGTTGGCGAGGAAGCGGTGGTTGCGCGAGGCAGCAGTGACGCAGGCCATGATCTCCTTCTGGTGATCGGCCACCGACCAGCCCGGCAGGATCGCGATGCGGCAATCGACGTCGCACCAGGCCGGGACGCTGGAGGCCCAGTCGCCGCCCTTGATGATGCCGGGGTTGAAGTTAATGGGATGGTTGATCGTCCCAAAATGGCGATCGGCCTTGGCCCGCTCGTTCCATTCGATCTCGAGCTTTTGCAGCGCATGGACCAGATGATAGGCCGCCATGATCGCATTGGAGCCGGAGCCGGCGAACGCGACATGGGTCGGATGGCCCTTCACGCGCAGGCGAAACCAGATCACGCCGACCTGCGAGCGCACCATCTTGCCGCCGGTCGGCTCCGGGATGAAGCAGGCGTCCGCGCGGTATCCGCGCTGGAGCGTCGAGAGCGCGCCAACACCGGTGCTCTCCTCCTCGATGACGGACTGGAAGTGGATCCGCCCCGTCGGCTTGAGGCCCGCGGCCTTGATGGCATCGAGTGCATAGAGCGCGCCGATCGTGCCCGACTTCATGTCGCAGGCGCCGCGGCCGAACATCTTGCCGTCCTTGATGACGGGCGAGAATGGCGGGGTGTCCCACAATTCCAGCGGGCCTGCCGGCACCACGTCGCAGTGGCCCTGGAGGATCAGCGATTTGCCGCCGCCCGTTTGTGGACGGTAGGTGCCCACCACCGAGCGCGCCTTGGAAAAATCATGCTCGATCGGACCGAAGCCGCGCAGATCCTTCAAATCGTCGACATTGATGTGCCAGTCGTCGACCTCGTAGCCGCGCGCGCGCAGGAGGTCGCCGATCATGTCCTGGCACGGCCCCTCGGCCCCGCGGATCGAGGGGATCGCAACGAAATCACGGGTGGTCGCAAGCTGGGCTTCGAAGCCGGCATCGACGGCGTCAACAATCCTCTGCTGCGTTTCGGCATTCATCAGGCAACTCCAGGCATTCGAATGGTCCCAAGGAGCGCGCAAGCTAGCCGATTTCAGCCGTTCGGGTACTCCACAAAATATGCATCCCGCAATGCATCTTCGAGCAGGCGGCCTTCCGAATAGCCATCGAGCGTCGCCGGGCGCGTCACACCCTCCAGCAGGCGCGGACACGGCTCCGGAGCGCCGAGCACGGTGCGCACGGGAATGCGCTCGGCGTAGATCGGCAACGCATAGTCCTCGTCGTCGTCCGCAACACCCTTGGCGCGGATTTTTGCCGAGGCCTCCTCGATCTCCATGGCGATGAAGGAGGTCGCCTTGATCTCCTGCGTGTTGCTCGCCCGCAGGCTCGCGGTGCGGTCCGGGAAAAATCGGTCGACCATGGCGATCACCGCCCGCTCCTTCTCCTCGGGGTCGGTGACGAGATAGGCGGTGCCGAACGCCATCACCGCGCGATAGTCGGCGGAGTGGTTGAAGCCACAGCGCGCCAGCACGAGGCTGTCGAGATGGGCGACGGTGAGACACACGCGCTCGCCCCTGGTCTGGTTGCGCAGCATGCGGCTGGCGCGCGAGCCGTGCCAATAGAGCTTCGTCCCCTCGCGCCAGAAGAAGGTCGGCGTGCAATAGGGCTGGCCGTCGATGACATAGGCGACATGACAGAGCATCGAGGAATCCAGGATGCGATGAACCGTGTCGTGATCGTAGAAGCCGCGGTCGTGACGGCGCTTCACCTGGTTGCGCGCTGAGGTCGGATAGGAATTTGAAGTCTCGGTCTGGCTCACGGCCGCTCCTGTCGTGAATGGAACAGTTCCAGGGCAGTTGTAGCGGCCGATTTGGTCTGCGATAGTGCCAATTCCATGCAAAAAATTCCGACCAATTCGCCCTCGCCCGCCAAGGCCGAACTGCCGCTCGACCTCACCGGGGCGCACATCACCGCCGGCGCATCGGCGGCGCACAGGCTCTACCAGGCGCTGTGCGAGATGATCGTCTCCGGCCTCGTCAAGCCTGGCGAGCCGCTGCCGCCGTCGCGCACATTGGCCAAGCAAACGGGCTTCCGACGCAACGCCGTCGTCACCGCCTATGAACGCCTGATCGCCGACGGCTTTGCCGATGCCACCGTCGGCTCCGGCACCTTCGTCGCCGCGCGGATTCCAGCGCGTGCCGCCGAGCCTAAGAAGCCGAAGGTGATCGTCGAAGCACCGCAGCAAGGCGCGTTCTCGCTCGGCTGCACCCATATCGACGAACGCGCCGTGCAGCGCTTCCGCGCCTTTGTCGGCCGGCGCATGCGCGCGTTCGGGTCCGAGCATCTTCATTATGGCGATCCCCGCGGCAGCCGCGAGCTGCGGGCGGCGATCGCCGATCATCTATTGTCGGCGCGCGGCCTGCGCTGCGATCCCGACCAGATCATGCTCACGTCGGGCACGCTGCACGCCCTGCGCATCGTGCTGAGTGCGATCCTGAAGGCGGGCGACCAGGTCTGGTGCGAGGACCCAGGTTACCCCGCCGCGCGCAAGACCATCGCGCATTGCGGCTATCGCGCCGTGCCCGTCCCCGTCGACGAGCACGGGATGCGCATCGCCAAGGGCCGCACGTCGGCACCGTCCGCGCGCGCGGCCTATGTGACGCCGTCGCACCAGTTTCCGCTGGGCGTGCAGATGTCGATGCCGCGCCGGCTCGAACTGCTCGACTGGGCCAAGCAGGCCGGCGCCTTCGTGCTGGAGGACGATTACGACAGCGAGTTCCGCTATGACGGCGCGCCGCTGATGTCGCTTGCCGGCATCGATCATCTCCAGCGCGTGATCTACATGGGCACGTTCGCCAAGACGCTGTTTCCGGGCCTGCGCATCGGCTATTGCGCCCTGCCCGAGCGCCTGATCGCCGACGTGACAGCCGCGCGCACCGCGCTCGACCGCTTTCCCGGCACGCTGATGGAAGGCGCGGTGGCCGACATGCTCAACTCCGGCGCCTTTGCGGCGAACCTGAAGCGGGTGCGAAAGCTCTATCGCGAGGCTCGCGACGCGCTGGCTGAGACGCTGGAGGCCAGATCCGACGGTGTGCTGTCCGTACCGGTCCCCTCGCAGGGCCTGCATCTTGTCGCAAGGTTCGATCCGTCGGTCGATCTATCGGTCGCGGCCGAGGCGAAGCTGGCCGCCGGCGCCGAAGGCTGGCTGTTGGCCGACACCTATTCGCGCACACGTCCCCTGCCCGGCTTCGTGCTGGGATTTTCCGGGCATGCGGTTCCGAAGCTCGTGGCATCCGCGGAACGGCTCGCGCGGGAATCGCGTGCCGCGTTGCGCGTGAAGGGCAGATCGGCCCGGCGTGCGTGACGAAGCTTTGCTATCAGAATCGGCGACCGCTCCCTACATTGCGGCATCGATTCCGGGAGCCCTCATCATGTCACTCCGCCGCGCAGCCTGCCTCTCGCTCCTGATCGTCATCGCGCTTGCCTCGACGGCGCGCGCAGGCACCGTCGGGCGCGAGCAGGACATCGTGGATCTGAAACTTGGCCAGCGCGTGCTGGTGGATGACGGAACCTGCCCGGCCGGACAGGTCAAGGAGGTCCGCGGCGCGAAGATGACCGACAAGGGGATCGCGCAAACGAGTTCCTGCGTGCCGCGGCACGGGCCGAAATCGAAATGATAATCGGAGAGGCTACTTCGCCGGATCGAACATGCACTGCAAGGTGGGCTTGGCGATCTTGGTGAAGGTCGGGCCGATCTCGCCCTGCTTGGACGTCGGCACCCAATCGGTCTCGATCGTCGGAACGCCGGTCTCGCTGATGCCGCGCAGCAGCGCCTCGCGCAGATCGCGGTCCTCGACGACCGCGGCGGCATGGTCATGCAGACAGCCGCAGACTTCCTCCGGATGCTCCCAGCGCCCGAGCATGCGTGGCGCGCACTGCCGCACGAACTCGGTGCGGGGATCAGGCAATCTGGAGGGAGAGCGCACTTGCGCCTGGACGGAACTGATCGTGAGAAGGGAAATGAGCGCTGCGGCGCAAATGCGAAGATTCATGATGGCCTTTAACGGCTGATTTTCTTGTTGGCGATCAGAAGCGCGCGGCGACCACGATCGGCTGCGGCGACGGGGTAATGACCGGCGAGCCGCTGTACTGGAAGGTGCCGATGCCCGGCAGATTGCCGTCTGGCGCGCCTGCGAACGAGGAACCGGCGAGGACAAAACCGAAAGCAAGGATGAAGCTGAGCGCGCGCATGGTCTTGTCCCTCAATGTCGCCGGCGGTGCACCGCCGTCGTTGTGAAGCTGATAACCATGGGTGGTTTCGCGCGTGATGCGCCAAAGGCGGAAAATGGTTTCATCTCCGTGAGAATTGTTTCGTCCGGTCCGATGCGACGAAACAATTCTCGGAAAATGCCAATCATTTCAGTCAGGTTGCGCCGCAACTCAACGTAACCCGGCAAGTCCTTGTTCCAGCACGAACATGCGCCGGGGGCGCGCTGTCACGCGCGCGCCTTGCACGCTTCATACGCATTTTACGTTTTTCTGCTGAAGAGAAGCCAAACGAAGGTTGGGCCCTGTCGAACCGGGGGCGCTTCGGCTGCGACCCAAGCCATCGAAACCGAGACGCCCGGATCACCGGGCGCGATCACGTGAGGGATGGCCATCATGATGGCGGGAAAACGCGCAACGACGCGCGAAGCGGAGCAGCGGACGGACCGCGGAGATCAACGACCTGTTCGCGGCCCCGTCACTTCGACGAGCGAAATGGCGCTGCAATCGAGCCGCGGCTTTGAGGCCGCGCCGCAGATGTTCGTGCGGCTGACCGGCTCGCATCTCGCAAAACCGCGCGTCAGCCGTGCTGTCGTCACCGAGTGAACGCAAACGCGTCACTGAGTGAACGCAAACGGCGTCACTGAGTGAAGAATTCGCCGCACTTCTGGACGTTGGCGTCCGCCGGTCCCCACGGCATGATCGGCACGGTCGAGGTCGAGTTCTTCGGCGAGCCCTCGATCAGCTTGTCCGAATAGACCATGTAGACCAGCACGTTGCGCTTGGCGTCGCAGCCACGCACGATCTGCATCTTCTTGAAGAACAGCGAGCGTCGCCTGCGGAACATGTCGTCGCCTTGTTCCATCTTGTCCTTGAACTTGATGGGCCCGACCTGGCGGCAGGCGAGCGAGATGTCCGAGACCTCCTCGGCAAGGCCGAGCCAGCCCTTGAAACCACCCTTCTCCGGCACGGTGAAATGACAGGCGACACCTTCCACCTCGGGATCATCGAGGCCGTAGGTCGCGAGCTTGTCATTCGGGCTGACCCATTTGAAGACGGTCGAGCGGCGGAAGATCAGATCCGGCTCGTCGGCAGCCTGGGCGGAAGCCACCGGCACGACCAGAGCCAGGAGGAATAAAGCAAGGCCTTTCAAGCGGATGCCGGAAAGACCGGGGAAACGAGATGACATGAAGTTCTCCGGTAACAAGTACCCGCAATGTAGGGATGAGACAGCCAGACAGGAAGGCGACTGGCCGCGAGGAGCGGCCGCCGTTTACCGCTCCGTGAGGCTTTTTTGCTACGTCTCGGACAAATGTAGCTGATGGCAGAACTGCCTTGCCGGTGAACGCGTATCCCCTCTACGAGACTAATGTCTGATTTGGATTATGGATTCGAGGATGAATAGCGTGAAGGGGTCCGGTTCTTCTGCCAAGCCGGCGCGGCTGTGGCAGGTCGCCATTTTGGCGACGGCTGGTGCGATCGGTACGGCAAGCCAGGCGGACGCAGCATTTTACTACTGGACGGATTATTCCGACGGGTCCTACGCCTCCCGTCAGGATCGGCATCTCGAAGTCCCGCGCCAGAAGCCGCAGAAGCGCGGCGCGGCCGGCAAGAAGGACGCGGTTGCCGAGAAGGAAGTCGGCACCAAGCCGCAAGGGCCGCTCGTCATCGTCGTCTCGATCGACCGGCAGAAGGTGACGGTCTACGACACCAACGGCGTGTTCGCGGAATCCCCGGTGTCGACAGGCATGAAGGGCCACTCGACGCCGATGGGTGTGTTCAGCGTCATCCAGAAGCACAAATTCCACCACTCCAACATCTATAGCGGCGCGCCGATGCCGTACATGCAGCGGATCACCTGGTCCGGTGTCGCCATGCATGCCGGCGTGCTGCCGGGTTATCCGGCCTCGCATGGCTGCATCCGCATGCCGATGGCGTTCGCGGTGAAGATGTGGAATTGGACCAAGATGGGTGCACGCGTCATCGTCTCGCCCGGCGAGATGACGCCGCACAGCTTCCAGCACCCGCTGCTCGCCTCCGTGCGCGTGCCGCCGCAGCCCGCGGCCAGCGTCGAGCCTCAGACCAACATCGGCGACAAGGCCGACAAGGGCGCACCAGCCAAGGTCACTGAAGCCAAACCGCCCGAGACCAAGACCGCCAGCGCCGAGAGCGTGCTCGAGCTGCGCTCGTCGGTCGGCCACACCGTGATGTCGGACATGACGACGGGCAATGCGCCGGCCCGCGCGGAAGCGGCCGCACCGGCCGACAAGCTTGACGCAACGAAAACCGCCGAAGCGTCTGACGCGGCCAGGCCGGCAAACGCCGATGCGAAGCCGACCGATTCCGCCGAGGCACCCAAAGCGACCACGGCCTCCGACGACAGGCCCGCCGACAAGGTCGAGGCCGTCAAGTCCGAGCCCGTCAAGACTGACGCGGCCGACGCCGCAAGGAAGCCTGATGCCGCCGTGACGGCTACGGCACCCGCGCCGGACGCCAAGAAGGACGAGAGCCGCGTTGCCGATCCTGCGCCTGCGGCGAAGCCGGAAGCGCCCAAGCGGGCCGGCCAGATCGCCGTCTTCATCAGTCGCAAGGATTCCAAGCTCTACGTGCGGCAGAATTTCGCGCCGCTGTTCGAGGTGCCGGTTACGATCGCCGCGAGCGACCGGCCGCTCGGCACGCACGTCTTCACCGCCGAAGTCGACAAGACCGACGCCAATGCATTGCATTGGTCGGTGGTGTCGCTGCCCGTCTCCGCTCGCGCCGCCGCGCGCGAGGATGACAGCCGCGTGACGCGCCGCCAGCGTGGCGCCGCCGTGATCCCCGTCGCCGCAAAGCCGGTGGTCACGCCGGACAACCCGGCTGAGGCGCTCGACCGCATCGCGATCCCCGCCGACACCATGGCGAAGATCAACGAGATGCTGACCTCGGGCGGCTCGGTCATCGTCTCCGACCAGGGCATCAACCAGGGCGAAACCGGCGAAGGCACTGATTTCATCGTCCGGCTCTACTAGAGCGTTTTCGAGCGCCCGATCCATCGGAACGGAAATGGCTCCAGGCGCTTCGCCGCTCCCGATAACGCGGTGTTGACGAGGCCGATCGCAGCGGCGGAGTAACATGCATCCCGGATCGTTTCGGGGGACGCCGTCATGATGAACCGAAGGACCATGCTCATCGCGGCGCTTGCAGGCGCCGTCGCTCCGGTGACGCGCGCGGTCGCCGATGGCGGCATGAGCCGGATCTCGGCCTACGCCTTCTCCTTTCCCGCGTTGTCCGGCGACGACATCCGCCTCGCCGCTTTCACCGGCAAACCGCTGCTGGTGGTCAACACCGCCTCGCTCTGCGGCTACACGCCCCAATACGCGGGGCTGCAAGAGCTCTGGAGCGAGTTTCGCGAGCGCGGGCTCACCGTGATCGGCGTGCCCTCCAACGATTTCGGCGGCCAGGAGCCGGGCGGAACGAGCGAGATCACGGAGACCGCGCACCACCAATACGGCGTTACCTTCCCGATCGCGGCCAAGGCCACAGTGATCGGCGCGAGGGCGCATCCGTTCTACAAATGGGCGGCCGACGCGCGCCCGAAGGATGTTCCGCGTTGGAACTTCCACAAATACCTGATCGGGCGTGACGGCTATATCGCCGAGGTATTTGCCTCCGCCATCGAGCCGACCGATACGCGAATCAAGACGGCGATTGCCAAGACGCTGGCCGACACTTGATGCAACGCGCCCCATCCGGTTGGGCACAATTGTGGCGGGATGCCAAACAGCCGTTGCAATGGCGATGGCCCACCATCTAGGCTAAGATCGTTTGGGGCAGGATGGTTTTGCCGGAGGCGAAAAGTCACGGCGGAACAACGGGATCAATCTCGAGGACAACACCATGCGTGTGGCGGCAGGACTGATTTTGGCAAGCGCGATGTCTTTAGGCATGACCGGCGCGGCATGGTCGCAGGCCCCGGCCGCGAAGCCCGCCGCCGCAACGGGTGCCGCACCGGCCGCGACGCCGGCTGCTCCAGCGGCAGCACCGGCTCCTGCAGCGGCCGCCGCGCCAGCGGGCTTCGTCAATCCGCCGCCGCCCAAGCAGGCGCCGCAGCCCGCACGCGCGGCCTGCAACACACCCGACGCGCTCGGGGTCGCCCGCACCGTCGAGATCGACACGACAGGCGGTCCAGGCTTCGGCTTCGAGCACTTCAAGGAGCTCGACTTCCTGCGCGACAAGGAGGTGGTGTTGACCTTCGACGACGGCCCCTGGCCGAAGAACACGCCCGCCGTGCTGAAGGCGCTCGCCGATGAATGCACCACCGGCATCTTCTTCTCGATCGGCAAGCACGCGACCTATGAGCCGGAAATCCTGAAGCAGGTCTACGCTGCCGGCCACACCGTCGGCACCCACACCTGGTCGCACGCCAATCTCAACAACAAGAAGCTCACGGAAGCGCAGCGCAAGGAAGAAATCGAGAAGGGCCTGTCGGCGGTGAAATGGGCGCTCGGCGGCATCTCGCCCTCGCCGTTCTTCCGCTTCCCGGCACTCCAGCATCCGCCGGAGATGGTCACCTATCTCGGCAACCGCAACACGGCGATCTTCTCCTGCGACATCGACTCGTTCGACTTCAAGGCCTCGAAGCCCGAGAAGGTGATCGAGACGGTGATGAAGAAGCTCGACAGCAAGGGCAAGGGCATCGTCCTGATGCACGACTTCCAGAAGCATACGGCAGAAGCCCTGCCCGAGCTCCTCAAGCGCCTAAAGGCAGGCGGCTACAAGGTGGTGGCGATGCGCGCCAAGTTCCCGGCGTCTTCGCTGCCCGAATACGACCAGGAGCTGCTCAAGGACGTCAAGCTGCCGACGGTGAGCCAGCGCCCGGTCAATTCCGTGGTGACGACCGTTTCGGAATAGCCGGCAATTGTCTTTCTGTATCGAAGGCTACGTCATCGTCTCCGCGGACGGCATGCTCGCCGACGCGAGCCATGTCATGCCTGACAGCCTGAAGTTCGAAGGCGACAAGCTGTTCTTCGAGCAGGCGCTCGATCGCGCCGCGCTGATCGTGCACGGCCGGCACTCACATGAGCAGCAGCCGAACTCTCCGAAGCGCAAGCGGCTGATCACGACCCGCAAGATCAAGGCCCTCACCGTCGATCCGGAGATGCCGAACGCGACATTGTGGAATCCGGATCACGCGAGCTTCGAGGAGGCCTGCGCCTTCGCCGATGTCGCCTCCGGCATGGTCGCGATCATCGGCGGTCCCGTCGTGTTCGACATGTTCATGGACCGTTACGACACGTTCTGGCTGTCGGAAGCCCCGCATCTGCGCCTGCCCGGCGGCGAAGGTTGTTTTGTCGGCGTGCCCGAGCGGACCCCGCACGAGGTGCTGGCGTCACACGGGATGAAGCCGGACGCGCCCTATGTGCTCGACGCGGCGCATGACGTCACGGTGACACCGTGGCGTCGGGCGTAGGTGCACTGCAACAACGCTCCCTGCAAAAACGCCCTACACGTCCCCGTAAGCCGCCTCGACCGGCCGCGTGGCGCGGCCATAGCCGATGATCATGCAGAGCGCACCGATGATCGAGAGATTCTTCAGCGCATCGACCAGCATCTTTGCGTTGTCGGGCGCCGCCAGATTCCAGAAGTCGTAGAACAGCACGGTTGCGACCGCGACGTAGACGATCAGCAGCATGGCGAAGAACCGCGCCCCGAAGTTCAGCGCGATCATCAAGCCGGCGATGATCTCGAGCGCGCCGACCGCGATCGCCAGCAGCTGCGGCGTCGTCATGGCGGTCGCCGTCTCGATCTGCTTGGCGTAAGGCGCGATGATGTCAGGCACCACGACCTTGGTGGCAATGAAATCGGCGGTCGCCTGGATGGCGAACAGTTTCGTCGCGCCCGTGTAGATGAACAGCACGGCGAACAGAATTCGCCCGAAAGTCACGAACGCTGGCATGATCGGCCTCTTGGCTCAGGCTTTCTAAGATCGGAACTTGGACGAAAGTCCTGAGCGATTATGAAGAGTCGTTGGCCGGTTTACAAACGGGGAAATGGAGAACTGTTTTGAAAAGATTGAAGGGCGGATGCGCCGGAGGTGCGCTCCCTCGCCCCGCTCTTGTCCGCCGAAGCCTTGGCGAAGGCGGATGCGGGGCCGCGACGAGCTTCGCTCGCGCTGAGAGGGTTGGGGTGAGGGGAGCCTCCACGGGGGCGGTGAGAATTGGACTCGCGGAGAGTCCCCCTCACCCGGATCGCATCTGACGATGCGATCCGGCCTCTCCCCGCAAGCGGGGAGAGGCGAAGAGGTCCCGCCTCAGGTAAACAACGTCGGCTGCTGCCGCGCCGCGCGCTCCTGCGCTTCCACGACTGCGACCGCAGTCATGTTGAGGATGCCGCGCGCGGTCACCGAGGGGGTGAGGATATGCGCCGGGCGCGCCGGGCCGATCAGGATCGGGCCGACGGGCAGTGCATCCGCGAGCGACTTGATCATCTGATAGGCGACGTTGGCGGTGTCGAGCGTCGGCATGATCATGATGTTGGCCTCGCCCTCGAGGTTGGAGTGCGGCAGCACCATCTTGCGCGCAGCGGCCGAAAGTGCCGTGTCGCCCTGCATCTCGCCGTCGGCCTCGATCTCCGGATGCTTCTCCTTCAGGAGCTGGGTCGCCCGGCGCATCTTGCGCGAGGACTCGGTGTCGTAGCTGCCGAAATCGGAATGCGAGACGAAGGCGATCTTCGGCTTGATGTTGAAGCGCTGGACGTGGACCGCCGCGAGCGAGGCGATCTCGGCGAGTTCTTCCGCGCTGGGGTTGGGGCGAACCTGCGTATCGGCGATGAAGAACGCGCCCTTGCTGGTGATCAGCAGCGCCAGCGCCGCATAGTCGCTGATCCCTGCCGAGAAGCCGACGATCTCGCGGACATGGCGCAGATGGCTCATGTAGCGGCCCTCGACGCCGCAGAGCATCGCATCCGCCTCCCCGCGCGTCACCGCGAGCGCGGCGATGACCGTGTTGTTGGTGCGTACCACCGTGCGCGCCGCATCCGGCGTCACGCCGCGGCGGCCGGCGACCTCGACATAGGACTGCACGTAGGATCGGTAGCGCGGATCGTCCTCGGGGTTGACGAGGTCGAAATCCTTGCCGGCCTTGATCGACAGGCCGAAGCGCTTGATGCGCGCCTCCACCACGGACGGACGACCGACCAGGATCGGCGTGGCCAGCTTCTCCTCCAGCACCACTTGCGTGGCGCGCAGCACGCGCTCGTCCTCGCCTTCGGCATAGATCACGCGCACCGGCTGGGTCTTGGCCTTGGCGAACATCGGCTTCATCACGAGGCCGGAGCGGAAGGCGAAGCGCATGAGCTGCGCGGCATATTCGTCGAAATTGGTGATGGGGCGCGTCGCGACGCCCGACTCGATCGCGGCCTTCGCGACCGCCGGCGCCACGCGCAGGATCAGCCGTGGATCGAACGGGCTCGGAATCAGCGAGCCCGGACCGAAGCCTCCCATCTCGCCGGTGTCGACCCCTTGCGCCACCGCATCCGACGGCGCCTCGCGCGCGAGCTGCGCGATGGCTTCGACGGCGGCGTGCTTCATCTCCTCGTTGATGGCGCTGGCACCGACGTCGAGCGCGCCGCGGAAGATGAAGGGAAAGCACAGGACGTTGTTGACCTGGTTCGGATAGTCCGAGCGGCCGGTGCAGATCATGGCGTCGGGGCGCACCTTCCGCGCTTCCTCCGGCATGATTTCGGGCGTCGGATTGGCGAGCGCCATGATGAGCGGCTTGTCGCCCATCGCCTTGGCCATCTCAGGCTTGAGGACGCCCGGTGCCGACAGCCCGATGAAGATGTCCGCGCCGCCGATGACGTCGGCGAGCGTGCGCTTGTCGGTCTTCTGCGCATAGACCGCCTTCCAGCGGTCCATCGAGGTGTTGCGGCCCTCATGCACGAGGCCGTCGATGTCGCAGACCCAGATGTTCTTGCGCTGCGCGCCCATCGACACCAGAAGATTGAGCGTCGCAATCGCGGCAGCACCTGCCCCTGACGCCACGATCTTGACGTCCGACAGCTTCTTGCCGTTCAGCCTGAGGCCGTTGGTGATGGCGGCGGCGACGATGATCGCGGTGCCGTGCTGGTCGTCATGGAAGACCGGGATCTTCATGCGCTCCTTCAGCCGCGCCTCGATCTCGAAGCACTCCGGCCCGCGGATGTCCTCGAGATTGATGCCGCCGAAAGTCGGCTCGAGCGCCGCCACGGTCTCGACCACCCGGTCGATGGTGTCGGCGGCGATCTCGATATCGAACACGTCGATGCCGGCAAACTTCTTGAACAGGACCGCCTTGCCCTCCATCACGGGCTTGGAGGCCAGCGGGCCGATATTACCGAGGCCGAGCACCGCGGTGCCGTTCGAGACCACGGCGACCAGGTTGGCGCGGGTGGTCAGCGTCGCCGCCTCGGCCGGGTTCTTGGCGATCTCGGTGCAGGCAGCCGCAACGCCCGGAGAATAGGCAAGCGCGAGGTCGCGCTGGTTGGCAAGCGGCTTGGTCGCCTGGATCTCGAGCTTGCCGGGGCGCGGCAGACGATGATAGGCGAGCGCCGCCTGGTGGAGGTCATCAGAATAGGACGACATGCGGTCTCTTGCCTCGCGTTACCGGCCTCAAACTACGTTGTCCTGACCGGTCTGTCGCGGGTCGCGGTATTCCGGGTCATGGAAACGGGATGAAGCACGGCCGGCGCCCCGGTGGCAACATCCGATTCCGCCCCCATCAACAGGCCGCACGGTCAAATATTTGAAAACCATAGCTTTCCCTGGACCGCCCCGCGCTTTGCGAATATGGCAGGTTGCGCAGTGCAAAACGAGCAACTGGAGCTGAGAATGAAGCGGATCCTGATCGGCCTGATCGCACTCGCCGTGCTCGCCGCGGGCGGATGGTTCGGCTTCAACCTCTATGCCAGACATCGCGCCACCGCGGAGATCGAGGCCGTCTTCGACCGGATCCGCAGCCAGGGCGGCAAGGCAAGCCACGGCAAGGTGGCGTTCGACGTGACGAGCCGGACGCTGACCATCGAGGACATCGCAGTCGATCCCGCCGGGCAGCCACAGGCGCACGTCAAGATCGCCGGCATCAAGGGAATGGGCCTCCGCCAGACCGATGAGACCCGCTTTGCGGCCGACAGCATCGAGATCTCCGGTTTCGAGGTCGCGCTGGACGAAGTCGGCCCCGGGAAGCTGAAAGCCTCCTACAAGATCCCGCAGATGATCATGCGCGATTACGCGGGCCCAGTTCACGTCCAGAATGCGCCGGCGTCAGGCGCCCTGATCGACTTGTACCGATTTGTGCTCGATCAGTATGCGAGCGTGACCGCATCTTCAGTCACGGCACCGACCCTCACCATCGCCTTCGATGCCGGCAAAGGCGCCGCCGGCAGCGGCGAGGTCGTCTATTCGGGGCTCGCGATCCAGAAGCTCGGCAAGGGCAAGGTCGACGCGATGAAGGCCGACCGCGCCTCCTTCACGATCAACGTGGAGCAGGCCGGCAAGGCGGACAAGCTGACCGGCGAGATGTCCGACCTCATCATCAATGATTTCGACTCGACCGCAATCGCCGCCGCCCTCGATCCGCAGAAGGCCAACGACGACAGCTACCATCGCGTTTACGGACAAATGTCGAGCGGCCTTTACGTGGCGACGTCGACGCACGGCGTGCGGATGCAGGTCGACGGCATCGCGATCGCCGATATCGCGGTCCAGCCGTCAAAATTCCGGCCGGCCGAGATTCTGGCACTGCTGCCGACGGACCGCTCCGTCCAGCCGACCCCGGCGCAATCGCGCGAGATGATGGAGAAGCTCGCCGGCCTCTATGACGGCCTTCGCGTCGGCAAGATCGAGATCGGCACCATGTCGATCACGACCCCGCAAGGGACGCCCCGGCTCAGGGCGATCAGATACCAGGAGGGCGAGTTCGCGCTCGAAGGCCTGGATGCGCCGACGCCGCAAGGCCAAGTGAAGATGGAGCGCTTCGCGCTCAAATCGCTCAGCCTGGCGAACCTGTTTCGTTGGGCCGCGAGCCTCACCACGCCCGGGCAGCCGCCCTCGCCCGATCAGATGCTGGGCCTGTTCCGGGTGCTCGAAGGCGCCGAGATCAAGGGCGTGGTCTCGCCCTACAAGAACACGCGGCAGCTCGTCACCATCGACACGATCAGCCTGAACTGGGGCCAACTGGTCGGGTCGATCCCGAGCAAGGCCAATCTGGTCGTGAAGATGGTCGCCCCCACCGATCCGGCCAATCCCACGCAGCTGCCGCTGACGATGGCCGGCATCGACAAACTGGCAATCAACCTCGATCTCGGCGCGGCCTGGACGGAGTCCTCGGGCGCGCTGGCGCTCGCGCCGGCCACCATCGACCTCGGCAACCTCGCCAAGGCGCAGGCCCGCCTCGCACTCGCCAACGTGCCGCGCGGCGTGTTCACGGCCGACCCGGTGCAAGCCATGAGCCAGGCCGGGCAGATCGAAGCCGGCGCGATCGAGCTCTCCCTGCGCGACAGCGGCGTCGTCGATCTGCTCGTGGCGCAGTTCTCCCGCATGCAGAATGTCAGCCGCGACGCGGCGCGCGGCGCCATCGTCGAGATGATCCGGGCACAGGGCGAGAAGATCGCGGCCGCCAATCCCGATGCCAAGACCGCGGTCGATGCCATCGCCGGCTTCGTCGAGACGTCAGGGCAAACGCTCACCATCAAGCTGACGCCGCTCGGCAAGGTGCCGATGCTTCAGCTGCTCGGCGCCCTGAACAGCGAGCCGATCGTCGCGCTGGCACAATTCCGCATCGAGGCGTCGACGGGGTTGTAGGCCGAGCGTTCGCTCGGCGGTCTCGTGTCCCGGACGCGGCGCGGCATGAAATGACGCGACGCAGAGCCGGGACCCAGGGTCACCGTCCGTGAAGTCTGGGCCCCGGCTCTGCAGCGCACCGCTGAAGAAGCGCTGCGCTGCGTCCGGGGTACGCATTCACTTCTGCGGCAGGTTCACTCGCACATGCAGCTCGCGGAGCTGCTTGGTCGTGGCTTCCGACGGTGCGCCCATCAGGAGGTCCATGGCCTGCTGGTTCATCGGGAACAGCGAGATCTCGCGCAAATTGGTGGTGCCGCACAGCAGCATCACGATGCGGTCAACGCCCGCGGCCATGCCGCCATGCGGCGGCGCGCCGTACTGGAAGGCGCGGTACATGCCGCCGAAGCGGTCAACCACCTCCTGCTCGCCATAGCCGGCGATCTCGAACGCCTTCACCATCGCTTCCGGCACGTGGTTGCGGATGCCGCCCGAGGCGATCTCGTAGCCGTTGCAGGTGATGTCGTACTGGAACGCCTTGATGGTCAGCGGATCCTGGCCCTTCAGCGCCTCGAGGCCGCCCTGCGGCATCGAGAACGGGTTGTGCGAGAAGTCGACCTTCTTGTCGTCCTCGTTGTACTCGTACATCGGGAAGTCGACGATCCAGGCGAGCTCGAACCGCTCCTTGTCGGTGAGGTTCAATTCCTCGCCGACCTTGTTGCGGGCAAGACCCGAGAACTTCCAGAACTTGTCGGGATCGCCGGCGACGAAGAAGGCGGCATCGCCTTCCTTGACACCGATCTGCGCGCGGATTGCAGCGGTGCGCTCAGGTCCGATGTTGTTCGCCAAGGGACCAGCGCCCTCGCCGCCCTCGCGCCACATGATGTAGCCGAGACCGGGCTGGCCTTCACCTTGCGCCCACGAATTCATGCGGTCGCAGAAGGCGCGGCTGCCACCGCCCGGCGCCGGGATCGCCCAGACTTGGTTCTTGGGGTCTTCGAGCATGCGCGCGAACACCTTGAAGCCGGAGCCGCGGAAGTGTTCGGAGACGTCCTGCATCTCGATGGGGTTGCGCAGGTCCGGCTTGTCGCTGCCGTATTTGCGCAGCGCCTCGGCGAACGGGATGCGGCGCCAGTTCTTGCTAACCGGCTTGCCCTTGGCGAACTCCTCGAACACGCCGGTGATGACGGGCTCCATCGCCGCGAAGACGTCTTCCTGCGTGACAAAACTCATCTCGACGTCGAGCTGGTAGAACTCGCCGGGCAGACGGTCGGCGCGCGGGTCCTCGTCGCGGAAGCACGGCGCGATCTGGAAGTAGCGGTCGAAGCCCGACATCATCAGCAATTGCTTGTACTGCTGCGGCGCCTGCGGCAGCGCGTAGAACTTGCCGGGATGGATGCGCGAGGGCACCAGGAAGTCGCGCGCGCCTTCCGGCGAGGACGCGGTCAGGATCGGGGTGTTGAACTCGAAGAAGCCCTGCCCCTCCATGCGCCGACGCATCGACTTGATGATTTCGACGCGCGTCATGATGTTCTGGTGCAGTTTTTCGCGACGCAGATCCAGGAAGCGATATTTGAGCCTGATATCCTCAGGATATTCCTGGTCGCCGAACACCGGCAGCGGCAGGTCGCCGGCCGGGCCCAGCACCTCGATCTCGCTGACATAGATCTCGATCTTGCCGGTCGGCAAATCGTCGTTGTCGGTGCCTTCAGGGCGGCGGCGGACCTTGCCGTCCATCTTGACCACGAATTCCGAGCGCAGCTTTTCGGCCAGCGAGAACGCCGGCGAGTCCGGGTCGACCACGCACTGGGTCAGGCCATAATGGTCGCGCAGGTCGATGAACAGCACGCCGCCATGGTCGCGAACGCGATGGACCCAGCCCGAGAGGCGGATCGTCTCGCCGATGTTGCTCTCGCGGAGCGCGCCGCATGTATGTGACCGGTAGCGATGCATGGTCGTCCCAAATTGATGTCTGAGGAAGCGAATCGGACGACTGAGGTGGCCGGTCCGAAAGTTGCGGCAGGGTTTACCCGACGAGGCCCAAGGCGGCAACCAAGGGAACGGCCTGTTTCGGGCCCGGAAGGCCCATTTTTGGCCGATCTGGGCTCAAGCCTTTGCCATCAGGCGTTCCCCGCCTATCTTTACCTCCATGACCGTCCATTTCCCCTTCCAGAACTCCTATTCGGCGCTGCCGGACAGCTTCTTTGCCCGGGTCGCGCCGACCCCGGTCGCAGCCCCCCGGCTCATCAAGCTGAACCGGCCGCTGGCGGTCCAGCTCGGCCTCGACCCGGATATGCTGGAGACCCCTGAGGGCGCCGAGATCCTGGCGGGCAAGACGGTTCCTGATGGAGCCGACCCCATCGCCATGGCCTATGCCGGCCACCAATTCGGGCAGTTCGTGCCCCAGCTCGGCGACGGCCGGGCGATCCTGCTCGGCGAGGTCATCGACCGGGACGGCGTCCGCCGCGACATCCAGCTCAAGGGAAGCGGTCCCACCCCGTTCTCCCGCCGCGGCGACGGCCGCGCTGCGCTCGGGCCCGTCTTGCGCGAATACATCGTCAGCGAAGCGATGTACGCGTTGGGCATTCCGACCACACGCTCGCTTGCCGCCGTCGTCACCGGCGAGCACGTCATCCGCGAGACCGCGCTGCCTGGCGCGGTGCTGACCCGCGTCGCCGCGAGCCACATCCGCGTCGGCACCTTCCAGTTCTTTGCCGTCCGCCGCGATACCGACGCGATCCGCCGGCTCGCCGATCACGTCATCGCCCGTCACTATCCCGAGCTGCTCGGTACCGAGCGGCCCTATCACGCGCTGCTTGCCGGCGTCGTCGCGCGCCAGGCCGAGCTCGTCGCGCGCTGGCTGCTGGTCGGCTTCATCCACGGCGTGATGAACACCGACAATTCTTCGATCTCGGGTGAGACCATCGATTACGGCCCCTGCGCCTTCATGGATGCCTACAATCCCGCGCAGGTCTTCTCCTCGATCGACGAGATGGGCCGCTACGCCTACGCCAACCAGCCGCGCATCGCGCTGTGGAATCTGACCCGGCTGGCCGAGTGCCTGCTGCCCCTGTTCGGCGAGGAGCAGGAGAAGGCGGTCGAGCAGGCACAGGACATTCTCGGCGCATTCCCCGAGACATTCAGCAAGGCCTATCAGGCGGGCCTGCGCAAGAAGGTCGGCCTGTTCACGGAGCGCGACGGCGACGAGGCCCTGATCCAGGACCTGCTCGACGCCATGGCGAAGAACCAGGCCGACTTCACCCTCACCTTCCGCAGGCTGGGTGACGCCGCCGGCGATCCGGCCGCGGACGACGCCCGCGCAGAGTTCATGGACCCCGCAGCCTTCGATGAGTGGGCCCGGCGGTGGCGCGAGCGTCTCGCCGCCGAGCCGCAATCCGCCGCCGAGCGGCAGTCCGCCATGAACGCCGTCAACCCGCTCTTCATCCCGCGCAACCACCGCGTCGAGGCCGTGATCCAGGCCGCGGTCAACGATGACAACTACGCGCTGTTCGAGGAATTGGTGAAGGTGCTGGCGAAACCGTTCGAGGACCAGCCGGACTATGCGGCTTATGCCGATCCGCCGCTACCGGACCAGCGGGTGTTGCAGACGTTCTGCGGGACGTGAAAGCTCGCACGCCCCCGCATCACCACCTCTAATTGATTCGCTGCATGGATTGCGCCTTGCGCGAATCCATTCCTGTCCGGTGGACGTTGTGGACACGTCCTGCCCGCGGGAACCGCTGTCATCAAACTGAAACACTCGCGCTCTAACGGCCTGTCAGCGCCATCTTGCCGGAGGCGCCCGTCCTCCAACAAGTCCCGACAAAGCGCGCCATGCCCTTCAAATTCATTCACATCACCGATACGCATCTCGCGAACCCCGGGCTGAAGCTCTATGGGCTCGATCCGCGCGCCCGGCTGGACGCGGCGATCGCCGACATCAACAAGCACCAGTCCGACGCTGCATTTGCTGTCGTGACCGGCGACCTCACCCATTGGGGCGAGCCTGAATCCTACGCCAATTTCACAGACGCGATGGCTGCGCTGAAAATCCCGTACATCGCCATGGTCGGCAACCACGACAAACGCGTAGCTTGCCTCGACGGCCTGAAGGCCGCACCGCGCGATTCCGACGGCTTCGTGCAGGGCACGCGCACCACCGAGCACGGCCTGTTCGTCTTCCTGGACACGCTGGACGAGACCAGCCACGCCGGCGAGATGTGCGCCAAGCGTCTCGGCTGGCTCGCAAGCACGCTGGCCGCCGCACCGGCCGACATGCCGTTCGTCGTCTTCATGCACCATCCGCCTTTTCCGGTCGGCGTCCACGCGATGGACGAGATCGCACTGAAGCAGAGCGCCGAATTCGCCGAAGTCATTGCGCCCTATCGCTCGCGCATCCGCCACCTCTTCTTCGGCCATGTCCACCGGCCGATCTTCGGCAGCTACGGCAAGATTCCGTTCTCGACGCTCCGCGGCACCAACCACCAGGTCTGGTTCGAGCTTGACGCTGCCGCCGCCGAGCATCTCGCCAGCCACGAGCCGCCGGCCTATGGCGTGGTGCTGATCGACGGCGAGAACCTGGTCGTGCACAGCCACGACTTCCTCGACGAAAGTCTGCGCTTCCCCTTCGAGCCACCGGCAGGAGTGGACGGCCGCGACTATGCGCTCAACTTCCCGGCGCGGTGAGATGAGCCTCGCTGAACCCGCGACTCTCCCGGTCGCGGCAACTGCGCCGCCGCGCCTGCTTCTCCTGAAGCGGTTCTCCGCCCGCTTCAAAGCCTCGCTGCCGGCCTATCTCCTGCTGCTGCCCTCGCTGATCTTCCTCGCGCTGTTCACTTACGGCGCGATGGGACGCGTGATGATCGACGCGCTGTATCAGCGCGCCACGCCCAAGGCGCCGGTCCGCTTCGTCGGCTTTGAGAACATCAACGCGGTGCTCGCCGATCCCGCCTTCACCGGGGCGATCGTCAACAATCTCGTCTACGCCGTCGGCACCGCGATCCCCAGCATCGGCCTGGCGCTCTTGTTTGCGCTGGCGCTGTCGCGCACCAACGCCTTCAACAGCGTGCTGCGTGCCGCGCTGTTCCTGCCGGTGCTGATCCCGATGGTCGCGGCATCCGCGCTGTTCCTGTTCATCTTCCTGCCGAATGTCGGCCTGCTCGACTATTACATCGGCCGCCTGCTGCCGGTGCTGCCGAACTGGCTCGGCGATTCCGACATCGCGCTTTACGCCATCATGGTCATCACCATCTGGAAGAACGCCGGCTACTACATGCTGTTCTTCCTCGCCGGCCTCCAAGCGGTGCCTGAGGATGTGATGGAAGCCGCCCATCTGGACGGCGCCGGTCCGTACCAGCGCCTGCGCCACATCATCCTGCCGGAGCTCAAGCCCACCTTCCTGTTCGTCACTGTCATCGCAACGCTCAATGCGGTCACGCAGGTCGACCACGTCTTCGTCATGACCAAGGGCGGGCCGTCCAACGCGACCAATCTCGTGCTGTTCTACATCTACCAGCAGGCGGTCGAGCACTACGACATCGGCAAGGCCTCGGCGGCCACGCTGCTGACGCTCGCCGTGCTGATGGGCCTCACCGCGCTCTCGTTCCGGACGATGGCGAACCGGGAGGGCGGGCCATGAAGCTGATCGACTGGCTGCTCAAGGACGCCCCGCTCGCCACGCGCCGCGAGATCACGCCGAAGCTCGGCTTCGTGCTGACCGTGCTGCTCGCGATCATCTGGCTCATCCCCTTCCTCTGGATGGGCGTTGCGACACTGCGCCCCGCCTCGGACGGCATCAACGCCATGGCCGAGCTGATGCCGAGCCTGAAGCCGACGCTCGACAATGTCAGGGATGCCTGGGAGATCGGCGATTTCCCGCGCTACGCCCTCAACACCACGATCATCTGCACCGGCATCCTGCTGGTGCAGCTCGTTACCATCACGCTGGCGGGCTTTGCCTTTGCGCGCCTCGCCTTCGCCGGCAAGACGCTGATCTTCTATTTGTTCCTGATGCAGCTGATGCTGGTGCCGGTGCTCTTGATCGTGCCGAACCTGACGCTCGTGGCGCAGCTCGGTCTCTATGACACGCTCACCGGCGTGATGATGCCGTTCTTCGCCTCCGCCTTCGGCACCTTCCTGATGCGCCAGGCCTTCGAGGCGATCCCGACCGAGCTGGAAGATGCCGCGCTGATCGACGGCGCCAGCCTGTTCCAGCGCATCCGCCACATCTACGTGCCGCTGTCGATGCCGAGCTTCTCCGCCTTCGCCATCATCTCGGTCACCAGCCACTGGAACGATTTCCTGTGGCCGCTGATGGTGATCAATTCGCCGGACAAGCGGCCGCTCACCGTCGGCCTCTCCGTCTTCACCGCAACGGCCGAAGGCACCCAGGCCTGGGGCACCATCGCCGCCGGCACGCTGATGGTAATCGCGCCGCTGCTCGTCACCTTCCTGATCTTCCAGAAGCGATTCATCAGCTCTTTCGTCACCTCAGGCATCAAATAGGAGATTTTCCGATGCTGTTTTCCCGCAGGCTCATGCTTGGCCTCGCCATGGCAGGCACTATGGCAGGCGCCCTCGCCTTTCCCGCGCTCGCCGGCGAAGGTCCGACCGAGATCGACCTGTTCTTCCCCGTCCCCGTCGACGGCAAGCTCGCCCGCGACATGGGCACCTTGATCAAGGAGTTCAACGAGACCCATCCCGAGGTCAAGGCGACCGCGGTCTACACCGGCTCCTATGACGACACGCTGATCAAGACGCGCGCGGCCATCAAGGCCGGCAAGCCGCCGTCCGCCGTGATCATGTCGGCGAACTTCCTGCTCGACATGCAGATCGAGAACGAGCTCACCAATCTCGACGGCCTGATCGCCGCCGACGGCAAGACCAAGGACCAGTTCCTCGGCCAGTTCTTCCCGGCGCTGCAGGGCAACGCGGTGATCAACCGCTCGGTCTATGGCGTGCCTTTCCACAATTCGACGCCGCTGCTCTACATCAACGCCGACAAGGCCAAGGAAGCGGGCCTTGATCCGAACAAGCCGCCGCAGACCTGGGCGGAGCTGACCGACTGGGCCAAGAAGCTCACCAAGCGCGAGGGCGACAAGGTGACCCAATGGGGCATCGCGATCCCCTGCGCCTATGACTATTGCGGCTGGATGATGGAAACGCTCACCATGACCAATGGCGGGCGCTACTACAACGAGGAGTTCGGCGGCGAGGTCTATTACGACACGCCCTCGATGCTCGGCGCGCTGACCTGGTGGAACGACCTCGTCTACAAGCACAAGGTCCACGCGCCTGGCGCGACGCCCGGTCCCGCCGTCAGCACCTCCTTCATCTCCGGCAACGCCGCGATGATGATGCTGTCCACGGGCTCGCTGACCTATGTGCGCGACAACGCCAAGTTCAACTACAAGGTCGCTTTCATCCCGCGCAACGTCCGCAACGCCGTGCCGATCGGCGGCGCCTCGCTGATCGTTCCGGCCGGTCTCGAAGCCGACAAGCAGAAGGCCGCCTGGACGCTGATCAAGTGGATGACCTCGCCCGAGAAGAGCGCCTGGTGGAGCCGCGCCACCGGCTATTTCGCCCCCAACATGGCCGCCTACAAGACGCCTGACATGGTCGACTTCCTGAACAAGAACCCGGACGCCAAGACCGCCGTCGAGCAGCTCGACGTCGCAAAGCCCTGGTTCGCGACCTACAAGACCGTCCCGGTCCGCAAGACGCTGGAGGACGAGGTGATGCTGGTCCTGAACGGCAAGAAGCAGCCGAAGGAGGCGCTCGCCGCCGCCCAGAAAGCGGCCGACGAGACGCTGAAGCCGTACAACGCGGAAACGTCGCTGAAGCTGCCGTAAGACCGACGCTTACGTCCAAACGAACTTCGGCGCTCCGTCATACGGGGCGCCGAATGCGTTTCGCAAGATGCGCGCGTTTAGATCGTCACCACGATCTTGCCGAACTGATCGTTCGACTCCAGGAAGCGATGCGCCTCGACGATCTCCTCGAATCGGAATGTCCTGGCGATGATCGGCTTCAGCGTGCCGTCCGACAGCCCATCAAGAATGAATGCCTTGGCCTTCGCAAGGCGCACGGGATCGCGGATGATCTCGTGCACGAGGTAGCCGCGCAGGACCAGACTCTTGGTCAACACGTTGAAGAGCGGGAACGGCGTCGGCGCCGGACTGAGCCCGCCATACTCGATCAGAATGCCGCCCGGCGACATCGCCGCGGTCAGCGGCTCGAATGCGGGACCGCCGACGGCGTCAAACACCACGCGGACGCCGTTTGAACCGGCGATCTCCGCGAGCCGCGCTCCGATGTCCTCCTCGTCCGAGGCGATCACGTGCGCGGCGCCGGCATCGCGCAAGGCGCGCCGCTTGGTCGAGGTCCGCGTTAGTGCAACCGGGACAGCGCCGATCCGGTTCGCGATCTGAATGGCCGCAAGCCCGACGCTGCTCGATGCCGCCGTGATGGCGACGACGTCCCCGCGCCCAAGTCCGGCGATATCGACCAGCGCGCCGTAGGCCGTCAGATATTGCATCCACATCGCAGCCGCGACCTCGAAGCCAAGCTCGGGCGGATGCTTCACGACGAGCTCGGCCGGAAACGTCGCGAGCTCGGCGTAGGCCGGCCATCGCACCATCGACAGCGGCGGCACGATGCTCACAGTGTCATCGGGCGCAAAGCCGGCCACGCCTTCGCCGACCGCCTCAACGATGCCGGCCGCCTCCAGACCAAGGCCGGACGGAAATTTCGCGGACTCGATATACGTGCCCCTCCGCAGCAGCGCCTCGGCGCGGTTGAGACCGAGTGCCCTGACCCGGATTTGAACCTCGCCCTTTGCCGGCGGTGGAACGCTGGCGGTCTCGATGCACAGCACTTCGGGACCGCCGTGCCGGTGAAAGCGAACGATGCGGGTCATGGGATATACTCCAAATCAGTTGAACTGAATGGAGCTATGCCGGTCCCGTGGAAGCGGATAAATCACCCAAACAAGCGAACAGTCGAAACCAGGAGTTTTCAATATGGACCGCCTGACCAGCATGGCCGTGTTCGTCAAGGCCGTCGATCTCGGCTCGTTCGCAGCCGCCGCCGACGCGCTGGAGCTGTCGGGGCCGATGGTCGGCAAGCATGTGCGCTTCCTCGAACAGCGCCTCGGCGCCCGCCTCCTCAACCGTACCACGCGGCGCCAGAGCCTGACCGACGCAGGGCAAGCCTATTACGAGCGCTGCCGTGCCGTGCTCAACGCGGCTGAAGCGGCTGACGCCGTAGTTGCCGACGAATTATCCGAACCGCGCGGCAGGCTGCGCGTGACAATGCCCGCGCTGCTGGGGCGGCACTGCATCGCGCCCTTGTTGATGAAGCTGGCGCGCAAACATTCGCATCTCGAGCTCGACCTCTCCTTCGGCGACCCGATCGCTGACATCGTCGAGGGCGGCTACGATCTTGCGATCCGGACCGGTGATCTCGATAACCAGTCCGGCCTGATTACGCGGCGCTTCGCTCGCCAGCGAATGGTGGTGTGCGGCGCGCGATCCTATTTGCGCGCCCATGGCAAACCGAAATCGATCGACGATCTCGCCGCCCACCAGGCGATCATCTATCGCCGCTCCGGGCGGGTCCGGCCTTGGCTGTTTCCGCGGGACGGTCAGCCTCCGCGCGAGATCATGCCGGCCGGCAGGCTCAGGCTCGACGATCTCGAGGCGATCGCGGACGCCGCGGCACAGGGCATGGGGCTCGCCTGGCTACCCTGCTGGCTGGTCCGCGAACGCCTCAACAACGGCGCGCTGGTCGGTCTCTTCGGGGGCCAACCGGAATTCCTGTACGACTGCCACGCCCTGTGGCCACGTTCGCCGCGGATGCCGCTAAAGGTCCGCGCCGCCGTGGACGCCCTCGCCGCCGCCTTGCCGAAACTGATGCCGTGATGGTGGTCGTCCGCGCCATTAACCCGCTGTCCACCATCCGGCCGCCCGCACCGCCGGTAACCATTGGAATTAACAGACCGTCAACACGCTCCCGACAAGTCTAACGGTTCTGTCGGGGGATTTTGCCGTGGATCTGTTGGTTTTCGAGTTCCTGGGACTGGCGCTGGTCGCCATGTGCGTGGTCGTGGTGGCGCTGCCCTGCGCCCGAAAACCCTCGCAAAGGGTCCGTTACGAATAGGAATTTCGTCGGAAGGAGCGATTCCGGCCCAATTGCAAGGCTCGAATTCGCTTCGAGCCCCTTGACATCACAGCGCTTTCGGCAGAACGGCTGATATCAAGTGTCATGGGCCGTTCATGGATTTGATTACCACCACCGCTGACCTTGCGGCTGCCTGCAGCCGACTGGCCAAGCACCCCGTCATTACTGTCGATACCGAGTTCCTGCGCGAGACCACCTATTACCCGCTGCTGTGCGTGGTGCAGATGGCCAGCCCCGAGGAAGCGATCGTCATCGACACCCTGGCCGTGGGCATCGACCTCAAGCCGTTCTTCGAGCTGATGGGCAACGAGGCCGTGCTGAAGGTGTTCCACGCCGCCCGGCAGGACATCGAGATCATCTGGCACCAGGCCAACATCATCCCGCATCCGGTGTTCGACACCCAGGTCGCGGCCATGGTGCTCGGCTATGGCGACAGCATCGCCTACGACCAGCTGGTCGAGAAGGTCACCGGCCACCGCCCGGACAAGACCCACCGCTTCACCGACTGGTCGCGCCGCCCGCTGACCAAGGAGCAGATGCACTACGCGGTGTCCGACGTCACCCATCTGCGCGACGTATTCGCGGCGCTCGATGCCGACCTGAAGAAGCGCCGCCGCAGCGAATGGGTCTCCATCGAGATGGAGGTCCTGACCTCGCCCCGCACCTACGACTTCCACCCCGAGCGCGCCTGGGAGCGGCTGAAGACGCGGGTGCGCAAGCCGAAGGACCTCGCGGTGCTGATGGAGGTCGCGGCCTGGCGCGAGCAGGAGGCGCAAAGCCGCGACGT
Organism: Bradyrhizobium sp. B025; assembly: GCF_042257955.1. Lineage (NCBI taxonomy): Bacteria > Pseudomonadati > Pseudomonadota > Alphaproteobacteria > Hyphomicrobiales > Nitrobacteraceae > Bradyrhizobium > Bradyrhizobium sp. B025. Next base: position 3,923,882 of record NZ_CP170150.1, on the reverse strand, counting down.
GCCACGCGGCCGCGTGCTGCGCGACGAGGCCGTCAGCGACATCGCCACCCACGCCCCCAACACGCTGGAAAAGCTCGCCCATCTGCGCTCGGTGCCGAAGGGGTTCGAGAAATCCAAATGGGGCGCGGACATCGTTGCCGCGGTCGAGCGCGGCCTGGCGCGGGATTTCTCGACGCTGCCGAAGCTGGAGAAGCCGCGCAACAATTCCAACGGCGCGGCCATCGTCGAGCTCTTGAAGGTCCTGCTGCGGATGACCGCGGAGCGCCATGCAGTCGCAAGCAAGGTGATCGCGACCGTCGACGATCTCGAGGAGATCGCAGCCAGTGACGAGGCCGACGTCCCCGCCCTGCGCGGCTGGCGCCGCGAGCTGTTCGGCGATGCCGCGCTGAAGCTGAAGCGCGGCGAGCTGGCGCTGGCGATCGAGAAGGGTCGCGTGATCGGGGTCGAGCGGGCGTAAGCGCGCCCCGCTCTCCCTCCGTCGTCGTCCTGGCGAAAGCCAGGACCCATTACTCAATGGCGGAGTTTGGCGAAGACTCTGCGTTCGGTACTCCAACCGCCACAAATCGATGGATCACGCGGTATGGGTCCTGGCTTTCGCCAGGACGACACCGGTGAATGTGGTCGGCTGCTCCGGCCACATTGAAACGCTCGACCTTACGCCGGCGTCAGCTTCGCCACTTCGCCCTTCATATCCTCCAGCACGCCCGATATCGCCGCCACCAGTTCGTCGATCTGGGTCTTGTTGACGATCAGCGGCGGGCAGATGGCGATGGCATCGAGCATGTTGCGGGAGATCACACCGCGCTCCTGGAGCATGCGGCTGGCAATGCCGCCGACGGCGCCGGGTGTCGCCGCTGCCGTCTTGCGCTGCTTGTCGAGCACCAGCTCGATCGCCGCGATCATGCCGACGCCGCGGACCTCGCCGACCAGCGGGTGGCTGGCAAGCTCACGCAGCTTGCCCTGCATGTAGCCGCCAAGCTCGGCGGCATGTGCGACCAGGCCGCGTTCCTCGATGATCTTGAGGTTCTCCAGCGCAATCGCCGAGCCGACCGGATGGCCGGCCGCGGTGAAACCGTGGCCGAGCACGCCGATCTTGTTGCTCTCATCCGCGATCGGCTCGAACATGCGGTCGTTCATCAGGATCGCCGACAGCGGGAAATAGCTCGAGGTGATCTGCTTGGAGACAACGATCGCGTCCGGCTTGATGCCATAGGTCTCGCAGCCGAACATCTTGCCGGTGCGGCCGAAGCCGCAGATCACCTCGTCGGCGACCAGCAGGATGTCGTACTTCTTCAGGACCGCCTGGATCTTGTCCCAATAGGTCGCCGGCGGCACGATGACGCCGCCCGCTCCCATCACCGGCTCGCCGAAGAAGGCTGCGATCGTGTCCGGCCCTTCCTTCTGGATCAGCGCGTCGAGCTCCTCGGCCCGGCGCGTGGCAAACGCCTCCTCGCTCTCGCCCGGCGCGCCGTCCTTGTAGAAGTGCGGCGAGCCCGTGTGCAGGATGTTCGGCAGCGGCAGGTCGAACGAGCGGTGGTTGTTCGGCAGGCCCGTGAGGCTGGCCGACGCGATGGTGACGCCGTGATAGGCGCGCATCCGGCTGATCACCTTCTTGCGCTGCGGCTGGCCGAGCGCATTGGAGCGATAGGCGATCAGCTTCAGGACGGTGTCGTTCGCCTCCGAGCCGGAATTGGTAAAGAACACCTTGCTCATCGGGACCGGCGCGAGCGCCACCAGCTTCTCGGCGAGATCGATCGAGGGCCCGTGCGATTTGGCGGAGAACGTGTGGTAGAACGGCAGCGCCAGCATCTGCTTGTGCGCAGCCTCGACCAGGCGCTTCTCATTGAAGCCGAGCCCGACGCTCCACAGGCCGGCCATCGCCTCGAAATAGCGCTTGCCCGATGCGTCGAAGACGTAAGGGCCCTCGCCGCGCTCGATCACCAGGGGACCGGCCTGCTGATGGGTGCGCGCGTTGGTGTAGGGATGGAGCTGGTAGGCCACATCCCGGGCCTCTTGCGAATTCGGCAGCATGGACATTTGCGAAAGATCCTCAAGGTCGTCACATCGCCGGCGCGGCCAGCGTCATCTCTTGGCTATTGCGACAACGCAGAACTTGCAACGCCAATTCGTCGGCAGCAGGCGCTCAGCAGCGTTGCACAAAGCCGCACACGGAACAGCTCTCAGGGCGCGCTGTCATCATCATCACCATCGTCGGCGGCAGCAGCGGCTTCCCGCACCTCCACGAGCGCCATCGAGAGCAGATAGACGGTCGTGGGCAAGCCGACGCGGCGCGCCGTCTCGACGGCACGCGACAGGTCGCTTGCCAGCTCCTTGAGCTCGTCTCCCCGTGACAATGTCCCACCCCATCCATCCGCCGATCGCGGCCGCCTATACCGCAACGGCGCCGCTGGTTCTGATCAGTTCGGCGCTGGACTGGATTGTAGCAAAGTTACCGATGACATTCACTACCGCATGCTTGTAGGCGGCGGCATCGCCCGCGCCCGGTTGGCGGCAGGCCACGGCGTCGGCCACCACCTGATAACGATGGCTGCGGTGAAACCCGTCAACGGCGGTGGCGAGGATGGTCTCGTCCAGGGAGAAGCCGACCAACACGCAGCGCACATTGCGGATATTGGACATGTAATCCACAAACCGCGCCGAGCTGTAGGCCGAGGGCAGCGGGTGCTCGAACGTCATCTCGCCGGGCCGCGGCTTGGTCTCGGCGATCCAATCGGTCAGCCTGGATGCCGGATTGAACCAGGCCGCCTGGGCGATGCGCTTCAGATGCATCACGGGCCAGAGATTGTCGCGCCACAGCATCAGGAGTTCCAGGCAGCGCGCAGTGGCCGCCTCGCCGTCGAGGATGACGTGGCGACGCCCTGGGGTCAGATATTCGACCTGGAGATCCGCACAAACCAGGATCGGCGGATCATCGGTGTTGGAAGTCAGCATTATCTTGCGCAGAGCTGCACCAGTTTCAGTGATCGGCGAGCGCGAGATCCCGCAGCGGCGAGGTCACCGCCCGCCCCGCCGAGGCGTCAAGCACGCCCGGCCGGTCCCAATCGCCCTCGGGACGGATGATGACATAGGGATCGCTGTCCAGCGTGATGGCATCCGGACCCGGCTCGATCTCCAGCAGCATTTCCGTGTAGGAAAAATCCGAGAAGGTGATCTTGCGATTGTGGCCGAGCGGCTTGGCGCCGAAATGGGCCCAGAAATCGACCAGCCGGTCCTGCGCCTGGCCGTAGATCTTGCGAAACCCTTTGCGCTTCACATAGTCGACGCTCGCCTGCACCAGCTTGAACGAGACGCGCGAGCGCCGATATTGGTGTCGCACCGCGAGCCGCTCGACCTTGGCGAAATCGCCGAAGAAGCGCACCCGCAGGCAGCCCGCAGGCTCGCTGCCGACAAAGCCGATGAAATGCGCGGCTACCATGTCGTTGCCGTCGAACTCCTCCTCGAACGGACAATCCTGCTCGGCGAGATAGACCGCCGAGCGGATGGCGGTGACCAGCATGAGATCGTTGGGATTGCGCGCAAGGCGGATGGTGATGGCGCGGGAGTCGGGCTTCGCCGGGGGAATCCTAGTGCCGTGCATCTGCAAAACTCCTTGCTTGGATGATCGCGCCCGGCATGCGCATCGGCCGCCGGTGCCATGGGCGCTCGTAGCACCACAGGTCGGGTTGGAAGCTCGGGACAGGCTCGAAGCCGGTCGCCCTCATGATGTCGCGTCCGGCCACGGTTGAAGGCTGCGCATAGCAATCCGCGCCGCGAAATCTCGGCTGTCGGAGGTGCGCCGCGGCCTTGCCGAGACCAGCGATGCCACGGCCCGTCGCCGCGACCGCCCAGATGTAGATGGCAGCAACCTCCTCCTTCGCGGAAGCCAGATAGTGCGTCTCCGGCGCGGTGAGGCAAATCTCGTCGAGCAACAAGGCATCGTGCCCGCGGTCGCTCAGGAACAGGAAGGCCATGCCACCGAGCAGCTTGCCGTTCCGGCTGAACGTCAGGATGCTCTGAGGATCGAAGGTGAAGTATTTTGCAAGCTCCGCGGTTCCGAGCTGCACGCCGGGCACCAGCCGGCGCGCCATCTCGGAAAGTGCCGCAATTTCAGAAAATTGCGCGCAACGGACGTCGACATCCGGACTGAGCGGCAGCGCGTCGAAATCATGCCTTGCGGCAAAGGAGCCCCTTTCCATAGCCTGATCGCCCTTCTATCGTCTGCGGCTTTCGTGCCCCGCTATGTCGAGCTTAGCGGTTGGGGACCAGGAGTATGCAGCAGTTATTGCACCGGGGTGCTGCGATGACGCAGCACCGTGAAGAAGCCCTGGACGCGTCCTGGGACGATTTGAAGCTATTTCTAGCGTGCGCAAAATATAAAAGTTTCCGCAACGCCGCCGAAGAGCTCGGCCTCACCTCGACGACGCTGATGCGCCGGATCGACCGGCTCGAAGAGAGCATCGACTGCAAGCTGTTCCTGCGCGATCAGAGCGGGCTCACGCTCAGCGACGAAGGCACGGCAATGATTGCCGACGTCGCGCATATGGAGCGTCATGCCTTCAACGTCTTCCGGCGCGCCTCGCGCTCGTCGAACGACACGTCGGGCACCGTGCGCGTCGCAGTGACGGAAGGTCCCGGCAATTTCTGGATCCTGCCGCGGCTGATCGATTTCCAGAAAACCTATCGCAAGATCACCGTCGATCTGCGCTGCGCGATGGAGCAGGCCGACGTCGCGCGGCTCGAGTCCGATATCGCGATCCAGCTCGAGCCGCCGACCAACCCCGATCTGATCGTCGCAAAGCTCGGCCGTCTGCACATTTATCCCTTCGTCTCCAAGGAGTACGAAAGCCTCTACGGCCTGCCGGCGACGCTCGCCGAATTGAAGAACCACCGCATCATCAAGCAGAGTGCTCCGCAGGTCGACGACACCGCCTACGCCCGCGTGCTCGGGCTGGAGACGCTCGAGGGCATCGTAGGAATCAAGACCAACTCCTCGGTCGGCGTACTCTATGCGGTTGAGCGCGGCGCCGGCATCGGCTTCCTGCCGACGGTGTCGATCGCGCTCGGCGCACCGTTCATTGCCGTCGATCTCGGCGTGAGCCACCACGCCGACCTATGGCTCACCTATCACAAGGAGTTTCGCGATTCCGAGCGCCACAAGATCGTGGTCGACTGGCTGAAGAAGATCTTCGACCCCAAGACTTATCCCTGCTTCCGCGACGAGTTCATCCATCCGAATGCGCTGGTGCCGATGATGACGGCCGCGCGCGAAGGCTTCGGATTGAAAGGCTATGTCGCGACGACGCCGACATAGGCGCAGGCGAGCTGTGCCTCACCACCGATACTCGAAGCCGACCGTGCCCTGGTGCGAGGTGAGCTCGTTGCGGAACTTGCCGTCGTAATTGACGTAGAGCCGCGCGGTGTTGGTCAGGCTGAGCGAGGCTGACGCGCCGGCATCCATGCCGTAGCGGCTCTCACCGATGCCGGGGACGACGATGCTCTGGGTCCCGAGGCTGACCTGGACCGAGCCGAGGTTCTGGTAAAAATTGTCAACGAACTTGCCGTACGCTGAGAGATCCAGAATCTTCTGGTCGAAGATGAAGTAGCGCCCGACCTCGGCCCCGATCATGACACGCGCGCGCGAGAGCGCCGTCGAGCCGACGTTGAGCGGATCGAGGCCGCCAGCCTCCTGGAATGCCGCACTGGTGGCGCGGACATATTCGAGCGCACCCTTGGGCACGACGCGCATCTGATCCTTGGTCCAGTAGTAGCTGATCTCGGTCAGTGCGCCGTCGACCGCGGCGCGATAGCCGGCGGAGGCAACGCCAAAGCCGGTATCCCTGCTGGAACGGACCTTGCCGAAACCGTGCACCACCGCGAACGCCCAGGTCCACGGGCCTTTGTCGATCGAGCCGTTGAAACCGACCTGGGTCAAATCGAGCGTCGCCGACTGGAGCGCGAGCGGCACGTCGATATCGGTGTGGCTCTGATCGACGGAGAAGCCGAGATTGACGCCAGGCGCGAGTCGCGCGCCGAAGCCGGCGACGCCGCCAAACGTCTTGCGCTTGTCGCCGACGAAATCCCCCTGCGCATCGGTGCGGACCGAAATACCGTAGCCCTCGAACCAGGTGCGGTAACGGGGATCTTCCGTGCTTGCGGACGCGCCGCCGCCGCCCGGATTGGTCCGGAACGCCCGGTTGAAACCACCCGACGCCTGGTTGCCGAGCCGCTCCAGAAACCCCGACCCGAGATTGAGCGTGCTGTTACCGACCGACTGGTCGTAATTGGTCGAGGTCGGCATCGGAATTGGCGTCGGCGACGGCGTGGGCGTTGGGGTTGGGGTCGGCGTTGGCGTCGGGGTCTGCGCGTAGCCGGGCGTCGCCGCCAACATCGCCACGACGAGCGCAAGCAACATCGCGATCGCTGCCGCGCCCCGGCGGACGCGGTTCAGCCCGATCGTCTGCCGTGTCCCGGAGGGCTGCGATGTGCAGCGCATGACGACAAATCCCGAAGCAAATGGCGGCGCGCAAAAATGCAACACGAGCGGCGCACGCATGCTGCGATTTGCGCCGAACTGTTACGGAGGGTCAACCGGCTGGCGCCTTGAGACGGGGGTGATTGCTCCCGATTGTGGTTCCGCGGCCACAGGTCGGAAATTGCAGACGGGCACTCCCGGCCCGGCCTTGAAATTCGCGCATGGCTTGCTAACGCGCGATTTTCGTGTTGCAATATCCGACACAATCGGAATTGGCGCTCGGCTGTGCGTTTCGCGACATTGAGACTCAAGACTCGAACAGACTTCCGGAAGCCCGTTTGTGGCGTGGCACGCGAAAAGCGGCCGCGTCTTTTTTGTATCTAGCGGAGGAGACGAACGATGCCACAAAAGGGCACCGTCAAGTGGTTCAACCCGACCAAGGGCTATGGGTTCATCAAACCGAACGGCAGCGACAAGGACGTGTTCGTCCACATCTCCGCCGTCGAGCGTGCTGGACTCTCCACCCTCAACGAAAACCAGGTGGTTGAATACGACCTCGTGGAGAACCGCGGAAAATCATCCGCGGAGAACCTCAAGGTCTCCTGATCTCTCGTTCCACACGCGAGACATCACGACGATGCCCCCGGCTCTGCCGGGGGATTTTGTTTGTGACGACGAAACGCGACGGCGCCTCAGCTCGCCACGGGCGAAACCAGGAAATTCTCCGACGGTCCGCTGCCCGCCGTCTTGCAGACATCGCCCTCGATTTGGACCTTGCCGGTCGCCAATAGCCGCAGCGCGGCCGGATAGATGCGGTGCTCGACTTCGAGGATGCGTTCCGACAGCGTGTCCGCTGTATCGTGGTCGCTGACGGGAACCGCGCCCTGCATCACGATCGGGCCGGCATCGGTCTCGGGGATCACGAAGTGCACCGTCGCGCCAGACAGTTTCACGCCGGCGCGCAGGGCCTGACCGTGCGGGTCGAGGCCGGGGAAGGACGGCAGCAGCGAGGGATGGATGTTGAGCATCCGCCCGTACCAGGCCTTGGTGAATTCGGCCGTGAACAGGCGCATGAAGCCGCCAAGACAGATCAGCTCGATGCCGTGCTGATCGAGCGCGGCCTGCAGCACCGCCTCGAAGCCGGCGCGATCCTTGCCGAACGGCTTGCTCTCGATCACCAGCGTGTTCACGCCGCTCGCCCTGGCCCGTTCGAGCCCCGGTGCATCGGCCTTGTTCGAGATGACGAGGGAAATTTCCGCCGGAAAATCCCGCGCGCTGGCTGCCTTGATCAGCGCGACCATGTTGGAGCCGCGGCCGGAAATCAGAATGGCGACGCGGCGCTTCATCACGGCGCCAGATCGAGATGGCCATTGTAGACGACGCGATGCTCGCCCTCGGCGGGGATCACGGTGCCGAGCTGCGCCACGCTCTCGCCTGCTTCGGTGAAGACCTGCACGACCCGGTCGACCTTGTCCGGCTCGACGATCGCGATCATGCCGATGCCGCAGTTGAAGGTGCGCAGCATTTCGAGCTCGGCGATCCCGGCCTGCGCGGCCAGCCATTTGAACACCGGTAGCACGGGCAGCCGCGCCAGATCGATGCCGACGCCAAGGTTCTTGGGCAGCACGCGCGGAATGTTGTCGGTGAAGCCGCCGCCGGTGATGTGGGCGAGCCCCTTCACCGCGCCGGTCTCCCGGATCGCGCGCAGGCAGGATTTGACGTAGAGCTTCGTCGGCGTCAGCAGCGCGCCGCCGAGCGTCATGACAGGCGCGAACGGCGCCGGCGCCTCGAAGCCGAGGCCGGACTGCTCGACGATCTTGCGCACCAGCGAGAAGCCATTGGAGTGCACGCCCGACGAGGCAAGACCGATCACGGCGTCTCCGGCGGCGATGTCCTTGCGCGGCAACAGCGTACCGCGCTCGGCGGCGCCGACTGCAAAGCCGCCGAGGTCATAGTCGCCGTCCTTGTAGAGGCCTGGCATCTCGGCGGTCTCGCCGCCGATCAGGGCACAGCCGGATTCCCGGCAGCCATCGGCGACGCCGGCGACGATCGAGGCGGTCGCCTCCGGATCGAGCTTGCCGCAGGCGAAATAGTCGAGGAAGAACAGCGGCTCGGCGCCCTGCACCACGAGGTCGTTGACGCTCATGGCGACCAGATCGATGCCAATGCCGCCATGCAGGCCGGTTTCGATCGCGATCTTGACCTTGGTTCCGACGCCGTCGGTGGCGGCGACCAGGACGGGATCCCTAAAACCGGCCGCCTTGAGGTCGAACAGACCGCCGAAGCCGCCGATCTCGGCGTCGGCGCCGGGCCGCGCGGTGGCGCGCACCATCGGCTTGATCAGATCGACCAGGCGGTTGCCCGCGTCGATATCGACGCCTGAATCGGCGTAGGTGAGGCCGTTTTTGCGGTCGGTCATGCCCGATTTCCAGTGGGGTTGCGGCTGGTTACGTCGAATTCCGGGGACGCGCAATGGCTCGCATGGCGCTCGGCGCCATACTATGTAGATATCAACGGGTTCAGCCTTCAAACGGGGCGGATTCGAGGTCAGGCCGGGTGCCGGGAAGCGCCGCGTGAGTATTCCGAACATCATCACTTTGGGCCGCATCATGCTGGTCCCGATCATCGTCTGGGCCATCGTGTCGAGCCAAATGGAGGTGGCGTTCGCCGTCTTCCTGATCGCCGGGATCAGCGATGCCGTGGACGGCTTCCTCGCCAAGCGCTTCAACATGGCAAGCGAGCTCGGGGCCTTGCTCGATCCGCTCGCGGACAAGGCGCTGCTGGTCTCGATCTATATGTCGCTCGGCATCTGGGGCGCGATTCCGCGCTGGATCGTGATCCTGGTGGTATCCCGCGACATCATGATCGTCGCCGCCGTGATCGTGTCCTGGCTGTTCGACCGGCCCGTCGAGATGAAGCCGTCGAAAGTGTCGAAGCTCAACACCGTCGCCCAGGTGGCATTCGCGGCGCTGGTGCTGGCCGCGCTTGCCTTCGGTTTCAAGCCGGCGCCCTATGATATTATCCTGATGGGCCTCGTCACGATCTTCACGCTCTCCTCCGTGTCGCTCTATCTCGTCGAGTGGGTGCGGCACATGAGCACGATCGAGGCCAAATGAGCGCGAACCGGCCCCGCAAAAGGCCAACTCACGCCCGATCAAGTCGAATCTTTCAAGCGAAGCCGGCCGTCCGGCATGGAGCAAAGCAAGCGTGGCAGGCCGCGTTCACCCCCGACAATTGGCGTTCTCGCTGCCACACGCGGAGAGCCTCAGCCGGGACAATTTCCTCGAAGGTCCCGCCAACGCTGCCGGCCTCGCCTTGATCGACGGCTGGCCGGAATGGCCGAACCGGATCATGTGGCTGGCCGGCCCCGAAGGCAGCGGCAAGAGCCATCTCGCCGCGATCTGGGCCGAGGAGGCCGGCGCCCGCTCGACCACGGCCAATGCGTTGACCGCCGCAGGCGTTCCTGGCGCGCTCGCCACCGGCGCGCTGGTGGTCGAGGATCTCAAGGCCAAGGATTTTGACGAGCGCGCCCTCTTCCACCTGATGAACCTCGCCCGTGAGGACGGCGCCTACGTCCTGTTCACGGGGCGCGATGTGCCGGCTGCGCTGGACATCGAGCTCAACGACCTGCGCTCGCGGCTGCGCGCAGTGCCGGTGGTCACGCTGCTGCCTCCTGACGACCAGCTCTTCCGCGGCCTGATCGTCAAATTCTGCGCCGACCGCCAGCTCACCGTGGACGAGAGCGTGGTCAGCTACCTCGCCACCCGCCTGGAGCGATCCTCGGCCGCCGCCCGGCAGGCCGTCGAACTGCTCGACAGCGAGGCTCTGCGGCTCGGCCGCCCCGTGACCCGGGCGCTGGCCGCCGAGCTGCTCCGCGACGCCTGACCCCGCCCCAACGCCGCTTGACGGCGCGGAACGGCGGAACATCAATGTCATCGAAACGTCATCGCCCTAACACATGCTCCCGGCGGTTTTGCGCGTCAGTCGCAAATTGGGGCAAACTGGATGGACCGACTTCTCATGGACTCCGCGCAAGCTGTTGAAATAAAAGAAAAAGCCCCGGAGACCGAGAGCCTGCCGGCGATCGCATCGAGCCCCGAGCGATTCATCAACCGCGAGCTCTCCTGGCTGCATTTCAACCGCCGCGTCCTGGAGGAATCGGTCAATCCCAGCCATCCCGTGCTGGAGCGGGTGCGATTCCTGTCGATTTCCGCGAACAACCTCGACGAATTCTTCATGGTCCGCGTCGCCGGCATCAAGGCCCAGGTGCGCGAGGGCATTGCCGAGCGCAGCCCCGACGGCCTGACGCCGTCCGAGCAGCTCGCGCTGATCAACCGCACGGTCTCCCAGCTTGCTTCCGACCAGCAGGCGATCTGGCGCGACCTGCGCGCCACGCTGGCCGATGTCGGCATCGTGCTGGTGGACGGCAAGGAGGTCACCAAGGCGGAGCGGACCTGGATCGAGGACTACTTCCTCAACAACGTGTTCCCGCTGCTGACGCCGCTCGCGATCGACCCGGCCCATCCCTTCCCGTTCATCCCGAGCCTCGGCTTCACCATCGCGCTCCAGCTCACGCGCGCCGCCGACGGCAAGCAGATGAATGCGCTGATCCGCATGCCCGGCAAGATCGACCGCTTCATCCGCCTGCCGTCCGAGGGCACGATGCGGCTGATCTCGCTGGAGCAGGCGACCGCCCTGTTCATCAACCGACTGTTCCCCGGCTACAATCTGCATGGACAGGGCGCCTTCCGCATCCTCCGCGACTCCGAGCTCGAAATCGAGGAAGAGGCCGAGGATCTCGTCCGCCTGTTCGAAACCGCGCTGAAGCGCCGCCGCCGCGGATCGGTGATCCGGCTCGAGATCGACGCCAAGATGCCGGAGCAGCTGCGCAACTTCGTGCAGCATGCCCTCTCCGCCGCCGACGACGAAGTATTCCTGGTCGACGGCGTGCTCGCCATGAACGAGCTCTCGCAGCTCACCCGCCTCGACCGGCCCGACCTCGAATTCACCCCTTACGTGCCGCGCCATCCCGAGCGCGTGCGCGAGCATGGCGGCGACATCTTTGCCGCGATCCGGCAGAAGGACCTCGTGGTCCATCACCCCTACGAATCCTTCGACGTGGTGGTGCAGTTCCTCCAGCAGGCAACGCGCGACCCCGATGTCGTCGCGATCAAGCAGACGCTCTACCGCACCTCCAACAATTCGCCGATCGTGCGCGCGCTTGCCGAAGCCGCCGAGGCCGGCAAGTCCGTCACCGCGCTGATCGAGCTCAAGGCGCGCTTCGACGAGGAGGCCAACATCCGCTGGGCGCGCGACCTCGAACGCGCCGGCGTGCAGGTCGTCTACGGCTTCCTCGAACTGAAGACGCACGCAAAACTCTCGATGGTGGTGCGCCGCGAGGGCGGCAGCCTCACGACCTACGTCCACACCGGCACCGGCAACTACCACCCGGTCACCGCGCGCATCTACACCGACCTCTCCTACTTCACCTCCGAGCCGACCATCGGGCGCGACGCCGCGCGCGTCTTCAACTTCATCACCGGCTATGCCGCGCCGAGCGATCTGGAAAAGATGGCGGTGTCGCCGCTGACCCTGCGCAAGCGCATCATCGAGCATATCCAGGGCGAGACCGCGCATGCGCGGCACGGCCGCCCCGGCGCGGTCTGGATGAAGATGAATGCGCTGGTCGACCCCGACATCATCGACGCGCTGTACGAGGCCTCACAGGCCGGTGTCCAGGTCGAGCTCGTGGTACGCGGTATCTGTTGCCTCAGGCCCGGTATCCCCGGCCTGTCGGAGAACATCCGCGTCAAGTCGATCATCGGGCGCTTCCTGGAACACGGCCGAATCTACTGCTTCGGCATGGGCCAGGGGCTGCCGAGTACGAAAGCGGCTGTGTATATCTCCTCGGCCGACATGATGCCGCGCAACCTCGACCGCCGCGTCGAAGTGCTGTGTCCACTGCAAAATCCCACGGTGCATCAGCAGGTTCTCGAACAGATCATGGTCGCGAATCTCAAGGACAATGAGCAGAGCTGGCAATTGTTGCCGGATGGGTCCTCAACGCGTATGAAGACCGCGAAGGGCGAGGAGCCTTTCAACGTCCACAACTACTTCATGACAAATCCGAGTCTGTCTGGCCGTGGAAAGTCGCTCAAGGAATCCTCGCCGCGCCGTCTCACGCGCCGGAACGAACGCCATCCATCCTGATCGGACGTCGACGTGACTCGGTCGCGCAAGCGCGGCTCGAGCGTCGCGGTCATCGACATCGGTTCCAACTCGGTCCGTCTCGTCGTCTACGAGGGACTGGCGCGGAGCCTCATTCCGATCTTCAACGAGAAGACGCTGTGCGGCCTCGGGCGTGAGGTGCAGAGCACGGGCCTGCTTGCGCCCGACGCCGTCGACAAGGCGCTGACCTCGCTGAAGCGATTCCGCGCGCTGTGCCGCGTGATGCAGGTCGGTCGCGTGTTCGCGATCGCGACCGCCGCCTGCCGCGACGCCTCCAATGGCCCCGACTTCATCGCCAAGGCCGAGCGCATCTGCGCAGTGAAGATCGAGATTCTGTCGGGCCCGCGCGAGGCGCGGCTGTCGGCGCTCGGCGTGATTTCCGGCATCCACCACCCCGACGGCATCGTCGGCGACCTCGGCGGCGGCTCGCTCGAACTGATCGACGTGCGCAGGAACAGCGTGCGCAGCGGCGTGACGCTGCCGCTCGGCGGGCTCGCGCTCCAGGACCTCGCCCACAAATCGCTCAAGCGCGCCGACCGTATCGTGCGCGAGGAGCTCGACGAGGTGCCGCAGCTCAAGGCGGGGAGCGGCCGTACATTCTACGCCGTTGGCGGTACCTGGCGCGCGCTCGCGCGCATCCACATCATTCAGAGCGGCTATCCGCTCCAGGTGATGCACGGCTATTCCATCTCTGCAGCGGAAGCGCTCGACTTTTCGCGCCGCCTTCGCCGTCTGGCGGCCGCCGACATGCTCGCCGATATCGAGATCGTTGCCGATGCGCGGCGCCCGCTCCTCACCTACGCGGCGCTGGTGCTGGAGCACATCATCCGCGTGGCAAAGCCCAAGACCATCGTGTTCTCGACCTTCGGCGTACGCGAGGGCCTGCTGCACGAGAAGCTGACGGAAACCGAGCGCAACAAGGACGGGCTGATCTGCGCAGCCGAAGAGCTCAACCAGCTGCTGTCGCGCTCGGCCAAGCACGCCCGCGAGCTGATCGCCTGGACCGATCGCCTGGCGCGCGTCGTGAAGCTGCGCGAGACGGAAGAAGACCGCCGCTTGCGCCACACCGCGTGCCTGCTCTCCGACATCGGCTGGCGCGTGCATCCCGATCACCGCGGCGAGCAGACGCTGAGCCTCGTCGTCAACGGCAATTTCGGCGCGATCACCCACACCGAGCGCGCCTTCGTGGGCCTGTCCGTGTTCTATCGCTATGCGGGCCTGAGCGAGGAAAATCAGCCGCCGGCCACCATGCAGGAGTTGCTGACGCCGGCCCAGCTCGACCGCGCCCGCCTGCTCGGCGCGGCATTCCGCGTCGCGCATCTGATCTCGGCGGCGCGGCCGGGCGTGCTGCCCGCCACGCATTTCCGCAGCCAGGGCCGCAAATTGATGCTGGTGTTCGAGCATCGTCTCGGCGACATCGTCGCCGACCGCGTCGGCAGCCGCTTCCGCCAGCTCGCCCGCCTGGTCAACCGGGCCGGCTCGATCGTGCGTCGGTAGTTCACCTCTCCCTGCGGGAGAGGTGAGATATGCGTCCCTCGGAAAAGTTTACTCTGCCGACGCCTTGGCGTGGCGCTCGGAGGATTCCAGCGCCGCCTGGCTCAGGCTGCGCCGGCGCCAGATGGTGCCGACGACCAGCACGACGATGACGCCGAGCGCCGCGCAGAAATATTCGCCGCCTCCACCGCCATGGCCGAATTGGGCCGGGATGCGCAGTGCACCGAGCATATTGTCCAGCGAGGCACCGAACGGACCGTCGAACAGCGTGTGCAGCTTCGGTGCGACGCCGGGATCGGTCGCGATCACCTCGCCCGCGATCCAGCCGAGCAGCGCGGCACCAGCCCACACCAAGACCGGGAGCTTGGCGAGCAGCGCCATGATCAGCGCCGCACCGGCGACGATCAGGGGAACGCTGATGGCAAGGCCGAGGATCAGCAGCGGCACGCTGCCATTGGCCGCGGCGGCGACCGCAATGACGTTGTCCAGGCTCATGACGATGTCGGCGACGACGACGATCTGCACCGCCTGCCACAGATGCGAGGCCGACTCGACGCCGTCCTCGTCCTCGTTTTCAGGCACCAGGAGCTTGGCCGCGATCACGATCAGCGCGAGACCACCGACGAGCTTGAGATACGGCAGCTCCATTAGGCTTGCGACGATGCCGGTGAAGATGATCCGCAGCAGCACCGCCGCGCCGGCGCCCAGGATCATGCCCCACAGACGGTGCCGCGGCTTGAGGCCGCGGCAGGCGAGCGCGATCACCAGCGCGTTGTCGCCGGAGAGCAGGATGTTGATCCAGATGATCTTTCCGACCGCAATCCAGAAGGTCGGCTCGGCCATCTCATTGCGGAACTGGGTGAAGAATGCCCCGATCGTAGCGGGATCGAAGATCTGCCAGAGCCAGTTCACAATGAGTCCTTTCGCCCCGTCGCTTTAACGTATCGGCTGAATGATCAGCCGACGATCTCGTTGCCCGAGAAGAACTGCGCGATCTCGATCGCGGCGGTCTCCGGAGCATCCGAACCGTGTGCGGAGTTCTCGCCGATCGACTTTGCGTAGAGCTTGCGAATGGTGCCTTCGGCCGCCTTGGACGGATCGGTCGCGCCCATCGCGTCGCGGTACTTGGCGACGGCGTTCTCGCCTTCGAGCACCTGGACGACCACCGGGCCCGAGGTCATGAACTCGACGAGTTCGCCGAAGAACGGACGCGCCTTGTGGACGGCATAGAAGGTCTCCGCCTGTTCCTTGGTCATGCGGATGCGCTTCTGCGCGACGATTCGCAGGCCCGCCTTCTCGATCACGGCGTTAACCGCACCGGTCAGGTTACGCGCGGTCGCGTCGGGCTTGATGATCGAGAAAGTGCGTTCGATGGCCATGATCTTGTCCTTGAGAAGAAAAGCGGTGGTTCGGAGTTGCGGGGCTTATATCGGCGCCTTCGCCAGACGGCAAGCGACCGCCAAAACCCGCCTCCCGGGCGCTTCGCCGCAGGCCGCCCCGGCGGATCCAGCGATGGATTACCGAGATTTCATCGAGATGAACCCAATCTGAAGCCCCCATTCAGGCTTTGGTTCAGCTTCGCCGGCGTAAGGTTGGGTCTATCGAAACCAAAGCCTGATCATCAGGCAGACCGTTTCGGCGGCCTTTCCATCGACGCGATACCCCGCGCCGGCAGTTTTGAGGAGATCACCATGTTGAGGAAACTTTCGCTTGCCGCTGTCGCTGCGGTCGCGCTGGGTGCCGCGCTGGCACCGACCTCGGCCTCTGCTCACTGGCATGGCGGCGGCTGGGGCTGGCACGGCGGCGGCTGGCATCACGGCTATGGCTGGGGTGGCCCGCGCTTCTATGCCCCCGTCTCCTACGGTTATGGCGGCTGCTATGTGCGCCGGCTGGTCCCGACCCCCTGGGGACCCCGCTGGCGGCTGATCAACCGCTGCTACTGAGCCCGACAGCACCTTAACTCAGGGTGCCGGCCCCCCACGGCACCTTCCAAGAGAGGCCCCGGCGATCCCCCCGCCGGGGCCTCGCATTTGAGCAGGCACGACGAATTCATACAATTTTCACGAGAATGTCCGGCATTCCCCACGACCGGCGAAACCATTTGGAGGCCAACGACTTGGTACCGTGTCGTTACTCTGCAACATGGAACCTCGTGATGACGGGCCCTTTCGCCAATGACAGCGAACAAATCGACCGGCGCACCAGCCGCTCGATTTGCGATGCCGTGGGGGAACGGCTTCAGCAGAGACTCCGCCCCGACCCCCGGCTGCCCACGCATCTCGAACAGCTCCTCGACGAGCTGAAGAAGCGCGACCGCGAAGGCGGCGCTCACTGACAGGCCGTAGACATAGAACGGGCTGCGCAAAAACGGGTTGCGTTTGATCCCGGCTGCGGTGACAAGGCCGCATGCTGTCCATCACCGACCTCTCCATCCGCCTCGCCGGACGCCTTTTGATTGACCAGAGTTCCGTGCAGATCACGCCCGGATCGCGCGTCGGCATGGTCGGACGCAACGGCACCGGCAAATCGACGCTGTTCAAGGTGATCCGCGGCGAGCTCGCGGCCGAGCACGGCGCGGTGACCCTGCCGCCGCGCTGGCGGGTTGGCAGCCTCGCGCAGGAGGCGCCGAACGGCCCCGAGAGCCTGATCTCCGTCGTGCTCAAGGCCGATCTCGAACGCGACGCGCTGCTTCACGAAGCCGAGAGCGCCACCGATCCGCACCGGATCGCCGAGATCCAGACCCGGCTGGTCGACATCGACGCGCATTCGGCGCCGAGCCGTGCCGCCGCGATCCTGTCCGGCCTCGGCTTTTCCGCCGCCGATCAGCTCCGTCCCTGCGCCGAATTCTCCGGCGGCTGGCGCATGCGCGTCGCGCTCGCCGCGACGCTGTTCGCGGCCCCCGACCTGTTGCTGCTCGACGAGCCCACCAACTATCTCGATCTCGAAGGCACGCTGTGGCTCGAGGATCACCTCGCGCATTACCCGCGCACGGTGATCGTGATCAGCCACGACCGCGACCTCCTCGAAAGCTCGGTCGACCAGATCCTGCATCTGGAGCGCGGCAAGCTCACGCTCTACAAGGGCAGCTACTCCTCCTTCGAGGAGCAGCGCGCCGCGCGCGAGCTGCTCGATGCAAAGGCGGTCAAGCGCCAGGAGGCCGAACGCGCCCGCCTGCAGGCCTTCGTCGACCGCTTCAAGGCCAAGGCCTCGAAAGCGCGCCAGGCCCAATCGCGCGTCAAAATGCTGGAGCGGCTGAAGCCGATCACCGCGCTGGTCACCGAAGACGTGCGCGAGATCAGCTTCCCCGCGCCGGAAAAAATCCTGTCGCCGCCGATCATCGCCGTCGACAACGCCTCGGTCGGCTACGATCCGGCGACGCCGGTGCTCGGCCGCGTCACCTTGCGCATCGACAATGACGACCGCATCGCGCTTCTCGGCGCCAACGGCAACGGCAAGTCGACGCTGGTGAAGCTGCTCGCCGGCCGCCTCGCGCCGTTCTCGGGCAAGGTCACGCGCGCCGACAAGCTCTCGATCGCCTATTTCGCGCAGCATCAGCTCGACGAGCTGAACGAGGACGCCTCCGCCTACGATCACGTCCGCAAGCTGATGGGCGATGCGCCGGAAGCGAAAGTGCGGGCACGCGCCGGCGCGATCGGCTTCTCCGGCAAGGCGGCCGACACCAAGGTGGCAAAACTGTCGGGCGGCGAGAAGGCGCGGCTGTTGCTCGGCATTGCGACCTTCTTCGGCCCCAACATGATCATCCTGGACGAGCCGACCAACCATCTCGACATCGACAGCCGCGCCGCGCTTGCGGAAGCCATCAACGAATTCCCCGGCGCGGTGATCATGGTCTCGCATGATCGCTATCTGATCGAGGCCTGCGCCGACCGGCTCTGGATCGTCGCCGACCGCACCGTCACCAATTACGACGGCGACCTTGACGAATACCGCCGCCTGGTCCTGTCAGCGCGCAACAGCGAACCCGCCCCGCGCGAGCGCAGCACGGCAGCCGAGAAGCCGCAGCGCCCGAAGTCGGACAATCGCGGCTCGCTCAAGAAGCGCATTACCGAAGCCGAAGCCGAGATCGCCCGCGTCAGCGACATCATCACCAAAATCGACACGGCGCTCGCCCTGCCCGACATCTTCACCCGCGATCCCAAGCAGGCCGCGCAGCTGTCGAAGGCCCGCGCCAATGCGGCCGAGGCATTGGCGCGCGCCGAGGAGCAGTGGCTCGAGGCGAGCACACAATTCGACGAGGCGGCGGGCTAGTCTTGCGACCGCGGAACGTCGGTCCGGGCTCGGCCGGCCAAGGCTCCATCAAAATCTGAAGAACAACCCCATGCACAGTACAGGTATCAAAATACCTGCACGTTTCCATCTGTGGCCACTGGACAATCTGCTCCGCTGCGCCGGGCCCGGTTATCCCCCGAACTGATTGAAAACGGGGCTGGCACGTTGGCGCGCGATACGTACGCCGCGCCTGCTCAAGTCGCGCAACTGCAGGAACATCATTGCAGTCATCAATGCGTCGTTGAAAGCATCGTGCTGCCCAAGAGGCGGAATGCAGAGGTCGTGGAGGATCGCGGCGAACGACAGATCGACCTCGGTATTCGGCGGCGCGTTGCCGTATTTGCGTTCGTAGTAGAGCCGCGACACTTCGATGCGTTCGTTGGGCAGTTCGATTCCCACCAGCGGCAGGATGTACTTGTCCAGCATGGCGATGTCGAAGTCGACATAATAGCCGATCAGCGGGCGCGGCCCGATGAAATGCAGAAAGCCTGGCAGCACCTTCCAGACGATCGGCGACGCTTCGACGTCGGACCGGCGCAAGCGGTGAATCTTGATCGCCTCCGCCTCCAGTTCGCTGTCGGGATGGACGATGGCTTCGAAGCGCGCGCTGGTCAAAATCCGGTTGCCGCGGATCTTGATTGCGGCAATGGCGACGACGTTGTCCGTTCGCACATTCAGACCGGTGGTCTCGCAATCGATGACGACAAACTCGTCGTCCGGAGCGCGATCGAACATGAAGCGATAAGATTGATCGCTCAGGGTCGCCTGGTGCAACAGTCGTTTGATCGCACGGGGCAGCATTCTAGAACATGCCGAGCTTGAAATGATGACCGACAATTTCCCGAAACTTCTTCACCACCTGGAGCGCGTCACGCAGCAGATGACGTTCCATGCTGGACAAGTGCGCCGGTCTTACCAGAGTTCCCGATGCGCCCGCGGATGCGGCCAGCTGCCCGTCGAGCCGAAGCATCAGCAGGAATCGGAAGGCTTGTTTCAAGTCGCGTCCAAAGTCCCGTTGCAGCACGCCGAGATCACAGAGCCGGGAAATCCGCTTGTCGGTGGAGGTCTCGCGCAGGCCCTGCTCGAGCGCCAGGCTGCGAACGCCGTGCACGATGGGAAAGATGCCGCCCTTCTTGAGATCCAGCGCATCGCCGGTGCCCTCCGACGTGATCAGGTTGTTGAAGAGGCCGATCGGCGTTTCAAACGCGTCAACGGCGCGCGCGAAGTGTGCCATGAACGCCTGCTCGCCCCGGGTCATGTCGATCAGCGCCGTCTTGGCGTCGTTCAGGAGCTGCTCATTGCCCGCGATCGCCTGCGCATCGTAGACGATGGCCACATTCATGTGCCCGGCCTGATCGGGAAGCACGATCCAGCGGCGCAAATCCGCGCGATACTCCGAAAGCGGCCGGGACCATAGCGGATTGCGCACCATGATATCGCCCGGACAGGGCGGAAAGCCGAAGCTCTGCAGAGCGACGAAGAATTCCTGGCGGAACGCCTCCAGGATTTCGCCCTGCATCGGACCTGCGAGGATAAGGCCGTTGTCCTGGTCGGTACGGATGGTCTGCTCGCCCCGCCCTTCGCTTCCCATCACGATCAGGCAGCTGCTGGTGCGCAGCTCGGCCGGCGCGACCATTTCGAACAATCGAGACAGCAGGCGTCGATTGAGGTCGGAGACGATCTCCGCAATGACCTCTACCTTGACCCCTTGCCGTCGCAGCACGCGCGTTTGCGTCTCGATCTCCCGCGCCGCGGTGGCGAGGTCCTGCTGACTCGAGGCTCGATCGATGCGGCCGGCAATGACTTGAGCGCTTCCCGCCAAGAACCCCAGCAGATCGATCTCCTCCAGAATTCCGACGAGCTCTTCGCCGTCGCGCACGGCAAGCCGCCGCTTGTTGTGCTTGGTCATGAGCAGGAGGGCCGAGGAGACGAAATCGTCACGGCGCAGCGACACGATGTCGAAATTCGCGAGCTCGCCGACCGGCGTCTGGATGGACTGGCGCCGCAGCACCACCGCTTTGGACAGGTTCATGCCGGTCACGATGCCGATCCGCTCACCGTCCCGGACAAACAGCGCATTGCTGTTGATCTCGCGCATCAGATGCCCGGCGGCCTCGATCGTATCACTGGCAGCCAGAAACACCGGCGGATGCAGGAACAGTTCGCC
The DNA here is from genome assembly GCF_042257955.1 of Bradyrhizobium sp. B025. Classification (NCBI taxonomy): domain Bacteria; kingdom Pseudomonadati; phylum Pseudomonadota; class Alphaproteobacteria; order Hyphomicrobiales; family Nitrobacteraceae; genus Bradyrhizobium; species Bradyrhizobium sp. B025. The sequence goes on along the minus strand of NZ_CP170150.1, from coordinate 3,903,231 downwards.
GACCTTGGCGTGCATCAACGAGCCGTAACGTCCCGTCTCCTCGTCGTTGGCGAGTTCGTCCAGCTTCTGGGATATCTCCCGGTAAAAAAAAGCCGCAAAGCGCGGGTTCGCCTTGATCAGACCGAGCGCGACCTTCCGGGGGATCACGTAGCAAAGCGTCTCGTCGCGGGCGATAAACTGGTGGCCGCTATGGTCGTGAACGAGCGCGCGACTGTCGAACGTGTCCTTGGGACCGAGCAATGCCAGCAGGTCGGCTTCGTTCCGCTCCTCGACGATGCCCTTGATCACGACATAGAGCGCCTCCGCCGGGGCGTCCCGCCCGATGATCGCTTCGCCCGGACTGAAGTACCCGATGTCCAGCGCGGCCCGCAACGTCTCGGCCTCGCTCGGCGTCAGACGATCGAACGGCGGGTTGGTGATGTCGAACGCCTTGGGCATTTCGGCCTTTCGAAGATACGGACCATCCGAGGATCCGACGACTGATCATCGAAAGCGCGGCACCGGCCGGCCCATATGAGCCGGTCGGTACCGAAGCGACGTCCCGCAGATCCTCGCCTAGTGAGCCGTGGCCGAAGCAGCACCGATACCGGTCTGCGATCGGACATATTGCGCGTCAAAGCCATCGCGATCGGCCGCGGCACGCTTGCTGCGGTCCAGGATCGAGACCAGCCAGATCCCCGCAAAGGCGAGCGCCATCGAGAACAGCGCCGGATTGTCCAGCTTGATGGGAGCCGACCCCTTGGCAAAGCCAAGGGTCGCCTCCCAGACTGCCGGCGAGAGGACCACGCCCACAACCGCGCTGAACAGGCCAAGGAAGCCGCCGAACACGGCTCCCCGCGTCGTCAGGCCTTTCCAGAAGATCGACATCACCAGCACGGGGAAATTGCAGGATGCCGCGATGGCGAAAGCAAGGCCCACCATGAAGGCGACGTTCTGGTTCTCGAACACGATGCCCAGGAAGATCGCAAGCACGCCGAGCACCAGTGTCGCAATCTTCGAGACCCGGATCTCGTCCTGCTCGTTTGCGTTGCCGCCCTTGATCACCATGCCGTAGAGATCGTGGCTGATGGATGATGCCCCGGCCAGAGCCAAGCCTGACACGACGGCCAGGATCGTGGCAAAGGCAACGGCCGAAATGAAGCCAAGGAACAGATTGCCGCCGACGGCGTTCGCGAGATGAATCGCCGCCATGTTGGAGCCGCCCTTGATCGCCGCGATTCCGCTCTTGGTCTTCTCGAGAATGCTCCCATCGAGAAACATCGCGTCGGTCGAAACCAGCGTGATCGCGCCAAAGCCGATGATGAAGGTCAGGATGTAGAAATAGCCGATGAAACCCGTGGCGTAGAACACGGACTTGCGGGCCGCCTGAGCGTCCTTCACGGTGAAGAAGCGCATCAGGATGTGAGGCAGGCCCGCCGTTCCGAACATCAGCGCCAGGCCGAGCGAGATGGCCGAGAGCGGATTGGAAATCAGGCTGCCGGGCTCCATGATCGCGAGTTTCTTGGGATGCACCTCTGTTGCCTTGGTGAACAGCGCTTCCGGGCTGAACCCGTACTTGTAGAGGACGGCTCCGGCCATGAACGTTGCGCCTGAGAGCAACAGCACCGCCTTGATGATCTGCACCCAGGTCGTCGCCTTCATCCCGCCGAACGTCACGTAGATCATCATCAGGCCGCCAACCAGGACGACCGCGATCCAGTAGTCGAGACCGAACAACAGCTGGATCAGCTTACCGGCACCGACCATCTGCGCGATGAGATAGAACGCAACCGTCACCAGCGAGCCGCACGCCGCCAGGATACGGATCTCGGTCTGCCCGAGCCGAAACGAGGTCACGTCGGCAAAGGTGAACTTTCCGAGGTTGCGCAATTGTTCGGCGATCAGAAAGGTGACGATCGGCCATCCCACCAGCCAGCCGACGGAGTAGATCAAGCCGTCGTAGCCCGAAGTATAGACGAGGCCCGATATGCCGAGGAAGGACGCCGCCGACATGTAGTCGCCTGCGATCGCAAGTCCGTTCTGGAAGCCCGTAATTCCGCCGCCGGCCGAGTAGAAATCCGCGGCCGATGCGGTCCTCTTGGCGGCCCAATAGGTGATGACGAGCGTCAGGCCAACGAACCCGACGAACATACCGATCGCCGACCAGTTGGTCGCCTGCTTAACGCCGCCGTCGATGCTGCCTGCGGCGAGCGCGATGGTGGGCAGGCCTGCGAGCAGGATCGCCAGGAGCCATGAGAATTTCTTCACGAGCGGTTCTCCTCGACAATCTTGCGGATGAGCACGTCGTAACTGGAATTCGCCTGGCGGACATAGATACCCGTCAGCAGGAAGGCGAGCACGATGACGGACAGTCCGATTGGAATGCCGATCGTCGTCACGCCGCTGCCCAGCGGTATCCCGAGGAACTTGGGAGCGTAGGCGACCAGCAGGATGAAGCCGAAATAGACAACAAGCATAACCGCCGACAGCATCCAGCCCAGCGACGAACGTCGGCGCACGAGCTCCTGGTAGTTCGGATCGCGTTCAATCTTGGCGAGGTTGCTCACATCAATGGTCCCTGGATGATCCTCTGGAGTTCTTGTCGTCAAAGCGGTCCCTTGTCTGGCGGGACCATCCGAGCCTGCACTGCCGGACGGCCAAGCTCCATGATCCAGATCAAGTCCGGTTGATCCCTGTGACGTGCGTGACAAACGGCCAGCGGCCGCGCAGCTGTCGAAGGCGCGCGGCCGAGCAATGGCTCGGAGCCAGCACGCAGTTTGACGAAGCGGCGGGGTAGAGGTTGCTCCGGACTACGCGATGGTTCCGAACTCGGCCACCGGGGCAATCCAATATACGAGATTGCAGCCCGCGAACGAATGCCGGAGCTGATCGACCAGGCGCCTGGCGTCCGCTCCTGGCAGAACGATCTGGACATGCACCTGATCGGCGTGGCCCTTCACACGTTCGGCGGCCGTCGGCAACTGCACGCCTGAGCCGTGTCCCGCGGCATCGGAGACCGTGAAGCCGGACGTCTGGCCCGGCTGCTCGCTGAGAAAGTCGAGCAGCTCCTCGCGCAGCTTTCGCGCCAGGATCAACGACAGGCACACATATTCGCTGGTCATTTTGACTCCTTCGCAGTGCCGCCGAACCGGCGATAGAGGATGGGGAGCAGGATGAGCGTGAGCAGCGTGGACGACAGCAATCCTCCGATCACCACGATCGCCAGCGGCCGCTGGATCTCCGATCCCGGACCGGAAGCGAACAAGAGCGGGATCAGGCCCAATGCGGTGATGCTGGCGGTCATCAGCACAGGGCGGAGCCGCCGCCTGGCACCGTCGACCACGATCTGGTCCTCGCCGACGCCATGCGCCCTCAACTGATTGAAATACGAAACCAGCACGACGCCGTTCAGGACCGCGATTCCGAGCAGGGCGATGAATCCGACAGAGGCCGGAACCGACAGATATTCGCCGGTCGAGACGAGGGCAAACACGCCTCCGATCAGCGCGAACGGGATGTTCACGAGCACGAGCAAGGCCTGCCGGACGGAAGCGAAGGTCGTGAACAGCAACACGAAGATGAGACCGATGGCGACGGGCACGACAATCGAAAGGCGCGCGGCAGCGCGTTGCTGGTTTTCGAACTGTCCGCCCCAGGTGAGCCGATAGCCCTTCGGCAGCGAAAGGTCGGCGGCGACCTTCCGTTGGGCCGCCTCGACGAAGCCGACCATGTCGCGGCCGCGCACATTGGCGCGAACGACGCTCATCCGGTTGCCGTCCTCGCGGTCGATCTTCACCGGGCCGTCGACGCGCTGGATGCGCGCGACCTGGGACAGCGCGACGTGCTGCCCGGAGGCGAGCGTGAGTGGCAGGCTCGCGAGCAATGTGGGCGCCTCCCGCGTCGTCTCGCTTCCCCGGACCAGAATGGGCGTGCGACGGCCCTCCTCGAGCGCGGTGCCGATCGTCCGCCCCTCGATCTGGGTCCGCAGCGCATTGGCAATGGTGTCCACCGTCAGACCGAGACGGCCGGCCTCCATCCGGTTCACGACGACCGTGTAGTATTGCGCACCCTCGTTGAGCGTCGTGTAGACGTCTTCCGCACCCTCGATGCTGGTGAGGATCTCGGACAGTTTCGTCGCGATCTCGTTGAGCCTGCCGACGTCGCTGCCGAAGACCTTCACGGCGACGTCGCCACGCACGCCGCTGATCATCTCCTGCACCCGCATGTCGATGGGTTGGGTGAAGCTGAGCGAGATGCCCGGAAAGTCGGCGAGCACGTTGCGCAGCGCCTTCAAGAGCTCCGCCGTGTCCGGGGCGGCTCTCTCTTCAACAGGCTTGAGCACGAGAAACGTGTCAGTCTGGTTCGGTCCCATGGGATCGAGCCCGAGCTCGTCGGAACCGGTTCGCGCGATGATCCCGGTGACGTCCGGAACCTTCAAGAGCGCCGACTGGATCCTCGCGTTGATCGCGAGGGATTCGTCCAGATTGACCGACGGCAACGTCTCGACGCTGACGATGACGTCGCCCTCGTCCATGGTCGGCATGAAGGTCTTGCCGAGTTGCGAATAGGCGTACCCTGCCGCGACCAGCGCCAGGAGAGCTGCAGCAATAACCTTTCGCTCGTTTCGCAGCGACCAGTCCAGCGCGGGTGCGTAGACGCGCTGCGCGAGGCGGATCAGCAGCGGCTCGCCGTGCCCTGCCGATTTGAGCAGGAACGAGGTCGCGACCGGGATCACGGTGAGCGCCAGCAACAGCGAGCCGGCGAGCGCAAAGATGATTGCGAGCGCAACGGGGATGAAGAGCTTGCCCTCGAGCCCCTGCAAGGTGAGCAGCGGCACGAACACGATCATGATGATCAGCACGCCGGAAGCGACAGGTTGCAGCACCTCGCAGACCGACCGGAAGATGACGTGGATCAGCGGAAGGCCCCTGCCCGGCTCGTGGTTGCCGAGATTTCCGACGATGTTCTCGACCACCACCACCAGCGCATCGATCAGCATGCCGATCGCGATCGCAAGCCCGCCGAGGCTCATCAGATTGGCAGACATTCCAACCGCACGCATGGCCAGGAGCGCAATGACGATCGCGAGCGGCAGGCTGAGGGCGATCACCAACGATGCGCGCCAATTGCCCAGGAACAGCAACAACAGGACGACCACCAGCACGGTCGCCTCGCCGAGCGCCCGCACCACCGTGCCGACGGCGCGACCGACGAGGCGGCTTCGGTCATAGAACACGTTGAGGGATACGCTCTGGGGCAGCGCGGGCTTCAGCTCCTCGAGCTTTGCGCGGACGTCACGCACGAGTTGGCCGGCATTGGCTCCGCGCAAGCCCAGCACCAGCCCTTCAACCGTTTCGCCCTGGCCGTTCTCCGTCACTGCCCCATAGCGTGTCAGGGCCCCGACCTTGACCCGCGCAACGTCGTTCACGCGTATCGGGACCCCGTCGCGGGTGTCCACGACAATGGCCTTGATGTCGTCGATCGTGCGGATGCTGCCTTCAATCCGCACCAGGGCACTGTCCTCGCCCTGGTTGACGCGCCCCGCGCCGTCGTTGCGGCTGTTGGTTTCGACGGCGCGGCGAAACAGCTCCGACGAAATGCCGCGCGCGGCGAGCGCATCGTTGAGCGGGACGATCTCGAACGCCCGCACATAGCCGCCGAGGGCATTCACGTCGGCAACCCCGGGAACCGTGCGCAGCGCTGGTCGGATCACCCAGTCGAGCAGGGTTCGCCGCTCCGCCAGCGACAGCTCGGAGCTGTCGATGGTAAACATGAACATCTCGCCGAGCGGACTGGTGATCGGCGCAAGCCCGCCACTCACCCCCTCGGGAAGGTCACGAGCGATGTTCGACAACCGCTCGGAGACCTGGTTGCGCGCCCAGTAGATATCCGTGCCGTCCTCGAAATCGATCGTGACGTCGGCGAGCGCGTATTTGGTGGTCGAGCGCAGGATCTTCTTGTTCGGCAGGCCCAGCAGTTCGAGCTCGATCGGGACGGTGATGCGCTGCTCGACCTCCTCCGGCGTCAGGCCCGGTGCCTTCATGATGATTTTCACCTGGACCGGTGAAACGTCGGGGAACGCGTCGATCGGCAGGCTGGGGAGGAACGTTGCGCCCGCGCCGATCAGCAGCAAGACGGCGAGCAGGACGAACAGCCGCTGCGAGAGCGCAAAGGCGACCAGACGCTGGAGCATTATTGGCCGGCTCCGAGCCGCGAGAGAATGCCCCGAAGCGCCGAGATGCCCGCGATCGCAACCTCGTCCTTGTCGCTGATCGGGCCGGATATCACGACGTGATCCTGGTCCTCTGCGAGCAGCGTGACCGATACCAGCCGGAAGCCGCCCTCGATGGCTTTGAATATCCAGCTCTGCTCGCCACGACGGACGAGACCGCTATAGGGAATCTCCCAGGCGCTCTCGCCCTCGGAGAGGAAGCTGAGACGGACGGACGCCGTCTGGCCCGGGTGCAATTGGCCGCTGTTCGGCACTTCGGCCCGCACCAGGATGGTTTGCGTCGCCGCATCGGTCGTCTCGGAAATCAGAACGACGCGACCGGGCGTTGCGTAACCTTCGACCTCGACCCGCGCACCGGTGCGGATTGCGCGGATGTTGGCCGCTGGAATGGCGATTTCGGCCCACAACGGCGAAAGCCGGGCAAGCTTGACCAGCGGCGCGGACTGCTCCAGCCGCTGCCCCGGCGAGACCGCGATCTCGACCACGGATCCCGTCTGCGGCGCATTGACGGTCAGCGTCCCGCTGATTGCCGCGTCGCTCGCCAACCGGGAGATCGCATCATCGGAGAGCCCCGCCAACCGGAGCATCTGCCGGCGCTCCGCGACCGCGATGGTGGCCTGGCGCGCCTCGGTCTGGCTCGCCTCGAGAACGCGTTGTGGGACGGCCTTGCCCTCGAAGAGATCGGCGTTCCGCCTGAGCTGCTGGTTCGCAAGAGCCTCCTGCGCGACGGCGTGAAGATAGTCCCGCTGGAGTGACACGAAACCCTGGCTCTCCAACGTAAGAAGCGGCTGGCCGGCGCTCACGCGATCCCCGCGCGCGACGGCCAGATTGGTGACCATGCCGGCAACGGGTGTGCTCACCACCCACAATTGAGGCGTCGGAACGACGATCTGCGCCGGATAAGGCAGTGTCTGGTCGGTTCTGCTCGAAACCGGATGCACGACACGAATGCCGAGGCTTTCGACCTGCGTGGGCGTCAGTTTCATGTCGTCGTCGGCCGCAGCGATGCCGGGGCACCCGACGAGCGAGAGCGCAACAACGACGCGGCACGCCCTGCGTAGAAGACGTTCCATCTGATGGAAAGATCGCATCAATACCAGCTTCGAAGACCGTTGCCGGGTCTTTCTAGGCCGGATGCGATTGAAGGTGTTGACCTACGTCAACGGCAGCCCATTGCGGCAAATCGGGTATTCGAGCTGGCTGTCGCGGACGATGTTGTTGTTTTGGTCGCGCGCGGCGCGCGCTCTTCAATTGCGCGATCCGCGCGAACCAGCGGCAAGGACCGTATGTCGAGGTCGATCGCCCTGGCCGCGTTCGGATCGACGACCAGCTCGTAGCGTTGCGCCGGGACGCGGGCTTGCGCTTACGCCGACTTCTTCTTCGCCTTGGGCTTGGTCGCCTTCGGCATCACAGGCGCCTCCGGCGTGCCCTCGATCGAGGACAGGCGTCCGGCCGTGAACGTGTAGATGCCCGCGCGCGGACCGGTCGTCCATGTGACAACGGCAACGCGCCTGCCGACGGCATCATTGGAGAGGTTCACGTTCGAGGGCGCGCCGATGCCGCGCACCACGTCGCATTCGGTATGGCCGAGCGCGACTGTGCCGCCGGCGGCCGCCGGCGCGGTCGTCGATGCATTGGCATCGGCAGGTCCGGGAGGCGCCGCCATGCCGGGACAGGCGCCGTCGGCGCTGACCAGATCCTCAGCCCCGACCGGCTTTTCGGGAGTCAGCGGCGGTGATTCGATCGAGATGTTCCTGATGAACAGGCGGCTGGGCGTGTTGAACCACTGGGCATCCTTGGACAGCAGATCGGTCCCGCCCGAGCAGCCCGCGACCAGCGGTGCTACGGCAGCCAACGCAACTATGAGCGAGCCGGGAAGCTTTTGATGTCGCACGATAAACTAAATTCCCCGCGTGAAGGACCAGCCCTAAACGATTGTCCCAACATCACTTTGCGGCACGAAGGTGGCCGAAGCCAGCATCACCCGTAAAGTGCAAATTATCATTAATTGCGATCGACCGCTAATTCCGCCGCTGCCACCGACCCCGTTCGTCGGCCTGCCAATAGGTGACATCAAATCCCCGCGCCTTGCAATCCGTCCAGGCACTGCGGGCGAGCGCCAGCGCGTCCGGATCGTCGCCGTTGAACAGCAGCACCATGCGCTCATAGCCCTGCGCATCCTGCGGCAGCGCTGCGTTGTCGACCAGAAAGCGGACATGGGCGCCGTTGGGATTGTCCTCCTCGATCGCCAGCACGATCGGCTGATCGGCGGCATCGTTCACGCGCCATGTCGCGTGCGGCAGGAAGGAATCGTCGCGATAGGTCCACAGATGCGCATCGAGCGCATCGGCGCGTTCCTCCGAGGTCGACTGCACCACGACGCGCCAGCCGCGCTCGAGCGATTTCTCGAGAAGCGGCGGCAACACGTTCTCCACCGTCATGTTTTGCAGATGGTAGAACAGCACTTCAGTCATTTTGGATCATTTGCGCTCGTAGTGGTCCGCCACCAGGCGATCCAGGAGGCGGACGCCATAGCCGCTTCCCCAGCTCTGGTTGATGTCGGTCTTCGGCGCGCCCATGGCGGTGCCGGCGATGTCGAGATGCGCCCAGGGCGTGCCGTCGACGAAGCGCTGCAGGAACTGCGCCGCGGTGATCGAACCGCCGTGGCGGCCGCCGGTGTTCTTCATGTCGGCGAACTGCGAATCGATCAGCTTGTCGTATTCGGGGCCGAGCGGCAGGCGCCAGACCTTCTCGCCGCTCTCGATGCCGGCCGTCAGCAGCCGGTCGGCAAGTTCGTCATTGTTGGAGAACATGCCGGCATGCTCGGTGCCGAGCGCGACCACGATCGCGCCGGTCAGCGTCGCCAAGTCCACCATGAATTTCGGCTTCGTCTTCTTGGCCACGTACCAGAGCACGTCGGCCAGCACGAGGCGGCCTTCGGCGTCGGTGTTGATGATCTCGATGGTCTGGCCCGACATCGAGGTGACGATGTCGCCCGGCCGCTGCGCATTGCCGTCGGGCATGTTCTCGACGAGGCCGATGGCGCCGACCACGTTGGCCTTGGCCTTGCGCGCCGCAAGCGCGTGCATCAGCCCGACGACGCAGGCAGCCCCGCCCATGTCGCCCTTCATGTCCTCCATGCTGCCGGCCGGCTTGATGGAGATGCCGCCGGTGTCGAAGCAGACGCCCTTGCCGACGAAGGCGACCGGGGCCTCGCCCTTCTTGCCGCCGTCCCAGCGCATGATCACGGTGCGGCTCGGCCGCGTCGAGCCCTGGCCGACGCCGAGCAGCGCGCCCATGCCGAGCTTGTCCATCGCCTTGACGTCGAGCACCTCGACCTTGACACCGAGCTTGCGGAGCAGGCTTGCGCGGCGTGCGAATTCCTCGGGGAAAAGCACATTCGGCGGCTCGTTGACGAGGTCGCGCGCGATGATCACGCCGTCGACGACATGGCCGGCCGAGGCAAACGCCTTCTTGGCCGCGGCGACATCGCCCACCGCAAGCGAGATATCGGCGCGTGAGCCGCCCTCCTCGCCGTCCTTCTTCTTGGTCTTGTAGCGGTCGAACTTGTAGGCGCGCAGCCGGAGCCCTGCGGCGATCGCAACCGCCTGCTCGCTCGTCATGGCGCCGTCAGGCAGTTCCGCCATGATGGTCATCGCGGCAGCAGTGGCGGAGAGCTTGCCCGCCGCCACGCCGCCGAATTTGAGAAAGTCGTTCGCCTTCAGGCCTGTCGCCTTGCCGGCCCCGATCACGATCAGGCGGGTGGCCTTCACCCCCTCCGGCGCCAGGATGTCCAGCGCGGCGCCGCTTTTACCTTTGAAAGCGGCGGCCGAGGCCGCCCGCTTCACAAGTTCGGTAGCGCCGCCGAGCGCCTTGGCGGTCGCCGGGCCCAGCTTCAAACCGTCGTCGCAGAACACGACCAGGATGCCACGGGCGGCAGCAGACAACGGGACGAAGCCGACCTTGATGGCATCGGACATGGGTAACTCCTCTAAAACATGGGGCTTTTGCCGCTCGACGGGTCCGGCCACGGGCCGGCGCTGAACGGCGATTCACTGGACTTTCCCCACTATGGGCCACCGGCCGGGCAGATGCCAAGCACCGCCCGTGGCCGCCAGGCCACAAGAGGGAAATATTAACCATATGTTGAGGGTGCCACGGGGCAGCCATTTTGTTGACGGATCAAAGGGATGGTAGTGAGAGAGTAAGCCGGCGTAAGAGCTGTTTGTCCGACCTTGGGGATCCCCTTCCGGGGATTGGTTGGACGGCCAGAACTCCGGCCGACATTGGGGACTTGGTGGGATTCGTGCGGTAGCGCATGGGGTCAATCGATAGGTATATCTTCCGCACGACGCTGGCGTCGTTTGCGCTGGTCCTGGTCAGCCTCACCGGCGTGATCTGGATTACGCAGGCGTTGCGCGGCATCGACCTGATGACGAGCCAGGGGCAGACCATCCTCACCTTCCTCGGCATCACCAGCCTCGTCGTGCCCGCGCTGGTCCTGATCATCTCGCCGATCGCGCTGATGATCGCGATCTCGCACACCCTGAACAAGCTCGCGACCGATTCCGAGATCATCGTGATGAATGCCGCCGGCTTCTCGCCGTTCCGGCTGTTCTATCCGTTCTTCTACGCCACCTGCGTGGTGGCCCTGCTGGTCGCCTTCATCGCGGCCTATCTTGCGCCCGACGGCATGCGGCGGATCAAGCAGTGGGACGCCGAGATCACCGCCGACGTGCTCACCAACATCCTCCAGCCCGGCCGCTTCGCCCAGCTCGACAAGAACCTGACGATCCGGATCCGCGAGCGCCTGCCGGGCGGCATCCTCGCCGGCATCTTCATCGACGACCGCCGCGATCCCAACGAGCGCGTCTCGATCGTCGCCGAGCATGGCGAGGTCATGAAGAACGACACCGGATCGTTCCTGGTGCTGGAGACGGGAAACCTGCAGCGTTTCGAGGTCGGCAAGCGCGATCCCGCGCTGGTGGCGTTCGGCCGTTACGGCTTCGACATGTCGAAGTTCTCCGGCCAGGGCCGCGACGTCACCCTCGGCATCCGCGAGCGCTATCTCTGGGAGCTGTTCTCGCCGTCCGAGGATGATCCCGTCTACAAGCAGATTCCCGGTCAGTTCCGCTCGGCCTTGCACGACAGCCTGTTGGCGCCGATCTATCCGTTCGCCTTTGCCGTGCTGACCTTCGCCTTCCTCGGTGCGCCTCGCACCACCCGCCAGAGCCGCAATTTCTCGATCGGCTCGTCCATCGTCGCAGTGTTCGGCCTGCGCATGGCTGGCTTCGCCTGCTCGGTGATGGCGGTGAAGTCGCCCGCCGCGGTGCTGGTCCAATACGCGATGGTGTTGGGCGCCATCGGCGTCGGGATGTGGATGATCGTCGGCGGCATCGTGGTCGAGCCGCCGCCCCGCCTCATGGAGGCCATCAACAGGTCGAACGCGCGCATCGCACGGTTGTTCGGACGGCCGGCCACCGCATGAGCATGCTCACCAATACACTCGGGCGCTATTTCGCCGGCCGCTTCGTGGTCGCGGCGCTCGGCGTGTTCGCCAGCATCTTCCTGCTGCTGGTGCTGGTCGATTACATCGAGATGGTGCGCAAGACCTCCGGCCTTGCGTCCGCCTCGGCGATCATGGTGGCCGAGACCTCGCTGTTCCGGGTGCCGCAGCTCCTGGAGAAACTGACGCCGTTCTGCATGCTGATCGGCGCCATGACCTGCTATCTCGCGCTCTCGCGAAGGCTCGAGCTCGTGGTCGCGCGCGCCGCCGGCGTCTCGGCCTGGCAGTTCATCTCGCCGGCGCTCGGCAGCGCGCTCCTGATCGGGGTGATCGCCACCGTCGCCTACAATCCGATGTCGGCCAATCTGCGCGAGCTCTCCAAGCGCATGGAGGCCGAGCTGTTCGGCTCGGCGCCCGGCGGCGGCATCCAGGACGCCTCCGGCTTCTGGCTCAACCAGGTGACCAACGACGGCCAAACGATCATCAATGCGGCGCGCAGCGAGCAGCAGGGCGTCCGGCTCACGGGGCTCACGCTGTTCCGGTTTGACACAGAGCAGCACTTCAAGGAACGCGTCGAGGCGCGCGAGGCGGAGCTCGAAGTCGGCCAGTGGATATTCAGGAACGTCCGCCGCTTCTCGCTCGACGGGCCGCCGATCGAGCAGGCCGTTCTGGCGATTCCGACGACGTTGACCGAGGCCCAGGTCCGCAACAGCTTTTCCACACCCGAGACTGTGTCCTTTTGGCAACTACCGAGCTACATCCGCTCCTCCGAAAGCTCAGGCTTCGCGACAGCCGGCTATCGACTCCAGTATCACAAGCTGTTGGCGCAGCCGTTTTTGCTCGCCGCCATGGTGATGCTCGCGGCCTCGGTGTCGTTGCGTTTCTTCCGGATGGGCGGCGTGCAGAAGATGGTTTTGAGTGGCGTGGGCGCAGGCTTTCTGCTCTACGTTCTGTCGAAAGTGACTGAAGACTTGAGCAAGGCTGAGTTGATGCATCCGATCGCTGCGGCGTGGTTGCCCGTGGTGGTGGGCGGCCTCACCGGCTTTTTGGCCTTGTTGTACCAGGAGGACGGTTAGTGACTGCCGTCCATCGAGGGCCCGTGTCTCGTTTGACGCGCCGCACTGTGATGCGCGCGAACGGGCGCGGCTTGTCCGTGCGCAGGCTTCTGCTCGCCGTCGTCGCTGCCGTCTCGCTCGGCGGGCTGATCGACATTGCAGCCGTGGCGCCGGCCTCGGCCCAGTTCACCTATAATCCGCTGCCGCCGCGCCCGAAGCCGCCGAAGGCCGCCAACGACAACCAGATGCTGGTTCAGGCGACCGAGGTCGACTACGACTACAACAATTCGCGCGTCTCCGCGGTCGGTAACGTCCAGCTGTTCTACAACGGCACCAGCGTCGAGGCCGACAAGGTCATCTACGACCAGAAGACCAAGCGGCTCCATGCCGAAGGCAACATCCGCATGACGGATGCCGACGGCAAGATCACCTATGCCGAGATCATGGATCTCTCGGACGATTACCGCGACGGTTTCGTCGATTCGCTGCGCGTGGACACCGCCGACCAGACCCGCATGGCCGCGACCCGTGCCGACCGGTCCAGCGGCAACTACACGGTGTTCGACAACGGCGTCTACACGGCCTGCGCGCCGTGCAAGGACGATCCGAAGAAGCCGCCGCTGTGGCAGGTCAAGGGTGCGCGCATCATCCACGACCAGCAGGAGAAGATGCTGTACTTCGAGACGGCGCAGCTCGAATTCTTCGGCGTGCCGATCGCCTACATGCCCTATTTCTCGACGCCCGACCCGACCGTGAAGCGCAAGTCCGGCTTCCTGATGCCCGGCTACTTCCCCGGCACGACGAACACCGGCTTCGGCGCCGAAGTTCCCTATTATTGGGCGATCGCGCCCGACATGGACGCAACCTTCACCCCGCGCTTCATGTCGCGACAGGGCGCGTTGCTGCAAGGCGAATTCCGTCAGCGCTTGATCGACGGCGCCTATCAGATCCGCGCCTACGGCATCTACCAGCTCGATCCCGGGGCCTTTGCCGGGCAGCCCGGAGACCGCCAGTTCCGCGGCGCTATCGACACCAAGGGTCAGTTCGCGCTGAACGACAAATGGGTCTGGGGTTGGGACGGTGTCCTGATGTCCGACTACTATTTCTTCTCGGACTATCGCCTCGCGGCCTACAGGGACCCGCTCGGATCGTTCCTGAACCTGCCGACCGATGCGATCTCGCAGCTTTATCTGACCGGCGTCGGCAATCGCAGCTTCTTCGACGCGCGCACGATGTACTGGCTGAGCTTCTCGGGCAACCAGAACCAGGTGCCGATCGTCTACCCCGTGATCGACTACTCGAACGTGCTCAACTATCCGGTGTTCGGCGGCGAGTTCAGCTACAAGACCAACTTCGTGAACCTGTCGCGTGACACCGCCGTGTTCGATCCGATCACGACGCTCGCCAACACCAACAGCCTGTGCACGACGGCGTCGGCCGATCCGCTCGCGCGCACGCCGTCGCAGTGCCTGCTGCGCGGCTTCCCCGGCACCTATACCCGCCTGACGGCGGAAGCGCAGTGGCGCAAATCCTTCACCGACCCGCTCGGCCAGATCTGGACGCCGTTCGCCAGCCTCCGTGCCGATGCGATCAACTCCTCGGTCTCGAACCAGCCGGGCGTGTCGAACTACCTGCCGGTCGGCGACACCCAGGCGATCCGCCTGATGCCGACCGTCGGCCTCGAATACCGCTATCCCTTCATCAACGTTCAGCCCTGGGGCTCGACCACCATCGAGCCGATCGCGCAGATCATCATCCGCCCGAACGAGACCTATGCCGGCAAGCTGCCGAACGAGGACGCGCAGAGCATGGTGTTCGACACCTCGAACCTGTTCAGCGTCGACAAGTTCTCCGGTTATGACCGCGTCGAGGGCGGCGGCCGCGCCAATGTCGGCGTGCAGGCCACCACGCAGTTCGACAGGGGCGGCGCCGTCAAGACGCTGTTCGGCCAGTCCTACCAGCTGTTCGGCATGAACTCCTACGCGGTCCAGGACTCCATCAACACGGGCCTGGATTCCGGTCTCGACAAGCCTCGCTCCGACTACGTGGCGAGCATCGCCTACTCGCCCAACCGCACCTACACGTTCAGCGTCCGCTCCCGCATGGACGAGCAGACCTGGAACGTCCAGCGTTTCGAGGCGGAAGGCCGCGCCAACTTCGATCGCTGGTCGATCAGCGTGATGTACGGCAACTACGCGGCACAGCCGGAACTCGGCTATCTGACGCGCCGCGAGGGCATCCTGACCTCGGGCTCGCTCAAGGTCGCGACCAACTGGGTGGTGTCGGGCTCGGCGCGCTGGGACCTCGAGGCCAACAAGATCAACCAGTATGTGCTCGGCGCCGGCTATGTCGACGATTGCTTCGTGTTGGCGGCGAACTATGTAACTTCGTATAGCTATTCGGCGGGCACTACGCCGCCAGTGCTGAGCCATGCGTACATGTTCACGTTCGGGCTGCGTACGCTGGCGACCTCGTCGACGACCAGCAGTACCGGCGGCCTCCAGTAAACGGTTTGAAGTGCCGACCGCGTTGCCCCAATCGCAGGTTCACCGCGGCTGACATGCGAGCGAGATCCATGACGACTGCCTTGCCTTTGTTCCGCCTCCTCCTCGTCCTCGCCGCCCTGTTTCTGGCCGGCACGCCGTCGCGCGCGCAGAACATCGTCGTCATGGTCAACGGCGATCCGATCACCGATTTCGACATCGACCAGCGCTCCAAGCTCGACCTGCTGACGACGCAGAAGACCCCTAGCCGGCAGGAGGTCATCAACGAGCTGATCGACGACAGGGTGAAGCTGAAGGAAGGCAAGAAGTACGGCGTCGATCCCGGCGTCTCCGACATCAACCAGTCCTTCGAGGGCATGGCGCAGCGCATGCGCATCACGACGGATCAGCTGACCAAGTCGCTCGAGGTCAAGGGCGTCCGCCCGGAGACGTTGAAGGCCCGCATGAAGTCGGAGATGGTCTGGACCAGCCTCGTGCGCGGCCGCTTCAAGGAGAAGCTGATGGTCGGCGAGCGCGACGTCGCGCAGGCGGTGCAGGCCCAGGCCGGCGACAAGCTGCAGATCGAGGGCACCGAATACAAGATGCAGCCGATCGTGCTGATCGTGCCGCGCGGCTCGTCTCCGGCCTTTCAGGAAACGCGGATGAAGGAAGCCGAACAATATCGCTCGCGCGTTGCGAGCTGCGAGGAGGCCAATTCGCTGTTCCGCTCGACGCCGAACGCCACCATCCGCGAGAGCGTCACCAAGACGACCGCGGAGCTGCCCGAGGCGCTGCGCAAGGTGCTCGACGACACGCCGATCGGCCATCTGACCGCGCCGGAGGTGACCAAGGCGGGCATCGAGATGGTGGTGCTCTGCTCGCGCAAGCCGACCATGATCGACACGCCGAAGAAGCGCGAGGTCCGCGAGAAGATGTATCAGGAGAAGTACGAGAAGACCCAGAAGGCCTATCTCGACGAGCTCCGCAAGGCGGCGATGATCGAATATCGCAACCGCTGATGGCCAACCACGCAGCAAAGCCCCTCGCCCTGACCCTGGGAGAGCCTGCCGGCATCGGCCCCGACATCACGATCGCAGCCTGGCTCCGGCGCCGCGAGCTGAACCTGCCCGCCTTCTACCTGCTCGGCGACGAGGCGCTGATCGCGCGGCGCGCCAAGACACTGGACAAGACCCTGGGTAAGGCGCTCGGCGCCGAGATCCGGATCGCCTCCGTGAGCGCACACGAAGCCGCGGCCGCCTTCACCGAAGCCCTGCCGGTGGTTGCGACCGGCGAGCGCGCCACGGCCGAACCCGGCCAGCCCGACGCCTCGAGCGCGCCGGCTGCGCTCGCCTCGATCCGCCAGGCGGTGGCCGATGTCCGGGCCGGCCGCGCCGGCGCCGTCGTCACCAATCCGATCGCCAAGAGCGTGCTCTACCGCGCGGGCTTCCGCCATCCCGGCCACACCGAATTCCTCGCCGAGCTCGCCGCAGAGGACGGCCGCGTGCCGCAGCCGGTGATGATGCTGTGGTCGCCGCGGCTCGCCGTGGTGCCCGTGACCATCCACGTCTCCTTGCGCGATGCGCTGTCCCAGCTCACGAGCGAATTGATCGTCTCGACCGTGCGCATCGTCGCGACCGAACTGAAATCCCGCTTCGGCATCGCGCGGCCGCGTATCGCGGTCTCCGGACTCAATCCGCACGCCGGCGAGGACGGCTCGCTCGGCCACGAGGAGCAGACCATCATCGCGCCTGCGCTCAAGACATTGCGCAACGACGGCATCGACGCCAGGGGGCCGCTGCCCGCCGACACCATGTTCCACGAGGCCGCGCGCAGCCTCTATGACTGCGCGGTCTGCATGTATCACGACCAGGCGCTGATCCCGATCAAGACGGTCGCCTTCGACGACGCCGTCAACGTCACGCTCGGCCTGCCCTTCATCCGTACCTCGCCCGATCACGGCACCGCCTTCGACATCGCCGGCACCGGCAAAGCCAATCCGGCGAGCCTGATCGCAGCGCTTGAGCTCGCCAGCCGCATGGCGGCTGCCAAGACCTGATGAGCGCGATCGACGACCTCCCGCCGCTGCGCGAGGTCATTCGCCAGCACGCGCTGTCGGCCCGCAAATCGCTCGGCCAGAATTTCCTGCTCGATCTCAACCTCACCGCGCGCATCGCGCGCGCGGCGGCGCCACTGGACAACTCCACCATCGTCGAGATCGGCCCGGGCCCGGGAGGACTAACCCGCGCGCTGCTTGCGCTCGGCGCCAGGCGCGTCGTCGCCATCGAGCATGACGAGCGCGCGATCCCCGCCCTGCAAGATATTTCCGCGCGCTATCCCGGCCGGCTCGAGATCGTCCACGGCGATGCCATGACCTTCGACCCGCGTCCGCGGCTCAATGGCGAAAGCGCAAAGATCGTCGCCAACCTGCCCTACAACATCGCGACTCAGCTTCTGATCAACTGGCTCACCACCGAACCATGGCCGCCCTGGTACGACATGATGGTCCTGATGTTCCAGCGCGAGGTCGGCGAGCGCATCGTGGCGCGCGAGGACGAGGAAGCCTATGGCCGCCTCGGCGTGCTCGCCAACTGGCGCTGCGAGACGAAGATCCTGTTCGACATCGCGCCGTCCGCCTTCGTGCCGCCGCCGAAGGTCACCTCCTCCGTCGTGCGCCTGGTGCCGCGCGCCGAGCCCTTGCCATGCGATCGAAAAATGCTCGAGCAGGTCGCGGCGGCCGCGTTCGGCCAGCGCCGCAAGATGCTGCGGCAAAGCCTGAAATCGCTCGGCGTCGATCCGGCGCGGCTTGCGCAGGCCGCCGGCGTCGATGCGACGCGGCGCGCCGAGACCATTCCGATATCCGGCTTTGTTGCCATGGCGCGTGAATTGGCGGATATACGCAGCGAAGGCTAAGACAGAAATTCCGGAGGAAAGAAAATGGCGTTGATGCGTCGGCAGTCGCTGGTCAAGTTCGATGCGCCCTTGTGCGAGACCATCGTCGACACGCCAAAGCCGAAAGGCGCCGAGGTGCTGGTGCGCATCGAGCGCTGCGGCCTTTGCCATTCGGATCTGCACATCCAGGACGGCTATGCCGATCTCGGCGGCGGCAAGAAGCTCGACACCACGCGCGGCATGACGCTGCCCTTCACGCTCGGCCACGAGATCGCCGGCGTCGTCGATGAAGTCGGCCCCGACGTTCCGGGCGGCCTCGTCGGCAGCAAGAAGGCGGTGTTTCCGTGGATCGGCTGCGGCCAGTGCCGCGACTGCGCCAATGGCGACGAGAACCTCTGCGTCAAGCAGCGCTTCCTCGGCGTCTCCATCGACGGCGGTTTCGCCACCCATGTGCTTGTGCCCGACGCGAAATATCTGCTCGACTACGATCCCCTGCCCGTCAACCAGGCCGCGACGCTGATGTGCTCCGGCGTCACCGCCTACGGCGCGCTCAAGCGCCTGGTCGACCGTCCGCGCCAGCGCAACCTGCTGCTGATCGGCCTCGGCGGCGTCGGCATGATGGGCCTGTCGTTCGCGCAGGCGATGTTCAAGCAGCCGATCACGGTCGCCGATCTCTCGCCGGCCGCGCGCGACACCGCACTGAAGAACGGCGCAGCCAACGCCTACGATCCGGCCGAGCCCGACGTGATCAAGCGCATCCTCAAGGAGACCGAAGGCGGTTTTGACGAGATCGTCGATTTCGCCGGCAACGAGAAGTCGATGGCGTTTGCGGTCGCGGTCGCCGCGCGCGGCGGCAAGATCGTGGTCTCCGGCCTGATGGGCGGCCAGTTCACGCTGCCCATGGTGCAATGGGTCTACAAGCGCATGACCATCGAAGGCTTCATGGTCGGCACGCTTGCGGAGGCCAAGGAGCTGATGGCACTCGCCCGCGCCGGCAAGATCAAGCCGACGCCGATGCGCGAGGAGCCGATGGGCGACGTCCAGAAATGGATCGACGAATTGCGCGCCGGCAAGGTCGTCGGCCGCATCGTGCTGAAGAACTGACACCGCCCGCGGCGGCCGGACGCAAGTTTCGCCCGCCGCGCGGAACGGCTGCGGCCACGCCGCGTTGGCAGAGTATGTCCATTCGCTGCACCGTCGAGAGCGCATTCTTCATCGCCTGGAGCTTCCTGGAGCAGAGCGGAGAGCTCGGCCCTCCGGACGAGACAGCGAACGTCCTTCTCGACGCCATCGAAGCCCAGCTCAGAACCGGTGAACGCCGGCAGTTGATGCTCGCGAACAGAGCGATCGATACCTGGCGTGCCCACGCGGCGAAGCGCCGGCCGTCGCAGGAAGCCCGCTTCGGGTGATGGGCGGCAGGCGATACCGTCGGGCCCCGTTCCGGAAAATGCGCCCCCAATCGAGCCCAATGCCTGCCCCTTCGATGAAGCCAGGAAGCTCCGCCTCGCGACACCATCATGCCGATCGCCGGCCGATCACTTCGGCCTGACCTTGGAACGTCGCGCGCCTCGGGCGCGTTTGTCTCTCGTGAAGGCAACGACGGAGTCAGAGCGGATGACAAAACCGCTGACGAAGACAGTGCAACCTGTTCCTGAAGAAAATCAGAGCCACAAGGGCGCCGGCAGCGCGCCGTCGGTCCCGGTCGACACCACCAAGGGCCACCGCGACGACGAGAAGCAGAATATTCGCGAGCAGGCGGCGCACGGCAATCTCACCCAGAACACAAGCAACAGGCGCAAGGGATAAGCGATACACCGGGGGGTAAAACGAGGAGAGACGAACGTGGTCAGTCTCGGCAAGTGGTACGATCCGATATCCGAACGCTGGATCGTGCCGCGCGAACCCCGCCCTGAGACGCCATCCTCCCCAACGAGCGAGAACCACGTCCTGGAGCTTCAGAGGACGGTCGAAATCCAGCGCATCTGGCGCGCGCTCGTCGATTGCTGCGCACGCGATTGATGCTCGCGCGCAGCAACGGAGGAACCCGCCGTCGGCTGCACTGTTGTCATTCCGCATGAACGATCCCGCATCGCCCGCAAGGCCAGTCGCAGTCGCGATACGCTATCTGTCGATCATCGTCGGCTGCGCTTGCCTGCTGCTCGCGGCTGTTTGCTTCGCTATCGCGGCGCAAGTCTTTGTTCAGACCGGCGTCTTCGCGCAATCCTACGCGTTGGTGGGCCTCATCAGCGCCGCGCTGGGGCTGCTGGCGCTGAAATTGGCGCGCGTCTGGAAATAGGCTTCGCAATTTCCAGGAAATCACCTCCCGCTCCGTCATTCCGGGATGCGCGCGCAGCAAGCAGGCCCGGAATCCATCGGGCTACGCGTTCTGCCGTGCGATGGATTCCGGGCTCGCCCTTCCAGGGCGCCCCGGAATGACGCGCATGACCAGGCGTGGCCGTCCGCGGACGGAGAAGTCGCGTGGTCCTGACGCCCGGGGTCTGTGCGTCAAGTCCTGCGGTGATGTGGCGGCCCGACCGGGCGCGCGTATCAGCGATCGGCAGGGCGACGGGGGCAATAGTGCATCGCTCCCCGGGGAGAGCACGAAGGACACCGTTAAAACCATCCGCGCAGGGAAGGCCGGGCGACCGGCATCACCTGTGGTCCAAACCGTGTGCACTTCTATCGCGCACGGACGTGCGGGTGCCGCCGGCGCCCGGCCTTCCCTGCGCCCTTTGGCCTCCATCGGGCGGCGAACGGAAGCAAGGCTCGGGCAAGACCTGCCGCGGGAACGCACAGCCGCGCCTCTTTCCCGGCACGATGCGGACGGGCCCGTGGCCGCACAGAATGTCGCACCGCTTTTCGCCCGCGCACCTAGCTGGTACATTGGCGCCATTGCTTTGGGGAATTTTTATGCGCGCGAGGATTTTCAATCGCGTTGTGGGGCTGGCGGCACTCGCCACAGCGCTGCTCGTCGCCGCGGCAACGCCTGCATCCGCCGATAAGCGCATCGCGCTCGTCGTCGGCAACTCCGCCTACAAGAACATCACGCCGCTCGACAACCCGTCCAAGGACGCCAGCCTGATGGCGGAGACGCTCGGCACGCTCGGCTTCACACTGGTCGGCGGCCGCGCCCAGCTCGATCTCGACAAGGGCGCGATGGACATCGCGGTGCAGAGCTTCGGCCGGCAGGTGCAAGGCGCCGACGTCGCGCTGTTCTACTATGCCGGCCACGGTGTCCAGGTCGCCGGCTCCAACTATCTCGTGCCGGTCGGCGCCAATCCGACGCGCGAGGCCGACGTCGACTTCCAGATGACCGACGTCAATCTCGTGCTGCGCCAGATGCAGGGGTCCGGCACGCGGCTCAACCTTGTCATCCTCGACGCCTGCCGCAACAACCCGTTCGGCTCGCGCGGCTTGCGTTCCTCCGACGGCGGCCTTGCGCAAATGCGCGCACCCGAGGGCACGCTGATCTCCTATGCGACGCAACCCGGCAACGTCGCCCAGGACGGCAGCGACGGCCATAGCCCCTACACCAAGGCGCTGGCGACGACGATCCGGACCGCAGGTCTCGACGTATTCCAGACCTTCAACCAGGTCGGCCTCGCCGTGAAGCGCGCCACATCGGGCGCGCAGCAGCCCTGGGTGTCGTCCTCGCCGATCGACGGCACCTTCTATTTCGTGCCGCCGACGCAGACGGCACCGCCGCAGGTCGCGGCGATGCAGCCCGATCCGCTGCCGGCGGATCGCCTGCGCGCCGATCCTGACCGCGTCCCCCTACGCGATGCCGCATTGCTCAGCGAACTCAGCGAACGGCTCTACGAGCTCAATTTCGATCCTGACACACCCGACGGCCTTACTCGCTCCATCACGAAGCTTCAGCAGCGGATATCCATGGCGCCGACCGGAGAGGCGACCGAAGGCCTGCTGCTGCGGATGCGCAAGATGGACGATCTGAAGCCATGGGGCTCGATCGTTTACGGCCCCGACGGCAGCAAATGGGGCATGTCGTGGAACCACGCCTCGCGGCGCGCGGCGGTCGCGGATGCGCGCGGCAACTGCGCCGGCGCCAAATGTCCGATCGAGCTTTCCTTCTATGGCAAGGGCTGCGGCGTCTTCGCGATCTCCGACAAATCCTGGTCGCTGGTCCAGCGCGAGGGCGTCCAGCGCGCCAGGGATGCCGCGCTTGACGAATGCGGCAAGGCTGGCAAGGCTTGCCGCATTATCGGATCCGTCTGCGCCGACGGCTCCGGCCGCTGATACGATTTTCATTTTGGATTATTTGCCCATGCCCAACGCCACTGCCCGCACGTTCGCTCTCGCCTCCCTCCTCGCCCTCGCCTCGTCGTCCGCCTTCGCGCAATCCGGCAGCGCCGGTGGCTCGATCGGCAATGACGAGAAATCGCTGTCCGGCTCGCGCCAGGATCCTTCTTCAGGCCGCTCGGCCGAGCCCGCGCCCTCCGCGCGCCGGAGCAAGCCGGCGGCCGAGGAACGCTCGGCGCCGCGGAGAAGCGGCGGCGGTGGTGGCGGCGGTTTCGACGGCGCCTGGGTCGTCCTCAGCGTCGGCTGCGGCGGTTCGACCTCCGGCGCGGTGGTCGTGAGCTCGGGCCGGGTCATCGGCGAGGGCGTCAGCGGCAGCGTCAGCGCGAGCGGCGCGGTTCATACCTCCGGCGCGGGCAATGGCGTGACCTTCACGGGCGCCGGCCGCCTTTCGGGGCGCAGCGGTTCCGGAACCTTCCGCCGCTCCGACGGCTGCTCGGGAACATGGACCTCGACCAAACAATAATGGTCGAAAATGCCTGATTTCGCGGCGGAACGATCGCCGCGCAGGCCCGATTCAAGCCACATCCTCTCCGGATTTGCGGCTCATTGCCACCCAACTCTTTGAAGAGAAAGGGAAGGTTAAGAGTTGCGTCATGCGTAACCGGGAGACCAGGATGGGCAACCGCACCGCGAAATTCATATCAGCGCTTGTTGGCAGTATCATTGCCGGCGCCCCCCTCGCTGCGGTGTCGCAGAACGCGCCGAGCACGGCCAATGCGGCCGCCGACTGCCTCACCTCGCCGAAAAGCACCGCGCCGCAGGGACAGCACTGGCACTATCGCCTCGATCGCGCGACCAAGCGGCAGTGCTGGTACCTGCGTGCCGAAGGCGGCAAGGCGACGCCGAGCGCGCAAGCGACGGCCGACACGCCAAACGCAGATTCAGCAGCGCCGCCGTCGGTGCAGAATGCGCGCGCGGAATACATTGCACCGCAGACTGGTGCCGCGCCGGGCTCGCCGAACATGACCGCGCCTGCGCCGGCCGCAACGAGCGCGCCACAGGTCATGCAACAGCCGCCGGGCGCCATCGCCGACAACAACGCGCAGCAGCCCGCCGTTGCCGCGCGCTGGCCCGATGCTTCCGCGAGTTCCGCTGCTCCCGCACCCGCAACGCAGCCGGGCGCGACGCCGGCAAAGGCCAACGCCCCGGTGGCGCTCGCCGCGGCCGAAATTCCCGCCGACAAGCCGACCGGCTCGCTCCAGATGCTCCTGCTCGTGATCGGCGGCGCTTTGGCGATCGCCGGCATCCTCGCCAGCGTCATCTACCGCCTCGCCGGTGCGCGCTCCCGCGTCAAGGCGAGCGACCACCGCCGCGTGAATTGGGACGATTGGGAGCCGCAGGACCAGGACGAGAGCCGCGCGCCCTGGCTCAAGGCGATGCCGGCCGTCACGCCGCGCGCGCAGCCGCCGCGCCCGATCGACTTCGATGCCGCACGCCCGCAGGCGGCACAGCTCGCCGCGATCGACCGCGAGATCGATGTGATCGAAGCGCACGAGCCGGCTGGCATCGTCGAAGTCGCGGAATCCGGCGAGCCCGAGATCGCGGTATTCGACAGGGAATTCGAGATCGAGGCCAGTTCACCCCGGTTAGCCGCGGACCGGGCCGACAGCGATGAAAAGCCGGCTGGTCGCGATGAGGATGCGGTCGACGTCGACATCATCACCGCGATGCTGGAACGGCTGGCGCAGGAAGGGCCGCGGCTGAGGCAGCCTGGCCCTGGCTCTAACCCTGCAGCTGGCCTTGCAAACCTCGCACGAAACCAACGAGGCCAATCCGCCGCTCGCGCTTGAGGCGCTCGGCCTTCAGGATCGATTGCACCTCGGCAAAGGCTTCGTCGACGTCGTGGTTGATCACGATGTAGTCGTACTCGGCCCAGTGGCTCATCTCGTGGCTGGCGCGGCTCATGCGCTTGCGGATCACCTCGTCGGAATCCTGCGCGCGCGAATGCAGCCGCTTCTCGAGATCGCCGGCTGACGGCGGCAGGATGAACACGCTGACGACGTCGGCACGCGCCTTCTCGCGCAGCTGCTGCGTGCCCTGCCAGTCGATATCGAACAGCACGTCCTGCCCGGCCGACAGCGCCGCCTCGACCGGCGCGCGCGGCGTGCCGTAGCGGTTGTCGAACACGGTCGCCCATTCCAGCAGCTCGTCGTCCCTCACCATCGCCTCGAAGCGGGGCTTGTCGACGAACAGATAGTCGCGGCCGTCGACCTCGCCGGGCCGCATCGGCCGCGTGGTCGCCGAGACTGACATTCGCAGGCCCGGCATCCGCTCGATCAACAAGCGCGACAGCGTCGTTTTGCCTGCGCCCGACGGCGAGGACAGCACGAACATCAATCCACGCCGCTCGACACCGTCAGTTCCGTGACCGCCCGTCGTCATCGATCACTCCAGATTCTGGACCTGCTCGCGAAATTGCTCGACCACGTTTTTCATGGCGAGCCCCGTATTGGTCAGCTCGATGTCGTTCGACTTCGAGCAGCAGGTATTGACCTCGCGGTGAAACTCCTGCGCCAGGAAGTCGAGCTTGCGCCCGATCGGGCCGCCCTTGCCGATCAGCTCGCGCGCCTGCGCGATATGCGAGGCGATACGGTCGAGCTCCTCGCGGATGTCGGCCCTGGTCGCGATCAGGATCGCCTCCTGCATCAGGCGGTCGGGATCGAAACGGTCGGAGGTGTCGAGCAGCGTTGCGATCTGCTCGGCGAGCCTGGCCTTGATCGCCTCCGGCTTGCGGCCGGGTGCGGCTTCGGCCTTCTTCGCCAGTTGCTCGACCTCGTCCACCCGCTGGGTCAGGATCTGCCCGAGCGAGGTCCCCTCGCGCTTGCGCATCTCGACGAGATCGGCGAGCGCCTTGTCGAAGGCCTCCGCTGCCGCGGCGCGCGCCGCCTTGTCCTCCTCCTCGTCGCCCTCGGGCTCGGCGACCTCGACGACGCCCTTAATGGCGAGCAGGCCGTCGACGCTCGGTGCCACCGCATCGACCTTTCCGGCGATCATCGAGGCGGCCTTCAGGACGGCGTTGAGCACGTCCTCGTTGACACGGACGGAGGCGGCGGCATTGGCGCGCTTGACGTTGAGATTGGCGTAGACGGTGCCGCGCGACAAAAGCTCGCCGGCGCGCTTCTTGGCGTGGGCCTCGAGCTCGTCGAACCCCTGCGGCAGCCGCACCCTGAGGTCAAAGCCCTTGGCGTTGACCGACTTCAATTCCCATTCGAACGTGTACGGCCCGCTAGCGCCGTGGCTTCGGGCAAAGCCGGTCATGGACGACAGCGCCATCAGGTCAAATTCTCCAGAAACACAGGATTCGCGAGGCCATCAAGGCACGCGAATCTTAAGACTATTTTGCCGGAAAGTGGAATCCGCAAAGTCCCGTAGGCAGGTCTGCGCGGGCCTAGCGCTGGATCACCGGCGACGAGGGCTGCACCGCGCCCTGCCGGGCAGGGGCGGGACCAGCGGGGCGAGGAGCAGCCGGCGGCTTCTTCTGCTGGTTCGGCCGTGCCGGCGTGGTCGCGGTCGGCGTGTCGGCAGCGCCGGGCGCTGCCGCCGCCGGCGGCTGCGCGTCCTCGGCCGGCTCGACCGTGTCGTTCTGGATCTGCTTCTCCATCGCGCGCAGCTTGGCGACGTTTTTCTGGTGCGCGTCGTAGGTCTCGGTGAAGGCATGCCCGCCGGTGCCGTCGGCGACGAAATAGAGGTCGCGGGTGCGGGCCGGGTTGGCGGCGGCTTCGAGCGAGGCGCGGCCGGGATTGGAGATCGGGCCCGGCGGCAGGCCTTCGATCACATAGGTGTTGTAGGGCGAGGGCTGCGTGATCTCGCTGCGCTTGATCGGGCGGCCCAGGGTGCCCTTGCCGCCGACGAGGCCATAGATGATGGTCGGATCGGACTGGAGCTTGATCTTCTGCTTCAGGCGATTGACGAACACGGCGGCAACGCGGCTGCGCTCGTCCGGCTTGCCGGTCTCCTTCTCGACGATCGAGGCCAGCGTCACCAGCTGCTCCGGAGTCTTGACCGGAATGTCCTGGCTGCGACGCTCCCAGATCTCGGTCAGCACGCGCTTGTGCGCCTGCTGCATGCGCTGGATCACCTGCTCGCGCGTGGTGCCGCGCGGGAACTTGTAGGTCTCGGGCAAGAGCGTGCCCTCGCGCGGCAGCTCGCGCACGCTGCCGGTGAAGATATCGTTGTCGGAGAGCCGTGCCACGATCTGCTCGGAGGTCAGGCCTTCCGGAATCGTGACGGCATGCTGCACCACCTTGCCCTCGACGATGGTGGCGATGACGTCGCGCAGGGATGCGTTCTTCTGGAACGAATACTCGCCGGGCTTGAGGTCCGAGCTCGCCTTCAGCGCGGCCACGCTTGCGATGAACACCCACGGGTTGACGTCGGTCACGCCTTCCCGGTTCAGCGTCTCGGCGATGTCGCGCTTGCCGGCGCGCTGCGGGATGTTGACGATCTTGTCTTCCTTGAGCGGACCCGGCGCTTCGAGCACCTGCCGGCCGTAGTAATAGACGGCGCCCGCCCCGATCATGGAGATCAAGAGAAGCGTGATGATGGCGTTGCCGACGATCACGAAGGGATTGCGCGCGCGGTCCGATCGCTTCGGCGGCGGCGGGACCTGCTCGGGCTCGAGCGCTGCCCGCGGACTCCGGGGCGAAATGGGCGGCCTTTCACTCATCGAAGCAACCTGAATCCTGCCGGTTCAATCGCGGCCTGACAACCGTTTGCCCTGCCAAATGCACGCGCCCACTACCATGACTATCGCCGAATACGGCAAAACGGTGGATTCGTTTCAAACGCAAACTAATTGGCCAAACGGCGGACGATCACCGACGCATTGGTACCGCCAAAACCGAAAGAATTCGACAACGCGACGTTGACCTCTCGCTTCTTCGCCGTGTGCGGCACGAGATCGATCGCAGTTTCGACCGACGGATTGTCGAGGTTGATAGTCGGCGGCACGACATTATCGCGAATCGCGAGAATGGCGAAGATCGCCTCGATCGCACCGGCCGCGCCGAGCAGATGGCCGGTCGACGATTTGGTCGAGGACATCGCGACCTTGGAGGCGGCATTGCCGAGCAGACGCTCGACCGCGCCGAGCTCGATCTCGTCACCGAGCGGCGTCGAGGTGCCGTGCGCGTTGATGTAGTCGAGATCGGACGCCGTGAGGCCGGCGCGCTTGAGCGCGGCCTGCATGCTGCGGAAGCCGCCATCGCCGTCGGGCGACGGCGACGTGATGTGATAGGCGTCGCCCGACAGACCATATCCGATCACCTCGGCATAGATCTTGGCGCCGCGCCGCCTCGCGTGCTCGAGTTCTTCCAGGACGAGGACGCCGGCGCCCTCGCCCATCACGAAGCCGTCGCGATCCTTGTCGTAGGGACGTGAGGCCTTCTCGGGTGTGTCGTTGAAACCGGTCGAGAGCGCGCGCGCGGCGTTGAAGCCGGCAATGCCGATGCGGCTGATCGGCGACTCAGCGCCGCCGGCGACCATGACGTCGGCATCGCCCAGCGCGATCAGGCGGGCGGCATCGCCGACCGCATGCGCGCCGGTCGAGCAGGCCGTGACCACCGAATGGTTCGGCCCCTTCAGCCCGTGCGCGATCGAGACGTAGCCGGAGGCGAGATTGATCAGGCGGCCTGGAATGAAGAACGGCGACACCCGGCGCGGTCCGCGCTCCTTCAGCAGGATGGCGGTTTCCGCGATGCCGTTAAGGCCGCCGATGCCGGACCCGATCATGGTGCCGGTCGCACACTTGTCCTCTTCGGTTTCGGGATGCCAGTTGGCATCGTCGAGCGCCTGGCCGGCTGCGGCCATGCCGAAGATGATGAAGTCGTCGACCTTGCGCTGGTCCTTCGGCTCCATCCACTTGTCGGGATTGAAGGTGTCGTTCGACCCGTCGCCGCGCACCACCGTGCAGGCGATCTTAGTCTGAAGATCGGAGACATCGAAGCTCTCGATCCTGCGCGCACCGCTTTCGCCGTTGAGGATGCGTTTCCAGGTCGGCTCGACGCCACAGCCGAGTGGCGAGACCATGCCGAGACCCGTGACGACAACCCGCCTCATATCCGCAAACTCCGCATCGAAAGATTCACGGCCAATAACAAGAAACCGGCTGACCGCTGCGAAGCGGCCCGTCCGGTTTCAATGTTGTCCCCGCGAAAATTGAAGAGCCTTAGCTCTTCGCGTTCTTCTCGAGAAACTTCGTGGCGTCGCCGACGGTGAGAATCGTCTCCGCGGCGTCGTCCGGAATCTCGCAACCGAATTCTTCTTCGAACGCCATCACCAGCTCGACGGTGTCCAGACTGTCGGCGCCGAGGTCGTCGATGAAGCTCGCAGCGTCGACAACCTTCTCGGGTTCAACACCAAGGTGTTCGACCACGATCTTCTTAACCCGCTCGCCAATGTCACTCATTGCATAACCTCGTGTTGTTCCCTGTAGACCCGACCCCCCGGGACGATACGAGCCGTCGTGGTCGTTGACTGCCTTCGCTTACGAACTTTGATTTGGCCCCATCCTAACCGATGCAGGGCCCGGCGAACGACGGCCAAGGCTCCGCATCGCCAATATACAGGGTTTCAAAAACCTGCAATGGCGTTCTTTGCCCATCCGTTGAAGGTCCGGTTACCATACTTCAACTGCCTTGACTACAAGCCTCATTTCGCATCGGAAACGGCCGTTTGCCGCATCCCGCACCGCCATGTGGGCGGCACGGAACGAGGACTTCAGATCATGGCCATGCCGCCGTTGACATGGATGGTTTGCCCGGTGACGTAGGCCGCTTCGTTTGAACTCAGGTAGACGGCGGCCGCCGCGATGTCCTCGGGCGTCCCCAGCCGGGCCGCCGGAACCTTGGTCAGAATCGTCTCGCGCTGCTTGTCATTGAGCGCGTCCGTCATCGGCGTCTTGATGAAGCCGGGCGCGATGCAGTTGGCGGTGACGCCGCGCTTGGCGTATTCGGCACCCAGCGTCTTGATCATGCCGATCAAGCCTGCCTTCGATGCCGTGTAGTTGCCCTGCCCGGGATTGCCGGTGACGCCGACCACAGAGGTGATGGCGATGATGCGGCCGAAGCGCTTGCGCATCATCAATTTGGTGGCGGCGCGCGCCAGGCGGAAGGTCGAGGTCAAATTGACGTTGATGACCTCGTCCCAGTCCTCGTCGCGGAGCTGGACGAAGAGATTGTCGCGCGTGATGCCGGCATTGGCGACGAGGATGTCGACCTGGCCCATCGCGGCTTCCGCCGCAGGCACCAGCGCCTCGACCTCGTCGGCCTTGGAGAGATTGCAGGGCAGCACGAAGGTGCGCTCGCCGAGCTTGCCGGCAAGCTCATCCAGCACTTCCTTCCGCGTTCCTGATATCGCGACCGTGGCGCCCTGCGCGTGCAGCGCCTGCGCGATTGCGCCGCCGATACCGCCGGTCGCGCCGGTGACGAGCGCCTTTTTGCCAGTCAGATCGAACATGGATAACTCCTTCAAAGCACGATCCGGAAACGTGCGCAGCGGTTTTCCGGCAAGATCGTGCGCAAACTAAAGAACCAAAGCGCGATGACGATTCATCGCGCTTCAGGCCTGCTTCGCAGCGGCCAGCGCATCCTTGGCGGCCGCAATGTCGTTCGGTCCGCCCACCGCGACACCGACGGCGCCGTCGGCGATACGCTTGACGAGACCCGTCAGCACCTTGCCGGCGCCGATCTCGAAGAAACGGGTCACGCCCTGCCCGGCCATATAGGCAACCGACTCGCGCCAGCGCACCGTTCCGGTGACCTGCTCGACCAGACGGCGGCGGATCTCATCGGGATCGGTGATGGCGGTTGCCAGCACGTTCGACACCAGCGGAGCTGCCGGAGCCTTGATCGTGACCTTGGCCAGCGCCTCCGCCATCGCGTCGGCAGCCGGTTGCATCAGCTTGCAATGGAACGGTGCGGACACCGGCAGCAGCATCGCGCGCTTGGCGCCCTTGGTCTTGGCGATCTCGACGGCGCGATCGACCGCTGCCTTGTCGCCGGAGACGACC
The DNA here is from genome assembly GCF_042257955.1 of Bradyrhizobium sp. B025. Classification (NCBI taxonomy): domain Bacteria; kingdom Pseudomonadati; phylum Pseudomonadota; class Alphaproteobacteria; order Hyphomicrobiales; family Nitrobacteraceae; genus Bradyrhizobium; species Bradyrhizobium sp. B025. Next base: position 3,872,759 of record NZ_CP170150.1, on the reverse strand, counting down.
ACCTGCCCGCCGCCATTGTCGTTGGCGGCCTGGCAGACCTGCCCCTGAGCCGCCTCATTGGCGACCTCCATGGCGGCCTCGTAATCGAGGCCCAGCAGAGCGGCCATCGCACCGGCGCCGACCGGCACGGCTTTTTGCATTGCGAGACCGCGGGTGCGAAGCAGCCGCGCGGTATCGAAAACCGTCAGGCTGCCGGCCGCGGCCAGCGCCGAATATTCACCAAGCGAGTGGCCGGCGACAAAGGCCGCGTCCCGCCCTACGGAAAAACCGGCTTCAGCCTCAAGCACCCGCAGGGTCGCAACAGAAACGGCCATCAGCGCCGGCTGGGCGTTTTCGGTGAGCTGGAGGGTTTCGGCCGGCCCATCCCAGATGGTGGCCGTCAGCTTCTCCCCAAGCGCTGCATCGACCTCGTCGAACACGGCGCGCGCCACCGGGAAGGCGTCGGCCAGCGCCTTGCCCATGCCAACCGCCTGGGACCCCTGCCCCGGAAATGTGAATGCTGCCGTCATCGGCGCTCCCTGCTTGTCGAGCACGATCCCTGCGAGAACCGGCAGCCGATTACGCGCGGCCTTGGGCCATGGTTCCGGATCGTGCCTCAAAGGGGGCCGTAGACACCGTCCGGGCCTGCAATGTCAAGCCAAGATGGGAACGTCGACCGGCATTCAACTGGGGATGCGCCCCTTAAAAACCACCCGCCTTCTGATCCGCGCCGACCTCGGCGCCAGCCCGCGCGCGGCGCGCGCTGCTGACCAATTGCCCCGGCCGGTCGTCGCGGTTCGGCTTGGCGGTGGCGAGCCGCAGCACGGCGGCGTAGTTCGGCTGCACTTCCATGCGGCCGGCATGACGACTCTCGCTCAGCAGGCGATGGACCTTGGGCAGATTGTAGCAGGGCACGTAGAACAAGAGATGATGCTCGAGGTGATAGTTCACGTAATACGGCGCGATGAACAGGCGCTCGAGAAAATTGGCATGCGTGGTGCGGGTGTTGCGCAGGGGATCGCTGCTGTCGGGGACGACGGCATGCTCGGCGATGTTGCGGATGCGGGTGATGACCATCATCCAGGTGAGCAGCGGCACCAGCCATAGCAGCGGGTAAGCCCACCACACACCGGCCGCCGCAAGCCCTGCAAGCAGGATGGCGTTGAAAACGCATTGCGGGCCGAGCTTCTCCCAGAAATGCGCAGCGCGCTGCCGCCACGGCCAGTCCTGCGGGCCGAGTGCGTTGAGCAGCTGCGCCTTGCGCTGCTGGTAGCCGGTCTGCCCGGTGATGTCGCGAATGAACTTGCGGCGATAGCTCAGCTGCGTGATCGGAAATGGCGCCGACAGCACAAGATCGGGATCGTCCTCCTGCTGGGTGCGCGCGTGGTGCTGCAAGTGATAGCGGCGATAGGCGCGCGTCTCGGCAAAAACGGGATAGGCGCAGAACCACTGGCTCAGCGTCAAATTGGTGTTCTCATCGGCGGAGAGACAACCATGCGCGCCGTCGTGCATGAGGATCGACAGGCCCAGCTGGCGCGAGCCGATGACGGCGACAGCGAAAATGTACGTCAGCGGATTCGGCCACCATGCGACGAGGGCGATGGCACCGGCAATCAGCGCCCAGGCATGCGCGATCAGTGCGACACCCTTCCACGTTACGCGCTGGCGCACGTCGACGAGCTGATCCTCGGTCAGGAAATCGCGGGCACGCATGCGAAGTGCGGTCATGGCCTAGCTCTCCTCATCCGAAGTGGTCGATGCGTCGCGGTCGTCGACGAGGCGCAGGCGCGCGGCGTCGCCGGCAGATTTCGCCTGCTCGCCCAGCACGCGCAGCATCTCGGCGCAGAGCTCATCCGGCGAGCGCCCCATGGCATAGCCTTCGAGGATGACGCCGATGGCGACGGCCCAGAACCGCCGCGAGCTCTCGTCGGGCGCGCGCAGGGAACGCCAGCCGTGGCGCTCGACCTGGCTCGCATAGGCGCGTGCGCCCTCGGCGTGCAGACGCTCGATGGTGCGCTCGACCAGCGGCGCGAGATCCGGGCGACGCCGCGTCAACGTCAACGCCTCGGCGAAGAAGGCCACCGAATCGCTCGCCGTCACCGTCTCGGCCAGCGCGTGGGTGTAGTCCCGCGGCGTGCGCGCCTTCAGCGCAGCCTGCTCGGTCGCGCGGGCGACGTACAGGAGCTCGCGGCAGGCGCATTCGACGAACAGCGCCTCCTTGGTGCGGAAATAGTAGGTGATCTGGCTCGGAAATGCGTCCGCGGCGGCCGCGATGTCGGTGATCGAGGCGCCCGACAATCCCCGCTCCCGGAACAGCGGGCTGGCCGCATCCAGCAGCAACGAGCGCATTTTGCGACCGGCCGAGCGTGTGGCGCGCGCCGCATGCTTGGGGTCGCCGGCGGCCGGCTCGGATGGGGCGCGGGCAGATTTGTCTGCCATGGGATCCTCCCGTTGATTTATTTGTATGCTATACAAACAAATAAATCAAGCCGAGGGCCCCCAGCCCGGGCGCCAGGGGCGAAACCTGGCCCTCCAACCTTGCAAAGCCGGCCAAAATCCGTATAAGGCGCGCATCCGCAGACCCCGGCCGGGAGCTGAACGGACGGTCTCAACAAATCATTCGTGATTTTGGTGTGGCAGGGCCAGTCGGCCCGTCGTCCCGTGTTTCCGCCTTCTGAGCTTAATCCCAGAGTCCTTTCCGAAGGCCTCTTAAGGGCTTGACGCCGGGCGATGCGCCAACATGAGGAAAGGACTTCCATGGCTCTCTATGAGCATGTTTTTCTCGCGCGCCAAGACGCGAGCCCGCAGCAGGTCGAAGAGCTGACTGCGCAGATGACCGGTATCGTCGAGGGTCTCGGCGGCAAGGTCACCAAGACCGAGAACTGGGGCGTTCGCTCCCTCACCTACCGCATGAACAAGAACCGCAAGGCGCACTTCGTGCTGCTCAACATCGACGCGCCGTCCGCGGCGATCGCCGAGATCGAGCGCCAGGAGCGCATCAGCGAAGACGTGATCCGCTATCTCAGCGTCCGCGTCGAGGAGCTCGAGGAAGGCCCGTCCGCGATGATGCGCAAGGCTGATCGCGATCGCGAACGTGACGATCGTGGCGGCGGCTTCCGCGGCGAGCGTGAAGGCGGCTTCCGTGGCGACCGCGAGGGTGGTTTCCGTGGCGGCGATCGTGACGGTGGTGGCTTCCGCGGTGATCGCGGCCCGCGCCGTCCGCGCGAAGAAGCTGAAACCACGACGGATGGGGAGTAAGATCAATGGCTGAAGCTGGTGCACGCCGTCCGTTTTTCCGTCGTCGCAAGAGCTGCCCGTTCACGGGCGCCAATGCTCCGAAGATCGACTACAAGGACTCCAAGCTGCTGATGCGTTACGTCTCCGAGCGCGGCAAGATCGTGCCGAGCCGCATCACCGCAGTGTCCGCGAAGAAGCAGCGTGAGCTCGCCCGCGCCATCAAGCGCGCGCGCTTCCTGGGCCTGCTGCCCTACGTCATTCGCTAAGACGAATTCGGCCGGCGGCGACATCGCCGCCGGCCGCACTCTCGAAGTTTCATAAGGCTTCCGGGTCGTCCGGTCGCCGATGGTTGGGGCGAGATGCCTCTAACCGCTCGGAAGGAGCGGGACAGCTGATGATGGCCTTTGGACTGATAGCCCTGATCGCCGGCGCTGCGTCGGCCCTGATGTTCGCCTCGATCGTTTCGGGCGCGCTGATCTCGCTCGTCCTGTTCTATCTCGCACCACTGCCGCTGACGGTCGCCGCGATCGGCTGGGGACCGCTTTGCGCGAGCCTTGGCGGCATCGCCGCTGCGATCGGCCTCGGCGCCCTGTTCGGCCTGCCCTACTGCATCGCGTTCGCCGTCACCGTCGCGCTGCCGGCGTGGTGGCTCGGCCATCTCGTCCTGCTCAGCCGGCAGGTGGGACATGTCACGCCGGACGCCGCGACCGAGCCGGCGGCAGGGCCTGAGCTCGAGTGGTACCCGGTCGGCCGTATCCTGCTGTGGATCGCCGGCTTCGCCGCGCTGACCACGATCGCCGCCCTGCTCACGCTCGGCACCGACGCCGACACCATCATCGGCACGCTGCGGCGCGGCCTGATGCGCATCCTCCGCGCCACCGATCCGCAAGCCTCCGGCGAAGCCGACCAGTTCGTCGACGCACTGGTGCGCATCGCGCCGGCCGCCGCCACCATCGTCGCCATGATGACGCTGACCCTCAACCTCTGGCTCAGCGCCAGGGTGACGGCGACGTCGGGCCGGCTGCGCCGCCCCTGGCCGGATCTGATGACGGCCGAGCTGCCGCCGATGACGCTCGTGGCGCTCTGCATCGCGCTCGCTTTCTGCTTCACCGGCGGGCTGCTGGCGATCGTCGCGCAGATCACCACGGCGGCGCTGATGATGGGCTATGCGCTGACCGGCTTTGCCGTGCTGCATACGCTGACGCTCGCGCTGAAGAGCCGCACGTTCTGGCTCGGCTCGACCTACGCCGTCGTCGTCGTGTTCGGATGGCCTGTCATCGCGATGGTGATCCTGGGCCTTGCGGACGCCGTGTTCGGCTTCCGCGAGCGCTTCCTGCGCAGCCGCCAGCCGCCGCCGCTCCCGACCCCTTAAGTCCACCCCTGAAACCCAGAACTCACAGAGCACTTCAAAGGAGAACGAATATGGAAGTCATTTTGCTGGAACGCGTGAACAAGCTCGGCCAGATGGGCGAAGTCGTGAAGGTTCGCGACGGCTACGCCCGTAATTTCCTGCTCAAGCGCGGCAAGGCGCTGCGCGCCACCGCCGACAACCGCGCCAAGTACGACGGCATGAAGGCCGACCTCGAGGCCCGCAACCTCGCGTCCAAGGCCGAGGCGTCCAAGGTCGCCGAGAAGATCCAGGGCAAGAACATCATCGTGATCCGCCAGGCCTCGGAAGCCGGCCAGCTGTTCGGCTCGGTCAACGTGCGTGACATCGTCGTCGCGTTCGAAGCCGACGGCATCTCGCTCGCTCGCCCGCAGATCCAGCTCGACGCACCGATCAAGACCATCGGCAAGCACACCATCACCGTCGCCGTTCACCCCGAGGTCGAGGTCGAGATCACCGTCACGGTTGCGCGCAGCCAGGACGAGGCCGAGCGCATCAACCGCGGCGAGGACATCTCGACCCGCAACGAGGACCGCGATGCGGCCGCCGAGGCGATCGCCGCCGCCGGCGAATTCTTCGATCCGGAAGCCCAGCACGACGACGTCGAGCCGGCCCCGGCTGCGGAAGAGACCGAGAAGTAACTCCAACGTCGTCATTCCGGGATGGTCCGAAGGACCAGACCCGGAATCTCGAGATTCCGGGTCCAGCGCCGATGCGCTGTCCCGGAATGACGAAGACAAATCAAAAGCCCGGTCGCTTCAAGCGGCCGGGCTTTTCGTTTTGGCGGCGACGTCCTCGCTCAGCATCGCGATCGAAGCGAGCGCCGTTGCCGTGTGCTTCTCGACTCCGTCGCTGACACAGAACACGTCGGCCGCCACCACCGAGACCTGGCGTCCTGGCTTGATCACCCTTGCCCGGCAGATCAGCTTCTCGCCGACAGCGGGCGACAACAAATTGAGCTTGTATTCCGCCGTCAGCGCCGGCTGGCCGCGCGAAGTGGCGGTCGCGATCGTCGTGGCGTTGTCGACCAAAAAGGCGGTGACGCCGCCGTGGAAAAAGCCGTGCTGCTGGAGCAGTTCCGGCCGGCGCTCCACCGCGATCGTGCAGGTGCCGCGCGACAATTCCGAGAGCTCGGCACCGACGAGGTTCATAAAGCCTTGGCGGCCGACATTGGCATGGATGCGCTCGGCTACGGCCGCAAATTCCGGATCCGCTTCGGCTTGCATGGCATCTCTCCTTATTGTTTGTTGATGCGATCGGGCGGCCGCAGCGCGCGGATGGCGCAGGCGATCAGCGTGTCGGCCTCGCTCCGCGGATCGGCACGATCGCGGCCCGACAGGAAGGCGCGGCAGAAGATCTGCGCCGGGCCGATGAGCTGGCTGATGAACGTCACCGGCGTCATCGGCAGGAGCTCGCCGCCGGCAACCAGAGGCGCGCGCCAGCGTTCGATGCCTTCGGCAAGGCGCGCATTCTGTGCGCGCTGGGCGTCGCGGACGTCCTCGCCCCATTCGCTGCGCGAGATCTCGAAGAGATAGCGGGCCTCGCGCCGGCTCGAGACGACCCAGTCGAGATGCGCCCGGATCAGGCGATCGATGCCCTGTTCGGCGTCGGGCACGGGATCGAGCGCGGCCAGCACCGCGGCGTGATAATGCCGCAGCACCTCCAGGAACAGCGCGCCGGCCAGCTCCTTCTTCGACCCGAAGGCATGAAAGAAGCTGCCGTTGGAGGCGCGCGCCTTGGCGCGGATCGCAGCCACTGTCGCAGCCTCGAAGCCGACGCGGTCGAACACGAACAGCCCCGCCGCCAACAGGTCGTCACGCACGCTCGTCGTCATCGCGCCTCCTAGAGTATCACTCTAGAGTACTGCTCTAATCGCGGTCAAGACGATGCGAAGGCCGCGGCGAGCGCGACCTTCGCAACTTGATCTGAGAATGCGGGTTGGCTTAGCGCGAAATCGGCGGTGCTGGCGGTCCCGATGACTCCGCCGGCGGCGGGGCCGCAGCGGTCGTGGGCGGCGCCGGCTCCTGCGGCTTGACCGCCGGCTCGGAGCTTGCGGCAGGCGCGGCAGGCTTGGGAGCCGCCTCTTCCGCCGCCTTGGGCGCGGCCGGCTCGGCGGGCTTCGTGGCGGCCGCCGGCGGGGCCGGCGTCACCTGCGGCAGCGGATCGGGCCGCAGCGCCGGAGCTTCGCTGCCGCGCGGCTCGACCCTGGCGCTCTCCGGCTTCGGCTCGGCGGGTTTCTCTGAGGCCTTGGCGCTGTCGGGCTTGGCTTCGTCGCGACCGGGCTCGACCTTGGCGGTGTCGGGCTTGGGCTCGCTCTTCCTGTCGTCAGCGGCCGGCGCGGCGGCATCGACCTTCGGCGCCTCTTCGGTCTCCGGCTTGCCGCGCTTGCTGAGACGCTTGGCCTTGCGGCCCTCCGGCGTGGCTTGCCCCTCGGGCTTCGCGCCTTCCTTTACCCCCTCCTCGCTCGGCCGCGCCGCGCGCTTCTGGCGCGCGCCCTCGGCGGCTGGGGCGGCAGCTTCGCCTTCCGGCTTGGCGGCCTCCTGGGAGCGCTGGCGACGGCCCTGATGCTCAGGCGACTGCGCAGGATTGGTGCTCGCCTCCTTGTCCTTGGCGCCGTCCTTCTTGTCCTTGCCGTCCTTGGCCTGGTAGCGGGTGTCGGTGGCGCCGTTCGAAACGAGGTAGGAGGCCAGCACGCCGGCCATGTCGGAGCTGGTCGTGTAGTGCTGACGCAGGAAACCCGGGAGCGAACCCGGCGCGACTGTCTTCAGCAGCCCCCTCGGGCTCTTGTGGCAGGCACTGCAGGTCTGCGCGAAGAGCTGGGATGGGGCCTTGCCGGCCTCGAGGTTCGTCGCCTGCGCCAGAACGGCATCGGTCGCACCGAAGCCGATCAGAAGCACTACCGTCGCGAGGCTGAGCGCTCGGCTCGACATTCCCATCATCTCCATTGAATTTCCGCGAATGCAGCCGGCATCCCGGCGCGGCGGCGGTCACCTTTTACCGGATTGAGCCGCGAATGGAAGCAGGGTCCGCGCGCAAGGATGTGATTAAGCGCTTTTGGAATATCGGCTTTGAATACAGCGCAATAGCGGGAGCGGAATACCCTCCCTAGATTTAGATGCAAACGCATAGGAACCTGAGCGGGACCTGAGCGTCTGATGTGAAAGCCGGGTTGGTCGCATCTCTTCGGGTTCGCTCGAGAGGAAGGTGTCGATGGACCGTTTGTTGCGTCAATTCCTGTCTCAATTCATTCGCCGCGGGTCGATGACGGTGACCACGGCGAAGGGGTCGAAGTTCACCGTCGGCGACGGCTCAGGCGAACCGATCGCAGTCCGTTTCGTGACTGCGGACGCGGAACGAAAGATCCTCATCAATCCCGAGCTCGGGCTTGGCGAGGCCTATATGGACGGCGAGTTCGTCGTCGAGCGCGGCACCATAGCTGATGCCCTCGCGATCCTGCTCGATCAACCCGACCTGTTGCCGCAGTGGGCAAAACCCTGGTGGCACCTGCGCTATCTGACGCGGCATCTGAAGCAGTTCAATCCGCGCGCGCGCTCGCGTCGCAATGTCGCGCATCACTACGATCTCGACGCCCGGCTCTATTCGCTCTTCCTCGACGCCGACAAGCAATATAGCTGCGCCTATTTCGAGACGCCGGAGAGCACCCTCGACGACGCGCAGCTCGCCAAGAAGCGCCACATCGCCGCAAAGCTTCGCGTCAAGGGCGGCGAGCGCGTGCTCGACATCGGCTCGGGCTGGGGCGGCCTCGGGCTCTATCTCGCCGAGACCGCAGGCGCCGACGTCACCGGCATCACGCTGTCGTCAGAGCAGTTGCAGATCGCCAATGCGCGCGCGGCCGAAAAGGGCCTGACCCGATCGGCCAAATTCCTGCTCCAGGACTATCGCGACATTGACGGGCCGTTCGACCGGATCGTCTCGGTCGGCATGTTGGAGCATGTCGGCGTCAGGTTCTACGACGCCTACTTCCAGCGCTGCGCCGAACTCCTGAACGAGGACGGCGTCATGATGCTGCACTCGATCGGCCGTTCGCAGGGCCCGGATTCGACCAATCCCTGGATCGCCAAGTACATCTTCCCGGGCGGTTACATCCCCGCTCTGTCCGAAGTGCTGCCGGCGATCGAGCGTGCTGGTCTCCTGGTCTGCGACATCGAGATCCTGCGGCTGCATTACGCCGAGACGCTGAAGGCCTGGCGGGAGCGCTTCATGGCGCGGCGCGAGGAGGCCGTGCAGCTTTACGACGAGCGCTTCGCCCTGATGTGGGAATTTTATCTGGCGGCCAGCGAGATGACGTTCCGCAAGCAGCACATGATGAACTTCCAGATCCAGCTCACCAAGCGTCAGGGCGTGGTGCCAATCACCCGTGACTACGTCGCGCACGAAGAAGCCCGCCTCCGGGCCATCGAAGGCGGCGCCAAGCCACGGCTGAAGCTGGCCGGTGAATAGAGGCTAGTGGCGCGAGGTTGAAATCGGAGAAGAGCGGAAAGACGCCGTTAACGCCAACTGCGCCCGCAGTTCCGCCAGGATCTCGGGCGCGACCGGCTGGCGGCGGACTTCGGGGCGCTCGGCATGCTGCATGGCCGCGATCAGCCCGGACAGCCAGAGCCGGCTGCCTGCCTCGCTTCGCCATATCCCGTGCTGCCGTTCTGGCCGCATCGCTTGCCTCGTCCCCCTGATGGCGGGTTACCGGGGACAATCCCCTGTCCGCCCGTCCGTTCCGGCTCTACCCCCGAAAGAATCCGGGGAGATGTGATCTGCTTCACATAAGTCTGGTCGGGCCTGGCTTAGACCGTCGCCATGAGCAAAGAGACCCAAACCTCATTCGACGTGCAGGACGACCTCCGCACCGATTACGCCCTGATCGCTACCGGCGTCGGGGCGGCCCTGGTTGCACTGGTCTACCTCCTGCTGGTCTGAGCCCGAGCCGAAAGCGGCCAGCGCGCGTCATTTCGCGCGCTCTTCATACGTCTGCACCCCAATCCATTAGGTTCACTGTTTCAGTATTTTTCCGCGGCACAGTCGCGGCCGCTTCCAGGCCGGGGGGAGTTCCGCAAAAATCCGTCAAGCGCGGCGCATGCTGCGGCTGCTAATCATCCACCATTTTAACTGAGCGGTTGATAGCGGTCAGCTTTTGCTTCCGCTTTGGGCGCAGGCGGCGCTTTATCCCGGCCCCGCATCCGCCCAAGAAAATTGCTAAGCACGTCCGACCATGGCCCTGACTGATTCGAACGTTCTCAAACTCGCGCCTGACGCAGGAACTCCGACCTATCGGAGCGCGCCGCACAATATCGAGGCGGAACAGAGCCTTCTGGGCGCCATCCTGGTCAACAACGATGCCTTCTACCGCGTCTCCGACTTCCTGGAGGCGAAGCATTTCTTCGAGCCGCTGCACCAGACCATCTTCGACACCGCCGGCAGCCTGATCCGGATGGGCAAGATCGCCACGCCCGTCACGCTGAAGACGTTCCTGCCCGCCGATACCGACGTCGGGGGCATGACCATCGGGCAATATCTGGCGCGCCTCGCTGCCGAAGCGACCACCATCATCAACGCCCAGGACTACGGCCGCACCGTCTACGACCTGTCGCTCAGGCGCGACCTGATCGGCATCGGCGAGGACATGGTCAATGTCGCCTATGACGCTCCGGTCGATTTCCAGCCGCGCGCGCAGATCGAGGACGCCGAGCGAAAGCTGTACGAACTCGCCGAGTCCGGCCGCTATGACGGCGGCTTCCAGAAATTCTCGCAGGCGTTGGCGGTCGCGGTCGATCTCGCGGCAAAGGCGTTCCAGCGCGACGGAAAGCTGTCGGGCATCTCGACGGGTATGCGCGACCTCGACACCAAGATGGGCGGCCTGCAGCACTCCGATCTCATCATCGTCGCGGGACGTCCCGGCATGGGCAAGACGTCACTGGCGACCAACATCGCCTACAATGTTGCACGCGCCTACGTTCCGGAACTCCAGGCCGACGGCACCACGAAGGCCGCCAATGGCGGCGTAATCGGCTTCTTCTCCTGCGAAATGTCGGCCGACCAGCTCGCCACGCGTATCGTGGCGGAGCGCACCGGCGTTCCCTCCTCCCACATCCGCCGCGGCGGCATCTCGGAAGCCGATTTCGAGAAGATCCGGGAGGTCTCGATCGAGCTGCAATCGCTTCCTTTCTATGTCGACGCGACTGGTGGCCTGTCGATCGCGCAGCTGATGGCGCGCGCGCGCCGCCTGAAGCGTCAGAAGGGCCTCGACCTGCTCGTGATCGACTACATCCAGCTGCTCTCGGGGTCGGGCAAGCGCGCCAGCGACAGCCGCGTGCAGGAAATCACGGAGATCACGACCAGCCTCAAGGCGCTGGCGAAGGAACTCAACGTCCCTGTGATCGCGCTGTCGCAGCTCTCGCGTCAGGTCGAATCCCGCGACGACAAGCGGCCGCAGCTCTCCGACTTGCGTGAATCCGGATCGATCGAGCAGGACGCCGACGTCGTGCTGTTCGTTTATCGCGAGGAATATTACCTCGCGATGAAGGAGCCCCGCCCGGGCACGCCTGAACACGAGAAGTGGCAGCTTGACATGAGCCTTGCGCACGGAAAAGCCGAGGTCATCATCGGCAAGCAGCGCCACGGCCCGACAGGCACCGTCGATCTGGCGTTCGAAGCCTCGGTCACGCGGTTCGGTGACCTCGCGCCCGACAGCCAGATGCCGGCTCGCAGCGGCAACGACTACTGAGTTCCTTGAACCAGACCTGCCTCTTGCGTAAAACGGCGCCATGACAATGGCGTCCGACCCGAAAATGAACCCGCAATCCGGCCTTCTCTCAGCGGAGGCCAACCATGCCGCCGCGCTCGCTGCCTTCGGCGGCGTGCTCACCGTCGACCTCGACGCCATCATTGCCAACTGGCGCAAGCTCGAGAAGACGGCGGTGCCGGCCGAATGCGCGGCGGTGATCAAGGCCGATGCCTATGGCTGCGGCGCCGCGCAGGTCGCGCGTGCCCTCCACAAGGCCGGCTGCAAGACCTTCTTCGTCGCCACCATCGAGGAGGCGCGCAAGGTGCGCGCCGCCGTACCGGAGCCGACCATCTACGTGCTCGGCGGCTATTTCCAGAATACCGGCGAGCACTACGCCCAGATCAATTGCCGTCCGGTGATCGGCGATCTCAACGAGCTCGCCGAATGGGACGTGTTCTGCCGCCGCACCGGCTGGAACGGAGGCGCCGCTGTTCACATCGACACCGGCATGAACCGGCTCGGGCTGACGTTATCGGAAGCACAGGCCATCATTCCCCGCATCAATGCCGGCGACCATGGCATTACGCTGGTGATGAGCCATCTGGTCTCGGCCGAGCAGCTCAACAGCCCGGTCAATGCCAAACAGCTCGCTTCCTTCCGCGGCATCGCCAGCGAATTCTCCGGCGTGCCGGCGGCGCTCGCCAATTCGTCCGGAATCTTCCTCGGGGCGCCGTTCCAGTTCGACCTGGTGCGGCCGGGCGCCGCGCTCTACGGCGTCAACCCGACGCCGGAGGCCGATAATCCGATGCAGCCGGTGGTCGACCTCAAGGCGCGCATCGTGCAGATCCGCAATGTCGAGCGCGGCGAGAGCGTCGGCTATGGCGGCACCTGGACCGCGCGCCGGCCGACCAAGCTTGCAATCATCGCGGTCGGCTATGCCGACGGCTATTTCCGCGCCGCCAGTTCAAACGACGGCACGCGCGGCGCAGAGGTGATCGTTGCCGGCAAACGCTGCCCGGTGGCAGGCCGCGTCTCCATGGACCTGATCGCGATCGACATCACTGATCTGCCGCCGAACGCGGTACGGCGCGGCCACCTGGTGACGCTGATCGGCGAAGGCATCACCGTCGACGAGCTCGCGCATCATTTTGGCACGATCGGCTATGAGGTGCTGACCAGCCTCGGCCACCGCTATGCCCGCGTCTACAAGGGCGGCAATGTGGTGGAGCCGCTGGCAAAGCCGGCAGCCGAGCAGCCGTCCTCTCCGCCGCCGGTCGAGCAGCCGGCGAGCCCGCCGCCGCTGCCGAGCTGAGCCGTCAGCCGCCTACTTCTTCTTCCTGTTGTCCAGCGCCGCCTTGCAGGTCGCGCTGAGCTGGTCGCGCTTGCCGTTGAGGCAGGCGACGATGCCGCCGCCCGGCGCAATGCCGGCACAGAACTTGTCGTAATCCGCCTTGCACGCGCCGCGTGGATCGGACGATTGTGCCGAAGCCGCTCCGGAGATCGCGGCCACGACGACGAGAGCAGCAAAGTTCAACTTGGACATTGTATCTCCGGTGACGGAAGGCAGGAGCCGCTAGCTCTACATGAAGATCGCGACATTCAACATCAACAACATCAACCGCCGCCTGCCCAATCTGCTGGCATGGATGCGCGCGGCAAAGCCAGATGTCGTCGCGCTCCAGGAATTGAAGGCAAGTGATGGCGAATTTCCGGCGGCAGCCATCGAAAAGGCCGGCTATGGCGCAGTATGGCGTGGACAAAAAACCTGGAACGGCGTTGCCATCCTCGCCCGCGATGCCGAGCCCATTCTCACCCGCGACCGCCTGCCCGGCGGCAGCGACGATCACGAGGCGCGCTACATCGAGGCCGCCGTGCGCGGCATCATCGTCACCAGCATCTACCTGCCCAACGGCAACCCCCAGCCGGGGCCGAAATTCGACTACAAGCTCGACTGGTTCGCGCGCCTGAAGCGCCACGCCAAGACCTTCATCAAGCAGGATCTGCCCGTGGTGCTCGCCGGCGACTACAACGTGGCGCCGACGGCGATCGACATTTATCCGACGAGGTCCTGGGACAAGGATGCGCTGATCCAGCCGAAGAGCCGCGCGGCATTTGCCTCGCTGGTCGCGCAAGGCTGGGGCGACGCGATCCGCGAGCTTCATCCGGACAAGCGCATCTACACTTTCTGGGACTATAAGCGGAACCGCTGGCCGCGCGATGCGGGCCTGCGGCTCGATCATCTGCTGCTCAGCCCTGCCCTTATTTCACGCCTGGCCAAGGCCGGCGTCGACAAGAAGGTGCGCGGCGAGGACGGCGCAAGCGATCACGCGCCGGCCTGGATCGTCCTGCGCTAGATCAGCGCCCGTAATACTCCTGCACCGTGTCCCATGCCGCCTTTTGCAGCAGTTGCGCCGTCTCCGGATCCAGCCCCATCGTGTAGGAATTGCCGACCGGCGTGCGACCTGTCAGCGCGGCGAGCGTCGTGCAGGCCGCCAGATACGTGCCGGCCGGACTCGGATGCCGCCTGTCCGGCGCATAGAGATTGAGCTCGGGCTGAAGCTTGCGGACGCGCGCAAACGCAAGACCCGCGGGAATGACGAGCGCATCATTGGCATTGCCGGCGAGCGTATAGGCCTCGGCCAGTCCTTCCGTCATCTCCGGCTTGTCGGCGTAGGCCCAGGACATGAACAGCACCGGCCGCATGTCGTGGGCGCGGACGATCTCGCTGTCCTTCTTGGCGAAGGCGACGAAGGCGTCTTTCAATTGCGGATGGATCGGGCACTGACTGCAATCCATCATCACAACCGCTTCGAACTGCCTGCCGGGCTTGTTGAAGACCACGACGTTCTGCTCGTCGAAGGAGTAGGCGCCGATGCCGCCCGGCCGCAGCAGATTGTCCATGTCGTGCCAGTCGAGGCCGGAGCCGCCGATCGTGACCATGGTGTTGCGATACGCCGCCTTGTTGGCCGCATCCCCAGCCCGCTCCATGAAGGAGAGATGCCAGGGCATGCCGTTGTTGTAATAGAAGAAGCTGTTCCCGACGAACAGCGCCGCCTTGGGGAAGTCAGGTCCGAGCGTCGTGACCTTCGGCCTGGTCTGCGCCTGCGCCGCGTTGAAGCAGATTACAACTCCCAGACACATTGCGAGCATCGCTCGCGTCAAAAGACGCATCATGGGTTTCCTCGCCTTTTCTTCTCACCGAGGCCGGAAACAGATCAGCTTTCTCCGCCAGCCTCAAGAGGACGGGAGGCGGCATCCTCACCACAAATTCCTGCCGTCGATCATGTTCACCGGTACCGCGTCGAGGTCGAAATCGTCGAATAGGCGCGCGTTCACCGCGACCTTGGGGTTGTCGAAGTCAGGCTTGCCGGTCGACCAGTCCGGCGACTCCGAATAGGTGCCGCAGCCGCAGCTCGCACAGAAATGGTGTTTGACGGTGCGGCTGCCCCAGAGATAGGTCGTCACGTTTTCCGGCGGCGACAGCAGACGAAACTGCGCCGGCTTGTAATAGGCCCACAACGCGCCGCGCTTGGCGCAGAGCGAACAGGTGCAGCGCGTCACGCTGGAGGGCGCCTCCGTCACCTCGAACACCGTTTCACCGCAATGACAGCTTGCCTCGATCGACATGACCACCTCTCCGTTTTGTCAGGAGATGGTCGTAGCCGGCCCCTGCTGCCAACATGCTGTCAGCAGCGCAATTCCCTCATGGAGTCTCGTTCACGGAGAGGCGCCTGGCATTCGCGGCCACATGCTCACGATAGCGCCGGACGATGGCGGCCGGCGTTGCCCCCGCAAGCAGGCCCGCGGCGGCCTCGAAGGCTGCAGCGATCTTCTCGCTCACCATCAGCACGGCCTCCTGCCCGGCGGCCTCATCGCCATGGCTGAGCTTTTCGCAGCGCAGCCGCACCACTTCACTCGCTTCGACCGCGAGCATCGCGCCGGCGTACCAGGGAAAACCATTGTCGGACCCGCTGAGCACGGCATGGCGGTCGAGCGCGGAGAAGGAATGGTGATCGGGCATCGCGGACCTCAAATTCTCTAGGCGAGCGCTCCGATCAATACGCTTCAAATTCTAAGGACCAGGCCGCCGAGCGGGTCGGATTGGCGGTTCCTGCGACACCGCCGATTAACCAAGAGGCGATGTCGATGCGGCTGGGCACGGTTGCCGGCCACGGGCTACATTCGTCCGATTCCCGGAGCCCCGCCCTTGGCCTTCCTCTTCGTCCTCACCGTCGGCCTCGTCGCCGGCACCATCTCAGGCATCGTCGGCACCGGCTCGTCGATCATGCTGATGCCGGTGCTGGTCTACGCCTATGGGCCGAAGGAAGCCGTGCCGATCATGGCGGTCGCCTCCGTCATGGCGAATTTCTCGCGGATCCTGGCCTGGTGGCGCGAGGTCGACTGGCGGGCCTGCGCGGCCTATTCGGTGACGGGTGTTCCGGCCGCAGCGCTTGGCGCGCGCACGCTGCTCGCGCTCCCCTCCCACACCGTCGATCTTGCCATCGGCATCTTCCTGATCGCGATGGTGCCGGTCCGGCACTGGCTGGCGCGGCACGACCTCAAGGCCAATCTCTGGCATCTTGCGATCGGCGGCGCCGTCATCGGCTATCTCACCGGCATCGTGGTCTCGACCGGGCCGCTCAGCGTGCCGCTGTTCCTGTTCTACGGCCTGTCCAAGGGTGCCTTTCTCGCCACCGAGGCGGCCGCCTCGCTCGGCCTCTACTTCGCGAAGTCCGTGACCTTCGAGCGCTTCGGCGCACTGACGAGCGATGTGTTCATCAAAGGTCTGATCGCAGGATCGTCATTGATGGCCGGCGCCTTCATCGCAAAGCGTTTCGTGCTGCATCTGAAGCCCGAGATGTTCCGCCTGCTGATGGACGCGATCATGATCGCGGCCGGGCTCTCGATGTTCTGGAACGCGACACAGCCGTAGCCGCACAGCGCTCAGGCGGCAAATTCGGGCGCGATCGACGGGCTGTCGGTGACGACGCGGCTCCCAGCCGCCTGTCCCTCGAGCCATTGCAGCACGGCGTCGAGCGGCTGCGGCCGATGATAGTGATAACCCTGCCCGAGCATCACACCCATCTCGCGCATGGCGTCAGCTTGCTCGGGCCGCTCGATACCTTCCGCGACAAGCGTCAGCCCCAGCGTGCCGGCGAGCGAGGCGATGACGCCAACGATCGCCTTGTCTTCCGCGCTGTCCGGAATCTCGCTGATGAAGGCCTTGTCGATCTTGACCTTGTCGAGTGGGAAACGCCTGAGATGGGCGAGCGAGCTGTAGCCCGTGCCGAAATCGTCGAGCGCGATGGTGGCGCCGAGGCGCCGCAGGCGGTGCAACGTCTCGGACGCGCTGGCGATGTTGTTGATCAGCGAACCCTCGGTGATCTCAAGCTCGAGCGACGATGCCGCGACGCCGAAGCGCTGGCAGGTCTCGCGCAGCTCGGCGGCAAGCGAATGGTCGGCGAGCTCGGACGGCGGCAGGTTGATCGCGATCCGGATATCCGGCCTGCCGGCGGCAGCCAGATGTCGCAGCGCGCGGCAGGCATCGGTCAGCACATAGCGCGTCAGCCGTGCATTGTTGCCGCTGCGCTCGATCAGTGACAGGAATTCGCCGGGACCGATCACGCCATATTCAGGGTGGCGCCAACGAATGAGCGCCTCCAGGCCGACGACGCCCTGGCTGTCGAGGTCGACCTGGCTTTGATACCAGACCTCGAACTGGCCCTCGGCAAAGCCTGTGGGAATGGCAAGCTCGAGCTCCCTACGACGGCGGTAGTCGCGCTGGAGCGCCTCGTTCAGCACCGCGACGGTGCCGGGCGCCTTGGTCTTGGCATGGTAGAGCGCGATGTCGGCGAGCGCCGGCAGGTGCGATAGCTCGGGATCGCCGGCGCGGCGCACGGCAAGACCGATGCTGGCCCGCGGCACGACCTGCTTGTCGTGCAGCCGGATCGGCTCGGAAATCGCGGCCAGCAGATGGCGCGCGAAGGCCTGCGCGGTCGCTTCGTTGCTGACTTCGGGGCGGATCACGACGAATTCGTCGCCGCCGAGCCGCGCCACCCAATCCTGCGGCTCGACCGCCTCGCGGAGACGCCCGGAAATGTGGACCAGGAACTTGTCGCCGGCATCATGACCGAAAGTGTCGTTGATGCCCTTGAAGTCGTCCAGATCGATGAAGCAGAAGGCGATCAGGGAATCCGGCGAGCCTGCATCGCCGCTCAAGGTCACCAGGCGCTCGGACAGCGAGCGCCGATTGGGCAGGCTCGTAAGCGGGTCGTGCGACGCCATGTGCCCGAGCCGGTCGAGCGCACCTGACGTCGTGTGCTGCATCGCGTTGAAGGCGTGCGCGAGCTGGCCGAATTCGTTCGACGATGTGATGTCCGCCGGATAGGCGCGACCATCCCGCTTGCTGCGCTGGATCGCAGACATGATTGCGTCAAGCGGCTTGCCGATGAAGATGTTCGCCGATATCCGCATTGCGACCACGGTCGCAAGCGTTGCGAGCAGGCCGACGATCAGCAGCCGCATCAGACGGCTGCCCGTGTCGGCGTAGACTGTCGCGTAGGAATAGGCGATCGCGATGCGGCCGGCCTGCACGGCCATGTTGCCGTTGCTGTAGTTGATCGGACGCGACACCTCCGCGACACCCTGCCCGGAGGGGCGCGCCACCACGCGGGCGATCGCAACGCCGGTGTCGTCATAGACGGCCGCCGCAGCGATGGTCTCGTCGTGCATGATCTCATTGAGCACGTTCGTGACCTGGTCGTAACGCATCTTCCAGAGCGGCTCGGCGATCAGCTCGGCGCGGCTCTCGGCCGTGCGGGCAATGCGCGCGTCGAGCTGCCTGATCTGCGACCAGAAGCTGGATGCCTCGACGCCGGCGGAGGCGAGCAACTGCACCACCAGCAGCACCGGCACGGTGGCCCAGATCATCGCGCGGACCACCGAGCGCGAGCGCGACGGCGCCGCCGCCTGCTGCTTGCGATCCGGATCGGTCATGTCGTCACCGTTTCGCATCAGTCAGCGGTGCCTTCCGGCAGCGTCAGCGAAGAAATCAGCGCATCGACGGAGAAATCGTACTGGCCGCAGCGCCCCGCCCTCGCCCTGAAACGCGCGAAATCGATCCGATCGAAGGCGCGCGTCTTGATGAGGTCTCCGACCGCAGCGAGATTGTCGCGGGTGATCGCGGATGTCTTGGCCTCGACGCGGGGCGATGTGGCCGCGAAATCGCAGCCATCGGCGTAGTCGCGGAGCAGGATGATCGACCAGCCGCCGAGCAGGAAGTGCCCCCCGTCGGTCAGGAGCAGACGGCCGGCCCTGATCTCGCGCAGTGCATCCTCCGACCAGTTGAGGCCGACCACCTGAATATTCCGACCGGGCATGAGGCCGGCAGCGGTCGCCGCGCGAAGCGCGCCGAGCGCCATCGGATCGTTTCCGGCCCAGATGCCGGCGGGCCGTATCTCCTTGCGCGCGGCCCAGCTCAGATAATTCGCCGTGACCTGCTCGGCCTCCGACTGCGTCCAGTTGGCGAACAGCATCCGGTCCACCACCACGTCGGGCGCGGCCGCCACCGCAAGCTGGAGCCCGGCGTTGCGCGCGATCGAGGCGGGCGTGATCTCGTCGCCGCCGATGCCGAGAATGTGGATCTTGCCGTCCGGGCTCTGCCATTTCTCGGCACGCGCCGCGCTGATCAGCGCATTCGCCATCCGCGCGCCCGCGGTCTGAAGATCGGTCGTGATGTCGCCGAGCCAGGTCTTGAGCGTCCGGCGCGGCGGTCCGAGCCGCGCCGCATCCTCGCCGATCAGCGTGTTCGAGAGCAGCAGCGTCTTGACGCCCGCGGCCTCGGCCGCCTCCAGGATCGGAACGGCGGCGGATTCCTCGTTCGAGAGAATGAGGAAGTCGGGCTTGTCGGGACGTGCCACCACGCCGAACCCCAGCTCCTGCATGGTGCGGTAGTTGCGCTCGCTGGTCAGCACCTCGACATGCGCATCAAGCTTGCGGCCCGCGGCCTGCATGGTCTGCGCGACCATGTCCCAATAGACCTCGCCGGTCTTGCCGGGATTCACGAAGACGATGTTGAGGGATTTGGCGTCAGCCGCGACGACACGGCCGGCAGGCGCCAGAACGCCGCAGGCCATGCCCACGGCGAGCAATATCCGCAAAAATATCGTCATTGGTCTCGTCACCCCGTACTGGTTCCGAAACTGGACCGTCGTCCGCTAACATTTGGCAAAGCCCGGTGCGGCGCTGGGGCCTAGAACTAACAAAGGGTGTACTGGTTGCGTTGAATTGCGATATTGGGCGCGCGGGCGATCGGCCTCGCGGCCCGCCATTCCGTGCTATCAGCTGACATCAAGACCCCCGACTCAACTGTCCCCATGGCCAAGAACACGCTTTCCTTCGTCTGCCAGAACTGCGGCGCGGCCTATAACCGCTGGCAGGGCAAGTGCGAGTCCTGCGGCGAGTGGAATACGCTCGCCGAGGAGGACACGAGCGGCAGCGTCCCGGTCTCGATCCGTTCCAAGCGCAAGGGCCGGACCTTTGCGCTGGAGAGCCTTGCCGGCAAGAGCCCGGACGCGCCGCGCCTGTCCTCGCGGATGACCGAGCTCGACCGCGTCACCGGCGGCGGCTTCGTCCGCGGCTCGGTGCTCCTCGTCGGCGGTGATCCCGGCATCGGCAAGTCGACGCTGCTGACGCAGGCGACCAGTCTGATGGCGCGCGCCGGGCATCGGATCGTCTACATCTCCGGCGAAGAAGCCATCGCCCAGGTGCGGCTGCGTGCCGAGCGGCTCGGCCTGTCGGACGCGCCGGTGCAGCTTGCGGCCGAGACCTCGGTCGAGGACATCGTCTCGACGCTGTCGGAGGGCGCGGTTCCCCGCCTGATCGTGATCGACTCGATCCAGACCATGTGGACCGACACCGTGGAATCCGCGCCCGGCACCGTCACGCAGGTGCGCGCTTCGGCGCAGGCGTTGATCCGTTTCGCCAAGAAAACCGGCGCCGCCATCATCCTGGTCGGCCACGTCACCAAGGACGGCCAGATCGCAGGCCCCCGCGTGGTCGAGCACATGGTCGATGCCGTGATGTCGTTCGAGGGCGAAGGCTCGCAGCAATTCCGCATCCTGCGCGCCGTCAAGAACCGCTTCGGGCCAACCGACGAGATCGGCGTGTTCGAGATGACCGGCCTTGGTCTGCGCGAGGTCACCAACCCCTCCGAACTGTTCCTGTCGGAGCGCGATCTCGGCACGCCGGGCACCGCCGTGTTTGCGGGCATCGAGGGCACGAGGCCGGTCCTGGTCGAATTGCAGGCACTGGTCGCACCAACCTCGCTCGGCACCCCGCGCCGGGCCGTGGTCGGCTGGGACCCGAGCCGCCTCTCGATGGTGCTGGCGGTGCTGGAAGCCCATTGCGGGGTCAAGCTGTCCGGCCATGACGTCTATCTGAACGTCGCCGGCGGCTTGCGCATCCACGAGCCGGCGGCCGACCTCGCCGCGGCGGCGGCACTGGTTTCGTCCCTGGTTAATGCGCAGTTACCCACGGATGCAGTCTATTTCGGCGAGATTTCGCTCTCAGGCGTGGTCCGTCCGGTGGCGCAGACCCCGGCCCGGCTGAAGGAAGCGGCAAAACTCGGCTTCCAGCGCGCCGTGCTGCCCGAATCGGCCCGGGGCGAAGCCGGCGGCGACGCCGGACTGTCGCTCAACGCGGTGAACAGCCTGACGACTTTGGTGGCCGAGATCGCCGCCCGCGGCTCCCGCCGGGGCGAATCCGGCGGATCGGCAGAGAAAAATGCCACACCGGCAAGATTCCGCCGCGGAGAGGGGTAGCCGGAGGTGACGTCCCCGGCCCCCGCCGCTATACAGCCGTCACAAAAGCAGCATGGGATTGCGTGGTTGCGGCCTTGCCGGGAACGCCGTCTGCCCCTCTTTTAGGGCAGCGGCCAAACACCGATTCGCTGAGCACCTTTGAGAGTACGAGCGGACCAGACCAGCCGATGCCAGTAACACTCCTCGACCTGATCCTGCTCGGTGTGATGCTGATCTCGGGCCTGCTTGCAATGGTCCGCGGCTTCATGCGCGAAATCCTGTCGATCGCAGCCTGGGGCGCGGCCGCGATCATGACGCTGTACTCCTTCTCCAAGCTGCTGCCGACCGCAAAGACCTATTTCAACAACGACACGGTCGCGAGTGTGGTCGTGGTCGCCGGCGTGTTCGTCGGTACCCTGGTCGTGGTCTCCGTGATCACCGTCCGGATCTCCGACATGATCCTGGATTCGCGGATCGGCGCGCTGGACCGCACCCTCGGCTTCCTGTTCGGGCTGGCTCGCGGCCTTTTGATCGTCGTGGTCGCCTTCCTGTTCTTCACCTGGCTGGTGCCGGACAAGCAGCGCCCGGACTGGGTTACGGGGGCGAAATCCCGCGTGGTGCTCCAGGGAACCGGCGATTGGCTGATGGCGCTCTTGCCGGACGACCCCGAGAACACCATCTTGAAGAGATTCAAGAAAAACAAACCAGATGATGATCAAGCTGATTCCGAGCAGCAGCCTTCGGGCAGTGGCGACGGATACAGTAAACCTGCTCGTGACAGCCTGAAAAAGCTGATCGAGAAACCTGCGGCGCGTTGATTAGGCCCTAAAGAGAGGCGCGGACGAGATGCGACACCCTGACCAGGACGCCCAACTTGATCTCGATCCAAAAGCCGGTTTGAGCCCGGCCGCGCTAGAGCTTCAGGACGATCTGGAGGGGGATACGCTCCGCGAGGAATGCGGCGTATTCGGCATCTACGGCCACCCCGACGCCGCCGCCATCACCGCCCTCGGCCTCCACGCCCTTCAGCACCGCGGCCAGGAAGCAGCCGGCATCGTCTCCTATGACGGCAGCCGCTTTCACAGCGAACGCCGCCTCGGCCTCGTCGGCGACACTTTCTCCCGCCGCGAGGTGATCGACCGCCTGCCCGGCAACATGGCGGTCGGCCATGTCCGCTACTCCACCACCGGCGCGACCATCCTGCGCAACGTGCAGCCGCTGTTCGCCGAACTCAACGCCGGCGGCCTTGCGGTCGCCCATAACGGCAACCTCACCAACGGCCTGACGCTGCGCCGCGAGCTCGTGAGGAACGGCGCGATGATGCAGTCGACCACCGACACCGAGGTGATCCTGCACCTCGTCGCGCGCTCCCGGCGCAGCCGCTTCATCGAGCGCTATATCGACGCGCTGCGCGAGATCGAGGGCGCCTATGCGCTGGTCTCGCTGACCAACAAGAAGCTGGTCGGCGCGCGCGACCCGCGCGGCATCCGCCCCCTGGTGCTCGGTGAGCTCGATGGCTGCCCGATCCTGACGTCGGAGACCTGCGCGCTCGACATCATCGGCGCGCGCTTCATCCGCGACATCGAGCCGGGCGAAGTCATCGTGTTCGACGAGAACGGCCAGGACATCCACAAGCCGTTCCCGCCGATGGCGCCGCGTCCCTGCATCTTCGAATACATCTATTTCTCCCGTCCGGATTCCATCGTCCACGGCCGCTCGGTCTACGAGGTGCGCAAGGCCTTTGGTGCGCAGCTCGCGCGCGAGAGCCACGTGCCGATCGACGTCGTCGTGCCGGTGCCGGATTCCGGCGTGCCCGCCGCTGTCGGCTACAGCCAGCATTCCGGCGTGCCGTTCGAGCTCGGCATCATCCGCAACCACTATGTCGGCCGCACCTTCATCCAGCCGACGCAGGCAATCCGCGAATCCGGCGTGCGCATGAAGCATTCGGCCAACCGCGCCGCGATCGAAGGCAAGCGCATCATCCTGATCGACGACTCGCTGGTGCGCGGCACCACCTCGAAGAAGATCGTGCGCATGATGCGCGATGCAGGCGCGAAGGAAGTGCATTTCCGCCTCGCCTCGCCGCCGATCCTCTATCCCGATTATTACGGCATCGACCTGCCGGACCGCGGCGGCCTGCTGGCCGCAACGCATTCGCTGGAGGAAATGCGCGAGATCATTGGCGCCGACTCGCTCGCCTTCCTGTCGATCGACGGCATGTACCGCGCCATGGGCGAGCCCGGCCGCGACCCTGCCAATCCGAAGTTCTCGGATCACTGCTTCACCGGGGCGTATCCGACCCACCTCACCGACCAGACCCAGACCGAGCAGCAGCCCCGGCAATTGTCGCTGCTGGCGGAGGCGAGCTGACGGCGAAGCCGTCATCCCGGGACGGTCCGTAAGGACCGAACCCGGGATCTCGAGATTCCGGGTTCGCGCTACGCGCGCCCCGGAATGACGGGGATGCGGGGGGCTTGTCCCGGCCATCCACGGCTGTAAAACCCCGCCATGACAAATCCCCTCGCCGACCGCATCGCTCTCGTCACCGGCGCCTCACGCGGCATCGGCTTCGCCACGGCCAAGGCGCTGGCGAAGGCCGGCGCACACATCGTCGCGGTGGCGCGCACGCAGGGCGGGCTGGAAGAGCTCGACGACGAGATCCGGAAAGAGGGCGGCAGCGCCACGCTGGTACCGCTCAACCTCACCGATTCCGACGGCATCGCGCGGCTGGGCGCAGGCCTGCACGAGCGCTACGGCAAGCTCGACATCCTCGTCGGCAATGCCGGCGTGCTCGGCCCCTCCTCGCCAATTGGCCATATCGAGCTGAAGGCCTTCAACGACGTCATGGCCGTCAACGTCTCCGCCAACTTCCAGCTCATCCGCTGCATGGAGCCGCTGCTGAAGCAGTCCGATGCCGGCCGCGCCGTGTTCATCACCTCGGGCGCCGCCAACAAGGCGACCGCCTATGTCAGCCCCTACGCCGCCTCCAAGGCCGCGCTGGAAACGCTGGCGCGCGCCTGGGCGCAGGAGACCGCGAACACGCCTCTTCGTGTCAACCTGTTCAACCCCGGCCCGGTCCGCACCCGCATGCGCGCCACCTTGATGCCGGGCGAGGATCCCGCGACGCTCGACACCGCCGAGCAGGTCGCCGAATTCATCGTGCCGATGTGCGCGCCTGATTGGACCGAGACCGGCAAGTTCTACGACTACAAGACGCGAACCTTGATGAGCTTCCGCCCGCCGGCCTGATTGACCTGATTGGCTTGGCCAATTGACTTGGTCTCCTCCCCGCGATTGACTGCCCGTGCTCAAGCGGCAGCAAGCCGCAGGCCAAAAAAAGGGAGGTTGCGATGGCACCATCGCATGATCGCGGACGCGTTGACCGTGCGCTCGCACGCGTCTCTCACGCCTTCTCCATCCTGATCGCGGCACTCACATTTGCGCTTCCGGGCGTTGCGACCGCCGGCGATGTCCCGACCTTCGCCGTCGATCCCGCCTGGCCAAAGCCGCTGCCGAACAACTGGATCCTCGGCCAGGTCGGCGGCATCACGGTCGACTGGCAGGGCCATATCTGGGTGATCCATCGCCCGCGCTCGCTCACCGATGACGAGAAAGGCGCAAGCCTCAATCCGCCGCGCTCGAAATGCTGCGTCTCGGCGCCGCCCGTGCTCGAATTCGACACCGACGGCAACCTGCTGCGGTCCTGGGGCGGCTTGGGCGAAGGCTACGAATGGGTCGGCCGCGAGCACGGCATCGAGGTCGACGAGCGCGGCTTCGTCTAGGTCGGCGGCAACGCCGACAATGACAACGCCATTTTGAAGTTCACGCTCGACGGCAAGTTCGTCGCCCAGATCGGCAAGATCGCGCCGAGCCTCGGCAGCAACGACACGACGCAACTCGGCAAGCCCGCGGAGACCGCGATCGACAAGGCGGCGAACGAGATCTACGTCGCCGACGGCTATGGCAACCGCCGCGTCATCGTCTTCGACGCGACGACGCTCGCCTACAAGCGGCACTGGGGCGCCTACGGCAACAAGCCCAACGACGACAAGCAAGGTCCCTACGACCCCAAGGCGCCGGTTGCGCAGCAATTCGGAAATCCCGTCCATTGCGTGAAGCTCGCCAATGACGGGCTCGTCTATGTCTGCGACCGCATCAACAACCGCATCCAGGTATTCAGGAAGGACGGCACCTTCGTGAAGGAGTTCTTCTTCGAGAAGAACACGCTCGGCAACGGCGCGGTGTGGGACATCGCGATCTGGCCCGATCCAAAGCAGACCTGGCTGCTCAGCGCCGACGGCGAGAACAACGAGATCAGGGTGATCAGGCGCGACGACGGCAGCGTGGTCGGCAGCTTCGGGCGCAACGGCCGCAATGCCGGTCAATTCCACTGGGTGCACGCCATGGCGATCGACGCCAAGGGTAACGTCTATACCGCCGAGGTCGATACCGGAAAGCGCATCCAGAAATTCAAGCTGACGTCGGACGCGCTCAAATAGCGCCTCAACGCATTTTGCCCAAAAGTTAACCGACGGATGACGTAACGACGCAGCGTCATCCGGCTTTAGGCGCATTGCCGCCGGCCGTGGGACACGGTAGAGCCATCAGCCGGACCAAGGCTCCGCAAGAGAGCCGTCCGCATGTTTGACAATGGAGGGAATCTATTATGACGACATTCGCGCGCCGCTCCGCGGCCCTTCTGGCCTGTGCCGCCTTCGGTTTTTCCACATCCGCCTTCGCGCAAGACAAGACCGTCAAGATCGGCGTCTTGAACGACATGTCGAGCCTCTATGCCGACATCGGCGGCCCGAACTCGGTCGCCGCGGTGAAAATGGCGGTCGAAGATTCCGGCCTGAAGGCCAAGGGCTGGACCATCGATGTCCTCTCGGGTGATCACCAGAACAAGCCCGACATCGGCGTCAACATCGCCCGGCAATGGATCGATGCCGACAAGGTCGACGCCATCGCCGACACGCCGAGCTCCGGCGTTGCACTCGCGGTGAGCAACCTCGTCAAGGATAAGAATTCGGTGCTGCTCAATTCGGGCGCCGCCACGGCCGACCTCACCGGCAAGGCCTGCACGCCCAACACCGTCTCCTTCACCTACGACACCTACATGCTCGCCAACGGCACCGGCAAGGCCCTGACCAAAGCCGGCGGCGACAGCTGGTTCTTCCTGACCGCGGACTACGCCTTCGGCCACGCGCTGGAGCGTGACACCAGCGCCGTGGTCACGGCCACCGGCGGCAAGGTGCTCGGCGGCGTCAAGCATCCGCTCAACTCCTCCGACTTCTCCTCCTTCCTGCTGCAGGCGCAGTCGTCGAAGGCCAAGGTCATCGGCCTTGCCAACGCCGGCGGCGACACCACCAACGCGATCAAGCAGGCGGCTGAGTTCGGCATCGTGGCCGGCGGCCAGAAGCTCGCCGCGCTGCTGCTGTTCATCAACGACGTGCATTCGCTGGGCCTGAAAACGGCACAGGGGCTGACCTTCACCGAGTCCTTCTACTGGGACCTCAACGATCAGACCCGCGAATGGTCGAAGCGCTTCCAGAAAGTGTCACCCAAGGGCTCGATGCCCTCGATGACGGTAGCGGGCCTCTATGCGGAAATCCTGCACTACCTGAAGGCAATGGACGCGCTCGGCGGCAATCCGCATGACGGCGCCAAGGTCGTCGCCAAGATGAAGGAGCTGCCGACCGACGATCCGCTGTTCGGCAAGGGCCCGCTGCGCGCCGACGGCCGCCGCCTCATCCCGGCCTATCTCTTCGAGGTGAAGAAGCCGGAAGAGTCGAAGGGGCCATGGGATTACTACAAGCTGGTGGCCACCATCGCGCCGGAAGACGCCGCCAAGCCGCTCGAAGCCAGCGAGTGCCCGCTGGTCAAGAAGTGACCGCGTAGCGGACGCGCACAGGCTCCACGACGACATGCCCGGGCGAGAGCGCGAAGCGCGTCTTCGTCCCGGGCATTTACGTTCGGTGCCTGCACAAAGGACGAGGGTACCGGCGGGCAAGGCGCCGCTCGCGCCGTTTCTCTACGTCGCGTCTCTACAACGCGGACGAGCGCTTCCTACCAGGCATAGCGCACCACGCCCTTTCCGGAGTAGCTTGTGGTGACGTTCGAGAACTCACCCTCAAAGGTCCCGGCGAGCGAGAAACCGTTCAGCCATTTCGCCTCGGCGGTTGCCGAGGTGAGCGCCGCGTCTCGCGCAGGCGATGCACCGCCGACGACGAAGGATGCGCCCGGCAACGCCTGGAAAGTGGCGGCGATGCCGCGATCGATATTGTAGTCATGTGCCCAGCCGAAGCGGCTGCGCAGGGTGAGGATCGCTCCCGGCAATGCCAACGATCGGTCAGTGCGGAATCCCAATTCGGAGCGCGGCGAGGTAGCGGTCTTGGCCGCATAGGCCAGCGCAAAGGTGTTGGCACCGACGATGGGCCGTTCGGCATAGCCCGGCAGCTCGAAGGTCGCGAATTGCGCGGCGGCATAGGGCGTGAGGCCGATGCCGGCCCATGGGGTGATGAGGCGATAGCCGCCCTCGATACGCCCCGCGCACGCATTGGCGTTGAACTGCGCACGCAACTGGTCACTGCCCGCAATCGTGACCGTCCGGTTCGTCGTGATATCCTGCCAGCCATAGGCCAGGGCGCCGGAGACATACGCGGCGCCGGCCGTATGACGAACGAATGCACCGGCCTGGAACAGGTCGGAGCGTCCCGAACCGAGACCGTTGGCGACGACGAAGTTGGTACCGCCGCCGGCCAAGGCGAACCCGACCTGGGTGAATGGAGAGATCCGATAATCGGCGCCGACGGCCGTGCCAGCGATGCGGCTGGTGGACGTGTTCGATCCCTGTACGGCATTGCCGTCGGTGGTCTGCGAGCCCCCATAGCCCGCGCCCCATACGCTCCAGCGCTGGCCGAAATCGATCGCGCCCGGCGTCTTGGCGATCATGGCGTAGGCGTCACGCTCGGCACCGGGCCGGCGGCGACCGCCGGCATAGCTATCGGCTGCTCCCTCTTTCCCAAATGAAACGGGCGTCGGTGCGGTCCCGTCGCGGCCCGCGGTAAGCGGATCGGCCAGCAAATTGACGAAGAGGTTCATCGCGTCGAATGTTGTCTGCTGCGAACCTGTCGCCAGCTCGCCCGAGGCCTGTGTCAGGTTCGCCGGGACATTGCCGGCGAAGATGCCGCCAAACGCCGAAGGAACGTTGCCGAAGGAATTGAACGCCCTGTCGAGCGCGGTGGCGACGGCCCGCTGGTTGATGTTGAGGCCGGCAATCTCCCCAAGGCCCGAGGCCAGAACAAGCTGCACCGTGCCGCCCGAATAGGTCAGCGAACCGGAAATTCCCGTCGGCGTCGCCACCGAATCAAAGCGCGAACCGTTCAGCGCCCCCGCGGTCAGGATGGTATAGGGCGAATTGAACCGCAGGGTGCCGCTGGCGAGCGCAACCCGAACCGTCCCGGCCAACGTCGCCGCCCCCGTCACATTGGTGAGGTCGGAAGCCGCCGATGACACCTGCACGAGGTAGGTCGAGGCGGCCGTGAAGACGAGGCTGCCCTGAACGTTGATGGTGCCGACCGAGTTGCCTGGAGACAGAATGCCGCCGTTGATGACGGCATTGCCGACGATGCCGTTGCCGCCCAACGTGCCGCCGGCATTGACAACGAGATTGCTGGCCGATGCGATGTTGCCGTTCACGATCAGCGCCCCGCCGCCGACATTGACATCACCGGAGAAGGAGCCGGTGCCAGTCAGCGTCCAGACTGAAGCGTCGACCTTGTTGAAGGTCGTGAACCCCCGATACTGGGCCGCCGCACCCAACGTGCTGACATCGAAGGTCGCCGCACCGCTGCCCCCGAGTTGGAACGTATCATTGCCCCCACCGAGCACGTTGCCCGATATGACCGATCCCGGCGCGAGCGTGAGAACGTTGCCGCTACCGGCGAACTGGATCGCGGCCGTTCCTCCAGTGATGGTCCCCGCATTGAACACGTCCGACCCACCCGTGCCCGCATAGATGCCGTTGCCCGTGAGGCCGGAAATGGAGCCGTAGTTGATGACTGAGACGGACCCGAGGCTGGCGCGGACGCCGGTGTCGCCGCCACTGATCTGCGCGCCGGCATTGTTGGTCACCACCGCACTCGTCTCGGCGCGAATGGCGTAGCCAAAGCCGCCGGCACTTATGGTTCCGGAATTGACGACGGTTGCGACGCCATTGCTGGCATAGATTCCGTTGTTGATCAGGCTCGTGATCTGTCCGCCAACGCCGTTGGTTACATTGACGTCGGTGAAGGCAAAGATGGCGATATTGTTGAGACCGGAAATGGTCCCGTGATTGGTAACGTGAGCAAAGCCCAAATTGGCAACCATGCCGCCGGTAATGCTTCCAGTGACACCGTTCGTTATTGTCAGATTGGCATTCGCAGAGGCGGCAAAGCCGGTGGGGCTCGAGATGGTGCCGAAATTCGTTACCGACATCGATCCGCTGTTGGCGCGGATGGCAGCCGTTGCGCCGGTAATCGTCCCGGCGGCGGCGTTGGTGACGTCCATATTGCCGGTCACCTCCAGGCCATAGCTGGTCGTACCGGTAATCGTGCCGGCATTGGTGACATTCAACAATTGGTTGGCCTGGACACCGCTTATCCCGCCGGAAATCAGACCGCCCGCAGCGTTGGAGACGACCCCCGTGCCGTAGGCAATGAAACCGTAAGAGGTGCCGATGATATTGCCGGCATTGGTGACATTCCCGACAGCGGAATAGCCGGAATTGACGCCGAGATCGCCGGCGATGGTGGCGCCCGCATTGTTGGTAACCGTGGCGTTGACGAAGGCGAATACGCCAACGTTTGCGTTGCCCGTGATCGTGCCGGAGTTGACGACAGTCACACTGCCGTTGTTCGAGCCGATGCCGGATAGGACAGTGCCGGTGATGGTGGCGCCGGTGTTGTTGGTGACGGTGACGTCATTTTGAGAGAAGACACCGTTCGTTGCGCCTGTGATGCTTCCCGAATTGCTGACCGTAGCGTTGCCGATATTGATTCCGCTATTCACGCTTCCGGTGACAGAGGCACCGCTATCGACATTGATGACAATGCCGGTCTGGTTGCCCGTCCCGTAACCGTTGGTCCCGTTCTGATCGGTCGTCACGCCCGAGCATGTAATGGTCGTGCCTGGCGGAGGATTGGGGCTATTGTCGGCCGCCGGCGAACAGGCCGCATACGCCCCGCCCATCAGAGCCAGCGTGACGGTAACCGTGATCGCAATTGCAGCGGCAGCTCGCCAAATCAGCAAGCGCTGCCGAGGGAAACACCATATCCGAATCGGCAGGCGCGTCATTTGAATGGCTTGCTTCCGAGGCGTCGGCGGCCCCGGCCTTCAATTGCAAAAAGAACGAATCAACAGATTTATTGAATATGCTAAGTATCGCCGCCGAAAGGCTCCATGTACGCACGTCTGGCGAGAATCCGACGAATCGGAATCTCTGTTGCGAATTGGCGACAGTCGCAACCGTCCTATTCGCGGCCACCAGTCTGCCGGGCGGATGCGACTGTCGCCAGCGTCCGCATCGCGATGGCCACGCATACCACCATCAGCGCGCCCGCGAGGAGGAATGGCGCGCCGGGCAATTGCCAGGGCGCGCTGGTGCCGATGAAGTATGAAAACGTCAGCGTGAACAGGAACGGCCCGACGAGCTGCGACACGCTCTGCACGCTCGCGGTTGCGCCCTGCAGCTGACCCTGTTGATCGGGTGCGACCAGCCGCGTCATCAGCGATTGCATCGCGGCACCCGAGATGCCCCACAGCGACATCACTGGAATGCCGATCCAGAACAGCGGTCCGGTCGGCGCTGCGCCAAAGATCACGAACCCGATCGCACCACAGCACAGGCCCAGCAACAGTGTGTTCCGCTCGCCGAGCGCGCGCACGATCGGGCCGATGGCGAGCCCCTGCACCACCATGGCGCAGATGCCGACCATCGCGAGCGTCAGCCCGACCGTCTTGGAATCCCACCCGTAGCGATAGGTCGCATAGAGCACGAAGGTCGACGGCAGCACGACATGCGCGACCTGCGCGATGAAGTTGACGACCGACAGCGCAGCCAGCATCGCGTTGGAACGCAGCAGACGCAGCGCCCCGACCGGATTGGCGCTGGTCCAGCGGAACGGCGCGCGCTTGTCGGGCGCCAAAGATTCCGGCAGGACCAGGAGCCCATAGAGCGCATTGGCGAAGCTCAAAGCCGCCGACGCCCAGAACGGCAGGCGCGGATCGATGTCGCCGAGCAAGCCGCCGAGCGCCGGGCCCAGGATGAAGCCGGCGCCGAAGGCCGCGCCAATCCTGCCGAAGATCGCCGCGCGCCGCTCCGGCGGCGTAATGTCGGCAATATAGGCAAACGCCGTCGAGATGCTGGCCGAGGTGATGCCGGAGATCACGCGCCCAATGAAAAGCCACACCAGCGACGGCGCCAGCGCCATCAGCACGTAGTCGGCGGCGAGCCCGAAATTCGACAGCAGCACCACCGGCCGCCGCCCGAAACGATCCGACAGCGCGCCCAGCACCGGCGAGAACACGAACTGCATCAACGCCCAGGCGGTGCCGAACAGGCCGAAGATGCGGGCCGCGTGTGCGGTGTCGTTGTCGACGAAGCTCTCGATGAGCTTTGGCAGGATCGGCATGATCACGCCGAGCGCGAGCATGTCGAGCAGGATGGTGACGAAGATGAAGGCGACCGCGCCGCGCCGGACCGGCGCAGCGCCCCGCGCCATCGCCTCGCCGGCATCGTTGCTCACGACGGCCGCTTGCGCTTATGGGCGAAGGGGTTGGCCTTCTCGCGCAAGGTGATGCGCACGGGCGTGCCCGGCAGATCGAAAGCCTCGCGCATGGAATTGGTCAGGTAGCGCAAGTACGACTGCGGCACCGCGTCGGCACGCGAGCAGAACAGCACGAAGCTCGGCGGCCGCGCCTTGGTCTGCGTGATGTAGTTCAGCTTCAGCCTGCGGCCGGATACGGCCGGCGGTGGATTGGCCTGGACCGCCTGCTCGAACCAGCGATTGAGCGCTGACGTCGACACGCGTCTGTTCCAGACCGCGTAGGCGTCCTGGATCGCCTGCATCAGGCGATCGATGCCCTCGCCCATCAGGCCTGATACCGCGACAATCGGCACGCCCTTGACCTGCGGCAGCCAGTGGTCGGCGTCGCGGCGCAGGCCCGAGATCGCGCCGCCGCCCTTGGTCTCCATCAGGTCCCATTTGTTGGCGGCGAGCACGAGCGCGCGGCCCTCGCGCTCGACCAGATCGGCAATGCGCAGATCCTGCTCCTCGAAGCGGTTCTGCGTATCCATCATCAGCACGACGACTTCGGCAAAGCGCACCGCGCGCAGCGCGTCGGCGACCGAGAGCTTTTCGAGCTTCTCCTCGATGCGCGAGCGACGCCGCAGGCCGGCGGTGTCGAACACGCGAAAATCCCGGCCCTGCCAGTTGATCTCGACCGCGATGGAATCGCGCGTGGTGCCGGCCTCCGGGCTCGTCAGCAGGCGCTCTTCGCCGAGCAAATGGTTGATCAGCGTCGACTTGCCGGCATTCGGCCGGCCGACGATGGCGACCCGGATCGGGCGCGTCGCGGCCTCTTCCTCGGAGAGCGGTGCGTCGTCCTCGTCCTCATCCTCCTCGACGGGCTCCGGCATCAGCTTGGCGAGGGCGTCATAAAGCTCGCCCATCCCCTCGCCGTGCTCGGCCGAGATCTGGATGGGATCGCCAAGACCAAGCGCAAAGGCTTCCATCGCGCCGGCATCGCCATGCTTGCCTTCGCTCTTGTTGGCGACCAGCAGCACCGGCTTGTTGGCCCTGCGGGCGAAGTCGGCGAAGGCGCGGTCGGTCGGCGTCAGGCCGATGCGGGCATCGACGACGAAGAACAGCGCGTCGGCCTGCGCGATCGCGGCCTCGGTCTGCTCCTGCATCCGCGCGGTCAGCGAGCCCTTGGCCCCCTCGTCGAGGCCGGCGGTGTCGATGATGGTGAATTCGAGGTCGCCGAGCCTGGCCTCACCCTCGCGGCGGTCGCGGGTGACGCCCGGCAGGTCATCGACGAGCGCGAGCTTTTGCCCAACCAGGCGGTTGAACAGCGTCGATTTGCCGACATTGGGCCGGCCGATAATGGCAATCGTGAAGGACATCGGTCATTCGTGCGCTGCGAAGGCCGCGCCTGTCAATGCAATGAAATTATTAGCGCGAGAAGCTGCCGCTCGGCAGCGGCGCCGGGAAGCCGCCCTGCGACTGCTGCTGCGTGGTCTGGGTCGGTTGGGCCTGCTGGACGGGCTGATCGGGCGGCGGCGCGGTGGTGCGCTTGCGCACGATCTTCTGCTTGGGCTGCGGAGCGGCCGCGGGCGGCGCAGCCTCCGGCTGGGCCTCGCCATCGACTTCGCCGGCAGGCGCATCGGCGGGCGCGGCCGCGCTGGCAGCCGGCTGTCTCGTCTTTTTCGCCTTCGCACCCTTCGCCGGCTTGGCCGGCTCAGGCGGCGGCTCCGTGGGCAAAGCCGCAACGGCAGGCGCATTCGGATCGGGCTGCTGCTGTGCGCCCTTGTACATGTCCTTCGGCACACCCTGCTCGAGGCCCGGCACGCCCTCCGGGAAGACCGGCTTGCGGTCGCCTGGCAGCTTCTTCTTGGTGTCGAGGAAATCGAGCATGTCGCTCGGATCGAAGCTGGAGCAGCCGCCCAGCACGCCCGTGAAGGCGATCAGGACGGCGGCTGCGATCAAGCGTGGCGTGCGGCGCATATCGGTGTCTCGTCTCAGCTCTCGGGACCGTCAGCTTTTGGCGACGGGCGGCAGCAGGGCCTGGAGCGCCTCGGCGCGCGAACGCAGGCCCGGCGGCGTTTCGCCGTCCTCTGCGATCGCGTCGAGCCATTTGCGGGCTGCGGTCGTGTCGTTGTTGCGCCAGGCCGACAGCGCCAGCAACTCGCGGGCGCTGTGGCGGAAGGTCGATTTGGGTGTGGCGGAAGCCTCCAGCCGCTGCTGCATGTCGGCGTAGCTGGCGCTGTCGACCAGCAGGCCGGCGGCGCGGATCTTCGCCAGATCCTGCCACTCGCCGCCGACGCCGCGGTCAGCGGCAATGTCGTCGTACATCTTGGCGGCGGCCTTGGGATCGCGGCCAGCGGCCTCGGCCGCAGCACGCAGCCGCGCCAGGGTGCGATAGCCCGACGGAGCCTTGGCGGCGAGCTCAGTGAAGGCCGTCTCGGCCTCCGCATGCTTGTCCTGCTCTGACAGCTCGACGGCCTTCTCGAAGGCGGCGCCGGCCTCGGCGGCCTTCTTGGCCTCCAGATACTGGTAGCCGCGCCAGCCGCCCACGGCGGCCACGATGAGCACCATCAGGGCGATGAAGTAGATCGAATATTTTTCCCACAGCTTCTTGAGCTGTTCGCGACGTACTTCCTCGTCGACTTCGTCAAATAATTCAGACACTTATGCTAATCCCATGCCCGTCCGGGTGCGCGCGCCACAGCGTTCGCGTCAGGAATCCCGTCCCCCGCGTGGCGGCGAGGTAGCCTAACGATATGGCGGTGGCAAGGCAAAGCGAGCCCGATCAAGGCGTTAACCACCCGGGAGAGCCCGGAAGAAGCCCCTGCCCGGCTCAGGTTCCCAAGTGCTCCCGCAACTGCCGCTTCAGCACCTTGCCATTGGCGTTGCGCGGCAGCGGCTCGGTGGTGATCGCCATGGTTTCGGGGACCTTGTAGTCGGACAGCCGCTCGGCGCACCAGGCCCGCAAGACGTCGCCGGCGACCGGGGTGCGGGTCACCACGACAGCATGGACGCGCTCACCGAGCACCGGGCAGGCCCTGGCAATGATCGCGCTCTCGATCACCGCGGGGTGGCCCGCCAGCACGGATTCGACCTCCGCGGAATAGATCTTCAGTCCGCCGCGATTGATCATGTCCTTCTGGCGGTCGAAGACGCGGACAAAACCGTCCGCATCGACTGACCCCAGATCGCCCGAGTGCCAGAACCCACCGGTGAAGCTCTCGGTCGTGGCTTTCGGGTTGTTCCAGTAACCCTTGATGACGGAGGCGCTCTGAATCCAGAGCTCGCCGATCTCGCCATGGGGCAGCTCGCGCCCATCGGGTCCCATCGCGACGATGCGCGCGCCGGGACACGGCAGGCCCACGCTGTCGATATGGCTCGCCGTCAGTTCGCCCGGCATGATCGTCGAGGGCGATGTCGTCTCGGTCGCGCCGTAGCAGTTCATCAGCTTCAGGCCGGGAATCGTCGCCTTGAGCCTCTCGATGGTCGCGACCGGCATCGGCGCGCCGCCAAAGCCGCCGATGCGCCAGCTCGACAGATCGTAGCTGTCGAAATCGGGCTGGAGCAGGCAGAGATTGTACATCGCCGGAACCATCACCGTGTAGGTGACGCGCTCGCGCGCAGCGAGCTTGAGATAATCGGCGGCCTTGAACTCCGGCATGATGATCAGCGCGCCGCCGCAGCGGATCATGGTCGTGATGTTGGCGACGACACCAGTGACGTGACCGAGCGGCACGGCCGCGATCGAACGGTCCGCTTCCGTCAATTGCAGGCAGGACGCAAACACCATCGAGGAATGCACGATGTTGCAATGGGCCAGCATCGCGCCCTTTGGCTTGCCCGTCGTGCCCGAGGTGTAGAGGATCATCGCCGTGTCCTCTTCGCTCACGTCGACGGGCGCGGCGGCCGCGGCGTTGTCTGCGAGCACCGCGAAGCGCGACTCACGCGGGTCGTCGTCGACGGCAACGCGGTGGATCACATCGGGCACATCCCGCGCATCCGGCAGCCGCCCGGCGAGCCCTGCCTCGTGGATCAGGATCTTGGCGCCGCAATCGGTGAGCACATAGGCAATCTCCGGCTTCTGCTGACGCGTGCTGAGCAGAACCGTGACCAGCCCCTCATGCGCGGCGGCAAACAGCAGCAGCGGAAATTCGATGCGGTTGCCCAGCAGGATGGCCACGCGATCACCGCGCTTGAGGCCGAGCTTGCGAAAGCCCTCGGCGATCCGGGCGGCCCGGTCGACGACCTGGCGCCAGCTCAGCCGGACATGACCGCAGATCAGGGCCTCGCCATCGGCGTTCTGCGCAACCGCTTCCGCAATCATCGCCCAAACGCTGCCCGGCCGCTTCACAAAGGCCGGCACGACGCGGTCGCCGAAGCGCGGCTCAAGCCGCATCGACGGAAGTGCGTGCTGCGACCAGTCCATGCGCGCCCCTCCTCAGCTCTTCTTCATGTCGTAGACATGCTCCGGGCCCGGGAAGGCCCGGCTCTTCACGTCGCGCGCATAGCCCGCGATGGCTTCCTCGATCGCCGGTCCGAGATTGCCATAGCGGCGCACGAATTTCGGCGACCGCGGCGACAAGCCGAGCATATCTTCCAGCACCAAAATCTGGCCGTCGCAGGCTGCGCTCGCGCCAATGCCGATGGTAGGAACTGCGATCGATTGCGTGATCTTGCGCGCCAGCGGCTCGGCGACCGCCTCGATCACGATCGAGAAGGCCCCCGCCTCTGCGATCGCCCTGGCGTCGTTCTCGATCGGAGCCCAGTTCGCCTCCTCGCGGCCCTGCGCGCGGAACGAGCCAAGCGTGTTGATCGACTGTGGCGTCAGCCCGATATGGCCCATCACGGGAATGCCGCGCTCGGAGAGAAACGCCACCGTCTCCGCCATCCGCGCGCCGCCCTCGAGCTTGACCGCGCCGCACAGCGTCTCCTTCATGATCCGCACCGCCGACTGGAAGGCCTGCTCCTTCGAGCCTTCGTAGGAGCCGAACGGCATGTCGACGACGACGAGCGCCTGGCTGGAGCCGCGCATCACCGCGCAGCCCTGCAGGATCATCATCTCAAGCGTCACGGGCACCGTGGTCTCGAAGCCATGCATGACATTGCCAAGGGAATCGCCAACCAGGATCGCATCGCAGTGCCTGTCGACCAGCGCGGCGGTGTGCGCGTGATAGGAGGTCAGCA
The DNA here is from genome assembly GCF_042257955.1 of Bradyrhizobium sp. B025. Classification (NCBI taxonomy): domain Bacteria; kingdom Pseudomonadati; phylum Pseudomonadota; class Alphaproteobacteria; order Hyphomicrobiales; family Nitrobacteraceae; genus Bradyrhizobium; species Bradyrhizobium sp. B025. The sequence goes on along the minus strand of NZ_CP170150.1, from coordinate 3,835,649 downwards.
TCACGATCGGCTCGCCATTCTTGCGGATGCGGAGGTCGGGCGCGGTCTTGCGCCTGATGGCGGATTGGACGGACATTTGTCAGACCCCTACGACGGGAACTCCGATCACGACACGATGGAACGCAAACGCCAGCGCAAGATACGCAACCACGCCGACCGCGACCGCGATCAGATCGTTGGAGACGCCGCCTACCGGAATCGGCGGGCCGCCAGCGTCAGTGCGATGCTTCAACGAAATGCGGTCAAACACCGCCCAGCCCAGGAACGAGCCGAACAGGATGATGGAACCGAGATCGCCATTCGCGAGGAGATGCGCGGCCGCCCACAGCTTGATGCCGGCCAGCATCGGATGTTTCAGCGTCGCGTAGATGCGGCCGCGCAGGTATGACGCGACAACTAGGATGACCGCGGGCAGCATCAGCGCGAGCGTGATGTGCTTCATCGCCTTCGGCGGATACCAGACGTCGATCCAGCCGGTCGCACGGTAATGACCAAAGCCCCAGATGATCAGCGCGAGCCCCGCGAGTGAGACGAGCGCATAAAGGATCTTGTAGGTCCCCTCGCCCAGCCTCGCGATGGCCTGCGCGCGCGCCTCGCGTTTCGTTGTGAAGACATGGGCCGCGAAAAACAGCACCAGCCCCAGGATCATGACCAGCAGACCCACGACATCCTCCCCTCAACCAGCGCCCGCCTCTGGCGTAGCATCGATTGGCGGTCGGTCGCAACCGATGCGCTACTTGCCGAGCTGCCGATTGTCGACATAGCGGATCGCGATCGGCCGCCCTGCCAGGGCGCCGCCGAGACCGCTGGTGAATTTCAGCGGCAAGCAGGCCTTCAGCGAAGCATCGATGGCGTTCAGATAGGTCGTGCGGGTGTCGGCCGGGACGCCCGCGGTGGCGTATGTGAGGCGTGGCGGACCGATCAGGCCGCCCGCCTTGTTGAAGCTGAAGCGCACCGACATCTGCATGCCGGCCCGCGCGTTGTCCGCTGGCGGCGACCAGCAAGTGCGCAATTCGGCGAAGAGGTCGCCGATCGTATCGAGATCGTGATCCGGCTTCCGGTATTTGGCGCGGTCGGATTCGGACGGCACGCTGACGATCGTGAGCTGGAGATTCTGGCCGTAAGGATAGTCGATCTCGGGAATGCAGGGCCCGGGCTCGAGCGGGCTGCAATAGGACGGCGTGCAGGGCCGGTTGTCGAGCACGCTGCACGGTTCATGCGCAAACGGGATGGGATTGATCTGGCGCCGCTGCGCGTCGGCGGCCACCGTCGATATCGCCAGCAGTATAAGAAGGAGAATGCCGCGCCACATGGTATGCGAGCTCACAATGCCACTGTGGACGAAAGGTGGCATTGGTCGCGAAAGCGTCAAGTGCGCGCGCGTTCACATGCTCGCGTTTAGGCGGCCTTGGCGCGCGTTATCCCTTCTTCTTGACGTCCTTGACGTTGGTGAACTCGATGCCCTCGGCGCGTTCCCTGGTGTAGCCGAGATAGAACTCGTTCCTCGCCAGATAGACGGGATCACCATCGACGTCGTCGGCGATACTCGAGGTGTTGGCGGCGATGAAAGTGTCGAGCTTCTTGCGATCGTCTGAAGAAACCCAGCGCGCAAGCTGGAACTCGCTGACTTCGAACTCGACCGGAAGGGAATATTCCGCCTCCAGCCGTGCCTTCAGCACGTCGAGCTGGAGCGCGCCGACCACGCCGACCAGCGCCGGTGCACCGTCGCGCGGGCGGAATACCTGGACGACGCCCTCTTCCGACATCTGCTGAAGCGCTTCCTTCAGCTTCTTCGCCTTCATCGCGTCGGTGAGACGGACGCGGCGGACGATTTCCGGCGCAAAGCTCGGCACGCCGACGAAGTTGAAATCCTCGCCCTCGGTCAGGGTATCACCGATGCGCAGCGTGCCGTGGTTGGGAATGCCGACGACGTCGCCGGCAAAGGCCTCATCCGCCACCGAACGGTCCTGCGCGAAGAAGAATTGCGGGCTCGACAGCGGCATGCTCTTGCCGGTGCGCACCAGTTTCGCCTTCATGCCGCGGCTGAGCTTGCCCGAGCACAGGCGCGCAAAGGCGATGCGGTCGCGGTGGTTCGGATCCATGTTCGCCTGGATCTTGAACACGAAGGCGCTCATGCGCGGATCGGTCGCCTCGACCTTGCGCTGGTCGCTCTCCTGCGCACGCGGCTCGGGCGCGAACTTGCCGAGGCCCTCCAGGAGGTCGCCGACGCCGAAATTGCGCAGCGCGCTGCCGAAATAGACCGGCGTCAGGTGGCCCTCGCGAAACGCCTCCAGCTCGAACGGTTTTGAAGCCTCGGTGACGAGCTCGAGCTCGTCCTTCACCGCGGAGACGTCGAGATTGGCGTTGAGCTTGGCGAGCTCCTCGATCTCGATCTGCTGCGCCGCGCCGGTCTTGGCGCCGCCGCCTTCGAGCAGGCGCACGCCGCCATTGACGACGTCATAGGTGCCGAGGAAGTCGCGGCCGCGGCCGACCGGCCAGGTCATCGGCGTGGTGTCGAGCGCCAGCGTCTTCTCGATCTCGTCCAGCAGCTCGAACACGTCGCGGCTCTCGCGGTCCATCTTGTTGATGAAGGTGATGATCGGAATGTCGCGCAGGCGACAGACCTCGAACAGTTTTCGGGTGCGCGCCTCGATGCCCTTGGCGGCGTCGATGACCATGACGGCGGAATCGACGGCCGTCAGCGTGCGATAGGTGTCTTCCGAAAAATCCTCGTGGCCCGGCGTGTCCAGCAGGTTGAACACGAGGCCCTCGAACTCGAAGGTCATCACGGACGTCACGACCGAGATACCGCGCTCGCGCTCGATCTTCATCCAGTCCGAGCGCGTGTTGCGCCGCTCGCCCTTGGCCTTGACCTGACCGGCGAGGTTGATGGCGCCGCCGAACAGCAGCAGCTTTTCGGTCAGCGTGGTCTTGCCGGCGTCGGGGTGGGAGATGATCGCAAAGGTGCGCCGCCGCGCCACTTCAGCGGCAAGCGGGGAACGGGCCGGCGATTCGGCTGTGGTGGTGGCGATGTCGGACATGGCGGGAGCGTTTGGCAGGGAAAATGGGCCGGATCAAGCCTGATTTGGTAATTGCGGAGCCCTTCGGCCAGCCCCATATCGCCGTTTGGGAGGGACGGCCCTCCTATCCACCAGCATATCAGCCGCGGGGACGACCCTGCCTTGAATGGAGGGTCGTCATGGCCTGGAGCATCCTGTTCGTCGCCGGTCTTCTCGAGATCACCTGGGCGATCGGCCTGAAATACACCGAGGGTTTCACCAGGCTTGTTCCCTCCGTCATCACGCTCGCGGCGATGGCGGGCAGCGTCATCCTGCTTGGGCTCGCGCTCAAATCGCTGCCCGTCGGGACCGCCTATGCGGTGTGGACCGGCATCGGCGCGGTCGGCACGGCGACGCTCGGGATCATCCTGTTCGGCGAGCCGGCGACCGCGCTTCGCCTGGCCAGCATCGGACTGATCGTTGCCGGTATCATCGGGCTGAAGCTCGTTACTTGACGAAAATCCTGACCGCCCACCAGGTCAGCGCGGCGACGATCGCCGAGGCCGGCATCGTGATCACCCAGGCATAGACGATCGAGCTGGCGACGTTCCAGCGCACCGCCGAGAGGCGGCGGGCGGCGCCGACGCCGACGATGGCGCCGGTGATGGTGTGGGTGGTCGAGACGGGAACCCCGAGGAAGGTCGCCATGAACAGGGTCGCGGCGCCGCCGGTTTCGGCGCAAAAGCCCTGCATCGGCGTCAGTTTCGTGATGCGCAGGCCCATGGTGCGGACGATGCGCCAGCCGCCCATCAGCGTGCCCATCGCCATCGCGGCCTGGCAGGACAGCACGACCCAGAACGGCACCGAGAATTCGCTGCCGAGATGGCCCTGTGAATAGAGCAGCACGGCGATGATGCCCATGGTCTTCTGCGCGTCATTGCCGCCATGGCCGAGCGAATAGAGCGAGGCGGAGGCGAATTGCAGGATGCGGAAGGCGCGATCCACGGCGAAGGGCGTCGATCGCACCGAGGCCCAGGAGACGATCGCAACCAGCAGCATCGCCAGCAGGAAGCCGACCAGCGGAGACAGCACGATGGCGATCACCGTCTTGGACAATCCGCTCCAGACCGCCGCCGAAATCCCGGCTTTGGCCACGCCGGCACCGAACAACCCGCCGATCAGCGCATGCGACGACGAAGACGGGATGCCGAGCGCCCAGGTCACGAGGTTCCAGACGATGGCGCCGACCAGCGCCGCGAAGATCACGTGGGCATCGACGATTGAGGGATCGATAATGCCGGTGCCTATGGTCTGGGCGACGTGCAGCCCGAACACCATGAAGGCGACGAAATTGAAGAAAGCGGCCCAGAACACCGCGAATTGCGGCCGCAGCACGCGGGTCGAGACGATGGTCGCGATCGAATTGGCAGCGTCATGCAGGCCGTTCAAGAAGTCGAACAGCAGCGCGACGGCGATCAGTCCGACCAGGACGGGAAGACCCAACGCAGCATCCACGGCGAGGCCCCTGCCTTAAAGTTTTCGCATGATCTCCGCGCAAACGCGTTCCGCGTTTGTCGCGAAGGAAAACCGCTGCACATTTTTCCGGATCATGCGCTACACTTGCTCGATGACGATGCTGTTGATCTCGTTTGCGACGTCATCGAAGCGATCGGCGACCTTTTCGAGATGGTCGTAGATCTCGACACCGACGATGAAATCCATCGCGTTGCCGTCGCGGTGCTTGAGGAACAGCTCCTTCATCCCGATGTCGTGGAGATCGTCGACCCGGCCCTCGAGCTTGGTCAGCTCTTCCGTGATGGCGGTCAGCATGGCCACGTTCTTGCCGATCTGCTGCATCAGGGGCAGCGCACGGCCGACCAGATTGGCGCATTCGATCAGAAGCCCGCCGATCTCGCGCATCGGCGGCTCGAAGGCGCGGACCTCGAACAGCATCACGGCCTTGGCGGTCTGCTGCATCTGGTCGATGGCATCGTCCATCGAGGTGATGAGGTTCTTGATGTCGCCGCGGTCGAACGGCGTGATGAAGGTGCGGCGCACCGCCGTCAGCACCTCACGGGTGATGTTGTCGGCATCGTTCTCGAACTGGTTGACGCGCTGGCAATAGACCGGCGTCTCCTCGCCCCCGTTGAGCATGCCCTGGAGCGCGATCGAGCCCTGGATCACGGTCTGGGCATGTCGGTCGAACAGGTCGAAGAACCGTTCTTCCTTGGGCAGGAAAGCGCGAAACCATCGCATCATGGGGATAGACTACCGGTTGGAAATGGCCCGGCCCGGAAGGGCCGTCACGAAACTGTCATAGACCATTTTCGGTCCGCGCGCGTGCCACCTCACGCCCGCGGTGCCGGATCATCCACCACTTTCACGAAGCGGGTAAATTGACCTTAAATCAATTACTTAGAGCGAACGCCGGAAGTAATGCGCGATTTCACCGACGACGCCGCGGCGGAAGGTGAGCACGCAGATCACGAAGATCGAGCCCTGGATCACCGTCACCCATTGGCCGAAGCTCGCCAGATATTGCTGCATGGCGATGATCACGAAGGCGCCGACCACGGGTCCGAAGATGGTCCCGAGACCCCCGACCAGCGTCATCAGCACGACTTCGCCCGACATCGACCAGTGTACGTCGGTGAGCGAGGCATTTTGCGCCACGAACACCTTCAGCGATCCGGCGAAGCCGGCCAGCGTGCCCGACAGGACGAAGGCCAGGAACTTGTACTGGTCGGTCCGGTAGCCGAGCGAGATCGCGCGCTGCTCGTTCTCGCGGATCGACTTCAACACCTCGCCGAACGGCGAGTTGATGATGCGGAAGATCAACAGGAAGCCGGCGAGGAAGCCGACCAGCACGACGTAGTACAGGACCGTCGGCTTGGAGAGATCGAGGACGCCGAACATGTGCCCCTGCGGAATGCCCTGAATGCCGTCTTCGCCATGGGTGAACGGCGCCTGGAGGTAGATGAAGTACAGGAGCTGCGACAGCGCCAGCGTGATCATCGAGAAATAGATGCCCTGGCGGCGGATCGAGATGTAGCCGGTCACGATCGAGAGCACGAAAGCACCGGCGACGCCGACGAGGATGCCGAGCTCCGGCGGCAACGCCCACACCTTCAGCGCATGCGCGCTGCAATAGCCGGCTGTGCCTAAGAACATCGCGTGGCCGAACGACAGCAGGCCGCCATAGCCGATCAGAAGGTTGAAGGCGCAGGCGAGGAGCGCGAAGCACAGCGCCTGCATCACGAAGAACGGATAGACCCCCGTGAACGGCACCGACGCCAGCAGCAGCGCCATCACCGCAAACACGATCATCTCGTCACGCATCGCGCGCGGGGTCGCCCGCAGCGTATCGTCCGTCAAGGCTGTCATATCAGGCCGCCCTTCCCGTCAATCCCGATGGCTTCACCAAGAGCACCAGCACCATCAGCACGAACACGACGGTGTTGGAGGCCTCGGGGTAGAAATACTTGGTCAGGCCCTCGATCACGCCGAGAGCGAAACCGGTGATGATCGAGCCCATGATCGATCCCATGCCGCCGATCACCACCACGGCAAACACGACGATGATGAGGTCGGCGCCCATCAGCGGCCGCACCTGGTTGATCGGCGCCGAGAGCACGCCGGCGAGCGCGGCAAGGCCGACGCCGAGACCGTAGGTCAGCGTGATCATGCGCGGCACGTTTATGCCGAAGGCGCGGACCAGCGTCGGGTTTTCGGTCGCGGCGCGGAGGTAAGCGCCGAGCCGCGTCTTCTCGATCAGGTACCAGGTCGCCAGACACACGATAAGCGAGAACACGACGACCCAGCCGCGATAGACCGGAAGGAACATGAAGCCGAGATTCATGCCGCCCTTGAGCTGGTCAGGAATGGCATAAGGCAGGCCCGACGATCCAAAATAGTTCTGGAACACGCCCTGCACGATCAGCGCAATGCCGAAGGTCAGCAGCAGGCCGTAGAGATGGTCAAGCCCGGTCAGCCATTGCAGCATGGTCCGTTCCAGGATCATGCCGAAGATGCCGACGACGATCGGAGCGACGATCAATGCCGGCCAGTAGCCGATACTGAGATAATCATTGTTCAGCAGGAAATAGGCGACGAAGGCGCCCATCATGTAGAGCGCGCCGTGGGCGAAATTGATGATGTTGAGCATGCCGAAGATCACGGCAAGCCCGAGACTGAGCAGCGCGTAGAACGAGCCGTTGATCAGTCCCACCAGTAGCTGAGCGTAAAGTGCCTGCATCGATCCCGCACCCGGTCCCTTCGGCGTTCCCCTGAAAGTCGCCCGCAGGCCTCAAAGGCCTGCGGGCCGTTATCCTACTTCTTCAACAGCGCGCACTTGCTCTCGGACAGCGGCGTGAAGGCCTGATCGCCCGGCACCGTGCCGACCAGCTTGTAGAAGTCCCACGGGCCCTTGGACTCCGAGGGCTTCTTGACCTCGAACAGATAGGCGCTGTGGATGGTGCGGCCGTTCGGCTGGATCTCGCCCTTGCCGAACAGATCGTCCTCCGTCGGCATCGACTTCATCTTCTCGACGACCTTGACGCCGTCGTGAGGATTGCCGCCGAGTGCGTCCAGCGCCTTGAGATAGTGGCGCACGCCGGCATAGACGCCGGCCTGCACCATGGTCGGCGGCGCGTTGTTCTTCATTTTCGAGGCGAAGCGCTTCGAGAACGCCCGGGTCTGGTCGTTCATGTCCCAGTAGAACGTCTCGGTGAAGTTGAGGCCCTGCGCGGTCTCCAGACCGATCGCCTTGACGTCGGTGAGGAACAGCAGGAGCGCGGCGAGCTTCTGGCCGCCCTTGACGATGCCGAACTCGGCCGCCTGCTTGATGGCGTTGGTGGTGTCGCCGCCGGCATTGGCAAGGCCGATGATCTTGGCCTTGGAGGCCTGCGCCTGGAGCAGGAAGGACGAGAAGTCCGGCGTGTTCAGCGGATGCTTCACGCCGCCGACCACCTTGCCGCCATTGGCGGTGACAACGGCCGTAGTATCGCGCTCGAGCGCCGCACCGAAGGCGTAGTCCGCGGTCAGGAAGAACCAGCTGTCGCCACCCGCCTTCACCAGCGCCTGGCCCGTGGTGTGGGCCAGCATGTAGGTGTCGTAGGTCCAGTGCACGGTGTTGGGTGAGCACTGCGCGTTGGTGAGGTCGGAGGTCGCCGCACCAGAGTTGATGTAGACGCCGTTCTTTTCCTTGATGACGTTGTTGACGGCGAGCGCCACACCGGAATTCGGCACGTCCACGATGACATCGATCTTGTCGACGTCGAACCACTGCCGCGCGATCGCGGTGCCGATGTCGGGCTTGTTCTGGTGATCGCCGGAGACGATGTCGATCTTCCAGCCCTTGGCGGTAAGGCCGGAATCTTCAACGGCCATCTGCGCTGCGAGCGTCGAGCCGGGGCCGCCGAGATCGGCATAGAGTCCTGACTGATCGGACAGCGCGCCGATCTTGACGGTCTTGTCCTGCGCGGACGCGACGCCGGCTGCGGCGAAGGTGAGCGCGGTGGTCAGCAGCAATGATGCAATCGACCTGGTCTTCATGCAACTTTCCTTTTTGAATTTTCTCGTTGGCAGTTCTTCTGTTTAAGCATGATCTTTTCGGAAAATCGCTTCACACCTTCCGGATCATGCCTAGACGCCGAGATAAGTGTGGAGCTTGTCCATGTTGGCGGCAAGCTCCGCATTGGAAAATCCGTCAATGATCTTGCCGTGCTCGACCACGTAGTAGCGGTCGGCAACGGTGGATGCGAACCGGAAGTTCTGCTCGACCAGGAGGATCGTAAAGCCCTCCTTCTTGAGCCGCGCAATGGTGTGGCCGATCTGCTGGATGATGACTGGCGCCAACCCTTCGGTCGGCTCGTCCAGCATCAGGAAGCTCGCACCGGTGCGCAGGATGCGCGCGATCGCCAGCATCTGCTGCTCGCCGCCGGACAACTTCGTGCCCTGGCTGTTGAGCCGCTCCTTCAGGTTCGGAAACAGGTCGAAGATCTGCTCGAGCGGCAGTCCGCCTTCGCGGACCACTGGCGGCAACAACAAATTCTCCCGCACGTCGAGGCTGGAGAATATCCCCCGCTCTTCCGGGCAGAACGCGATGCCCATGCGCGCGATCTTATCGGAGGTCGTGCGGATGATCTCCTGGGTGTTGAACTTCACCGAGCCGGTACGCTTGCCGATGATGCCCATGATCGACTTCAGCGTGGTCGTCTTGCCGGCGCCGTTTCGTCCGAGCAGGGTGACAACCTCGCCCGCGTTCACGTCGAAATTGATCCCATGCAGGATGTGGGACTCGCCATACCAGGCCTCGAGGTTGCGGACCTGGAGGATGTTTCCGCCGCTCGCAGCCTTTGCCGGAGCCTCGGCGATCGCAGTGTCAGGCATGACCGGCTCCCAGATAGGCTTCCTTGACGCGTTCGTCCTTGGTGAGCTCGCTGTAATGGCCCTGCGCGAGAACCTGCCCGCGCGTCAGCACGGTGATGATGTCGGAGAGATTCGCCACGACACTCAGATTATGCTCGACCATCAGGATGGTGTATTTCGCGGAGATGCGCTTGATCAGCGCCGCGATCTTGTCGATGTCCTCGTGGCCCATGCCGGCCATCGGCTCGTCCAGCAGCATCATCTCGGGGTCGAGCGCGAGCGTGGTTGCAATCTCGAGTGCGCGCTTGCGCCCGTAGGGCATTTCGACCGCAGGCGTATTGGCAAACTCGCTGAGGCCGACATCGTTCAACAGGTCGCGTGCGCGATCGTTGAAACGGTTGAGCACGGACTTGGAGCGCCAGAAATCGAAGGAACTGCCGTGCTGGCGCTGAAGCGCGACGCGAACGTTTTCCAATGCGGTCATATGCGGAAACACCGCCGAGATCTGGAACGATCGCACCAGTCCCATGCGGGCCACGTCGGCCGGCGCCATCGCGGTGATGTCCTGTCCCTTGTACAGGATCTTCCCGGCGGACGGCCTGAGGAACTTGGTCAAAAGATTGAAGCACGTCGTCTTGCCGGCGCCGTTCGGGCCGATCAACGCGTGAATGCTCCCACGGCGGACCTTGAGCGCAACGTCGCGGACAGCGAAGAAGCCCGCGAACTCCTTGGTCAAGCCTTCCGTTTCGAGAATGAACTCATCGGCCAAACAGATTTCCCCCTGCCCGCGCGACCCGCGTGGCTGTCCTTGTTGCTTCGGCTTTCAGGAGGCCTTGGAGCCTTCCCGGAACGCCGCCTCCGGGCGCGGAATATGCCGGAGGTGACGGGGGTTAGGCAAGGCGGAAAGCTGAGCAGATCAGGTCTCCGGCTGGGATACAAATGCTCCCTTAGTCGGAGATGTTTTGATGTCACGCCTGCCCGGCCTTCCGGTTCGCGAAAGCACCGGTCGTCAAGCCGTCGTTAACGGTCTTTCGTCCCGCGCGCCAGCCTTCATAGAAAATTTTCCCGCGGCATGGATGATGCGCGGGTTTCGATCTGCCGGGAATATTGTTTTGGATTTCGCAAGCGCCGCTCCCTCCGCCGTCAAGTCGATCAGGCAGCGTGATCTCCTGAACACGTGGCTGCGACTCTATGCGCGCCAGCAGATCGCGCCGGCGATCTGGGAGTACCAGCCCGCGCGGCTCGAGGAAGAGCTGTCCGATCTCATCTATTATACCGTTGACGCCTCAACTCCGGTGCCGCGCCTCGTCATCCAGAGCGAAGGCACGCGGATCTCGCGCGCCTATGGACACACCGGCAAAGGCGTGCCGCTGGATGAATATATCGGGCCGCGGCTCGTGCCCTCCGTGATGCCCATCTATTACGAATGCGTCGCGCGCGGGCTTCCGGTCTACAGCGTTGCCGACGTCGACGACATCTATGGGCGCATCGTCGCCTACGAACGCCTGCTGTTGCCGTTCCTCACCGACGGCAAGGTCTGTCACATCATCGCCTCGCTCAAGACCTTCTGCGAGGACGGCGGCTTCGAGATCAAGAATCTGATGCGCGGAAATGACGCGCCGCCGCGACCGAAGCTGCGCGCCGTGATCGATCGCGACCTCTTTCATCGCGCCCCCGGCCGTATCGCGGCCGCCGACGTCGTCGAGTTCGCGGACCAGTCCGGTCCCGCCGACGCCACCGAGATCATCGAGCTGAACTAGCCTTCAGCGCGATTTGGCGCCGACTTACTTCGCCCTGACTTCGTTGGCGTAGATGTCCGGCTTGAAGCCGACCAGCAGCTTGCCGCCGACTTCCAGCACCGGACGCTTGATCATCGATGGTTGCGCTAGCATCAACGCCAGTGCCTTATTCTCGGTAAGACCCTCCCTGTCGGCCTCGGGCAGCTTCTTGAAGGTCGTGCCGGCACGATTGAGCAGAATCTCCCAGCCGAGCTTGTCGCTCCACTGCTTGAGCTTGTCCTTCTCGACGCCCGCCGTCTTGTAGTCGTGAAACTCATAGGCAACGCCATGGCTGTCGAGCCAGGCGCGCGCCTTCTTCATGGTGTCGCAGTTCTTGATGCCGTAGATGATGTTGGGCAAGACGTTCCTCTCGCATGCGTGATGCTTCGGCTGCGGCGTTGTACGAAACTCCGGTTCGCGCGACAATATTGCGAGCGAAGCTTACGAACTCTGTCAACGGACTCATCATGCACGTCACCCACGATCCCGCCGCGGCCCCGTCGCCGACCATCGACTTCAACAGCTTCCTCGCGGTCGATATTCGCGTCGGCACCATCGTCGATGCCAAGCCGTTCCCGGAGGCGCGCAAGCCGGCCTGGCGGCTGTGGATCGACTTCGGCCCGGCGATCGGCGTGCGCAAGAGCTCGGCGCAGATCACCGAGAACCATCCGCTCGAGACGCTGGTGGGGCAACAGGTCGCGGCCGTCGTCAATTTTCCCCCGCGCCAGATCGGGCCGGTCGTATCGGAAGTGCTGACGCTCGGATTTCCCGATGCCGACGGCAAGGTCGTGCTGGTGCAGCCGGGCAAGCCGGTGCCGAACGGCGGACGGCTGTTCTAGCGGCACACGGTCGCGAGCCGAGCCGTTGCGTCTGTCGGCGGCTCGCCAGCCGTTTACGTCTCCTGTTCCCCGGCTCGGAGCCATCGAGACTTGACCAAAACCCGTCGTTGATTTAAAAATGACTGACTGATCGTTTTTTATTATACTCGCCAATAATCAAGCTGCCCTCGATGAATCGCTAAAACGATCGATCAGTCAGTTATTTGCGGAGGCTCCGATGCCGAAGATCAGCGACAAGCAGCGTGAAGGCCGGCGACGGCAGATCCTCGAGGCCGCCCTCGCCTGCTTCGCCGAGAATGGCTTTCACCAGACCGGCATGGCCGACATCGTGAAGCGGTCGGGGCTGAGCCATGGCGCGGTCTATCTCTACTTCCAGAGCAAGGACGACCTGATCGAGGCGCTCGCCGACGACCGGCACCGCCGCGAAGCCGTGCTCAACTCGGTCGCGCAGGGATCGGGCGATCCGATCGAAGGACTTCACGCGCTGGTCCGCGTCTACGCGCAATGGCTCACCGATCCCGCCGGCGAAGCGCGGCGGCGCGTCGGCATCCATGGCTGGGCCGAGGCGCTGCGTAACCGCCGCGTCCGCACCAGCGTCGTCGAAGGCATCGAGATGCCGCGCGCCCTGATCGTGGCGCTGGTCGAGCGCGCCCAGCACGACGGCCTCATCAGGCGCGACCTCGGCGCCGACGCCATCGCGCGCGTGTTGATCGCTATCTTCCAGGGCTTTGTGCTGCAAAAATGCTGGGGCGAGGACTTTGACGTCGATGCCTGCATGGCGGCTGTCGATGGCGTGATCGACGGCTTCCGCACGACGAAGCCGGACGTCAAGCGACGAACCCGGGCTTGAGCGATGTCCTGGATCTACGAACTGCTCGCAGGCATCGGCGTCGGCCTCGTCGGCGGCGCGACATCGGGCTTCATGGGCACGAGCCCGGGCGGCGGTCTCGTGATCTTCTCCGTTCTGCTGCTCGGCGCGGAGCAGCACGTCGCCCAGGGCACCTCGCTGATCACGCAGGTCCCGCCGACCGGTTTCGCCGGAGTGCGCCGCTACTGGCAGAGCGGCAATCGCAGTCCGCTGCAATGGATCGTCTGGATCGGCATCGGATTTCTCGTCGGTGGCGCGGGCGGCGGCTATGCCGCGGCCGGCGTGTCCGACGCAGTGCTGCAATGGACCTACGTCGTCTACCTCGCTCTGCTGATCGCAGCCCTGCTGCTGCGCCGCGACCGCAAGGACGGAGCTGGCGAGGCCGGCGATCCCGCCGAACTACCCTGGCTCCCGCTGTTCCTCATCGGCGCGCTGGCCGGCTTTTCCTCCGGCTTCATGGGGATCGGCGGCGGCCTGGCGATCACCGTCGGCCTTGCCGCGGGCCTGCGCGTGCCGCAGCACCAGGCGCAACTCGTCAGCCTCGTCTTCTCGGTGATCCCGACCAACATTCCAGCGGCGTGGATCTACTGGAGCAAGGGGCTCATGGTCGGCTGGCCGGCCGTCATCGGCATTGTCGCCGGCCTCTGGGTCGGCACCGATCTCGGCGCACGCATGGCCAATGGGGTCAGCAAATCGGTGCTGCGCCGGGTCATGATCGCCCTCGTCTCGCTGATGGCGCTCTACATGACCTACAAGGCGCTGAGCTAGTTTCACGGCCGCTTCGGAATATTGAGCCCACGTTGCACCGCCGGACGCGCGAGTCCCCGTTCGAGCCATGCGGCAACCGATTTGAACTGGGTGAATTCGACGAGATCACCGGCGCCGTAGAAGCCGATGAGGTTGCGCACCCAGCCAAGCATCGAGATGTCGGCGATGGTGTAGTCGTCATCCATGAACCATTGCCGGCCGGCCAGATGCGTCTCCATCACGCCGAGCAGGCGCCTGGACTCGCCCACGTAGCGTTCGAGCGGCCGCTTGTCCTCGAAATCCTTGCCGGCGAATTTGTGGAAGAAACCGACCTGGCCGAACATAGGCCCGATCCCGCCCATCTGGAAATGCACCCACTGGATGGCCTGGTAGCGGCGCGCGGCATCCTGCGGCAGCAGCTTGCCGGTCTTCTCCGCGAGATATTGCAGAATCGCCCCGGACTCGAACAGCGGCAGCGGCCGGCCGCCGGGACCGTTGGGATCGAGGATCGCCGGGATCTTGCCGTTCGGATTGAGCGACAGAAACTCGGGCGTCTTCTGGTCGTCCTTGCCGAAATCGACAAGATGGACCTCGTAGGGAAGCCCGATCTCCTCCAGCATGATCGACACCTTGACGCCGTTCGGCGTCGGCAGCGAATAGAGCTGAAGCAGCTCCGGATGCCTTGCCGGCCAGCGTTTGGTGATGGGAAAGGCGGAGAGATCGTACATCGGGACCCCGGCATCGTTCGTGAGATTGTCGCCTAATCTAGGCGAGCGGACGAACGGCACAAGGCCGATGCAGAGGTCACACGATCTTTTCGCACCGAAGCCGGATCACAGCGGCCGCAGCAAGTGACTTGTCGCATACACGATGTCGCGCTGCGCACGTTGCTCGATGAAGCGCTGCCCGGTGACGAGCAGGGCTCCGGTGAAAACGAGCGCGAGCAGCGCGGTCGCGAATTGACTGGTATCATTCATCGCACGAGCATCTCTGTAATCTCTTCGCACGGGGAACGCGGGCCGACCATCGACAGTTCCTATATCTGTCAAATAAATTGCCGCTTTATCCCGAGCGCGCCTTGGCGGCCGGTCGCCTCAATAGTTGATCTCCATTCGCAATCCGCGCGGATCGATCTCGCCATCACCGACCGACTGCGTGCTGTCGCGCGCCGCGACCGCGCAGGCGCAGGCGTCGATGAGATCATCACGGCCGATGCCGGTGCCGTGACGCTGCGTCAGCCATTTCCGCAAGCGTGTGAAGCCGCGTTGCTCCAGTAGCGCGATGCGTTGTTCGCGGCCCTGCGCCGATGTCTTGCTCTCGAGCCGTAGGCGCCCGGCGAGATTCCAGAAGATCAATTCCGGATGCGCTTCGCCGATCGCGGCTTGCCGTGCCGGCGTCATGATCTCGTCGACCTCCCTGATCTTGTCCCTGATGTTCCAGAGCTGCGCCGACACGCCCCTGCCCTCGCCCTCGTGCTTCCAGTAGTGCCGATTGGCTGCCGCCATGTCGGGAAATCTCCAGAGGTCGCGGCGCGCGCCGAGAAACACGGCGGGGCCGACCAGCTCGCGCGCACGCAGGTCGCACGTTCGATAGCCGCTCGTATTCAATCCGATCGGCATGTCGATCATCGCGCGCGCATGCGGCATCGCGAGCAATTGCGTCAGCCCCGGCGAATAGTCGAAGGCGTGATCGCCGCGCTCGTCGATCCAGGCTGCGACCCAACCGTAGCGAAATCCGTCGAGGCCGAGATAATTATTCACGCGTACGACCGAGCCTCCGATGCGCGTTCATGCCGTGGTTTCACCTCGATGTCGCTCGAACAGGCGCTGCGCCAACAGCGCATGGCCGAGCGTGCCGCCGGCGCGGACCGCAGCGGCGATCAACGCAGCTTCCGCGACCTCCTCGCGCGTCGCACCGGCTTTCGCCGCCTGCGCCGTATGCACGTCGAGGCAATAGGCGCATTGCGTGGTGAGCGCGACCGCGAGCGAAATCAGCTCGCGATACTTCGGCGGGATCAAGCCGTCCTTGCGCTCGACGGCATGATTGAAGGCGAGGAAGGCGTTGGCCTCGACCGGCGCGAGCGCGACGAAGGCCGGGACGGATTTCAGGTCATCGGGGTTTTGATAATCGGTCATGTCTCATCTCGTCAGATATTCGCGCATCAATGCGCGGGCGCGATGCAGGCGTGCCTTGACGGTCTGCCTGGACGCGCCGAGTGCGACGGCGATTTCGTCGATGGTCATCTCCTTGACGTCGCGCATCAGCGCGACGTCGCGATAGTGCAGCGGCAGCGCCTCGAAGGCCGCGGCCACGTCGAGCCGCAGATCGGCCTCGGGCCGCGACAGCAGTGCGGCCTCCGCGTCACTCGCATCGATGGCCGGCATAAGGCCGGCCTTGCGCGCGAGCCGCAGGCATTCGCGCCGAACCACGCTGAACAGCCAGGCGGACAGCGCCAGCAGCGAGCGGATGGTGCCGACATGGCGGAACAGGATCCACAGCGCCTCCTGCGTCGCATCCTCGGCATCCGCCGAGCTGCGGCAGGTGGCGCGCGCGTAGCGGTGGATATCGGGCTGCGCCGTCGCGAGCAGCGCCGCGATCGCCTCGGGATCGCCAAGCCGCGCCGCCTCGAACAGGTTGGGCGAGATCGCAGCCGCACTCACGACACGCCTCCTCGTCCGATTCCGGCCATCGCGCACATCGGGCAGTAGCCGACGAGGCCGGTCAGCGCGAAGCCTGCGCCGCCGAGCGCGACCAGCCACGCCGCAAACCCGGACAGATACGCGAACGCGGCAATCCCGACCGCAATTCCGAGCGCCACCCGCACCGCCTGATGCACGCCACCGATGTTCTTCCTGTAAAATCCCATCACATCCTCCGACACGCGCCGAGGCGGAATGCCTCGAGGACAAGGAGGACGCGACGGGCGAAAAGGATTCGCGGAGGCCTGCAATTTTTTTTCGCGGTCAGCCTCCGACCGCCTGGTAGGCCAGGCGCTTGAACTCGAAGAAGAACGGATTCCAGAAGCCCATGTAGCGCTGGGCCATCAGGACACCGGCGGTATTCGCCTGCGGGCAGATCCACCAATGGGTGCCGGCAAGGCCGCCCCACTGGAATTCGCCGGTGGAATTCGCCGGATCGAACGGCGTCGGCGCGAAGGTGACGGCGCCGCCGAGACCAAAACCCTTGCCGGGCATCGGCCCGAGATTGGCAAAGCGGATGGTCTGGCCTGCGGGCAGCTGGTTCGTCATCATCTGCCGCAGCGTCTCCGGCTTCAGCAGTGCATCTGACCCGGGCACCAAGGCGCGCACCAGCGCAAGCATGTCCGGCAGGGTCGAGACCAGACCGCCGCCGCCCGAGAGCCGCGGGAACGGACGGCGATAGGCCTGCGGGTAAGGCAGATTGTCGGCCCGCGTCAGGCCGGGCTTCATCGGATCGAGCACGTCGGCGCCGGTGTAGAGCGCGACCAGCCTGCCCTGCTGCGCTTCGGGCACGTAGAAGCCGGTATCGGTCATGCCGAGGGAATCGAAAATGCGCGCCTTGAGGAAGGCATCGAGGGATTTTCCGGAGACGACCTCGACGACGCGGCCGAGCACGTCGGTCGCCACCGAATATTCCCAGCCCGTTCCGGGATGATAGGACAGCGGCAGATCGGCAAGCTTGTCGATCATGTCGGTCAGCGGCGTCAACGGATTAAGCACGCCCGCCTCGTTATAGCCTTTGAACAGCACCGTGCCGGGGTCGAAGATGCCGTAGCTGAGGCCGGAGGTGTGGGTCAGGAGCTGGCGGATCGTGATCGAGCCCTTCGCCGGCTCAACATCGGCAAGGCTCAAAGCGCCCTGCTTCAGCACCTTGCGATTGCCGAGCTGCGGCAAGAATTTTTCGACGACATCGTCAAGCCCGATGCGGCCCTCTTCCACCAGAAGCATGATCGCGCACGTGACGAAGATCTTGGTATTCGAAAACGCGCGGAAAATGTGGTCGGTCCGGAGCGCGGTTTTCGCTTCGCGGTCGGCAAGCCCGACGCATTGCTGGTCAACGACCTCCCGGCCGCGCAGCACCGCCCAGGACACGCCGGGAATGATCTCCTGATCGACGTAGCGCTGCATCGCCGTCCGTACGGCGGAAAAATCGGTTGTCCTGGCGTCCATGTGTTTCCCCCAATTGTGGTTGGGACGGATATAGCGTGAATTCGAAGGAAATGAAGGGCGGTCCTTGAGGGAGCCTATCCCTCCTTCATGAACGCAGTGACGTACAGGCGCCGCCGAATTCGCATGCCCTGTCGCTGGTACAGCGCGATCGCGGACGCGTTGCCGGAAAACACGTGCAGGAACGGAATCTCGCCGCGCGCCTCGATCCGGCGCGCGACCGCCGCGAGCAGCGCCTGCGCATAGCCGCGCCCGCGATAGTCCGGATGGACGCAGACGGCTGTCATTTCGACGAACCTTCCCGGCTTCATCCGCTCGCCGGTCATCGCGACCAGTTCGCCGCCGACGCGGATGCCGAGGAATGTGCCGAGCTCATGTGTACGCAGTGCGAATGGACCGGGCTTCGTCAGATCCGTCAGCGCCATCATGGCGGGAACGTCGGCGGCGCTTAATTTGACGATCTCGGCGTCGCGCAGCGAACTGTCAGCGGGCGAGCCGATCATCTGCTCGCCGGTCTCGGCCAGCACCACCTTGAAACCGGCGGGCATTTCGACCGGCTCCGGCGTGAACAGCGCGGCAACCTGCGAGCCCGACAGGAGATCACGGAGCGCGGCAAAACTTGTCGCGGACATGTCGGCCATGTCGGCAAACGGCGTCATGTCCACGGGATAGCGCAGCGCTCGCGGGCCGCCCTCCGCCAGATGCTTCTGGCTCGTTGTCAGCGCGCTCCAGATCGGGCGATCCAGCAGCGCCTCATCGCTGTCGGACACCGGCCTACTCCTTGTCGAAGCTGACGATGACGGCGGCATTGGCGATGAGGATGGGGTCGTTGGCCACCTCCGTGGCCGAGGGAATCTCAAGCCCGCCCTTGACCGCAGTCACGGTCACGGTGCCGTAGGGCAGCTCCTTCGCAACGGCTTCCTTGTCCACCGCCTCGGGGTTGGGCACTCCGATCGTGACATCGACGAACATGTCGTTCGCGGTCTTACCGATCATCCGGAAGAAACCGAGGCTCGAATGCCGGATGGCATCGGACACCGCCCGCTTCGCCGCCTTGGTGGCGTCCCTGCCGTGAACGTCGACGCCCATGCCCATCTCGGTGATACAGCGAACGCGAGTCATTTCATATTCCTGTGGCTGGTTGGGTGATTGAGAGTGTCGGGGATCAGTGGCTGCGGCACAAGTGAGGTTGTCATGTTAGCAGGAGGTCTTTGCCGAGACCTCCGTCATTGCGAGCGCAGCGAAGCAATCCAGAGTCTCTCCGCGGAGGCAGCCTGGATTGCTTCGCTGCGCTCGCAATGACGATGTCGAAATGGCTTCGCCCCATCAATCACGCCTTCGACTTCTCGTGAGCCCGCAGCTCATCCACGAGCACCCGCACGTTCTCCGAATAGTCGATCGGGATCGAGACCAGGTGCACGCCGCCTTCCCTGAACGCGGCATCCAGCGTCGGGCCGAAGCTGTCGATGCTCGCGATGCGATGCCCCTTGGCTCCGTATGCCTTCGCGTAGAGGACGAAATCGGGATTGCCAAAGGTCATGCCGAAATCGGCGAAATGATCGACTGCCTGCTTCCAGCGAATCATGCCGTAGGCGTTGTCCTCCAGCACCAGCACGACCAGGTTGAGCTTGAGGCGGACCGCGGTTTCCATCTCCTGGCTGTTCATCATGAAGCCGCCGTCGCCGGCGACTGCGAGCACGCGGCGGTCGGGATAGAGCATCGCCGCCATCATCGCCGACGGCAGGCCTGCGCCCATCGTCGCCAGCGCGTTGTCCAGCAGCAGCGTGTTGGCGACGCGGGTGCGGTAGTTGCGCGCGAACCAGATCTTGTACATGCCGTTGTCGAGCGCGACGATGCCGTTCTCCGGGATCACCTGGCGAATGTCGTGCACCATCCGCTGTGGCGTCGGTGGCCAGCGCGCCTCGGTGGCGCGGTCGGCGATATGCCTGAGGATCTCCTCACGGAGCGGCAGCAGCGCCGCGGCTTGCGGCAGCTTGCCTTCGAGCCGGTCGGCGAGCAGCTCCAGACTCGGGCCGACGTCGCCGACAACCTCGGCATCCGGGAAATAGACCTGCTCGACGCTCGCCGACGTGTAGCTGACGTGAATCACCTTCGGGCCCGACGGCCCCATGATAAAGGGCGGCTTCTCGATCGGGTCGTGACCGATCGCCACGATCAGATCGGCGGCATCGATCGCGTCGTGGACATAGTCCCGCTCCGACAGCGCCGCGGTGCCCATATAGAGATTGGTGCCGCCCGGCACGGTGCCCTTCCCCATCTGCGTGGTGAAAAAGGGAATGCCGGTTCGCCGCACGAAGCTCGCGATGCCGTGGGTCGATCGTGGCCGGCTGGTCGCAGCGCCCATCATCACCAGTGGATGCTTTGCGGCGAGAATCATCTCGGCCGCACGATCGAGCGCGGCGCGGTGGGCGACCGGAATTTCGATCGGATGGATCGGAATCACGGGAGTGGCCGGCACTTCGTCGCCCGCGATGTCCTCCGGCAGTTCGAGATGCACCGGCCCCGGCCGCTCCTCCATCGCCACGCGAAAGGCATCGCGCACCACGGTCGGGATGCTGGAGGCGCTGATGATCTGCCGCGACAGCTTTGTCAGCGGCTTCATGGTCGCGACCACGTCCACGATCTGGAAACGCGCCTGCCGGCTGCTCATGATCGGCTTCTGGCCGGTGATCAGGATCATCGGCATCGCGCCGAGATGCGCATAGGCCGCACCCGTGGACAGATTGAGTGCCCCGGGGCCGAGCGTCGAGAGACAGACGCCGGGCTTCCCGGTGAGCCGGCCATGGGTGGCAGCCATGAAGGCGGCCGCCTGCTCGTGGCGGGTCAGGATCAGCTCGATCTTGGAGGTGCGGAGCGATTCCACGAGATCGAGGTTTTCTTCGCCGGGAACGCCGAAGATGCGATCGACGCCTTCATTCTCCAGCGCCGCTACAAACAGGTCCGATCCCTTCACCTTGCGTTCCTGCCCGCTCATGTCGCCTCCCGGTCACAATGTCGGCCCCTGTGTTCGACGGGAACCTCAAGTGTATCGTAACCGCGTGGCGCTCCGGCACAACTCACAAAGCGGCGCAGTTGGCCAACGATGTAGAGAGTGACTGTTCCGTCATCCTGAGGTGCGAGGCTTGCGGTGCGAATGCATCGCAAGCCGAGCCTCGAAGGATGAACGGCCGGGATGCAGCCGGGCCGTCGCCCTTCGAGGCTCGCCCTGCGATACATCGCAGGACGAGCACCTCAGGGTGACGGTGATAAATTGGTGCTCGCGACCAGTCGGATTTCCCAATCGCAGACACATCTTCGCATCCTCGCGGCTTGCTTCGCCCGAGCTTTGCTTCATCGCGACACCCTCCGATGTCAGAGGGCGCAGGGAAGGCCGGGTGCCGGCTGGCACCCACGGTCCACTGTGCGAAGGTTGCGCTACAGGAAGCTGCACAGCGGCATACAGGTGAAGCCCAACACACGGCCTTCCCTGCGCAGTGGTTTGACGGCTTATGCCGCGTTCTCCCCGGGGAGCGATGCACTATTGCCCCCGTCGCCTTGCGGATCGCTGATGCGCGTGCCCGGTCGGGCCGCCACATCACCGCAAGACTTGGCGCACAGACCCCGGGCGCCAGGACGACACGGTTTTGCCGTACGCAAATCACACCGGTCGTGTGCGCGATGGGTTTCGCTCACGGTTGCCCGCCCTGCGAAGCTCTTCGCGCCGATGTGACTGGCGTCCACCGCAGCTCACCCCGCATGTCGTGACGATCGCGATACGCCCCTCTGACCGGGATGAGGTGGCGGGAGAATGCGTCAAATCAGAAATTCGGTAAAGCGAAATATTTTCGCGAAGATCGATTGACCCGCTGAATGGGTGTTTTGCCCGACGGGCACCACAAGGATTTGTAGCCCGGATGAGCAAAGCGATATCCGGGATCCGTGCGGGCGGCGGTCCCGGGTATCGCTTCGCTCACCCGGGCTACGAGTCACATCAAAGCTTCGCCTCGGCAAAAATGCCCGATATCCAGTCGAGGAAGACGCGCAGGCGCAGCGCGGGCTGGCGGTTTTGCAGGTACAGCGCGGAAAGCGGCGTCGGCGACGGCGGATAGTCGGCGAGCACCTCGACCAGCGCGCCGCTGGCGAGATCATCGGCGAAGCGATAGCGGGGAGCCTGGGCGAGGCCGAAGCCGAGCCGTGCGAGATCGGCCATGGTGTCGGAATTGTTGACGCGAACCCGGCTCGGCAGCACG
This sequence comes from Bradyrhizobium sp. B025, assembly GCF_042257955.1. Classification (NCBI taxonomy): domain Bacteria; kingdom Pseudomonadati; phylum Pseudomonadota; class Alphaproteobacteria; order Hyphomicrobiales; family Nitrobacteraceae; genus Bradyrhizobium; species Bradyrhizobium sp. B025. The sequence continues at coordinate 3,813,654 of NZ_CP170150.1, read as the reverse complement.
ACGTGATGCAGCGCGCCGGGAACCGAAAATTCCAGCGGCAGCACATCGCCGGTGCGCGAGGAGACGAAGGCGACCATCTGATGGCCGTCGAGCGTATCCGGTGCCATAGGCACGCCGTGGCTGGCGAGATAGGCCGGGCTCGCCACCGTGATCTCCGCGATCGTGCCGAGGCGGCGCAGGATCATCCCGCTGTCCTCCGGCTCGCCCGACCGGATTACGCAATCGATGCCTTCGCGCACGAGATCAACCAGGCGGTCGCCCTGCCCGATCTGCAAGTCGAGCTGCGGATAGCGCGCCAGGAATGCCGGCAGGTGCGGCAGGATGAAGGTGCGGGTCAGCAAGGGATGGGCGTCGATGCGGAGCAGGCCGCGCGGCCGCGCATCGCGCATCGCGGTTTCCGCTTCCTCGACCTCGGCCAGAATGGCGACGCAGCGGCGGTAATAGTCCTCGCCGTCGAGCGTCGGCGTGACATGCCGCGTCGTGCGGTCGAGCAGGCGCGCGCCCAAGCGCGACTCCAGGCCGCGCAAGACCTCGCTCGCCGTCGAGCGGGGAATGCCGAGATCGGCGGCCGCAGCCGTAAAACTCTGCCGCTCGACGAGGCGAACGAACAGACGCATGGCGTCAAATCGGTCCATGGCCGATTGTTCACCACAGCCGACAAGTGATGGCAAGTCTGAGGCGATTATCCGGCCACGGCGATCAGCTAAATCTCCGGCTGAAGACAACGAGGAGACCTGCCATGACCCACCAACATCAGCGCGCCGCCATCGTGACCGGCGGCTCCCGCGGCATCGGCGCAGCGATCGCCCGCCGGCTGGCGCAGGGCGGGATTGCGGTCGCGATCAACTATGCGAGCGGCCGCGCGGCTGCCGATGCGCTCGTCGCCGAGATCGAGGCCGCCGGCGGGCGCGCCATCGCCGTGCAGGCCGACCTCGCCGATTCGGCAACCCCTTCGCGGCTGTTCGATGCGGCCGAGCGCGCCTTCGGCGGCGTCGACATCCTCGTCAACAATGCCGGCATCATCGAGCTCGGGCCGCTCGCCGAGGTGACCGATGAAGCGTTCGCGCGGCAAACGTCGATCAATCTCGGAAGCGTGTTCCGGTCCTTGCGCGAGGCGGCGCGGCGGCTTCGCGACGGCGGCCGCATCGTCAGCTTCTCCTCCAGCGTGGTCGGTCTCTACCAGCCCGGCTACGGCGTCTACGCCGCGACCAAGGCCGCGGTCGAAACCATGACGCACATCCTCGCCAAGGAGCTCGGCAGCCGGCGCATCACCGTCAACGCGGTGGCGCCCGGGCCGGTCGAGACCCGGCTGTTCCTCGAAGGCAAGAGCGAGCAGCAGGTGCGCGCCATTGCCGCCATGAACCCGTTCGGCCGCCTCGGCCAGCCCGACGACATCGCAGGAATCGTCGCCTTCCTCACCGGTCGCGATGGCGGCTGGATCAACGGCCAGGTCATCCGCGCCAATGGCGGCGTGGTCTGACGCACGGCACGATCGCATCACACGGAGAGACCCATCATGCCTTTCGCCAACATCAAGATTCCGCAAGCCGCGCTGTCTCGCACCCAGAAGGCGGAGATCGTGCATCGCCTCACCGCGCTGTTCGTCGACTATTTCGGCGAAGCGGCGCGGCCGCACACGATGGTGCTGATCGAGGAAGTCCCCGACGGCGGCTACGGCCGCGCCGACGAGGTGTTCGTCGTTCCCGACGCCTGGCGCGCCCGCGACGCCGTCACGCCAGCTTCAGGCTGAGCTCGGTGCCGCCCTTGGTTCGTTTCACCAGCAAAATCAGTAGGCCCGCTTGACATTCCTCTGACATGCCGCTGGTATGTCAGTTATGCCCACCGCCTCCCTCGACCGCGACCGCGCCTATGCCCTGCTCCGCGACCTCGTCGTGTCAGGCGAGTTTGCGCCTGACGAACCCCTCTCCGAACGCAGCCTGTCGAGCCGCCTGGCGCTGGGCCGCACCCCGATCCGCGAGGCGCTGAAGGCGCTCGCCAAGGACGGCCTGCTCACCATCCATCCGATGCGCGGCACCTTCCTGCGCCAGATGTCCTTTGACGATCTGCGCGAGATTCATGAATTGCGGCTCGCGCTCGAAGGCATGGCCGCCTATCTCGCCGCGACGCGCGGGCCGACGGAGCCGCTGCGCCAATGCGCCGGGGAGCTGCGCAGCATTCAGTCGCGCGAAAACATCGATGTCGAGGAGGCGCAGCAGGTCGGCTGGGCCTTCCACGACGAACTCTTTCGCGCGACCGGCAATGGCCGGCTGGCGCAGTCCTACGACAATCTGCGCGCGCAGAGCGGCCTCGCCCTCCAGAAGATGCGGCAATACAGCGTCGAGCGCACGCGCCAGGCCGTCAGCGAGCATCTCGACATCTACGCGGCCATCGAAGCGCACGATCCTGACGCCGCGCAGCAGCGCATGTGGCGGCATCTGTCGTCCGCATTCGAGGCCCGCCTCACCGCGCTGGGCGCGATCCGCACGCAATATCCGGGACAAGGAGACCACCACGCATGATCCGGCCGCTGTTCAGATTGCCGCTCGTGTTCCAGATGCTGCTCGGATTGGTGCTGGGCCTCGGCGTCGGCCTGCTCTGGCCGGATTTCGGCGCGAGCCTGCGGCCGATCGGCACCGCCTTCGTCGAGGCGGTGAAGATGATCGTCATTCCCGTGGTGTTCGCAGCCGTCACGCTCGGCCTCTACCGCATGGGGAGCGAGTTGAAGGTCCTGGGGCGCGTCGCCGCGATCAGCCTCGGCTATTTCTACCTCGCCACCGTGATCTCGATCCTGATCGGCCTGCTCCTCAACGCCGCCTTCCATCCCGGCGCCGGCGCCCCGCTGGCCGCGACCGGCAAGGTGCCGCAGAACCTCGCAGTGTCGGTGGACTGGATCAAGTTCTTCATGGACATGATCCCCTCCAACATCGTCGCGGCGATGGCCGAGCAGAAGATTCTCCCGACGCTCGTCTTCGCCATTCTGTTCGGCCTCGCACTCGCCTCTAGCGGCAAGGTCGGCGAGCCCATGGTCGCCGTGCTCGAGGCGGTGATGGCGGCGATGTTCAAGATCACCAAATGGATCACCTCGCTCGCTCCGATCGCCATCTTCGCGGTGATGGCGTGGCTGTTCGCGACGCAAGGCCTCGCCACCGTGGTCGCGCTCGCAAAGCTCGTCGGCGTGATGTATCTCGGCCTTGCGATCATGGTCGCGATCTTCTGGCTGATGCTGCTTGCGATCGGCGAGAAGCCGCTTGCCGTCACCAAGGCGGTGATGGAGCCGATGATCCTGGCCTTCTCCACCCGCTCCTCGGAAGTGACCCTGCCGCTGCACATGGAGAAGCTGCGGGCGATGGGCGCCTCAGAGCGCATCGTCTCGGTGGTGCTGCCGCTCGGCTATGCCTTCAACCGCGACGGCGCCATCATGTATTTTGCCCTCGCCGTCACCTTCCTCGCGGAAGCCTATGGCGTGACGTTGACCTGGTCGACGCTGTTCACCATCGTCATGGTCACGACGATCGCGAGCAAGGGCAGCGCCAACGTCCCCTCCGGCGGGCTCGTCGCCATCGCCATGGTGCTGTCGGCGATCGGGCTGCCGATCGAGGCGCTCGCGGTCATCGCCGGCGTCGACGCCTTCCTCGACATGGGCCGCACCGCGATCAACGTGTTCGGCAACACGGTCGCGGTGAAGCTGGTCGAGAAGTTTGCCGGCGACATGGCCGCCGATGAGACACAGCCGGCGGCGGCCGGCCTGCAAGTGCAGGACGCCTGATGGCCGCACAGGAGAACGGCGGCGACGGCATCGTCGATCTGCGCAGCGACACCGTCACGCTGCCGACGGCCGCGATGCTGGAGCGCATGCAGCGGGCCCCGCTCGGCGACGACGGCCGCGAGGGCGACCCGACCGTCCGCGCGCTCGAAGCGCGGGGCGCCGCGTTGACCGGCAAGGAAGCTGCCCTGTTCGTGCCGAGCGGCACGATGGGCAATCTCCTGGCGATGCTCGCCCATGCCGAGCGCGGCGGAGAGGTCTTCGCCGACGCTGGTGCGCACCTGCTCAACTCCGAGCTCGGCAGCGTCGTGACGATCGCGGGGCTGGTGCCCAAGCCCATGCCGAGCCGTCGCGGTGCAATGGACGAAGCGGCGCTTGCAGACGCGATCCGCGGCTCGGAACGTCCCGGCCTGATCGCAATGGAGACTGCGCATAACGGCGCCGGCGGCGCCGTGCTGCCCCCGCCGCACATGATGCGAATTCACGCGCTCGGACAGAGCAACGGGATCCCCGTGCATCTGGACGGCGCCCGCCTGTTCAATGCCTCGGTCGCGCTCGGCGTGCCGGCGGCACGGATCGCCGAGCATGCCGACAGCGTGATGGTCTGCCTGTCCAAGGGCCTGAGCGCGCCGGTCGGCAGCCTGCTGTGCGGCGGCGCGGCGTTCGTCGCACGGGCGCGCACGTTGCGGAAACTCGTCGGCGGCACCATGCGCCAGTCCGGTGTCGTCGCAGCCGCGGGCCTCGTCGCGCTGGAGACGATGATCGAGCGCCTCTCCAAGGATCACGCGGCAGCAAGGCGGCTCGCCGCGGCCTTGAGCTGGCTCGACCCGGCACTCGCCGATCCCGACCAGGTGCAAACCAACATCCTGCGCGTCGACGTCTCCGCAAGCGGACGCGAGGCCGCCGCATGGGCCGAGGGCGTGAAGCAGCGCGGCATCCTGGTGCAGGCCAGCGGCCCCTCGCAGCTCCGGCTCGTCACCCATCGCCACATCGACGGAGCGGCGGTGGACCGCACCATTGCCGCCTTCGCGGCGCTCGGCCGCTAGCGCGCGCATTGCAAGCAGCAAGCGCGCGCATTGCAAGCCGCACGCGGCGTGCTATCGCTCGCCCCATGACTCCGAAAAGCTTCGAAGCGCGCTGCCTGCGCCTGCCCGCCGCCACCAAGGTGGTGCAGTGGGAGGGCACTTCCGTATTCAAGGTCGGCGGCAAGATGTTCGCGCTCGGCGGCGGCTTTGTCGCAAGCTCCGGCGGCTACATGTTCAAGGTCTCGGACATGGCCTATGCGATGCTGATCGAGCACGGCGTGGCACGTCCGGCGCCGTATCTCGCCCGCGCCAAATGGGTGCAGCTCGTCAGCAACAACGCCCTGCCGGATGCCGAGCTCACCGCCTATCTGGCGCAGGCCCACGCGCTGATCGTGGCCAAGCTGACGCGCAAATCGCGCAAGATGCTGGGGCTGGACTAGAGCCTCGCTGAGCCGCCCTCGCCATAACGTGATGTTCCTCTTATGGACTTGTGCTGCACCGCAACTAGCTCAAGGCAAAGTCCATTCGAGATGGAGTGTTTTATGAGCCCACCGAACACCACCACAGCCGCCAAATCTCATCGCTATGAACTCGTGCATGGTGACGGAGCCGACTTCGTCGCCTACCAGCGCCGTCGCGAAGACGGGATTTGGCAGACCTTTGCGACATGGATGATTCCGCGCACGGTCTGCAGCTGAAGCGGAGCGCTTGTCCCTCGTGCTTGCGCCGGAGGCGGACGCCGCCTCCGGCTTCCCTGCAGAAGCCCGCTCCGCTCAGCGCTTCTTCTCTGCACCCGTTTGGGTCGCGCGCAGCAGATTGTCGCGCAATGTGCTCACCGTCTTCTGCACCACCGGAAAATCGTCGCCGAGGCCGGTCGCCTCGATCAGGGACTCGCCGAGATCCTGTTCGATCAGCTTGCGCCCGCCCGGCGTCAGGCTCACCCGCACCTGCCGCTCGTCGGCGGGATCACGGTGGCGCCTGATGTAACCCGTCTGCTCGAGCTTCTTCAGGATCGGCGTCAGCGTGTTGGATTCCAGGAACAGCTTCTCGCCGAGCGCGCTGACGGTCTGCTCGTCCTCCTCCGACAGCGCCACCAGGGCGATGTACTGGGTGTAGGTCAGCCCGACCTTGTCCAACAGGGGCTTGTAGGCACGGCCGAAGGCGAGATTGGCCGAATAGACCGCAAAGCACAGGAAATTCGACAGCTTTCGGCCTTTGCCGGCGGCTTTGGGGGAACGGGCCACGGGAACCTCCGCAATTCGTGATCTGCCAACCGATATAAATCGTATCCGATTAAATCGGAAGATCTTGACCGGCGGATGCGGCGGGTTTATTTCAAAGCGCATCCGATTAGATCGGACGCGATAAATAGCATCCCGAAAGGACACCGCCATGTCATCCGCTGCCAAGCTTCTCTTTACCGGCAAGACCCACGTCACCTCAGGCTCCGACGGTGCCGCGCGCTCCAGCGACGGCTTCCTCGACATCAAGTTGGCGCAGCCGCATCCGGCCGCCGAAAACCTGTTCGCGGCCGCCTGGTCGGCCTGCTACCTCGGCGCGCTTGGGCTCGCCGCCGCCCAGCGCAAGGTCAAGCTTCCGAGCGAGCCGTCGGTCGACACCGCGATCGACCTGAACAATGCGAACGGCGCCTTCTTCTTGCGCGCCCGTCTCGACGTCAGCGTCCCCGGCGTCGACCGCGCGGTGGCGCAGGAGCTGATCGAAGCCGCGCACGGCATCTGCCCCTACTCCAAGGCAGTGCACGGCAACATCGAGGTGACCACCACCCTCGTCTGAAGCGCCACGACGCGGGAACCGGCCGGCATCGGCCGGGCTCGCGCGGTGCGATCAATCCAGCGACCACACGGAGCCGACCATGAGCCATCGTCTTTTGCCCGCCGTGCGTATCCTCGCCAGCGCAGCCGTACTGGCCGCAAACCTGTTCACGCTGCCGGTAGCGGCGCAGCCGGCGGGTGTCACGCGCACCGACCTCCAGCGCCACGATCTCAGCACGCCCGGCCGCGAAGCCGTGCAGGTGCGCGTCGACCTCGCCCCCGGCGTGGCGTTCGGCCGGCACACCCATCCGGGCGAAGAGATCATCTACGTGCTGTCAGGCGCCATCGAATACGCCGTCGAAGGCAAGCCACCGGTGACGCTGAAGGCCGGCGACGTGCTGTTCATCCCGTCCGGCACGGTGCATGCGGCGAAGAACGTGGGCACCGGGACCGCGAGCGAGCTTGCGACCTATATCGTCGCGAAGGACAAGCCGCTGCTGACGCTGGCAAAGTGAGGCCAGCCACTCCAATTGACCAAGAGACGATATCTGACTAAAGTCAGATATCATGCTCGATCCCGTCTCACGCGTTCGCCGCTTCAACCGTGCCGTCACCTCCGCCGTCGGCGCGCTCGACACCTCGTTCCTCGGTCGTGGCCGGCCGCTCGGCGCCGCGCGCGTGCTCAACGCAATCGGGCACGGACGTTCGGACGTGGCCGAGATCCGCGACTATCTCGGGCTCGATTCCGGGCTGATGAGCCGGCTGTTGCGCAGCCTCGAGGACGAAGGGCTGGTCGAGACCACGGCGCATGCGGACGATGCGCGCCGCCGCGTGGCAAAACTCACGCGCACGGGCCGGCGCGAGTTCGCGGCCTACGAGGCGCTGTCGAATACGCAGGCAGAAAGCTTCCTCGCCCACCATTCGCAGCGCGATGCGCTGCTGGCGGCCATGGACATGATCGCCTCCGCGCTGACACGCGAGCGCGTTGCGCTCGACGAGACGGACCCGCGATCCGAGGAGGCGCGCTATTGCCTCGGCGAATATTACGCGGAGCTCAGCCGCCGTTTCAAACAGGGCTTTGACGTTTCGCTGTCGCGCGATCCCGATGCCAAGGACATGCGCCGGCCGCGCGGGAGCTTCATCGTCGCGATGTCGGACACGCTCCCGATCGGCTGTGTCGGGCTGAAGGGAACCGATCACGGCTATGCCGAGATCAAGCGGCTGTGGGTCGCCCCCGCCGCGCGCGGATTGCGGCTCGGCCGTCGCCTGATGGACGCGGCCGAAGACGCGGCGCGCGAGCTCGGCATCGCGCTGCTGCGGCTCGACACCAACAGCGCCCTCCCCGAGGCCGGCCAGCTCTACCGCAGCACGGGCTGGCGCGAGATCCCGCGGTTCAATGACGATCCCTATCCGGATCTGTTCTTCGAAAAGCAGCTGTGAGGCAGAAGTCCCGGGTGTCGCTTCGCTCACCCGGGCTACAGCCTCACGCCGCCGCGGTCGCCACCTGCCCTTGCGGCTTCGCGAACGGGCGGAAGGTCATCGCCATCAGGAAGGCGCCGAGGCCCATCGCCCAGGAGGCGATGTAGAGCCAGGCGTAGCTCGAGAACGCGTCGTAGATCAGGCCGCCGGCGAGCGGCCCCGTCGCCATGCCGAGGCTGCCGGCCATCGCGGTGCCGCCGATCACCGTGCCCATCATGCGCAGCGGAAAGTTTTCGCGCACCAGCACCGCGTAGAGCGGCATGGTGCCAGCATAGATGAAGCCGAAGATGGCGCCGACCGCGTAGAACGCCGCGAGCTGATGCGCGAAGACGTAGGCGAGCGCGCCGAACGCCTGCAACAGCAGGCCCGTGACGAGCACGCGCTTGGCGCCGAAGCGATCGCCGAGCAGCCCGAAGGCGATGCGGCCGCCCATGCCGGCAAAACCCTCGATGCTGTAGATCGTCACCGCCGCGATCAGCGGAATGCCGCAGCTCACGGCATAGCTGACGGTGTGGATGATCGGGCCGGAATGGGTGGCGCAGCAGAAGAAATTGGTCGCGAGCAGGATGAGGAATTGCGGCGAGCGCAGCGCCTCCCCCAGCGACATCTCCGCCTGCGCGGCGTCCTCACCCGACGGCACGGGCATCGCCTGCGCAAGCGCGGGCGGACGGCGCACCAGCAGCGATACCGGGATCATGATGGCGCCGACCACCAGTGCCACGATCTGCATCGAGGTGCGCCAGTCATGGCCGGAGACGAGCCAGGCCGCGAGCGGCGACATCGTCATCGGCGCCATGCCCATGCCGGCCGACACCAGCGAGACCGCGAGGCTGCGGTGGGTGTCGAACCAGCCGGTGACGGTCGCCATCATCGGCGCGAAGATCGCCGCGCAGGAGGCACCGACCAAGAGGCCGAACACGAACTGGAACGCAATGAGCGAGGTCGCATGGCTCGCCCCGAACAGGCTCAGCGCCAGCACCGTCGAGCCCGTCAGCACCACCGGCCGCGGTCCGAACCTGTCCGTCGCGGTGCCCCAGGCCATGCTGGTGAAGGCCATCGCCAGAAAGCCGATCGTCATGGCGCTGGAGATGCCGGTCACCGACCAGCCGGTGTCCTTGGCGATCGGCTGCAGGAACACCGGCAGCGAAAACATGCCGCCGATCGCGACACAGCCAAGCAGGCCGCCGGCGGCGACGATCACCCAGCGATAGTAGGACGAGTTCATTTTCCTTGTCTCCCGTCAGTCTGTCTGAATGAAAGACGATTGGGATTGGCGCGCGCCGACAGGCGACGGTACTTTAATTTTCCGGCGATCGCGACCGCGCCGCCGGTGCGCGGTTCCGCAAGCGCCGCCCCTGATGCGGCCTGTTCGCGCCTCATAACTCCAAAGGTTTCAGGAAAGCACCCGCATGCCCAAGATCGACATCGCCGCAGTGCCGGAGCGCAGAGGCTCCGGCTATCCCTCGCCCTTCAGCCTTCCTTGCGCCGAGCGTATCCGGCAGCGGCTCGGCAACGCCGGGGGCCTTTCCGATTTCGGCGTCAATTTGATGCGGCTGCCGCCGGGCAGCTGGTCGAGCCAGCGGCACTGGCATTCGCATGAGGACGAGTTCGTCTATTTGCTCGAAGGCGAACTGACACTGATCGAGGACGACGGTGAAACCGTCTTGCGCGCGGGCGATTGCGCCGCCTTTCCGAAAGGCAGCGGCAACGGCCATCACATGATCAACCGGTCGGACGCGACGGCCTTCTACCTCGAAATCGGCTCGCGCTCGCCCGCCGACCTCATCACCTGCTCCGACATCGACATGATGAGCCCGGCTTCCGACGGCCGGTTCCTGCACAAGGATGGCAAGCCCTATCCGGACGGCTAGTTCGGCCACGAGAACAAAAATCTCGAAAACAACCCCATGCACAGTAGGCGGGCGCTGCGGGATCAATGACTTACGATGTCGGTCACTTGCGATGCCGATCACTTGCGATACCAGGCCGCAATTTGACTCGTCGGGCAAAACACCGGCATCCTGTCATGATCCCGCCAACGCCATCGCATCACCCCAGCTGAGCCCGCCTGGCGCCACGCCGCCACGCGCTGACGGTGAGCCAGATCGCCGAGACCAGGAAGTAGAGCGCGCCGACCGCAGCATAACCGGCGACATTCGTGATCGACGGAGCCGCGGGCATCGCGGCTTGAGCGATGAAGAAGCCGCCTGCCAGCGCTGATTGGCCACCGCTGAGCGCCATGGCCCACTGCGCGCCAAAACGCCTCCAGCGCCGGATTGCCGTCCCGAGCTGCAGCAATCCGGACAGGATCGCCCATGCACCGAACACGCCGAGCACCCAGTTCATGCTGACCTGCAAGGCAAGGACGACCGCGACTGTGGTCGCCAGACTGACCAGGACGTTCAGAGCCTGGGTGCGGTTCTGGCCGAGCCCACCGCTGCGCAGCGCGTCGAGCCAATTGGCCGCGGCGTCCCACGCCGGATAGGCGACGAGCAAAGCTCCGGCGACCGGCGCGGAGGACTGACCGACGGCAAACGCAGCGGCGACCCAGGCGACGGAAAAACCCGCGCGCGTGAAGTAGTACAGCCTCAGCCATTGCTCCTGACCGGCCAGGGCCGAATCCGGCTGATGATGATCTCTCATGACAGTCTCCTTACCTACTAGTTGGTAGTTTCTCAAGCGAAGCGAAATTGCAGCGACGCAGGTGGCTTGCAGCTTGTGCGATTGTCGGGGGGCCCGCCGGGTGGATCTCAGCGCGTTGCGGACAGCCGCTCCAGCAGCGGCCGGGTGATGACACCGAACATCTTGGGATCGCCATAGGCACGCGCCGACAGCATCGCGCCGTGAACCGTGGCCATGAATCCTTCGGCCTCGACCCGCGCCGTGCCGGAAAGCTGTAGCCGCCCCTGCCGCTTGCCGCGCTCCATCACCGAGGTCAGCCAGGATGCCAGGGCGCGGAAATGGGCGCGCACTTCAAGCGCCACCTCCTCGGGCAGGAGCGGAAGCTCACTGGCAAGAAGCGCACACACGCAGAACGGAGCCGTCGCGTCCTTGATGCACGCCTCCCAATAGGCGAGATAGCTTTTGAGCTGTGCGCCGGGGTCCGGGATGTTGCGCTCGATGGCGGAGAGTCCCGCCGCGGCCTCCTCGCGATAGCGCGACACGAGGGTGCGGACCAGGTCGACCTTGCTGGCGAAATGGTGGTGGATGCTCGGCTTGCGGATGCCGACGATGTCGGCGATGTCGGCGTAGCTGAAGCCGTTATAGCCGCCGGCAATGATCAGCGTGCGCGCGCAGGCCAGGATGTCGTCGGCGGTCGAGGAAACGTTGGTCATGGCGCATTAACTACCTTCCAGTTGGTAGGGCGTCAAGAACGAGGTGCTTCAACCATCCGTGAGTGGTAGGAGCGTGCATGACCATCCGTCCCCTCGTCCGCTACCCCGACCGCCGGCTGGCGATTCCTGCCCGCCCCGTCACTGCGTTCGACGACGAGCTCCGCGAGCTCGCCGCGGACCTGCTCGACACCATGCGCGCCGCGCCCGGCATCGGCATCACGGCTCCGCATATCGGCGTGCCCTTGCGCGTCGTGGTGCTCGAGCTCGACGCCAAAGACGGCGCACGGACCTATGTCAATCCTGAGATCACATGGGCTTCGCCCGAGATGATCATGCACCGGGAGGGCAGCGTCTCGATGCCCGGGGTCAACGACGAGGTCCAGCGTCACGCCCGCGTGCGCATCAGCTACTGGGATCTCGACGGCACCATGCAGACCGAGGAGTCGGAAGCCCTGCGCGCCGTCTGTCACCAGCACGAGATCGATCAGCTCGACGGGATGTTCTGGATCCAGCGGCTGTCGCGGCTGAAGCGGGAACGGCTGGTGAAGAAGTTCGAGAAAATGTCGCGGGGGTGACCGTGACGCTAAGGCGGCTTCGCCACCTTGTTCGCGACGCCTTCAAGCCCTCTTCCCGCTCCGTTTGGTGACGGGAGCGTGACGACGCTCCCGCTTGCCGCGCGCGATCTCGGTCGCCAGCGCGTCCAGCTTCGGCTCCCAGAAATTCCTGAACTGACCGATCCACGCATCCACCGCGCGAAGCCCCGCAACGTCGACCGAATAGAGCCGCCTTTGCGCCTCCGCCCGAACCGTCGCGAAGCCGCTCTCGCGCAGCACCTTGAGGTGCTGCGACACGGCGGCCTGCGTGATTCCGAACTCCGCCCCGATCGCCTCGACGACCTCGCCGGACGCCATTTCCCCGGGCGACAGCAGCTCGAGGATGCGACGGCGCACGGGATCGGCGAGGACCTCGAAGACGTGCATCAGCTTCCTGTGCCTGGATGTGCGACATCGGGCGGCATCTCGCCGCGATAGAAGGCGATGGTGCGGTCCGAGCGCTGCTTCGCCGTGTCAGGGTCGACCCCGCTCGCGACATGCGCCTCGCGCCATTGCTCGCCGCTTCGTGTCATGAATTCCTTGCCCGCAGGAGATCCCATCCATGCCTCGGCCGTCTCATGGTCGACCGATGCCCCGGTGGCAACATATCGCTCAAGTCCGGCAATGGCGAGGTCCCAACCGATACCCACGGCGCCTGGGCCGAACTGATTCCAGTGATCCTCGATGATCGCGGTGTGCTCCAGCGTCAACCGCGCCTGATGTCGTTCTGCTGCGAGCTGGACGTCGATCCAGCTCATCGCACCACCGAATTCCCACGTCGCTGCAAAATGGGTCGGCGGCGTACATGCCGTGATGGTGCCGCCCGCATTGCCCTTGAGCTGGTACCTTCCGCCGAGCTGGAGGTCTCCCTCGACCGGCAAGAACCAGCGCGGAATGCGCTCCCTGCTGGTCACCGCGTCCCAAAGATCGTCAACGCTCGTCTCGTAAAGCCGCGTCAGTGTCACCGCGCTGGCCGGCTTGCCGTCTTTCTCGAAATTCCGCACCGAACGCGTCACAAGCCCCAAGACTCTGGCGACGTCGATCTCCATTGCATTCCTCCTTGTCGTTGATCGCAAGGGCAAATATCGATCTGCACTAATATAAGTCAAGTCTTATATTCACGACGTTCGACGCCTGGAATTCGGTGCCCCTCCTTCAGCGGCAGAAAAAGGTCCCCAACCGCCTCGTGCTCCGGCACCTCCGGGAAGAAGCTCCGCCGCTGGCAATAGATCGGGAAGTTGCGTGCTTCCCTACGCATCCCGCACGATACTGCTGAGATATTTTGCCGGGGGTTTGCCGAGCGCCTTCTTGAACATCGTGATGAAGGCCGCGACGGACTCGTAGCCGAGATCGGCCGAGACCTGCTGCACGCTGGCGCCGGCAGTGAGTTCTCGCAGGGCGACGATCAGGTGCAATTGCTGGCGCCAGCGCCCGAAGCTCAGACCCGTTTCCCTGACGACGAGACGCGCGAGGCTGCTCTCGCTGAGCGCGACGCGCTTCGACCATTCGGCGAGGGTCCTGCGGTCGGAAGGATCTTTTGCCAGCGCAGCCGCGATCCGCTTCAACCGCGGCTCGGACGAGAGCGGCAGATGGAGCTGCTGGACGGGCATGCGCGGCAGCTCGCGGAGCAGGACGCTCGCCAGGAGGTCCACCCTCGCCAAGTCATCCCCGACCTGATCGCACAACTCGACGATCAGCTCACGCAGCAGCGGCGAGATCGACAGCGTGCAGCATCGACCCGGCAGGTCCACGATGTCGGGCTCGATGTAGACGAAAAACAGCCGGGCATTCTCTGTGGCGAGGTTGCTGTGCTGCATGCCGCCGGGAATCCACACCGCGCAATGTGGCGGCACCATCCACAGGCCACTGGGAACGCGACATGTGACACCACCTCCCAACGCGAAGACCAGTTGTCCCTTGCGGTGGCTGTGATCGGGGACCTCCCCCTTGGTCCCCGTCACGTCAACGCGCACGGCGATGACCGGGGCGGAGCGATCGTCCACATCGAGGCTGGACCATGGAAAGCGAAGGGGTTGCCGCATGCTGCCGGTTTTTAGTCATTGATTGGCTAAATATCTAAATTCAACGAGGGCGAAAGTCGATAGGTTGCTGCCAAACCTGCCGGGCGGCGGCCAGGCGCCTACCGATGACGGGATACGACCATGAATGCCTTCACGACCGCGACAGCAGCCGAACTCGGACGTGTGGTCCGCACCCAAGCCGGTTTCGTGCGCGGCGGCGTGCGGGACGCAAGCGGCGTGCTGTCGTTCAAGGGCATCCCCTACGCGGCGCCCCCGGTTGGACGGCTGCGCTGGTGCGCACCGCGGCCGCCAGCGCCTTGGGACGGCGTGCGAGATGCAAGTGTGTTTGGCGCAGGCTGTCTTTCAGCTGTCGAAAACGACCATCGGCCGGGACCGCGCGACGAGGATTGCCTCTATCTCAATGTCTGGACCACAGCGGAGCATCCGGACGAGAGGCGGCCCGTGATGGTGTGGATTCATGGCGGGGGCTTTCAATTCGGCTCCTCGGCCAACCCCGCGACCGACGGAGGCGCGCTGGCGGCCAGCGGGGTCGTCGTCGTCAGCTTCAACTATCGCCTCGGCGTCTTCGGCTTCCTCGCCCATCCTGATCTCGACGCGGAAGCGCCGTCGGGCAATTACGGCCTCAGAGACCAACTGGCGGCGCTGCGCTGGGTCAAGGCCAACATTGCCGGCTTCGGCGGCGATCCTGACAACGTCACCCTGTTCGGCGAGTCCGCCGGCGCCATGGCCGTCGGGATCCTGATGGCCTCGCCGCTCGCGCACGGACTGTTTCACAAGGCCATCGGACAGAGCGGCGCGTTCTGGGATGGCAAGCACGGGCCACTTCAGAGTTTTGAAGAAGCCCGCGCGCGCGGTCTCGCGTTCGCCCGGCAACAAGGCGATGAGTCCATCGCCGCCTTGCGCGCGATGCCGGCCGATCAGTTGAATGCAGCCGCACCATGGAGCTTCAAGGCCAGCCCCGTTGTCTCGGCATTCTCACCGAGCATCGATCATGATGTGGTGCCCGACGTGCCCGCCCGCAGATTCCTGCGCGGCGAGCAGATGCACATCCCGTTGCTGGCGGGCTGGAATAGCGCGGAGGAATTCCCCTTCCCTGCGCAATCCCTGCCCGACCACTCGGCGCGCGCCTTTCTCACCGCGGCCGAGGCAATGTTCGGCGGGGAACGCATGGCCGATTTCCTGAAGGTCTACCCTGCCGCGACCGATGCCGAGGCGAAGGCCTCCGCGGCGGCCCTCACCGGCGACACCGTGATCGGCGAGCAGTGCTGGCAGTGGCTGCGGCTGCATCGGCGTCGCCGGCGCGCGCCCGCCTACGGCTATCTGTTCAGCTATACGTCGCGCTACACGCCGATCGCCTCGCATGTCACCGAAATCCCGTTCGTGTTCGGCACGCTGACGCCGCAACAGGTGATCGGCAGCACAGCACCGCCGGCCGAGGAGGACCGCGCGCTGGCGCGGACGATGATGGGTTACTGGGTGAATTTCGCGACGCAGGGGAATCCGAACGGATCAGGCCTGCCACCCTGGCCCGCCTATGACGAGAACGACGTCGTGCAGATCCTCGATACGACGATCGAAGCCCGTTCCAATCCGCAAGCCGCCCGCTTCCGCTTCCTCGACAGTTTCAGGCAGGACGGCGTATTGCCGATGCGCTGGCGCGAGATGGCATAAGCGGCTTAACCGCCAACTCGATAGCGACCAGTCCGTCTCCTACGACCGAAACGGACAGGCCGCCGTCAGGTGCGCTATTTCAGCGGCAGGAAAAGCTCCGCGACCGCCTCATGCTCCGGCACCTCCGGGAACAAGCTCAGCCGCTGGCAATAAATCGGGAAGTCGCGCGCTTCCTCGCCGCTGGCCGGAAGCCAGTCGCGATAAAGGTAGAGCGCGGCGGGCTCCAGATTGTCGGTGTGGCCGACGACGCGCAGCACCGCGCAACGTCCGCCGGGGATCTCGCCGGCCTTGATCGCTTCGCCATTCGCCTGGATCGGCTGGTCGGTCCCGGCGCAGAGGTCCACGCTGTAATCGGCCGGCGAGGCGGGACGCCGCTCGGAACGCCAGACATTGAAGGTCGGACTTGTCCTGGGGTGCAGGTTAGCCGCCCTGCGCCAGGCGATGAACCGCTGGATGGTGGCAGGAAGCGTCGCCGGGTCGCCCCGATGCTCCATGATCGCCACCTTCGTCGTGGGCACATCGCGGATCATCACGTCGTCAGGGGTAAAGGTCTTCTGCATGAGCTTGCTCCTCGCGTTGTCGAGAGGCCCGAAGGCCGCAAGCCACGGCTCCCAGTCGGGAGATTTCCGGAACGACGACGGCGATTGCCCGAACCGTTGCCGAAAGGCGCGGGCGAAGGCGTCCGGTGCGTCGTAGCCGGCATCCATCGCGATGTCGGTGACGCTTTCGTCGTCCCTGTAGGCCAGCCGATGCGAAGCGCGCTTCATACGGGCAAGCTGAACATAGCGATGCACGGACAGCCCGAAGGTCGCCGTGAACTGCCGGTGGAAATGAAATTTCGAGAAGGCCGCAACAGCGCTCAGCGTGTCGAGGTCCAGATCAGCGTCAAGATGCCGGTCGATATGCTCCAGCACCCGCCACATCCGATCCTGATAATTTTGCAGCGCCGCCTTCATCGTCCCTCCTCCGTGGCGGCTCCAGTTAGTCGCTGACGGCTGCGACGTGCTCGACCGATCTTGCGGTTTGGGGACTCGTAGGGTGGGTAGAGCGCAGCGAAACCCATCATCGCTGGTGCTCCGCGAGAGAAGCCGATGGGTTTCGCTATCGCTCTACCCATCCTGCAACCTCACCTCATCCGCCCGCAATCAGCGCCTTTGCCAGCGCCATGTAGGCCGGCAGCGTCACGGGATCGTTGGCGGCGTTGCCCGCGACAGGGTGCGAGGCGTAGCGCGCGATCACCATCTCGGCCTTGGGATCGACGTAGATGCCCTGGCCGTGGACGCCGCGCGCCATGTAGGCGCCGTGGGGGTTGTGCGTCACCCACCATTGATTGCGATAGGAGGCACCTGGCAACGTGGTGTAGCCGGCCGGCTTGAATTTCTCGGGATCGCCGCCGCGCGAAATGTCCTCGACAACGGACGACGGCACGATCTGGCGGCCATTAAAACGGCCGTGATTGCGCATGGTCTCGCCGAAGCGGGCGAGATCGCGCAAAGTGGTCGAGAGACCGCCGCCGCCGCTCTCGGTGCCGATGCGGTCGACGTGATAATGCGCGTCCTCTTCCGCGCCGATTTGCGTCCAGATCCGCTCGGAGAGAAGATCGGACAGCGTCAGGCCGCTGGCGCGCCGGCAGATCCAGGCCAGCACGTCGGTGTTGACGGTCTTGTAGGCAAAGGCCTTGCCGTGCTCGCCCTGCTTCTTCTGCGCCTCGAGGAAATCGAAAATGGTGGTCGGGCCGTCATAATTAGGCGGGATCGGCGCCATGCCGTTGGCGCGCCGCAAGCCCCACACATGCGAATTCCTGTCGGTGTAGACTTCGGTGTATTCGAGGCCGGTGGTCATATCCATGACCTCGTGCACGCGCGCATCGCCAAATGCGCTCGCCTTCAGCTCCGGTACATAGTCCGTGACCGGTGCCTGCGGATCGATCTTGCCCTCGGTGACCAGAATGCCCGCGAGCACGCCGGTGAAGGATTTCGTTACCGACATTCCGATATGCGGCTTGTGCGGCTTCAACGCACCAAAATAGCGCTCGTAGATCAGCTTGCCCCGATGCAGCACGGCGATGCCGTCGGTGTAGGTCTCCTCCAGCATTTTCGCGAAGGTCATGGGACGGCCGTCCATCGTGGTCGAGGCGACCGCGCCGATGTCGTGGTCCTCGCGCGGCAGCGGCGATGCCGGTCCCGCCCCGCGCCAGACGTTCACGGTCGGCACCAATTGGCGGATATTGCTCCAGGCCCAGCGCAGCTCGGGGAAGCTGCGGAACGAGCCGTCCTGGAAGGTGATCGTCCGCTCCGGCGCCGGCGGGAAGCCCTTCATCCAGCCGAGCGTTTCGGGATCGGTCTCGGCGGCGGTTGCGGGGGCTTGATTGGCGGTGGTCGCGACGGACATGAAGGCAGGCTCCGGAGAGGACGATGTGGCTGGCGTATCATGAGACAGCGCAACCCACATCCCGCGTTTGTGCCGGGGTGCTGTGCAGTGCCCCCTGATGACGACAGGTCCGACCACCGCCCGCTCGCAGTCTCGTGAACGGCGCTGAGGCATCTCGATTGACCTGTCTCAAAGTGACGAATTGGGTTGTGATCCATCCTTTCATCAGCAGTCCCGTCGGAAGCGCATGAAGGCAGCCGGCACCAAACACTGCACGATGCCTGGAGCGAGAACGACACATGGCCTACGCAACCACCTACCCCTACACGGGTGAAGTCCTCGAGACATTCCCCACCGCCACCGATGCCGAGGTCGCCCGCGCGATCGACGCGGCGCATGCGGCCTTCCTTGCCTGGCGCGAGACGTCCTTTGCCGCGCGCGGCGCGATCCTGCAAAAGGCAGCTGACCTGCTGCGCAAGGACGCCGACGCCTACGCAAAGCTCCTGACGCTCGAGATGGGCAAGCTGTTCACCGAAGCGAAGGCCGAGGTCGAATTGTCCGCGAAGATCTTCGAATATTACGTCCAGAATGCCGAAAGCCTGCTCCGGCCGGAGAAATTGACTGTCGCCGATCCCGCCGAGGGCGAGGCCGTCATCGTCTGCGAGCCGCTCGGCGTGCTGCTCGCGATCGAACCCTGGAACTTCCCTTACTACCAGATCGCCCGCATCATCGCCCCGCAGCTTTCGGCCGGCAACACCATGCTGCTGAAGCACGCCTCCAACGTGCCGCAGAGCGCGGCGGCGTTCGAACGGCTGATGCGTGAGGCGGGGCTGCCCGAGGGCGCCTTCATCAATCTCTACGCGACACGCTCGCAGGTCGAGACGATCATCAACGATCCGCGCGTCCATGGCGTGGCGCTCACGGGCTCGGAAGATGCCGGCGCGGTCGTCGCCGCGCAGGCCGGCAAGGCGCTGAAGAAGTCGACCATGGAGCTCGGCGGCGCCGACGCGTTCGTCGTGCTCGCCGACGCCGACATGGCCAAGACGATCAAATGGGCGGTTTTCGGCCGTCACTGGAACGGCGGTCAGGTCTGCGTCTCGTCCAAGCGCATGATCATCGTCGATGCGGTCTATGACGAATTTCTTGCGCGCTACCGCGAGGGCGTGGCCGGCCTCAGGGCGGGCGACCCCTTCGCCCCCGAAACCACGCTCGCGCCGCTCTCTTCGCAGGCGGCGGCCGACGAGATCAGAGAGAAGATCCGCCAGGCCGTTGCGCATGGCGCCAAGGCCGAGCAGGTCGGCCCGCCCGTCCCCAACCAGGGCGCCTTCGTGCAGCCGACGATCCTGACCGATGTCGCCGACGACAATCCGGCGCGCTACTGGGAATTCTTCGGCCCCGTCTCGATGCTATTTCGCGCCAGGGACGAGAATGATGCCGTGCGCATCGCCAATGATTCCCCGTTCGGCCTCGGCGGCTCGGTGTTCACCTCCGACACGAAGCACGGCGCGGACGTCGCCAGGAAGATCTCGACCGGCATGGTGTTCGTCAACCATCCGACCAAGGTCGAGGCCGACCTGCCCTTCGGCGGCATCCGCCGCTCCGGCTACGGACGCGAATTGCTGGGGCTCGGCCTCAAGGAGTTCGTCAATCACAAGCTGATCGACGTCGTCGACATCGACGCCCGGTTCTGACGGCGCGTCGTGCGTCACCCGCGCCGTGCGTGGCGCGGGTGACGTGCGATGGATGGGTCGGGCGATGGATACCCGTCGCTCCGGCTGCGGCTTACCCCTTTCGCCCCGTGCGCTTCTTCGCCTTCGCCGCGCGTTTGCGCCCCGGGGCTGCCGCGCGCGCGGGACCGCGTGCCGCACGGCCGCCCGTGTCGGCGGTCAGCTCGGGACGCAGCCTCGCAAGCTTGGCGCGGTCCGGCAGCAGGTCCGCGAAGCCGTCGAGCACCCGCGGCGCGGGCGCACCGTCGCCGGCGACGGCCAGTGCACCTGCCGGCGCCGCGGTCTGGCTGAGCGCCTGCAAGCGCCGGCACGCCTCGCCGAGGTGATAGGCATCGCCGCCGAGCGCCACCCATTTGCCGACCTCGGGATGCAGCACGAGATTGGCCGAATGGTTGTCGGACGCGCTGGACGGATAGTCGACGAACACGTCGATCCCCGACTGCACACCCACCATCACGCCCTGCGCCGACCACGACACGGCGACGTCGACGCGGTAGCGGCCCGGCCTCTCGAACGCAAAGCCCGCCGTGCTCCAGAACACCTTCGCCGAGGCCGTGACGCTCTTGCCGGGCTCGAGCTCGCTCAATTTTGCGTGCTCGCACAGGATCACGAAGGGCCTCACCGGGCGCTCGCGCCCCTCGGCATCGGTGACCGTGATCGACGCGAACAGGGCCTCGATGCCGACGTCGTTCGGCGCGCGCAGCGACACGCCGCTGGTGTTCGTCATCGTCCAGGTCAGATCCAGCGGCTGGCCGAGCGCGACGCGGTCGGTCGTAGCCGTCACCGCAAGCGTCAGCTCGGAAGGTTCGAAGTCGTGCCGGTCGGCGGCCTGCGGCGCGCCGGTCGGGAACCAGCTTGCGAACGGCCATCCGCCCGGACGAATGACCGGATCCGGCATGTGGTTCAGGTGATGACGGACGTTGGTGTTGTGCGCGAGCTTGATCTGATCCGGGAACACGCCGGGCTCGCCGGTCGCGGGACCGCCGAGCACGTCGGCCACGCTCGGCGTCGTGGTCATGATCGAGTTGTCGGCCGCCGTCTCCTGCTCCTGGTGGATCTGGTTCAGCGTGTGCGTCAGCTCGTGGGTCGCGCTGCGCAGGAACGCACGCGGCACGTCGCGCTGCTTCCTGTTCGCGGCGAGACCAAAGTTCGACGAGTCCGAGGTGGGATAGCCGTCATCGGAGAAGCTCGCGCAGCCTTCGCGGGGAACGCCGATCTGGTCGTACATGATGCCGCGCGAGCAGCCGAGCTTCGCAGGCACGACGATCATGTGCACGCGCCATTCGGCGTCCAGATTCGTCGCCGGATTGCGCACGGTCGTCATCAGCGCGTGCAGATCCGCAGAGCTCCAGCAGTTGGTCGGCACCACGCCCGATGGCACCGGGACGTTGAGCTGGTCCTGCACCACCGTGAGCTGCCAGCCGGTCCTCGCGAAGATCGTGTCGAAGAACTCCGTGCCGCCGGCGCCGTCGGGCACCGGTGCGGGCCGCACGGCGCCGACCAGCGTATCGATTTCGAGCGTCGCCCTGCGGAAGAATTTCGACACCCAGGCGAGCGTGACGCTGCCCTTGTCCACGCCGCCCTCGAGCAGCCGGCCCTCGTAGAACGGTCCGCCGGTCAGGGAGAACGGAAACGGCGCCGGCACCTTTGAAAGCTTCATCGTCACGGTGCGCGACGGCGTCGCCGGGAACGTGCCCTTGAACTGCCCGACCGGCGGCTGCGTGTAGTTGAACTGCTCGGCGACGATGGTGAGCTCGCACTTCTTCGGCAGCGGGACCGCGACCGGCGCGGACACGCTGGTCACCCTGAGATAGGAGTGATAGCGCGCGCGGGGGAAGATGGGGATCCTCGGCCTGCGGATCGGGAACGGAATAGCCGGCTCGTCGACCGCGCTAAGCGAACCGGCGAGGCTCGTCAGCCCCGCGTCTGCTGCGGCTTCATCTGCGTCCTTGTTCCCCACCGGCGGCAACGGATGGGGGATAGGACCGATCACCGGCCGCTTCGAGTAGAGATCGCTGCTGACGATCAGATGATCCGCGCCGCCGTCGGGCGCCGAGCGATCGACGCGCAGCGTGCCTTCGAAAGACACGAAGCCGGCCGTCGGCCTGAAGTTGATCTGGTAGCAGCCCTCGCGAAAGTCGAGCCTGCACAGCCTGAAGGGCGGAAACGGCTGCAGATCGGTCGCGGCCGGCTGGTCGCCGGAATCCTCATCGCTGATGCTGATCTGACGCGACAGCGGCACCTGCGGCTTCATGGCCGGCTCGACCGATGCCCCGGTCATCTTTGCAAGGCTGCCACTCGATTCATGCTCTGAGCAATTGCACATGTCGTAATCTCCTCGTTGAAATGACGAGGCGATCGACGTGAGCATCGGGCTCGTTCGCGGGTACGCCCGCGTTATCTCAAGTCAGCTGTGGCGTGCGCAGTCCTACGCGCGCCGATAGGTCACGACACAGCCCTCGGAATCCGTAAACTCAAACCGGTCGGCCTCGAGTGAAATGCGATAGGTCACAAGTTCATCGTTGGCCGTCCCGACGACGAGTGTGTTGGAATCCTCGAGACGGTAAATTCCCGCGTCCCACCACACCATGCCCTGCCCCTCGCCGCGCATGCCGCGGTAGGTGCCGGTCGAGAAGGTGATGGTGGCGGGATATTTGTCCGCACACGCAGCCGCCGTGGTTTTGGTCCACGTACCAACCATGCTCTGTTCGTGTTTGTCAGCCATAGTGTCTCCATAGCTCTCATGGACCGACGCAATCGGCCGGTTCATAGCTATTTCAACATGTCGTTCTGGCGTGTGCAGCTCATTTCAGCTGATGTGGTGGCGGGCATCTCAATAAGCCCAATTCACCACGTACAATCACAGCAGGTGTTCTGTCGCATGATTGACGCAAGCGTGCGTGTGAGATGCTTCACATGAAGGTGCGACAATTGAGCGCCGAGAGGCTCGCGCCAACGCCAGACCTACTCCGTCATCAACCGGCTCGGCCAGCCCACGCGGACGAGCAGGTCGTCAGGGCCATTTAGCGCGAATTCATACATGCCCCACGGCTTGTGCTCGGCCGCGCGGCTCGGCTCGACGATCTCCATGCACATCGCCGCGGCCAGGCCGCGAACCCGGGGCGTGTAGACGTAGACGCCAAACGGGTTGCTCCCCGGAATGAGCCAGCCTTCCACCGCCTGCTGCAAATGCACCTCGCAACCAACACCATCTGACAGCATCCGATAGTCTTCGTAGCCTTGATCGACCGGCCTGAAGAAGCCGAGCCTGTTCCACCACCGTTCCGCTGCATCGAGGTCGTTGCAGGGAATGATTGCGACTACGCTCGACGTCTGCCGCTCGTCCATGACGCGATGGCTCCCGCCGAAGCGTGAACTCCGGCGACATGATACCGATCCTGCAAAACACAGGCCGCAGCGGACTGACAGGGAGGCATGAGCCCCCGCTTGGCGCTTGCCGTCAGCCATAAATTCTATATATTCGGAATATGCCGAATATGTCAAACAAGACCAGCAGGGACGAGCAGCGGTTCACGGAGGACGTGGCAAGGCTGCTCACGCCCTGGGGCGTACCGCCCGTCGCCGCCCGTCTCTATGGCTATTTGCTTCTCTGCCCTCGCCCCGTCAGCCTCGATCAGATCACCGAAAGCCTCGGGATCAGCAAGAGCAGCGCAAGCGTAGCCGCTCGACTGCTGGAGAGTTACACGCTGGCGCGTCGCCATAGCGAGGCTGGGACAAAACGCGCGCTCTATGCCGTGGCAGACGACTACGAAGCCATGGTCCGGCAGCAGAATCGTCTGCTCGACGCGTTGGCCGGGCAGTTGAACGCCGGGGCTGAAATAGCTGCGTCAAAGGCGGCAAGCGCACGCCTCAGGGAGATGGCCGACTTCTACCGGGTCATGCGTGGCGCCATGGAGGACGCCATCAGCCGCTGGACGCGTGGCCGACGACGGCAATGAGGAATCCCGCAGCGGCGCTGACCGTGCGGAAGACTCCGAACCTTCGACGGGAAAGGCAGAAAAATGGGTCTCGTTCTCAATCTCATCGTTCAGACGATCGTCTGGTTCGGCTTCATGGGCGCGATCATCTTTGTTGCTGCAGGCACGACGGACTACACCGGCGGATGGCTCTATCTCGGCGTGATGGTCTTATCCTCAGTCGTGTTTGGGACAATCATGGCGCGCGTGGATCCGAGCCTGCTCAGAGAACGCCTCAAGCCGCCCGTGCAGAAAGATCAGCCGCTCGCGGACAAGCTGATTCTCATCCCGATCCTGCTCGTCATATTTGGAGGAATGGGCTTCATGGCGGCGGATGCGGCGCGCTGGCGCTGGTCGGCAATGCCATCTTCCGTGCAGTGGGCGGGCTGCGGGCTCCTGCTGGCGGCGATGTTGTTCATTTACTGGATCATGCGCACGAACAGCTTCGCGGCGCCGGTCGTGAAACTGCAAAAGGACCGCGGGCAGGCCGTCATCACAACAGGCCCCTATGCCATCGTCCGCCATCCCATGTATTTCGGCACGCTCTTCTACGTCGCCGGGACATCGCTGGTGCTCGGCTCGTGGTGGGGACTTCCGACGGTCCCCATCCTCGCCCTGTTGTTTGGCATCCGGATCGGCATCGAGGAGCGGACGCTGCGCGCGGGCCTCGAGGGCTATGACGACTACGCGCGCCGTGTGCGCCGGCGCCTGATTCCGTTCATCTGGTGAGACGGTACGTCCTGCATGGCAACGCGAGAACGATCGCCTGCTATTGCTGACACAACATCGCCTTAGTACGACGCTGCATCAGTCGCGCGATACGGACAGCCCCGCGAGAAGCGGCGCGTACGCGGTGAGCCTGCGGGATACGAACTCGGTGAAGAGCCGCACGCGCTTCGTCTTGCGTGTCTCGCCCTGTGTGAGAAGCCAAACCGTTCCGTACATGTGCAGGTCGGTGCCCGGCACCCTCACCAGCAGGGGGTCGGCATCGCCGACGAAGCACGGCAGTGTCGTGATCCCGAGCCCTTGCCGTACGGCAGCGATCTGCGCGCCGGCATCCGTGACCCTGAACGGACCGCCCGTGGTGCGAACCTCACCCTCGCTGGCCCAATCCGGAATCCCATGCATGCTGATGACGATCCACCTGACAGGATCAGGCGCGCCCGCACGCCACGCGGCCAGTCGATCCCTGGACATGTAGACGGCGCCGAACAGCTCCGGTCCCTTCAGGCCGTGAAGATTGAGCGGCAGGGTTTTGCGGTCGTAGACGACGCGGATCGCGACGTCGGCCTCCCGGTTGGTCAGATTTGCCAACTCGCCGAACGACAGGATTTCCATCTCAATGTCCGGATGCAGACGCGCGAAATCGGCGAAATCAGGCATGAGCAGGTGTGTCGCCAGCGGCGGCGCCAGCGTCACCCGCAGAAGCCCGCGCACGCTCTGGTCGCGCCCGAAGACGCGCGTCTCCAGCAGGTGCGAAGACGTTTCCATCTGGTCCGCGAACTCGAGGACCTCCTCGCCTGCAGCCGTCAGGCGGTAGCCCGAAGGCAGCTTTTCGAACATATGGACCCCGAGGCGCTCCTCGAGCTGGGCGATGCGTCGCAGCACGGTCGCGTGGTTCACACCGAGGCGCTCGGCGGCAGCCCGCACCGAGCCTCCGCGCGCGACGGCAAGAAAGTAACGAACGTCATCCCAGTCGATCATGGTGCAATCCCGCACCGCACGGTGCGCCTTCCAAAGCCCGTGTCCAACACATCGAGCGGCATCTCGTATTTGGGTAGCACGGGCAGCGATCACAGCCCCATGCCGGCAAGTACGGCCCAATTCCGACCGGCGGACACCGCTCGTCGCGGCTGGCGTCGATCGTCCAGCCGGTTCGATTTCGCACCACCGATGTGCGCGCTTCCGCACTCAACACCTGACCCCTGCGGACCCATTTCGAGGTTCTCGGAGGCAGATGCTGCCCCGACACCACGAATGGAGAAGTCATGGGAAAGCTTGAAGGTAAGGTCGCAGTCGTCACGGGTGGATCGAGCGGTATGGCGCTGGCGAGCGCCAGGCGGTTCGTTGAAGAAGGCGCCTATGTTTTCATCACGGGCCGGAGGCAGCAGGCGCTCGACGAGGCCGTCAAGCTGATTGGCCGGAACGTGATCGGCGTGCGCGGCGACGCGGCCAATCTCGACGACCTCGACCGTCTGTTCGACACGGTCAAGCGGGACAAGGGTAGGATCGACGTCCTCTACGCGAGCGCCGGCATGGGGGAAGCCGTTCCGCTCGGCGAGATTACCGAGCAGCATTTCGATGCAACCTTCGGCCTGAATACGCGCGGCACGCTGTTCACGGTTCAGAAGGCGCTGCCGCTGTTCCGCGATGGCGGATCGATCTTCATGACCGGGTCCGTTGCGTCGGTGAAAGGTTTTCCCGGTTACGGCGTGTATGCGGCGAGCAAGGCGGCGCTGCGCTCATTCGCACGCACGTGGCTCAACGAACTGAAGGGCAGGAATATCCGGGTGAACGTGCTGAGCCCGGGGCCGATCGCCACACCGATGCAGGACCAGGTTCTCACCGAGGACGCGAAGCGGATGTTCGAATCCCTGATCCCCAGGGGAACGATGGGTCGTCCTGAGGAAATCGCGGCGGTCGCGCTGTTTCTTGCCTCAGACGATTCAAGCTTCGTGAACGGGGTGGAGTTGTCCGTCGACGGCGGCTTCTCGGCCATCTGAAAATAGGAGACGTATGATGAGCTACGCAATCATAGGATTCGGCAAGATAGGCCAGGCCCTCGCCCATGCCTGCGCCCGCAGGAACATCGACGTATCAGTCGCGAGCCGCCGGCCGCCCGAGACGTTGGCGCCGCAGGCTCGGGCGATCGGACCCACGGTCGTCGCCAGGTCGCTGGAGGACGCACTCGAGGCCGACACCATCATTCTGGCGGTCCCGTTCGGGGAGCATCGCGCGGTTGCGAAGGCCCTGCCGAGTTGGCAAGGCAAGACGATCATCGACGCGACGAACGGCTTTGGAGAAGAGCTGGACGGTCTTCTGTCCTCCGCCGTCGTCGCGAAGGCGTTCACCGGAGCCAGGTTCGTGAAAGGTTTCAATCATCTGATTGCAGCCAAACTGGCTACCGATCCGGTCGTCGAGGGCGGCCACCGGGTCGTCTTTCTGTCCAGCGACGACGAGGACGCGATCGTTCCCGTCGCGGCCTTGGCGAAACAACTCGGCTTCGCACCCGTGAAGCTCGGAAAGCTCAACGAGGGTGGCGCGCTGGTGCACGCGCGCGGCCGCACCTGGGGCCCGCTGGTCTTCCAGGATTTGTTCAGGAAGGAGCAGTAATCGATCTATGGCCGTGATCGACGCCGAGAACCGGTCGCGCGCTGACTTCTTCGAACATTACGGTGACAGTGAATTCAACTCGCAAGCCTTCTTTAGCGAGCGATAGTCAAATGCACTGTCACCGTAATCCCGATCCCTCAAACTGAGACTTCGGCTCACCGCTTCCGACCTTTCTGCACGCCGCAGTACGCCACATTGCGCTGTTCGCGGAAGCGCGATAGTTTTCAGACCTCGATCAGGCTTATGTGACGACGCGACCGGGAAGAAATGAGATAGACGCTCCAAAACCACGCCAAACTGCCCGATGACAACCGGTCCACTACTCCCACTCAATCGTCCCGGGCGGCTTGCTGGTCACGTCGTACACCACCCGGTTCACGCCCTTCACCTCGTTGATGATGCGCGTGGCGGTCTCGCCTAAGAACTTCATGTCGAACTGGTAGAAGTCCGCGGTCATGCCGTCGGTGGAGGTGACGGCGCGCAGACCCACGACGTAGTCGTAGGTGCGGCCGTCGCCCATGACGCCCACCGTCTTCACGGGGAGCAGCACCGCAAAAGCCTGCCAGATGTCGTCGTAGAGGCCGTGCTTGCGGATCTGGTCGATGTAGACGGCATCGGCCTTGCGCAGGATGTCGAGCTTGTCGCTTGTGATGTCGCCGGGGCAGCGGATGGCAAGGCCCGGGCCCGGGAACGGGTGGCGGCCGACGAAGATTTCGGGAAGGCCGAGCTCGCGCCCTAGCTTGCGGACCTCGTCCTTGAACAGCTCGCGGAGCGGCTCGACGAGCTTCATGTTCATGCGTTCAGGGAGACCGCCGACATTGTGGTGCGACTTGATGGTGACCGAGGGGCCGCCGGTGAAGGAGACGCTCTCGATCACATCAGGATAGAGCGTGCCTTGCGCCAGGAAGTCGGCGCCGCCGATCTTCTTGGCCTCGGCCTCGAACACCTCGATGAAGAGGCGGCCGATGGTCTTGCGCTTGGTCTCGGGGTCGGTGACGCCTTCGAGTTCGCCCAAAAACTGCTTCGACGCATCCACGTGCACGAGCGGGATGTTGTAGTGGTGGCGGAACAGGTCGACCACCTGCTCGGCCTCGTTGAGGCGCATCAAGCCGTGATCGACGAAGACGCAGGTGAGCTGGTCGCCGATGGCTTCGTGGATCAGCACGGCCGCGACGGCCGAATCGACGCCGCCGGAGAGGCCGCAGATCACCTTGCCCTTGCCGACCTGGGCGCGGATCTTGGCAATCTCCTCCTCGCGGAAGGCGCGCATGGTCCAGTCGCCGGTGAGGCCGGCGATCTTGCGCACGAAGTTGCGGATCAGCTTGGCGCCGTCGGGCGTGTGCACCACTTCGGGGTGGAACATCAGGCCGTAATATTTGCGCTTCTCGTCCTGGATGATCGCGAAGGGCGCGTTCGGCGAGGTGCCGGCCACCGAGAAGCCCGGCGGCATCTTGGTGATGCGGTCGCCATGGCTCATCCAGACCTGGTTCTTGCTGCCTGATGACCAGACGTCCTCGAACAGCTTGCTGTCAGCCTTCACCTCGACATCGGCGCGGCCGAATTCGCGGTGATGGCCGCCCTCGACCTCACCGCCGAGCTGCGCCGCCATGGTCATCTGGCCGTAGCAGATGCCCATCACGGGCACGCCGGAGGCGAAGATCAATTGCGGGGCGCGGGGCGAGCCGGCCTCGTGCACCGACTCCGGCCCGCCGGAGAGGATCACCGCCTTCGGCTTCATCTCCAGAAAAGCCTGTTCGGCCTTGTTGAACGGGACGATCTCGCAATAGACGCCGTCCTCGCGCACGCGACGCGCGATCAGCTGCGTCACCTGGCTGCCGAAGTCGACGATGAGAATCTTGTCATGCGCCGAGGCCACGGAGGGCGTCGACGCGGAGCGGTCGTTCTGTGCTGCTGTCATGGCAAGCAGATACGCGACAGGCGCCCGGCCCGCAACCGCGCAGGTTTGCGCGCCCACATTCTTCTTTGGGCATGGACAAACGGATATAGGTAAGTATTATTGACCTAATTTGCCCCACCCTTCAACCAGGGGCCGATCAGGGAGAATGCCATGTCACAGCACCATCAGCCATCGACGCTTGCCGCGCTCGGCCGGACCTGGGTCGAGGCCTGGAACGCGCGCGATCTCGAACGCGTGCTGACGCTCTATGACGAGGACACCGTGATGACCTCGGACCGCATCCCGGCGCTGGGGTTCGATGCCAGCGGCACCGTGCGCGGCAAGGATGCTTTGCGGGCCTATTGGGGCAAGGCGCTCGGGCTGCTGCCGGAGCTGCACTTCTCGCTGATCGATGTGTTCGTCAGCCCGGATAGCGTGGTGGTGTTTTACGCGAACGAGCGGGGCAAGAAGATCTGCGAATATCTGCGGGTGAATGACGCGGGTCTGATCGTGCAGGGGTCGGCGAACCATCTGGTGGGGTGACGTCTCGCCGTGTTGAACGGTGCCGCCCCACCCACCGCTGTCATTCCCCGCGAAAGCGGGGAATCCAGTACGCCGCGGCCTGTCGATTCAATCACGACCGTCTCGGCGTACTGGATCGCCCGCCTTCTGTTCAGCCCGGGCACATAGCTTACACCTGTTCGGGGAGATGGTTGACACTTTTGGGGTTACGTAGATCGATCGTTTCGATCTGGTGAGCGGCAAAGAATATTCCGAACTTTCCCTCAGCACTGAGCTGACGAATGGCGAGTTTCTCACCACGGAAGGCTTGCGGGACTTTCCAGAGCCGTCCCTTGAAGCTGACATAGGCCTTCGTGGTGGAGACGGAACGGACGATCTCGCCCTCGTCGTACTCCACCGTTGGAAGGCG
This sequence comes from Bradyrhizobium sp. B025, assembly GCF_042257955.1. NCBI lineage: Bacteria > Pseudomonadati > Pseudomonadota > Alphaproteobacteria > Hyphomicrobiales > Nitrobacteraceae > Bradyrhizobium > Bradyrhizobium sp. B025. The sequence goes on along the minus strand of NZ_CP170150.1, from coordinate 3,783,739 downwards.
ATCCGGCATGAGGCGCTGGCTTGGTCGATAACGGCTTGCGGGCACATCGAAGCCCAATGCCTCGTGCGGCCGATCTAGATTGTAGACGGCTCGCCATTGGTCAAATGCCCGCTGGACATCGGCAAGGTCCCGGTAGCGCTTGAAGGCGAGAACCTCGGCCTTCAGGCTGCGATGGAACCGTTCGTTCTTGCCTCGGCTCTGGGGATGATAGGGCCGGCTGTGGATCGTGCGGACGCCGAGCTTGAGAAGCCACACCGTCAGCGTGGTCCAGGGGTCTTCAAGGGTGAAGCCCCAGGGGCCGCCATTGTCGACGAACATCGCATCCGGCAGTCCGTAGCGATGGAACGTCGCCTCAAGATGTCCTCGTACCGTCGAGCCTCGTTCGTTGTCACAGGCTGCCAGGCATAAGGAAAAGCGCGAGTGATCGTCTAGCGTCGTCAGTGGATGACAAGACACGCCGTTCTCCAGCGCACTGTGCCCCTTGAAGTCCATTTGCCAAAGCTGGTTGGGCGCATCCTTCTCAAAGCGGGTATAGGGCTGTCCAGGCGTGCCCGCGGGCTCCTTCACACGATCGTAACGGCGTAAAATTTCGTGCACGGTCGATATCGCGGGAGTGGCTTGCCGATTGCGCTTCAGGCGATGCGCGAGCTTGCGCGCACCCCAGGCCGGGTGCGCATCTCGCAGCTCGACAATCTGCTGCTCGGTCGCAGCAGCTGTACGCTCCGGACTGTGATGAGGTCGTCGCGACCGGTCTGCCAACGTCGCATCGCCCGCTTCGTACCGCTGGATCCACTTGTAGCCGGTCTGGGCGCTGATGCCGAACTGCCGGCACAGCTTCCGCCGGTTCACTCCCTCCTGCTTGGCAAGCATCACAAACTCTCGCCGTTGATCCATGACAGACACCTCGCGCCACGGCATCGCTCGCCCCCTTGTTTGACGAATCGAGCCGATTTTGACGTGTCAACCATGTCCCCGAACACCCGTCAGTCATGTCTCCGGGCTAAACACTCCGCGGGCGATGACAGCGAGAGAAGCGCGTCATTGCAAGCTCCGCGACTCGTCCGCCAAAGCCTTGGCGAAGGCGGAAGCAGATGGCCTCCGCGGATGCATTTCTGGATTGCTTCGCTGCGCTCGCAATGACGGAGACTGCGGCGGCAGCGTACGCTAACACCGGCATTGCCGGCTCTGAGACAGGATCCCCCATGAAACTTCCCACCTCCCCCTTCACCGTCACCGACTGGAGCAAGGTCGAGCCGACCAAGCATGCCGGCGAGACCGGCCAGGCGCTGTGGCGCACGCTCAACATCGGCGATCTCCGGGTGCGGATGGTCGAGTATTCGCCGGGCTATCTCGCCGACCATTGGTGCGACCGCGGCCACGTCATCTTCGTGGTCAAGGGCGAGCTCGATTCGGAGCTGCGCGACGGCCGCAAGTTCAAGCTCACGGCGGGGATGAGCTACCAGGTCTCGGACTTCGGAGACGCCGCGCACCGGTCCTCGACGGCCACCGGGGCGACGCTGTTTATCGTCGATTGAGATGCGCCGGAGCGGTTAATTTGCACCGCAAAATAGCAAATCCGGGCGAGGTACCGGGTGGCGGGTGGTGCCTTGAAGTGGCCCAAAATTCTCGCTATATTGTGATCATCGATACTTGGCCGAACGACTGGGCCGCTTCGCCTCGTCTAAGACAGGCGCGCACGCTTCAGATGATTTCTCCAAAACATCGACTCATCAGGACTATGGGCGCAGTGCTGCGTACCGGTCCGCGTGCGTATCCTCTCTAACTAACTAAAGGAAATTCCCATGGCTATGGGCACCGTGAAGTGGTTCAACACCCAAAAGGGTTATGGTTTCATCCAGCCGGACGACGGCCAGAAGGACGTGTTCGTGCACATCAGCGCCGTCGAGCGCGCTGGCCTCTCCTCCCTCAACGAGGGTCAGAAGGTCTCGTTCGACATCGTCGCCGACCGTCGCAGCGGCAAGTCGTCGGCTGATAATCTCCGCGTCGGCTAATCGCCAACGCACCAGCGCTTCTGACCACGGACGTACCGGCAGAGCGCGAGAACTTGAAAGCCCCGTGACCGGGATTCGGTCTGCGGGGCTTTTGTTTTGGGGGGCCCAACGGCCGTCATTCCGGGGCGCCCGGAGGGCGAACCCGGGAATGACGAGGGCGCGAGTGCCGTAGGGTGGGCAAAGGCGCGCTCTTCGCGCGCCGTGCCCACCATCTTTCACACTGGGAATGGTGGGCACGCTTCGCTTTGCCCACCCTACGAGAGCTACACTTTCCGCAGCACCGAGACGAAGAAGCCATCCGTCCCGGTCCGGCGCGGCGTCATCAGCCAGCCCTCGGGCGATTGCAGCGCGGCTTTTGCGAAATCTTCCGCCTTGTCCCAGAGCACGCTCGCGATCTGCTCGGGTGGGACCACCGCGAACTCCGGGTGACGGCCGATGAACGCCCTCACCTGCTCGCCGTTCTCTTCCGCCAAAACCGAGCAGGTGATGTAGGCGATGCGGCCACCTAGCTTCACCAGCGGCACGGCGCGCTCCAGCACCTCGGCCTGGTCGCGCAGGCGAATCTCCAGCGCGCCCGGCCGCATCCGCCATTTGGCGTCGGGGTTGCGGCGCCAGGTGCCGGTTCCCGTGCAGGGCGCGTCGATCACAACGAGGTCGGCCGTGGCACTGATGTCGGCCAGCGGATCGGCCTCGCCCTTGGGCGTGCGGACATCGGCATTGTGGACGCCGGCGCGCGACAGGCGTTCGTGAATGGGCGCAAGCTGCCGCTTGTCGCGATCGGTGGCGATCAGCCGGCCCTTGCCCTGCATCATGGCGGCGAGCGCCAGCGTCTTGCCGCCGGCGCCGGCGCACAGATCGATCACCTGCTCGCCGGGTTTTGCCGCGGTGAACTGGGCCGCAAGCTGCGATCCCTCATCCTGCACTTCAACGGCGCCCTTGATGAAATCCTCCTCGGCCTGGATGCCGGGGTTGCGCGCATCGGCGGAAAGCTCGATGCGCAGGCCGGTTGCAGACCAGGGCGTCGGTTTCGCATGAAGATGAGCAAGCGCCCGCAGCACCTTGTCACGATTGGACTTTAGCGTGTTGACGCGCAGGTCCAGCGGCGCCCGGCTCGCCATCGCGGCCGCCTCCGCCGCACGGTCCTCGCCGAACACCTTTGCCAGATGCGGATCGAGCCATTCGGGGTAGTCGCCGGCGATCGCAGCGGGAGCGTCCCTGAGGGAGCGATGGCTGAGCGCCGCCTGCTCGGCCTCCGTCAGCGGCGCCGGCGCAAACCGGCTGCCGTCGAACAGGGCGGCCATGGTGGCCGCGTCCATGTCGCGCTCGAGGCGGAGCATGCCGATCAGCCGCGCCCGCGCGGTGTCGGCGTCCATCAGGAAGGCGCTCGAGGCATAGCGGCGCAGCACGTCCCAGACGAGGCCGGCAATCGCGGCGCGGTCGCCGGAGCCGGCGAAGCGGTGCGCGGTGCCCCACTCCTTCAGTGCCTTGGCCGCGGGCACGCGGTCTCTCTCGATGGTATCGATCAGTTCGATGGCTGCGGACAGCCGGGCAGCGGGGGTCATTTCAAATCTTTCAGATGAAATCCGACCGTTAAAAGTCAGATCAACAAGAGCATTCTCAGCGCGAAGTAGATCCACATCACCAGCAGCACCAGTACGCCGGCGAGCCAGATCGTCGAGCGGCGGCCGAGATCGTTCGAGGAGACGAACACGCCGGCATGGGCGAACCGTGTCACCACGAACACCCATGACATCAGCACGATGAAGAGATCGACATGGCGCAAGGGGAGCGCCAGCGCGATCAGGGCGTAGAACAGCAACGGCAGCTCGAACTGGTTGCGGTAGCAATTGGCGATTTGCGTGGTGCTCTTGGGCCAGTTCGGCTCGCCCAGCGCAATGTCGCGGATCTTGGTCTCGCCCGAGACCAGCGCCTTGCGGCGCCCGAAGACCATGCCGATCAGAAGCGCGAAGGTGAGACCGACCTGCACGAAGACAGGCAGCAGGACCATTTGGACAGACATCGGAACTTTCCCGTAAGGCGGAACACCGCGGACCGTCATTAGCCGCGACTTCTGACGCTGACAATCAGCGAGTTGAACCGGTGTTCCCGCTCTTGCGACCAACCACCGATTGTTAAAGCAATTTCGTCCCCTTTGGGGCGCAAGGCGAGCGACCGCCATGAACACCCTCTCCGGCCTGATCGGCCCCCTTGCCGAATCCGCCAGCGACCGGCTCGGCATCCTGATGTCGGCGCTGTCAGGTATCGCGATGGCGCTCGCGGTCGCGCTGGCGATGACGGTGTATTTCCGCCTGGGCTATCGGATGAGCTATTCCCCTTGGCGCGATGTCGTCAGGCATGGCCTCGCCACGCTCGCCGCCGTCGCCTTGTTCGCCTTCGCCGCCTCCGACGTGCGCCACGCTGCGCTCGCCTATCTCGGCCTCAACCCATCCAAGCCTGCGGTCGAGTTCGAGATCCGCATGCCCAGGGAGACGCTGACGGCTGTATCCGACACCCAGATCGAGCTGCATACCGACCGCAACCAGACGCTGGCGCTGGCCGACGGCGTGCGCGACCTCGCCGACGGCCGCGCACTGCTGCGCGGCGCGGTGGCGCTCAACCACCGCACCGCCGACCGCGTGCTGGTGGTGAACCTGCCCGGCAAGGGCACGTTCGAATTCCGCCTCCGCCTTCCGGCCGAGCCGCATCGCTCCGAGCAATTCAGCCCCTGGCATCTCGCCGACCGCATCGCCTCGCCGGTGGCGGGCAGCATCGCGCCGCAGGACGCCTACACGATCCGCTATCGCGTGCTTTAAACATTGTTCGATCGCGGATAATGCGCGCGCCGTCATCGTTCCGACGTGCGACGACGCGTATGCTGACGCCATGTCCGAATTTCGCCTGACGCAGATTTCCGACACCCATCTCGGCCGGCGCTTTCCCGGCCTGATCGCCAACTTCCACCGCGTCTGCGAGCACATCGACGCTGACCGGCCCGATCTCGTCATCAACACCGGCGACGTCTCCTTCGACGGCCCGACCAGCCGCGATGATGTCGTATTCGCCAAAGGCCTGCACGACGCCCTGCCCGTGACCTGCCGTTACCTCCCCGGCAATCACGACATCGGCGACAATCCGACCGCGATCGGGCCGGCGCCGAAGCCGCCGGTCAGCGAGGCATACCGCCAGCAATTCCGCGACATCATCGGCGAAGACCATTGGTCGTTCGAGGCCGCGGGCTGGTGCTTCATCGGCCTCAACACGCTGGTGATGAATTCCGGGCTCGCCTTCGAGGCCGCGCAGTTCGACTGGCTAACCCAGGAGATCGCACGCACCAATGGCAGGCCGGTCGCGCTGTTCCTGCACAAGCCGGTGTTCCTCAACCTGCCCCACGATCCAGAGACGCCGGAGACCTCGATCCGCTACGTGCCGCAGCCGGCGCGGGCGCGGCTGATCGAGATGTTTGCGCGTGTCGATCTGCGCCTCATCGGCAGCGGCCACGTGCACCAGCGCCGCGACTTCACGTTCCGCCACACGCGCCACGTCTGGGCGCCGTCGGTCGGCTTCAAGATCAACGATGCGCGCCAGGACCGGATCGCGATCAAGGAGACCGGCCTCGTCGAGTACCGCTTCCGGGGCGACAGTCTCGAGGTCCGCCATCTCAGGGCGGCGGGCCAGATCGACATCGATATCGAGGAGGTCCTCGGCCAGATGGGTGGCGAGCACTAGCCCAATCCGACGGCATTCACCCCTACTTTCATACCTATTTGCACTGAACTTGGCCCGTGGATGGCTAAAATCCGCTAATGACAACGTTGTCATTCGGACATATCGTTCACTTCAGCGGTCGAGGGCCGCGGAGGGAGCGACGATGCAGTTCTTGTCCCGGTGGGATAGCCAACGCGTTTCGACGACTACGCGGGGCATTCCCCTGGTCGATGGCCTGGCCACTGAGGACATTGGCAACCAGCGCTGGTCGCCTTCGCGCGGCGATCTTGCCCTGCCCGCCCTCACCCTTGATGAAGCCGCCTTCGCGGCCAACCGCGACCTCTTCCTGACATGGTGCGCCAGCGCCGGCGTCAGCGTCGCGCCCCACGCCAAGACCCCGATGTCGCCGGAGCTCGCCCGCTCGCTGCGCGCAGCCGGCGCCTGGGGTACGACGGTCGCCAACGTCCAGCAGGCCGCCGTGCTGCTCGCGAGCGGCGAGCGGCGCCTGCTGCTGGCCAACGAGATCGGCGGGCTGGCAGCCGGTCGGCGGCTCGGCGCGCTGCTCAGCGCCTATCCCGACGCCGAATTTCACGCCTTCGCGGATTCACCCGCCGCTGTCGCCGCGCTCGCCGAAGCGGCACGGATCGCGGAGCGCCGCGAATTGTCCGTGCTGGTCGAGCTCGGCGCAGGCCGCGCCGGCGCGCGCGATCGCGCCGCCATCGAGGCGACGATCGCAGCCGTGCTCGCCGCCGACCGGCTCGTGCTCGGCGGCGTTGCGACCTATGAGGGCGCAGCCGCAACGCCCGATGCCGACGAGACGATGCGCGCGATCGCGGCACTGATGGAGCGCACCATCGAGACTTTTGCGCTGGTGCGCGCCGCCGCCCCGCAGCGGCCACTGATCATCAGTGCCGGCGGCTCGGCCTTTTTCGACATCGTCGCGCGCGCGCTGGCGCCTGGCGCGCAGGCTGACGGCAACGTCAGCGTGATCCTGCGCTCCGGCGCGCTGTTCTTCGCCGATCACGGCATCTATGCCCGCGCCTTCGCGGAAGTAGACCGGCGCGGCGGTCTCCTCATCGACGGTCTGCACCACTCCGCCGTGGAAGGCTTTCGCCCCGCGCTGACGCTCTGGGCCGAAGTCTTGTCGCGCCCCGAGACAGGCCTTGCGATTGCCGGCTTCGGCATGCGCGACGCCTCCTTCGATCAGGGACTGCCCGTCCCGTTGCGCGTATTCCGCGACGGCGTCGAGCAGCAAGGGCTCGACGCTGCGCTGACGGTAACGCGCCTCAACGACCAGCATGCGTTCCTGTCCGTCGCCCCCGAAAGCGTCCTTGCCGTCGGCGACATCATCGCCTTCGGCATCTCGCATCCCTGCACCTGCCTCGACCGCTGGCGGGTGATCCTCGGGCTCGACGCCGATGGTGTGGTCACGCGCGCCCTCCCCACCCAGTTCGGCTGAGAGCGCGCGCGATGAATTTCCTGCCGCTCTGGCGCTATCAGAACCAGCTCATCGACGGGGCCATCGTCACGCTCGAGCTGACGGTGATCGCGGCACTGGCCGGGCTCGTGATCGGCGTTGCCGGCGCGGTCGCGCTGAACGGCCGCATCACGCCGCTGCGCTGGCTGGTGCGCGGCTATATCGAGCTGTTCCGCAACACGCCGTCGCTGATCCAGATCTTCATCGTCTTCTTCGTGCTGCCGAACTTCGGCCTGAAGCTGCCGGCGTTCGAGGCGGCTGCCGTCGCGCTGTCGCTGTATTTCGGCGCCTACTCGGTCGAGATCATCCGCGCCGGCCTCGACTCCGTGCCGAAGAACCAGATTGAGGCCGGCCAGTGCCTTGGACTATCGGGCTGGCAGGTGTTCCGTCACATCCTGCTGCCGCCGGCGCTGCGCAACGCCTATCCGGCCGTGACCAGCCAGTTCGTGTTGCTGCTGCTCGGCACCTCGCTCGCCTCGCAGGTCGCCGCCGACGAACTCTTCCATGTCGCGGGATTCATTGAGAGCCGCACCTACCGCAGCTTCGAGGTCTATGCGGTGATCTGCGCGGTCTATTTCGCGATGGCGATGTCGTTCAAGGCGCTGTTCGCGATCATCGGTCTGGCGGCCTTCCGCTGGCCGCGGCGGCGCTGAGGGACAGCGATGCGATCCTTCTCCCTCATCGATTTCGTCTCGCTGTTCGCGGCGCTGCGCTGGACCGTCGCGCTGGTCGTGCTCGCGCTCGCCTTCGGCGCGCCGCTGGCGCTCGGGCTCGCCATGGGCCGCATCAGCCGCTTCGCCGGGCTGCGCTGGACCATGGCGGCGTGCATCCAGGTGATCCAGAGCGTGCCGCTGCTCGGGCTGTTGTTCTTCTTCTATTTCGGCATGCCGGTATTCTTGGGCATCCAGGTGCCGGCGCTCGTCGCCGTGACCGTCGCCTACACGCTCTACACCGCCGCCTTCCTCGGCGAGATCTGGCGCGGCGGGCTGGAGGCCGTGAAGCAGGCGCAATGGGAGGCCGGTGCCTGCCTCGGCCTCTCCGCCTGGCAGCAATTCCGCCACATCATCGCGCCGCAGGCGCTGCGGCTGTCGCTGCCGCCGACCGTCGGCTTCCTGGTGCAGCTCATCAAGGGCACCTCGCTCGCCTCGATCCTCGGCTTCGTCGAGCTCGCCCGCGCAGGCCAAGTGGTGAGCGCGGCGACGTTCCAGCCGCTGCTCACCTACGCGCTGGTCGCCGCGATCTATTTCGCGCTGTGCCTGCCGCTCACGCTTTGGTCCCGCTCCCTGGAGGCCCGCCTCGATGGCTCTCGTTGAAATCCGCGACGTGCACAAGACATTCGGCAAGGTCGAGGTGCTCAAGGGCGTCTCGCTCGACGTCGAGGAAGGCGAGATCGTCACGATCATCGGCCGCTCGGGCTCGGGCAAGTCGACGCTGCTCCGCTGCATCAATGCGCTGGAGAGCGTCGATTCCGGCGAGATCCGCGTCGAGGACGAGCGGGTCCATACGAAGATGCCCGACCTCAAGAAATTCCGTCAGCGCGTCGGCATCGTGTTCCAGGCCTTCAACCTGTTTCCGCATCTGAAGGTCGAGCGCAACATCACGCTGGCTCCGCTGCTCACCGGCCGCATCGACAAGGCCCGCGCACGCACGCTGGCGGAGGATGTGCTCACCCGCGTCGGCCTTGCCGAGAAGATCGACGCCTGGCCCGAGCAGCTCTCCGGCGGCCAGCAGCAGCGCGTCGCGATCGCGCGCTGCCTCGCCATGGCGCCTCATCTCATGCTGTTCGACGAGGTGACCTCCGCGCTCGATCCTGAACTCGTCGGCGAGGTGCTGAAGGTGATGGAGGCGATGGCGAAGCAAGGCATGACCATGATCCTGGTCACCCACGAGATGGGCTTTGCCCGCAACGTCGCCAACCGCATCGTCTTCATGCACCAGGGCCGCGTCTGGGAACAGGGGCCGCCGGCAAAACTGTTCGCCAACCCTGAGACCCCCGAGCTCGCCAGCTTCATCGCCTCCGCGAAATGATCATCCAGCCATCCGCCACCAGGAGAGAGTCATGAGACAACTGAAATCCCTCTTTGCGATCGCAGCCACGGCACTCGCAGTGCTCGCCGCGCCGAATCTCGCACACGCCGACAAGCTGCAGGATGTGCTCGGCTCCGGCAAGCTGCGCGTCGGCATTCTCACCGATGCCGCGCCCTGGGGCTTCAAGGACGACAAGGGTGAGATCGCGGGCCTTGATGCCGATCTCGCCCGGCTGATCGCCGCCGACATGGGCGTGAAGCTCGAGCTCGTGCCGGTGACCGGCGCCGCGCGCATCCCGAGCCTGCTCTCCGACAAGATCGACATGCTGATCGCCGGCCTCGGCGCCACGCCCGAGCGCGCCCAGCAGGTGATGTTCTCGCAGCCCTACGCGGTGGTGAATCTCGGCGTTTACGGCGCCAAGTCGCTGCCATCAGCCACCGGCAAGAAGCCCGACAATCTAGACGGCCGCAGCGTCGCCGTGGCCAAGGGCTCGACGCTCGACGTTTGGCTGACCGACAACGCACCCAAGGTGAAGCTGGTGCGCTTCGAGGACACGCCGGCCGCGCTCGCCGCCTTCCTCGCCGGACAGGCCGACACCTTCGCCGAGAACAGCGCCATTGCGCTGAAGGTGCAGGACCAGAACCCGACCAAGGAGGTCGAGCTGAAATTCCTGATCCGCCAGTCGCCGGCCCATGTCGGCGTGCGCCAGGGCGAGCAGAACCTGCTCAACTGGATCAACACCGACATCTTCTTCAACAAGCTCAACGGCAAGCTCGGCGCACTTCAGCTGAAATGGTTTAGGGAAGAGCAGTCGCTGCCGACGCTGTAAGTTCACAAGCGGCTCCCGCGCCCGCGCGGGAGCCGCTTTTCCCAAGGAGACTTCGAGATGATCAAACGTTACGTGGTCGGCTCGCGCATGAGCCAGGCCGTCGCCGCCGGCGGCATGGTGCATATCGCAGGCCAGGTCGCGGACGACCGCAAGGCCGGCATCGTGTCGCAGACGCAGCAGGTGCTCGCCAAGATCGACGCGCTGCTCAAGGAAGCCGGCACCGACCGCTCCAAACTGATCGCGGTCAACGTCTTCCTGCCGCATATCACCGACTTCGACACCATGAACTCGGTCTACGATGCCTGGATCGATCCGGCCAATCCGCCGGCGCGCGCCTGCGTCGAAGCCCGTCTCGCCGATCCCGATTTGCGCGTCGAGATGACCGCGGTCGCCTTGCTGTAACGGCATCGTCCCTCTTTCAACCTTCGGCCGGCGTCGGCGACGACGCGGCCCCGAGGCAAGCCATGCATACCGGACTTTTCCACGAGATCGATTTCGAGAAGGACCAGAAATGGTCCGGGCATCTCGGCATTCCCTTCTCGATCGATCGATCGCCCTACTTCCAGCTCAAGATCCCGATCTTCCGGATCAAGAACGGCGCCGGCCCAAAACTTCTGTTGATGGCCGGCAATCACGGCGACGAATACGAGGGCGAGATCACGCTGACGCGGCTGTATCGCCGGCTCGATGCCAAGGTGGTCAAGGGCGAGATCACCATCCTGCCCTTCGCCAATCTTCCTGCCGTGATGGCGGCGCGACGGCGCTCGCCGCTCGACGAGGGCAATCTCAACCGCGCCTTCCCGGGCGATGCCGCGGGCACGCCGACGTTCCGCCTCGCGCACTTCCTCGAGCACGAGCTGTTTCCGCGCCATGACGTCGTCTTCGACATCCATTCCGGCGGCACGTCGATGGCGCACGTGCCCTGCGCGCTGATCGAGCGGCAGGGACCGCCCGAGATGTTCGGCCAGGCACTGCGCCTGATGGAAGGATTAGGGATGCCCTTCGCCTTCGTCGCCGAGAACGGCGCCGCTGCGCCGACCTCGATGGCGGCGGCCGCGCGCGCCGGCGCGATCGGACTGTCAGGCGAGTTCGGCGGCGGCGGCACCGTCACGCCGCAGACGATGGCGTTCACCGCGCGCGCCGTCGACCGGCTGCTGCTCGCGCTCGGCATCGTCCAGGCCCCGGTGCTGGGGCCGCACGCGCCGGTTGAGCGTGCCACCGAGTTGCTGGCGCTGCAAAGCCATGCGCAGGCGGTGTTCGCGACACGGCGCGGCTGGTTCGAGCCCGCGGTCATGGTCGGCGCGCGCGTTGCGGCCGGCGACGTCGCCGGCTGGTATCATGATTTCGAGCGGCCGGAGCTGCCGGAGGAAGTGTTGCGCTTCCCGGCCGACGGCATCGTGATCTCGCAGCGCCTGCACACCGACAGCCAGAGCGGCGACTGCCTGGTCCAGGTCGGCCGGGCGCTGTCGCGCGACGAGCTGCCAGCGCGCTGAGCTTTGGAGACGATAGCGACTTCGACTACCCTCGGGATTCGATGACCGATCCGGCAAAGCCGAGCTATGACGACGTGGTGCGCATTCCGGCGCCGCCCGGCCGCGCCAGCGCGACCGGACGGCCTCCGCGCATCGCGGAGGTGGCGGAGCGCGCCGGGGTATCGCCGATCACGGTGTCGCGGGTGCTGCGCCACCCCCAGAAGGTCAATCGAAAGACCCGCGAGCGCATCCTTGAAGTGATCGAGGCAACCGGATACGCCTCCAACCCGCATGCGCGCGCGCTGCGCTCGGGCCGCTCGAACGTGGTCGTCGCCTTCGTCTCCAACATCCTCAGCCAGCAGTTCGGGCTGGCGGTGCGCAGCTTCGCGGCCACGCTGGAGCCGGAAGGTTTCGAGGTGCTCGTCGGCCAGACCTCCTACTCCTATGTCAAGGAGGTCGCGATGATCCAGTCGCTGCGCGGCATCCGCCCCGCCGCGGTGATGTTCACCGGCGTGATCGAGCTCGAGGAGAATCGCGCAGCGCTTGCAGAGCTCGGCATTCCCGTGATCGAGACCTGGGCGTTTCCGCGCGATCCCATCGACATGCTGGTCGGCCTGCCCAATGCGGATGCCGGTGCGATGGCGGCGCGCAGGCTGGCTGAGGCCGGACATCGCCGCGTCGCTTTCATCGGCCGCAGCAGCGGCCGCGGCGCGCTGCGCCGCGACGGTTTTCGCACGGCAGCGGCGCAGCTCGGCCTCGATATCGTCCACGAGATCGGCGTTGGCGAGATCACAGGCCTCATAGACGGCCGCGCCGCCTTCACCGCCCTGCTCGATCGCGGCGACCGCGTCGATGCCGTGTTCTGCGCCAACGATCTGCTCGCGACCGGCGCGCTGATCGAGGCCCGCGCGCGCGGCCTGTCGGTGCCGCGCGATCTCGCCGTGCTCGGCTTCGGCGACAACGACGTCGCCGATCAGATCACGCCCGGCCTCACCACCATCTCGTTCGATGCGGCGGCCGTGGGGCGCATCGCGGCCGAACTGCTGCTGGCGCGCCTGTCGGGCACGCAGCTTGCCGAACAGCGGCTCGCCGTCGACCTGTTCCTGATCGAGCGCGGCAGCGTCTGAGGATTGCGGCTTACGCGACGCTCTTGAGGTCCTGCTGGATCGCAGCCAGCAAGGATTCCAGCGCTGCGCTGTTCACCGGCCTCGCCTCGGCCATCTCGGGCTGTACGTTGGCGGACTGGACGCCGGCGGGCTGCGCAGCTTTGAGCGGACGCTTCGGGAACGGCGGCGGTGTCGGCATCGCGGGCCGGGTCAAATCGCCCTCGTCCTCGGCATGAACGAACTTGCCATGGATGACGTCGTCGCGGCGGCCCATGACGAACATGGTCGTCCAATAGCCGGCGGCCAGAAGGATTACGCAGAAAACACTGATCTCTAACATCGCAACACCCAAAATATGCGCGATGATTCAATGCCTTCGCTCGCCGGTCAATGAACCGGCGGTCACACCTGCGGCTTTTGCGGGCCGGGTGTGACCTTTTGGTGACTCTTTCTTAACCATCCACCGCCCGGAGGGCGTCGGCGGCGCAACCAGGCCCTCGCTATCAGGCCTTATCTTGCCCGACCCGCACCAGCTGCTTGCCGAAATTGGCGCCCTTCAGAAGCCCCATGAAGGCGCCGGGGGCGCTCTCCAGGCCCTCGGTGACGAACTCCTTGTATTTCACCTTGCCGTCGCGGACCCAGGTGGACATGTCGCGCAGGAAGTCGCCATGGCGGGCGGCGAAGTCGGAGACGATGAAGCCGCGGAAGGTCAGCCGCTTGGTCAGGGTCGCGCGCATCATGCTGGCGGCCCATTTCGGCGGCTTGGCCTCGGTGTCGTTGTAATGGGCGATCAGGCCGCAGACCGGCACGCGCGCGAACGGATTGAGCAGCGGGAACACCGCTTCGAACACGGCGCCGCCGACATTCTCGAAATAGACGTCGATCCCCTTCGGGCAGGCGTCCTTCAGCTTGGCCGCAAGATCGGGATCGCGGTGATCGATGCAGGCATCGAAGCCGAGCTCCCTCACCACGTAGTCGCATTTGTCCTTGCCACCCGCAATTCCGACCGCCCGCGCGCCCTTGATCTTGGCGATCTGGCCGACGGCGGAGCCGACCGCACCGGAGGCACCGGCGACGACGACGGTCTCGCCTTCCTGCGGCTTGCCGATGTCGAGCAGGCCGGTATAGGCGGTCATGCCGGGCATGCCGAGCACGCCGATCGAGGTCGAGATCGGACCGAGCTTGGGATCCACCTTGATCAGGCCCTTGCCGCTGGAGATCGCGTGCGTCTGCCATCCGGTACGGGCTCGCACGATGTCGCCTGCCGCGAAATCAGGATTGTTCGACGCCGCGACCTCGCTAACCGCCTCGCCCTCCATCACGCCGTCGATCGGCACCGGCGCGGCATAGGACGGACCGTCACTCATGCGGCCGCGCATATAGGGATCGAGCGACAGCCAGATCGTGCGCAGCAGGACTTCGCCCTGCCCCGGTGTCGGGACAGCGAATTCCTCAATGCGGAAATCGGACGGCTTGGGTTCGCCGACGGGACGCGCGGCGAGAACGATGCGTTTTGCTTGGGACATCATGGCTTCCTCCTGAATGCTTGTTGCAGTCATTTAGGAGGTAGGTGGGAATGAAGCAAATCCCACACTCGCTGTCATCGCGAAAGCGGGCGATCCAGTAGTCCAGGGGCGGCTGTGATTGAACCGAGAAGCCGCGGCGTACTGGATTCCCCGCCTTCGCGGGGAATGACACCGTCGTTGAGGCGAGCGCGCAAACCACTCATTGTCATTCCGGGGCGATGCGAAGCATCGAACCCGGAATCTCGAGATTCCGGGTTGCGCTTCGCGCCCCCGAAATGACGGCAGAGGCGACTAACCCCCGCCCGGATAGTTCGGGCTCTCGCGGGTGATCGTGACGTCGTGGACGTGGCTTTCGCGCAGGCCTGCACCGGTGATGCGGACGAACTGCGCCTTGTCGTGCAGCTCCTTCATGTTCTTTGCGCCGACATAGCCCATCGCGGCGCGCAGGCCGCCGGCGAGCTGGTGCATGACGTGGCCGACCGCGCCCTTGTAGGGTACCTGGCCCTCGATGCCTTCAGGCACGAGCTTGAGCGTGTCCTTGATGTCCTGCTGGAAATATCGGTCCGCCGAGCCGCGCGCCATTGCGCCGACCGAGCCCATGCCACGATAAGCCTTGTAGGAACGGCCCTGCCACAGGAAGACTTCGCCGGGCGTCTCGTCGGTGCCGGCGAGCAGCGAGCCGACCATGGCGATGTCGGCACCGGCGGCGAGCGCCTTGGCGAGGTCGCCGGAGAACTTGATGCCGCCATCGGCGATGACGGGAATGTCGGCCTTCTTTGCAGCCTCCACCGCATCCATGATCGCGGTGAGCTGGGGAACGCCGACGCCGGCGACGATGCGGGTGGTGCAGATCGAGCCGGGGCCGATGCCGACCTTGATGCAGTCCGCGCCAGCATCGATCAGCGCCTGCGCGCCTTCGGAGGTCGCGACGTTGCCGGCGACGACCTGCACAGAGTTGGACAGACGCTTGATGCGGTTCACTGCGTGCAGCACGTGGCGCGAATGGCCGTGCGCGGTGTCGACGACGACAAGGTCGACGCCGGCGTCGATCAGCCGCTCGGTGCGCTCGAAGCCGGTGTCGCCGACGGTGGTGGCGGCGGCAACGCGAAGGCGGCCCTGCGCATCCTTGCAGGCGAGCGGATGGGCGACCGCCTTTTCCATGTCCTTCACGGTGACGAGGCCGACGCAGCGATATTGCTCGTCGACCACGAGCAATTTCTCGATGCGATGCTGGTGCAGCATCCGCCGCGCCTCGTCCTGGCTGACATTCTCGCGCACCGTGACGAGGCCTTCATGCGTCATCAGCTCGGAGACTTTTTGCCTGCGGTCGGTGGCGAACCGCACGTCGCGGTTGGTGAGGATGCCGACCAGCTTGCCCGGCGTGGACTTGCCCGCGCCGGTGACGACGGGAATGCCGGAGATGCCGTGATCGCTCATCAGCTTGAGCGCATCGTCGAGCGTCGCCTCGGGGCTGATGGTGAGCGGGTTCACCACCATGCCCGACTCGTAGCGCTTGACCTGGCGCACCTGGGCGGCCTGCCCTTCGGGATCGAAATTGCGGTGGATGACGCCGAGGCCGCCGGCCTGCGCCATGGCGATCGCCATGCGGGCCTCGGTGACGGTGTCCATGGCGGAGGCCATGATCGGGATGTTGAGCGGAATGGCGCGGGTGACGCGGGAGCGGATGTCGACCTCGCCCGGCATGACGTCCGAGAGGCCTGGCTTCAACAGCACGTCGTCGAACGTAAGGGCTTCGCGGATGCCTTGAACTTGCACCGTGGCCATCTGCCAACTCCTTCCTGCGGCCCTGCCGCAAATAGCTATGGATGAGCGCCGCCCTCGGCGTACCTTGCGGCATCGCCGGAGAATCGGAGCCCATCGGTGGGGTTGACGCGGGTCGATAGCACGGCCGCGTGACGAATCAAAGCAAATCGAGCCGCTGGCCAGCCATGCACAGGCTTTTTACCCAAATTCAGCGGGGATAGCCGGGCGGCGGCGACCCCTCGTCATTCCGGGGCGCGACCAAGGGCGCGCCCCGGAATGACGAGGGAGCGAGTGCAACCGCCGTCGAGGGTCACATGGTTATTACCCAGGATTTAGGTGCCATGCGTTGATCCGCAATGGTCGCCGCCGGGCGGCGGTGTTAAGCCGCAAGCCTCGCCCTTCCTTCCGATTTTCGTTACCAATCCGTCATGGTCGACAAGCAACGCGTCATTCCGCTGATCGTGGCCACTGCTCTCTTTATGGAGAACATGGACTCGACGGTGATCGCCACCTCGCTGCCGGCGATCGCGGCCGACATCGGCACCAGTCCGCTGACGCTGAAGCTCGCGATCACCTCCTATCTGCTGTCGCTCGCGGTGTTCATCCCGGCGAGCGGCTGGACCGCGGACCGGTTCGGCGCGCGGATGGTGTTCGCGATCGCGGTCGGCGTCTTCATGGTCGGCTCGGTCGGCTGCGCGCTCTCGACCTCGGTCACCGATTTCGTCTTCGCGCGCATCCTCCAGGGCATGGGCGGGGCGATGATGACGCCGGTCGGGCGCCTCGTGCTGCTGCGCTCGGTGGACAAGAGCGCGCTGGTCAATGCGATGGCCTGGGTGACGGTCCCTGCCCTTATAGGCCCTGTGATCGGCCCGCCGCTCGGCGGTTTCATCACGACCTACGCGTCCTGGCACTGGATCTTCCTGATCAACATCCCGATAGGGCTGCTCGGCATCTTCATGGCCCTGCGCTTCATCGATCCCATCAAGAGCGAGGAACGCGAGCCGTTCGACCTCTACGGCATGGTGCTCGCGGGGATCGGGCTCGCCGGCATCGCCTTCGGCCTGTCGGTGGCCGGCCTCAACCTGCTGCCCTGGAGCACGGTCGCCGCGCTGATCGCCGGCGGCGCGATCTCGATGACGCTTTATGTCATTCACGCCCGGCGCACGGGATCGCCGGTGCTGGACTTTTCGCTGCTGAACCTGCCGACGCTGCGCGCGGCCGTGCTCGGCGGATTCCTGTTCCGGCTCGGCATCGGGGCGCTACCGTTCCTGCTGCCGCTCCTGATGCAGATCGGCTTCGGGCTGTCGCCGTTCCACTCCGGCCTCGTCACCTTTGCCTCCTCGCTCGGCGCCATGGGCATGAAGACGCTGGCGGCGCGGATCATCCGCACCTTCGGCTTCCGCAATCTGATGACGGTGAACGCGATCGTCAGCGCGTTCTTTCTCGGCGTCTGCGCGCTGTTCACGGTGACGACGCCGCTGCTGATCATCATGGTGATCCTGGTGGTCGGCGGCTTCTTCCGCTCGCTCGAGTTCACCGCGATCAACACGGTGGCCTATGCCGAGGTCGAGACTGGGCAGATGAGCCGCGCCACCACGCTCGTCAGCGTCAACCAGCAGCTTGCGGTCTCTGCCGGCGTCGCCGTCGGCGCAGCGTCCGTCGAGACGACGATGTGGCTCAGCCATGTCAGCGAGCTCAACGCCACCGTGTTCGCGCCGGCCTTCGTCGTGGTCGCGCTGACCTCGGCGGCGTCGAGCTGGTTCTTCTGGCAGATGCCCGCTGATGCCGGCCACGAGATCTCCGGCCGCAAGGCGACCGAAATCGCGAGCCGCAAGGGCGCCGGCAAGGGCGCGGCCAAGGCCGCCGTGAAGGCAGCGACGGAGGATACGCAGGACGTGCGCGACCAGCGGCTGGGGTAAAAAACGCGCTCCGTCATTCCGGGGTGATGCCACGGGACCGCGCAAGCGCGGCCCGGAGCATCGAGCCCGGAATCCATTGTCCCGCAAGAGTCCCGGGAGAAATGGATTCCGGGCTCGCCTCTTCGAGGCGCCCCGGAATGACGGAGTTCGTTGCTACGCCTTCGCCCCGCCGCGAAACCCGGTCGCCAGCACGTAACGTTCCGACGAATCCTGCCGGCTCGCCGCCGGCTTCACATGGCGCACGGTGGCGAAGTCGCGCTTGAGTTGGGCGAGCAGATCGGCATCGGCGCCGCTCTGGAACGTCTTGGCGAGGAAGGTGCCACCGGGCTTGAGCACGTCGCACGCAAACGCCGCCGCGGTCTCGATCAGGCCGACGATGCGGAGCTGGTCGGTCTTGCGGTGACCGGTGGTGTTGGCGGCCATGTCGGACATCACGACATCGGCGCCGCCCCCCAGCATCGTGGTGAGCTTGCTAGGGGCGTCGTTGTCCATGAAGTCGAGCTGCGCGAACTCGACGCCGGCAATCTCGGGCATCTCCAAAAGGTCGATCGCAACGACCTTGCCCTTGCCGTCCACCGAGCCGACGCGCTTGGCGGCGATCTGACTCCAGCCGCCCGGCGCGGCACCAAGATCGACCACGGCCATGCCGTGCTTCAGCAGCCGAAACTTGTCGTCGATCTCGAGCAGCTTGAATGCCGCGCGCGAGCGATAACCCGCCGCCTTGGCCTTCGCCACATAGGGATCGTTGAGCTGCCGTTCCAGCCACAGCTTCGATGACAATTTACGCTTGCCGCCGGTCTTGACCTGGACGTGCAAGCGGCCGGTGGTGTCCTTGGCCATCTCACCAGCTCCTGAGCGCGCCGTCCTCGCGCATCATCTCGACCAGCATGCCTTCGCGCAGGCCGCGGTCGGCGACGCGCAGGCGCGGCAGCGGAAAGGCGCGGCGGATCGCGTCGAGGATGGCGCAGCCCGCAAGCACGAGATCGGCGCGCTCGACGCTGATGCAGCTGTTGTTCGCGCGCTCCTCGTAGCTCATGCCGAGCAGCTTGTTGATGGTCGCGGTGATGTCGGAATCGTTCATCCAGATGCTGTCGATGCGGCGGCGGTCGTAGCGCGCGAGATTGAGATGGATGCCGGCGAGCGTCGTCACCGTGCCTGAGGTGCCGAGCAAGTGCATGTCGGCGAGATCGACGCCGTGCTGTTCGGCGAACGGCGCAACGTGGTGTGCGACCTCCCGCTCCATCGCGTCGTAGATCTCCGGCGTCACGTCGCGGCCGCCGAACTGCTCGGCGAGCGTGACCACGCCGAACGGGATCGACATCCAGGCCTTGATGCGCGGCTCCGGATTTTCCGGATCGCGCTCGATCCGCACCAGCTCGGTCGAGCCGCCGCCGATGTCGAACAGGATCGCGCCGCGCCCCCTGGGGTCAACCAGCGGCGAGCAGCCGAGCACGGCGAGCGAGGCCTCGGTCTCGCGGTCGATCACCTCGAGCTCGATGCCGGTCTCGGCCGCGACGCGGCTGCGAAAGCCCTCAGCGTTCGAGGCCGCGCGGCAGGCTTCGGTCGCGATCAGCCGCAGCCGGCGCGCTTTCCGCAAGTTGATCTTGTCGCGGCAGATGCTGAGCGCCGCGATGGCGCGCTCAATCGCGGCCTCGCTGATGGAGCCGGTCGCCGAGACCCCCTCGCCGAGCCGGATGATGCGCGAGAAGGAATCGACCACGCGAAAGCCGTCGCTGGTCGGACTGGCGATCAGGAGCCTGCAATTGTTGGTTCCGAGGTCCAGCGCCGCGTAGACGCCGGTTCCCGGCGCTTGCGCGGCGACGGCCGGTTCAGTGGCCAACGCCACCGCCGCCATCGACCCCTCGAGCTCACCGTGCGGCCCATGGCCGTCGCGGAGCCGCGTGTGGTCATTCATACAAACTGTCTTTCCGCGGCCCGCTGAGGCCGAGCTGGAATTGCTTTTTCGCCTGAAACATTAGCAGCGCGGCAGGCCTGCGCAACAACGCATCACATGGCACCATGCCCATTCGTGCGTTGTCGTGAACGGGACCGTGGGTTATTTTTGAGGGGTCCGGCCCCCCCAAGCGCCCCCCAAAACGCGCAATTGCCGGCTTTTCAGGTCAATTCCATGCAAGAACACACCAAATCGTCCACGCTCGAAAACGCTATTGCACTGCAAAAATACGGCGTCGGGCAGCCCGTCCGCCGCAAGGAGGACGACACGCTGGTGCGCGGCAAGGGCCGCTACACCGACGATTTCAACCTGCCCGGCCAGGCCTACGCCGTGGTGGTCCGCTCGACCCACGCCCATGGAATCATCCGTGGCATCGGCCTCGATGCCGCCAAGGCGATGCCGGGCGTGCTGGGGGTCTGGACCGGGACGGACCTCGATGCCGCCGGCTACGGCCCCTTCACCTGCGGCCTGCCGCTGAAGAGCCGTGACGGCTCGCCCCTGCTCCAGACCAACCGCCAGCCGCTGGCGACCGACAAGGTTCGCTTCGTCGGCGATCCCGTCGCCTTCGTGGTGGCCGACACGCTGGCCCAGGCGCGCGATGCGGCCGAGGCGGTCGAGCTCGATATCGAGCCGCTGCCGGCGGTGACCGACCCCGAGGAGGCCGCCAAGCCCGGCGCGCCGCAGCTCTACGACCACATCCCGAACAACGTCGCGCTCGACTACCATTATGGCGACATGGAGCAGGTGAACGCGGCCTTCGCCAGCGCCGCCCACGTCACCAAGATCGACATCGAGAACACCCGCGTCGCCGTGGTCTCGATGGAGCCGCGCGTCGGGCTCGCCTCCTACGACAAGAAGGCCGAGCGCTACACGCTCCAGGTTCCGACGCAGGGTGTCGCGGGCAACCGCGCCAACCTCGCCAAGAACCTGAAAGTGCCGAACGAGAAGGTGCGCATTCTCACCGCCAATGTCGGCGGCTCCTTCGGCATGAAGAACATCAACTACCCCGAATACATGTGCATCCTGTACGCGGCCAAGGCGCTGGGACGGCCGGTGAAGTGGCTGGACGAGCGTTCGACCAGCTTCCTGTCCGACAGCCACGGCCGCGCGCAAAAAATCCATGCCGAGCTCGCGCTCGACGCCGAGGGGCATTTCCTCGCGGCCAAGCTCGAAGGCTATGGCAATCTCGGCGCCTACATCACCGGCGTTGCGCCGGGCCCGCTCTCGCTCAACACCGGCAAGAACTTCTCCAGCGTCTACCGCACCCCGCTGATGGGCATCGACATCAAGACGGTGCTGACCAATACCACGCTGATGGGCGCCTATCGCGGCGCCGGCCGGCCCGAGGCGAACTACTACATGGAGCGGCTGATCGACCGCGCCGCCGACGAGATGGGCATCAACCGGCTGACGATGCGCAAGCGCAACTTCATCAAGCCGAACCAGATGCCGTTCCCGGCGTCCTCCGGCGTCACCTATGACAGCGGCGACTTCCAGGCCGTCTTCAACAAGGCGCTCGAAATCTCCGACCACGAGAATTTCGCCAAGCGCAAGAAGGAGAGCAAGAAGGCCGGCAAGCTGCGCGGCATCGCCGTCGGCTCCTATCTCGAGGTCACCGCGCCGCCGAGCCCCGAGCTCGGCAAGATCGTGTTCGATCCTGACGGCAGCGTGCAGCTCATCACCGGCACGCTCGACTACGGCCAGGGCCATGCCACTCCATTCGCGCAGGTTCTGTGCGAGCAGCTCGGCGTGCCCTTCGAGAGCGTCAAGCTCGTGCAGGGCGACAGCGACATCGTCCACGCCGGCAACGGCACCGGCGGCTCGCGCTCGATCACCGCGAGCGGCATGGCGATCGTGGGAGCCGCCAAGCTCGTGATCGAGAAGGGCAAGCGCGCCGCCGCGCACATGCTGGAGGCGTCCGAAGCCGACATCGAGTTCGAAGGCGGTAGCTTCACCATCGCCGGCACCGACCGCAGCATCGACATCATGGAGCTCGCCAAGAAGCTGCATGACGGCAAGGTGCCGGACGGCGTGCCTGATAGCCTCGACGTCGATCACACCAGCGAGCCGGTGCCCTCTGCCTTCCCGAACGGCTGCCACGTCGCCGAGGTCGAGATCGATCCCGATACCGGCGTGGTGCAGATCGTGCGCTACAGCGCGGTGAACGATTTCGGCACGGTGATCAACCCGCTGCTGGTCGCAGGCCAGCTCCATGGCGGCGTCGTCCAGGGCATTGGACAGGCGCTGATGGAGCACGTCCGCTACGACGAGAGCGGCCAGCCGATCACGGGCTCGCTGATGGACTACGCCCTCCCCCGCGCCGAGGACGTGCCGTTCATGACGGTCGGCGATCACCCGGTGCCGGCCACGACCAATCCGCTCGGCAGCAAGGGCTGCGGCGAAGCCGGCTGCGCCGGCAGCCTGTCGACCGTGGTGAACGCCGTGCTCGATGCGCTCTCCGACCACGGCATCAAGCACATCGACATGCCGCTGACGCCGGAGCGCGTGTGGCGTGCGATCCAGGATGCGAAGGGCAAGGCGGCGTAGGAGTTGTTTGTCGTTCCGGGGCGATGCGAAGCATCGAACCCGGAACCTCGAGATTCCGGGTTCGGTCCTGCGGACCGCCCCGGAATGACGACGCTGGATGTTACGCCGCAGCCTCCTCGCGCGGCTGGTAGATCGCGGTGTGCTGGCAATGCGCCAGCGGTGTCGTGCCGTTGGCGACGACCAGCGCGTCGAGCTCGACGAAGCGGTGGCCCTTCTTCTCGTAGTTCGCGGTGACCTTGGCCCGCGCAACGATCTCGTCGCCGGCACGCGCGGGCGACAGCAGCTGCATGCGGCTGCCGACGTGGATCCACGGGCCCAAAATGGTATTGTCGACGAGGACGCGATTCATCACGCGCTGGATCAGGCCGGGATGGCCGAGCCCCTCTCGCGCGAAGATCGGATCGGTTTCCCTGATATCGGCGAGATAGTCCGCGGCGGCCTGCCCGATCCATCGGCGCGGCTCTGTGCCAAGCCATTTGCCGGTCCCGAACGTCGCCGGGCTGACCGGCTTGCGCTCGGCGACCGCGGGGACCGCGCGATAGTCGCTCAAATCCACCGCAGGCGCAGCCGCCGGCAGCGAAGCCGTCCCGGTGGCGCAGAGCTCGGTACGGCTGAACACCTCGACCGTGAGCAGGCCATTGTGCTCGGTCGCATCGACATCGGCCGTCTCGCCGTCATAGACCGGCTTGATGAAGCGGGCCTCCACCAGTCCGCGGGTGAGGAAATCGCGGCCCCAGCGCGCCAGCGGCACATGCATCATGTAGGCGAAGACATCGACGCCGGGCACCAGCCCGCCTGAGAAGCCGAAGCGGCGCGCCACCTTGTCGTCATGCATCTTGTTTTCGGATTGTTTGGCGGTGTTGTAGGCCTCGACGCGGTAGGTTTCGAGCCGGTTCGGCATGGCTGGACGTCCCCAAAATTCCCGTTGTTTCGGGCCAATCGTAGGCCCCGGGGAACACCGGTCAATCCCCTCGCCTTTGCGGCCCGAATGGGGTACCACCCCGCGAATGACTGACACGCCCACCCGCATCTATGTCGACGCCGACGCCTGTCCGGTGAAGGACGAGATCTACCGCGTCGCGCTCCGGCACAGCGTGCCCGTGAGCGTGGTGGCCGGCAACTTCATTCGCGTGCCGCAGGACCCCTTGATCGAGCGCATCGCGGCGGGAGCCGGCATGGATGCCGCCGATGACTGGATCGCCGAACGCGCCAGGCCCGGCGACGTCGTCGTCACCTCCGACATTCCGCTCGCCAGCCGCTGCGTGAAGGCGGGCGCCGACGTGATCGCGCCGAACGGCAAACCGTTCACCGAAGAGTCGATCGGGATGACGCTGGCGGTACGCAATCTCATGACGGATCTGCGCTCGGCCGGCGAAGTCACCGGCGGCCCGCGATCGTTCGCGCCGCGCGACCGTTCGACGTTCCTCTCGGCGCTCGACCAGACGCTGCGCCGGATCCAGCGGCGCCGCATTGATGCGGCCGCAACCAGCCAGAATTCAAGTCAGGGCTGACGATGGCGCCGCCGCTGATCCAACTCAAGGACATCAAGCTGACGTTTGGCGGCACGCCGCTCTTGAACGGCGTCGAGCTCAACGTTGCGACTGGCGAGCGGGTCTGTCTGATCGGCCGCAACGGCTCCGGCAAATCGACATTGCTGAGAATCGCGGCTGGCCTGGTCGAGCCCGACGGCGGCACACGCTTCGTGCAGCCGGGCGCCACGATCCGCTATCTGCCGCAGGAGCCTGACTTCGGCGACCACAAGACTACGCTCGCCTATGTCGAGGCGGGGCTTGCGCCCGGCGACGACCAGCATCAGGCGCGCTATCTCCTCGAGCAGCTCGGGCTGACCGGCGACGAGAACCCGCACAACCTCTCCGGCGGCGAAGCTCGCCGCGCGGCGCTCGCGTGTGTGCTTGCGCCCTCGCCCGACATCCTGCTGCTGGACGAGCCGACCAACCATCTCGATCTCTCCACCATCGAGTGGCTGGAGCAGGAGCTCGACAGCCGCCGCAGCGCGCTGGTGCTGATCAGCCACGACCGCCGCTTCCTCACCAACCTCTCGCGCTCGACCGCCTGGCTCGACCGCGGCCGGATCAAGCAGATCGACCGCGGTTTTGCCTCGTTCGAAGCCTGGCGCGACGAGGTGCTGGCGGAAGAAGAGCGCGACCAGCACAAGCTCGACCGCAAGATCGTCGACGAGGAGCACTGGCTGCGCCACGGCGTCTCCGGCCGGCGCAAGCGCAACGTCAAGCGGCTTGCCAATCTGCACACGCTGCGCGACCAGCGCCGCAACTATCGCGGCACCGCCGGCAGCGCCAATCTCGCAGCCGCCGAGGCTGAGCAGTCCGGCAAGCTGGTGATCGAAGCCAAGGGCATCACCAAGGCCTATGGCGAGCGCAAGATCGTCGACAATTTCTCCACTCGCATCCAGCGCGGCGACCGGCTCGGCATCATCGGGCCGAACGGCGCCGGCAAGACCACGCTGGTCAATCTGCTCACCGGCGGCATGCAGCCTGACAGCGGCACCGTGCGGCTCGGGGCCAATCTGGAGATGGCAACCCTCGACCAGCACCGTGAAAGCCTCGACCCCAAATCGACGCTGGCGGAGGCGCTGACCGGCGG
Source organism: Bradyrhizobium sp. B025 (assembly GCF_042257955.1). Taxonomy (NCBI): domain Bacteria; kingdom Pseudomonadati; phylum Pseudomonadota; class Alphaproteobacteria; order Hyphomicrobiales; family Nitrobacteraceae; genus Bradyrhizobium; species Bradyrhizobium sp. B025. The sequence goes on along the minus strand of NZ_CP170150.1, from coordinate 3,758,778 downwards.
CCGCGGCGACCAGATCATGGTCGGCGGTAAGCCGAAGCATGTCGTCGGCTACATGAAGGACTTTCTGTTCGCGCAGGAGCAGCGCGGCACGCCGCTGGAAGTGCTCTCGGGCGGCGAACGCGGCCGGCTGATGCTGGCGCGCGCACTGGCCAAGCCCTCGAACCTGCTGGTGCTGGACGAGCCGACCAACGATCTCGACCTCGAAACGCTGGACGTCCTCGAGGACATGCTCGGCGACTACGAGGGCACCGTCATCCTGATCAGCCATGACCGCGACTTCCTCGACCGCGTCGTCACCTCCGTGATCGCGCCTGAGGGCAACGGCAAATGGATCGAATACGCCGGCGGTTACAGCGACATGCTGGCGCAGCGCGGCGCGGACTTGAAGCGCGAGACGGCGAAGGCGCAAGCCCCCGCGGAGAAGAAAGAGGAGCGGATCGCTATTCCCGCTGCCGCGCCAAAGCGGCGATTGAGCTTCAACGAGAAGCACGCGCTGGAAACACTTCCGAAGAAGATGGAGACGTTGCAGGCCGACATCGCCAAGCTGCAACGCGTGCTCGACGATCCCAACCTCTACACCAAGGATCGCAAGACATTCGACGACACCTCCGCCGCCATCGCCAAGGCGCATGACGAATTGTCCGCCGCCGAAGAGCGCTGGCTCGAACTGGAAATGCTCCGCGAAGAAATCGAACAGGCTTGAACCGTAGGATGGGTAGAGCGAAGCGAAACCCATCGACACTTGCCCGGTTGCTGCAAATGATGGGTTTCGCTGCGCTCTACCCATCCTACAGGACCGAATATAGAGACATCACATGACCACTCCTCTCGCCGCCAAGATCGCCCGTGAATACGGCACCCCCTGCGCCGTCATCGACATGGACAAGGTCGAGCGCAACATCGCGCGGATCCAGAAGGCCTGCGATGACGCCGGAATCGCCAATCGTCCCCACATCAAGACGCACAAGAACCCAACGATTGCGAAGATGCAGATCGCGGCCGGCGCCAAGGGCATCACCTGCCAGAAGCTCGGCGAGGCGGAGATCATGGCCAATGCCGGCATCGACGACATCCTGATCAGCTACAATCTGCTCGGCGAAGAGAAGATGGCGCGGCTCGGCGCGCTTCAGGCGAAGGCGAACATGACGGTTGCCGCCGACAATTCGACCGTGGTTGCCGGTTTGCCCAAGGCGGCCGCAGCATCAGGCCGTCCGCTCTCGGTGGTGGTCGAATGCGATACCGGTCGCAAGCGCGCCGGCGTCGAGACGCCGGCCGAGGCGATTGCGCTGGCGCGCGAGATCGCCGGGTCCAAGGGGCTCGAATTCGCCGGCTTCATGCTCTATCCGACCGAGACCGGCTGGGCGGACGCGCAGAAATTCTATGACGAGGCGCTGGCCGGCGTGCGCGCGCACGGGCTGGATGCGAAGATCGTCTCCACCGGCGGCACGCCGAACCTCGTCAACATCGGCAAGCTCAAGGGCGGCACCGAGCATCGCTTCGGCACTTATATCTACAACGACCGCATGCAGGTCGCGGCCGGCTCCGCCACCTGGGACGACTGCGCGCTGCACATCTATTCGACCGTGGTGAGCCGCGCCGCGCCGGAGCGCGGCATTCTGGACGCCGGCTCGAAGACGCTGACGACGGACACCGGCGGGCTGGACGGCCACGGCCTGATCCTGGAGCACCCCGAAGCCAAGATCGCGCGCTTTGCCGAAGAGCACGGCTTCCTCGACCTCTCCCGCAGCAACACGCGCCCGAACGTCGGCGACGTCGTGCGGATCATTCCCAATCATGTCTGCGTCGTCGTCAACATGATGGACGAGGTGGTGATGGTGCGCGGCGATGAGATCATCGGCACGCTGCCGGTGGCGGCGCGGGGGAAGCTGCGCTAACTCCCGATCATCGCCTGGAGCTCCCGGTCCAGTCCATCGCGGAACAGCTTGATCGGCCGCTCCAGACGGCCGGCGGGCGCACGATGGACTATCCAGGCGCGCACGGCGGGTTTGAAGTCGCGCGCCACCACCGGCTTGAGCTTGTCGCGAAACGCGCTGCGTTTCAGGGCGATCGGAGTGACCAGCCCGACGCCGAGGCCGCGCGACACCAGCGACAGGCGGAGCTCGCTGTCCAGCGCCTCCACGGCGATGCTGAACGGCAGATGCTCGGCGTCGAATTTTCGTTTCAGCGAGTCGCGAAAGCCGCAACCGTCCTGGTTGATCACCCACGACAGCTGCGACAGCCGTTCAAGATCGACGATGCGCGGGATCTTCATGTCGCGCGCAACGACGAACACGACGGGCTGCGCGCCGAGATCGTCGGCGGCGAGATCGGAAGGCGGGACCGCGCCGTCGGGCAGACAGATCGCGGCCGCATCGAGCTCGTTGCGGCAGACACGTTCGAGCTGGTTCGGCGACCAGCCGGAGACGACACGCACGGCCAGCGCGGGAAATTCGGCACGCACCGCGTCGAGCGGTCCGGTCAGCCCCGCCTCCGAGAGGAACGGCGTCAGGCCGAGCCGGAATTCGCCGCGCACCATGCCGTCATTGGCGACCCCTGATTTGAGATCGTCCAGCATCCGGAGCAGGCGCCGGCCCTGCTCATACGCTTCATGGCCCGCCGCGGTCGGTTTCAGCGGCTTGGAGAGCCGGTCCAGAAGCTTCGCCCCCAGCATCTCCTCGAGGTTCTGGATACGCCGCGTCACGCCGGGCTGCGTGAGATTGAGGCGCGCCGAGGCCGCCACGATCGATCCGGTCTCGACCACCGCAACAAACGCGACAAGGTCATGGGTATTCATAACTAACTCGCATATTCTTTATAGGCTTATTTGAATTGTAGCATATTAGACCCGCGGCTTAAAGGGACCTGCACTGAGCCCCGCGAGGTCCCATGACGATTTCCGAAACCCCCACGCTTGCGTCGCGAAACCAGCTCGCCGAACGGCCCCTGATCTGGCTTGGCGCCATCACTGCCGGTGTCGTCGTCACCAACCTGTTCGCGCCGCAGATCCTGCTCGGGCAGATCGGGCGCTCCTTGTCCATGCCGGCGTGGCAGGCGGGCCTGATCAGCACGTTGACGCTGCTCGGCTATGCCCTCGGCCTGTTGCTGCTGGTGCCACTGGTCGATCTCGTCGAAAACCGGCGCGTCATCCTGCGCACGCTCGGCTGCGCTATCCTTGCCGCGCTCGCCACGGCGTTTGCGCCGAAGCCGTTCCTGCTCTTGCTTGGCACCTTCGCCCTCGGCGCCTCCTGCGCGGCGATTCAGATGATGGTTCCACTGGTTGCGTCCATGGTGGCGCCGGAGCGGCGCGGACAGGCCATCGGCGAGGTGATGAGCGGATTGATGATCGGCATTCTGCTGTCGCGGCCTGCGGCGAGCCTGATCGCCGATCTCTGGAGCTGGCGCGCCTACTACGTCGTCTCCGCCGCCCTGATGGCGCTGCTGGCCGGCGCGCTCGGCCGCTACCTTCCAGCCCTGCAATCGCCGGCGCGCGCAAGCTACGGCGAATTGCTGCGCTCATTTCCCAGGCTGCTGCGCGAAGAGCCCGTGCTGCGCGTGCGCGCCTGGACCGCATCGCTGGTCATGGCCTCCTTCACCGCCTTCTGGTCGGCGGTCGCGCTGCGACTGCCGGAGGCGCCGTTCGGCCTCGATGCCAAGGGAATTGCCGCTTTCGCGCTGATTGGCGTCGTCGGCGCCGCCGCGACGCCGATGGCCGGCCGGTGGGGGGACAAGGGATGGGCACGCTCGATGTTTGTTGCGGCCCATCTGCTCATCATCGGCTCGCTCGCGCTCTGCGCCTGGGCCGGCGCGCTGGAGTCCCGCATTGCCGCCCTCCTCGTGCTCAGTCTGGGCACCATCCTGCTCGATGTCGGCATCACCACCGACCAGACGCTCGGCCGCCGGGCAATCAACCTGTTGCGGCCCGAGGCACGCGGCCGCATCAACGGCCTGTTCGTCGCGCTGTTCTTCATCGGCGGCGGTGTCGGTGCCGCCGCGGCATCGCTGGCATGGACCCTCGGCGGCTGGACGATGGTCTGCGCGGTGGCGGCGGGTTTTGGGGTGCTCGGCCTGGTCACGGATCTCGTCAGCCGGACGGGGACGTCATGAGCGCCTCTATCAGCGAGCCTCGACAGGGTTCTATGAGCGCTTCAGGCACCCCAGCACACCCCTGCCCGCGGCAGCGCCGGTCGCGAACGACGCCTGCAGCAGATAGCCGCCGGTCGGCGCCTCCCAGTCCAGCATTTCGCCGGCGGCGAACACGCCCGGCAACTTGCGGATCATGAAGTCCGCGTCGAGCTCGTCAAACGAAAGGCCGCCTGCAGTCGAGATCGCGCGATCGATCGGGGCAACGCCGGTGAGCTGAACCGGAATTGCGTTGATCAGGTGTGCGAGCTCGGCCGGCGAGAACGATGCCAGCGGCCGGCCGGATGCGATCGCGGCCTCCTGCATCAGGCCGATCCCGACCGGCGATACTTGCGCGGCCTTGCGCAGGAAGTTTGCGAGCGATTGCTTGCCGCGCGTACCTGACAGGCGCGTGGTCAGCGCGGCGGCGGCGAGGTCGGGCCGCAGTGCGATGGTCAGCGTCGCCTGCCCGATCCCCAGCACCGCCTCGCGCAACTCCGCCGACAGCGCGTAGATCGCGCCGCCTTCGATGCCGCTGCGGGTGATCATCGCTTCGCCGCGCACCGTGTGTGCACCGATCGTCAGCGCCACGCCCTTCAGCGGCTGGCCCTCGAAACGGTCACGGAACAATTCGGACCAGGCGACGGTGAAGCCGGAATTGGCCGGCCGCAGCTTTGAGATGGCAATGCCGTTGGCCGCAAGGATATCGACCCAGCCGCCGTCCGACCCGAGCCGCGGCCAGCTTGCGCCGCCGAGCGCAAGCACCGTGGCATCGGCCGCAACGACGGAGGTGCCGCTCCGGGTTTGAAACAACAGCCGCCCTTCCCCATCCCACCCGGTCCAGCGATGGCGAAAGGCGAACCGTACGCCGCTGGCGTCCAGTCGCCGTAGCCACGCGCGCAGCAACGGAGACGCTTTGAATGCCTTCGGAAACACGCGGCCGCTGGTGCCGACAAAGGTCGGCTCGCCCAGCGCCGCGCTCCAGGCGCGCAGCGCGTCGGGTGGAAACGCTTCGATCGCGGCCTGCAGCTTCGCCGCCGCCTCGCGATAGCGCGGCATGAACTGCGGCAGCGGCTCGCTATGGGTGAGATTGAGCCCGCCGCGGCCGGCCATCAGGAATTTGCGGCCGGCGGATGGCATCGCGTCGTAGACGGTGACGCGCGCGCCACCTTGCGCCAGCACCTCGGCCGCCATCAGCCCGGCGGGACCTGCACCAATGATGGCGACGTGGGATTCGGGTGCGGTCATGGCGGGAGTTTAGGCCAGATTCTAGCGCCCAGCTCGTCATTCCGGGGCGCGCCTTCTTGGGCGCGAACCCGGAATCCATTAGACGGCGAATTCTGAGGCACGATGGATTCCGGGTTCGCGCTGCGCGCGCCCCGGCATGACGGCCTCAAAGCTTGATGCCGGCCCTGGCCGCGGCCTGCGCAACATACTTCTGCGTCTGCTCGAAGGCGCCCTGCAAAGCCTTCGCCTTCGACATGTCGCTGATCTCGGCGAAATGCGCGGCGACCGCGTCCGGCGTCCATTCGGACTCCGGCAGGTTGATGCCTTCGCTCTCGACAATCTTGATCACGGCGAAGGAGCCGGCGCCGGCGCCCATGATGGTGCGGGTGGGCGCATCCTCGCTCAGCATGTATTCGACCGCCGGCGTGATCGCGTTCGGCTTCATCAGTTGCAGCGCCTGCGGCGGCAGCAGCTCTTCGGTCATGCGGGTCGCCGCGGTCGGCGAGATGATGTTGACGCGGATGTTGGTCTTGCGGCCCTCTTCCGCCAGCACGTTCATCAGGCCGACCATGCCGGACTTCGCCGCGCCGTAATTGGCCTGGCCGAAATTGCCGTAAAGGCCGGAGGACGACGTGGTCAGCACGATGCGGCCGTAGTTGCGGTCGCGCATGCCGGCCCAGGCCGCCTTGCAGCAGTAGAAGGTGCCGACGAGGTGCACGTCGAGCACCTTCTGGAAATCGGCCGCCTCCATCTTGCCGAACGACTTGTCGCGCAGGATGCCGGCATTGGCGCACAAGAGGTCGACGCTGCCCCATTCCTTTGTGGCGCGCTCGACCATCGCGGTGACCTGCTCGAAGTTCGAGACGTCGGCACCGTCGGCCATCGCGGTGCCACCGGCTTTGCGGATCTCCTCGACCACGGCTTCCGCCGGCGACAGCGAGCCGCCGGTGCCGTCGCGCGCACCGCCGAAATCGTTGACCACGACCTTCGCGCCGCGGCTGGCCAGTCCCAGCGCATGCGCCCGTCCGAGGCCATTGCCCGCGCCGGTGACGATGGCGACGCGTCCGTCAAACCTGATTGCCATTGTGCTTCCTTTCTTCCTTCTCCCCTCGTGGGAGAAGGTGGCGCGAAGCCACCCTCTCCCACAGGGGGAGTGGGTAAGAGCGCTCCGCGAGAGATCGGACAGCTTTTGAGCAGCGTTGAAGGACCGGGTCAAGCCCGGCCAGACCTACGCGAAATAGATCAGGCCCAGCCACTCGGCGACCAGCGCCGGCTTGTCCTCGCCCTCGATCTCGACAGTGACATTGGTGCGGGACTGCAGCTCGTTCGGCTTGCGCAGCTTGGCTTCCGCCAGCACGAAACGGCCACGGACGCGCTTTCCCGAGCGCACCGGCGAGATGAAGCGCAGCTTGTCGAAGCCGTAATTGACGCCCATCGTGGTGCCGGCGATGACCGGCATCACCTCATAGGACATGATCGACAGCAGCGACATGGTCAGGAAGCCGTGCGCGATGGTGGTGCCGAACGCGGTCTCCTTCTTTGCCCGTTCAGGGTCGACGTGGATGAACTGGTGATCCTCGATCACGTCGGCATAGGTATCGATGCGGGGCTGGTCGATCAGGTGCCATGACGACACGCCGATCTCCTTGCCGACCATGGCCTGATAGGCGTCCAGCGTAATCGGCGGCTTCTTCCAGACTTCGTTCATTGATAGCTCCAGATGGCGTCATTCCGGGGCGATGCGCAGCATCGAGCCCGGAATCCATTGTGCCACAGAGCTTGTCGCCGAATGGATTCCGGGTTCGCGCTCCGCGCGCCCCGGAATGACGAAGGTGTCCACTTAACTCTCGCCCCGGGTTTTCGGCAACTCCGGAAAATCCTCCTCGCGGAATTCCCGGCCACGCAGCGGATCGCCCCGATCATCGTCGCGCTCGAGACGTCGTAGCTGCACGCGGCGGATTTTGCCAGAGATCGTCTTCGGCAGCTCGGTGACGATTTCAAGGCGGCGGATGCGCTTGAACGGCGCAAGGCGGGTGTGCAGGTGCTTGAAGATCGAAAGCGCCGTCTCCGGTGTTCGCTCCGACCCCGAAGTCAGCAGCACGAACGCCTTGGGGATTGCCAGCCGGATCGGATCCGGGCTGGGCACCACGGCAGCCTCGGCGACGAGTTCATGCTCGAGCAACACGCTTTCCAGCTCGAACGGACTGATGCGGTAATCGGACGATTTGAACACGTCGTCGGAGCGGCCGACGAAGGTGAGATAACCATCTTCGTCTTCGAACACGACGTCGCCGCTGCGATAGAGTGCGCCCTCGGCACCCGAGAGCTTGCCGTCGTCGCCCTGATAGCCCTGCATCAGGCCGGCGGGACGGTTCGCCCCGAGCACCAGCGTCACCTCGCCTTCCTTCGCCGGGTTGCCGTCGGCATCGCTGACCTGCACGCGATAGCCCGGCAGCGGGCGGCCCATCGAGCCGACCTTGATGTTTTGCCCCGGCGAGTTGCCGGCAAGCGCGGTGGTCTCCGTCTGGCCGTAGCCGTCGCGGATGGTAAGGCCCCAGGCCGCCTGCACCTGGTCGATCACCTCGGGATTGAGCGGCTCGCCGGCGCCGCAGACCTCGCGCAACGTGACCTTGAACGAGGCAAGGTTCTCCTGGATGAACAGCCGCCACACCGTCGGCGGCGCGCACAGCGTGGTGACGCCGCAGCGGCCGATGGTGGCGAGCAGCGCCTTCGCGTCGAAGCGCGGCTGGTTCACCACGAACACGGTGGCGCCCGCGTTCCACGGCGCGAAGAAGCAGCTCCAGGCGTGCTTGGCCCAGCCGGGCGATGAGATGTTGAGATGGACGTCGCCGGGCTTCAGCCCGATCCAGTACATGGTGGAGAGATGGCCGACGGGATAGCTGCGCTGGCTATGCAGCACCAGCTTCGGCTTTGCCGTGGTGCCCGAGGTGAAATAGAGCAGCATCGGGTCGTCGGCGTGGGTGGGGCCGTCGGGCACGAAGCTGTCCGGAGCCTCTGCCGCTTCATCGTAAGCGAGCCAGCCATCGGAGGCCGCGCCGACCACGATGCGGACGACATTCTCTGCACCGAGGCTCGCGAACTTCGCGACCTGATCCTGCGCGGCCACCACGGCCTTCGCCTTGCCGCGATCGAGCCGGTCGCGCAGCTCGTCGGCGGTGAGCAGCGTGGTGGCGGGGATGACGACGACGCCGAGCTTCATCGCAGCGAGCATGGTCTCCCACAGCGGAACCACATTGCCGAGCAGCAGCAGAAGATGGTCGCCACGCCTCAGGCCCTGCGCTCGGAGGAAGTTGGCGACCTGGTTGGAACGGCGCGACAGCGCCGCGAAGGACAATTTCGTCTGCCGGTCCTGTGCAGCATCGACGATCCAGAGCGCGGGCCGGTCGTTGCTCTCCGCATTCGCCGCCAGCTCGGCGTCGAACCAGTCGAGCGCCCAGTTGAAGGGGGCCGGATCGGGCCAGCGGAAGCCTTTGACCGCCGCCTCGTAATCCGTGCGGTGTTGTAGAAGAAACGCGCGCGCTTCCTGAAATGTCGTCATGGTCCGGGCCCGTCCAATTGACCTGCGAGCGTAGCCCGGATGGAGCGGAGCGCAATCCGGGGCCGGCTACGCAATTGGCAGAAGCTGTCCCGGATTTCGATTCGCTCCATCCGGGCTACGGGCAAAGCCTCGCTATTTTCCAGCGAGGCCGCGAACGTGCTTGATAATTCCGGAAAAATCCACCCCGCCCTGCCCCGCCTTGTCGAAGGCCTGGTAAATCTCCTGCGCATGCTGGCCGAGCGGCGTCGCCGCGCCGGCGGCCTTGGCGGCATCCTGCGCCAGGGTCAGGTCCTTCACCATCAGTGCCGAGGCGAAACCCGGCTTGTAGTCGTTGTTCGCCGGAGAGGTCGGCACCGGGCCCGGAACCGGGCAATAGGTCGTCAGCGACCAGCACTGGCCCGACGAGGTCGAGGCGACGTCGAACAGCGCCTGATGCGAGAGCCCGAGCTTCTCACCCAGTGCGAAGGCCTCGCTGACCGCGATCATGGAAATGCCGAGGATCATGTTGTTGCAGATCTTGGCCGCCTGGCCGGCGCCGGCGCCGCCGCAATGCACGATCTTCTTGCCCATGTTTTCGAGCACGGGCTTTGCCGCGGCGAACGCCTTGTCCTCGCCGCCGCACATGAAGGTGAGCGTCGCCCCCTTGGCGCCGCCGGTGCCGCCGGAGACCGGCGCATCGACCGAGAGCACGCCGTTCTTGGCGGCCAGCGCGTGTGCCTGCCGCGCGCTCTCGACGTCGATCGTGGAGGAATCAATGATCAGCGCGCCCTTGGTCATGACAGGGACGACCTCGTTCCAGACGCCGAGCACATGCTTGCCGGCCGGCAGCATGGTGACGACGACATCGGCGCCCTTCACTGCGCCCGATGCGCTGTCGGCAATGCCGGCGCCATCGGCCTTGGCTTGCGCGCGCGAGGCCTCGACGAGGTCGAACGCGACGACCTTGTGACCGGCCTTGACCAGATTGGCCGCCATCGGGCCGCCCATGTTGCCGAGACCGATGAATGCGATCGTGGCCATTGTCGTTTCCTCCGCTTAAGACTGTTGTTAATTGAACTTGAGTTCGTCGGCGCCAATCTCGGCGAGATACGGCGCAAGCAATTCCGGCGTCACGTCCTCGATCCGCGGCGGCGACCAGATCGGATTGCGGTCCTTGTCGATCACGGCGGCGCGTACGCCCTCGCGGAAATCGTCGCTGCGGAAGACCTCCAGCGCGGCGCGATATTCGCGCACCAGACATTCTTCCAGGCTCGACGCGGCGCGTGCCAGCCGCAGCAGCTTCAGCGTCACCACCATGCCGCGCGGCGATTTTTCGCCAAGCGTCTTCAGTGTCGCCAGAGCGAATTCGGAACCGTCGCGCTTGAGCGCGGCGACGATGTCCTCCATCCGGTCGAAGCCGAACAGCGCATCGATCATCTTCTGCTTCGCCGCGACCGGCCCGGCGGTCTCGCCGGTCGCAAAGCCGTTGATGAGCTTGCCGACCTCGGCCGCGGTTACACCGGAGCGCAGCTTCGTCAGCGCATCCCGCAGCTCCGGCCATTTCGCCGCCGGCACCACCCAATCGGCGAACTTCGCGTGGATCGCGTCCGGCCCGTTCATGGTCTGGCCGGTCAGGCCGAAATAGGTGCCGATCTCGCCCGGCGAGCGCGACAACAAATAAGTGCCGCCGACATCAGGGAAGAAACCGAGCCCGACCTCGGGCATTGCGAGCTTGGTACGATCCGTCACGACGCGGTGGCTCGCATGCGCGGAGAGCCCGACGCCGCCGCCCATCACGATGCCGTCCATGAAGGCGACATAGGGCTTTGGGAACCTCTTGATCCGGGCGTTGAGGATATATTCCTCGCGCCACAGGATCTTGCCGAGGTCGCCATGAACCTTCGAGCTTTCCCAGAGCGTGCGGATGTCGCCGCCGGCACACAGGCCGCGCTCGCCGGCGCCCTCCAGCACGATCACGGCGACGGCCGCATCGGTCTCGAAGCGGTCGAGCGCGGTCTCGATGTCGCGAAACATCTCGAGCGTCACGGCATTGATGGCCTTGGGACGGTTGAGCCTGATGACGCCGGCCGATCCCTCGACGCGGGCGACCAGATCGCCCTCTTCCGCTGCCGTCATCGCGCGCCCTCGATCAGTTTGCGCGCCACGATGAGCCGCATGATTTCATTGGTGCCTTCGAGGATCTGGTGCACGCGCAGATCGCGCACGATCTTCTCGATGCCGTATTCGCTGAGGTAGCCATAGCCGCCGTGAAGCTGGAGCGCCTGGTTGGCGACCTCGAAGCCGACATCGGTGCCGAAGCGCTTGGCCATCGCGCAGAGCATGGTGGCGTCAGGATCCTTGCGGTCGAACGCCGCTGCGGCCCGCCACAGGAACGTGCGCGCGGCCTCGAGTTCGATCGCCATGTCGGCAAGGCGGAATTGCAGCGCCTGGAATTCGTCGAGGCGTTTTCCAAACGCCTTGCGCTCCTTCATGTAGTTGCGCGCCTTGTCGAGCGCGGTCTGCGCGCCACCGAGCGAGCATGCCGTGATGTTGAGACGGCCGCCATCGAGGCCGGCCATCGCGATCTTGAAGCCGACGCCCTCCTCGCTCAGCCGGTTGGCGACCGGCACGCGGGCGTTCTCGAACATGACGGCGCGGGTCGGCTGCGCATTCCAGCCCATCTTGCGCTCGTTGGCACCGAAGGAGACTCCCGGTGTGTTGCCGTCAATGACGAGCGTCGAGATGCCGCCGGGGCCGTCGCCGCCGGTCCTGACCATCGCGACCAAAAGGTCGGTGCCGCCGGCGCCCGAGATGAACTGCTTCTGGCCGTTGAGCACATAATGGTCGCCATCGCGCACCGCGCGGGTGCGCAGCGCCGCCGCATCGGAGCCGGCGCCCGGCTCGGTCAGGCAGTAGCTCGCGATCAGCTCCATGGTGCAGAGCTTCGGCAGCCATTTGTGGCGCTGGGTGTCGCTGCCGTAGGCATCGATCATCCAGGACGCCATGTTGTGGATGGAGATGAAGGCCGACGTGGTCGGACAGCCCGTCGCCAGCGCCTCGAAGATCAGCGCCGCGTCGAACCTGGTCATAGCGGAGCCACCGACATCCTCGCGGATGTAGATACCGCCCATGCCGAGCGTCGCCGCCTCGCGCATCACGTCGACCGGGAAATGCTTCTCCTCGTCCCAGCGCAGCGCGTGCGGCGCGATCTTTTCCGCCGCAAACGCCAACGCCATGTCGCGAACCGCGATCTGATCCTCGTTCAGAGCGAACTGCATGGGTGCCTCGCTCTTGAGAGGATCACTTCATCAGCGGGATCGAGAACTCCGCGCCTTCCTTGACGCCGGACGGCCAGCGCGAGGTCACCGTCTTGGTCTTGGTGTAGAAGCGGACCGAGTCCGGGCCGTGCTGGTTGAGATCGCCGAAGCCGGACTTCTTCCAGCCGCCGAAGGTGTAATAGGCAATCGGCACCGGGATCGGCACGTTGATGCCGACCATGCCGACATTGACCTTGGCCGCGAAGTCGCGCGCCGCGTCGCCGTCGCGGGTGAAGATCGCAACGCCGTTGCCGTAGTCATGTTCGGACGGCAGCGCCAGTGCTTCCTTGTAGTCGTGCGCGCGCACCACGGAGAGCACCGGGCCGAAGATCTCTTCCTTGTAGATCCGCATGTCCTTGGTGACGTTGTCGAACAGCGAACCGCCGAGATAGAAGCCCTTCTCGTAGCCCTGCATCTTGAAGCCGCGGCCGTCGACGGCGAGCGTCGCGCCTTCCTTGATGCCGATGTCGATGTAGCCCTTGACCTTCTCGACCGCCTCGCGCGTCACCAGCGGGCCGTAATCGGCCGACGGATCAATCGAGGTGCCGATCTTGAGGCTCTCGACGCGCGGGATCAGCTTTTCCATCAGGCGGTCGGCGGTGGACTTGCCGACGGGCACCGCGACGGAGACGGCCATGCAGCGCTCGCCGGCCGAGCCGTAGCCGGCGCCGATCAGCGCATCGACCGCCTGGTCCATGTCGGCGTCGGGCATGATGATGGCGTGGTTCTTGGCGCCGCCGAAGCACTGGCAGCGCTTGCCGGTCTGCGCGGCGCGCTCATAGATGTACTGCGCGATCGGCGTGGAGCCGACGAATCCGACGGCCTTGATGTCGGGGTCGTCGAGGATGGCGTCGACCGCTTCCTTGTCGCCGTTGACGACGTTGAGGATGCCGGCCGGCAGGCCCGCTTCCATCATCAGTTCGGCCAGCAGCATCGGCACGCCGGGATCGCGCTCGGACGGCTTGAGGATGAAGGCGTTGCCGCAGGCGATCGCGGGCGCGAACTTCCACATCGGGATCATCGCCGGGAAATTGAACGGCGTGATGCCGGCGACGACGCCGAGCGCCTGGCGCATCGAATAGATGTCGATGCCGGGGCCGGCGCCCTCGGTGTACTCGCCCTTCATCAGATGCGGGATGCCGCAGGCGAACTCGGCGACCTCGAGGCCGCGCTGGATGTCGCCCTTGGCGTCCGGCACGGTCTTGCCGTGCTCGCGGGCCAGCAGCTCGGCGAGCTTGTCGTAGTCGCGCTGGACCAGCTCGACGAATTTCATCATGACGCGGGCGCGGCGCTGCGGGTTGGTCGCGGCCCATTCCGGCTGCGCGGCGCGGGCGTTCTCCACGGCAGCGCGGACCTCGGCCTTGGACGCCAGCGCCACCTTGGCCTGCACGTCACCGGTCATCGGCTCGAAAACGTCGGCGGTGCGGCCCGAGGTACCCTTGACCTCCTTGCCGCCGATGAAATGTCCGATTGAACGCATGGAAATATCTCCTTCAGGCCAGCCTGTTCGCTTTGACAAATCCTATCGACCTGCATTTTATAGGATTCAAGTCTGATATATTGCACCATAGATGTGCGAAAATGCTGGATCAAGGCGCTATCGACTGGGACGACTTTCGCTTCGTGCTGGCCATCGTGCGGGGCGGCTCGGTTTCGGCTGCGGCAAAACAGCTCGGCGTCGACCATGCGACCGTGATCCGTCGCGTCGACAGGCTGGAAAAGCACCTCTCGGCCAAGCTGTTTGACCGGCGCAAGACCGGCTATCTCCTCACCGAGGCCGGCCAGCGCGTCGCCGACAGCGCGGAAGCGATGGAATCGACCATCGTCGCCAACCAGGAGCAGGTCGGCGGCTCCGTGGCGCGGCTGACCGGAACGGTGCGGATCGGTGCGCCCGATGGCTTCGGTACCGCCTTCCTGGCGCCGCGGCTGGCGCCCTTCGCGGACCGGTACCCCGATCTCGATCTGCAACTTGTGGCTACTGCGCGGCTGTTCAGTCTCTCCAAGCGCGAGGCCGACATCGCGATCAGCCTGACCATGCCGAAGGAGGGCCGCATCGTCGGCCGCAAGCTGCTCGACTACCGCCTCGGGCTCTATGCCGCCCCCGCCTATCTCGACCGCTTCCCGCCGATCGTCTCGCGCGAGGTGCTGCCGCAGCACCGCTTTGTCGGCTACATCGAGGAGCTCCTGTTCACGCCGGAGCTCGACTATCTGCCGCAGGTGTCGCCGCGGATTTCCGCCCGCTTCCGCAGCGCCAATCTGATCGCACAGCTCAACGCCACGCTCTCGGGCTTCGGCATCGCGGTGCTGCCGCATTTCATGGCGAGCGACTATCCGCAGCTTGTCGCGGTGCTGCCGGAGGAGATCTCGATCACGCGGACGTTCTGGATGCTGATGCACGCCGACAGCAAGGACCTCGCCCGGATCAGGGCCGTGGCGGACTACATCGGTGAGATCGTGGAGCGCGAGCGGGCGTTGTTTGCGGGGCGGTAAGCACCGATCCCGTAGGGTGGGCAAAGCGAAGCGTGCCCACCATGCCAACTACGATCACGGAGAGACGGTGGGCACGGCGCAAGAGCGCCTTTGCCCACCCTACGGCATCTCGCTAACTCTGCTTCGCCTTCTTCACCGCCGCCACCTTCGGCTCACGCTTCGCACCATCCAGCGCGCTGTCCCTGCCCGCCTTCAGCACCTCGTCCGACAGTTCGCTGGAGCCGGCGATGCGCGCCAGCAGCATGGTGCCGGCCATCGTCGCCAGCGTCGCGATCGCCTGCTTGCGCGCGGCCTTGCGCGGCAGGTTCGGGATGTAGTCGGTCATCATCTCGATCATCTCGTCGAGCTTGCCGGCGAAGGCCTTTCGCGTCTTCGGGCTCTCGCGGGCGATCTCGGCGCCCAGCGCGGGAATCGAGCAGCCATGGCCGGGATTGTCGCGATGCAGCGCGGAGAGATAAGTCTCCGCGATCAGCGCCAGCCGTTTCTCGGGAGAAACCTCGCCACTGATCTTGCGCCAGTGCTCCATCGAGCGGTCCATGGCGTAGGCAAAGGCCTCGATCACCAGCGCCTCGCGGGAATCGAAATGCGCGTAGAAGCCGCCATGGGTCAGGCCCGCCTCCTTCATGAGGTCGGCGACGCCGATGCCGTGCGCACCCTTTTCGCGCAACCGCACGGAGGCCTTCTTCACGATGCGGTCGTGGGTTTCCTGCTTGTGTTCCCGGGAATAGCGCATGCGGGTCTCATTGAATGTCGGAGATCATTTCATAACACAAGAATGGACCGGACGGTGAATTAATTCATGTTAAGATATTGCCAATCATGGAAAAGGTTGCAGTTGCATGGACTGCGAGCGCCCCCTTGCCGTCGCGGACGAACCCCTCGGTGTAGCTGGTCTGCCGTCCCAGCTTGATGATCTTGCCTTCGGCCGTGATCAGCCCGGACCGGACCGACAGCGGACGCAGGAACGTCATTTTCAGATCGAGGGTCACGGACGACTGCCCGGCCTCCAGCCGGGTCGAAATGGCGCATCCCATGGCGGTGTCGATCAGCGCCGCGGCCGTCGCGCCATGCAGGAGGCCGATGGTATTTTCGAGATCCTCGCGCGGCTCCAATTGCATCACGATCCGGCCCGGCTCGACCACCGCCATGGTGAAGCCGATCAGCTTTGCGAAGGGCGGCGGCGGCAGCCGGCCGTCGCGAATGCCCAGCATGGCGTCCATGCCCGACAGGCCCATCGCCGCTTTCGCGACCGGCGCAGGGACCTGCCAGTCCACCACACGCTCGCGCCGCTGCGTGGGCGAAAACAGGTCGAGTTGATCGATGTCGGTCATGGCAGCCTCTTTGTATGACATACATCATACTATGCCACGAACTTCGCGCTGGCAACTCCGTCTCCCCGGCCCGCTTGACAAGCAACGCGTTTCGGCCCGGAAGTGACCCCGACCGGTGCGCCCGCGCACGTCCAACAAACGTCGAGATCCCACGATGGAAATGCTCAACAACCACTGCGGCGTAACGCGCGATGCGCGCGGCGTCGTTCACGTCGCGATTTGCAACGCCGGCTCGCTCAACATCCTCGGCTCGCCCGTCACCGACGCGGCGCGCGAAGGCCTGCAACAGCTCGCCTCCGATCGCAGCATCCGCGTCGTGGTGCTGCGCGGCCAGAGCGAGAAGAGCATGATCGGCGGCGCCGACATCAAGGAGATGGCCAAGCTCGACCAGGCATCGGCCGAAGCCTTCATCAGCCGCCTGCGCGATCTCTGCGAGGCCGTGCGCCAGTTCCCGGCCCCCGTGATCGCGCGCATGCCCGGCTGGTGCCTCGGCGGCGGGCTCGAGGTGGCGGCCGCCTGCGACTTCCGCATCGCCGCGCATGATGCGCATTTCGGCATGCCGGAGGTCCGCGTCGGCATTCCCTCGGTGATCCACGCCGCGCTGCTGCCGCGCCTGATCGGCTGGGCCCGCGCGCGCTGGCTGGTGATGACGGCAGAGAACATCGACGCAGCCACGGCGCTCGCCTGGGGACTGGTCGACAAGGTGGCGCCCGAGGGCGGGCTGGATGCAGCCGTCGAGCACACGGTGAAGGCGCTGCTCGAATGCGGCCCCAAGGCGTTGCGGTCGCAAAAGGCGCTGCTGCGGCAATGGGAGGAACTGCCGCTGACGGAGTCGGTGAACCTCAGCGTCAAGGTGTTCGGCGAGTCGTTCCTGACCGACGAGCCAACGCGCCTGATGCAGGCGTTCGTGAACAGGAAGCGGTAGGCGCTGGACGGGGTGCTTCGTTCCGCATGACGCTGTCATCGCCCGCGAGGCGGGCGATCCAGTATTCCAGAGGCTGCGGTGATTGAGCCGAGAAGCCGCGGCGTTCTGGATGCCCTCGCCTTCGCGGGGCAGACATCGTCATTGGGGGAGCGCTTTCGTTCCTAGAGTCACAGCCCCTCCTCCGATCGCAGGAGGAAATCTCATGCGAACCACAAGATTTTCTCATCCCAGCCGCGGTTGCATTTTTTGCGCCGCATCATATGATGAGCATAATCTTACTCAACCGTCATCGCAGGGAGTCCCGTCATGGCCGAAGCCGCCGATCCCGTCGTCATCGTCTCCGCCGCCCGTACCCCGCTCGGCCGCTTCATGGGCGAATTGTCGCCGCTGGCCGCGCATAAGCTTGGATCGCATGTGATCGGCGCTGCGCTGGAGCGCGCCAAGCTCGCGCCTGAGAAGGTCGATGAGGTCTTCATGGGCTGCGTGCTGCCCGCAGGACAAGGCCAGGCCCCGGCACGCCAGGCTGCCCGCGCGTCCGGCCTGCCCGATGCAACCGGCGCCACCACGGTCAACAAGGTCTGCGGCTCCGGCATGAAGGCGACCATGCTGGCGCACGACATCATCCGCGCCGGCTCGGCCGAGATCGTCGTCTCCGGCGGCATGGAGAGCATGAGCAACGCGCCCTATCTCCTCGCCAAGGCACGCGGCGGCTATCGCGTCGGGCATGACCGCATCATCGACCACATGATGATGGACGGGCTGGAGGACGCCTACGAGACCGGCCGATCCATGGGCGATTTCGGCGAGGCCACGGCAGAGGCCTACCAGTTCACCCGCAAGGACCAGGACGCCTATGCGATGGAGACGCTCAGCCGCGCCCGCAGGGCGGTCGAGGGCGGCGCGTTCAAGGCCGAGATCGCGCCGATCACGCTGACCGAGAAGGCTGGCCCACGCGTCATCGCCAATGACGAGCATCCGCTGAAGGTCGATCCGGCCAAGATTCCCGGACTGAAGCCGGCGTTCCGCGCCAATGGCACGATCACGCCGGCCGCCTCCTCCGCCAATGCCGACGGTGCCGCCGCGCTGGTGCTGACGAAGCGGTCGCTGGCCGATCGCAACGGCCTTCCGGCGCTTGCCGTGATCAAGGGCCACGCCACCCACAGCCAGGAGCCGCAATGGTTCACCACGGCGCCGATCCCTGCGATCCGCAAGCTGCTCGACAAGATCGGCTGGAGCGCCGGTGACGTCGACCTGTTCGAGATCAACGAGGCTTTCGCCGTGGTGGCGATGGCGGCGCAGCGCGATCTCGGCATTCCCCGCGACAAGCTGAACATCAACGGCGGCGCCTGCGCGCTCGGCCATCCGATCGGCGCCACCGGCGCGCGGCTGATCGTGACGCTGCTGCATGCGCTCGAGGCGCAGAACCTCAAGCGCGGCGTCGCCGCGCTCTGCATCGGTGGCGGCGAAGCCACGGCCATCGCGGTGGAGCGGCTGCCGCACTAGTCGTTATGTCCGAAATTGAGGGAAGTCTGACATTTTAGACTTCCGACGAATATGCCAGATTATAACGATGACGCGTGTCCCGGGAGGGACCGCCAACCATGATTGAGGCCCAATGATCTCGAACTGGCTCGCGGCAAGGCTCAGCCGCCGCAATATCCACTACGGCTGGGTGATGGTCGGCGTGACCTTCCTGGCCGCGCTGATCAGCGCCGGCACGGTCGGTGCGCCCGGCGTGTTCATCGTTCCCCTGCAAAAGGAGTTCGGCTGGAGCACGGCGGAGATCTCTTCCGCGCTGTCGATCCGCTTCATCCTGTTCGGGCTGATGGCGCCATTCGCCGCCGCCCTGCTCAACCGCTACGGCCTGCGCAACGTCACGCTCACGGCGCAGCTGATCGTGGTCTCGGCGCTGGTCGCATCGCTTGGCATGACCGAGGTCTGGCAGCTCATAGCCCTGTGGGGCGTCGTGATCGGTATCGGCACCGGCATGACCGCGCTGGTGCTGGGAGCCACCATCGCCACGCGCTGGTTCGCGGCGCGACGCGGCCTCGTCGTCGGCATCATGACCGCGAGCGTCGCCACCGGTCAGCTCGTGTTCCTGCCGCTGCTCGCAAGCCTCACCGAACGCTTCGGCTGGCGACTGGCACTCGGCTTCGTCTGCATCATGCTCGGCGTTTCCGCACTCGCGGTCCTGCTCGCGATGCGCGACCGTCCGAGCGATCTGGGCCTGCGCCCGTTCGGCGACGAGGGCACCGAGCCCCTGCCCGCCCCGCCCGTCAACAATGGCTCGATCACGGCGGTGGCGCTCGGCACGCTGCGCGATGCCTCGAAGTCGAGCGCGTTCTGGATCCTGTTTGCGACCTTCTTCGTCTGCGGCGCCTCGACCAACGGCCTCGTCCAGGTCCACCTGATCCCGATGTGCCTCGATTTCGGCATCCCGCAGGTGCAGGCCGCAAGCCTGCTGGCTGCGATGGGTATTTTCGACTTCTTCGGCACCATCTTCTCGGGCTGGCTGTCGGACCGTTACGACAATCGCTGGCTGCTGTTCTGGTACTACGGCCTGCGCGGTCTCTCGCTGATCTTCCTGCCCTTCAGCGATTTCTCGTTCTACGGCCTGTCGATCTTCGCGATGTTCTACGGCCTCGACTGGATCGCCACCGTGCCGCCGACGGTGCGCCTCACCGCGCAGAAGTTCGGCCCCGAGCGCGCCAATCTGGTGTTCGGCTGGATCTTCGCCGGGCATCAGCTCGGCGCCGGCACCGCGGCCTTCGGAGCGGGCCTGTCGCGGACGCTGCTGCAGAGCTATCTGCCCGCCTTCTTCATCGCCGGCGCGCTCTGCGTGTTCGCCTCGTTGATCGTGCTGGCACTGTCGCGGCAGCCGAAGCCAAAGGCGCAACCCGCAATGGCGTAAGCCGCCCTAGTACCGGATCGTTGTGGTGACGCCGAAGACCGCGGCGTCACCGATCCGCGAAGTCCCGCTCGGATCGTTCGGATTGGGGATGCCGCCCGAGGGGCGGAACACGTACTGGAAATACGGCGCCACCAGCCAGCCCGGCTTGATATGCGCCTCGTAGATCATCTCGATCAGGGTCTCGTTGCTGCGCACCGGGCTCTGCACGCCGGTGAAGGACTGCGTATCGAGATCGAGCGCGCGGGCCGTGTTCGAAATCCGCATATAGGCCATCGCCACGCCGAAGCGGTCGAGCGGACGGCCTGGCGTGAAGCCGACGAAGCCGATGCCGCCGTCGAGATAGAGGTCGATCAGATTGCGATCCGGCGGGCTGTAGGCGATGCGGCCGAACGCGGTGACGCCCGGGATCGAAGCTGACGTGGTGTTGTCCTTCACCTCCGGCGGGCGGTAGAGCACCTGCTCGATCACCGCGAAGATGCCGTAGTTGCCGCGGAGCTTCGCCGGAACGCCGCTTCCGGAGGGATCGGCGATCGACAGGCCCTCCGCGGTAAACCGCTGGCTGTCGAACGAGCCATAGTGCTTCCAGGCGCCCGGCGTGAAATTGCCGGCGAGCGGGCGGCCCCCGATATCGATGTCGTAGTTGAAGCGGACCTGCCCGATCACCCAGGGCGGATCGTTGACGCGGAACGCGAGGCCGTGATGGTCGCGAATCTGCGGATCGGCATCGCCCGGCCCGGACGGATCGCCGTTGAACACTGCAGCATAGGCGGTGATCTGGTCCGTCAACGCGGCCTTGACGCGAATGCCGGGCACCGCGATCGGCGGGGCCGGGCCGCCGGCCGGAAGGTTGCTCGCCTTGATCGCCGGCCAGCCGAAGGTGCCGTTGATGAAGAGGTCGTCGGTCTGGCTGTCGAAGAACTCCACATCCGCGGCCTGCTGGCCGGCCCTGATGTTCAGCCTGTCGCCAAAGAAGCTCTGCTCGAAATAGGCGTTGTAGAGCCGCTGGTCCGGCAGCGCCTCGATCTCGCTGATGGTGGCGAGGTTCTGCACGTAGTTGCGCGAGAGCCCGCGGCCGTAGATCACGAAGGCGTTGGCGTAGAAGCGGCCGCCGCTCCAGCCGACGAGCTTGTCCAGATCGGCATCGACCGAGAGATCGAGGCGGCCGAAATGGATCGCGCCGCGCCCAACACCGCCGGACACATTGCCGATGTTGTCGGCGATGTAGGTGGCGCCGAAATTCAGGCCCTTGTTGGCGAGCCCGTCATGCCATTCGTTGGACCATTTTGGCGCCAGCCATTCCGCCGCGCTTTCGTCCTTGGCGCCGGCGCGCGCGCTCGTGCTCGCCAAGGTGCACGCCAGCGCAATTGCAGCCATGCTTCGCAGCAGAGAGCTATCGGCAATCGCGTTCACGGTTGGGTACGCTACTTGAAAATGCCCGTGCGCCGCATGAACAAATAGGCCGCGCCGACCGACGAGGCCATCAGCGCCGCCGCCCAGAGGAATCCGGTCTCGACGTCGGTGAGCGGCAGGCCCTTGGTGTTCATGCCGAAGATGCCGGTGATCAGCGTCGGCGGCAGCAGCAGCGTCGTCACGATGGAGAGCGTGTGGAGGTGGTGGTTGCTCTCCTCCTCGTTCTTGAAGCGCAGCTCCTCCTCGAGCAGCCGGCTGCGCTCGCGCAGCTCGACGATGTCGTGATCGAGACCATCGAGCCGCTGCGCCAGCTTGCCGGCGTGGATCCGCAAGCCCGGCGAGAGATGGTCCGTGTTCTTCTGGTCGAGCCGGTGAAACAGCACGCGCAGGCCGGTGAGCTGACGATGCAGCCTGACGCAGGTGCGGCGCAGCCGGCCGAGATTGCGGCGCATCTCCGGCTTGGCATCGTCGGCGAGGATGCGTTCCTCGATGCCGTCGATCTCCTGCCCGAGCTTGTCGGCCATCCGATCAAGCGTGTCGGCGACCTCGTCCAAGATCTTTTCCAGGAGATGGGCGACGTTGTCGACGCGGTAGCCGCCTTCGAGCACCCGGCGCGTCGCATCCGCCGAGCACAGCGCCTGATGGCGGCCGCTGACCAGCAGGTGCTCGGTCATGGCGAAGCGCAGGAACGCGGTCTCCTCCGTGGCGCTGTCGATGTCGCGCACGAGGTCGGAGAACACGCCGTAGACGCAGTGGTCGATGACATGGAGCTGCTGGAACGTGTCGTTGGACAGCAGCAGCTCGCGCGCAAGCGGCGGCAGCGTCGATGCCGCAATCCACGGCCGCGCCCGCGCATCGGTCAGGTTGAAATGCAGCCAGAGCCGGCCGTCATGGCTGAACTCGATCGGCAGCGCCTCGGCGCTGCCGTCGCTGTGCAGGCGGAACGCCCAGACCAGGCCCGGAATGGCAGGCTCAGCCCCCGATATCGCGCTGACAAGCTTTGCCGGCTCAGCCATGGTCGCCCCAACCGTCAACAAATGCCCCGTCTCCGGAAGATGGCTGACGGCATCGTCCGGATCCACGCGGGTACTCAATTACGCCTTTGTTACAGTTTGATGATGGCGCCGCCCTACTCCGCGGCCAGCCCCGTCGCGGCCGCCGCCTCGGCTTCCCTGATATAGTCGTGCACGACGCGGCCGAACGGCAACGTCAGATCGGCGATGTAGTGATGCGCGCCGCACGCACAATCTCAAGGTCCTGCTCTACAAGGCCCTGGCGAAGCTGCCGGAGGAACAACTGAGCGAGGAAGAGCGCAAGTTGAAAGCGAGCCTGTGCCACATACCCGAGATCGCGATCCTGCATCTGATCTACCAGCAGAAGGCCTATGAGGGCGACGCCAAGGACCACGAATTCTCGGGCACCTCGATGCGCGAGCACTGGCAGAGCGGCTTTGAGGACACCAAGCGCACGCTGAAGCGGCGCGACCGGATCAAGATGCCCGAGCAAGGCATGGGGCTGGTGGTGCACGACGTGCACCGGGAGACGGAGAGCGCGTAAGGGGCACTGGAGCGGGGGCGCAAACAAAAACCGCGAAAACAACCCCATGCACAGTAGCCGAGGCACGGCGGATCAATGACTTACGCGTCCGCAAGGCGATTTGACTCGTCGGGCAAGACACCGGCATGATGTGATCATGGCGGGATACACAAGTCGCCGATGCCCTGCCCGACATTGATGCAGGAAGCCTTGCTCAAAGCGTCGCGACGCGCGGGTTGACGACCGTATACCCCCGCAAGGAACGCGCGTGCATTCTTGTTGCGTGTCCGCCCGAGTTGGCGTCATACGCCATCCAGAGGTCTCCCCCGAGGTGCTGCTCCAGGACGAACACGTGGCCGCGTCGTGCCGCCACCATTCCCGGCGCTGGCGATGTACGCGGAAAACGTAGCCAGTTAGCCGCGAGATTCAATTCCGGCACCATACGACCAAACACGCGCAGGGCCGCGCCGCAACCGCAGAAGGACGACGGGCAACCGGCCGGTCGACCGCCGACGACCCGATCGCCAGGGGCATTCACCGCCGCAACGGCATTGCCAGCGGCGACCATTGTGAGTTGTCTTGAATGGGGCGTCTGTGACGAGTAACTGGAAACGCGCTCACGGCGCGTTTGCGACGACGAGAAGTCGCAGGGCATGATGACATTGCACTCGGGCGCGTGATCAATGCGGTAGGGTCGTGCTTCCGAAGCAATAGAGCTGACGGCAACAAAGAGACACGCAGAAAGAACTAGCTTGAACATCGCAGGACTCCAAATTGAAAGGTCCTGCCCCGGTCGACGAGCAACTGATAACAGTTTGGCTGAAATGGGCCTAAAGAGCGGCCGAAAATGGCTGCATTTGCGGGCGGCCCTCTTCAATCCCCATAAGCCACACGTTGCGACCGATATGATTAACCCGCAGAGTACGAACTCTTGCCTTGCCAGCACCAAGCGGTGGCCTCGCGCCAGATGCCACGTGCACCTATCGGACCGTTTGACACGTCGGACAGCGGCATCACGCCAGCATTGCCCGCCAGCATCCCGGTTAACCGGCGCCGCGTCGCGGCGCTAGCAGGACTTCTGCTGCAGATGCTGCACGCATGTGCACGTCGTCGACGTCGGGGTATACTTCACGTCGTAATATGGGAAGCTCGAGTTGGCCGGGCTGTTCGTCGAGCAGCGCGGGAACAGGTAATAGCTGTCGGTCAGCTTGACGGTGCCGGCGATCGTATAGCCGAGGTTGGGCGTGTAGTCATAGGACACCTCGCTCAGGATGAGCGAGATGTTGGCGTTGTTGGGATTGTTCGGATCGGTCGCGGTGAACTGGGACAAGGTCATCTGCTGCCCCACGGTTCTCCCCGCTCCCGAGGTCGACGTGCTCCATTGCACCGTCGCATTGCCTTTGCTGTCGGTCGAGACTCCCGAGACCGTGATCGTCATCAGGGAGGTGCTGCCGCTCTTGACGGGATAAGGCGCCATGATGGCGGTCGAGGCCGCAAGGATGCCGGACATCTGGGAGGGCGAGACCTGGGTGTTCTGCGAAACCATGTCCGCGACACTGTGCGCGGTCGCTGTGACCTTGACGTTCATGGCCAACCCGTTCCCGAGCTCCACGCCGCCGATATAGAGCAGCAGCATGAACGGGCTCACGATGGCGAACTCCGTCGCCGCAACGCCGCGAGCGTCGGTCCACAGGTCGCGTGCGCGAAACGACAGGCCGGCGATCATCAGTCAGCTCCCTGGCTCGTTCTGGAACGCGGCGGACGCCATGATCAGCCGGTTGCCGTTGGAAAGATTCGACAGATTGAAACCGAGTGGCCCGAGCATAACAGGCCAGACATACATCACCCGGAGAACGACGATATCGCCGGAGTTGCCGGGATTGAACTGCCAGGTGTTGGTGACCGCGCCCTTGCTGTCGAAGGTCAGGGAGGGCATGGCGGTGTTCGTGGAATTCCACGACGTGGCGACCTGCATGTCCACCATCATGCCGTTGCAGTTGAACAAGATCACGACCTGGTCGCAGACCTTCTGCTTGAATGCGGCCTGCGTCATCTGCGCGGACTGAACCTGTCCCGTCATGACCAGGCGCGCCGATTGACGCACCACGGATTCGAGCAATTCCTGCGCAAAGAAAACGATGAACGTCTGAATGAGCGCGATAATGAGGGCGAGGAACGGCGCGGCGACGAGCGCGAATTCGACGGCCGTGGCGCCCCTGCTGTCCCGCGCGAAAGCTGCGCAGCGACCGCCGCGCCTCTTTCTCGTTGTAGCCTTTGGACCAGTCATGGCGCTTTCCCTACTGCACGAGGCTGGCAGTGCTTGACGCGACCTTGATGAAGAGGTCCCTCAGGGCGTCGGAAATGTTCTGGCCATTTTGAACACTCTTGTAGAACCCCGGCGACGCGCAGGATTGCAGATTTTGTGCGATCTGGCCGGTTAGGGAACTCGGCTGGTCGTACTTGTCGATCCAGCTCATGTACCAGCCGTCCGTTTTCTGGATACCGGTGAGAGGATTGGCGATAAGTTGCAGATACTCGGTGTAGAGGACGGCGATCTTGATGCCCCGGTTCTTGATGGTCGTGCACATCGTCGTGTCGAGCGGCTGCTGGCATCGACTGTTGGAGGCGAAGGTCGCGTTGGGGCAGGTCGCGGAGATCTTGTCTTCGACGCCGTCGGTGATAAGGAACACCACTTCCTGCGGCGTATCTCCCGACGCGTTGGTGCCAAGCCCGGGAGTGGGCATGATGTCGTTGATGCTTTTGAGCGCGCCGGCGATATCCGTGCCGTTGTCGGTCTTGCAGTTGGTCGTCGGAACGACGCAGTTCTGGTAGGCGACCGGCATCAGCGAGATGTTGTTAACCTGGGCTCCGGCGAGGGTCGGGGTGGTCAGCTTGGCCAGTTCGTTCAAACTCAGGTCGAACGTATAGAGCGCCGCTTTGTAGGTGGTGTTGTTCAACGCCGACATGCACTGCATGACGCCGCCCGAAACGCCCGACTGCGGGCAGTTCGACCATGTATTGAGCAACTGGTTGACGGCATTCGTCACGAGATCGATCCGCAACGTGATATTGTTGGCGCGTGCGATCGCAAGGTTGTCCTTGGTCCCGCCGTCGTGCGCGATATTGGTTTGATGACAGGCGAAGCCGCAATTCTGCGAGGCCGCTGCTGTCTGGTACGCGGGGGCGGTCTTGTTGATGAGATTGCTGATGTCGCCCGCGGTCGCGCCGATCCCCATGGACGGCGAGTCATCCGTCAGCAGATAGAAATTCATGTTGGGCGCGCTCGACGCCCTCGCCGTCGCGGAACCGGCGACCTGCCAGGTCTGCTTGCCGAGAACGCCGGGGAAATTGTTCGTGGACTGCGCGGTGTAGGACACCGTGATGGTTCGCGCGAGACCGGAATCGACGATCGTGACCGTCGGTGTCGGGACCGCGGACAATCCGGGAAGATTCGCCTTCGCTGCGAAGACGGCTTCCGCGGTCGCCTTGACGACGGTGGTGTCGCTCTGCGTCAGCATCGCCGGCCTCACGGCCGCGATCGCGGCCGCGTCGGCAGCTGCGTTCAATTGCTCGCGCTTGCGCAGGGCCAGCGTATAGTCGAGCGCCATGCCCAGAAGAAAGATCGTGGGGACCATCATCAGCGCGAAGATGATGGCAACGTTGGCCTTCCGGTCTCTCGCGAAACGAAGCATTGCGCTGCGGAGCATGAGTTTCATCCTGGCTGCCGTCGCTACGGCAGCGGCCCTTCCCCTGAAATCGACGGAAACGACTGCCGGGTTTCGATCCCGGCGCTCGCCGTCACGGGCGGAATATGCGGAGGGCTCCCTTAATCAAGGCTTACGAGCAATCCACAACATGGGCTGCAACAGGTTGGATGTATCATATTGAGAAGGCATCATTAACGTCGGTTAAACGCGATCGCAGAGACCGGCGGGTAACCGGCAACGGGTGCTCGCCGCGCCTGTTGCGGCCTCACGACCGGCGCTATCAGGCACGGCCGCGCGCCGTCTCCAGGCAGCTCGCAAGCGGCGGAAAACCCGTCCCGCTCTTGGCAAGGGGGGCCTGTCGGTCCGATTCGGGACTTTCGCATGTCCCGCCTCTGTGACGCGCCGGGCCGCCTACGGCCTGATCGTCATGTTCGTCGGCGGTCCGGCTTTTCGCAGCGGCTCGGCCAGCCTTGCGAACTCGCAGAGCAACGATCTCGTCTTCCTGGGATCGATGATCTCCTCGACCCAGAACTTCTCGGCCGAACGGAACGGCGAGCGCAGCTTGTTCAGCCGCTCCTCGATCTCCCTCAGCTTCGCCGCCTTGTCCTCGGCCGCATCGATGTCGGCGCGGTAGGCCGCTTCGATGCCGCCCTCCAGCGGAAGCGAGCCCCAATAGGCCGACGGCCAAGCGTAGCGGATCGAGAAGCGGTCGGCCGGCTGATGCACCACGCCGGCGACGCCGAACGCGTTACGCAGGATCACGGTGCACCAGGGCACGGTGGTCTGGTTGACCGCGGCCATGACGCGGACGCCGTGGCGGATGGTCGCCGCCTTCTCGGCATCGAGCCCGATCATGAAGCCGGGGCAGTCCATGAGATAGACGATCGGCAGATGGAAGGTTTCGGCGAAATCTACCCAGCGCACCACCTTCTGGCACGCATCCGCCGTCCAGGAGCCGCCATAGTGAAAACTGTCGCTGGCAAGCAGCAGCACCGCCCTGCCCTCGAGCCGCGCGAGGCCGACGATGATTGGTTTGCCGAAATTCTTCGCGACCTCGAAGAACGAGCCCTTGTCGACAACGGACTCGATGATCGGCCGCATCTTGTAGACCTGCTTGCGGTTGCGCGGCACCGCGTTCATCAGCGCTTCCTCGGTACGCTCGGGATTGTCGGTGCAGGGCAAGGTCGGCGGCAGCTCGTAGACCGACGACGGCAGATAGGACAGGAAGCGCCGCGCGCAGGCGAACGCCTCTTCCTCGGTGTCGACGGCATGGTCAATCGCGCCGGCGCGGGTCTGGATGTCGGCGCCGCCGAGTTCCTCCTTCGAGAGGTCCTGTCCCAGCGCCTTCACCACAGGCGGCCCCGCGACGAACATCGCGGACTTCCGGGTCATGATGGAATAGTGGCTGGCGGCGAGGCGCGCGGCACCGAGCCCTGCAACCGAACCGAGGCCGAGCGCGACCACCGGCACCTGCGACAGGTTTTCCGTCGTGAAGCGATACCAGCGGGTGCCGCCGATGCCACCCGGCAGGTTCGCCGCGCCCTTGGTCTCGATGGTCTTGACCGAGCCGCCGCCGCCGGAGCCTTCGATGATGCGGACGATGGGCAGACGGAAGTCGTGCGCCATCTCCTCCGCCATCAGCGGTTTCGCGGAGATCGATGCATCCGCCGAGCCGCCGCGCACGGTGAAATCGTCGCCGACCACGACCACCGTGCGGCCGCCCACGCGCGCGCGGCCGAACACGCAGTTCGCCGGCGTCAACTTCTGCAACTCGCCGCTGGAATCGTACTCACCGATGCCGGAGACGGCACCGATCTCGTGAAAGCTGCCTTTGTCGATCAGCTTGTCGATGCGCTCCCGAACAGTCAGCCGGCCCTGGTCATGCTGTCGCTTGACCTTGTCAACGCCGCCCATCTCCCGCGCGAAGGCTTCGCGCCGGGCGAGCTCGTCGAGTTCCGGCTTCCAGGTCATTCACTCCCTCCGAATTGATCGGCTTGTTATTGTTGTGCACGGCCATTGCGACCGGTTTGCGCGGGATACGGTTGTTGAAGACGTCGCCTTCCGCACCCTCGAGCAGGCTGCCCAGCGATCGGCCCAGCGCGAGCATCAGCGGCGCGACTTCCGCATGCAGACGCTGCTCGTCGTACATCGCAGACAGAAGGCCGATCGTGATGACGACGAAGGTCTGGTACTGCGGCGACCAGATCGGCACCGCGAGGCCGTTGATGTGCGGGCTCCAGAGGCCGCAGGCCGTGACATAGCCGCGCTCGCGCAGCGATTGCCGGTTGGCTTCGATGCGAGGCTTCAGGATCTTGGCCGCCTCGGGAGCTTCGCGCTCCATGTCCGCAATGAAGGCATCGCCGACCTCGGGCGCCAGCGCCGCGGTGTAGGCTGCGCCCGCAGCGGTCGAGGCCATCGAGATGCGGCTGCCGGTGCCTTCATGCAGGCCGAGCGCAGTCGCGGATCGCGCGAACTGGAGATAGACGAGATGGAAGCGATCGGGGACCACGAAGCCGACCGTCCCCGGCAGTTGCTCAGCGACCTCTTGCAAGCGTTGCCGGATCATGCTGCGCAGCTGCGCGCCCTTCATCATCGATGCGCTCATCGCCACCGCGCTCGGGCCGATGCGATATTTCTGGTCGCGCGGCAGATAGACGAGCTGGCCCATGCGCGTCAGCGTGTGCGTGAGCCGCGACACGGTCGAGCGCGGCAGTCCGCAGCGATTTGAAATCTCGAGATTGCCGAGCCGCGCCTCGTGGCCCTCGAAGCATCGCAACACATCGAACGCGCGCGACACCACCTGGATGACATCACCCTCACCGGCTTCGCCAGCGAGCGCACCTTGCCTACTCAACCGCTCCGAACGTCGTCCCATGTTCCCTACCATCTGTTCCGCTGTGCGGAATTAAATTCCACTTGCAGACGACGCTACCTCAGGCATTTTGCGACGACAACAAAAAGGCGATGGCATGCCAGAAATTAAGATCGTCACGGAGGTCGCTGGACGCATCTGCGCAACTCCCGTGCAAGTTGGAGGAACCGTTGCGGATGGTGACGACGTTGTGGTGGTCGAGGCGATGAAGATGGAGATCCCGGTACCCTCGCCTGCTTCTGGCACGATCACATCGCTTCTCGTCAAACTCGACGACGTCGTCGCCGAGGGACAGGCCATCGCGATCGTCGCGAGCTGAAGCGCATGCGCATCGCCTGACGTGGTTGCGCAATCTTTTTGTGGCCAGCCTTCGAGACGCCTGCTTTTGGGAGGCTCATCGGGATGAGGCTGGTTTTCGCAGCAAATCACACATCCTCATGGTGAGGAGCGCCGCTCACGGCGCGTCTCGAACCATGGCCGAGCGATGCGCTATCGCCGTCAGTGGTCCGCGACAATCTGTCAGACCTCCGCTTCACCTCCGCGGTACGACGTTGCCATCGCCTGATACGGATGACATGATCTTTTCAAGCAAGAAGGTCTTCGCGAACCAAGCGAGGATGTTGGGAGGAAAACATGCTTCGTGGGCTGCTCGTGCTCGCGCCTGCCTTGGTTGCGGGCATTTCTTTTGCGTCTACACGCTATGCGTCGGCCGAAGACATCAAGCTGCCGCCGACATTGACGTTCACCGCCTATGACACCGGCACTGCCGGCTTCAACATCGCGGTCGGCGTCGGCAAGATGATGAAGGACAAGTACAGCACCGACGTGCGCGTGCTCCCCGCAGGCAACGACGTCGCGCGGCTGGCGCCGCTGCGCGCCAAGCGTGCCGCGGCGGCGGCGATGGGATCGGGCACCTATTTCGCGCAAGAAGGCGTGTTCGAGTTCGGCAGCAAAGAATGGGGGCCGCAGTCGCTTCAGATCCTGCTCTCGAGCGTCGATTGCAATTGCGGTTCGCTTGGCGTCGCAGCCGATACCGGCGTGAAAGATCTGAAAGACCTGAAAGGCAAGCGCGTCGGATTCGTCGTGGGCTCGCCCGCGCTGAACCAGAACTCGCTCGCGGTGCTCGCCTTCGCCGGGTTGACGCAGAAGGACGTCAAGGTCGTCGAGTTCGCCAGCTACGGCGCGATGTGGAAGGGCCTGATCAACAACGACACTGACGCGGCCTTCGGCACCACCATCACCGGCCCGGCCAAGGAAGCCGAGACCTCGCCGCGCGGCCTGATCTGGCCGCCGCTGCCGGCCAAGGACAAGGAGGGCTGGGCGCGGATGCAGAAGGTCGGCTCGTTCTTCTTCCCGCAAGTCGCGACCTGCGGCGCCGGCATCTCGCCGGACAAGCCGATCGAGCTCGGCAACTATCCCTACCCGATCTTCGTGACCTACGCCTCGCAAGCACCCGACCAGGTCTACGCGATCACCAAGGCGATGATCGTGAACTACGACGCCTACAAGGACTCCGCGCCCGGGGCCGGCGGTCTCGCCGCCGAACGCCAGACCAGGAACTGGGTGGTGCCGGTGCATCCCGGCGCGGTGAAGGCGCTGAAGGAGGCCGGGCAATGGAGCGATGCGCAGGACGCGCACAACAACAAGCTGATCAAGCGGCAGGAGGTGCTCGCGGCCGCCTGGGCGGACTACGGCAAGTCCAGTCCGCCGTCCGACGACAAGGCGTTCCTCGACGGCTGGATGAAGGCGCGCGCCACTGCGCTTGCGAAAGCCGACATGCCGAACGGGTTCGAGGACTAATCCACAGCGGTTAACTGCCTACGATCGGGGTCGATCATGTCGTCTGCTTCAGTTTCCACGGCCCCCAAGGACGAGGCCAAGCGGGTCGTGTTCGACGATCCGCACGGCGCCGCCGGCAACATGCAGGAGGCCGAGGTGACGCGCGTGCGCGCGTTGCGCGGCGCCTGGCGCTGGACGCTGGTTACTGCGACCGCGGCGACCATCCTGCTCTGCATCAACCAGCAGTTCTCGCTGCGCTTCTTCATCGGCTACACCCAGCTCAACACGGAGTATTTCTATCTCCTGATCGCCTTGATGCTGCCCTTCACCTTCCTGATCTTCCCGGGAACCGAGCGCGCGCCGCTCGACCGCATTCCCTGGTACGACCTCGTCTTCTTCGTCGTGACCTTCGCGGCCGCGCTGCTGTTGATGTCGAACGTGCGCAAGGCGGCGGAGGCCGGGTGGGAATTCGGCGGCGCGCCGAGCAGCGTGATCGCCGCGGGCCTCGTGATGTGGGTGATGCTGATGGAGGCGCTGCGCCGCACCGGCGGCTGGAGCCTGCTGCTCAGCGTGTTTCCCTTCACCGTCTATCCGCTGTTCGCCGAATCCGGCTGGTTAGGTCCGTTCCGCGGCACGCAATCGACGCTGGAGCAGGCCACCGCCTATCACGTGCTGTCGGGCGAGAGCCTGCTCGGCATTCCCATCCAGGCCTTTGCCGACACCGTGATCGGCTTCCTCGTGTTCGGCACCGCGCTGATGATGACGGGGGCCGGCAAATTCTTCATCAACCTCGCCTTCGCGCTGTGCGGCACGTTCCGCGGCGGCGCGGCGAAGGTCTGCATCTTTGCCAGCGGCCTGCTCGGCATGATGTCGGGCTCGATCATCTCCAACGTGCTCACCGCGGGCACCATGACCATCCCCGTGATGAAGAAGAGCGGCTTTCGCGCCTCCTATGCCGGCGCGATCGAGGCCTGCGCCTCCACGGGCGCGGTGCTGGCGCCGCCGGTGATGGGCGCGACCGCCTTCGTGATCGCGCAGTTCCTCAATGTCAGCTACGCCGACGTCGCGGTCGCCGCGATCATTCCTGCCGCGCTCTATTATGTCGGCCTGTTCATGCAGGTCGACGCCTACGCGGCGCGCCACGGGCTGAAGGGCATTCCGCGCGCCGAGCTGCCGCGGATCATGGATACGATCAAGGACGGCTGGTACTACGTCTTCGTCATCGCGCTCCTGATCGTGATGCTGCTCTACTTCAAGCGCGAGAGCCACGCGCCGTTCTACGCCACCGCGCTGCTACTCGTGCTCAACCAGCTGTTCTCCAAGGACACGCGCTGGACGCTCGCAACGATCGGCAAATTCCTCGAGGTCAACGGCCGTACTTTCGTCGAGCTGGTCGGCATCCTCGCCGGCTGCGGCCTCCTGATCGGCGCATTCTCGATGACCGGCGTGGTGTCGAGCCTCGCCAACGACCTGCTGCATATTGCCGGCGACAATCCCTTCCTGCTGCTCGGCATGTGCGCCCTCACCAGCCTCATTCTCGGCCTCGGGCTGACGACGACGGCCTGCTACATCTTCCTCGCCATCCTGGTCGCGCCGGCGCTGGAGAAGCTCGGGCTGAACAGGATGGCGGTGCACATGTTCATCTTCTACTGGGGCATGCTGTCGTCGATCACGCCGCCGGTTGCGATAGCCTCTTTCGCCGCCGCGGGCATCGCCGGCTCGCCCGCGATGAAGACGGGCTGGGAATCGATGTGGGTCGGCAGCATCATCTATTTCATCCCGTTCTTCTTCGTGCTCAATCCGGCGCTGGTGCTGCAGGGGTCGAGCCCCTATCTCGCCGGCCTCGGCCTGATGGCGCTGGCCGCGTTCGGCACGCTGTTCATCTGCGGCGGCATCCAGGGCTACCAGCCCTTCGTCGGCGACCTCCGCGGCGCAGGCGCGCTGGAATGGCCGATCCGCGTGCTGCTGGTGATCGGCGGATTCGTGGTGGCGACCCCCGGCGGCGGAATCATGCCGCTGTCGCAGATGCAGGTCACCATGCTGGGCCTTGCGATCCTCGCGCCAACGATTTTGATCGCGCTGCTGTTGATCCGACGGCAAGGGCCGATACCGGACGGGTTGCGCGTGCCCTGATTGCGTTGCACAAGGAGGCGATGACACCGCCGCCCGCCTCCGCCTGGACCCGCTCGAAGCCGCCCTTGCTGCGGTTTCTCGACACCTGCCTCAACGAATTCTCCGCCGAAACGTCCGGCGCGGTGGCCGACTACATTCCGGAGCTGGGCAAGGCCGACCCTGCCTATTTTGGCATCAGCCTCGCCACGCTGGACGGCCATGTCTACGAGGTCGGCGACTCCAGGGTGCCCTTCACCATCCAGTCGATGTCAAAGCCGTTCGTGTTCGCGCTGGCGCTGGATCTTTTGGGCGCCGGCCGCGTCGAGAGCGCGATCGGCGTCGAGCCGTCGGGCGATCCCTTCAACTCGATCCGGCTCAATTCCGACAACCACCCGTTCAACCCGATGGTCAATGCCGGCGCGATCGCCTGCACCGGACTGATCTACGACAGCAAGGGCGCGGACGCCTTCGAGCAGATCCGCCTTGCGCTCAGCCGCTTCGCCGGGCGCGATCTCGCCGTGGACGAGGCCGTCTACAGCTCGGAGAGCCAGACCGGCGACCGCAACCGCGCCATCGGCTATCTCCTGAAGACCAATGCGGTGATCTCGGACAACGTCGCCGCCGTGCTCGACGTCTATTTCCGACAATGCGCGGTGCTGGTCACGGCGCGCGACATCGCGGTGATGGCGGCAACGCTCGCCAATCGCGGCATCAATCCGGTGACCGGCGAGCAGGTGATGAGCGCTTACGCGATCTCGCGCACGCTGTCGGTGATGACGTCTTCCGGCATGTACGACTATGCCGGCGAATGGATCTACCGCATCGGCATTCCCGCCAAGAGCGGCGTCGGCGGCGGCATTCTGGCGGCGCTGCCTGCCCGGCTCGGGCTCGGCAGCTATTCGCCGAAACTCGACAAGCACGGCAACAGCGTACGCGGCATCAAGGTCTGCGAGGCCCTGTCCTCGCATTACGACCTGCACATGCTCAACCGCAGCGACGACGCGCGCAACGCCGTCATCGCCGACTACGACATCGGCAAGAGCCCGTCGCGGCGCGTGCGACGCGCGCAGGAGCGCGAGATCCTGGCCGCGCACGAGCAGGAGGTGCGGATCATCGAGCTGGTCGGCACGCTGTCGCTGTCGGCGGTCGACTACGTGTCGCGGCGGCTCGCGGGCCGGCCACGGCCGCAATTCGTGATCTTCGACCTTCACCGCGTCACCTCCACCACGCGCGCCGGCGCGCGGCTCGTGGCCGAGGCTTTCGAGGAGCTCGCCGCGCTGAACGTCACGGTGGTGCTATCGGGCGTCAGGCGTGCCTCGAAGGAGTGGAATACCCTGCGAGAGTGGACCGCGGAGCTGAAGAACGTCCGCGACTTCTACCTGCTCGACACCGCGATCGAATGGGCCGAAGACCAGATCGTCTACCGCTATGGCGGTTCGATCGATTTCCACGAAACCACCGAGCTTGCCGAGCAGCCGCTGCTGGAAGGTCTCAGCGCGGACGAGCTGGCGGAGCTCGGCGCGATCTGCACCATCAGGACCTATCAGTCCGGCGCAAAAATCCTCACGACAGGCGAACCCGCCGATGCCCTGTTCTTCCTGCGCAGCGGCGCGGTGCATGTCACGCTGCCCGACGGCGTGCGGCTGGCGACGCTCACTGCCGGCATGGCGTTCGGCGAGATGGCGCTGCTGGAGCAGACCCGCTCGGCCGACGTGTTCGCCGACATGGCGGCGACGGCCTTCGAAGCCCCGCTGAAGGATTTCGAGCGCTTCCGCGAGCAGCATCCGCGCGCCTCCGAGCGGATCATGCGTAACCTGGCGCAGCTGCTCGCCGATCGCCTGATTGTGGCCAATGCCAAGGTGGACATCCTGACGTCGACCTGAGCGGCGCCGGTATGGCTTATCGGCTTGCCGCCTCGCTGATCCGCCGCCTGATCTTGGCGGCGCTGGCCTTGAGCAATTCGGATGGCTGCTGGCCGGTCGCGGCGCACAGGCAGGCCCAGTAGTAGATGACATCGCCGAGCTCTTCGACGAGACCCGCCTTGTCGAGCCAGTCATCGCGCAGCAGCTTCTTGATGTGGTCGGCGACCTCGCCCGATTCACCGGCGAGGCCGAGCCCGAGATAGGACAGCCGCTCGTTCGACGGATGCTCGTCGACTTTCGCAACGCTTGCGGCCCAGGCCGCATATTCATCGATCGTCATCGGCATCCCTCGCCCCGGCTTTCGGATCAGCCCACCACTTCCGTGACCGGCTGAAGATCGATCTCGAACGTCTCCAGGAATTTCGACGTCATGATGTAGAAGCCGACCGAGAGCTGCAGCTCGACCAGCGCGGCCGGCGTCAGCTTCGATGCGATCGCCTTGAAGGTCGCGTCCGTCGGCTTGTTCAGCTTGACGATCTCGTCGGTGAAGGCGAGCGCGGCGCGTTGCACCTCATTGAAGCAGCTCGCGGCCTGCCAGTTCTCGAGCGCCTCGTTCTGCTCGTCGGTGACGCCGACATTCTTGCCGATGCGCTTGTGGGCGACGATCTCGTACGGCGCCTCGCACAGGATGCCGGTGCGCGTGATGGCGAGCTCGCGCACGATCGGATCAAGCTCGCCCTTGTGGCGGATGGCGCCGCCGAGCCGGCAATACTGCTCAAAATAGCTCGGCGAATGCGACATCATCCGGAAGATGTTGGCGTGGCGGTTCTTGTCGAGGATTTCGCGGGTGCGATCGGACGCCTTGGACGGGTCGCTGTAGTTGATACGGGCCATCAGTCACCTTGGGTCTTGGTCTTGTTGTCGTTTTTTCGGAGTTCCCAAGACTAATCTTGCGCTGACGCAAGCGCAACATCATCGCGCATCGCGTCATCGCTACGCGGTTGACGCTTTCGGCGCCTGGAACGGCGTGGAATCGGCAAAGCGGCGGACGATATTGGTCACCAGCAGGGCCGCCACGTTGTTGTAGCCGTCCACCGGCAACGCGCCGATGAAATTCATCGAGCCGACGGAAAAGACCGCGCCGCCATTCGGCGTCTCGAAGAAGGTCAGGTCGGAACGGATGATCTCCTCGCGCGACGCCGGCCAGGTGTGGTCGTAGCGCTCTTCATTGACCGGCTGATAGGTCGGATCGGTAAGCACAGCCCGGCCGATGATGATCGCATGATGCGGCGTGCCGAGGCGCGTGTCGGCGCGGTCGAGCTCGTGGCCTGCGGCGCCACCGCCCATGAAGCCGCGCTCGCCGAGCTTGGCGCCCGGCCTTGCCAGATCCTCGATGCCCTCGCGCATGAATGCGACGCGGGGATCGAGAATGCCGTCGAGGAAGGTGTAGGGGAAGCCCATGTACTCCCCTTGCGTACTGAAGCCGACGCCGACCAGCGCCTGCGGCGGGCGGCCGAGCCGTCGCCAGAGGCCGCCATAGGAGCCGTCGAAAGCATGATAGCTCTCGCCGGGGAGCGTTTCCCAGAGCCGGATGCCGCCCTCGGCGCGTCGCAGCTCGAAAGCCCAGGTACCCGTCGCGTGCGGCACCACTTTCCAGTAGAAGCCGTTGCCGCCGAGATACATGAAGCGGCCGCCATTGCCGATATAGGCACCGAGCGCATCGAGCGTCTCGTGCGTGTGGTACTCCGGATGCTGGCCGGTCAGAACCACGGAATATTTCGACAGCAGATCGACGCCTTCGGCATGGACGTCGTGATCGGTGATGACTTCGAAATCGATGCCCTTGCGGGTCAGAAGATCGGTGATGGCGCTGTCGGCGGAGATCCAGTACAGGCCGGAACCGTAGTCGCTGGGATCGACGAGGTGGATCTGGTTCACGCGCTTGTCGATCAGCGGCCGGCGCATGGTCGACATCACCACGCCGC
Source organism: Bradyrhizobium sp. B025 (assembly GCF_042257955.1). NCBI lineage: Bacteria > Pseudomonadati > Pseudomonadota > Alphaproteobacteria > Hyphomicrobiales > Nitrobacteraceae > Bradyrhizobium > Bradyrhizobium sp. B025. Next base: position 3,721,657 of record NZ_CP170150.1, on the reverse strand, counting down.
TGCCGTCCGAATGGAAGTTGTAGGGCGACACGCCGTATTCGGGATGGCCGTCCGGCGCCTGCGCCAGCGCGCCCCAGGCCAGTGACCGCTCCGTGATCAGGGCTTGCCTGCCCTTCTTCTGATACTGACTATAGACCGTGTAACTGAAGGTCGGGGCGAGGAATGCCACCTTGGCCTGCGATCCCGGTATGCGGGCGCGGACATAGAAGACGATGTTGTCGCGCGCGCCGTCCTTTTCCAGGTGCAGCGCATAGACGCCGCTCTTCCAGTCGTCCGGCACGGTGAAGGTCAGCGACGGCTGCCAGCCGGAATCGCCGATATCGTCGTCGTGGAAATGGATCGCGCCCCAGAGCTTCGGCTCCTCTGTCCAGCGATGCGTCACGCCGCCTGTCCAGCGCGATCCCGTCATCGCGCGCGTCGGCAAATTGATGCAAACGCCGTGCGCCCTGGAAGGACCGATATCGGTCGCAATGTCGGTCGGAATGCCGATGGAAAAATCCCATTCGGCGACGGCCGGGGCCGCGGCTCCAGACCCTTGCACGGCGATGACGCCCTCAAGGCCCGCACCGCCATCGGTGATGCGCGGCCGTTCGATCTTGCCGTTGAAATGGTGGACTGCGCCTTGCCCTGCGCGCTCCGCCGCAATCGCGACGGCCCCCATGCCGGCCAACGCGGTGCGCGGCGCGCCCAGCGTTTTCGTCGCGCGCTCGTCGCGGTCGAGCCTGATCTTGCGGGGGGCCTGTGCGATCGCCAGCGATCCGGTCACCGGGTCGAACAGACACGCGATATCGTGCCACGCCCGCTCGGTGAGCGCGATGCCGGTCTCGACCTCGAATGTTGTCTCGCCAACGAAAAGCCGCGCAAAAGCGCCCGCCTTGCCGACGCCAAGCGTCAGCGCGCCGCTGGCGCCCGCCCAGTTCAGCACGGCCTGCCTGCCCGCGGCGAGCAGGGTCGGCCAGACGGTCGCGGCAAAGGCGATCGGACCTGTCGGCAACGTCAGTGCTGATACATCGACCCAAGAGCCTTTGGCGATGGTCTGCTCGATGCCATCGTGCTGGCCTTCGAGATCCCACTTGACTGGAATCTCGCGATAGCCGGGCCCCTTCGGGTTCGGGTCGCCACAGATCACGCGCGCGATCCGCGCCGAGTAGCGGCCGCCGCCCTTGACCGCGATCATGAAGTTGATGGCGTCGCCGGAGCGCACGCTCCAGCGGTCCGCATAGCCGGTGATCGGAAGCATCGAAAATCCCTCTTCAGGCCCCGCGCACGTTCCAGAACAACGGCAGGCCCTTGAGCATGCCCGTCAGGCTCTTCTTGTAAGCGGTCGGCTGATAGAAGACACCAAGCGGAACATAGGGAACGTCGATAAAGCACTGCTTCTGCATCTCGACGCCGATCCTGGCCTGCGCGGCGGCATCGGGAGCGGCGAACCAGGCATCCCGCAGCTGTTCCAGCTTCTCGCTCTTCGCCCAGCCGAACGTCGCCTTGTCACCGCTGCCGCGGATGAAGTTATGCGCCGACGGATTCAGCTGCGTGACACCCGCGGAATAGGTGCAGAAGGCGCTGTATCCGCCCTTGTCCGGCGTCTCGCGGTTGCCCATGCGCCGCAGCATCGAGCCCCAGTCCATCGCCGCGTAGTCGAGATTGAAACCGAGCTTGCGGAACAGATCAGCCGCGACTTCGCTCATCTGCCCGATCACAGGGAAATCGCCCGGCGCCATCAGCAGCACTTTCTCGCCCTTGTAGCCGGCGTCCTTGATCGCCTTGGCCGCGGCGGCGATATCCCGAGGGCCGGTCAGCGCTTCCATGCCGGCATCGTTCGCCATGTTGCCGCCGGGCGCGAAGAAGCCGATTTTGTCCCGCCAGAGACTGCTGTCCTCTCCCGCGACTGCGGACATGAATTCCTTCTGGCTGATGGCGGAGAGCACCGCGCGGCGGATGGCCGGGTTGTCGAAGGGCGGCTGCGTGTGGTTGAAACGCAGCACGCCGACATTGCCTATCGGGTCGAGCAGCTCGACATTCAGCGCCTTGTTGCCCTTCAGCTTCGGCAACAGGTCGACGATGGGCTGATCCCACCAGTCGATCTCACCCTGCTGAAGTGCGGCCGCCGCCGTCGCGGGATCCGGGATGACCTGCCACTCGACCCGGTCGAAATGCGCGACCTTCGGACCGGCGAGCAGGCTCGGCGTCCCCTCGGGGCGCGGCACATAGCCGTCGAAACGCGTGTAGACCAGACGCGCGCCGGGCACGTGCTGATCGGCCTGGAACTTGAACGGACCGGAGCCGATCAGCTCCTTGACCGGCGTGACGCTGTCCGTCTGTGCAAGACGCTCCGGCATGATAAAGGCAACGATGGCGCCCACTTTGCCGAGCGCTTCCGCCAGCAGCGGAAACGGCGACTTGAGACGCCAGCGCACGGTCTTGTCATCAGGCGCCGAGACCTCGTCGACCAGGTTGAAGAGCGAATTGCCGAACGCATCGCGCGAGGCCCAGCGTTTCAGGCTGGCCACCACGTCGCGTCCACGCACGGGCTCACCGTCGTGGAATTTCAAGCCATCCCGCAACGTCATCGTCCAGAGCTTGCCGTCGTTCTCGACGGTATGGCCGGCGACCATCTGCGGCTGAACCTGGAATTTCTCATCCACGCCGTAGAGAGTATCCCAGATCAGGAAACCGTGGTTCCGGTTGACCAGGCCGGTGGTGATCATCGGATCGAGAATTGCGGCATCGGCCTGCGGCACGAAGCGCAGCACGCGCGAGGCTTGCGCGCGGGCCAGCCGCGGCATCGGCAAAGTCGAGCCCAAGGCGACGCCGAGACCGGCGCCCAGTGTGGATCGGAGCAGGTCTCGACGGCGCATGCTATGGTCTCCTCAACGGGTTACGCGGATGGACGTTTCTCGGCAAGCTTCGCTTCGGCGCTGAACAAGGTCCGCCCGAAAAGGTCGAGCGCCTCGTCAACCCCGGCTTCGTCGATGATCAGCGGCGGACAGAACCCGATCGTGTCGCCCATCGCGCGGATGATCAGGCCGTTCTCGATCGCGAGCGCGTCGAACATCGCGCCGACCTTCAGCGCGGGATCGAAGGCCTGCCGCGTCGCGGGGTCGGCGACCAGCTCGACCCCGATCATCAATCCCTCGCCGCGCACCTGCCCGACGATGCGCGAATCCCGCGCGATCTGCTCCAGCCCGGCGCGGAGCCGGCTGCCCATGCGGCGAACATGCGGCACCACATCCATCTCGTGATAGATATTCAGCGTTTCGAGCGCGATGGCCGCGCCGACCGGGTGTCCGGAATTCGTGAAACCGTGGCCGAACAGCTCGCCGCCCTTGTTCATCTCGCTGAGTGCATCCCGGATCGGACGTCCCAGCAACACCGCGGACATCGGGAAGTAGGACGAGGTGATGCCCTTGGCGAGCGCCACCATGTCCGGCTTCATGCCGACCGTCTGGCAGCCGAACCAGTTGCCGGTGCGGCCGAAGCCGCAGACCACCTCGTCGCCAAGCACCAGGATGTCGTGACGGCGCAGCACCGCCTCGATCGCAGCGAAATATCCCTTGGGCGGCACGACGATGCCACCGCCGGCGTTGATCGGCTCGGCGATGAAGGCGGCGATCGTATCAGGTCCCTCGGCCATGATCAGCGCTTCGAGATCGGCGGCAAGGCGATCGACGAACGCCGCCTCGCTCTCGCCCGGCCTGGTGCCGCGATAGGCATCCGGGCAATGCGTGTGCAGGAAACCGTCGAGCGGGAGGCCGAATTCACGATGCATGCGCGGCAGGCCGCACATCGAGGCCGCAACGATCGTCGAGCCATGGAAACCGCGATCGCGGGCGATGATCTTCCGCTTCCCGGGCTTGCCACGAACCGCGTGATACACCCAGGCAAGCTTCACCATCGTCTCGGTGGCTTCCGAGCCTGAGGTGGCGAAATAAGCCTGCGCATCCGGGATCGGCGAGATCTCGACCAGCTTCTCGGCGAGCTCGATCGTGTTATCCGGCGTCTTGTGATTGAAGCTGTGATAGAAGCCGAACTTGTCGTAGGCCGCCGCCGCTGCGGCCTTGAGGCGCTTCTCGGAAAAGCCGAGCGAGGTGCACCAGAGCCCGGCCATCGCTTCCAGATAACGCTTGCCGCTCGCGTCATAGACATGGACGCCCTCGCCGCGCGCCATGATCAGCGGTCCGATTTCTGCATGACGCTGTGGGTTGGTCTGCGAGTGCAGATGGAACGCGATGTCGCGCGCCTCGGCTGAATTGGGCTTGCTGTCGAACACGCGCGCAGCCTCCATCGTTCCACCGACGGAGCATTCCCAACCCCGGTCGCGCGAAACTGGTCAGTCCAAATTGGTCTGACCAGCTTGGCTTTCGTGCGGCAGCTTGTCAAACTCAAATAAAGAGCTGATGAGCACGAAGATGTTGCACGATCCCCCGTCCAAGCCCGAACGCAGCTTCGAGATCGTCGCCCGGCGCATTGCTGCGATGATCCAGGCGAGTTACCGGATCGGCCAGCGCCTGCCGGCAGAGCGCGATCTCGCGAAGACCTTTGGCGTGTCGCGGCCGACGGTGCGCGAGGCCATCCTGTCGCTGGCGATGGCCGGCATGCTGAAGGTGCGCAGCAACAGCGGCGTCTATGTGATCAGTCGTCAGGAAGCACCCGACGTGCATGTGCTCGAAGGTTTTGGGCCGTTCGAGAATCTGGAAGCGCGCCAGCTCATCGAGCCGCAGATCGCCGCGATCGCGGCGCAGCGCGGCACCGAAGCCACCTTCGCGCAGCTCGCCGAAGCGCTCGCCATGATGCGCTGGGAACATGCGCAGGGGCGCGAGGCCGACACGTCGGATCACCGTTTCCACATGGTGCTGGCCGAGGCGACGGGGAACGGCGCGCTGGTGCAGATCAGCGACTCGCTGTGGCGCGCGCAAACCGAGTCCGGCATCTGGCAGGAAATTCACAACCACATGCAGATGGAGGACTATCGTCCCATGTGGCGCAGGGATCACGAGGCCATCTTCGAAGCCGTTCAAGCGAGGAACCCACGCAAGGCGAGCCTCGCCATGACGCGTCACCTCACCAACATCAGGGATGCGCTGATGGAGGCTTCGAATGCCAGATCGATGGCCACGACCAAGGCGCCCGCGAATCCTCCCAAGAAGGCCAGATGAAACTTTTTGCGGTTGAAGCAAGTTTTCGCAAACCCTGTGCTGCGCGACCGCAAGAGCAACATCATCGAGTCAAAATGCCGCCGCATTGCTGATCGACCTTGGCACAGTCGATATTCGCCGCGTGGGGACAAATCGCGGCGGATACTCGCAAGGGGTGTTCCGAGTAAAAACAATTGGCCGTCGGGTGCGCTAGCCGCGCAACGATGAGTCACGCCCAAGTCTAGGGAGAAAAGGCATGAAGGAAGCCACCAAGGGGGCGGCCTCGGGAGCGCTCGCGCATATGCTGGCGGTGACGGCGATGCTCGTCATCGCCAGCATCTTGTTCTACGGGCGCTAGTAAGAGTTGTAAGCGTTGTAAGAGTTTTCGTCGTTCCGGGGTGGCCCTCGCACAGGCCAGGCCCAGAATACCCGTTCCAGGCTCGGTCTTCCGGACCGCCCCCGAATGACGAAATCCCGCTATTTGCTTTTGGTGAAGAACGGCACGAGCTTCCCGGCGAACGGCTTGAAGCTCGCATTGACCTCGTCGCCGATGGCGAGGTCGGTCTCGCCGTGGGCCATCATGCGAAAACCCTCGGCACAATCGACCAGCAGGATGTTGTAGGGCACGTGCGCGCGCGTCTCGGGCGTGGCGGCGCGGCAGACCAGCGAGGTCGCGTAGACCCTGCCCTTGCCGCTGGCGCGCTGCTCGGATGGGCCGGACCCACCGCAGGCCGCGCAGAAAGCGCGATGGAAATACTGCACATGACCGCATGCGCCGCAGGTCTGAAAGGTGATGGCCCGTTCGCCCTTGGTCCAGTCGGCTAGACGCTCGCTCATCGCACCCGCTCCAGGAACATGCTGACATGGGACGACAGCACGCCGCCGTCGCCGTGCAGCAGTGCGATCGAGGCATCGCGCACCTGGCGATTCGCCGCGCGCCCCGTCATCTGCAAATGCGCCTCGACCAGATGCGCCATCGCACCGCCGACGCCGCAATGGCCGTAGCTGAGCAGACCGCCATGGGTGTTGAGCGGCATCGCGCCGTCGCGGCCAAAATGGCCTGAGCGTACGCGGGCCGCCGCCTCGCCGCGACCGGCAAGGCCGAGGTCCTCCAGCAGCATCGCGAGCGTGATCGTAAAACTGTCGTAGATCGCGGCGTAGCGCACGTCGGAGATCGCAAGGCCGGTGGCCTCCCTGGCGCGCGCGATCGAGATTTCGGCGCCGAGCTCGCTCAAGCCGGGCGCGGCCGTGACGTGCTGATGGGTGTGGGCCTGGGCGCAGCCGCGGATGCGCACGCCGGCCTCGCCCGTCCGCTCGCGGCTGATGACGAAGGCCGCGCCGCCGTCCGACACCGGGCAACAATCGAGCAGTTTCAACGGCATCGCGACCGGCTTCGAGGCCATGACGTCCGCGACCGTGATGGGATCTCGGAATTGCGCGCCGGGATGGGTGCAGGCGTGGGCCCGCATCAGCACCGCGAATTCAGCAAGGTCCTCTTCGGTCACGCCATATTCGTGCATGTACCTGTTAGCAACGAGGCCATAATAGGCGGGAATGGTCGGGCCGAGCGGCACCTCGTAATCGGGATGGCCGACCTGCGCCAGCGCCTGGATCGAGGCGTCGCGGCTCTGTCCCGTGAGGCGGTTCTCGCCGGCGACGACGAGCACATTGCGCGCGACGCCGGCCTCAACGAGATGATGCGCGAGCATCGTCATCGCCAACCCCGTGGCGCCGCCGACCTGCACGGCATGGGCGTAGCTCGGGCGGATACCAAAGTGCTCGGCGAAGACGGTCGCCAGCATGATGTGCGGCGAGACGGTGGAGTAGCCGCAGAGGACGCCGTCGATCTCGGCACGCTTCAGCCCGGCATCGTCGAGCGCGGCTTGCGCGGCCCTGCTCATCAGGTCGAGCGAGGATGAGCCTTCGTGCTTGCCGTACGGCGTGAGGCCGACGCCGGTGATGAAGCTCATGCTCTCTCCTCCCCGTCATTCCGGGGCGCGCCTTCTTTAGGCGCGAGCTCCGGTGCGCAATTGCGCACCTGAGAATCCCTACTCCCGATGGTGGTTATGGATTCCGGGCTCGCGACTTCGTCGCGCCCCGGAATGACGGATGAGAGGGTTTGCGCCATCGCTTCCTCCTCTACTCCGGCGCGGAGCGCGTCACGCCGTCGCGGACCATGGCTGCGATCTCGTCGGCGGAATAACCGATCTCCTTCAGTATCTCCGCGCCGTGCTCGTTGAGACGCGGCGCAAGCCTGGTGGTCTCGGCCTCGGTCTCCGACCAGCTCGCCGTCACCTTCATGCTGCGGATCGGGCCCTCGGTCGGATGGTTCACGACCGGGAAGAAGCCGGTCGCCTCGAGATGCTCGTCGTGCAGCATCGAGGCAAGGTCGTGCATCGGCATGACCGGCACGTCGGCCTTGGTCAGCAGGTCGATCCATTCGGCTGTCGTGCGCGTCTCGAAGATGCGGGCGAGCTCGGCATAGACGACGTCGATATTGCCGGCGCGGCCGGCGAAGGTCGCGAATTTGGGGTCGGCGCGCAGATCGTCGCGACCCGTCGCCTTGAAGAAGTTCTCCCACTGCTTGTCGTTGTAGACGATGACACTGAGATAGCCGTCCGACGTCTTGTAGGGCCTGCGGTCGCGCGAGAGGTGGCGGGCATAGCCGCCCTTGTCAAGCGGCGGCTCGAAGGTGAGCCCGCCCATGTGGTCGCCCATGACGAAGCCGGCCATGGTCTCGAACATCGGGATGTCGACGCGCTGGCCGCGCCCGGTGCGGTCGCGGTGCACGAGGCTGGCGCAGATCGCGCCGACGGCAGTGAGGCCGACGATGCGGTCGACCAGCGCGTTGGGCACGTAGCGCGGCACGCCGTCGCCCGTCTGCGCCATCAGCGCCGGCAGCGCGGTGGCACCCTGGATCAGATCGTCATAGGCGGGTTTGGCCGCATAGGGCCCGTCCTGGCCGAAGCCGAACACGCCGGCATAGACGAGGCGCGGATTGATCTCCGAGACGACGTCATAGCCGAGCTGGAGCCGCGCCATCGCCTGCGGGCGGACGTTGTAGACGAGAACGTCGGCGTCCCGGAGCAGGCGCAGCACGGCATCGCGCCCCGAAGGCTTCTTCAGATCGAGGCAGATCGAACGCTTGCTGCGGTTGGTGTTGAGAAACACCGGGCCCATGCCGGCGTGGCGCATCGGGCCGATCAGGCGGGTGACGTCGCCGTCCAGCGACTCCACCTTGATCACGTCGGCACCGTAGTCGCCGAGCATCTGGGTCGCATAGGGCCCCATCAGCACGGTGGTCATGTCGACGACCTTGATGCCCTTTAGCGGCCCCATTCGTTCGCTCCCGATTGCGCGGGCTCGGCTCAGCCCGCGATTTCGGTCCAGCTAACGGCAGCGACGCCGCGCGCGCAAGGGCGGCCGGCGTATGGCTGCATGCGTGGTGGCGCGGCCGCTATTTCTTCTCGCGGGATTCCCGGATCTTCAGCAGCCGGTCGAGCTCTTCGTTCTGCTGGCTGATCCGGTCCGCGATGCGCGACTCGTTCTGCTCGCCGGAAGCGGCCGCGGCCTGCTCGATGAGCTGCCTGATATTGTCCTCGAGGATCGCGATGCGATCGTTGAGTGCGTCCATCGACAGCGAGTCTTCGTAGTCATTGCTCATGATGCATTCCCTGCAAATCAATCAAGAGCTTTAAGGGGCCCGGGCGGGGCCACCATGATCTAGCGCAATAAAGAAAGAAGGTGGGCACCGCGCTTCGCGCCCTTGCCCACCCTACAAGCCTTACTTCAGCGGCTCCAGCACGGAGACGTAGTTGGCAACCGCTGCACCGCCCATGTTGAAGATGCCGCCAAGCTTGGCGTTCTTGAGCTGCATGCCCTCGGGCGCCTGGCCCGCAAGCTGCATCGCGGTCATCACGTGCATGGAAACGCCGGTGGCACCGATCGGATGGCCCTTGGCCTTCAACCCGCCGGACGGATTGACCGGCAGCTTGCCGTCCTTGAGGGTCCAGCCTTCCTTGATGGCGCGGGCGCCCTGCCCCTTCGGCGTCAGGCCCATCGCTTCGTATTCGATCAGCTCGGCGACGGTGAAGCAGTCATGTGTCTCGACGAAGGAGAGATCGGTGAGCGCGACGCCCGCCTTCTCCAGCGCCCGCTGCCAGGCGACCGTGCAGCCCTCGAACTGGAGGATGTCGCGCTTGGACATCGGCAGGAAGTCCTGGGCGTGCGCGGTGGCGCGGAAGCCGATCGACTTGCTCATGCCCTTGGCGGTCTCGGCGTCGGCCAGGATCAGCGCCGCCGCGCCATCGGAGACGAGCGAGCAATCGGTGCGCTTCAGGGGGCCGGCGACATAGGGGTTCTTCTCGCTCTCGGCACGGCAGAACTCGAAGCCGAAGTCCTTGCGCATCTGGGCGAAGGGATTGGCGACGCCGTTCTTGTGGTTCTTGGCCGCGATCAGCGCCAGCGCATCGGACTGGTCGCCGTATTTCTGGAAGTAGGAGCTGGCAATCTTGCCGAACACGCCGGCAAAGCCGCCCACCGTGTCGCCGTCCTCGGGCAGGTAGGACGCCTTGAGCAGGTTCTTGCCGATCTCCGGCCCCGGCGTGCGGGTCATCTGCTCGACGCCGACGACGAGCACGATCCTGGCCGCACCTGCGGCAATCGCGCGCAGGCCTTGGTGCACCGCGGCAGAGCCGGTCGCACAAGCGTTCTCGACGCGGGTTGCCGGCTTGAAACGCAGCTTCGGGTCGGCCTGGAGCACCAAGGAAGCGGTGAAATCCTGCGGCGAGAAGCCGGCGTTGAAATGACCCAGCACGATCTCGTCGACGTCGCCGGCCGAAATGCCGGCATCCGCCAGCGCCTCATTGGCCACGCGGACGACGAGGCTTTCGACGGTCTCGGTGTCAAACTTGCCGAACGGCGTATGCGCCCATCCGACGATGCTGGCAGTCATGGTCTTTTCTCCTTGGAAGCGCTCTCCCCTGAGCTATGTCTTAGCCTAGGGATGGCAAGACTTCACGCGCCTTTCAGGGCCTTGAGGGTGCGCTGGCAGATGGCAGTTATGCCGGCCCAGTTCCCCGCCCTGATCTCCGCGGTCGGGCACAGCCAGGATCCGCCGACCGCGACCACGTTGGGCTCCGCCAGCCAGGTCGCCGCATTGGCCTCGCCCACCCCGCCGGTCGGGCAGAACCGCACGTTGGGGAATGGCCCGCCGAGCGCGCGCAGGCCCTTGATGCCGCCGGCCTGCTCGGCCGGGAAGAATTTTGCGACGTCGAAGCCGTAGGACAGCGCCATCATCAGCTCGGACGCCGTGGCAATGCCCGGCGCAAACGGCAACGAGCTATCGGTGGCGGCCTTCAACAGGTCCGGGGTCAGGCCCGGGCTGATGCCGAACGCGACGCCGAGCTTCTCCACACGGGTGAAGTCGGCCGGATTGAGAATCGTGCCGATGCCGACGACCGCCTCGGGTACCTCGGCCATCATCGCCCTCGCCGCCTCGATCGCAACGGGGGTGCGCAGGGTCACCTCCAGCGTGCGGACGCCGCCCGCAACCAGCGCACGGGCCAGCGGTACAGCATCCTGGATGCGCTCGATGGTGAGGACGGGAATAACGGTCGCAGCCTTGAATAGCGCGACGAGCTGGTTCTGTTGGGCAGTCGTGGTCATCTTGGCCTTCGTTTCACTTGGTCGCTTGGCGCGTAGCCGCCGGCCGGTGCCGCTTCTTCGGCGGCATGGCATAGCCCGGAATGATGGCGCCGGGATAGCAGATCACGAGGCTGGCGAGGCGATGACCGGCCTGCGCCGCCTCGACCGGCTCGGAACCGGCGAGCCGGGCTGCGATATAGGCCGCGGCAAAGCTGTCGCCGGCGGCTGTGGTGTCCACCACGGGCTTGGTCATGGGATCGGCACGGACCTCGCTGGTCCCGCCCGGAAAGCGCAGCAGGCTCACCGGCTCGGCCAGCCGGAACACCAGCTCGGGGCTCGGGATGCGCGCCATCAGCTGGTCGTGGCTCTCGCCCGGATAGAGCGCGAGCAGATCCTCGGTCGAGGTCAGCACGATGTCGGCGGTCGCAAACGCCGCGGCAAAGGCCTCGCGGGCGACATCGCGATCGGGCCATCCCCGCGCGCGAAAATTGGTGTCGAACACGAAGCGGGTACCGAGCAGGCGGGCGCGCTTGATCGCCGCGAGCAGGCGCTCGCGGCCGGGGGCGTCGTAGATCGAGAGCGTGATCGCGGAGAGATAGACGATGTCGTAGCTCATCAGCGAGTTGAGGAGCTCGTCCGTCTCCGGCAGGCTCATCAGCTGGCGGGCGGCCGCGCTGTCGCGCCAGTGGAAGAACTGGCGCTCGCCCTTCGCATCCGTCTGGATCATGTAGAGGCCGGGCAGCTTGCCCGGCAACCTTACGACGCGCCGCGTGCCGACGCCCTCCGCGGTCCAGGCCGCGATCATCTCATCGCTCAAGGCATCGTCGCCGAGCGCGGTGAGGTAATCGACCTTGACCTCGAGCCGCGCCAGATAGACCGCGGTGTTGAGGGTGTCACCGCCGAAGCCGCGCGAATAGAGACCGCCGCCCTGCCCGGCGGACTGTCCGGCAGATTGTCCCGCGGAATGTCCACCTTGGGCCTGCCGGAGCTCGACCATGCATTCGCCGATGCAAGCAACGCTCGCCATCATCAGATCCACGCTGTTCATCGATTGCGTCAGGCGACGAAATTGCCGCCGAGCTCGTCTTCGATGTGAATGCGGATGATATCGTCGAAATTCTTCTCGGCAGTGGTGAAGCCGAGCTCGAGCGACCGCTTTGCGTTGAAGTTGCGCGGCCAGCCGCCGACGATGCCGACGATGAAGGGATCGGGCTCCCGCTTGATGCGGGCTGCGACCTTTTCGCCGGCAACGCGCTTCAAGGCGGCGATCTGCTCGCCGACGGTCGCCGACAGGCCCGGCATGGTCAGGTTGCGGCGCGGGCCGACGGTGGCGAGGTCCATGGTGCCGGCGTGGACCAGGAAGCCGACCGCCGAACGCGGCGTCGCGTGCCAGTGGCGGACGTCCTCGGACACCGGGAGGATCGCTTCCTTGCCGGCCAGCGGCTCACGCAGGATGTTGGAGAAGAAGCCCGATGCCGCCTTGTTGGGCAGGCCGGGCCGGATGCAGATGGTCGGCAGGCGGATGCCGATGCCATCGAGGAAGCCGCGGCGGGAATAGTCGGCGAGCAGCAGCTCGCCGATCGCCTTCTGGGTGCCGTAGCTGAGCAGCGGGGTGTGGAAGAACTCGTCGCCGATCGCGTCCGGGAACGGGGCGCCGAACACCGCGATCGACGAGGTGAACACCACGCGCGGCTTGTAGCCGCCGCCGACGAGGCGGATCGCGTCGAGCAGCATTCGCGTGCCGTCGAGATTGATGCGGTAGCCCTTGTCGAAATCGAGTTCGGCCTCGCCCGAGACGATCGCGGCGAGATGGAAGATCGCGTCCGGGCGTCCGGCGATCAGCTTTTCGGCCGCCCCCGGCACGGCGAAATCGCCCGACACCGTCTCGACCGGAAAACCGGCCTTCTCCGGCTTCTTGGGCTCGACCACGTCGTGCATGGTCAGCTTGGTGATCTCGCTCTTGCCGAGCCGGCCGTCGCGCAGCAGCCGTTCGCAGAATTTACGGCCGACCATGCCGGCGGCGCCCAGAACCAGAATGTGCAAGAGCTTAACTCCTTCTTATTGGCCGGACCGCGCCGCTCCTGACGCGCCCTCGGCAAGCCCCGCGATCATTCCTTCACGGCGCCGGTCATCGCCGACACATAATGCTCCACGAAGAAGGCGTAAAGGATGACGAGCGGCAGCGAGCCGGCCAGCGCCCCCGCCATCAGCGAACCCCAACGGTAGATGTCACCATCCACGAACTCGTTGACGATCGCGACCGGCACCGTCTTGTTGCTGGTCGATTGCAGGAAGGTCAGTGCGTAGATGAACTCGTTCCAGCACAGCGTGAAACAGAAGATGAAGGCCGAGATGAGGCCGGGGATTGCGAGCGGCACGACGATCTTGATCAGGATCTGCCAGCGGCTCGCTCCGTCGATCAGCGCGCATTCCTCGAGCTCGAAGGGGATGGTCTTGAAATAGCCCATCAACAGCCAGGTCGAGAACGGGATCAGGATCGTCGGATAGGTCAAGATCAGCGCCAGCGGCGAGTCGAAAAGGCCGTACTGATACACGACGGTGGCGAGCGGAATGAACAGGATCGAAGGCGGCACGAGATAGGCAAGGAAGATCAGCCCCCCGACGAGATTGGCGCCCTTGTAACGCAGCCGCACGATGGCGTAGGCCGCAAACACCGATGCGACGATCGAGAGCACCGTGGCGCAGATCGCCACATACATCGTGTTCCAGAGCCAATGCGGATAGTAGCTCTCGAACAGCAGCTTGTAGAAGTGCTTGAAGGTCGGATTCCAGGTCCAGAACGGATTGAACTTGTCGAGATCGAGCAGCTGCTCGTCCGGCTTCACCGAAGTCAGCGCCATCCAGTAGAACGGGAACAGCAGAACCACGACGATGATCGTGAGCGGCAGATAGAGCGTCACCATGCGCCGCGGCACGGACTGGAGATAGCTCATGCCCTCGCTGTGATCGACGCGCGCCGGCGTCGATAGCACGGACTTGAGATCGACTTTCGAGGCAGGAAGATCAGTCATTGCTTTCTCCCTGTTGCCACTTGCGACGCTGGAGGCCGAACCACGAGACCATGATCGCGGCAAGCAGGAACGGAATCATGGCGCTCGAGATCGCGGCGCCCTCGCCCAGTTGCCCTGCGATGATCGCGCGCTGATAGGACAGCGTCGCCATCAGGTGGGTTGCGTTGACCGGGCCGCCGCGCGTCATCGCCCAGATCAGCTGGAAGTCGGTGAAGGTGAACAGCACCGAGAAAGTCATCACCACGGCGATGATCGGCGTCAGCAGCGGATACGTTATGAAGCGGAAATTCTGCCAGCGCGTGGCGCCGTCCAGGGTCGCTGCTTCATAGAGCGAGGGCGATACCGTCTGCAGGCCGGCGAGCAGCGTGATCGCCACGAACGGCACTCCGCGCCAGATATTGGCGAAGATAACGCAGATCCTCGCCCAGGTGGTATCCCCGAGGAAATTGATGTTCTGGCTGATCAGCCCGAGATGCCGCAACGACCATGAGATGATGGAGAACTGAGAGTCGAATATCCACCAGAACGCCAGCGCGGAGAGCACCGTGGGCACGATGAACGGGATCAGTACGGCTGCGCGCAGCATCGCCTTGAACGGCATGTGTTCGTTCAGGAGCAGCGCGAGATAGAGCCCGACCGCGAATTTAACGGCGCTGGCGACGAAGGTGTAGAGCAGCGTGTTGAACACCGACAGCCAGAAGATGGAATCGTCCCAGAGCCATTCGTAGTTCTCGGTGCCGATGAAGTGCCCGACGCGGCCGATGCGGGTATCGGTGAAGGACAGCCAGATCCCGAGCCCGAGCGGATAGGCCAGGAAGAAGATCAGGAATGCCATGGCCGGCACCATGAACCAGAAACCGAGCCAGTTGCGGTTGTGCTTGAGCTGGTCCCAGGCGCGTGCCTTTTGAATCTGCGGCTTGGCGCGGGGAGCAACTGCGATATCGGCCATGCTCGGATCCCTGATCGGAGTGTTGACGAGTGGGTGGCCGGCGAGACCACCCACTCCGCGACGGTTAACGATAGATGCGCTTCAACTGGCGCTCGGCTTCCGCCATTGAGCCCTTCACATCCTTGGTGCCGGTGCAATAGTTGGCGAACATGTCGACGACGATGAAGTCGGCGATTGCGGTTGCCGCCTTCTCGCCCACAGTGCCGATGCCCGAGGCCGGCAACGTACGCTTGGACGCCTGCGCAAACACGGCGTTCTTGGGATCCGCGGTCCAGACCGGGGCCGTCTCATAGGCGTTCAAGGTCTGCGTCAAATAGCCTTGCGCACCGCTCAACCACTTCTCGTAGTTCTCCTTCTCCAGCATGAAGGCGATGAAGGCCTTCGCTGCGTTCGGATATTTGGTGAAGTTGAACGCGAGGATGGGCAGCGCAAGCTGCAATTCGGTCGGCTTGCCGATCGGACCCACCGGCCACAGGGCGTGATAGGTGTCCTCAGTCAGCTCCTTCTTGGTCGGATCGGTCTTGGCCCCCACGTAGATCGAGATGCCGTTGGCCGTACAATAGAGTTCGCCAGCCAGGTACGCCTTGTTGTTGGAGGAGTCGTTCCACGACGGCGTGCCCGGGATGAAGGTCTCGTAAAGCGCCTTGCAATACTCCAGCGCCTTCGCCGTCTCCGGCGAATTGATGATGACCTTGTCGTTCTGGTCGACCGTGTAAGCGCCGTGGCCCCAGAGGACCCAGTGCAGCCATGAGTTGCCGTCGCCGCTGGCATGGCCGAGGGCAAAGCCGGCCGGCGTGTTGTTTGCCTTCAGTGCCTTGCACATCTCGAGGAAGCCGGGGAAGTCCTTCGGGAATTCCTTGAAGCCGGCCTTGTCCGTCGCCGACTTGCGGTACGTCATGTAGCCGCCGTTGGTCGCAACCGGGATTCCCAACCAGTCGTCACCGAGCTTGCAGGTCTTGGCTGCCGCATCGGTCCATCCGCCGTACTTCTTGCCGAGATAATCGGCGACGTCGTTCATCTTGAGGACCTTGGTCGGGAACAGCTGCGGCAGCGTGTGCAGGCCCCAGGCCAGATCGAGACCCGAGCCGGTGTTGGCGGCAACCGATGCCTTCGGCTGCACGTCCTCGAAGGACTCGCTGAACACGTTCATCTCGGTGCCGGTCGCAGTCTTGAACGCCGCGACCATGGCGTTGAATGCTTCGTCTTCCTGCGGCACGAAACGCTTCCAGCGCATCACCGTCAGCTTGGCGCCCGGCTCGGCCTTCCACGGCGAGTCCGCCGCCCAAGCCCTTGCGAAGTCGAACAGTGCCGGCCCGGTCAGTGCGCCGGTGGCAGCCAGCGCGGTTCCGCCTTGGAGCAGAGCCCGGCGGGTAAAGTCTTGCATGTCGTCCTCCCTGTGATGCTTTTTTGTAGTCTTTTGCAGTCTGCCTTATTCAGCTTGCATTACGCATTGAGCCGTTTCCCCGTGGCCTCGTCGAACAGGTGAACCACCGACGGATCGGGCCTCAGCCGGACCTTGTCGCCCGGGTTGAACTGGTGACGCTCGCGGAAAACGGCGACGACCTGCTCGCCGCCGAGCTTGGCGAAGACCTGGGTTTCCGAGCCGGTCGGCTCGACCACGACGATCTCGGCCTCAGCGCCATCGTCGGCGATGGTGAAATGCTCGGGCCGGACACCAAAGACCACGGGACGGCCGTCGGCCCCCTCCGGCGCGTTCCTGAGCGGCAGCTTGACGCCGTTCGGCCCTTCGAAGGTCGCAGTGCCGTTGACGCGGACATGCCCCTTCAGGAAGTTCATGGCCGGCGAGCCGATGAAGCCGGCGACGAACTGGTTTTCAGGCTTGTCGTAGAGCTCGAGCGGCGTGCCCATCTGCTCGACGATGCCGTCATGCATGACGACGATCTTGTCGGCCATAGTCATGGCCTCGATCTGGTCGTGGGTGACGTAGACGGTCGTGGTCTTCAGCCGCTGGTGCAGCTCCTTGATCTCGGTGCGCATGGCGACGCGCAACTTGGCGTCGAGGTTCGACAAGGGCTCGTCGAACAGGAAGACCTGCGGATCGCGCACGATGGCGCGGCCCATGGCGACGCGCTGACGCTGGCCGCCGGAGAGCTGGCGCGGATAGCGCTCGAGCAGCGGCGACAGCGCGAGGATCTCGGCGGCGCGCTTGACGCGCTTGTTGATCTCGTCGGAACTCGCGTTCCGCAGCTTCAGCGAGAAGCCCATATTCTCGCCAACGGTCATATGCGGATAGAGCGCGTAGTTCTGGAACACCATCGCAATGTCCCGCTCCTTGGGCTGGACATTATTGACGACGCGGTCGCCGATCGAGATCGTGCCGGAGGTGATGTTCTCGAGGCCTGCGAGCATGCGCAGAAGCGTCGACTTGCCGCAGCCGGAGGGGCCCACCAGAACGACGAACTGGCCGTCCTCGATCGGGATCGAGACGCCGTGCAGGACTTCAAAGTTGCCGAACGATTTCCGCACGTCGCGGATTTGCACAGACGACATCTAGCTCCCTCCTCGAAAGTCCACGGCGCCTCGCGCCGCGACCGTCTTGTTTTTTCTGAACTTCGCCGAACGAAGCCCGGTCTTAACAGGCGACATTGTCGGCAGTTTGTGCGGTTTTGGCAATTTGTCTTTGGTTAGTCGTTGCTGGTAGCGCTGTCAACGTTCCTTTGTTTGCGGCAGTGACTGTGTTAAGAGCAGCAATGGGTCGAAAACGCACCAAGTCAGGCAAAATCCGGCTGGCGGAAGTCGCCGAGCTTGCCGGCGTCAGCCCGATCACGGCGTCCCGCTTCTTCCGTAACCCCGAAGCGCTCTCAGTCGCCAAGCGGACGCGGGTCGAGAGCGCGGCCAAGGAGCTCGGCTATGTGCCGAACCTGGCGGCACGCGCGCTCGCCTCGCAACGCACCGAGGTTATCGGTGTCTTGATTCCGTCACTGACCAACAACGTGTTTTCCGACGTGCTGCGCGGCATCTATGACGCCTCCGAAGGCGGCCGTTACTCGATCCAGCTGTCCAACACACGCTACAGCATCCTCCAGGAGGAGAAGCTGCTGCGCCTGTTTCTTGCGCAGAAGCCTGCCGGGCTGATCGTCACCGGCATCGACCAGACCGCGGAATCGCGCGCGATGCTGGAGGCGGCCGACTGTCCGATCGTGCAGATCATGGAGATCGGGCCCAATCCGGTCGACATGATGATCGGCTTTTCCCACTATGAGGCAGCACGCGCGGCGGTTGCCCACCTGTTCGCGCAAGGTCACCGCAAGATCGGATTCGTCGGCGCGCGCATGGACCCGCGGGTGCAGCGGCGGCTGGACGGATATGTCTCGGCCATGAAGGACGCCTCCCTGTTCGAGCAACGCCTCGTCGTCACGACCGCCACGCCGACGTCGGTGACGCTCGGCGGCGCCCTGTTCACCGATCTCCTGGCACGCGAGCCCGACCTCGATGCGGTGTTCTGCGCCAACGACGACCTCGCGCTCGGCGTGCTGTTCGAATGCCGGCGCCGCGAGATCGGCGTCCCCGAGCAGATCGCGATCGTCGGCTTCAACGACCTCGAATTCATGGCCTCCGCCGTCCCCACCCTGACCAGCGTGCGCACCAACCGCTACGAGATGGGCAAGACAGCCGCCACCATGCTGATCGAGGCGATCGACGGACGGCGCCCGGAGCAGCCGGTGCTCGATCTCGGCTTCAAGGTGATCGAGCGGCAAAGCTCGTCGGCGCGACGTTCAGACGGCAGGCCGGCTGCGTCAGGTGCGGGCACTGCGAACAAAATGGTAGCGTTACCAAGTAGCCATGACTAGTATCGGATTTGTGAGGAAACGACCCGCCAGCGGGAAGGCAGGTCATCGCTAGCGCCGCTGGGCATCGCACAAGCCGACACCCCAAGACCGACGCCAGTGCGTTTGCATTGCAGGAGAACCCAATGACAAAAAAGCCAACCAATGGGCACGCGCCCGCCGGTAACGGCGCCCGTCGCCACCTTCGCTCGCAGGAATGGTTCAACAACCCGCATAACCCGGGCATGACGGCGCTCTATATGGAGCGCTATCTGAACTATGGCCTCACCCGCGCCGAGCTGCAGTCCGGCAAGCCGATCATCGGCATCGCCCAGACCGGCAACGACCTCTCCCCTTGCAACCGCCACCATATCGAGCTCGCCCACCGCGTCCGCGAGGGCATCCGAGAGGCCGGCGGCATCGCGATGGAATTCCCGACCCATCCCATACAGGAGACCGGCAAGCGCCCGACCGCGGCGCTCGACCGCAACCTCGCCTATCTCGGCCTCGTCGAAATCCTTTACGGCTATCCGCTCGACGGCGTGGTGCTGACCACCGGCTGCGACAAGACCACGCCCGCCTGCATGATGGCGGCGGCGACCGTGAACCTGCCCGCGATCGTGCTGTCGGGCGGCCCGATGCTGAACGGCTGGCATGCCGGCGAGCGGACCGGCTCCGGCACCATCGTCTGGAAGTCGCGCGAGCGGCTTGCCGCCGGCGAGATCGACTATGAAGAGTTCATGGAGATCGTGGCGTCCTCGGCGCCCTCGGTCGGCCATTGCAACACCATGGGCACCGCCTCGACCATGAACGGGTTGGCCGAAGCGCTCGGCTTCTCGCTGCCGGGCTGTGCGGCGATCCCCGCCCCCTATCGCGAGCGCGGCCAGATCGCCTACGAGACCGGAAAGCGCATCGTCGAGATGGTCTGGGAGGACCTCAAGCCTTCGGACATCCTGACCCGCAAGGCGTTCGAGAACTGCATCGTGATCAATTCGGCGATCGGCGGCTCGACCAATGCGCCGATCCACATCAACGCGCTGGCGCGCCACATCGGCGTCGAGCTCTCGATCGACGACTGGCAGAAGGTCGGCCACGACGTGCCGCTGCTGGTCAACATGCAGCCGGCCGGCTTCTATCTCGGCGAGGAATTCCACCGCGCCGGCGGCGTGCCGGCCGTGGTGCGCGAACTGATGAAGCACAAGCGCATCCACGAAGACGCGGTCACCGTGAACGGTCGCGGCATCGGCGAGAACTGCGCCAATGCGCCCACGCCCGACAACGACGTGATCTGGTCCTACGACAAGCCGCTGGTGAAGGACGCCGGCTTCCTGGTGCTGAAGGGCAATCTGTTCGATTCCGCGATCATGAAGACCAGCGTGATCTCCAAGGAATTCCGCGACCGCTATCTCAGCAAGCCTGGGGATCTCAACGCCTTCGAGGGCCGCGCCATCGTGTTCGAGGGTCCGGAGGATTATCACGCGCGGATCGACGATGCCTCCCTCGACATCGACGAGCGCTGCGTGCTGTTCATCCGCGGCACCGGCCCGATCGGCTATCCCGGCGGCGCCGAGGTCGTGAACATGCAGCCGCCGGCGGCGCTGATCAAACGCGGCATCCTGTCCCTGCCCTGCATTGGCGACGGCCGCCAGTCCGGTACCTCGGGCTCGCCGTCGATCCTGAATGCCTCGCCGGAAGCAGCCGCCAATGGCGGCCTCGCGATCCTCAAGACCGGTGACAAGGTCCGCATCGACCTCAACAAGGGCAGCGCCAACATCCTGATCTCGGACGACGAGCTGAAGAAGCGCCACGCCGAGCTCAAGGCCAATGGCGGCTTCAAGCATCCGCCGAACCAGACGCCGTGGCAGGAGATCTACCGCAACACCGTCGGCCAGCAGTCGACCGGCGCCTGCATGGAGCTCGCCACGCGCTACCAGAACGTCGCCGGCACCTTTGGAGTGGCGCGGGATAATCACTGACACTGTCATTCCGGGGCGCGACGAAGTCGCGAGCCCGGAATCCATTGATCAACCGACGCTGTGGCCCGATGGATTCCGGGTTCGCGCCAAGAGGCGCGCCCCGGAATGACGACAAAAAATTCAAAGGAGAACAAAAAAATGGCAGACCGCCTCAAGGGAAAGCGCGCCGTAATCACGGCTGCGGCAGCAGGCATCGGGCGCGCATGCGCCATCGCATTCGCGCGTGAAGGCGCGACCGTGATCGCGACCGACATCAACGAGAGCGGCATCGCGGGCCTTGCCAAGGAAGGCATCGCCGAAACCGCAAAGCTCGACGTGCGCAACACCGCCGACGTCAATGCTTTTGCAAAACGAGTCGGCAAGATCGACATCCTGCTCAATGCGGCCGGCTTCGTGCACCACGGCACCATCCTGGAATGCTCGGAAGAGGATTTCGACTTTTCGTTCGACCTCAACGTCAAGTCGATGCACCGGACCATCAGGGCCTTCCTGCCGGACATGCTCGCGGGCGGCGGTGGCAGCATCGTCAACATCTCGTCCTGCGCCGCGCTGCGGCCGCCCGCCAACCGCTATGTCTATAGCGCGTCGAAGGCTGCGGTGTCGCTGCTGACCCGCGCGGTCGCGCTCGACTTCATCACCAAGGGCATCCGCTGCAACAGCATCTGCCCGGGCACCGTTGAGACGCCCTCGATGCTCGACCGCGCCGCCGCGCAAGGACCGCAGGGCAAGGAGATGTTCATCTCCCGCCAGAAGATGGGCCGGCTCGGCACCGCCGACGAGATCGCCTCCATGGCGGTCTATCTCGGCAGCGACGAGAGCGCGTTCACCACCGGCGTCGACCTCGTCGTCGACGGCGGCTACATGCTCTGATCACGTCTCGTCCCGAGGAGGCGCGACAAGCGCCGTCTCGAGGGACGGGCCACGGGCTCCATGGGTCGAGACGCGCGCCAAGCGCGCGCTCCTCACCGTGAGGGACAGATAGAGGGATTTTTCGATGAACAAGATCGACCTCAACGGCCGCGTCGCCATCGTCACCGGCGGCGCACAGGGCTTTGGCCGCGCCATCGTTCAGCGCTTCGCCGCCTCCGGCGCCAAGGTCGCGATCTGGGATTTCGACGCCGCGCTGGCCGAGAAGACGGCAAAGGAGATCGGCGGCGAGACCAAGGTGTTCAAGGTCGACGTCACCGACACCGCAGCCGTCGAGCAGGCCCGCGATGCGACGCTGGCCGCCTTCGGCAAGATCGACATCCTGGTCAACAATGCCGGCATCGCAGGCGTCAACAAGCCGGTCTGGGAGACTGACCTCGAGGAATGGCGCAAGGTGCTGCGCATCAACCTCGACGGCCCCTTCATCTGCTGCAAGGCGATCGTGCCGGAAATGCTCAAGCAGAAATACGGGCGGATCGTGAACATCGCCTCGATCGCCGGCAAGGAAGGCAATCCGAACGCCTCGCACTATTCGGCGTCCAAGGCCGGCCTGATCGCGCTGACGAAGTCGCTCGGCAAGGAGCTCGCCGCGCACGACATCCTCGTCAATGCGGTGACGCCGGCGGCGGCGAAGACCGCGATCTTCGACCAGATGACGCAGCAGCATATCGACTTCATGCTGTCGAAGATCCCGAAAGCGCGCTTCGTGCAGGTGGAAGAGCTCGCCGCGATGGTGAGCTGGCTCGCATCCGAAGATTGTGCCTTCTCCACCGGCGCGGTGTTTGATATTTCCGGTGGACGGGCGACCTACTGAAGCATTGGCCGCCCCTGGAAGGGGCGGACCATGCGGCTTGGTTGTCGGGATTTTGGGCGTCGGGATTTCGTGAAGCTCGCAGCGGGCGCAGGCGCGCTGCCGCTGCTGTCGTCGACGACGTTCGCGCAACTCTCGCCCAACCCGCCGAACATCCGCCCGCCCTCACCCGCCGAGCGCGGCGCCATGGCACGGCTCGCGCACAGCTTCATGGACAAGTACGGCGTGCCGGCACTCTCCGTTGCTATCGGCTATGCCGGCACTGTTGTCCATGAGGACGCCTTCGGTGTTGCCGATATCGAGCGGAACGAGGCCGTAACACCGCGGCATCTGTTCCGGATCGCCAGCGTCAGCAAGATGATCACCTCAGTCACGATCTTCCGCCTGATCGAGGAGAACCGCCTCAAGCTGGCGGATCGCGTGTTCGGCCCGGGCGCGTTGCTCGGCACCGATTACGGACAGCCGCCCTATTCCGCCGGCATCGACCAGATCACGCTCGAGCATCTGCTGACCCACACCGCCGGCGGCTGGAGCAACGACAACCGCGATCCCATGTTCACCCATCCGCGGATGGATCATGCCGAGCTGATCGCCTGGACGCTGGCCAACCGGCCGCTCGACCGCCCGCCGGGCCAGCACTACGCCTACTCCAATTTCGGCTATTGCGTGCTCGGGCGCGTGATCGAGAAGCTCACCGGCCAGCCCTATGCCGAGCACGTCCGCACCGATGTGCTCGCGCGCTGCGGCGTCACCGACATGACCATCGCGGGCAACACGCGCGAGCAGCGCCAGACCGGCGAGGTCGCTTATTACGGCCAGGGCGAAAATCCCTACGACATGAAAGTGAGGCGGATGGATTCCCATGGCGGCTGGATCGCGACGCCGGCGGATCTCGTGCAGTTCCTGATGCATGTCGACGGTTACACGAGACCCGCGAACATCCTGCGGCCGCGCACCATAGAGATCATGACCACCGCGCCCAGCTACAGCCCGGACTATGCCAAGGGTTTCTGTGTCAACAAGTCAGACAATTGGTGGCACAATGGCAGCCTGCCGGGCACGAGCACGATTGCCGTGCGCACCCATGGCGGCTTCTGCTGGGCAGCCTTCACCAACACAAGGCGCGGGAATTCCAACATGGATGGCGATCTCGACAATCTCAACTGGAGCATGGCGCGCCAGGTCGGCGAATGGCGGGTGGCCTGACATGATCCGGGAAGGTGGATGCCTGTGCGGCGCGGTGCGGTTCAAGGCGGAGGGCGAGCCGCTCAACGTCCGCATCTGCCATTGCCGCTTGTGCCAGAAGGCGATGGGCTCGCCCTACTTCGCCCGCGCACAATTCGACCAGCGTGCGCTGACCGTCGAGGGCGAGACCGAGCGCTATGCCTCGTCCGAGAACATCGACCGCGTGTTCTGCAAGCGCTGCGGCACACGCCTGTTCGCCTGGCGACGCAACGGCACGCTGGCCGGTGTAGCACTCGCCACCTTCGACGACCGCAACGCCTTCGCGCCGACCGAGCACATCTGGGTGTCGGAAAAGCTCGCCTGGCTGAAGCTCGACGACGGCCTGATACAATATCAGACGACGATTCCTGCATGAATTTGCACGACTGCACGGCGGGGACGGTCCGCCGGTCATTTGCGGCGTGGTATTTCGGAACCGGCCACCCTATCTTGAGCTGAAGCGTTGCTGCACCGCCGGGTTGGCTGGGACGGCTGCAAGGCCGCAGGCAAACCGGGACGGACGAGCCGTGAACATTTCCTTTTATGACCTTTCGGTGTGGGTGCTGCCGCTGGTGCTCGCCATCACCTTCCACGAGGCGGCGCACGCCTTCGTCGCGCATCGGCTCGGCGACAACACGGCCTGGCAGCTCGGCCGCGTCAGCTTCAACCCGCTCCGCCACATCGACCCTTTCGGTACCCTGATCCTGCCGGCAATGCTGCTGTTTGCGCATTCGCCGTTCCTGTTCGGCTACGCCAAGCCGGTGCCGGTGAATTTCCGCAAGCTCAACAACCCCAGGCTCGACATGGTCTGGGTGGCGCTGGCCGGGCCCGCGACCAACATCCTGCTGGCGCTGGCGGCGGCTCTCACTCTCCACGCCCTGCCCTTGGCGCCGGCGGGGTCCGCGCAGTGGATCTTCGACAATCTCAAGAATGCGCTGCTGATTAACGCCGTCCTGGCCGTCTTCAACATGATGCCGATCCCGCCGCTCGACGGCGGGCGCGTCGCGGTCGGGCTGCTGCCGCGGCCGCTCGCCCTGCCGCTGGCCCGGCTGGAGCCGTTCGGTATGCTGATCCTGATCGGCCTGTTGATCCTGCTGCCGCTTGCGGGCTCGCAGTTCGGTCTAAATCTTGATGTTATTTCAGCAATACTGCGAACGTTGACCGGTTATGTGATTCAGGCTGTTCTCTTCCTGACCGGCAACGCGTAGTTGAACTACGACACCCGAACACAAGCCGAAGGGCCAGAGGCCGACTTGGTCAAAGCTGCCGATATGCTGATCGCGCGACGCGCCGACACCCGAGCCCGCGCCGATTTTGCCACCTGGAAGATGATGGCCAAGCTCAACGGGTCGTCCGCGCTGCCGCCGGAAGCCCAGGAGTTCCTCGCGAGCTACAAGAACCTGCTGGCGCAGATGAGCGAGGGCGAGGCTACCGAAGCCACCATCGGCGCGATCTACCGGGCCTATTATGCCGAGATGGGCGGCGCCGGAACCCCGCCCGACGTCCGCACCCGCCCGCCTGAAACGGCGGCGGACAATGTTACCGCTTTCCGCCGTCCGGCACCGAAGCCGAAGAGGTCTGCCGCCTTCGGGGCGACGACACTCGGTGGAACCCAGAAGCGACCGCTTCCGGTGGCGCTGATCTTCGCCTGCCTGGTCGTGGTCTATGTCGGAATCCGGCTCTACTGGCGCTGAGCCGTCTTCTTCTTTTTCTTCTCGTCCGGCGGCTTGAAGATGATGGGGACCGTGCGCTCGATCCGGTCCTCGGTCAGCGCGGCGGGCGGTGTCGGGAAAGGATCGGATTTGTGGACCATGGAGATCGCGGCGGCATCGTAAGCCGCATCTCCGGACGACTCCACGACGTCAACCGAGATCACGTTCCCCCGTCGGTTGAGCGCGAAGCTCACCTTTACCGTCTGGTTATTGGGCTCCTTGCCCTCCGGGTTGACCTTGTGCGCAGATAGGTGCGCGCTGATCTTGCGGTTCCAGTCGGCCGTCAGCTTCAGGATGTCCTTGCCGATGCCGAGAACCGGCGCCATCGCCTTCTCGGCCTCGCGCGTGGCGTCTTCAAAGGTTTGGCGCTCCATGGCGACCGACTTCTGCGATGCCTCCATGGCCGGCGTTTCGACGGCGGCCACCTTCGGATCGTCGTCCTGCTCCTTCTTCGGCTTGTTCTCGGTGACGAGGCGATCGGGATCCTCGGCCTGTTGCGGCCGATCCTGTGGAAGATCCGTCTCCTTGACCTCGGCCTTCTGCTCGGGCAGCGCCGGGCGCTCTTCCTGCTCCTCAGAGTCCGTCGGCCCGGGTGCCCTGTCGGACTCCTGAACCGGCGGCGACGTCATCTCGACCGCGAACTCCGCTCCCGCAGCGCCCAGCCCCTCGTCGCCATCGTCGGCCCGCAGGTTCGCGAGCGCCAGCGCGGCCCCGCCCAAATGGAGCGCGAGCGCCGCAACCGCCGCCAAAATCCAAAGCCGCCGGGCTGGTCTGGGTTCGAGTTCGACGTCGGACATGACGCCCCCTATGGCTGCGCCGCGCCAGCGGCGGCCGATCCCGCCGCCGTGGGCGGGCCTTCGAGCGCAACCAGCTTCACCCGCGTGTAGCCGCCGGAGCGCAGCAGCTCCATGACGCCCATCAACTCGCCATAGGGCACGGAGCGATCGGCACGCAGGAAGACGTACTTGTCCTTGCTCATGTCGGACAGCCCGTCGAGCGTGCCGATCAGCTCGGCGCGGTGGACGGAATCCTCTCCGATGGCGAGCGTCAGATCGCGCTTGATGCTGAGATAGGTCGGCTTGTCCGGCTTCTTCTGCGGCGTCGAGCTCGACGTCGGCAAATCGATCGGCAGATCGACCGTCGAGAGCGGGGCTGCGACCATGAAGATGATCAGCAGCACCAGGATGACGTCGATGAACGGTGTGACGTTGATGTCATGCGTTTCCGAGAAGTCGTCGTCGTCTTCGTTGTCTGCGAGCGAAACGGCCATGGTTCACTCCGCCGCGCGCGAATGCACGCTGCCGTGGCTGCGGTCGAGATCGCGCGAGAGCAGCCGCCCCGCCGCGCCCGAGGCGCGGCTGACGAGCTCGAGATAGCTCTTCGTCACGCGCGAGAAGTGATTGTAGATGATGACCGCAGGGATCGCGGCGACGAGGCCGATCGCGGTGGCGAGCAGCGCCTCGGCGATGCCGGGCGCGACCACGGCGAGGTTCGTGGTCTGCGACTTCGAGATGCCGATGAAGCTGTTCATGATGCCCCAGACCGTGCCGAACAGGCCGACGAAGGGCGACGTGGAGCCGATGGTCGCGAGCACGCCCATGCCGATGCGGATGCGCCGCGCCTCCGCGCGCACGATCTCGGAAAAGCTCGAGGCCGCGCGCTCCTTGATGCCGGCATCGCTGGACAGGCCGGCCGACATCCGCGCCTCGCGTAGCGCTGCCGCTAGGAAGGACGGCAGGATGCCCTCCTTGGTGCCGAGCGCCATCTGCGCTTCCGCGAGCGACCGTGCCTCCGAGATCTTCTTCAGCGCCGAACGAAGCCTGCCGGACGCGACCGACAGCTCGATGGACTTGGCGATGAGGACGGTCCAGGTCATCAGCGATGCGAAGGCGAGCCCGATCATCACCGCCTTCACAATGACGTCCGCCGACATGAACATCACCCAGGGCGACAACTCCTTCATGGCCGGCGCGGTAGCGGACGCGGCGTCGGGCTTCGCAGTCGCCGGAGCGATGGCTGCGGGGGATGCCGTCGGTGCCGCGGGAGCGGTCGCCGTCGAGGCCGCAGGCGCCGGGGCGGCAGGCGCGGTCGTCGATGGTGCCGCTGGGACCGGGCTGACCGGTGCCGGCCGGGCCGTAGACTGTGCCGGGGCCGCAGGCGGGGTCTGTGTCTGGGCAGAAACCGGAGATGCGAGCCAAGCGGCCGCCAGCATCAAGGCTGCGGCACGGCTTGCTTGGAAGGACATGATCTTCATACTTCGGCCCAGTAGCGAATGAGGTTGTGATAGATACCCGTCAATTTGACCGTTTCGGGATCGTCACGCCCGAGCCGTTCCACCAGCGCCTGTATCGCGGTGTCGAGGTCAAAGATCATGCTCCGGGCTTGATCGTCCCGTATCATGCTCTGAAGCCAGAAGAAAGATGCAACCCGCGCTCCCCGGGTCACCGGCGTCACCAGATGCAGGCTGGTCGAGGGATAGAGCACGCAGTCGCCGGCTGGCAACTTGACTTCGTGCGAGCCGTAGGTGTCCTCGATCACAAGTTCGCCACCGTCATACTCGTCCGGCTCGGCGAGGAACAGCGTGACCGACAGGTCTGTGCGGATGCGAAGGCCGGTCAGGCGGTCGCCGCGGATCGCATTGTCGACATGCAGGCCGAAATGGTGACCGCTGCTCGCCGCATAGCGGTTGAACAGCGGCGGGAAGATCTGAAGCGGGATCGCCGCCGCGATGAAGCGCGGGTTCGACGTCAGCGCCGAGATGATGCGGTTGCCGAGCTTGCGCGCGACCTCGCTGTCCGGCGGCAATTGCTCGTTGCGCTTGACCATGGCCGACTGCGAGCCGGCAGTGGAGCGGCCGTCCTCCCATGCGCTGGCGTCCATGATGCGGCGGAAATCCGCCACATCATCCTTGCTGAGAACGTTTTCGATGCATGTCAGCATGAAACTGATTATCGCTCCATCAGTAGCGCGCCGAGAGCACCACATAGGCGGCACGGCCCGGTGCCTCCAGCACGAACGGTGCCGCGCTCTGGTACAACGCGTCGTAGTAGCGCTTGTCGAAGATGTTGTTCACGAACAGCTTGACCTGCCAGTTCTTGTTGATCTTGGCCTCCGCGAACATGTCGAAACGCCAATAGCTCGGAATCGACGTGCCCTGGTTGGCCGCGAGCAAAGTGCCGCCGTAAATCTTCGAACGGTAGACCGCCTGCCCACCCAGTTCCCAGACGTCGGTGAGCTGGTACTTCGTCAGCAAGCTGAAGGACTCATGCGCGATGTTGGCGAGCGGACGCCCGACATTGGTCGGATACAGCGCCTTGTTGGCCGACGGCGCCAGCGACTGCGTCACTTCCGACTGCATCAGCACGAGACCGCCAAACACGCTCCACTTGTCGGTGATCTTGCCGCCGACGCCGAGATCGATGCCGCGGATGCGGTAGGCTGCTCCGGCGGTGATACACGATATATTGCCAGTCGTTCCGGTCGGATAGACGCATCCCAAAGGAGCTGCAGCGGCCGCACTGCCCACGTTCTGCGACTCGCGTGCGTTCTCTTTCGTCGTCTGGAACAACGCTGCGGTCAGAAGCAGATGACGATCGAACAGCTCCCACTTGGTGCCGAGTTCGATGGCCTTGTTCTTCTCGGGCCCGAATATCTGCGTATTGCCGCCAGGAAGGTTCGGGTTGAGGCCGCCATAGGCTGTGCTGGTGCCGTCGAATTCGGCACCAACCGGGTTCGCCGAGGTCGCATACGCCACATAGACACTGCCGTTCGGTGCCGGCTTCAACGTCAGGCCGAGGTTGAAGTTCGGAATTAGAAACTCCGCCGATTGCTGGCCAGGACTGCCGAGCTTCCGCGTGTTGATGCTGTAGTCATCATAGCGGAACCCGCCGTTCAGGATCACCAAGTCACGATAGTTTGCGCTATCCATGACGTAGCCGCTGACGGTGTCGATGCCGATCTTGGTGGGACTTCCGGTGAGGCTCGGAATCCCGAAGGGAAGATTGGTATATTGCGGAGCGAATACGCTGACGTCGGTCTTCGATCCGCTGCCGCTGAAGGGCGTGCCGGTCGTCAGCTCCGAGCTGAGGCCGGTATAACTGTCGATCGACGATCTCTCGCGATCATACTCGACACCGCCGAGCAAGGTGTGCCTGAAGCCTACATCGTCGTTGAACTTGTAAGTTGCCTCGGTCTGGTTGGCGAACACGTCCGTGACCTGGAATCGGCTCTGCGGATTTGCACTCAGCGTCGAGGCCGAGAGCGGATCGACAAGCTTCGGCGCTTCAGGAAGCGTACCGATGTAATTCTGCGTCGAGCGGGACGCGCGGATCTTGTTGCTGATCATCAGATCGGGCGTGATCTGCACTTCCGCGTTGATCGTGCCGATGTCCTGGCCGGTCCGGAAGAAGTCACGGTTGACGAAGCCGTACCAGTTATTGCGATTGGCGCCGAAGTCCGGAAACGGACCGCCGGCAGTCGACGTCGTGCTGGGCCGATAATATGGCACGCCAAAATCCGGGCGGCCGGTCAGCTCGGTGTGAATGTAGTTGCCGGTGACCTTGACCGTATCGGTCGGCGTCCAGGTCGTTGCGACGAAGGCGCCGTTTCGATTGTCGGTGACGTAGTCGCGGCCGGCGACATTGGCATCCTGGAACAGGCCGCCGACGCGGACGGCGAGCGTCGGGTCGATCACCTGATTGACGTCGAGTGTGACACGCTTGGTCTGGTCGGTGCCAAACGTGGTGTCCATGTTGTAGAAGCTCTTTGCCGTCGTCGCCTGCTTGGTGACGATGTTGATCGCACCACCGGCGACACCGCGGCCGGAGAAGGTCGAGCCGGGACCGCGCAGGATCTCGACCTGCTCGGTGAAGAAGTTCTCGCGCACACTGACGCCGGAATCGCGCACGCCATCGATGAAGATGTCGTTGCGCGCGTCGAAGCCGCGGATGAAGAAGCGGTCACCGAATGCATTGCCGCCCTCGCCCGACCCGAGCGTCACGCCAGCCGTGCTGAGAATCGCCTGCTTCAGCGTCGTGGCGTTCTTGTCCTCAAGCACTTCCTTGCTGAGAACCGTGATCGACTTAGGCGTATCGACCAATTTCTCCGGAAACTTGCCCCCGGCCTGCACGTGATCGACCTTGTAGGGCGCGGCCGGATCGGCATAGGGATCCGCGTCGGCGGGTCCGGAGGGCGTCGCCGGAGCAGCCTGCTGGGCCTGCTGGCGCTGCGCGGCGCGGCGAAGCGCGTTGCGGGCGCGGACCTGATCCGGCGTGGGCTTCGAGGCCGTCGGGCGCGGACGCTGGACCGGAGCATCGACCGTCACCGGCGGCAGGTTCGACTGCTGCGCCTCTGCGCCGCTCGACACCGACGCCGCCGCGATCAGGCTTGCGACTGCCGAGACCTTCTTGCCGGAAATGCCCGCGGACTTTTCATACGCCAGATCGAATGCTGCGACCGAACGCAACGACTTCGGTGCGACCACCTGCCCCATTACAACACGCCCCATCTTCATGTCCGCTCATTCACTTCGATGAGCGATTGGGCTGTTGGTATCGACGGCAAAATAGTGGGTCAATGCGGGCAAGCCGCGAGAACGCTTGAATAAGTCCAGATCAAAACGATTCTAATCTACAGTTTCAAACGGTTCTAAAGTGAGATTGGAGTCGTTCTAAAACGAGCGCGAAAAAAGCCGCGAAATCAACGATCGCGTGCGCAGCGTCAATCGCTGCTCGGCGGCTTCATCAGCGAGAACAATTCGTCGACAGTCTTCTGCGCGACGGCACGCACACGATCGGTGTTGTCCATGCCGGCGATGTTGACTCCCTTCACCACCGCCTTGATCTCGTCGCGGAAGTCGGTGAGGAAGCGCAAGGGGTCGCGCTGCTCGTTGGCGACGCGGGCGATCAATCCCGTGATCAGAATCTGGCACGCGATCAGCTTGCCGTTCAATTCGTCCATCCTGCGCTCCCGTTGTGGCGCGCCGATATGAACGATGCCGATTTTCCTGACAACCGAAACACCGCCCGCGCGATTTAGAACCGTTCTCGGAACGCGCACATCCCGACGCTCCTGCCCGGGTGTTGCGCCAGCCTCGTTCCCAACTCGCCGCGGCCACCCACACCGGCTACGGGCATTGCCTCATTTTTGCACGCTGATCGCTCGCGGCGGGAAAATGCAGCACTGCACACCGGCGCGCCAGCGAGTTGCCTAAGCCGTGCAAAGCTTTCCAATTGTTTAGGATTCCCGATCGATAGTGCTGTTTACACTGGAACTTGGCGTGTATTATACAAGCGCCTTGGAACCCAATGATTGCCCCACAATTCGTAAATGAGGGCACAAGAGCCGACACGAGCCGATATGAAAAAAACACGGCCGATCCTCTGGATTCTGATCATCGCGGCCGTGGCCTCCGCGGGTTACTATGGTTGGCAGAAATTCGGCTCGCCGAATGCCGGAAAAACCCAGACGGCACAAAAAGGTCCGCCCCGCGCCCCCGCCGTTCCCGTGAGCGTTGCGCCGGTCCAGAAGGTCGATTTCCCGGTCTACCTGACCGGTCTCGGCACGGTTCAGGGTTTCAACACCGTCCAGGTCCGGCCCCGGGTTGACGGCCAGATCGACAGGATCGCCTTTACCGAAGGCCAGATCGTCAAAGAGGGCGAGCTTCTGGTCTCGATCGATCCCCGTCCCTATCAAGCCGCGCTCGACCAGGCCAAGGCCAAGAAGGCGCAGGACGAGGCAAATCTGGCGAACGCCAATCTCGAGCTCCAGCGCGCCATGAAGCTCGGCGAATTCGCCACCGCGCAGCGGGTCGACACCCAGCGCTCCACTGTCGCCCAGCTCACCGCCCAGATCGCCGCCGACGACGCCGCGATCTCCAATGCCCAGACCCAGCTCGACTACACCCAGATCAAGGCGCCGATCACCGGCGTCGCCGGCCTGCGCCAGGTCGACGTCGGCAACATCGTCAACGCCTCGACGCAGACGGGTATCGTCACGATCTCGCAGGTCGAGCCGATCTCGGTGATCTTCACCGCGCCTGAAGATCAGCTCGCCTATATCAGCGAGGGCCAGAAGGCCGGGGCACTCAAGGTGATCGCGTTCACCACCGACGGCAAGAAGACACTGGCCGAGGGCAAGCTCGCCGTCATCAACAACCAGGTCGACACGACCAGCGGGACGATCCGGCTCAAGGCGGTGTTCGACAACAAGGACCACACGCTGTGGCCGGGACAGTCGGTCTCGACGCGGCTTCTGGTGCGGACGCTGAAGGACGCGACGGTGGTCCCGGATGATGCGGTCCAGCATTCGACCAACGGCCTTTACGCCTATACCGTCAATCAGGACAACAAGGCCGAAGTGCACAAGGTCAAGGTCAGCTACGCGATCGACGGACGTTCGGTCGTCGACGAAGGCCTCGCGCCGGGGCAGCAGGTGATCACCGGTGGCCAGTTCAAGGTGCAGCCCGGAAGCCTCGTCTCGACGGCGGTGGCGAGTTCGGATCCGGCCCAGAACAAGGTTCGACAGGAATGAACGCGGGCGGGATTTCGGCACCTTTCATCCGTTATCCCATCGGCACCTCGCTGCTGATGGCGGGCATTCTCTTTGTCGGTCTCGTCGCCTATCCCCTGCTCCCGGTCGCGCCGCTGCCGCAGGTGGACTTTCCGACCATCCAGATCACCGCCAACCTGCCGGGCGGCAGCCCCGAAACCATGGCCTCGTCGGTGGCGCAGCCGCTGGAGCGCCAGTTCGCCCAGATCCCCGGCATCGCCCAGATGACCTCGACGAGCTATCTGGGCACCGCGTCGATCACCATCCAGTTCGACCTTAACCGCAGCATCGACGGCGCGGCCAATGACGTGCAGGGCGCCATCAACGCCGCCAGTGGCCAACTGCCGAAGAATCTTCCCTCGCCGCCGACCTATCGCAAGGTCAACCCGGCCGACGCGCCGATCCTGCTGCTGTCGGCGACCTCGGAGACGCTGCCTCTGACCAGCGTCAGTGACGCAGTCGACGCCCAGCTCGCCCAACAGATCAGCCAGCTTTCCGGCGTCGCGCAGGTGTTCATCGGCGGCCAGCAGAAGCCGTCCATCCGCATTCAGGTCGATCCGGCGAAACTCGTCGCCAAGGGCCTATCGATGGAGGACGTGCGCAGCCAGATCGCGATCACCACGGTCGACAGCCCCAAGGGCAATATCGACGGCGACAAGCGCGCCTACACGATCTACGCCAACGATCAGCTCACCCAGTCCAAGGACTGGAACGACGTCATCATCGCCTATCGCAACGGCGGTCCGTTGCGGATCCGCGACATCGGCCAGGCGGTCAGCGGCGCCGAAGATGCCAAGCAGGCGGCCTGGGCCAACGGCAAGCGCGGCGTGTTCCTGGTGATATTCAAGCAGCCAGGCGCCAACGTCATCGAGACCGTCGACAAGATCAAGGCGACCTTGCCCCGCCTCGTGGCGGCGATTCCGCCCGCGATCAAGATCGAGCTCATCAGCGACCGCACCACGACCATCCGCGCCGCAGTCGAGGACGTGCAGTTCACACTGCTGCTGACCATCGCCCTCGTGGTCATGGTCATCTTCATCTTCCTGCGCAGCTTCTGGGCGACCGTCATTCCCACCATCACGGTTCCACTGGCGCTATTGGGCGCGTGCGCCCTGATGTGGGTCGTCGGCTATTCACTCGACAATCTGTCGCTGATGGCACTCACGATCGCAGTCGGATTTGTTGTCGACGACGCCATCGTGATGCTCGAGAACATCACCCGCTACATCGAGGAAGGCGAATCGCCGATGGCGGCCGCCTTCAAGGGTTCGAAGGAAATCGGCTTCACGATCGTCTCGATCAGCATCTCGCTGGTCGCGGTGCTGATCCCGCTGCTGCTGATGGGCGGCATCATCGGCCGTCTGTTCCGCGAGTTCGCCGTCGTGCTGGCGATGACCATCTTCGTCTCGATGTTCGTGTCGCTGACGCTGACGCCGATGATGGCCTCGCGCTTCCTGCGCGCCCATGGCGAGGTGACCCACGGCAAGTTCTACCAATGGAGCGAGCGCGCCTTTGACGGGATGCTGCGGGGCTACGAATACATCCTCGATCATGCCCTGGCCTGGCGCCGTACCACGCTCACGATCTTCTTCGCCACGCTTGGCCTGTCGATCTACCTGTTCGTCCTGATCCCGAAGGGCTTCTTCCCGCAGCAGGATGTCGGCCTCATCACGGCGACCTCCGAAGCCTCGCAGGACATCTCGTTCAAGGAGATGGTGAGACGCCAGGAGCAACTGGGCAAGATCATCCTGGCCGATCCCGACGTTGCCAGCGTTGCCATGTCGATCGGCGGCAGCGGCCGCGCCGGCAACAACGGCAACCTGTTCATCACGCTGAAACCTCGCAACCAGCGCGAGGCATCGGCCCAGCAGATCATCGCGCGACTGCGTCCGCAGTTCGACAAGGTCGAAGGCGCCCGCCTCTACATGCAGGCGGCCCAGGACGTCCGGCTCGGCGGCCGGCCGACGCGCACGCAGTTCGAGTTCACCCTGCAGGATGCCGATCTCGGCGAGCTCAACGACTGGGCACCGAAGATCCTCGCCAAGATGCAGACGCTGCCGGAGCTGCGCGACGTCGCGACCGACCAGCAGACGCAGGGCACCACGGTCCAGCTCAAGATCAACCGCGACACCGCCTCACGCTACGGCATCCAGCCGCAGCTGATCGACGACACGCTGTACGACGCCTTCGGACAGCGCCAGGTCACGCAGTATTTCACCCAGCTCAACACCTACAAGGTGATCCTCGAGATTCTGCCGGAGATGCAGGGCAGTCTCGAGAGCCTGAACAAGCTCTATCTGAAATCGCCTTTGACCGGCGACCAGGTGCCGCTGTCGACCTTCGCGACCTGGACCACCGATCCGGTCCGCCCGCTCTCGATCAGCCACCAGGGCCAGTTCCCGGCGATCACCATCAGCTTCAACCTCGCCCAGGGCGTCGCGCTCGGCCAGGCCACCGAAGCCGTGCAGAAAGCGATGGCCGATCTCGGCGCGCCGCCGACGCTGAACTCGAGCTTCCAAGGCACTGCGCAGGCGTTCCAGCAGTCGCTCGGCACCGTGCCGCTGCTGATCCTCGCCGCGCTCGTCGTGGTCTATCTGATCCTCGGCATCCTCTACGAGAGCTACATCCATCCGATCACGATCCTGTCGACCCTGCCCTCGGCCGGCGTCGGTGCGCTCCTGATCCTGATGGCGTCCGGTTTCGACTTCAGCCTCATTGCATTGATCGGAATCATCCTCCTGATCGGCATCGTGAAGAAGAACGGCATCATGATGGTCGACTTCGCCATCGCCGCCGAACGCGACGAGCACAAGACGCCGGCGGAATCGATCCGCCAGGCTGCGCTGCTGCGCTTCCGCCCGATCATGATGACGACGATGGCGGCACTGCTCGGCGGCGTGCCGCTGATGCTCGGCCACGGCACCGGCGCCGAGATCCGCCAGCCGCTCGGCTACGCCATGGTCGGCGGGCTGATCGTCAGCCAGGCGCTGACGCTGTTCACCACCCCGGTGGTCTATCTCTATCTCGACGAGCTCAACAATTGGTTCTCGGGCTGGGGCCGTTCGGATGACGGCGAAGGCCACGAGGCACCCGCGCGCGGCACCGTCAAGCAGGCCGCCGAGTAAGCTTGCGCCGCCGCTCCCGCGACGCTACAGCGAGGCTTCCGGTTCACGCCAACGCAGTCTCGCCATGCCCATGCAATCCAGACTTGTCGCCCTTGCCGCCGGCCTCCTGTTGTCGACCGGTGCCGCGTATGCCCAGCAGAGCGCCAAGAAGAACGCGGCTCCTGCCCCGGCCGCACAGCCCGCGCCGGCGCCGACACAGC
The DNA here is from genome assembly GCF_042257955.1 of Bradyrhizobium sp. B025. Classification (NCBI taxonomy): domain Bacteria; kingdom Pseudomonadati; phylum Pseudomonadota; class Alphaproteobacteria; order Hyphomicrobiales; family Nitrobacteraceae; genus Bradyrhizobium; species Bradyrhizobium sp. B025. Next base: position 3,685,584 of record NZ_CP170150.1, on the reverse strand, counting down.
CGCAGGCTGACGGCGCGCAGCAGGCCGGCTGGGTCGTGCGCTGCACCAGCGTCAGCCGCGATGCGCCGCTCGAATGCGCGATGGAGCAGAACGCGGTGCTGACCAAGACCGGCCAGACCATCGTCCTGATCAACATCCGCATCGCGCCCGACACCCGCACGCCGGTGGCACTGCTGCAACTGCCGCTCGGCCTCAACCTTCCGATCGGCGCCAAGCTCCAGGTCGACGAGGGCAAGACGGTCGACCTCCAGATCCAGACCTGCGAGAACCGCGGCTGCTACGCCTCGACGCCGATCGCGGCGGACCTGCTCGCAGCCTTGCGGTCGGGCAAGCAGCTGAAGGTCTCCTTCCAGAACATGGCCAAGGAGACGATCGCGATCCCGATGCCGCTGGGCGATTTCGCGGCCGCCTACGACAAGATCAAGTAACGGTCTACTTTCTCGCTGCCCACCGCGAGAGCTTTCCTGCGGCCATCCATGAAGGCCGAGCTCTCTCGCAGCCGCAAGCTCGCCCCTACTGCCGCGCCATCTGCGCGTTGCCGACGGCATCACCGTCGAGCTTCTGGTCGTTGTGCATGGTGACGGTGACGCGCAGCAGCCGGCCCTCGAACTCGAACGGCGCTTCGTAATGCGACACCGGGCTGCCGCGGTCGCGGCCGATGTCGAGGCCGGACCACGAGATCAGCGTGTGGAAGCCGAGCTGGGTCTGGAGCGTACCCGCCGGCTCGCCGTCGATCAGCAGCGTGTATTCGGTGACGCCAGTGCGCGAGCCCTTGGCTGGCGGTTCCCTGCGCAGCAGGCGTTCGACATGCACACCGAGCCGCCGCGCAGCTGACGGCACCTTGCGGTTCGATTGCACGACCTGGTGGCTGCCGCCGATGTTGAGGTCGTGCACGAGGTGGCCGTCCTTGACGTAGAGGCTGTAGCCCGAGGTCGCATCGCCGTGCGAGATCAGCACGCCGTTGGCGACCGCCTCGTCGATCTCGACATGCGCCTCGATCGTGTAGCTGCGGCTGCGCACGTCGGGCGCGACGTCGGTCGGCACGTGGCCCATGCCGGCGTGAAAGACGAAATGGTGACGCGCGCCGTGGAAGCGCGCAGCGTTCTCCGCAAAGCGCGGCCCGAAGCGGTCGTCGAGCGGCAGCACGTTGTGCTTCTCCGCCTCCTCCCACCAAGTCGCGATCATGCGACCGAGACGCTCCGGCTCCTTGGTGGCGAGATCATTCGTCTCGGAGAAATCCTGGTCCAGATGGAACAGCTCCCATCTGTCGTTCTCGAACGGCGTGCCGGGCGGATGGTAGGCGACCGCCTTCCACCCCGCCTGCCAGAGGCCGCGATGGCCGAACATCTCGAAATATTGCGGCGAGCTTTTTGAGGGCGCGGACGCGTCCGTGATCGAGCGCGCAAAGCTCTCGCCTTCGAGCGGCATCTGCCGGCAGCCCGCGATCGTGCCGGGCGGCTCGATGCCGATCAATTCCAGCAGCGTCGGCGTGAGGTCGCAGGCGTGCACGAACTGGTGCCGCAGCTCGCCTTTGCCTGCGATCTTCTTCGGCCAATTGATGACGAAGGGATCGCGGATGCCGCCGCCATGCGTGTTCTGCTTGTAGCGGCGCAGCGGCGTGTTCGACGCCATCGCCCAGCCATGCGGGAAATTGCTGTGGGTGTCGGGCCCACCGATGTCGTCGATGCGGGCGAGCTTCTCCGCGATTGGCTCCGGCTTGAAGTTGAACGGCCCCATCGCGTTGACGAAACCGAGCGGCCCGCCCTCCTGGCTCGCGCCATTGTCGGACATCACGATGATGACAGTGTTGTCGCGGATGCCGGCCGTCTCGAGAAACGCAACGAGCCGGGCAAGATGCCGATCGGAATGGTCGAGCATGCCGGCGAAGGCTGCTTGCAGGCGCGTGAAGACGCGGCGCTCGTCCGCGGTATGCTCCTCCCAGGCCTTCACGCCGTCGTTGCGCGCGGGCATCCGCGTTGCCGCCGGCACGAGGCCCATCGCCCTCTGGCGCGCCAGCCGCTGCTCCCGTTCGACGTCCCAGCCGTGCGCGAAGGCCGCGTCGTAGCTCCTGATGATATCGGCGGGCGCCTGATGCGGCGCATGGCAGGCGCCCAGCGCGACCCAGGTGAGCCAGGGAATATCCGGCCGGTCGGCGACGTGATCGCCGATGAAGCGGATCGACTGGTCGATCAGGTCCTCGGTCAGGTGATACCCGTCGGCATAGGTGCCCGGCGGATCAATGTGCGTGTTGTCCGAAACGAGCTCGGGCGCATACTGGTCGGTCTCGGCATCGAGGAAGCCGTAGAAACGATCAAAACCACGCCCGAGCGGCCAGCCGTCGAACGGGCCCGTGGCGCCGCTCTCGGTCAGCGGGGTGACGTGCCACTTGCCGACCATGTAGTTGCGATAGCCGTGCACCCGCAGCATCTCGGCGAGCGTCCCCGCCTCGCGCGCGATCTTGCCGCGATAGCCGGGATAGCCGGAATCGAAATTGGCAAGGCAGCCGACGCCGACCGAATGGTGGTTGCGCCCGGTGAGCAGCGCCGCACGCGTCGTCGAGCACATCGCCGTGGTGTGGAAGCCGCTGTAGCGCAGGCCCTCCGCGGCGAGCTTATCGATGGCCGGCGTCTTGATGGACGATCCGTAGCAGCCGAAATCGGAGAAGCCGACATCGTCGAACAGCACGATGAGGATGTTCGGCGCGCCCTCTGGCGGCCTCGGTGCCTGCGGCCACCAGGGTTTTGACTCCGCAACCGTCTTGCCGACGGTGCCGCGGAACGGCGTGCCGCTGCCTGCGCTCATCTGCTCCTCCCTGCTTGTTGCGTGAACCGGACGGTTGACCCGCGGTCTGACCACGCTTAAATTATAATCAGAATTATGATTATGATTTGAAACGGATGCAAGCGCGGATGCGAGCACGTTCAGAAGAGCCCGGATTTCGCGATTTCGACCTGCCGGGCGTCGCCCCGTCGCGCCAGAAGCGCAGCCGGGAGACGACGCTGGCGCTGCTGCGCGCCGGCGCCGACATGCTGCGGGCGCGCAGCCTTGCCGAACTCTCGATCGAGGCGCTCTGCGCCGAGGTCGGCGTCACCGTCGGCGCCTTCTACAGCCGCTTCGAGAGCAAGGAAGCCTACTTCAACGCCCTGATGGCGCTGGCCACGCGCGACGGCGAGCAGCGGCTGGGCGAGATCAGGCGCCCGTCACCCGACACCGGCCTCGACAAGCTCTGCCATGTCATCGTCGGCGGCATCATCGCCTGGATGCGCAACCACGAGGGCGTGCTGCGCGCGGCGCTTCAGCATGACGACACCCGCCCGGACAAATGGACGCCGTTCAAGGCGCTCGCCCAAGCCACCACGATGCGCGCCACCCCTCTCCTGTTGCCAGCCATGGGCAAGGGAATGGGCAAGGGACGCAAGGCCGCCAAGACCCGCACCATCGCGTTCGGCTTCCAGGTCGTGCTGGGCACGCTGGTGAACGCGATCCTCAACGATCCCGGACCGCTGTCGCTTTCGTCGAAAGAGATGGAGAGGCGGCTCGCCGGTTGCCTGTTGCTGCTGCTTCAGGCGGAGATGGGTCACCCGACGCCGAGATAGGCCTTCTGCACCTGCGGGTCCTCGGCGAGCGCGGCCGCGGTGCCCGACAGCACGCTTCTGCCGACCTGGAGCACGGACAGCGGACCCGGATTTCGCTTACGCTCCATCCGGGCCACGAGCCTCCCTGCTCGACCTCACTCAACTGATAACATCGCTCGCGCGCAGCAGCGTCGTGAAGCCGCCATAGATCATGCGCTTGCCGTCGAACGGCATGCCGTCCAATTTCAGCCGAGGGTCCGCCATCACCTTCTTGTTGACCGCATCGCGTGTCTCCCGATCCCGATAGACGATCCAGGAGAACACCACGAGCTCATCCTCCTTCGCCATCACCGCGCGCGGAAACGATGTCAGCTCACCATAGGGAACGTCGTCGCCGATGCATTCGACATAATCGAGCGCGCCGTGCTCCATCCAGACTGCGCAGGCCGTCTTCGCCAGCGCCTTGTAGGCCTCGATCTTGTCCTTCGGCACGGCCAGCACGAAACCATCGACATATGGCATCACGGATCTCCTTGGGTTGTGTGTCCCAAGGACGATGGAGCGCACCGCGATCCGACGCCGCGGATGCGCTTTCAGATGAGGCAAACCGTCGCGAGCGGCGGCACGGCGAGCGGGGCTTCGCAAATGGCGCGGCCGCGGGGCGGGTCAATCATGGCTTGGGAAAAGCGCCTGAACTGGCTGGGGAACCTGGACCCTACGTCAATAGGTCCAGAGCACTGGAAATACTGCAAAAATAGGCCTATATCTATCCCTGCGTTAGGGGCGACCCGTTGGGGGCACCGTTAGGGGCAGGCCAAGTGAACGTTATTCTGAGAGCGGAAAAAGGTGGCGGCGACCGGCGCTATCTAACCCAGCCCCGGGGCGAAGGGACGACTTGGTACGCGGTCGCTGAGGTCCCCAGGACGCTACGGCGGGCCATTGGCAAGAAGCGGCTTCTGAAGTCCCTGGAGACCACCGACCTCCGGGTGGCCCGCATTGCCCGCTGGAACGCCGTTGCGGATTTGAAGTCCGAGATTGCCAAACACCGGACACCCGGGCCCGAGGATCAGGACCCGCTGCTCTTGGAAGCCATGGCTCTCCGCGAGGAGTTCGTCCGAGCAGACGCCGCGCGGCGCAACGACCTCATGTATCAAATAACGGACCGGGCCGAGGAGATCGACACCGCAGCCGGCGGCGTCCGGGAAGACTACCACCCCTTCGAAGAACCCCGGGCAGCGACTAAGCAAGCCACCGAGTTTGTTCAACTGGCGTCCGCAAAGGTCACCCCTGCTGACCTCTACATCGAACGGTGGCTTGCGGCCTCGACCTATAGCGAGCGCACGAAGGCCGACGCCCGCACGGCGCTGTCACAGTTCAAGGACTGGTGCACGAAGGCGAGCCAAGGCTTCTTCATCGAGACCACGACCGACCGAGTTGCCGCCGATTTCCGCGATGAGGCCTTCGTCAAGGCTGGTGTGCACTTCAAGACCGCCAACAAGAAGCTATCCGCTTTGCGGCAATATTGGACTTGGCTGGAGAAGAGCTTCGGCGTGAAATCGAACCCGTGGATGCGCAAGTCGCTCCCCAAGGCCAAGGCACACAGGATCGCCCCGGACGGTCCGATGGGCCCCGAGCGGCCGTTCACGGATGATGAGGTTCGTATCCTGCTTGCAGGCCCGGCAGACGCCGATATGGCCAACACCATGAGGATTTCGGCCCTTTCGGGAATGCGTCTCGATGAGATCGGTCAACTTCGCATCAGTGATTGTCGCGACAACATGTTTCGGGTCACTCGCAGTAAATCTGCTGCGGGCGTTCGCACCATTCCGATTCATTCGGCGCTACGGCCCATGATCGCGAAGCTCATCGGCAAACGCGATGCGGCAGCTTACCTGTTTCCAGACTTTCAGGACACCGGCTGGGATGGCAACCGGACTATGGCCCTCTCTAAGCGGTTTACCTACTACCGGAAGAAGCTTGGTGTGCATGACAAGAGGCCGGGTGCACGGCGGTCCAAGGTCAACTTCCACAGCTTTAGGCGCTGGTTTGCCACGAAGGCTGAGGATGCAGGTCAGCGAGAAAACGTTGTGGCGGACATCATGGGCCACGAAAGCGAGGTGGGGATTACCTTTGGGCTATACTCGCAGGCCCAGTTAAAGCGGCTGAAGAAGGCCTGCGTGGAGTCCGTTAAACTGCCGCTCTAAGGCAAAGCCACGTTTGAAACATCCGATGCGAGTGGGGATTGATCGAGTGCCCCTAGCCCCCGCTCTCTTCGCACCGCCGACGAATCGACTAGTCGGCCGCCTGTACCCCGGCCGGCCGCCGCGCAAATCTTGAAGTCGTAGTGCGATCTTCTTTCAAGACCGAAGCACGAAGCGCGGTGATTTTTGCATCAATTTCATCCGCCGACACCTCCACCCTCAATTTATCTTGGATGAAATGTAGTCGCGCGTCACAATCTCGGATAAGTTCAGCCCAAGTTTTCACCCACACTTCAGAATTTGACGTCTTTAAGAAAAGCCCAACCGGCCTATCTTTCTGCGTTATTCTGGGAGCGATCGAAGAATCATACTCTCCCGTAACGAGAAAGAAGGTCCACTGAGTGTCAGTGTGGGCGTAGTCAGGCTGCTCCATCAGAGCATTCACATAATCTTCCAACTGATCGAGCTCCTTACGCCCGGCCTTTAGAGACGGACGTTTCAGTTCGATTACAATAAACTCCTGTTTCGTCTGGTCAGGATGCGGCACTACCCGTCCAAGGAAGTTGTCCAGCCGACCCGACGACCCGTCCGCCTTCTTGACAGTCTTCTTTGATCCTTTGACACCAAGTTCTTGGGCGACCCGCTCCATTACTCGTGTTAGTCCGACCTCGGAAAGCGCGATGTGAAACCGCTCGCCGAACATCCACGTATTATCCCTTATGATAACGTCTAGTTCACCGCGCTCCCTGGTGCCGTGCCGATACTCGGGGTCGAAAACCATTCCTCTCAAGACTTGAAGGGCAACCACACGCTCGGCTATCAGACTCGAAGCTAGAATAATATTTCCCAACTGGGTCTTTTCTAGCAATGAAGAGAATTCATCTTGTCGCGCCTTAGGCAAGTTCACGACGGCACGCAAAATCGTCGACAAGGAATCGGGATTGTGCCTTATCGCCTCCTTCAAGAAAGTTAGCGTCATCTTTCGAAGCGAAGCGTCGGCCTTCGTGAAATCTTTCGAATAAGAAGAAACTGCATAGGTGGCGATTTCGAAGACTTGCCGCTCCTTCCGCTCGATCTCGTCTCGCGGCTCGCCATCGTAGGGGTACGCGCCTTCGGCTCTCAGGTCCTCGATAAGGCCCTTGGATCGCGCGGCCTGCCTTTGGCGGAAGTAGTCCGACAGCGCATCTCGGATGTAGGTGAGGAGGTAGGAAAAGTCTGGATCAGTCAGATCGTCCAGTTCGAGCAGATGGGCATCAGCGATCTCTTGGAAAAAGGAGGAATAAGCATAGGCTGAATATTCGAACCCTGGCGCGACGACGTTCGCTGGCTGTGAACCAAGGACGATCCCGTTCTCGCCGCCGAGGTGAATACGGCGGTTCTCAACATGAGAATTCCACTCAACCACGGAGATGGCCAAATCTTTGACTGTCCGATGGGGACAAACGATCGCCTCGGTTGGGAAGTCGTACGATGCAGAGATCGCGTCGGTAGGCCGTATCCTTTCGCCGTTGTAAGAAATCGATACTGTTGGATACCGTAAGAGATACGGGGCAAACACCGCACTAATCTCCAAAAATGCCTTCCTCGAAGCAAGCCAGTCAAAACTGCCCTTCAGATTCGACAGAATGACCTGCGTGCCTGTATGTTCCCGGGTGGACATCGTCTGTTCAGATACCGTTGCATTCCCGAGCGCTGCGGATTCAATTTCGATGCGGATATCCGCTAGCTTATTATCGACACAAAATGTGGAATCCCACACAGCCTTCTGCGCCAACGAATAGAAACGCAGCCTGCCTCGACCTTCCTTGCCATGCAGAGCACGCTGTGAGCGAACGCGGGAAGCGGTCTTTTTCCAAGAGTCGCCGAGATTCGCAAAGTCCTTGTTCGCACGTGCTGGTGTAATCCCATCACCGTTATCCACTACGTGGATGGATTCAATTCCACCGAGAGGGTTGAATGCGAAGCTCACCTCGACATTCGTTGCATTGGCATCCAATCCGTTCCAAACGAATTCCGAAATAGCCTTTATAGGATCGTGGGTCCTGGCAACCTTTTCCAAGTGATCCTGTTGCGCCGTCAGAGTGAGTATCGTCATTCCTACCTGCGGACTCTATCTCTTGGGTTGCCGCAGTGCGGCTACTGATCGTGACTATAGCGCCAGCCTAGCCGCATTGCCGGCGGATCTTGTTGGGACGATACTTCCCATGGCAGATGCCGCGCGTCGCCTAAGGATGACTGCAAAGATAAGCCTTCGCGGGCGAACTTCTTTGGCGAATCATTTCCGATGCAAATATCGACGATTGGCGCCTTCGACGCGGCCGACTTACGAATCAGCAGAAAATAAACCACGCATTCCGGCCCCAACCGGCTTGACTGTCTCGCAACTCACGCGGGAGATCAAGCCTCCGACCAACTCCCCCATTACAACCACCGTCTTTCGGCCTAGCACACTGCCAACACTGTAGCCGCTGCATTGCGATATCCTCGCCGCGAGCCGGGCCTTGCCGCCGGGCAAAAGTGGGCGCGAACAAGAGCCTGGCGATAACTTTTTGATTCTATTCGAAATTATGTATGGTACCGATGCGCCGGGGATCATTTAGAATTCCACAGCTCAGCCAGCGCCCAACGAAAGCGATTGCAATCAGCGGGGAAGATGTGATCGTCTCCGCAACAACTCTAGCGGGAGTCTACCATTTCTGATCATCTTGCCCTCCTAGCAGAGTGGATAGCCGAGACCGCGCACCAACGGTCGCGCCAGTTGCTGTTTGATGACCAGGCCATAATCGCGAGCGATGTAGGAGTGTTGCGAACAGACAACCAAGATCGTGTAGCCGCCCTACGGGTTTCGGACGGCCAAAGGCCTTTCATCTGTTTTGCACTCAGCGATGGAATGGGAGGAATGAAGGACGGCGGAGCGTGCGCCACGGTGAGTATCGCCGCTTTCTTCTCTGCACTGATCTCTGCCTCAGAGTTAGAGCCACAGCGAAAGCTTCATATCGCCACCAATATCGCGAACGAAACGGTATACAGAACTTGGCAGGGGCGTGGTGGCGCAACCCTATCGGCCGTTCTGATCGAGGGCAGCCAGTCAATTTTTGTCACCAATGTCGGCGACAGTCGCGTCTACGCGCTCGATACCGAGTGGTCCAAACTGATTCGTTTGACCGTAGACGACAATCTGAAAGAGGCCTTCGGGGGGGCGGATCGGGGCCTTGTGCAGTTCATCGGCATCGGAAAATCACTCATTCCCAATGTTCAGAAAGTCTCTGCCGGCTTGAACTCATTTTTCGTAACGTCTGATGGCGCGCATTACTTTGATGAAGCGATATTCGAGAAACTATTGCTCAGCGCCACCGAGCCTCTACGGGCAACCGATAGGCTACTCGCGCTGGCTCGCTGGCTGGGCGGCCCCGACAACGCATCCGTCGCCGCGTTTACCGTCTCGCACCTATTGGACAAGCTGAATCGCGTAAATCGTTCATTGCCTACGGTCTGGAGCGGATATTCTCAACTCCATCTCCAACGTGCTCCAAGCAAAGTCTTGACAGCGGATTCTCCACCGAACCAACCGGCCAATGAACAAGTAGAACACCCGCAAGCGACCAAGCAGAAGACCGCAACTAAACGGAAGAGCAAGACGTCAAAAAAGGTCGCACAGGGCGATCAACTTGAAATCAAGATCTCTTCCGATGAGGGCGAGGATGCCGCTGATAGCTAATAGATACGAGCCTACCGGGAATGCGTCCTGGGGAGGAATGGGCGAGCTGAACGAGTGCGAGGATAAGAACCTCTCGCGCAAAGTGATGCTCAAACGTGTCCTCAAACCTTCCGACTTGCCGCGACTATTGGATGAGCAAAAGGCCCTTATACGTCTACGCTCAAAACACGTCGTACAGCTATTAGACGTTGTATCGTTCAAATGGAACCAACAGGATATTCGATGCCTCGTACTGGAACACATATCTGGCACAGACTTAGACCAGCTTAAATTCTCAGCGGGCGCGGAATATCAAAAGACGTTGTGGCAGATTGCGACCGGGATCTCAGAGATTCACGCGGCAGGGGTGATACATCGCGATATCAAGCCTCAAAATATTCGTCGCGATGCGAATGGGATCATCAAGATCTTTGACTTTGGTCTAGCGAGAGAGACTGGCAAGGATGATAAGACCAAGAGTATTGCCGGCACCGTAGGTTACATGGCTCCCGAGCTGTTCGGCACAAAGACAATTTCCTTCACTACCGCAATCGATACCTTTGCTTTTGCTCGCACAGCCCTGGCCCTTCTTGGTATCCCGCCACATAACGAGAAGCCGAAGGCTATCCCCACGGGGTCGATCATTGCGGCCCAACCCAATCTGAACGCCGAGGTAGCCAAGACTCTCGAAGCTTGCCTTGATCTATCTCCCGCTGGGCGGCCTTCGATGTCAGAAGTTACCGCGCTGTTAGGTCGCGACCTACTTCGGGACAAACACCGCGCTCGCGTCGGCACCGAGACGCAGGGCGCACACGAGTTGAACGCGGCAAAGCGATCAGTGAATCTGTCCTTTAAGAATCAAGGCAGCTTGTCCATTCGATACGACGGTTATGAGTTCAAAATTACGGCGTTGACTGGCGATGTCTATGTGAACAACACAAAGGTGACCTTAGGCATGAGCATGCTATCCGCGTGCGTCATCACCATTGGCTCCTCTCCGCCCCGAGCCTTCGTCACTTTTGATATTTCTAATCCCGAGGTAACGGCATGATTGCGTCGGGCACCGAACTTGCTTCGCGGTACGAGATAATCTCTTACGTGGCGTCTGGCGGCATGCAGGACGTCTACAAGGCGAACGACAAGCTAACTGGCGAAGTGGTCGCCCTGAAGACTCCCCAAGCGGGTCAGGCGAACAAGCGCTTCAAGCAAAGCGCAATCTTGTCAGCGCGAATAAGCAATTACAACGTCGCTAAAACCTTCGACTACTTTGAGGCTGGAAACTCCTGCTATCTGATTGAGGAATTCATCGACGGGACGACGCTGGAGGCAGCCACACTCGATGTTGTTCCTCAAATTGATCCGCATCTCGCAGCGTACCTGATACTTCGTATCTCGAAAGGCCTAGCTGCTTCACACCAGGCGCAAGTGGCGCATCGCGATCTGAAACCGAGCAACATATTGGTCGGCTCCGACTTCTCTTCAGTTAAAATCACTGATTTTGGCATTGCGACGCTCGCTGAAGAGCTTTTTGAGGAAGTGATCGCGAAGAACGGAGACCTAACGCGCTCAACGTCCGGAACTGTGAAGGGAGCGCTTCCCTATATGGCCCCCGAGATGATCTTCCGAAAGCCCGGCGACCACGTGGGCTGCGAGGCTGACATCTGGTCCCTCGGGGCTTTGATATTCCGCCTGATGACTGGTTCATATCCGTTTGGCGAAGGCATGATGGTGCCGGTGAACGTAGAGAAGAGGCAGCCACTAGTCTGGCCCACGTTCTTGACGCGCAAAGCTCAATTCGCACCGCTTTCAACTTCGATCATCGCAATCGTCGAAAAATGCCTTGTTTACGACAAGACACTGCGGCCGCTCGCTCTGGACTTGGTGCATTCCTGCGAGGAGCTATGCTTCAACTTCGCACCACGCAAATCTGGAGTGATCAGCGAAGTTAAATTGACGACAGGCTTCGTAAGAGCATCAACCGGCGAGAAGATCTTCTATCACAAAGATAGCCTCTATGGGCCGGCTAATGCCAAGGTTGGGAGCAAGGTAATTTTCAGCGCCCATCACGGCACGCCGTTCCCTCGCGCTCATCCTATTGTCATTTGCCCGTAAAGTTACTCGAAGCGCGACGTGCAGTCGCAGGACGTAGGCGAGATCAGTTGGTAGGTGCTCGTTCCCGGGTCGAATTCACTTGGGGTCGCAAATTCGAGATGCCACCTCGACAGCAAGAACGTCGTAAGTCCCCCCTGCGGGGGTCTGGCGGGGCGCAATGAGGCGGCGGCCCGCTGAGCTGATTAGCTCTTCCACTTCTCTGGTATCGACAACCCGTCGTTCTGCGTTGGTGATGACGTGAGTCGTTTTGACTCATGGCCAATTGCCAAACGTTCGTTAGATGACCCGCCTCCCTGAGTCCATTTGACTCACCTTACGGATGTTGGCGGACGGCTCGTGCACCACTAACAATGGTGTCAACGCTCGTTGGCTAAGTTGTCATGAGTGAGTTCAAGTGAAGGATCGAAGCCCAATGAAGGGAAAGTTCGTAGCCTACTACCGTGTATCCACCCGCAAGCAGGGAGCTTCGGGGTTGGGCATAGAAGCGCAAAGGGCTGCCGTAGCGAGCTACCTTGGTGGAGGACCGGCTACGGTCGTTGCAGAATTTACCGAGGTGGAGAGTGGCAGACGTAGCAACAGGCCGGCGCTGGACGCAGCCCTCACTGCGGCACGGGTGCACCAAGCAGCTTTGGTAGTGGCTAAAGTAGATCGCCTCACGCGGTCTGTTGGCTTTCTCGCGCGACTGCTCGAGGCAGGTGTTGACGTCCGGTTTGCAGACCTACCAATGATCGAGGGACCTACAGGCCGGTTCATGTTGCAACAGATGGCGGCAGTTGCCGAGCTAGAGGCAGGGCTAATCTCGTCACGCACCAAGGCGGCGCTCGCTGCAGCAAAGGCTAGAGGTCAACGGCTCGGGGGTAATCGTGGGGGCACACTGTCCGGCAAGGCCAGAGCCAAGGGCAGAGAAGCCCAGGCGATGCTTGCCAAACGTCGAGCGTATGACCTGGCACCTCTGCTAGCGGAGCTTCAGGCCGGGGGCACTCAATCGCCTTCTGCGATAGCCAAAGCCCTCACCGCACGCGGCATTCCAACAGCGAGAGGCTACACCACGTGGTCCGCGCCCCAAATCATCCGCATGCGGCATCGCCTGGGCACTGCCCCAAAGGAGCCAACGAACGAAATAGATCTATAATATCAATCTATTGCGCTTATCTGCAGCCATTTATGACCCTCTGATATTGCTAAATTTAGCATCGATATTACATAATTTAGTGGGCCATAGCGAGGTCGAATTATGCAAATTACGTACTCTTCAAGCACCGAAAACCATGGATTTCAAAACACCGTAGTCGCCTTCAAAGTGAACGACGGCGAGCTGGAGGACTTTCGACACGACGCCAGTGAGCAACTTAGCCTCTATCTATTCTTCACCATGATAGCGGAGCGCTGTCCGAGGGGCGAATACCTAACTTTCTTCTCCGTTCCCACATCCGCGACAGGCGTGATGGGGCGCATTGAAGAGTATGAAGCTGCCAACTTTTGCAAGAAGCCGAAGACACATCGCGCAGAACTTATCGAACTCAGCAAGCTTCGAAGGTCGAAGGATCTTCAGTGGACATTTCAGCGCATCTCGGACGAACCTAAGCGGGCTCTCGACGACCACATCAAGTTCATACGCACCGGCCGCAAAAAGGAATCTCCTCTCGTACTTAGACCAGGCGACCCCAGAGAGAACCCTTGGAGTCGCGGCCGGGAGGGCATTGACGATCAAATAAAACGCGCCATCGCAAAGGATCGCCGTGGCGATGCCTAAGTCAAAGCACACTCAGGCATTCTTACGTCGGATTTCAACGCCTAACGATGGTGCCTTTAGGGTTTGTCCCATTCCAGGCTGCGGGCGGCCGCCGCAAGCCCGTGCAGGAAGGGGAGCTTCGCTCATCCATTGCGATCGATGCTGCCGCAGACGAAACCGACACGGCGATCTGATCAAAACGACTTATCGGGCCGCACAGCTGCGCCCCTATATCCAAACCGTGGAGCGTTACATCAAAGGCTTGCCAGAAGACGTCGCCCTGAATACGGCCGAGCGCCGACTTGCGCTGCTTTTGGAATGCGCCGGCCCAACGCAGCGGATAGCTGATCTACCTCACTTGCATCCGCGTGTGAAAGCCGAAGCGACACTGGCGAGAATGCGAAAGGGAGATGTGCCGCCGAGGAAGCTATTGCTAATCTCTCTGGCTGTGTCCGCCGCTGTACTTGACGATCCCGTTCGGCCTATCGGGGTTCCAGACGAATTCAGGATAACTCAACTAGGCAAGCGGGCTCTCCGCACTGCATCGGGATATCATGCGGTCTATGGGCCGAACTCCCGATATGATCGCTACCCCCGATCTGCTGGCGTAATGCTCCGCCATCTAGGAAAGCTGATCGATGAAGCATCGGAGCCCGCGAATCGGCATCTCGAAAATATTCTTCGCCTTAAACACGAGCTGTTCGGCCCCGCGCCGCTTCCCAAGAGCATTTGAAGAGGTCACGTTGCAAAAGCCTAGACGCTCTATCCCTTCCAAAAAGGCTAACACAAAGCGAGCGCTGAAGCGTGATCAGGTGAAATCTGTAAGGGTGTCAGAGTTTGAGCCCGCAGTACTGCTTGAGCCACATACGTTTCGGCCGTTCGATCCCTGGCTCACGACAAACCGGCGGTTTCTGCACGTGGTTGCCGAAAATGTGACAGCAAGTTACGAGGAGAGCGCGCCCCGCAAGCGCAGAATGAAAGCGCAAGACCGAGCGAACCTTGAGACGATCATCAAAGCATTGCTAGCTAATGTCGCTTTCGGAATCGCTACGGGAAATGATTGCCCCAACATTACAGTTAGTCTCCGTGCACCTAAGCGAAAGATTAGCCGCTATGACCGAAGGGGATTTGCATTACTCCCACGAGTGCTGGAAGGGCTCGCCTCTAGAGGCAGCCTGATTGAACTGCGCAAATCTCATCAACGGGGAATAGCGAGTTCGTTCACCCCGGCTGCTTCATTGGCTTCGGAAATAAAGCGCTTTCGGCTCGGGCCCGAACACTTCGCTTGGGAGAGAGGGACGGAAACGATCCGGTTGAGCGTGAGCCGGCGCAATTTTGCTAGAAAGAGCAAAGACGTTGAATTGATTGACTATGAGGATACGGAAGAAACCGTCGCCTTGCGTGAGGATATGGAGCGGCTGAACGGCTTTTTGAGAACTGCTAAATTCATGTTTGAGCACGATGGTGGGCCACCGGTTCTCACGACCCATCGTGATCTCGTTAGGCATTTCAAAATGAGCGAGCACGATCAACCGCGGTTTGACCTCGGAGGCCGGATGTTTAATGGCTGGTGGCAAGAGCTACCCTCCAATCGTCGACACGCGATCAGGATCAACGGCGAACCAATTGCTGATTTGGACTTTTCTTCCGCCTTTTTGCGCCTCGCCTTTATCGAGGCTGGCATTGAAGCACCCGCTGGCGATCTCTATGCGAGAATTCCTAAAGTCGATGCAGGGCTATACCGCGATGGCATTAAGCAAATCGTCAGTGCGATGCTTTTCAGAGAAACGCCTCTGAGTCGCATTCCATCTGAATTGAAGCAGAGGTTACCGCGGGGCATGACGGGAGCTGAAATCCGTGATGCCGTATTGTCTGCATTCCCAGAGCTTTCCGATGTTTTCGCGACGGGCCTTGGCCTTCGCTTAATGTTTCGGGAATCGCAGATTATGCTGCGGAGCTTGCTTCGACTGGCCGAGCTCAATGTCCCCGCCATGAATATGCACGATGGACTAATGGTTCAGCGCTCAAAGGCAGATATCGCAGCCCGCGAGATGACTAATGCCGCTCTGGAAACAGTCGGCGCCCCACTGCCTATCGTATTGAAATCGCAGTATTAATTATGACCCTCATTAAGGCCTGGGTGGGGCGCCTTAAGGCCTCCTTTGTGATCGCCAAAAACAGGGGCACATCTCCGCCGCCTCTAAGGTCTCTCCTCCGTGGCCCCTTCAAGGGCTGGTGATCACTCACCACCTGCGTCAAGGTCCAACCACGCGCAGCCATCTAGTACCCTCGTGCAGGCCATCTCGCGCCTTACCCAGATGGGTTGCCAAGGCTGGCGATGCCACACCATACCGACGCGCCGCACAGCTCTGAGGCCGCCCATCAAGGAGCACCTATAGGTAGGCACAACATGGCATGGACCTAATGGTCAGTTCAGGCCGTAGAGACCCAAGAAGGCCCACCTCGCCACAAGGATGGGAGCGCCTATCTCAAAAACATTGAGGACGAGACTACCGAGCGCCGCGACTGTAGTTAGGACGGGCTTACTTCGAGCATGGTTGAGGTAGAATTCACGGTGGGCAGCGAAGAGGTAGTGGCTGGCAGCCCCGAACACTAAGGCAGCCACTAGCATCCCGCCCACGAAAAATAGGGCTGCCTGCCAAGAAAGAAACCCGGCCTTCTCCGTAGTCACGAAATAGTAGACACCGGTCGCAATCCAGAGCAGCGAGGCAGTGCGCCCAGCCGCCCCCTTCTTGTCCTCAGCGATTGATGATGCTGTAGCGTTCATCATTCCAACTCCACGAAGCTCGCCTACGGTGCGCCCCCGTAAGCCTAGTGCTTCTTGACCCCTGGTGATCGGGGAGTTGGAAACCGTGCTAGCCGGCCCTACGACCTTTAGTTCGGGAGAACCTGGACATACGTCGCAGGCTCCCCGACCATAATGGCCAAGGAGATCGTGCCCATTCCGGCGGACACATACCGCTAGCGCGGGGTTTCCACGCCCCGGAGCAACGCGTATCGCTCAATCAAATTCTAGCGGGATTAGCCGCACTGATGCAACTGGTCTGCTGGAGACGGCCTTCGGCTGCAAGGACGGCTACCATCCCACACCGCCGTGCGCCGAGTTGGGAGGCGCAGTGAATCCGCCTCAAAGGCGCTCAAGTCACCTCAACCGCTTCGTGCCTATCTTTTTATTTCCTCTCGCCGGCGCGACGGTCGCCCGCTCGCCCCTGATCCGCTCCAAAAGGACGCAGGCGGGCTCGTCGTTGGGGTCCTGTGGCACCAGCTCGCCGCGAAACGCCTTGCCGAGAACGGCTTGGTCGAGGTGGCCGATCAGCTTGCGAGCGCTGGTGGCTTCGGAAGCGAGGCGGTCGATCCAGGCAAAAGCACGAGTGGCAACCTCAACTGCGGCTGCCTGTTCAGTTAGAGGAGGTATGTCAATCTGCGTAATCTTGAGTTGAGCGATATTCAGTGTTTTTCTAGCAACTTCGCGAGCCTCAAGCTGAAAAAAGTTTTGGCAATCGCGAGATTGAAGCCGCCATGCCAGCCATTCTGGCAGAACCGTACGTGGGTTAGGCCTTACTCTAGCTACCGCACGAGCAATGTTCGTTGGTTCTCTAGGCTCAGTTACCAGGGCTACTCGACCAATAGTTCCGACAACGGAAACAAGGATATCACCCGCTTGGACACGTGCATCAGCGTAGTTTGCGTCTATTTCCGGAGAAATGCGTCGCAGATCGGACCATGCAACACCACCATCCTGCAAATCGCAGACCCGAATAAGAGGCACGCCGACGTCCTTGATTGTGCCCGGCTGAATAACACCATACCTAATTGGAGCCTCAGGAAGAACGACTTTGCTCAACTCAAGCGTTGTGCCCTTAGCCGAAACAAATACCTTGTCGAGAACCGACTCCTTGTACTTCTCCACTAACCGGTGAATGTGGTCGAGGTGACCGCGGGCGCGTCTGGACTTCGCGGACAGGCTGTCGATCTTCGACACGAGCCGGCGTTGTTCGTGGATTGGAGGAAGCGGCATCGGCACCTCGCGCATCGCGGCAAGCGGAAGATGCTTGATCGTGGTTCCTGTAAATCTGCTTTGTAATTCTCCATTTGTCGCGATGTGGCGCATGTAGAATGCTAGCCATTCGGGCGACACGGCGTCAAAGGTACGAGCGCGATGGAGTGCCTTTTGAAATTTTAGTTTCGTTGGACCAGATCGCCACACCGCGGCGCGACCAGGCTCGCCACCTTCGCAGACAATGACGTCGCCGTCCTCGATCGAATAGCTCTCCTGCTCTTCCGCAGTCATACGCATCTCAAGTATGTCCGCCAAATCAAAGCTGCCCCAGCGGACATTTATGTTGCGGAGATAGGGAACCGGTGTGCCCTTGTTCTTGATCGCATCCAGCATCTTTCCAAGCCGAACGTCGGCGACTTCCCCAACCGCAGTCCAAATCCACCCGCTCGGCAACTCGCTCATTCTGCCGCCTCGGCCACAACAGCAGCTGCATCTACACTATCCGGCTCCAATTCCTCCGACAGCTCCTCAATATCCTCAAGCGCTGCCTTGAGATGCCCGATGATCGCAGCAGCGATATCTTCGGGCTCGGTCAGTTGCTCCTCGGCTTCTGTTTCGGTATCCCGTAACCAGACGATGTCAAGATTGTCATTGCGAGCCATAATCTGCTCGCGTGTGAAGCAGCGCCAGCGGCCATCCTCGCGCTGATCCCTGCGCTTGGCGCCGCCATTCGGATCGCTGCCATAGGCCTTCTCGAACTCCGCAAAGTCCTCAACCGTCAGGGGGCGGGTCTTTCCGAAGGCAGGCATGTTGGCCCGGAGGTCATAGACCCACACAGCCTTGGTTGTGGCCTTGTCGGTCTTGCCGCGCTGGAGGAACAGCACGTTGGTCTTGACGCCTTGCGCATAGAAGATACCAGTTGGCAAACGCAGAATCGTATGCAGGTTGCACAGCTCCATTAGCCATGAGCGCAGCCGTCGCCCGGTATTGTCCTCAAACAACACGTTGTCCGGTACCACCACGGCTGCTCGTCCGCCGGGCTTGAGGGCGCGAACGATGTGCTCGACAAATGCGAGCTGCTTGTTGGAAGTGTCGGCAGTGACGGAGAAATCCGAACGTGTCGGGCGACCGCCGCCTTTCTTTGCGCCGAACGGAGGGTTGGTCAGCAGAAGGTCGGCTTTCGCAAGGCGTTCGCCATCTGGCGAGAGCGTGTCGGCCAGTTCCACCCCGCCCTCGATGCCGTGGAGCAGCAGGTTCATCAGACACAGCCGGTGTGTGTCGGGGACTAGCTCCGCGCCGACATACGCGCTGTGGCGCTGGAAGTGCGCCTTGTCGGGCGGGAGCTTGTAGAGATCGTCGGTCTGATCCTTGATGTAGCGGTCGGCGGCCACAAGGAACCCGGCTGTGCCCGCTGCGGGGTCCTGGATGGTTTCGCCCGGTTGCGGCTTCATGAGGCGGACGATGCAATCGATAAGGGGGCGCGGCGTGAAGTATTGCCCCGCGCCGGATTTCTTATCAGCGGCGTTCTTCTCCAGCAGGCCTTCATAGAGGTTGCCCAACCCCTCCTCGCGGGCCGAAAACCAATCGAGCTGATCGATGCTGGATGTGAGCGACTTGAGGTTAGTCGGCTTGCGTAGCTTCGTTTGCGCGTCCGTGAAAATGGCGCGGACCAAGGCATCCTTCGTGCTGGGCCTGCCAAGGTCTAGTAGTAGTTGCTTGTAGTAGTCGAGCTGATCGAGCCCCTCGCGCTTGGCCAATTCACGCCAGCGGTATTGCTTCGGCAGCCGATCCTCTCGCAGGCCGCCCTTGTGGTCGGGTACCTCGGCGAGCATCTTGAGGAAGAGAAGATAGGTTAGCTCAGTGACGTACTCGTTGTAGGTAACGCCATCATCGCGAAGGACGTGGCATAGCGACCACAGTTTAACGACAATATCGCTTGTGCTGAGCATGCTATTCAACCATGTCTCGCACCACGCCCTGAACATTTAGAAGCGCATGCTTGCCAAGAAACTTAATCAAGATCATTTCAATCTTTTCGCACATCGCTGCGTCATCAATCGCGAGAAATGAACCGCGAACAACTAGCGGAGGCTTGAACCAAAACCGCGTCTGATGGTCCTTCACTCTGGCTCGAACGCTCTTCGCCGATTTGCCGACATACACAGGGCGGTCGGTAATATCATAGAATACGTACACGCCAGCTTTGTCGGGCACTGTTCCTATGTCGGACGGAGTGAAATCCGTCCACGTATATCCTGAGATCTCAGACTCTTGCTCTATTTCCTTTTCGACCTCTGTGGGGACGGGCTGATTCAACGCAGCTGAAAGCTTCGCCCTTGTCTCCTCCGTTGGATAGACGGTATTCCCCTTCACGATATTCCAGATTCCCGTATAGGAAATCTTGGTTTTGGTCGCTAGCTGCGGAATGGTGAGATTTTGTCTCGCCATCTCGCTGCTTACCCATTCGCCAAAGCTCTGTTGCGATGTTGCGGCGGCTTCGTCGCCCTGAGGCATAGTAAGCGCCTCGTCCTGATCACTCATCCAATGTTTCTCCACAGCTCCTCGTTGATTCCGGTCAGCACGGCCTCAAGCTCGCCTCCGAATACCTTGTTGAGACGGGTGAACCCACCATCCGCGGCGAAGGGCTCTCGATCGATTGCCCCGCGGTCCACCACGATCTCCTTTTCGACCTGTTCCCCGATGCGCTTCAGCCAGCGCTTCTGTGGGTCCGTCCAGGACCGATTCGTCAAGACCTTTTGCATTGCGGCTCTTACACGATCCGCATAAGGGGTCAAAGCATCGCCTAGTGCCGCTTGGCGCACAAATCCGATGATGGAGGCAGCGATATCCTCGTTCTTGGCGTCGGCCCAAGCGCGGCGCAGGTTGGCCTCCGAATATCCTTTAAGGTCGAGTGCCCTTCTTAGCTCTTGCAGATCAGCGCGAGTGAGGTCGCGCGGACGTTGCACAACGAGTTTAAGAGCAGCAATCGCGTTGATGTTGTCCCGTACGAACGCCGAGAAGCCGTCAAGAAAGTCTTCAGGCTTTGTCGCTGCGCCATATCCCCGAGTGACCGCGACCACTTCATCGCTGTGGTTCGAAACCGGCATGAAACGGGGAGTACCACCGTCATTCTGCCAATCCAGAATGGGGCCAATAGCTGCACGGTCTGAGAACCACTTGGACAACTCGGCCGGACTACTCTGCAAGAGGCGCCCCAAGGTCTCCTCCGGTTCCTCACCGGCAACAGCCGCAAACCTTTCTCGGACATCGGAGGGGAGCTTGCTAAGTCGCCGACGAAGCTTCACCGCAAGCTGTTGGCGAATTGTGTCGCGGTGGCCATCATCATCCGCCGATATGAGTTCCTTGACGAGCTGTTCAAACCCGATGGAAGGGTTGACCACAACCGGTTTCATCTCGGTGAGGTTCTGCAGGTTCGGATAGAGGTCGACCGCGTCAAAGATGCGGAATATTTCCTTGTTGATCTCGGGGCATTTCCGTGTGGCTCGGCCGATCATTTGCTCATACAGAATTCGGCTGTTGACCCGCCGCAGAAAGACAAGGTTCGTAATTGAAGGCACGTCGATGCCTGTGGTCAGCAGGTCGACCGTAACCGCAATTTTCGGATTGGCATCGTTTCGGAACGAGCGGATTAGGTTTTGCACCTTATCGACGCTACCGGTGATTTTTTTGACTGCAGCATCGTCTATCTCGCCATAGGCTGCGGCGAATGCATCCTTGATCTTGGACACCACGATATCGGCATGGGCATCAGTAGCCGCAAAGATCAGGGTCTTGCCGGGAAGCGCCGGATCGATGTGCTTGGCTAGTTCGTCAGCCACCACGCGGTTGAATTCGGGGGTCACCACCTGCTTGTTAAATTGCTCGACCTCGAACCGAATCTCGTCAGGCGCGTGAGTGAGGTTTACCTCGCCGGTACTTGTATTGAGAACGTCTAGCGCTTCACCTTTCTCGAAGAGTATGCCCGCGCGAGCGAGAGCGGTTTCGATCCTCATCGGCGGCTCATGATCGATGAGGTTCCCCTCAATCACCGCATCCCTGTAAGAATACTTGAAGATAGGATCACCGAAGATCTCTGTAGTGTGAAGGGCCGGCGTAGCCGTCAAGCCAATCTTCACGGCATCGAAATACTCAAGAACGCGTCGATACTTGGAAACGTAATCGTCCTGACCGCGGAAGCTCAATTCTGCGTCGGACATCTCGCGGTCAAGCAGATAGCCGCGATGGCATTCATCCACGACTATAAGATCATACTGGTCAATGGGCGGCGCTTCGGAGTCGTCCGCGGTGTAGAGAACGCGCTTCACTAAGCCCTGAATCGTGCAGATGTGCACCTTCGTCTCAGTTTCCGGCGCAACATCATCAAGCCCCTTGAGGCCAAAGATGTCAGCAAATGCTTTGCCCGAGAGTACCCTTGTCGTAGTGAATTCATCTGCAGCTTGTTTGCCTAGGGCGGACCGGTCCACAACGAAGCAGATGCGCCGGAAACGCTTGGTGCTCAAAAACCGATAGAGCATCGCGATGGCCAACTTGGTCTTGCCTGTGCCGGTGGCCATCGCAATGAGCATAGTGCGACGTTCAGCCTCCAGCGCTTTTTCCGCCGCTTTGATGGCCTCCTCCTGATAGTCTCGGAGCGGAAAGCCAAACTCAAAAGGCAACGCTTTGAGGGCCGCTGTCGCTGCGTCCTGGTTGACTTCGAGGAGTCCAGCGAGTCCTTCAGGTGTCGGCCAATCAACGAGAGCGCGACGATGGTTGCCGCCGCGGCGAGTATCCCGGAACCAAATGCCGCTCTCAGTCTCGATCTGCTTGAGATACGAGCGGCCATTAGCTGCAAAAACGAATGGTACTCGATGGTCAGCCCAGGGTCCTCCTGCGAACACAAAGCCATCACCTTCGGTGAAACCGAGCGAGTAGCGTTCTGCTTGATCGATCGCCGCGGAGACGTTCTTGCGGCGGCGCTTGGCCTCCACAACGCCGACTAAGGTCAATCCATTAAACAGAGCGTAATCAGCCGGGCCGTTACTTGTCGGCCACTCGGCAATGGCGAGGTAACGCCCCTTCGTTGGACGCGAGCCAGACCCGTGACGAAGGATCTTAGTATCTGCCTCCCATCCGGCATCGCGGAGCTGTCGATCGATTAAGGCGCGTGTGGCCGCTTCGTCGAGATCGATCTTGCGGGCGGCCTCTTCACCTCTGACGATGAGGTCTTGCATGTCGGACTTCGAGGCTTGCCGGGCCGCGGCCTGGATCTCGTCAAGATGAGCCGTATCCGTCGGAGCATCAGCCTCGAACTGAGATGTAGACTCCGCAAGGCCTGAGGCAAATGTCTGTTCATTGAGTGCAGCGACAAGTTTGAGCTTCTCCGCTTCTGCATCCTGCGCCAATTGCTCCCAGAGCTGTCTGTCCTCAATCTCCTTTTTCGAGCGCTCCTCCGCGTCAGTCCGCGCTTGACGATGCGCCTCGACGTCGGCCAGCGCCTTGGCAGCAGCCTCTTCGGTTTCTGCCACGTGCTTCCGGAGTACTTCAATCTCTCGGCGTAAAGCTATGGCGGGGTCCGGGTCGTCGACCGGTATAACGAAGGGACCAGGATTGAAATTTGGTTGTTTTCCATACGTCCGGTGAAACCAAACACCGAGCTGACGCGCGAACTTTAGCGCAGCAAGGGCATCTGAGTGGTTGCCGGAAGCTTCGTGAACGGCGCTGTTACCTGCCTTGCGGAGTGCATGAAATACGTCCGAAGCTTCCTTTGGAATGATCCGCTCAAAGGAAAGGCGGCGAAGGGTAGCCTCAAAAGTCTCGCGTTCCCCTTCGTAAACTGCGTGACGAGCCGCGATGAGTTTGGCCAGCAACTCAGCAAACTGACGAAGCTTGATGATCGCGGTCGGAGGATCGTAGGTGAAATAGTCCTCTGCTCGCGCCCCAAGCTCAACCAGCTTGGCGTCGTGAACGCCCAGAAAACTGAAGTTAATCGAGAGTTGCATTCCCAGCCCTTGCGGCACGCAGGATTGCACAGGCGATGCTTAAATGCGACCCCGACGATCGACCGATTGTTCGAGGGCGTTTAGCGTCGGCAACAAAAGAGCTGGATGGACGAAGCAAGCCATTGAAATTCCGGATGTTTTCATGGCCATACTCGTCGAGGGCAATTCCTGCGCCGGATATAGCGCCCGTCTTTTGACGCCGATCCGAATTCTTTAGGAACTTCGCTGCCTTAGAATCCCCGCTGGAAATCTTCCACCTTCGCCCCTTGCTGATAAACCTCGACGAGGCACGTAGCTTGATCGCCGTCGAGTTCGATGAACAGGCCAAGCTGGTAGTCGTAGACGTGGTCCGGCATATCCGCGAATCCTTGCACTGCGGCAGGCGCTCTGGTGAGAGCTATGAGTCTTCTCCGATCAGCGTCCTTTGAAGCTGCCTTGTGGTGTCGCTTCTTCATCTCGATGGCGATCAGGTTGTCATCCTGTCTTCGGCCGCGACTGTGCATGATTAGATCGCACGTGATCGTATTGAAGTCGTCGGGACCGTGGATGACGCGCTTGAGGTCGCCCTTATTCCGATTGTATTCGGTGTCGGTGAAGTAGTCGGCGAGCCCGTAGCGAAGTCTTGCGGCGTCCAGATACAGCATGAGGCGACCACAGAGATTGCGTTCCGAGATGTTGGCGATGATATTATCGCGCTCCCGCCACAGGAACTCGTCCAGAGCTTCGTTGAATAGCGACATTAGCATCAGGGAGGACTCATCGCTGTTACCCGGTTGTTAAGGACCTGCTGGTGTTGATTTGCGCTGCCCGATTCGTTCTTAGAGAACGAAATAGATTCGAATGGAGCACGGGTGATGAAAGATCTTTACCGACTTGTTTTTGACTCCTACGTCGTCAGACGAGCAATTGTCTTCAATTATGGCTGGGCTATCCACGTCAGCCCAGAGGAACACCTAGATTCAATCTGCAAGAACGGTTTAATCGCGAATAAGGACGCTGGCATTCCGGAGGATCTTAATGAGATCGTGCGACAGCCGAAAGTGTTGTGCATGCATCCCTTGGGAGCGAAGAAGTGCCCGCCTCCTGCATGCAACACCATCGAGCCTCGGACTGACATTGGGATGGTCACGTTTGCAGTGAACTCAGAGGATATTCCGCAAAGAGTTCACCTTGATTGGTCAAACGCTTGGCATTTTCAGGCTAACGATATCTTCAAGAACCAGCGACTGAACGCTGAAGAGCTGGTGAGGAGGTTGCTGGTTGAGTATGGGTCGTTCGTGACGTACGACACGATTTCACCCGACAAGCTGAGGGTATTCTGCGAAGGCAATCAGCCAACAAACCCGCTTGATTGGCCCGCGCTGTTAGCCGCTCAGAACATCTCAACCTTCGTCAAATGAAAAAGCCTCCGAAGGTGGCTGGCCGGTCTACGCCTATGCCGGAGGAGCTACTTTCGTTTCGACGCGCGAATTTTTGACCTTCAGTGCGTGGATCCTGCTCTTGTGCCCCCCGAAAAGACGCGAAAAGCGTCTTCGTAAACCTCCCACGCATCCAAAACGGTCTCCCGCGTGTTGTCGCCTTGGTGGCTCCCTACATTTCCGACTTCTCGAAGCGCGTCAAATGTCTCCGCATGGCTGGCGTCGATGGCTTCAAACTCCTTGATGCGGTCGTTCAGAGGGCGAGCCGCCGCAGCAACAGACAGCGAATCCGGCATGGGCTGAAGTGTCTCACGTGAGCGCGCAGGACAGGGCCAAAAGGGGGGATTGTTCTCTAGATAGCTGTCACTCCACAAATGCCGCTGCAACGCTGTTCTCCAATTGCCTCATGTTCGAGGTATCCGATGCCGTCATGAAGTCAGTTGCCTTTCGCGCATTCTCCTAAGAATGCCCTCCAGTCCGGATCTTCTTTTCCACGTAGCTCTAGTGCATCCCTGGCCGCTTGGTACTTTAGAGCGCGCGTTCTTATGGCGCCCGGCGTTTGCGACAACTCTTTGCCTGTCTTCGGATTTATCGTGTCATCCGGTTTCGGAATGACCTGTAATTTTCGCGCGGTCCATTTCAGCCAGCAGGAAGAATCATCCTGCTCGGTGCTTTTCGCAGGCGAGCCGGGATTGCCGACCGCCAGAAGTCCAATAAGAAGTCCAGCTCGCGAGAAATAGCGCATGATCCGTCCTACAACCAACCGCTTAGCCGAGTACTTGTTACCGTAGTCCCAAGCTCTACCGACTATGATGCTGCGTTAGGGGCAGGCGTTAGGGGCACCGTTAGGGTACGACTGTTACCCAGCGCCATAAAGCGCAGCTCTTTCAAGGAATTGGTCGGGCATAGAATAGTTGGCTGGGGAACCTGGATTCGAACCAAGACAAACAGAGTCAGAGTCTTCTTTCGTAGATTGATTTTGCTAGATAAATAGGCGATTTGTTGCGCCTTTGTCGCGCCTCATGTATAGTCGAGCCCAATCGAGCTATGGAGCGGGGCCGATGTCAGTCAGAAAGCGCGCATGGACTACATCGTCCGGCGAGACGCGCGAAGCCTACGTGGTGCAGTACAGCATTCCTGAGCTGGACAGCCGCGGCAAACGTAAGCGTGTCATCAAGACGTTCGACCGCAAGAAGGACGCCGACGCCTTCCAGGCACAGGTCCGGGTCGATCTGGGCAAAGGCACTCACGTCCCCGCGTCGAAAAGTCCGACCGTAACTGAAGCCGGCCGCAACTGGATCGACGCGTGCGCGGATCTCGAACGCACCACGCGGGACGGCTACGAACAGCACTTGCGCGATCACATCAATCCGTACCTCGGCGGCCTGAAGCTCTCCGCGCTGACCATTGGCGTGGTGCGGGACTGGCAGGACAAGCTTAGGAAGGGCACCCCTGCCCCTGGCCAGTCCGAAGCGCCGCAGCGATCGGCCGACATGGTGAAACGCGTGACGGGCTCGTTGGGCTCGTTGCTCGCCGATGCGCAAGAGCGTGGCCACGTCGGCCAGAACGTCGTCCGTAGCCTCAAGGCGAGCCGGAAGCGCGGCAAGGAGCGGAGAGCCGAGCGCCGAGCCAAGGGGAAATTGAAAATCGGGGTGGACATTCCCACCCCAGCGGAAATCGAAGTCTTGCTAGGGGCTGCCGACGGTCGGTGGCGCCCTTTCCTACTCGTCGCGATTCGGTGCGGCCTTCGAGCTTCCGAACTTCGCGGCCTTCGCTGGCAAGACGTCAACTTGAAGAAGGGCGAACTACACGTCCATCAGCGCGCCGACGCCTACAACGAAATCGGTCGGCCGAAGTCAGAAGCCGGCGAACGTTCGGTGCCGATCCCTCCGACCACCCTTAAAGCGCTAAAAGAATGGAAATTGAAGTGCCCGCGTGGTTCGGACGGTGCGCAGCACTACGTATTCCCGAACGGCTCAGGCAAGGTCGAATCACACGCCAACATCATCACACGCGGCCTGATCCCGACGATGATTGCCGCGGGCGTGACCGCGCCTGCTCTTGATGAGAGCGGAACGTCGTCGCGCGACAAAGACGGGAAACCCATCCTCATAGCGAAATACACTGGCCTCCATGCCCTTCGCCACTTCTTCGCGAGCTGGTGCATAAACCGCAAGGTCGACGGTGGCTTAGAGCTGCCGCTTAAGGTCGTGAGTGAACGACTTGGTCACTCCAACATTGCCATCACTGCGGATCTATATGGCCATCTGTTTCCTCGCGCGGACGACTCGGCAGAGTTGGCCGCAGCAGAGGGCAAGTTTGGCTAGGTAACGTTTGCTTAAGCTTTAGCGCGCAGCATTGGTCTCGATAGTTCGAGACAAGTAGTCTCTGTGTCGTCGCCGAGATGGCGCTTTGGGGCGGGATGCCCTGGCCGGAATAACGAAAGTCGAACGGTAAGCGAGACGCGCGCCGAGAACAGCACAGGCAATTGTGCTCGTCTCAGGCGCTTTTTCTTTGCCCTGTCGCGAGCCTCTGCGGAGTCTCGCTGTGAAAGTCCAAACTTCAAAGACTATCGCAAATCCCGACGAGTTCGTTTGGGGCGCCGCTGATATCGGCAAGTACCTCGGCCGCTCCAAAGAGGCGACGTGGTTCATGCTCGAACAAGACCGCGTGCCCGGCGCAAAGAAGATCGCCGGCCGTTGGGGCATGCACGTTCCCACCTTCCTTGCCAGCTTCCAACCCACCTCAACGCCGCGCGCGAGCGTCGCCGCGTAACAACAGGTCATCACCAAAATGAACCAGCCATATTACCGCCACATGGAGCAGGCTGCCGCGGCGATTTCAAGCGCACCGGTCCGCAACGCGCTGATCGGCGTCATCGCGCTGCAACGTACCTTGGACGACGTGACGCGATCGTCCGTTGCCAATGTTCGCAACGACAAGGATCTCAGCCCGGCCGGAAAGACCAAGAAGGTGCGCGACGTTATTGGCCCCCGCGCATGGGAAGTGATCAAAGCCAAGATGCTCGCCCGGCGCCTGGCCGAACACATCGAAGAAAAGCGCGCAGCGCTGAAGCTGCCGGAGATCGATAAAGCCGACGCGGCCGGCGCCATTCTTCGCAATCGCGTCCGTGACCAGCTCGCTGGCAAGACCAATCAGGAATTACGCGGCCTGATCCCGGCCATGTCGCCGCTTTTCCTGACTACGATTTTGGAAG
This sequence comes from Bradyrhizobium sp. B025, assembly GCF_042257955.1. NCBI lineage: Bacteria > Pseudomonadati > Pseudomonadota > Alphaproteobacteria > Hyphomicrobiales > Nitrobacteraceae > Bradyrhizobium > Bradyrhizobium sp. B025. The sequence continues at coordinate 3,657,612 of NZ_CP170150.1, read as the reverse complement.
CGCCCGAACTGATCGGCGCCGATGCGCAGACTGTGGACATCGCGCGGAACGCGGCGAGCGAACTTGCGCACCCCGGCATGACCGCCACACTCGACGCCGAGCGCGACGCGGTGAACCTACTCGTGAACGCCACCAAGGCAGTCGCGAAGACCTACGGCGAACTCGGCGAATTGCCGAACGATACCGCGCTCGAAGGCTTTCTGAACGAGCGCGTCGCCGATCAGCGGCACATTGCCGCCGAAGTCGAACGCATCGTTCGCAACGAACCGTAACCCCACCAGACAGAAAGGACGATCCAACATGATAAAGAAACTCGACGCGGACTCCGCAGCAAAGCAGGTGACCGAGGCGTTGCAGCCGGTCGCCGACTTCAACGCCGCTGCGGGTGTCAAGCAGACGCCGTTGCCGGCTGAGCAACCGCTGCCCGCTCCACTCGCTCGCGCACTCGGACAGACGAAGCGATGAAAGTCGGCGAAGTAAAGAACTGGAACGACGAGCGCGGGTTCGGATTCCTGCGCGTCGATGGGCACGACATCTTTTGCCATGCCTCGGCGCTTCCGCGCGGCACGACCAGGCTCGAAGTGGGCACCTATGTGGCCTTCGACGTCGGCATCAACGAGCGAACCGGCAAGCCTATGGCTACTAAGGTCAGGCTGGTTTGATGACCGACGAACTCAAAAAACTAGTTTTGGATTTCGAAGCCGAGTTGCTGATCGGAATCCGCAGCGACGCCGACGAAGCCGAATTGGCCGGGATCCGCGATCGAGCATTTGATCGCCTGCGCGCGGTCAAGGAAGGTCCGTCGCCACCGTGCCTTGAAACGATCTTCGATGTTGCTGGCGAGATCGGTCTGAAACTCGACATGGCGTTGAAAGTAATCAAGCCGTGACCGCCAACAATCTCGTCGCGTCAAAAAAGCACAACTGCATTACGATCGCAACGGACGCGGCGACGTATGACGATCACGGTTTCGTCGGTGAATTCCGATCAAAGGTGCACTGCATTCCCGAGTGGCCGGCCGTCATTACCGGACGTGGTAACACCCTCGGCCTGGACACAGCCGCCCGCGAACTCTCGCGCCGCGCGTCGAACTTTGACGAGTTGGTCGGTATCGTCTCGCGCGAGCTTCCTCTGATCGTCAATCAGTTCAAGTTGGATCGGCCGTTCGAACTCAACTTAGCGGGCTTTTTCCGCGGTCGCCCAATGATCTTCTTCATCCGGACGTCAGGCGAGCACGACAGCAGCGGCTTTGGCTTGCAGCCGTACCTGTGCGTTCCCGTCGGCTCGACAATGCTTGGGCCGTGGCCGTCAGACGAGTTGATCGCGGCCTCAGGCTTCGTCGAGCCCGATCCCGATGACGAACCGGAGCAGATCGTGAGCAGCCTGCGCAAGCTGCTCGAATTACAGCGGCGCACCCCTGCGGAGGACGGCTTTTCGCGCATTGGCGGCTGGGCTGATCTGACAGTCATCCGACCGGACGGGATCGATCGGCAGATTTTGTGTCGCTGGCCAGAGGATCGGATTGGCCACCGCATGTCGACGTTGAATCGGGAGCACTGAGATGGCCGCGATCGGCATTTTCAGGACGAAAGACGCCGCCAAGGCGATGGGCGATCAGTTTCAATCGTGGGTCGACCGTGGCTTGGTCGATCCGAAGAACCTCGAAGAATTCAACGCCGCGCTGAATTACTCCGCGAAAGCTATGGAAGACGTCGCCGACCAGGCGAAGGTTGCCGGCGCTGCCTTGCCCCAATTGCAGCAAGCCTTCAACGACGCCACTAACGCCCGGAAGCAACTCGATTCCCTGATGGTCGAGGGCATGAGCGTCAACCGCGGCTTTTTCACCACGTTCAATCAGCAACTCCGCGGCGGTGCAAACGCCTGGAACGCATTCAAGTCGGCGGGCCTCGATGCGCTCGGCAAACTCTCCGACAAGCTCGCATCCATGGCGGCGGACAAACTGTTTGCTAATGCATTCGGCGGGTCATCGGGCGGCATCGCATCTCTGTTCGGACTTGGCGGCAGCGGAAGCACTCCTGTCATGAGCGCGGCCGGTGATCTCGGCGCCGGTACGGGCGGACTTTCTTTCCCGATGTTCGCCAGTGGCACGAATTCAGCGCCTGGCGGCCTATCGATCGTCGGCGAAAAAGGTCCGGAGTTGATCAACCTGCCGCGCGGCGCGCAGGTTTTCAACAGCGGGCAGACGCAGGGCATGTTGAGCGGCGCCGGTAACGTTCCGCCCGTGATCATGCAGGACAATCGGCAGATCAACATCGGCCAGGGTGCATCCGCTGAGACCGTCGCACAACTCCGCGAGGAATTGGCAAGGGATCGCGCCAGCCGCTACGCCGATACGGTTCGAATTGTGCAGGACGCCAAGCAGAAGCGAGTGTTGAAATGATCAATCTAGGAAGCCTTCCACCGAACATGACCGAGCCGCCAAAGGATGCGCGCGGTTGGCTCGCCTTCCAACCTTCCACCGGGAAGGTCTGGTGGAATATCGAAGGCGAATGGCTCCCAATCGATAAAGCGCTCGCGCGCAGAGAAGCACGGAAGCAATCGAAATGACCGCACTTACCAGCTATTTTACCGGAACGATCTCGGTCGCCGCCGACGGAACGACCGTCACCGGCACAAGCACGCTCTGGCTCACCGCCGGCAACGTCAAGCCTGGCGACTTTCTCCAGAGCGGGCATTTTGGCGTATTCATCACGGACATTGCGGATGACACGCATTTAACTATCACACCCTGGCCGGGCTCGACGCTCAGCGGCGCGACGTATGCGATTTGGAAGGTCGCTCGGCCGAGCATTGTCGATGGGGAAGTCGCAAAAGACGTCAACAAGGCAGTCTCCGCCTGGAACACCACCGGATTCTTCGTTTTCGTCGGTGCTACGGCAACTGCACCCGACCCGTCCCTTGGCGATGACGGGCAGTATGCTTTCCAACCGACGACCGGCAAGACGTGGGCGAAGGTATCCGGCGTCTGGACCTATCTCGGCATTTACAAGGGGTTCAGTTTCCGTGGTCCCTATGACAACGCCGCAACCTATTCCTATGGCGATGTCCAGACGACGGCGGGGTCGTCCTACGTTTACATCAACGCCACGCCAAGCGCCGGCCATGCCGCGCCGAACGCGACCTATTGGCAACTGCTGGCGAGCATCGGCGCCACGGGCAACACTGGCGCGACCGGCGCCGGCTACGGCGGCACGTCCGCGACGTCGCTTGCGATCGGAACCGGATCCAAGGTTTTCACCACGCAGGCCGGGCTCGCCTACCAGGGCGGTGCGCGAGTGCGCACCAGTTCAAACGCGAACGGCGCCAATTATATGGAGGGGCTCGTCACCGCTTACAGCGGCACGTCTTTGACCATTAACGCCGACACCGTTGGCGGCTCTGGCACCTTCGCCGACTGGAATATCAACCTTGCCGGCAATGCCGGCACGGCCGCCGGCGCGCTGTTGGCTGCCAACAATCTGTCAGACCTGACCAGTGCGCCCGCCGCGATCCGCAATCTCGGCGGTCTCGACCTCTCGGCTGTGGTTGCCGTGACCGCGGCAGCGACGCTCACGAGCAGCGCGTTCGGCAAGCTGCACCTCATCAGCGGCACGTCGAGCAGCTACACCGTCACGCTGCCGACCCCGGTGGGCAATACAGGCGCGATCATCGCCCTGAGCGTCGACAATCCAACGAATGCGACCAAGCTTTACACGATCGCGTCACCGTCCGGAAACGTCGGGCGGGCCACATCGCTGGTCATGTGGGCCTATGAGCAGTTGGTGATCAGGTCCGATGGCGCCAATTGGGTGATCGTCAGCGCGAAACAAATTCCCTTCGTCGGGCGCTTCACCCGGGCCAGCGATTTGACGCTAGTCTCGGCGACGATCACCGAGATTCCGTTCACTGTCGCGTCCGACGATCCGACCGGGTTGAACCTGTGTTTTTCGGGAAATCGCTTTGTCGCGCCGCGGGCTAGCTCCTTCGTGTTCTCGCTCTACAGCTATCACACATCGTCAGGCGCCAGCTTCAATCAAAACTGGCTCGCCCTTGGCACTGTGACCACCAAGGCAAGCGGGACGTATTCATGGACCGGCTCGGTCAACGCGGGAACGGTCTACGGCACGAGCCGGCTCGCCGTCACCGCTGGAGCTAATATCCTTGCCGCGGCGAATGTCGACGGTACGGGACCAAAGGTTGCGGGGGCGGCCGTGTCGGCGCTGCTAGACTTCTCGGAGGTCTGTCCGTCGTGGTAATTGGCATTGGAGGCGGCAAGAGCGGCTACATCGGCGTGAACAGCTATGCCGCAAATTCTGGTCTGCTCGCCTATACCGACTGCGTTGCGCCGTCTTTCGTCAATGGCTATGCGCGGTTTCAGCGATCGACGAGCGACGCCGGTTCGGGCTATTCCTACGCCATGCCGGGCGGTCGGTTGCGGTTCAGGTCGAACGCCAAAATCGTCAACGTTCTGCTCCGTTACAACGGCCTGATCACCAGGACGGATGCGCGCAATTCGATCGGCGCGATCTACATTGACGGAGCGTTCTCGGTCAACTTCACATCGCCAGCGGGCATCAATGCGGTAACGCCGCATCGTGTGAACATCGTCAATGCGTCCGCGGCCGATCGCCTCTATGAGATCGTGCTGCCGTATGCGGACGGTGTTGAGTTTGGCGGGGTCGAGGTCGATCAGCCTTTTGTCGTGACAGCGGCGGCGGCGCGCACTGGCCGCTTGATGGTCTGCTACGGCGACAGCATCACCCAAGGCTTTTGGGGCAGCGAGGTTCGCAATACCTGGCCGTTTCTTCTCGCTGCGGCGAAGGGCTTCCGCTGCATCAATATGGGGTTTGGTGGCCGTCAGACGGTAGGATCTGATGGCGCCGCCATTGCCGCGCTAAATCCTGATCTGGTCGTCATTCTGATGGGAACGAACGAGTATCTGAATCAGGTGCCGATCGCGACTTTTCAATCCGATTACACGGCGCTGTTGCAGAGCTTCCATGCAGTGTTGCCGAACGTCCCCATCTACATCGCGGGGTGCATCTTCAACGCTCAATCGCTGACCATCCCACTCAGCAGTTACCAGGCGGTACCCGGCACCGTGAAAACGAACCTCGGCTATTCACAGTTGATTGGCGTTAACAACGGAGCGCTCATCACCAACACATCGACGCAGATGAACGCGGACGGCACTCACCCCAATGACGCCGGCCATGCTCAGATGGCGTCGGGCTGGGGTGCGACGGTCACCTAGCCGTCGACAGCGCGGCGCCCGTGATCGCTTCGCAAGCCATGGCTTTGCGAATACCGCCCGCAACGCTGGTCAGCCAAACGTCGTATGCGCGGGAAGAAAGATGAACACCATCGATGGTTGCGGCCGGAAGGCCGGCTTGATCGATGGCGTCACGGACGTCAATGACCGCGGCGCCGTATTTGCCGGCGGCTCGTTCGATCTTGATGTTGAGGTCGGGGACAATGGAGGAATCGAAGCCTGCCGCACGCGTAAGCGGACCGTCAGATGCGATTGAGGGGACTGTGACAACGGCGAGGCGGGGCGAGAGAGCCGACGCCTCCTTGAGCAGTGCGTCGTATCTGTCTGCGAACCCGTTATCGCCCTCCGGGTGGGCGTCGTTGGTTCCGAGGGCGAGTACGATCAGCGCCGGGGAGGTACCGTTGAGCAGGGCGCTAATGGTCTTAGCTGCGAAATTCGCGTCTGCTCCGCCGATTCCGGCATTGACGATGGCGTGACCACAGATGGTTTTCGGGAGCGGCGCGGCTTCCGTGATGCTGTCGCCGAGCACGACCACCGGGCCAACCCGCTGAAGTTCTTGCCGGATCATGAACTGTCGCACGTCGGAGTGCTCATGCCCGCTTGCCGGCTTGAGCCGATCCAAGCGGTTGGTCAGGGCGACGACATCGCTTTTCGCTTTCCGAAGCTGGTCGCGCGACGTGACAAGCCCGGCGGCGCCCAAGGCGACCGCTATGGCGACACCGCCCAATAGTATTGTTCGTCCCCAGCGCATTGCGGGGCGACACTATCCTGCCACAACCGTTCCGTGCAAGTGCGTTCGGCTCCCTCTCCACCGTGGGTAGCAGGGCTGCCCTTCTAAGGTTAATGCACTGCGGTCTGGCAGCCAGCGAGAGTGCAACCAGAAATTATTTTCTGGAAAACGAGCTATTGTAAATTGTCAACATAGGATCGGCTTCGGGCATGGTACGAAGTGCCACATGACCGATTGGACTGACGAGACGCTGCGGCCTCTCGACGAACTAGCGCGCATCGGCTTTCCGGAGGGCAGCGGCGTGACAGCCGACACGCTCAAACGGCTAGCGCGCGCCGGTAAGCTCGTCGTCTACCGGCCGGGCAAACAGCATCTGTCGACACTAGCCAATATCTGGGAGATGGTTCAGGCCACGCGAGTGGGACGAAAGCCGCCGACAAGGCCAACACCCGACGTTCCCAACGGTCTCGGATTGACCGAAGTCGAGTTGGCGCAGATGCGCTGCGAGCACGCATTGAATGAATTGCGGAATCAAGCAACCGAACGGGCGCGCGAAGACGCCTGGGAACGGAAGTATGAAGCGCGAAAGGCGGCACGAGCAAAAGCCCGGCCGCCCCGCACCTGATTGTCAGGCGTAGAATTGTCGCTCGCGCCGGCCGCGCCGTGCTGCGTGCCACTGCACATCGGCCTCGGTGTATCCCGGCAAAGCCAAGAGCCGGTCGCGCAGGCCGGCCACCGCGGCTTCGCGAGCCGCCGCCCTGGTCAAACGGAAGCCGCACCGCTGAGCGGTCGCAATCGCGCTGCTGATAGCGGTCGGGCTAGTATCGGCGGCGAACGAGGTCACCGCTTCCTGATATCGGCGCTGTTCCGGCGCGAACTGCGCGAATGCCACCGCGTTCGCGAAAGTGGTCGTATCGAGTTGGGCACTGGTCATCGGTTCCCCCGCGTTATTGACTTTTTAAGATTAGCAGGTGTATTGATGATTATCAATAGTAAAAACTACCGGTAAAAGTACGGGCCGCGTAACATGGCTACATCTGGCGATCTCGCGAAGGCGCTGTCGGAATTGCTCAATGAGCCGTTTTCGACGGTGGATCTTTACGGCCGGCATCTCAGGGCAGCCGGCCTTCTCCATATCAAAGGGCACGGGCGCGGCGCGGCGGAGATGACTGCACGCGACGCGGCGGTGTGGCTGATCGCGCTCGCGATCGATCATGAGCGCGGCGGCGACTTCGCCAAGGAGGTTAAGCGCGTTCTAGACCTGCCGATGCACGACCAGCTCAATCCAAATGGCTATGCCGATGACCTGACGTACCTTTCGGCAAAGACGGCCGGTCACGGGCTCGCACTGTTCATCGGGGATATGCTGGTGCCGCGGATCAAAGAACGCCTAGAGCGAGACGACGATCTCGTGACGGCCAACTTCGATGCTGACGGGGTGTTCGTGTCGCTATCGATCTTCGATCGGCCGCCCGACGAGGTGGCTGCCCTACTTTACCAGCGTGGCGAACGGAAACGGCGGGACGTCGAGCGCCTGACCGTGATTCACGGCCGCGTGCTTTTGGAAATCGCCAGGCTGTTGGACTTGAAGCCGCCAGCATAAACGAAACGGCCCCGGATCAGGTTGATCGCAGGGCCGCGGAACGTATCGGTAAATTGCTTGGCGGCCTTTACCTACCACGTTCCGCGATTTTTGCAATCAGCATCTTGGTTCGGGGCTCACGAGTAGGAGTACCCGACTATGAGAGTTGAGAACGTTGAAGAGTGGGCGCGCGCGAACGAGCGCCTCTTCGAATATCACAATGGTCACGCATATGCCATGCCGCCGACTGTGCAGGATGCTCTTTCGGTCGCGATCCCGCGCAATCTCGTGGCTTCGTGGTTGTTCTATGCCGAAAAGAATTCTCCGATTTTTCCCATCAGGCACTTTGTTTGGGACATTCGACGATTGGTCGACGGAGATCATGCTTTTGCCGAAGAGTGGCTAGCGCCGGTCCTGGCTGAGTGGGATGATCCCGAGAAGCTAGAGGCGCTATGGGCCGAAGCGGATCGTCCTTACGAGGATGGTAAGGACGTCCTAGTGCTTCGCGCATTGGCTTCGCTGTATCACCAAGAAGACGACGAAGGTGGGCTGTGGGTGCTCCTGCCCGATGGCGATGAAGGTGACCCCGACGAAGTGGAAGCAATCAAGCGCCTTCATCGTCTGTTTTACGAACTCGACTCTGCGGAGTTTGATCGGTTGGAAATAGCGGCTGGTATTACGAACCCCGGCGAGGTGGCCGGGCTGCTCGCCCGGGATTTGCTAACGCTGACCGAAGCCGACCTTACCGAACTCTCGTTTCGCGATCGACTGCGGGTTGAAAACGAGATTATGATGGCGCGCTACGAGGCTCAACCGGTCCAACCGTGTCCGGTCCCGTTGCCTATGCCCCTCCCCGATCACCCGAACCTGACGGCGCAGCAGGCGATCGCACTGGAGGACTTCTATGCTTGTTTGCCGGCCGGCGCCTTCATCTTCACGCCTACCCGCGACATGTGGCCGGCGACGAGCGTTAATTCACGGATTGGGCCTGTCGCAGTCCCGATGCGCGAGAAGCCTATACAGGCGTCAACATGGCTGGCGACGCACCGGGCGGTCGAGCAGATGACATGGGCGCCCGGCCGTCCAATGGTCATTGTCGACAAGCTGATCGCGGATGGCGGCTGGATCAACCGGTCCGGTTGCAGCGTGTTTAACCTGTACCGCGCCCCCACCATCAAACCAGCGGCCGGGGACGCGTCACCGTGGATCGATCACGTCAAGTATGTGTTTGAAGACGAGGCCGAGCACATCATCAGATGGCTTGCGCAGCGAGTACAGCGCCCCGAGCAGAAAATTAATCACGCCCTGGTCCTCGGCGGTCCTCAGGGTATCGGAAAAGACACGCTACTCGAACCGGTAAAGCACTCCATCGGCGCATGGAATTTCACCGAAGTCTCTCCGGTGCAGATGCTCGGTCGCTTCAACGGCTTCGTTAAGTCCGTCATCCTGCGGATTAGTGAGGCTCGCGATCTTGGCGACGTCGACCGCTACGGATTCTATGAGCACATGAAAACGCTCACCGCGGCGCCGCCTGATGTGCTTCGGGTCGACGAGAAGCACCTTCGTGAACACGCAGTGGTCAATGTTTGCGGTGTGATCATCACGACAAACAACAAGGACTCGATGCACTTGCCGCCCGACGATCGCCGCCATTTCGTCGCCTGGTCCTCACGCAGCAAGGACGACTTCAAGCCGGATTATTGGAATGCGCTCTATCGGTGGTTCGCAAATGGCGGCACCGAGATCGTTGCGCACCACCTTGCGACGTTGGATCTGACTGACTTCAACCCGAAGGCGCCTCCGCCGAAGACACCGGCTTTTTGGGAGATGGTGGATAGCTCCCGCGCGCCGGAGGACGCTGAGATGGCCGACGCACTGGATGCGCTCGGTAAACCCGATGCGGTCACCCTGGCGAACATCCTAACCCGGGCCGTACCGAGCTTTGGCGAATGGCTGCAGGACCGGCGCAACCGACGCAAGATCCCGCACCGGTTCGAGGAATGCGGTTATGTGGCGGTGCGCAACCCATCGGCCGGCGACGGATATTGGGTGGTGAACGGCAAACGTGCGCCGGTCTATGCACGGCGGGAATTGTCGACTAGGGATCAGATTGCCGCCGCCGAAAGACTATCTTCGGCAGGTTTACCAATGCCACAGCTGCCGACCCGATAGGTGGAGTCGGTGATCCGCTATTATCGTTTATAGCTTCACCCTCCACCGCCTTCCTACGTGTCTACCTGAAACTGAACAGCAGCTACTAAAGCAGAGTACGTTGGTATGGGAAAAAGGGGGGCAATGGCGGATCACCGACTCCACCGATTCCACATACCGGATCGCTGAAGCGGTGACGGCGTGGACAATGTTCAATCCGCGCCGCTTTTCCGGCCTTGTCGCGCACGCTCTGGCCGATTAACGGATTTTATATCTTCTACTCGCATGTTAATTGACTGAAATAACTCGATTCTCCAAATCATGATGCGCCCATGTTGCGCCTTCGGCCGGTGATGCAGGTCGACGGCGCAATTCGCGGTGCCAAATCGCAGGTGAGTTCAGTCATGGGCAAGACCGGCCCAACGTGTTCAATTTGCAAGCACAAATCCCGACATCAGATCGAGATCGGCCTTGCGCATGGCATCGCGCACAACGCGCTCGCGCGCCGCTTCAATGTGAGCGCCGACGCGGTAGGCCGCCATGCAGCGAACCACGTCAGCCCGGCCATGCGCGCGGCGATCCTGACTGCACAGAAGCCCACCGAGATTGACTTGGAGGCGTTGCAGGCGAGCGAGCAGGAAGGCTTGCTGTCGCAGCTCGTGCACCAGCGCGCTCGCCTGCAACAGCATGTGGCAACGGCCATCGACTTCGGCGACATCAAAGCCGCCATCAGCGCTGAGAGCGCCATCACTGGCAACCTGGCCCTGGTCGGCAAGCTTTTGGGAATGATCGTGCAGCGGCACGACGTCCGGTCGACGTCGCTGCTGATCAGCGCGGACTACCTGGCCGTGCGCCAGGCGATCGTCAACGCCCTGCGCCCCTTCCCCGAGGCATCACGGGCCGTGGGCGCGGCCCTGCACCGGTTGGAAACCGACGCTGCCGCGGCGATCACGCAGCGCGCCGGCAAGCCGCCCCTGGTCATCGACGTCACGCCAGCGACGCCTCCGCCCTGCCCGGTACCGCCGCCGTGCTGATGGCCACCGACTTTGCCCGCGCCTTGGATCCTGCGCTGCTCGCACAGGACGCGGATATTGATCTCGACCCGTGGCAGGCTGACTTTGTGCGCTCGAACGCGCCACAGGTCGCCATGCTCATTCCCCGGCAGCACGGGAAAACCGAGGCGGCCGTCATGAAGGCGCTTTCGGTGGCGACGGCAGAGCCCGACAGCTTGGTTCTGATCGTGTCACCCGCACAGCGCCTGTCTGATGAATTCGTCCGACGGGCGCGCAGCGCGTACGGCCGCATCGAGAATGCTCCTTCCCTGATCGGCGACGCCGCGCGTCGAATCGAGCTTGAGAACAAGAGCCGGATTCTGGCGCTGCCCGGTGACAATGACGGCGACACGCTCCGCGGCTTGGCAAACGTGCGCCTCGCGATCATCGACGAAACGTCCCGGTGCTCGGACGCTCTGATTACGGCGGTTCGGCCGATGCTGGCCACAAACACGCGCGGTCAGCTCGTCTATTTGTCGACCCCGAAAGGCAAGCGCGGCGTTTTTTACGAGACGTGGACCAGCAATGACCCCGATTGGCACCGCATCCATGTCGAATTGGGATCGTGCGATCGCATCACGCCCGAATTCCTGGCACGCGAGCGCAAAAACCTTGGCGAGACGAAATTCCGCGAAGAATACCTTTGCGAATTCCTAGACTCGGACATCGCAGCATTCAATTCGAGCCTGGTGGAAATGATGTTTGACCCCGAAGTGAGACAGCTATGGAAATGATGACAATGGTTGACCCGTCTGGCTGGCGACGTACCGATGTGCGCCCGCGCGACGAATGGATCGTGGGCCTCGACGTTGGCCAGTCCATCGATCCAAGCGCCATCTGTGCGCTCAATTACAAGGTCATCCCCGGCGATCACGTGCGCGACGATAAGAACCGTGTGCTGCGCCAAACCAAGATCGAACGGTTTCTAGTTCGGCATTTGGAACGCTTGCCACTGGGCATGCCGTACCCGCAGCAAATCGAGCACGTGGCAAACCTGCTTGGGCGCGAACCGTTGGTCGGCGCGACGTTCGCTTTGGATTTCACGGGCTGCGGTCGCCCCGTTGCCGATCAATTCGAGCGGGCCGGACTGAGACCGCAAAAGGTTCTGATCACTGCCGGCAACGAAGTGACGATGAACGGGGGCGACACGCACCATGTGCCGAAGGGATTTCTTGTCTCGGGGTTGGAATCGCGGATGCACAGCGGCGAACTGAAAATTGCCGCTGATCTGATGGAGTCGGCAGCGCTTAAGGACGAGTTGCGGGATTTCGGGCGCAAGGTGTCGGAAAGCGGACGCGTCACCTACAACGCCCGATCAGGGGCGCATGATGACCTAATTTTGGCAATCTGCATTGCGCTGTTCATCGCGACGAACAGGCCGACCGTCAGTCGGCAGCCATTGCAGGTTTAGGGGTGCTAGGGCGCGAGCCTATTGCGAAAGAACTAAGCGAGCTGGTCCACAAAATGATCACGACTAGACTGCGGATTTTGCACGCTCTTCAAGTCGCTCGGATCAACCGTTTGATCCAGCTTAGGCTGTTGTCGATAACCCATTCCGTTTGATATCTCGAAAGAGCTGGCATCTCTGCCGAACCCGGTCCGTGACTTAGTGGGTTTCTAACAGTGGTAAAGATGTGCTTCAGCGCGTTCGCTTCCCAACCTGAAACGAATCCTTTGCTAGAGAGATTGTCGATGTAGTTGTGGGCGCCTTTTTCTTTGCCGTGTGTCCACCCCTTGTCGTCGGAGATAATCTTGATGGCGCTTTCGAGCGCGCGAGCCGCGTAAAAAGCCGGATCGCGATCGTCGTTGTCCCGGCGGTCAAATGCCTCCTTCATATCGGTGTCAACATTCTTCCACTTCGGCGCCGAGACCAACTGCCAGAATGGCTTCTCAATTTCGCTTTCGAGTCGGTCGTCGCGTGCGATTTGAACGAAACCATTGTGGTAATTCAGGTTGCACCCCGCGTGACGGAATCGAGCATTCAATTCGTCCACGGCATTGCGGAAGGCGAGGTTGATAGCCTCGTTATTCGCTTTGACCGTCTCACTTGGCTTTCGAGGCACGATGCCTCGAATATTTTTTCTCGCTATAGTTTGGTCAGCCGCTTTCATAGCAGCTGGCAAGTTTGAATTAATTACCGAAAGACGCTCCTCGACGAGGCGAAACGCAACCTCGATAAAACTGACCCGCTGTTTTAGAAAAAGGTCAGCGGACATCGCGCCGTCAAAAGTCTCTAGAAACCAAGTCTTACAGACCTGACCGATTGTCCATGTGCCGTAGTAGTGGTGAGGCTGACCGTTCCACTGGCCCATGTAGTTATAAGTCAGTGGTGAGAGCGATTCTCTTCCCAGCTCCATCGAGATGCGGCTTTGTAGATCGGCCCAGAGCCTCTTGTTCTGTTCCGTGGACTCGTCAAACGGGCACACTTGTTCGGAAAAAATCCGATACATTTGCACCAGGAGGGTCTGCTCGGACGCCGTGAACGTGTGCCATAGCGGCGTGCTCTTATAGCGATTAGAAAATATATCAGTCAGCACGGCAGTAAGTGTCCCGTCCCCGCGAATCAACGCCCAATGTTGACACGTGCATTTCGCACTCAACATGCTGATCGGGGACTATCCGACCTATTCACAGCGTGTCGCACCCCGTGTCGCGCCGAGCCGCCTTGACTGGACTTGAGTGCTTGAATTCACACATGATTTTTGCGCGACAGGCGCAACACAAAAGCGACCGAAATCGAAGGGACTTCAGGCCAAATAATTCAACAGTTTCATGGACTTAGGAACTGGCTGGGGAACCTGGATTCGAACCAAGACAAACAGAGTCAGAGTCTGTTGTGCTACCGTTACACCATTCCCCACCGAAGCACTTGATATTACAAGTCTTTCTTCGGAAGTTTTTGCAAGCCGGAGCAAAAGTTTTGCAAATCGGCGGCGCGCTGGCGCTCATATAGCCGCCTCGGCGTTCGCGGTCCAGCCCCTCTGTGACTATCGCGGCTTGTTCGCCTTGCGTTCTCGTCCTATGACTCGGCGCCATGTCCGCCGCCCGCATCATCAAGGCGCCACCGCTTTCCGGCGGCGATCGCAAATACTACGCCCGTGAGATCCGCAAGGCGGAAGTCACCTTCCGCACAACGTCTCGAGGACGCGCGACGACTCACGCAGCCGCGCGATCGGCAGGTCGCGCTCATGCGTAACTTCTGTACGGCAGTCCGTGCCAGCGAAGAAGCGCCGGCCGGATTTGATCGTCCTGCGTCAGGCCGGCGATCCGCAACCCGCCGCACCATCTCGCCGCATCAAGAAGGCCTCCTGACGATGTGCAATCTCTAGAGCGTCACCGCCAGCCAGGCGGCGATCAGCGCGCTGTTTCGCGTCGTCAATCGCTACGTCGGCAACCTGGCGGCGATGCCCTCGGCCTTCCAGGACAATCCGGCGCCCGTGGTGCGTGCCGCCGACAACGGCGAGTGCGAGCTTGCCATGATGCGCCGGGCATGCCGTCGCCGCCGAGCATCAAGGGGCCCCCCGTCACCAACGAGCGTAACACGACGTCGCCACACTGGCGTCGCTGGTTGAAGCCGGAGAGCCGTTGCCTGGTGCCGGCGAACAGCTTCTCCGAATACGCGCCGGAGCTGAACCTGGAAACGGGCAAGGCAGCGAGTTCGGCACCGGCAGGAGAACGATTGCCTTGAGTTACATGAGCGCGGGCCGTATGACCGGATACTTGCTGACGCTCCATAAAGCACGAAGCCGCCACGCAGATCAAAATGTTCAGCCTCGATCGAACGAAGAACGATACTTCCACATTGCTGGATCTCCTCCGCGCGCTCGCCGCCCAAATGGTTTGCGTCGGGCACACTTGGAATTTGACTTTCACGTTCTTCGGCGGGGCTACGCAGACGCTAATCCCCGATATCGGCGTTCTTCTGTTTTTCGTGCTGTCCGGCTTCGTCATCGCATTCACGCTCCACGAGCGAACCAAAGCTGATGATTATTCCCTGCTGAACTATGCCGTCGAGCGCTTCGCCCGCATATACTCCGCATACGCGCCGGTGCTGATCTTGATCGCCGTACTGGACTATTCCGCCTGGGCGCTCGGAGTTGAGCGGTTTCGACTCGACAGCGCGGCAAGCTTTTTGAAGAACTTGGTGATGCTGCAGGGTTATCCTGGTAGGTGGGGCGGAGACACATTCGGCTCAGCCGGCCAGCTCAGCACGCTCGCCATCGAATTTCACATCTACTTCTTCGTCGGCGGCCTGTTCTTCTTCTGCAAAGGTCGCGACCAGATCGCTGGCCTCGTGCTGGCAATCGCAACCGCCACCGTTCCACTGTTCCATTTTGCTGAGAGGCCGGACGCGTCCCACGGCCTCTTCGTGCTCTGGTTGCTGGGTTTCGGCGGGTACTTCGTCGCGATCAATATGAGGATCGATCGGCTGGTGACAGTCGCCTGCGCCATACTCTCTATCCCGTTGTTCTGGAAGTGGCGCGGCTCTCATGTGCGCGGCGACGAGTACGCGCTAGCTGCACAACCCTATTTTGCGCTGTTTTTTGTGAGTCTTGCGATCGCAGCGCAGGGCCAAAACTGGCTCCGAAGATTTCAATCAATCGTCGGGTTCTTCGCAGGTTATTCCTATAGCCTGTTCTTAATCCACTTCACGATAGTGAAGATCGTCGTTTGGCACTTGACGTCGCCGCTCTGGGTGAGATTCGTGCTGGCGATCCTCATCTCAAATTTCGTCGCTTGGCTCTTCGCCATGGTCACCGAAGCCCGACACAAACAACTCGCTCGCTGGATACTGCGGAGAATGGCTTCGTTTCGAACCGTAACCGCTCGCCCCTGAAGACGACGGCAATCCGCCAGTAACGCTGTCGGAGGGCTTGGAGGTTAGTGGAGCCAGCTCATTCCCCACTTGGCCCCCTCAATCATCACCGCGATGAGCCGATCATGCGGCTCTTCGGAATGCCAATAATGAAACGACCGGTAGAGAACAAATTACAGGACGGCGCCTGAGGCTATCCCTAAAATTGGCAATTCTCAGTCCCATCGGCTTCGCGGCGCGCTCTAACAGTTTGCCCGAGGGCCGGAAATTGGTTGACTGAACGTCTTGCGTCAATAGAGATCGAGAAATCTCACAATCCAACGTAGCAGCTGAACGGCTGATGAATGCCCCATTCAATAAGCGTTGCATATCATAGGCGTAATCTGCCTATTGGAACCCGTATCCACGCCCTTCGTTGAAGATCAATCAAAAGGAGAGAACAGTGTTTATTCGTGCTGCAATTCTGGCGCTGGCAATCCTAGGATCAGTCTCATCGGCCATGGCTCAGTTTCCAGGCTCGCCGAGTGGCGGGTGTCCGCACGGCTATGATTTCAACTACTCCAATGGGCGCTGTTATCCTAACGAATACAAAGCGCCAGGTACCTATGCCCGACCGCAGCCGGACTATCAAGGCTATAGAGCCTATGGGTACGGATCCTGCCCCGATGGGTACGACTTCAACTATGACAACGGACGCTGCTATCCAAATTGGAGGCGCGCGCCTGGGCGATACCGCTACTGATCTGGCCACAACTCTGACACCGACCATAGGCTTTGGCGTTCAGCTTGGCGCCTGCGATATTCCGGAGGCGCTGCGCGATTTCATCGAAAGCCAGCTGGGCCGCGCGATCGGCGTGCAACTGGCGCTGCCGCTGCGAATCGCCGGCCGTGGCTAAGTGCACGGCCTGTGACGATCTCGGCTGCGTATGCGAGAACCACCCGGACTACCCATGGGACGGCCCGCGCGCATGCGGTTGCGGCGGCGCCGGCGCACCCTGCCCGGCCTGCAACATCCCGGCCGACGGCGACGCGCCGCGAATGCCGGACGGCTTCCGCCTGGAGGTCGATCGCGCTGGTTCTCGCATGCGCGGTACAGCTTGGTCGGCGACACGCGCCAGCCAAGCCTTGGAGTGAACGCCTGCCCCCTACTCCAGCTTGATGTTCGCGGCCTCGATCACCTTCTTCCAGCGCGCCGTTTCTGCGGTGATGTAGGCTGCGAACGGCTCCGAATCCACCGCGACCGCAGCCGCGCCGAGCTCGGCCATCTTCTGCACCGTGTCCGGCTGCTGCATGAAGGCGCGGATCTCGGCCGAGAGCTTTTCGACGATCGGCTTCGGCGTGCCCGCAGGGACGAGGAAGCCGTGCCAGGCGACCGCCTCGAAGCCCGGTAGGAATTCGGCGACTGCCGGGACTTCCGGATCGAACGCGGCGCGCTTCGGCGTTGCTGTCGCAAGCATCGCGAGCTGGCCGGTCTTCACCTGCGGCAGCAGCAGCGGCACGTTGTCGAAGGCGAGATCGATCTGACCGCTGAGGAGATCGGTCAGCATCTGGCTGGAGCCCTTGTAAGGCACGTGCACCATCTTCGTGCCGGTCATCTGCTGAAACAGCTCGCCGGCCAGATGCTGCGAAGTACCGACGCCGGCCGAGCCGAACGAGACCTTGTCCGGATTCGCCTTCAGATAGGCGATTAGCTCCGGCACGGTGCGCGCCTTGATCTTGTTGGGGTTCACGACGAGAACGTTGGGCACGACGCTGATCTGGGCGACCGGCACCAGATCCTTGTCCGGCTGGTAGCTGAGCTTCGGCCCATAGAGCGAGGGGTTGATGGCGAGCGCCGACGTGCTGGCAAGCCCGAGCGTGATGCCGTCAGGCGCCGATTTCGCCAGCCGTGTCACGCCGAGGATCGAGCCGGCGCCGCCGACATTCTCCACCACGAAGGGCTTGCCGAGCTTGACCTGCAAATGGTTGGAGACCATGCGCGCGAAGATGTCAGCGGTGCCGCCGGCGGCGAAGGGAACGATCACCGTCACCTGCTTGGACGGATAGCCGTCCTGCGCCTTCGCCGGCGACGTCGCCAGCAGCATCACTGAGGCAAGAACAAGCCACATCGATCTCATCGAAGTTTCCTCTGTTTTCACTGTGTTATTGATTGGCCGCCGCGCGCGGCGGGTGTTTTAGGGTCCAGACTCAATTGAGCCAATATGCGACGAGAGCGGCGAGATGAACAGCGGCCAAAAAATTACGGGCGAGCTTGTCATATCGCGTGGCGATGCGCCGGAAGTCCTTGAGCCTGCAAAAGCAGCGTTCGATGACATTTCGTCCTTTGTAGGCGCGTTTGTTGAAGCGATGGATGACGACACGGTTAGATTTATTGGGGATTACGGGCTTGGCGCCACGACGAATGATTGCGCCGCGAAGCTTGTCGCCATCATACCCTTTGTCGGCGAGGAGCACGCTCATGGGTGGCGCGAGCGCCAGGACATCGGGAGCCGCAGCGATATCGGCATCCTGGCCTGGAGTCAGATGCAGGACGACCGGCCGGCAGAGCGGATCGCTCAGCGCATGGATTTTTGTCGTGCGGCCTCCGCGCGAGCGGCCGATTGCTTGATTGTGCTCCCCCCTTTTCCGCCGGAGGCACACCGGTGAGCTTTAATCGAGGTCGAGTCGAGCGACAGTACGACGCCGTCTTCGCCAGGCTTGGCCAGCGCTTCGAAGATTGCGCACCATCGTCCTCGCTTGGCCCAGCGATTGAAGCGATTGTAGATCGTCGTGTAAGGGCCGTATTCACGTGGACAATCACGCCATCGTGCACCCGATTGCAGCATGTGAATGATGCCGCTGACGATGCGTCGGTCGTCGTCCCGATCCGGCCCCGTCAGTCCCCTCGGCAGATGCGGTTCGATACGCGCCCATTGCCTGTCGTTCAGCCAAAACAAACCAGCGCGCATTCTCTCGCCCCCGAATCAACACGTAGGCAAGAGAATCACGTGGCGCTATTTAGGTACAGACCCTAGAACGCGACCTCGTACATCCCGTGGATCGCATCCCGGCCGAGATCGCGCGGGTTGTTGTCGAGCAGGCGGCGAATGGCGTGCGCCTCGTCGGCCATCACCCCGAGGTCGTCCTTGGGCACGCCGAGCGCGGACAGCCGCATCTCGATCCCGAGATCCCTGCAGAACTCGTAAGTCGCGTCGAACGCGCGTTTCGCATCGCCCTGCTCCGGCAGTCCGAGCGCCTGGAGCACTGCGCGCGTCTTCGCCTCGACCGCCGGCATGTTGAAGGCCAGCGTGTGCGGGAAGATCACCGCGCAGGCGAGCCCGTGCGCGACATGATGGCGCGTGCCAAGCGGATAGGCCACCGCATGGCCGGCGGTGGTGTTCACCGGTCCAAGGCAGTAGCCACCATAGAGCGAAGCCAGGGCAAGACCGGCGCGCGCCTCGCGGTCGCCGCCGTCGGCCACCGCGCGCTTGAGATAGCGCCCGACCAGCCGCGCTCCCTCGAGCGCATAGAGATCGATCGTCGGATGCGCCTTGCGGCTGGTATAGGCCTCGACGCAATGCGCGAGCGCATCGACGCCGGTGGCCGCAGTGACCTCCTTCGGCACGGTCATCGTCAAGTCCGGATCGACGATGGCGATGTCGGCGAGCATGAAACGGCTCTGCACGGCCTGCTTGTTCTGGCTGACGGGATCGGTGACGAGCGCACGGGTGCCGGCCTCGCTGCCGGTGCCCGACGTGGTCGGGATCTGCATCAGCGCCACGCTGCGGCCGGCCACCTTCTCTGGCCCGACGATGTCGGCAAAGGCCACGTCGGACGTGCAGAGCACCGCGACCAGCTTGGCGAGATCCATCGCGCTGCCGCCGCCGAAGCCGACCACGAGATCGGGCTTGGCCTCGCGCGCCATCGCCACCGCCTTCTCGAGATTGGGCAGGTCCGGCTCAGGCTTGACGTCGCCGAACACCTTCACCGCACCCGGCAACGCCAGCATGTCGATGCGGCGCGCATTGAACGCATCGGAAATCACGAGCGGCCGCTTGGCGCCGGTCCGCTCGGCGAAGCGCGCCGCGGCCGTGATCGTGCCGTTGCCGAATTCCAGGATGGTGGGACGAAGGATTTCGATGGGCGTGAAGGCGTTGGTCATCGTGCGGTCGATCTCATGATTTGGATGCGGAGGCGCCAGCGGCCAGCCGTTCGGCATAGTCGATGGCCTCGATCAGGCTGTGCTCGTTGGCGATGCCCTTGCCGGCAATGTCGAAGGCGGTGCCATGATCGACGGAGGTGCGGATGATCGGCAGGCCCAGCGTGATGTTGACGCCGGAGAGCTCCTGCCAGCGACCGGTCGCGGGATCGACCTGGAAGCCGAGCAGCTTGACGGGGATATGCCCCTGGTCGTGATACATCGCGACCGCCGCATCGAACTGGCCGGCGCGCAGCTTGACGAAGATGGTGTCGCCGGGCACGGGACCGATGACATCTAGACCGTCCGCGACCGCTTTGGCGATCGTCGGCGCCGACACGTCGATATCCTGCCGGCCGAACAGGCCGCCCTCGCCCGCATGCGGGTTGAGCGCGGCGACCGCGATCTTTGGTTTGGCAATGCCGAGCCGGCGCAGCGCATCGTTGGTGAGGTCGATCACCATGCGCAACCGCTCCGGCGTCAGACGCTTCGGCACGTCTTCCAGCGCGACATGGGTCGAGACATGGCTGACGCGCATGTTGCCATGGGCGAGCAGCATCACCGAGCCGCGCACGCCGGTCAGATGGGCCAGCATCTCGGTATGGCCGGGGAAATGATAGCCGGCCTTGTTGAGGGCCTCCTTGTTGAGGGGGGCCGTGACGATGGCCGCGGTCCGGCCCTCCTGCGTCAGACGCACGCCCTGCTCGATCGCCTTGTAGGCGAAGCGGCCGCCATCGGCGCTGAGCACGCCCGGCTTGATCGGATCGCCCTCGGCGTCGGCCTGCAGGTAGCAGAGGTTGGGCCATTCGCGATCGTCCGCCGACACCTGCGGGATGGCAACGTCGGTGCCGAGCGCGGCCTTCGCACCGTCCAGCGCCGCGCCGCTGCCGATGATCAGCAGGCGCAGATCGCCCGTCGCGATCCGGTCCTTCAGCCCGAGGCAGGCCTTGACGATGATCTCCGGCCCGATCCCGGCCGGATCGCCCATGGTGACGGCAAGATGACGAGAGGTCATGTCGGACTCTCCATTCTGAGCAGATGATTGTCCCGGAGCAGATCGCGCCAGAGCTCGCGGGTGCCGAACGCTCCGGACTTCGAGACGACGTCAACGCCGGCCCAGCGCCCGCCTTGCAGCACTGAACGCGGCAGTCCCGGCACGATGCGTCCTGTCACCTGGAGGGCATGCGCGCCAAGGGCAATGCATGCGGCCTTCAGGGTCTCGCCGCCGGCGACGATCAACGTGCCGGGTCGATCGAGCGCCGCGATCAGCGCCGTCATTTCGCGCGCGATCCGCCGCGCCGCCTCGGCGCGCGTCAGGCCTTCGGCGAGAGAGAATTTGACCAATGCGATTCCGTCACCGGCCAGCTTGCGCTGGACACGCATCGCGCCCTCACCTTCCGCAAGGGCGATGGTCGCCTCGCCGCATGCGGCGAGCTGCGACGCCGTGGCAGCCTGGTCCGAGCCGAACAGTCCCAGCACCGGCAGCTTCAACTGGCTCGGCGCGTCGGCACGATGGCTGCGGGCGAGCGCCCCGGCCAAGCCGCCGCTTCCGCACCACAGCACGGGCCCCGGCATGCGCCGTCCCATCTCCACCACACGATCGAGATCGATGTCGCTCTCGGCATCGAAGACCTGAACGCCGGCCTGCGCCAGCGTGTCGGCCTGCCCCTGCCGCGCCTCGATGCCCTCGAGCTGCAATTGGGCGAGGAGATTGTCGCCGACGCGATGCCAGTCGCCTTGCACCGTACGCGCGAATTGCTGGCCATCGACGGTCCGGCGTCCCTGATAGTCGAAGGCGGGCGCGACCACGCAAGATGCCCAATGGCCGTTGCGCAGGCAGGCGCCGAGCTCTGCCGCCCATGCGCCACGCAGGAGGCTATCGACCTTCTTGTAGCCGATCGTCGCCCCGTGGAGCTGCGGCGCCAGCCGCCCGACGATCTCGACACTCTCGGCCTTGGAGCGCTCCCGCGTGCCGCTGTCGATCGCAAGGCTCCGGGAGCCCTGCGTCGGGGGCGCTTCCGGCCAGGTAACGTCGAACGATCCGCACAGGCCGACGAACTCCGCCGCGGTGTCGAGCGCACCGGTGAGGTCGTCGGCAAGCAGGCGGACGCTCGTCATCGGCGCACGCCTCCTGCGGCGAAAATCTTGCCCGGATTCATCAGGCCATTCGGATCGAGCAGATGCTTGATATCGCGCATCAGTTCGATGTCGAGCGGATCGGCGACGCGGGCGAGCCGGCCGCGATTGGTGATCCCGATACCGTGCTCGGCACTGATGGCCCCACCTTGCGCCGCGGTCTCGTCGTCGACGATCTCGTTGATCTCGGCCACCAGCTCGGCCGTCGCATCCGGGTCCTGGCAATGCGCGCGATCGATCAGCGCCACGACATGGATGTTGCCGTCGCCGATATGGCCGTGCATGACCACATTCGCATGCGGCACGGCGGCCTTGATCCGGGCCTCGACATTGTTGACGAAGGCCGCCTGGCGCTCCAGCGGCACGACGCTGTCATGCGACACCACGTAACCGCTGCGCTTGTTGCCTTCGGACACGCTGTGCCGGACCGCCCAGATCGCCTTCGCCTGCGCCAGGTTGGAGGCCAATATGGCGTCTTCAGCAAGACCCGCGTCCATCGCCTCCGCAAGCACCGCGGCCAGCGGCTCGCTCAGGTCCACGCCTGCGAGCGTGTCGGTCAGCTCGACGATCAGATACCACGGCGTCGTCAGCTCGAAGGAGATCGTGACATGCGGCACCGTCTTCGCGATCGCCTCGATCTGCGACCGCGACATGATCTCGAGGCTGCCGAGCCGGTCGCCGACGGCACCGCGCAGGCGCTGCATGAGCTCGAGCGCCTGCTCGACGCCCTGCAACTTCAATAGCGCCAAAGCCGAGCTGCGCGGCGGCGCGAACAGTTTCAGCACCGCCGCAGTGACGATGCCGAGCGTTCCTTCGGCGCCGATGAAGAGCTGCTTGAGCGCGTAGCCCGTGTTGTCCTTGCGCAGCGCGCGCAGGCCGTTGAAGACGCGCCCGTCGGGCAGCACGACCTCCAACCCGAGCACGAGATCGCGCGTCGGCCCGTAGCGCAGCACGGCCGTGCCGCCGGCATTGGTCGAGATATTGCCGCCGATCTGGCAGGAGCCCTCGGCACCGAGGCTCAGGGGAAAATAGCGATCGACGTCCCGGGCCGCGTTCTGCACCTCGGCGAGGATGCAGCCGGCCTCCACGGTGATCGTGTTGGCGAGCGGGCTGACGTCGCGCACGGCCCGCATGCGGTCGAGCCGGATCACGACATTGCCCGCGCGATCGTCCGGCGTCGCCGCCCCGCACATGCCGGTGTTGCCGCCCTGCGGCACGATCGCGAGCCGCCTTGCCGCGCAGAACTTGACGACGGAGGCGACCTCGGCGGTCGAGCCGGGCTTCACCACCGCCACGGCGCGGCCGTGATAGCGCCCGCGCCAGTCCACCACATAGGGCTCCTGGTCGGGCCCGGACGCGATGACGTACTTGTCGCCGACGATATCAGCGAGCCCGGCCAACGCACCCTGGAAAGAATCGGACATCGGATCGCCTCGTCGCCCGCGCCAAGTCTAGACGGCGGCGGCAGCGAATGCAGCAGCATCCGCGAGCAGTTCTTTCATTTGAGCCGGCGGCAGCGACTCCAGCGGCGGCCGCAGCCGCTGCCATCCGGCGTGACCGGTGCGCTCGGCCACCAGCGCCTTCAGCGATGCCATCTGCGGGAACCGCGAGACCAGCTCGCGCGCCTTCACGATGCGCGCCTGCGCCGCCTTGAGGGCCGGATCGTCATCGCCGTCGCGAAAGTGCTTGTAGACGTAGGCAAGACTGCGCGCGACGAGGTTGGACGTCGCGGTAATGCAGCCCGCGCCGCCCTTGCGCAGCAACGGCAGCATCAACGGGTCCGCGCCACCCAGGACCGCGAACCCGGGGAAGCGCTCCACCATTGCGGTCATGTTGGCGAAATCGCCGGACGAATCCTTGATGCCGGTGAAGACGGCCGGATAGGCCTTGCGCAGCCGTTCGATCAGCGCATGCGAGATCGGCTGCGCCGACATCTGCGGATAGTGGTAGAGCACGACTTTCAGGCGCGCATCACCGATGCGCTGCACCACTTCGCTGTAGGAGGCGTAGATGCCGTCATCGCTGACGTTCTTGTAGTAGAACGGCGGCAGCATCACCACGGTATCGACGCCGACCGAAAGCGCGTGACGCGTCAGCGCGATGGTCTCGGTGAGCGCGGCAACGCCGGTGCCGGGCAGAAGCCGCTGCGGCGCGATGCCGGCGGCCACCACGGCTTCAAGCAGCGCGGTGCGCTCGGCCGCTGAGAAGGAGTTTGCCTCGCCGGTCGTGCCGAGCAGCGCGATGCCGTTGCAGCCCTCATCCAGAAGGTAGCGGCAATGCTCCACGAAACGCGCGTGATCGGGCGCGAGCTCGGCGTCGAGCGGCGTCAGCGCGGCGGAGAACACGCCATGAGGGTGCAGCGATGATGTCGACAAAACTTCCTCCGATCGCCAAATCGATATTGTTCGGAATGCGAACATTTGTTATTTACTGATACTGTCAGTAAAATCAGCGCACCCCTGCGTCAAGGGTGATGCTGTCATGACGGGGGCATTCGAGCATGGCCAAGGTCCAAAGGAAGGCCGCGAAGCGCAAACCTGAAGCTAGCCCAAAGAATCCCAAGAATTATGTCGCTTCCGTCGGCAAGGCGTTTGCCGTGCTCAGGAGTTTCACCAGCGAGGCCTTCGAGCTCACCTTGAGTGAAGTCGCCGCACGCGCCGATCTCGATCGCGGGACCGCGTTCCGGCTGATCCAGACCCTGATCGAGCTCGGCTATCTCCAGCCGGTTCCGCAAAACCGCCGGTTCCGCCTCGGGCTCGCCTGTCTCGACCTCGGCTACACCGTGCTGTCGCACGGATCGCTGCGAGCCATCGTCGAGCCGCTGCTGCGCGACCTCGTGCCTGACGTGGGCGATGCGGCCTCGCTCGGCATCCTCGACGGCGGCGACGTGATCTATCTCGCGCGCGTCGGCGCCGGCCTCGACCGCCACAAGATGGATCGCCGGCCGGGTTCGCGCATTCCCGCCTACAGCGCCGCGCTCGGCCATGTCATGCTGGCGCATCTGCCGCGGGACGAGCAGATCGAGCGACTGGAAGCGCGCCCTCGCGTCAAGCTGTCGGAGCGAACGCTGACCGATCTCGACGCCCTGCTCGCCCGGCTCGACCTGGTGAAGAAGAAGGGCCACGCCGTCTCCGACGGCGAGAACGCCTATGGCTTGCGGACGCTGGCCACGCCGATCTTCGACGCCCAGGGTGTCGTGATCGGGGGATTGAGCGTCACCATCGACGCGATGCGCATGGACATGCCGGCCTTTCGCGACCAGGCGCTGCCGCGACTGACGCAGTTGACGCGCCAGGTGCAGGATATCGCGATCAAGTCGGGATTGTCGGGCTGAGGGCGGCGGACTAGACGACGATGTGATCGAAGTCGGCGGCGATCCGGCTGTTCGGGAAGATCCTTGCCGCCTCGGCCAGGATCTCTTCGTCCTCGTAGCGTCCCGACATATGGGTCAGCACGAGCTGTCCGACATTGTTCGCGGCCGCAAAGGCGGCTGCTTCTGCTGCGGTAAGGTGGCCGTAGTCCCGCGCGATCGACGCGTCGCGATCGAGAAACGTCGCCTCGATCACCAGCATGTCGGCGTCGGCGACATATTGCGACAGCCCCTCGGTGGTCTCGGTGTCGCCGATCACGACGAGCTTCCTGCCGCCGCTCGGCGGCCCCAGGACGTCCTCCGGATCGATCGTCCGGCCGCCTTCGATCACGACCGGCCGTCCTTGGGCCAATTCGCCGCGCAAGGGACCGTCGGGCACACCGAGCGAGGCGAGGCGATCGGACAGAAGGTGACGGCGCGCGGGGCTTTGGAATACGAAGCCAAAGCTGTCGGTGTCGCGATGGCGGACCGGAAAGCAGTCGATGGTGAAGTCGCCGGCATCGATGACCTGGCCTTCGGTCAGCGCTGCGAACTCCACGGGGATCGGCGCCCTGCCCGCGCCCCACAGGCCCGCCAGCATCCGGATGACGATGTCGAGCGTGCCCGGGCCGCCATGAATGGTCATCACATCGGAGGATTGCCGCAAGCCCAGCGTCGAGAAGAGACCGGGGATGCCGAGCACGTGATCGAGATGAGCGTGCGTCAGCAGGATGCGGTCGAGCCGCCGGAAGCCGGCGCCACTGCGCAGCAACTGACGCTGCGTGCCCTCGCCGCAATCGATCAGGATGCGCTTGCCCGCGGCCTCCACCAGGAGGGCCGGATGGTTGCGTTCCGCCGAGGGAACGCTGGCCGAGGTCCCGAGAAATGTCAGGGCGAACATGCTCGTCAGTGTCCAGAGACCGCCGCTCTCCCCGACAGCACCGGAGCGGCGCGCACGGTGGACGATCTCACCGCCCCCAATGCCACGCGAGCAGCAGCGCGTACAGACCCATCGACGCGGCGTAGAGCGCGGCAAGCAGCGCGTAGCCCGCGATCTGGCGACCGAGCGTCGCCTTCGGCGTCACCCACCAGTCCAACGCCCTGAAGGCGGCCGGCACCAGCCACCAGCCGAGCAGCTGGGTGCTGACGAGATTGCCGACGAAGAGCGACAGCCAGACCGGCACGCCGTGGCTGTCGATCAAGGGCGCGCTGACGAAATAGCCCCAGAGGTAGACCACGGGATAGAGCACCAGGAGGACGATGAGGTTGCTCTTCCAGATCAACGCAGGCCCCTGCTCCGGAGCCTGCGTCTTGCCGGCCGGGAACCAGAAATTGAAGCCGTAGCTCGCCCGCTTCACGTTCATGCCCGCGTTGAAGCGCGCGCCCTCCCTAAGCAGTGTCTGCCGCAACGGCGAGTCGAGCCATGCGCTGAGGTTGGCATCGCTATCGAATGACAGGATGACGATCCACTCATCGTGCAGGCCCGGAATCGGCCGCTCGATCTTGTGCCGCAAAAATCCTTTGAACTCGGCTTCCGCGGCCTGGATGCGCTGCTGCCAGGTGAGGAAAGCGTCCTCCAATCCTGCCGGCACCTTGAAGGAGATCACGGCGGAGACCGCGCTGTCGCGCTGCACTCCGGTGTCGGGCAGGATATGGACGTCCTCCGAACCAACGAAGAAGCGTTGTATCTCCGCAATCAGCTTCGCCCGCACCTCGCTCTGAAGCCAGGCGCGCGCCGCCGCCGGACTCGCGAAGCGCACGATCGTCACCCAGTCCACATGCGCCGGCGGCTGCGGCGGCACCACCTCCTGGCTGAGAAAGCCGGGCCAGGTCTTGAGCACCTCGCCGACCTCGCCGTTCCACCGCGCAAACGCCGCAAAGCCGTCGTCGGCGATGCGGCGCTGGATGACGAGGGCGACCGGCTGGCCGGCCGTATCGGGTGATCCGTTCATCGCGTCCGCTTCAGCTCTTCTTGTAGAGACGCTTGCCCATCACCCAGGTCTCGTCGACGCAGCGATCGTCGCCGACCATCATGACAGCGAACAGCATGTTCGCGGCGTCATCGACCGTGCGCGGACCAGCACCGTCGGCGACCAGCGACTGGTGCCAGGGTTGAGCGACCGGGCCGCCGTTCGGATCGAGCGCGACGAAATCGGCCTCCTTGCCGGGCTCGAAATTGCCGAGCTTGTCGTCGATGTAGAGGCCTTCGGCGCCGCCGAGCGTGACCGACCAGAAGCCACGGTAGGGCGAGAGCTTGTTGCGCTCGGCTTCCGCGAGGTCCTTGCGCGACGGATCGATGCTGCCGTCGAGCAGCGTGTTGTTGCACATGCCGACCTTGTAGGCGTCGTCGAGCACGGAGATCATCGAGAAGCGGTTGCCGCCGCCGACATCGGTGCCGAACGACATCTTCACGCGATGCTCCGGATCGGTGGCGCGGCCGAGACGGAACAGGCCGCTGCCGAGGAACAGGTTCGAGCACGGGCAGAACACCACCGCCGCGCCTTTCTTGGACATGCGGCGGAATTCGTTGTTCGAGAGATAGACGCCGTGGCCGCCGGAGAACTTTGGGCCGACCAGGTCGAACTTCTCGTAGACGCCGAGATAATCCTGGCAGTCCGGGTGCTCGACCAGCACGCCGCTGCATTCGGCCGGGTTCTCGGAGATGTGGGTATTGACCCAGCAGTCCGGATGCTCGTGCTTGAGGCGCTGACACGCCTTCAGCAGCTCGGGCGAGGCGCCGAAGGCGAAGCGCGGCGTGATAGCGTAGAGGTTACGGCCCTTGTCGTGATACTGCGCGATCAGCCGCTTGCTGTCGCGATAGAAATTCTCGGGCGTATCGATGAATTCGGCCGGCGCGTTGCGGTCGATCCCGGTGAGACCCGCGATCACGCGCATGTTGCGCCGGCTTGCCTCCTCGAACAGCTCTTCGGTCGCGACCGGTGAGGAGCTGGTGAAGGCCTGGCAGGTGGTGGTGCCGGCGGCGAGCAGTGCATCGAGAAAACGCTTCACGCCTTCGCGCGCGTAGTTGCGATCCTTGTACTTGATCTCCTCGGGATAGATCGACTTCTGCAGCCACGGCAAGAGCTGCTCGCCATAGGCACCGAGCACGCGGGTCTGAGGCAGATGGATGTGGCCGTCGATGAAGCCCGGGACGATGATGCGGTCCTTGATATGGGTGATCTCAACGCCCGGATGCGCGGCGGCGATCTTCTCGTACGGACCGAACGCCTTGATGACGCCGTCGGTGACGACCATGAGGCCGTCCTGATGAAAGCGCGCAGCCGCTTGCTCGTTGCCGATGTGCTTCCAGGGATCGTCGACGAAATCGAAGAACGTGCCGCGAATACCGACGGTGGTCATGAACTGGTTCCTTCCTTAAGTCTGTGTGGCGTGGCGCGCCGCAGGCAGCGAGATCGCGAGCAGCGTGCCCGCAACAGTGCAGAGGCCGAGATAAAGCCAGCCGATCGGCGCCTGCGTTGCTTCGGGCAGCACCGCCGCGATCGCCATGGCGCCGCTCACCGCGAGATAGCAGAGTGCGCTGATGAGGCCGCCGATCAGGCCGTGGTCACGCTCGAACAGGCCGAGCGCCATGCCGTACATCATCGGGCACAGGACTCCGCAGCCGCCGAGCACCAGCGCGCCGCCGATCGTGATCGATGCGAAATCGAGACCGAAGGTCATGCCTGTTACGGTCAGGACCGCGGAGCCTGCAAGAAACAGCGCGAAAGCGCCAAACCCCAGCATGCGGGCCGGCATGAAGCGAGCGAAATGTGCGCAGCCGAGCTCGCCGGCGAGATTGACGCCGCCAAGGCCGAGCGCGACGAGGCCGTAGATGGCCGCCGAATAGCCGAGGCCGGTCTGGTAGAAGAAGGGCGCGACGACGCCAAACGCCAGCTGCGCGCTCGCCGCCGCCGCAAAGACCAGCACGAAGGCCAGGAAGCCCGGACGGACCAGCGCCTCGCGGAGGATGCCGGCGGTCCGGCGCGGATCGAACGGTGCCCGCCGCTCCGCCGGCAACGTCTCGGGCAGCAACAGCACGACGATCGCGGCGACGATCGCCGCGGCAATGGCGATGATGACGAACACTCCGCGCCACGACGTCAGCTCGACGATGAAGCCGCCGGCCGTGGGCGCAAGCACCGGTGCAAGTCCCCAGGCCGCGCCAAGCAGGCCGGAGATTGCGGTGAGCTCGCGGCCACGAAAGCAATCGGCCGCGACCGCATAGGCAACGACGAGGCAGGTGCAGCCGCCGACGCCTTGCAGGAAGCGCAGCGCAAGCAGCAGCGATGCGCTGGTGGCGAGCGCGCAGGCTATGCTCATCGCGATGAGCACCGACAGCCCCGCGAGCAGGACGTTGCGGCGACCGAGCGTATCGGAGGCGATGCCGACCGGCACCAGTGCGAGGCTCATGCCGAGCATGTAGGCGGTAACGGTGTTCTGCATCGACGCCGGATCGGCGGAAAGATCCACCACCATCTGCGGCAGGCCGGGCGTATAGGCATCGAGCGGAATCTGGCTGAACGGCACGACGCACAACAGGATCGGCACGATCCCGCCCTTCGCACGACCGGCGTCCGAAGTAAGTGCAGTCATGGGTAACGCCCCCTCGATGCCCGCGGGTTCCATCTTTTCGTGCGCGCAATGAGACGCGACGATGCGGGGTGCGGATATGGACGCGCGGAGCGTGCCAGAACTGTGTGTAAAAACTCTTAGGACTACCGGTTCAATGCAGACGGCTGACGTGCCGATCGTCGCTACCTGGGGGTCCAAACAAAAAACGCGAAAACAACCCCATGCACAGTACAAATCAATGAGGAATTTCCTGCCGCGCGGGGTCGCGCCTGGCCCGCGAGGACGTTTGACACGTCGGGCAAGACAGGCGCAGGATTGCACGATCCCCAAAGCTGAATTCGCCGCCGAGCCAAACCGTTAACCGTTCGGAAGGCATCGCTGCGTCTTCAAAACAGGAAGCCTTGAAGAGCTCCGAGAAACTGTCGCGGCGATTGAAGCTGCGGCACGTGGGCGCAGCCCGGGATGACCTTGAGCTCGGCGCGTGGCAATCCGGCGGCCAATTCACGCGACATCGGCGGCGGCGTCGCTTCGTCGTGCTCGCCGACGAGAACGAGGACCGGAACTTTCACCGCGGCAAGCTCAGCTCGAAGATCGAGGCTCGCCAATGCATCGCACGCGGCACGGAACACGCCGGGATCCGTCCGCAGAAACGCGGCACGACGATCCTGCATCAACTCCGTTTGCTGCGCCTGGAACTCGGGCGCAAACAGGCGACGCATCGCGACGTCAGTGATGGCCTCCAACCCCTTCTCGCGCGATGCCTTCGCCATGTTGCGAAACGCTTCGCGACCGGGCTCCGAGAACGCTGCGCCGCTGTCGGCGAGAACGAGCTTGCTGGCGATCTCCGGATGCCGGATCGCCATCTGCAACGCGACGAACCCACCGTAACCATTGCCGAGCACGATCGCCGGCGCGCCGCCCGCGCCTTCGCGCACGGCCTCGGCCATCCGGTCCGCGACCGCAGCAAGGCCGCCGTCCACCGGGCGCGAGCGGCCGAACCCCGGCAGTTCCGGCACGATGGTGCGAAACGACCTCTGAAGCTCAGGCACGATCGCATCGAAGCTCGCGCGATCCGACAACAGCGAGTGAAAGAGGAACAGCGGCGGCCCCTCGCCCGATTGCGCGGCGTTGACGGTCCCGTTGGCAAGAAGCCTGTCCATGTCCGGTCTTTCCCTCACTTCGTCGGTCGCTGGCGCGCCGCGGAGGCGCTGATTGATAAATCAACTGTCAGGGAATTCAAGCATTTGGCTCTTGACGTGAAATATCACGACTGAGATATTAACGCCAAGGAGACCAACAATATGATGCTTTTGCGCGAGAATATCTACGACCGTCTCAGGTCTGATATTTTAGCCTGTCGCTTTGCGCCGGGTGATGAAATGCGCGAGCAGGACCTTGCCGAGCGCTATGACGTGAGCCGGCAACCGGTCCGGGATGCGCTTCTGCGGCTGCAGCGCGAGCATCTGGTGACGGTACAGCCGCGCCAGGGCTACCGGGTCACGCCGATCTCGCTGGCGGACGCCCGCGACCTCCTGCGCTTCCGTCTTGCGCTGGAGCCGGCCTGCGTTGCCGAGGCGATCGAGAGCGCGCCCGACAGTGTCCTGAAATCGCTCGATGAATTTCGCCGCTTCGCCGGCAACCACGAGGACTTCATCGCCTACAATCGCGCCTTCCACTCCGCGCTGGCGCACGCGTCCGGCAATCGCCGGATGGCGACGGCGCTGTGCGACCTGATCGGCCAGGCCGACCGGCTGGTCCGCGTCAGCATCTCCAACCTTAGGGGGCACGACCCCGCGAAGCTCGTCGCCGAGCACGTCGCCCTGATCGACGCCATGCAGAGCCGCGAGACGCGAACCGCGGCGCGCATTATCAAGGCTCATATCGGGGCCACCGAAAAACGCGTTCTGCCGGCGCTCAAGCGCAACGCCGTCATCGTCGAGGAGAGGTCATCATGAACATTCCTTCAAAACCTGCGTCGATCGACGTCGAAACCCACGGCAATTTCATCGACGGACGTGAAGTCGAAGCCGGCAACGGCGCGATGCTCGACGTGCGCAACCCCGCGACCGGCGACGTCATTGCCCGCATTCCCAATTCAACTGCCGAGGACATCGACCGCGCCATGAAGAGCGCGCGCGCCGCGTTCGAAGGCAAGGCCTGGGGCGGCATGGATACGCGCGCCCGTGCCAGACTGGTCAACAAGCTCGCCGATGCCTTCGAGGCCAATCTCGACAGCCTGTACCGGCTGGAAACCCTCAACAACGGCCGCCCGGTCAACGAGACCCGCGCGCAGCTCTCCCGCCTGCCCGATTTCTTTCGCTACTTTGCGGGCGTTGCGCTGGCGCGCCGCGACTCCGTGATCCCCGTGGAAGGCGCGTATCTGAACTACACGCTTCGCACGCCGATCGGCATCGTCGCCAACTGCACGCCCTTCAACCATCCGCTGATGATCCTGTGCAAGTCGCTGGCCGTGGTGCTGGCGACCGGATGCGTCACCGTGGTCAAGCCGTCCGAATATACGCCGCTGACGACCTTGAAGCTCGCGCAGATCTTCACCGAAGCCGGCCTTCCGCCGGGTGTCTTCAATATCGTGCTGGGCCTCGGCCAGAGCGCCGGCAAGATGCTGGCCGAACATGGCGACATCAACAAGCTGGTCCTGACCGGCGGCACCGAGGCCGGCCGCATCGCCGGCAGCGCGGCGGCAAAAGTGTTCGCACATCAGACCATGGAGCTCGGCGGCAAGACGCCGGTGATGGTGTTCGACGATTTCGACGTCGACCGCGCCGTCAATTACGCCGCGTTCGGCGCTTTCATCGGCGCCGGACAGACCTGCGTCTGTGCCTCGCGCCACATCGTCCAGGCCACCATCTATGACGAATTCGTCGAGAAGCTGCAGGCCAAGACCCGCACGATCCGCGTCGGCGATCCCTTCGATGCGAGCACCCAAATGGGCCCCGTGATCTCCGCCCGGCAGCGCGACCGCGTTCTCACCTACGCGGGCTACGGCCACGAAGACGGCGCGCGTCTCGTCACCGGCGGTGTTGCCGCGAAGGTGCCGGGCCACGACAACGGCTATTTCGTCGAGCCGACGGTCTTCGCCGACGTCACATCCGACATGCGCATCTTCCAGGAGGAGGTGTTTGGTCCCTTCACGTCGGTAACGCCGTTCAAGGACGAGGCCGACGCGCTCCGGCTTGCCAACGACTCGCCGTTCGGTCTCGCCGCCGCGATCCGCACGCGCGACGTCGCCCGTGCGCATCGTGTCGCCGCCTCGGTCAAGGCCGGCATCGTCTGGATCAACGATCACCATCGGCTCGATCCGGCCTCGCCCTGGGGCGGCGTCGACGATTCCGGCATCGGCCGCGAATGCGGCACCGAAAGCTTCAACGACCACTTCAACACCAAGAGCGTGATGGTCGCCACCCACGAGCAGCCGTTCGACTGGTATCGCGACACGGCCAACCAGAAGCGCCTCAACTAGCAGACATTGCACGCGGCAGATCGCTCACAGAAGGCGGGCCGCATCGACCAGAATAACAGTCAAGGGAGAGCGTATATGTCGACATCGGTGAACGCAGGCAGCCGTCTTGATCGGCTGCCGATCGGGCCATTCCACCGCCGCATCATGCTGCTGATCGGCATCGGCATGTTTTTCGACGGCTTCGACATCTATATCGCCGGGACCGTGCTGAGCGTGACGCTGAAGACCGGCTTTTCGACGCTCGCCCAGAACGCGGCTTTCATCTCCGCGACCTTCGTCGGCATGATGCTGGGATCGTTCGGCACCGGCTTTCTCGGCGACCGCTACGGACGCCGCTTCACCTATCAATTCAATTTGCTGCTTTTCGGCATCGCTTCCCTCGCCGCCGCGTTCTCGCCTGATATGGCCTTCCTCATTGCCTGCCGCTTCGTGATGGGGGTCGGCTTAGGGGCGGAGAATGTCGTCGGCTATTCGACGATGACGGAATTCGTGCCCGCGCGCACCCGCGGAAAATGGCTCGGCTTCACGGCCGTCTGCGTCGTCACCGGCTTGCCGGTCGCCCTGCTGGTCGCATCGGTACTCGTGCCGCAGTTCGGCTGGCGCTCCATGTTCGTGCTCGGCGGCGTCGGCGCGCTCGTCGTCTGGTACATGCGCAAGTCGTTGCCGGAATCCCCGCGCTGGCTGGAAGCGGTCGGTCGCACCGCTGAAGCGGAAGCGCTGATGCAGGCCATCGAGAAGGAGGCGGCGCAAGGCCAGCCCTTGCCTCCTCCCGCAGCTACGGCACCGGCCCCAGTGTCCCCCGATCTCGGCACGCTGTTCACTGCTCCCTTGCTGTCGCGGATGATCGTCGGCGCCGTCTGCCTGATCACGATCAACACCCTGCTCTATGGCTTCGTGACCTGGCTCCCGGTGTTCTTCGTCAAGCAAGGGCTCTCGATCGCAACCTCGTTCGGCTACTCGCTGCTGATGGCGCTCGGCGCTCCCGTCGGCGCGGCGATCGGCGCATTGACCGCCGACCGCTGGGGCCGGAAGCCGACCATCATCGGCGCGTCGCTGATCGCAGTGGCGCTCGGCGTCCTCTACCCCATGATCTCCGATCCGATCCTGCTGCCGGCCGTGGGCTTTGCGCTGACGGTGCCGATCTACGTCCTGGTCGCGCTTCTGTTCGGCATCTACATCCCCGAGCTGTTTCCGACCGAGGTCCGCCTGCGCGCTTCGGGCATCGTCAACACGCTCGGGCGCGGCGCCACGATCGTCACACCATTCCTCGTGGTGTCGCTGTTCGAGACGCGCGGCGTGGCCGGCGTGATGGCGCTGATGATCGGACTGCTGGTGGTGCAGATCATCACGGTCTGGGCGCTCGGCATCGAGCCGCGGCATCGCAGCCTCGAGGAGCTCAAGGCCGAGGAATCGGCTTCGCCGGTGCTCAAGGAAGCTTCCTGAGCATCACTGTTCGCTGGTCTGCGGGCGCCCCGGCATCGATGTCGGGGCGATCGCATAAGAAGGCGTGGCGGGAAGCTCGCCCGCGGCCCATCCTTCGAGACGCCCGCCTACGGCGGGCCCTCAGGATGAGGTCGCGTTTTGCGGCGGGATGTCTGCCCCTCATGGTGAGGAGCCCGCCAAAGCGGGCGTCTCGAACCATGCAGGCCGAGTTCGTCCGGCAGTCTCCTGGCTCCCAAATGCGACCAACCCCCGCCCCGACCGGCGGGCAGATCTGGTTCCCGTTGCGCTGCCTCCTCATCACGCTCCCAACATTGCATGTTCCATCCCCGGATCGGCTCGCCGAGACGATGAGATGCAATGGAGTTCGTGATGACCGCAGATGCCGCCGACTTGAACTACGGCTCGATCAGCATGCTGCTGAGTGCTCTGCACACCCGCAAGATCTCGGCGTCGGAGCTGCTCGCGCATACGATCGCGCGCATCGAGGCCCTGGACGGCAAGATCAATGCCGTCATCGTACGCGATTTCGATCGCGCAAGGGACGCCGCGCGCGCTGCCGACGCCGCGCTTGGCCGCGGCGAGCGCCAGCCATTGCTCGGCATCCCCGTGACCCTCAAGGAACCGTTCAACGTCGCCGGCCTGCCGACGACATGGGGCTTTCCGCACTTCAGGGATTTTAGGCCGGAGGAAGATGCCCTCGTCGTCTCGCGGTTGAAGGCGGCGGGCGCCGTCATCATCGGCAAGACCAATATCCCGATCGGGCTGCGGGATTTCCAGAGCTACAACGACATCCACGGGACGACGAACAATCCGTGGAATCTCGGCCGGTCGCCCGGTGGCTCCTCGGGCGGATCGGGGGCGGCGCTGGCCGCCGGATTCGGTCCGCTCTCGATCGGCTCGGATATCGGCGGCTCGATCCGGGTGCCTTCGCATTTCTGCGGCGTGTTCGGACACAAGCCGAGCCTTGGGTTGGTCCCGCTGCGCGGATACAGCCTGCCGCCGGCGCCGCCCGTCCCCGGCCAGGGCGATCTGGCTGTCGTTGGACCGATGGCACGCACCGCCTCCGACCTTGCGCTGTCGCTCGACGTGATTGCCGGACCCGACGAGACGCGCGACGGGATCGGCTATCGCCTTGCGCTGCCGGCGCCGCGACATGACCAGCTGAAGAATTTCAGGATCCTCGTGATCGATACCCATCCGCTGATGCCGACGGGCGACGCCGTGCGCTCCGCCATCTCGCGGCTGGCGCAGCGGCTCGAGCGTTCGGGCGCGCGGGTCGCGCGCGCGAGCACGTCGCTGCCCGATCTCTCCGAATCCGCGCGGCTCTACATGAAGCTGCTCAACGCCGCGCGAAGCCCGCGCCTGTCACCGGCCGCCCTCGCAGAGGCGCAAGGACTTGCCGCGGCGCTCGCGCCCGACGACCGCAGCCTGCAGGCCGAGCGCGCCCGCGGCTGGGGCATGACCCATCGTGAATGGCTGGCGACCGACGCGACACGCCTGCAACTGCAACAGAAGTGGCATCAGCTCTTCCGCGACGTCGACGCGGTGATCTACCCGACGGCCGCCGTGCCGGCCTTTCCGCACGACCAGTCCGAACCGTTCGACGCTCGGCAGCTCGACATCGATGGAAAGCTCTACAACTACTCCGATGCGTGCTTCATCTGGGCAGACCCCGCTTCAACCTGCGGATTGCCGGCGACCGCCGTTCCGATCGAGCGCACGACGACGGGCTTGCCAATCGGCGTCCAGATCATCGGGCCTTACCTGGAGGACCGCACGACGATTGCGCTGGCCGGGCTGATCGAGCGCGAGTTCGGCGGCTTCGTCCCGCCGCCGTCGCTCCCTGCCATGTAGTCCACAAGATGACAGAAGCCGGCGACGCTGGCAGCCGTCACGTTCTCCCGGCCGACTGCGCCTCGACCGCCTGCACGGCTACGTTCGCCACTTGCCGCAGCGCCTCGCGGTCTGCGCCCGAAGACGCCATCACGCCCATGCCGACGGAGACTGCCGAGACGTAGCGCGCAAGCGCGGCGGGATCAGAGCCCGGCTTGAGATCACCTTCCGCCTTGGCGCGAACAAAGCGGTCGCGGAGCTGGTCTTCGTTCTGGGCGCGGCGGGCGGCGAGTTCGAAGGGGACATTCTCGGAGCCGCTGCCGCAGGCGATGCCGCCTTGCACGAGCAGGCAGCCGGGCGGATTGGCGGGATCGGTCTGCTTGTCGGCGATGCCCATCAGCATCCGCTCGGCGACCTCGCGGGCGGTCGGCGCCGAGACCACGCCGTCCATCCAGACGTTACGCAGCTTGGTGTAGCGGTCGAGCGCGGCCTTCAGCAGGCCCTCCTTGTTGCCGAAACAGGCGTAGAGGCTGGGCGGATTGATGCCCATGGCTTCGGTGAGCTGCGCGATGGTGGCGCCCTCATAGCCGTGGCGCCAGAACACTTCCATCGCTTGGTCCAACGCCGTTTCGGCGTCGAATTCCCGGGGGCGTCCCATGCCCATGTGCCTGTCTCCTCGGAATTCACGTTCTGCGTGAAGCTTAACGTCAAATCCTATCTATTTGTTCTAGCTTTATTTTCTCTTCCGCCTTCCAATGCTTGCGGTAAGCGGCTACAATTTTCTTAGCAAACGGTACATAAGTATCTTGCGCTGCGGTATCCAGCTCCACATCTGTAGTGAACACTACATATCTGGAGCGCGCAAATGCCCCCCTCCCAAAATACCTCTCGCCCTGGCCGTATCCGCCGCCTTCTCGGCGGCGCCGCCATCGTGGGCGCCCTCGCCGTGGCCGGTTCGATCGCGACCGGCCATTACTTTCGTGCTGCGCAGGCGACCGCAACGGCTGCCGCGGCCGAGCAGGCCGTCTCCGTCACGGTCGCGATGATCGAGCCACGGCCGACCGTGCTGTGGGATGATTTCTCCGGCCGGCTCGAGGCCATCCAACGCGTCGAGCTTCGTCCGCGCGTGGCCGGTGCGATCCTGTCGACCAACTTCACCGAAGGCGCGTTGGTGAAAGCCGGCGACGTGCTGTTCAAGATCGATCCGGCGCCCTACGCGGCCGAGGTCGACAAGGCCAACGCCCAGCTCGAGGCGGCGAAGGCGCGCGTGGTGTTCACCCAGAGCGAGCTCGAGCGCGGTGCGCAGCTCGTCGGCAACGCGGTCGTCACGCGGCGCGACTACGACCAGCGCGACAACGCCAATCGCGAGGCCATCGCCAACGTCAAGGCGGCGGAAGCGACGCTGCAGACCGCAAGGCTCAATCTCGATTACACCGAAGTGCGCGCGCCCGTGGACGGCCGCGTCGGCAAGATCGAGGTCACCGTCGGCAATCTCGTCGCCGCCGGCACCGCCTCCCCGGTGCTGACCTCGCTGGTTTCCGTCAATCCGATCTACGCGTCGTTCGATGCGGATGAAGAGGTCGTGCTGCACGCGCTGAACTCGATCGCGGACGCCTCCGGCAAGCGCGGCAATCTCGACCAGATCCCGGTGGAGATGGCGACCTCAGGCGGCCTTTCGGCGAAAGGCCATATCCAGCTCATCGACAACCAGGTCAACGGCCAGAGCGGCACCATCCGTGTCCGCGCGGTGTTCAGGAACGAGGACGGGCGTCTGATCCCCGGCCAGTTCGCCCGCGTGCGCATGGGCCAGCCGAAGCAGCAGACGCTGGTGATGATCGACGAGCGCGCGATCGGCACCGACCAGGACAAGAAGTTCGTGATGGCGGTCGGCGACGACAGCCGCGCGGTTTACCGTCCGATCACGCTCGGTGGTGCGGTCGACGGCTTGCGCATCGTCACCGCGGGCCTGAAGCCCGGCGATCGCATCGTCGTCAACGGCCTGCAGCGCGTGCGTCCCGGCGCCCTCCTCAAGACGGAGGTCGCGGCGATGGGCGCGCGGGGGCAGCAAGCGGCTTCCAACCACAGCAACCAGGACGTGGTGCAACGTTAACATCTTCCGTCATTCCGGGGCGCGCGTCGCGCGAACCCGGAATCTAGAAGTTACTGAACTCCGATCACTTCACCTCTAGATTCCGGGTTCGCGCTTCGCGCGCCCCGGAATGACGGCGGAGCTGTGTGGAGACGACCAAGATATTGCCCAGGGGCAAGGCCATGAATCTCTCAAAATTCTTCATCGATCGTCCGATTTTTGCCGGTGTGCTGTCGGTCCTGATTTTCCTCGCAGGGCTCATCTCGCTGTTCGCGATGCCGATCTCGGAATACCCGGACGTGGTGCCGCCCTCCGTCCTCGTGCGCGCGACCTATCCCGGCGCCAATCCGAAGGTGATCGCGGAGACGGTGGCGACGCCGATCGAGGAGCAGATCAACGGCGTCGAAGGCATGCTCTACATGTCGAGCCAGGCGACCACCGACGGCGCGATGACGCTGACGGTGACGTTCCGCCTCGGCACCGACCCCGACAAGGCGACGCAGCTGGTGCAGAACCGCGTGCAGCAGGCCGAGCCCCGCCTGCCCGCCGTGGTGCGCCAGCTCGGCATCATCACCAAGAAGTCCTCGCCCGACCTCACCATGGTGGTGCATCTCTTGTCGCCCAACGGCCGCTACGACATGACGTATTTGCGCAACTATGCGGTGCTCAACGTCAAGGACCGTCTGGCGCGGATCGACGGCGTCGGTGACGTCCAGCTCTATGGTGCCGGCGACTATTCGATGCGGGTCTGGGTCGACCCGCAGAAGGCGGCCGAACACGGGCTGACCGCGAGCGACATCGTCAAATCGATCCAGGCGCAGAACGTCGAGGCCGCGGCCGGCGTGGTCGGCTCCTCCCCGAACGTCAAGGGAATCGACCTGCAACTGTCCGTCAATGCGGAAGGACGGCTCGCGAACGAGGAGCAGTTCGGCGACATCGTCGTCAGGACCGGCGCGCGCGGCGAAGTGGTGCGCTTGCGCGACGTCGCGCGCATCGAGTTAGGGGCGTCCGAATACGGCCTGCGCTCGCTGCTCGACAACAAGCAAGCGGTGGCGATCCCGATCTTCCAGGCGCCCGGCTCCAATGCGCTGCAGATTTCCGACCACGTCCGCGCCACCATGGCCGAGATCAAGAAGAACATGCCCGAGGGCGTGTCCTACCAGATCGTCTACGATCCGACCCAGTTCGTGCGCTCCTCGATCGAGGCGGTGATCCACACGCTGCTGGAGGCGATCGCGCTGGTGGTGCTGGTCGTGATCCTGTTCCTGCAGACCTGGCGCGCCTCGATCATCCCGTTGCTCGCGGTGCCGGTCTCCATCGTCGGCACCTTCGCCGTGATGCACGTGTTCGGCTTCTCCATCAACGCGCTCAGCCTGTTCGGCCTGGTGCTCGCGATCGGCATCGTCGTCGACGACGCCATCGTCGTGGTCGAGAACGTCGAGCGCAACATCGAGGCCGGGCTGTCGCCGCGCGATGCGACCTATCAGGCGATGCGCGAGGTCTCCGGCCCGATCATCGCGATCGCCATGGTGCTGATCGCGGTGTTCGTGCCTCTCGCCTTCATCTCCGGCCTGACCGGGCAGTTCTACAAGCAGTTCGCGTTGACGATCGCGATCTCGACCGTGATTTCCGCCGTCAACTCGCTGACGCTGTCCCCGGCGTTGTCGGCACTGCTGCTCAAGGGCCACAATGAGCCGAAGGACCGGCTGACGATCCTCATGGAAAAGGGCCTTGGCTGGTTCTTCCGCGGCTTCAACCGGGCCTTCACGCGTTCATCGGAGAATTACAGCGGCACCGTCACAAAGGTGATCTCCGGCAAGGCCGCGGTGATGGGTCTCTACGTCGTGCTGGTCGGCCTCACCGCCTTCCTGTTCCAGCAGGTGCCGAGCGGCTTCGTGCCGGGCCAGGACAAGCAATATCTGGTCGGCTTCTCGCGGCTGCCTGACGGGGCAACGCTCGACCGCACCGAAGAGGTGATCCGCAAGATGAGCGACGTCGCGCTGACCCAGCCAGGTGTCGAGAGCTCTGTCGCCTTCCCGGGCCTGTCGATCTCCGGCTTCACCAACTCGTCCAATGCCGGCATCGTGTTCTCGACGCTGAAGCCGTTCGACGAGCGCAAGGGTGCAGCCCTTAGCGGCAATGCCATCGCAGCCGAGCTGAACAAGAAATACGCCGGCATCCAGGAAGCCTTCATCGCCATGTTCCCGCCGCCGCCGGTCAACGGCCTCGGCACCATCGGCGGCTTCAAGCTGCAGATCGAGGATCGCGCCGGCCTCGGCTATGAGGCGCTGAACGAGGCGACCAAAGCGTTCATGGCGGCGATGCAGAAGGCGCCGGAGATCGCCGGCGTGTTCTCGAGCTTCCAGGTCAACGTGCCCCAGCTCTTCGCCGACATCGACCGCACCAAGGCGCTCCAGCTCGGGGTGCCCGTGACGGAAGTGTTCAACACGCTCCAGATCTACCTCGGCTCCTACTACGTCAACGACTTCAACAAGTTTGGCCGCACCTATTCCGTCCGCGTCCAGGCCGACGCGCCGTTCCGCGCCCGGGCCGACGACATCCGGCAGCTCAAGGTGCGCTCGTCCTCCGGCGACATGGTGCCGTTGTCCGCACTGCTCAAGATCCGCCAGAGTGCGGGTCCGGAGCGCGCGATCCGCTACAACGGCTTCCTGTCGTCCGACATCAACGCGGCGGCCGCGCCCGGCTTTTCATCGGGCCAGGCGCAGGAAGTCGCGACGCGGATCGCGGCGGAAGTGCTGCCGCCCGGCTTTGCCTTCGAATGGACCGACCTGACCTATCAGGAGTTCATCGCCGGCAATTCCGGAATCTGGGTGTTCCCGCTGGCGATCCTGCTGGTGTTCCTGGTGCTGGCCGCGCTCTACGAGAGCCTGACCCTGCCGCTCTCGATCATCATGATCGTGCCGATGGGTCTGCTCGCGGCGATGTTCGGGGTCTGGCTCTCGAAGGGCGACAACAACGTCTTCACCCAGATCGGCCTCATCGTTCTCGTCGGGCTCTCGGCCAAGAACGCGATCCTGATCGTCGAATTCGCGCGCGAGCTCGAATTCGCCGGGCGCACCCCGATCCGCGCCGCGATCGAGGCGAGCCGGCTGCGGCTCCGTCCGATCCTGATGACGTCGATGGCGTTCATCATGGGCGTCCTGCCGCTGGTGCTCTCGACCGGCGCAGGCTCGGAGATGCGACGCGCGATGGGTGTCGCGGTGTTCTCCGGCATGATCGGCGTCACCGTGTTCGGCCTGTTCCTGACGCCGGTGTTCTACGTGCTGCTCAGAACCATCACCGGCAACAAGCCGCTGGTACATCACGGCAGCGACATCAGCGCCGCGCCGGTCCAGGGGCTTCATCACGAAGGCGCAGGCCACTAGATCAGGGAAATCCCCGAGATCAGCAGCAGAACGAGCACGGTCTTGCGAAAGACCGTCTCGTTGACGCGGTGAAAGGCGATCACACCGAGCGCGGAGCCGGCGAACAGCGCCGGCAGGCTGACCGCGAGATCGACGAAGACCTTTGACGACAGGTCCTGATGTCCGACCAGCAGCGCGATGGCGAAGACCTGCATCGCCGCGATGAACGGCTGCACCAGGCCACGCTGCTCGCTCTTGGGCATGCCGCGCATGTCGCACCAGATCGTCGGGATCGCGCCCGGCATGGCCGTCAGCCCGCCGACCAGCCCTCCCCCGAATCCGATCAGCGCAACCCAGTGCCGGCCGACGGCCTCGCCGGCCGTCACCAGCGTCGGACGCAGCAGCATGTAGGCGGCATAGAGCGCGACGATGACGCCGAAGCCGCGCCTGAGCAGATGCGTATCGGTGGACTGCAACAGCGACACCGCGATGGGAACGCCGATCAATCCGCCGACGATCAGCAGCAGACTGCCTTCCCAGCGGATGCTGCGCCGAAGCGCCCACAGATTGGTCGCCTGCACGCCGATGCTGCACGCCATCATCAGCGGCACGGCCTCCAGCGGCTGAAACACCCGGAGCAGGATGGCGCCGGCTACGGCCGAGAATGCGAATCCCGACAGCCCCGAAACAAAGGCGCCGGCGAATACGGCAACGCTGAGCAGAGCCAGTGTCGTGACATCAGGCACGGACCGTCCTCCGGTCAATCGTAGGGAATTTGCGAGACGGCAGCGTCGACGTTTTCCGAGCAAACTTGCGGTTCGCGTGGAAACGACACATGCATCGCGTGCGCGTGAGAGCGTTCCAGCATCGCAAGGCCAACCAGTTGAAGCGTGACGAGTGCCACGGTCGCGGCGACTGCGACGATGTTGACGTTACGCACGCTCGAACGTGGGGTCGCCGGCGGCGCGCTCGCTCGCATCAGATCCGTGGGCATTTTCTGCAATATCCTCTTTGTTGCTGACCGGAATGATTTCATTCAAAGGCAATGGGTCGTGCGGCTGCTCCAGCAGATGGCGATAGCGCAGCAACGCGCGCCGCGCGTCGATCGCGCGCTGCTCGCGGAACGCCGCGCCGATACGCGCGACGATGTCGCGGAACTTGCGAGCCAGAACCGGTGACGTCGTTCGCATGACAATCTCCTTTCGACCTACACCAGAGATTGACGAGATTCACTTCCGCTCGCTGTGAGTTGCTTCACAAAACACGAACGCGTCGAACAAGAGATCGTGTGACATCTCCTAGAGGGGCACGCGGCAAATCGCGTCATTCGATCGAATGACCCGCGATAACTTTCTAATGATGTGTCTGTTTGAACCTATGGCGGGCTGCAGCGACGCCGCCCGCGACGCGAATGCGCGTCAGTGCACGAGCGGATTGGAAAATCCCGCCACGAGCTTGACGAGATCCGCCTGACGAGAAACGCCGGTCTTGGCGAAGACGCGATGCAGATGCGTCTTCACCGTCGTCTCTGCGATGCCGAGCGCAATCGCCGTCTCCGGCACGCCGCCGACCTCGACGATCGACTGCAAGACCCTCAATTCCGCCGGCGTGAGGTCGAACGTGCGGTCGACGAGGCCGGCACACGAGCGGCCGTCGAGTTCCGCCTTCCAGACGAACAGGGCTCCGACGGCCGGCGTGCGCTCCGTCGCGCCA
The DNA here is from genome assembly GCF_042257955.1 of Bradyrhizobium sp. B025. Classification (NCBI taxonomy): domain Bacteria; kingdom Pseudomonadati; phylum Pseudomonadota; class Alphaproteobacteria; order Hyphomicrobiales; family Nitrobacteraceae; genus Bradyrhizobium; species Bradyrhizobium sp. B025. Next base: position 3,613,851 of record NZ_CP170150.1, on the reverse strand, counting down.
TCACGCAGCAACGACGGCAGCGCGATGACGTTCGCGATATAGTAGGAACCGCCATCGGATCTCAGCGGGATTTTTCGACCGGCCGCCGCAGCTACGGCAACCTCGCCGGAGTCGCGGAAGATATCGCGCAGGGCCAGATTTGCCTCGGCGGATCGCGCCACGAGCCGGCCCGAGACCGACCGCAGGACGTCAGCCGCGGTCAGAATGGTTTTTGCGGCAGGATTGCTGTGGACGATATTGCAGGCGGCATCGAGCAGGATGACGCCGGCACTGAGCCGGTCCACAACATCGGCCAGCGCGATCGCTCGCTGCTGCTTTCGCTCGATCGCCCGGTTGATCAGCAGCGCCCGGCTGGCGTGCGCGACCAGCGACTGCATGCGCGCGCTGCTCCGCATTGAGCATCTCCCTGCCCGGGATCACCGTCAGCAACATCGGACACGGCGACTTCGACTGCTCCAGCACCACGTTCGCCACGTCGACATAGCCCTGTGGACGCAGCCATTCCTGATAGAAGCGGCCGCGGCGATATTCCTCGAAATTCACGAGATCCGGGATGTTGCGCACCTCGCCGTACCGGGGGAGCCTGGCGAGAGGATCGTAGCGGGCGTAGGTCTCGGAATAGAGCTGGATGTAGTGCGGATCGACCCCGCAATAGAAATGCGTCGCGCCGGACTTGCTGACCGGATCCTTCGAAATCAGCCCGCAGGCCTGACTGCCGATGAACGCATTAACCATGACGACGACGTCGCTCCACAACTCAGGGTGGAGACCCGCGTCATATATACTCTCGATCAACTCGTCATGTTTGGGAGGTCGGGGCATTGGAAGAGCCAGTGGTCAAACATCGAGACTGTGGAATGTTCTTCGTGCCCGGCGGCTTAGTTGAGTCTGTCACGGGAGCAAAAGGTTCAACTCCGATCGTGATTTCACCGATCAGTTGACGAACGGATTCGACAATCCCGCAGCGGGCAGCTCTCGAGGTCCGTGCATGGCAATGAATGGCATGAGTGATCAATATCACCAAGCGTACCACAACCGCGGCACGCGGCATCCTCCGATCGGAGGATGCGCCGGCCGGGCGGATGGAGCCCGGCCAGCGTGCGTCGTGTTCAAGCCGCCGGGGCTAATGCCGGCTCAGAACGCGACGCGAACGCCGCCCCTCGCGGTGCCAGTGCGGCTCTGGTCGGACATCATCATGCCCTCGACCGCGCCGAACACGGACACGTTGCGGCTGGTACGGTAGTCGAAGCCGAAGCCGGCGACGGCACCACCGTGCTGCGGCTACCGGGCGTCACGAAAGAGAAGTTCTGGCCGAGCAGCACCGTGCTGATGGTGGTGTCGCCGACGCGCTGGAGCGCGATGACGCCGCCATGGATGTTGGCCTTGAGCTCGCCGCCGGCGAGGCTGGTCACGCAGGACAGATCGACCTCGCCCGCTCCTCTGCAGCGTGCGGCCGCCGACCGACAATCCCTGCGCCGAGCCGGTCTCGCTGTAGCCATCGAACCGGCCCGCGACGTAGCGCAGCCGCGCCGTCGGCGTCAGCAGATCGCCGCTGCCGTCACATTCATTTCCAGTCCCTCGGTCGCCGCCATCTCGCCCCACCGGCGCACAGGCACGTTGTCGGCAGCCCCGCCTCCAAACGGAGGAGGCTGCCACTGCGAATTGGATTCGCTGAGCGCTAAAGTAGAAATGTCCGTCGTATTCGACTTGGACGGAGGCGACCGGGTCGCGGCTCAGAACGAACCGAGCGCGCTTCGCCCGGAACTGGTGCAGAGCCGTGACACCGCCTGCGCGGCTCACACCTGGTCCCAGCCCGCCCTCTCCGCGCTCTCGGCCCACACGGCGGCGCGATAGATCTCGCGCCCGCGGTTGTCCCTGACGCGGATCCAGGCGTCACGATCGCGCAGGTCGTCGCGCCAGACGAAAAGATGCCGCGCCATCTCGTCAGCCACCACGATGGTCGCCTTGGCATGTTCGAACACCATGCCGCCCGGGTCGATCTTCACGATATTGCCGACCAGGAGGTCGAAGAAGAAACGGTGCATTCAACACTCCGGCTTCAGGCGCCGTTTCCGCACGCAACGCTGCGTCATGATCTACTAAATCCGGTCGGGGTGCGTTACAGCGCTTCGCCGCTCCTGACGTCGCTCGGCGTCGCGCCATAGGCCCGCCGGAAGCAGCGGTTGAAATAAGAGAGATCTCCGAACCCGACGTCGTAGGCGATCGAACTCACCGGCCGCTCGGCGAAGTCAGGCTCGCGCAGCATGCGATGGGCACGCTTGAGGCGTTGCTCGGTGAGGAAGGATGAAAAGGTCTTGCCGTCGACCTCGAACAGCCGCTGGAGATAGCGCGGGGTCACGCCGAGCTCTTGGGCAACATTTGCCACCGAGATATCCTGCTGCCAGCAATTGTTGACGATGAGGAATTTCGCCTTCTGGAGTCGCGCCGCCTTGATGCCGCGCCGTCCGGTCGATTCGCGGGCGTGATCCGTGGCGCCGAGAACGAGCGCCAGGAGATCATGCAGATGCGCGACGCCGAGCTGCCGCATCGCAGGCACCGCCAGCACCTTTTCGTGCACCAGCGCGATCGCGTAGTCGACGAGCAGCCGTAGCCCGGTGGTGCTCTCCGGGATGACGCGCATCACCGCATCGTCGACATCCACGATCATCGGGGCCAGCACGCGTCTCGGCACGCGCAGCGAGAAGCCACTTCCCAGCGAGAGTCGCTCGAAGGTCGTGACGTCCTCCGCGCTGGTCAGGACCGCCTCTCCCGCCCGAAGCCTCAAATCGTGTCCCCGCTCGGATATACCGAGAACGCCGGACCTGTTCACGATCAGGGCGAGACTGTCGTCGCCATCTGCAACCAGATGCTTCGTGCGAACGACCCGCGCTCCGCACAATCCCCCGATCAGCAACTGGGCTTCCGGCAAGACGTGGGACGTGAAGCTCGCCGCGGCCGGCTTTCCTTCCCTTGCCTCGACTTCCGCCTTCAGCACGCCGCGGCAGTAGAATTCGCGCAGGAGCGGTACGCGCTCGTCTTCGGGAATGTGGTCCGTTGAAACATTGAAAATTGAAAATTCATCCTTGCCGCTCACTGCAATCTCTCCAACCAACGAGCAGGCCCGGCCACGCGCTGTTATCTCCCCGCACCCGCGTTCGGTGCCGGTGCGCATTGTTCCGTGACGCACGCTGCCCTTCTCATTTTCAAGTGGCGGCCATATACGAAAGTATCAAATGATACGCGTCATACGTTCGGAGGACACACGCACCTTGCTCATCACAATGGATTGAGATTGCGCGAACTCATGATCCGCGATGTGAATTGGATCACACCGCATCGCCGGCGCCGGTCTGCCGCCCAAACGGCGCCGCAAATCCGGCGGCGATCTTGACGAGGTCGGCCTGCCTGCCGGCGCCCGTCTTTTCGAACAGCCGGCTGAGATGCGTCTTCACCGTCGTCTCGGCGATACCGAGCTTGGCCGCAATGTCGGGAACCCCGCCGATCTCGACGATCGCCATCAGCACGCGCAATTCGGACGGCGTCAGCCTGAACGCCACTGCGATCGCATCGGGCACGAGCGATGACACCATCGTGGCCCTTTGAACGAAGAGCACGGTGGCAGCTCCGTCACGCGGCAGATGGCGCTCCCGCCTCAACGGAACGGCATGGAGCAGATAATGATGTCCGTCGGACGATGTCACGAGCTCGATCTGACGGCGACCGTTTGAATGAGTTCCTGCATCCGCGGAAAATTCGAACAGGCCGCGGAATATTTTGTCAGCCTGGGTGTTGCGGCCAACTATTCTGTCGCCGACCATTGCGAGGAGATTGGCGTCGACGAAGAGCTGACGGCACGACGCGTTGGCATGGACGACCCTCCCTTCTGCGTCGAGCAGGCAGATCGCCGTGCTCAGTCCGTCCAGGACATCGGCAAGATCGTCCACGGTATGCGAGCGCGCCCTGATCTGGCGACCCATGACCCGCGACCGCTGGATGTGAGGCGCGAGCAGGCGCATACGCTCGCGCATCACGTCGTCGACGGTCCCGCGGGACCGGTGACGCAGCACCTGCAAGATCGTGGTGCGCGCGACCGTTTTCTCGAGCGTCACGGTTGCGAGGTCTATCGCTCCCTGCGGCTCCACCCACTCTCGGTAGAAGCTGGTTGCCTCGAAGTCGGACTGGGGCATGACGTCGGCCACGCCGACCGTCTGGCCCGCGGCGAAGTCGAGATGGCGGTCGAGCAAGGGATCAAGTTCGACATATCTGTCGCGATAGAGCTGACGGAACCGAGTGTCTGTGCCAAAATGCTCGTGGATCTCGATCGAGAGCCTGGCTGCATCCCTGGACAGGATGGTCGCGGCACATCCACCGACGAAATTCGAAACCTGCTCCAAGGCGGCGCTCCGCAGCGCGGGATTGGCCGCTGCATCGTAGATCTCGCCGACAAGCGACGAGAACCGGTTTGCCTGGAGGATCGTCATCGGATGGACGATGGGGTCTGCGTGTTGCCCCGGTGGCGAGGCGGACGAGCGCGTCGGGAACTGAGGGAGGCAGGCCGGCCGATCGCCGCCTTGGACGGAGAAAAAATGCGACAGCGCAATGCTGGAATATCGAACATCATCCTTGCGTAACGTCAACCGCAGGATGCGGCTTGGACGTTTCCGCCAAAGACTAGGATTAATGCGAACAGCGACCGGACAGTGTGCGAAGAGTCACGCGCCCGCTCGCGGTTATCGCCTGCTGTCGCCCGCCCGCCTTGCGGACCGGCCTCTGCGACTTACTTCCGGTTCTCCTCGCAGAATTTCAGCGCGGCGAGCGCCTCGCCGGCGCGCGGGATCTGCATCTCGATGCTGTCCTCGTCATCGTCCACGAAATCGAGCGTGAGACGCCTGGCCTTCGAGAGGCGATCCATGATCGCCTGGTCGAACTCGAAGATGCCGCGCACGGTGGTCTTGTCCATCACCTCCCACTTCGCCTTCTTCATGATATCGGCGTCATCGGTGGCGACGTCGGCCCGGAGGATCTCGCCGACCTTGTCCCACTCCCAGCCGTCGTAGATCATCACGATCACGATAGCCTTGTCGGAATAGGTGATGACGATGACGTAGTCGCGGTTCTCGTCCTCCTTGTCCTTGTAGCCGCGGCTCGCATTGCAATGCGTATCCTGCGTACGCTTCTCGATGGTCCAGTCGCCGACCTTGGATTGTTGCGCCAGCGCGGGCCTCGAGCTCAAGGCGGCTGCGCTCAAGGCGCCTGCGAGCATTCCGGCGGCGAGAAGGAATCGTCTCATGTCGGCCTCCAGCGTGTTCCCGAGGCCGAGATGACCACCTCTGCCGACGACCCGCAAGGGCTTCAGGCCGCGGGCAAGGCCAGCGGCAGGCGGCTTGCGTCCTAGGCTCGCCGCGGCACGATCGCGATCGGGGTGAAGGTGTAAACCTCCTCGCCGTTCTGGTTGAACATCGTCCATTTCACCAGCGCGATACCCTGCGGCTTCGACTTCGACGGCGTCAGGCTCATCACTTCGCCGACCAGATGCAGGCGGTCATTGGGCCGCACCGGAATGGTCCAGCGCAGCCCGTCGACGCCCGCGCCGATCAGCGGATGCGGACCGAAGGGCCGGGTCTGGATCGCGAGGTTCATGGCAATCGCGGCGGTGTGCCATCCTGATGCAGCGAGCCCATTGAACAGGGTCCCCTTGGCGGCCTCGTGGTCGAGGTGCATCGGCTGCGGATCGAACTCGGCCGCGAAGCGCTTGATGTCGGCTTCGGTGACCTCGACCTCCGGCGATTTGAACCGCATCCCGATGCTGAGATCGTCGAACCACTCGACCTGCGCCATGATTTTGCCTCGCAAAGCAGGACCGCCCGCGAAGACGCGCGGCCCGAAGGAATTGAACTAAAAGCGCGATGTAGCGGGCCTGCCGCGCACAAACCAGCCCAGGGTTCCCCGCGAAACCCCTTTTCCGGTGCGACGAAACACGCCTGAAACAGATGGCCGGTTATCTGGTTGTCAAAATCATACAGGGACGGCCACCATGCAATTCCTTCTCAATCTGATCCTGGACTATTCCTGCTGCCAAAATCTCGTCGCCCAGCCGGCACGGGAGGATGAGCTATGATCGAGCTGATCTCCGCCCTCCTCGCCCTTTGCAGCATCGGCGTCTTTGCGGCGCATGCGCTGGATGCCTATCGCACCACGCACTCCTGAGCGCCCTGCGCTAGAACGGCCGCCGGTAAAAATGCTCCGAATGCGTTGCCGGCGGAAACCTGTTGGCGAGCGCCAGCGCTGACTTTTCATCCGTCTCGAGCGCGATCTTCTGCGCGAGCATCACGTCGCCGGGCACGAGGAAGCCTGTCGGGACGAAGCACCATCCCATCGTTGCCATGCCGGCGTCGTCGATTTCGTGGACGTTGGCGGCCGTGCCGTAGTGGATGCGATACCTCTTGCCGGTATCGCAGCCGATCACATCGAAATACCGGTGCTGCTCGAACTGGGCGCGCTGCGCCGGTGACAGCCAATCGGCCAGAAGCCGACGGCCGCGCGCATCCGGCGTGTTCTCGCCGAAGAAGCGACGGTAGAGTTCGCGCAGCGCATGCAAACGAGCACGCGCTGGCGCGCGGAACCGGAGTGCCGCGAACATGGGCAGCTCAGATCAACCGCCGACCAAGCGGGGATAGAACAGCGTTTCCTGCGCGGTCGGGTCGAACGATTTGATACGGGTCACTTCGCCGGGCCCGGTACGGAAGGCGGCGGTGAAGCCGGCTCCGGTCAGCTCCCGAAAGCGCTGTTCGGCCCGCGCCAGCGCTTCGGCATTGCCAGGATCAAACTCGTGGCGTGTGTCGCCAGTCTGGTCCATCACGATCTGGGTTGCCATGTTGAGTCTCCTCATGCCCAGCCCTGAATCTGATCAAAGCAAACCTCATGCCGTCAGTTCCTGATAGCAACAACTTTCTCGCGCCGGCGCATCACGCCTTGCTGAGCAAGAGCGTTTTCGAGCGAAGTGGATGCCGGTTCGCGTCAAGAAAACGCATCAAAACAAGCATCGAGAGCCCCGTTTGAAACGGGGCTCCCGTCAGCGCGAGGCGGCCGTTCCGCCCTCGTCGATCTGTCGTCCCATCAACGCAATTGCCTTCTGATAGACGCCGGCCGCATTCCAGGCCTCGATCGCGGCGAAATTCGGCTCGCCCGGCTGGTAACCGGCTCCCGCACGCCAGCCATGGGCCTTCAGGAAATTCGCGGTCGAGTTCAACGCATTGGCGGCAACCTCGAGATTGCCGGTGCCATAGGCCAGGATGTTCTTGGGCATGAACTGGGTCTGGCCGACCTCGCCGTGCATGGAGCCGCGGGTCGCGCCCGACAGGGTGCCGCGGTCGATCAGCTTCAGCGCGGCATAGAGCTGGTCGGTGAAAAACTCGGGGCGACGGCAGTCATAGGCAAGGGTCGCGATCGACGACAGCATGTTCTGGTTGCCGCGCTGGCTGCCGAAGCCGGTCTCCATGCCCCAGATCGCGATCAGCGGCCCGGGCGGAACGCCGTAGCGCTGCTGGATCGAGGCGAACAGGGCCGCCTGCGACTGCTTGAGCTGCCGCCCCTTGGCGACGATCGTTGTGGCGCCGCGCTTGGCCAGGAACTGGTCGAGCGACAGCGAGAAGCTGCGCTGGCCGCGGTCGGCTGCGATGGTCGCGCTGGCGTAGTTCGTCTGCATCAGGGCCGAGATCGCGGTCGGGCCAATGCCCTTGCCCTGCGCCTCTGCGCTGAATTCGCGCTTCCAGCCTTCGAACCCGGCCGGCGAGCTGCCGCATTGCGCGGCGTTGGCCACAGGCAGAGAGAGAAGCAGCGCGGCCGCGCCAATCACCGCCGTCGCGACTATCCTGCCCTTGATCATTGCTCGTTCCTCTCCTTAGGGCGCGACCGGCTCGCGCGCGCGCATGATCCTACGTCGGTTGCGATCGCTCAAGTCCCGACAGGACCAATCGATCCAAGCAAAGCTCTTGACACCGGCAAGTCGCGACGTCCGCAAGTCACCCAGCCTCCGCTCCCAGCAGGAAATCCACCATGATGCTCTGGTGCTGCTGGTACATGTCGGTACCGGTCCCCGTGACACAGCCGATCTTGCGGGCCGCGGCGAGGAAGGGGGAGACTTCGGGCCTGGTGATGACGCAGCCGCATTAGGCGGACGGCGCAAGGCGCGCGACGTCGACCGGCATCGGATCGCCGTCCTTCATCCCCGCGGGCGTCGCATTGGCGACAAAGTCGAAGCCGGCGGGGTCCATGGTGCCGGTCCGCACCGGCGCTTTGCCGAGCCCATTGAGCCGGCCGATCAGCGCGTCGCGGCGCTCGGCCATGCTGTCGTGAATGGCGAGCTCGCCGACGCCGGCCTCGACCAGCGCGAGCGCGATCGCCGAGCCGGCGCCGCCGGCGCCGACCAGAAGGGCGCGCATGCCGCCGGGATCGATCCCCTTTGCCCGCGCCGCGCCGACGAAGCCGAGGCCATCCACCATATCGCCATGCCATGAGCCGTCGGCGCGCCGGCGCATCAGGTTCACGGTGCGCAGGAAGTGCGCCCGATCGGTCGCACTCGTGCAGGCCTGGTAGCAGGCAAATTTGTGCGGGATGGTCACGACGATGCCGTCGAGATTTTTCAACCGCGCCGCCACCGAGAGGAAGTCGGGCAAATCCCCCAGGGCGACCTGAACGGGCACGAGAATGCCGTCGTGCCCCCGTGCGGCGAAGGCGGCTGACACGCCCGCGGGCGAGCGCACCTGCGCGATGGGATCACCGACGATGACGTGGAGCCGCGTGGCGCCTGACGGGGCCGGGATCATGCCGCTCAAGCCCGGGCCTCCGCAGCGGTCTCGTAACTCAATTCCAGCCCCTCCAAATTGCCCTCCTTGCGCCACTTGTCGAGCAACCGCAGGAACGCCACCGGCCCGCGCCAATATTGGCTGTTTCTTGCCGCGATCGGATCGAACACGCCCTCGTTGTTGTAATAGCCGGGCGTGCATTCGGCCAAGTAAGTCTGACGGCCGAGCGCGGCTTTCACGACCTCCTCGACCCAGGCGTTCTCGGCAGCGAGCGTCGGCTCCAGCGTTCTGGCGCCGCGCTTGCGCGCCTGATCGATCACATAGGCGATGTGCTGCGACTGCTCGTCGATGATGTGCGGGAAGTTGGCGCTCTGGCCGGCCTGCACCGTGACGATCAGGAAGCAGTTCGGGAAGCCGCGGCTGTAGAAGCCGTGCATCGTCCTGACGCCGTCGCGCCAGCGCTCGGACAGGTTCATGCCGTCGCGGCCATAGACCTCGAAGCCCATGCGGCGGGCGTAATCGGTGCCGACCTCGAAGCCGCTGGCATAGATCAGGCAGTCGAGCTCATAGGCCTTGCCATCGACGATCACGGCATTCTCCGTGATGCGCTCGACGCCCTGCCCTTTGGTATCGACGAGATGCACGTTGGGGCGATTGAAGGTGTCGAGATATTCGTCGTGGAAGCACGGCCGCTTGCAGAACGCCTTGTACCAGGGCTTGAGCGCGGCCGCGGCCGCCTCGTCCTTCACCACGGCATCGACGCGCGCGCGGATCTCCTCCATCTTGCGGTAGTCGGCCTGCTCGATGACCTTCAACGCCTCCTCCAGCGAGGTCACCGGCTGTGGCTGGCGGCGCGGCGCGAGCAGGATCTCGCCAAGCAGGCCGGTCCAGCCATCCTGGACCAGATCCTGCTCGAACGGCTCGCCCGAGATCACCGCGGTGAAATTGTCCATGCGCTCGCGCTGCCAGCCGGGCCTGAAGCTCTGCGCCCAGGTCTGATCCGTCGGCCGGTCGTCGCGCACGCCGATCGCCGACGGCGTGCGCTGGAAGACATAGAGCTCCTTCGCCGAGCGGCCGAGATGCGGCACGCATTGCACGGCGGTGGCGCCGGTGCCGATGATGCCGACGCGCTTGTCGGCAAGGCCGGCGAGACCGCCTTCAGCCGTACCGCCGGTGTAGGCGTAGTCCCAGCGGCTGGTGTGAAAGCTGTGTCCCGCAAAGCTCTCGATGCCGGGAATGCCCGGCAGCTTCGGCCGGCTCAGCGGGCCACCGGCCAGAATGACGAACCGCGCGCGGATGCGATCGCCGCGATCGGTCTCGACGAGCCAGCGCGCCTCCCGCTCCTGCCATTCCATGCGCGAGATGACGGTCTGAAACAGCGCGCGCTCGTACAGGCCGAAGTGGCGGCCGATGCGGCGGGAGTGTTCGTAAATCTCCGGCGCCCGCGCATATTTGCGCACCGGCATATAGCCGGTCTCCTCCAGCAGCGGCAGATAGATGTAGCTCTCGGTATCGCAGGCCGCACCGGGGTAGCGATTCCAGTACCAGGTGCCGCCGAAGTCGGCGGCCTTTTCCACCATGCGAAAATCCGCGATGCCGGCCTCGCGCAGGCGCGCGCCGCAGAGCAGGCCGCCAAAGCCGCCGCCGACGATGAGCACTTCGGTCGCTTCGCTGACGGCCTCGCGCGCAAATCCGGGATCGGCCCAGGGATCGTCGAGATAGCGGCCGAAATCGCCTGATACCTCGACATATTGCGCCTTGCCCTCGGCGCGCAGACGGCGATCGCGCTCGTCGCGATAGCGCGCGCGAAGTGCGGAAAGATCGACCGTAGGTGCGCCGGCTGCGCCGGTCTTGTGTCTTTCCGCTGACATCCATTTCCTCCACGACAGACGCTGCTTCGCCGGCAGCTCTCCTCACGTTAGCCTTGAAAAAGTGACGCATGCAATCACGTCTGCCGTTTTTTGCGTGAACGGCGCGTGACGTTCCGGTAACCTCGCGCGCAAATCACAAGCGCCATGCAACGACATGGCGATCCGGAGGAAATGATGCAGGGATTGATGATGGACATGCCGCTCCTGATCAGCGGCCTGATCCAGTACGCCGCCGACTATCACGGCGAGGCGGAGATCGTCGCGCGCGAGATCGAGGGCGACATCCATCGCTACACCTATGCGGACGCTCTCCCACGCATCAAGCGCATGGCGCTGGCCTTGAAGCGTCTCGGCATGAAGCAAGGCGACCGCGTCGGCACGCTGGCCTGGAATACCCACCGCCATTTCGAGATGTTCTACGCCGCGCCGGGCATGGGCTATGTGCTGCACACCGTCAATCCGCGGCTGTTTCCCGAGCAGCTCGTCTACATCATCAACCACGCCGAAGACCGCCTGCTGTTCGTCGACCGCGCCACGCTGCCGATCGTCGAGGCGATCGCGCCGCAATTGAAGACGATCGAGGCTTACGTCGTGATGTCCTCGCGCGAGCGGATGCCGGAGACGAAGCTTGTAAACGTCCATTGCTACGAGGAGCTTCTCGGACGAGAGAACGACGCCGGCTTCACCTGGCCGGAGTTCGACGAAAAATCCGCCTCCACCATCTGCTATACCTCGGGGACGACGGGAAATCCCAAGGGCGTGATCTATTCGCACCGCGCCGCGATCCTGCAGACCATGACCTGCAGCAGCTTCGACTTCCTGCCCGGGCACGTCGAAGGCGTGCGCGAGGTGATGATGCCGATGGCGCCGCTGTTCCACGGCAATGGCTGGAATATGCCGTTCACCGCGCCCTATACCGGCTCGAAGCTGGTGCTGCCCGGCCGCAACTATGAGCCGGACAAGCTGTATGAATTGCTCGAAGGCGAGAAGGTGACGCTGTCGGCGGGGGTGCCGAGCTTCTGGCTGATCCTGCTCGACTGGCTCGGCCGCACCGGCAACAGATTCTCCACCCTGCGTGCAACGCTGTCGTCGGGCTCGGCCCCGCCGCGCGCCATGGTCGAGAAGCTGAATCGCGACTACAACATCGACTACATCCAGGCCTGGGGCATGACCGAGGCTCTGGGCTGCTCGATGCCGGGCCTGCGTCCCGGCTCGGAGCACCTCAGCGACAAGGAGAAGTTCGACCGCCGACAGGTCTCGGGCCGCGCCTGTTTCGGCACCGCCTTGCGCATCGTCGACGACGGCGGCGTCGAGCTGCCGCGCGACGGCAAGACCGTCGGCCATCTGCGCGCGCGTGGTCCCTGGGTCGCCTCGGGCTATATGAAGCTCGACGAAGGCCTCGACCGCGACGGCTGGCTGATCACCGGCGACATGGCCGTGATCGACCCGCAGGGCCACGTCACGCTGACCGACCGCTCCAAGGACGTGATCAAGTCCGGCGGCGAGTGGATCTCCTCGATCCAGCTCGAGGACGTCGCCTTGTCTCATCCCGACGTGCTGCAAGCTGCCGTGGTCGCGATTGCGCATGAGAAGTGGCAGGAGCGTCCCCTGCTCCTCGTGGTTCGCAAGAAGGGCGCGACCGTCGACGGCAAGGCGCTGCTCGACCACATGCGCCCGAAGATCGCGAGCTGGTGGATGCCTGACGCCGTCGAGTTCCTGGACGAATTCCCGATGACCGGCACCGGAAAGGTGCTCAAATCGGCGTTGCGCGAGAAGTTCAGGGAATACCGCGTCGCTTGAAGCGGCACGTGATCACGCTGAAGTCCGCGCCGTCCATCGATCAAGGAGACGTAAGATGCTTTACCCGATGTCGCCCAAAGTCGTCGAGCTCAAGCGCAAGCTCGAAAGCTTCATGGACCGGCACATCTATCCCAATGAGGAACGGTTCTACCGCGAGGCCGAGGAGCTCGGGCCCTGGAAGGTCTATCCCGTCGTCGAAGAACTGAAGCCGCTCGCGCGCGCGGAAGGCCTCTGGAACCTGTTCCTGCCGGAATCGAGCCACGGCGCGGGCCTCACCAATCTCGAATATGCCCCGCTCTGCGAAGTGATGGGCCGCTCGCATCTTGCGCCCGAAGTGTTCAACTGCTCGGCGCCCGACACCGGCAACATGGAGGTGCTGGAGCGCTACGGCACGAAAGAGGACAAGGAGCGCTGGCTGAAGCCGCTGCTCGCGGGTGAGATCCGCTCCTGCTTCGCGATGACCGAGCCTGCGGTCGCCTCGTCCGACGCGACCAACATCGAGAGCTCGATCGTGCGCGACGGCGACCATTACGTCATCAACGGGCGCAAATGGTACACCACCAACGCGACCGACCCGCACTGCAAGATCTGCATCTTCATGGGCAAGACCGATCCTGACAATCCGGACCGCCACAAGCAGCAATCCATGATCCTGGTGCCGATGGATACATCAGGCATCGAGGTGAAGCGTCCCCTCCCCGTGTTCGGCTTCTACGGCGTACCCGACCGCGCCTCCGAAGTCGTCTTCACCAATGTGCGGGTCCCGAAGGAGAACATGCTGCTCGGCGAAGGCCGCGGCTTCGAGATCGCGCAGGGGCGCCTCGGCCCCGGCCGCATCCACCACTGCATGCGCCTGATTGGCTTGTCTGAACGCACGCTGGAAAAGATGTGCCGCCGCGTGCGCAGCCGCGTCGCCTTCGGCAAGCCGGTCTCCGAGCAGACGGTGACGCAGGAGCGCATCGCGGAAGCCCGCATCATGATCGAGCAGGCCCGGCTGCTGACGCTGAACGCCGCCTACGCCATGGACACGGTCGGCAACAAGGTGGCGAAAAGCGAGATCGCGATGATCAAGGTCGCCGTGCCCAACATGGCCTGCCAGGTCATCGACTGGGCGATCCAGGCCCATGGCGGCGGCGGCACCTCGAACGATTTCGGCCTGACTCAGGCCTATGCCACCGCACGTTTGCTGCGTCTCGCTGACGGCCCGGACGAGGTACACCGGAACCAGATCGCACGGTTCGAGCTGAAGAAGTATTCAAATGCCTGAGGGGACGTTGACCTCAGCAAGCATCGAAGCCAACGCATTGAGATCGGAGTCTAATCGAAGCTTGGTGGCTCATCGATGGATACCGGCACATTCTTCTGCTTCGTAATTGCTTCGAGCATTGCGTTGAAGATTATGATCGGCAAGTAAAACATAAGCATGATCGTATTCCTCCTGCTGTGACAACCTTGGCTCGCGGGGCCAAGTTCCTCAAATTGACACTCGCCGGCCGCGGAACATTCTCTTGGCTTACTTGACTACCGATGAAACCGGGTCTCAAAGAGTATCAGGAACGCATCGCGTCAATCGCATGAGCGATCAACACCATTGCGCTCGCAGCGATGATAAGCACAAGCAACCAACTCACGTCCGCCTCCAACGCTGGAAGTGAACGCGCTCATCCATGCACAGTCAAAAACCATCGGTCTGGAACCGCTATTCAGCGGCTCGCTGATGTTTCGCGGCAACAAGAGCATCCGCAGTCGGCCCTATCGGCAGAATGCCAAAAGGAGCAACGCGCCGACGACGCAGGCTGCTAGGACTAAAAACCAAACGCCCATACGCTCCCCCGACTCACACACGCGAATCAGGATTAGCCCTACGATTTGGCATTGAAACGCTTATTGCCGGCTTTTCCCCAAGCCAGGCGCGATCCATCTGCTCGCTGCGCTAGTCCAATACCTCCACCGTCGCGGAGCGACCGGCGACCAGCGACATGTTCTCAGGCACCGGATCGAGCGCGATGCGCACCGGGACGCGCTGGGCCAGCCGCACCCAGCTGAAGGTCGGGTTGACATTGGCGAGCATGCTGGCTCCCTCCGCGCGGTCGCGGTCCTCGATGCCGGCGGCGATGCTCTCGACGCGGCCTGACAGCGTGACCTTCTCGCCCATCAGGCGAACCCGCACCTTGTCACCGGTGCGGATGCGCGCGAGCTTTGTCTCCTCGAAGTAGCCTTCCACATGCAGCGTGTCGGTATCGACCAGCGCCATCACGCCCTTCCCGGCCGTAACGTAGGCGCCGGGGCGCAGGTCCATGTTGGTGATCACACCGTTCACGGAGGCATGGACCTCGCTGCGGTCGAGGTTGAGCTGCGCCAACGCGCGATCGGCCACGGCTTAATCGAAGGATGCCTTAGCCTGGAGCTGGGTGGCGAGAACCTGCTCCTGCTTCTGCTGCGACACCGCGTCGGTCGTCAGCGCGTTGTAACGCTTCAGATCGGCATTGGCCTGATCGAGCGTCGCCTGATGACCCGCAACCGACGCCTCGGCCTGGCGCAGCGCCAGCGCGAAACGTTCGCGGTCGATCCGGAACAGCACGTCGCCGCGGCGGACCTTCTGGTTGTCCTTGACCAGCACCTCGGTCACGAATCCGGACACGTCGGGCGCGACCTGGACCACGTCGGCGCGGACGCGGCCGTCGCGGGTCCAGGGCTGCTCCATGTAGTAGACCCAGAGCTCGCGGCCCACTGCGAGCGCGGCGACGACAACGATGACGGTCAGCGCGAGGCGGCCGAGCCAGGCGAAATTGCCCTTCATGAAAGATACTCCGAGAGGTAGACGACGCCGCCGAGAAGGCAGACGAAGATCGAAAAATCGAACAGCGCACGGTGCCAGACCAGCCGGTAGAGATCGTAGCGCTGCATGAGCCGGCGCAGAATCGCGCTGAGGACGTAAGCGACAATGATCCAAAGCAGGAGCGACGGCACGAGCACGCCGTAGATGTCGATCACATATCTCATGCCGCAACACTTTCTGCGCGCGGCCGATAGGCCGGTGCATCCGGGAACAGGCCGCGCCTGATGCCGACGAGGCCGATCAGGGCGTCTTCGCGCGCGCTGTCATTGGGATCCTTCACCGCCTGGGCCAGCGCCCGGTCGACGCTGGTCAGCAGCTCGGCCGGCATGCCGCTCCCGGCATAGCTGCGGCAGGCGATGGCGAGCCGATCGAGCATGTCGTCGATGACGGCAATGGTGGATGCCGCAAGCCCGTAACGCGCGCGGCGCAGGTCGATGATGTTGATCCCGATACGAAGCTGGACGAGGCTGTCGGTATCGCGGCGATCGCTCTCCGACAGAAACGCGATACGCTGCACCAGAAGCCCGAGCCGGTGCAGCATGAGACCCGCAAACTCCGCGCGGTCGCGTTTGCCGCGCCGTTCGGCGGCGACCGCGATCGACTTCCAGTTCGACAGCACCAGGCGATTGGCGATCCATTCCGCGCCGACGCCGCGCGCGATCCGCGTCACGATCTCGGCGACGACGATGCCGACGAAGAAGGCAACGGCGGAATTGGCGTAGGACGCAAAGTCCGCGCTGTAGGTCGACTGGATTGCAAGCAGGGTTGCAGTGTTGGCCGCGAGCGCCGTCCCGGTTCCCGCCGTAGCCGGACGGCCGATCAAGAAGCCGTAGAGCAGAAAGGTCGGCGCGAGTGCGACCACCAGGACCTCGATATGGGAGATCGCAGGGACCACCGCGAACAGATAGACCGCAACGACGACGATGGCGACCAGCGACCACCGACCAAAACTGCGAATGAAGCGCGCGGGCTCGTCTTGCGCGGCGAAGAACGAACATGCGACCGCCGCCATCATCGGCGCCGACGCGCCGTCCGGCCAGCCGGTCCCGATCCAGAACGCGCAGCAGATCAGGATGGCCACGACCGCGCCGGCCGCCGACCACAATGCAAGGCCGCGGTCGCGGTGGCGGACGGGCGCGGCACCGGCCTCGGAATGAAAGGCCAGGTCGATCGTTGCAACATTGCGGCTCTCGGCAATCGCCTCGGTCAGCGCACGGCAATCGCGCGAGAGGTCGACCAGCTCGCGCAACCGCAACAACAAGCTGGTGGTGATGATCCGTTCCCAGTCGGCGCCGTCGTCGAGCACCGCCTGCTGCTCCGAGATCGCGGCCCGGATTCGCTCGGCCGGCTGGCGCGCGCCGACATCGCTCGCGATCCATTGCGCGATATCCTCCAGGAGCCGTTTCAGCCCGGGTTGCCGCCGCAAGGCCTCCTCGCCGAGCGCCGCCAGCCGGTCCTCCAGTGAGGCCATCACCGGCAACAGCGTCAGCATGCGCAGCCGGATTTCACCGAGGCCGGTCACCGCATTGCGATCGGTCAGCCGGTCATAGGCGAGATGGGTGGAGAGCGTGTCGATCTCGACGATGTCGGTCGCGAGCTTGAGGCGCTTGGCGCGATGCGTTTCGCTGGTGCCCTCGCGCAACAGCACGACCTGGCTGAGGCGCCGCGCGTCCGCCAGCCAGGCGTCGACCCGGTGAGCCACAGCAGGCGCGACGCTGCGGGGAAATACGATGGTCGAGACTAGGCTGGCGCAGATGATACCCAGCGAGATCTCCTCAAGCCTTGCCACCGCAGTGTCAAAGATCGCGCCGGGCTCCGACACCGAGGGAAAGCCGATCAGCGCGACCGTGTATCCGGCCAGCATGAAGACGTAGCTGCGCGGCGTGCCGTCGAGCAGCGAGAGATAAAGACAGAGCCCGACCCAGAGCGCGATGGCGAGGCAAAGGAGTTCCGGCGCATCGATCAGGTTCGGCACCAGCGCGACCGTCATGGCCGCGCCAGCCAGCGTGCCCATCACCCGGAAGAACGCCTTCGAGCTGGTCGCGCCCGCCAGCGGCTGCGAGGTGATGTAGACTGTCGCCATCGCCCAATAGGGCCGCGGCAGGTCCATGGCGAGCGCGATGACGAGCGCCAGCATCGACGCGGCGAACGTCTTCAAAGCGAAAACGAGGTCCGCGTGGCGGACCAGGAACGGCTCGTCTGCGCGCATGACTATTTCGACTCTGCAAACGTCCTGGCAAACATCTTGGCTTCATGCAGGCGACCGGCCCGCTGCTCGATGCGCTGGAGCGTCTCGAAGGTTATCGCAAGTTCATCCGCGCCGATATCCTTGAGCAGGCTTGCCCGCACCCTACGCAGCACGCGATTGGTCTCCTCGACCTTGGCCTCGCCCGCCTTCGTCAGATGTAGCGTTTTGGCACGCCGGTCGGTCGGGTCCTCGCGGCGCTCCACCAGGCCTTCGGCCTGGAGCAGGTCGATCAGACGCACCAGCGATGGCCCCTCGATGCCGAGCTCGTCGGCAAGCACGCCCTGACGCACGTTCTCACCCTGGCGCGACAGCAGCAGCAGCGGAATCGCGGTCGCATAGGACAGGCCGTGATCGGACAAGGCCTGATCGGACTCGCGCCGCCACATCCTGCCGAGGCGCGTGATGAGCCGGCCGATTTCGGCATGGATAAAGCCTTGCGAGGGTGCCATGCAAATTAGATAGGACGCGAACTATTAGCCTGCAACTATATAACCCGGCGTAGCGCGATCGATCACGCAAATGCGAACGGGAACAACGCAGGATGGGACCGGGTTCCGCGACTGAGATACGAGAGGCGATAGCGGGCGAGAGCGCGCTGGCGCTCGTCCCGACCTTCGTCGTCGTAGCCGTGGATGCCACGGGAATGGGAATCATCCTGCCGCTGTTGCCATTCTATTCGCAGCGACTCGGCGCCACGCCCTTCCAGCTCGGCGCGCTGATCTCAGTCTATGCCGTTTGCCAGCTCGTTGCCGGCCCCGTGGTCGGCATGGTCTCGGACCGCTACGGTCGCAGAAAGGTCCTGCTGGTCAGCCAAATCGGGACGTTCATCGGATTTGTGCTGCTGGCATTGGCGGGCAACCTGACACTGGTGTTCCTGGCGCGCATCATCGACGGCCTGACATCAGGCAACATCTCGGTCGCTCACGCCTATGCCGCCGAGCACAGCGCGCCGGCAACGCGCAAGCAGGCGCTCGGCATGACCAGCGGCGCGATCGGAACCGGGCTGCTGCTCGGCCCCGCGCTGTCGAGCTTCCTCGTGCACTACGGCCAGACCGCGCCAGTCTGGGCTGCGGCGGCGCTCTCGCTGATCAGCATGTTCGCGACCATCGCCCTGCTCCCGCCCGATCATCCGGCCTCCGAGCCGCTCTACCAGCATCGCGTGCCTGAGCCGACGCTGACGCGCAGCCTGTTCGGCATGCGCTACGCCTGGCGGCTGCTCGGCCTGCTCATCGTCTTCTTCTTCGTCAATTCGATGTTCCTGTCGCAGATCGGCCTGTTCCTGTCGGCGCGGTTCTCCTGGGACGGGCATCCCTTCGGGGCACGCGAGCTCGGCTGGATGTTCGCCTATGCGGGCTTCATCAACATGATGGTCCAGGGACTGTTGATCGCGCGCGCGAACCTGATCGCTTCCGACCGCGCCATCGTGATGGCAGCGTTCGCCTGCATGGGCCTTGGATTTGCGGGGTTGGCGGCTGGCAACAATGTCAGCCTGCTCGCGATCTATCTGACGCTGATCATCGTCGGCACCATGTTCGCCCGCAGCACGCTGACCGCGGAATTGTCGCGCTCGACCGCGATCAACCGCCAGGGCATGATCATGGGTCTCAATCAGTCCCTGATGTCGGGCGCAAACATCAGCGCCCCGCTCTTGAGCGGCGCGCTGATCGGTCATCGGCTGTTCGCGACCTGGGCGCTGGCGATGGCTGCGATTGCAGCAATCGGCGCGGCGCTGGCCGGCCAGTTGCTGGATACGCCGCGGACGCGCTAACTTAGATCAAGCTGAGCTCGCAGTGCCCACCTCTCCCCAGCGGGGAGAGGTGAAAACCGCCCTCGCCTCAGTTGACCACATAGACATCAGGATCGGCGCTCGAGCTCGGCTTCTTGTAGGCGTTGCGCAGGGCCGGCGACATCGGGACGTTGTAGTTGAGGCCGTTCGGCGGCGTCGGCGATTCCAGCCACCTCTTGTAGAGCACCTCGATCTCCGGGCTCGCATAGAGCTCTGCCGTGGCACGATCGGCCAGTGCCTTGAACGGCGCGTCCTCCCGCCGCAGCATGATCCCGTAGGGCTCGGGCTTCGAGAACGTTTCTTCGCTGATCATGAACAGCGCCGGCTCCTTGGCGCGCGCGATCGCGACCGCTAGCTGGACGTCATCGAGCGCGTAGGCCTGGGCGCGGTCGGTCTCCAGCAGCAGGAAGGCCTCGGCCTGGTCCTTGGCCGGCATGATATTGATGCCGAGAGTGCGCTCGGTGTTGACCTTGGCGAGCTGGGTCAGGTTGACCGACCCGGCCACCGCCGTGACCGCCTTGCCCTTGAGATCGTCGATGGTGTTGATCTTGGCGGCCCTCTTGGCTGCAAACCGCGTCGCACTGAGGAAGTGCGTATTGGTGAAGGCGACCTGCTTCTGGCGATCGGCATTGTTGGTGGTGGCCGAGCAATGCAGGTCGAGCGTGCCGTTGACCATCAGCGGGATGCGGTTCGACGACGTCACCGCGAGAGTCTCGACGGCGATGTCGGGCATGCCAAGCTGCTTCTTCACGGCGTCGACGATCTTCAGGCAGATGTCCATGGCAAAGCCGACCGGCTTCTGGTTTCCGTCCAGATAGCTGAAAGGAACGGACGCCTCCTGATAGCCGAGCGTGATCTTCTTCGTCTCCTTGACCTTCTGGAGCGTGCCCGACAGGTCTTCGGCTGAAGCTGCGCCCGCAAGACATGTCAGGGCCAGGATAACGGTGGGTAAGCGCATCGGCTGCTCCTCAAGGGGGTCGTCGACTCGTGTCGAGACGCGATCGCGGCGGTGATAGCCCAGACATGCGCCAGCCGCCAGACGAGGCCGCGTCTACCAGCTATCGCGACTTTCGATATGACGCGCGGCAGTTGTCTCCGGCGGAGCGGCTCGGCCCGGGCACCGAGATAGCCCTTACGCGTCGATGCTCCGTTGGACCAGGATGCGCTCCGCGCTGTCGTTCCAGACGTCCATCTTGGTGATCTTGCCGTTCCGCACCACGAAGCGATCGATGTAACGGTTGCCCTCGAACGGTGTACCGTCCTTCCACTCGCCGTAAAGCGTGCCGACGCTATAAACGATGGTTTCGCCATCGCCGGGGCAGACGTCGAATCGGTCCATCTTCTTCTTGACCCAGCGGTAGCGCTTGGCGTTGAAGCCTGTCGGGCCGCGCGGATGATCGAACTCGCGTCCGCCGGTGAAGGTAATCACCGTACCCGGCGCCATATAGGCTGCCGCAGCATCGGGATCAGGGATCATCGATGCCGTAAGATAGGCTTCCACAATCGCGGCATCGGACAACGGAGCGGTTTCGGCTCGTGCGGCAACGGACATGCTAATTCTCCCGGGTTTGCGGAATACTAACGCCACTCCCGCGAACTCCGTGCATATATTTTGAACATTTCCTTCGCTAGACTGCCGACAATCTGGAGCCGCCAATCTCGGCCGATTGCTCTAAATTCCGCCCGCAAGTGCCATGACCAGTCAGACCGCCTTCGACCTGATCTTCCGGAACGCGCTGTTGCGATCATCCGCCGCACCCGTCGATATCGGCGTGAAGGGCGGCCGCATCGCCGCGATCGAGCCAGGGCTGACCTGCGAGGCCGTCGAGGTCGATGTCGGCGGACACCTCGCTTTGCCCGGCTTCGTCGACACCCACATCCACCTCGACAAGGCCTGCCTGCTCGGCCGCTGCGGGCACAATCACGGCAGCGTCTCGGAGGCGATCCGTGCCGTTGCCGGGATGAAAAAGGACTTTACGGTCGAGGACGTCTATGCGCGCGGTGCCCGCGTGCTCGAGCGCGCGATCGTGCACGGCACGACGCGCATGCGCACGCATGTCGAGATCGACCCGCGTATCGGCTTGCGTGGCTTCGAAGCTGTCAAGGCGCTCAAGCGCGACTATGCCTGGGCGATCGACCTGTCGCTCTGCGTCTTTCCGCAGGAGGGCCTGACCAACGACCCCGGAGCTGAGGACCTGCTGATCCAGGCGCTGCGCGACGGCGGCGAGACCATCGGCGGCTGTCCCTATATGGACACCGACCCGAATGCTCACCTCGAGCGCATCTTCAATCTCGCGCAGGAATTCGACGTCGACGTCGATCTCCATCTCGATTTCGACCTCGACCCATCCTGGTGGCACCTCGACGAGGTGTGCCGGCAAACCGAGCGGCACAACTACGGGGGACGCGTGGCGGTTGGTCATGCCACGAAACTCTCCGCGTTGCCGCCGGAGCCGCTGAAAGCCGCCACCGCGCAACTGGCGAAAGCCGGCGTTGCCGTCACCGTGCTGCCCGCGACCGATCTCTATTTGATGGGGCGCGAGGCCACCCACAACGCGCCGCGCGGACTGACGCTCGCCCACAAGCTCGCCGGAGACGGGGTGTTGTGCTCGGTCGCGACCAACAACGTGCTCAATCCGTTCACGCCGTTCGGCGACGCCTCGCTGCTGCGGATGGCGAATTTCTACGCCAACGTCGCCCACGCCTCGGTCAGCGACTTCGACATCTGCCTCGATCTCGTGACCGAACTGCCGGCACGGCTGATGAACCTCGGCGATTACGGCATCAAGGTCGGCAATCCCGCCGATCTCATCGTGCTCGACACGCAAGACAGCCGCTTCGCCATCGCCGAGCTTCCTGATGTCATGATGGGCTTCAAGGCTGGCCGGCAGACTTTTGCGCGGCAGCGGCCCACTCTGTTCAGCCCCGGACGCTGAGCAGCCCTCACCTTGCCGTGCCTTGCGCCCGCCCCGCGGCCCGCGCAACACTCCGCAGATCATCCAACGGAGGAACCGGATGGCCTTCGACACACTCTTCCTCAACGCACGCTTCGACGGCGGCACCCGCCATCACATCGCGGTCAAGGACGGACGCATCGCCGCAATCACGTCCGTTGACCAGCCACCCGCCGGTGCCGAGACGATCGACCTCAAAGATGCCCTCGTCGTTCCCGGCTTCGTCGAAGGCCACATTCATCTCGACACCAGTTTCTATGGCGACGCCTGGCGGCCGCACAAGCCGTGCACCGACGGATTCAACGTGCACGAACGCGTCGCCTTCCAGGCGCAAAACATGGCCGAGGCCGCGCCGATGGACGTGCGGGCGCGCAACCAGCTCGATCTCTGCATCGGACACGGCACCACGCAGATGCGCAGCCACGTCATGGTCGACGGCTCGGTCGGCTTGAAATCGCTCGAGACGATCCTGCGCGTGCGCGAGGAATACAACGGCCTGATCGACATCCAGCTCGTCGCCTTTCCCCAGAGCGGCATCCTGTCGAGCCCGGGCACGGCGCAACTGCTCGACGAGGCCATCGGGCTTGGCGCCAACCTCGTCGGCGGGCTCGATCCCGCGAGCTTCGATCGCGACGTTGAAAAGCATCTCGACGTCGTGTTCGGCGTCGCCAATAAGCACGGCGTCGACATTGACATCCATCTGCACGACATGGGCACATTGGGCGCCTTCGAGATCGAGCAGATTGCGGCACGCACGCGCGCGCTCGGCATGGAGGGGCGCGTTGCAGTCAGCCACGCCTACGGGCTCGGCGACATCCCCGCGGATTACCTCAAGAAGGTCGCCGAGATCCTCGCCCGCTCCGGCGTCGCGATCATGACCAACGCGCCGGGCGCGCGGCCGTTTCCGCCGATCCTCGCCTTGCGCAATGCCGGCGTGACCGTCTTCAGCGGCAACGACAACATCCGCGATTCCTGGTGGCCTTATGGCGACGGCGACATGCTGCGCCGGGCCACGACGCTCGGCTACCGTTCCGGCTTCAACATCGACGAGGAACTGCGCGCCGCATTCGACGTCGTCACCGCATCAGGCGCAAAGGCGCTCCGGCTCGAAGGCTATGGCCTGCGAATCGGCGCGAAGGCCGATTTCGTGGCGCTGAATGCGGAACACGTTCCCGAGGCCGTCGTCGCGGTGCCGCAAGGGCGCTCCGTCTACAAGGACGGCAGGCTCGTCGCCGCGAACGGCAGGATTGTAGGGAAATCCGGCTGACGACCGGCCGCTTTCCGTTCGATGTTACCGCCAAGCTTTCCAGAATTCCGAATACGGTAGAATCCCGGATAGTAGATTCTCTCCGATTCCCGATAGGTGCGCGCATTGCAAGTCCCGCGGTGCCGGTCATAGTAGGGCCTGCACTGAAGTCTGCATTCAACGGGGAAGCATGGACATGTTCAGCGCATTCAGCAGCATCGACATTCATTCCGTTCGAGCAAGAACACCGAGCGAGGTCGCCGTGAAGCGGCTTGACGGCATCGGGCACGTCCTGTCGGACCTCGATCTCGCTGATGTCCAGACTCAGGATGACCTGACACGTGCGCTTATGGCGCTCGACACGGCCGACAAGTGCATTCGGGCGATCCGCGCGGAATTCCGGACCGAAGCCGCGAGTGATCGGCTGGTCCGCAAGGCCGAAAGCCTGATGGCATTGATCGAACGCACCCGCGACGAGCTCATGGGCGTTGGCGGGGCATAGTCCTGAGCCGGTGTCGCCCTACTTCGCGCGATTGATCTTCGCGAGGATCCGGTCGGCCTCGATGCGCCAGTCGGCGCTGCGGGCAAACTCCCCGGTGCCCCTGGTGCCGAACAGCCCTTCATCGGCGAGATCGGCGACCCAGGCCTGCCGCTCGGCCGTGCCCTGCGCCGACCACGGCGTCAGTCCCGCTTCGCGCACCGTCTCGGCAACTTCGCGCACCTCCTCGGCACGCCGGCGGCCATGCTCGATCACGCGCTGGAAGAAATAGGCGCCCTGCGTCTCCCAGTTGATGGCGGGAAACGTTTCTGCGAGCGAGGCCAGCACGGCATCCTCCACGCCATAGGCGCGCGCGGTGGTGAAGCTTTCGATCACCATGGCCTCGAGGCCCTTGATCATGATGCTGCGGCACATCTTCACCGCGGAGGACACGCCGAGCTTGTCGCTCGCGACCTTCGCCGCAAAGCCGATCGCGTTCAGCAGCGGCTCCAGCTCGCTGGCACCGGGGCCGCCGAGCAGCAGCGGCACCTTGATGCGATACGGCGGCACCGAAGTCATCACCGCACCCTCGACATAGCGCCCGGCAGCACCGTCGATCAGCGCCGCGGCGCGCTGCTTGGCGCCGGGCGAGGCCGAGTTGAAATCGAGGAACCAGGTGCCCTGATTGATCGCGGCGGCGCAGGCCTTTGCGACCGGCACGGCCTGGCTTGCCGTGACTGCAGAGATGATGAAATCGGATTTCGCGGTCAGCTCGGTGTGAGACGCCTCAAGGCCAACACCGAACTTCGCCGCATGCTGTTTCAGCGCAGCGTCCTGCTCGCCACCGAGCTTGATGTCATAGGCGGCAACCTTGATGTCCTGCTGGCGCAAATCCTCGGCCAATATCCGGCCGACCTCGCCGTAGCCGACCAGCCCGATCTGCCATCGTCTCGGATCCGACATCAGTTCAATCCTCGCGTCGTCTCGTCGAACAGCTCCTCGACCGCGTAGCGGCGCGGGATCAACGCCTGCTGGAATGCATAGTCGACGATCAATTCGAGCGGCTTCCTGTTGGCTTCGATCCCGAACGGGACGAGGTCCGGCGTTGCGGCGGGGCCCACCTGCGCCTTGCTCCGCTTGAGAAGATCATAGACGCCCGCGACCACATCAGGCCGCGATTTCGCAAGCTGTTCGGTCACGACCACGAGATGATTGATCGGCACGACGCCACGCCGCGCATACCATTTGGCGGCTTCCGCGGCGGGATCGGGGAAGAGCGGCTTCAGCTTGGGATCATCAGAGGTCTCGCCGAGGACGGCATCCAGTCCGCCGTCGATCAGCATCTGCAGGATCTTCTTGTCCTTCGGCGCGCGCTCGGTGGTGTCGACATATTCGGCGACATGCGGATCCTCGAACGTCACCCAGCGAATGTTGTCGAGATCGACGCCGTAATCGTTGGCGAGGATGCCCCTGATCCAGGCGCCCGTCGTCGTCGTGAAGGAGCGGATGCCGACGCGCTTGCCTTCGAGATCGGAGGGCCCAAGCGTCCCATGCGAGGGGTTATACAGCGCATAGGAATGCTGGAAACGCCCGAGCATGGTCGCCGGCAGCAGCACCAGCGGCTTGCCGTGGGCCTTCGCCATCAGATAGGTGACGATCGCCATCTCGCAGACATCGAACGCCTGCTCGCGCACCATCGGCTTGAACGCGGTGTTGGTCGGCGTGTACTCGATGAAGTCGAGGTCGAACAGGTCGGAGCGCAGCTCGCCGCTCCTCACCGCCTGCACATGGGGGTGACTGCCGAGCACGGCCTTCAGCTTGAGACGATCCATCCGCCCGCTCCGCTTCCCTTATTTCGCTCAGACGTCCTCGGGATTGTCGACATAGACAAGACCGGCCTTCGCCAGCGCCTCGCGCATGCTGTACATGTCGAGACCGAGTTCGCCCGAGGCCAGCCGCTTGCGCTTGCCGCCTTCGTCCGCGTTGCGCTTGTTCGCCTTTACGGCGACCTCGGCAGCATAGCGCTTCGGCACCACCACCACGCCGTCGTCATCGGCGACGATGATGTCGCCGGGATCGACGTTGACGCCGGCGCAGACCACGGGGACGTTGACCGAGCCGAGCGTAGCCTTGACCGTGCCCTTGGCCGAGACCGCGCGCGACCACACCGGAAACTTCATCTCGTGCAGCGCTTTGACGTCGCGGCAGCCGGCATCGATGATCAGCCCCTGCACGCCACGCGCCTGGAGCGAGGTCGCGAGCAGCTCGCCGAACATGCCATCGGTGTTGTCGGTGGTGCAGCCGACGACGAGGATGTCGCCTTTCCTGCACTGCTCGACCGCGACATGGATCATCCAGTTGTCGCCGGGCTGCGCCAGCACGGTGACGGCCGGGCCGGCAATCGACGCACCTGCCCAGACCGGCCGCAGATACGGCTTCATCAGGCCGATGCGGCCATAGGCCTCGTGCACGGCCGAGACGCCGTACTCTGCCATTCCGGCGGGATCGGCACGCTTGATGCTGCGAACGACGACGGACTTCATGCGAGCTCCTCCGCAACCGTCGGGAACAGACGCTGATAGGCCTCGCCATAGGTCATCGGCACGCCGGTGTTGCGGCTGCCCTGGATGCCGCGGTTGAGCGCAACGCGCTCGTAATAGCCCCAGAGATGCTTCTGTGCGGCCAGGATCTGGAACGCCTCGTACTTCTCCTTCCAGACCTCATCGATCTTGAGGAGCAGGTCCGGCTTGTAGTTGCACTGCTCCGGCTGGTGCGGCTCGAACAGGAACACCGGCGGAGCCGAATATTTGTACTGCGCGCCGGGCTTGTGGCCCATGGCCTGCGCGACCACGCGGGTCTCCTGCGCGAAATGCGCGGCGTTCGGATGGTCAAAATTATAGGGGTCTTCCAGCGCATGCGTCAGCACGAAGCTCGGATTGAGTTCGCGGTAGATGTCGACCATGCGGTCGAAATGCGCTTCCGTCAGCTTCAGCGGATAGTCGCCGCAGTCGAAGAACTCGATCTCGGCACCGAGCAGCTTGGCCGCCCGCTCCGCCTCGTCCTTGCGGCCGGCCTTGACCGATTCCAGCGTCGCGCCCTTCTCCTTCCAGGCAAACTGGCTCTCGCCGCGTTCGCCGAAGGACATGCAGACGATCTTCATGCGATAGCCCTTTTTCGCATGCAGCGCGATGGCGCCGCCGGCGCGCCAGACGAAATCGCCCGGATGGGCGGTGACGACGAGACCTGTTTTCATGGGACAAACTCCCCTCTTTCGTTCGTAGGCTTCATAGGCCGCCCGCCTCGTGCAGGCAGCCAATTCATCAGGCCGTGACGGCCGCTTGTTCCTCGCCGTCGAGCACGCGCCGCAGGCGCTCGCCGTCGAGCGCGCCTTCCCATTTGGCAATCGCGATGGTCGCAACCGCGTTCCCGATCAAATTGGTCGGCGTCAGCCCCTGCGACATCAGGCGGTGGATGCCGAGCACCAGCGCGACGCTCGTCACCGGAATGGTGCCGGTCGCCGACAGCGTCGCCGCCAGCACGACGAAGGCCGCGCCTGCAATGCCCGCCGCGCCCTTGGAGGTCACGAGCAGGATCAGCAGCAGCTCGACCTGCTCGGCGAGCCCGAACGGCGTGTTGGTCGCCTGCGCCAGGAACACCGAGGCCGCGGCGAGGTAAAGACAAGTGCCGTCGAGATTGAAGGAATAGCCGGTCGGGATCACGAGGCCAACCACGCTCTTCTCGCAGCCCGCCTTCTCCAGCTTGGTCAGCATCCGCGGCAGCACGGTCTCGGACGAGGTCGTGGCGATGCAGATCAGCAACTCTTCCCAGATGTAACGGGTCAGCTTGAGCAGCGAGAAGCCGCACAGCCGCGCCACGGGACCGAGCGCCACGATGATGAAGATGACGCAAGTGAGATAGAAGCCGCCCAGCAGCTTACCGAGCGAGGCCAGCGAGCCGACGCCGAACTTGCCGACCGTGAAGGCAATGGCGCCGAACGCCCCGATCGGCGCCGCCCACATCACGAAGCCGACGACGGCGAACACCATCTTGGCGGCGAGGTCGATCAGATGCACCAGCGGCGCGGCGCGCTCGCCGAGCTGCACCAATGCAAAGCCGCACAGAACGGAGATGAACAGCACCTGGAGGATGTTGCCCTCGGCAAACGCGCCAATGAACGTGGCGGGAA
The DNA here is from genome assembly GCF_042257955.1 of Bradyrhizobium sp. B025. Lineage (NCBI taxonomy): Bacteria > Pseudomonadati > Pseudomonadota > Alphaproteobacteria > Hyphomicrobiales > Nitrobacteraceae > Bradyrhizobium > Bradyrhizobium sp. B025. The sequence continues at coordinate 3,585,639 of NZ_CP170150.1, read as the reverse complement.
CGATGTTCATCAGGAACGGCACGAAGCCGATGACGCTAGTTTGCTTGACGTATGGCTCGATCGCGCTGGCATTGATGCTGGCGGGATCGATGTTCATGCCGACGCCAGGCCTGAGCAGGTTCACCGCGACGAGCCCGATAATCAGCGCGATCGTGGTCATGGTCTCGAAATAGACGATCGCCTTCACCGCGACGCGCCCGACGCGCGCCATGTCGGCCATATGGGCGATGCCGTGCACGACGGTGCAGAAGATGATCGGCGCGATCAGCATCCGGATCGCCTTGATGAAGGCATCCCCAAGCGGCTGCATCTTGGCGCCCGCGTCGGGGCTTACGATCCCAAGCGCGATGCCGGCCGCCATGGCGATGAGCACCTGGATCCAGAGCTCCTTCCACCAGGCGCGGCCGCGCGGCTTGTCGATCGCCAGCGCCGTCATTGGTCGAACTCGAACAGGCGCGCGGGGTTGTCGACGAGGATCTTCTGCTGGAACTCCGGCTCCGGCGCGAACAGCGGGATCAAATCGACGAGGTCGCCGTCATTCGGCATCACCTTGACGTTGGGATGCGGCCAGTCCGTGCCCCAGATGACACGGTCAACCGCAGTCTCGACGATCTTGCGCGCAAACGGCACGGCGTCAGTGAAGGGCGGGCCGGCCGAGGACACACGCTCGGAGCCGCAGATCTTGACCCAGCATTTCTCGTCGCGCTGCATCAGCTCGATCAGAATCCTGAACGGAAGCTGGTCGAGCCCGTCCGACGCCTTCACCCGCCCCATGTGGTCGATGGTGTAGCTCAGCGGCAGCTTCGTCAGCATGTCGGCATATTCAGGCAGGTCGATCGCGTCGAAATGCAGGTCGATGTGCCAGCCGAGCGGCGCGACCATCGCAACGATGCGGTCGAACACGCGCTTGTCGGGAACGCCGCCGAGATGGCGGACGAAATTGAAGCGGCAGCCGCGGAAGCCGCCGTCGTGCAGCACGCGAAGTCCACGTTCGGTGATGGTGTCGTCGATATTGGCGACCGCACGGTAGGCGCCATTGCTCTCTGCGATCGCATCGAGCGCGACCGTGTTGTCGGTCCCGTGCACGCTCGCATTGACGATGACCGCCCGCTCCACCCCGAGCTTGGCGTGCAGCGCACGGAAATCCTCCAGCGGTGCGTCCGGCGGCGTGTAGGAACGATCGCGCGCATAGGGATATTTCGCGCCGGGCCCGAAGATGTGGCAATGCGCGTCGCACGACAGTTTCGGCAGCTTGAACTTCGGCGTGCGCGTGTTCGGATCGGGCGGCGGAATGGTCGGCGTGTACATCATCGTCATCAGTCGAACCGCCGAGCGTGACCGCTTCTTCAAGTCTTGCTGCTGGCCACAGCCCGCCGGCGCGCCGGCTGGTCGAGCGGCGGTGCCTGGAACGCGGCGACGGTGGCTTGCACCAATTGCTCGATGGCGCTGGCCGCGTCGCTGCCGTCGGCCTCGCCACGCGACAGGCGCGAGACGCGGTCCGGCGTCACCAGCGAATAATAGAGTGCACCGAGCAGGAAATGGCTGCGCCATACGATGTCGGTGCGCGGAATGTGCGGCAGGCTCTCGTGGACCGCGTCGATGAAGGCGTGGCTGGTGTCGTCAAAGGTCTGCGCGATGATTTTTCGCGCAACCTCGTTACCTTCCGCCGACATCACGGCGCGCAGCCGCGTAAAGCGCGCCCCGCCACCGGCGAGATCGCTGCCCGAGGTGAAGGCCGGCACCACATAGGCCCGCACGATCGCCTCCAGCCGGTCCTGGAGATCGCGCACGCGCCTGGCGGCGGCGAGCAGCTCGGAGCGGCGGAGATTCATCGGCCCGCAATGGCGCCGGTAGATCTCCAGCAGCAGGCCGTCCTTGGTCTTGAAATGATAGGTCACGCTGCCGGGATTGGCGCCGGCGGCCTGTGCGATGTCGCGCACGGACACGGCATTGAAGCCGTTGGTGGCGAACAGCTCCTCGGCCGCGGCGAGGATCGCCTCGCGCATGTTCGGCTTGCGGGCCGTTTCCTTGCTGGTGGGCTTGCGTACCATGTTATTTGTACTATCGTACAAAAGATCAGGTCTCGTCAACAAAAACGATGCGAGACGTCCCCGGGCGGTTCGGAAGACCGCAGCAGGGGCGAATGGAGTGCTGGGAAAATGCTGGGTTTGAACACAACAATTGGTCGGCTCGTGGTCGGTGCGGGCTTGCTGCTGGCGGCGAACGCCGCGCAGGCTGAGAATTATCCGAGCAAGCCGGTCCACATCCTGGTGCCCTACGCGGCCGGGGGCGCGGTCGACGTGCTCGCGCGCACGCTCGGCCAGGCGCTGGCCAAGACCTGGGGCCAGCAGCCGGTGATCGACAACCGTCCCGGCGCCGGCGGCATCGTCGCCTCGCAGGCGCTGACGCAGGCCGCGCCGGACGGCTACACGCTGATCCTGGTCGCGAGCGGCCATCCGCTCAACCAGTTCATCTACCCGAGCGTGCCCTATGACACGTTCAAGGATTTCACTGCGATCACCGAAGTGGCCTCTTCTCCACTCGCAATCGTGGTGGCGAAGGACAGCCCCTACAAGACGCTCGGCGATCTGCTGGCCGCTGCCAAGAAGGAGCCGGACAAGCTCTCCTACGGCATGTCCGGCAACGGCACGTCCGCGCATCTTGCCGGCGAGCTGCTCAAATACATGTCCGGCTCCAAGATCGTCGCGATCCCCTACAAGGGCGGCGCGCCGGCACTGACCGCCGTCATCGCCGGCGAGATCCCGCTCAGCATCAATCCGCTTGCAGAGGCGATCGGCCAGCTCGAAGGCGGCCCGGTGCGCGCGCTCGCGGTGACATCAGCCGAACGCTCCAAGGCGCTGCCGGATGTTCCGACCATCGCCGAGGCTGGCGTGCCAGGCTACGACGTCTCGGTCTGGTGGGGCGTGCTGGGCCCGGCAAAAATGCCGCCGGAGATCGTGTCCAAGCTCGAGACAGACCTCAAGGCCGCGCTGCAAGACCCGAGCGTGCTGTCGACGCTCGGCAAGATCGGCGCAGCTCCGGTCGGCTCCTCCGCCAAGGACTTTGATGCCTACATGCACGCCGAGGCGACCAAATGGGAGCCGGTGCTGAAGGCCGCCAACATCCGCGCGCAGTAAGGCGGGATCGTCTGATGAGGATATCTTCCTGGAGGCACGGTGGGCTCGCCGCCCTGCTCGCGTTTGCAATCGTCGGCCTCTCCGGCTCGTTCGCGAAGGCCGACGGCGAAGCGAGGCTCCTGGCGCCGAGCGGCACCTTGCGGGTCGGCATCTATCCGGGCAGCCCGACCTCGATGGTAACAGATGCGGCCGGCAAGCCGCACGGCCTCGCCTACGATCTCGGCGGCGAGCTTGCAAAACGGCTCGGCGTCGGTGTCGACTATGTCAGGTTCGAGCGCGTCGCCGACATCGTCACCGCGATTCACGACGGCCGGGTCGATTTCACCGTGACCAATGCCACGCCGGCCCGTGCCAGCGAGGTCAGCTTCAGCCAGCCCGTGCTGGCGATCGAGCTCGGCTATCTCGTTCCGGCGAACTCGCCGGTCGGCAAGGTCGAGGATATCGACAAGCCCGGCGTGAAGATCGGCGTCACCAAAGGCTCGACCTCCGAGCGAACGCTGCCGGCGAAGTTCAAGAACGCGACCATCGTTCCCGCCGAAAGCGTCAAGGCCGCCATCGGCATGTTCGGGCGCGGCGAGATCGACCTTTACGCCACCAACAAGCCGACGCTGTTCGAGATGTCCGACCAGATGCCGGGCGCGAAAATCCTCGACGGCAATTGGGGGCTGGAGCACATGGCCATCGCGATCCCCCGGGGACGCGAGGACGCGCTTCCCATGCTCAATCGCTTCGTGACGGAAGAGCAGTCCTCCGGCGCGCTGGACACGATCCAGCAGCAGGCCGGCCTGCGCGGCGCGACCAAGGCGACGCGCAAGTAGACCAATTCTCCGCCCGCTCCGCGGACCGCCAGACGCTCTCCGCCCAGGTGCAAGCGATTGGCATTCGCCAACATCGCTCACTCCGTTTGCTGCAAATCAACGCAGCAACATGGACAAAGCGTCATTTGTCTTCGCGGCTGCGCTGGGCGACGAAAGCGTGAGATCGCCGGAGACCGAGAATGAGCAAACCTTTCCTGTTGACAGTGCATCGCTGGATCACGCTGGTCTTCGCGCTGCCCCTGCTCGCGATCATCGCCACCGGACTGATTCTGTCCTTCGAGCCGCTGGTGCAAGTCAGTGGCATCCGTGGTCCGGCGATCGACGCCGGGCGCATTGTCGAGCTGGTGAAACGGTATGATCCGGATAGCAAGGCGCGCGGGCTTTCGGTCAATGCCGCGAGCCAGCGCATGACGCTGCAAGGCGCCGGCACCTCGGCGATCGATCTCGCAACGGGCGAGCCCGCTGCCGCGGGCTCCAGCCTCCCTGATCTCTTCCTGTGGGCCCGCGTCACGCATGAACGGCTGCTCGGCCAGGCGTGGCTGGTGACAAGCTCGACCATCGCCATGGTGTCCCTGATGGTGCTCGGCCTCCTCATGGGACTGCCGCGCCTGCGCAATTCGCTGTCCGGATGGCACAAGGGCACCGCATGGTTTGCGTTGCCGCTGATCCTGCTGAGCCCGCTGACCGGCCTGTGCATGGCATTCGGCCTGACGTTCCAGAGCGGCGCCGTTCCAGCCGGCGGTGGCGGACGTCCCGTTACCCTGCCCGATGCTGTTCGCATGGTCGCAGATTCGCACGAGCTGTCGCATGTGATCTCGATCGGCGTGCGCGGCGGTCGCATGATGGCGCGGATCTATGAGGACGGGGAGCTGCGCGCCTATGCCGTCAATTCATCCGGCGTCACACCGCTGCCGCGCAACTGGCCGCGCCTGATCCATGAGGGAAACTGGTCGGCCCTAATCGCTTCGCCTCTCAATGTCATCACCTCGATCGCGCTTCTGACGCTGTTGTCGACCGGCCTGCTGATCTGGGCGCGGCGGAAGCTGCGCAAGCCACGAGCGCGATCGAACAAGCAACCTAGCACAACCGTTGCCAAGGCCGCCTGATCGGAGAAAGCGTTCAACTGCGCAAGCCGGCCCGGCTGAGCTTCTCGCATCTCGTCGAGAAGGATGGTCACCGGCCCTTCCCTCGTCGCGCAGCACGATGCAGCATTCCCCTCGTGCAACGGTCGCCGGATCGCGCTAGTCTGCCGCACCCATGACCAGACGTACCGGCAGCGCCGATCTTCCTCTCCACACCGGACGGGTTCCGCCGTGGCTCGCGAGCCGCATGGCCTCGCTTGGCGCGATCGTCACGCAGGCGATCGTGCATCATTACGGCCGCGATGCATTTCTCCAGCGGCTGTCGCATCCGTTCTGGTTCCAGTCGTTCGGTGCCGTAATGGGGATGGACTGGCACTCCTCGGGGATCACCACCTCCGTGATCGGCGCGCTGAAGCGCGGGCTCGGCCCGCTGCAGGACGAACTCGGGATCTATGTTTGCGGTGGCCGAGGCCAGCATTCGCGCAAGACGCCGGACGAGCTGTTGCAGCTCGGCGAGCGCGTCGGCTTCGACGGCGTAAAGCTCACCCGCGCCAGCCGGCTGGTCGCGAAGGTGGACAGCGCGGCCGTGCAGGACGGCTTCGACCTCTATCTCCATGGCTTCTTCGTCACGGCCGACGCCAAGTGGACGGTGGTGCAGCAGGGCATGAACGGCGACAAGCGGCAGGCCCGCCGCTATCACTGGCATTCCGAGGCCTTGAAGAGTTTTGTCGACGCGCCGCACAGCGCGATCGACGGGCCGCAGCAAGGCGAGATCGTCAATCTCACCGACCACCGCGCCGATATCTCGCGCAGCGCGCAGCTCGAACTCCTCGGCGATCTCGGTCCCGATCGCATCGTCGCCGAATTCGAGCGGCTCACCGGAGCCGCACCCGAACCGGCGCAGGCGATGCTGCCGCACCTGATCATGCCCGCGCATCACGATGTCAGGCCCAAGGACGTGTTCGCGCGGCGGCTGCACGGCACGCTGGCTGCGGCCGCCGAGCGTGGCCCCGTCGACTTCCCGGAGCTGTTGCTGACGCCGGGCGTCGGCGCCCGCACGGTGCGTTCGCTGGCGATGGTGGCCGAGGTCGTGCACGGCGCCCCCTATCGCTTCAACGATCCCGCCCGTTTCTCGCTCGCTCATGGCGGCAAGGATCGGCACCCCTACCCCGTCCCGATCAAGGTCTATGACGAGACCATCCGCGTGCTGAAAGGCGCGATCCAGAACGCAAAACTCGGACGCGAGGAAGAGATGCAGGCGCTCAGGCGTCTCGACGACCAGGCGCGACGGCTGGAGCGGACCGCGCGTGGACCGTCGGTCGAGGCTTACATCGCCGGCGAGCGCGCGGCCTCTCCCGAGCTCGACGGCCGCTCCGTCTTCGGCTGGGAGCGCGATCTCGTCGCTTCGAAGAAATCGGCCGGCTCCTGAAGCTGCCGCTCGGGGCTCTCGCCTAGTCTTCAGCCTCCTCGTCGTCGAGCAGCCGGTTGGCCGAATGATCCTGGTACTGCTCCGTCTGGATGAATTTTCCGTCCATGCCGCGAATGTCGGAATGTTGCGCCTTGTCGCGGTTCGACAGGATCATGTTGTCGCCGACCTTGTCCTTTGCGATGTCCGTGAGTGCGCCAGTCCCCGCACCCTTGCCGCGCGCACCTGATCCGATATGCGTCTTGCCGCCGTTGGGCATGGACTGCTCCCTTGCTGCTGCGTGCATTGGGGCAACGCCTGCGCGACGGAGATTGTTTCGCGCTCCGCGTAAGATGATGCGCGCCATTGTTCCCGGCACGGCGTGCGCGGCGTCAGTCCGCGAGCAACGGCTCGGCGGCGGCACCACGGCTCGGCCTGCGGTTCCCGCCGGCAACGACAGGCAATCGCGCGATCGCCCGCATACCCGGCCGCTTGCGCCAGTGGATTTGCGCGGGGTCCACGGAGAGCTCGAGTTTCGGCCATCGCGCAAGCAGCGCCTGCAACGCGCAAGTCGCCTCGATCCGCGCAAGCTGGTGGCCGAGACAGAAATGAATTCCCGTTCCGAACGACATGTGGCGGTTCGGCTTGCGCGTAAGGTCGAGCCGCTCCGGGCGATCGTGCACCGCCGGGTCCATATTGGCGGCGGCAAGCATGACCATGACACGGTCGCCCTTCTTCAGCCGTACGCCCGCAAGCTCGACATCCCGCCGCAGATAGCGCGGTTTGGAAAACTGCACGGGCGAGACGAAGCGCAGGAATTCCTCGACGGCGAGTGAGATGCGGCTCCAATCCTCCTCCAGCCAGTCGCGCAAGCCCGGATTCCTGAGCAGCTCGTAGACCGAACCGCTGATCAGATGCGTGGTGGTCTCCGAGCCTGCCGCGAGCAGCAGGAACACCATCGACACCATTTCGTCCGGCGTGATCTGGCCGCCCTCGCGCTCGACCTGGACCAGCTCGGCGATCAGGCCCTCGCCGCCCCGCACGCGCGCGATCTGCAACTGCCGTTCGAGGTAGGCGCGCATCTTGCGGAACGCGAACAGCAGGCGGAAGATGCTGACGACATTCGTCAGCGACGACATCTTGTTGGCCCAGGCGATGAATCTCGGGCGATCGGCCGCGGGCAGGCCCAGCAGCTCGCAGATCACCGACACCGGCAGGATGCGGGCGTAACACTGGACGAGGTCGGCCGGGCTGCCATCGGCAAACAGGTCGTTCGCCAAACCGTCGGCGATGGCGCGAATGCGTGGCTCCATCGCCACGATCGCGCGGCGGCGAAATGCCTCGTCCACGATGCTGCGCAGCCGCGTGTGATCGGGCTCGTCCATGGTCAGCATGTTGTTGGCGATGGTGGTGACGAGCTTCGGCATCCACCAGCGCAGGCCGGCAACTTTGCCGTCCTCCTTGCGCAGCGTGAAGGTGGTGCCGTCCTTCAGGACCTCAGCGGTGGCGTCATGGGTCGTGGTGATCCAGACATCGCCGACGAGAGGAAATCGCGTCGCAACCACGGGGCCCGAGGCGCGCAGCGCCGCGATCGCCGCGGGCGGATCGCGAAAGAAGGCCTCGCTGGTGAAATCGAGGCGCGGTGCCATGGGATCACCGGATTGGTTGGTGGCGTCTCAACCAGATGGTGCGCGAGGGCCCACGTGCAAGGGCCGGAACCGGTGCTGGCTGCGCCAGCGCGATGCTCGCGACCAGAGCCTATCCGCGGCCCGGCGAGCGCGGCCCGGTCTTGCGTTGCTGCTGATTGGTGTAGGCGTCCCAATGGCTCCAGCTGCCGCTGCTGAGACTTTGCAGATCGGTGGTAAGCGGACGGCGCGTGCGCTTGTCGTAATCGGCGATCGCGCGTTCCGACTGCGCGATCTTGCGCTTCAGTTCCGCGACCGCCTTCTGGGTCTGGCCGTTCCGCTTCGACGAGGCGATCTCGCCCATCGTGAAGCGCGCCGTCTCGAGCGCCTTCAACTCGGCGCGGTTCTTCTTCAACTGAACCCGGTGCCAGGCGATGTTGCTGTCGCTGTCCGCAACCATGTGGGAACTCCGCTGATTCGTTCCCACAGTGTATCGCGCGCCGAATCGGCGCCGCAACGGGCGCCGCGCGGCGAAAATACGGTCTTATTGCGCAAGAATTCCGCGTCTAGCGCTCGGCGAAAGCCTTTTCGACCACGAACTGGGCCGGTTCGCCGTGATTGCCCTCGATGAAGCCGCGCTCGCCCAGGAGCACGCGGGTGTCCGCGACCAGCGCCGGGCTGCCGCAGATCATGACGCGGTCGTGCGCGGCCTCCAGCGCCGGCAGGCCGATATCGCTGAACAGCTTGCCCGAGGTGATGAGGTCGGTGATGCGGCCGCGGTTGCGGAAGGGATCGCGGGTCACCGTCGGGTAGTAGATAAGCTGGCTCTGGATGTACTCGCCGAGCAGCTCATCTTTCGGCAGATGCTCGGTGATCATCTCGCCATAGGCGAGTTCCTTGACGTGGCGGCAACCGTGCAGCAGCACCACCTTCTCGAAGCGCTCGTAGGTCTCGGGGTCCTTGATCACGCTCAGGAACGGAGCGAGGCCCGTGCCGGTGCCGATCAAATAGAGGTTGCGGCCCTCTTCCAGATTGTCGATCACCAGCGTGCCGGTGGCCTTGCGGCTGACGATGATCTCGTCGCCTTCCTTCAGGTGCTGGAGCCGCGAGGTCAGCGGGCCGTCCGGCACCTTGATCGAGAAGAACTCCAGCGTGTCCTCGTAATTGGCGCTGGCGACGCTGTAGGCCCGCAGCAGCGGCTTCTCGCCGACCTTGAGCCCGATCATGGTGAATTCACCGTTGCGGAAGCGGAAGGTCGGGCTGCGGGTGGTCTTGAAGGAGAACAGCGTGTCGGTCCAATGGTGGACGCTCAAAACGCTTTCCTGGTTGAAATTGCTCATCTCACCCTTCCGTGTCGCTACGTTGCGGTTCCGAGGCGGTCAGCTATGCGTCGTTAGTACACGATCATTCGTGTACTAATGAATAATCCGGCTTGATCCCTTGGTCAAGGCTGCCCAAGATCGACAGCGTTGCAGTTAAGGAAAAGGACCCCTTCCATGGCGCATGACGCACCCCAGGCCACCGGGCCCTCGAAGCTCGTGATCCGCAATATCGGCCTGATCCTGTCGGGCGCGCTGGAAAAGCCGATCCTGGACGGCGACACCATCGTCGCCGAGAACGGCAAGATCACCGCGATCGGCCGCTTCAAGGATCTCGACACGGAAGGTGCGACCACCATCGTCGATGCCAACGGCACCACGGTCACCCCCGGCCTGATCGACAGCCATGTCCACCCCGTCGCCGGCGACTGGACGCCGCGCCAGAACCAGATCAACTGGATCGACAGCTCCCTCCATGGCGGCATCACCACCATGATCTCGGCAGGCGAAGTGCACATGCCGGGCCGCCCCCGCGACGTGGTGGGGCTGAAGGCAATGGCGATCTTCGCCCAGCGCGCGTTCTGGACGTTGCGTCCGGGCGGCGTGAAGGTTCATGCCGGTGCGCCGGTCATCGAATGCGAGATGGTCGAAGAAGACTTCAAGGAATTGGCCGCCGCCGGCGTCAAGCTGCTCGGCGAAGTCGGCCTTGGTGGCGTCAAGGACGGACCCACTGCGCGCAAGATGGTGGGTTGGGCGCGCAAATACGGCATCCAGAGCACGATCCACACCGGAGGCCCCTCGATCCCCGGCTCCGGCCTGATCGACAAGGACGTGGTGCTGGAGGCCGACACCGACGTGGTCGGCCACATCAATGGCGGCCACACCGCCCTTCCCGACGACCAGATCCGCTGCATCTGCGAGGGCTGCAAGCGCGGGCTCGAGATCGTTCATAACGGCAACGAGCGCTCGGCGCTCTACACGCTGCGCATCGCGCGCGAAATGGGCGACCTGCACCGCGTCATCCTCGGCACCGACGGGCCGGCCGGCTCCGGCGTGCAGCCGCTCGGCATCTTGCGCATGGTCTCGATGCTGTCCTCGATCGGCGAGCTACCGGCCGAGATCGCCTTCTGCCTCGCCACCGGCAACACCGCGCGGATGCGGCAGCTCGATTGCGGCCTGATCGAGGTCGGCCGCGCCGCGGATTTCGTCATCATGGACAAGGCGCAGCACTCGCCGGGCAAGAACATCCTGGAGAGCGTCCAGCTCGGCGACCTCCCCGGCATCGGCATGACCATCATCGACGGCATCGTCCGCACCCAGCGCAGCCGCAACACGCCGCCGGCCGGCAAGGTGCCGGAAGTGGTGGCGAAGTGACGGCACTTGCCGTCATTCCGGGGCGCGCGAGAGCATGAACCCGGAATCTCGAGCAACAATCTCCGGATTCCGGGTTCACGCGCGGCGCGCGTGCCCCGGAATGACAGCCAATTTCACCGCAACTTGCTCAACAGCGCCATCAGCATCTCGCGCTCCTTGGCGTCGAGCGGCGCCAGCGTCTCGCGGGTGATGGCGAGCGCATTCGGCGCCAGTTTCTCGGCTAGCTGCTGACCGGCACGCGTCAGGCTCACCAGCAGGCGTCGCCCGTCCTCGGGATCCTGGCTGGTTTCAGTCAGGCCGCGCGCCGTCAGGCGGTCGATCACGCCCTTGATGGTCGCGACGTCCATCGCGGTCAGCCGTCCCAGCTGGTTCTGCGAGCACGGCCCGGTCTCGGCGAGCTTTGACAGCGCCGCCCATTGCGTCGGCGTCAGATTGGTGCCGATATCGCGGGAGAAGATCGAGCTGTGGCGCTGCCAGACCTGGCGCAGGATGAAGCCGACCTGCTCGTCGAGCACGTAAGGCGGCTTTGCCGGTTTGACGCTCTTCTTCGCCGCAACGCTTCTCGCCATCCGCTCCCCGACCTTCCCTTTGCCGTCACAACGACAGATGCGCGTCGCGGATGTCCGGACGCGCGTCGAGCTCGGCCATGGTGCCGCCGAAGCAGATGCGGCCGCGCTCGATGATATAGGCGCGATCGGAAATCAACCGCGCGAAATGCAGATTCTGCTCGGAGACGACGATGCTGACGCCCTCCTTCTTCATGGTCAGGATGGCATCGACCATCTGTTCCACGATCTTCGGCGACAGGCCTTCCGACGGCTCGTCGAGCAGCACCAGCGACGGGTTGCCCATCAGCGTGCGCGCGATGGTGAGCATCTGCTGCTCGCCGCCGCTCATGCGGCCGCCCGGGCGGTTCTTCATCTCGCCGAGGTTCGGAAACAGCGTGAACAACTTGTCGCGCGTCCAGTAGGGCGCATTCGGGCGCTTCGGCTGCCGGCCGACTTCAAGATTCTCCTCCACCGTCAGATCGGTGAAGATTCGCCGCTCCTCCGGCACGTAGCCGAGCCCCTCGCGCACGATCTCGTGCGTCGGCCGCACCGACACGTCCTTGCCCTCGAACATGATGCGGCCCGAGCGCTGCGCCACGAGGCCGACGATCGAGCGGAACGTCGTCGACTTGCCGGCGCCGTTGCGGCCCAGCAGCGCCACCACCTCGCCCTCGCCGACCTCGAAACCGATGTCGAACAGGATATGCGCCGGGCCGTAATGGCTGTTGAGGTCCTGCACCGTGAGTTTCATGCCGAGGCTCCGTCGCGATGGCGGGCATCGTAGACGAGCCCCTCGCCGAGATAGACCGCCTGCACCTGCGGGTTGCCACGCACCTCGGCGGGCGAGCCCTCGGCGATCAGCGTGCCGCGGTTGAGCACGATGATGCGGTCGGCGTGCTCGAACACCACGTCCATGTCGTGCTCGGTGAAGAGCACGCCGATCGATTTCTCCCGCGCGATTTGAGCGGTCAGTCGCATCAGATCGACTCGCTCGCGCGGCGCCATGCCGGCGGTCGGCTCGTCCATCAGCAAGAGTTTCGGCTGGTTGGCGAGCGCGACCGCAAGCTCGAGCCGCTTGAGGTCGCCATAGGCGAGCTCGCCGCAGGGACGATCCGCATAGCCGCTCATGCCGACCAGCTCGAGCAAGCGGCCGGCTTCGCCACGATCGAACTTCGGCGCCGAGCCCCAGAGATTGAACAGCTGCTTCCCGTGCGAGATCAGCGCAACCTGCACGTTCTCGCGCACCGTCATGGTCGCGAACGTCGCGGTGATCTGGAAGGTACGCCCCACCCCGAGTCGCCAGATCTCGCGCGGCTTCTTGCCGGTGGTTTCTTCGCCAAGCAGGCGGACCTGGCCGGAATCCGGCTTGTTCTGGCCGTTGAGCATGTCGAAGCAGGTGCTCTTGCCGGCGCCGTTCGGGCCGATCAGCGCCAGGATCTCGCCGGCGCGCAGCGAGAACGAGACGCCGCGCACGGCATGGATGCCGCCATAGGATTTGGTCAGGCCTTCGACCGCGAGAAGTGGGGGTGCGACGCTCATTCGGCGGACTCGATCGGCTTGGCAAGCAAGGGAGATCCCGGCGGCGATGTCTTCCTGCGACGCTGCGCCAGCATCTCCAGCATGCCGACGATGCCCTTGGGGAAGACGACGACGATCAGCACGATGAAGCCGCCGAGCACGAGCTTCGACAGGTCGGTCTGGCTGACCAGCCAGATGTTGAGCGCCTTGTAGACGATGGCGCCGATCACCGCGCCCGACACCGTCTCGACGCCGCCGAGCAGCACCATCACCAGCGCGTCGACCGAAAGCGAGATGCCGAGATTGTCCGGGAAGACGCTGCCCTTGAGATAGGCGAACAGCGCGCCGCCGATGCCGGCGGTCGTGCCCGCGATCACGAAGGCGGTCCACTGGATGCGCTTGGCGTTGATACCGATCGCTTCGCTGCGCAGGAGCGAGTCGCGCGTGGCCCGCAGCGCGTAGCCGAACGGCGAGAACACCATGGCCCGCAGCGCGAACGTGACGAGCGCCGCGACGCCGAGCGCCAGCCAATAGAAGTGCGACGGGCTCGCCGCCCATTTTTCCGGCCAGACGCCCAGAATGCCGTTGTCGCCGCCGGTGACGCTCACCCATTGGAACGCGATCGACCAGACGATCTGCGCAAAGGCGAGTGTCAGCATCGCAAAGTAGACGCCGGAGAGCTGCACGGCGAAGAAGCCGAACACCGCGGCGCCCATGCAGCCGAGCAGCGGCCCGAGCAACAGGCAGACGATCATCGGCAGTCCGGCCATCTTGGCGAGGAAGGCGATGCCGTAGGCGCCGAGGCCGAAATAGGCGGCGTGGCCGAAAGACGCGAGTCCCCCGACCGACATCAGGAAGTGCAGGCTGACGGCGAAGATCACGAAAATCGCGATCTCCGAGCCGACGGTCAGCGCGTAGTTGCCGGCGAACAGCGGCAGCGTTGCGGCAATGACGAGCGTTGCCAGCGCGGCCAGCCGCTCGTTCGACGACAGCGGCCGCCAGGGATTGACGGTAAGACCCGGCGTCTTGCGCGCGGCCGCCTCCGGCTTACCGAACAGGCCCCAGGGGCGGACGATCAGCACCACCGCCATCACCAGGAAGACCAGGATGATGGAGATCTTCGGGAAGATCAGGATGCCGAAGGCGTTGAGCTCGGAGACCAGCACCGCCGCGACGAAGGCGCCGACGATGCTGCCGAGACCGCCGATCACGACCACGACGAAGACCTCGACGATGATGCGCAGATCCATCGCGTGATGCACGGCATCGCGCGGGATCTGGAGCGCGCCGCCGAGCGCTGCGAGGAAGACGCCGACCGCAAACACCGACGTGAACAGCCATTTCTGATTGACGCCGAGAGCCGCGACCATGTCGCGGTCCTGCGTTGCCGCGCGCACCAGCACGCCCCAGCGCGTGCGCTGGAACAGCAGCCAGAGAATGCCGAGCACGACCGGGCCGAGCCCGATCAGGAACAGGTCATAGCTCGGGATATTCTGGCCGAAGAAATCGATCGCGCCCTTGAAGCCCGGCGCGCGGCGGCCGACGAGATCGTCGGGCCCCCAGATCAGCACGACGAGGTCCTCGACCATCAGGGTCAGGCCGAAGGTCGCGAGCAGCTGGAATAATTCGGGCGCATGATAGATGCGGCGGAGCAGCACCATCTCGACGATGACGCCGATCAGCGCCACGGCCAGCGCGGCCGCGACGATACTGCCCCAGAAACCGAATGCGCCCGAAAGCCGCTCGGTCAGCGTGAAGGCGATGTAGGCGCCGATCATGTAGAAGGCGCCATGCGCGAAATTCACGATCCGCGTCACGCCAAAGATGATCGACAGGCCCGAGGCCACCAGGAACAGCGACGCTGCGCTGGCGAGACCGGTCAGAAACTGTACGACATAAAAGGCCATCGGCGGTCCGGGTTCAGGTGTTGCTTCACCTCTCCCCGCTTGCGGGGAGAGGTCGAATTGCGGAGCAATTCGGGTGAGGGGGAGTCTCCGCGAGCTCGATGGTTACCTCCCTCGCGGAGGCTCCCCCTCACCCCGACCCTCTCCCCGCAAGCGGGGCGAGGGAGAAGAAAGAGATCAGTCCTTCGGCCGCAGCTTCTCGACTTCGGCATCGCTGGGCAGATAGTCCGCGCCCTTCTTGTAAGAAGAGTCCACCATCACGCCCTTGCCGTCCTTCAGCGCGGTCTTGCCAACGTAAGCGCCGAGGGTCGACTGGTGGTCGATCCTGCGGAAGGTGATCTCACCGAACGGCGACGGCATGGACAGGCCCTCCGCCGCGGCAATCAGCTTCTCCGGATCGGTCGAGCCGGCCTTTGCCAGGATCGCGGCCGCCGACTTGATGGTCTGGTAGCCGACGATCGAGCCGAGACGCGGATAGTCGTTGTACTTGGCCTGGTAGGCCTTCAGGAACGCATCATGCTCGGGCGTCTTGATCGAGTACCAGGGATAGCCGGTGACGATCCAGCCCTCCGGCGTCTCGTCCTTGAGCGGATCGAGATATTCGGGCTCGCCGGTCAGGAAGGACACGACCTCGCGCCCCTTGAACAGGCCGCGGGTGTTGCCTTCGCGCACGAGCTTCACGAGGTCGGCGCCGAAGGTGACGTTGAGGATCGCCTCGGGATTGGCCGCGGCAACCGCCTGCACCACCGGACCCGCATCGATCTTGCCCTGCGGCGGCCACTGCTCGTCCACCCACTGGATGTCGGGGCGCTTCTCCGACATCAGCTTCTTGAACACGGCAACCGCCGACTGGCCGTACTCATAGTTCGGCGCGATCGTCGCCCAGCGCTTTGCCGGCAGCTTGCTGGCTGCTTCCACCAGCATCGCGGCCTGCATGTAGTTCGAGGGCCGCAGGCGGAAGGTGTACTTGTTGCCCTTCGACCAGGTCACGGCGTCCGTCAGCGGCTCGGCCGCGAGGAAAAACACCTTCTTCTGGTTGGCGAAGTCGCTGACGGCCAGACCGATGTTCGACAGGAACGTCCCCGTCAGCATCGCGACGCCCTCGCTCGACACCAGCTCGTTGGCCGCAGTCTGCGCATCCGCCGGCTTGCCGCCGTCGTCCTTGGAGACGACGACGAGCTTCTTGCCGTTGATGCCGCCGGCCGCGTTGATCTCTTCCACGGCGAGCTGCCAGCCCTTGCGATAGGGCTCTGTGAAGGCCGGCAGCAGCGAGTAGCTGTTGATCTCGCCGATCTTGATGTCCTGTGCCACGGCCGAATGAGCCATGCCGCCGGCCAGAAGCGCGAAGGCCGCGCCCACAAAATAGTTTCTCGCTCGCATCCCAACCTCCAGTTTTGAACTCTCTACGTCTTCAGCGTGATCTTGTCGGGGAAGCAGTGCCCGCCTCCCCGGTTCAAACTCTATCTCAGACCGTCCTCGCCCTTGATCTCCGCAACCGTCAGCCCGCCGACACGCGGCAGCGGACGGCCGCTGTCGGTAACGGCGACCGCGACCATGATCTCGTTGGCGCGCGGCGCGTCGTTGATCTGTACTTCCATGCCGTCGAAGTGGCTGCGCACGAAGGCCGCATCCTTGTGACCCAGGGGGATATCGAGCGTCGTGCCGGGGCCGCTGCGCTTCTTCGACGAAGGGATCAGCGCTGCGCCCTTGCTCAGAACCTTCCGCACCGGCGCGCCCATCTTCGGGTGAAGGATCGCTGCCGCATGCTCCAGTTCGCCGTTCTCACCGACGGCCGCCGCCTTGCCGTAGCTCTGCACCTTCGCCCCGTCGATCCCGAGCGCCGCGACTGCGCGCTTCGACAGCAGTTCGCCGAGCTCCTCGCCGATCGCGATCAGCGGCGCGAGATCCTCGACATATTGTCCGGCAAAGGGATTTTCGATCACGGCGATGGCCGCGGCGCGCCGGGTCGGCGGCGAGACCTGGCGGCCCATCTCCATTTGCGTCTCTTCGACGACGGTGACGATCTTGCGGATGATCGCGCTCATGATTGTTTCCCTTGGGCTCTTCCCTGCTCAGGCATGAACCGCGTTCTCCAGCACAGACGGGCGCGATCGTTGCCGTTCAATATCTTTTGTTCCGATGACGAGCATATCACCACTGAGCTGCAACACGGCACCCTCGATCAATCCGCGATCGAACAATTGCCGTGCACATTCCGCGCCAGATTCCAGCGCGGCCGAAATCTCGGTCGGTGACAATTCGCCGACGTTGCGGGTGACAAGACGCGCGCCGAGATCGCTGTCGGGCTGAAGCTCGTTCGCGGGCTGCCGGACGATGGCGGGATGCCCGGGCAGATCGACGGCGTTGGCGATGATCGTGGCCGCCGCATCGGCCTGCGCGGCCGTTGCCGCCAGCACCGTCACGGCGTCGGCAATGCCGAGCGAAAAGCTGCGGCCGTGGCGCCCGCTGGTCGCGATCCCCCGCACGGGATCATCAGCATCGACCTTCATTCTCCGCATCACGCCGTCGCGATCGGGCCGGTCCATCAGGCCGACCGAAAAATGTTCGCCTCGCGCAAGATGCAGCGCGATGTCGCCGCCATTGTTGACATAGGCCTGGTCGAGCGACGCCGCGTTCAGCATTGCGCCCAGAATCTCCTCGGCCACGCTGCCCGCCACCGCGGCCATCGGCGTGATGAAGCAATCGGGGGCATAGGGCGCAACGGCGGCATACATGCGGCGCGCAACGGCGCCCTTCAGTGGGCACGCTCCGGGTTCCGCTGCCTTGCGCAGCTCCGTCAGCTCCACGCAGAGCTCATCGAGCAGTCCGGTGAAGCGGCGCGCTGCGGCGTCATAGGCCGCACGCACCTCGCCCGGCCCCCCCCTCGCTTCGACGATCAGATCAATCGGCCCATCCTGCAAATGCAGCCGCCGACCATCAGACAGCAATGCGATTTGCGGGAGCCGTGTCATGCCCGGGGCCCTGGAATCGGGTTCTGCCAGGGCAACTGGCGGACATCCTCGCCGTTCTGTACTTCCGAGAGCGGCTTGACGTAATCCATGTGTCCACCGAGCGCGGCGTAGTCGGACAGCTTCATCGTGAACTCGATCGGCGCGACCAGCGCCGGCGTCGGCACATAGCCGAACGCGCCTGAAGGCATCTGCGTCACGTCGACCATGTAAGTGATGCCGCCGCCGGGCCAGACATAGACTGGTGCGCCGCCGCTGGTGACACGTGTCAGCGCGTCCTTCACCGAGCGCGTCAGCCGCACCGGATTGTCGGTGACGCCCGCACGCAGCGAGCCGCCCGCACCGGCCATGAACAGCACGGTGCACAGCGCCGGCTCGCAATTCTCCTGGATGCGCTCGACCGAGAACTTCAAATCGGCCGGCATCTCGGTCTCGACCGGCTTCAGGGCCTCGTCGAGCACGTAATAGGACGAATGCTCGCCCGTCGTGGAAACCATCAGCATGGAGAGGCCAGGCTTGGCCTCCTTCGCATCGAACGGTCCGAGGATCGCGAGCGGATCGGAAATGTTGGTGCCGCCCCACCCCGTGCCGGGATCGGCGACCTGGAAATAGCGGCCGGGCGTCGAGCGCCGGCCCTTCATCTTGATGCCGGTGTCGGCGATGTCGAGCAGCTTGCCGGCCTGGTGCTCTGAGAGCACGCCGGTGATGTGGTCATCGACGACCACGACCTCGTCGACCTTGCCATGCCATTGCTTGGCGAACATGCCGATCGTCGCCGAGCCGCAGCCGACGCGCATGCGCTCTTCTTTCGCGCCGTTGACGATCGGCGGCTGGCCGGCCTGCACCACCACCGTGGCGCCGCCGTCGATGGTGAGCTCGACCGCCTTGCAATTGGCGAGGTCCATCAGCGTATCGCAGGTGACGCGGCCCTCCTTCTTGGAGCCGCCGGTGAGATGATGCACCCCGCCGAGCGACAGCATCTGCGAGCCGTATTCGCTGGTGGTGACGTGGCCGACCGCCTCGCCCTGCGCGCGCACGGTCGCGGTCTCCGGGCCCAGATAGCGGTCGGTGTCGACCTTCACCTTGATGCCGCAATAGGAGAAGATTCCCTCGGTGACGACGGTCACCATGTCGACGCCGTCGACTTCCGCAGAGACGATGAACGGTGCCGGCTTGTAGTCCGGATAGGTCGTGCCCGCACCGATCGCGGTGACGAAGGTCGAGGGTTCGTGGACGATCTTGCCGTCCCAGTCTTCCGTGCGGCTGAACGGCACGAGCTTGCCGCCATGCGAAACGGTGCGCTCCAGGATCACGTGCGGATCGACGCGAACGAGCTTGCCGTCGTGATTGGCATAGCGATCGCAGGCGCCCGCCGCGCCCGGCTTGATGTAGCACATCACCGGACAGGCATCGCAGCGGATCTTGTCGGTGGCGGCGCTCGTCGTTTCAGTCACCATGTGCAAGCCAGCGGACACTGCGGTTATCATTCGTATACGAACGATGTTGCGCGCGGTCCCGGTAGCTGTCAAGCGGCGGCGCGCGCGAAAAGATGCGCTGCCGAATAAAACCTCATTTGCCTGCCGCCTTTGTCCACAAAGCGGGCAGTCGCGCTGCACTGCGGCATGGCCGCTTGCACGTTTGTGTACAAACGGTATCGTCGCAACGTACAATTTTTGCGACCCGATCGTCGCGGGGCTTGGGAACAGGATGACGCAGACACCGATCCGCCTCACCGTGAACGGCAGGATCCACGAGATCACTGCAGAGCGCGCAACGCCATTACTCTATGTGCTGCGCAACGACCTCGCGCTCAACGGTCCGAAATATGGCTGCGGCCTCGGCGAATGCGGCACCTGTACTGTCCTGATCGACGGCGCCGCCGCGCGCTCCTGCGTCATCCCGGTCGGCGGCTGCGCGGGACGCGACATCGTGACGCTCGAAGGGCTCGGCACAAGCGACAAGCCTGATCCGGTGCAGCAGGCCTTCATCGACGAGCAGGCCGCGCAATGCGGCTACTGCCTCAACGGCATGATCATGACCACCAAGGCGCTGCTCGCGATCAACCCGCAGCCGACAGAACAGGAAGCGCTGGCGGCGCTGCGCTACAATCTCTGCCGCTGCGGCACGCATGTCGAAATCCTGCGCGCCGTGATGCGCGCATCGGGGCAGCTCACCGAGGCCGCGGACTGATGGCCTCCCCTGCCTCGAACGGAGCTGAGCGGCAATCAGGCTCGCTCGTCGTCGTCCGCACCGTGGACGAGATCACATCCGAGACCTTCGTCCGCATCACCGCAGACGGCTCGGTCACCGCTTACAATGGTCATGTCGATCTCGGCACCGGCATCCGCACCGCGCTCGGCCAGATCGTCGCCGAGGAGCTCGACGTGTCCTTTGCGCGCGTCGTCATCGTGCTCGGCGATACCGCTGTCGTGCCGAACCAGGGCGCCACGATCGCCAGTGAGACCATCCAGATCACTGCCGTGCCCCTGCGCAAGGCCGCGGCGCAGGCGCGCCACTTCCTGATCGCGCGCGCAGCCGAGCGGCTGGAGTTGCCGGAGGCCGACCTCAAGATCGAAGACGGCCTCGTGCGCGGGCACGACAACCGCAGCGTCAGCTATGGCGAATTGATCGGCGGCGAGACGATCCGGCTCGAGCTTGCCGACGACGTCGCCGTCAAGCCCGTCGGCGACTACGCCATCGTCGGCCAGTCGATGCCGCGGGTCGACCTGCCGGCGAAGGCCACGGGCGAGCTGACCTTCGTGCACGACGTCCGCCTGCCTGGCATGCTGCACGGCCGCGTCGTGCGTCCGCCCTATGCCGGCGTCGATGCCGGGCCGTTCGTCGGCACCAGCCTGCTCGCGGTCGACGAATCCTCGGTGCGCGACGTTCCCGGCATCATAGCCGTCGTGCACATCGGCGATTTCGTCGGAATCGTTGCCGAGCGCGAGGAGAATGCGATTCGCGCCGCGGAGCAGCTCAAGGTGAGCTGGAAGCCGACGCCCACCCTCACCGACCTCGCCGATGTCGAGACCGCGTTGCGCGCCAATCCGTCGACGCCGCGGACGTTGATCGACAAGGGCGACGTCAATGCGGCGATATCAGGCGCCGCCAAGCCGATGCAGCGCACCTATGTGTGGCCGTACCAGATGCATGCCTCGATCGGCCCGTCCTGCGCGGTCGCCGACTTCCAGAGCGGCAACATCCGCGTCTGGTCGGGCACGCAGAATCCGCATCTGCTGCGCGGCGATCTGGCGCTGCTGATCGAGCGCCCCGAGAGCGAGATCGAAGTCATCCGGCTGGAGGCCGCCGGCTGCTACGGCCGCAACTGCGCCGACGACGTCACCGCGGATGCGCTGCTGCTGTCGCGCGCGGTCGGCCGTCCGGTGCGCGTGCAGCTGACGCGCGAGCAGGAGCACGCCTGGGAGCCCAAGGGCACCGCGCAGCTCATCGACGTCAATGGCGGCCTGAACGCCGACGGCGGCGTCGCGGCTTACGACCTCGCCACGCGCTATCCCTCGAACGCCGCGCCGACGCTGGCGCTGCTGCTGACCGGTCGCGTCTCGCCCGATCCGGCCGTGCTCCAGATGGGCGACCGCACCGCGATCCCGCCCTACGACTACGACCACATGCGCGTCGTCGCCCATGACATGGCGCCGATCGTGCGCGCGTCCTGGCTTCGCGGCGTCTCGGCGCTGCCGAACACGTTTGCGCATGAATCCTACATCGACGAGGCCGCAACGGAAGCCGGCGTCGACCCGATCGAATACCGGCTGCGCTACCTGAAAGACCAGCGCGCCGTCGATCTCGTCAATGCGGTGGCCGAGCGCGCGGGCTGGACGCCGCGGCCGGTCCGCGAAGAGAAGGACGGCGAGGTCGTGCACGGGCGCGGCTTTGCCTATGCGCTCTATGTCCACAGCAAGTTTCCGGGCTATGGCGCGGCGTGGTCGGCCTGGGTCGCCGACGTCGCCGTGAACAAGACGACCGGCGACGTCAGCGTGACGCGCGTCGTCGCCGGGCAGGACTCCGGTCTGATGATCAATCCGGACGGCGTGCGCCACCAGATCCACGGCAACGTCATCCAGTCCACCAGCCGCGCGCTGATGGAGGAGGTCTCGTTCGAGCGCGGTGCGGTGGCGGCGCGCGAATGGGGCGCCTATCCGATCATCCCCTTCTCCGACGTGCCCAAGATCGACGTCTTGATGTTGCCGCGGCCGGACCAGCCGCCGCTCGGCGTCGGCGAGTCCGCCTCGGTGCCGAGCGCGGCGGCAATTGCGAATGCGATCTTCGATGCCACCGGCGTGCGCTTCCGCGAGCCCCCGTTCACGCCCGAGCGCATCCTCCGGGGCCTGCACGGCGACGCGCCGGCCGCGCCGCAGGCCCTGCCCGCTCCCGCAGCGCCGCAGCCATCGCGCATCTGGCAGAATCCGTTCGCCAGGCGCGCCGGCATCTTTGCGACCATTGCCGCCGTCTGCACCGCCGCGATCGGCGTTGGCGCCGCCCTCTTGCCCGGGCGCGCCATCGCGCCGATCGCGCGGCCCGATGCATCGGTCTATTCCGCGGCAACCATCGCCCGCGGCGCGCAGCTTGCCGCGCTCGGCAATTGCGCGGAGTGCCACACCACGATCGGCGGTGCGCCCAACGCCGGCGGCCGCGCGCTTGCGACGCCGTTCGGCACGATCTACGCGACCAACATCACGCCCGACGTCGAGACCGGCATCGGCGCCTGGTCCTATCCCGCCTTCGAGCGCGCGATGCGCGACGGGCAGCATCGCGACGGACGGCAGCTCTATCCCGCCTTCCCCTACACGCATTTTTCGAAGACCAGCGAGGCCGACCTCCAGGCGCTCTACGCCTATCTGATGGCGCAGCCCGCGGTGCGCGCGACGCCACCCGCGAACACGCTCGCCTTCCCGTTCAACATTCGCCCGCTGCTCGCGGGCTGGAACGCGCTGTTCCATCAGACGAAGGACTTCAAGCCCGATCCCGCGCAGTCCGCGCAGTGGAATCGCGGCGCCTATCTGGTCGAAAGTCTCGGCCATTGCAGCGCCTGCCATTCGCCGCGCAACGCGCTCGGCGCCGAGCAGCGCGAGGCCTATCTCGCCGGCGGCTTTGCCGAGGGTTGGGAGGCGCCGCCGCTGACGTCGCTGTCGCAGGCACCGATCCCCTGGAGCGAGGAGGAGCTCTACGCCTATTTGCGCACCGGCCAGTCGCGCTATCACGGCGTCGCCGCCGGCCCGATGGCGCCTGTTGTCAGGGATCTCACGGCCCTGCCCAACCAGGACATTCGCGCGATGGCCGTCTATCTCAACTCGTTCAACGACGCCGCCACCGAGGCGCCGGATGCGCTTGCCGCCAGGCTCGAGAGCGCAACGCAAGTCACCACCGCCGCCTCCACCGGCGCGCGGCTCTATCAGGGCGCCTGCGCCGTCTGCCACGAGGTCGGCGGCCTGCCGCTGTTCGGCAGCCGGCCCTCGCTCGCGCTCAACAGCAATCTGCACAGCGGATCACCGGACAATCTCGTGCAGGTGATCCTGCACGGCATCGCCGAGCCCGCATCGAGCGATCTCGGTTACATGCCCGCCTTCAGGAACAGCATGAGCGACGCGCAGATCGAGGAGCTCGTCACGTTCCTGCGCAGGCAGTTCGCCCCCGACAAGCCGGCCTGGACAGGCGTGCACGAAACGATCGCACGCGTGCGATCGCCTGCCCACTGAATATTATGCGTGCTTCTTCACTTCCACCGGCGGCGTGCCGTGGGTGTGGAAGGACTCGATCGTCTTCAGGCCCCACGCCTGGCCCTTCTTGCGCTCCTCTTCCGTCCACACGATCGGCTTCCAGTCGGGCGCGAGGATGAGGCGCGCGCCGGCATTGGCGACCTCGACGCGGTTACCGCCGGGCTCGTAGACATAGAGGAAGAAGGTCTGCTGGATCGCGTGCTTGTGCGGACCGGTCTCGATGTGGATGCCGTTCTCCAGGAAGATATCCGCCGCGCGAAGAATCTCCTCGCGGCTGTCGAGCGCGTAGGTGACGTGGTGGAAGCGGCCTGGCGTGCCGGAATGGTCGAGCGAATAGGCGAAGTCGTAGCTCTTGTTCGACATCGTCAGCCACATCGCCGCTTCCCGACCGTCGTTGAGCACGATCTGCTCGGTGAGCCGGCAGCCGAGATAGTTCTCGAAGAACTCGCGGTTGGACTTGATGTCGACGGCGAGGCAGTTGAGGTGGTCGAGGCGGCGGACATTGACGCCGCGGGCGGGAAAACGCTGCGCCTGGTTCTTCAGCGCGGGCTTCAGCTCCGGCGGCGCCTGATACCATTCGGTCTCGTAATAGAGCTCGACGATGTGACCGTCGGGATCGCGGCAGCGGAAGGTCGGCCCCTGCCCCATGTCGCCGTCGATCCAGCCGATGTCGAACCCGGAGCCCTTGAGGGCGGCGACGCGGCGCTCCAGCGCCTGCTGGCTGCGCGCACGCAGCGCCATGTGCTCCATGCCTGAGGTCTTCGACGCCGTGAGCTTGAGCGAATAGCGCTCGTAATCGTCCCAGCCCCGCAGGTAGACCGACTCGCCCTTCCGGCCGCTGATTGTCATGCCCATCACGTCGACGAAGAATTTCAGGCTCTCGTCGGGCTTGGGCGTCAGCAGCTCCATATGGCCGAGATGGGCAAGATCGAGGATCGGTTCGGGCTGCATGCTTTCCTCCTGGCGTGGCTGCGATCCGCAGGAACCGGATCGCGCATTCGGGCACAGGGCCGCAATTGGCTCACGCGCCCGGAGGCGGCACCGAGGCCGCGGGTTCATTTGTACTAATGTACAAATGATTAGGTCCCGTCAACAAACCAACCCTTGCATCCCGGACCGAATGGCGCCCCGCGCTTGAGCAGAACCATCCCCGAACGGCGGACGGACTGCCCGAATGGTAAAATCTTCCCTAATTCGATCGAAAGCCTGCTGGCCCCAAAAAGCAGCACTTTCCGGCCGTTTCCGCCCACAGATATGCATCAGGAACGAATCTATCGGCCGAATTGTCGCGGATTTAACGAAGCGGCCGCGGCTGCCGTTTAACCGTTTGTGCAGCCGCGGCCGCGCATAGTCCGGTGCAACCCCCGTGCTCTTGCCAGGTTCATTCATCGTGACATCCTTTGGACGCGTGATTTCGGTACGTGGATCGCTCGCCCGGGTCGGGCTTCTGGCGGCAAGCCAGATGCCGATCTCGGAGGTTCGGGCGACCGTCGGCCGTTTCGTCAGCATTCGCTGCGCCAGCTCGGTCATCGTCGCGATGATCACCGAGGTCTCCTGCGAGAATCTGTCGAGCGCCGACAATTACATCGCCATCGCCTCGGTCGACCTGCTCGGCGAGATCCTCAACGCCGCCGACAAGGCCAAATTCCAGCGCGGCGTCACCAATTATCCGACCATCGGCGACGCGGTCGACCTGATCAC
This sequence comes from Bradyrhizobium sp. B025, assembly GCF_042257955.1. Taxonomy (NCBI): domain Bacteria; kingdom Pseudomonadati; phylum Pseudomonadota; class Alphaproteobacteria; order Hyphomicrobiales; family Nitrobacteraceae; genus Bradyrhizobium; species Bradyrhizobium sp. B025. The sequence goes on along the minus strand of NZ_CP170150.1, from coordinate 3,560,504 downwards.
GAGCCAGGAGCTGCGCACGATCTACGCGCCGACCGGATCGGACCAGATCAACGTCGGCTTCCTCCAGCAGGACCGCTCGGTGATCGCCTATGTCGACGTCGAGGAAATGCTGTCCAAGCATTTTGCCGTGCTGGGATCGACCGGCGTCGGCAAATCGACCGGCGTCTCGCTGCTGCTCAACGAGATCCTGAAGGCGCGCCCGAACCTCCGCATCTTCCTGCTCGACGTGCACAACGAATATGGCCGCTGCTTCGGCGACCGCGCGCTGGTGCTGAACCCGCGGAACCTGAAGCTGCCGTTCTGGCTGTTCAACTTCGAGGAAATCGTCGACGTGCTGTTCGGCGGCCGCGCGGGCGTTCCGGAGGAGCTCGACATCCTCGCCGAGGTGATCCCGCTCGCCAAAGGCGTCTACACCCAATACCAGAACGCCGACCGCATCGGCCTCAAGCGCATCGACCCCAAGCAGATCGGCTACACGGTCGACACACCGGTGCCTTATCGTCTCGTCGATCTGATGTCGCTGATCGACGAGCGCATGGGCAAGCTCGAAAACCGCTCCTCGCGCATCATCTATCACAAGCTGATCTCGCGTATCGAGGCGGTGCGCAACGATCCGCGCTACGCCTTCATGTTCGACAACGCCAATGTCGGCGGCGACACCATGGCCGAGGTGATCAGCCACCTGTTCCGCCTGCCCGCCAACGGCAAGCCGATGACGGTGATGCAACTCGCCGGCTTCCCGGCCGAAGTGATCGATTCCGTCGTCTCGGTGCTCTGCCGCATGGCCTTCGACTTCGGCCTGTGGAGCGACGGCGTCTCGCCGCTCTTGTTCGTCTGCGAGGAAGCGCATCGCTACGCCTCCGCCGACCGCAATGTGGGCTTCGGGCCGACCCGTAAGGCGGTGTCGCGCATCGCCAAGGAAGGCCGCAAATACGGCGTCTATCTCGGGCTGATCACCCAGCGTCCGGCCGAGCTCGACGCCACCATCATCTCCCAGTGCAACACGCTGTTCACGATGCGTCTTGCCAACGAGCGCGACCAGGCGCTGCTGCGCGCCGCGGTGTCGGATGCGGCCGCGAACCTACTCTCCTTCGTACCCTCGCTCGGCACCCGCGAGGTGCTGGCGTTCGGCGAAGGCGTCGCACTGCCGACGCGCTTGCGCTTCAAGGAGGTGCCGCCGCACCAATTGCCGCGCGGCGAAGCCACCATCAGCAGCGTGCCGTCGGTGACCTCCGGTCACGACATGCATTTCGTCAGCGCCGTGCTCGAGCGCTGGCGCGGCGCCACCTCGCAGCGCGACGTGCCGAACGACCCGGTGTTCCAGGCGCCACCCGCGAAGACGCTCGGCACCGCCGAAGCCCCGATGCTGCAGCCCTCGATGGGCCTCGATCCCGACCGCTTCTCGCTGTTGAAGAAGCCGCTGCGGTAAGGCCACGCGCCACCCACTTCGTCATTGCGAGCGCAGCAAAGCAATCCAGAATCCCTCCGCGGAAACACTCCGGATGGCTTCGCTGCGCTCGCAATGACGGAGCAAGGTGAATGAGCGCCATTCCCCAATGCGCATCCAAACCGCAGATGCGCCGTCGCGCCGCGCCAACCGGTGCCCTGTGGCACGTTGAGCCCCGCGTCCGCATCGACTATGGTTGCCGGCCCCAAGCCGGAATCCATGCTCATGACAAAAACAGCCGCGCAACGCTTCCCAGCTCCCGCCCTCGACACCCTGCCCGACGACATCCGCACGCGCCTTCTCGCCGTGCAGGAGAAGAGCGGCTTCGTGCCGAACGTCTTCCTCACGCTGGCCTACCGTCCGGACGAGTTCCGCGCGTTCTTCGCCTATCACGACGCGCTGATGGAGAAGGACGGCGGCCTCACCAAGGCCGAACGGGAGATGATCGTGGTGGCGACCTCGGCGGCCAACCAGTGCCAGTATTGCGTGATCGCCCATGGTGCTATCCTGCGCATCCGCGCCAAGAACCCGCTGATCGCCGACCAGGTCGCGGTGAACTATCGCAAGGCCGACATCACGCCGCGGCAGAAGGCGATGCTCGACTTCGCGATGAAGGTCTCGGCCGACGCGCAGCGCATCTCGGAGGAGGATTTCGCCGCGCTTGCGCCGCACGGCTTCAGCGACGACGACATCTGGGACATCGCCGCGATCTCGGCCTTCTTCGCGCTGTCGAACCGGCTGGCGAACTTCACCGGCATGCGGCCGAACGACGAGTTCTACTTGATGGGCCGGCTGCCGAAGAAGTGAATGACGCGGTGACTGACGGGCAATGACCGTGCTGAACTGGCCCGAGATCCTTCTGCGCCTCGGCGTCGCCACGCTCGCAGGCTGCGCCATCGGCCTCAATCGTGACCTGCACGGCAAGCCGATCGGGCTGAAGACGCTCGGCATCGTCGGGCTCTCGACCGCAACCGTCGTATTGCTGGCCGTGCAGTTCGCCGAGGCGGGCAAGATCACCGATGCGGCAAGCCGCGTCATCCAGGGCATCCTCACCGGCATCGGCTTCCTCGGTGCCGGCGTCATCGTCCACGAAAGCGACAGGTTTCGCGTCCGCGGCCTGACCAGTGCCGCCTGCACCTTCCTCGCCGCCTGCCTCGGCATCGCCTGCGGCGTCGGCCAGTGGCCGATCGTCGGAACGGCGCTGACACTGGCCTTCCTGATTCTCACCGTCGGCAACCGCGCCGAGCACTGGCTGCACCGGATGCTCAGCGCCAGGGACGAGACGCACGAAACCGATGCGCCGCCGAAGACGCGCTCCCCGGATGAGAGCTAGAACCGAAGCCGCCGCGCCCACAGCGGTTTCAGCAATTCGAGCACCGTCAGCACCAGCAGCCCCGCGCCGAGCGCGATCATCAGATCGTCCGCATGCAGCGGACCAAAGCGGAACAGGCTGGAGGCCGGCGGCCAGAGCAGCGCGGTGGCGAGAACGAGAGCCACCCCCGCGAAGATCCAGGTCAATGCGGGATTTGGACGGAAGAATGCGGACGCGAACGATGCGCTGAAGGACCGATTGACCAGGACCAGAGCGACAATGCAGACGACGAGCGTCACGAAGGCGAGCGTCCTCGCCTCGTCGGCGACGAGGCCGGAGCGAAGCGCGCCGACGAATATGATGGCGGTCAGGGCAAATGCGAGGGCACCCTGAAGCACGCTCCAGCCAACCAGTGCCCACGAGAACAGCGCGGCATCAGGCCGCCTCGGCGGACGCGTCATCGCATCGCGCTCGTCCCGCTCCGCCTCGAACACCAGCGAGCATACGGGGTCGATGATCAGCTCCAGAAATGCGATGTGCACCGGACTGAAGATCAGCGGCAGCCCGAAGACCAGGGGCAGCAGCGCAAGTCCGGCGATCGGCACATGAACGGCGAAGATGAAGGCCATCGCCTTCCGCAGATTGTCGTAGATGCGGCGGCCCAGACGAATAGCCGACACGATCGAACCGAAATCGTCGTCGAGCAGCACGATCGCCGACGCCTCTCGCGCGACGTCGGTCCCGCGCCCTCCCATCGCGATGCCGATGTGGGCGGCCTTGAGCGAAGGCGCGTCGTTGACGCCGTCGCCGGTCATCGCCACGATCTCGCCGTTGAGCTTCATCGCCTGGACGATGCGCAGCTTCTGCTCCGGCAAAACCCGGGCGAACACGTTGACATGCCCGACGCGTTTCGCAAGCTCCGGATCATCCGCCAGCCTGACCTGATCGCCGGTCATGACGTCACGGACGTCGAGTCCGGCCTGGTTCGCGATGGCAACGGCGGTTGCCGGATAATCGCCCGTGATCATGACGACGCGGATCCCCGCCGCGCGGCATTCGCGAACCGCCTCCGGGACATGGGGCCGCAGCGGATCGGCAAGCCCGACCAGGCCGACAAATCGAAACGCGAAATCCTCCTGGGTCGGCGGGAGTGAAGACTCATCGCAGGCGGCAACGGCCATCCCCAACACGCGAAGCCCGTCCCTCGCCATCGCGCTGGCGGCATCTCGCACCGAATCCTGATCAGCAGCGTTCATCCTGCACAGGCGCGCGATCGCCTCGGGCGCGCCCTTGGCGCATGCGACGAGGTCCGCCCGGCCGGCCGTGCGCCAGACCTGCGTCATGGCCAGCAGCTCGGGGCGCAGACCGTAGGTACGCACCAGCGTCCGGTCGCCGTCCGGCGCATCGCCTCCCCGCAAGGCGTCCTGCGCGAACAGATGCAGAGCCTTCTCCATCGGGTCGAACGGTTCCGGAGAGCTCGCCAGGGCACCGCAACGCGCCAGCTCGATGAATTCAGGCCTGGCGTCATCCCGCCCGGCGCTCTCCGGACGCATGCGTGCCCCGTCGAGCAGCCGCAACTCCGCGACGGACATCTGGTTCTGCGTCAGTGTCCCGGTCTTGTCGGTGCACAGGACGGTCGCAGAGCCCAGGACCTCGATGGCTGCGGCCCGCCGCGTCAGGACGCGCGCCTGCGAAATCCGCCAGGCTCCCATCGCCATGAAGACCGTGAGCACGACGCCAAATTCTTCCGGCAACATCGCCATGCCGATGGCGATGCCCGCAAGCAGCGCTTGCAGCCAGTCCCCACGCAAGACTCCGTAGAGCGCGACGGCGGCCACGCTGACGACCGCGCCGCCGAGGAAGCAGAGCCGCACCAGTCTTGCGGTCTGTTGCCGAAGCCGGGGCGGCTCGGTTTGCAAGCCGCGCAGCGACAGCCCGATCTTCCCGATCTCGCTGCGCGGGCCGGTGGCCTCGACCAGCGCCAGCCCCTCGCCCCGCACGACGAGAGAACCGGAATACACGAAGGGCTGATCCTCGCCGCCCGGCCGCTGATCGGCTGACATGGCCTTGCCGGCAGCCCGCTTGCGGACGGGCACCGACTCGCCGGTCAGCAGCGACTCGTCGATCTGCAGATCGCGCGCGTCCACCAGCGCGGCGTCGGCCGGAATCCGGTCGCCTTCGCCGAGGACGAGCAGGTCGCCGCGCACGACCTCGCGGCCCGGGATGCGCCGACGCGCACCGTCCCGCACCACGAGCGCGCGCGGGCTGCTCAGGTCGCGCAAGGCTTCCAGAACGCGCTCGGTCCGGGTCTCCTGCACCACCGTGATCACGATCGACATCGCACCGAAGACCAAGAGGATCAGCGCTTCCCTGAGATCGCCGAGCACGAGGTAGACCAGCCCACCGCAAAGCAGCAGCACGAGCATCGGCTCGCGCAGCACTTCCATGACGATGCGGAGCGGACTGCGTCGTTCGGGCCGAGGCAACTCGTTGGCGCCGTCCTCTTCCAACCGCGCCCGAGCCTCGGCCTCGCTCAGCCCGGCCGGTCGTTTGGCTTCCGTGGCGCTCACGTCTTCCGCCGCAGGCTCCAGAGACTTCCGGCGAGCAGGACGGCCGTCACGAGCAGTATGGCGACGAAGGTCTGGATGATTGTGAAGTTTAGCGCATCACGCGCGACGAACAGCGCGGTGATGGCTCCGGCCAGGACAAACAGAATGCGAAGGATCAGGCTCATCGTCGCGTCTCCAGGTCGGCATGATCCGGAGCCCACCTGGCGACGCGGGAGCGCAATGCTGGTTCGGCTGTCATGCCGGCGGACCTTAGCGGCCGCCGCCGACGCCGATTTGCGATACGTCAATTTTACCTGCGCCGTTGGGCCGCACGTTCGGCCCGGTCCGCCGCCTGCGCCTCCTCGACATCCAGCGTAATCGACACTTTCAGGAACGGCGCACCCCGCCAGCGGACGTCCACGACGACGGGCCGCGCACGGCCGACCGCGGCATCGGGCGGCTCAAAGCGTCGGGGACTGGTGGAGATAACGGCCGTCGAAATCCGCGAGTTCGAAGAACTTCTGCTCGTCGAGTACGGTGACGCGGCCGCGCTGAAATTCCACGATCCCCTCCTGGCGCAACTGCTTGATCACCCGGTTGGCGTGGACCGCCGTGATCCCCAGGGCCTCGCCGATCTGCTCCTGCGTCAGCGGCATCTCGAAAGTGTTGCCGTCCACGCGACCGATCACCCTGAGGCGCTCGCGCAGCTCGATCATGACATGGGCGAGGCGTGCAGGCGCCGGACGCTGGCCGACATTGACGATCCATTCGCGAAACATCGCGGCGTCGATCAGCGTGTCCCGCCAAAACATCTCGGCGACGACCGGCCTGCGTTGGTGCAATCTTCGCAGCGTATCGTGGCTGATGAAGCCCAGCGTGCATGGCGTCAGCGTCGAGAGCTCATGGTCCATCACGTGCAGGAACAGGCTCATCAGGTCCGGGATCTCGCCCGGAATGTGCAGGGAGAGAATCTGTCGCTTGCCGCTCGCGATCGTCTTGGAGCGCGCGCAAAATCCCTCGACAATCAGGCAGCATTCGGTGGCCCGCTCGCCATCCCTCACCACGGGCGTCTCCGCCGGATACTGTCTCACCGCGATCGGAAGCGCTTCGATTTCTCTGACATCCTCCTCCGAAATGCCGGAAGAGACGCGCAAGCGCCTGACAAGCGCAGCACGGATCGTGTCGCTGGGCACGCGAAGTCGCTCCGTTTGCATGAATTGGACCCATGGCGCGCCGGGCGCCGCCGTCATGAAACCCGCGATCCGCGCCCCCGTTCCAACAAAAGTTAAGGACGCCGCTCGCGTCCGCATGGTTGGCTCCGCGCCGGAAAGGCCAAACCATGACCAAGAAACGCAACCGTACAAAACCGGCCCTGTCTCTCCAGGAGCGCTTGGACAAGTTCACGCAAGAGGCCCGCGCCGCCGCCAGGAAGCTGCCGGCCGGCGCCGAGCGCCACACGCTGTTGCAGAAGGCGCGCGACGGCGAGGCGGCCGCGGAGATGGAGCGCCTGCTGTCCCCGCCCGGTCCGCAAGCCCCGAAGTGATCTGCGACGCGCTACGCCGCTAGCGCTTCGCCATCAACTCGAGCGCCGGGGCAAAGCGCTCGGAAAACGTCAACGTCTTGGCGTGGTGAACTGCGGCAAACGATGCCGAGATTCCTGCTGAGGCGACCGCGAGCAAGGCAATTGCGAAAACCAGACGGCGCATTTTGGCCTCCTGTGTGAGCTCGACTACCCCACACAGATGGGACGGCTCTGTTTCAGGACGGTTTCGTGCGAACAGAAAATGGCTTCGCTCAAGAGGCTGTGATGAGGTCCTGTCGCGGGGCCGCAGCCGCCATACACTAATAGGTAGTTGCTGCTGTCTTGCAGCGGGTGCGAGCCGTGTCGGGAATTTTACGCACGCGCTCACGATCCTGAAATCGCAAGACTGCCGCAACAGGCAACATTTGCAGGAGTGCAAAGTCTTCGAGGATCACTCACATGAACGTCGTCATTCAGAAGCTCAATGGCCTATGGCACCTCATCATCGGATCGAGCCGGATCCGAACGCCCTTCCTGGAAACCCAGGAGCGCGCGCTGGTCGTGACTTACGCCCGGCGCATCTACCCCGGCGCCAAGATCTTCCAGCGCGACTGATCTGAGCCGCCGCGCCTAATCGTCGTCCGCCGGCCCGCACCAGCCCGGCAGATAGATCGCATCCTTGCTCTTGGCCGCGGACAGCGCCTTTTCCAGCGCCTTGTCGAAATTGGCATCCACCGCCTTGCGCGACAATTTTCGGCGCAGATAGTCGGCCCACAGGAATTCGGAGAACGGCGTGGTGTCCTTGGCAAATCCCCCCAGGCGGCGGAGCTCGCCGGCGAGGCTGCGGAAGGGATCGTCCCTGAGATCGGCGACCGATTTCGGCAGGTCGCGGAACGGCCGCCGTTCGCCCTTGGAGTCGTAGGGATAGACCCAGCGCTTGTTGTCCATCACGCCCCAGAAGGCCTCGCGCTCGACCATCCTGAGGTCGCCGACGACAGTCACCAGCACTTCCTTGACGCCCTCGTCGTGCAATGCGCGGCCGAGATGATGATGGTCGATCACGTAGTAACGCTTGTCCGGCCCGTACACGACGGGGATCATGTGCTTGCCGAGCAGATCGGCCTGCTTCTTGCTGTCGTGCTCGCGCCAGCGTTTGCGCTTCTCCTTGACCTCGCGCATGCCGACCGTCATCTGCGTCGGCCGAAGCGACAGGATCGGCACCGGATGCACCCTCGGCTCGCGCGCGTTCGTGGTCATGGTCGAAGAGCCCCTCACATTGTTGGTTGCAACCGGTGGTCCAGGTTCCATGATTATGCCATGGGCCTTGCGGCGACAAAATGCGTTCGGCGCGGAAAGGGAGATCACAAGCCGATGTTCGCGGGACCGGGCACGGCAGGTGCCATGGCTGTTTTGCAGCGCAACCCCGCGCATCCTGACACCGGCATGACGACCGCTGTCGCGGGCCTTCGCGAAGAGGTCGTGCAAAAGCGCAATGCACGTACGCGTTGAGAAGATTTTCTGCAACGCGTTCACCACGTATGCTATCAAAAACCGCTGCTTCGGAGTGATCCTCGCACCATGAAATCCCAGCGGCCCATAAGCTCTGATGAGGAGCACCGGGTGCTCCAGTTCAGGCCGCGCACCTCCCCCTCCCCGACGGTCCACCGGGGCAACGGCACCGTGCAACCGATGCGCGGCGCGCCCAAGCCGCTCGACCTGTCGCGCTACGAGCAGCCCCGCACCGAGCCGGACGATTTCCGCCACCGCATGCTCGCCAACATCGCCGCGCTCGCCTTCACCATCGCGCTGACCGCGATCGGGATCTGGCTCGCCGTGAGCATCGCCGACCTGCGCCGGACCCAGGATTGCGTGCTGATGGGCCGCCGCGACTGCGCCAAGATCACGACGCCGCACATCTAGCCCGGCCCGCCGCCGATCCCCCGCCGCAAAGGGGCTCCGGCAGGCATCCCCAGCTCCGTCCCTTGCTGTCCCCTTGGCCTGCCCGGCTCCATTGAACTCAGGGCGGCGCTCCGATATACGGGCTCTCGACCCGGCCAGAGGGGGGTTGAGGGCGTCATCAGGGGCGCGATGCCCACCCGCCATGCCACTCTGGAACATCTGACAAATATCTGCAATATATCAAAGGCTTAGTGATGTCCTCCACATTCGATCAGGTCGCTACGATCATCGCTGAAACCTGCGACATTCCGCGCGACACGATCACGCCGGATAGCCACGCCATCGATGACCTCGGTATCGACAGCCTCGATTTCCTCGATATCGCGTTTGCGATCGACAAGCAGTTCGGCATCAAGCTGCCGCTGGAAAAGTGGACCCAGGAGGTCAACGACGGCAAAGCGACCACCGAACAATATTTCGTGCTGAAGAACCTGTGCGCGCGCATCGACGAGCTGGTTGCAGCCAAGGGCGCGAGCGCCTAATCGGGCGGCCATGCAACTCGAATACTTTCACATGATCGATCGCATCGTCGACCTCAGGGTCGACGAGAAGACGATCGTCGTCGAGGCCCAGGTCCCGAAGGAAAGCACCGTCTTCGAGGGACACTTCCCGGGCTATCCCTTGATGCCCGGCGTGCTCCTGATCGAATCGATGGCGCAGGCCTCGGGCTGGCTTCAGCTCGGCGTGTTCAAGTTCGAGCGCATGCCGATCCTGGCCGCCGTGAAGGAGGCCAAGGTGCGCGGCTCGGTGTTCCCCGGCGACCTCATGAGCATCGAGGCGAGCCTCTCCTATGAGGGCTCCGGCTATGCCATGACCGAAGCCAAGATCAAGGTCGGCGGCAAGCTGCGCGCGAACGCGGCGCTCACCTTCACGCTGATCCCCTTCCCCAACGCGGACATGCGCGGATACATGGCGAAAGTCGCCGAGCGCGTCGGCTTTCCGCAGCAGGCCGTATCGCCATGACTGACACCGCTTCGAAGCCCGGCCAGACGGAAGTCTGGATCACCGGCATTGGCCTTGCCACCTCGCTCGGCGAGGGCCTGGACGCCAACTGGGCCGCGCTCCAGGAGAAGCGCATCAATGTCGACGAGAAGGGCTTTGCGCCCTACATCGTGCATCCGCTGATGCCGGTCTCCTTCGACAGCCAGATCCCGAAGAAGGGCGACCAGCGCCAGATGGAAGCCTGGCAGCGCATCGGCACCTATGCCGCGGGCCTCGCGCTCGACTCTGCGGGGATCAAGGGCAACAAGGATATCCTGTCGAAGATCGACATGGTCGTGGCCGCCGGCGGCGGCGAGCGCGATCTCAACGTCGACACCGGCGTGCTCACGGCCGAGGCCAAGGGGGCGAATGCGCCCGGCTTCCTCAACGAACGCCTGATGAGCGATCTCAGGCCGACGCTGTTTCTGGCCCAGCTCTCCAATCTCCTCGCCGGCAACATCGCCATCGTGCACGGGCTCGGCGGCACCTCGCGCACCTTCATGGGCGAAGAGGTCGCGGGCGCCGATGCGGCCCGCATCGCGCTCGCGCGCATCGCCTCGGGCGAGAGCGACATCGCCCTGATCGGCGGCTCGCACAATGGCGAGCGCAAGGACCTCATGGTCCTCTACGAATTCGGCGACTTCAATCTGAAGGACAAGTTCGCGCCCGTCTGGGCGCGCAAGGACCACGCCGGCTTCGCGCTCGGCTCGGCCGGCGCGTTCCTGGTGCTGGAATCGAAGGCGCATGCGGAAGCGCGCGGCGCAAAGCCGTTCGCAAAACTGTCGAGCGTGGTGGCCGATCTGGCCCGGCGCAAGCAGCCCGGCGACATGGCGGCGACGCTGGAGAAGCTTTGGGCCAAGCTGCCGAAGCGCGAGGGCAAGGGCGCGATCATCACTGGCGCGACCGGCGCAGAGCCCGCGACATCCGAGGAGCGCGGCTTCCTGAAGGGCCACGCCGACTTCCCGGTTCGCTCGACCGGCACGATGTTCGGACACACCATGGAGACGCAATTCCCGCTCGGAATCGCGCTCGCCGCGCTGTCGATCTCGCGCGGCGCACTGTTCCCGCCGAACGATTCCACAGGGACCGAGATTGAAATGCAGGGGGCACCCACCCAGATTGTGGTCGTGGGGGCCGGACACTGGCGCGGCGAAGGCATGGCGCTGGTCGAGGCCGTAAGCTAGCTCTAGCGGGGGATCGACATGACTGCACCACGCGACAAATTCGGGCGTCCCGTCGTCGTCGTCACCGGCATGGGCATCATGACCTCGCTCGGCGCCGGCAAGGCGGACAATTGGGCGAAGCTCGTCGCCGGCGAATCCGGCATCCGCACCATCACGCGCTTTCCGGTCGACGGCCTGAAGACGACGATGGCCGGCACGGTCGATTTCGTCAGCGTCGATCCGTTCTCCTCCACCGGCCTGTCCGAGCGGATGGCCGAGATGGTCACGCAGGAAGCGCTCGAGCAGGCCGGCATCGGCGCCAACGCCGATTTCCCGGGCCCCCTCTTCCTCGCGGTCGCGCCCGTCGAAGTCGAATGGCCGCAGCGCCGCGAGCTCGGCCGCGCCGTCGGCAAGCTCGACTTCACCTATGACGACCTGCTGCGCATCTCCGGCGGCGGCAAGTACAGCGCCTATCATCACCGCTTCATGTTCGGCTCGGTCGCAGCCCATCTCGCCGAGACTTTTGGCACCAAGGGCTCGCCGATCTCGCTGTCCACGGCCTGCGCCTCGGGCGCGACCTCGATCCAGCTCGGCGTGGAAGCGATCCGCCGCGGCGAGACCGATGCCGCGCTGTGCGTCGCGACCGACGGCACGGTGAATCCGGAAGCGCTGGTGCGCTTCTCGCTGCTTTCGGCACTGTCGACCCAAAACGATCCGCCGCAGGCGGCTTCCCGCCCCTTCTCCAAGAACCGCGACGGCTTCGTCATGGCCGAAGGCGCCGGCGCGCTGGTGCTGGAAAGCTATGAAGCGGCGACTGCGCGCGGTGCAAAAATCCTCGGCGTGATCGCCGGCTGCGGCGAGCTCACGGATTCCTTCCACCGCACTCGCTCCTCGCCCGACGGCAAGCCGATCATCGGCTGCATGAACAAGACGCTGGCCGATGCCGGCATGACCCCGGACCAGATCGACCACATCAACGCGCACGGCACCGCGACGCCCGAAAACGACAAGATGGAGTACAACACGACATCGGCCGTGTTCGGCGATCTCGTCTCGAAGATTCCGGTCACCTCCAACAAGTCGATGGTCGGCCACACCATCTCGGCCGCAGGCGCCGTGGAGGCGATCTTCTCGCTGCTGACCCTCGAGCACCAGCGCATCCCGCCGACGATCAATTACGAGACCCCGGATCCCACGATCCTGTTCGACGTCGTCGGCAACAAGGCGCGCGATGCGCGCGTGACCGCGGTCATGTCGAACTCGTTCGGCTTCGGCGGCCAGAACGCCTCGCTGATCCTGACCCGCGAACCGGCCTGACCGGACGTATGGCGCTGCTTCCTGCGAGCACGAAGGCCCGCGCGCGGGAGGCTGCCAAATCGATCGGCGGCACCCTGATCGGCGCCGCCACGGTCGGCATGCTGCGCACCACGCGCTATTTCGATCCGGTCAAGACCTCGGACTTCTTGTCACGCGTCGTGAAGCTGATCGGCCCGCGCCTGCGCGAGCACCGCATCGGCCGCGCCAATCTCACCGCTGCGTTTCCGGAGAAATCGCCGGAGGAGATCGAACAGATCCTGATGGGCGTCTGGGACAATCTCGGCCGCGTCGGCGCCGAATTCGCCCATATGGACCACGTCTGGGATTACGACCGCGACCATCCGGAAGTGAGCCGGATCGAATTGCCCAAGCGCAGCATCGAGCTGTTCGACCAAATCCGAGACGACGGCAAGCCGGCGCTGATCTTCGCCGCGCACCTTGCGAACTGGGAATTGCCCGCGCTCGCCGCCGTCGCGCATGGCCTCGATGCCGCGATCCTGTACCGCCGGCCGAACATCGCCTCCGCCGACCGCATCATCCAGGAGATGCGCCAGGTCAACATGGGCACGCTGATCCCTGCGGGGCGCGATGCGCCGCTGCGCCTCGCGCAGGCGCTGAAGGACGGCAAGCACGTCGCCATGCTGATCGACCAGTATCTGACCGGCGGCGTAGAGGTCACCTTCTTCGGCCGCAAGACCCGCGCCAATCCGATGCTGGCGCGCCTCCTGCGCCAGGTCGAATGCCCGATCCACGGCGTCCGCGTCATCCGCAAGCCCGGCGGCCGCTTCGCCGCGGAGCTGACGGAGGAAGTCCCGCCGGTCCGCGATGCCGACGGCAAGATCGACATCCAGGGCACGACGCAGGCGATCACCAACGTGGTGGAAGGCTGGGTGCGCGAGCATCCCGAACAGTGGTTGTGGCTGCACCGCAGGTGGCGCTAGCTACGCCGTCATTGCGAGGAGCGAAGCGGCGAAGCAATCCAGAGCGTCTCCGCGAATCGATTCTGGATTGCTTCGCTTCGCTCGCAATGACGGGTGCCGCACGTCAGCGCCCCGTCTTCACCTTGGTCCAGAGCCGGTTGATGATGCGCTGGGTCGCCGGCTCACGCGCCGTGATGACGAACAGTTTTGCGAGCGTCGCTTCGTCCGGATAGATGTTCTTGTCGCCCAGGATTTTCGGATCGACCAGCTTCTGGCTGGCGAGGTTGCCGTTGGCATAGGACAGGAAGTCCGAGTTCTTGGCGGCGACGTCCGGGCGGTAGAGATAGTTGATCAGCTCATAGGCTTCGCTGACGTTCTTGGCATCCGCGGGGATCGCGAGATTGTCGAAGAACATCTGCGCGCCCTCCTTCGGGATCGTGTAGCCGATCTCGACGCCGCTCTTGGCTTCCGCAGCGCGGGCGCGGGCCTGCATGATGTCGCCGGACCAGCCGACCACGAAACAGATCTCGCCGGTGGCAAGCGCGCTCAGATATTCGGACGAGTGGAACTTGCGCACGGACGCGCGAACCTTGGCGACGGCATCGGCGGCCTTCTCGAGGTCCGCCTGCTTGGTCGAGTTCGGATCGAGCCCGAGATAGCTCAGCGCCGCCGGAAAGATGTCGTCGGCGGAGTCGAGCATGTGCACGCCGCAGTCTTTGAACTTGGCGAGGTTCTCCGGCTTGAAGACGATGTCCCAGCTGTCGATCTTCGCGTCGGGTCCGAGGATCTGCTTCACCTTGGCGACGTTGTAGCCTATGCCCGTGGTGCCCCACATGTAGTTGGCGGCGTAGACGTTGCCGGGGTCGTAGATGCCGAGGCGCTGCGTCACGACAGGCCAGGCATGGCTAAGGTTCGGCAGCCTCGACTTGTCGAGCTTCTGGAAGATGTTGGCCTTGATCTGGCGCTGGAGGAAATAGGCAGTCGGTACCACGACGTCGTAGCCGGACTTGCCGGCCATCAGGCGCGTCTCCAGCGTCTCGTTGGCGTCGAACGTGTCGTAGACCACCTTGATGCCGGTCTCCTTGGTGAAGGCCTCAAGGACATCGGGCGCCATGTAGTTGGACCAGTTGTAGAAGTTGACGACCCGCTCCTCGGCGCCTGCGGGGGCGGAGAGCAACGTCAGCGCTGCGGCGATCGCGAGGCCAAAGCCAAGACCAAAGCGAAGTCCGGAGCGGCCGACGTTCGTCATCTCTGTCTACCTCTTGCGTCCACGCACGGCGTCCGACAGCCGCTCCAAGGCGGTGTCAAGCGTCTGGTCCTTCTTGGCAAAGCAGAAGCGCACCACCGAGGTCACGGGGTCCTGCTCGTAGAACGCCGAGACCGGGATCGCCGCGACCTTGTAGTCCTTCACGATCCGCCAGCAGAACTCGGTATCGCTCTCGTTGAGCCCGAGCGGCGACAGGTCCACGGTGAGGAAGTAGGTGCCTTGCGACTTCAGCACGGGGAAGCCGAGGCTTTCGAGCCCCTTGGTCAGCCGGTCCCTGCTCCGCGTCAGGTCCTTGCGCATCGACAGGAAATAGTCGTCGGACTTGCCGAGGCCGTAGGCGACGGCGGCCTGCAGGTTCGGCGCGGTGGTGAAGGTCAGGAACTGGTGCACCTTGGCGGCGACGCGCAAGAGCGGCGGCGCGGCGCAGACGAAGCCGATCTTCCAGCCCGTCAGCGAGAAGATCTTGCCGGCCGAGCCGACCTTGATGGTGCGCTCGCGCATACCCGGAATCGTGATCAGCGGGATGTGCTTGTGCTCGTCGAAGGTGACGTGCTCCCAGACCTCGTCGCAGATCGCGATGACGTCGAACTCCTGGCAGTAGCGCGCCAAGAGCTCGAGGTCCTCGCGCGGATAGACCACCGCGGAGGGATTTAAGGGATTGTTGAACAGCACCGCCTTGGTCTTTGAATTGAAGACGCTTTTCAGCATGTCCTCATTCAGCCGCCAGTGCGGCGGCTCGAGCCGGACGAGGCGCGGAATACCGCCGGCCTGGCGGATGATCGGCAGGTAGGAATCATAGACCGGCTGGAAGCAGACCACCTCGTCGCCGGGCTGCACCACCGCGAGGATGGCCGAGGTCAGCGCCTCGGTGCCGCCGGAGGTGACCATCACCTCGCTCATCGGATCGAGCTTGAGGCCGTGCCAGTGGCCGTAATGGGTCGCGATCGCCTGGCGCAGCTCCGGCAGGCCCATCATCGACGGGTACTGGTTGTAGCCGTTCAGCGAGGCGTCGGCCGCGGCGCGGCGGATATCCTCGGGGCCGGGATCGTCAGGAAAGCCCTGGCCGAGATTGATGGCGGCGTTGTCGCGCGCGGCCTGCGACATCGCCTCAAAGATAGTGACGGGAAGGTCGGCGAAGACCTTGTTCAGGGACGAGCTCTTGGACATCGGCCGGATCAGCCACCGACCTTGCTGGGAAGACCTGCCGCCTTCCAGCCCAGCATGCCGCCGGCCAGATGCTTGTCGTAAGGCAGGCCCGCCGCCTGCGCCGCGAGCGAGGCCGTCACGGAGCGTTTTCCGGAGCGGCAGGCGAACACGACCTCCTTGCCTTGGGGATCGGGGATCGCCTTGGGGTCGAAGGTCGAGAGCGGAACCACGACGCCGTAGGGATAGGCCTCGGCGTCGACCTCGTTCGGCTCGCGGACGTCGACGAGCAGATAGCGCCCTTCCGCGACACCCTTGGAGACCTCGTCCGGGGTCAGATCCTGTACTTGATTTGCCACATCATCCTCCAACGTCGCGAGCCGCATGCCGGGGCGATCCCGGCGGGCGGCAACCTCGCCTCTCGGGAGACGAAAATCAAGCGCTCCAAAGGCTTGAGCCGCGCGGCGCAAGTTAAAGCTAAATCGCAGCGACTTGAAGTCCGGCGTTGAGGATGCCCTCACCACGCATTCGGTGTCATTCCCCGCGAAGGCGGGGAATCCAATACGCCGCGGCCTCGCCGTATCCCCTTGCCGTCTCTGGAATACTGGATCGCCCGGTCAAAGGCCGGGCGATGACAGCGGTGGAGACGGACGTGCGCCAACTCGGACGCTAGATCGTCACCTGCGTTCCGACCTCGACCACGCGGCCGCTAGGGATCTGGAAATAGTCGGTGGCGTCGTTGGCGGAGCGGCTGAGCGAGATGAACAGCCGGTCCTGCCAACGCGGCATGCCGGAATGGGCGGCGGGCTTCAGCGCCCTGCGCGACAGGAAGAACGAGGTCGACATGATGTCGAACTGCCAGCCGAGCTTGCGGGCGATCGCCAGCGCCTTCGGCACGTTGGGCGATTCCATGAACCCGAACTTCAGCGTCACCTTGGAGAAGGTCGGGCTGATCTGCTCCAGCCTGACGCGCTCGGCCGGGTCGATCCGCGGGGTCTGCGCGGTCTCGATGGTAAGAATGACATTCTTCTCGTGCAGCACTTTGTAGTGCTTCAGACTATGCATCAGCGCGGTCGGGGCACTGAGCGGGTCCGAGGTCAGGAACACGGCGGTTCCGGGCACGCGTTGCGGCGGCCGCTTCTCCAGCATGGCCACGAGGTCGGCGAGCGGGAACTCGAGCTTGCGCGATTTCTCGAACAGCAGCCGGCTGCCGCGCCGCCACGTGTACATCAGGATGATCATGAGCGCACCGAGCGCGAGCGGTACCCAGCCGCCCTCGAACACCTTGAGCAGGTTGGCGGCCAGGAAGGTCAGGTCGAGGAACAGGAAGGGCGCGATGAGCGCGGCTGCCGCGAGCGGCGACCACCGCCAGACCTTCCAGATCACGACGAAGCCCATCATCGCCGTGACCACCATGGTGCCGGTGACGGAGATACCGTAGGCGGACGCCAGCGCGCTCGAGGAGCGGAACAGCAGCACCAGGAGCACCACCGCGACCAGCAGGAGCTGGTTGATGCGCGGGATGAAGATCTGGCCGGAATGGGCTTCAGACGTATGGCGAATTTCAAAGCGCGGCAGCAGCCCGAGCTGGATCGCCTGGCGTGTCAGCGAATAGGCGCCGGTGATGACGGCCTGGCTTGCGATGACGGTGGCGGCGGTGGCGAGCACGACCATGGCGCCACGGATCCAGCCTTGCGGAAACAACTGGAAGAACGGGCTCTCGATCGCCCCGGGATCACCGAGCACGAGCGCCCCCTGCCCCAGATAGTTCAGCGCCAGCGATGGCAGCACGATGAACAGCCAGGCGGTCTGGATCGGCCGTTTGCCGAAATGGCCGAGGTCGGCATAGAGCGCCTCGGCACCGGTGACCGCCAGGAACACCGCGCCCAGCGTCACGAAGCCGATGATGCCGTGGTGGAGCATGAAGGACACGGCATAGAGCGGGTTCAGCGCGAACAGCACCTGCGGCTGCGCGATGATCGGATGGATCGCCGCCACTGCAATGACCGCGAACCAGACGCACATGATCGGGCCAAAAAAGGCGGCGACGCGGGCGGTGCCGCGCGACTGCACGGCGAACAGGCCGACCAGGATGATTACGGTCAGCGGCACGATGTAGGGCTCGAACCGCAGCGTGACGTCCTTCATGCCTTCGATCGCCGACAGCACCGAAAGCGCGGGGGTGATGACGGCGTCGCCGTAGAACAGGGCGCCGGAGATGATGCCGAGCAGGACGATGGTCGCCCCGCCGGTGCCGACCGCGCGCTGGGCCAGCGCCATCAGCGCGAGCGTGCCGCCCTCGCCGTTGTTGTCGGCGCGGAGCAGGATCACGACGTATTTGAGCGTCACCACGACGATGAGCGCCCACAGGATCAGGGAGAGCACGCCGAGCACGGCCGCCGGCGTAGCGAGCCCGTCGGTGCCCGAGGAGGCCGCCGTCACGGCCTCGCGGAACGCGTAGAGCGGACTGGTGCCGATGTCGCCATAGACCACGCCGATGCTGCCGAGCGTCAGCGCGCCGAAACGGGCCGTGGTGTGGGCCTCGCCATGGCCATTGGCCGCCGCCGTTTCCGGGGCGGGAACTGCTACGTCGCTTGTCATGGGAGAGCCCGGTGGCCTCTAAAAATGCTTCACTGCACAACGGCGGAAGAGCGCGGGCTTATAGTCCTGCGCTGTCGGCATAGCCTAGCCCGTTTTTGGGCCCTCGCCATGCAAATTTTGCATGGATCCGCCAATTGCGTTCAGATGGTGACTTGGGTGCCGACTTCAACCACCCGTCCCGTGGGAATCTGGAAATAGTCGGTAGCGTCGTTGGCGGACCGGCTTAGCGCGATGAACAAGTGGTCCTGCCAGAGCGGCATCCCCGACTGCGCCGAGGCCTTCAGCGACCGCCGCGACACGAAGAACGACGTCGACATGATGTCGAACTGCCAGCCCTGCTTGCGCGCGATCGCGAGAGCCTTGGGGACGTTCGGCTGCTCCATGAAGCCGAAGCGCAGGCGGACCTTGGAGAACTTGTCGCTGATCTTCTCCATCCGGAACCGCTCCGACAGATCGACCCGCGGCGTATGCGCGGTCTCGATGGTCAGGACCACGTTGTGCTCGTGCAGCACCTTGTTGTGCTTGAGGTTGTGCAGCAGCGCGGTCGGCACGAAGGATGGATCGCTGGTCAGGAACACCGCCGTGCCCTTGACGATATGCGGCGGCCGCTTCTCCAGGCTCCGGATCAGATCGTCCAGCGGCACCTCGATCCGGCGCGTCTTCTGGATCAGGATTCCCGAGCCCCGCCGCCAGGTCCAGATCGTCCCCGCCATGGCTGCGCCGAACAGCAGCGGCACCCAGGCGCCTTCGAGCAGCTTGAGCAGATTGGCGCTGAAGAAGCTCATGTCCACGACGACGAAGGGCAGGATCACGGCAGCCGCCGTAGCCGCGCGCCAGTTCCACAATTTCCAGATCACGACGAAGCCCATGATGCCGTCGGCGACCATGGTGGTGGAGACCGCGATGCCATAGGCCGAAGCCAGATTGCTGGGGGTGTGGAACAACAGCACCAGCAGCATCACGCCGATCAGCAGCAGCCGGTTGACGCGCGGCAGATAGATCTGGCCGGCATGGCTTTCGGAGGTGTAGCGCACCTCGAAGCGCGGCAGCAGGCCGAGCTGCACGGCTTGATAGACCAGCGAATAGGCGCCGGTGATCACCGCCTGGCTCGCGATCACGGTCGCCGCCGTCGCAAGACCAACCAGCGGCAGCACCAGATGCTCGGGCACCATGCGGTAGAAGGAATGCTCGATCGCGCTGGGATCGGACAGCACCAGCGCGCCCTGGCCGAAATAGTTGATCAAGAGCGAGGGCAGCACGAAGAACATCCAGGCCGCCTGGATCGGCTTGCGGCCGAAATGACCGAGATCGGCGTAGAGCGCCTCGCCGCCGGTCACCGCCAGGAACACGGCGCCCAGCGTCACCAGGCCGATCGTGCCGTGCGACAGCAGGAATTGCAGCGCGTAATAGGGATTGATCGCGGCAAGTACCGACGGATCGTCGGCGATGTGGACGGCGCCCATCACGGCAATACACGTGAACCAGACCACCATCACCGGCCCGAAGGCCGAGGCCACCAGCGCGGTCCCCTTGCTTTGGACCGCGAACAGCAGCACCAGGATGAGGACGGTGAGCGGCACGACGTAGTGCTCCAGGGCGGGCGTCGCGAGCTTCAAGCCCTCGACCGCCGACAGCACCGAGATCGCCGGCGTGATCATGGAATCGCCGATGAACATGGAGGCGCCGACCACGCCCAGCGCGAGCAGGAACCAGCTTCGCCGCCCGAGCGCACGCTGGCCGAGCGCCATCAGCGAGAGCGTACCGCCCTCCCCGTTGTTGTCGGCGCGCAAGAGCAGCAGGACGTATTTGGCGGTGACGACGATCAGCAGCGCCCACAGGATCAGCGAGAGCACGCCGAGCACCATGACCCGCGTGACCGGCTCGCCATGGGCCGCGCCCCGCACCGCCTCGTGGAATGCGTAGAGCGGCGAGGTGCCGATGTCGCCGAAAACGACACCGATGCTCCCGAGCGTGAGCGCCCAAAAGCCCGATGTGACCGGCCCTTCCTGGGTCTCGGTCGATGTGATGCTCGCCGTCATGTGGATGGAAAACGCTTCGTCCCTGAATTTGATCCGGCGCCTTTTGACGCTTCCGGCGCGCCTGTCAATCGGCACCCCACCTTAGCAGGCGCCGGGCCGAATGCTGTGACGGCGCAGCCACGCTCGTCGCCTGCGCGACGAGATGCCTCAGGTAAGATGGTAGCGCAAGGGGCTTATCGTTTGGACATGATCCCCGCGCAAACGCGTGTCGCGTTTGTCGCGAAGGAGAACCGGTGCCCACTTCTCCGGATCATGCCTACGGCTTCAAATTCGGCGGCAGTGGCGGATCCTCGCGCATCAGGGTGATGGTCACGCGCCGGTTGGCGGCCAGCGAGGGATCGTCCGGAAACAGCGGCTGGGTGTCCGCCTTGCCGGAGACGGCGAAGATGTGCGAGGCCGGCAGGCCCTCGCGCTCGAGGATCTGCCGCACGGCATTGGCGCGGTCGGCGGATAGATCGAAGGCACCGTAGTCGCTACGGGTCGGCACGAAGCCGGCCGCGGTGTGGCCGGCGATGGAGACGCGGAGCGGCGTGGCCTTGAGCGGAATCGCCAGCTTCTCGACCAGGCGGCGGGTGCGGTCATAGGGCACCTTGGAACCGTCGGCGAACATCGAGCGGCCGTCCTGGTCGACGATTTCGAGATTGAGACCCTGCTTGGTCTCCTCGAACATGATGTGCTTGGACATCTCGGTCAGTTCCGGCATGTCCTGCAGGGCCTGCCGCAGCGAGGCCGCGGCGAGCGCGAAATTGCGGTCGACCTTGATCTTCGCCCCCGACGTGCGGTCGCGGTCCTCCTGGTCCGGGGTCGGCGTGTTGGAGGCATCCTCGGGCTGGATATGGTCGACGTTCTTGAGCCGCGGGCGCGTCGGCAGGCCGTCGGACTCGACGATGCCGGCGTAGCGCGCTTCGCTCTGCACGCCGAAGGCGTCGCGCATCGAACCGGCGACGATCTTGAGCTTGTTGGCGTCCTGCGTCGAGAATGCGACGAGCATCACGAAGAAGCTCATCATCAGGCCCATCAAATCGGCGAAGGTCACGAACCAGCCGTGACCGCCCCCGTGAGCATCGCCGCGCTTCTTCTTGGCCATGGCTGTCTGTCCCGGCGGGCGGCGTTACGCCGGCACCGGCTCGCCTTCGGCGTGGCGATGCTTCTCCGGCAGATAGGCCAGCAGCATTTCGCGCACTAGCGTCGGGCTCTTGGAGTCGCGGATCATCAGGATGCCGTCGATGATCAGGGTGCGGTTGGTCTCTTCATCCAGCAGCTTGCCGTGCAGCTTGTCGGCGATCGGCAGACAGAACAGGTTCGCGACGAGCGCGCCGTAGAGCGTCGCGAGCAGCGCGGTCGCCATGAACGGGCCGAGCTTGGAAGGGTCGGTCATGTTAGCGAACATCTGCACCATGCCGATCAGGGTGCCGATCATGCCGAAGGCCGGGGCGCAGTCGCCGATGGCACGATAGATCTTGCTGCCCTCGTCGAGGTGCATCAGGAAGTTGTCGCGGTCGCGCTCGAGATTGTCGCGGATGAAGTCGAGGTCGTAACCGTCGGCGACATAGCGGATGCCCTTGGCGAGGAACGGCTCGTCGGTCTCGACCTTTTCGAGACCCACCGGGCCCTGCTTGCGGGCGATCTCGGCGATGCGGGCGAGCTCGTCAACGAGGTCGTGCGCCGACAGCCGGCTCATGGTGAAGGCGAACTTGGCGCCGAGCGGAAGGCCGTGCAGGAGCGCGCTGAGCGGAAAGCGGATCATGGTGGCGGAGATCGAGCCGCCGAAGATGATGATCATCGCATGTTCGGAGATGAACATGTGGAGGTCGCCGCCCATGAAGATCATCGCTGCGATGACGATGATGCCCGCCGTGAGCCCAACGCCGGTCATGATATCCATGAGAGACTCCAACGCGTACGCAACAACGGCCGTCCTGGCCGCTGGCGCGGCCCAACCCCGAACCGCATCGGAAACCCTAGAGGGCCGCCCTTAAAGCCGCGTAAAGGTTAAGTTGAGCCGGCGCGCCGGACCGGCGCAACGCGCCGGGAGAAAGCCGGCTTTGCCGACCCCCGACCGGAATCTCAACACTTCGCTAACCATGTTTGTGCGGGGGGCTAAGACGAGATGCCCGCCAGTTCCAGGCTGAGCGCGCGCAGACGCTTGCGTGCGTCGGCATCGTAGGCTTGCGGATTGGCGCGCGCCTCATTCATGCCGTTGAAGAACAATCCGCTCTCGCCTGCGACGTCGTCGCCCTCGACGAGGCGCAGGATCGCCGCGCCGCCCTGCTCCACCGTCGAGATCGGCGTAATGCCGCCGGCCCGCACCATGGTGGTGTTCATGTAGGTCGCCGGATGCAGCGAGTTCACGGTGACACCCGCGCCCTTCACTTCCTCGGCGAAATCGATCGTGAACATGATCTGCGCGAGCTTGCTCTGCGCATAGGCGCGCGAGCCGCTATAGCCCTTGGTGATCATGACGTCGTCGAAGTCGATCGGATGCTGGCCGAGCGAGGCGACGTTGACGATGCGCGACGGCGCCGCGGCCTTCAGCAGCGGCAGCAAGAGATGGGCGAGGAGGAAGCCGGAGAGATAATTGACGGCGAAGCGCAGCTCATGACCGTCGGCGCTGACCTGACGCTGCGGCCCGTCACTCTGCGAGCCGATGCCGGCGTTGCTGACGAAGACGTCGAGACGCTGGTGATCACGTTTCACGGCTTCCGCGAGTGCGCGCGTGCCCGACATCGACGACAGGTCCGCCTGATAGAAGATCGGCGCGGCATGACCGGCTTTCACGATCTCGTCGATCAGCGTCTTTGCGCGCGCCGCATCGCGGCCGTGGATCAGGACCTTCGCGCCCTCGGCCGCCAGCCGGCGCGCGACGTAGCGGCCGACGCCGTCGGTCGAGCCAGTGATCAGGACCGTCTTGTCATTCATCTGCATCGCAGGCCCTCCGACTGCGGCCCTAGGCCACATCCGTGACCAGGAATCATACAGTATTCTATGGCCGGTGCGGCATGCTCCATCACAGGAGCCGTTTTGCAATGTTGACGCTGTTCGGCCTTCTCACCGCGCTTCCTGCGGTTCTGGCGCTTCATCTGCTCGAACCGGAACTCGTCCTGCCGGCGTTCAGCGTCCTGCTCTTTGTCGAAGCCGCTTTCGCAGTGATCGCAGCGCGCCTGGTTCAAGGTCCTGACAAGGCGGACGACATCACCCTGTGGGATCTCGCCGGCGGCTTCACCCTGATCGGATGCGCCGCCGCAATGTTCGCCGAGCCGGATCAGGCCGCCCTGTTTCTGACGGAACAGGGCGACCCGCGGCCGGCATCGCGGCCGTAAGCTGCAAGCTCAGTGGATCTCCGCCGAGCGCTTCAGCGCGGCCTTCAGCTTCTCCAGCGAGAAGTCGGGGCTGCGGGCGATCTCCAGGATCGGCGTCTCGCGGCGGCCGCAGAGTTCGGCGGCCTCGGGCAGCTTTGCGGCGACGTCGAGCGGGATCACGATGGCGCCGTGCTGATCTGCGTGGATGAGATCATCGGACTTCACGGTCATGCCGGCGACGCGCACTTCGCCGCCAAAACTCTCCGCATGCACCCAGGCATGCGACGGGCCGATCGAGCCGGCCAGCGCCTGGAAGCCAGGGGCCCATTGCGGGATGTCGCGGATCGATCCGTCGGTGATGACGCCGAGGCAGCCGAGCGCCTTGTGCACGTTGCTCTGCACCTCGCCCCAGAACGCGCCGTAGCCGACGTCGGGGCCGTCGATGTCCTGGATCACCGAGATGCGCGGCCCGTGGCCGGTGCCGACATACTCGTAATATTCGATGCGGCGCTTCGACTGCTCTTCGGCAGGCAGCGAGGATTTCAGCACCGAGCGGATCGCAACCGTGCGGGCATAGCCGACGATCGGCGGCAGGTCGGGGAACGGACAAACCAGTTGCTTGGTGGTGTAGCCGATCAGCCGGCGCTCGGGTGCCACGATCTCCATGGCGTTGCAGATCGTCGGGGTGTCATAGCGGCCCAGCGCTTCGAGGACGGAAGCGGGCAGCGGCCCGGTCGCGGTATCAGTCACGGCGTTCTCTCCCAGATTGGCGGCTGATCGACGCGATGCCGCCGGCACAGGGCGATATAGCCGAGATCGGGCCTCAACCCAACTCAGCGCGCCTTCATGGCAGATATCCGCGAAAAACGCTCAGCGCATGATCCGGAAAAGTGCGCAGCGGTTTTCCGAAAAGATCACGCTCAAACAACGACCTAAAGCGCGATGAGGTTTCAGCCAAATCTCATCGCGCTTTAGTGCAGCCGTCCGGGCCGGTCGTCGTCGTGCGGCGGCTCCGACAGGTTCGCCAGCGTCGGCGCCGACGGCGGCGACGAGATCTCGCCTCCCGCAGGCGTGGCAGCATCCATCGCGCGCGCCTGGTCGCGATAGGATTTGTAGCCGAGCGGCAAAGCGAGAAGATACAGCACCGTGCCGATCGACAGCACGTGCCAGGGATAGGCGATCAGGATAGCAATGAAGACGATCACCGCGACGAAGGCCGGCAGCACCAGTTCCGGCGGCACGCGCATGCGCTTGGTCTTGCCGGAGAACACCGGCAGGCGCGACACCATCAGGAAGGCGATCAGCAGCGTGTAGGCCGCCGTCACCGCCGCGGGCGCGCGGCCGAGATCGAGGAACGCCACATAGATCGGCAGCAGAACCGTGATCGCACCGGCCGGCGCCGGCACGCCGGTGAAGAAATTGGCGGCGAAGGCCGGCTTGTTGGGATCGTCCATTGTGGCGTTGAAGCGCGCAAGACGCAGGCCGCCGGAGATCGCGAACACCATCGCGGCGATCCAGCCGGCATTGCCGAGCTCGTGCAACTGCCAGAAATACAGCATCAGCCCGGGCGCGACGCCGAAATTGACGAAGTCGGCGAGGCTGTCGAGCTCCGCCCCGAACTTGGACTGGCCCTTGATCATGCGCGCGATGCGGCCGTCGATGCCGTCCAGCGCGGCGGCGAACACGATGGCGTAGACGGCGAGCGACATCCGCCCCTCGATCGACAGCCGGATCGACGTCAGGCCCGCGCAGATCGCCAGCAGCGTGATGACGTTGGGCACCAGCATCCGCACCGGAATCGGGCGGAACCGCCGGCGGCGAACGTCAGGGTCTTTGATGTCATAGGGCGTCATGGCTCGTCCTCACCTTGAGGCGAGATATAGCAAGCCGCGTCCCCCTCCGCCATCGCGGCGGAAGGGCCCCAGGGACCGACTTATTGGTTAATTGGCGCGGTAGGCGCGACTCGGGTCGTCGCCGGCAAGATCGGCCAAAATCGTCTCGCCGGCGATCGCGGTCTGCCCTTCCGACACCAGCGCCTTGGTGCCGACCGGCAGATAGACGTCGAGGCGCGAGCCGAAACGGATCAGGCCGAACCGCTCGCCGGCGCCGATCGCCTGGCCCTCCCTGACGAAGCAGACGATGCGCTTGGCGATCAGCCCTGCGATCTGGACCACGCCGATCCGCGCCGTGGGCGTCGTGATCACCAGCGAGTTGCGCTCGTTGTCCTCGCTCGCCTTGTCGAGCTCGGCATTGATGAAGAGGCCGGGCCGGTAGGCGATGCGGTCCACCCTGCCCGCGATCGGGCTGCGGTTCACATGGCAGTTGAACACGCTCATGAACACCGAGATGCGCGGCAGCGGCCGGTCGCCGAGCCCGAGCTCGGCCGGCGGCAGCGCCATGGTGATCATCGAGACGCGGCCGTCGGCCGGCGACACCACCAGCCCCTCGCGCACCGGCGTCACCCGCACGGGGTCGCGGAAGAACAGCGCGCACCATACGGTGAGGATGGTGCCGATCCACCCCAAAGGCGACCACAGCCAGAACAGGATCAGGCTTGCCAGCGCAAAGCCGCCGATGAAGGGATAGCCCTCCTTGTGGATCGGCGGGATCTGACGCTGAATGGAATCGAGAATGGACATCGCTATCTGCCGCTCAGGGTTGATGGCGCAGGGCGTCCCGCGCGCTGGAGTTGTTTAGGCCAGAGTTGGGACCGGAGACAAGATCACTCCGCAGCCGCAGGCGTCGTCAGGGCGTCCTCGACCGGCGGCGGTTGCCGGTTGGGCGCCTCGCTGGTATCGGCCATCTTGGCCAGCTTCTCGCGCGCGGCCTCCGCCTCGCGCTGCCTGTTCCACATGCTGGCATAGAGGCCGCCCTGCGCGAGCAGCTTTGCGTGGGTGCCACGCTCGGCGATCCGGCCCTGGTCCAGCACGATGATCTCGTCGGCGCCGACGATGGTCGAAAGCCGGTGCGCGATCACCAGCGAGGTGCGGTTCTTCGCCACGCGGTCGAGGGCGCCCTGGATCTCGTGCTCGGTGTGGGTGTCGAGCGCGGAGGTCGCCTCGTCCAGCACCAGGATCGGCGGCGCCTTCAAGACGGTGCGCGCGATCGCGACGCGCTGCTTCTCGCCGCCCGACAGTTTCAGGCCGCGCTCGCCGACCTGGGTCTCATAGCCCTTCGGCGCCATGCGGATGAAATTGTCGATCTGCGCGAGGCGTGCCGCCTCCTCGACCTCGGCATCGCTGGCGTCCCAGCGGCCGTAGCGGATGTTGTAGCGGATGGTGTCGTTGAACAGCACGGTGTCCTGCGGCACCATGCCGATGGACGCGCGCAAGCTCGCCTGCGTGACCTCGCGAATATCCTGGCCGTCGATCAGGATCCTGCCGCCGGAGATGTCGTAGAGGCGGAACAGCAGCCGCGATATGGTCGACTTGCCGGCGCCCGACGGCCCGACGATCGCGACCGTCTTGCCGGCCGGCACCTCGAAGCTGATGCCCTTCAGGATCGGACGCGCCGGCTCATAGGCGAAGCGCACGTCCTCGAAACGCACGATGCCGGCGGAGATGACCAGCGGCTGCGCGTCGGGGCCGTCCTTGATCTCGGCCTCGCGTCCCAGCACGCCAAACATCTTCTCGATGTCGATGATCGCCTGCTTGATCTCGCGATAGACCATGCCCATGAAGTTCAGGGGCTGGTAGAGCTGGATCATCATGGCGTTGACCAGCACGAAATCGCCGACCGTGTTGGTGCCGTTGCGCACGCCGATGGCGCACATCAGCATGGTGGCGGTCAGCCCCAGCGTGAAGATCACGGCCTGGCCGGTATTGAGCACCGCGAGCGACGTATAGGCCTGGACGCTCGACTCCTCGTAGCGCGCGACCGAGCGGTCGTAGCGCTGCGCCTCGCGCGCCTCGGCGCCGAAATATTTCACGGTCTCGTAGTTGAGCAGCGAGTCGATCGCCTTGGTGTTCGCCTCGGTGTCGGAATCGTTCATCTTGCGGCGGATGCCGATCCGCCACTCGGTCGCGATGTAGGTGTAGTACATGTAGACCGCGACCGTGATCAGCGTCGCCACCACGTAGCGCCAGTCGAACTGCCAGAGCAGCACGGCCAGCAGCAGCGAAACCTCGACGATGGTCGGGATCAGCTGGAGGATCACCATGCGCACGATGACCTCGATGCCCTCGCGGCCGCGCTCGAGCACGCGCGTCAGGCCGCCGGTCTTGCGCTCGAGGTGGAAGCGCAGCGATAGCTCGTGCATGTGGATGAAGGTGATGGTGGCGAGCTTGCGCACCGCATGCATGGCGACGCGCGCGAAGAGGCCGTCGCGCCACTGCGTCAGCACCGCCATCAGGATGCGCGTCACGCCGTAACTCGCCGTCAGCAGCAATGGCGAGGCGATCACCCAGAGGTGCCAATTGTCGGGCAGCACCGGCGCGGTGTTCGCGCCGGTCAGTGCGTCCGTTGCCCATTTGAAGCTGAACGGCACCGTCAGCGTGATCAGCTTGGCGGCGAGCAGCAGCACCATCGACCAGACCACGCGCATCTTCAGGTCGAAGCGGTCGCCCGGCCAGATATAGGGCCACAGATGCGCCAGCGTGCCCATCAGGGTGGCCCGCTCGAGCGGCCCGCCGGCGGGATCTGGCACGTCGGCGCCGGGCGGCGAATGAGGTTGGTTCATCAAGAAGCCTGAAAGCCCGCCGGATGCGGGCGCGGTGCGATTAACGATTTTCGCTCGTCATATAGAAGCTTCCGGGAGCGAGCGCACCCCGCCAGATGGCGAATCTTTGATTGTTTGTCGCCATTTACCGGTAGATTTCCGGGAGGTCCGAATCACCGATTGGGCTTGACGCCTCTTCGCTGCAATGCATCATGGCACCAATGAGCACGATCAAAACCGTCTGTGTCTATTGCGGCTCCGGCCCCGGAACCAATCCCCGCTTCACCGAAGGCGCCAAGGCGTTCGGCAAGGCGCTCGCCGAGAACAACATCCGCCTGGTCTATGGCGGCGGCTCGCTCGGCCTGATGGGCTCGGTCGCAACCTCCGTCCTCGATAATGGCGGCACCGTCACCGGCATCATTCCCGAATTCCTGCGGATGCGCGAGAACGCGCTGACGCGCGTGCAGGAGATGATCGTCACCCCCGACATGCACGAGCGCAAGCGGCTGATGTTCGAACGCTCGGACGCCTTCGTGGCGCTGCCGGGCGGCGTCGGCACGCTGGAGGAGCTGGTCGAGCAGTTGACCTGGAAGCAGCTCGGCCGTCACGCCAAGCCCGTGCTGCTCGCCAATATCGATAATTTCTGGGAGCCGCTGTTCTCGCTGCTGTCGCACATGCGTCAGACCGAGTTCATCCGTGCCGGCCTCTCGGTTGACATCCTCAAGGCCGATCGGGTCGAGGAGATCCTGCCGAAGCTGAAGGCCGCCGTGGCACAGCTCGCCGAGGCGGAAAAAGAGCTCGCTCCGGAAGTGGCGCGCAAGCTGTAACGATTGGTTGGCTCGATTTCACCGCGGGCTCCGTCACCTCTCCCGCTTGCGGGAGAGGTCGCCGCATAGCGGCGGGTGAGGGTTCTCTCCTCTTGGGGGTTCTCGCCCGTGGAGATACCCCCACCCCAACCCTCCCCCGCAAGCGGGAGAGGGAGCGCACCGCCTTCGTGGCGATAACGCTCTATTCCGCAGGAAACGTCACCGCCTCGATCCGGTTGCCGTCGGGATCGACGACGAAGGCCGCGTAGTAGCGCACGCGATCGTGCGGGCGGATGCCCGGCGCGCCGTCGGATGCGCCGCCGGCGGACAGCGCGGCGGCATGAAACGCATCGACCTCAGCTGTGGACTTCGCCCGCAGGCAGATGTGCACGCCGCTCTCCGGGGCTACGCGCGGCATGCCTTCGCGCAAGTTGATCCAGAATTCAGGATAGGCCTTGCCGAAGCCGACCGTGCGCGGCCGCATGACGAGACGCGTCAGGCCGAGGGCGGCGAGCGTCGCCTCGTAGAATGTTGCGGAGCGATCGAGATCGCTGACGCCGACGGAGATGTGATCGATCATGTAATACCCCCATCCATCGTTGCCGGCCTCTCCTCACCCCAACTGTCATCGCCCGGCTTGACCGGGCGATCCAGTATTCCGAGACGCCGCGAGGTTACGGAGAAGTCACGGCGTACTGGATACCCCGCCTTCGCGGGGTATGACAGCCGTACCAAGTTCTACGCCGGCGCGCCCGATTTCACGAGCTTGTAGATCACCGAATCCATCAGCGCCTGGAACGAGGCGTCGATGATGTTCGGGGACACGCCGACCGTGGTCCAGCTGTCGCCGTTCTCGTCCTCGCTCTCGATCAGCACGCGCGTGACCGCGCCGGTGCCGCCATTAAGGATACGGACGCGGTAGTCGATCAGCTTCAGGCCCTCGATATATTTCTGGTACTTGCCGAGGTCCTTGCGCAAGGCGACGTCGAGCGCGTTGACGGGACCGTTGCCTTCGGCCGCCGAGATCAGATGCTCGCCGGCAACGTCGACCTTGACCACCGCAAGCGCCACCGTGACGCGCTCGCCGAGCGCGTTGTAGCGCTGCTCGACATTGACGTCGAACTGCTCGACCTCGAAATAATGCGGCACCTTGCCGAGCGTGCGGCGCGCCAGCAGATCGAACGAGGCGTTGGCGGATTCATAGGCGTAGCCGGCCGCCTCGCGCTCCTTCAGCTCCTCGACCAGCCGCGTCAGCTTCGGATCGCTCTTCTCGTAGGCGATGCCGGCGCGGTCGAGCTCGGCGATCACATTGGAGCGGCCGGCCTGGTCTGAGACCAGCACCTTGCGGTGATTGCCGACCAGTTCCGGCAAGACATGCTCGTAGGTCTGCGGATCCTTCAGCACGGCGGAGGCATGGATGCCGGTCTTGGTGACGAAGGCGCTCTCGCCGACATAGGCCGCATGCCGGTTCGGCACGCGGTTGAGCATGTCGTCAAGCGTGCGCGACACCTTGACGAGGGTAGCGAGCTTCTCCCGCGTCACACTGATCTCGAAGGCGTCGGCAAACTCCTGCTTCAGCTTCAAGGTCGGGATCAGCGAGCACAGATTGGCGTTGCCGCAGCGCTCGCCGAGGCCGTTCAGCGTGCCCTGGATCTGCCGCGCGCCGGCGCGCACCGCGGCGAGCGAATTCGCCACCGCCTGCTCGGTGTCGTTATGGGCGTGAATGCCGACGTGAGCGCCGGGGATGTGCCTGGTCACCTCGGTGACGATGGCCTCGACCTCGTTCGGCATGGTGCCGCCGTTGGTGTCGCACAGCACCACCCAGCGCGCGCCGGCCTCATAGGCGGCTTTCGCACAGGCGAGCGCGAAGCTGGCATCCTCCTTGTAGCCGTCGAAGAAATGCTCGCAGTCGAGCATCACCTCGCGGCCGGCGGCCTTGGCGGCTGCGACGCTGTCGCGGATCGAGGCGAGGTTTTCCTCCTTGGTCGTCTCCAGCGCGACGCGCACCTGATAGGCCGAAGACTTTGCCACGAAGCAGATCGCATCGGCCTTGGCTTCGAGCAGCCCGGCGACGCCCGGATCGTTCGAGACCGAGCGCCCTGCCCGGCGCGTCATGCCGAAGGCGGTAAAGCGCGCGTGATTGAGCTTCGGCTTGCTGCCGAAGAACTCGGTGTCGGTCGGATTGGCGCCGGGATAGCCGCCCTCGACATAGTCGATGCCGAGCTCGTCCAGCATCGCGGCGATGATCTGCTTGTCGGTCAGCGTGAAATCGACACCGTTGGTCTGCGCTCCGTCGCGCAGCGTGGTGTCGAACAGATAGAGGCGCTCTTTCTTTGCTTGTGCCGAGCTCATCGCGAGCGTCCGTTCTTGTTACCTCCCCCCTTGTGGGGGAGGTCGACGATGCACAGCATCGTCGGGAGGGGGGTGCCACACGGGTGGTCGGAGTGCGGGGCTACCCCCCTCCCCAACCCTCCCCCACAAGGGGGGAGGGAGCGGAGAGAGGATCGCGCTTGGTGACCACGCTCCTTGCTCATTGCGGTGCTCCGAGCGTCTTCTTCATGGTCGTATTGGCCAGCCACTCGTCGTTCACGGTGATGCTGTTGCGCTGCATGGCGACGTAGCCGCGCTTGGCGAAAAAGCCCTGCGCGTTGTCGCTGGCATCGACCGAGAGGCTTTTCGCGCCGCGGCCGCCGGCAAGCTTCTCCAGCGCATCGACCAGCATGGTCGCGATGCCCTGCCCGCTGACTGCCGGATGCACATAGAGCATGCGGATGTGATCGGCCCCTTGCAGCGAGGCGAA
Source organism: Bradyrhizobium sp. B025 (assembly GCF_042257955.1). Classification (NCBI taxonomy): domain Bacteria; kingdom Pseudomonadati; phylum Pseudomonadota; class Alphaproteobacteria; order Hyphomicrobiales; family Nitrobacteraceae; genus Bradyrhizobium; species Bradyrhizobium sp. B025. The sequence goes on along the minus strand of NZ_CP170150.1, from coordinate 3,528,722 downwards.
GCCGACGGGCGAGCCCTCCAGCGTCGCGATCAGCGTCAGATCGGCGGCGAGCCGCTTGCCGAACTCTTCGCTTTCCGCCGCCTCCATCCAGGCCTGCTGCTGCGCCTCGGTATAGTCTTCGCCGGTCAGCTCCTCGATGCTCGCGACGAAGATCGCCGCAAGCACCGGAACGTCATCAGGCAGGAAGGGCCGCAAGCCCGGCCTTGGCAAAGTCTGTCCCATCGTCTTCACCACATCCCATAGAGCTTGAGCGCCAGCGCCACCGCGGCAGCGAGCAGCAGGACCTTCAGCGCGATGTAGTAGAGCCAGTGCCGCGGAAAAGGCGTGTCGGGCCGCTTCATCGCGAAAACTCCCAGGTCGTCCCTTCCTTGGAGTCCTTGATCGCAACGCCCATCGCGGCGAGCTGATCGCGGATGCGGTCGGACTCTTTGAAGTCTTTCCGTCCACGGGCTGCGGTCCGTTCCGAGATCAGGCGCTCGACCTCTCCGGCATCGACCCCGCTCGCCTTCTGCTTGCGATCTTCCCACTGCGCGGCGCTCTCGGAGAGAAAGCCGAGCAGCCGCAGCGATCCTGCCAATGCGCTCACGTCGCTGTTGCGCAGGCCATGCAGCGCCGCGATCGCCAGGGAGGTGTTGAGGTCGTCGAGCAGCGGCTCGACCACGGACGCGGCGGGACGGCCGGGATCGACGTCGGCCGCGACGCGATACCAGTCGTCGAGCGTCTTGGCGCTCTCCTCGAGCGACTTCATGGTCCAGTCGATCGGCGAACGGTAATGAGTCTTGAGCATGTTCAGGCGCAGCACCTCGCCCGGCCAGTCCGCCAGCAGCTCATGGATGGTGATGAAGTTGCCGAGGCTCTTCGACATCTTCTCGCTCTCGACCTGCAGGAAGCCGTTGTGCATCCAGTAGTTTGCCATGCGCTCTCGGTGGAAGGCGCAGCAGGTCTGGGCGACCTCGTTCTCGTGATGCGGAAACACGAGATCGATGCCGCCGCCGTGGATGTCAAAGTACTCGCCGAGATGCTTCCAGGCCATGGCCGAGCACTCGATGTGCCAGCCCGGGCGCCCCTGCGCGGCGATGCCGGCCGGCGACGGCCACGACGGCTCGCCGGGCTTGGACGGCTTCCACAGCACGAAGTCGGTGCTGCCCTTCTTGTAGGGCGCGACATCGACGCGGGCACCGGCGACCATCTCGTCCAGCGAGCGATTGGACAGCGCGCCGTAGCGCGGCAGGGTGGAATTGGCTGCGTTCATCGCCTGCGGCGAGAACAGCACATGGTCCTCGGCGACATAGGCAAAGCCGCCGGCGACCAACCTCTCGATGATCTCGCGCATCTCGCCGATATGCTCGGTCGCGCGCGGCTCGACGCTCGGCCTGAGCGCGCCGAGCGCGTCGACGTCGGCGTGGAACTGCTTGCCCGTCTGCTCGGTGACCTTGCGGATCGCCTCGTTCAGCGGCAGCCCTGGAAAATCACGCGCGGCGCGGTCGTTGATCTTGTCGTCGACGTCGGTGATGTTGCGGACGTATTTGACGTGCGCCTCGCCATAGAGATGGCGCAGCAGCCGAAACAGCACGTCGAACACGATCACGGGCCGGGCATTGCCGATATGGGCGAAGTCGTAGACCGTCGGTCCGCAGACATACATGCGGACGTTGTTCGCATCGAGCGGCACGAAGGTGCGCTTTTCCTTGGTCAGCGTATCGTAGAGGCGCAATTCCATATGGATACCCGTCGGCTGTTGGCCGGGCGTCCAAGGCTCTCAATGTTTTTGAGAAAAGACGGCTCCAGCCAGCGAATCGCTAGCTCGTAATCTCGCGGCAAATGGCGCAAATGGCGAGGAGACCGTACATGCGGCCACATATGGGCTATCAGGCGCCCCCGCGTCAAGAGAGCCGCGAAAATGCCGTTTTATCTCCGCAAAGCGCGGCCGCCCCGCCATGATGGTTCATCATCATTAACCTTTTGAGTTTATTCGGAAGCTGGCGGTTCCCCCAGCCCCCGGTGCCACCCATGCGATCCCTGTTTGCACTCGTCTCCTGTGCCGCCATCATCGCAGCGTCCGGCGCATTCGCCGAGACCCGCGTCTTCATCATCGCCAACCAGGCGGACGGCTACGGCATCGACCAGTGCCTGGCCAAGGGCGACAGATGCGGCGCGCAGGTCGCGCGCACCTATTGCCAGTTACGGGATTTTGCCCAGGCCTCAAGCTATCGCCGGGTCGATCCCGACGAAATTACCGGCTCTGTCCCCAAAACCGGCGCAAACTGCTCCCATGGCCATTGCGACGAATATGTCGCAATCACCTGCCAGCGCTGAATTCGCTCGGAACTGGCGGACCTTAGGCCCAATCTTTGGCCCCTGAAACGACGTGACGATGCCGCAGGAAGCGGCTATGGGAGGGCGCGCTTCGGCCCCCCAAGCCACGTTGGAAAGTCACACTGGGCCGTGACCTCGCTAGAATGGCGGATATGCCTGAATTTTTGACTCTCTCCCGTGCCCGCTCAATCCTTGCCTGCACCGTGCTCCTGAGCACCGTCGTGCTCGCCAACGCCGCTTTCGCGCAGGCCGGCCCGCCCGGACCGCCGCCTCAGCCCGGCCAGAACGGGCTAGGCCCCAATCCGATGTGCGCGCGGCTGGAAGGCCAGCTCGCCGCGCTCGATCGTGGCGGCGGCGGTGACCCCGCGCGTGAAGACCAGATCCGCCGCTATCAGGATTCCCAAGCCAAGCAGCAGGCCGAGCTCGACCGCGTCACCATGCAGGCCAAGCGCATGGGCTGCGATTCCTCCGGCTTCTTCTCACTGTTCAACGGCCAGTCGGCGCAGTGCGGCCCGGTCAACACCCAGATCCAGCAGATGCGCGCCAATCTGGACCAGATCACCGGCAATCTCGAACGCCTGCGCGGCGGCGGCCCCGGCGGCTTCAGCCCGGAACGCGACAGCCAGCGCCGCTCGGTGCTGGTGGCCCTCGCCCAGAACAATTGCGGCCCGCAATATGCCAACGCCGCGCAGGCGCAAGGCGGCGGCAACTTCCTGAGCAATCTGTTCGGCGGCAACAACAACCCCAACAATCCGCAAAGCGTGCCGCCCTCCGATCTCGGCCCGCAATCCGGCACCTACCGCACCGTATGCGTGCGCACCTGCGACGGCGCCTATTTCCCGGTCTCGTTTGCGACCGTGCCGGCGCGCTTCCCGGACGACGAGAAGACCTGCAAGGCGCTGTGCCCGGCCGCGGAAGCCGTGCTCTACACCCATCGCAATCCCGGCGAAGACATGAACTCCGCGGTCTCGATCAGCGGCCAGCCCTACACGGCATTGCCGACCGCATTCAAATTCCGCAGCGAGTTCAACCCGTCCTGCTCCTGCAAGGCGGCGGGCCAGACCTGGGCGGATGCGTTGAAGTCGGCCGACGACAAGGCCGCAGCCGAGCAGCAGGGCGACATCATCGTCACCGAGGAGAGCGCCAAGAAGATGCAGCAGCAGCGGCTCAACAAGGGCGCGCCTGCAACGACGGCCAAGAAGGGCACAGCTGCTCCGGCGCCGACGACGGCCACCGCACCGGCCGCGACGCCGCCAGCGGATACCGGCACGGCTCCGACGAGTTCGGAGAACAAGCCGATCCGTTCAGTCGGACCGACCTTCCTGCCGCAGCAGCAGAAGTAGCTCAGCCCTGCCGCACCGTCATCCGCCCACCGGGTCTCGCAGCTACTGCTCGCCCTCGCGGCTCCACGGGAAGAGATTGGCCGGGAAATCCGCGGCATAGCGCTTCCCCTTCGGCGGGGGCGGCGGTTCGTCCGGCGGATTCGGATTCGGCTCGACCACTCTCCGATAAAGGTGCCAGGTCGCATGACCGAGCACCGGGAGGACGACAGCGAGACCGACGAAGAACGGCAGCGAGCCGACCACGAGCAGCGCCGCGACGATCAGCCCCCACCCCGCCATCGCGACCGGATTGGCGGCCACCGCCTGCAGCGATGTACGGATCGCATCGATCGCCGTCGCATGCCGATCGAGCATCAACGGAAACGATACGACGCTGACGCATAGCGCCGCGACAGCAAACAGGAAGCCGACACCGCAACCGACGATGATGAGCGACCATCCTTCCGGCGTGGTCAGCACGCGGGTTGCAAAGTCCGGAATGCTTGCAGCCGCCGCGTGACCGAAGATGGTGACATAGATCGCGTTCGCGACGCCGATCCAGACCCCGAACAGGACAAGCAAGAGCACGCCGAGCTCGAGCATGGCGCCGAAGGACGGTGCGCGCAGCACCTTGACCGCATCCCATGCATCGACCTCCTCGCCGCGCTCACGGCGGCGGCTGAGTTCGTAGAGGCCGATCGCGGCAAAGGGACCGATCAGGGCAAACCCGGCGGCCAGCGGAAACAGCAGCGGCAGGACCGAATAGCCGAGGACCATCCTGAACAGGACGAGACCGAGAACCGGATAGATCACGCAGACGACGATCGCGTGACTCGGCATCGCCTGGAAATCTTCCCAGCCCAGGCGCAGCACCTCTTTCAAGTCGAGCAAGCCGATCTTGCGAATGGGATACGAGACCGCCTCACCGAACAGGTGCCGCTTGACGATCTTGTCGGAATAAAGAGTGGCCATGGACACACCCTCCTCTGAAGTCGCGGCGGAGAACGGCGCGCTTTCCGGCCACGCGTGTCCGCCCTTAAGTGCGGGAGACGCGATCGAGCCGAGTACGGCAGTTCCAGGCTCAACGAGGAAGGAGCTTAGCCGGACGAAACCCGTCGCGACCTGCGCTGCAAGCTTAGCGCGTGTGATGTGGAATGACCAGCGCTCCCGGCTGGGTGAAATTGTGCGTCGCATATTTTGTGCGATGCATCACATCCAGAATGCGACTGACGATGGCGAGCTTGCACGGCAACATGGATCGCCCACGCCGCCTAAGCTCGTTGACATGCTATTGACGCCGGGTTCGCGGGGGATCATTTTAGAAATGTAGACGCCCCCAGCTCCGGTGAGATTGGCGGTCGCGAACTTCTCTTGATATCGCGACCGGTTGAAGGGGCGAGGCAAGAGGCGCGGCGATGGCGCATATGTCAGCATAGAACCAGCATAGAGAAAGTCAGCCATCGCGACAGACGCGAGCTCCGCCCTGGATTCGTATCCGCAGCCTTTGTTGGCAAGGATGGTTCAGGATGGCTGTCGCACTGATACTGCTTCTGATCGCGATCGGTTCGGTGCTGTTTCACCTCTTCAGCCCGTGGTGGTGGACGCCGATCGCCACCAACTGGGGCTACATCGACGACACGATCAACATCACGTTCTGGATCACCGGGTTCGTCTTTACCGCGGTCATCCTGTTCATGGCCTATTGCGTCTTTCGCTTTCACCATAAGGAGGGAAGACAGGCCGCGTACAATCCCGAAAACAAGAAGCTTGAATGGTGGCTCAGTGTCGGGACCGGCGTCGGCGTCGCTGCCATGCTCGCACCCGGCCTGGTCGTCTGGCACCAGTTCGTGACCGTTCCGGCAGATGCCACCGAGGTCGAGATCATGGGCCAGCAATGGCAGTGGAGCTTCCGCTTGCCGGGGAAGGATGGCCGGTTGGGCACGTCCGATGTCCGCAACATCAGTCCTGAGAACCCGATGGGTCTCAATCGCGACGATCCGCACGGCCAGGACGACGTCGTGATCGAAAATGGCGACCTGCATCTTCCGATCGGGAAGCCGGTCAAGGTTTTGCTCCGGTCCGTTGACGTCCTGCACGATTTCTATGTGCCTGAGTTCCGGGCCAAGATGGATATGGTGCCGGGCATGGTCACTTATTTCTGGATAAGGCCGATCCGAACCGGAACCTTTGATGTTCTCTGCGCGGAGCTGTGTGGCGCTGCTCACTACCAGATGCGCGCCAAGGTCATCGTCGAGGCAGAGAGCGACTATCACGCCTGGCTGGAGCAGCAGAAGACGTTTGCCGGATTGTCAGGTCGAAATGCCGTTGTGAGGGCGAAGTACAATTCCGGCGACGACTAGGAGAATGCAGGTCGGGCGCGTGAAGACGAGCTGATCGCCCCCGAAGGAAACGACCGAGGAGGTGCTCTATGGTCGATGTCCCCTATGACAGGATTGCAGACATTCCGCCTGCCGAAGTGCCCGATGTCGAGCTCTACCATCCCAGGAGCTGGTGGACGCGGTATGTCTTTTCGCAAGACGCCAAGGTGATCGCCATACAGTACTCGCTGACAGCCTCCGCCATCGGACTGGTGGCCCTGGTCCTGTCGTGGCTGATGCGACTGCAACTGGGATTTCCCGGCACATTCTCCTTTATCGATGCCAACCAGTACCTCCAGTTCATCACCATGCACGGCATGATCATGGTGATCTACCTGCTCACGGCGTTGTTTCTCGGAGGCTTCGGCAATTACCTGATCCCGCTGATGGTTGGCGCACGGGACATGGTCTTTCCCTATGTGAACATGCTGAGCTACTGGGTCTACCTGCTCGCAGTCCTGGTGCTGGCCTCGGCCTTCTTCGTGCCCGGCGGCCCCACCGGCGCCGGCTGGACGCTGTATCCGCCACAGGCGATTCTGTCGGGCACACCCGGACAGGATTGGGGCATCGTCCTCATGCTGTCCTCCCTGATTCTGTTCATCATCGGCTTCACCATGGGTGGGCTGAATTATGTGGTGACCGTGCTGCAGGCGCGCACCCGCGGCATGACGCTGATGCGCCTGCCGCTGACGGTGTGGGGCATCTTCACGGCCACCGTCATGGCGCTGCTGGCATTCCCCGCGTTGTTCGTTGGCTCGGTGATGTTGCTGCTCGATCGTCTGCTGGGGACCAGCTTCTTCATGCCGACCCTCGTCGAGATGGGCCAGCTGAGCAAATATGGCGGCGGCAGCCCGCTCCTGTTCCAGCACCTGTTCTGGTTCTTCGGTCACCCCGAAGTCTACATCGTCGCCCTGCCCGCCTTCGGCATCGTCTCCGACCTGATCAGCACGCATGCGCGAAAGAACATCTTCGGTTATCGCATGATGGTCTGGGCCATCGTGGCGATTGGAGCGCTCAGCTTCGTCGTGTGGGCGCACCACATGTATGTAAGCGGCATGTACCCGTATTTCGGGTTCTTCTTCGCCACGACGACGTTGATCATCGCCATCCCGACCGCCATCAAGGTCTACAACTGGGTGCTGACCCTGTGGCATGGCGACATCCATCTCACGGTGCCGATGCTGTTCGCCCTCGGCTTCATCATCACTTTTGTGAATGGCGGGCTTACCGGACTGTTCCTCGGCAACGTCGTCGTGGACGTGCCCCTGTCGGATACCATGTTCGTCGTCGCGCATTTCCACATGGTGATGGGCGTCGCGCCAATCATGGTCGTGCTCGGGGCGATCTACCACTGGTACCCGAAGGTCACGGGGCGAATGCTGAACGACGTGCTGGGCAAGTTCCACTTCTGGGTTACGTTCCTCGGCGCCTACCTGATCTTCTTTCCCATGCATTATCTCGGGCTGCTCGGCGTTCCGCGCCGATACTTCGAACTCGGCGACGCGGCGTTCATCCCGCCGTCGGCCCACTCGCTGAACGCCTTTATCACCGTGGTGGCGCTGACGGTGGGTTTCGCCCAGATGGTGTTCCTGTTCAATCTTGTCTGGAGCCTGTTCGAGGGCGAGCCTTCGGGCGGCAATCCGTGGCGAGCGACGACGCTGGAGTGGCAAACGCCGGAGACGCCGCCAGGGCACGGCAACTGGGGCAAGCAGCTCCCGATCGTCTATCGCTGGGCCTATGATTACAGCGTGCCGGGCGCGGCGCAGGACTTCATTCCGCAGAACCAGCCGCCCCCGACGGGGGCCGTTCAGGGAGTTGCCCCGTGAGCGCCGTTATCCTGTTTCTGGCCGTGATCGCGGTCATCGTCGGATGGTGGCTCTCGCAGCAACGGCTGACTGCGAAACCGTGGCTGGAGGCAGGTCCGATCGATGACTTCCCCGGCACCGACGCCATGACCTGGCCGGCCGCGAAGGTCGGACTTGGCGTGTTTCTCGCCGTTGCCGGCTCGTTGTTCACGCTCTTCATCAGCGCCTACTCCATGCGGATGAACATGGTGGACTGGCGGACAATGCCGGTGCCAAAGGTGCTGTGGTTCAACACGGGCGTGCTGGTCCTGAGCAGCGTCGCGCTGCAATGGGCCCTCATGGCCGCGCGCCGCAACGACATCGACGGCGTCGTCGTCGGCCTGCTCGCGGGCGGAGCGTCGGCGATCGCGTTTCTCGCGGGGCAGCTGCTGGCATGGCATCAACTGAGCGACGCCGGCTATTTCATGGCGTCCAATCCGGCCAATGCCTTCTTCTACGTGATCACCGCGGTGCACGGGCTGCATCTGACCGGCGGCCTGGTTGCGCTCGGCCGAACCACAGCGGGGGTATGGCGGCACGACACCGGGACGGCCGAGATGCGCCTGAGTGTGGAGCTGTGCACCATCTACTGGCATTTCCTGCTGCTGGTCTGGCTGGTCCTGCTCGGTCTCCTCACGGGCTGGACGGACGATTTCGTCGACATCTGTCGCCAATTGCTGAGCTAGGAAGGACGAGACGAGATGGCCGAGACCGCGCTGAGAGACACCGGACAAGTGCCTGCCCGGCTTGAAGGCTGGCAGGGTATCGCCGCCGACTGGGCGTCGGATCAGCGCGCCTTCAAGAACGTGTCCTGGGGCAAGGCCATGATGTGGATCTTCCTCCTCAGCGACACCTTCATCTTCAGTTGCTTCCTGCTGTCCTACATGACCGCACGGATGTCGACGACCGTGCCGTGGCCCAATCCCAGCGAAGTCTTTGCCCTCAATATCGGGGGCAAGCACATCCCCCTCATCCTGATCGCCATCATGACCTTCATCCTGATCAGCAGCAGCGGGACGATGGCGATGGCCGTCAATTTCGGCTACCGCAGGGATCGCGTCAGGACCGCGATCCTGATGCTGGCCACGGCGGCATTCGGTGCGACGTTCGTCAGCATGCAGGCCTTCGAATGGACCAAACTGATCATGGAGGGCGTCCGTCCCTGGGGCAATCCGTGGGGCGCGGCGCAGTTCGGTTCAAGCTTCTTCATGATCACCGGTTTCCACGGCACCCATGTGACGATCGGCGTCATCTTCCTGATCGCGATCGCGCGCAAGGTCTGGCGGGGCGACTTCGATGTCGAGAGGCGCGGCTTCTTCACGAGCCGCAAAGGCTATTACGAGATCGTCGAGATCACCGGCCTGTACTGGCACTTCGTCGACCTCGTATGGGTGTTCATCTTTGCCTTTTTCTACCTTTGGTGAGGTCGGCACATGACAAACGCCACGGTACACATGGAAGGACAGATCCAGGCTCATGTGCACGCCGCAGCCGCACCAGGGACGGCTCACGCCAAGGGCCAGCAGCACCCGATCAAGCTCTATCTCGTGGTCTGGGCATGGCTGTTCGTTCTCAGCACCTGCTCCTACCTCGTCGATTATTTTGGGCTGCACGGCAGTCTCAGATGGTCGCTGATCCTGCTGTTCATGGTGTTGAAGGCCGGTCTCATCGTCGCCGTCTTCATGCACATGGCCTGGGAGCGGCTGGCCTTGGCCTATGCCATCCTGCTGCCGCCGGTCCTGGTGCTGGTATTCGTGGCGATCATGGTGCTCGAGTCCGAATACACGCACTTGCTTCGGGTGCTGTTCTTCGCAACACCGTCGTAGCGCTCATGTGAATTTCGCACCTCGCTCCACTGTCATGCCCCGCGCAGGCGGATGATGACAGATAGACGTGTGGCAAGACCGCCCGTCTCTCTCCGGTGCTACCCCTCGAACGCGTCCGCAGATCTGCCGTTGTCGCGCGAGATCAGCGTGTCGTCCGGGGCGGCCAGCGGCTCGCCCTTGTCGCGAAAGCGGTTGGTGATGGGATAGCGGCGGTCGCGGCCGAAATTCCTGGGTGTCACCTTCACGCCGGGCGCGGCCTGGCGGCGTTTGTATTCGGCGACGTTGAGGAGATGGTCGATGCGGGTGACCGTCTCGCGGTCGAAGCCTGCTGCGATGATCTGGTCCAGCGGCTCCTCGCGTTCGACGAGGCGTTCGAGGATGGCATCGAGCACGTCGTAAGGCGGCAATGAATCCTGATCGGTCTGGTTCTCGCGCAGCTCCGCCGTCGGCGGACGCGTGATGATATCGGGCGGGATCACCTCGCCGGCCGGCCCGAGCGCGCTGTCCGGCTTCCAGCTGTTGCGCAGCGCCGCCAACCGAAACACCTGCGTCTTGTAGATGTCCTTGATCGGGTTGAAGCCGCCGTTCATGTCGCCATAGAGCGTGGCGTAGCCGACCGACATTTCCGACTTGTTGCCTGTCGTCACCACCATCAGCCCGGTCTTGTTGGAGATCGCCATCAAGAGGGTGCCGCGGGTGCGGGCCTGAAGATTTTCCTCGGTGATATCAGGCGGCAGATTCTTGAAGATGCCGGACAGGATAGTCTCGAAGCCGGTCACGGCTTCCGCGATCGGCAGGACCTCGTAGCGGATGCCGAGATGGCCCGCGAGCTCGCCGGCGTCCGCGATCGAGCTTGCCGCAGTGTAGCGATAGGGCAGCATCACCCCATGCACCTGGTCGGCGCCGAGCGCGTCGACCGCGATCGCTGCGCAGAGCGCGGAATCGATGCCGCCGGAAATGCCGAGCAGCACGCCGGGAAAGCCGTTCTTGGCGACGTAGTCGCGCAGGCCCAGCACGCAGGCCGCGTAGTCGGCGTGGTCGCCTTCCGGTTGCGCGGCGATCGGCCCGGCGCAGCGCCAATCCTCGCCGTTACGCGTGAAGCGCAGCGTGGTGATGCTTTCCGCGAACGCCGGCAATTGCGCCGCGAGCGAGAGATCGCCGTTGAGCGCGAACGAGGCGCCGTCGAACACCAGCTCGTCCTGGCCGCAGACCTGGTTGAGATAGACCAGCGGCAAGCCGCTCTCGGTGACGCGCGCGACCGCGACCGACAGGCGCACGTCGTTCTTGTCGCGGGCGTAAGGCGAGCCGTTCGGCACCAGAATGATCTCCGCGCCGGTCTCGGCCAGCGTCTCGACCACGTTCTCGTAGTCCTCAGACTCATCCAGCCAGATGTCCTCGCAGATCGGCACGCCGATGCGCACGCCGCGTACCGTGACCGGCCCGGCGGCAGGCCCGCGCGCGAACAGCCGCTTCTCGTCGAACACGCCGTAATTCGGCAGATTGCATTTGAAGCGCAAGCCGGCGATGCGGCCGCCGTCGAGCAGCGCGCAGGCATTGTAGAGCTTGCCGTCCTCGACCCAGGGCGTGCCGACGAGCATCGCCGGCCCGTCATCGGCTGTCTCGCGCGCGAGGCTTTCGATCGCGGCCCGGCAGGCGGCCTGGAAGGCCGGCTTCTGCACCAGGTCCTCCGGCGGATAGCCGGCGATGAACAATTCCGGAAACAGCACGAGATCGGCGCCATCGGCGGCCGCCCGCACGCGCGCGGCCCGCGCCCTGGCGGCATTGCCCTCGACGTCGCCCACGGTCGGATTGAGCTGAGCGAGCGTGACCGCAAATGCGTTGAGACGTTCGGTCATGGCCGCCCCCGTCCGATCCAATGGCTAGAGCATGATCCGGAAAAGTGTGGAGCGGTTTTCCGAAAAGATCATGCTCAAACAACAACCTCAAGCGCGATGAGCGCTTTAGACGAAACCCAACCGCTCGACGACGGCAAAGATCCAGAACGCGCCGGCCATCAGCAGCGCGATGCCGACGGCCGCCGAGCCCATGTCCTTGACCTGCCCGATCTGCTTGTCGTGATCCAGGGTCAGGCGATCGGCGAGCTTTTCCACCGCGGTGTTGAGCAGCTCGACCACCAGCACGAACGCCACAGCACAGACCAGCTCGACCGCGCGCATCGCGGTCGCGCCGATGAACCAGGCCAGCGGCAGCGACAGCAGGAGCGCAAAGATCTCCTCGCGAACCGCCTGCTCCGATCGAAGTGCAAAGGCCAGACCGTTGCGCGAATTGATCGTGGCCTTCCAGATCCGCAGCAAGGTCTTAGAGCCCCGCGGCGACCGGCATCGGCCTGGCCTTGCCGGCGCGTTCCTGCTTGAGCAGTTCGGCGACCAGGAAGGCCATGTCGATGGACTGCTCGGCATTGAGGCGCGGGTCGCAGACCGTGTGATAGCGGTCGTTGAGATCCTCGTCCGTGATCGCGCGGGCGCCGCCGAGGCATTCGGTGACGTCCTGGCCGGTCATCTCCAGATGCACGCCGCCGGCATGGGTGCCTTCGGCGGCGTGGATCGCGAAGAACGACTTCACCTCGGACAGGATGCGGTCGAACGGCCGCGTCTTGTAGCCCGACGTCGAGGTGATGGTGTTGCCGTGCATGGGATCGCACGACCAGACCACCACCCTGCCCTCGCGCTTCACGGCGCGGATCATGTTCGGCAGGTGCTCGCCAACCTTGTCGGAGCCGAAGCGGCCGATCAGCGTCAGCCGGCCCGGCTCGTTGTCGGGGTTGAGCACGTCGATCAGCTTCAGCAATTCGTCGGGCTTGAGCGACGGGCCGCACTTCAGCCCGATCGGGTTCTTGATGCCGCGGAAATATTCGATATGGCCGTGGTCGAGCTGGCGGGTGCGATCGCCGATCCAGATCATGTGGCCCGATGTCGCGTACCAGTCGCCGGTGGTGGAATCGACGCGGGTCATGGCCTGCTCGTAGCCGAGCAGCAGCGCTTCGTGGCTGGTGTAGAAATCGGTCGCGCGCAGCTCCGGATGGCTCTCCAGATCGAGGCCGCAGGCGCGCATGAAGTTGAGCGCGTCCGAGATGCGGTCGGCCAGCTCCTTGTAGCGGCGGGACTGCGGCGAGTCCTTGAGGAAGCCGAGCATCCACTCATGCACGCTGCCGAGATTGGCGTAGCCGCCGGTCGCGAAGGCGCGAAGCAGGTTCAGCGTCGCCGCCGACTGGCGATAGGCCATCAGCTGGCGCTGCGGATCCGGCACACGCGCTTCCTTGGTGAAGGCGATGTCGTTGACGATGTCGCCGCGATAGCTCGGCAGCTCGACGCCGCCCACCTTTTCGGTCGGCGAGGAACGCGGCTTGGCGAACTGGCCGGCGATGCGGCCGACCTTCACCACGGGCACTGCGCCGGCATAGGTCAGCACCACCGCCATCTGGAGCAGCACGCGGAAGAAGTCGCGGATGTTGTTGGCTCCGTGCTCGGCAAAGCTCTCGGCGCAGTCGCCGCCCTGGAGCAGGAAGGCCTCGCCCGCCGCAACGCGGCCCAAGGCCTTCTTCAGATTGCGCGCCTCGCCCGCGAACACCAGCGGCGGAAAAGTCGCAAGCTGCGCCTCGACGTCGGCCAAAGCCTTGGCGTCGGGATAATCGGGCACCTGTAGCACCGGCTTGCTGCGCCAGGACTCGGGCGTCCACCGCTCGGACATCGCAATCTCTCCGTGAAGCAAAAAGCACAACCTGATCTGTGGGTTGCGAGGGCCGCCTTATACACAGGCTGGCTCCCGGCCGCCAGTTGTAAATCCATTCCGCACTGCAAACCCTTGCAGGGAAAGCCAAATTCGCATTTGCTTGGGAAGGCTAAGGAAACTGGCAGGACACCGGCGGCCCATGGACGCGGCGCGCGACGACGTTTTCATCGACGAGATCAGCTTCCCGGCGACCGACGGGTATGCGCTGAGCGGCACCCTGTTCCTGCCGCGCGCCGCCAAGCGCCATGCCGTCCTGATCAATTCGGCCACCGCCGTCCCGCGAAAAATCTATCGCGGCTTTGCCTCCTACCTCGCCCATCGCGGCTGCGCGGTGCTGACCTACGACTATCGCGGCATCGGCGACTCCCGGCTGCCGGCAATGGTCGGCTACAATCAGCCGAAATCGCTTGTCGGCTTCAAGGCCTCGATGTCGGACTGGGCGGCGCTCGACGTCACCGCCGCGGTGAGCTGGATGCGCGAGCGCTACAACACGCTGCCGCTCGCCTATATCGGCCACTCCTTCGGCGGCCAGGCGCTCGGGCTGATCGCGAACAACACCGACATCTCGCGCGCCGCGTTCGTCGCCTCGCAGGCGGCGACCTGGCGGCTGATGACCTCGCCGGAGAAATACCGCGTCTTCGCCTTCATGAACCTCATTGGCGTGCCGCTCGCCCACGCGTTCGGCTACGCGCCGGGCTGGGCCGGCATTGGCGAGGATTTGCCCAAGGGCGTGTTCCTGCAATGGGCCAACTGGGTCTCGAGCCCGCGCTATCTCTTCGATTCAAAACTGCCCGCGCTGGAGAACTTCGCAAAATTCAAGGGCGAGTTGCGCGCGCTGTGCTTCTCCGACGATCCCTGGGCGACGCGGCCCGCGGTCGAGTTGCTCACAGGCGGATTCACGGCGATCAAGCCGGAGGTGTTGACGGTGAAGCCGTCCGACATCGGGGCCAAGGGAATAGGCCATTTCGGCTTCTTCCGCCCCGAACACCGCGACACGCTGTGGCGCGGCGTGGCGGAATGGATCCAGGGCGAGTGAGCCGTTACCGAATGATCGTCGTCAGCGACGAGTAGCGCCTGTTCGGCCTGGCTTCACCCGGCGCGAACTGCGCGAAGGCATCGCTGACGCGGACGGCCGGCGGCGTATCGCCGGCGAAGCGGAATTCCTTTGGCCGCGGCGCGTAGAAGCTGGCGCTGTAATAGGCGTCGTCGAAGCGCGCCTCGCCGACCCCGAACACTGCGTCGCAGACGAACAGGAGCGCGTAGACTCCCGCGACCGCAGCGACGATCTCCTTGAGAATTGACATGCTGATGCCCTGCCCTTTTGCGGACAGGATGCGCATTGGTTCCAAAGCTCAGGTTTAAGGCGCCGTGCTTCTTGTTCGCAGGGTTTGCCGCCGCTGAGCGGGATGCAGACAATTTTATCGATCTCGAAAAAGAGAGCCCGCCTGACCGAACGATCAGGCGGGCTCCAGGCTTGGCCGCTCGGGAGGTATCAGACGGCCAAATCAGACGGCTAAGTTCATCCACACCGCCTTCGGCTCGGTGAAATTGTCGAGCGCGGCGGTACCGTGCTCGCGACCGAGGCCGGAGTCGCGTTCGCCGCCCCAGGGCAGGCGCACGTCGGTATAGCCATAGGTGTTCATCCAGACCGTGCCTGCGCGCGCCCGCTTGGCAAAACGCTGGAGCTTGCCGATGTCGCGGCTCCAGACGCCGGCGGCGAGGCTGTAGGCGGTGCCGTTGGCGATCCGCAAGGCATCGGCCTCATCCCTGAACTTGATGACGCTGACGACGGGGCCGAAGATCTCCTCCTGCGAGATCCGCATCTCGTGTTCGACATTCGCGAACACCGCGGGGCCGATGAAGTAGCCGCGCTCGCCGACCCGCGTCCCGCCGGTGACGAGGGTGGCACCCTCCCGCTGGCCGACATCGACATAGTCGAGGATCGACTTCATCTGCTTCTCGGAGATGACAGGCCCGAGCGCGGTCTTGCGGTCGAGCGGATCGCCGATCTTCAGCGATTTTGCGCGTGCAGCGAGACGCTCGACGACTTCGTCATAGGCCTTCTCCTGCACCAGCACGCGGGAGCCGGCCGAGCACACCTGGCCGGCGTTGAAGAAGATGCCGGAGGCCGCGGCTTTCGAGGCTGCTTCGAGATCGGCATCGTCGAAGATGACGTTGGCCGATTTGCCGCCGAGCTCGAGCGAGACGCGCTTGAAATTGCCGGCCGCGCCTTTCATGATTCCACGACCCACGCCCGGCGAACCGGTGAAGGTGACCTTGTCGACGTCAGGGTGATTGACCAGCGCGTCGCCGACTACGCGGCCGGGGCCCGTGACGACGTTGAAGACGCCTGCCGGCAGGCCGGCCTGAAGCGCGAGCTCGGCGATGCGCAGCGCCGACAACGAGGTCAGCTCGGCCGGCTTCATCACGATCGTGCAGCCGCAGGCCAGCGCCGGCGCCAGCTTCCACATCCCGATCATCAGCGGGAAATTCCACGGCACGATGGCCGCGACCACGCCGACCGGCTCGCGCACGGTGTAGGTCAGGGCATCGTCACGCACCGGCACGACGTCGCCGCTGATCTTGTCGGCCCAGCCGGCGTAGTAGATCAGCGTGTCGACGGCAGCCGGGAAGTCCTGACGCAGCGTCGCGGAGATCGGCTTGCCGGCATCGATCGACTCGAGCTCGATGATTTCTTCGGCGTTTGCCTTGAGCAGCTCGGCCCAGCGCAGCAGGATCTGGCCGCGCTCGGAGGCGCGCATCGTGCGCCACGGGCCCTCGAACGCCCGGCGCGCGGCCGCCACCGCATGGTCGACATCGGCCTCGTTGCCTTCGGCGACGGTGGCGATGACCTGCCCGGTCGCCGGATTGAGCGATTTGAAGGTGCGGCCGGAGCTCGCGGGGACGCGGCGGCCGTCGATGAGCAGATGCTGCGGCCGGGCCATGAACTCGCTGGCTGGCGAATGCGCAAAGTCATATGCAACTGACATCATATTTCCTCCTGTTCTGGTATGCCAGATTAGGACGGAGATTGCCGCAGTAAATATGATATCGTGTGCCTATGGCTCACTCACCATATGAACTCAACTTCATAAGGTCGTTTCATGCTCCAGATCGAGATCGAGGCAGTTTGGCGGTTTCGCCAGGAGGGCAGTCCGCGCACGGCGGTGGTCATGCTCGGCGTTCTCAACGAAATCCGGAAGACCGGAAAGATCACGAGCGCGGCCGCTGACGCGCACCTCTCCTACCGGCACGTCTGGAATCTGATCGAGCAATGGTCGGAGTTCTTCGGCACGCCGCTGGTCGAGACCCAGCGCGGCAAGGGCTCCAGGCTCACGCCGTTCGGCGAGCGGCTGGTATGGGCGGGCGAACGCATGCAGGCCCGGCTCGGGCCGCAGCTGGAAAACCTGGCACAGGAGCTGGCAAGCGAGATCAAGCCGTTCCTCGAGCAGCGCCCCTCGGTGATCCGCGTGCACGCCAGCCACGGCTTTGCGGTGGCGAAGCTGCGCGAATTCCTCGACCGCGAGCCCGGCATCGGCGTCGACCTGCGCTATGTCAGCAACCAGCATTCGCTGGTCTCGCTGGCGCAGGGCGCGTGCGATCTCTCCGGCCTGCATCTGCCGCACGGCGCGCTGCGGGCACAAGGCATCAAGGCGGCGCGCGAGTGGCTCGATCCGCGCGAGGACCGCGTCATCAGTTTCGTCACGCGCGAGATGGGTCTGATGGTCGCGCGCGGCAATCCGCTTGGCATCGAAACGATCGAGGACCTGACCAGGCCAAAGGTCCGCTTCGTCAACCGCGACCATGATTCCGGCACGCGCCTTCTGTTCGACCAGTTGCTCGCCGCACACAGCATCGACGAAAGCCGCATCAACGGCGCGCAGCAGATCGAGTTCACCCACGCCGCGGTCGCCGCCTATGTCGCGAGCGGCATGGCGGATGCGAGTTTCGGCGTCGAGGCGGCCGCTCGCCATTTCGGCCTCGATTTCATTCGTATCGTGACCGAGGATTACTTCTTCGTCTGCAAACGCGCCTTCCTCGACACCGAGCCGATGCAGCGCATCCTCGATATCATGCGCAGCGCCGATTTTCGTGCCGCCGTCGCCAGCCTGCCCGGTTACGTCCCGTCCGACACCGGTGCGGTCACCGGCGTGAAGGCGTTTCTGGAGATGCACGCCGTGCGCTGATGAACGGCCGAGGCTCGCCCTTACCCTGGCGGACTGCCGCTACGCGCCCGGTCAAACGACCGGCTCGTCCTTGAGCGCCGACACCACCTGCTCGCCGCGGTCGGTCAGGCGATAGGTCACAAGCGGACGGCTCGACGGCGGCTTGCGGTTGATCTCGACGATGTAGCCGCGCACCATCAGCGCTTCAAAACTGCCGTAGTAGCCGAACATGCTGATCTGGTTCTGCTTGAGCAGCTTGAACTCGCGCAGGAGACGGATCTCGTTGCCCGAGAGCAGCGAGCGGCGGACGCGCTGCACGAACCGCGCGCGCTGCTCGAACCACGCCTGGTCGGGCAGTTCGTGCGAGGCCGGCGCCGGGTCGCGCTCGCAAGGGCGCGCCTCCGTCGCGACATCGGCCATGACCGGCGGAAGGCCCGGCACGCTGCCGACCACCGCGTCCTTGGCGACATCGAGCAATGCCATCGGCCAGCGCCGCTTGTTGTCCACCATGACCGGCGGCGGCACGACGCTGTCGCGCACCAATTGCTCGAAACGCCCGGCGGTCACGCCGACATAGGCGGCCGCCCGACGGCGATCGACCAGACGGGTGTCCGGCTCGTGCTCCAGCTCGCAAGCGATGTTCTCGTTCACCCCGAAATCCCCTGGCGCGTCGTTGCGCAGGCCCGGCGGCCCTCTTTGGGACCCGGCCGAGCCGGCGGCGAACCTAGGGGGGACCAGCGCTCTCGAAAAGCAGAGAATTTCGTACATGTTGATGCCGTTTCGGCAACGGCTATAGTTCGTGCCGGGGGACCCATGCGATTTCACTCACCGGCCATCCAGTACTTCCACGCCGTCCGCCGCACCGGCTCGATCCGGGCCGCGGCGCGCGTCCTGAACGTTGCCTCCTCGGCGGTCAGCCGCCAGATTCTCAAGCTCGAGCAAGAGGTTGGATCGCCCCTGTTCGAGCGCACTGCGCGCGGCCTGACGCTGACGACGGTCGGCGAGATGCTGGCCCGGCATGTCATGAACGTGCTCCAGGACCTCGACCGTTTCCGCTCGGACGTCGCGTCCCTGTCCGGCAACTGGCGCGGCACCGTCAGCATCGCCTGCATCGAGTCGCTGACGGAATCCGTGCTGCCGGACCTGATCGCCTCGCACCGCGGCCGCGCCCGCCGCGTCAGCTTCACCACCGAGGTGAAGGGATCGTCGGACGTGCTCGAGGCCCTGAGCCGCGGCGAGGCCGACATCGGCATCGCCATGGCGCTCCGCCATCCGCCGGACCTGCGCCAGGTCGCCTTGAAGCGGTTCCGTCTCGGCGCGGTGGTATCGCGCGAGCATCCGCTGGCGCGCCGCAAGACGGTGACGCTGGAGCAATGCCTCGCCTTCCCCGTCATCAATGCGCTGCCGGAGCTATCGATCTATCACCTGCTCCAGCCGCTGATCGCACAGCTCTCCGAGACGCCGGAGCCGGCGATCCAGGCCAATTCGATCGACCTGATGCGCGAGCTTGCCGCACGCGGCGTCGGCGTCGCCTTCCAGACCCAGCTTGGCATCGGCCGGCTGTCGCGCGAGAGCCAGCTCGTCTTCCTGCCGCTCGACAATGCCGGCAGCCCGGTCTGGTCCGACCTCGGCATCTATGTTCGCGCCGAGCGCACCCTGCCCGCCTACACCGAGTCCTTTCTCCAGGAACTGGTGCGCGAACTGGGCGACCGCGAGCGGCGCGAGAACGCGGCCTATCCGCAGACGGCGTGACATCTCGGCAAACGGGCCAGCTTGGAGGCGACCGCGCGCCCCGTGGTCTTGCGGACTTGCCTGAAGCACGGTTGCTCCGGCAACATTTCCGGCCGATGTCGCGCGCGCGAGGTCGAGGACGCGCCGGCACACGCCGAACGCCTGAGATCACTGGGATCCGAGATGCCGGTACGTTGGCTCAAGCCGTCGCGAGTCCTGGGCATCGAGCGCTACAGCGACTTCGAGTCCTTTCGTCCAAGCGAGGTGCTGGGCGGCGGCATCAGCACACCGCTCGAGCCGCGCGAGTTCTCGCTGCACCGCGCCATCCTGCCGCTCCAGGATGGTCTGTTCGTGCTCCAGCGAACCTTCGCCCGGCGCCTTCAGGCCAACATCGGCACCGATCACGGCGTCGGCCTCGTCATCCCGCTCGCCTGTCATTTCACCGCCAACGGCCGCGAGATCGACAATTCGATGATCGGAATCGTGCGCGGCAAGGTCCCCACCGAGGCGGTCGAGCATCACGCCAACACCTATCTGATGCTGCGCTTCAACTCCGACATGCGCCATCGCGGCTGGGCGGACTACGAGACCGGGCTCGAATTCACGCGTCTCGACGACGACACGATGGCGGGCCTGCGCGCCGCGATTCTCGACATGTTCTGCCTGGCCTCGCGCTGCAATGATCCCAGGCAATTCGAAGCCATCGACCGGCCGATCCAGGAAAGGCTTCTCGCGGGCCTCGATACCGCCCTTGCCCCCGTCGACGCGCAAGACCGCCAGCGCGGATCGTTCGACAAGCATCGCAAGCTGGTCGCGCGGCTGGACGAGGCGGCCACGCTGTCCGGCGGCATCCCGCTCTACAGCGGCGACCTCGCAAATGCGCTCGGCGTCTCCGTTCGCACGCTCCAGAGCGCGACACAGGCGGTGCATGGCGTCAGCCTGCATCACCATCTCAGGCTGAAGCGGCTGTGGTCGACCCGCACGCAGCTCCTGACCGGAGGTAACGGAATGACCGTGAAGGCCGCAGCGCTCGCGAACGGCTTCTGGCACATGGGCGAATTCTCGAAACTCTACAGGACGACGTTCGGCGAGATGCCGTCCGGGACGCTGGCGCAGGCCCGCGATTTTGCGGACGACAGTCCGCACCTCTGAGATTTCTCCGGTCAAAATCGCGCGATCGCGAGCAGCTCGCTCCGCGCAAGCGAAACCGCCTCGCCGCCCCCCGCCGACCTCGATCTCGGCCCGCTAGGCGCTCAGCCGTGACCCGCTTGCTTGCGGTGTCCGCTCTCGCTCAGGCGATCGACCCAGGCAATGCCGATCGCCGAGATGATGAAGGTCAGGTGGATCAGCACCTGCCACATCACGCCGGTCTCGGTGAAATTGCTGCGCGTGGTTCCGAGATTTCCGGCCTCGATGAAGGTCCGAAGCAGCGAGATCGAGGAGATGCCGATGATCGCCATCGCAAGCTTGATCTTGAGCACGCTGGCGTTGACGTGACTGAGCCATTCCGGCTCGTCGGGATGGCCGCTCAGGTTCAGCCGCGAGACGAAGGTCTCGTAGCCGCCGACGATAACCATCACCAGCAGGTTCGAGATCATGACGACGTCGATCAGTCCGAGCACGACCAGCATGATCTGCTGTTCGCTGGCGTCAAAGGAGTGCACGACCAGGTGCCAGAGCTCCTTGAGGAACAGCAGCACGTAGACGCCCTGTGCGATGATGAGCCCGACATAGAGCGGCACCTGCAGCCAGCGCGAGCCAAAGATCAGCTGGGCGAACGGGCCGATTTGCGGCAGCGAAGGCGCGGCCGAAGGTGCTTTGGGTTCAGAAATCATTGATCACTCCGGAGTGCAGGCAAGAGATGTCGCCCAAGAGATTCGGCCTCAGAGACTCGCGATGACAGGCGCGAGCTCGAGCGAGCCGCGATAGATCATCTCGAAGGCGACGTAAACGATGATGGCGAGGCCGACATAGGCGATCCAGCGCTGCTTCTGGAGCACGCGGCCGAGCAGATCGGCGGCCACACCCATCATCGCGACCGACAGCAGCAGGCCGAAGGCCAGGATGTAGGGATGCTCGCGCGCCGCGCCCGCGACCGCGAGCACGTTGTCGAGCGACATCGAGACGTCGGCCGCGACGATCTGCAGGGCGGCCTGGCCGAAGGTCTTGCGCGGTGCCGATGCCGCGCTTCCGCCGCCGCCATGGCTGAACGCAAGCCCGCTTCTATGCGCGGCCTGCTCGCGCAGTTCGCGCCACATCTTCCAGCACACCCAGAGCAGCAGCACGCCGCCGGCGAGCAGGAGGCCGATCACCTGCAAGATCTGGGTCGCGACGCCGGCAAAGGCGATCCGGAGTGCAGTCGCCGCGACAATACCGACGACGATGGCGCGCCGGCGCTGCTCGGCCGGCAGCCCGGCAGCGGCAAGGCCGATGACGACGGCGTTGTCGCCGGCGAGCACGAGGTCGATCAGGACGACCTGAAGCAGCGCGGTCAGCGCGTCTGCGGTGATGAATTCAATCATGATTGATCATTCTTCGATGCGGACGGTTCGAGCCATTGCGGCTTGCGGCGTTCGATCCAGTCGAACACCTTCGACCGGGACGAGCGCAGCGCCGGCACGTCCTCGGCAAGCAGCGCGAGGCCGAGCGGCAGCATCCAGATGCCGAGCACCGGCAGGATGGAGAGCACGCCGCCGACGACGAGCAGCGCGCCCGAGGGGATTCTCACCCAGCGGCTGGACGGCTTGAGCAGATAGGTGACGGTGTCGCCCATGCGCGGCGGCAGGCGATGGACGAGCCTGTCGAGGCGCGGGTCACCGCCGGCCATCTGGCCCGTGGTGCCCTCGGTTCGGGTCGTATGCTCGTCCGATGCCGCGCTCATGCTCACTCCTTTGGGACGGGGCCTGCCGCACCCGGTCCGACCTGCTTGGCGCGCGGCAACACCAGCGTCAGCAGCCGCAGCAGCTTGATCGCCTGCACCTCATGGGGATGCACGTCCTCGTCCGCGGCCGCAACGCGCTCCGACAGCTCCATCAGATGGGACGAGAGTGACATGTTCGAGACCGGGCGCAGCGTGTCGATCACCACATTGGCAAAGTCGGGCTCCTCGAGACGTTCCGCCAGCTCGTCGAACATCGCGAACAATCGGTCGTCGCCGATATGCGGCGCCAGTCCGCGATCCCTGATGAAACGGATCACCTCGTCGCGCTCGACCGGCGAGACGCGCCGGTCGGCCACCGCGACAAGCGCACCGGCGATGATCAGCGCCGCCGCTGCCTGCTCGTTGAGGCTGGACGGTTCGGCAATCTCGAGTTCGATCGGGTTTGAGTATTTGGCGTCAGACATCGATGCTCCTCAACGTTGCGAAATGGCCGCGCGGAGCTGCGATGGGGACGATTGGGTCGGAGGGAACAGAGAAGACCCGACGATCGGCCGATCCATCGCATTCGCGCGGGACAGGTCATCCGACATCACGAGGTTTGCCGACATTCGTCGGCGGCCTCGCCAGAGGGGCCCGGATTCTTGTTCGCCTCAGACATAAAGATGGGTCTGTCGGAATCAAGGCGATGAGACTGCGACCAGCCGCCGCATCGGTTCCGTGTTGCCATGTTTGGTTAAGCAGTGGTGCGCATGTCCAGGACGCGCTGCATCCCCACCGTTATTGCTCTGGATTGCTTCGCTGCGCTCGCAATGACGGAGTGTGGGCACGGGCACCGCTCCTACCTCACGACCTCAACCAAATGCCCACGCGAGGGTGATGGATCGAACCGGTCGCCGAAATATTGCGTTTCGTGCGCTACCAGTCCGTCGCGGAATTCCATGATGCTCACGACGTAGGACGGCACGCCGTCATAAGTCAGCACGAACTCGCTCACCCAGAGATCACCGCCGCCGATGATCCGCCGAACCGAGAAGCGCTTCTTGTTCGGCTGCACGAGGCGGCTCTCCTGAATGTTCCTCCGGCCGTGGATGCGCTCGCTCGATTGGGGATAGTCGAGCACCGCGTCGTCGCGATAGATGGCGTGCTCGGCCTCGAAATCGTTCGCGTCCGAAGCGTCCCAATGGCGCTGGAGCGCCGCCAATCTGGCTCGATCGTCCATCTCGACCTCCGATCCCGAATGAAACCGCCTCCCGCCGCCTTGATCTGATGACGCAGGACTCCGGCGGCAAGGGTTCCCTTGCAACGTCTAACAACGGCTAACGAGCTAACAGTTCGAATTGGATGCAGATTAGCGTGCAGGCGACCCGTCGGATCGGGTCGCACCTCAGGGTCGAGGAAACCGTGATGGCACGTCTGCTTTCCGTCAATGTCGGCCTGCCGCGCGACCTCGCCTGGCAAGGCAAGACCGTCCATACCGGCATCTGGAAGGCCCCCGTCGAAGGGCCGCGCAGGGTGCGCAGGCTCAACATCGACGGCGACGGCCAGGGCGATACGGCCGGCCACGGCGGCGAACAGCGCGCCGTCTTCGTCTACCAGGACGAGTCCTATCGGTACTGGCAGGAACATCTGGGGCGACCGGATCTCGTTCATGGTCAATTCGGCGAGAACTTCACCGTCGAAGGCCTTGCCGACACCAACGTGTGCATCGGAGACCGCTACAGGATCGGCTCCGCCCTGTTCGAGGTGACGCAGCCGCGCGTCACCTGCTACCGGCTGGGCATTCGCATGGACGAGCCGGACATGCCCGCACTGCTCGTCAGGCACGGCCGGCCTGGTTTCTATTTTCGCGTGATCGAGGAAGGCGACGTGGAGGCCGGTGACGAGATCACGCTTCTTGCCAGCGGTCCCGAAAGCATGAGCGTGTTCGAGATCAACGCGCTGCTTTACTTGCCCCCTCACCCGCGCGACCGCCTGGAGCGCGCGCTGCGGATTCCGGCGCTGAGCCGCGGCTGGAATCGTTCCTTCGCAGCGCTGCTCGAGCAGCAGCGCACAAGCAAGATTGCCGCAGGAAACGCCGGGCTCGGCCCGGCGGCGAGCCCACCTCCTGCCTGGCGCGGTTTCCGTCCGTTTCGCGTCTCGCGCAAGATCGCCGAAAGCGGCACCGTGACGTCACTGATCCTCGAACCCACGGACGGGCATCGCGCGGCCCCCGCCCTGCCCGGTCAATTTGTCGTCGTGCGGCTCGGGCCCTCTGAGGCACAGGCGATGACGCGCAGCTACTCGCTGTCGAGCCGCTCCGATGCCCCGCCCTACCGCATCAGCATCAAGCGGGAAGCGCACGGCGCGGCCTCCCTCTATATCGCCGACAGTCTCCGAGTCGGCGACGTCGTCGAAGTCGGTGCGCCACGCGGCAGCTTCACGCTCCGGCAGGATGCGCGGCCCGTCGTCTTGCTCAGCGCGGGCATCGGCGTGACGCCGGTGCTCGCCATGCTCCACGCGCTCGTCGCGGAAGGGTCGACGCGAGACGTCTGGTGGCTGCACGGCGCGCGCAACGGCCGCGAGCATGCGTTCGCCGCCGAGACGCGCGGGCTGTTGGCCGGACTCGCTCACTATCACAGCCACGTCTGCTTCAGCGCACCCGATCCGGCCGATCGTCCGGGAGCGGATTTCGACAGCGCCGGACATCTGGATCAGCACCTGATCGAACGGCTCAACATGCCGCGCGACGGCGATTTCTATCTCTGCGGGCCGGCCGCTTTCATGAGCGATCTCACGGCCGGCCTGGCCGCATTGGGCGTCGCGCCCGATCGCATCCACACCGAGCTGTTCGGCGCGAGGCCATCGCTGACGCCCGGTATCGCGGCTTCGCCGCGGACACCCGCGCATGCGCCGGTCGGAGCACCCGGCCCGGGCCCGATGGTGTCATTCGCGCGCAGCGGCCTCAATGTCCGCTGGGGACCATCCTATGCCAGCCTGCTCGAGCTGGCCGAAGCGTGCGACGTCCCGGTGCGCTGGTCGTGCCGGACCGGGGTTTGCCACAACTGCGAGAGCGGGCTCGTGGCCGGAGAAGTCAGCTACGCGCCCGATCCGCTCGACCCGCCCGCGGACGGCAATGTCCTGATCTGCTGCTCGCAACCGAAGGGAGATGTCGTGATCGATCTTTGACCGGCTTCGACACACCCTCGCCAAACCATGGAGCGATTCAAATGCGGCCCGACATCACGGAAGGTGTCACCTTCCCGGACTATGAGCTCAGTGACCACACCGGCAGACGCCGCGAGCTCTCGGAGTTGCAGGGCGATGATCCCATGGTGCTCGTCCTTGGCCGCGGCGGATTCTGTCCCAAGGATCGACGCCAGGCCGAGGGCTTGCTGCAACTCCATCGCGAGATGGAGGTGGGCTACTGCCGCATGGTCACCATCACCACCGACACGATCCTCCAGACCAACGAATACCGCAGCGGGGTCGGAGCTCACTGGCCCTTCCTCTCCGATGCCAGGCGTATCGTTCAGAAGGATCTCGACATCGCCGAATACACCGATCCGGTCCACAATCCGATGATCCCGCACGTCGTCGTGCTGGAGCCCCGCCTCGTCGTTCACAAGATCTACAATGGCTACTGGTTCTTCGGCCGCCCGACCGTCGAAGAGCTTCGCCAGGATCTCAGGGCCGTCACCATGAAGTGCCGTCCGGATTGGGACATCACCGCACCGGGGCTCAAGGCGCTCTGGGATCAGGGCCGCAAGGAGCTTTTCTATCCGTATGGCAAGGCTCCGTCCAAGGTACTCGACGAGCAGGATTAGACACAGGCAGGTGTCACGCGGTCGCCGCGGCTTCTGTCGGGAACACAAACGCCGTCGGGTTTGTTGGTGCACCTCAAGAATAACCCTCGACTGGAACCTGCATGTGCCGCTGGATCGCATACCGGGGCGAGACCACCTCGTTCGAGCCTTACGTCACCGAGCCCGAGCATTCGCTGATCGCGCAGAGCATCCGCTCGCTCCAGTCCACCGCAGGTTCGAATGGCGACGGGTTTGGGCTCGGCTGGTATGGCGAGCACCCGGAGCCCGGCCTTTACCGTGAGACGCGCCCGGCCTGGTCGGATGAAAACCTGCGCTATCTCTGCCGCCATCTGCGCTCGCACCTCTTCTTCGCCCATGTGCGCGCCGCCACCGGCACGGCGGTGACGCGGCAGAATTGCCATCCCTTCGCCTGCGGCCAGTGGATGTTCATGCACAACGGATTCGTCGGCAGCTGGAACCGGCTGCGGCGCAAGGTCGAGGCGCTGATTCCGGATGCGTATTATCCGTCGCGATTGGGGACGACCGACTCCGAAGCCGTTTTCCTCGCCATCATGGGCGCGGGCCTCGACAACGACCCGCTTCGAGCAACGCAGGCCGTGTTGCAATCGCTCGTCGGTCTCGTCAACGAAGGCCGGCTTCGCGAGCGGCTGCGCTTCACCAGCGCGATCGCCAACGGCAGGGATCTCTATGCGTTTCGCGTCGCGGTCAACGATGCCGCCAACACGCTCTATTTCCGCGAGGCCGGCGGCCAGGTCGTCGTCGTGTCCGAGCCGTTCGACAAGGAATCGGACTGGACGGAAGTGCCGCCGAATCACGCCCTGATCGCGCGCGCGTCCGAAAGCGCGAAAATTGTTCCGTTCGACCTTGCAATTTCCAGTGGGGCTGACGCGGAACCCGCCCCCGTCAGGAGGATTATTTCCCGCAGGTAATGCCTTCGCCGGGTGGCACGATGACATTTGCTTCGGACGTCTTGAAATCGCTGCGTCTCGATTCCTCCGACGACAAGCAGCACCTCGTCATTCGCTCGGCCGGCGGTCGTGGCAAGGCGGCTGAATATTCATTCGGCATCGAGGAGGAATACTTCCTCGCCGATCGGCGCAGCCTGGACGTCGCGATCCAGACGCCCAACGAGCTGTTCGAGTCGGCGAACTGGTCGACCGGTGGCCAGGCCATGCGAGAGATGCTGCAATCCCAGCTCGAGGTCGCCACCAACGTTCACGTCGACGTCAACGACGCGCGTGAAGAGCTGCGCTTTCTCCGCCGCGAAGTCGCGAACGTTGCCGCCCAGTACGGCTTCGTGATCATGGCCTGCGGCACCCATCCGACCGCCGTCTGGCGCATGTCGCAACCGAGCCCGAAGCCGCGCTACGAGGAGATGATCGAGGATCTGCGCAGCATCGGCCACCGCAACATGATGTGCGGCATGCATGTGCACGTCCAGCTGCCCGATCCCGAGAAGCGCATGGCGGTGATGCGGGCGATGCTGCCGCACCTGCCGCTGTTCATCGCGCTGTCGGCGTCCTCCCCGTTCTGGAACTCGCACAAGACGGGCCTGAAGGGCTACCGCCTGGCGGCCTATTCCGAGCTGCCGCGCACCGGCCTGCCCGAACTGTTCGAGAGCAGGCATGATTACGACGAGTATGTCGGCGCATTGCAGCGCTCCGGCGTGATCCCTGACGAGAGTCACATCTGGTGGGCGATGCGCCCTTCCATGAAGCATCCGACCGTCGAGCTTCGCGCGCCCGACACCTGCACCTTCGTCGACGACGCCGTTGCCATCGCCTCGCTCTATCGCTGCCTGACGCGACATCTGTATCGGCGGCCTCATCTGTCGAAAACCGTCACGGTCGTCGAGCGCGCGATCGCCGTCGAGAACAAATGGCGCGCCCAGCGCTACGGCACCGATTGCATCTTTGCCTCGAAGGACGGGCCAATCACCATCTCGGAGCTGCTCTCCCGCCTGATCGACGACATCGTCGAGGACGCGGATGCGCTGAATTGCGCGGCCGAGGTCGAGCATTGCCGTACCATCGTGGAACGTGGCAGCTCGGCGGAATTCCAGCTTCGCGCCTACCGTGAAAACGGCAACGACATCGCAGCCGTGTCACGCTGGATCGCTGCATCGACGATATCAGGGACGAGCGCTCCGGTCGGACGCACCGCGTCTGCGCCGACATAGCGCCCGCGCAAGCTTTGGGAACGATAACGGCATTCCGGAATTTGCCGTGTCTCGTACAGTGTCCTGGAGAAAAGCATGACCGACATCACCTGTTGCGCCGGCTGCGGCCACGGCCTGGTGCCCATCCTGTCCGAGAAGGGCGCGACGGAATCGAGCTGCTTCTGGTGCGAAGGTGTCGATGCCCGAACGATGGACATGGCGAAGTGGGCGGACAGCCCCTCCGGCAAGCCCGAGCGCGCCGCGCTTCAGTCGTTCGAATGAGCGGCTTCGGACGTCTTGCGGAATTCCTGTCCCTCGGTGCTGCAATGCCTTCCGGCTTGCAGGATCACCATGCTGAGCAGGTGAGCCAGGAATGAAAGTCCGGCCGTGTGCGCGATCTCGCGCAGCTCGGTGCAGATCTCCGCAATGTAGCGGGCGGCCTCCTGCGGCCTTGCGTAGCCGTCTTGCATGGAAACTCCCGGGTTAGAGCCGGACGAGACCTGCTGCCTCGGTCAAAAGGCAACCCAGGACGCCTAATCCCGCCGAGCCGAATGTGTTCCGCGGTTGCGCCCGGGAGCAGCCATGCCCTGCACGCTGCCCGTCAGAGCTTGCCGACAAATTAGACAGTTTGCGTCACGTTCGCGAGATCGCGAGGTTCGGCAGGACGGTCGGGCAATCCCGCTCAACGCGCGGTCTAACCTTCGGCGGAACCACTGGATTTTCTGCTGTCCGGTCTCGCCATCCCGACCCGCGGTGGCCATTTGCTGCCCTGCAACCGAACTGGCCCAAAATTCGCAAAGCCGCATCAGGCCCCAAGTCCCCGCCCTCGCCACCAGGGCAGCCGGGACGAGCGGATCAGATCGGAGAATGCCATGAACGTGCATGCTGCGGGCGATCTCAAATTCACCGGCCTCACCCGTCCGAATGGCACGCCCCTTCGTCTGAACGATCAGGACTTCGTCGCGATCGACCGCGACAAGAATGCGAAGTTTGAGGCGACCTACCGGCCGCAAGCTCTCTACAATCGCGCCAACGAGGGCTTTCACGCCAACAACGAAACCTTCCTCCTGCACGAGGTCGCGACCAATCTGCCGATCTACCGCCCCGACACCGGCCCCACCGATTTCCATCTTCATCTTCCGCCGGGCGGCTTTCAGCTCGTGCTGGTCACCTCGGGCGCATTCACCTTCGACTACGACGGACGCTTCTACAGTGTCGGCCCGGGCGCTGTGATGCTGCAAAGCGCGATCGTGCACCGCCAGCTCTTCTACACCTGGTCGGGCCTTTCGACCGAAGAGAACTTGAAGACGCCGCAGACAGTGGTGCCCGATCCGATCTCGATGGGCTATTCGGGCAAGTTCCTCGAAGCCTTCATCACCGATCCCACCACGTTTCCGAACCCGACCATCGTCGGTCCGAGCCAGATCAACGAGGCCGAGACGCCGCGTGTGGCCTGGCGCCATCCTCTGCATGATCGTCCCGCCGATGCAGGCTTCTGGCTTCAGGACCCGTTGGCGCTGGATGCGCTGTTCAAGCCACTCACCGATGGCTCGGTCAAATCGGCAATGCCGGTCCATGTGCGTGATATCGGCATCGAGGTGCCGAGTGGGCATCTCGTCACCGGCCACATCATCGCAACCGACCCGCCCGGTCAGTCGCTGCTGCCGAAGAGCACGTCGGCAACAGCGGACGGCACCTCGTTTGCCAAAGGCGAGGTCGTGATCTATCGCGTCATCCGCGGCACGGCCGAATTCAAGAACAGGTCAGGCGAGACCTTCGAACTCTCTGCCGGCGACGTGGTGACGGCCGGCAAGAGCTCGATCAACCTCATTGGCGTCGGTGAGAACACCCAGGTCCTCCGGCTCGGCCTGCTCAAGGGCATGAACGACCTTCGCAGCTGGACGGCGACGCAGCGCGACGAGATCGACGGTCTGGCCGGTCAGATCATCACGCACAAGGACATCCGTCCCCTGCGCACCGAAGGCAAGCCGGTCGGGTATCTGTACGCGTAGTGCCAAAAAAAACGGCCCGCCGGAGCGGGCCGTCGAGATCTCATTTAGCGCAATGATCCCCCGTAGAGCTTTCGCTCCTTGCGAACCTCTTCGGCGCCGTAAGGCTTGCTGGCAGGATCGAACGATTTCCATCCGGCCTTTTGCCAGCTGGCACTGCGGTCACGTAAATTGACGGAAGACTCGTTCAGGATTGAGTCAAAGCGGGACCGATCCGCGTCCGCCACCCGCGCCGACACGAGCGTGCCTCCGCGACGGACGCCCTCGGCGTAGGTGTCCGCATCCTCACGCGAAATGCCGGCCTCCGTGAGCGCCCCGACGATCCCGCCGGTAGCTGCTCCGGCGGCGGCACCAACCGCGGTCGCGGCCAGCCAGCCAGCTGCGACCACAGGTCCGAGGCCGGGAATTGCCAGCAAGCCAAGGCCGGCAAGAAGGCCAGCGGTACCACCGACGCCCGCACCGATGCCGGCACCCGTACCGGCTCCCTCGGCACGATCATCGACACCATCCCGGTCGCGATCTACCTTCTTGTCGGTGTTAAACCAGCTGTCCGAATTGTTGGCGACGATGCTGATGTCCGAGTGCGGCACGCCGGCAGCTTCGAGACGCTGAACCGCCTGCTGCGCGGTGTTATAGTTGTCGTAAAGACGAGAAATTGTAACGGTCATCTTGAGTCCTTCTTGCTTGCTTACTTGGCCGAATTGACGTTACCTTGAAAATCGACGCTGACCGCGGTGGCTGATCCACCCTTGCTGGCCTGTCCGCGCCACACGCCCTTGTCGTCCTTCTTCAATTCGGTGACGTTGGCGTAGCCGGCATCCTCGATCTTCGATTTGGCCTGTCCTTCGGTGAAGCTGTTGCGCCCCGCGACAGGAGCGTCGGAGTTGTTTTGGCCGGCAGTGTTGACCGCGCCGTTGTTAGGTCCGGACTGCGCCGGCGGAGTCTGCGCCGAAGCCGACGTCGCCGCCAATGCCGCGGCCGCTGTGAATAAAGAAATGCAAATGTAGAGTGATGGGCGTCTCATGATTGTCTCCAGTGTCTAAGGAGTGAGCCAAACCCCCATGGGTGCTTTGGTTCCTAAGCTCTTCGCCCGGGGACGTCGGCTTCGAGATCAAGCGCTGAAGAACATCATCCCCGTGACCGCCATGATGAGAATGGCAAGTCCCATACTCACGCCCAGCAGCATCAGCACGCTCGGACCGAGCTCGCCCTGGCGCGCTTCGAGCGCAGTCTCGACGATGCGTCCGCTCTTGTCCTTGTCCATGTCATTTGGTCCTGCATTTGAAGGGATCGGCTTGACCGTTTGCTGCGCTGGCATGACGCGCTTTGCCTTTGCCGAAATCCCGCGTCACCGGATTCAAGCGGCGCGGTCGCGCTTCTCAGTCATGAAAGTCGTTGCCGTGCGTCGGGAGAGTGGACGAGATCAGGCCTGCGCGCTTTGCGGCGGAGGTCGCGAGACCGGTGGCGTCTCGCCGTCGAGCCAATCCGGCGTGTCCGCGAGAGCGAGCCAGGCATCGCCCATGCGCCTGAACTGATTGCGCGCCATGTCGTCGGGAGCGGTGCCTTCCAGGGCCAGGCAGTGTCCGGCGTTCTCCCGAAGATGCTCGGACCGGTTCGATTGGAGATCCGTGCTGCTCGCGGGATCCGCAGAGGTCTGCCAGGCGTTCCGGCACACCGGGCACCGCCACTGATTGACGAGCTTCCCGGTGGGCAAATAGGTCGAGTGCACGGGAGTCACCACGAGCCGCCCGCAAGCGGTACAGCCGTTCGTCCCTTGCGACGGCGGCAATTGGCCGCTGTCCTGAATCACCTTCGTGCTCCAGCGACGTTCGAGCTTACGGCAAAGATGCAGAGGATAAAGCAAGACGTTCATCGCGCGCCTCCGGTTTGTGGCGGGAGCGCGGCAGCGTCTCTCGGTCACTGGCGCCTGTCGTGTCTGTGCCAGCGATATGCTGGATATGGTGTCTCACACGACATTCACCAGAGCGCGATCCTGAGAAACCGCTCTTGGCGGCGGCCTGCTTGCCGCATCGATTGGGGTTAGGAACATATCTCCACGCCTCCTGTTGCATCTCCACGACATGACCCGTGAATGCGCATGCCGCATGGAATCTGGCCATGGTGCCCTCCGTTGGCACGGCATAGGCAACGTCCAGGTCGATACGGTTCCGGATCCCAGGAGCGCATCATCAAGATCGCGATGAGACCAGGACGTTAATCCGGAAGCGTCCCTTCCTATTCTCCAACAGCTGGCCGCGGTCAGCGAAAGTGTCACATGCGCATACTGAAAAAGCGTTCGCCGTCTTTGGCGGCGACGACCCTTCATGCTCTTGCGGAATATCCGTTCGCCTCCGCGCTCATCGCAGCAGCCGGCCTGATGGCGGCCGCCGCGGTCGTCAATCGGCGGCTTGCCGACAAGGCACAACGCGACAACCCGCCACAAGGACGGTTCATCGACATCGACGGCGTTCGCCTGCACTATGTCGAGCGCGGATCCGGACGCCCTTTGGTCCTGCTCCATGGCAACGGCAGCATGATCCAGGATTTCGAGTCGAGCGGCTTGATCGACCTCGCCGCGAAGGACTATCGCGTCATCGTGTTCGACCGTCCCGGCTTCGGCCACAGCCTGCGGCCCCGCAATGTGGTGTGGACGCCTGCGGCGCAAGCCGATCTCTTCAAGGACGCGCTTGCGCATATCGGCGTCGAAAAGGCGATCGTGCTCGGACATTCCTGGGGAGCGTCGGTTGCGATCGCCCTGGCGAGCAGACATCCCTCGACGGTCGAGGCCTTGATACTGGCATCGGGCTATTATTTCCCGACCGCCCGCACCGATGCCATGATGGCGATAGCCGGGCCGGCGATACCGGGATTCGGCGATATCCTCAGTCACACGATTTCGCCAATCCTCAGCCGCCTGATGTGGCCGGCGATGCTGCGACAGCTGTTCGGACCGAAATCCGTCCCGCAAAAATTCGACGGCTTCCCTAAATCACTGGCCGTGCGTCCCTCGCAGCTTCGTGCCGGCGCCGCCGAGGCGGCGCTGATGATCCCTGCGGCAATGCTGTCGGCGAAGACCTACGGCGAACTGGCCATGCCGGTCACCATCCTGGCCGGCGAAGACGATCGCCTCATCGACATCGACGAGCAGTCGGGCCGTCTGCATGACGAGATCAAGCACAGCAAGATGCATCGCGTCCCCGACGCGGGTCACATGATCCAGCAGTCGAACACGGCCGATCTGATGGCCGCGGTCGAGGAAGCCGCGGCCGGAACGTTGCACTGAGCACTCACATCGCATCGAGGGGCTCTGGTCGCGGTACGATTCCGAATTAGGAACGTCCACTGTTGCGCCCGGTTGGCCCCGACTTCTCCTGCGAAGCAAAGGTCTTTCCATGTACCACCACGTCAAGAAGCTCATGTTCACAGTTCGCGTCGACGAGCCCGATTCCCGGTTCGGCAACATGCTGCTGGAACAGTTCGGCGGCGCTAACGGCGAGCTCGCCGCCGCCATGCAATACTCCATTCAAGGTCTCAATTGCGAAGATCCGGACCGCAAGGATCTCCTGATGGATATCGGAACCGAGGAATTGAGCCACCTCGAAGTTGTCGGATCGCTTGCGCGCCTGCACTTGAAGCCGCTGAAATTCGATCGCGAAGCGGCGGAAGCCGATCCCCTGATCGCGATCGCCGGAGGCGGTGGCGTCGGCCTGTTCAACTCGCAGGGCAACGCCTGGACCGCCGACTACCTCAAAATCACCGGCGAACTCGACGTCGACCTGCGCAGCAACATCGCTGCGGAGGCCCGCGCCAAGATAGTCTACGAACGGCTGATCAATTTCTGCGACGACGCGGGCACCAAGGACGCCTTGCAGTTCCTGATGACGCGGGAGATCACCCACATGAAGGCGTTCTCGCGCGCGCTGGAAAGCATGAACAAGCCCGCGTTCAGCATCGGCCGCATCGCGCCGACGCCCGGCCTCGTGGACCAGTTCTTCAACGATTCGACGGGATCCGGCGACAACGGTGAAATCGACACGCGCGGTCCCTGGAATGAGGGCGAAGACTGGGAGTTCATGGAATCCCCGGCGCTCCAGAGCGGCGAGCCCGGCACGGCGCCTTCGATCATAGCCGAGAGTTCGCCGTCTGAGCCGGTCATCGGCCTTGACGACCTGCTGATCGACCAGCTGCGGGACCTTCTCCATGCTGAGAAGCAACTGACCAAGGCGCTGCCCCAGATGATCGAGGCTGCACGCTACGATCAGCTCGGCGAGCTGTTCACCGTTCATTTGGCCGAAACCGAAGCGCAGATCGAACGTCTCGACGAGTGCTTCGAGCTGCTCGGCAAGAAGCCGCGCGCCAAGGCCTGCAAGGGTATGCAGGGACTTGTCGAGGAAGGCGACGAAGTGATCAAGGAGGGCGCCAGGAAGGACGATGCCGCCGCGGATCTCGCCCTGATCGGCGCCGCACAGCGTGTCGAGCATTACGAAATTGCCGGCTACACGACTGCCCGCAACCTGGCGCAGCAGTTGCGTCACAGCGCCGTCGTCGCGCTTCTATCGAAGAATCTCGCCGAGGAGGAAAACGCGGATCAGTTGCTCAACCAGGTCGCGCGTTCGTTGATGTCGGTTGCGAAAATGCCCGCCGCCATCGAGCAGAGCTTCGCCGACGATGCGAGCACCGCAGGCTAGACCGGCGTCGCAGCATCGACAACGTCAAGGCGGCCCCCGCCCAGGGCCGCCCAACGCCGCTATTCGGCCGCCTGACGCACGTGGCGCGCGGTCGGGGTGCGCATGGTGACGAGCTCTTCGGCCGCGGTCGGATGCAGCGCGATGGTCGCGTCGAAATCGGCCTTGGTCGCCTTCATCTTCACCGCGATCGCGACTGCCTGGGTGATCTCGGCGGCGGCGTCACCGACGATGTGGCAGCCGAGCACGCGGTCGGACGTGCCATCGACGACGAGCTTCATGAGCACGCGGGTATCGCGGCCTGACATCGTCGCCTTGATGGGGCGGAAGGTCGTCTTGTAGATGTCGACGTGACTGAACTGCGCGCGCGCTTCGGTCTCGGTCAGACCGACGGTGCCGACCTCCGGCTGCGAGAACACTGCAGTCGGGATATAGGCATGATCCACCCTCACCTCGCGCTTGCCGAACACGGTGTCGGCGAACGCATGACCCTCGCGGATCGCGACCGGCGTCAGGTTGTGGCGATGGGTGACGTCGCCGATCGCATAGATGCTGTCGACCGAGCTCTTCGAGAAATGGTCGACCGCGATGCCGCCGTTCTTCGGATTGATGGCGACGCCGGCCTTCTCCAGGCCGAGATTGGCGACGGAAGGATGACGGCCGATCGCGAACATCACCTGGTCGGACGCCACGCTCGAGCCGTTCGACAGATGGGTGGTGAATTCCTCGCCATGGCGATCGACCTTCGCCACCGTGCAGCCGGTGAGGATGGTGATGCCCTGCTTCTCCATCTCGCTGCGGACATGGGAGCGGACGTCTTCGTCAAAGCCGCGCAAAATGTTGTCGCCGCGATAGATCACGGTGACGTCGGAGCCGTAGCCCGCGAAGATGCCGGCGAATTCCAGCGCGATGTAGCCGCCGCCCTGGATCACGATCCGCTTCGGCAGCGTCTTGAGGTGAAACGCCTCGTTGGAGGAGATCACGTGCTCGATGCCGGGGATCGAGGCGCCATGGTTGGGCGCGCCGCCGGTGGCGATCAAAATGTATCTTGCTGTAATCTTCCTGTCGTTCTCGAGCAGGCGGACGGTGTGCTTGTCCTCGATCACCGCACGGCTCTTGACGATCTGCGCGCCCGACTTCTCGACATTCGTCGTGTAGGCCGCCTCCAGCCGCGCGATCTCCTTGTCCTTGTTGGCGATCAGCGTCGCCCAGTCGAAGCTCATGGACGGGATGGTCCAGCCGAATCCGGCGGCGTCCTCGATCTCGTGACGGACATGCGAGCCGATCACGAACAGCTTCTTCGGCACGCAGCCGCGGATCACGCAGGTGCCGCCCATGCGGTACTCTTCCGCGATCATGACGCGGGCGCCGTGGCCAGCCGCGATGCGGGCGGCACGCACGCCGCCCGAACCACCACCGATGACAAAGAGGTCGACGTCGAATTCAGCCATTGTCCACTCCGACCTCTTTCAGGAACTCCCTATGAGATAGGTACTGTCAGATTTCCTTGCCACGCTTGCGCATCTCGGCGCGGAAGGCGCCCATCACGGTCTCGGAGAAGTTCTGGGCCCAGGAGTTCATGAAGGCCATGCTGAGGCCGATGGCGCGCGGCTCGGCGTCGATCAGCTTCTTGCCCAGCGGCGACTTGTAGAAGGTGACGAGGTCCTTCAGCTCCTGCTCGGTGAACTCGCTGGCATAGATCTGCGCCATGCCTTCGCCGATCTCGTTCTGGCGGCCGTTGAGCTGCTGGGCGACGACCCCTGCCACCTCGTTGAGATCCTTCTGATAGTTCAGGTTCTGCTGGATCAGCGCGATCTTGGTCTTCTCGACCAGGCCGGGCACGGCGCCTTGATACATCGCCGTCGCGTTCTTGATTTGCAGAATTTCCTTGGCCGCCGCAACCGCCGCCGGCGAGGCTTTCGGCTGAGC
This sequence comes from Bradyrhizobium sp. B025, assembly GCF_042257955.1. Classification (NCBI taxonomy): domain Bacteria; kingdom Pseudomonadati; phylum Pseudomonadota; class Alphaproteobacteria; order Hyphomicrobiales; family Nitrobacteraceae; genus Bradyrhizobium; species Bradyrhizobium sp. B025. The sequence continues at coordinate 3,491,924 of NZ_CP170150.1, read as the reverse complement.
CGGCGCCGCGGCGGCCTTGGGCTGGGCCGGCGCCGGCTGCTGCGCCATGGCCGGGGCAGCCGAGAGGGCCAGTCCCGCAGCGAGGGTCGCGGCCGGCAAGAACTTCAAAACGCTCTTCATTCCTAGTCTCCTTTCGGCTTTCGCCGTTCAATCACGCGAATTCCCTCGCCACCCGCCAGAACAGCCGAGCTGGCCAAGCCGATGAACAACCCATGCTCGACCACGCCGGGGATGGCGCTCAACGCCTTGGCGAGGCTGGGCGGATCCACGATCCGTCCGAGCTGGGCATCGAGGATCCAGTGGCCGCCATCGGTGACGAAAACGTGGCCATCCTTGTCCCCACCCTTGGCCTTGCGGACCGCCATTTGCCCGGAAACGCCGCACTGCGCAAATGCCGTCTCGATCGCCCGGCGCGTCGCCCCGAGCCCGAACGGGATGACCTCGATCGGCAGCGGAAAGCGGCCGAGCGTCGGCACCCATTTGGTGTCGTCGGCAATCACGATCATGCGATCCGATGCGGCCGCCACGATCTTCTCGCGCAGCAGCGCGCCGCCACCGCCCTTGATCAGGTTGAGCTCGGGATCGATCTCGTCGGCGCCGTCAACAGTGATGTCGAGATGATCGATCTCGTCGAGCGTGGTCAGCGGCACGCCGCAGCGCGTCGCATCGAGGCGCGTCGCCTCGGAGGTCGGCACGCCGATCACCTTGAGTCCGGCCGCGACGCGCTCGCCGAGCAGCTCGACGAAATGCTTGGCGGTCGAGCCGGTGCCGAGCCCGAGTTGCATGCCGTCACGCACCTCCTCGAGGGCGCGCGCCGCAGCCTGCCGCTTCAACTGGTCCATGTTCACGATGCGCCGCCCCTGAATTGAGAGTGTGCCGCCGATAGGTTGCTTGCGGCGGCCTATGTAGCCTCGTTTTCCGTGCGGGAACAGGCCTATAAGCTGATCTTATGGCATCGCCCCTTGCGCCGGCACGGCCGGACCGATAGCGCTTGGACCATGACCTCCCCTCACACCATCGTCTTCGATCTCGACGGCACGCTCGTGGATACGGCGCCCGACCTGATCACCGCGTTGAACTACGTGCTCGACCGCGAAGGCCTGCCGCCCGTGCCGATGCAGTCAGCCCGCAACATGATCGGCGCCGGCGCCCGCAAGCTGATCGAGCGGGGCCTGGAGGCCGAGGGCCGCATCGTCACGCCTTCGGACATGGATCGGATGACGGCGGATTTCATCGCCTATTACGCCGAGCATATCGCGGTCGAATCCCGGCCTTTCGAAGGGCTCGAGACCGCGCTCGACCATTTTGCGGCGCAGGGCCATCGCCTGGCGGTCTGCACCAACAAGCTGGAATGGCTGTCCAAGCGCCTGCTGGACCAGCTCGACCTCAGCCGCCGCTTCGCGGCGATCTGCGGCGCCGACACCTTTGGCGTCCAGAAGCCCGATCCGGCCATTTTCCGGGAAACGGTGGCCCGCGCCGGCGGCGAGGTCAAAGCCAGCATCATGGTCGGCGACGCCGGAACCGATGTCGGGGTAGCCCGGCGCGCCGGGGTGCCCGTGATCGGGGTCAGCTTCGGCTACACGGACGTGCCGATCGCCGAGCTGAAGCCGGACCGGCTGATCCATCACATGCGTGACCTGCCGGCCGCAGCCACCAGCCTGATGACGCCGCTGGGTTCGGCAAGGTCCTGAAATCTCAGCAAAAAGCGAAGATACCCCCGCGTTAACCAACTATTGACTATGCGCGGCGCGCCGGTTGCCTGCCCTCAGCGACGTCCCTAAGGTCCGCCCGGGATGTGGCGGTTCGTCGCAGTAGAAGTGGGTGGTTGATGCGTCGTGTGATCGCGATTGCGCTAGCGGGAGCGAGCCTCCTGGGGGCAACAAGTCTTGGTGGCTGCTCCTCGATGTCCTGGGACATGTTCAAATCGGCGCCCCCGACCATTCAGGTCCGGCTCGAATCCAATCCCCCGGGGGCTGATGCCTCGACCTCGCTCGGTCCGGGCTGCAAGACCCCCTGCTCGGTCTCGGTTCCCGCCCCGGACGCGCCGTTCACGGTCGCCTTCGCGTTGCCCAAGTACCAGCCGGCGAGCGTCCCGGTGAACATCGTCAAGAACCCCGGCGATCTCACCACGCCCGCCTCGGTCACCACCGATCCGAATCCGGTGTTTGCGGAACTCCAGCCGGCGGTGCCGCCCAAGCCGGTGAGGAAAGCGCACCGGCCGAAGAAGCCGAAACCGGTCGCAGCCGCGCCCGCGGCAGCCGAACCGGCCGCCGCCGGCTCGCCGTTCCCCGATCCGAACGCGAGCAAGCGCTGATCCAAGGGCTGAGTTACGTATACCACCCGATTGTCCTAGCCGCGTCCGATGCTTAGATTGCATTCAGAGCACCGTTGAAGCAAAGGTGCGCCCGTCGCCGTAAGTGACAAGGCATTTGGTATGAACGGATCTTCCGCGAACCCCCGCGCAGCGCTGTCCAGCGCCATGACCGATCCGTTCGGGCGGACCATCAGCTATTTGCGGGTTTCCGTCACGGATCGCTGCGACCTGCGCTGTTTCTACTGCATGTCGGAAGACATGACGTTCCTGCCCAAGGCGGACCTGTTGACGCTGGAGGAGCTCGACCGGCTCTGCTCGGCCTTCATCGCCAAGGGCGTCAAGAAGCTGCGACTCACCGGCGGCGAGCCGCTGGTCCGCCGCAACGTGATGACGCTGGTGCGCTCGCTGTCGCGTCATCTGTCGAGCGGCGCCTTGAGCGAGCTGACGCTGACCACCAATGGCACGCAGCTGGCAAAGTATGCCCGGGAGCTCGCCGATTGCGGCGTCCGCCGCATCAACGTCTCGCTCGACACGCTCGATCCCAAGAAGTTTCGCGAGATCACCCGCTGGGGCGAGATCGACAAGGTGCTGGAAGGCATCGAGGCCGCGCGTGCCGCGGGGCTCGCCGTGAAGATCAACGCGGTGGCGCTGAAGAACCTCAACGAGGACGAGCTGCCTTCGCTGATGCGCTGGGCCCACGGCAAGAACATGGGCCTGACGCTGATCGAGGTCATGCCGATGGGCGAGATCGGCGCAGGCCGGATCGACCAGTATCTGCCGTTGTCGCTGGTGCGCGCACGCCTCGCCCAGCAATTCACGCTGACGGACCTGGCCGAGAGCACCGGCGGCCCGGCGCGCTATGTCAGCGTCGCCGAGACCGGCGGCAAGCTCGGCTTCATCACGCCGATGACCCATAATTTCTGCGAATCCTGCAACCGGGTGCGCATCACCTGCACCGGCACGCTGCACACCTGCCTCGGCCACGAGGATGCCTCCGATTTGCGCAAACCTCTGCGTGCATCGGACGACGACATGCTGCTTGCGGATGCGATCGACCGCGCCATCGGGCTGAAGCCCAAGGGCCACGATTTCATCATCGACCGCCGCCACAACCGCCCCAGCGTCTCCAGGCACATGAGCGTCACCGGCGGCTGAGGATCGGCCCCGCTCCGCTAACCTAAGCTTTTGACGGCGCGTCAATTTGTCCATTTTCCAATTGACGGCACGTGACGCCACTGATTTGGTGCGACCGCCTTTGCTTGCCCGGCAACAATAAGCCGGCCCGCCCGTTGGCGGTCGCGGTCAAGACGGCAAGGCACGAGGGGAGGACTGACGCCGCAATCGCTCCGGAATACAATCCGTGCGGTCGTGTGCATCTTGCACGCGAGCCGAGCGATGCGTGCTGAAGCCTTCCGTGAAATGTAAGGCCGCGACGGAGAGAAAGTAAGATGCGTCCATTGCTGGCGCTGAGCAACGCCATCGACGCCCTCAACGAAAAGATTGGGTACGTCTGTAACCTGCTCGTGCTCCTGGCGTGCCTGGTCAGCGCGGCCAACGCCATGATCCGCTACGCCTTCAACGACTCGTCGAACGGCTGGCTCGAGCTGCAATGGTACATGTTCGCCATCCTCGTGATGTTCGGCTCGGCCTACACCTTCAAGCGCAATGAGCATGTGCGGGTCGAGATCTTCTACCTGACCCTGTCCGAGCGCGGCCAGCTCTGGCTCGACATGATCGGCACGCTGTTCTTCCTGATTCCCTCCTGTCTCCTGCTCGCCTATCTGTCCTGGCCGTTCTTCATGCAGGCCTATAGCGTCGGCGAGACGTCGGCCAATGCCGGCGGCCTGATCCGCTGGCCGATCAAGTTCGTGATCCCCGCCGGCTTCGTGATGCTGGCGCTCCAGGGTGTTTCCGAGGTCATCAAGCGTATCGCGGCTCTCCAGGGCTATGTGACGATCGACGCCAAGTACGAGAGGCCGACCCAATGATTACGCTGGAGATGATGCCGCCGTTGATGTTCGGCGGCCTGGTTCTGGCGATGCTGATCGGCTTCCCCGTCGCCTTCACGCTGGCGGCCGTCGGCCTTTCCTTCGGCTTCCTCGCCATCCATCTCGGCTTCTTCGATCTCAACTTCCTTCAGGCGATTCCCGGGCGCGTGTTCGGCAGCGTGCTCTCCAACGAGCTGCTGCTCGCGATCCCGTTCTTCACCTTCATGGGCGCCATATTGGAGAGATGCGGGCTGGCCGAGGACATGCTGGATTCGATGGGCCAGCTGTTCGGCCCGATCCGCGGCGGCCTCGGCTATTCGGTCATCATCGTCGGCTTCATCCTCGGCGCCATCACCGGCACGGTGGCCGCGCAGGTGATCGCCATGGCGCTGATCTCGATGCCGGTGATGATCCGCTACGGCTACAACATGCGCTACATCACCGGCGTGCTCGCCGCCTCCGGCACGATCACGCAGCTGGTGCCGCCCTCGCTGGTGCTGATCGTGCTCGCCGACCAGCTCGGCAAGTCGGTCGGTGACATGTATCTCGGCGCCTGGGGCCCCTCGGTGTTCCAGATCATGCTGTTCGCCGGCTACACGTTCATCCTCGGCCTGATCAAGCCGGGCCACGTGCCGCCGGTGCCGAAGGAGGCGCGCACGCTGACCGGCTGGCCGCTGTGGAAGAAGTGCCTGATGGGGATCATCCCCTCGGCCGTGCTGATCTTCGTCGTGCTCGGCACCATGATGATGGGCCTTGCCACGCCGACCGAAGCCGGCGCGATGGGTGCCGTCGGCGCCATCGTGCTCGCCGCGATCCACCACAAGGACTTCACCTCGACCGACCGCAAGATCCTGATAACAGGCGTGATCGCCGCCGGCGTCGGCACCATCGTCGCGATGATGATGAGCGAGAATTTGATCTTCAAGCTCGCCTTCGCCCTTACCTATCTGGCGGTGGCGTGGATCTGCATCCGGGCCGCGCGCATCCCCGACCTGCGCGACCTGATCACGCAGGGCTACCAGTCCACCATGCGCCTCACCTGCATGGTCACCTTCATCCTGATCGGCTCGACCTGCTTCTCCGTGGTGTTCCTCGGCGTCTCCGGCGGCGTCTGGCTCGAGCACCTCCTGACCTCGCTGCCCGGCGGCGTCTGGGGCTTCCTGATCTTCATCAACCTCTTCATCTTCTTCCTGGCCTTCTTCCTCGACTTCTTCGAGATCGCCTTCATCATCCTGCCGATGATCGCGCCGATCGCGCAGAAGATCCTCGCCCCCGTGGTGGGACCGGACGCGGCGCTGATCTGGTTCGGCGTGATGCTCTGCGTGAACATGCAGACCTCGTTCCTGCATCCGCCGTTCGGCTTTGCGCTGTTCTACCTGCGCGGCGTGGCGCCGAAGGAAGTGAAGAGCTCCGACATCTACTGGGGCGCGATGCCCTGGATCGGCCTCCAGCTGATCATGGTGATGCTCGTGATCATCTTCCCGATCACCGTGACGGGCCTGCTCGACAAGCCTCTCAACGTCGATCTCGACAAAGTCAGGATCGAGGTGCCGCAGATCGAGCTGCCGCCGCTGGATCTCGGACCGCCGCAGAAGTAGCGGCCATGACCATCGCCGTCATGTTCCGCCTCGGCGGTTCTTGACGCGCGCGTCCGCGCACGTGACACGCGCCGCAAACACGGGCATACCGGGCCATCCTCCAACTGATGGACCGCCGCGCATGTCCCGATCGCACCCTGCTCCGTCGTTCACTCCCTTGATCGCATCGCTCTGGCTGGCATGTGCCGCAACGTTTGCGCATGCGGAACCGATGACCGATGTCCATGCATTGGCGCAAAAGGAGCAGCAGCCGCTGCTCGACACGCTGCGCGATCTCGTCGGCATCGAATCGGGCAGCAAGGACATCGACGGCCTGGAAAAGATTGCCGAGCGCGTTGCCGGCCAGCTCAAGCAGCTCGGCGGCACAGTGGAGATTTTGTACCCCACCGACATCTATCGCCTCGACGACACGCCCGAGACAATCGGCCCGGCCGTGCACGCCGTGTTCAAGGGCACCGGCAGCAAGAAGATCATGCTGATCGCCCACATGGACACGGTGTACCTGAAGGGCATGCTGAAGGACCAACCGTTCCGCGTCGACGGTGACAAGGCCTACGGCCTCGGCATTGCCGACGACAAGCAGGGCGTCGCGCTCATTCTCCATACCGTGGCGATGCTCCAGAAACTCAACTTCAAGGATTACGGCACGCTCACGGTGCTCACCAATGGGGACGAGGAGATCTCCTCGCCCGGCTGGCGCAGCACCATCGCCAAATTCGCCGCGGATCAGGACGTGGTGTTCTCGTTCGAAGGCGGCGGCACCGACGGCACGCTGCGCCTCGCCACCAGTGGCATCGGCTCGGCCTATCTCACGGTGCAGGGCAAGTCCTCGCACGCGGGCGCGCGGCCCGAGGGCGGCGTCAACGCGCTGTACGAGCTCTCGCACCAGGTGCTGCAGATGAAGGACCTGTCCAAGCCAGAGCAGGGCCTGAAGCTGAACTGGACGGTCTCCAAGGCCGGCACCAACCGCAACGTCATCCCGGCCGACGCCACGGCCCAGGCCGATGCGCGTGCGCTCAAGGTCGCCGATTTCGACGAGTTGCAGAAGGCGCTGCAGGAGAAGATCAAGAATCGCCTGCTGCCCGACTCCAGGGTCGAGCTGAAATTCGAGGTGCGTCGTCCGCCGTTGGAAGCCAACGACGCCTCGCGCCGCGTCGCGGCCTACGGCAAGACGATCTATGGGGAGATCGGACTGTCCCTCAAGGTCGACGAGAAGGCGACCGGCGGCGGCACCGACGCCGCGTTTGCCGCGCTCAAGACCAGCGGAGCCGTGGTGGAAGGCATGGGCCTGTCGGGCTTCGGCGCGCACTCCAACGATGCCGAATATGTGCAGATCAACAGCATCGTGCCGCGGCTTTATCTGGCCACGCGCATGATCATGGACCTGTCCACGGGTAAGCTGAAATAGCGGCCGCCCTAAAGTGGACGCCGATGCAAAGCATCGGCGTTATGAGGACGGCGGCCGAAGGCCGCCTATGCCACCCTCTCCCACATCCGCCTTCGCCAAGGCTTCGGCGGATATGAGGGGAGAGGGGCCGCCTGCCCTCTCCGCCAGCCGAAACCGCAGCGTGAACTCCGCGCCGCCACCGGGAAGGTTCTCCACCGCCACCGTCGCGTCATGGTCCTCCGCCACGCCGCGCACGATCGAGAGCCCCAGACCGGCGCCGTCGCTGCGCTGGCGGTCGGCGCGCCAGAAGCGCTGGAAGATCAGCTCGCGCTCGGCGTCCGCGATGCCGGGACCGCAATCGCGCACGCGCACTACACCGTCGTCACCGACCTCGACATCGACGGACGTATCCTTTGCGGTGAACTTGATGGCGTTTTCGGCGAGGTTGAAGATCGCGCGCTGGAGCATCTCGGAATTGCCGTGGACCATCACCGGCGCGTCGGTGCCCCTGAGTGCGATGTCCTTGTGCTGGGCGAGCGCGAACGGCGCGATCGCGCCGACCACCTCGGTGCAGACGGCGCGCAGGTCGGCGGTCTCGCCGGGATCGAGCACCAGCGTGTCGAGCTCGGCGATCTCCAGCAGTTGGGCGACGATGCGGCTCATGCTCTCGATGTCGGCGTGCAGCGCCTGCCTTGCTTCGCGGTCGCCGAGCGTCTCGATCCGCGTGCGCAGGATCGCAAGCGGCGTACGCAATTGATGCGCGGCGTCCGCGGTGAACTGGCGTTGCACGCGAAAGCCGTCCTCGAGGCGATCGAGCGCCTGGTTCACGGCGGTGACGAGCGGCATGATCTCGCGCGGGATCTGCTCCGTCGGCAGGCGGATGTCGGTGCGCGCCGGGCCGATATTGCTGGCCTCCTCCGAGGCCTTCCACAGCGGCGCGACCGCACGACGGAAGATGATGATGTCGGTGGCGAGCAGGATCAGCAGGATCGGGATGGTGATCCACCCGACCCGCCGGAAGAAGTTCGAGATGATGTCGTCGATGATGACGTCGCGATGCGAAAGATCCTCGGCGACGCGGATGCGCACCGTCCTGCCCTCGATCACGCGGCTCACGCCGGCACCGGAAATCGTCTCGGACAAGCGTGGTGGGGCAGTATCGCCGGTCTTTCGCCGCGACGAGAACAGCACGCGTCCGTCGGCATCGCGAATGTCGTACTGGTAGCGGCCATAGGCTTCCGAATAGAGGCCCCTCAGACTGTCGGGCAGATTGAACGTCAACGTGCCGTCCGCCTGCGGGACGATGCGCTCGGCGAGCACCTCGGCCTGGGCGCGCATGGCATCGCGATGCAGCTGGTCGACCTCCGAGTTGAGCAGCCAGAACAGCACCAGCGGCAGGAAGATCGCAACCACCGCGACCGCCACGATGTGGAGGAACACGATGCGCGAGATCAGCGATTTGAACGTCGGCCTGGTGAATGACCGGGCGGCGGACACGCTATTTCTCCTCGGCCATGAGATAGCCGACGCCGCGGATGGTGTGGATCACGACCTTGGCGCCGTGTTCGGTGAGCTGCTTGCGCAGCCGCGAGACGTAGACCTCGACGGCGTTGGAGGCGACCTCGCCCTCGAGTCCGAAGATGTGATCCTCGACGTTCTTCTTCGGCACCACCCGCCCCTGCCGGCGCAGCAGGATCTCGAGCACCGAGGCCTCGCGCGCGGAGATGATCCGCGGCTGGTCGTCGATGAAGATCTGGCGGCTCTCGGTGTCGTAGACGAGGTTGGCCAACCGCAGCGAGCGGCCGAGCAGCTGGCCCGGCCGGCGCAGGATCGCCTCCAGCCGTGCCACCAGCTCCTCCATCGCGAACGGCTTTGCGAGATAGTCGTCGGCGCCGCTGCGCAGGCCGTTGACGCGATCCTGCAAGCCGCCGCGCGCGGTCAGCACCAGCACCGGCAGCGGCTCCATCTGCCGGCGCAGCTCGCGCAGCACCGACAGGCCGTCGCCGTCGGGAAGGCCGAGGTCGAGGATCATCGCGGCATAGCTGACGCTGCCGACCGCCTCGCGCGCCTCGGCCGCGCTGCTCACGATGTCGCTCTCGTAGCCGGCCGCCGACAGCCCGGCGGCCACCAGCCGCGACAGCTCGGCATTGTCTTCGACGATCAGAAGGCGCATCTCAGTCCCGCCGGATGTTCCGGAGTCATCTTACGGCCAAGGTTACGGCCAGGGCCGCATCATCGCTCTCTTCCACCATTCCGGACGCCTCGGCCAGCGAAAAAACACGCGGCGGGCCTTCCTGTCAGGCTCACGTAAGCCGATCAGAAGTGTCCTGATAAAGCCGCGATGCCGGCCGGTGGAGCGCAACGAGACGGCATTGCCGCTTTCAGGCCTTCGACGGTCATCCACCACGCACGCGGGTAGGATCGGATTCCAAACCCGAGCCCACCGCCGGTGAGCGCCTGATCCCGATGATATGGATCAGTTACTATCCAGGACTTGTTTGCTAATTTGCCGGATATGGGCAAATTTCTGTTCCAGGACGGAGGGACGAGCTTCATGAGCAGGCCGGTCAAGACTGAAGGCGAACTGATCGCAATGGCGAGGGCCGAGTTGAAGGTCCACGCCGACTGCCCTGATGGAATGGCGATTTCCATCGTTCGCGACGGCGCCTCCTGGGAGTTTCGCGCCGACGCGGATCAGGCCACGTCCGATCGACCCGGCTACCCCGAATGTGTCGCCATGCTGGTCCAGATCGGCGATCACCTCAGCAAGCAGTATGACATCGGGGATTAGACCGACCTCGACGCTTCGAACATGCGCGTAGCGACTTCAGAACGCGCGCTCGATCACCAGCGTCAGACCAAGCTGCGAATCCCATCACGACAAGCAGCGGAACTGCCGTTTCAAAGAACGGCAGCGCCATCCATCGGTGCGACTGCCCGTGGCTGATCCTGACCTGGCTCTCAAAACGCGGCACGGACCCCGGCTCCGCGACCATCGCCTGCTTCAGCTGATTTGTCCTGACGCATCAGGCTGTTGGCAGCATCCACGGAGCTCTTGCCATGTCCCCTCGTCCATTGAGCATGGGCCGTCTTTCATGTTTTGAGTCTGTCACCTCCAGAGCTGCGACCGCAACGCCCCGCAGCCTTCGCTCCGGGGCGCTGCATGCGACAGAAGTCGCGATCAGCTCTGCGACCGCCGCGCCATGAAGATGTCGTAGCCGACTTCCGCGACCTGGAACCAGGCGTAGCCATCGCCGGTGAACTTGGCGAGAGAGTCGTGGACCTTCTTGAAGTTGGCGTTGGTCGCACCGACTTCGGCGTGCAGCTCCTTCGCGGCCTTGTAGCAGGCCTCCATGATCGGCGGCGAGAAGGCGTGCAGCTTGGCGCCGTTGGCGAGCAGCTTCTTCAATGCGAGCGGATTGGCTGTGTCGTAGCGTGCCATCATGTAATTGTTGGCGTAGTGGCCGGCCTGCTCCAGCACGCTTTGATAGTACTTCGGCAGCGCATTCCACTTGTCGAGATTGACGAAGGCCAGCAGCATCGGCCCGCCCTCCCACCAGCCCGGATAGTAGTAGTGCGGCGCGATCTTGTAGAAGCCGAGCTTCTCATCATCGTAGGGGCCGACCCATTCGGCGGCGTCGATGGTGCCCTTCTCCAGCGCCGGATAGATGTCGCCGCCGGCGAGCTGCTGCGGCACCACGCCGAGCTTCTGGAGCACGCGGCCGGCAAAGCCGCCGATGCGGAATTTCATGCCCTTGAGATCCTCGGGCGTGTTGACCTCTTTCCTGAACCAGCCGCCCATCTGGCAGCCGGTGTTGCCCGCAAGCAGCGAGACGACGTTGTAGCTCTTGTAGAATTCGTTGAGGACTTCCCGTCCCCCGCCCTGCATGTACCAGGCCTGGTTGATGCGCATGTTGGGCCCGAACGGCACCGCCGAGCCGAAGGTGAAGGTCGGGTCCTTGCCGAAATAATAGTACGAGGCGGTGTGGCCGATCTCGCAGGTGGCGTTCTGCACGGCGTCGAGTACCTGGAGGCCCGGCACGATCTCGCCGGCCGCGAAGATCTGGATCTGGAATTTGTTGTCGGTGGCTTCCGCAACCATCTTGCACATCATCTCGGCGCCGCCAAAGAGCGTGTCGAGCGATTTCGGCCAGCTCGTCGGCATGCGCCATTTGATTTCCGGCATCGACTGCGCGATCGCGGGAGCGGCGAGCGTGGCGGCGCCGGCCGCACCAAGTCCTGTGACCTTGATGAAGTCTCTTCTCTTCATGATTTCCTGCCCTGATGGATCTGATTGTGAAGCCTTCTTGCCGAGGCTTGGGGCCAGCATGACGCAAGGCCCAACGGAATTCCATCGTCATCGCACTGCGGCAGAGAAAAAGCCTGGCCTCCTCCGGAGGCGCGAGTCTTGCGGCGTGCGACTTAAGGCGTAGCGCTTGGATCATCGTCAGCCGCGGGTGCGCGAGCGGAGGGCGCGTCAGCAGATTTTCTGGAAGCGCGGCCGCCAGCGCGGCAGCTCGACCGGCGGCAGCACGTAGCTTTTGCCCTCGGCCGAGATCGTCAGCGGCTGCCCGGAGTCCAGAAGATTGAAGACGCGATTTTCCAGCGCGCGCCATTTGTCTTCTGCAAGCTCGGGATAGCCGAGGTCCGGCTGGTTGAACATTGTGGTGTTCGGCGGGAAGGACTCGGGACCGGCGTAGGTGAAGCCGGCGAAATCCATCTGCGTCTTGCCGTTGGCGATCGTGATCGAGGCCTTGGTGTGGTCCTGTTTCGGCGCTTCCCCCGGATAGACCGCATCCATCTCGAAATGCGCGCCGCAGCCGATGCGAAATACTGTCTTGCCCCTGGTGTCGTAATAGCCGAGGTACGGCCTATCCTGGCGATCGATCTCGAATTTCCAGGCCCCCTTCCAAATATCTTTCGACATACCGCCGGCCGCCGATGCCGCAGACCACCCGAGCCACGTTACAGCGACAACGATTCCAAGCAGCCTTGCATGCGTCATCATGGCAAGCCCCCAACGCGATCCGCGATCGTCACTCCAGGGATCATCGGACAAATTTCGGATTCTGCGATGATCGCTTTCTGGCACTGTTTTGCCCGACGAATCAAGCGGCTTCGCAGAGCGCAGCCAGTGCCGCGAATGCAATGCGGCGGGGCCAAGCTGCGCTCGCAATGACGGGGGGGCCGATGCGCGCCAAATGACGATGTCGTTCCGGTCGCCGTCGGGCAAATCGCCCCGTCGGCACCGGCTGCTCCATGATTGCTCTGTCCCGCTGATTTGCCCCGCCCCGTCAAACTGTTGGCAGCATCCACCGAGCAAGGCGCCCCGGCCCCACTTCTACTATGCATGGGGTTGTTTTAGACATTTTTTGTTTCTGACCCTGGATGCACCAGCAAAGAAAAAGCCCGGCCTCGTCTGGAGGCCGGGCTTTCCGATCTTGCGACTTCTTCGAAGATCAGCCGCGGGTGCGCGAGCGGATCATGAAGCTGTCGTAGGTGTACTCGGCAACCTGCCACCACAGATATTCATCGGAGCGGTAGGCCTGCATGGCGTCGATCGACTTCTTGAAGTCGGCGTTCTTGGCCGAGATCTCGCCCCACAGCTCGTTGGTCGCCTTGAGGCAGGCTTCGAGGACCTCGTTGGTGAAGGGACGAAGCTGCGTGCCGCCGGCCACCAGACGCTTCAGCGCCGACGGGTTCTGCATGTCGTAACGCGCGGCCATCCAGCTGTTGGCATTGGCCATCGCGTTGGTGAGGATCGCCTGGTAGTTCTTCGGCAGCGAATTCCACTTGTCCAGGTTGGTGAAGGCGTGGACGGTCGGACCGCCTTCCCAGAAGCCCGGATAGTAGTAGTACTTGGCGACCTTGGCGAAGCCGAGCTTCTCGTCATCATAGGGGCCGACCCACTCGGCGGCGTCGATGGTGCCCTTCTCCAGCGCCGGATAGATGTCGCCGCCGGCGAGCTGCTGCGGCACGACGCCGACTTTCTGAAGCACCTGGCCGGCGATGCCGCCGATGCGGAATTTCAGGCCGGAGAGATCGGCAACCGTCTTGATCTCCTTGCGGAACCAGCCGCCCATCTGGGTGCCGGTGTTGCCGCAGGGGTGGCCAATCACGTTCGACTTCTTGAAGAACTCGTTGGCGAGCTCGTTGCCGCCGCCCTGGTACAGCCACGAATTCTGCTGGCGCGCGTTGAGGCCGAAGGGCACCGAGGCGAAGATCGCGAAGGTCGGATCCTTGCCGACATAGTAGTACGACACGGTGTGGCACATCTCGACCGTGCCGTTCGAGGTCGCATCGAGCGCCTGGAGGCCGGGGACGATTTCGCCGGCCGCGAACACCTGGATCTGGAATTTGTTGTCGGTCATTTCGGCGACGTACTTCGCCACCTGCTCGGCACCGCCATAGATCGTATCGAGCGACTTCGGGAAGCTCGAGGTCAGGCGCCACTTGATCTCGGGCGATGATTGAGCGATCGCCGGCGAGGCCACCGCGGCTGTCGCCGCCGCGCCTGCTGCCGACACTTTCAGGAAATCACGACGCTTCATTTTCAGGTCTCTCCTTGCTGGGGCGTTCCCCCGAACTTCCTCTTTGCCGCCGCTCATTCCGGCGACGCGCTTGGGCCGCGTCGAACCGATGGGGCTTGACTGCCGTGGGCGTTTAACACGGAAGCCCCGCCTGCGGAACGCGACATTGGCATGACGGGGCTCTACGAAAGTCGCATGTCCCCAATGGATTGGCGTCGCCCCGCTCAGGCCGCCGCGATGGCGCCCTTGAGCTGGTCCCGAACCTGGCCCGCAATGGCGCGGTAGATCGCCGCATGGGGGCCGTCCGGCTCGCTGTCGACGACGGGATTGCCGGCGTCCGAGGTAGCGCGAATCGCCATGTGCAGCGGGATCTCGCCCAGGAACGGGACTCCGAGCTTCTCGGCCTCGTGGCGCGCTCCGCCATGGCCGAAGATGTCGGATTTCGTGCCGCAATGCGGGCACTGGAAGTAGCTCATGTTCTCGACGATGCCGAGCACGGGCACGTTGACCTTGCGGAACATCGCAAGCCCCCGCCGCGCGTCGATCAGCGACAGGTCCTGCGGGGTCGAGACGATCACGGCGCCCTTCAGCGGCACGTTCTGCGCCAGCGTGAGCTGGGCATCGCCGGTGCCCGGCGGCATGTCGACGACGAGCACGTCGAGGCTACCCCATGCGACGTCGCGCAGCATCTGCGTGACCGCCGACATCACCATCGGACCGCGCCAGATCATCGCGGTCTCTTCCTCCACCAGGAAGCCGATCGACATGATCGCGAGGCCGAAGCGCCGGAGCGGAATCATCTTGCGCTCGCCATCCAGCTCCGGCTTGTCGCGCAGGCCCGTCAGCCGCGGCACCGAGGGGCCGTAGATGTCGGCATCCAGAAGCCCGACCTTGAGGCCGAGATCGCGCAGGCCCAGCGCCAGATTGAGCGCGGTGGTGGACTTGCCGACGCCGCCCTTGCCCGAGGCGACCGCGATCACGGCGGCGACGCCCGGAATCTCCGATTGCCGCGCCATCGGCGACCCACCGCCCTGCGGCGGCTTGTGGGCATGGACCGGCTGCACGCCCGGCGTGCCGCGGCTTGGCGTGGGCGGCGGCGGAGGTGCAGAGCCCGGCTTGCGCTCGGCGGTCAGCGCCACCATCACGGTGGTGGCGCCGGGAATGGCGCGCACGGCGGCCTCGGCCTCGGCCCGGACGGCCTCCCAGGCCCGCGCCTCCGCGGCATCGACATTGATCGAGAAGAACACCTTGCCGTCAGAGGCGCTGATCGCGCTCAGCACATTGGCATTGGGAAGCGCGACCCCGCGCGGCGATTTGATCCGGGCGAGGCTGTCGAGAACCTGTTGCTGCGTCACGCTCAAAGCGCATCTCCTTGAGTCCAGGATGTGCCCCATTAGAGCGGAAACGCCCAAAAGGCTACTGCCTGCCGATATCGTCAGCCATCTCGGCGGGCGCCGCCCCCTGCTCCAGGGCTGCCTCGTAATTCAGCTCGATCATCACCCCGTTGGGGTCGTGCACGAAGATCTGCCAGAGGTCGCCGCCGGGCACCTGGCGGGAGTCGAATTTCATCCCTTTGGACGTCAGCCGCTGCTTCATGCCGTCAAAACCGCGGCTGACGAAGGCGACGTGGTGGACAACGCCGGAATCCGGCTTTTGTGGCTCCGAGGTCGGAGAAATATCGACGAGGTGCACCACCGGCTTGCCCTCGCTGTACATCCAGGCACCCGGGAAGGCGAAATTCGGCCGGGCGCCTTTTTCCAGGCCCAGCACATCCTCGTAGAAGCGCACCGTCTCGGCCAGATTACGGGTCCGGATGTTGAAATGATCGAGGACGCCAACGCTCACGCCGCCCATGCTTTCGCTCCCTTTTTTTGAAGTCCTTTAGTCCCGCCATCCTAGCACAGGGGGCCGCCAAACGAAGCCGTTGCCCTCCGCCCTCAAGGGTTTATGGTGCGCCCCGATCCGCCTTCACGGCGGAACCCGGCGCGCCCCGCCCGGCAAGAACCGTAAAACCCAAACTACGGACAAGGTACCACACATGGCTAAAGTCGCTTTCCTCGGTCTCGGCGTGATGGGCTTCCCCATGGCCGGACACCTCGTGAAAAAAGGGGGCCATGAGGTCACCGTCTACAACCGCACCGCGGCCAAGGCGAAGGAATGGGCGGACAAGTTCGGCGGCAAGACCGCGGCGACCCCGAAGGCCGCCGCCGAGGGCCAGGATTTCGTGATGTGCTGCGTCGGCAACGACAATGACCTGCGCGCGGTCACGATCGGCCCCGACGGTGCCTTCGCCGGCATGAAGAAGGGTGCGACTTTCGTCGACCACACCACCGCCTCCGCCGAAGTCGCGCGCGAGCTCGACGCGGCCGCCACCAAGGCCGGCTTCAAGTTCATCGACGCCCCGGTCTCCGGCGGCCAGGCCGGTGCCGAGAACGGCGTGCTGACGGTGATGTGCGGCGGCGCCGAGGACGCCTATGCCGGCGCTGAGCCGGTGATCACAGGCGCCTATGCGCGGATGTGCAAACTGCTCGGGCCCGCCGGCTCCGGCCAGCTGACCAAGATGGTCAACCAGATCTGCATCGCCGGCCTCGTGCAAGGCCTCTCCGAGGGTATTCACTTCGCCAAGAAGAGTGGCCTCGACGTCGCCGCGGTAATCGAGACCATCTCCAAGGGGGCGGCGCAGTCGTGGCAGATGGAGAACCGCTACAAGACCATGAACGAGGGCAAGTACGATTTCGGCTTCGCGGTCGAATGGATGCGCAAGGACTTATCGATCTCGCTGGCCGAAGCCCGCCGCAACGGCGCCACCCTGCCGGTGACCGCGCTGGTCGACCAGTTCTACGCCGAAGTCGAGAAGATGGGCGGCAAGCGTTGGGATACGTCCAGCCTGCTCGCGCGCCTCAACCGCTGACACCTGACCATCTGAACGACCTTGCTGATCGCGATCGCCGCCATCTTCGTCCTGGCCTATGCGGCGATCGCGCTCGAGCACCCGCTTCGCGTCAACAAGAGCGCTTCCGCGCTGCTCGGTGCGGGCCTGCTCTGGAGTGTCTACGCGATCGCGACGGGCGACCACGCGCTGGTCGGCCGCCAGCTCGACGAGTCCGTCGGCTCCACCGCGCAGATCGTTTTCTTCCTGATCGGCGCCATGACCATCGTCGAGGTGATCGACGCCCATGATGGTTTCGAGGTCATCACCTCGCTGATCCGCACCACCAGCCAGGTGGTGCTGATCTGGCTGATCGGCTTCGTGACGTTCTTCCTGAGCGCGATCCTGGACAATCTGACGACCACCATCGTCATGATCTCGCTGATCCAGAAGCTGATCGCCCGTCGCGACGACCGCCTGCTGTTCGCCTCCCTCATCGTCATTGCCGCCAATGCCGGCGGCGCCTGGACCGTGATCGGCGACGTCACCACGACCATGCTCTGGATCGGCGGGCAGATCTCGCCGCTGAAGATCATGAGCGCGGTGTTCCTGCCCTCGCTCCTCAATCTGCTCGTGCCGCTCGCCTTCATCAGCTTCTCGCTCAAGGGCAAGACCATCGCGCCGCCGTCGAAGGACACCGGGCTGCTGGCTGTCGACCGGTTCGAGCGCAACCTGATGTTCTATCTCGGGCTCGGCACCCTGATCGCGGTGCCAGTGTTCAAGGCGGTGACGCATCTGGCGCCCTTCATGGGCATCCTGTTCGGGCTCGGCGTGCTCTGGCTGGTCGGCGAGATCGTGCACCGGCACAAGGACGAGCATGTGCGCCAGCCCCTCACGCTGGTGCATGCGCTGGGACGGATCGACATGACCTCGATCGTGTTCTTCGTCGGCATCCTGCTCGCGGTCGCCTGCCTCGACCATGCCGGCCTGCTCTCGATGCTGGCCAAATGGCTCGACGCCACGCTCGGCCGACAGGACGTCATCGTCGTCGTGCTCGGCCTGCTCAGCGCCATCATCGACAACGTGCCGCTGGTTGCCGCGACCATGGGCATGTACGACCTCGCGCATTATCCGCCGGACAGCTTCATCTGGGAGTTCATCGCCTATTGCGCCGGGACCGGCGGCTCGATCCTGATCATCGGCTCGGCCGCGGGCGTTGCCGCGATGGGGCTCGAGCGGATCGAGTTCCTCTGGTATGCCCGCCGCATCGCTGGCCCCGCGCTCGCCGGCTATCTGGCCGGTGCGGTGGTGTACATCGCGCAGTACGCGGCGCTGCATTGAGCGGTTCGGACCGGCTCCAGATTAACGCCCGGTTAACGTAATTCTTTAGCTCCTTAAGTCAGCTCTTAAGGATTTCTTGCCAGAGATAGACAATGCAGAAGGCCCGCGTCCGGCGTGGGCAGGAATCGTGTTGCTTGATGAGTAACCCCGCTGAAAAGCCTGAGGTTGTGCAGCTTCCGGCCGAGCCGGTAAGCGCTCCATCGGCGAGCAGCCGAAGGGCTGCGGCGCAGCGGGTGCGCGAGGCGCGCGATAAGTTAACGTCGACCAGTGGAACCCGGCCGGCGTTCGACGCCGAGATGCTGCGCCAATATGCCCAGACGCGGCTGTCGGCCTCCTATGTCGTGATGCTGCTGGTGGTTGCGACCGGCGTGCTGTTCGGACTGTGGATGCAGCCGATCCCGGCCGCGGCCTGGACCGCCGGCATGCTCTGCATCCACGGCGCGATGATCCGCAGCTGCCGCCGGTTCCTGACCGAGCCCGCCTCGCCCGCGGCGACGCGCGCGTGGCGAACACGCTTCGTCGTGCTCGACCTGCTCTACGGCCTGTGCTGGATGGCGATCCTGATCCATCCCGTGCTCGACATGGTCACGGAAACGCTGATGATGTTCCTGATGCTGCTGGTGATCGCAGTATCGAGCATGCTCGCCGCCAATCTGCCGATCGCCGCCCTTGCCGCCACCGCACCGGTCGCAGTCGCCATGGCGCTGAGCTTTGCGGTGACCGGCTCGCTGGACAATTACATCCTGGCCGCACTCGCGCTCGCCGCCGAAGGCTATTTCGTGCTGCTTGCGCATCGCCTGCATTCCTCGACCTTCGCCACGCTCGAGGCGCGCGCCGAGAAGGACGCGCTGATCGGCGAACTGGAGCAGGCCAAGGCGATCTCGGACGAGGCGCGCCACCGCGCCGAATCCGCCAATGTCGCCAAGTCGCGCTTCCTCGCGCAGATGAGCCACGAGCTGCGCACGCCGCTGAACGCGATCCTCGGCTTCTCCGAGGTGATGAAGAGCGAGATTTTTGGCGCGCATGCCGTGCCGGTCTACAAGGAGTACTCGGCGGACATCCACAATTCCGGCGTGCACCTGCTCAACCTCATCAACGAGATTCTCGATCTGTCGCGGATCGAGGCCGGCCGTTACGAGCTGAACGAGGAAGCCGTGTCGCTGGTCGGCATCGTCGCCGACTGCCACCATCTGATGAAGCTGCGCGCTTCCAGCCGCGGCATCACCATCCACGAGGTATTCGAGCAGGCCATGCCGCGGCTCTGGGCCGACGAGCGCGCGATCCGCCAGGTCGTGCTCAACCTGCTCTCCAACTCGATCAAGTTCACGCCGCAGGGCGGCGAGATCTGGCTCAAGGCCGGCTGGACGGCTTCGGGCGGACAATATCTCTCGGTAAGGGATACCGGCTCCGGCATCCCCGAGGACGAGATTCCGGTCGTGCTCGCTTCCTTCGGCCAGGGCTCCAACTCGATCAAGTCGGCCGAACAGGGCGCAGGCCTCGGCCTGCCGATCGCAAAGAACCTGATCGACCTGCATGGCGGCACGTTCACGCTGAAATCGAAGCTGCGTATCGGCACCGAGGTGATCGTCACCTTCCCGCCGGAGCGCGTGATGAGCGCGCTGGCGCCGCTGTCAGATGATTCTCCGCCGCTCCAGCCGGAAGGCTCCCTGGCGCCTGACGAAAAGCGCCGGCCGCGCCACAAACCGATCATGAGCGCAGGCACGGGCTCTTAACGATATGCTTGCAGAAATGCCCGACCATCCCTCACTATGCCGAAATGAGCAAAGAAACGCCGTGCGTCGCCGTCTGCATGATCGATCCCAAGACCAAGCTGTGCTTCGGCTGCGGCCGCACCTTGCCGGAGATCGCGCGCTGGCACGCCATGGAAAGCGCGGAACGGCTCTCGGTCATGGCGCTGCTGCCGGCACGCATGGCGGAAGCTGGACTTGCGCCGATCGCGGGATCGCGGAAACACGCCTGACCGGCCGGCGCGCATATGGAGGTGCGCAATGATCCGCTTCCTGCTCGTTCTCGTCATGCTTGCCGGCACCGCCGGTGCCGTCGTCGCCTATGGCGATCCCGATCAGATCGCGCGCGCGAGCAACAAGGTCTCGCACATCTTCCGCACCCAGACCGTCACACCGGCACCCGCCGTGCAGATCCAGCGCGGCCAGGGCGGTGAATTCGCGCTGCGCGCGAAGATCAACGGCGTCGCCGCACCGATGGTGATCGACACCGGTGCGACCTCCGTGGTGCTGACCTGGGAAACCGCAAAGGCGATCGGGCTGCCGCTCGAGATGCTCGAATATGACGTCGATCTCGAAACCGCGGGCGGCCACACCAAGGCGGCCCGGCTCACGCTCGACCGTCTTGCCGTCGGCCACCTCGTCGAGAAATCGGTGCCGGCCCTCGTCGTGCAGCGCGGGCAGATGAAGACCAATCTGCTCGGCATGAGCTTCCTCGACCGCCTGGAGAGCTGGGGCGTGCGCGCCGACAAGCTGATGCTCACCGGCTATCCGGAGCTCCAGGGCAGCCCCCGCCGCGCGCGGATGGCGGTCGACTAGAGCGCCGACGCGAGCCGCCGCTCGCCAGCCGACAGGCTCGATCGCGCGGGCTGTGACCCATCCAGACCACGACTTCAGTTGGCGCGCCGCGAAAGCGCCGCGGTCTGGCATTTGGGCTATTTACAAACCGCCTAGTCGGTTTATAACAATCGCAGTCCCGGATCGGGGTTGGACAGGCGCTGCTCCCGAAGGGACGCGGCCAAGTGGGAGATTGTGAATGATGACTGCAAGAGCCGCGTTACGCCGCACGATGTGCGCCCTGCCCTTTGCGGCTGTGTTCGCCGCAGGCAGCGCCTGCGCTGCCGACCTGTCGCCGCGCTATGCAGCGCCCGCCTCCGCCTATACGGCACCGCAGCCGGTGTATTCGTGGACGGGTCTCTATGCGGGCTTCAACGCCGGCTATGCCGAGAGCGGCGACGACGCCTTCAACAATCTCGCTGGCGCGACTGGCGGCAAGGTCAAGGGCGCCGTCGGCGGCGTGCAGATCGGCTACAACTACCAGCTCTCGCCGATGTTCGTGGTCGGCATCGAGAACGACTTCGAAGGCGCAGACATCAAGAACCACGACGCGCTCAACAGCGCCGCGGTCAGCCTGCCCTGGTACATGACCGGCCGCGCCCGCGCCGGCATCGCGACGATGGATTCACGCCTGCTGTTCTTCGGGACCGCCGGCCTTGCCGCCGGCGAATTCAAGGACGGTCCGATCAACAAGATGAAGATGGGCTGGACAGCGGGTGGCGGCGTCGAATGGGCGTTCCTGCCGAAATGGTCGGCCAAGGCCGAATATCTCTACACCGAGTTCAAGCACGACGACCTGCCGGACTGGAACGCCGCGAAATTCCACACCTTCCGCGTCGGCGTGAATTATCACTTCGACCTGTTCCGTTGAGGCCGATCGACGAAGAGCCGGATGTTGCGATCCGGCTCTTCACGTCGCGGCAGTCAGGCGGCCGCCTCCGCCGGCGCACGCACACCGACGCGCGCGATCGCATCGCGCAGCACGTCGAGACCGGCGCCCGGCTTTACCCCCTGCTCGGCAAGATGGCGGCGGAAGGCGCGCGCGCCGGGCACGGCGTGGAATGCACCGACGAAATGCCGTGTGATGGCGTGCAGCCGCGTGCCGCGCGCGAGCTGCGCCTCGATATAAGGCATCATCGCTTCGAGCGCGTCCTGCATGGTCGCATGCGGCGCCGCCTCGCCGAAGATATCGGAATCGACGGAGAGCAGCCGCCATGGCTCCTGATAGGCGGCGCGGCCGAGCATTACGCCATCGACGTGTTCGAGATGTGCTTTCGCATCGTCGATGCCTGGGATGCCGCCGTTGATGATGACGGGCACATCAGGCATCGCGCGCTTGAGCCGATAGACGCGCTCATAGTCGAGCGGCGGAATATCGCGATTCTCCTTCGGTGACAGGCCGTTGAGCCAAGCTTTCCGGGCATGCACGATCAGCGCATCGCAACCCGCTGCGACCACCGCGTGCGCGAGCGTATCGAGCGCCACCTCCGGATCCTGGTCGTCGATCCCGATGCGGCACTTCACGGTGACCGGCACGGCAACTGCGCGCTTCATCGCATCGACGCACCTCGCCACCAGCTCCGGCTCCGCCATGAGACAGGCGCCAAAGCGGCCATCCTTCACGCGATCGGACGGACAGCCGACATTGAGATTGATCTCGTCATAGCCAAACGCCTCGCCGATGCGCGCGGCCTGCGCGAGCTCGCTCGGATCCGAGCCGCCAAGCTGAAGCGCCACCGGGTTTTCGCACGCATCGAACCCGAGCAGCCGCTCCCGGTCGCCATGGATGATGGCGCCGGTGGTCAGCATCTCCGTATAGAGCAGCGCCCGCCGCGTGAGATGACGGTGGAACACCCGGCAATGCCGGTCGGTCCAATCCATCATGGGCGCCACGGAAAAGCGATAGTCTTGATATTTCAATCGTTTATCCTATCCTCTCAATGGGATGGAAGAAGAACGTGTGCACTCCAAACTAGCCGAAATTGCACACGTTTGTACCCGTTTTGACCTCCCGGTGCACACATAGTGCACACGAAAGCCGGAGTGCACACGCGTGGCGACCTTCACTCAATTGGGATCGGGAAACTGGCGCGTTCAAGTCCGCCGCAAGAACCGTTATGTGGCCGAGACTTTCCGGCGGCGCAAGGACGGCGAAGAATGGGCGCTCGAGATGGAGCGCAACATTGACCGCAATGGATCGTCCAAACCACGCGTGGTGCGAGACGTTCGCACATTTGGCGATCTGATTGATCTGCACGACGAAGACATGCGCGATGTTGGAAAGCCCCCTCGCCGGTCAAAGGCTGCTGTGATGGCGTCGCTCAAGGCTGAGCTCGGTAGTGTGAAGCTGCCGGCGCTCAATCGAGAGCGGCTGATCGAGTTTGGGAGAAAGCGGGCCAAGCAAGGCGCTGGTCCAGCGACGTTGGCAATCGATTTATCTTTTAGGCCCAGCAGCGAGAGGGACGTGCGATGATGCGGGTCTGATCATCGGCATTTTGGGGGCAGCCGTGCGGACGGGCAAGCTACTGCGCCGCATCCGCTCGCTGAGGCTGCTCCGTCAGCGCTGACCCACGCTCCCGCGACCACACCTCCGACGCCGGAGATGCCGCCAACCTCCAAGAGAAGCCCGTGACCGGGGCAGCGCCAGCCAAGCCACTCGTTCCCTTGTCGGCCGATCGCTCGTGACCAGCTAGAGTAGAGCCAGCGCGCAGGCCAGCCGGTCCTGTTCTCAACGCCACATCTGCCCTCTCGCTCATTCTGACGCAACCACGAAGGCAGGTCGTCGGATCGCGAAACGCCTCCCATGCTTCCTTCCCTGACCCGCGTTAACCCTGTCTCGGATCTTGTCCCGTATCCGCGCTGGCCAGTTCACTTCTGCCGCTAAGCCGCCTCATTTGGACCTCTGCAATCGTCTCCGATTTTCGGGTGCCCATTTCCGGCTGGCTTTGAGCAAGGATTCTTCCTCGGACCACGTGAGATCATATGAGAGTGGCTCTCATCCTTGTTGGCCTCAGTACACTCACGGCGATGGAACTCAAGACACTCCCGCGCACCACAAAACCTGTGGTCGAGCCGCCCGCTCAGGCGGCCGTTGGCTCATACGATACGCTGACGAGGGCGGACCGTCTCGTAATCCCGCACAGGCTTGAAGCACGACCGCAGCCGATCTCCTCGAGCGAAGTGATAACTCCCCAAGATCAAACCTCAACGGTTGCACAGGAGCCTTCGAACAGCCTCGAGCAACACAAGCGAAGCGCCGGCCCGGCAAAAGCCGCGGTCGCGCTGCTCAAAGCTCGGCCTCGGCACGGAACTTCCAAGGTAACCGCGAAACTCAATCGCGCCACCCCGGTCGCGGAGGTCAAATCCTGCACGTCAGGTGTCTTCGATGGCCTGCTCCGAGCATTAAACCTGCCAACGCGATGCCAAACCTAGCGCAAAGGCCCATCTGCATCGAGATGGCGGGCGGCAGCGCGGCGCCTCGGACATGCGTCAGAGGAGACAAGCCGTCGCGACGAAATCCGCCCCCTTCGCCCGGCCGTGAGGCGGCGAACCGTGTCGCCGCCTCCTATTTCACAACCCTAGATCAGGGCGCCAGATGGGCCTTGATCTCGGCCGACATCTGACGGATCGCTGCCTGGGGCTCCGGATCAGTCAGAATGCCGTTCAGCAGGACGAAGTCGTGGATCATCCCATTGTAACGGGTCGCTATCACGGAAACTCCGGCATCCTTCAGCTTACGGGCGTAGGCCTCACCTTCGTCGCGCAGCGGGTCGTTCTCCGCGGTCACGACCAAGGCCGGCGGAAGCCCACTTAGCTGCTGCAGGCTGGCGCGCAGCGGCGAGACATAGGGATTGTTGCGCTCCGCAGCATCCGGCGCGTACAGATCCCAGCCATATTTCATGAAGGCGCGGGCCAGGAACCTGCCCGTCCCGAATTCATGATAGGATGCGGTGTCTACGCCGGCGTCGGTCGCCGGAATCATCAGCACCTGATAGCTGATCTTGGGGCCACCCCGGTCTTTGACCATGAGCGTAAGTGCGGCGGTCATGTTGCCACCCACCGAGTTGCCGGCGACTGCGATCCGGCTGCCATCCGCGCCGAGCTCTTCGGCGTGTGTCGCCACCCATTTCAGCACGGCATAGGATTGATCGAGCTGAGTGGGAAAGCGCGCTGCGGGCAAGGAGGTGTACTCAACAAACACTCCGATCTGGCCGGAGTTGACCACCAAGTCCCGCAGGAGACGCTGATGGTTCTGGAAGTTCCCGACGATCCAGACGCCGCCGTGAATGAATAGCAGCACGCCGGGCTTACCGGTAACTTGCTGGGGTTTCATGACATAGATTCTCACGGTTTGACCGTCCTGCGTTATGATCTGCTCGGTCGTGTTCACCCCCGACATATCGACCGGTGTCTTGTTCTGAAGCCCCGTCAGGACCTCTTGGGGCTTCGGCTGGGGGAGCTCCCAGAATGGGCTCGGATCCTTGTTGATCTCCCGTAGGAAGGCGCGAACCTGAGGATCGATCCGGGGGTCGGTAACGGCATCAGGGGCGGCATGGAGGGCTTGGGTCATGAGGATTGCTCCGAGGCTGAGGCTTGCAAGTAAGGAGTGGAGTTTCATCGTGGTTCTCTGAGGGTTGCACGCAACCGCGCACGTAGCCCGCGAAGCAGGCTGCCGCTTCTGTCAAATGACCAGTCCGATGACTGATCGGCGGTCAGCTTGCGGGAGTTTTGACGCTGGCGAGAACGGAGCGTAGCCCGGACCGCGAGGTGATTCCGGCTTTCGAAAAGATCCGGTGCAGGTGGTAGCCGACGGTTCTGTGAGACAGATAGAGTCTGGCGCCGATTTCCTTGTTCGAAAGACCTTCGACAGCGAGTTGCGCGATGTGAAGTTCCTGTGGGGTCAGCGCTTCCCACGCCTGCTCGGTTCGCCGACGACTGGTTTCGCCCGAAGCACGCAATTCATCCCGGGCACGGTCACTCCAGGGCGAAGCGCCGAGCGCATCGAAGATGTCCCGTGCCTCACGCAACGGAGCTCTCGCATTCGCTGACCTGCGCTGGCGGCGCAGCCACCCGCCGTAAGCCAGGAGAAGACGGGCACGCAAGAACGGCCACCTCTTCGCAGCCGGCCCAAGCCCTCGCAAGAAGAACTGTTCGGCGTCTTCAGGCGCTGCGAGCAGCGCCTTGCCATAGTGCAGCATCGTCTCAACCCATGGCACCGGCATCGGAGCCGAGACACGCTCCATCGCATCGATCACGCCACGGCCCGCGTCCGCATTGCCGGAAAAAACGGCGGCTTCCACGAAATCCGCGAGCCCGAAGAATTGAAGACCGGAATTGAAGGCCGGATCGGCGGGGGAAAAGAGGCGTCGCAAATGCTCGTAGGCCTCCCAGTGCCGGCCGGCACCGATTGCCGATATGCCTCGCGCGATCTGCAACATCGCCAGCAGGAAACTGGCACCGATGGACAGAGCCAGGTTCTCCGCGTGCGCCGCATGCGCTTCGGACTGCTCCAGATTCCCTTGCATTCCTGCAAGCCTGGCTTTCAGGATCGTGGCAGCGGCGATCCACGGGAGCCCCCTTGTCTCTTCGGCAAGGCGGACCGATTCCTCGGCCTCCCTCATGGCTCCCGTCCAGTCGCCGACTTCCGTTTCCGCCCACCCTTGTGCGAACAGCACGCGCGCCAAATCGCTGAGCCGTCCCTGTGCTCGCAGTGCGGCGCTGGACTCGGCGAGAAAGCTTACGCTGATGTCGAAGGTGCCAATGACATTGGCGGTGCTACCGAGGATTCTCGCAACGGTAGGGTCATGCCTTGTTTCGGCAAGGCTCTGGAGCTTCATGTACAAGTCGCCTCCCCGGCGTAGTGGTTCGACGTAGGCGAATATCGCGATCAGACGAGGGTCCGCCTCCGGCAACTCCAGCCGATTGGCCGCAGCGAGAACTCTTGTACAAAGTTCGTCGCTTGCGCTGCTCCACCAGCAACGTTGCGCGGCGCGCCAAAGCAGATTGCCGGCCAGATCGCCGGCGCCGGCGGCCTGGGCTTGAGCCGCGAACCCGATCAGTCCGGGAATCTTCGTGGAGTCATCGGCCGCTGGGGGCCGGCTGATCTCTCGACACCAGGCAATGCGGACCAGCGCGAGCTCATCCGCTTCGCTCGTGTCGGCCTGACGCAGCAGGCGCTCCATGAGCTCCGGCTGGCCCAGATCGGCAGCAAGTTCGGCGGCGTGCAAAAGTCGTTCGCTTTTGGCTCTTGCCGTGCTGCTCAGCCGCGCGGCATTTTCCAGAACCTCGATGGCCATCGCTACGGCGCCTCGCAGCAGCGCACGCGCCGCCATTCGGTCATATTCGCCAGCGAGTTCGTCGTCGGGGCCGATGGTCGCTGCTGCGCGATGCCATAGTTGGCGATCGAGCTGATCCAGAATAACAGCCGCGAGCGCAGCATGAATCCTTTGGCGCGTCATCAGGTCGGCCGCTTGATGCATGGCGGAGCGAACGAGCGGATGCCGAAACCGCACCTCGGTTCCGTCGATCTCGATTAGCTTGGCGGCTACTGCTGGCGCGAGGGCATCGATTCCCACCTGCTCACCCAACACCGCTTCTCCGGCAGAGAGGATTTCGCGGAGAGATGTCCCGTCGTTTTCTGCGGTCACGAACAATAACGTTCGCGCCGTAGGCGGAAAGTCGGACAAACGACTTGAGAAGGCGCGTTCGAGGCGGTCTGTCAGCGGAAGCCACGGCGCATCACCAGCCTCCCTGGCTCGTTCTCCGCGGGGCAGTTCTACAAGAGCCAGAGGATTGCCGGAAGCTTCTTTGAGGAATCGGCGGCGCAGCTCTGCGGGAAGGCCTGGCGCATGGGCGTCCAGCAGTTGCTCGGCATGGGCCTCGTCAATTCCTGAAAGTCGCACCCTTAGGGTGGAGGCGTCGCCTAGCGAACGGTTATTGTCATCGCGCATGGCCACCAGCAGAACGACGGGGTCCGAACTCAATCTGCGCGAGACGAAGGCCAGCACATCATAGGTTGCCTGGTCCAGCCATTGGGCATCGTCCGCGACAAGCAGGATAGGCTTGCGCGTCGCGCTTTCGGTCAGGAGAGCCAGCGTCGCGAGTGCCACTAGAAAGATATCGGGCGCCCCGATGTCATCGTGCATGCCGAAGGCGGCCAGCAAGGCCGATCGCTGGCGAGGAACCAGGCCTGCGGCCCCCTTCATCAGCGGGCGCAGCGCCTGCTCGAGTGCTGCGAACGGCAAATGGACTTCGGCTAGGACGCCGATCATGCTCAGGACGGAGATGCCACGTTCATTAGCTCTGTGCTTGGCGACCTCGAGGAGCGCAGATTTCCCGATCCCAGGCTCGCCGCTGAGCACGAGCGTGGATCCGCCTTGGTCGATTTGGTCGATCAGGCGATCGATCAAGGCGATGTCTTGCTCTCGGCCCTGCAAAACGTGGGACGCATGTCGCGTGACACCCGTCGAGAGCTTCGGCAGCGGCAAATGCATCTTTTTCGCCCGTCTGACCATCGCATAACCGTTGTGACGCTGCGCCTCGAGCTCGACCGCTTAGGGTACATGTTATCATGTGCCGCGAAGCAGGGGCAGGGCCTACTCGGCGTAGATCAAGATGAGCAGTCCGCTTGTGGCCGATTGTGTTGAAAAAGGCGGCTGTTGCGACGCAGAGGGATCAGTGATTCAGTCAGTCTAATTGGCAGGACTGAAGATCATGATGGGGCATCGGCAAGTCGAACAGGCTGCGTTGTTCTACGAGTTCTCGCTCGAGAGGCATGTTCCCGCTGACCATTTGCTTCGGTCGATCGACAGGTTTGTCGACCTTGAGGAGATTAGGCGGGATCTGGCCCCTTTCTACAGCAGTATCGGCCGGCCTTCGATTGATCCTGAGCTGATGATCCGGATGCTACTGATCGGTTACTGCTTCGGCATTCGATCGGAGCGGCGTCTGTGCGATGAGGTTCACCTCAATCTGGCCTATCGGTGGTTCTGCCGGCTCGGTCTGGATGGGGCGGTGCCAGATCACTCGACGTTCTCCAAGAATAGGCATGGCCGCTTCCGGGAGAGCGATCTCTTCCGTCGCGTGTTCGAGAGTGTCCTGCGCCGCTGCATCGAGGAACGGCTGGTCGGCGGTGAAGGATTTGCGGTCGATGCAAACCTGATCAAGGCCGATGCCAATCGGCAGAAGGGGATCGAAGGCGACAAGGGACTTGCGCCAGAGGCCGCCGGCCGAGCGATCGATGAGTATCTGTCTGTGCTTGACGATGCCGCTTTCGGAGCGGCGACCGAGGTCACGCCGAAGTTTGTGTCACCCTCCGATCCGGCGGCGCGATGGACGGGGGCACACGGTGGCCAAGCCTTCTTTGCCTACTCGACGAACTACCTGGTCGACATCGAGAACGCGATCATCGTTGATGTCGAGGCGACGACGGCAATCCGGCAGGCGGAGGTGTTGGCCGCCAAGCGCATGATTGAGCGCTCGTTTGAACGGTTCGATCTCTACCCGAACCGGCTCCTCGGTGACAGCGGCTACGGCTCGGCCGAGATGCTCGCCTGGCTGGTCTATGAGCACGGCATCGAGCCGCACGTTACAGTCTTCGACAAGTCGGCCCGCACGGACGGGATCTTCTCGCGCGACGACTTCACCTATGACCATGCCGGGGACGTCTATCGTTGCCCCAGTGGCAAAGTTCTTACTACGACAGGAACGCTGGTCAACGATGGCACCACCATGCTTTACCTCGCCAGCAAGCGCGATTGTGATCGCTGCGCATTGAAATCCCGGTGCTGCCCCAAGCAAGCCTCACGGAGGGTGCCGCGCTCGATCTACGAGGGCGCCCGCGACATGGCGCGCCAGATCGCAAGATCGTGGGAGGGCCGCACTTCGCGTCGGCTCCGCAAGAAGATCGAGATGCTGTTCGCTCACCTCAAGCGCATTCTCAAACTCGACCGTTTGCGTTTACGAGGTCCAAACGGCGCGCGTGACGAGTTCACCCTCGCAGCCACCGCCCAAAACCTTCGCAAGATGGCCAAGCTGATCCCGATGCCCACCTTGGGGCCGGCATAGAAACCGCCAAAGCCATTGGGCCGGATCGCGCTGGCGCCAATACATCCGATTACTGTCGCCCTTTTTCAACGGAATCGGCCCATCTGCGACCTCGGGGAATGACCGCTTTTGGGCCGCTGTTGGGGGTGTGTCAATCGGCCTGTAAATTTGACCCCTCATCGGCGTCCAATTTTGACCCCTTCGTGCGCCGCGGTTTGACGGTAGCGCTCGGCTCGTTGGAGCTGGCCGGGATAGCGGAGACGAGACGAGCGCGGGTGGCGTGATCGTCGTCGCGGCTTTTGAAGCGCCAGCTGTCATTGCCGGTCTCGACGATGTCACAGTGATGGGTCAACCGATCGAGCAGCGCGGTGGTCATTTTGGCGTCGCCGAACACGCTCGGCCATTCGCCGAAGGCG
The DNA here is from genome assembly GCF_042257955.1 of Bradyrhizobium sp. B025. Taxonomy (NCBI): domain Bacteria; kingdom Pseudomonadati; phylum Pseudomonadota; class Alphaproteobacteria; order Hyphomicrobiales; family Nitrobacteraceae; genus Bradyrhizobium; species Bradyrhizobium sp. B025. The sequence goes on along the minus strand of NZ_CP170150.1, from coordinate 3,461,854 downwards.
AGATTGGTGGTCACGATGACGGAGGCGCGCTCATAGAGCCGGCTGACGAGGTGGAAGAGAAGCTGGCCACCGGACTGGGCGAAGGGCAAATAGCCGAGTTCATCCAGCACAATGAAGTCCATCCGGGTCAGATGCTCGGCGAGCCGTCCTTGCCGTCCGTTGCGGGTCTCGGTCTCGAGGCGATTGACGAGGTCGACTACGTTGAAGAAGCGGCCGCGGGCACCGGATCGGATGCAGCTTCTGGCGATGGCAATGGCCAGGTGGGTTTTGCCTGTGCCGGTGCCGCCAACCAGCACGACGTTGCGTTGTTGGGCGATGAAGCCGCCGCCAGCAAGATCATTGACGAGTGTCTGATTGATCGGCGTGCCGTCGAACTGGAAGTCGGCGATGTCCTTGGCAAGCGGAAGCTTGGCAATGGTGAGCTGGTATTTGATCGACCTGGCTTGCTTCTCGTTGATCTCGGCGTTGAGCAGGTCGCCGACAATGCGCTGAGGTTCGTGCTGGCGCTTGACGGCAGTTGCCATGATCTCGTCGAAGGCAGCCTTCATGCCGTAGAGCTTGAGTTCGCCCATGAGGTCGAAGATTTGGGTTCGTTCCATCAGATGGTCCTCCGGAGGTTGTCGTAGCGGGCACAATCGGCGATCGGTGCATGACGGAGCGTCAGTGCGGCCGGCGTCATGATGTTGGCCGGTGGGGCGGGTTCACGTTGACGGGCCAGGATATTGAGAACGACATCGGCCGAATGGACGCTGTGACTGAGCGCTTCGGCACAGGCCGCTTCCACCGCGGGCAGACCGTCAGTCAGCACCGCGTTGAGGATGTCGACCATCTGTCGATTGCCGTCGTCGGTGCTGGCAAGCTTGCGCCGGATCCGCTCGATCGCGGCTGGCAGCACCCAGTCTTTGAAGGGAGCACCGTTGCGCAAGGCGCCGGGTTTGCGGGCGAGCACCGGCACATAATGCCAGGGGTCGTAGACGGTATCGCCGCGGCCAAAGGATCGCGGGTGCTCGGCAACGATGCGTCCATCCTGACGGATCACGATGCGATCGGCATAGGCTTGAACCTCGACCGGTCGCCCGACTGCGCTGGCTGCGACCGAGTACTTGTTGTTGTCGAAGCGCACCAGGCAGGTCTTCGAGACCGATGCCGTCACCGCATGGAAGCCGTCGAAGCGGCCGGCATAGGGAACGAGTTTGGGGCGTTCGGCTTCGAACACTTCCCAGATCGTCTGATCGACCAGCTCCGGATGGCGATGAACCTTGGCGTAGGCGATGCATTTGTCGAGCAGCCAGGCGTTTAACTCGTCGAGGTTTTTGAACCGCAGCCGCGGCGTGAAGAAGCGTTCCCTGACCAGCCCGACCTGGTTCTCGACCTGCCCCTTCTCCCAGCCCGACGCTGGCGTGCAGGCGACCGGATCGACCAGATAGTGGCTGCACATCTGCAGGAAGCGGCGATTGTAGAGACGCCCTTTACCGACGAAGATCGTCTCTACGGCGGTCTTCATGTTGTCGTAGATGCCGCGGGTGCAGGTGCCTTTGAACAGGGCGAACGCCCGGTCGTGGGCGTCGAACACCATCTCCTGCGTCTCCCGCGGATAGGCCCGCACGAACAGCATGCGGCTGTGACAGAGCCGGACATGGGCGGCCTTCACCATCACCGTGGTGCCGCTCAGCAAGACCACCTCGTGGCTCCAGTCGAACTGGTAGGCTTCGCCTGGGGCAAAGCTTAGCGGGACATAAGCAGCCGCGGTCGATTGCCCGCGTTCCTTGCTCCACCGCCTGGCGTAACGCCGCACCGCATCGTAGCCGCCGTCATAGCCACGGCTGCGCAGCTCTTCGAAGATCCGGATTAACGTCAGCTGTTCACGAGCCGGTTTGGCCGCGTTCGCCGCCAGCAGTCCGTCGAGCTCTACTGCCCATCGTCCCAGCTTTGGCCGCGGCTGCACTTGCCGCTCGTACTCGAAGGAGGTCTCTCCTGACCTCAGCACCTTCCGGACCGTGTTCCGCGACACCTTCAGGTCACGGGCAATCTCCTTGATCGTCTTGCCCTTGATGAAGTGCTCGCGCCGAATCCGCGCAATCGTCTCCACGATCAGCATCCTCGACCACCTGCTTCATTCCAAAGCAGGCAGCGCAACAGACCAACCTATAGGGGGTCAATTTTGGACGCCGATCCCCCGGCTTAGGGGGTCAATATTGCAGGCCGAATGACAGGCAAATTCAGCGTATCAGCATCTTGCTCCGGAGCATCGGCGGTTGCCCAGCTCGGATTCAAGATGACGACGACGCTGTGCCTTGGATCTGCCAGCATGCATCACCTTCCGGCCGTCTCCAGAAAGGGTCTGATCGCGTGACGTCACGCTGCGGCGGGAATATTCGTGACCGGAATCAGAACCTCCCCGGGGACGCCGGCGGCATGGTGGAGTGCGCGAAGGGCTGCGTCAGAGGCGTGAAGATATCCTGCGAGGGCAGAAGTTTGTCCGACGCGGCATGGTGCGCCTAACCGCTCGAGGGGCCAGCCCGCCCGGCGCAGGATCCGCTCCATTCGAACGTCAGTCACCGTCACGATGCTATCGGCATTTGTGGCTTTAAGGTATTCGATCATGGCCGCAAACAACATGATGGTTGCGCGATTGATGCCGTTGCCGGCAAGTTGGGAGGCCCGCTGTGTATCTACACAGAACCTCGAGCTTTCGAGGACCTTGTCGCTTCGCGGCACTGGACTATCTCCCAGCAAGAAAGGGAATGTCTCTGCGAGCATGTTTGGCCCGACCGTCGGCAACAACCTGACGCTGCCCACCACAGCGCCATCATCAGACAGCACCAGAAGATAGGTTGGACTGAGAGCGTCGAAGAGATCGACTTCCATGTCCCCGGTAACCGCGACCGACCAATCGAGCCGGTCCTTGAAGATATGCCTGCGTAGCCGATACATGTCGGCGAGCAGATCGACATGCTGTCCGAATGCGTGATGGTTCAAAGCGGTTGCAAGCACGGTTACCTCCGGTTGAGTCGGTGACAAATCACCACAGCAGAAACCGCAGTTTGCAGCGCCTGTGTTTTTTAACAGGTGCCTCAGGCAGAACGGAACTTAGAAGAAGTTTGATCTACCGAGATCTTGGAGCCGGGCCAACGAATGCCAGCCGTGTTTGAGCGCCACCATACCGGACGGTACAGGCGCCGACTCATTCGCGGCAACGGCCGGAACGGCTCGGCGGCCTTCATCGAACACGCCAGGGCTACTGAGCAAGTTCTTGGAAGTGTCACTGCCGGCGACGATACTGGTTAATGCGCCCGTCTCGGCGCCCTATTTTGCGTACCGACCGCCCGTATTTTTCCGCGATAAACTGCCAACCCATGCAAGCTGAGGCAGCAGGAACTCCGGATGAAATAGCCTACGTCAGCAGGCGGCGACGGATGGCCTCGGCGACGCATTGCGTGATTGAGGTCGCATCCAGCTTGCGCTTTGCATTCTCCAGGTGAAAGGCCACGGTCCGGGGCGAGATTCCTAACAGCAGCGCGCTTTCCGAGACCGTCTTGCCACGTGCCGCCCAGGCGAGGCATTGCCGTTCGCGATGTCCGAGGACCGGATCGACCAGCGGTACTTCGGCGACCAACTGGCGTGCCACCAGATGCGTGTGGAAGTGCAATCCGACCAGACGCAATATCTGCCCCGAGGTGGCAATCAAGCGCTCGGGATTCAAACCACGATCATCGCTGGCCAGCGTAAACGCCGCCATCCGGCCGAAGCCGCCACGGATCGGTATCGTCACGCCGCAGCGAATGCCAAAGGAGACAGCCTCTTCAAAGAACCTGCGCTGATCCTTCGTGCCACCCGGCGCAGCCGCGCCGCTCGTCCAGCCGAAAAGGTCATGGTCCAGCCGGGCTCTGCGAATCACCGGGTCAAGCTGCTGATAGTGCAGATCGAAATAGCGGCTTGACCACGATCTGGGATAGCAAGAGATCAGCTTCGGTGCCCCCTCGACTATCCTTAGATAGGCAAACCAACGAAAGCCAAGAAACACCGCTGTGCGCGCCGCCGTACGCTCAAACTCAACCTCGTTGCGCGCCAGCTCGATTGCATCCACGAAGTCCTGAAACACGCGATCCGATCGCTTCATCGTGACTGATCCGATACACAGCAACCGCCGCCGCCAGGCTCGTGACGGCTGGTCCGCAAGAGCATTCTAGTCAAGGCAGCGACGTCAGCCCCGGAAGGCCACCCTTCGAGCGAACATGCTTGCCAGAGGCAAAGCGGATCCGCGTCAACGTGCTCGAGGCTGCCCGCGACGTTGTTCGGAAGCGATGCCCGATCGAACCCGCCGACAGCGCGTTGTGACGTAGCGAAGACATCACGGCAGACTGAAAGCGAGGTTTGGCTTTCAAGCCTGCCTCTGAGGAGAGCTCCCCCGGCCGCGCCGCGGGTGACATTCAGGAGAGCAACTCGACTGCGCCGCGGCTCAGCCAACATGACTAGATGTCCCTTTTTTGACGAGCCGCGGATGCTCAATCAGTTTCGAGCTCTGTGCGCGACGAGAGGAGCAACCGGTCACCGCACATTCGCGTGGCGGTACATGCGCTCGAGAGCTTCGCTTGATCCTTGCAGCAATCCAGGAACCAGCATCGTCCCGCCAGAGAGCTGAGGTGAAGCGAGACGTTGCATCGGCCAGCCGGCCCGGTTGAGACCGTGTTCCGTTCTGAGATCGGTCATCATCACTATCGATTGTGCACTCAGGTTCCACATCGTCTCAATCATCGCCGCGAACAGGACGTATGCTACGCGACTGAGTCCATTGCGGTCGAAGTCTGAAGCACATTTGCTAGCTATGCAAAAGCGCGAGCTCTCCAGGATGGTGGGGCCGCTCGGGATCTGATTGGGCCCAAGACGTGTCGCGAACGTATCGCGCAGCATGGTTAGGCCGGTGGTTGGCAACAGTCGTACGCAGCCGACGAGGTCTTCTTCCGATATGGCGAGCAAGTAGGTCGGCTTGAGCATATCGTAGATGTCGAATTCGACATCGCCGCTAACGGGTGTATCGTAATGGCGATTGTCGAGAACGCGACGCCGCAACTCGAACATCTTGGCCAGCAGATCAAGATGGTGCCCAGCCAGCGTGTGATCGATAGCGACAGCGTACATGGACAATGATTCTTAACTATCCGCTCAGAAGAACAGAAAACGGAAGCGAGGCGTTCTGATGGCTCATGAGGGCGGATCGCGGCGCTGAGCAACGTCGCTTTCGAGAGCAATCGCTGTCGAAGCGAGAGTTCAGAGGGCCTCCTCGTTCGAGGACAACAGGTCGTCTGGAAAGATCTTCAGCCTGCCTCACCCGGTCGCCTGCTTGGAGATAGGGACTTCAGCAGCCCATGCGCCATCTCAAGCGCCTCCGCCTCGGAAGCGGCGACCAGCATCGGGTATCCCCAAAACTTCTCTGACATGATCTGGAAGGCTCTCATGCCGATCCGCTTCGCTCGTGAGGGCTCAACATAGATCAGAGCCTTCACAAGCTCGCGCATTCGCGGTTTGTGCTTCTTTGACCAAAGCGCAAGCCTTCTCTGCTCACCCGGATCGTGCTCGTGTTCGTCGATGTCGCCGTTTGCCCCCTGCCCTATGATAACGAACGGCGTGCCACGATCGAGCAGGGCTTCGAAGGCAGCGAAGGCCTCGTCGGCCGTTCCTGCCAGGCCCTGATCGTAAGACAGCCTTACAATCGGAAAAGTCGCGGCATTCAACAGCATCGTCACCCCTATCGGTCAGTTTGCGCAGCGTGGTTCAATTCGCGTGCGCATGATCAGTGACGATAGTTTGGATGATGCCTCAACTCATTCATCCAAGGCGCCAAAGCGTTACCCAAAACAGACAATCACTGCGACCGGCAACCCGGATGCTGCGCTGCCAGCGCCTTGGCGGCATTTTGGACGAACTCTTGGCCGCTGGCCGAATTGAGCAATGGTCTGACCGGATTGCACGATGCAGCGCCACACCGGGCTGCTGTAGCCATTCCGTTGAACCACGGCCTGCGCGAAGCGAAGCACGATGCCAATCCACCCACAGCCCAGAGCTGTTCCCGAGCGCCTGTCCAAGAGGCTTGCAAATCCCTACGCCTCGGTGGCCCTGCCCCGACCACTCCTACAAATTCGCGCGCAGCGTTTAACCAAGGCGCAGCTACGTGACTTGCTCGTCAGCAATCCCCATGATGCGACGCGATGGATCAAGGCCGCAGCCGAGGCCGATATCATTCCCGCGCAGATCGTGTGGGGTCAGTTGCTCCTCGATGGGACGCGGGTAGCGCGTGATCCGGCGGCCGCTTTCGTCTGGTTCGACCGTGCCGCCCAATCCGGGGACCGGGACGGACAAAACATGGTCGGCCGGTGCTACGAACAAGGCTGGGGTGTCCAGCCAAATTCGAAGCTCGCGACGGAATTTTTCGAGCTGGCCGCAGCAGCCGGCCACGTCTGGGGCCAAGTCAATCTGGCGCAGATGCTGATGCGCGGCGGAGATCCGGCGGATCGGCCGCGGAGCTTCGAGCTCTTTCGGGCAGCAGCGGAAGGCAGCACCTGCAAGGCAAACCTGAAGGCAATGAATTCTCTGGCCCGGTTTCTCGAAGAAGGCTGGGCCGTGCCGGCCAATCCAGCAGGCGCCTTGTACTGGTACCGATGTGCAGCTGGGCTTGGCGACCACTGGGCCCAGTACAATCTGGCCACGATCCTGCACGCTGGCGGTGACCCGGCCGGTGCTGATGTTTGGCTCCAACGGGCGATCTCCGGTAGCGATAACGGCTTTCGCCGACGCATTGCGCCGCTGTTGCTGGCGCGCGGCGAACCTGCGCTGCGCCGGCATGGCCTCGAGGCACTTAGGCGCATAGCAGATTCCGGCAGTCCCGCCGATGTGCAGGCGTATGCCTCCGCACTCAGCGACGCTGCAGCCACAGCTTCTGACCTTGAAGACGCCAGGAGGCTGTTTGAGCTACCGGCACCCGATGGACGACCGGATTTGCGGAGTTGTCCCGAGGCATCGATCGGCCGACGTCTTGTTGGCTATCTCGGCGGCCGTATCGCAGCGATGTCAGGCCGCATCGCAAGATTATCCAACTCAACATCATCTTGCTCAAAGGGGGCTCTGTGACCATCATCGAAACCTTGCGACCAGCATTTTCCGGACTTGGGGCAGCAGCGAGCCTTGCAAACGGCTTTCTATTCGTTACCGCCGCCAACGCCGAAGGCCAGAACAATCAGCCAACGTCGGGCCCTGCGGACAAGGCTACAGCGCTTCCACCGGTCGAGGTGGACGCTCCTGTTGCGAAGCGGCGACGAGCGTCGAACGCCGGGTCGAAACCGGCCTCGAGGCCCGTTCCGCCCAGCCGCTCAAGCAAGCCGACCGAAGCGCATCAGGAGGCTGCGGCGCCGACTCTTTCGCCGGGGAATTCGCTGCAGCGAAGCACTGGTCTCAACCGTCTTTCCGACTCTCTACAAAGCACGCCGCAAACCGTCACTGTCATACCGCGCCTTGTGATCGAGCAGCAGCAAGCAGCCACCATCAATCAGGTGCTCCAATATGTGCCGGGAATCACCGTCGCGACCGGAGAAGGCGGCGGTGGCATCAACGGAGATCAGTTCCGCATCCGGGGTTTTGACGCTTCTGGCGATGTGTATGTCGACGGCCTACGCGATTTTGGTTCCTATGTGCGCGATAGTTTTGCAACCGAGAATGTATTGGTGCTGAAGGGACCCTCGTCACAGAGCTTCGGCAATGGCACGACGGGCGGCGTTATCGAGATCGAGAGCAAGAAGGCCCATCTCGGCGACCAATCAACGTTCGAGGCCTCGGCTGGGACGGGCCCCTACGGACGCGGCATTCTGGACATCAACAAGCAGATCAACGACACGACGGCGTTGAGGTTCATCGCCATGGGGAACGGGCAGGATGTTGTCGATCGCGACCAAGTCTATTCCGACCGGGGCGGTGTCCTCGGCTCGCTTGGACTTGGCCTCGGCACCGAGCAATCCCTGATCTTCAACTATCTGCATCAGGACAGCGTTCAGCGCCCCGATTTCGGCGTTCCGATCGTCAGCGCGCAGGGCATCGTCGGGAAGCCCGTGACGGAGTACGGAGTTCCCCGCTCAAACTATTTCGGCCGGGAAAGTGATCGCGACCACGCGACGGCCGACGTTGCAACCGCTCTCTACAAGGGCGAATTCGGCGATTGGCTCACATTGACGAACGACACGCGTGTCGGTTACTACACACGTGATCTGAAGTTTACGCCCGCGCTCTGCGCCTCTCCCGGCTTCCCGTTTCCAAGCAGCTGCGCAACGGACGTTCTCGCCGGTAGTCTGGCGACGCCCTACACCATCTGGGCCGTCGGCGGGACGAAGCAGGTCAGTCACGGCGGGGAAAACGTAACGACTGCCACGATGCGTTTCGACACCGGGCCGTTCCGGCACAAGCTCGTCGTCGGCTTTGATGTGTATTCTCAACACGCGACGACGGGTTTTTACCTTGCTTCAGGCCCCGAGCCGGCAGGGACTCTTCTCGATCCCGTGTTTGCGAACTCACCCGGCTTTGCACTGACGGTGTCGCCGGGCAATCAATTGTCGGCCACGAGCTGGGATATCGGCCCCTTTATAAGCGACCGCATATGGCTGACGCCCATGCTCTCGATCCTTGCGGGTGTTCGATGGGATCACTATCGGGTCGACGGCCAGGTCGGCGCATCTCCGCTTGCGATGACGTCCGAGTTCGCCAGCCCAAAAGCATCCCTGATTTTCGAGCCCACCTCACATCAAAGTTATTACTTCAGCTATGCGCGTTCATTCACGCCGCCGGGCAACAACATCACTTCGCTGAGTTCATCGCTCGGCCTGTCCCAGGCACCAAGCGCTGCAAACCTCCAGCCGGAAGCGGATACGACCTTCGAGGTCGGTGCGAAGTGGGGCCTGTTCGAGGACCGGCTCGGCGTGACGGCAGCATTGTTCCGCGTCGAGAAGAACAATGCTTCTTATACCGACCAGGCATCGGGAATACAGACGACCACCGACGACAAGGTTCAAGTCCAGGGAGTTGAGCTCGGATTGACCGGCAAGCTCACGGCGAATTGGGACGTTCAGGCCTCGTATTCCTATATGGACAGCAAGATCATCGCCTCGTCGATCAGCCCGTTCACGCCCGTCTCGGCCGCAGGAAACCGGGTCCCGTACGTGTCTCAGCATGGCCTGGCGATCTGGACCACTTACGACATCGCTCCCCTGCTTCCACACGTGCCGGGTCACTTGCTTGTCGGGGGCGGGCTCAATTATCGTTCGGACTATTACCTCAACAACCTCAATTCGATGGTGATCCCGGCAGCGACCACGATTGATGGGATGCTCTCCTACGATCCCGACGACCGGCACCACCTTGCGCTCAAGGTCACAAATCTCACGAACAAGCTGACTTACAGCTCGGCTTTCGGAAACGGCTACGCAACTCCCGTCGCGGGCCGCAGCGTCACCCTCACCGCCGCAATCAGGTTCTGAAGAAAATGCTCATCGAAATCCCCGAACTGCTATCCGCCGAAGAGGTAACCTCCGTACGCGACATCATCGAGAGGGCGGATTGGATCGACGGACGGGCAACGGCGGGTGAGCTGGCATCGCGCGCCAAGCGCAATGCTCAGGTCCCCGAGGACTCGCCTCAGGCTCGCCAAGCCGGCGACATCATCCTGCGAGCTCTCGGTCGGAATGCATTGTTCAACAGTGCCGCGCTGCCCTCGCGCGTTCTTCCGCCCCTTTTCAATCGATACGACACCGGGATGTTCTTTGATTCCCATGTCGATGGCGCAGTGCGATCCGCGCCTGGACTCGGCGCTCGCATGCGCGCCGACCTGTCTTCAACCCTCTTCCTTACGGCACCTCAGGATTATGACGGTGGCGAACTGATCATCGAAGACAGTTACGGCGTTCACGCCGTAAAGTTGGCGGCCGGCAGCATGGTCCTTTATCCAGCGGGGAGCCTGCATCGTGTGAGCGAGATCACCCGAGGTGCGCGCTTGTCATCGTTCTTCTGGACTCAATCGATGATCAAGGACGAGGGGCTTCGCACAACGCTCCATGATCTCGACCGGGGCATTATTGAACTGCGCAGATCTCTGGCCGGCGATGCACAAGGCATCCTCACGCTTACCGGCGTCTATCACAATCTTCTGAGACGATGGGCGGAGCTGTGATGGCAGATCCGACGCCCTGAACGAGCTTAGCGCGACAATCCAAGGTATCGACATCAAACTGGGTTACGACAATGACTGATATGACGACTGAACTCGGCGCTCAATTTGCCCGTCAAAAGGTGGCGTTGCTGTGGGTGATCTGTGGGCTCGGGAACACGGTCTACGCAGCCATCCAGATCCTTACTTTCGCTAACCGCGAAATCGATGGCTCTGGCCCGGCGTCGGCCGCATTCGATGCGGTGGTTCTTTGGTACTTTGGCGTCGCATGCTCGATATGGATCATTCCTGCCCTACTTCCTCTCGTCACACGGGGGCGCGCTGGGGTTCTCACCTCGTCCGTCTTGGGAGGCCTTCTGGCTGTCACCAGCGTCGCGGGCGGAGTCTTGGACGGCATGCACGACGGCTTTCACATAGCAGCGACAGCAATCATCGCCGTGGCTCTGCCGGGAATTTGTGCAATTCGCGTATCCTGGCGACACCTGCGAGGTGGGGGTGCGCCTGTCCATCCTGTCAAGGAAACAGCATCTGGGCCAGCCCTGCAGCGCCCTGCCACACCGGTTTAGATTGCTTCAAGACGCCGCAATTCCGGGTGGCCACTCTCCTTTCGATTTGCGATGGTTGGGTCGAAATACTTGGTGGGCCAGTTCCCGACACAAGACTTCTGAAAGGCGGCGAGATGCTCCATCGCTTTGTTGACACCGACATCGACCGCGTACCCCGCGCCGTTGCACTGCGAAGCGGAACGCTGTCGAATGATTGGACCTATGGTCGGCACCAGCATCGCAAAGCTCAATTACTGTACTCCAAGCGGGGCATTCTTTGCTGCGAGACGACCAATAAGGTTTGGCTAGTACCGCCAGGATGCGCGTTATGGATCCCCGGTCAGCTGGCGCACTCGGCTCGTGGCGCCGGCCTTGTAGAATGCCACTGCTTGTATATTGAACCGAGCACCGCGAAGAGCCTCCCCAAGACGTGCTGCACGATCTCGATTTCACCCTTGATCCGAGAGCTGATCCTCAGAGTGGCTGAACTTCCGGACTGTTATCCGCTCGGAGGTCGCGAGGATCGACTGGTAATGACCTTGTTGGATGAGCTGTCCGATGCGCCGATCAGTGACCTGAACTTACCGATGCCACGCGAGGCGCGCCTTCGGCGTCTCGCCGAAATGCTGATTGCCGATCCGAGCGCGAAGACCTCGTTCAGGAGCTGGGCAAATTCGCTTGGCATGAGCGAGCGCTCCTTAAGCCGCCTGCTTATACAGGAAATCGGAATGAGCTTCGGACGCTGGCGCCACCAACTTCATGTTATCCTGGCACTGCAAAGAATGGCGCGCGGCGACAGCGTTAAGACAGTCGCCTTGGAGCTCGGATACGAGAACGCAAGCAGTTTCGTCAATATGTTCCGAAAGACCTTGGGCAAGCCTCCAATTCGTTATCTGGCGGAACATCGCGCCACTGCCGTGAGCGCATGACTGTATAGATGCCCCTACTCGTCCGAGGCGCCCTCCGCGCTCGTCGCCTTGGTTCACTTACTGCACGGCCCTCATCATCTCATCGTCCCATTGTGTAATCGGTCGGCTACAAAAGGGCCGCTCCCGTAAACCAGCAGCGGCGCATCTGTCGCTGAGCCAAGCGGATACTTTCCAGGTTCCGTAGCGATGTAGGTGTAATCGAGATTGCTGAGACCTTCGCCCGAATCGAGAGGACGCCCCCCATCGAGGAGTTTCCACCCGAGAGGTGGGATGCGATCATCGCGATCAACCTGTCCGCCGCGTTCCATGCCATCCATGCAGCGGTGCCTGGCATGAAGAAGCGCGGCTGGGGTCGTATCATCACCACGGCCTCCGCTCACTCAAGCAAGTCGGGCCGCATGGGACGCCTTGAGGGGCTCGGGCCGCAAAGAGCTGACCCAGGCGGTCACGACGAAGATCGAGCGATCGGTCCGGAACAGAGAGGTATTGTAATCCGTCAGATCGGCGATGCGGAGTTCGCGCAAGGCTAACCTCTCTCGACCGGACCAGTTCGACGGAACCCGCGAAACCCGCCGGGAGAACGATGCTCTGGGTCTGCGGAGAACGGACGCACGAGGTCTTCTTTGATTGTTTTCAAGTCGGACCAGCGGAGCCGGACAAAAGAGGCGACGCTTTTCGTCGCCGACAACGGTCGCTCGTCCCCGCACCCATAGCTCCCGCGCTCTGGCGGGTCTTTGTCGCGCACGTCGGCCAACTTCACCTGTCCTGCCCCACCTCTGAGCGTCTGCCCACATTGGCTGTCGCAAGATTTTTCTCGATCTCCCGGTGCACACGTCGTGCACACGCCGCCTTCTAATCAATTGAAAAGCTTGAAGTCTCGCTCCAATCCATCATGGGGAAGTTTGAGCTGGATCTAGCCAATGAAAGCCCGCGAAATCCAAGTCGCAGATCCAACGAACGCTTCGCGCCGACGCTCCCGTTCCTTCCAAGCAAGGATTTCCAAGCAGGCCCAGCCTTTCTCCACGCTGCAACTCGCCGCAGTATGCCGCCAGCGAAAACGCTATGGAATGCCAACTATCATCGAGGTTAATTCGACGCCCACAAGTCCCCGCCGGCATGTCGAAGCAAATGAGACTTCCTACCCAAGACTACGCCAAGACGCGCAACACCACGCGATCGCACTACTCCCACTCAATCATTTCGGAAGACGTTTCGTCGTTGATTTGCAAGTACAAATCCTCACGTCTGACGGACAAATCCCGACGGTATGCCCGGCGCAATTTCTCGGCCTTGAATTCACAGGAAAATTTGTTTCGCTCGAGAGATAGTCGTTGCCGCGATCTATCGAAGCCAATCGACCCAATGGCGCTGCTGCGTGCGAAGCAGGCGTGACTACTCATTGCGCTGGCGCGGCGTCGTTTCAGATACCGTCACGAGATCAGGATATCTGAGTGCGTCAGTCGCTCCACGATACGTAGCACCTCTCATGGTCTGGCTTACGCCCAAAGCGGCCTTTTGAGAAATGAATGCTAACATCGCCAACGCGAGCCGCGCGAGAATGATCGCGCCAGGAGCGTGGAACAGATCTGGAAGGCTGGACGGACAGGTGAACGTGGCTCACCGATGCTTGCAAAGTTCTCATTTGTCGAGCAGTTCCCGCACAACGCAGACTAACCCCAAAATCAAAGCTCTCGATCGTTTTGGGGAGGATGTGCGCTTCAACGAAGCCAAATCGCGCTAGTTCGGATTTGGGCGGTACGGCCGTCCTGGCGACGCGCCCGTGCGGCAAACCTCAACATAGATGAATCGAGTTTTTCGGCCCGCCCGTCCGTGGCGACATGGTCTGTCGACGTCCACGGCTGGTCGCTTGGCCAAAAGTCACGTGCGGGGCGTTCCGCGGCCGACTTGCGGTTTGCGGACGTCTAGAAGAGGAGGAAGAAGGAATGAAGTTCAGGACGTTTCTCGGCGCAGCCGCTGTTCTAGCGTTCACTGGTGCCACAGCGCCTGCCGCCGACAAGGATGCGGCCGACACCGCGGTCGAAGCCGCAAAGAAGTATGCGGGCACGGCAATCAGCATCGTCTGGGAGGCCGGCCTCCAATCGCTCGACCCGCTGAACTATTCGGGTCCGCAATGGGAGAAGCTCACCGGCATCAAGGTCAAAGTGGTCGAAGTGCCGACCGACCAGATGTTCACCAAGATCATGCAGGATTTCAAGTCGGGCGCGGGAGCTTACGACGCGCTGAACGTCATTCCGTCCTGGATGCCTGATCTTGCGCGGGCCGGCGCGCTCGAGCCACTCGACAAGTATGTCGACAAATTCGGCTATCGCGACGAGTTGCAGGACATCGCGGCCGCGTACCGCGACAACCAGATGCAGTATGACGGGAAGATTTTCGGCTTTCCGGACGATGGCGACGTGATGCTGCTTTACTACCGGAAAGACATCTTCGAGGATCCGAAGATGAAGGAGGCGTTTAAGGCCAAGTTCGGCTACGAACTTGCTCCGCCAAAGGACTGGAAGCAGTTCGACGAGATCGGCCAGTTCATCACCGACAAGATGGCGCCCAAGGTTTACGGCGCCGGCTTCTTCCGCACCGCGCCCTACCCGCAATACATGTTTCAGGAACGCTTCCGCATGGAGGGTGGCAAGTTCTTCAACGCCGACACCATGAAGGCGACGGTGAATGGCGATGTCGGTCTCAAGGTATTCAAGCAGATGCTGGCGGAAAACAAGTTCATGCCGCCGGGCGTCGAGCAGTGGAATTTTGTCGACAACCTCGCGGCGTTCCTCCAGGGCACGACGGCGATGACGATCTCCTGGCCGCCGTATGGTCGCTGGGCCGCGGGCTACGGCTCGGGCGAAGAAGCGTTGAAGTGGGTGCCAAAATCGCAAGTCGCCGGCAAGGTCGGTTACGCGCTCACCCCTCTCGGCCGCCCCGAGCTCGGCGTCGGCTTCGACCTGTCGGTGTCGGCCACCAGCAAGAACAAGGAGGCGGCGTATCTTTTCATCCAGTGGCTCAATAGCAAGAAGACCAGCCTCGCGCGCGTCCAACTTCCCTATACGCTGCGCGATCCGTTCCGCCTGTCGCACTATGCGAGCGAGAAATACCGCGCCCTCTGGCCCGACGCTCCCGCCTATCTCGATACGATCAAGACATCCGGCGAGAAGGGCCTGCTCGATCTTTCCCTGCTACAGCAGGACAAGTACGACGAAGCGATGACCAAGGCGATCTCAAGCCTCTGGGCCGGCGAAGATCCCAAGGCCATTCTCGACCGCATGGCGCAACAATTCGATGCCATCACCGACAAGGTCGGCATCGACAATCAAAAGGCCGTCTACAAGGTCTGGGCGGCCAAGCCCGGCGCCTATCCCCAATAGCTGCCCTGGACACCGCATGGGAGGCATCGTCCTCCCATGCAGTTTCATTTCCCGGACCGATGATGAAGCTTACCGCAAGTCTCAATGGTGCCGAGCAGCGCCGCCCCAGCCGCTTTGGGCGCATGCTCGAGGATCGTCTGCCCTATCTCATCGTTGCACCGGCCATTCTGATCCTTCTCCTGGTCGGCTTGTTTCCCCTGATCTACTCGCTGATCGTGAGCTTCCAGCGCATCACGATGACCGAGAACGACACGTCCTTTGTCGGCTTCTTGAACTATAGGGAGCTGTTCAGGGATGCCCGCCTCTGGGCCTCGCTCGGCCATACCGTCATCATCACCGCGGTCGCCCTCCCCCTCGAGTTGCTTATCGGCTTCCTGATGGCGCAGCTTTTCATCGATCGCATGCCCGGACGCCAGCTCTTCGTCGCGCTGCTGGTGCTTCCGACCGTAATCTCTCCGATCGTCGCGGGAGCGACCTGGCGGCTGATGTTCGACGTTCGCTTCGGTCCGGTCGGTGAGATCCTGAGCTTCATCGCAGGCGAGCCGGTGCGAATCATTTGGACGGTCAATCCTGCCTACGTTTATCCGGCGATCATCATCTGCGAGGTCTGGCAGTGGTCGCCCTTCATGTTCCTGCTGCTACTCGCGGCGCTCTCGAATGTCGACCAGTCGCAGCTCGAGGCTGCGGAGATCGATGGCGCATCATACCTGCGCGTGCTCCGCGCAATCGTTCTGCCGGCCATCGCCCCCGTGGTCGCCGTCGCTTGCCTGATCCGGGGCCTGGACCTCGTCCGCATCTTCGACATCATCTGGGCTCTTACCGAAGGCGGCCCGGGCTCGATGACCGAGACCGTTTCGCTCTACACCTACGTCCAGGGCTTCTCGCAATTCGAGACCAGCTATACGGCGGCGATCTCGTTTTTGGTGATTGCGCTGCTCACCGTTATCACCACCCTGGTTCTCAAGCACATGGAGCTTGCGCGATGAGGGTCGGCAGACTTCCGGCGAGAAAAGCCCGCATCCTGGCGCTTCGCTATCTCGGCGCGGGCGTCGTAACCCTCCTGTTCCTGTTTCCGGTCTACTGGCTGTTCATGATCTCGTTCAAGACGCCGGACGAGATCTATCATGTCCCGCCCTTATGGGTCCCCGGACAAATCCATTTTTCGAACTATTACGTGCTGTTCAAGGATGGTGACGTCCTTGCCATCCTGAACAGTCTGATCGTCGCCGGCGTCAGTTCCGGCATTGCGATCGTTCTTGGGACGCTCTGCGCCTACAGCCTCGCCCGGTTCGGCACCGGCGGCGAAAACCTCGCGATGTGGATCATTTCCCAGCGCATGATCCCGCCGATCGCGGTCGTCTTCCCGATCTTCCTGATCTACGTGTATTTCGGTCTCGTCGACGGCTACTTCGGGCTGATCCTGCTCTACACGGCGTTCAATCTCCCATACGTCATCTGGATGATGCGCGGCTACATCGTCGACGTTCCGCTGGAGCTCGAAGAAAGCGCTCTCGTCGATGGCCTGAACCGGTGGGAAGTGATCTGGAAAGTCGTCTTTCCGATGGTCCGTCCGGGGCTCATGGCGACGTCGGTCTTCACCTTCGTCTTCGCCTGGAATGACTTCCTCTTCGCGCTGGTGCTCACGCGCACTGAAGTCATCACGTTTCCCGTCATGCTGACGCACTACTTCGGCGGACAATCGAATTTCTGGGCAAAGATCGCGGCGATGTCCGTATTGGGGACCTTGCCGATCTTCGTCGCAGTCTCGGTGATGCAGCGCTATCTCGTGCGCGGCATCTCCTTGGGCGCAGTCAAGGGTTAGGGAGAGCGGAGTGGCTGATGTCAAACTGTCCGGGGTGCATAAATACTACGGCAACGTGCACGCGGTTCGAGGTGTCGATCTCACCATCGCCGACGGCGAATTCGCAGTGCTCGTGGGGCCATCCGGCTGCGGTAAGAGCACGCTCTTACGAACAATTGCCGGCCTTGAGGACCCGGACGGCGGAACCATCACGATTGGCGGTGCGGTGGTCAACGATTTGCGCCCGCGCGAACGAAACATCGCGATGGTGTTCCAAAATTATGCGCTCTACCCCTATTTGACAGTCAACGCGAACATCGCCTTCGGTCTGCGTGCGCGCAAGACTCCCGAGATCGAGATCAGAAAGCGGGTCAGCGAAGCAGCCGATATGCTCGGCATCGGCAATCTCCTTCAGCGCTATCCGCGTCAGCTCTCCGGCGGACAGCGTCAGCGGGTCGCCATCGGACGCGCCATCGTCCGCGAGGCAGACTTGTTCCTCTTCGACGAGCCGCTCTCGAATCTCGACGCTCAACTGCGCGACGAGATGCGGACCGAGATCAAGCGTCTGCATCACGAGATCACGACGACGATGATCTACGTCACCCACGATCAAGTCGAGGCCATGACGCTCGCCGACCGCATCGTGCTGCTCCGCGATGGAAAGATCGAGCAGCAAGGGGCCCCGCTTGAACTGTTCGAGCAGCCCCGTACGGGCTTTGTGGCTGGCTTCCTCGGATCTCCGTCGATCAACCTCGTCCCGGCGACCCTCAAGACAAGCGGCGGCTGCGTAGCAGTTGTGTTTCAGTCCGGCGGTGCGCTGACGCTTCCGAGCGCAAGAGCCAAATTGCTTACAGGTGCGGATGGCCAAGAAGTTCTCGTCGGAATTCGACCCCAGCACTTCAGCCGGGCTGGCGGCGGACCTCTGCGCGACGGGGTGGTCTCCTATTCGGCCGTTGCCGATCTCATTCAGCCGACGGGGACCCGTACATTCACCACCATCAAGATCGGCGGCGTCGATGCGGTCGCGGAGCTCCAGGCTCATGACGTCAGCAGCCATGGCGAGCGGATCGACCTCGCCATCGACCTCAATCGCGTGGTGCTGATCGATCCGGCCAGCGGCCTGGTCATCTCGTAACGAGCGCCGGCAATCTGGAGAACAGGAGGAAAACATGGCGTCGAGACTGTTTGCCACCGGAATTGGAGCGCCGGAGGGGCCGGTGTGCCTGCCCGATGGATCGATGTATGTGACCGAAATGTCAGCGTCGACCCTTTGCGTCACACGGCTTGATCGTCGCGGCAATCGCAGGGTTATCCGGACGACGGGTGGGCGTCCGAACGGGTTGACGACTGATGGCCACGGTCGGATCTGGATCGCGGAAGCAGGCCTCCGGGCGCTGATCTGCATCGACGAAGGCGGAAACGAGATCCGGCGCATGCAAGGCGCAGGTACGGACCGCTTTCTATTTCCGAACGATCTTTGCTTCGGCCCGAACGGACTGCTCTACATGACTGACTCCGGCATGGCCGCGGAGGACTTCATCAATGGTCAGGCCTTCGTCGACGGCTATCTGAACCTTGATTGGGACGGCCGTGTGTATGAGATCGATCCGGCCGCCATGAAGGTGGTACGCGTACTCGATCGCAAGATCCGCTTCACCAACGGCATTGCTTTCGGCTCCGACAATCACCTCTATGCCAACGCGTCCTTCACCGGCGAGATCTACCGATATGACGTGCTCGGCGAAGCCTCGCCTAGACGAGAGGTCTTCGGCAACGTGCTGCAACCGGATGCCAATCCCGATTTCAAAGGTCCGGACGGGATGGCATTCGGCACGGATGGCCGACTCTATTGCACGGTCTACAACCAGAAGAACGTCACGGTGCTGGACCGCCGGGGTAAGGTCGCCGACCGGCTGATCCTGGATGGGCCGCGGCCGACGAATTGCGCCTTCACGCTCGAGGGCAAGAAGCTACGCGTGACTGAAGTCGGCAAGGGGCAGGTCGAAGAGATCGATCTGCCCTGCGAGGGCCTGCCGCTGCATCTGCCGAAGTTCGCCTGACGAGGTGCCTCGCGGTTTTGTCCCGCGAGGCGCCCGCAGAAGCGTCAAAGGAAGCCGATCGATAGCCAGGGCACGGCCGCGACGATCAGTGTGCCGATCAATAGCGCGATCATGTAGCCCACGATCGGCTTCATGCCCTCGTCCGGGTTGATGCGGCTGATGGCGCAAGCCGCGTAGTAGCCGACGCCGAACGGTGGCGCGAACAGGCCGATGCCCATGGCGAGAACGACCACCATTGCGTAGTGGACATCGTGCACCCCGACCTGCCGCGCGATCGGAAACAGGAGTGGGCCGAACAAGACGATGGCCGGGATCCCTTCCAGAACGCTGCCCAGGATCACGAAGGTCACGATTGTCACCGCCAGGAAGACAGGAACTCCGCCGGGAAGGCTGGTCATGAACCTTGCAAGAGAGGCAGAAAATCCAGACTGGGTCAGCGCCCAGGCCATGCCCGTCGCCGCGCCGATGATGAGGAGAATCGCCCCCGACAGCGAGGCCGTCTCGATCAGCATCGGATAGATGCGACGCCAGTCGAACTGCCGATAGATGAAGAGACCCGCACAGGCCGAGTACAGGATGCCGATGGTCGAAACCTCCGTTGCTGTCGCAACGCCTTCGACGACAGCGGTCCGGATCACGAATGGCAGCGCGATCGCCGGTATCGCGATCACGAAAGCGCGGCCAATCTGCCGCC
This sequence comes from Bradyrhizobium sp. B025, assembly GCF_042257955.1. Lineage (NCBI taxonomy): Bacteria > Pseudomonadati > Pseudomonadota > Alphaproteobacteria > Hyphomicrobiales > Nitrobacteraceae > Bradyrhizobium > Bradyrhizobium sp. B025. The sequence goes on along the minus strand of NZ_CP170150.1, from coordinate 3,442,244 downwards.
AAGTCGCCCGTTTGACGTGAGACAAGTCCTCGCGGCGGTATCGCCACCACACCACGGCCGCGAGCATGACCGCGAGCACCACGCCCGGAAGCAACCCGCCGGTGAACAGCGCCGAGATCGACACACCGGTCACCGAGCCGATCGTGATCAGAACCAGTGACGGGGGAATCGTCTCGGTCTGCGCCCCGGTCGCGGCCAGGAGCGCAACGAGATCGCCGGGCTTGGCCCCACGCTGTCGCATCTCGGGAAACAGGACCGGCGCCACCGCAGCCATGTCCGCCGCCTTGGAGCCGGAGATGCCCGAGACCAGATACATCGCCCCGACAAGCACGTAGTGCAGTCCGCCGCGGACATGACCGAGAAGGCTCGCGAGGAAGCTGACCATGGCACGCGCCATGCCCGTCATCTCGATCAGAAGGCCCAGAAAGACGAAAAGAGGTACGGCAAGCAGAATCAGGTGGCTCATGCCCTCGTCCATTCGTCCGATCATCACCACGTCGGGCGTGCTGGTTGTCAGGGCAAGGTAGCCAACCGTGGCGAGGCCAAATGCAAAAGCGATCGGCACGGCGGCAAAGACCATCGCGCCGACCACGAAAACGAAGAAAATCAGAAGATTCAGGTTGCCAAGCGGCTTCAAGACGGGCGCCAGCAGGACGAACGTTCCGATGATGCCTGCGACGATCGCGAGCGAAGCCAGCAAGCTGCGCAGGCTCGCGATGCGGATGAGCCGGAGGACGGCTGCGATCAGCATCAGCCCGATCCCGATCGGCAACGCCGCCGCTCGCCAGCTGTTGACGATCTCGAGCGCCGGCGTGGTGACGAATGCCTCGTCGGCGGCGAATTCATAGGCCGGCCAAACGACGAGCGCGAGGAACGCCAGAGATGCCGCGGCCGCGACGACATCCAGGAGCGCACGAACTTCTGCACTGAGAACGCCGACGATGGCGGTCATTCGCATGTGCTCGCCGCGCTGGAACGCGATCACGGACCCGAACATGGCGAGCCAGAGGAAGAGAATGCCGGCGAGCTCGTCGGACCAGACGATCGGTGAGCGGAACACGTATCGGCTCACGATGCCCGCGGACAGCACGGCGATCTCCGCCAGGACCAGCAGCGCCGCCGGCACCGCGACGGCGTGGCTAAGTACCATGTTTGCCTCGACCACCCATCGACGCGAGTTCGCTTGAGATGTGCCGGCCGCGGTCCCAGTATCCACATGCGGCGTATGGCTCATGCTGGTCATGACAGCTGGCCCGCTGCTTTTTCGAGCTGAGACCACGCCTCCTCGCCAAACTTGCCCTTCCAGTCGGCGTAGAAGCTGGTTTTGGACAAGGCTTGGCGGAAGGCAATCCGATCGACGTCGATGAACTTGAGGCCTTTGGCCGAGAGATCGGTTCGCAATGACTGGCTGAGCTTCGCGATGTCGGCCCGTTGATCAATGGCGGAGCGATCGAGCTCGCGCGTCACGATCTCCCGCACGTCCTTCGGCAGACGCTCGAAGGCGCGCTTGTTGCCCAGGATCCAGTAGCCGTCCCAGACGTGCCCGGTCAGGCTGCACGTGCTCTGCACTTCGTAGAGACGCGCGGTCGCGATGATCGGCAACGGATTCTCCTGGCCGTCGACGACCTTGGTCTGCAACGCGGAATAGACCTCGTTGAAGTTGATCGGCGTCGGCCCGGCGCCGAGCGCCTTGAAGAGCGAGGTGAGCAGCGGCGCTGGCGGAACGCGGATCTGGAAATTCTTCAGATCATCCGGTGTCCGGACCTCGCGGCCCGACGAGGTCACCTGACGAAAGCCGTTGTCCCAGGCCTTCGACACCGCCATGATCTGCGTCTTAGAGATCTGCGCCCGGATGTAGGTGCCGAGGTCGCCGTCCATCGCCTTCCATACGCTGTCGTAGTCGGCGAATGCGAAGCCGGTGTTCACGATGCCTGCGGTAGGCACGAGGGTGGCAAGGATCGAGGACGATTGGTTGAAAAACTCGACGCCGCCACTGCGAACCTGAGTCAAAAGCTCTGTGTCGGAGCCGAGCTGGTTGGCCGGAAACAACCTGATCTCCAGCCGACCGCTCGTCGCTTCGCGGATACGGTCGATCGCCTCTTGCGCCCGGATATTCACCGGATGCGTTGGATCCTGTCCGGTCGCGAACTTGTAGACGAACTCCGCGGCAGACGCCGGACGGGTCAGAATCCCGCAGAGAGGAACGGTGGTGGCGGCCATCAACAGCGAACGGCGACTGATGCTTCCGGGCTTCGATGCAGTCATGTTTTCCTCCTGGTCCTTCATTGAAGTTGCTACCCGTTGCATCAGCGCAGGCTGGCGTGCAGCTTTCCGAGTTCTTCGCTTGCCGGCTCTCGACCGCCGGTATTTGGGCAGGAGCAATCACTCGCCGCCGCAACCTGCGACGGGCGTAACTCCTCACCTGGGCTTGGCTCGATTGGAGCTTAGCGCCGCTACGCTAAAGCCACTGCTTGATCTGCCGTGCGACCTCTGCCGTGGAAATCCCGTAGCGGTCGTGCAGGGTCGGAAGTGCACCGGCGTCAAGAAACTCGTCCGGCAATGCGATCTGGCGGAATGGCGGATGGACGCCTGAACGCATCAGAAGTGCGGCAACCGCCTCGCCGAGACCTCCAATCGTTGTGTGGTTCTCGGCAACCACGACAAGGCGGCCCGACTTGCCGGCTTCACGCAAGATCGTCTCGGTATCGAGCGGCTTGATGGTTGGAACATGCAGCACTGCAATATCGACGCTGTCGTCCTTCAAGGTTTGCGCGGCCTCGAGCGCACGCATGGTCATGATGCCGGAGGAAATGACCAGGGCGTCCTTCCCGTCACGGATCAGCTTGGCCTTGCCGAGTTCGAATTTGTAATCATATTCGTCCAGCACGACCGGGACCTGGCCGCGCAGCAAACGCATGTAGACCGGCCCGCGATGCGCCGCGATAGCAGGCACCAACTGCTCGATTTCGTGGGCATCGCAGGGATCGATGACCATCATATTCGGCATGGCGCGAAACAGCGCGAGATCCTCCGCTGCCTGATGGCTCGGGCCGTAGCCCGAGGTCAGGCCCGGCAATGCGCAGACGATCTTCACGTTGCGGTCTTCCTCCGCGATCGTCTGGTGTATGAAGTCGTAGGCCCGCCGCGATGCAAACACGGCGTAAGTGGTCGCGAAAGGCATGAAGCCTTCGGCGGCAAGGCCGGAGGCTGCGCCGAACAGGAGCTGCTCGGCCATGCCCATCTGGTAATAGCGGTCCGGAAATTCCTTCGCGAAGATGTGCAGGTCGGTGTATTTGCCGAGATCGGCCGTCATGCCGACCACATCAGGACGGCTGCGTGCGAGCTCGACGAGCGCGTGTCCAAAAGGCGCCGGCTTCGTCTTCTGTCCTTCGGCCGCGATCGATGCGATCATGGCGGAGGTGGTCAGGCGCGGCTTGCCGGGCTGCGGTGCTGATCTGACGGTCTTCATGCCTGCCTCCCGGCTTCCAGCGCGGCAAGCGCGAGCTGCCATTCATGAGGCTCGACGCGGATGAAATGGCTCTTTTCGCGCTGCTCGAGGAAGGGAACACCCTTCCCCATGAGCGTGTCGGCGACGATCATCCGCGGCTTGGGCTCGGGATGGGACTTGGCCGCGTCAAAGGCGGCAACCACGGCATCGAGATCATTGCCGTTGATGCGCTGCACGAACCAGCCAAAGGCCTGAAGCTTGTCCACCAGCGGCTCGAACGCCATGACCTGCGTGGAAGGACCGTCCGCCTGCTGATTGTTGACGTCGACGATGCCGATCACATTGTCGAGCTTGTAGTGGCCAGCCGACTGGATGGCCTCCCAGACCGAGCCTTCATCGAGTTCGCCATCGGAGAACAAGGTGTACACCCGCGCCCCGGATTTCTTGCGCTTGAGGCCGAGGCACATGCCAACGGCTATGCTCAGTCCGAGCCCGAGCGAGCCGCCCGACATTTCCATTCCGGGTGTGTAGGAGGCCATGCCCGACATCGGCAACCGGCTCTCGTCGCTGCCATAAGTTTCGAGCTCTTCCTCGGGGACGATCCCCGCCTCGATCAAGGCCGCGTAGAGCGCGATGGCATAGTGCCCGTTGGAGAGCAAAAAGCGGTCGCGCTCCTCCCAAGAAGGATCTTCGGGCCGATAGCGCATCGCATGAAAATAGGCCACGGCGAGAACGTCGGAGATGTCCAGCGCCTGTGCGATATAGCCCTGGCCCTGGACCTCACCCATGCGCAGGGCGTTGCGGCGAATGTTGTAGGCGCGGTCCGCCAGCTTGGGCGTATTCGTAAGGGTCTTGGTCACGGGTTCCATCGATCTGACCTTGTCTTGCTGGCTCAGTGGATGAGCATGCCGCCGTTGACGTCGATCACGGCGCCGGTCACATAAGCGGAGAGATCCGAGGCTAGGAAGGTGTAGATCCCGGCGACGTCTTCGGCCGTGCCGAGACGATTGAGCGGAATGCCTTCCAGGATCTTTGCCCTCATCTCGTCGGTCAGCTTGCCCGCTGTGATATCGGTGCCGATCAGGCCGGGCGTGACGCAATTGACGCGAATGCCATCCGGACCGAACTCACGGGCCATCGCCTTGGCAAGACCAAGCACACCGGCTTTCGCCGCGGAGTAGTGCGGGCCGCCAAAAATTCCACCGCCGCGCTGGGCCGAGACCGACGACATGCATGCGATCGATCCGGACTTCCGTGCTCGCATGTGCGGGATCACGGCCTGGGAGAGGAACAGAACACCCTTCAGATTGACATCCTGGATGCGATCCCAATCGGCCGCCGAAATCTCCAGGAACTTCACTGGCTGGGTGATGCCGGCATTGTTGATCAAAACATCGATGCCGCCAAAGGCTTCGATCACGCGGGCGACCGCCTGCGCGCAGGACGATTTGTCGGCGACGTCGCACCCTAGTCCGATATGGGAATTTCCAAGCGATGCCGCAGCATCCGCCGCAGCGCCGGCGTCAATATCCAGAATGGCGACCCGAGCGCCCTCGGCGGCGAACCGCCGGGCGGTGGCAAGCCCAATCCCGCGCGGCGAGGCCGCGCCCGAAATGATGGCCGTCTTACCGCTGAGCAGCATCAGTTCCTCCCGCAAGTTGTTCTTCCTTGGCGCTTAGGAATGACCAGCCGACGGCGAGCGGACAAGCGCGCAGTTGTCACGGATCGATGAATCTGGTTCACTTATGGCATGCTGTCGAATATCCCCATATCGGCAATTCGTGCCTTTGAAGCGGCTGCCCGCACCGGATCGTTTCGCGATGCGGCGAATGAGCTTCACCTGACACCGAGTGCCGTCAGTCATGCCATCCGCAAGCTGGAGGGCACGCTTCGGACCGTTCTGTTCGAGCGCAGCGCGCGGTCCGTGCGGCTCACGCCGGCCGGCGAGAACCTGATGCGCCACACGGGAGCGGCATTCGATCAGCTCCGCCGTGGCCTCGAGGAAGTTGCCGCGCGCGGACCACAATTGGTGCGCGTCCATTCCGCGCCCAGCTTTGCTGCGCAATGGCTGGCGCCAAGGCTCGCACAGTTTCTCGCGGCTTACCCGAAGCTCGAGGTTCGACTGGCTGCAAGCACGGACTATGCGCGCTTCAGCAACGATGATTTCGATATCGACATCGTCTACGGTCCGCCGCGCGCGGAAGGTGTCGAAATTGTCCCTCTGCCGGAGGAGACGGTCACGCCGCTCTGCTCGCCCTCGCTCGCAAAATCGATCAGGAAGCCTGCCGATCTCCTCGATCAGACGCTCATCCGCTCCGATGTGAAGCGGGTGCAGTGGCATCAATGGTTCACCGCGAATGGGTTGGAAGCACCTGCGCTTCACGGGATGAGATTCGACCGGAGCTTTCTTGCGATTGCAACGGCTGCGGAGGGATTGGGCGTGGCCTTGGAATCAACGCTTCTGGCCGAACGAGAACTGGCGAGCGGGCGCCTGGTCGCTCCACTGGCAGGACGCGCCAACGATATCCGCTACGTCGGTCACCGCCTGATCTACCCGCGCGCCAGCCGACAGAGATCGGCGGTACGAGCCTTTGCAGATTGGCTCGTGGCGCAACTCGGCGGCGAAGGCGCTCGTCTGTCCGACTGAGATGCAAGTCTGGTCGTGCCTCATCGCAAGCACGTGATAACGCCCGCTAGGCGCTTGCGCCCAGGGCGACGCTGCTCACTTCAGAACGCCTGCTCACATTGGTTAGCATGGGATTTTTCTTGATCTCCCAGTGCACACGCCGTGCACACGAGACCTTCTAACCAATTGAACACATCGTACTCTCGCTCCAATCCATCATAAGGAAGTTTGAGCTAGGTCCAGCCAATGTAAGCTAGCCCGATCTAGTATTGACTGCGAGAATTGAGGATTGGCTTGGTGGTACATACCGAGGCTCGAGCCTAGGACCCGCCGACTAAAGGGAGGTGTGATTTAGTTTGAAAATCAACGGTCGTTCCGACACATGCGTCAATAAATTTTCATTGAACCCCGCAGTGGAATTTCGCCTTGTCGGAACAGCTGGATCATGAAGGCAGACTGGAGGGTGGACGGGCCGCAGATCGTGTCAGAAGGAGCCGCGCCAGCTCGATCGCGCTAGATCGGCTCTTGCCGCTTTGCACGCCCGCTACCAGCTCTCGCCGAAGGGCCGAATTTCAACGTTAAACGACCATGCGCTGCGGTCCTGGTGGGCGAGGTGCCAGATCTCGCTGGCGATCGCCTGCGGCTTGATGAAGAAGTCGTCCGGCCGCTCCGGCCACCGCTTTCGCGTCCATTCGAGGTCGATCACGGCATCGATCACGACATAGGCAACGTGGACTCCCTGCGGTCCCAGATCCCGGGCCATGGACTCCGCCAAAATCCGCTGCGCCGCCTTGGTCGGCGCAAAGCCGGCGAAGCCGGCCTTGCCGCGTAGCGCCGAGGTGTTGCCGGTCGCAATGATAGACCCCGCACCGGCTGCGACCATCGCTGGGGTAAATCGCCGGGCCAGGAACAAAAGCCCCATCGTGTTGACCTGAAAATTGCGATTGAGGATCGCCGGGTCAATCTCCCGGAAGGTGCCAAAGGCACCGCCGACGGCGTTGTGGATGACGACGGCGGGATGCCCGAGATCACGCTCCACAGCGGATGCCACCGCATCCACCTGCGCGGGATCCGATACATCACAGCGAAATCCCTTCGCGCCGGGCAATTGCGCTTCGAGCGTCGCAAGACGCTCCTCGTTCCGCGCGAGCAGCGCTACGCTATAGCCGCCTTCTGCAAACTTCCTGGCAAGGGCCGAGCCCGTACCGGGGCCGACACCTGAGATTAGGCAAACTGGCGCGGTCATGCGGGCAGACCTCCTTCGTGCAGCCGGCGGCCTTCACGCCGCAGCCCTGGACAGCAACTTCTCGACAAATGGCCCGAGATCAGGACGGAAGTGCTCGTGCGCGACGAGCCGGTCAAAATGGGCGAACGCCAGAGGGTACTCACTCCGAACACCGGCGTGAAGGATCTTGTCGAGGCTCAGTCTGTTCAACTGTTCAACCCGCGCATGCTCGTTCATGAACAGCGCAAGTTCGGCGGCAAAGCAGATGTCGGCCAACGTGATCCCGTTCCCCACCAGCGTATCCCGCCGCGGCGACAAGGCCTGTTCGATCCCCGACGCATAGATCGCGAACGCCTCCTTCGCGCGGGCGTGAATGGTCGCATCGACCGTGCCGGCCGACAGCGCAAGGAGATAGATCTGCGCGTCCCTCGCAAAGACCAGGCTGACATCGAGAAAGCCATCTATCCTGGACGCTTCATAGGCGTCCCTTCCGTAGAGCAGGTACGTCGCTTCGCCAAGGCGCGCCACAGCACGCATGATGCAGTTGGATTCGAAGATTCCGACCTTGCCGGCAGGCCCGAAGGCGGCCGGCACGTTGCCGAACGGCTGCGCCGCCAAGAAAGCATCGGTCTTGAAGAGCTGCGCGCCGGTCAGCCCGACCCGCCCCGTTCGTGCGAGAGATGACAGCGATTGGCGTTCCTCCTCGACCAGAGGACGTGCATCATAATCCCACAGCCAGCCTTTGAGCTCCCTGGCGGGCGCCCCTCTGACCTCGACATCCACACCGCAGAACCGTGCGGCAATGGTTGCCTTCCAGACACGCGGGTTCGGCAGATAGGAGAATATGCGCAAGTCGGCCATCGTGGATTTCTCCTGATGAACTTCGTCCTCACCTCCCAAGCGTAGGAGCAGCCGGATGCTCTACTCCGAGCTTGCGTCGAGAATGTCGCCGAACGGCTCCCAGCGGGAACCGGTCCAGCGCTGAAGCTGAAGCTGCGTCCAGATCATGTTGTTGCTCTCACTGGTATTGATCCTGACGCCGGGCAAGGCGGTCGGCAAAACAAAGTCCTTCAGCGACTTTGCCTGCTTGATGATGTTCTCGCGCGAAAGATCGTCGCCGCATTGCCTGAGGATCTGCTCGAGCACCATGCCTTGCTGGTACCCGGTCAGATAGCTGGTGTTGGTGATGTCGGAGCCAGCCAGATATCGCTCGAAGAAGGTGCGATAGGCCTTGACCGCCTCATCGTCAGTCCATTTCTGGTCGTTCGGATCCTTGTTCGGGGTCCCGACAATGACACCAATCGAATTTTCCAGCCCTGCGGGCCTCAGCGTGCCCGCGACCGAAGACGAAGGGAAGTTGATCAGGATCGTCACCTTCCACCCGGTCTCGGCTGCGCGACGGATCGCCTGTGCCGCGAATTTCGGCGTCCCGGCCACGAACAGTGCCTGCGCGCCGGAACTCTTGAGTGCGACGACCTGCGAGTCGATCGTCGGCTCCGTGACCTCGTAGCTGGCGGTGACCACACGCTTGTCCAAATCCGCGCCCAGCACCGCCTTGAAGGCGTTGACGTAGTCGCGACCGAGATCATCGTTCTGGTAGAGGATTGCGTATTTCGCCGCGGGCAACGCACGCATCAGATATTTTGCGTAGATCTTGCCTTCGGTGTCATAGCTGACGAGGCCGGTGGTCGTAAGCGGATAGTCCTTGACGCTGGTGAACTTGCTCGCTCCCGTGACGATCGCGATCGTCGGCACACGTTTTGCGGCAAGATATTTTGCCACGGCGGAGTTACCCGCCGTGCCGAGCTGGCTGAACATAAAGGCGACCTCGTCGCTCTCCACCAGCTTTCGCACATGCTCGAACGCCTTGGGCGGGCTGTACGCATCGTCCATCATGACATAGTCGATCTTGCGCCCGTGGATGCCGCCGCGATCGTTGATCGATTGCACATAGGCCTGCACGCCCTGCCCGACCTGGCCGATCGAAGAAGCTGGTCCGCTCAGCGGAAAAATACCACCGATCTTGATCTTCGTCGGCGTGACACCCGGCGCGTCACCCGCCCAGCAAGGCGTGGACATCGCAATCACGAGTGCGCAGGCCAGTCGTGTGCCCCAGGACATCGCGCGTTCCTCCATTGTTGTTTTGCGCGCGCCCTGCATGCAGCAGGCGCGACGGAGATTGAGTGGCCGCTTCAGGCGGCCAGCTTGAGTATCTTGACGATGTCGCCGGGCTCACGGATCGGCTGGGGGTTCGCTCGCGTGAAGATCGACAGCATTGCGTTCTTGCCAATCAGCTCAAAACGGTCCTCGGCCACACCGACGTCGGCAAGCCTGCGCGGCAGGCCAAGCTCCGCGATGAAAGCTGCAAAAGCCTCGCCGGCATCGCGCCCCGGCGCACCGAGTGCGGTCGCGACCGATTCTTGAGCGATCTGAGTGGCCGGTAGATTATATCGCAGCACGCTCGGCATCATCACGGCCGTGCAGAAATAATGCGGTACGTCACAGGTCCCGCCAAGAACATGGCCGATGGCATGGCTTGCGCCCATCGGCACGCGCGACTGCAACCCGAAGGCTGACATCCAGGACCCCAATTGGCAGCTCAGCCGTGCCGCTTCGTCGTTTGGGTTGTCCTTGGTGCGCAGGAGCCCATCGTGCAGATAACGCAGCCCCTGCTGGCACACGGCATCGACGAGCACATTAGGACGGCTCGAGCAGATCGCCTCGATGCCGTGATCCATCGCCCGCGTGCCAGACCCAAGCCAGAGCTTCTCAGGCGTGTATTTCGTGATCGCGGGGTCGACGATGATGCTGCGCGGCATCATCATCGGATGATTGAAGATCTGCTTCAGCTTGCGGCTGGTATCGGTGACCAGCGCGCCGGAATTGTACTCACCGCCCGAGAGCGTGCTGGGGATCGCGATCATCCGCACCTTCGGGGTCCGAAATGGCCCGAAGCGGCGCTCCGGCGTGGTCTCGAACCCGTCGAGCCCCATCGGTTCGAAAATCTCGTGCTCCATGCACATCAGCACGATCTTTGCCGCGTCGACCACAGAACCGCCGCCGATCGCGACGACCAAATCGGCTTGAGCGTCCTTGGCCTGCCGCGCAATCTGCGTAACCACGTCCCGGGTGGTGTGCTGCGGCACGCCATCAAAGGTCGCGGCATGGCGCGCACCGAGCGCCGCCCTGATTTTCTCGATCTCGTCGGTGGTGGTGTTGAGCGTGCGGCTTGCGATCAAATAGACGCGCTTGGCGCCCAGCCGTTCGGCCTCCTCCCGCAGCGCCTCGGCCGCCGGCTTGCCGTAAATCACGGATTCCATGGTGGGGTATTGATGGCTACCGGCGACTGGCATGCTCTTCCTCCCTGGCGTTCTTTTTTCTCTGGGTGCTGCGGCGTCAGCCTCGTGACGCCGTCAGCTATCCCGGTCTTGACGTGCTCGTATGTCGCGCCTCGTCAGGCGACCGCACGGGTCCGTGCAGGCTCGATCGTCCCGTCAAGGAATCCAGTCAGCCGCTGGCGGATGATCGCCTCGGCCTCGGCCATGATGCGGTCGATTAGCTCCTTCACCGTCGGAATGTCGTTGATCAAGCCGACCACCATGCCGCAGCTCCAGGCTCCGGCATCCATCTCGCCGTTGATCATCACCTTCGGATAGACGCCCGCGACCTGCTCGTGGATGTCGCCGATCTTCAACGTGGCGCCCTTCTCGCGCTCGATCTCGAGCAGTTCGTCGACGCCCTTGTTCTTCAGCACCCGCTCGGTGTTGCGCAACGCGCGCATCACGAGGCGCGTATCGAGCTCGGTGGCGTCAAGCAGCGCCTGTTTCACATTGGGATGGACCGGCGCCTCCTTGGTGGCGATGAAGCGCGTACCCATGTTCATGCCGGCGGCGCCCATCGACAGCGCTGCGACCAGGCTGCGCGCATCGGCCATGCCGCCGGAAGCCACGAACGGAATCTTGAGCTCGTCGGCCGCGCGCGGCAGCAGGATCATGTTAGGAATGTCGTCCTCGCCGGGATGGCCGCCGCACTCGAAGCCATCCACGCTCACGGCGTCGCAGCCGATCTTCTCGGCCTTCAGCGAATGCCGCACCGAGGTACATTTGTGGATCACCTTGATGCCGGCTGCCTTCAGCGCCGGCATATAAGCTTCCGGGCTGCGGCCCGCGGTCTCGACCGCCTTGATGCCGCCTTCACGAATCGCGGCGATGTATTCCGGATAGGGCGGCGCCGACAGCGTTGGCAGGAAGGTGAGATTCACGCCGAACGGCTTGTCTGTCATGTCGCGGCAACGCGCGATCTCCCTGGCTAGGAGCTCCGGCGTTTTCTGTGTTAGGCCGGTGATGATACCGAGGCCACCGGCGTTGGACACCGCCGCCGCCATCTCGGCAAAGCCCACATAATGCATGCCGCCCTGGATGATCGGGTGCTGGATGCCGAACAGTTCGGTGATTGCTGTCTTCACGTGAAAGCTCCGTTTCCGATCAGTGAACGATTTCGAACAGGCCGGCCGCACCCATGCCGCCGCCGATGCACATGGTCACCACGCCATACTTCGCCTTGCGCCGCCGGCCCTCGATCAGGAGGTGGCCAGTCAGCCGCGAGCCGGTCATGCCGTAGGGATGACCGATCGCGATCGAGCCGCCATTGACGTTCAGCTTGTTGGGATCGATGCCAAGCTTGTCGCGGCAATAGATCACCTGAACCGCGTAGGCTTCGTTGAGCTCCCAGAGATCGATGTCATCGATCTTGAGATTATGACGTTTGAGCAGCCGTGGGATCGCCGCGACCGGACCGACGCCCATCTCGTCGGGCTCGACGCCGGCAGCCACAAAGCCGCGGAAGATGCCGAGCGGCTTCAGGCCTTTCTGTGCGGCGATCTTGTCGCTCATGATCACGCAGGCCGAAGCGCCATCGGAGAGCTGACTGGCATTTCCGGCGCTGATGGTCTTGCCTTCGAACACCGGCTTGATCTTGGCGAGGCCCTCTGCCGTGGTATCCGGCCGTGGGCCTTCATCCCGGCTCAACGTGACCTGCTGATAGCTGACCTGCTTGGTGTCCTTGTCTACCACCGCCATTTTGGTCGTGATCGGCACGATCTCGTCGTTGAAGCGGCCGCCCTGCAAGGCCGCGCCGACACGGCGCTGGCATTCGAGGCTATATTCGTCTTGCTGGTCGCGGCCGATCTTGTAGCGGTCGGCGACCACTTCGGCAGTCTCCAACATCGACATGTACATCTCCGGCTTCATCGCCATGAGATCCTGGTCGACGGCATGGAACTTGTTCATGTGATCGTTCTGTACCAGGCTGATCGACTCGATGCCGCCGCCGATCGCGATCTCGACGCCGTCGAGCATGACCGAGCGCGCGGCGACCGCGATCGCCTGGAGACCGGAGGCGCACTGCCGGTCGATCGTGGTGCCGGCGACAGTCACCGGAAGACCGGCGCGGATCGCGCCCTTGCGGGCGACGTTCATCACCATGGTGCCCTGCTGCATGGCGCAGCCCATCACCACATCCTCGACCTCACCAGGGGCAATCCCCGCACGCTTCACCGCCTCGGCCATCACATGGCCGGCCAGCGTCGGACCATCGGTGTTGTTGAGCGCGCCGCGATAGGCCTTGCCGACGCCGGTCCGCGCGGTGGATACGATGACTGCTTCAGTCGTCATGTCTGCCTCTCTGCTAGGCGGCCGCATCGAGCTGCGCGTAACGCAACACGTGAAAGGCGGGATCGCCGAACTGGATGTTGATGGAGGAAATCCGCTTGAAATAATGCCCGACGTTCAATTCGTCGGTCATGCCCATGCCGCCATGCAGTTGCACGGCCTGGTCGGCGATGAACTTGCCCGCGTAGCCGATCTTGGACTTGGCGCCCGACGCGAGCCGCGAGACAGCGGCCTCGTCTGCATCCAAGCTGAGCGTGAGGTGCTGCATCAACGAGAGCGCCTCCTGATGGGCGATGAACATATCGACCATCCGGTGCTGCAGCACCTGGAACGAGCCGATCGTCGTGCCGAACTGTTTGCGGGTCTTGGAATAGTCGAGTGTCGCGGCATTCAGCTCGGCCATCGCACCGACCGCCTCGGCAGAGAGCGCACCAATGGCACGGTCGCGGCAGACTTCCAGCGCGGTCACCGCCTCGCCCTCCTCACCCAGCAATTGGCCGGTAACGCCGCGCAGGCTGATCTCGGCTGCACGGCGACCGTCGATCGTCTTAAAGCTCTGCAAGTCCAGGTTGGCGGCGTGGCGGTCGACGACAAAGAGGCTGACGCCGCTGCGATCGCGCGGCTGACCGGAGGTGCGTGCCGAAACGATCAGATAGTCCGCCCAGGGCGCGGCGACGACCGCTGTCTTTGCGCCGGTCAGCACGTAGCCCTTACCCTCGCGCCGCGCCATGGTGGTGACGTTGGCGAGATCGAAGCGTGAGCTCTTCTCGGTCCAGGCCAGCGCCCAGATCTTGCTGCCGGCGATGATGTCCGGAATGAAGCCCTGCTTCTGTTCCGCGCACCCGACGCGCTCGAGCAGGCCGCCCGCGAGCACCACGGTCTCGACGAAAGGCTCGACCACGAGATGACGGCCGAATTCCTGCATGATGATCATGGTCGACAACGAACTCCCGCCGAGGCCGCCTGCGTCCTCGGAGAATGGCGCCGCCAGCAGGCCCAGCTCGGCGAAGGCCTGCCATTGGCTGCGGCTGTACCCTTCTTCGCTCGTAACGATCTTGCGGCGCGCATCAAAACCATACTGGTCGCGCAGCAGGCGCTGGACGCTGGACCGGAGCAGCTCCTGCTCTTCCGTGAACTGGATATCCATTCGCTTCCTCCGGTGCCGCCGTGCGCTAGAGACCGAGCACGGCCTTGGCGATGATGTTGCGCTGAATCTCGTTGGATCCGCCGTAGATGGAGAGCTTGCGCGCGTTGAGGTACTTCTCCGATGCGGTGTGACCGTGATCCGGCCCCGGCATGAAATGGTTGGCGCTGACCGGATGCTCGCGGATGGCGAGCCCGTAGTTGCCGATCGCACGGTGGGTCAGCTCAGTAATGTCCTGGAAGATCTCGGTGCCGCGGATCTTGAACAGCGAGGCCGCCGGCCCCGGATCGATGCCACGGGCCATTTGCGCGACGACGCGCAGCTCGGTTGCCTCCAGTGCCAGCACGTCGAGCTCGACGCGGGCGATGTCCTTGATGAATTCGAGGTGGGCGGGATCGTCTTGCGGGATCTCCGCCTTGACGATCGCTTTCAGTTTCGCGATGTAGCGTGTCGAGCGGCCGATGCCGGCCATGCTGGTGCGCTCATTGCCGAGCAGGAACTTGGCGTAGGTCCAGCCCTTGTTCTCCTCGCCGATCAGGTTTTCGACGGGCACGCGGACGTTTTCGAGGAAGACGTCATTGACCTCATGCGAGCCGTCGATGGTGATGATCGGCCGCACGGTGACGCCCGGCGACTTCATGTCGATCAGCAGGAATGAAATGCCAGATTGCGGCTTTGCGGCCGGATCGGTCCGCACCAGGCAGAAGATCCAGTCGGCGTGCTGCGCGAGCGTGGCCCAGGTCTTGTGACCGTTGACAATGTAATGGTCTCCGTCGCGCACCGCCTTGGTGCGCACGGTGGCGAGGTCCGAGCCCGATCCCGGCTCCGAATAGCCCTGGCACCACCAGTCCTCGCCCGAGAGAATCCGCGGCAAAAACTTCTGCTTCTGGGCCTCGTTCCCGAACGTATAGATAACCGGGCCGACCATGGTGACACTGAACGCCAGTGGCGGCATCGTGCCGGCGCGCGTGGTCTCCTGCTCGAAGATGAAGCGGCGAGTGATGGACCAGTCGGGCCCGCCATATTCCTTGGGCCAGAGCGGCGCGATCCAGCCCTTCTTGTGGAGGATGCGATGCCACAGCAGCATCTGCTCCTTGGAAAGGTCGGTCTCCGGATTGGGGACGCGCATTTCGGCCGGATAATGATACTTGATAAATGCGCGGACTTCGTCGCGAAACGCCGCGTCTTCCGGGGATAGCGCGAGCTCCATGGAACGCGCTCCCTACCACTTTTCGCCGAAGGGACGGATCTCGAGCTCAAATGTCCAGGCGCTCTTGGGTTGCTGATAGAGCTGCCAATAGGACGTCGCCACCGACGCCGGCGGCATCAGCAGGTCCGGATTATCAAGTGCATCGGGGCCGAGCGCTTCGAGCCGGCGCTGGCGCACCCATTCGGTATCGACCCCGGAGTCGATGATGAGGTGCGCGACATGGATGTTTTTCGGCCCGAGTTCGCGGGCCATCGCCTGCGCGACCGCGCGCAAGCCGAACTTGGCGCTGGCGAAGGCGGTATAGCCGGAGCCGCCACGCAAGCTTGCAGTGGCGCCGGTGAAGAAGATGTTGCCACCTCCGCGCGCCAGCATCAGCCGCGCGGCCTCGCGGCCGGCGAGAAAGCCGGAGTAGCACGCCATCTCCCAGACCTTGCGGAACACCCGCTCGGTCGTCTCGAGGATCGGGAAATTGACGTTGGCGCCGATGTTGAAGATGCAGACCTCGAGCGGCGCGTGCTTGTCGGCGTCGCTCAGGAAGGCGGTGATCTCCTCCTCCTTGCGCGCATCGAGCGAGCGCGCGTGGATCTCACCGCCGGCGGCCTCGATGTCCTTGACTAGGGGCGCGAGCTTGTCGCCATTGCGGCGACCGGCGAAGACTGTGAAGCCCTCGGAGGCGAACTTCTTGGCAATCTCGCCGCCGATGAAGTCACCGGCGCCGATCACCGCAGCCGTCCTGTTTCTCTTCTGCATGAAACTTCTCCAGCCTTCTGAGATGTTGAAGCGATCTCGCCCGCTTCAGCTGCGTAGCGATTCCGCCAGCTTGTGCTTCAGGAGCTTGCCGGTCGACGTGGCCGGCAGCGCGTCCATGAGGATGATCTCGGACGGCCGCTTGTAGGAGGTGAGCTCCGGCGCGACATGCGCCATCACGTCCTGCGCAGTCGCCGAGGAGCCTTTGAGCAGCTGGACGAAGGCCACGATCTCTTCGTTGCCCACGACCGGCCGCCCGACCACGGCGCATTGCACCACGTCGGGATGGGTGCTGAGCACCGCTTCGATCTCGGCCGGATAGACGTTGAAGCCGGACCGAATGATCATCTCCTTGGTGCGGCCAACGATGAACAACGCATCGCCCTCGAAGCGCGCGAGGTCGCCGGTGTTGAACCACCTGTCCGGGTCGATCGCCTTCGCCGTGAGGTCGGGCGCGCGATAATAGCCGCGCATGACGTTCGGTCCGCGGACATGCAGCTCGCCGATGTCGCCGTTCGTCACGATGGTGCCGTCGCGCGCCACGATCCGGGCCTCGATACCCGGCACGAGGGTGCCGACAGAATTGTCGCTGCGCGGCGCCTCGGGCCGCACGCCGGAAATGCCGGGCGAGCATTCGGTGATGCCAAAGGCGTTGCCCAGCGGAAGACCGAGCTCTTTCTCGACCCTTGCCTTGAGCTCGAGGTCGAGCGGGGCGCCTGCGACGCTCATCAGCCGCAGCGCCCCGCGCTCCAGCCTCTGCAAGCCCGCCATTTGCTTGTATTCCAACAGCCGCTGATAGGTCGCGGGCACGCCGTTCAGAAGCGTGATGCCTTCCTCGGCCAGCGCCGTGGCAAGCGCCGCGGGATTGTATTTGGTGACCAGTCGCGTGACGCCGCCGACCATCAGCGTCATCGTCAGCAGCGAGATGCCGACAATATGCGAGATCGGCAGCACGCAATACTGCACGTCGTCAGCCGTCATGCTGCGCAAAGTCGCCGTGGTCCTGGCCGAAAACAGCAGGTTCCGATGCGTGAGCATGACGCCTTTCGGCGTTCCGGTCGTGCCGGACGTGTAGATGAGCACCGCCACCTGGCGTGTGCCGTCAGCCTCGACCGGCTCGGTCTGCGTGTCCTGGTTCAGGGCAGACACGCCGATACCGTGGAGCGGCCCGACATCCCGCACCGCAGCGTCGTAACGCGTCGCGTGCGCGGCCGCCTCTTCGGAGACCTTTGCCGTGAAGAACATGCGCCGGGCACCGCTGTGATTCCTGATCTGATCCAGCTCACGCGGCGACAGCCGCGGGTTGGCGACAATCGCCCAGGCATCGAGGCGGCTTGCGGCGAACAGGAGGCAGGCGAGCGCGATCGCGTTCTCGCTGACGATCATCATGCGATCGCCGGCGCGGATGCCAAGCGCGCGGAGCGCCTCCGCCGTAGCACCAACCGCCCGGTCGAGTTCGCGATAGGTCAGTCTGGCATTGTCTTCGATCAGCGCCGTCCGGTCGGGAGTGGCGGCAACATAGGGGTCCATGACCTCATGGATGCGCTGCGGCAACGCATTCGTGATTTCGGCCGCAACCTGCTGCCAGTTCGCCAATGACACCTCCCGTTGAAAGGCCCTTTGCGGGCTCGGTTCGTTCCGGATGCCTCCGCGCGGTCAGGCGCTCTTGCGCTGTGCCGAGCTCAATTGCGCAAGGATTTCGTCCTCGACATCGCGCAGACTGTCCTTGCCAAAGTAGATCTCGTTGCCGACGAAGAACGTTGGCGAGCCGAACGTGCCGCGCGCCACCGCGCTGCCTGTGTTCTCGATCAGCTTCTTCTTGACGTCGTCCTTCTGGGCACGGGCGATGATGCGATCGATGTCCAGCCCGGATGACAGGAACGCATCGCGAAACACCTGCGCATCGTCCATCTTCTTGGGCTCGACCCACATGTGGTGATAGGCGGCACGGAAGTAGGGCTCGAACATCCCCTCGAACTCGGCCGCGACAACGCCGCGCATCAGCATCAGCGTGTTCACCGGGAAGAACGGATTCGTCTTGAATTTGGTGATGCCCTGGCGGCGCAGGAAACGCTCGGTCTCGAGCGCATTGTATTCCGGCTTGTTCTTGATCCCGCGCAGGGACTCCGCGGGCGACATGTTCCCGGTCGCCTTGTAGACGCCGCCGAGCAGCACCGGCACGTAGTCGAATTTGACTCCCGTTCGCTCCTCGATGGCCGGCAGCGCAAGCTCGGCGAGGTAGGCGTTGGGACTGCCGAAATCGAAGTGAAACTCGACCTTGAGCGGAGCTGCCATGGAACGCCCTTCCCTTCGATGACGGCAATCGTTCGCCACCTGATTGATCGTGGCGCCCAGTCCTATAGTTCTATTTTAGAACTGTCAATATGATCATCATCATTCAATTGCGCCGATTCCGCGCAGAATGAGGCATCCTATTGAAATTTAGTGAGTTCTGATTTAGAATTTCTTTTTGTAGATGCCGCAGATCGACTGGAGACGTTGATGAAATGGGATGCTCTCGAAGAGGAGCCGTGCTCGCTGGCCCGCACCGTGGCGGTCATCGGCGACCGCTGGAGCCTGCTCATCCTGCGTGAATGTTTTCTTCGGGTCCGCAGATTCGACGAGTTCCAGTCGTCGCTTGGCGTGACCCGGCACCTCTTGGCCGACCGGCTAAAGAAGCTCGTGCGCTTTGGCGTGCTGCGCAAGATTCCCTATCAGGATGCACCCAAGCGCTACGAATACATCCTGACGCAGAAGGGTCTCGACCTCTATCCGATCATCATGTCGATCGTGCACTGGGGCAACATCCACATGGTCGACTCGCGCGGACGGCCGTTGCTGCACGAACACAAGAACTGCCACAAGATGTTCGACCCCGTCATGGTCTGCTCCGAATGCGGTGAGCCGCTGAGCGCAAAAGCCGTCCACGTGCATCCGGGCCCCGGCGCGCGGAAATCCTCACCTGCGCGTGCGAAGGCCGTCGAGCACGAGACGAAATGACAGCCGACCGAACAAATGCATCAGCGGCCTGATAGATTTCGATGTAGCGGCTGCTCTTCTGCTTGGCGAGACGCACGAATACCAGAACGAGGAGTTCAAGTATCGGTCGGGAGTTCCAACACCAACCGAGGTGCTTGCCAGTGCGACAACGACCGCCCTTGTGGCCGGCGACGCGCGTACGTTGGTCGAGTCTCGAGAGGCGGAAAGCCTGCCTGCGTCTCCGACAGGTTCAAATCCCGGATCTGCAACCATCTCAAATTACCTTTTCAGGCGGTCGCTTAGCGTTACCCTCGAAGGCAAAGATCACGAGCACGCGACGTAATGGCCCCCACAGGCCAGCACTCACGTCATTGAACAAAATCGTGGTCTAGCGCGCAAAAGCGCAGTTTTGGTGCCCAGGTGCGGAATCGAACCACCAACATCAGCATTCTTCACCCTTACGCTGAACAGCGGCCCTCCCCCACCGACGAAACGAAGACAGGTCCGTTCGCCAAGCGAAAAACGAGATCAGCTTCTCAGTCGCAGGTGGCGGTCCTGCTCTTGTCAATTCGATCGCGTCCAGCCCGACGTCCGCATCATCCCTCAGACCGACTGCTCAAATTTGCCGTCGATAGATTTTTCTTGATCTCTCGGTGCACATGTCTTGCACACGCGGCCATCTAACCAATTGAAAAGCTTGAACTCTCGCTCCAATCCATCATCATGGGCACATTTGAGCTAGCGAGGTCCAACGCGAGGCAAACGCCGATACATTTTCCTACAACTGCACCCCACGCGTGAGTGCGCCGTCGACGACAAGATTTGTGCCCGTGATGAAGCTGGCCGCGCGGCTGGCGAGAAACACTACGGCGTTAGCCATTTCCTGCGGCGTTCCCATCCGACCCATCGGGTTGAGGGCTAACGCAGTCTTGTAGAGTTCGGGATTGTTATCCTTGATCATGTTCCAGACCCCGCCATCGAAATAGGTGTTGCCCGGGGAGACCGAGTTCGCGCGAATACCCTTCCCTGCGAGCTGATTGGCTAGTCCCTGCGTGTAGTGGATGATCGCCGCTTTGAAGGTGCCGTAGGGACCCGCGGCGAAATCGACCTCGCGCCCTGAGACACTGGAAATGGTGACAATCGCGCCGGCGGCACTCTTCTCTAGATAGGGCATGGCCGCATTCACCAGCCGAACCGTACCCATCATGTCGGTCGAAAACTCCTTCTCCCAGCTTTCGTCGTCCTGCCCGATGGCAAGCGCGCTGACATTGGCGACGACGACATCGATGCCGCCGAGCTTGGCCGCCATATCGCCGACCCAAGCCTTCAGTACTGCCGCATCGGAGACGTCGACCGCACCGCCATAGGCCGCGATGCCATTGGCCTTGAGCGCGGCGGTCGTGCTCTCGACCTCGGCCAGATTGCGAGAGCACACGCCGACATTGGCGCCTTCGGCAGCAAATGTCTCGGCGATCGCGCGGCCGATTCCCTTGGTGCTTCCCGTGATGAGAACCCTGGCGCCCTTCAGTCCCAGATTCATGGTCGGATTCCTTTTCTTGGTTCAGTAATTGTTCGCAGCCACCTTGACCAATCCACGATAGCTGTGCGGCATGCGCATCGAAACCAGATCCTTTCGACGCACCACATTGGTCGGATAGACGCTGTCCAGATTGGTCGTGTCGACCAGTGCGGTTGCAATGCCCGTGGCGTCGGCCGCGATCGCGTCCTGCCGCGGAAACGCGAACGTGTCCGGACCGAACACGCCGCTCAGCCCGGGATAGCCGCGTTGGGAATCGACGACATTGGCGAAAGCGAAAAACAGGTTGTTCTCGCCCGCGCGAACGCGAAAATGATGCCAGTGATACTGATCCGGGCCGGTCGGAATCGGCTTTGGCTGCCCCACCTCTGTGCCGGCATGCGACGAACTGAAGCGCCCCTTGATCGCGGCGGGACACGCAATGAGATCGCAGCCGCGCAGCGCCAAGACCCGGCCCGCTTCCGGGAAAGATGCGTCGTGACCGATCAGCAGCCCAATGCGGCCGATCGGCGTGTCAACAACGGTCCAACCGTCACCGGCCGTGGCCCAGCTTTGTTCGTCGGCCGCCAGATGCGTCTTGCGATAGACGGAGATGCTTCCATCGGGCGCTACCAGGCAAGCGCTGTTGTAGACCAGATCGTCGTTGCGCTCGGCGAGGCCGCAGACGAGATAGAGGCCAAGTTCCCCCGCAAGCTTGCCGAGGCTAGCAGTCGCCGGCCCCGGTATCGGCTGCGCCGACTTCGCGGGATCGGTCAGGCCTGTCACTGCTAACTCCGGAAAGACGACAAGCTCCGCCCCCTCTGCTTTTGCCGCCCGCGCGTACGCCTCGATCTCCTTCATATTTTGAGCGGCGTCGTCACCAGGCGCAAATTGCGCGACGCTAACCTGCGACGTCTTGCCGGCGGGCCAAGGCTCGTGGCCATAGAGGCGGAAGAAGTCACGCGGATTCCAGCTGAATGTGTCGGTGAGCAGTTCCGGATAGAGCTCCGGCCGTCGCTGCGCGAACACGGCCTCACCGAGCACGCGGCGCACGCGGGCGGCGTCGAGGTCGATCTCGGACAGCAGGACTCCATCGCCCTTATCAAGCACAGCCGTCACCTGCCCGTCCGGCGCGATCACGCAGCTGCCGCCGCTGAATTGCACCGTGCGTTCGAGCCCCCATCGATTGCTCTCAATGAGGTAGCAGCCGTTCTCGAAAGCGCGGCTGATCCAGTAAGGCGCAGGCGTCCGCTCTGCCAGCCAGTTGGAGATATGGCAGATGACGTCCGCGCCCCCGAGCGCCATCAGCCGCGCGGTTTCCACGAAATGGATGTCCATACAGATCAGCAGTGCGATCCGCCCGATCGGCGTCTCGAACACCTGGTTGTGCAGATCGCCCGCCGCCGCCCATTTCGGCTCGGAGATATAGGGATGCGTCTTGCGGTGGTGACCGACAACGCCGTCGGGGCCGATCAGGACGGCTGTGTTGAAGTAGATGCCGTCCTCATCCACCTCCGGCATGCCGACCACGATGTAACAGGCGTGCTTGCGCGCCAGCGCCGCGAAACGGTTCGTGGTTGGCCCCGGGACCGTCTCGACAAAAGGCGCGACCTCGGCACGGTCGAACCAGCAATAGCCCGTCGTTCCCATTTCCGGCGTGACGATCAGCTTTGCGCCGGCAGCCGCCGCCTGCTCGCAGAGATCGAGCAGGCGCGCAATGTTGCGCTCCTTCTCGAACATGGTCGGCTCGAACTGGACGGCGGCGACTTTGTGTATGCGCGACATGGCCTGGCTAGTCCTCAAACGAGATAGGACTTCTTGATGGAAGCGCCGAGCGTATATTTGGGATCGACCATGTTGCCGACACGCATGCGCCCGGCCTGAGTTAGCAGCATGTAGGCGTCGATCTCGTCGAAGCCGTAGTCGGCCGCCATCCAGCGGCAGAGCTCGCGATAGGCGATGCGGGCGGCATCCTCCATCGGCCGCGCCGAGCCAATGGTCATAATGAACTCCTTCGTCTCGAGCCGCGGCCACGCAATGGTCCAGCCCTTGATCAAGTCGATCTGAACCGTGGTCACGGTCGGATGCTCTATGGCGACGCCGCAGAGCTCGCCATCGCCTTGTGCGGCATGGCAGTCGCCGAGATAAAGCAGCGCACCCTCGGTGTTAACCGGCAGGTAAATGACGGCGCCGACACCGACATCGGGAAGGTCCATGTTGCCACCGTAATAGTCCGGAACCAGCGACGAGATCGCCTCAATCTCCGGCGAGGTGCCGATGGTGCCTATGAAGGGTTCATAGGGCAGCGTGATCTTGTCGTTCCACTTCGTTCCGGTCTTGGCATCGATCTCGAGTTTTTTGACTCGCTCGGGCAGCGCGGGATTGAGCAGCGCAGTTTGGCCAGTGCTGACCAACCCTCCGAAGTCCGGCATGACCACGGTGGTGCCGCACGGCTGCGGTCCCCGTGGCACGATGCTTTCGATATAAACGGCCAGCACGTCGCCTTTTTCGGCGCCATTGACGTGGATTGGTCCGTTCTGCGGATTGAGGAACGGAAAGTTGAGAATCTTGGACGGGCTATCGGTCTCGTGCTTGATTGCGCCTTCGAACGCGTCATGCGTCTCGGCGGAGACGACGGCGCCCGGATCGACCGTCAGCACCGGCTTCACATAGGGGCCGTAGACATAGTGGTACTTGCCTTGCTCGGTTTCGGTGATCCTGTATTCCTTGCCGCGCTCGCCCTTGGCGACACCCTTGCGGGCCATAATCGAATCGTTTTGCCAAGCCATTGCCGTTCTCCTTGGTTATAGGCGTCGCTCTCAAACCGCGAGGTGGCGGCGCATCTCCGCCTCATCGTCGAGCGCCGAGCGGTTAAGGCTTGCGACGATGCGGCCTTTGTCCATGACGTAGCAGCGCTGCGCCATGGCGCGGATCACGTCGAGATTCTGCTCGACCAGGATGATGGTCACACCGGTCCTTCGGTTGAGCTCGACCATGTTGCGCGCGATATCCTGGACGATGTTAGGCTGGATGCCTTCGGACGGCTCGTCCAGCAGGATGAGACTCGGATTGGCAATCAGGACCCGCCCGATCGCGAGTTGCTGCTGCTGGCCGCCGGACATGGCGCCGGCACGCTGGGTCCAGCGCTCGGCGAGAATCGGAAACGCCTCGACAATCTTGCGCCGACCCGCCTCGGGGATGCCTCTGCCCTTGATCGCGGCGCCGACCGCGACGTTCTCGCCGACGGTCAGCCGCGGGAACACGTCGCGCCCCTGCGGCACATAACCCATGCCGAGGCGGGCCCGCTTGTGCGCCGGGAGAGATTCCACCGCCACGCCGCGATAGACGATCGAACCGCTCATCGCTGGCACCAGCCCGATCAGGCTCTTCATCAGCGTGGACTTGCCGACACCGTTGCGTCCGATGACAGCGACGATCTCGCCTTCCCGCACCTCGATCTCGAGACCTTGCAGGACGGGCTTGCCGCCATAGCCGGCGCGTAGAGCCAGCGTCGAGAGGATCACTTCCTTACGCCGCATATCAAGCATGGGCCTGCCCCAGATAGATCGCCGCCACACGCTCGTCGGCCACGATCTCGTCGATCGAGCCTTGCGCAAAGACCTGGCCGAGATGCAACACGGTCACGCGCTGGGCAACCTGGCGCACGAAGGCCATGTCGTGCTCGATCGCCAGCACAGTCATGCCATCGGCATTGAGCCGCTGCACCATCTCCCCAGTCATGTGGGTTTCCTCCGGCGACATGCCGGCGGTCGGCTCGTCGAGCAACAGAAGACTCGGTTTCAAGCTGATAGCCATGCCGATCTCAAGCCACTGCTTCTGGCCGTGGCTAAGATTGCCGGCGGTCTGCGCCTGCTCGCTCTCCAGTCCGAGGAAGACGAGCAGTCTGTCGATCTCCGCTTCGAGTTCCCTACCGCGATGTCGGCTCTGTAAGGCGATCTCAAGGTTCTGGCGGACGGATAAGCCCTTGAACACTCCAGGCACCTGGAACTTGACCGACAGTCCGCGGCGAATCCTCGCAAAGGACTTCAGCGCCGTGATGTTCTCTCCCGCGAAGAGGACATCGCCGCTGCCGGGATGGTGCTCGCCGAGGATCAGGCGGAACAGCGTGCTCTTGCCGGCGCCGTTCGGGCCAATCAGGCAGTGGATCTCACCCGTCTCCAACGTGAGGTCAACGGCATTGGTGACGTGCAGGCCGCCAAAATGCTTGTTCAGTTTACGAAGCTCGAGCAACGACATCAGCCGGCCCTTTGGGTGACGCGCGCGGCAAGCCGTCCGAGCCAGTTCATCGTCCCGAGCACGAGACCGTTCGGGGCGACGAGGACGGTCAGCACCAGCAGCACACCCATGAAAACGAGCGCATACTGGCTGCCGTAGATCGTGAGCGCCTGGAATGCCGCCAGCACCACCAGCGTGCCGACCACGGTCGAGGTCAGATCACTGCGCCCGCCGACCGCAACCCAGATCAGCGGTAGCGCCGCTGCCGTCATACCCATGCTAGATGGCGTGATATATTGTCCCCACGCCGTGTAGAGCACGCCCGATATCCCCGCGAGCACGGCGCCAATGACGAAAGTGATGAGCTGATATTTGCGCACATCGTAGCCCAGCATCTCCGCCCGTTCCGGGTTCTCGCGAATCGCGACGATCACGTTGCCGAACGACGAGTTCATTAGGATGCGCAAGGCCAGATAGACGAAGACCAAGAGGCCAAGCACGAAATAGTAAAGCCCAACATCAGCGAATAGCACGATCGGCTCGCCCGGCCACGGGATGGTCAGAGGCGGCATCGCGCTCATGCCGTTGAAGCCGTTGAGCCGCGCGCTACCAATGTGCCACTCCGGCCCCGCGGTCTGCGCCATGAAGCGCTCCAACATCAGGGTCACGGCGAGCGTGACGATGCCGAGGAATACGCCGGCGATGCGGCCGAAAAACATGAAGTAGCCGAGCAAGGCCGCAAAGAGCGCCGCAATCGCGATCGCTGCCACCAGCGCCACCAATGTGAATCCATAGGCCGAACCGAAATTGAGGGTTAGGACGCCGTAGCCGTACCCCGCGATGCCGAAGAACGCGGTTTGCCCGAAAGACAGTGAGCCGCCATAGCCCCAGATCAGGCAAAGGCTGAGAGCGATGAACACCCAGACGAAGAAGTAGACGGTGTTGCCGACCGTGTAGCCGTCGCTGAACAGCGGATAGGCGAGCGCGATCATCATCACGACGGCAAACAGGCTCCAGAAGGCTGGACCACGACCGACGGTCTGCGGGCCTTCGAGACGACGAAAGAAAGAGACGAAACCACTCACGACGCCATCACTCCGTCAGGTGCGTTCGCGCAGCACGAAGCCGGAGATGCCCTTCGGCAGCACCCGGACCACAATGATGACGGCGACCAAAAGACCGATCTGGCCAAACAGCTGTCCCTGCCACGACGTCATGGCCGATTTCACCACTGCCAGCACGCCCCCGGCCGGCGCGGTGCCGAGGAAGACGTCGGCGCCGCCGATCACCACGGTGACGAAAGCTTCCATGATGAAGGTCGCGCCCATGGTCGGCACCAGCGTCATGGTCGGCGCATAAAGGCCGCCGGCAAGGCCTGCGAGCCCCGCCCCGCAGGCGAAGGTGAGGCTGTAGATCAGCCGCGTGTCGACGCCGAGTGCCGCCGCCATATGCGGCACCTGAATGGTGGCACGCGCCAGCACGCCGAAGCGCGTCCAGTTGAACAGGGCGTAGAGACCCGCGAGCACGCCGAGTGCGGCGCAGAACAGCACGATGCGATAGATCGAATAGGAATAGTCACCGACCTGGAAGCTGCCAAACGGCGTGCCGACACCAGCCATGGTCGATCCGACCATGATTAGCGTGCCTTGCGTCGCGATCAGGCTGAGCCCCCAGGTCGCGACTATGGTGTCGAGCGGCCGGTCGTAAAGATGGCGGATGACGGTGAGCTCGACCAGGACGCCGACCAGCGCGGACACGATCGTTCCTACCAATATCCCTAGCGGCAACGGCAGGCCGGCATGCACGGTGGCAGCCGTCACATAGGCGCCGCACATGATGAACTCGCCATGGGCGAGATTGATCACGCCCATCATGCCAAAGATCACCGCTAGCCCGCAGGCCGACAGCACCAGAAACGCGAAGGCGTCGCCGAATTGATAGAGTGCAGAAAATGCGAGGGTCGCGATGTCCATGAACCTGCCAGACTGGTGAGAGAAGCGGCGTTGCCGCCGCGAATGTCCGTGATCGCCCCGGCGTGCCGGGAACGCCGGGGCGATCGACCGCCGTCAGGGCTTCGGCGGCGGATTCGACGGCGTGTACTGGGCCATCGGATCTTTCTTCGTCAGGTCGCAGCCGGCTTCACCGAGCCAGTAGGGCTTGATGTCCTCCCAGGTCTTCGGGAAGGAGATCGAATGATCGGCGCCCACCTTGGCGAGATAGATCGTGTGCGACATGTGCTGGCTCTTCGGGTCGATGCAGACCTTCCCTTCCGGCGCATCCATGCAGACGTCACCCATCGCGATCACCTTGCGGATATCCTCGCGCTTGGTCGACTTCGCCCGCTCCACCATCTGTTTGTAGAGATAGACGGCGAGGTAAGAGTTTTCCGCCTCCTGGTTCACATAGGGCTCGCTCGGAAACTTGGCCTTGAACTTGGCGTAGAATTCCTTGCTCTTGGGCGAGTCGATCTCCTCGATGTAGTTGGTGGTGACGTACATGTCCTTCAGGCTCGGCGGCTTGAAGCGCTTGTGCTCGTAGCCCTGTCCGACGTTGACCGAGGACGCCATCGGAAGGTTGACGTTGGCGGAGGCGGCCTGCTCGTAATAGGAGGCCTGCGCGGTGCCGACCAGCAGCGTGACCACGAAGTCCGGCTTGGCCTTCTGGATATTCTGGATGCTCTGCGAGAACTGCGACACGCCGAGGGGGATGAACTCCTCGCCGGCCATCTTGCCGCCGTTCTCCTTAACGATCTTGCGCACCCACTCCGCCGAGATCTGGCCGAAATTGTAGTCGGCTGCCAGCGTGTAGACGTTCTTGCCGTACTTCTCCATCATGTAGGGAATGAGCGTGGAGAACTGCTGCTCCGGCACCGCGCCGGTGACAATCATGTGGCCGTCGCAGACGCCACCTTCATACTGGTTGTTGTAGAAGGCGAAGCCGTTGAACTGGTCGACGATCGGCCGATAAGCCTCGCGCGAGGCCGACGAGAAGCCCGCGAAGACGACGTCAACCTTGTCGCGCTGGAGCACACGGCGCATGAATTCCTGGTAGCGCGTGTTGTCAGACTGTGTGTCGTAGGGAACGAGCTCGATCGGCCGGCCCATGATGCCGCCGGCCTTGTTGATCTCGTCGGCGGCAAGTTGGATGGCGTGGACCTTGCCGATGGTGGCGGCGGCGAAGTCGCCGGACTGATCCTCCAGCACGCCGAGCTTGATCGGGTTTTCCGCCGCGAGTGCCGAGGGCGATCCAAGATGTGATCCGAGGACAAGCGTCCCCGTGAGGGCTGCGGCACGCAGCCCCCGCAATACAGACTTGCTCATTTTTCTTCTCCTAGATGGCTTGCTTGTTGCCGCCTTGCAGCATGATGCCGGTCGTGCGGCCGGTCGTATCGGGCGGCTTCGCCCTCTTGCTCAGAAACTCCTCGGAATAGAGTTCCATGTTCTGCCGCGCGCGCATGCTTTCGCGACGGAGCCGGGAATAGGCATCCTCCTCGTCGAGGCCGTCCTGCTGCATCAGCAGGATGACGGCCCGGATCACCGCGCGGCGGCCGCGGCGGCGTTCCTCGAGGCCCTGCAAGCGCTCATACATCTCGGCGCGCAGCAGGAACTGATTGATGCCCATGAAGAGCGAGGTATAGACCGCGCCGCCATGCACCGGCTTGCGCAGGAATGAGGTGGCGCCGAGATTGACGAGCGCCTTGAGCCGGCTCGGCGCCTCGACGCCGACGAGGCCGATCACCGGCACCGGCGGCAGCCGCGAGGCCGGATTGACTTCGATCGCGACCGCGCCTTCGAGATCGCCGTCGACGAACAGGATGTCACGGTCGGACTGAAGGCCAGCGACGTCGATATGCGCGTGGCCGTCGATAATCTCCGGATATTCGGTGGAGACGCCGAGCTTGGCGAGCGTCGTTTCGAGCGCGCTCTCCCATCCCCCTCGCCGGGTGACGACGATGGCGCGGCCGCCCTTGAAGTTCTGTAGCAGTCGGGAGCTCATGATTGCACCACCTTCAACAGCGGAGAGCGCATCGCGCTGGCAAAGCGCGGTGACGACTGAACGAGATAGGGATCGGGCGCGATCGGCTCGCGGGATTCCAGCAGCACCTCGAACTGGCCGTTGGCGGCCGAGCGTCCGATCCGTGGTGTCAGCCAGGCGTGAAAGGTCTGCCGGTCGATACGGACTTCCCCTTGCGGAGCGCGCAGCCGCTGATCGGCCACGGCGGCGCGCACCGTACGAGCGTCGTCGGTGCCGGCCTGCGACAATGCCGCCGCGAGCAGCTTGACGGCGATGTAGGAGGATTCAGCATCTGCCGACGAGACCGGTCCATCCGGAAAGGACGCCGTGTAGGCGCGGATGAAGGCGGCATTTTCCGACGAATTCAGCGAGGAGAAGTAGACGCTTGAGGACAGATGTCCGTCGACCGCGTCCGGGCCGATCTCCGGCAATTCCGGTTCCGACAGCGTGCAGCTCGCGACCGGAATTTCGGCAGCCTGGTCGATGCCGCGCGTCCGGCAGGCGGCCCGGAACGCGCGGAAAAAGGCATAGGCGCTGGTGCCGATCAGATTGTTGAAGACGAAGTCGGGACGCTGATTGATGATCGCCTTGATCACCTGGTCGACCTCGGTATCACCGACCGGAAGATAGCGCTCGGCGAGCACGGTCCCGCCCCGCGCGATCAGCGCCTCGCGGAAGATGCGGTTGTTCTCCCACGCCCAGATGTAGTTGGAGCCGACACAGAACGCGCGCGAGCCGACGCGGGACGCCAGATAGTCGACCAACGGCAGCACGTGCTGGTTCGGCGCGGCGCCGGTGTAGATGACGTTATCGGAGCTTTCGAAGCCCTCGTAGTGAGACGGATACCACAACAGTCCGTCGAACTTCTCGAAGCACGGGATCACCTCCTTGCGGCTCGACGAAGTGTAGCAGCCGACCACATGCCGGATGTCGGAGCCGAGAAGCTCGAGACTGAGCGAACGATAGCGCGCGAGGTCGCCGGACGGGTTGACCACCACCGGCTCCAGCTCGACGTCCTGGCCGCTGGCATTGACCTCCTGGAACGCTAGCAACGCGCCATTGAGGATCGAACGCGCGACGACGCTGTAGGAGCCCGTCGTCGAGAACATCACGCCAATCCGATACCGTTTCCGCGCCATCACTCGATCCAAAAACAAAAAAAGCGCCCGCCGGCTGTGAAGCCGAGGGCGCCCTCGCCGCCAACCAAACACGCAAAGAATGCGTGGCGTTGGAAATGATTGAACTCATCGCGTTGCTGGGCCGTGTTGCCCTACGCTTGCACGATACGGTCGTTGAGATCGGATATTATGTCAAGCGCGTTGTTGCAGCGAACACTGCCGCAATTCGTGTCGGCCTGTAGCAAAACTGTGCAAGGGGACTCGTGATTGTCGGATAGAGCGATTGGCGACAGGCAAACCCGTTCGCGCCGGGCCGCGCTGATAGAACGCAAATAGAGAACAGCGCCGAGCACCACACTGTCGGACTCGCAGTTTGTCAGACTCATTTTTGCAAAATCGATGCCGTTCTTGACCAAATTTTGGATCGGATCATAGTGGCCGCGCGGCGGAACGACCGATGACGCGCGCTGGACTGCCCGACGGTTCGATCGAGGCAGCGTCGCTCGCTGACTATGTCGCTGCGGCATCCAACTCTGACGGCGTCGCACCGGCTTCGATATCCTTGAGCAGTTGCAGCAATCTGGCGCCTCCCTCCATCAGATCGGCCTGGATCGACTGCTTCACGGCCTCGGGATTTCTTGCGGCGAGACCGTCAAGCACGTTGAGATGCTGATGCCGTCCCGGATAGGTCGGGGAGGCGCCGGCTACTCGAGGCGTGTGGGGCCGTGCTCCTTGAGCCAGTTTGCGACCGAGGCCTTATCGATCAGCCGGTTCAACGCATTCGTGACGATGTCGCGGCTGGGACAGCAAGATCGGAGATCTGGGCCTCGCATGCGGATCGGTTTGAAACGCCCCGCCTTGTAGACTGACATTTTCTCACCGCGACACGTCAGTCGGTCGAGTCCATCATAGGCAAGTTTGAGCTAGCTCTAGCAAATCATGCCCAATCTGCTGCGGGTGAGCGCCTGCGCGCTGCGGCTCTCTGAAAGCATGCAGATCATCGGTCGAACGCCGCATGATTCGTGAAATGTTTGCCACGATGACCGTTCCGGTCTTCATATGGCATCGAGCGCGAAGCGGCTGCGACCCGCCCTGCAATGACAGCGGGCGACGCCCCGGTCGCTCACGCCGCGGCCTCACGCATCATCGCCTTCAGCATCTCCGCGAGCACGCTGGCGATCGCGCTCGTCCCGCGCTCGTGGCCGATCAGCATGAGCGTCTGCGTCTCGTGCGCCAACTCGCGCACCGGCACATAGACGAGGCGGCCGACGCGCCGCTCGAACTCGATGTCGAACGGCGTAAGAAAGGTAATGCCATTATCAAGAATGGCAGCGTGGCGCATGATCTCGATGGCGTTGGTTTCGATGATCGGCAGCGGTTCCAGCGAGGCTTTCGCAAATGCCGAATCGAGGTAAGGCCGGATCACGGTCGACCCGTCGGCGATCACCAGCGGATAGTCGACGCACTCGCCGAGCCGGATCTGGTTGCGCTTGGCGAGCGGATGGCTCGGCGCCATCACCGCGCCGAGTTTGCCGGCGGCGCGGGCCAGCACCTTCAGGTGACTGCCGCGGGTGAAATCGAAGCCGATGCCGAGGTCGGCCTCGCCGCTGGCGACCGCGGATTGAATGTCCTCGCCCGTGGTCAGCAGCGTCAGACAGAGCCGCACCCGGGGATTGGAAACACGGAACTGCTTGACGGTGCCGGGCACGAGGTTCGAAGCGAGACCGCTCATCATCGCCACCGTGATCTCGCCCCGGCGCAAACCTTTCAGTTCCTCGATCTTGCCCTGCGCGCGGGTCAATTCCTTCAGGGTCTGGCGAATGTGGCCAACCAGCACCTCGCCCGCCGCGGTCAGAATCAGCTTGCGCGGCAGCCGTTGGAAAATGGGCGTGCCGAGTTCGGTCTCAAGCGCAAGAATCTGGCGACTGATGGCGGAGGCCGCGACGTTAAGATGGCTCGCAGCCTTGCGGATCGATCCGGTGCGCGCCACCTCGTCCACATAGGTCAACAGGCGGCTATGCAGCATCCCCTTGCTCCTGCTTGGAAAAGAGCCTCGCTCCGGAGGATGCTGTTACGTTGCCTAAAAGGCAACAGTGTTTGCGAAATAAAGCGCTTTTGTGCAAGCCTTCCGGCGTGCTGAATCCATCGTGGCTCGTCACGCGTACGTCCGCACGTCGAACCGGCCACAATCAGGAGCCTCCCTCATGGCGTTCAGCGTCGAAAACCTCGCTCAGTCCAAGGCCTTCCGCATCTCGCCGACGGACACCAACTATTTCGTGATGCTGTTCGATCATGAGAGCGACCGGATCGACAACATCTTCGTCATCGAAATCTTCCGGCCGGGCGGCGCGACGCCGCCCAACGAACATGCGACGGCGCACGAATTCTTCCACGTGCTGCACGGCGAGGGAGTCGCGCGCTGCGACGGCAAGACGCTGCCGATCAGAAAGGGCGACTCGCTGCTGCTGCATCCCGGCTCCGAGCACGTGATCGAGAATACCGGGGCCGGCAAGCTGTATTGCCTGACGGTGATGACACCGAACGAAGGCTTTGCCGAATTGATCCGCGGCGGCGAACCGGTCGAGATCGAGGCCGACGACATCGCGGTGCTGCGGGGGCGCGACCAGGCGGATCAACGATGACCAACACCCGCCTCCAACCGGTCGATGATCTCATGCCGCTCGGCGCCAGCACGCGCAACCGCTGGTCGGTCTCGGCGACCCGGGCAAACCTTATCCGGCCACCGGTCGTGCCGCAGCCGGTGACGATCGATGCCGGCGCCAAGCTCGTAACCTTCGATCTCGCGCGCACCGCCATCATTGTCGTCGACATGCAGAACGACTTCTGCCATCCGGACGGCTGGCTTGCCCACATCGGTGTCGATGTGACGCCGGCACGCGCACCGATCGCGCCGCTGCAACGGCTGTTGCCAGTGCTGCGCGGCCTCGACGTGCCGGTGATCTGGCTCAACTGGGGCAACCGGCCCGATCGGCTCAACCTCAGCCCGGCTCTGCTGCATGTCTACAAGCCGTCCGGCACAGGCGTCGGCCTCGGTGACCGGCTGCCGGGCTCCGGTGCGCGGGTGCTGGAACGCGGCAGTTGGTCAGCCTCGATTGTCGAAGAGCTGACGGTCGAGTCCACCGACATTCATGTCGCCAAATATCGCATGTCAGGATTCCAGGACACCGAGCTCGATAGCATCCTGCGCAACCTCAATGTCACGACGCTCTTGTTCGCCGGAGTCAATGCCGACCAGTGCGTGCTCTGCACGCTGCAGGACGCCAACTTCCATGGCTACGACTGCATGCTGCTGCGCGACTGCGCAGCCACCACCTCACCGGACTACTGCATGGCCGCGACCGTCTACAACGTAAACCAATGCTTCGGCTTTGTGCTGGAGTCTTCCGTCCTTGCCGCTGCCCTCGCCGGCAAGCGGGCCACCATCGCCGAGGTGAACGCGCCATGAACGATCTCACGTCTTTTGACGCATCCAACAGGCATCCATCGACGGACAGACTGGCACCGCTGCTCGCCGAGCTCGGCGATATCCCGGTCGTGACTGATCCCACAATCGTGCGCCGGCGCTCGCGCGATTTCTTCTGGTACAGCCCGGTCCTCAACGATCAGCTCAACGACAAGTCGGCCGATCTAATCGTCGCGCCACGCGACGAGGCCGATATTGTTCGCGTCGCCGCAGCCTGCGTACGCCACCGCGTGCCACTGACGGTGCGGGCCGGCGGCACCGGCAATTACGGCCAAGCGGTACCGCTCGCCGGCGGCGTGCTGCTCGACGTCACCGCGCTCGACACGATCGAATGGATCAGACCCGGACAGATCCGTGTCGGCGCCGGCGCCAAAATGAATGCGATCGACGCCGCGACACGGCCGTCCGGCTATGAGCTGCGGATGCATCCCTCCACCAAGCGCACCGCGACCATTGGCGGTTTCGTCGCTGGCGGATCCGGCGGCATCGGCTCGATCACCTATGGCGGCTTGCGCGAACCCGGCAATATCCTCGCCGCGCGCATCGTCACCATGGAGTCGGAGCCCCGCATCATCGAACTGCGCGACGACGCGGCGCAGAAGATCAACCGTGCCTACGGCACCACGGGCATCATCACCGCGCTCGAAATGCCGCTGGCGCCCGCACAGCCATGGATCGATGTGGTGGTCGCTTTCGACGATTTCCTGGCCGCGGTCGAATTCGGCCGTGCCGCGGCGCTTTCCGACGGCATCATCAAGAAACTGCTGGCGCCCATCACATGGCCGCTGCCGTCCTATTTTGGTGCGCTCAAATCCTGCTGCCCCGAGGGCAAGAGTATTCTGATCGCGATGATCGCCGAGCGCTCGCTGGAAGACTTCAGGGATCTGCTCGGCGATCGCGGCACCATCACTCTGGAGATGCCGACCGACGAAGGCCCCGGCAAGGTGCCGCTGTACGAATACACCTGGAATCATACCACCCTGCAGGTGCTCAAGAGCGATCGCACGGTGACCTATCTGCAATGCCTGTACCCCCATGACCGGCTGCTGCAGAAGGTCGAGGAGATGCGCACGATGTTTCCGGACGAGGTGCTGCAGCATCTCGAGTTCATCCGTTTCAACGGCCAGTTGACCTGCAGCGGACTGCCGGTGGTGCGGTACAGCGACGCGGAGCGGCTGAACGAGATCATCCGCCTGCACGAGGCGCACGAGGTCCATATCGCCAATCCGCACGTGTACACCGTCGAGGATGGCAGCCGCTACAAACGCGTCGATGTCGATCAGCTTGGTTTCAAACATGAGGTCGATCCCCACGGCCTGCTCAATCCCGGCAAGATGCGCAGCTTCGTGGCGGAGCGCTGACGGGAACATCACGATGGGAACGATATTCGGCGAGACGAACTGGCGATCGATGAGCCAGGAGCAGCGCGATCTCGGGCTCAATAACAGCGCCGCCGTACCGGGCAGCGCAGAGCTTGTCGCGAGCTGGGAGCAGCGGTCCGCCGCCATGCGGGACAAGCATTCCGCGCATCTCGACCTGAGATACGGTCCACGCGACCGTAATCGGATCGATTTCCTCAAGGCCGCCGAGGGCGGCCCGACGCTGGTGCTGATTCACGGCGGCTACTGGCAGATGCGCTCGAAGGAAACCGTCACCTGGTTCGCCGAGGGACCGATGGCTCACGGCAT
This sequence comes from Bradyrhizobium sp. B025, assembly GCF_042257955.1. Taxonomy (NCBI): domain Bacteria; kingdom Pseudomonadati; phylum Pseudomonadota; class Alphaproteobacteria; order Hyphomicrobiales; family Nitrobacteraceae; genus Bradyrhizobium; species Bradyrhizobium sp. B025. The sequence continues at coordinate 3,407,140 of NZ_CP170150.1, read as the reverse complement.
CAATGTCGCGCTGATCGGCTATACCCTGGCGCCGGAGGCGACCATGGACGAGATCGTTGCCGAGATCCATCGGGCTCTCGACGCCCTCGCTGAACAGCTTCCCGCGCTCGGCGGCGACCCCAGCCGCATTGTCGTCTCAGGCTGGTCGGCAGGTGGACATCTGGCGACGATCGCGCTGTCGCATCCGCGCGTAAAGGCGGGCATTGCGATCAGCGGCATCTTCGATCTCGAACCGATCCGCCACAGCTTTCTCAACGTCAAGCTCAAGCTTGACGAAGCGACGTCGCGGCGCAATTCGCCGCTGCTGCTCTCAAGCGGCCCCGCGGCACCGCTGGCTCTGGTGGTCGGCGCGGCCGAACTGCCGATGCTGCGCCAACAGACGGCCGACATGGCCGCGCACCGCGCCGTCAACGGATTGCCGGTGAGCTATGAGGAAATTCCCGGCGCCGACCATTTCTCGGTCATGCTCGCGCTGGGCTCGCCGACCGGCCGGATCACGACCCTGATCCGGCAGCTGTTCGAGCGCAGTTGATCAGCGCGGCAGCTTCGCCGCCTTCACGTCGTACAGGAGCTTGATGAATTCCCCCGCGGCGTGCTCGGCGGTGAGACGGCCCTTGTCGGCGGTGGCCTTGTGCGCTTCGCCGACCGCGCCGTCGGGATTGAGGTCGCCGGCGATCCAGGCATAGGCAATGAATCCGGTCGGCCTGAGATGGTCGAAGGCCGCTTCGTCGTCCTCGGCAACGGACCGGAAGTCCTGCGCGCGCGCCATGTCGACCAGTTCCGGGCGGAAATGCAGCATCAGCGAGGTCTCGACGTCACCGCCGTGAATGCCGAATTTCAGCTCGCGCTCGCTGTAAAGGCCGGCCGGCTTGCCGAGCCGCGACCAGGCAGACTTGACCACCAGCATGTCGGCACGCACCCGCAGTTCGCGCGCGACGATGCCCATCACCTCGTCATTGCCGCCATGCGAGTTGACGATCACGAGCTTCCGCACGCCGGCGCGCGCGACCGACAATCCGAGCTCGGTCCAGGCCTCGATCAGCGTCGCCGCCGGCAAGGTCAGGGTGCCGGGCATCCGCAGATGCTCGTTGGATTTGCCGACCTGCTGGATCGGCAGGATCCGGATGTCGAGATCATCGGGCAGACAATCGATCAACGTCTCGAGCATGCCACGGTTGATCGCCGCGTCGACGCCAACCGGCAGATGCGGCCCGTGCTGCTCGATGGCAGCGATCGGCAGGATGGCGATGGTGCTCTCTGGATCGAGGCTTTCGAATTCACGCGAGGCGTATTCGTCCCACCAAGCGCGGCGGCGCAGCTTGTCCATGTTGGATTCCCTTCACGCCGCACCGCGCGGTTGCGGCGCGTACGACCATGATGTCCGACTATGACATCGCGGAGCCGTTGACAATGGTGCGTGCCGAGGCGTGACCCGGCTTTTTATGCGTTGCCTAAAAGGCAACATATGCCTCGAATCAAAATGCTTCCGGATGACAGACGACGCGTGCATCTTTCGCAGTGCCGGGAACGCTGCCACCGGGATTCCGCCCCATCGGAATTCCTTCCGATCGAGATCACACCGAGGTTGCCATGAACGCCGTCATGACCATCGTGTCCCGCGCCCTGCTCGCCGCCGCGGCTTGCCTTGGCTTCGTCGCCCCGTCGACCGCCGCCGACAAGGTGACATTTCTGACCAGCTGGTTCGCCCAGGCCGAGCATGGCGGCTTCTACCAGGCCAAGGCGACCGGGCTTTACGAGAAGGTCGGGCTCGACGTCACCATCAAGATGGGTGGACCGCAGGTGAACGGATCGCAGCTCCTGCTGGCCGGCGAGACCGACTTCCTGATGGGCTACGACATCCAGGTGCTGAAAGGCCGAGAAAAGGGACTGCCACTGGTGACGGTAGCGTCCTCGTTCCAGTTCGATCTGCAAGGCATCATGGCCCAATGACGACGTGGCAGACCTCGCCGCCTTGAAAGGCAAGCCGATCCTGATCTCCGGTTCGTCGCGGACCACGTTCTGGCCGTGGCTGCGCGCCAAATACGGCTACACCGACGACCAGATCCGCGCCTACACTTTCAACCTGCAACCGTTCTTTGCCGACCCCACGGTGTCGCAGCAGGCCTATCTTTCGTCCGAACCGTTCCAGGCGCAGCAGCAGGGCGCCAAGGCAAAATTCTTCCTGTTCGCCGACGGTGGCTATCCGCCCTACGGTTCGACGATCGTGACGACCGAGAAGATGCTCGCCGAGAACCCCGATGTGGTGGCCCGCTTCGTCAAGGCATCGCTCGAGGGCTGGCGTGACTATCTCAAGAACCCGGAACCGGCCAACGCCCTGATCAAAGTCGACAACCCGAAAATGACCGACGCCCAGATCGCATATGCGATCGACAAGCTGAAGCAGACCAAAGCGCTCGACGGTGGCGACGCCGCCACAAGCGGAATCGGCATCATGACGGCTGCGCGATGGAAGCAGACCTATGACTTCCTGGTCGCCGCCGACCTGCTCGATCCAAAGACCGAATGGCAAAAGGCGTTCACCGATCGCTTTGTCAAGGATCTGAAGATCGGATTCTAGCCCACGGCGCGCAGGCGCGAAGCTTGCAACGATCCGACGATCATTACTCCACGAAGAAGCCTATCATGAATGCTCCCTTGCCCAGCGACCCCCTGGACGCACACACCGCGCGCCGCGCAGCCGATCGTCGGCCGGCGGTCGAGGTGCTGTCCGCAGAAAAGATCTTCGCCAACGGCACCCGCGCCCTGGCGCCGATCGACCTCACGATCGCCGAGGGTGAATTCCTCACTTTGATCGGCCCGTCCGGTTGCGGCAAAAGTACGCTGCTTAAGCTGATCGCCAATCTCATCCAGCCGTCGGACGGTCGCATTTTGTGGTGGCGTGGCGATTCCGGACAGGTCGGCCAGGACGGCCGCGGCCTCGCCTTCGTATTCCAGGAGCCGACCCTGATGCCCTGGGCGCGGGTCGATACCAATGTGCGGCTGCCGCTCGACCTCGCCGACGTGCCACGCGGCAAGGCCGATCCGCGGGTCAGCGACGCCATCGCCCGGGTCGGCCTCTCGGCCTTTGCCCAGCATTACCCGCGCCAGCTCTCCGGCGGCATGAAGATGCGGGTGTCGATCGCCCGCGCGCTCGCCACTGACCCGACCCTGCTGTTGATGGACGAGCCATTCGGCGCGCTCGATGAATTCACCCGCAACAAGCTCGATGACGATCTGATCAAGTTGTGGTGGGAACGCAAGCTGACCACGGTGTTTGTCACCCACTCGATCTATGAAGCCGTGTTCCTGTCGACCCGGATCGTGGTGCTCGCCGCGAACCCAGGCCGCATTTTCCGCACCATGACGATCGATGAACCGCAACCACGCGGCCAGGATTTCCGCGACAGCGCCCGGTTTGCCGCCTATTGCCGCGAACTGTCGACCTGGCTCGCCGAAGCGTCGTTGCCGTCAGTATCGGGAGCCACGCCATGAAGCCGCTGTTGCAATCGGAGACTTTCGTGCGAATCGCGGCGCCGCTCGCGGTCGGCGTGGTGCTGCTCGCGGTCTGGGAAATCGGCTGCCGCCTCGGTTCGATCCCGGTCTATCTGTTTCCGAAACCGAGCGACATCATCGCCAGTCTGATCAAGAATGGCCCATCGCTGCTGCGCGCACTGCTGATCACCTTACGCATCACCCTTCAGGCGTTCGCCGCTGCCGTTGTGCTGGGGACGCTGATCGCCTTCATGTTCGTGCAAAGCCGCGCCATCGAGGTCAGCCTGTTTCCCTATGCAGTGCTACTGCAGGTGACGCCGATCGTGGCGATCGCGCCGCTGATCATCATCCTGGTGAAGAACACGCAACTCTCACTTACGGTGTGCGCGACGCTGGTGGCGTTGTTCCCCATCATCTCCAACACCACGCTGGGCCTGCGCAGCGTCGATCCCGGGCTCGCCAGCTATTTCCGCATGAACCGTGCCAGCCGATTGAAGACCCTGGTGCGGCTGCGGATACCCGGTGCTCTACCGTACTTCTTCGGCGGCCTGCGCATTTCCTCCGGGCTCGCGCTGATCGGCGCAGTGGTCGCCGAGTTCGTCGCCGGCACCGGCGGCCGCTCATCGGGACTTGCCTACGAGATTCTCGATGCCGGATTCCAGCTGGACATTCCAAGGATGTTCGCCGCACTGTTCCTGATCACCGTCACCGGCGTGGTGCTGTTCGGCGCGATGGTGGGACTCTCCAAGCTAGCGCTGTCGAACTGGCACGAGAGCGAGCTTGGAACCGAAGCATGAGTGCATTGCTGATTGAGAATGCCGAGGGGATTTTCACCGGCCTTCCCGGCGAGGCGATGCGTGCCCAGGGATCGATCCGGATTCGCGACGGTGTCATCACGGCGATCGGCGCGCTCACGCCGGAGAGCGGCGAACGGAGGCTGGATGCCTCAGGTTGCGTGATCTATCCCGGATTGATCTCGACCCACCACCACCTGTTCCAGAGCGTGTTGAAGGGGGTGCAGTCCGGCATCAATCAGCCGCTCTCCGGCTGGCTGCGGTCGGTGCCCTATGCGTACTGGTCGAAGATCGACGAGGAGGCGTTGGCGGTCGCGGCCCGGATCGGCCTTGCCGAGCTGCTCCTGTCCGGCACCACAACCGTGGCTGATCACCACTACCTGTTCAGCGATACCTACCGGTTCGATCCGGCGGCGGTGATCTTCGAAGTCGCCCGCAGCCTCGGGCTGCGCCTGGTGCTTTGTCGCGGCGGCGGCACCAAGACGAGCCATATCGGCGGCGGTGACGGAGCGCCGACGCCAATTGAACCGCTCGAGCGCATGCTGGCCTCGGTCGAAGCTTGCGCCCAGCGTTTTCATGATCCCTCTCCCGCCGGTCTCACCAAGGTTGCGATGGCGCCGACGACGCCGACCTGGTCACTAGAGCCGGGCCAGCTTCGCGAGGTGATTGCCGCCTCGCGTCGCATGAAGCTGCGGCTGCACAGCCACCTGTCGGAAACGTCGGACTATGTCGACTTTTGCATGTCCGTGCATGGCAAACGTCCCGTGCACTGGCTTGCCGACCACGACTGGCTCGGTCCCGATATCTGGTACGCGCACATGGTGCATCTCGACGGTGACGAGGTGAAGATCCTGGCCGAGACCGGCACCGGCATGGCGCACTGCCCGCAGTCGAACTGTCGGCTCGGCTCCGGTGTCGCGCCGGCCGACGCCCTCGCGGCACTTGGCGGCGCGGTGTCGCTGGGCGTCGACGGTGCGGCGTCGAACGAGGCTGCCGACATGGTCTGCGAAATGCACAGCGCCTGGCATACCCATCGCGCGGTGAAGGGCGCGAATGCCGTCACCGCCGAAAACGTCGTGCACTGGGCCACGGCCGGCGGCGCGCGGGTGCTCGGCCTGCCGCATGTCGGCACGCTTGCACCGGGCCAGCAGGCGGACATCGCGGTGTTCGATCTCGACCAGCCGCGCCATTTCGGCATGCACGATCTCCTGGTCGCACCGGTGACCTGCGGTGGCGCCAGGGTGCGCCATCTGCTGATTGGCGGGCGGACCGTCGTTGACGACGGCGCCATCCCCGGCCTCGACCTTGCACGACTTCGAACGGACGCTGCGCGCGTCGTGACGCGCATTGCCGCCTAAATCTTTCGGGAGACACCCCATGCTGGCCACCAAACAACCGGTGCTACGCCGCTTCTGGTACGCGATTATGCGCATCGAGCAACTCGAGAGCGGGCCGCAGCCGTTCACGCTGCTCGGTGAGCCAATCGTGCTGTTTCTTGATTCCAAGGGCGAACCCGCGGCGCTGGAGGATCGCTGCTGCCATCGCACCGCAAAACTCTCCAAGGGCTGGTGCCGCAACGGCAACATCGTCTGCGGCTATCACGGCTGGGAGTACGACCGCGACGGCAAGCTGGTGATGATCCCGCAGTTTCCATTCGAGCAACCGATCCCCGACGCCAGAGCGCGCGCGTTCCGCACGAAAACTCGCTACGGCTATGTCTGGGTGGCGCTGGACGAGCCGCTGCGCGACATTCCCGACATTCCCGAGGACAGCGACCCCGCCTACCGCCGCATCTTCCAGTTCTACGACACCTGGAACACGGCAGCACTGCGGCTGATGGAAAACTCGTTCGACAACGCGCATTTCGCGTTCGTGCACAAGAACACGTTCGGCGACATTGACCAGCCGCGACCGGAAAAATACGAAATCGTCGAAACCGACTACGGCTTCGAGGCGGAAACCATCGTCACCGTAAAGAACCCGCCGATCGCGGCGAAAATCTCTGGCACAACGGAGCCCCATACAAAGCGACATATGCGCAACAAATGGTTCATGCCGTTCTGCCGTCGGCTCGACATGGAGTATCCCTCCGGCATCCGGCATATCATCTTTAACTGCGCAACACCGATCGCCGACGGCAAGATCCAGGTGGTGCAGCTCCTGTTCCGCAATGACACTGAGGCGGACTGCTCGGCGCAGGAACTGATCGACTGGGATGCCGCGATTATCGCAGAAGATCGGGACATCCTGGAATCGACCGACCCGGACGCGATCGTCGACATGGGCCGCAAGATCGAAAAGCACATGCCGTCCGATCGCCCCGGCATGTTGATGCGCAAGCGCCTGCTCGACCTGCTACACGAGCACGACGAGGACGAGGTTCCGAAGCCGGTAGCATAGACGCCAGTGTGCTGGAGCGCGGTCATCTGGCCGTGTAGTCACACGCTCGTTGCCATGTGCGACAGTGGAAAGCAGATGGCGATTTGGAGCGCACTTCCACATTTTACATGCCGGCTAATGCTTACAAGCATCGGCGTACCGCAAGAGGCGTTCTGGATCAGCGGAACTGCGCTAATGGGCGGTGAAGGGGGTGCCCCAGCGCTCACCTACCTCTTGCCTCCCGAGCACTTTGGTTGTGCACTTCCGCTGTCTCGATGCGGCTCGCCCACCCGCCTTACAGATCTTCTCATATTGGCTGTGATGAGATTATTCTTGATCTCCCGGTGCACACATCGTGCACACGCCGTCCCATAACCAATTGAACAAATTGAAGTCTCGTTCCAATCCATCATGGGGGCAACAGAAACTGGATTACCCTTCAATTTCAAGCAGCTATCTCTTCTTCCCGAACTCCCGGTGAGATATCCGTTCGTGTCTCACGAGCTAAAGCGATCAGTGCGCATCTTTTGCAAAAATTCGCTTCCCGTTCAACCGGATTGGAGATCGCGATCGACAGGGAGAACAATGTCGATCACGCGAGCCGCAACAAGACACATCGGGGTCTAGCCCTGTCGTGGATGGTCCAACACCTCAATTGAATGTGAACAGTTGGACCAAGCCGGCTATCGGTCGCGTTTGTCGATGCCCACCTGGGAGAGCAACCACGTTTCGAAAAGATCGGCTGCCTGATGCGTCCGCTTCGTTTCCGGCCGCACGACGTAGTAGGCGTTTTCCGTCGACATCGGCAAATCAAGGATAGGGACAAGGTCTTTGGATCGCAACTCTTCTTCGACAAGATAGGTTGGCAGCAGACCCACGCCGAGGCCCGACATCGCAGCCGCGATGATCATCGAGAACTGATCGAAGCGAACGCCATGGTAAGCGTTGTCGGTGGGCGCCTCGTGCAGCTCGAACCATTCGGCCCACAGCTTCGGTCTGGTTGTCAGATGCAGAATGGGCGCATTCGCCAGATCGGCGGCACCGCCGATGCGAAGCGTCTCCGCAAGCGCCCTGCTTGCGATCGGCAGCACCGTTTCATGGCACAGGAAGGTCAGAGTGCCGCCGGCCCATACCGACTGTCCGAAATGAATCGCAAGATCAAAGTTGTCCTCCGCGAAACTGAACGGCCTCGATCGCGATTCAATCGTGACGGCAACATCCCGATGCTGATCCAGAAATCGGCCGAGCTTCGGCACAAGCCACTTGGCTCCGAAGGTAGGCAGCGTGGCGATCTTGAGGGATGCCCGCATTTGAGCCGCCGCGACTGCACCGATCATCAGTCTGTCTGATTGGACCAATAGATCGCGCACCTCGGGCAGCAGGCGTTGGCCGGCCTCCGACAGGACGACACGCTGGCGAATCCGCTCGAACAGCCTGAGGCCCGTCTGCTGCTCCAGTTCGGCGACCTGCCGACTCACCGCACTTTGGGTCAGGTTCAGTTCCTGGGCCGCGCGCGAGAAGTTCTGGTGGCGCGCGGCGCACTCAAATGCCTGCAGATTGACGATATCGGGGACCAGTCGTCGGCGCATATCATGCAATTTCAGCATTAACTTAGCTGAATATCTCACGATATAAGCGAGAAATCTAGCCTTATAGTGCTATTCTAGAATGAAATTGTCTCTCAGGAAGGTCGGCCATGAGGCCCGGTTTTGTCCCCCCAAGCCAGATCCGCACTTCGTTTTCGGCGGCGATGTCGGCGATGTATCGCGACGAGGTGCCTGCCTATGCGACCTTGCTGGACCTGGTCGCCCGCGTGAATGATGCGGTGCTCGCAGTTGAGCGCGAACTCAAGGCGCGCCTGGAGGCGACCGACAACCTCGAGCGCATCTCGGAAGAGCGCCATGGCGCCATCCGCCTCGGCACAGCCGCCGAGCTCGCGATGATGCGCCGTGCCTTCGCGGTAATGGGCATGTACCCGGTCGGCTATTACGACCTGTCGACCGCCGGCGTTCCCGTGCATTCCACCGCCTTCCGTCCGGTGGGCGCGGAGGAACTCAAACGCAATCCATTCCGCGTCTTTACCTCGCTGCTGCGCCTCGATCTGATCGCCGACGAGGGCTTGCGCGACGAAGCGGCGCGGATTTTGGCCGAGCGCCGCATTTTCACGACAGAAGCAATCGCGCTGACGGAGCAAGCCGAGCGAGATGGCGGCCTCGTCAAGGCGGACGCAGATCGGTTCGTGGCGGAGGTCCTGGAGACTTTCCGCTGGCATGACAGAGCGAATGTCGATGCGGAAATGTATCACCGCCTGCACGCCGCTCACCGTCTGGTCGCTGATGTCGTTTCCTTCCGAGGACCCCACATCAATCACCTGACGCCGCGCACGCTTGACATTGATAGGGTACAGGCGCTGATGCCAGAGTACGGGATCACGCCTAAGGCCGTTGTGGAAGGGCCGCCCACCCGTAGCTGCCCGATCCTGCTCCGCCAGACCTCGTTCAAGGCACTTGAGGAGAACGTGTCATTCCAGAACGGGCGGGACGGTTGGCAAATCGGCTCCCACACGGCCCGCTTCGGCGAGATCGAACAGCGCGGCGTGGCACTAACCCCGAAGGGACGCGGACTGTACGACCGCCTTCTCAATGAGACACGAAAGGTTGTGCGACCCGCCACAGACGGCTCTAACGCGGATGCGTATGAGGCCGCGCTCGCCCGAGCCTTCGAAGTCTTTCCGGACGACTGGTCCGCGATCCGGGCGACCGGCCTTGGCTATTTCAGCTATTCACTCACGAACAAAGGCAAGATCGCGACGATTACCGACATGCTATCGAGAGCGATTCGAGCCGGTAGGATTCACGTACGACTAGGCGTTATTCCCCTCGGGAATATTTCGGAGATAGTCCTGGATCGGCGTCAAATCCCGGCTTTGCCGATGGATGCTCCACCGTCGACGAAGAGCGTTTGCCCCGTCATGAAAGCAGCATCGTCCGACAACAGGAACGCGATCGCCGCGGCGATTTCTTCGGGTTTGCCGAAGCGACCCATCGGAACGCCAGCGAGGTAGCGTCGCTCGCCGTCGCTGCCCGGAGGATTGTTGGCGCGGAAGAGTTGGGTTTCGGTCGGTCCAGGCGCGACGGCGTTCACCGTAACCCCGGTCGTCGCCAGTTCGAGCGCCCAGCTTCGCGTAAAGCTCACCAGCGCCGCCTTGGCAGCCGCATATGCGGTCCGTTCGACCGTTCCTAGGACGGTAAGGCTGGCGATGTTCACCACCCGCCCCCACCCGCGATCGACCATCCCGGGCAGGATCGTCTGCACGGACGTCAGCGCCGGATGCAAATTGACCCGCAAGACCTCATCAAGAGCGGAGTGCTCGACCTGGCCCAACTTCTGCGCTCGGACGAGACCGACGTTGTTGACGACGCCGTCGAACGCGTAGTGCTTGGTCAGTTCGGCGAGCTTCGCCCGAGATTTCTCACTGTCGCCCAGATCGAGCGGCTCCATGATGCCCGGAAAACCGTCGATGGCATTCCGCGCGACACCCACGACGCGATGACCGGCCGCAGACAGGCGATGAGACAGAGCCAGGCCAATGCCTTTGCTGGCACCGGTAATCAAGAACGAACGATGCATGACGGTCCCCGTTGTTCGATGCTAGATATGTCGACCCGGATCGGCCGACGCTGACCGGACCTGGACACCAACCGTTCCGGCGGCGCCCATGCCCGAGATGTCAGGCGACGGCCTTGAGGCGTCCCGGAGCCGTCCATTCGGCACCCTTCATGAAGGCGTCGTTGGGCGTGTCCGCCAGGTGGTTGGCGTAGTTGGAAATCAGCTTGGTAGCGGCCAGGACGAGCACGTCGAGGACGGCACGGTTGTCGTAGCCGGCGGCCTTGAACGCGGCGACGTCGGTCTCGCTCACGACACCGCGCTGGCTTGTGACCTTGGCGGCGAACTGCCGCAGCGCTTCATGCTTGGCGTCGGCGAGCGGCCGTCCCTCGCGGATCGCAGCGATCTCCTCCGGATCGACCTTTGCCATGCGCGAAAGGTTCGAATGCCCGGCCATGCAGTAGGTGCACTCGTTCTCATAGATGATCGCCAGATAAGCTAAGTTGCGCTCCTGGGCGGTGAAGCCGGTCTTCTCCGCAATACCCCAGAGCGTGCTGTAGGCCTCAAGCGCGGCCGGACTTTCAGCCAGGATGCGGTGGAGGTTCGGAACGAAGCCCCAAGCCTCTTGGACGCCGTTCAAGATTTCGGCGGAAGCCGTGGGAGCGGTGTTGGTATCGTGGAGAGTGAAATCGTTGCGCATTGGAAGTCTCCGTGTTTGCAGTTGCGATGTACGGAAAATTGTCCAAAACGCTCGACTCCGGCAGACTTGGCGGAGCGATATAGTCTATTCCGTTAGGGAATAACGTGACGAGGAGCGTGGTCTTTTCCGGAGCGGAGCCGCCGAATCGGCTAATTTCGGAGTCCGCTGCCGGACAAGCCCATCATGTTTCCCCATCGCCTGTCAGAAACCACGGCGCGGCGACGACGCCAAAGACGAGTTGGCCACGGAGATCATCGCCTTCGCCAACACGATCGGCGGAACGCTGGTTGTCGGCATCGACGAGGAAACAGCGACCAAGCGCGCGAAGCCACCGCTGCGCCCATTCCGCGGTGCAAGGATGCGGCCGCCAGACTGCATCAGGCCATCAGCGATCGCGTCGACCCCATAAGCATCTCGGCCGCCACACATGGCTACCATCCGAGCGAGCGTCATTATTCTATCGATGACGCCGCTCGTCCGGGAGGACGTACTTACGCTGCGCTTTCACGGACCGCACGCTCGATAACCGGGATCATGTCCTCCGGCTCGGGGCGGCGCGTGTAGTCGGGGTTCACCTCCGAATACAAGATCGTGGCGTCCTGTCCGATTACGTAACGCGCCGGCATCGGCAAGCTCCACGACGGATCGTCGTTGAAAGTCGGCAGGTCGTTCTTCAGGCTCTTGTAAAGATTGACTAGGTAATCCGGCAATTCGAAGCGCAGTCCGAATGCGGCCCCGACATTGCCCTTCACGTCGGAAAGGATTGGAAAAGACAGATTGTTCTGGCGGGCGGACTTCCGGCTGTTCGGTGCTGTCTGCGGAGAGATGGCGACAACCAATGCACCGAAGCGATCGAAGCTTGGCTTCGCAGCTTCGAGCGCCTGGAGCTCAAGATTGCAATAAGGACACCAGACGCCGCGGTAGAAGCTGAGGATGAGCGGCCCTTTTTTCAGAAGGTCATCCGATTTAACGACGTTGCCGTAACCGTCTTCGAGCTTAAAGGGAGGCGCAGAGTCGCCGGCCTTCTTGGCGCGCTGCGCGGCTCCGGATGCGATAAGTTCAGCGGTCGCCCGGTGCATCGTCTCGATTACGGACTGAGGGACGTTGTAGGGTGGCTTACCGGCTTCGAAGTCAGCCTTGAAGGCGTTGAGCTTGGCTTGCAATGACATCACGGGTCTCCGTTCGGTTTGGCCGCTGCGCCGAGCGACCTGATGCATGAAACCTATGGGAAACCGTCTGTCAGGGTAGAAAGTGCGTCGGACTAAGCCCTATTCCGGGCCAGAATGGTTGCTGGCAATTCCATGTGCCAGATGGATCCGGTTTCTCAACACGCCGCCGAATTTTCACATTTTAGGGATTGAAGCTTCGCTCGAAGAAGTCGACAAACGCTCTCGCCTTCGCGGTTGCGGAGCGTCCGGTGGGGAAGACCGCCCACAGATCTATCGGCGGCAAGCTCCATTCCGTGAGCACGGGACACACCGCGCCGGTGCGAAGTTCGGGCGAGAACATCCATTCCGACGCGATCGTCAGGCCGGCGTGTGAGAGGACCGCGGCGCGCACGCCCTCGGCCGCCGTCACCTTCAGTCGGCTTTGAACCTTCACCGAGGCCTCCGACCCGTCGCGGGAGAACGACCAGATGCTTCCCTCACCCTGCAGATAGACAACGGCTTGGTGACTACTGAGATCGGCCGGCGTCGCCGGCGTTCCCGCGCGCTTGAAGTACTCTGGAGACCCGAGGACGTACCGCTTGCAACGGCCGATTCGTCGAACGGTGAGCGAGGAGTCCAAAAGCTTTCCCATTCGCAGACCGAGATCGATGCCCTCCTGGACGAGATCGATCTGGCGGTCGTCGAGGACGACTTCCAGATCAAGGTCGGGATTCTGGGCGAGGAACTGGGGCAGCAGTGGGACGAGATGGATACGCGCGAACGTCACCGCAGCGCATATCCGGAGACGCCCTTTTAGCCCCGTCCCGGCGCCGCGGGCGGCAAGCTCGGCCTCGTCGGCTTCCTCGATCGCACGCTTGGCCCTTTCGAAGTAGCCCAGCCCCGCCTCCGTCGGCATCAGTCCGCGTGTGGACCGGATAAGCAATTTGACGCCGAGGTGGCTTTCGAGTTGGGCAACGGTCTTCGACACCGCGGGTTGTCCCACGCTAAGCAGCCTGGCTGCGCTTGAGAACGAACCTGTCTCAACGACCCGGACGAAGGTCTCCATCTGCGACATTCGATCCATCGAGCTTCTCCTATTCTTTGCAGGAATGAGCACTAACGGCTTAGATATTTGCTTCTTGGAGTGCAATCGATATCCGCGGGAGTGATCCATTCCCGTTGGGAATGAGAGTTATCCCGGGCAAACGATCGCCCCACTGGCCGCTATCGGGCATTATCCCGCGATCCAAGCCGGCCTAACGACCGACACAATGGATCCCGAGGAAAGACATGCTGAGGATTCCACGCCGATATAGCCACTTTGTCTACGGCGTCATCCAGTCGGGCCTGACGTGCGCGATTGCCGCTGCGATCGCGATCTATCCGCTTGCGCACGCGGGTGAGGTTCTCAAGACTTGGCTACAGGCATGGACGCTTTCGTGGGTCGGCATGTTGCCGGTCGTAATCTTCGCCGCGCCTCTGATTCTACGCTTCTCGATTGCGCTCACGCGAAACGAATAGGTTCTTTACTCGCCCGTGTTGCTTGTCACGGCCGCTGCCACGGCACTTAGCTGAGCTCCGCTAAACTTTGGCGGCGTCTCGCAACGTCTGCCGTCCGTCGACACGGTTCACCGCCATCGAAAATATCGGCTTGTTGCGGCAGGTCCATTAAGCTGACCGTAGCCCCCGTACCGGGCGCAACTGATGTTGGGAACGGCCGCTTCGCGCCACAAACGGCCGCTCATTGCGAATAGCTCCGTGCAACGACCCGTCACCGGCGCGTCGACAACCTCCAATTTCGACCACGGCTCCTATTCAACAAGCGCGTCGGTTGGCAAGCGACATACGCTCAGCCAACGCCCGCGCATGTTAGCTGTACTGAGATTTTCTTTGATCTTCCGGTGCACACATCGTGCACACGCCGCCTTCTAACTATTTGAAATAACTAAACTCTCGGTCCAGTCCATCATGGGCCAATTTGGTCTAGCTCCGGCCAACAAGACCGGGAGTGATCAATAATGGTCCGCTTTGCGCCAAAACCCGCCGCTGCGTTTGGCTAAGCTTTGAGCCCCGGCCCTTCTGTACGATACAGCTCGCTCCCATACTCCATGAGTGAAGACGCAATGGATTTCGGACTTCTACCGGGATAAGCCAAGCCCACTACTTCAGTCAGAATTCTCAGCGCGAAGGAAGCGAAAACAACTCGACCAGACCACGCTAAACTACGCGACGGCGGCACGCCGCACTACTCCCACTCGATTGTTTCGGACCGCGGTTCGTCTTTGATTTTTAAGCACAAATCTTCGAGACTGACGGACAAATCCCGACGGCATACCCGCCGCAATTTTTCCGTCTTGAATTCACAGAATAATTTGTGCCGCTCCGAATACTGGAGATTCCGCTACCTATCGGTGTCAATCGACTGAATAGCTCTGCATACGTAGCGCAAATCGCCACAGCCAGTCCTGGCGCGACGTAGCTTCATTTACCGTCAGAGATCAGGTAGGCGCTGGTTTGCTCGCCCGATGGTCCCCTAACCGTTGCCTTCCGAAGGCAAGTGTCAAGCCGGCATTCCGCAGCTCAATCAATAGAGCGTCGCCCCCCCCGAATGCGACAGAACCACGAAAATCTCGCCCCGGGTGTGGCCCATCCATTCAAAAAGATGACACGAGATGCCCCCCGTCCACGGCCAATGTCGCCCCGGTCATCCACGCTGAGGCATCGGAGGCAAGAAGTAGGAACGCGCCGTTGAGGTCGGTCGGACTGCCCAGGCGGCGCATTGGAATCCTGTCAATCATCCTTCGACCGGGCTCACTTGCGAAGAACTCTGCGTTCATGTCCGTCCCGATATAGCCTGGGCAGAGAGCGTTGACGCGGATAGCCGCTTCGACCAGCTTTCGAACCTGCGCTTCGCCCATCCATTCTGCTCCTTATACGGTCGACTGCGCCAGCGCGACATCGCCGAACGCTCCCTTGGAAGCGAAGTCTAATACTTCCGCACGCTTCCATCCGAGCCAGTCCTCGAACACCTCGACGGTATGCTCGCCGAGCGTCGGCGGCGGCGTCGACGGCGCTGGGGAGCTGTCCTCGAAGCGCAGCGGCCGGGCGATGAACTTGACCTCGCCGGCGACCCTGTGCGCCACGGTTTGGACCATATCCCGCTGGACGAGCTGCGGCGCCTCGCAGACCTCGCCGACCGTCCTGATCGCTCCGCACGGAATGCCTGCGCCGGCGAAGATCTCGATCCACCGGTCGCGCGGCTCCGATTTGAAGATCGGACGCAGAATTGAGCCCAGCTCGGCGCGATTCGCCGCCCTCTTCGGCGCCTTGTCGAAGCGCGGATCGGCTTCGAGGTCCTTGCGGTCGACAGCGGCGCAGAACAGCGACCAGAACTTGTCGTTCGCGACGCCGAGGTTGAACCAGCCGTCGTTCGCCTCGAACGTTTCGTACGGACTGATCGTCGGGTGAACGTTGCCGCGACGCTTCGGGCTTTCACCGGACGCGAAGTACATGCCGGCGTTGAACGTCAGCAGCGACGCCATGGCGTCCAGCATCGAGACGTCCACCCGCCCGCCGACGCCGCTCCTTTCCCGCTTCATGAGCGCAGCGAGCACCGCCTGCGATGCGTAGAGGCCGGTGACCAGGTCGGCGATCGAGGTGCCGACCTTCATGGGCGGCCCATCCGGGTCACCGGTGATGTCCATGACGCCGGACTCGCCCTGCAGGATCAGGTCGTAGCCGGGCCGGCTCGCATCCGGACCGGTCCGACCGAAGCCGGAGATGCTGCACTGGATGAGCTTGGGGTTGTGGGCACTCATCGCAGCGTAGGACAGGCCCCATTTGTCGAGGGTCCCGGGCCGGAAGTTGTCGATCACGACGTCGGCGGCCTTGGCGAGCGCAATCACCGCATTCCGCCCCGCCGGCGACTTCAGGTCGATCGCGCAGCTTCGCTTATTGCGGTTGACCGACAGAAAGTACGAGCTCTCCCCGTTCACGAACGGTGGGCCGTAGCGGCGACTTTCGTCGCCGACACGGGGATCTTCGATCTTCACGACGTCCGCCCCGAGGTCGCCGAGATGCATCGTGGCGAAGGGACCGGAGACGACGCGGCAGAGGTCCAGGACCTTGATGCCGGAGAGAGCTTCCGTACTAGACGATCGCATCCGCCAGATCCTTCATGGTCTCGACCGTGATGTCGGGCTTGTGCGGCGTCTCTTCGAACGGCCGGTTGCGTCGGTTGATCATCGCCGTGCGCATGCCGGCCGACTTGGCGCCGATCACGTCGAAGGCGTGGTTCGCGACGAAGAGGACCTGATCCTTCTTGAGACCGAGGATCTCGGCGGCCTTCGTATAAGTCGCGACGTGTGGCTTGAAGGAGTTCGCCTCGGCGACGGAGATGACGTTGTCGAACGGGACCTTGTGATATTTCTTGGCGGTTTCGAGCATATCGCGGTCGCCGTTCGAGAGCACGACCAGCTTGTACCTGGTTTGCAACTTGGCGAGAGCCGCCGGCACCTCCGGGAAGCATTCGAGCTTCTCGATCTCGCCCACAAGGTACTTCACCTCGTCCTTGGTGTACTTGATGCCGGCCCGGGCCATGACCGCGGAGACTGCACGGTGGCCGATCTCGCGATACGGCGTGTGCTCGCGATGGAGCAGCGCGTCGATCATCGAATTCTCGAAGTGGGTGCGGCGCCACCAGGTGACAAAGGAGTTCGGATTACCGGTCCAGCCCTTCTCCTTGAGGAACGGCGTCGCGATCTTGACGAGACCGCCCTGCATGTCGACGACCGTGCCGTACTGGTCGAACATGCAGACCTTCACGGTGTCCTTGATCTTCTGGATGTCGGTCATTGCTTCTTCCCTTTGCCCGTTGACTGAGTGGATGATCCGGATTTGACCGCATCCACCGTCATTTTCGAAATGGATTGTTCTTCTGCGCACATTCGCGACGTGAATGTCA
This sequence comes from Bradyrhizobium sp. B025, assembly GCF_042257955.1. Taxonomy (NCBI): domain Bacteria; kingdom Pseudomonadati; phylum Pseudomonadota; class Alphaproteobacteria; order Hyphomicrobiales; family Nitrobacteraceae; genus Bradyrhizobium; species Bradyrhizobium sp. B025. The sequence goes on along the minus strand of NZ_CP170150.1, from coordinate 3,390,058 downwards.
CGACTATCGTCGCGGCTCTACAGGTTCGGTCACAGCTTCTGCAAACGGCTGGACGGCAAGGAGCCCGAAGGGATTCTTCGGGCCCACTGCTACTTGTGGTCCGTGTCCGCTAGGCTCCGATACCGACGACCTTCTCTCTCGAGGCCGAGGGTTCTGTTCCGGTCGGCGCGCCCGAGACTTCCTCAAGTGCGCGACCTTTGGTCTCGAAGCCGAAGATCATGAAGACCACAGCTTGGAAGAGAAGAATGCCCGCAAGCGTCACCAGCACGCCGACGAGCCCCTTCCACGCGAAGATCGCGATGACGACGAACTGGACCAATGCCGTCGTCACGCGCCCGGCGGTCGCGCAGATTGCCGTGCCACGGAGCCTGTAGCGGGTCGGGAAGAGCTCCGGAACGTGCATGGCGAAGCCGGTAGCCAACATCACATAGATCGCGGTGACGAGAAGGAAGCCGATCACGACGAGCGGAGCGCCGTCCGGCATGAACGGATACGCGAGACCGAAGGCCGCCGCCGCGATCGACGATCCGATGATCGACGGTCTACGACCTATCGCATCGGCCAGCGCCAAGCCGATCAGCGATCCGATCGGGCCGCCCAGAGACATGAAAGTCGTGTAGCCGAGCGACGACACAACGCTGTGGCCACCCTTCACCATGAATGTGGGCAACCAGCCAATGAAGCCGTAGAGGCTGAAGCCGACGACGATGTGCAGGAGACTGCCGAGCAAGGTCCGACCGAGGTAAGGAGGTGCGAACAGGCGCCAGACGGATCCGCCCTCGTCTTCCACACGCTGCGCAGTCGAAACCGGCGGCAGCGGCCCCTTCTTGGCAGCTTCCGCTTCGATGCGAGCGAGGATCGCCTCGGCTTCGTCGCCGCGGCCGTTAGCGGCCAACCACCGAGGCGACTCGGGCATCGACTTCCGGAGGAACCAGACGATCATCGCCAGCACGCCGACGAGGCCGAACATATAGCGCCACCCGAGGCTCGGAATGACCCACAAGCCGACCATCGACGAGACGAAAAGTGAAAAGTTGGTGATAACGGCCAGAATACCGATCCATCGGCCGCGGGACGATGCAGGGACGAATTCGGTCAGCGTTGCGTAACCGACGACAATTTCGGCGCCAAGTCCGATCCCAATGACGAAGCGCGCGGCGATCAGCGCCTGCATGGACGGAGCAAGCGCCGCCGCCAGCGAAGCAAGGCCGAAGATGGCCAGATTGATCTGATAAGAGAAACGGCGACCGTAGCGATCGCCCAGAATGCCCGAGAACCAGGCACCCAGAGTCATGCCGATGAAGGTCGCGGTGACAAACGCCGCGTTGAGTTCGAGTGTCGACCAGCCCTCCTTCAGGACAGCTCCAAGAACGCCGCCGGCGAGGTAGATGTCGAAGGCGTCGAGGAACATCCCGGCGCCGATCAGCGCTAGGATCCGCCAATGAAAGCCGCAAATCGGCAGCCGGTCGAGGCGAGCGCCTGCGTTGACCGATGCCACCTGTACGTCCGAAATCACCTGCATTCATCCCTCCCAAGGGTCGACAGAGATCGACCGAAATCGTTTGGGAGCAGGATGGCGATCGGGATGGCGACGTCTAATCGGAATCCACTATTCCACTATTCGGCAGACTAATAATCCTGCGTTTACCGCAAATTATCGAAAGATGGTCGGTGGAGCGGCTCCGTCTCAGTCGCTGTCGGGGAGAGCTCGCGTGGCATCAACGAAGATCGAACGCAACCAATTCAGGTCCTGACTGCCATCGTGCCTTCGGTGCCAATACATGGACCATTCGAAGGGATCGGACGCGAACGGCAGGTCTCTGATCGCAAGATCTTCCGAGACCATCGCGAAGGCCAAGCGCCGGGGCATGACCGACAACAGATCAGAATTCCGCAGCACATGCGGGACCAGCAGCCAATGGGGAACGTTGACCGCGACCCGGCGGGACAGCCCTTGCCCGGCGAGCACGTCGTCGACGAAACGCAGATCTGTCGGCGACATCGAGACCTTGAGATGCGCCGCCTGCAGAAACGTTTCCATTGTAAGGGGGCGCTGCGCCAGAGGGTGATCTTCGCGCATCACGCACACCATCCGATCCTTCATCAGGACGACCGACTTGATCGAATTCGAATGCGCGAGACCCATCGAGATCGCGAGATCGATTTCGTCCTTCTCCAGGGCCTCTACCGTTTGCGTCGGCGAATAGTGCACGACGTCGAGCTGCGCGAAGGGTGCCGTCGTCTCCAACGTTTTGCCGACGGCGGGAAGAAGAAGACGGCTGAGAAGATCGGACAACCTCACGGAAAAGCTACGTGTCGTGGTGGTCGGATCGAAAGCGGATTCGCTATCCAGAAGGCGCTCCACCTGCCGCAAAAGCCGCTTCACCGGCTCCGCCAGCTCGATCGCACGCGGCGTGGCTTGCATGCCGTTGGCTGTCCGTACAAGAAGCTCGTCCTTGAAGATGTGACGCAGCCTGGAGAGCGCATTGCTCATTGCGGGTTGACTGAGGCCAATCCTGTCGGCAGCACGGGTGACGTGAAGGTCCGTGAGAAGAGCGTTCAGAGCGACCAGAAGATTGAGATCGACAGATCTTAGGTTCATGACGCGCCATCATTGATATCACGAATAATGAAGCCTTGAAAATCCACAATACAAATCCCGATCAGTCGGCGTCAATGTCCGCACTCGATGAGATCTAATGCGCACGTTTCAGGACAATCGGCGGCCGTAAGCGCGATGCCAATGGCGGGCGGCCTCAAATGAACGCCTCGGCTCTAGCAGCTCCAGCCCTTCTGCACGCTGTGGTTCGATGAGATACTCCGCCAGCCAAAACGTGCTGGTGCGCCGAGCTCGTTCGAGTTAAGTCGAGACCACCAGCTCTCTTTGCATGTGAGTGAGACCCACAACGCCAAAGCTACGCTAAACCGCGCATAACCAGCCGAATGCCCTACTCCCACTCAATCATTTCGCGCGACGTTTTGTCGTTGATTTGGAAGCACAATTCTTCGCGCGTGACGGACAAATGCCGACGGTATATCCGGCGCAATTTTTTGATCTTGAATTCACAGAAAAAATTGCCCCTCACGAAGCGCTGGCAATTCCCGTACCTTTCGGAGTCTATCGACTGGATGGCGCACCGCGTGCGCGGTCAAGGCGATTCAGCTCGCACCGGCACAGAGCTTCAAATACCGTCAGAGATCAGGAAGAGGCCTTCGGTCCCGACGCCGCTCATCCCGCTGTTGTGCGGCAGCCATACGGGTCGCTCTGCATTCAAAAGCTGCCCTCTCCGTCAGTTCGGTTCGTGACCGATTCCGTTGAAAAAGTCGGCTCGGTACCTTGCTCTCCGCCGCCGCGCTCCGACGCCTCGCCGCAGCGCTTCCAAAAGGACGACGACGTTCTCGCCACGGGGGCGCTCCTTTAGAACGATAGCGCTCGTATCACTGGCTACCAAATCGCCTCTCGATCCATTCAAGTCCAGACATCCCGTCCGGAGGAGTTACCTTGTTGGGTGCGAACCGCACGACATTGGTCAACTCTATTTCTTTGCTTCCTGCTCGTCGTCGGACCGTCCCATAGACCGCTTCGGCAACAGCCTGTCGACCATTCGCGCGCGTCATCGAAATTGTCGATCCGACACCCTCGAAGGTCGACCCAGCCAGGACCGACGCAACATCAATCGTCTTCGCCCCTGCCCCGGCGCGGTCCCAAGCGGCTTTCAAACCTAGCAGCGCATTTGCAATCCCATAGGAGGGATAGATCGGCGCAATTTCGTATCGATCGCGATAGTGAGAGCTGAACCAACGATTCAACTCAGTGTCATGCGCCAGCAGTCCGTGCGAACCACGCCCCCCAATGATCGTGCCGTCGGGAATGATTCCGGCCAAACGATGAAGACCGCTCTCTCCGGACACCAACAGCAAGCGTGCATCCGGTACCGTTGTTCGTGCAACTTCGACCAGACGGAACAGATCAACTCCCCAGTTCCCGGAATGAATGAGTTGAGCACCCTGCTCTTTCAGAAATTGGATCGGGGTTACAACGGCGCCGGAATAGAGCGGCGCAAAGTGACCTCCGACCTCCTGCGCATCAGGCTGGAGGACCTGCAAGGCAGCGCGAAATTCTCTCCAGCTATCCGTCCCCCAAAGATATTTTTGGTTGATACCGCCGAAACCCAAGCCGCAAACCCCGAGTTGGGCCGCCACGTAGCGTGCGGCGCCGACAGAATCAGCCGTTGTCGTTGTCTGGGTACGAAAGACCCAATCCCACTGGCGTGCAAACAACTGACTGGCGCCGCCGCCGGAAACAACCGTTAGCAGGCCAAGTTCCTCGGCAACGGGAGCAATGGCCATCGCGACTGCGCTGCCCGCGTACCCGAGCACGATATCCGCACCGTCAGCATGTATGCGCCGCAACAGCGCGATCTGTTCGTCTTCCGAGCCACTCTCGTCGTAGACCCTCAGTGACAGCTTGCGACCGGCGAAGCCCGAAGCAGCGTAAGGTTCTGGGAGCTCGCCTCCGGCATTGATGGTTTCGACCATGAGCTCCGCAGCGTTGCGCGCTGGAAAGCCAAAAGGCGCTGCTGCGCGCCCGGACACGTAGGTCACTACGGCGACATTCACAGGCCTGTTTGCATCCGTCGTCATCTGTGCACTCCGGTTATTGGACTTTTTATTTTTGGACCATTCAGTCTTTATTTGCAAGACCTGACCGTTAAGCTGCAAAGTCCGGAGCGAAATGCCGCCTTGGCAAACCCGCATCGTGCGGCCGCCCCATGCTTCCGCAATTCCGGGAAAACGGGCTTGATATTAACGACCGCTTAGTCTAGATATTGATCATGATACGAGAGACTTCGCAGCGGATGCGCGGCCGTCCGAGAGAGTTCGATCCCGATGACGCTATCGAAAGCGCCATGGGCGTGTTCTGGACATCAGGTTATCATGCGACGTCGCTTCCGGAGTTGCTTGAGGCGACGAATCTTTCTCGTGGAAGTCTCTACGCCGCCTTCGGCGACAAGCATGGGCTATTCTTGCGTGCGCTCGACCGATACATCGCAGACTCCTTGACACGCCTGGATGCCGACCTTGATCCGCGCAAAGACGTGTTGGACGGCATCCGGGCGTGCCTTGCAAGATACGTCGAGCGAACCAGCGGGGCTGGCGCCAAGCGCGGATGCCTGATTGTGGCAACCGCCATGGAATTGGGAAGTCAGGACGTCGAAGTGGAACAGCGCATTCGACGCTTCTTCAAGGCGATGGAAGCGCGGCTGACGAAGGCATTGGAACGCGCGAAGTCCGAGCGACGATTGGCTGATGAGGTCGAGCCCTCGACCGCCGCGCGTCTCATTATGTGCCTGCTCGAAGGCATGCGCGTCGTCAGCAAGACAAACGCCGACCGCGGCTCATCGCAAGCCGTCGTTCAAGCCCTGCTTGATCGTTTTGCAAAATGAGGTTTTCGATGGTTTCGTCGCCAACGCGCTTGCGCATTTTTGGACCAAATGGTCGTCAAATTGCCTTCGCTCCTTTTTCAGCCGTTTGCCGTCCAACCATCGCGGGGAAGCGCCATGGACGCTGAGTTATACCCCTACCGATCACTACGGGCCGGCGACATTCGCTTTGCCTACTATCGGATGGGCTCAGGTGGTCCCCCGATCATTCTCCTTCATGGCTGGCCGCAGACATCGCATGCCTGGCGCCGCGTGGCGGGGCCTCTCAGCTCTGCGTATGACGTCGTGGTTCCGGATCTGCCGGGTTTTGGCTACACGTCAAAGCCCGACGCGGGCTTCGATAAAAAGACAATTGCCCGTCGCCTTAGAGAATTCGCGCATGGGCTCGGTTTGTCTCGTGTCGCTCTTGCCGGACACGATCTGGGTGGATACGTCGCGTACGCCTACGCGGCACAATGGCCTGAAGAGGTCAACAACCTGATTTTTATCGAGAGCAGTCTTCCGAGCTTCGGCCAGGAAGAGGCAATGGATGTTTCGAAAGGCGGAAGCTGGCACTTCGGCTTCAACATGGCCGGTGACATCTCGGAGGAATTGGTCCGGGGACGAGAGAAATTGTTCGTCGATCACTTCATGAGACGCGAGAAAGTCGGTCTATTCGATGCCAATTCAGTGAGCGACGCGGACATTGAATTTTACGCGCGCACGCTTCAGCGGCCTGGAGCACTGAGATCGTCGTTCAGCTATTATCGCACGTTGCCGATCGACCGAAGAGACAATTCGGCCTGGGGACAAACGCCGCTTCCGATGCCAGTTCTCGCGATCGGGGCTGACTGGGGTTACGGAGCCGCATCCGAGCAGACGGTACGTCGGGTCGCCAAGGATGTTCAAGGAGCCGTCATCGAACGCTGCGGGCACTATCCCGCGGAAGAACGTCCGGACGAACTAGCTCGCTTGATCGCCGATTTTCTGGCGAAGACGCCATCGGCCACACATCCAGCGCCGCAACGCTAACTTCAATGAAGGGGTCAACAATGAATTCTGAACTAAACGGCTTCCGTCACAAATTGCTACGTGTGGGCGACGTAAAGATCCATGCTGTCGTAGGGGGCGATGGACCCCCGCTCGTACTGCTCCATGGCTGGCCACAGACCTGGTGGGAATGGCGCAGGATCATGCCGGTACTCGCCGAACATTATACCGTGGTTGCCCTCGATCTACGCGGGGCGGGGCATTCCGACTGCCCCCAGAGCGGCTATGACAAGGCAAGCCTGGCCGAAGACGTGCACGGGGCGATGGTCGTACTCGGTTTTAGCCGCTACGCCGTCTGCGGCCATGACATCGGGGCGATGGTTGCCCTGGCATTGGCTTTCACCCACCGCGAATCCGTGACCCGCGTTGCCGTCCTCGATGCGCCGATGCCCGGATGGAGTCAGTGGGAGGCCAATTTCGCCGATCCGATGGTCTGGCATTTCGCATTCCACATGAAGCGTGATTTGCCGGAACGCCTGATCTACGGCCGCGAATTTGACTACGTCTCGACCTTTTTCGCCGATCGTACCTTCAACCACGGTGCACTGCCGGTCGAGGAAGTGGAAATCTATGCGCGCTCCATGGCTCAGCCTGGCAACACGCGAGGTGGCCTCGAATGGTATCGCGCATTCCCGGTTGACCATGCTAACGCACTCGACTGGAAGCGATCTCCCTTGACGATACCTGTTCTCGCATTGGGAGGCGATCACAGGTGGGGACCAAAAATCGTCGCCATGCTGGAGGAATTCGCCGGCGACGTCTCGGGCGGAAGTATCCGGGATTGCGGCCACTGGATGGCGGAAGAGCGCCCGGCCGAGACGGCCGATGCACTTCTCAAGTTCTTCGCGCAATGATGCCTTAGGCGATCGGCTCCCGTCGAAGCCGAGGCTGTCGGCGGGAGTACCGGGACTTCAGTCAAGGCAGCGAAGCGCAGAATTCCGCGGTATCATTTGCTGACATTGGCGAGCACAAAGTCGTAGCGCAACGCGGCCATATCCCTTGCGACTCTGTTGCCGCGTGCCGTCAGCCCGGCATTCTGCGTCTGAAGTCCGCAGATCAGAGCATCCTTGACGCCGAACACGACGTCGGAATCGAGGTACTCGCTGTCAGCCAGAAATAGATGAGTGACCAGGGTTTCGCATCCCGGAGCTGAGATCATAAAGTGCACGTGAGCCGGCCGATACGGGTGACGCGCTTGCGCCTTGAGCATGTCGCCCACTGGCCCGTCGTCAGGAATTGGATATGCGGCCGGGATAACGGTTCGAAACCAGAACGCACCATCGGCGTCGGTGCGCACAACGCCCCTCCCTGCGAGTTTGGCCAACCCCGTCTCGCTTTGGACGTCATAGAAGCCTTCGGCGTCGGCGTGCCAGAATTCGACTACCGCGCCCGCGATCGGCTTTCCATCGATACCGCCGACCTTACCCTCGACCAGAAGCGGCGCGCCCGTCATGCCTCCAGAGATGTCGTCGCCGAGTGCGAACTCCGGTGCGGAGGCAACATGAAAGGGCCCCAGCACGGTCGTTTGCGTCGCATGGCCCGGAAAACGGTGATTGATAGCGTCCACCAGCATCGATACGCCCAGAGTGTCCGAAAGCAGAATGAATTCCTGCCTCGTATCAGTGCACTTTTGACCGACGCGCGTCAGAAACGAGATTGCCTGCGCCCATTCGTCATAGCTTGGCTCTACCTCCCGCACGAAATCATGAAGGTGGCGAACCAGCGCCTCGCTGATGATACGGTGTCGGGAATTGGGTGCATTGCGTACTCTTTCCAGCACTGCTTCCGTTATGGACGTCTCATCGAAGTTTCTCATCACGGTCTCTAATTCTTTTCACTCAATATGAAGCCAGGATAGTTCATTCGGCATGCGGGGTTTCACCTGACCATGCTCTTGCAAGCATCGAATGCAATGCGGCCGCCTCGAGCGGTCGAGGGTTCGAATACTGATCTTTCATTACTTGTTCGACGGCTCGCGCGATCCCCTCGTAAGGCATGCCGAGCTCGGAGAGCGAAAGAGGATTGCCCAGCGTCCGATTGAGAGCGAACAGGCCGGCCGCCGCATCCGGCTGCCTCAATGCATTTTCGACACGTTCCATCGCTGCCAGCGCGGCGGCGCTGTTATAGGCGACAACGTGAGGGAGCATGACAGCATGCGTTTCAGCGTGACGTAGATCGAAACTGCCTCCAAGCACATGGCAGATCTTGTGTTGCAGCCCCATTGCAACAGAGCCCAGACAAATCCCGGACAGCCAGGCGCCGTACTGAGCGGCCTCGCGCGCGGCGACCTCACTCGGTACGGTCACAATACGTGGGAGCGCGCGCGTGAGCGCGCTAATTCCCTCTTCCGCCATCATTGAGACGATCGGATTGGTATCAGGCGCATAGAGTGCCTCAACCGCATGCGCGATCGCGTTGACCCCACTCACGGAGGACAGCCCTGGCGGCAGAGAAATCGTCAGATCGACGTCGTAAATGACGACCTCTGGCAACACTCTGGGCGAGCGCAGCGTCATCTTGCGACCTTCGTTGGTCTCCCCCAGGATCGTTGTCATCTCGGAGCCCGCATAGGTAGTGGGCACCGCGATCTGTGGAAGATCGGTCCGCAGCGCCAGGGCCTTGCCAAGGCCGATGGTCGATCCACCGCCGATAGCGACCAGACTGTCACACTCTGCCGCACGCAATTGGGAGAGCGCCGTTTCGGTAACACCGAGCGGAGTGTGCATCGTCGCTTCCGCGAACACCGCTTGGGCTGCGCAATCCGACGCAACACGCAGCGCGAGATCCTTTTGGTCCGCGGTGCAAACGACGAAGGCCCGGCGACAGCCCAACCGCTCCAACTCTGGCGCGACCTCGCGTACCCTCCCGGAACCGAACAGCACACGTGCCGGATTCGAGACGTAGGCGAAAGGAGAGATGCCCGTCACTGCTAGAGCTTTGCCCCACGAAGCCATGCGGCACCGCGACCATAGAGCTGTTCTACCTCTTCGCCCTTGAGGCCGGGCATATCCGGTTTAACGGTGTAACCAATGCGGGTCTGCATATAGGCGAGATGACGGTAGCCTTCGGGAAAGCGAGCGAGCAAGGCGGCGTCGAGTTCCAGCTTCGCCGCTGGCGAGACCGGATCGATTCTATCCTTCTCATAGATCGGCTGCCTCAGCACGATGCCCCAGCGATTGTTCCGCTTTTCCAGGAAATCATAAAAGCGGCCGGTGCAGACGACATCGCAGGTAACACCTTCAACATCGCCGCGCTGAGAGATTGTCATTTTGGTCTGCGAGATAGCGCGGCTTCCGCTGACCTCAATCGATATTCCACCGAGGAAGTGCAGGATGCTGACGCCACGCGCCCAGCCCTCCTGGCTGACCAGGATGAACTCGTCGCCGCTTCCTTGAAACCAAGTCGCCATCATGCGTCCGTCAGGATGCCACACCTGTCGAAATCGCTCCCAATCGCCAGCGTCGCGCCAAACGACCCAGTTCTCGAGCAAATCACGGATCTGTCGGCGATCTGCCAACTGTTCGTCTGATTTCACTGCCGCATCCATGCCAAGTCACCACGTTCTTAAATGTGAACATGTTCTTGTATATGCACAGGCGACGGATGTCAATCTTAGCGGGCGTCGAGTTCTGATCGCGCCGCCCGCGGGTTTACGAGGAGTTGCCGCAACAGATCATCCCGGGTCTGGATCAGTGCCTGTTCTGCTCTACGCTGCATTTCGGGATTAAATCGCGAGGCCGGAATTGCGACGTTGATTGCGCCCAGCGGTTCTCCGGCCGGATCGAGCACCGGAACTCCTATGCCGACGATTCCCGGGGTCCACTCCTCGAGCGAATATGCGATGCCTTTGGCACGGATTTTTTCGATCTCCTGACGCAGGACCTTGACCGAGTGAATTGTTTTTGGGGTCGCCCGCTCAAACTGCACGCGGCCAAGATATTCTTTCTGAAAGCTGCTCGGCATGTGGGCCAAAATTGCTTTCCCCCCGGAGGTCGCATAAAGCGGCGCCAAATCACCTAATCGCATATGGGTGACCAATCTGTGCGGTCCGAGAACTGTCGCCGCGACCTCAGCCTCATCGCCCCTCAGAAGGTTTAGCGCGCTGCTTTCGCCGGTCTTGTTCGTTAGCTCCGCCAGGAACGCTTCGGACTGGGTCGCCAGGTCACGCATCCGGCCCGCGCCCTGCGCCAGACGAAGCAATGCTTCGCCTAACCTGTATCCACGCCCGTTCGCCGTGACTTCGACATAACCGCGCGCAATCAGATTCTTCAGTAGCTGAGAAAGGCTGCTTTTCGGAATCCGCAACATGTCCGCAATTTCACTGTGCGACATTTCGCGTCCCGCGTGGGATAACAACTCGAAGAGATCGAGCACGCGATCGGCAGACTTGACTGCCGCCAGTCCCGTATCAGACATCAAAGACATCTCCAGTTCACATATATGAACTAATCTGTCATTCTGCCTTGTATGTCAACGCGATGCTGCCGGCGCCAAGATGGGAATGGTAGGAGCACCCGCCCACCGACGACCCGGACCTGCTAACGAGCCAACGGGTCAAGATATGCGCCTGCCCCTATTCCCCACGGTCAGGCGGCGGTTGACCATGATGCTCTCCATCGACGGCTGCCTCCTGCCTTAGCGAGCCGCCGGCGCTCCGACAACCAGGTTCTCCCGAAAGAACTCGATTTGGGCATCGAGCTGATAGAGCATCACGGCTTCACCGAGCTGGATCTCGCATCGCCGCGCCCTCGCCTGCTCCAGAAATGACGTCACCCGCGGCTTCATGACTACATCGGCAACCAACATCTCCGGTGACAGGAGCGCCGGATCCAACGGCAGAGGGTCGTCGGGTCGCATACCGAGAGGCGTGGCATTTACCACCAGGCTAAACCCGCTGGGATCAGGCGTATCGGCCGCGGTTACCGGGTAACCGGCCCGGCTCAACCGCGTGGCAAGCGCGCTGGCGCGGTCGGAGGAGACATCGAAGACGCGCACCGCTGCGCCAACCACAGCTAGTTCCGCAGCGACCGCGCAGCCGGCGCCGCCAGCTCCGATCACGAAGGCGCTCTGGCCTTCCGGATTGAAACCACGGTGTGTAAGCCCCCGCACGAAGCCTACGCCATCGAGAATGTCGCCACTCCAGGAGCTATCCGCTTCGCGACGCGCGACATTGATAGCACCGACCAAGCGCGCGCGCTCGGAGCAGTGGTCAACCAGCTCAGCCATCGGAATCTTGTGCGGCACCGTGATGACCAAACCGTCGAGGTTTCTGATCAGCTTCAGGCAGCCGAACGCGATTGGCAAGACGACGGCCGGCACATGCAGTGGTACCAGGGCTGCGTTGAGGCCCGCGTGGCGCAGGCGCTGCGTCATTGGAGCAGGAGCGCGCACCTGCGACACGGGATCGCCGATCAGCCCCAAGATGCGCATCTCACCGTTGGGAAACTCGTTGCCCGGATCTATTTCTCCCGATGCCATGGCCGAGGATTCAATGCCAGCCATAGCGGTGCAACTCTCGCAGAGCGTCGGCCATATCGGCATCTGGTGTTTCGGAGATCAATTCAACGACGCTCGTCCCCGAGAAATTGATCTCGCGAAGTGCCCGCGCGACCGCGCCGAAATCAACGGCAGATCGTCCGATCGGAGCGTGGTCCCATTTGCTGCGGCTCGCGTCGGAAAGATGGACTTGGCACAACCAGCGGCCAGCAGTCCGGATGGCTTGGGTCTGGTCTTCGCCGACAAACTCTCCATTGGCGACGTCATAGGCGATTCCAAGATGATCGCTGCCAAACGCATCCAGGAACGTCACCATCTGCTTCACGGTTGGCATCGAGCTCATATGGTGATTTTCAAGGATCAGGCGCACGCCCGCGCGCTCGGCGTGCGGAAGAAGTATCTCGAGACCGGCCTTCAACCAGCCATGCGCCGCTTCGAGTGGCGGCGGCACGAAGTTGGCGCGTCTGCCCGGAACTACAACGATCATCGGCACGCCGATCTCTTCGCAAAGGTCAATGACGTCGAGAAACTGCTGAACCGAGTATTCGCGCATCTGTGGTGTAACACTGCACAAATTTTGATCGGTGCTCGGTAAATTCAGTGAATCAAAGCTCAGGCCTTCGCTGGCGAGGAAGGTACGAAGCGCGCGACGCTGAGCAAGATCGATATCATATGGCCAAAGATGTGGTGGGATCGTGAGGACGTCAAAGCGACTGTAGCCCAGGGCCTTCAGCCGCCGAAGAGCTGCTTCCAGATCACATGTCTGCAGATAGGTCCATGTACTGGCGCCAAGACGAAGAGTTTCCACGTAAGCTGACCTTTCAAAGTGTCGATGCGCATTGCGCCCACGGAGCGACGAAGTCCATCATCTGTCGACAGAGGCCCAATTACGCGGTGTCGCGCTTTAAGGAAGCTTCGAGAAACGGCACGATCTTTTCAATGACCGCTTCCGGCGCCTGCTCTGGCAAAAGATGTCCGCAGGCAATATCGAACCCGCTCACGTCACCCGCCCAGCGGCGCCAGACATCGGCTGCAGTCAACACCCCGGTTTCCATCCCGCTGGCAACGAGGCGTTCGTCGGCCCAAAGCACCATGACGGGACAGGCAATCTTGCGTCCCGCTGCCCGATCAGCCGCATCATGATCGAGATCAGTGTCGTAGGCGGAGCGATAGTCCTCGATCATCGCTTGACGCACCGACTTTTCCCGAAACGCTTCGCGATAGTCGGCCACGGCAGCGGGATGCAGCTTCTCGATTCCACCTGCCATCTGGTTTAATGTGGCCTCAAGAAAGGCATCAGGATCCGCCGCCAGCATCCGCTCCGGCAAATCGCCCGGTTGAAGAAACAGAAACCAGTGAAATGCGCCCTTGGCGAATTGCCGGTCGACCGCGGGCCAGACATCCAGCGTCGGCACGACGGCGAGCGAACAATAAGCACTCACACGGTCTGGATGGTCGAGCGCAAGCCGATAGCCGACACGCGCGCCGCGATCATGCCCCAGAACGGCAAACCGATCGTGACCGAAGCCGCGCATCATTGCGACGAGCTCCACGCCCACTGCTCGCTTGTTCCACGGCCCCGCATCCAGAACTCGGCTCTTCCCGTAACCTGGGAGATCGGGTGCCACGACGGTATAGCGCTTCGCCAGCGCCGGCGCGACCTCATGCCAGGTGGCGTGGCTTTCCGGATAGCCATGAAGCAGAAGGAGCGGCGGCCCTTCTCCGCCAGTTACACCCGAAAAGCGCACGCGCGAAGTTTGGCGATCGAGCGGTGAAAAGCCTTCGAACAGATCCGGGGCTCGGCTCATCTTGATCAGTCCTCACTTAGAACAGGGTATCGGTTTGACTTGCCTCGGCCGAGAAAGTCATCGGAATGCACGAATGAAGGACAGCAGGTCATCCGATAGCAGTTCTGGTTCTTCCGTCGCCATGAAGTGGCCGCCACGCGGCAGCACACTCCAGCGCGAGATCTCGAATTGCCGGCGGGCAAAAGATTCGGGCGGAATGCCACCGATCTCCGCGGCCGAGAGGTAGAAGCCAACAGGCACCTTGACCTGAGGCCCTTCTACCCTTGCGCCGGGCGGCCAGTCGTAGACAAAATATGGCAGGAACGATGTGGCGATCGTATTGGTGATCCAGTAGAGCGTGGCATGGCCGAGGATGACGTCCATGACTTCAGGGCTCGCGAGATTCAGTTTATCGCTCCAGGAAGACCATTTCTCACCCAACCATGCGATGAGCCCTGCGGGGGAATCGCTCAGGCCATAGGCAAGACTGAGCGGTTTGGTTTGCTGAACATGCATGTAGCCGCCTTCCATGGCGGCCCATTGGTTGCGTGCGTCGAGGTACGCCTGTTCGTCCGGCGTCGCGGCGGCTTCGCCCGGCAGCGCCACCCGGAGCGCGTTCGAACTGACATGAATAGCCAGCACGCGTTGCGCATGCCGCACGCCCAGCCAGGACGTCACCCGCGCCCCGACATCGCCACCACTGGCGAAGAACCGCTCATACCCAAGCGAGGTCATCACACGCGCCCACAGGTCGGCAATCGCGGCGCCGGTATATCCGCCAAGAACACTGGTTGGGGACGAGAAGCCGAACCCAGGCAGCGAGGGGATAACCAGATGGCAGGCATCTTCGGCTCGCCCTCCAAACCGCTCTGGTTGGGTCAGGCGCTCAATTAACGGGACGATCTCCAAGAAGGTACTGGGCCAGCCGTGGGTTATGATGACGGGCACTGCGTGGGGATGCGGACTTCGAACATGGACAAGATGGACGCTCACATCCTCTATGGTGAGGAACTCATGAGGCAACGCGTCGATGCGCTGCCGCCAGGCGGCGAAGTCGAAATCATTGGCCCAATATCGGACCAGGCGCCCGGCATCATCTGAGCTCAAGCCGAGCGACCGATCGTCACCAGAATCATAGGACGGCCAGCGTGTAGCAAGAAGCCGAGCACGCAGATCGGTGATTTTCCCGACGAGCGATGGGGTGACGATGGCGGTCATTTGAACCCCGCCTCTTCCAGTAACCGCCTTGTCCTTGACATTGCCAGGCTTGCACGTGCCGCCGGCGCCAAACCACTCCGCTGCTCGTTAGGCGCCTCGATGGCGATCGGTGTGTCCGGGGGGAAGGCTCTTATAAAATCAGCGAGCCAAAGGCCGCCTTCGCCCGGATAAAGCCGCCCTCCCCGGGCCTCGGAACGCACTTCTTCAGGCGCCGGAGGGACGGCTGGCGCATCGCACAGATGCATGTACGAGAACAGCGCCTGATCATATTGCGCCAGATCCGCTGGGCTGCCGCCCGAACGGCTCAGATGCAAGGCATCCACTAACACTCCGGCATTTGCGGGCCCGACGTCTTTCAGCAATGCTATTGCTTCCGCCAGCGAGCGAATTTCAGAGTACGGGAGGAATTCCAACATTACCCGTATTCCCCTGATGTTGGCCGCTGCGCACAACCGGGAAAGGTTATCCGCAAGACGACCGCGATCAGGATCGCGCCCCGCCACAACGACGTACCTGGCGTTCAGTTCGACTGCGACATCGAGAGCGGGCTCCAGCGCGGTGACATCGCTTTCAGCCGAAAGCCAGATCGCCTCCACATCGAATATCCTGAGACCCGTGTCCGCGAGCCGGCTTTTGATGCGTCGCATCATGTCGGGATCGCCGATGACCGGGACGATATGATCGGTCGGGAACGGCGCCACGATGCGTAGCCCGACCGCGTCATACCCCCCGATCTGCGCGGCCTCGATCAGCGTGATAGGGTCAGCGTCAATGACCGTGAAGTGAGCTAGAGAAAGAAGTGGCATACTTGATCCTTGAGGATGGGAGCCGACCAGGTACGGCTTCGCTCACTGTTCGCTCAGAACAATCGTCCGGCCTGACGCTGCCGCGTCCTTCACGGCCAGCGTCGCCTGGAGCGTACGGACCCCATCGAGACCCGACACAAGCGGAGCTTCCTCGCGGCGTATCACTCGGGCGAAATGTTCGATCTGGCGGACATAAGTGTCACCGCTTTCAGCCATCAGCGTCTCTGCATTGAGATCGCTCCGCCAGCCGGGCTCGACCGCGCCGTGATAATTGTAGTACTGGAGCGTCGGAAGCGTCACGGAGCCTTCCGTCCCGGCAAATACATGCGAACTGACCTTCTGCCGCTTCATCCGGTCCGAAGTTCCTAGCATCAGATCGAATTCGCCCGAGGCCAGATCCCACGAGAACGGGGTAACGGCGGTATCTGAAATGCTGATCGTTGCTATGGCGCCGCTGTGGAACTGCAAGAGCACCGCGGCAGTGTCCTCAACGGGGAACCCGCGCACCGCATTCGAACTCAGGGCCTGAAGCGAGCGGATCTCACCAAATATGAAGCGGATCAGGTCAATCTCGTGAATGAGGTTGATCAGGATGGGTCCGCCACCGGCCTGCCGCCGCCAATCAAGATCAAAATAGCTCGCCGTCTTCAGTTGATTGTACATGACCGTCGCCGTGACTGGTCGCCCAATGAGACCATCACGAATGGCCTGACGCACCCGCTGCACGGCGGTACTGTGACGGCGATGGTGGCCGACCAGAACTGGCACGTTCCGCGCTTCTGCGGCCCTGCACATTTCGCGAGCGGCCTCGACTTCGTCGGCCACGGGCTTCTCGACCAAAACTGGAATGCCTCGCTCGATACAGGCAAGCGAGACCGGCACATGCTGCGCGTTCGGCACGGCCACAACCACGCCGTCCAGCTTCTCCTTCTCCAGCATGTCGCGGTAATCCGCATATGCAGGCACGGCTTCGGCACGAGCGAACTCTAGGGCTGAGGGCGTCGGGTCAGAAATGGCAACCAGTGTCGTCTCCGATGACTCCCGGATTACCTTCCAATGTGCCTTTCCGATCGTGCCCAGGCCGACGATGCCGATACGCTCTGAAGCCATTTAACCTCTCCTTACTTGATTACGCGATTGCTTGCCTGGCGACAGCAGCCGACGCGTCATCCTGGACGACACCGAGCAGCCTCGCTTGAAGTGCATGGTCTTCCGCCAATGTCCGGGCCGCTCCTTCGAACGCGACAGCGCCATTGACGAGCACGTACGCCCTGTCGACGATGGTGAGTACGGTCTCCGCATGATGCTCAACCACGATCATCGCAATCTTCCCGCGCAGTTTGACGAGCGCCTCCATCACTTCACTCACGACGGCCGGCGCGAGGCCCTCGAACGGCTCGTCGAGCAAGATCAGCTTGCTGGGAACAACGAGCGCACGGGCAATGGCCACCATCTGGCGTTCACCTCCGGACAGGTTCTCCGCCCTCGCCTTTTGACGGGTCCGAAGGCGCGGAAATAGCTCGAACACCTCCGCGATACCGATGCCACCCGGCCGCATCGCGAGTTGAAGATTCTCCAAAACAGTCAGGTTCGGAAACAGACGGCGCCCTTCCGGAACAAGCGAAATACCAAGCCTGTTGATTTGATACGGCTTCAGTCCGTTGAGTGTCGCGCCGTTGAACGTGACCGTACCCGCGCTCGACGGTAAGCTACCCGTGAGCGCTCGGAGCAAGGTCGTCTTGCCGACACCGTTGCGGCCGAGAAGCGCGACCGCTTCACCTTCATGAATCGCAAGGTTCACCCCGGAGAGGACCGTGCTCCCGGAATAACCCGCAGCAACGCCCTGGGCATCCAGCAGCCTGGACTCCGGGACGCAGGCAAGCCGCTCGACCGTTGGTCGCGCTTGCGCCTCGCTTCCCCTGCTGGCGCCCAGATAGGCTGCGACCACTTCCGGATTCTTGGCCACGTCTGCCGGCTTACCATCCGCGATAATGCGTCCCTGATGCAGAACCGAGATACGGTCCGAGATGGCCAACACTCTGTCGATGTCATGTTCGATGAGCAGCACCGCGTGCTTTTCCGAGAGCTTCTTGATCAAGTCGGCCACAACGACCCGATCGGCTTCCGCCAAACCAGCAAGCGGCTCGTCAAGCAAGAGCAGCTTCGAGTCGATTGCGAGGGTCACGGCAATCTCAAGCAGCCGCTTCGCTCCGTGGGGGAGTTCCGCTCCCAGATCCGCCGCCCGCTCGACCAAACCCACGGCATCAAGAATGGACCACGTTCTGTCGTTCAGAGCCGTGATACCGTGAGCGTCGAAGAACAATCCACCCAGGCCGTGACGCTGAGCCTGCACGGCTACTCGCACGTTCTCAAAGACACTCAGGTTCGGGAAGATTGATAGAATCTGGAACGAACGACTGATTCCGAGACGCGCGCGGGCGTGGATCGGCAGGTTCGTGATATCCCTGTCCTCGAACAATATCTGGCCGCCACTTACCGGCAACACCCCTGTGAGCATGTTGTAAAGGGTCGTCTTTCCAGCTCCGTTTGGGCCGATAATGCTGTGAAGCACAAAGGGTCGAATCTGGAGATCGATCTCCCTGGCGGTAACGAGGCTACCGAAATTCTTCGAGAGCTTCCGCGTTTCGAGGAGCGGCCTAGTCGCGTCGATTGCCAACGCCGCGCTTTCGTAGGGTTCAATTGCGTGAGGTCTGGGCGGAATTGCGTTGTCCGTGAGTGTCCAACGCTGGCGACGCGTCATCCGTTGCGCCAAACCGTGGATGCCTTCGGGCGATAGCAACGCGAACAGGATCAGCACTGGCGCAAACATCAGCCACCAGTTCTCGGTAAGCGCCGACAGCCTGTTCTCCAAAATGATAAAGGCGATTGCGCCCCAGAGCGGGCCGAGAAAATGATGTACGCCGCCGAGGACCGTCATCAGCAAGCTGTCACCCGCATGCTGCCAACTCAGATTGTCAGCATAGACACCTTGGAGCATAACGGTCAGAAGAGCACCAGCGTAGCCGACGACCGCGGCCATGAGCGTGAAGGAGCCGAGACGGACAAGGTAGACGTTATAGCCCAGACTGCTCGCACGCTGCTCGTTGTCTCGCACGGCCTGAAGTACGCGTCCAAATGGTGCGTGCGCCAGTCGCCATATGAGCCACATGGCGACAACCACGGTCACAACCACAAAGACATGGAACGAGGTATCCTTGGCAAAATTGGCGCGCGGGATGCCCTGAATGCCATTCTCACCGCCGGTTACCGAGGTCCATTTAAACGCGATTTCGAATGCGATCTGCGAGAAAGCCAGGGTCAGCAACGAAAAATACAGCCCCTTGCGACGCAAGATGATCGCACCGATAGCCAGCCCGAGCAGGATCGAGAACAGGATTGACAACGCCAGCGCGGCAAATTCGTTACCCCCCCCGGAGAGAAGAAGAAACGCTGCCGCGTAGCTGGCACCACCGAAGAAGACGGACGCGCCGAACGGAACAAGGCCCGTATAACCGACCAGCAGATTTACTCCAGTTCCATAGAGCGCATATATCGCAATTTGTGTGACGAGAGAAACTGGCGCACCGAGCCCGAGCCACAGGCCGGTCAACGCACTGAGAACGACGGCGACCCACACAACGGGATCTCGCAAGAGCGTGCGGACTTTCATTCGAACCTTTCCCACTTTTCGCCGAAGAGGCCGCGCGGACGAACCAGCAAGATGACTGCCATCAGGACGTACATCGCTGCACTGGACCAATCGGGATAAAACTGAATGGTCATCGCAGTCACTACGCCGACAAGGACGCCGGCAATGATCGCTCCGGCATACGAACCCAGACCGCCGATAGTGACTATGACGAAGGCAGGCATGATCGCGCCCGCGGCCATCGACGGATTGACGGTCCACAGCGGACCGGAAAGCATGCCCGCGAGACCGGCAAGGAGGCAGCCGATGCCAAAAACGCTGCTCAGGACGATCGGAAGATTGATTCCGAGAAGTCCAACCATCTCCGCATCGCGCGAACCAGCCCGAATAATCCGCCCGAACGGTGTGTATTCAAGAAAACTCCAGAACGCGACGAGCGCGAAGACCGTCACCGCCAGGACGACGAGACGGTATTTGGTGATCAACACCGGACCATATTCCACGAAACCGGCAAGGAATCTGGGCGGATTGAAAGGCAGAGGAGCGGCGCCGAACA
Organism: Bradyrhizobium sp. B025; assembly: GCF_042257955.1. Lineage (NCBI taxonomy): Bacteria > Pseudomonadati > Pseudomonadota > Alphaproteobacteria > Hyphomicrobiales > Nitrobacteraceae > Bradyrhizobium > Bradyrhizobium sp. B025. The sequence goes on along the minus strand of NZ_CP170150.1, from coordinate 3,370,073 downwards.
CCAGGCGAAGGATCGCTTCGAAAAACAAGGCCAGCGCAAACGTAAGAATCAGACCGAGTAGCGGCTCCTTTCCGTAGAGCCGTCGTATCAGCACGAATTCGACGAGCATGCCGATAAGACCGGTAAGCAACGGCGCCAGCAACGCCGCTCCCCATCCGAAATCCCGGTTCAACATCAACGCAAGATATGCACCGATGGCAAAGAAGGCGCCGTGCGCAAAGTTCACGATGCCGAGCATTCCAAAAATGACTGAGAGTCCTACGGCGATTAGAACGTAGAGAAATCCCAGAACCAGACCGTTCACGGCCTGAGACAAGATCAAGTCAAACATTGAGTGCTCCTATTGAAGGAGCCGCATCTTTCCAGCTGGAACTGCGGCGCCCCCTCACCCGAGACCTAGAGCGCGTCCATCTTGCACGCGCTTTCGGCCTGCGCGCCGAAGACCTTCTCGATCTCAGCGTCATTCGAAGGCGTCTCGGCGAGAATGTCGAAGTAGTCCCATTTGTCAGTGATTTTGGGTTTGATGCCGACGACGAGCAGACGATTGACCATCTGATGATCAAATGCGCGGTAACCCGCCTTTACGCCGCCGCGCTGGACGCCCCACTTTTCGAGCGCGTTCACAATTGCTCCGGGCTCGGTGGCTTTCGCAGTCTCGACCGAATCGAGCAATGCGTTCATTGCCATCCATCCCATCCAGGTCTTGTCGGCTGCGGGACGCTTGTATTTTTGCTCATATGTTGCCGCCATCGCTTGCTCTTCGGGCGGATTCTTGGGGTTCTTGTGGTACCAGTTGATCGTGAACAGACCGTCCGCAGCTTCTGGACCCACGCCCCAGAGATCCGTGGCGCCGACAGCAATTTCCGCAAACGGAATCTTGCCCTTCATGCCCAGCTCGTTCCACTGCTTCAGGAACGTGGAAATATCGTTGCCCGGCACCCCTCCCACAACGACGTCGGGCTTGGCGGCACGGATCTTGAGGATAAAGGAGCTGTAGTCAGCTGTGTTGACCGGGACCTCATCGGCGCCCACAAGCGTGATTCCATTAGCCGCGCTGAATTCGGTGAAAGAACGCTTGATGTCTTGCCCGAAAGCAAAAGCTGCAGTCAGGAGATACCACTTCTTGCCAAGCCCCGCACAATATGGCGCGAGAACGCGGGTATGAACGTCTGCCGGGGGCTGCAGGCGGAAAGTGTATCTGTTGCAAAGCCGCCCGGTTAGATCGATCGCCCCCGCGTTGGCGGCGACGAACGGGATCTTCGCCTTTTTAGCGACCGCGGATATTGCGAGCGCGCTCGAACTTAAGGAGCCGCCAACAATGCCAACTACGTTATGTTCGCCGACCAGGCGCTCGGCATTTTGCTGCGCCGCTTGTGACGTCGGCTCATCGAGCCAAATGACCTCCGCCTGACGACCCAAAAGGGTGTTGTTGCGGGTCTCAAGAGCCAACAAGCTACCTTGCGCCATGTATTCGGCCTGATCTGCCACGGCTCCGGTCTTGGCGTAGATCATTCCAATCCTGATCGGATCCGCAGCGGCGGCACTCCCAATGTAGGGCATCCCAAGCTTCGAAGCCGCAGCGTGAGCCAGCGCGAAGCCGCCCGCACCTCCAATCAAGGTTCGGCGATTAATCCTGGTCAAATGGCGCAACGAATTGGACGACATAACTACCTCCCTCACTGGTTTCCGCTTACGGCTCTCTGGAGCTCTTGGACGGCCGCGCTAGTTGTACCTGTATATGAACGTGTTCTGCTATATGCACAACTAGGCAAGAAGTCAACGTGGCACGAACTGCCGACGCGACAAACATTGCATTTCACGACCAATTGGTCTATATGTTTGTAAAGCATGGGCGCAGCTTGCTCGCGGATAAGCCCCCCAAGAGGCGCTAGTGCGCTGCACTGCAATTCATCGCTGTTTTCCTGCGGCGGCGGACGATTGACCTCGCCTGTTTGCTGCCGAGAGAAGAAGCACGCTCAAGCTGCGATCCAGGCAAATCTGTTTTCAAAAGCGTCGACGTGTGCAAGCAATTGAGATTGCGGCAGACCTCGTCCATGTATAAGAACTAGTTCTCTTATGAGAACTTCATTCAGTCAGAAGGTGAACGCGCATGAATCGTAGACAGTTGATCGGCAACGCTGTAGCTGGAGCCGTTGTCACTGGCTCCCTGCTCACGAGCTCAAACAGCGCGAAGAGCGCGGAGACCAGATCGCCGCTTACCTTTGTACTCGTGCACGGAGCGTGGCACGGGGGCTGGTGTTATCGTGACGTTGCCAGTGAACTTCGCTCCATGGGACACACGGTATTTACCCCTACCCTCACGGGCTTGGGAGAACGCGCGCACCTCAACGGTCAGGACGTCACGCTCGAGACCCACATTCGTGATGTCTGTGGGGTCATCGAGGCGGAGGAACTCTCCGACGTGATCCTTTGTGGCCACTCTTATGGAGGGATGGTGATAACGGCGGTCGCCGACCGGATGGCTTCGCGAATCCGGACACTGGTGTACCTGGACGCCTTCATTCCCGAGCATGAGCAGTCACTGAATAAGTGCCTCGAAGTTGCTTTATCACGCGAGAACTTCAAGGCCTTCATTGAGGGATTTCGGGGAAGTGCCATCAAGAACAACAGCGGTCTGATGGCACCTGCTCCGGCCGAAGGTTTCAAGGTCATCGAGCAGAAACGCGCGTGGGTTGATCGGCGGTGCGTGCCTCAGGCACTGGCGACCTTTGAAATGCCAGTGCTGCTAACCGGAGCCGGCTCCACCATAAAGGAGCGTGTCTTCATTTTGGCCGAGGGTTGGGATCCAAGCCCGTTCCGCTATTACGCAGCGAAGGTGGCCGGGTTGCCGGGCTGGCGTGTTACCAAAATGCCTTGTGGACACGACGTCATGGTGGACATGCCGGTCGAACTCGCCCGCGAACTTGTGAAGCCAACGTAAGGGCGCCCGTACCGACGGAAGAGGCAGATTAAACAGGTACTCGCACACATTTTAGAGCTGCCAGGCAATGCCAAGCTTGCTCCCGGGGAGCTGCCTGCACTGGACCCTCCAAACTGGTCGGCTTTATAGCCGACCGCTTTTTTTGTGCGAACCTTCCTGAAGAGCAGATTTTCCAAGGACACCTGGTGTCGCCAACAGTTCGTGCGTCCCCTTTGCCTAGAGTACTTTCTGTACGATCGAGCGCGCTGCGATACGCCAAAGTGAAGACGCAATGGATTTCTGGGTCCTTGGGATATATCCCAAGCACCCCTCTTCGTTCGGACTATTGGCGAGACTAACCGAGCATGCTTCCCAAAACTACGCTGGACTGCGCGATTCCGGCCGGCCGCGCTACTCCCACTCAATCGCGCCCATGCAGTCTACTCATTACCTCGTAGACGGTGCGGTTGATGCGTTTCACGCCGTTGACGATGCAGCTGGCGCTCGATGTTTGGTGGCGTGGCCTGGACGCCACCATCACGGGTTTGAGTTCTGCCGGCACGCATCGAAATGGCAACCACTCCGATCGCAGAGATGTCCGATTTGCGCACGCCGGCCTCCTATCCTCGAAAATGCTGTTCCTACTCTTGCGCCATAAGCCTGCGCACGTTGGCTGTGGTGAGATTTTTCTTGATCTTCCGGTGCACACGTCGTGCACACGCAGCCTTCTAACCATCTGAAAAACTTGAGCTCTCGTTCCAATCCATCATGGGGGCCACGGCAAATTTGCGCCCTAAGCTGTTAATCTTATTGAGGTATTTCAACTCCGATCAGTCCTTTATGTGATTAGACCGACTGAGAATTCTCGTTTGACGAGGGCTTCCGTAGCTTGGCTCTTCTAGGACGATATTTGCATGAATTGGAAGCGGAAATCGCTTCTTCGGATTCTCAGTGCACACGTCAGGCGGAGGTCAAGGCGTGCATGTGCAGGCAAAGCTTCTTTGGACATCGAGGTTGTAGCTGCCTGAGTCATACTCACTTCGCGGTGTGAGTATAATTTCTGCTCACGAATTTCCCTCTTCAATCGAGACCTTCGCAGCCCAGCTCGCGCAGAGAAGAATCCCTGCGCGCCCGCCACAATGTTCGAGATCTGCTTCCGCTCCGCTCGGACTTTTCTGTGGCAGCTTTTAGTAACCTATCGAAATCGTCAAACGGTACAAAGAGCAACCCATAGTCATTTCTGATGATGAGATCGCCTCGCTCAGCGACCGCTTTGAACGGCTAACGCTCCCGCTACCTTCCAATCGTTCCATGACCGTTCAACGATGTCAGTTCGCCTTCGCTTTCACATATCGGCCCGGTGCCGCTTCCCCCGGCGGATAGAGGTTGCTGCCGAGTTGCGTCCGGGCGGGCACCCGGTCTTCAGCCCACGGCTTGAGCCACGCGATCCAATCGTTCCACCAACTGCCCGGCCTTTCGTCGGCGCTCGCAAGCCACGCGGCGGGATCGTCGCATCGCTGGTCCGACAGCCAATAGCTTCGCTTGTTCTTGGAGGCGGGATTGATCACGCCGGCAATGTGCCCACTGGCGCCGAGCACAAAGCGGGTGTTGCCACTGAACAGGCCGGTGGTGCGATAGGCCGATCGCCACGGCACGATATGATCTTCGGCGGTCGCCAGCACGTAAGCAGGCAGATCGACCCGGGCCAGATCGACAGGAGTGCCGCACATTGTCAACCGGTTCGGCTCCCGAAGATTGTTCTCCAGGTACATGTTCCTGATGTAGAAGCAATACATCGGTCCGGGAAGGTTGGTGACATCCGCGTTCCAGAACAGCAGATCGAAACGCTCCGGCGACTTTCCCTTCAGATAGTTGTTGATCACGTTCGGCCAGATCAGCTCCTTCGACCGCAGCGTCTTGAAAGACGAAGCCGAGCTCGGCGCCGCGGTAGATGCCTTCCCTCCCGATCGTCTGCTCGCGCTGCCGCACCCCTTCCTCGTCCACGAATACGCCAAGATCGCCCGGTTCTCGGAAGTCGAGCATGGTCGTCAGCAACGTCACACTGGCAACCGATTCATCGCCGCGCGTTCGCAGAATGGCGAGTGCGGATGACAAGATCGTTCCGCCGACACACCAACCCAGGACGTTGATCTTGTCTACACCCGAAATCGATCGGGCGATGTCGATGGCGCGTATGGCGCCATCCTCAACGTAGTCGTCCCATCGAATGTGGCCACAGGAGGCATCCGGGTTGCGCCATGAAACCACGAAGACCGTGAAGCCGTTCTCGACCGCGAATCGAACGAACGAATTGGCCGGCTGGAGGTCGAGAATGTAGAACTTGTTGATGCAGGGCGGCACGATCAGCAGAGGCCGGGCGGCCACCTGCTCCGTCGCAGGCGCGTATTGAATGAGCTGAAACAGCTCGTTTTCGAACACAACCGCGCCCCTGGATGCGGCGACATCCTTTCCGACCTCGAAAGCCTCCTCATCCGTGATCGTCAGGCTACCCCTGCCCAGATCGCTCATCAGGTTCTCCAGGCCCGCCTTGAGGCTTTGACCTTCGCTGTCCGTCGCGAGCTTGATGACATCCGGATTGGTGGCCAGGAAATTGGTCGGGCTCATCGCCTCGATGAGCTGGCGCGTGAAGAAGCGCAGTCGATGCTTTTCCTTCTCGTCGAGATCGAGCGCCTCGACGAAGTCGACGCAGTAGCGCGAGTTCAGCAAATAGCATTGCTTCAACAGACTATAGGCCGCATCGTCCCGCCATTCCGTGGCGTTGAACCGGCGATCGCCGCGTGCAGGCTCAATGCCTCCTTCGCCTTGCACGCCGGCGGCCGATTTGATGACGTGCTCGGTGAGCTGGTATAGCCGCTTCATGTGCTCGGCCTGCAATTCGGCGAGACGCCCCGATAAATTCAGGGCTGAGCCGAGGTTCGCCCCGTCGCGATCGCTGTTCGGTGCCCACCCAAGCGATCGCCACAGACTTTCCCCCGCCTTCAACAAGCCCTCGACAAATTCATCAGGCACGTTGAATGGCCGATTCATGGCGTTCCTCAAGATCTGATTGGTTCGTTGCCTTCCGATAACGGGCGGCTTCTGCCGGCGCCCTTTGCCCTCGGCTGCACCGAGAGCGTGCTAGCTATCTGGGCCCGCATGGGCGGGCCGGTCGGTTCGTCCCACGGTCCGCCGCGATCTCAGGACCCGGAGCGGACGGCCGCACCCTCCCTGATGCCATCGACATTCACGGAGAGCCGTTTGATCTTGTCGTACAGCGTCTGCTTCGGAATGCTGAGAAGCGCGGCCGTTGCCTGGACGTCGCCCTGCTTGCGCCGGAGCGCGTCCTCGATGATCGATCGCTCGATGTTCTCGAGTTGCCGCGGCAATGACACATCCGACGTACCGAAACCGGATTTATTGACCGCCTTGCTGTCGAGGACACCGAGCACGAAACGGTCGGCGACGTTGCGAAGCTCGCGTACGTTGCCCGGCCACGAATAGGCCAGCAGGTGAGACATGGTCTGTTCGTCCAGAATCGGGGCGTCACGCTCGAACCGCCTCGCCGCATCCAGGGTGAAGTGCTCGAACAGCAGCGGGATATCCTCCCGCCGTTCGCGCAACGGCGGGAGCTCGATGAAAGCGACGCCGAGGCGATAGTACAGATCGGCACGAAACAGACGCTTTTCGCTCAGCTCGAGCAAATTCACCTTGCTCGCAGCCACGACACGGCAATCCACCGCGATCGCCTTGTTGGTGCCGACGCGCTCGATCGAGCGATCCTGGAGCGATCTCAGCAATTTAACCTGGACGCTCAGCGGCATGCTCTCGATCTCGTCGAGGAACAGCGTTCCGCCACTGGCGTATTCGATCTTTCCTATCCGCTGACGGGTGGCGCCGGTGAACGCGCCCACCTCGTGGCCGAACAGCTCGCTCTCGACCAGCGATTCCGGCAGACCGCCGCAATTCACCGCGACATAATTGCCGCCGCGGCGGCCGCTGTGATTGTGCAGGCAGCGCGCGACGACGTCCTTGCCGGTTCCGGTCTCACCATAGATCGTGACGTCGACATTGGTCGCCGCCAAGGTGGAGACGAGCCGGCGCACCTCCTGGATCTGCGGTGATCGGCCGAGCAAGCTCGCCTCGATTCCGTTGCGGTCCGCCAAGGCGGACCGCAACGATCGCACCTCGAGCGTCAGCCGCCGCTTCTCCGCCGCCCGGCGCACCACTGAGATCAACTGCTCCGAGGAGCAGGGCTTCTCGATGAAATCATAAGCGCCGGTCCGCATTGCCTGCACGGCCATCGAAATATCGCCATGACCCGTGATCAGGATCACAGGCAGATCCTGGTCCAGTCGGCGCAGATCGGACAGCCAGTCGAGACCGCTACGCCCGCGCAGGCGCACATCGCAGACCACGACAAAAGGCATATCTGCCCGAACGGAGCCGCTGGCGCTCTCAACCGAGGCAAATCCGGAAACGGAAAATCCTGCGAGCTCGAGCGCCTGGACGCCGCCGATCCGGACGTCGTCGTCGTCCTCGACATAGATCACGCCGATCGATTGGTCATCACCCATGCGAGGCCGCCTCTGCTATCTCTGCCAATGGAAGGGTCACGACGAATTCGGCACCATCAGGCGTCAGGTTTCGCGCATGCAGTTCGCCGCCGAACGAGCGTGCAATGTGATTAGAAAGCATCAGGCCAAGGCCGAGCCCCTTTCCCGCGGGCTTGGTCGTCACGAACGGCTCGAACATGCGCTGCAGGACGTCGGAGGCGATCGTCGGCCCGCTGTTGCTGATCACGATGCGGCAGCGGACGGTCTGCGCCTCTTCCCTGCCCGCCCGGATCAGGATCGACTTCCGCTCGACACCTTCCACGGCATCCAGCGCATTGGCCACGATGTTGCACAGCAGCTGCTCCAGCCGTGTCTGATCGGCAATGACGAAGAGCTTAGCGTCGATCTCTGTCGCCACGGCAACACCGCCCTCCTTGACACGCCCGGCCAATATCTTGAGCGATTCAGCCACTGCATGCTCGACGGACACCGCGCCAAGCGGGCTGCTCGACTTGTACGCGAACACGCGGAGCTGGCTGGTCAAGCGGCCGAGCCTCCGCACCAATTCGCCAATTCGGGTGAGATTTCCGCGAGCATCGCCAATCGATCCGCGATCAACGAGCAGGACCGCATTGTCGGCGGCAGTTTGCAGGGCCGCCAGCGGCTGGTTCAACTCGTGCACGATGCCGGCCGACATCTGGCCGAGGGCTGCCAGCTTGCCGGCATGAACGAGTTCATCCTGCGCAGCCCGCAATTCGGCGGTGCGCTCCTGCACCCTGGTCTCGAGCATGTCGTTGGCCGCCTGCAACGCGGCTTGGCTCGCCAAGCGTTGCTTGATCTCCCGGCGGCGTTGCTCGACAAGACCAAGCGCCAGCAGCGCGACGAGGGCGGCGAGACCCGATATGATCCCGATGATGAGCGCGGTCTGCCGCGTGGGCGCCTCGTCGTCGAGAAGCACGAGCTTCCACAGACCGCGGTTGATTGGGACCTCGCTGACCGTATAGGCGGTACCGTTCTCCGCTATGATCCGTGCCGTGCCGTTCTCAGATTGATCGACGAGCGTCCATCCAAGTGGCACAAGATCGTGGTTTCCGTAGGGTTTGAATCGCGCAATGTCATCACGTGTTGGAACCGAAAGCGGCGCCATGGGGCGATAGCGCCACTCGTCGCGGGCGGCAAGGATCGTCACCTTGCGCTCGTCGACCAGAAGAATGTCGTTGTCGGTGCTGCGCCACGCCCGCTCGAACGAATCCAGATTGACCTTGACGGTCGCGATCCCCTTTGTCGTTCCGCCGTCCTTCAGCGCATAGGACAGATAGTAGCCGGCGCGCGCGGTCGTGATACCGACACCAAAGAAGGCGCCGCGGCCATTCGAGAGCGCTTCGCTCACATAGGGGCGATACGACAGGTTTTCGCCGAAGGGCGTGCCGGGCTGGTCGAAATCAGCCGCGGCCAATGTCGCGCCGGTGACGCCAAGGACATAGAGATTGTCGGCTCCCGCAAGCAGGTTGATCGACTTCAGATACAAGCTGACGTTTTGCTGCAGTGCAGGATCGCTGGGCGCCTCGAGCAGCCGGAACACGCTGGGCGATGTCTCCAGGAGAGACGGAAGATATTCAAATCTCGACAGGTAGCCGTCGAGCCTCGCGGCCTCGACGGTCAGCCGCTGCTGGGCCGCGGCGTGCAGATGGTCCAGTCCCCGGCGGAACGTGACCATGTATCCCAGCCACGCCGCCGCGGCGACCAGCGCGAGGGCAAATGCGCCACGAACGAGCCAACGCGTGGAAACCGGCACCACCGAACTGACTTTGGCAGGTCCCTTGACGCTCACCAGGGATAGAAGCTCCGTCATCTCCTGAACCAGCACAAACTGTGGAGCACCGGCCACTGCGGACGACGGCTCACGCATAGTCCAACTCTATGGCCTTGCCTCGGAATACGCGATAGGAAAATCCGGTGTAGGCGATGATGACCGGCAGTGTCACGCAGACCCCGATCAGGATCACCTTCAGCGACTCCGGGCTGCTGGCGGCCTGCCAGACCGTGAGCCGGTCGATCACGACAAACGGATAGATGCTGTAGCTGAGCCCGAGGAAGCTCAGGAAGAAGACCAGGACCAGCAGCGCGAAGGGCAGCCAGCACAGTGCCCCGCGCACGGCTGGCGTCCCCAGCAGAAGGCGAACTGCCAGCAGCGCAACGCCGGACGTGATCGGGATCGCCGCCACCGCGATGATCGCCGGCAGCGTGAACCACCTGACGCGGACGGTCTCGCTGATCCATGGCGTTGCCATCGAGATCAGGATCAGGCCCAGGACCATGGGTGCCCAAGCGATCTTGCTCCACTCGATCGCCTTCTCCTGCAGTTCACCCTGCGTCTTCATCACGAGCCATGTCGCGCCCAGCAGCGCATAGGCCATCGGCAGCGCAGCGGCGATTGCGCCGGCAAAGATCGGATAGTTCCAGCCGTCGCCAAAGCCGCTGATGTAGCGACCGAGCATCCAGCCCTGGCATACCGACGCAAGCATCGACCCGGCGATGAACATGCGATCCCACATTGCCTTCCGGCCGGTCTTTGCCTTGACCCGGAAATCAAACGCTGCGCCGCGGAGGACCAGGCCGACCAGCATCAGCGCGGTCGGAAGATACAATTCCGACAGCACCAGCCCATGCGCTTTCGGGAACGCGACCAGCAGCAGACCGACGCCAAGCACGAGCCAGGTTTCGTTGGCGTCCCAGAACGGGCCGATCGACGCGACCATGGTATCGCGCTCCTCGGGCGTCGCGCGGTGCATGAGCATGCCGACCCCAAGATCGTAGCCGTCGCTCACGACGTAGACGAGCAGCGACACGCCCATCAACCCGATGAAGATCAGTGGAAGCATCTCGTCGAAGGACATCAACGTCATGCGAACTCTCCGCGGCTGCGATAGCGATGCGGATCCTCTGCAAAATCCTCCGACATGATGGCCTCCGCGCCCTTTTCCGGCTTCTCCGCCATGTATTTCAGCACGCCGACATAGGCCGCCAGCAGGCCGACATAGAGCGTCACGTAGATGGCCAGGGTCAGCGCGATACTAGCTGATGGAACACGCGAGACGACCTCGCTGGTTCGAATCAGGCCTGATACGATAAAGGGCTGGCGCCCGATTTCCGTCACGTACCAGCCTGCGATGGTTGCGACCCACCCGGCGAAGGTCATCCCCGCGAACAGTTTGAGCAGTGGTCGCGGCATAAGGGAAAAATCCCAACCATCGCGCCAATGCCGCCAGAGGCCGACCCAACTGACCAGCAGCATCAGGATGCCCGTCCCCACCATGATACGGAACGACCAGAACAGCGGCAGCACCGGCGGATGGGCCGATGGAAACTCGTTCAGCCCCTTCAGCTCTCCTTCAGGGTCGTGGCGGAGGATCAGGCTCGCGAGCTTCGGCACCCGCAGTTCGAAACGGTTTGACCGGGTCGCATCGTCGGGAATCGCAAACAGCAGTAGCGGCGCGCCACGCGTGGTTTCCCAGATGCCTTCAACGGCCGCGATCTTCTGCGGCTGATGCTCGAGCGTGTTGAGCCCGTGAAAATCGCCGGCCACGATCTGTGCGGGTGCCGCCAGCGCTGCGAACACAAGCCCCGTTCGCAGCACACGCGACACGCTCGTTGTCGCAGCGCCCTTCAGAAGCTGCCAAGCACTGATCCCGATCAAAAGGAACGCGCAAGTCAGCGACGATGCAAATACCATATGGACGAAGCGATAAGGAAAGGATGGATTGAAGACGATCTCCAGCCAATTCTTCGCATGGAATTGGCCGTCGACGATCTCGTATCCGGCCGGCGTCTGCATCCATGAATTGAGGGCGAGGATCCAGAACGCGCTCATCAACGTGCCGAGCGCGACCAGAAGGGTCGCCCCCAGATGAATCATCTCGCCGACGCGGCGGTGGCCGAACAGCATCACACCGAGAAAGCCCGCTTCCAGGAAGAACGCGGTCAACACCTCATAGCCCAGCAGCGGGCCTGCAATATTGCCGACCCGCTCCATGTAGCCCGGCCAGTTGGTGCCGAACTGGAAGCTCATGGTGACGCCGCTGACCACCCCGAGCGCAAATGTCAGGGCGAATACTTTGGTCCACAGACGATAGGCGCGAAGCCAGTCCACCTTCTGCTGCGGGTCGGTTGCGCGCAGATGCTTCAGGCGGAAGAACAGCAGCACCCAGCTCAGTGCGATCGAGATCGACGGAAACAGGATATGAAACGTGATGTTCGCGGCGAACTGGATACGCGCGAGGAACACGGCGTCCATCAGCATCCTCTCCAGGTCAGGCACCGCGCCATGTGCATAACGGCCGACACGACATCCATTCTCTCCGCGACCGCAATCAGTGGAGCTTCACATGCGGTTCGGTCCGCCGCGTGATCAGGCGGGCCAACGTGTCGAGCGCTACCTTCACCGAACCATGCAGGGCGTGCTCGTGCATCTTGTACAGCGACAGGTACATCATCCGCGCGAACAGCCCCTCGAAGACCAGGCTGCCGCCCACCAGCGCCCCCATCATCGAGCCGACCGTGCTGAACTTGCCGAGCGAGACCAGGGATCCGAAGTCACGGTAGCGATAGTCCTTGATTGCCTCGCCCCGCAGATGCCGCGGGATCTGCGAATAAAGGTGGGACGCCTGCTGATGCGCCGCCTGCGCACGCGGCGGCACGTTGCCCCGGTCGCCCCATGAGCAGGCCGAGCAGTCGCCGATCGCAAAGATGTTATCGTCGCGCGTGGCCTGCAACGTCGGCCGTACGACAAGCTGATTAATGCGGTTGGTTTCGAGGCCTGCGATCTCCTTCAGGGAATCGGGCGCCTTCACGCCAGCAGCCCAGACGATCAGTTCGGCGGGAATCGTTCGCCCGTCTGTCAGGCTCACATGGTCGGAGTCGACTACGGAGACCTTGGCACCCACGAGCACATTGACGCCCAACCTGACGAGCAACTTTTCCGTCTCTTTTGAAACCCGTTCGGGCAGCGCGGGAAGTACCCGGTCCGCGGCTTCGATCAGCGTGATTCTGATGTCCTTCTGCGGATCGACCTGATCTAGCCCGTAGGCCACGACTTCTCGCGTCGTCCGGTGCAGCTCCGCCGCAAGCTCGACACCGGTCGCGCCGGCGCCGATGATCGCGACCTTCAACTGGTGTTCCCCAAGTGGCGAGGATTGGGCATGGGCGCGGATACACGCATTGACCATTCGCTCGTGAAAGCGCTTCGCATCTGCCTGCGATTCCAGCTTGATCGCGTGCTCCGCGACGCCCGGCGTGCCAAAATCGTTGTTCTGGCTGCCGACAGCGATGACGAGGACGTCATAGTCAAAGCTCCGCTTCGGCGTCACCTCACGGCCTTCGGCATCGAGATAGGGCGCCACCAGCACCTGACGGCGCTCCCGGTCGATTCCAATCATCTCCCCGATCCGGTAGCGAAAGCCGTGCCAATAGGACTGCGCGAGATAGTCGACCTCGTGGGCCGCGATATCCATGCTTCCGGCGGCGATCTCGTGCAGCTTCGGCTTCCACACATGGGTGCGGTTGCGCTCGATCAGCGTGACCTCGAGCTTGCCCTTGCGGCCGTATTTGTCGCCGAGGCGGGTTGCGAGTTCCAGACCGCCCGCCCCGCCGCCGACGATCACGACCCGGGGTTTTCCCGATTGCGCCTCACTCATGTTGGCCTCGATCGATCGTGTTCACAGTCCGCCCAGCCGGATCTCCAATCAGTCTCTCTCCGACACCGCATCCGCGGCTGCGACAGCGGCCATGTTCACGATGCGGCGGACGGTGGAGGACGGCGTGAGAATGTGCGCCGGCTTTGCCGCGCCAAGCAGAATGCCGCCGACCGTCAGCCCCTGCCCCGCAGCCATCCGCAGCAGATTGTAGGAGATATTGGCGGCGTCGAGATTGGGCATCACCAATACGTTCGCAGGCCCTGCGAAGCCGGACTCCGGAAACTCGTGGTCACGCACCGACTGCGAAAGCGCGGCATCTCCACGCATCTCGCCTTCCACCGCGAGGTCGGGCGAGCGCTCGCGAATGATCGTGCGCGCTTCCCGCATCTTGTGCGCTTCCGGGACCGCGGAGCTTCCGAAGCTCGAATGCGAAAGCAGCGCCACGCGCGGCGTGATGCCGAACCGCTTAACTTCGGCGGCCGCCAGCAACGCGATGTCAGCAACCTGCTCGGCAGTCGGATTGAGATTGCAGTGCGTGTCGCAGATGAACAGCTGATGCTGCGGGAGAATGAGCATCTGCATCACGGCGAGGGTCCGCACATCGTCCCTCGTCCCGATCACGTTCTTGATCGCGGCCAGGTGATCGGCGGTTCGCCCGATCACCCCGCAAAGCATCGCATCGCCGATCCCCCGCTCGAGCAGGATCGAGGCGAGCACGGTCGCGTTGCTCCTTGTCTCCGACAGCGCAAGGGCCGCCGACACGCCGTCGCGCTTCCTGCGCGCATGATAAACATCGGCGCATTTGGAATAGACCTGCGCATCGTGCGGATCGATGATCTCGCAGTCCTGTCCGGGTCTGAGCCGGAGACCGAAGGCCTTGATGTGCTGTTCGATCGTCGCCGGCCGGCCAAGCAGCAGCGGCTTTGCGATCCGCTCGTCGGCGATGACCTGTGCGGCCCGCAGCACGCGCTCATCCTCGCCCTCCGCCAGAACAAGGGATTTTCCGCTCCCCTTCGCCACCGAAAAGACCGGCTGCATCGCATTTCCGGACTGATAGACGAAGCGGCTCAGCTTCTGTCGATAAGCGTCCATATCGACGATCGGACGCCTGGCAACACCCGTATCGGCAGCCGCCTTAGCCACCGCCGGCGCAATCATCTCGATGAGACGTGGATCGAACGGCTTTGGAATGAGATAGTTGCGGCCGAAGCGAAGGTCCTCGCCCTTGTAGGCTGTGGCGACCACCTCTGGCACCTCAGCCATGGCCAGGTCCGCCAGCGCGCGCACCGTCGCAAGCTTCATCTCCTCATTGATGGTCGTCGCGCCACAATCGAGCGCGCCGCGGAAGATGAACGGGAAGCACAGCACATTGTTGATCTGGTTAGGGTAGTCCGAACGTCCCGTGCCGATGATCGCATCGGGGCGGACCGCCAGCGCGTCCTCCGGCATGATCTCCGGAATCGGATTGGCCATCGCGAAGATCAGGGGATCGCGCGTCATCTTCTTGACCATCTCAGGGGTCAGCACCTTGCCGGCCGACAGGCCGAGGAAGATGTCCGCATCCTGAATGATGTCATCTAACTTGCGCGCCTCCGTCTTCACAGCATAGCGCGCCTTGTTATCGTCCATGCTTTCGGCGCGGCCGGCATACACGACGCCCTTGGCATCGGTCACGATGATCCGCTCGCGGCGCAGTCCAAGGCTCACGATCAGATCGAGGCAGGCTAGCGCCGCAGCGCCCGCGCCGGAGCACACCAGCTTGACGTCGGCGATGTCCTTCTTGACCAGCTTCAGTCCATTGAGGATCGCCGCCGCGGCGATGATCGCAGTGCCGTGCTGGTCGTCGTGAAAGACCGGGATCTTCATCCGCTCGCGGAGCTTCTTCTCGATGTAGAAGCATTCCGGCGCCTTGATGTCCTCCAGGTTGATACCGCCAAAGGTCGGCTCCATCCTGGCGATCGTCTCGACCAGCGCATCAGGATTCTCCTCGGCGAGTTCGATGTCGAAGACATCGATCCCCGCGAATTTCTTGAACAGACACGCCTTGCCTTCCATGACCGGCTTGCCAGCCAATGCGCCGATATTGCCAAGGCCGAGCACGGCGGTTCCATTGGTGACGACGGCGACGAGGTTACTGCGCGCCGTCAGCACATCTGCTTGCAACGGATCCTCCGCAATGACCAGGCAGGGCTCCGCCACGCCGGGCGAGTAGGCCAGCGCCAGATCGCGCTGGGTGGCCATCGCCTTGGTCGGCACCACCGAGATCTTTCCGGGCGTCGGCAGGCGATGATATTCGAGTGCGGCTTCCTTCAGATCCTGGTCCATCGTATCCCTCGACTTGATTCCCTCGTTCGGGAGGCCGATACGCGGCCTCCCTCTGCTCTCAAGCGGCCTCAGATCATGTGCTGGCCGCCATTCGCCGAGATCGTCGATCCCGTGATGAAGCCGGCATCGTCGGAGGCGAGGAACACGACCGTGCGCGCGATCTCGTGTGGTTCGCCGAGGCGACCGACCGGAATCTGGGGCAGGATGTTCTTGGCTACGATCTCCGGATTGATCGCCTTGACCATCTCGGTCGCGATATAGCCGGGGCAGATCGTGTTGACGGTGATGCCGGCGCGAGCCCCTTCCTGAGCCAGCGCCTTCACGAAGCCGATATCACCTGCCTTGGCGGCGGAATAATTGACCTGGCCCATCTGGCCCTTCTGACCATTGATCGAGGAGATGCAAATCACCCGGCCGAACTTGCGCTCGCGCATGCCTTCCCACACTGGCCGCGTCATATTGAACAGCGAGTTCAAATTGGTGTTGATGACCGCGTACCATTGCTCCGGCGTCATCTTATGGAACATGCCGTCCTTGGTGATGCCGGCATTGTTGACCAGCACGTCCACCGGACCAAGGTCAGCCTCGACCTGTTTGAGACCCGCGGCACAGGCGTCGTAGTTCGAGACGTCCCATTTGTAGACGTTGATGCCGGTCTGGCTCTTGAACTTCGCAGCCGCCTCGTCGTTACCGGCATAGCTCGCCGCTACCTTGTAGCCGGCCGCCTTGAGCGCGATCGAAATCGCCTCGCCGATACCGCGCGTTCCGCCGGTCACCACCGCAACTCTGGACATGATCTCCTCCTGATCCTGGTCGGTTCAATCTCTATTTGCCGGCGCTCGGCCAGCCGTTGTCGTTCGCGGACGGCGTGGTGCCGTCCGCGATTCTCTCCGGTTCTAAAAACCGGCTTTGCTCTTCTAGCGTTCGACCGTTAGGGCGACACCCATGCCGCCGCCGATGCACAACGTGGCAAGCCCCTTCTTCGCACCCCGCTTCTGCATCTCGAACAGCAGCGTCGTCAGCACGCGGGCGCCGGATGCACCGATCGGATGGCCGATGGCGATGGCGCCGCCGTTCACGTTCACGATCGACGGATCCCAGCCCATGTCCTTGTTGACGGCGATGGCCTGGGCCGCAAAGGCTTCGTTGGCCTCGACGAGGTCGAGATCTTTGACCCTCCAGCCAGCCTTTTCCAGCGCCTTGCGCGAGGCCGGAATCGGCCCCGAACCCATCACCGCCGGATCGACGCCGGCCGTGGCCCACGAGACGATCCTGGCAAGAGGCGCCAGGCCGCGCTTGCTGGCTTCGTCCGCGCTCATCAACACCAGAGCGGCCGCGCCGTCGTTGAGGCCCGAAGCGTTGCCCGCCGTCACCGAACCTTCCTTGTTGAAAGCGGGCTTCAGCTTGGCCAGCGACTCCTGCGTCGTGCCGGGGCGGATATATTCATCCTGGTCGACGACGACGTCGCCCTTCCTGGTCTTGACGGTGACCGGAACGATCTCATCCTTGAACCGGCCGCCCTTCTGCGCATCCTCGGCCTTGTTCTGCGAGCTGGTCGCGAACGCATCCTGCTCCTCGCGGGTGATCTGCCATCTGGCCGCGATGTTCTCTGCCGTGACGCCCATGTGATAGCCGTGGAAGGCGTCCATAAGGCCGTCCTTCAGCATGGAGTCGACGAACTTGACGTCGCCCATCTTGGTGCCGTTCCGCAGATGCGACAGATGCGGCGCCATCGACATGGACTCCATGCCGCCGGCGACGATGATCCTGGCATCACCATTGACGATCTGCTGCAGCCCAAGCGCGACCGACCGCAGGCCCGAGCCGCAGAGCTGGTTCATGCCCCATGCCGTTTTCTCCTGCGGAATGCCGGCCGCCATCGCGGCCTGCCGCGCGGGGTTCTGCCCCTCACCACCGGATAGCACCTGCCCCAGGATGACTTCGTCGACATCCTCGGGCGAGACCTTCGCGCGATCCAGGGCGCCTTTGATTGCGACAGCTCCGAGCTCGTGTGCGGGCAGCGCGCCGAACGCCCCGTTGAAGGAACCGACTGGCGTCCGCGCCGCGGAGACAATTACCACATCCGTCATGACCAACTCCCTTGATAGCCCGTGATGTCCGGGCGGTGATCGGTTGGCACCATCGTGCCCTTAGCCCGTCGTTACGGCGACCTCGAGGTCGGTCGGATCGACGTTGCGATCGAGTGCGACGCGCAGCTTCTCGCGGTCGAGCTCACCCTCCCACCAGGCGACGACGACGCAGGCAACGCCATTGCCGCACAGGTTCGTCAGGGCCCGGCACTCGCTCATGAACTTGTCGATGCCGAGCACGATCGCCATGCCGGGAAGCAACTCGGGCCTGACCGCGGCGAGCGTACCGGCAAGCGTGATGAAGCCCGCGCCCGTGATGCCGGAAGCGCCCTTCGACGTCAGCATCGCAACGACGAGGATCGTCATCTGCTCACCGAACGAGAGATCGACGTTCATCGCTTGGGCGATGAAAAGCGTCGCCAGCGTCATGTAGATGTTGGTTCCGTCAAGATTGAACGAGTAGCCGGTCGGCACGACCAGTCCGACGACGGACTTCGAACAACCGAGAATCTCCAGCTTCTCCATCATCTGCGGAAGAGCGCTCTCCGAGGACGACGTGCCGAGCACGATCAGCAGCTCATCCTTGATGTATTTAAGGAACTTGAAGATCGAGAAGCCGGCGATACGGGCGATGATCCCGAGACCAACGACCACGAACAGAAACGCAGTGAGATAGAAAGTCGCGATCAGGCCGGCGAGATTGCCGAGCGCCTGGGGGCCATAGCGACCGATCGTATAGGCCATCGCACCAAAGGCACCGATGGGCGCGACCTTGACCACGATCGAGATGACGCCGAACATCGCGTGGGCGACATCGTCCACGAACGAGCGGACGGTATGAGCCCGCTCGCCGAGCCCCATCAGCGCAAAGCCGAACAGGATGGCGAACAGCAGGACCTGCAGGATCTCACCTTGCGCGAAGGCCCCGACCACCGTGTCCGGGATGATGTGGAGGACGAAGTCCACCGACTTCATCTCGCTCGCCTGTTTCGCATAACCGGCGACGGCCGCAGCATTCGACTGCCCCTGGAAACCCGCTCCCGGACGCAGCACGTTGGCGACGACCAAGCCCAACGCCAGGGCAAAGGTCGAAACGACCTCGAAGTAGACGAGCGCCTTGACCGCGACGCGGCCGACCTTTTTCACTTCGGAAATGTGCGCAATGCCGGAGACGACCGTACAGAAGATGATCGGCGCAATGGCCATCTTGATGAGCTTGACGAACCCGTCGCCCATCGCCTTGATCCAGTCGTTCTTGCCGATATCCGGCCAAAGCCAGCCGACGATGACGCCGAGCACGATCGCCGCGAGAACCTGAACATAGAGAACTCGGTAGAACGGCTTCTTATGCGTCGCAGCTATCGCTCCGGACGCCGCGGTGGTCGCTACAGACATGTGTCTCCTCCGTGATCTCGCTGTGTCCTGCGTTGGCAGCCCGCGCTATTTCTTCTTCTGCGGCGGCAGATCGGTGCAGTGGCCCTCAAAGACCTCCGCTGCCATTCCGATGGACTCGCCGAGCGTCGGATGCGGATGAATGGTCTTGCCGATATCGGCCGGCTCACACCCCATTTCGATCGCAAGGCAGACCTCGCTGATCAGATCGCCCGCATGCGTGCCGACGATCCCGCCGCCGATGACGCGATGCGTCGCCGTGTCGAACAACAGCTTTGTGAAACCCTCGTCGCGGCCATTGGCGATGGCGCGGCCGGACGCCGCCCAGGGGAAGACCGATTTGCCAAACTTAATGCCCTCGGCCTTGCACTCGTCCTCGGTCTTGCCGGCCCAGGCGACTTCGGGATCGGTATAGGCGACCGACGGGATCTGTCGCGCGTCGAAATAGGATTTTTCGCCATGGGCGACTTCGGCAGCCACATGGCCTTCATGCACGGCCTTGTGCGCCAGCATCGGCTGGCCCACGATGTCGCCTATCGCAAAGATGTGCGCCACGTTGGTGCGCATTTGCTTGTCGACGTCGATGAAGCCGCGATCGGTCACCGCGACACCAGCCTTCTCGGCGCCGATCTTCTTGCCGTTCGGGCTTCGGCCGACGGCTACCAGAACGAGGTCATAGACCTGCGGCCCGGACGGCGCCTGCTCGCCCTCGAAGCTGACCTCGATTCCGGCCTCGGTCGCCTTCGCGCCGACGGTTTTGGTCTTCAGCATCGCCTTGTCGAAACGCTTCGCGTTCATCTTCTCCCAGACCTTGACCAGGTCACGGTCGGCGCCCTGCATCAGGCCGTCGAGCATTTCGACCACGTCGATGCGCGCGCCAAGCGCCGAATAGACCGTCGCCATCTCGAGCCCGATGATGCCGCCGCCGATCACCAGCATGCGCTTCGGGATCGACTTCAGCAGCAATGCGCCCGTCGAGTCGACGATGCGCGGATCCTCGGGCAGGAACGGCAGCTTCACCGCCTGGCTGCCAGCAGCGATGATCGCCTTGGCGAACTTGATCGTCTTCTTGCCGCCCGCAGTGACCACTTCAAGATGATGCGGATCGAGGAAGGCACCGACGCCGGTCACCACCTCGACCTTGCGGGCCTTGGCCATCCCGGCGAGACCACCGGTCAGCTTCTTGATCACGCCGTCCTTGAACCCGCGCAGCTTGTCGAGGTCGATCTGCGGCGCACCGAACGAGATTCCGTGGTCCGGGAGATGCTTGACCTCATCGACGACGGACGCCGTATGCAGCAACGCCTTGCTTGGAATGCAGCCGACATTGAGACAGACGCCGCCGAGCGTGTCGTAACGCTCAACCAGCACGGTCTTCATGCCGAGATCGGCGGCGCGGAAAGCGGCCGAATAGCCGCCGGGCCCGGCGCCGAGCACCAGCATCTCGCAGTCGATATCCGCCTTGCCGGAATGAGATGCCGGGACAGGCGCAACTGCGGACGACGTAGCGGCAGGCTTTGACGCCGGCGCAGGCGGCGGAGCGGCCGCGGCCCCGGCAGTCTCCAGCACGAGGATGATCGAGCCTTCACTGACCTTGTCGCCAACCCTGACTTTGACCTCCTTGACGATTCCGGCATGCGAGGACGGGATCTCCATCGACGCCTTGTCGGACTCGACCATGATGAGGCTGGTGTCGACCGCCACGGTCTCGCCGGGCTTCACCATGACCTCGATCACCGCGACGTCCTTGAAGTCGCCGATGTCAGGAACCTTCACTTCGATCTGCTGAGCCATGCTGCTCTCCCCCGAACTCAGAACAGCATCCGCCGCAAATCGGCGAGCACGCTGGCGAAGTAGACGTTGAAGCGGGCGGCGGCCGCGCCGTCGATGACCCGGTGATCCCAGGACAGCGACAACGGCAAGGTAAGGCGCGAGGCCCAAGTCTTGCCGTCAGGCGAATGCTGCTTCCAGTATCCCTTGCATACGCCCATGATCGCGACTTCCGGCGCGTTGATGATCGGCGTGAAGTAGATGCCGCCGATGCCGCCGAGCGACGAGATCGAGAAAGTGCCCCCTTGCATCTGGTCCGGCTTGATCTTGCCCTCGCGCGCAAGCTTGGCGAGCGCGTTCATCTCGTTGGCGATCTCCGGCAACGACTTCTTGTCGGCATCGCGGATGACAGGCACCATCAGTCCGTTCGGCGTGTCCGCTGCAAAGCCGATATGCCAGTAATTCTTGTAGACCAGGGTGTCGCCGTCGAGGCTGGCGTTGAACTCCGGAAACTTTTTCAACGCCGCAACGGCCGCTTTCACCATGAACGGCAGCAGCGAGAGCTTGACGCCGCTCTTCTCCAGCTCCTTGTTCATCTTGACCCGGAACTGCTCGAGTTCGGTGATGTCGGCCTCGTCATGAGTTGTGACGTGCGGAATGACGACCCAGTTGCGATGCAGATTGGCTGCCGAGATCTTCTTGATGCGGCCGAGCTCCTTGCGCTCGACCGGCCCGAACTTCGCGAAATCGATCTTGGGCCAGGGCAGAAGATCGATGCTGCCGACACCGCCTCCGCTCGCCGCCGCAGCCTGCGGCTTGGCGGCGGGCGCACCACCCTTGGCAGAGGCCTCGACGTCCTCACGCACAATCCGGCCGTGATTGCCCGAGCCCTTGATCTTGCCGAGATCGACGCCCATCTCGCGCGCCAACTTGCGCACCGCCGGACCGGCATAGGCCAGCGCGAAGGCTTGTTCGTCGACCCCGGCGGCTTGCACCGCCAATGCCGCGGCTGTCGCCTGTGATGCGGGTGCCAGTGCGGGCGCGGCAGCGTTCGCCGCAGCGGATGCGTCACCGGTCGCGAGCACGAGGATAATCGCGCCCTCGCTGACCTTGTCACCCGTCTTCACCTTGATCTCGCGCACCGTACCCGAGAGCGGAGCCGGCACTTCCATCGTTGCCTTGTCCGATTCGAGCGCAATCAGCGGATCCTCCGCCTTGACGCTATCGCCGGGCTTCACGAAGATTTCGATGACCGGCACGTCCTTGAAGTCACCAATGTCGGGGACGCGTACCTCGGCCACACCGGCCGGCGCGCTGACCGGCGACGGCGGCGCACTGACGACCGGGCGCGTTTCGGCCTGCTCGGCGCCCGCGCCCTCGAATTGCACGATCACCGCACCTTCGCTTACCTTGTCGCCAACCTTGACGACCACGGACTTCACCATGCCATCGCGCGGTGACGGCACTTCCATGGTCGCCTTGTCGGACTCGAGCGCGACCAGCGGGTCCTCGGCCTTTACCTTGTCGCCCGGCTTGACGAAGACCTCGATCACCGGGACGTCCTTGAAGTCGCCGATATCGGGAACCTTGATGTCGATCAGCCCACTCATTGCTCTGCCCTCGGCTCCCAGCCTCACACGGTCCACGGCGCAGCGCGCCCGGCATCGATTTGATATTTGGCGATGGCCTCGGCCACGACCGCGGGCTTGATCGCTCCCTCATCGGCGAGCGCCTTGAGGGCGGCGACCGCGACGTAGTGCCGGTCGACCTCGAAGAATTTGCGCAGCTTCACGCGATAGTCGCTACGGCCGAACCCGTCGGTGCCGAGCACGACGTAGCGGCGCCCCGCCGCCTGTACATATTCCCGGATCTGGTCGGGGTAGTTGCGCATATAGTCGGTGGACGCCACGACCGGCCCCGGATATCCCTTGAGCTGCGATTCAACCCAGCTCTCGCGACGTGGCTCGGTCGGATGCAGCAGGTTCCAGCGCTCCGCCGCCATGCCATCGCGGCGCAGCTCGTTGAAGCTGGTTGCGCTCCAGACGTCCGCGGCCACGCCGAAGTCTGCCTTGAGCAGATGGGCGGCCGCGATCACCTCGCGCAGGATCGTGCCCGACCCGACTAGCTGGACGCGGAGGCCCTTCTTCGCGGTCTCGCCTCCGTTTTTCAGGAGATAGAGCCCCTTGAGAATCCCCTCCTCCGCCCTTTCGCCTGCATCGGCCAGCGCTGGATGCGGATAGTTCTCGTTCATCAGAGTGAGGTAGTAGTAGACGTCCTCCTGCGCCTCATACATGCGGCGCATGCCTTCGCGCACGATGGTCACGACTTCATAGGCGAAGGTCGGATCGTAGGAGATGCAGTTCGGGATCGTGGCCGCGAGCACGTGGCTGTGGCCATCCTCGTGCTGCAAGCCTTCGCCGTTTAGCGTAGTTCGGCCGGCCGTGCCGCCGAGCAAGAAGCCGCGTGCCCGCATGTCGCCTGCGAGCCAGGCGAGATCGCCGACACGCTGCAGGCCAAACATCGAGTAGTAGATGTAGAACGGGATCATCGGCACGTTGTTCGTCGAGTAGGACGTCGCCGCGACGATCCAACTCGACATCGCACCGCCTTCGTTGATGCCTTCCTGGAATACCTGCCCGCTCTTGTCTTCGCGGTAGTACATCAGCTGGTCGGCATCCTGCGGCCTGTAAAGCTGGCCGACCGACGAATAGATGCCGAGTTGCCGGAACATGCCCTCCATGCCAAAGGTGCGGGATTCGTCCGGCACGATCGGCACGATGTGCCTGCCGATCACCTTGTCGCGCACAAGGGTGCCGAGCAACTGCACGAAGGCCATCGTCGTCGAGATCTCGCGGTCGCCGGTGTTTTCGAGCAAGCGCTGGAACGTCGAGAGTGGTGGAATTTGCAAGGACGCGGATTTCCGCCGGCGTTGCGGCAGGTAGCCGCCGAGCTTTTCGCGCTGTGCCCGGAAATACTTCATTTCCGGGCTATCTTCCGGCAGCCGGAGGAAAGGCACCTTGGCCAGGTCCGCGTCGGCGACCGGCACCTGGAAGCGATCACGAAAGCCGCGCAGCGCGTCCTGCGTCATCTTCTTCGCCTGATGGGCGATCATCTGGCCTTCGCCGGATTCGCCCATGCCGTACCCCTTGACGGTTTTCGGCAGAATGACCGTTGGCTGGCCCTTGTGGTTCACGGCCGCGGTGTAGGCGGCGAAGACCTTCTCGGGATCATGGCCGCCGCGCGCGAGCTGCCAGATCTCGTCGTCGCTCATATCGGATACGAGCTGCTTCGTTTCCTCGTACTTGCCGAAGAAGTGTTCGCGAATGTAGGCGCCGCTCTTGCTCTTGAAGTCCTGGTATTCGCCGTCGACGCATTCTTCCATGAGCCTGAGCAGCAGCCCGCTCTTGTCCTTTTCCAGCAGGCGGTCCCACCCCGAGCCCCATAGCACCTTGATGACGTTCCAGCCCGCACCGCGGAATACGCTTTCGAGCTCCTGAACGATCTTGCCGTTGCCCCGAACGGGTCCATCGAGCCGCTGCAGGTTGCAGTTGATGACGAAGATCAGATTGTCGAGGTTCTCGCGGCCGGCGAGCGAGATGGCGCCGAGCGATTCCGGCTCGTCGGTTTCGCCGTCGCCCATGAACGCCCAGACCTTCCGGTTGGACGTCTCGGCCAGCTTGCGGTTCTCGAGATATTTCAGGAACCGCGCCTGATAGATCGCCATCAGCGGCCCCAGGCCCATCGACACCGTCGGGAACTGCCAGAAATCCGGCATCAGCCACGGATGGGGATAACTCGAC
Source organism: Bradyrhizobium sp. B025 (assembly GCF_042257955.1). NCBI lineage: Bacteria > Pseudomonadati > Pseudomonadota > Alphaproteobacteria > Hyphomicrobiales > Nitrobacteraceae > Bradyrhizobium > Bradyrhizobium sp. B025. Next base: position 3,345,530 of record NZ_CP170150.1, on the reverse strand, counting down.
AACCCCTTGCCGCTCGTCTCCTGCCGGAAGCTGAGAAGCTGCTCCTCGCTCAACCGCCCCTCGAGAAAGGCACGCGCGTAAATGCCGGGCGAACAATGTCCCTGAACGAAAATCAGATCGCCGCCATGGGCATCGGTCGGCGCGTGCCAGAAATGGCCGAAGCCGATGTCGTAGAGCGTCGCAGCGGACTGGAAGCTCGCGATGTGGCCGCCGAGCTCCGAACTTTCCTTGTTGGCGCGCAGAATAATCGCCAGCGCATTCCAGCGGATGATGGAGCGAAGCTTGTGCTCGATCGCGCGGTCGCCCGGCAGCGCAGGTTGCTGATCCGGCTGGATTGTATTGCAATAAGGCGTCGTCAGCGACTGCTCGATCTGAAGGCCGCTGCGTCGCGCCGCATCGAGCATCGCATTGACGACGAACTCGGCGCGTTCATTGCCGCGGTGCCCGCGGACCGCCGACAGGGCATCAAGCCATTCCCGGGTTTCCTGCGGGTCCTGATCGTGAGCGTCCGCGAGCGTCATTACTTTCTCCATTGCATGCCAAGCCGAAGTCGAGCGCCAAGGTTCATTGCGGCCCGCGTTCATGCGGACGCGCGCAATGCCGAACGGTCGATATCCCGGTCGCTTTAGGTCGTGAGTTGAATGTTGGCTGGCATCTGAACGTCCCCTCGCACGGTATATTTTAGAGCTGTCGCTTCTTTTGACAGATCATTAAGCAGCATTCATGCCAGCCCACGGAAAGTACGGTATTCCCAGCGATGTCGCTCAATTTGCTTGGTTTTACCGGATTGCTGATTGCTCCCGCGACGGCGTTCAGGCCAGATCCGTCTGAAGCTCCGGAAAACCGGCCGGAGCGACCGCCCGAAATATCGGACCGACCTGACGGAAGGTTCCGAATGCCAGGCGATGCCGTCACCCGGCCCGCCGGGACTGGAGCTCCGCGTAAGGGTGTGCCCAGTCACCCAAGTGAGAACAACGCGATTACAAATCAGGTTGACGCGTGTCATCGCGATAACTGAATGTCAGCGACCAAGCGCGCGAGACTCCATTGTTGGCACGCGATTGCTTGCGCAAGTCGAGACGTATCATGCAGTTTGAGCTAAGCCGCCGGCATGTTTGGCTCTGGCACATCACAGGGATGGGTGCATGAAAGTGATACTTGATCTCCTCAACAACGATCCGCGCACGACGCAGCGGACCGAAAGGCCGCGCCATCCCGAAAAGGCCAACCGCCCGGACACACCGCTGGAAAGCAGGCCCGCATGGATCCGCGTGAAAGCCCCCGGCTCCGCCCAATGGACTGAGACGCAACGTATCGTGCGCGAAAACAAGCTCGTGACCGTCTGCGAGGAAGCCAGCTGCCCCAACATCGGCGAGTGCTGGGCGAAGAAGCACGCGACCTTCATGATCATGGGTGACACCTGCACGCGCGCCTGCGCGTTCTGCAACGTGCGCACCGGCCTGCCCGGCCCGCTCGATGCCGACGAGCCCGGCAAGGTCGCCGACGCCGTGGCCAAGCTCGGGCTCGAGCACGTGGTCGTGACATCGGTCGATCGCGACGACCTCGCCGACGGCGGCGCCGCCCATTTCGCAGCCACAATTGCGGCGATCCGCGCAATGAGCCCGGCAACGTCAATCGAAATCCTCACGCCTGATTTCCTGCGCAAGCACGGCGCGCTCGAAACGGTCGTTGCGGCAAGGCCAGACGTGCTCAATCACAATCTGGAAACGGTGCCGTCAAAATATCTCGCGGTACGCCCAGGTGCCCGCTATTTCCATTCGGTGCGACTTCTGCAACGCGCGAAGGAGCTCGACCCGCGCATCTTCACCAAATCGGGAATCATGGTCGGCCTCGGCGAGGATCGTAGCGAGGTGCTGCAGTTGATGGACGATCTGCGTTCCGCCGACGTCGACTTCCTGACCATCGGCCAGTATCTCCAGCCGACGCGCAAGCACCATGCCGTGATGCGCTTCGTGCCCCCTGATGAATTCGAGGCCTATGAGAAGACCGCCTATGCCAAGGGATTTCTCATGGTCTCGGCCACGCCACTGACGCGATCCTCACACCACGCCGGTGACGACTTCCGCAAGCTGCGCGAGCGCCGACGCGCGTAGCTACCTCTGCGACTGGATCGCGCTACTCCACAAACGGGACACCCTGCACAACCGTCACCCAGGTCCACGGCTTAGCCGTAGCTCAGGCTGAACAAATTGGCAGGGCAATATGCTCGTCTTGCTCACAAACGAATGGATTTTGTTGCACCTCCTGAGATTCTTCTTGATCTTCCCGTGCACACGTTGTGCACACGCAGGCTTCTAAGTGTTTGAAAACCCTAAACTCTCGCTCCAATCCATCATGGGCGAGTTTGAGCTAACTCCAGCAATCTATGACCTATTGGGGCCAATCATAGCAAGGTTCGTCCTGCCAAAGACAATGCAAAAGACCGTCTTTCACCCTTGCCCCATGAGCCCACCGTGAAATGTCCAGGAGCGCCGAAAACATCCGGCTGCGCATTCATCGACGTCAGCAACGCCCGATGCCACATGACATTGCGCGGCAAATTCGAAGAGCCCGCCGGCGAAGACCAAGGGTGGTCTCAGCAAGGCACAGCTGAGGAAGAGCGAGGCGCAGCATCGCAGCCACTGCGAGCAAGAGCAGTGGGCTAAGATTGCCCCGTTTGGGTCATGTCGGAAATGGCCGGTGCTATGTGGATGGCTTGTGCGGTGACCATAAGAGCCTCCATTTCTTTGATTTCATCGCCGGACGGTCAGCAACATTTGCGAAGTGTCAATCGCATCTGAGCAGCCAACTGGCGATCCGTCTTCGCATTGAAATTTCCTTTGTGTGCAATCGGGGACGTCGTAGAACAGGCGCCAACTGAGGATGTTTCGCGATGCGAATTCTCTTTTGAGTTGATATGACATACGTCCGCATCGAAGTTTCTGCGGTCATACAAGGGCGTACGCCATGCTCGCGTGATGCAACCGAGGGCTGTTTGTTCGATGGTGCAGTGCGCTCCTGTTAAGTTTCAGTACGTAGTTTTCCCTATTTTCTGTTTCCAGCTTGACGCACTTCGCATTCTCAGAAACATTCTCCAAAATTTTGCAGATCGCCAAACGCTTTTACTTCCATCCAACCGACGCAACATTTGAGCGCCGACACTGACAAAGCCAACCGGGTTTGGACAGCTAACCAATAAATTTTGGGGAGGGGCACAGCCATGTCAAATTCAGCCGCGATCATCGGTACGCCGACAAATTCGACCGTCACCGAAGACACCAATCTGCAGACGCTGGTTGCGGCGGGATCGATTTCGATTTCGGATGCCAATGCCGGGCAGGCGGCTTTCAAGACGACGGTCATCGCCGCTTCGGGCGATCTCGGCACCCTCACCATCGCTGCCAACGGCTCCTACGTCTACTCGGTAGCAGACAGCAAGGTGCAGTATCTCGGCGCCGGCGACACCAAGGTCGATAGCTTCACGGTCACCTCGCTCGACGGCACCCAGAAGCAGGTGGCCTTCACCATCTACGGCGTCAATGACACCGCCATCATCGGCACGCCGACCGTCGTCGACGTGGTGGAAGATGCCACCAGCCCCACCCTCAAGGCGACCGGCACGCTCTCGATTTCGGATGCCGATCAGGGCGAGGCCGCGTTCAAGACCGCCGTAATCTCGGCGTCAGGCAACCTCGGCAATCTGGTCCTGCAGAGCAACGGCAGCTACAGCTATTCGGTCGCCGACAGCGCCGTGCAATATCTCGGAGCCGGCCAGGTCAAGACCGATGTCTTCACGGTCACCGCGCTCGACGGCACCACCAAGCAGATCACCTTCAACATCCACGGCACCAACGACGCAGCCGTGATCGGAACGCCGACCCAGCACGACGTGGTCGAGGATGCCAGCCAGCCTACCCTGTCGGTTTCAGGGTCGATCTCGATCTCGGATGCCGACCAAGGTCAGGCCGCCTTCAAGACGACGGTGACGTCGGCCGCTGGTACGCTCGGCAACTTCGTCCTTGCAGCCAATGGCACCTATACTTACTCCATCGCCGACAGCGCCGTGCAATATCTCGGCGCGGGACAGACCAAGGTCGATACCTTCACGGTCACCTCGCTCGACGGCACCACCAAACAGGTGTCCTTCACCATCCATGGCGTCAACGACGCCGCGATCATCGGCACGCCGACCGTGCACGATGTGACCGAGGACGCCACCAACCCGATCCTCTACGCGGTCGGCACCGTCTCGATCACCGACGCCGACCAGGGCGAGGCCGCATTCCAGCCGGCGCTGCTGGCCGGTAGCGGCAATCTCGGCGTGCTGATCATCGGCAGCGACGGCGCCTACATCTACGCCGTGCTCGACAGCGCGGTGCAGTATCTCGGCGCCGGCGATACCAAGGTCGATACCTTTACCCTGACGGCACTCGACGGCACCACCAAGCAGGTGTCGTTCACTATCCACGGGGCCAACGACGCCGCCATCATCGGCACGCCGACCGTGCATGACGTGACCGAAGATGCCAATCCCACCACGCTGACCGCCTCCGGCACCATTTCGATCTCCGACGCCGACCAGAACCAGTCCACCTTCAAGACCACCGTGACGGCCGCGGCGGGCACGCTTGGCGCACTCTCGATCGCGACCAACGGCGCCTACACCTATTCGGTTGACGATTCCAAGGTGCAGTATCTCGGCGCCGGGCAGACCAAGACCGAGACCTTCACGGTGACCGCTTACGACGGCACCCAGAAGCAGGTGTCCTTCACCATCCACGGCATCAACGATGCCGCAGTCATTGGCACTCCCAGCGTGCACGATGTCTATTCCGATCCGACCAAGTCCAGCTTGACCGCGACCGGCTCGATCTCGATCTCGGACGCCGATCAAGGCGAAGGAGCGTTCAAAACCACGGTGGTTTCGGCGGCGGGAAATTCCGGGCATCTGACGCTCGCGGCCGACGGCAGCTACACCTATTCCGTTGCGGAAAGCGTGGCGGCCCAGCTCGGCACCGGCGCTTCGAAGGTCGATGTCTTCACGGTCACCTCGCTCGACGGCACCACCAAGCAGGTCTCGTTCACCATTCACGGCGGGACCCCGGCGAACACGCCGGCAACGATCGGCGATCCCACCAACGCCAGCGTGACCGAGGACGTCGGCGGCAGCACGCTGACGGCATCCGGCACCATTTCGATCAGCGATCCCGACGCCGGCCAGGCCGCGTTCCAGACCACCGTTGCCCCGGGAGCCGGCAATATCGGCACGCTGTCGCTACAGAGCAACGGCAGCTACACCTACTCGGTCCTCGACAGCGCCGTGCAATATCTCGGCGCCGCTGACAGCAAGGTCGACACCTTCACCGTCAAATCGGTCGACGGCACGTCGAAGGTCGTCTCCTTCACGATCCATGGTGCCAACGACGCCGCCGCCATCGGCGATCCGCAAACCCACGACGTCACGGAAGACAGCGGCGTTCAGCCCTTCGGCAACCTCGTCGCGTCAGGCCAGTTGACGGTGGTCGATCCGGACCAGAACCAGTCCTGGTTCCAGCCCGGCACCATCACGGGCGCCGGTAATCTCGGCACCCTGACGCTGGCGGCCGACGGCACCTACACCTACGCGGTTGCCGACAGCGCCGTGCAATATCTCGGCGCCGCTGACAGCAAGGTCGACACCTTCACCGTCAAATCGGTCGACGGCACGTCAAAGGTCGTCTCCTTCACGATCCATGGCGCCAACGACGCCGCCGCCATCGGCGATCCGCAAACCCACGACGTCACGGAAGACAGCGGCGTTCAGCCCTTCGGCAACCTCGTCGCGTCAGGCCAGTTGACGGTGGTCGATCCGGACCAGAACCAGTCCTGGTTCCAGCCCGGCACCATCACGGGCGCCGGTAATCTCGGCACCCTGACGCTGGCGGCCGACGGCACCTACACCTACGCGGTTGCGAATTCCGCGACCCAGTCGCTCGCGGCTGGCGATACCCATATCGACAATTTCACCGTTCATTCGTCTGACGGCACCGCCAAGGTGATTTCGTTCAGCGTTCACGGCACGAACGATGCGGCCACCATCGGCGATCCGCAGGCGCACGACGTCACCGAAGACGCAACGACGCCGACCCTGTCGGTGTCGGGCCAGTTGACGGTGAGCGATGCGGATCACGATCAGTCCGCCTTCGCCACCAATGTGGTATCGGCTGCGGGCAATCTCGGCCAGCTCACCATCACCGCCGACGGCCATTACACCTACAGCGTCAATAACGCTGCGGTGCAGGGCCTCGCGGCGGACGAGGTCCGGATCGAGACCTTCACCGTCTCCTCCGTCGACGGCACGCAAAAGCCTGTTGCGTTCACGATCCACGGCACCCAGGACGCCCCTGCCCTGCAAATCGCAACCGCCTCGGGCGCCGACGACGCCCCGATTTCGCTCTCCATTGCGGCCCATCTGGTCGACGATAGCGGCACGCTGGCGCCGATCGTCATCACCGGCATTCCGTCCGGCTATACGCTCAACCACGGCACCTTCTTCGACGGCGACGGCCACTGGGAGGTGCCCTCCGACGCCGCCACGCTGGCGACGCTTGCACTGATCCCCGGAGCCGACGCGCACCAGGACACGTTGGTGCTCAACGTCTCGGTCGCATCGATCGAAAACGGCCAACAGGCCTTCGCCTCGGGCCTGATGACGGTCAACGTCTCGGCAAGTCAGAGCGACTCCAGCGCCCGCGCGGTCGACGGCTACGTCGCCGGCGCGTTCGTGTTCGCAGACGCCAATGGCAACGGCACCTACGACACGGGTGAGGCTTCGGCCGTCACCAATGCCGATGGCAGCTTCACCCTGCACAACCCCCACGGCACCCTCATCATGTCCGGCGGGACCGACATTTCCACCGGGCTCGCCTTCTCGGGCACGCTCAAGGCGCCGGAGGGATCTACGGTCGTCACGCCGCTGACCACCCTGATCACGACCATCGCCGCGACCGGAGTCTCGACGGCCGATGCGACCAACCAGGTCGCAACCGCCTTCGGGATCGACCCGACCCATATCGACATCACGACCTTCGATCCGGTCCCCGCCGCCGTCTCCGGCGACACGGCAGCGACCGCCGTGCTGTCGGCCGGCGTCCAGGTGCAGAGCACGATTGCGCAGATGTCCGCCGTCGGCGTTTCGTCGACGGATGTGGTCGCTGCGATCGCGGACGCCATCGCCAACCCCGGCAGCGTAACGCTCAATCCCGGCGAAACCATCCTGACCTCGAGCGCATCGGTCCAGTCGATCGCGACCAGCGCGGGCGTCAGCTCCGACGCCCTGACGACCGTGACCAGCGTAGTCCAGGCCGCCAACGCCAGCATCCAGGGCGCCCACGACGTCACCACCATCGCCCAGGCGGCCCAGGTCGCCCAGGGCGACGCAACAGCCTCGCTCGCGGCCATCACCAACTTCGCCGACCCCAACCAAACCTCCGCGGTGACCCAGACCTATGTCGACAATCTGTCGACCCAGGTGAGCCAGGCGGTGGTCGCCAGTCCAGCCGGCCCCGTCCTCGGCACGTCGGGCAATGACGTCCTGACCGGAACGGCAGCCATCGACACCATCGACGGACGCGAAGGCAACGACCAGATCTCGGGCGGCGACGGCACCGATCTGCTGTTCGGCGGAGCCGGCAACGACCGGATCGCCGGCAATGCCGGTAACGATCATATCGATGGCGGCGCTGGTTTCGATCGCGCGCTCTACACCGATGCGACCGGCGGCGTCACCATCAACATGGCCGCCGGCACCGCGTCGGGCGCGGGCGTCGACAGCGACACGCTCGTCAACATCGAAGGCATCGTCGGCAGTGCCTTCGCCGACACCTATGATGCGACCGGATTCACCGGGGTCTCCGGCATCCCGGGCTCCCCGATCGGCTACAACGAATTCGAGGGCGGCGGCGGCGACGATAGCATCACCGGCACCGTCAACGCCGAGGGCGCCTTCCTGACGCGGGTCTCCTATGTGAGCGCCACCGCCGGCGTGACCGTCGACCTCGCCGCCGGCACCGCCGACGGCGACGCGTCCGTCGGGCACGACACGTTCCACGGAGGCATCCAGTCGGTCTGGGGCTCGAGCCACGACGACATCTTGCGCGGCAGCAATAACGGCTTCGGCACCGTCGAAGTGTTCTCGGGCTTCGCCGGTAACGACACGTTCGACGGCCGCGGCGGCTTCGACCGCGCCGACTACAACCAGGATCCGACCACGACATCGGGCATCACGGTCCACCTGGCCGCCGGCACCGTCACGGGCGACGCCTCCGTCGGGACCGACACCCTGATCTCGATCGAAGCGGTCCGGGGTACCAATTTCGCCGACACCTATGACGCTACCGGGTTCTCCGGGACCAGCATCAATGCCGGATCGAACGGGACGTTCAACGAATTCACCGGTGGTGGCGGCAACGACACCATCATCGGCAACGGCAACACCCGCATCAGCTTCAACAATGCGACCGCCGGCGTGAGCGTGGACCTGCAAACCGGCGCGACGCCGGGCACGGGCACCGCCACCGGAGACGCCTCGGTCGGCACCGACACCTTCAGCGGCGTGAACGCTGTGCAGGGATCGATGTTCGACGACACGATCTACGGCAGCAACAACACGGCCGTGACCGAGACCTTCACCGGCAATGCCGGTAACGACTATATCGACGGCCGCGGCGGCTTCGACATCGCCAGCTACAACAACATCTACCTGTCGACCGGCAGCATCGCCGTCAACATGGCGGCCGGCATCGTCGTCGGCGATTCCTCGATCGGCACCGATACGCTGCGCTCGATCGAGGGCATCCAGGGCACGGTGAACGCCGACACCTACAACGCGACCGGGTACGGAGCGGCCGGCGCGTTCAACGTCGGCAACAACGGCACATTCAACCAGTTCGAGGGCCTGGGCGGCAACGACATCATCACCGGCAACGGCAATACCCGCGTGATCTACGCCAATGCCACGGCGGCGGTCACGGTGGACCTGTCGCTCGGCACGGCTCACGGGACCGCGGCGGGCGATCTGGCGGCGATCGGGACTGACAGCTTCACCGGCGTCTTCAGCGTAACCGGCTCGGCCTTCGCCGACACCCTGATCGGCAGCGCCGGCAGCGACATGTTCGTCGGCAACGGCGGCAACGACCAGATCAACGGCGGTGCCGGCGGCGACATCGCCATCTATTCCGGAACCAAGACTCAGTATTCGATTTCGACCGACGGCGCCGGCCACGCCACGGTGACCGACAACGTCGCCGGACGCGACGGCACGGATACGCTGACCAACGTCGAAGCGTTGCAATTCACCAACGGCACCGTCCTGATCACGTCGGGCAGCGCCGCGAACCCCGTCGACCTCTCCGACACCAGGCTGTACTTCAACGCGGCCACCAATCCGTTCACGTCGGCGACCGGATCGGCCGACGATTACGTCAAGATCAACCAGGGCCTGTCGGGCCACCTCATCGACCTCGGCGCCGGCGCGAACGACACCGTGATCCTCGGCGTCACCGGCGGCTACAACCTCAACCTCGCCAATGTCGAGTATCTCGTCGGTACCGCCGGCGACGATTTCGTCGGCTTCGCCTCCAACGTCAACGGCCTGACCATCGACATGGGTGGCGGCAACGACACCGTCAATCTGGCCAACGGCTCGAACTCCGTCAGCGCGAGCAATATCGAGAACCTGAACGGGAGCGACTTCGCGACCGGCAGCGTCTCCAACGACACGCTGAGCCTGCTCAACAATGTAACTGGACTGTCGGTCAACCTCGCCAACGGCATCAACACGCTGAACCTCGCCGCCGGCGCCAACGCCTTCGTCAACATCTTCAGCGTCGATACCATCAACGGTACGGCTTCCGACGATTCCTTGTCGATCGCCAATGGCCTATACTCGCCGAACAACGATGTATCGATCGATCTCGGCGCCGGCAACGACACGCTGACGGTCAGCTCGCAATTTGGAGGCTTCGCGCTCCACAATGTCGAGCATATGGTCGTCACGTCGGCCAATGCCTTCTACACCCTGACCAACGACCAGAGCGGCCTCGCCATCGACTTCGGCGGCGGCAATTCGGGCCTGCAAATCGCGGCTGGAAGCAACAGCCTCGCGCTGACCGGACTCCAGAACGTTGGCACCGGCGACTATATCGGCGGCACAGGCTCCGCCGCGTCCGACGACACGCTGACGCTGCTGAATGATGTCAGCAACCTGACCGTCAATCTGCAAGAGGGCAACAACACCCTGAACCTTGCGGCCGGGACCAATTCGATCACCGCCTTCAACGTCCAGCACATCTACGGCACGGCGTCGGACGACGTCCTGACCATGCTGAACGACGCCGGCGGCGACACCATCGACCTCGGTTCCGGCAACGACACGCTGAATCTGACCGGCTTCACCGGTGGTGTCACCGTCGCCAATGTCGAACACGTCAACGGCAGCAGCCAGACCGACTTCATCACCATCGCCAACGCGTCAGGCACCACGACCGTGACCGGCGGCGTTGGCAGCGACGTCATCACGGCGAGCGCCGCGACCGACATTATCCGCTACACCGATGCATCCGATTCCTCCACGATGACCGGCGAGGACACGATCAACAATTTCGATGCCGCGCACGACCAGTTCCTGCTGGACGGCGTCGCAGGTCTCGCAGGCTCGGTGCACTTCATGGCATCGGGCGTGCTCGACGGCTCGCCCGCGACACCGCATACCGAGGCGATCCTCGCCAATGTCGGCGGCCAGACCCAGCTCCAGATCGACGTCGACGGCAACGGCACGATCGACGGCAGCGACATCGTGGTCGTCATGAACGGCCTCACCGGCTCGCTAAGCGATGCCAACTTCGCGGTGATCGCGCCGAACCACGCACCGACCGACATCGCGATTTCCAACGCGACCGTTGCGGAGAACAGCCCCGCCGGCACCGTCGTCGGCACGCTGTCGGACACCGACCCGGACGCCGGCGACGGCGCCGCCTTCACGCTGACGAACAGCGCGGGCGGCCTGTTCGCGATCTCGAACGGCAACCTCGTGACCACGGCACCGCTCGACTTCGAGCAGGCGGCCTCCTATCAGGTCGTCGTGCAGGTCGCCGATACCGCGGGTGCCACCTTCAGCAAGACGCTTCAGATCGGCGTCACCAATGTGAACGAGGCTCCGACCGACGTCACCCTGACGAACGCGTCCGTTCTGGAGAATTCGCCCGCCGGCACCATCGTCGGTAGCCTCGCGGCAATCGATCCGGATGCGAACGATTCTGCCACCTTCACCCTGCCGAATGATGCCGGCGGCCTGTTCGCCATCGCCAACGGCAATATCGTCACCACTGCCCCGCTCGACTACGAACAGGCAGCCTCGCACCTGGTCACCGTCCGCGCCACCGATGCCGGTGGGCTGTCCTTCGACAAGACCTTCACCATCGCCACTGGCAACGTCAACGAGGCGCCGACCGCCGTGCTGCTGTCCAACGCCTCGGTTGCGGAGAACAGCGCGGCCGGCGCCGTCGTCGGCGCCCTGTCGGCGATCGATCCGGATGCGGGCGACAGCGCCACCTTCACGCTCACGGACAATGCCGGCGGCCTGTTCGCGATCTCGAACGGCAATCTGGTCACCACCGCCGTGCTCGACTTCGAGCAGGCGGCCTCCCACCAGGTCACGATCCGTGCCACCGATTCCGGCGGATTGTCCCACGACACGACGTTCACCATCGCGACGACCAACGTCAACGAGGCGCCGACCGCCATTTCACTGTCCAACGCCACCGTGCCGCAGGGAACGGCCAACGGCACGGTTGTCGGCACACTCTCGGCGGTCGACCCGGATGTGGGCGATAGTGCAACGTTCTCGCTGCTCGACAATGCCGGGGGCCAGTTTGCGGTCAGCGGCAACAGTCTGGTGGTTGCGGGCGCACTGTCCGCTGGCCCACAGCAGGTGGTCGTGCGCGACACCGATTCCGGAGGGCTCACCTTCGACAAAACCATCACGATCAGCGTCACGACGGGCGCACTCGTCGTCGGAGATGCCAGCAACAATAATCTGGTTGGCACGGCCGGCGACGACACCATCCAGGGCCTTGGCGGCAACGACAAGCTACAGGGGCTCGGCGGCAACGATACGCTGGACGGCGGCCAGGGCTTCGATCGCGCGATCTATACCGACGCCACCAGCGCCATCACCGTCAACCTTGCCGCGGGTACGGTGACCGGCGGATCAGGCTCGGACACGCTCGTCAACATCGAGGCCATCGTCGGCAGCGACTTCGCTGACACGATCAATACGTCCGGGTTCCTCGGCGACAGCGGTATTGCGGGAAATCCGCTCGGCCTCAACGAGATCGAAGGCCGCGGCGGCAACGACACCATTATCAGCGATGCCAACAGCCAGGGGGCGCCGATGACGCGCCTCTCCTATGTCAGCGCAGCCGCAGCCGTGACGGTCGACCTCGCGGCCGGAACCGCCCACGGCACCGCCGCAGGCGATACGGCGAATGTCGGCACCGATACCCTCGTCGGATCGGGCTTTGCTGCCGTGATCGGCTCCGCCTTCGCCGACACCCTCCTCGGCAGCAACAACGCCAGCGGCACGGTCGAGATATTCGACGGCCGCGGCGGCAACGACACGCTCAATGGGCGCGGTGGTTTCGACCGCGCCGACTATGCGCTCGACCCGGCAACGGCGTCCGGTATCACGGCCAACATGGCAGCCGGAACCGTGACCGGAGACTCCACGATCGGGACAGATACGCTCGTTTCCATCGAATCCATCCGCGGCACCAATTTCGTCGACACGTACAATGCCGTCGGCTTCTCGGGATCCGGTGTCAATCCCGGCTCCAACGGTACTTTCAACGAATTCAACGGCATGGGCGGCAACGACAGCATCACGGGCAACGGCAACACGCGCCTTGCCTTCGTCAACGCCACCGGCGGAGTGACGGTCGACATCGCGGCCGGAACCGACTCGGGTGACGCCTCGACCGGCAGCGACACCTTCTCCGGCGTCAACGCCATCCAGGCTTCGATGTTCGACGACACCCTGCTCGGCAGCAACAACGCCACCGGTACCGAAACCTTCACCGGTCTCGCCGGCAACGACTACATCGATGGCCGCGGCGGCTTCGACCTCGCGAGCTACAACAACATCTACTTCTCGACTGGTCCGGTGACCGTCAATATGGGCGCGGGAACAGCCACGGGCGATGCGTCCATCGGTAACGACACGCTGCGTTCGATCGAAGCGATCCAGGGCACCAATTTCAACGATTCATACGACGCCAGCACATTCGGCACCGCCGGAGCCCTCAATATCGGCAACAACGGCACGTTCAACCAGTTCGAAGGTCTCGGCGGTAACGACACCATCGTGGGTAACGGCAACACCCGGGTGATCTACAGCAGCGCTGCTGCCGGGGTGACGATCCACCTCGCCGCCGGCACTGCGACGGGAGATGCCTCCGTCGGAACCGATACCTTCTCCGGCGTCAACAGCGCGACCGGAAGCCAATTGGCCGACACCTACGACGCGACCGGATTCACCGATAGTGGCACCTTCAATAGCGGCACCTTCAACCTGTTCGAGGGCCTCGGCGGTAACGACACCATCACCGGCAACGGTAACACACGCATCGCCTATGCGCAGGCGGCGGCCGCCGTGACGGTCGACCTGTCGCTCGGGACCGCACATGGCACGGCCGGCGGCGATCTCGCCAATGTCGGTACCGACACCATCACCGGCGGCGTCAATTCCGTCCAGGGATCGAACTTCAACGACACCCTGATCGGCGGCGGCGGCAATGAGTTGTTCTTCGGCGGCGGCGGTAGCGACACGATCAATGCCGGCGGCGGCAACGACCAGATCACCGGCCAGGCCGGCGCCGACACGATCGATGGTGGTGCCGGAACCGACATGGCCATCTATACCGGTCCCTCCTCGGCCTACACCATCACGACCCTCGCAGGCGGCCAGATCCAGGTCGCGGATTCCAATTCCGCCCGGGACGGCACCGACGTTCTCACCAATGTCGAGGTTCTCCAGTTTAGCGACGTCACCACCCTGCTCGCCTCGGGGACAGCAGCCAACCCGATCGACATCTCGAGCATGGGCCTCGGAGCCAACGGCAACGCCCTCCACGGAACGGCAGGCGACGACTACCTTATGGTTGGAGGCAGCAGCTTCGGGCATCCGATCGATCTCGGCGCTGGCAACGACACCGTGATCCTGGCGACCGGTGGCGCCTCACTCACCTTGACCAACGTCGAAAACGTCCTCGGCAGCAGCGGCGACGACTTCATCAGCCTGACCAACAACGCCAACGGATTGTCGATCGATGGCGGCGCGGGCAACGACTTTGTCAGTCTCGCCAACGGCCTCAACTCACTCACCGTCCACAACGTAGAAAACGTGAACGGCAGCGATTTCTCCGGTAGCTCGGACGATACGCTGACGCTGCTGAACGACGTCACCGGCGTTTCGGTTAACCTGGGCAACGGCAACAACACGCTGAATCTCGCCGCAGGCGCCAACTCGCTGGTCGACATCTTCAATGTCCAGCACATCAACGGAACGTCATCCGATGACGTGCTGACGGTGACTGACGGCGTCTTCGGGCCGAACAACAATTCGATCATCGATCTCGGTGCGGGTGACAATACTCTGAACTTCAGCTCTGGCGGCCTATCGCTGACCGTGTTGAACATCCAGCACATCAACGGCAACGCGCTGGACGACTTCGTGCAGCTCAACAACGATGTGTCGGGCATCGCCATCGATCTCGGCGGCGGTAACGACACGCTCATACTGGCCAGCGGCACCAACTCCGTTGCGGTCAGCAACGTCGAATCCATCAGCAGCAACGACTTCTCGGGCGCGCCGTCCGACGACACACTGACATTGCTGAACGACGTCACCGGCGTCTCGGTTAACCTCGCACAGGGCAACAACACGCTGAACCTCGCCGCCGGCGTCAACTCGCTCGACAGCTTGTTCAATATGGCGCAGCTGAACGGAAGCGCTTCCGACGACACGCTGACCGTGACGCAACAGTCGTTCGGAACGGTGTTCGACATGGGCGCCGGCAACGACACCATCAACTTCCAATCGACCGCTGGCGGCGTCACGGTCGTCAATACCGAGACCGTCAACGGCAGCGCCGGCAACGACTTCATCACCATCAGCACCGGCGCGACCGCCACGACGATAACCGGCGGGGCCGGCGCCGACATGATCACCGTCGGGTCCTCGGCCGTGAACTTCAACTTCAACGCCGTCGGCGACTCGCAGACCGGCAATGGCGATACCATCGTCAATTTCGATGCAACCAGCGACACGTTCACGTTCAAGAACATGACCGGGCCGAATGGATTCACCGGAGCGGTTCACTTCGTCGGCACCGGGACGTTCGACGGAACGGCGCAAGCTCCGCAATCCGAGGCGCGCGTCGACAATGCAAGCGGGAATGCAACCCTTCAGATCGACGTCAATGGCGACGGCGTGTTGGATGCAAACGATGTCGAGATCCACCTGACCAACTACGTCGGAACGCTGCACGATTCGAACTTCATCCTGGCCTAGGGGACGCCGAACTTCCGCACCCTGCCCACACCTGATGTGCCTCGCCGAAATGCGGGCCGCGTAGAGATCGACGATGATCCGTCCTGCGGTTGCGCGGGAGGGTCAACGAACTCCGCGCTTCATTGATAAACTGCCTCCCTGCGCCCACCCATTGCGCAGCGGTTTCCAGCGCCTTAAGACGTCTGCGCTCATATGCTGTCGTAAGATTTTTCTAGATCTCCCGGTGCACGTCGTGCACACGCCGGCGTCTAACCAATTGTAAAACTTGAACTCTCGTTCCAATCCATCATCGGCGCGGTGGCAAATTTGCGGTCCAAGCTATTCATCTTATTGAGGTATTTTAACTCCGATCAGCCCTTTATGTGATTGGACCGACTGAGAATTCTCGTTTGACGAGGCTTCCGTAGATTGGCTCTTCTAGGACGATATCTGCATGAATTGGAAGCGGAAATCGCCTCTTCGGATTATCAGTGCACACGTCGCGTGCGCGGGAGCGGGAGTGCACACGTCACCCGAATGGCGTATGTCAGAGATCCTGGAGAGCGATGGCTTCGGTTATACTCATTCAGCGATGTGAGTATAAATCGCATGCATATGCTGCGCCCATTCAATCGCGGGCCATTCATTGACCGGCCAAACCCGGATTTTCGCCCCGATATTTGACCGCTGGCACGCTAATGCTAATGAAACACCGTTATGCGCCGAATGAATACGAACGAACTCGAAAGGCAGGCAAAGGGGGTGGCCGCCCTGATGCGCATGCTTGCCAATGAGCATCGTCTGCTCATCGTCTGCAAGCTCGTCGAATATGGCGAAATCAGCGCTACAAGTTCAACTGGGAGAGGCCGTTCCTCGACGGCGGCAAGAATTCCTATTTCGAGAACTCCTTCGTCAACATCGAGACCATCATGAAGCGGCTGGGCCAGGAGCACGGCGTGCGCTTCGCGTTCGAGTGCTACGACCTCGGAGCAGCGCTTTGAGGATGGCAAGCTGCACACCGTCAGAGAGGCCGGCATCGTTTGCGCATACGGTACCTGTCTCCCCGGCCACCGGCAATCTTTGGCCAAGCAGGGAGAGACGGCGCAGCAGCAAGTCTACCTGACCACGCCCGGTATCGGGCCGAGCGGGCCGCGGCATGCGCACGGCGCACCGGGAGGCGCCGGAGGAGCGCGGCAAACGATCGGAGGTGGTCCCGGAGGACCGGGAGGAAATGCCACGCAACGCAGGCGCATGGGCCTTGGCGGCGGTGGAGGCGGCGGCGATCCGAAGCCGGGCGGGCCAGGCGGCGGAGGCGGCGGCGGGAACGGTTGGGCCGAAACGCCGCTCGCCGCGCAGAACGCGATCATCAATGCCAAGGTCAGTCTACGCATGTCGTCACTCCTCGCGACTTCCGCCGCAGATTGCCACAAGCCTTCGTGCTCTCAAGCGTCCACACCTCTCGGGAAACATCGCGCAATGCTTTCGCAAGTACAGAAACATTTGCCCAGCCGAAGCCCGGCCGAACGCGACGATGTTGCAGCTTAGAACGACGTCCCTCCCCCGAATCTGAACTGCTGGACGGTGTCGTATTTTCCCTTGGTCAGCGGGATGGCGTAGTCGAAGCGCAGCGGACCGAAGGGCGATTGCCAGATCAACCCGACGCCGACGGAGCTTCTGATGACCTTGCTGTCGTCGTATTGCAGCCCGCAGGTGGGACACGCCGCCGAATTGACCTCGCCCGTGGCGCTCCAGGACGTCGGCCCCTGATAATCCCAAAGCGAGCCCGCATCGGCATAGACCGCGCCCTTCAGCCCCACCTCCTTCGGCAGGAACCAGAACGGCATTTGCAGTTCGGCCGATGCACCCCAGTATTTCGTTCCGCCGAGCGCATCGCCGGTCGCACCGAAACTGGCGTAGGAGATGTCGCGCGGGCCGATGCCATTGGACGCGAAGCCGCGGACGAGGTTCGGACCCATCTGGAAGTGATCCAGCATGCGGAGATCCTTGTCGCCGACTTTGTTGAGCACCCCGCCCTGCAGATGCAGGAGCCCGACGATCTCAGCCACCAGCGGCGCGTAGTATTTTCCGTCAACGGCGGTCTTGAGGTAGCTGACATTGCCGCCGACTCCAGCAAAATCCTGCCGCCAGTCGATCAGCAGTCCGTCCGTCGGGTTCTTGTTGTTGTCGAGCGTATTGTAAGTCAGCGTGTAGCCGACGGCCGATGTCGAGGACGCGCCGTCCGACAACTCCTTGCGCACGGGCAACGACGACTCGCCGTCGCCATAGCAGCCGTAGCCGTAATACGAGGAGTCGCTGGAATAGACGGGATCAACGCCGCCAAGCACGTTCTTGATGTAGGCGGGCGTCGGATTGTAGGCCAGCGAGGCATTCGACGCATTGTTGTTGCAGTTGTTGTAGGCGCTCGAAAGCTCGATGCGCTGCTGGTAGAGCGAGTAGCGCAACTGCAGCGACGTATCCTCGCGCAAGGCGAGGCCAACGCGCGGCGAGAGCCCCAGCGTGGTCACGCCGTAACTGGTGTAGCTGTTCGCCTTTTGCTGGCGATAGGACAAGTCGAGCCCAAGCGCGATCCTTTGCTCGAGCAAATAGGGCTCGACGAAGGAGAGCGTCACGCCCCGGGAATATTGGCCGTAGGTCACCGACGCCTTTCCGTAGAGCCCGCGCCCGAAAAGGTTACGTTCGGAGATGCTGACCTCCGCCAGCGCGCCGTCGGAGGTCGAGTAACCGCCCGAGATCGAGAAATCGCCGGTTGACTTCTCCTCGAGATCGACGATCAGGATCACGCGGTCGCTGGAAGAGCCCGGCTCCGTGGTGATCTTGACCGACTTGAAGAAGTCGAGGTTTTTCAGCCGCCGTTCAGCACGGTCGACCAGCGCGCGGTTGTAGGCATCGCCCTCGGAGAGGTCGAATTCGCGGCGGATGACATAGTCGCGCGTGCGGGTGTTGCCGCGAACGTTGATCCGCTCGATGTAGGTGCGCGGCCCTTCGTCGATGGAGAAGACAACGGACACTGTTTGGGCCTCGAAGTTGCGGTCGCCGGTCGGACGCACGACGGCAAAGGCAAAGCCTCTGCGCGACGCCTCGATCTGCATATCCTCGACCGACTTCTCGACCAGTTCGACATTGTAGAGTGAACCCGCATTGACCCGCGAATAGCTGCGCAACGCGGCCGGATCGAAACCCGGCACGGTCGAGCGAAAATCGACGGATCCGACGCGATATTGCTGGCCTTCCTCGATCTTGAAGGTCACGAGAAAACCCTTGCGCCCGGGATCATACTCGGTAAGCGCGGCAACGACCTGCGCATCGGCGAAGCCGTTCTTCAAATAGAAGCGACGGATCAGATCGCGGTCGGCCTCAATCCGGTCCGGATCGTAGACGTCGTTGTTGCCCAAGAAGCTCAGCAGATTGCCCTCATGCGTCTTGATGACGTCGCGCAGCCGTGCCGCCGAATAGCCGACATTGCCGATGAAATCGATCGACTTGACGCCGGTCTTGGCGCCCTCCGCGATCGTAAAAACGAGATCGACGCGGTTGTTCGGCTGCTCGACGATTTCGGGCGTCACGTGCACGTCGTAACGGCCGGAGCGTCGATAGATCTCGGCGATGCGCAGCGTGTCCGACTGCACGATCGCACGCGAGAAGGCGCCGCGCGGCTTGGATTGCACCTCCGCGGATAACTGCTCGTCCTTGATCTTCCTGTTGCCTTCGAAAGCGACGCGGCCGATGACCGCGTTCTCCACCACCGAGACCACGACCTGCGCGCCGGCGCGCCTGATCTTGACGTCCTGGAACAGCCGCGTGCCGATCAGCGCCTTCAGGCCGTCGTCGATGGCCGCCTGGTCGAGCCGCCCGTCCGGACCGCTCCTGAAATAGGAACGAACGGTCTCCGCTTCCACGCGGCGGTTACCTTCGACGACGATGCCCTGCGACACCTGAGCGACCGCGTCTGTCGGCGACCCCACCACGACAATGGAGGCCGCAACCGTGATCCCGCAGATCACTACTGCAATCACCCCGTTCTGCCAAACCTTCATTCCACACCTCACAAGCAACTCATCGCCCTGAGACGAAACCGCTGTGGCGGTGGTGTGGCTCGAAAGTTGCTCGATCGTTGCTGACGATTTGAATTCATCGCCGGCATAGACCCGCCCGAACAGCCCGCAAGACAGCACTCAATCGAACTTCTGCGGCAGCAACCTCTGCGAAGCGCGCCTTCGCGCTTTGCCCATCGGCTCGAACGGGCAACGTCCCGCAACAAGTGAGCGATTTACTTGGCCTCTGGCCGGTGCGAGAGGCCGCGAAGGCTTCGTCAATTCCGGAGAGACAGACGTGATCTCGATCGCGCGCCCAAGAACAGTTTCGGTCCTATTCGCTGCACTGATCGCATCGCTCATCGCAATCGATGGCGCGGCGGCGGCCGGGCGAAAGCAGCGGGAGAATGCCGATGTCTACGCCTATGGTCCTCGCGGGCCCAACCGTTCGTACCAGGCCAGCCCGCACACGCGCATCTATGTCACCAAGAGATCCTGGCTGGATGGCGGGACCGAGGTGCTTCCCGGCGAGCGCAAGTTCACCGACTACGCCTTTCCTCCCGGCACTTCGTTTGCCCGACAGAACAACAACCGTCCCCTCGATCGGCAGCCGCTCTACCCTGCTTCCGACATGGGCGGTCTCTCGTCGGGATTTCCGTTCTAGACGGCGATTCAGCAGGAGCCGGCGACGCCAAAGTGCGCTTCACTTCGGTCCGTACAAACTGCAACCGCTGTTTACATTCAGCAACATTCCGTCTGCTGAAACGCCATAGTGCCCATGCTACTGGCCCCTATTCCGGCTCGGCGACAGGCCGGGCTCGCTCTTCGAGGGCCGAGATGCGGTTCGATTTCTGTCCGCATACAAACGACATGGACTCCAACCGTTTCGATGCCATTTCAGCCGACCGCAGCAGACTTGCCCTCGAAGAAGGAGCGGCATCAACAGGGCGCGTGCCCCGAGCGCACCTTCTCGTCGACGAACCGCCTATGCGTCGCCCTGATCGCCTCGAGCCTGCTCGCCGGCTGCGCTGTCGGGCCGGACTATATGGGGCCGCCTCACCTGACATTGCC
Source organism: Bradyrhizobium sp. B025 (assembly GCF_042257955.1). Lineage (NCBI taxonomy): Bacteria > Pseudomonadati > Pseudomonadota > Alphaproteobacteria > Hyphomicrobiales > Nitrobacteraceae > Bradyrhizobium > Bradyrhizobium sp. B025. The sequence goes on along the minus strand of NZ_CP170150.1, from coordinate 3,324,821 downwards.
GACCCAATGGACCAACGCGCCTCCGCGTACCAAGACGACGGGCGACCTCGGACGGTGGTGGCTGCGTTTGCGCGATTCGCTGCTAACCCGGCTCATCGACGAAGCCGTGGAGGCAAATCCGAGCGTCGCGAAAGCAAAGGCTACGGTGCGCGAGGCGCGCGCCACCGTTGCGCAGGCAGCAGCGGGCCTGTTTCCGTCGGTCACCGGGTCGGGTTCGATGACTGACAACAAGAGCAGCAGCGCCGGCTCGACCGGCGTCGACATCGGAACCTCCCCCTACACCCTGTACCAGGCCGGCTTCGACGCGAGCTGGGAGCTCGATTTGTTCGGCGGCACACAGCGCAACATCGAGGCCGCGATTCGCTCCGAACAGTCGGCCGAAGACGAGCTGAGATATAGCCTCGTCACCCTGCTCGGCGACGTCGCCGCCTACTATGTCGATGCACGCGGCTATCAGGCGCGCATCGCGCTCGCGAGGCGAACGGCCGCTTCGCAGCGCGACACCGAGCGTTTAACGCGCACGAAATACGAGGCCGGCAGCGCCACCGCCGTCGATCTCGCCAAAGCCTCGGCCCAGGCGGCCAGCACGGAAGCCAACATTCCGACCTACGAGGCGGCCCTCGCCGCCGATACGCATCGCCTCGGCATCCTGCTCGGCCGCGCTCCGACTGCAGTATCGGGCCTCTTCGCAAAATCGGCGCCGGTCCCCGCGCCGCGCATGCCGCTACCGACGGGAGTTCCCGCTGATCTCCTGACCAACCGGTCGGACGTCGCGAGCGCCGAACGCAAGCTTGCGCAGGCCACCGCAAAAATCGGCGCCGCCGAAGCCGACCGCTATCCCAGCATCTCGCTGACGGGATCGGTGGGGACATCGGCGATTCGCGCCGGCGACCTCGCCAAATATTCCAGCGTGAGCTGGTCGGTCGGCCCCTCCATCACCGTGCCGGTGTTCGACGCCGGTAAGCGCTACGCGACCGTCAGGATCGCCGAGGCGCAGCGGGACCAGGCCTTTGCCACCTTCCATTCGACCCTGCTGTCCGCGCTCGAAGACGTCGAGAATGCGCTGGTGGCGCTCTCGCGCGAGAAGGCACGCGCCGGCAAGCTAGCGGAAGCGGCGAAAAACTATCGTGAGGCCGCACGGCTCTCGCGCTCGCTATTCGAGACCGGATCGTCGAACTTTTTGGATGTGCTTGACGCCGAACGCTCGCTCTATTCGGCCGAAGACTCGCTGATCCAAAGCCAGGTCGCCATCGCCAAGTACTATGTCACGCTGGCCAAGGCGCTCGGCGGCGGGTGGGTCGATCCGGTCGATGCCGCGACGCCGCTGATCGTCGACGCCAATACGGGGCCGCACGCCCGGGAGGCCCTGCGATGAACATCCTTGCCAGGGGATCGCGAACATGGCTCGTGCTGGCGTGCCTCCTCACCGCGATCGGCGTCGCCGCCGCCGTGCATTTCCGCAGCGGATCGGCGAAGACGACGGCGTATATCACCGCACCGGTGACGGTCAGCGACCTGCGGGAGGAAGTGCTCGGCAGCGGAACGCTGAAACCTCTGCGGCTCACGGCGGTCGGCGCCCAGGTGTCCGGTCGCATCACGTCCCTGAACGTGCGCGTCGGCGATACCGTGAAGGCGGGCGACGTCATCGCCCAGATCGACCCCGTCACCAAGCAGAACGACCTTCGCAATTCGGAGGCCTCGCTGAACAATTATCGCGCCCAGAAGGTCGAGAAGGAAGCGACGCTGGTCCTGGCCGAGGCCAATCTGGCGCGCCAGCAGGCCACCCTTGCGCAGCGCGCGACCTCCCGCAGCGATTACGACAACGCCGACGCCACCGCGAAGCAGACCCGCGCGCAGATCGCGGCGCTGGAGGCGCTGATCGCGGGCGCCCAGGCGGCGGTCGAGACCGCCAGGGTCAATCTCGACTACACCCGTATCACCGCCCCGATCAACGGAACGGTTCTTGCCGCCGTGGCTCAGGAAGGACAGACCGTCAACGCGGTGCAGTCGGCACCGACCATCGTCGTGCTCGGCCAGCTCGAGACCATGACCGTGCGCACGGAGATCTCGGAGGCCGACATCGTCAAGGTGCAGCCGGGACAGGCGGTGTATTTCACCATCCTCGGCGACCAGGACCACCGCTACGAGGCCACACTGGAGCAGATCGAGCCGGCGCCGGAATCGATCAAGAGCGATTCGAGCTTCTCCTCCAGCTCGACGAGTTCGACGTCGAGCTCGTCGTCGTCGAGTTCCACCAGCACCGCCATCTACTATATCGGCGTGTTCAAGGTGCCGAACCGCGAATTGCGGCTGCGCACCTATATGACCGCGGAGGTCCATATCGTCATCGGCGAGTCCAAGCGCACCAAGACGATCCCCGCGCTGGCGCTGACGCGGCAGCCTGACGGCCGTAACACCGTTCGCGTGCTGGACACATCCGGCGAGGTCCGCCAGCGCGATGTGAAGATCGGGCTCAACGATCGCACCACCGTGGAAGTCAAGTCCGGCCTCAGCGAGGGCGAGCACGTCATCACCGGAGAATCGTCGAACAGTGGGCCGACCTCCCGCGGCTTCCCGCAAGGTGGCCCGCCAGCGGGATCGTGACATGACCGAACCGATTCTGGCGCTCAGCCACATTTGCCGCGAGTTCATGACCGGCGACACCAAGGTCGCCGCGCTCGCGGACGTGACGCTGGACATCGATCGCGGCGAACTCGTCGCCATCATCGGCTCCTCCGGATCGGGCAAGTCGACACTCTTGAATATCCTGGGCTGCCTGGATCACGCGACCTCCGGCAGTTATCGCGTCGCCGGCGAGGACGTCGCGGCGCTCGACGCCGACGCCTTGGCCGCGCTGCGCCGCGAGCACTTTGGCTTCATCTTCCAGCGCTACCATTTGCTCTCCGAACTGCCGGCGCTCGAAAATGTCGAGATCCCCGCGGTCTATGCCGGCGATACCGCGAGCGAACGGCAGGCGCGGGCCGAACGCCTGCTGGCCCGGCTCGGCATGGCCGAGCGGCGCGGTCATCGGCCCAACCAGCTCTCCGGCGGCCAGCAGCAGCGGGTCTCGATCGCGCGCGCCCTGATGAACGGGGCCGAGGTCGTACTCGCGGACGAACCAACCGGTGCACTCGATCGCCGCAGCGGCGAAGAGGTCCTGAAAATCCTGGTGGAGTTGCATCGCGAGGGAAAGACGATCATCATCGTCACGCACGATCCCGAGGTCGCCAAGCGTGCCAACCGCGTCATCGAGTTGCGCGACGGTCTTGTTGTTTCGGACAAGCGCACCGACGCCGCCGTGGCGACGGCGGCTGCCTCCCTCCCCGCTGACAAGCCTGACACAAGGTCCAGCCGTTGGTCCGGCCTCGCCTTCCGCTTCCGGGAGACGCTGCGGATGGCCCTACTCTCGATGGCGGCGCACCGGCTGCGCTCGTTCCTGACCATGCTCGGCATCATCATCGGCATCGCGGCCGTGTCCTCCGTCGTCGCGCTCGGCAACGCCTCGCAGAACAAGGTGCTGTCCGACATCTCGAACCTCGGGACCAACACGATCGAGGTGTTTCCCGGCAAGGACTTTGGCGACGCCCGAGCCGGCAAGATCAAGACGCTGGTCCTCGACGACGCCCGTGCGCTGGACCGCCAGACCTTCATCGCCGGCGTCACGCCGACCGTCTCGACCAGCACGACGGTGCGCTACCGCGACCGCGAATCCAACGTGCTGGTGAACGGCGTCGACCGCAGCTACTTCCAGGTCAAGGGCACCAAGATCGCGGCGGGTGCGCTGTTCGACGCTGTCGCCGTCCGCAACATCGAGCGTCAGGCCGTCATCGACGACAACACAAGAAGGACATTCTTCTCCGACGATCAGAACGCCGGCATCGGCCGCGTGATCTGGGTCGGCAAGGTGCCATGCCGCGTCGTCGGCGTGATCGCCCAGCAGCAGGGCGGTTTTGGCTCCAACCAGAACCTCTCCGTCTATCTTCCTTACACGACCGTGCAGGCCCAGTTCACCGGCGATCGCTCCCTTCGCAGCGTCCTGCTGCGCGTCAGCGACGAGGTCTCGACCGACCTTGCGCAGGAGGCGGTCACCACGCTGCTCACGCGGCGCCACAGCACCAAGGATTTTGTGATCCTCAATACCGACGACATCCGCCGCACGATCACCAGCACGACGCAGACCCTCGCCTTCCTCGTGGCGGCGATCGCCGTCATCTCGCTCGTCGTCGGGGGTATCGGTGTAATGAACATCATGCTGGTGTCCGTATCCGAACGGATCGGCGAGATCGGCGTGCGCATGGCCGTCGGCGCAAGACGGGAAGACATCCTCCAGCAGTTCCTCGTTGAGGCGACTCTGATCTCGTCGCTCGGCGGGATCGCAGGGATCCTGATCGCAGTCGCGCTGGGCGCGCTCCTCAACCTTCTCCTGCCGGGGTTCCAGGTCTCCTATTCGACCTTCTCCATTGGCGCCGCCTTCTTGACGTCGACGGCGATCGGGATCTTCTTCGGCTATTTCCCGGCGCGGCGCGCCGCATCCTTCGATCCGGTGGTAGCCCTCAGCCGTGAATGACCTTAAAACCCTCGCCGCGTGTGGTAGTTTGGCTCGAACGCGGTCTTCCGGCACCGACCGGCCGCCCGCATCGACGCCAAGCAACATCGCCATTCATGCCATGAGCACCCAGAGCATCCTCATAGTCGAAGACGACCAAGAGACACGAAATCTGGTCGCACGCTATCTGCGTGAGAACTCGTTCAACGTCGGCATGGCCGCGAACGGGCGTGAGATGGACCGCTACATCAGCCAGAACCGCGTCGACCTGATCGTGCTCGACCTCATGCTGCCGGGCGAGGACGGCCTGAGCCTGTGTCGACGCCTGCGCGTCGATACCACGACGCCCATCATCATTCTGACCGCCAAGGGCGACGACGTCGATCGGATCCTCGGTCTCGAAATGGGAGCCGACGACTATTTGCCAAAGCCGTTCAATCCGCGCGAACTTCTGGCGCGGATCAACGCCGTGCTCCGGCGGCAATTGGGCGGATCGGCGGGGCCCGCGGCAAAGACCTCGGCCCGCCTGAGATTCGAGGGCTGGATCATCGATTCCCGAATGCGGGAGTTGCGTGACCCGGAGGGCGCGCAGGTGCCGCTGACGAGCGCCGAATTCGACCTGCTGCAATCCTTCTGCGAGCGCCACGGCCGCATCCTGAGCCGGGACACGCTCCTGAACATGACGCGCGGGCGGCCGGGCGGCGCCTTCGGGCGCAGCATCGACGTGCTCGTGAGCCGATTGCGCGGCAAGCTCGACAGGACCGAAGGAACCTCGATGATCAAGACCGTCAGAACGGGCGGCTATATTTTCACGCCGCGGGTGGACGAAGCGTGAGCCGGCTCCGCAAGCTCGTAAGGCTCTTTACCCTGCGACGAATCAGCGGCCAGATCGCCGCGCTGATCCTGTCAACGCTCGTGCTGATTCACGCGCTGATCGCCGGCTATGTCCTGGTGAGCCGGCCCAAGCCCAGCCTGCTGACCGACGAGCCACTGCAGCAATTCGAGCTGATTGTGCGAATTCTCGACAAGACGCCGCGAAACGAACGTCGCGTTCTCGTTGAGAATATCGGTCGCGGCCTTCCTGACCTGCAACTTCGACTGACGGAGGGCGGGCCTCGCGCGTCCGCAACTCCGACGACGGCCATCCCCTCACCGTTCGATGGCCGCGTCCAGATCGTTCAGCGACGTCCGCCCGAACAGGACAGCGTCCTCTTCGATCTCGGGGACGGCGAAGTCCTCGATGCGACAGTGAGGACGCCGAGCATTCCCGGATTTATCACCGGCCTTTGGGCAAGCACGCTGTTGTTCCTGGTCATCAGCATTACGCTGCTCGGGGTATGGGCCGGCCGGGCGCTCAGCGCGCCCCTATCGGCCTTTGCCAGGGCAGCCGAGAGCTTCAGCCTGAGCCGGTCCTCGGCACCGCTCCCCGAGAGCGGGCCCGAGGAGATCAGGTCGGCGGCGAAGGCACTGAACCTGATGCGGAACCGGATCACGTCGCTAATGAACGACCGGACCCGGATGCTCGCCGCGATCAGCCACGATCTGCGCACACCCATCACGCGGCTACGGCTGCGCTCCGAATATATCGAGGACGACACCCAGCGCACACAGACGCTGCGCGACCTCGACCAGATGCAGGCGATGCTCGAATCCGTTCTCATCCTGCTGCGTGGCGGCAGCGGCGCCAGGCCCACGCTGGTGGACATCGCGGCACTCGTTCAGATGGTATGCGAGGAATTTGCGGACTGCGGTCACGCGGTCCATTACCACGGCCCCTCGCGGCTCACGCTCACGGTCAAGCCGGATGAGATCAGGCGGGCGCTCGCCAATCTGATTGGAAACGCCGTTCGCTTTGGCAGCGAAGTGAACGTCGCCCTGTCCGTCGCAAACGCGGTCACGACCATCGAGATCTCGGACGATGGTCCTGGAATCCCGGACGACAAGAAGGCCGCGATGCTCGAGCCGTTCGTACGGGGTGACGACGCCCGCACGATGAACGAGACCAGCGGCTTCGGGCTCGGACTGTCGATTGCCAGCAGTATCGTCGAGGCACACGGCGGATCCCTGTCGCTTCAGGACAACCAGCCTCACGGCCTCAAGGTGGTTATTGTGCTGTCTGAACGCCGATGCCAAGCGTCTGCGGACGAGTAACAAGCTGTCATACTGCCGCCACTTTCGCGATCTCAGCTCACTCAGTTGGCGCAGGAGGCTGATTTCGGCTTTCTTTAATTATGTGCAATTCGTTACGTTCAACTTTTCGCTCCACAGCAGCACAGTTTTATCCCCGGCGCCAAATCGTTCGCCTCTTCAACTACTGAATGATCTTGAATCGCTGGTCGCTAGCTTGGGACCAATAGCCGCCGGGCACGCTCCCGCTCGCTGGACCGGGCACACGGCGACGCATCTATTTCAGATAGCTCGCGAGATTCATGCTCAGGATCTTTCCGAGCGCGGAATAGGAGGCGGTGAGCTGGGACTGATAGGTCGAAAGCTGCGCGGTGATCGCGGCAACGTCGACGCCGGTCAGGTCGCTCGACAGCGTCTCGGCAAAGCTCTTGTAGTCGCTCTGCCGCGTGCTCGCCGTTTCGATCTGCGAGGCCGCACCGGAGAGTCTGGCCTGCACCGCCACCGTGTCGTCCAGCGCCGTGCTCGCGAGGTCGAGCGCCTGGGTGATGTCGGAGGACGACAGCGAGGTGCTGTTGGCCACGAACTTCAGGACACGCATCACCTCCTCGAACGCCGAATTGTCGGCGGTGACGCCATAGGACACGGCCTGGTCGGCCGAGACGCGGACCGACGCGATTTCGCCGTCGCCGGAGTAATAGGAGGTGTCCGCGGTGGCGGCGGAGCCCGTGCCGGTGGCAAAACTCGTGATATCCACCGGCGCCGTCTCGGTCTTGCCGCCGGCAAAGACGTACTGGCCGTCATACTGCGTGTTCAGCAGCGACCCCATCTGCTCCAGATATTGCTGCGCGGTGGCGATCGCCGAATTCGCCTCGGTCGAGCTGCCGGTCGAGGCGGCGCTGAGCTGCGAGCGCAACTGCGTGACCATGTCGGTCATCGATCCCACCGCCGAATACATCACCTGCACCCGGCTGTCGGCGAGCGTCGCGGCGTCGACATAGGATTGCGCCCGCGTCACCGAAACCTGCAGATTGACCACGTGCTGAGCAGTCGAGCCGTAGCCGCCGAAGTCGCTCGAGATCTGGCCCGACGATTCCTGGATCTGCTCGTTGGCCATCACCGACTGAATGCGCAGCGCATCCGAGATCATGGTGTTGGTCTGCGCGAAGGTCGCCACCCGCATTGCCATCGGTACCCTCCCGCCTCAGCCCGACTGCACGGCGTTGAGCAGCGCCGAGTACATCGTGTTGATGGCCTGGATCAGCGCCGAGGCCGCGGAATATTTGTTCTGCAGCGTGCTCAGCCGCGCCGATTCCTCGTCCAGGTTCACGCCCGACTGCGAGGAAAGCGAATCCGCATAGGTCGATTGCGCGGTCTCCTTCGCCGTATAGGCAGAGGAGGCCTGCGACGCCTTGCTTGCGACATCCGAGACGATCGTGGCGGCGTAGTCGGCGAAGGAGCCGGTGGATTCGGCGAGGCCGCCCGCGGATGCAAAGCTCCGCGAGCCCGTCAGGGTGTCGTAGAGATTGTTGACCACGGTGGCCGAGCCCGACGACAGCACCCGGCTGCCGACCGTCAACGTCGATGACGAATCCAGCGTGGCGAGCGGCAGCTCGGAGCTGCCTGAGAGAAAGCTGCTCTTGACCGCAATGTCGGCAGCGCTGGTTCCTGTGACGATGTCGTTCAGGCCGAAATAATCAGACAATCCCTCGCCCGAACTGCCCACGAAGCTCGTCATCTCGTTGATCGCGACGCCGTTGCCGGAACCGGTGGCTGAGATCGTCAGATGACCGTTGGAATCGACCGATGCCGACAGGCCGGAAATACCGTTGATCGCGGTCACGAGATCGCCAACCGTTGCGTAGGACGACAGGTCGAGATCGGCATAGGACACGAGATTGCCGCTCTGGTCGGTGGCGGCGATGTGGACCGTGCCGGTCGCCGAGAGCGCGTCCGTGCTCGCAACCGCCGTGGTCCCAGTCAGGCTGGTTGGCGGTGGCACCGACGAAGCGCTGTTGGACACGCTGTTCAGCGCGGAAGTGAACTGCTGGGCCAGCTGGTCAAGCTGGGATTGCGCGGCCGGCAAGGTCTTGTCGCGCAAGGTGACGAGCGCGCCGATGTCGCCGCTCGTAATCTGCGAGGTGATGTCGACTCCGTTGACCGAGATCGCGCCGAAACTCGTCGACGACGAGACGTTGGCGGCCGTCGTGTAGCTGATCGTATGCGCGCTGCTGTCGACCAGCGCCTGGCCGGAGGTGGTGTAAACCTGTAGATCGCCGTTCGACGCCGTGAAGTAGCTGACGTTCATCTTCGATGCGACGTCCTGCAGCGCGGTATTGCGCTGGTCTTCGAGATCCGCGGTCGACTGGCCGGACGCTGCAACTTGCTTGATCTCGGCGTTGACGTTGGCGATCTGCTGCAGATCCTTATTCACGTCGTCGACCGAGGATGCGATGTCCTTGTCGGCATTGGAGCGGAGTTTCTGGATGCCGCTGGAGGTCTCCCGGAGCTGGCTCACCACATCGTTGAGCGCACTCATCGCGTTGGATTGCAGCGACGCACTGCTCGGCGTGCTCGCGAGCGACGACAGCGCCGATTCCAGATCGGCCAGCGTATTGGCAAGTGATGTACCGGTCGACGAGCTGTCCGAGGTGCTGGTCGAGCCGTAGAGTTTTTGCAGCGAGGTCAGATAGGTGTTGCTGGTGTCGGCCGCGCCGAGTTCAGAGGTTGCGCCGATCAGCGACTTCAGAAGCAGCTTGTCCACCGTCGAGGTGATGCCGGTCACCGTGACGCCGGTGCCGACGCCGTTGGTGACGCTGCTCGTCTGGTTCGCGGTCTTGGTCGTGTAACCGGTCGTGTCGGCGTTCGAGATGTTCGACGACGTCACGCTGATCTGGACCTGCGTGGCCGAGAGCCCGCTGAAGGCGATCAGTCGTGTGATATCGAGCGACACGGCGGCGGCCTCCTTGTTGCGTCAGGCGCGCCGGCTGGTGCCGCTGGAGACGGTCCGCGCGGCGGCGACGCGGCCCGAGGCGCCATAGGGCGACACCGCCGCAATCTGCTCGCGGATCGCCTGCATCACCGCCTCGATCCGGCGGTTGCTGGCCTCGATCGCCGCGCGCAACCGCACCAGGTTCTCGTCCATCGCGGCACGCAGCTTCAGGATCCGCTCCATCAATTGCTCGCGCAGGATCATATCCCTAACGTGCAGGCTGGTGCTGCCCCCGGCACATTCGGCGACCGTCCGCTCGAACAACTCGGCCAGCCGGTTCTTCTCGTCCACCTGCCTCAGGCGCGAGGCGGGCAAGCCCTTGGCGAGCTCCGCATTCTCCTCGGCAACCAGGGTGGTCAGGACGTCGATCAGCGCAATCAGCGACTTGATCCTGATATCGCCGCCGGCGGCACTGGTCCTGGTAGGCTCTGCCTGTTTCATGTTCGTTGCCTTCACATCGTTCTTCTAATTCTGCGGCCGGCCGCGGCCCGCCTGGGAGCCGCGGAGATAGGCACCGATCGCCGTGGTTCGCGCTGCCGCGCGCCGCATCTCGTCCTCGATATCCGCGCATTGGCGCAGCAGAGCGCGGCGCGTGCTCTCGATATCGTCGACCAGCGCGAGCAGCCCGCCAGGCTTCGCGCGGTCTGCGGCATCGGCGCGCGTCACCAGTCGCTTGAGGCGCAGCAGTAACCGCTCACCAACGGCATGATCCCTGACATTGCCCATCACCTACCTCATCGCCGAGATCAGCGTGTCGTACATCTTGTTGACGGTCGAGATGACCTGCGAGGCCGCGGAATAGGCCTGCTGCGCCGAGATCATGCTGGAGAACTGGCTGCTGGTGTCTGTGGTCGAGGATTCCAGCTCGCTGCCGTAGATCGTGCCCGCGCCGTTCTCGCCCGAGGCCTGGAGAGCGGCGTTGCCCGACGTCACGGTTGCCGAATAGATGCCGTCGCTCCTTGCCGACAGACCGTTGGGATCGGCGAAGGTCGCCACCGCGATCTTGTAGATCGCAATCGTCTGGCCGTTCGAGTAGGTGGCATCGACCACGCCGTCCTTGCCGATCGAGACACTGGAGAGCTTGCCGTAAGACAGCCCGTCGGAATCGATGCTGGTGACGTTGACGGAGGGCGTGGTTTCGCCCGAGGCGTATTGCGTCAATCCATCGGTCTTGCCGACGGTGCCGAGATTGAGCGTGATCGAGCTGTCGGCGGCCCCATCGGTCCAGCCGGTCACCACGACGGTCGCCGGGCTCGGACTGGTGCTGGCGAGCGAGCCGTCGCTGTTGAAGGTGATGGCGATCGTGCCCGAGGCCGTCCCCGTCGCCGTCGTCGTGTCCGACGTGGAGGTCGGATTGGCAAAGCTCGCGCTCCAGGTGTTGGTGCCGGTCTTCGTCCAGGTGACCTGCATCGAGTTCGCCGCCCCCAGCGAATCGTAGACCGTCATCGAGCTGGTGTAGGTGTCCCCGGTCGCGGCGTCCGACGGCAAATTGGCCGCGACCGTCGTCTTGGTGGTGGCGCTGCCGCTGGTGGACGCGACCTGCGTGTTGATGGCCGTGAGGTTGCTCGCCGATTCATTGCCGACGACGTTGCCGTCGGCGTCCGTGCGCCAGCCTTCGAGATAGTTGCCGTTGTTCTCCAGATAGCCCGCATTGTTGATGGTGAACGCACCGTTGCGGGTATAGGAGATCGTGCCGCCGGACGTGGAATTCGACACCGCGAAGAATCCGCTGCCCTGGATCGCGACGTCGGTGGCGTTCGAGGTCGCTGCAAGCAGACCCTGCTGGGTGATGTTGGCGCGGCCGGAGACGGTGACGCCGCCCGAGGCGTAGGAGGTCGCGTTGCTCGACGCGGTGACGAGCGCGTCGAACATCGCCGACGTCGTCTTGTAACCGGTGGTGTCGGAGTTGGCGATGTTGTCCGAGATCATCGACAGCGACTGGCTCTGCGCGCTGAGCGCCGAGATCGCCGAGGAAAGTGCGCCGGTGAGACTCATGATAAAACTCCGGATGAGATCAGGACGTGACGCCGATGATGTTGGCGGCGCTGACGGAGACGCCGCCGACCGTGAGCGACGGCGTCGAGGTCGAGGTGTCGATGCCGGTCACCGTGCCGGTGACGGTCGTGTAGTTGAGGACGGAGTTGCCGGCGCTATCGGTCGCGTTGACCGAGATCGTGTACTGGCCGCCGTCCGAGAGCTGGTTGCCGCTGGAGTCCTTGCCGTCCCAGGTGAAGCTGTTGGATCCGGAGTTGCCGGTGCCGGTGCCGGTCCACACCGTGTTGCCCGAGGAATCCTTGACGCTGATCGAGACGTTCGAGGCTGCAGAGGACAGCGAGTAACCGAACGTCGCGGAGCCATTGCTCAGCGACGCCGTATCGGTCTTGGCCTCGACGGTGTGGCCGATGTAGTTGACCGAATTCAGCGTCACGAGGCTGGAGAATGAGCTCGCCAGCGACGTCAGATTGCTGTTGATCGACTGCTGCGACGTGAAATTCGCGTAGGAGGTGAGCTGATTGATGAAGTCGGTCGTCGAAGTCGCGTTCAGCGGATCCTGGTTTTGCAGCTCGCTGACGAGCAGGCTCAGGAAGTCGCTCGACGTCAACGACGACGCGGAAGACGAGCTCGACGACGATGATGTCGTCGTCGTTGCAGTTGAGACGGAACTCGTCGCGGAAACGGTCATCGCACACCCCGGTTCTAGGCGACCGGCGCGCTCGCATTACGGAGCAGTTGCGCGCTGATCTCTGTGCAGATGAAACGGGACCGGACGGGAATTCAGGCGCGGATTTGCACACGCGCGATCACTGTTCGACTCGGCAAAATCTGCCGTGTGAAGACGTCAGGCAGAGATGAAGAACTGTGGGACGATCTCGATGCCGATGCGACGACGCGAGCGATCAGCCCCTCGCCGTCTCGCCCTCGGTAAGCGCCTCGGTGGCATCCGTGCCGCGCTTGGTCGCCGCGGCAACGATGCGGTCGGCGAGCCCCGCCGGCGCGCGCACCGGCGGCGCGGCCAGCGCCGCGCGGAGTGCCTGCGCCTGCGCGAGCAGGGCCTGCGCTTCAGCGGACCGGGACAGCAACTGTTCGGCGGACAGGCGGCGATCGTCGGGCCAGCGCGAGACGTCCTCGCCCAGCCGATCGATCAGATCCTCAAACTCGGTGACGTCCATCGTCCGGATATCCGCCTCGCCAAGCCCGTCATAAAGCATTGCTTGCGCGCCGGAAACCGAATTCGCGCTGTGATCCGCGCCAAGCCGCGCCAGCACGGCCGGAACGGCCGCGAAAACAGCCGCCCGGACCCCCTCGCCCCCGGTTATTCACGGGATCTATGAAACCGCCCGGCCGCTACCGTGACGGAGCCGAATCGGCCTTGCCGCCCCGGCTCGCCGCATCGACGAATTCCCACGCCTCGCGCATCTCGGCCAGGCCGGCGATGATCCGCCGAAAGCTCTCGCGGGCGTCCGGCCGACCATAGGCCCTCAGGCTCGCCAGGATGAGCGCGTTGTAGGTCTGGTAGAGCCGCTCGGCGACGTCCCGGCCATTGGTGAAATCGAGATTGTGGCTGAGCCCGCGCAGGATGGCGGTCGCCTTCATCAGGTGCTCATGTCCTTCCTCGAAGCGCCGCGACTCCTGGGCCACGAGTGCCTTCTGCAGGAAGGTGGCGGCCCCGCCGAGCAGCATCGACACCGCCTTCAGCGGCGGCACCGTGGTCGCCGCTCCCCGATAGGCCTGGTTGGCCAAGTACGCCATCTGGTTATGCATCATCACTCACTCGGTTCCACGCTATCAATTGCTCGACGAGTTCAGCAGCGCCTTCAGATAGGTCAGCGTGCTGTTGGAGCTCTCGATCGCCGCCTGATACTTCGCATATTGGGTCTGGAGCTGGGACTGCAGCGTCGACGCCGCGCTGTTGATGTCGTCGACCTTCTGCTGCAGATCGTCGTCGCGTGTCGTCAGATTGGTGATCAGGGTTTGCAACGCACCGCTCGACGAGGAATAGTTCTTCGCGAGCTGATAGAGCTGCGTGGCGAGACCTGACGTCGACGTCACCGTGATCGACTGCGAGGTCGAGCCGCTATAGGTGAAGGCCATGCCAGCATAGATCGATCCGGACGCGCCGATGATCGAGGTGCCGCTGACCGTGAATAGCGAGGAATCGCCGCCGACCGAGGCCGAGGTGAGATTGCCGTCGGAATCCACCGTCAGATCCAGGGTGAAGGATTGCGGCGACGTCCCGGTGTTGACGACGCTGAGCTGGCTAGACGACGTCGTGGTCTGCGCCGACAGCAGCTTTGTCACGCCGCTCAGATTGGTGCTCAGGACATCCGACAGTGTCGAGGTGTCGAGCTCGAGCTCGTTGTTCTCGTTGAACGACAGGCCGAGATCGGCCATCGTCAGTCCGCGGACGGTGCTGTTCAGGCTGTTCTGAAGCGCGTCCATGATGTTGCGCATGGTGCCGTCGCCGAACAGCACTGCACTCGAGGATGCCGTGCCGTCAGTGCCCGTCGCCTGCTGGGCGATGACCTCGTCACGAAACGCATTGTAGTTGGTGACGAAGGTCTCGAGCGCCGACTGGATCTGGCTGGTGTCGGTCTCGATGCTGACGTTCAGCGACGTCCCGTCCGGCGTGGCCTGGAGCAGGTTGAAGGTGACCCCGGTCAGCACGTCGGAAATGTCGTTGGTGTCGCGGGTCATCGCGATGCCGTCGAGGGTGAATTCGGCCGACTGCGCCGCCTGGAGCACGTCGGTGAAGGCCCCTGAGCTGTCGGTTACGCCCAGCTTGCTGAGGATATCGTCGCCTGACGTGCTGGAATAGGTGATGTCGGCGGCGTCCGCCGTGCCCGTCAGCACCATCTCATAGGAGCCGCTCGACACCTGGACGATCGAGGCCTGCACATTGGTCGTCGAGGTCTGGGCATTGACGGCATCGACGACGTCCTGCAGCGACATCGTGCTGGTCACCGTGATATCGGATGTCGAACCGCCCGCGAGGCCGAGCGAGAAGGTGCCGGAATAGCCGAGCTCGGCGGTCTGGCTCGACTGCGAGGTGCCCACCACCTTGTGCGCGACCGCGAGCTGGCTGATGGTCAGCGTATGGTCGCCAGTGGCGGCCCCGCTCTTGATGCTCATGGACAGCGTCGACGATGCGCTGGCGTCGCCGGTTGAGCTGATGCTTGCGGAACGGGTCGAGAAAGCGTTGGTGGCGAGTGAATTGACCACCGACGTCGCGAGCGATGCCAGCCCGGAATACAGCGTCTTCAGGTCGCTCTGCAGCGTCTGATAGGCCGAGATCTTGGCTTGGTTGCTGGTGATCGACGTCGAGATCGTCGTCGCCTGCGCCGTCTTGGCGTCAACGGCGGACTGGATCAGCGCCGACCAGTCGACGCTGCTCGAATTGGTCGTGCCGCTCGTGGTGATCGAGACCCCCGAGCTGGTCGTGCTGGTGCTGCTGGTGCTCGAACTGACGCTGGTCACGTGCCTGGCGATCCCTGGAAGGTGCCGGGCCGGCCTCTTGCCGGCCCGGTCAGATCATGATCAACGCGAACGCTTAGCCGAGCAGCTTGAGCAGGTACTGCGGCATCTGGTTCGCGGCCGCCAGCGCCGACACAGCAGCCTGGGTCTTTACCTCGGCCGACGACAGCTTCGACTGCTCGGCCGCGATGTCGACGTCCTTGATCGCGGAGTTGGCGTTCTGCAGGTTCTGGGTCTGCGTCGAGATCGAGTCGGCGCTGAAATTGAAGCGCGACTCCTGGGCGCCGATGCTGGCGCGCGCGGCCGAGACGGTGTCGATGGCGGTGTCCAGCGTGGTCAGCGCCGAGGTCGCGCCCGACTGGGTGCTGACGTCGAGCGAGGTGACGCTGAGCGAGGAAGCCGTCAGGCTCGACAGCGTGATGGTGATGGTATCGGAGCCGGACGAACCGACCAGGACAGAGACGCCGGAAGCAAACACGCTGGAGCCGTCGAGCAGGCTCTGGCTGGAATAGCGGGTGCCGCTGGCGATCGAATCGATTTCGCTGGTGAGCTGCGAGAATTCCGAGTTGATGTAGGCGCGGCTGGAATCAGTCGTGGTGCCCGAGGCGGATTCGGAGGCCAGCGACTTCATGCGCGCGAGAATGTCGGAGATGTTGGAGGCGCCGCCGTCCGCGGTCTGCAGGATCGCCGTCGCCTGCGAGGCGTTGGTTGCCGCCTGCTGCAGCGTGGTGACGTCGGACGAGATGCGCGTGGAGATCGCCAGACCGGCGGCGTCGTCGGAGGCGGATGTGATGCGCGAGCCGCTCGACAGTTTTGAGAGCGAGCTGGTTTCCTGCGCGGAATTGACGTTGAGATAGCGGACCGCGGCATTGGCGGCGGTATTGGTGTTGATTGCGGGCATTGGAAGCTCCTGTGCTGATGGGCATGACGTGCCGCATCGTGGAAAGACTTACGACGACGCGGGCGCAGCCCCGTCCACCCGCTCAAACGAAGGAGCGCCGAACGATCAGGCGGGAAATCTTTCGAGAGCCGGATTTTATGGTTAGCAGTCGGTAAACGCGGTGCGGATGTCGCGTTCGTGCCGCCGCAGGAGCTGGCGCAGTTGCTGACGTCCGCGCTTGAGGAGCGATTCCACCGCGGCCACGGTAGAGTCCATGACCTCTGCGATCTCGCCGTTGCTCATGTCCTCATGATACGACAGGATCACCGCGATCCGCTGCTGCTCCGGCAGCCGCTGCATCGCCTCTTCCAGCATGCCGTTCAGCTCGTTGCGCTCGATCACGCGCGATGCATCCGGCCGTCCGTCGGCGACCTCGGGCACGGTATCGACATTCTCGGTGCGCGGCTTGCGGCGGAGGTCGATGCAGCGGTTGGAGATGACGCGATAGAGCCAGGTCGAGAACTTTGCGCGGCCATGCTGCCAGCGGCCGCGATGACTCCAGATCTTCAGCATGCTGTCCTGCACCACGTCCTCGGCGTCCGCCGCGTTGCCGACGATGCGCAGCGCGATCGCATAGGCACGATCGATGTGCCGCTCGACAAGCATCCGGAAGGCGGTCTCATCGTCAGCGGCAAGCCGATCGAGAAGCTCGCTGTCCTCGTCGAACACGACATCGGCCGCGACCGGCTCGCCGTCAGGCGCGATCGAAGCCGACGCGATCACCGGTGCGTTCGCTTCGCTCGTGATCGTCGTCGCGATCTCGGCTTCGGCGCGAGCAAAAACGTCCACCGCAAAACTCATCCCGCAATCTCCAACCCGCAATGCCGGCGGCGCATCTTCCACACGGCTTCCAGGCGTTGAACGCGAGGCGAAAACAATCCAGGCGCATAATTTTTGTTATTTTTCAAGATGTTAGTTGGAAGCTTTTGCCGGCCGGCCGGCAAAGATTGCCGACGGCGTGCGGCGAAGCGCGCACTCGTTCTGCAATCATCGACATCGTCTCGCATCATCGCGGATCATTCATCTCGAACAGAGCTGCACAAAAACGCTGTGATTACGCGGCACTGAACTGATCGCACCCATCACGCGACACGCGTGCGAATGATCGATTGTTTCCGAGTGGAAACGAACGCGAGACAACTTTTTCACTCGGCAGTTTTTGCCGAATCACAATTCGAACCTAGCGGATTTTTCTATTCTGTCAGGCGCGAGATGCGCGATTTCGAATCGCACATCGATTATTTTCGCCATCGCACGCCTGAATTCGTCCGCACGCACGTTGATCGCTTCGATTGGCGGAGAATTTCGGGATGAACGTCGCAACGGTCGACGCACAGCGTCGCGCGCAAATTGTTTCTGCTTGGTCGTTCGATGTTTTCGATACGTTTCTGATGCGCGCCTGCACGACGCCGGATGGTGTGTTTGAAAGGACTTACGAGCTATCGGGCATTTCAAGAACTTGTCCGAATGTTTCCGCCAGTTTCGTTCAGCATCGCATGCAGGCCGAATCACGTGCACGCCGGACCGCGAAGGAGACGCGGGGGACCAGCGAAGTGCACATCGACGACATCTATTCCTTCTTTCCGTTCAGGCTGTTCGGCCTGAAGCGCGCACATCTGCGCGATCTCGTCGACGCCGAGTTCGAGGCCGAGCTCGAGCTCTGCCGCGTCAACCCGGACATGCTCCGGCAATATCTGGACATGAAGCATTTGGGCCATCGGGTCGGGTTCATCTCCGACACCTATTGGAACTCGGACCAGCTCGCGCGCCTGTTGCGCGCCTGCCGTCCGGGATTGTCCTGGGACTTCCTCTATGCGTCCTGCGACCACGGCAGCAGCAAGAGCGAAACGTTGTTCGCAACATACCTCACTGAGCAGAACGTTGATCCGGCAGCATCCTTTCATATCGGCGACAATGACCGCGCCGACATCAAGGGCGCGAAGCGCCACGGCATCCGCCCGCGCTATTATCCGCAGGCCGGTCAGCAACTCGCGTCAAGATTCCAGCGCGAGACCGCGATATTCGAGCTGCTGTGCCCGGGGCAGCCTGCGCGGCTTGACCATGGCGCGCGTACGCTGCGGCGCATGGTGGCGGCGCGCAGCGCGGAGAGGCCGCCGGCCTATCACTTGGGGTTGACGGTCCTCGGCCCGATCATGACGGCGTTCGACGTCTTCGTTGCTGATCGCTGCGCGGAGCTCGAGGAGCCCGGCCGGCGGGTCGCCGTCGGCTTCCTCGGGCGCGACGGCTTTCTGTCGCACCGGATTTGGCACAGCGGTCGTGACGCCGCATCCGCCTATGTCGAAATCAACCGCCGCGTCAGCCTGATCGCCTCGGCTGACACCATGCAGCCGCTGCTCGACCTGCTCGGAAAAGTCTTGAAGATCGACGCGCCGACCTTTCGCGACATGCTGAAAGTGCTGCCATCAGCAGTCGCGGACTTCTTCGCACAATGTCCCAACGGGATCGCGACCGGCGCTGCGCTGGCGGATGCCCTGCCCGAGCTGATGGACGCGCGGGAGATCACCAAGCTTGCCGCAGGCCAGCGCGCCCGGCTGCTTGCTTATCTCCGGCATGTCATCCCGGATTTCGATCGCTGCACCGATCTCGTGCTGGCCGATCTCGGCTATTCCGGCAGCGTCCAGAAGGCGCTGCGCCGCATCTTCGACCAGGAGGGCATCGCGATCCGCCTGCACGGCGCCTATTTGATCTCGCTTGACGACACTCTTGACGATCTTGCCGACTGCGATACCGCTAAAGGCTTCATCTCCGATCTCGTGGTCACCCCGCACGTCAAGCGCATGCTGATCCGCAACGTGGCCCTACTCGAGCAGATCTGCTGCTCTGCCGACGGCTCGGTGCGCGATTACGACGGCGCGCAGGTGCTGCGCGAGATCAATCCGCGACCGGGAGTCCAGATTGCTCTGGCCTCGGAGATCCAGGCGGGCGCGCTCGCCTATGCGGCAAACGCTGGCAAAATTGCTGCCGCCATCGGGCTCGAGCCCCATGCGGCGCCCGATATCGCAGCGCGCTGGAGCGCGGCGACGTTGGCGCGGCTCCTGCTGCTCCCGGACGACGACGAACTGGCGTTGCTCGGCGAGCTCAAGCACGACATCAACCTCGGGACGCACGCGCTGGCGCCGATGCTCGACATGGGCTTCATCCGCGATCAACTCACCGCGCGAGGCCTAACCGCCGCGTGCACCTCGGCCGCGCCGCCGATGTGGCTTGCGGGCAGCTTTGCTGGCTTGTCCCCGTCGCACGCCTATCTCTACGCCTTGTTCGGAGCGAACCGCTTGCCCGCCGATGTCTTCGAGGAGACACCTTGCGGCGCGTTGCAGGTGGGACTGTTCCAGGCGAATGGTGACGCCGCGGTCGAAACCGTCACCATGTTCCGCACCGGACTTGGCGAACTGCGCCTGCGCATCCCGGTATCGCGCGCCATGGCCATCGCCATGATCGCGCTGCCGCTGGCAAAGGCCGCGCGCGACGGTCAGCTTCACGGTGTGACCATGCAGCTCGGCGACAGCGTTCGCGACGCCGCCGAGAGCCAGGACGTGGCGGGCGTCCCGGCGGAACGGTTGACCTATGCGGGGCTGACGCTGACCGGCGCCTCCTATCACGCTACGGACGACGAAGGTTGCCTGCTGATCCCGGTCGGCCCGCTGGCACGCGAGATCGCGATCTATTCGGTGGCCATCACCCCACTCGGTCACGCAGACCATCGCGATTAGTGCGCCCGGATTCACCCCCTCGGCCGTTGGAGTGTACGGGCCGGCATGACGCAAGGGGCACGGGAATTGACCGACGACACGCACGCAAAGCTCGACAACCTCCTGCGGTTGGCGAGCATCCGGCTCGGCCGGATCCAGCGGAACCGCCTCGCCTGGCTGGTGGACCGCTACGGCGTTCCGACGCTCGGCAGCCACTATGAGGGGCTGCGTCACGGCGGGGTCATCGTCCTGACGGAGCCGCCGAGCGGTGCCGCGGCCGAGCTGTTCTATCGCTCGCTGCATTCCGGCTGCGCCGTCGTCATTCCCTTCGGCGAAAATCCCGGCTTCGACTTCCTCAAGTCGAAACTCACCGAGTTTGGCACGGTCAGCCCGAGCGCCGAGAGCCCGCACGAATTGTGGTGGGGCGGCATCGGCTGGTCAAAGCTGTCAGCGAGCGCCGATGGCGCCACGATCCGGCCGCGCATCGTCTCCTATTATCCATTCGGCAGCGATCCCGACGACATTCGCAGCCTGCGCCGATCGCTCGACGAGCTGGAGCTCGATTCGCATATCGAGCCGATCGCGGCCGAGCTCGGCGAACAGGTGCTCTGTTTCGAGAAGGCCGAGTTCCTGGCCCGAATGTGGCAACGCTACAGCGAGCCGCTGCTGTTCGTCGAAGCCGGCGCAACCCTGTGCGAGGCGCCCTTGCTGCCGTCGGCGCTCGGCTGCGACGTCGCGCTCCACAAATGGAACCGCTGGGAAATGTCGGCGCGCACGCTTTATCTCGGCCGCACCGCGCGCGCCGGGCAGTTGCTGCGGAACTGGCACCATCTCGCGGCGTCATATCCGTCAATCTGGGACGGCTATCTGCTCGACCAAGCCTGGAGCCTCACTTCCTCGGAAGGGCCGCTCGACGCGGTGTGGCTGCCGCGCTCCTACCACGCCATGAAAGGCGACCTCGCCGCCGCACGCGCCACCATCCTGCACAGCGAGCAGACCACGACGACCAGCCTCGGCCCCGATCCGGGCTTCGCCGGCCTCGCCCGCGCAGCGCGCCGTGCGGGCCGAACCGGCGCGCGCGACGCCTTCATGGTCATGACGTCGGAAGCCGCCAACGAGAACGGCGTCGCCGTGATCCTGCGCGACATCGAGGCCAATGACGCCCGCGCCGTGGCCGCCATGGTGGAGGCCGTAACCGGCGCCTTTGCAACCGATTGCGGCGGATACAAGCGCTTCGAGCTATCGTTGTGCGCCCTGAAGGACGATCTCGGTGCGGCCCGGGCGGTGGCACAGCAGGCGCGCTATCGCATCCTTGAGATTGCGCCGGGCCAGTCGATCCCGCGCGATTTCTTCGCCGCGCATGCACATCACCCCGCCGATCACGCGGTCATGACCGCCCGCCATCCCTTTCCCTGACGGACATCAGCGCCATGCTCAAGACCATCATCCTGCTTACCCAGACCGTCCAGCAGCAGCGCCCGCTCGCAAATCTGCTGCGCGAGTTTAATCCGGATCTCGCCTTCTGCTCCGCGCTCTCCGCCCAGGATCTTGCCGCCATCGCACCCGACATCCTGCGTGACGCCCGCCTGGTCTCCTTTGCCAATGACATTCCCGTGTCCCAGAAATTCCTGCTTCGGCTCGGCCACGGCGCCTACAAATTCCATGTCGCGCCGGTGCAGTATCCCGGTCTTCCGGCGTCGCACGACGACAGCGAGGACCCGCGCTGCTTTTCGGCGATCGCGCAATCGATCGCGATCTGGCCGGACTGCCGCCACGTGGTCGGGCTCGAGACCGTGACCGTCCCTGACGACGCCACGCCCGCGGAGCGCGAGCGGTTGATCTTCACCCGGCTCGCGCATCTGTTCTGGCGGATGTCGAGCCTGATCGCGACGGACGCAGAACTTCGCGGTATCATCGACAGCACAGAGAGCAAGCCTACGTTTGCACAGATGAACTAAGTAGGGATCCAAGAGCTGAACCGATTGATCGGAGAAGCCTTGATCGTGGATGTGATGACGGAAAGATCTACGCAACTCGCGGCACGCCTATAACTGGGGCGCACACCGTCTCTTCATCCGCCAGCAGACTGCCGTCATCAGCTTGATCCGCGCCTATTGTGTCGAGTTCGGGATTGTCGCCCGGTCGGTCACGGGGTTGTCGAGCAACTACTGGAAGTCGTCGCCAATATAGCGAGAGTCTTCTTGAAGGTGCCCTAGGCCTGATCACGTTAGCTGTGAAGAGATTTTTCTTGATCTCCCGGTGCACACATCGTGCACATGCCGCCCTCTAACCAACTGAAAATATTGAACTCTCGCTCCGATCCATCATGGGCAAGTTTGAGCTAGCTCCAGCAAATAAGGCCCGAGCCCGCCATATCGACAATCGTACCTCCGCACCTTCGGCTGCAAACTGCGCCGCCCGGGAATCGGTGGTTGTGAGAGCACGCGACACCCGGCTCTTGTGCTTGCTTGAACGCGCCATTCCAACGCTGGCCGCGAAGAGTGACAATTGCCTCCGAAGGCAAAGGTCACACGTTCGACTCGTGTCCGGCGCGCCGGTAAAATCAGCTATTTACGTAATAGAACGCTTTCTAAGAATAACTCCGGGTAAGCGCCAACTGAGCCTCCGTGATAGATCCAGCCGCGATGCAGGGCAGCTGTAGCCCGAGGATCGAAACCCCCAATGCTAGAGGACCTGCCCCTGGCCGCCATGGCCGAGGCATTGGCCAAATCCTCCGACCATCGTGTGCTTCGGCGCTTGGTGCGTCGGGAAGCTTTCACGCCATCCGACGAGCAAGTGACCAAAACTGGCATCCTGATTGATGTCGAGACGACTGGCCTAGATCAACATGAAGACGAAGTCATCGAGCTGGGAATGGTCAAGTTCGACTACGTGCCCCGGAAAAGCAGGGGCACTAGAGGGGCACGTCCGCTCGGCGTGTTTGACGAAAATAGCTCCGCCATGGCCTACCGCACCCGCCGCTGCCGCGATCGTATGCAGTAAGACGACACGTCACTGTGTTGCTGCGCTTCGCTCGAACGCCCTATTTTCGACGATGAACCTCGCCGCCAGCACCAAGGCGCCCATCGAGAACTCTTTTCCGTGCGCGGCGATCATGCGCTCCGATAGTTCCGCCAGCTCTTTGAAGAACTGATCCTTACTTTCGGCTTCATTTAGCAATCGTGCTACTGTCATGGATTTCCTCCTGGTGCTCGCAAGGCTCTCCGCCCCGGTTCGCTGTTACTTGAAGATTTGCGGCGGAAACGTCACGATCGCCGCTTCTCCGCCGCACGTTCCGACTGCAAGATGCTGGCCATCGGCGGACCATCGAAGGGCTTGGACGGCGCCCCCACCGGGCGGTTTGACAACCAATTCGTCGGGATGTCCGATCCTCGCGACGACGACCCTGCCGTCGCTGTAGCCTGCCGCGACCAGGGGACGCCCGGGGTGGATATCTACCGCCTTGACGAGGATGAATCCGCCACGACCGGTGCTGAGGCTCGTCGGCTGCTCGCTTCCGTCGTCGAGGCTGGAAACGTCCCATGCGATCAAGCGGTAGGCCCCGCTCGTAACAAGAACGCGCGAGTCTGCACTCCACGAAAGAGACGTAACGCCCGCAGGATAGCCGGACATCCGGACGGTCCGCGCATCGGCAAGGCGCAACAGCACGATGCCAACTTCTGCGACGGACATCGCCAACCAGCTTCCGTCGGGACTCCACGACAAGCTCGAGATTGAGCCCAAGGCCATTGAGACGGTGGGCTCAGGCCGCGGTCCGAAGGCACGCACGAGCAGGCAACCGTCAGCTCCTATCGCGAAGCTCCGACCGTCTGGCGAGACGGCCATCGCGGATGAACGGCCTCCCGCACGCTTCTGAAGCCATCCGACCTCGCCGTTGGAATCGCAGTATATGACCGACTCGCCGGAAGCAGCCAGAATGCCGCCGGCATGCACCGGGGCGACGAGATCAATCGGTGCCCCGAGCTTCGCGGCTTGTCGGGTGACACCGGATGCCGACACATGCAATAACTGGCTGCCATCGCTTGCGATGAAGCCCGAAGGCTCGATCGAGGCGAGATGAAGCGAAGCATCACTGATGACGACTTTCGTCAACGGCGGGACCGGATTCCGCCGCGGGGAGATCGTCGACCGGCCGCCGTCCAAGGCCATACGATAGCGATCTTTCGGCGGATCGCTATCGGCCAGCGGAGCGATGGCTAGAGAGCCGTCTGCAAGCGCGAACGCCACTGCCTGTCCCGCAGCGTCGAACGTCGCGTTCGTAACGAGCGCCCCCATGGTCCAATGCCGACCAAGCAGTTCATAGAGCGTAGCGGTCTCAGCTTCCATCGTGTCCATCGGTCGTCTCACCTGCCGGTCGCAATACACCTGTCGAGTTCTTCAAGGCGTCGTTCCAGCACGGCGCATTGGGCGTCGCATGTTGCCATTCCGGCCTTTGCTTCTTTCAAGCGCTCGTGCGCTTCCTCGATAGCGTAGGCGAACGCATGCGAACCGCCTGTCGCCGCAATCTCCTGCTCAATCCTCTGAATCTCGAATTCTGCTCCACCAGCAAGCTGACGGTTCAGAAGGTTCCACGATTGAGCGGCCGATATCTGCTGAACGACGAACAACCGCTCCTTCAGCATTTCGACAAGGACTTCCGGATCGACACTCATGCGCTCGATTCGATTTGATCCAGGATCCGCTGGAGGCCCCGGGCATCGGATACGAAGTGTTGCTGCGCGTCATT
Source organism: Bradyrhizobium sp. B025 (assembly GCF_042257955.1). Taxonomy (NCBI): domain Bacteria; kingdom Pseudomonadati; phylum Pseudomonadota; class Alphaproteobacteria; order Hyphomicrobiales; family Nitrobacteraceae; genus Bradyrhizobium; species Bradyrhizobium sp. B025. The sequence goes on along the minus strand of NZ_CP170150.1, from coordinate 3,300,290 downwards.
AACGTGAGATTGCAGCGAGTCCCACAAATCGACCCTCAGCAACCGCGCAGGATCGCCCGCCATCGTCTCGATGGTCTGGAGGCCGAACTGATGCCGCAAGCCGATACCCTGCAATACGAAATCCGACAGCTCGCGTGCATGCGTTTCGACGAAAGGGCGCAGTAGCGGATGTACGCTGTAGCTCATGCCGCGCTTTGCGAGCTCGGTCTCGATGAACATGATGAAATGTCGCACCAGCAAGCTTTGGCTTTCGCCAACCAGGCGCATCACGAAAGTGACGTCGCGGTCGGCGCGCGCAAGGATCTGCGAGGCCAGCGTCGCCGCGGGGGCCGGACCTTCCCGCCCTTTTTTTCATCCCAGACAGCCGCCATGCCAGCCCCCGATCGCTAGGTCCGGGAACGGTATTGGTGCAACTTGCGGTACAGCGTAGCGCGCGAAAGCCCCAGCTTTTCCGCGGCAGCGGCAATATTGCCGCCGGCGTTTGCGACGGCTCTCTCGATGGCACGACGTTCCATCTCGTCAAAGCGCGCGATCTCGTCACTCTCCGATCCCGTCGCGCTATTCTCCGACTGCACGGAGATTGAGGGAGGTTGAGCCGGCGCCACCTCCACGAAATCCTCTGGCAGGTCCCTGGGAGTGACGATGCCGGTGATCGTCATCAGCACGAGGTTCTCAATCAGATTACGCAGCTCGCGAACGTTTCCCGGCCAGGAATAGCGGCGCAGCAACTCCATAGTGGCCGCCTCGAACCGCAGCGGCTGGGTGCTGTAGATCGTGGCGAATTGCCTGTTGAAGTGATCGATCAGGATCTCGACATCGCCCAGCCGATCGCGGAGCGGCGGGATGGTGAACTTGACGACGCCGATCCGGAAGTACAGATCCTTGCGGAAACGTCCCTCGGCCACTTCCTGCTTCAAATTCCGATTGGTCGACGCCACCAGCCGAACGTCCACCGGGCGCGCCTTGCTGTCACCCAGTCTGTACACCGCGCGCTCTTCCAGCACACGGAGCAGGTAGGGTTGCAGGTCCATCGGCATCTCGCCGATCTCGTCTAAGCTGAGCACGCCGCCATTGGCAAATTCGAACCGCCCGGGCCTTCCCTCGCGCGTAGCGCCGGTATAAGCGCCCGGCGCATGCCCGAACAATTCGCCGCCGAGCAACTCTTTCGACACCGCACCGCAATTGAAGGCAACGAACGGCTCCTTGCCCGTCTTCAGACTGGCGGCATGAACCAGGCGGGCGAACAGTTCCTTGCCGACGCCCGTCTCGCCCTCGAGCAGGATCGCGGTCCGGCCGAGGGCCGCCCGCTCAACTTTCTGCACCACGTCCAGCAGTGCCTCGCTGCATCCGACGATCGCTTCCTTTGCCGACATCAGGGCAGTGCGGGCTGTCGGCGACATCTCGGATGCAGCAGGATGGGTTCGCGGCTTCGAAGCAAGCACGAGCATTGCGCCCTTCACGACCCCGTCAACGATCAGTGGCTCGATCCGCTGCTCGCGCAGCTCCTCGGGCAACCCCTCGGCCAAGTCTTCGCCCAACAGGCCTTCGCGACTTGGAAGGATCTGTGACCCAATGCTCAACTCACGAGACTGCGTGATCCGCCGCCAGCGAGCCGACGCCATATCGTTGTGATGGACGACCCGACCAAACCGATCCAGGATCACCACGCCGTCGGCACTGCCCATCCCTGGCATCCGACAAATGCTTGCCTCGAGCAGGCGTATTCTTTCGAGCCGGATCTTCTCCGAGAGCGCAAGCTCAATATGATTGGCCGCGATCACCGCCAGCGCGACATTGTGACGATGAAAGATCGCCTGGGGGCCGGAAAAATCGATGATGCCTATGATGCTGCCGTCGATCGGGCTACGAATGGGACTACCGACGCAGGTCCAGGCCTTGATGCCCTCGGAAAAATGCTCCGCGGCGTGGACATGAACCGGCTTTCCTGTGACGAGCGCCGTGCCAATGCCGTTGGTGCCGGTCACCGTCTCTCCCCAGGCGGCGCCGACTTCGAGGCGAATATCGTGCCCGGCATCGATCGTCCTCTGATCGCCCCCGACATCAAGCACGACACCATTCCTGTCGGTGATGACCAGCATTGTGGCCGCATCGCCAAGTACTTCCGCAACGCGGCGGAAAGTCTGGGCGCTGGAGCCTAGCAGATCATCGTTCTTCAGACGCAGCTCATAGAGATCGTCCGGCGAAGTCACGAAGCTGCTGCCCCTGCAATGGGCGTTGACCCCCGACTTGATGCTGCGCTGCCATGATTCTTCGATGATGCCTCGCACCAGAGCGCTCTCGCGCTTTGCATCTCCGAATGTCAGGAAGTTTTCCCACGCCTTGTTGGTCTCCCGTTCATCGTACGGCCGTCCCTGCTCCGCATCCGCGGCCTCCGGGATTTTGTAGCCTTCCAGGGAAAACGGCGGCTTAGCCATGAAGGTTTCCGTCAGCATTGGAGCACCAAACCTATATTGGCAAACAGCAGCTTGATCAGCAGAAACGACATGAGCCGGGCCAATGAGATCGTGCTCTCACCGGCTCGGCTTACGCAGATCATTCGACCGTTCTGGAGATCGCATCCAAACCGAGACGACCTGAGATGATCTGCTCCAGGCGCGCTTCCGACGCCTCATCGGGTACGCTCACTCCCTCAAGGTCTATCAGGACCCTGTGCAATTCGACATCGAGCGGCTCGAAGATCCCATTCTCTCGCGTCGCCAGAGCGAAGTGTCGCGATTGCCCGCCGCCGCGCAATTCACCGACAAAATGGAGTTGCCGCCCTGACGCGAGATCGGCAATCACGACGCGGCCGTTATAGCTGATCCGAACATAGGGCTCGATCTCCCTCGGGCGAGCCCGAGGCGTGGACCAAAGCTTGCCCGACGGCTGAGGCTCAGAGGGAGGCGTCGGATTGCGCAACTCCTGCCAGCGCCCGAGCGTCAGATGATTGGCGAGCGAATTGATCTTCGTGCGGTTCTTCTGAAGGAAGTCCTTCGCCTTGAGCTCTTCGCGGTGCGGACCGTCGCGCTTGGAGATGATGTAGGCCATGTCCCGGTTCCTCCTGCCCCGGCTGGTCGGATGACCGTGGAGGCTTATGATTTGCCTCCTTCGGGCTCATGCCGAAGCTCGCAAGATTGTAGCTGTTTCCAGATCGTTGTCACCGTCCATTCATTCGATCGTGACGGTCAAGCCATCGCCGTATTTGGCGCGCCACGTCGGCCATTGACGCCCTGGCGGAACGCGAACCGCGTTCATCTGCTTCAGGCCCGCCCAAGCTTTTCTGCCCCGCCGCCCAACGCAGGACCCTGCGTCGGATCGACATACTCCGGCACATCGGCAACCAGCGTGTTGGTCGTCAGCACCAGCGTGGCCACGGAAGCGGCATTTCGAAGCGCGGTATACGTCACCCTGACCGGGTCGACGATGCCGGCAGATACCATGTCGATGAACACGCCGTTTGCAGCGTCGAACCCGACCCCGGCCCGCGAACTTTGCAGCTCGGCCACAACCTTCGCCGCATCATGGCCGGCATTTCGGGCGATGAAAGCGGCAGGACGCGACAGGGTCTCGCGCACCAGCTTGATGCCTTCACCCAGGTCTCCGTTGATGTTGCCGAGGGCGCGCACCACCACCGGCGCGCACTGCGCCAATGCCGTCCCGCCCCCCGGCACGATGCCCTCCTCGGCCGCAGCACGCGCCGCGCTGAGCGCATCGTCGATCAACTGGATCGTACGCTTCTGCTCGACCGGCGTGACGCCGCCCGCAAAGATCACGGCGGTCCCACCCGAGAGCTTAGCCAGGCGTTCCTTGAGCTTGTCCTGCTCGATGTTCGGCGGCGCCAGATCGTGCTGCTTGGCCACCTGCTGTCGGCGCGCGGCGATCGCCGCATCGTCCCCGCCGCCCCGGATGATCACCGTTTCGCGCGCACTGGCCCGAACCTGCCGCGCAGTGCCGAGGTCGGCAAGGCTCGCCTCTTCCAGCATGCCCCCGAGTTCGCGGGCGATGACCCGCCCCCCGGTGATGATGGCGAGGTCATCCATCATGGCCTTGCGCCAGTGGCCGTAGTCGGGCGGATTGACCACCAGAACCTTGCCGCGGTTGCCTTCGCCGAGCAGCGTGACAACCACTTCCGGGGCGATCTCTTCGGCGACAATGACAAGCGGCTTCCCGGTCTCCGCGACCCTCGCGCGCACCGCCGCCAACTCGCCCGGCGCCTTGATTTTCAGGTCCGTCAGGAGAATGTAGGGCTGTTCCAGCACCACCTCCATCTTCTCCACGTCCGTTACCATGTGATGCGAAATGTAGCCACGGTCGAACGACATGCCCTCGACCACCTCGAGCGTCGTACTCGTGGTCAACCCGTAGTCGGAACTGATGATACCATCCTTGCCGACGCGCTCGACCGCCTCGGCGATTAGATCGCCCAGATGAGAGTCGGTCGACGCAATCGTTGCCACCGCCTGTAGCGTCCTGCGGTCCGAGACCGGAATTGCCGCACTCTTCAGGCTCTCGACGACGACTTCGACGGCGCGGTCGATCCCCTTGCAGAGATCGACCGCCTTGGCGCCGCGCTCGAGGGCCGCGACGCCGCCTTGAATGAGACCGTTCGCGAGTACCATCGCCGTCGTCGTACCGTCGCCAGCGACTTCGTTGGTCTGCATCGAGACTTCGCGTACCACCTGGGCGCCCATGTTCTCGAAGCGATCCGGCAATTCGATCTCGGAGGCGATGGTAACGCCATCGCGCGACACGATGGGCGTGCCGATCGGCCTGTCGACCATCGCGTTCATGCCCTTGGGACCGAGCGTCGATTCGATCGCGGCGGCCAGCTTCTGGACTCCACGCGCAAGAGCGCGGCGAGCTTCTATGTCATGCAGCAAGACTTTTGGCATTGCGTTTCACTCCCACGTGATCGTTTCTCGGTCGTCAAGCCGGGCGAACTTGATGTCCGCTCCGATTTGTCGGCACCCACAGGTCGCACGCGTATCAGCGCGACCTCACGCAAGCGCCGCGGAATGCTTGTTCATTGCAGGCGATCCGGAAGACCGCACGGCGCAGCCACTGCCGCAACCTCCGCACGGAGCTGGCGTCTGCTCCGCGCGATCCGCGTCCAGCTCGAGATAGCGCACCGCAAGAAGGCCCCGGCATAACGAGCTGTTGAACTCCATGTTGATGCGTACGCCTCGCAAGCGCTGCAAATACGACGCCATTTCGTGGCGCTTGATGGGGGCCCCATCGTAGGTAACAAAGGCCGGATCGGCCGGGAGATCGGCGAGGCGCCGCTCAACCAGAAGCTCGCGATAGCGCGGCTTCTGGCGCGCAACTTCTTCCGAGTCGAAGTTGATCGCGTCAAACGCGCTCAGACTCATGCGGCAAATCGCGGGATCCTCATAACCCAGCCCGCGCAATGCCAGGATCATGACCTCCTGGCGCCGCTCGAACGCCTTGCGGCGGAATTTCTCCCGCAGATCGTCAAGTGAACCGCCGCTTGCGAAATCCTTGAGCGCCTCGCCAAACGACCTACCCTCGCGGACGCCCCGGTTGATCTCCTCGGCGACCATATGGTCCCGAAGCTGCGGGCGGGCTTCGCGAACCCAAGGCAGCGAGGACACCGCCCGACGCATATCGTCGGCCATAAGGAACGCGAAGTTCGCCGAACACCAGTAGGTCGGCAGGCGAAAGACGATGTCGACTCCATCAACATGATCGACCGTGACCCGCTCGACGAATCCAAGCTCGGTGACCGGTTCGTCCAGCTCGGGATCCGTGACCAGCGCGAGGCGCTCCCACACCTCATTGGTCTTGCAATCATGCTGATGGAGCGCGTTCATCGGCTCTACTCCGCTGCCGTCGCGTGGATTTTCTGCCCGAGCTTCGCCTTCTGCGCCTCGACGTCGACTCCATAGAGACGTGCGGCGTTGAGGCCCAGAATCTTCCTCTTTGCCTGCGGGGTGAGGTCGACGCCGTGCTCCTGCTTCAAATCTTCCGGCAGCTCGAAATTCCAGAACTTCTCGACCAGCCAGCGCGGCGTCCAGATCGCGTAGTCGCTCCCGAAAAGCAGCTTGTCCTCGCCGACCCAGAACAGCAGTTCGCTGATCACTTCGGCAAAATAGCGCGGCCGTCCATGGATGAACGGCAACGCCACCGCGAGGCCGCCGTAGACGTTCGTCTCCTGCACCGCGATCCAGCAAAAATCATCGAGGCGCGGCAGACCGCAATGCTCAATGATGAAATTCAAGCCCTGGAAGTCCGTCGCGGCATGGTCGACGTCGTGAACATCGAACGCATCCTTGTCCAACGGAATGATCGTCGGCCCCTTATGGACATGGATGTTGGTGATGCCGAGCTTCTGGCAGAGCTCGAGGCAGCGATAGGCGTTGGGATCCGTGAGCTTCCACCCACGCGAGTCACCCTTCCACTCGGCGGTATAGAGCTTGACACCCTTGATGCCGAACGTCTCCTTCATGTAGTGGATGTACTCGAGCGCCCTCTCGCCATCCCGTGGATCGAAGGCGCCGTTGACGATGAAGCGGTCCTTGTACTTCTTCGCCATCTCGGCGTTGCGATCGATAGTGTTGAACCCGTTCTTGTAGAACTCTGTGAGGTAGGTCGACTGAACGACGGCCATGTCGTCAGGACCGTCGACGAACAGATCGTGGTACATCTGGTCGGCGCTGTATTTCTCGAACTGCTCCTTCGGCCAGAGCTTGTCCTTCGGGCTGAGCGAGGTGTGGTAGGCGTAGAAGCAGTCGATGAACTGCTTGCCGTGGACGTTGAGCTGATTCGCCGGACTTCCGTCCCAAAAATGGGTATGGCCGTCGATAACGAACACTTCCTCGCCGCTGGGAGTTATGAACATGTTGCTCTCCGGAAATTCCTGGTTGGCTCTAGTCGATCAAACGAAGCGCGGTGGTCGGGCGAGACCACTTCGAGAAGCGGCGGGGCCATAGCCGCTGGGGATGCGGCCCCGCCCAGTCAGGGAGGCGATGGAGACTCACTCGATGTATTCGAAGACCTCGTCCATGTTTCCGAACAGCGTCACCGTGTTGTCGTCGATACGCACCATCCGTCCGTAGTGGGTCGAGGTGTTAACTTCGAAGATCTCGGCCGTCATTTCCTTCCCGAGAATTTCGCTGATTTCATCCATCTTGAAAGTCAGCTTTCCCTCGCCGTCGATGCGGATCAGGGCCGGCTGATAGGTCACTGTCACGTTCGGCTTCTTCGCCATGAACTCGGCGATGGCGCGCGCCTCGACGCTGTCATTCATGGTGACGCCGCACTGATGCGAAATCGTTTGCTCGAAACGAAGGTCCCCCATCTTCTGGAAGATATTCTGGTTGGTCGCAGATCTGGAAACGACGGACATTGCAATTTACTCCTTGGGAAGGGTGAGGCCGAGCTCGCCGAGAATCTTCTTGATGCGTTCGACCGACTGCGCACGCGCATCGGCGTACTGCACCGGCTTCGAATGCGGCTGCGACCAGATCGGCTGCAGGCCGGCGGCCGCCTTGTTGGCGAGCGCAACATGCTTGTTCACCCACCCCTGGAACAGCTTCTTGTTGTGGGCGCCATGCTGATTGTCGGTCACCAGAAGGTGCATCAGGTCGATCGTGTTCGCGAGATTGCGCTCATAGTCCGCTTCCGCGGACGAAATCACCGGCGGCGTGATGAAGTCGCCGTTAGACGAGGCTACCTGCATCAGGAAGCCGCTGCGAAACAGTTCACCGACCAGCGGCTCGAACACGATGTTGGTGGCGAAATACTGCTCGAGATAGTCGGCCGAGCCCATGATCGACTCGATCGCTTCCCGCGTTCCCTGCCAGCCCTTGTCTTCCAACCAGACGCGCTTGCCGGCCGTGTCGTCGAAGCCCGGAATGTCCATTCCGATCTCGGCGAGATACAGCGTAATATCCTGTGAAAGGCGAAGCTTGTAGGACGAGTTCGTCAGCGTCGCATTGTTGATCATCTGGGTGTAGCCGTAACGCTGAGCCTGCATCAGCGACGTGCCGAGACCGAACTCGGCGTGCTTCCACGCACCGAGATGGTTCTGCAAGATCTTGATCCAGGCCTTGTCGAAGCTCTTCGGTGCCCCGGACTTGCGACCGTTGGCGATCACGGCCTGGACCATGGCTTCGATCTTGGACTGGCGCTGGTAGTGAGTGCGCTCCCATTCCTGGTCGGGAGCACGGAACGCATGCCAATTCGAGCTGAGGGCCCCCGTGTTGTCCTTGGTGTATGCACCCTTGCCGTTGGGGAAAGAGATGATCCAGTCCTGCAACAGGTATCGTTCCGGATCCGGCTGCACGTCGACCGTCACGTCTTCGTAGTGCGTGGCTCGCTTGCTGCGGGGCTCGAAATAGCGGTATCTGCGGCTATCCGAATCCGGAAACACCGCAGAACCTGCTGCACCGGATTTGGCTGATACGGTTTGAACGGCAGTCATGGTCGTCTTCCTCCTCCTGTTGTTGGGCTCTAGCTCGTTGGGCGGTCGAGGCGTCTTAGTTGTTCGCCGGCGTGAACTTGTCGAAGAAGATGCGGTCCGACTCGACATCGCTCATCTGCAACACTGGCGTCAGCGCCTCGATCATTGGCGATGGTCCGCAGGCATAGACGTCGACGTCTTCACCATAGTCCGCACCGCGAAGGTGCTCTCCGACTGCCTCATGCACGAAGCCCTTTGCTCCGCCCCAGGCCGTGTCGTCGGCCGCATGGGAGAGAACCGGGACGAAGGTGAACTCCGGATGCTTGGCGGCGAGCTCCGCGAAATGGTCGAGATAGAAGAGATCGTTCTGCGTCCTGGCTCCGTAGAAGAAGCGCACCGGACGAACTTCCCCGGAGCTGATGTGATCATGCAGGATAGACCACAGCGGCGACATTCCGGATCCGCCACCGACCAGGATCATGGCTCCCGTTTTGTTTTCTCGTCGGAAGCAGGTCCCGTAGGGTCCTTTGATTCCGACTTCGGTTCCGACGGCGAGATCTCCGTCGAGTCGTGAGGAGAAGCGCCCATTGGGGTACTTCTTGATGATGAACGCGAGATTTTGGCTTTCGCCCGGCGAATTTGCCATGGAAAACGAGCGCGTAATCGTCTCTGGTCCCGGGAGCGTGATGTCGACATATTGACCCGCCCAGAACTTCAGAGGTTGCTCCAGTGTGATTTCGAGGCGGCGGATGTCATGGGTCAGCGCAGAGACGCTCGTAACGGTGCCCGTGAAATCCTTGACGGGAATCGATTTCGACAGCACTTCCTCGTCATAGTTGAGGAGCTCCACCTCCAGATCCGAGTATGCCAAGGTCCGACAGAGCAGGATGTAATCCTGGCCTCGCTCCATCTCGTTCAGGGCAAACGTCGAGTATTTCTTCAACTCGACATCGCCTCCGGTAAGGACGCATTTGCACGCCGAGCACTGCCCCTCCTTGCAGCCATGCGGCAGCGCGATCCCTTGGCGAAACGCAGCGTCGAGAACAGTTTCGTTCTCCTCGACCTCGAACTCTATGCCTACCGGTTGCAGGCGAACGACATTAGCGGGCGCGCCCATAGGGGCCTCCTCAAACGAACGCTTTCATATCTTCCGGGGAGCGATCGGGAAGGAGCCGGCCGCAGCCGGCCCCTTCCGTCTCACTTAGTTGCAGGGATTGATAGTGAATCCCTTGCGATACTCGGCGAGATGCTTCTCGCGGTCGGCCGGGCTCATCTCCCGCAGCGTCTGTAGCGGGCTCTTGAGGATGTGGCCGCGGACATCGTCGAGCGTCCACATTTCCTTCTGGTCGAAGCGCAAATGCGGCTGCGCGACCAAGGTCTTGCCGTCCGTGCGCACGAAGCCGAGATCCTTGATGGCGTCGGCAATGTCCACATTGTGGTAGACGCTTTCCCACTCGCGACGGCCGCTGAACCGCCCCATCGCCGGGGTCGGACGACCCTGGTACTCGCCGGCGAACGCTTCGACGGCCGTCCACCGATCGAGCTCATGGGCGAAGGTGTGCAGCTTGCCGTCGATCTCGTCGGTGACGATGTCCTCACGGATGAGGCACGGAACGAGGCACGACCAGCAACGATGCGGATAGACGTAGCCGACGTCGCTGTTGAACAGGATGTTGGTTTGACCCCGATGCGACAGCTTCTCGTACCATTTCCAGAACTCGCCGAACTGCGCATACCAGCCCGGATACTTGTGCTCGAACCACTCGAAGTCCTTTTCAGTCTGCGCCTCGATACGCCAGAAGTTCGCCGACCAGCCGACGGCAAAGAACTGGGCGACCTTGTGGACGTAGTGCTTCTCGGTCAGCCGCTTCCAGGCGGCCTGCACGTCGTCATGATGGATCTTGATGCCGTACTTCTCGAGCGGCAGCATATAGGTCCGGTAATAGTCCTCGAAGATCCAGCGGTGCCACATCTCCGCGTAGGACTCCTTGTTCTTGTCGCGGTTCGTGGTGCCGTATTCGATGAACGTCCCGATCGCCGCGTCGACGATGGCATGGTTCTGCCAGAAGGCATAGCGCATGTCGCGCTCGAGCAGCAGGTGATTCTCCGGCTCCTTCAGCATCGACATCAGCATCGAGTGGCCGTTGCCGATGTGGCGGCTCTCGTCCGACTGAACCGAGAGGAACACGGTTGGCAGCGCATAGTCGCCGTTGCGCGCCGCCTCCGACGGCATGGCGACGAACAGCGTGTTGGTGAACGCCGTCTCGGCGACGACGGTCAGGTAGACGTTCGCCGACGTGATGGCGTCACCGGTGATGAATCCTTCACCGAACTGGCGACCGATCGTGGTGGCGTAGCACTTGCCGAACGCCTCCTCCGTGATGTCGAAGCCGGCCGGGTCGATGTAGTTCTCCATGTACCATTTCTTCAGGTTCATCTGGATGGTCGAGTGACGGAATTCGTCGACCATCTGCATGGTGAAGCCAGTACGGAGATCTTCGCCGGGTGCGAGGCGCCCGACCATCGCCATGGAACGTGCCGCCGAGATTTCCGGGAACGGGATGATCGCCAGGAACAGCTTCATCCACTCGACCCAACGTGGCTCGACGTTGCGGAACATGTCGCCGCGAAGCGCGGCATCGAGGGCGCCGTAGACGCGGTTGTCCTTTTCCTCCTGCATCGGGAAATAGGAGCGAAGGACCTGCTTCATCGGATCCTTGGGCGCCTTCGTGATCTTGTAGTCGGTGGGGAAGGTCATCGCTTCCTGGACGTAGGACGGATTCCATCCGAGATCTGCAATCTTCTTTGCAGCCTCACCGACGGAAATGCCGCGCTGGGCGGTGATCTTGTTGAGTGTTAGCGTTCCAGACATCTCGTCTTTCCTCCTGATCGGGTCAGAAACCACATCGATATTCCGCCTGCCTGGACCTTCGCGGACCGAGCAGTGCTTACCCGTGCGTTACGGGCCACCTCGCGACCGTTTGCGCGGCCGGACGTTTGATATCGGCAAGGGTCTCAGGATGACTGTGGAACGCCTCAGGGATGATCAGCGATCTTCGGACCCAGCCGTCCTCCGATCGCAATTGAGTGACCCCGCGCAAGGTTCGCCCTCAGCTTGACATCCCCTTCCCTCGTTCTTTTCGCGGCTCGCCCCGGACGGAGCAGTCAGCGTTGTTGTGCCAAACAGCTTTGCAATGGGCGTGCCAGCGCTCTCTTGCCCCACCAAATTGATTTCTGATTGCCGGAGGTGAGGATCGGCGCTGACGGAGACTTCGCGGCTCCCAGTTAGCGACCTGCGGAAATGCAAACTGCGACAAGAGTTGCAAAATGAGAATCGGCGCAACGCGGAGACCGCTACTTCGCGGCGCAATGTTTGCGCTGCAACAGTGCCAGAAATTGCCCCGGGCAATACGTCGAGCGCTTTCGGAATCGAACGCGGTCCGCTCGATGCGACAGGCGTCTTTCACGTTGAAGGCCGCGCATACGAGACTGGTTCGTTGCCCGGTCCATTCGGACTAGCGATAGTCCTCGAAACCGGCCGACCGTTTTGATTGCCGAACCTTCTCGATCCAGCGCTCGGTGTACTGGGCGTAGCAATCGTGATCGCAGAAAGGGAGACCGGTACTGAATTCTCTCAGATAGTGAGCGTGAATGGGCTCGCAGCAAGACATGCAGAACGTCTTCAGCCACGGTGTTCTGCCATTGACGAGGACGAACCTCATGCAGCGTTCCTAAGCGGTCTTGTCGATATGAGATTGACAACGATGCAAATTGAGACGATGGCGTACAATGAGACTCCGGAGATCAGACCACTCCTCCACCCTTGCGGTGTTTGCACTGCGATATGAGCTTGTGTGAAACCGATCTGATTGAACTGTTGCAGCGCGTGACCAGCATATGATCTCACGCAGCTGGGCTCCGGTGACGGCGTCAGACGACACCACACGGGCATGACGACGGCCGCTCGCTCGATCCATCGCGAGGAAATGCATGCTCGCGATGGATGATGCAGCTATCCTTCAAGGGATTAACACGGCCCGCCCATGAATTTCGCCTGCATTGAGATCGTGCAAGGCCTTGTTGGCGTCCGCAAGGCGATACTCGGTCGTGGCAAGTTCAACCAGATCTCGGTCCGCAAGGGCCATCAACTCGGTTAGTTCGGCCCACGTGCCGACCAGATTGCCGATAATGTTTTTCTCGGTTATCACCATGTCGACTGTCGGCACCCGAATGTCTTCGCCGTAACCGACGACGTAGTAGCTGCCCATCGGACGAGTCATCGCCAGGCCCTTCGACGTCGTGCCCTTCTCGCCGACGAAATCGATCACCGCTTCCGCACCGTTTCCGCCGGTCAGACCCAGAACGGCTTCCACTTCGTTGCCGTCAGCTTTCATGAGATGATCGGCGCCCGATTTTTCGGCTAGTTTCAGCGATGCTTCGGACTTGTCGACGACAATAATGTCGGCCGCACACATCGCTTTGAGGCACTGGATTCCGATGTGGCCCAATCCTCCCGCACCGATAACAACGCAAGATTCGCCTGGCAAAAGGTGACGCGTGGCCTTCTTGACAGCGCGATAGGCGGTGAGGCCTGCATCGGCGTATGGCGCGACATCCTTTGGCGCCAAAGTCCGTGGCAGCGGGACGATGTTGCGTTCTGAGGTGCAAAGGAACTCTGCATAGCCGCCGTTGCAATCGAGGCCTGGGAACGTTCCAGGACCGTGCATGTCGAATCCTCGGCGACAGGCGAGACACGTCCCGCCGCTGATCTTCGGATGGACGATGACAGGATCGCCCTTCTTTAGTCCCTCGACTTCCTTGCCAACTTCTTCGATCCAGCCTGCATTTTCGTGCCCCATAATGAGGGGAAGCAGCTTGTCACCGCTCGGATCCATGTGCGGCTTCCACACGCCTTCGACGATGTGAAGGTCGGTTCGGCATACGCCCGCACCACCTATGCGGACAATGACGTCGGTTGATTTCGTCAACTTCGGATCAGGCACCTTCTCTTCCCCGACCCAAAGGTCGTTCGAAAGTTTCTCGTCGTAGGCTCTCAATACTTGGGCTCTCATCATTTCCTCCGTCTCCCCGGCGAACTTCGGTGCGCCATCGGCGATTTCAGCCTCAGCATTTTTTGTGCCAGCGGATTTGTGTCGCGGCGCCAACAGCCACTGTTGGATACGCGCCAACAGTCCTGCTGCGGCGCAGCGCGAAGATGATAGATCACCGTGCTGAAACAGCCCGATACTACCAGGCACGGATCAGCGTTATCTAAAGTCCTCCACCATTGGGAGGATCGATGGTCAAGCTAAGCACGATAAAAAGGAGAGCAGCTGGACTTTGCTGCGCATTGCTTGCCGCGCAAGGAGGTTAACTGGATGGCCAAACCGGTCCACTCGATGATCCGCGTGGCCCACGAGGCGACTTCCACCGGCGCGCCTTCGATCTCGAGATCCCCAACCATCTGAGTGTGCCAATTTCGCCCTGATCTATTTGCGTCTCCGTCCTCACCTTTCGAGCTGGAGCTGACGGTCATCGCAAGGAGCCGTATGCGCTCGACGTCCCGATCTTCTTACTGGATCTGTTCTCGAAAGGAGATGTCGTGAACCTGACCAAAGCAGAGCGGCAGCATGCCAAAGACGGGGCAAATCTTGACTTCAGCTTTGTCCATCTCACGCAAGGTCAGAACTGAGTCCTAGTATTCTCGCGCGCAGATCTACAATTCGCAGCAAGCCGGCATTATTGCTTATTCGTATCTGGCGTATGGGCTTCCTTGGTTGAGCGGGTGACGCTTCTGCCCGACGGGAACGAGCTAGGAATCGTGCTCAATGGCGATCTGGCCGCGATCTTGAGCTTTGCTGCGGGCAAAACGAAGCCCGACCTCCTTCCGGAGGCCGGGCTTCTTGGCGACTTAGTATCGATCGTTGGTTGCCGGGACAGGATTTGAACCTACCCAGACGTCTTGAACGCGACAGTCTGCGGGACTGCCGCAGACAAACCAGTCGTCACCAGCCCAGAAATTGGAGCGCTGTTGGCTCCCCAAATTGGGTGTCGGTAGATTTTTGTTGATCTCTCCGTGCACACATCGTGCACACGCCGCCCTCTAACTTATTGAAGAACTTGAACTCTCGGTCCAATCCATCATGGGCCAAGTTGAGCTAACTCAGGCTAGCCAAATCCAAGCTGATCCAAAATCGTCAGCTCTGCGCCATAGCCACGCCGGCGCGACGCGATCAATTAGATTGCCGTGTAGCCGCCGTCGGCATTGACACACGCGCCCGTGATGATCGAGGCCTTGTCGCTCGCAAGAAAGGCCACAACCTCAGCAATCTCCCCAGGCCGCGCCAAGCGCCCGATCGGCTGCCGCACCAGCATCGCCTGGCGGGTCGCCTCCGGCAACTTGGCCAGCAACGGCGTATCGACATAGCCCGGAGAAACGCAGTTCGCGCGAATACCCTGGAGCGCATAGGTCAACGCAACTGAGCGCGTGAGATTGACCACCGCGGCTTTCGCGGCCGAATAGGCGTTGCTGTTTTCCTGACCGACGTGAGCAAGGATCGACGCCATGTTGACGATCGCGCCACCACCGGTCGCACGCATGATGCCTGCGGCGAACTTGTTGCAGATCGCCACCCCGGTGAGATCGACGTCGATCACGCGGCGCCAGTCGACGAGATCGAGCTCGTGGATCGGCGACTTGCGCTCGGGAATGCCGGCATTGGCGACGAGGATGTCGAGCCGGCCGAACAGCGTGACGGCTGCCTGCATCAGCTCGGCGACTGAGGCCTCATCGGTGACGTCGACATGCTGGAAGCCCGCCGCGTGACCATCGGCGGCAAGCCCGGCCGCAAGCGCGGCTCCGCCTTCGGCGAGATCACCGAGCAAGACTTTCGCCCCCTCGACGGCAAACAGTCGCGCAATCGCCGCTCCAATCCCGGAGCCGGCGCCGGTGATGACGGCAACCTTTCCCTCGAGCAGCACCACACCCTCCCGTTCGACCCGATTTGCCGAGCTCAGCTCTTCTCGAAGCCCGGGCGCGGAATCGTGCCCATCAGCGTCCGGGTGAAGCCACCGTCCACGACGATCTCCTCACCGGTGATGTAGCTCGCGCGCTCGCTCGCGAGGAAGACTACCGCATCGGCGATGTCCTCGGGGCGGCCGATGCGCCGTGCCGGCACCAACGCCCGCCGCGCCTCGTACACGCCCTGGGTCTGATAGATGGCCTCGGTCATCGGCGTGCGGATCATGCCCGGGCTGACGACGTTGCTGCGTACGCCGCGCGGTCCCCATTCGACCGCGAGCTGGCGGGACAGCACGGCCACGCCGGCCTTGCTCACGCTGTAGGCGCCGCTGTAGCTCTGCGGAAATGAGGCCGAGATCGATGCGACATGGACGATGGCGCCTGCGCCGCGCGCCAGCATCGGCTCTCCGAAGGCCCGCGCGCAGCGCAGGTAACCGGTCAGGTTCAATGACAGAATGCGGTCCCAATCCGCCATGCTCGTGGTGTCGAGCCCGCCCGGCAACATCGTGCCAGCATTGTTGACGAGGATTGTGGCTTCGCCGACTTTCGCCGCCACCTCGCCGGCGGCGCGCGCGACGCTGTCATCGCGGGTGACATCGCAGGCTAGGAACTCCGCGCGGCCACCGCTTGCGCTAATCTCCGCCGCGACAGCCGCGCCGGCCTCGTCGCGGTCGAGCACGACGACGGTCGCGCCAACCGCCGAAAGGCCGAGCGCAATGCCGCGCCCGATGCCCGCACCACCGCCCGTGACGACGGCAACTTTCGCGGAAAGATTGATCCATGCCATGCGGGGCTTCCAAGGTTGGAAAGGCGATTGGCGCCTCAGGTGGCGAGGCCGGACAAGGACAGCAGCTCGATCCTGCGGATCAGCCGGTTCTCCTGCGCGACGATGAGATGCTCTGAGGCTTGCAAGTAAGCCGGCCAGTCGGGATCCTTGTCGCGCTCGGCGTGCCGGCGCTCGAACTCTCCCATGTCGGGGAAACCCCAGAGATGAACGATCTGGTTGAGCGGCCCGACCGCGCTCGTGAACATGCCAAGCGGACGCCCCAGATATTTGAGCTGGACCGGTATCGCGAGCCGGTCGAACACCTCGATGAACTCCGCCATCTTCCGCAGGCGGATGGTGTAGACACGCAGGTCGACAATGGCTTGCTCGGTCATCGGAGGATCTCCCGGTTGGCTCTCTCAGCTGCGCACGAGCGCGCAGCTACCCTCGTCGAGGGGCCGGAACGCTTCGGTTGCGCTCAGCGTCGAGACCAGCTTGTAGACGTCGCCGGTCGACGTGCTCTCCGCGGGCTTCTTCACCTCGAAGAGATAGGCCGGATGGATCTTGCGCCCGTCGGCGCGGATCATGCCCTGACCGAAGCAGTCGTCGTCGGTCGGCATCTTCTTCATCAGCTCGACGACCTCGCGCCCGTTGCGCTTGGCCTGCTCGGCGCCGAGCTCCTTCACCGCCTTGAGGTAGTGCAGCACGCAAGCGTAGTCGCCGGCCTGGCTCATGTTGGGATAGACGTTTGCTGCCAGGCGCGGCTTCACCCGGTTCATGAAGGCGCGCGTTCGCTCGTTGAGATCCCAGTAGAAGGTCTCGGTGAGCGACAGGCCCTTGGCCGTCGACAGGCCCATGCCGATGACGTCGGTAACATAGCCGACCAGCGCCGCCATGCGCGCGCCGCCCTGGTCCAGACCGAACTCCTGGGCCTGCTTCAGACAGTTGATCAGCTCATTGCCGGAATTGGCAAAGGCGATCACATTCGCGCCGCTCGACTGAGCCTGCAGCAGGAAGGACGAGAAGTCCGAGGTCGACCCGAAGGGATAGCGGACCGAGCCGAGCACGGTGCCGCCGGCCGCCTTAACGAATTTCGCCGCGTCCGCCTCGGCCGCATGGCCGAACGCATAGTCGGCGGTGAGGAAAAACCATTTCGAGCCGCCGGTGCGCACGAGCGAGGTCGCCGTCGAATGGGCGAGGCACCAGGAATCCCAGGACCAGTGCACGAGGTTGGCGCTGCAGCTCTTGCCGGTCAGGTCCGACGATCCGGCGGTGGTGATCAAGGCAACCTTGTTCTTGTCCTCGATCAAGTATTTGGCGCCGAGCGCGATCGAGGAGTTGCCGACATTCTCGATCACGTCGACGCCATCCTGATCGAACCATTTGCGGATGATCGCAAGGCCGACGTCGGCCTTGTTCTGATGGTCGGCGACCAGGATCTCGACCTTGACGGAAGGGTTGGCCGCCATGAATTCGGCAGCCGCCTGCTGTGCGCAGGCGACTGTCGTGGGCCCCGACACGTCGCGATAGATGCCGGACATGTCGGTGATCACGCCGATGCGGATCGTGTTGTCGGACTGCGCCCGGGCGAGGCGCGGCGCCAACGCCGTGGCGAGGCCGGCACCGACGAAACTGCGGCGTGTCATGGTCATGTCGTTTCTTCCTCACCTGTCCTGCCTTCCGGCATAGACCGTTGTTGATCCCGTTTGGATGGTGTCGATCAGGCTTGCTGGCCAGCCAGATGACGGCCGGTGATGTAACCGAAGGTCATGATCGGCCCGAGCGTGATGCCGGCACCAGGATAGTTGCCGCCCATGATCGAGGCACGATCATTGCCGACGGCATAGAGTCCGGCGATCGCCGTACCGTCGTGGCGCACCACGCGACCGACCAGGTCGGTAGTCAGACCGTCGAATGTGCCGAGATCGCCCATGATGAGCTTCAGCGCGTAGTACGGCCCGGTGCCGATCGGGGCCACGTTCGGGTTTGGCTTGTGCTCGGCGTCGCCGAGATAGCGGTTGAAGGCCGTCGAGCCGCGCTTGAACGCGCGGTCAATGCCATGGACCGCGCCTTCATTGTACTCGCGCACCGTTGCTTCCAGACCGTCGGCCTCGATGCCCGTCGCAGCGGCCAGCTCGCGCAGCGTCGCGCCGCGGCTCAGATAGCCGTTGCGCACGAAGGGTCCGAGCGGCACTGGTGCAGGCTTGGCATAGCCGAGGCCGTACTTGCGGATCGTGGCGTGATCGCAGATCAGCCAGGCCGCGGTCTCCCTACCGCCGGCGCCATCGGCGATCATCGCGGCGCCGACGTCGTGGTAGGACTCGGACTCGTTGGTGAAGCGCCGCCCTTGCCTGTTCACCGCGATCACACCGGGCTTGTAGCGGTCCACGAGATGCGGAAACACGCCGGTGCGATTGCCGAGCGGCACGCGCGACACCGGCATCCACGCCGCCGCACTCGGAAAGCGGATGTCGCAGCTGCCGCCGGCCACCTCTGCCATGCGGATGCCGTCGCCGGTGTTGGCCGCAGGTGTCGGCGACAAATGTTCGCCACCTCGGGCAAGATGCGGATAGGCGCGCGCAATGCGCGCCTGATCGTGCGGAAAACCGCCGCTCGCCAGCACCACTGCGCGGCGCGCCGTGATCGCGTACTCGCCCTGCGTATCGCCGACGATCGCGCCCGCGATGGCGCCGTTCCGGCTGATCAGCCGTTGCGCGGGCGTTGCCGTGAGCAGCGGAATCCCAAGATCGAAGACGGTCCTCGCAAGCCGCGCCGCCAGCGCATTGCCGCTGGTGATCTTGACCCCGCGGCGATAGCGGGCGAGATCCCAGAGGTGGCTGGCAAGCCGCCGGGCCACGTAGATTGCCGAAGCGAGCGAACTCGTGACGCGGAAGAAATGCTTCAGCTCGTCATTGGACGAGTTGAACATCATGCCGATGAAGGTGATGGTCTCGAGCGGCGGCCGCAGCCGGCGGATCTCCGTGCCGAGCCCGCGGGCGTCGTAGGGCGCCGCGGTCACCGAGCGGCCGAGCTTGGTGCCGCCCTCGACGTCCGGATGATAGTCGGGATAGGCCGACAGCACGAATTTCGCTTCGGTCTCCTTCTCGAAGAAATCGAGCATGCGCGGGCCGACATCGAGAAAGGCATCGATCGCCGCATCGTCGAAATGATGGCCGGTCTCGTGCTTGAGATAGGTGCGCGCCGCGTCGCGGCTGTCCGTGACGCCCGCATCGCGCGCATGGCGATTTCCGGGAATCCACAGCACGCCGCCGGAAAAAGCCGTGGTGCCGCCGAAGTACTCGTCCTTCTCGACGATGATCACGTCGAGCCCGCACTTCCGGGCCGTGATCGCGGCGGACAATCCGCCGGCGCCCGAGCCCACGACCAGCACGTCGCACGACAAATCACGCGCTTGTCCTGACATTGCCGTTTCCTCCCGTGGTCTCGCCGCGCCGTTGCTTTGTTTGGGTCTGACGACGGCTCGTATTCTCGATAGGCGCGACCGCGGGCGCCGCCAATGGACGAAACTCTTTTTGTATTGTACTTTTCATAAGTGCAGTGCAGCGACCGGAACTAACCGCCACTGCCGCGGAGGGAACCGCAAGCATGATTCCGCACTATTTTTTGTACGAGGAAGCGGCTTCGAAGGTCGAACCGTCGTTCCTCCATATCGAGCCGATCCCGGTGCGCAGCGGCAGGCACAATTGGACAATCCGGACGCACACGCATCCCGACCATCACCAGGTCCTGGTGATCAGCAAGGGCGGCGGCGCCATCGAGGTCGAGGGCGTGAGCTGGGAGGTCTCGCCGCCGGCGCTGGTCATCATCCCGGCGCTGACGATCCATGCCATCCGCTTCAGACCCGGCACCGACGGCTATGTCATCACCGTGGCGCTGCCCTTCCTGCAATCCGCGCTCGATGACGATGCCGACCTCATCGACGGCTTTCGCGTACCGGTCCGCTTCCTGTCGCAACAGATCGGCCGCGACATCGACCTCGTCGGCCTGTTCGCCTCGCTCGAGCACGAATTCGTCTGGTCGGCACCTAGCCGCCGCACCGCCATCAAGGCCTATCTGCAACTGCTCGCAGTAACGGTTCGCCGGCTGCTCGAGCAGGAGCGTGTTCGTCCGATCTCCAGCGCACGGGAGGCGGAGACCGTGATGCACTTTCGCGAGCTGGTCGAGAAGCACTATCGCGATCACCCCTCGCTCGATGTCTACGCGCGCAAGCTCGGCGTCACGGCCGCGCGCCTCAACGCCTGCTGCCGGATGACGACAGGCAAGTCCTCGCTGGCGCTGATCAATGATCGGCTGCTCACGGAGGCCAAGCGCAACCTGCTCTACTCCGACATGACCGTGAACGAGATCGGCGCAGCACTCGGCTACGCCGATCCGGCCTATTTCAACCGCTTCTTCTCCCGCAATGTCGGCCTGTCGCCGGGCCGCTTCCGCGAGCGGCTGTTCTCCGACGAGACCCGCGCGGCTGCCAGCTGAAGCTGGCATTGCGCGATCAGCCGGCGAGAGAAAAGGCCAGGCCCTGCCGCTTGAGTATCGCGGCGCCTTCGTCGATGTCCTTGAGCGGCTGGTCCGACAGGATCTCGAGCACGACCCTGCCCTCATAGGCTCGCTGCCTCAGCAGCGCAGCGATGGCCGCAAAATCGATCTCGCCCGAGCCGATCGGATCGTGTCGCCACTGCCCCTTCGGACTGTCCGATAGATGAACGATGCCGAGACGGGGCCACAGCGCCCTAAGACCCTCGACCGGATCCTCGCCAATCGCAACGGCATTGGCGACATCGTAGATCACCGGCATCCCGGCATAGCCTTCGGCATCGAGAAAGCGAGTGATGTCCGCGGCGCTGGCGAGCAGCCCCTGCGGATGGTTTTCGAGGATGACCGGCACGCCGGCGCGCTCCGCCTTGTCGTAAATGCGGGCGAAGGCGTCGCGAAAACTCACCATCAATCGGTCGTTGGCCTTGGCAAGCAGCGCGTGCCGGCGGCCGGAGCCGACGCAGATCCAGCGCGCGCCGAGCTCGGCGGCGCGGTCGATCGTGGCCACATAAGACGAAACCGCAAAATCGACCACGTGTTGCGACGGGCTTGCGAGATTGATGTCGCTGCTGGCGAGGTCGAGCGCCAGGAGCGACAGGCAATGCCGCTCGATCAGCGCGCGAATTCGCCGCGTGCGCGCGGCGTCCTGTACCCAGGGATCGAAGTGCGGCGGCGTCGCCATCAACTGGATGGTGCGATAGCCCGCAGCGGCGAGCCGCTCGATGGCGTCCTCCGCGACGCAGTCCCACGCGAAGCCGAAAGTGTGGGCGCCGAGCACCGGAAGCGTCATGGGGCCGCCCGGTAAAGCTCGATGGTGCGACGAATGCCGTCGCGCAACGAGGTCAAGGGCAGGCCGGGAAGCGCGCGCCGCAAGTCGCCCTCGCCGATGTCCTCCGCGAATGGAAGCACGGGACCATCGATCCCAATCTTCGCACCGGGGACGACGTCACGCACGGCCGCGACGACGTCGTCGTTCGAAACCACCTCGCCCGGCAAGTTGAAGACGTGCGCGCCATGAGGCTCGCGGCGAAGCGCGGCGTAATAGGCCGCGACGACATCGTCGACGAACACGAGGCCGGCCGTGCCGATATAGGGAATGATATAGGTCTCGCCACGCGCGGCCGCGCGGCAGGCCAGCGATGGGCCCGCAGTCAACCCGGTTTCGCGGCCATAGCCATAGACGATATAGGGCCGGAAGCCGATGCTGGCGATGCCATGGTCCTCCCAATAGGCCCGCGCGCTGCCTTCGCAGGCGAGCTTGAATGCCCCGTAATGGGTAATGGGCCGCGGCGTCGTCTCGTCGTCAGGGCCGTAGACGCCGGCGCTGCTCGTATAGACGATGCGGCGGATACCGAGCGCTTGCGCGGCGTTGAAGACGTTCAACGTGCCGACGAGGTTGATCATCGCGCCGCGCACGGGATCGGCCTTGCAGGCCGGCGTCAGCACGCCGGCGAGATGGACAGTTCCGTCGCAGCCTTCGGCTGCAGCACGCACCGCCTGCCCATCCGCGATATCGCCGATGCGCCACTCCACGGACGCGGCGGCAGCTCCGACAATCCCGTTGAACTGCGCCGAGCGCTCGACCGACTCGAACACGCGCAGCCGATGACCATCGCCCGCGAGCCGTCGCGCCAGCCACGCTCCGATGAAACCGCCGCCGCCTGTGATCAGAATCTGCATAATGTCAGGTCTCCGCGCCGATCAGCTGCCAGAGCCGAAGAAGCTTTCGCCCGGCCGCGCGGCACGGCCGTAGAGACCGGGCGAGGCGAGCGTCGCCATCGACAGCTCCTGCGCCGTCTGCAGCAGCGCCGGCGCCAACTCGAGCATGCGCTCCTCGGTCAGCCGGATATGGGGACCGGCGATTACCACGGCCCCGGTCACCTCCTTGGACTTGGGATGACGGATGGGGGCCGCGGACGCGCTCATCCAGGGCGTATAGGTCTGCACGCAGATGCTGACGCCGCGCTTGCGGGACTGGCGCAGATATTTCAGCAGCGCCGGCCAACTCTCGGGCGCGCGCGGGCCATAATCCTTGCGCAGCCCATAGCCCTGCTTCTCGACCAGCGCGCGCGCGTCCTCGTCCGACAGGCACGACAGCCAGGCGTGACCGCTCGCCGAGCAGGACAGCCGTCCCACTTGGCCCATGTCCGGATCGTAGCGCAGGCCGGCGGGCGAGCCCTGCGCCTTAGCCACCCATACGAGCTCGCGACCATCGATCATGGCGAGACGTACCAGCTCGCCGCTCTCGCGCGCCAGGTGATCCAGCAGCGGCTGGGCGAAATCGGTGATGCCGCTGCCGGCGAGGAAGGTGAAGGCAAGCGAGGCGATCTTGGCGGTGAGCTGGTAGGCGCCCTGCTCGCGTTCCTGCTTGACATAGCCATGCTCGATCAGGCTCGTCAGCACGCGGTGCGTGGCACTGCGCGGAATGTGCAGCGAGTCGGCGATCTCGAATAACTGCATGCCACGGGCATTCGTCGCGAGCAGCTCGAGCACGCCGAGCGTGCGCTCCAAAAGGCCGCTGGGCGCATCGACGGGATCCGGGTTCTTCAGCATCAAGGCAGCATCCTGATTCACAATTCCATCTCCTGATCAGGCCGCACTATCTGACCGGTTTTGGCCGCTTTGTGAACTGCCATCGTGGCTCGCAGGGTCAGCATGCCGTCGCGGGCGGTAATCAGTGGCGCCTCGCTGCCACGGACCACCCGCGCCAGATGATCGATCTGCGCAAGGTAGGGATCGCCGCGTTCGACGCCAACCGAGTCGCGCGAGATCGAGGCAAACCAGCTCTTCGCCGACGAATAGTGCCAATAGTCGAGCGTCGGCAGCGCCAGCGCGCCTTCGGTGCCGCTGAGGAAATGCGTCTGCACCGCGGCCGGCTGCGGCGGATAGTTCAGGCTCTCGCCGCTGGCGAGATCCCAGCTCCAGGGGCTTGCCGCGGTGTCGCTGAGGCTCAGCGTCACCAGCGCACCACCAGCGAGCCGGAGCAGGATCGCCGCACTGTCCTCGACGTCGAAGCCTCGCACCGCGTTGGAGACGACAGCCTGCACGGAGGCGATCTCGCCGCAGAGGTGGCGCACCAGATCGATCTCGTGAATGAGGTTGATCAGCACCGGCCCGCCGCCGGGCTCTCGTCGCCATGCCACCTCGAAATAATCGGCGGGCTTATAGAAGGTCGCAAGCACGGTCGCGCTGGTCAGGCGGCCGAGCGCGCCTTCGGCGATCATGGAACGGGCTCGCCGCGTGATCGGATTGTGCCGCCGATGGTGCCCGACCAGAACGGCCACGCCCGCGCGCTCCGAGGCAGCCGCGATCGCCGCCGCATCAGCGAGCGTGCTCGCGATCGGCTTTTCGACCAGTGCCACAATGCCGCGCTCGATGCAGGCGATCGCGAACTCGCGATGGGTCGCATTCGGCGTGGCGATGATCGCCGCATCCGGCTTCATTGCACCCAGCAGATCGCGCGCATCCGCATACCAGGGCACGCCGAGGCTCTCCGCGTAAGTCTTTCCCGCTGCGGCAGGTTCGGCGATCGCCGCGAGCCTGCAGCTCTCCGATCGGCGGATCGTCTCGCAATGGGCCCGTCCGATTGCGCCGGCCCCAATCACCGCCACGGCGACCCTGCTCATTCCGCATCCTCTTTGATTTGCGTTGCGCCCGGCGAGGCTTCTAGCACTAGCTGATCAGAATTGGAATTGGATTCCATTT
The DNA here is from genome assembly GCF_042257955.1 of Bradyrhizobium sp. B025. Taxonomy (NCBI): domain Bacteria; kingdom Pseudomonadati; phylum Pseudomonadota; class Alphaproteobacteria; order Hyphomicrobiales; family Nitrobacteraceae; genus Bradyrhizobium; species Bradyrhizobium sp. B025. The sequence continues at coordinate 3,275,825 of NZ_CP170150.1, read as the reverse complement.
TTCGATTTTTGATATTGGAATCCAATTCCAGTCATGGTAGGGCAAGCCCCAAGAGCCGCATGCACGGCCCGCCGGCAATGACCGGCGCAATGTCAGAAGGGGAGGTGAGACAATGACGGACCTGAAGAAGACACGAGCGGCAACCGGCCTGCGCATCGGCCGGCGCGGCCTGCTCTTGGGCGCAACGTCGCTCGCGGCATCGCGCCTCGGTATGCCGTATATCGGCAACGCGGCAGCCGCCGAGCCGATCAAGATCGGAATGATCTGGGCCAAGACGGGCTCGATCGTCGATCAGGCGGAATATCTCGCCCAGGGCGGCATGCTCGCACTGGAACAGCGCAACAACACGCTCCTGGGGCGGCCCGCGGAGATCGTCTGGCTCGACGAGCCCAATCCGCAGGGTGCTCAGCAGAGCGCGGAGCGCCTCGTCGGCGAGCAGAAGGTCGTCGGCATGGTCGGCGGTGCGCTCTCCTCCTTCGCGCTCGCGATCTCATCGGTCGCCAAGAAGGCCAAGATCCCTTACGTCGCGGCCAATGCCGCCACCGGCGACCTCACTGGCAAGTCCTGCAACAAGTACACCTTCCGCCTGCAGCCGCCGGTCGATGTTCATGCCCGCGTTCTCGCCCCCTACTGCGCTGCGATCGGCAAGAAGTGGTACCTCCTGACCGCGTCCTACGCTTTCGGTCAAGACATCAAGCGCGCCTTCACCGACTACATCACGGCCAATGGCGGCACCGTGGTCGGCGCCGACGAGGTGCCGGTCGGCACACCGGACTATTCGTCTTTCATCCTGAAGATTCGCGCCGCCAAGCCCGACGTCGTGATCGGCGGCATTGCTGCCAGCGACCTCACCACTTTCCTGAAGCAGTGGAACGAGCTCGGCATGAAGGGCAAGATTCCATTCGCCGAGATCTCTGTCGGCAACACCGACCTGTGGGGCGTCGGCCCCGAAGCCGCCGATGGGCTCTACACCATCACCTGGTGGTACAAGAATCCGAACAACTCGCCTGAAGAACAGGCGATGGCCGCGGCCTATGAGAAGAAATACCACAGGCCAGCGGCGGACAAGGCCTGGATGGGCTGGCTGGGCATGAAGAGCCTGCTCGATTCAATCGAGATGGCGAAGTCGACCGAGCCCGGCGCGATCGTGCGGGCGCTGGAGAACTGGAAGTATCGCCGCGGCAACCTGGATATCGGCTATCGCGACTTCGATCACCAGATGACGAGCCGCCTCCTGGTTGCCGGCATTCAGCCCAAGATATCAGACAAGTGGGACTATTTCGACGTCAAGGCCGAATTGCCGAAGACGCCGGACGACATCGCCAAGGCCTTCGGTTCGGCGGGCGACAGCGCCTGCAAGATGGACACGCTCTGAGGTTTGACCCCGGGTGAAACGCGATGACGCGGGCAAATCCGCTTGCGCCATCGCGCGGCCCAAATCCGAAAACGGATGACGCCATGCTCGACATGATCCTGTCGCAGGCCGTCAATGGCCTTGTGCTCGGCTTTCTCTACGTTCTGATCGCGATCGGCCTGTCGATCATCTTCGGCATGCTCGGCATCGTCAATTTCGCGCATGGCGCCTTCTTCGCCGTCGGCGCCTATCTCGCTTATGCCCTGGCCAAGGAGTTCGGCTGGTGGGGGGCGCTTGCCGCGCCGCTGTTGACCGGCGCGATCGGCGGCGTCGTCGAGATGGTCCTGATCCGGCACCTCTATGGCAAGGAACCGCTGCTCGGGCTGATCCTGACCTTCGCGCTCGCACTGCTGGCGGAGGCGGTGTTGCGGCTGATCTTCGGCGGCGCGCCCGTGCCCTTCGCTGCGCCGAAATTCCTGGCCGGCTTCGTCGAATACGGCCCGATCCTGATCACCAAATACAGGATGTTCGTGCTGCTCACGACCGCGCTGACGCTGGTCGCGTTCTGGGCCTTTCTCGCCTACACGCCTTACGGCCGGATCATCCGCGCCGGGTCGCGTGATCCGGAGATGGTCGGCCTACTCGGCATCAACCTGCCGATCGTCTTTAGCGGCGTGTTCGGCATGGGTTGCCTGCTCGCCGGCCTCGGCGGGCTCTTGGCGGCACCGCTCTGGACCATCACGCCGTCGATGGCGGCGGGCGCCATCATGCCGGCTTTCGTGATCGTCACCATCGGCGGCCTCGGCTCCTTCCTGGGTGCCGTCGTGGCCGGCCTCCTGGTCGGCATCACCACGGCGATGACCATCCAGTTCCAGCCGGAATGGTCGGGCGCAGCCATGTACATCCTGATGGCCGCCATTCTCCTCGTCCGCCCGCGCGGACTGTTCGGCGAACGCTGGGAGAGATTCGAGTGAAAAGTCTCGCTCTGTTGCGCCATCCGGCGTTTGTCGCCGCGCTCGTTCTCACCGCGCTCACCGCAGCCTGGGCGCTGCTCGGCGCGCCCATCTCGCTGATCACGCAGATCGCGATCTACACGCTCTATGGCGCCGGCGTGAATCTTCTCGTCGGCTACACCGGGCTCGTCCCCTTCGGCGCCTCGGTGTTCTTCGGCTGCGCGAGCTATGCGGCCGCCTTCTTCATCCTCGGCCGCTACGGCAACGATCTCGTCTCGCTGCTGCTGGCGACGGTGTTCTCCGCGCTGCTGGCGCTCGTGGTCGGCGCCATCATCCTGCGCCGCAGGGGACTGTACTTCTCGCTGTTGACGCTCGCGTTCTCGCAGATTGCCTTCGAGATCGCCTTCAAATGGACCGGCGTCACCGGCGGCGAGAACGGGCTGCAGGGCGTCTATCGCACGAGCTTTGCCGGACCGTGGTCGTTCCACGTCTTCGTGGTCGCTGTCACCGTGATCTGCATCTGGCTGATGTGGCGGATCGCCCACTCCCCGTTCGGCCGCGTTCTCCAGGCGGTGCGCGACAACGAGCAGCGGGCGAGCAGCCTCGGCTACAACGTCCATCGTTTCCGGCATGGCGCGCTGATCCTTACCGGCACCTTCGTCGGTTTCGGCGGCGGCCTGCTCACCCTTATGCTCGAGGGCGTCTATGCCAACAATCTGAGCTGGCAGCACGCCGGCGACTCCCTGCTGATGACCGTGCTCGGCGGCGTGCATCACGTGCTCGGGCCGCTATGGGGCGCCATCGCCTTCATTCTGCTGGAAGACCGCCTGTCAGCCATCACGGAGAACTGGTGGCTGGTTTTCGCACCCATCCTGATGCTGTTCGCGCTGACCTCTCCGGAAGGAATGCAGGGCCTGTGGCAGCGGCTCTTCGGCCGGCAGCGCTGGACGCTCGTGCGTCTCGACATCCCGCCCCGACCTGCCGCCATCGTTCCATTCGCAAGCAGCGCCGCCAAGGTCGACCGCGGCAAGCCGCTGCTGCAGACTATCGGCTTGAGCAAGAACTTTGGCAGCCTGGTGACGGCGAAAAGCATCGACATCGAGATCCACAGCGGCGTGCTTCACAGCATCATCGGGCCGAACGGCGCCGGCAAGACCACGTTCTTCAACATGCTGTCCGGCGCACTGAAGCCTAGCGGCGGGCGCATTCTGTTCGACGGCAGCGACGTCACCCGGACGCCGATGCATGTTCGGGCCCGGCTCGGCATCGGGCGCTCGTTCCAGATCCTGTCGATATTCCAGAACCTGACCGTGTTTGAGAATGTCCGCGTGGCCGTGCAGGCTCAGCGCACGGGATCGGCCAAGATGCTCGCCGATGCCTATGCGATGGAGGAGGTCAACGCCAAGACCTGGTCGATCCTCGATGCCGTCGGCCTTGCCGACGTCGCGGCCGAACCATGCATCAATCTACCCCACGGCGCCAAGCGTCTCCTCGAGATCGGCATTACGCTCGCGATCGATTCCAAGCTGCTGCTGCTCGACGAGCCGCTGGCCGGGCTCGCCGAGGCCGACCGCGTCGTCGTGGCCGATCTCATCGGGAAGCTCGCGCAGACCCACGGCGTCCTCCTGATCGAGCACGACATCGATCGCGTCCTTGCGATCTCCGACCGCATCTCGGTCCTGCACCAGGGCCGGATAATCGCCGACGGCAAGCCGGCCGACATAGCCGCCAATCCCGACGTGGTCGCGGCCTATCTCGGGGCCGCCAAGGACGGCACGCAGTCGCCGCCGCCGTCGGTCGAGCGGATGGCCCATGCGAAAGCGCCGGTATTGCTTGCGGCCAACGCCGTGTCGGCAGGCTACGGCGGCAGCACGGTCCTTGAAGCGGTTGATCTTGCGGTTCACGCCGGCGAAGCCGTCGCCCTGCTCGGCCGCAACGGCGTCGGCAAGACGACGTTGCTGCGCGGTCTCAGCGGCACGCTTGCCATAAGTAACGGCAGCATCGCGTTCGAGGACAAGCCACTCGCGCGCCTCAAGCCCTACGAAATCAACCGCCTCGGCATCTCGCTCGTTCCCGAAGGACGCCGGCTCTTCCCCAACCTCACCGTCGTCGAGAACCTGCAGCTCGCCACGCGTCCCGGCGGTATCGCCCTGGACGAGGTGTTCGAACTGTTCCCGCGCCTGCGCGAGCGTCGTGCCGCCAAGGCCGAGAGTCTGTCCGGCGGCGAGCGGCAGATGGTCGCGATCGCGCGCGCCCTCGTGGTGCCGAGCAAGCTGATCCTGCTCGACGAGCCGTTCGAGGGCCTCGCGCCGGCCGTCGTCAAGGAAGTCATGGACGCCCTCGTCAAGCTGCGCGGCAAGGTCGCCATGGTGATCGTCGAGCATCACGCCGAGACCGTGCTGCCGATCGTCGACCGCGCCTATGTGCTGGTGAACGGCCAAATTGCCTTTGCCGGCGATGCAGCGATCCTCGAACGCGACCATGACCTGCAGGCCCGCCTGCTCGGCGTGGTCCAGGCCGAAGCGGCGCAGGCCCGCGGGGCGGCCTAGCCAAGAAGAGAAGAAGAATGATCAACCTCAACCTGACCGGCGCCACGCGCCTCAACATCATCGTCGGCGACCCCATCGCCCAGGTGAAATCGCCGGCCGGCGTCACGCAGGCCTTCATCGACCGCGGCTATGACGGCATCCTGGTGCCGGTGCAGATCAACGGCGCCCGTCTCAAGACGTTCCTGGCGGCCGCGACCGATGTCCGCAATCTCGACGGCATCATCGTCACGGTCCCGCACAAATTTGCCTGCTACGAATTCTGCGCAACCTCGACCGACCGCGCCCGTCTACTCGGCTCGGTCAATATCATGCGCCGACGCCGCGAAGGCGGCTGGCATGGCGACCACGTCGACGGGCTCGGCTTTGTCGGAGCTGTACGCGCCAACGGCTACGACCCGACCGGTAAGTGCGCGCTGCTGGTCGGCGCGGGTGGCGCCGGATCGGCGATCGCCATGGCGCTGGTCGAAGCCGGCGTTCGCTCGCTGGCCATTCACGACAATGAAGCTGCCCGCCGGGACCAGCTGATCGCGAAGCTGGCCACACTCGGCAAGGCTGGGATCGGGCCAGGCTCGGCCGATCCGTCCGGCTTCGAACTCGTCGCCAACGCAACGCCGCTCGGCATGAAGGCCGGAGACCCGCTTCCGCTCGACGCATCGAAGCTCAAAGCCAGCACGTTCGTCGGCTGCGTCATCACCAGCCCGGCGGTCTCGCCGCTCGTCGAGGCGGCGCGGCGCCTCGGCTGCAAGACGTCGACGGGCACTGAAATGTACAACGCACTGCAGAGCTCGATGGTCGACTTCCTGCTCGCGCACGACGGATCGAGGTGACGGCCATGTTCAAGAACATCGAAGCGATTTCCGACGATGCCCGCTACGATCTTATCGCGATCGGCTCGGGTGCGGCCGGCATGGCGGCTGCGCTGTTCGCAGCGATCGAGGGCCGCAAGGTCCTGCTGGTCGAGCGCACCGAATATGTCGGAGGCACCAGCGCGCTTTCGGCGGCGACCACCTGGATCCCCAACTCGCACCATTCGAAGAGCGTCAATCCCGATGACAGCCGGGAGAAGGTCCGCACGTTCCTCGACGGCGTGGTCGGCAATCATTCTGCCCCGTCGATGCGCGAGGCCTTTCTCGACAGCGCGCCGGACGCGGTCGCAACGCTCGAAGCCAACAGCATCGTCAAGTTCCGCCCCTATGCGACCCATCCAGATTACGAACAGCAGTTCGAGGGCGCTACGATGCGCGGCCGCGCTCTCGAACCTGTGCCGTTCGACGGCCGCGACCTTGGCGCCGATCTCGGCAATATCCGTCCGCCGATCCCGGAGTTCACGATTTTTGGCGGCATGATGGTCGACCGCACCGATATCGGCCACCTGCTCGCCCTCAAGAAGTCCGCGCGCTCGTTTGCCCATGCCATCAAGATCCTCGCTCATTACGCCGGCGATCGGCTTAAGGGCCGACGCGGGTCCCGCCTGGTGATGGGCAATGCGCTGATCGGCCGCTTCCTGGCCTCGCTCAATGCGCGCGGCGTCGATATCCTGATCCGCACCGAGGTGCAGGATCTCGTCACCGAGAACGGCACTGTGACCGGTGCGGTGCTCAAGTCCGGCACAACGAGCCGCCGCGTAGCGGCCACGCACGGCGTCGTGCTCGCCGCCGGCGGCTTCAATCGGCATCCGCAACGCCGCGGCGAGCTGCTGCCCAAGGGCGAGACATACAGCCCTTCCGCTCCCGGGCACACCGGCACCATGCAGGACATCGCCTTGCGGCTCGGCGCGCGCCTCGGCGAAGGCAATCTCGACAATGCGTTCTGGGCGCCGGTCTCGATCCGACGGCGCGCCGACGGCAGCACCGCGAGCTTCCCCCATTTCGTCATGGACCGCAGCAAGCCGGGCACGGTTTGCGTTGATCAGACCGGCCGTCGTTTCGTCAACGAATCCGTCTCCTATCACCTGTTCGGTCGCGCGATGTTCGAGCACGACAAGCAGGTGCCCTGCATTCCCTGCTTCATCATCACCGACGCCACAGGCCTCAAGAAATACGGCCTCGGCATGGTACGGATGGGCACGCGCAACCTCGCTCCCTACCTCGCCGACAGCTATCTGACCGAGGGCGCGACCATCAGTGAACTCGCCGGCAAGATCGGCGTGCCCGCGACCAACCTCGAAGGCACGATCGCGGCGATGAACCGCTATGCCGCTGATGGCATCGATCCGGACTTCGGGCGCGGCACCACGCCCTATCACCGCGTCAACGGCGATGCGTCGATCGAACCCAACCCGACGCTCGGTCCGATTTCGACCGCGCCCTATTATGCCGTGCGTCTCTATCCCGGCGACATCGGCGCGGCCACCGGTCTCGTCGTCAACGAATGGGCACAGGTCATGCGCGCCGATGGCAGCGCGATCGCGGGACTCTATGCCTGCGGCAACGAGGCGAATTCGATCATGGGCGGCACCTATCCGGGCCCGGGCATCACCATCGGTCCGGCCATCACGTTTGCCTATCGCGCGGCGCGACATGCGCTTGGGGTGACCCAGGCGCGTCGCGCCGCGTGAACCGGAGGCTGACGTGAGAAGCGACGAACATCTCGATTGCGATCTGCTCGTGATCGGCTCGGGCGCAGGCGGCTTGGCTGCTGCGGTTACGGGCGCCTCGCTCGGTCTCGACGTCATCGTGGTCGAGAAGGAGGCTCAACTTGGCGGCACCACAGCGTGGTCCGGCGGCTGGATGTGGATCCCGCGCAATCCGCTGGCGAAAGCGGCCGGCATCGTCGAGGCCCCCGAGCAGCCCAGGCTCTATCTGCGGCATGAGCTCGCCGATGGTTACGACGCAGCCCGCATCGACATGTTCCTCGAGCAAGGCCCGCGCATGGTCGAGTTCTTCCAGCGCGAGACCCATCTTGCTTTCATCGACGGCAACCAGATCCCGGATTTTCACGGCAAGAGCCCGGGCGCGGTCACGGGCGGCCGCTCGCTCTGCGCGGCGGCGATCGATGGCCGTGAGCTCGGTCCACGCCTCCGCGATCTCAAGCCGCCGCTGGATGAAGTCGCCCCGTTCGGGATGGCCATCGCGTCGGGCGCGGATCTCCGGTACTTTCTCAACGCCCGTTCCTCGCTGGCCTCCTTCCGGCATGTCGCGCGCCGGCTCGCGCGGCATCTGGTCGACATGCTGCGCTTCGGCCGCGGCATGCATCTCGTCAACGGCAACGCGCTTGTGGCCCGGCTGTTGAAATCCGCCGACGCGCTTGGCGTTCGCATCATGCCGGCGGCGCCGGCCCGATCGCTCCTGAGCGAAGGAGCCCGCATCACGGGCGCGCGCGTCGTTCATGACGGCGCGACGCTTGAGATTCGCGCCCGCCGCGGTGTCGTGCTCGCCTGCGGCGGCTTCCCGCACGATACGGCGCGGAAGGCAGCGCTCTTTGCCCACGCTCCAAGCGGCCACGAGCATTGGTCGGCGGCGCCGGCCGGCAACACCGGCGACGGCATCCGCCTCGGAGAGAGTGTCGGCGGAGAGCTGCGGACGGATCTCTCCGACCCGGGAGCCTGGGCGCCGGTCTCACTGGTCCCGCATCGCGACGGCTCGGTTGGCCACTTTCCGCATCTGATCGAGCGCGCCAAGCCGGGGCTGATCATGGTGCGCAGCGACGGCACGCGCTTTGCCAACGAGGCCAATTCCTATCACGACGTGATGAAGGCGCTGTTCGCCGCCACGCCCGCGAGCGCGCCCGCCGAGGCCTGGGCGATCTGCGACGCAAAATTCCTCAAGCGCTACGGCCTTGGCCGCGTCCGCCCGCCGCCCTTCCCAATCACGCCATGGATTCGCAACGGCTACCTGAAACGAGGCGCGAGCATCGAGGCGCTGGCGCGCGCCTGCGACATCTCCGCCGAAGGGCTCAAGGCGACGATCGGGCACTACAACCGATTTGCCGCGCACGGCGAGGATCCCGCCTTCGGACGCGGTGACACGCCCTATAATCGCGTGCAGGGGGATACGGCTCATCTGCCGAACCCCTGCGTCGCGCCGGTCGATGCCGGCCCGTTCTATGCGGTGAAGATCGTCGCCGGCAGCCTCGGCACCTTCGCAGGTCTCAACACCGACGAACATGCCCGCGTGCTTGATGCGCAGGAGCGGCCCATCGACGGCCTCTACGCCGTCGGAAACGACATGTCGAGCATCATGGCCGGCCGCTATCCGTCCGGCGGCATCACGCTCGGTCCAGCCATGACCTTCGGCTACATCGCCGCGCACCACGCTGGCGGAATTCCGCTCAAGAACAACCGGTCGGCCGCCGCCTGACCGCAAGGAGAAGAAATATGCTCTATGAGATCGCAACGCTGACGGTGAAGCTCGGTACCGCCGCCAAGGCCGTGGCCGGGATCGGCGATTATGTCGGGGCGCCGGAGGCCAAGGGCACGCTGCTCGGCTGCTGGGCAAACGAGATCGGCGAGCTCAACCAGCTCCTGGTGCTGCGCTCGTTTGGCGATCACGAGGCATACCGCGGCGAGCGCGAGCGCGCGCTCCGCACCGCCAATCCCTTCAATGCCGGCGAGGCCATCGCGCAGATGAGCTTCGACACCTATGTGCCGTTTCCATTCCTGCCGCCGGTCGTGCCGGGCAAGTACGGAAGCGTCTACGAGATCCGCACCTATCGCCTCAAGCATGGCGGCGTTCCTCCCACGATCGCCGCGTGGGAAGCCGCGATGCCCGAGCGCGGCAAGCTGTCGCCGCTCTCGATTGCGATGTATGCGCTGGACGGGCCGCCGCGCTTCACCCATATCTGGCCCTTCGCGAGCCTCGATGCCCGCGCCGCTGTGCGCGCGGAATCCGTCGCCAGGGGCGTGTGGCCGCCGAAGGGCGGGCCGGATTGGCTGACCGGCGAGATGCGCTCGATCATCGCGCTGCCGACCGCCATCTCTCCGCTGGCGTGAGGCGATCGCCATGACGCACATCTATTCGCTCGCCTATCTCACCTCGGCGCCGATGGCGCCTCCGGACGCGCTGGTCCTGGCCGAAAAGCTCGGCTACCAGGCGATAGGGGTCCGCATCGCGCCCGCCGCCCCCGGCGGCGACTTCTCGCCGCTCGCCACGGATCCCGCCCTGTTGCGCGAAACCATCCGGTGCATCGAGGACACCGGCGTGCCGGTGTTCGACGTCGAAATCGCACGGCTTGGCGCGGATTTCAAAGCGGACCACTTCGCAGCCTTCCTCGAAACCGCGGGCAGGCTGAAGGCGCGCGCGATCCTCGTCGCCGGTGACGATCCGGACGAAGCCCGACTGACGGAGTCATTCGCCGCATTCTGTCGCGCCGCGGCACCCTACGACCTCACCGCGGATATCGAATTCATGCCGTGGACCGCGGTGAAGAACGCCAGGGCCGCCCTTCGTATCGTGACCAACGCCGGCGAGCCGAACGGCCGCGTGCTGGTCGACGCGCTGCATGCCGCGCGCTCGGCTACCACCCTTGACGATATCGTAGGCCTGCCGCGGGAATTGCTGAGCTACGCCCAGCTCTGTGACGCGCCCGCAGGGATCCCCGCCAGCAACGACGAACTGATCCACACGGCACGGTGCGCCCGGCTTCTCCCGGGCGACGGCGGCATCGATCTCGCCGGGGTCGTCCGCGCCTTGCCGGACGACCTTCCGCTGAGCCTCGAGATTCCGAACGATGAGTGGCTGCCCAAGCTCGGCGCCGAGGAATGGGGACGACGCGCGCTGGCGGCGGCACGCAGCATCGTCGCGCGCGCCGCAGATAGACGAGCGACGACATGAGCGGCCTCGATCTCTCCGGGCGCATCGCCGTCATTTCCGGCGGCTGCGGCGGCATCGGCCAGGCCGTTCGCGAGCGGCTTGCCGCCTCGGGCGCGAAAGTCGTCGTCTGGGACGTCGCAGATGGCGCCGACCAGCGGATCGATCTCACCGACGAGGCCGCCGTCAATGACGTGATGACGGGCCACCTCGCGCGCTTCGGCCGCATCGACATCCTCGTCAATGCCGCGGGAATCACGGGCCCTACGGTCAACATCGAGCAGTACAGCCTTGCTGAATGGCGGCGCGTGCTCGATGTGAACCTCACCAGCACGTTCCTCTGCTGCAAGGCGGCCGTCGCACCGATGCTACGGAAGAACGCCGGACGCATCGTCAACCTGGCCTCGATCGCCGGCAAGGAAGGCAATGCCGGCATGACCGGCTATTCCGCTGCCAAGGCGGGCGTGATCGCGCTGACGAAATCTCTCGGCAAGGAGCTGGCCGGCACCGATATCCGGGTCAACGCCATCGCACCCGCCGTGATCGCCACCGATCTCGTCAAGCAGATGTCGGACGAAGCCTATCGAAACGTGCTGGCAAAGATACCGCTCGGACGTGCGGGACGACCGGACGAGGTAGCGGCGCTGGTCACCTGGCTCGCCTCCGACGAATGCTCATTTTCGACTGGCGCGGTTTTCGACCTGTCTGGTGGGCGAGCGACGTACTGAGCCACCTGCCGAAGTTCCCTCTCGAACTCATCGCCATTTGATGAGGGGCAAGCTGTCACAGCTTGGCAAGCCGGTGAAATAATTACGCGCGGCAAACCGCGTCTGTCGACGTGTGAAATCGTGTAAAATCATAGATTGGTGCACAAAATCGTGGCCCCTGGTAGTCGGGGAGCGACTCGCCCCCCGACATCAGCATTTTTCATTATTACGCCCTGACCAGCAGCCCCTGCCCCACCCAGCGACCCAACACTGGCCTGCTCACCATGCCGGCGAACAAGATCCGCTTCTCGGTCGAAGCCACCTGCACTGCTGGCTTGCGTCGAAGCTCGACTGCTCAAACTCGCTATCACTAGATTTTTCTTGATCTCCCGGTGCACACGTCGTGCACACGCCGCCTTCTAACCGACTGAAAGACTTGAACATTGACTTGATTCTCTGTCGCTTCGCTCATTGACAATCGCGTGACGCCGTCCGAGGAAGGGCCGCATACGTCGCCCGCTGCCATTTCGCGGCAGCTGCAGATCTCGCATGCCGAGGGCCCCATCGGCGCACGTGACTTGATATCGAGCGAAAAGTCGCGATCCGAGGCGAGATCTCATCATCTGCCGTCTGCTACTGTTCGTGGGTGCGTGGCAATCACGTGTACCTCGCCATCCCGACCCTCTTTGGCGAGGACGCCAGCACCCAAGCCCACGCCTAGGACGTACATCCATCCCTCTTGAAAGTCGAACAAGTGGGAATTGAGCAGTGAGCTGAAGATATTCTGTGTAACAACAAGAAACCCGAGCCAGCTTGCAAAGCCCCTCCCACGAAAGAGGAGCAGGTGACAAATCCAGGTTGCATATAGCACGGCAATGCCCAGCACGCCCCACTGAACCGCCATGTTCAGCGTTTGATTGTGAGGATTGCGCGTCACTTCGGCCTCCAGGCCCATTTTTCCCTGTGCCTTCTGGCTAAACAAAATCTCCGTGGATCCGGTACCGTGCCCAATGATCGGCGCTGCCGCAAAGAACGTCAGTGATTCCTGCCAGTAGTAGAGGCGCTGCCCTGTCGAGCGCGGGACATTCTCAAGATAAAGCTGATATTCACGCGAAACATCCGCGATTCTTGTTCGCAAGAACGATGGGGTTGTCCATAAGGCCGCGGCGGCCGTAAGGGCGGCAAGCAGCAGCGTCATCGATTGTCGGCGGGTTAGAAATTTAAGTGCGAGAACGCCCAACATAGCAGGGATATAGATTAGCGCTGTGCGAGCCGAGACGACAAAAATCATATTGGTGAAGAAGGCGGCTATCAAGGTCACAAGCCCGCCGAATATGGCGATCCGCCCTTGTTTGAATAACTCCATCGCGAGCGGCGCCGCTGCGATCATGCAAAGCGCAAATTCCTGACTTTGGTCGATGTAGTTCTTGACTGGTACGCCGGCATTCTTTGACGCCTCAAGTCTGATCGACGGCTCGACATACGACATCCACGAAAGCGCCATCAACAGAGAACAGGAGATGAAGAAAGCAGCAAGTGCCCAAGTCGCCCGTTGCGATCGCTCGAAATGGTAGGCGATCAAAGGCACGGCGATAAACTTGGCGGTCGATTTGATGGTGTAGAGCGCCGTCAGCCAGGGTGCTTCGCTCCAAGCGGTGCCGGCGAGGGCAAGCACGAATATCAGCAGTGGAAACATGCAGTGAGGGCGACGCAAGTGCAGCAGGATCGCAACGCCATCCTCTCGCAATGAGACCCCCAAGATCCCGGTCAGCCAGATGAGCAAGATGATCTGGAAGCCTGTGGTCGACCAAGGCAGCATCGTAAAAGTTGCCGTTCCGAGGAGATCATTGGTAAATTGCGTGCGGACTGGATATGACCACCAGCTCGACTGCGAGTTTGTCGACGTTGTTTCAAGTGTATCCATTGGGCCCACAGGGTCGAGCGTATTCAGGTGCTTTGCCGCAGAAGTCACCATTTGTCTTCAGGATCTAGCGCGCGCCATCTCGCATGTACTGTATCGGTTTATGGGCATATACGACGCGGGTCGGGCTGCTGGCAACGATGGAGCGCTCGCGCGATCTGATCGAAAGGTCATAGCCATCGCCAACAGGGGGCGAGCGCAAGTCTGCAGCTGGCCAGCGTATGCCAAGGCTGCCACCGGCCATGCACCAACGTTCACTGCCGACCATTGAGGATCGTTTATTTGCCAGGAACAGGACGTGCCCTCTCACTAGCTTGGTTACCAAGGCGCACTGTTTCCCGATGAGGCCAGACAGTCAGATCACGATAATCAGACCGCTCCGCCCGGTGCCTTGTGCCGCGCTGAGTGCGGCCGATACCGTCGGGCCTCGACTTTAGAAACATCGGGTGCTCGAGAGAGAGGGTTCAACCACCGAGATAGGCCTCCCGCACCGCCTGGTTCCGGACGATCTCGTCGGGCGTTCCTTCCGCGAGCTTGCGGCCCTGGTCGAGCACGACCACGCGCTTGCACAGGCTCGTGACGACGTCGATGTTGTGCTCGATGATGAGGAAGCTGACGCCGAACGAGGTGTTGGCGAGGCGGATGCTCTCGACCACACGCTCGATCAGCTTGGGATTGATGCCGGCCATGGGCTCGTCGAGCAGAATGAGCTTCGGCTCTGGCATCAGCATCGAGGCGAACTGGATCAGCTTCTGCTGGCCGCCCGAGAGCTTGCCGGCCGGCTGGAAACGCACATCCCAGAGACCGGCGATCCTGATCAGCTCGCGTGCCCGTTCCCTGAGCGCCGCGACGCGATTGCGCGCGGCGGCGCCGATCCCGAACGTCGACCAGATGCCGGGAAAGGTGAACATCTGGCCGGCGATCACGAGGTTTTCCTCGATGTCCAGCGCGGAGAAAACCACGGTCTTCTGGAACGAGCGCAGCATGCGGCCTTCACGGGCGATATCGTTGAGCGACCAGCCCGTGATGTCCTGACCGTCGAGCTTCACAGCTCCCGCGCTCGGTCTTGCGAGCCCGGTCACGCAATCGAAGAAGGTGGACTTTCCGGAGCCGTTGGGGCCGATCAAGCCGCAGATCTCGCCGCGGTCGACATGCAGATCCACCCAGTCCACGGCGCGCACGGCGCCGTAGGACTTGCAGAGGCCGGAGATATCGAGGATCGGCAGCCCGTTCATTTGCGCTTCTCCAGGAATGACCAGAAGCGGCCGATCAGCGGCGCGAATCCGCTGGGGAACCAGAACACCAGGCCGAGCAGGAAGAAGCCATAGGCGATCATGCGCAGCTCCGGGGCGACGCGCAGCGCTTCGGTGAGCCCGACGAACAGCAGGCTGCCGAAGATGACGCCCGAGATGGTCCCCGCCCCGCCGCCGAGCACGATGATCAGCATCGTCGTCGAATAGTACATCTGGAAGGTCAGCGGGCTGACCACGGTCAGATAATGCGCATAGAGACTGCCGCCGAGCCCCGCAAAGGCAGCGCTGATCATGAAGACGACGAGCTTGTAGTGCCAGGTCGGAATGCCAACGGATTCGGCAAGCGTCTCGTTCTCGCGAATGGCGATCATGTTGCGGCCCGCCGGCGACCGAACGATCAGGTAGACGGCCAGCGTTGCCAGCGCAGCGATGACGAGCGTCAAATAGTAGAAGGCGACGGTTCCGGAGACCGTGAACGAGGCGGGCCCCAGCGCGAAATAGGGTTTTGGGATCCCCGCCAACCCCATGTCGCCGCGCGTCAGGCTGATCCAGTTCTTAGCGATGGCTTGACCGATGATGACGAAGCCAAGCGTGCACATCACGAACGACGTCGTACGCAGCCTCAGAGCGGGAATTCCGAGCGGCGCCGCAATTGCGCCCGTCACAAGGCCGGCGGCGAGGAAATTCAGATAGAACGGCGTGCCGAAATGGACTGCCAGCAGCGCCGACGTATAGGCCCCAATGCCGAAGAACGCTGCCTGCGCCAGCGACAGCAACCCGGTGTATCCCTGCAGCAGGTTGAGACCATGGGCCGGCAGCAGGAAGATCAGCGCGATGATAATCGCGTGCAGCGGGTAATTGCCGAGGAATAGCGGTGCGACGCATGCCAGCGCGCCGAGCGCGAGGCCAAACGGAACGCGAAAATCCCGTCCCGTCGCCGCAACAGGGAGTTCGGCTGGTGCCATGGTCTGGTCTCGGACGATCTCAGTCATGTCACATCCATGGTAGTCAGAAGCGGGCCTGCGCGGAGAAGAGCCCGTGCGGACGCCACATCAGCACCAGCATGAGGGTCGCAAATCCCACGGTGTCGCGGAACTGCAGCCCGACATAGGTGGCAACCAGGCTCTCCGCGATACCGAGGATCATCGCCGCGACGAACGTGCCCCGGACGTTGCCGAGTCCGCCCATGATGATGATGGGCAGCGTCTTGAAGGTGATGAGCTCGCCCATGCCGCCGTAGACGCTGACGTTCACGGGCGCAGTCAACACGCCCGAGAGCGCCGCCAACCCAGCCCCGAGGATGAAGGTCCAGAGCGCGATGTGACGGACGTCGATACCGACCACAGCGCAGCACTCGATGTTCTGCGACACCGCGCGCATCGCCTTGCCCATCCGGCTGTAGGTGACCATCAGCTCGAGGCCGACGAACACGATGAGGCTGACGATGATGATCAGGATGCGCTGCTCGGCCAGTGTGAAACCGAACAGCGTCACCGGCTCGATATAGCCGCCGGAGAAGAACTTGTAGCTGCCACCGAACACCAGGATGACGGTGTTCTGCAGGATCAGCGCGACGCCGAGGGTCGCGAGCACGCCGGCCTCGGCCGGCGCTCCGACGATCCGCTGCATCACGAAATTGCCGACCACGACGGCGATGACGGCGGTGGCAACCACACCGATCACGACTGCTACCGGATAAGGCAGGTCGAAATATTCGATGGCGAACCAGGCCCCGAAGGTGCCGAGCATATAGTATTCGCCATGCGCGAAGTTGATGGCGCGCAGCACGCCAAAAATCATCGTCATGCCGACCGCAACGATCGCATAGACCGATCCTGATACGATGCCGTTAACGACCTGCTCTATGATCGTGTAGAACATGTGCGTGGCGCCCTGTTTGGGATAATCGATCTCGGCCGAATAGGCTCCCTTGATGGCCGGCTTGCCGTTCTCGATCTCGAGCAGGATCATCGGCAGGCGCGCCTGATTGTGATCGTCGAAGGTCACCTCGCCGACCGCGCTCGCATAATGGATCTTGGACAGCGCGGTGCGGACCTTCTCGCGGTCGATGCTCTGGGCCTGCTCGATCGCCTTGGCCAGAAGATGCGTCGTCTCCCAGTGCACATAGGCGTGGTTGTTGGGGGCTTCACGGAACTCGGCAGTGAACTTGTCGACGAACGCCTTGCTTTTCTCCGACTCGTAGGCGGGAAGCCAGGCCGCCGCCTCGATCGCACCTTCGAGCGCCTTCGGCGCCGCCTTGATGGTCTTCTCGGTATTGAACTCGGCATTGCCGATCAGCGGAATCTTCCCTGCGATCCCGACCTCCATCATCTGACGCCCGACGATGGGCGTGGAATCGGCGTTGCCGTACATGATGATGGCCTGGGCGCCGGAATCGCGGATCTTGGACAGCACGCTGCGGAAATCCACCTCGCCCTCCTTGTAATAGTCTTCCGTCAGGATCTGGCTTTTGAAACGAGGAAGGTACTTCTTGGTGAACTCGATGGCCGCGCGCCCATAATCGCTGTCGACCGAGAGCACGGCGTATTTGGTAAAGCCCTTCTTCTCGGCGGCGTATTGCAGCACGATCAGGGCACGGTTTTCGTCGGTCGGATAGTTACGGTAGGTCCATTTGAAGCCGCCGACGCCCGCCTTGTAGGTGATCTTCGGATTCGACGACGCGGCATTGAGGAGAAGCACACCGGCATCCTCCACGACCGGCTGCATCGCGAGCGTCACCGAGCTCGATACGTCGCCGATGATGAAATCAACCTGGTCCTGGTCGATGAGACGGCGGGTTGCGGAGACACCCTCGACCGGCGTGCCCTGGCTGTCACCGGCCAGGACGTTGATCTTGCGCCCGCCGATGCCGCCGGCGCCGTTGATCTCCTTGGCCGCCATCTGGGCGCCACGCCGCGAGAACGCGCCATAGCGGGCATTCGGCCCGCTCATCGGCGCGACGAGGCCGAGCTTGACGGTGCCGTCCTCGGTTCGGGCGAAGGCACTGGAGGAGACGGCCTGAAGGCCGATCAGTGCGGTTCCCATGCAAAATCCGCGTCGGCTCAATTCGATTGTCATGTGCCCGCTCCGTTGCCGCTACAAAATGATGCGCCCGCGATCTCCGCCACTTCCGTGGTCTTGCTCTTGGAATTTTCTTCTGCGGCCGACGGTAAAAAATAGATTTACGTTCGATGACAGGGGAAGCATGACTGCGGTCTGCCGCCATAGCGAATTCTTATGGCGCCCCTGCGCTTTCGATTTGTCGCTCGATGCAGCTAGCGCTGCGCGCGCGAGAGCGGCTGCCAACAAATCCCCGCTTGAATCGCGTTCGCCCTGCGCTCAGTTCCAAACGGCCTCTTGCGGGCCCGCGCAGACCGGCGCGGACGCCGCATCTGCTACCCCGCGCCTCGACCGAAACTGTCGAAAAGTGCAGGCGGACGACCAGTCGATCGCACCGAGGCGGCGCCATCTACATCGGAAGGCCCGATCACGTTAGCTGTGAGGAGATTTTTCTTGATCTCCCGGTGCACACGTAGTGCACATGCCGCCCTCTAACTATCTGAAAGATCTGAACTCTCGCTCCAATCCATCATGGGGAAGTTTGAACTAGGTCCAGCCAACAAAAGCTAGCTCGGGACATGAACCACTGTATGCGGGCTTTGTCGGCCTCGGCATGCTCACGGCCCGCCAAACGGCTTTGGTCTCTCCAGCGGGATGAAAGCGCTCAGATGGGCTGGGTATGTCGACGCGCCGCCGCCTATGGTCGTGCCGGTGCTGATGCTCAAGTAGACGTCCTTCACCCCCTTGGGCGTTTCCAGCAGGATCCAGTTCTTGCTCACATCGCCTATGCCGATTGTCGTAAAGCGCATCGACTTGCCGAACTGCGAACAGGAGATTGGCTTTTCAGTCGTAAACGAATTCCACGGGCCATGCAGGGTACCCGATCTACCGCCAGTTTTCGGAAGGCTTAAGCCAAAGCCCAGGCCGACCGCCGCATAGACGTAGGTGCACTTCAAATTGTTTTCCGTGTCCCATATGGAGAACAAGGCGCTGGCAAACGCAATCCCGGCTCCAGCCCTGCCCTTCACGATGCGCTTGATGGCCGCTCTCGCGGCGAACGAGATCGAACCGTCGACCTCAAGCAGCATGGCTATCTTGAAATTTCGACTGACTTTTGGCTTCGGCGGAACGGGTCGCGGCAAGTCTGGCTTTATGATCGGTTCGAAATAGACCTTCGGGAGCACCCAAAGGACCACTGATCTATCGCTGTCTTCGTCCAGCCTGTGATTTGCCGTCTGCGTATTGCCGATGGCGTGCGTCTGCATTTGCTCCGGGTGGATGCCCATCTCGGACAGAGACCGCGCGACTGTAATCACGCGGTTGGCCGACGTCGTCATATTCCAATCGGCCGCACCGATCCGGCTCGCGGAGCCCGTCATCCAGATCTGACCGGCGTCATCCTCGAGTAGGGGTACCACTTTGTTCTTCAGAAATTCGGAATGCTCTTTCTTCAAGCCCCGAAACTGGTAGCCGGCAAAGTCATCGAAATCGAAATTCCAGAGCCGCGCGTGCAGAACCCCCACTCCTGAAAAATCCAGATCGACGTCAACCCTGCCCGGACCAGTTTTGTGAAACATGTCTCTTCGACCTGCAGTGAACAGATAGCAACTCGTCGGCGATCGGCCGGACGGCGCAGGACCGCCTTGTTTTTAGTGCGGGCAAGAGAAGAGAAGTTCATGAAATCGGTAGCTACAACGAAGGTTGTGATCTTCTTCCCATTTCGATCTGGCGCCGAAGCAGTGTGCGCTGTGCAACGCGACATCATTGTCGCGATCGGAGCAGTGACGACCTAGGAGGGGTCGCGGTAGGACAGGCCGTGGAACTCGTACAGCACGACGACTTCGCGGAATTTCCCTAGACCTCGAAGCCCCTACCCGACCGCTGTCAAAGCGACAGCGCATCTAGATAGTACTTTTGCCGGCTTGCTCTGCGTCTGCCTGATCCCCATCAAAAACAAAGCGAAACGGTAGGCGTCGCCCAGCAGCCGCAGCGCAATATCGCGGAAGCACTTGGTGTGCTCGTTGGTGATTTGGCATTGCGTGTCAATTGCGGATGGCTTTGCGCAAAGCAGGCGAAGTGGTCACCGGTTCTGTGATCGCAATCATGGACTCTCGCGCTAAACGTCTGGGCTGGAGCGACGAGGTTCTCGCGAACAGGAACCTGGCGTCGTCTGCTCGATCTACTCTCACTAAGGCTGTCGCTGCCATGCGCGAAACGCAGTCATTCAGTTGCTTTTCGATTTCCGACAAGGGGCTCGCCAAGGGCTCCGCCTACGAGGCCCGGCGCGATGGAACTTGCCGCCTCGACGTCGGGCCGGGAGCACACGACTGCGTCGATTGCCACAATGTGATCGTTTGGCTGAATTCAGTGGAGACCGCCTCGCGCAGAGGACGTTCGGACCGTTTCGCGCGGACGCGCGACCTGCAGGACGACGGAGGCGACGACTTCTGCGGTCGGCCAACGACTTATCCACCAAATCGCTTGACCAGCTTTGAGCCCTTGGCTGCATCGATCTGCTGGCCAGTCAAGTCGGAGCCGGCGCTCAATCCTATCGTCATGAGGTTCTTGACGCGCTGCGCCGCCTGCTTCTCATTGGAATAATCGATCTCGACGTGATCAAGGCTCATCAGATGACCAAGCTCGTGAGCCCAGGCGCGTCCATTGGCGTGGTCATTGCCATACCACTGGACGAAGCTTGCCGGCTCGGGTTCGCTATTGGGGTATGAGCCTCCGCCAGCGGACAGATTTTCGATCGAATTGACGAGGTAGATGTGGATGGCATTGTCCGGATCGTGCCGAGAGGTAAGAACACCCAGCAATCGCTGATCATTGCTGCGTGCGCTCTTTGCCATGTCGAGCGGCTTCTCCATCAAGCAATCGCTGATCACGAACGCGATCTTGGCCTTTGACCAGATCGTATTGACCACGTCGAGCGCCTTCTTGGCCGTGTCGCTGCTCCATTGCCTGGGCTCAACGACCCCTCTCTCGGCAAATGGCGTGATGTAAATCCTCAAGGGAATAGGCATTAGCTTCTCCGAAGTTCGGAATTTGCGATTGTATCTCCGCGTGCTGTCCTCCGCAATTCGGAGGACTGATTTCATTTCGACTCTACCGAAGGAACAATGTCCGGGGGACATGACCCCGATGGAGATTCACCGCACCGGTTACACCGACATCCAAGAAGACGCCGATCTCGTGTTTCACCGTCGGGCACCGGCAGTATAGATAGGGCGAGCCGGCTATTTGCCGCGGGCTACCGCGTCTGTTTGCTTATCGACGCCCAGTCTGCTCGACGCGTCGGATCAGGCGACGTCGGGCTCGATGTGGCTCAAGCTCGTCATTGGATCGTGCTGCGCTCGGGAACTTGAAAATGACGGTCTTCATTTGGGGAGATGAAGAGTACAAAGGCCACAAGAACGTCCTCTCTCACGGAGGATCAGCTCCTGGAGAACTTCTACGGCTTCGTGGTCGCCAAGCCATAGCTCGATGGACGAGTCGAATTCTTCGCAAAGTCCATCACTGCCCGAAGCCGAACTGACGGCCTTGCTCCGCGCTGTTGACCTGATTGCAAGCTGCGACCGA
The DNA here is from genome assembly GCF_042257955.1 of Bradyrhizobium sp. B025. Lineage (NCBI taxonomy): Bacteria > Pseudomonadati > Pseudomonadota > Alphaproteobacteria > Hyphomicrobiales > Nitrobacteraceae > Bradyrhizobium > Bradyrhizobium sp. B025. The sequence continues at coordinate 3,254,699 of NZ_CP170150.1, read as the reverse complement.
GACGGTCGATCCGCGAGCCCGTCCTTGGACTTCACGTCCGCTCGATCGCCGTCAGCGGAACTTTCGTTTGAACCACGTCAGAGCCTTCTGGTGCGCTGCCGCGTGCAGGCCAGCAAGAATGTAATAACTGTTTTACATCAACATCTTATACCGAGGTCGCACGACAGCACAACATTGGCGGGCGCCCATCATCCACATGAATCGGCGCACAACGCCCGGCCGCAATAATCCTCCGCACCTTTTGAACGCCTCCGCATTTCAAAACAACACATAGGAATGGATCGGGCTCGAGATCGGTACTGTATGCAGACAGGCAGCCGCCAGTAGCGTACGAATTCAGGAATTATTTCTTACGCGGCCGTCCTCGCGACGTCACCATTCTACGGGCATAGGTTGGGTGTTCGCCATGAGATTGTACAGGCACCTCAGGGTTTGTCTTCTTCTCGCCGCTTCGCTGTTCCTGGCCTCTCAGCCAGCCTGGGCGACAAAGCGCGTGGCTTTGGTGGTCGGCAATTCCAGCTATCAAAACGCCCCACTGCTTCCAAACCCGGCCAATGACGCTGCGGCCATCGCCGCGACCTTGAAGGGCGCAGGTTTCGATGTGGTTGACTCAAGGCTCAACCTCGCCGCGACCGACATGCGGCGGGCCCTGAGAGAATTCGCCGATCAGGCCCGCAATGCCGACATTGCCTTGGTGTACTATGCTGGCCACGGTATCGAGATCGACGGGACGAACTATCTGATCCCGACAGACGCCAGACTCGAGCGTGACACGGATATCTATGACGAAGCATTCTCGCTCGACCGTGTCCTGCTGGCGATCGAGCCTGCGAGGCAGCTGCGCGTTGTGATCGTCGACGCGTGCCGCAACAATCCGTTTGCCGACTCAATGAAGCGTACAGTTGCCTCGCGATCAATCAGCCGCGGGCTGGCCAGGGTCGAACCCGCCGTCTCCAACACACTGATCGCGTTTGCGGCGAAAGCCGGACTAACCGCACTCGATGGCAACAGCAAGAATAGTCCGTACGCGACGGCTCTCGTGAAGTATATTGCAAAGCCGGGGCTCGACTTGCGCAGGGCTTTCGGCTTCGTCCGCGACGATGTCTTGCAAGCCACGGGCAACCGACAGGAGCCCTATGTCTACGGCTCGCTGGGCGGCGAAGACGTTGCACTGGTTCCGGCTGCCAAGGCCGAGGAGCCGATACAAGCAGCCAACCCCCAGTCGGAAATTCGTCGCGATTACGAATTGGCCTTGCAGCTCCGCAACAAGCCCGCTCTGAACGCGTTCCTGACCCAGCATCCAGACGGATACTACTCAAATCTGGCCAAGCTGCAGCTTAATCAGCTCGAGGCCGAGGACGCACGCGTCGCGGCGACGGCGAAAGCGCAGCAGGCCGAGCAGCAACAAGCTCGCCTGATGTCCCAGGGCGCCCAGCGTGCCGAACAGGAGAAGGCGGCCGCGGATCTGAAGGCTGCGGAAGAGGCCCGGATTGCCGCCGAGAGGACGAAGCAAGCGGCGCAGGAGCAGGCCACCGAGGCGGAACGGAAACGGACTGCATCCGAATCTACAATCGTCGCTGCACTCTCCGGGAATAAGCCGGCCGTTGAGAGTACCGTCGCGGATAACCCTACGGCCGCTGCGCCCGGTGAGTACAGCAAGACGCCCAAGCTTGCGGCACTGAGTGACGAGCCGCGCCAGACCGATATCGCAAGAGCCGATATCGCCAAGTCCGTACAAGGCGAATTGAGCCGCGTCGGCTGCTTCGCCGGCCCCGTCGATGGCCAATGGAATGCGGCCTCGCAGCGCTCGTTGGCTCTCTTCAACCGGCACGCAGGCACCAAACTGGACGTCAAGCTTGCAAGTCTGGATGCTCTTGACGCGATCAAGCTTAGGCCATCGCGGGTCTGCCCGCTGATCTGCGATCGCGGCTACAGGCCCGACGGCGACCAGTGCAGTAGGATCACCTGTGCCGAGGGTTCGTTCCTCAACGACGACAATGAATGCGAGAAGCGACGCGGGAAGAAACCGGTTGCGAAGCGCAACACGGACGAGCGTCCGTCACGTGCGGATCGTCCGGCCCGCGAGAGACCGGAGCCAACAGCCGACGTTCCGCGGCGGCAAGCAACTGTGAAGAACAGCGGCGGCGGCAGTGGTCAGATCGTTTGTGATCAATCTCTGTGCCGTCAGGTCAGTCGCGGCTGCCACCTCGAATACCGCGGCGGGGGCGGCCCCGGGGGCAACGTAGGTAATGTCGAGTCCTGCCGCTAGCAACGCGCAAGGCTGCCACGGCGTCATGGAAGGCCAGGAGGCCGCGCGGATTTTGGTGTCGAGAATGTGTGACGGGCAGCAGAGCTTAACACCAGGTCAGCCAGGTCCTTGCCTGGATTGGCCGAAGCGGAGCGACCTGTGTGGTTGCGTGTGAGCTTGAGCAAAAGGACGCCAACGCCTTTCCGGGGGTGACGCTCTTCACGAAGCGGCAGGCACCCGGCATGAAGCCGACGGCGGTTTATCTTCCGCCAAAGCACCCAACAGCTGCCACCAAGTTCGATGTCGTGATCTGGCTTCACGGCTTCTATGTCAAAAACCATGAATTCCTATTCCACAACGATCCAGCGCGGCTGCGCGAACAGGTCCGGGATTCCGGCAAGGACGTGGTGCTTATCGCGCCGTTCCTGGGCTACGAATATGCCGTTGGCGACACCTTTGCCGGAAACTACAACGTGTCTGACCTGGCAACCGCGAGCTGGGGCGAACGCTATCTCGAGGAGGTCCTTGGAGCTCTTGCCAGGTTCCTGGGTCTCTCCTCGACGTCCATTCCTCAGCTCCAGATCGGCAAGCTCATCATCGCATGCCACTCCGGCGGCGGTAACGGCATGCGCAATCTCGTCGGGAACCTTGGAAAGTATCAGGGCAAGCTGACGGCCTGTTGGGGATTTGACTGCCTCTACGGCGCCAATGCGCGGCCCGACGATGCGACCTTCTGGTATCAGTGGTTGTCTGGACAGAGCGGCCGCGCGCTCGAGATCGTGTATGGTCCATCAACTCTCCCGCAATCGGTGAAGCTGGACCTGATCGGGCGCGGGCTGGCGACGGCCGATGGCAATCAAGCGCAGCCACAACGCCCTGCTCTCAAGAACCTTAGCGTAAGGGTCGGTCATTACGACCTGTTCCCGGCATTTGGCCAGATGGTCAGGGTCAACGACCTGGACCCGGCTTACGTGGATCGCTTCATGATACCGCAAGTCGCTGACCAGCCGCGTCTGCACCACAAGCCGGCGCCACAGCACGGGGAATTCCTTCAGGGCGCGATTTCCAACGTTCGCAGCGCTTTTCCCTTTCCAAAGGACATTCATTACATGATCGCCCGGGGTGGCTTCTTCAGTCGGCTGAGCAAGCTTTAGCCTTCACAGGCCTTGGCCTTGCCGGGCTCACTTGATGGAATAGGATTTGACGTCGAACGACCAATTATTCGTCACCAGCTTTCCGCTGCCGTTGTCCGGCACGCGCAGCTCACTGGTCCAGGCCGTTAGATAGCTCAACGCCTCGGCCTGATCTTGTAGCTTGCGCGGCAAGTCCGGCAAATCGAGCAACTGCACCCGCCGCTCGCTCAGGATGGCGATCATCACTGCTGACCCAGTCGGCGGTGAGACGACATATTCAAAACCACGCTGCCGAGCCGCCGGGGTTGGAACGACAAATTCGACGCCGGGCTTGACGAGATTGATGTCGCGTCCGTCCGACTGCGCCAATAGCTCGGGAGTCGGAAAGATCTGGGACATTCGCCCTTCCGCGTCGACGTCGACGAGAATGAGATATCCCGGCTTCCTCGCGGTGACGCCGAACGTGACCTTGCCGCCGAGGTTGACGGTCTGACCCGGCAGGATCTGAAGGGACACACTCGCGGTATTGGCCTGCCTGCGCGCCGCTTGTACGGGCCAAAGCCAGGGTGCATACGTCGTGCCGACATTCAGCGATGCCGACGGCAACGGTGCTGCGGACGAAGCTCCGCTACCCGCCAGCAGCAGCAGGAATGCGAGCCATGGTCGCTCCCGGCGGATCGGCTGCGATGACGGCATGGCCTGCTCTCCCTAAAAGTCAGGGAGCACTGAAGAAGCCGACCGAGGCGATCCGCGCGTCCGCAGGCAAGTACCGCTCGAGGCTCTTGATCACCTGCCCCGAAGCGCGGCGCCGGTTGAGCTGCATCAGGACTGTCTCAAGATCGACCATGCGTTGCTGCGAGGTCACTGCAACGATCTGTTCCGCGCCGAACGGCTCGCCGACCCTGAGCGGTAGGCGCAAACTCGCCGATCGGGCCAGTGCCGCATCGGAACCCACCGGATACAACAATTGGATGGTGCCATCGCCAGACACATTGAACAGCAACACCGCTCTTGACCCCACATCAGACAGATCAACTTCGACAGTCTGGCCAGCACGCTGTTGGCGATCGTCCGGCCAGATGCGCATGATCTGCGGCGACCGGGTCGCAATGCGCTTCAGTTCACGAATTGCCGCTGTCCGGTCAACGACCGTCGGCAGGCTGGCAACGTCGATCCCGTAGGCGACTACGTCGCCCCACGCGATCACGTCGTGCGACACGGGATCCCAGATCAGGTCGGGATTGTCCGTCGGTTGAACAGCCTGCACGGGAACATCCTTTGGCACCACGCTCGCAAAATAGTTCGTCTTGCCGTCGAGCGCCGCCAGCCGGATTGGCGCAGCGAGACGGAGGGGGGCCGGCGCGTCGCCGGTCGGAAGTTCCTTGGTCGCCGCCGCGGCAAGGGTGGGAATGTTTGGTGCCTTGGCCGTGACAGCCGGCGGCGCGGGCGCTTGTCCCTCGACGGGCGCCCCGGATCCGGCCGGGCCGGAGGCCGCTCTCGCGGCCGGCCCCTGAATCAGCACGACACCGCGCGTCAATTCGAAGGCGATGTCGGTATCCGGCGTCTGAGGCGGCGATGATATGGTCACGATGTTCTGGCGCTGGTCCGAGAGCTGATAGACCACCTGTCGAACATTGCTGAAGAGCTCCTTGAGCGTCACCTTCCCATCGTGATTGATGTCCGCGCTACCCTCCACCGCCCGTGCGACCGCATAGCTGAGAGCCCCGCGCAAGCCATCGATGCCAGGGATGCGGACTTCCGGCGCCTTGGTGTAGCGGTCCACCGCAGCCAGGAACGCCGTGTGGTCAAGATCGAGTTCTGACTTCGGATCGTTGCTGTCCGACACCGGCTTCAGTTCGTCAACCAGCAATGTGTAACGCTGCACCTGCCGGAAGCTCATCTCAGCGGCACGCGGATCGATATCGCGCACCATACCGCCGCCGTGGCAGGTATCAGCCACGAAGATCACCTTCGCTCCGCGAAGCTCGAACTGCCGGATGAAATGGTTGAACTCACTGCCCAGAACACGTTCAATGGACCCGGTTGGCGTGGTTTCAAAGCCTGGCAGCAGGAACACGTTTTCCATCCCGTCCGGCTCCGAGCCCTTGACGCGCTCCGGCTCCTGGGTTCCATGACCTGCGATCGACAGAAAGATGAGGTCGTTGTTCTTGGTCCGCTCCACCAGTGAACTGATCTCGCGCAAGATGCTTGCCCTGTCGGCCTGTGCGTTAGTCAGTACGACGACGTCGCCAACCCCCATGCTCTTCAAGCTGGTCACGATGTCAGTGGCGTCGGCGACCGCGCCCTTCAATTTCCGCACGTGCTGATAGTCATCGATCCCGATCACGAGCGCGCGCACCGCCGCCCCGTCCGGATTGCTGATCGACAATCCCCCTGTCGCATGCGCGTGCGGGGATATCAGCCCGATCAACGCAGCGAGCCCGATGGTGGCGCATAGCCGCTTGATCCCGCAATCAAGTTCCCTGGGCATCCGCATCGTGATCCACCTCGACATCCTTCCTATCCATTCTGTAGCGCCAGCGACACACCGGGTTCAGCGCCTTTTGCTCGCCGTCTTGCGGCCCGGCTGCGGTTCGGCCTCTTGATAGGCGCTCGCTGAGACTGTCGCCTGGTCATCCGCGAACGCCCGAAAGCGGACCGGAACGTAGCCACGCGAAAGCAGGCTCGCCAACGGGTAGACGTTGCGGCAGACGCGACCGTTGCAGCCACCGGTCGAGGATTCCATCACCTCGGCCTTGCGATCGGGCGTGAACCGCAGGAACAACATCACGTGCGAGCCCGGCTTGTTCAGCGCATCGCCGGGCCTCAGGTCCCAGGGATTTGCCACGGAGGCTGCGATCGCAGGAATAGCGGCAGTCGTGTAGTGGACAGAAAGTCCCCACGCGGCGCTGACGAATGCCGAACAGTCGACGCCAGCCACATCCGGCCTTGGCGCGTTGCGAGTGCACACATTGCCAGCCAGCGCTCCGCTGTCGATCCGCTGCCGGAAGTTCGCGAGCGAACCGTGGCAGCCCCAGCAATAGGGCACACCGCGCACCTCCTGGTTCACTTTGCCCTGCAGATACCACGGCCGCCGAATACGACTGAAGCCGCTGCATTGGCTGTCGGGATCGCTGCCGTAGTTCGACTGCGTCAGCTTCCACTGGATGCCCTCGAATGCAAACGCGGTCTCGATAGCCTGCTGGCGATTGGAAGGTCTCACAGCGGCCGACGCGTCGAATTTGACGCCCGATTGCGGTGCTGGCGCGGCTGCCGTTCGCGACGGCCGCACGTCGATAATGGAAGCGTTGGTCAGCGGCCGGAAGCCGACGCCAACCACTTCAATTCCGTCCGGCTTGGTCCGGAGGAAATAGACATCGCCATCGCCCGAAACCGTGACGAACCGCCGGGTCAGCGGCGTATTTTCCAAAGGAAGCTCATAGATTCCCTCGAGACGGCCGTTCGCAGCATAGCGTGCGACGAACGTGGAGGCGTTCTTTCCCGATGGCGGAACGTCCTCGGCAAGCACATAGAAGCGGTCGCCGTTGTCGATCTCAAGAAACTCCACCGTTCCGAGCTGGTTGCGCACCCGCAGGCTTAGCTGTCCGATCGTCTCGTTGGTGACCATGGTCTGGATCTCGACCCTTACGCTGGCATTGCCCTTGTCCGGAACGATATCGGCGATCACCGAGCCCTTACTTCGAGAAGCCACATATTGCCGGTCGGGCTGCCGCGTCGTCTTGACGATGGCCGCGCGGGTATTCTGGTTGAGCAAGTCGGCCGCGCTGCCGGGCGCCTGCGATCCCATCTGGGCGAAAGCGGAGACGGCGACCTGATCGTCCGCGCTACGGCTCGAGACCTCCTCAAGCTGGATCACGTCACCACCGATTCCGCGCGTGGACTGCCCTGGCGCCGCCTTCAGCGTCCGTACGCCGCCGTCCCAAACCATGATGTCGTCGTTGTGGACCACGAGATCGGTCGGCTGGACGTCTTTCGGCATCTTGAGGACGTCAGGATCTGAGTTCGGCTGTTTCGGGTCAAACTGCAGGATGCGACCGTTGACCTGATCGAGCACAAACAGGTTGCCCTGCCCGTCGGCGCTGAGTGCTTGTGGTCCCGCGAGTTCCACGTCCTCGCTGGCCGGAACGATGCCGACCATGGAAGCAGCCAAACCGCTGGCAAAGCTGCGGACGACAGTATCGTCGGCATGCGCATTGGTTCCGAAAATGCCAGCGCCAACGATGAAGACCCAGATCCAACGATTTGGACGAAGCATGTTCGCCTCAATGTACCCCGAACCGATCGCCGCGTCGGATCGACTAATCCGAGATGCCGTTAATGCTGCGCGTCAATTAGTGGTGCGCAATCTCAATCACGTTCAATTCTATCACTTGACGGTGATAGTCCGAATTCTCTTCAGCTTGCGGTGCAAAACATGGCCCGGAATAGATTTGAGAAGGTGAGCGAAGTTCAGCCCGACGCGATCACGCTGCTCCTGAAACGCGACAATGACGGCGCCTCCGGATCAATCGTGCTGCCGGCCGCCGCGAGCCGGGGACGGCTGACCACCGACCAGATCAGCGCGCAATTGCCGGCGCAGGATGCTTTTCGCGGCGCGATCCGGCTGGCAAACGACGTAAAGCTGGCGCTGGTGGTGTGCGATCCAGACGGGGTCTGGAAGTCCGAGTGGGGCGATCTTTATCAGCCGATCGATTGACCCGCATCGGAACCAGCATATGTTGCGACGCCGCATGGAGACTAGCTTGCCGAACGGAGCCTGCATCCGACCGTCGTTCCGGATACGGGCCTTGATGGTCGCGCTGCTGGTTGCGACGGGCTGGCCGGCACGCGCCAACGACTCGGCTGCGGAATTGTCGATCGGCGGGCTCCAGTTCGTACGCACCAATGACGTGGCCATGGAGAGCGAGAACCTTAGTATCGGGCTCGACAGAATCAGTGTTCGCTACCAATTCGCCAACGTCACTGCCAAGCCGGTCACGCTTACTGTTGCCTTTCCGCTGCCCGACATCGACCTGTCGGAGGCTGAGAACATTGCACTACCTTCAAATGATCCGATCAACTTCGTCGACTTCGAGACCAGGGTCGACGGCAGCCCGGCGCCGCTGACCGTCGATCAGCGCGCCATGGTTGGCAACAGGGATGTCAGTGCCCTGCTCCGCGAACTCAAGCTACCGCTGCTGCCGATTGGTGGCCGCGAGATCCGGCTGAGCGACCTGCCCGCGGCGACTCGGACCCGGCTCGTGGACGACGGACTTATGATGCCTGCCGGAATGAGCGACAACGGTCGCCAGCAGTATGCGCCAGGCTGGGTTATCAAGACCTCGGCTGTGCGCCAGCAGGTGTTTCCGCCCATGCGCACCGTCACGGTCGAACACCAGTACCGGCCGAGCGTCGGCTCCAGTCCTGACACCATCCTGCGCCCGAGCCTACGCCGCAGCAGCGCACTGGGTCAGCAAGTCGCCCGTTACCGGAAAGAATACTGCGTCCAGGATACGTTCCTCGCCGAGCTCGACAAGCGCGCGGGCAGTAACCAGATCAACAGCGCGAACCTGCAGGAGAGGCGCATATCATACGTGCTCAAGACCGGCGCGAATTGGGCCGGGCCGATCCGGTCGTTCAAGCTGACTATCGACCCAGGCGGCAACGACCGCTTGGTGAGCTTCTGTCCTGGGCGGCTCAAGGCATCGTCTGCTACCGGAAATACGCTTGAATATACGGCAAACGACTTCAAGCCGGATGCCGACCTGAAAATCCTGGTGATCGGAACATTCTGAGCGTGCCGGTCAATTGGTGAGCAGCACGTAGCGCGCGGCCGCGATGATGGTCACCTTGTTGCGCTGAGCCTCGCTCAGCGCCTGGAGGAAGAACGTATCGGCAGCTATCGGTCGCGGCTGGCGCAATGAGTCCAGAACCTGCGGAACCGCCACGACCAACAGCAATTGCGGACCGCTCGCGCGCGTTGTCGGGAGCGTAAACGAAAGCGAGTCGATGCCCGGCTTCAGAAGATAAGACAGGCTCTGGACTTCGCCGCGATCCGACACCATGAGCAGCTCGACCACGCGGTTGGCAAAGTTCTCAATGGTCCCATTGAGGGCTTCACCACCCTTCAGCTCTGTCGCTGACAGGGTGATGCGTGGGATTCGCGCCTGATCGCTCCCGACCTGACTCAAGAACTTGACGGCTGGGCATTGCGCCTGGGTCACTTGCCTGACGCCGATCGAAGCCTCGAAACCCTGCTCACGCCGAAACGCTTTGTCGAAGGTGTCGAATGGGGCGGTCGAGGCACCGAACCCTTCGATGACAGCGGCATTTGGGCTCACGGCAATCGGCAAGACAAAGAAGCAGTCACCGCCAGAATATTGGGCCACGTATTTGCGGATGCGCTCAGCTCGCCCCGCCCCATCGAGTGCCGGAGACGGCGTCGCCGTCGGCTGCGCAGACAACTTCTCCGGCTCTTGGCGCCCGGGCTGTGGTCCAGCGGGCTCGACCTTCGGCGGCGCCATTGTTCCGGCGAGTTTTGGAGGTGGCGGCAAGACCGCGGTGCCGGGCGCTGACCAGACCAGCTTGTAGAAGGCATATCCACCACCGCCGACCAGCAGTAACAGAGCCGCCACGCCCGCCCCCAGCCAACGGCCGCGCGGACTCCGCGCGGTCGATGGCATCCTGTCCTGCGGCACCGGCGCCGCGCCTTCCGGCCGCCGCAGCGGATCGAAACCATATAACGGCGCGGCCGGCGTCTGCACCAAACCGGTCGGCTTCCAGCTGGCAACCTCTCCCATGGTCGGGCGCAATGCCGGATCAGGCTGCAGCATCCGCTCCAGCAAAGGCCGGATGCGCATATCCACCGCACCGAGATCGGGAACACGCCGGCGCTTCTCCACCAGTTGAAACTGGCTGCCACCCATGTCGAGCTTCTGTCCGGTCAGCGCGTGAAACAGCACAAGACCGAGGCTGTAGACATCGGATTTCGCGGTCACGTCATTGCCGTACAACCCTACCTGTTCCGGCGATGCGTAGTTGTCCTTGCCAGCGAAGCCCGAGCCAATGATGGTCTTGTCACCCATCTGGGTCGACCGGGCTATGCCGAAGTCGATGATCTTAGCCCGCCTGACGTCGTCGAGCGGAACAATGATGTTGTCCGGAGAAACGTCGCGATGGATGATGCCGTGCTCATGGGCAGCCTCCAGTCCAGATGCGACGCGCAGCATCAGCTTGATCAGCGCCTCGAAAGTCAACGGTCCATCGTCGAGCATGTTCGAGAGCGAGCGGCCATTCACGAACTCCATCGCGAGATACGGTCGCTGCAGCACCGGCTCCACCGTAAACAGGAAGTAGCGAACGATCGCGTCATGCGGAAGATTGTGGAGTGCAGCGGCCTCTCGACGGAACAGCGCGAGCGCCGCCTCGTTATCGACCATGTCGGGCAATAGCATTTTCACGGCAACAGGCGATCCAGTCTGGATCTCTCGGCATTTGTAGACCTCACCCATGCCGCCCGCGCCGATCACCGCTTCGATTTCGTAGATACCGTTGAGACGGGTGCCGGGGGGCACGCCCTGATAGGACGGTCGGAACGGATCGTTCGGGGTCATGGTTGCGGCTCGCGATCAAGCGGAGATCTTGTCGCCTCCTGAGATCGTGGCGTCAGCAGTCGCACGATCACAATCGTTACGTTGTCAAGCCCGCCACGATCAAGAGCCAGCGCGAGCATGTCATCGCAAGCTGCCTGGGCGCGTCGCGTAGCCGCGTGCTGCAGGATCTCGTCGTCCCGCACGTGTCTGGTCAGGCCATCGCTGCAGATCACGAAGACATCCTCCGGCTCGGCCGGGCCTGTTACCACCTCAAATTCCGGATCATCGGCGACACCGACGGCGCGAGTAATGGCATTGCTCAGCCAATCATTCACGTCTTCGCGCGACAGCGCACCTTCGGCGATCAGTTCCTCCAGTTCGCTGTGATCATGCGACACTTGGCTAATTGCGCCGCGACTGATCAAGTAAACCCGGCTATCACCCGCCCATATGCAGGCATAGTAGCTATCGCGAACGAGCAGAACCGCCGCTGTAGTCCCGACGGTGGCACCCCGTCGTTCATGACTAAGCGCCAGTATCTGCCGGTTTGCGCTGAATAGCCGCTCCTCGCATTCCGCCAGCAGGTCTGCGGCTGATTCTGGCGTGCCGATCGCGTCAAGCGACTGCACTACAATGCGACTGGCGAGATCGCCGGCCTCGTGACCACCCATACCGTCGGCGACGGCCCACAGGCCAACGTCGGTTCGTACCAAACATGAATCCTCGTTCCGCTCCCGCACCCTTCCGGCATGGGTAACGCTACCAACATCGAACAAGGATGGGGTATGCACCATCGTACGTCATCCATTCCCGGATGCCGCGAGGCCGGGATCACCGGTCAGCAGCGTAATGTAGTGAAACGGATCTGGTAATCCGCGGCAACTCAGCGCCATTGGCGGAAAGCCTTCCCCTCCGGCGGTCCACCAGAAGCTAGCCGCGGCGTAAACCTGTGGGTTGGCGGCGCAAAGTGCTGCAAACGCTCCCGCGAAGGCGTCGACCGCCGAAGCCCTCCCCATTGCCGCAGTACCAAGCGACGTGATCGGCGGACCGCTGGCGATGGTCTCCTGCAGTCGTGGCACCGCAAGCCGGTCCAGTCCATCGGAGATCTGCTCGAAGGTCGCGGCCCGATCCAGGGTCGAAAGCAGGAACGCCTCCACTTGCCCGAACCATTCGTCCTGCGGATCAATGCTCGGCGGCGGCAGCGAGACGGCCTCGCCGGTCACCGCATGCAGGGTCAAGGGATAGTATCGCCCCACCCCGTCGAGCGAGGGCATAATCGCCCCCGCCACCGTCGTTCCGCAGATTGCGGCACCGAGCCAAAACCGCCAGACCGGCGCGGTCAGAAAGGCCTGCTGCCATCTTGGGCCAAGCTGGTGGCGACTTGCTGACAGCGCAGCCTGTACCCACGGCTCCCAGGCTTCCAGGAAGCTGCGCGGAGTTGCGATCGCGATGAAGTCACGCTTCGCGCCGATCTTGCCGAATAACCCGCAACGCATGGTCATATCCCGGTCGGGCAACGAAACTCACGCAGCACTGACAGATTCAGCGGGTTGCGCATCGATCCAGTCGAAATTTGATAGCTGAGCTCGCGCCCGGCGACGATGAAAGTCGCGCTGGCCGTTTCCGCTTTCACCACTAACGAGCCCGCCTCCAGCATCCGAAACAACGACCAGGGACCAATGCGCTCAAGCACGGATGGCGGGCCGGTGTCGTTGCTGACTGAAATTGCAGTTCGCGGCGCGGGGCCCGGCCATAGGACGGTCGTTGGCGAGTTGCTCTGTGGCGGTGGCGGTGGCGTAGGTTGCGGACCGCCGAACAAGGATGAGGTCGCTGGACCAGGTGTGGTTGGGCTTGTAATTGTGGTGCCGCCGATCTCGGTCTTGACGGTCACGCCTGGCCCGGCTGCCCCAGGCGGCCGGATCGCGAACGATACCGCCGGCAAACCGCCGCCGGTCTGGAAGAAGGCGTCGCGGATATAGGCCGCATTTTGGAATTGCTTGAGCGTATCCGGCGAGAACGACCGACCAACGGGGCTCTCCTTTCGCCAAACCCAGTCCGATCGCGACGTGTCGGCATAAGGTGCCAGATACTGGGTGAAGAACTTGTCCATAACGCCGTTCGGACTGAACAATTTGGCAAAATCCGCCAGCGGGACTTCCTGGCTGCTGCTGCGGATAAACGGGTAGCGGTTGGTCACGGTCTGTTGGCAGACCGGCGTGACCTGATCGCGCAACGTCTGAAGGATTTGCCCGGCGGTTGAAGCCGCAATGCTGCCTTCGAACTCCGCGGCTGCTGCTCGCAGCATGTCGGAGAAAGGCGGCGGCATGCGCGAGGCATTGTTGCGGAGCGCTGCGACCTGGGTCTGAAGCGCAGCTGTGGCCTGTGCGGTCAGTTGGGGATTCTCGATGATCAGCGTCAGGTTCTGCGCGATGTCGTTCAGGTTCGCGACGGTCGAGTCGATCGGCCGGCGGGTGCTCTCGCCTTCGAGCGCCGCGTGGTAAGGTTTGAACTGCGCCTCGATCATCGCGCCAGGCGGTCCATCCTGGGCATTCGTGAAGAGTGCTGGCGCCGGTGCGGCGGCGGCTGCCGAAGCGCTCGCCGGCTTCGCCCGTTCCTTGGTCAGCACCGTCTCGTCGCGCACCGATTCCAGAATTTGCCGCATCGGCGAGGTCGGCGCCGAAAGCGCCCGCAGCACCTCATATTTCGGCTTGTCGGCGAGCAGCTTCTTCAGGCGCAGGCTCCCGAGCGCCGTTCGCCAGGTCGTCACGAAATCGTTGGAATAGATGCTGAGCAGATCGCCGGCCAGATTGTCGTACTGCTGGTCGATGGCCGACTGCTGGCCGGCGTCCCCTAGAACCCATCGCTCCCGCTTCATCCGCTCAGACAATCCGGACAGCCGGGCAACGAACTTCTGATGGAAGCCATTATACGTGAAGAACTCGGGTACCCGCACGGCGTCCAAAGGCTGCCCCGTCGTGGTTTCGAACACGACACCCATGTCGGGTCCGCCATGGCGGCTGGCGATCCAGTCGCCAGCGGTCGATGCGCGAGCCTCCGATTTCAGAAACTCGTAGGCACGTTGCGACACGCTCAGGCGCGCCAAGGAGCTCTGGGCCTGCTTGATCAACCGGCCGTCGAGTTCGACCAGCGGCTGCTGTTCGGTCTCGAGGTCGAACATTGCCACGAGGTTCTCGTCGAGCAGACGCCGCCCTTCCGCGTTGGTGGCGCCAGGATAGAGGTTGTCCGCCCAGTCACGTTGCATCCAGGAGCGGATCAACTCGCGGTCCGGCGACTGCAGGCCGCCGACCATCAGATAGACCTTGAGCGCCTCGTAGACGAAGGCAGGCTCGTTTATGCGCGCATTGAGCTGCTCCTCCAGGCGATACAGCAGCCGCGGCCGGAACATGCGCTCAAGCGCCGTATGATAGGCCGCCTTCGAGGGCGACAGCAGCCGGGCGTGCTGACTGAGCCCGTAGCGAGCCGACAGAGGCACCGACTCGCCGCGCGATCCGTAGCCTGCCGGGGCGTTTCGCAGCCGGTAGAGTAGCGGCAGCACCTTGTCTAGATCATGATCAGCAATCAGCGTCTGTTTGATAATTGGTGCGCCGGCGGCTGCATACTCGCTATCGGCCTGCAGGCTTTGCTCAATCAAATCGGAGTTCCGCTTGTAGCTCGTCAGCCAGGCTGCGATCAGTCCGAGCGAGACCAGGCCGATCAATGACAGGGCCGCGGTTTTCAGGATTAGCGCGCGGCGCACCGCGGCACGGTCGGTCGAGACCCAGTCGGCTTCGCCGATGATGACTTTGGAAATCAGATCGGCGAGGAAAAAGCTCTTGCCCGTGCCCGAATAGGATCCGGAACCGACCTCCTCAGCGCCGAACGTACGTGCCAGCGACCCGATCAATTGGTCGATCGGCGTGCCCTGCTGCGTACCCGAGGTAAAGTAGAAACCGCGCAAGTTCGCGTTCACGTGATAGCGCGTCGGCTCGAAGATCAGGTTGAGGAAATCGTGGATCTGCGGCTTGAGCCGCGCCATCTGTGCCGGAAAGCCGAACAATTGCACGCGGTGCTGGGGCGTCGGCTCGTCCTGCAGACGGTCGAGCGTCTCCTCGCTCAGGCGCTCCAGCAGACGGTCGAACTCGACCGGGATCTGCCCCACCAGATTCTGGGTCTTGTCGGCGGTCTGGAACGTGGCCCCCCAGACCTGGCGGCGGCCGGCATCCCCGAGATAGGCGAAATACTCGGTGAAGCCGGCAACGAGATCGGCTTTGGTAAATAGCGCGTAGACCGGGAAGCTGACCTTGAGCCTCTGATGCAGCTCGAGCAGGCGCATCCTGATGGCATCGGCGTGAAGTGCGAGCTCCTGCTTCGGCAGCGTTAGAATGTCTTCGATACTGATGGCGACAAGGACGCCGTTGATCGGCTGGCGTGATCGACTTTTCTTCAGGATGTCCAGGAACGCCAGCCAGCTGTCCTTGTCGGCCTTGCTATTGGAGTCCTGGGTGGTGTAGCGGCCGGCGGTATCGATCAGCACCGCCTCCTCGGTAAACCACCAATCGCAGTAGCGGGTACCGCCGACCCCCGCGATCGCCGCGGGCGTCGCCCCGCGCGCGAGCGGAAATTTGAGCCCGGAATTGACCAGCGCCGTGGTCTTGCCGGCGCCGGGCGGACCGATGATGACGTACCACGGCAGATCGTAGAGAAAGCCCGATTTGTTGCCGCTGGCGGTCTTCAGCGTCGCGAGCGCATCCTTCATGCGCTCCTTGAGCACCGGTTCATCGCTGACGGGCTGGTCCGCACCAGCGATGCCATCGGCAATCTCCTTGGCACCCTTGCGCCGCTTGAACAGATTGAGGCCAACGATGCCTGCGACGATCGTGGTGAGCAGCAGAATAGCGATCTGCCGGACGATATGGTTCTCCAGCGGCCGCCAATCGCCGAACGCAATGAAGGGACCGGCGAAATAGATCACCGCTCCGAGCGAGCTGAGCCCGACCCCGTAGAGAACGATGCGAAGAATGTCCTTGGCAAGCATCTAACCGTACCTGTCGCAAACCACCTGACCCGGTGGAATCTGCCTATTCGCTGCGTTCGATAAAGATCTCGACGCGCCGGTTCTTGGCGCGTCCCTCGGGTGTCGTGTTGCTGGCGATTGGCGCATCTGCTCCTTTGCCCTCGACGTCGACGCGCGAACCATCGGTCAAGCCAGGCTTCAGTGCCGCGGCAACCGCCTTGGCGCGCTCGACCGACAACTCGAAATTTGTCGGGAAGCGGACTGTGCGGATCGGCGAACTGTCGGTATGGCCGACGACCCGGATCCGTCCCGGCTCCTTGTCGAGGGTTGCTGCGACGCGGAGTGCGATCGGCTTGAAACCGTCGAGGATGGTCGCCTGGCCCGATGCAAACAAGGCCAGATCGCAGACCCTGATCACGATGAAACTGGGGGTCTGGTCCGCGGTCATGGCACAGGCTGTGTTCTCCTTCGCGAGCGCGTTGCGGATGCGTTGCAACTGGGTGATGCGATCCGGTGGCGGCGGAGGCGGAGGTGGCGGCGGTGGTGCAACGACCTGGCGCTTGAGCTCGATCGGGCCGGCCGGATGGAGCGCGAGCGCCACCTCGGCAGCATTCTCTGCCCGGCCAGCGAGGAGCGTCCGCAGGACGAAATAGGACCCGGTCAGCAGCGCGGCGACGACGGCCGCCACGAGCCAGACCGGAACACGCAAACGCTGCCGGCGCCCCGCCAGCGCCTGCCCGCGCCAGTTGGGCGACAGGTCGGTCATCGTCTTCGGCCGGACCCGGCGCAGCAATTCATAGAGGTTACGCTGGATCAGCTGCAGGTTCGCAAGTCCGCCCCCTGACGTCCGGTGAATGCCCTGAAAACCAAGCGCCAAGCAGGCGTGCTGAAGTTCGAGGACCGGATAATTGACCAGTGGATCAATCTTCAAATGGTCGAGGATCTCAAAGAAACGGACGCCGCCGACACGCTCGCCGAAGAAGCGGCTCAGCATCGAGTATTGCGTCCAGACGTGACGCTCCTCGGTCGGGATGTGCTGCACGATATCGTCGGCAGTGGCACACAGGATATATTTCGCTGTGTTGGCCTGGTGCTCGGAAATGCCCGCTGAACGGATGTCCTTCTCAAAGAATTTGATAGCGTCTGCGACCTGCTCCATCAGGCTCGCGAATGACGCGCGCATGAGCGCCACCCGCAACCGACCGAGCAGTTGCAGCAATGGGCCCGCAGCGCGCATCACTGGATTGGCATTTGGCGCGACGAGATCGTCGACGCGCAACGGCGGCCCTGCCGGCAGCATGGGTTGCGGCACCTGGCCTTGCGCGGGTGTCGAGATCCATTCCTCGGTTGGATGGCTGGCCGGCGCGGAGGCGTAGTTCGAGCCCTGTGGAACGGGCGAAAAGGATGATGGTGGCGTTGGCGCGCCGGGAGAAGGTACGGGTGACGGCGAATAGGCCGGACGTGCTGCAGGCCCCTCGCCCGGCGGAGGCTGAGAGGTCGGCGCCGGCGGCAACTTCCCGCCGGGGTTGGGACGGATGATCGTCCGTTCGCCCCGACCGAAAGGATTGACCGGCTTGTCCCTGTCGCTCATGGCCTGTCTTCCAGGATAGCCCAAAGGTACAGCTCAAGCTCCGGCCAGTCGCCGGAGAAGTGCATTCCGATAGAGGCCGCCGTGCTGAACTCGGGCCACAGCGGCGACTTGCGGTCGAGATAGAAATAGACGTGATCCGTGATGGCCCGGATATGCGGCGGTGGCGTCGGCAAATGCACCAAGGTCAGGCCCGGCAAGTTTGCGTGCACGATCTCGTTCATCTTGGTGTTCGGCCCGACCTTGAACAGGTGCGGGAAATCGTTCTGGATCTCCACGAGTGGCCGCCGTGCGGCAACCTCCAGCACCAGGGTCGCATTTCGGAATAGCGCTCGATCGCGGATCGGCGATACGAACGCATTCTGCGCGCGCTCGATGATCTCCAGACGGATCGCCCGCCGGCCCAGCCGCGCGCTCAAGAAGTCCTGGATGTCACTCACCAATGGTGTGAAGACGTTCTCGAGATCGTCATGATCGTACGCCGGATAGTTGCGCGCCCGCCGTTCCGCCGTGGAAAAAGTCGCAAGCTCACCCGCGAACCTCAGCAATTCCTCGTACAGGCGCTCGGGGTGCACGCTGCCGGAGCGTTGGAAATGAGTCAGCACGGGAATGGTACGGTTCAGCACTTGCAGGACCAGATAGTCGACGCTCTGCAACCCACCGCCGGATGACGGATCGACCGCGTAACGCGCCAGCTCGTCGAGTTTGGTCTCAACCCAGCCGATGATGCGGTTGAGCCAACCATCGATGATCGGATGCGCGGCGCAGACCAGCATCGGCGGCACGAACTTGTCGTCGAACAGGATGTTCTTGTCGCGCACTTCCAGAATGCGCGCGATGCCGAGGCCCATGTATCCGGGCTTGCTGGTCTTGCGCAGTTCGAACGACAAGCGCGGATAAGCGATGTCGATCTCTTCCTCGATGCGTAGCGCCGAGGTCGAGTCAATGAAGGTTTCCGAAGTACGAACATAACGACTGGCGCTGTCGGTGCGGTCCTCGTCGACCTCGCGGGTGTTTGGTGCCGCGACAGGCATCATCAGCCAGACGATCTGACCTGCGGCCGTCTCCGGCACATCGATCGCTTCGGGAATTGGGCTGTCCGCAGGGATATCGAACGGCGTACCGTCCGGCATAACGCCGGACGCATTGCGCACCGCGAACTTGCTTTGTTCGGTAAGATCCTTATCGATCTCCAGCTGGGCAAAGCCCCAGGGGTATGGTGTCGTGTAGCGAACGCGCTTTTCCAGCAAGTGTTCGATGTAGCGGTCGTTCTGCTGCAGATGATGCGGCCGCAGAAACAGACCTTCCGACCAGAAAACCTTGCTGTACCAAGACATTCCTACATCCACTTAGAAAATGTCGGCGACCGCATGGTCGCCGACAGCTTACTTTGAACCGGGCTTGTCGCCGCGGTCGTAATAGTCCGAGAAGTGCAACATAAAGATTTCGATCGGCGCGCTGTTATCGCGGCCAAGATGCGCCTTCCAGCGCGTCAAGAACTCGTCCCAGAGTTTGCCCTTGTTCGTGCCGAGCCAGGAGCTTGCGCCACGCTGAAGCTCGAGCTCGCGCGCCATCAGCGTCGGATCTATGTCCGCAATCAGCTCATGGACAGCGTGCTGCATCGCCATATAGGTCTTCAACTGATGTGATTTGAGATCACTGAAGCCCTGTGCAAAGGCGCGCTGTGCGTCGAGGTAGCTACGCGTCGGCGGCCCAAAGAGAATGCGCATCGCCTCTTCCGCGGTCGGCGAGAATTTCAGCGGATTATTTTCGAGGGCTTGGACGGTGGTCTGGCTGGTGCTGCGGGTCAGCTGTTTGGCTTGGGTTCGCGCTTGCAGCAGCGCCATGAGATTATCCACGGTCATACGCAAGATGATGCCAAGCTGTTCGGCGAGTTCGGCGTCGGACTTGTTGGCAAAGAAATTGTCCGGCAATCCTGCAGCGCGCGCCACCAGTCGCGCGAACTCGGTACCGCCGACTGGCTTGGCCGTGACAGGCCCCTCGCCTGCTGCTTGCGTTTGGCGCGGCGTCGCAACCTCTTGGTGTGATAGCGATGCCGGCGGCTGTGCACCGGCTGGTTCATCATCGATCCACACCGAAGACCGGCGTGGGGTCGGCTTGACGGGGGGGCGCTCGACTTGCGGTTTCGGCGCGGTGACCGGACCCGCTGCCCAGTTCATGTCGTCGTCCTGCACGGACGGTTGGTACGGAGACGTCGGCGATGACGGTCGAAATGGGTCTACACCCGGCGCCGGGACGCTCGCCGCCCAATCCAGGAACCCCGGATTAACGGGCCGCGCAGCCTCGCGTGGCTTCTTCAACAGGTGCGGATCGATCGGCGGCGGAACGTCACGATCGGCCGTCCAAAGCTCTCCGTAATCGGCATGCTGCTGGACCGAGGGTTCGTGCAGTTGCGCCTCATGGTTTGGGCTGCGCCCGCCAGCCTCATCCTCCAGCGAAACTCCGATGATGTAGTGACCGATCGTCAGTCGGTCGCCGTCGCGCAAGCGGTGGGGCCCCCGCATGCGCTGGTCGGCACCATTGAGAAAGGTGCCGTTGGTCGAGACGTCGTGCAGCCAATAGCCGCCGTCGCGAAAGTGCACTTCGCAGTGCTTTCCGGAAATCGTCCGCGCCGGATCCGGCAGCGTCCAGTCGAGGTGACGATCCCGGCCAATATCGACCGAGCGCCTGCCGGTGACCGTAAACGACACAGGTCCGCCGTCCGGAAGGTTCGGTTCGTTCTCGATATTAAAGCGAAGCACCATCACATCGTCTCGTTAGCGCGGAGGGCGCGGTTCGCCGCGTGCCAATTGAATACCATCCTCCAGGCATGACGTCATTATCTGGTCCCGGGAGTCACGGGGGAGCCGGCAGAGGCCAATCAGCAGCGCTGCACGCACCGCCCGTGCGGCCTGATCTGGCTTGGCTTCCACGGGCGCAAATTCCGGGGGAACCACGCTTCCGCCGGACCAGCCGGCCGCCAGCGCCAGCCATGTCGCTGGCTGCTCAGGATCGTTGGCATTGCCGACGGCCAGCGCCTTGTTCCGGGACTGCTCATCCGGTTGCCGGACCCAGGTCTCCACAACATTCAGCGACCTGCTGTCGTAGGCGTCGAAATGGTCGAACATCCGTCGCAGAGAGCGGCATCCCCAGGCGATCGCCACGCGCCTGGGAAGCAGATAGGCGCAGTAAGATACGGCCTGGTACCAGTTGCGGGCATCGGCGGCCTCCTGAAGGAAATCCAGCGAAGGCTTGTCGGCATCGGCTTTGCCGACATCATAACGCGCCAAGGGATAGGCTTGAAACAGATCCCGTACCGTGCCGAACCGAACCTGCCCCATGACCGTCAGCCGACAAGAGTTGGAGTGCCGTGCGCGACCAGCGGACCGCCGGCGGCAAGCGCCATGCCGGCCTGCGCTGTCATGGCGATCGTCGGCGCGTTGATGACGATGCCCGCCGGGCTCAGGATAATCTGGCTGGGACCAACCTGTAGGGTGATATTGGCATTGGCCGTGAGCGTAATGCTGATGCCCGCTTTGACAGACTGGTCCATGGCCAGCGTGATGTGCTGACCGCCCAATTCGATATCGAGCTTATCATTGCCTTTCTTGAGCGTGGTTTTGCGGGTGTCGCCGCCGAATGCAGCTTCGCCGATGGTCCGTGTCTCGGTGTCGCGGACCGTCACGTCGTGGTCCTTCTCAGCATGCACCGTGATCTTCTCGGATCCCTTCTTGTCCTCGAAGTTCCACTCGTTGAAGCCGCCACCACCTTTGGTGGAGTCGGACTTCAATCCCGCAACCGTCTTCTTCGACGGCAAATCATAGGGCAGCTTGTATTCGTCGTTGTACACGGTGCCGATCACCAGGGGCCGGTCCGGATCCCCCTCCAGGAATTCGACAACCACTTCCTGTCCGACGCGCGGGATGATCTGGCCGCCCCAGCGCTTGCCAGACCAAACCTGAGCCACGCGCAACCGGCACGACCGCTTCTTCTTCCGATCCCAGAAAAAGCGGACATAGATTTCGCCCAGCGATTCAACGTCGATTTCCTCGTTCGAATTATCGTCTTTGGTCACCACCTTGGCCGTTTGGATGCCGTTAATCCTTGGCTTCGGCGTCATCATCAGCGCTCGAAACGGCCGATCACTTGGCAGAAACTCATAGCTACCGAAATAGACATGTTGCCCGGCGTCGCCGGGACCGCCAGTGCGGTAAGATTCGAGCGAGAACGAGTGCGTGGCTCGCACCACGAGATATTCCACGTTCTGCGAGTCCTTGGAGTGCTTTTCGAGCTTCGTCAGCCCACCGGGGAACAGGTTGACCGCGTCACCATTGCCGCGACGCCGCCGGTCCATCGCCTGCTCCGCCTGGAGCTGGATCTTCGCGTAGCGCTCGCCGTCGGACTTTTCCTTGAACTTCCCGGGATAGTCGTAATACTCCATCTCCGACCGAGTGTAATGCTCGGAGCCCTTGGCATCGCTGATCAACTGAGCGTTTGGCTTCTGGTAGTTGTAGTCGTTGAGTTCGATCTTGCCGGTGCGAAACCGGCGCTCCGACACCCATTCATAGATGTGTTGCTCGCCTCGACGATCGGCACCCGTCAGCGGGATGTAGGGAATCGTAGCAAGACCTTTGATCGGGCTGTGCGACGATTTGGAGTCCGCCAACACCAGCGTGTGTTTGCCGCCCTCATGCTTGAAGAAGTAGGAGATGCCGTGCTGCTCCATCAGCCGGCACACGAAATTCATGTCGGTCTCGCGGTACTGAACGCAATATTCGAGCTTCGGACAGGAACCCTCTTCGGTCAGATTGGATTCATAGTCGGTGAAGCCACGTTCGTTGAATACCTCCTTGATGATGTCGGGCGCCTTCTTGTCCTGAAAGATCCGGCAATCAGTTGTCCGCGACAACAGCCATAGCCAGGGCCTCAGAACGATCCGGTAGCTGAAATAGTCGTTCTTCACCCCGAGCCATTGGGCCTCCGTCAGAATGCCACTGAACTCGCGCTCCTTTTCATGCAGCTTTATGGTCAGCGTACACTGCTGACCGATGGCACGATCGAAGTCGAGGTCGGCATCCTCACTGAGACACTCGATGCGATACTCGAACAGTTCGCTGAGACCTTCCGAGCCTTCGAACCCGGCAAAAACCAGAACGTCCTTGCCAAGAGGCGTCTTGAGTTCGCAGAGGCGGGTATCCTGAGTAAGCTGGCCCATGTGGGCTTAAACTCCCTCCTTCGATCGAATGACCCGCTGCGAAGAGCTGATCAGACGCTATGCAAGAACCACGGAAATCCTGCCCGCCCCCGGCAGTGCCGGCAGGTCCGCCCCAAGGCTGGTCCGGACGTTCCACAACAGCGGTCCAAGGAACCGCCCCGGTCATCAAGTAGTCGGCTCCAAGAGCTTGCCGGTTCACGCGAAAATGGCATGATCTTCGGGAATGAACCAACACCAGCAGGCATCTGACCCATGGATATAGACTCGGATCATGGATCCCCCCGCGATCCGGCAGTCGCCACGGGCTCGGCAGCGGGGCCGTGACCGAGCAGATGGACGATCGTCGTATGCTTGATGTCGCCTCCCTGACGCACCCCGTTGCCGCTGACGATCCCTGCGGGCCGGATCTCGACGCCATCGGAGACGTCCAGTATCTGAACTTCTTCGCAGGTGCGGAATCGCTGCTGCCGATGTCGTTCTTCGAGGTCGTCAATGCCAACGGAGAGCGTGGACGCTTCGATCCAAAGGCAGTCGATTTTGCCGGCCAATTCGCCGCCGCGCAGCCCCTCCTGGAGCGTACCCGCGATCTGCGCCTAAACCTGCTGCTGGCCAAGTTTTCAATCCTCAACCGCGATCTCGACGGCTTTCTCTGCTGCCTGAAGGCGACCAACTTGCTGCTGCGCGAGCAGTGGGAAGCGGTGCATCCGAAGGGCGAGGACGGCGACTACGCACTTCGCGCCGTCACGGTCGAGGCAATCGACGTGTTCCCGACCGTGATCAACCCGCTCCAGTTCCTTCCCCTGATCGAAAACCGCAGACACGGCAACCTCAACTACCGTGCTTATCAGGTCGCCATGGGCGAAATTCCCGCCGGCGACGCCGACGCCGACGGACCTGATCTGGCGGCCATCGAGCGCATCGTCAGCGAGACGGATCTCGACACTCTCAAGGCAACCAGCGCGCGGTGCTCCGCGGTCGCGGCTGAAATCGCGGGTATCAAACAAACCTGGCACGAGAAGTTGAACGCGGGGCAACCGATCAGCCTCGACAGGCTCTCCGGCCTGGTTAACGGCATGGCTGCCTGGCTTGCGGGTCTTGTCGCGTTGCGCGATCCGGCCGCGATCGCTGCAACCGCGGAAGATATCGGTCCTGTCGATACACAGGCGCCGTCAGACACGAGCGGGGTGGTGACTTCATCCGCACAGGCATCTGCAGCGCTTGCAGCGGCAGCCGACTATTTTGCCCGAATGGAACCATCCAACCCGGCACTGTTGCTGGTGCGTCAAGCGCAGGAGATGGTGGGCAAGTCATTCATTGAAGTTATGCGGATGCTGGTGCCTGCGCACGTGGAGAGCGCTGCGATCAACATCGGGCGCGACAAGGTCTTCGACCTGCCGATCGAACGGATGGCGGAACTCGCTACCTCGCTCTCATCGACGGCAGAGAGCAGCGCTCAAGATATTGTATTTTCAATAGAAAACAGGGCGCAGGCCTTAGGCCTGCTGGCGAAGGTGGCGTCGTTTTTCCGAACCGCGGAGCCGTCCAGCCCCATCCCCTTTTTGGTCGATCGCGCGCGCGACCTCGCGCAACGAGATTTTCTCAGCCTTTTGAATGATGTTCTTCCTGAGGGAGCCCTTAAAACAATCGACAGATCGCATTGAACCCAGCTTTCGCTCGTGGGCACTAATTGGACACAAGGATGTTTGCCGACCGCAGCAACTTGAAGCGCCCTAGCCAATCTGCGTCGCGCAAATTCGATGTCTTTTTCGATGTCTAATGCGATTTCGTAGTGAGGGAACCATGGCTACAGACAGCGGTCAAAAATTCATCCGGCGAAACCGCGCACCACGCGTGCACATCACATACGAAGATCCTTACGACGCCGAGCGGCTGATCGAACTGCCGTTCGTCATGGGCGTCCTCTCCGACCTCTCCGGCAATAACCCTGGCGTCGAGAAGACGAAGGTCGAGGAGCGCAAGTTCCTCGAGTTCGACATGGACAATTTCGACAACCGCATGGCGGCAATCCAGCCCGGCGTGACGGCGCGTGTCGCCAATCGCCTCAGCGATGGATCCGACGAAAAGATCTCGGTCAACCTGCGCTTCAACAAGATGGCAGACTTCACGCCGGTGGCCGTCGCCCGCCAGGTGCCGGCTACTGCCAAGCTGCTCGAGGCGCGCGAACAACTCGCCAACCTGCTGCGCTACATGGATGGCAAGGTGGCCGCCGAGGACCAGCTCAAAAAACTTCTCGCCGATCCTCAACTGATGGCGGCGCTTCGGGAACGCGCGACAGGCCAGTCGACCGAACCTGGCACCGAGAGCTAAGGAAGGAATGGGGACCATGGCAAAAGAAGCTGTTCACAAAGAGAGCACCACCCAGGTCAAGACCGTCGAAGCTGACGAGTTTGCCACTCTGCTGAAGCAAAGCTTCAAACCGCGCACTGAACGCGCAGCGACCGAAGTCGAAAACGCGGTATCCACGCTCGTTCAAGAGGCGTTGAAGGACACGAGCGTCATCAAGTCGGACGTCCTCGACACCATCGAGGAGATGATCGCGCGGATCGACCAGAAGCTGACCGCGCAAATGAACGAAATTCTTCACACACCTGAGTTCCAGTCAATCGAAAGTGCTTGGCGCGGCCTCCACTACCTCGTCTTCAATTCCGAGACCGACGCCAACCTCAAGATCCGGGTGATGAACGTCTCCAAGAACGAGTTGTATCGGAATCTGCGGCTTTACCCCGATGCCCGCTGGGACCAGAGTCCCCTGTTCAAGCAGATCTACGAGTATGAATTCGGCCAGCTGGGCGGCGAGCCGTTTGGCTGCCTGATCGGCGACTACTATTTCAGTCACCTCCCAACCGACGTACAGTTGCTCCGCGATCTCAGCAAGATTGCCGGCGCCGCGCACGCTCCCTTCTTCAGCGGCGCCGAGCCGACGCTGATGGGAATGGACTCTTGGACCGAGCTGTCCAACCCTCGCGACATCGGTAAGGTGTTCGACACGCCGGAGTATGCCGCATGGAAGGGGCTACGCGATCAGGACGACTCGCGCTATCTCGGCCTGTGCATGCCCCGCGCGCTCGGCCGCCTCCCCTACGGCGCGAAATCGGAGCCCGTGGAAGAGTTCGCCTTCGAAGAGGAGACGGACGGACACACCGGCGATAAATACGGCTGGATCAACGCCGCCTACGCAATGGCGGTCAACATCAACCGCGCCTTCAAGGAATTTGGCTGGTGCACGCGGATCCGCGGCGTGCAGTCCGGTGGCGAAGTCATCAACCTGCCGACGCACACATTCCCGACCGATGACGGCGGCGTCGACCTGAAATGCCCGACCGAGATCGCCATCAGTGATCGCCGCGAGCACGAACTTGCAAAGGCGGGCCTCATCCCGCTGATCCATCGCAAGAACACCGACAAGGCCGCCTTCATCGGCGCCCAGTCACTCTACAAGCCGAAGAAGTACTTCGGCGAAAAGGGCGTGGATGCCACCGCGTCCGACAACTTGTCGTCACGACTACCTTACATGTTCGCAGTGTCCCGCTTTGCCCACTATCTGAAGTGCATGGTTCGCGACAAGATCGGATCCATGAAGGAGAAGGATGAGCTGACGATCTGGCTGCAAACCTGGATCAACGAATACGTTGATGCCAACCCAGCCCTCTCGTCAGAAGCTCAGAAAGCGCGCAAGCCACTGGCCGCTGCGAAGGTTGAAGTCATCGCAAACGAGGAGAATCCGGGATATTACAACGCGCGCTTCTTTCTTCGTCCACACTTTCAGTTGGAGGCGATGGACGTCGGCCTCAGCCTGGTTTCACGCCTACCCGGCCCCGCTTCCTGATGCCGCAACATCGCAACCGTAACCACGCAGAAATTTGAGAGGACTACGCTATGGCTGTCGACATCTTCTTGAAACTCGATCCGATCAAGGGCGAGTCGCTGGACGACAAGCACAAGGACGAAATCGATATTTTGAGCTGGTCTTTCGGCGAAAGCCAGTCAGGCACTTTCCACAGCGGTTCGGGCGGCGGCGCCGGCAAGGTCAGCGTCCAGGATCTCCACTTTACGCACTTCGTCGACAAGGCCACGCCGGAGCTTTTCAAGGTCTGCGCGAACGGCAAGCACATTGATACGGCGATCCTCACGGTCCGCAAGGCGGGCGAAAATCCGCTGGAGTATCTCAAGATCGAGATGAAGCACATCCTAGTCACCAGCGTATCGACGGGCGGATCGCACGGTGAAGATCGCCTCACCGAAAACGTGAGTCTGAACTTCGCGAAGGTCAAGATGACCTACAAGACCCAGACAGAAAAAGGCGGCGCTGGAGCTGCGCCGGTGTTTGGCTGGGACGTTCCCGCCAACAAGGAATGGGCCTGATTGTCGGCCCTACCTGGCGCCGGTTGCGATAAGCGCGAACCGGCGCCAGGCGATGCGATTGCGGTCGCAAGTCTCGACTTGACCGGTTGCGGGCCCGACCGCCTGCTGAGGCGACATCATCCCGGAGACCAGCTATTGCTCCGCGAAACAGCATAGCGAGCCGGACATCTTGGGGACAGTCAATGACCATTGCTCCAAAGAGGGATCGGCTCTCTCCCCCATTAATGCTGGCCTTTCGCTCCGCTCATGAAGCACGCGATGCGCGCAAGAAGCTCAATCTGCGCGATGAGTTCGGTGAGCGGATCATTGCCGGGCGGCGCAGCGCAGGCCGCTTTCCGATCTCGGAAACGTTGTTGCGGCGGGAGGTCTCCCATGACCTTGAAACGCTCCTCAATACCATTGCTCTGGAATCGACCTTGGATCTGAGCGGGCGGGATAGCGTTCGAACCTCGATCCTGAACTACGGCTTCCCCGATATCGCCCACCGTTCGATCGACGAGGTCACGGACGACGAACTCACCGGCGCCCTGCGCGAGACTCTGACGACGTACGAGCCAAGACTCGATCGCAAGACGATCCGGGTCCGTCGCGACGGCTCGGTCGGTCCCGAGCAGCTGAAGCTGCGCTTCATCGTTCACGCCGACCTCAAGGCTGAGCCGCTCAACGTCCCCGTGGAATTTGTCGCCGACGTCGACCTCGACAGCGGCGACATCCAAATCAATCGACTTTAGCATGAATCGCGAATTCCTCGATTTCTACAATCGTGAACTGTCATTGCTGTACGAGCAGGCAGGAGATTTCGCCGAAGAATATCCTGGCATCGCAGAGCGCCTCGGCGGCCTCATCCGGGACCGCTCGGACCCGATGATCACGGGACTATTGGAAGGCGCCGCGTTTCTTGCCGCCCGCGTTCAGCTCAAGCTCAAGCACGAATTCCCGGAATTCACTGCAAACCTGCTTGAGCAGCTGGTACCGAACTATCTTGCGCCCACACCGTCGGCGATGCTCGTCGCGGCACGGCCACCCTACGCCGACCCAGCGCTGCGCGACGGCAAGAAGATTGTACGCGGCGCCTATTTCGACGCGACCTACCGCGAGAGAGAACGAAGTCTTTCCTGCCGGTTTCGACTTTGCCGCGACATCGTGCTCTGGCCGTTCGACGTCACCAGCGCAGAGTATTTCTCCACAGCGGGCACTCTGCAGGCGCTCGGGATCCCGGTCGGAGGCGACGTCATCGCGGGGCTGAAGCTGTCGCTGACCCATCGTACCGCAGCCCGGCTCGACGAGGAACTACCGGACGCAGAGGCCCGAGCCAAGCCGGAAACCTGGTTCGCAGGCTGCCGCGTGAGCGAACTTCCGATCTACCTCTCAGGCGCGGAATCCGACGCCATCGCGCTCTACGAGCAATTGATCTCGAATTGCAAAGGAGTCTACTTCCGGCATCTCGACGACTTCGGCGATCCGGTGGTGACTCGTGCGCCCCATGATTGCGTGCAGCAAATTGGCTTCGACGAAAACGAGTCGCTGTTCCCTAACGACAATCGGATCTTTCGCGGTTCGGAGCTGCTGCGAGAATATTTCATGTTTCCACGCAAGTTCCTCGGCATAAACCTGACGGGACTACGCAGCGTGATGTCGCGACTGCGCAGCAAATCGATCGATATTGTCTTCGCTTTCGATGAACACAATTCGCGGCTGGCTGCCTCGGTGCGCCCCGAGACCTTCAGGCTCTATACTGCACCGGCGATCAATCTGTTCGAGAAAACGAGCGATCGCATTCCTGTCAAGTCGAATACTTACGAGTACCATGTGGTGCCAGATCGCAGCCGCTATCTGGAATACGAACCGCACCAGGTGCTCGAGGTCTACGCGCACCTGCCGGCAGAGAAGGATAAACGGCCCGTGCGCCCGCTCTATTCGGCCGCCGTCGACCGGACCAGCGGATCGGTCGACGGGCTCTATTTCACCGTCCGCCGCTTACCCCGGCGCCGCACAGTAGAGGAGAAGACATACGGTACTTCCTCAGACTACACCGGGACGGACATGTTCCTGTCGCTGCTTGAGCCCGGCGAATTGAGTGGCGGAGGCTCCGTCGCCGAACTGAGCGTCCGGGCTCTGTGCTCCAATCGCCATCTCACCGAGCACTTGCCGGTCGGCCAGGGCGGCGCCGACTTTCGGCTGCTGGACGATACCTCCCTTGATCTGATGTGTGTCGCTGGTCCCACGCCACCGCGTGAGCCGGTGGTTGCCCAACTGCGCAGCCGCAGCGAAATCGCCAACAGTGGGATTGTCAGCTGGCGGCTGATCAACATGCTCAGCCTCAACTATCTTGGCCTCGTCGAACGCGGTGGCGGCAAGAACGCCGGAGCGCTGCGCGAGATGCTGGCCTTGTTCGCCGATCAGTTCGACGACGCCACGGAGCGCAAGATCCGCGGCGTGCGCAGCATAGAAAGCCGACCTGTCGTGCGGCGCGTGCGCGAGCGCACGGGTAGCGGCGCAGCACGGGGCCTGGAGATTACCGTTACGCTCGACGAGAAGGCATTTGAGGGCAGCGGCGTGTTTTTGCTCGGGGCAATACTGGAGCGCTTCTTCGCCGACTATTCGGGCTTCAACACCTTCACTCAGACGGTCATCTCGACGCCGGAGCGCGGCGAGATCATGCGGTGGCCACCGCGCATGGGCACGCGGAGACCGCTATGACGCTGATCGACCAGATGAAGGCCGAGCCCTGGCGCTTCGATTTCTTCCATACGTTACGCCAGTTCGAGCGCGCCAACCCGGATCGACCGCGGATCGGCGACAGTGCCGCGCGTCGCGACGAATATATCGACCTCGGCCAGGTGCCTTATCTGGAGTTCCCCGCCTCGAACCTCGCGGCGGTGGACGACCAGGGTGCCCGGCTGAGGATACTCGTCAAATTTCTCGGCCTCCTGGGCCCGCAGGGCGCCCTGCCCCTTGCCACCACCGATGAAAGCCTCAGCTGGTGGCTGATGCGGGATGACGCCTTCCCCCGCTTTCTCGACCTCCTCAACGGACGCTTCCTGCAACTCTTCTTTCGTGCCTGGGCCGACGCGCGCCCGATCGCGCAGCATGACCGCCCGGCGGACGATCGCTTCATTGCCTATGTCGGCTCCTTCGCCGGCTTGGGCTCCGATGTTTTCGCCGATCGCGATGCGGTTCCGGACATGGCGAAGCTCAGCTTCGCTGGACTGGTCGCGCCCAGGGCGAAGTGTGCATCACGATTGACGCGGTTCCTGCAAGGACTGTTCGACGTCAAAGTCGAGATCGACGAATTCGTCGGCACCTGGCTCTCATTCGACCCAAGTCACTGCAGCCGGCTCGGCGGAACGCATGCGAGGCTCGGCCAGGACGCCCTTCTCGGCTCGCGTGTGTTCAGCGTCGAGGACAAGATCAGAGTTCGGGTCTTTGTCAGAACTTTTGCTCAGTACGAACAATTCCTGCCGACCGAAACACCCAACCTGTCGGCGCCGCTGGCCGACGCCGTTTTCTTCTATATCGGCGACGAATTGGAATGGGAGGTCGAGCTCGCCATTCCGGCGGGAGAGGTCGTCCCGGTCAGGCTTGGACAGAGTGGGCGACTTGGATGGACCACCTGGGTCTCGCCGAACTGGGCCTCCACGGAAGAATATCGCCGCGATGCCCGCTTTCAGCTCGGCGAACGATTGAGAGCCCGCCGGAGTGCCACAGCGAATGCCGCGGCGATTTGAACCTATCCATCGCGCTGATCGCCTAATGCTATGGAATTTGAGGCAATTTCCGCATGATGGCACGCATCCGCGGAGGAATTGAGCAGGAGGAGCCGCCGTGACCGACATCAGCATTGAAGCTGTAACGGGCAAGCTGAACCGGGCCGGCTATGATGCCTTCTTACAGGCCCTGCGCCACGCAAAGAGCGCCGGCAATCGCAACGTCGAGCTTGCGCACTGGCTGTTTCATATCCTGCAGCAGGAACGCAACGATCTCAGCCTCTCGGTCGATCATTACAAGCTCGACCGCGCACGCTTGTTGTCGGACCTTGCCGGCGTGATCAATGGCTTTCGTAAGAACGAAACCGACATGCCGGGCGTCGCCAATTCGGTCATCGATCTGCTCGATCGGGGCTGGCATTATGCCACGCTCTTCTTTGGCGAGACCCAGATCCGCACCGGTCATCTGCTTGTGGCAGGCCTGAAATCGAACGATATTCGTCGCACGCTGAACAACCTCTCGCAGGAATTTTCCAAGGTCAACGTCGACGCACTGGCCGCGGAGCGTCGCGCCGTCTGGGCCGGCTCCGACGAGGAGACCATGCGACCGATGGACGGTTCGGGCCTGGTCGGCGCCGTCACGGAAGGCGCGGCCCAAGCGGGTCCAAAGGGGACGACGCCGCTCGACCGGTTCTCCCAGGATCTCACCGCCAAGGCCAAATCGGGCGAGATGGATCCGATCCTTGGTCGGGACGAAGAAATCCGCCAACTGATCGACGTGTTGATGCGTCGGCGGCAGAACAATCCAATCCTCACCGGCGAGGCTGGCGTCGGCAAGACCGCAGTTGTCGAGGGCTTCGCCCAGCGTATCGCCGCCGGCGACGTGCCGCCACCGCTCCGCGGTGTAAGGCTTTGTGCGCTCGACATCGGCCTGATGCAGGCCGGTGCCTCCATGAAGGGCGAGTTTGAGCAGCGCTTGCGGTCGGTGATCGACGAGGTCCAGAGCTCACCCACCCCCATCATCCTGTTCATCGATGAAGCCCACACACTGATCGGCGCCGGCGGCGCGGCCGGCACCGGTGATGCAGCCAATCTCCTGAAACCTCCCCTTGCGCGTGGCACGCTGCGCACGATCGCCGCCACCACGTGGGCAGAATATCGCCAGTATATCGAGAAAGATCCCGCGCTCACACGACGCTTCCAGCCGATCCAGATCGATGAACCCGATGTGGAAACCTGCTGCATCATGCTGCGCGGACTCCTCGGTCCGATGGAAAAGCACCACGGCGTTCGCATCTCGGATGCCGCGATCGTCGCAGCGGTCAACCTGTCCCACCGCTACATTCCTTCACGGCAGTTACCCGACAAGGCGGTCAGCCTGCTTGATACCGCCTCGGCGCGCGTGGCGATCAGCCAGAGCGCGACTCCGGCCCTGATCGAGGATGCACGCGTTGCGATTGCCGCCCGTGAAGCTGAGCGATCAGCACTCGTCAGCGACAGCGATCTTGGGATTGAGGACGACGAGCGCATCGTAGCGATCGACAACGACGTCGCAGCATTGAAGGACAAGCTGACGAACCTCGAAGCCGATTGGGCCGCAGAGCAGGAGCTCGTCAAGGACATCCGGGGCATTCGGGAGATCCTGTCCGAACCCATGGAAGGCGACGATCCGGCTGCCAGGCGCGCGGAGCTGCGCGGCAAGTTCGACACGCTTGAGAGCATCAATCCGGAAAAGCGGATGGTCTATGCCTATGTGGACCAGCAGTCGGTGGCGTCCGTTGTCTCTGACTGGACTGGCATCCCGGTCGGCCGGATGATGCGCGACGAGATCGAAACCGTGCTGAAACTACCGGAGATCCTCAACCGCCGCGTCGTCGGCCAGTCTCATGGGCTGACGATGATCGCCAAGCGAATCGAGACCAGCCGCGCCAAACTGGACAACCCGTCGAAGCCGATCGGCGTGTTCATGCTGGCTGGTCCATCCGGCGTGGGCAAGACCGAAACCGCCCTGGCGCTTGCCGAGACCCTCTACGGCGGCGAGCAGAACATGATCACGATCAACATGTCGGAGTTCCAGGAAGCGCACACCGTCTCGACCTTGAAGGGAGCGCCTCCCGGCTATGTCGGCTATGGAGAAGGTGGACGCCTCACCGAGGCTGTCCGGCGCAAGCCCTATAGCGTCATCCTGCTCGACGAGGTCGAGAAAGCTCATCCCGACGTCCATGAGATCTTCTTCCAGGTGTTCGACAAGGGAACCATGGAGGACGGCAACGGGCGGCGGATCGACTTCAAGAACACGTTGATCATCCTGACCACCAACGTCGGCACCGATCTGATCATGGGCCTCTCGCGAGATCCAAAGTATCGCAGCGAACCGGAAGAGCTCGCCAAGATGCTGAGGCCGGAATTGCTGAAGGTGTTTCCGGCAGCGCTGCTCGGACGCATCGTCTCGATACCGTACTTCCCGCTATCCGACGAAATGCTCGCCGGGATCGCTCGGTTGCAGCTCGACCGGATCGGACGACGCCTCCGTGACAACCATAACGCGGCATTCAGCTACGATGACGCGGTCGTGGAGCACATTGTGTCACGTTGCAACGACCCGGACTCTGGCGGGCGAATGATTGACAACATCATCACCAACACCCTGCTCCCGGAGCTGTCACGCGAATTCCTCAGCAAGTCGCTTGCCAAGGAAGAAGTCAAGCAAGCGCGGGTCTCGATCGAGAACGACAAGTTCGCATATTCGTGGAATTGAGGACGATGAACATTCAAACCGAGCATCGCCACCCGAGCACCGGTCCCACGCCATACGACGAGGTCTACTACCCTGGCCACGTCTACGGGCTCACTCATCCGAACCATCTCGCTACCATTGCTGCCGTCTACGGCATGCAGGCGGCTCCGGTCGAGCGTTGCCGGGTGCTCGAGCTTGGCTGCGGCGTTGGCGGCAACCTGTTGCCGATGGCCTTTCAATATCCAAACAGCGAATTCGTCGGTGTCGACCTGAGCGGCGTGACGATCGAGCGCGGCCAGCGAAATATCGCCACATTGGGCCTCAGCAATATCAAGCTCCTGCACTGCGACATCATGAATGTCGACGAAAGCTTCGGGCAATTCGACTACATCATAGCGCACGGCGTGTATTCCTGGGTTCCGCCGGCGGTGCGCGAGAAGATGATGATGATCTTCAAGCAGAACATGGCTCCGCGCGGGGTCTGCTACGTCAGCTACAACGCGCACCCGTTCTCGCATCTTCGCGACCTGGTCCGCGACATGATGCGGTATCACACCCGCCGTCTCACCGACATGAAGGAGAAGGTAGGACAGGCCCGCGCGATCTTGAAGTTCCTGAGCGACGGCTCGAAGGCCAACTCGGTGCACGGCGCAGTTATGCGCGACCAGTACAACCGCGTCCTCAAGTCCCCCGACGAGCTCTTATTTCACGACGATCTCGATGATGGCGCCGAGGCCTTCCTGCTGCATGAGGTTGCCGAAGACGCAAGCCGCCACGGCTTGCAATATCTGAGCGACGCTGATTTCTCACGACGCTATCTTGCCGGCTATTCCGAGGAGGTTCGCGCGACGCTGCAGCGCTTCCCGGAGAGCGAGTTCATGGCGCGCGATCAATATCAGGACTTCATCGACGGCAACGGCTTTCGGCGCACATTGCTCTGCCACGACAGCATTTCGCTATCCCGCCAGATCGACCTCGATTTCGTCACCAAGTTCCATTTGCTGAGCACGACCAACCCGGTTGACCCCGACGCCTGCGTGACCGACGATTCCGCGATGGAATTCGAGAACCAGGACGGCAGCAGGGTCACGGTAACCAATCCGCTCTTGAAGGCTGCGTATCTATGTCTCGGCCGGGCCTGGCCGCGCGCATTATCATTTGGCGAGCTGCTCGATGGCGCCGGCGCGCTGCTGGGCGGCCGGCACACGGATGATGCCGAAAAGGTGCTGACGGAGGCAATGTTCATCCTGGCTTGCAGCGGCGAGGTCTCTTTCCTGCTGTCGCGCCCATTTCTGTTGAAGGAAGCTACCGAGTATCCGCAGGCGAGCCTGCTCGCACGAAGACAAGCGCAAACAGGTCCGCTCGTCACCAACCTCCTCCACCAGACGGTACAGTTGGAGGACGACCGGACCAGGGATTTCCTGCAATTGCTCGACGGTGCGCGGACCATCGACCAGATCACGGCCGAAATGACCGAAAAATTCGGCCCGACCATCCAGGTAGACCAGAAGGATAGTGCCGGGAAGCCTGCCGATCCGTTGTTGCTGTCAACGCGAGAAAGTGTTCAACGCTCGCTTGCGATGGTCGGCAAGCTGGGCCTGCTGGTCGCATGACGCGCTCAAGTGCGTCGGCTCCGTTGGCGATGCACGGCAGGAGTTGGAAGCTCCTGCCATTTCCTGAAACGGATGCGGCCCCCGTCACTCTAGCCGTCGTGGGTATATTGTTGGCCGAGGAGCCATCCCGTGAGAATACCGCCGGGTCCGCTGGCATAGACCTGATCGAGGCCAACACCTGCACGCAGCATCTTCCATTCATGCTCGCCGACCCAGGGAATCCCGGGATCGCCCTTCTGATACTGGGACAGCAGCGTTCGGGCGACCTCTGCGGCATTGGCGTAGATCGGCCCGTTGGCCCAGCGCGGGCGTGGCAGGCCTGTCATGCGGCAATAGAGCGCCGTGCAGACGTACGCAGACGCCTCTTCCGCATTGGCATCGAGGCCGGTACGCAACAGATCATATGCCGCATGCAGGCTTTCGTGGACGATATAGGCCTCGTCCAGCCGCCCCGTCGCCGACACGACCTCCAGCGTGTTCGCCGCAACCGCTGTGCCGTCCGCCCTGGTTCTCGCGACATCGTTGTATTGTGCAGCAACGCCTGCCGCGAGATCCGTCGGAGGTCTGACGGTGACCTGCCCCAACCGGATAGCGCGGGCGACGTGATGGAACGTTTGCGGCGCAATCGTCACATGGCTGCCGCGGATCGGAAACCGGAACCGCATGCGTGCGACCGCCGGGCCACTGAGTACGTCTAACACCCTGCTCCGCAGTGACATTTGATCGTCCTCGTTGTTCACACTACACTAC
This sequence comes from Bradyrhizobium sp. B025, assembly GCF_042257955.1. Taxonomy (NCBI): domain Bacteria; kingdom Pseudomonadati; phylum Pseudomonadota; class Alphaproteobacteria; order Hyphomicrobiales; family Nitrobacteraceae; genus Bradyrhizobium; species Bradyrhizobium sp. B025. The sequence goes on along the minus strand of NZ_CP170150.1, from coordinate 3,218,719 downwards.
CCCACGGATGGTGGTCGCCATTTCCGATCGGCAGGTTCAAACAGTGACTGCGCTGGCGCGCCAGGAATTCGAATGACCTGGGCCGGGCGGCAGCTTGATCGAGCGAGCCGGCATTGAACCCGAGCCCGTTCGGGTGAGACCAATCTGAGGCAAGGATTGGCTCGGAGGGCGTTCCATGACGACGACTGATCCGACGACGACCGACACTTACCGGAAGATCGCGGCGCGACTGACCATGCTTCGGCCGCAGATCGATTTGAAGAATTACTTTGCCGGCCCCAACCCGGATGTGCGCCTTTATGACGAGAAGCCCTACATCCGACACCAACTCGAGAAGTATGGTGTCGCTGCCGCGACGACCACGCTCGATGGCGTCACCTTCCTGCCCAAGGACTGGGAAGAGCTGATCAAGAAGCTGCGCATTGCCAAGACGACGGACGGATTCGACGCATTCGCCGAAGGGCAAAGCCCGGAGAAGGCGTCGCATTGGGCCCTCGATCTGTCGATGGCGGCAACGATCGGCAAGGGGTTTCGGGAGATCTGGCGCCCCAAACTGTCCGACAAGCCACTCTCAACGCGGGATCTCCCGGGCCGCCACGGCTTCGGGCTCGGGCGCGACCGCGGACAATGGAGCGACGCCTACAGCTCGCAATTCGGCAAGGACCCGCAGCCCCAGGACATCACCTCGCTGCATTTCGCCGTAGCACCCGATCGGGTGAACGTGCACATCGACGAAACAGGCTTCGTGTTCGAGGGCGTGGACGGTGCGCTTACGGTCGGGCCGAACTTCGTGCATCACGCCGGCAATGAACTGTTCTGGAAGAGCAACAAGCATATACCGCAATGGGCCGCAGAGCACATCGATCTGATCCTGCCGAACAGCGCGAACGACTTTTCGCGCGTGGGCATTTCGGTCGACATGTACCAACGCAAAGACTTGCGCGTTACGGTCACCGGCTCCTGCGGAATTTTCGGTGGTTTCGAGTGCTCGGGAACGGTGAGCATCAGCGGAACGCATGATCTGCTCGGTTCGAAGTCGAAAGGCAGGCGCTAAAGCGGACATTGCTCGTTCGGCATTGCTCCGTGTCTACGCCTCCAAGCTACGAATGAGGCTCCTCGATTTGCCACTGCCAGTTCGTGGCCCGAATGAATGGAACTATCGAACCGCCTCGAGGTAGCGGCGACCACGATATTGGTTGCGAGACCGCGTAGTTCCGCAGGAACCAGCAGGGGGGAGATCTCACATTGCCGAACCAGGAAAGGCCCTTGAAGCCTATCGTCGAAAGCTATGTACCGCCAGCAGGAATCCGGCATGCGGTGACGGCAGGCGAGACCTGGATATCCCTCGCCAAGCGGATCGGCATCGACCCTTGGGACCTCATCGAGTTCAATTTTCCAGGCATCAGGCTCGTCAAACAGCGCGATTTCCAACAAGCCACACGGCAGGTGAACTGGTACCTGGCCGAGTATGTAGGCTGCCGCGCGATGTCGCCCGACCGCCAGAATTTTGCGTTTTCATCCGGTACGACCGGCGGGAAAGGTGGATGGCGAGGGGGATTCATCTATCTGCCGCCAGGTACGCCGCCTCCCCCACCGATTGCGCCCACTCCACCGGTTGCGCCCACCCCAGCGGCTCCGACCCCGCCGGAATGTGGAGGAAGCCGACCCGACTTCGCGCGCGTCCTAGACGTCAGCGAACGGGATTTCGCGCGCAACGTCTTTGGCCCGACGTTGCCGCCATGGGAGACAATCGCGATTACCAATGGCCTGGGAGCAGGCGGAAGACCGTGGACGAACGATGGACCATTCTTTAGAGGAAGCAATCCCATGGTGCCGAGCATGCGGTATGCCATCAATCTTGGCAATGTCGCGTTCAGTAACCTGGCATCGCCTAGCCCCACCTTCGGCCTCTTGTGCGACGACTTCGGTCGCATTTGCGACCTCTTCGTGCACGAAATGACCCACGTGTGGCAGGCGTTCAACGATTCAAACTGGACAATGGCACGCTCCTTCTGGGCGCAGACGGTCGGTGCCGGCTACGACTACACGCCCGGGGATAGCTGGGACTCATACAACGTCGAACAACAGGCACACATCGTCGAAGATTGGCACAAGTACAAGATTAGTTCTCCGATGCTTGCCGAAGAACGGTATCCTTATGTCCGGCTCGTGATCCGCTCTGGACGCCTCACTTTTCCTCGCGGGCTAGATCTGGTGGCATTGAAAAAGGACCTTCAAGATCTGCGCGCAAGGCACCTGGACTAGACTCCGCTGCAAAGGAGTGGTCGGGAGTCTACTTAATGATGCACCAACACACCGAGAATTCGACGCGGTGCGGTAGCGCATTCTTCCTCTTGAGAGCACTTTTCCGACTTGTCCAGCGTGCTGGTCAGCTTCGCAGCGCAAGCACACGGAGAAGAATTGCGCGGCCGCCATGCGACAGGCGATCGTGAAACAGTTCGGAGAGCCGGTCTCCACGCTTCCGCACCGAGAACCTCTTCTGGAGCTCATGGGCGCGAGACAGCGAGCAATAGAGAAAATCACCACGTAGCCGGCGCAGGCGGCTGCCATAACCTCTAACATCGGTGCTCGCGTAGGCATCCATCAAGGTGCGTATCAAATAGTCATCGCTCGGATCAACATAAGCTTCGTGGGAAACGCTCGATGATCGCATGGACACAGGTTCATCGCTCGACAGAAATAAGTTCCTGCGGATCAGCCCATCCGACACGCCGGTCGCCTCTTTAGCGAACTTTCCATAGTTCACAAAAGGCAGCGCAGCGAGTTGCCGGCGCAGATTTTCGAGCGTCGCCGACGGGATCCGGACGCCGTTGCCCGCGCTGGTGTCGAGCTTGTTGGCGCGCACCGTGGCGTAGAGGTCGCCCCAGAATTTGTCCCAGGGGGCGGTGCCGTTGCGGTTAGACGACGGATTCCTGCGAACGCTATATGTCGTTTGAGTGAGGTAGGCGGCCAGTTCGCCCATGTGGCGCGTAACAGCGCCGTCAGGATCGTAGACGTCGATCATGGCGTGGACGCATTCATGCAGGAGCAGCGCCCGATCGCTATCATTTGCGGGAGGCGACTTCTTCTGCGTCAAGAGAATATCCGTGGCCTGATCGTAGAAGGCGAGATCCTGAGTGCCGCCCTTCACCAATATATTGCCGGCACGAATGTGATCGCGAACTGTCGTTAAGTACTCGCCCTTGATATGGATCTTGTCGACGTAAAACTCGATGCCAAGCGCAACCGAGTCGCTGAGTGTGTCCAGGACGTCGCCTTCGGTCAGTGGCATGACCTACCTTCCTTGCGTGGTTGAGCAATAGTCGTCCGGCTACGCTCCGGCAAAAGAAACGGCAGGTTACTCCTAACTGGACTTCGGCCGGTGTAGTCGGGAAGATTTGCCGGGATTCTCCTTCACGTGCGGCCCGCATCCAGCCGGGAGCATATGATGTTCCCCGATGAAAATCGGCAGTTGTGTTGCTGCGTTTCCATGTGTCGCCAACGCCAGGCATGGTTTTCCGTCGAAGAGCAGACGGCACGCATCGCCAGTATACCTAATGAACCGCAACTCGTCATCGGTAGTCTTCATGATGCGCCCGCCGTGGCTCGCAATCGTTGAGTCTACGACGTCTTGGCAGACGGTTTTCCGCGTCGCTAGCGCGCCGCGCCCGTCACCGCCATAAGGCGTGAATAGCTAACGACATCCGCTGTCAGAATAGCCACTCGACGTACAACTCGCTCGCCCTCGCAACCGCCAACGAAGTCCAGACCGCAAAATCGACGCCAGCGCATTGCCCCGCATGGCTAATTTCCAGTATGTTGCTGGCTCAACCGGCGAGCAATGGTGACGGATGGTTATCCCCGGCGCGGTGGTCCGAGCGCGACACTATCGTGATCTAAGGTTTGGGAAAGCTATGGCAAGCTTCGCTCAGTTCTTGCAGGATTCTGGTGTGTACGCGGCGCAAAGCTTCATGATCGTTCCTCGGGGAGGCTTCAACTTGGTCTGCCTGCGCGACAGCAAGGACGTTCACCTATCGTATGATCGCGACCGGTTACAGGTTGAGGATGTGCGTTTCGAGCAAGTCGAACGCGTCGCTCGGGAATACATCAACAGTCGCTATGGAGAGCAAAAAGGTCAGGAGCGCGATGATCAATTGCTGCGCCTGCGTACAGCGCTGTATCGCACTGCGCGACTGGATGGCAGTGCGCGCGGCCTCAAGGTCGTTGCCAAAGGTGTCGGTATTCCGGAACTCAAAGCCGCGCGCGGCAACACGGCCATCAAGTTGGAGGTCGCCATTCTGCAGCGCAAAGACTTCACGATCGCGTTCAGATTTCTCAAGCACCTCGATCAGTCAGGCAAAGTCATCAACGCCACGAAATGGACGCCGGATGACGTGCCCTGGTTCCTCACCAGGCTGAACTGGGTCTTCGGGGCTCAGACGAACATCTTTTTCACGCTGGTCGATGCCAAATGGATTACGGTCCAGAAAGCCTTAGGACCAAAAATCTCGCGGGATGTTTTTCGAAAGGATATCGCACCATTGAAGAGGCGCGGCGCCGATCTCACCTGCTTTCTGGTCGGTGATTATGCTGCAATGGATACTGAGGCGGCTGGGGAGTATCTGCCTGATGAGCAGGTATTCGTGGTTGTTGACCAAGGTAATCCGCCCGTGTTCGATCTTGGCGAAGCGTTCATTGGTGTAATGGCGCACGAGATCGGGCACTTCTTGCACCACAAACGAAACATGCCCGGGAGTGGACACCATAACCGAAGCGGTATTTTGCTTTCCAGTGGCATGGAAAGCTTGTCCTTGGATAAGCAACTCGTCACCAACTTCAACGCATGGTGAGAACAATCATTCTCGGCATCCCTTCAGCACGTTGAGGCCGCGCGGGCCTCGCGGTCGTAATCCGTCGGTAATGTCCGCCTGCGATGCGCGTTACTGCAACATCGTCTAGGCCACCAATATCGCTGCACGGAGCCTGATGCGAGTACTGATCGTCGACGATCATCCCATCATCATAGCTGCTTGCCAGGCCTTGTTTGCCGACGAGGCAGGCTTCATCGTCACAGGAGCGGCAGATGCGGCCAGTGGATTGGCGTCCTTTATTGCCGGACCTCCTGAGGTCTGCGCCATAGACATCAACCTGCCATCCGTCTCCGGCATGGAGCTCGCTCGACAGATCTTTGGAAGAGATGCCGAAGCGCGCATCGTGATGTTTAGCGTCAACGACGATCCTGTATTCGTGGCAACCGCGATCGACATCGGCGTCAAGGGGTACGTTTCCAAATCGCTGCGTTTTCTTTGAGGCAACACACTTTGCATCGACGCTTCCCAGTCAATGCGAAAGAGACGCCGTGTCCGCGAGACGCGGCAAGTTTCAGTGAGGGAAGACTGGCACAATCCGAAGCGGGAGTGGGCCGTCGCCGCTGATCCTTCGCCGGCGCGAAAGCGATCACCTGCCGCTCACAACCGCGATTACCATTTCAATGCCGCCGTGCGCACGGGATGGTCCCAGAGCGCGGTCGTCTCAGCATCGAGCAGGCTGACGGTGAGCGAGCACCCGGCCATGTCCAGCGAGGTGACGAAGCTGCCGACCAGCGAGCGAGCGATGCGCAAGCCGCGCTTCTCAAGCATCCGGCGGGCCGCGTTGTACATCAGATAGAGCTCGATCGTTGGCGTTCCGCCAAATCCGTTGACGAGCAGGAGGGCCTCGGCCCCGTCGCGCGCGTCGAGATCCTGCGCGATCGCCGTCGTCATCTCGTCCGCGATCGCGTCTGCCCGCTCCAGCTTGACGCGGCGGCGTCCCGGCTCGCCGTGAATGCCGACCCCCATCTCCATCTCGTCCTGGCCGAGCGAGAAGGTCGGCGTGCCCGCAGCCGGGACCGTGCAGCTCGTCAGCGCCACGCCCATCGAACGCGTGCGCACGTTGACGCGCTCGCCGAGCGCAACGCAGCCCTTGAGGTCGGCGCCCTTCTCGGCCGCCGCGCCGACGATCTTCTCCACGATGAGCGTGCCAGCCACGCCGCGACGCCCGATGCTGTGGGTCGAGTTCTCGACCGCGACGTCATCGTCGGTGACGATGGTCGCCGTGAGCCCCTCGGCGATCTCGGCCGCCATCTCGAAATTCATGCGGTCACCCGCGTAGTTCTTCACGATGAACAGCACGCCGGCCTCACCCGAAACCGCCTGAGCGGCCTCGACGATCTGGTCCGGCGTCGGCGACGTGAAGACCTGTCCCGGGCAGGCGGCGTCGAGCATGCCATAGCCGACGAAGCCCGCATGCAGCGGCTCATGCCCGCTGCCGCCGCCCGAGACGAGTGCGACCTTCTTCGGGTTCAGCTCACGGCGCCGCACGAATTTCCGCTCCGGCCCAAGCGCGACGAGATCGGCATGCGCGGCCGCAAGTCCGTCGAGGCTCTCCGCAAGCACGCCGTCGACCGAATTGATGAACTTCTTCATTGTCTCCTCCCCGCTTCTTCCCTTTGGCCTCACGCCTTATTTTTCCCGCATGATGGCAATCAAGCGCCGCGCGAATTCCTGGAGCAGCGCATCGAGCTCGGCGTTCCGCTTCGCACTGCCGAGATCTGGCAAATGCAGCGTCAAGGTCCGCTCATGCGATCCTTCGGTCAGTCGGCCGATCCGGCGCGGATGCGCGCGTGCATATGCGCGAAGAAAGGCGGTCTTCGCCTGCGGAGGGAAGTGGCAGACATCGAAGATCGTATTGAGATGTTGCACGGGTATCGGCACCGGATAGGCGGGATTGCTGATCTGGCTGACGAAGCTGCGGTTCTTCCCAATGGCATGCGCCAGACGCAGCCGCATGCCCGAGGGGCGGCTCTCCAGCACTTCCTTGAAGATGCGCTTGTAAACTGCAACAGCGCCGGCTTCTGCCGGCTCATCGATCGCCGTGTCAGTCAAGGCCCCCTCCGCTGCTCAGCCGGTCGATCGTCTGCTTGATCTGCGCGAGCGCCGATGCATTCACAGATAGCTCGCGCAAGCCGCAATTCAGCAATGCGGGAAGGCAGCGCGGATCGCTTGCCATGTCGCCGCATAGGCTGACGCTGATCGCGGCGCGCCGCCCATGCTCGGCGGTCCGCGCGATCAATTCGAGCACCGCCGGATGCAGCGGGTCCATCAAGGGGGCAAGCGCTCCATTGGAACGATCGCAGGCGAGGACATATTGCGCGAGATCGTTCGAGCCGATCGAGAAGAAGGACGTCTTGAAGCTCGTAATAGCCAGGGCCGCCGCCGGGACTTCGACCATGATTCCCAGCTCGGGAAGCATCGCGGCAATGCCGTCCGCCTGCAAGCGCTGCACGACATCGGCAAACAGCTTCCGCCCCGCCTCGAGCTCAGCCGCAGACGTGACCATCGGAAACATGACCTTGAGGTTTCCGCGCACGGCGGCCCGTGCCAGCGCGCGGAGCTGAATGGCAAAGATCTCGGGCCGGGCCAGGCAAAGCCGCAAGCCCCGAACTCCGAGGAACGGATTGGCTTCGCCGTCCAGCGTAAAGCCGGCGACCGGCTTGTCGCCGCCCGCGTCAAACGTGCGAATGGTGACCGGGCGCTGGTCGGCCCAACGCAGCACCGCATCGTAAGCCTGAAACTGTGTCTCCTCATCGGGCAAACTGCCCCTCTCCGTCAGCAGAAACTCGGTGCGCATCAGGCCGATCCCATCGGCATATTGCGCGTCGGGATGCTCGAGATCGTCGACGCGCTGGATGTTGATAAACAGCTTGATCCGCTCGCCGCGCCATGATGCGGTGGGCCGCCGCAGGATCGCACGGGCGGACGCCCTGCTCTTGCGATGGCTTTCGCGCCGCTTCTCGAACAGGCGAACCTGCTCCGCGCTGGGATCGAGCTCGAGCGTCGCGCCTTCACCATCGAGCAGCGCGTTGGCTCTGACGTCCGGAATGGCGCCGAGTTGCACGACCATGGGAATGCCCCGCGCGCGCGCCAGCATCGCGACGTGGCTCGTGGGACTGCCACGCAAGAGCGCCAGACCGCCGCCGCCGGACCAGTCGATCTCCAGGAATCGCGAGGGCGGCAGATCGTCGGCGCAGACGACGGCGCCGCTCGGAATCTCCAGCGCCGGGCCCCCATCGCCCCGCAAAATGTTGATCACGCGGTCGCGCAGGTCCGCAAGGTCCGAAGAGCGCGCCTTCAGATATTCGTCCGCAGCTGAATTGTAGTCCGCGATCTGCGCGTCGAGCGCCGAACGCCATGCGACATCCGCCGGATCGCCATCGCCAATCGATGCGAAGATCGCTTGGATGAAATCCTCATCCTCCAGCAGCGCGACCTGGAATTCGAGAATCTGTGCAGCCTCGCCGCCGGCGATCCCGGCGAGATCCGCGATCTGCCCGCTTGCCGCGTCAATCGCAGCACGAAGCGCAAGCGCCTCTTCAGCCAGGTTGCCCGCGACACGCTCGCCGTTGGTGTCCGCGCCGACCCGGACGAGCGGGCCATGGGCAAAGCCGATCGAGGCGGTTCTGCCGCGGTAGGCCAGTCCTGTCGCGCTACCCTGCATGCTGCTAAGCCCCGTCCGGAAAATCGGTTGCGATCAGGTCGACCAGCGCCGCAACGGCGGCTTCCGCATCACTGCCGGACGCCCTGATCTCGATCGTGCTGCCGTGGGCCGCACGCATCGCCATGATCTTGACCACGCTCTTGGCATTGATCCACTCGGCCGCGCCTGCGACCCGCACGGAAATCTGGGCCTGGAACTTCTTGGCGAGCTTGGTCAGCTTGACCGCGGGGCGCGCGTGCATGCCAACCGCGTGCACCAGCCGCACATTTCCGGTGAAAATCTTTCCGTCCGCTTTGTCCAGCATGCTCATCTTCCATCATCGCTTCGCCGACGTCTCAGTCGGCAGAGAGTTCCTCGGCCACGGCCTTGACCTGGGCCAGTGAGCTGCCGCCTGCGGCCTCGGTTGCCGCCATCACGGCGCCCTCGACGATCGGCGCGTTGCATACGACAACGAGATCGCGCCGCGCAGGCTCCAGCATCTCGACCGCCATTTCGCTGTTGGTTTCGGCCCCGCCGAGGTCGACGAGGATTGCGACGCCCTTGGCAGACCAGGCATCATTAATGGCGTCGATGATCAGGGAGACGCTGGTGCCCAATCCGCCGTCGGGATTGCCGCCGCAAAAAGCCACCTTGACCTCGCTGCCGACCATCTGCCGCACCATGTCGGCGGTGCCCTTGGCGATGTCCTTCGAGTGCGAGACGATCACGATACCCACAGTGTCGGTCATTGCTGTCCCTCCAGGCTCGCGCAGACCGCCTGCACGAGTACGCAGCTCGAGCGGGCGCCGGGGTCGACGTGCCCGACGCTGCGTGGCCCGAGGAACGACGCCCGCCCCTTGGTGGCCTGCATCGGCGCGGTCCGCTCGACCGCCTCGGCAGCGGTGGTCCGGACGCGCGCGATCAGATCCGGCTGGCCGGCCGCAGTCCTCAGCGTTTCCAGGACGGGAACAAGCACGTCGAGCATCGTCTTCTCACCGGCCTGCGACCGGCCACGCGCGCTCACCGCGTTCACGCCACTGCCGAAAACGTCCGCGAGGTCGTCCGGTAAGTGTTTGTCGTGCGAGAGCGCTTCGCCGGCGGCGAGGAAGAAGCTCCCGTAAAGCGGCCCGGACGCGCCGCCGACCGTCATCACCAGGGTCTTGCCGATCATCTTCAGCGCCTCGTCGAGCGGTTGCGCGGAGATCGCATCGAGCTTGCCCAGAACCGCTTCGAATCCGCGCTTCATGTTGATTCCGTGGTCACCATCGCCGATCGCCTGATCCAGGCTCGTCAGCTCCGGCGCACTGGCGATAACCTGCTCTGCGGCCACCTTGATCAACGACTTGAACGTCCCAGGTTGCAGCGACATCGACATGATCCTCTAGAGAATCATCGCGGGGATGCGTCGCCCCGCGCGATCGAAACAGAGCGGATGTACCAGGTGCAATTCGACCTCCTGACCTGCCTTTAGCGGCTGCTGATGCGGATCCGCAAGCGTCACCAGCATTTCGCCCTTATAGTCCAGATGAACGTGATTCTGTTCGCCGAGGTGCTCGACCCGGTGGACGCGGCCGACCATCCGTCCGCCATTGCGCGCACCGACCTTCAGATGCTCGGTACGGATGCCGACGGTCTCCGTTTCCGGCGGCACCGACACGTCGGACAAGAGACGTGCCGGAAGGAAATTGATCTGCGGCGTACCGAGACGCGAGGCGACATAGGAGCTGGAGGGGCTTTCGTAGATCTCCCGCGGCGTGCCGAGCTGAAGGAGCTGGCCATCCTTGATCACGCCGATCCGGGAGGCCATGGTCATAGCCTCGACCTGGTCGTGGGTCACGTAAAGGATAGTCGCGCCAAGCTCGAGCTGGATCCGCTTGAGCTCGAGACGCAGCTCCGAACGGAGCTTCGCATCCAGCGACGAGAGCGGCTCGTCCATCAGGTAGATCGCGGGATCGCGAACCAATGCGCGGCCGATCGCCACCCGCTGCATCTCACCGCCGGACAGGCGGGTTGCACGGTTGTTCAGCTTGCTTGCGATATGCAGCAGCTCCGCCGTCTGTTCGACACGCTTGCGGATGATGGGCTCGGGCACGCGCCGCGCGGGCGAGCGTAGCGGGAATGCCAGATTGTCATAGACAGTGAGATGCGGATACAGCGAGTACTGCTGGAAGACGAAGGCGATATCGCGCGATCCCGGCGGATCATGCGTCACGTCATGGCCGTCAATCATGACCGAACCGGTGTCGGGGCTCTCGAGCCCGGTGATCAGCCGCAGCGTCGTGGTCTTGCCGGCGCCGCTCGGCCCAAGCAGGACCAGGAATTCCCCGTCATTGATCGCCAGCGAGAGCTCGCGCACCGCCTCTATCGTGCCGAAGCGCTTGCTGATGTTGCGCAGAATGACGTCAGCCATGGCGGGGGCTCCCCTCATTGGCGGTCCGGATCGCCATGCCACTGCCAACATCGAACAACGCCAGTCGCTCGGAATGGAATTCGAGACCGACCGTCTCGCCGATCCGCACCGACGCGCTGGAGGGCAGCCGGGCAGCGACGCGTCCATGCGCCGTGTCGACCGTGACGATCTGCGTCGTGCCGAGATATTCTGCGCCGAACACCTCGCCGCGGACGGGTGCTGCATCGGCGAAACGGATATGCTCCGGGCGTATCCCGAGCGCCAGCGGCGCGCTCGCGCGATCCTCGCGGATCTCCGGGACCGCGATGCTGGCATCATGGAAGGCGATGGCCCGATCTCCGGATCGTAGGCCGCCCTCAAAGCGCAAGAAGTTCATCGACGGCGAGCCGATGAAATCGGCCACGAACATGCTCGCGGGCCGGTCATAGATCTCCTGCGGCGAGCCGATCTGTTCGACGCGCCCCTTGTTCATGACGGCAATCCGGTCCGCCATTGACATCGCCTCGAGCTGGTCATGTGTCACGTAGACCGTAGTTGCACCAATGCGATCATGGAGGTCGCGAAGCTCGCCGCACATCAGATGCCGAAACTCGGCGTCGAGCGCCCCGAGCGGCTCGTCCATCAGGAAGGCCTTGGGCCGCCGGACCATAGCGCGCCCCAGCGCCACGCGCTGGCGGTCGCCACCCGACAGCTTTGACGTCTTGCTCGACAGGAGATGCTCGATCCGCAGGAGCCGCGCCGTCTCCTGCACGCGCTCGCGGACCGCACGCCGGCCCATGCCCTGGCACCTCAGGGGAAAGCCGATATTGTCGGCAACATTCATGTGCGGATAGAGCGCGAAAAGCTGGAAGACGAAGGCGATGTCGCGGGCCGCGGCACGGCGGAACGTCACGTCCTCGCCGTCGAGCAGGACCTTGCCCTCGGTCGGCAGCTCGAGGCCCGCAATCATGCGCAGCGTGGTCGTCTTGCCACAGCCGGAGGGCCCGAGCATCGCGAAAAAGGTGCCGTCGTCGATCGTGAAGTTCGAGCCTTGCACGGCCGTGAACTGATCGAACGACTTGCGCAGGTTTTCGACGCGAATTTGTGCCATGTTGACCGCCCTATTCCGGAAAATGGCTCACGATCACGTAGCCGACCGTGCCGATGAGGATCGTCACGAACGAATAGCTGTACAGATCAATCGTCCAGGGCTGCACCAGCATGATGATGCCGCCTCCGATCAGGGTCATCGCGCCGGCCTCCCAAGGCCCGCGACGGAACCAGCGAGACACTCCGCCCTTGGCAACCGCAGAACCGCTCATTTGCGCACAGCTCCGAATGTGATGCCGCGCAACAGGTGTTTGCGCAACAACACGGTGAACAGGACGATCGGGACAACGAACAGCGTAGTCGCGGCAGCCACCGCCGGCCAATCCTGCCCGCCCTCGCCGATGATGAATGGGATGAATGGCGGCATGGTCTGCGCTTCGCCGCTCGTCAGGAGAACCGCGAAGGCGTATTCGTTCCACGAGAAGATCAGGCAGAAGATCGCGGTTGCCGCAATTCCCGTGACGGCCTGCGGCAATACCACCTTGCGCAGGGCCTGGAGTCGCGTGTAGCCGTCGACGAGAGCGGCCTCCTCATACTCGCGCGGGATCTCGTCGATGAACCCCTTGAGCAGCCAGACTGCGAGCGAGACGTTCACGGCGGTGTAGAGCAGGATCATTCCGAGCCTAGTGTCGGTCAGATTGAGCTGGCGGTACATCAAATAGATCGGGATCGCGACCGCGACCGGCGGCATCATTCGCGTCGAGAGAATGAAGAACAGCAGGTCGTCAGCCAGGGGAATGCGAAAGCGCGAAAAAGCGTAGGCCGCGAGCGTGCCGAGAAACACGGCCAGGAACGTCGAGCCGAACCCGATGATCAGCGAGTTCACGAAGCGCGGCACGACCTTCGATGGCCCGGCAATGACCATGTCCCGCTGGCGCACGAGCGTGTCGTACCACGTCTCCGGCGGCGGCAGCTTGGCGATGAAGTCCGGCGTCTGGCGGGTGCGCACGGTGAAAAGGTTGACATAGCCTTCGAGGGTCGGCTCGAAGAGCACCTTGGGCGGATAGGCGATGGCGTCGCTCTGCGACTTGAATGCGGTAGCGACGATCCAGAGTAGCGGCAGGATCGTGATCACGGCATAGAGAATGACGAGGCCACCTGCCACGGCCTTCGAACGCGGCGAGGCTTCGACGATGGAATGAGCGGTGGACTTGGCCAGGACTGACTTGGCGAGTGCAGCGGTCATCGTTGCTTCACCTTGTTGAGCGCTTTGACGTAGATGTTGGCGGCACCGAACACGGTCACGAACAGGATGATGGCGAGCGCAGAGGAATAGCCGGTGCGCCATTTCTCGAATGCCGCGCGCTTCAGCGTGATCGACACGAGCTCCGTGGTCGATCCCGGGCCTCCCGACGTCAGGAGGTTGACCATGTCGAACATCTTGAAGTTCTCGATTGCGCGGAACAGCACGGCGAGCATCAGGAACGGCACCGTCATCGGCAGCGTGATCGACCAGAATTGCCGCCACGGCGAGGCGCGATCGACCTCGGCCGCCTCATAGATGTAGTGGGGAATGGAGCGAAGCCCGGCGAGGCAGATCAGCATGACGTAAGGCGCCCACATCCAGGTGTCGACCAGTACGATGGTCCAGGACGCGAGCGAGACCTGTCCGGTCATGCTGAACGAGCTCGGCGGCACCCCCGTGAACAGGCTGATCACGTAGTTGAAGGGCCCGATCTGCGGCTGCAGCAGCAGCGTCCAGAAGTTGCCGACCACCGCCGGCGACAACATCATCGGCAGCAGGATGATCGTGGTCCAGAAGCTGTGACCGCGAAACTGGCGGTTGATCAACAGCGCCAGGCCATAGCCGATGACCACCTGTAGTGCCACAGACCAAATCACGAATTGCGCCGTGGTCTGGAGCCGGAACCAGACGTCCTCGTCGGTGAGGATGTCGGTGAAATTGTCGAGCCCGACGAACCGCAGCGGCAGATAGGACATGCTGAGGTTGAGGCTGGTGAAGGACAGCCGGATCATCCACACCAGCGGAAAGATGTTGATCGCCAGCAACAGCGCGATCGTCGGCGCAACGAACAGCCACGCAATGGTGCGGTCGGAAAGGCCGCGCACGCGCCGTGCGTCGCGAGATTTGGCGGGCTCGCTCATGCCGGCAATCGTAGCATCATCAGGTTGAAGGATCGTCGTCATCTGGTCCATCGGCTGGCTGGTTCGGTTTCCCCGGGGGACACCCCCGGGGAAACCGGTTCAGTTGATGCGAGCGCCGCGCCTATTGCGACGCGACCTGCTTGCCCTGCTCCTTGAAGACCTTGGTCCAATCCTTGACCAGGAGATCGAGCGCCTGCTGCGCGGTACCCTTGTCGGCGACGACGTAATCGTGCACCCGCTTCTGCATGTCGAGTAGCAGTTGCGCGTAGGACGGCTCGGCCCAGAAGTCCTTCACGATTCCCATCGACTCCAAGAATTGCGGCGCGAACGCCGCGCTCTTCGGGAAGTCGGGCGCATCGACCACCGCTTTCAGGGCCGAGTAGCCGCCGAGCTGCCACCATTTCTGCTGCACAGCGGGCTGCGCGAACCATTTGATATAGGCGAGCGCGTCGTCCTTGCGGTCGGAGGTCGCCACCACGGAGATGCCCTGTCCACCAAGCTGCGTGAAGTGTCCATTCGGGCCGGCCGGATTGACGAAGAATCCGATCTTGTCGCCGCCGACATTCGGATCCTTGTAGAGGCCGGGGAAGAAGGCGAACCAGTTCATCTGCATCGCCACCTGGCCGGACTTGAAGGCATCGAGCCCCTCCTGCATGTAGGCGTTGGTCATGCCCGGCGCGGTGCAGCACTTGTAAAGTTCCTTGTAGAACTCGAGCCCCTTGGCCGCCTCGGGTGAATTGACGACGCCCTGCATCTGATACGGCTTCTTTGGATTGTCGTAGCTGAAGCCGTAATTGTAGAGCACGTTGGTCACGCCCATGGTTATGCCTTCCGAGCCGCGCTCGGTGAAGATATAGGCGCCATAGACCTTCTTGCCGTCGATCTCGCGGCCCTGGAAGAACTCCGCAATCTGCTTCAACTCGTCATAGGTTTTCGGCGGCGCCAGGTCGCGGCCGTACTTTGCCTTGAAGGCGGACTGAATCTCGGGCCGCGAGAACCAATCCTTGCGGTAGGTCCAGCCTACCGCATCGGCCATAGCCGGCAGCGCCCAATAGTTCGGCGAGTTCTTCGGCCACTGCGAGTAGCCGACGACCGTCGCCGGGACGAAGTCGTCCATCGATATCTTCTCCTTGTCGAAGAAATCGTTGAGCTTGACGTACCACTTGTTCTCGGCGGCGCCGCCGATCCACTGGCTATCGCCGATGATCAGGTCGCAGAGCTTGCCGTGGGAGTTGAGCTCGTTGAGGAAGCGATCGGCATAGCTCGTCCACGGGACGAACTCGTATTTCATCTCAATGCCGGATTGCTTGGTAAAGTCCTTGCCGAGCTCGACCAGCGCATTGGCCGGATCCCATGCCGCCCAGCACAGCGTAAGCTGCTTGCCCTGAGCTGCGGCTTCGCCTCCGCCAAATATCCCCAGCAGCGCCGTCCCGAGGACCGTGGTTGCCGCCGAGCCTCTTAGCCAATTGAATGTCCGCATATCCGTTTCCTCTCTCGTTGAAGCATCCAACCCGCTCGGCGCTCCCTGCCGGAACGACGCCAAGATCCTGAAACCGAGTTTGAGGAGCGATGAGTGGAGAACGAGACGGACCATTTCCGGAAACGGGTCCGGAAGGGCTTGGGCTCCTCCCACACATCGGCTCGATGCGTGATGTTTAGTTTTTTTATAAGACTAAACGTATTACTAAATTTTGGAAGCCGTCAAGCCGGTTTGTCGCTAGCCTGGCGAAAAGATTCGCGACGTTCGCGCGCGCAAGCGGGATGTTCGCAGCGCAGCAAAATGCCTGGATTTTGTCGAACGCTTCGATTGCCGATCTGGCGCCGCGGAGCAATCCAGCCCGCCTGGATAACCGGCGAGCCAGAAGTTGGCCATCGCCAAGCATGTTTAGCAAATGGCTTTACTGAACGTTCAACAAAGCGATTAAGAGCGTGAGCAGTCTCCTCATCGGCCGAAGTCTGCCATCGCCGCGGACCACACCTGTTTCGCCCCAGAAACGACCTCGCCAAAGCGCAGCTAACGCGATCGAACTCAGGCATGGGTGCAGCAAGTTCGACCAGCGGGGCTGCACGGAGCGAGATGAGAGGGTGGCGCCTCATGTTTCCAGCAACTGGTGCTGATCGTCAGCACTCACCTATCTCCCCTGCCCTCGGAAACAATGGGCATGCTCTTCCGCCGACCCGAGGCAGCCCAATCTCATCTCACGAGGTCTGCTCACATTGGCTGTGTCGAGATTTTTCTTGATCTCCCGGTGCATACGCCGCCTTCCAAGCAATTGAAGAACTTGAACTCTCGCTCCAATCCATCATGGGCCGATTTGAGCTAGGTACAGCAACACACTAGCAACTTGTCAGGCTTGGCTCGATTTGTGCCAAGTTAGGCAACTGATCGCATGACGGCCTGTTTCGGCCGCGGTGCGACGGACCGAGTGGCGAATGAAGCCGGCGCATGAAGTCGGCCGTTGCCGTCCTCGGGAGACGCCGGCGTGTCGCTGTGCCTCGCCGAGATGTTGACGATCTCCAGCGAAGTGTCGCGGTACATATCGGCGAGAACCGACAGTGTAGTTTCGACCTTGAGCCAGCGGTCCTTCCGCACCGCGCCTGCTGCGGGCCTGCCGCGCCTCGATGACGCCGTCGGCTGAAAGCAACTCGACGGCCTGCCGGATCGTGACGCGTGACACGCCGAACTCCGCGGCCAGCTCCTCGTTGACCGGGAGGCGAAAGCCTTGGGGCCGGATGCCATGCTTAGACTGAGCCAGACTAAGAAGCCGGCACTTAGTCTTGCTGACCCCGGGCGGCAAAGAAGCGCCAATTAGCTATCTGCGAATTCGTCGATAATGTGCCGCAGGTGCGGTCGATCAGCATGCGCAACCGTAGTCTTACGTGGTCCCGACGGAGTACCCCTCTTGGGCCGTTGCCCCGACCGAGATTCCTAGCGAGCATCGCGATGTACGAGAAGCAGGGGCTGCGCGATTGCTCGTCTCACATTTCAAACGAATCGCCGACGCGGGGATGCGCACAGCGTTTTCCAGCCCGGATTGGGATTCTTACGCTGATCCATACGTGCGAACGCCCCTGTGCCGCGGGCGACTGTCGGGTTCGATCTCTGAAGGGACCTTACTAAAGCAAGAAACGTTATTGGAAAATCATAAGCCGTGCGCGGTCGTCAGGAGGCCGAGCACGAACGGGGCAGGAGTTAATGGCGTCGGGATCTTTTCACAACAGGCCAGAGTTTCTTCTGGCGGCGGCGCGTAGGCGCTGAACGGGCGCTCATTGCCGGCGCTCTCCTGTGAGTTGCTCTTCGAATGCGATTGCACCTGCTCTGCATCGGCAGAGTGGAGTGTGTTGTGAGCAGCGCCTTATTCACCTCGACGTCTTTACGAGCCGCCGGCTGGTCTGAAACTAATTCTCACCTCAAGGACAATTCGAGTTCATCTCGACCATCGGATCTTTCGGTCGAGCTGTCTATGGCAGTTGCGATTGCCTCCCGGGTGACGGCGGCTCCGGTGATCGATTCAGCCGATCTGCAGACCTCGTCGAGCGACGGCGCACCTTCGCTATCTCCTCGTCAGGACACGACTGCAGAGTTCTGGGCCGCTTCAAGGTCGCCCGAATCCGTCACGTTGCTCACCCGTGTTCGGGTTGCTCCCAAATGACTTTCATATTCTACGCGTCTTGAGGTCGAAGACATGGCTACTCAGGCAACCGGCGGCGGCAGCACCACTTCATTCTCCAACACACCGCAAGCGACGAACGATATTTTTACGAGTGGCCTGACCGCCGCCGGTGTATCCATTTCGCTGACGGAGGATAACCTTCAGCCTGTCTTTTTCGATGTCATGGGAAATGACCTTGGGGGCAATGCCAAGACCCTCTTTTCCATCGACAACGGCATTAATAACAGCGGCGCCATGAGCGGCTATAGTGCGGCTGATTTGCTGACTCAGGATACCGCGCGCGTCGAAGCCACCAGCAGCGATACAAGCTTGAATGGCGCAAAAATCTGGATCACGGCGGATGGTAAAGTCGGGTATGACGCGTCAGCATTAAGCGCTCAAGTCGCTGCCCTGTCAGCAGGGGATTTTTTCACAGATTCATTCATTTACGCTATCCGGCTTGGCAATGGGACGCTGAGCTGGGCGACCGCCACAGTGAGAATTGCCGGGGTCAACGATGGCCCCGTTGCAGCGGCCGACACAAGTGCGGTGAAGGAAGACACCGCGCCGAATTCAGTCAGCGGCAACGTACTCATCAACGATACCGACGCCGATACGCACGACAGTCATAGCGTCACGGCCATCAACGGCTCTGCCACCAAGGTCGGTGCTGATGTGGTCGGCACCTACGGCACGCTGCACCTCAACTCCGATGGCACGTACACCTATACGCTCAACAATGCCCAGGCCAATGTGCAGGCGTTAGCGGCAGACCAGCTGGTTTACGACACTTTCAGCTACACCAATTCCGACAATCATGGCGGCTCGTGCACTGCCAACCTGACCATCACGGTTACCGGCACCAATGATGCGCCGGTGATCACCTCGTCGGCGCAGAGCGGCCTGGCGGCGGAGTGGGCGGATCTGTCGGCGGCCGAAGGGTCCAACACGCCGCATACCGCCTCCGGCGCGGTGACCTTCACCGACGTCGACACGCTCGACAGCCACACTGCGAGCTTCGCTCCCCAGGGCGGCGGCTATCTCGGCAGCTTCACGCTCAATACCACCAACCACGATACCGGCAATGGCGGCTCGATCGGCTGGAGCTTCTCGGTTGCCGACGGCGCCATCGATTATCTGCAGGCCGGCCAAACCCTGACCCAGAAATACGACGTGACGATCTCGGATGGCCACGGTGGCACCGCGGTGCAGACCGTGACAGTGACGATTGTCGGCACCAACGATGCGCCGGTGATCATCTCGTCGGCGCAGAGCGGCCTGGCGACGGAGTGGGCGGATATGTCGGCGGCCGAGGCGGCCAACACACCGCATACCGCCTCCGGAGCCGTGGCCTTCACCGACGTCGACACGCTCGACAGCCATACCGCGAGCTTCGCGCCGCAGGGCGGCGGCTACCTCGGCAGTTTCACGCTCGATACCACCAACCACGACACCGGCAATGGCGGCGCGATCGGCTGGAGCTTCTCGGTCGCCGACGGCGCCGTCGATTATCTGCAGGCTGGCCAAACGCTGACTCAGAAGTACGACGTGACGATCTCGGACGGCCACGGTGGCACCGCGGTGCAGACCGTGACAGTGACGATTGTCGGCACCAATGACGCCCCGGTGATCACCAGCGCCACGCAGTCCGGCACCGTGTCGGAAGGCGACGACCTCCCGGCCGCGGCGCAGACCGCCACCGGCCAGGTCAGCTTCTCCGACGTCGATGCCATCGACACCCACACGCTGTCGGTCAGCGTCGCCGCCGCCCACGGCACCGCCACCGTCGATCCCGACGGCACCTGGCATTACACTGTGCTCGACAGCGGCGCGGTCGATGCGCTCGCCGTCGGCGAGCATCTCGCCGACAGCTTTACGGTCGAGGTCGACGACCACCATGGCGGCCTCGCCACCCAGCAGGTCACGATCGACATCACCGGCACCAACGATGCGCCGGTCGCGGTGGCCGACACCAACAGCGGCCTGGAAGACAGCACCATCACCGGTACGGTCGCGAGCAATGACGGCGACGTCGATGACGGCGCGGTCCTGACCTATGCGCAAACCAGCGCGGTCGCCGGCCTGACGCTGAACCCGGATGGCAGCTACAGCCTCGATGCCACCAATGCCGCCTACCAGCACCTGGCGCAGGGCGCCACCACCGACGTGGTGGCAAACTACACCGTCACCGACGAGCACGGCGCCACCTCGAACTCGTCGCTGACCATCACGCTGACCGGCACCAACGACGGCCCGGTCGCGGTGGCCGACACCAACAGCGGTCTGGAAGACAGCACCATCACCGGCACCGTCGCGAGCAACGACAGCGACGTCGATGACGGCGCCACTCTGAGCTACAGCCTCGATGCGGCAGTCGCCGGCCTGACGATCAACGCGGACGGCAGCTACAGCCTCGATGCCGCCAATGCCGCCTACCAGCATCTGGCGCAGGGCGCCACGACCGACGTGGTGGCGAACTACACCGTCACCGACGAGCACGGCGCCACCTCGAACTCGTCGCTGACCATCACGCTGGCCGGCACCAACGACGCCCCGGTGGCGGTGGCCGATACCAACAGCGGCAGTGAGGACAGCACCATCACCGGCACCGTCGCAAGCAACGACAGCGACGTCGATGACGGCGCCACTCTGAGCTACAGCCTCGATGCGGCGGTGGCCGGGCTGACGCTGAACCCGGATGGCAGCTACAGCCTTGACGCGGCCAATGCCGCCTACCAGCACCTGGCGCAGGGCGCCGCCACCGACGTGGTGGCGAACTACACCGTCACCGACGAGCACGGCGCCAGCGCCCCCTCGACGCTAACCATCACGCTGACCGGCACCAACGACGCCCCGGTTGCGGTGGCGGATACCAACAGCGGCCTGGAAGACAGCACCATCACCGGCACCGTCGCGAGCAACGACAGCGACGTCGATGACGGCGCCACTCTGAGCTACAGCCTCGATGCGGCGGTGGCCGGGCTGACGCTGAACCCGAACGGCAGCTACAGCCTTGATGCCGGCAATGCCGCCTACCAGCACCTGGCGCAGGGCGCCACCACCGACGTGGTGGCGAACTACACCGTCACCGACGAGCACGGCGCGACCTCGAGCTCGACGCTGACGATCACGCTGACCGGCACCAACGACGCCCCGGTCGCGGTGGCGGATACCAACAGCGGTCTGGAAGACAGCACCATCACCGGCACGGTCGCGAGCAACGACAGCGACGTCGATGACGGCGCCACTCTGAGCTACAGCCTCGATGCGGCAGTCGCCGGCCTGACGCTGAACCCGGACGGCAGCTACAGCTTCGATGCCGACAATGCCGCCTACCAGCACCTGGCGCAGGGCGCCACCACCGACGTGGTGGCAAACTACACCGTCACCGACGAGCACGGCGCGACCTCGAGCTCGACGCTGACCATCACGCTGACCGGCACCAACGATGCTCCGGTCGCGGTGGCGGATACCAACAGCGGTCTGGAAGACAGCACCATCACCGGCACGGTCGCGAGCAACGACAGCGACATCGATGACGGCGCGGTCCTGACCTACGCGCAGACCAGCGCGGTCGCCGGCCTGGCACTGAACCCGGACGGCAGCTACAGCCTCGATGCCGGCAACGCGGCCTACCAGCATCTGGCGCAGGGCGCCACCACCGACGTGGTGGCGAACTACACCGTCACCGACGAGCACGGCGCGACCTCGAACTCGACGCTGACCATCACGCTGACCGGCACCAACGACGCCCCGGTCGCGGTGGCGGATACCAACAGCGGTCTGGAAGACAGCACCATCACCGGCACGGTCGCGAGCAACGACAGCGACGTCGATGACGGCGCGGGCCTGACCTACGCGCAGACCAGCGCGGTGGGCGGTCTGACGCTCAACCCGGACGGCAGCTACAGCCTCGATGCCGACAATGCGGCCTACCAGCATCTGGCGCAGGGCGCCACCACCGACGTGGTGGCGAACTACACCGTCACCGACGAGCACGGCGCGACCTCGAACTCGACGCTGACGATCACGCTGAGCGGCACCAACGACGCCCCGGTCGCGGTGGCGGACACCGACAGCGGCCTGGAAGACAGCACCATCACCGGCACCGTCGCGAGCAATGACAGCGACGTCGATGACGGCGCCATTCTGAGCTACAGCCTCGATGCGGCGGTGACCGGGCTGACGCTGAACTCGGACGGCAGCTACAGCCTCGATGCCGGCAATGCCGCCTACCAGCACCTGGCGCAGGGCGCCACCACCGACGTGGTGGCGAACTACACCGTCACCGACGAGCACGGCGCGACCTCGAGCTCGACGCTGACCATCACGCTGACCGGCACCAACGACGGCCCGGTCGCGGTGGCGGATACCAACAGCGGCCTGGAAGACAGCACCATCACCGGCACCGTCGCGAGCAATGACAGCGACGTCGATGACGGCGCCACTCTGAGCTACAGCCTCGATGCGGCAGTCGCCGGCCTGACGCTGAACCCGGACGGCAGCTACAGCTTCGATGCCGACAATGCCGCCTACCAGCACCTGGCGCAGGGCGCCACCACCGACGTGGTAGCGAACTACACCGTCACCGACGAGCACGGCGCGACCTCGAGCTCGACGCTGACCATCACGCTGACCGGCACCAACGATGCGCCGGTCGCGGTAGCCGATACCAACAGCGGCAGTGAGGACAGCACCATCACCGGCACCGTCGCGAGCAATGACAGCGACATCGATGACGGCGCGGTCCTGACCTACGCGCAGACCAGCGCGGTCGCCGGCCTGACGATCAACGCGGACGGCAGCTACAGCCTCGATGCCGGCAACGCGGCCTACCAGCATCTGGCGCAGGGCGCCACCACCGACGTGGTGGCGAACTACACGGTCACCGACGAGCACGGCGCGACCTCGAACTCGTCGCTGACCATCACGCTGAGCGGCACCAACGACGCCCCGGTCGCGGTGGCGGACACCGACAGCGGCCTGGAAGACAGCACCATCACCGGCACGGTCGCGAGCAATGACAGCGACGTCGATGACGGCGCGATCCTGACCTACGCGCAGACCAGCGCGGTCGCCGGCCTGACGATCAACGCGGACGGCAGCTACAGCTTCGATGCCGCCAATGCGGCCTACCAGCATCTGGCGCAGGGCGCCACCACCGACGTGGTGGCGAACTACACCGTCACCGACGAGCACGGCGCGACCTCGAGCTCGACGCTGACCATCACGCTGACCGGCACCAACGACGCCCCGGTTGCGGTGGCGGATACCAACAGCGGCCTGGAAGACAGCACCATCACCGGCACGGTCGCGAGCAACGACAGCGACGTCGATGATGGCGCCACTCTGAGCTACAGCCTCGATGCGGCGGTGGCTGGCCTGACGCTGAACCCGGACGGCAGCTACAGCCTTGACGCGGCCAATGCCGCCTACCAGCACCTGGCGCAGGGCGCCACCACCGACGTGGTGGCGAACTACACCGTCACCGACGAGCACGGCGCGACCTCGAGCTCGACGCTGACCATCACGCTGACCGGCACCAACGACGCCCCGGTGCTGAACGCCAATGGTGGATCGCTGCCTTACACCGAGAACCAGGCGGCGACGGCGATCGACACCGTACTGACGGCGTCGGATGTCGATAGTGCGAATCTGACCGGGGCGACGGTGTCGATCACGGCCAACTTCACGTCCGGCCAGGATGTGCTCGGCTTCAGCAATCAGAACGGCATCACAGGCAGCTACAACGCATCGACCGGCGTGCTGACGCTGACCGGTTCTGCGACTGTCGCCCAGTACCAGGCGGCGCTGGAGTCGGTGACATACTTCAATTCGAGCGACAACCCGTCGGGTACGACCCGCACCATCAGCTATCAGGTTGATGACGGCCAGACGGCAAACCACGCCAGCAACATTGTGACTTCGACAGTGGCGGTGACGCCGGTCAATGATGCGCCGGTGGGCGTCGCTGGTCATACGCTGAACTACACGGAAAACCAGGCCGCCACCGCGATCGACCCGGCGCTGACGCTGTCCGACGTCGACAATGCCAATCTGGCCTCGGCGACGGTGCAGATCACCGGCAACTACGTCAACGGCCAGGATGTGCTGGGCTTTACCAACCAGAACGGCATCACCGGATCGTTCAACGCGGCGACTGGGACGCTCACCTTGACCGGTTCATCCAGCGTCGCGAACTACCAGACCGCGCTGGACTCGGTGACCTACCTCAACACCAGTGACAACCCGTCGGGCGTGGCCCGCACGGTCACCATCATCACCAATGACGGGACTGCCAACAGCGTCGCCGTGACCGACACGATCAACGTGACGCCGGTCAACGATGCGCCGGTGGTCGTCGCTGGTCATACGCTGAGCTACACGGAAAACCAGGCCGCCACCGCGATCGACCCTGCGCTGACGGTGTCCGACATCGACAGTGCCAATCTGGCCTCGGCGACGGTGCAGATCACCGGCGACTACGTCACCGGCCAGGACGTGCTGGGCTTCACCAACCAGAACGGCATCACCGGATCGTTCAACGCGGCGACCGGGACGCTCACCTTGACCGGTTCATCCAGCGTCGCGAACTACCAGACCGCGCTGGACTCGGTGACCTACCTCAACACCAGCGATAACCCGTCGGGCCTGGCCCGCACTGTCACCATCATCACCAATGACGGGACCGCCAACAGCGTGGCCGTGACCGACACGATCAATGTGACGCCGGTCAACGATGCGCCGGTGGGCGTCAACGACACCGGCTCGGCCACCGACGCGGGCGGCACCGGCAATGGCACCGCGGGCTCGAACGCGACCGGCAACGTGCTGACCAACGATACAGACGTCGACAACACCAACGCATCTCTGGTGGTATCGGCGATCCGCACTGGGGCGGTCGAAGGCTCCGGCACGGCCGGCACGCTAGGCTCCAGCCTAGTGGGTGCACACGGCACGCTGACGCTCAACGCCAACGGCTCCTACACCTATGTTGTGAATGACAGCGACTCGGCGGTGCAGGCGCTCAACAGCGGCCAGACCATTACCGACAGCTTCAATTATGCCGTAAAGGACCCGGGCAATCTCACCGACACCGCGGTGCTCACGGTCACCATCAACGGCGCCAACGATGCGCCGGTGAATACGGTGCCCGGTACGCAGGAGGTGGTACAAAATACCAACGTGACATTCAATGGCGCCAAACTCATCTCAATCTCGGACGTTGACGTAGGCGCTGGGACCGAGACAGTGACGCTGTCGGTCGCGCACGGCACGCTGACGCTATCGGGCACCACCGGCCTCTCGTTCACCACCGGCGACGGTACGACCGACGCGACCATGACCTTCTCCGGCACGGCGGCGAACATCAACAACGCCTTGAATGGTCTTCTCTACAATCCAACCGACACTTTCGTCGGCGCCGATACTTTGACGATCACGACGACGGATCAGGGTGGATTGAGCGATAGCGACACCGTTACCATCAATCAGGACAGCCCTAACCCGGGTACGCTGACGACGAGTTCGACCGACGTCATCTTCTACGCCAGCGGCACGAACACGGTAAATGCAACCAATCTGACCTTGAACGGTACAGATAGCATCACCGGCGGAACCGGCACGGACACGCTCATCGTCACCGGCGGCTCCCCTGGACCATTCACATTTGGGAATGGCGTGGGAAACCTCTTTCTCACAAATTTTGAAGTTTTCAAACTGGTCGACACCAACAGCGGAAATCATACCGACAACGTAACGTTCCTTTCGACTTTCCAAAATAATGGGGCACTGACCGTCGACGCGACTGGTATCGGTGGCAATGGAAAGCTCAATTTGGATGCAAGCGCAGTCACGTCCGGAGCTTTCATTGTTATCGGCGGAGACAGTGACGACACTCTCAAGACTGGTTCCGGCGACGACACCCTCACCGGCGGCTTGGGTAACGACACCCTTACCGGTGGTGCTGGCAACGACACGTTCAACGTCAATTCTGGCACTGACAGCGTCACCGATCTTTCAGGGAATGATGTCCTTGTCATAAGCGCAGGGGCCACGGCCAACGCTACCGTCACTGCAGCCTTTACGGCCACGTCATCGACCAGCAACGCTGGTACGGCAAACCTGAGCAGCAACGGCTTTGCCGTTGACTTGAGCGCGGCGACCGGCGCCAACGGCTTTACAGTCACCAACACCGGCGCAGCGGCGGCCATCACCGGTTCAGCACAGAATGACACGCTGATCGGCGGCTCCGGAAATGACACGCTTGCCGGCGGCTCCGGCGCCGACAGCATTACTGGAGGCAGCGGCGCTGATACAATGACCGGCGGAGCCGGTAGCGACACGTTTGTCATTAACAGCGGACAATCTCTCGGCACCGTTGGGGGCTCCGGGGATGCCGGCACGATTTCCGGCTATGACGCGATCAACGACTTCGCCACGACCGGCACCAACGACATCCTTGATCTGCCGGTCACCAACGTGACGGCCAATACTGCCGGCACTAACGGTACTGACTCCACGTTGACCATTTCCGGTCAGACGGTGAAATCGCATGCCATCACGAACGGCGTCATCACATTCGATGATGCCAATGCCTTTGCGTCAGCACTAACCCTGACGTCCACCGCTAACGTCGCAGCCGTCGTGCAGTACCTTCACAACAACGATATAGCCACCGGCACCGGCGCAGCGGTTGCTTTTGTCGCGAACATCGCCGGAACTGCCCATAGCTATGTCTTTGAGCAGGTCGGCACAACTCCGAACGCCGCTAACGACATCCTGGTCGATCTCGTAGGGGTCACCCTGACCAACATCAGTCAGGCACATCTCGCTCCCGCAGGCATTGCCGGCGAAGCCATCAACCTTGGACTGACAAACCCGGTGGATCACGTTGGCACGGTCAGCGTCAGCGTCAGTGGCATTCCGGCGGGTTGGACGCTGAGCGAGGGCACCGACAACGGCGATGGGACCTGGTCGGTGCAGACAAACGATGTCACCGCACTCACTATCACCACGCTTGATGATTACGCGGGCGCGGTGTCGCTGCATATATCGCAAACTTGGACGGATTCTACGGGCGGCACCGGGTTGGCCATGATCGCCGACAACGTCGAAGCCTATGGACAAGGCTCCCCAATCTTCGCGCTCTCAGGCGACGACAACCTGACCGGCTCCACCGGCGACGACTTGTTCGTGTTCTCCCAGCCGATCGGGCATGACGTGATCTACAGCTTCGACGCTGCCTCGGATCAGATCGATCTGATCGGCTACGCCAACTTCACCGGTTTTGGCGACATCCAGGCGCACATGGCCAACGATGCTGCCGGGGATGCAGTGATCACGCTCGCCGATGGCCAGTCGATCACACTGAACGGGGTCGATGCGTCTTCGCTCACTGCTGATGACTTCGTCTTCGATCACACGCCGGTCACCGAGAATCCAGGCCACATGGTGATCAGCGACGGGGCGATCCTGCCGCTATCCGGCATCATCGACAACACCGGCACCATTGAGTTGAACTCAACCGGAAACGAGGCCGATCTGCAGTTGATCGAGCTTGGCATCACCCTGCAGGGCGGCGGCCATGTTGAACTTACCGACAGCAGCGAGAACGTGATCACCGGAACGGTCGCGGACGTCACGCTCACGAACGTCGACAACACCATCGCCGGCGCGGGACACCTTGGGGATGGAGTGATGACCCTCGTCAATGAGGGTACCATTATCGCTACCGGCACCAATTCTCTCGACATTGATACCGGGACCAACGCCATCACCAACTCCGGAACCTTCGAGGCAACCGGCGCCGGCGGGCTTGTCATCCACAGCGATGTCATCAATACGGGCGTGTTGTGGGCCAACGACGGCGACGTCACGATCGACGGCAACGTCAGCGGCAACGGTTCAGCGCTGATCAGTGGGACCGCGACGTTGGCGTTTGCACATGCTTCGGCGGAAAATACCACGTTTGCTGCAGGCGCAACCGGAACCCTCATCCTTGGCGATTCCTTCAACTTCTCAGGGACCGTGTCCGGGATGACCGCAGACGATCATATTGATCTTCTCGACTTCAACTTCGCTAGCGCGCCGACGCTGAACTACACCCCCAACGCGGACAGCAGCGGCGGGACTCTGAGCATCACCGACGGAGCCCATACCGCCAACATCGCTTTGTTGGGTACGTTTGATCCCACCGGCTTCCAGATCGAGGCGGACAAGACGACCGGAACGTTGGTCAGCTACCACGATTTCCATCTGGCCTAAAGGCGGGTTAATCGCGATCTTCGATGGAGCGCATCCTCATCGCGTATATTCGGAGCGTAATGCCAACTATTCGCCCCGGCAGTAAGTCCGCTGCTTACTTCAACCAGTTCCGCACGGTGTCCACGTCCAAGACAATGCCGTGCTTGGCGAGGTCGTCGGCAATTTCCTGCGGCACGGTGCGGCGGCCTCGTTTTGGATCAAGTTTGTAGCTAGGACGGAGAAGAATGGCCGCTCGAAATGGAGCGCAATATCGATCGCAACGGAGCGTCCAAGCCACGCGTGGTCCGGAACGTTCGCACGGGCGCGCTTCACGAAGGCAACGTCTTTCTTCCTTCCGGTGCGGCGCTGGCCGCTCTAAAAGTCGTCGAAATCTCGCCCTTTGTCGTCGTGCAGCATCGGACCGTAGATGCTTTCTTCGGAGCCCGGGATATCGATCGCGTCGAGGTGCTTTCGGTAAAATGCCAAGGGCCCAACGCCACCGATGACCGCATAGGCATATTCCGCCTCACGCATGCCGCGCAGGGTGGTGAAGAGGAGCGCCTCGCCAATGCCCTGCCCACGAGCAGCCTTCGCTACTCCCGTCGGACCAAAGAAGCCGCGCATGGAGCAGTCGGCGCAGGCGAAGCCCAGCAACTCGTTATGCCGCACAGCGATCCAGACCATGACCGGGGAGCGCGTGAAGGCGCGTGTCGCTTCGCTCACCCAGGGATTGTAGAAATGCCTCTCAATCCAGGGAAGCACGATATGCGCCTCCGCAGCCATCGCGCGACGAACCGTGATCCCGTGGGAAGCGATCTTCTCCTCGGTCCGAACGTCGGGAAGATCGTAGAGGCGGACGAGGAGGTCACTCATGGATGGGCCTTTCATTGAATGAATGACGGGTGGTTGCACGCCGATGAGACCCAGGAGATCGATCAGTTACGGACATACCTTCCGGTCCGATTCATGAGTACGCGCTCCAGATGACGATGATGGGCGTATCGAGCCGCCTAGTGGTTGTCCGGGTCGGTTCATTCGTCTTCTATGGAATTTATCTAAGCTATTTTCCGCCACCACCCGGGCCGCCTCCCCTTTTGCCAGAAGCGCCGGACTTGGTGATGATCGCAGTCTTCCTTCTTGTCGGACTGGCCCTTGCGATCGTTGTCGCGCTCCGGCTGACGAAACGAATCCTGGCTCCGCTGAACTCCTTGGCGGAAACCGCGCGCAAAATAGCTGCAGGAGACCTGTCAGCGCGCGCGTCCCCCGGCGATCGGTCGCTCGGCGAGACGGCTCATCTGGTAGCCGATTTCAACGCGATGGCACAGAGGCTGCAAGATAACGCAGACGACATGATCGCTTGGAATGCCGCGATCGCACACGAGCTCAGAACGCCCCTCACGATCCTGAAGGGCCGGCTACAGGGCATCGCCGACGGCGTTTTCACGCCCGATGAAGCGTCAATCGGAAATCTGCTGCTGCAGATCGACGGGCTCTCGCGGCTCGTCGACGATTTGCGTACAGTCACGCTGGCCGATAGCGGGCGCCTGGATCTTGGGAGAGGGCCGGTCGCGCTCGCCGCGGAAATTCAAAACGTCGCCGACCTGCTGGAGCCCGTGCTCGCAAACGCCGGATTCTCGCTCGAACTCACGCTGGCAGATTTGGTCGCTCTCGGCGACGGGATTCGCATTCGCCAGGCGTTGCTCGCCCTTCTCGATAATGTTCAACGCTACGCGAAGCCCGGCCGTATCGAACTCTCGACTCTGAAGTCTGGCAACTCCGCCATCATTCGCGTCGAGGATGACGGTCCCGGAATGCCGCCGGAGTTTGCCAAGCGGGCATTCGATCCGTTCGCACGTGGCGCCCTATCGCGCTCGCCACGTTATGGCGGATCTGGGCTGGGCCTATCCATCGTTCGCGCCATCGCCGAGGCACATGGCGGACGTGTCGCGTATCGGACATCCTCACGCGGAGGCGCCATTTTTGAGATCACACTTCCGCTTGAGGACCATGAATCCAATGTTGCACCCGACGCGTCGATTCAAACCTAACATGTCTCGCGCACCAAGCGGGAAGAACCGACTTCACGGATGTTCACCCCCCTACCGACATTACCTGAACCGCACCTTCGTGGATGCCCGTTGCCCGATGTGCATTCTAGACCGTTCCCGGCAAGGAGTCTAAAGCATGATTCACGACGTTGACCCAACGAACGATAAGTATCCGGCGGCACTGCGGATCCTGAACTGGGTGCGCGCCCTGCTGACCTTGGGCCTCATCGCGGCCGGCTGGATGATGACCGTGCTGGCTGATACCGTCACGGAGAAATTCACCCTGCTTTATCCCTGGCACAAATCCTTCGGCGTGCTGGTGTTCCTGATCGTTCTTGCGCAGCTTGCGATCCGCGCGATGTCACGCCTGCCCGGACCGGCGCCGCTCCCCGCCCAGGAGAGACTCCTGTCGCAGGCCGTGCACGTCGCGATGTACGCGCTGCTGCTGCTTGTCCCGCTAATGGGCTATGCGATGTCCAGCTCTTTCACCGACAGCGACGGGGTGTTCTTCTTCGGCATCCACCTTCCTGAACTTCTGCCGAAGGATGATGATCGATTCAGACTGTTCCAGTTTTTGCACAAGACCCTCGCCTACAGCCTGCTGGCTCTGGTCATATTGCACGTCGCCGGTGCGTTGAAGCACCGCTATTTCGACAAGGACCGGCGCACCGACGTTCTCCCACGCATCATCTAATCCGGTTGCCGACACTGCGCCGAAATTACATCTTCAAACCCGCTTTCGGTCCTTCACAGTCGGAAGTTCATCGCGGATGTCGGCAACGCTCCGCGGACCAGTGACCGGACGGTGATCTTGGTCCGCCGCCCGGATCGCCGACCTCATCGCCCGCAGGCGTTCCCGTGCCCGACTGGTAGGTCCAAGAGAACCACTGGCACCAGCGGCAGTCGCAGACGGTGCGCGACTGTTAGCCGGTGAAGACTGTCCATCACGCACAGGGCGTCCTTCGAATTTGCGCGTGGAGCTCCGCTACCCTGTCGGGATCTACCTCTTCGGTCGGGACAGAGCACGTTGGCGGAAGAAGGCACACTTGCACATCGACCAGCCTGCTTTTTGTCAGCAGGATCCGAAGCGTCTCACCGCTCTGTGAGAGCAGCGATTACATGTCGACGGTCATCGACAGCAGATACGTGCGCGGTGCTCCCAGGAAGAACGTTCCGAATGAGGCCACGCTGGACCAATAAGTCGTACCGGTCACGTTCTGGATGTTCGCGCGGAACACCGCATTCCTGCCGTTGATCGCCGTCGTGTAGCGGGCGCCGAGATCGAGCCGCGTCCAATCCGGGATCGGCTGCTTGTTGTCCGCATCGACGAACTGCCGGCCTGTATAGATGACGGCGCCATTCAAGGTGAGCCCTCTCGCCCACGGGAGATCCCACTCGGCTCCGACATTGGCCTGCACGTTCGGAACGCCGATCGGCGTATTGCCCACACGTGACGTGATGGCGGACTTCGTCAGGGTACCATCCAGCAGCGAAACGCCCCCG
This sequence comes from Bradyrhizobium sp. B025, assembly GCF_042257955.1. NCBI lineage: Bacteria > Pseudomonadati > Pseudomonadota > Alphaproteobacteria > Hyphomicrobiales > Nitrobacteraceae > Bradyrhizobium > Bradyrhizobium sp. B025. Next base: position 3,187,151 of record NZ_CP170150.1, on the reverse strand, counting down.
AGGACGCGAACATCGGGCCTGAGCTCGCCGAAGACGTTGAATTCGAGCCCGCGCACCTGCGTTTCGGCAGTCGCCCCGAAGCGCCCGGCCAACGTTTCGCCGCTCGCCTTCGATATTTCGAAGGCGCTGAAGGTGGTTGCGACCCGCCCGAAATCCACCTTGACGCCGGCCTCGTACTGTTTGGCGATGTAGGGCGGGAGTATCTCGCCGCCATTGGAAACACCCGTCTGCTGCGGCGCTATATCGCCCTTGCTTAGACCTTCGATGTAGTTTGCATACAGGGAGACGTTGTCTCGGGGCCGGACGACGAGGCCGACCACGGGAGTGGTCGCGCTCTTGTCGTAGGAGTTCGCCAGCGTTCCGACATTGGAAACATAGTTGTTCGCCTCGACGCTCTGGCGCCGGACACCCAACGTCAACAGGACGCGCTCGTCGAGAACGGACAAGGTGTCGGCAATCGATAGCCCTGTGAGCTGACTGTCCGAAAGCCGAGGGCGTCCTGCGATCTCGTTTGCGAACTGAGTTGGCGCGACTGTCGGACTATAGATGTTCGACGTAACCAGCGTGCCATTGGTAAGCCGCCGGTACAGTTCGTCGTGATAGACCGAGGCCTGGAAGGTGACGGCATGACGAACGAACCCGGTATCGAAGCGGGCCCGGACGCCGCCATCATATGTATGTCGATCGATGCTGAGCCCGAAGAATTGGGGCGTCGAGGTCGTGTCGCCCCTGGTGTTGGTGATCGTCGGAAGACCGAAGAATCGCTCGACATTGGTCCGCGAGCCGCCCACGTCGGCGAACAGCGTAACCTGATCGGTTACATCGTATTCGTTGCGCCACAAGACCGATTGGTCGTTGATGCGCGACCATTCCCAGGGCTGCGTCACGTTCAGCCGGCCGTCCGGCGCCTTTGGCACCGGCACGCCGGCAGCCATAAGGAACGGACGTGACGGAGCATCGAACCGATCGGTCTGGGCGATGAGGTAGAGCCAGGACCTGTACCGTTCGCCCTGATAGTCGAGGGCCAGCGACCCGACCCCGGTCGTTTCGGACTGGCGATCGATGGGCGTGTCGCCGTCGCGCAGGCTACCGCTGGCGCGTACGCCCCATTCCTTGCTGTCGCCGTAACGCCTCGCAACATCCCAGTGACCGCCAAACCGTGCAGCCGAGCCGTAATCCACGGTGAAGCGCGTCAAATCCTCTCCCGCGCGTTTAGGCACGACATTGATAACGCCGCCGACGCCGCCATTGGGCGCGATGCCCGAGAGCGCGGCTGAGGGACCCTTGAGCACTTCGATGCGCTCGACGTAATCCGTAAAGATGCGGTATGTCGGCGCGATCCCGTACAGGCCCTCGAAGGCAAATTCACCGTTATTGCCTTCGTTGACCGGGAAGCCACGGATGTAAAACGAATCGAGCACACCGCCCGTTGGATGGGAACTTCGTACGGAAGGATCGAGGATCAAGGCGTCCGCCCCCGTCGCTGCCTGCTGATCGCGAATGAATTTGTCCGTGTAACTCGTCACGTTGAACGGTGACTTCATCGTGCCGGTGTTTCCGAGCAGTCCTAGTCGCGCGCCTTGAGCGACCTGGCCGCCTGCGAAGGCGGGCACGACACCCGACCGCGACGGCTGCGACTGCGCAGCGACAGCTTCGGCTTGCAGGGCACCAGGCGCCGTGACGCGCCGTGAAGTTGATCGAACCCGAGACGCATCTCGTTTGCTCGGCGTGCGATGGATCGTCTGTTGCGTTGGAGCATCGACAGTAACGGGTGGAAGCGAGTTGGCGCCTTGCGAGGTTTGGGATTGAGCGGGCGATTCGAACCACGCCAGCAACATCACTCCACCTAGCAGTGTCGCACCAAAGCGAGCTGCCGTCCCAACCTCAACTGCACGTCGCATTTCCAGAAAGTCCCTCAACAGCAACACGTCGCCCAACGTGAACTGGCTCCACGCTCGACCTGCAACGATCATGGATCCAAGATCGGCTCGCCGCGTCCGCGCGCGGCCGACGCTTATCGCTTGTGATTCAGCTCCTCCGCAGACTCGTATTCAGATCAGTTGCCTGCGTTTATATCGGCAACGTCCGATTGCTCACTATCTGCATCGCTTCTCTAGTGAGACGCTATCGTCACCGCAACGCAAATGCGTGCGGTGCGACTTAGAATGCCTCGATCATTGACGACTCGAGCCAGTTGGCCTGCGTTTGGAAAACTTCCAAAGGCGCTTTGACGATCCCCAGCTCATTAATGCGCCTCCGATCCCACGATTTCTTTGCGCAGCATGCGCACCGATCTGGATCTCCCTGACCCGACGGACTGTTATTCGCGCGACCGAAAAGCCTGCCACCTCGGCACTTGCCTCGGAAACGAGGAATGTGATCGATGCTGGATTCGACTCCAATAGATCAAGGAAAGAAACAACCGTTGCTGCTATCGGATCACGATTGGGGCGCGATGGCGCAAAATCGAAGAAGGCATTTGAGCAATGACCTCTATAAGACCAATGTGTGTCGGAGCGTTGCGCTTTCAAGGGCTTCACGACTGTGCAAGGAGGTAGGCGAGAAGCGTGCGAATACGTCATCATGATCGCTCACGACGCGAAGAGTTTTGTTGACGCCGTCCGTGATCATCCGGACGGCGTCAGGCGCGACGCCGAACCAGCCGGCGATGAGTACGGCAAAGGGTGACACGCTAGACGTTCCATCCTATGAATTTTTCGGTTGCATAGAGAGTTGATAGAATCGGAGAGTATGGAGTTCTTATGTCCGCCAGGTTGCCTACTGTCTCCGTACGAATGGCATCTGCCCTGAGGACACCAATGTCGATCAGCTTTGAGGTCGACAATGTCTGGGTCACGTCGTGAGCACTCTGCCGAAGTGATCGGTCAGAGGCGTCCTCCAGAGTCTCCTTGTCGTAGGCGCCGAAGATATCGCGCTCACCGAGCAGTAACCGGATCGCCTCCTGGAGTGCAGATTTTTCGCGTCGCTCGTCGGCCGCCGCGGTCAGCAACGCCGCCGCAAGCGCTTCGTCGACTAGGGAAATACCGGCCAGAACCCACACGAAAGCAGTAGCGGCGCTCGCTTGATGACTGCCAGCCGCGCGGAGCTACCGAGGTATCCGGTATCGAGCTCGCCAATGAACACATCCGTGCGGGACGAGAAGCTACAGAAGCCGGATCAGCATTAACGGTGCCGTCAATAAGCTTCCAAGTCTGGCCCTGACGCCATTTGGGCGCAGGTCCGATGATTCTGCACCGACCAATCTGGCTTGAAGCAGATTGATTCCGGAGCCAACGGGAGCTGATCGAACACCCGATCCGAATAGGCGAGGATGGCCTTAAAGGCCCGCATCGGCACGGCTGACTAAACCTGGAAACGGCAAGCAGAGCAAGGAATCACAGCCCTGCTACCACAGCAAAGCCATGTTCGGCGGCTTGGAGCGCCTCGGCGATGTCCGCCTCGGTGTGCGCGGCGCAGAGGAACATGTTGTGCTTGGGATGGAAGTAAACGCCTCGCGCCAACATCGCGCTGCAGAAGGCCGAACCCTTCCGGTAAGCCGGATCCTGGTCGAACAGGAGAGTCGGCATCTGCGCAGGCCCCGATTGGCGAATTGACACGCCGAACTGGCGCGAACGTGTCTCAAGGCCCTCACGCAGCATTTGCCCGAGCTGTGCAAGACGGCTCGGCACATTGTCCCTGCGCACGATCTTCAACGTCGCCACGGCGGCAGCCATCGCGACAGCGCCGGCCCAGAATGACCCGGTGACAAAGACCTGGGACGCGGCACCGCGGAGCCAATTGGCTCCGGTGACAGCCGCCAGGGCATAGCCGTTGGCGATCGCCTTGCTCCAGGCGGACAGGTCGGGGCGGACACCAAGCCCTTCCCAGCTCCCGGCAGCGTTCAGGCGCAAGCCTGCGCGGACTTCATCAATGATCAGCGCAGCCCCTCTGTCGTCGCAGATGCGGCGTGCCGCATGCGCGAACTCCACGGTGGGAAGTTCCTGGTCGAGCCCGAGATCGTGGCGGTATGCCGAGATCAGGATGCCGGCGAGATCGTCGCCGGCCGCCTTTGCCGCCACCTCGAGACTCTCGACATCATTGAAAGTGAAATATGCGAGATGGGCGCGATCCTCTGCAGTCACACCGAGCAACGACGGGGAGCACCACGGCACAGCACCATGATAGGCGCCCTTGGCGACCAAAATCTTTCGCCGACCCGTTGCTGCCCTCGCGATGGTGACGCAGGTCGTAGTCGCGTCGGTGCCGTTCTTCTGGAATTGCGTCCAGTCGGCGTGACCCACCATATCCACGACGAGCTCGGCCAGCTCGACCATGACTTCCGCCGGGCCGTTCAGACAATCCCCCTCACGGCGCTGACGCTCGGCAGCCTCCTCCACTTCGGGATGATGGTGGCCGAGCAGATTGGGTCCCCAACTGCACATGAAATCCACGTACCGGTTACCATCCACATCCCAGAGCACCCCGCCCTCGCCGCGCCGGAAGAATTGCGGATAGCCGTCCGGCAGCTTGGCCGCGTGGAGGTGCCCCCACATCCCGCCCGGCACGACCTTCTCCGCGCGTGCGCGCAGCGTGGTGTCCCTTGTTCGGTTCAATCCCGGCATGACGGCCCTCTCCAACTCCAAGATGATATATCATATATTATCAGGTGAATTGCAAGTGGCTGTCTCCCTATGCCGATGTGCAGCAACCCGACCACAAAGAGTGACCTCCTTTCGGCAGAATCGGCGCCAGCGGCTAATGATTTCGGCAAATCTGCCTGCCTATATTATATATAAAGTGGATTCGAGCAGGTGGTGGGGTTGGCACAAACGGCCAAACCCTTGCGAGGGACCGAAATGAACGACGTGGAACAGAAGCCTGGCGAGAGCGGAGTTGGTCCCGTCGCCCGCGATAGCCTGACAAGCCTTGTCTACAACAACCTGCGACAGGCGCTGATGGAGGGCCGGTTCTGGCCGGGCCACCGCTTCAAGATCCGCGAGCTCGCTGCGACGATGAACGTGTCGGAGACACCCATTCGCGAGGCATTGATGCAACTCGTGCGCGGGCGCGCCCTCGAGATGCAGGCTGGCCGTTCGATCATGGTCGCTCACATGACAGCCAAGCAGTATATCGAGCTCAGGACCGTGAGGCTGTTTCTCGAAGGTCTCGCCGCGGAGCACGCCACGACGCGCATTTCCGAAGCAGGCATCGACAAGATGGAAGCAATCCATCACGAGTTGATCAGCGCCGAAAAAGAGCGTCGGTGGTCGGACGCGGTTCGCGCCAACTGGCAATTCCATCGCGGCCTGTACGATGGATCTGGACTTCCCGAGGTGCTTGCCATTCTCGACGATATCTGGATGCGCAACGGTCCCTTGCTGAATTTTCACTATCCGCACGCGCCACCAATTTATCCGAACGAGCATCAGCACTTGTCCGTGCTCAACTATTTGCGACAACGCCGTCCCGATAAGGTGCGGGAAGCGATCCAGGCCGACATGATGGAGGGCGGCCAAAACCTCGTGCGGCTCCTGGAAAAGCATGGCGGCACCCGCAACATGACGCCTGGGGAGGATTGACCTCAGCGGCGCATCTTTCGCGCCTCCGTCACAGCGTCGATGATCGCGCGATGGGTTCAAACTCCGCGATGTCCGTTGTGCATGGCGCGGGCTGTCGTTCACGCGTGGCTTGCCCGATCACGCCCTCTTCTCTCGCGGCACAGCAGGCGTCGACGACGTGAACCGGTCGAGAATGTTTCGGGTGATCCGCTGCGTGAACGGGTCGCCGCGCTTTAGCCCCATCACCCATTCGCAGGTCGCGGCGGTCAGAACCTCGCCCTTGCCACGGGTCATGTGCACCATCATGCCAGATCCGTATTTGTAGCGGGCAAGTCCCTCCGGCGTGATTTCGCCGGTAAGACATTCCACCAGGCCCTCGTGATCGCTGCTGCGCACGTAGTAGCGAAAGCCCTCGCCTTGCGGCTCGTCCTCGGCGAGGACGGCAGGTGCCATGGCCAATATCTCGATGGTTTCGGGCTGCCCGTCGGCGGGAACGGGAAACGGAAGGCCGTTGCGGAAAGTGTAGTCGAGTCCGTCGACCTCGTAGGCAAAGATGTGCTGCTTGTCGCCGAAGATGTCGGCATAGTGCAGCCCGGTGCCGGCGAAGGCCCAATGTTCGGGGCGATAGACCGTAAAGCCCTTTTGGCCGTTCGGTGCAAAACCTCCCCAGGACGCATAGAGGCCGTGTGCGCCGTTCACACCCACTGTCGAGGCGCCGGGCCAACGCACGTTACGGTCTTCCCAGGCCGACGTCATGAGATGCGTCCTGCCCGTGCCGGCGATGGGATCCTTGTGGATCGCCTTGAACTTGTGGCAGACCTGCCGCTTGCCATCCTCTTCAAGTCGTATCTGCCACAGGAAGTTGGCACCGAAACGCGCGAGCCGTCCGCCGCTTTCCACATAGCGCTCGATCGCCTCACGCATCTCCCATGTCCAGTACTCGTCATGGCCGATGATCGTCACGCAAGGATAGCCGTCGAGCAATTCAGGCAGGTAGTGGAGATCGGTCTGGGTGATCATGTCGAGGGCATAGCCTTCCTTCTCCGCCCACAACACGAAATGACGATCGTACTGGGCCCAGCCAGCCGCCGCGTAATACTGGCCAAAGCCATTGGCAAAGGCCCACTCCTTCATCGGATAGCGCGGGGCATCGCCCATCTCGGGCGCAGGATCGGCGCAGATGCGGGGCGCACCTGCGGGGAGCCAGACCATGCCGCGGGTCCATGGTCGCTCGAGCGACAACACCGGCGACGGCTCGTCCCGGCCCGGACCTTCGACGCCGAAGTAGTGATTGGCACCACCGAAATCGTTGTAGGCAGTCCAGGTACCCGTCGGCAGGATCATCAGGATCTTCGCACGCCGTGTCCTTTCCAATGGGCGCACGACGAAAAAGTGATGCTGGACGAATCGGCCGCCATTCGCCCGCTCGCAGGACGAGATCACGCGATAGAACCCGGAGCGCAGATCGGACGGCAATCTCCACCGGTGCGTGACCGGCCAGTTACATCCATTGCGGTAGGCGTCAGGTGGCGTGGGCGCGAACACACCGTCCAGTGCATCGACCTCATGCACCATTTCCGGCTCAAGGCCATCGCGATAGACCTGCAACCGCCAGGTTTTCGCCGTCGCGCTGGAATGGAAGGCAACCTCCCCTCCCGGATCGTAAGACATCGCGTCGGTATAGGTGTACACCTCCGGCACTTCGGGGTCTTCGCGCGGCGCTTCGTACCAGGGCTGGCTACCCCAATGCTCGTCCGCATGCATCGGGCGCACCTTTCGCGGCGCGACGTTGATGGCTCCCAATTCCGGAGATTGGAAATGGCGCTTGTCAGTCATGGGAGATCTCTTCTGATCGAAGCCGTGTCCGTGCCCTAAGCCTGGGCGGGGATGACGAACGGCGCCGGATCAAGGAACCGTGTCACGACATTCAGGGTGATAGCGCTGATGTTGTTGTCGTAGTTGTTGTGGCCCAGCGACACGCCATAGGTGATCGAGCCAGTGGCAAATACCGCACCGCCATTGGCGGTTTCGAAGAACACCATGTCGGCGCGGACCAAGGCGTTCTGGGTGCCGTCAAGCCCGTCAACCACGGTACGAAACTCTTCCGGCGTCGGGAGCGCGCCTGCCCCCAGACCTTCGGAGGTCGCAATCCGTAACGCGTGCCGCGGCGTTCCCAGATCGAGATCGTAGCGGTCGATCTCGCTACCGACCGCACCATTGTAGCGAAAGCCGAAGTCACCGAGCTTCTCGTCGCGGTCCACGCCCTCGAAGATGAAGGCGGCGCGCGCGTCCTCGCTCTCGGCCGTGCGCAAATAGTAGCCGCAAGTGTCGTTGATCATCGCCGAAAAGCCGACGCCCACGAGCTTCTGCGGTGCAAAGCCGGAGTGCCGCCACAACGAGCCCGGCTCGCCGGTGCCGGCAAGATGAACCTCGCCCGGCTCCGACTCCCAGGTCCGCGTTCCGGCCATGCCGCGGCGGACCTCCAGCGCCGCGGGCGCGGCCGGATGAAAGCCGCAGCGCCAGTAGAACGCATTGCCTCCCATCGAGATGTGCCGCCCCCCGGCGTTTTGGTGCGCCATGATCGCGTTCATCATGCTGAAACTGTAGTATTCGGGATGGGTCGGCGTCATCACGACCCGATAAGGCGCGAGCGCCCGTGCCCCTTCGCGATCGAGCTCGACATCCGTGATCAGATCGTAGGAAATCCCTTTCTCCTCGAGCCAATCGAGGATGTGGGTGTCGTTGATCAGATTGAACCAGTAGCCCCGCGGGCGCATGTTGAGGATGGGCCGCAGCCAGGAGCTGTAGGCGCGCCCCGATCCGTCGACATGGCAATCATAGGTCGATTGCCCGATCTCCGGGTTCTCCTGCATAAAGACGTCGTCCTGCGGCAGCCACAGGACGTGCTCCATCAGAGTCTCGAAGTGAACCTGATAGAGCCGCAATGCACTGTTGGCATAAGCCAGATAAGTCGCCACCGAAGCGACGATGACGAAATCGGCTCGCCTGGACTTCCTGCCGGGGGTCACGAAGAAAGTGACATAGCTTTCGCAGTTCGCCTCAGGGTCATTCCCGCCAGGCGTCAACCGCAGCGCATAGACGCCCGATCGCCAATCGGCCGGCACATCGAGCGCGCACGTGGTCTGCCACCCGCAATCGTAGATGTCATCGCTGTGGAAATGGATCGCCGCATATTCGCGCGGCGAGAGCCGCCAGTCATGGACGCTCCCCGACCAATGAAAGCCGGTGACGCCCCTGCGGGGCAGCTGGCGCAGGCTGCCGTGCAGACCGTTGGGCGACAGGTCCTTGACAGACAGCGTCGAGATCCCGTCCGCAAAATCCCAGAAAGCGACAAGGCCGGCCTCGGTCGCACCTGTCCGCGGCTGGCAATCGAACACGCGCAGCGCCTCCGCCTCCAGCGGACGCGAGAAGATCCGCGGCGCCTCGATCTTGCCGTCGAAATGAGACGCGTATTGCTGCTCCCCGTTCAGATGATGGGCCGCAATCAGGAACGGCAATCCCGAGTCGAGCGCAAGCGCCAGCGGCAGAGCGAATGATTTCGCGTGGGCGACCGTCGGCTGAACGCCATTCGCCGGAACGATCAACGACAGCGTTGCCGATCGCCGTACGAGATCGATCGCGACCGATACGAACGCCCAGACGCGCTGTCGCAGTTTCACGTCGAGGGTAAAACGGGCCGACGCTCCGGTTGACTGGCCGAGGACCAGAACCGGGCATCCTTCCTCATCAAGCTCGAGAGCGTAGCCGCGCCCCGAGGCCTCGCACCAATTGCCCATCACGGCCTTGGCATTGTCGGCGATGCGCGTCGGACAGACGTAGGCGCCGAAGCACCAGTGTCCCCCGGTCGGAGCGAGAGCGCCATCGTGCTCGACGATCGCGTTGGATCCCGGCCGGATTGGCTGATCGAGACAGGCGTGCTCGCCGTCGACGTTGCTCGTCATCACCTCGTATTTGAAGCCCGGACCGTTGACATCGACATCGCCGCAGCGCAACCGCAGCACCTCGACCTTCACGTTCGGCCGCTTGCTGCTCAACTGGAAGCGGACCGTCTCGCCTGCTGGAACGCTGATGCGGTCCGGATAGCCGAGATACTCGTTCGTCCTATAAATCACCCGAAACCTCCGCAGGCAGCGTCGCGCCAGTCGTTTCCTGCCAACGCAGCTTGAAAACATGCCACTCCGCTTCAGCGAGAGAGGTGAAGACGCGATCATCGACGAAAGGCATGGGATCGCCCCGCCGCTTGGGGATACACGACAGCCGCCAGGCCCTGCCCGGCTCGAGCACGATCAGGACAAGTCGCCCTTCCGGCCTGCCCCATCGCATCCGCGCCAGCAGCTTGCGGAGCTCCGGACTGTGCACACCGAGCGGGCTCGCGCGGAATTCCTCTACGAGATCGAGCCTGCTCGGATCGATGACGTAGCGCATCGCACTGGGGTCACTGGTGTGATCCATGGTCCGTCCTCATCTTGCGAACGCGAAGCCGCGGGAGACGCTGTCGCGGCTCAGCGCGTCAGCCAGGCCATCCACCGCTCGCGCAATTCGTTGCGGTGCTCGCCGATCCAGGCGAAATCGGGTTTGACCAGCTTTTCGTAGTTTTCCGGCGAGGTCGCATAGAGATTGCGCTCTTCCGGCTTCAGCAACTCGATGGCCGACTTGCTGGCAGTTGCATAGTTGACGGCCCGCATGAACGGTACGTGGGCGTCGGGGCTCGCATAGAAGAAGTCGAGATAGGCCATGGCCGCGTTGAGGTCCGGCGCGCCCTTGAGAACAGCCATATAGCCGGTGTCGCGAATGGCCTGATCCCAGGACATGGCGACCGGAGCGCCCTCTTTCACGACGGCGAGCGCGCGTCCCGAATAGCTCATGGCCAAGACCACCTCGCGGCTGCGCATGATCTGCTGCACCTGATCGCCTGTTTTCCACCAGACGGAGACATTGGGACGAATCTCGTCAAGCTTCTTGTAGGCGCGATTGAGATCGAGCGGAAAGAGCTGGTCCGCCTTGACGCCGTCGGCGAGGAGCGCGGCCACGGGCACCCACCAGTCGCTGTCGCCGGTATCAGGCAGGCCACGAGGTCCGGGGAATTGCTTCACGTCCCAGAAATCGGCCCAGGTCTTCGGTGCCTTCTCCTTGAACGCCTCGGTATTGTAGGTGATCAGCATGCCTCCGGTCGTGCGAGCGACACCGTAGGGCTGGCAGGCATCGGAGACGCCGAACTTCTGGACGCTCGGCAGCTTGGCGCAGTCGATCTTCTCGAGCATGTCGGTGCGCCCGACCAGATCTGGACCGGTTGCCGTGACGATGTCGAACTCCATCTTGCCGGTTCGTTGCATTGCCTTGGCGCGCGCCCACTGGTCGGGAACTTCGACCGCGACCGGGACGACCTCGACATTCCTGGCCTTGTTGAAGGGCTCGTAGAAGTATTTCGCCAGCGTGTTGCCCATCAGACCACCGGTCGTGGCAATCACCAGCTGATCTTCGAGCTTCTGAGCGGCAGCCGGCAACGTTACAGAAAGAGCGGAAGCCAGCGCAAGCAGTGCTGAGGTCCGCTTCCAGGTCTTCTTCGACATCGACGTTCTCCTCTTTGAGCTCTCATCCGGCGCTTGACTGAGTCTTGCTGCGGGACCGGAGTGCATGGCCTCCCAGCAAGATCGCGATGGACAGGACGATCAGCAGCGTCGCGATCGCAGGAATTATGGGTGTCAGATTCTGCTCGATGTCCTCGAACATACGACGCGGCAGCGTCTTCTGGCGTATGCCGGACAGGAAGAACGACACGACGGGTTCGTCGAAGGAGATGATGAAGGCAAACAGCGCGCCGCTCGCAAGACTCGGCAGGACCAGCGGCAGCGTCACGAAGCGAAAGGCCTGAAAGCGCGTCGCACCGCAGCTCATCGCCGCCGCTTCGAGATTGGCGTCGACGCTGCCCAGGGCCGCCGCCATCGTGAACACGACGAACGGCAGGGTCAGAACCGTATGTGCAAGCACAAAGCCGGGAACGGTTCCCGAGAGACCGATCGTCTGGAAAAACAGGTAGAGACCGACGGCGAGCGCGATATGCGGCACGATGATCGGCCCTATCAGGAGGATCTGGAACAGGGTCACGAGCCGGCTGCGACCACGGACCATGGCATAGGTGGCTGCGGTTCCGATCAGCGAAGCACAGGCTGCCGTCAGAAGCGCCACTTGCACGCTGAGCCAGGTGGCCGCACGCCACTGCCTGCTGTCGAAATACTCGGCGTACCATTTCAAGGTGAAACCGGTCGGCGGGAATGCCAGGTAGTCGTTCTGGCTGAACGACATTGGAATGACGATGACGAGCGGCACAATGATGAATGCCAGCACAGCATAAACATAGGCGCCCAGCACGAGGGAACCTCGGTCGGTCGGCGGTTTCACGAGGCGCTCCCCATCAGCCGGTCGAAACGCAACGTCTTGCTGAACACGATCGCGAGCAAGGTCACGAAGAACGTCAGCACCCCCACCAATGCGGCGGCGAAGGGCCAGTCAAGGACCTCGCGGATCTGCTTTGACACGAGGGTCGAGATCATCATCTCCTGCGGTGAGCCGAGAAGCGCTGGCGTGATGAAGAAACCAAGCGCCGTGAGAAACACCAGCAGCGATCCGGAAACGACGCCCGGCAGGCTCAATGGAAGAATGACTTCGAGAAAGGTCCGCAGGCGCGTCGCGCCAAGCACGGCGGCCGCCCGCGTATAGTCGTTCGGAATGCTGCGCAAGGCGCCGTAGATCGGTAGGATCATGAACGGCAGCAACACGTGAGTCATGGCGATGACCACCGCGCTCTGGGTGTAGAGCAGCTTGAACGGCTGCGAGGTCAGGCCGAGGGCCATCAACGCCGAGTTGATCAGCCCATTGCGCTGGAACAGGAAAGACCAGGCGGCGGTGCGCACCAGTACGCTCGACCAGAGCGGCAGGATCACGCAGACCGCGACAAGGGCGGCGGGCGCCCCCTTCGTCCGGCTCATATAGTAGGCCACCGGGAAGCCGAGAACCGCGGACAGGGCTGTCACGAGCGCAGCAGTCCAGAGCGTGCGCATCAGGACGCGCGCGTGAACCGGGTTGTCGACGACGCGGGCGTAGTTGTCCAAGGTCGGATGCGGCTCCAAGAAGCTGATCAGGAGGAGCTGCGCAATCGGATAAATGAAGACGAAGGCGATGACGGCGAAGAACGGTAGCAGCAGCAGCAGCGTCGACAGGCCGCTCAGCCTGCGGCCATCGGAGTACCAGAACTGCGATCGCACCTCCTTCGTCATCACCGCTTCCCTCGGTAGAGCAGGATCGCCGCCGCAGGCACGGTGAAGGACGCAACGTCTCCGGGAGCCAGGGAGCTGAGCTGCGATTCGCCCGGAATGCGCGCACGCATCTCGGTACCATCCGGCAGGCGGCCGATCAGGAGCATGGCTGACCCCGCATAGACGATGTCGCTCAGCGTGACGTTGACGATTTGCCCTGCCGCACTCGCGCCGAGCCGTAGCCGCTCGGGCCTCACGGCCATCACCGCGGCTTCGCCGGCCTTCACTGCATCGACCGCTGCGGTCGCCGGCAGTTGCCACGTCTCACCCCATGGCAGCCCCACCGAGACAACGTCGCCGACGCTTTCGACCGTGACGTCAACGAAATTCATCTCGCCGATGAAGCCGGCGGTGAAGAGATTTGCGGGCCTCTCGTAGAGTTCGCGTGCCGGCCCGATCTGCTTGATCTTACCATCCTTCAGGACGGCGATCCGGTCGGCCATGGTCAGGGCCTCACTCTGATCGTGAGTGACGAAGATGACGGTAATGCCGAGCTCGGCATGCAGGCGCTTGATCTCGAGCTGCATGTCCTCACGCAGATTCTTGTCGAGTGCGCTGAGTGGCTCGTCCATCAACAGGACGCGCGGCTGATAGACGACGGCTCGCGCGAGCGCCACGCGTTGCTGCTGGCCGCCGGAGAGCTCGTTGGGACGACGGTTGCCGTAACCGCCCAGACGCACCGTTTCGAGCGCAGCTTCGGCGCGCGCATGACGCTCGGCCTTCGGCAGTCCACGCATCTTCAGAGGAAAGGCGACGTTGTCCAAGATCGTCATGTGCGGGAACAGCGTGTAGTTCTGAAATACCATTCCCAGGTTGCGCCTGTTCGAGGGCACATAGGTGAGGTCTTCGGAATCCACCTGGATGGTGCCGCTTGTCGGAAACTCGAACCCCGCAACGCTCATCAGGATGGTGGTCTTGCCGGAGCCGGAAGGTCCAAGCAAAGCGATGAATTCGCCGGCGGCAATATCGAGATCCACGCCGTCGACGGCAAAAACCGGGCCGAAGCGTTTTTCCAGACGGCTGATGCGGATGGATGCGCCCGCTGTTGCCGGTGTGGTCGATGCAGCCTTCACGAAGATCTCGTTTCCCATCTGACCGCCTGGTACGACGCGGGAGGCAAATGCCCCTTACACTGATGCCGGGGACCTCGATCCACGGCGGCCGCTCTCGATATAATATTTGATATATCAGGCTATCGCGCAATAAAGCGCGCGACAAGGGCCATTTGCGCGTCGAGCATCGGCTTGCCGCCGATGGTTCTCGCGCCCTGAGCTGCGGCCTGTTCCAGAAGCCGGGTCACCTCGGGGGTGACGATGATGTCGCTGACGGCGGTCGCGGGACCCACTCCCTCGATATCGAGCGGCAGAGGGTCATCCGTCTTCATGCCGAGCGACGTCGTATTGACGATGAGGTCGAACGCGCGTGCCTCAGCGCGCCCGGCATTGACCTTCGTCTCCGGATAGCGCCGTGACACCGCCTCGGCGAGCGCATGCGCCTTCGCTCCATCCCGATTCATGATGGTCAGCTCGCGTGCGCCGGCCTCGGCCAGGCCGAATGCGGTTGCGCGCCCCGCACCGCCTGCTCCGACCTGGAGCACTTTCCGGCCACGAACCGCAATCTGATGCTGCGCAAGGCTGGCGACAAAACCCCGCGCGTCCAGATTGTCGCCGATGAGGCGTCCGTCAGCCGTTCGCTTGACGAAATTGACGGCGCCGATGAGCGCCGCCGTCGGCGTCGTCTCATCCAGATGTTCGATCACGCCTGTCTTGTGCGGGATCGTGACACCAAAGCCGACGACATTGCGCATCAGCCTGACGCTCGCGAGAACTGCCCCCAGATCGGCCGGCAGCACATGAAGCGGCGATACCGCCACGTCGTCGTCGATGGACTGAAAATAGGTGTTCAAGACAGCGCTTGCGCGAACATGGTCGACCGGGTGCGCCAGCACGAACATGATCTTGGTCTTGCCGGTGATCTCCATGGGCCCTCCTTCGATCAGGCTGGTAAAGCAACTCGGCCGTAGCTCGCATAGCGTTCGAGCACCCGCGCCATTTCATCATCGGGAAGGATCGTCGGCGCGCCGGCCTGACAGGCGAGCAGATACTGCCTGGCAAGAGTCTCAAGCTTTACGGTGAGATCGAAAGCCGCCTGCAGGCTTGCGCCCGCGGCGATCATCCCGTGGTTGGCCAGCAGGCAGGCCTTGCGCTTCCGAAGCGCGGCGACCGCGCCTTCGGCGAGCGCTCGTGTTCCAAATGTCGCGTAGGGAACGCACGGCACGTCGTTCCCGCCAAAACCGGCGACCATGTAGTGGAACGCCGGAATTGGCTTCGCAAGACATGCCAGCGCGACACAGCAGTCGGCATGTGTATGTACGACCGCATTCACGTGCGGATAGGCCTTGAGGATGGCGAGGTGCATATGCCATTCGCTGGACGGCAGGCCGCCGCCGAGCACGGTTCCGTCGTGCTTCAGCCGCACCAGGCGATCGGGCGTCGTGTTGCCGCTGTTGCCACCACTCGGCGTGATGAGAATGTCCTCCCCGAGGCGGCAGCTTACATTGCCGCTGCTGCCGTGATTGAACCCCTTCTTTTCAAGCGTCTCGACGATGTTTAGCAGCGATTGCCTGGTTTCGAGCTCGTTCAATTGGCATCCTCCGGATTCAGCATCGATTTCAGCGTCGTCATGAACAGGTCGACCGGCCCGAGCTTGCCGGACTTGAGGCAAAGGGCGATCGGATCCGCGTCGTCGGTCGTGGCCGTGCCGATGCCCGGGCCGCCATAGGGGCCAACCCGCAGGCTTCGAATGCCAAGGTGATCAACGATCGAACCCGAGGTCTCGCCGCCGGCGACGACGAAGCGGCGGACTCCGGCACCACGAAGAGAAACAGCGAGACGGCCGAGGATGGTCTCGGCAAGTTGCGCAGCACCTTCGCGCCCATATCGCTCCTGGACCATTTTGACGACTTCGGGAGACTCCGAGGTTGAGATGGCGATAGGCCCGTCCTTCAGCCGCGGTCGCGCCCAGTCGAGCGCCACCCCGACTGCTGACCCGACATCGTCGGCCGCCAGGAGATTCATCCGAAGCACTGGGCGGTGTCGTTCGAATTCGGCGAGTTGCTCGAGCGTGCGTTCCGCGCAACTGCCGGCAAGAACCACCCCGCTGCCATCCACTGCGGGCAAGCGCGCCCGGTTGCTCGTTGGGGCGACGAGCCCCTGCGCCTTCCAGATCGCAGGGTAGTGCTGAACGATAGTTGCGTTGCCCGTCATCAACTTCCAGTCGGAAGTCAGCTCGGCGAGCACATCGAGATCGCGATCATAGATCGCATCCGTAATGAAGTAGCGAACACCCTGCCCGGTCGCGGACGCGATAGCCTGCTCCAAATGTGCAGGGCCGGCACTGACCGAAGGATGGGCAAGAAGGCCGACCCTGGTTGGCGTCTGCCTCTGCAACACGCGAACGAGATCGGGATCCGTCATCGGCGTCAGCGGATCGTTGCGCTTCGGCGAGTCCGAGATCAGCTCGGTCCCGAGAAAGAGATGGCCGTTGTAGACGGTGCGACGAAGCGAGGGAGAGGCGGGGCAAA
This sequence comes from Bradyrhizobium sp. B025, assembly GCF_042257955.1. NCBI lineage: Bacteria > Pseudomonadati > Pseudomonadota > Alphaproteobacteria > Hyphomicrobiales > Nitrobacteraceae > Bradyrhizobium > Bradyrhizobium sp. B025. The sequence goes on along the minus strand of NZ_CP170150.1, from coordinate 3,170,676 downwards.
ACGCAGTGTGGTCCGCGCCCGTGAGCTGCATCAGCATGTCCGCCACGGGACCGATATTGCCGCGGTCGGTGGAATCGAATGTCGCACAATACTTGAAGAAGATCTGACGCGCGCCACGCGCGAGCAAAGCCCGCGCCGCCTTCCCGCTCCTGGCAACAGCTTCGTCAGCCGGGATGACGCGCGTTTTTTGCGCAACCACGATGGCGGGGATGTCGCCGATCGTCGCAACAAGTTCGGGGTCGGTGACAAACGCGCAGTCGATACCGGCAGCGATGAGCATGGCGGCGGTCTCCATACCGCCGGTTAGATCGTCCGCCACCACCCCAAAAACTGGTTTCATGATGCCCTTACACGATTTCACGCCACCGCCTCAGCGTTGATACATGATATATCAAATATTACAATAGAGCTTGGCGCCGCGATATTGGTCCGAGCGGACGCTCGGCGTTCCTTCGTCCGGCATTCGACCGGCGGGAAGATACCGTCTTCGAATTAGCCGTTCTGGTCCTCTCGGAACGGCAGGCCCGTCGCCGACAACGCCTCGCCGACGGCGCGGCCAAACGGCGGCATCGCCTCGTGCGCGATGCGGCGGACCGGGATCGGGCCGCTTCGGCCGTGCAACGGGCCGTCGAAATCCAGATCGGTCTCGAGCTTGAGAAAGTACGGCAGCACGTCCGCCCAGCCCCAGCCTCGCGCTCCGAGATCGCGCCATTCGTCATAGTCGCGCGGCAAGCCACGATTGGCCGACTGCGCATTGATACTGGAGCCGCCGCCCATCACCGGCCCTGCTCATAGACACGGGCGACCGGCTTGCTCCCGGCGGCATGTCCATTCCGGCTTCGATCAGGAGAACGCGGCGGTGCCCATCGGCGGAAAGCCGGTTAGCGAGCACGCGGCCCGCCGCCCCGCCGCCGACGATCAGGTCGTCTGATGCAGTCCATCCATACCCGTCTCGTTGCGCAATTCGATGGATCGGCGCGGCCGCGGGTGCAGCCGCGCCGATTTGGCCTAGCGGAAATTGCCCTTGGTCTCCGGGATCACGATCGCGCCGATCAGATAAATCACGAACACGCCGACCGCGAAATAGGCCAACGAGATCGGAATCTCTGCGGGGCTGCCGCTCACCAGCGAGACGAAGGTCGGCATCATGCCGCCCAGCGCAAAGCCAATGTTCCAGGACAAGCCCGTGCCGCTCGCGCGCAGCGCAGTCGGAAAGCGCTCGTTCAGGAAGATCAGCACCGGCGCATAGCCGGCATTGCCGATGAAGGCGATTGCCAGCGCGTAGACCGTGATCTGCGTCGTGTCCTTTGTCGCAGCGAGATTGAGATAGCACAGTGGCAGCAGCACTGCCGCCAGTGCGCCGATCAGAAGGAACGTCTTCTTGCGGCCGATGCGGTCGCTCAGCGCGCCGACCAGCACCGCAGAGAAGAACGCCGACACGCTCGCGCCCATCAGGATCAGCGACGAAGTCTGGTTCGGGACCGCGTTGATGACCTTCAGGAAGCTCGGCAGGTAGCCCGAGGTCAGGTAATAGCCGGCTCCACCGCCGAAGGTGATGAGCAAATTGACCAGCAGCACGCCGCGATACTGGCCGGAGAACACGTCCTTCACCGGCGCCTTCGAGACCTTCGCCTGCTTGTTGCCCTGCTGGCGCTTCAGCTCCTTGAAGTACGGGGATTCCTCGAGGTTCCGGAAGATGAACCAGCCCAGCAGCGAGCTCAGCAGGCCCGAGAAGAACATGAAACGCCAGCCCCAGACCGCGAAGGCATCGCCGGGGAAGACCGAGGACGTGATCAGGAAGATGAAGGATGCGAGCAGCGCACCGATGCCCGCGCCGCCGCCGCCGACCAGGCCCGACATCGCGCCGCGCCATTGCGGCGGCACGGACTCGGTGCCGATGGTATGGGTGGACGCCACGACGCCGCCGACGAAGATGCCCTGGACCAGCCTCAGGATCAGGAACATGATCGGCGCGATCACGCCGACCTGCGCGATGGTCGGCAGCAGGCCGAACGCCGCCGTGCTGAGGCCGACGCCCACAATGGCGATCAGCATCGCCTGCTTGCGGCCGTGCACGTCGGCATAATGGCCGAACACCGCCGAGCCGAGCGGCCGCATCAAAAGCGTGACCGCGAACGAGCCATAGACCGCGGCCAGCGAGAGCGCGGCATTGCTCGACGGAAAGAACAGCGCGCCGACGACCGGCGCCACGTAGAGCAGAATGAACAAATCGAACAGATCGAGCGCCCATCCGAGCACCGATGCGATGATCGCATTGACCATCTGCTTGTTGTCAGCCGATGCCTGTGCACCGGCGACCGGCATATCCATCTCAGCCATGTTGTTTTACCTCCCCCGTTTGAACGGCGCCGCGGTCCGCGCCATTGCGAACCGCGGCATTGCGCTTGCGTCGCGTCTCAGCGGCCGACGAATCTCGGCGGGCGCTTGGCGTTGAAGGCCTCGACGCCCTCCTTGAAGTCTTCCGACTGGCGCAGGCGGCTGTAGCAATGGCCTTCGAGCTCGATGGCGATGGCGAGCGTCGAGTCCTCGGTGTCGTTGAGGAGCTTCTTGGCGGTGCGCTGCGCCAGCGGCGAGAAGGTACGAAGCTCGTCGACGAGCGTGTCGGTCGCCTTCTCCAGCTCGGCATCCGGCACGCATTCGGTGGCGATGCCCCATTCATAGGCCTGCTTGGCCGAGATGCGTTTGGAGCGCATCACGATGTCCTTGGTGCGGGTGATGCCGACCATCTTCTGCAGGCGGGCCGAGCCGCCCGAGCCCGGGATCTGGCCGAGCTTCTGCTCCGGGAGCGCATATTGCGTGGTCTCGGATGCGATGCGGAAGTCGCAGGCCAGCGACAACTCGAAGCCTACGCCGAAGCAGTAGCCGCGATTGGCGACGATAACAGGCTTGGCGCAACGCGCCGGCGCGGCGATGTTCCAGGCGAGCTTGGAGACGTGCTCGGGGCTCGCTTCCATGAAGCCTCCGATATTGCCGCCGCTTGAGAAATGCTCGCCCTCTCCGCGCAGCACGATGATGCGCACGCGCGGATCCTCGTCCAGAGTCTCGAAGGTCAGCCGAAGCTGGTCGCGCTGCGGCATCGCCACGACGTTGTAGGGCGGACGTCCCAGGATGATGTCCGCGCGCTCGTGCGCTTCGTCGATCTCGACCTTGAACCCGTCGAGCTTGGCAAGCCGGGGATCGGCAAAAGTATAGGATGACGGCATCTTCGCTTCCTTCTGTTGATGCGTGATGATCAAGCGGCGTCCGATGGCGGGCGGCGCTCGGTCTCGTATTCTCCGGCGACGAGCAGGCGCCGCAGCAGCTTGCCGACCGGCGACTTCGGGATCGCGTCGACGAAGACGTAGCGGCGCGGCCGCTTGAAGTTGGCGAGCCCCGAGGTGCGGCAGAACTGCTCCAGCTCGCTCTCGGAAACGTTGCGATTGCGCTTGACGAAGGCGGCGACGATTTTGCCCCATTTTTCGTCGGCGACACCGACCACGGCGACCTCATCGACATCAGGATGCAGCGACAGGCAGCTCTCGATCTCGACCGGCGAGACGTTCTCGCCGCCGGTGATGATCATGTCGTCGACGCGGCCGGTGACGAACAGGTCGCCGTCGGGATCGACGTAGCCGGTGTCGCCGGTAAAGTACCAGCCCTCGCGCAGCGACTTGGCGTCGGCTTCGGGACGCCGCCAGTAACCTTCGAAAGCCTCGTCACCGGCGAGCGTCGCTATGATCTCGCCCTCCTCGCCAACCGCAGCAAGCTCGGCGACCGACCGCGCGCCGATGCGAACAACCTTGACGTGCTGGTTCAGCCCCGCCTTGCCGGCCGAGCCCGGCTTTGCCGCGGCGTTCTGATCGATGGTAAAGGTGTAGATCTCCGAGCTGCCGTAATGATTGACGAACAGGTTTGGCTTGAACGCCTCGTTCAGCTTCTTCAGCAGGCCATCGGTCATCGAGGCGCCGGCGAAACCGAGCTTGCGCACGCTGGAGACGTTGGTCCCGGCAAACGTCTCGTGATGGACGAGGTCGTGATAGAGCGTCGGCACCAGATAGAGGTTGGTGATCTCCTCCTTCTCGATCAGCGCCAGCGCCTGGCGGCTGTCATAGCGCGGCAGGCAGATGAACGTGCCGCCGATCAGCGACATCGCCAGCAGCGAGCGGACGCCCATGGTGTGGTAGAGCGGCATGACGCCGAGCGTGCGCTCCCCGCGGCCGTAGAGATTCTGCGCGACATGGGCGATCGCTGCGGCTCGCTCGGCGCGGTGCCGGCGCGGCACGCCCTTTGGCCGAGACGTCGTGCCCGAGGTGTAGAGCATGATCGACCAGGCATCGGCACCGACACGCGGCTCCGCGTCGGGCGCGCGGTCCTTGATCAGGTCAGAAAAGCTGGTGGCCTCACCGGTCCCGGGATCGACGGACACGCGCAGCAGCCTGCCTGCCAGCGCCGAACCCTGCACGGGCTCGGCAGAGATGTCCTGATGGAAGACCGCGCAGGCCTCGGCGTTCTCGATGCAATAATCGAGCTCGTCGGCCTTGGCGCGCCAGTTGATCGGCGTGATCACGAGGCCCGCGATCTGGCAGGCCCAGTGCAGCGTCGCCGCCTCCCAGCGGTTCTGCAGCAGCGTGACGACGTGATCGCCGGGCTTGAGGCCGAGGCGGTCGAACGACGCCACCAGCGCGGAAATCTTGTCGTACCATTGCCGATAGGTCAGACGAAGGTCGCCGTCGACCAAGGCAATCGCATTGGGATCGCGCGCGGCGCTGGCCATGAAGCTGCTGGCGAGATCAAGCATCGGACGTCTCATTTTTGGATGAAGCGAGTTCGGCGGCGGCTTCGAGCGCCGCCTGGATGATTGGGGTGTAGCCGGTGCAGCGGCAGATATGCCCGCTGAGAAGATCCCGGATCTCCGCCTCGGTCGGCGCCGGGTTATTCGCGAGATAATGGTCCAGCGACATCAAGATGCCGGCGGTGCAGAAGCCGCACTGGAGCGCGTGGTTGCGGCGGAAGGCCTGCTGCAGCACGCCAAGCCGATCGGCCGACGGCGCGAGCCCTTCGACCGTCTTCAGTTCGCAGCCATCGACTTGCGCCGCGAGCGTCAGGCACGACCGCGTCAGCATGCCGTCGACGACGATTGTGCAGGCGCCGCAGACACCGTGCTCGCAGCCGACATGGGTGCCGGTCGCCCCCAGCTGGTGACGCAGAAAATCCGAGAGCAGCATCCGCGGCTCGGCCTCGCCCTCGACGGGATTGCCGTTGAGCGCGAAACGGACGGCATGGCGGCGGTCCGCCTTGAGACGGGTCATTGCAGCACCTCGCCGATCAGGTCGCGGCCTATCATGCGCACGAGGTCGCGGCGGTAGCGCGCGGTCGCGTGGACGTCGTCGTGGGCGCCAAGCTCGTAAGCGAAGGCGTTGAGGGCGTCGTCGAGCGCGGTCCCATCGAGCCGCGGCCAATCGCGCGCGGTCGGCACATCCGCGACGCCCCCGACAGCGAGGCGCACACCCGTTGGCGTCTTCATGGCTGCGCAGGCGACGATCGCGAAATCACCGTGCCGGCGCGCGACCTCGCGGAAAGCGACGCGCGATCCCTTGATGACAGGCAGCGATATGCTTTCGATCAGCTCATCATCAGCGCGCGCGGTCAGCATCATGCCGGAGAAGAAGTCCTTTGCCGCCACGCGGCGGCGTCGTTTAGCGTTGCGCAAGAACACCTCACCGCCAAGCGCGACCAGCGTCAGCGGAATCTCGGCGCTGGGATCGGCATGCGCGAGCGAACCGCAGATGGTGCCACGGCTGCGGGTCTGCATGTGCCCGACCCAGGGCAGCGCCAGCGCCACCAGCGGCAGGGTCTCGGCAAGATCTGGCCAGGCCAGGAGATCGGCCTGGCGTACACCGGCGCCGATGACGACGGCGTCGCCCTTCCGCTCGATCTGGCGCAGCTCCCTGAGACGCATGATGTCGATCAACAGTTTTGGCTTGGCAAGGCGCATGTTGAGCATCGCCATCAGTGACTGCCCGCCCGCGAGCACGCGGGCATCGCCGCCCTGCTGTGCCAGTCCATCAAGGACATCACTGATGCTCTCGGCGCGGAGATAGTCGAATGCGGGCGGCTTCATCGGCGCCCCCCGAACAGGCCGGCCAGCAACGCGAACAGCGAGAAACCTCCGCCCTCCGCGCCACCACCGCCGGCCTTGCGGGCCAGCGCGGTGAAGAACTGGCCGATGATGACGCGCGTCGCGCCATCGAGCAGCCGCCCGCCGATGCTGGCGACCTTGCCGCCGATGGCAGCGTCATAGCTGTAGGTGAGCTTCGTTCCGCCGTTGCCGTCGGGCGCGAGCGTGATGCGTCCATCGGCGCTGCCAAAACCCAGCGCGCCGCTGGCACCGCCGCGCAAGGTCACTGCATGCGGCGGATCGAGATCGAACAATTCCACATCGGCACGATAGCGGCCGGTGACGGGGCCGATGCCGAGCGTCACGTCGGCGCGAAAATGCGTCTCGGTGACCTTGTCGACGCTCTGGCAACCGGGAATGACCGATTGCAGCGTCGCGGGATCGAGCAGCATGGCCCAGACCTGCTCCGGCGCGCTCTTGACCGAGGCCTGCCCCTCGCCGCGCAGCCGCCGGTCGCCTTCGCGCACGGGCGCTGCGGTCGCACCGCCTGCTGGCGGCGGCGGCTCGGCACCGCGCACCATCTCCGCAAGGCGCGCCGGCACCAGCGGCAAGGTGATGTCGGCAACGCCCAGCGCATCCGCGACCGCATTGGCAAGGCACACCGGCGTCGACATGCAATTGCCTTCGCCGACGCCCTTGGCGCCGAGCGGGGTGAACGGCGACGGCGTCTCCATGTGGATGATTTCGGGCTCCGGCACCTCGGTCGTGGTCGGCAGCAGATAGTCGGCGAGCGTTCCCGTCAGGAAGCTGCCGTCCTCGGTGTAGGCATATTCCTCAAAGAGTGCGGCGCCGAGCGCCTGAGTGAAGCCGCCGCGGATCTGGCCGTTGACCATGCCAGGATGCAAAATGGTGCCGCAATCGTGCATGGTGACGTAGCGGTCGATGCGCGTCTCCAGCGTCGTGCGGTCGATCTCGACGCCGCAGAAGTCGAAGATGAAACCGTGGCAAAGCGAGGAATTGATGCGGTCCTCATCGTCCGGCGGCGTCAGCTCCGGCGGCGTCCAGAACACAGTCTCGCGGATGGTCTGGCCTGCGTCGTCGCGTAGCGAACCCGGCGACCAGTGGCTGAGCGCGGCGACGCGCGAGAACGCGATCCGGTTCTCGGGATTGTGTTTTGATGCGACGAATCCCCGCGCGAACACGATGTCCGGCGCCTCGACGTTCAACTGGCTGGCGGCGATGCGCGCGAGCTTGCCGGCGACGCGCTCGGCCGCGATCTTCGCGGTGCCGGCCACCGCCGCCGCGAAGCGGCTCGCATAGTTGCCCGATGCGATCGACCAGGCATCCTTGGCGGTGTCGATCTCGGTGTTGACGCGGATATCCCTGGGCTGGAGGCCAAACACATCGGCAACGACCTGCGACACCACAGTACGATGGCCTTGCCCCTGCGGCACGGACGCCACATGCACCGTGACGCTGCCGACCGGATCGAGCCCGACGGTCGCGGTCGCCTGCGCGCCGTTCTTCGGTCCGGCCTTGCGGCGCTCGGCCGCCGTCAGCACGGTGGTGATGTAGCCCATGTTGGAAACGCTGGGCTCGACTACCGCGGTGAAGCCGATGCCGTAGAGACGCCCCTCTGCCCGCGCCTCGTCGCGCCGTGCTTTCAGTTCGGCAAGCCGGCCCTGCTCGACCGCGCGCGCGATCGCTTCGTGGTAGTTGCCGGAATCCAGGAGCGCGCCCATCGCTGTTCGATAGGGAAACGCGTTCGCCTCGATCAGATTGCGCTTGATGACGTCGAGCGGATCGAGCCCGAGGCCAATCGCGATGCGCTGCACCAGCCGTTCGAGCGCGAAATAGACCTGCGGACCACCAAAACCGCGGTTGAGGCCGGTCGGCGTCTTGTTGGTGACGACGACGCGGTTGCGGACCTTGACGTGGCTTATGTCGTAGGCGCCGGTCAGATTGCCGTGCATGCGATAAAGCGTCGCCGGCTCGGGCGCGCGCAGATGAGCGCCGCAATCCTCGACCTGGTCCCAGTCGAGCGCGAGGATCTTTCCATCGACGCCAACCGCCGCCGACAGCGTCGTCGCGCGATTGGTCGCCGACACCGAAGCGGTAAGATGCTCGAGCCGGTCCTCGATCCATTTGACCGGCCGCCCCGTGACGCGCGCCGCCGCGGCGATCAGCACGATATAGGGAAACACGCCCTGCTTGACGCCAAAACTGCCACCGGAATCCGGCGGCGTGCGCAGCCGTAAGCGATTGCCCGGCACTTTCAGCGCACGCGCGATCACCGTGTGGATGCTGAACGGGCCCTGGAAATTGGCGAGCACCTCGAACGCGTCCTCGCCCGCATCGTGCGAGGCGACGACGCCATAGGTCTCGATCGGCGTGCAGGAGTTGCGGGGATATCGGATGTCGATGGAGAAGCGATGCGGCGCATCCGCGAAGGCTTCTTCAGGATCGCCGTAGCGAAATGAGCGGTCGCTGGCGAGATTGCCGGGAAAGCCGTCATGCAGCACCGGCGCCCCCGGTGCGATTGCACCAAGCGGATCGACGACGGCGCCGCGCGGGCGATATTCGACGTTGATCAGCTCGGCCGCATCCTCGGCTCGGGCGCGGTCGGTGGCCACGACCACAGCGACCGGCTCTCCGACATAGCGCACACGGTCCGTCGCGATCGGCCAGCATTCGACCGGCGCCTTCACGCCGACGACCAGGCTTGTCGTGACGGCCTTGACGTCGCTGCCGGTCAGAACCGCGGCAACGCCCGGCATGCGTTTTGCAGCTTCAGCATCGATGGAGAGAATGTCGGCATGTGCGTGCGGCGAGCGCAGGATGGTCGCGTGCAGCGTGCCGGGCTGGACACCGAGATCGTCGATGAAGCGACCGCGGCCAGAGAGCAGCGCGGCGTCCTCGACGCGCTCGATCGAGCGCCCGACCCACGGCTCATCGCTACTTCCCGGATTTGCGGATTTGACCGCCTGCAACATGTCCCGGCATACCTCCCGACGCGTTCTCTGACGCGACGGTGACACTTGTCAGGACAGGGGCTGCGCGGGCCATACCGCCCGCTCTCACGACTTACCAAATCGTCTCATTCGAGCGCGTGCAGCGCAATATCAGCCGCTAGACTCAGCCCGCAAGACGCGAGACGTTGCGAAACTCGCGCGGGCTGACGCCGGCATGGTCGCGGAAGAAGCGCGTGAAATGCGCCGGCTCCGGAAAGCCGAAGCGCTCGCTGAGCTCGCCGAGCGGCGAGTCCTCGCGCATAACGGCATCGAGCGCGCGCTCCATGCGGACGACGTTGAGATAGATTTTTGGCGAGACGCCGAGCGAGGTCTCGAACAGGCGGAAGAACTGCGCGCGCGAGAGCCCTGCGCCCTTTACGAACTGATCGACGCTGCCATAGGAATCCTGCACACGCATCGCGTCCATCGCGCGGCGGATGCGCCAGTCGCAGCTCACCGCCCTCATGCCGCGGATCGAGGTCGGGAAGCTGCGCCAGGGCGTGAAGCGTTCGATCACCGCGATCATGAGATCCGACAGCGTCTGCTCGTGGGTCCGCACCGCGTCCGGATTCGCCATCATTTCGGCTGCGAGATGCAGCGTGAGCTGGCGGATGCGCGGCGACACCTCGCCCGAGGGGCGTTCGAAAAAGCCCGGCGCGCCGCTCGCGGCCCATCCGGATCGGAACTCCTTCAGCCATTCGGGCTCGATATAGAGCGCCATGATGAGCGTGCGCGGACGGCTGGCGTCGTGCACATAGGCGTGCGGCTTCCAGCCGTCGACCAGCACGGCGGCCATGTCCGTGAGCGGCGTGACCTGATCGCCAACCAGAAATTGGGTGTCGGCGCCCTCGACCTTGAGCAGGACGTGGCAATGATGATGGGCGTGACGGACCAGCGAACGATCCATGTCGAGCAGAGCGACCCTGCCGAAAGCGCCGTGAGCGATGCGCAGGGCCGTCGACATCAGTTCCTTCCTCCCAGCGTTGCGCTGCAAAACGATTGGCTAGCTGGCGCGGCACTATAAGCGGCGTCAGCTACATATTCCAACCGCGCAAACGGACGCAAGTTGCCTTCTCGCGGTAATCGGCTCATGCGCGCGCCCCCGCAAGCAACCGCGCGACCGCGGCGCTGGGATCGGCCTGCAAGGCCGTGGCGAGATCAACCTCCTCCTCGCCCTTGACGCGAATGCGCTTGAAGGCGAGCTCGGGGGCGCTGACCGGCGCGGTCGCGTCCAGGCCCATCTTCGCGCTGATGCCATTGTCGGTGGTCGGATCGAGCTTCGAGCCGAGCACGCCCGAAACGACCATGAGATCGCGATCGGCCTGGAAGCGCGTCGCCACCGCCCATTCGATCTCCTCGGACGAGGAGATGTCGACGTCCTTGTCCACCACGATGACCTGCTTGATGTCGTAATGCGCGCCGAAGGCACACATCATGACGTTCTTGGGCTCGCCGTCATTGGCCTTGTCGATCTTGATCGCGAGATGATAGCGGCAGGTGCCGCCGCGAGTCAGGCGGACGTCGATCACGCCAGGAAAGCTGCGGCGCAGATGCTGCAGCAGCGTCGCTTCACGCGGCACGCCGCCAAGGATGAGATGCTCGAAACCGCCGCCGACGATGGTGTGGAAGATCGGCGCCTTGCGATGTGTGATCGCATCGACCTCGATCACCTCGCGATTGGCGCGCGGACCGTAATATTGGGGGAATTCGCCGAACGGGCCTTCCGGCTCGCGCACGCCCTGCAAGATCCGTCCCTCGATCACGATCTCCGCATGCGCGGGCACGCGGACCGAATTGGTGCGGCATTTGACGACGTCCACCGGCTCGCCCAGCAGAGCACCGGCAATCGCCATTTCGTCCTCGTCGAGCGCAGCGATGGCTTGGGATGCAAGCAGCAAGGCTGGATGCGCGCCGATGACGATCGCGATCTCCAGCGCCTGGCCCAACTCTTCCGCGAGGCGGTAATAGGAGAATGTATGCCGCGGCAGCAGCAGCACGCCGATGCGGTTCTTGCCAGATATCTGGCAGCGGTGGATCGAGACGTTCTGCACGCCGGTCTTGGGATTGCGGGCGATCAAGAGGCCCGCGGTGATGTAGGGGCCGCTGTCGCGCTCATTGTGCTTGGGGACCGGAAGCTGGCGCAGCAGATCGATATCCTCATGCACGACCTCCTGCACGGGCCCGCTCGCCACTTCATGTGTCGGCAGCGGATGGCTCGCGGCAGCGAGGAACCGCGGCAGCAGCTGGTCCTCGGTGACGCCGATGGACTCTGCGACCCAGTCGCGGCCGGCAAAGAGGTTGGCGACGACCGGGATCGCGTGCCCGTCGGGGCGCGGAAACAGCACGGCGCTGTCGCGCTCCAGCCGCTTGGCGATGGCGGCGAGCTCGTCCGCTAGCGCAACGCCCTCGTGCGCGATCGCGAGCTTGCCGCGCTCGGCGAGATAAGCGAGCCAGGCGCGCAGATCGGCGGGCGAACCCTTCCTCGCAACATCTTCCATTCGCATACGGGTCTTTCCTTAAGGTCTCAGGTCAGGGCGCGATCTTGCGCAGCGACGGCGAGCGGCGCTTGAGCGCCTCGTCCTCGCCCCAGCGGCGCACGACGCCAATATCGATGTCGTAGAGGTCGAGCACGCGGCCGACCGTGTGCTCGACCATGTCGTCGAGGCTTTCGGGCTTGGCGTAGAAGGCCGGCACGGGCGGCGCGATGATCGCGCCCATCTCCGAGAGTGCCGTCATCGTCCGGAGATGCCCGGTGTGCAGCGGCGTCTCGCGCACCATCAGCACCAGGCGCCGGCGCTCCTTGAGCACGACGTCGGCAGCCCGTGTCAGCAGTGTCGTGGTCACACCCGACGCGATCTCGGACATCGAGCGCATCGAGCACGGCGCCACGATCATGCCCGCGGTGCGGAACGAGCCGCTGGAGATGGCGGAGGCCATGTCGTCGATCGCATGGTTGATATTGGCGAGCGCCCTCACCTCCGCGATCTTCAGGTCGGTCTCATAGGCAAACGTCTGCTCGGCGGTCTTCGACATCACCAGATGCGTCTCGACGCCGGCATTGCGCAGGAGCTGGAGCAGGCGCACACCATAGGTGACGCCCGAAGCGCCGGAAATGCCGATGATCATCCGCTTGGGGCTGACGTCCTGCATATCTTTGGTCTCGCTCCCTGGGGCACGCGCCCCTCGATCAGCAAGACTAGGCAATCACAACCATCATCACAAATAATGATTGATTATATATTCGATCATCTGAGATGATGGCTCGCGAGCAGGATCAGCGACCGAAGGATAGCCCCGTGGAACTCAGGCAGATGCAATATTTCCTGTGCCTGGCCGAGGAAAAGAACGTCACCCGGGCCGCGCGCCAGCTCAATATCGTGCAGCCGGCGCTGAGCATGCAGATCGCCAAGCTCGAGGCCGAGCTCGGGCAAAAACTGTTCGACCGCAGCGTCCAGGGCATGACGCTGACCAGCGCCGGCGAAGCGCTGGTGCGGCTGACGGCGCCGATCGTGCGCGATGCCGAATATGCCCGGCAGGAGATGGCACAGCTCGGCGGGCGCATCTCGGGCCGCGTCTCGGTCGGCCTCATCACGTCGGTGGCGCAAAGCACGATGGCGAGGTCGTCGGCGACCGTCGCCAGCCGCTATCCCGAGATCACGCTGTCGGTCTGCGAGGGCTACACCGAGACGCTGGTCGACTGGGTCAACACCGGCCAGCTCGATTTCGCGTTGATCAACGTGCCGCGCCGCAGGACTCCGCTGGCCGCGCATCACGTCATGGACGAGGAGATGGTGTTCGCCTGCCGCAAGGACGGCCCGATCAAGCCGCCGGCAAAACTGCGTTTCGACCACATCGCCAATGTCGACCTCGTGCTGCCCTCGAAACGGCACGGCCTGCGGTTAATCCTGGACGAGCACGCCGCCGCCGTCGGCATCGACCTGAGGCCGCGTCTCGAACTCGACACCCTGCCTGCGCTCTGCGATGTGATCGCCACCACGGATTTCGCAACCGTGCTGCCGACCATCGCACTCCGGCAATCGCTCGCGAGCGGAGCCATCCGGGCGCATCGCTTCAACGAGCAACGGATCGTGCGCTCGATTGCCTGGGTGCATCACCCGCGGCGAACGGTGTCGGTCGCGGCGAAGGCCGTGCTCGACGTCATCAGCCGCGACCTCGCGCAGGCCGCCGCCGTGGCAAAGGAGTTCGTGGAGCCTACCTCCGGTGGCACAAGCTCGTCCTCCCGAAAAAGGCGCAGAAAGCCGCGGCGGAAAACGATCTCTTAGATGCAGGATTTCGGCTCGGACAAGATGTCGCGCCCGCCGCAAAATGAGACGGGTTGGTAAGTTTTGAGACCAGCCGGCATGGCAGTCGCATCAAGCCGCTAACTACGGTCCAGGCGCAATAATCGCGACCTGGCGCTTATCCCCGACGGCTCTTGTCACGGACGCTCCCTGGCCTCGCAGAACAAGACACAGTCGGGAGATTCAGTCCGAGATGACAAAGTTCGGTCGCAGCAAGATCACGGACATTTCTCAGCGGCAGAGCGAGGGATTTCATCCTCACCGGAGGTCGCTGCTCGCACTCGGCGGTGGTGCCCTGCTCGCAGCCGCGGGGATGCAGGCTGCGAACGCCCAAGACTATCCCGCCCGACCGATCCAGGTGCTCGTGCCCTTCGCCGGCGGCAGCGCCAGCGACGTGATCACCCGTATCCTGCTCAACCGCATGTCCACGTCACTTGGACAGGCCTTCGCGGTCGACAATCGTCCCGGCGCTGGCGGAAATATCGGCACCGCTGCCGCGGCGCATGCCGCACCTGATGGCTACACCTTGCTGATGAGCACCTCCGGCCCGCTGGCTGCGAACAAGGCGCTCTACAAGGACCTCCCCTACGATCCGCTGAAGGACCTCGCCCCGATCGGCCTGTTCGCGACGCTGCCGAATGTCATCGTGATCAATTCGAAGCTGCCGCCGAAATCGCTGCGCGAGCTGATCGACTACGCGAAAGGACATCCTCGCGAGCTGAACTACGGGACGGTCGGGGTCGGCTCCTCGCAGCATCTGGCGGCCGCCTATTTCGAGCAGCTCACAGGCACCGAGCTCACGCACGTTCCCTACCGCAACATCGCAGCTTACACGCCGGACTTCATCGCAGGGCAGGTCCCGCTCGGATTCCAGCTCCTGCCGAACGTCCTCGGCCTGATCAAAAGCGGCGATGCGCGCCCGCTCGCGGTGGCCAGTGACAAGCGCATGACGGCGGTGCCTGATGTCCCGACTGCGGCCGAAGCCGGCCTGAAGAATTACGAGAGCGCCGCCTGGCTTGCGCTTCTTGCGCCGGCGAACACCGATAGGGCCGTCGTCGACAAGCTCTACAAAGCGATGGTCGAAGCCGTAAACGATCCGAAGGTGCGCGCTCTCTTCGTCGAACAGGGCGCCGAGCCGCTGGTGATGGATCCCCAGGGCCTGAAGAATTTCATGACCTCGGAAACGACGAAATGGATCGGGGTCATCAAGAAGATCGGCATCGAGCCGATGTGAGCCAAGCTCTTGTGTAGAAGACCTGCCCGCATTGGCTGTCGTCAGGTTTTTCTTGATCTCCAGGTGCACACGTCGTGCACATGCCGCCCTCTAACCAGTTGAAAAACACCATCGCTCCAGTCCATCATGCGCGCTGCGGCAAATTTTCGGTCTAACGTATTCATTTTATTGAGGTATTTTAACTCAGATCAGTCCTTCATGTGATTGGACCGGGAGCGGGAGTGCACACGTCACTCGTATGGCGTATGTCGGAGATCCTTGAGAACGATGGGCTTCGGTTATACTCATTCAGCGATGTGAGTATAATTCGCATGCTTATGCTGCGCCGATTCAATCGCGGGCCATTCATTAACCGGCCAAACCCGGATTTCGCTCTCATATTTAACGGCTGGCACGCAAGTGCTAACGAAACACCGTCATGCGCCGAATGAATACGAACGAACTCGAAAGGCAGGCAAAGGGGGTGGCCGCCCTGATGCGCATGCTTGCCAATGAGCATCGTCTGCTCATCGTCTGCAAGCTCGTCGAATATGGCGAAATCAGCGCGAGCGCGCTTGCCGAGGATGTCGGCCTTTCCGCTTCGGCCCTATCGCAGCACCTTGCAAAGCTGAAGACACAGCGCATCGTCGCCTGTCGGCGCGATGGTCAGACGATGTGGTACCGTGTCGCAGACCGGAGGATCGAAGAGCTGTTTTCAACGCTGCACAGGCTCTTCTGCAAGACACCAAAACGGTGACCTGTGATCTGCTACATCCGCTTCTGCTCAGCTTCCACAGATTCGATCCACCAGAAGAACAGTCCGGCGCCGACTGCAAGAGCGGCGAACCAAATGATGTCCGGGATGTTCGTCACGTCCGGAAGGCGGACTTTGCCGAGCGCCCAGACGTTGAGCACGTGCGCTTTCAGCCAATCGGAACTCAGCGCGTAAAGGATAGCACCGGCAACCATGCCGAGCGCGCCGACCAAGGCATGGATGCTGCCGGTGGCGATGGCGCCGAGCGCCGTTCCCGGGCAATAGCCATAGACCACCATGCCGATACCGAACAAAGCGGCGCCGAGCGCGATCGCCAGCATGTTGGCATCCTTCACGTAGTACTTCGTGTTGCCGGTATCGACGAGCAGCAGCACGCCGATGCCGCCGACGACGATCGCCGTGCCCATCACCTTCAGCACAGTAAAATCGCGCAGGCGAAACTGGTTCTCGATCACATTACAGTTCGTCACCTTGCCACGCTGCAGCAGGAAGCCGAAGGCAGCGCCCATTAGCACGGGGCCAAGGATTGTCATCATCGCGGTCATCTTGATTCCCTTCACCGTTTGCGGAACATGAGCGCGGAGATACCGAGTCCTGTGGCGAACATCACCGCCAGGAATAGCCAGCTCGACACCGCGAGCTGCAAACCGCCGGAAATGCCGTGTCCGCTGGTACAGCCGCCGGCAAGCCGTGCGCCGTACATGATCACGATGCCGCCGAGGAACGCGCCGACAAAGCGCTTTGCGATCGATGGTCCGAACCGCTCCTTCCAGACTTCCGGCACGAGCTCGAGCCGCCACGTGCCCGACATCACTGCGGAGAGGAATGCGCCGAGCGGGATGCCGACGAGGAACCAGACGCCGTAGTCCCACTTCAGCGGCATGCTCTTCCAGTAGGAATTCTGCGCCACAGCCTCCGGCCCGATCACCGGGACGGCGAACAGCGAGGCGACGCGCGAATAGGCGGTGGTGACGCCGAGCGGATCGCCGAACACTGCGAAGGCGATCCAGCTCAACAGCCCGATCCCGGCGCCGACGAGATAGGGCGACCAGTCGATGCGCGCAGTGCGCGGCGCTTCGCGAACGTAGCTTTCCGTGATGGTGGTCATGTGCGTTTCCCCGAGGGCGGCGCGCCCGCATTGTTGCGGCGCAATCGGCCCGCATTTGCGAAAATCATATTCAAAAAATGTAATTTAGCAAACCATAAAATATCTGATCACGCGCCCGCTGCGGGCGAGCCAGCGGCCTGCTGCGGTTGTGGCGTACCGGCACGGTCGACGAAGAGGTCGGTGAGCCCAGCCCCGAGCCACATGCCGCCGAGCACGAGCCAGGCGGTGAGCGCGAATATCGAGGCGCCGGTCACGCCCGCGCCGACCGCGCAGCCGCCGGCGAGCATCGCGCCGAAACCCATCAGCACCGCGCCGAGCAGATAGCGCCGCATGCCGAGCCCGTCGAAAAACCCCTCGAGCTTCAGCTCATGCGCGCTTGCCGCAGCGACGAACGAGCCGAGAAACACGCCGGGAATGATGCCGAGGTCGAAGCCGAGCCGGATCTGCGAGCTGTTCAAGACCAGCATCAGCAATTCGGCCGACGGTCCGCTGAAGGTGAGGCTTTTCAGCGTCACCGGTGCGAAGGAGGCCTGCGACAGCTGGTAGGTGAAGAGCCAGCCGGCGACGACGGCTACGCCCGTCGCCAGCGCGGCGAAGATCAGCCGGCGCGGCAAGTGGCTGCGAAAGGCGAAGGTGAGCCCCGCGATCAGCCATAGTCCACCGAAAGCGAGCTTCTCGGGCGTACCGCCGCCGAACGCCGCCATGATGTCGCGCGACGGCCCGCCGTCGACAAGCCACAGATTGGTCACCCACTCGCGCGCAGGCGACAGCAGGCCGCGATAAGAAGCCTGCGCCGTCACCGCAAACACCAGGCCCGACAGCAGCGCCCTGAGATTGCCATTTGCCGAGAGCACGAGCAGCCGGCTGGCACAGCCGCGGGCCAGAATCATGCCGCAGCCGAACATCATGCCGCCCACGAGCGCACCGGAGATGCTGCCCTGCTGCGCGAGCTGGCGCGCCTCGGAGACGTCGAGCAGACCGAGCGCGACAAAGGCCTGCGTGCCCACCAGCGCCGCGGCAAAGGTCAGGAGCCAGACCGCAAGGCGCGGGCCGCCCTCGCCGCGGGAGAACTCGACGGCGGCGGCGCGCAGGCAGAAGCGGCTGCGCTGGGCGAAGAATCCAAAGACGCCGCCGACCAGAAGGCCGCCGAGCCATGACAGGCGGTCTTCCCCCAGGAGATCGATGAGTCTCGTCAGCACGGCCGCCTCAGTGTTCCTTTGAGGTCTGCCAAGTCTATCGCTCGCTGCGGTCGCGCCGTATGAGCCAAATCAAGGCCCGGCCGCATCGGCGCCACGCCTGCTCAGGGCCGCAGATAGGCATATCCCTGCTGTTGCAGCTCGGCGAGCCGCACCACGCCGCCCTTCTCGGCGACCACGAAGCCGGGCGTGAGGTCGTCGAGCTTGACCCCCTGCGCCTTCATGGTGTTGGCGCAGGCATCAAATCCGACGCCAGCGTCGGCGAGCTTCTTCATCATCGCAACGGTGTGATCTTCGGCGGCGAGGGCGTGGAAGGCGCGAAGCGCCGGCCCATGCACGACCAGCCTGATATCGGCCTTGCCGGGGCCACCAACGCCATCGACATGGTTCTGGAGGTTGCCCAGAACGAAGACGACGCGGTCGGCATCGGCGAGGTGATAGACGATGCGCTGTCGCACCGGTGTTTCCGTCGCCGCTGCCGCTTCGCGCACGGCAAGAGCACCAAATAGTCCGGCAAGGCTCGCGCCAAGCATGGATCGACGCTGCATGGTCCCTCCTAACGTGTCTGCTTGATGAATTCGGCGATACGATCGGCAGCATCTTCCGCGAACAGGTCGCGGAAGAAGTGATCGGCGTCCTCGATTCTATCGAGCTGCACTCTGCCGCCGCTCGAATCGGCAAGCGGTGCAAAGGACGCTACCACGTCGGGCACGACCGTATCCTTGGTCGCGGCGAGCACCAGCACAGGGAGCTTGAGCCGCGCCACGAGCGCCGCGGCGTCCTGGCCGGTGTCGGCGGCATAGAAGGAGGCAAAGGCGCGCGCCGTCACCACCGCGTTGCGGCAATAGATGAAGCCCGGCACGTCCATCCACTCGCCACCGCGGCCCGCCGCGACGGTCCTCGTCGCCTGCTTCAGGAACGGTTCGAGCGGCTTGCCGTAGGTCTGGGCATAGGAGGCGCGCAAGTCGGCCTCGGCTTTCGCCGTCACCGGCGCCAGCAGCACGGCACCCGCGACCGGCGGGGGTTCGCCCGCCGCCAGATGGCGCGCGACCTGGTTGCCGCCGCGCGAGTGACCGAGGGTGAAGACGAACCGCGACATGCCCCTCGCCTTGGTCACCCAGGCACCGATCTCAGCAACCGCATCGTCAACGACATAGTCGTGCCGCGCCGCGCAGTCATACATGCCCTTGCGGCGGTCGAGCCCCAGCGACAGGGTATGGGCGAGCGAAGCGATGCCGCGCTGCTCAAGCGCCTTCGCGACGCCCTGAATGACTTCCATGTCCTTGTGGGCGAGCGTGCCGTGGGTCATCACGACCAGCGGCGTATCCGGTCCCATCGAGGCAGGTGTGCGCAGTGTCGCGAGGGTCGTGCGGCCGCCGGCCGACAGTTCGAGCTCCTGCACGGCCGCGCCGGCGGGCGGCGCGAGAAGGAGCAAGACAGCCAATCCCATCAACCATCGCATCGGCGGCTCTCTCCTTACGGTCGGACAATCGTCCAGTTCTTTTCCGCAAGATCCATCAGTGCGGCAACACCAACCCGGGTGACGCTGATGCCCTCGATCAGCGGCGGTCGCCTGCCTTCCTTCACCGCAAGCGTCTCCAGGGTATTGCCGCAGGCGATGAAGCTCACATTGGGCATCGATTTCAGGAAATTCAACAGGCGCTCCTTCACCGGCGAGCGGTCGTCGAGCAGCATGTCGAGGCCGCCATTGAAGGCAACCACCACGATCTCGACGTCGTCGCCCTGCCCGGAATAATGCCGCGAGACGTTCGCCGCAACATCGAGGACGGCGCGCATCTTGGCCGGGTCGTCGTCGCTGATCTGCAGCGCGAGCCGGTGCGGTTCGGTCGCCCGGGACGGAGCGGCCGGACTTGTCATGATGAAGGCGGCAGCGAACAAACTGCGAAGCAACCCACGGCGGCTCGCCCGGCCGCGGATCATTCCACGCGCCGCGACTTTCCGTCCTTGGTATCCTCTGGGGTCACGTCGATGACGGCAGCGCGCGCGGTGATCTTCACCGGCTCGATGCAATCCCTCATGCAGGGGTCCTTCTGCCAGAACGATTTCTCGCTCGTCGCCCGATCGTCCATCACAAAGCCCTGCTCGTTCGGCATCTTGATCGTGGCAAGGTTCTTGTTGGTCAGCTCGAAATTCTGGTCGGTGACAACGTCGTTCAGGTACAGGACGTAGGCGACCAGCGCATAATACTCGTTGACCGAGAGCGACTCCGCATTGCCGTAAGGCATGGCGTGACGGACGTAGTCGAACACGGTCGAAGCGTAGGGCCAGTACGAGCCCACCGTCTTGACCGGATTGTCTGATGTCAGCGAACCCTTGCCGCCCGCCAGCACTGGCCAGCGGCCGTTACCCTCGCCGAACTCGCCGTGGCAGGTCGAGCAGTTGTCCATGAAGAGCTTCTCGCCCTGGGCGACCGTGCCCTTGCCCTCCGGCAGGCCCTGACCATCGGGCCGCACGTCGATATCCCAGCCGCGGATTTCCGCCGCGGTCGGCGCGCGGCCGATGTGATAGCGCGGACCGGCTTTGGCATCGGTCTTCTGCTGCGCGAGCGCGGGCGCGCACATTGCGCAAATGAGCAGTGCCGCGGCAGCAAACTTAAGCGACTTCGACATTCTCGACCTCACCATTGGCCTGCACATGCCAGGTCTGGATGCCATTGTTGTGATAGATGGAGTTGACGCCACGGATCTTGCGCAACTCGGCCTTGCTCGGTTGCACGTAGCCGGTCTCGTCCTGCACGCGCGATTGCAGCAGCAGCGGCTCGCCGTTCCAGTCGAACTCGTAGTAGAAGCGCGTCAGTGCCTTGTCGAGCACGGGGCCGTCGAGCCGTGCCGGCCACCAGTTGCGGCCGCCATCGAGCGACACGTCGACGCGCCTGACCTTGCCGTTTCCGCTCCAGGCCAGCCCGGAGACGATGGTGAAGCCCTTGCCGTGCCTGATCGGCGCCTGCGGACTAGGGCTCGTGATCACCGACTTGGCGTCCATCGACCAGGTGAACCGACGTGCCTTTCCGTTGGGCATCAAGTCGGTATATTTCGACGTCTCCTCGCGGGTGTGCCAGGGCTGATCGCCGACCTTGATGCGGCGCAGCCACTTGACCCAGAGATTGCCCTGCCAACCCGGCACCACGAGCCGCATCGGATAGCCCTGTTCGGGATAGAGCGCCTCGCCGTTCATCTTGTAGGCGATGATGCAGTCGTCGAGCGCCTTCTCGATCGGCAAGCTGCGATCCATCGCGGCCGCATCGGCGCCCTCGACCAGCAGCCACTTACCGTTGGTCTTGACCCCTGCTTCTTCGAGCAGCGTACGCAGCGACACGCCGGTGTACTGCACGCAATGGATCATGCCGTGGGTGAACTGACAGCCATTGAGCTGCGCGCCGCGCCACTCCATGCCGGAATTTGCTGCGCATTCCATGAAGTGAATGCGGTTGACGCGCGGATAGCGCTTCAACTCCTCCAGCGTGAGGATCAGCGGACGCTCGACGAGCCCATGGATCATCAGGCGATGATCGGCCGGATCAACCTCGGCGATGCCGCCATGATGCCGCTCGAAGCAGAGGCCGTTCGGCGTGATGATGCCTTCGAGCTCGTGCAGCGGGGTGAAGCTCACCGAGGACTCGCGCGAGGCGGTCAGCCATTCGACGTCGCGCCGGACGACATCCTTCTCGAACTTCGAAGGCTTGCCGTAGGGGCGCACGGCGACGCCCTCGCCGAGCGACTTGGTCCATTCCGGGACGTTGGGAGGCTGGTTCGCCGGATTGCCGCCGCCGGCCAAGGCGGGCTTCGCGAGCACCGACGCCGCAACGCCGGCGCCAGCGGCCAGGAAACTGCGTCGGGATTGCTGGGGACTGTCCATCTTCGACATCGCTTCTCACGCTCCCGTCACTTTGACAGCTCTGTTGGGTTCGAGGCGAACCGTCTTCTGTCGGGTCAGATAATTGGCCACGACCTCCCAGATCGGCGGCCCTTCGGTCCCTTCGTTGACGCTGGCCCAACCTGCGACCTGATATTCCCTCGCGGGATCGATCGGCGCACCGGTCTTGAGCAGCTGCATATCGGAGATGCGGCTGCCTTGCGGCTTCGCGATATCGATCGCATAGGACAGACCGCCGATGCGCACCATGTCGCCACCCTGCTGATAGTAGGGATCGACGTTGAAGAGATTGTCCGCGACGTCCTCGATGATCTCCTTCAACCGCGAACCCGTCGTGCCCATGCGATAGACCGCCGGATAGGTGATCGCGGTCGCGTTGGTGACGTCCTCGAAGGTGATGTCCTGTCCCGGCAGCACGCTTGTGCCCCAGCGGAAGCCCGGCGAGAGCGCGATCTCGGCGTCGCGCTCCTGCAACAGGGCCTGGCAGATCAGGTCGTCGAAGGTGCCGTTGAAATTGCCTCGCCTGTAAAGCAGCGAATCCGTCTTGCCGAGCACCTTCGATAGCTCGGGCGCGAAGAGCTTTCGTACCTCGGCGATCTTCGCGGCCATCTCGGCATCCGCCGCGATCACATCGGAGAACAGCGGAATGAGCTTGAAGCTGTAGGCCTTGACCTCGCCGTCGCGGACGTCGAGGTCGAGCCGCGACACGAACTTGCCGGACGAGCCCGACGCGATCAGCAGGGTCTTGCCGACCTTGACCGCTTCGGGCAGCGCGTCATGGGTGTGGCCGGTCAGGATGACGTCGATGCCCTTGACGCGGGAGGCCAGCTTGCGGTCGACGTCGAAGCCGTTGTGCGAGAGCAGCACGACGAGCTGCGCCCCGTCCTTGCGCGCTTTGTCGACCTGGGCCTGCACGTCCTCCTCGCGGACTCCGAACGACCAGTTCGGGATCATCCAGCGCGGATTGGCGACCGGGGTGTAAGGGAACGCCTGGCCCAGCACCGCGATCTTGACGCCACCGCGCTCGATCATAGTCGAAGGCTCGAACGCCGCCTCGTTCCACTCGGTATCGCGGATGTTGAGGCCGAGGAAGGGGAAGCCGAGTCCCTCGATCGCCTGCTTGACCCGCTCGGTGCCGTAGGTGAATTCCCAATGTCCGGTCATGGCGTCGGGCTTGAGCAGGGCCATGCAGTCGATCATGTCCTGGCCCCGCGTCTTCAGCGAAGACCACGAGCCCTGCCAGGTATCGCCGCCGTCGAGCAGCGCGACCTTGTCGCCGCGCTCGGCGCGGATCGCCTTGATCACGGTGGCGGCCCGATCGAGCCCGCCGATCTTGCCGTAGGTCTTGGCCAGCGCCTCGAAATCCTCCGACGTCAGTGCGTACGCGGCCGAAGAACCGGGTGCGATGCCGAAGCGGGCGAGAAACTCCTTGGCCGTCACGTGCGGCGGCAGCCCCTTCGCCTCGCCGACGCCGAGATTGGTCGAAGGCTCGCGGAAGTAAAGCGGCATGAGCTGGCCGTGAATGTCGGTCACATGCACCAGCGTGACGTTACCGAGCGGCTCGAAGGCCAGCAATTCCTTCTGGGTCAGGCGCTGCTGGGCGAACGCCCGGGTCAGGCTCGAACCGGTACTGGTCGCCAGTGTCGCCGTTGCTGCAGCAACCTGGATGAACTCGCGACGAGAGATCATGCGCAATGCTCCTGCAGGCTCATCGTTTCAATTGCGCACCGAGGGCGTCTCGACCGGCAGCCCGATGCCGCGCCAGGCGACATAGAGCTCAAGCGCGAGAAACTCGTCGGAGAGCGGCTTGAACGGCTCGGCGCGTACATCGAACATGCAGCCTTCGAAGCGCTCATGCAGCGGCACCAGGCGCTGGTCGCGCAACCGATAGGTCGGAAAGCCGTTGGTCTGGCCCTGGCTGAGAAAATCGGCGCGCATGAATTTTCCGTTGTTGCGCTCGTGGCACGACTCGCAGGCCAAATCGAGCTGGCCGTAGCGCGTGTAATAGATCTGCTTGCCGCGCTCGAACCAGGGCGACATCGGACCGTCGGTCTTCACCGCCACCGGCATACCGTGCGATTGGTATCGCACGAAGGTGGTCATGTCGGTCAGTTCCTGGGACTTGAATTTCCAGGGCTCCGCCTTCATGTGCTCGGTGCGGCAGATGTTGATGCGCTGCTCGAGATTGACCGGCCTCTTCCGCTTGTCGTCCCATTTCGGTATGGCGGCTCCGACGCCCTTCATGCTCGTTTCGGCCTCGCCGTGACAGCTCATGCATGACTTCCCTTCGCTGCCCTCCGCCCTCTTCCAGACGTCGGCGGCACGCTCCACCGCCAGAAAGCCGGGGTTCTCCAGGTCGTCGTCCTGCAGCGCCCGCGTTTCCTTGCTGCGGAACTGGTAGCCGGAGACAATCGTCTTGAAGACGTGTCCAGGCGGCGCGGAGATGCCTTTGCGTTCGGTCTCCTGCGCGAAAGCACGCGTCGCAAGCGATGCGACCGCGACGATCGCAACGGCGAGTCCAACGTATCGCGAAAGCATCCGCTGTCTCCCTCGAAGCTCTCCGGCATTACGCCTTGAGCGCGATCTTCTCTTCGGCCGTGATCACCGAGCCGTCGTCATCGGTCCAGGAGAACTTGAAGGTCCCGGCTTCCTCCACCTTCGCATCGAACTGGATGTAGGGGTTGGCCGAGATCGCTGGCTCGAGCGCGCAGGCGAAGACCGGCTTGCCGTTGAATTCGCAGGCAAACCTGTTGATGATCCTGCGCGGGATGGGCTTGCCTTGCGCGTCCTTGCGCTGGCCCGATTCCATGACGTGCGAGACCAAGGTCTTGATCTGGATGACCTCGCCCTTGGCCGCCTCCTTGGGAAGCTTGATGCGTGGTTTGTCTGCCATTGTTCTCTCCTTGCGCCCTAGCCGCCGCAGCCGCCGATCGTTACCTTCACGGTCTTCTGCTCCGTGAACAGCGCGCCGTCGCTCATCTTCGCGATCGCAACCACGTTCTGCGTGGCCGCGAGCCGGATCCGGATCGAGGCCTCCGCCTTGCCCGAGACCGGTGTGAACATCAGCGTCGCGACGCCGGCGTTCGGATTGCCGTCGGCGAGAATCATGACTTCCTTGACGTAGGATTCCGTGGTCATCGGGCTCTCGACCGTGAGCGACAGCGGCACGGTATTGCCATTCTCCGCGATCTCCGGCAGGTCGAGCGCGATCTTGCCCTTGACCGGCTGCTTGCCGCCGGTGAACTTCTCGATCCACTTCGCGGCGTCATTGCTCACTTCGGCATCGGCCGCCATCGGCATCAGGGTCAGCATGACGAAGCCACCCCCGAGCGCGAATGCCTGCCGTCGATTGATGGCTTTCATTCCAGATCCTCCTCGCCGTCAGTTGAGCGTCTTGAGATAAGCGACCACGTCCTCGACCTGCGCGGCCGACAGAATCGACTTGCCGACGAACTCCGGGCGCACACGGCTCAAGCCGTCGCTTTTGAAGAACGCCGGCATGACCGTGTCGGTGAAGATGCGCTTGGGATCGGCGACGATGAGGCGCAACTGCGCCTCGCTGTAGCGGCCGGCGACGCCGTCGAGCGACGGGCCGAACTCGCCGTGGAATTCCTCGGACTTCAGGCTGGTGACCTGGTGGCAGGCGAGGCAATTGCCCAGCGTGCGCGTCAGGAACACCTTCTTGCCGGCATCGGGATTGCCGGGTGCGCCGGTCAGCGATTTGGGCAGAGCGTCATTGACGACGTCGAGCTTGATCGACTCCTGCGCGCAGGCGCTTCCGGCCGAAAGACATAGCGCAAACGCAGCCGCGAGCGAGCGCCGCATGTTCCCTACCCTTGATGGCGAGGTGACGCCCGCCTCGTTTGCGATGGACTCACAATCCATCAAATTCAGATATTATGATATGTTCATATAAGAAGCGACGTCAAGACAAATTCGCAGGGCCGGTGTCAGCTAGCCGTTTGTGGTAAGAAAATCCCGGAACGAGCCGCGCTCGTAAGCCCGCTCCCCCACGAAGCGAAACATCGCCAGGAAATGCTGCGGCTTGAGATAGCCGGGTGCCCGCGCCACCTCCCGCGCCATCGGCTCCTTTGCCTCAATGCCGTTGGACGATGGAGGAAAGAACTGGAATGTCGGGGTGAACCTGATCCCGTATTTCTGGGCCAGATCCTTCTCGGACAATTCCTGGCGATCGAAATCCGTAACCTTGCGGGAGCCAATCAGATTGAGCTGCAACACCTCGAAATTGTCGCGAATGTAGGTCGTGATCGCCGCATCGGCAAAGTTTACCAGATGCGTCTCACGGCAATAGGGGCAGCCGCGCAGCTCCCACATGATCGCAAGGCGCTTGCCGCCAGCGGCAGCGCCTTCGAGGTCCTCGCGCAGATCGAGGAAGCTCTGCAGAAACCAGGGCTCGTGATAGAGCCCATCTTCTCCAAGGGCCGGCTCAGCGGCCGCCTCGCCGCGGCGGGCGACAAGAGCCGCGCCCGATGCTAATGCGAGAAAGCCGCGTCGCGTCAGCCAGCCGGGCGACGTCAGGGATTTGTGCTTTGGAAGGATCTTGCGCATCGGTCACTTTCATTATGATATTCATATCTACGAATGTGACAAGGATTTCCGATCTTGCGCTGCATCATCGCCCTGTTGGCATGGCTGACGTCGAGCGCGCTCGTTCTCGGCGCGGAGGCCGGCAAACCCACGGATTTCGTATCGGTGATGGGGCCGATCATGGATAATCTGCGCAGCGCGGCGAGCTATGCGCGCACCGGAAGCATCGCGCTGGCACAGATGGAGACCGACGCGGCGGCGACCACGTGGAAACGGCTTGAGCCAAACGCGTCCGGTCCCCTGCCCGCTTATGCTCCGGCCGCACTGGCGGAATTTCTTGGTGACGGCGGTGAACGGCTCGCGGCCGCGACGCGCGCGCTGGACGGCGGCGACAATGTCGCCGCCGGTCGCGAACTGCTTGCGCTGCGCAGGTCCTTTCATGAACTCAGGCGTCGTTCGGGCCTCTACGATCTCGGCGACTGCGTATTCGAGATCGCGCCGGCCATGGAAAAGCTACGGGTGGCGGCCACGCGGTATGGCCAGCAGCCGGCGCAGGCATACGCCGAGGAAACCGTTGCCGCCGCAAGCGCATTCCGCGATCGTCTGCAGCGCTGCAACGAATGGGCAAGCACCGAGATCGCCGGACAAGGCGAGTTCCGCCGCCTCATAGACGGCGCGATCGCGAGCAGTGGAGAGATCGCCCATGCAGCGATGGCCGGCGAAGGGCCGCTCGTGCATCGTTACCTGATCGAACTGCAGTCCTATGCCCAACTGCTCGATTTCCGCTACGGCTAGCTCAGCCGATGGTGGTCAGCCCCGGAAAACGCTCCAGCAGCCACTCTGAAACCGCCGGCATTAGACCGGTCAAGAACATCAGGCCGGTCGCGACTAGAAAGACGCCCATCGTCTTCTCGACCAGGCCAAGATGCCGGCGCGCGCGGCCAAGCGCGACAATGAACCTACCGGTGAACGCGGCCGCGATCAGGAACGGAATGCCGGTCCCGATTGAATAGGCGAAAAGCAGCAGGGCTCCTCGTCCGGTCGTGTCCTCCGAGCCTGCCATCAGCAGGACAGCGGCGAGAATGGGGCCTGCGCAGGGCGTCCAGCCGAACGCGAATGCCAGGCCCATGACGAAGGCCCCCGCCACCCCGGCCGGCCGGTTGTCGACCTGCACCGTCGCACTGCGATAGAGCAGCGGAATCCTCAGCACACCTAGAAAATGCAGGCCCATGACGATGATCAGGCCGCCGGCGACGATGCCGAGCGTTGAGAGATGCGCGGAGATGAGGCGTCCCGCGAGCGAGGCGGTCGAGCCGAGCGCGACGAAAACCAGCGAGAAGCCCGCCACGAAAGCGAGTGCGGAGACCAGGATGCGCGGCCGCAGGTCGGGCTTGCCACCGGAGAGATCGGTGACCGAGACGCCGGCCATGTAGCAAAGGAAGGGCGGGACCAGGGGCAGGATACAGGGCGACAGAAACGACAACAGCCCCGCGACGAAGGCCGCCCCCAGCGTGACGTCCAAGGTCATTGCGTCTCATCCCTAGAACATATGCGAATTTAATGATATAAAGCGCCAAGGAAGTCCAGAGGTCCGTTACGCAGGATGAACAG
Source organism: Bradyrhizobium sp. B025 (assembly GCF_042257955.1). Classification (NCBI taxonomy): domain Bacteria; kingdom Pseudomonadati; phylum Pseudomonadota; class Alphaproteobacteria; order Hyphomicrobiales; family Nitrobacteraceae; genus Bradyrhizobium; species Bradyrhizobium sp. B025. The sequence goes on along the minus strand of NZ_CP170150.1, from coordinate 3,142,901 downwards.
AATCATCGCCTGGCTCGCAGTCATTGTCGCGCTCGCGCTGTCCGCAACGGGATCGCGCACGGCCGAGCTCGTCATGTTCGAACGGGCCGGCTGCGTATGGTGCGCACGCTTCAATGCCGAGATCGCGCCGATCTATGGCAAGACCGAGGAAAGCCAGACCGCGCCGCTGCGCCGGGTCGACCTGAATAGGCCCCTGCCCGCCGACCTCGCCGGAATCGATCCCGGCGCCTTCACGCCGACCTTCGTCGTGGTAAAAGAGGGCCGTGAGATCGGGCGCATTCGCGGTTATCCGGGGGATGCCTTCTTCTTCGGCCTCCTGGACCGGATCCTGTCCAGCACAGGATCCGAACCGGGCAGGTCGTGACCGCTCTCAAGGATTTTACTCAGGGGAATTTGAGACGATGCCGCTGCCAAAGCTGAAGGAGATCGAGGGCTCCGCCGAGCTCGAGCAGATGATGGAGAAGGCACGCGAGGCGAGCGACATGCTCAAGGCGCTATCGCACGAGTCCCGCTTGCTGCTGCTCTGCATCCTCGCCGAGGGCGAGAAATCGGTGACCGAGCTCGAGCAGTTCCTCGGCGAACGGCAGTCAACCGTCTCCCAGCAGCTCGCGCGGCTCAGACTCGATCGGCTGGTCACCACCCGCCGCGACGGCAAGGCGATCTACTACAGCCTCGCCAACGAGGACGTCCGCAAGATTCTCACCGCCGTCTACGACGTGTTCTGCGAGCCGGTGCGGCGGCGCCGCCGGTAATTTTCCGTTCTGGATTTTCGCGCCTTCCCGGCGCAGACTGTCTAACAAGCAGAACGAACATCCCCGGGAGGAATGCTGGGCCCTTCGACCATAGCGTTTGCATGCGGGCTTGCCGCCGGTGCCGTGCTCGGCGTTTCCGGCCGTGCGGGCCGCTTCTGCACGCTCGCAATGCTCGAGGATGCGTTCTTCGGATCGGATTTTCGCCGGCTCAGATCCTTTGCTCTGGCCGCGGCGGTCGCCCTGCTTACGACCCAAGCGCTGGCCGAGTTCGGCGTCATAGACCTGTCGCGATCGATCTATCTCACAGCATCGATCGGCCTGGGCGGCGCGATCATCGGCGGGTTGATGTTCGGCGTCGGCATGGCGCTGGTCGGCACCTGCGGTTTCGGCACGCTGGTGCGCGTCGGCGGTGGCGATCTGCGTGCCATCGTGGTCTTTCTCGTGCTCGGCTTGTCCGCGCTCGCGACTATGCGCGGCATCACCGGCATGCTCCGCGTGAAGCTGATCGAGCCATTGTCGGTGCGCCTCGCCGAAGGCAACAACCAGACTCTGACTTCACTGCTCGGGGCCGGCAGCACGACGCATGCAATCCTCGTCGTGTCGATTGCCGCCGCGCTCGCTTTCTGGGCACTCGCGGATGGCCGGCTGATCCGGTCGCCGCGACTATTGGTTTCCGGTCTTGCCGTCGGCGCCGCGATTGCGTTCGGATGGTTCGCGACGGGGTGGCTCGCGGATGACGAATTCGATCCCGCGCGCGTCTCCTCGCTCACCTTCGTTGCCCCGCTTGGCGACACTATCCTTTACATTGCCACCTTTTCCGGCGCGCGGTTGAACTTTGGCATCGGCTCGGTCGCCGGCGTCGTCGCCGGCTCGTTTGCGGCCGCCATGCTCGGGCGCGGCTTTCGCTGGGAGGCTTGCGACGACGCCCGTGAATTGAAGCGTCACATGAGCGGCGCGCTTCTGATGGGGATAGGCGGGATCATGTCAATGGGATGCACCATTGGCCAGGGATTGACCGCATTCTCAACACTCGCTCTCTCGGCGCCGATCACAATGCTGGCGATTGCCGTCGGAGCGCGGCTCGGGCTTGAGTTCACGATGACGGGCGAGTGGCTGCCAGCAGTGCGCAAGCTGTTCGGCGTCTCGACGTAGTGGAGCCGGAAACAATTCCCGGATTGATGCCGACGACGTTCAACCCGCACAGACTTCCCAAACTACCGACACGCTCCCACTGATTGGTACTGCGTCCAGAAGTACATTGACCAGGCCGACATGCTGGCTTGTCCGACGTTCATGGCGATCGGCGTCATCATGTGGAGACGAAATTCGGCTTCGGAGCGAGGGGCCCTCGCCGCGGCAGATCGGCAGCGCACCAGCTTCCCTCTCGGATATCAGCGTGCGTCGGGCCGCGCTCTACCCCACGATTACCAGCGCGAGCAGGCCGGAGCCAAGCAAGGCGGCGCCCGCGAGCGTAACCGCCAAGAAAGCAAGAGATGTGAATTCCTCACGCATGGATGTGTGGCCAAGGATTCACCATGCTCCGACCATCACAAGAGTGGCGATGCTCAAAGCTGAGCAGCACAGAATGATGACTGGCGCGACTAAATCTTGGTGAGATCGCATTGCTGGCTCTCCCAGTTAGAAGGCTTGGAGATAGTAGCTCGGCAATGTGTTTCCCTGACTTCGAGGTTGCTGGAAAGTGGTTTCAATCCGATGTCATTTGTTTCGTCTTCGCGGGCGAATGAAGTCTCCTCACGGGTTCGCGAACGCGAAACGGAACCAGAGACCGATTCTCCCAATCTCGGATCAAACCTCAGGATGACGCCTCGTCCGGGTTGATTTTTGACAGACACAGTTGTTCCAAGGCCTCGATCTGGCGTGCGCGTCTTTAGGGTGAACCGTCGCGCGCGGCCCCGCGCCCAGGGCTGGCGCGACTGAGACCATCTGCGGATATCCCGGTTCGATGCTGATGCCCTTTTCCTCAATTGACACAGGGCTCGCTTATCGGCACGGTTTACGTCCATATCGATGCTGGAATGATTTGCAGATCCGGCGGCGTCGGCCCGCAAACGCGCAGCGTGCAACACGACCGCCTCATTTGATGCTCCGGGCGGAACAACCGCTGAAGTTGGTAGATGGCACCACCGAGAACGGATACGGGCCGGCTTAATCACCAGATGGAGGATGATCCGTCCCGCCCTCATCCGCACGCCGCCTCTCATCCTCCGGCTGACGATCACGTCGCCGAGGACCGAGGGCCGCAGCCACGCACCGATCACGGCAACAGTGCGCCCATAATTCACCCGCCCCACGAGGCCCCCGCCTTGTCGTCTGCGCACTTCGGCTCCGGGCAGGAGGAGTCCGGACGTGTGACAGCGATCGCGAATTGGATGCAGCGAGGACGCCGCATCTGGCGCGGGCACCTCCAGCGCGATCAACTCCCCGAGGCAACCGGAGGGTCGATGGGAAACATCGAGCGCTGGTTGCTCGCGTTGCTGAGCGTTCTCGTCATCGTGAGTTGCGTTTGCGCGACCATTGTCTTGATGCAGGCCACGGCGCTCAAAGCGGAGATCGCCACGCTGCAACGCGAAATCATCGCGCTCAAGCTCCGCGTAGCCAGGCTCGATCAGATCGCAAGCGCCAATGAGGCCCGCGACAAGCCAAGCACCGAAGCACCCAAGCCGCCGGCCGAGACTCGCCCCGACCAGGCAGTTCTCGTCCTGTCGCGCGAAGAGATTCAGCTGATCCGCGACTATATCAAGCCCGCCCCGGTTGCGGGCTCCGCGACAGAGTCGATCAGGGTCGGCGATCCCGTCACGGGAGAAACAATCCCGTTCCCTTCTCCGATCACGGAGAAGGTCCGCAAACTGCTCGGCGCGAGATTTACCATCCGCAACGGCGTGATCGTCATCAGCCGCATCGGCAGCCGTCACGCTGATGTTGTGATCGGGCCCAACTAATCAGGGGCTACCCATGCCACGCGCAACTGGCTCATACCCGCGACGAGGCATGCCTCCCAAAGCACGTTAGCGTGCATATCCGACCGGCATCAGCCCTTTACCGGTAGTTATTCCACCTAAGGCTGATTATTCGGCGGCCTTTCGATGAACCGACGGCTACCATTGAGAAGCTCAAGGTTATTGGCGATGACCGGGTTACCTGGATCGAGCGAATAAGCCTTCTCGAACTTCCGTCGCGCCGCACTCAGATTGCCGCGCAGCATGTACGAATAACCCTGATCATTCAGGATTTGAACGGTCTCGCCCCCCAGCCGAATCGCCTGGGCATAGGCCTGATCAGCCAGGTCAAAACGACGCAGGCGGTCATAGCTTGCCGCGAGCCCAATCCAGGCCGTCAGGTCCTTCGGTGATTTCTCGACGGCGTCCTTGAAATAGCGCTGGGATAGTCCGTAGCTGCCGCGGTTGAAATGCTCCAGCCCCAGCCGAACGGGCTCGTCTGATGGGTAATATTTGACGTCGGTCGGCTCCTGCACGGGGTCCCCGCCCGGCGGATCCACGGGGGCCACAATTGCGGCCTCCCTCAGCGTGTAGTCACACCCCGCAAGGCCTGTCCCCAAGCAGCAATAGATCAGCATTAAGATGATGCGCCGCATAACTGTTGTCCCCGCCCGGCTCATCGGACTCATTGAAATAGCATCGTTGAATTTCCCAAAGCTAAGGCCCTTGGCTCCTCTACCTGTTCGGTGCTCCGCCAGTTCCGCCGACCGGTACCGACACGCCGGTTGACGAACCTGCCCCCAATCCCTCGATGTTGACGTTCTGCGTCGGCGTCGTCCGCACGCCCATTTGCCTCGTCGGATCGCTTATGTCGGGAAGCTGATCCACCGGCTGTTGCGTTTTGCCATAGCGTGTGACCGCGGCGCCCACGCGCCGAGCGTCATATGCGATCCTGCGATCACCGACGTTACGCGGCCATGGATGGATCGTATGTGTGACGGCGTTGACCTCTTTGGCATCGCCGGCGCTCATGGTGATGGTATTGGAACGCTGGAAGTAGCGGTCCATCTCGTCGTTACCGGCGAGGCCGTAACATCCCCCGAGCAGCAAAGGCGCGAACAGAACCAGATACCTTTTGGTCATCTCTCGCTCCTAGTTGAGGGTCTTTACGACCGGCTGGTTGGCGGCGGCCGGGGGCGGAACGGGCGTCCTGAGCTCAGGAGCGATGATGTGGCCGTAAGGACCCTTCACGTCGCCACCGGAATTGACGTAGTCATCGTAGCGCTTGCGGACTTCCATCTGGCCATTGAGGAAGAAATCGACGTCATTGGCCGGAAGGCGGGAGTCGAGCGGAGACGCCAGCTGCTGACCGGGTGCCGCCGGCGCAACCAGGCGCGGCGTGACGATGATGACGAGGTCCGTTTCCTCCTGCTGGTACGACTTGCTGCTGAACAAGGTTCCAATCACTGGCACCGAGCCGATCCAGGGCAATTGCGAAACGTCCTGGCGATTGCGGGTCTGCAACAGGCCGGCGATTGCAAAGCTCTGGCCATCGCGCAACTCAACCGTGGTTCGCGCGTCGCGGCGGGTCAGCGCAGGAACGGTCGTCCCCTGGATCGTCACCGCATTGGCGAAATCAAGTTCACTCACCGACGGCTCAACCCGAAGGTTGATCACGCCGCGGGAGAGCACGGTAGGGACGAAGGCGAGCTCAACACCGAACTTTTTGTATTCAATCGTGATGGTGGGAAAACCGTTCGTCGTCTGGGTCGGTATCGGCACTGGAAACTCACCGCCGGCGAGGAAGCGGGCGGCGTCGCCGGACAGCGTAGTCAAGTTCGGCTCCGCCAGCCGGCGTGCCAGTCCCTTAGTTTCCAATGCAGAGATCAGCATGTCCACCGAACCGCCGTTGCTGGTTCGAATAAGACTGGTCAACAAGGTTCCGAAGGGGGCCGGCGCGATGCCTCCTGCAGTACCGGCGAGCGTCCCCAGAGTTCCGAGTACCGGAAGGCTGCCTGTCGGGGCACTACCAACAGGCCCCCCGCCCGCACCGAGGGGACCGTTGGCGGTGTTGATACCACCGATCGGTGTTCGACCGGCGGCGGTCACACGACCTAGCCCAGAATTACCAATGTTAGTGCCGTTGGCGTTCGCCGCAGAAAGGTTCACCCCGAGGTTTCGACCGGCCTCCCGGCTGACCTCAAGGAAGCGCACCTCCAGCATCACCTGCTGCGGTGCCGCGACGCTCATCGCGTTGACGACAGTTCCACCTTTCGCAACGGTGCTGGTAGCAATTGCCATGGCCCGCTCGGCCGCAACCGCATCGACGGCGGTTCCGCTCAGCACCACCTGGCCCTCGGAGGCCGAGACGCGAACACCCTGCATGCCGGTGCCGGTCCGGATGTTCTGCTGCAGATTGCCGGTGTCGATCACGACCTCGACGTCGAGGATCCCGATCTGCTTCATCGAGCTGTCGAACAAAATGACGTTGGTAGTGCCAGTCTGCTTGCCCTGGACATAGATCAGGTGATCGCTCAGCGACTTCACGTCGACGATGTCAGGCGAGCCCGCGACAATCGTCGCAAAAGCCGTATCGACCTTGAAGGTGCGTGACTTGTTGACGACCACCTTGACCCGCTGGACGTCGTTCATTTCGCTGACGAAGACGCCGCCGCCAGAGGAGCCGCGCCGATCTGCGGCCGTGGCGCTGTCAACGGAATTGAACAGGGCAAGCGTGGCGCCGAGAGCCATCACGCCGAAGGCGGGAAGCCCCCCTACCGTCTTACCTGAAACGCGACCGCCACCCATTCGAGTCCCCCCGCCGCGATCCGCGGCAATCCCCCGCGAATCTACGTGCTCGATGCCCCTAACAGTTCCCTCCGCGCACCACGTCGCAGAGTTTACATTCCATCCGATTACAAATCGTTATTACGTATTTCCAAGATCACACCCCTCATTCAGCCTCCTTGCAAGAAGAGAGGCTTACCGCACTGCGGCAACAGCTGAGAAAACTCTCCGATGTTGCCAGCCTGCACCACTTTTCCCCGTTTGCTTGGAACCCTCCTGCTGCACAGGCGCGCAGGCGTCCCGCCGCCGCTCCGCTTTGGCGAGTTCCTTGGCAATTTTCGGAGGATCCGTTCGGACAACCGCGACTCACGCTTCTTCTTGCCGAAATCCAGACGCGTTCTGGAATGGTTGCCTGGTTCCACTAAAAGGGGATTGTGGTGGACGCGCTCGGCGCGTTCAACGCCGCGCCCCAGATCGGCATCAGCATGTTGAAACTCGGCTGCGATGCCGTAACAGTAAGGGCGGAGGCACCCGTCGTCGTATTCAGCGTCGGCGAGAGACCGCCGCGATACAGGAACGGCGCCGCGTTCTGCTTGCCGGTTGTGGACAGGGGATCGCCGGTGCAGGACGGCGACTGAGGCGGGCTTTGAAGCAAGGCAGGCGTGTAGCAGTTGATCATGACCGCCCGGGCGCCGGCGCTCGCGAGCGTCCGCAAAGACTGCATCGTGATTGCATAGCGTCCAAGATCGAAGATGGCGAAGATCAATGTGAAGAACGACACGAAGACGAGGATAAATTCGAAGGCCGCGAAGCCGCGATTGTCGAGCTTCCTCATCATTGCACCAACGCGACAACTTGAGTGTGAACGATGGTGGCCGGATCACACCCCTGCGTGCTCAGGTAGCCGCCACCGCTCATGTCGAGCGTTTTCGCGATCACTTGTGAACAGGTCGTATTGGTACTGGCAGTCGTTCCGGCCCAGCTAACGTCGACGTGGGGGAAGTACACGGTCCCGCCCAGGCTAACCAGACCATTACCGTTTATGGTGACCTTATTGCTGGTCTTGTTCGGAGCCTGATCATCAATCAGGACGCCATTCAGATCCGACGAGAAACTGTTGGTCGCAGGTGCGGAGAGGTCAACTGTGCCCCCGGTGATGGAAAGCTTCGTGTCTCCGAGCAGTACGAGGGTTACGCCTGTCCCTTTCAGTTGTCCGCCGGTCATCTTTATAGTTGCGTTGTAGAAGAAATATGTTCCCGGGTCCAAAACGTACTTATCCCCGTTCGACACCGTGAAGTTACCGTAAGCTCCACTCCCCGCGCTATTCGGCGCGCAATGCTTCCACCCATCCGCCTGAACAGGACATACCGGGTTTGTATTGCCAGTCCTGCTGTTGAACGATTTGGTGTCCAGTTTGCTGAGCGGATTGTTTGCGTACGGCATGAAATAATTGTGCGGCACGCTGACATTGCTACAGGAGCCTGAGGGGGTGCAGCCACTTGCACCATAAACGGCCCATCCCGAACCGGTGAAGGACGGAGTGCTGGCAAGTTGAACACTGGTGTCCGACATTATCGCGCAGCCAGTTCCGTTGTTGCTAAGGTTACCAGCAAGCTTGAGCGCGCCTGAGTCAGGTCCAAGCGCCAAGGCGCACACCTTGGTCGGCTGCTGGACCAGCGCAATGGCTTGGGAGGGGATGTTGACGGTCGTCAAACCCAGCACTGCCGCCAGGTAGGCGGGCTGTTGCTGGCTGACCCTGGCGCGAACGGCGTTGCCGACGCCCGCGGCCGGCGTTGTGAACGTACCGGCATTGTAATCGCCGATATCGATCTGCACTGCCCGCGAGATTCTGCTCGGAAGGCTCGTCGCACAATTGGTGCCCGGATAGGCGGTGTCGCCAGCGTTGCAGAACGCGTTCTGTGCCGCGAATTGCTTGCCGCGATAATCCACTGATTGTGCATCGCAGGCCGCATTGGCAATATTGCATGAAAGCCGCAAGGCGCCCGAGTAGGCGGCCGCGTCGGCGGCGTTCTGCGTGTGCTGCTTGGTGACGTACCACGATCCCGCCTCGGCCCCGAGTGCGACCACGCCGATGAGCGGCACAAGGGCGATGACTGTTACGAATGCGACCGAGCCTCGTCTGGAACGGAGCAGATTGCGCATGGAAGCACCTACTGGAAGCGTTCTGAGTAAGCCAGCGTGTACGTACAAGTGGTGGGACACAGCACCGACCTCCAGACCCCAATCGGAGCCAAAGTGATGGTCGTCGAAAAAGCAATGTACTTCGGGGAAGCAAGATTGCTGGGCGAGCAGGTAGCGCCCCCGTCTCCGCACTTAACTTGGAGATTGCTGATCGCATGACCAGCAACCGTCGTCTGGAGTCCTGAGCTCCAGGTCACTGTGCCGTCGGGACCGAGCGGATTGGAGTACTGGACGTACTGCCCGAAGGAGCGCAACGCCGACCACGCGGAGATAAACTGGAAGCCCGCGGCAGCGACGTCGGCGAGCGGCACAAGCAGGAACGACACCAAAAAAATGTAGACGATCATGGTCTCCAACGCGACGGCGCCGTGTTGATCCGCGACGAAAGATCCCTTGGCACGCGCGCGCCCGGCTCGACCGATACTTACCACTTCCGATCGCCGAGTCCGCGCAGCAGCGACTTGAACCTTGTCCATGACAATTCGGCCACGCATAGTCGTTCACCAAACATAAGGGACCACTCTCCAGCGCGATGCCTCGTAGCTTGAATACTCAGGGCAGTTGCGCCGAAGCAGATCTTCTTCGTAAAGAATTCGGCATACCTGGACTCCGATATGCAGGACGAGCAAGACCGCGGTCAGCGGTGTCGGGTTTCTCAGCACCACTCCCAACACCGCGATTTCTTCCGCAAGGTAGAGCGGGTGCTTGATCCACCGGTACGGACCCGTTTGCACCACATTGCGCGCCTGTGGCACCAGACTGAATGACCTGCCAAGGTGTCGGATGGTGACCAGCATCATGATCATGCCGATCAACACGCAAGCGGTGGATGCCAGGTTTGGTAACGCTTGGTCGGTCTTGCCGAAGAAGGCGATCGTCCATGGCATATAGGTGCCGACGAACGCCGCTATTCTTGGGAGGACGCCATCCGCTTGCGCCTTCGCTGGCGACCGCGTCATCGTCAATAGCGCCAGAAGAACGTAGAAGGCACCAAGGCAAACACTCGACAGGAGCGACGGCCACGGTTTATCGGCCGATGATCCAATATTGAAGGCGACACCAAGCGCCAGCAGCATGAACCACATACCGCCGAACAGTTGCATCGTCCGGTCGTAAGAGGAGGTTTTCGACAGGGCAACCGTGCTCATCGCTATTTACCGAAGCTGGCGAACGAACGCACCAGGTGCAGAATGGGACTTCCTCCCAAAACGACGAACATGGCTGGAAGCAGGAACAGCACCATCGGAATGGTCAGCTTGGCGCCTAACTTGTGTGCTCTTTCTTCAAGCTTGGTAATGCGTTCTCGCCGGAGGTCGACAGCGATATTCCGCAGAGCCTGGCCCACCGGCGTTCCGTATTGCAGGCTTTGAGCGACCATGGTGCCGAATCGGCGAAGCCCATCCGATGTAGTTCCTAGTTTATCGAATGCGTCGCTGCGATTTGGCAGTATCCGGAGATCATCAAGAAGGCAGTGTAGGACCCGGGCCATAGGGGGATTGGTCTCGCTCATTTCTTGCGCGACGCGAGCGAGCCCGCTCTCCAGGCCCATTCCCGCTTCGCTGCACACGACCAGCAAATCGATCATATCCGGTGTGCCCACCCGAATGGCAGCATCAAACCGCCGCTTCAGCACCGCCAGTATCAATCGTGGCCCCAAGATTCCGACCATCACGCCCATGAGTGTGAAGACCAGTACATCCGTCATTGACTTCGCGAAAAGCTGAGCGACACACCCGGCGATGATTGGGCATAGGAACATGGCGACGGCTTTGACACCGATCCAGGTCGGCAACGCTCGACGATGATTAAAACCTGATGATTGAAGGATCGTTCGTAGTTGATCCAGATTCTCCTCAGCGTAGAAACGGCGATACCGCGTGCCGAGCCATGAAAACCAACCGGTCACGTCTTGGAAGGGTGTTGCCCCGCCAGCACCGCCCATCACTGCGTTTGCCACCCGTGCATCCACAGTACGAATGTGTATCTCGCGGATAATCAACAGGCTGGTCGCACTCCCCGCTGCCACTGCGAGGGCCACCAGACCGAGACCAAAAGTCATAGTTGTGTTTCCCTTCTGACCATCCAGCTTATCACCAAGGCTCCGACAAGCACCGAGGCTACCGCGTAAGCGAGCAGCTTGTTTCCAACCGGATCGGTGAACAAGAGATCAACTGTTTGTGGATTGGACGCGTAGAGTACCCCGCCTCCAATCAAGGGCGAGATTGTCAGCGCTCGCGAGGAAAAGATCACCTCTCCCGCCAGCGCCTTGGCGCGAGCAGCTAGCGCAACACGCTGCCTCACAGTGTCGCCCAGGTTCTGCAAGGTTTCGGCCAAGCTGCCACCTGACTTCAACTGGACTGCAAGTGTCACCGCAAACATCGCATACTCGGCCACTTGCGTTCGGCGATAGACACCTTCGACAGCTTCCGCTGGAGGTCTCCCCAGATTCACCTCGTTGCATACGATGGCAAACTGCCCAGCTGTTGGTTGCGGCATTTCGCGCGCGAGGGCGCGGAATGCTTCGTGCACAGGCAAACCCGATCGAACCGTACTCGTCACCAGCTGGATCGCATCAGGCAGCTGTCGAAAAAGCTGAAGGGCGACGCGACGTTGCTGCCATCCAAACAGCCCTCGCATCACGCTGATGGCTGCGATTGCAGCGGCAATTCCCCCGTAGAGAATGGAATATCCAAGCTGGCTAATCGCATAGAGGGTTGCTGCCCCTGCGAACGCACCGGCAACCAACACATAGGCCGGATGCCAAATGTTCGGTATCTCGGGACTGTAATTGACCAGCCGATGAAGGAACAGAGTCTGGGATCCGGTCTCCGTGCGGCGAATGGACAGCAGGTTGGCTGGATGTGAGGCTGGCAGCGCAACCGCCAGCCGGCGATCGATGCGCCTTTCCCGAGCGTCGAGCCACAACGCAGTGGCTGCTGCGCACATCGCGAGCGCCAGAACAGTGACGATCACGGACTCCGGCATCATATTTGCCTCATCGCCTCGGCCCAAGCTCCATCCAGCCCGTAATAGACAAGACGGCTTTTGAATTTCGGGGTTGCAAGGTTGCACCTGTAGGTGCCCGATAACCGCCCATGCACATCCTCATCCTGGTACTCGAAGGCTGCGATGTCATTGGTGGTGATCACGTCCCCCTCCAGCCCGATTACCTCGCTGATCTGAATGATACGGCGCTGTCCGTCCCGCATGCGTTCGACCTGCACAATGAGATCCAGCGCCGCGACGATCTGAGTTCGAATGGCGCGCGACGGTAGATTAACCTGCCCCATCTGCACCATGTTCTCGATGCGGGTCAGGGCATCACGGGTGCTGTTGGCATGCACCGTGGAGATGGAACCATCATGGCCGGTGTTCATCGCCTGCAGCATGTCAAATGCTTCCGCGCCGCGCACCTCGCCCACGACGATCCGGTCAGGACGCATGCGCAGCGCATTCCACAAGAGATCGCGCTGTGTCACCTGCCCTGTGCCTTCGAGACTGGGAGGCCGGGTCTCCAGGCTGACCACGTGCGGCTGCTGAAGCTGCAATTCTGCCGCATCCTCGATCGTGACAATGCGTTCGCTGTGATCGATGTACTGACTCATCGCATTCAAGAGCGTCGTCTTACCGGATCCGGTGCCGCCGGAGACCAGAACGTTGAGCCGAGACCGGGCGGCGACCTCCAGCAATTGTCCGATGGCCGCGGTCATTGAGCCGTTTTCGATCAATCCGGCCATATCCAAACGAAGGCTTGGAAATTTTCGGATGGAGATGCACGGACTATGAATCGCCAGCGGCGGGAGGATGATGTTGACGCGGCTTCCATCCAGCAGGCGACAATCCACCATCGGGCTGGATTCGTCGACGCGCCGACCAACCTGCGCGGCAATCTTCTGAGCGACGGAGGCGATGTGATCATTGTCGCGGAATCGCACCGCAATTCGTTCCAGCCTGCCGCTTCGCTCCACGTAGACGTTGCTCGGACCGTTCACCATGATATCGTTGATTGATTGATCGAGCAGAAGCGGACGCAGCGGCCCATAGCCGGTCATGTCGTCCGCAATCTCGTCCGCTAGCTGAATCTGCTCGCGACCCGACAGTTCAAGTCGTTCCTCGTTGGCGATTCCATGAATGATTTCCTCGATCTGCCGCCGAAGGACATCCCGCGAAACCGTTGCGGCAACCGACGGATCAATCTGCTCGATGACTCGCTCGCGAAGCGAGGCTGGCATCAAGGGCCGGTGAGTCGAAGGCGCTTGCCTGGGCGCAGATGCAGGCAAGCTCGGCGTCGACGCAGGCAATGGCGTCACTGCAGGCAAAGGAGCTGGCGTATCGTCGTCGCGCCTACCGAAGGTCTTCATAGTCCCAGAAGCCTCCTCAACCGTCCCTTCCGCTCGGCGCCGAGCCCCGTGATCTCCCTTACAATCGGGGCGAGGTGACGCCGCAGTGCTGATACGTGCTTGAGCGCGGGAATTCCGAGATTGACCGCCTGAGTCATCCCCTTCCCGAGATCGGGTACCACCATGTCTGGTTCTGCCCCCAAGGCCTTGACAATCGCGGCTCTGGGGAGGCCGCCGGGGCGATCGGCACGGTTAAGCAAAGTGAAGACCCGATCCTTGCCGGCGATGTTGGTGACAGCGGCGCGCAGTGCATGCGCGTTGCGAAGTCCGGTCACCTCGGCTTCCAGTAGCACCAGCACGTGACGAGAAAGAGTGATCACCGGATGGATGGATGGCGGAAATGGGACCGGTACATCGACGACGATGTAATTGAACCGTTGGCGGAGCAGACCGAGCACGTGCCTCACGCCCGCTTCGGTGATGTCGAGCTGCGCATCCAGCTCCTCATCAGCGGAAATCAGGCAAACCCGCTCGTTGACCTCAATTGCCGCGCGCTCGAGGAACAACGTGTCCGCCCGCATCGGGTTCTCCAAGGCGATACGGAGCCCTGGCCCAGGCCGTACACCCAACATCACGGCTGTTTCGCCGGCTTGTAGGTGAAGGTCGAGCAGCGCGACCTTGGCCTTGGTGGTCTCGGCAAGCTGCAGGGCGAGGTTGATGGCGATACTCGTCGCTCCGGCGCCGCCCTGCGCCCCGCAGATCGAGATCACATGCCCGCCACGATCAGGTTGACTATGGGCCACATCGCCAAGCAGCTTTGGGCGCAGCTGGTCCAGTACCATATCCCGCGTAATCGGCTTCGGCAGATACTCGGTCAGGCCGAGTTCCATGAGCTCGCGATAGAATGTGATCTCCCTGCTCTCACCGATCAGAACCACCCGGACGTCGGGTGGACAGACGCCGGCCAGCCTTTCCAGCTCGGCAAATGGGTCATCGATGCCGCTGATGTCCGTCACCAACGCGGATATATCCGTGTCGGTTTCGAGCATCCGTATGGCGTTACGGATCGTGCCACGCCTGATCGATATGTTGCTGCCTTCGAGGCCCTTGCGCAGAGCCGCAGCACTAAGCTCGTCATTTACAAAACAGACGATCCGGTTGCGAGCTAGAACAGATGTAGCTTCTTCAGGCGAACTGACGACTGCAATGTTAACGCTCATCAACGTTTCTCCAGCAACTTGCCTGCCTGCACCACCATCGTCGCACCCCGGTGGGAAACTTCCGACCCATCGCAGTTGACCATAGCGTCCCCGTCGCCTGAGTCCTTCCTGACTGAGTATTGCTTGACCTGACCGCCAGTATGAATGACTACCGCAGCAGTCCGGCCGGCAACTGCATTCTGGCGAGCAATTTCCGGCGACACATCGCAGCTGGACATGGCGCCAGTGTCCGCCGTATCCCACTGCTCGACTGCTGCCCGTACGGCCAGCGAGATCGTTCCGATCTGCTTTGCGACTGTGATCTTCTTGACCTGGTCTGGCGCAAGCTCCAACGACACTGTTTGCGCTTGCTTGCCGGCCAAAGAGCTAACGGTTCGCCCGCCTTGCACAATCTCCTGGTCAATCGCAATGACTCGAACGTTGCCCAGAACGACTTCGCTCAGGGCCCGACGCGCGGGGTCTGCCTTCTCGAACACCTGGGTCAACAAGACATCGACATGATCACCGGGCCTGATCAGCCCCGAGACGCCCGACTCCTCGTCAACCTTGATGCTGATTGCCCGGCTGTCCGGGGCCAAGACGCTGGCCAGGAAACCGCGATCTCGCGGCCGCAGCACGTCCTGCAGGGTAATTGGACTGCCGGCCTCGACGAATTTGCGAACCAGAGAGCCGGTAAGTCCGGCCTTCGCGTCGGGCGTTTCGAGAATCGCCCCGGCTGGAAGACGTTCAGGCAGCGCCGACCGCACAGCGAAATCTTCATCGCGGGCCAATGTACCTCTCGATAGCGGACGTGCCGCAACAAAGTACCCGACAGTCGAAGGAGGCGCCGGCCCCTGCTCCGTGACCGCTACCGGAACCTGTTTCGGCAGGTTCATGTTGTAGGCAATAAGCCCGAACGCGGCGGTTGCCAGCAACAGAACTATGATGATCGAGAGACGCAACGCGGATGACATGTCAAAGTCCTCGACTGAAAATGGTCCAAATGCCACCGCATGCTACGGCCACCCCGTAAGGCAGCGGTGCGTGTCGCAAGTGTCGCCACCGCTCGACCGCGTAGACGCGGCGCATGAGCGACGAGCCGGCGGGCGCGAGCCTGGGATATGGCAGGAGGCGCATCAGCAGATGCACCAGGGCGAGAATGCCGCCAGCCAATGCGGTAACGGTCAGCAACTGAATTACGCCCGTCAGCGGAAAGCCGATCGCCAACGCAGTCAGCAACTTGACGTCGCCGCCGCCAATTCCACCGCGCGTGTATAGGACAAACAGCAGCAGAAAGAGGATCGCGGCGGCTATCAGCGACTCGGCAATTTGGATCGCGTTGGGCAATTGAGTGACGATCCCGAGGAACGCCAGCACCAGACAAATTTCGTTTCGGATCAAGCGCGTCGCGACATCGATCGTTGCGACATAGAGCAACAATAGGATTTGCAGAAGCGAGGCTGTGGGAGCAATCCAATTCATCAAATGCACGCCTCAAAGAAGCGGAAGGCAAATTTGTTGGGGAGCACTCTTGCAGGAGGGGGGGGCAGCCTGGATTGCCCCCCTCTGGCGTCAAAATGGCTGTATCAACCAGCGATGGCCGTAGCGAAAGCAGTGGTGATAGCGGTGATCCCGGTAGTCAGCGCTGCGCCGATCTGGCCACCAGCTCCGCCACCGAACACAGCACCGACTGCGCCAACGATACAAACTGCGACGATAATGTACTCGAACGACACCACGCCGTCCTGGTCCGTGCGCAGACGCTTCAACGCTTCTCTCGTCTCAATATAGTACGTCAACATAGGAGGATCCCTTCCTTGGAGATGACAGACTTCGGAATGTTCGTTGGCGAAAAACCCCTGCGCCAACTGGATTCTTTTATAATGTTCGCTCGGAGGGTTTCGCGTGCTCCATAGAGGGGTGATGCGGAGCATAAGGGGTACTCCTCGCTCGATTAACCATTTCGCCGAGCGGCCGGCGTTCGGTCGACGCGCGACAACGCGCTGGCGCTTGCCGATCGCTCAGCCATCGTGGGCATGACGATGCACGGCGTTGTCGATCGCAGAAAGAGCGTTGAGGAGTTGAACGCAATCGCGGACTGAGGGCGCTATTCAGCCGCCAATGTCGGTGCGCTCTGTTCTACCGATCGGCCGAATCCAGCCATTCCCGACCTTGAATAGCGGACAGCACCGAGATGACCAATCGCCGGCACTTCACACGAAGCACGGACAGCAGCTAGCGTACGCATTGGCGGACGTAATAGCCGTTGACCCGTATCCACTGGCAGGGGCTTGGCCGAGGCTCCTTGATGATTGTGTAGCCGTGGTAGTCGATGTTGGTTGGTGCGGTCAGGCCACGCCAGAATACTGCATTCGCGCTGGACGAGCTCAGGGTCATCGCTGCCCAGAGACAGGCCAGGGCGACACAGAATGGAAAGAGTGTTCGCATCAGCGTCTTCCGGTTTGGAATTGATTACCGTAGCTCGCTTATCCTGACTGCTCCCAAAGACGCTCGCAAGTCCGATCGCGACATGACGCGAGATGTGATCCGGTCTTGCGCAGGACCGGCGGCAGCACCATTTCAAAACCGCCTCATCTCATCGTAATCGTGATTGCGCTGAGATTGGCGGCGAATTCCATGCCCGCCTTGGGACCTTGCAGCACGATCGTGACGCCCTTTTCGTTGCGCAGGTGAGCGCCGTTGATGCCGCCGACGAGGGCGGCTCCGCCGCCGACGGAGGTGTAGGTGCCGGCGAAATCGCGCACCTCTCTGATGCCTGACGCCCGCCCCGCCAGTCGCCCGACGGTTGCGCCGGCGGTGATGCCGAAGCTCAGGCCCGACACCCTGAAGGGATAGACGCGCCCTCGATAGGTCAGTACCCCGCTGCCGGCGCCACCGCCAATCAGCAATCCCGCCTTCACGATTTTGACCTCGACGTGACCACTAGCTTGCGCATGTGACGGCGTGGCGGGAATGATGAACGCGAGCAACGCGATTGCTGCCAGGTACCGGGCAATCCAACGCAGCCACGCTCGCCTGCTGCTCTCAGGGTTTTGCGGCATCGACCTTCTTCCAGGTCTGGTCCGGATCGAACAGCGTCGTGCGCTGGGCGATAGATTCGGTGCGCTCTCCCAAGTCCTTCTGGTAGACGGTACCAGCGTGATTGACCAGGAAGGTCATGACGCCGGAATTGCCGTATTCGGCTGGCCAGGCGATCAGGGCGAAGCCACCGATCATCTTGCCCTTGACGACGTAGTTGAGAGCACCGCCGGGCGCATCCGCCCCTTGCCCCTTCAGGATACGGAAATAGTATCCATGATATGGGCTCGGCTCTGCACTTCCGGCCTTATAGCCTTCGGCCGAGGCTTCCGCCGCCAGTGCACCGAGTGGGCTCGGGTCGCTATCGTCGCGCCAGAACAGGCCGTCCTTCTTGCCCGGGCTGCTGACGATGCGTTGCGCGTAGACGCCCACGCCCTCGCCGCGATCCTTGTCGGCATATTCATTCTGGGCATCGACATAGGCGAGCGCAGTCTGGATCGCGTCGAGCTCGTTGCGGCCGATGCGACGATAGAGAACCTCGATCCGTCCCTCGGCCGTGTCGAATTCCCAGCCGCTCTTTGCATTGACGAGTGGAATTGGGAACGGGAAGTCGTCCGGCCCCAGCATCAGCGTGGCCTTCTTGTTGCCTTCCGCCTTGATCGAATGCTTGGCATCATACATCGACGTGAAGCGCTGGCGTATGTCTGCATCGGCGACCTCGTCGCCGGACGAGACGATGTCGTCAGCAGCCCTGCCGAGCACCTTGAGAATATCGGCCGGACCTCCCTTGACCGCAGAGGCAAGCGCTGCCGCTGCATCCTCGGGCGTAGAAAAGGATTGCTGCGCGGGCGCCGTCGAACTCAGCAGTACCAGCGCCATGATGCCTGGCAACGCCGCGCGATGAAGTGACTTCAGAACATTCATGGCGCGACCTCCGCAGGGATCCTCGCACCACGGGCGAGCCAATCGCTGTAGGTTCGGAATTTCAATCCGAGCTTGTCGTAGTGGACAAGCAGATAACCGTCGTTGCCGCGGGTCACCGCCTCCGGCTTCACGCGTTCGACCTCCTGCGCCATGACACCGACATAGGCCTTGTGGCTGCCGAGATAGCTGAAGCGGTAATAGCCGAGGCCGTTGGCGAGATAGCCGAGCAAGACGACATCGTGCTTCAGCGCAATGTCGGAGCGCCGGCCGCCGCCGCCTCCCCGTCCGCCGCCGCCTCCTCGGAAGCCGCCTCCGGCAGACATGCCGCCACCGCCACGCCCGGCGAAGCTCGCCCCACCGCCACCGCGGGGCATGCTCGCCATACTCGACCGCCCGCGGGCGGAGGCCGCTGCAGCCGCCCGGCCAGAGGAAACGTTCATGGCACCGCCGCGGCTACCTCCACCACCGCGATTGGCAGACGCTGCGCGGTTGCCGGCACCAGCGCCGCCGCGGTTAGCGGCCTTGGCGCGGTCACCACCGCCCTTGGCTCGATCGCCTCCGCCCTTCGCACTCCCCTTGGCGCGGTCCGCAGCGCCGGCGCGATCGCCGCCACCGGGCCGGTCCCGCGTACCCGCGCGGTCGCCGGTGCGGTCACCCGCTCGATCTCCTGCACGATCAGCGGCACCGGCGCCCGGACGATCCTTGAGTACCTGCTGGCCGTCGCGGCCGCGAAAATCCATCCGGCCCGCGGCGCCCGCCTTCAGATTGTTGTTGCCAAAACGCTGCTGAACATTGGTGTTGTTGTAACGCACGCCCTGGCGGTGCGCCGGATTGTGCTGCCAGCCATTTCCGATGTTGGTGGTCCGGTGATTGACATAGACGTTGCGGTTGCCCCAGTTGCAGCCGCCGCCCCAGTAATTGCCCCAGCGTCCGATCGCCCAGGCGGTCCCAAAAGCGAGCCCCCCCGCGATCACGCCTGCGCCGATATAGGACGGATACCCGAAGTAATAAGGTGGGTAGTCCGCGTAGGGCCAGGCCCCGTAAACGGTGGCCGGCTCGTAGTACGGCACGTACATCGTTCCCGGCTCGGCCGGCTCGATGACGACCACCTGCTTGTTTTCCTGCGTCTGAACACTGACCTTCTGCTGTTTGGTCGTAACGAGCTTCTTGTTGTCATAGGCCTTGGTGCGCAATCGCTGGATCGCATCCATCACGTCCGGCTGCTGCGCGAGCACGGCATCACCCAGGTTCTTGGTCCAATCGAGCTTGTCACTCATCATCGTCAGAACGTCCGCCGTGCTGGCGAGCGCCTTGACGCTGTCGTCCCAGGCCTGCTTCTCGACCTCGGTCTTGAGCGCATCGCCCTTCAGCGACTTGTGTTCTTTGAGCCAGCGATCGGCCTGCACCACTTCCAGCGGATAGGTCGACGCGGCCAGCACATTGGCCAGCAGCTCGTCAGGATAGAGCGCGATCGGCGCCACCAGTGCTTCGAGCTGCTCGGGCTTCAGGAGCTCGGCGCTAGGCGGAGCCTGGCTTGCCGCTTGCGGCTGAGCGGTTGGAGCAGCAGGTTTGTCGGCCGTCTGCGCCGAGGCGACGGACGGGATGGCCATCAACAGCGCAAGCGCGATCACGGTCCTGGCACAGCGAAGCATCACATCCTCCATCGGAGTCACAATTTGGAGGATCGGTCCGCGGCCCGACCGTTCTTTGACAAAGATCAAGGGAAATGGCTGCGTCCCGGCTGCGCTAATCGTGCTGCTGCAACGCGAAAGCCTGGCGCGCGATCGGGAGCTTGATCTTGAACAGCGTCCCGCCGGAGGGCGCGTTCGCGGCGGAAATCGTGCCGTGGTGCGCCTCGACGATGGTGCGGGCTATGGCCAGGCCCATGCCCATGCCCTGCGGCTTGGTGGTGAAAAATGGATTGAAAATGCTCTTGAGATCATCCGTCGCGATGCCGGCGCCGGTGTCGCCAACCCGGATCTCCGCCCAAGCACCGGAAACGTTCGTCGTTACGTTGATTTCGCGTTTGCCTGTCTGAATTTCGGACATCGCGTCCAAGGCGTTGACAACGAGATTGAGAACAACCTGTTGCAGGTGAATCGGATCGCCCCGGACACGAAGTTCGGCCGTCGCCGGAAGGTAGTTCAACACGACGCCGCGTCCCTTGGCCACATCTGCGACGAACCCGATGACATCCCGCACGGTATTGTTTAGTTCAATGTCTCGAATTTCAAAGGGCGTTTTTTTCAGCATGCTGCGCAGCCGTCGAATCACTTCGCTTGCCCGCTGATCGTCGCGCCTGATGTCGGCCAGGATGGCTCTGAGTTCATCGAGGTTCGGCGAGGCGCTCTTCAGCATGAGCTCCGCCGTCTCGGCGTTGGTCAGGATCGAGCCGAGCGGCTGGTTCAGCTCGTGCGCGATGGAGGTCGTCATCTCCCCGGCGGCCGCATAGCGGCTGAGATGCGCGAGCTCCGCCAGGCGCTGCCGCGACTCGACGTCCGCCAGACGGCGCCGGCGACGTTCGTGGAGTAGCCCGCTGATCAGCCCGGCCTGGACTAGGAACGCTGCTGCGATCATTGCCATTTGCCAACGATATCTCTCCCAGAGCCCCCGCTCGCGAAATAGAACCTCGCTTCCCGTCGGCAAATCGCTCTCGCTGATGCCCCAACGCTGCATCTCGCGCCAGTCGTATCTCGGCGCGGCAAATCCGATCGGTTCGATCTTGATGTCGCCCGGCTTTTCGCCCGCGAAGATGCGAAGCGCCGCGCTGACAGTCGCCTTGCTGGACTCGGATATCGAGTGCATCGGGCCGCCGACGGTCTCGCGGCCAAAAAATGCTTCCTGATAGGAGAAGATCGGCCCGTTGGCGACCGCGTGCAGCCGGCGCAATGCTAGATCACCTTCGTGGGCGACGCCGACACCATCGACCGACATCAGTTGCCAGAACAGCACCGTATGTGGAGGCAGCGTGGAGGCGCGCTTCAATATCTCCTCAAACGACAGGTCTGCGTACCAGATTAATTCGAACCGGTCCTCGAAGGGCTTAGCCTCCCGTTTGACTTCGTCGAGCCAGAACTTCTCCAGCGGCGAGGCGCCAATGACGACGGCAACGGTCCGGGTTTCCGGCAACACCTGAAGAATGCTGCCGAAGAATGCTGTGAAGTCGTTGCGAACCGGAATGACGACATCGTTTTGGGTCAGTGCCCCCCGGTTCACCAGCCGCTGCTCGACCGCCGTCATCACCAGCGGTGTATCCGGGAAGAGCTGCTCGCGATATTTCTGAACGAACCGCGCCGCCGGCGCTCCGAGGCTCATCACGAGGTCGGGCGGACTGGCCCGGTAAAGCGAGCGCAGATAATCGACGAACGGCGCCTCCGGTCCGGGACTGTTGAACCGCGCTGAGAGAAGCGTGTGCTCTTGGATGTCCAGCGCAAACGAGGATTGCTGTTCGAACTCGGCCTTGATGCTCCGGGCATATTCGCTCCAAGGACGAAAATCCCGGCCGAAGGAATGGAGCAGCAGGAGCCGTTTTGGCTCGTTGCGATCGGCGGCAAGGGCCGCCGGCACCATTGCGCCCCAGACCAGCAAACACAGACTGAGACGTGCAACGATGATCGGCCAGCTTGACTTGATCGGGGCCATAGCGATGCGCCCGCTCATGCTTTCTCCACGAGAGTAACCGCCTCCCGGCCACACTCTAGCGCAAATCGTGCAGGCGCCAATCTTCCTCGCGCCATCGCATCAGCAGCGCGTTGTGACCCGGGCGTAGGCGTCCACGACCTGCACGCAGGACGAGCCATAATAGGCTCCCGCCGCACCCGCCGCTGCGCCAACAGCCACCGCCAGTCGGGTCGTTCGACGGGCCACCCCGGCATAGCTCATGGGGGTCAGCGGCCGCCCTACTCTTGCCTGCGCCTCTGAGAAGAGGGCGCCGTCAGCGAGACGGTTTGTCCCATTCATGGACAATCCCGCGGCAAGGGCGAGTGCCGCGGACGCGCAAACGATGAATTTGCGCGACTGGGTCATTTCTTCGCTCCTGACGGTGTGCCCGGTGTAATTTCGTCGAAATCGGCCATGGCAGCGGAGTCAAGGTCAACCTTGCCGGCGCCCGCGGGGGGCTCGCCGCATCAATGTCCGCTCAGAACGAGCGTCTTGATCGGCAGCAGCAGCGCCTGGATACGTAGCAGCAGCGCGTGCACAAGGCCGACGCCATCGACCACATGCAGCGCGATCTTGCGGAAGGTGCCTGTGTCCTTTGCGCTGATCTCCTCGTGATTGCTGGTATAGGCGTTGACAATGCAGCTGCTGCCCGCCGTCACGCCGTCAAGGCCGCCGTTGTAGAGCGGCTCGAGATAAACCAGGATGGTGCCGGGCCGCGCGATGTTCTGCGGATCGATCAACTGTTCGCCGGAGCGGAACTGTCCGGCCGCGATGTAGTCCTGCACCGTCGTCACAACCATCGGGATGATCACCCAGGGCTTCGAAATGCAGGTGGCTTCGGCGAGCATGCCTTCCTTCATCACCTGCGCCTCGATCTGGCCGAAGCCCGCCTGTAGGGCCCCGCGGCCGGCGCCTTCCGGGATCAGCACGCCGGCCGGCCGCATCAACTGGTTGACGACGTCGCCGGTGCGGACCAGGAACTGCTCGACACGGCCGTCTACGCCGGCGCGAACGACGGTTTTGTCGAGATCGACCTGGGCCTGAGCCAACGCCGCTTCGGCGCTCGCCTTCTGCGCCGGAATGAGCGTCGAGACCTGCAAGGCCGCCGATTGCTTTACGGCTGTCGCCGCGTCAACGCCGGCCTGGCGCTGATCGACCAGCACCTGAAGCTTCTCGATGTCGCGCTGCGGCACGATGCCGGGATTGCGGCGCTGAAGGTCGGACTTGGTGTCGAGCTCATCCCTGGCTTGCTGATAATTGGCTTTGGCCTCCTGGATCTGAGCTTCGGCCCTGACCACGTCGGATTGCGCCGCCAACATGGACGCTTCGACCTCGGCGACCTTGCGCGCGGCGGTCTCGAACGCGGCCCGCTGCCTGGAGCTGTCGAGCGTAAACAGCACGTCACCCTGCTTCACCGGTTCGCTGAAACCAACCTTGACCTCGGCCACCCGCCCCGCCCCTTCGGGCAGGATCGGCACGGTGCGGAAATAGAGCGCGGCCGACGTGGTGGAAGGATGGAAGTAGAAGATCATGGTGATGAGCGACACCGTCAGCATCAGGCAGCCCGTGATGCCCCATCTCAGCTCGTACCAGATTGAGAAGAATGTGATCTCCTTGCCGAAGCGCTTGCCCTGGGCATAGCGGCGGTAGAGATAGTCGGGCAGGATCGTGAGGAGAGAGCAGAACATGAGCTCAAACATGGCTGTGCTCCTTCTCCTTCGCGGGACCGGATTTCCCCGTCGGCGGTATACCGGCCCCGGCGTCCGATCGGGACTCGGCCACCACGTCGCCTGCTTCGCCCGGCGTTGCGTCAGCAATCCTCTCAACGGAGCCGGCAATGCTGCGCAGCGGCGTGCCGAAATCGGGGAGATCAATCAGCGCAAGCAACAGGCCCGCCACCCAGAAGATATGCATATGGGTAAAGAGCGAGATCAGGCCGAGCACGGCTACGAATTCGAATTGCAGCTTCTGTGACTTGTGCGCCATCCGCTCGGGCAGGCTGTGCAGTTTCCAATAAAGCGTGCCAACCCAGAGCACGGTACCGATCAGGAAGATGCCCATCACGACCATCAGCGTGTCCACCCCGCTTCCCGGCGCGAGATAGAACGGCAGATGATGCGGGGCCATCGGATGAAGCTGCTCGCTCAACGGTCTCTCCCTTTCGGCCCGCGTGTTCACGTCAATGCGGCGAATGCAGTGTCGGTACCGGGTCTCGCAATTGCTTGATCTGAATCAACGGACCTTGAGCGGCCCTACCTAGCCTCGCCTGAAAGCCGACGCGCAACAGCCCAACAGGAGCCGCCCGCCATGCCCGGCATCGATGACCTCATCCCCAGTGCCACGCAGATCCGCAAGGAAGCAGCCCTCAAGGAGGCCGAGAAGGCGGACGAATATGCGCGGCTTGCCGCCGCCGCCGAAGCCGAGAAACGGGCCCTGATTGAACGCCTCAGCAAGCCTTCTGGCAAGACCGAAGAGGAGAAGGTCAAGCTCGCCTCGACCATCATCCAGCGTGCGGTGCGAAATGGCTTGACCGAGGTTCAGGTCTATCGCTTCCCCAACACGCTATGCACCGACAAGGGCCGCGCCATCAATCAGATGGAGAAGGGCTGGGAAAGCACGTTGACCGGCATCCCGAAGGAAATCTTCCAACTCTGGACCGACCATCTGAAGCCACGCGGCTATCGCATCGCCTACCAGATCATCGATTTTCCCGGCGGCGTGCCGGGGGACATCGGCATCACGATTTCCTGGGGTGATTGAGCGCGGGACCGCCAGCTGAGACCTGACGGCGAAAGGGCGAGCATGGCCAAGGACAAGCCTGCCGAGCGGATGAAGCGCAAGGACTACGAGAAGGAATTGGAGAAGCTCCAGGTCGAGCTGTGTCATCTCCAGGACTATGTCCGAGCGAACAAGCTACGGGTCATCATCCTGTTCGAAGGCCGCGACGCCGCCGGCAAGGGCGGTACGATCAAGGCCATCACCGAAAAAGTCAGCCCGCGCGTGTTCCGCGTGGTTGCATTGCCGGCGCCATCCGACCGAGAGAAGACGCAGCTCTTCTTCCAGCGCTACATGCAGCAGTTTCCCGCCGGCGGCGAGATCGTGATCTTCGACCGGAGCTGGTACAACCGCGCCGGCGTCGAGTATGTGATGGGGTTCTGTACGCCCGCCGAGCACGAGCGCTTTCTCTCGCTCTGTCCGCAGATGGAGAAATACGTCATCGACGGCGGCATCATCCTGATCAAGATCTGGCTGGAAGTGGGGATGGACGAGCAGGAGCGCCGTTTCAGGGCCCGCATCGACGATCCGGTGCGGCAATGGAAGTTGAGCCCGATGGATCTGGAATCCTATCGGCGCTGGTACGACTATTCGCGGGCCCGCGACCTGATGCTCAGGAAGACGAGCACCAAGCACGCGCCATGGTACATCATCCGCTCCGACGACAAACGCCGCGCAAGGCTGAATTGTATCGCACATGTGCTGAAGTCAATTCCCTGCAAGCGCATCAAGAAGGACAAGGTCAAATTGCCGAGGCGCTCGGACAAGGGCCGCTACAATGACCAGGCAAGCTTGCGCGGGATGAATTTCGTCGCTGAACGATATTGACGAGGATCGGGCCGCGCGATGATCGCTCGACGCCGGAACCCTCACCGCTGACGGACCACCGTCCCGACCGTCAGCAGCGCGTTCTCAGTATCGATACTGGTTAGGATACTGCGGACAGACCCAATTGCCGTAGGTGTCCTGATAACAGCCATTGTTGTAGTTGTTGTTGTAGTATCCATAGGCTCCGATTGCGGCGGCCCCGGCGGCGGCACCGTAGGCTGCGCCGCGGTAGCCGTAGCGGGGATAACCGGCGACCGGGCGGCCTGGCCGACCGGCAACGGGGTAACCTGGACGGCCCGGACGACCGGCGATCGGATGGCTCGGTCGTGGGCCTCCGACGCGATAGCCGCGCCCGCCACCGCCGTGGATCCGTCCGGCGTGAACCGCGCCGCCACGATAGCCGCCACCGTGAAAGCCCCCGGCCCGCATGCCTCCTCCACCGCCGCGATAACCGCCACCACCGCCGCCACGACGGGCGTAGGCATCATCGGGGATGAGAGTAGCGGTGAGAAGAACGAAAGCCGCAACAGCTGCGAGAAGATAACGAAGCATGGCTAGTCCTCCCTCGATATTAGGGTGCCGTGATCCGCCCTTCGACGATGCCTCGCGAAATCGCGGACGGCACCCAATGGCAATATGTCCGGCGACTCCCTGGCTCGATCAGGAGGGACGCCGCCCCTCGACCGCGCGCATCACGCCGCGCTGAGGCGGCCCGATCGCTTCGCGTCTATTTCAAACGTATGGTCACACCACCCACGGCAGCCGACACTTCGGCGCCGACCTTCGGACCGCTGAGCTGCAGGATCACGCCGTTGGCATTCTGCAGTTGAACGGCTCCCGCACCCGCCGCAATGGCGCCGCCCGCTCCGCCCACCGCGTAGGAGCCCTCGATGGATGCCGGTCCCCTCAAATTGAGGGCGCGGCCAACCAGCTTGGTGGTCGAGGCACCGATCGTGAAGCCGACGCTCATGCCGGATACGGTAAAGGGATATTTCTTACCCCGAAGGAGCAGAACACCTTCGCCACCGCCGACGCCGACGATGAAGCCGCCCTTGGTGAACACGACTGCCACCTGTCCGGTCTCGGCACGCGACGGCGTGCTGAAGCCGGCAACGGCGGCGGACGCAGCAATCAAGACGGCGGCGATGGCAGTGTATCTCATGACTTTCGTTCCCCTTTGGCTTGATATCGGAGTGATCCGGATCGACCGGCACCCCCATTGGTTCGCCGTTACTTCGAGCCGGCCTTGGCCGCCTCGTAGGCGTCCCGATAGCCACGCGCAATGCTACGAACACCCCGTCCGATATCGTCGTAGACATCGTCCGGAAGGTTTGCCAGCGACACACGCAGCGACCATTCGGGGGCATCGAAGCCGCCGCCGTTCAAGAGCACGATCCCGTGGGCTTCCGCCAAGCGGAACGCGAGATCGAGCGGGTGGATGTGCTTCTTCAGATAGTCGACGGCTTCGTCTCCGATGTTCTTCCGCGCCCAGAACTCGAAATCGATCAGGCCGTAATAGGCGTCGTAGTTCGGATTGGGCGACAGCTTGTCGGCAAGCCCGAGGCCGTCGAGCAGCGCCCACAGGCGCTTGTTGACGATCTCCATGCAGGCGGCCTGATAGGCCTTCTTCGCGTCCATCATCTCCGCGAGAGAGAACAGGCTCATCATCACCTGCTGCGGCAGCGACAGGCCGGCCGTGTGATTGAGCGCGACGTCGCGACTGTCGGCAACGATGCGATCGATGAATTTCAGCTTGCGCGGCTCCAGCGTCAGCGGCCCGTAGCGTTTGTCGAGCGCCTTCACGGCGTCGTCGGGCAGCTTCGCGATCATCTTGTCGAAGATGTTGTCCTCATGAATGGCGATGGCGCCGAGACGCCACCCGGTGCAGCCGAAATATTTCGAATAGGAATAGACACCGATGGTGTTGAGCGGGAGCTCGCCCAGCAGGGAGCGGAAGCCATGGACGAAGGTCCCGTAGACGTCATCAGTGAGCAGCATCAGGTCGGGTCGCTTGGTCCTGACCAGGTTGCCGAGCTTGGCGATGGTCTCCGGGCTGACCCCCATCCCGGAGGGATTGGCGGGATTGACAATGAAGAAGGCCTTGATCTTCGGGTCCTCCAGCTTCTTGATCTCATCGTCGGTGAACTGGAATTTGTTTTCCTGCGGCGCCCTGATCTGGACGACCTTGAGGTCGTAATCCTCCAGATGCGTCATCTCGATGTAAGGGGTGAAGATCGGCGTTCCCAGCGCGATGGTGTCGCCGGGAAGCAGCAGGCGGTTGGCCTTCAGCGACTTGAAGAGGTAGCACATCGCCGCCGTGCCGCCCTCGACCGCATAGATGTCGAACTTGCCGGCCGGCCGCGGCTCACCGCAAACCGCCCACATCAGATATTCGTGCACGATCTTTTCGTTGTGCACCAGCATGCGGTCCGGCACCGGATAGTTGTCGCCGATGATGGAATCGACGAGTTCGTGGACGAAGGCGTCCGGCTCGAAGCCGAATTTCTTGACGGCAAAGGGCAGCATGTCCGACAGGAAGCTCGCGCCTGGCATGTCGGAATGCTTGGCGAGCCAGGCCTCGTAGCGTGCCGCAATGCCCTTCGCCTGCGGCATGCCGCCAATCCCGGCCGGGTGCTCCATGACCCGCTTGCTTTCGGTGATCGCGAACTGGCCCAGCAGGAAAAAACCTTCGCGCGGTGTGGTGGCCACCCAGTTCGGATTGCCGCGGCCGGCGTTCAGGAACGCGGCCTGAGTCCGTTTCGATGTCGCCTTGGCGAGATTGATCAGCTCGTCCTTGATCTCGAACGGGCTCAGCGCCTCGAATTTCTTCAGGGTCATGATGTCGGCCATGTGACGCTCCCGAGCTGTGCGAGCTGTTGAAACGAGGTGGACCAGGCTCCCCTCACCTGCGAGTTCGCGCTCAGGATGATCGGCGTCGGGTGACCTCCATTGATCTACCTCAACGTCCGGGCAACGAGAGCGCTCCGGATCGCCGCCACGTCGCAACGCAGCAGGATGATTTCGCTGGCGGTATCGCAGGTGCCACGAGGCCCAGCGCGCTTGACATAGATCAACATGACCCGTTCGGGCGGCTCGCTTCATCCAGATCGATACGGCTTCAGCTCTCGTCGTCGGCTCTTCGATCCGCGCCGAAGCGAAGCGGCCGCGCGAGCCGACGGCATGAATGGGTGACATCATGATTGACTGGTTCTTTCATACGCTCAAAAGCTATCCGGAAATCGCGATCTTCCTGTCCTTGGCCTTGGGCTACTATTTCGGCTCCTTCACCTACAAGGGCCTGGGACTGGGGGCCGTCACCGCGACGCTGATTGCCGCTGTTATCATCGGCCAGATCGGGATCACGATTACAGGCCCGCTCAAGCCGTTCTTCTTCCTGATGTTCCTGTTTGCCATCGGCTACGGAGTCGGGCCGCAATTCGTGCGCGGCATCGCGCAGGACGGCGTTCCTCAGGCGATCTTCGCCGCCGTCGTGTGCGTGTTCTGCCTTCTCGCCCCGTATGTCGCGGCGAAGATTGCCGGTTACGATGTCGGTTCGGCCGCGGGACTTTATGCCGGCTCCCAGACGATTTCGGCGTCCATGGGTCTCGCCACCGACGCCATCAACCGGCTCGGGCTGTCGCCGGAAGAGACGAAGAAAATCCTCGACGGGATGCCCGTCGCCTACGCCGTCACCTATATCTTCGGCACCGTCGGATCCGCGATCGTTCTCGCTCTGCTTGGCCCGGCCCTGCTCGGCATCGATCTCGAGGCGGCGTGCAAAAGATATGAGGAGGAGTACGGCGGCAAGAAGCAGTTGGGCGGCCCAGGCACCGCGTGGCACCAGTTCGACGTCCGTGCATTTCGCGTTCGCGAGCGCGGGCCGGCGGTGGGGAAGACGGTGCAGGAGGCCGAAGCGCTGATCCCGGATCAACGGGTGTTCATCCTGCGGCTGCGACAGGAGGGGAAGATCGTCGATGCCACCTCCGATGCCGTGATTCACGCCGGCGACGTCGTGGCGGTGGCAGGCCGGCGCGACGTGCTGGTCCAGCTCATCGGCGAACAGGCGGAGGAAGTCGACGATCGCGAGCTGCTCGCGATGCCGATCGAAGGCGTCGATGTCTACGTGACCAGCAAGGACGTCGACAGCAAGACGCTCGAGCAGCTGGCGAAGGCCCCGGCGGCGCGCGGCGTGTTCCTGCGCAAGATCACGAGGGGCGCGATCGCGGTCGAGATCCCCATCCTTCCCAACACCAAGCTGAATCGGGGCGACATCGTCACCATTGTTGGACGCACGCCCGATGTCGCAGCCGCGACAAAGATGCTTGGCCGGCCGGATCGGGCAACCGATATGGCCGACGTTGCCTTCATCGGCGCTGCTATTGCCATCGGCGCGTTGGTCGGCGCGATCGTTTACAAGATCGGTAGCGTGCCGCTGACGCTATCCACCTCCGGCGGAGCGCTGATCTCGGGCCTGTTCTTCGGCTGGCTGCGGTCGGTGCGGCCGACCTTCGGCCGGATTCCCTCGCCGACTGTCTGGTTCATGAACTCCGTCGGCCTGAACGTTTTCATTGCCATAGTTGGTATCTCATCGGGACCGGGCTTCGTTGCCGGCCTGAAGGCGCTCGGCTTCGGCCTGTTCCTGTGGGGCGTCGTGGCGACGACCGCGCCGCTGATCCTCGCAATGTATGTCGGCAAATACGTGTTCCGCTTCCATGACGCCATCGTGCTTGGATGCTGTTCCGGTGCGCGGACCACGACTGCCTCGCTCGGTATGGTCAACGATCGCGCCAAGAGCCAGATTCCGGGTCTTGGCTATACCGTCACCTACGCGGTCGGAAACACGCTGCTGACGATCTGGGGCATGGTGCTCGTCATGCTGATGACGTAGAAATCCTGATGACGTAGAAATCGGCGGCCCGAGATGCTGACTTGGCTGGAACAGTTTCTCATCCGCTATCCGGAGCTCGCGCTGTTCCTGGTGATCGCCGCGGGCTACTGGATCGGAAGCTTCAAGATCGGCGCCTTCAGTCTGGGCCCGGTCACAGGCGCGTTGTTCGCTGGCCTCGTGGTCGGCGACTTCGCGCATGTGCCTGTTTCCAGCATGACCAAATCCTTCCTGTTTCTGCTGTTTCTGTTCGGCGTCGGCTATTCCGTCGGTCCGCAATTCGTGCAGGCGATGAAGCGCGACGGGCTGAAGCCGGTGCTGCTCGCCGTCGTCGTGTGCCTCACCGGCCTTGCGGCCGCAATCGCCGTGGGCAGGATACTCGGGCTCGATCCCGGCTTTGCGGCAGGGCTGATGTCGGGGTCGCTCAGCCAAAGCGCGGCGATGGGGACGGCGACCGACGCGGTCAACGGCCTCGCCGTGCCCGAGGCGCAGCGCGCCCTCTATATCTCGCACATCGCGGTAGCCGATGCGGTCTGCTACATCTTTGGCTATGCAGGCGTGATCATGTGGTGCACGGTGGTCGCACCGGCACTCCTGAAGATCGACCTGCGGGACGAGGCGCTCAAGCTCGAGCGGTCGCTGGGGATGAGCCGCGCCAAGCCCGGTCTGGCATCCGCGTGGCGAAAGTTCGAGCTGCGCGCCTATCGCCTCGACGAGCACTCTCCCCTCATCGGATCGACAGTTGCGGCCGCCGAGGCTCGCCCGGAGCATCGCCTGTTCATCCATCGGATCCGCCGTGGAGAACGCGTACTCCAAGCGGAGCCCGGCACCATCCTCGCGCCCGGCGACATCATCACGATATCGGCGCCGCGCCAGATCATCGTGGAGCTGATCGGCTCCCGCGCCGAGGAGGTCGAAGACAGGGAACTGCTCGACATTCCCTTGATCTCCGCTGACGTGTTCCTGATCAACGCCAAGCTCGCGGGCATGAACCTGCAAGAGGCCTCGCAGCAGGACTGGACACACGGCCTCTATCTGCGCTCGTTGAGCCGGGGCGGCCAGGAACTTCCGACCGGGGCGTAGACGGTAACGGCGGCAATGGCGGCCCTCCAGGAGCGCTCGGGAAGCCCTGTGCCGGTGCTGGGCTACACCCCCGCCTATCCCATCGCGAACATCCTGCTCACGACCTGGGGATCGATCATGGTGGCCGTTCTCGCCACCTAAATGTTCTGTCCCCTGTTATGAGGCGGCCTTCAGCTTCGGCTGCGCGCCGGGTTTGGGCCTGCCGATCTTCGCCAAGGCCTCGGCCCGCACGAGCTTCAGGCCTTCCTTGGCGTCGTAGCCATGGATCTCCTTCACATCGAGCTTCCGCATGAAGTCGATGGTTTCCTGGGTGATGACCTGTCCCGGCACCATGATCGGGAAGCCCGGCGGATACGGGATCACGAAACTGGCCGAGACGAGGTCGGGACCGGCCTTCAGGCGCCGGTCGATCTCGGGGTCGGCGAGGCGAATGAATTCGCAACCAGCCGCGTCATAGGCCGCGTAGAAGCCGCTGCGGATATCGCCTTCGTTGGTCTTGGCGCCGGCGTCGCCGCGGAAGCTCTGGTGGAAGTGCGAGAAGTTCGGCAAGTCGGGCACGTCGGTCATCAAGCTCTTGACCCGCGCCTCGAAGGCCCTCTTCGCATTGGCTCCGCCCTGGGTCAGGCCACGGTCGACCTCGCCGGCGATCTCCGCCAGCACCCTGACGAGATGTGCCACGTCGCTGCGCGTGTTGTTGATGTTGGACTGGAGCAGCACCGAATTGCGCGAGGTCTTGTTGACCTGGATGTTGTAGTCGTTCGCGAGGATGCCCTTGAACTGCGTGCCGTCGAAGCCGGCTGTGCCGCACACCAGCGTCATGCGGGTTGGATCGAGGCAAAACTCGTCGTCGTCCAGGCTCTTAAGGGCACTCGCCCAGTTCGTGCCGGCCGCCAGATAATCGGTGAACCCGCTTTGGCGATATTGCGCCGGCACCATGGCGTCGGCACCGAGGATACGGAAATATTTCGAGATCAGCGGATTGGTGTTGACTGCCTGTCGGATGGCCAGCGCGATCTCGATCGCATTGGCCACGAGACCGTAACCCTCCAGCTCCATCTGGCGCCGCGAGACATCCAGGCTCGCGATCAGCTGCTGG
This sequence comes from Bradyrhizobium sp. B025, assembly GCF_042257955.1. NCBI lineage: Bacteria > Pseudomonadati > Pseudomonadota > Alphaproteobacteria > Hyphomicrobiales > Nitrobacteraceae > Bradyrhizobium > Bradyrhizobium sp. B025. Next base: position 3,110,374 of record NZ_CP170150.1, on the reverse strand, counting down.
TTCGGACTGGTGGAGGCGTGCGTGAACACGGCTTCCTTGAACTGCTGCTCGACCGTGTGGAATTCGACGTCCTTGACCGCCAGCATCGAGCCCTGCCGGATCGCCGACATCGACTTGTGGGTCGAATTGGTCTGGTACACGCGAAGGCGAATCTGACGTGGATCGGGGATCAGCCGGGTCTTGAGCAGCACCTGGTCCGAAGGACTCTTGCCGAGCTCGGCCTGCTGCGTCTCGTAGGCCGCGACCGATCTCGGATCGCGCATCCAGGCTTCGATCTCGCTAGCGGCGCCCATCGCGGTGCGCCGTCGCAGGAACGGCGAGAAGCGCGCGAAGCCGAACCAGGCCTCGTCCCACAGGAAGATCAGGTCGGGCTTGATGGCAAGGCACTCCTCCATCACCCGGCGGGTATTGTAGATGTGGCCGTCGAAAGTGCAGTTGGTCAGATCCAGCAGCTTGACGCGGTCGAGCCGGCCGTCGGCCCTAGCGCTCAACAAAGCCTGCTTGATGGTCTTCAGCGGCACGGCGCCGTACATCGAATATTCCGTCATAGGGAAGGCTTCGACATAGAGCGGCTGCGCGCCGGCCAGCACCATCCCGTAGTGATGCGATTTGTGGCAATTGCGATCGACGATGGCGATATCGCCCGGCCCGATCAGCGCCTGCACCGCCATCTTGTTCGACGTCGAGGTGCCATTGGTCACGAAGAATACGCGATCGGCGCCAAGCGCGCGCGCGGCCTTGTCCTGCGCCTTCTTGATGTTGCCGGTCGGCTCCAACAGGCTGTCCAGGCCGCCGGTGGTTGCGCTACTTTCGGCCAGGAACAGGTTCAGGCCGTAGAACTCGCCCATGTCGCGGATCCAGTCCGACTTGAAGACCGATTTGCCGCGCGCGATCGGCAGCGCATGGAACGTTCCGATCGGACGCTGCGCATATTTCTTCAGATTGTCGAAGAACGGCGTGTCGTAGCGATCCTGCACGCCTTCAAGGATCGAGAGATGCAGCTCAAGCAGTTCCTCGACCGAATAGAAGATCCGGCGGACGACATCGGCCTCGGGATTTCCGGCCATCTCCTCCACGTTGCGATTGGACATCAGATAGAGGTCAAGCTCGGGGCGGACGTGCTTGATGATATGGGCGAGCCGCAGCGCCGAAGCGTCGGACTCGTCCTTCAATCCCGCCGACGAAGTCAGGGGGCGGAGCACGGGCGCGTCGTGACGTGAGCGTAGCGCGAAGCCTTCGTTGATGACGACGGCTGCGAGGTTCGGGTTCAGGATCGTGGCGCAGAAGGCGTCCTCGAGGCTGCCGACGATAACCGGCTCGTAGACAAACTGATCAACCGGACGCCGAAGCTTGCGCCATTCGTTGGCGAGTGCGGGCCAACTGCCGGACGTGAGGCCGGTGACGATCAGCGTCTCGAAATAGGGACGGCGCGCCGCGTGCGGACCGAACATCTGCGGCACCAGATCGGGCGTCTCGCCGTTGCCTTCGTCATTCGTATTCCAGTCGCCCGCATGCTGACGGAAGGATCTCGTCGTCAGGGCCTGCGTCAACCGCGTGGCGAGCGCCAGCGAAGTTGCCGCATCGCCAGTCGTGGCTGCCTCCCGCAAGGCTGCCATGAGCTGCAGGCCAGGATAGCCGTGAAATTCCTCCGTCACGAAGAGATCGGCCAGCGCAGCGTCATACTTCGCACGGTCTCCGCCGCGGGACCATGCTTTGGCCGCGTCGACCAGATCGCGCCAATTGTCCGCCCGTCCGCCGGGCCCGGAGAAGAACTGATCGATGCGCTGCTGCGCAGGCTTGGCGTCCTTGGGCATGTCTCTCCCCATCCTTGGCTCTTGAGGCGAAGGTGATGGCGGATCGTGGGTATCGCGCGGGAGAGCTCCATTGATCCAAGTCAACGGTCGCGCATGAAATCAGTCGGCCTGCGAGCAGCGTGCACGCTTCGCGATGCAACACGGACGCGCGACTGAACGAAAGTCGCGCCGGAGATCGGCAAATGTCCCGGGCGCTATCTGGCCTGGTTGTCGCCGAGCACGTTGTCGAGCGAACGCAACCATTGCCCGCTGTCGGTCCTCTCGGCGAGCCCCTCGGCGCGCAGCAAATCGCGCAATTGCGCATGCGCGCCGGCGATGCAGAACGCGACATGGCGTGACGCAAGTTCGTCGTGGAGATTCCGGAGCATATGCGCGCCGGCCAGATCGATGTAGGGCGACGCCGAGAGGTCGCAGGCAACGAGCCTGACATCCGACGACCTCTGGAGCGCATTCAGAACGACCTCCAGGATCATCTCGGCATTAATATAGAGCAGCGAGGCTTCGGGGCGGAACGCGATGATTCCAACCAGCGGCTCCACGTCCTCGTGCCTGGCGCTGTCGGAATACCGGCCGCTGCCCGGGAGCCTGCCGAGAAATGCCACATTCGGCTGTGACGCGCGCGCCAGCAGCAGGAAGATGGAGGCGATCGACGCCAGCAGGACACCTTGCAGGATGCCGAGCAGCAGGACGGATACCAATGCGATCACCGCCGCGTAGAAATCGATGCGGCTGACGCGCCACATCCGCGCCAACGTACGGATGTCGACGAGCCGGTACACGGCGGCAAAGACGATGGCGGCCAGCACCGCCTTGGGCAGATTGGTCAGTAGCCCTGTGAAGAACAAGAGACACAGCGCCAGCGTCCCAGAGCAAATGACCAGCGCCAACGGTGTGCGGGCACCCGCGCTGTCATTGACGGCGGATTGCGACAACCCGCCAGCCACAGGATAGCCATGACCTAAGGCCGTAGCGAGATTGGCCGCACCGAGGCCCAAGAACTCCTGCCTGACGTCAAGGCTGTCACCATGCTTGGCGGCGAAGCTCCGAGCCGCCGAAACACCCTCTATGTAGGCGAGCAGCACACATCCGGCGGCAAGCGGAAAGAGATCGTCGAACTCCAGCAGGCCGAACGTGGGCAAGCCAGGCACCGGCAGGCCCTGGGGGATTCTTCCCGTCACGGGCACGCCGAGAGCCGGCAGACCGAGCGCGGTTGCCACCGCGATCGCCAGCGCCACAACCGCGATCCCGACCGGCCTACCGGGGAGCAGCCGCTCGCCGGTCAGCAGAAGCAGGAATGCCACCAGACCGACGGCGAGCACCAGCGGATTCACGTCACCGAGCTGCCCGGCGAGCTCAATGCCGCGTTCGAAGAAGTCATGGCCGCCACCGGCAACACCGAACAGGCTCGGCAGCTGGCTCATGATGATGGTGAGCCCGGCGCCAGCCTTGAAGCCGACGAGAATGCTGTCGCTGACCAGACGGACGAGGACGCTGAGCTTGCACAGCCAGGCGATGAGGCACAACACCGCGACCGCGAAGGCAGCAAGACTTGCAATTTGCCCATAACGCACCGGATCGCCCGCGGCGAGCGGCCCTACCGTGCCCACGATCATCAGCGAGATTGCCGAAGTCGGGCCGACCGCAAGCTGGTGCGACGAGCCCAACAAGGCGTAACCGAAGCCGCCGAGCATGTAGCCGTAGATCCCAACCTGCGGCGGCAGCCCGGCCAGCGCGGCGTAGGCCAGCGATACCGGAATTGCGTAAGCGGCAAGCGTGACGCCGGCGACAGCATCCGATGGCAACCACGACCTGCGATAGGTCGCAAGCCAGCTCGACGGCGGAAAGTACCGCAACCAGCTCCCCTGCAGCCCAGACGGGGCGCTCATGCGCGGGCCTCGCTGCGATCCACCTCGCAGCGCAGCAACACGATCAGCAAGGCGATCACGGGCATGCCGAGCGCCAGGTTCGGAAAGGACTTTGTCGCGAAGGCCCCGACCGCCGCTCCCACGCCGAACATGACGCACAGCGCTGCAAACATGCCCGAGCGGCGAAGCGGTCCCGGCGGACCTCCGCCGACGACCGCCGCAAACGCACCCTCAATCGCCTGGCGCATGTTACCGGTGATCATCACCGAACTGTAGACCACGCCTTCGACCTTGGTGAAAATTGCGGTCGGCATCGCCGCGACAAAGGAAATGCCCAGCGTGCCCGCAAGATCGGGCAGCCGGTTGTGCAGGATTCCGATTGCGATCAGAAGCACGATCTCGATCAGCGTGCTGATGACGCTGGCCCGATCTCCCGTCGCGTGGCGCAGCCATGCCGCAACCAAGACACCGATCGCAAATGACAGGATCGGCGGCACGAAATGGAGCGCCGCGGCCCAATTGCCCACCGAACCATAGACCCAGAGCAGGACCAGATTGGCGGTCTGGGCATTCGCCATGACGCCGTGGATCATCCAGGTGTAGGCGTCGAGATAGCCGCCGGCGAAGGCGAGCAGCAGCGCGACCTCAAGCGTCTCATCGCGCCGCAACGATGCGCTCGCAGCTAGATCCACAGTGCTCATGGCGCGGACTTCGGATGTCGCAGATCCTGCATCGGCCAAAAGACGCCGCAGCGATGATGGCTTGGGCTTGATCTAAATCAAGCAGTCGCCCGGTTCCCGGGCGCGAATTCGACGGCAATCGTTGCGCCCGGGAATTTGCGATCATGGACACTGTCAGGTGGATCATTTCCACCGCTCCGGAGATCTTCCTGCTGCTTGCGGTTGCCATCGGCACCATGCTTGGACGCCTCAAGATCCACGGCTTCGCGATCGGCACCACGGCCTGCATCCTGATCGTGTCCGTCCTGATCGGACAACTCGGCACCTTTACGTTCCCCGCGCTGCTGAGGATCGTGCTGTTCAGTCTCTTCGTATTCACGATCGGTTACAAATCCGGACCGGAGTTTTTCGCCTCGTTGAGTGTCCGCACCCTGGCCCAAGTTGCCATGGCGCTCGTGCTCGGCGGGACTGGTCTCGTGATCGTGCTGGCCTTTGCGTTCGCCCTCAAGCTCGATCCCGGCACGGCATCCGGGCTTGCGGCTGGCGCGCTGACGCAGTCTTCCGTGATCGGCACGGCCTCGGGCGCGCTGGCGCAGCTCGGATTGCCGAAGACCGTGCTGGAGCAACAGGAAGCGAATATCGCAGCGGGATATGCCGTCACCTATGTGCTCGGCTACATTCTGACACTGCTCTACGTCCCCTTCGCGGCGCCGAAACTGATGGGGGTCAATCTCAAGGACGAGGCGAAAAAGCTGGAGGTCGAGCTTTCAGGTGGCGCGCCGCCGAAGACCGAGAACCTATCCTATCGCAAGTTCCAGGCTCGCGCCTATCGCGTCACGGCTGCGGCCGGCCGAACCGTCAAGGCGATCGAGGAGGACATCGGCAGCCGCACGGTGATCGAACGGATCGTGCGCCAGGGCGCCGATATCGAACCGCGTCTGGACACCGTGCTCGAGGCTGGCGACGACATCGTCATCGCCGGTCGAACTGCCGCCATTGTCGCCGCCAAGCCGATCATCGGCACCGAGATCGATGCCGACGAGATCCTGAAGGCGATCCCCGGCAATGTGCTTGACGTGCTGGTGGACAACCGCAACCTCCACGGCCGATCCATCCGGGATGTGGCCGATCGCATCGGCGGCGATGCACGCGGTGTGTTTTTGCGCGCCCTGACGCGGCATGGGCGCGAAGCCCCGCTGAGCGCGGACACGCGTGTCTATGTCGGTGACGTCATGACGCTGGTCGGCAGCACCCGCAACATCGAGCGCGCGGCGAAGCAGGTCGGGCAGATCGTGCGCTCCGGCGACCGTACTGACATTGCCTTCCTTGCGGCGGGTATTGCCGCCGGGCTGCTGGCCGGGCTCGTCAGCTTCAAGGTCGGCGGCATCGCGCTGACGCTCGGCGGCGGTGGCGGCGCACTGATCGCGGGTCTCCTCTGTGGCTGGCTGCGCTCGCGCCGGCCGACGATGGGCGCAATGCCGCCGGCCGCGCAGCAGACGCTGAGCGATCTCGGCCTCGGTGGATTCATCGCGGCGATCGGCCTGGCCAACGGTCACGCCGCCTGGGTCGCGATCCAGGCGCACGGCCTGTTGCTGGTCGGCATGGGCCTCGTGGTCACACTGGTGCCGCTGGTCGTCGCGACGCTGTTTGCCTATCACGTCCTGCGCATGAACCCGGTCATCACCTGTGGAGCCCTCGCCGGCGCCATGACGGTCGATGCAGCCGTGACCGGGGCTTGCGAGATCGCCGAGAGCCAGACGCCGGTGCTCGGCGTTGCCGTGCCTTACGCCGTCGGCAATGTGGTTCTGACCGTGCTCGGGCCGATTATCGTAGCCTGCACCTTTGTTGGCTGAGGGAGGACGAAATGCAGCCACGGACATGGATCCAGCCGCTACTGGTGGTCGTGCAGCTGCTTGCGTCCTCCTTGATTGCACCGTCATGGGCCGACAATGAGGCCGCGTCGCGCCGCATCCAGGAGGAAGTGTGGGCATTGCCGTTACCGTTGCCGATGTTCGCCTACGTCGTTCGACCCGTCGGCGATGGCCCGTTCCCGCTCGCAATCATGAACCACGGCGTATCGCTCGACCCTAGACAGCGCAGCTTCTTTCCACTCGTCGAGTTCCGCGACGCGGCGAAATGGTTCGCAAGGCGCGGCCACTTCGTGGTCGCTCCCCTCGGCACCGGTTACGGCGCCTCAGCCATCGATATTCCCGAACGCGGACTCTATGGACCGTTCTTTTCCAAGGTCGGCAAGTGCTCCAATCCCAATTTCCATGACGCCGGCCTCGCGGTGGCACAGGTCGACCTCTGGATCATCGATTTCCTGGCTGCCGAAAAACGCATCACACCGAAGGATGTCGTCGTTGTCGGTCAGTCTGCGGGCGGCTGGGCATCCATCGCGCTTTCCAGCATGAACCCGCCGCAGATCGGAGCGATCATCACCTTTGCCGCTGGCCGCGGTGGGCGTGTCGGCGGCAAGCCGAACAATAATTGCGCCCCGGATAAACTGGTCGAGGCGACGATGGATTTCGGTCGCACCTCCCGGGTGCCGATGCTGTGGATCTATATCGAAAATGACACGTTCTTCGGCCCCGCGTTGTCGAAGCGGATGCATGAGGCCTTCACCTCGGCCGGGGGCAAGGCGCAATACCATCTGGTTCCGCCGTTCGGCGATGAGGGGCATTTCTTCGTCGGCTCGCCGGATGCCATTCCGATCTGGTCGCCACTCGTGAGCAGATTTCTCGACGAGATCAAATAGACGACGCGCTCGATTTCCGGAGGCGACACAATGGCACGCTCACATCGTCAATCCATCCGGATGACACGCAATCACGCGACCGCGCAGTTCGCGCTTCTGCTGCTCGTCGCCACCACCACCATGCCGGCCTCCGCCGAGATTTCACCGCGGGGGCAGCGCATGGCGAATGATATCAAATACGGCGACTGGCGAAAACTATGCTTCAAGCCGGGCGGCGCCAAGACCGTGTGCCGGACCTCGATCACCGGCACGTTCGACACGGGGCAGACGGCGGTTCGGTTGGACTTGATCGAACGTGAGGGCGACCGCACGGCACGGCTCCAGATGTTCGTGCCGGTCGGCATGTTTGTCCAGGTGCCCGTCAAGCTCACGGTCGACAAAGGCAACACCTATGCCGTACCGTACACATGGTGCCTGAACAACGCCTGCATAGCCGCCGATGTGGCAAAACCCGGCCTGATAAGGGAGATGGAAACGGGCAAGACGCTCGCGCTGGAGGTTGTCGACCCCAACATGCTGTCGGTTACCGCCTCCCTGCCACTTGCTCAGTTCGCATCTGCTCACAAGGGGCCGCCGGCCCAAACGTTCGACCAGCAGATCGACGAATAGCGCGCAGCTGACTTGTCCAGCCTAGCTGCCCCAGGCTCTCTCCACACTCTCGATGAGCGAGGCCGCGGCAAAGGGCTTGGTCAAATAGGCGATGCATCCCGATGCAATTGCCGCCGCGCGGCTTTCGTGAGTGTCGTTGCCGGTGACAAAGACAATCGGAACCTGGACCTGCTGTTCCGCAAGCCAGCGTCGCAAATCAATTCCAGATTCTCCATCCAGATTGATATCCAGAATGATACAGAATGCCTGCTGAAAGTTGTCATGATTTACCAGCGCCTCGGCGGATTCGAACAGCTTTGCCTCGAAGCCGTGCTCCTGCAGCAGCCGCTTCATGCTCCTGCGCATGGAAGGGTCATCATCGACAACGAAAATGGACTTGCGGCGCTGCAAGTGGCTCAACTCCATACAGGGAAAGCTTGGCAGAACACGATGGACTTGCGTGAACGCGTCAAGCGCCTCGCGGTTCTTCGTCTCCCGGGGAGCCAACACGTCGGCTTGTTGAAATACCCCTCTCAGGGAGATTTCCATTGACCTTTGGTGCAAGTCACAGGGGAACCTGCGAATTAGTTATCGCCTAGCCGTGTGAGCCGCTCTCGGGATCCAGCATACCAAGCAGCTGCGCCGTTGAAACCAGTTCCGCGAGCGAGCTCACCTGCATCTTCTCCATCACCTGGTGTCGATGTGCTTTGACCGTGCGTTCGGTCGTTCCCAATTCATACGCGATCTGCTTGTTGATCTTCCCACGCACAATGAGGTCAAACACCTGCCGCTCGCGTGGCGTCAGCGACGCGACATGAGCGCGACGCGAATCGAGCCGGCTGCGCAGCCCGCGCGCGGTCTCCTGTTGTGACAAGGCCCGCTCGATCGCTTCAATCAGTTGCCCCGACGATACCGGCTTGGTCAAGAAATCCTCGGCGCCGGCCTTGATCGCCCGCACAGTCGTCGCGGTATCGGCGTGTCCGGTGAGAAACACGATCGGGACGGTCGATCCAAGCTCACTAAGACGTTTCTGTAGATCCGGTCCGCTCAGGCCCGGCATCTGCACATCGAGGAGGATGCAGCTCGGCAGCTCATCGCGGGGCAGATGATCGAGCAGGTCCTGCGAGGATGCATAGGTCGCGACGTCGTAGCCCGCAAGTTTAAGCCGACGCTCGATCGCTGTTCGAAACGAGGCATCGTCGTCGACCACGTGAACAAGGCCGGGCAATGGACCCTCTCTGCTTCCTGCAATCTGCTTTAACCGCTTACCTAACACCTGGATGGGCTAGAGCTCTAGCCATTCCGTTAATGCCGAAGGTTTCGCAGGCCGGAGTCTGTGGCGCGAAGCTTGATCCGACGCAGGAGCCCGCTCTTCTCATTCCGCGCACCCATCCCACCGACCTGTCCCTTGGTACAATGAACCATGAGACAATGGTGCAGAATACGGCGTTAGTCGTAAATCGGCCCGAGCGGGGTGCGACATCGGCGGCACATTTCCGTGGCGAAATATCAGCCTGGCAGACCAATTCAGCGATTAGTTGAGGAGTTGGGCCTATGTTCGTTCGCATCACGACAGACGCGTCTCCCCGCCCCAATTCGCTCAAAGACCTCGGCATGACGAGCGAGTCAAATCCAATCGTCAGTTTAAACGAATTTACATATAAAAAGGGCACGGAGATCTACGGCGAAAAGGAACCCGCAGATTACGTCTACCAGGTCAAGTCTGGTGCAGTGCGAAGCTATAAGCTCCTGTCGGACGGTCGCCGCCAGATCGGCGCTTTCCACCTCGCCGGAGACATTTTCGGACTTGAGAACGGCAACGAGCATCGGTTCACCGCCGAGGCGATCGTGGACACCACCGTCCGGCTGATCAAGCGGCAAAGCCTGGAACTGGTGGCGGAGAGCGACGCGATGGTCGCGCGCAACTTGCTCAGCATGACGACGAGCAATTTGCAGCACGCAGAGGATCACATGCTCCTGCTCGGCCGGAAGACGTCGCTGGAGCGCGTCGCCGCTTTCCTGCTCGAAATGGACAAGCGGCTCTCCGGGGTCCATGTCATGGCACTTCCGATGTCCCGGCGTGATATTGCCGATTACCTCGGCTTGACGCTGGAGACCGTCTCGCGGGCGATATCGCACCTTCATGATCTCGGCGTCCTCGGCTTCATCGGCAATACCCAGCGCCAGATCGTGCTGCTCAACCGGCAGCAGCTCGCCAGTCTCGACCTGCAACACTGAGCGTCTGAAAGCGAGCGCTGCCAGTCGCGCTCATAGCCATTGTTCATCTTCCGGGATGAGTTCGCTTTTACCGACTGCCATTCGTCAGCATCAGATCACCTGGCGTCCGATAGCCTCGTCACTCCGAGATCGTCGAGCGTCTTGCGCAAGACCTCGAACAGGACCGCGGTCGACCAGCCGAACATCAAGATGCCGTTCATCGCGGTCATTGGACCCGTCAGCCGCCATGCCTGTATCGGCGTGATGTCGCCGTAGCCCAGCGTGGTGTAGTTGACGAAGGCGAAATAGATCAGGTCGCTGCCGGCAGGCGCGGCACCGAGCGTGGCATAGGCCAGCGCCCAGACCAGGACCTCCATCGTGTGCGCCACCATCAGCGTCGATGCTGTTGCGACCATGACGGCCATCAGATGCAGCCGCGGCCGCGCAGCATATCGCAGCCCGGCCGTGCGGGCGATGCCGATGGCTCCCACGGTCACCAGGGCGTGGATCATGATGTTGATGACGCTGACGATCGCGCCGACAAGGAATTGAACCGCCATTGTGCTCGCATGGGCAGGGCGGACGGCTTTTCATCGCCTCACGCCTGGGTTTCAGTCCATTCAGCTTTTCGGCGTGAACGCGCCCGTCGCCGCCTTCATCGCGGACTCGCCCATGCTCCTGGCCTGATCGGTCAGGGCCTGCATCTGCCCCTGAAAGAATTCGGACTGAAGCTTGAGCGCGTCCTGAACGTCCTTGGCTTGAACGAGCTTGTCGCCAAAGTCGAACGTCGCGCTGGCATTGCGCTGCATGAAACTGCAAAACTGCTTGGCCTGGTCCGCGATCGGTAGCGGCGAGGAACTGAGCCCCTTCTCCAGCAGCTCAAAATACTCCGCATTGGCCTTTCGCAACCGCACGAGCGCTTCGGTGAGCATCCCGCGGATGTTCTCGGCGGATGGGTTGATCTCTGCCATGACGTTACTCCCTGTGGTTATGCCGCAAGCCCCCCGAACCAGGCGCCGAAATAGCCGGCGTAGAGGGCCGGCACTTCCAGGTTCATCGAATGTCCGATGTTTGGGACGACCACGAGCCGACAATCCGGCATCGCCTCGGCCATGGCTAGGGAGCTCGACCGGGGGAGGCTTGATCTAACTCAATGGAATTCGTTGGCGGAGCTTCAAAACACCTTTGCGGTTTCCGGGGATAACCAATCTACCTTTGGCCCTGCCGATCGATCTTGCGACGCTGGCCCACGCCGTTCACGCCGGAATCCGCCCGGCCTCCCTGCTGCCGCCAGGCGCCAATACGAACGATGCCTTCGTGTCGGCATTGCGCCGCATCGAATTCGGGAGCGGCCGGCTGCTGCAGGCGCAAATTTTCTCTTCCTGAAGGGCGAGAGCCTTGTGCCGTTTCGCGACGCCGTCAACGCGGCGCTTGAGCGGCGCCACGCGGAAGTCCGAAGACTATGGGCAGAAGCCCTTGAGAGCATAGGCATCACTACCCGGCGTGGGAACGATGAGAAGCCTTGACGCAGATCAAAGGAGCGTGCCGACCGCTCGCCAACATCGTCTCACCGTCGCCTTCCTTTGATCGCCTTTGCTGACTGGAGTTCCCATCATGAGGGCCGTTTCCGTCGAAGAAGCCGTCGCGATGATCCCGTCCGGTGCGAGCATCATGGTCGGCGGCTTCATGGGCGTCGGAACGCCGGAGCGCCTGCTCGACGAGGTTGTGCGACAACACAAGACCGGTCTCTCGGTCATCAGCAACGACGCGGCGACGCCCGGAAAAGGTGTCGGCAAGCTGTTCGACGCGGCTCTCGTCTCGCGCCTCATTGCGACCCATATCGGCCTCAATCCGAAGGCGCAGCAGCAGATGCTGGCCAATCAGATCGCCGTCGATCTCATTCCGCAGGGCACCTTCGCCGAGCGCATTCGCGCAGGCGGGTGCGGCCTCGGCGGTGTGCTCACACCGACAGGCGTGGGCACCCTGGTCGCCGAAGGCAAGCGCCAGATCGAGATCGACGGCAGGCCATTCCTGCTCGAGACCGCGCTGCGGGCGCAGTTCGCCCTGGTCCACGCCTTTCTCGCCGACTATCTCGGCAACCTCTCCTACGCGCTCACGGCACGCAACTTCAATCCGGTCATGGCGATGGCGGCCGACACCGTGATCGTGACAGCGGAGCACATCGTGCCCGTCGGCGTCATCGCACCCGACCACGTGCTGACACCGGCGCCGCTCGTCGACTACCTCATTACGAACCCGAACGGGTGAAACATGGACGCACAGGAGATCATCGCGAGGCGCGTCGCGCAGGAGCTTCATTCCGGCGACCTCGTGAATCTGGGGATCGGCATCCCAACGCTGGTCGCCAACTACGTTTCGCCTGATCTCAAGGTGTTCTTTCAGTCGGAAAACGGTTTGATCGGCACCGGACCAATCCCCGAGCAGGGGTTGAGCCACCCCCTGCTGACGGACGCGGGCGGGCGCCCGATCAGTGCGCTGCCAGGTGCCAGCACATTCGACAGCGCGATGTCGTTCGGGTTTATCCGCGGCGGCCATGTCGACGTCAGCGTCCTCGGCGGCCTGCAAGTCGATGCGCTGGGCCATCTCGCCAACTGGATGATCCCCGGCAAGATGGTGCCGGGCATGGGCGGGGCCATGGATCTCGTCAGCGGCGCCAGGCGGGTCATCGTCGCCATGCAGCACGCGGCGAAGGGCAAGTCCAAGATCGTCGCCAAATGCTCTCTGCCCCTGACATCGGCGCGACCGGTGCACCTGGTCGTGACCGACATGGCCGTGATCGCGTTCCCAGACGGCAGGGCCACCCTGCTGGAGACCGCGCCCGGCATCAGTGTCGGCGAGGTCATGGCGGTGACCGACGCCGAACTTGTCGTACACGACAAGATCCCGGAAATGAAGATCTGAGCAGGTGACCGGCATGCGGATATTCAGCGACTTCAGCGAAATCAAATCTGCCGTCGGCGCCGAGATCGGCGTCAGCGACTGGGTCGAGGTGACGCAGGATCGCATCAACCAGTTTGCCGAGGCGACCTGCGACCAGTAGTGGATCCATGTCGATCAGGAGCGCGCCAGGAAGGAATCGCCCGGCGGCACCACCATCGCCCACGGCCTGTTGTCGCTTGCACTCGCACCGCTCTTCATTCGATCGGTGATGGGCCTCAAGGGCCTACGCAACACCCTGAATTACGGCGCAGACCGGATAAGATATCTGGCACCGGTGCCAGCGGGCTCGAAGCTGCGCGGCCGTGTCACCGTCGCCGAGGCCGAGGACGTTCCACCCGACGGCCTGCGCGTGAACTACCATCTCGTGATCGAGATCGAAGGCGGCAAGAAGCCGGCCTGCGTCGCCGAGCTGATCGCACTGCACTATCGCTGAGCGGCGCACGAGGCGCCCGTCGTTTTCGTTCAGTCAATGATGTGATATCCACCGTCGATATAGAGCACGCCACCGGTGATCAGCTTGGCTCCGTCGAGTGCCAGAAACGCCGTGGCATTGCCGACATCGTCGATGCTGACGAGGCTGCGCGCCGGCGCCTTCGATTGAGCCTTGTCCATCAGCTCGTCGAACTCCGGGATGCCCGACGCCGCGCGGGTGGCGAGCGGTCCCGGCGAGATCGCGTGCACGCGGATGCCCTTCGGCCCCAATTCGGCGGCGGCATAGCGAACGGCTGCTTCAAGCGCCGCCTTGGCCACGCCCATGATGTTGTAGTTCTCCACGACCATCTGGCTGCCATAGTACGTCATGGTGAACATCGTGCCGCCGTTCTTCATCAGCGGCTCGGCGAGATGCGCCATGCGCAGGAACGACCAGCAGGAGACGTCCATCGTCTTCAGGAATCCGTCGCGGCCGACATCCACCACGCGGCCGTGCAGCGCCTCCTTCGGCGAGAAAGCGATCGAGTGCAGCAGGAAATCGAGCTGGCCCCATTCCTTCCCGATCCGCTCGAACACGGCCTCGGTCTGCCCCTCCACCATGACGTCGAGCGGCATGAAGATCGGTGCCTCCAGCGCCTGCGCGAGCGGTTCGACGTGCTTTTTGGCGCGGTCGTTCAGATAGGTGACGGCGAGTTCAGCCCCGAGCCCGCGAAACGCCCTGGCGCATCCCCAGGCGATGGACTGGTCGTTGGCGACACCGACGATGAGGCCTTTTTTCCCCTTCAGGGCAACCTTGGTATCCGGGAACACGGGAATCATGACACCCTCTCTTGTCTGGGGTTGGTCGATGGCGTGTTGACCAGCAGCGCCAGCGTATGCTGTGCGATCATCAGTTCCTCGTCGGTCGGCACGACATAGACGGGAATGAGACTGTCGGGACGCGATATTAGCCGCGCGTTGCGGGAATTTTCGGTCGGATCCAGCTTGACACCGAACCAACCGAGCTGCTCGGCCACGCGGGCGCGTATGCTCGCGGAATTCTCGCCGATGCCGGCGGTGAAGACGAAGGCATCCAGGCCCTGCAACGCAGCCGCAAGCATCCCGGCGTTGAGGCCGATCCGATACACGAAATAGTCGATCGCCAGTTTCGCCTTGGCATCCTGGCTGGCCTCGAGCTCCCGCATATCGTTGCTGACGCCGGACAGTCCCTTCAGTCCACAGTCGCGATAGAGGAAGTTCTGCACGTTCGATGCCGACATCCCCCTTTCCGAGATCAGATAGAGCACGACCCCGGGATCGATCTGGCCGGGGCGCGTTCCCATCGGAAGCCCGTCCAGCGCCGTGAAGCCCATGGTACTTTCGACGCTCTGTCCTCCCTTCAGCGCGCACATCGAGGCGCCGCTACCGAGATGGGCGACGATCACCCTGCCCTTCGCAACGCCGGGCGCGGTCTGCGGCAGGGTCTTCGCGATGTATTCGTAGGACAGCCCGTGAAAACCGTAGCGCCGCACGCCCTCGGCGTGAAGCTGATGCGGGATCGCATAGTGATCTGCAACTGCACTATGCGTGCGGTGAAATGCGGTGTCGAAGCAGGCGACCTGCGGCAAGGTCGGGAAGCCCGCGAGGATCGAGCGGATCGGCGACAGGTTGTGCGGTTGGTGCAGCGGTGCGAGGCTGACGAACCGTTCCAGGCGGGCGACGACGCCGTGGTCGATCAGCACCGGCCGGTCATACTCGGGACCGCCATGCACGACACGATGTCCGACGGCGATGGGGTGAATACGAAGCTCGTCCCGCAACCATTCCCCGGCGACGCCCATCGCGGCCGGAACATCGGGGACCGTCTCGATCGGGTAGGCGCGGTCGGCGAGCGGATCGCCATTCGCGCCGCTCGCCCTCAACCGTGGGCGGCTGCCGATGCCGTCCATCTGGCCCTTGAGCTGCCGCCGCAGCCTGCCCTCTCCCTCGACCGAAAAGACCTGGAACTTGACGCTCGAGGAGCCCGCGTTGACGACGAGGATCGTATCCATGATGGTCACGCAGCAACTGTCGGGGCGTGTTGACGCCGGGCATTGGCATAGAGCGACGCCACCGCGCAGGATGCCATGCGCGCCCGCGGCGAGTCCGCCCGTGACGTCAGCACGACGGGCACCCGGGCGCCGAGCACGATGCCGGCGCCGTCGGCCTTGGCAAAGTAGGCCAGATTTTTTGCCAGCATATTGCCCGATTCGAGGTCGGGAACGACGAGGATCTGAGCCCGGCCGGCGACCTCGGACTTGATGCCCTTGATGCGCGCGGCTTCGGGATCAATGGCATTGTCGAACGCGAGCGGGCCGTCGAGCACGCCGCCGGTGATCTGCCCGCGATCAGCCATCTTGCAGAGCGCGGCCGCCTCGATCGTCGAGGGAATCTTGGACGTCACGGTCTCCACCGCCGAAAGGATTGCCACCCGCGGCGTCTTGCCGAATCCGGCCTCGTTGTAGAGATCGATGGCGTTCTGGATGATGTCGCGCTTGGCGTCGAGATCGGGAAAGATGTTGATCGCGGCATCCGTCACAAGCAGGGTTTCGGCATAGG
Organism: Bradyrhizobium sp. B025; assembly: GCF_042257955.1. Lineage (NCBI taxonomy): Bacteria > Pseudomonadati > Pseudomonadota > Alphaproteobacteria > Hyphomicrobiales > Nitrobacteraceae > Bradyrhizobium > Bradyrhizobium sp. B025. The sequence goes on along the minus strand of NZ_CP170150.1, from coordinate 3,094,482 downwards.
CGGGCACGTCCATCACGAACACATGGCTGATACGGCGTTCGGTGCGCAGGCCGCCGACTTTTGCAGTCACCGCGCGCATCAACTCGTCGGTGTGAAGACTGCCCTTCATGAGCATTTCGCCCTTGGCTGCGTGGATCAGCTCGACACCTTTGGCGGCTGCCTCTTCGCTATGTACGGCGTTGACGATCTCGAAGCCGGAGATGTCGAGGCCACACCTGCGCGCGAGATCGCCGATCTTGCTCGCGGGCCCGACCAGAATCGGCCGGATGATGCCGGCCTCAGCACTCTCAACGGCGCCGCGCAGCGAGGTTTCATCGCAAGGATGCACCACGACAGTCGGAACCGGCGGCACCGCCTTTGCTGCCGCAATTAACCGGTCATACTTGCTAGGAGACTGCGTTTGCCTTCCTTCGGTTGACATGATCTCGCTCCCAATCCCTCCAGACAGACCTACGATGCCTTCGCCTTTGGATCGAAAGGGGCGACGTTCGATTCCCCTTCACCTGTATCGACGCCGAACAACGTGGCGACGCGCCGCAGGCGACTTGCGCGTTCCCCCGCGATCTCGCCGCTTGCGGAGAGCACCTCGCGTATCGCCGCGAAGGCCGCACGCCGCTGGTTGACATCCTCGGGCAACAGCTTCTGAATGGCTGCCAAGGCACCTTCCCGATCGATCAGCAGCATGAAGAACTGCTCGCGGACCAGCATCTTAAACTCCGGAAGCGTCATTCGCTGTCCACTGTAGTCGCGACGGATCCGGCGCAGCGCCTCAATGCTACGCTCGTCAACCATTCCCCGCGCCGACCCGATGTAAAGCAGACTGCGAATGGCCGCCTCGCGCAGGCCGCCCTCGCCGATCCCGGATTTCAGCTGCGCGACCCGCTTCTCCAGCATGGCGCGATGCTCGGCTGACATTTCGCGCCGGCGCGACGGCTCGGACTTCGGATCGATCCCGAGCGCAGTCTGCACCGCCGGCGAGCCATAGAGGTTGAGAAAGATCGCTTCGCTCAATGCCTCCTGTGCGTCACGCCAGCTGTCGAGTGCGTGAACGATCTGCTTGGACATCTGCTCCTGAAACGCAAGGAACGGATTGTCTTGGGCGACCGGCTTGCGATTGTCCTCGATGTCCTCCGCGGCCGACTTCACCGCCGTCATCCACGGATTTTGGCTGCTGAGCGCCTCGTACTGCAGCCGCAGGGGATGCAGGTTGCGCATCGTCTCTGCCATCTGCGGCGTGACCAGCGTCTTGATCCAGGGCTGCACGAACTTCTGGTAGGCGGCAAGGTTAAGCTCCGAGACGCGTTTGGCGGCAGCGAAGCGCCGCTCGTCCTCGGGCGAATTGCCACCCATGGCGCGGATGTCGTCGAGCGTCCGCGCCTCGCAGCGCATCACCCACTGGCCGACCACGAGATCGGAACTCGTTGTCTCCTCGCCCTTGGCCTCGAATGTCGCCTCATAGAGCCCCGGCGGCAGCACGTCGATCAGGTCGATGTTACTCGAGAACTCAGCGTGCTCTTTCTTGGCGACGCCGCCGGATACGAAGATACCGAGATGCCCAATGCTCTTGTGGACGGTATAGACGATCGTCTGCCCATAGGCCCTGATCTCATCGACGTCCGCATAGCAATCCAGAATCCAGTCCAGCGCCTGTTGCGGCGGCGTGACGTTGTCGCCCTCCGAGCAGAACACCACGATCGGCGACTGAATATTGCGCAAATCCACCCTGCGGCCGTCGGACATCTCGATCTTGCCGGCGGCGAGATTATTGCCGATGAAGAGCTCGTCGACGATGAACTGGATTTCCTCGGCATTCAGGTTGACATGCCCGCCCCACCATCGCTCGAACTCGAGATAGCGGTTCGCCTCGGTATCGACCTTGGAATAGACGTTGTACTGCTTGGTCCACAGGGTGTTCGATGGATTCTGGTTCTCGAAGTTCTGCACCAGCCAGGCACCGTCGAACTTTCCGGCGCCGAGATCGCTGGTCAGCGCGGTGAGCCAGCTTCCACCCAAAAGGCCGCCGGAATAACGCATCGGATACTTGCCGTGCACGCCCGCCCAATAGGCAAGCGGCGCCCCCGCGACGATCAGCGGCCCGAACAGTTCCGGCCGCAGTGACGCCAGGATCATGACGGCCCAGCCGGCCTGACAATTGCCGATCACGCAAGGCTTTCCGTCCGCGTCCGGATGACGGCTGATGACCTTTTCGATGAAAATGGCTTCGGCGCGCGCGATGCGTTCGATGGTCTGACCGGGCATCGGCTCCGGCAGGAAGCCGATGAAGTAACAGGGATGCCCGGCCTTCATCGCGACGCCGATCTCGCTATCGGCCTTGAAGCCGCCGATGCCCGGGCCATGGCCCGCGCGCGGATCGATCACGACAAACGGCCGTCGCTTGAGATCAATCTCCACGTCCTTGGGCGGGATGATACGGACCAGCGCGTAGTTGACCGGCTCGTCCAGCTTGCGGCCGTCCATAATCAGTTCCGCAGCGTATTGCAGGACATGCGGCGCCGTCTGTGCAACGTGCTCCCGGTATTGATCGCCGCGCTGGCGCATGATGTCCAGGAACAGCACACTTCGCTGGCTCGCGTCGACCATGTATTCCACGGCCGAAGCCACAAGTCCGGACAAGGGGCCGCCCGGCAGGTTGGGATTTTCCATTGACATGTTCCGACCTCGTCGTCGCCCGACGTCATCCAAGGCGCTCCGAGGCGTCCGACATTGATTTAGGTCAACGGTCGATGGTCGCCTGCGACGCCGCGCTGGCGCGATCGGTCCTGATCCAGGCCACGGTGAGCTCCCAAGCCACCGACAGGACAATAGGTCCGATGAAAAGGCCGACTATTCCGTGGCCCAGCGTTCCGCCGATCACGCCGATCAGGATGACGAGCGCCGGCGTCGTCAGGCCGCGTCCCATCACCAACGGTTTCAGTATGTTGTCGAGAATGCTGACGATTCCGAGGAACAATGTCAGCAGCACTGCGACAGTGACATCCTTGTCGGTCCAGATCCAGATCATCACGGGGAGCATGATGATGGCTCCGCCGATCTGCACGATGGAGAGCAACAGCACCAGGAGCGCAAGCAAGCCGGCGATCGGAATGCCCGCCAACTTGAAGCCGATACCGGCCAGCAGTGCCTGAACGACGGCGATGCCGATCACACCTTGGGCTACCGCACGGATCGTCGCGCCCGCGAGATCCAGGAAGTGCTCGCTCTGCTCGGGCACGATCCGCGACAGGAAGCTCCTGCCCGCCGCCACGAGCTGCGGTCCATAGGGAAACAGGCAGCCGGCGACGACGACGGACAGCAGGAACTTGATAGTGCCCACACCGGCATCGCCCGCGATGCCAAGGAGCGTACCCGCGAACGGCTTCAGATACGGCGCAATCCGTTGCACGACCGAACGGAGATTGGTCGAGGCTTGATCCCAGAACTCGTAGAGCGGCGTTCCGATCAGCGGCCAGGTCTTGATCGCTGCGGGCGGTGAAGGGATGACCAGATCGCCCGCGGCCAGCTCACCGGCGAAGTCCCTGATCCCGTCCACCGCACCGAGACCTAGCCAAGCCGCCGGCCCGATGACAATGGCGAGATTAATCGCGGTGAGAAGCCCCGCTGCGAGTTTCGCCCTGCCTCCCAGGATTTTGGCGAGCACGAGAAAGATCGGATTGAACGCAACTGCGAGCACGAGGGCCCAGACCAGAATCGTAACGAACGGGCGGATCAGATACAAAGTCCAGAAGATCAACAGAGCGAGCAATCCGAGCCTGATCACGAGCTGGATCACGTCCTCTCCGGTGAGAAGCTGGCGAAGTGTCTTCAAGGCCGTGTCCAGATCTAGTCCAAAGGCAGCGTAGTCGGCGCTTTAGCGTTGCGATCTTGATCTGGATCAAGTACCTGAGCGGATACGGCGATCTGATCGGCTGACGTCGGGCATGATCAGGGCGAACCTGCCTGCATGGGAATCGCGGTGTATCAATCCTGGAGCGCTTCCTCTCGCCGCGCCCGGATCGTCGGCAACATGATCAGGAGGATCGCGATGGCGGCCGCGGCCAGCAGGCTCGCCGAGAGCGGCGAAGTCAGCAGCACGGTGGCGTCGCCGCGCGAGAGCACCATGGCGCGGCGGAAATTCTCCTCGATGGCCGGACCCAGAACCAGGCCCAACAGCAGCGGCGCCGCCGGAAGTTGCAGCTTGATCAGAACGTAGCCGAACACACAGAACACGGCCGCCTCGTAGACCTCGAACGTTCCGCTGTTGATGGAATAGACGCCGATCGAGCAGAACACCATGATCGCGGGAAACAGATAGCGGTAGGGAATGGTGAGCAGCTTCACCCACAGCCCGACGAGCGGAAGATTGAGGATCAGCAGCATCAGATTGCCGACCCACATCGAGACGATCAGGCCCCAAAACAGGGTCGGATTCTTCGTCATCACCTCCGGACCCGGGTGGATGTTGTGAATGTTCATGGCGCCCACCATCAGGGCCATCACGACATTGGAGGGAACCCCGAGCGTCAGCAGCGGAATGAACGAGGTCTGGGCGCCGGCGTTGTTCGCGGACTCCGGGCCTGCAACGCCCTCGATGGCGCCCTTGCCGAACTGCTCGGGATGTCGCGACAGCTTCTTCTCCAGCGTATAGGATGCGAAGGACGAGAGCACGGCGCCGCCGCCGGGCAGGACTCCCAGCAGCGTGCCCAGCGCCGTGCCGCGCAGCATCGCCGGCACCATCCGACGGAAGTCGTCGCGGGTCGGAAACAGATTGGTGATCTTCTGGGTGACCAGCGACAGCTTGTCGTCCTGCTCGAGATTCTTGACGATCTCGGCGAAGCCGAAGATGCCCATCGCCAGCGGCACGAAATCGAGACCGTCGAAGAGCTGGGGAACGCCGAAGGCGAAACGCTGGCTGCCGCTGTTCAGGTCGGTGCCGACGAGACTCAAGAGCATGCCGAGCACGACCATGCCGATGCCCTCGATGAACGGCCCGCTCGACAGCACCGAGGCGAGGATCAGCCCCAGGATCATGAGCGCGAAGAATTCCTTCGGGCCGAACAGCAAGGCGGTCGCGGTCAGCGGGCCCGCAAGGGCCGCCAAGGCGAGCGTCGCGACGCATCCGGCGAAGAACGAGCCTATGGCAGCGGTCGCGAGCGCCACGCCGGCGCGCCCCTGCTTCGCCATCTGGTAGCCGTCGATCGTGGTCACGACCGACGAAGACTCCCCAGGCAGATTGACCACGATCGCCGTGGTCGAGCCGCCATACTGCGCGCCGTAATAGATCCCGGCGAGCATGATCAGCGCGGCGTCCGGTTGCAGCGCATAGGTGATCGGCAGCAGCATAGCGATGGTCGCGAGCGGGCCGAGGCCGGGAAGCACGCCGATCAAGGTACCGAGCAGGCAGCCGAGGAAGGCATAGAGCAGGTTGGCGGGCTGGGCTGCCGTCGCAAAGCCAATCGCCAGATTATGGAAGAGATCCATCGATCGGCTCGTTCAGTTGAGGAGAGACGGCCAGACGGGCAGTTGCAGCCCGAGACCGTAGACGAATACGGCCAGACACAGCGCGATGAGCACCGCAGCGTTCGCCAGCGCGCCCATCCAGGTGAACTCGGGGCTGGCCCGGCTCGACACCATGATCAGGACGAACAGGGCACCGACCAGACCGAGCGGAAACAGCAAGGCGCCGAACAGGATCACGGATCCGGTGATCCAGGCGAGCCCCTTGAGATCCCAATTGCGCAGCGCCTGCCCGTCCGCGGTCGGCTTCATGGCACTGAGGATCACGACCAGACCGATGGCCGCGAGCACGATTGCGAGCAGGCGCGGAAAATAACCCGGCCCCATTCGCGCGGCTGTCCCCGCGGGATAGTTCAGCGCCGCCACGAAGAAGAAGACCGCAAATGCGAGGAACAGAGCGCCGGACGCGAACGCCCTGTGGTTACGGATCGCCGATCCCTTCACTTCCGTCCTCCTCCCTCTCCCGGTCCCTTGCTCTCCTCGCCCGCACCTGCCTTCGAGGAGCGCTCGTCGAGGGCTTCCATCAGAACCGGTACGCCGATCGCGCAGGCATGGACGCCAAGATGTGCAGTCATCTGGAGAACCTGAAGGATCTCCCGCTGGCCGATGCCGAGCCGCAAAGCCCGCCTGATCTGCACCCGCAGTCCATGCGGATTGAGTGCCGTGAAGCATGCGTTCAATGCGAGCGAGATCAGACATTGCGAGCGCTGGTCGAGACCATCCCCGGCCTGCCCGCCCGCGAGGAGATCCAGCAAGACGGCGAAATAGCTGGGATCGCCCCGCAGCCATTGCTCGCAGAAATCGGGCCAATCCCCGAATTGCGCCACATAGGCATCCCGCAGCGCCGTCTGCTCATGCGTCAGTTCGGGATGACCGACCTGAAGCCCCGCGCTCGCCAATTCCTCGGCTAGGATGCCGATGCCGAGATTGCAGCCATCGAGCCCCTGAACCGTCGCGAGGCGAAACACGTCGATGATCTCCCGCGCCGACGCCCCCTCCTGAAGTGCAAGGCGAAGATGCAGCGCGAGGCCGGATCGGAACAGGTGCGTCGCCGATCCGTCGAGCGCGACGTAGATCAGCTCGCGCATCTTGGGCGACAGCGGTCCCTTCTCTGCGGCATAACCCGCATATTTTCCGTATGCGTCGAGAAACGCCGGATCGAGCCGCAGCAGCCCCTCCGTCCAGGGCCGCCAATAGCCCCGCGCCTTGACGTAGGCATCTTTCAGAACCTGCTGTTCCGGCGTCAGATCGGACATCGTAATGGTCCCGTCAGGCAATGTTCGTCAGGGTGATGCCGCCGTCGACGGTGAGCACCTGCGCCGAGATGAAGCCGCTCTCGTCACCGGCGAGGAAGCAGATGGCCTTGGCGATATCGTCGACCGTGCCGAGCCGCCCCAGCGGCGTTCTCGCGACGCGGCGTGCATCGAGTTCGGCGTTACGATTGCGCATCGTTCCTTCGGTCGGAATCGCCGAGGGCGCCACGGCGTTGACGCGGATGTTGCGCGCACCGAGCTCGGCTGCGGCAGCGCGCGTGATGCCCATGACGCCCGCCTTGATGCCGCTGTAGACGATGCTGTTCTTCGCCGAGATCAGGCCGGCCACCGAAGCGACGTTGACGATCGCGCCGCCGCGTTCCGCATCCATGACCTCGGCGGCGGCCTGGATACCCCACATCACCGCCTTGAAACCGATGTTGAGCATGCGTTCGACAGTCTCCGGCGCGATGTCCGCGACCGACTGATAGCGGACCCAGGCCGCGTTGTTGACGAGGATGTCGAAACGCCCCTGCTGCTCCGCCAATCCAAGCACCGCCTGCCGCATGCCGTCGCGGCTCGACACGTCCTGCGTGACGGCTACGGCCTTGCCGCCGGCCGCCTTGATCGCGTCCACCGTGCCATCGACGAATTCCGGCTTCAGGTCGTTGACACCGACGATCGCACCGCGTCCGGCGAGCCGAAGCGCAGTCGCACGGCCGATGCCGTTTCCGGCGCCGGTGACAAGTGCGACGCGCCCCGCGAGCGTCTGATCCCTGGTCTCGGTCATGGTCGTCTCCTTCATGCTTCCGCCTCGGCGAACGGTGCAACTTCCGATACGTAACGGCGGCCGAACGTGCTGATCAGGCCGCTGGCATCGCCCTGGGCCTGAAGCGTACGGATGCGGCGCAGATGGCGATGCACCGGCACATCCCATGTGAAGCCCATGCCGCCGTGAATCTGTAGCGCGCCCTCGCTGATCGAGCTGCCATAGGTCGCCGCGGCCAGGAACGCCGCATCACGCTGGACCGGACCGCCCCCCTCGGACAGGCAGCGCGTGATCGCGTGACGGATGCTTTCGAGCCCGAGCTTCTGGCGCGCCAAGGCATGCCGGATGGCCTGATTGTAGGACAGGGCGTGGCCGAACTGGCGGCGCGTCGACGCATGTTCCTGCGCGAGCGCCAGGCATGCTTCGGCGGATCCCAGGATAGCGGCGGCGCGGAGCACGTTGGCGTCCGAGTTGAGCAAATCCCATGTGCCAGCCGGCAGGACGGAGCCGATCGGGACTTCAACTTTCTGGAGCCGCACCACGTGCTCCGGCACGGTCAGATCGAGGCCGGCCGCTTCCTCCACCACAACGCCTTCGGCATCGGTCGGGATCAATGCAGCGGTGCCCGCGTTCATCCGTACCAGGATGTAGTCGACCTTCGCCGCGCAGGCCGCGCGCGCGACCGTGCCGCTCAGCACCTGCAACCCCCCTTCCCGTTCGGCGAGGGCCTCACCCTGCCAGGCGATCGTTGCCAATTTCTCGCCGGAAACGATCGCGGCGGCAAGACGCGTCAGCGACGACTGCAGCAGGCGACCGACGAGGATGGTCTCCAGGAGCGGAAATCCGAGCAATCCCGCATGAGCGGCCGCGATCACCGGCACCGCAAAGCCGAGCGGCAGGGCCAGCCCCCCGACCTCCTCATCCGCGATGACGCCGAGCAGACCGTCACCGGCGAGATTTTGCGCCTGTTCGCGAACAGCCAGGCCTGCACATGCGGTCACGGCGCGTGCCGCGGTTGCGGCGAACTCGTCGGGCTGAAGTCCTTCGGCCATGATCATCACTGTCCTCTTCGAAAACTGCGCGACTACAATTGCTCACTAGGCGAGATACCCGCCGTCGACGGGCAGGATGACGCCGTTGACATAGGACGCCATCGCCGAGGCGAGAAAGATCACCGGCGCTGCGATCTCTTCGGGCTGTCCCACGCGCTTCAACGGCGTGCGCGCCATCAGGCCGGACAGCCGCGCCGGATTCCCACGGGTGCTCTCGCTCATTTCGGTCGCGATGATGCCGGGCGCGACGGCGTTGACCCGGATGCCATCGGGCGCGAGATCGCGGGCAAGCGCCTGCGTGAACAGCCTCACCGCCCCCTTGGACGATGAATAGCCAACCGTACCACCCATGCTACCGAAGGCCGCGACGGAGGCAACGTTGATGATGGTTCCCCGCGATTTGCGTAGCGCGGGAATGAACGCATGAACCACGTTGAAGGTGCCGTTGACGTTGACATCGAACACCTGCCGCCAATTCTCGTGAGCGCGCGGGCTGTCGATCGGCTCGCGGATGATGATCCCGGCGTTGTTGACGACGACGTCGGCGAGGCCAAGCTCCTCATCGACCCGCCTGGCCACCTCGCCGCAGGCCAAAGCATCAGTCACGTCGAGCGAACAGCCGATTGCCTCCTTGCCTCCGTCCCGGATCTCGCGTGCAACGGAGTCTGCCCGGTCCTGCCCCAGATCGGTCACGACGACCCTTGCCCCGGCAGCGGCCGCGCCCAACGCGATGGCGCGCCCGATCCCTTGGCCCGCTCCCGTCACCACGACGAGACGATCCTTCAACAAGCCCGCCTGCCCCCGTCCGTCGGACATCACCGGCTCCCTGTTGTTCGTGACGAGGCAATGCGCGGGAAGACCATCACTTGCCTCGCGACAGCTGGAGGATGCGATCGGCGATGATGCCGAGCTGGATCTCGGTCGTGCCGGCATAAATCGTCTCGGCGCGCGCCTGAAGGTAGATGGCTTCGAACCGGCGCCGCGCCACCGTGATCGCCGGGTTCTGCGGCAGCGATGCCTGCGAGAGCAGTTCAATCGCAAGCGCCGCAAAGCGCTGATGCGATTCGCTCCAATAGAGCTTCGCAAGGCTGCCGCGCGCTCCGATCTTGTCGCCGTTGACGAGCGCCTCGACGGCCGTCTCGACATGCGCCTTCAGCACCTCGATCTCGACGGCGACCTCGCCGAGCCTGACGGCGTAATGCCGGTCCGCGACCATTGCCGACAGCGCCGGGTCCGTCTTGCAAGCCGAAATCAGGTGGCGCAGTTCGTTCTCGAAGCGCCAGGCGCGGTACATGCGGTTGGTCGCCCGCTCGATCTCCAGCACGCGGATGGCTGCGGCCCAGCCCTCGTCCGGCGCGCCGATCGCATCGGCCTGGGCCACTTCGACGTCGTCGAAGAAGACCTCGCAGAAGCTCTCGCGTCCGTCGATCGATTTGATGGTGCGCACGCGCACGCCGTCGGCATCGAGCGGCACCGCGAACATGGCAAGGCCGCGATGACGATCCTCCAGCGGACCGGTGCGGGCGAGCACGAGACAGCGTTGCGCCCGGTACGCGCCGCTGGTCCAGATCTTCTGGCCGGTGATCTGCCAGTCGTTGCCATTTCGCGTGGCGCGAGTGCGAAGCCCGGCAAGGTCGGACCCCGCTTCGGGCTCGGAAAATCCCTGACACCAGATGTTGCGCATCTCGAGGATGGCGGGCAGGAACCGCCGTTTCTGCTCCTCGCTGCCGACGGCCAGGATGATCGGACCGGCGAGTTCCTTGCCGATCGAGTTGACGCTCTCCGGCATCGCCAGCGCGCCGATCTCCTGATTGGCGATCAAATGCTCGCGCAAGGAGCGGCCGTGCCCGCCATAGGCCTGGGGCCACGTAATGCCGGTCAGGCCGGCGCGGTACATCGCCGCCTCCCACGTCACGGACTGCTGGAGCGTGGGCGGCGCGAATGCGGCACTGTCGCCGCGGAAGCTGGCGGGCAGATTGGCATGCAGCCAGCGATGCACCGCATCGCGATAGGCTGCGCGCGCCAGGCTCTCGCTCGCGACCGGATACGTCGACACCGCTTCAACTACACTCATCGCCTGCTTTCCGCTTTCGCCATACGTGCCGTCATGTCTGGGCCGCCTGTCCGTTCTTCACTGCGACTTGAGCAGATCGCAGGCGCTCTCCGAGGCCGGCCGCCACGCATCCTCCGGCGCGATCGTGCCGGTGATCTCGTAATAATCGTAGGTGTATTTGGACTCCGACGGAGCCTTGATCCGCGCGACATAGAGCGGACGCATCACCTGGCCGTCAGCCCTGATGCTGACGTTGTTCATCTCGAAATCGTTGATCGGCGTGTTCTTCATCTGCCGCATCACGGCATCGCCGTCGTCGGAGCCGGCGGCGGCCACCGCCTTCAGATAATGCGTGATGGCGCTGTAGGTGGCCGCCTTGCCCTCGTTGAGAAGCTGACCGTTCGTCGCCTCGGCATAACGTTTGGCAAACGCCCGGCTCTCCGGCGTCATGTCCCAGTAGAACGGCGTCGTCAGCCGCACGTTCTGGAGGTCCTTGAGGCCGATGCCATGCGTCTGGCTGATCATGAGGCCGAGGGGAACGAGAAGTTGCGTCCTGTTCAGCCCGAACTCCTGGGCCTGCTTGATCGCATTGGCGAAATCCGCGCCCGAATTGGCGAGCGCAATTGCCTTGGCACCGCTGGCCTGTGCCGTCAGCAGGAACGAGGAGAGATCCGACGAGTTGAGCGGATGCAGCACCGAGCCCACCACCTTGCCGCCACCCGCCTGGATGAACTTCGTCGCGTCCGCCTGCCAGGCCTTGCCGAAGGCATAATCCACCGTCAGGAAGAACCAGGAGTCGATGCCCTGCGCGAGCAGGGCCTTCACCGTGGCTTTCGGCTGGGCATAGGTATCGACGACCCACTGCGTGGTCATGGGCGAGCATTTGTCGTTGGTGAAGAACGATCCCGCGGTGCCGGCCAGCATGTACGGCTTCTTGCGGTTCTTCATGATGTCTTGCACCGCCAGCGCGATCGACGACGCCGAGCAGCCGACGATGGCATCGACACCTTCATTGTCGACCCACCGCAGCGCAATGGCGACGCCGACATCTGGCTTGTTCTGGTCGTCGACGATCACGAGCTCGATCTTCTTGCCATTGACCGCTCCACCGAAATCGCCGACCGCGAGTTTGGCGGCCGCGACCGAACCGAGGCCGCAATTGTCGGCATAGGGACCGTTCTGGTCATTCATGATACCAATCTTGACCACATCGCCCGATATGCCCTGCGCGGACACCGGCGCATGCGTCAGCAGCAGGGCAATCATGCCGAGCGCGGCAATCGTCGATCTCATCACTTATCCTCCTGCTTCCTGCGTTTCCTCTGGACCGCTTCTGCGGCCTCTTGTCTTAGAGTTCAGTGTCGATCCTGGCTTGGCCCTTCGCCGTGCGGGATCAGCAGCGCGTCGAGCGCCACGGCTCCCTCGCCTTTGGCGCGTAACAGCAACGGGTTGACGTCGATCTCCGCGATCGTGTCGGTATGCGCGGCGGCAAAGCGCGACAACGCGGCAACGGCCCGAGCCGCGGCGTCGAGGTCGGCGCGCGGCCGGCCACGCGCGCCGTCGAGCACCGCGAACGCCCTGAGAGATTTCAGCATCGCCATGGCCTGCGTCTCGCTGACCGGCGCCATCTGCACGGCAGAATCCTGGAGGCTCTCCGCGAAGATGCCGCCAAGGCCGACCATCACCACCGGCCCGAACACCGGATCGATGCGGCTGCCCAGGATCAGCTCGGCGACGCCCTTGGCCATCGGCGCCACAATCACGCCGTCGATTGTCGCGTTGGGCGCATTGGTGGCGACGCGGTCGAGCATCTGGGCATAGGCGCGCCGGACTTCGGCTTCCGAGCCAACGCCGACGACCACGCCGCCGACCTCCGTCTTGTGCGGCAGGTCGGGCGAGGCGATCTTTAGCACCACGGGATAACCGATCTCGGTGGCAGCGCGCGCCGCTGCATCTGCATCCTGTACCAGACGCTCGGCCAGCACCGGCACACCGGCCTCGGCAAGTGCGCGCTTGGCGCCGAGCTCGTGGCGGAATGCATCGGCTGCCAGCGGCCCCGCCTGCTCGATCGCAGCTGGCACGTCCTGCGGACGTTTCGACACCCCCTGCAGCCGCACCAAGGCAGCGATAGTTGCGCAGCAGCCATCGAAGCTTTCCACCGTCGGAAACCCCAGCGCGTGCAGCTCGGTCAGCGCGTCCTCCGGGCCGTCGACGCAAAGGACGATCGGACGCTGGGGGAACTGCGCGCGGATGTTGCGCAGCGTGTCCATGTAGATGGAGCGCAAGCGCGGCAGATGCAGCGAGAACGGCAGCGGCAGGATCACCGTATCGGCCCGATCGTCCGCCACGACGGCGGTCATGATCTTCTCCAGAAGATCTGGGCGGCTCGACATCTGCGCCGTGGCGTCGACCGGATTGCGCGCCGACGCGAAGGGCACCAGCTCAAGAATCTGGCGCTGCGTTTCCTGTCCAAGCTCCGGCAATGTCAACCCGACCGACTGCGCGGCGTCCGCGAGCAGCACACCGAAACCGCCCGACGCCGTGAGGATTGCCACGCCCGACCCCTTCGGCAGGCGGTCCGGCAGCAGGATCGATGCAGCGTGGCCGAGATCGATGAGTTCGTCGATGCTGCGGACGCGCACCGCACCGCAACGGGCAAACAACGCGTCGAACACCGCGTCCGATCCTGCCATCGCCCCGGTGTGCGAAGCCGCGGCGGCCTGACCTGCCGCTGACATGCCGATCTTCATGACGATGACGGGCTTGCCGGCATCGCGCGCCTCCTCCAGCGCGGAGATCAGGCGGCCGGCGTCGCGGCACGCCTCGAGGCAGCACAGGATGACCTTGGTGGCGGGATCGCGCGCCATCCAGGCGATACCGTCGGCGATATCAACGTCGCACTCGTTGCCCGTGGTGATGAAGCGGCTGACGCCGACACCGCGCTCGCTGGCGAGCCGCATGGTGTAGCTGCCGAGATTGCCGCTCTGCGACACGATGCCGAGCGAGCCGGCAGCCGGCATGCCGTGCTCGAGCACGATCGAGAACGTCGCGATGCTCTTCTCGGCGACGCTGACCGCGCCAAGACAGTTCGGCCCCAGCAAGCGCATGCCGCTGTTGCGCGCGGCCAGGCGCAGCCGGTCCTGCATCGCGCGGCCCTGCTCGCCGAGCTCGGCAAAGCCCGACGAGAACACGACGACACTGCGGACGCCGCGGGCCGCGCATTGTTCCACGGCCTCGCCGGCACGCTCCGCATCGACCGCGATGATGGCGAGATCCGGTGCCTCCGGCACTTCGGCGACGGAAGCATAGGCCTTCAGTCCCTGCACCGTCGCGGCCTTCGGGTTGACCGGATAGATGCGGCCTGCATAGCCGTGGCGGCGCAACAGGTCGACCGGCCGACCGCCGATCTTGGTCGCCTCCTGCGAGGCGCCGATGATCGCGATCGAGCGCGGCGACATCAGCGCGTCGAGACCTTCTCCCGGCCGCATCTCAGCGCCCCTTGAACACCGGCGTGCGCTTCTCTAGGAACGCCATCCGCGCTTCCTTGGCGTCCTCGGTCTTGGAGAGAGCCATCGTGATGTTCTGCTCGAAGCGGTAGGCATCGCGCGGCGGCATGAGCTCGACCATGTTCGCCGCATTCTTGGCATATTCCATCGCGATCGGGCTCTTCGAGGCGATCTCGCGGGCGAGCTTCATCACCTCGGGGATCAGGTTCTCCTTGGTCGTGCAAGCCTCGATGATGCCGAGGCGATAGAGCTCGGCGGCCGGCACGCGATAGCCGGTGAAGAACATGCGGCGCATCAGGGAGCGACCGAACAGCGTGTTCAGCATGGCGGCACCGCCGGCCAACCCGACATTGATCTCGGGCATGCCGAACACCGCCTCCTCGCAGGCGTAGAAGATGTCGCAGGAGGCCATCAGGCCCACACCGGCACCGAGCGCAACGCCGTTGATCGCCGCGATGACCGGCTTCGAACATTCGCGAATGCAATTGCCGGTCTCGCGCGTGATCCGGTTGTGGCTGTGAAACGCGCCGATCTTTGCCGGATCCGGACGGTCCTTCAGATCCGCACCGCTGCAGAACACCTTTCCGGCTCCGGTCAGGATCGCGACCCTGACATCGCTACGCTCGGAAATCTCGTCGAACACGCTCACGATGCGATCGCGCATGGCACGATCGAGCGCGTTCACGGGAGGACGGTTCAGCGTCACCAGCGCGATGTGATCGGACACTTCGAGGGTGACGATATCTCCTGACATGGCTTCCTCCTGGGCTTCTGCTTGTCTTGTGTTTGTCTTGCTTGCTATTCCTGACCGATCGGTCAGCTTTTTGCGCTGATAACATCAAGCGCGGTGACTTGCAATATCCTATCGATGTCCTATTGACCGACCGATCGGTCAGTTATTAGATTTCGCGACAAGCAAGAACGACCGTGAGGAGGACTCCCATGCCCAGGATCAGCCGACGCCAGGCGACAACTCTCATCGCCGGCGCCCTCGTCGCCCCGCTTGGCGCGCCTGCAATCGTGAGGGCCCGCGCGTCGCAGATCTTCATCATCGTGCCCTATGCGCCCGGCGGCTCCATCGACAGCCTTATGCGCTCGATCGCGAAGGCCATGGCGGAAAACCTGGACCAGCCGGTCCTGGTCGACAACAAGCCCGGCGCCAACGGCATCGTCGGATCGCAATATGTGGCGCGCGCGCCGAAGGACGGATCGGTTCTGCTGGCCGGCGGCACCGGGCCGATTTCGCTGAACGTGCTGCTCCGCAAGAGCCTGCCCTACAAGCTCGAGGACTTCGCCTCCGTCGCCATGCTCTGCAACGGACCGCTGTCACTGACCGTGAATGCGCGCACGCCCGCCGCCGACGTGAAGAGCTTCGTCACCTACGCCAAGGGGCGCGACAAGCCGCTGTTCTACGCCACGCTCGGTCCGGGCAGCGTCACGCACTTGTTCGGGATCATGATGGGCAAGTCGATGGGATTTGCCGTCACCGAGGTTGCCTATCGCAACAATCCGGCCTCCATCATGGAGACACTGTCAGGAGAATGCGATCTCAACTTCGCAACGCCCGCCGCCGTGATCGAGCATGCGCGCGGCGGCCAGCTTCGCATCCTCGCCGTCTCCTCGGACAAGCGTATGGCGAGCTTGCCCGAGATACCGACGCTGGCCGAATCCGGCTATCCCGACCTCACGGCATCGTTCTGGACCGCGCTCCACGCTCCGGCGGGCACGCCGCGCGATGTCATCGCGCGGCTGAACGCGGCAGCCAACGCCGCGATGCAGAAGCCCGAGATCGCAAAGCAGCTCGAAACCGATGGCCTGATGGTCGATACCGGCGCACCGGAGCGGCTCGACGCCCAATTGACCAAGGACGCCGCGCTCTGGGGACCGGTGATCAAGGCGCAGAACATCGCCCTGGAATGAGGCGTTGCACGCGGTGCCGCCACCGGTCAGCGTGATTTTCGCCGACCGGCGCGAGGCGGCTCGGCGCCGGGAAGCTCGATCAACTCCCCGCTCCGCAGCCCGTTGAACAGCATGTCGAAGAAGATCTCCGCGATCTGTTCCGGGGTTGCGGATTTGTTGGGATTGTACCAGCGATGCATCCAATTGAGCGAGGAGAGGATCAGCCGCCCGGTCATGGGAACGTCGACCTTGCGGATTTCGCCGGCGTCGATGGCTTCCTGGATCAGGCCGCGCAGAAAGTTCTCGAAACGGTCGCGGCGCGTCAGCCTCTCCTTGTGCCGCCGTCGGTCGGGATCGTTCCAGAAGGCGGTCGTGGAGGCGATCCAGGCCCAGCGATAGCGCCGGAAGTATTCCGCCGTGGCGACCATGAAAGCACGGATCTTCTGCGACGGCGGCCCGTCGGGAATGCGGTCGCGCACGAAAAGGTAGAGTTCGAGCGTCGAGCCGACCGCCACCCGCGCGTAGATCTCGTCCTTGTTGGAGAAATGATGGTAGAGGAGCGACTTGGAGATGCCGCAGGCGAGCGCGATGTCGCGCATCGAAGTCCCCTCAAATCCCTTGCTGGCGAACAGCCGCCCGGCCTCGGCGAGGATCTGAAGCACGCGGTCCGAGGCCTCGGCCTGGTTCGCAACGCCATCCTTCATCGTTGACAGTTCGGTCATGAACTCCGCAATCCGTTCGTCAGCCTGGCGCCAACATGAGGGCCTTTAGAATGAAACTAGGTTTTCACGGACCGATCGGTCAAGCCCGGCGATCCCTGCGCGAGGAACCATGAGCGCGGTCCGGATCACGCGAATCGGCACGACGAAGGACCAGCTCGGCGAGAGCCCCGTCTGGGATGAGCGCCGACAGCGCCTCTTCTGGATCGACGCCCTGGCCGGATTGATCCGCGCCTTCGACCCCGTCACCGGCGCGACCGAGCAATTCAGCGCGCCCGCGCCGATCGGGTCGCTGGCGCTGCGGCGCGACCGCGGCGCTGTGCTCGCACTACGCCACGGATTTGCGCGCTACGATTTCGACATGCGCGTGCTGACCGAAGGTCCGTCGATCGGGCTCGACCACCCGAAGGTGCGGCTGAACGACGGAAAGGCCGATCCCTATGGACGGTTCGTGGCAGGCACGATGCACGGCGACCGCGCCCCGGATGAAGCGCCGCTCGGCGGCCTCTACCGCCTGGACGCATCGGGCGCGCTGGAGCTGCTGGAGACGGACCTCGCCGTGAGTAACGGACCGTGCTTCAGCCCCGACGGACGGACGTTCTATCTTGCCGACAGCGCAAGACGGATCATCTGGGCCTATGACTACAGCCAGGATGGCCCCCTCGCGAACAAGCGCGTCTTCGTCAACACGGAGGCGCAAGACTCCGGTTGCGATGGCGCGACGATCGATGCGGAGGGGTATATCTGGTCGGTCCTCGTGCGCATCGGCAAGATCGCGCGGTTTGCGCCTGACGGCACGATCGTGCGGACGGTCGACATGCCGATCCGCCATCCGACCAGCGTGACGTTCGGGGGAACCGATCTCGATATTCTGTACGTGACATCGATCTCGCGCAGCCACGCTCTCGGCGATGACCGCCCGGATGCCGGCGGCTTGTTCGCCGTCGAAGGCCTCGGCGTTCGCGGACCGCCGGCGCACCGGTTTGGCCCGGCCTGAGCGGCCCCTCCACTACTGCGCCGATCTCTTGACCTGCCTTGGCACGTTCTCGGCCATGTAGTCCACGAAGACCCTGATCTTCTCCGGCAGATAGCTGCTCTGGAGGAAGGTGGCGTAGATTCCTTCGTCGAAGGTGGAGTTCGTCACCCGGAAGCCCGGCAACAGGCGGACCAGGCGCCCGCTCTTCAGCTGTTCCGCCACGGTATAGTCGTCCAACAGGGCGATGCCGTGGCCGGCAACGGCGAGATCGCACAGCACCACACCATTGTTGCTGCCGAAGGACGACGGCACGACAATCTCGCGCAGCCTGTTCCTGCGCATGAACTTCCAGACGACGTCGTCAGGGCCCATCCAGTAGGTCAGGCAATTGTGGCGGGTGATGTCCTCCGGCTCGCGCAATTTCGGCATCCGGCCGACGTAGTCCGGCGAGGCCACGAGAATCCGCTCGCTCCGCAGCAGCCTTCGCTGCATGAGGCCTGGGTCTTTCGCCGCCTGGATCTGGAAATCGACGTCGAATTCATCTTCGCGAAGCTGGGGACGGCGCTCCGACAGGCGCAGCTCCACCTTCAGTTCCGGATAGAGCTTCTGAAAGCCCGGGATCAGCGGCGAGAGCACCCTGATGCCGAACAGCGTCCGCGAGTGCACCCGTAGCGTTCCGCGCGGCGCGGTCTGCAACGAAAGCGCTGCGGCTTCGGCGTCCTCGATACCGTGCAGGACCTGCTCGGTCCGCTGGAAGAAGATCTTGCCGGCGTCGGTCAATCCGAGATGGCGCGTGCTGCGGTTCAGGAGCTGCACGCCGAGCTGCGCCTCGAGCTCGCCGATGTAGCGCGACACGGACGCCGGGGAGAGCCCGACACGGCGCCCGGCCGCGGAAAAGCTGCCCTCACGGACGGCACTGACGAACAATTCCATGGCCTGGAGGCGATTCATCGATCTTTTCAGATTCTGCAAAGGACATGCTCAGAATACGTCAATTGTTCGAAAACGCTCAAGCCCGTAGCTTGCTGAGAACGGATCGCAAGAGCGACCACGATCAGGTGGAGGAAGCAACTGATGGAATTCGGCGTATTCATTCTGGCGCAGCAGCGCGGCTATCATCAGAGCTCGCAGCAGGTCATCAACAACGCCGTCGAGCAGACCGTAGCCGCCGAGCAGGCCGGCTTCGATACGGCCTGGTATGCCGAGCACCATTTCAACAATTACAGCCTCTGCCCCTCGCCGCTGATGATGGTCGCGCATTGCGCCGGCCTGACCAAGCGCATCCGGCTCGGCTCTGCCGTCTGCGTGTTGCCGCTGTATCACCCGGCGCGGCTGCTCGGCGAAATCGGCTTTGCCGACACGGTCTCGAACGGGCGTCTCGATCTCGGCATCGGCTCGGGCTACCAGAAGTTCGAGTTCGACCGCTTTGGCGTGGACCTCGAACATTCGCACGCGCTGTTCGCCGAATTCTACGACGTCCTTCACGCGGGCATGCAGCAGCGCATCTTCTCCTATTCCGGCGAGCACCTGAAGATGCCGCCGACCGCCATCGCGGTGCGCACGGTGCAGAAGCCGATGCCGCCGATCTGGGTCACGTCCGGCCACGGCGAGACGCTCGGCCGCGCCATTCGCGACAACCACAATCTGTTCGTCACTGCGCTGCTGAACGGCCTCGATGCCATCAAGGCCCTGCGCGAACGCCTCGAGGGGATCGCCGCCAACGAAGGCCGCTCCATCGACGACACGCGCTTCGGCTTCCTGCGCTGCGCCTATGCCAGCGACAATGACAGCGAGATCCAGTCGTACCTGGACAATGCGCGCTTCCAGCGCCGGCTCTCCGAAAGCCTGAAGTTCCGACGCGCCCAGAGCGACGACGGCTATCTGATCAAGGAAGAGGCCGGGCCGAACGACATGAGCCTGGAGACGATGCGGGACAACCTGCCCGTCGGCAGCGTCAACCAGGTGATCGACCGCATGCTGGAAGAGATCAGCATTCTCAGGCCGACCCACATCGCGCTTCAGACCCAGCTCGGCGATTTCGACCAGCGCACGATGCTGCGCCAGATCGAGCTGTGGGGCAGCAGGATCATTCCCGCGATCCGGAAAGAGCTGAAATCCGGCCGTGGCAAGGTCGCAGGCGAAGCCGTTTCGGCGTAACGCAACCGGCGAGAAGCGAGCCCGGAGGTACGTCATGGGATGTCAGATGTCTCAAATGACCGATTTCCGCTCAGTCGAAGCCGCGGAGTTTCGGCTGGCCATGCGTAACCTCGCGACCGGCGTCGCAATCGTGGCGACGGGAACAGAGACGGCGCGGCGCGGGCTGACGGTCAGCTCCGTGACCTCGCTGTGCATGGACCCGCCCTGCCTGCTCGTCGGCGTCAATTCGAGCTCCGAAACCCACACCGCCATCCTAGCCAACGGCCGCTTCGGGATCAGTCTCCTCGGCAGCGGGCAGGAAGATCTGGCGCTGCGTTTCGCCGGTGGCGCCAAGGGCATCGACCGCTTCGCGACGGCGCCGTGGGAGCAAGGCGTGCTTGACGTGCCATTGCTCGAGCCTGCGATCGGCGCGCTGGAATGCGTGCTGCACCATCATCAAATGGTCGGCACGCACGGCCTCTTCATCGGCAGGATCGTGGCCACCCGCGGTGGGAACGGCAATCCCCTGGTCAATTTTCAGGGCGCGCTGCGCGCGTTGCCGCAGGGTTAAGGGTTAAATGGACTTCAGGCCTGCCGAGGCCGGTACCATCGCGTCCCGGCGCGCCAGAATCAAAGGAGCGGCACCGTGATCATCGAATGCTTCGCCGGCGGCAGCGTCCGACTGGACGAACCGCTCGACTTTCGCAAGTTCAAGCTGGTGTTGCATGCCGGCGCATCGCCGGAAGTGCTGGCCCGGACCGGGATCACGCTTCTTGATGATCGCGATGCGCTCGTCTCGATTGATCTGGTCCCCACCCTGGAGGGCCGCCCCAACGATGCAAGCTGGGATCGGCAATATGCCGAGATGGTAGCCAAGGCCCGCGAGCATGGCTGGATCGATATCCCGCGAAATGCGATCCGGGCCCACGTCGAACCAGCCCTGTAGGCCGCAATCCTTCAGCGCGGAACGACAGCCGTCGCTTCAATCTCGACGCGCGCTGACGGCTCGACAAGACGCACGACCTGAACGAGCGCCATGCTCGGATAGTGGGTGCCGATCACCTCGCGATAGGCTTTGCCGAGCGCCTTGAGATTGGAGACGTATTCGTCCATGTCCACGACATACCAGGTCAGACGAACCAGATGATCCGGCCTTGCGCCGCCTTCGGCCAGGATCGCGACGACGTTCTCGAGCGCCTGGCGGACCTGCGCAACAAATCCATCGCCAAACCGGCCTGAAACGTCCCAGCCGACGACGCCGCCGGTCACGACGAAGCGCCCGTCGGCCATCATGCCGTTCGCATATCCCTTTGGCTGCGGCCAGCCACCTGGCTGGAGCACCTGCAAACCGTTCGCCATGTCGGGCGCCGCTGCGCCCGGCTGTCTCGTCACACTCATCGGCTTCTCTCTATCGTCTCAGCGCGATTTCAGTAAATCACGCGCCACAATCAGTTTCTGAACCTCGGTCGCGCCCTCGTAGATGCGCAACGCCCGGATTTCGCGGTAGAGGCTTTCGACCACCTCACCTTTGCGCACGCCGCGTCCGCCGAACATCTGAACCGCGCGGTCGATGACGCGCTGCGCGGTCTCGGTCGCCGTCAGCTTCGCCATGGCCGCTTCGCGCGTCGTCGGAAGCTTCTGGACATCGCGGCGCCAGGCTGCGCGATAGGTCAGGAGCGCGGCAGCGTCGGTGTCGGTTGCCATGTCGCCGAGCGCGGCCTGGGTCAATTGGAGATCTCCCAGCGTCGCGCCGAACATGCGTCGGCTGCGCGCGTGCGACAGCGCCTCGTCGAGCGCCCGCCGGGCGAAGCCGAGGGCAGCGGCCGCGACCGACGCGCGAAAAATGTCCAGCGTCTGCATCGCCAGCTTGAACCCGCCGCCCGGCGCGCCGAGGCGACGGCTCGCCGGGATCCGGCAATTGGCAAAGCGCAACGTCGCCAGCGGATGCGGCGCGATGACGTCGATGCGGTCGGCGATACCGAAACCAGGATCATCGGGAAAGACGACGAAAGCCGAGATGCCGCGGGCGCCCGGCGCCTCGCCCGTTCGGGCGAACAGCGTGTAGACGTCGGCAATGCCGCCGTTGGAGATCCAGGTCTTCTCGCCGTCGATGACGTAGTCGTCGCCGTCGGCGCGCGCCGCGCAGGACATCGCCGCGACATCCGATCCCGCCTCCTTCTCGGACAGCGCGAAGGCCGCAAGCCATTCGCCGGAGCGAACCTTCGGCAGCACGGCCTTGCGCAGCTCGGCCGAACCGCCGAGCGCGATCGCACCGGAGCCGAGCCCCTGCATGGCGAAGGCGAAATCGGCAAGGCCGTCGGCATAGGCGAGCGACTCGCGCGACAGGCAGATCGAGCGGGAATCGATCGTCGTCGCATCGCCGTCGGGCGCCGCGACCGCGCAATCGAGCAGGCCCGCCTCGCCCATCGCGCGCACGAGCTTGCGGCAGGCGCCATCGACATCGCGATGATCGATTGTCTCGAGCGCCCCCGACTGCACGAAGCGGTCGAGCCGCTCGCCGATCGTGTGATGGCGCGGTTCGAAAAACGGCCAGTCCAGCCAGTCGCGCTTGATGACCTTTGCCACGGCGCTCATCTGATCCCTCCTCCGCTCACTGCGCGCTAGCTGCCGCGGCGCGCGCCAGATTGCTTTCGTATTGCCCCTTGGCGGACAGATACTGCTTCGGCCAATTGACCGACGTGATGCCGATGCGCGCGGCTTCGTGCAGCGTCCAGGCCGGGTCGGCCAGATGCGGCCGCGCAATGGCGCAGAGGTCGGCGCGGCCGGCCGCGAGGATCGAGTTGGCGTGATCGGCCTCGGAGATCGCGCCGACTGCAATGGTCTCGATGCCGACTTCGTTGCGGATCAGGTCGGCGAACGGCGTCTGGAACAGGCGTCCATAGATCGGCCGCTCCTCCTTCCAGACCTGCCCCGACGAACAATCGATCACGTCCGCCCCCGCCTCCTTGAACATCGCGGCGAAGATCGCCGCATCGGCCGGAGTGTTGCCGCCTTCGGTCCAGTCATGGCAGGACAGGCGCACCGACATCGGCCGATCGGACGGCCACGCCGCGCGCATCGCCTTGAACACCTCGAGCGGAAAGCGCGCGCGGTTCTCGTGGCTGCCGCCGTATTCGTCCGTGCGCCGGTTGGTCAGCGGCGACAGGAAGCTCGACAGCAGATAGCCGTGGGCGCAATGGAGCTCGAGCCACTCGACGCCGGCCGACGCCGCACGATGTGTCGCCGCGACGAAATCGTCGCGCACGCGGTCCATGTCGCTGCGGTCCATAGCGCGCGGCAACTGGCTGTGGGGCAGATACGGCAAGGCCGACGCGGAGATCAGAGGCCATTCACCGGATTCAAGGGGTTGATCGATCCCTTCCCATGGCACTCTGGTCGCGCCCTTGCGCCCGGCATGGCCGAGCTGGATTCCGACCTTGGCGTGTCCCAGGCTGTGGATCAGGCCAACCAGTCGGCGCCACTGCGCCTCTTGCGCATCGTTCCAGAGGCCGAGGCAACCCGGCGTGATCCGCGCATCCGGCGAAACGCAGGTCATCTCGGCAAAGATCAGCGCAGCGCCACCCATGGCGCGCGCGCCGAGATGGGCGATGTGGAAGTCGTTGATGAGCCCGTCCTCAGCCGAATACATCGCCATCGGCGACACCATGATGCGGTTCGCGAGCGAAAGGCCGCGCACGCGGTGCGGCGTCAGCATCGGCGGCAGCACTCGCTCGCCGTCCTTGACAGCGATGCCCGAGCGCGCGGCGAACCAGCGCTCAAAACCTTCCAGCCAGGTGCGGTCGCGCAAACGAAGGTTTTCGTGGCTGATGCGCTGGGAGCGCGTCAGCATCGAATAGAAGAATTGCGGCGGCTCGAGCGTATCGGCATAGCGCCGGCCGACCACCTCAAACCATTCCATGGCGTTGCGCGCCGCGTTCTGGATGCGCGCCACGTCGACGCGGCGCACCTCCTCATACGCTTCCAGCACGGTTTCGATGCCGGCGCGGCCGTGACCGTGGCGATCGAACTGATTGGCGAGCTCGATGGCGTCGTCGAGCGCGAGCTTGGTGCCCGACCCGATCGCGAAATGCGCGGTGTGCGCGGCGTCTCCCATCAGCACGACATGAGACTTGCCATTGAACACGCTCCATTTGCCGCAGATCAGGCGGCTGAAATTGAGCCAGGCCGAGCCGCGCAGATGACGGGCGTTGGTCAGGAGCTTCGCGCCATCGAGCGTCTCGGCGAATATCTTTTCGCAGAAGTCGATCGAGGCCTGCTGATCGAGCTCGCCAAGCCCGTGGGCGTTGTAGGCTTCTTCCGTGGTCTCGACGATGAAGGTCGAGGTCTCCGCATCAAACTTGTAGATGTGCGCTTGGAACCAGCCGTGCTCGGTCCTCTGAAAATCGAACGTGAAGGCGTCGAACGCCTTCTTGGTACCGAGCCAGATGTAGCGGTTCGGCCGGATCACCATGTCGGGCTGGAATTGCTCGGCATAGCGGGCGCGGATTCTGGAATTGACGCCGTCGCAGGCGACGATCAGGTCGGCCTCGGGAAATTCGAGATCGGACTCGACGTCGCGCTCGAAGACGAGCTCGACACCCAGCGCCTCGCAGCGCCTCTGAAGAATATTGAGCAGATGCTTGCGCCCGATACCGATGAAGCCATGGCCGGTCGTGCGCTGGCGCGTGCCCTTGAAGACGAGCTCGATATCGTCCCAGTGATTGAAGGCGTCCTCGATCTCGGTCGCGCTCTCGGGGTCGGCAAGGCGCATCGCGGTCATCATGGCATCGGAGAACACGACTCCCCAGCCGAACGTATCGTAGGGCTTGTTGCGCTCGACGACCGTGATGACGTGCTCCGGATGCCGGCGCTTCATCAGCAGGCCCAGATAGAGACCCGCCGGGCCGCCGCCGATACAGACTATGCGCATGATCCCTCGCTTTCGCGCGCCGCGCCGTGTGCCTGAGCTCTCGCTCGAATTATTTTAAGCATAAAGTATTTTGTCGGCATGGGCCTTGTCAAGGTGGGTTCTGCAAGGAGCCTGGGCGACGCGCCCGGCGCCACAGCGCCGATCTTGAGATACAATGCAAAGTGGACACACGGCAGAGCCGAATCCGAGGCACCCAGGCTCAGCCTTGAATTTACTTTTGGCACGAACTATCTTGCGAGCATCCACGAGAGCTGCACCAGCTTTCATCAGGCCACCAAGCCCGGGAGATTCGATTGGCGCTCGCGAAGGAGTCCACGCCTGTTTCAGCCAGGAATGGGGCGGATCAGGAGGCCGAGTACAGGGCTCAAACGCGAGTTTGGCTCCGGCTGCTCGCCTGCACGACCTTGATCGAGGGGGAGCTGCGGCGCCGGTTCCGTGAAGAGTTCGATTTTACCATGCCCCGCTTCGATGTTCTCGCCCAGCTCGACCGCGAGCCGAGCGGACTCGTGCTGGGAGAGCTGCCCAAGCGCCTGATGGTCTCGGCCGGGAACCTCACGCCGATCGTGGACCGCCTGGTCGCGGATGGATACATCACCCGCACAGCGTCGAACCTCGACCGCCGCGTGCAGATCGTCTGTATGACGGTCGAAGGCCGCAAGACCTTCAGGCGAATGGCCAAGAGCCACGGCGCATGGCTCGCCGAGCTGCTGGCGGATTTCCCGGCGGACCGGTTCGACGGATTGATCGGCGAGCTCGACGACCTCAAGGGCGCCGTCAGGGACGCGCTGCAAAAACCCTGAGCGGACGCGACGGTCAGCGTCGCAATCTTACTCCGGCCGCCTCGCGATCCCACGTATCCGCGGTGACGCCGGCGTCACGCAGCACGCCCTTCTTGATCTTGCCGTTCTCCGTCAGCGGCATCTGGCTCAGAATGCGCACATAGCGCGGGATGGCGAAATAGGCGATCTGCCCTTCGCAATGCCCGACGATGTCGACGGGCTCCAGCGATTGGCCCGGCTCCAGCAGGATCGCAGCCGCAACCTCGTCCTCTCCCAATTCCGACGGCAGCGGGTAGATCGCGCAAGCGGCGACCGCGGGATGGGACTGGATGGTCTGCTCGACCTCCCACGAAGATACGTTCTCGCCACGCCTGCGGATCGAATCCTTCATGCGGTCAATGAAGCGATAGTGTCCGTCAGCATCCCGGACGACCCGATCGCCCGAGTGAAACCACAGATTTCGCCACGCCTCGACCGTTTTCTCCGGCATGCCGAAATAGCCGGTGGCGAAAGCAAAGGGCTCTTTTGCGCGAAGCAGCAGCTCCCCGGCCTGTCCGTCAGCAAGCGCTGAATCATTTTCGTCGACGATCCGCGCCTCGATCCCGTTGGCGAGATAGCCCATCGTCCCTGGACGATCGGATGGGATCGTTCCTGCAAACACGAAATTGGTCTCGGTCGAGCCATAGCCGTCGACCAGCGGCACGCCAAATCGCTCGAGGAACGGCGCGTGGATTTGCGGCGGCACGCCGCCGCCAAGCGCAACGCGAAGACGATGCGCCGAATCGTTCGGATTCTTCGGCTGCGCCAGAAGCATCGACGCCATCGCACCGAGCAGATAGCCGACCGTCGCATTGTGCCGTTGCGCGGCGGCCCAGAAGCCGGAGGCGGAGAACTTCGGCTCCAGCACGTAGGTGCATCCGTTCAGGAGCGCCTGGTAGAACGCATTCAGCGCGTTGGTGTGAAACAAGGGCAGCGTCGTGAACAGCACATCGCCCTCGCGAACGCCAAGCGCCCGCGCCGAATAGATGCCCCACCAGAACAGTTGCGCCTGCGGGCAGCACACACCCTTTGCAGGCCCCGTGGTACCCGATGTGTAGAGGATCGCAACGGTGTCGCCGGGGCGCACGGCGCCCGCCGGGGCCGCGGCTCCGAGAGCCGGCAATGGCAACGCGGAAAGCCCGGCATCGACCGCCCCGCCGGCAGCTCCGACGATCCAGGTCCGAGGCGGCAGCTCGACACCTGCCTCGACACTCTCGATCGCGGCAACGAACTGAGCCTCGACGACAAGGAGCGCGGGACGCGAGTTGCGGAAGATGTGGGAGAGCTGGAAGCCGCGGAGCGCTGTATTGATCGGGACCGCGATGGCCCCGAGCCACGCACAGCCGAGGTAGACCTGTAAAAACTCCGGACGGTTCGAACACATCAGCGCGACCCGATCGCCCGGCTTGATCCCCGCATCGACGAGCGCCTGGGCCGCCGCGACCGCGATCGCCGCGGTCTGCGCAAAGGTCCAGCGCGTCTCGCCCGCGACCAGCAGGACGCGATCGCCATAGCGTTCCGCCTGCCGCGTGAGGATGGTGGAAAGGATCCGCTCCGACGGTGGAAACGACGTCACCGCGCGCGCCCAGGCCGGCGTCGCGTTCTCCCGTCCGGCCGCTGCGCCGGCGTTCGCCGGCCCCTCGTTTTCCGCCACGATCATGCGTCCGCCTCAGGGCAACAGCTTGTATTTGCCGTCCTCGATCTGGACCAGGATGCGCGAGCGATCGTCGACGCCATGCCGATCAGCCGGCGTGTAGGTGTAGACGCCCTGCGTCCCCACGACCTCCTTGGTCGTGAACAGCGCCTGACGAAGCGCGGTCCGAAATTCCGGCGAGCCGGGCTTGGCGCCGGTTGCCATCGCACGCTTGGCGGCATCGGCGAACACCAGCCAGCCGTCGAAGGAATAGGACGAGAATGAATCCGTCGGCGCCTCGCCGTTGGCCTTCTCGAAGGCCGCACGGAAATCCAGCGCAACCTTCTGAATCGGATTGCTGGCAGGAAGCTGCTCCGCCGCGGTCACCGGTCCGGTCGGACAGATGATGCCGTTGGCGGCCTTGCCGGCAAGACGGAGGAAATCGGCACTGATCATGCCGTGATTGCCGTAGAGCGGCCCCTTGTAGCCGCGCTCGGACAGCGCGATGACCGGCAGCGCACCGGGCGTTCCCGTTCCACCCAGCATGATCGCATCGGGACGCGCGGCGATCGCGCGCAGCACCTGGGCCGTGACAGAAGAGTCCGAACGCGCGTAGCGCTCATTGGCGATCACCTTGATGTCCGCCGACTTGGCGGCCTGCACCAGGGAATCGTAGAAGAGGTCACCTAACGCGTCGGAGAAGCCGATGAAGGCGACGCTCTTCAATCCCTTCGCCTTCATGTTGTCGACGATGCCCTGCAACAGCAGCGGCGTCGGTTGCGGCGTCTGCACGACCCAGGGACCGCCCTCGCCCGGCGGCACCGGCGCGATCGGGGACACCGCGATCATCGGAATCTTCATCTCGATAGCCGCAGTCGCCATTGCGAGCGTCTGGGGCGCACCGGACGTGCCAATGAGGACATCGACTTTTTCCTGCTCGACGAGTTTGCGGGCATTGCGCGCCGACGACGTCGGATCGGAGCCGTCATCGAGCTGGATGACCCGAATCTTCTCGCCGCCGATCTCGCCGATATAGGCCTGGCCCGCCGCGATCCCCTTCGCGTTCGGA
This sequence comes from Bradyrhizobium sp. B025, assembly GCF_042257955.1. NCBI lineage: Bacteria > Pseudomonadati > Pseudomonadota > Alphaproteobacteria > Hyphomicrobiales > Nitrobacteraceae > Bradyrhizobium > Bradyrhizobium sp. B025. The sequence continues at coordinate 3,066,155 of NZ_CP170150.1, read as the reverse complement.
ATCCCAATCGACGACACCGGCCCGCTGAGACCGGTGACGAAGCCGACGAGAATATCGGCTTGCGCAATGTGCGGGACGGCAAGAAGCAACGCAGTGGAGGCCAGCAGACTCTTGATCAAGTTCATGGCACCTGTCCTTCGTGAGAATGTCTTGTTCCGATTGGCAAGCGCCATGGATTCAGTTCAGGTTAACGAAACCAGCGCGATGACGCGAAGCGGACTGCCGGAGCCGTTCTGGATCTTCAGCGGCGAGGCGACGATGACAGCCCCGGTGGCGGGAAGCTGATCCAGGTTGCACAGGCATTGCAGGCCGTAGCGACCCGCGCCGTGCAGGAAGTGATGCGCCGGATAAGGCGGCTCGAAATGGCCGGCCTGCCCTGCATCCGTGCCGATGGTCTCGGTGCCAAATCCGATGACGCCGCGCTCCTCCACCAGCCACTTCATGACATCAGGGTTCGGGCCCGGCGTGTGCGCGCCGTCATCCCTGAGATTGGAGTAGTCGCGCCAGCCCTTCTTCGACCAGTCGGTCCTGAGCAGCACCCAGTTCCGCTCGGGGATCCGGCCGTGCTTGGCTTCCCAGGCTTCCACGAGCGGGACGGTCAGCAGGAAATCGGGATCCTGCGCCGCCTGCGCGGAGCAGTCGATGACGCAGGCCGGCGCGATCATGTCCTTGGCCGGCATCGTGTCGACGGCATTGTTCGGCAGGTTCTTGCCGGTGAACCAGTGAATCGGCGCATCGAAATGCGTGCCGGTGTGTTCGCCGAACGTGACATTGTTCCAGTACCAGGCCGGGCCGCGACCGTCGTATCGCGAGATTTCCTGGATGCGGACCGGCGCCGCCTGGCCGAACTCCGGCGGCAGCACGATGACCGGAAAGTCCGGACTGAGCGTGAAAGTCAGATCGACGACGCGCACCGCGCCGGAAGAAATCGCACCCGCCAGCTCCAGGAGATTGTTGCTTTGCATCGTCACGTCCTCCGGCTTGGTTGAAATCTCGATGTCACCTGTCGAGCTCGCGCTCGAGCGCTTTCGGATTGGCCGCGAGACGTTGCCGGATCTCTTCGGCGACATCTCCGACATACATCTCCTCGAGCCCGCCTCTCAGCCCCGATACGATCGCCTGCGCGATGGCGCGCGGCGCGACCTTCGGCGGCGGCACGGTCTGGAACCATTCGGTGTCGACAGGCCCGGTGAACAGATTCATCACCTTGACGCCGCCGGGCCTGAGCTCGGCACGAAGGCAGTGCGAGAGCGACAGGCACGCCGCTTGCGAGGCCGAGTAGGCGCCAAAGGCAGGCCAGTTCGCCAGCGCATAGACCGAGAGAATGTTGACCCACGCGGCGCTGTTATTGATGCCATCGGCTCCCCGCATCCGCATGCCGGGGCCAAAGGCCTGCGCGAGGTTGATGAAGCCGAGATAGGCCTGATCGATCTCGTCCCGTGCGATGCTCGTGCCCCTGCGGTCGAGCAGGCCGCCCGGCCGCACATATTCCGTCGTGTTGACGAGGATATCGACCTTGCCGCCGATGTCGGCGGCGAGATCAGCTGCGGATTTCTCGTCGGCCGCATCAAGGGTCACGATTTCGATCCCGTCCTGACCGCGCAGCAGATTCTCGCCGGCGAAAGGCCGCCATGGTTCGGCAACACCGACAAAGACCGTCTTGGCGCCTGCCGCCTTCAATGCGGCGACGGCTTCCTGGCCGATCACGCTGCGGCCGTTGGTCACGAGCACGCGCCGGAATTTCGGATCGGCCGTCATTTCCCGCCACTGCTTGTCGTCTGCCATGTTGGGAGTCTCCCCCTCGGGATGGGCAAAAGCCACCGCCTGGCCGCTCTTGTCGAGTTGAAACGACATGCGGACGGGCGCGCCCTCCGCGGCGTCGGCATGGAGATGTGCGACGATCGTCGGACCGCAGTCCATCTTGACGAGGCCGATGCGCCAGGGCGCCCGTTCACGGAAATAGACGTCGCTCGGCACGCGTGCCGTCGTTTCCGCGAGAAGGACGCCTCGTCGTGGCGCATCGGCGAACGCGAGGTTGGCCGACAGGCAAGACGGACAAGCCTCCCGCGCGGGATAGGCGAAGGCACCGCAGGCATCACACTGCTGCAGCATGAAGCGGCCTTCGGCGGCGGCCCGCGTGAACCCATGCGACGTCCTGCTGCGCGGTCGCGGTGGCGAAGCAGGCAGCCGCGTCCGCAGCAGCGGGTTCTTGCGCCGGGGCGGCTCGATCGGCTCTATCATCGCGACGGCCCTGCAAAGATCGCGGCGCCCGAGGCGAGACCGCGGTCGTAATTGATCATACCGAACCCCGAGGCCAAGGCGAGGTTCGCATTCCTGACCTGGGTGGAGCCTGCAGTCCCCAGAACCTGCCGCAGCCCTTCGACGAGGCCGAGATAGGCGCCGGCCGCGCCGGCCTGCCCGGCCGAGAGTTGTCCGCCCGAGGTGTTGTGCGGAAAGTCGCCATCGATGGTGAGATCGTGCTGGCGCACGAACTCGGCCCCCTCCCCCTTCTTGCAGAAGCCGAGATCCTCGAACTGCATCATCGTGATGACGGGATAGTCGTCATAGGTCTGCACGACATCGAGATCATCAGGCTTCACGCCGGCCATCGCATAGAGTTCGCCGATGTCCATCGCCCAGCCGCCGCGCACCTGCATCGGATCGTCGGCGAAGGCATTGTGCCGCTCGATCGTCGACAGCAGTCGCGCCACAGGCAGCCCGAGCGACGCCGCGGTATCTTCGCGCATGACGAGGAACGCTTCCGCGCCGGCGCAGGGCATCACGCAGTCGAACAGATGGATGGGATCGGAGATCGGTCGGGCCGCGAGATACTGTTCGAGCGTCAACGGTGCCTTCATCAATGCGTGCGGGTTGCGCAGCGCATTGGCGCGCTGGGCGACCGCGATCCTGCCGACATCCTCCCGCGTGACGCCGAAGGTGCGCATATAGTTGCGCGCGATCAGCGCGAAGCTCGCATTGGCGCCGCCCGCGCCATAGGGATAGACGGCATCCTGGTTGAAGCGCGAGAAGTTCTCGAGCGTCAGCCGGAAGGAATCGACGTGGTTGGTGTCACCCGCCACGCACGCCACGATGTCGGCGTCATGAGCCTGAACCGCACGCGCCGCCTTTCGCAATCCTGCGACGGCGCTGGCGCCGCCGAGCGGGATCGTATCCAGCCATCGCACGCAAAGCCCGAAATGCTGCGTCAATCCGATCCCGCTGTCAGTCCCCATGGTGAAGCTGGAGACGCACAGACCGTCGATGTCGGAGGCTTTGATGCCGGCCTGCGCGACGAGCGCGCTGAGCGCACGGCCGATCCACCACTGCGCGCTTTCGATGGAGTAGCGCACATAGGGAATCGTGACGGGAGCCGCAATCACGACGCCGTCGTACGGTGTGCGTAAGGAATTGGTCACCGAGCGCCCGCCTCGTTCATCCGCCTGAGACCACCGTCAGTTTCACGGCAATATTGCCGCGGGTTGCGTTCGAATAGGGGCAACGCTCGTGCGCGCCGGCGACGACCTCTTCGGCCACAGATTTCTCGACACCCGGCAGGTTGACTTTCAGTTCAACGGCGAGCGCATATCCGACGGGGACCGGCCCCATTGCAACCTTCGCGGTCACCGAGGGCTCGGCGGATGGCGCGACCTTGCGGGTGCGCGCGACCAGCTTGACCGCACCGAGAAAGCACGCGGCATAGCCGGCCGCAAAGAGCTGCTCGGGATTGGTGCCCTCGCCGCCGGGGCCGCCCAGCGATTTCGGCACGGACAGCAAGACCGACAGCCGATCGTCAGTGCTGGCGGCCTTGCCATCCCGACCTCCGGTCGCCGTCACCTCGGTCTCGTACAGGATCTTTTCGGGAGTCATCATGGCTGGTTCTCCAAGGCTGGTTCACCGGGACTGGCGGCTGTTGCGGGCGAGAAGTGCGCGAAAATCGTCGCGCGCCTGTGCGCTGGCCCGCTTGAAGCTCGGCCCGCGGCTGGGCTCGGTGCCATTGAGCTTCCGGAGCTGCACCCACATCTCCGCACTCTTCAGGGCCACGGCCGCGCAGTTGACCACGGGCGCGTGGCCGACCTTCAGGCCATGCTCCCTGCCGATCAGGAGGCCCGGCAGCACACCGGCGGGGATCACGACGTCGGCGCCGCGCTCGACCAGCGGACGTGCGCAGGCGACAAAATCCTCGATCATGCGGGCTTGCGCGGCCTGATCTCCGGCGAACGCATCGGCGAAATCCGCCGGCTTGCAGCCAAGGCCCGTCACGTGGACCACGCGATCGCCGAGGCCGTAGCGCTCGGCCTGCTCGTAATGCCAGACCTCGAAGACAGGATCGAGCGTCACAAGGCCTAATCGCCGGCCGAGCTGCGAGGCCGCCAGCAACGTCGCCTCGCCGGTCCCGATCACGGGAATGTCGAGCGTCGAGCGCAGCTCGTAGAGACCCGGATCCTGGAAGTGCCCCATGACGAAGGCGTCGAACCCGCCCTCCTCGGCCGCGATGCCGTTGTCGATCGCCTGGACGGCGCAGCGCAATTCCGCAAGCCGTCCGAACTCGCGGTCCGGCGGCGAAATGCCCTCGACATGAACCGTCGTGCCGGATGCGGCGATGTTGTTGAGGTACTCCGACAGCCGCGCCATGTAGGGCGCGTTCACGCTCGCATCAACGAAGCTCTGCCAGAAGATGCGCATCGTCCTTCTCCTCAAGCGGTGATCGGAGGATCGGTCGTCGGCTGCCGATGAATATATTTCAATCATAAACTAATTCACGCGTCAAATGCACGCCGCGGCGCTGGCGACGGCCACCGCCACGGCAAGGCAGGCACGGCCTTTTCGTCCAATCGAATGGCAAAGAAGCGCCGCGCTCTGGCGAAATTGTATGCAACGACATTTTTTTCTGACAGCACCGTGACACGTGTTGACGGCCCCACCGATAATACTTTAGGCTTTAAGTAATTCCTCGCCGGTCAGGGACCGGTGGCCATGACAATGATGTTGCAGGGCACCGATTTTGAGAGACTCGATCGTGTGGACAGTCGCCGTGCTCGAACAGCCGGCAGCAGCAGCACCGCCGGTCGCGCATCGCGGCAGGGCCAACGACCTTTCATTGCTTCAGAAAAGGCCCGCCCGCATTCGCCGATGGGCTCGTTGTTCGAACGGCAACCAGGGCCATGGCTGCTGACGCCCGCCCGAGCAAACTCTCTTCGGCCGCGCCCGGGATTTGGCGCTGCAGCAATGCTTTCAATCGGTTCGTTCGTCGTTCGGGCTCCCCGCGTGGCGGCATCAAGGCATTCCTATCCAGCATCAACGGAGGAGAACGCAAATGCGCAAGACTCTGAGCCTACTTGCACTTGTCGCCGGAATCTTCGCAGCCCCGGCTGCGCGGGCCGACATCACGATCGGCTTCGTCACCTCGCTCAGCGGCAACGGCTCGTCGATCGGAATCCCCTATGGGCGGGGCATCAACGCCGCCTATGAATACAAGAAGACCATCAACGGCGAGACCATTCGCCTGATCCAGCTCGACGACGGCTCCGACCCGTCGGCCGCGACCCGCAATGCGCGCAAGCTGGTGGAGGAAGAGAAAGTCGACCTCCTGATCGGCACCGCGACGGCCCCCTCGACCATCGCCATGGCGGCCGTGGCGAGCGAGCTGAAGGTGCCGATGATCGCGGTCTCGCCGATCGCCAAATTGCCTGATACGCCGGAGCAGTGGGTGGTGTCGGTGCCGCAGCCGGCTTCACTCCTCGTCAAGATCGTCGCCGACCGCATGAAGCGCGACGGCATGAAGAACATCGGCTATATCGGCTTCTCCGACGCGTGGGGCGACCTCGTCTACAACGGCGCCAAGGCCGCCGAAGCCGCCGGCGACATCAAGGTCCAGACCAACGAGCGCTATGCCCGCACCGACACCTCGGTCACCGCGCAAACCCTGAAGGTGCTTGCGGCGCGGCCGGACGCCGTGCTGGACGGCGGCTCGGGCACCCAGGGCGCGCTGCCTCTGCTCAGCCTCGCCGAACGCGGCTTCAAGGGAAACACCTACGGTACCGTCGCGCTGGTCAATCCGGACTTCGTCAACGTCGGCGGCAAGGCGGCCGACGGCATTCAGGTCTCCGCGGGTCCCGTGATCGTCGCCGAGCAGCTTCCCGACGAGCACTTTGCCAAGAAGATCGCGCTGGATTTCCGCAGCGTCTACCAGAAGACCCATAACATCCCGACCACGGACGGCTTCTCCGCCTACTCCTTCGACGCCTGGCTGATCTTCGCCAACGCCGCCGAGCGCGCGCTCAAGACCGCCAAGCCCGGAACGGCGGAATTCCGCGCTGCGTTGCGGGACGCGGTCCTCAGCACCAAGGAGCTGCCGGGCGTGCATGCCGTCTACAACTTCAAGCCCGGTGCGGTGACCGGCGTCGACGAACGCGCGCTCGTCGTGGTGCGGCTGACCGGCGGTGCCTGGAAGTACGCGCCGTAGTCGGAAGGCGGCAGACAGTCAGAACGGGGGAACGACGTCTCAATGACGAGTGACATCGCAGCCATTCTTGCGATCGACGGGATCGCCACCGGCGCAGTCTATGCGCTGGTGGCGATCGGGACCGTCCTCATCTTCACGGTGACCAGGGTCATCTTCATTCCCTTCGGCGACATCGCCGCGTTCACCGCGCTGACGCTGGCGGCCCTCGATGCGAAGCGCTTTCCGGGCACGGGGGCGCTGGTGGTCATCCTGGCCTGCCTTGCGACCCTGATCGAGATCATCTCGCTGGTACGCTCCGGCGAGACCCGGCTGCTGCCGCGCGCGCTCTTCTTCTACCTCGTGCTTCCGGTGGCCGTGGTTGGCCTCGCCTGGCTGACGATGCGCGCCGATCCTCCGCTCGCCGTCAGGCTCGTGCTTGCCTTGATGCTGATCACGCCGATCGCTCCGCTGCTGGATCGGATCGTCTTCCGCCCCATCGCGGACGGAACGGTGTTGTTGCTCCTGACGGTCTCGGTCGCGCTGCATTTCGCGCTGGTGGGCCTGGGGCTGCTGTTCTTCGGACCTGAAGGCGTCAGGACCGAACCGCTGACGTCGTTGTCGGCCGAGTTCGCCGGCGTGCTGGTCTCGGGCCAGACCATGCTGATCGTGATCGCAGCCCTCGTCTTCAGTGGCCTGCTCTTTCTCTTCTTCGACTTCACGCTGGTCGGAAAATCGCTGCGTGCCACCGCCGTGAACCGGACCGGCTCCCGCCTGATGGGAATACGGCCCGCCCGCGCCGGCACGATCGCCTATCTGCTGGGCTCGCTGATGGCCGGCGTATCGGGCATCCTGATCGCACCGGTCAACACCGTGTTCTACGATTCCGGCTTCCTGATCGGCCTCAAGGCCTTCGTCGGCGCCATCGTCGGCGGCATGACCAGCTATCCCGGCGCGGCGATCGGCGCCGTCGGCGTCGGTATTCTCGAAAGCTTCGCATCCTTTGAGAGCAGCGCGCTGAAGGACGTCATCGTGTTCTCGCTTCTGATCCCGATCCTGATCTGGCGATCGCTCGCCTCGCTGCATTCCGAGGAGGAGATCGAGGAATGACGCGCTTCCAAATTCAGCTTGCGGCAATGGCGGCGCTGGTGTGTCTGGCGGTAGCCCCCTTCGTGCTCAGTCCGTTCAGCATCACGCTGATGAACTACATCGGCATCTATTCGCTGGTCGCCATTGGCCTTGCCCTGCTCACCGGTGTCGGCGGCATCGTGTCGTTCGGACAGGCGGCGTTCGTCGGAGTCGCGGCCTATGCAACGGCCTGGGTCTCCGCGCTGAACGGGTACTCCCCGTGGCTCGGCCTCCTGTTCGGCGTGGCGCTGACCTGCTCGGTGGCGTCCATCCTCGGCGTCGTCACCTTGCGGCTTCAGGGCCATTTCCTCTCGCTCTCGACCGTCGCATGGGGCCTCGCGATCGGCTTCCTGTTCGGCAATGTCGAGGGGCTCGGCCGCTTCAATGGCATCTCGTCGATCCCGCCGATCAGCATCGGATCGATCGCGCTGGTCTCGAGCGCGCAGATCTATTTCCTGATCTGGGGCATCGTCGCCGCCGTCCTGCTGCTCGGATATAATTTGCTGGACTCCCGGCTCGGCCGCGCCATGCGCGCGCTCCGCGGCGGCAACACGCTGGTCGAGAGCCTCGGCATCAACGCCTTCCAGATCAAGCTCGTGACCTTCGTGATCGCGGCCTTCCTGGCCTCGCTCTCAGGGTGGCTCTACGCCCATATGAGCCGCTTCATCAGCCCTGGCCCGTTCGATGCCGGCATGGGCATCGAATATCTGATGATGTCGATGGTCGGCGGCGCCGGCAGCCTTCTCGGCGGCGTCGTCGGTGCCGCCGTCGTCACCTTGCTCAAGAACAGCGTGCAGGACTATCTGCCGCTGATCGCCAAGGGCGCTTCCGGTCAGCTCGAGATCGTCGCCTTCTCCGCATTGTTCATCCTGTTCCTGCAATGGGCGCGGCAGGGCATCGTGCCGTTCGTTGCGCGCTTTCTGCCGAAGGTCCGGCGCGATCGGCCGCTGCCGGCGCCGCCCCTGCCCCGCCGCGCGCAGCCGACCCCGGGCGAACTGCTTCTGAAGGTCGATGGTGCCGAGCGGCGGTTCGGCGGCCTCGTCGCCGTCAACAATGTCAGCTTCGAGGTGCGGTCCGGCGAGATCCTCGCCGTCATCGGCCCGAACGGCGCCGGCAAGAGCACGATGTTCAACTGCCTGACCGGCGCGCTGCGGGTCAACAAGGGCGAGATCGTCTTTGCGGGACGCCCCATCACGCGCGACGCGCAATCCCGCATCGCCAAGGCCGGGATCGCGCGGACCTTCCAGCATGTGAAGCTGCGGCCGCGCATGAGCCTGCTCGAAAACGTCATGCTCGGCACCTACGCCCGCACCAGCACCGGCCTGTTCGCCAGCGCCTTCCGCCTCAACCAGCGCGAGGAGGCCAGCGCGCGGCACGAGGCCCTGATGCAGCTCGAGCGCGTCGGGCTCGGCGAAAAACCGTTCGAGCTCGCGGGCAATCTGCCGCTCGGCAATCAGCGCATCCTGGAGATCGCCCGTGCGCTCGCCGCGGACCCGGCGCTGCTGGTGCTGGACGAGCCGGCGGCCGGCCTTCGCCGCCAGGAGAAGCTGCGGCTTGCGGAGCTGCTCAGGTCGCTGCGGTCGGACCACCTGACCATCCTGATCGTCGAACACGACATGGAGTTCGTGATGTCGCTGGTCGACCGCATCGTGGTGCTCGATTTCGGCTCAAAGCTCTGCGAAGGCGCTCCAGCGGCGATCCGCAGCGACGAGCGGGTTCAAGAGGCCTATCTTGGAGGCGTCGCGTGAGCGAGATGTTTTCGATGACCGACGTGACCGTCTGCTACGACAATGTCGAAGCGGTCCGCAACGTCTCGCTGTCGGTCGAGGAAGGGCAGATCGTCACCGTCATCGGCCCGAATGGCGCCGGCAAGACCACGCTGCTGATGGCCGCCATCGGGCTGCTCGCATCGCGCGGCCGCCTGGTGTTTCAGGGCAACGATATCGGGAGGATGTCCGTCGAGGACCGCGTCGAGCGCCGGCTGTGCCTCGTCCCGGAAAAGCGCGAGCTGTTCTCCGACATGTCGGTCGCCGACAATCTCCTGCTCGGCTCCTACAGCCTGCGCGACCGCTCGGGCGTCCAGAAGACGCTGGACGAGGTCTATGATCGCTTCCCCCGGCTGAAGGAGCGGCAGCGCCAGGCCGCCGGCACACTCTCCGGCGGCGAGCGCCAGATGCTCGCGCTCGGCCGTGCACTGATGGCCAAGCCGAAGCTTCTCATGCTAGACGAACCCAGCCTCGGCCTCGCGCCGCTGATCGTGCGCGAGATCTTTCGCACCATCGCCTCGCTACGCGATCTCGGCGTGTCGATCCTGCTGGTCGAGCAGAACGCCCGCGCCGCGCTCGAGACGGCCGACTACGGCTACGTGCTCGAGACCGGCGAGGTGGTGCAGTCAGGCCCCGCCAAGGATCTCATCCATGATCCCCGGCTGATCACGGCCTATCTCGGCGGGCACTAGGACCGGCTCTTGCAGGCCGCACAACAAAAAGTCGAAAAACAACCCCATGCACAGTAGCCGGGGACAGCCATATCAATGGCTTGATGGCCCGGCGCAGTGACTACTGATTTTTCGAAATCGTTTGACCCGTCGGGCAAGACAGGGGCATGATGCCATCATCCCGGCGGTGGCGCGCGATGCGCCACATTGAATGATTTCACTTCCCACGTACTTGCGAGACGACGGCCCGCTTCGGGAGTAGCAAGCCGAGTTCGCGTGCCTTCTTTCTTACTGAAGTGACATGGCGATCAAGCTCCCGGGCTATGTCTCCGGCGCAGGTTTTCTGACGCGCAAGAGCCGTCAATCGCTGCGCGTCGTGCCTAGACCATTCGCGCGGTTTTGAAAACTTCACGGACCCTCATTCGTCTGAAGCGATGGAAGGTGCGGCGACCTCCCCATCCGAGATGGGCGATATGAAATCTCTGTGCAGGCAAGTTGGTCTTCGGGCGCCATCGAACAGCACGGTGAGGCCCGTGGTACGACGGCTCACGTCAATGACGATGCCGCTCCGGTCAGCAAGCTCCGGGCATCGAGCAGCACCAAGCTTGCTCATCCTGAAACGCATACCGACAGCAATTCTGTCGACGTTCTGGTAAATCATTACCGATATCCGGTAAGTAAAAAGTCACAGGTAAAAAAGCAAAAGCTCGAATTAACACAAAACTATACCAGATCGACCATCCGTGCAACCGGCGGACGAAATTGACCGCGAACTCTCGCAAGCAGGCGCGACTTGGCGGCAGCCCAAATCCCGAGCATCCGCTGTTGGACTCTTTCCGGAAGTGCCGCGATGTCGACGTGGGTCCGAAATGTGCGCCAGAACGGATGACCGCGTGTGCGCATCCCAACGTGCCGAGGTCGTTAGCCAAGCGCCTGTCGGGCAGTCCCGACGCAATTCCGTGTAACAAGCTACGCCCGCCAAGGAACAAGTGCCTCCTGTAACAGTTGCCAGCGACGGAACCCGGAGTTGACCTTTGATTTAGACACCACCCGAAATTCGAGTGTCACAGCGGTGCATTTGAACCGATACAGGTGTTCAACGCGAAATCATTGCGAGACTCAAGATCAGCGAAGGATATGCCATTGCGCGTCTTCATCCTCGCGTTATCAGTCTTGGGAATTTTCTTGGGAGTTCTCCTCGGTGCAAATGCTGCCGCAGCCGGTCCGAGCACGACCGACCGCGAACTGATCGCATCCATCGATCCGGCGATCGTTGCCGGTGAGGCAACTCAGGAAACCGAAGATCAGATCGGCCTCAACAAGGGAAAGCGTCGCGACGTGCAGCGCCGGCTGACCGGTCTCGGTTTCGACACCAAGGTCAACGGACGGTTCGACGTGTCGACCCGCGCCGTCATCACGCGCTGGCAGGCGGCACGCGGCTATCCCAGGACTGGCTTCCTGAACCCGCTGCAACATCAGGCGCTACTGACCGAGTCCGCCTCGGCGGCGCATGCCAGCTTCAGCGGCAGCGATAAATCCGATGACGACCGTTCGGCCCGCCGTCGCGCGGGTGCGCACCATCAGCACAGTGGGGGCGGTCCCGGTGGACTGATCGGCGGCGTGCTGGGAGGACTGTTCGGACGCAGGTGACGCCCTGCCCGCTTGACGTCCACATCCCTGACCGATTCACAGGGAGAGGGCCTGTCACTCGTCCTTCGTCGCCTTGATCAAATTGTCGCGGAGCGTGACGACGCTTTTCTGCAGCCGCGCGAAATCATCCTGCTTGAGCCCGCTCGACTTCACGAGATTCATGTGCATGCCCTTCTCGCGCAGGCGTCGGCCGGCGTCGGTGAGGCTGACGCGCACCTGCCGCTCGTCGGCGGGATCGCGCTCGCGGCGCAAATAGCCCATCGCCTCGAGCTTTTTTAGTATCGGCGTCAGGGTGTTGGATTCCAGGAACATCCTGTCGCCGAGTTCACTCACGGTCTGGTCATCTTGCTCCCACAGCGCCACGATGGCGATCCATTGCGGGTAGGTCAGGCCGAGCTCCTCGAGGCCCTGCCGGTAGGCCCGCCCGTAGGCGAGGTTGGCCGAATAGATCGCGAAGCACAGGAAATCAGCGAGGCTCCGGTCGCCCGCGGCCGGTTCCTGGTTCTGATTGTCTATTGAATTATCTCTGGAATCGGCTCTGAGACCGTTCGTAAGGCTCATTGTGGACGCCCTTTCAGACACGGACATGTGAAGTCTCGCATGCATATATATCGCATCCGATTAAATCGAAAGGGTTGACATCAGAGCCTGGCGGCACTTTATGACTCGCACCCGATTATATCGTATACGGGCTAAATCAGGAGAGAACCATGCCAGTCACAAATGCAAACAAGACCACCAGAGCACCAACGATCGACATGAAGCTCGAAGTCGTCGTGATCCCCGTTTCCGACGTCGATCGTGCCAAGGAGTTCTATGCAAACCTCGGATGGAGGCTCGATGCCGATTTCGCGGGGCCTGATGATTACCGCGTGATCCAGTTCACGCCGCCCGGCTCCCCCTCCTCGGTCATTTTCGGCAAGAACGTCACCGCGGCGGCACCCGGCTCCGCCCAGGGCCTGTACCTGGTCGTCTCCGACATCGAAGCTGCGCGAAACGATCTGCGCGATCGCGGCGTCGAGGTCAGCGAGGTCTTCCACGCCGGAGGCGACGTGCACACCGGCCCGGACGAACCCTATCTGTTCGGGCGACGTCGGATTGGTGGTGCGGAGCCCGCGCACCGCAGCTATCGTTCGTACGTTTCGTTCCACGATCCCGACGGCAACGGCTGGCTGTTCCAGGAGGTGACCACGCGATTGCCGGGACGCGTCGAGGCAGCAGACACGACATTCACCTCCTCGACCGAGCTTGCGAGCGCGCTCCGGCGTGCGTCCGCGGCACACGGCGAGCACGAGAAGCGGAACGGCGGTCAGTACGATGCGAACTGGCCGGACTGGTACGCCGACTACATCGCCCGTGAGCAGGCCGGCCAGCCGCTCCCGGTCTGAGCCGCGGCTGCGACGTCACCCAACCGAAAGAGTGAGGGAGAGTCCCAATGCATGCGCAATCAGTTTCTGAAGTCATCAACCCGGACCGGCGCCAGCTCTTGCGTTCCGCCGCGGTGGGAATGGCCGCGGCGGCCGCCGCGAGCCTTTTCCCCGCGCACCCGGCGCCGGCGGCCACAGCTGACGAAATCCGCCCCTTCCGGATCGACGTTCCAGAAGAGGCGCTGATCGATCTGCGCAGACGCATCAACGCGACGAGGTGGCCGGAGCAGGAAACAGTCGCCGACGAATCGCAGGGCGTGCAGCTTGCGATCCTCCGGGACCTCGCGCGCTATTGGGCGACGGACTACGACTGGCGAAAGATCGAGGTAAAGCTGAACGCCCTGCCGCAGTTCATCACAGAGATCGACGGGCTGGACATTCATTTCATTCACGTTCGTTCGAAGCACGAAGATGCGCTGCCGCTCATCGTCACGCATGGATGGCCAGGCTCGATCATCGAGCAATTGAAGATCATCGATCCCCTCACCAATCCCACGGCGTACGGCGCGAGCGCATCGGACGCCTTCCATGTCGTGATCCCGTCAGTTCCCGGTTACGGGTTTTCGGGCAAGCCAACCACCAGCGGCTGGGGCCCTGCCCGCGTCGCGCGCGCCTGGGTCGCGCTGATGAAGCGCCTTGGCTACGCACGCTTTGTCGCGCAGGGCGGCGACATCGGCGCCCTCATTTCCAATGCGATGGCTGAGCAGGCGCCGCCGGAACTGCTGGGCATCCACACCAACTTCCCCGGCACGATTCCGCCGGAGATCACCAAGGCGCTGCAGAGCGGTGAGGCACCCTCCGGTCTCTCGGCCGACGAGCAACACGCCTTCGACCAGGTGAAGGATTTCCGCGCCAAGCATTTTGCCTACGCCGCCATGATGGCGACCCGGCCGCAGACACTCTACGGATTGGCGGATTCGCCGGTCGGCCTGGCCGCGTGGATTCTCGATCACGGCGACGGTGACGCGCAGCCGGCGGCGGCGATCACTTCGGCCGTGCTCGGACGCACCGTCAACGGGCATCCAGCCGGCGCCGTGACCCGCGACGACGTCCTCGACGACATCACGCTCTACTGGCTGACGAACACCGCGATCTCGGCGGCCCGCTTCTACTGGGAAAACAAGGGAATGAGCGCGCTGAACGCGGTCAACATCTCGATTCCCACCGCCGTGAGCATCTTTCCCGGCGAAATCTACCAGGCTCCGCGCAGTTGGACCGAGCGGGCCTACCACAAGCTCATCCACTACAACAAGGTCGACAAAGGCGGACACTTTGCGGCCTGGGAACAGCCGCAGCTTTTCACGCAAGAGGTTCGCGCAGGCTTCCGGCCGCTACGCAAATAGATCTGAACATTCTGCCCAAACCAAGAGAGCACGAAATGATCTCCATCGAGCAGAATTCATCACCAAGGAACAAAACATGAGTCAGCGTCTCGACTACAATCAGATTGCACCGGCAGGCGTGAAAGCGCTGGGCGGTGTCCGTGGCTACGTCATGCAGAGCGGCCTTTCCCCTACGCTGGTCGAGCTGGTCTACCTGCGAATTTTCCAGATTAACAATTGCGCGTACTGCCTCGATACGCACACCCGTGACCTGCTCAAGAAGGGAGTGAAGATCGAAAAGATCGCGCTGGTGCAGGCGTGGAAGGAAGCCGGCGCCCTCTTCGACGAGCGTGAACGCGCCGCCCTTGCGTGGGCCGAAACGGTGACGCGCGTCGCGGATACCGGCGTGCCGGATGAAGCCTATCAGGACGCCCGCGCCGTGTTCGACGAGCGAGAACTCGTGGACCTCACGATCGCGATTGGCCTGATGAACGCCTACAATCGCATGGCGATCAGCTTTCGGAACACGCCACAGGCAGCACTCGGGACGTAAGCCCCAGGAGGCGCCGGGAAGTTCTCTGCCGAGCTTCTTTCAGACTCCAGATCAACTTGGCCTGCACGCTGATCGGATAACGGGACGAAAGGACGCTGATCATGTCATACCGGATCAACAACACAACAATCGATTTCTTCGAGATCAACGAAGACATCACGCTCAGAAGAGTGGTTCTGCGTAACCCGAGACCGAAGGGGACCGTTCTCTTTCTGCACGGCTTTCCGGAGACCCTGTACGCCTGGAAGGACATTGCCGAGGCCCTCGCCGACGACTACGAAGTCCACGCTTTCGATTGGCCGGGTTACGGTCTTTCATCGAGGCCAATGGTGGACAGGTTCTCCTATGCGCCGAAGGACTACGCGCATGTTCTGGATCAGTACATCGTGAAAGCAGGCATCGACACGTCGAGCCTCACGATTTACGCAACGGACATCGGGGCCCTGCCGGCACTCCTGCTGGCGGTGGAAAAACCCGATATCGCAAGGACAATCATCGTTGGCGACTTCGCCCCGTTCAACAGGCCGCAGTTCATGTCCGAGAAGCTGCAAAATCTGAAGGCGGGGCCTGCCATGGAGCAGGTCCGCGCCAACATGAACAGCAACCGCGACGAGATCCTGGAAAACATCTTCACAAGAGGCTTGCCCAAGGAAGCGCAGTTCGAACTTTCGCAGCAGTTTAGGGACGACATGTCCCACGGATGGAGCCACGGCGCGATGACGACCGTAGACGCGTTCTCCCACTACTACTCGCACTTCACGCGAGACCAAGACCACTTCGAATCGCAACTAGCCCGGCTCAAAACCCCGGTGAAGGTGGTTTGGGGCGAGAAGGACCTCTACATCAAGAAGGAGATGGGAATAGATCTCGCCGCAAGGATCGACGCCGAGTTGGCGCTTCTTCCCGGCATCGGGCACTACCCTCACCTCCAGGACCCGAAGCGCACCGTCGACGAGGTTCGCGCCTCGCTACGCGGCACGTCAACTTGATCTCACCGTGCTCTCGGATCTCGCGGGGGCCGCACGGCCCGCGTCAGCATCGGAAAATGCTTGTTGCCGCCAGCGAATGGCGGGAATTTCACGAAGTCCGCGCGCATGCGCTTGATCACGTCGGAGCCGAGCGCGTGCGCGAGGGATTGCGGGCTGTCGAACACCAGCTTGTTGCGCTGCATGTGCTCGACCCGCTGCGACGGCAGCCGGTCGACCCAATCGATGCGGGTGTAGATCTCGATCTGGCGGACATCAGGGAAGGTCCGCATGATCGCCGGGTGGTGCTCCAGATAATGCAGGTTCCAGGCGTTCATGTCCTCGGCCGGGCCGGGATAGTGCACGAGGTAACTGCACGGAGTTGTCGTTCCTGCCGGATGTTCGGCGACATCGACGGGGAATGACCGCGTCACCATCACCTGATGCGTGACGTACAATCCGGCGAGGCCTGACAATCCGGCACCTGTCGCCAAGCTGGCCAAGACGCCGCCGCGATCCATCGCCGCTTCGCATATGAGCAGGTCGGGAAAGCGCAGTTGAAGCGCAAGCACAGGGCCCGAGCCATCGGCTTTGTAGGGATGATCGACCGACTGTTGCAGCGGCGTGAACAGCAGGCCCTCGGTCATCCCAGGGATCGATCCGACCAGCTCAGCGACGGCGGCAACCTCGTCGGAACGAATCCCCCGTTCACCTGAAGGATCGGAGAACGTCATGAAGAGCGAGATCATGCCGGCGTTGCCTCAGCGCCCTCGCCCACGCTCAGGTGCGCCATGAGCGCGGCGCGAATGTCATCGGGCCACGGGATCGCATGGTGATCCAGCAGCGAGGTCGCGGCAAGGACCTGGCGGGCGCGCCAGCGCATGCCATTCGCGCCCGAGACGACATGCTCCAGATGGAGCGACGATCCGCCCACCCGATCGATGCGCAATCCGAACGTCAGGCGATCGCCGAACATCGACGGTCGGGAAAAGTCGCAAGTCAGATGCACCGTGGGCGTCCCGATCTTCCGGACCGTGATCAATTCCGGCCAGGGAAAACCGATTTCCGCCCAGAACTCTTCGACGACGCCGTTGAGGATGTTCAGATAGGACGGAAAGTACGCGATGCCCGAGGGATCGCAATCGCCGAACCTCAGCTCGCGCTCGAACGAAAACGTCGTCATCAGATCGCGACAACGGGGTGCCTGATGACACCGACGCCGTCGACCCCCGCTTCCACCACGTCGCCCGGCCACAGCCATTCCTGCGGGCTCATGCCGGCGCCGACGCCTTCGGGCGTTCCGGTCGCAATGATGTCGCCCGGCTCGAGCGTCATGCCCGACGAAATGTCCGATATCAGCACCGGGATATCGAAGATCATGTATTTGGTATTGGAGTCCTGCTTCATGACCCCGTTCTTGGTCAGCCACAGCCGCAGGTCATGCGGATCGGGAATTTCGTCCGCGGTGACGATGCACGGGCCAAACGGTGCATAGGTGTCCATGCCCTTGGAAAAGATCCACTGGCCGGCGCGGCGATTGTCGCGCGCGGAAATGTCGATCATCACCGAATAACCGAAGACGTGCTCCATCGCTTTCTCGGTCGCGATGCGCGTCGCGGTCTTGCCGATGATGACGGCGAGCTCGACCTCCCAGTCGAGCTGCTGCGTCATCTTCGCGTTGTGCTGGATCGCCGCGCCCGGGCCGATCACGGACGTCGGCGGCTTGGAGAAGACGACCGGCTGCTTCGGCAGGTCCTTGTCGGTATCCAGGCTCTTGGCGGATTCCGCCACATGCGCGCGGTAGTTCAGCCCGATGCCGAAGATGTTCTTTCGCGGACGCGGGATCGGCGCCTGCAGCTTGACGTCCTCGACCGGAACGGCGGAGCCGGCCGGCAGGCGTCCATTGGTATTGTCCAGGCATTCCCTGAGCGCCGGCAGCAGTGTCACGCTGTTGTCGATGAGCGACAGCATGTCGCTCGGCCATGCAAAGCCTTGCGACGCACCGAGGTGCTCGACGTCCACGACCAATCCGTCAACGAGGACCCCGAGACGGGCACCGCTGGAGCCCAAAGTGTAGGTAACAAGGCGCATGAAGCTTTATCCGGCTCTTTCGGTTGAATTCTGCGAGGGTACGTCAGGCAGCCACTGGCTGGTGGCCGGCATTATCGCCATAGGCCTCTTCACGATAGAAGCCGAGACCTTCGATGACAGGCAGGTCGTTGAAGCAGAACAGGCAGGCGTCCTCGCTCTCCGACGCATTGCCGTGCTCGTGCCAGGCCCAGGAGGGAACGCAGAAGATGTCGCGCTCCTCCCACGCGAAACGCTTGCCGCCGATGATCGAATAGCCTCGGCCCTTGGCGACCTGGTAGATGAAGCTGCCGGTGTGCCGATGCGACTTCGTCTTCTCGCCCGGCCGGAGCAGTTGCATGCTCGCGCCGATCGTCTGCATCACGTGCCCGCCGGTGATCGGATTGACGTAGTTCATGAGAATGCCGTCATAGGGCGAGCCGTCGGTCGCGGCGGCGTATTTCCGCAAGGACTCGTAGGTTGGCTCCCATTCGTATTTGAACATGGGGGAATAGCCCTTCGACCATTTCGAATCCGCCGGCCGCAGACCGGGATTGCCCCAGGTCTTGGTCATATCGTCCACGGGATAACCGGAGTCTTCCTGCTGCACCTTGGGATGGACCGCGAAAAAGTTCGCCTCCAGCGCATTGACGAGCGGGATGTCCAGGCCATCCTGCCAGATGCAGACCGAGCCGTTGGCTTCAACGCCATGCTCGTGCCAGGTGCCGTTCGGCGTCAGCACGAAATCCCGCGCGCCCAGCGTCATCTTGTGGCCGTCGACGATGGTGTAGGCGCCCGCCCCTTCCATGATGAAGCGCAGGGCAGAGGCCGAGTGCGCGTGGGCCGATGCGACCTCGCCGGGGTGCATCACCTGCAATCCCGAATAGAGCCAGCCGACCGCGGCCGAGACGTCGCGGCGGCCGGGATTGTTGAGGTAGATCACCCGTCGTCCCGCCTTCTCCGGCGAGACCAGCTCGACCGAACGCAGCACGTGCTCGCGCAGATCGCTGTAGCGCCAGAGCACGGGAACGGAGGCCGATTGCGGCGCCCATGGCTCGATCTTGTTGGCGACCGTCCAAAGCGCGCCGGCTTCGTACTTTTCGAGATCCTTGTAATAGGCCTTGAGCTCGGGGGTGTCCTCGACATTGGCCCGGCCGATGGTGTTTTCGCGCATCCTATCCTCCAAGTCCTGTCTCGTGGCGTCGTCGGTGCGACGCGTCCCGAGCTTTCATTCCGGTTTGCGCGCGGGCCAAGCGGCGCCAGCGGACGCCGACTGACCCGCAGATCGACGATGTCGTGCATTCGCTGCGGCTTCACGGACCGGTGAAGCCGCCTCGTCCGCTGTCGCGCCGGCGTTGAGATAGACGGGTGAAGCCTGGACGGCGGCAGCTCTAAAGCGAGGCAGCTTCAGCATCGGCCCTACCCTGTCGCTGGCTCATGACCGCCTTGCCGGAGAGAAGATCCGCAAGCGTGATAGCATGGCGCGGCGTTGACTTACTTCACATGTAAACGTATGCTATCGCATATTTCTGGAGGGTGCAATGGCTGAACGGTCTTTTGCTCGCGAAGTCGAGGATCTCCGGCTCGGCGACGGCGATACGTTCCGCGGCGAAGGCATCCTCGCCATCACCAAGGCGCTGCTGCAATCCGGCGTCGCCTATGTCGGCGGCTACCAGGGCTCGCCGATCTCGCACCTGATGGACGTGCTCGCCGACGCCAAGGACGTGCTCGACGATCTCGGCGTCGTGTTCCAGAGCTCCGCCAACGAAGCGGCCGCAGCCGCAATGCTCTCGGCCTCGGTGATGTATCCCCTGCGTGGCGCTGTTGCGTGGAAGTCGACCGTCGGCACCAACGTCGCCTCCGACGCGCTGGCCAATCTGGCCTCGGGCGGCGTCACCGGCGGCACCATGATCATCGTCGGCGAGGACTACGGCGAAGGCTCCTCCATCATGCAGGAGCGCACCCACGCCTTCGCCATGAAGTCGCAGATGTGGCTGCTCGATCCCCGCCCCGACCATGAGTGCATCGTCAATTTGATCGAGAAGGGTTTTGAGCTTTCCGAGGTCTCGAACACCCCGGTGATGCTCGAGGTTCGCGTCCGCGCCTGTCACATGCACGGCACCTTCGCCTGCAAGGACAACGTCAAGCCGGCGCATACCATCAAGGACGCGCTCAACAATCCCAAGCGGGACGTCAACCGCATCGTGCTGCCGCCGGCGGCCTATGAGCATGAGCAGGAGAAGATCAAGACGCGGATGCCCGCGGCTGTCGGCTTCATCCGGGACAACAAGCTGAACGAGTGGATGGGACCGAAGCACGGCAAGGTCGGCATCATCATGCAGGGCGGCATGTACAACAACGTGATCCGCGCGCTGCAATATCTCGGGCTGTCGGATGCCTATGGCAGCACGCAAGTCCCGCTCTACGTCATGAACGTCACCTACCCCGTGATCGACACCGAGGTCGCGGAGTTCTGCGTCGACAAGGATGCCGTGCTCATCGTCGAGGAGGGCCAGCCGGAATATCTGGAGCAGGCGATCAACACGGTGCTGCGCCGCAGGGACATCCAGGCGCGCATCCATGGCAAGGACGTGCTGCCGATGGGCGGCGACTACACCGCGCAGGTCCTGCTCGGCGGCGTCAGGGAATTCCTGGAGAAGACCGAGCCGCGGCTGCTCGGCAACCGGCCGCCGGCGCCGGATGCCGCGCCCGTGCTCAATCACCCCGCGGTCGAGAAGCTCAAGCAGGTCGTGCCGGCGCGCCCGCCCGGGCTCTGCACCGGCTGCCCGGAGCGGCCGATCTTCGCCGCCATGAAGCTGGTCGAGGAAGAGCTCGGCCAGCACCACGTCTCCGCCGACATCGGTTGCCATTTGTTCTCGATCCTGCCGCCCTTCAATATCGGCGCGACCACCATGGGCTTCGGCCTCGGCCCGGCCTCGACCTCGGCCTTCAACGTCAAGGCCGACAAGCGCTCGATCGCGGTGATGGGCGACGGCGGCTTCTGGCACAACGGACTGACCAGCGGCATCGGCAATGCCGTGTTCAACAAGCATGACGGCGTGTTCGTCATCGTGGACAATTTCTACACCTCGGCGACCGGCGGTCAGGACATCCTGTCGTCGCGCGCGACCAACAAGCGGCGCAAGACCAACAATTCGATCGTGCAGGCCGTGAAGGGCATCGGCGGCCAATGGGTGCGTCAGATCGACCGCACCTATGACGTCGGCAAGATGCGCGACACGCTGAAGGAAGCGCTGACGACCAAGGACGAAGGTCCCAAGGTCATCGTCGCGTCCTCCGAATGCATGCTGAACAAGCAGCGCCGCGTGAAGCCGCTGATCAACAAGGCGATCAAGGACGGCGTCCGTACCGTCAAGGAGCGTTTCGGCGTCGACGAGGACGTGTGCACCGGCGACCACGCCTGCATCCGGCTCTCCGGCTGCCCATCGCTGTCGGTGAAGCAGCTCGACGATCCCTTGCGCGATGATCCGGTCGCGGCGATCGACAATTCCTGCGTCGGCTGCGGCAATTGCGGCGAGGTCTCCGAGGCCGCCGTGCTCTGCCCCTCGTTCTACCGCGCCGACGTCATCCATAATCCGACCCGCTGGGACATGTTCAAATCCAAAGTCGCGATGGCCGTGATCGGCTGGCTGCAACGGCGGCGCGATCGCCGGCGTCCGGCGCTCGAGGCACTGGCATGAGGGACGAGACGATCCGGCTGGCCCTCCCCGCCGCGGGCGAGGCAACTGAGCGGCCGATCTCGATCGCGATTGTCGCGATGGGCGGTCAGGGCGGCGGCGTCCTGACCGACTGGATCGTCCAGCTTGCCGAGAACCACGGCTGGGTCGCGCAGTCGACCTCGGTGCCCGGCGTCGCGCAGCGCACCGGCGCCACGATCTACTATATCGAGACGATGCCGCCGCTCGACGGCCGCAAGCCGATCCTGTCGCTGATGCCGACGCCCGGCGACGTCGACGTGGTGATGGCGGCGGAATTCATGGAGGCCGGCCGATCGATCCTGCGCGGCCTTGTGACGCCGGACCGCACCACGCTGATCGCATCCAACCACCGGTCCTTTGCGATCGGCGAGAAGATCGCGCCGGGCAACGGCATCGCCGACGGCGGCGCCGTCACCGGCGCCATCGGGATCGCCGCCAAGACGGAGATCATCTTCGACCTGAACGCGCTGGCGATCGCGCATGGCAGCGTCATCTCGGCCGCGATGTTCGGCGCGCTCGCGGCGGCCGGTGTGCTGCCCTTCAGCCGCGACAGCTATCTCGACGTCATCCGCGCGGGTGGGAAAGGCGCGAAGGCCAGCATCGGGACTTTCGAGGCCGCCTTCGACCGGGTCAAGACCGGCTCACCCGACGTTGTGGCGCCGCCGCAACCGAAACAGGCCGGCAATATCCCCTCTCCCGCAACGCCCGATCCGGATCTCGCCGGGCTTGTCGCAAGGCTGACGCAGGAGCTACCCGAGCCCGCGCTCACCATGGCCCGCGCCGGCCTGAAGAAGGTGGTCGACTTCCAGGACGTCGCCTATGGCACCGAGTATCTCGACATTCTCAGGACGCTGCACGCGGCCGACCGCAGCGCCGGCGGTGCGGCCCGGACCTATGCCTTCACGGAAGCCGCGGCAAAGTATCTTGCCAACGCCATGAGCTATGACGACGTCATCCGCGTCGCCGACCTCAAGACGCGCGCCGGTCGCCGGGCGCGCATCGAGAGCGAGCTCGAGATGTCGGAAGGACAGGTGCTCCAGACCACCGAGTTCATGCATCCCCGCATGGAGGAGGTCATGGGCGTGCTTCCCGCGGGCTTCGGCCGCTGGCTTGGCGCGCGGCCACGCCTGCTCGGCTGGCTCGATCGCCGCGTCAACAAGGGGCGCCGGGTGCGGACCTATTCGCTGCCCTGGTTCCTGGCGCTTTATCTCGTGGGCGGCATGCGCGGCCTGCGCCGCCGCTCGCTGCGTCACGCCATCGAGACGGCGCATCGGGACGGATGGCTCAAGGCCGCCATCGACGCGGTCGGCACCAACTACCAGCTCGGTGTCGAGATCCTGCAATGCCGCCGCCTCGTGAAAGGCTATTCCGATACTCACAGCCGGGGGCTGTCGAAATTCGACAAGACGCTGGCGGCGATCAAGCTGGTCGAGCGACGCGAGGATGCCGCCGACTGGGCGCGGCGCCTGCGCGAGGCTGCGCTGAAGGACAGCGCCGGCAAGGAGCTCGACGGCGTGATCCAGACCATCAAGACTTTTGCGTGATGCGGGTCGAGCCCAGCACAGGATTGGATTGCCGTTCGGACCGGAGAACGTCAGGATCAAACGGCTTGACTGCGATTCTCAGGTTGCTAATCGGAGCGAAAGACCCGCGATAATCCCTCCAATTGACGAGACACCTTGTCCTCGATGGTCATGCGATGCCGGCAGCACTCAAAGAGAACATTGTTCCCGTCCCCGGGCAGATTGAAACCCGGCTCTGGCTCCAATTGCTGTCGCTGCATGGCGAGCTGTTCGCCTCGCTGAATTCGATGCTGAACTCCGAGTTCGGCCTGTCGCTCGCAAAATTCGACGTGCTGGCCCAGCTCGATCGCTACCGGGATGGGCTTGCGCTCGGTCAGTTGTCGCAAAACCTGAAAGTGACCGGCGGCAATGTGTCGGGCCTCGTGCAGCGTCTTCTCGCCGACGACCTCATCAGCAGGGAGATGTCGAGCGAGGACCGGCGGTCCTTCATCGTGCGCCTGACGCCGAAAGGCGAAGCGCTGTTCAGGAAGGCAGCCGAAATCCACAAGAAGCATCTCGGCAAACGGCTCGAGAACGTTTCGGCCCAGGAGCTGGACACCGCGCTGTCCGTGCTGAAATCCCTTTCTTCAAAACTTCACACTGACGGCAAGAAGCAAAGTCGCAAGAGATAATGGCCAGAGAATCCAAGAGCAGATGGAAGTCGGGTCCGCCGAGGACCAGGGACCAGCTGCAGACCTACATCCCGTATCTGTTCAACCGGCTCGCCAATCGCTGGAATCTCGACCAGAACCGCGACCTGAGCGAGCACGGCGTCAACAATGTCGTGTTCCGGACGCTGTCGGTGCTGTTCATCTACAAGACCCTCACCGTCAACGAGATCGCCGTTCTCGCGGTGACCGAGCAGTCGACGGCGAGCCGCATGGTCGAATCCATGGTGACGTCGGGCCTCGTCAAGCGCGAGATCGCGGAGGAGGACCAGCGCCGCCGCGTCGTGGGTCTGACGCCTGACGGCGAAGCGCTGCTGCGCAAGATCTGGCCGGTCATGGCGAACAACTACGACAAGCTGATCGAAGGCATCGCCCCTGACGACATCGAGGTCTGCGCGCGGGTGCTGGCCAAGATGGTCGAGAACATCCGCCAGAACCAGATCTGACGTTGTTGCTTGAGCATCTCCGCCCAAATCGCGTTCCGCGTTTGTCGCGGGGAAAACCAGAGGTTGGGGACGCGGTTTCCCTGATGGATACATCCAGCTTCGTTTTGACAGCCTTCCTCTCCAGAAAGTGGAGCAGGATCAAGCAGCTCGACGTGATAAATGGACGCCGAGGATGACCAGGCTCAACGCCAACAAGGTCGCCGGGAAAATATCCTCGGACAGGAAAGCTACGGCGATCACGAGGCTCACCAGCGGCTGGCCAAACTGAAGCGGGGCGATCGAGGTGACGCCACCGTGCTCAAGCGCCCAAAACCACACTGCAAAGCCGATCAGCGTGCAGAAGACGGCCAGGAAACCGAGCGCGCCCCAGACGGCGAACGAGAGTTGACCAAGACCGGCAGCCAAGGCCGGAAATGCGGGAAGAGTGATCAACCCAGCGAGAAGAAGCGACCAGCAGGTCGCCGCGAACAGGCCGATCCGCGCTGAGAGCCGTGCGCCTGCGACATAGCCAACGCTGACCGTGACCGTACCGGCAAGAACAAGAAGGTCGCCGAAGAGCGTCGGCGCTGCCACGCTTCCGGCAGGGTTGCGGCCGGGAATGAGAATTGCCACGCCCATGAGCGCGATCGCGCTTCCAAGCCACCAGAGCGGCCTTGGCCAGCAGCGGGAAAGCAGGAAATGGACGGTCGCCGTGAAGATCGGAGCCAAGGCAAGGACGAGGGCGGCGTGCGAGGTGCTGGTGCGTGCAATGCCGACGCCCTGCAGGACGAATGATCCGGCGAACCCGACCAGGGCGCTGATCAGCAGCGCGATCCAACCACCCCGGTCGCTCGGGAGTTCTGGCTTCAATGAGACGGCGATGGGGATGAGAATGGCAGCCGATAGCAACAGCCGCGCCAACCCGATCAACCCAGGTGACAATTCGCGGGCAACGATGGCGGTTGCTGCAGGAGTAGCTCCCCAGATCACGACGGCGACGCCGGCGCCCATGTATGCAAGGCGGGTTTTCGCTGTGGTCATTGCAGAAACCTCGGGGGGCCGGGCTGCAGGCCAAGATGACGATTACCCATTCTCGATCAGCGTTTCTTTGCGTTTGAAATGAGTATGGAGATCCCCCGGCAAGTCGATCATGGGGCTACGTCGCCTGCCTAAACCGCAGTCCACTCCGTTCTGAGGACGGCCATTATCAATTCATCGCGATGGATTCCTCCAAAATAGGCGCTGCCACGTGCGATGCCTTCTGCCTTGAAGCCCACAGCTTCATACGCTCTGCGGGCTCGTTCATTTTCTGGAAAAACGCTTAGCCAAACACGGTGAGCTTCGGTTTCCCGAAAGACGGTGCCAACAACCGCGCGAACAAGCCGCCTCCCTAGCCCCTTGCCAGGGTTCGACACCGCTATCCGTTTCAGACAGGTCACTCTCTCCGGAGCCCCCCAATCCCGGACAATGGCGAATCCAACAGAAGCCGCGCAATCCCTGGCAATGAAATAGGCATAGTGATTGTCATCGATAGCCGCCAGATGCCGCGCCTCGTCCCACCGGCCGACGAGTGTATGGTATCCTTCCGACCGTTCGGTCATCATCACGAATGGCAAATCCGTCTTGAACGCGCGCTCGATCTTAAGGTTCATCATCGGTCCATGCCTTCAAATAGATCGTGCGTCACACCGTCTTCCTCATATTTCCCCTCGGCGTGACTCCCCAGCCGGCAACACGCGGATGCAGATGTAACGCGTCGCTCTGGTTCCGCGGCGAGATCAGAGGGCTCCTTGGTTGGGTCCTATCCGCCGCATTCTTGTCAACCGAAGCTTAAGGCACGACGTCCCTCGTGGCGCGCAAACGCGTGCGCGATTAGCTTGTCCATGAGGTCGGTTTGAGACAAGCCGCTTGCTTCCCAAAGCTTGGGGTACATGCTGCTCGATGTGAACCCTGGCAACGTGTTCGCCTCGTTGACAAAGACTTCATCGCCTTGGACAAAGAAGTCGACTCTGGCCATACCTTCGCAGCAGAGCACGTTGAAGACTTCAACGGCAAGTTCCTGAAGACGGCGAGCCTGTAGCAGGGGAAGGTCTGCCGGGATGTGCAGAGCGGCGCCATCGGCGTCGATATATTTTGCCTGATACGAATAGAAGCCGTGCTCGCTCGCGGGAACAATCTCGCCGAGCCCAGACGCTCGAATATCACCTGTCGATTCCTCCAGGACAGAACACTCGATCTCCCGCGCTCCGTTCAGAGCTTGCTCGACCAGGATCTTGCGGTCGTAGCGGAACGCGAGAGCGCACGACGCTGCGAATTCCTCCTCGGACCGCGCGCGGGAGACGCCGACCGATGATCCCAGATTGGCGGGCTTTACGAACAAATCCGGCGTCCCGAGCGCGGCAACTGCCGCAGCGTATTCGATTCGGGACGAGGCAGTCGTTGTTAGGAACGGCACCACGGGAAGGCCAGCGTCGCGCATCAGCCGCTTGGAAACTTCCTTGTCCATCGCCACGGCAGAACCCGTCACCGACGAACCGACGAACGACACGTCGGCTAATTCCAGTGCTCCCTGCACCGTCCCATCTTCTCCGTTCGGCCCGTGCAAGATCGGAAATGCAACGTCGATACTCCCCGCGTCACTTCCTGTTGGTCCGTCGCAATGAACGAGGCGGCCTCGCCCGCCCGGCACAAGGCCGATCTCCGGTGCCTCGTCCGAAATTGTGAGCGCCTTAGAACCCGTTCCCGCGCCATTCCCTGAATCGCAGGCAAACCAGCGACCATCTCGCGATATGCCTATGAGATAAACGTCATAGCGATCGCTGTTCAGAGCTCGAAGGATATTGGCAGCGGATGCCCTGGAGACTTCGTGCTCAGCCGAGCGCCCTCCAAACAGCAGCCCGACAGTAATCTTACGTCGCTCTTTCGTCATCTCTCCACCGTATGCTGTCACAAACCAGCATCAGTCGGCTTCGAGCCAAGCTCTTGAACCTGGGTCACGGGCGGATAATATTGAGGCGCCTCCTTTCGATCGAACATGCCGTAGTCGCGAGACACGAGATACAATCGGATCGATGTCACGACGCCTGCCAACAAGAATTCCTCTGCCATTCGAAGCCCGTCTGCAAGCGACGATGCCAGGGCCAGGACGATGTATTCTCGCTCGCGAGAAATGCTCGCCAGAATGTCACCTTCAACGCCCGCTTGGATGGGCGAGTTGGCGGTGGAAACGATCATGAATCGTTCCGGCCGCAGAACCGGGTCGTTGTAGCTGTTGGTGGTTTCGAATTGACGCGGAGCGCCGGCTTGAGGAGTCCACTCGCAGACGAGCTGGCCGATGCGCAGGCGATAGTCCTCGAAGTGCAGCTTTCTTCCCGCGATTTGCGCGGCATGATGCTTTGCGTGGGTACGCCATCCGGCAAGGCTTGCCTCATCGCGCCAGTGAGAGTGCGAAAGCACGATGCCTGGCCGACCGACGCTTTTGAAGCGGTCAATGAACAGAAGGCCGGGATTCTTGTCCAATTCGGGTCGTAGACCGGCGGCAATATCGAAATAGGCCTGCTCGTGTCCTGGTCGCGGCATAACTTCGAAGAACAATCCAATCATATCCGCTCCACTAGATTGTCGGGTCTGCATGCACCGCGCGGTTGGAGGTGGGACCGCATATCATCACTCTGAGTTCCGTTCTTGATGCGCCAAGAGCGATCCCGCCGATGATTAGGCCCATTGCCAGAAACTACGATGGCTCAACGGGGTCATTGAGGCTGATGGCGGCGCTCATGATGCCAACGTCTGGAATCGCAAGTAAACCCTGGGACATTCCGCTCAAATAGCGCGACCAAATTTGCATTTTGCATAAGGTTTCAGGTGGCTCTATGAAAAGGGCCAGTTCTAAAAAATACAGAGAGCCAGAAAGATGCTCTTGCTGGAGGGGACGCTGCTCTTGTCGCCGGGAGTGAGCGGACCTTGTTGCTGCAACTGTCTTGGGGGGTGAGGACGCTCATTACGAGCGGACGCCCGACCACCGGCCAACGCCTCCATGTGCCGCGCAGCTTGGCCGCCGATGGCGTCCACGCCCTTCAAGCCGGGGAAACTTACGGCACAACTCTTCGAGGCTGGCGCAATATCGCCGGTTGTCGGGCAAGCTGTTTCACAAATCAAAAGAGCGAGGATTGTTTCTTGGATTTGCGGCATGGAATGAGAGGGAGATCGACCGTGCCACACGGGTTGTCGACCGGATAATCCGTTGACGTGCACAATGCGGGGCCGTCATGCAGCGCGGAGTGTCGGCCGGATAGCTCCCGCTAGATGACCGTCAATCGGCGGCGTCCAATTTTGCCCGCCGAATAGCGCTTACGGCCCCAGGCCCACGAGGCTGGTACCGCCGCAGACGTAGAGCACCTGGCCGGTGACGAAATCGGAACGTTCGTCGAGGAAGAAGGTGATGGCGTGCGCCACGTCCTCGCGCGAGCCGAGCCGCCCGACCGGGACGTTGCGCGCCATCCGCGCCTGCTGCTCGGAGCCCTTGGGAATGACGCCCCAGAAATTGTCGGTCAGGATCGGCCCCGGCGCGACCACGTTCACGGTGATGCCGCTCGCGGCGAGCTCCAGCGCCCAGGTCCGCGCCATGCCATGCACGCCGGCCTTGGTCGCCGAATAGGCCGAGCGCGTCACCGCGCCCATCGCCGCCCGCGAAGAGACGAACACGATGCGCCCGAAGCGACGCGACAGCATCCCTTCCAGCGCCGCCTGGGTCAGCAGCATCGGCGCGCCGAGGTGCAACTGCGCCAGCATCAGAATGTCTTCCGGCTTCGCGTCGGGCAGCAGGTTCGGCAGGATGACGCCCGCATTGTGCACGAGGCAGTCGATGGCGTGATCGCGGCCGATCTCCTGCGCGATCGCGCGCGTCTCCGCGATGTCGGTCAGATCGGCGCGATAGGCCGCGAGCAGATCATGGGTCCAATCAGGCTTCTCCAGCCCGACCGAGACCACGCGCTGCCCCTTCTCGACCAGCTTTCTCGCCAGCGCCTCGCCGATCCCCGAATTGCCGCCGGTGATGAGTGTGGTGCGTATCTCGCTCATGATCGCCTCCCTCCCCGCGTCAGACCTGACGCCGCTTGAGGTCGCGGAGGTCGAAGAAAGCGCCATCGCGCATCAACCTTGCGACAAAATCCTTCAGCCCGCCGCGCTGGATCTTCTCGGTTGCGGTCAGCGGCAGGCTGTCGGTGAAGCAGATCCAGCCCGGCGCCTTGTAATAGGCCATCTGCTCCAGGCTCCAGCGGACGATGTCTTCGGCGAGCGCGCGGCCGGCGCCGGCCTCCTCGGCGATGATGACGGCGGCAACCTCGTCGCCGCGCACCTGATCGGGCGTCGCCGCAACCGCGGCCTGCCGGATCGCGGGGTGGCGGTTGAGGACGGACTCGACCTCGACCGCGGCAATGTTCTCGCCGGAACGGCGGATCACGTTCTTCTTGCGATCGACGAAATGGAGATCGCCATCCACATCGCGCGACACGATATCGCCGGTATGCAGCCAGCCGCCCTCCCACGCCTCGGCGGTCGCCTCCGGGTTTTTCAGATATTCGCGGAAGAAGCCGTAGCGCGGGTCGGCGCCTGCCCGCCGCACCAGGAGCTCGCCCGGCGTCTCAATTGGGGCGTCATTGCCGCTGTCATCAACGATACGAACGTCAACTTCGGGTGCGGGTCGCCCGAAGCAGCTGGTGCCGATCTTGCGCGGCTCGACGTTGGCGGCGATGACGCCGCCGCTGCCCGTCTCGGTCATCGCCCAGGCCTCCAGCAGCGGAAAGCCGAAGCGGTCCTCGAACGGCGCGTGCAGCAGCTTGTCGACGCCGGCACCGAAGCCGAAGCGAACGGTGCGCGCGCGGTCCTGCTCCGACGGCGGCGCGCTCATCAGCATCGAGGGCATGACGCCGAGATAATGCAGGCAGGTCGCGCGGCTGTCGCGCACGGAAGCCCACCAACTGCGCGGATGGAAGCGATCGAGCATGGTCAGGCTGCCGCCGACCGACAGCATCGCCATCAGCGACACCGCCATCGCGTTCATGTGGAACAGCGGCAGCGGCGTGATCATGCGCTCGCCGTCGGGCTTGAGCGCGATCAGCCCGCCGACGTCGCGATACCAGTTTCCGGAATGCAGGAAATAGGTGTTGGTGAGCACGCAGCCCTTGGGCTGACCTGTCGTCCCCGACGTATAGAGCAGCGCGCATTCGGTCGAGCCGTCACCCGTGCTCGCCGGCCGCACGCCGCCGAATGGCGCGGGCACGTCGTCCTCGCTGGTCACGACGGGGATCGGCCGACCGGCCTGGCGCGCCGCCGTCTCGACCTCGTCGCGCCGCTCGACAAGCACGAACGCGGCGTTCATCTCGGAATGCGCGATGATGTATTCCAGCTCGCTCAGCCGCAAATCCGGATTGATCGGCACCACGGAGACGCCGAGCGCGTTGAGCGCGAACCACAGCTCGACAAACGCCGGCCTGTTCTGGAGCAGCAGCCCGACCCTGTGGCCCTCGCCATAGCCGCGGCCCGCGAACGCGGCGCGCCAGCGCTCGACCCGATCGAGCATGGCGCGATAGGAGATCTCGCCTGCCGCGATGCCGTAGATGGCGGCCGTCTCCGGCAGGACGTTGAGGAAGCCCGCCTCGCCGCGGCGAAGCGCGGTCTCGCGAAAGCGGGCGTAGACTGTGGTCGCTGCGGTCAAATTCGTCTCACATGAAGAGCTGGATGTTGCCGAACGGCGCGTCGAAATTGACGAGATCGACGCGCTTGAGCTTGATCTTCAGGGCATCGCCGACCTGGACGAGATCGTGCGAGGCCCATCCCGAATAGCGCTCCAGCATGTCGCCGCGCGTCTCGGTGTAGATGTAGGACGTCCGCGCCTTGAACACGCCGGCAGCCGTGTCGCACTCCACGATCTGCGGCGCCTGCAAAAGATGATGGCAACGGCTCTTCGGCTTCTGGCTGAAGGTGCGCTCGCCGGCCAGACGCTCGACCCGCACCTTCAGGAGCAGCAGGTCCTCGTACATCAGCGACGGCTGGAGCACCGGGTCCTGCTGCTGCCATTCGAGCGGCATCCAGTAGCGCCCCTCGGGGTGAAACAGATCGAGCCAGGCCTGCCACTGCATCGTGTCGAGCAGCTCGGCCTCGCGATAGATGAAGTCCGTGATCGTCTTCTCGGTGATCATTCGGCGGCCTCGACACGCTTGTCCATATCCATGGTCATGAATTTCGCCCAGGCGTGGAACTGGTTGCGCATCTGCCGCTCGGAGGTGCCGTTGATCACCGCCGTGACGTCCTGCTCTTCATGGCTCTCGTAGAGCCGCCGCAGATTGACCCATTGATTGCCGTTGGATTTCAGGCCTTCCTGCGCCCGCTCGTACATTTCGAGGTCGTCGTGGCCGACGATCGAGGTCGGCGCGTTGATGAAGCGGTTGTACATCAGCGCCCGCTCGTAGAGCTTGTCGGGCGCGCCGACCAGGCGATAGACCCAGCTCTCGACCAGGGTCTTGTCGACCGCGATCGGGATGAAGTTGCGCAGGATCTGGACGGCACCCTTGACCATGATGTTGGGGAAATAGACGGTGTTGTGCCTGACCTCGCCGAGGATCTCGTGCGCCCGCTTCTCGCCGTAGGCCGCGACCATCCGGTCGAGATAGCCCGGGACATCCGAGTAGTTCGAATGGATGGAGTTGGCGACGCCGGTATGGCCGTGGCCGTTCGGCCAGATCCTGATGCCGCTCTGCTCGTAGAATTCGTACGGGCTCATGAAGGGACCGTAGAGCTGCACCGCCATCGGCGTTTCCGTGGAATCGCCCTGCTCGCGCTTCCAGACCTTGACCGCAGTGCCGGCCGAGCTTTCATGCGCCACCATCGGATGGCAGGTGTCGGTCTGGTTCTCGACCAGCATCTTCCAGTTGCAGGTGTGCATGTAGCGGATCGGCGTCGCCATGACGGCGAGCTTGCCCTCCGGCGAGCGGTCGACCATGTTGTCGATGGTCGAAAGGCTCTCGCCGAAATAGTCCTCGAAGGAAACGCCGCTTTCGCTGAGCCGTGCGAAGATGAAGTCGCGATGGATCACGACGTTCTTGACCCTGGACAGCCCCTCATTCGCCTGGGTGTCGCCGAAGCCGGTGCCCTCATAGCCCTTCTTCAGTGGGATCGCGAGCAGCGAGCCGTCGGTCTTGAAGGACCAGGCGTGATAGGGGCAGCGGAAGAACTTTCCGGTGTTGCCGCAGGGCTCGGAGGCGATCTTCACGCCCTTGTGCGGACAGCGATTGTAGAACACATGGATGGAGCCGTCGGTATGGCGGCTCGCCAGCACCGGCTGGCGGCCGATCGTGGCGGTGATGAAATCGCCAGGCTTCGCCAACTGGCTGGCATGCCCGACATAGACCCAGCTGTTCGGGAACAGATGCTCCATCTCGAGCTCGAAGATCTCGGGGTCGACATAGACGTCGCGATGAACCTCGGCCTCGCGCACCAGCGCGGCAATCGCGTGGGCATCCCTTCCGTATTTCGCCATGGCGTCCCTCGCCTCCCTCACAAATCCAGCACCAGACGTTCCGACTTCGCGCGCGACACGCAGATCTGCATGACCTTGTTGGAGGCCTTCTCGTCGTCGCTGAGGATGACGTCGCGATGGTCGGGCACCCCCGCGACCACGCCGCACTGGCAGATGCCGCAATCGCCGCGCCGGCAATCGTAGAGCACGTCGAGCCCCGCCGCCTCCAGCGCCTGGATGATGGTCTGGCCGGCTGCGACGCCGACGACCTGTCCGGTCGATCTGATCTCGACCTCGAACGGCAGGTCGAGTGAAGACGGCTGCTCCGACTTGAAGAGTTCGTAGTGAATGCGGTCCGCCGGGACGCCCTCGGCAAGCGCGGCCGCCTTCACGGCGTCGATCATTCCCGCCGGACCGCAGACGTAGATGTGGGCGTTCGCGGCTGCTCCCCTGAGCGCCACGGCAAGATCCAGACGGGACTCGTCGTTGTCGTAATGAACGGACAGGCCATCGGCGCAGACCTCCCGCAGATGCGGCAGGAACGCCAGAAGTCCTTGCGTGCGGCCGGCGTAATGCAGGCGAAACGGACTTGCGCGGGCGGTGAGCTCTGCCGCCATCGACAGGATCGGCGTGACACCGATGCCGCCGGCAAACAGCAGCGCGGGCGCCGGCCCCTCGTGCAGATGAAAATTGTTCACCGGCGCGCTTGCCTTGACGACATCGCCGATCTTCAGCGCATGCATGAACTGCGAGCCGCCGGTCGAGGCCTCCTCGCGCAGCACCCCGAGCGCCAGCGCATCCTCGGCAAGACCCGGCAGGGCCATCAGCGAGTACGGACGGTCCCCTCCGTTCGGGAGCGACACGCGGATATGTGCGCCTGCCCGCCATGGCGGCACGGGGCCGTCCTCCACGCCAAGCACAAGGCTCCGTACGAACGGCGTCTCCGCGGCATACGACCTGACCCTGAGCTTGAGCGGATGCGCGTCCATTCAGGCATCTCACGAATTATATGAATTTGCATATTTTTAGACATGTAATAATTGGATGTCAATCGGCCGCAAGGGGGCGCCATGGGCGGGCATGGCCGGAGGCCCCGGCGCCGGCCGCCTATTCGATCGGCGCCGGCCGCACCAGCTGGAAGAGATCGCGGGGCCGCGCATACCAGCCCGACCCGTGCATGCGGGCAATGAGATCGAGGCCGACCGTATCGATATAGCCTCTCTGTGCATCGATCACGAACTGCTCGGCCACATGAGCACAGACGATTTCGCCGATCACCGCGATCTGCCGGGGCCCGGTCTCGTGAACCGAGAGGGAGCGACATTCGAACGCCACCGGGCACCCCTCGATGAGCGGAGGCGCAACCATCTGCGAAGGACATGTTTGAAGTCCCGCGATCTCCATCTCGTCGACACCGGCCGGAGCATCGACGGCCGTCGCGTTCATGGCTTCAGCCATCTGGTGCGACACCAGGTGAGCGACGAACTCGCCCGTCTCGACGATATTCTGCGCCGTGTCTTTCAAGCCCTTGTTCGGATGGCGCAGCAGGCCGAGCACGACCGTCGGCGGTTCATGCCCGAGGACGTTGAAGAAGCTGAAGGGCGCGGCATTGGCGGCGCCGTCCCGGGAGCGGGTCGTCACCCACGCGATGGGGCGCGGCGTAACGGTCGCGGTGAGAATCTTGTAGCGGACATCCGCCGGAAGGTGGCCCATATCGAAGAGCATCGGTCCCTCAATTGCGCGCGCGAACGGCGCTGACGGTTGATACTGCCCGCTTCGGTCGATCGTCGACGACGAGCTGGAAACGTCCGGACGGGAATAGTGCCCCGCGGCGTCGAAATCAAACTTGCCGCGCGTCACCTCATCGAGCGCAATGTCGGCATACAGGATGGTCTCCCCCTCGAAGCATGGGCCCGCCAGCACCTTGCCGAGCGGATTGACGATGGCGCTGCCGCCGCGCATGAGCACGGTCTCGGGATCCGCACCCAGCGCGCACTCGTAGTCCGCCGGGAAGGCGCCGCGCTTGAGATGCTGACAGGCCGTCAGGACGAAGCAGCGTCCCTCCAGGGCGATATGCTGCATGGTCGGAAGCCAGGTGTCGCGATCATCCGCGGTTGGAGCGCAGTAGATGCTGATGCCCTGGCTGTACATGTGCATGCGCAGCATCGGCATGTAGTTCTCCCAGCAGATCACGGCGCCGATATTGCCGAGCGAGGTCTCGAACACCGGCATGGTCGAGCCGTCGCCGAACCCCCAGATCAGCCGCTCGCCCGCAGTCGGCATCAGCTTGCGGTGCTTGCCGACGAGCCCACGCGCCCCGTCGAAGAACAGGGCCGTGCAGTAGAGCGTGCCCTGCTCTCGCTCGATGCAGCCGATGACTGTAAAGGCACCGGTTGCGGCCGCCGCCGCGGCGATCGTCTCGACCTCCACGCCATCGAGATCGATGGCCGCCTGCCAATACGAACGGAACGCCTCGCGTCCTTCGGGCTTGCGCATGCCGACGGGAGCGCCGAACGAATTTCCCTTGGGATAGCCGCCAATGAAGGCTTCAGGGAAAACGACCAGCCTGGCGCCGGCACCAGCGGCCTTCTCGATCAGGGCTGCAGCCTTTTGCGCCGACACCAGCGAGCTTGTCGGATCTGACGCGGCCTGAACGACGGCCGCCTTGTAGGTGTTCGGTCGGTTGCTATCCATCATGTCATCCCGGGCACGGAAACGGAGAGCGGGCCGCTGCTGCGGCCCGCCGGCATGTCATACTCAGTGATCCGTCTCGATTTGCGGCCTGTTCGGCAGCATGATCGATCCGATCACGGCGACGACCGTGCAAATGACGACCGGATACCAGAGCCCCGCAAACACGTCGCCGACCGCGAGCGAAAGATAGGTTGCAAAGAACGGCAGGAAGCCACCGAAGATGCCGGCGCCGATGTGGTAGGGAAACGAAAGTGCCGTGTATCGGATGTTGGCCGGAAACACCTCGACCAGGAACGACGCCACCGGCCCATAGACCATCGCGACGATGACGGTCATGACGACCAGCAGAAAGACGATGTAGGCTGACGACACCTTCGCGGGATCCGCCTTGGCGGGGTAACCCGCCTCGGACAAGGCCTTGCGGTAAGCCGCCGCATCGTATCCGGCAATCGTTTTGCCGTTGACCGTCATGGCTACGGCCTGGCCGTCGACCGGGGCGGCATAGCTGAAGTTGATGCCGCTTCCGATCAACAGCTTCTTGGCCTGGACGCAAGGCTTGCCGTGATCACCATGCGAGCTCAGCAATGCGGCCGCAAGGCCGAACCGGCATGCTTCGCTGGTGGTGTCGGCGTGCACCGTCACCGGCGCGCTGCGCGTCGCAGCCACGAGCTGCGGGTTTGCTGCCTCCAGCAGCGACGAAAACATCGGCCGGTAGCACAGCGCCGAAAGTACGAGACCCGTCATCATCAGCCATTTGCGTCCGACCCGATCGGACAGCCAGCCGAAGAAAACGAAAGCCGGCGCACCGATGACGAGGCCGATGGCCATCAGGGTATAGGATGTCTGCAGGTCGATCCTTGCGATCTGCTGCATGAAGATCATCACGTAGAACTGGCCGGTGAAGTAGGTTGACCCCATCCCCGCGGTCACACCGAACAGCGCGATCAACACCAGGCGAAGGCTGGACCACCGGGCGAACGTGTCTCTGACCGGGCTCCTGGACAGGCGACGCTCGGCCTTGAGACGCGTGAAGACGGGCGATTCATGCAGCCTGGCTCGGACGTAGATCGAGAACGCCAGCATCGCGATCGAGATGATGAAGGGAGCGCGCCATCCCCAGGCCTTGAAATCGGCCTCGCTCATGACGCTCTGCGTGCCGATGATGACCGCGATGGAGAGCGCCAGCCCGACCGACGATGTGATCTGGATCCAGCCGGTCAGAAGCCCGCGCCGGTCCGTACGCGAATGCTCCGCAACGTAGATGACGGCACCGCCATATTCGCCGCCGACCGCGAGGCCCTGGATTAATCGCAG
The DNA here is from genome assembly GCF_042257955.1 of Bradyrhizobium sp. B025. NCBI lineage: Bacteria > Pseudomonadati > Pseudomonadota > Alphaproteobacteria > Hyphomicrobiales > Nitrobacteraceae > Bradyrhizobium > Bradyrhizobium sp. B025. The sequence goes on along the minus strand of NZ_CP170150.1, from coordinate 3,029,270 downwards.
CATGACCAGCGAGATCCATGCGGCATGACCCACGCTGGCATAGGTGGGCAGGAAGCCGATCAAGGCCGTGCCGCCGCCCATCATCACGATGGTGATGAGGAAGGTATATTTTCGACCGACCAGATCGCCGATGCGGCCGAAGACCACTGCGCCGATCGGCCGGATCACGAAGCCTGCCGCAAGAGCACCGAGCGACGCAAGCACGGCGGCGGTCGGGTTGTCCGGCGGAAACAATACCGAACTCATGAACACGGCCAGCGAGCCGTAGATGAAGAAGTCGTACCACTCGAACACGGTGCCGAGGGTCGAGGCGAGAACGACCTGCCGCTCCTCGCTGCGCGTCAGATTCTGGTCGGCGGGTACCGCCGTCGCTCGTGCATCCATCGTCATTCCCCTGTTTGCGCCCGCGGCCAAACCCAGCCCCGCTTCAGGCAATTTTATTTAGTCATATACATATGATGTCGTCAAATACAGCAAGCTTGAATATCCGGCGCGACGCGCCCAATAATGCGCCAGCACGACACCCGTCATAACACCCTGATCTATAAGGATTTTCAGTGAAGAAGCCGCGCCGACCCCGTCCGCCGGATCCGGCGCCCGCATCCGCACGAGGAGCCAAACCCGGCAAGATCACCAAGGCGGAACGGCCCGGACGGCGCGGCATTCAGTCGATCGAGATCGGCTTCAAGATCCTCGACTACCTTAGGACCGAAATGCGGCCCGTGCCGCTGAAGATGATCGCCGCCAACACCGGAATGTCCGCGGCCAACGTCCACTATTATCTCGTGAGCTTTCAGGCGGTGGGCATCGTCCGACAGGAGAGCGACACCGGCTGCTATGCCCTCGGCCCCTACGCATTGAAGCTTGGCATGGCGGCCATCGAGCAATTCGACGTCTTCGCCGTCGCGCGGCCGGCCATGACCGAACTCGCAACGACGATCGGCCACACCGTATTTCTCGGCGTGTGGGGCAATCGCGGACCGACCATCATCTATCGCGTCGAGGGCGGAGCCAGCCGGCCCATCATCGAGCTGCGTGTCGGAAGCGTCCTGAGCCTGCTGCGGTCCGCGCTGGGGCGAAACTTTCTTGCACATTTGCCGCGCTCGCTGACGGGCGAGATGCTGGATCAGGAGCTCAAGGAGGAACGCTCGCGCGAGACGCGGGTCGATGACGCGCCAACCACCAAGGCCGAGGTGGAGGAGATGATGGACACGATCCGGCGCGACGGCATCAGCCGTTGTCGTGACGCGCTGCTGCCGAACTTCACCTCCCTGTCCGCACCGATCTTCGACCAGGGCGGATTCATGATCGCGGCCATCACGATGATGGGACCCATCGGTATTCTCGACGATGACCTGAAAGGTCCGACAGCGACGGCCCTGAGCGCCCACGCGCGCGCCCTCTCCGCGACCGCCGGCTGGCAAGGCGGAGGCTGAACCGCCCTCGCCGGCTCGATCGGGCGAGAGCAGCGGCCGCGCATCAGAGCTCGCAGTTACGGCAGATTGTCCCGCAGAAAAATGTCGATGCGGATGCGTTCCTGGTCGGGGCTGATGGGCTCACCCGAGCAATGCGCGAGCAGGACGCGCGCTGCGGACCGCGCCTCGTGGCCGGGGTCCTGGTTGATGATGGCGTCGAGCGTGCCGCGGACCAGGAAGCGCCGCGTATACTGAGTCAGCTCATGGGTGATCCAGACCACCTCGCGCGCCCGTCCCGAGGCCTCGAGCGCATCAGCAATGCCACGGTTCCCGGCGCCGCAGCAATAGATGCCGCGGAGATCGGCATGGCGCGCCAGCAGCGCGGCCGTGAGCTTCCGCGTTCGGTCGCTGTCGTCGCGGCCCTCGATGACCGGGAGCGCGCGCAAATCCGGATACTCGCTGGACAGGATCTGGTGGAAGCCGAACTGCCGCTCGGTGTGATCGCGCAGCGACAACGATCCCGCGATCACCGCGACCGTCCCCTCGTTGCCGGCGAGGAAGCGTCCCATCAGCGTGGCAGCGGTCCGCCCCGCGGCCGGGTTGTCGATACCGACATAGTGCAGGCGGCGCGAGCTCGGCGCGTCCGACACCAGGGTCACCACGGCGACCCCGCGGCCTGCGAGCTCGTCGATCGCGGCGCGTACCCTCGGATGGTCGAGCGCGATGACGGCGACGCCCTGATAGGCCGGCGACAGGTTTTCCAGCGCGCTGGCCAGCACGTCCGGATCGAACACGTCGACATGGAGAATATCGATGAAGCCGCGCTGGCCGGCGAGCCAGTCCGCGGTGCGCTGGACCTGCTCGGTCAGGTTGGTCATGAAGCTGTTGCTGCCGGTCGGCAGCACGAACGCGAAACGGAACGTCTGGCCGCGGGCAAGCCGCGCGGCCGCGACGTCGGCACGATAGCCGAGTTTTGCTACCGCGGCCTCGACACGCGCAACCGTCTTGGCGCGCACGCCCTCGCGCCGGTTGACGACGCGGTCGACGGTGGCGAGCGAAACGCCCGCCGCGCGCGCGACATCCTCGAGCGTCGCGCGAAGCACCGGCTGCGCCGCGCCGGCTGTCATTCGCGCGCCGCCCACAGCATGCCGCGGGTCATCAGCGTTCGGATCTCCGGCACGTCGAGCTCGTAGGCACGGTGGCCGAGCGAGGAGTAGAACACCCTGCCCGCGCCGTAGCGCTTCTTCCACACCACGGGCATGACCACGCCCTCGATCCAGGGCGCGTGCTCGCCGGTGAAGGTCGTCGTCGCCAACACCTCGTTGGCGGGGTCGACATGCATGTAATACTGCTCTGAACGATGCTCGAAACTCTTCAGGCCCTTCATGATGGGGTCGTCCGGCTTCGTCAAGTCGACCTTGTAGTCGATGATGTTGCCGGGATGCGCAACCCACTGCCCGCCGCACAGGAACTGGTAGTCGACCGAATCGCGGAACGCGTCGCACATCCCGCCGTGATGGCCGGCGAGCCCGACGCCGCTGCGCACCGCCGCGCAGAGATTGAGCGCTTCCGCCTTCTCGATCTTCGACATGGTGTAGATCGGGATGATCAACGACAGATCGTGAATCGCGGGATCGGCGAACGCCGCCGTCGTGGTTTCGATCCGCACCTCGAAGCCTTCCGCCTTCAGCCAGCCGCGGATCATCGAGGCACAGAGATCCGGATCGTGTCCCGGCCAGCCGCCCCAAACAATCATTGCCTTGCGCATGTTTCTGTCCTCAGTCGATCTGTCCGGTTTCGCGTCCGGCCGGCAGCATCGCCGGCCGCTCGACGCGGCTCTCGATCTTGACGCGCCGCCCGTCGTCGGCGGAGGTCTGGAACGCCTCCATCACCTCCAGCACGTGGAAGGCGAGCGCCCCGCTGGCGCGGTGCGGCCGGTTGTTCAGGATCGCGGCGGCCATGTCGGCGACGCCGATCGAGCGGAACTCGCCGTCGACATGGCCGTGCGTCGGCGGCACCGTCTCCCATTCACCGCCGGTCCTCGCGACCTGCACCTCGCCGCCGAAGCGGTTCGGGTCCGGCACCAGCATGCTGCCCTTGTCGCCATAGATCTCGATCGGCGCGTGCCGGTGCTTCGGGACATCAAAGCTCATCGCGATCGAGACGACCGCCCCGCTCTCGAATTCGAGCGTGCCCGCCACATGGGTCGAGACCTCGACCGGAATCAGCGTGCCGTTCATCGGCCGGCTGGTCACCACGCGCTCGGATTTCGGACGCGCGGTCGAGCCCATCACGCTCGCGACCGGGCCGAGCAGCTGGACGAGATCGGTGATGTAATATGGCCCCATGTCCAGCATCGGCCCGCCGCCGCGCAGGTAATAGAAGCCTGGCGCCGGATGCCAGCGCTCGTGGCCGGGACAGCCGAAGAAGGCGCTGCCCGCAACCGGCGTGCCGATCGCGCCGTCGTCGATCAGCTTGCGCGCGGTCTGGTGTCCACCGCCCAGGAACGTATCCGGCGCGCAGCCGACGCGAAGGTTCTTCTGCGCCGCGAGATCGATCACCTTGCGCGCCTCCGCGACGTTGATGCCGAGCGGCTTCTCGGAATGGACATGCTTGCCGGCATTGAGCACGGCGAGGCTGACGTCGGTGTGAGCGAGCGGCACCGTGAGATTGATGACGATCTCGACGTCGTCGCGCCTCAGCAACTGATCGACCCGCATCCCCGGCAGGCCGAAGGCCGCGCCCTGGCGCTCCGCGGCATCGCTGCGCATGTCGGCGAGCGCCTTGACCTCCATGACCGGGAAGCGCTGGGCCGCCTTCAGATAGGCGGTGCTGATATTGCCGCAGCCGATGATTCCGACGCCTATTCTTCTCATTGTGATCTCCGTGAGATTCCGTTCATCCCTTGACCGCGCCTGCGGTGAGGCCGGCAACGATGTGCTTCTGCGCCAGAAGGAAGAGAATGACCGTCGGCAGGATGGTCAGCGTGATGAAGGCCAGGATCAGGTGCCACTCGGACGAATACTCGCCTTGATAAACCATGATACCGAGCGGCCAGGGATAGAGCGCATCGGTGTTGAGCATCACCAGTGGCAGCAGATAGGCGTTCCAGCTGTTGACGAAGGTGATGGTGCCGACGGTGGCAAGGATCGGCCGTGACAGCGGCAGCGTCACGTAGCGAAAGAACTTGATGTAGCTGCAGCCGTCCACCAGCGCGGCTTCGAGCAATTCATAGGGAATGTCCTTGAAGAAGCGCCGCAGCAGCAGCACGCTCATGGCCAGGCTGAATGCGACCTGCGGCAGCGCGACGCCGAAATACGTATCGAGCAGCCCGAGATCGCGCACCTTGATGAACAGCGGCAACACCGCCGTCGCGGCGGGAAACAGCAGGCCGAGCGTCAGGTAGCTCAGCAGCATCGATGAGCCGTAGAACCTGACATGAGCGAAGGTGAACGCGGCCATCGAAGCCACGATCAGGGTCAGCGCCACCGCGAGCGTCGAGATGACCAGCGAGTTGCGGAGCAGCTGCCAGTAGCGCGCTGAGAACAGGATGTCGGCATAGTTCTGCCATTCCCAGTGCCTTGGCAGGCCGAACGGATTGACGCGCAGCTCACCGAGCGACTTGAAGCCGCCGAGCAGGGTCGCGAGCAGCGGCACCAGCACGAAGACGGCGATCACGGCGAGGAACAGCGCCTTGAACAGCACGGCGGGATCGAACGCGGCACGGGTGGTCTCAGTGTTACTCATCGCGCATGAACCATCGCTTGTAGGTGAAGGCAAAGGTCACGCAGATCACGAACAGGATGACCGATGGCGCTGCCATAGCCGACGCGCATGCGGGAGATGCCGTTGTTGTAGAGGAAGCTCACCATCGTGTTGGAGGAATCCGCAGGTCCCCCGCGCGTCAGCGGCATCACCAGGTCGAACAGCTGGAGCGAGCCGATGATGGCGAAGAACACCGAGAGGCGGATGGTCGGATAGAGCAACGGGATGACGACGTGGCGGAGCGTCTGCGACCGCGTCGCGCCATCGATGGTGGCCGCCTCGACCAGGCTCTTGTCGAGGCCCTGAAGCGCGGCGATGAACAGCATCATGTGGAAGCCGAAATACTTCCATACGATGACGATCAGCACCGCCAGCATCGCAGTGTCGGTCGAGGCCAGCAGATGCGGCGGCTCGGCGCCGAAGGTGCGCCAGATCGAGGCGACCAGGCCATAATCGCCATCATAGACGAATGAGAAGATCAGCCCGGTTGCGATCTCGGCCAGGATATAGGGCATGAAGAACAGCATGCGCAGCGCCACTGCCCCGCGGAAACGTTCGGCGAGCATCAAGGCCAGCGTGAGCGCCAGCGGCAGCTGGACCAGCAGCGAGACCGCGATAATCAGGCCGTTGTTGCGCAGCGCGAGCCAGAAGGCGCGCGTCTCGAGCACGAAGCGGTAATTGTCGAAGCCGATCCAGTTGGTCGGCCGGCCAAAGCCGTTCCAGTTGAAGGCCGAGTACCAGGCCGCCTCGCCGATCGGCACCACCACGAACAGCGTGAACAACAGCAGCGCCGGCGGCAGGAACAGGATCAGCACCGTGAAGCGGCCGTCCCAGCCGGGGCCGCGCACCGCCGTCGGCGAGACCGATGTCTGCGCAACGCTCATCGCCGGCGCGCTCGCGATCGGTCGCGCCACCGTCAGTTACCCTGCTTCCAGGCCGCCTCGATCGCTTTCGCGGCGTCCTGCGGGCTCATGCTGCCGCCGGCGATTTCGGCAGTAACGTCATTGACGACGCGGCCAACCGAGGGACCGAGGCTCTGGTCGTAGAAGTTCTGGTGATAGTTCGACTTCGCCAGATTGGCCGCGATCAGCTTCATGAAGGAATTGTTGAGGCCGGCATCCGCGCCCTGCACCACCGGGATGATGAAATTGCCCGCCGCAAGCCGCGTCTGTACGTCCTTGGAGACGAAGTATTTCAGGAAGTCGACCGCCTCCTTCGGCGAGCCCTTGGTGATCAGCCAGCCGGTGATGCCGCCGAGCGTGTCGGTCGGCGCGCCCTTGCCGCCCGAGACGACCGGGAAGTCGAACCAGCAGATCTTGTCCTCGGAGAGGCCCACCTTGTCGGCGGCGAGCGCGCGCTGCAGATGATAGACGGTGCTGATGGCGAGCGTCATTGCGGCCTTGCCGTCACCGAAATAGCCGACGGCCTGCGGATTCTTGAAGCCCAGGAAACCGTTCTGGAACGGCTGAAGATCGACGAGCTGCTTGAACAGCTCGCCGGACTTCTGGAAGGTTTCGCCGGCGAAGCCGCCGTTCTCGCCGCGCAGCGCCGCGTCGAAGGCCGGCTTGCCGCCAATGCGCACGGCAAGATGCGTCCAATAGAAGTGCAACGGCCATTTGTCGGCGCCGCCGACCACGATCGGCGTCACGCCTGCGGCCTTCAACGTCTTGACGGCGGCAAGCAGGTCATCCCAGCTCTTGATCCCCGCGGGATCGACCTTCGCCTTGGCCATCAGCTCCCTGTTGCAGAGGAAGCCGACCTGCGACAGCGCGGTCGGAAGTCCATAGACGCGGCCATTGCTGGTGAAGGCAGCGAGCGCTGCCGGCGTCAGGCTGTCGCTGTAACCCTTCACGGAATCGGTGATGTCGTCGAGGACGCCGGCTTCGATCTGCGCCGTCAGGACGCCACCGGCCCAGCTGTAGATGATGTTGGGCCGATCCTTGGATTGCAGGATGGTCGGCAGCTTGGCCTTGTAGGCCTCGTTCTCGAGGAACTGCATCTCGACCTTGACGCCCGGATGCGACGCCTCATAGTCGCGCGCGACCTCCTCCCAGATCTTCACCTGGGCCGGATTGGCCTCGATGTGGAGCCATTTCACCGTCGTGTCGGCTGCGGCAGAGTTGACCCAAAGCAGGCATGCGGCAGCGGCGAGTCCCAGCTTCCCGAGCAGTCTCATCACATCCCTCCCGATCGGCTCTTATTCTTTGGCTGCAATCCTGCCTTCGATTTTTGAGGTACGCAACTAAAATTCTGATCTATGGACCTCACGGCGGAAGCGGTTAAGGTTGGCAGGACAACCGGGCGGCGCCTTGCACCGCCCGCAACACAAGAAAAAGAGGTGCCCATGGCCGCCGTTTATTCCGACCTTGCCGGCAAGGTCGTTCTCGTCACTGGTGGCGCATCGGGGATTGGGGCTGCGATCGTGCGGCGCTTCGCGCAGCAGAAATCCAATGTCGTGTTCTTCGACATCAAGGCCGACGAGGGCCAACGCCTGGCACGCGAGCTGTCCGATCAGGGTCTGGCTGCGCATTTCCAGCGCGTCGACCTGACCGACATCGCCGCGTTGCGCGCCGGCGTCGCCGAGGCGCGCAAAGCGCACGGCGCGATCAATATCCTCGTCAACAATGCCGCGCATGACGAACGCCACAACACCGAAGAGATGACGCCGGAATATTGGGACGACCGCATCGCGGTGAACCTGAAGCACCAGTTCTTTGCGGCGCAAGCCGTGCTGCCGGACATGAAGGCGGCGAAGGCCGGCGCCATCATCAATTTCGGCTCGGTGTCGTGGATGGCCGGACAAGGCGGCATGGCGGCGTACACAGCCAGCAAGTCGGGCGTAGTCGGTCTCACGCGTTCATTGGCGCGCGACTACGGTCCCTACAATATCCGCGTGAACGCGATCGCGCCGGGCTGGATCATGACCGAGCGCCAGCTTGAGAAATGGATGACGCCGGCGGGCGAGATCGAACTGCAGCAGCGACAGTGCCTGAAGCGCCGGCTGGTGCCGGACGAGGTCGCGAAATTCACCGTCTTCCTCGCCTCGGACGAGGCCTCCGCCTGCACCGCTCAGCACTACGTCGTGGATGGCGGCTGGGTGTGAGATGCCTTGAGGACGGCGGGCGCATCAGGGCGCGGCACGGTCGCCGATTGCACTGCAAAATCACTTGCGCCGCAACATTCAAAAATGAGACTGCCCGTCAAACCGGACGAGGCGCCCACGCAGGCACCGCATTCGACTTCAGCTAGCTTCCCTCCAAAGCCGCGGGCCGTTCGAGAGCCACGGGCGTCGCGCCCGGTTCGGCGCGGCAACAAAGCGACGACACAGGGAGGAGCACAATGTCGAAATGCGGTGTGGGACTGCTTGCGCTGAGCAGCCTGTTTCTTTCGAGCGCGGCGATCGCCCAGGAAAAGATCAAGGTGGGCGTGACCGCAACCCTCGAAGGCACCTACACGGTGCTGGGCGAGGACGGCATGCGCGGCCACCAGACGGCACTCAACGTGCTGGGCAAGAAAATCGGCGACAAGGAGCTTGAATTCATCGTCGCATCGACCGACGCGACGCCGGATTCGGCAGTGCGCGCCGTCCGCAAGCTGATCGAGCAGGACAAGGTGCAGATCCTGCTGTCGCCGCTCTCCGGCGACGAGGGTATCGCGGTGAAGAACTTTGCAAAGACCCATCCCGAGCTGACCTTCATCAATGCGGCATCCGGCGCCCAGGAAACGACCTATGTCGATCCTGCCCCGAACTTCTTCCGCTACAACATGGACGGCGCGCAGTGGCAGGTCGGCCTCGGCAAATACGCCTATGACGACAAGAAGTATCGCAAGATCGCGACCGTCGGCGAAGACTACTCCTTCATCTACACCCAGGTGTTCGGCCTCGTGCTCGAGTTCTGCGGCGCCGGAGGCCAGGTCACCAACCGGCAATGGGTGCCGCTCGGCACCAAGGACTTTGCCTCCGTCATCGCCGCGCTGCCCGACGACGTCGATGCCATCTATCTCGGGCTTGGCGGGGCGGACGCCGTCAACTTCCTCAATCAGTATCAGCAGGCCGGCGGCAAGGCGCATCTGATGGGAGGCTCCATCATGATCGACCAGACCATCCTGTCGTCAAAGGGGAATGCCAAGAACGCGCTGATCGGCACCATCGCTGCGAGCGGCCAGGCCGATACCTGGGAGGATCCGGGCTGGCAGAAGTTCGTGAAGGCCTATCAGGACGCCTTCCCGCCCAACAAGCGTTTTCCAAGCCCGTCACTGCTCGCGACCAATTACTATGGCTCGACAATGGCCCTGATCCTGGCGCTGCGCGAGGTCAATGGCGATCTCAGCGACAACCAATCGAAGTTCAGGACTGCGCTCGCGAAGATCGAGCTCGACGCGCCGAACGGCAAGATCAAGCTCGACTCCAATCGTCAGGCGATCGGCACCAACTTCGTCACCGAAGTCGTCGATGACGGCAAGGGCGCGCTGTTCAGCAAGGTCGTGAAGGTGATCCCGAACGTGAACCAGACGCTCGGCTACGACCCGGCCGTGTTCTCGAAGATCGGGCTGCCGAGCCGCACCGTGCCGGAATGTAAGAAATACTGACGCATCACATCGGCAGCAGACGAGCGGGGAGCGACTTGCTGACGCGGGCGCTCTCCGCTCTTGCAATCTCGGCGGCGTTGTTGAACGCTGGCTGAAAAGACAAGAACATTCGGGAGGGAAGGCATGAGCCGTGCGCTCGCCGTCTTCCACGGCCGGTTCGGTCGGGCGACGGTTTATCAGTTGAACCGCCCTTTCAATATCCACGCGCATCGTGAAGGTCATCTGATCTTCCATGTCGGCGGCATGCCCGCATGCATCGATGTCTCCGCCGGCCACTACGATCTCAACGAAACCTCGGTCGTTGCCGTCAATCCCTGGGAGCCGCACAATTTTCTGCCGACCGACCTCGACGGCGGCGCGATCTTCTTCGTGCTCTATGTCAATCCCGAATGGTTTGCGCCCGATGCATCGGGCACCGACCGGCTGCGCTTCGGCCGCACGCAGTTCAAGCGCACTGTCGCGCTCGACAAGCACATCCGGCGAACAGCCGCCTTGGTGTGCGGCGCACCATCGCTCTCCAGCCTCGATTCCGAGCTCCGGCGGCTGATCGACATTTGCTACGATGAAAGCTGGCAACAGGCGGAGACCGTACGCGATGCGCGGGCGAGCGGCGCCGTGACCGACTTCCGCGTGCGCAAATGCATCAAGCTGATGTCCGAGAGTCCGGGGGCGGAGATGGAGCTCGACACCATCGCGCGCGAGTCCGGCCTGTCGCGACCTCACTTCTACCGGCTGTTCCGCGTCCAGACCGGCGTCACGCCGAACCTCTATCTCAACACGCTGATCATGGAACAGGCGCTCGAAGCGCTGGTCGCCAGCGAGGCACCGATCGCCGATATCGGCTTCGATCTCGGCTTCTCCTCGCAGAGCGGCTTCACCCGCTTCTTCGCCGCCAATGTGGGGATGGCTCCGACCGACTATCGTCGCGCCGCCAAGGTCTTGCGCGCCTGACCGCCGCGCGAAAAGATACTCACGATCAAATGTCGCACTTAAAGCCCGGCTAGGATGAGCGCAACGCGACCCCCAGATGGTCGCGACGACGGGAGCGCACGTTCATGGCGAGGCGAGCAGCCGCTGCAAGGCTGTCTGACCTGCATTCGGTGGAGCTTCGGCGCGCCGCCTGGACAAGCGGGCGGCGCAAATGAGCCGTTTCATCGAACGCCATCCCGCCTGGGCGCTGATCTCGATCATCGCGATCGCCATCGCGCTGTGGCTGATCTTCGCAGTCTGGCCGCCGGGCCTCGAAGAGGCAATCGGGCGCAAGCGCGTCTTCCTCAACGCCGTCTTCAACGGCATCACGCTCGGCGGGCTCTACTTCCTCGTCGCGAGCGGCTTCACGCTGATCTTCGGCCTGATGCGCAACGTCAACCTGGCGCACGGCTCTCTCTATCTGTTCGGCGGCTATGTCGGCTACGCCATCAGCACAGCCACCGGCTCCTGGCTCCTCAGCTTCATCGTTGCCTTCGTCCTGACTGCACTGGTCGGCGTGCTGCTTCAGGTGATCGTGTTCCGGCGCATGGAAGGCCAGGACCTCAGGCAGACCATGGTGACGATCGGGCTCTCGATCGTGTTTGCCGACCTGATGCTCTGGGCCTGCGGCGGCGACTTCTACCAGATCCAGACCCCGAGCTGGCTGATCGGGCCCGTGGACCTGCCGCTGATCACGGCGGTGAAATCCTCGGGCGAGCCGGTCTATCTCCGATATCCGGTGGTGCGGCTGGTGATCTTCGCGGCGTCCGTCGTGATCGGCGTCGGCATGTGGCTCGCGCTCAACCGCACCCGGATCGGCATGATCATCCGCGCCGGCGTCGACGATCGCGACATGCTGGCCGCCACCGGCGTGCGCATCCAGCTCGTCTTCGTGCTGGTGTTCGCGTTCGGCGCCGGGCTCGCCGGCATCGCTGGCGTCGTCGGCGGCACCTTCCAGTCGCTGTCCCCCGGCGAGGACATTCGTTTCCTGCTGGCCTCGCTGGTGGTGGTGATCGTCGGCGGCATGGGCTCGATCCCCGGTGCGGCGCTCGGTGCGCTCATCATCGGCCTCGCCGAGCAGCTCGGCTCGGTCTACATCCCGACCTACGCCATCGTCGTGACCTTTCTGATCATGGTGCTGGTGCTGGCAATCCGGCCGCAGGGCCTCCTGGCGAGGCGCTGACATGTCCCTCGCCCACGATGCCCGCGTCACCGTCCACCCCGCCGCCGTGGCACAGCGTTCCGGACGGGCATGGCCGGAGATCGACAATCCCGCCGCCTGGATCGTCGCGGTCCTCCTCCTGATCATGCCGCTGATCGCCAACGGCTTCTTCCTGATCGAGATATTCGCCACCACTCTGATCCTCGGCACCATGGCGCTGAGCCTGATGTTCCTGGCCGGCTATGGCGGCATGGTCAGCCTGATGCAGCTCACCATCGCCGGCTTTGCGGCCTACATGGTCGCTGTGTTCGGCGTCAGCGCCAACACCAATATCAGCCTCGGCTGGCCGTGGTGGCTCGCGGTCCCGATGGCGCTCGCGCTCGCGACCGTCTTCGGCACGCTCGGCGGCGCGCTGGCCGTCCGCACCGAAGGCATCTACACCATCATGATCACGCTCGCGATCGGCGCGGCCTTCTACTATTTCACCAACCAGAACTGGGCGATCTTCAACGGCCACACCGGCATCAACACCGTCGCGACGCCGCATTTCTGGGGCGTCAACTGGCGCGCTGACATTCCCTTCTACTACATCGTGCTCGCAGTCGCCGCGCTGTGCTACTTCGCGGTCGACTACATCTCCCGCGCACCGTTCGGCCTGGCGCTGCAAGGCGTGCGCGACAATCCGCGCCGCATGGCCGCGCTCGGCTTCAACGTCAATGCGCACCGCGTCGCGGCGTACGCCTTCGCGTCCTTCGTCGCGGCGCTCGCCGGCGTGCTCCAGGTCTGGAACTACCGCCAGATCTCACCGGGCTCGGTCAGCGTCGGCGCCTGCATCGACGTGCTGATCATCGCCGTGGTCGGCGGCATCACGCGCCCGATCGGTCCCTTCATCGGCGCGCTGATCTTCGTGCTGCTGCGCACCTTCGCGCTCGACGTCCTGATCAAGTTCGGGCTCGACGGCAACCGTTTCCGGCTGCTGATCGGGCTCGGCTTCCTCGCCATCGTATTCTGGTCCTCGGACGGCGTGATCGGCCTGTGGCAGCGCTGGCGCCAGAGCCATCGCCCCGCGACGAGCCGTTCGGGCGGAGCAAGCGGCCATGGATAGCGTCGCCCAACGCCTCTCCGCCGTCGGCGCCGGCGCCGCGCTCGAGCTGCGCGGCGTGACGCGCCTGTTCGGCGCGCTGGCGGCGCTGACCGACGTCACCATTACCGTGCGTCCCGGCGAGCGGCGCGCCGTGCTCGGCTCGAACGGCGCCGGCAAGACCACGCTGTTCAACTGCATCACCGGCGACTTTCCGCCCTCCTCGGGCACCATCCGCTTCTTCGGCGAGGACGTCACCCACTTCCCGCCCTATGAACGCATCCGCCGCGGGCTGCGCCGGACCTACCAGATCTCGGCGCTGTTCCCCGGCCTCACCGTGCAGGACAACGTCTATCTCGCCTGCCGCGGCATCTCGCGCGGACGTTTCTCGTTCCTGCGCCCGGGACAGAACGACGCCCTGATGCACGCAGCCGACAACCTGGTGCAGGCCGTGCACCTGACCGCGGTGAAGGACCAGCGCGTCGCCGAGCTCGCGCATGGCCAGCAGCGCCAGCTCGAGATCGCGCTCGCGCTCGCCGGCGCCCCGCGCTTCGTGCTGTTCGACGAACCGGCCGCGGGCCTGTCCCCGACCGAACGGCAGGAGCTGATCGAGATCCTGACCTCGCTGCCCGCCCATATCGGCTACATCATCATCGAGCACGACATGGACGTCGCCCTGCGCGTCGTCGAGAGCGTCACGATGATGCACAACGGCCGCGTCTTCAAGGAAGGCCTGCCGCAGGAGATCGAGTCCGATCCCGAGGTGCAGGAGCTTTACCTCGGAGGCGGCCATGAATGAGGTCCGCCGCACAGCCGCCGCGCTCGAGGTCCGCGGCCTCGACGTCTACTACGGCCACTCGCACGCGCTGCAAGGCGTCGACCTCGCGCTGGAGAGCGGCGTGTTCTCCGTCGTCGGCCGCAACGGCATGGGCAAGACCACGCTGTGCAAGGCGATCATGGGACTGGTCCCGGTGAGCGGCGGATCGATCCGCATCCGCGGCGAGGACATCACGCGGCGCTCGCCGGCTCACATCGCCCGCCTCGGCGTCGGCTATGTGCCGCAGGGCCGCCGCCTCTGGCGCTCGCTCAGCGTCGACGAGCACCTGCGGCTCGCCGCCAGCATGCGATCCGGTGCCTGGACAGTCGAGCGCATCTACGACACCTTCCCGCGCCTCGCCGAGCGCAAGGACCATGGCGGCGGCCAGCTGTCCGGCGGCGAGCAGCAGATGCTCGCGATCTCGCGCGCGCTGCTCACCAATCCGCATCTCTTGATCATGGACGAGCCGACCGAGGGGCTTGCCCCCGTCATCGTCGCGCAGGTCGAGGAGATGCTGCTGCGGCTCGGCGAGGACGGCGACATGGCCGTGCTCGTGATCGAGCAGAACATCGGCGTCGCCACCGCGGTCTCGCGCAATGTCGCGATCATGGTCAACGGCCGCATCAACCGCATCATCGATTCGGCGCGGCTTGCCGCCGATCGCGAACTCCAGCAGCGCCTGCTCGGCGTCGGACTGCACGCGACGCTCGAGCCGGATCCCGACGCGCCCGCTGCCGACAGTGAGCCGAAGCCGGCCCCGCAGCCGTCGCGCCCGAGCGGGCCGATCCGGATTTACATCTCCAACCCTACCTTGCCGACGCGCTGGTCCCAGCCGGTCTCGATCGCGCGGATCGAAGCCGCCGCACGCACGCTCTCGACGCAGGTCGCACGTCTCGACGAGACCGCGCGGCGCAAGCGCGAGCCGGCGACGGCACAGGCATCCGGACCTCCGGTGGTGCTGGTCGTCGGCACGCTCGATACCAAGGGCACCGAGCTGCGCTTCATCCGCGACATCATCACGGGAAGCGGCCTGCGCACACGGCTGGTCGACGTCTCCACCAGCGGCAGGCATGCGAGCTGCGACGTCTCCGCACAGGAGATCGCGCTGAACCACGGACGCGGCGGCTCGGCCGTGTTCGGCCCGGACCGCGGCGCCGCCGTGACCGCGATGGCGGATGCGTTCGCCAACTGGCTGCGGCGGCAAGGCAATATCGCCGGCGTGATCACGGCCGGGGGCTCGGGTGCCGCATCGCTCGTTGCGCCGGGCATGCGTACCCTGCCCGTCGGCGTGCCGAAGCTGATCATCTCCTCCGTCGCCTCCGGCGATGTCGGGCCCTATGTCGGGCCCGCCGACATCACCATGATGTATTCGGTCACCGACGTGCAGGGGCTCAACGCGATCTCGCGCGCGGTGCTGTCGAACGGTGCGAATGCCATCGCCGGCATGGTGAAGGCGCGCCTCGATCAGCGCGAAGCCAGGGAGCGCGCGACCGCCGCCAGCCTGCCGTCGATCGGCATCACCATGTTCGGCGTGACGACGCCAGCCGTGCAGAGGATCGCCGCCGATCTGCGCGAGGATTTCGAGTGCCTCGTCTTCCACGCCACCGGCGTCGGCGGCCGCTCGATGGAGAAGCTGGTCGAGACCGGCCAGCTCGCAGGCGTCATCGACCTGACCACGACCGAAGTCTGCGACCTCCTGATGGGCGGCGTGTTTCCCGCGACCGAGGATCGTTTCGGTGCGATCATCCGCACGCGCGCGCCCTATGTCGGCTCGGTCGGCGCACTCGACATGGTCAATTTCGGCGCGCCCGACACCATCCCGGAGCGTTACCGGGGCCGCAAGTTCCACGTTCACAATCCGCAGGTGACCTTGATGCGGACCACCGCCGAGGAGAACGAGCGCATCGGCCGCTGGATCGGCGAAAAGCTGAACCAGATGGACGGGCCCGTGCGCTTCTTCCTGCCCGAGGGCGGCGTCTCCGCGCTCGATACCCGTGGTCAGCCGTTCTGGGATCCGGATGCCGACGCCGCGCTGTTCCGCACCCTGGAACGCACCGTGCGGCAGACTGGCAACCGTCAGCTCATTCGCGTCCCCAGAAACATCAACGATCCCGAGTTCGCCTCGACCATCGCAGCTGCGTTCCGAACGCTGTTCGGCCGCACCGGGGCGCGCCGGAGACTAGCGAGGTGACCGATGGCCAGGTTTGAGCGCGCAGCACTCCTGAGGCGATTTCGCGGCATGGCCAAGCGGGGTGAGCCGATCGTCGGCGGCGGCGCCGGCACGGGGCTGTCGGCCAAATGCGAGGAGGCCGGCGGCGTCGATCTCATCGTCATCTACAATTCCGGCCGTTACCGCATGGCTGGCCGCGGCTCGCTCGCGGGGCTCATGCCGTACGGCGATGCCAACGCCATCGTGCTGGAGATGGCCGGCGAAGTGCTGCCCGTCGTCAGCAGGACGCCGGTGCTCGCCGGCGTCAACGGCACCGATCCGTTCCGCGACATGGACGTGTTCCTCGACCAGTTGAAGGCGCTCGGCTTTGCCGGCGTGCAGAACTTCCCGACCGTCGGCCTGATCGACGGCGTGTTCCGCGCCAATCTCGAAGAGACCGGGATGTCCTACGCGCTCGAGATCGACATGATCGCGAAGGCGCGCGAGAAGGACCTGCTGACCACGCCCTACGTCTTCAGCGAGAAGGAAGCCGCCGCGATGGCGATCGCCGGGGCCGACATCATCGTCTGCCATCTCGGGCTCACCACCGGCGGCACGATCGGGGCGCAGACCGCGCCGAAATTGCAGGACTGCCCGGCGCGCATCGACACCTGGGCCTCGGCCGCGCTCAGCGTCAATCCGGAGATTCTGGTGCTCGCGCATGGCGGGCCGATCGCCGATCCCGCCGACGCCGATTTCATCATGAAGAACACCCGCAACTGTCACGGCTTCTACGGCGCGTCCTCGATGGAGCGACTGCCCGTGGAGCGGGCCCTGACGGAACAGGTGCGTCAATTCAAGGCGATCGGCGCGCGATAACGCCTTTCAGGTTCGAGGGAGGACAAGATGTCAGGGATATTGGTCGGCGAGTTGATCCTCTGGCTGATCGTCGCGATCATCGTGATCGTCGTGGCCGTCTACATCGTGAACTGGCTCTACCATCGCTCCTCCAAGGAGACGTCGTTCGTCCGGACCGGCTTCCTCGGCGAACGCGTGGTGATCAACGGCGGCGCCTTTGTGCTGCCGTTCATCCACGACTACACGCCGGTCAACATGAACGTGCTGCCGATGGGCATCGTCCGCTCCCGCCAGGACGCCGTGATCACCCGCGACCGCATGCGCGTGGATATCGAGGCCGACTTCTACGTCCGGGTCCAGGCCACCAAGGAGGCGGTCTCGATCGCGGCTGCCACACTCGGCCGCCGCACCATGGAACCCGAACGGCTCCACGCGCTGCTGGCCGGCAAGTTCATTTCCGCAATCCGGTCGGTCGCGTCCGAAATGACCCTGGAGGAGATGCACGAGCGGCGCGGCGACTATGTCGTGCGCGTCAAGACCAATGCGGCGGAGGCACTTGCCCAGAACGGACTCGAGCTCGAATCCGTCGCCATCACCGATCTCGATCAGACCGATCTCGAATTCTTCAACCCGTCGAACCGGTTCGACGCTGAAGGTCTGACCCGCCTGATGGAGGACATCGAGGCCAAGCGCAAGCTGCGTAACGACATCGAGCAGGACTCGATGATCAAGATCCGCTCCCGCAATCTCGAGGCCGAGCGGCAGGCGCTGGAGATCGAGCGCGAGAGCGAGACGGCGCGGCTGGAGCAGGAACGCGACATCGAGATGCGCCGCGCGCTCCAGCGCACCGAAGTCGCCCGCGAACGCGCACTGCGCGAGACCGAGGCCGAACAGGCCCAGATCTCCGCGCGCGAGACCATCGAGCGCGCGCGGATCGCCAATGACCAGGCCATTGCCGAGGCCCGCATCGCCTCGGAGCGCGAGACCCGCCAGAAGGAGATCGAGCGAACCCGCACCATCGAGGAAAAGGAGCTGCTGGCGCGCGAGGAGATCGAGAAGACCCGGATCGCCAACCAGCGCTCGATCGACACCACCCGCATTGCCTCGGAGCGCGACGTGCGCCAGCGCGAGATCGAGCGCATGCGCACCGTCGAGGAGGCCGAGATCGCCGCACGCGAATCGATCGAGAAGGCCCGCATCCAGCAGGACCGCGTCGTCACCGATGCCCGCATCGCCAACGAGGAGGAGACGCGGCGCCGCGAGATCGAGCGCACCCGCGCCGTCGACGAGGCCGAGATCGCCGCACGCGAAGCCACCGAGAAGGCGCGCATCGCCCAGACCATGACGGTCAATGTCGAGCGCATCTCCTCGGACGAGCGGACCCGCGCCCTGGAAATCCAGCAGGTCCGCACCATCCAGGAGGCCGAGATCGAGGCGCAGCGCGCGGTAGAGGCCGCCCGTATCGCCCGCGAACGGACGCTGGCCGCCGAGCGCATCGCCGCCGAGCAGAACACGCGGCAGCTCGAGATCGAGCGCAACCAGACGCTCGATGTCGCGGGAATTGCCGCGCGCGAGGCGACCGAAGCCTCCCGCATCGCCCAGGAGGAGCGGGTGCGCTCGCTGGAAATCGCCCGCAACCGCGCCGTCGAGGAAGCCGACATCGCCTCGCGCGAAGCGATCGAGGCCGCCAGGATCGCGCAGGAGAAGACCGTTGCGGCCGAGCGCATCCAGGCCGAGCGCGAAACCCGCGCGCTCGAAATCGAGCGCACCGGCGTCCTGGAGGCCG
Organism: Bradyrhizobium sp. B025; assembly: GCF_042257955.1. NCBI lineage: Bacteria > Pseudomonadati > Pseudomonadota > Alphaproteobacteria > Hyphomicrobiales > Nitrobacteraceae > Bradyrhizobium > Bradyrhizobium sp. B025. Next base: position 3,010,678 of record NZ_CP170150.1, on the reverse strand, counting down.
CCGAGCTGAAGCGGCGCGACGCGATCGAGCGCCAGCGCATCGGCGTCGATCTTGCGCTCGAGGCCGAACGAATCAACTCGTCCAAGAAGCGCGAGGTGCTCAATATCGAGCAGAAGAAGGCGATCGAGATCGCGGACGAGGACCGCGTCATCGCGCTCTCCACCAAGCGCTCGGAACGGATCGACGCCGACCGCCAGGTCAAGCAGGCCGAGATCGTCGCGCGCAAGGACGTCGAGACCACCGACGTGTCGCGCGAGCAGGCGCTGGAAGCGGCGCGGATCGAGCGCCGCCGCGCCATCGAGCAGCTCGAGGTCGCCCGCGTCCAGTCGCTGCAGGAAGCCGAGATTGCCGCGCGCGAAGAGGTGGAGCGCGCGCGGATCGCGTCCGACCGCGGCCTCGATGAGGCGCGCATCGGCCGCGAGCGCGAGCTGCGCAAGCTCGAGGTCAACCGCGAAAAGGACGTCGAGACGGTGCTGATGGAGAAGGCCATCGCGATTCATCAGAAGTCGCTGGAAGAGTCCGCAGCGCGTGCTGCTGCGGAGGAAGCCCGCATCCATGCGACGGAAGCCACCGAGCGCGTCATCACCGCGCGCGAGAGCGAGATCGCAAGGCGGCGCAAGACGGTCGAGGTGCTGCTGGCCGAGAAGCAGGCCGAGGAGACCCGGATCGCGGCCGACGCCGAGCGTGTCCGCGCCACCGTCGAGGCCGAAGCGCAGCGGATGCTCAACGAGGCCGAGAACGTCCTCACGGATCAGGCGCGCTACTCGCTGTTCCGACGAAAGCTGCTCGACCGCATCGAAGGCATCGTGCGCGAGAGCGTCAAGCCGATGGAGAAGATCGAGGGCATCCGCATCCTCCAGGTCGACGGGCTCAACGGCAATGGCCATGGCGGCAATGGCGGCCGCAGCGCCACCGACGAGGTGATCGACTCGGCGCTGCGCTACCGCGTCCAGGCGCCGCTGATCGATTCGATCCTCGCCGACATCGGCGTCGAGGGCGGCAGCCTCGCCAAGATGCCGGGCCTGATCCGCGAAGCCCGCGACATGCAGGGCATCAAGGAGTCCGCGCGCAAAGGCGGCGGTGGCGGCGACAAGCCAGCCGCCTCCCCGCCTGCGACTGAGGGAGGCGGTGAACCGCCGGCCGAGCGCGGGCCGCGGAAGAAGAGCTGAGGATCGCGTTCATGGCCCGCGTCTACGTCTCCACCGTCGTCAACGCCCGCAACGACCGCGTCTGGGCGCGGGTGCGCGATTTCAACGGCCTGCCGAATTGGCACCCGGCGATCGCGGAGAGCCGGATCGAGGGCGGCGAGCCCTCGGACAAGATCGGCTGCGTCAGGGATTTTCGCCTGCGCAACGGCGACCGCATCCGCGAGAAGCTGCTCGGCCTCTCCGACTACGACATGTTCTGCACCTATTCGATCCTGGAATCGCCAATGGGCGTGGAGAACTACGTCGCCACCCTGCGGCTCACGCCCGTCACCGACGGCGACCAGACGTTCATGGAATGGACCGCCGAGTTCGACTGCGCGCCGGAGCGCGAGACGGAGCTCGTCAACAATATCGGCGGCGGCGTGTTCCAGGGCGGGTTTGACGCGCTGAAGCGCGTGTTCGGAGGCTGACACCCGTGCCGCATATCGTCAAAAGCACGATTTTGGACGCGCCGACCGATGCGGCGTGGTCCGTGCTGCGCGATTTCAACGGGCACGACCGCTGGCACCCGGCGGTTGCGACCTCCACGATCGAGCGTGCGCAGCCCTCCGACAAGATCGGCTGTGTCAGGCGCTTCAAGCTGAAGGACGGCTCCGAGCTGCGGGAGCAGCTTCTGGCGCTGTCCGACCTGGAGCAGTCCTTCAGCTACTGCCTCCTCGATACGCCGGTGCCGATGTTCAACTACGTCGCCCATGTCCGGCTGCTGCCGGTCACCGACGGCGACCGCACCTTCTGGCACTGGGAGTCACGCTTCACGACCAGGCCGGAAGACAAGGATCGCATCACCCACATGGTCGCCGAAGACATTTATCAGGCCGGGTTCGAGGCGATCCGCCGGCATCTGAAGGAGGCCGCATCATCATGGCCGTGACAGTGAAGACGTTCACCAGTGCCAGCGAGGCGGCCGGGGCGCTGTCCTCGGACCGCAGCGCGCGCTATCTCGGCGGCGGCACACTTGTGATGCGCGCGCTGAACGAGGGCGACGTGACGATCTCGACCGTCGTTCGCGCCCACGACCAGGCGCTGACCCGGATCGACGCATCCGGTCCGCGCGTGACGCTCGGGGCCGGGGTCACCTTCGCGCGCATCCTCGCCGAACGGGACCTCGCCTTCCTGCATGCCCCTGCCCGCTCGATCGGCGGTCCCGCCGTGCGCAACATGGGCACCGTCGGCGGCAATCTCTTTGCGCCCACTCCCTATGGCGATTTCACCGTCGCGCTGCTGGCGCTTGACGCCACCGTCGCCGTGCAGGGCGGCTTTGGCGCGCGCGACGTCCCGATCGAAGAGTTCTTGCAGGCGCGCGACCGCCAGGCCGGGACGCTCGTGCTGTCGGTGTCCTGCACCCGGCCGGCCAGCAGCGAGGCCTTCCGCTATCGCAAGATCGCGCGCATCAAGCCGAAGGGCGGCTCGGTCATCACCCTTGCCGCGCATTTGCCGGTCAGCGGCGGCCGGATCGCGGGCGCCCGCATCGCGCTGGGCTCGATGGCGCCGACGCAGATCCGCGCGCGCGCCGCCGAGCGAGCGCTCGAGGGCCGCTCGCTCGATGCCGCGACGATCGCGGCCGCCGCATCCGCAGCAACCGAAGGAACATCGCCATCCGACAACGCGCTCGGCAGCGCCTGGTATCGCCGCGAAATCGTCGGCGTCCATCTGCGGCGTCTGCTGTCCGGCCAGGAATAGACAGGGAATAGATCGTCATGTCCAAAATACCCCTGCAATTTCGTCACAACGGCCGCGACGTCGCGATCTTCGTCGACGGCGGCACCAATCTGCTGGTGGCGCTGCGCGAATTGATCGGCGACATGACACCGAAATTCGGCTGCGGCCAGGGCGGCTGCGGCACCTGCAGCGTGCTCATCGACGGCGAATTGCACCTCTCGTGCCTGACGCTGGCCGAGACCGTCGCGGGCCGCGCGGTCGAGACGCTCGACGGCATGAAGCAGGGCCCGAATTTGCATCCGCTCCAGCGCGCCTTCGCCGACCATTTTGCCGCCCAATGCGGCTATTGCACGCCGGGCATGCTGATGGCGGCAAAGGCCCTGCTCGACCGCAACCCCGCCCCGAGCCGCGCCGAGGTCGTCGAGGCGATCTCCGGCAATATCTGCCGCTGCACCGGCTACGAGCCCATCATCGACGCCATCCTCGCTGCTTCCGGCAGCCGAGCGAGTGCCTGAGGATCCCCATCATGCTGGAACTGCGCAAGGACATCTTCGCCGACGAGCGCGACGATAATTTGAAAGAGATCGGCAAGGGGACGCAGCGCCAGGACATGCTCGGCCACGTCACGGGCACGTCGAGCTATTTCAACGACCACAAACTTCAGGGCATGCTGCACCTGAAGGTCGTCCGCTCGACCGAGGCGCATGCGAGACTGCGCCGTATCGATACCACCGAGGCCGAGCGCTCGGCCGGCGTGCGCCGGATCATCCGCGGCACTGACGTGCCGGTCAATCTCAACACGCTGCTGAGCCTGATCAATTTCGGCAAGGACGACGAGCCTTCGCTGGCGGTCGACAAGGTCCGCTACAAGGGCGAGCCGATCGTCGCCATCGTCGCCGACAGCGAGCGCGAGGCGTTCGAGGCGATTGCCAAGGTCAAGGTCGACTACGAGGTGCTGCCGGCGGTGTTCGACGTCGAGGACGCGCTCAAGCCTGGCGCGCCCGTGGTCAACGAGACCTACCCGAAGAACACATTCACCTATCACGAGGTCTACGATCACCAGCGCTTGCGTTTCGGCGACGCCGATGCGGCGCTCGCCACCGCCGATCACGTGCTGGAGCAGCGCTACCAGATGTCGCCGATCGAGCACGCGCCGACCGAGACCAACGGCGCGATCGCCGCGCCCGACACCAACGGCCGCTACGTCGTCTACACCTCGACGCAGGCGCTGTTCTTCTCGGTCGACACCTGCGCCAAGATCCTGGACGTGCCATCCAACACCTTCCACTTCATCGGCGGCACCGTCGGCGGAGGCTTTGGCGGCAAGGTGGACACGCTGACGGAACCGCTCGCGATCCTGGGAGCGATGCTGACCGGGCGGCCCGTGCGCTACGTGTTCGGCCGCGAGGAGGAGATGCAATACGGCCCGCCGCGCGGCGCCGAGCGCATCTACATCAAGGATGGCGTGATGCGCGACGGCCGCATCGTCGCGCGCAAGATCCGCGCCTATTTCGACAGCGGCGCCTATACGCGGCTGTCCAGCTACGCGGCCGTGAAATGCGCCGCCCACCTGCCCGGCCCCTACACCATCCCGAACGTCTATGGCGACGTCTATTGCGTCTTCACCAACCGGACGCCTGCAACCGCCATGCGCGGCTTCGGCGTCACCGCGATGGATTTTGCCATCGAGTGTCAGATGGACAAGCTGGCAAATCTCGTCGGCATGGACCCGATGGAGTTCCGCATCCTGAACGCCTATCGCGACGGCGACATGAAGGCGCACAGGCGCGAAGCCAAGAACACCGCGCTGATCGAATGTGTTCAGGTTGCGGCCGAAAAGGCCAAATGGCCGATCCGCGACGAGTTCAAGCGCGCGTCCTCGCGCAAGGACGGCGGCGGCAGCCGCGCCGTGATTCCGCCGACACCGACGGATTCGCACCCAAGGCCGGCTGTGGCCGCGCAGCAGCGCACGACCTATGACCGGCTTCCACCGACGGTCACCCGCGAGCCGCCGCGCGAGCCGCCACCACCGGCGCCGCCTCCCCCGCGGCCCGCTGCGCCCTCGCATGGCGCGACCCGTTTCTCCTCCGTCTTCGGCACCAGGAGGCGCTAGATGACCCGGCATCGCGGACGCGGCATGGCGTCGATCAACTATCCCATCGGCATGAATCTCGGCGGCGACCCCAGCCAGGCGCTGGTGCACTCCAATCCGAGCGGCAAGTTCACCGTCGCGCTGTCGTCGATCGACCTCGGCCAGGGCATGAAGTCGGTGACACGGCAGATCTGCGCGGAGACGCTGGGCGTGCCGGTCGAGGACGTCTATGTCGACACGGCCGACTCCGACACCGGCCCGCACTGCATGGGCTCGTTCGCCTCGCGCGGCACCCACCGCGTCGGCAATGCCGTGATGGCCGCCGCCCGCGAGGCGCGCGGCGTGATGATGGAGGCCGCCGCAGAGGAGCTCGAGGTCAACGCCGCCGATCTCGAGACCGACGGGCGCGGCAACATCCACGTCAAGGGCGCGCCGCACCGGTCGATCTCGACCAAGGACGTCGCGATCGCCGCGCAGTTCAAGCAGGGCAAGACCATCTCCGGCCGCGGCATCTTCCTCGTCCCTCTTTCCAACGTCGATCCGGAAACCGGCGAGATGTCGCCGGCAACCTGCTACGCCCATGCCTGCCTGGTCGCCGAGGTCGAGGTGGACGACGAGACCGGCGAGGTCGCGATGGTGCGCATGGACTCCGCCTATGAGCTCGGCCGCGCGCTCAATCCGCGCCTGGTCGAGCAGCAGCTGGTCGGCGGCGCCTGGATGGGCGTCAGCCACGCGCTCTACGAGACGCCTGAGCCCTACTATCCCGATCCCGTTCACGGCCCCCGCGATTTCGTCGAATATCTGATGCCCGGCCCCGGCGATATCTGCCCGCACGACATCGCCGTGCTGGAGCGTCCTGCGCCGGATGGCCCGTTCGGCGCCAAGGGCCCCGGCGAGATGTGCGCCAATCCGGTGCTACCGGCCGTCGCCAATGCGATCTTCAACGCGGTCGGCGTCCGCATCGACGATCTGCCGATCACCCCGGAAAAAGTGCTGCGCGCCATCAAATCCCAGGGCGGCGCGCGACCGCAGGCACGGCGCTAGAGGTCTTGCAATGGCGGTCCGCAGCAACATCGTCGGCATCGACAGCCCCGAAGCGCTGGAGAAGGCGCTGCGCGCGGCCTATTACCTCGCCGACGAGGGGCTCGCGACCGCAGCCTATCTCGGCCTCGCCCTCGGCAAGCCCCTGCTGCTCGAAGGCGCGCCGGGCGTCGGCAAGACCGAGGCGGCGAAGGCCATCGCCGCCGTGCTGGGGCGGCGTTTGATCCGGCTGCAATGTTATGAGGGCATCGATTCGTCCGCGGCGCTCTACGAGTGGAACTACCCGCGCCAGATGCTCGCGATCCGCCAGGCCGGCGACGAGAGCATCGACATCTATGGCGAGACGTTCCTGATCGAACGGCCGATGCTCGCCACACTGCGTGCGCCCGATTCCACCGTGCTGCTGATCGACGAAATCGACCGCGCCGATCAGGAGTTCGAGGCCTTCCTGCTCGAATTCCTGTCCGACTTCCAGATCTCGATCCCCGAGCGCGGCACGGTCCGCGCGGCGGAGCGTCCTGTCGTGGTGTTGACCTCGAACCGGACGCGCGACCTGCACGAGGCCCTGCGCCGCCGCTGCGTCTATCACTGGATCGACTATCCCACCGAAGAGCGCGAGGCGCGCATCGTGATGCTGCGCGCCTCCAGCGTTGCGGAGGCAACCGCACGCGCCGTCGTTGCCGCCGTCGGCAAGCTCAGACGCGAGCCGCTCAGCAAGGCCCCGGGCATCGCTGAAGCCGTCGACTGGGCCGAGGCTGCAACCTTGCTGCACAAGGGCGGCGCGCGCTGGCCCGATGCCTTCAGGCGCTCGATCGGCGTGGCGCTCAAGGACGAGGAGGACCTGCACTTCATCTCACCCCGGCTCGATGCGATGCTTGCGGAGGCAACCGCATGAGTCCCGAACTGCAACTGCCGCAGGCGGCGCGCGTGTTCGTCTCCTTCGTCGCACTGCTGCGCGCCAACGGCTTTGCCGTCGCCCCGGAGCAGACCACCGCGTTCCTCACCGCGATCGAGCTGCTCGGCCCGCGCCACCTCGGCGATATCCGTCAGGCGGCGCTGGCCACCCTCGCCCCGCCGCCCGAACGCCGCGCGACCTTCGACCGGCTGTTCGACCTCCATTTCCGCGGCAGCGAGGCCGTCACGCGCGATGACGACGGCGAGGACGACGAGACCGTCCGGCTTCAGGAAGAAGGCCGCGGCGAGGAGGAGCCTCTGCTCTCCGACGACGCCAACGAATCCGGCCTCACCGCGACCCGTACCGAGGCGCTGGTCGACCGCCGCTTTGCGCAACTCTCTCCCGGCGATGCGCTGCGCCGCCTAACCCGCGAAGCGCCGCGGCGTCTGCCCAGGCGACGCGGCCACCGGCGCATGCAGGCCCGGCGCGGTCCGTTCGCCGATCTTCGCCGGACCTTGCGCGATTCCGTGCGCAGCGACGGCGAGGTCCTGCGTCTCGGCCACCTGAAGCGCAGGCAGCGCCCGCGAAAAATTCTGCTGCTGATCGACGTCTCCGGCTCTATGAAGAGCCGCACCGAGAAGAACATGAAGCTCGCCCACGCGCTGGTGCAGGCCGCGCCCAATGTCGAGGTCTTCACCTTCGGCACGCGCCTCACCCGTGTCACCCGCGCGCTGCGGCTCAAGCGCCGCGAACAGGCGCTGAGCGCGGCCGCCCATCTCGTCAGCGACTGGGACGGCGGCACCCGGATCGGCGATGCCTTGCAAGCCTTTCTCGCGGTGCCGCGGTTCGGCGGCTATGCGCGCGGGGCGGCCGTTATCGTCGTCTCGGACGGGCTGGAGCGCGGCGCACCCGACGCGCTGCGCGACGCCGTGGCAAGACTGTCGCGGCGGGCCTGGCGCATGAGCTGGCTGACGCCGCTCGCAACTAGCCCAGGCTTTCGCCCGCAGACCGAAGCGCTCGTCGCCATCGAACGCTTCGTTGACGATCTCGTCGACGGCGGGTCGAGCGCGTCGATCGTCGCGCATGTACTGGCACTGGGACGAAGGAGAGTTGCGTGACCGAGATTGTCGACGGCCATCATCACATCTGGCGGCAGGCGGACCTGCCCTGGCTGATCGGCCCCATGCAGCCCCGCATCTTCGGACCCTACGAGCCGATCCGGCGCGACTATCCGATCCAGGAATATATCGGCGATCTCAAGGGCACCGGCGTCAATCGCTCCGTCTACGTCCAGACCAACTGGGCCAACGATCGTTTCGAGGACGAGGCGGCCTGGGTGCAGCAGACCGCGGACGAGCATGGCTGGCCCCACGCCATCGTCGCCTACGCCAATTTCGCCGTCGACGACGTACGCCCGCAGCTCGACCGCCTCAAGCGTTACCCGCTCGTGCGCGGCGTGCGGATGCAGCTGCACTGGCACGAGAACCCGCTTTATCGGTTTGCCACCAGGCCTGATCTCTGTCTCGATCCCTTGTTCCGCCGCAACGTCGGATACCTCGCCGACTACGGCTGGAGTTTTGACCTTCAGGTGTTCACGCCGCAGATGCCGGATGCCGCGCACCTGGCCGAGGCCTGTCCGAAGGTGACGTTCATCCTCCAGCACGCCGGGATGCTGGAGGACCTTTCGCCGGCGGGCCGCGCGGCCTGGCGCGCGGGGATGGCGCGCCTCGCCGCATGTCCGAACGTGGTGTCGAAGCTGTCCGGGCTCGGCACGTTCATCCACCGCAACGATCCCGCGCATATCGCCGCGGTACTGACCGACACGGTCGCGATCTTCGGCGCCGAGCGTTGCCTGTTCGGATCGAATTTCCCTATCGAGAAATTGTGGACCAGCTATCGCGAGCTCGTCGACGCGTTTCGCGCGGCGGCCGCTCCGCTGAGGACCGGGCAACAGGACGCGATCTTCAGGACCACCGCAGCGCGCGTCTACCGGCTTTGACAGACAAGAAACGAGACAGGGAGAGACACGGATGGCGCTGGAGATCAAGATCCTGGACTATGGCGATATCGAGCTGGAATCGAGCTTTCTGGTTCTCGGCCGCGACTGCGGCCGCACCCGCCGCGTCCTCACGCTCGGCTTTTTGATCCTCGGCGGCAAATATCCGGTCGTGGTCGACACGGGCTACCGCTCCAACCAGATCATGGAGACGCTGGGCATGCGCGGGCTGCAGTACCACGAGCACATGATCGAGAACCAGCTTGCCCGCCATGGCGTGCGCATGGGCGACGTGCGCTTTGTCTGCCACACCCATCTGCACATAGACCACGCCGGCAAGGACGATCTGTTTCCGATGAACACGACCGTCGTCCTCAACCGCAAGGAGCTGGAATATTCGGTCTCCGGCCTGATGCATCCGCAATATCCGGCGCCCGACATCAAGCACCTGATCGACCGCCTGCACACCAAGAGCGCGCTGCGCTTCCTCGATCTGGAGATCACCGGGCCAATCGAGCTGATGCCCGGCGTCTATTGCGACGCCGCCAACGCCCACACCGAGGGCTCCATGAACATCATCGTCGAGACCGCCGACGGGATCGCCACCATCTGCGGGGACGTGATCTACGATTTCAACGACCAGATCGTCACGCCGTTCAACGAGATTCACGACTGGGAGCCGCGGACGACCGGCAACCACGGCACCAGCAAGCGGGCGGAGAAGGCCTCGATCAAGAAGCTGCTGAGCAATTCGCGCTATTTGCTGCCGGTGCACGACAGGCCGGCCAAGATCGAAGGCGGCATGGTCGTCGGCCGTCTGCACGACCAGGTCCCCGGCCCGATCGTGCAGTCGCTGCCCCCGCGCAACTGGTTCCCGGCCTGACGCGCTCGAAGGATCGACCGATGACGCATGTCACCTTGCGAAGTGAGTTCGAGACCTTGATCGATCCCTATGCGCCGGTCGCGCAGGTCGGAACAGGCTTTGACTTCACGGAGGGCCCGATCTGGCATCCGATCGATCACTACCTCCTGTTCTCGGACATGCCTGGCGACGTTCGGCGGCGTTGGGACGCACGGCGCGGCGTGGCCGAGGTGAAGCGCCCGTCGAACAAATGCAACGGCATGACCTACGACGCCGAGCTCAATCTGATCGTCTGCGAGCACGCGACCTCGTCGCTGATCCGCGAGCGGCCGGACGGCCGGCGCGAGGTGCTGGCCTCGCATTTCGGGGGCCAGGAGCTCAACAGCCCCAACGACGTCTGCGTGCACTCCTCGGGCGCAATCTATTTCTCGGATCCCTGGTACGGCCGCATGCCGGTCTATGGCGTCGAGCGGCCGCGGCAGCTTGGCTTCCAAGGCGTCTATCGTGTCATGCCGGGCGGCGAGCCGAAGCTCGTCGTCGACCGCAATCTGTTCGACCAGCCGAACGGACTGTGCTTCTCGCCCGACGAACGGCTGCTCTATGTCAACGACACCGTGCAGGCGCTGATCCGCGTATTCGACGTCAATGCCGACGGCACGCTCTCGAATGCGCGGGTGTTCGCGAGTGGCATCAAGTCCGAGCTCGAGCCTGGCCTGCCCGACGGCATGAAGTGCGACCAGCACGGCAATGTCTGGGTCACCGCACCCGGCGGCGTCTGGGTCTACTCGCCGCGCGGCGAGCTGCTCGGCAAGGTACGTGTGCCCGAGCTCGTCGCCAACCTCGCCTGGGGCGGGCCGGATTTCCGCACGCTCTATCTGACCTCGACGCATTCGGTCTATGCCATCCCGACCAGGGTGGGACCGCGCCACGAGCCCTATATGAGCGGCAGGCGCGGCGGCGCCGGCGCAAGCGCCGGCCCCGCGGCCGCAGCGCCCATCCTCACCGACGGCGAGATGCGGCTCGATCCGCAGCGCTGCGCCATGATCATCCAGGATCTTCAGAACGACGTCATCATGGATGGCGGCGCCTTCGACGGGTCAGGCGCGCCCGCTCACGCGAAGCAGCAGCATGTGGTCGAGAATGTCCGGCGTCTTGCCGAGGCCGCGCGGGCGCGCGGCGTCGCCATCATCCATGTCTGGTTCGTGGTCGAGCCCGGCGCCCCCGGCGTGACGCTGAACGCGCCGCTGTTCGAGGGTCTGGTCGACAGCAAGGCGATGGTGCGAGGCAGCTGGGGCGCGGCGCCGGTCTCGGGCCTGGAGCCCCGGCCGGGCGATTTCGTCGTCGAGAAGATGCGGATGAGCGCCTGGGAGGGCACGCGGCTGGAGACGATCCTGAAGGCCACCGGCCGCGACATGATCATCAACACCGGCGCCTGGACCAACATGTCGGTCGAGCACACCGCGCGGACCGGCGCTGACAAGGGTTATTTCATGATCGTGCCGGAGGATTGCTGCTCGACCATGAATGCCGACTGGCACTCGGCCTCGATCAATTTTGCCATGCAGAACGTCGCCATCGTCACGCGGGCGGATGCCGTCATCAGAGCGCTGGGATGAGCGGTGGCAAAGCTCCTGCACCTCTCCTGCTCGCCGCGTCCCGACTCGGAGTCGAGCGCCGGCGCGCGCGTCTTCCTTGACGGATTTCGCCAGGTGCGTCCCGACTGGGACATCGACGTCATGGATCTCTGGCGGGAGCGGATGCCGGAGTTTGCGGGGCCGATTGTCGAGGCCAAATATGCGCGGATGAAGGCCCAGGCCTTCGACGACGCCCAGCGCGACAGCTTTGCCGAGGCCGAGCGAATGGCGACGCGCTTGTCGCTCGCCGAACGCGTGCTGATCTCGACGCCGATGTGGAATTTCGGCATCCCCTACAAGCTCAAGCAGTGGTTCGACATCATCGTCCAGCCCGGCCTTACCTTCCGGTACGACCCGGCGTCGGGCTATCTTCCGCTCCTAGAGGACCGGCCGACCATCGTCATCCTCGCCAGCGGCAGCGACTTCGTCACCGGCATGAATCGCGGCCGCACCGACATGGCGACACCCTATTTGCGCGAGGCGCTGCGTTTCATTGGCATCAGCGACGTGCGCTTCGTGCCGATCGGGCCGACCACCGGCCCGGCGGACCCGATCCTCGCAGCGCGCGAGACGGCGTATCGACGCCTCCGGGAGATCGCCACATGGTTTTGATCGACGCGCCACGCTAGGCGATTGCGAGCGGCGAGAGCGCGGCAGATTTCGCGCGACGGCCGACAAGACTGTGCAGCGAAATCGCGACCGCCGCTTCAACGCTGCGGCGGAATCAGCGCACGCAGGATGTCCGGCTTCCAGGCCTGACGCGCGCTGTCGAAGGCCGCGAAATCATGGTCGAATTGCCAATAGGCCCATGACCAGCCAAGCCTGTCGGCGCTTCTCGCCATGAACGACAAATATCTCGCGCGGCTGTCCGATGGTGCGCGCTCGTATACCCCGAACTCGCCGAGATAGACGGGGCGCTGCTCCTTCTCCGCCCAGAGATTCATCTTCCCGAAGTCAGCAGCAGCCTTCGCTTCGTCGTCGGGACTGCCCCAATCCAGCGGCCCGATCCGCGAAAACGTCGGGGACCAAGGTGCGCCCTGATGCGTGAACCGTATCGGCGCGTAATAGTGAAACGTGACGATGATGTTCCTGTCGTCGGCCGGCAAAGCCAGGTCGTCGGCGGGGATGTCGTCCGTGTTGAGAACCGCGGCAATGACCGGCCGCGACGGATTGGTGCGGCGGATGATTTCAAGACATTCATTGAGGAGCGAATTCCAGTCGGCGGACGTCATTTGCCCGCCAGGCTCGTTCAGGACCTCGAAGACCAGCGCGGGATATTTTCCGGCATAGCGCTCGGCGATCTGCCGCCAGAATGCCCTGAGCTTCTCGCCGCATTCGGAAACGTCGCGTTGGCAGATATGGGTGTCGTGCTCGTCGACGATCGGAATGAGGTTCCTTGCAAGGACGTCCTCGATGACGGCATCGAGCCGCCTCAGAACGATCTCGTCCAGCATGTTCCCCGGGCCCATGAACTTGAAGCCGAAGAAATTGATCCTGACGTGCGAAAATCCAGCCTTCCTGATTGCCGTCAGATTGTCCAGGCGGAACGGCGCGTTCCGGCCGCCTTCCCAGATCCCGTCATAGCCGAGAATATTGATGCCGCGCCCCAATTTCGGCAGGTCACGGGAAGCCTGCCCGGCCCCATGGGCATGGAAGCCAAACGACGCGAGGAAAACTGCCGTTGCCGCAAGATTGAAGCGTCTCGTCCAGCGAGCGCGGATGGCTCTCATCTTGCTTCCATTCGTTGAGACTAGAGATCGGTCTGCGGTACAGGCCTGCACGTCGCGAAGAAGAACGCCACCAGCAGCACCGACGTGAACATCGTCGAACGAAGGAACGTCGTCTCGGTAAAATTGGTCTGAAAGCTGAGAACGACAAATCCGATGATCAGCGCGCAGTGCGACCGGTCGATCGCGCGGGCCGAAATCAGATGAAGAACCTTGTTCGAAAACAGCAGGACGCTCGCGGCGAAAAGCGTGTAGCCGAGAAACCCCGACTCCATCAGGATCGCGATATAGCCGCTGTGATAATTGTCGAGCACCCAGCCATGGTTCTGCTCGAAATAGTCGTAGATCGACGGGATGGTCCAGAAGCCGTTGATCCCGAAGCCGAGCAGCGGCGCGTCATCGAAATGGCTGATGGCGTAATGCCAGATGAACGTCCGCTCGGTCAAATCGACGGACGCGTCGCCGACATGGATCGCGTCATACCCCGTCGCGTAAAAATAGAAGATCAGCGCGCCGGCCAGCAAACACATGACGAACGGCAGGACCGCATAGAGTCTCATGCAGATGACCGACCACATCGAGGTCAACAGCAATGCGCATGCGGCCAGGGCAACGGCACCGGCGCCCCGAGATTCCGACGCGAGGACACATGTGGACGCCAGAAGGAAGGTCAGGAGGAAAGCCGGCCACCCCTGCCCCTTCATCTTCAGATAGCAGGCGAAGAACATCAGATACGCGCCGACGAAACCGAGGGTCTGCTTCGATTCATAGACGCCTTGCCATTGACCGTTATGCATCCAGCTGTGGTCTATCCCGATATCGGGTACGGCGAGCGCAAAGAAGGCCGATGCGGCGACCAATATGAAAAGGCCCAACGCCGTGGCCCTGACAACCTCGTCCATGTCGATGCGCGTGATGAGACAGAATGCACCGAAGGTCGTCATCGCAAGCGCCAGGCTCTTCATGATCGCGGCAGTGTTCAGGCTGGTCCAGAACACGGAGATGACGGCGAAGGCGTAGAATGCGACCAGAACGATCAGATCGGGATTGAACTGCAAACGCAGGGGCGGACGCACGAATGCGCTGGCGTAGATCAGGACGCCCCACATCAGGACCGCGACGGCCTGCTGCAGGTAGGTCAGCTCCGCCGGCAACAACCCGGTGTTGAAGGTGCCCATCGACGCGACGACGTTGATGGTGATCGAACAGCCAATCGCGCCCCTGGCAATCTTCTCAACGCCAACGCTGCGCGTCTTCCAGATCGCGCTCCCGGGAGCCCCGGAGTCCACCTCGGTCTGTAGGCTGGCCATGATTGACCTTCCTTAAACGCGGTTAATTATTTGCTAGCGCGGCGAGGTCTGCACTTCCGAGCCTCCGCGGCCGCGAAATCTTAAGACTTCGGTAACGATACGAACCCGGCTCGGTCCTTTTAATGCAAATCGTACCACCTCGGTATCTCGACCGTCACTCCCCTGCTATAAGCCCTCAGCTCGATCGAGCACTCCCGAATTCCCTGGCTTCCCTGGTTACGCATGAACACGCCTGGCAACACGTTCGATATCGCCGTCGAGCCGGCATTCGACTTCCTGTCGGCGGACTATGCAGAGCTGTTCGACCACTCGGCCGCCACCGCGTTCCAGCATCCGCTCTGGCTGCACAGCCTCTACAGCAGGCTCGCGTCTCATGCGGGAGCAACCCCTCTGGTCGTCGTCGTTCGCTACCGCGCGACGGGCGCCCTTGCGATGGTGCTGCCCCTGCTCCGGATCCGGCGCGGCCCGATACGGACCGTCGAATTCGCAGATCTCCGCGTCTCCGACTATCTGGCGCCGGTTTGCAGTCCGGCGGTGTTTTCCGAACTGCTTGGGGATGCGGAGGCATGCGCCGAAATTCGCCGCCTCGTTCGTCCTTTCGACCTGCTCCGCGTGACCAAGCTGCCGGACGGGCGGCTCCCGATCGAGAACCTTCTGGCCGCGCCGCGCCGCGTCGCGATGGACACCAATGCCTACGCGACCGTTCTCCTCGCCCCATTCGAGCAATGGCGGGCCAGTGCGATGGATCGTTCCTATCAGAAGGAGCTCGCAAAGAAGTATCGGCAGCTCCAGAAGAAGGGCGCGCTGAGCTTCTCGTGCTGCAACGACAGCGCCGCCGTGCTCGAGGTGCTGGACGTGATGAGGAAATTTCGCGGTCCGCGGTTCCAGTCGCAGGGCGACGGAGATCTGCTCCAGCGCCCCGCATATTACGACTTCTATTCCGACGTCGCGGTCCGCGGTCTCGGGTCCCTTGCGCGGCTCTATGCCATGAAGATGGATGGCGAGGTGATCGCCGCCGTGCTCGGCTTGCAGCACCGCGACAGCTTCCTCGTCATCATGAGTGCCTTCGACATTGCCGGATACAAGAGCCAGTCCCTGGGCGCGCTGATGTTCGAGCAGGTGGCGAAGGACTGCATCGAGCGCGGGGATCAGATGCTCGACTTCACCATTGGCGACGAGCCATACAAGAAATTGTTCGGCGCGCAGGCCTCGCCGATGTGGGCGGTCACGCAGGCCGGCAGCACCACAGGCGCGATATCCCTGTTCGCACTGAAGCAGGCGCCCTGGCTCAAACTTGCCGCGAAGCGAATTTCGGAGGTCAGGCTCTCGCCGACCCGCACCTCGACGCCCACGCGCTGACGGGCGCGAGGCGCTGGAGGGTTGCAGCCTCAGGCGCGCAGCGCGCTGCGGACCTGCGCGAGCCAGCCCGGCCGCATCTGATCGACCCGATGGGTAATGCTCCGCCGCAGGAAGTGCAACCGTCGCCGCACGTCCCAGCTGATATCGTTGCGGGACGTCAGCGCCTGGCGAAAGCGCGCCATCTTCAGTGACTGCTGGTCCGCGGCGATCTTGTCGCGATCGGAATAGAACTCCGATATCTTCTCCTTGCCCATGCCTTCGGTCGCAAGCCACCGCGGCGCATATTCGGTGCAGAGACGCTCGACGTCCACCAGCAGGCGGGCTACGCCCGTTCCGGCGGCGGGACAGTTGGTCTGAAACGCATCGCCGATCAGCACGACGCCGGGCTGGAGGTGTCCTTCGACGACGGACAGATCCATCACCCAGTTCTGGACCCGGTCCGTCACGCCAAAATCGCCGAGATAGGGCTGCAATCCCGGCAGCAGCCGCAGGAGCGTCGCTTCCGTGTCGCGACGCAGATCACGCATGACCGGATCGGTCGGGTCGCGGAACATGAAGAGATTGGCCCGCATGCCGGCGGGTACCGGAAACAGGCTGAGATAATCGACGCCGTCGGAAATGCGCTCGCCGTAACAGGTCAGCGCCTTGAAATCGAACGGCGTGCCGTCCCGGCGCGCGATCGTGAAGCCGAACGAGACCGAGTGGCCTGCGGCCAGCACGCGCCGCCTGATGCCCAGCTTGTAGCCGAGGGCTCCGGCCACGCCCGTCGCCAGAACGACAAGACGCGCATTGAGGCGGCGCCCGGAGGCAAGCTCCAGATGCTGGACGTCGTCGCTACAGGTGACTGCGGTGACCTCGTCGACGATGAGGCTGGACGGATCGGGTATCTGGCCGCGCGCCATGGCAACGAGACCGGCATAGGGAAGCCCGTAAGCCTGGCCGACGCTGACATCGACCACCTTGCCTTCCCTGACATTGAGCACCTGATCGTATGGACAAGCGACGCTCGCGAGGCCGCGGATGAAGCCCAGCCTGCGGAACATCTCCAGCTGCGGGCCTCCGATCTTCTCGACCCGAAACTCGTCCGGATAGACCGCGCGCTTGTCCACCAGCGCGACGCGATGCCCTGCCCGCGCAAGGACAGCAGCCGCGAGCGAACCTGCAAGGCCACCTCCGACAATCGCGACGTCCGCAACGATCGTCGTGGTCGCAGCTGCGGCGATCGGCTCAGTCACGGTGCTATCCGCCGTCATGGTCCAGGCTCCCACGGTTAACGGTGGTTCCATGTGCAATTATCCCGCCTGATGTCGCATCGCAGGACCGAACGCGATCATTTCCGTCGATCGAGGTTAACGAACCGAAGACTCGATCTGGCCGGACGATGTTTCGGCACGCGTCTTGCTCGGGATGTTCGACAAGAACCGGTGTTCGGCGACGCCACGGCGGAACGCATGGCTGCTTCTCGTCAGAGCGACATCACGTCGCTTTTCGACGAAGCCGGCCTGCGCTCTAACTGGGACAGCCGGAACGAAGGTGTCCCACCGTGACGCAGCGGATGTTTCGCCGACATCGGCCGCAACCAACAGGACTCCAGAGGCCCCATTAACACTCGCGGTTTTTCACCATGCTAGGCTGTCACCGCCATCGCAGCGCGTATCTCCAGGGGAAAGTCGTCCCTCAACGTCCATGATCGAATCCATCGTCCAGTTCCTGCGGCGCGACGTGACGCGCGGTGTTGTCGGGACCATCCTCCTCAAGGTTGGCAGCGGCGCGCTTGCGTTTGCGTTGTTCTCGCTGGCGGCGCGAACGATGTCGCCTGATGGATTCGGCATCTTTGCGACCTGGCTTTCCGTTGCCCAGATCGCAGCGGTCGTGGGGCTGGTCGGCCAGGAGTCGCTTCTGGTGCGATTTTTGAACGAGTATCAGGTCGAAGACAGGCCCGACCTCACCAAAGGGGTCCTCCTGTCGAGCTTCAAGATGACCTCCGTCGCGATGCTGATCGCGATCGCCGCGGTCGCGTTGGCCGCGAGCTTGAGGGGCGATTGGTGGCTGCTGATCCTTGCTCTCTCGGCCTACACGGCGGTGAATGCCGGACTGATGCTCGGCAGCCAGATCGCCCGCTCGCTGGTCAGCATTCTCATGGGCGAAGGAAACCGGGAGCTCTTCTGGCGGGTCATCGTCGTCCTGTTTCTGCTTGCCATGTTGTTCGGCCATCGGCAGCTCGATCCCGCCGAGTTGTTCGCCGTGATGACGATCGCCATGTCGGTCGGCCTTGTCGCGCAGGTCGTTGCCATTGCGCGAGCCCTGCCGGACTTGCGCAGCACGGCGGCGCGTTACGAGACCTCTCGCTGGAGAGCCAGCGCGCTCCATTTCTGGGTTGCGTCCATCCTGGAAGCGGCCAACCAGTATTTCGACGTCATCCTGGTCTACTGGATGCTGGATCCGGCGACCGCTGGAATCTATTTCGCCGCCTCGCGCCTGGCCAACATCTTCGCCATGCTGTCGGCGGCGCTGTACAGTTTCGGGGCGCGTCGGCTTCCTTCGCTGTACTTCAGCAAGAACCACCAGGAGTTCGGGCGAACGTTGCGGCTCATGGCGGAAGTGACCGCACTTTGCGTGGCCAGCGGACTTCTCCTGATCTGGATCGGCGGCCCCCATCTTCTCAACCTGTTCGGGCCTCATTTCGCCGCACAGCACTGGGTCCTGATCGTGCTCGCGATCGGCACCGCTTTCCAGGCGGCGGGCGGTCCATCTGCCGCGATCCTGCAGCTGACCGGCCATGAGCGCATCTATGTCCCCGTCGTCGCGGCGAACGTCGCACTGCGGCTGGTCGGATTTCTCGTCCTGATTCCCTGGCTCGGCGTGCTTGGCGCGGCGATCTCGGCGACCGTGTCGCTGGCGTTCGCGACCATCGCGCTCAACATCCTCTGTCGCCGGCGAACCGGAGTCGACCCTTCAATTCTCGTGCTTCTGCGCTTCTCGGCATCGAAACGCGGCGCCTTTGCGGTCCGCAGTGCCGACTCCGGCGATTAGGCGTCGATCAACCGGCCAGGCCCAACACTTCGCCCCGACGACGCGCCGCCGACGGATCGGGCGGGACACGATTGATGACGAGCCCGGTCGGCACGCTGCCAAAGCGGGACAGCGCCGCCATTGCCCTGCGCATTGCAGCGGAATCGACCGCGTCTTCGCAAGCGACCAGGACGACCAGATCAGCGTGAGCGGCGAGCGCCGCCGCCTCCGGCTGCAAGGCCAGCGAGGTGGCGTGGACGACGATCAGATCGAACTCCGAACGAATGTCATCCGCGGGCGACGCCTCGGGCCGCTTGCCGGCGCCCAGAAGCGCGTCGACGCTGCGAAAGTCCGCCGTGGTCATGCCGTCCGCCTGCTCCTTGACGAGGCTAACCGCGGCACCACCGAGGTCCGGCTCGACCCGGATCAGGACGCTCAACTTCCCCTTGTTCACCGCCCACCGGTTCAGCGACCGCGCGACGGTGTTGCCGCCGGCCCGCTTGCCGACCGACATCACGAGCGCGACCTTGCCCCGGGCTCCCGGCAATTTCTCCAGCCGGTCGAGCAGCGGGCGCAAATGTGGACTGAGATCGAGCGCAGCCGTCGCTGAGACCGGACCTTGCCAGATGTTTCGGGGCACATCGCCCGGCAGCAAGTCGGGAATGCGGGCCCACACGGGCGGGCGTGGCCACGACGCGGGCTGGCGCGGAGCCGGATCGGGGGCACGAACGTCTTCGACGGGCTTGTCCGATCGGCGTCCCGTAGCGGCAACGACCGCCGTCGATGTCAGCAGCGAGCCGATCGCGAGCGCGGCAAGCAGCAAGGGCAGCGGCGGAAGGGTCGAGCGAAGCGGCGGAATGGCGGACGACGCAATCTTGGTCTGGGAGCTCTGCAGGAGACGCTGCTCGTTCGTCGTCTTCGAGCGCGACAGGAATTGTTCGTAGATGTTTCTGTTCGCCTCGGCGTCGCGCTGCAACTCCTGGAGCCTGACCAGAGCCTGACCGTCGACCAGGAGCTGCGATTCAGCCGCCTTCATCTGGCCTTCGAGGGCCTTCTGCTGTTCGCGCTGGGCCTCGTACTCCGACTTTGCGGTGTCGATGCTCTTGGCCCGCTCGACCTCGATCTGCCTGTTGAGATCGTTCAGCTGGCTGTAGGACATGACGAGGTCGGGATGGCGATCGCCGAACACCGCGCGCTTCTGCGCGATTTGATCATTGAGCGCCGACCGCTGCGCGCGCAGCGCGCTCAGGAGATCCTGCTTGGCCGGACCCTCGACATTCGCCTTGACGTCGCGCTGCGCCTGCTCGTAGCGGGCTTTGGCCTCTTCGGCCCGGGCGCGCGCGGCGGCGACCTGCTGCGACAGCTCGGTCACGCGCAATTGCTGGGTCGTGGAATCCTTGCCGGCGTTGACGATCCTGTGCTCGAGCTTGAACGTGGCCACGGCGTCCTCTGACGCCCTCAACCGGTCGTTCAATGTCTTGAGCCGGCCACTGAGCCAGTCGGCCGCCTCGTCGGTCGCATCGGTGCGGTTGCGACTCTGGCTCGCGACGAACGCCTCGGCTATCGCGTTCGCATAATAGGCCGCCCGCTCCGGCCGGTTCGACGTGAAGCGGATGGCGATGACGTAAGTGAGCCCGCGGCGGGAAATGTCGAGACGGTTGCGGAACCTCTCGAGCAGGCGCGCGGGGTCGGTATGTCCCCCGGAAATGTCCTCGTCATCCCGAATCTTGAGCTGCTCGATCAGCGGCTTGAGAAAGCCGTCGGACTTCGCCACTTCGACCAGGCTTTGCAGCGCGGCGCTATCCTGCCCTATGCCCGGCAGAACGTCCTGATCCGCGGTCACGCGTTGTTCGCGGGGATCGACGACGACCAGCGCGGTCGCCGCAAATCGAGCCGGGATCACCAGCAGAACGATGACGCCGAGGGCGAAGATCGCAAGAGCGAGCGCCAGGATACGGCGAGCATTGTCCCGAATGAAGGAGAGCGCGCCTGCGGCAGTGAGCACACCGCCAAGGCGGGCTGCGGCTGCGCCAGCCTCACCGTTCGACGCATCTTGAGTCTGCCACGACGCGGAGACACCGGTCGATCCGGAACTTGTCGGGTCTGCGCGGCGACCGAACGTCATGGACTTTACTCGGATTCAACTGGCAAGCACTGTTCAGTGGCCTGCGCCACCGTAAATATCTATGGTTAATCCGCGGTTACCCGCCTCCGCGCGAAGATGACCAATTGGTTAACGCGCTCGCTTCGCACCGTCCGCAAACCGCTGCCATTCTCCTGTGAACGATGCCGTTCCGGCGGACAGGGCATTAACTCCGTTTGTTGCTAGCCGGTGTCCGCGCGACGCTCGCATGATAGGTACGGCGTTAAGAAGGTGAACGTTTCATTAGCGGGTCGGGATCCGTGCTGCATTACCAGCCAGGCGCAGAACTGGGCGAGGCACCGAAGCTGCCGTCGACCGCGGCAGCACTCGCAAGTCGGGGCAGCGGCCGACCGAAGCCGCACGTGCTTCTCGTCCAGACGCAAGCCGAGAATGCGGGCGCCCAGGAGATTTCCAGGCTACTCGGCGCCGGCCTGACCGCGCGCGGCTATCGGGTCACCAATCTGTTCTTCTTCCGCAAATCGGATTCATTCGACGAGCCGCCCGATACGCTCTACTGCGCATCGCGCCGGCCGGGACATCCACTGGCCCTGCTGCAAATGCTGTGGATGCTCGGCCGTCATATCAGGACCACCAGGCCCGACGCCGTTCTGACCTTTCAGCATTTCGGCAACGTCATCGGCGCGGGCGTGTCTCGCCTCGTCTGCCGCGCGCCCGTCGTCGCCAATCAGGTATCGTCCGCACTGTCGATGAGCTGGCCGGTCCGCACGGCCGACATCGTCATGGGCAGCCTCGGCTTCTTCGACCGCATCACGCTGAACTCGCTGGACATGCAGCGCGAATATTCGCGCTACCCTGCGGCCTACCGGTCGCGCATGGTGCATGTCCCGCACGGCTTCGACGACAAGGCCCTCACCCTGCCGAAGGAAGCTGCGCGACAGAAGTTCAATCTTCCGCCGGACCGCATATTGCTTGGCTGCGCAGCCAGGCTGCACCCGCACAAGCGGCTCGATGCAGCGATACGCCTGCTGCCGGATCAACCGTCCTGGCATCTCGCACTGGCCGGCCAGGGTGCCGACGAGGTTCGGCTAAGGCAGCTGGCGGATGATTTGAAAGTCTCGGACAGACTGCATCTGCTCGGGGAAATCACCCCGCGCCAGATGGCCGACTTTCTCGCCTGCCTGGACGTGTTCGTATTTCCGACACAAGCCGAGACTTTCGGCCTCGCCGCGGTCGAAGCCGCAAACGCCGGCGTTCCCTCCGTCGTCACCGATCTTCCCGTCCTGCGCGAGGTGCTGTCCTTCGAAGGCAAACCGACAGCACTGTTCGTGGATGCCTCCGATCATGCGAAGCTGTCGGCCGCCGTCTCGAAACTCCTGACCGACCAAACCCTGCGCGACGAACTGCGACAAAACGCCAAAGGCCTGAGGTTGCGGTATTCGGTGGATTCCATGGTTGAGGAATATGTTCGAATTCTCGGCCAAGTCATTTGACCTGATCCGCTGGAATAGATTGGCTCGACATGATCATCGAGTTTCGCTGTGAACGTGAGCATGCGCGGCGGTGGATGCACCGCGAGACGCTGTCGATCGACGGGCGGGACGTTCCGGTCCAGATCGCCTGGACGGCGACGGCGGAGTCACGGCCTGCGGGTCTCGACGCGCTGTTCGCGCTCGAACGCATGGTGTTGCACAAGGGCAAACCCGGCGGTGCCGACGGGCTGAAGATCATTCCCGAGCGGACGCAGGCTCGCACCGGCACGGCCGACGTGATCGTCGATTTCACAGGCGGCGCGCGCGATCGGGACTGCTCGGCTTCGCTGTATCTGCGCCCGCTGTTCAACGGAACTGCAGGAGAAAACGCCGCGCTCGCCGCCATTCTTGCCGGCGACATGCCGGTGATCGACATCGTCAACGAGATCGACGGCGCCGTCCTCGATCGCGGCCACCCGTCGGGAGAAACTGCAGCCGGCCTGAGCGGCGCGCTCGAAACGGTCATGGCGCGAACCCTGACCATGGTGGCGGCAATCCTGTCGGGACGGCCGCGCATTCTGCCACAACTGTCGCGTCCCGCCGGCGCCATGAACCGACGTGGACCTGTCGGCTACGTCGCGCGCGGCCTTGCCGTCTCGATCGCCAAGGAGATCTATCGCCTCTGCTGCTACGCCCCGCATTGGCATATCGGATGGCGCTTCAATGACGGCGCAGGCGTCTGGCAGACCGGAGATCTCTCCGGGCCCCGCTGGAACGTTCTGGGAGATCCCGGAAACCACTTCTACGCCGATCCCTTTCCCGTCACCTGGCGTGGACGAACGTTCGTCTTTTTTGAAGATCTCGATCACCGGGTCGGCAAGGGAATCATTTCAGTGATCGAGTTCGGTGACACCGGGCCAGTCGGCGACGTCATGCCCGTGCTGGAAGAGCCCTGGCACCTGTCCTATCCGTTCCTGATCGAGGACGACGGCGAGTTGTGGATGATCCCGGAGAGCTCGATCAACGGGGACGTCGCCCTCTACAAATGCGTTCGGTTTCCGGACCAATGGGAGCGGCATGCGACGCTGCTTTCGGGCCTGGAGCTCGCCGACGCGACGATCACGCGGCACAACGGCCTGAACTACCTGTTTGGCGCCTGGCGCGACGGAGCCGGCGGCTATTCGGATTCGCTTGCGATCTACTACGCCGACCACCTGCTCGGCCCCTGGCTGCCTCATGCCAGCAACCCGGTCCTGATCGATCGCGCGAGTACGCGACCGGCCGGGAATTTCGTCACCATCAACGAAAGACTGTGGCGCCCGGTCCAGAATTGTGCCGACGGATACGGCGCGGCGCTCGCCCTGGCGGAGGTCATCGAACTGTCGCCCACGACATTCAAGCAGATCGTCCGCCACTCCCTGAAGCCGGGACCCGCATGGCCCGGCCGAAAGCTGCACACCCTGAACCGCTGCGGCCGGCTGGAGGTGATCGACGGATCGCGTGTTCAGCCGAAGACGAGCGCCTTTGCGCGTCAATTTCCGTCGCCGGCTTTGCCGCCCCGGACCCGTCCCTCCACAGCCAGTTGAAACAAGTTCCGCGAACGGCGCATCCCTCGTCTGAGCACGAGCGATCTGCAATTCGAGCGGGATTCGTGGCAGACAGGAGCGAGCGACGCCGGTCATTGCCACGACCGGCCGCTCGGAGACTCCATGGTCAACAACACAAGCTCGACACATCGGCCGTTCGATCCCCGCAGCAAATGGGCCGAACTGTCCCAGGCGGAACGCAGCGCCGCCTATGACAACAATGCGGCGGTCAAGAACAGCCCTGCCCTGATCGCCGAGCGCAACGAAGCTTCCAGCCGGCTGCGCGGTACGCTGAAGTCCCATCTCGATTTGCCTTACGGCGAGCGGGCGAACAACAAGATCGATCTCTACCCCGCCGCAAAGCCCGATGCGCCCTGCCTGGTGTTCGTGCATGGCGGCTATTGGCAGCGCAATTCGCGTGAACTGTTCGCCATGCTGGTCGAAGGCGTTGCCGCACATGGCTGGTCGGTTGCGATTCCCGGCTATTCGCTGGCGCCCGAGGTGTCCCTCACCGACATCGTGGCCGAGATCCCGCGCGCGCTCGACTGGCTCGCCGCGCATGGCGTATCCTATGGCATCGGCGGGCCGGTCATCCTGTCCGGCTGGTCCGCCGGCGCCCATCTCGTGGCGATGGCGCTGGACCATCCGCGCGTCCATGCGGGGCTTGCGATATCAGGCGTCTACGATCTGGCGCCGATCCGCGATACCGGGCTGAACAACGCGCTGAAGCTGACGGATGAGGAAATCGCCAAGCTCTCGCCGCTTCGCCTCCCCGTGACACAGAAGCGGCTCGACATCGCCTATGGCAGCAACGAACTCCCCGCCCTGGTGCTGGATTCAATCAACCTTCATGAGAAGCGTGCGGCCGCACAGGCGCCCGGCAAGCTCATTCCGGTCGCAGGCGCCGACCATTTCACCATCCTCGAGGCGCTGCGTCGGCCGGACGGCGCTCTGGTGGAGGCTGCACGCCGGTTGCTGGACTAAAAACGCGAAAACAACCCCATGCACAATAGAACGCCGTTGTTTCCAAAGGCAAAATCTACGACGCGGATCGTTTTGACTCGTCGGGCAAAACAGGGGCATGATGCCATCATCGCCCCGATCGCCGCTCAGGCTCTTCAACCCAGATTTGCTCTCCCGTGACCTTGACCGGATAGAGCCGCAATGGCGGACTTGGCCAGCCCGCTGTAATCGCCCCGCCGCGCAAATCGAATGATGCGGCATGGCGCGGGCACTGCAGCCGCCCCGCTGTCACCTGTCCAAGACCAAGATCGGCCTGTTCGTGGGGGCAGGCACGGTCGCACGCGACGACATCGCCCTCGTTCCAGATCACAAGCATATCGCGCCCGGCAACGCGGACGATGATCTCTGCCTTCAGGCGACCGAGGTCACAGACCGGGATCCATCCGGGCTCGTCCGAACGGACAGCGGGATCATCCACCGAGATAGGCTTTCCGCACATGCTCGTTCTCGATCAGCTCGGTGCCAGCGCCGGACAGCACGATGCGGCCGTTCTCGAGCAGATAGGCGTGGTCGCACATCTCGAGTGCGGCGAACGCGTTCTGCTCGACCAGCAGCACCGTGGTGCCGGCATCGCGAATGCCGCGGATGATCGCAAAGGTGCGCTCGACGATGTTGGGGGCAAGGCCGAGCGAAGGCTCGTCGAACATGATCAGCCGCGGCCGCGACATCAGCGCACGCCCGATCGCGAGCATCTGCTGCTCGCCACCGGACAGCGTGCCCGCCGCCTGCCGGCGCCGCTCGGCGAGCCGCGGAAATTCCGTATAGATGCGATCGCGATCGGCTGCGATCTCGCCTGAACCGCGACGGAGGTAAGCCCCCATGTCGAGATTTTCCTCGACGCTCATGTGCGGAAACACGCGCCGCCCTTCCGGACAATGCGCGATCCCGCTCGCCAGCACGCGCGGCGGCCTCGCCTCGGTGATGTCGATGCCCTCGAACCGCATCTGCCCTGCGCGCGGCGGCACGAGTCCGGAAATCGCGCGCAGCGTCGTGCTCTTGCCGGCGCCGTTGGCCCCGATCAGCGCCACCAGTTGCCCGGCCTTCACGTCGAGCGAAATGCCGCGCAGCGCGGTGACGCCGCCATAGCCGCACACCATGTCGCGGATCTCAAGCACGCGCCGCTCCATGTCCGAGATAGGCCTCGATCACGGCGGGATCGTTGCGGATCACGTCCGGCGTCCCCTCGGCGATGATGCGGCCGTAGTTGAGCACCACGATGCGGTCCGAGACGGTCATCACCATCGGCATGTCGTGCTCGACCAGAAGGATCGTGATGCCGCGACCCCGGATGTCGCGAATGAGCTCGACGAAGCGGTGGGTTTCCGAGGCGTTCATGCCGGAGACGGGTTCGTCGAGCAGCAGCATCGAGGGTTCCGCCGCGAGCGCCAGCGCAACGCCGACCAGGCGCTGCTCGCCGTAGGAGAGCGAGCCGGCCGCATCGTGGGCACGGCGTTCGAGACCGACCCATTCGATCAGCTCACTTGCCCGCTGCCGCAGCCTGCGCTCGGAGGCCCGCGCGCCGGGCAGCCCGAGGATGGCGTCGAGCAGCCGGACCCGGCCCTGACGATGCAGGCCGATCAGGAGATTGTCGTACACGGTGTCATTGGGAAACACGCTGGTGCGCTGGAAGGTCCGGATCAGACCGAGGTCCGCGATCTGATGCGGCTTCAACCCGGTGAGCGTCGTGCCCTGATAGGTGACACGGCCCGCGCTCGGCGTCAGGAAACCGGTCATGACGTTGAAGGCGGTGGTCTTGCCGGCGCCGTTCGGCCCGATCAGGCTGACGATCTCGCCCTCGCCAACGGTGAAGCTCATGTCGGAGATCGCGACGAGCCCGCCAAAACGGACAGCGACCTGCTCGATCGTCATGGCAACGCTGCGTGCCGTCATCACGCCCGCTCCTTGTCAGCTGTCTCGGCGAGGGCCACCGGCGCCAGTGCCGTCGTGCCGCTCTGTCTCCTGCGAAATCGCTGCGCGAGCGAGGGCACGATGCCGCGCGGCAGCACGAACAGGATGGCGATCAGCACGCCGCCATAGGCGATCCATTGCGCCTCCGGCGCCATGATCGGACGCAGCGCAACCGGCAACAGCCCGAAGATCAGGCCGCCGACGACGGGCCCCGCCAGCGAGCCCTTGCCGCCGCTGATGACCATGATCACCATGGTGACGGTGTTGATGAAGGCAAACACTTCAGGATCGATGATCCGGATATAGTGCGCATAGAGGCTGCCGGCGGCGCCAGCGATCGCGGCGGAAATCACCGCCGCCAGCGTCAGCGTCTTCGTCACGTCGATACCGACGGAGACCGCGAGCGTCTCATTCTCCATCAATCCGCGCATCGCGCGGCCGAAATGGGAATGAACGAGACGCGCGATCAGGAGATAGGCGATCACCGCCACCACCAGCACCAGGTAGTAGTTCTGCATCTTGGTGCGCAGCGTCAGCTCACCGAAGCCGGGCAACGGCAGTGCGATGGAGGGAATGTTGGTCAGCGCCAGCGGGCCTTGCGTCAGTTCGACCCAGTTCAGCGCGACCAGCCGAACGACCTCGGCGAAGGAGATCGTGACAATGACGAAATAGGCGCCGCGAACGCGGAACGAGAGCAACCCGACGAAATAGCCGCACAGCCCGGCAACCAGGATCGCGAGCACGAAGCCCACGATGGGCGGCCAAGGCGCGTGAACCAGGCGCAGGTCTCCGGGCAGGCCGACGTCGAAACCGAGCGATGTCAGCGCGCTGACATAGGCGCCGATGCCGAAGAAGGCGATGTGGCCGAGACTGAGCTGGCCGGTGAAGCCGAGCAGCAGATTGAGGCTCATCGCGCCGATGACGAAGATTCCGGTCGTGATCAGCGCGTTGAGGAGATAGGGATCGCGCAGCCAGAGCGGCACCGAGGCAAGCGCTGCGACGGCGAGAATGGTGAGGGCTATTCTCATCCGACGCGCTCCGCGCGCGCGAACAGGCCGGTCGGCTTGAAGATGAGAACCGCGATGATGATCACGAAGCCCATCGCGTCGCGATAGCCTGATGAGACGTAGCCCGCGCCGAGCTCCTCGGCGAGCGCCAGGATGAAGCCGCCGATCACCGCACCCGTGATGTTGCCGAGACCGCCGAGGATGACGATGGCGAAGGCCTTGACGGCGGCAAGATCCCCCATTTGCGGGAAGATCACGTAGACCGGGCCGAGCAGAGCCCCCGCCGCGGCGGCAAGGCTGGAGCCGATCGCGAAGGTCGAGGTGTAGATCATGTCGACATTGACGCCCATCAGCGAGGCCGTGTCGTGGTCCTGGAACGTCGCCCGCATCGCGCGGCCGAGGCTCGTCCTGTTGATCAGGAGATACGTCACCAGGATCAGCAGTGCCGCGGCGGCAAGCACGAACAGCCGCAGCCAGGACACGGAGACAGGTCCGAGCACCAGGGGCGCCTCGGGAAACGGCGTCGCCACCGATTTGGCGACCCCGCCCCAGATCCACAGCGTGCCCGACTGCATCGCGATCCAGGCGCCGATCATGACCAGCATCGTGGTGTCGATGTCGGAGCCGCGCAGGGGCCGCAGCAATGTCAGCTCGATAGCCGCCCCCAACAGCCATCCGGCCAGCACGGCGACGGGCAGCGCAAGGAAGAAGTTCAGCCCGAGCTGCTGCACCACGATAAACATGATGTAGGCGCCGAACGTGTAGAGCACGCCGTGCGTGAAATTCACGACGTTCATGATGCCGAAGATCAAGGTCAGCCCGATCCCGAGCAGCGCATAGGTGCCGCCGAGCACAAGCATGTTGACCAGATGCTGGAGAAACTCGCTCAAAGCCGTTTCCGTATGACCCGCAATGCGGCGAGAGCGGCGGTGCGCCGCCCTCGCCCGCGAAGAAACGCGTTAGAGCGTCTTCATCCCGACCTTGCCGTCGTTGATCTCGATGAGATAGACGTTCGGCTGGCTCTGCCCGCTCTCCTTGCCCTCGGGGCCGGACTTGCGGAACACGATGTCGCCGTTCAGCCCCTTGATGTTGATATCCCAGAGCGCCGCCTTGATCGCAGCCGGCTCGGCCTTGCCGGCCTTCTCGATCGCGGCCGCCGCGGTACGGATGCCGTCATAGCCGCGGAAGCTTTCGGTGCAGCCGGCGAACTCGAAGCCGCGCTTCTTCCATTCCGTGATGAAGTAGTTGGTTGCCTCGGGGTTCGGCGTCTTGTCCGGGAACCACGGCAGGAAGGTCGTCAGATGCATGGTTCCGTTGGCGGCGGCTCCTGCCTGGGCGATGATCTGGTCGGGGTTCTGCGAGCCGCCGGTGGTGATGATGCGCTTCTTCAGGCCCAGCGCAGCAGCTTGCTTGAAGATCAGCGTCAACTGGTCGACGGCGGTCGTGACGATGACCGTCTCGGACTCCGAGCTCTTGATTTTGGACAGCTGCGCGCTCATGTCCTGCGCGCCCTGGTCCATCGTCTCGACGAGGCCGATGCTGATGCCCTTGTCCTTCATCATCTTGCTGAAGTCCTCGGCGGTGCCGCGGCCCCAGTCATTGTTGATGACGAGGAAGTCGACCTTCTTCAGGGCGAGCTTGTCGACGATGCCCTTGAACGCCGCGGCCTCGACCGCCGAGGGCGGCGAGATGCGGAAGATGAAGGGATTTCCGGTCGTCGTGATCTTGCCCGAGGACGAGGTCTCCACCACCATCGGCGTCTCGTATTCCATCAGCTTCGGCATCACCGCGAGCGTCAGGCTCGAGCCCCAGGCGCCCATCAGGACCGGCACCTTGTCGCTGGTGATGAGCTTCTCCGCGACGGCGGCGGCTTCCGTCGGGTTGCTCTTGTTGTCCTCGATCACCAGTTCGATCTTCTTGCCCAAAATGCCGCCCTTGGCGTTGATCTCGTCGGCGGCGATCTTGGCGCCGTTGACGACGTAGGTGCCGGAGGCCGCGAAGGCGCCGGTAAGAGGCTCGTTGACGCCGATCTTGATGGTCTGCGCCCCTGCCGCGCCGCCGAACAAGGCCGTCGCCAGCGCGATTGTCCGAACCAGTCCGAGTGCTCGTTTCATGTTGTCTCTCCAAATCCAACGCTGTTGATCTCTAGGCAGTCCAGCCTTCGTCACTCCGCGGCGCGAGCGCGCCAATCATTCCGCGCCACCTTTTCCAGTGAAGACGCGGCCAAACATGCGCGCGAGCCGAGCACGCAAAACGTCCGATGCAAGCGACCAGAAGCTGAGCTCCGCCGGGGCCGCCGCCCCCGACGGCGCGCCCGACATGTGGCGGTCGAGATTTCCCGCGAACTCAGCGACCAGGCGTCTGGCGAGATCGCGCACGAGGCCCGGCCGGCCGACCTGCGCCAGCATGCCCGTGAGCGTGTAGCCGATCGACAGGTCGACCGCGGTCGCCGCGCCGCCATCGAGCGGGATCAGGCGATAGCGGATTTCGCCTTGCGTCGCCGAATGGCTGCGCTGGTCGGTGCCGATGCCGACGATGCGGCCGGAGAGCGTCGCGGGATCGCGTTCGACGCGCGCGGCCCCCTCGAAGCTTGCTGCGATCGGCCCGAGCCTGACGCGGATCACGCCTTCGACACGCTCGGGCCTTGGCGGCGCCGCGAGCGATACGCCGGGAAGGCAGGCTGCAATACCCGCGATATCATCGAACATCGCGAACACTTTCGCCGGTGGATACGGCAGCGAGAAGCGCTGATCGAGAACGGTCGCTGGGGTGAAGTCGGGAATTCTGCCCGGTGCAGCACTCTCTGACACCGGCGCTAACGCCTGTCGCGTAGGCTGCAGCGACTGCCGATCTTGATCGGGTGCGGCTCGCCCCGATCCGGCGGGGCCGAGACTGGTCCGGCCACCGTCGGCCTGCGGCGCAATGTTGCGCGCACGCCTCGTCCCGATCACGGACTGCACGGCGCGCACGATGCCGACATAGCCGGTGCAGCGGCAGAGATTGCCGCTGAGGCCGACGCGAATGCGCCGCTCGTCGGCGTCAGGCAGGCGCAACACCAGGTCGCGCGCCGAGACCAGCATGCCGGGCGTGCAATAGCCGCATTGCAGCGCGTGCTCCCGGGTGAAGGCGGCGCGCAACTCGGTGGTGACCTCGTCCTCGTCGAGGCCTTCGATCGTGGTGATGTCGGCGCCTTCGCAGGCCACCGCATAGGTGATGCAGGAGCGCGCCGGCACGCCGTCGAGCAGCACCGTGCAGGCGCCGCAGACGCCATGCTCGCAGCCGAGATGGGTGCCGGTGAGATCGAGCTTTTCGCGCACGAAATCGGCAAGGCTGGTGCGCGGCTCGGCCGAGACCTCCACCGCACGCCGGTTGACCTGAAGCGAGACCGTGTTCATGCCGCGGCCTCCAGGACGGCGCGCTTCAACACGCTGACATGGATATGGCGCTGCGCGGCATCGTCGATGCCGGCCTTCATCAGAAGAGCGTCGACGACGCGGATGTCGAAACGCTGCTTGTAGTCGGCCGCAATCCGGCCGCCGAACAACCCGGCGGCATCGGTCACGACGATCGGCGCCGTATCGATCGCACCGATCACGATGCGCGCGGTGGCGGTGGCCGGGTCGACCAGCACCGCGCCGATGGCATGGGCGAACTCGCCGGTCTTGCGGCAGCTCTTGGCATAGCCCCAATGCGCGGAGGCCGATCGGGCCGGCACGTGAATCGCCTCGACGATTTCGCCGGCGTGCAGCGCCGATTCTAGCGCACCGACGACAAACGCCTCGATCGCCATCGTGCGCGCACCGGCAAGACTGCGCAATGTCACCTGCGCACCCAAGGCCGCGAGCGCCGAAATCCAGTCCGCGGCGGGATCGGCATGGCTGAGCGAGCCGCCGATCGTGCCGCGGTTGCGCACGGCGCGGTACGCGATGTTGGCCGCGACGCCGCGCATGGCGCCGTGGGTCACGTCGGCCGTGCGTCCGTCCTCGATATCGGCATGCGTCACGAGGGCCCCGAGCACCAGCCCGCCATCGCGAAGCTCGGCCTGCTTGAGCTCGGCAAGCCCGGAGATGTCGACGATCAGCTCCGGCTGCACCAGCCGCAGATTGAGCATGGGCCCAAGCGACTGGCCGCCGGCGATGATCTTCGCCGATCCGCCTGCCGCTGCCAGCATCGACAGCGCCGAATTGAGATCGCGCGGGCGTTCATAAGCGAAGGGCGCCGGTTTCATGCCGCGCTCCTTTCGCCCGCGCGAGCGGCCAGCACAGCCGCGACGACGCGATGCGGCGTGATCGGCGACTGCATCAGCTCGACACCGAGCGGGCGTAGCGCGTCGTTGACGGCATTGGCGATCGCGGCGGGCGGGGCAATCGCACCGCCCTCGCCGATGCCTTTCACGCCGAACTGCGTATAGGGCGACGGCGTCTCCATGTGATCGAGGCGCGCCGCCGGAACCTCGGTCGCGCCGGGAAGCAGATAGTCGGCCAGCGTCGTCGCCAGCGGCTGGCCGGAGGCGTCGAACGGCATCTCCTCGTAGAGCGCGGTGCCGATGCCCTGCGCGAGACCGCCATAGATCTGGCCGTCGACCACCAGCGGATTGACCAGCACGCCGCCGTCCTCGACGATCACGTAGTCGAGGATTTCCACCTCGCCCAGATCAGGATCGACCGCGACGACGGCCGCATGCGCGGCGTAGCTGAACGTCCCGCTGTCGCGCACGGGCTTGTAGCCCTGCGTCACCTCGAGCCCGCCGGGATCGACATCGGCCGGCAGATCCTGCGGGCGGCGATACCAGGTGTGGGCGATCGCCTTCAGACTAACGCTGCCGTTGACGCCACGCACCTCGCCGTTCTGCAAAACGACCGAAGCCGGCTCGTGCTGCAACAGTTTGGCACCGATGCGCCTTGCACGTTCGCCGAGCTCGCGGCAGGCCGCCGCCACCGCACCGCCCGCCATCACCATCGAGCGCGAGCCCCAGGTGCCGGTCGAATAGGGCGTCATCGCGGTGTCGCCGAGGATGATGCGGATCTTTGCGACGTCTATTCCCAGCATTTCATGCGCGACCTGGGCGAGCGTCGTCTCCATGCCCTGCCCATGCGAATGCACGCCGACACGCAGCTCGAGACCGCCATCCGGCGTCAGCCGCGCCGATGCCTGCTCATGGCCCGGCACCATCGGGATGCCCCAGCCGGCATAGACCGACGTGCCGTGCGCGGCCTGCTCGCAATAGATGGAGACGCCGACGCCGATGCGGCGGCCATCCGCCCTGCCCTGCTTTTGCTTCGCGCGAATGGCCTCGACATCGATCGCGGCGAGCGCGCGGCGCATCGCTTCCGGATAATCGCCGCTGTCAAAATGCTTCCTGGTGATGTTGTCGAACGGCATCTGTTCGGGGCGCACCAGATTGCGCAGTCGCACCTCGCCGGGCTCGAGCCCGGCCTCCACCGCGACGAGGTCGAGCATCAATTCCAGCGCAAAGCAGACGCCGGTGCGCGCGACGCCCCGGTAGGGCAGGATCGGACATTTGTTGGTGGCAACCGAAAAGGTGCGGCAGCGATAGGCCGGCATCTTGTACGGACCGGGCAGGATACTCGCGACCTGCGCGGCTTCGAGACAGGCGGAGAACGGGTAGGACGAGTATGCGCCGGAATCGACCGTCGCTTCGCAATCGATGCCGCGCAACGTCCCGTCACGATCGGCATAGACCGTGATCTTGTAATGGTGCTCGCGGCAATTGGAGCTGGCGACGAGATGCTCGCGGCGGTCCTCGGTCCAGCGCACGGGATGGCCGCAGCGCATCGTCAGCCAGGACAGGCAGACCTCTTCAGGCAGCAGAATTCCCTTGTGGCCGAAGCCGCCGCCGACATCGGGCGAGATGACGCGGATCTGGCCCTCCTCCATGCCGAGGCATTCGGCAAGGCCGCTGCGCGTGATATGCGGCATCTGCGCCGCGGAATGCAGCGTGAGCCGGTCGCGCCTGGCATCGAAGGTCGCGACCACGCCGCGGCCCTCCAGCGGCGACATGCATTGCCGCGCGGTGGAGATCTCGCGCGTCACCTTGATCGGCGCGTCGAGCGCTAAGGAGATGTCGACCTCGTAATTGGTCTCGAGGAAGACGTTGTCGCCCCAATGCTCGTGCACCAGCGCCGAGCCCGGCTCGCGCGCCTTCAGCATGTCATAAACCGCGGGCAGCTCCTCCAGATCCAGCGTCACGGAGGCCGCGATGTCCTCGGCCTCGGCCCGCGTCGGCGCGAGACACATGGCGACGAGCTCGCCGACCTGGCGCACCTTGCCGGTGGCCAGCACCGGCTGCTCCGAGATCTTGAAGCCCGGAAGTCCTGACACTGCGCGGATCGGCTTGATGCCGACGAGGTCCGCCGCCGTGAACACACTGCCGCGATAATTTTGGGGCACGTGGATGCCGCGGATGCGCGCGTGCGCGAGCGGGCTGCGCACGAAGGCGACATCCTGAAGGCCCGCAAGCCTGATGTCCGCGACGAACTGGCCGCGGCCGCGCATCAGGCGGTCGTCCTCCTTCCGCGGCAGGCGCACGCCGACGCCCTGCCCGGACCTTCCAGAAGGAAACTCTCGCTCGTTGCGCAACTCCGCGCCCTCCTTCACCGCCCGGCCTTACGCCGCGACGGCCTGCGGCAGGATCGGGGCGACCGCGTCGAAGCGCGCGCCGGCACGCAGGCAGAAGGCCGGCTGAAGCAGGCGCTCGGCGATCACCTCGTTCTGCTCGTTGTCCTTGAGGATGAAGCGCCCCTTCTTCTCCGAGAGCACGGAGACGTCGGCGTCCATGCCGACCTTGAGCGCGCCGATCTCCGCGCTGCGGCCGAGCATCTTGGCCGGATTGGCGGTGACCATCGGCACCACCTGCTCGAGCGACAGGCCGAGCGCCATCATCGAGCTCATCGCCTGGACCAGGCTGAACTTGGCCTGCCCCGCGAAGGGATGGTTCTCCTCGTCCTCGTGCTGGTCGGGCGTTCCGGCCGGCGCGGGCACATGGGTGTTGTAGCCGTGGATATCGGCGCCGAGCGTGGTCGGAATGATGCCGGCGGCGATCGCCTTCTTCGCAAGCCGGTACGAGAAATGGCTGCCGTGGCCGACATCGACCTTCAGGCCGCGATCGAGCGCCGCCTGGATCACCGGATGCACCTCGCCCTCGCGGTTGACGAAGCCGCCGGGATGGCGCGTGAAGGGATGGGCGAGAACGTCGCCCTCGCGCAAGAGCGGGATCACACGCGTGAGGATGGTGTCGGCATCTTCGCCATTGGCGCCGCTCTCGGGCAGGCCCCAGAGCTGGCCGAAATGGACATAGACAGGCAGATCGGCGCGCTTGCCGATCTCCGCCGCCATCTCGATGACGCGGATGCCCCAGCGCGCGAAGCCGCCGATCTCGGCATGGGCCTTGATGCCGCGCACGATGTCGAGATTGGCCGTCGCCGCCTTGACGGTCGCATCGATGTCGACGCCGTCGGGGCTATAGAGCTGCGGATAATAATGTCCTTCCAGTCCGCCGACGAGATAGGCCGACAAGAAGGCGTAGACGCGCGAGGCCGAGGGCTCGGCGATGAAATGACGAAACCCGGGCAGCGTCATGCAGGACGGGCCGCCCTGGTCGACCAGCGTCGTCACGCCCGACTGCACGCCGACCATGTCGGGGTTCATGCCGAAGCGGCCCGAGACATATTGATAGACGTGCGCGTGGGTATCGATCAGCCCGGGCAGCACCAGCTTGCCCGTGACGTCGACCACTTCCTTCGCGCTGGTCGGCAAGATGTCCGGCGCGACCGCCGCGATCTTGCCGTTGCGGATCGCAACATCCCTGATGCCGTCCACGCCCGAGGCCGGGCAGATCACGCGACCGCCTCGCAGCAGAAGGTCGAAGCTGGCAGTGACGGAGCTGGCAGTAGAAGGCATGGCGCTCTCCTTGATTTCGTACGGGCGGTTGCCCCGCCCTCGAATTACGAAGCATGCTTCGTATTTTACAAAAGCAAGCTTCGTGCCATGATCTGGCGGTGGCGAGCGCACGAGAATCGAGCTAAGCGCGAGCGAGTTTTTGGGTTGGGAGAGCGTGCATTGCGGCAAGCACAGAAGCGTCGCAGCGGGGGCAAGCACCGCCCCTGGCCATTGTCGCAACGTCCCGGCTATCTGATCCGGCGGCTGCACCAGATTCACGTCGCGCTGTTTCAGGAAGCGTGCGGCGCGTTCGAGGTCACGCCGCTGCAATACAGCCTGCTCTCGGCGCTGGCCGTGCGCGAAACCGCCGATCAGACCACTTTGGCGGCCGATATCGCCCTCGATCGCACCACGACGACCGGTGCGCTGAAGCGGCTCGCTGCACGGAACCTGGTCGAGCGCGCCATTAACAAGGACGATCGCCGCGCGCGCCTGTGCCGATTGACGCCTGAAGGCGCCGCGCTTCTGGTCAAGATCGAAGGCGCGGCGCGACGGGCGCACCGTGCGACGCTCGGCGATTTGAGCCAGCGGGAACAGGCGCTCTTCATCGAAATGATGCAGCGCATCGTGGCCGGCAACCCAAGTCGCGACAGCGCCGCTGCCCTATTCGATTAGAAGCGGCTGCTGCGCTTTGGGGTGGGGCTGCTTAATTTATCATCGTACCGCTGCAGGACCGTGCAACGTCTTTTGCCTCTCACCCGCAAGCGCGCGGAGGAGATCAGCGTCTCCCGGGCACGGTGGCGAACCGGCGCGTGAGTTCAGGGCACGCTTGAAATTCCAATGACAATCCGGCGCAAACCTCATTGCATCCGGCATCGGCGCACGCCCTGCTCCGGCGGTTGTGCAACCAATGGCACGATTTATGCTGCAACGATGCGAAGCGTGCTTCGTATTGGGGGATGTCATGACGGATTCCGAACTTCGCGCTGATATTCACAGCATCGAGCCAATTCCCGATGCGGACCGGGACTCGACCGGACCGCAGCAGATGTGGATCTGGGCCGGCGCCAACATCGCGCCGGTCAACTGGGCGCTCGGCGCGCTCGGGATCATCCTGAAGCTTGGGCTGATGGAGACGATCGCGGTCATCGTGCTCGGGAACATCGTCGGCTGCGCGATCTTCGCGACCTTCACCGTGATGGGGCACAAGACCGGCGTCAACCAGATGGTGCTGAGCCGGTCCGCGTTCGGCGTCCGCGGCGCCTACCTGCCCAGCATCCTGATGTTCGTGATGACGCTCGGCTGGATCGGCGTGAACACCTACTTCCCGGTGAAGGTTTCGATCGGAATCCTTGGCCAGTTCGGCGTGCCCGACACCTGGCTGATCGAGATCGTCATCATCACGCTGGTGATGGCGGCGCAGGTCCTGATCGGCGTCTACGGATTCTACGCGATCCGCACCTTCGAGAAATACACGGTGCCACCCACCATCGCCATCATGGTGCTGATGAGCGTGCTGGCCTGGACGCGCCCCGGCGTCGTCAACTGGAGCCTCACGACCTCGCTGCCGCCGGGCGCGCATCTGGCGATGCTGACCCTGCTGATGACCGCGATCGGCGTCGGCTGGGGCATTTCCTGGGTCACCTGGGCCTCCGACTATTCGCGCTTCGTGCCGAAAAGCGTGCCGTCGAAATCCGTGTTCTGGTACAGCTATGTCGGCATGTTCGTGCCGACGGTCTGGCTCGGCATCCTCGGCGCGACCATCGCCTCGACCACGCTGGACACCGATCCCGCAAAAATGGTCAGCGCGGTGTTCGGCGGGCCGGTCAGCATCCTCGTGTTGCTGATGGTGCTGCACGGCCCGATCGCGACCAACATCCTCAACGTCTACTCGGCGACGCTGGCGGCGCTGAGCGCGGGGCTGAAGTTCTCGCGCTTCTGGCTCACCGTCATCGTTGGCGTCGCCGGCTATCTGGTCACGCTGTACTTCATCTTCGCGCCGTCCTTTGCGAAAGCGTTCGACAACTGGATGATCAGCCTCTTGTTGTGGATGAGTCCCTGGGCCGGCGTGGTGCTCGCGGACTTCTTCCTCAAGCGGAAGGGCAAGATCGACGTCGCCGAGCTCTATCGCTCGCCTGAGACCAGCGCCTATGGCGACATCAACTGGGCCGGCATGATCGCGTTCTTCGCCGGCCTTGTCGCCGGATGGCTGGTGGAAGACGGCTTGGTCGGCGCGCTTCAGGGGCCGGTCTCGATCAGCCTGTTGGGTGGGGCCGATCTGAGCTGGCTGTTCGGGATCGGGGTCTCGGGGCTGGTCTATCTGGCGCTGGGCAAGCACGTCACGTCGCCCTCCTCGATCGTTGCGAGCAGCGCAGGCCGGTGAAGGCATGGACTACGTTCTGCGATCCACTCCTGGAAACGTCCAGTGGGGACTCTGGGACGGACGGCTGAAGCCGGTGCTCCGGATCGCATCCGGAGACCGCGTGACCATCGAGACGCTCTCGGGCGAGCCGGACGACCTGCCCGATCCGTCGCTCGGTTTTGACGTCGTGCCCGGACATGCGGAGGTGCTCGCAAGCGCCTTCCGCGGTCCGGGGCCGCACCTTCTCACCGGGCCGATCCACATCGAGGGCGCCGAGCCCGGCGACGTCCTCGAAGTGCGCGTGCTGAGCATCGAGCTGCGCTGCAATTGGGGCTGGAATCTCCAGGTCCCGACGCTCGGCACTCTCCCTGAGGATTTCCCCGAGTTCCGCCGCATCCACATTCCGCTGGACCGCGCGCGCAACGTCGCAAAACTCCCCTGGGGCCAGGAGCTGCCGCTCTCCCCCTTCTTCGGCAATTTCGGCGTCGCGCCGCCGCTCGCCTGGGGCCGATTGTCCTCAAAGGAGCCGCGGGCATTCGGCGGCAACATGGACAACAAGGAGTTAGGTGCCGGCAGCACGCTTTATTTTCCGGTCTTCGTGCCGGGCGCGCTGTTCTCCGCCGGCGACGGCCACGCGCTCCAGGGCGACGGCGAAGTCTGCCTGACCGCGATCGAGGCGGCGCTCACCGGCACCTTCGAATTCCACGTCCGCCGCGATCTCCGCCTCACCTCGCCCCGCGCCGAGACGGCGTCCGACTGGATCACCATGGGCTTTGACGAGGATCTCGACGACGCGGCCAAGGCCGCGCTGCGCGACATGATCGCGCTGATCCGCGAGCACAGCGGCCTCGGCGCACAGGATGCCTATACGCTCTGCTCGATCGCCGCGGACCTGCGGGTCACGCAGATGGTCGACGGCAACAAGGGCATTCACTGCGTGCTGGCGAAATCCCGCATGCCATGCCTCTAAACTTATGGTGCCTCTAGTGCCTCGTCGAGGTGGCACGCCACCCACTGCTCGGGTCCAGTCGTCCGAAGCACCGGCTCTTCCGTGCGACAACGGTCGAA
Source organism: Bradyrhizobium sp. B025 (assembly GCF_042257955.1). Taxonomy (NCBI): domain Bacteria; kingdom Pseudomonadati; phylum Pseudomonadota; class Alphaproteobacteria; order Hyphomicrobiales; family Nitrobacteraceae; genus Bradyrhizobium; species Bradyrhizobium sp. B025. The sequence goes on along the minus strand of NZ_CP170150.1, from coordinate 2,971,457 downwards.
CACGTATGGACAACGGGTGTGGAAGCGGCATCCGCTCGGCGGATTGATCGGGCTCGGCACGTCGCCGCCGAGGATGATCGGGTTGCGCTGGGCGCCCGGCTCGGGCAGCGGCACCGCTGAGAGCAGCGCCTTGGTGTAGGGATGCCTCGGCGCGGCAAAGATCTCCCGGCGCGGCGCGACCTCGACGATCTTGCCGAGATACATCACCGCGACGCGATGGGTCATGTGCTCGACGATGGCGAGGTCATGGCTGATGAATAGCAGCGCGAGGCCGAATTTCTGCTGGAGATCCTGGAGCAGATTGACGATCTGCGCCTTGACCGAGACATCGAGCGCGGAGACCGCCTCGTCGCAGACGATCAGCTCGGGCTCGGCCGCCAGCGCCCGCGCGATCCCGATGCGCTGGCGCTGACCGCCGGAGAACTCGTGCGGCCGGCGGTTCAGCGCCTCGCGCGGCAGGCGCACGGTGTCCATCAGCGCCGTGACGCGCACCTCGAGATCTTCCGCGGATTTGGCGAGGCCGAAATTGCGGATCGGCTCCGCGAGAATGTCGCGCACGCGCATGCGCGGATTGAGGCTGGAGAACGGATCCTGGAACACGACCTGCACGCGCCGGCGCATCTGGCGCATCGTGGCCGGCGCGGCATCGTCGATGCGCTGGCCGTCGAGGATCACCTGCCCCGAAGTGATGTCGAACAGCCGCAGGATGGCGCGGCCGACCGTCGATTTTCCGCAGCCGGACTCCCCGACAAGCGACAGCGTCTCGCCGCGCGCGATCTCGAAAGACACGCCGTCGACCGCATAGACCCATTCGGACTTGCGGCCGAACAGGCCCTTGTTGACCGGGAAATGCTTCTTGAGGTCGTTGACCTGGAGCAGAGGTGGACTCATGCCGCGACCGCTCCCTTCGCCGCGTAGTGACAGGCCGCAACATGGCGCGGGCCCTTCTCCTCGAGCCCCGGCGCATATTGGCGGCAGAGATCGGTCGCGAGCGCGCAACGTCCGGCGAAGACGCAGCCGGTGATCGGCTTGCGCAGGTCGGGGACCTGCCCGGGAATCTCGGCCAGCCGTCTCGCGGTGCCCGTCAGCGACGAACCAAGCCGCGGCACGGCGCCGAGCAAACCTTGCGTATAGGGATGCCGGGGCGAGCGAAACAGCTCGGCGACCGGCGCCTCCTCGACCTTGCGGCCGGCATACATGACCATGACGCGCTCGGCGATCTCGGCAACGACGCCAAGATCGTGCGTGATCAGGATGATCGCAGCACCGACCCGGCTCTTGAGGTCAAGCATCAGCTTGAGGATTTGCGCCTGGATGGTCACGTCGAGCGCCGTGGTCGGCTCGTCCGCGATCAGAAGTTTTGGATTGCACGCCAGCGCAACGGCGATCATCACGCGCTGGCGCATGCCGCCGGAGAGCTGGTGCGGATATTCGCGCACGCGCCGCTTCGGCTCGGGAATGCCGACCAGCGTCAGCATCTCGATCGCGTGCGCCTCGGCCGCCTGCTTGTCCAGACCCTGATGGATCATCAGCGTCTCGCGGATCTGGCGGCCGACGGTCAGGACCGGATTGAGGCTCGTCATCGGTTCCTGGAAGATCATCGAGATGTCGTTGCCGCGGATGGCGCGCATCTCGCGGTCGGACAGCTTGAGGAGGTCCCTGCCCGCAAAGCGGATGCTGCCTGCGATCTTGCCCGGCGGCTCCGGGATCAGCCGCATCAGCGACATCGAGGTCACCGACTTGCCGCAGCCGGATTCGCCGACGATGGCGAGCGTCTCGCCCTCGTTGACATGGAAGGACACGCCGTCGACCGCGCGGTTGATGCCGCTGGGCGTACGGAAGTGGGCCTGAAGGTCTTCGACTTCGAGCAGCGCCATCGTGATCAGCCTCGCAACATCAGAGGCTCTTGGCCATGCGCGGATCGAGCGCATCGCGAAGGCCGTCGCCGAGCAGATTCACGGCAAGCACGGTGACGGACAGGAAGGCCGCCGGAAAGAACACGATATAGGGCTTGACCTGCCACAGCGCGCGGCCCTCGGCCATGATGTTGCCCCAGGACGGAATGGTGGGCGGCGTACCCGCACCGATGAAGGACAGGATCGCCTCCGTGATCATGGCGCTGGCGCAGATATAGGTCGCCTGGACCAGCATGGGCGCGAGCGTGTTGGGCAGAATGTGGCGCAGGATGATCATCGGCGTGCGCGTGCCGCAGGCCACCGCCGCGTCCACATAGGGCTGCTCACGCAGCGACAGCACCACGCTGCGGACGAGGCGCGAGACGCGCGGGATCTCGGCGATGGTGATGGCCAGGATGACGTTGCCGACGCTGCCGCGCGTCAAGGCCATCAGCGCGATCGCCAGCAGGATCGGCGGAATCGACATCAAGCCGTCCATGAAGCGCATCAGGATGCCGTCGGCCCAGCGGATGAAGCCGGAGACGATGCCGATGGCAAGGCCCACCGCAGACGCGAACATCGCAACCGACAGGCCGACCGTGAGCGAGACCCGCGCGCCGAAGAGCACGCGCGAATAGATGTCGCGGCCGAGCACGTCGGTGCCGAACCAGTAATCGGCCGACGGCGCGCGTGTGCGCTTGGCGGGCGCGAGCGCGGTCGGATCGACCGTTCCGAGATAAGGTGCGAAGATCGCGATCAGGACCAGCGTCAGCAGCAGCGCACCGCCGATGGCGACCGTCGGATGACCGCGCAGGAAGCCGATGAAGCCGCGCCGGATCTTGACCGGCCGAAGGATCTCCGGCAGTTGCGGCGCGAGGACTAGACCGGCCGGGAGCGATTGCGGGTTGACGGTGGTGTCGGTCAATAGCGGATCCTCGGGTCAACGAGCGTATAGATGACGTCGATCATCAAATTGACGAGGACGTAGACGAAGCTGAACAGCAGCACGATCCCCTGGATGACGGGATAGTCGCGGCGCAGGATCGCATCGATCGTGAGCCGGCCGAGGCCGGGAATCGCAAACACGCTTTCCGTGACGACGGCACCGCCGATCAGGAGCGCGATGCCGATCCCGATCACGGTGACGATCGGCACCGCCGCGTTCTTCAGCGCGTGAACAAACAGGATGCCGCCCTGCCCGAGGCCCTTGGCCCGCGCGGTGCGGATATAGTCCTGCTGCAGCACTTCGAGCATGGTGGCGCGGGTGATGCGCGCGATCAGCGCGATGTAGACACAGCCCAGCGCGACCGCCGGCAAGATCAAGTTCTCCAGCCAGGGCCAAAAGCCCTGGGCAAGCGGCGTGTAGCCCTGCACCGGCAGCCATTCCAGTTCGAGCGCGAAGATGTAGGCAAGCATGTAGCCGACCACGAAGACGGGCAGCGAGAAGCCGAACACGGCAAAGCCCATGATGACGCGGTCGATCAGGCTGCCGGCTTTCCACGCCGCCACCACGCCGAGCGGCACCGCGACCACGATGGTGAGCAGCAGCGTGACGATCATCAGCGACAGCGTCGGTCCGAGACGCTGCCCGATCATCGTCGAGACCGGCAGGTTGGTGAAGATCGAGGTGCCGAGATCGCCGTGCAGGATGCGCCAGACCCAGCTTCCGAACTGGATCAGGAACGGCCGGTCGAGACCGAGGCTCTGGCGGATGCGCTCCACATCCTCCGGGCTCGCCTGATCGCCCGCGATCACCACGGCCGGATCACCCGGCGCGATGTAAAGCAGGCTGAACACGAACAGCGCGACGATTGCCATCACCGGCAAGGTCGCGACGATGCGACGGAGGATGTAGGAGAGCATCTGGCTTCAGCGCGCGATCATGCGGATTTCGACACGCCCCAGAAGAACGGCAGCGGCCCCTTGGTGATGCCGGAGACGTTCTTGCGCCACGCGGTGTAGCTCAGGAAGAAGCCGGTCGGCGCGTAGACGACGTCATCGAGCGCCGCCTTGTTGAGGCGGCCGATGGCGGCTTTCTCCTCATCGAGGTTCTTGGCCTCGAACCAGGACGCGACCTCCTTTTCGGTGCCGGGGCTGGTGGGCCAGCCGAACCAGGCCTTGTCGCCGTTGGCGCGAATGGCGGTGTACGGCGCAGGGTTGATGCAGTCCGCGCCCGCATGCCAGGTGTGGAACATGTTCCAGCCGCCCTGTCCCGGCGGCGTCTTCTGTGCACGGCGCGAGCCGACCGTGCCCCAGTCGGTCGCGACGAAATCGACATTCATGCCGAGCTTCTTGAGGAGGTCCGCGGTCACGTCGCCCTGCGCCTTGGTGATCGGCTGGTCCTGCGCCACGAGGCACGTCACGGGCTGGCCGGAATAACCGCTCTCGGCGAGCAGCTTCTTGGCTGCGTCGAGATCGCGCTTGCCCTTCAGGATCTCGCCGCCCGCCTCGGAATAGAGCGGCGTATCCGGCGTGAAATAGCCGGGCAGCGGCTTCCACAACGCGGTGTCGTCGCCGACGATCGCGCGCATGTAGTCTTCCTGGCTCATTGCCATCAGCACCGCGCGCCGCGCCCGCACGTCGTTGAAGGGCGGATACAGGAAGTTCATGCGGAACGAGCCGACATTGCCGAGGGGATCGCCAATGTCGACGCTGATGTTCTTGTTCTTCTTCAGGACCGGAACGAGGTCGGCGATCGGGCTTTCCCACCAGTCGACCTCGCCGTTCTGCAAGGCGGCGGCCGCGGTCGCCGGATCCGGCATCACGATCCATTCGATGCGGTCAACCATGATCTGCTTGCCGCCGGCCAGCCACGACGCTTTCTCCTGCCGCGGCGCGTAGTCGGCGAACTTCTCGAACACCGCCTTCGCGCCGGGCACCCATTCGCCCTTGGCGAACTTCATCGGCCCGGAGCCGACATAGTCGGTGATCTGCTTGAACGGATCGGTCTGCGCGATGCGCTCCGGCATGATGAAGGCGCACGGCGAGTTGTTCTTGGCCAGCGCGTAGAGCAGCTTCGGGAAGGGCTGCTTGAGCACCCATTTGAAGGTGCGATCGTCGACGGCAGTCAGCTCCTGCTGAAGCGCCTTGATCATCAGCCCCATCGGATCGCGCGCCGACCAGCGCGTAAGGCTCGCGACGACGTCCTTGCTCAGCACCGGCTCGCCGTCATGGAACTTGAGCCCCGGCCGCAATTTGAACGTCCAGGTCGTACCGTCGTCGGTGACTTCCTCGGACTCCACCATCTGACGTTGCGGCTGGAGCGAGGAATCGATGCCGTAAAGCGTGTCCCAGACCAGCGCCGCAGCGTTGCGCACGACATATTGCGTGCCCCAGATCGGATCGAAATTGGCGAGATTGGCCTGCGGCACGAAGCGCAGGGTGCGCGCCGCGGCACCCTGGGCGATCGCCGGGGCCGAAAGGCCGCCCGTCAATGCCAGGCCGCTTGCGCCAGCCAGTCCCTTCAATACGGTCCTGCGATCCATGAAGTCCTCCCAGTAATGCCGTGATGCCGGCCAATCATTGGCCAAGAGCAGTGAAACCGAAGCCCATTGGCGTGCAAATGGTATGCCAGTAACCAGGCCTTCGCCAGCGGGATCTCATCGTGACTTTGGGTCGATCGAGACCTCAAAGCGCCGCCGCCAGCGTCGGCCCGGTCTCGATATGCGGGATCGCCTCGACCAGCTTGCGCGTGTAGTCGGTCTTCGGATTGTCGAACAGCGCCCGACTCTCGCCCTGTTCGACGATGCCGCCATTGCGCAGCACGATGGTGCGATCGCAGAGCATGCGCACCACGTTGAGATCGTGGCTGACGAACAGCAGCGCGATGTCGTTCTCGCGGCGCAAGCGATCGAGCAATTGCAGCACCACCGCCTGCACGGAGACGTCGAGCGCGGCGGTCGGCTCGTCCAGCACCAGAAGCCGGGGCCGGCAGGCGATGGCGCGGGCGATGCCGACGCGGGCCTTCTGGCCGCCGGAGAGCTGGTGCGGGAAGCGCGGCAAGAGATCGAGCGGCAGCCCCACGCGCTCCGCGCATTCCTCGACCCGCGCGCGCAGCGCGTCGCCCGCCCGCATGCCGTCGAGCCGCATCAGGGGATGGGCGATGCAGTCGAAGGCGGTAAAGCGCGGGTTGAGGCTCTCGTTCGGGTCCTGGAAGACCATCTGAATGTCCTTGCGCAAGGACGAGCGGTGAAAATCACGCGACGCCACATGACCGATCGACTGCCCGTCGAACACGATGTCGCCTTCGCTCGGATCGATCAGGCGGCAGATCATCCGCGACGTCGTGCTCTTGCCCGAGCCGGACTCGCCGACGAGACCGACGCTCTCGCCGCCGGCCATCGTCATCGAGAAGTCCGCGACCGCCGCAGAGCCCTGGTCGAAACGTTTCGCAAGCTTCCGCACTTCCAGCAGCGGCGGCGTACCGTGCGCGGGCTCCTGCCTGGGCATGTTGACAACCGCGGCGTAGCCTTCCCGCTCCTCCTCCGTCACGAGATCCTCGATCCGGGACGTCGCGGTCGGCGATGCCGCAACGAGGCGCCTGGTGTAGGCGTGCTGCGGCGTGGTGAAGAGAGTCCTGGGACTGGCCTCCTCGACGATGCGTCCGCGCTCCATCACCGCGATGCGGCGGCAGTAGCGCGCCGCGAGCCCGAGATCGTGCGTGATCAGGATCGTCGCCATGCCGCGCGCGGCGGCGATGTCCGCCAGAAGATCCATCACCACCTTCTGCGTGGTGACGTCGAGGCCGGTGGTCGGCTCGTCGGCAATCAGCAGTGCGGGATTGCAGGAGATCGCGATCGCGATCATCACGCGCTGGCACATGCCGCCGGAGAGCTCGTGCGGATAGGCGTTCATCCGCGCCTCGGGGTCGCGGATCTGGACCGCGCGCAGCAGCTCCAGCGCCTCGGCGCGCGCGGCGTCCTTCGAGACGCGCTTGTGGGTGAGGATCGCGTCTGCGATCTGCAAGCCGATCGCCCGGATCGGATTGAGCGCCGCACGCGGGTTCTGGAAGATCATGGACATGGCGGCGCCCTGGAGCTGACGGAGATCGTCGCCCCGGAGTTTTGTCACGTCCTGCCCGCGAAACAGGATCTTGCCGCCGGTGACGCGGCCGGCCGCATCGAGCAGCCTTGTCGTTGCGAACCCCGTAACCGACTTGCCCGAGCCGCTCTCGCCGACGAGGCCGAGCATCTCGCCGGCTTCGACGGTGAGCGTGACCCCGCGCACGGCCTCGACCATGCCGCGCCGCGTCGAGAACGAGACGTGGAGGTCGTCGATCCTGAGCAGTTCCTTGCTCATGTGCGCATGCGGGGATCGAGAATGTCCCGCATCCCGTCACCGAGGAGATTGAAGCAGAGCACGGCCAGCATCAGCGCAAGGCCGGGGAAGGCCACCAGCCACCACCGTCCGGTCGAGATGAAGCGCGCCCCCTCCGCGACCATGATCCCCCATTCCGGCGTCGGCGGCTTGACGCCAAGGCCGATGAAGGACAGGCCCGCCGCATTCAGAATGGCCCAGCCGAGGTTGAGCGAGATCTGCACCGCCATCGCCGGCAGGATGTTCGGCAGCAAAAAGCGCAGCACCACCGAAAAGTGGCTCTCGCCGCAGGCGCGCGCGGCTTCCACCCAGCCGACATTGCGCCGGACGTTGACCTCGGCCCGCGCGAAACGGATGTAGAAGGGAAGATTGATGATCGCGGTCGCGATCACGATGTTCTCGATCCGGTTGCCGAGGGCTGCGACCATGGCCATCGCCAGCACGAACAGCGGAAAGGCCATCATCACGTCGACGAAGCGGCCGACGCCGCGGTCGAGCCTGCCGCCGGCATAACCGCAGAACGCGCCGACGACGGCGCCGATGATGAAGGAAATGCCGACCGCGGAGACGGCGATGGCGAGATCGAGCCGCGCGGCGATGATGAGACGGCTGAAGACGTCGCGCCCGAGCTGGTCGGTGCCGGCGATGTGCGCCGCGCTTGGCGGCAGCAGCGCTTCCGAGACATTGGAGACCACGGGATCATAGGGCACGATCCAGGGGCCGAAGATCGCGAGGAGGACGAACAGAAGGACGCCGGCCGCGGCGACGGCCGTAAGCGGATTGCCGCGCAGGATCCAGACCGAATGGCGGAGGGTTGCGCTGGTCATTCGATCGACACCCTGGGATCGGCGATGCCGTAGCAGACATCGACCACGAGATTGACCAGCACAAAGAGGCTGGCCATCAGGAGCACGAAGCCCTGCACCGGCGCATAGTCGGAGGACAAGAGCGCATCGAGCGCGTAGGAAGCAACGCCCGGCCAGGAGAACACCTTCTCCACCAGGACATTGGCGCCCAGCATGGTCGAGAATACGATGCCGGCGATGGTGATGACGGGCAGGATCGCGTTGCGCAGCGCATAGGTAACGACGACCTTGCGCCAGGACAGCCCGACGGAGCGCGCGGTGCGCACGAAATCGCTGCCGAGCGAGACCAGCATCGAGGCGCGCGTGATCCGCGCCAGCGGCGCGATCACGAACAGGGCCATGCTCACCGCCGGCAGGACCAGCTGCTTGCAGGCCGCCCACCAGCCCTCAAAGTCGCCGGCGAGCAGGAAATCGATCGACAGGAAGCCGGTGCGCTGCGGCGGCAGCGAGGTGAAGACGTCGATCCGGCCGGTTGGATCAGGCGCGAGCCCGAGCAGGTAGTAGAAGACGTAGATCAGCAGCAGGCCCGACACGAAGGTCGGCACGCAGACCCCGAGCGCGCAGAACAGCCGCACGCCGTGATCGACGATCGATCCCGGCCGCAGCGCCGCGGCCACGCCGAGCGGCACCGCCGCGATCAGCGCGATCAGCAGTGCCGTGAAGGTGAGCTCGAGCGAGGCCGGCAGCCGCTCGCGCAGATCCTTCAGCACCGGCTGCCCGGTCATCATGGAGCGGCCGAGATTGCCGTGGCCGATGTCTGAGAGGTAGAACACGAGCTGCTCCGGCACCGACCTGTTGAGCCCCATCTGCTTGCGGATCTGCTCGATCTCCTCCTTGCCGGCGTTGGGCCCCGAGGCAAAGAACACCGCGGGGTCGCCGGGTAGAACGCGCATCAGAAGAAAGGTGAAGACCAGCACACCGAACAGCGCCGGCAGCGACGACAGAAGCCGCCTGCCCGCCCGGATCATCGTTGCGCCAAGACCGGTCATCACCTTTCAGAGCCCCTCTCGCTTGCCGATCTCACTTGCGGCTGACGTCGCGATAATCCACCTGGCGGTGGAACTCGTAGGTATAGCCCTCGATCGACGACGCCATCACCGCGTCCTGGTTCGGCTGCCACAGCGGGATCTGCGGCATCTCGCTGAAATGGATCGCGTTGAGCTTGCGGCCGTCGTCCTCGTACTTGGCCTTGTCCGGCTCGAAGCGGGCTTCCTGCGCGATCGCGGCGAGCTCGGGATTGTTGATGGAGCTGTAGTTCCAGCGCTGATTGCCGGTATAAAAGTTGCGGTAGAAGTAGTCGGTCGACGGCAGCCAGGCGACGATGCCTTCGGTGAAGAACGGCAGCTTCTTCTCGTTGATCTGCGTCGACATCTGCGCATCCGGCAGCTTCTGAATGTCGACCTTGATCCCGATCTTCGCAAGCGATTCCTTCACCAGCGACGCCATCGGCTCGGCCGTCGAGGCCTGGCCGACGTTGAAGCTGAAGGTGGTCGCAAATCCTTCGGGAAGGCCGGCGGCCTTGAGATATTCGCGGGCCTTGTCGAGATCGGTCTTCACCGGTGCCTGGAACGGATAGATGCCGTTCACAGGCTTGCCGTCCGGCCAGCTCGCGCCGAACAGCGGCGCGCCGCGGCCGAACAGCGCGGCCTTGAACATGTCGTCATACGGCAGCGCGAAGGCGATGGCGCGGCGGACATTGACGTTGTCGAAGGGCGGGATCTGGTTGTTCATCGAGACGAAGGTGATCGCATTGTACTGCGGCGTCGAGATCACCTTGAGCTTGCCCTTGGCCTCGAGCGACTGCACGTCGCTCGCCTGGAGATCGACGACGATGTCGGCATCGCCGCGCTCGACCAGGTTGGCGCGGGTCGCCGGTTCCGGCACCGACTGCACGATCACACGCTTGAAGAAGGCGGGCTTGTTGGCCGAGCCGCGGTTCCAGGATTCGTCACGCTTGAGGATCACCTGCTCACCCGGCTTGAAAGTCTCGACCACGTAGGCACCGCTGCCGGCGGTGTGCTCCTTCAGCCAGGCGGTCGCCCAGGGATCATCCGCGGTCGCGTGCTCCTTGGCGACCTTCGAGTTGATGATCATGGGATAGACGGTCGCCAAATTCGGCAGCGCGAGCTTGTCGGGCTTTGGCAGCGTCACCTCGATGGTGAGGGGATCGATCACCTTGAACTGATCGGCCGACGTCAACGAACCGGTCAGGAGCTGCGCCTTGCCGAGGATCGGCGCGGTGACGCAGCGATCGAGCGACCATTTCACGTCCTCTGCGGTCACGGGCGAGCCGTCCTGAAACTTGGCGTCCTTGCGCAGGCGGAAGGTGAGCTTCAGCCCGTCGGGACTGACGTCGTAGGATTCGGCGAGCTCGCCGGTGATCGTGTCGAGATCGAACACCCATTTGCCGTTGAGCTGCTTGCGACCGAACGCCACCAGCCGGTCGTAGGTGCTCATGCTCAGCGCGAAGGACTCGCGCGTCGAGCCGGGGATGTTGGGATCGAGCGTGTTGACGGATGCGCCCGTCACATAGCGCAGCGTTTCCGCCCTGGTTTGGGCCTGCGAAGGCGCGTTCGCGATGAGCAGAAGCGCAACGGTGGCGAGCATCGAGGACGCCGGCCTGAAAGACACAAAACGCATTCGTTTTTCCCTGAATTTCGACAAGAACGCCAGCAAGGCAGGTTAAGAAACAAGCAAGTTGCGCGCCAGTCTCACGGGTCGCGCGTGGGGACGCTTCGTCGCGGCGGCGCATGGATGATCATCGCTATTCCCCCGTCTTTCGCGCCGGCCGCGTGACCACGGCCTGCGGCACGTCATAGGCGCTGAGCGACGCCCAGTGCCGCGCGATATCGGCGCGAAACAGGCCGCGCGTCAGGCCGTGGACCAGCTTCGGGACGGCGGTCGTCATCGCGTTGATCGACGATCCCGACGGACCGAAGCTCATGGTGGAGGCGATGGCGAAGAGATGGATGTCGGAAATCCAGGGCGTCTCGCCCGGCACGCGCTCGGTGAAGGCGTAATCGTCGGCGAGATAGGGAAAGCGGCCGAGCCGTTCGTTGCGCTCGCTCGAAGGCGGCTGATAGCGGTCGGCCCAGGTCGCGATGTTGCCGGCGAATGCAGCGAGCTCGCCGCGCCCTGCAAAGCTCATGTCGATGCCGGTACCGCAGATGACGAAATCCGCCGGGATGGCGCCGCGCGGCGTCTGCAATTCGATGCCTTTGCCCGTCTCCCGGGCCGCCTCGACCGGCGCGCCCTCGTGCAGTGTGAAATTGGCATGACGCGCGCAGCGGTCGTAGGTTGGCTGCGGAAAGCCTTCCCGCATTTCAAGGATGGTGCGCATGAAGCGCCAGCGCCAGGCATCGTCGAGATCGCTGAGATGACGCAGGAAGCCGCGAAAGGTCAGCCACCGATAGGGCTGGATCACCTGGATCTGCGTACGGCGGCACAGCAGATGCACCTCGGCGGCGCCAGCCTCCAGCGCAGTGGCCGCATTGTCGAAGGCGGATGCGCCGGCGCCGATCACGGCGACGCGCTTGCCGCGCAGCTTTTCAAAGTCGATGTCGTCGGCGACGGTCGCGACCGAGCTTGACGGCAGATGGCGGAGCGGTTCCGGGATCATCCAGCCGCCCATCCCCTCCTGCCCCGTCGCCAGCACGATCTTGCGGGCATAGAGCGTCTCGATGCCGCCGGCACGCTTCACGCGCGCGGTGAGCAAGCCGTCAGACGCAGGCGCGATCTCCAGGAGTTCGCAAGCGTTGCGCACCGGCAAGCCGACCGTGCGGCGCAGCCACAGCAGATACTCGGCCCAATGGCCGCGTTCGATCAGGCCGAGTTCTTGCCAGCTCTGCTTGCCAAAGCGGGCTTCGTGCCAGGACTGGTAGGTCAGGCTCGGAATGTCGAGATCGGGACCGGTGTAGTCCTTCGGGCTGCGCAGCGTCGGCATGCGGGCATAAGTGAGCCACGGGCCCTCCTTCCCCTCCTCGGCCTTGTCGAGCAGCAGGATGTTGCTGACGCGGGAGCGCATGAGGCCGAAGCCGATGGCGATGCCGGATTGGCCGGCACCGACGACGAGCACGTCCAGTGCCGGTTCGCCATCAGGCCCGATCTTCGGCTCAAGCCATGCCGCGCCGGGATGCGCGATCATACCGAGATCGGCGCGAACATCCGCTTCGAGCTCTGTGAGCGCGTCGGTCATGCCGCGAGCCAGCCTCCGTCAACCACCATCACGGTGCCCGTCGTGAACGAGGACGCATCGCTGGCGAGATGCAGCGCCGTCTGCGCGATCTCGTCTGCGTGGCCGAACCGCTTCATGGCGTGGCGGTTGCGGGAGGCTTCGCGCACCTCGTCCGAATTGGCGTGACGGGCGAAGCTGCGGCGGAGCATTGGCGTGTCGATCGCGCCGGGCGCGATGGCGTTGACGCGAATGCCGTCGGTGGCGAAATCCACCGCCATCGTCCGCGTGAGACTCACGATCGCGCCCTTGGCGGCGATATAGGCGCTGTTGCCCTTGCCGCCGGCGATGGCGAGCTGCGATGCCAGCGTGATGATCGAGCCGCTCTGCTGCCGCTGCATGTGAGGCACCGCGGCCCGCGCCCACAGCCAGGTGCCGCCGACATTGGCGCGGAACACCGCGTCCCAGTCGTCCGGGCTCGTCGTCAGCACCGTGCCGCCGCAGGAGAAGCCGGCAGCGGTCATGAGGATATCGAGCCGGCCGTGGCGCGCCACGACATCGCCGACAACAGTCTCGGCCAATGCGGCATCGCCGACGTCCCCGACATGCGCCGTTGCCTCGCTCACGAGGCCGAGCGTTTCCTGAAGACCCGCGGCATCGCGATCGACCAGCGCGAGACGCGCGCCCTCCGCCGCGAACAGCTTTGCGCTGGCCCGGCCGATGCCCGAGCCCGCTCCGGTGATGATGGCCGTGCGCCCCTGCAGCCGCATGTCAGATCCCTTCCTTGTGCTGCATCCACCAGGCGCTCATCGCTGCGGCCGACTCCACGCAGCCGAACCGGGCGCGCCAGCCGAACTCATCGGCCATCCGCTTGACCGACATCGGCGCACGATCCCCGCCGTGGAGCTTGATGAAGGTCTTCTCTCCGGGTGACGCGAGCCGGCACTCCAGCCCGGGATGAAGGGCTGCGAACGCCTCACCCCATTGCAGCGCGGACCAGGCTGCGCCGCTTGAGATGTTGTAGAGCCGGTGGCGTGGCCGCTCGGCTTCGATCAGCACCGCCACCGCTTCGGCGGCGTCGGGCGCGTAGGTCCAATCCTTGATGCCTGGCGCAGGGAGAAGGGCCGGTTCGCCGCGGGCGAACGCAGCAAGGATCTGGAACTGGAGGCTGGGCGTATCGCGCACCTTCCCGATCCGCTCCCACGGACCGAACACGGCGCTTAACCGCACACTCAGAAAATCGCCTCCCCACAACTCGGCAAGCCGCGCCACTGATCTCTCTGACGTGAATTTGCTGATCGCGTAAAATGAGACGGGATCGCACGGCGTCTCCTCGTCCAGTACCGGATAGCGTTGCCCCGCGGCACCATAGGCGGACGCAGAGGAGAGATTGATCACGCGCCGAACGCCACGGCGGATCGCAGCGCTCAGGATCGGCATCTGAGCCATCACATTGATCTCGAGGATGCTCGAGGTCGTGGTCCGCTCGAGCTGGTCCCCGGCGGTTATGGCAGCGCCAAGGATGATCGCATCAAAGCCTTGCTTTACCAGCGCGTCGATCCTCTCGATGTCCGTGATCTCGCCCTGAATAATCGAGAGCCGCTCCCGGTGGTCAGCAAAGAACCGCTCCGCGCCAGCCGGAAGTTGCTTACGATCATACAGCGTCACGTCATGGCCGCGCGCAAGCAGCACCTCGGCAACATTGAGGCCGACAAAGCCGGTGCCGCCGAAGATGATGATCTTCATCGCACGCAATCCACCGTCACAGCAGCTTCGCCCCGAAATTCCGTTCCGGATCCATGTCCGCGACCAGCCGACCCGTCGGCTTCGCCGCCTCGCCGCCGCTGCGCGCCAGGAACTTTCCGCTGCCGGCGCTCGCGAGACATTTATTGCCCTCGACGATCACGCGGCCGCGCGAGAGCACCGACACCGGCCAGCCCTTCAGCTTCCGCCCGGCAAACGGCGTGTAACCGGCGAGGTCGTGCATCATCTCGTCGGCGATCACGGTCTCGCGATTGGGATCCCAGATCGCGATATCGGCGTCGGCGCCGACCGCGATCGAGCCCTTGCGCGGATGCAGATTGTAGATTTTTGCCGGCGCGGTCGAAGTCAGCTCCACGAACTTTTCGAGGCCCAGACGTCCCTTCGACACCATCGCGTCGAACAAGAGCGGCAGCCGCAGCTCCAGCCCCGGCAGGCCGTTGGCGACCTGCTTGAAGTTGGGATTGGGGCCGGCACGCAGCTTGCCGGTCTCGTCAAAGCGATACGGCGCGTGATCCGACGAGATGGTCTGGAGATCGCCGAGCGACAGCGCCTGCCACAGCGCCTCCTGGTCGGCATGCGTGCGCGGCGGCGGGCTGCACATCCATTTGGCGCCGTCCGCGCCGGGCTTGTCGAGATCGGCAGCCGTCAGGAACAGATATTGCGGACAGGTCTCGGCAAAGACCTTGAGCCCCTGCCCGCGCGAGTCCCTGATGACCTTGGCGCCTTCGGCGGTCGAGACATGGAAGATCATGATCGGCTGGTCGATCAGCGCCGCCATGCCGATCAGCCGGGTGAAGGCCTCGGCCTCCGACACGCGGGCGTGGCTGACGGCGTGGTATTTCGGCAGCGTGTAGCCGCGCGCGAGCAGGCGCTTCACCATCCAGGCGATGATGCCGTGGTTTTCGGCGTGCGCGCACAGCATCGCGCCGGACTGGCGCGCCGCAAGCAGGATGTCCAGCAGCGGCTCGTCGTCGACCTTGAGCCGGTCGTAGGTCATGAAAATCTTGATCGAGGCATGGCCCTGCTTCACCAGCGCCGAGATGTGCTCCTCGACCGTCTCCCTGGTCGCGTCCGCAATGATCATGTGGAAGGCGTAGTCGATCACGGCGCCCTTCTTCGCCAGCGCGTGATAGTCCTCGACCACCTGCGGCAGCTTCATGCCGACATGCTGGGCGGCGAACGGGATCACCGTGGTGGTGCCGCCGAACGCGGCGGAGATGGTCGCGCTCTCGAACGTATCTGCATTCATGATGCCGGCTGCGGACAATTGCTCGATATGGGCGTGGCTGTCGACGCCGCCCGGCAGCACCAGCTTGCCGCGCGCGTCGATCTCGCGCTTGGCGGCCGGAAGGCCGCGGCCGACGGCTGCGATGGTTTCGCCGGAGATGGCGACGTCGGCCTCGAAGACGTCAGTCGTGGTCGCGACGCGGCCGCCGCGGATGATCAGGTCGTAGGTGGGTTCAGTCATGAGGCACTCCGTGATAGGCTCAACGCACGTGATCGCAATTTCTTGGAAAGACCATCATGCCCCGGCCGCGCATTCTCGTCATCAATCCGAACTCCAATCCCACCGTCACGCAGGGGCTGGAGGATGCCTTGAGGCCGCTCGATTTCGAGGGCGGACCGGAAGTAATTTGCCGGACGCTGGCGGAAGGTCCGTTCGGCATTGAAAGCCAGGCCGACGTCGACAGCGTCGCGATGCCGCTGCGCCGGCTGGTCGAAAGCGACAACAGCTCCGCCGCCTTCGTCATCGCCTGCTACAGCGATCCCGGGCTTCAGGTCTGCCGCGAGGGCACCAACCGCCCGGTGTTCGGCATCGCCGAGTGCGGCGTGCTGACGGCGCTGGCGCGCGCCGAAACCTTTGGCGTCATCGCCATCGCCCAGCGCTCGATCCCGCGGCACATGCGCTATCTCAGGCAGATGGGATTGACCGACCGCCTCGCCGGCGAACGGCCGCTCAACATGAGCGTTGCGGAAACCGCCTCGGGCGAAGGCACGCTGGCCAAGATGATCGACATCGGCCGCGCGCTGCGCGACGAGGACGGCGCCCGCGCCATCGTGATGGGCTGCGCCGGCATGGCGCGCCATCGCCGCTCGCTGGAAGACGCCCTTCGTATTCCCGTGATCGACCCGACACAGGCGGCCGTCACCATGGCGCTGGGTACGGTGCAGTTCTCGGCTCACTAGGCGTCCTTCAGCTCTTTGGCGTCCTGCCGCGCGAGCCATTGCGCGTGGCTCTCGCGGACGAGCGCGAACGTGCCCCGCTGCGTGGTGTAAAGATTGCCGAACATGCGGCCGATCGGCCGGTAGGCGTCGAGATCGACATACATGTTGGCCTCATCGACGAGGCCCTCGCGGGCGTGAACCCTGAGCACCTCGCCGACCAGTAGCTCGCGATCCGGCGAGAAATTCAGCACGACATGGCGCCGGCATTCCAACGCAAAGGGCGCCGCCGCGAGGCGCGGCACCTTCACGTCGACCGAGGGCAGCGTGGCAAGCCCCGTCGCCGCAACCTCACTGTCACCGGACGGAAAATCGACCGCGCAGTCGTTCATTGCCCCCGACAGCGCCTCATCCACCATGTGAACCACGAACTCGCCGTCGCGATGGATGTTGCGGGTCGTGTCCTTCGGCGAGTGATCCGGCTTGTGCTGGAGCCCGAGCACGATCAGCGCGGGACTCTCGGAGAAGACATTGAAGAAGCTGAACGGCGCGGCATTGACCGCCCCGTTCTCGTCCAGCGTCGTCACCAGCGCGATCGGCCGCGGCACCACCACGCCGCAGAGCAGCTTGTAGCGGTCGCGCGGATCGAGCTCGGCTAAGGGAATGCCTGATGTGCCCTTGTCGGCCATCGGCGTCACTTTTCCGGCGGCGGCACCGCGCCGGTTTGGCTGGTGATCAGGCCGTAATGCTCGATGCGGCGATGCCGCGCGAAATCGAAGATCGTGGTCTTGCCGAAGGTGGTGGCATCGAGGTCGCAGGCGTGAACCAGAACCTCGTCGTCCTCAGTCCTGGCCTCGGCGACGATCTCGCCGTTGGGGTCGACGATCAGGCTGCCGCCAAACAGCGGGTGGCCATCCTCATTGCCGGCCTTGGCCACTCCGACGACCCAGGTTGCATTCTGATAGGCGCCGGCCTGCACGGAGAGGCGATTGTGAAACAGGCGCTTCTCGACGCCCTCCTCGCTCTTCTCCGCATTGACGGACGGCGTGTTGTAGCCGATCAGCACCATCTCGACGCCCTGCAAGCCCATGACGCGATAGGTCTCGGGCCAGCGCCGGTCGTTGCAGATGGCCATGCCGATGATGCCGCCCAGCTCGCGCCAGACCTTGAAGCCGAGGTCACCCGGCTCGAAATAGCGCTTCTCGAGGTGCTGGTGCGAACGCTTGGTGTCGTATTCCACATGGCCCGGCAGATGGATCTTGCGATATTTGCCGACGATCCTGCCGGACTTGTCGGTGAGGATGGCGGTATTGAAGTGATGGCCGTCCGGCGTCAGCTCCGCATAGCCGAAATTCATCGCCATCTGATGCTGCGCCGCGCGCTCGAACAGCGGTTTCGTCGCCGCACTCGGCATCTCGCGCTCGAACCAGTTGTCGAACTCGGCCCGGTCCTCCACGTACCAGCGCGGAAAAAACGTCGTCAGCGCCAGCTCCGGATAGACGATCAGGTCGGCGCCTTTTGCTTTCGCCTCGTCCATCAGCGCGATCATGCGCTTGACCACGGCCTCGCGGCTGTCGGCTTTCTGAATCGGGCCCATCTGGGCGGCGGCAACATTGACAATACGCATAAGCGGGTTCCTGGTGACCTCTTGGACGAAGCTGAACATCGCAGCCTCAACGATTTGCCGGCGCCGGCAGCATAGCGCAGCCGCGTCCGGAATTTCCAGCCGGGCGCCTTCTCATGCGGTCCGCCCCCATTCGGCGTCTTGCAGCAGTCGCCAGTTGATCTTGTTGCTCGCGGTCCGCGGCAAATGATCGACGAAGATAACGGCGCGCGGCGCCTTGTAGCTCGCCATGACGCCGCGCGCCCAGCCGATGATATCGTCCGCCGACGTCGTCGCGCGCATCGCCTCGTCCAGCACCACCAGGGCCTTGACGGTCTCGCCGCGATAATCGTCCGGCGCCGAGACGATACAGCACTCCCGGATGGCGCGGTTCTGGTACATGGCCGCCTCCACCTCGGCCGGCCACACCTTGAAGCCGCTGACATTGATCATCCGCTTGAGGCGGTCCACCGCAAAGAAATAGCCGTCGGCATCGCGATAGCCGAGATCGCCCGTGCGCAGGAACCGTTTGCCGGCGAGTTCGATGAACGCCTCAGCGTCGGCCTGCGGGCGGTTCCAGTAGCCTTGCAGCACCTGCGGCCCGTGCACGACGATCTCACCGACGACGTTGTCGTCCAGCTCGATCAGGCTCTCGGGATCGACGATCCGCGCGTCGGTCTCCTGCACGGCGATGCCGAGACACTGCCGCTTCGGTGCCGCCATCGGATTGAGGTGCGTCGGTGACATGGTCTCGGTCATGCCGTAACCTTCGACGAAATCGAGACCGAAGCGTCCCTTCAGCCGCTCGGCCACCGCCGTCGGCATCGCCGCGCCGCCACCGGTTAGCACCTTCAGCTTCGCAAAACACCGGTCGCGGAAGCGGACGCTTGCGAGCACGTCGACGATCATGGTCGGGGCCGCGTTCCAGAACGTCACGCCATAGGTTTCGAACAGGTCCGGGAGCAGATCCTTGTCCCAGCGCGCCATCAACAGCAGAGTGGCGCCGGCGACGATCGCGGCATTCATCGAACCCTGCATGCCCGCGACGTGGAACAGCGGCATGAATCCAGTCATCACGTCGCCGCCGTTGATCCCGTACCAGCGCGCCTGCAAGGCCGCGGTGAACAGCGCGCTGCGATGACTGTGCATGCAGGCCTTGGGCTTGCCTGTCGTCCCCGACGTGTAGGGCAGGATCATGAGGTCGTCCGGCCCGACGGCCATCGCACCCGGCCGCAAGCCTTGCGCGATCGCGGACGACCAAAAGTGCCAGCCCGGCGACGACGGCATCTCCGACGGCGCTTCGGTCACGCAGAGTGGCAGCGTGTAGGGCGTGGCGCTGGGCACCTCGTCGCGATACTGCGCGACGATTGCATACGCAATGGCATCCCCGACCAGCGGAGCAAACACGTCGCTCAGCTCGCTGCCGATGATCGCGACCTCCGCGCCGCTATCGGCCGCGAGATACGCGATCTCGGCGGTCTTGTTCATGGGATTGACCGGCACGATCACTGCGTCGGCCCGCATCACCGCATAATAGGCGATGACATATTGCGGCGAGTTCTGAAGCGCGATCATGACGCGGTCGCCGCGCTTGATGCCGCAAGCACCTTGCAGGAAACCCGCCAACGCGTCGACACGCTCACGCAGCTCGGCGTAGCTCAGGCTCGCACCGTAGAACACCGTCGCCGGATGCGACGGCCGGTCGTTCGCCGCGCGTGCCAGCGCGTCGTACAGCGTCCCTTCCGGCATCGTGAGATGCCAGGGCTCATCCACCGGCCAGGCCGGCGAACGACGGGATGCTGCGTGATCTATACTCACCCGTGCTCCTCGTCCGCGACGTCGAGACCGTGGTCGAGCGCATCCAGAAGCTGCTCAGCTTCGCGCTCGGAGATCACGAGTGGCGGCGCCAGGAACAGCGAAGTCTGCTCGCCGCTGGTGCCGATCACGGCACCGGCCTCCAGCGCCCGCTCCGCCACGCGCGAGGCGATCGGCACCTCCGTGGTGTCGGCATGCCAGGTGCGCCAGTCCGGGCCGTGCAGCTCCACCGTCCAGTGCAGTCCCTGCCCCGCCACGCGCTGCACGCTCGGATGTTTCTGCGCGATCGCGAGCAGGCGGCGGCTGAACAGCCTTTCGAGCTCTTGGACATGCTCCAGAATCTTGTCGTCGCTGACGACCTTCAGATAGGCGCTGACGGCGGCCATGCTGATGGGATGGCCGCGCAGCGTGCCGTAGTTCTGCCAACTCGTGCCCTTGAGCCGCTCGACGATATGCTTCGACACCACGACCGCGGCCACCGCCGCCGCACCGCCACCGAGCGACTTTCCGAGCGTCACGATATCGGGGCGGCTTTCGGCCCCCTGAAATGCGAACCAACGTCCCGCGCGGCCCGCGCCGGTGACGACCTCGTCCGCGATCCAGTACGAGCCCGCCTGCCGCGCGCGGCGCGCCACCTCGTCCTGATAGGCGCCGTCGTAGTAGATGCCGCCTTGGGTGTAGTCGATGATCGTCGCCGCCGTGTCGGAGAGCAGGCGCGTGGCATCCGCCAGATATTCGCTAGGCGGCGTATTATTGGCCGGTGCGCCGTAGATCGCGCCATTCGGTGCCGGCAAAATCCGTACTGGCGCCATCGGCGCGGGGAGCTGCGAGCCGCCCGAGTGCACCGCAAGCCCGCCATGCCATTGCGGCTGCACCGTCATGCTGCGCGACAGGCCGGTGATGCCATGATAGGCGCGCTCGCGCGTCGCCAATGCAGAGCGCTGCGTCAGCGCCTGGCAGAGCGAAAGTGCCATGTCGTTGGCCTCGCTGCCGCTGATACAGAAGCGGACCGCACCGACCCAATCCTCTTCGCCCCCGAACGCGGTGGCCATCAGGTCGTCCGCGGCCTGCTCGCGGCCGACCCAGGTCCAGCCTTCGTTCACGACAGGCGTATCCGCCGCACGGCGGATCGCTTCCACCATCGCCGGATGACGATGCCCGAGGCCGCCGCCGGTGTTGCTGCCGTCGATGAGGCGGCGGCCGTCGGACAGGTGGAAGTAGACGCCCTCGCCGCCGACGACGGCCATCGGCGCGGCCTCGCCTGCATTCAGTCCGGTTCGCAACAATCTGCTCATCGCGGGTCCCCTCACTCCGCAGCCGCGGCGCCGTAGCCACCGCCGCCGCACATCTCGATCGTGACGAGATCGTCTTGCTGCAGCACCAGATTTGATTTGCCGTCGATCGCAACATGCGCCCCCTGCCGGATCAGCGAGATACGGCAGGTCTTGCCGGCCTCGCCGCCCTGCATGCCGAATGGCGGAATCACCATGCGCTCGATGCAAGTCGTGAGATGCATCGCCGGCGCCAGGATGCGATAGGTACGGACGGAACCGTCACCGCCGGGATAGGCACCCGCGCCGCCGGACTGCCGGCGAATGGCCTGCTGCTCCAGGCGGATCGCGTAGTTCGCCTCGATCACCTCGACCGGCGTGTTCGAGGTGTTGGAGAGATGCACCCGGGTTGCCGACATGCCGGCGCGATTGTGCCGCGCGCCCTCGCCGCCGCCATGGACCTCGTAGAGCATCTTCCATGAACCGCTTTGACGCGGTTCGGCAAAGAACAGCACGCCCGCGGTGGTCGCGCCCCCAGCCGACAGACGTTCCGGGATCGTGTCTTGCATCGCGCGGAAAATCGCGTCGACGATGCGCATGGACGTCTCGTGGTTGCCGGCGGCAACCGAAGCCATCCAGCCCGGCTCCAGGATCGAGCCCGGGCGCGTGATGATGGTCAGGGGCCGGAGTGCACCCGCATTCTGGTTCATGTCGCGTCCGCTCATGATGCGCGCGGCATAGGCGACGGCCGAACGCGCCATGAACGGCGTCGTGTTGCAGAAGTTCGAGACGCGGTCGCAGCTTCCGGAGAGGTCGAAGGTCGCCTCATCGCCGCCAATCGTGATCTTGACGTGGATGCGCGCGGGCGCGTTGTTCTCGCTGCCGTCGTCGAGATAATCCTCGCCTTCGTAGACGCCATCCGGCAGCGCGCGCAGCGCCTCGCGCATCTCGATCTCGGAGAGATCGTGCAGGCGCGACTGCGTTGCCGTGAAAGCCGCCTTGCCGTGCTCGCGGCAGAGCTCGACGATGCGCTTCTCGCCGGCCTTGGTCGCCGCGATCTGGGCCAAAAGATCGCCCTCGCAGGACTCAGGATCGCGAACGTTGGCCTTGAGCAGCTGCACGATCGGCGTATTGACGCCGGCTGAGGTTGCGATCAGCACCGGCGGAATGCGCATCGCCTCCTGGAAGGTATCGATGGCCTTGGCGAAATAGCTGCCGGGCCAGGTGCCGCCGATATCCGGCCAATGCGCGAGGCTGACCGCGAACGCGACGATCTCGCCGTCGACGAAGACAGGACGCACGACCTTGACGTCGTTGAGATGGTTGCCGCCGAGCGCGCCGACATTGTAGATCACCACGTCGCCGTCGTTCAGGGTCTCGATCGGCACGACCTTCAGCAGTTCCGGAACGGTGTAGGCCATCGCGCCGAGATGGATCGGGATGTCGCGGCCCTGCCCGACCAGACCGCCGCGACCGTCCGTGATTGCGGACGACAGATCGCCGGCCTCGCGCAGCAGCGGCGAGCGGGCCGAGCGCGTCATCACCAGGCTCATCTCCTCGGCCGCGGCGGAAAGCCCGTGCCTGATGACTTCGACGACGAACGGATCGAGCTTCATGTGCCCCTCCGCGTCAGGAACAGGTTGCCGGCGGCGTCGGGCTTCGCCTGCCAGCCAGGCGGCACCACCACCGTTGACCATGCGTCTTCGATGATGGCGGGACCGTTCACGGTTTCCGTCAGCGCGGCGCGGTCGATGATTGCTGCCGCGATCTCGTGGAAGCCGTCGAACGAGCAGGTGCGCGTACCTGAGGACACGGCCCTCACCGCTGTCGCCGGCCGACTGACGACGGTCGTCGACGGGCGGCGCGCCTGCACCCGCACGGATTCGATGACGCAGCTCTCCTTCGTCGCATAGCCGAAGAGCTCGTGATGCCGCGCCAGAAAATCCTTCTTGAGCCCAGCCACGTCGAGCGGCAGTGCGAACGGCACCGGAATGGCGTCGTTCTGCGCCGCATAGCGCATCAAGGCCACCAGCTCGACCTGGATCTCTGCCCTGGCGACACCGTTGGCAATCAGCGGCGCCGAGGCATCATCAATCAACGTCCCGATCCGCTCCGACACGCGCGCCAAGTCGATCCCTTCAAGCGCCGCGCGAAGAGTCTGCTGTTGGAGGAAGCTGAAATCGGCGGTAAGACAGCCCAGCGCCGAGAACGCACTCGATGCGCTCGGCACGACGACCGCTGCAATCCCGTAGAGATCGGCAAGACCCGCGGCATGCATCGGTCCGCCGCCGCCGAAGGCGAGCAGCGTGCAATCGCGTCCGTCGATGCCGCGTTCGACCGTGACGCGCCGGAGCGCCCGAGCCATCGTGGCGTTCGCGACCTTGATGATGCCGAGCGCCGTTTCGGTCAGGCTCAGCCCCAATGCCTGCGCGATCGGCGCGATGACGCGCTTGGCGGATTCGATGTCGATGCCGATGCGATCGCCAAGCTTGGTCTCGGGATTGAGATAGCCGAGCACGGCGTTGGCGTCGGTGATGGTGGGCTCGGTTCCGCCGCGGCCGTAGCAGGCCGGCCCCGGCTCGGAGCCGGCGCTCTCCGGCCCGACCATCAGGCCGCCCGGACCGTTGCGCACGATCGATCCGCCGCCGGCACCGATGGAATGAACCGCGAGCATCGGTTGGCGCAGCGGCTTGTCGCCGAGCATGCGGCCGTCGGTCATCTCGGCCTGGCCGTCCACGATCAGGCACACGTCGGTCGTGGTGCCGCCCATGTCGAAGGTCAGCATGCGCGACGTGCCGAGCTGGCGCGCGATACTGACCGAGGCCGAGACGCCGGCCGCAGGACCCGACATCGCCATCACGAGTGGCCGCCGTTTCACCGCCGAGATCGGGATCATGGCGCCGGCCGAATGAAACACCTGCAGGCCGGCTCCGATCGGCAACCGCTGCTCCAGCTCGCTGAGATATTCCACCGCGATCGGCATCGCGGCCGCGTTGAACACGGTTGCCGAAGTCCGCTCATATTCGCGGGCCTCCGGATTGATCTCGTGCGACAGCGAGACGTGGGCGACGACGTCCTTGAGCCGCTCGCCGAGAATCTTTTCATGCACCGGATTGGCGTAGGCGTGCAGCAAGGCCACCGCGACGCTCTGAACGCCGGTCTGCTTGAGCCAGGCCACCAGACGCTCGATCTCGGCGTCCTCAAGCGCCTTCAGCACCCTGCCTTCGTGATCGAGGCGCTCGGCGAGTCCAAAGCATCGTTCGGGCGGCACCAGAGGCGGCGATTTCGGGGGAATGTCGAGCCGATAGAGATCGCGGCGGCGATAGCGCGCGATCTCGAGCACATCGGCAAAGCCTTCGGTCGCGACCAGCGCAACCTTCGGCAGCCGGCCCTCGACGATGGCGTTGGTCACGCGGGTGGTGCCGTGGACGAAGCGCTTGACCTCGCTCTTGCGCAGGCCGACGGCCTCGATGGCCTCGAGCATCGCCTGAACGGGCGCCTGCGGGCGCGACGGCACCTTCGCAATCCGCGCCTCCGCGGAGTCGCGCCGGATCGCGATGATATCGGTGAAGGTGCCGCCGATATCGGTGCCGACTTCCCAGTGATGTTCGGAAGAGCTCATGTGCAGGGATCAGCTACGCGTGACGTCCGAACCGGACGCCGGGTCCTTGCCGTTCATCGCAACGTCCAATGCCGAAACCAGAGCGCTCATCATGCATCCCTTGTCATGCCACCGACCGAGAGCGTGCGACAGAGCGATGGGCGCGGGATAGGGCCAAAGTTGTCGCAAACCACTAGACCAGCGCGCGACCGGCGCCGTGCGCCACGCCACCTGCTGCACGTTTTGGTGCAGTCGTGCCCGCAGAGAGAGCACGCGAACACGGGCCGGCTCACGCGAAAAACGTGCAGCGCACCACGGAATTCTCCGGGCAAATCGCAACTCCTGCTGCGCTGCAATCCGAACGTCTGAAATCGTCTGTCTAATTTGCAGGCGATCGAACGGCGCTGTGGGATCGTCGGGTGCCTATGAGCTATGCACCACGATCGGCTCTGCCTCTCTTTATTGTACGAACAGTACGAGACGATATTGCCGGATCGGATGATGCATTGCGGGAGCCGCTGCCGATGCAAGCCGCGATTCTCGCAAGCAGCGGAGATGCATCCTCGACGCGCAGCCGCCCGTATCCGAACACCAGGCCTTGCAACGTCGGCTGCTTCAGAAAATTCTGCGACAGCGGCTGCACATGGATGCCAGCCTGCTTCAGGACGGCGGCCGCTTCGCGGTCGCTCATCCGCGCCCGCATCGCATCGGTGAACAGCGCCACCAGATGCAGCCCGGTCACCGCCGCGGACACGGCCAGATCGTCAGGCATCAGCGTGGCGATCGCATCGATCAGCGCCTTGCGCCTGGTGGCATAGGCCCGGCGCATCCCGCGCAGGTGCCGCAGCAGATGCCCCTCCCGCATGAATTCGGCGAGCGCGAGCTGACCGACGCCGGAGGTATGGACGTCGATCCGCGCGCGGCCCCTGGAGAAGCCATCGATGAAATGCCTGTTGGCGACGATGTAGCCGAGCCGCAGGTTCGGCATCATGATCTTCGAGAAGGTGCCGAAATAAATCACCCGCCCCTCGCGATCGAGCGAACGCAAGGAGGCGATCATGCTGTCCTGGTGCCTGAACTCCGAATTGTAGTCGTCCTCGATCACCCAGACATCGTTCTTGTTGGCCCAGTCGAGCAGCTCGAGACGCCGCTCCAGGCCCATGCTGACGCCGAGCGGATATTGATGCGACGGCGTGACCACGATCAGCCGGGCACCCGGCGCGCGTCGAATCCCTTCCGAGACCACCAGCCCCTTGTCGTCGACCGGAACCGGAACCAGCTTGGCGCCGGCCGCCGTGAGCGCCCACCGGGCCTCGACAAAGCCGGGCTCCTCGACCCAGACCTCGTCGCCGGGATCGAGGATCATCCGGCTACAGAAATCGAGCGCCCCCGATGTGCCTGACGTGACGACGACCTCCTCCGGCGAGCAGACCAGCCCGCGCACCGAGCCGAGGAAATTTGCGATCTCGCTGCGCAGGCGCGGATGGCCTTCGGGAGGGAGATCGAGGCACTCCTGCTCCCTCGGATTTTGCCAGGTCTGGCGCAGCAGGCGCGACCAGTCCTTGAAGGGGAACGTCGAGATATCAGGTGCGCCGGGACTGAACTCCGACGGCCAGTTGGTCTCGTAGTCGAACGCCAGCAGTGATTGCCAGCGCTTCGACATATGGGCGGGCACGGCCGCGGGCGACGCCACCGACGGCGGCTCCGCGTGCGGTGTTGCGACTGACGCCACCATGACGCTGCCGCGCGGGGTCGATTCAAGATAGCCCTCGGCGTAGAGCAGATCCCACGCGGTCAACACCACCGTGCGCGAGCAGCCCAACTCCCGCGCGATCTCCCGCGAGCCCAGAAATTGCGTTCCGGCCGGAAAGACGCCGCGCAGAATGCAGCCGCGGATGTGGGCCGCGATCTGCAAGTGCAGCGGCACGGCCGACGCCCGGTCGATATGCATCCCCGCGAGAGATACGCGCTTGTTCGGTTGACGGCTCTTGTCCATCGCGCAGAGGTGATTGTTGGAACGGCCGGCGATCGCCAGCCTCACCTCAGGATGCGTCAAGAGCGGATTCCGGTCCAGCCTCGGTTGGATCGGTCACCCCGACCGTGTGGTAGGCGCGGCCGAAATAGATCAGATTGTCGGTGCAACCGGATCTTTGCAGGGCCACGACGCGGCAGAACAGCACGTCATGCGTACCGACATTGACGATATCGGCAATCCGGCAGTCGAACGCGGCGGAACAGTCGGCCAGCACCGGCGCACCGGTTGCGAGCGTCGACCACGCGGCCGCGGCAAACCGTTCGTCGGCGGGCACCTTGCCGCCGAACAGCCGGGACAGCGGCTCATGCCGGGCCGAGAGCACGTTGACGCACACCACCTCGTTGCGCGTCACGCTGGAGTAGGCAGAGGAGCCGCGGTTGATGCAGACCAGAAGCGTCGGCGGATCGTCGGTGACGCTGCAAATGGCGGATGCGGTAAATCCGGCGCGCCCCGCGCTGCCGTCTGTGGTCACGATGTTGACGGCCGCGCCGAGACAGGCCATCGCATCGCGGTAGTCCTGTGGGGCCACGTCCTGCATCGGCGTCCTCACACCGCAATGCCAGGCGCAAACGCCAGCTCGCGCAGCACCTGGGCCAATACGGAGGCGCCGGCGGCAACATGATCGGGCTCAGCCCATTCGTGCTCAACGTGGCTTGCGCCGTCGCGGCACGGGATGAAGATCATCGCGGCGGGACAGATCTTGGCAAGATGGCGGGCGTCGTGACCGGCGGCGGAGAGGATCTCCATGGCGG
Source organism: Bradyrhizobium sp. B025 (assembly GCF_042257955.1). Classification (NCBI taxonomy): domain Bacteria; kingdom Pseudomonadati; phylum Pseudomonadota; class Alphaproteobacteria; order Hyphomicrobiales; family Nitrobacteraceae; genus Bradyrhizobium; species Bradyrhizobium sp. B025. The sequence continues at coordinate 2,944,205 of NZ_CP170150.1, read as the reverse complement.
AATGCCCCTGCTCTCGCGCGGCTTCCGCAATGCTCGCCCGCAGGCGCGGATCGAAGGCGTTTGACGGCGCATCGACGAGCGGTGTCACCGTGACCGCGCACGGTGCGGCGTTCTGCTGGCAAAGAGCCGCGATGCGCGCGCCCGCGGCATCGAGCACCGCATTATCAGGATGACGCAGATCGATGCTGAAGCTGACGCGCGAAGGCACCACCGACGGCGCGTTCGGAACCACGGCAACACGGCCGATGGTGAACTTGATGTCGTCATCGACCGTGCCGATCTCGGCATGGAGCGCCGCCGCCATCCGCGCAAAGGCCGCGAGCGCATCCCGCCTCTCCTGCTGCGCCAGCGTGCCGGCGTGTCCTTCGGCGCCCTCGACCACCACCTGAAACGTCTTCTTGCCCTGGATGCCCGTGACGACCCCGATCGCGCAGTCGGCTGCCTCGAGCAATGGTCCCTGCTCGATGTGCAATTCGAGATACGCTCCGGCCGCGAAGCCGAGTGGCCTGTGCGGCACATCAGGGAAAGCCTGGTGGAGGCGGTCGAGCGCTTCGCCGACGCTGATGCCGTCGGCATCGCGCGCGGCGCGGATCGCATCCATATTGCGTTCGCCGGTAAAGGCCTCCGAACCCATCATGCCCGGCGCGAAGCGCGAGCCTTCCTCGTTCATCCAGGCGACGACGATGACATCGCGTGCCGGCCTGTCACTTTGCTCGGCGAGCGAGACCGCCGCCTCTAACGCCGCCATGACACCGGCCGCGCCGTCGAATTTCCCGCCGGTCGGCTGGCTGTCGAGATGACTGCCGAGCAGAACCGGCGACGCGGCGTGATCGCGCCCGGCCAGCGTCAGGAACAGGTTTCCCGCGGCATCCGTCGACGGCGTCAAGCCCGCCTCGCGCGCCCAGCCGATAGCACGGCGCCAGGCGGCAATCTCGCCGTCACTCAGTGCCTGACGGTTCACCCCGCCGGCGGGCGTCGCGCCGATCTCGGCGAGCGCCATCAGGCGCGTCCAGAGCCGATCGGCGTTGATCAAGGTGCTCGATCCCATCGACCTACTTCGTGCGCATGATCTGGCCCGGCAGCGCGCGCGGATCGCGCGGCAGCCAGCGCCCGGCCTCGACCTGGGCGATGAACTCGGCAAGCAGCGCGTTGAACGCCGCCGGCTCCTCGAGATTGAGCGTGTGGCCGGTCTTGGGGAAGACCGAGAGACCGCAGGCCGGAATGGTCTTCTTCAGGAAGATGCCGGGCTGGAGACAATGATCGTCCTCGTCGCCGACGACGACCAGCGTCGGCACCATCATGTTCTTCAGGCCGTCTTCGAGATCGTAGAAGGACGGCCGCCGTGCCTGGACCCCGCGCATGGTGTTGGCGGCGCCGCGGTCGGAATGGGTGGCAAGGCGATCGGCGAATTCCTTCCAGCCGCGCGGATCCTTGTTCTGGAACTGCACCCGGCTCGCGCCGAGCGCGTAGATCTTCGAAAATTCCTTGGCGCCCTGCTTCTCGAAATTGTCGGCAACTTCGAGCGAGACGCCGCGAAAATAGTCCTCAAATTCCTTCTCGCAGCCATAGCCTGCGCCGGCCACCGTGAGCGACAAGGCACGCTCCGGCGTGCGCAGGCCGAAATGCACCGTACAGAAACCGCCCATCGACAGGCCGACGATGTGCGCCTTCTCGATTCGGAGCGCGTCGAGCACGGCGACCGCATCGTCCGCGGCAATCGCCTGCGAATAGGCTTCCACGCTGTCGGGCACATCCGACGGCGGATAGCCGCGCGCGGCGTATGTGATGCAGCGATGGCGCCGGCTGAAATAGCGCAGCTGCGGCTCCCAGCTTTCGTGATTGCCGCCGAATTCATGGATGAAGAGGATCGGCGTGCCCGCGCCCGCCTCTTCCACATGGAGCTTCACACCGTCTTTGGTGGTGATCATCGTCATCGGCATATTCCCTAGAATTGCGGCGGCAGGTCGTTGAGCGTGCGCGCCTGCGCAACCATGTCCGGCAGCAGCGTGCAGAGCTTTTCGACCCACGCCTGCGGCACGGAGGTGCTGATCTTGACGAAGCGGTCGCCGAAGCGCTGCGTATGATACGTGCCCTGGCGGATCATGATGCCCTGGCGGCGATAGCACTCGACCAGCGCCTCGGGACGGATGCCCGCTGCGATGGTCTCCAGCACCAGAAAGTTTCCGTGCGAGGGCATGATCGGCAGCGCCAGCCCTTCGATCGCGGCCGCCGCCCCCTGGATCATCGCCTTGTTGGACCGGTCGGTGCTGCGGACCTTCTTCATCCACTCAGCCTTGACGGAAAGTCCCGCCTGCGCCGCACGCTGGGCGATCACGCTCGCACCGAGCACGCTCGTGGATGTCAGCGCCAGTTCCTCGAACAGGTCCGGCGCGGCGACCAGAGCGCCGATCCGCAGGCCGGCAAGCCCGAGCCATTTCGAAAAGCTGGTCGAGACCACCGAGCCTTGCGGCGCCACGTGGAGCGACGGGGTGTGGCCGTCGGCGAAATCGCGGTAGGTGCAGTCGTGCACCAGCAGCGCGCCGCAATCGCGCGCGATCGCCGCGAAGCTCTCGATCTCCTCGCGGGTGTTGCGAATGCCGAGCGGATTGTTGGGATCGACGAGATAGATGATCGCGGTGCGCTCGTCGACATTCGCCTTCAACGCCTCGGGCGTCAGGCGGTAGTTGCAGGCCGGATCGTAGATCGGAATTTCGATCACTTCGGCGCCCTGCTGGCGCGCGAACAGGCACGGCCATTTCCAGGTCGGATCGGTCGTCACCAGCGTCGTTCCGGGCTTGCAGCGCGCACGGCAGATCATCGCCAGCGCGTTGACGCCGCCCTCGGTCACCAGCGCCTCTGCGCCGGGCACACCGAGGTCGGCGACGATCGCGGCACGCAGCGCCTCGAAGCCGAGCGGCGGGGCATAGGCATTGAACTCGCCAGCCTCGATCGAGCGCAGCATCGCCTCGCGCACGGCGGGGTGGCTCTCGATATGGTTGGTGTTCTGCCCGAGCCAGTAGAGCCCCGGCGTCGCCGAGAGCTCGTCGAAATAGCGGTTGCGGACCAGTGCCGCGGATTGAGGCTTCGACATCGAGGCCTCAGATCACCGAGCCGCGCGCGGCGATGCCGCCGTCGATCGTCACCACGGTGCCGGTGATGTAGCCGGACCTTGGCGAGGACAGGAAGGCGACGAGATCGGCGACCTCCTCCGACGTCGCGGGGCGCTTGCCGGGATATTTGTCGAACAGCTCCTCCCAGCGGCTTTCGTCGCCGAGCATGTCGATCGCCTTGCGCTTCATGATCTTGAGCATGCGGTCGGTGGCAACCGGTCCCGGATTGACCGCGACAACGCGCACGCCGTGATCGAGGCTGCGGCCGCCGAGCGCCTTGGTGAAGGACATCAGCGCCGCGTTGCCGGTCGAGCCCGCGATATAGCTCGCGTCCCAGTTCTCGCCGGAATTGCCGATGATGTTGATGATGACGCCGTCCTTGCCCTTCATGCGCGGATAATAAAGACGCGACAGCGTGATGTAGCCGAACACCTTGAGATCAAAGCCGCGCCGCCAGGCGGCATCATCGAGGATTTCCAGCGAGCCGGCCGGGATGTCGCCGGCATTGTTGACGAGGATGTCAATGTCGCCGACCTCGGCCGCGAGCTTCTCCATCGCGGCCGTGCTCGACAGGTCGAGCGCGTGGATGGTGATCTTCACGCCAAAGTGGGCTTCCAGATCACGCTTGGCCTGGAGCATGGCCTCGCCATTGCGGGCGGCCAGATGCAGGTGACAGCCCTCCGCGGCGAAGAGCTCGGCCACCGCAAGTCCAATTCCTTTCGACGCGCCGGTGATCAGGGCGGTCTTGTTCGTCAGCTTCAGGTCCACTCCGGGTCTCCAGGATGCAAGCTAGATATACAAGGTCTAGCAATTTGCATACCAAGCGACCCGAGGGTCATTCGAAGGCGGCGAGGAAGTCCAGAAGATTGTCGCCGAGCAGGTTGACGTGGTCCCGCATGGCGCTGTGCGCCCGCTCCGGATCGTGGGTCAGGATCGCCTGCATGATCGCCTCATGCTCGCGAACGGTGTCGGCGATCCGGTTCGGCATGCGCGTCACCCGGCGGCGATACGCCGCCACCTGGTTGCGCAGCTTGCGGGTCTGCTCGACCAGGAAGGCGTTGCGCGAGGCTTCGTAGATCGCTTCGTGAAATTCCTGGTTGATGTCGTAGAAAACATCGATATCGCCGGTTTCACCTGCCGCCACAAGCCGCTGGTGAATCTCGCCAATTTCAGTCCCCCAGGCCTGGGAGACGCGCCGCGCGGCGAGCCGCGCGCAGAGCCCTTCCAGCTCCGCCATGACCTGGAACATCTCGATCAGCGCCTGCGCCTTGATGCTGCGGACCGTCGCCCCTTGCCGGCCGCGCAGTTCGACCAGATTGTTGGCGGCCATCAGACGGAATGCCTCCCGCACCGGCGTGCGCGAGACGCCGAAGCGCTGGGCGATCTCCTGCTCGTCGAGCCGGCTGCCCGGCTCGAGATGCCCCGCCGCGATCGCCCCTTCGAGCTTCTGGCGCAGGCTCTCGGCGAGCGTCATGCCGGGGCCTGCGGCCAGGGTTTCGTGCCCATTTTTCACGCGCCTGCCTCCGGCATGTGCACCAATATCCGCCATCATGTTTCTCCGATATCGATATACGTATACAAAATGGCACCAATCTTCCAGTGAACCGGCCGATTTTCTGGCGGAGACGCGTGCATCTCCGGGATATCCACCTGCCAACTCGCAAATCTTATGCCTGATTTGCCGCGAAATCGCACTGGCACACGAGTTGCTAAGAGATTTCGACGCGGTCCGCTTTCGTATGCGAATGGCCGCCGCCATTATACAAGGACATCCCGGTGCAGGCTGCCCGCCTCCCCGATCCCGGACCGGCCATCGAGGCCCCGCAGGCTCACCCGAAGCCTGAGCCGCTGCTCGAGCTGCGCGCGATCGACAAGACCTTCGGCTCCGTTGCGGCACTGTCCGGACTTCAGGCGAGCGTCGCCCCCGGCGAGTTCGTCACCGTCGTCGGCCCGAGCGGCTGCGGCAAGAGCACCCTCTTTAATATTGTCGCCGGCCTGGAAGAGCCCGACGCCGGCGGCATCCTGCGCTTCGAGGGCAAGAGCTGCCACGCCGCCGACCTGCTCGGCCGCGTCTCCTTCATGCCGCAGCGCGACCTGCTGTTTCCCTGGCGCAATGTCGTCGACAACGCCATCCTCGCGCTCGAGGTCGAGGGCATGCCGCGCGAGCAGGCGCGCGCAAAGGCGCTGAAGATGCTGCCCGAGTTCGGGCTCGCCGGCTTCGAGAAGCAATATCCCAACCAATTGTCGGGCGGCATGCGCCAGCGCGTCGCCCTGATGCGCACCTTCCTGTTCGAACGCGACCTGATGCTGCTGGACGAGCCGTTCGGCGCGCTCGATGCGCTGACGCGGGCGATGATGCAGCGCTGGCTGCTCGACGTCTGGCAGAAATACCGCCGCACCATTCTCTTCATCACCCATGACGTCGACGAGGCGATCTTCCTCGGCGACCGCGTGCTGGTCATGACGGCGCGTCCCGGCTCGGTGAAGCTCGAACAGGTCGTCGACCTGCCCCGCCCGCGCCGGCCCGAGATCGTCACCTCTCCGGAATTCGTGCGCCTCAAGCGCACGCTGCTCGACGCCATCGAGGAGGAAAGCATGAAGTCGTTCCAATCCTCCATCGCGCAGGAGAAGACGCCGTGAATGCGATGTCAGCGCCGCAAGCCGCGCCGCGCGGCATCGAACCGGCCGAGTGGGATGCCCGGATCAAGCTCGCGGCCTGCTATCGCATGGTCGCCAAGCTCGGGATGGACGACCTGATCTACAACCACATCTCCTTGCGCGTGCCCGGCCACGAGGACCAGTTCCTCATCAATCCCTACGGCCTGCTGTTCGACGAGATCACGGCATCCAGCCTGGTGAAGATCGACACCAAGGGCAACAAGCTCGACGACACGCCGCATGCCGTCAACGTCGCGGCCTTCGTCATCCATGCCGCGATCCACACCGCGAACCACGACGCGGCCTGCGTGCTGCACACCCATTCCGACGCGAGCGTCGCGGTCTCAGGGCAAGAGAAAGGCCTGTTGCCGCTCAGCCAGTTCGCGATGCGCTTCTACGACCGCCAGGCCTTCCACGACTACGAAGGCGTCGCCATCGACCTCGACGAGCAGGTTCGCCTGGTGCGCGACCTCGGCCCGCACAAGGTGATGCTGATGCGCAATCACGGCATCCTCACCGTCGGACGGACGCCGGGCGAGGCCTTCATGCTGCTGTATTATTTCGAACGCGCCGCGCGGATCCAGCTCCAGATGCAGGCGGCGGCCGCAGCCGGCGCCAAGCTGGTGATGCCGCCGCACGAGGTCTGCGAGAAAGCCGCGCGCCAGTTCTGGGAATTGCAGGGCGACATCCTCGTGCCCGGCGAACGCGAGTGGCCGGCGCTGATGCGCCAGCTCGACCGCACCGATCCGTCCTACCGCAATTGATTTCACCGCCTGGAGTTTGACCATGTTGAGCCGACGCCACGCCTTCTTCGCCCTCTCCGCCATCGCACTGGCGACCGGCTCGCTTGTCACGGCCGCGCCCGCCGCTGAATTGCAGAAGGCAAGCCTGCGCCTGAAATGGCTGCCGCAGGCGCAGTTCGCCGGATTCTACGTTGCGGCCGCCAAGGGCTACTACAAGGCCGAGGGCATCGACCTCACCATCAATCCCGGCGGACCCAACCTGCTCACCGAGAACCTGGTCGCGACCGGCGCCGACACGTTCGGCTTGTCCGGCGGCACCGACAGCGTGTTCGCGGCGCGTGACAAGGGACTGCCGATCGTCTGCATCGGCGTGTCGCACCAGATCACGCCCTTCATCTTCGTCACCCGCAAGGACGGGCCGGTGAAGACGATCCAGGATTTCAAGGGCAAGACCGTCACCACCTGGTTTACCGGCGCCAACCATGTGCTGAACGGCATGCTGGCCAAGGAAGGCATCAAGCCGGATGAGCTGAAGATCCAGCCGCAGCAGGTTTCGGTGACACCCTTCGTCGACGGCAGCGTCGATGTGGTCACCGCGACCTATTACAACGAGTTCTACACCATCCAGTCGCGCATGCCGAAGGACAGCCTGAAGACCTTCGTCGCCGAGGACTACGGCATCACCTTCCCGCGCGACACGCTGATCGTGGCCGAGGCGACCGCCAAGGAGAAGCCTGAGCTGGTCAAGGCGTTCCTGCGCGCTTCTCTCAAAGGCTGGAAGGACGCCTTCGCAGACCCCAAGGGTGCCGTCGATACCGTGATGGCCGCGGCTCCGACGCTCGACCGCGCGCAGCAGGAGTTCATGCTCACCGAGGTAAAGCGCCTGATGACCGCTGGCGCCGCGGCGAAGAACGGCATGTTCTGGATCGATGCCGACGCGGTCAAGACCGCCCACGACTTCTTCCTGAAGTACGGCGTCATTTCCAAGCCGCTGGATCTTGCCGCCGCGTATGATGCAAGCTTCATCCAGAGCGTTCCGCTGGCGGACCGGCTGCCGTGAGCAGCCCTTCGGCGGCATCGCTTGGCAAGAGCTGGGTTGCTGCGCAGCGCATCGCGATGCCGGCTTCGTTGCGCAAGCTGGTCCGGCTCCTGCTGGGCCTTGCGATTGCGGCGGTGATCTGGGAAGGCTCGGTGCAGCTGTTCGGCATCCGGCCTTATTACCTGCCGCGCCTCAGCACGATCCTGATGGCGATCGCGGCGACGCCTCGCGCCTATGTCGACGGCTTCCTGCGTACACTCGCCGAAACGCTGATCGGCTTTGCTTCGGGCGGGGCGTTCGGCGTGCTCATGGGCGTCGTGTTCTTCCGCATCCGCGCGCTGCGCGAGATGGTGTTTCCGATCTTCGTGGTGTCGCAGACGATTCCGGTCATCGCCTTCGGGGCGCTCGTGGTGCTGTGGTTTGGCAATACGCTGCTCGCCAAGGCGATCATTGCGTTCTATCTGACCTTCTTTCCGGTGACGGTGAACACGCTGCTGGGCTTCGAAACCGTCGATCCCAAGCAGATCGCCCTGATGCGCAGCTTTGGCGCCTCCAACCGCCAGCTCCTGCTCCGCTTGCAGCTTCCAACCGCACTGCCGCAAATCTTCGTCGCGCTGCGGCTCGCCGCATCGCTGAGCCTCGTCGGGGCCATCGTCGGCGAATGGTTCGGCGACACCACCGGGCTCGGCGTGCTGCTGCTCCAGGCCATGTTCACCGAGAATGTCGTCGCGATCTGGGCCGCCCTGCTCGCCGCGGCGCTGCTCGGCACCGGCTTCTATGCGGTGGTCGCCGCGGTGGAGCGACGGCTGGTATTCTGGAGCGCCGAGCAATGAGCCGCGCGCTTGCCTCACCTTCGCTCTCCGTCCAGCGCGGCATCCTGGGCGCCGTCCTCCTGGTCGCGTGCTGGGAAGGCGCAGCGCGCGGACTGCATCTGCCGGCCTATGTCCTGCCCGCCGTCACCGACATCCTCGCCGGCCTCTGGTCCAAGCGCGCGACGCTCATCGACGCTGCCGGTTACACCCTGCTCGAAGCGCTGGTCGGCTACGGGCTCGGATGCCTGATCGGTATCGGCCTCGCCGTCGCAATCGCATTGGTTCCGGCACTTCGCAGCGCGATCCTGCCGCTGGCCACCGCGATCAATTCGGTGCCCGTGGTCGGCTATTCGCCGCTGATCCTGCTCTGGTTCGGCATCGGCGTCAGCTCGAAGATCGTGATGGTGGCGATGGCGGTGAGCTTCACCATCCTGCTCTCGATGCTGGCCGGGCTCGACCGTGTCGACCGCCGCGCCGTCGATCTCATGAAGAGTTTTGGCGCAAGCCGCTTCGGTGTGCTGTGGCGCCTGCGCCTGCCGACGGCCCTGCCGCTGCTGCTCGCCGGCATGCGCGTCTCGACGGTGCGCAGCGTGATCGTCGCGATCGTCACCGAGATGCTCGGTGCACATGGCGGGCTCGGCTGGGTGATCTACCAAGCCGTGCTCCAGATCGACTTCGTCCAGGTCTGGGCGGCGATCTTCGTCGCATCGGCGGCGAGCCTCGCCTTCTTCGGCCTGATCGGTTTCCTCGAACGCAAGATCCTGTTCTGGACATGACGCCATGAAACGACAGATGCATCTCGGCCTGTTTATCCTGGGAACCGGCAGCCACGTCGCCGGCTGGCGCTATCCAGGCGCGGTCGACAGCTTCCAGGACTTTGCGGCGATCCAGGAGATCGGCCGCACCGCCGAGCGCGGCAAGTTCGACTTGATCTTCATGGGCGACAATCTCTATGCCGATGCCGCCGCCCATCCCTCCTACACGCTGCGGCTCGAGCCGCTGACGATGCTGGCTGCGCTCGCGACTTCGACCAGCCATATCGGGCTCGGCGCCACCGTCTCGACCACCTACAGCGATCCGTTCTCGGTCGCGCGCGTGTTCGCCTCGCTCGACCACATCTCCAGGGGCCGCGCGGCGTGGAATGCGGTGACGACGGCCAATCCGGCGACCGCTGCGAATTTCGGCACCACCCATCCCGACCACGCCCGCCGCTACGAGATGGCCGGCGAATTCCTCGACGTGGTCAAGGGCCTGTGGGACGGCTGGGCGGATGACGCCATCGTCGCCGACCGCAGCAGTGGCGTCTACATCGATCCGGCAAAACTCCGCCCGATCGACCATGACGGCGCCTTCTTCAAGGTAAAGGGCCCGCTCAACATCGGCCGCAGCCCGCAAGGTCGCCCCGTCGTGCTTCAGGCCGGCGGCTCCGAGGCCGGACAGGCGCTCGCCGCGCGCACCGCCGATATCGTGTTCTCGGTGGTGCAGGATATCGAGGAGGCCAAGGCCGGCTACACGTCGCTGAAGACGCGACTGCCGGCGTTCGGCCGCAAAGCCGACGACGTCACGGTGCTGCCGGGCGTGATGCCCGTCGTCGGCCGCACCGACAAGGAGGCGTTCGAGAAGCTCAACGTGCTCCAGAGCTTTGTCAGCGGCAGCAATGCGCTCGCGATCCTGTCCGATCGCTTCGGCCGGGACATGTCGGCCTACGATCTCGACGGGCCGATCCCGGACATCGCACCGTCCGACAGCTATCACAGTTTCGCCAGCGTCATGCTCGCCAAGGGCCGCCGCGAGAACATGACGCTGCGCGATCTCTACAACCTCACCGCCGCCGCCCGCGGCCATTGGGTGCTGTGCGGCTCGGCCGAGCGCATCGCCGATACGCTCCAGCTCTGGTTCGAGCAGCACGCCGCCGACGGCTTCAACGTCATGCCGCCTTATTTCCACGAAGGGTTCGAGGATTTCGTCGAGCTCGTCGTACCCATCCTGCAGGAGCGTGGGCTGTTCCGCGCGGACTATGAGGGGACGACGCTGCGGGATCACCTCGGCCTTGCGCGGCCGGCCAATCCGTTCTTCGCGGCTTAGAAGATGATGAAGTTAGGTCTGACTGCGAGCCGCGAGGCAGGTACGCTCCCTCTCCCGCTTGCGGGAGAGGGTTGGGGAGAGGGTGTCTCCGCGGTGGGATTCGCCAAGAGGATAGAACCCTCACCCGGCGCAAGTGCGCCGACCTCTCCCGCAAGCGGGAGAGGTGACCGATCCCGCCGCGAGATCGAGTCAACCAAAAGCCATCAGGCTTCAGCGCGCGCCGGCGATCCGCAGCGCTTGCTCGAGTGCCCGCAACTCATTTGAAGTTGCCGGTGGCTGCGGCGGTCGCGCCGCGTCGCATGAAAGACGCCCAAGCAATTTCAGGCAGGCCTTGAGCCGCACCGTCGCGCGTCCTCCCGGCGCATCGCGATAGATCGCGACCGCAAGCGGATAGAGCTTCTCGTGCGCGGCCCGCGCCTGCTCCCAATCACCGGCTTCAGCCGCATTCCAGAGGCTGACGACAAGCTCCGGCACGACGCAGGCAAGGCTGACCTGGCTGCCGGCCGAGCCGACGAGATAGCTCGTCAGCAGGTGCTCATCTCCCGAGCCGAGCACGACGAACTCCGCCCGCAGCTTGCGGATCAGTCGCAGATTCTGTTCGTAAGTCGCGACCTCCCAGCTGCCCTCCTTGATCGCAACGAAGCGAGGGTCGGCAACCAGTTGCTCCAGCAGCGACGATGCATAAGCCATGGCACCCGCACCGACCGGCGCGGCGTAGAGCATCAGCGGCACGGTGGTGGCATCGCGGATATGGCGGTGATGTGCGATGACACAATCATCGGCGTGTGCGAGCGCCCAGCTGTTGGGAGGAAACACCAGAAGCCCGTCCGCGCCCGCCCGCTCCAGCACAGCCGCCTCGCGCGCGGCCTCCAGGCTCGATTCGTGATTGACGCCAGAGACGATCAGGCAGTCTTTCGGAGCGTACTCGCGCGCCAGCTCCACCACGCGCTGTTTTTCGGCGAGCGACAGCACAAAATTCTCACCGGCATGGCCGTTGACCAGGAGGCCATTGATGCCCGGCGTGGACGCGACCGAGGCCACATGATCCGCCAGTCTTGTCTCATCGATCTCGAAATCGGGCGTCATCGGCACGATCGTGGCGGCATGAATGCCGCGAAGGCGATCGCTGAATGTTTGCGTCATCTCGCCGGACACCGCCGCCGCGCCCGCTAGTGAATGATCTGGTCGAGGAACGTCCGCGCCCGTTCGGACTTCGGATGCTGGAAGAACTCCTCCGGTACGGCCTGCTCCACAACCTTGCCCTCGTTCATGAACACGATGCGGTCGGCGACCTCGCGGGCGAAGCCCATCTCGTGCGTCACGCACAGCATGGTCATGCCCTCCTCCGCCAGCTTCTTCATGGTCTCCAGCACCTCCTTGACCATCTCGGGGTCCAGCGCGGAGGTCGGCTCGTCGAACAGCATGATCTTCGGCCGCATGCACAGCGCGCGTGCGATCGCGACGCGCTGCTGCTGGCCGCCCGAGAGCTGCCCGGGAAATTTTTCGGCCTGGTCCGGAATGCGGACTTTTGTCAGGAAATGCATGGCGAGGTCCTTGGCTTCTGCCTCGCTCATGCTGTTCACGGTCATCGGGGCCAGGATGCAGTTCTCCAGCACGGTCATGTGCGGAAACAGATTAAAACTCTGGAACACCATGCCGGTGTCGCGCCTGACCGCGTCGATGTTCTTGCGCTGGCGATCGAGCTCGACGCCGTTGACGTAGATGAGGCCCTCGTCGTGCTTCTCGATGTGATTGATGCAGCGGATCAACGTCGACTTGCCCGAGCCGGAGGGACCGCAGACCACAATCTTCTCGCCCTTGGCGACCCTGAGATCGACCTGGTCCAGCGCGGTGAAGTCGCCATAGTGCTTGTAGACGGCCTCCATGCGAACCGCAGGCACATCGCGGAGCTGCGTTGCACCTTCGACGCCGCTAGCCGCATTCATCGACATCTCGCTCATGCCCGGGCCTCCACACCCGCCTGCGTAACCGGCGCCCTCGCCGCGACGCGCCTCGACTTCGCAGCGCTCGACCGACCAAAGTGCTTCTCCAGCCGGCGTTGAACCGCATCCCAGACCGAGGTGAGGATCAGGTAATAGGCCGTGGCCGCCGCATAGACTTCGAGGATCTGGAAATGCTCCTGCATCAGCATGTCACTGCGGCGCATGAGCTCCTCGACCGAGATCACGGAGGCGAGCGACGTCGCCTTCAAGAGCGAGTTGATGGAGTTGCCGAGCGGCGGGATCATCAGCCGGAACGCCTGCGGCAGGGTCACCCGGCGGAACGTCACCCAGGGCGACAGGCTGAGCGCCCAGGCGGCTTCGCGCTGTCCCGCCGAAACGGCCATGAAGCCGCTGCGCACGATCTCGGCGAGGTAGGCCGCCTCGTTGAGGATCAGGCCGACCAGCGCGCAGGTGATAACGGAGAACTTGATCCCCAGCTGCGGCAAGCCGCTGTAGATCACCACGAGCTGGATCAGCAGCGGCGTGCCGCGGAAGAACCAGATGTAGAAGCGCGACGCGCCCGACAGCACCGGGTTGGACGACATGCGCATCAACGCGATGCCCATGCCGAGGATCAATCCGCCGATGACCGCCGCCACCGTCAGGCCGATGGTGACGAGCACCCCCTTCATCAGGAAGTAGTTGAAGAAGTAGTTGACGGCGGCCGTCGGACTGAAATGGCTCATCGGCTCGTCTCCGTAGGTATCAGGCCGGACCCGGGCCGGCGATCGCAAGCGGCTGATCGGCCGGCATGCTGGTCAGGCCGAACTTGTCGAACAGCGCCTGGTAGCTGCCGTCGGCACGCATGGCGTTCAGCGCCTTGACGACGGCATCGACCACCGTCTTGTTGCGGAAACCGAGCGTGGTGCGCGCCGTGCCGAGCCCGCTCAGCACTTCCTTGACGCGACCGCGGCCCGTGAGATCGCGCGCCACGCTATCGACGAGCAGCGCGTTGTCCACCTGGCCGGCCAGCAGCGCGCTGACGACGTTGGTGGCGGTGGGGAAGGTCCGCATCTCGACGGCTGCGCCGCCCTTCGCCACGCTCGCATCGCTGAGCTTCTTGAGCCAATTCATCTGGTAGGTGCTGACCTCGACGGCGGATGTTTTTCCGATCAGATCATTTTCGGTAGCAATTTTTGTGCCGCTGTCGGGCGCAACCACGACCGAAATCGCCTGAATGGCGTACGGCACCATGTACATCAGCTTCGAACGTTCCTCGGTCCAGAACATGCCGGTGTCGATGCCGTCGATGCGGCCCGCGGCCATGGCCGGTATCATCGCCGGAAAATCCATCCGGACGAGTTCGACCGGAAGACACAACCGCTTGCCGAGCTCGGCGGCGAGTTCCACGTTGAGGCCCTGCAACTGGCCGTCCTTGTCGACGAATTGCTGCGGCGGGTTGGTCGGATTGATCGAGAGCTGCAACTTCCCGGGCGCAATCAGATTGTCGTCGGTGATCCCAGGCGTACAGGCCGCATGCGCAGCCGTGGATGCAAGAGCGAGTGCGGCAGCCGCACTCAGGCGAAGCAGTGTCGAGAGCATGTGATACCTCCAGTAAGACGCCAATGACCGATGCAGTCCCTCGCCCGGGATTCCCCTCAATGTTTGTTGGATGCGGCCGGCCGGATCTCACGACACGACAGGCAGCATCGTCTTCGCCCCCTCAAGCCGGTCCCGACATCGGCCTGAGCTGGATTCGCATGAAGTTCTTCACCAGGGATTCGAACGGACCGAAGCCCTTCACCTTCAGGAACTCCGGCGTTTCGAACGCCCATCGTCCCGCGACTTCGTACATCGCGGCGTATTTCGGCCCGTCGCCGATCGAGACGAAGCGCTTTGCGGACAGCCAGCCGGGACAGGCGAGCAAATCAGGGAAATGCCTCTGCTCGTACCAGGCGTTGAACGCGGCCTCGTGCTCGGGATCGATGTCGACCCGCACGATGTGAATGAAGGCTTCGTCGGCCACGGGTTCGTCCCTCACGCCAGACGAATGTCGCCGGTCGCGCGCGCTGCACCGACCGTCGTTGCGATGGCCTCGCACAACGCCGGAACGACCGGCAGCAGCGGCGGCCGCGGATCGGCGTTACCGATCAAGCCGAGCGCCTTGAGCCCGACTTTCATGCGCGTGTGCATGTCCATGATCGGCGCCGGGCCATAGATCGCGCGGACGATTGGATAGAGCCGCTCGTTGACCGCGCGCAGCGCGGTGAGATCGTCGGCGAGCGCCGCCTGCCAAAGCGCGACGAACAGATCCGGCGCGAGGCTGACAAGGCCCGAGAGAATGCCGTCGCCGCCGATGGCGAGCTGCGGCAGGAACCAGTTGAAGTTCGACGGCAGGATCGCAACGGAGGGATCGGCCCGCTTCACCGCCCGGCGATTCTCGTCATAGGCGAAGATGCTGTCGCTGCCCTCCTTGATGGCGATGACGCCGTCGAGCGCTGCGATCTTCGCCAGCGTCTCCGGTGAGTAGCCAAATCCGGACGCCAGTGGATATTGGAAGATCGACACTGGAATGCCGATAGCGGAACTGACCGCCTGCACGAAGGCCACCGGTGCTCGCGAGGTCGCCGATGCACCGCCACCAAGCGGCGCCGGCGGGAACAACACGGCACAATCGGCGCCAGCAGCTTCCGCGAGCTGCGCCTGATGGATCGCTTCCGCGGTGGAATGCGCGATGATGCCTGAAAGCAGCGGCTTGCCGCCGATGTGCTTGCGCGTCCGCTCGATCACCGCCTGCCGCTCGTCGTCCGAGAGCGACCCGCCCTCGCCGGCATGTCCGTTGACGAACACGGCCGCGATTCCGTCCGGACAGGCGCAATAGTCGAGCACGCGAGCGTAGCCGTCCCAGTCGATCGAGCTGTCGTCCTTGAAGGGCAGCACGGTCGCGACCGTGACGCCGCGCAGGTCAGGTTTCCTCATCGGCTTGCTCATGACGGTTTCCGCCGTGGAAATTTCAGGCTCGCGCGCGCCTTCAGCACTTCGAGGCCGCCCTCGTTGCGGGCGCTCGCCTCCCAGATGATGGTGCGGGTCTCGTCGTGCTGCTCGGCGATCCAGACGTCGAAGGTGAGCGTGTCGCCGTAGAACACCGGGCCGGTGAACCAGAACCGGTCCTCGACAGAGACGCCGATCGTGCCGACCAGCTCGCTGGTGAGGATGCTGGTGCAGAGCCCCGCGACCATGATCCCCGGCGCCAGCCTGCGGCCGAAGCGCGTTGCGCCCGCGTAGACCTCGTCGACATGAACAGGGCCGAAATCGCCGGTCGCAGCAATATAGAGCGCACCATCCGCCTCGGTGATGGTCTTGCTGAGGCTGACCCTGTCGTTCACCTTCAGATCGTCGAAGGATTTCGGCTCGTACATGGCTCAGCCCTTCGCGAACGGAACCAGCGTCGCGGTGCCGTCCACCACGGTCGCCCCCGAGGGCGACAGCGTGCAGGTGACGCGGCAGACCGCGTCATCACCGGCAACCGAGACGATCTCGGCCTTGGCCTCGACGGACTCGCCGACAATCACCGGCGCAGCGAAGTTCAGCGCGATGCCGCCGATCCGCCGCGTCGGTCCGCCGAGCTGGCTGAGGCAGGTCGTGGCAAGGCCGCCGACCGCGAGCTCGAAGGCGACCATGTTGGAGGCGCCGGCCTTCCTGGCGCGGACGGCGTCCACATAGAGACCGCCGAGATTGCCGCTGATGCCGGTGAACATCGCCTGCTCCGCGACCGTCATGGTCTTGCGGAAGGCGAAGACGGCGCCGGGCTTGAGAGGTGCGTGAGACATCGGTCGTTTCCCTAGAGCTGCAAGCCATTCTTGATGGTGCTGCGCGCCACCAGCATGCGGTGGATTTCGGAGGTGCCGTCATAGATGCGGGTGACGCGCGCGTCGCGATACATGCGCTCCAGCGGCAGGTCCTTGCTGAAGCCCATGCCGCCGAACACCTGGATGGCGCGGTCCACGACGCGGCCCTGCATCTCGGAGGCCGCGACCTTGATCATCGAGACCTTGTCCCGCGCATCCTTGCCCTGATCGATGTCCCAGGCGGCGTTCATCACCATCATCTTGACGCCGAAGATCTCCGTGGCGGAATCGGCGATCAGTTTCTGTACCATCTGGAAGTCACCGATGAGCTGGCCGAACTGACGCCGCTCGCCGGCATGCTTGCGCATCATCTCGAGCGCACGCTGCGCCATGCCGACGGCACGCGCCCCGATATGGGCGAGACGGATCTGGAGCACGCTCTGCATGATCAGCTTGAACCCGCCGCCGACCTCGCCGAGCACGGCCGCTTTCGGAATGCGGCAGTCCTCGAAGGCCAGCTCGGCGTGGCCATAGC
Organism: Bradyrhizobium sp. B025; assembly: GCF_042257955.1. NCBI lineage: Bacteria > Pseudomonadati > Pseudomonadota > Alphaproteobacteria > Hyphomicrobiales > Nitrobacteraceae > Bradyrhizobium > Bradyrhizobium sp. B025. The sequence continues at coordinate 2,927,432 of NZ_CP170150.1, read as the reverse complement.
CGCGGTGGCCCATCATCGGCTGCGTGCGTGCGACCTTGAAGCCAGGCGTGCCACGATCGGCCAGAAACAGCGTGATGCCGCCCCGCGCGCGCTTCTCCTTGTCGGTCAGCGCCATCAGGATCACGTAATCGGCGATGTCGCCGTCGCTGATGAAATGCTTGGTGCCGTTGAGCACCCACTGGTCGCCCTCGAGATGCGCGGTCGTGCTGATCGAGGCGGCGTCGGAGCCGGCGCCCGGCTCGGTGATCGCCATGGCGCAGATCTTGTCGCCCTTCACCGTCGGCAGCAGATAACGCTCGACCTGATCGCCCTTGCAGGCCATCAGCATCGGATAGACCTGGCCGAACACGCGGCGGATCAACGCATCGGAGGTCTTGCCGAACTCTTCCTCGACGAGGCAGTGCTCGACGCAGGACAGCCCGCCGCCGCCGACATCCGCCGGCATGTTCATGGCATAAAGACCGAGCTTCTGGGCCTTGGCCTTGGTCACCGCCAGCGCATCGGGCGGCACCTTGGCCGTCTGCTCCACGACGTCTTCGAGCGGCTGCACCTCCGTCTCGACGAAGCGGCGGACGGTATCGACCAGCAGGCGCGTATCCTCAGGGATTGAAAAGTCGATCATCGCGCCACTCCCACCGCCTTGCCGGCGATCATCGCGTCAATGTCGGCAGCGTCGTAGCCGATCTCGCCGAGCACCTCGCGCGTCTGCGCACCTAACCGCTGCGGCACCAGCCGCACCTCCGGCGTCCGGCCGTCATAGCGAGCGGGATGCGCCACCATCCGGATTTGCGCGCCGCCGGCACTCTCGGCGCTCTTGAACACGCCGAGATGCTTGAGCTGGGGATCGGCCTCGAGGTCGCGATAATCCTGTACCGGCGCGTGCCAGATCCGCGCCGCCTCGAGCGAGGGCAGCCAATCGGCCGTCGACTTCTGCTTCAGACGCGTCGCGACGATCCGCGTGATCTCCTCGCGCTTCGAGAAACTGTCGGCCTCGCCGAACCGCTTCAACTCTTCGCAGTCAAGCCCTGCCGCGAGCGCCTTGGGCGCCGCCATGGAGATCGCGAGATGGCCGTCGGCCGTCGCATGAATGCCGTAAGGCCCGGGGCTGAACCAGGCGGCAATTCCGGCCGGACCGCGCGGCGTCGGCGACGGCGCGCCATTGAGCCAGGCGGTCAGCGGCTCGACCTGGAGATCGAGGGCGGCCTGATAGAGGTTGACCTCGACGAGCTGCCCCGTCCCCGTCTTGGTCCTGGCAAACAGTGCCGCGAGAATGCTCATGGCATAGAGCGAGGCCGCATGCTGATCGACGATCACCGCGCCGACAGCGGTCGGCTCGCCGTCCGCCCGCCCCGTCCGCATCGCAAGGCCCGACATCGCCTGGAGCAGCAGATCCTGGCCGGGACGATCCTTGTAGGGCCCTTCCGATCCGAACCCGGTCGCCACCGCATAGATCAGGCCGGGGTTGATCGCCTTGAGCGTGTCGTAGCCGAGGCCGAGCTTGGCCATGGTGCCCGGCCGGAAGTTTTCCATCACGACATCGGCGGTCGCGACCAGCTTCTTTACCGCGGCGATGCCGTCGGGATGCTTGAGATCGACGGCGAGACTGCGCTTGTTGCGCCCGGTCGCCAGGTGATTGACGCTATCACCCGCGACGAAGTGATTGGCGACCGCCCAGTTGCGCTGAAACGCGCCCTCGATCGGCTCGACCGCGATGACGTCGGCGCCGAGATCGGCGAGCGTCTGTGCGGCCAGCGGGCCCGCGAGGTAATGATTGAAGCTGAGGATCTTGACGCCATCGAGCAGGTTCATCGATCACACCTGGTTTAAGCGGCTGCAATGGACGCGCCGCGCCACGCGAGACCGAACGACTTGACCAGCGCCAGCGCGGCCGCGTCCTGTGCGGCCGGCAGCGGCAGTCGCGGCGGGCGCGGGCCGCCGACCGCAAGGCCCATATGGCCGAGCAGCGCCTTGCTGCCGGCGACATAGGCCTGGCCGCCGACGAACTCGATCACCGGCAGATATTTCAGATAGAGCTCGCGCGCCTCCTTGATGGCGCCCTCGTCCGCGACGAGGCTGAAGATGCGCGCCATCTCGGACGGCACCACATTGGAGGCCACCGCGACCCAGCCTTGCGCGCCCTCGACGAAGGATTCGAAGCCGAGGATGCCGCCGAACACGGTCATCCTGTCGCCGCAGAGCCGGATGATGTCGCGCACCCGCGTCACCTCCAGCGTCGACTCCTTGATATAGAGACAGTTGTCGATCTCGGCGATGCGCGCCACGAGCTGTGGCTTGAGATCGACATTGGCGGTCGCGGGGTTGTTGTAGACCATGATCGGCAGCGCGATCGCGTCGGCCACCGTCTTGTAGTGATGGACGAGTTCGTCGTCGGTCGGCGTCGAATAAAACGGCGGGATGATCATGACGCCGTCGGCGCCCAGTTTTTCAGCACGGCGGCTGAGGCGCACGACCTCGCGGGTATCCTCAGCACCGGTGCCGATCAGCACGGGCACACGCCCCGCGGCCTGGCCGATGACGACCTCCGCCACCAGCGCCTTCTCGTCGTCGTCGAGAGACAGGAATTCGCCGGTCGAGCCGAGCGGGATCAGCCCATGAATGCCTTCCGCGATCTGCCAGTCGACGAAGGCGCGCAAGGCTGCGACATCGACCTCGCCCGCTGCCGTGAACGGGGTGATCATGACGGTGTAGGTGCCGCGGAACGTCTTCATCAGGGAACTGCCGGGTGCTCGGGTGAATTCAGGCGATGGGTGCCGCCTGCGGAATATCCGCACGCCTTATGCAATCGTTTGCATAAATGGCTCTGCATTGGGCAACACCATCCATTTTTTGAGCTTGATCCGCGTGGAATAAGCTCATAGCGTTTCTGCAATCGATTGCAGTCTATCGGCAGGTTTGATGACCGTCACGCTCAAAGATGTGGCACAGGCGGCCCGCGTTTCGGTCAGTACCGCCTCGCGCGCACTGACTGGAACCGGCTTGACCAGCGAGCGCACGCAGCAGCGCCTGACGCGCATCGCGCGCGAGCTAGGCTATCGGCCGAACCCCATCGCGCGCGGACTGAAGACCGGACAATCGCGGCTCGTCGCGCTTCTGGTTCACAACCTCACCAACGCCTCGTTCCAGGTGATGGCCGAAGTGGTGCAGGCGCGCCTGAAGGCGCTGGGTTATCAGATGCTTCTGTGCATCGGCGGCGACGATCCGCAGCAGGAGAGCGACACCCTCACCACGCTGGTCGACCATCGTATCGACGGGCTGATCGTGGTGCCCACCGGCAAGAACGGCCCGCAGCTCAAGGCGTTGGCGAAGGACGTCCCGATCGTCTGCCTGGTGCGGCGCGACGACGCAACCGATCTCGAGACCGTGCTCGCCGACGATCCGCAGGGCGCCTATCTCGGCACGCGCCACCTGATCGAGCTCGGCCACAAGCGCATCGGGTTGATCGTCGGCCGCCAGGACACGACGTCCGGCCGCGAGCGGCTGTCCGGCTATGTCCGCGCGCTACGCGAGGCCGGTATCGCCAGGGACGACACATTGATTCATGCCGGCCATTTCGTCCCCGAGACCGGTGCGACGGGCTGCCGCAAGCTGCTGGACCTCCCGCGCCCGCCGAGCGCGATCTTCGTGGCCAACCACGAGGCAACGCTCGGCGTGCTGCGCGTGACGGCGGAGCGGAACATCGCGATCCCCCACGACCTCTCGCTGCTCTGCTACGAGGACATGCCGTGGTTCGAATGGCATCGCCCCGCGATCAGCATCGTCGACAACGGCGCGCGCGATCTCGCCAATCTCGCCGTCGACCGGTTGCTGCAACGCATGGATGCGAAGAGCAACGGCAATGACGGCGTTCGCGAGTATCGCGTCGGCGCCCGGCTGATCAAGCGCGACTCCTGCCGCCAGTTCGATGCCCCGGTCTCCGCCAGGTCAGCGAAGCCAAAATCCCCGTCCAAATCGTCTGCGGCCAAATCGTCTGCGTCCAAGCCCGCGAAGGTCTGATCGATGCCCTATGTCGAAGTGCTCGCCCCGCAAGTCCCAAACCAGCGCAAGGCCGCGCTGGCGAGGTCCGTGACCGACGGCCTGATGTCGGCGTTCGGCGTCACCGCTGATACGGTCACGCTCTATTTCCTGAACATTGCGCCCGATGACTACGCCCATGCCGGCACGTTCGGCGCGCAGGCCGCCGGCCAGCGCATCCTGCTCAAGGTGCATGCGTTCCGCCGCAGCGAGGCCGAGCGCCGCGCCGCCGCCATCGCGCTGACCCGCGGCGTATGCAGCGCCTATGGCGTGCCCGGCGACGACGTCGCGGTCTATTTCCTCGATCGCGACCGCAGCGAGGTCTCCCACGATTCCAAGCTCGCCAGCGACTGACGGGAGCCGCACGCCATGAACCGCTTCTACTCTCAAGACCAGAAAGCCCTGCGCGAGACAGCGCGCCGCTTCGCGGAGGCTGAGATCCTCCCGCGCGCCGCCACGATCGACCGCGAGGACCGCTTCGACCGCACGCTCTACAAGGGCATGGCCGATCTCGGCCTGTTTGGCATCTGCCTGCGCGAGGGCGCCGGAGGCGCCGGCCTGGATGCAGTCGCGGCCTGCATCGCGATGGAGGAGCTGGCGCGATGCTCCGGCGCAGTCGCCAATGCCTTCGCGATCCCCGTCGAGGCGGTGCTGTTCTTCGACCATCACGGCACCGACGCGCACAAGGCACTGATCCCGAAAATTCTCAGCGGCGACATTATTCCTGCGACCGCCGTCTCGGAGCCCGACCACGGCTCCGACGTCGCCGGCATCCGCACCCATGCGGTGCGCGAGAGCAACGGCTGGCGGCTCAACGGCACCAAGGCCTGGGTGACGCTCGGCGGTGTCGCCGACCGCATCATGGTGTTCGCGCGCACCGGCAGCGAGGCGGGCCACCGTTCCATCTCCTGCCTGCTGGTCGACGGCGCCCTGCCCGGCATCGCCCGCGGCAAGAACGAGGAGCTGCTCGGCATGCACGGCCTCGACGACTGCCAGATCACCTTCTCCGACGTGCGCCTGCCGGCCGACAGTGTGATGGGGCCGGAGAACCAGGCCTTCAAGATGGCCATGAGCAATTTCAACTTCAGCCGGCTGATGATGGCCTCGATGGCGCTCGGCATGGCGCAGGCCGCGTTCGAGGACGCCACCGCCTATGCCCGCGACCGCAAGCAGTTCGGCCAGGCCATCATCGGCTTCCAGGCGGTTCAGTTCATGCTCGCGGACATGTCGACCGACATCGCCGCCGCGCGGCTTCTGATCCACCACGCCGCGCGCCTGCACGATGCCGGCGAGCCGATCGCCAAGGAGGCGGCGCAGGCCAAACTGTTCACGACCGACATGGCGATGAAGCACGTCTCCAACGCGCTGCAGATCCACGGCGGCAACGGCTATTCGCGCGAATATCGCATCGAGCGGCTGTTCCGCGACGTCCGCCTCGCCCAGATCTACGAGGGCACCAACCAGATCCAGCGGCTCATCATCGCCCGCCAGGTCGAGAAGGAGGCCGCGTGATGCGGGGCGTGCAATCATGCTGAGCATCATCACGGCGGCAGAGGCCGCCGGCCTCATCCGCGATGCCGACACGCTGATCGTCGGCGGCAATGGCGGCACGGGGGCAGCCGAAGCCATTCTCGACGCGCTGGAGCAGCGCTTCATCAGTGGCCAGGGTCCGCACAATCTGACCCTGATCAACATCACCGGCGTCGGCGCCGTGACCGAGAAAGGCCTCTGCCATCTCGCCCATGAAGGCCTGGTCGCGCGCGTGATCGGCGGCAATTTCGGCTTGCAAGTGCCGTTCATGCGCCTCGTTCGTGACGAGCTGATCGACGCCTATAATTTTCCGCAAGGCGTGATGAGCCAGCTCTGCCGCGCCATGGCGGCGAAACATCCGGGCGTGCTCACCCATGTCGGTCTCAACACCTATATGGATCCGCGCCAGGACGGCGGCCGCATGAACAAGCGCACCACCACACCGCTGGTGGACCTGCTCGAGCTGCACGGCCAGTCTTGGCTGCTCTACCGCGTCCCCGCTCCGCCCGATGTCGCCATCATCCGCGGCACCTCCGCCGACGAAGACGGCTATGTCAGCATGGAGCACGAGGGCACGACGCGCGAGGATCTCTCGATCGCGCAGGCCGTGCACAATGCCGGCGGCACCGTGATCTGCCAGGTCAAGCGCATCGTGAAGCGCGGCTCGATCCATCCGCAGATGGTCAAGATCCCCGGCTTCCTGATCGACCATATCGTGCTCGAGCCCGATCAGATGCAGACCTACGGCACCGCCTACGATCCGGCGCGCTGCGGTGAAACGCGTGTGCCCGAGGCGATGATCACGCCCGATCCGCTGACCGAGCGCCGGGTGATCGCCCGCCGCGCCGCCTTCGAGCTACGCCCGCGCGACGTCGTCAATCTCGGCGTCGGCATCTCCGCGATGATCCCGAACGTCGCGGCCGAGGAAGGCATCTCCGACCTGATCACGCTGACGGTCGAATCCGGCGTGGTCGGCGGCGTGCCGGGCCATGCGCGCGAATTCGGCACCGCGATCAATCCGCGCGTCATTCTCGACCAGGCCTATCAGTTCGACTTCTACGACGGCGGCGGGCTGTCTTGCGCCTTCCTCTCCTTCGCCGAGGTGGACGAGGCCGGCAACGTCAACGTCACCCGCTTCGGCGATCGCCGCGACGGCTCCGGCGGCTTCATCGACATCACGCAGAACGCCAAGCGATTGATCTTCAGCGGCACCATGACCGGTGGCAAGTTCGATATCGGCGTCGAGAACGGGCGCCTTGCGATCCGGCGCGACGGCGCCTTCCGCAAGTTTGTGCCGCAGGTTGGTCAGATCAGCTTCAGTGCCTCGCTTGCCGCGCAGCGCGGCCAGCACGTCAGCTATGTCACCGAGCGCGCCGTGTTCGAACTGGAGAACGGCAGCGTGACCTTGACCGAGATCGCGCCGGGCGCCCGCCTGGAGGAGGACATCCTCGCCCATATGGGCTTTCGGCCGCGCATCAGCCCGCAACTGAAGGACATGGATCCGCGCATCTTCCGCTCCGGGCCCATGGGCATCGCGCAGAGCTTCAAGGCCTTGCCGGCGCGGCCGCGCAAGGTCGCCTGAGGATTGGGCATGGACACCAGCGCCCCGATCAATCTCCGCTATGAGGACATTGCGCTCGGCGCGGAGTTCGAGACCGCCGCGCACACCGTGACGGAGGCCGATATCGCAGTCTTCGCCGACGTCACGCGCGACCATCATCCGCTCCACCTCGATGCCGGCTATGCGAAGTCGCGCGGTTTTCCCGCGGTGATCGGCCACGGACTGTTCGGCCTGTCGCTGATGGAAGGGCTGAAGTCGGAGTTGAAGCTGTACGAAGAGACCTCGGTCGCCTCGCTCGGCTGGGACGAAGTCAAATTCAAAGGTCCTATCGTCGCCGGCGATAGCTTGCGCGTGCGTTTCCGTTTCGTCGAGAAGCGGCCGACCAAAAATCCCGCGCGCGGCATCGTCATCGAGACGCTCGACCTTCTCAACCAGCGCGATGAGGTGGTGACCACCGCCCGCCACACCTCGCTGATCCTGACCCGGCAGGCCGATCGCGACGTGACGGCGGCCATTTGACGAGACAATGAAGAAAACGTCGGACCGGAGAACGGCTCCTCTGCCACCCACGATTTGATCGGAGTATTCAGATGCGATTTCTCAAGATCTTCTCCGCCTTCGCCCTGCTGGTCGGCCTGTCCCAGGCCGCCGGCGCCCAGACCTGCACGCCGAAGGTGCCGGCCTCGAGCCTGATCGAAGCGCCGAAGTGGCAGATGTCGATCAACCCGACGCTGCCGCCGCAGCAATTCGTCGACGACAAGGGCGAGTTGCAGGGCCTCAATGTCGAGCTCGCCCGCGAGATCGCCAAGCGCATCTGCGTCGAGCCGGTGTTTCTGCGCATGGACTTCCCGCCGATGATCCCGGCGCTGCGCTCGGGCCGCTTCGATGCCATCAACACCGGCCTGTTCTGGACCGAGGAGCGGTCCAAGATGCTCTACCTCGTGCCCTACGCGCAGCAGGCGATCAGCATCTACACCGATCCCTCCTCCAGCCTGAAGCTGGAGAAGTTCGAGGATCTCGCCGGCCGCGTCGTGGGCGTGGAATCGGCGACCTACACCGAGCGCAAGGCGCGCGAGTTCAGCACCGCGATGGAGGCCAAGGGCCTGAAGCCGATCGAGCTGCGCACCTTCACCACTGTCACCGCCACCTCAGCGGCGCTGCGTGCCGGTCAGCTCGAGGCCGCGCTCAACATCAACGAGACCGCCAACTCGCTCGAACAGAAGGGCATCGCAAAGATCTGGGTCCGCGACATCGCCGGCACCGACATCACCCTCGCCTTCCGCGACAAGCTGCTGGCCCAGGCCGTTGCCGATGCGCTCACCGCGATCCGCGCTGACGGCACCTATGACAAGCTGTTCGACAAGTTCGGCATGACCAAGCTGAAAACCACGACATTCGCCATCCGCGGCGACGGACCGACGAACTGACGGCGGAGATCGCCGACCCGATGTGATCCTCACATCGTGTGAGGATCACACCAGGCTGGACTTGCCGCGGCTCAGCACCTCGCCCGCGCCCTTGTCGCCGACGATCCTGCCGTGCTCGTACACCACGCGGCCGCGGGCAACCGTGGTGACGGGCCAGCCTGTGACGTCAAAGCCCTCCCACGGCGTGTAGTCCGCGCCGTGATGCAGATCGGCCTGCTGGATCGGCTTCTTCAATTTGGGGTCCCACAGCACGATATCGGCATCGAAGCCGACACCGATCGAGCCCTTGCGCGGATAGAGGCCGTAGATGCGCGCATGGTTGGTCGCGGTCAGCTCGACGAATTTTTGTAGGCTGATCCTTCCCTTCGACACGCCCTCGGAGAACAGGATCGGCAGCCGCGTCTCGACACCGGGGATGCCGTTCGGCACCCAGCGGAACGAGGTGCGCGAATTCGGTGTCAGCTTGCCCTTCGGGTCGTCGTAGCGGAACGGGCAGTGGTCGGACGAGAAGGTCTGGAACACGCCTGATGTAATGCCCTCCCAGATCGCCTGCTGGCTTTCGGCATCGCGCGGCGGCGGCGAACAGACGTATTTCGCGCCCGTAATGTCCATGTTCAGGCCCTTCATGTCGTCGGCCGTCAGCGTGATGTATTGCGGACAGGTCTCCGCATGAACAGGCAATCCGCGCTGCTGAGCCCAACGCACCTGCTCCATCGCCTCACGGCCGGAGACATGGACGATCATGATGGGGACGCCGACGATTTCGGCATGGCTGATGGCGCGATGGGTCGCCTCGCGCTCGACCGCCTGCGGCCGCGAGACCCCGTGATAATAGGGCGCGATATGGCCCTCGCGCTCCAGCTTGGTGGTCAGGAAGCGGATGGCGTCGTAGCCCTCGCAATGGACCATGACCAGCGCCTCCTCGCGGCGCGCGACGTCGAAGACCTCGAGCAACTGCTTGTCGCTGAGCACGAGGTCGTCATAGGTCATGAACACCTTGAACGAGGTGTAGCCGTCCTTGACGAGGGCCGGCAGTTCCTGCCCGAGCACGACCGCGGTCGGATCGGAGATAATGAGATGGAAGGCGGTGTCGATGTAGCACTCGCCTTCGGCGAGCTTGCGGTAGTTCTCGACGCAGGTCCGCAGCGAGGTGCCCTTCTCCTGAAGCGCAAAGGGCAGCACCATGGTGTTGCCGCCGGCGGCCGCCGCGCGCGTCGCCGAGGCGAAGTCGTCAGCCATCACCACGTCAGGGCCGGAGGCTTGCGAGATGTGGACGTGGCTGTCGATGCCGCCCGGCAGTGCCAGCAGGCCCGTCGCGTCGATCTCGCGCGCCGCGCCCTCGAGATGATCGGCGATGCTGACGATGCGGCCGTCACGGATGCCGATATCGGCGCGGAACTCGTCGCTGGCCGTCACGATGGTGCCGCCGCGAATGGCGAGATCGAGCTGCGTCACTGATGTCTCCGTCACTTGATGGCTGACATTGTCTGGAATATCCGGCCCCATTCCGCAAGAGCCGCAATGTCGCCGCCGGCAAGGCTCAGGGTCCGCCACAGCGTGACCGCGACCGAATCGAGCACGGCGATATCCAGTTCCCGCTCCAGCGAGGCGGCCAGCGCGGCCCCGTCGAGATTGGTGCAGAGGATGACGATCGCATCCGATCCTTCCGCCGCCACCGCGCGGATCATACCCGCAATCGTCGCCGGCGCGACCTCGCCGAAGGAAAAATTGTCGCGCAGTCCAAGATGCCGCTCGGCGCGCGGGGCGATCCCCTCCTCGGCCCACACCTCTGCGATCCGCCGCTGCACGTCGTCCGTATAGGGCGAGACCAGGCCGACGCGTTTGGCACCGAGCGCCCGGGCGGCATCGATGCAGGCGAGCGTCGACGTCGTCGCGGGCACGCCTGTGCGCGCCGTGATCGCCTCACAAAGGTTCCTGTCGCGGCCGATGCCGAGCCAGCTTGCGGACGTGCCGTTCCAGGCGATGGCGTCGACTTTCGCATCCGCCAGCAGGTCCGCCGCCGGCAGCATCACCGAGGCGTCGAACTGGCTCAGCGCGGCGGCGTCCAGCGCAATCTCGGTGACGCGGAAGCGTGAGAAATGCGCGGTGACATCGGCCACGCCATGCAGCATGGCGCTGGTGACGGGCTCGAGCACCGAGTTGGACGATGGCGTGATCATGCCGAGACGCTTGCGCATGACCATACTCTACGACGCCTGCGCGAGGCGCGTCGACTCCTCCCGGATCAGAGCCAGGATGTGGCGCTTGGCGTCGTTGAATTCGGGGCTGGTGATGTCGCGCGGACGCGGCAGGTCGAAATTGACGGCCTCGCGGATCCGCCCCGGCCGCTTGGTCATCACCACGATCTTGTTGCCGAGCACCAGCGCCTCGTCGACGCTGTGGGTGACGAACACGATGGTGCAGCGGCGCTTCTGCCAGATCGCGACCAGTTCCTCCTGCATTTCGAGCTTGGTCTGGGCGTCGAGCGCCGCGAACGGCTCGTCCATCAGGATGACGCTCGGGTTCATCAGCAGCGCGCGGGCGATCCCGACCCGCTGGTTCATGCCGCCGGACATCTCGGAGGGATGATGGTGCTCGAAGCCGCGCAGGCCGACGAGATCGATGAACTCCATGGCGCGGTGGTGCCGTTCGGCCTTGCCGACGCCCTTGAGCTTGAGATGGAACGCAATGTTGTCGATCGCCGTCAGCCACGGCATCAGGGTCGGCTGCTGGAACACCACGCCGCGGTCCGAGCCGGGCCGCTCCACCTGCTTGCCGCCGACCAGCGTGCGGCCGCTCGTCGCCTGCTCGAAGCCGGCGATGATGTTGAGCAAGGTTGACTTGCCGCAGCCGGACGGGCCGAGCAGGCAGACGAAGTCATTGGCCTCGATGTCGAGATTGATGTTGTCCAGCGTCAGGAGATCGCGGCCGCGCCGCTTGTCGGAGAATACCTTGACGATGTTGCGAAGCTCGATTGCCGCCATCAGCCTGCCCTGCCCTGCACGGTGGTCGTCTGCTGCCAGCGCAGCGTGCGCGCCATGATCGCCTTGAGGCCGAGGTCGGAGAGATAGCCTAGCAGCCCGATCGAGATCATCGCGGCAAGCACGATGTCGTAGCGCAGGAAGTAGTAGGAATCCCACAGGACGTAGCCGAGGCCGCTCTTCACCGCCACCATCTCGGCGGTGACCGTCAGCATCCAGGCCGAGCCGACCGCGATGCGCAGGCCTGCGAAGATCGAGGGCAGCGCCGCCGGCAGCACGATATCGGTCAACATCTGCCGCTGGCTTGCGCCCATCATCGCGCCGGCACGCACGAGATTGTGGTCCACGGTCTTCACCCCGTGAATGCTGTTCATCAGCACGGGAAAGAAGGCGCCGAGGAAGACGAGAAAGATCGCGGGCTTGTCGGCGATGCCGAACCAGATGATCGCCAGCGGAATCCAGGACACCGGCGGGATCGGCCGCAGCATCTGCAGCGTCGGCTCCAGCGTCTTCTCGAACAGGCGCGACCAGCCGATCGCGACGCCAGCGAGAATGCCGAGCGCGCTTGCCAGCGCAAAGCCGCCGAAGACGCGAAGAGCGCTGGCGAGCGCATCGCGCAGCCAGTGCCCCGAATAGGTCTGTGTGGTCTCGTCGAAGCCGAACACCCAGTCGCCGAGCGCATGCAGCACCGCGCTCGGCGCCGGTAGCAGCGCCGGCGGCAGCATGCCGCTGCGGGCAAAGGCTTCCCAGCCCGCGATCAGCAGCGCGGGGACGACGACGCGTTCGAGCCCCTGGAACGCCCGTGTCAGCCGGAACGCCGGCTTGACCGGCGCGGCATCAATAACCGAGGTCATTCTTGGCTTTTCCCGTGGCCTGCTCCAGGAACGAATAGTCCATGTTCTTCTCCGCTTCCGCGGAGACGTCCTTCGCAATGTATTTGAGGTCGCGCATCATCGCGGCGATCGCGAGCGTCTGCGAACGATGGATCGCGGGATCTGGCGAAGCGTTCTTCAGCGCCTCGGTCGCGACCGTCTTGTCGAGGCCGGTGAGCTTGTTGATGACCTCGATCCACGGCCCCTTGTCGGCGATCAGCTTGTTGTCGAGCTCGACCACGGCGCTGACGACGCCCTGGACGCCGGCGCGCTGGCTCGCGATCACGTCGGAACGGGTGACGATCAGGTTGGTGAGATTCCCCGCGGCCTGGTCGTAGGGCAGCACGAAGTGCTTGCCGGCGCCGGCGAGCCGGATCTGCGAGGCAAACGGCTCGACCGAGCAGATCATGTCGACCTCGCCGCGCTGGAGCGCCGCGAGATGGTCCGACGGGTTGGGAATGTTGATGAACTGGATGTCCTTGTTGGGATCGACGCCCTGCTTCAGGAACGCGCCGCGCATGTGGATGTCCTGCGCATTGCCGCGGGACGCCGCGACCTTGAGCGGCTGACCGTCGCTCTTCGCCTTCAGAGCGGTCGTCTTGAAAGTGGTCCAATCCTCAGGCGGCAGGTTCAGCTTCGCGGAGGAGAGGCATTCCGAGCCGCCATTGATCTGGCCGGACACGGCGACGACGTCGAAGCCTTTGTCGAGCGCGGTGATGTAGTGGAGGTAAGTGACCTGCGCGACGTCGATGCTCTTCGACACCAGCGCGGTGAGCACGTCATTGCCCGAGTTGAAGCCGGTGGCCTCGACCTCGACACCCTTCGCCATGCCTGCAATCAGCGACATCGGCAGGCAGTGCGCGCATTTGGCGTAACCGAGCTTGATCTTGGCGGTCTGCGCGGAGGCGAGATCGCTGCCACCGAACATCGCCGCCATCACCACGAGGCCCCATCGCAAACTCGTCCGCATCGCTCACTCCGTTTCGAAGGCGCGAGGTCTCGCGCGTCACCAGAGATCATCGGCCGGCCTTTGCGGCAGCGCAACGGGGATTCTGCATGCTGCATACAATTTGCGCGTTGTGCCATTGTTTTCAGCGAGATGCGTCGGTATTTTGGGCAAGTCAAAGGGCTGGAAACGGCTAAGATGAGCGGAAGCAGTGAGGCACGCGTGCAGCAGAAATCGGAAGCGCCGAAGGGACGAAAGTCGCCCAAACTCAAGCGGATGGGCCTGCATGAGCGCGCCGCCGCGCGGATGCGGACGATGATCATCCGCGGCGAGCTGCCGCCGGGATCGCAGACCCAGGAGACCAGGCTGTCGAAGGAGCTGGGCGTGTCGCGCACGCCGTTGCGCGAGGCGATGAAGGTGCTGGCGGCCGAAGGGTTGATCGAGCTACGCCCCAATCGAAGCCCGCGCATCGCCGACATCGCGGTCGACGGCATCTCGGAGCTGTTCGAGGCGCTGTCCGGAATCGAACGGCTGGCCGCCGAGCTTGCCGCGGAGCGCGCCACCGAGCGCGATCTCGCCCGCCTGCGCACGCTTCAGACCCGCATGGAGGGTCATCACCGCAACGGCAAGCTCGACGATTACTTCGCCATCAACGGCGAGATCCACAACACCATCGTCCGCATGGCGCGCAACACGCCGCTGCGCGAGGCGCACGAGACGCTGATCTCCCGCGCCGAACGCGCGCGTTACCTCGCGCTCGGCGCTAACAGCCGCTGGAGCAATTCGGTCGACGAGCACGCCGATATCCTGGCAGCGCTCGAGGCGCGCGACAGCGAAGCGGCCGGCCGCCTGCTCGGCGCCCATGTCCGGCGCACCGGCACTGCCCTGCTCGAAGTGATCGCCGCCTCTCAAGCCAAGCAGACGGCGGCGTGACCATGAAGCTGCTGCTGCTCAATCCGAACACCAGCACCGAAGTCACGCACCTGATGATGGGGGTCGGGCAGCGCGCGGCCTCATCAGGCACCGAGCTGATCCCCTGCACCGCGACCCGCGGCGTGCCCTATATCGCGACGCGGACCGAGGCGCAGATCGGCGGCGCCATTGCGCTGGAGATGCTGGCCGAGCAGCACCGGAACGTCGATGCCGCGATCATCGCCGCCTTCGGCGATCCCGGCCTGTTCGCGGCGCGCGAAACCTTCGACATTCCCGTGGTCGGCATGGCGGAAGCCGCGATGCTGACGGCTTGCATGGCCGGCCGCCGCTTCGCCATCGTCACCTTCGCGCAGGCGTTGGGCCCCTGGTACGAGGAATGCGTCCGCGCCCACGGGCTATGGGAGCGCTGCGCCGGCATCCGCATGCTCGACACGCCGTTCCAGGCGATCTCCGAGGTCGGCACCGAGAAGGAGGATGTGCTGGTCGATCTCGCCCAGCGCGCCATCGTCGAGGATGACGCCGACGTGCTGATTTTTGCGGGCGCGCCGCTCTCGGGCCTCGCCGAACGCGTGGCCGACCGGATTCCCGTCCCCGTCGTCGATCAAGTCGTCGCCTCAGTGAAGCAGGCCGAAGCGCTTCATGCGCTGCGCCTGCGCAAGGCAACGGCGGGCACGTTCCGCCGGCCCGCCGCCAAGCCGACCATCGGTCTTGCCGAGGCGCTCGCCGCCCGGCTCGAGCATCGCGACAGCTGATCAGAGAGGCGGCCGGCGATGCGAAAACCCCAATTCGTTCTCGATGGCACGGCCGAAGGCAAACAAGCGGGATTCGCCGCCGGGCGGCGCGATGATCTGGATGCCGAACGGCAGCTCGTTCACATCCCTGGGTGCCGGCAAGGTCAGGACCGGAAACCCGACCAGCGACACGATGAAGGTGACAGCGAGATAGTCGATCGGCGTCTCCAGCGCGGCGCCGTCGATCGCGGTGACGTCGCTGATCTCGTTCGGCCAGGGCAAGACCGATGCCGCCGGCGCGACCAGGAAATCGGCGCGCGTGAACAGCTCGCGAAAGCTGCGGTAGATCGCCGTACGGCGGCGCTCGGCGGTGAGATAGTCCTCGGCGGAGAGTTTTGCGCCCGCCTCGATATTCCAGATCACGGTGGGCGTGAGCTCGGCGCGACGCGTCTTCAAAAGATCGCCATAGCTATTGGCGATGTGCGCGGCGCGCAACGTACGAAACGTCTCGATCGCGCCGCCGCAATCGGGCGAGGACGGCACAACATTGGCCACGCGCGCGAGCGCCTCGCAAGCCGCTGCGAAACGCGCACGAACCTCGCGTGCAACCGGCGCGACGCCGAAGTCAGGCGTGACGGCGATCCGGGGACGTCCTGCGATCGCTCGATCGTCACTGACTACGCGGGCCGAGAGCGGATCGTGCGCGTCGCTTCCCGCGCATACCGACAGCGCAAGCGCGAGATCGTCGACGCCGCGGGCGAGGAAGCCGTGGCTGGCCAGCATATCCCAGCCGAGCGGGCGGCGCGGCGACGGGATGCGGCCGGGCGTCGGCCGGATCGAGGCGACGTCGCAGAAGCTTGCGGGCGTGCGCACCGAGCCGCCGAAATCGGTGCCGTGCGCCAGCGGCACCATGCCGGCCGCGACCGCAACGGCAGAGCCGCCGGACGATCCGCCGGAGGTCAGCGCGGGATCGAAGGGATTGCGCGTCGGCCCGCGCAACCGGTTGGTGCAGACCGCACCGAAGCCGAATTCCGGCGTGTTGGTCTTTCCCAGAATGATCGCGCCGGCGCGCCGCAGCCGCGCGACCACGAGCTCGTCCTCGGCCGGGACGTGATCGCGGAACAAAGCCGAGCCGTAGGTGGTGGTCAGCCCGCCGGTATCGGTGAGGTCCTTGATCCCGATCGGCACGCCATGCAGCGGTCCGATCGGCGCGGGCGCCGCATCGCAGATTTCCGCCAAACGGCGGGCGCCCTCCGCATCGACCGTGACGAACGCCGCCAATCGGGTATCGAGGTCCGCAATCCGTGCGAGGTGCGCCTCGACGGCGTCACGCGAGGACAGCTCGCCTCTCGCGATAGCGCGCGCAAGCTCCGTGGCCGTGAGGTCGCAAACCGATGTCATCGGCCCACCATGCCAAAACGCGCATCGAAAGGCGAGCGCTTCGGGCACGAGACTTGCTTTCTCCTCTGGAGCAACGGGAGGCAACACCATGGCTGATGCGCCAAGCGGACGTTCGCTCGTCGTCGATGCGGTCACGCACCGCTATCCGAGCGGCGCACTCGCGGTCGAGAACATCAATCTCGACATCAAGGGCGGCGAGATCATCGCCCTGCTCGGTCCGTCAGGCTGCGGCAAGACCACCCTGCTGCGGATCATCGCCGGCTTCATCGCGCAGACGCAGGGGCGCATCATCATCGGCGACGACATCGTCGATTCGCTGCCGCCGAACCGCCGCGCGGTCGGCATCGTGTTCCAGAACTACGCGCTGTTTCCGCACCTGTCGATCAGCGAGAACGTTGCCTACGGGCTCGCCGCGCGCGGCATCGACAAGGCGAGCCGCCAGCGCGAGGCGCAGCGCCTGCTGGAGCTGGTGCAACTACCGACCATGGCAGAACGATTGCCGCGGCAGCTCTCCGGCGGCCAGCAGCAGCGCGTTGCGCTCGCCCGCGCGCTCGCGATCAAGCCGTCGATCCTGCTGCTCGACGAGCCCTTTGCCGCGCTCGACAAGAATTTGCGGCTCGACATGCAGATCGAGGTCAAGCGGCTGCAACGCGTCTCCGGCATCACCACGCTGATCGTGACGCACGACCAGGAAGAGGCGCTGTCGATGGCCGACCGCGTCGCCGTGCTGAGCCATGGCAAGCTCGAGCAGTTCGGCTCGCCGTCCGACGTCTACGACCGTCCGCAGACGCTGTTCGTCAATACCTTTGTCGGCTCGACCAATCGCATGCCCGGTGTCGTGATCTCGGCGGACCGCACCGCCGCAAAGGTCCGCCTCGATGCCGGCGCGGAGATCATCGCACGTCCCGCGGGCGGCGCGCTCGCCGAAGGTGGCCGCGTCACCGTCTGCATCCGGCCCGAGCATCTGCAATTCGTCGGCGACGAAACCGGCTTTGCCGGCGTGGTCGGCATGTCGCTGCCGCTGGGCGCCACCGTCGTGCACGAAGTCACGACCGCCGACGGCTCCGGCGTCAAGGTCTCGCAGGCGCGCATCGGCGAGACGCGCGCGCTGGAGAACGGCGCGGCGGTGCGCCTCGCACCGCTCGCCCCATCGCTCGCCAACGCCTTTCCCGCAACGCTTTAGATCCAGTTCTTGTCCAGAGGGAGTTCCACATGATCATGAACCGCCGAAGCCTGATGACGACCGCACTCACACTCGGCGCCATGAAGGCGTTTCCCGGCCTGAGCTTCGCCCAGGCCCGCCCGCTGGTGTTCGCGACCTTCACCGGAAGCTGGGAGGAGGCGCACAAGGCCGTGCTGGTGCCGGCGTTCCGGAAAGCCAACGCGGACGCCGCGATCGTGCTCGATCCCATGCTCTCGGTCGACCAGATCGCGAAGGTCAATGCCGCCAAGGCCAATCCGCCGATCGACGTCATGCTGCATGATCCCGGCCCCGCCCTCGTCGCGATCGGCCAGGACCTGGTCGAGCCCTATCCGGTCGAGAAGAGCGCCTACTACAAGGACCTGATCGCCGAGGCACAGGAGCCGATGGGCCCCGCCCCGTTCTTCCAGGTCGTCGGCCTCACCTACAATCCGGAAGCCGTCAAGACGCCGCCGACCTCCTGGGCCGATCTCTGGAAGCCGGAGTTCAAGGGCCGCGTCGGCATCACCAATCTCAACTCGACGCTCGGCACCGGCTGGCTGGTCGAGATCGCCAAGATGCGCGGCGGCTCGGAAGCCAATGTCGATCCCGGCTTCAAGGCGCTGGAGGAGTTGAAGCCCAATCTCGCCGCGGTCGCCGCCAATCCCGGCGCGCTCGCGACCCTGTTCCAGCAAGGCCAGATCGACATCTCACCCGGCAATTTCAACGCCATCCAGATCCTGAAGGCGCGCGGCGTGCCGGTCGAGTTCGTGGCCCCGAAGGAAGGCGCCATCGCCTTCAAGACCACGATCCATATCGTCAAGAACTCGCCCAACCGCGAGCTCGCCTTCAAGCTGATCGAGGCCGCGCTGACGCCCGAGGTGCAGACCACGCTGATGAACCCGCCCTACCTGATCGTGCCCACCAACTCCAAGGTGACGATGGGCGGCGAGATCGCGCGCGTGCTCGCCAAGGACACCGCCGAGCTGAAGCAGAAGTTCGTGTTCCAGGACTGGAAGAAGATCAACGAGCAGCGCTCGGCCTGGATCGAGCGCTTCAACCGCGAGATCAAGATCTAAGAGCTCCAAGGACCTGACGATGGGCGCAGCACCGGCATCACGGGACGTGACCTCCTACGGGATGGGATTGGCAGTGCCGCTGGCGCTGTTCTTCCTGGTCTTCTTCGTGGCGCCGCTGCTGCAACTGCTCTGGCTCTCGCTGCACAACGACACGGCCGGGCTCCATTGGGGGCTCGGCCAGTACCTGCACTTCCTCACCGATCCCTTCAGCCTCGGGGTGCTCGGCTCGACGCTGCTGCTAGGCGCGGAGGTGACGGCCGTCTGCCTCGTGCTCGGCTTTCCCATCGCCTGGCTCTATCAGCGGGTCGGGCCAAAGCTCCAGACCATCATCATCCTGATCGTGCTGCTGCCGCTGCTGACCAGCGTCGTGGTCCGCACCTTCGCCTGGATCGTCATCCTCGGCCGCCAGGGCATCATCAACGCGACGCTGCAATCGCTCGGCATCATCAATACGCCCTTGAAGCTGCTCTACACCCAGTTCGGCGTCGTGATCGCGCTGGCGCAGGTGCAGATGCCGCTGATGACATTGCCGCTGATCACCGCGCTCGGCCGCATCGATCCCAATCTCGACGATGCCTCCTGCTCGCTCGGCGCCGGGAGCTGGCGCACCTTCTTCAGGATCGTGCTGCCGCTGTCCTTGCCGGGCGTCATCGCCGGCTGCACGCTGACCTATGCCGCCGCGATCACGGCGTTCATCACCCAGTCGCTGATCGGCGGCGGACAGATGCTGTTCATGCCGATGTATCTTTATCAGCAGGCTTCCACGCTGCAGAACTGGCCCTTTGCATCCGCGATCTCGATCATCTTCCTGCTTGCCGTGCTCGCGGTCGTCTCCGTCTTCACCACGCTCGGCCGCCTGTCGCGCGGCTATGGAGGCGCGTGATGAGCGGTCGCAAGCGCACCCTGGAGGCGATCAGCTTCGAGCTGGCCATGACCGTGATCGCTGTCATCGCGCTGATCATCATCATCGCGCCGTCGCTGGTGGTGCTGATCGTCTCCTTCACCAGCGGCTTCTCGCTGCGCTTCCCGCCGCCGGGTTACTCGCTGCGCTGGTACGCCGAACTGTGGGAGGCCTGGCAGCTTCACTTCGCGGCGAAGAACAGCCTCATCGTCGCGCTATGGGCGACGGGCCTGTCCGTCGTCCTCGGCGTTGCCGCCGCGCTTGCGATCTCGCGCTCGCGGACGCTGTCGGCACGACTGCTCGATTCCCTGTTCATGTCGCCGCTGGTGCTGCCGGCGCTTGCCTTCGGGCTTGCCGCCCTGATGCTGTTCTCACTGGTCGGCCTGCCGGTCTCGCCGCTGGCGCTGGTGATCGGCCACACCGTGGTGTGCGTGCCCTACGTCGTGCGCAATACGGTCGCAGCGCTCGCCCAGCTCGAGCCGACCTTGCTGGAGAGCTCGGCGGTGCTGGGGGCGAGCCGGCTCTACACGTTCCGCCGGATCGTGCTGCCGCTGATCCGGCCGGGCATCATCGCGGGTGCCTTCATCGCCTTCATGTCGTCGTTCGACAATGTGCCGGTGTCGCTGTTCCTGCGCGACGCCGCCACCGACATGCTGCCGATCCGGATGTGGCAAGACCTCGAGGGCAAGCTGGATGTGACCATCGCTGCCCTGTCGGGCGTGCTGATCATTGCGACCGTCGCGCTGGTTGCCGTCATGGAGCGCGTCACGGGCCTGTCGCGGCGGCTGACGAACTGATCAGGCGCCGCGGAACAGCGAATAACCCCAGCGCGTAAATTTCAGCGGCAGGTGAAAATGCTCGTCAACGTTCTTGATGCGGAAGCGGAACGGCGTCACCGTGAGAAAACCGTCGCTGTCGCCAAAGAACTCGCCGAGATGAAACAGGACCTCGTACTCGCCGGCCGTCACACCGGCGCCTTGCGCTATGGGGTGATCCAGCACGCCATTGGCGCCGAGCCGCCCGTCGGCGATGCGGGAGGAGTCGGGATCGATCCGCCAGATCTCGACGCGCAGCCCCTGCGCGGGACGCCCGCTCGCCACATCGACCGCGTGAATGGAAATACCGCCTGCCATCATGTCCCTCCCCTGAGCGTGCCGCCATGGTAGACGGAAACGCCGCCGCTCGGCCAGCACTGCTGCCAGCCCTGGGCGCGATGACCTGGCTCCAGGCGCTGGTCGCGCTCGCCTTGTTCGCGCCCGGCGTGGTCGCGCCGCGCGCCCATATCGAGGTCTGGCAGCTCTCGATGTTCTCCTGCGCGGTGTTCGCCGTCGGTATCCCCGCCTCGTTCTGGGGCGGCGGCTTCATCGCGCGGGTTGGCTCGCTGCGGATCGCGAGCCTCTGCGCGGCGGCCATCGTCGTCAGCATGGCACTGGCTTCGCTCGGATCGAGCGCCGCCCTGCTCGCCGCGGGCCTCTGCCTCGGCCTTGCCATGGGCCCCGAGACGCCGGCAAGCGCAGCGCTGCTGGCGCGGCTGGTGACCGCCGAGCGCCGCGCCTTCTCGGTGCGCCAGACCGGCAACCAGATCGGCGCGGTCTGCGGCTCGCTGGCCCTGCCCGCGATCGCCATCGCGTTCGGGCCGGCCTGGTGCTATGCGGCCGTTGCTGCCCTGGCGCTGTTCGCGATCGCGCTGTTCGAGTGGCTGCGGCCGGCCTACGCCGGCAAGCTCGTCCCGCCCCCAAAGCTCGATCTGCGCGCGCGGCTGGCACTGGTGACCGCGGACCGGCGGATCGCGATGCTGGCGCTGGCATCGATGCCGTTCAGCGCGATGCAGGTGTCGCTCAACACCGTCTTCGTCACGCTCGGCACCCGCGAGCTTGGTCTCAGCCATATCGAGGCCGGCATGGCGCTCGCCTGCGCGCAAGCCGGCGGCCTCGTCGGCCGGCTTGGCTGGGGCTACGTCGCCATGCGCCTCGACGCCCCCCGCGCCGTGCTCATCGTCATCGGCCTCGGCATGGCCTTCTGCGCCGCGCTGCTCGGCCTCGACGGCGGATCGCTCAGCCGCACCTGGCAATTCGCAGTTGCGGCGCTGTTCGGCCTGACGGCGTCGGGCTGGAACGGCGTCTTCATCGCCGAGATCGCGCGCCTCGCCCCGCAGGACCGGATCGGCGAGACCACCGGCGCGGTGCTGACCGCGTCCTATGCGGGCCTACTGGCGGCGCCGGCCGTGGTGTCGATCCTGGACGGTGTGGCCGGCCTTGGCGCGGCGTTCTTCGCCTTGGCCTGTCTTGCCCTCTGCGGCACATTGGCGCTGATGTGGGGAGGCCATGACAAAACCGACGCATAGTGCGCGCGAGATCGCAGCCGCCGTCACCGCCGGGCGGATGACCGCCGTCGACACGGCGAAGGCCGCCCTTGGCCGCATAGACGCCGCCAAGGCCTTGAACGCAGTGGTCACGACCGATCCCGCACGCACGCTGGCCGACGCGGCGGCGGTCGACGATCGCCTGCGTGCCGGCGAGACAATGCCGCTGGCCGGCGTCCCCATCCTCGTCAAGGACAACATCTGGGCCAGCGGCTGGCGCATCACGCAGGGCTCGCGCCTGTTCGCCGATTTCATCGCGCCACAGGATGCAATTGCGATCGAGCGCCTGCGCAAGGCCGGCGCGGTCATCGTCGGCATTGGCGCAACCTCCGAATTCGCCAGCAAGGGCGTCACGACATCGCCGCTGTTCGGCCCGACGCGGCATCCCCTCGATCCCGCGTTGACGCCGGGCGGCTCCTCTGGTGGACCCGCCACCGCCGTCGCAGCCGGCCTCGTGCCCCTCGCGATCGGCACCGATGCGGGCGGCTCCAGCCGCAGGCCGCCGGCCCATGTGGGCGTCGCCGGCTTCAAGCCGTCCTACGGCGCGATCCCTTATGGACCCGGCTTCGCCGAGCCGTTCTTCGGTCTGTCGGTCATCGCGCCGATCGCCGCCGACGTCGCCGACATCGCGCTGGCCTTCGAGGCCATGGCCGGTGTCGATGCGCGCGATCCGGATGCAGCCGGCATTGCGCAAGAAGCCGAGGACATCGCCGGCCTTCGCATCGCCTTCTCACCGCGGCTCGGGCTCGACGTTGCGGTCGATGACGTTGTCGCCAACGGGCTCGTTTCCGCAGTCGCGCGTCTCTCCGCCGCAGGCCTCAGCATCGCGCTGCGCGATCCCACTTGGCCGGCGGGTGCGACGGAAGAGGCCCTCATGCCGCTTCAGCACGCTGGCCTTGCCGCGCTCCATGGAGACGCTTTTCGCAAGGACCCGACTGTCTTCGACCCTGACATCGCCAGGCAGATCGAGCGAGGGCTGTCCTGGTCAGGCGCGGACGTCGCGGGTGCGCTGGTCGCGAGCGCCGCGATCGCCAATGCATTCGCGGCCTTCTTCGCCGAGGTCGATCTGCTGCTGACGCCGACCGTCCCCTGTGTCGCCTGGCCGTTCACCCAGCTCGGACCCGACACGATCGGCGGCCGCGCGGCGAGCCCGCGCGCGCATGCGGTGTTCACGCCGTTCGTCAATCACGCCCGCCTGCCGGCGATTTCACTTCCCTGCGGCACCGACGCCCGCGGGCTTCCGTTCGGTCTCCAGATCATCGCCCGGCGCGGCCAGGACCGCACGCTGCTGCGCGCCGCGCGGCATATCGAGGCGCAGTTGCAGGCGTAACTTTGCGAGATCGCGACGATTTCGGAATATTCGCAATATACCCCTGTTTTGCCCGACGGGTCAAATCGCGCCGATGCCTGCGTAAGCCGTTGATTCCACTATCACCGGCTACTGTGCATGGGGTTGTTTTCGCACTTTTTGTTCTATCGGACGTCCTAGCTGATGAAAGACAGACGCAGCCGCCGCCAGCCGATGACGATGCCGGTGATGGAGAACACCAGTCCGAGCGCGCAGAGGCCCACGATCAGGACATCGCGCAAACGCGGATGCGCCTGCAGGACTGGAAAATCTAGCGTGTGCAGCGCGCCGTAGAACCAGCGATAGGCTCGCCGCGACGCATCCAGCCTTTGCAGCACGCGGCCATCGGCGCTGTCGATGTCGAACCACAGGCCGCCGCAGCGGGAACGGTAGACGGGTGCACCGGGAACGACGGACTGCGCGGGATAATCGTCGCTATCCGCGAGAATAGACGGCGCATTGCAGGCCGTCGCAAGCCTCGTCACCATGCTCCCGATCACCCGCGCACTGACGACCGGCGCCTCCTCACTGTCGGGCCCAACCACAACCTGTTTCTCGAGACCAATCCGCTCGCGTCGATAGAGGCTGCCGTCAACGGCAAACCATTCGACCTCTCGGGCCGAGGGCGATATTCGCTTCCGTTCCGCCGATGGGGCGGTCGTCCAGTCCGGCGATGCATCGATCACGCCGGCTTCGGCCGGGGTCAGCTGCCCTCGCGAGAACAGCCGGCCGTGATCCATGGAGAGCCATCCACTGAAGATCCACGTCAGCACGAAGACGGTCACCACGAGGCCGATGATATGATGAAGGGCGTGCCAGCCGCGATAAGGCGAGGAGATCCGGTATCCTCGCATCCTGGACCGCACGATTCCGAGCACTGCACCCAGCATGGCTGCAATCAGCGCCAACAGTGACAGCGTCCAGACCACGCTGTCCCACAGCGCCCAGTTGCTTCTCAGGACCGTCGGGTAGATCCAGTGCAGGACGCTTCCGACGAGATTCCAGCCGCGCTCGCTTCGCGTCGTATCCAGCACGACCTCGCTCGTGCGCGACGAGACGTAGACCTCCGTTCCGGCGGCATCGCCGAGGGCCACGCGAAACAAGGGCCGGTGACGATCAAAGCCGTTCGGCACGCTCCACTGGTCGTAGTCCGCCTGCGCAACGACAGCCGCATGCGCGGCATCGAGCCCGCGTTGGCGCGCATGCACCTGCGCGATGGCGAGCGCGGCCTCGGGCGACCGCACCGATGCATCCCGCCCGTCGGTCGCGCGAACCGCGCGAAGGTGCGAGGACCCCGACACGACATAGACCGGCCCATCGCTCCGCTGAATCAGGCGCAGGCGCGTAGCATCGGCGATGCCGCTCACGGCCACGGCATCGGCAACACCGATCCTCACCTCCGTACGATCCACCGGCGCGAGACCGGCAATCCGCTCCGCTTCCGTCAGCGATGGAAACGGAACGAAGTGCATCACGATTCCCGTCGCGAACCACATCGCGAACAGCAGGCAGAACGCGATCCCGAGCCAGCGATGCAGCAGGACGATCGCGCCCATCATGTGGTCAGCGCCCTACCATTTGAATGCGGCCGAGAGTTCATAGGTTCGCGGCGCGCCCAGCAGGATCTGGTCGGGATAGAACGGATCGCCCCAGATCGCGTAGCGCTTGTCCGCGATGTTGCGCACCCGGAAGGTCAGGCGGGCCTGGTCGACCGCATTGAAGACCGCCTTGGGGATGTCGACGAAGGCGTAGACGTCGGCGACGGTATACGCCTTCATCGTCACCGTGTTGGCATCGGTATTGTAGCGGTCGCCGACATGACGGCCGGTGATGCCGACTTCAACCGGCCACGGCGTGAAGATGCGGTACGAGGCGCCAGCATTGGCAACGATGCGCGGCACGTTCGGCGGCGTGTTGCCCGAGAACGATCCGCCGACGAAATTGTAGTCGGCATAGCGCGCATCGACATAAGCGATGTTGCCCCACAGCCGAAGGGGCTCGATCGGCCGCACCGAGGCGGCGAGCTCGACGCCCTTCGACTCCTGCCGTCCCGCAATATTGAGCGCCTGCCCGCCGGCCGCCGCATAGACGTTCTTGCGCAGGATGTCGTAGGCCGAGAACGACCACTCCGCCCGGTTGTCCCAGAACAGGTGCTTGACGCCGGTCTCGTAGGTCCGCGCGGTCGTGAGGTCCAGCGGCTGGGTCGGCAGCAGCAGGAAGATGTTGTTGGCGGAGATATCAGCGCCGGTCGCGTACTGGCTGAAGAAGGTGAGGCCCGGAACGGCCTCCCAGGTGTAGCCGATGCGTCCCGTCACCGGCGCCCAGTCCTTGGTGAACGGAAAGCCCGCGTTCACCAGACCGTTCTCGTCGGTCGAGTTGCGGTCGAGCCCGATATGCTCGACGCGCAGCCCGCCGATCAGCGCGAAGGTCCGCGTCAGCTTCAGCCGGTCCTCGAACGACAGCGCCTCGTTGTCGATGCGCGCGGTCTGCTGCTTGGTCGCGAGCAGTCCGTAATAGCCACGATCGAAATCGACCAGCGGAACATAGTCGTTCGGGAATTTCGCCGCGCCTGGCCTGACGAAGTCGAGATAGCTCGACGACAGCGTCGTGACCAGCCGGTTGTCGAAGCCTGCGATGTTCGTGTCCCAGATCAGGTCGGTGATATTGCCGACAAGGCGCTGGCTGTGCGCGACATAGAAGCGCTCGCGATACACTTGGTTTTTCGTGGAATCGAACGCCTCGATCTCGTTGTTGAACCACGACCGCTCCGCGCCGTAACCATAGGCCTGACTCTTCAGCGTCAGGTCCGGCGCCAGTTTCAGCTCGAAGCCGCCGCGCAACCAGACCTCTTGCGCTACGTTTCGGTTGTCGAGAACGTTGTAGTTGGTGTTGAAGGTGCGGTCGTCGATCGTGACGGCCCCGAGGTCGGTCCTGTTGAAGTAGGTGCCGGAAACAATCCCCGTCGTCGCATGCGAGCCGCTGAAAGCGATCGGCACCAGCGGCGCGCCCCAATAGGCCTTCCCGCGATCCTCGCGGTACTCGATCGCACCCCAGACCTTGAGGCTGTCGGAGATGCGGTAGTTGAGCTGGCCGGACACGTCGAGCGTCTTGGTGTTGGTGTCGTCGACAAAGCCGTTGAGCGAGGAGCGGCTGATGTCGAAGCGGTAGTCGAGGCCCTGAACGTTGGTGCTGCCGCCCGAGCCGTAATGCGCGCGGAACGAGTTCAGGGAGTCGTACGAGAAGTCTGCCTCGTTGCGGATCGCTCCGGTGTGCGGCTGCTTGGTGACGAGGTTGATCGAGCCGCCGGCGGCGCCCTCGCCCGAGATCAGCGAGGCCGGGCCCTTCAGGAATTCGACGGCCTCCAGATTGGCGGTGTCCATGATCCGCGAGGTCATGTTCTGCGGGCCGATCTTGATGCCGTTGTAGAGCGTGTTGATCTGGCTGTTGGTGAAGCCGCGCATCGAGAAGCCCGCCGGCTCCCCCGGCGCGTCGCCGGAGGTGACGCCGACTGCGCCCTGCGCCACCTCGGACACGGTGCGATAGCCCTGCTCGCGCATGGTCTCGGCCGAGATCACCTCGACGGTCGCGGGCGTCTCGCGCACGGTGAGGCCGAGACGCGAGGCGCTCTCGGCCACCGCATTGCTGTTGAGCGGCGTTGGCGCCGCTTCGCCTGGCACGGCGGGCTTGGGCGCCGCCGATGCGGCCGCTGGCCTCCGCGGCGTCGCGCGGCGCGCGCTCTGCGCGTCCCGGCCAGCCGGCTTGGCCTGCTTGCGGGACTGGGCGGGCGACACCTCGACAGGCGGCAGCGGTTCGCGGACCTGCTGCGCCAGCGCGGCGGGCAGATCGGCGACTGTAAACGACGTGAGAGCAGCAGAGGCGAGCAGGAAACGGCGCGACCGTACAATACGGATAGAAGACACAGCGGGACCTCGGTATGACGTCAGTGGCACGTCACAGCGAACGAGGTCTCACCTTTGGCCTTTCAGCCGTCCGATGAAGCCGAATGTCTGTACTCCCCGACCGACATCTTCGCGTGTGACCACGGCTGACGGCAGGTCTCCTGGCTCGCGGGTCGTCACCACTTCGTCGCCTTCCCGGGACCGAGGACCCAGTGGCTTCTGACGAAGGATTATCCGCTTACAGTTGCGGGGGCAGCCGCGGCATTGGGGAAACATCCCCGCACCGCATTCCCTTTTCATCCCCTCTCGGGGGAAACCGTCGCGAGCATCTAGGATTACGATCGAGACAGAGTCAATGTGGCAGTTGCGGCGTTATTGCCACAGCGACCAACTTCCTTGGAGATAGGCATGGAAGGCGAGACCTTCCTCTGGCTGATACGCCATGCACCCGTCGACGGCGTCGCGGGGACGATTCACGCGCAGGACGCGCCTGCCGATCTCGGCGATCGCGCGCAACTGGAAGCGTTGCGCCAGCGCCTGCCGTGGGACTCTGCGAGCTATGCCAGCCCGTCGCGGCGCACGGTCGAGACGGCGCGCGCATTGGGGCTCGAACCGGAGCTGATGGGCAACTTCAGCGAACAGGATTTCGGCGACTGGACCGGCCGGCGGCATGACGAACTCGCCGCAATGGGCGGCGAAGTCTACGCGCAATTCTGGAGCGACCCTGCGCACCTGAGACCACCGGGCGGCGAAAGCTTCGAAGATCAGGTCGCGCGCGTCCGCCTGGGCCTGTCACGGATCGGCGCCGGGCCAGCAACGCTCGTCGTGCATTCCGGCACGATCCGCGCCGCACTGTGCATCGCGCTGGATCTTGCGCCGCAAGCTGCCCTGCGCTTCGTGATCGATCCGCTGTCGCTCACCAGGATCGACCGGCTCGCGACCGGCTGGCGCGTCGTGTCGGTCAATCAGCGCGTGGTGTGAGCCGGATCAGGCCGGGCGATCCGGCACATTGGCCTGCGCGAAGGTCGCCATGCCGTTGTGAAGCGCACAGGCCGATCGCACCAGCGGCAGCGCGATGGCGGCGCCCGATCCCTCGCCGAGCCTGAGATCGAGGCTGATCAGCGGCTGCACGTTCAGGGCGCGCAGCACCAGACGATGCCCCTGCTCCGCCGACTGGTGCGACGGCAAGAGGAACGGCTGGCACGACGGATTGAGGCGCACGGCCGCCAGCGCCGCGACCGACACGATGAAGCCGTCGATCAATACGGGAATGCGGCGTTGCGCGGCCGCGATGATCGCACCGCAAATGGCCGAGATCTCGAGGCCGCCGACGGCGCACAGGATTTTTTCGGGCGACGCAGCCGCAACGCCATGGCGCGCAACCGCGGCATCGATCACGCGCGCCTTGTGCGCACGGCCGGCGGCATCGACGCCGGTGCCGCTGCCCGCGATTTCCTCGGCGCTCACGCCGAGCAGACTCGCCGCGATCGCCGCCGAGGTCGTGGTGTTGCCGATGCCCATCTCGCCGAAGATCAGAAGATCGGGCTGGCTGGCTGCCGCGCGCGCAACCGCACGCTCGCCGGCCTCGAAGGCGAAGGCCAGCTCTGCGAGCGTGAGCGCAGCCTCGACGCTGAAATCGCGCGTGCCGCTGCGCGGCTTGTCGGTGACGATGCCTATCATCTCGTCTTGCGCCAGCGTGCCGGCGTCAACGACTTCCAGGTGCGAACCCAACTCACGCGCCAGCACCGAGATCGCGGCGCCGCCCGAGGCGAAGTTCGCCATCATCGCGATGGTCACGGCTTGCGGATAGGCCGACACGCCTTGCGCAACGATGCCGTGGTCGCCCGCGAAGATGATGATCGGCACGCGTGCCGCGCGTGGCTGCTCGGTCGCTTGCAGGCCCGCGAGCTCGATCGCGAGCTGCTCGAGCCGGCCGAGCGCGCCGGTCGGCTTCGTCAGTTGCGCCTGCCGCACGATCGCCGCCTCGCGATGGACCGCGGAGATTTCGGGGCACTTATGGTAGACCCATTCGGGGAGCATGCTGCCTCGCTTACGGCCTGCGCTTGAGAATGTAGCAGTCCATGATCCAGCCGTGCCGCTCGCGCGCCTCCTGCCGCAGCGCGGCGATGCGCGGGCCCACCTCGGCCAGCGCGCCGGACATGATGATCTGATCGGGCATGCCGAGATAGGCGCCCCACCAGATCTGGAGCCCGACCGGATCGAGCGACTGAAACGCCGTGCCGCCATCGAGCATCACGACCACGGTGTCGACGTTTACCGGCCAGCCGCCTTCACGCAAGCGGCGGCCTGTCGTGACCAGAAAGGGCTCGCCGATGTCGTTCAGCGGCAGCGCATGCGCCGCGCACAACGCCTGGATCGAAGTGATGCCGGGGATGACCTCGATCTCCGGCAAGGGATCGAGCCGGCCCGCAATGCGCAGCGAGGAATCGTAGAGCGACGGATCGCCCCAGATTAGCAGCGCGACCCTGCCATCCCCTTCGAGATGGCTCGTGATGGTCTGCGACCATTTCGCGGCGACCGCATCGTGCCAATCGTCGACGCCCTTGCGGTAGTCCGCCTCGCCTGCGTCGCGCACGGGAAGATCGAACTCGGCGATGCGCGTCTTGTCGCTGGTCAGCACATCCGCGCAGATCGTCCGCCTGAGATCGGCGAGATCGGACTTTGCGCTCCCCTTGCGCGGGATCAGGACGAGATCGGCCGCGTTGATGGCGCGGGTCGCGGCGTGCGTGAGCTGCTCGGGATCGCCGCAACCGATGCCTATCAGGGAGAGCGTGAGCATCGCGTTCGCGAAGGGCGGCCATCACGGCCGCCCTTTCGCTTGTCTCTCAGGCCGCGTTGTGCAGGCGCGGGGTGACGAGGCCGGGCGCGGTGACGCCGCGCAGCGACTTCGCCAGCGCCAGCACGGCGAGATCGGCCAGCGGCTCGATCACGATGACGAGCGCATAGGAGGCCGCGAAGGTCGCGATGTTGACGAGGTTGGTCATAGCAAAACCGGAGCCATAGAGCGCCCAGAACGCCACCCAGCCGATGACGCCGGCCTGATAGGTCGTCGAAAGCGCCAGCGCCTGGCGATACCTGAGATCGACATAGGCGGTGTTGCGGGCAATGATCCGCGTGGCGATCGCCTGGATCGCGAACAGCGGCACCAGCAGCGTGGTGACGTTCATGCCGTATTGCGGCAGGTCGGCCGGCTCGAAGAAGACGCCCTGGAACAGCAGGCCGAGCGCGAGGCCGAAGGCCGCGGGCGCAGCACCGAACAGCAGGAACAAGGTCGAGCCGAGGATGAAGTGCACCTCGGACACGCCGACCGGGAAGTGCGGCAGGATCTCGAAGAAGGTGAAGACGAGGCCGGTGGTGGCGAGGGTCCGCGCCGCGAACGACGTGATGCCCTGTTCGCGCACGGTCTCGACCGCGAGCTTCAGCGCAACGCCGCCTGCGGCGATGCCGGTTGCGTAACTCAACACGAGCTTGGCGCCCGTCACGATCCCGGGTTCGATATGCATGGCTCAGTCCTTTCCTGCCGTCACACCCGACGGCCTTGGCCTCAAAACATGCACGGCCGGTCTCCTGGCTCGCGGTTCACTGGGGATCTCCGGCCTTCCCGGACCTTGCGATCCAGTGGCGGTTCGGAGCCCCTCACCGCTTACAGTCGCGGGGGCGGCTGGGGTTTTGGGCGCCGCAACTGGGTCCGCCCATCCCCATTCCCGATTATGCTCCGGCGCTTTGCGCCACCTCGAGCACCATGCTTGTCCTGTGTGCCCCTTTCGCGCAGCCTGCGTCAAGGGCCGAACGGCGGCGGTCGCCGTCATGACGGGTATTCTCCCGCCAGTGCGCCGAACAGGATCACGGCGGCCGTCGAGGCAGCCCCGCCCCGCGCAAGCTGCTCGGCAAGCTCGGCAATCGTGGTGCGGACCAGCCGCTCGTCGGGGCGGCCGAGGGATTCGGCGAACAGCGCCGGGGTGGTCGGCGCGAGGCCGTGCGCGATCAATTTTGCGGCCAGCGCCGGAAAGGTGCGGCGGCCCATATAGACTACGGTAGTCGCCTCCGGATCGGCCAGTGCCGCCCAGTTCAGGTTCTGCGGCAGCTCGCCGGTGACGTCGGCTCCGGTCACGAACTGCACCCGGCGCGAGGTGTGGCGCCGCGTCAGGGGGATGCCGGCTTGCGCAGCGGCCACGCAGGCCGAAGTGACGCCGGGAACGATCTCGTAGCCGATGCCGGCCTCGCGCAGCGTTTCGAGCTCCTCCTCGAGCCGGCCGAAGATGCCGGCATCACCGGACTTCAATCGCACCACGCGCGCGCCGGTCGCGGCATAGTCGACCAGCAGGCGGTTGACGTGATGCTGCTTGGTCGAGGGCCGCCCGGCGCGCTTCCCGACCGCAACGAGATTGGCGCCGGGACGGGCGAGATCGAGAATCGCGCCGGACGCGAGGTCGTCATAAAGCACGACATCGGCCTCGCGCAGCCGCGCGGCACCCTTGAGCGTGAGAAGCTCGGGGTCGCCGGGACCGGCGGAGATGAAGGAGACAAAACCGCTCACCGGTCCTCCGCGATCAGATGGAAGAACGTGCCGGTGGCATTGCCTCGGCGCGAACCGGTCTCGGCGATGACCGCACCGGTCGCGTCGTGCACCACCGCGAGCGGCATGTCGGGCTGGGCGGCAATCGTCGAATAGTGGAATTCGTGGCCGCGCAGGCGCGCGCCGGGGCTATGTCCCGGCATCGGTGCGGCGAGTTCGGCGAGACGATAGCCCAGATGCATGCGGCGTTTGGCAAAGCTCGTCTCCAGGCCGAGCAGGCCCGCCATCTCATGGCGGACACCGTCGGCGTCGGTCAAAGCGGTTCCGAGCACCATATAGCCTCCGCATTCACCATGCACCGGTCGTGTCTCGGCGAAGGCGCGCAAGCCGCTGCGAAAGCGCGCGTTGGCCGCGATCTTCCCGGCATGAAGCTCGGGATAGCCGCCGGGCAGCCAGCAGACATCGGCGCTTGCGTCGGGCGCCTCATCGGCAAGCGGCGAGAAGTTCGAGATGTCGGCACCCGCCGCGCGCCAGGCTTCCAGCATATGCGGATAGACGAAGGAGAATGCCGCATCGCGGGCAAGCGCAATGCGCTGCCCGGGCGGCGTCACGTTCAACCCATTCGCAGCCGGTTGCGGCGCCCAGGCGGCCGCCGATTGCAGCACCGCATCGAGATCGACATGCTCGGCGACGAAACGCGCGGCCTCGTCGATCAGCTTTCCGATCTCCGCCTGCTCCTCGGCCTGCACCAGGCCGAGATGCCGCTTCGGCAGGCTGATCTCGGCATGGCGCGGCAGCGCGCCGAACACGGCGATACCGGCGTCGTCAAGCGCGCGCCGTACGAGGTCTTCATGGCGCGGGCTGGCGACGCGATTGAGCACGACGCCGGCAAGGCGCACGCCCGGGCGGTAGTCGCGAAGGCCCGCAGCGATCGCCGCCGCCGTCTGCGCCTGTCCCGAGGGATCTATCACCAGCAGCACCGGCCAACCCAGCATCTCCGCAATGTCGGCGGTGGCGCCTGTGCCGGAGACGCCACGCGCGGCGACGCCGTCGAACAGACCCATCGAGCCCTCGGCAAGCACGACATCGGCGTCGGCGCCGCGGCCGACGAGATGCGCGATTCCCCCGCGATCCATCGCCCAGCTATCGACGTTGACGGAAGCGCGGCCCGTCGCAGCGGCATGGAAGGCGGGATCAATATAGTCGGGCCCGCTCTTGAAGCACTGCACGTTCAGTCCGCGATTGCGCCAGGCGCGCGCGAGCGCCAGCGTCAGCGTCGTCTTGCCGACACCGGAGGCGGGCGCGGAGATGACGAGCCCCGCCGGCATCAGGAGGCCTCCGGAAAGCGCGGCTCGGCGCCGACCGGCCGATAGCGGCGGTCGTAGTCGGCGGCATAGAGGCGGCTCTCGTCGAAATCCGCGGCGCCAAGCGTCTTGCCGACCAGAATGAGCGCGGTGCGTTCCATCTCGGTGCCGACGGCGGCATCGAGCGTCGCAAGCGTGGCGCGGACGATGCACTGGTCCGGCCAGCTCGCGCGCCAGACGATGGCGACCGGGCAATCCGCGCCGTAGTGAGGCAGCAGCTCCGCAATCACCTGGTCGAGCAGATGGATCGACAGATGGATGGCGAGTGTCGCACCGGTCGCAGCGAAGGCGGCGAGCTTCTCCCCTTCGGGCATCGCACTGGCGCGGCCCGGCGTGCGCGTCAGCACCACGGTCTGAGCGAGCCCCGGCAAAGTCAGCTCCACCTCGAGTGCCGCGGCGGCGGCCGAGAAAGACGGAACGCCGGGCGTCACGGTGAAGGGAATGTCGAGCGCACGGAGACGGCGGAGCTGCTCGCCCATCGCCGACCAGATCGAGAGATCTCCGGAATGCAGGCGCGCGACGTCCTTGCCGTCCGCATGCGCGGCGGCGATCTCGGCGATGATCTCGTCAAGCGACAACGGCGCGGTGTTGACGATCCGCGCATCCGGCGGGCAATGCGCCAGCACGCCCTCAGGCACCAGCGAGCCGGCATAGAGGCAGACCGGACAGGCGGCGATCAGGTCGCGTCCGCGCAACGTCAGCAGATCGGGAGCACCCGGCCCGGCGCCGATGAAATGCACCGTCATGCACAGTCTCCTTCCGCGATCGCGGCCGTCGCGGTACGGTCCTGCGAGACCACCCGCGTCGCAATCAATCGCGCGCGAGGGCCGGCCGCGGCGAGCGCCGCGGCTTCGGCGACCGATCCGGTCCCGAACTTTTCCGCGATGAGCCTGGACTGCGTCGGCGTGTCGATGCCGGCCAGCACCTCGGGCGACACCGCCCTGATCGGCACACCGCATTCGCGCGCGAGCTGCTGCAGCGCTTCTGCATCGGCCTTGTCGCTGACGGTCGCCACCGCCGCAAGGTCTTCAGCGCCGCCCGCCGCCAGCAGCGCCTCACGCAACGAGGCCAGCGTGACATCCTGCCTGAATCCGAGCCCGGCGACCTTCATCGGACCGCACTCCACTGCACCACGGGACGCGCCGCTTCCCAGGATCGGTAGCGGCCGAGCGGGCCGGCATGGGCGATCTCGACCCGCATCAACTCGCCGCCGTGGCGCTGGTGCAGTTCGCCAAGCAGCGCTTCCGTCTCCAGCGTCACCGCATGCGCAACGAGCCATGTGCCTGCCCCGATGCGCGACCAGATGGCATCGAACATCGCGCTATCGAGACCGCCGCCGAAGAAGACCGCATCCGGCGCGTCCAGCCCGGCGAGAGCTTCGGGCGCACGGCCCGTGACAACAGCGATCCGATGCGCCAATCCGAACGCCGCCGCATTGCTGCGGATATTCGCGGCGCGAGCCTCGCGCATCTCGATTGCCGTCGCCGTCCCGCCGCAAAGCGCCCACTCGACCGAGATCGAACCCGATCCGGCGCCGATATCCCACAACCGTTCGCCCGGGCGTGGTGCCAGCGCAGAAATCGCAAGCGCACGCACCGGCCGCTTGGTGATCTGGCCGTCATGAGCGAAGAGATCGTCGGGAAGTCCCGAGCTGCGAGGAATGCCCTGAGCTCCCTTCGCCTCCACGGCCACCGCGACCAGGTTTCCGGCGAGATCGCCAGTAAAACCATCGGCACGATGTTCCGCAATGCTTTCGCGTGGCCCGCCGAGCGCGGCGAGAGTCCAGAATGCCGAGGCGCCCCATCCGCGCTCGCTCAGCCACTTTGCAAGGTCGCCTGCGGCCTTGCCGTCACGCACGAGGCAAATGATGCGCGCGCCAGGCGCAAGGTGTGGCACGAGGCGCTCGAAGGGCGCGGCGTGGAGACCGAGGCAGACGACGGATTCAAGACGCCAGCCGAGCCGCGCAGCGGCGAGCGAGAATGTCGACGGCGCAGAATGTGCGACCCACTCACCCGCCTCAAGCTTCTCGGCAAGGCTTGCGCCGGCGCCGTGCCAGAACGGATCGCCGGAGGCCAGCACCGCGGTCGGCCGGCCGCGGCGGCTGAGCACGGCCTCCGCATCGAACGGCACCGGCCACGGATGGCCGCGCCCGGTCACACCGGCAAGCGCGAGATGACGCTCACCACCGAAGATGGTTTCGGCCTCACGCAGCGCCTTTCGGCTTGCGTCCGACAGCCCGGCAAGGCCATCTTCGCCGATACCGATGATGGTCAGCCAGGGATCAGCCATGACACGCGCCCTCATTCTGGGCGGAACGAGCGATGCGAGTCAGCTTGCCGCGGAGATCGCGCACGCCAGCATGGATGCCGTCTATTCCTATGGCGGCCGCACCCGTGCGCCTGCCGACCAGCCGCTGCCGACCCGCGTCGGCGGCTTCGGCGGCGTGTGCGGGCTCGCCGATTACATTCGCCGTGAAGGCATCACGCATGTGATCGACGCGACGCATCCTTTCGCTGCCGAGATGAGCCGCAACGCCGTCGCGGCATGCGCGGAAACCGGCACGCCGTTGATCGCGCTCGAACGCACCCCCTGGGCTAAAACACCCGGTGACAACTGGATCGAGGTCGGCGACGTCGATGCAGCGGTCGCCGCTCTGCCCGAGTCGCCGGCAAACGTGTTCCTCGCCATCGGCCGCCAGCACATCGCGCCGTTCGGGAATAAACCGCAGCACGCCTACACACTGCGCTTCGTCGATCCGCCCGAAGCGCCGCTGCCCTTCCCGGCTGACGTGATCGTGTCGCGCGGACCGTTCACGCTTGATGGCGAGCTGGAGATGCTGCGTACGCGCGGCGTCATATGGATCGTCGCCCGCAATTCCGGCGGCGATGGCGCGCGCGCCAAGATCGACGCGGCCCGCACGCTCGGCCTGCCCGTGATCATGATCGCGCGGCCGGAGTTGCCCGAGCGCCAGCGGGTCGAGAGCGTGGCCGAGATCATGCAGTGGCTTGGTCATCGCACCTGCCTCGGCGCATAGATCCAGCGGCCGACACGGCGCGTCTGCGAGTTGCCGACGATCACCAGCGTTCGCATGTCGGCCATCTCGGGCCGCGCCGCGTTGAGCGTGACGGTCTCGATCGTCTCGTCGGATGCGCTGATCGCGCGCGCGAAGATCACGAGCCGCTCGCCGCAGCCGGCGTCCTTCAGCACGGCCAGCGCGCGGCCAAATCCTTCCGGCCGGCTCGCCGAACGCGGATTGTACAGAGCGATCGCGAAATCCGCTTCCGCGGCCAGCCGCAGGCGCTTCTCGATCAGCGCCCATGGCTTGAGATTGTCGGAGAGATTGATCGCGCAGAAATCATGGCCGAGCGGCGCGCCGGCACGCGCGGCCGCCGCCAGCATCGCAGTGATGCCGGGCAGCACGCGGATCGGGAGCTCGCGATATTGCGGCGCCTGCTCGAGCGCCTCGAACACGGCCGATGCCATCGCGAAGACGCCAGGATCGCCGGAGGAGACGACGACGACCTGCCCGCCTTCGGCGGCCAGGCGCAGCGCCTCGCTCGCTCGCGCGAGCTCCTCGCGGTTGTCGGATGGATGCAGCGTGAGCCCCGGTCGCGGCGGCACGCGCGCGACATAGGGCGCATAGCCCAGAATATCGGTGGCGGAGCCCAGCGCGGCGGAGACCTCGGGCGTCACCAGCGCGTCACTGCCCGGGCCGAGGCCCGCGATGGTCAGCGTGCCCGTCATTCGGCGGCGTCCAGATGCCGGCCCTTGCCGTGCACGAGCACGATCGCAAAATAGGGACAGTCGGCGGCATCGATCTCGGCGAGCCGCGCGACGCGCTCGCCCGGCATGGTGCCGCGCTCGACCAGCCAGGCATCGTCCAGCCTTCCGGCGGCGGCAAGCGCGCGGCGCACTTTCGCAAGATTGCGGCCGGTCTTCATGACGACCAGCGCATCGGAGTCCCGCATGCGGCGCTCGAGCTCGTCCTCCGCGAGCGTGCCCATCAGCACCGTCGTCACGTCGTCGCCGAGCGCGATCGGCTGGCCGACGGCATTCCAGCAGCCGACCATGCCGGGAATGCCCGCGATCACCTCGATCTCGACGCGTCCCTGCAAGCGCGTGTGCAGATGCATGAAAGAGCCGTAGAAATAGGGGTCGCCCTCGCAGAGCACGACCACGTCGACCGCGCGCGCCAGCCGCGCCAGGCGCTCGACCCATTCGTCGTAGAAGCCGGCGAGCAACTGGACGTATTCCGCGCTGTCGAAAGCGATCTCGGTCGTAACAGGGTATTCCATGGGATATTCGGTAACGTCGCCGGCGAGCATGCCCTCGACGATACGACGCGCCTGGCCCGGCCTGCCCTTCTTGCGGAAATAGGCCACGTGCTGTGCGCCGCGCACGGTACGATCGGCGCGCACGCTCATCATGTCAGGATCGCCCGGGCCGAGACCGCAGCAGATGATGCGTCCCATGACTATTCGCTCCGGCTCGCCAGCGCATTCACGGCCGCAACGGTGATCGCGGAACCGCCAAGGCGGCCCTCGACCGTCAACGCCGGCACCGGCGGATCGGCCATCAGCGCGGCCTTGGATTCGGCCGCGCCGACGAAGCCGACCGGACAACCGATGATCGCCGCCGGCCGCGGGCAGTCGCGGTCCTCCAGCATGTTGAGGAGATGAAACAGCGCGGTCGGCGCGTTGCCGATCGCGACGATCGCGCCGGCGAGATGCGGCCGCCACAGCTCCAGCGCCGCGGCCGAGCGGGTGTTGCGCATGGATTGCGCTAGCGCGGGAACGGCGGCGTCGCCGAGGGTGCAGATGACGGCATTGGCCGCCGGAAGTCTAGCGCGCGTAATGCCCTCGGAGACCATGCGCGCATCGCACAGGATCGGCGCCCCCTTCTGCAACGCTACGCGCGCGGCGGTCGCCATGCCTGATGTGAAGCGGATATGCGCTTCCAGGCCCACCATGCCGGCGGCATGGATCATCCGCACGACGACCGGTTCCTCATCGGGCGTGAAGCGGGCAAGATCGGCCTCGGCGCGGATGGTCGCAAAGGATTGCCGGTAGATCGCCGCGCCGTCGGTCTCGTAGGCATGCGGCATCAGTGCCCTCCCATCAGGATGGAGGGATTGCCGACGATGTCGTCGCGGTTCAAGCCGCGCAGGATGGGCTCGTCGCGCGTCGAACCGCCGCGCACGAGATCGAAGCCTGCGCCGGTCGCGACCAGCGTGATCGCGGCCGCACCAGAATGAGCGCAGCCCTTGGCGCAGCCGGAGACGTGAAGTCGCGCGGCCGCGCCGATGTTCGGCGCGAGCGCTGCCGCCAGCGCGCGGGTATCGGCATGCGCCTCGCGGCAACGCGGCGCGCCGCTGCAGGCGATGACACGCAGCGCCGGATCGTAGGCCTCGGTGATGAGACCGGCCGTGGACGGCATCGTCCGCTTGCCTTCGCTCAGAACCATCCGCCACGGCGTCATGCGCAGGGCATGTCCGCAGCCGGCGAACTGGCTGAGCGTCGCATGCGGCATTTGCCCGAAGGCGACGCCGACCATCGCGCCCTGCGGATAAAGGCCGGGGCGCGCCGCAGCCATGATCGGCGCCGGCTCGGCCTCGCCGCGCAACGCGCCAGGCAGGGCTGCGCCAGCGGCAAGATGCGCCGCCATCCGCCCTCGCCCGTCCCGGGCACCGCCTGATGTCACGAACCAGGTTGCGAGCGCTAGGGCGGCGGTCACAGCCTCGCCGCGTCCGACGGAACGGCCGAGGCTGGCGCCATTGGCCCTCACCAGCAGTCCGCCAGCGCCATCACGCTCGATCCGCACATCCGCGGAATCGCCGGCGAGCACGCGCGAAGTGCCGTCATCGATGGCAAAGCCGAATTTCGTCGGAAGCGCGAGCACGCTATTCTCGAGCGCCTCCTCGAGCTCGGCGGCAAGCGCCTCGGTCTCGTCGCCCGCGCGCCAGAACGGCGTCACCAGGATGTTGCGCCGGGACTCGGTGTCGGCGTCGGGATCGAGCAGCGCCAGTTGCGAAAGACCGTCGAGCAGCAGCCGGTGGCTGCCTTCGCTGACGCCTCTGATCTGGAGATTGGCGCGGCTGGTGACATCGATCAGGCCGTTGCCATGGCGTTCGGCCAGATGCGCCAGTCCGGAGATCTGCGCCGCATCGAGCCGGCCGCCGAACGGGCGCACGCGAACCACGAGCCCGTCGCCCGATTGCATCGGCCGCAGCGCGCCGGGGCACCAGCCCTTGACCATGGCCGCGCTCATGACGCCTCCCGCAACGCTGCCGCGATCGAATTGCGACGCGTTCGCCAGAGTGAGGCCTCATGCAGACGGGTGAAGCACGTCTCCATCGCGGCGAGCGCCGCGGGATTCTCGCGGGCCATGAAGGCGCGGACGTCGTCGTTGCCGAGCGTCGCATCGTAGTAGAGATCGAACAGATGCGGCGGCACGGCGCCGGCCAGATGGGCGAAGGCGGCCATGTGCTCGAGTGTCGCGGTGATCTCGGCGGCGCCGCGAAAACCATGGCGCATCATGCCGGCGATCCAGGCCGGATTGGCCGCGCGCGCGCGGACAACGCGTGAGATTTCCTCCGTCAGCGTGCGCGCATGCGGCTGGTCGGGACGCGTCGCGTCGAGATGATAGAGCGATGGTCCCGCCGCGCCGAGATGTGCTGCGGCCGCGGCAACGCCGGCCTCATGCGCGGCATAGTCGGCGGCGAGCAGAAGATCGGTTTCCGGCAAGTCCTGGACGTGGACGAAAGCATCGGCCGACGCGAGCCGCTTTTCGATGCCGGCGCGATCGGGCTTGATCTCGCCGTCGGCGGAGAACGCCCAGGACGACGCCGACAGCCAGGCTTCGCCGGCCGCATCGCGCGTCTCCGCCGTGAAGGCATCAGGGATCGCCGAGAGGCCGACGCCGTATTGCCCGGGACGCGGCGCGAACACGCGGGACGCACGGTGTCGGTACGGATTCTCGTCGCCCTCCTCCTCGCGCGCGGCGAGCGCCTCGGCCGCCGCCTCGAACAACTGGGCGAGGCCGGAGAAGACATCGCGGAACAGGCCCGACAGCCGCAGCGTGACGTCGATGCGGGGACGGCCGAGCTCGGCCGGCGCGATGATGTCATAGCCGGTGACGCGGCCGGAGGCGCGATCCCAGCGCGGCGCAAGTCCCGCCAGATGCAGCGCCATCGCGAATTCCTCGCCGGCGGTGCGCATCGTCGCCGAGCCCCAGAGATCAACCACGAGGCCTTTCGGCCAGTCGCCGTGATCCTGCAAATGGCGGCGAAGCAGCTCTTCCGCGAGCTTGATGCCTTGCGCATGCGCCGACGGCGTCGGCACGGCGCGCGGATCGACGGCAAAGAGATTGCGTCCCGTCGGCAGAACGTCCTGGCGCCCGCGATAGGGCGAGCCCGACGGCCCCGGCGCAATGCGCCGGCCCGCAAGTGCGGCACGCAGCGCGTCCCGCTCCGCTTCGCCGCAGGCGCCGCGGCCGAACACGTGCAGGCCGTCGCCGAACTGGCTTTCCTTGAGATCGCAGACGAAGCGGTCGATCCGCGGGATCGCTTCGGCTGGCGCTGCCGATGCATCGAGGCCGAGATCGTCCTCCAGTCCGGCCACGCGGGCTTCGTCCCGGATCGCGGCGATCAGCCGCTGGCGGCGGGCGGGATCGAGACCATCGGCCGTCGAATATTCGTCGAGGAGCTGTTCGAGCCTGCGCAGGCCATCCGGCACGGCGGACTTTTCGAGCGGCGGCGGCAGGTGGCCGATGGTGACGGCACCGATGCGCCGCTTGGCCTGCGCGGCCTCGCCGGGATCGTTGACGATGAAGGGATAGATGACAGGCAGATCACCGATCAGGGCTTCCGGCCAGCAGCTCGATGACAGCGCCACGGATTTTCCCGGCAGCCATTCCAGCGTGCCATGCGCGCCCATGTGCACGACAGCATCGCAGCCCTGCTCGCGGAGCCAGAGATAGAACGCGACATAGGCATGCCGCGGCGTGCGGGCGAGATCGTGATAGTCGGCGTCGCGCGTGGTTGCATCGCCGCGTTCCGGCTGAACCGCGATGATCGACTTGCCGCATTGGATCGCGGCGAAGTGGAACGCGCCGTCGCGGCAGCTCGGGTCGCTCTCCGGCGCGCCCCAGGCTTGCGCGAGATCATCCTGCAAGGATTGCGGAAGACGCGAGAGCGCCGCGCTGTATTCGGTGACGCTCCAGGTGAGTTGCCGCCTCAGCAGCGTCTCACCGAGAGCCTGGACCGGCACGGCATCGAGGCCGGTCCCCGCAAGATCGGACATCAAGGCTTCGACCGAGGCCAACGCGTCAAGACCCACTGCGTGCGCGATCTGGTGCGGGCGGCCCGGATAGTTGGACAGCACGATCGCCAGCCGCTTCTCGCCGGCCGGCTTCACCACGAGCTTCTGCCAGGCCGCGACGCGCGCGGCGATAGCCTTCACGCGCCCTGGATCCGGGCGATGGGCCAGATGCGCGAATTGCAGGTCGGGATCACGTTCCGCAGCCGACTTGAAACTCACCACCCCCGCAAACAGGCGGCCGTCGACTTCGGGCAGCACCACATGCATCGCGAGGTCGCCGGGCGACAGGCCGCGCAGCGATTCCGCCCAGTCCTCGCGCCGCGCGGTGGAGAGCGCGACCTGGAACACGGGACACGATGCCGCATCGAACGGTGTCGTGCCGTCGTCGCCGATCGCGGAGAACGCGGTCGCATTGACGATCGCGGCCGGAGGATTTTCCATGAGCTGGAGCCGCAGCCAGTCCGCGACGCCCGCGGCCTTCAGCGAGGTGACGAACACGCCATAGGCGTCAAATCCCTTCTCGCGCAGCGTGGCAATCAGCGCATCGACCGGGCCGGTGTCCGCGGCGGTCAGGTACGACCGATAAAACGTCACCAGCGCGCGAGGCTTGCCCTCGCCGGCGGTCGGCACGGCGATGACACCGCGCGCGGGCTCGTAAAAGCCCATCTCGGGCACGGTCGTCTCGCCGACGACCGGACCGGCATAGAGTCCCGAGGCCAGCGCAAGTTGCGCAATCGCGGCCTGCGCTGCGACCGGACCGCCGGTGTCGCAGAGCACCTTGAGCCGGCGCAGCGTCGAGACAGGCAGCGTTGAGTATGCATCGAGCCGCGTGTCGTCGCGGCCGTCGGCCGGCAGCACGGCGAGCACGATACCGCGCGCCTGCGCGAGTTGCTGGAGAGCCGCGAGACCGTAGGGCCAATAGGACTCGCCGCCGATCAGGCGGACCAGAATGCCGCGTGCCTGGGCCAGCGTGCGCTCGATGTAGGTGTCGATCGAAAGCGGATGACGCAGTTCGGCGAGATTGGCGAGCCGCAGCGACGGCAGGCTGTCGCGGCCACGCCGCCAGCCGGCCGCGAACGCGGCAAGATCGGAATCCGAATACGAGAGCACCACGAGATCGGCCGGGTCCTGGCCGATGTCCCTTGGCGTCGCGGTCTCCTCGAGACCGCGGCTCTCGCGGAAGACGACGTGCATCAGATGCCAGATCCTGAAAGACCAAGTCCCGCTCTTATCGCGGCCTCGTCGATATCGCCGTGCTCGCCGATCACGACGAGCTTTGACTGCCGCGCGAGCGCGCCCCAGGGCTTGTCGAACTGGTGACGCACGCGCTCGCCGACGGCCTGGAGCAGCAGGCGCATCGGCTTGCCCGCGACCGCGATGTAACCCTTGGCACGCAGCACGTTCTGCTCGCGCGCCAGGCGCTGAACCGAGGCGACCAGCGCATCGACGTCGCCGACTTCCGGAAGATCGATCACGACGGACGCAAAATCGTCGTGCTCATGCTCCTCCTCGCCGTCGTGATGCGACGGGCGCGCGGCAAGATCATTCTCGGCGGCGGCACCGAGACCGAGGATGACGCGCGCATCGATCGCGCCGTCGGTAACGGCAAGCATCGGCACGCGGCGCGGCATCTCGGCGGTGATGGCAGCCTTGGCCGCTTCGAGTCCCGCCGGGCCGGCAAGATCGGCCTTGGTCAGCAGCACGATGTCGGCGCAGGCGATCTGGTCCTCGAACACTTCCGACAGCGGCGTCTCGTGATCGAGATTTTCGTCCGCCGCCCGCTGCGCTTCCACTGCGGCCGGGTCCGGCGCGAAACGGCCGGCGGCGACGGCCTCGGCATCGGCCAGCGCGATCACACCGTCAACGGTGATGCGCGAACGGATCTCCGGCCAGTCGAACGCCCTAAGCAAGGGCTTGGGCAGCGCCAGGCCCGAGGTCTCGATCAGGATGTGATCGGGCCTCACCGGCCGCGCCAGCAACAGCTCCATGGTCGGGATGAAATCGTCGGCAACGGTGCAGCAGATGCAGCCATTGGCGAGCTCGACGATGTTTTCCTCCGGGCAATTGGCATCGGCGCAGGACTTCAGAATCTGGCCGTCGACGCCCTCGCTGCCGAACTCGTTGACGAGCACCGCGAGCTTCTTGCCGTTGGGGTTGGCGAGCAAATGCTGGATCAGCGTCGTCTTGCCGGAGCCGAGAAAGCCGGTGACCACCGTGACCGGGACTTTTGCGAGCGAGTTCATTCGGCGGCCTCCGGCACGACGGCAATGGGGGGAATGCGCGCAAGTGACTGCTTGCGGAAGATCTCGGGACGGCTGCGCCAGGGCACGAGGCCGTCGGGCGCGGCCGCATAGGCGGCGGCGCCTGCGATCACGTCGCGCGCGTTGGCATCCGACAGGCGGCCATAGACATAGGACCAGCGGCCGGGCGCACTGAGCGCGACCGAGCAGCCCTGGCTGCATGCGGACAGGCATTCAACGGGAA
This sequence comes from Bradyrhizobium sp. B025, assembly GCF_042257955.1. Taxonomy (NCBI): domain Bacteria; kingdom Pseudomonadati; phylum Pseudomonadota; class Alphaproteobacteria; order Hyphomicrobiales; family Nitrobacteraceae; genus Bradyrhizobium; species Bradyrhizobium sp. B025. Next base: position 2,883,546 of record NZ_CP170150.1, on the reverse strand, counting down.
CCACATTGACGCCATCGGGCACGCCGGCGTCGACGATCGCACCGTGAAGGCGCTTGCCCGGCGTGACTTCGCCCTCGCCAAGCGTCTCGCCGGCACGGCAGGTAATGCAGACGTGAAGTGTGACGGTCATCGCCTCTTCCAGAATAAACAGCGGGAGGCGAAGAGGCCCACGAACCGGTCTTGCGAGGGTCCGTTTCCCCGTCGCGGAACACCCCGTCCGCCGGTCCAAAAATCGTCCGCGCTGGCAGGTCTCCCGGCTTGCGGAGCAGGGTTTTGCCCTTCGATCCCCGCCTTCCCGATCCCGTCAGGGATCAGTGGCCTCGGGCATCTCTCCGGTCACGGTCGCGGGGGCGGCTGCATTTTGGACCCAAATCTTGCCGATTCGGACCCTATCGCATTCCCTCTTCGCCTGTCATAGGACAGGAACCAACGCCGGGCCACCATTTGCCCCTGGCCGCCTCTTGTCAAGCCGAAGGACCCCGTCCGATGACGCCTGAACCGGATACCCAAACGGCCGAGGAAACCGACGCCCGCCACGCCGCGAAAATGGCGAAGAAGAAGGCCGCCCGCGACAAGATCATGGCGACCAAGAGCGGCGAGAAGGGCCTCATCATCGTCCATACCGGCGCCGGCAAGGGCAAGTCCTCCTCCGCCTTCGGCATGATCGTGCGCTGCGTCGCCCATGGCTTCCCCTGCGCGGTCGTGCAGTTCATCAAGGGCGCCTGGGATACAGGCGAGCGGCGCCTCCTCACCGGCCATTTCGGCGATCTCTGCCAGTTCCACGCGATGGGCGAAGGTTTCACCTGGGAGACGCAGGACCGCGCCCGCGACATCGCCGCTGCGCGCGCCGGCTGGGAGAAGGCCAAGGAGCTGATTCTCGATCCCAGCTTGCGCATGGTCGTGCTCGACGAGATCAACATCGCGCTGCGCTACGACTACCTCGATATCGCTGAGGTCGTCGAGTTCCTGACGACGCAAAAGCCTGCGATGACACATGTCGTGCTCACCGGGCGCAATGCCAAGGACGAGCTGATCGAGATCGCCGACCTCGTCACCGAGATGACGCTGGTGAAACATCCGTTCCGCTCCGGCATCAAGGCGCAAGCCGGCGTCGAGTTCTGAAGACACACGCGATGGCGCGCGCATTGATGATCCAGGGGGCCGGCTCGGACGTGGGCAAGTCGCTCATCGTCGCCGGCCTTGCGCGCGCCTTCACGCGGCGTGGGCTGCGCGTGCTTCCCTTCAAGCCGCAGAACATGTCGAACAATGCCGCCGTGACCGTCGACGGCGGCGAGATCGGCCGCGCCCAAGCACTGCAAGCCCTCGCCGCCGGCGTCGAGCCGCACACCGACATGAACCCGGTGCTCCTGAAGCCCGAGACCGATGTCGGCGCGCAGGTCGTTGTCCACGGCAAACGCATCGCGACCGCGCGGGCGCGCGAATACGCGGCGATGAAACCGTCATTGATGGGCGCGGTGCTGGAGAGCTTTGAGCGGCTGAAGGCGCGCGCCGATCTCGTGCTGGTCGAAGGCGCCGGCAGCCCCGCCGAGGTCAATTTGCGCAAGGCCGACATCGCCAACATGGGTTTTGCGCGCAAGGCCGACGTGCCCGTGGTACTGATCGGCGATATCGACCGCGGCGGCGTCATCGCCCAGCTCGTCGGCATCAAGACGGTGATCGACCCCGACGATGCCGCGATGATCCAGGGTTTTGTCATCAACAAATTTCGCGGCGATCCCACGCTGTTCGATGACGGCTACAAGCTGATCGAAGCAAAGACCGCCTGGCGCGGTTTTGGCGTGCTGCCCTGGTTTGCGCGCGCCGGCGAGCTGCCCGCCGAGGACGCGCTGGGCCTGAGTGATGCGCGAAAGCCGGGCCAATGCAAGATCGCTTGCCTTGCGCTGTCGCGGATCGCCAATTTCGACGATCTCGATCCGCTCAAGCTCGAGGCGGGCGTCGATCTCGTCATGGTGCGGCCGGGTGAAGCGATCCCTGGCGATGTGCGTCTCGTCATCATCCCCGGCTCCAAATCCACCCGCGGCGACCTCGCCTTCCTGCGCGCGCAGGGCTGGGACATTGATCTCCTGGCGCATTATCGCCGCGGCGGCCACGTGCTCGGCCTCTGCGGCGGCTATCAGATGCTCGGACGCAGCGTTGCCGATCCCGACGGGATCGAAGGCCCTGCCGGCGACACGCCGGGCCTCGGACTCCTGGATGTCGAAACGGTGATGAGTCCGCAGAAGACGCTGACGCGGGTTGCGGCCGTGCATGCGGCGACCGACCAGCCGATCGAGGCCTACGAAATCCACATCGGCCGCACCGACGGGCCCGATCGCGCCCGTCCGTTCGCCAAACTGAATGGCGAGCCTGAAGGCGCAATCTCCAGCGATGGTCGCGTACAGGGTAGCTATTTGCACGGCCTGTTCACGTCGGATGATTTCCGGAAAGCGTTTTTGGCCAAGCTCGACATCCCGGCAGGCGACGAGCCCTATCACAGCAGGGTCGAGAGCGCGCTCGATGCGCTCGCCGATCACATCGAAAAGCATCTCGACGTCGAAGGCCTGCTTTCGCTAGCGCGCTAGGACCTCGGCGAGGCGCGTCCATTCGGGCTCGCTGCCCGGAAGTCCGAGCCGCAGCCATGTCGGCTTCTGCGCGAAGACGCGCGACCAGATCTGGCCGCGCGCGAGCTTCTCCTGCGCGGCCAGCGCATCCGGCGTCTCGTAGAGACGAAACAGCGGCGTGCCGCCAACGAACCGCCAGCCCTGCGCTCGCGCCATGTCGTCGAGACGGGCACAGTCGCGCACAAGCCGCGCTGACGTGGACTCCGCCCAGGCATCATCACGCAATGCGCGGCAGCCGATTGCGATCGCAGCCCCCGAGACCGGCCATGGCCCCGACATCGCCGCAATCCTGGCGATGTCGGCCGCGCTACCGAGTGCAAACCCAAGCCGCAGGCCGGCCAGACCATAAAACTTCCCGAAGGAGCGCAGGATCAGCAGCCCCGGATGATCCGCTTCCGGCGCAAGCGACAGCTGCGGAACGGCGTCGACAAAGCTCTCGTCGATGACGAGACGGCCGACGCGCGGCAGCAGTGCCAGCAAATCCTGCGGCGTATGGCACCGGCCATCGGGGTTGTTGGGGTTGACGACGATGGCGAGATCCGCGCCCACCAGTGCGTCGAGATCGCCGACCTCCAGGACATCCCAGCCCGCAGCCGACAGGACTCCGGCATATTCGTTATAGGTCGGCGCGAGGATGCGGGCGCGGCCGCGCGGCCCAAGCTGCGGCAGCAATTGAATTGCGGCTTGCGCGCCGCCCGTCGCGACGAGCGCCGCGCTCGTGCGGTAGGCGTGCTGCGCCGCCTGATGCAAGGCATCGATCTCGGCACGCGACGGCAGCGCGCTCCACGCGCGCATGCTCACCTCGCCCGCCGGATAAGGCAGCCGGTTGATCCCCGTCGAGAGATCGATCCAGTCCTCCGCGCGTCCGCCAAAACGCTGCTGGGCCAGATCGAGATTTCCGCCGTGCTCACGCATGTCCCGTTCTTTCACGCGAAAGCCAGGATCGCAAGGACGCCGGCCAGCAGCAGCATGGCGCGGCGGTAGATCGTCAACCCCCGCGTGATATCGGCGGCGAGCGGATCGCGCGCACCTTCGTTCAGCCAGGGCTCGTTCGTGACGCTGCCGTGGTAGATCCGGGGACCGCTGAGCCGCACACGAAGCGCGCCCGCCATCGCCGCTTCCGGCCAGCCGGCATTGGGCGAGCGATGCCGGCGCGCATCGCGCGTCGTGCACGACAATGCTTCCGCCCTGTGCGGCGCCAGCAGCACGAACAGAAACCCGGTCAGCCGCGCCGGAATGAAATTGGCGACGTCGTCGATCCGCGCCGCCGCCCAGCCAAAGGCTTCGTGTCGCTCGCTGCGATGGCCGATCATGGAGTCCAGCGTGTTGATGGCCTTGTAACCCAAAATGCCGGGCAGGCCGAACAGCGCGCCCCAGAACACGGGCGCCACGATGCCGTCGGAGGCGTTTTCCGCAAGACTCTCGATCGCCGCGCGCGCGATGCCGGCTTCATCGAGCGCGGCGGGATCGCGGCCGACGATGCGCGAGACCGCTTCGCGCGCGCCGGCGATGTCGCCGGCCTGCAAAGGCACGGCAACGGCGGCAACATGATCATGCAGCGAGCGCAACGCGACCAGCGGCCAGGCCAGGACCCCCGCCAGCACGATCTGGATCCAGCCCGAGGGGAGCAACGACTGAAGCGCCCAGCCGAGTGCGGCCGAGACCGCGATCACAAGGAACGCTCCGGCAAGGCCCGCGGCGCGGCGCAGTGCCGGCGGATCAGAGGCGCGATTCCAGGCGGTGTCGATGGCCGCGATCAGGCGGCCGAGCCAGGTCACGGGATGGCCGATCCGTGCGAACAGCGGGGCCGGCCAGCCCAACAGGGCATCCACCGCCATCGCCACCGCCATCGCACCCGCAAAGCCCACACAAATCTCCCGTCTCGCTCCGCCCCTGTTGCGCAAGACGGCGGCCGAGTGCAAGCCCCCGCCCGCCTGATTTCGGCTTTGTCTTTGGCCCCGTTTGGTGATTAGTGCTGGCCGACAGGAGACTTTTATGGCCGTCATCTTGATCACGGGCGGAGCGCGATCGGGCAAGAGCCGACGTGCGGAGACGCGCACGCAGGCCTTTCCCGGGCGGCCCGTATACATTGCCACAGCCGAGGCGCTCGACGCCGAAATGGAGGACCGCATCGCAAAGCACCGCGCGCGACGCGGAGCCGACTGGATCGAGCGCGAGGTGCCGCTCGACCTGGTGCAGGCCCTGGTCGAGACCGAGGGCGGCGGCGCGAGACTGGTCGATTGCCTGACGCTCTGGCTGTCCAACCTGCTGCATTCCGAGCGCGACTGGTCGCGCGAGGTGACGCATCTCGCTGAGGTTCTCCCTCGCTTGCGCAGTCCCGTCATCATGGTCACCAACGAGGTCGGCCTCGGGATCGTGCCCGACAATGCGCTGGCGCGCACCTATCGCGATGCCGCCGGAATCATGAACCAGACGTTCGCCGGCGTTGCCGACGAGGTCGAATTCGTGGTCGCCGGACTGCCGATGAAGCTGAAATGATACCGGGCACCGAGACGATCCGGAATGTCATCGCCGATCTCAGGATCGCGGCGTCGTTCGTCACGCTCCTGCCGGTCGGATCGTCAAAGCCTGCGGCCGACGGCGTCATCGCGCGCGCGACCTGGGCGCTGCCGGTCGCGGGACTGCTGGTCGGACTTGCCGGCGCCTTGGTCCACAAGATCGCCAGCCGGCTCGGACTGACGCCGAACCTCGCCGCCCTGCTCGCACTGGCCACGACCGCCCTCATCACCGGCGCGCTGCACGAGGACGGGCTTGCCGATACCGCCGACGGGCTCGGCGGCGGCCGGACGCGCGAGCGCAAGCTCGAGATCATGCGCGACAGCCGCATCGGGACCTATGGCGTCTGCGCACTGATCCTGTCGTTCGGCCTGCGCTGGAGCGCGCTCGCGGCGATCGCCAATCCGTGGCTGGTGACGCTGGCGCTGTGCGCTGCGCATTGCGCAGCCCGCGCGGGCGTGCCGGCGTTCATGTCGCTGGTCCCGCCGGCGCGGCCTGACGGCCTGTCGGCAAGCGCCGGAGCGCCGCCGGGCCGCAGCGTCGCCATCGCCTTTGCCGTTGGAACTCTCGCTCTCACCCTCGCACTTGGACCGGGCAAGGCACTGGTCGGCCTGATCCTGCTGTCGCTCGCAGGCCTGATCCTGGCACGGCTTGCCATCCGCCAGATCGGCGGGCAGACCGGCGACATTCTCGGCGCCTTCGAGCAGACCGGCGAAATCGTGATCCTGCTCGTTGCCGCGGCCTTCCAGATGGGACGATGACCTCATGGTCGAGTTCGACGACACCTTCCGCCAACACTTGCGCGAGCTGTTCGTATGGCGCCGTGACGTGCGCCGCTTTCGCACCGATCCCTTGCCGGACGGCGCGGTGGAACGCCTGATTGAGACGGCCTGTCTTTCCCCGTCGGTCGGCCTCAGCCAACCCTGGCGCTTCGTCATCGTCGACGATGCCGCACGGCGCACTGCCGTGATCGACGATTTCAGGACTTGCAACGGCGACGCGCTGAATGCGTATGCCGGTGAACGCGCCGCGCGCTATGCCACCCTAAAGCTGTCGGGCCTCGAACAGGCCCCCGGCCACCTCGCCGTGTTCGCGGACAAGGCCAGCGACACCGGGCACGGCCTCGGCCGCGCGACCATGCCGGAGACGACCGAGTATTCAGTCGTCGCGGCGATCACCGCAATGTGGCTCGCCGCACGTGCGGAAGGCATTGGCCTCGGCTGGGTGTCGATCCTGCATCCCGATCGCATCCACACCATTCTCGACGTGCCTGATACCTGGAAATTCATCGCCTATCTCTGCATCGGCTATCCGGAAGTCGAATGCGACCAGCCCGAGCTGGAGCAGGCGAAATGGGAGCACCGGCGCAGCACGGACGAATTCACGCTGCGGCGCTAGGGCCGCGCCCTCCTCCGTCATTGCGAGCGTAGCGAAGCAATCCAGAATCTTGCCGCCGAGGTAGTCTGGATTGCTTCGTCGCAAGAGCTCCTCGCAATGACGACTGAGAGAGAGGCAACCTGCCGCTACGACTTGCTGCCGGCAACCGCCGCCACGGGCGCGGCGCTTTCCTGTTTCTGGAACATCAACAGCGGCCGGAAGATGATGCGGCCATAGGCTTCGTAGTGGTTCTGGGTCGAGACCGCCATCTTCAGCGGCGTCGCGTAGTTTGCCTCAAAGGTCATGAACGGCGCGTAGGTCCAGGAGAAGCCGACGCCGACCGAGCCCAGTTCGGTGACGCCGGGGAATGTCGAATATACTGCACCCCAGTCGGTGAAGATGTAGGTGTCAAAGCCCTTGAGCCATGACGACCAATTGTAGTGCAGCTCGGCGTTGAAATAATAGCCGCTGTCGCCGGACGCCGAGTTGGAGGGATAACCACGCACGGTGGTCGGACCGCCGATCGAGAAGATCTGGTCGCCCGGCAGCAGCTTCTCCTGCGTGTACTGCCAGCTCGCAAGCACGTTGGCGCTGAAATTCGCCGGACCCGCCGCGCTGGTCGCGATCAACGAGCCGGTATAGGTGTTGAACGCGCGGTTGTTGCCGAGCACGTGGTCCTGCCACGCGATGTAGTTCACCGCCGGCGAGACCGTGATCGAATAGCTGTTGCCGGAATTGGTCACCGAAAATCCGGCCGTAGCCTTGTCGTAATGATCGTCGGTGACGGCGACTGTGGCGAAGCGGCTGACCGTCTTGCCCTCGGTCTCGGCGGCGTTGAACAGCACCAGCCAGTTCTGTGTCACCCAGATCGGCTGGCTGAAATTGATCGCGGCCTGGCTGGAGCGTCCGGTGACGTCGAGCGCGACGAACGGTCCCTGGATGATCTTGATCTTGCCTTCGGTGTAGCTGACGCCGACGCGGCCGCCCCAGGGATTGACCGGAATGCTGTAGGCGGCGTTGCCGTTGAGATTGCCGTCGGAGCGGACGCCGTAGAAGGTCAGGCGGTCGTCGACGCCGAACAGGCCGTGGCGCTTGTAGAACGCCCCGCCCTCCCAGCGCCCGGTGTTCTCGACGCCCTGGTTGTCGACGAAGAGCTGCAAGGTGTCGATCGGCGGCTCGATCACCGCGAACTGGAGGTCGGTCAGACCAAAACTCGTGCCGGGCTGGAGCAGCGCCTTGATCTGCACATCGTTGGTGCGGTTGAACCAGATCACGTCGCGATTGAGCTTTGGAACGTCGAGGACCTCGCCTTCCGGCTCCTTGACGCGCTGAAGGATGTAGTCGGTGCGAGTCTGCTTGTTGCCTTCGATGGTCGTCTTTTGCAGCCGGCCTTCGGTCAGCTTGATCTTGACCACCCCGCCCTTGGCATCCTGATCGGGCAGCGTCGCGATGCCGGTGACGATGCCGCGCGCGGTGTAGACAGCATTGATGTCGGCGACGAGTTGCAACAGCGAGGCGATGTCGACATCCTTGCCGACATACTTCTTCGCGATCTCGTCGAGCTCCGCGGGCGTGATGAACTTCGACGCGTCAAACTCCACCTTGCGCAGGCGGAATTTCGGCCCGCCCGGTTTCAACAGCTGGGACTTCTCCCGCTCGCCGCCGATCACCGCCGGCCCGTTGAGCTTGGGCGGCGCGCTCTGCTGTTCGAGCTGCCGGCGCTGCCGGTCGACGTCGTTCTGGATCACGCCGGGATTGATCGACTGGGAGCGCGCGGAGACAATGCAGCAAGCTGCCAGCCCGACCCCCAATGCTGCCCCCAGAATCCGCATCCCGCTACCATGCTTCCGCGAGCCGACCAATGGCCGGCTTCGCTGTTTCAATCGCGGCGTCCTTCCAGCCCTGACGTCCCGTACGCTGCCCCTGGCGGCGCAGCTTGCGCATGTCGCTCAGCCCCTCGATATTGACGGCGGGACCGGAACCGATGGTTTCGACCGGTCGCGGCGTCAGCAGCGCATCGAGACGCGCCTGGCCGGAGAGGCCGAGCAGGTAGAACGTCCCGCCGTCCTTCTTCGCAATCCAGGTTTCGATGCTCTCGCTACCCTCGCCGTCGACGGAAATATTGCGCACCATGCTGGCGCCGGTGAAGTTGCTGCAGCAGATGTGGTTAGGACCGTAATTGGTGACGGTTGCCGAGATGTCGCCGGTGTAGAACACCACATAGGCATTGCTGACATTGGCGTTGCCGACCTGGCTCATCGTGAACACGCCGTCCGGCTGGTACAGCTGGATCGTCGGCCCGTTGGACGGCGCCAGCGTGCGGTTGTTGAGCAACACCTGCTGCGTGGCGGTGGTGAGCAGGAGCTGGCCCGGGACATAGCCGTTCAGGATCGTCACGGCGTGCGCATCGGTGAAGAAGTTCGCGTCCACCACCTTGAACTGGTTGACGATGATGCTGTCCGGGTCGATCGAGATGTTGGCGGACTTCGCAACGCCGCCGTTGTAGCCGGTGATGTTCATGATCAGCGGGACCGCTGGGTTCGAGCGGATCTGCTCGCCCCTGACGTTGATCGTGTCTGCCGCAAGATCGAGCTCCCTGACGACGCTGACCCAGCCGATCGTCAGGTCACCCGACGAGGTCATCTTGACGGTGTCGCCGCTGATCCGGTCGAACGAGACCGATCCGGCCACCTCGAAATGTGTATCGCCGTGCGCTGAGATTGATCCGCCGCGGAGCGAGCCCGTGTCGGACTTGACGTCGAGGTCACCGGCATCGCCCGGGATACCCGTCGTGGTAAGCTGGCTGAAGACAATGTCGTTCACGGCGTGCACGGTCTGCGTGCCGCCGCTGGTGGCGGTACCAACAGTGATCCCTCCGGCGGTCGCGGTGATGCCGAGCGTGCCGCCCACGTTGAGATTATCCCAATGAACGACCGTTCCGCCCAGGACCGCGTTGCCGGTCGAGCCTGTGAGGTTATGACCGGTGTTGGTGCCCGCCGCGATCAGCCGCGCCGAGCCGTTGGCCGTGACCGAGCCCAGCGTCGGCATGCCACCGGCCATCACCGTCTGCGCCAGGATGAAGCCGTTGTCGGCGGTAACGTTGATGCTGCCGGCATCGCCGTTGATGCCCGTCGCCGTCAGCGCGTTAAACGTCACGCTGTCGTGGGCGCGGATAGTTTGCGTGCCGCCGCTCTGCGCGGTCTGGAGCGCAATGCTGCCCTGGCCTGCGGTCATGCCCAGCGTTGTGCCGACATTGAGGACGTTCCAGTTGATCGGGCCGCCGCCGGCCGTCAGCAGCCCCGAGCCGGTCGTGGCGGCGAACGTGTTGCCGGTGATGGTCGTGGCGGCAACCAAGCTCGCCGAGTCATGGGCCGAGACCGAGCCCTGGCTCGTCACGCCGCCCGACGTCACCGTCTGCGCCAGGATGAAGCCGTTGTCAGCGGTGACATTGATGCTGCCGGCATCGCCGGTGATGCCCGTGGCGGTCAGGGCGTTGAAGGTCACGTTGTCGCGGGCGCGGATGGTCTGCGTGCCGCCGCTCTGCGCGGTCCGGAAGGTGATGCTGCCCTGGCTTGCCATCGCGCCCAGCGTCGTGCCGACGTTGAGCGTATTCCAGTTGATCGGGCCGCTGCCGGCCGTCAGCAGCGCCGAGCCCGTCGTAGCGAGCGTGTTGCCGGTGATGGTCGTGGCGGCAAGCAGCGTCGCCGAGCCGTTGGCCGAGACCGAGCCCAGCGTGGTCACGCCGCCTGATGTCACGGTCTGGGCCAGGATGAAGCCGTTGTCGGCAGTGACATTGATGTTGCCGACGTCACCGCTGTTGCCGGTGGTCGCGAGCGACTTGAATGTCACGTTCTGGCCGGCATGAACCGTCTGCGAGCCGCTGCTGTCGGCGGTGCCGATGACGATGCTGCCGTTGTTGGCGACGACACTGAAGCTGCCGCTCGCACCGGTCGCGGTGCCCGCCAGCACCTGGTCGAGCGTTAGCCCACCGGTGCCGATGATGTCCACGTTGCCCTTCACCGCGGAGAGCAGGCTCGCCTCGGTGTCGGTCAGCGCCTTCAGGTAGATGCCCCCGGCGCTCGCGCTCGCCGACAGCCGTACCGCGTTGAGCGTGAACCGACTCGTCGCGTTGCCGATGCCGTTCGACGCGTTCAGCGACACCCCGGCGCCCGCGCCGGATGCCACAAACTTGGTCTGGCCGTCGCCATTGTCGATGATCGCTCCGAGCGAGGCGACGCCGCCTGCGGTAACGATGATCGAGGGCGCGTTCGAGGCCGCCGCGTAAGACAGCAACGAATTCAGCTGGCCGATCGTCGCATCGCCCGTGGTGGTCACCGAGATCACACCAGCCGCGTTGATGGCCGAATAGGCGCCCATCGACAGCGTCGCGGCGACCAGCGTCACGCCGCCCGAGCTGCTGGTCGCAACCACCGGCGCCGCGCTGGTGCCGGCCGCGAAGGTCATGCCGCGGTTGGCGAGCAGCTGCATCAGGCCGTCGCTGGTGATGCTGGTATTGATGGTGAGCGCGCCGCGCGGCACGTTCAGCGTCAGTGCGCCGCCGGCCGTCAGCGCCCCATAGGCGCCGCTCGTGCCGACGATCAGATCGCCGGCGACCGCGAGGATGCTGAGGTCGCCGACCGCCGAGCCGGTCACCGCGCCCGAGATGTTCACCTGCAGCGGCTGGAAGGTCGAACCGTTGAAGCCAATATTGCCGCCGGCGCGCAGATCGAGGTCGACGCCCAGGATGTGGATCGCCGTGCGATCCGTGAAGTCGGATTCGGCGTAGATGCTGCCCGTCGCGGCGAGCTGGATCGCATTGCCGGCGGCGATATTGCCGAGGACGAGATCGCCGGTGGTCTGCTTCACGTAGATGCCCTGCGCCGACGAAACCTGGTCGAGCTGGTCGTTGCTCGGATCGGCGAACGCGATCTGAAGCGCGTTCGTGTTGGTCGCGGGATTGCTTCCGGCGGCCCCGGCTGCACCGACATTGCCGCGCTCCGCGATCAGGGTCAGGTTGCCGATATCACCTGATATGACCGGCCCGCTCACATTGGCGAAGATGCTGGTCACGGCGTCGAGCTTGACGTCGCCGCGGCCGGTCACCTGGATGCCGCCAGCCTGCGCGGCCGCGATCGGGCCGTAATTCGCGGTGACGCCGCCGAGCGCGAGGCTGTTCTTGCTGCCGAGATAGATGTTCGTCAGCGCCTTGGCCGAGATCGCGATCGGGTTGTCGACGACGACGAGGTTCTGCTGCGACAGGCTGACCGTATAGGTCGTCACATGGGTCGTCGGGTCCGTGACCGCGCCGACGGTGAGCTGGCCGGGACCGGCGGTGGCGAGCAATCCCCTCTGCTCCGGCGTCAGCGACGAGGAATCGACGCTGGTGAAGGTGAACGTCTGGGGCGCGGCCGAATTGCCGACCGAGCCGCGCGGCGCATAGAGCATGATCTGGTTGGCGCTGACATTGGCCAAAACGTTCTCGTCGATCGGCGGCGGTGCCGCGCCGACGGCCGACGACGACACCGTGTAGGCGAGCTGGCTCTGCGTCCACTGCGAGCCCGCGGTGATGATGCTGTAGACCCGCTCGGTCGAGGCCAGCGTGTAGCTGTAGGTCGCATTATAGGCGTTCAGCGCCGTCTGCAGCGCCGTATTGGTCGGCATGCGCTGATTGGCCGTCGAGACGCCGTCGAACAACTTGGTGAACAGGGTCGTCGACAGCGAGCTGCCGAACAGCGTTCCGAGCGGATCCGAAGGAGCGCTGCCGAGCAGGCTGGTCAGCGAGGTCTTGAGCTCGTCGGTGGTGATCTTGCCGAGCAGGAACTGATCCCGCAGGAACCGCGTCGTGGCCTCGGTCTTCATCTGCGTCGTGGTGACGTCGGCCGGGTCGATGCCGAGTTTGGCCGCCACCTGCGCCCGCAGCACCGTCTGCCCCACTGAGGTCGGATTGTAGGTGCTGCCGTTCGGGAAGGCGATGTTCCTGAGCTGGAAGTAGTCGTTATAGGCCGACGTCACCATCGACTGGTAGCTGTTGACGGCGTTGGTGGCGGCGTTGCCGCTGAGCAGGTCGAGGCTGGCCCAGACATCCTGCAGATGCTGGCTCTGCGCCTGGGTGAGGCCGACCGCCGCCCGGCCGTTCAGGATGCTGGCCTGGTTGCCGTCGGAGCCGGCAGCCTCAAGGAACACCGGACCGCCGGTCGACTGGATCGTGCCGAGGCGAAGGTCGCCCTTGGACTGGATGATGTAGGTGCCCGTGGCCGAAGAGCTGTCGAGCACGCCGCCATCGACGGCGCCGCTCGCCTGAACCGTCCCCGTCGCCTGGATCACCAGCGGATTGATATTGGTCAGGGTGGAGGCGTTGTTGACGACGGCGCTCGTCGCGCCGATCGCACCGGACGTGGAGTTGATCTCGATATTCTTGCCGATCACGACCGGGTTGGCGACGTTGTAGGCGGAAGCCGAGTTGATGTCGCCGGTCGCCGACAGGAAGACGTTGCCCTGCGGCGTGGCGCCCGCGGCATTCACCTTCACCTGGTTGATCGACAGCGCCCCGATGGCCGAGATCGCGATGTCGCGGTCGATCGAGCTCGCGGTCAGGCTGCCGCCATAGAGCTGCACCTGGACGGGCGCCTTGGTGGTGCCGAGCGTGCCGATACCGCCGTCACCCCGAAGCGTCACGCTCGTCCCCGAGATCACCGGGTTGTTGGCATTGGCGCCGACGGTGATCGACGAGTTGGTGCCGGTGGCGGCAAGCGTCGTCGTGCCCTGCTGGTTGTTGATCGACCCGTTGATGACGATGCCGGAGGTCGAATTGACCACGACGTCGCTGCTACTGCCGCCGATGAACTTGATGTTGATCGGGTTCGACGCCTTGACCGTGTTGGTCAGCGTGAGCGTCAGGTGATCATAGATCGCCTGGTACCAGTTGTACTGGGCGTCCGCGCCGCAGCACGCGTTGGAATGGGTGTTGAGTCCAACGGGGCTCCCATCCGGATTCACGCCTCCCGCCCAGTGATAGCTGCCTGTGGCGGTGGTGACTTTCTGATAGTTGCTGCTCTGCGTGCCTGAAACCAGGTTGGTCGAGCGGGTCCAGTTCTCGCCGGTGACCTGATTGGGCGTGAAGCTCCAGCCATAGTCGAACTGCGTGCTGGTGGGTAGACGATCCAGCGTCGCGGTGTCGACCCATTGATAGAGCATGTTCTCCTGCGTCGCGTACTGGACGCCCGCCGTACCGGTCCTGGCCGTAAGCATCGACGGATCGATCGCGGCCGCAGTGACACTGTTGGTCTCGTACCGCGACACCTGCTGGCTGCTTGCAGCCTTGGGATCGTAAACCCACCACGTCGTCTTCCCCTTGAGCTGGTCGACGATCTCGACCACGCTCTGGGCAGTGACGCTGGTATTGATGGTGTTGGTGACGAGCTGGAGCCCGCTGGTGTTGTTGACGGTGACCGTGCCGGCGCCGCCTTTGATCTCGATGTTACCCTGGGTCTGGGTGTTGTCGGTCGAGGTCGAGATGATCTTGCCGTTGAGGTAGACGTAGCCGCCGGCGCCCTGCGCCACGCCATTCAGGATGAGCTGGTCGGTGAGAGCGTTGTACCTGACCCCGATCTTGGCGTCGCCGCTGGCCGACGCCGTCACGGAGCCCGAGATGTCGTAATAGACGCCGTTCCGCGCATTGGCCTGGGCCGCGGCAAAATCCGCGCCGCCGTTGCGATTCTTGAGGCCGTTGCTGCCATAGATGGCATCGTACGCAGCGGCGCCGATGTTGACCGAGTAGTTGCTGCTCGAGCCGGCCTGGATGATGCCGTTGATGTTGATCACCGACGCCGAGATGATGACCGCCTGGCCGCTGATGGTCCGGGTGGCTGTCGCGGTGGCCGGCGAATCCGCGGTCTTCGGCGTGATCGCATCCGGCTGGATGTTGATCACCTGGAAGAAGCCCGAGCTGTCGCAGGCTGACGCACAGTTGAACGGCGTCTTGTACGGACCGCTATCGGTGTAGACGTTGCGGCCGTCATAAGTCGTTTTCTTCCACTGCGCGAGCACGACATTGGCCGAGTCCTGCGACTGCCCCTCGATGATCTTGAGGGTCGCGATGTCAGGCACGCTGCCGGCATCGGGAGTGCTGGTGTTCCCAGGCGTACCCCTGCCCACCGGCAGGAAGATCGATGAATAGAGCGAGGTGCCGTCGTAATACGTCATCAGCATGCGCGCGGTGAAGATCGTGCTGGCGTCGGCGTTGCCGACGGGTTGATACACTCCGTGGCTGCCGTCGGTGCAGCAGTAATAGAAATAGGGGTGATCGGTTCCCGAAGCGATATGCGGAGCGGTATAGTAGTCGCCGTAGGCGCCGAGATAGGTCGCCGCCGTCATCACCGCGGTCAGCGTGTCTTCCGGCCTGTTTTCAGTGGTGGCCCATTGCGAGGTGACCGCGCTGCCGCTGTCGTAGAAGCTCCCGATACCGCCGAGGAAGGTGAAGGTGCCTTTGGGCACCACGATCTGGACGGTCGCGGCGCTGAGCGACTGCGATGCGACGACGCTGCCGAGATTGTTGATGATCTTGAGCAGGCCGTTCGCGTTGTTGACGGCGCCATTGAAATAGATGTCGGGCGTGCGGGTCAGCACGTTGCCGTTCTGGTCAATGCCCTGACCGGAGTCGGGATCCAGGCGGTTGTAGGTGGCGGAGACGTCGATGACCGGCGTCGCGCTCGGCATCGCGGTGAAGGTCACATTGGAATGCGAATCCGGGTCGACATGGTCGATCTGGCGATAGGTGATGTTACCTCCGGTCACATCGGTGACCGTGAGGTTGCCCAGGCTCATGAAGTCGAGGCCCTTGTTCTCGATCTTGATCAATGGCGAGCTGCGCGCGATGACCGCGGGCGCGGCAGGATTCGTGCCGCTGTTTCCGGTGAGCTTCTGCGCCAGGATCGAGACGTTGCCGGCGGACACCAGGATGTCGCCGAACGCAAAGGCGTTGCCGGGCGCGTCGGAGGTGAACGGCGCCTGCTTGATCAGCGTGTCGATCTGCCGCTGGATGTCGCCGGTCGGATCGGTGCCGGACGGCGACATGATGGCGGGCGCCGTCGGAGTCGCCGCCGCGAGCTGCGCGCGGACCTGCGTCGCGGTCAGGCCGGTCAGCGTCGCCAGCTGGCTGACGACCAGATCGTAAGGATTGAAGTTGCCGACGATAGTGTACTGAACCGTCTGGTGGTTCCAGCTCATCACCGGACTGAAGTGGTTGACGTCGGAGACGGACTCGAGGACCGACGAGGAGCCGTTGGTCAGCGTCGAGTCCGGACTGGTCGTGCTCAATGTCGGCGTGGATGCGCCCAGATTGATCGTGATCGTCAAATCGTTGTTGACGCCAGCAACCACCCGGCCGTTGAGCGCGACGTCGCCGGTTCCACTGGTGTGGCTGTGGTTGTCGCTGTTCTTGGCGCTGAAGATGTCGAGATACGGGTTGTAATTGCTGCCGTTGCCGGTGGCCGTAACCTGCCCCTGCGTGGCGCCGAGATAGATGTCGCGCGCGCCGAGAATGCTCGAGGTCGGAGCGAGCGTCAGGCTCGTGGTGTCGTCGGCATTGGCCGTGCCGCGATAGAGCGCCGAGATCGGAATGGCGGTGTTGTTGTAGACCACCGTCGTCGCCGTCGCCTGCACGCTGCTGAAGACGGTGCCATCGCCGGACAGGCCGGCATACATGGTGATGTCACGCCAGGCCACGATCTTCGCGTTGTCGCCGACATTGACGGACTGGTTGGCATGGACCCAACTGTTGGTGCTGGCGCCGACGCCCGCGATCGCGCCGTAGAGGCTGGCATTGGCGTTGTTCGCCGCCGCCATCTTCGCGGCCGTGCCGACATAGATCTTGCCGGCGCTGAACAGCTCGCGGGCGTTGATGTTGACCGCGAGCGTGGCATTCGCCGTCATGTTGGATTCGGCGCCGCCGCCGGCGAAGAAGCTGGCGGTGGCGAGGCTCGCGGTATCGTTGGTGCTCAGCGTGTTGTAGGCCTCGATGTTGATCACCGCGGTCGAGGTCCTGGGATCGTCGTTGAGGCTCAGCACCGTGCCGGCGCCGATATTGGTATTGACGCGCTGGGTCACGAAGGACTCGCTCAGCGCCGCCGCTCCCGAGAATGAGCCGCCCGAGCCCGATCGCGCGCCGCCGCCGGCTTGGTTGACGATGTCGTTGGCGATGACGACCATGTCGCCGGCCGCCGAGTTGATGATCAGATGCGTCCCGATCTCGGCTGTCGTGGTGGAGTCGACGTCGTTCCTGGTCTTGCCGGCGGACACGCCCGCCGTGGACGCCTGATAGGCGTCGCCGCTCGCGGCGTAATTCGTGGTATGCGTCGCCTTGATCGTGAGGCCGCCGAGATAGAGCGTGTCGTCCGTCGAGCCGCCGTCGAACCGCGCATTGGTTACGGCGGTCGAGCTGGTGGTGGCGACCGCCGCCGCACCGGCATAGGTACCGCCCGCGCCGACTATCGCGTTGGAGAAATTCGTGTCCCTGCCGTCCGCCTGGATCGTGAGCTTGCCGGTGTAGGCGGCGCGGTTCAGGGCGTCCATATCTGCGGGCGCGCCCAGATAGGCGTAGGTTTTCGCGTCCGACGACGTTTGGGCCACGGTGGCGCCGAGGGCCAGGAAGCCGCTCGAAAGACCGGTCCCCTCGGCATATTGCGAGCTGTCGTTTTCAGCCGTGATGGACACGTCGGCATTGGGGAGCCGGATTCCCGCCCCGCCATAGGCCTTGACCGTCGCGTTTTCGGAGGCCCTTGCGAAACTGCCCTGCGCGCCGATCAGCGAGCCGCCGCCGCCGGCGAGCGCCTTGGCCCAGGTCGTCGTGCCATAGATCGGCGTGGTCGTGGTTCCGTTCGTTTGCGTGCCGATGATGGGGACGAGCGCCATGGCGGTCACGGCGAGCTTGCCACCCGAGAAGCTGGTGTTGTCACCGACATCGGCCGTGACCGTGGCTCCGACGGTCGATTGGGCGATGGCGACGCCGACCGCGCCGCCGCCGACCGACACGCCGATCGCCTCGCTCAACAGATTCGGCTTGATCGCGGCTCCCACCAGCGTGCCGTCGCCGGTCGCAGACGTGGTGATGACTGCGCCGGATCCGATCTCGGCGAGCACGCCCGAGTTTTCGTGGGCCTCTGCATCCGCGCCGGCGCCGGCGACGATACCGCCCGAGAGCGCCGTTGCCGTCGTCGTCAAGGTGCCAGCGCCCGAGGCCCCGACACCCAATGTCGAAGTGTTGACGGTAGCGTCGTCCAGGACCCGCGCTGTGACGGAGCTGTTTCGGCTTGCCGTTGCGACCGAAGCGCCGGCGGCCACGGCGCCGGCACTTGCGCCGCCGGTGAAGACGACCTGGCTCGTTGAATCCTGCGCCAGGACGGCGACGCCGTTGCCCCCCGTGCCGGTGATCTGGCCGCCAAGCAAGGCCACCACGGTGTTGCTGACATTGCCGACCGCCACCGAGGCCTGAGCGCCGAAGTAAAGCGCCGCACCGCCGGCGATCGCCTCGGTATCGATGGTCTTGCCGGCATAAGGTCCGTCGGTCGCATCCTTGACGACCGCCAGGACGTTGACGGCGGGCGCCGCGACGGCCAAAGGCGTATCCGCGGCCACCAGCACGCCGGCGCCGTTGCGTCCGTAGTCGCTGAGGTTGGCGACCACGGTGCTGTTGACGCTGGTGTAGCCGATGCCGGCGCCAATGCCGAGATTCTTGGCAAAGCCCGCGCCGAGCAGATACATCTTGGCCGCGTTGGCGCTGGTGGCCGAGACGTTGACTTGCGTGCCCGTGACGTTGCCGCCCGCGATCTGGGCGATGACCGCGTCATTGCCGCCGCTCAGGATATTGCTGACGTCGTAGGTCGAGCTGACATTGGCACTGTTCGGATTGCCGGCCGTGCCGCTCGCGACGGCACCACTGCCATGCATGTTGCTGGTGCCGCTGTTGACGGACGCGATGGTGCCGTTGCCACCTTGGTTGAGCTGGCCGGTCTGCTGGCCCTGCGTGTCGGCGTCCGCGGTGTTGGTGCCGATGATGATGACGCCGACGGTCGCGCCGATGCCGGCGCTGCCGCCGATGCCGGCGGTCACCGCGTAGGACAGCACCTCCTTGGTGCTGAGCGCGTTGACGTTGATCGCGCCTGACGAGTTCAGATTGCTGTTCCAGCTCTCGGCAACGGTCCGGCTCTTGAACACGATGACGTTGGCCGCAGCGCCGACGCCGACCCCTCCTCCGCTGGCGCCGACCGCGAGCGCGCCCGCGATCTCCTTGATCGCGACGTCCTCGTTGGCGTTGACCGTGACCGCGCCGGCCGCACCGCCCGTCACCCCCTGCAGCGTGGTGTCGTAGACGCCGGCGATGGTGTTGTTGTTGGCGACCTCGATGTTCGCCATGCCGGCGATCGCGGCGGTGCCCGTCGAGAGCGCGCCACCGATTGCATAGGCCTCGAAGCGGTTCTTGGTCTTGGCTTCGACGTCGAGCGCACCGCTCAAATTGAGCGCGGTGGTGTGCGCGGCGCCATTGCCCTGATAGCGGAACTCATCGCCGACATAGGCCAGCGTCCGGTTCGAGGAGACCTGGACCAGGAACGCCGCGCCGATCGCGGCCTGGCTGCCATAGGCACCAGAGCCGTTCGCGGAGAAGATGCCGGTGTTGTTGTTGGCGTTGACCGTCAGCGACGAAGCGGTCAGCGCGCCGCCGTCGACATAGGCTTCCGTGGTCGCCTGGAAGACGTTCAGGCCGACCGAGCCGCTGTTGAAGCCGATCGCAATCGAGGACGCATCCTGCTCCGCATTGGCCTTCACGGTCACGGCGCCCAACGTCGCGCTCGACGACTGGACGCCGCCGACCGTGGCATTGGTGATATAGGCGAAGGTCTCGCGCGACATCGTCGTCGAGACAATCGTCGCGCCACCGCCGCCGCTGCTGCCGTAGGCGATGCCTGCGCCGAATGCGCCGGAATAGGAGAAGCTCGATGCGGCCACCTCGATCTGCGGCTTGAGCGTCGACGAGGTCAGGCGCGTGTCGATGGACGCGCTGTCGATATAGGCTCGTGTCGCCCCGCTCATCACGTTAGTGATCGGGTTGATCATGATCGAGATGCCGCCACTCGCGGCGACCGACGCGACGTTGGTCACGACAGCCTGGTGCGAGCTCGCGACCACGGCGAGGCCGCGCAGGACGTCCTGGTTCTCGGTGAGGTCGGGCGTGGTGTCGGTCGGCGCGTGGGCCGTGCCGAGATCGAAGGCATGGACGGGGGTGCCGTTGTTGACCGACAGCGTATCGGTGGTGCTGGTTCCCAGCGCGTCGACCTTGGTGTTCACCCCGCTGATATAGGCCGCAGTGGTTCCCGTGATCTGGTTGGTGACCAGCGAGCCCGCGCCGCCCGCCGCCCCCTTGCTGATCGACACGGCGCCGCCGAACACGCCAACCTTGTCGTTGTTGCCGGCGATCACGGCGACGTTGTTGGTGGCGATGACGTCGGCGCCATTGATACCGTTGGTACCTGCCGCCGTGATACTGGCGGTGACGTTGGTCCCCATCAGATTGGTGGCGACCGAGCCGGCCAGCCCGACCTGCGAGGACATCGCGATACCGACGGCGACCGTCGAGATGCTGGCGTTCGAGTTCGCACCGACCGCGACATTGCCCGAGGCGGTCAGCTTGGAGCCGGTGACGCCGGCGCTGACATTGTTGGCGATGCTGCTGTAGACAAGCGCCAGACCCGCGGCGCTTCCTTGCGTCGAGGCGCCCGCAACGGCGGCGGTTCCGGTAATGCTGGAATTGTCGGTCGCGCTGACGGAAATGTTCTTGGCCGTGACGGACGATTGCGTCGTGCTGGACTGGTTGTTGCCGATGGCCGCGGAGACGGTGTTGGAGATGCTGCTGATCGTGGTGCCACCGACGCCGGCAAATTGTCCGGTCGCAAGACCGAAGCCAATCGTGACCGACTGGATCTTCGAGGAATCGACCGCGCTCACGCTGACATTGCCGTTGCTGCCGGCCGTCAACAGGACGTTGGCGATATAGGCCGAATGCGTCGTTGCGATGGTATCGTAGACGATCGAGGCGCCGACATTGTTCTTGCCGGCCTGGACGAGGCCGGCAACGGAGACGATGCTGGCGCCCGGACCGTTACCCGTGCCGCCGTTGAGCGCAGCCGCGCCGAAGTCGATGCAGTTCTGCCCGCCCGTGCCGCCCGCGACCGTACATGTGTCTTCGGCGAGATGATTGTTGTTCGATTTCTTGACGAGGTTTCCGAGCGCCGTATCCAGCGCCGACACTGCGCCGCTGTCCGCCAGCACCGTTACGCGGCCAACGTCGATGTTCACCGTGGCGCCGCTGCTGATATAGGCCGTCGTGGTCGACGAGATCTCGCTGACGACGATCGCGCCGGCAAGCCCGTTGGACCCTGCCCCGCCCGAGGCCGCACCGGCGGCGATCACGCTGGCGCTGTCGGCCAGCACCAGCAGCGTGTCGTAGTTCGAGATCGAGGTGCTGCGGATATGCGCGTCGGTCGCGTTCCCACCCGTGGGATCGGCAATCGACGCGTAGGTCAGCCCGATGCCGACGCCGGCCTGGCCACCGGCTATATAGAGCGACCCGCCGCCGATCGCGATGTTCGTGGTCTGGTAGGCGTCGACCTCGAGCGCGCGATTGACGCCGGTCGCTTGCCCCGTGATCGTCGAGCTCTCGATATAGGCGTTGGCGCTGTCCGTGATGATGCCGACGGAGGCCGACAGCGACGCCGCATTGGATTTCGATCCCGCCACGCCGATGGCGACGACGGTCTCCGAGCCGCCGTTGAGCGCCTGCACCGTCACCGAACTCTGGTTGTTCACGGTGGTGCCGTAGATATAGGCGAGTGTCGCGTTGTTCGACATCGCCGCCGCGATCGCACCGCCGATCGCAGCCCCCTGGGCGGACCCTCCGGCCAGATTGAGCGCCGCGGAACCGGAACCATTATTAAGCATGGTGTCGTTCAGCGCCTGAACGATCGTGTTGGTGAGCACGGCGCCGGTCGTGGTGTACTTGTTGACCGTCGTGTTTTTGATATAGGCGCTGGTGCCGAGCGAGACGTCGCTCACCGACGAGCTGCCGGCGAGGTCGAGGCTGAAGCCGCTGGTGCTCGATCCCGAAGTCGAACCGATCTTGCCCGCCGCCGTCGTCACGCCGGCGGTGCCTCCGGTCGAGGCGGCGCCGGCAGCGCCTGCCTTGTCGGAGAAATTCGACGACGCCGGGTCGGAGACGGCTGCCGCCACGGCGGCCGCGGTGATTCGCCCCGACGTGGTCGCGCTGAGTGTCAGATTGTCGACATTGACCGCCCCGCTTCCGCCGCTGGTGCCAGCGAACGGATCGTTGGCGCTGAACACGCCGGGCCGGATGTCGGAATGGTTGTCGCCGATATAGGCGGAGGTGTCGGTATTTGCGCCGAGATAGGCGACCGACAAGCCGACCGCCGAACCGCCGCTCCCGTTATAGCTCATCGCGCCGGACAGCGTCACGACCGACAGATCCTGCTGCGCCAGGATGCCGACCGTCGGTGCATAGACGGTGGCCTGGCTCGATATCGACGCGTGCGTCGTGTTGTTCAGGAAACCGAGCGAAGTGATGCCATTCAGCGCCAGCGTGCCGGCAGCCTTGCCGGACGACGGTGCGACAGCGACGAACCGGTCTGAAGTGATCGCGTTGACGGCGATGTCGTCCGCCGCACGCAGCGTCGCGCGATCCGAAACGCCGGCGATGGTATTGGTGTTGAACTGGACGAGATTGAGCGCGCCGCCGACGGAGGAGCCGCCCGAGGTGTTGCCGAACAGGAAGCCGAGCGTGCCGACATTGCCGGCGGCGTCGATCGACGCCGTGGTCGTGGTGGCCGCGATTTGGATGCTGGCGTTGTAGGTATGGACGTCGCCATTGTCCATCCCGACCGACCAGCCGGTGCCACTGCCGCAGGCCGCGGTCGCGCAGGTCGCCGTCAGGCTCGCGCTTCCGGCCACCCACGCCGTCGTGTTGTTGTTCACGACGAAATGATTCAGCGAACCGGCGATGCCGATCGTGTCGCCGGCGTCCGCGGTGGCATTGGCGTAGCTGGTCAGGATGTTGCCGCCGACGCCGAGATTGCCGTTGAGGTGGCTCAGCACCGCGCCCAAACCATCCCACTTCAGCCAGGAATTGGTGATCGGCAGTTCGGTGGTGGCATCGACGGCGATGTTCGCTGCGTTGATCAGTGTGCCATTGCCGACATAGGCGTTCGAATTATGCGTGAAATTGCTCCAGGCGACGGCCGCGCTGATCGCGGTGCTCTCGCCGGACACCGGATCCTTCGTGATCGCGCTGGACGTCGCATTGCTGCGAACGCCGCGATCGATGACATTGCTGGCAACGGCAACGTTGCCGCTGGCATAGATGCTCGGCGCGCCGCCGCTCGGATTTTGCACGATCGCAGCGGTCGCGCTCTGGCTGCTGTTGGCCAGCGACAGCGCGCCTGCGACCTTGAAATCGAAGCTCAACGGCATCAGCGAGCCCATATGGTCCCTGATGATCGACGTCGGCGAGGTGACGGCGCGCAGTCCTCGTTCGATCGCCGCGATCAGCGCCGGCAGGCCGGCGATGGACGAGGCCATCGTGGAATTGCTCGTCGTGTCCGACGTCGCTTCAACGAGAACGGAGCCGTTCATCCGGTTGGCGGTATCGGTTCCGAGCGATGCGCCGAGCGTCGCGGTCACGGACGTCGTGATGTCGCTGATGGCGAACGCCCCGCCGACGGCGCCGCTCGCCCCCGTCCCGGGTGCCGCGACCGACGTTGCGCTGGTCGAGAAGGAATTGTTGTTGATCGCGCGCACCTTCAGGGTGCTGCCGGTCGTGTTCACCAGGCCCGCCGCAATATGCGCGCCGGTCGCGACGTTGACGGTCGTCGACACTGATCCCTTGGAATAGGCCACCGTCGGGACGATCTGCGCGCTCGTCGATGCCGCGAGGGCAGAGACGGCGATGGTCGCATCGTTGAGCGCCTTGACCTCGAGGTTGCCGCCGGCGTTGACCGTCGCGCCCGAGGCCACGTTGGTCGTGGCAGTGCCGTCGATCTTGCCGACGACCACGCCGGCCGCGACCGGCGTCAGGCTGCCAAGCAAGGTGGAGGCGACCGCCGGATCCGACGCGGTCTCCGTGGCATGCGCGGAAATGGTGACATCGCCGCGGCCGTTGATGTCGGCATGGCTGTTGATGTTGATGGTCGCAGTGGCGCTTGCCGCGACATAGCCGCCATTGAGCCCGAGCAGCGAGGCGGCCAGCGTCGAGCCGACAAGCGCGAAATCACCGGCCACAGAACCGTTCAGGAAACTTGACACGGCGGTCGAGGTTGCGGTGATCGAGATGATGCCGCCGGTGATCTTGCCGTCGACCGTGATCGCCGTCGCGGCAGTGGCCTGGCCGGACAGCTTGATGTCGCTCGCCGTCGCCCTCAGCGTCACGTTACCGTCGGCGTAGGTGGTCCCGCCGAAATTGACCGACTGGGCCAGGATCTGCGCGCCATTCATGATCTCGATGTTGGGCGCGTCGATGATGACGTTGTTGGCGTTGCCGGTCGAATGACCCGAAGAGGCATCGAGACGGCGGGCATCGATCATCGCATGCGCGGCGAGCGTGATGGAATGATCCGCCTGGATGAGGTAGTCGGCACCCGCGCTGAGCCCGGCGAGCGCATTAGCGATGGAGCTGTTCGACAGCGTCACGCCGGAGTCGCCCTGGGCGGCATCGCCCACGACCACGTCGGTGGGGTCTATCAGCAGCGTGCCGGCCTTGCCGTTGTGCGCACTGAGATCGACCTTGATGCCTTTCCCGATGTCGATGATCCCGTTCGCGCTGAAGTCGACGAGACCGGCATTGCCCGTCTTCGCGCTGGCATCGAACCTGGCGCCGCCCGCGACGGTCAGGTTCTGCGCCGCCTTCAGGCGGATCTCTCCGGCATTGCCGTTTGCGCTTGCGATGTTGAGATTGGCTTTCTTGCCGATATCGATGTTGTTGCCGGCCTGAACCGTGATGTTGCTCGGCGTCGAGGTCTTGCTCTGCGCGGTCAGACGTCCGTTGACCCTGGCGTTGTTGACCGCGCCGATATGGATCGAGCCGTTGCTGACGGTGATCGCGCTGGCGCTGCGCAGGCCCTTGGAGTTGACGGAGGCCGCAAACTTCGCGGCGTGATCGAGATTGGCGATGTCGCGCTGGGTGGCGCCGCCGACATAGACGTTCTGCCCGGTCAACCGCACGCCATCCTGCGCATTGACCCGGCCGTAGATGCGGATGTTGCCGTCGGGCGAGACCGGGAACGAGCCGGCCATCAGATTGCCGACGGCCGACTGGTTGATCGCCCCGCCCGCGCCGATCAGGCTGTCGGTGAACTCGCGCGTCGGCGTCGAGACGTTGAGGCTGCCGACATTCACCGTGCCGGAACGGCCGACCACGAACCCCTTGGGATCGGCGAAATAGACGTTACCGCCGATCGCACCGTTCATGTAGGAGTTCAGCGTGCCATTGACGTAGACCGGCGCGTCGCGAACGATGTTGACGAGGTTTTGCGTGCCGGTCGGCAGTTGCAGGTTGACGGTGTTGCCCTGCCCGACGCTGAACTGCGAGAACGAGTTGAAGGCGTTGTTGCCGGAGACCGTCGACGTCGTGACGTTGGTGACGCCGCCGGAGGTCTGCAAGGACGTCCCGGTGCGTCCGTCCGGAACGATGACGTTCGCCGTCTGCGCCTGAACGCGGACGCTGAACACCGGCAGGAAGACCATCTGCATCGCGCAGAGCAGCGACATCGAGCGGAAGCGCGCAAGCCCCCGCAGCGTCGTCAGCTCATCGTTGTTTCGCGTCGCAGATGGTCCGCGCATTTCATATCCTCTTCATCGGCATTGGCGCCGATCCACAACCGGGTGGGAGAATGTCGTCGAAGGCGTCCGGCATCAGAACTGGCCGGGCGGCAGCTTGAAGATGTCGGGGCTCTTGGCGTCGGCCACGTAGAACAGCAGCAGGCTGGTCGGGGTCAGCACACGCTGGTTGTTCTCCTTGTTCTCGAACGTGCCTTGGAGCAGCAGGATCACCGAGCGGTCCTTGGCGTCGCTGCCGCGGAACATCACGATGCCGCCGGCAACCGGCATGTTGACCGCGATGGAATCAGGCTTGAAGCCTTCGCCCATGAAATGGGCGCGCAGGATGTTGGCGTTGGAGAACAGCTTTTCCGGCGTTATCGCCGCGTCGGTCCCCTTCGACCAGACGGCGCCCACCTGGATCAGCGACTTGGACTTGTAGCCGAACACGTAGGAGAGCTCGGCGGTACCGCCGTTCGGCAGCAGCTCGGGAACCGACATGAGGATGCTATGCGTCAGCTCGGACGCGTTGTCCTGCGCCTTGATGGCGTCGGGCTTGGCGTTGAAGTCCTTGATCATCGCCGCGCGCACGTCGGCTTCGCCCATGCCGAACTTGGCGGAGCGGAAGCCGTCGATTGACTTTGCCTTGTCGTCCGCGCCGGCGCTCGGCGCCTCGGTCGTGGCCGCCGCCGGGGCGCCGGCCGCCGGAGCAGCCCCAGCCGCAGCAGCCTTCGGGGCTTGCGCCGCCTTCTGCTTTGGAACGGCGCCCTGAGCCGCCACCGGACCTGTAGCCACAAAGGTGAGAAGGCCGACGAGGGCCGGAACGAGATAGATTTTGCGCATCGAGAACCTTCGAAACAACTTGAAAGAACGCTTCAAAAATCGGCAGTCACGAAATCGGCTTCTCCGAACCGCCGTCGCAACCGAGACGGAAAATGTTGCAATGCCATAAGGCGCTACAAAACATCACGGAGCAGACAAGGCTCGAAACAGCGACTCCTCAGCGGCGTAGGAATACGGTATCGGGTTGCCAAACGCTGCGAATGAACATTCACAAGCGCATTTTTTCATCAATTGTGGATGCCGGCGGTTCGCGCTAAGCATCCGCCTTGGGGCAATCATCATGCAAAGAATTTCATGACCGAACGGCCTTCCGCTTTCGCGGTCGATCGCCGCGGGTTCATTCGCCTTGCGGGGACAAGCGCTGCGGGATGGCTCGCGCTCGGCGCAACATCTGATCGCATGCGGATCGTCGCCTCGCTGACGGGATTACCGCTCGACGACGAATTGACCAGAAGGAGCATGACCGACAGCCCGACCTCCCGCCTCGGCGGCCTCATCGTGGGTTTGAGGCAGCGAGGCTGGGTCGAAGGCGTCAACTTCCGCCTCGAACTCCGTTCGACTTTCGGCAGCTCCGATAGACTGAAGACCGCGGTCCAGGAATTGCTGGAGCTGAAGCCGGACGTGATCCTGACCGGCTCGACGATCGAAACCGCGGCAGTCCTGGCAGCCACCAAAACCATCCCGATCGTCTTCGCGACGGCCAACGATCCCGTCGGCAATGGCTTCGTGGAGAGCCTCGCGCATCCCGGCGGCAACGTCACCGGCTTCACCAACAGCTCCGCCGAGATGGGCGGCAAATGGCTTCAGCTCATCCGGGAGGCCGTGCCTGACGTTGCGCGCGTCGGTGTGCTGTTCAACCCGGCGACCACGCCGCGCGGCGGGCGCTTCTTCCTCGACTCCATCGAGCAAGAGGCCGCAGCATCCGGCGTCTCCGTGGTCCCCGCCCCCGTCAACGCGCCAACGGAAATTGACGAAGTCATCAGGCGCCTCTCCGAACCGCCCAAAGCGGCGATGGTTGCGCTGGTCGACAGCTTCCTCGTGATCCACCGGCAGGCGGTCGTGGCGGCAGCGGCCAAATATCGCGTCCCCACGATCTATCCGTTCCATTATTTCATGGATGCGGGCGGGCTGATGAGCTACGGGCCGACGCTCGAAGTGCGCTCGGCCGACTATGTCGATCTGATCCTGCGCGGCACCAAGGCCGGCGATCTCCCGGTGCAATCGCCACGCAAATACGAGCTGCTGATCAACCGCACGGTCGCCCGTACGCTGGATTTGACCATACCGTTCACGCTGCTGGCACGCGCCGACGAGATCCGCGAGTGAACGAGCAGGTCGACCAGGGACATTTGCGGACGCCTCCCGGCCGGCTGTTCCGCAAATATCTCTACTCGATCGTCGCCCTCGCCTTTGCCGCGCTCGCCATCAACACCGGCTTCGACGTCTGGTTCTCCTATCGCGAGCAGAAGCAGCTCCTCGCGGCAACCCAGCGCGAGCAGGCAGCGTCTGCGGCGATTCAGATCGGCCAGTTCATCGGCCAGATCGAAAACCAGATCAGATGGCTTTCCCGCCTGCCCCCGGAGCTGTCGACGAACGAGGACGAGCGCTTGAACGCGATCCGCCTCCTGCGCCTCTCGCCTGCGATCGCGGAGATTGCCGAGCTCGACGCGCAGGGCCGCGAGCAGGTGCGCGTGTCGCGCCGTGTCGCGGACAGGGTCGGCAGCAAGATCGACCTGTCCGCTTCGCCCGCCTTCCGCGGCGCCAACGAAAGCCGGACCTATTACGGGCCGGTCTACTTCATCGGCGACACCGAGCCGTTCATGACCCTCGCCGCGCGCGGGGTCGGCCGCGGTCCCAATGTGATCGTCGCCGAGGTCAATCTGCGCTTCATCTGGGACCTCGTCGCGGGGATCAGGGTCGGCAACACCGGCAAGGCCTATGTGGTCGACCGCATGGGGCTGTTGATCGCACATCCCGATTTGTGGCCGGCGCTACGCCGCAGCGATCTTTCGGGACATGCCGACGTTCGAGCCGCACTCGATGGCGTCGGGCCGCCGTCAGGCGGCCTGGTCAAGGAAGATCTGTCCGGTCAACGCGTGCTGTCGACCTATGCGACGGTGCCCTCGCTCGGCTGGTTGGTATTCGTCGAGCTTCCGCTCACCGAAGCCTATGCGCCGATCTACGCGTCGATCGGCCGCTCGACGTTTCTCCTGGTCGCTCTGCTCGCCTGCGCGGTGCTGGTCTCGCTCTTTCTCAGCCGGCGCATGACCGTGCCGATCCAGATCCTGACACAGGGTGCGCGCCGGATCGGCAGCGGCGATCTCGGCCTGCGGCTCGCGATCAAGACCGGCGACGAGCTGGAGGCGCTCGGCGACCAGTTCAACCGGATGGCCGCGCACTTGCGCGAATCCTACGCGACGCTCGAGCGCAAGGTCATCGAGCGGACCTCCGAGCTCGAGAAGGCGCGCGACCACGCCCTCGCCGAGCATGACGCGGCCGAACGTGCGCGCAGCATTGCCGTGCAGGCCAACGAGACCAAGTCGCGCTTCCTCGCCGTCGTCAGCCACGAGCTGCGCACGCCGCTGAACGGCGTCATGGGCGTGCTGCAACTGCTGGACGACGGCAGCCTCGGCGAAGCGCAGCGACGCCATCTCGCCACCGCCGCCGCATCGGGCGAGACGCTGATCGCGCTGGTCGATGCCATCCTGGAATATGCCCGTCTGGAGGCCAGCGCCGAAACGCTGGAGATGCGCGACTTCCGTCTCGATCAGCTCATCGAGGCCGCCGCCGATCTGATGCGCCCACAGGCCTTCGGCAAGGGACTGACCTTCGATCTCGCCAGCGACGTGACGGTCAACACGTCCGTGCACGGCGATCCTGTCAGGCTCAATCGCATCCTGCTCAATTTGATCGGCAATGCCATCAAATTCACTCCGCGCGGCGGGATCGGCCTGAAGGCGTCAGCGGAGCAGCACGAGGATCACATCCTGCTGAGCATTACGGTTCGCGATACCGGCATCGGCATCGCGCCGGACATGCACGAGCGGATCTTCGAGGATTTCGTACAGGCGGACGATAGCATCGCACGGCGGTTCGGCGGCACCGGCCTTGGCCTTGCGATCGCGCGGCGGCTGACGCGCCTGATGCGCGGCGAGCTGACGGTGGAGAGCACGCCGGGCGCAGGCAGCACGTTCGCGCTTGAAGTACCGCTCGGCCTTGCCGCGAGCGGCATCGCGCAAGGTGCGCTTCCGCCGCCGTCGCGGCGGCTTCGCGTGCTGCTGGTCGACGACGATCCCGTCAATTGCCAGGTCGGCGAAGCCATCCTGAACCGGCTCGGCCATCATCCCACCATCGCCAGAAACGGCGCGTCGGCCGTCGCACTCGCCCGCGATCAGGCGTTCGACATCATCCTGATGGATCTGCACATGCCCGACATGGACGGCGTGGAAGCGGCCTCGCAGATCGGCAAGCTCGGTCTGCCGAGGATGCCGCGCATCATCGCCGTGACCGCCGACGTCTCGCGCAGCGCACGCGAGCGGCTCGCCAGTGCAGGGATCGCCAAGGTTGTCAGCAAGCCGATCCTGATCAATGCCCTGCGCGAGGCGATCGAGGACGATCCGCCGGACCAGCCGGCAGAAGTGCGGCTCGCCGCAGGCGCGTTGATCGACCGGCATTTCCTCGACGACCAGAAAGAACTGCTGGGCGCCACGCAAATCGCCAAGCTCCACCAGCTTCTGCGGCAAACGAGCCAACAACTGATCGAGGATATCGCCGAGGCTGCGGCGATCGACGATCACCTGCAGCTGGCGCGATCCGCACACCAGCTTGGCAGCGCGGCGAGCGCGCTCGGCCTCGTTCGCCTGTTCGAACGCTGCCGCGAGGTTGAGCTGGCGGTAGCCACGATGTCCGCATCCGAATGCCACGGTGCCGCCCGCGAACTTGCCGCCCTCCAGAAAGCTTCGATGAGCGCGCTGGACGAATTGCTTCTGCCCGTCGAACAGCGTTCGGTCAGCTAGCCGCGGCGCGGCTGCGTACGCCCGCCTCATCCTCCCGTCCAAACCGCTCGACCAGAAAATCAATGAACAGCCGTACCTTCACCGACAAATGCCGCGTCGGCGGATAGACCGCATAGAGCGCGAGCGGCGGCGCCGAATAATCATCCAGCACCGTGCGCAGCTCGCCTTTCCGCAAAGCGTCGGCCGCGATGAACTCCGGCAGCAGCGCGAGCCCCCTGCCCTTGATCGCGACGTCGCGCAGCACTTCGGCGTTGTTGACGCAGAGCGACCAGGTCGGCTGGATCCAGTGATCGCCATCCGCGCCGGTAAGCTTCCACTGATTGCCGGTGAGCAGGAAGCCGTAGGTCAGCGACGCATGCTCGCGCAGATCCTGCGGATGCTTTGGCGTGCCGTGCCGCGCGAGATAATCGGGCGAGGCGCAGATCATGCGCGCCACCGGCGTGATCTTGCGCGCGATCAGGCTGGAGGATTCCAGTTCGGCGATCCGCAGCGTCACGTCAAAGCCGTCCTGGACCGGATCGAGCAGATCGTCGCTCAGCACGATCTGGAGCTGAAGCTCGCCATAGCGCGCCATGAAATCGGCGAGCACCGGCCCGAGCCGCATGGTGCCGAACGACATCGGCGCGTTGACGCGCAGCAGCCCGCGCGGCGCGGACTGGGCTTGCGCCACCGCCTGGTCCGCGGCCTCGATCTCCGAGAGGATCACGACCGCGCGCTCGAAATAACGCTGGCCGTTCTCGGTCGGGCTCGCGTGGCGGGTGGTCCGGTTCAGGAGCTGGACGCCGAGGCTCTCCTCGAGGTCGGCGATGTATTTGCTGATCGCCGACCGCGACAGCCGTAGCTGACGGCCCGCCTCGGCAAAACTGCCGCTTTCGACCACCTTCACGAAGGCCCGGAGGCTAGCGACCTTATCCAAGCTGCCGCTCCAGCGATTGTTTCCAAATCGTAGACATAGACGTCATATTTGCATGGATTGTCTCCAATCCAAAGCGGAACGATATTTCCGGCCAGAGCAAGACTGCTCCCCGAATTTGGAGGACGACAATGTCTGGACTGCACCACGTCACCGCGATCGCCGGCGATCCCATCAGGAATTTCGGCTTTTACACCAGGGATCTCGGCCTGCGCTTCGTAAAGAAGACGGTCAATTTCGATGATCCCGGCACCTATCACTTCTATTATGGCGACGAGACCGGCCGCCCCGGCACTATCCTGACCTTCTTCCCCTGGGCCGGCGTGCCGGCTGGGCGCCGCGGCGTCGGCGAAACCCATCAGACCGCCTTCCGCGTGCCTCAGCGTTCGCTCGGCTACTGGACGCAGCGCTTCACCGAGAAGGGCATCGCCTATGAAGCCCTGGAGAAGCGCTTCGGCGAATCCGTGCTGCCGTTCACCGACCCCGATGGCATGGCGCTCGCACTCGTCGGCGTTCCCGGTGCCGAGAACGAGCCCGGCTGGAGCAATGGCAACGTGCCGGCCGAGCATGCGATCCGCGGCTTCCACGGCGTGACCTTGCTGCTCGACAGCGCGGCGAAGACGGCCGCCGTCCTCACCGACGTGTTCGGCTTCAAGGAGACGGGACGCGAGGGCTCGGTGATCCGCTTCAAGGCGCCGGGCGATGCCGAGGGTAGCGTCGTCGACATCTACGAGGCCAAGGGCTTCTTGCGCGGCCATCAGGGCGGCGGCTCGGTGCACCACATCGCCTTCCGTGCGGCCGATGACGCCGAGCAGGGAGCGATGGCGCAAAAGCTCGTCAGCAATCACGGCCTGCACCCGACCGAGCAGAGGGACCGCAACTACTTCCGCTCGATCTACTTCCGCGAGCCCGGCGGCGTGCTGTTCGAGATCGCGACCGATATTCCCGGCTTCGCCGTCGACGAACCCGTTGCGACGCTGGGACGCGACCTGAAGCTGCCGGCCTTCCTCGAAGCGCATCGCAAGCAGATCGAGGGTGTGTTGCCGAGCCTGGAAGAGAGTGTGTCGTGACCGAGAGCTCATTCATCCATCGCTTCGAGCCCGCGACCAACGCGGGCTCCCCTCCACTCCTGCTGCTGCACGGCACCGGCGGCGATGAGAACGACCTGCTCGGCCTCGGCAAGATGATCTCGCCCGGTGCCGCCCTGCTCTCGCCGCGCGGCCGCGTGCTTGAGCACGGCATGCCGCGCTTCTTCCGCCGCCTTGCCGAGGGCGTGTTCGACGAGGACGATGTGCGCCGGCGTGCGCGCGAGCTCGGCGATTTCGTTGGCGAGGCGCGGCAGCGCTACGGCATCGCCACGCCGGTTGCTGTCGGCTTTTCCAACGGCGCCAACATTGCAGCCGCGCTGTTGCTGCTGCAGCCGGGCGTGCTGGCAGGCGCGATCCTGATGCGCGCCATGGTGCCACTGTCGGATCCGCCCAAGGCCGAGCTCGGCGGCAAGCCCGTCCTGCTCCTGTCCGGACAGGCTGATCCGATCGTGCCGGCGAGCAACTCGGCCCGGCTCGCTACGCTGCTGTCGGAAGCGGGTGCGCGTGTCGATCACAGGGTCCTGCCAGCGGGCCATCAATTGTCGCAAGCCGACGTGACGCTCGCCCGCGACTGGATCGGCAACGTCGCCGTGGAGGCGGCCTGATCCCAAAGCGGCGTACCGCCTGACCGCGGTGCGCCGCTTCGTTATATCCGAGCGACCTTCCGCCGCATCTGCGCAATCGGGCACCACCCTGCCGGAAATTTCCGCTTGCTCGTTTCCGCGCCAGGCTTAGAATTTGGGACAAGGTTCCGAAATGTGGAACTACCTTGGACCGACCTGCATGAGCGCCCTCACCAACGTGATCGAGATCCTGCGCTGCTTTTCCAGCGCGCGGCCGGATCTGTCGTTCGCGGACGTGATGGCGCTGACCGGCAAGCCGAAGAGCTCGACCTCGCGGCTGCTGCGGTCGTTGCGCGATTGCGGCCTGCTCGAGCAGGATCCGCACACCCGCCGCTACCGGCCCGGCCTCCTCACCTTCGAGCTCGGCCGGCTGCACCGCGCCCATGACGATCTCATCAGCATGGCCGAGCGCGAGCTGCGCGAGGTCTGCGCGCGCACCGGCCACACCGGCTACATCGCCGTGCTCGACGGCTACGAGCAGGTCGTGCTCCGGATCGTTCCGGGCTCGAATCCCCTGCGCGTCGTCAATCCGCCCGGCCAGCGCACGCCGGCGCTCGCCACCTCGAACGGCCGCGCCATGCTCGCCCGCCTCGCCGACGAGGACGTCCGCGCGCGGGTGCCCGCGACCTATCCAAAGCTGCCACGCAACTCGCCGCAGAACTTCAAGCAGCTGATGGCGCGCCTCGACGAGATCCGCCGCACCGGAGTGTCGGAAGCTGCTGACGAATCCATCGAAGGCGTCGGCTCGCAAGGCTTTGCGCTGAAGAGCGGCGAAACCGGCGAGATGATCGGGATCGCGGTGTCCTATTCGGTGCAGGCGACCACTGCCGCCGAGCGCGCCAATGTCCGCCGTGAGCTGGCGGCGATGGCCGCAAAATTGCGGCGCATGACCGGCGATCCGCTCGACCAGGATACAGCGCGCGTTCAGACGGGGACGCGATGAGCAGCGCCACCACCCAGCGCCCCAACGGCCTTGCGCTCTTCATTCTGCCGAGCGCGCTGCTGTTCGCCCTCTTCTTCTTCCTGCCGATCGGGCTGATGGCGCTGATGAGCGTGCTCACCGGCAATCCGGTGGTGGCGCCGAAGGTCGCCTTCACCACGCGCCACTACGCCCGCATGATCGACGATCCCTTTTATCTCGAGGTGATCTGGACCACGATCCGGATCGGGCTCGTGACCACGCTGGTCGCGCTCGCGATCGGCTATCCGCTGGCGCACTGGATGGCGCGCATCAAGAGCCGCACCGGGCACGCGCTGCTGCTGATGGCGGTGCTGGCGCCGATGCTGACCGGCATCGTGGTGCGCACCTTCGCCTGGATGACGCTGCTCTCCGACAAGGGCGTCGTCAACCAGACCCTGATGTCGCTCGGCGTCATCTCTCAGCCCCTGAAGCTGATGTACACCGAGACCGGCATCGTGGTCGGCCTCGTCCACATCTACGTTCCGTTCATGGTGCTGACGCTGACCGGCGTGATCGGCGGCATCGACGAGCGGCTGGAGCAGGCCGCGGAAAATCTCGGCGCGAGCCCCTTGCGCGCCTTCCTCGAGGTGACGCTGCCCTTGAGCCTGCCCGGCATCCTCGCCGGCTCGCTGCTGGTCTTCGCGCTCGCGATCAGCGCCTATGTCACGCCAATCCTGCTCGGCGGCTTCCAGATCATGACGCTGCCGATCCTGATCTACCAGCAGATCTCGGCGAACTTCAACGTCGGCTTCGCCGCCGCGCTCGGCATCATCCTGCTGATGATCTCGCTCGGGCTCGTCGTCGCCTATAACCGCGCGCTCGGCCTCGTCTCCGGCCAGCGCGAATTGCAGTGAGGCCGACGATGCAAACCACCGCCTCGCACAGCCCATCGCTCGCGGCGGCCCGGCAGGCAGCTCCCGCGCGGACGACGGGAAGCGTCAGGCATTACGGCCGCTATCTCTATCTCGCCGTCAACATCGCCATCCTGATCTTCCTGCTGGCGCCGATCGCGATCGTCGTCGTGTTCGCCCTGAACCCGACGCCGTTCATCCAGTTTCCGCCGGTCGGCGTGTCCTTGCGCTGGTTCGAGAAGTTCTTCGCCTCGCGCGACTTCATGCATGCGCTCGGTTTCAGCCTCGAAGTCGCCGTCCTCACCACCATATCGGCAACGATCCTCGGCGCATCCGCGGCGCTCGCGCTCGCGCGCGGCAATCTGCCGGGCACGCGGCTGATCGTGGCGACGATGCTCTCGCCCTTGATGCTGCCGGCGATCCTGACGGGCCTTGCGCTGTTCCAGACCTATGTGCTGCTCGATGTGGGACGTCCGACCTGGGGCCTCGTTGCCGGCCACACGCTGGTGACGCTGCCTTACGTGGTGCGCACGACGCTTGCCGTGCTGCATAATTTCGACCTGCGCCTCGAGGAAGCCGCGCGCAATCTCGGCGCAAGTCCCTTGCGCACCTTCTTCGAGGTGACGCTGCCGCTGATCAAGCCGGGCGTGCTGGCGGGCGCGATCTTCGCCTTCATCGTTTCCTTCGACCAGTTTCCGGTGTCGCTGTTCCTGGTCTCACCGGGCAACGAGACCCTGCCGGTCACGCTGTTCAACTATCTCAAGTTCGATCTGGACGGCACCATCGGCGCCGCCTCGGTGGTCTCCATCGTCCTCGCCTTTGTCGTCGTCATCGGGCTCGATCGCACGGTCGGCCTGCGCTCCTACGTCAAATTGTAACCGCTCATTGCACCGAAGGAATCGAGACATGATGAAAGCTCTGGGATCCTCACGGCTCAGCCGCCGCCGCTTTCTGACCGCGAGCGCCTCGCTCGGCATCGGCACGATCGCCGCACCCTATGTCGCGCGCGCCGACGATCCGACGCTGCGCATCACCGGCTGGGGCGGCAAGTGGGGCGAGATCATGAAGGCCGAGATCGGCCCCGCCTTCGAGAGCGAGTTCAAGTGCAAGCTCCAGACCGACTCCGCCTTCCCCTATCTGCCGAAGCTCCAGGCAAGCTCGCGCTCGGCGCCGATCTACGACGTGCTGCACACCAATTCCAATGAGCAGTGGGCGGCGGCCGAGATGGGCCTGGTCGAGCCGAAGATCGATCCCAAGCTCGTCCCGAACCTTGCCGACGTCTACCCCTACGCGATCAGCGACAAGATCGTCGGCGTCTCGATCTTCACCAGCGCCATCGGCCTTGGACTTCGCACCGACAAGGGCTACGGCAACATCACCTCGTGGAAGGAGCTGTGGGACGCGAAATACAACGGCGTCCGCGGCGGCTACGTCATTCCCGTCAACAGCCTCGGCCAGGCCTTCCTGATGATGTGCGGTACCCTGTTCGGCAAGGGCCAGACCGATCTCGACGCGGCCTATGCCGCGCTGGAGAAGCTCAAGCCGATCAAGATCGTCGATTTCACCGGCGCGATGGAGAAGATGCTGCTGTCCGGCGAAGTCGGCCTCTGCGTCATCCACGATTCCGGCATCTACCGCTATGACGGCCAGAACCAGCCGACCGATTTCGTCTCGCCGAGCGAAGGCGTCTTGTCGCTCGAGCAGGTCCTGACCATCACGCCCGGCAGCAAGATGAAGGAGCTTGCCAACGCCTACGTGAACTACATGCTGCGCCCGGAGGTGCAGAAGCGCCTTGCGGAGACCGTGTGGTATTCCCCGGCCAACAAGAAGGTGAAGCTCGACGCCAAGTACGACGCCAAGCTGCTCACCACGCCCGAGAAGGTCTCGAAGCTGATCCAGGTCGACTGGAAGTGGTACAACGAGCGCAAGGACGAGATCGACCAGCGCGTCAACCGGATCTTCCGCGCATGAGCGCATCGATCGAAATCGCCGGCGTCAGCAAGGTCTATGACGGCGGCGTGCGCGCGGTGGACGCGGTCGCGATGGACATCAGGCAGGGCGAGTTCTTCTCCCTGCTCGGCCCGTCCGGCTGCGGCAAGACTACGACGCTGCGCATGATCGCCGGCTTCGAAACCCCGAGCGCCGGCGCGATCCGCGTCGACGGCGCCGACATCACCCATGTGCCCGCGCACAAGCGCGACATGGGCATGGTGTTCCAGAACTACGCGCTGTTCCCGCATCGGACCGTCGCCGAGAACGTCGCCTTCGGCCTGCGCATGCGCGGGCTCGACAAGGCGAGCATCGCAGCCAAGGTGAAGGCGGCGCTGGCCATGGTCGAGCTGTCCGGCCTCGAGGACCGCCGCCCTGCTCAGCTCTCCGGCGGCCAGCAGCAGCGCGTCGCGCTTGCCCGCGCCATCGTGATCGCACCGCGCGTCCTGCTCTGCGACGAGCCGTTAGGGGCGCTCGACAAGAAGCTGCGCCAGCAGATGCAGTTCGAGCTCAAGCAGCTCCAGAAGAAGCTCGGCCTGACCCTGGTCTTCGTTACCCACGACCAGGAGGAGGCCCTCGCGATGTCCGACCGCATCGCCGTGATGAACGGCGGCCGTGTCGAGCAGGTCGGCACGCCGACCGAGATCTACAACCAGCCCACGACGCGCTTTGTCGCCGACTTCATCGGCGACACCAACATCTTTCGCGGCGAGCGCACCACGACGAGCGCAGGCGCCTCTGCGCTCGACGTCGGCAAGGGTCTGATCCTGGCGCTCCCGTCCTCCGAGGCGCAAGGCACCGGCGTTCTCTCGGTCGCTCTGCGCCCCGAAAAGATTCGCCTCATCCCGCGCGCCGACGCCACCGCAGCCGGCAGCTCCGCCCACGGCACCGTCGAGAACACCAACTTCCTCGGCGGCGCGGTGCTCTATCGCATCACGCTCGAGGGCGGCCATCGTGTCCTCGTGCAGCAGCCCAATGCAGGCACGAGCCGCCTGTTCGTTCCCGGCAACGGTGTCACGCTCGACTGGACGCCGGCCGATCTCGTCGTCTTGAAGGACTAGACCAAATGAACATGCCATTGAAGCACCAGCGCATCGGGGTTGTCGTGATCGGCCAGAGCCCGCGCCCCACCGTCGCCTCCGAGATCGCCGCCGTGCTGTCGCCGGGCATCGAGATCGAGCTGCGCGGCGCGCTCGACGGCATGAGCCGCGCCGAGATCGACGCCATCCCGCCGATGGACGGCTACGACACGCTGTTCACGCTGCTGCCGAACGGCGACGGCGTCACCATCAGCAAGAAGGAAGTCGAGCGTCGCGCAAGCCAGCAGATCACCCGCTTCAAGCACGAGGGCGTCGGCGTGACGCTGATGGCCTGCACCGGCAAGTTTCCCAACCTCGCGGCGGATGGCCTCGTCATCCTGCCCTCGGCCATCCTGCACAATCTCGTCGAGGCCGTGCTGCCGAAAGGCCGGCTCGGCGTGTTCTCGCCGCTGCCCGAGCAGACCGTACTGATCGACAAGAAATGGCAGCGCGACGGCGTCGAGGTCGTCGGCATCACGCTGCGACCCGGTTCGAGCGACGCCGTCGTCGACGAAGCCGCACGCACGATGGCGGACCTCGAGCCCGATCTCGTGGTGATGGATTGCATCAGCTACACCAGCGCCAACAAGGCGCGCGTGCGCACGGCCTATCCGGGTCCCGTGATCCTCGGCATTGCCGCCGCGGCCCGCATCGTCGAGGAACTGGTGTCGTGAGCAAGGTGGAATTGAAGACGATCAGCCTCGAGGAGATCGAGGCGCTCGCGGTCGGCGCCTGGATTCTCGGCACCGGCGGCGGCGGCAGCCCTTATCTCGGCCTGCTCAATCTGCGCCGACTCTACGCCGAAGGCCATCGTGTGCAGTTGATGTCGCCGCTCGATCTCGACGACGAGGACTGGGTCGCGGTGGTCTCCAACATGGGCGCGCCGCTGGTCGGACAGGAGCGCCTCGCGGACAGCCGCAACATCGCGCGCGCCGTGCGGATGCAGGAAGAGATCAATGGCATCAAGTTCCGCGCCGTGATGTCGGTCGAGATCGGCGGCGGCAACGGCGTGCAGGCGCTGATGGCGGCCGCGCATCTCGGCATTCCCGTGGTCGACGCGGACTGCATGGGCCGCGCCTTCCCCGAAGCGCAGATGACCTCGGTCGCGATCGGGGACCTGCGTCCCTATCCCTGCACCCTCTACGATCCCCGCGGCATCGAGGCCGTCGTGACGAAGGTCCCGAGCTGGAAGTGGATGGAGCGGGCGAGCCGCAAGATCTGCGTCGAGATGGGCTCGATCGCCTCCACCAGCAAGGCGCCGCGCACCGGACGCGAGGTGAAGGACTGGGGCATCCACTTCACCACCACCAAGGCGATTCGCATCGGCCGCGCCGTGCAGGAGGCAAATCGTCGTCACGAGGATCCGATCGCCGCGCTGCTTTCGACCGAAGGCGGCAAGAAACTCTTCACCGGCAAGATCGTCGACGTCGCCCGGCGCACGACGGAAGGATTCTTGCGCGGTTCGGCCATGGTCGACGGCAGCGACGCGGATCGCGGCACAAAGCTAACACTCTCGTTCCAGAACGAATGGATCGTGGCCTGGCGCGGCGAGGAAGCGATCGCGACATCGCCCGATCTGATCTGCGTGCTCGACAGCGTCAACGGCCACGGCGTCGGCACCGAAACCATCCGCTATGGCCAGCGCGTCACCGTCGTGGCGCTGCCGGCGCCGGCCGTGCTGACGAGTCCCCGGGGTCTCGAATTCGTCGGCCCGCGCGCCTTCGGCTACGACCTCGACTACCGTTCCCTCTTCGCGCCCGCTGCGGCTGGAGCTTAAGATCCCATGAAGCGTATTGGCATCGATGTCGGCGGCACCAACACGGACGCCGTGCTGATCGTCGACGAGAAGGTCGTCCATTCCGTCAAGCGCCCGACCACTGCCGACGTGACCTCGGGCATCCTCGACGCCCTCAAGGCGCTGCGTGCCGAGCCTACGGCCGCGGTGAAGGTCGACGCGGTCGTGATCGGCACCACGCATTTCATCAACGCGGTGGTGCAGCGCCGCCATGTGCAGAAGATCGGCGCGATCCGCATCGGCATGCCCGCAAGCGCCTCACTGCCGCCGTTCTGCGACTGGCCGGCGGATCTCGCGACACTCGTCAACGGCGAAATCTTCATGCTGGAAGGCGGCCACGATTACGACGGCCGTCCGTTCATGCCGCTCGACACCGCCGGGCTGAAGGAGGCCGCGCGAAAAATCAGGGACAAGGGCCTGCGCTCGGTCGCGGTGTGCTCGAGCTTCTCGCCGCTCGATCCCTCCTGCGAGACGACAGCGCGCGAAATCCTCGCGGAGATCTGTCCCGACGTCGCGGTGACGCTGTCGCACGATCTCGGCCGCATCGGTCTTCTGGAGCGCGAGAATGCCGCGCTGCTCAACGCCTCCCTGCACGATCTCGCGGTCACCACGGTCGCCGCCTTCCGCAAGGCGATCGCCGACAGCGGCATCGATGCGCCGCTGTTCCTGACCCAGAACGACGGCACCGTCATGCAGGCCGAGATCGCCACCGCCTTCCCGGTGATGAGCTTTGCCTCCGGCGCCACCAATTCGATGCGCGGCGCCGCGCATCTGTCCGGCCTCGACGACGCCATGGTCGTCGATGTCGGCGGCACCACAAGCGACATCGGCCAGCTGCGTCACGGTTTTCCGCGCGAGGCGAATGCGGTCGTCGAGGTCGGCGGCGTGCGCACGCTGTTCCGGATGCCCGACCTGCTCTCGATCGGGCTCGGCGGCGGCAGCCATGTCGACGAGGACCCGGTCCGCGTCGGTCCGCTCAGTGTCGGTTACCGCCTGACGTCGGATGCTCTGGTGTTCGGTGGCTCGCGCCTCACCGCCACCGACATTGCGGTGGCCGCAGGTCTCATCGACATCGGCGACCGCTCCCGCGTCGCCAAGCTGCCGAAGCGCCTGATCGAGGCCGCGCTGCGCGATGCCTGGCGCAAGCTGGAGGAGGACATCGACCGCATGAAGACCGAGGCCGGCGACGTACCGCTGCTCGCGGTCGGCGGCGGCGCCTTCCTGGTGCCGGACCGCCTGCCCGGCATCTCCGAGATCGTGCGCGTACCGCACGGCGACTGCGCCAACGCGGTGGGCGCCGCGATCGCGCAGGTCAGCGGCGAAGCCGACCAGGTGTTCCGCGACCTCAGCCGCGAGGACGCGATCGCAGCCGCGCGCGACATCGCGGCGGACCGCGCGGTGCAGGCAGGTGCGGCACGCGACAGCCTCAAGACGGTCGATGTCGAGGACATGCCGATCGCGTATCTGCCGGGCAACGCGCTGCGCGTGCGCGTGCGTGTTGCAGGGGCGATTGCCGATCCGGATCTGCCGGCGGCGGCGTAGCGGATGCGGGCCGGGAGCCCGGCACGACGACCTCGCGTGTCGGCCTCCACCCCTGTCAAAATAAAACTCGAAAACAACCCCATGCACAGTAGCCGGGGATAGCGAGATCAATGGCTTACGCGGATAGAGCTGCTTAGGACTGAGAGAGGTGCATCCGCGGAGACAGACCCCTCACCCGAGTGAGTCTGCGTCCACCGGAGTCGCGGCCCTCTCCCGCGAGGGGAAAGAGCACCACAACGGTCATCGCCGCGGTTTGACCCGTCGGGCAAACAGGGGTATATTGCCAACATCGGAAAATCCGCAAAGCCAGGCTACCCCATCAATGCGCTGAAGAATTCGCGTACTGACAGGCTGCTTCATTTGTCCCTGGGGCGCTGCGGCTTTTCCCTTCTCGCCGCCTGCGAGGTTCGGCTTGCGGGGACCTCAAA
Source organism: Bradyrhizobium sp. B025 (assembly GCF_042257955.1). Lineage (NCBI taxonomy): Bacteria > Pseudomonadati > Pseudomonadota > Alphaproteobacteria > Hyphomicrobiales > Nitrobacteraceae > Bradyrhizobium > Bradyrhizobium sp. B025. The sequence goes on along the minus strand of NZ_CP170150.1, from coordinate 2,842,033 downwards.
GACCGCAATACGGCGATCGAGTTGCCACAGCTCGACGTCGTTGACATCAACCAGTTGCGCAGCACGTTCTCGTGCTTCCTGCTCGTCGGCACACTGCAATTTGGCTACGCTTATCACGTGGCGGTGCTGATCCAAAAGGTAAGCCCTGTAATGAGCCATCCCCACACCTCCCAACGGCCGCGTTTATCTGATCATCACCTCAATCCTTCAATCAGCGCTCTCCAGCCGAACGCATCGTTCGCCGTCAGCAGCAAAGCGCCAAGCGTTGCCAAGTAGGATGGCAGTTCGCAATCAGGACGCGCGTTCATATTGGCGACAAACGAGGCGACCGCGTTCTTGAGATCGCCTCGGTCCAGATGATCGAAGGCCCGTTGCTTGCAACGCTCGACATATCTATCGCGCGCCAGCTCAATGAGCAGGGAACGTTCCATTTCGTCTCCCCCAACCGATGACTGTTTTCAATCGTTGGGGAATTGGAACGGACCGGGCTTTTTCCGTCTGTTCGAAAAGCGACAAACGGATCTCTTTTGCTCGCAAGTGTGGGAATTGAGATACAGGCCGCTCGTTGATGGCAACGCAGCGGCGCGGCCTGAGCGGCCGGATCGGAGATGAAGCGGATCGTCACCTTCGACAGCTTGATCGCCGAGGCGTTGCGGTAGTCGGCCCATTGTTGAGCGTGATCGAGGAGCCCTGGCCCAAGCGCCGAGCTGGTACGGCCCTGTCCCGACCGGCTGCGTGACGTTGGTCGCCGTGCCCCTCGCTCGCGACACACCCTCGCGGGACTACTTGCGCAACATTGACCCCGACGACATCGAGACAAACAGCGGGAAGCCGAGAACTTGAAATAAAAAGTGAAAAGAAGAGCGGGGATATTCCTCAAAGCTGACTTGATTTCTCTCTCCGCTCGCTCTCCTGGCGCAACTAATTGATGAGTAAGCAGTGATGACTGATCAGCAATTAGCCCTGGAAGCGATTAGCGACGCGCAACTCATACTGGAAGAATACCTTCAGCCCTGCCCCAAGGATAATGCGCTTATCCTTGAAAAGTTGGTGGAAGTCCTCGAACGGCCTGCCTTGATCGTTGCCGTAAGTCGATTGCAGCAACAGGGCAATTGAGCGCGTCCATGAGCAAACCCCTTCAATCGTTTGCTTTAACCGTTTGCATTGCTGCGCTCTCATTGCTCGAAATGACTAGCGTGCATGCCAAGCAACAATGCAGGACCGCAATGCCGCCAAATCCGCAAGGGCAATGGTGGTCTTATCGTCTCATTGACGGACAAAAATGCTGGTACGCGGGTAAGCCCATGCTGTCGAAAGCATTGCTGGAATGGCCTATGGAGCGGTCCCCCCAACTCGGTGCTCGCGGAGAAGCGACAGGCATTGTCATAGCTAGCAAGCCCGGCAATCCCCTGGATGCACGAGCGTTGGCACTGAAAGAGGGCCCTGACACTTTTGAAGAGCGATGGCGTGCCAGGATCATCTCCAGCTCAAACACAGGGCATGACTGACCGATACTAACGACCTAAGCGATCCTGCATACCGCTTATCGCGGGCGAGTACTTTCGACTGCCTGTTCGCGGCCGTGCGCTTGGTTACATCATGCAATCACGCGCCTGAGTTCGTCCAGAACAACGCCCCTCCGCAACTCGTGCGCAGCAGCCGTCAAATGAGAGCCTACGATCAGACCGAGCCGCCTTAAAGTCAGGAGAGCAACGGGGTCACACAGCTCGATAGAAAGTCCGGCTCCCAAGGTCGCAAGGGCGCGTTGCTCATCCGCGTCGAGATCAGTCCACAAGATGCCTTCCATCAAAGCACCTAAAAATTGTCCCCAAGGGTATCTCAAAACCCAAACGCGTGCCTGATCTGCCGCAGCATGGCCATGGCCGCGTCGGTGTACTGACCGTTGGTTAGGTATCGATCCACTTGCGCTGTGCTAATCAGCGCCACAACTGCCACCGTAAAGCCCTTAAACATTGGGCCTCTCCTGAAAGAGACCGCCAACCGGGCGTGTCGAAATATCCAACCGTTCTTAGAATACGCTGCCCGCGCATGGCGACGAGCTATATGCAAATGGTGACACTGACGGGTAACCAGTTCCTTAACGAGCGCGATGTCTGGATGGGGGCGCGCCGTGGGCTGAGGCCAGGGCTCTAGAGACCGCCACCGGATGGTCGGCTTAAGATCGCGCTCTCCGCGAATTCATCTCGCGAGATTCGTGTGCGGAGACAGACCCCTCACCTTGCGAGTCAGTGTCTACCGGCGTCGCCGCCCTCTCCTACAAGGGGAGAGGGCACAGCAACGGGCAGGGCGCGCCTCGAACGACGAGGGTGCCCCCGCGCCCCCTACTCCCAATACCAGGTCGAGAAATCGTTCTCGTATTGCGGGACGTCCTTCCAGACGCCCTTCAGCTTCTTGGCTGTGATGGTGATGAGCTGCGGCTGGTACATGTAGGCGGAGACGGCGTCGGTGGCCAGCATGCGCTGGGCGTCGCCGAGCAGCTTGGCGCGGGCGGCTTCATCCGGCGTGGACACGATCTGCTTGTAGAGCGCGTTGAAGGCCTCGTTGTTGTAGCCGAGATAGTAGTCCGGCTCGGTGATCTTCACGAGGTCGAACGGCTCAACATGGCTGACGATGGTGAGGTCGAAATTGTGCGGACCATTGCCGGCGAATACCTGCGACAGCCATTGCGCCCATTCGACGTTCTCGATCTTGGCGATGATGCCGACCTTGGCGAGCTGGGCTGCGACGATCTCGCCGCCCTGCCGCGCATAGGACGGCGGCGGCAGCTTCAGCGACAATTCGAGCGGCGTGGTGACGCCGGCCTCGGCGAGCAGCTTCTTGGCCTTCTCGGGGTCGTAGGGGTTGATGCCTGTGGTGTCGACATAGCCGAGCGATCCCGGCACGTAGAAGCTGCCGATCGGCGTGCCGAAGCCGTCGACGGCACCGTCGATCATGGCCTTGCGGTCGATCGCGGCGAGGATGGCGCGGCGGACGCGGACGTCATCGAGCGGCTTCTTGCGCTCGTTGATCGCGACGATGGTCTTGGCCTTGGAGCCGCCGACCAGAACCGTGAAACGCGGATCGGCCTTGAACTGGGCAATGGTGCGCTGGGCCGCGACGCGCGGGAAGGCATCGACGTCGCCGGAGAGCAGCGCCGCGGTTTGCGCCGCCGGATCGGAGATGAAGCGGATCGTCACCTTCGACAGCTTGATCGCCGCGGCGTTGCGATAGTCGGCCCATTTGGTCAGGGTCATCGAGGAACCCTTGGCCCAGGCGCCGAGCTGATACGGCCCGGTGCCGACCGGCTGCGTGACATTGGTCGGCGCGCTCTTCGGCTCGACGATCGAGCCGCTCGCCTGCCCCAGCAGGAACGGCAGGTTCGGCTCGGAATTCTTCAGGGTGATCACGACCGTGTCGGCGTCGGGCGCGGCAACGGACTCGAAGCTCTGGAACAGGCTCTTGTCCTTGTTGGTGCTGGTCGGCACCGCGTTGCGCTCGAACGAGAACTTCACCGCGGCGGAGTCGAACGGCTCGCCGTTGTGGAACTTGACGCCCTTGCGCAGCTTGAAGGTGTAGGTCTTCAGGTCGGGCGAAGCGGTCCAGCTCTCCGCCAGCAGCGGCGAGGTGGTGCCGTCCTCGTTGATCTTGGTTAGGGTCTCGTAGATGTTGTAGAGCGCGACTTCGGCGATCGCGGCAGCGGCCGCGTTGGTGGGATCGAGCCCCGGCGGCTCCAGCGCCATCGCCATGACGACGCTGTCCTTCTTGCTTTGTGCCAGCACCGGCAGCGGCGCCGCGACAAACGCGGCAGTGAGTGCGACGATGGATAGTTTCCTGAACATGCGTAACTCCCCTGCCTTCTTAATTCCCAGTCTACGCCAATCCTGCGCCCGAGACTAACCCTCCGCAGCAGGCGGCGGCAACGCCATCACGGCCTCCGCCTTGTGACAGGCGGCAAGGTGTCCCTCGCCCACCTTGCGTAGCTCAGGCAGGGCCTCGCGGCAATGCTGGTCGGCGAGCGCGCAACGCGCGACATAGGGACACCCCGTGGCGGCCGCCGATTGCGAGGCGATCGCCTGGGCCCCGCGCCGGCGCCGGCCGCCGCCCGCGCGCGCCCGCGGCACGGCATCCAGCAGCGCCCGCGTATAGGGATGGGCGCAGCGCTCGAACAGATCCTCCGGCCGCCCCTGCTCGACGATCCGGCCGAGATACATCACCGCGACCTCGTCGCAGAGATAGTCGACGACGGCGAGGTCATGGCTGATCAGGACATAGCTCAAGCCAAACTGGTCCTGGAGGTCCTGCATCAGGTTCAGGACCTGGGCCTGCACGGAGACGTCGAGCGCCGAGACCGGCTCGTCCGCGACGATCAGCTTCGGTTGGGTGATCAGCGCGCGCGCGATCGCGATGCGCTGGCGCTGGCCGCCGGAGAATTCGTGCGGATATTTGTCCATGTCGGCATCGCGCAAGCCGACCTGGCGCAGCACCGCGGCGACGCGTTCCCGGAACGTGGTGCGATCAGCGCCGTCCAGCACGGTCAATGGCTCGGCAACGATGCGCGCGATGGTCTGGCGCGGATCGAGCGAGCCGTAAGGGTCCTGGAACACCATCTGGAAATCGCGACGCGCACGGCGCAGCTCGTCGGCTGGGAGGCGGTTGAGGTCGCGGCCGAGCAGCGCGACCTGCCCCGACGTCGGCCGCTCCAGCGCCATCACGACGCGCGCGAAGGTCGACTTGCCCGAACCGGACTCGCCGACGATGCCGAGGCTCTTGCCGGGCAGGACCTGCACGCTCACGCCGTTGAGCGCGCGCACCTGCCCGGGCGGACGGAACAGGCTCTCGCGCGGCAGCATGTAGCGCTGCTCCAGATCCCTGACGTCGAGAAGAGGCGCGGTGCTCATGCGGACAGGGCTCCGACATTCTCGGCCATCGAGACATCGGTGCGCACGCAGCGCACGACATGACCGGGTCCGACCTCGACCATCGGCGGCAGCGCGGCGCGGCACCGATCGATCACGAGCGGACATCGCGCGGAGAAGGTGCAGCCGGCCGGAAGATCCGCGAGCTCCGGCACGGTGCCCGAGATCGTCTTCAGCCGCGTCCCCTTGCGCGCGCCGAGCTTCGGACGGGCGCGGAACAGGCCTTGCGTATAGGGATGGCCCATGCGGCGGAACACCTCGTCGGTCGGCCCGCTCTCGACCACGGTGCCGCCATACATCACCATCATGCGCTGCACGTTCTCGGCGATGACGCCAAGATCGTGCGAGATCAGGATCATCGACATGCCGCGCTCCTCGACGAGATCGGCGATGAGGTCGAGGATCTGGCCCTGGATGGTGACGTCGAGCGCCGTGGTCGGCTCGTCCGCGATCAACAGGTCGGGCTCGCAGGCGAGCGCCATCGCAATGGTGATGCGCTGGCGCTGGCCACCGGAGAACTGGTGCGGATAGGCATCGACGCGCCGCGCCGGATCGGGCAGCCCGACGCGGTCGAGCAAGGCGATCGTCTCCTTCCGCGCCTGCGACGCCGAGTAGTTCTTGTGACGCCGCAGCGGCTCGGCGACCTGGTGGCCGATCGTGTGCATCGGATTGAGCGCGGTCATCGGCTCCTGGAAGATCATGCTGATGCGGTTGCCGCGCAGGCGGCAGTAATCCGCGTCCGCAAGCCCGGCGAGCTCGCTGCCATCGAGCTTGATGCTGCCGGTGACGACGGCGCTGTCCGGCAACAGGCCCATCAGGGACATCGCGGTCACCGACTTGCCGCAGCCGGATTCGCCGACGAGCCCGAGCGTCTCGCCGCGCTTCAGGGCAAAGCTGACGCCGCGCACGGCCTGCGCCGGCCCGCGGCTGGTGTTGAGGCGGACGCCAAGATTATCAACCTCGATCAGCGGCATGGTGGAGCGCTCAGCCATCCTCATCGCTCCCGCGCCAGTCGTGGATCGAGCAGATCGCGCAAGCCGTCGCCGAGGAGATTGAGACCGAGCACGGCGACCGCGATGGCGGCCCCCGGATAGACCGCGAGCATCGGCGACTGGAACAGCAGGGTCTGCGCATCGTTCAGCATGCGGCCCCAGGATGGCTGCGGCGGCTGCGTGCCGAGGCCGAGATAGGACAGTGCGGCTTCCGCGAGAATCGCGAGTGCGAACTGGATCGTCGCCTGCACGATCAGGATCGACAGGATGTTGGGCAGCACGTGCTCGATGGTGATGCGGAATCTTCCCTTCCCCGACGCTCGCGCGGCCAGCACGAATTCGCGCGCCCAGATCGCGTTGGCCGAGCCGCGCGTCAGCCGGGTCAATGTCGGGATCTGGAAGATGCCGATCGCGACGATCGAGGTCACCATGCCCGGCCCTACGACCGCGGCGAGCATGATCGCGGAGAGCACGGCCGGAAAGGCGAAGGTGAAGTCGGAGAAGCGCATGATGATCTCTTCGGTCCAGCCGCGCCGCGCCGAGGCGATCAGGCCGAGACAAACGCCGAAGGTGAGACCAATGCTGACCGCGATGACCCCGACCATGATGGTGGAGCGGGCGCCGGCGAGCAGCAGCGAGACGATGTCACGGCCGAAGGAATCGGTGCCGAGCCAGTGCGCCGCCGATGGCGGCCGGAGTTTTGAGGCGATGTCGATCTCGTAGGGCGACCACGGCGTCCACACCAGCGAAAGCAGCGCCGAGGCGAGCACCAGCAGGCTCAGCGCGCCGCCGAGGACAAAGCTGCGATGGCGCAGCGCGCGGCCCCAGAAGGTCTTGGCCGGCAGCCGGCGCGTCGCGACTGCTGCGTCAATCGGGGTGGTCAGGGGCGCGCTCACAGGTCGTGAACCTTGATGCGGGGATCGATGAAGGCATAGAGCACGTCGACCACGAAATTGACGATAACGACCATGGTCGCCAGCAGCATCACGCAATTGCGCACCACGATCAGGTCGCGGTTGGCGATCGACTGGAAGATCAGGCGGCCGAGGCCCGGCAGGTAGAACACGTTCTCGATCACGATTGTGCCGGCGAGCAGGTTGGCGAATTGCAGGCCCATCACCGTCATCACGGGGATCATGGCGTTGCGCAGCACGTGGCGCCACAGCACCTCGCGTTTGCCGAGCCCCTTCGCCCGCGCCGTCCGCACGAAATCCTCGCGCAGCACTTCGAGCACGGCCGAGCGCGTGACGCGGGCGAGGATCGCGGCCTGCACCACCGCGAGCGAGATCGCCGGAAGCAGCAGCGACTTGACCCCCAGCCAGATGCCGTCCTCCCAGCCGGCGAAGCCGCCCGCCGAGAGCCATTGCAGCCGCACCGAGAACAACAGGACCAGCAGGATCGCAAACCAGAAGTTCGGCAGCGCGATGCCGACCTGAGTCAGCGACATCACGCCGACATCGCCGAGCTTGTTGTGGTTGGCGGCGGTGTAGATGCCGGCCGAGAGCGCCAGCGTCACCGTGATCGACATGGCCATGATCGCGAGCGGAATGGTCAGCACCAGCCGCTCCGCGATCAGGCTGGCGACCGGCGTGCCGTAGACATAGGAGTTGCCGAGATCGCCGACGAGCAGGCCCTTGATCCATTGCAGGTAGCGAACCGCCAGCGGCTGGTCGAGCCCGAGCTTGACGGTGAGCGCGCGGACCGCGTCGGCCGAGGCATCGGCGCCCATCAGCATCTGCGCGGCGTTGCCGGGAAGCGCATCCAGCACCAGGAAGATGATCAGCGACGCGCCGACCAGCGTCGCCAGCAAGGTCAAGACACGTCGGAGGACAAATACGCTCATGCGCGCCCGGTTTCGAAGCTCATCCGCGGCACGATCAACATGTCCGGACGGCGGACGCAAGTGCTTTGCGCGCAAGTGCTTTGCTGCATGCGCATGTCGTTATTCCGGCCAGCGGGACAGAAGGTCGACGGAGGCCTCGAACAGCGTGCTGACGCGGAGCAATTCCGCATCAGCCCGGAAGCGGCCGACGAGCTGAAGCCCGATCGGCAGGCCGTCGCGGCCGAAGCCGGAGGGAAGGCTGACGGCGGGATGCCCGGTCATGTTGAACGGCATGGTCCAGGGGAACCAGTGCGGCCGGACGCTGTCGAAATGCGCCCCGTCGATCTCGATGGTGCCGAACAGATCCTGCTTGATCGGCAGCGCGGAGCGCGTGAGCGTCGGCATCGCCAGGAAGTGGCCGCGCGCAAGCAGGGATTGCACGCGGCGGAACAGCGCGGTGCGCGCGAACATCGCCTCCTGGTAGTCAACGCCGCTGACCTCGGTGGCAAGCGCGAGCTGCTTGAGGAACGCCTCGCTCAGCTCGTCCTTGTGCTCGGCCGCGAGTTTTGCAAAGCGCGTGCGCCAGACGGTGTGGTTGATGGCGCGCCAGATCGGCTCGATGTCGAAACCCTCGCCGGAGAATTCCTCGAGCTCGGCGCCGAGCCCGGCCAGCCGGTCGAGGCTCGCCCTGAAGCTGGCCGCGACCTCGGCGGACACCGGACGGCCCGGCGGCGTCAGGCAGTACAGGATCCTCAGCCCGCGCAAATCGCCGCGCGGGGCGGCGGTGCCGACGAAGTCGGATACGGGAATGCCGATCGACCAGGGATCGCAGGGGTCCTCGCCCGCCATCGCCTGCATCATCAGCGCGGTATCGGCGACGGTGCGCGTCGTCGGCGTGACATAGGTCTGGTTGCCGAACACATCCAGCGCCTGGCTGTGCGGGATGATTCCGTTGCTCTGCTTCAGGCCGACCACGCCGTTGCAGGCCGCTGGAATCCGCGTCGAGCCGCCGCCGTCGGTCGCGACCGCGAGCGGCGCGATGCCGCTGGCAACAGCAACCGCCGCGCCGCCGCTGGAGCCGCCGGAGGAGCGGCAGGCGTCCCACGCATTGCGAGTGCGGCCGAACAGCGGCGAATCCGTCAGGCACTTGCTGCCGAATTCCGGCGTCGTGGTCTTGCCGATCAGGATCGCACCCTCGCTGCGCAGCCGCGCGACCGCCACCGCGTCCTCAACAGGCACATTGTCCTTGTAGGGAACGGCGCCGAAGGTGGTCTTCACCCCCTTGGTGTTGACGATGTCCTTGACGGTGTAGGGAATGCCATGCAGCAGGCCGAGCGGCTCGCCGGCCATGACCCTGCGCTCGGCGGCGCGCGCGGCCGCCATCGCCTCGTCGCCGCAGATCGTGATGAAGCAGTTCAACTGGGGCTGGAGCGCCTCGGCGCGCGCGAGCACGGCCCGGGTGATCTCGACGGGCGAGATCCGCTTGTCGGCGATGAGGCCGCGCAGTTCGGTTGCGGACAGCAGGCAGGGATCGCCGTTCATCGTCACATCACGCTCCGAAGCCGGCCACCGTTGGCCAAGGCATTAGACAAGCCATTGACAGCCAGAATGACAGTTTTGTTAACTCGCCGTCCAATACGATTTTGGTCGCCAACCCATACGTTTTCGGTATGCCAATGGATCTTCGTCGGCTCCGCTATTTCGTCGCCGTCGCCGAGGCACGCAGCGTCGGCAAGGCCGCCGAGCGGCTGCGCATGGCGCAGCCGCCGCTCTCGGTCCAGATCCGCAAGCTGGAGGCCGAGGTCGGCGCGCCGCTGTTCCGCCGCGGCACCCGCGGCATGGACCTGACCGAGGCGGGCCAGGCGCTGCTGGTGCGCGCCAGCGAGGCGCTGGCGCTGGCGTCCGACGGCATCGAGGCCGCCCGCGCGGTCGCATCCGGCAAGCGCGGGCGGCTGTCGGTCGGCTACATGTTCGTGCTGGCCAATGCGATCCTGCCGCGGCTGATCCCCGAGCTGCGCCGCTCGGTTCCCGGTGTCGACCTCGACTTCGCCGAGCTCAGCGCATCGACACGCGAGGCGCGGGTGCTCGATCGCAGCGTCACGGTCGCGCTGTGCATGCCGGCAATCAACCATCCCGAGATCCAGGTGGCGCGGATCGGTGCACAGCGCTTCATGCTGGCGATGCCGACCAGCTCGCCGCTCGCCCGCCTGGGCTCCGTGCCGATGGCCCGGTTGCACGGACGTCCGCTGATCGCGCTGCCGCATCCGGACCATGGTCCCGCATCGTCCGCCGTGGTCCCCCTGCTGCGCCGGCACCAGGTGGTGATGCCGATCGCGAGCCGCGTGGAGACGGTGCATTCGGCGATGAGCCTGGTGCTGGCGGGCGAAGGCCTCGCGATCCTGCCGGCCTGCGCGCAGCTCGGCGCCCCGCGCGGCATCGTGTTCAGGCCGCTCCGCGATGCCACCGACTCCCTCGACATCGCGGTGTGCTGGCGGCGGGATTCGCAGAGCCCGCTGATCGGAACCTTCATCAAATGCGCCGAGAAGGCCGTCGCGCGGATGTGACGCGGCGCTACGGGCTCCAGGTGATCTCGTGGCTCCAGGGCGGATCGGCGCCCGGGCGGGTGCAGGTCAGGCCGGCGCAATTGGCGGCAAAGGACAGCGCGCGGCGGAGCTCGTCGGCATTGATGACTTTCAGCTGCTGCCGCGCCAGACGTCCCTGCTTGTGCAGGGCGAACAGCAGCGCCGCCTGAAAACTATCGCCGGCGCCGATGGTGTCGGCGACCGCGACCTTGGGCGCGGTGACCTCGATCTGCCCTGCGCCGGCGTGCCAGGCGATCGCGCCGTTGTTGCCCCGGGTGACGACGACGAGGCTCGTGCCCTGCCCGAGCAGCGTGCTCGCGCGCTGTTGATAGGGCTCGTCGCCGAAGAGATAGGCGAAGTCGACGTCCGACATCTTGATGAGATCGGCGCTATGCGCGAACTCGGCCATGCGGGCGAGATAGGCCGGCTTGTCCTTGACGAGGTTGGGGCGGCAGTTCGGATCGAACGAGATGGTCGACGACATCCGCGCGTCCGCGATCAGGGCTTTCGTTTCGGCGGCGCCCGGGTCGTTGACCAGCGTGGTCGAGCCGACATGGAGGACTTCGACCGTATCGAAGGGAATGGACCCGCGCCGGTAGGTCCAGTTCCGTGTCGCCGTCTCGGCATCGTAGAAGGCGTAATGCGACTCGCCCGCGACGATGCGCACGAAAGCGAGCGTGGTCTGGTGATCGCTGCGGGTGGCAAGACCGAGCTCGACATGCGAGGCGGTTGCGTGGTCCGCGATCAAACGTCCGAACAGGTCGGTGGAGATGCCGCCGACGAAGCCGGTCGGCGCGCCCAGCCGCGCCATGCCGATCGCGACGTTGAGGCAGGAGCCGCCGACCGCGGGCATCACCGCCTCGCGTCCATCGGCGTTTCGCGTCGGCACGAAATCGATCAGCGCATCGCCGCTAGCAATCAGCATTCGTTTCAACCCCGAATTCAGTCCTTTGCGATGTCGCGCATCGCGGCACGGCTGCCGCGATCGACCTCGCGCAGCAACTTGTACACCTCGCGCTTGCGGGCGTGAAACGCGGCCATATCAGGCGCGGTCGGCTCGCTCGTGCGTCCCAGCGCCGACATCTTTGCCATGGTCTCGCCGATCGAGGCACAGGCGCCGCCGGCCACCGCCCCGAGCATCGCGGCGCCGAGCAGCACCGGCTCCCTGGTCTGCGGCAGCGCGACGGTGAGGCCTGTGGTGTCGGCCATGATCTGGCGCACCAGCGGACTGCGGCTGGCGCCGCCGCCCATGATCATGATGCTGGAGCGGACGCCATGCGCGGCAAAGGCCTCGATCACCTCGGCAAGCCCGTAAGCGAGCCCGCAAAGGCCAGCGACGAACAGCCGCTCCATCGAAGCGGCATCGGTGTCGAGATCGAGGCCCGCGATCACCGCGCGCGTATCTGGGTCGGCGTAAGGCGAACGGTTGCCGATGAATTCGGGCAGGACGTGGACATCGCGGGCGAGCAGCGCGGCGCGGCTGGCATCGCCGGCGCGCGCGATGATGCGGCGCTCGAGGAAGTCGATGAGGTCGAGGCCCTCGCCCCGCGCAGCCGCGCTCGCCTCGGCAAAGCCCGGATGCGATTTGAGGAGATGGTCGATCGCCGCGCCCGCCGCCGACTGCCCGCCCTCGTTGAGCCAGAAGTCCGGCACCATGCCGGAATAATAAGGCCCCCACACGCCCGGCACGAAGCACGGCTCCTTCGTCGTCGCCATGATGCAGGCCGACGTTCCCATGATGTAGGCGAGGCGGTCGCTGACATCGGTCGTTCCGCCCGAGCCGTCGCGACCGCCGATCGCGCCGATGCCGCCGGCATGCGCGTCGATCAGGGATGCGCCGACCGGCGTTCCCGGCGACAGGCCGAGCTCAGCGGCGGCCGTGCGGGTGAGGCCTGCGCCGAGCCGCGTGCCCGGCGCGACGATCTCGGTGCCGATGCGGGCGTATTTCTCGTTGACGAAGTCGGACAGCCCGATGCGCTTGAAGAATTGCGCGCTCCAGCCGCCACCGTCATGGGCGAGATAGTTCCACTTGCAGGTGACGGTGCAGGTCGAGCGTTGCAGCGAGCCGGTTGCGCGCCAGGTCAGGTAATCTGCCAGATCGAAGAAGTGGCCTGCGGCATCGAAGCTCGCGCGCAGATGGCGCTTCAGCCACAACAGTTTTGGCATCTCCATCTCGGGCGAGATCGAGCCGCCGACATAGCGCAGCACCGCATCCTCGGTCTCGTTGATCAGCCGCGCCTCGGCGGTGGCGCGATGGTCCATCCAGACGATGACATTGCGCTGCGCCTCGCCTGAGGCGCTGACGGTGAGCGGCTCGCCCTGGCGGTCGAGCACCACGAGGGAACAGGTGGCGTCGAAGCCGATGCCGCCGACGCTGTCGGGCGCAATGGCAGCTTCCGCCATCGCCGCCCGCACGGATTTTGCGCAGGCCTCCCAGATGTCCCGGGATGACTGCTCGACGATATCGCCGGCCTCGTGCCAGATCCTGATCGGGTGCCGCGCCGTCGCCAGCAGCGTGCCGGCCTCGTCGAACACCCCTGCCCGCGTGCTGGTGGTCCCCACGTCGACGCCGATATACGCTCGCGGCATTGTCGCTCCTGGTCGCTCTCGTCAGTTTTGACGGCAAGCCTACCAGCAAGTGTAGCCGCCATCCACCAGCACGATGCTGCCGGTCATCAGGCTCGCGGCTTCCGAGGAGAGGAACAGCACGACGGAGGCGATCTCCTCGACCTGCCCCATCCGCGCCATCGGGGTTCCGCCGATCCAGGCGTCGTACATTTTGGGATTGCTCTTCACGAAGGCGTTGAGCGGCGTCTCGATATAGGTCGGCGCCACCGCGTTGACGCGGATGCCGCGCGCGCCCCATTCCGCGGCGAGCGACTTGGTCAGATGGTGCACGCCGGCCTTGGAGGCATTATAGAAACACTGTTCCTGCGGCTTGTTGACGATGAAGCCGGACATCGAGCCGACATTGACGATGGCGCCACTTTGCGCCTTCAGCATGTGCTTGCCGAATTCGCGGCAGCACCAGAAGGTGCCGTTGAGGTTGACGTCGATGACGTTGAGCCAGTGCTCGTCGGTCACGGTCTCCGCCGGCGTCTCGCTGCGGGCGATGCCGGCATTGTTGACGAGGATGTCGACCCTGCCGTGGCGGGCGACGAGGTCATTGGCGACCTCGGCGACGCGCCTGGTATCGGTCACGTCCATGATCGCGGTCTCGGCGTCAAACCCCTTGGCTTTCAGGCTGGCCTTGGCGCTGTCGGCGACCTTGCTGTCGCGGTCGCCGATGACGACCCTGGCGCCGGCTTCGGCGAGCGCCTCGGCGCAGGCGAGCCCAATGCCCTGCCCGCCGCCGGTGATGAACGCGGTCTTGCCGTTCAGCTTGAATTTTTCCAGGTACATGTTGGTCTTTCCGTTCTTTGCCGTCTCTTGTCAGCCGCGAAGCGCGTTGCCGCTCGCATCGAAGCGGTGGATCCGCGCGGGGTCCGGCACCAGCGACACGTGATCGCCGGCATGCAGGCTCAATTCGCCGATGTAGCGCGCGGTCAGCATGCCGAGCGGACCGGCATCGACGTAGAGAAAGGTGTCGCTGCCGAGATGCTCGGCGACCGCGATCGTCCCCTGCCAGCCGCCGGCGCCATCGCGCTCGATCCTGAGGTGCTCCGGCCGCACGCCGATCGTGGCCGCGCCCTGCTGCCTGGCGAGTTCGCCGGTGACGAAGTTCATCTTGGGCGAGCCGATGAAGCCGGCGACGAAGAGATTGGCAGGCTTCTCGTAAAGCTCCAGCGGCGAGCCATATTGCTCGATCTTGCCGCCGTTGAGCACGACGATCTTGTCGGCCATGGTCATGGCCTCGACCTGGTCATGGGTGACGTAGATCGCGGTGGTGCCGAGCTGCTTCTGGAGCCGCGTCACCTCGATGCGCATCTGTACGCGGAGCGCGGCATCCAGGTTCGACAGCGGCTCGTCGAACAGGAACGCCTTGGGCTCGCGCACGATGGCGCGGCCGATCGCGACGCGCTGGCGCTGGCCGCCGGAAAGCTCGCGCGGCTTGCGGTCGAGGTAGGGCGTGAGGTTCAGCGTCGCGGCGGCGGCCTCGACCTTGCGGTTGATCTCGTCCTTGGGCAGCCCCGCCATCTTCAGGCCGAAGCCGATATTGCCGCGCACGCTCATGTGCGGATAGAGCGCGTAGGACTGGAACACCATGGATAACCCGCGCTTGGCGGGCGGCGTGTCGACGACGTTCTTGCCGTCGATCAGGATCTTGCCGCCGGAGACGTCCTCGAGGCCGGCGATCAGCCGCAACAGCGTGGTCTTGCCGCAGCCGGAGGGACCGACGAACACCACGAAGGAGCCGTCGGCAATGTCGAGATCTGCGCCCTTGATGATGTGCACGGGGCCGAAGGATTTCTGCACGTCCTGAAGTGTGATCTGACCCATGATCCGGCAGCCCCTCTACTTCACCGCGCCGAAGGTCAGCCCGCGTACGAGCTGCTTCTGGCTGAACCAACCGAGGACGAGAATGGGCGCGATCGCCAGCGTCGAGGCCGCCGACAGCTTTGCCCAGAACAGCCCTTCCGGGCTCGAATAGGAGGCGATGAACGTGGTGAGCGGCGCGGCGTTCGAGGTCGACAGGTTCAGCGTCCAGAACGCCTCGTTCCAGGCCAGAATCAGATTGAGCAGCAGGGTCGATGCCAGACCCGGGATCGCCATCGGCGTCAGCACGTAGACCAGCTCGCGGCCGATGGTGGCGCCATCCATGCGCGCGGCTTCGAGGATGTCGCGCGGGATCTCCTTGAAATAGGTGAACAGCATCCAGATCACGATCGGCAGATTGCCGAGGCACAGGATGAAGACGAGGCCGATGCGGGAATCGAGCAGGCCGAAGGTCTTGTAGATCAGGTAGATCGGCACCAGCACGCCGACCGGCGGCATCATCTTGGTCGAGAGCATCCAGAGCAGGATGTCCTTGGTGCGCTTGGTCGGCGCGAACGCCATCGACCAGGCCGCCGGGATGGCGATCAAGAGCGCAATGAGCGTCGAGCCGCCGGCGATGATGACCGAGTTCATGGCGTGGTGCAGATAGTCGCTCCGCTCCTGCACGGTCGCGTAATTTTCCGTGGTCCAGTGGAAGAACAGGAAGGACGGCGGAATGGCGAAGGCCTCGAGCTCGGTCTTGAAGCTTGCCAGCACCATCCAGAGGATCGGGAAGAAGATCAGGAAGCCGAAGAACCACGCCCCGATCGTCGAGATCACCACCCGCTGCGTCGTTGCCATCCGCGCCATGCTTCAAGCCTCCAAATTGCGGCCGACGATGCGGACGAGGAAGAAGGCGACGACGTTGGCGATCACCACCGCGACGAGGCCGCCGGCGGAGGCGCTGCCGACGTCGAACTGGATCAGCGCCTGCGAATAGATCAGGAAGGCGATGTTGGTGGTCTGCAGGCCCGGCCCGCCGCCGGTGGTGACGAAGATCTCGGCGAACACCGTGAGCAGGAAAATGGTCTCGATCAGGATCACCACGGTGATGGGACGCGCCAGATGCGGCAGCGTGATGTAGATGAAGGCCGAGACGGCGCTCGCGCCATCCATCTCGGCGGCCTCCTTCTGCTCCTCGTCGAGCGATTGCAGCGCGGTCAGCAGGATGAGCGTCGCGAACGGCAGCCATTGCCAGGCGACGATCAGGATCACCGCGAACAGCGGCACGTCGTTGAACCAGTCGATCGGCGTCAATCCGAGCAGCTTGGCGAGCCAGGCGAACAGCCCGGACACCGGATGCATCAACAGGTTCTTCCAGACCAGCGCGCTCACCGTCGGCATCACGAAGAACGGCGCGATCACCATCAGGCGCACGATGTTGCGGCCGATCACGGGCTGGTCCATCAGCAACGCCAGCGGAATGCCGAGCAGAATGGTCATGGCCAACACCGAGCCGACCAGCACCAGCGTGTTCTGGAGCGACGCGAGGAAGGCGGGATCGGTGAGGAAGTAGCGGAAGTTTTCCAGCCCGACGAATTCTTCCGAGCCGGGATCGAGCAGGCTGTAGTGCAGCGTCGAGAAATAGATCGTCAGCGCGAGCGGGACGATCATCCAGATGAAGAGCAGCCCGACGGCCGGGGTCAGGAGCGCGCGCGCCAGAAACTGCGTCTGCCGGGTTGCCATCCCTGACTTCTCCGCTTGCCGAAAGAAGGCGGCCATCCATCCGGGGCTGGACTGGAGGATGGCCGCCAGTTTGAGCTCAGGAGGGAGAGCTCGGGTTCACTTGATGTAACCGGCGCGCTTCATCTCGCGCTCGGTCACGGATTGCGCCGCGGTGAGCGCGGCATCGACCGTCATCGAGCCCGAAAGCGCCGCCGAGAACTGCTGGCCCACCTGGGTGCCGATGCCCTGGAATTCGGGGATCGCGGCATATTGCACGCCCACGTAAGGCACCGGCTTCACCGTCGGCTTGTTCGGATCGGCGGCGTCGATCGAGGCCAGCGTCAATTTGGCGAAGGGCGCGACCTTCAGATATTCAGGGTTCTGGTAGAGCGAGGTGCGGGTGCCCGGCGGCACGTTGGCCCAGCCCTCCTTCGAGGCCACGAGTTTCGTGTAGTCCTTGCTCGTTGCCCAGGCGATGAACTTTTCGGCCGCTTCCGCCTTCTTGGAGCCGGCGGGGATCGCGAGATTCCAGGCCCACAGCCAGTTGGCGTTCTTGCCGAGCCCGGTGTTGGGCGCGAGCGCAAAGCCGACCTTGTCGGCGACCTTGGAGTCCTTGGGATTGGTGACGAAGGACGCCGCCACCGTCGCGTCGATCCACATCGCGCATTTGCCGGCGTTGAACAGTGCCAGGTTCTCGTTGAAGCCGTTGGAGCTCGCGCCGGGAGGGCCGGCGTCCTTCATCAGGTTCACATAGGTCGTGAGCGTCGTCTTCCATTCCGGCGTATTGAACTGCGGCACCCACTTCTCGTCGAACCAGCGCGCACCGTAGGAATTGGCCATCGCGGAGAGGAACGCCATGTTCTCGCCCCAGCCAGCTTTGCCGCGCAGGCAGATGCCGTAGACGCCCGCGTTCTTGTCGGTCAGCTTCTTGGCGGCGTCGATGACGAAATCCCAGGTCGGCTTCTCCGGCATCTTCAGGCCGGCCTTGTCGAACAGGTCGGTGCGGTACATCACCATCGAGCTCTCGCCGTAGAACGGCGCGGCATAAAGCTTGCCGTCGGCAGAGACCGCGTCCTTGATCCTGGGCAGCAGGTCGGCGACGTCGTAATCGGCGCCGAGATTGGCGAGCGGCACCAGCCAGCCCTTCTTGGCCCAGATCGGCACCTCATAGGTGCCGATGGTGAGCACGTCGAACTGGCCGCCCTTGGTGGCGATGTCGGTGGTGACGCGCTGGCGCAGCACGTTCTCCTCCAGCGTCACCCATTTCACAGTGATATCGGGGTTCTTCTTGGTGAATTCACCGGTCAGCCCCTGCATGCGGATCATGTCGCCGTTGTTCACGGTGGCGATCGTCAGGGTGGTTTCGGCCATCGCGGGGATGGCCAGCAGGACGGACGCGCCGCAGACGGCGCCGAGGACGTGTTTCACGGTGACCTCCCTCAAACTCGCGTTTTGAGCATATGCCCACGCGTTGGGCGTATGTTCAACTCACGGACGGAAGATTGTCAAGCAGGCGCGCAGGCGTTTGGGCAACTTCTGAGTGCTGCGATGCGGGAGGGGGCGGGAGGTCGTGCTGCGCAGAAGCGACGATAGTTGTTCGGAACGGGCGCCGCGGCCTGCATCACCTCTCCCGCTTGCGGGAGAGGTCGTATCGCATCGAAGATGCGATACGGGTGAGGGTTCTCTCCTCTTGGGGGGCCCCACTGCGGAGACACCCTCTCCCCAGCCCTCTCCCGCAAGCGGGAGAGGGAGCGCAGCTCCGTTGCCGCTACAGCGAACGGCCTACCGCTCCAGGATCGCCCTGGCCGTCGCCTCGTCGGTGATCAGGCCGTTGATCAGGCCCCCGCTCAACGCCGCCGCGATCGCCGGGACCTTGGCCGCGCCGACCGCGGCGCCAATGGTCGTGGTCTTCGCCGGCACTTCCGGCGGGATGCTGGTGAGGCGTTTGTTGGTGCCGGCCTTGAGCAGGCGACCCTTGGCGTCATAGGCCCAGCCGGTGATCTCGCCGATCGCCCCCTGCCGCATCATCTCGAACAGTTCGTCGCGGGTGACGAAGCCGTCGATGTGGACCTGCGCCTTCTGGTCCATCTGGCCGATGCCGACGAGGCGCAGATCCGCCTTGGCCGCGACCGCCTTCACCTTGGCGATCGGCTCGATGCGCACCATCCTGTTGCGCTCGTCCTCCGACGACATCAGGAACGGCAGCGGCATCGGGTAGTGCCGCGCCCCGGTGCGGTCGGCGAGCCGCCCGACGGTGTCGTAGAAGCTCGCCGAACCGTCGGCGGAGATGTTGCCGACCAGCGAGACGATCTGGTGATTGGGCCGGTCGATCGGCGTGACGCGCTCGACCGCGGCGCGCACCGCCCGCCCGGTGCCGAGCGCGACGATGACGGGCGTTTCGGAGCGCAGCGTGGAATCGAGCAGGTTGGCGCAGCGCTCGGCAATGCCGGCGGTCGCCTGCGGCGCGGCGGGATCTTCTGGCACCACCTCGCAATGGACGAGATCGAACCGCTCCTTCAGACGCGCCGCCAATTCCATGCAGGCGGCGATGGGATGTTCGAGCCGGAAGGTGATCAGCCGCTCGGCAAGGCAGAGCGAGACCAGCCGCTGCGCCGAGGCGCGCGAGACCTGGAGCATTTTTGCGATCTCGTCCTGGGTGTGGCCGGCAATGAAATAGAGCCAGCCGGCCCGCGCGGCGTCGTCGAGTCTCGACTTGTCGTTCTCGGCGGCCATGCGGGCTCACATCTCCCAGAAATCGCTCATGCGCGCGAAGACCCGATCGGCCCCGGCGGCGGACAATATAGCCCGGCCGTCGCGGGCGCGATAATGGCTGCCGCCGACAAATCCCCATACGGTCATGCCGGCCGCCCTGCCGGCCTGCACACCGCTGACGCTGTCCTCGATCACCAGCGTGCGCGCGGGCTCCGCGCCCATCTGCGCCGCCGCGTGGAGAAAGAGATCCGGCGCCGGCTTGCCGTGCCTGACCATCTGCGCTGTGTAGAGCCGCGCGCCGAAATGCGCCCGAAGGCCGGTGACATCGAGCGAGAGCGAGACACGGTCGATGTCGCTGGACGAGGCCACGCAGAACGGCGCGGCGAGCCCGGAGATCACCGCCCCTACCCCGGGGATCGGCTCGAGCGAAGCAGAGAACGTCTCCAGCACACGCGACTTCAATCGCGGCAGGAAGCCATCCGGCACGACCTGCCCGAGATCACGGTAGTGCTGCTCGATCGCCCTGGTGCTGCGCCCGAGAAACAGCTCGAGCGCCTGCTCCTCGCTGAGCGCGAGGCCGAATTCGGCCAGCACCTCGGACAAGCACCGGCAGCTCAAGAGCTCGCTATCGACGAGCACGCCGTCACAATCGAAGATGATGAGATCGGGTTTTGGCCGGCCTTGGTCCATTCGGACATTCGATCATATACTCACCGCATGGGCAATAGCTCAGGCAAGAACGCGGTGCCGCGGCGTTCCCGCCTCAATGCGCCACCTGCCGGTAGATCGCCGGCAGCGCCGCAGGCAATCGCTTGATGTTGCCGACGATCGCATAGCCGCCGCGCCCGAACAGCGTTGGAAAATAGGATTGCGCGGTCGCGTCGACCGTCACGCCGAAGACGGCGATGCCGAGCCGGCGCGCTTCCTGCACGGACTTCCTGGTGTCCTCGACCGCAAAGCGCCCCTCGTAGTGATCGACGTCGTTCGGCTTGCCGTCGGTGAGGACGAGCAGCAGCTTCTTGCGCTGCGGCTGGCGCGCCAGCTCGGCCGAGGCGTGGCGCACTGCGGCGCCGATCCGCGTATAATAACCGGGCTTGAGCGCGCCGATGCGGCGCTCGACCAGTCCGCTCATCGGTTCGCCGAACGCCTTGATCGTTTCGAGCCGCACCCAGGACCGCCGGCGCGAGGTGAAGGTCAGGATGCTGTGGTGGTCGCCGCAGGCCGACAGCCCGTGTGCGAGCACGAGCAACGCCTCCTTCTCGACGTCGAGCACGCGGTAGCCGTCAACCCAGGCATCCGTCGAGAGTGAGACGTCCGCGAGCAGCGTGACGGCGAGATCGTGCCCTTGCGGCCGCATCGCCGTGTGGACGCGATCAAGACCCGCGCCATTGCCGCCGGCGCGAAGATCGCACCGCGCGCGCACGAGCGCATCAAGATCGAGATCGTGTCCGTCGGCCTGCGCACGCATCAATTCGTGGCGCGGCCGCAGGATCTCGAAGCGGCGGCGCACCTGGCGGATGTGGCGGCGCATGGTCTCGTCCGGCGTCCAGCTCTCACCTCGCTCGGAGGCCGCGCCGGCGAGCACGCGGCAATGATCGGACAGATAGGAGCTGCTGCGATAATCCCATTCGGGATAGGTCAAATCCGCGTTCAGGCGCGAGGCGTCGAGGGCTTCCGGCGGCAGGTCGAGATCGAATTTGAAGCGGCTCGCCGGCTTGCCGCTGCGGCGGCTGAGCGTGATCTCCTCGAGATCGTCGGCCGCCTTCTGTGCGTCTTCGTCATCGCTGTCGTCGGCCGGGCGATCGACATTGACCATCTCGGCCATCGCGAGGATCTTTTCGAAACGGTTGAGCACGAAGGGATCGCGGCGATTGGCGCCGTCCTCGCGCTCGCGGACGGCGAAACGCTTGCGATTGTCCTGGGCTGCGGGCTCCGCGCCATCAGCGCACTCGTCCTCGCCGGCATGCGCGGGCGACAGCTCGCGCGTCCAGCAATCGCCCCAGAGCGGGCACGGCAGGATCGAATGATAGCCCGGCGGCGCCTTGTCCGGCAGCGGCTCCGTTCCCATCATCGCCGGCCATAATTTGCCCGCGGGCGCAGGTCCCGCTCCGAGCAGGGCGAGAACGATCTGCTCGATCTCCTGCTCGATGCGCGGCAACGGACGCCGCGGCCGGGCCGCGGCGGTTGCCGCGGCAAGCTGCGCGTAATCGGCGACGAGCCCGGGAAACTGCGTGAGCACAAAGACCGCCGTTTCGGCGGCGCGGCGCAGCACCAGCAGATCGCGCCTGAGCGGATCGGCCTCCACAATCGTCTCGATCGGCGCGACCGCGAACCATGCCGCGAGCCAGCGATAGAGGCATGCGTTGAGCTCGCGGTCGGGAAAGATCGCGATGCGATCGGGCAGGAAGATGGTTGCGGCGTCGCGGCCCGGCTGCTCGAGACGCTCGTCGCCGAGGCCGATGCGTTGCCGCCAGCCGAGCCGGTGACCGGACTTGCGGGCGCCGGCGCTTGCGATCTGCACGCCGGCCTCGCCACCGAGCGCACGGAACATCACCGCGATCCGGCCCCTCACCTCCGCCAGCGACACCGCGTGATCGACGTGAACCGGATAGCTCGCGGTGCCGCCGACCATCCGGTGCCAGGCACGGCCGACCGTCTCCTCCAGTTCGAGGAAGTCGAGCATGGGCCCGGCCTCACCCGATCACGGCGCGCGCGACGTCGAGCAGCGCGGCCTTGACGTCGCCGTCGTCGGTCAGGGGCTCGATCATGCCGGCCAGCACGGCATCGGCGATCGGCGTGCCTGCCGCAATCAGCGTGGCGCAATAGACGACGAGGCGCGTCGAGACGCCCTCCTCCAGATCGTGCCCCCTAAGTGCGCGCAGCCGCCCGGCGAGCGCAACCAGCGGCCGCACGCGATCCGGCGGCAGCCCGCTCTCGGCGGACACCACCGCGACCTCCTGCTCTGGGGCTAAGAAGCCGAACTCGATGGCGACGAAGCGCTGCCGCGTCGAGGGCTTCAGCGCCTTGAGCAGCGTCTGGTACCCAGGATTGTAGGACACGACGAGCATGAAGCTCTTCGGTGCCGCCAGCTCCTCGCCGGTGCGCTCCAGCGGCAGGATGCGGCGATCATCGGTGAGCGGATGCAGCACCACGGTGACGTCCTTGCGCGCTTCCACCACCTCGTCGAGATAGCAGATGCCGCCCTCGCGCACCGCGCGCGTCAGCGGACCGTCGGTCCATACGGTGTCGCCGCCCTTCAGCAGATAGCGGCCGGTGAGATCGGCGGCGGTGAGATCGTCGTGGCAGGCCACGGTGTGGAGCGGCAGTCCGAGCCGTGCCGCCATATGCGCGACGAAGCGCGTCTTGCCGCAACCGGTCGGCCCCTTGAGCAGGACCGGAAGCTGATGACGCCAGGCGTGCTCGAACAGCGCGCATTCATTGCCGGTTGCGACATAGGCCGGCAACGCGGGCGCCGAGGTCACCGTGTGAAGGGCAGGTTTCATGATGTCTCTCCGGACTTTCCAGGAAGCAGGCGGCCGCGGCGAACCGCGGCCGCCATTTGCGTTTACTCAGCCGGCTGCAGCGCGGCGGGCACGGTCGCCTGCTTCTCGCGGCCCGGCACCAGCACCGCCCAGACGAACATCAGCGCGGAGATCGCGACGAACACGCCGGAACCGAGCCGGACCCAGTAGAACATCGCGAGCTGGTCCTGCACGTCCATGTAGCTCTGGCCGAGCACGCGCTGGAGGTGGACCTGGACCACGCCGGCGAAGGTCAGCGCAAAGGTCATGGTCATCATGGCCGTGCACATGATCCAGAAGCTCGTCATGCTGAGCCACTGGTTGTATGGCGCGCGTCCCTTCAGCTGCGGGATCGCATAGGCCATCACCGACAGGTTCAGCATCACATAGGCGCCGAAGAAGGCGAGATGGCCGTGCGCTGCGGTGACCTGGGTGCCGTGGGTGTAGTAGTTCACCGAGGACAGCGTGTGCAGGAAGCCCCAGACGCCGGCACCGAGGAACGCCATCACCGAGCAGCCGACCGACCACAGCAGCGCGGCGCGGTTCGGATGCTTGCGGCCGGCCTTCCAGGTCATCTGCACGGTGAAGATCACCATGGTGAAGAACGGCGCGACCTCGAGCGTCGAGAACAGCGAGCCGATCCACTGCCAGTAGCCGGGCGCGCCGATCCAGTAGAAGTGATGGCCGGTGCCGAGGATGCCCGAGAACAGGGCAAGGCCGATGATGACGTAGAGCCACTTCTCGACCACCTCGCGGTCGATGCCGTTGAGCTTGATCATCAGGTAGGCGAGCACGGAGGCCATGATCAGCTCCCAGACGCCTTCGACCCAGAGATGGACGACGTACCACCAGTACATCTTGTCGACGGCGAGGTTCGCCGGATTGTAGAACGCGAACAGGAAGAAGATCGCAACGCCCCACAGGCCGAACAGCAGGATGTTGGTCACCGTGGTCTTGCGGCCCTTCAGCGCCGTCATGGTCACGTTGAACAGGAACATCAGGCAGACCACGACGATGCCGACCTTGATGATGAAGGGTTGCTCGAGGAATTCGCGGCCCTCGTGGTAGTGGAAGAGATAGCCGACCACGGCGACGCCGGCCGCGCCGAAGAACATCCAGAACTGGATCTTCGCCAGCAGCGGGCTGTACAGCTCGGTCTCGGTCTCTTCCGGGAGCAGGAAGTAGGTCGCACCCATGAAGCCGATCAGCGACCATACGATCAGCGCGTTGGTATGGATCATCCTGACGATGTTGAACGGCAGGAGGGTCGACAGGGTGTTGGGCAGGACGTAGATGGTTCCGGCGAGCAGGCCGAACAGGACCTGGGCCAGGAACAGCGTCAGCGCGCCGTAGAAATACAGCATCGCGACTTTCTGGGTCTGATATTTCATCTCGGTTCTCTCTGTCTTGAAAGAGGATTAGCGGCGCTCAACCGGCCTTGTTCGGCGGCCAGTCCTGGCGCTTGATCGTGCTCACCCATTGCAGGAAGTCGGCAAGATCGTTGAGCTCCTGGTCGGTCAGGTTGAACTGCGGCATCTGCCGCCGGCCCTCGGCGCCCGACGGCTGCGACTGCATCCAGGCCTTCAGCGTTTCGCGCGCGCTTGCCGGATCTTCCTTGCCGCCCCAGCGATCCCAGACGTTGCCGACCTCGGGCGCGAAATAGGCGCCCTCACCGAGCAAGGTGTGGCAGTTGATGCAGGAGTTCTTCTCCCAGACATGCTTGCCGCGGGCGACCGACGACGTCAGCGTCGACGCGTCCGTCGAGGTCGTGGCCATGTAGTAGTGGCTGTGCGCCGTCAGCCCTATGAAGATGGCGAAGAAAAAAGCCGAGCCGCCGTAGAAGACGTTTCGAGCGGCCGACTTGGTCAGGCGTTCAGCCATTGCCAATCCTTTCCGGTTGATTCCTGTCGAGGTCCGATGCTGTGATTTATTGCCGCTTCGCGCGGCCGGTTCTTTGTCAGGGCGCAATGAGCGCGTCAGATCAGGGCGACGACGGCCGACACGGACCAGGCAAAGAGCACGACGATGACGACCCAGGCGCTCACGAGGCCGCGCCAGAGCGCCGGCGCGGCGCGGAGATCGAGGAAATCGAGCACGATCCGGCGCCCCTTGAGCGCGGCGAAGGCCAGCAGCAGGGCGTTGCCGAGCAGCGGACGCGTCACAAGGGATGGCACCAGGACGGTCGCGAGCGCGAGGCCGACCAGCACGATCCATGTGAGGTCGAGACGATCCGGCATCATCAGCGCACCAGATACAGGATCGGAAACATGACGATCCAGAGCAGGTCGACCATGTGCCAGAAGGCGGCCCCCGTCTCGACGCCGATCACCTCCGCCCCCCGGGAAACCACGGCCAGGATCACGATGCCGAGGCCGACATGCAGGAGATGAAAGCCGGTGAGAAGGAAGTACAGCGTGAAGAACGGGCTGGTCTCCAGCCCGTTTCCCTGCGCGATCTCGCCGGCATATTCGAGCAGCTTGATCGCGATGAAGACGCCGCCGAGGGCCATGGCACCGAACAGCCAGCCGCGCGCGGCCTGCTTGCGTTGTGCCCGTGCGGCAGCCGTGCCGCGGGCCGCGGCCCAGCCGCTGGTCACCAGGACGATTGTGTTGAGCCCGGCGAGATGCGCATCGAGCGTGGCCTGTCCGGCCGCGAACATCGCGGGATGAATTGCGCGGGCGACGATGAAGGCGCCGAAGAACAGGCCGAACGCGGCCAACTCGCTGAAGATCAGCACCCAGATCATGGGATCGCCGGGGAGTTCCTCGAGGATGCCCCAGCCGGTTCCCTGTTGTTCGCAATCGGTTACCGACATCTGCCTTCCGGATCAGGACACCGGACAGACTTAGCTGACCCGCCCCGATCCGAGTTTGTCGGCGGACAAACTGGTGGATTGCGCCGGCTTGTTTGCGCCGACGCAACGTCCACCCGCCCGGATCACGGTAGGAACCGCCTCAGGATTTTAGGGAGCGGCGAGCAACGATATGAGCGACGCACAAATCGGGCTGATGACCGCGACCCCCATCATCATCGCGTTCGCCATCGCGCTCAGGCGGATGGGGGTACTGTCGACCGTGGCGACCGTCTCGGCGGTCAGCCTCTCCGTCGCCATCGCGGCGGTGCTGTTCACGACGCAGTAGCGGCTGCCGTAGGGTGGGCGCGTGCCCACCACTTCTCGCGCGATCGTGGAAAGGTGGTAGGCACGGCGCTTACGCGCCTTTGCCGACCCTACAACAGTCCACTCACCGCCGCTGATTATACACGTCGATGCACACCGCTCCCAGCAGCACCAGGCCCTTGATGACCTGCTGATAGTCGATGCCGATGCCGAGGATGGACATGCCGTTGTTCATCACGCCCATGATCATGGCGCCGACCACGGCGCCGCCGACGCGGCCCACGCCGCCATAGGCCGAGGCGCCGCCGATGAAGCAGGCAGCGATGACGTCGAGCTCGAAGCCCAAGCCCGCCTTCGGCGTTGCGGTGTTGAGGCGCGCGGCGAAGACGAGGCCGGCGAGCGCGGCCAGCACGCCCATGTTGACGAAGGTGAGGAAGGTCAGCCGCTCGGTCTTGATGCCCGACAGGCTTGCCGCCTTGGCATTGCCGCCGACCGCGTAGATCTGCCGCCCGATCACGGTGCGACGGGTGACGAAGCCGTAGAGCGCGATCAGCGCGCCCATGATCACCAGCACGTTGGGCAGGCCGCGATGCGAGGCGATCAGATAGGTGAAGTAGAGCACGGCGCAGGCCAGCAAAATGCTCTTGCCGAGAAAGAAGGCATAAGGCTCGACCTCGATGCCGTGCGACTGCTCGCGCGACCGGCCCTTGGCGCTGACATAGACGAGGCCGAGCGCGAGCACGGCGCCGATCAGCATGGAGGTCGGATGCAGCGTGCCGGCCTCGGGCAGTATCTCCGGAATGAAGCCCGAGGACAGTTTCTGGAAGGTCGCCGGGAACGGCCCGAGCGACTGGCCCTGCAACACCGCAAGCGCAAGACCCTTGAACACGAGCATGCCGGCCAGCGTCACGATGAAGGACGGGATCTTGAAATAGGCCACCCAATAGCCCTGCGCCGCGCCGATCGCCGCGCCCAGCAGCAGGCAGGCGATGAAGGCCAGCGTGTAGTCGACCTTGTACGTCACCATCAGCACGGCGGCCACCGCGCCGACGAAGCCCGCGACCGAACCGACCGAGAGGTCGATATGGCCGGTAACGATCACCAGCAGCATGCCGAGCGCCATGATGACGATGTAGCTGTTCTGGAGCACCAGGTTGGTCAAATTGAGCGGCTGCAGCAGCGTGCCGCCGGTCATGACCTGAAAGAACAGCATGATCGCGATCAGCGACATCAGCATGCCGTAATTGCGCAAATTGTTCTTGATGAAGCTGCCGTGCCGGCGCTCCTCGGGCAGCGAAACCGTCTTGTCGGTCATGGCTGCAATCCTCCCATCTCCGCGGCCTCAGGCACGCCGTTTCCGTTGCTTCTCTGGTTGCGCATGATGGCGCGCATGATCTTCTCCTGCGTCGCTTCCGTGCCGGAGAACTCGCCGACGAAAGCGCCGTCGTTCATCACGCAGATGCGGTCGCAGATGCCGAGCAGCTCGGGCATCTCCGAGGAGATGACCACTACGCCGCGGCCGGCCTCCGCAAGCTCGTTGATGATACAGTAAATCTCGTATTTGGCACCGACGTCGATGCCCCTTGTCGGTTCGTCCAGGATCAGCACCTTGGGGTCGGTCATCAGCCATTTCGACAGCACTACCTTCTGCTGGTTGCCGCCGGAGAGCTGGCCGGTCTCCTGGTAGACGTCGGAGCAGCGGATGCGCATGCGATTCCTGTAGTCGCTGGCAACCTTCAGCTCGGCGATGTCGTCGATCACCCTCCCCGGCGCGACCTGGTCGAGGCTGGCGAGCGTGATGTTCTTGCGGACGTCGTCGGCGAGGATCAGCCCGAGCTGCTTGCGGTCCTCGGTGACATAGGCAAGGCCGGCATCGATTGCGGCCGCGACGCTCGGCAGCACGATCTCCCTGCCTTCGAGCCGGATATGGCCGCTGATATTGGTGCCCCAGGAGCGGCCGAACAGGCTCATGGCGAATTCGGTGCGGCCGGCGCCCATCAGCCCGGCGATGCCGACGACCTCGCCGCGCTTGACGCCGAAATTGACGTTCTTGATGACCTGCCGCTCGGGATGAATGGGGTGATAGACCGACCAGTTCTCGATGGCGAGCACGGGCTCGCCGATCTTCACGCTGCGCTCGGGGAAGCGATGGGCGAGATCGCGGTTGACCATGCTGCGGATGATGCGGTCTTCCTGGATCGGCTCGGCACGGCAGTCGATGCTGTCGACGGTGCGGCCGTCACGCAGCACGGTGATGTGGTCGGCGACCTTGGCCACCTCGTTGAGCTTGTGCGAGATCAGGATCGAGCCGATGCCCTGCTCGCGGAACGCCATCAGGCGTTCGAGCAACGCGGCGCTATCGGCTTCGTTGAGGCTCGCGGTCGGCTCGTCCAGGATCAGCATGCGCACCCGCTTGGACAGCGCCTTGGCGATCTCGACCAGCTGCTGCTTACCGACGCCGAGGTCGGTGATCAGCGTATCCGGCGATTCCCTCAGGCCGACCTGCGCCAGCAGCTCGCGGGTGCGCCGGTACACCTCGTCGCGGTCGATCACGCCGAATTTCGACGGCGGATGCGACAAGAAGATGTTTTCGGCGATCGACATCAACGGGATCAGCGCCAGCTCCTGGTGGATGATGATGATGCCGAGCGCCTCGGAATCGTTGATGTCACGGAAGCGGCGCTCCTCGCCCTCGAAGATGATGGTGCCCTCGTAGCTGCCGTGCGGATAGACGCCGCTGAGCACCTTCATCAGCGTGGACTTGCCGGCGCCGTTCTCGCCGACAAGCGCGTGGATCTGCCCGGCGTGAACCGAGAAGTTGACGTCGCGCAGCGCCTGGACGCCGGCAAAGCTCTTGCTGACGTTGCGCATCTCCAGCATGGCGGTCATGGCTTTGGTGTCCTAAATCGCGGTCGTTCCGGGGCGCCCGAAGGGCGAACCCGGAACCTCGAGATTCCGGGTTCGATGCTACGCATCGCCCCGGAATGACGGAACAAGAACGTCTACTGGAACTGCGACTTCTTGTAGTAGCCGCTGTCCACCAGAACCTTCTCCCAATTGTCCTTGTAGACCACGACCGGCTTGAGCAGATAGGACGGAACCTTCTTGACGCCGTTCTCATAGGTGTTGGTGTCGTTGACCGTGACCTGCTTGCCGGCGAGCGCGGCGTCGACCATGTCGGCGGTCACCTTGGCGAGATCGCGGGTGTCCTTGAAGATGGTCGAATACTGATCGCCGCGCAGCATCGCCTTGATCGAGGGCACCTCCGCGTCCTGGCCCGAGATGACGGGCATCGGCTGGTCGGCGCTGCCATAGCCCACGCCCTTCAGCGAGGAGATGATGCCGATCGAGAGGCCGTCATAGGGCGACAGCACGGCGTTGACCTTCTTGTTGCCGTAGTAGGCGCTGAGCAGGTTGTCCATGCGGGCCTGCGCGGTGGCGCCGTCCCAGCGCAGGGTCGCGACCTTGTCCATGCCCATCTGGCCGGACACGACGACGAGCTTGCCGCTGTCGATGTAGGGCTTCAGCACGCTCATGGCGCCGTTGTAGAAGAAGTAGGCGTTGTTGTCGTCGGGCGAGCCGCCGAACAGCTCGATGTTGAACGGACCCTTGCCGTCCTTCAGGCCGAGACCCTGCACGAGCGACTCCGCCTGGAGCACGCCGACCTGGAAATTGTCGAAGGTCGCGTAGTAGTCGACGTTCGGCGTGCCGCGGATCAGGCGGTCATAGGCAATCACCGTGATGCCTTTTGCTTTCGCCTGCTTGAGCACGTCGGACAGCGTGGTACCGTCGATCGCGGCGATCACCAGCGCCTTCGCGCCCTTGGTCACCATGTTCTCGACCTGCGAGAGCTGGTTCGGGATGTCGTCCTCGGCATATTGCAGGTCGGTGTTGTAGCCGCGCTCCTTCAGCACCTTGACCATGTTGTTGCCGTCGTCGATCCAGCGCGCCGACGATTTGGTCGGCATGGCGATGCCGACGGTCGCCTTGTCCTGCGCGGAGGCGGTGACGCCCGCGGCCATCGTCGCAGCGCCGGCCAGCGCCAGCGCGAGGAATGTCGTCTTCAGTTTCAGCATGCTTCACTCCCTTGGGTGTCAGACTGTTTTTCGTGTCGTCGAGAACGTTCGTCGTGTGCGGCTCCGGGCCTCCTATGCGAGCTTGACGTCGGGCTCCGCGCGACCGCGCGCGGATGCCTCCAATAAAAACGTGCAGCCGGCTTGCGGATCGGCAGCGCGTGCCGCCGCGTCCATATCCTGCCAGGCCGAGGTGACGAGGAGACGCGACAGGTCAGGGCCGACGAAGGCCGGGCAGCTCGCCTGCTTGGCCGGCACACTCAGCGAGCGCAGGCGCTCGCCCTGCGGAGAGTAGACGTCGATCCGGCTCGCGCCCCAGCACGCATTCCAGATCTGCCCGTCGGCGTCGCACACCGAGCCGTCGAGGCCGCCGATGCCGGTGTGGCGGAGCAGCACCTCCGGCTCGCCGCGCGGCAATCCGGTCGCGGGATTGAGCGGGACGGCGTAGAGCATGGCGCGCGGGGTGTCGGTGAAATAGCCGGTCGCGCCATCCGGCGAGAAGCAGATCGAGTTGGGAATGCTGATGCCAGGAAACAGCGTCGAGATCTTGCCGCGATGGAGCGCGTAGATCGCGCCCGCCTTCGGCTCGGCCTTCTTGCCCATGGTGCCGATCCAGAACGTACCGGACTGGTGCACGCGGCAATCATTGGAACGCGTCGCGGGATTGTCCGCTTCGAGCGGATGGAACAGCGTCATCGCGCCGTCGGCGAGACTGCGAATGTAGAGGCCGTCCTCCGCGACGATCAACTGCCGGTCGGCATCGATGCGTCCGAGCGCGCTCGCCATCCGGCCGAGCGCGTGGACGCGGATGCTGCCGCTGCCGAGATGCGCCTCGAACAGGCGTCCTTCGCGGATATCGAACCACCAGGCGGTATCGGTGGTGACGTCATAGGTCGGCCCTTCGCCGAGATGACATTGCTCGGCGGAGAGTACGGAGGTCGGCACTTCTTCCATCATGGCGCCCTCACTGCAAAGCGATAGACGGTGTGATGCCGGTAGACTTGGCCCGGATCGAGGCGCGGGCTCGGAAAGTCCGGCCGGTTCGGCGCGTCAGGCCAGATGTGCGGCTCCAGGCACATGGCGTCCGATTGCCGGATCAGCTTGCCGCCCTTGCCCGCGATCGTGCCGTCGAGATAGTTGCCGGAATAGACCTGGATGCCGGGCTGATTGGTGAACAGCTCCATGATGCGTCCCGAACGCGGCGCCTCCAGCTGTGCCGCGAGCGCGAGCTTGCCGTAGCGGCCGAGGCAGTAGGTGTGGTCGTAACCCCTGCCGCTCTGCAATTGCCGATCGTTTTCGCGGATGCGCTCGCCTACGGCATGCGGGTTGCGGAAGTCGAACGGCGTGCCGACAACGCTGCGCGGCGGCTCCGGCAGCGGAATGGCGGTGGGATCGATCGCGAGGAAATGCTCGGCTGCGACCGTCAGTCTGTGGTCGAGAATGGACGTGCCTGATGTCGCGCCTTCGAGATTGAAGAAGCTGTGGTTGGTCAAATTGACGATGGTCGGCCGGTCCGTCCGCGCCTCCATCATCAGCGACAGCTCGGCGGGGCCGGTGACGCGATAGGTCAGGCGCACATCGAGCCGGCCCGGATAATTCTCCTCGCCGTGCGGGCTCGTATAAGTGAGCGTCACCGCGGGCTCGGCGCCCTCTTCGATCCCGGCGATCGCCCAGAGCTTGCGGTCGAACCCGTCGAGGCCGCCATGCAGCGCATTCGGGCCATTGTTGACGGGAAGCTGCACCGTCTCGCCATCGAGCGAGAACTGTCCCCTGGCAATACGGTTGGCGTAGCGGCCGACGGTTGCGCCCAGGAATTTTCGTTCGGCGAGATAGCCGGCGAAGGCGTCGTGGCCGAGCACGACATCGTCGTAGCCGCCCTTGGCGTCCGGCGCGATCAGCGCCTGGATCACCGCGCCATGGGTGATGATACGGGCTTCAAAGCCGCCCTCGCCGCGCAGCACGATGCGCTCGACATTGCGGCCGTCCGGCAGCGTTCCGAAGACGTCTTTTGTTATTTTTGAGCCAGCCATGTTCAGTCCACAAACGGTTCGACGATCGTGCGCCTGCCGAGCAGGAAAGAGTCGGCAACGAGACGCAACGGCGCCAGATCGACATCGCTTGCGCCGGTCGCCGCGAGTTCGACAAAGCGCCGGTACAGCTCGCGATATTCCTGATCGGGCGCCTCGGCAATGGCCTTGCCGTCGACAGCCATCCGACGCCCGCCGCCGGACAAATTCATCCGGCCCTGATCGGTTTCCACGAGGATATCCCAGCTCTGCGGCCCGGTCTGGCGGAAGTCGAATTCGGCGGTGACCGGCAGGCCGCCGATATCGGTCAGCGTCAGGTTCGCGGCAATCGGGGCCTGGCAGTTGGCCGGAAAGGCAAGCTCGGCCGCGGTGACGAACACCGGCTTGGGCAGGATGCGGGTCAGGATCGACAGCGCATTTATGCCGGGATCGAACACGCCGAGCCCGCCCGGCTCCCAGATCCAGGCCTGGCCGGGATGCCAGACGCGGACGTCTTCCTTCCAGTTGATGTGCACGGACTTGATCCGGCGTGTCGCCAGCCATTCGCGGGCCGGCTCGACCGCCGGCGCATAACGCGAATGCCAGGTCGCAAACAGCGTGCGGCTGGCATCGGCCGCCATCGCGATCAGCGGATCGAGCTCGGCAACGCCGGTGCCGGGCGGCTTCTCCAGCATGACGTGCTTGCCGGCGGCGAGCGCCGTGGCGGCCTGGGCGCGCCGCACCTGCGGCGGCGTGCAGAGCGAGACCGCGTCGATCGCCGGGCCCTTCTCCAGCAGCTCTTCGATGGTGGCAAAATGCGGCAGCTCCGGCAGCGAGGCATTGCGACTGGCAACAGCCGCGAGCGTCGCGCCCGGTACCGCCGCGATCGCACCGACATGCTGGTCGCGCGCGATCTTGCCGAATCCGACGATGGCAATGCGAAGGTCGGTCACGCTTATTCTCCAGTATCGGCTGACGGCAGCACCTCGGCCGGGGCGGTCTCGATCACCGTGTCCTCGTGGCGGCTCATGCCGTTGTGAATGACAAAGACCATGGCCTCCGATGCCGCCTCGGCATCGCCGGCCGCGATCGCGTCGACGATCTTCTGATGCCAGAGCAGCACGGCGTCGCGGTCCTCCGGCTCGACCGGGGCGCTGAGCAGGAACGAGGCGCGCAAGGCGGCTTCGATGACATGCCCGATCGAACGCATGAACAGATTGCCGGAGGCCCGCGCCACGGCAACGTGAAGCGCGAGGTCGGCATCGGCAAAGCCCACCGAGTCGGAGGCTTCACGCCGCATGCGCTCCATGCTGCGCCGCAGTTCGGCGACGTCCTCCTCGGACCTCTGCTTCGCTGCGAGCTCGGCCGCGCGCGGCTCGACCGCAAGACGAATCTCTGCGAGGTCGTTGAGGAAGCGCTTGTCGATGCCGGCGTCGAGATGCCAGGCCAGCACGTCGGCATCGAACATGTTCCAGGCCGCGCGCTCGCGCACGACGGTGCCGACGCGGGCCTTGGTGGTGAGCAGGCCCTTGGCCACCAGCGTCTTCACGCTCTCCCGCAGCACCGGCCGCGACACGCCGAACATCGCGATCATCTCGGCATCGCCAGGCAGGCGTGTCCCCTCCGCGTAACGGCCGGCGATGATGTCGACGCCGATCGAGCGGGCCACCTCCGCGTGATTGGAGTGGGCCCGGCGCGTCGGGATGACGACAATGCGCGAGGTCATGTGGCAGCTCCCGCACTCTTGGCCGCGGGCCGGCGCGCGAGCGCGACCAGCCCCTGCTGCAAGGCGATGAAGGCGAACAGTAGCACGCCGGTCGCGATCTTGGTCCACCAGCTCGACAGCGTCCCGTCGAAATTGATGTAGGTCTGGATCAGGCCCTGGATCAGCACGCCGAGGAAGGTGCCGATCACCGAGCCCTGCCCGCCCGTGAGCAGCGTGCCGCCGATCACGACGGCGGCGATGGTGTCGAGCTCGACGCCGACGGCGGAAAGCGAGTAGCCGGCGCTGGTGTAGAAGGAGAAGACGATGCCGGCGATGCCTGCGAGCAGGCTCGACAGCATGTAGATCTTCACCGTCATCTTGCCGACCGCAACGCCCATCAGGCTTGCGGTGCTCCGGCTGCCGCCGAGCGCATAGACATTGGCGCCGAACCTCGTGAGATGCAGCAGCAAGGCGCCCCCGATCACGATCACGAGCATGATGATCGCAATCGCGGTCAGCCGCCCGCCGCCGGGCATCCGCAGGGCGAAGTCCGACACGGTGGAATAGACCGGCGCGGTGATCGGGACCGACTCCGTCGAGAGCAGGAAGCTCGCGCCGCGGGCCAGGAACATCCCCGCCAGCGTCACGATGAAAGGCGGCAGATCGAAGACATGGATGACCGCGCCCATCGCCGCACCGAACGCCGCCGAGAGCGCGAGGATGGCGACGAAGGCGACCAGCGGCGGCACGCCCCAGCGTTCGATCGCGAGCGCGACGAAGACGGTGGTGAAGCCGATCACCGAGCCGACCGACAGATCGATGCCGCCGGAGATGATGACGAAGGTCATGCCGGTCGCGACGATGCCGAGAAAAGCGTTGTCGGTGAGGAGATTGCCGACCACGCGGGTGGAGGCGATGTTGGGGAATTGCACGGCGCAGAGCGCAAAGCCCGCGACGAGCACGATGGCCGTGATCAGGACGGGCGGCAGGCCTTTCATGCTTTCGCGCTCCGCAGCCGCGCGGCGATACCGGCAAGCCCCGAGAATTTCGGCGATTGCAGCAGCAGAACCGCGAGCACGACCACCGCCTTGACCAGCAGATTGAACTCCGGCGGATAGCCGGACAGCAGGATCCCGGTGTTCATGGTCTGGATGATCAGCGCGCCGAGTACGGCCAGAACGAGGCTGAAGCGGCCGCCGAACAGCGAGGTGCCGCCGATCACCACGGCCAGGATCGCGTCGAGCTCGAGCCAGAGGCCGGCATTGTTGGCATCCGCGCCCATGATGTCGGCGGCCGCAATCACGCCGGCCAGCGCGGCGCAGACGCCGCACCAGACATAGACCGACAGGATCATCGCGCGGGTGCCGACGCCGGCAAGCTCGCTCGCCCGCGCATTGCCGCCGGTCGCCTCGATCAGAAGCCCGAGCGCCGAACCGCGCACCACCGCGCCGGTGAGGATCAGCATGACCAAGGCGATCGCGACCGGCACCGGCAGGCCGAGGATGGCACCGTTGCCGAGCCAGACCAGGTCGGGCGAGGAAAACGTCACGATACGTCCCTCGGTGATGAGCTGGGCGATGCCCCGCCCCGCCACCATCAGGATCAGCGTCGCCACGATCGGCTGCATGCCGAGCACCGCGACGAGAAAGCCGTTCCACAATCCGCAGACGAGGCCGGCACCAAGCGCGGCCGCCAGCACGATCGGAAGCCCGTGGCTGTCGGCGAGGCTCGCCGCAATCGCGCCCGAGATCGCCATGATCGCGCCGACCGAGAGGTCGATGCCGCGCGTCGCGATCACCAGCACCATGCCGAGCGAGAGCAGCGCCACCGGCGTGCCGCGGTTGAGCACGTCGATCAGGCTGCCGAACAGCCGGCCGTCCTGAAGACGCAAATCGAAGAATTGCGGCGACACCACGCGGTCGACCGCGAGGATGACGATCAGCGCCAGGATCTGGGCAAGGCCGCGGCGCGGCAACAGCGCTGTCATGCCCGCCCCTCATGCGCTGTGGCGGCGCCGTCGGCCGCGATGGCGGCGAGAATGTTGCTGACGTCGATCGCCTCGCCCGCGAGCTCCTCGATATGGGCGCGGTCGCGCAGCACCACGACCCGATCCGAATAGGTCACGATCTCGTCCAGCTCCGAGGAGATCACGAGCAGAGAGAGGCCTTCGTCGCAGAGGTCGCGGATCAGGCGGATGATC
The DNA here is from genome assembly GCF_042257955.1 of Bradyrhizobium sp. B025. Taxonomy (NCBI): domain Bacteria; kingdom Pseudomonadati; phylum Pseudomonadota; class Alphaproteobacteria; order Hyphomicrobiales; family Nitrobacteraceae; genus Bradyrhizobium; species Bradyrhizobium sp. B025. The sequence continues at coordinate 2,806,245 of NZ_CP170150.1, read as the reverse complement.
TCGGCATGCGCGCCGACGTCGATGCCGCGGGTCGGCTCGTCCAGCACCAGCAGCCGCGGCGAGGTCGCGAGCCAGCGCGCCAGCAGCACTTTTTGCTGATTGCCGCCGGAGAGCAGGCCCACCGGGCGCTCCGGATCGGACGGACGGATGTCCAGCATCCTGACGTAGCGGCGCGCGATCTCGTCCTGCTCGCGGCGCGACAGCGGCCGATGCAGCCCGCGTTTGGCCTGGAGCGCCAGCACGATGTTCTCGCGCACGCTGAGCTCGGCGACGATGCCGTCGGTCTTGCGTTCCTCCGGGCAATAGCCAAAGCCGTGGCGCACGCCGACGCGCGGCGAGTGCAGCCGCACGGGCGCGCCTTCAACCTTCGCCTGCCCGCGATCGGCGCGCTCGGCGCCGAACACCAGCCGCGCCGTCTCGGTGCGGCCCGAGCCGAGCAGGCCGGCGAGGCCGACGACCTCGCCATGGCGCAGCTCGAGATTGAACGGCGCGACATAGCCGGATTTGCCGTAATTCTCGAAGCTCGCGCAGATCTCGCGCGCCTGATGCTCGCGTGTCGCCGCCCGCGCGCCGGTGGTCTCGGCCAGTTCGCGGCCGAGCATCATGCGGATCAGCTCGATCCGCGGCAGCGAGGCGGTCTCGCGCTCACCGACCAGGCGGCCGTTGCGCAAGACGGTGATGCGGTCGGAGATCTCGTAGACCTGATCGAGAAAATGACTGACGAAGACGATGCCGATGCCGCGTTTCGCCAGTTGGCGCATGATGCCGAAGAGGATCTCGACCTCGTGACGGTCGAGACTCGCGGTCGGCTCGTCCAGGATCAGCACGCGCGCGGACAGATCCACGGCGCGTGCGATCGCGGTGACATGCTGCACGGCGACGGAATAGCTGCCGAGCGGTGCTGATACGTCGATGTCGAGGCCGAACTCCGCGAGCAGCGCTTTGGCGCGGCGGCGCATCTCGCCGTCGCGCACGATGCCGAAGCGCATCGGCTGGCGGTCGAGAAACAGGTTCTGCGCCACCGAGAGATTCGGCAGCAGATTGACCTCCTGGTAGACCGTAGCGATGCCGGCCTGAAGCGCGGCCTTGGCCGAGCGCGGCGCGACCTCCTCGCCGCCGAGCCTGACGATGCCGGCGTCGCGCGGAAATACGCCCGTGACGACCTTGATCAGCGTGGACTTGCCGGCGCCGTTCTCGCCGAGCAGCGCATGGATCTCGCCGGCGCGAAGCGTGAAGTCGACCTCCTGCAACGCACGCACAGCGCCGAAGCTCTTGCTGATCCCGCGCACCTCCAGAAGGGGCGGAGCAGGATCGGGGCTGTTCTCCATAACGACGTCACTCCCACCGGCGTCCGCTGATGCTGCGGACACCCAGCCTATTCGTTCGCGCAGCGGTGCCGAAGGGGGTGCCGGACCACAAATGGGCGGTCCGGCACGGCGCTCGCCTCAGTAACCGAGGCCCTTCTTGCTGTCGTAGATCTTCTGCGGATCATCGGCCGCGGTATAGAGCTTGGACTCGGTCTGGATCCACTTGGGCGGAACGGTGCCCTTGTCCTTGAAGGCCGCGATGGCATCGAGTGCGGGGCCCGCCATGTTCGGCGTCAGCTCGACCGTGGCATTGGCTTCGCCGGCGGCCATGGCCTTGAAGATATCGGGAACCGCGTCGATCGAGACGGTGAGGATCTCCTTGCCGGGCTTGAGGCCGGCTTCCTTCATCGCCTGGATCGCGCCGACCATCATGTCGTCATTGTGCGCGTAGACCGCGCAGATCGACTTGCCGCCGCCTTCGGCCTTGATGAAGCTCTCCATCACCTCCTTGCCCTTGGCGCGGGTGAAGTCGCCGGTCTGGCTGCGCACCACCTTCAGGTTCGCGTGCTTGGCGATGGCGGTGTCAAAACCCTTCTTGCGGTTGGCAGCGACGCTGGCGCCGACTGTGCCCTGCAATTCGACGATGTTGCAGGCCTTGCCGCCGATGGTCTTGGCCAGCCAGTCGCCGGCGACTTCGCCTTCGTGCACGCTGTCCGACGTGACGGCGGTGAGATAGAGTTCCTTGCCGGAGGGATCGATGTCGCGGTCGAGCAGCACGACCGGGATCTTGGCCTCCTTGGCTTCCTTCAGCACCGAGTCCCAGCCGGTCGAGACGACGGGCGCGAGGAATATCGCATCGACGTTCTGCGCGATGAAGGAGCGGATCGCCTTGATCTGGTTCTCCTGCTTCTGCTGGGCGTCGGCGATCTTGAGATTGACCTTGCGCTTGGCGGCCTCCTGCTTGGAGACCGAGGTCTCGGCCGCGCGCCAGCCGGATTCCGATCCGATCTGCGAGAAGCCGATGGTGAGCTCGGCGGCATTCGCCGGCAGCGCGAGCAGCAACGCGGCCGTGGCGCTGGCTGCAAAGAGGGCTTTGAGGATCATCAGGCGTGTCTCCCAAGAAGTGATCTTGTGTTTATCTTAGGCGCCGATTGGTAGCATGGCACCTGCAGACCGCCCTTTGCGGGCGGCGGGAGGCACTATTTCACGGAAGATCGGTTCCGACTAGTCATATTATTTGACTATTTGGAGGAAACCGCGCGTTGGCGGACTGGGTGGCTCTATGACACACCCAGCGCGATTTTGTTCCAGCGATGCAACGAGGAGATGAAGGTGCGCTCCCTCGCCCCGCTTGCGGGGAGAGGGTTGGGGTGAGGGCGCTCGCAATGACGATGTGTGGAGCTCGGCGTAGGTCGACCAAATCGACTCGCGGAGACTCCCCCTCACCCGGAATTCGCGCTTCGCGCAAATTCCGGCCTCTCCCCGCAAGCAGGGAGAGGCGAAAAAGAAGCTAGATCAGCTTCCGCTGCGCGAGGTTCTTCATCAGCGCACTGAAGCCGAAGGTCCACGGCTCGCACTCGTCGCTGGTGCGCATGCGGTTGACCAGCTTGCCGAGCTGGGGCGCGGCGATGGTGACGATGTCGTCGCGCTTGTGGGTGAAGCCCTGCCCCGGCGCATCGCGGTCCTTGACCGGCGCGAACATGGTGCCGAGGAACAGCACGAAGCCGTCAGGGTATTGATGGACCTTGCCGATGGTCTGTTCGACAAGGTCGGTCGGATCGCGGCTGATCTTGCTGATCGAGGAATGGCCGTCGAGCACGAAACCGTCGGTCCCCTTCACGTTCAGGCTGATGTCGAGCTTGCGCGCGTCGTCGAGCGTGAAGGTGTCGTCGAACAGGCGCAGCAGCGGGCCGATCGCGCAGGAGGCGTTGTTGTCCTTGGCTTTCGAGAGCAAGAGCGCCGAGCGTCCTTCGAAGTCGCGCAAATTGACGTCGTTGCCGAGCGAACCGCCGACGATCTTGCCGCGGCTCGAGACGAACAGCACGAGCTCCGGCTCGGGGTTGTTCCAGGTGGACTTCGGATGCAGGCCGGCGTCCATGCCGGTGCCGACCGAGGACAGGGTCGGTGCCTTGGTGAAGACCTCGGCATCGGGACCGATGCCGACCTCGAGGTACTGGCTCCAGGCGTTCTGATCGATCAGCACCTGCTTCAGGTGCATCGCCTGGTCGGAGCCCGGCTTGAGCTTTGACAGATCGTCGCCGATCAGCCGCGTCACCTCTTTCCGGATCGCTTCGGCCGAGGCCGGATTGCCCTTGGCGCGCTCCTCGATGACGCGCTCCAGCATCGAGATCGCGAAGGTGACGCCGGCCGCCTTCAGGGTCTGGAGATCGACCGGCGCGAGCAGCCACGGCTTCCTGGGGTCACGTCCATCGGGGGCCGTATTGGCCACGATGGCGTCGAGATCGCCGATGCGCTCACCCCCGGTCGCGGCGAGCGCCTTGGCCGGATTGTCCTCTTCGCAAAGCGCGCTGACGGTCGGAAATTTGGCGGTGACGTCGAAGACACCGTCGCCGCGCACGGCGACCACGGCCGGACCGTTCGCCTGCGGCAGCCAGACGCGGCCGACCAGCGTCCCCTTCGTTCCATCTTCGGGGAGAAGGTCTTTAACGGACAGTGTCGTCATGGCCGGCGTCCTCGCTGTTTTTCGGACCGGCCGCGTTCGAACGGCAGGCCGATCCCATTGGCGAAGACCAATAAACGTCTGGCAGGGGAAGTCCAGACCGGCAGCGAAGAGCCGCTATGCCCCTGCGCGCGCCTCTATGCGCCTGCGCGCGCTTTGCGGGCCGCGATCTGCTGGAGTGCCCAGCGTGCGTTCTTGCGGACATCAGGGTCGGCATCGTCGGCGATGACGGCGAGGAACGCCTCGCCGTCGGGATGGGCGATCTCGCCGAGCGCGGCGGCCGCCTCCTTCCGCAAATTGGCCTGGTCATGGTTGATGCAATTGCCGATCGGGCGCACCGCGCGCTCGATCTTCATCCTGCCGAGGCTGCGGATCGCCTTCAGCCGCACCTGCCAGAATTCGTCGCCAAGCGAAGCCACGAGCTGGTCTGCGGCGAGCGAGCCGTTGACGTTGAGGCCTAGCGTTTCGGCCGCCATCTCGCGCACCATCCAATCGCTGTCCTTCAGCGCGCGTGTGATCGTCTCGGCGGCCGGCTTCATCTGTGAGAACGCCAGGGCACTCACGGCGGCGCGGCGCACATGCGCATCAGGGTCGTTGATCAGCGCGGTCAGCGCCGGGATGGATTCTTCCAGCTTGAGGAAGCCGATCACGCCGATCGCCTGCACGCGCACGGCGGCGTCCGTGTCCTGGAGCGCTTCCAGCGCCGGCTTCAGCGTGTCCTTGCAGCGCAATTCCTTCAGCGCGCGCAGCGCGCCCATGCGGACGAAGGCGTGGGCGTGCTTGACCAGCGGCAGGATGATTCCGGCACAGGCCGGATCCTTGAACTCGGCCATGCTGTCGGCCGCAGCCGATGCCACGATCCTTTCAGGGTCGACAAGCAATTTCACCAACGCGCTCGCGGCTTCCGGCCCGTCGAACTCGCCGAGCGCCATGGCGACCTGCTGGCGCACGCCGGCATCAGGGTCGGCCACCATGTTGGCGAGATGCGCAACGGCCGCGGGATCGCCGGAATGACCGAGCGCGATGATGGCGACGCGGCGCTCGGCGGGATCGGCGGCCTGAAGCCGCTCGTCGGCGTCTTCGAGGTCGTCATAGGATTCGAACGGGCTCGACATGATCACCTCAACAGATAGGGAATGTTGACGGTGACGGCGCCGGTCGGGCAATCCGCTTCGCAGGGCATGCAGTACCAGCACTCGTCATAGGCCATGTAGGCCTTGTTGGTCATCTCGCTGATGCGGAGCACGTCGAGCGGGCAGACGTCGACGCAGACGGTGCAGCCCTTGTCCGCGATGCATTTGGCGTCGTCGACGACCACCGGAACCGATGTCTGATAGGACGCGAGAGGCATTTTATGTCTCCTGTTGCTATGGTCTGGTGGATCAGGCGGAGGCGCGGATGCGCTGCTTGTCGTAGAGGTCCTTCTCGTCGTCGGCGATCGGCACGACGTACGGCTCCACGGCACGTTTCTCGCTGGTCATCTTGCCGTCCTGCTTGGAGAGCAGCGTGTGGCAGAACCAGTTCTCGTTGTCCTTCTCCGGGAAATCGGTGCGCCAGTGATAGAGACCCCAGCGGCTCTCCTCGCGATACAGCGAGGCGTGCACCGCCATGTCGGCGCAGTCCATGATCGACTGCACTTCGAGCGCGCGCAGCAGCTCGTGCGCGTTGCGCGCGATCATGTGTTCCTGCATGTCCTGCCGCGCCTCGGCAAGGCGGCGCATGCCGAGCTCGTATTTGCGCGTGACTTTCGGCGGCTGGAGATAGTCGTTGACCAGGCGCCGGGTCTTGTATTCGACCTGGTTCGGCGGAATGCCGTCCTCGCGCTTGGTCGGCGCCATCACGCGGTCGCGCTCCAGCGCGACATCGGCGGCGTCGAACTCCGCAAAGTCGTGGCTGTCGGCGAACTCCATCGCGTCGATGCCGGCGACCGAGCCGTTGGTGAAGGCGCCGAGCATGTAGTTGTGCGGCACGCTCGCCATGTCGCCGGCGGCATAGAGGCCGGGCACGGTGGTGCGGGCATTGTCGTCGACGAACACGCCGGAGGCGCTGTGGCCGGAGCAGAAGCCGATCTCGGAGATGTGCATCTCGATCGATTCGCTGCGGTAGTCGACGCCGCGTCCCTGCTGGAACAGGCCGCGCGTGGGACGCTCGACCTTGTGCAGCGTGGATTCGATCTCCGAGATGGTGTCGGGGTGAAGATGCTTGAGCTGGAGGAACACCGGCCCCTTGCCGGACAAGAGCTCGTTGTAGAACTCCAGCATCATCTGGCCGGACCAGTAGTCGCATTCGATGAAACGCGAGCCTTCGTTGTTGGCGGTGAAGGCGCCGAAGGGACCGGCGACATAGGCGCAGGCCGGGCCGTTATAGTCCTTGATCAGCGGATTGATCTGGTAGCATTCGAGGTTCGCGAGCGCCGCGCCGGCGTGATAGGCCATGGAGTAGCCGTCGCCGGAATTGGCGGCGTTCTCATAGGTGCCGAACATGTAGCCGGAGGTCGGAAGGCCAAGGCGGCCGGCGGCGCCCATGCACAGGATCACCGCCTTGGCCTTGATCACCAGCATCTCGGCCGTTCGCGTGTTGACGGAGATCGCGCCGGCGATGCGGCCATCAGACGATTTGAGCAACCGCGTCGCCATGTAGCGGTTGGAGATCAGGATGCGGGCACGGCGGAGCTGACGGTACAGCGCCTTCTTCACGGTCTCGCCGTTCGGCATCGGCAGCACATAGGTGCCGATGTGATGCACCTTCTTGACGGCGTAGTCGCCGTTCTCGTTCTTCAGGAAGCGGATGCCGAAACTGTCGAGCTCTTCTATGATCTTGTAGCAGTTCTGCGCGTATTTATAGACCGCCTTCTGGTCGACGATGCCGTCATTGGCGATGGTGATTTCCTTGGTGTACTGCTCGGGCGTCGCGTAACCGGGGATGACCGCGTTGTTGAGCCCGTCCATGCCCATGGAGATCGCGCCGGAGCGCTTGACGTTCGCCTTCTCGAGCAGGACGACATTGGCCTTCGGATTCTTCAGCTTCGCCTTGAGCGCCGCCATCGGGCCGGCCGTGCCGCCGCCGATGACCAGCACATCGCAGGAAACCTCCGAAAGTCCGTCGACGATCTGATCTAGTGCCATCGCTTGCTCCTGGTTCGCCGATAGCCGGCGCCTTTGCATCAGATTTGTTCAGGCGACGTTCCGGCGATAGCAATTAGTTGTCGCCGGGCCGCGATTTGCGCCTCAGCGCTCGACAAAGGCCTTTTCGATCACGAAATGGCCGGGCTGGCTGTGATTGCCCTCGACAAAGCCGCGCGCCGAAAACATCGCAGGGAGTTCCTCCAGCATCGCCGGGCTGCCGCACAGCATGATGCGGTCGGTCTCGATATCGAGGCCCGGCAGCCCGATGTCGTCGAACAGCTGGTTCGAGGCGATCAGATCGGTGATGCGGCCGCGGTTCCTGAATGGCTCGCGGGTCACGGTCGGGTAGTAGACCAGCTTGTCGCGGATCAGGGGACCGAAGAATTCGTGGCTGCGCAGGCCTTCGACGAGGTGCTCGCCATAGGCGAGCTCGGAGACTTGGCGGCAGCCGTGGGCGAGCACGATGGTCTCGTAATTCTCGTAGACATCGGGATCCTTGATCAGGCTGGCGAACGGCGCGAGTCCCGTGCCGGTCGAGAGCAGCAGCAGGCGTTTTCCCGGAATGAGGTTGCCGGTGATCAGCGTGCCGGTCGCCTTGCGGCCGACCAGGATGATGTCGCCTTCCCTGATCTTCTGGAGGCGCGAGGTCAGCGGGCCGTCCTGCACCTTGATCGAGAAGAACTCGAGCGCCTCCTCGTGGTTGGCGCTCGCCATGCTGTAAGCCCGCATCAGCGGCTTGCCCTCGACCTCGAGGCCGATCATGGCGAATTGGCCGTTCTGGAAGCGGAAGCCCGGATCGCGTGTCGCGGTGAAGCTGAACAGGGACTCGGTCCAGTGCCTGACCGACAAAACCGTTTCCCTCTGAAATGCGCTCATGGTCTCTCCTTGGCCGTCGACGACGCCCAAGGTTTCGGAGCGAGGAGAGTCCGGCAATTCGTAAGTGAAATTTCCGGTCGATTAGTTTCACATTTCGCAGGCGGTGACTGAAGAGAAGGCAGCGAAGGGCAGGCGAGCGCACGCGCGCTGGCAATTAGTTGCTATCGCAGTGGCGTCACAACGACGTAGAGAGGAGTCGGAGGTTCGTCATGACCATGACTTTGGTGGCACCGACCGTGGCCGACTACGAAGCCAGCGCCGATCTCGCCGCGCTCCTCGTCCGCACCACGCAGGACGATGCGTTGAGCCTGCCCGCCGAACAGCTTCGCCTCTCCTGCAAGTGCGCCCATTGCACCCGCGCCCGCTTCGACGGCCGCTTCCCTGACCGCTTTCCGGGCATCGCCATCACCGAGATCGGCGATCTCGGCTATGGGCTGAACATCTCGTTTTCGGATGGGCACAACCGGGGGATTTACCCCAAGCCGTATCTGCTGAGCCTGGCGGGGCGCTAACCCATCGATGTCGTCCTGGCGAAAGCCAGGACCCATTACCCCAAGAGCAAGTTGCAAAAGCGGGCTGTGGCAACATGGCCGCGCAACAACGCACACGTGTGGTAATGGGTCCTGGATCAGCGCTCCGCTTCGCTCGCTTGTCCAGGACGACGATGTTGGTGAGGCACGCTAGCCAAGCCACAAATTCCGCTGTCATTCCCCGCGAAGGCGGGGAATCCAGTACGCCGCGGCCTCTCGATAACCCATTGACGCCTCTGGAATACTGGATCGCCCGGTCAAGCCGGGCGATGACAGCGGAGTGAATCTGGCACGGACATTGCTCCTCATTAGAACGACTTGAACGTTCCGGAGGCAGGTGATGTTGCAGGCGGCCAATGTGGTTCGCGGGGCTGTTCCCCCGGCAGTCCGGCCTGCCGGAAGCTCCTCGCTGCTGCTCACCGAGAACCAGCAATGGATCGGCGGACCGCCGGCGCTGATGGACAAGCTGACGCCGCGCGAGCGGGAGCTGGTGCTGAAGCAGGGTCGCCGCAAGGTGCTCAACCGCGGCCAGACGCTGTTCAGCCAGGGCGGCAAGCATGACGGCATCTGGCTGATCGAGAGCGGCCGCATCCGCGTGTTCTACACCTCCCCGCTCGGACGCGAGATCACGCTGGCCTATTGGCATGTCGGCAATTTCGTCGGCGGGCCGGAGGTGTTCGAAGGCACCGTGCATCAATGGTCCGGCGTCGCATCCAGCAATTGCAGCGTGGTGCACCTTCCCGGAAAGGAACTGCGGTCCCTTGCCGCAGAGATCCCGAACCTTGCGATCGGCCTGATCGAAGGCCTCACCTTCAAGGGCAAATGCTATTCCGCGCTGGCGCAGATGCTGGGAACGCGCTCGATCACCCAGCGCCTTGCGCATCTCTTGCTGCATCTCGTCGAGCTCTACGGCGTCGAGGATGCGGACGGCCGGGTGATCGCGGCCGCCTTCACCCATGCCGACATCGCCCACATGGTCGGCGCCACCCGGCAATGGGTCACGATCAGCCTGAAGCGCATGCAGGAGAAGGGAATCGTCCTGACCAAACGCTCGCAGATCGTGGTGTGCCGCACCGACGTGCTGGAGGAGATGCGCGGCCACGCGTCCGATTAAGGGAGCCCGCGACCACGGCCGCTGCACAGGCAAGCGGCTTTATAGTGCAGGACTGCCCAAGGAGTATGCAATTAGCTTTTCCCGGCAACTAATCGACTGCGGCGCTCATTCCGGATTTGCCCTGTCCAGGCCCTCACCCAATCATGGCAACCACAGCACATCCAACCGAATGAGGATGAGAATGGTCCGCCATCTTCCCACGCTCTCGATCGCGATGTCGGTGACGTCGCTGGCGCTGATCCTCGCGCAGCCGGCTTCGGCGGAAACCGTCACGCTCGGCATCGGAACGCAGGACACCACGACCAACACGGTGACCGCCGGCGTCGTGATCCGCCAGCTTCATCTCCTCGAAAAATATCTGCCGAAGGACGGCAAATACGCCAACATCAAGTTCGAGCCGGAGTGGCAGAACTTCACCTCCGGCCCGCCCGTCACCAACGCGATGATGGCGAACAAGCTGCAGATCGGCATGATGGGCGACTATCCGCTGATCGTGAACGGCTTCACCTTCGAGAGCAATCCGGAGAGCAAGAGCCGCCTGATCGGCATCGCCGCCTACAGCCTGTCCGGCTCCGGCAACGGCCTCGTCGTCCACAAGGACTCGCCCTACTACGATCTCGCCGATCTCAAGGGCAAGCTGGTCAGCGTGCCGTTCGGCTCCGCCGCGCACGGCATGGTGCTCAAGGCGATGCAGGACCGCGGCTACACATCCGACTTCTTCCAGCTCGTCAGCCAGAGCCCGGAGGTCGGCTCGACCAATCTCCAGGAGAAGAAGATCGACGCGCATGCCGACTTCGTCCCCTTCGCCGAGCTGCTGCCGTTCCGCGGCTTCGCGCGAAAGATCTTCGACGGCGTCGAGACCAATCTGCCGACTTTCCACGGCATCGTGGTCCGTACCGACTTCGCGGAAAAATATCCCGAGGTCGTCGTCGCCTACTTCAAGGCGCTGATCGCCGCCAACCAGTGGCTACGCGACGATCCCAAGCTTGCCGCCGAAAAGATCCAGGAGTGGACCGGCATCAACAAGGAGGTCGTCTATATCTTCCTCGGCCCCAGCGGCAACATGACCACAGACCCGACGATCAAGCCGGCGCTGATCGATGCCGCCACGACCGATGTCAAGGTGCTGCAGAACCTCGGCCGCATGAAGGAGTTCGATCCGAAGAAATGGGTCGACGACAGCTACATCCGCAAGGCCTATGCCGAGATGAAGCTCGACTATGACGCGCAGCTTGCGAGCACCAAGAACTACGAAATCACGGGCGAAGACAGCTTCTGCAAGAAGCCGATCACCGATCCGCGCAAGGCCGGCGAGGTCTGGGTGGATGAAGCCGGCATCCTACCGTTCGCGTCCGCGGCCTGCACGTTAGGCGCCTATGCCGACTTCAAGGCCAAGGGCAAGAAGATCAACGTGGCCTACGTCTTCGACACCACCCGCGGCATCAAGCTGTTCGCCGACCAGGCCTTCTTCGCGGTCGGCAATGGCGACGTCGCGCCGTTCCTGCTGAAGAAGGATGCCGAAGCCCATGCGGCCAAGATCGGCGGCAAGGTGCTCGGCTTCGACGATGCGGTGAAGGCGGCGGTCGGCGGAGGCAAGACGTGAGCAGTCCCGCCCTCCTCAGACATCCCGAGGACAGCATGCCGGCAACAGCAGTCGCGGAGGCGGGCCCGGCGCCCACCGCTCCGCCCAAGACACCGCCCTCCTTCGGCACGCTCGCGCTGCGCTGGTATCGCCTCAACCAGGGCCGTCTGCGCGCCACCGCGATCGGCATCGCCTCGCTGATCGCGTTCCTGCTGGTCTGGCACCTGCTCACGACCTACCGCGTCGTGTTCTTCGTGCGCTTCACCAACGTGCCCTCGCCGCTCGCGGTCTATGCCAGCTTCACCAAGGCGATCCACGATCCCAAGTTCCTGATGCACATCGTGCTGAGCTGCCGGCGCATCTTCATCGGCTTCTCGCTCGCGGCCATCGTCGGCGTGCCGCTCGGCCTGATCATGGGCCGTTTCAAGCTGGTCCACGAGATCATCTTCCCGGTCGCCGAGGTGCTGCGGCCGATCCCGGCGATCGCCTGGGTGCCGATGGCGATCATGCTGTGGCCGACCAACGAGCAGAGCATCGTCTTCATCACCTTCCTCGGCTCGTTCTTTCCGATCCTGGTCAACACGCTGCACGGCATGTCGCTGGTCGATCCGGTGCTGGTGCGCGCCGCGCAGTGTCTCGGCGCGCGCGAACGCTCGATCTTCCGCGAGGTGTATTTCCCGGCCTCGCTGCCGCACATCTTCACCGGCCTCACCGTCGGCATGGGCGTCGCCTGGGTGTCGCTGATCGCCGCCGAGATGATCTCGGGCCAATACGGCATCGGCTACTTCACCTGGGAGGCCTATTCGCTGGTCCAGTATGCCGACATCGCGCTCGGCATGATCGCGATCGGCGTGCTCGGCCTCGGATCGAGCCTGCTGATCAGGGGCGCGGGACAATTGGTGATGCCGTGGAGGTCGACATGACCGAGATGCTCGCGAACCCGTCGAAGGGCCATATCGAAGTCCGGAACTTCTCGCTCAGCTATGACAGTATCGAGGGACCGGTTCAGGCCGTCACCGATACGCAGATCGATGTGAAGCCCGGCGAGTTCGTCTCGATCGTCGGTCCCACCGGCTGCGGAAAGTCCACGCTGCTCAACGCGGTCGCGGGATTCCTCAAGCCCACCACAGGCATCGTCACCGTCGACGGCGAGCGCGTCAACGGCCCCAGCGCTGAGCGCGGCATGGTGTTCCAGCAATATTCGCTGTTTCCCTGGAAGACGGTGCGGGAGAACGTCGAGTTCGGCCTGAAGATGCGCGGCATGGCGCGCTCGCAGCGTGAGCGCGCCGCGCGCACGCTGCTGGGACTTGCCGGGCTAGAGGCCTTCGAGAAGCATTATCCGGAAAAACTCTCCGGCGGCATGAAGCAGCGCGTCGGCATCGTCCGCGCGCTCGCGACGGGACCGAAGGTGCTGCTGCTGGACGAGCCGTTCGGCGCGCTCGACGCGCAGACCCGCGTCATCATGCAGCAGATCCTCACCAATATGTGGCAGCGGCTGAAGATCTCGGTGCTGTTCGTCACCCACGACATCGACGAGGCGATCTTCCTGTCCGACCGCGTCTACTGCATGACCGCCCGCCCCGGCTCGATCAAGGCGGAGATTCCGATCCCGCTGGAGCGGCCGCGGCAGCAAGCGATGATGATGTCGTCGGAGTTCTTGGGCCTGCGCCGCGGGCTGATGTCGCTGATCCGCGAGGAAAGCCTGAAGGCGATGGGCGGCGAGATCACCGACATGGGCATGCAGGGGCTGAACATCGAGCTGCACGGGCATTCGCTGGCAGATGTGATTTAGGCGCAGCTAGCGCTCTTACTTCCCTTCTCCCCTTGTGGGAGAAGGTGGCGCGAAGCGCCGGATGAGGGGTTCTATCCGCGAATGACACCGTGAGAGAAGTACTCGTGGAGACAACCCCTCACCCGTCTCGCCGCTTTCGCGGCGAGCCACCCTCTCCCACAAGGGGAGAGGGTCAGCACCGCCATCGCGGCAAGATCACTTAAACCAATGCACCAGCGCGATGCTGATGCCGAGCAGCAGCATCAGCGACAGCGTCACCGCAGCCGTCACCCGTCCGCCGACATTAGCGAGCACGCGGACGTCGACGCCGAGGCCCAGCGCCGCCATCGACACCACCGTCAAAAAGCTGGTGATCTTGGTCACCGGTCCGACCACCGTGCTAGGGACGATCTCCAGCGAGCGCAGCGTCGCCAGCGCGAGGAAGCCGAGGATGAACCACGGGACCAGGCGGAAGAAGCCGACATTGGTCTTCTTGGCGTCGCTCTGCCAACGCGAGGCGACCAGGGACAGGCCGACGACGACCGGTCCGAGCATCAGCACACGCATCAATTTCACCAGCGTGCCGATCTGCGTCGAGACGAGGCCGGCCGGCACCGTCGCCGCGAGCACCTGCGGCACCGCGTAGACGGTGAGGCCCGCGAGAATCCCGTATTGCGTGGCGGAGAGTTGCAGCAGCGGGATCAGCAGCGGCAGGCCGAGCACCATCATGACGCCGAGGATGGCCGTGAAGGAGATCGAGGACGCGATTTCGTCGTTGTTGGCGCCGATAATCGGCGCCACGGCCGCGATCGCCGAATTGCCGCAGATCGAGTTGCCGCAGGCGATCAGGATCGACAGCCGGGTCGACAGGCCGAGCAGCCGGCTGAGGCCGAAGGAGACGCAGAGCGCGATGACGACGACCGCGGCGATCGAGGCGAGCAGCGCGATGCCTGAGGCCGCGATGGCCGCGAAGCTGATCGAGGCTCCGAGCAGCATGACTGCGACTTCAAGCAGCTGTTTTGCGCTGAAGGCGATGCCGGCCTGCCAGCGCGGCGCGGGCTTCCAGAAGCTGCGCAAGGCCATGCCGAGCAGGATCGCCATCACCAGCGCCTCGACATAGGGATGCTCGAACACGCCCAGTTCCGCCCGCTCCAGCAGGGCGGAGACGCCGGCGACAGCAATGCAGAGGAGGATGCCCGGAATCAGCGCCGCAATGCGGCTTATGGCGGTGGCCGGCTTGGCATCGGCCGGGCTGGATGCTTGATTCTGCGACACAAATCTCTCCCAGAGGAGAAAGATTTATACGCAGCACGATCCAATTGGGAAATAAGTTTTCGACATATCAGGGCCGAGGGAAGTTCTGTCCTCGACCCGGAATAAACCGGCTCAGAAGATCAGGTTTTTGGCCAGCGAGGCGACGCGGCTGAAGCCGTCATAGATGCCCGGCTCAAAGAAGGCCGCGCGCGCCAGCACGATGCCCGCGACCAGCGACCAGAACAGCGTGGTACCGGCCCGCAACAGGAGCTTCGAGGCGCGCGACTTGGGCTGGGTGTCCGTCGCGGACACCAGCTGCTCGCCGAAGGGTTCAAATCGAGTGCGTTCCATAGCTTGCGCCAATCCATCAAATTCTGAACGGAATGTCGTCGTTTCGGCCCCAAACGGCAATGGAAGCGATTGGCGTTTTTGCGCCTCGACGGGGAAACTCCTTCCGTCGGACACCCCCGGGACAATAGTTTTCTTCTTCCGGCCTATTTGGACACCGGCGCCCAGGCTACAGGGCCAGATAACGCCGCCGGATCGCCTCGTTGGCCTTCAGCTCGTCGATTCCGGCGGCATAGACGATCTGGCCCTTGTCGATCACCGTGGCATGGCTCGCCAGGCCAAGGCAGAAATGCATGTTCTGCTCGGCGATCAGCACGGTCGAGCCGAGCTGGCGGAGCTGGCGCAAAAGCTCGCCGATCCGCTGCACGATGATCGGCGCGAGCCCTTCGCTGGGCTCATCGAGCAGCAGCAGCGCCGGATTGCCCATCAGCGTGCGCGCGATCGCCAGCATCTGCTGCTCACCGCCCGACAGGCGTCCGGCGATGCGATGGCGCAGCGGCTCCAGCAGCGGGAAGACTTCATAGATGCGCTTGATCGGCCACTCGTCCTGGCCTTCCGGCCCCTTCTTGCGACCGATGACGAGATTGTCCTCGACCGTGTGCTCCGGGAAGATCTGGCGGTCCTCCGGCACGAAGCCGAGCCCGGCGCGGGCGATATGGTGCGGCTTCCGGCCTGATATCACCGCGCCGCGCAGGCTGACCCTGCCCCGCCGCGGCGGCGCCAGACCCATGATCGCCTTCATGGTCGTCGACTTGCCGGCGCCATTGCGGCCGAGCAGCGCCATGGTCTCACCCTGCCGCACCGAGAGACCGACGCCGAACAGAATCTGGCTGGTGCCGTAATAGACGTCGAGATCGGCGACCTCGATGATGGCTGCGCTCATGCGGCCGCTCCCGCATGTTCGGTGCCGAGATAGGCCTCGATCACCGCGCTGTTGTTGCGGATCTCGTCGGGCGTGCCGGTAGCGAGGATGCGGCCATAGCAAAGCACGACGATCTTCGGCGCGATCTTGAACACGATGTCCATGTCGTGCTCGATGAAGACGACGGTGATCTTTTGTGTCTCCCAGAGCTCGCGCACCTTGTCGATCATGCGCCAGCGCTCCTCCGGGCCCATGCCGGCGGTCGGCTCGTCCAGCAGCAGCACCTTTGGTTCGAGCACGAGCGCCAGCGCGATGTCGAGCAGCTTCTGATCGCCATGCGACAGCGTCGCCGCGGTGCGGTTGCGCTTGCCGGACAGGCCTAACAGCTCCATCACATGCTCGGCGCGATCGCGCGTCTCGGGCAAGGGAAAGCGCTTGTGCAGCACTGCGGAGGTGCGCTGGTCGGCGCTGACCGCGGCAAGCATGGTTTCCTGCACCGTCAGCGATTTGAAGATGCTGGCGACCTGGAAAGCGCGGCCGATGCCGTGGCGCACGATCTCCGGCGGCGAACGCCCGGCGAGATCGACGCCGTCGAGCAGGACCTCGCCGGAATCCGGCCTCAAGGCGCCGGTGATCAGGTTGAAGAAGGTGCTCTTGCCGGCGCCGTTCGGGCCGATCACGGCGGTGAGCGAGCCATCGGGGAAGTCGAGCGTGACGTCGTTGGTCGCCTTCACGCCGCCAAAGGACTTTGCGAGGTTGCGGATCTCGAGCATCGCTAGCGCCCCTCGCCTGTCTCGCGCCGTTGACTGCCATCGTCATTCCGGGATGGTCCGTCAGGACCAGACCCGGAATCTCGAGATTCCGGGTTCGCACTTCGTGCGCCCCGGAATGACTGCCCGATGGATACACCTGACATCGCTAGCGTCCCTCGCCGGCGTCGCGCCGGTGTGCGAACCATTCGGCGACGAAATCGAGCAGGCCTTTGCGCAGGCCCAGCGCGAAGAACAGGATGACCACGCCGAGCACGATGCCATGGTACTCGGTAAACCGCGTCACGGTGTCGTTGAGCAACAGCAGCAGCACGGTGCCGACCATCGGCCCGAGGAAGGTCGAGACGCCGCCGAGCATGTTGATGAAGATGGCTTCGCCCGAAATGGTCCAATAGGCGAATTCCGGATAGGCGCCGGAGACGAACAGCGCCATCACCATGCCGCCCATCGCCGCGAACAGCGCCGCCAGCACGAACACGGTGAGCTTTGCGCGCCAGACGTCGATGCCGAGGAAGCTCGCGCGCACGGCGTTGTCGCGGATCATGCGCAGCGTGTAGCCGAACGGCGATTGCGCGATCTGGCGCATCGCGAGCAGGCCAAGGACGAGGAGCGCGCAGCTCGTGACATAGAGATGGACGTGGTTCGACAGATCGATGCCGAAGAACGCGGGACGCGGGATGCCGCCGCGCAGGCCCTGGTCACCACCGGTGAAGGACGCCCAGGACAGGATGGTCGAGTGGATCAGCATCTGGAACGCCAGCGTGACGAAGGCAAAGTAGATCTCCTTCAGCCGCACGCAGATCGCGCCGATCACGGCGGCGATGAGCGCCGTGATCGCCAACGTCGCGACGAAGGCGACCGGAATGGGCAGGCCAAGCTTCTGCATGATCAGGCCGAAACTGTAGGCGCCAAGGCCGAAGAACATGCCGTGGCCGAACGAGGTCAGCCCGGTGTAGCCGACCAGGAGGTTGAGCGAGGTCGCGAACAGGCCGTAAGCCGAGCAGCGGATGACGAAGTCGAGCAGCGCCTTGCTGCCGGTGAAAAGCGGCAGGCTCGCCAGCACGGCGAAGGCGACCAGCGCAATCAGGACGTCGCGATAGCGTCGAAGCACGGCAACGCTGCGCGCCGGCGCCAGCGTCTGCGCGCGTCCGGCCTCCAGCTCGGTCATGCCGCCTCCTTGCCGAACAGGCCGGTGGGCTTGGAGACCAGCACGATCACCATGAACAGGTACATCAGGCCTTCCGTGAACAGGGGAAAGCCGAGCGAGCCGAACGAGCGGATCAGGCCGATCAGCAGCGCGCCGATCAGGGCGCCCAGGATCGAGCCCATACCGCCGATCACGGTGACGATGAAGGATTCGATCAGCACCGAGAATCCCATACCGGGGGTCAGCGACCGCACGGGAGCAGCGAGCGCACCGGCGAGCCCCGCCAGCATGCCGCCGAGCGCGAACACGCCGCCATAGATCAGGCCAGTGTTGATACCGAGCGCCGACACCATGCCGGGATTGTGCGCGGCGGCGCGGATCACCTTGCCAATGCGGCTGCGCGACAGCCCGATGCCGAGCACGATGGCTGCGACAAGCGCGACGCCGATCAGCAGCAGGTAATAAGGCGGCACCACGCCGCCGGCGATGAACAGCGGCATCACCTGGAACGCCGCAGGCATGCCCATCGACTTGAACTCGGGGCCCCAGATGATGCGCACGACATCATCGAAGATCAGCACGAAGGCGTAGCAGACGAGGAGCTGCATCAAGACGTCGGCGCCATAGACGCGGCTCATGAAGACGCGCTCGAAGATCAGGCCGAGGATGGCGGTGCCGCCCGCACCCGCCAGCATCGCCAGCGCAAAGCTGTCGGTGAGATGATAGGCCGTCATCGCAAAATAGGCGCCGAACATATAGAAGGCGCCGTGGCTGAAATTGACGACCTTGAGCACACCGAAGATCAGCGTCAGCCCGACCGCGACCAGAAACAGCAACATGCCGATGATGAGGCCGCTGGTGGTTTGCGTCACCAGGCAGGCGGAGCTGGAGAGGCAGCCGGCAAGCGCGTCGAGATCCACGGGAGCACTTTCATTGCAGCGCGCCGGACCTGGCGCGGAGAATCAAACGAAACAGGCGGAGACGGTTGGCCGCCTCCGCCTCGCGCGCGGTCAGGTGTAGCCCTTGCTCTTCTTCCACTCGGCCTCGAGCTCGAAGATCGTCTTCCAGTCGCCGGCCTTGACCTCGGGCACATAAGGCTCCTGCGGGATCGTGGTGCCCCAGCCGATGGCGTAGCCGACGAGGGTGTGATCATCGCCGCGCATGGTCACGGTGCCGTCGGCGCCGAACGGGCACTTGATGGTGAGGCCGGCCAGCACCTCGGCGATCTTCTTGCCGTCGGTGGAGTTCGCCTTCTTGGCGGCTTCGGCCAGGAACATCACCGCGGTCGCGTTCTGCCACGACCAGTTGGTCGGGTACTCGTTGTACTTGGACTTGTAGGCATCGCCCCAGGCGGCATTCTCCGGCGTGGTCGGGAAGGTCTTGATGTAGCGGTTGCCGGAGTGGATGCCCTTGGGCAGGTTCTTCACCACCGTGAGCGCGGTGTAGTCGGCCATGTTGACCGCGAACACCTCCATCTGGCTGAACATCGCGTAGATGTTGGCCTGGTCGATGTAGGAGGTGAGATCGCCGCCCCACAGGCAGGAGTACAGCGCCTGCGGCTTGGCCTGGAGGATCTTGGTCACCACTTCGGTGTAGTCGGGCTGGAACAGCTTTGGCCAGGACTCGCTGATGACCTCGACGTCCGGCGCGAAGCGCTTCAGGTATAGCGTGAACTCGCCGGTGGTGTCGCGGCCATAGGCATAGTCCGGCGAACAGGTCGCCCACTTCTTCAGGCCCTTGGCTTTGGAGATCGCCGCTGCATAACTGCCGCCGACGATGGAATCGTGGATGCCCTGGCGCACGCAGCGGAACGCGTTCGGGATGTGCTGCTTCGGATCGGCGGTGAGCGAGGATGCCTCCGAGCAGGTGTGGACGCAGAGCACGCCGAGATCGCGCGCCACCTCGTGCACCGCGAACGATCCGGACGAGGCCTCGCCGTCGATCAGCCATTCGCAGCCATCGGTGTTGACGAGCTCGCGCGCGACGCGCGCGGCTTCCTGCGGCTGGCCCTTGGAATCGCGGATCACCATCTCGATGGGACGCCCGGCAAGGCCGCCGGCGGCATTGACCTTGTCGACCTCGAGCATCACCGCGTTGCGCGAGGACGTGCCGAGCTGCGCCACGCGGCCCGACAGAATCGTCGGCATGCCGACCTTGATGGTCTTGGCCTGGGCGCGCGCCACCCAGGGCGCTGCAACACTCATCGCACCGGCGCCCATCAGCGCCAGCGTTGAACGGCGGCTGATGCCCGGCGTGCGGGTTCTCGTCATTTTTCCCTCCCTCTGTCGGGTCGGCGTTTCCAAATCCCTGTCGGAGATCGTCTCGTCTCCGTGTTCCCAAGGATTTCAGAGGTAGGGGGGTGACGTCAAGCCAAAGATGAATTACGAGTCAGAATTCATCAAGGGAGGACATGAGGCCGCAACCGGCCCAAAACCCGCACAATGATCAACCTGTCGAGCTTCATCGCCTTTCATGCCCGGCGCACGCCGGAGCGGCCCGCGCTGAAATACCGCGGCGAGGAGATCTCCTACGCCGTCTTCGACGCGCGCATCCGGAAAGCGGCCGGCTGGCTGGCCGCGCAGGGCATTGGCGCCGGCGATGTCGTGGCCGTGCTGATGAAGAACAGCGCGGCGTTCCTGGAGCTGGTGTTCGCCACCAGCCATCTCGGCGCGGTTTTTCTGCCGATCAACTTCCGCCTCTCCCGTGACGAGGTCGGCTACATCGCCGGCAATGCCGGCGCGCGCCTTCTGATGGTCGATGAGGAATTGGCCGCGAACGCGGCGGGCGCGAAGATCGTCGTGCTGGACGAAGCCGCCCAGCAGAGCGTTACGCGTCTCGCGGGCGGCGCTGCGGCTGCGCCAATGCACGTCCGGGCGCCGTCCGACCTGATGCGGCTCATGTACACCTCGGGCACGACCGACCGCCCCAAGGGCGTGATGCTGTCTTACGATAATTTCTACTGGAAGTCCGCCGACCAGACCATCGCGCTGGGTCTCAGCGCCGAGACGCGCCTCCTCGTCGTCGGTCCGCTCTATCACGCCGGGGCACTCGACCTGCCTGGCATTGCCGTGCTCTGGCATGGCGGCTTCATCCGCATCGAGCGCTATTTCGAGCCTGAGGCCGCGCTTGCAGCGATTGCGGAGGACAAGCTCAACGCCGCATGGTTCGCGCCGGTCATGACCACGGCGATGCTCACCTGCCCCACCCGCGATCGCTACAACGTCTCCAGCCTGACATGGGCGATCGGCGGCGGCGAGAAGACGCCGGAGCTGCGCATCCGCGCCTTCTCGGAATATTTCCGCAATGCGCGCTACATCGACGCCTATGGCCTCACCGAGACCGTGGGCGGCGACACCTTCATGGAGGCCGGCCGCGAGATCGAGAAGATCGGCTCGACCGGGCGCGCCATCGCCCATGTCGAGATCGAGATCCGCGACGAGGACGGCAGGACGCTGCCGCCGAACGTCAACGGCGAGATCTGCCTGCGCGGGCCGAAGATCACCCGCGGCTACTGGAAGGACCCGGAGAAGACGGCTGCGGCTTTCTTCGGCGACTGGTTCCGCAGCGGCGACGTCGGCTATCTCGACGACGAGGGCTTTCTGTATCTGACCGATCGCAAGAAGGACATGATCATCTCCGGCGGCGAGAACATCGCCTCCTCCGAGGTCGAACGCGTCATCTACGAGCTATCAGAGGTGCGCGAGGTCGCGGTGATCGGCCTGCGCGATGCGCGCTGGGGCGAGCGGCCGGTCGCCATCGTCGTGCTGGCGGAAGGTGCGAGCCTCGAGCTCCCTGCCCTTACCGAACATTGCCGCGCGCGGCTGGCGAGCTTCAAGGTGCCGAAGCAGCTCGTCGTCCGCGACAGCCTGCCGCGCAACCCGAGCGGAAAGATCCTCAAGCGCGTGCTGCGCGCCGAGCTGGAGACGTCTGAATGACGCAAGCGAATGCCAAGGTCACAAAGCTCAACCGCGTCGAGCGCAACGCCTGGACCAAGCAGAAGATCTTTGACGCCGCGACCAAGGTCGTCGGCAAGCATGGTTATGCCGAAGCCTCCGTCGCCCGCATCACCGAGCAGGCCGGCGTCGCGCAAGGCACCTTCTACAACCATTTCGAGAACCGCCAGGAGCTGCTCGACCAGCTGCTGCCCAAGATCGGCCTCGACATGGTCGAGTTCATCCGCGCCCGCACCGGCAATGCGCACGCGGCGCGGCAGGAGATCGAGCGCTTCTCCGCCTTCTTCGACTTCATCCGCGAGGTGCCGGAATTCCTGCGCATCCTCAACGAGGCCGAATTTTTTGCCCCGATCGGCTACCAAAAGCATCTCGACAACATCTCGGTCGCCTATGTCCGCATCCTGCGCCGCGCCCGCCTTGCGGGCGCGATCGAGGATTACAGCGACGAGGAATTCGAGGCGATCGTCCACATGCTGATGGGCGCGCGCGGTTATCTCAGCCGCCGCTACTCCTATTCGGAAGGCGGCGTCACCGCCGTGCCCGACCACGTCATCTCCGCCTATCGCAAGCTGATGACGCGCGGCCTGTTCAGTTCACCGGGAGATCAGGAAACGCCATGAACATCGCATCTCCCCACCACCCGCTCGACATCGCCTCGGCGATCGCGGAAAGCGACATCCGCTGCCTCCTGATGGTGCTGGTGCACATGACCGGCGAGGCGCGCTGGCTCGAGCCGCCGTACTTGCCCAAGCGCGACATCCGCCTCATTCCCGATCCCGAAGCCGGCGTGCCGAAGGAGGTCCAGGACGAAATCCGCGCCGCGGTGGTCAACCTCTTCGCCAATGGCTCGCCGCAGCCGGTCATCACCGACCCCGGCGAAGAGCTGCTCTTGAAGATGATGCGCGCCTGCCTCGGCGAGAACGTCGCGCCGGAATATGCGCCCCTGATGCGCGAGCAGATGGGCTTTGTGCCGCGCGAGACACGATGGACGACGCGTCCTTCCGACGACAAGCTCGCGGAGCAGCACGTTCTGATCGTCGGCGCCGGCGTCTGCGCCATCGCGCTCGGCGTGGCGCTCGGTCATCTCGACATCCCCTACACCATCGTCGAGAAGAACGACGAGCTCGGCGGCACCTGGTGGATCAACCGCTATCCCGGCTGCGGCGTCGATACACCGAACCATTCCTATTCGTATTCGTTCGGCTCGCGCAACGCATGGACGCGGTACTTCTGCCAGCGCGAGGAGCTGCTCGGCTATCTCCTGAAGGTCGCCGATGAATACGGCATCCGCAAGCATCTGCGCGTCAACACCGAGCTGACCTCGTCGCGCTGGGACGAAGGCAAGAGTCGCTGGATTTCCACGCTCAGGACCAAGGACGGAGAAGAGACCTTCGAATCCACCGCGCTGGTCAGCGCGATCGGCCAGCTCAACGATCCCTCCCGCGCGCGCTTCAAAGGCGAAGAAAGCTTCAAGGGCACGATCCTGCATTCGGCGTTATGGTCCGGCGATATCGATCTGGACGGCAAGCACGTCGCCGTGATCGGCACCGGCGCGACCGCGATGCAGCTGGTGCCGGCAATTGCCGGCCGTGTTGCCTCGGTCACCGTCTATCAGCGCAGCGCGCAATGGGCGCGGCCGGTGAAGGGCTATTCCGACCCGATCAGCGAGGGTGCGCGCTGGCTGCTGGCGCATCTGCCGTTCTATGTGCAGTGGTATCGCTTCAACATGTTCTGGCGCTATGGCGACGGCCTGCTGCCGTTCCTGCGCAAGGACCCGGCCTGGCCGCATCCGGAGCGCGCCGTCAACAAGGGCAACGACCGCCACCGGCAGGAGCTGACCGACTTCATCCTCACCGAGCTGAAGGACCGCCCCGACCTGATCGAAAAATGCGTGCCGACCTATCCGCCTTACGGCAAGCGCATCCTGCTCGACAACAACTGGTTCAAGACGTTGACGCGACCGAACGTGGAGCTCGTCACCGACGCGATCGACCGTTTCGACCAGGGCGGCATCGTCACCGCGGACGGCAAGCACCGCCCCGCGGATATCATCGTGGTCGCGACCGGCTTCAAGGTCACGGAGATGGCGGCGCGCCTGAACATCAGCGGCCGCAACGGCAAGAATTTGCGCGAGGCCTGGGGCAACGACAATCCGACCGCGTTCCTCGGCCTTACCGTGCCTGATTTCCCCAACTTCTTCTGCATGCTCGGCCCGAACTCAGGTCCCGCGCATGGCGGCAGCGTCATCTTCCAGTCGGAGTGCCAGAGCCGCTACATCTCGGCGTGCCTCGCCGACATGATCGCGCGCGATGTCGCAGCGATCGACGTCCGTCCGGACGTGCTCGACGATTACGTCCGCAAGGTCGACGCCGAGCACGAGGGCATGATCTGGACCCATCCGGGCATGACGACTTACTATCGCAACTCAAGCGGCCGCGTGTTTTCCGCCATGCCTTGGCGCTTCGTGGATTACTGGCGCATGACGCATGATCCGGATCTTGGGCAGTACAGGCTGACAAAGGGGTAATTGTTGCCGCCACGGACCAGCTGTAGCGTTGGCGCTGCACTCTCGCCACGTCGTCATTGCGAGCGCAGCGAAGCAATCCAGAATCTTTCCGCGGGGACAGTCTGGATTGCTTCGCTGCGCTCGCAATGACGGAATATGCGGCATGAGCCTCCCGTATCGCAGGCAACGCCGCGCGTTCGAAAGGAAGTCGCCAATGCCCAAGCCGATTGTCCGCGTCTACACCGACTACAAGAGCCCCTACGCGTTCGTGGCCAACAAGCGCCTGTTCGAGCTTGAGGAGACGCATGGCGTCGAGCTGGAATGGCTGCCTTACACACTGCGCATCGCCGAGTTCATGGGGACGGTCGAGGAGCGCACGCCGCATTTCTGGCGCAAGGTGCGCTACGCCTATATGGACGCGCGACGTTATGCCAATGCGCAAGGGCTCGTCATGAAGGGGCCGCGGCGGATCTACGACGCCTTCTATTCCAGCGTCGGGATGCTGTTCGCCCAACGGCACGGCTTCTTCCGTCCGTACCACGACACGGTGTTCCGCAAATTCTGGAGCCATGAGCTGGAGATCGACGATCTCGCCGCGATCAGCGATGTCATCACATCGCGCGGCGGCTCGGCGAGCGAATTCGAACTCTACGTCCAGGGCTCTGCCCGCGCCGAGCACGACCGCATCATCGATGAGGCCGAAGCGCTCGGCGTATTTGGCGTGCCCACCATGGTGTTCAACGGCGAGCTGTTCTGGGGCGGCGACCGCATCGACATGCTGATCGAACGCATCGAGAAGCCCGAGACGATCGAAGCCGCGCTCGGCAGCCGCCACCGCAAGCCGGACTAAAATAAACTCTACGCCGCGAGCCCGCTCTCCACCGGAGCGAATTCCAGCCCGAGGCTTTCGGCCACCGCCTTGTTGGTGATGCGGCCACGGTGGACATTCAGGCCGTTGCGCAAATGCGGGTTCTCCAGCACCGCCGCAAAACCCTTGTTCGCGAGCATCAGGCCGAACGGCAGCGTCGCATTGTTCAGGGCCTGGCTCGACGTGACAGGCACCGCACCCGGCATGTTGGCGACGCAGTAGTGCACGACGCCGTCGACCTCGTAGGTCGGGTCCGTGTGCGTGGTCGCATGCGACGTCTCGAAGCAACCGCCCTGGTCGATGGCGACGTCGACCAGCACGGCGCCCGGCCGCATCGATTTGAGCATCGCGCGCGTGACGAGTTTGGGCGCGCTCGCGCCCGGCACCAGCACCGCACCGATCACGACGTCGGCGGCAAAGACCTCCTCCTCGACCGCCTCGATGGTTGAAAACCGGGTGCGCACCCGTCCGAGAAAGACATCATCCAGCTCGCGCAGCCGGGGAATCGAGCGATCGATCACCGTGACCTCCGCGCCAAGGCCCGCGGCCATGCGCGCGGCCTGTGTTCCCACCACGCCGCCGCCGAGCACGACGACCCGCGCCGGCTGCACGCCGGGCACGCCGCCCAGCAAGAGCCCGCGACCGCCGGCCGACCGCTTGAGCGCGGCGCCAGCGGCCTCGATGGCGAGGCGGCCGGCGACTTCGCTCATCGGCGCAAGCAGGGGGAGGTGACCGGCCGCGTCGGTGACGGTTTCATAGGCGATCGCCGTACAGCCGGAGGCGAGCAAGCCCTTGGCCTGTTCGGGGTCCGGTGCAAGATGGAGGTAAGTAAACAGGATCTGGCTTTCGCGAAGCTGGGTCCATTCGCTCTTCTGCGGCTCCTTCACCTTCACGATCATGTCGGAACTGGCGAAGACGTCGCGGGCGCTCCCGGCGATCTCCGCCCCTGCCCGCCGATAGACCTCGTCCGAAGCACCGATGCCGCTGCCAGCGCCTGTCTCGACCGTCACCTGATGCCCGGCCGCGACATATTCACGGACCGCGCCCGGGGTGAGCCCGACGCGATATTCCTGCACCTTGATCTCCTTGGGCACACCGACACGCATCCTGGGCTCCTTCCAACGTCTTGATTCACCTCGCCATGGTAGCGACGGGTCCAGTTTGGTTTCGTGCAAATATCAGCTAGTTTCGCGATCTCCGCGCCGGTTTCCGGCGCCGAAGTGCCCTTTCACGCTGGAAACGAAACATTGGCCCTCGACCGGAAAGACCTCGCCATCCTCGCGGAACTCACGACCAACGCGCGGGCCAGCCACACCGAGCTTGCCAACAAGGTCGGACTATCCAGCACGGCGCTGGCGCGGCGGCAAAAGGCGCTGGAGGACGACGGCTACATCCAGGCCTATCAGGCCGCGCTCGACCTGGCGCAGTTCGGCCTCACCACGACGGTGCTGGTGCGCATTGCGCTGGAGAGCCAGAGCGACGAGGCGCTGAAAGCGTTCGAGGCGGAGGTGGTGAAATGCCCCTCCGTCGTGCGTTGCTTCCTGATGTCGGGCACCGACGACTACATCCTGATCGTGCTCGCGCGCGACATCCAGGATTTCGAGCGCATCCACCGCACCGAGCTGTCACGCCTGCCGCGCGTCGCGCGGGTGCAATCGAGCTTTGCGCTGCGTGAAGTCGTCAACCGCGCGGTGCCGACGGTGGTGTTCAGCGAGGCCAAGCGGTAGCGGACTTCTCCCTCTCCCCGTTCTTACGGGAGAGGGCTTGGGGTGAGGGGCTGCACCCACAAAGGCGGCGATAGTCGGACTCGCGGAAGCTCCCCCTCGCCCGGATTGCTGCGCAATCCGCCTCTCCCCGCAAGCGGGGAGAGGCGAAACGCCAGCCGCAGCTCATGTCATCCAACTGTCATCGAATGTGCCGAGAGCTGTGTCTCCAGTACATTCGGGACAGACAATGGACTATTTCAAGCGCTTCAACTTCCTGTTCGCCGCACCCGTGTTCGACGCCGACGACCTCGAAGGCGTCCGCTTCAACCAGATCATCGAGGAGATCCAGCGCTCCGGCTTCGAGGTCGTCCGGGCCCGCAAGCTGGAGGACGCGGAGATCGCGGTGCAGACCGACGCCGCGATCGGCTGCATGGTGGTGGATTGGGGCAAGAAGGGCCTGGAGGGCAAGACCTCGGCGCTGATCAATTTGATGCGGCGCCGCGGCCTCGACTTCCCGATCATCCTCCTGATCCGGCGCAAGCGGTTCGAGGATTTGCCGGTCGAGGTGCTCGACTTCATCGACGGCTATGTCTTCCTTTCCGAGGAGACGCCGACCTTCATCGCCAAGAACCTGATCAGCCGGCTCAAGCAATATGCCGAGACACTGAAGACGCCGTTCTTCGGCGCGCTGGTCGACTATGCCGAGGAAGGCAACCAGCTCTGGACCTGTCCGGGCCACAATGGCGGCGTGTTCTACAATCGCAGCCCGATCGGCCGGGTGTTCGTCGAGCATCTCGGCGAATCCGTGTTCCGCGACGACCTCGACAATTCCGTGCTCGACCTCGGCGACCTCCTTACCCATGAGGGCCCGGCGCTGAAGGCGCAGAAGGAAGCAGCAGCGATCTTCGGCGCGGAGAAGACCTATTTCGTGCTCAACGGCACCTCGACCTCGAACAAGGTCGCGCTCGGCGCGCTCGTCACCGACGGCGACCTCGTGCTGTTCGACCGCAACAACCACAAGGCCGCCCATCACGGCGCGCTGATGATCAATGGCGGCATCCCGGTCTACGTCCCGACCATCCGCAACGCCTGGGGCCTGATCGGCCCGATGCGCTGGGACATGCTCGATGAGAAGGCCCTGCGCGAGGCGATCCGCAGCCATCCGCTGGTCAGGGATCGCGACGCCTGGCGCAAGGAACGGCCGTTCCGCGTCGCCGTGGTCGAGCAGTGCACCTATGACGGCTCGATCCACAGCGCCGAGATGATCCTGAAGCGCATCGGCCATCTCTGCGAATACATCCTGTTCGACGAGGCCTGGGCCGGCTTCATGAAATTCCACCCCCTCTATGCCGGCCGCTTCGCCATGGGCCTCGCGAACCTTCCCCCGGAAGCGCCCGGCATCATCGCGACGCAGTCGACCCACAAGCAGCTCGCGAGCTTCTCGCAGGCCTCGCAAATCCACATCAAGGACCGTCACATCCGCGGCCAGAAGCGGCGCGTCGAGCATCGCCGCTTCAACGAAAGCTTCATGCAGCACGCTTCCACGTCACCGTTCTATCCGCTGTTCGCATCCCTCGACGTCGGCGCGCAGATGATGAAGGGGCTCTCCGGCGAAGTGCTGTGGGACGACACGATCCGGCTCGGCATCGAGCTGCGCAAGAAGATCCGCGCGATGCGGCGTGAGTTCGAGGAGAAGGAGCAGAACCCCGATCGGCGCTGGTTCTTCGAGCCCTTCGTCCCGGATCGCGTCGCCATTCCCGACGTCAGCCGTCCCGGCGCCGCCCACAATGTCGCCTGGGAGACGCTGTCCACCGACGAACTCGCCACCAATCCCGCGCTGTGGCAACTCTCTCCGGATACCAACTGGCACGCCTTTCCCGATCTCGCGGAAGGCTTTGCCATGACCGATCCGAACAAGCTGACGCTGCTCACGCCCGGCTTCGATCGCACCACCGGCGCCTATGCCGAGCACGGCATCCCCGCCCCCGTCGTCGCGCAATATCTGCGCGAGAACCGCATCGTACCCGAGAAGAACGACCTCAACTCCCTGCTCTTCCTGCTCACTCCCGGCGTCGAGGCGAGCAAGGCCGGCACGCTGATCTCCGGCCTCGTCGCCTTCAAGAGGCTGCACGACGACAATGCGTTGCTGGCGGACGCAATCCCGGAATTCTACCAGCGGCGGCAGGCGCGCTATGCCGGCGTGCGGCTGCGCGATCTCTGCGGCGACATGCACCGTTTCTTCCGCGCCGCCGATGTCAGCGCGCTCCAGGCGCGGCAGTTCATGCCCGAGCACATGCCCGAGATCGCGATGTCGCCCCGCGATGCCGCCCGCTATTTGTTCCGCAACGACGTCGACTATCTGCCGATCGAGGCGATCGCGGGCCGCATCGCCACCACGCCCTTCGTGGTCTACCCGCCCGGCATCGCCACCATCGTGCCCGGCGAGCGGCTGACGGAACGCGCCAAGCCCATGGTCGACTATCTCAAGATGTTCGAGACCTGCTTCAACACGTTCCCGGGCTTCGACGTCGAAATCCAGGGCGTCTACAAGGAGATCGATGCCCAGGGCCGTATCGGGCTCTATACTTACGTCGTTGCCGAGTAGGTGCCGATGAACGAAACAGCCGCAATCCGCGCGGATGACGAGCCGGTCCAGGTCCGCCCCTCGCGCGAGAGCGATGTCGAGGCGATGCTGGCGATCTACCGCCATCATGTCCGCAACGGCGTGCCGCGCGATGTCGAGGGAACCGGCGCACCGGAGCCGGACGATCTGCGCGACCGGCGCAAGAACCTGAAGCAGACCCGCCTGCCGCATCTGGTTGCGACCTATCGCGGCGAGGTGGTCGGCTACGCCTATGCGGTGCTGTTCCGCAAGCGCCCGGCCTATCGCTACACCGCCAAGCACTCGATCTACGTCCACCACGCGCATCTCGGCCGCTGCGTCGGACGGCTATTGCTCCAGGAGCTGGTCGATGTTTGTGCGGCGGCCGGCTTCCGCCAGATGATCGGCTATATCGACGCCGACAACGCGCCCTCGCTGGCGCTGCACGAAAAGTTCGGTTTCGCGCGCGCCGGCCTACTCTGCGGCGTCGCCTACCGGCACGGCCGCTGGTCCGACACCGTCATGGTGCAACGCTCGCTCGGCGCGGGCGCAACCGCGCCGCCGCCGGCAACGGCACCCGGCCGGTAAGCCTTACGAGGGGAAGTCGGCCGGTCTGACGTGGATCCGATCGGCATGCAGCGACCAGTCACACAACGCCTGGTCCTTGCAAAACCGCGCCTTCGCCCGTTCCCTGGCCTCGTCCTCGTCGGCGGCGTCGATCTCGAGCGTGCCCTGGCAGACCTCGATCTGCCGGCCGTACTCCCCGAGCACGTCCTTCATGAACCTGACGACATAAGTGGACATGGGACCTCCTGCTGCCTCGGCAGCACTCTAATCCCATTTACCCGGTTTCGGGGAGGCAGATTTTGACCGGGATCAAGGCCGGCAACGGTTCCCGCCACCGGTCCAGGCGCCGGTTCGATCCGTCAGCCGCCCCGCCTTGCCCAAAGCCTCGCGGAAGGCGCGCGCGACACCGGGCGCACGGGCCGACGTCAACCATTACGTCTTGATATCGAGCAGCGACTCTGTCGTCTCGGCGTAGGCTTGAATGACCTTCGCATTGGCAATGAAGCTGTACTTCGCGGTCGCCAGTTCAACGAATTCGTTGGCGAGATCGACATTCGGCGCTGCGACCAGGCCGTCCTCGTTTGCGAAGGGAGCGCTCGGATCCGACTGTGCGATATAGCTCGGCGAAACCGCCGACACGGTCGCGACCGTACCGCCGGGCGTCGAGCCGCTCGATTGGGAGACCTGATCGACGCGCAGCGGCACATAAGCCGCGGGAAAGGTCGGAGCAATGCCCGAACTGCCCGCACCGGCCGATGTGCTCGATCCAACTGATGCTGGCAGCGGGCCGGTCGTGCTGATATTGGCGATGTTGCTCGCGGCCACGTTCACGCGCAGGCTCGCCGCAGAAAGTCCGGACGTCGCAATCGAAAATATGCTCATGGCCTTTCATCTACAGGACAAGTCATACGCGTTCCCTCACGCAATCGATAAGATGCGCCACTTTGTATTTTCATCGCGGTAACCAATGACTGGAGCGCAATCAAACGTCGTGCGCGTCCCTACCCGGGCATCACGCCGAACGCCTGCTTGAAGCGCTCGGCGTAGCGCGGCCAGACCTCGGGATTGATGATGCGCGGCGGGCGCTTGCCGTCGAGCGTGTCCAGCACCTGCTCGGCGGCGATGCGGCCCATGTTCTGGCGCGCCTCGGTCGTCACGCCCGCGGTATGCGGGCTCGCCAGCACGTTGTCGAACTGGAGCAGCGGATGCTCGGGCGGCGGCGGCTCCTTGGACCAGACGTCGAGACCGGCCCCCGCAATGCGCTTGTCGCGCAGCGCCTGGAGCAGCGCGTCCTCGTCGTGGATGAAGCCGCGCGCGGTGGTGATGAAATAGGCATGCGGCTGCATCAGCGCGAATTCACGCACGCTGATCATGTTGCGGCTGCCCTTGTTGAGCGGGCAGGAGATCGAGACGAAGTCGGCGCGGCGCAGCAGCTCGTCGAGCTCGACCTTCTCGCCGCCGCGCTCGGCCATCACTTCGGCGGTTAGATACGGGTCATAGGCCAGCACCTTCATGCCGAGCAATCCCTTGCACAGCGCGGCGATGCGGCGGCCGACATTGCCGAGGCCGATGATGCCGACGGTCTTGTGCTCGACCTCGTTGCCGACGAGGTCGTTGCGATTGACGTCGCGCTCGCGGCGCAGGCGACGGTCGGACTGGATGATGCGCTTGGACAGCGTCAGCATCATCGCCAGCGCATGCTCGGCGACCGAATGGGCGTTGCCGCCGGACTGGTTGACGACCAGCACGCCCGCATCGGTACAGGCTTCGACGTCAACGGGATCGAAGCCCGCGCCGTTGCTGGAGACGAGCAGCAAATTCGGCGTCCGTTTCAGGAAGGCGGCATCGACATGGAAGTGCGGGGCGAGCTCGTCGCGGGCCGCGCCGATCTGGTAGACATGGGCGGCCGAGAGGATCGGCGCATAGAAGTCTTCGGGGCTCTCGTTCTCGATGCGGTCGAGCCGGACGTCGGGCCGCGCCTTGAGGATGTCGATATAGATCGGATTGGCCAGATATTTGACGTAGAAGACGCGCTTGTTGTTGACGGACATCAGGACCCTTCCGGCTCTCTCGAGGAGGCCCACAAGGTCAGCGCGGCGCGCGCCCGTCCATGCCTTCCTCCCAATTTCTCATTGTCGCCGCTTATGACATGGCGGTGCCGGCCACGGCAGGCCGCCTGGCGCAGATCACGGTGCCGGCCCGGACATGTTGACAATCCCGCGGCCTGCGTCAAGTTCGGCGGATCGCCGCGACGGCCAGGGCAATGGCAAAGACCAAGAAGCATGCGCGGCCCAAGGAATACGCCAAGGGAGAGCGCAATGGCGATTGCGGAACAGCAGACCTCGACGCAGGGGTCCGGCGACGGGAGCTGGCACGGCATCGTCCTGCAGACCTTGAAGCGGAACGAGATCAGCCTGATCCCTTACGTGCCCGACCGCGTGCTCACGCCGCTGATCAAGAACCTGCATGCCGATCCCTTCTTCACCACCTTCGCCACCGCCCGCGAGGAGGAAGCCGTCGGCATCGTCTCGGGCGCCTGGATGGGCGGACGGCGCGGCGCGGTGCTGATGCAGACCTCGGGCTTTGCGACGCTCGCCAACGTGCTCGCCTCGCTCGCGGTGCCCTACCAGATCCCGCTGATCATGTTCGTGTCCGAGCGCGGCACGCTCGGCGAGTTCAACTACGGCCAGTCGCTGGTCTGCCGCACCATGCGCCCGGTGCTGGATTCGCTGGCGCTGGAGCATCACACCATCACCCGGCTCGACGAGCTTGAATTCATCGCCGACCGCTCGATCAAGCAAGCGATCACCACGCAAGCGCCGGTGGCCCTGATCCTCAACCCGCTGCTCACCGGCGGCAAGGTCTTCGACAAGTGAGGCCGGCCAAATGAGTTCAAACATGAACACGCGCAACACCAAGGTGATGAACCGCTTCGACGTGACTTCGCGCCTGATCGCAAAGCTCAAGCACGAGGAGGCCGTGATCGGCGGCATCGGCAATACCAATTTCGACCTCTGGGCCGCCGGCCACCGCCCGCAGAATTTCTACATGCTCGGCAGCATGGGGCTCGCCTTCCCGATCGCGCTCGGCGTTGCGCTGGCGCAGCCGGAGCGCCGCGTCTTCGCGCTCGAAGGCGACGGCTCGCTGCTGATGCAGCTCGGCGCACTCTCGACGATTGCGGCGTTGAAGCCGAAGAACCTGATCATGATCGTGATGGACAACGGCATCTACCAGATCACCGGCGCGCAGCCGACGCCGGCCGCTGACGTCGCCGATATCGTCGCCATCGCCGCCGGCTCGGGGCTCGCCAACAGCGCCTGGGCCGCCGACGAGGAGGATTTCGAGCGCCTGGTCGAGGAGGCCATGTCGGCCCCCGAGCCGAGCCTGATCGCGGTCCGCATCGACGACAAGCCGGGCGTCGGCACCACCCGGCGCGATCCCGTGCAGATCCGGGAGCGTTTCATGCAGGGCCTCGGCGTGCGCGAGCCACTTTAACGTTTCGTCATTAACTACACGGCGATCTGATCCGTAGCCCGCGCAGGCCCTGCAAAACCGTGCTAAGCGGTGCGGATGTCCATTTTGGTTCGTGCCTTTGCCTGGCTGCTCGCTGCGGCCGTTGCCTTTGCAACCCTCGGTCCGCCCGGCCTGCGCCCCCATTCCGACCTCGGCCAGGACGGCGAGCATGCGCTCGCCTTCATCCTGGTCGGGCTGGCCTTCGGCCTCGCCTATCGGAAGCGACGCCTGGCAGCGGCGGCCGTCTCGGTCATCCTGATCGGCCTGCTCGAGCTGATGCAGTTCTGGACGCCGGGACGCCATGCACGGCTGGAGGATTTTCTGGTCGATGCCGCCACCGCCTGCGCCGGCTTTGCGCTCGCAGCCGCAGCCGATTGGGTCATGACACGCCTACGCCCCAGCGTATCCGTCACAAGCGAAGGCCCCGCGGAGTGACGCTCCGCAGGGCCCGTTTTCACTCAACGCCGATGCCGGTCAGTCGATGATCTTGACGACGCGGCGCGTCCGCGGCTCGACGATGACGCGGCGGTCGTTCACGACCGCATAGCGATATTCGGTGTAGTTCGGCACGGGACGCAGCACCACGGTCGGGGGCAGCGGCTCGCCGACCACGACGCGCTCGTGGATCACGACAGAGTCATCGCGCGGGATTCCGCCCAGGATCGCATTCGGGATTTCGAGGCCGGCGCCGACGGCCGCACCGACGGTGCCGCCGACCATCGCTCCGACCGGACCACCGATATCGCCGCCCGCACGCGCGCCGTTCCTTGCGCCCTCTTCGGTCGTCGACTGAGCAAAGGCCGCACTCGACGCCAGCAGGGACGCGGCAGCCAACGAAATCGCAAGACGGGTTTTCATGCGCTTATCTCTCCAGTGATTGTCATGCACTCCCAACCCGCGGGAGCGGACCATTGTTCCGGTTCCCGCGGGACGAAAGACAGGTCAAATCTGGAGAGTGTTCCCGCGTAACGCTTACGCCGCGGCGATCTCGTGCCCCGCCATCAGTTCCAGCGCGCGCACCATCGCCGAATGATCCCAGCCCTTGCCGCCATGCGCGGTGCAGGATGAGAACAATTGCTGCGCCACCGCTGTGCTCGGCAGCGACAGTCCGAGCGAGCGAGCGCCTTCGAGCGCGAGATTGAGATCCTTCTGGTGCAGCTCGATGCGGAAGCCGGGATCGAAATTGCGCTTTACCATGCGCTCGCCATGCACTTCGAGAATCCGCGACGAGGCAAAGCCGCCCATCAGCGCCTTGCGCACCAGCGCGGGGTTCGCCCCGGCCTTCGATGCGAACAGCAGCGCTTCGCTCACCGCCTCGATCGTCAGCGCGACGATGATCTGATTGGCGACCTTCGTGGTCTGTCCGTCGCCATTGGCGCCGACATGCGTGATGTTCTTGCCCATCCTGTCGAAGATCGGCTTCATGGTGCCAAAGGCCCGCTCCGGCCCGCCGACCATGATGGTGAGGCTCGCAGCTTTCGCCCCGACCTCCCCGCCCGATACTGGCGCATCGAGATAGTCCGCACCCAGCGCCTCGATCTTCTTGGCAAACTCCTTCGTCGCCAGCGGCGAGATCGAGCTCATGTCGACGACGATCTTACCCTTGGAGATGCCGCTCGCGACGCCGTCCTTGCCGAACAGCACAGCCTCAACATGCGGCGTATCCGGCACCATGATGATGACGGCATCCGCCTCCTCCGCGACCTCCCTGCCCGACTTGCAGGCGATGCCGCCCGCCGCGATCAGCTCGGGCGACACCGGCGCAACGTCGTGCAGGAGCACGCGATGGCCCGCGGCCAGAAGATGGCCGGCCATCGGCCGTCCCATGGTGCCAAGTCCGATAAAGCCGATGTCGATCATGTCAAATCATTCCTCTTTGTTCAGGCTAAGTCGATCCGCGGGCTCGGTGCACCTCTCCCGCTTGCGGGAGAGGTGCGCGCGAAGCGCCGGGTGAGGGTTCTGTCCGCATTGGGATTATCGACGCATCTCACGAGCCCCATTGCGGAGGCCCCCCACCCCAGCCCTCTCCCGCAAGCGGGAGAGGGAGCGCACCGTGACCGTGGCTATGACTACGTCTCGAAGGTCTGCGCCGCGTGCCAGGACAGGCCTTCCAGCGTCGTGGTGCGCGGCTTGTATTCGCAGCCGATCCAGCCGCGATAGCCGATCGCGTCGAGGTGGCGGAACAGGAAGGGGTAGTTGATCTCGCCGGTGCCCGGCTCGTGACGGCCGGGATTGTCGGCAAGCTGGACGTGGGCGATCTGGGGGAGATATTCCTGCATGGTGCGGGCGAGATCGCCCTCCATGATCTGCATGTGGTAGATGTCGTACTGGATGAACAAATTGTTCGACCGCACCTCGGAGATGAGCTGCACCGCCTGCTCGGTGCCGTTGAGGTGGAAGCCGGGAATGTCGAGCGTATTGATCGGCTCGACCAGCAGCCTGATGTTCTCCCGCGCCAGCGTCGAGGCGGCAAAGCGTAGATTGCCGACCAGCGTCTCGTTGAGCTCGCGCGGATCGGCATCAACAGGCGCGATGCCGACGAGGCAGTTGAGCTGGTCGCAATCGAGCGCCTTGGCATAATCGATGGCGCGGAACACGCCGTCGCGGAATTCGGCGGTGCGGTCTGGCAGGATCGCGATGCCGCGCTCGCCCCCGGCCCAATTGCCGGCCGGTAGATTGTGCAGCACCTGCGTCAGCCCGTGGGCCTCGAGCTGCTCTCGGAGCTGCGCCTTGTCGAAATCATAGGGGAAGAGATATTCGACCCCGGCAAAGCCCGCCGCTTTCGCCGCGGCGAAGCGGTCGAGGAACGGCATCTCGTTGAAGAGCATGGTGAGGTTGGCGGCAAACTTCGGCATGATGCTGTCCCCTATTCCGCCGGCTGAAGCACGCCGGGCCGCTTGGTCCCGACCTCGTCGAGAGCCAGGTCCAGCACCTCCTCGAACTCGACGATGTTGTCGATCTCCGTCCCCATCGCGATGTTGGTGACGCGTTCGAGAATGAACTCGACCACCACGGGCACGCGGTGCTTCGCCATCAGCTCGCGCGCCGTCGCAAACGCGGCCTGCGAGTCCTTGGGATCGGTGACGCGGATCGCCTTGCAGCCGAGGCCTTCGGCGACTGCGACATGGTCGACACCATAGCCGCCGAGCTCGGGCGCGTTGATGTTCTCGAACGAGAGCTGGACGTGGTAGTCCATGTCGAAGCCGCGCTGGGCCTGGCGGATCAGGCCGAGATAGGAATTGTTCACGACGACGTGGATGTAGGGCAGGTTGAACTGCGCCCCGACCGCGAGCTCCTCGATCAGGAACTGGAAATCGTAATCGCCTGACAGCGCGACGATGTCGCGATCCGGGCAGGCCGCGCGCACGCCGAGCGCCGCGGGCAGCGTCCAGCCCAGCGGCCCCGCCTGCCCCGCATTGATCCAGTTGCGCGGCTTGTAGACGCCGAGGAACTGCGCACCCGCGATCTGCGACAGGCCGATCACGGTGACATAGGTGGTGTCGCGGCCGAATGCCTTGTTCATCTCCTCATAGACGCGCTGCGGCTTGATCGGGACATTGTCGAAATGGCTCTTGCGCAGCATCGAGCGCTTGCGATCGCGGCAGGCCGCGGGCCACGCCTGGCGCTCGCGGAGCCTGCCTGACCTCCGCCACTCCCTGGCGACGGCGACGAAGAGTTCGAGCGCGGCCTTGGCGTCCGAGACGATGCCGAGATCGGGATTGAACACCCGCCCGATCTGCGTCGGCTCGATGTCGACATGCACGAAGGTGCGGCCCTTGGTGTAGGTCTCGACCGAGCCGGTGTGGCGGTTGGCCCAGCGGTTGCCGATGCCGAGCACGAAATCCGATTCGAGCATCGTGGCGTTGCCGTAGCGGTGACTGGTCTGAAGGCCGACCATGCCGGCCATCAGCACGTGATCGTCGGGGATCGCGCCCCACCCCATCAGCGTCGGCACGACCGGCACATTGGCGATCTCGGCGAATTCGACCAGGAGGTCCGAGGCGTCCGCGTTGATGATGCCGCCGCCCGCCACGATCAGCGGCCGCTCGGCCGCGTTGAGCATCTCCAGCGCCTTCTCGACCTGCTTGCGGGTCGCGGCCGGCTTGTAAACCGGCAGCGGCTCATAGGTCTCGTCGTCGAACTCGATCTCGGCGAGCTGCACGTCGAGCGGCATGTCGATCAGCACCGGCCCCGGCCGCCCTGAGCGCATGACGTGAAACGCCTGGCTGAACACCCGCGGCACCAGCGCCGGCTCGCGCACGGTGACCGCCCATTTGGTCACGGGCTTTGCGATCGACTCGATATCGACCGCCTGAAAATCCTCCTTGTAGAGCCGCGCCCGCGGCGCCTGCCCGGTGATGCAGAGGATCGGAATCGAATCGGCGATCGCCGAATAGAGCCCGGTGATCATGTCGGTGCCGGCCGGCCCCGACGTACCGATGCAGACCCCGATATTGCCGGCCTTCGCCCGCGTATAGCCCTCGGCCATGTGCGAGGCGCCCTCGACATGACGCGCCAGGATATGGCGGATCGAGCCGCGCTTCTTCAACGCCGAGTAAAGCGGATTGATCGCGGCTCCTGGAACGCCGAAGGCAGTCGAGATGCCTTCCTTCTCCAGAATTCGCACGGCCGCATCGATAGCTCGCATCTTCGCCATATCGGACCTCGCTCAAGTTGCGTCAGCGAGCGAGATCATCGGGCGCGCAAGGTGCGATCTCAACGAGATCGATTTTATTTTCCACGATGCGGCAGCCGTGGAAAAATCGTGGGCGTGTCAATCAGTTAGATCGAGATATCCGTGAAAGCGCTTCACTCGAACAGCGGCGCCAGCTCCATCTGCGGCACCAGCACGAGGCCCTTGTCGGTGATGCGAATTTCCGGAATGACCGATAGCGGAATCAGATTGAAGCCCATGTAGGGGATGGTGCAACCGGCTTCCGCCCATTCCTTCTTCAGCACCTTGACCTCCTCGGCCACCTCCGTGACACGCTTGTCGGACAACAGCCCCGCGATCGGCAGCGGCACCAGCGCTCTCACCTTGCCGTCGGCGACGACGCAGACAGCGCCCTGGTGCTCCTTGATCGCCGCGATCGCGACCTGCATGTCGGGTTCGTTGGTTCCGGCAACGATGATGTTGTGGCTGTCGTGCCCGACGCTGGAGGCGACCGCACCACGCTTCAGGCCAAAATCCTTCAGCAGGCCATAGGCGACATTGCCGGCCGATTTGCCGTGGCGCTCGACGACGGTGACGAAGCACAGGCCGTAGCGTGCGAACAGCGTCGGCCAGTCCTTGGCCGGCTCGATTGCGACTTTCTCGTGGATCAAGGTGATGCCCGGCAGCGCGGTCTTGATGGCGTTGACGGTGCAGGCTTTCGCCGGCAGCTCCGGCGTCAGCTTGACCTTCTCCGGGAGCTTCACGGTCGCATAGGCCGCCTTCGGATATTGATAGCGCTGCGACAGCGCCTGATCGAGCCGAGGCGTGATCTTGCCGTGCTCGACCACAAGCTCGCCGCCATACCAGGTGCATTGCGGCTTGAGCTGATCGTCCATCAGCACGAGATCGGCGCGGCGGCCGCCACCGAGCCCGCCGATATCGCCCTCCATGCCGAAGCGGGTGGCGCCGTGCAGCGAGCCCATCGACCAGGCCTGTTCGGGCGACATGCCCGCCTTCACCGCCTCGCGCACCACCCAGTCGAGGCCGAACAGCAGGAGATCGTCGGCGTCGCGGTCGTCGGTGCACACGGCGGTGCGCTTGTGCGAGGCCCCGAGCTCGGTGATCGTCCGGATCGCCTGCGGCAGCGAGTGCCAGGGCGTGGTCGGCGGGCCACCGCGCAGGAACACCCAGACGCCGGCGTCGAGCAGATCGTCGGCGATGTCGCGGTCGATCGCCTCATGGGTGTCGGTGACGCCGCTCGCCGCATAGGCCGCGACGAACTCGCGGCCATAGACGTGACCGGACACCGGCCGGCCGCGCTTCAAGGCGGCGGCGAGGATGGCGTGGCTGCGCTCGTCGCCCATCGTGACGGGCACGAAATCCATCTTCTCGCCGAGCGCCACCGCCTCGGGCCAACGGTCGAACAGGCCGGCGATCTTGTCCGGCGTGAGGTCGCCACCCGCGGTCTCAAGCTCCGCCGACGTGGCCGGGACGGTCGACGGCACCGTCAAAAAGATCGACAGCGGCGCCTCGCGCGCGTCCTCCAGCATCGCCTCGACGCCGGCGACGTCCATGACGTTGCCGATCTCGTGGCTGTCGCAGAAGATCGTGGTGGTGCCGTTGAGGAGTGCTGCCTCGGCATAGGCACAGGCCGTCACCATCGAGGATTCGATGTGGATATGCGGATCGACCAGCCCCGGCGCGATGATGCCGCCGGCCGCGTCGTAGAGGGCAACGCCGCTCCACGCCTTCTTGGCCGTTCCAGCCGGCTTGACCGCGGCGACACGGCCGCCGGTGATCCAGACCTCGCGGTTCGCGTGGATGCGCTCCGAATAGGTCGAAAGCACCCGGCCCCCGGTGACCACGAGATCCGGCGCGACGCGCGCGGAGGCGACATCGGCCAGCCGCCGGGTCATCGAATGCAGCGGTGCGACGGCGAAGCGGGTAAGTCTGGTCATCGGGACCCTCGCGTGGCGTTACGGCCCACCGATGGTTACGCCCCGCGCCATAGCGGGCAAGCGCAAATATAACGGCAGGCCCTGCTTACGCCTTAGGCGCCGAGCCGCCCGTCGCCGCCCTTGCAGGCCTGCGCGGGTTCCGCCTTCTCGGCGGCGCTGCGGCAGCGGGCTTGACTCGAATCCGCATCGAGCGGCCCTTTGACTCGTCGATCTCGAACGAGTTCGTCTTGCGCACGAGGTCGCTCAGCTTGCGGAACCCGAACGTCCTCGGATCGAAATCGGACGCCAGATTGGCGAGCTGCCGCCCGACTTCCCCGAGCGCGACCCAGCCGTCCTCGCTCTCCATCTGGGTGATGACCTTCTTGATGATGGGGGTCGCTGCATCAAGCGGCTGAAGCGACGTCGATCTTGCGGCGGCGTCCTGGTTGGTCGTCGGGGCGGCAAGCAGGTTCTCGGTGTAGACGAACCTTCGGCAGGCCTGCCTGAAGCTTTCCGGCGTCTTCTGCTCGCCGAACCCGAAGACGTCGACGCCCTGTTCCCGGATGCGGGCGGCCAGACGGGTAAAGTCGCTGTCGGATGACACCAGGCAGAAGCCGTCGAACCGGCCGCTGTGGAGCAGGTCCATGGCGTCGATGACCAGGGTGATGTCGGACGCGTTCTTTCCCGTCGTATAGGCGAATTGCTGCTGCGGGATGATGGCGTGCTTCGACAGAATATCAGCCCACCCCTTGGACCGCGAGCTGGAGAAGTCGCCATAGATGCGGCGAACGCTGGCCTCGCCGATCTTGGCAATCTCCTCGAACAGGCCATCCGCGATCTTTGCGGAGGCGTTGTCGGCATCGATCAGGACGGCGAGACGGGGCGAGCGGAGTTCCGACGGCATGGCGTTTCCTCAACGAGCTGGGCGCAGCATTCAAGGACGCGCGCGCCGGGACGGCTAGTCCTCATTCGCCTTGAAGCGCCCCATCCCCTTCAGCACGAACGGGGCCAGCAGCGCAACCAGCGCGATGACGAGCAGCGTCGCCGAGATCGGACTCTGGAGCAGCGTCATGGGATCGCCGAGGCTGATCGCAAGCGCTCTGCGCAACTGGCTCTCGGCGATCGGGCCGAGGATCAGGCCGACGACGACGGGCGCGATCGGAAAGTCGAACCGGCGCATCAGGAAGCCCAGCACGCCGAAGCCCGCCAGCATCGACAATTCGACCACCGACGGCTTGGCCGCGATGGTGCCCATGGTCGCGAACACGAGGATGCCGGCATAGAGCCACGGCTGCGGGATCGCGAGCAGCCGCACCCACAGCCCGACCAGCGGCAGGTTGAGCACCAGCAGCATGCAATTGGCGATGAAGAGGCTCGCGATCAGGCCCCACACGAGGTCCGGCCGCTCGGCGAACAGCAGCGGCCCCGGATTGAGGCCGTATTGCTGGAAGCCCGCCAGCATCATCGCGGCCGTCGCCGAGGTCGGCAAACCCAGCGTCAGGAGTGGCACCAGCGTTCCGGCGGCCGAGGCGTTGTTGGCGGCCTCCGGTCCTGCGACGCCTTCGATCGCGCCCTTGCCGAATTCTTCCGGGTGCTTCGTCAGCCGTTTCTCGGTCGAATAGGACAGGAAGGTCGGGATCTCCGCGCCGCCCGCCGGCAGCGCACCGATCGGGAAGCCGAACATGGTGCCGCGCAGCCACGGCTTCCACGACCGCTTCCAGTCTTCCTTCGTCATCCACAGCGAGCCGCGCACCGGCTCGAGCTTCTCCTCGGTGTGGTGACGACGCGATGCGACGTAGAGCGCCTCGCCCACCGCGAACAAACCGACCGCAAGCGTCGTCACCTCGACGCCGTCGAGCAGCTCGGGGACGCCGAACGCGAGCCGGGCCTGACCGGTCAGCTTGTCGATGCCGACGAGGCCCAGCGTCAGGCCGATGAACAGGCTGGTGAGGCCGCGGATCGGGGAATCGCCGAAGGTCGCCGACACCGTGACGAAGGCGACGCACATCAGCGCGAAATAGTCCTCGGGGCCGAAGCGCACGGCGAAATCGACCAGCCACGGCGCGAGAAAGGCGAGCCCGATGGTGGCGATGGTGCCGGCGACAAAGGAGCCGATCGCGGAGGTCGCGAGCGCCGGCCCGCCGCGGCCGGCCTTGGCCATCTTGTTGCCCTCGAGCGCGGTCGCCATCGAGGCGCTCTCGCCGGGCGTGTTGATCAGGATCGCGGTGGTCGAGCCGCCATACATGCCGCCATAATAGATGCCGGCAAACATGATCAGCGAGCCGCCGGGATCGAGCTTGTACGTCACCGGCAAGAGCAGCGCGACCGTCAATGCCGGGCCGATGCCGGGCAGCACGCCGACGGCGGTGCCCAGGAATACGCCGATCAGCGCATAGAGCAGATTCATCGGCTGGACGGCGACCGCCATGCCGTGCGCCAGCGCGGCGAAGGTGTCCATCACAGCAGTCGCTCCAGGGGGCCGGCGGGAAGGCTCAGCGTCAACAGCCGGTCGAACGCGAGATAGATGAGGGTCGACATCACGAGCGCGATGACGGAATCGACAAGGACGGCACGGCGTCCGAACGCCGCCGACGTCGTGACGAACAGCGCCGACGTCGCCAGGATGAAGCCACCGCCGAAGCCGATGATGGCGATCAGCAGCGCAAGGCCGGCGAGGATCAAGACCACAGGCACGGGATCGGCGCTCTCGCGCGCCGGCAGGTTGCCGCGCAGCGCGTCGACGAGATTGCCGATCGCGAGCAGCGCGAGGCCGGTGGCGATCACCACCGGCATCGCCTCCGGCCCCATCCCGTACATCGTGGTGGATTGCAGGCCGCGCGCGTCCCAGACCAGCACCGCGGCAAGACCTGCGAGCAGTGCAGCGATGACGATGCCGGCGCGATCGACGCGCCGCGGCGGCTGGGCGGGATCGCCTGAGGTCATGACTTGACCAGGCCGACCGACCTCAGCACGTCGGTGACGCGCACCGTTTCCTTCTTCAGGAAGTCGGCGAAAGCGTCGCCGCCGAGATAGGCGTCCTCCCAGCCCTTTTGCTTGAGGATGTCCTTCCAGGCGTCCGACTTCACCATCTTCTCGACCGCATCGCTCAAGGTCTTGCGCTGCTCCGCGGTGATGCCGGGAGGCGCGACCACCGAGCGCCAGTTGGCGATCACGAGGTCGATGCCCTGCTCCTTGAAGGTCGGGATGTCGCTGCCCGCGATGCGCTTCTCCGAGGTCACGCCGATTGCGCGCAGCTTGCCGGATTTGATCTGCCCTTCATATTCGCTCATCCCCGAAATGCCCGCGGTGACCTTGCCGCCGAGGATCGCCGCCAGAGACTCGCCGCCGCCGGAGAACGGGATGTAGTTGATCTTCTTCGCATCGGCGCCGGCGAACAGTGCCGCCATGACATGGTCGACGCCGCCGGCCGAGCCGCCGGCGAAGGTCACCTTGGCGATATCGGCCTTCACCGCAGCGGCGAGATCCTGCGCCGTCTTGATCGGCGAATTCGCGGGCACCACGATCACCTGGATTTCCTCGGTGAGGCGCGCGATCGGCGTCACCTGCTCGAGCGTCACCGGCGACTTGTTCATGGCGAGCGCGCCGACCATGACGAAGCCGTTGACCATCAGCTGGTTGCCGTCGCCCTTGGCGCCGTTGACGAACTGCGCGATGCCGACGCTGCCGCCGGCGCCGGGAACGTTGGTGACCTGCACGCTGCGCGCGACGCCCGCGGCGACAAGCGCCTGCTGCATCGAGCGCGCGGTCTGGTCCCAGCCCCCGCCCGGTGCCGCCGGCGCCATCAGCTTGAGCTCGAGCTGCTGGGCAAGGCTCGGCGTGGCTGCCGCCAGGGTCAGCGCAACGGCTGCGCCGACAAGGCGCGCGGGAAATCGAAACATGAGGGCATTCTCCAGGCTCGTGCGGACGTTGCTGATCAGCTGCCGCATTGTGTCGTTTGGTCGCATATCAGCCAAAACGGCCGATGCTGTCCAGCGACGGCGCCGGTGTTCCTTCAGCGGGAGTTCGGCATCACCCCGCCGAGCGCGACCGTCAGCTCACCGGCGACATCGCGCACAATTCGCCCGATTTCCGGCAGCCTGTCGTCGGTCAGACGGCTGGTCATGCCGGAGACGGAGATCGCCGCCAGCGGCTCGGCGCAGTCGTTGTAGACGACTGCGGCAATACAGCGCAGGCCCATGCAGGCCTCTTCGTCATCGATCGCAAAGCCCTGCTTGCGGATCGTCGCGAGCTCCTTGAACAGGTCGCTCGGCCGCACGATCGATTTCTCGGTCAGGCGTGGCATGCCGTGATGGCGGATGACGGCGCCGACGTCCTCGTCGGAATAGGTTGCGAGCACCGCCTTGCCGACGCCCGACGTCACCATGGCGACGCGGCCGCCGACCTGGGTCAGCGAGCGCATGATCTCGCGGCTCTCCATGCGGGTCAGCACGATGATGAACTCGTCGTCGACGACGGCGAGATTGGCGGTCTCGCGGGTGAGATCGCGCAGCTTGCGCAAATAGGGAATCGCCTGCGTGGAGAAATTACGCCGCCGGGCAAAGCTCGCGCCCACCGTGAAGCCGCGCACCCCGACATGCCATTTGGATTCGGCGCGGTCGAACTGCACGAAGCGGCGGCTTTCGAGCGTTGCCAGCAGGCGGTGGACGGTG
This sequence comes from Bradyrhizobium sp. B025, assembly GCF_042257955.1. NCBI lineage: Bacteria > Pseudomonadati > Pseudomonadota > Alphaproteobacteria > Hyphomicrobiales > Nitrobacteraceae > Bradyrhizobium > Bradyrhizobium sp. B025. The sequence continues at coordinate 2,761,903 of NZ_CP170150.1, read as the reverse complement.
GAGGCCGACAGGCCGGTGCGCACGGCGAGATCGCTGAGGCGATAGCCCTCGTCGTCTTCGGCCAGCGTCTCGAGGATCGACAGCGCGCGGTCGACGGACTGCACGCCGCCGTCGCGTGCGTCATGGTCGGCCTCCGAAGGCGACCTGGGCTCGAGCGATTTGCGCCGGATCACGTTCTTGCTCATCGCGACCTGCCGCTTGTGCATCCGTCATTCCGGGATGGTGCGCCGGGACTGCGCGCAGCGCGGGCCTGGCGTACCAGACCCGGAATCTCGAGATCCTCAGGTGCGCAAGTGCGCACCATAGTTCGACGCTTCGCGTCGCCCCGGGATGACGTCAGAGATAACGCTCAGAGCAGCCCTGCCCCGCGCGCCCACTTGTACTTGGCACCCAGGACCTCGACCGGCAGTTCGGTCGAATAGGCGTAGGCCGGGATGCCGTTCTGGTAGAGATATTCGGCGGCTTCCTCGACCTCGACGTCGCCGGCGAGCGAGGCCACAATCGGCTTCACGAAGCCCTTGGCCTCCATCTCCTTCTTCACCTCGACCATGTTGCGGGCGAACACCATCGGCGGGGTGACGATGGTGTGCCAGTAGCCGAGGATCAGCGAATGGATGCGCTCGTCCGACAGGCCGAGCTTCACCGTGTTGACGTAGGTGATCGGCGGCTCGCCACCGGTGATATCCACAGGATTTCCGGCGGCTCCAAACGGCGGGATGAACTTGCGGAAGGCCGCATCCAGATCCGGCGGCATCGACATCAGCGACAGGCCGTTGTCGACGCAGGAGTCCGACAGCAGCACGCCCGAGCCGCCCGCACCGGTGATGATCAGCACGTTCTCGCCCTTCGGCGTCGGCAGCACCGGCACGCCGCGGGCGAATTCGAGCAGCTGGCGCAAGCTGCGGGCGCGGATCACGCCGGACTGCGCCAGGACGTCCTCGTAGATCTTGTCGTTACCGGCGAGCGCGCCGGTGTGCGAGGACGCCGCCTTGGCGCCGGCCGAGGTGCGGCCGGCCTTGAGCACGACGACCGGCTTCTTCTTGGAGACGCGCTTGGCGGCTTCCGCGAAGGCGCGGCCGTCCTTGAGGTCCTCGCAGTGCTGCGCGATCAGGTTGGTGTTGGGATCCTGCTCGAAGAAGGCGAGCAGATCGTCCTCGTCGATGTCGGACTTGTTGCCGAGGCCGACGATCGCCGAAACGCCCATCTTGGCCGAACGCGAGAAGCCGATGATGGCCATGCCGATGCCGCCCGACTGCGACGACAGCGCCGCGTGGCCCTTGACGTCGTAGGCGGTGCAGAAGGTCGCGCAGAGATTGGCGGGCGTATAGTAGAAGCCGTAGATGTTCGGCCCCATCAGGCGGATGTCGTACTTCTTGCCGACCTCGACGATCTCGGCCTGCAACTCCGGCGCGCCGGCCTCGGCGAAGCCCGAGGGGATCAGCACCGCACCCGGAATTTTCTTCTCGCCGCATTCGGTCAGCGCAGCAGCCACGAACTTCGCGGGAATCGCGAACACCGCCGTGTCGATCACACCCGGCACGTCCTTGACGCTCTTGTAGGCCTTGTAGCCGAGGATCTCGGTGGCCTTGGGATGGATCGGATAGATGTCGCCCTTGTAGCCGCCGTTGATGAGGTTTTTCATCACGGAGTTGCCGATCTTGCCGTCCTCGGCGGAGGCGCCGACCACGGCGACCGCCTTCGGCTGCATGATGCGGCTCATGGCAGCTACGATCTCTTCGGTCGGGCGCGGCTTCGGCTTGGGCACATAGGCGAAGTCGACGACGATGCGCACGTCGGCCGCAATCGCGCTCTTCGCCGTCGCGAACACCGGATTGAGGTCGAGCTCGACGATTTCCGGGAAATCGGTGACGAGCTGCGAGACCTTGACGATGACGTCGGCAAGCGCCGTGCGGTTCACGGGCTCGCCGCCGCGCACGCCCTTCAGGATCTCATGGGCCTGGATGCCGTCGAGCATCGAGAGCGCGTCTTCCTTGGTCGCGGGCGCGAGGCGGAAGGTGATGTCCTTCAGCACTTCGACCAGCACGCCGCCGAGGCCGAAGGCTACCAGCTTGCCGAACGAGCCGTCGGTGATCGAGCCGACGATGACCTCGGTGCCGCCGGCTAGCATCTGCTGCACCTGGACGCCCTCGATCTTGGCATCGGCCTTGTACTTCTTGGCGTTGCCGAGAATGGTCTCGTAGGCCTTCTCGGCATCCTCCGCCGTCTTGAGGCCGACGATGACGCCGCCGGCTTCGGTCTTGTGGAGAATGTCCGGCGAGACGATCTTCATCACGACCGGGAAGCCCATCGAGGCAGCCATCTTGCCGGCCTCGCCCGCCGACCTTGCCACGCCCTCCTTCGGCACCGGAATGCCGTAGGCGTCGCAGACCAGCTTGCCTTCCGGCGCCGTCAGGCTCGTGCGGTTGTCCGCCTTGACCTGGTCGAGCACCTTGCGGACGGCATCTTTGGAATTGGACATGTGGCTTCTCCCTTGACCTGGTTCGTTCTTTGCAAAGCGCGCGTATTGCGGCTGCCCGTGATGCTTGCCATTCGCCGCGCTCTGTTCCATGCGGCGGAACGGAGTGGCATACTCCGCCCGCTTGGATCAAAAATGGCTGGCGATGGCATTTGGTATGCCAGAAGCCAATTTGTCAAGCTGCGGCGCCCCCTGGAACGCCGCAAAAAATAGGCAGCTTGACATTCTGGCATGTGGTATGCCAAAAACTTTCCCGTTAATAATCCTGTAAAAGACGACTCCCACTGGAGGAGATTCGTCGTGTCACTGCGGAAACCAACCAAGGCGTTGCCGAACATGGCCGAGGCAGATATCGCAATCGTTCGTATTGCCCCGGAGAGCAGCTTCAAGAACAAGGCGTATGACGCCTTGAAGGAAGCCATCCTCAAGATGGACATCTACTCGACGCCCGAGCCGGTGATGCTCGACGAGCGCGCGCTGTCCGAGCGCCTGGGTGTCAGCCGCACACCGATCCGCGAAGCGATCGCGATGCTCGAGCAGGACGGATTCGTGAAGACGGTTCCGCGCCGCGGCATCATGGTGGTGCGCCGGACCAAGAGCGAGATCGTCGACATGATCCGCGCCTGGGCGGCGCTGGAGAGCATGGCGGCCCGCCTCATCACCACCACCGCGCGCAAGAAGGACATCACGGCGCTGCGCGACTTCTTCAAGGACTTCGGCAAGGACCGCCTGCCCGAGGATCACGTCGAGGAATATTCGCGCGCCAACATCGCCTTCCACCAGGCGCTGATCTCGCTGTCGGAATCCCCCGTGCTGGTCGATCTCACCAACGACCTGCTGCTGCACGTGCGCGGCTACCGGCAGCTGACCATCGGACGCAAGGACCGCACCGCGACCTCGCTGCCCGAGCATCTCGGCATGATCGAAGCACTGGAAGCGCGCGACACCGAGCTCGCCGAGAAGCGCGCCCGCGACCACACCCTTGGCCTTGCCGCTTACGTCGAAGCGCACGGTCAGGAACTCTTTACCTAGCAACGTTCACCAGAAGGGCGAAACATTCGCCCCAGTATTGAGACCAGGGAGACAAGGCCCATGCTGAACACCGCGACCAAGTCCGAGGCACCGGGCACCGAGCAGGAATTGACGGATGGCTTCCATCTCGTCATCGACGCGCTCAAGCTGAACGGCATCAACACCATCTATAATGTGCCGGGCATCCCGATCACGGACTTGGGCCGCATGGCGCAGGCCGCAGGCATTCGCGTGATCTCCTTCCGCCACGAGCAGAACGCCGGCTATGCCGCGGGCATTGCCGGCTACCTCACCAAGAAGCCCGGCGTCTGCCTCACGGTCTCCGCGCCCGGCTTCCTCAACGGTCTCACCGCGCTCGCGCACGCGACCACCAACTGCTACCCGATGATCCTGGTCTCGGGCTCCTCGGAGCGCGAGATCGTCGACCTCCAGCAGGGCGACTACGAGGAAATGGACCAGCTCGCGATTGCGAAGCCGCTGTGCAAGGCGGCCTATCGCGTGCTGCACGCCCAGGACATCGGCATCGGCTTTGCCCGCGCCATCCGCGCCGCGGTCTCGGGCCGTCCGGGCGGCGTCTATCTCGACCTGCCGGCAAAGCTGTTCGGCCAGGTGATGAACGCCGAGGCCGGCCAGAAGTCGCTGGTCAAGGTGATCGACGCAGCACCCGCGCAGATCCCCTCGCCCGCGTCGGTCAAGCGCGCGCTCGACGTGCTCAAGAGCGCAAAGCGTCCGCTCATCATCCTCGGCAAGGGCGCGGCCTACGCGCAGGCCGATGAGGAGATCAAGAGCTTCGTCGAGAAGAGCGGCGTACCGTTCCTGCCGATGAGCATGGCCAAGGGCCTCCTTCCCGACACGCATCCGCAGTGCGCCGGCGCGGCTCGCTCGACGGTGCTGAAGGAATCCGACGTCGTCATGCTGATCGGCGCGCGGCTGAACTGGCTGCTCTCGCACGGCAAGGGCAAGAGCTGGGGCGAAGCGCCCAAGAAGTTCATCCAGGTCGACATCGAGCCGCGGGAAATGGACTCCAACGTCGAGATCGTCGCGCCCGTCGTCGGCGACATCGGCTCGGTCGTCTCCGCCTTCAATCAGGCGATGGCTTCGGGCTGGACCGCCCCGCCCGCCGACTGGACCAAGGCGATTTCATCCAAGCGCGAAGAGAACGTCGCCAAGATGGCGCCGAAGCTCATGAACAACAAGTCGCCGATGGACTATCACGGCGCGCTCGGCGTGCTGAAGAACGTCATCAAGGATCACCCCGAGGCGATCCTGGTCAACGAGGGCGCCAACACGCTCGACCTCGCCCGCGGCGTCATCGACATGTACAAGCCGCGCAAGCGTCTCGACGTCGGCACCTGGGGCGTGATGGGCATCGGCATGGGCCAGGCGATTGCGGCCGCGCTGGAGACCGGCCACCCCGTGCTCGCGGTGGAAGGCGACAGCGCATTCGGCTTCTCCGGCATGGAGGTCGAGACCATCTGCCGCTACAACCTTCCGATCTGCGTCGTCATCTTCAACAATGACGGCATCTATCGCGGCACCGACGTCAACAGCGTCAACGCGGATCCCGCGACGACCGTGTTCGTCAAGGGCGCGCGCTACGACAAGATGATGGAAGCCTTCGGCGGCGTCGGCGTGAATGCCACCTCGCCCGACGAGCTCAAGCGCGCCGTCAACGAGGCGATGGCTTCACGCAAGCCGACGCTCATCAACGCGGTGATCGATCCGGCCGCAGGCTCGGAGAGCGGCCGCATCGGCAACCTCAATCCGCAGAGCGTCCTGCAGAAGAAGAAGTAAGTCCTCCCCTTCAACCCATTACTCCCTGCGGGTGCAGGGGCAGACAGAGTATACGGAGCAATACGATGACCAAAGCGCTCACGGGCGTTCGCATTCTCGACTTCACCCACGTCCAGTCCGGACCGACCTGCACGCAGCTGCTCGCCTGGTTCGGCGCCGACGTGATCAAGGTTGAACGCCCGGGCGTGGGTGACATCACCCGCGGCCAGTTGCAGGACATCCCGAACGTGGACAGCCTGTATTTCACCATGCTGAACCACAACAAGCGTTCGATCACGCTCGACACCAAGAACCCCAAGGGCAAGGAAGTCCTCACCGAGCTGATCAAGAAGTGCGACGTGCTGGTCGAAAACTTCGGCCCCGGCGTGCTCGACCGCATGGGCTTCCCCTGGGAGAAGATCCAGCAGATCAATCCGAAGATGATCGTCGCCTCGATCAAGGGCTTCGGTCCCGGACCGTACGAGGACTGCAAGGTCTATGAGAACGTCGCGCAGTGCACCGGCGGCGCCGCCTCCACCACCGGCTTCCGCGACGGCCTGCCGCTCGTGACCGGCGCGCAGATCGGCGATTCCGGCACCGGCCTGCATCTGGCGCTCGGCATCGTCACCGCGCTCTATCAGCGCACGCATTCGGGCAAGGGCCAGCGCGTCACCGCCGCGATGCAGGACGGCGTGCTCAACCTCGCCCGCGTCAAGCTGCGCGACCAGCAGCGCCTCGCCCACGGCCCGCTTAGGGAATACAGCCAGTTCGGCGAAGGCATTCCGTTCGGCGATGCCGTGCCGCGCGCCGGCAACGACTCCGGCGGCGGCCAGCCCGGCCGCATCCTGAAGTGCAAGGGCTGGGAGACCGATCCCAACGCCTACATCTACTTCATCACCCAGGCGCCGGTCTGGGAGAAGATCTGCGACGTGATCGGCGAGCCGACCTGGAAGACCGACCCGAACTACGCCAAGCCGGCGGCCCGCCTGCCGCGGCTGAACGAGATCTTCGCCCGCATCGAGCAGTGGACGATGACCAAGACCAAGTTCGAGGCGATGGAGATCCTCAACAAGGACGACATCCCCTGCGGCCCGATCCTGTCGATGAAGGAGATCGCCGAGGACCAGTCGCTGCGCGCGACCGGCACCGTGGTCGAGGTCGACCACCCCACCCGCGGCAAGTACATCTCGGTCGGCAACCCGATCAAGCTGTCGGATAGCCCCAGCGACGTGCAGCGCTCCCCGCTGCTCGGCGAGCACACCGACGAGATCCTGCGCTCCGTGCTCGGCTTCTCGGACCACCAGGTCGCCGACATCCACAAGTCCGGCGCGCTCGCCCCGCCGCAGAAGCAGGCCGCCGAGTAAGCGGTTCGACCAGAGACACGAAAGGCCGCCGGTTTCGGCGGCCTTTTTGTTGGCGGCAAGACGGACTGCATCCCGCAATCGGTACGCTTGCTGCGATGAACCAGCCGACACCGAATTGAGGATGGGTCCGGGGGAACAAATGCGGCCGCCGGCCGTTATTCTTTTGCCGGCGCGCTCCCGAAAATGCGAGCGAGCCGCCTCCACAGCGAGTGACCAAGCGCCTCGCAGAATACCTGCCCAACGCTGAAGAATTGTCCTCCTCGTCCGAGGGTGACAAGTCGACCCATCTCAGCTTGCGAGCGGGAGGCGTCGCGTCCAGCACTTGCCGGGACCACGCCCGTTGATCAAACGAGGTCGATATGTTGAGACATCAATCCTCTGATCGCGCCAAGCGTGAAGCCAACAAGGCGTTCAAGCCCGCCAACACGCACAAGCCGATGAGCGACTATGCGAAGGACCAGCACGCCCTCAACGAGAACCGTGAGCGTCTGAAGGCGGAGCGATTGGCCCGCGAGACCAAGCCGAGTGACCGCTCCGAATAGGGAGCGGCTGAAGGGGCGCGTCACGTTCGGCGCGCGCTTGGCCTATAGCATCGAGAGCACGACGATCCCGTCTTCAAGTTCGCCGGACGCCAGCCGTATCCGCGCGATACGCTCGAACTCGGTCCGGTACTTCTGAAGATAGCTGAAGGCCTGTTTCTGCGTCTGAAACGTGGTGGCAAGCCGGCACATCTGACGACCCGCGCCAAGCGCGAGGAAAAAGGTGATTGTGCCGCCGCCATCCGGCTTGATCCTAGGCACGATCCGCACTCTTTGGCATGTGACCGGCCCTCTCGGAAATGATCGTCGGCGCTATCGAGCCCGACTAGAGCCTTTCCCGTTCCGATGGAATCGGAACGGGGCTCTAGATTCTTGTTTTGACGCGTTTTCCTGCCGCGAACCGGTATCCACTTCGCTCGAAAACGCTCTAGCGCGGCGATTTCCGCGCGCGCTTCTTCGGCACAGGCGCCGGCAACGACGCGCGAATATCCGCGTCGGCCGCTTCCTTGGCCTCCCGCAACTCGCGTAGCCGCGCCATGTTCTTGCGGAGTTCGGCGGACTGCCGTTCGGCTTCCGCCATCGCGCGCGCGCCCTCTTCAGCCGCCAGGCGTTGGCGGTTGGAACGCGCGATGCCTGCGGGCGAAGGTTCTGCCGATTTCCTGGCGCTCATCTTCCACCCTGTTTGGCAACGGACAAAACCCGCTCAATCCAGGGATCGAGCGGGTCGCATGGCCGTTTCAGTATATCCGTGAAACGGCACTGGAGAGCTTAGGCCAGCGAGAGATTCTCAGCGCTGACCTTGCCCCGCATCTTGTCGGTCTTGGCCTCGAAGTTGACCTTCTGGCCCTCGGCGAGACCCGAAAGACCAGCCCGCTCGACCGCGCTGACGTGAACGAACACGTCGTTGCCGCCGTCGTCGGGCTGAATGAATCCAAAGCCCTTCTGGCCGTTAAACCACTTCACTGTACCTGTCGGCATTGTTCTTCTCCAAAGCGCGCATGCGCGTAACCCGCGTGACGCTCACGCAGAATCGATTCAATTCGTCGATGTCTCTGGAAAAAGGAGCCCGCGGGCGCATTCAACAAGGCACAGCGGCTGAACGAATGGCGACAGGCTATACCCCATCACGGTCAGTTACAAGGCTTGGACCGGATTTAATTGCGCGCCGGCTCCGGCGGAACGGTTGAAGCTCGCGACACTTCCGGGCGAACAACGTGTCTTAGTAGACATACACGCCACGGATTTGTGGGTATGCTTCCTCATCACCGCCCGGCCCGTGGCTTCTACCGGTGATGAGAACGCCAGTTGCGCTCCCGCCCCCATCCGAACAAGGGGAGCATTGTCATGGAACGGCGTCGCTTCAAACAAAGTCAAACTCTGAAACAGCGGCTCGTCAATGAGGTCGGCCGTCTGCGCGACGAGGCCCGCTTACTCCCTCCCGGCCGGCGCCGCGAGATGCTGCTGCGAAGGGTGCGGCAGGACGAGACGGCCATCCAGATCGACGCGTGGCTCAGCTCTCCGGGCCTGAGGGCGCCGACGTAACGCAGCGATATCGGGGTTTCGCGGGATAGAGCTGGTCAATTCGCCGCTATGAAAAGCCGCCCGGTCGAATCCCGCCGGAACGTCAGTGGAGATGCGTGGGCAGAATTGCGGCAACGCCGCAGGATATCGCCGCAGTGTGGAACATACGGCCAGCCCCCCTCAAAAAAATCGGGATGTCCTGTCGGGTCGACGACGTCTTGCTCGTCCTCGTATCATGAACGGGCAACAGACGTTGATGTCGCGCCCGCCAATGCAAGAGGATGAATGAACATGCCCAGCACTGTCCGCCTGCACCGCGTTCTCACGACCAGCCCCGAGAAAGTCTATCGCGCCTTCCTCGAGGCCGATGCGCTGGCAAAATGGCTTCCGCCGAACGGCTTCACCTGCACCGTGCATCATTTCGAGCCGAAGGTCGGGGGCACGTTCAAGATGTCGTTTCGGAACTTCACGACGGGCAACAGCCACGCCTTCGGCGGCGAATATCTCGAGCTCGTCCCCGGCGAACGTCTGCGCTACACTGACAAGTTCGACGACCCCAATCTGCCCGGCGAAATTCAGGTGACCGTGCTGCTGAAGAAAGTCTCGGTCGGCACCGAGGTGGACATCACGCAGGCCGGCATTCCGGACCTCATCCCACCCGAAGCCTGCTATCTCGGCTGGCAGGAATCGCTACGGAATCTCGCGAAGCTCGTCGAGCCCGACATCAAGCAATAGCAATGACTGGGTGGGGAGCTTCCTTGCGGCCGATCCTTCGAGACGCCCGCTTTGGCGGGCTCCTCAGGATGAGGTCGTGCTTCGCGGCGAAGTCTTGGTCCCTCATGGTGAGGAGCGCCGCCTCACGGCGCGACTCGAACCATGAAGGCCGAGAGGGTGCCCTACCCGCCCGCCTTCGGCGCCAGCCCACCGTCTGCGGTCCAGCGATCGGGATCTGGACTGTGGCCGATCAGCGCGAGGCCGTAGGCGATCGACTCGAACTGGTCGCCCGACATCAGCCGCTCGTTGCCGAACCGGTCGGCGAACAGCTTTCGGACGGCGGGGACGAACGATGTGCCGCCGGTCAGAAACACCTTCTCCACCTCGCGCGCGGTGATGCGGGCTTCGCCCAGCACCTTGTCGACGGTCGCCCCCAGCCTGGCGATATCGTCGGCAATCCAGGATTCAAAGTTCTTCCGGGTGATGGTCGAGCCAATGTCGACCCCGCCGCCCTTGAAGCGGAAGTCCACCTGATCCTGCGCCGACAGCGCGACCTTGGCGTTCGACACCGCGCGGTACAGCGAAAAGCCGAGGTCGAGATCGACGATGGTGATGAAATCCTCGAGCAGCTCCGGCTTCAGCGCGCTGCGCGCAAGCTCGCGGAGCTCGCGCAGATCGCCGTTGCTCTTCATCATCGCGAGCTGATGCCAGCGCGCGAGGTTGGTGTAGTGACCGCTGGGGACCGGGAGCACCTTGTCGAACGAGCGGAAGCTGGAGCCTTTGCCCAGCCGCGGCGAGACGACGTGATCGACGATGCGGTAATCGAACGTGTCGCCCGCAATGCCGATGCCGGCATGACCGAGCGGCTCGGCGCGCAAGGCGCCGCCTTTGCGCGAGAAGCGCATCACGGAGAAGTCGCTGGTACCGCCGCCGAAATCCGCGACCAATACGGTGGCATCGCGCTCCAGGCGGCGGGCGAAGGAGAACGCGGCGCCCACGGGCTCGTAGACATAGCGCGCGTGGCCGGCGCCCAGGCGCTCGAACGCGGCCCGGTAGCGCTGCATCGCCAGCGCCTCGTCGGGATTGCCGCCGGCGAAGCGCACGGGACGGCCGACCGTGATCGTTGACGTCTCGAAGCCGAACCGGTCGCCGCCATGGCGCGCCAGCGTGCGCAGGAACGCCGCCAGAATATCCTCGAACTTGTAGCGCTGCCGGAACACCTGGGTGGTGTTGAAGCTGCTGCTCGCGGCGAAGGTCTTGAACGACTGGAGGAAGCGGTAGACGTGGCGTCCTTCGAGAAACTGCTCGATCGCCCACGGGCCGCCCTCGGCCTGGGCGCCGGCTCCCGGCCGGTCCTCCCAGAAGCACAGGGCCGACACATAGACGCTGTGGCGCTGTCCGCCGTGATCGAAGCGGATGGCCTCGACCCGGCGGGCGTCCGCCGCGAGGGCGACGACCGTATTGCTGGTCCCAAAATCGATGCCGATCGAGACGGCGGGCGAGGCGCTCGACATGAACCACTCTGACAGATGATTGGAAGGGGGCAGACCACTAGCGGCTTTGACTTGCCGTGCCAAGACCCGGCCCGCGGCTTGCCCCAGCCGGAATTCGTGCCCGTGGGACGACCGTTTGTGCCAGTTGCGGCGGCAAACTGGGCATTTCGGAGCCGGCAGCTCGTTTCGACCGCCCTTCCAGCAATTTTAGGCCCGGTACGGCCCCTTTAACGGAGCATTATGCTGCAATGCGGGATGATGCATGCTGCTATGCAATGGCATGCATGGACATTGGCATCTGGTATACATAAATTCCCTTTCGAAATGAGACAGCGCTACTGACCGTCTCAAGAAAGGAATTCCGATGTCCAAGACCGCTTCCGTCGCCCTCGCCCCCTCCTCCACCCTGTTCGCGCGTTTCATGGCCGCGGTCGACCGCTTCCTGATGGCCAGCGCCGAGATCTCGAATCACAACGGCGACCTGCCGCGTTTCGGCCTGTAAGCGCGCGCTTCCTGCGCCGCGGGAGCCGCACGCCGGTTTCACAGGTGCCGACATGCTACTTTTGATGAATGGCCCCGCAGGACGGGGCCATTTCTACTTGTGCTGTCCTGAGTCACTGCCGCGGCCGGAGAAGGGTCCTGCGGCATTTGCGCACGGTGACCGGACCAGCGCTTGAACCTTGGCATAATGAATACAAGAATGCCTCTCCAGCGCTCGCAGAAAAATTAGAGGCGCCACGGGAGGCTTTATGACGGACATGGTGCAGGCAACGGCCCCTACAACCGCGCGCGTTAGCGACACGTATCGCTGGGCGCAATTGGCGATCGGTGTAGCGGCGATGGTGATGATCGCCAACTATCAATATGGCTGGACGTTCTTCGTCCCCGACATCCAGAAAAAGTTCGGCTGGGATCGCGCGTCGATCCAATGGGCCTTTACTCTCTTCGTGCTGTTCGAGACCTGGCTGGTGCCGGTCGAAGGCTGGTTCGTCGACAAATACGGTCCGCGCATCGTCGTGCTGGTCGGCGGCGTGCTCTGCGCCATGGGCTGGGCGATCAACGCACAGGCCACCACGCTCAACGGCTACTATCTCGGCATGATCATCGCGGGCATCGGCGCCGGCGGCGTCTATGGCACCTGCGTCGGCAACGCGCTGAAGTGGTTCCCGGACAAGCGCGGTCTTGCCGCGGGCATCACGGCGGCCGGCTTCGGTGCGGGCTCCGCGCTGACCGTCGCGCCGATCCAGGCCATGATCAAGGACAGCGGCTTCCAGACCACCTTCCTGTATTTCGGCCTCGGGCAAGGCCTCATCATCTGCATCCTCGCCTTCTTCCTGCTGGCGCCGAAGCCTGGCCAGGTGCCGGTCGTGGTGGCGAACGCCGCGCTGGTGCAGACGCGTCGCAACTACCAGCCGACCGAGGTGCTGCGTCAGCCGATCTTCTGGCTGATGTACTTCATGTTCGTGATCGTCGGCGCCGGCGGCCTGATGGTGACGGCCAACCTGAAGCCCATCGCGGTTGACTGGAAGGTCGACAGCGTTCCGGTGACGCTGATGGCGGTGACGATGACCGCGGTGACCTTCGCAGCCACGATCGACCGCGTGCTCAACGGCCTGACGCGTCCGTTCTTCGGCTGGATCTCCGACATGATCGGCCGCGAGAACACGATGTTCATTGCCTTCGGCATGGAAGGTGTTGGCATCTGGATGCTCTACCTCTGGGGCCACGATCCCATCTGGTTCGTGCTGCTCTCGGGCTTCGTGTTCTTCGCCTGGGGTGAGATCTACTCGCTGTTCCCCTCGACCTGCACCGACACGTTCGGCGCCAAGTTCGCGACCACCAATGCGGGCCTGCTCTACACCGCAAAGGGCACGGCCGCGCTGCTGGTTCCGATCGCCAATTACATGCAGCAGTCGTCGGGGACCTGGGACAGCGTGTTCATCATCGCAGCCGGCGCCAACATCATGGCTTCGGCGCTGGCGATCGCGGTGCTCAAGCCCTGGCGCAAGGTCGTGGTAGCGAAGTCCACGGTCTGACGCGCTTCACCACACTTCATTCCGACGGGACGCCCGGCCTCATGGCCGGGCGTTTTCGTTTTGAGGATTCGGAACCCGTGTCCGAACGGAACTGCCGATTTTGTAACGGGCGAGCCAAGATTGGGCTTGCATTCTGGGATATGGTATACCAAGCTCGCCGCCGCGCTTGCGACGATAAGCCACAATATTTGCGACATCAGGTCATCTTGGCAACCGGTGTCGACCAGACAAGCGCGTTGGGAGGTTCTTGATGATTTCCAGCACGGACGGCGCCGTCACGGCCGCGCCTCTTCGCACAGGTTTCCGTTGGTTCCAGCTTGCCATGGGCATCGTCTGCATGGCGATGATCGCCAACCTGCAATATGGCTGGACGCTGTTCGTCGATCCGATCGATGCGGCCCACCATTGGGGACGCGCCGCGATCCAGCTCGCTTTCACCATCTTCGTCGTCACCGAAACCTGGCTGGTGCCGGTCGAGGCTTGGTTCGTCGACAAGTACGGCCCCCGCATCGTCATCATGTTCGGCGGCGTGATGATCGCGCTGTCCTGGGTGCTCAACTCCTACGCCGACTCGCTCACCCTGCTCTATGCGGCCGCGATCGTCGGCGGCATGGGCGCGGGCGCCGTCTACGGCACCTGCGTCGGCAACGCGCTGAAATGGTTTCCCGACCGCCGCGGCCTCGCCGCCGGCGCGACGGCCGCCGGCTTCGGCGCGGGCGCCGCGCTCACCATCGTGCCGATCGCGACCATGATCGCCGCAAGCGGCTATCAGAGCGCGTTCTTCACCTTCGGCATCGGCCAGGGCCTGATCGTCTTCGTGCTCGCCTTCTTCATCCAGCCGCCGCGGATCTCGATCCCGCCGAAGAAGAAGCAGCTCAACCTGCCGCAGACCAAGATCGACTTCACCCCGCCGCAAGTGCTGCGCACCCCTATTTTCTGGGTGATGTACCTCGTCTTCGTCATGGTCGCTTCCGGCGGCCTGATGACCGCGGCGCAGATCGGCCCGATCGCACACGACTTCAAGATCGCCGACACGCCGGTGACGCTCGCCGGCTTCCAGATGGCGGCGCTGACCTTCGCGATCTCGCTCGACCGCATCTTCGACGGGTTCGGACGTCCGTTCTTCGGCTGGGTCTCCGACACGATCGGCCGCGAGCACACCATGTTCATCGCCTTCGGCACCGCCGCGGTGATGCTGCTGACGCTGTCAGCCTACGGCCACGTTCCGATCGTGTTCGTGCTCGCGACCGCCATTTACTTCGGCGTGTTCGGCGAGATCTACTCGCTGTTCCCCGCGACCTGCGGCGACACTTTCGGCTCGAAGTTCGCGACCACCAACAACGGCATGCTCTACACCGCGAAGGGCACCGCCTCCCTGCTCGTTCCGCTCGCAAGCGTGATCTCGGCAACGTACGGCTGGAAGGCCGTGTTCGTGGTCGCGGTCGCCTTGAACGCGACGGCGGCGCTGACGGCGCTGTTCGTGATCAAGCCGCTGCGCCGCTCCTTCATCCTCGGCAAGGAAGCCGAGAGCGCAAGCCCTGCAACGGGCGACGCCAAGACCGAGACGGCGTGACAAGCCACACACTTTGCACGGTTGAAAAAGGGGCGCAGAATGCGCCCCTTTCTTTTTGGCCAAGGTTTTTGGCCGAGGCCGGAGGCACCGCAAACGTCAATAATGCTGTCGCAAGATTTTTCGGATCCGCCAAATCCAGCGCTTGACGATTGGCATTATGTATACCACACTTACCTCGTCATTCACCTAGGGAGGTTGCAATGCTGGTCGGAGACATTCTGCGCAAGAAGACGCCGCGCGTTGTCACGGTGCGAATGAACGAAACGGTGGGTATCGCCGCCAAGCTGATGCGCGCCAACAACATCAGCGCCCTCGTGGTGAAGGACGTGGTCCGCTCCGAGGGCAACACCGCGGTCGGCATGTTCACCGAGCGCGACGTGGTGCGCGCCGTCGCCGAGCACGGCGCCAATGCCATCAACGTCAAGGTCTCGCAGCTCGTGTCGGTGCAGCAGCTCGTCTCCTGCACCTCGAGCGATACGATCGAGCACGTGCGGCATCTGATGAACCGTCATCACATCCGCCACCTGCCCGTGATCGACGATTACAGCCTCATCTCCGTCATCAGCATGCGCGACATCGCCGCTGCCGTTGACGAGGCGATCAACGGCACGCCGCAAGCAGCAGCTTAAAGCGCCACGACCCTTCCCCTGCGACTACCGGCCCCGGCTCGGATCCCTCCGCGCCGGACCGGATCCTTCGTCCCAAAATCCGGTCACCCGCGAGGATTTCATGAAGATCTGCATCTACGGCGCCGGCGCAATCGGCGGATATCTCGGGGTTCAGCTGGCGCGCGCCGGCGCCGACGTCAGCCTGGTCGCACGCGGCGCGCATCTCGCCGCGATGCGCGAGCGCGGCCTGACGCTTCTCGCGGGCGACGAGACGCACACCGTGCATCCGCGCTGCACCGACGATCCCGCCGAGCTCGGCGTGCAGGACTACATCATCATCACGCTCAAGGCGCATTCGATCACCGGCGTGATCGAGAAGATGCAGCCGCTCTTGGGCCCGCACACCCGCATCGTCACCGCGGTCAACGGCATCCCCTATTGGTACTTCTACAAGCACGGCGGCAAATACGAGAATTCGACGCTGGAGAGCATCGACCCCGGCGGGCGGCAATGGCGCGAGATCGGCGCCGAGCGCGCCATCGGCTGCATCGTCTATCCCGCCACCGAGATCGAGGCGCCCGGCGTGATCCGCCACGTCTACGGCAACAATTTCCCGCTCGGCGAGCCCTCCGGCGAGATCACTGGCGACGTGCAGCGTCTCGCCGATCTCTTCGTCGCAGCCGGGCTGAAGGCGCCGGTGCTCGACCGCATCCGCGACGAGATCTGGCTGAAACTCTGGGGCAATGTCTGCTTCAACCCGATCAGCGCGCTCACGCACGCGACGCTCGACGTGATCTGCACCGATCCGGCCACACGCGCGCTGTCGCGCGCGATCATGGTGGAGACGCAAGGCATCGCCGAGACGTTCGGCGTCAAATTTCGCGTCGATGTCGAGCGCCGTATCGAGGGCGCCCGCAAGGTCGGCGCGCACAAGACCTCGATGCTGCAGGATCTCGAGCGCGGCCGTCCCATGGAGATCGACCCGCTCGTCACCGTGGTGCAGGAGATGGGCCGTCTCACCGGCATTTCCACGCCCGCACTGGACTCGGTGCTGGCGATGGTGACCCAGCGCGCCCGCATCGCCGGTCTCTATGACGGTGTCTCCGCGCCCACCGATCCCCGCGCGCTGGCGGTGGCGTGATGACCGGCGGGATCAGGAAATGGCTGCGCTTCCGGAATAATGGAGCGACCGGTTTCGGCACGCTGACCTCATCCGGCATCAGCGTGCACGAGGGCGAGATGTTCGGCCGCCATGCAGCTACCGGCAGGACGCTGGCGCTGTCGGAGGTCGAGCTGCTCGCACCCTGCGCGCCCAGCAAGATCGTCGCGCTCTGGAACAACTTTCACGCGCTCGCGGCCAAGCTGAACCAGCCCGAGCCGCCGGAGCCGCTCTACCTGCTGAAGGCCACGACCAGCATCGCGGCCCCCGGCGCGGTGATCCGCCGCCCCTCTTATTACGACGGCAAGACCACCTATGAGGGCGAGCTCGGCATCGTCATCGGCAAGACCTGCGCCCGCGTCTCGCCTGGCGAGGCCGACAGCCTCATCTTCGGCTACACCTGCGTCAACGACATCACCGCCAACGACATCCTGACCAGCGATCCCACCTTCCCGCAATGGGCGCGCGCCAAGGGCATCGACGATTACGGCCCGTTCGGCCCCGTCATCGCGACCGGCCTCGATCCGGCCAAGCTCGTGGTCCGCACCATCCTCAACGGCGCGGAGCGGCAGAACTACCCGATCTCGGACATGATCTTCAGCGCGCAGGAGCTGGTGAGCAGGATCTCCCACGACATGACCCTGCTGCCCGGCGACCTCATCGCGGTCGGCACCTCGGTCGGCGTCGGCGTGATGAAGGAGCCGGAGAATACGGTCACCGTCGCGATCGACGGGATCGGCGAGCTCACCAACGAGTTTCGGCTCTAGTCACGTGAATCTAAAGTTCGCCACATAAAGTCTGCTGGGCTTTGTGGCAGAAGCGTTTGACGGAAGCCAAGATCTGGTCTGCGGACTTGGTCCATTTGAAGGGCTTCGGGTTATTGTTGTGCAGTTCGATGAAGGTACGGATGTCGGCCTCGAGTTGCCTGACGGAGGTGTGAACACCTCGCTGGATTTGCTTTCTGGTGAGCTCAGCGAACCAGCGCTCGATCTGATTGATCCATGACGCGGAAGTCGGCGTGAAGTGGACATGATAGTGCGGCCGGCGAGCGAGCCACGCTTTGATCTTGGGTGTCTTGTGGGTGGCGTAGTTGTCCATGATGATATGGACAGCGAGCCCCTCAGGGATTTGAGCGTCGATCTCTTTGAGGAACTTCAAGAACTCGACCGCCCGATGGCGCTTGTAGCATTTGCCAATGACAAAGCCGGAAGCGACATCGAGCGCGGCAAACAGCGTGGTCGTACCATGCCGCACATAGCTGTGGGTGCGACGTTCCGGCACGCCCGGCATCATCGGCAGGACCGGCTGCTCGCGATCCAGGGCCTGGATCTGGCTCTTCTCGTCGATGCTGAGGACAAGGGCTCGGTTCGGTGGGGACAGGTAAAGCCCGACAATATCGCGCACCTTATCGACGAATAGGGGATCGCTCGACAGCTTGAATGTCTGGCTGCGGTGCGGCTGCAAGCCGAACGCCGTCCACATTCGGCGGATCGTGGTGTGAGAAAAGCCAGTTTCGGCGGCCATCGAGCGGATCGACCAGTGCGTCGCGTCGCGCGGCGTCGTACGCAATGTCCGCTCGATTACCTCAGCAACCTGATCGTCGTTGATGGTTCGAGGACGGCCAGGGCGGGCTTCGTCAAGCAGGCCATCACAGCGGTCCTTCAAAAATCGGCGGCGCCACTTGCCAACCGTGTGTTCGTGGAGGCCGAGTTCGGCAGCTACCGACTTGCTTGGCAAGCCATCCGCACACCGCAGGATCGCGCGGCAGCGCTCAGATAGCGATCGGGCAACGCGATGACGACGAACCTGCCTCTCCAAGTACGCCCGCTCCTGCGGGCTAAGAACCAGCGGCGCGATCGGCCGGCCTCGCTCACCTGCATTCGCCACGAGCTCTCTCCTCTGTAGAGATTCGAGCTATCAACTAATGTGACGAACTTGCGTTCCAGATGACTAGCTCCCGTCGTCATTCCGGGGCGGCGCAAGGCGCCGAGCCCGGAATCCATTTATCCGCAGTCTCTGCCGGCCCGATGGATTCCGGGCTCGCGACTTCGTCGCGCCCCGAAATGACAGCGAAGGGCCGCAGCCCCCTCGGGAAAACTCGGCACCTCATGCCGCTCTCCACCGTTCAGCTGATGCAATCAGTCGTGGATCGCGCGGCCGGATACATACCGCTCCCCCGCGCGCCCCTTGATCTCGGTTCCGCTCTCCAATAGCAATCATGGCGAAAATGTGTGCCGGCGTGAGGAAGTCACGATGTGGCTGTTTTTCCTGGTTGCCTGGTTCGTCCTGCTCGCTGCCATCGCGATCTTCGCCCAGCAGGCGTTCGGTTACGACGTCACCCATCTGCCCGCCTTGTTTGCGGGCCTTCCCATGCCGCAGCGCATCGCGACCGGCGCGCTGCTGGCCGTGTCGCTGGCGCTGATCTGCGCAACCGCCTTTCGGCTCTCGCGCCAGGATCGGCGACTGGGCAAGCTGCGCGACCGCCTGAAGAAGACCCGCGAAGACGTCGTCGTCGCCCACGCCCTGCAAAACCACCTCGACGCCACCGTCCAGCACCTGATCGAGAGCGACCCGAGGGAGGCCGTCTCCACCCTTCACGACAAGCTGGGCGAGACCGAGCAGCGCGCCCTGCTCCAGCAGGGCCGCAACGAATCCACCGACATGCACGACCAGCTCGCCGAGATCCGCCGCCGCCAGCAAGGCCTGCGCGAGATGGTCGGCAAGGTCGCCGAGCAGCGCCGCGCGGTCGAGCCGATTTTCACCGAGATCCGCGACCGCCAGAACCAGCTCGAACGGTCGCTCCACGACATCGAGACCGACGACCGCAAGAACAACCTCGCCGACCGGCTCAAGGACATCGCGCACGACATCTCGGCGCTGCTCGCGCGGGTGAACACGGTCCAGGACACGTTCGCGACCCTGAACCAGTACAAGGAAGATCTGGCGAAATCCCACGCCGAGCTCATGCCGCTGCGATCGACGGACGCCGGTATCAACGCGCTGATCAGCGAGCTCGGCCTCAGCCACGACCGCCTCGCCAAGAGCATCGACGAGCTCGAGACCGGCGGCGAAGCGCCGCTCGGCACCCGCGTCGAGACGCTGTCGAAGAACAGGATCGAGATCGAGCAGCGCCTCGCCCGCATCGACGACAGCTTCAACATCCTCAAGGCCATCCGCCTCGACTTCGAGGAGCTCGGCCAGCGCCAGGCCCAGCTCGAACGCTCGCTTGCGGAGATCGAGACCGATCCCGACGGCAAGACCCTCGCCGACCGCCAGAACGCGCTGAACGATTTCGTCCTCCAGTCGCGCCAACGCCTCGGCGCGTTGCAGGAGACGCTGGCGACGTTGAACGCCTTCAAGACGGACTTGTCGAAATCGCAGGCCGACCTCGTGCCGCTGAAGGCTCCGGTGTTCGGCATCGAGGCGCTGATCGCGGAAGTCGGAACCACCCGCGACCTCCTCGCCAAAACCGTCGGCGAGATCGAGGCGAACGGCGGCGTGCCCCTCGCCTCGCGCGTTGACGCGCTGGCGAAAAGCAAGCGCGACGTCGAAGACCGCCTCGCCCGCATTTTCGACAATTTCAATGCGCTCGATGCCTTGCGCAAGGACATCGGCGGCATCTTCTCGACGATCAGGAACAGCCTGAACCGGATCGGGTGAGGAAACGCTCGCGGCCGTGGACGCTGCCGAAACATCCAGACACATCACATCTCCGCGCGCCCGACATATGCCGCCAACATGTCCCGCGCGCGCCGCAACTTGGACGCATTCGGCCGCCCTTCTGTGAGGCGTGTCTGGGGGCACGGCACTGCCGTGTTTGGACCAAACCTTCAGGGGTATGACTGTGAAGAAGATTGTATTTGTTCTGGGTGCGACGCTTGCTCTGGTGACGGCTGCGAACGCTGCCGATTTGCCGCGCCGGCAGCCCGTGCCTGTCTATCCGGCGGAGCAGGCGCCGATCGGCAAGATGCCGATTGGCAAGAGCCCGGTTGGCAAGGCCCCGATCGGCAAGGCGCCCGGCCCGGTCGCGGCGCGCTACTGACGCACGGCGACATACGCGCAGCATCTGCGTAAGCGGCCGACAGTCGAGGGGGCACAGCGTGACGAACAAACCTGATCGATCGGGATCCTGCATCCTTGCGGGGTTCGCGCTCGCGGCGATGATCGCGTGCACGACGCCCTCGGCCTCGGCCCACGAAGCGAACAAGCGCATGGCCGACGCCAATGCGCTTGCGACGACCGACACCGCATCGCGACCGGCGCCGCAGTCGCGGCGGCCCGTCGCGCGTGCGGAGAAAGGCCCCTACTACGTCGACTTCCGCGCCCGGACGGCGGCGAGCTGGGGCCACGCCTTCGTCTGGTACGGCAAGACCAGCGAGCGCGTCGTCGAGGTCGCGGGCCTGACGCCCGCCGGCGACACCCTTGCTTACGTGCTCGGTCACCTCACCTGGGTGCCGTCAGAGACCGGCGCTAGCTACGGCGATCTCGATCCGGAATATCTGACCGCGAGCTATCGCGTCTATCTGAACGAAGCCGACGCCAAGCGCGTGTTCGCCTACATCAAGAAATTGCAGTCGAGCTCGCCGGTCTGGAACGCCGAGACCACCAACTGCACAGGCTTCATCGGCGACATCGCCGAGTTCATGGGCTTGAAGGTCCCCTACCGCTGGCAGCGCCCGGAGAACTTCGTCAACAGCCTCAAGGAAATGAACGGCGGCCGGCAGATGGTGCGGCTGTCGGCGGAGTAGCCGAAGCCTCAAAGCCCTTGCGGGCTACGACATCTCGCGAACATTCGGGTCCCGTTATCACCCCCTCGCTGTCATTGCCCGCGAAGTGTTTAGCCCGGAGACATGACTGACGGGTGTTCGGGGACATGGTTGACACGTCAAAATCGGCTCGATTCGTCAAACAAGGGGGCGAGCGATGCCGTGGCGCGAGGTGTCTGTCATGGATCAACGGCGAGAGTTTGTGATGCTTGCCAAGCAGGAGGGAGTGAACCGGCGGAAGCTGTGCCGGCAGTTCGGCATCAGCGCCCAGACCGGCTACAAGTGGATCCAGCGGTACGAAGCGGGCGATGCGACGTTGGCAGACCGGTCGCGACGACCTCATCACAGTCCGGAGCGTACAGCTGCTGCGACCGAGCAGCAGATTGTCGAGCTGCGAGATGCGCACCCGGCCTGGGGTGCGCGCAAGCTCGCGCATCGCCTGAAGCGCAATCGGCAAGCCACTCCCGCGATATCGACCGTGCACGAAATTTTACGCCGTTACGATCGTGTGAAGGAGCCCGCGGGCACGCCTGGACAGCCCTATACTCGCTTTGAGAAGGATGCGCCCAACCAGCTTTGGCAAATGGACTTCAAGGGGCACAGTGCGCTGGAGAACGGCGTGTCTTGTCATCCACTGACGACGCTAGACGATCACTCGCGCTTTTCCTTATGCCTGGCAGCCTGTGACAACGAACGAGGCTCGACGGTACGAGGACATCTTGAGGCGACGTTCCATCGCTACGGACTGCCGGATGCGATGTTCGTCGACAATGGCGGCCCCTGGGGCTTCACCCTTGAAGACCCCTGGACCACGCTGACGGTGTGGCTTCTCAAGCTCGGCGTCCGCACGATCCACAGCCGGCCCTATCATCCCCAGAGCCGAGGCAAGAACGAACGGTTCCATCGCAGCCTGAAGGCCGAGGTTCTCGCCTTCAAGCGCTACCGGGACCTTGCCGATGTCCAGCGGGCATTCGACCAATGGCGAGCCGTCTACAATCTAGATCGGCCGCACGAGGCATTGGGCTTCGATGTGCCCGCAAGCCGTTATCGACCAAGCCAGCGCCTCATGCCGGATCGCCTTCCAACGGTGGAGTACGACGAGGGCGAGATCGTCCGTTCCGTCTCCACCACGAAGGCCTATGTCAGCTTCAAGGGACGGCTCTGGAAAGTCCCGCAAGCCTTCCGTGGTGAGAAACTCGCCATTCGTCAGCTCAGTGCTGAGGGAAAGTTTGGAATATTCTTTGCCGCTCACCAGATCGAAACGATCGATCTACGTAACCCCAAAAGTGTCAACCATCTCCCCGAACAGGTGTAAGCTATGTGCCCGGGCTGAACAGAAGGCGGGCAATCCAGTATTCCAGAGGCGGCGCGGTAACACGGAGACGCCGCGGCGTACTGGATGCCCCGGTCAAGCCGGGGCATGACAGCGTAGGGTGGAGCGGCACCTCGCCCGTCGGGCAAGACACCCCGCACAAATCTCCCGCCTCGCCTGTCAATCCGCCGCCGCAGATATATTCCACTTTACCGAAATTCGGATTTGTCGTACACACGAAACACCCTGGCCCGAGACAAGGGGCGGATCGCGATCGTCACGAACCGCGGGCCGGGCAGCGATGGACGCGACGGCGTCGGGCGCGGGCAGCATTGCAGGGCGGGAAACCGTGAGCAAGGAGCGCTCGCACGAACGACACGGCGCCGACAGCGTCTTCGCATGGCTTCGGGTGCGAGCACACGCCAGCTCTCGAAGTCCCAGCGAGGACGTGCGCGGACGGCGAAGTCGTGTGGTCCTGACGCCCGGGGTCTGTGCGTCAAGTCTTGTGGTGATATGCGCGGCCCGACCGGACCGCGTGCATCAGCCATCCGCAAGGCGACGGGGGCAATAGTGCATCGCTCCCCGGGGAGAGCACGAAGTAAGCCGTAACCCATCGCGCAGGGAAGGCCGGGCGTCCGGCGAGACCTGTGGTCCACCCCGTGTGCATCTTTTGTAGCGCACGGACTTGCGGGTGCCAGCCGCGCCCGGCCTTCCCTGCGCCCTTGTTCCGATGAGGGCAATGCGATGAAGCAGAGCTCGGGCGGACCATGCCGCGAGAAGGCGAAGGTGTGCCTTGCGGTATGGGAGCGAGTTGCGGCCGCGAGCTTGATTTTATGACCGTCATGACGGGACGAATACTGCAGCCCCCAATTATCCGTCCCACGGAATCTCCCCACCTCCCGCATGATCGCCCCGCCCTCACCGCACGCCGGCGCAATAGACTTTTGCCGACCTCGGCGGCATCCTGCCGCCATCAATCGATAACAGGGCCTGCCACGCAGGCGGGGGAAACGCATCATGTTGCAGACACGGTTCACCAGGCTTGTCGGCGTCGAGCACCCGATCGTCCAGGGCGGCATGCAATGGGTCGGGCGCGCCGAGCTGGTCGCCGCCGTTGCGAATGCCGGCGCGCTCGGCTTCATCACGGCGCTGACCCAGCCGACGCCTGAGGATCTGACCAAGGAGATCGCGCGCTGCCGCGACCTCACCGACAAGCCGTTCGGCGTCAACCTCACCATCCTGCCCGCGATCAAGCCGCCGCCCTACGCCGAATACCGCGCCGCCATCATCGAGAGCGGCATCACGGTGGTCGAGACCGCCGGCAACAAGCCGCAGGAGCATGTCGACGAGTTCAGGAAGCACGGCGTCAAGGTCGTGCACAAATGCACCAGCGTCCGCCACGCGCTCTCGGCCGAGCGCATGGGCGTCGACGCCATCTCGATCGACGGGTTCGAATGCGCCGGCCATCCCGGCGAGGACGACACGCCCGGCCTGATCCTGATCCCGGCCGCCGCCAACAAGGTCAAGATCCCGATGATCGCCTCCGGCGGCTTCGCCGACGCGCGCGGCCTCGTCGCGGCGCTGGCGCTCGGCGCCGAGGGCATCAACATGGGCACCCGCTTCATGGCCACCAAGGAGAGCCCGATCCACCAGTCCATCAAGGAGAAGATCGTCGCCAATGACGAGCGTGAGACCGAGCTGATCTTCCGCACCATGCGCAACACCTCCCGCGTCGCCAGGAACGCGGTCTCGACCAAGGTCGTCGCCATGGAGAAGGAAGGCGCCAAGTTCGAGGACATCCGCGAGCTCGTCGCCGGCGCCCGCGGCAAGATGGTCTATGCCACCGGCAACTCCGACGAAGGCATCTGGTCGGCCGGCCAGGTCCAGGGCTTGATCCACGACATCCCGAGCTGCGCCGAGCTCGTCTCCCGCATCGTGTCCGAAGCGCAAGCCATCATCAGAAGCCGGCTGGAGGAAATGATCGTTCAGCCGCAACGCGAAGCGGCGGAATAATTCGCTGAAGTGATTTGAACACGACGCCCGCCACGCCGAAGGTATGCTCCCTCGCCCCGCTTGCGGGGAGAGGGTTGGGGTGAGGGAGAGTCTCCGCGCTGACGGTGACAATTGGACTCGCGGAGACTCCCCTCACCCGCCGCGCGTTCCGCGCGTCGGCCTCTCCCCGCAAGCGGGGAGAGGCGAAGAACGGCACCGCTCTTCACCTACAAACTCAATTGAGCTCCGAGGTAATGCATGAAGGCTTACGTCTACGGCCCTGAGGGCGCTAGGATTTCCGACGTCGCTCAACCAAAACCTAAGGGCACACAGGTGCTCGTCCGCGTCCGTGCCTGTGGCTTGAACCGTGCCGACACCGGCATGCGCAAGGGCCACGCCCATGGCGCAGCGGGCGGGGTCGGAACCGTGCTCGGCATGGAATGGGCCGGCGAGGTCGCCGAGCTCGGACCGGATGCCAAGGGCGTGAAGGTCGGCGACCGTATCATGGGCTCGGGCGGCGCGGCGTTTGCCGAGTACACGCTGGCCGATCACGGCCGGCTGTTCCGCGCGCCCTCGAACATGAATTTCGAGGAGGCCGCCACCCTGCCCGTCGCGCTCGCGACCATGCACAACGCGGTCGTCACCGTCGGCGGCGTGCAGGCGGGCCAGAGCGTGCTGATCCAGGGCGCCAGCTCCGGCGTCGGCCTGATGGCGATGCAGATCGCCAAGCTCAAGGGCGCCAAGCTGGTGATCGGCTCGTCGACCGACGCCTATCGGCGCGGCCGGCTGACGGAGTACGGCGCTGACCTCGCCGTCGACTCCTCCGATCCCAAATGGGTCGAGGAGGTGCTGAAGGCAACGAACGGCGAAGGCGTCGATCTCATCGTCGACCAGGTCTCCGGCAAGGTCGCCAACCAGAACCTCGCCGCCACCAGGATCAAGGGCCGTATCGTCAACGTCGGCCGGCTCGGCGGCACCCATGCCGATTTCAACTTCGACCTGCACGCCGCGCGCCGCATCGACTATGTCGGCGTCACCTTCCGCACCCGCACCATCGAGGAAGTCCGCGAGATCTTCGAGGAGGTCCGCAAGGACATCTGGGGTGCGGTGGAGTCGCGGAAGCTGCAACTGCCGATCGACAGGGTGTTTGCATTCGCCGACATCGACAAGGCGTTCGAGCACATGGAAGCGAACAAGCATCTGGGGAAGATTGTCGTGACGGTGTGAGGGTGGCCGTCATTCCGGGGCGGCTCGAAGAGCCGAACCCGGAATCTCGAGATTCCGGGTTCGCCCTTCGGGCGACCCGGAATGACATCGTGACCGCTCCTGCAACTCACTAGCGACTACGCCTGTGGATCATCGCTTGATGTCCCGCGCCGGGCTGCTAAATCCCCCGCCATGACCTCCCAGCACAACAAGACCTCGGTCGCGGCCATCTCGATCTTCGCCAGCGGCGGCATGGCGGCGGCGAAGTTCGTGGTCGGCGTGGCGATCGGCTCGCTCGCGCTGATCTCGGAAGCCCTGCACTCCTCGGTCGACCTGGTCGCAACCATCATCACCTGGGCGGTGGTGCGGGTGTCCGACAAGCCGGCCGACGACGAGCACCATTACGGCCACGGCAAGCTGGAGAGCATCTCCGCGCTCGGCGTCACCGCCCTGCTCTACGTGCTCGCCGGCGGCATCCTGGTCGAGGCCTACAGCCGGCTGCGCGAGGGAACCCCGCCGCCGACCATTTCGGCCATACCGTTCGTGGTGCTGGTGATCGACATCGTCGTCAACCTGTGGCGCGCCCGCGCCCTGCACCGCGCCGCGCGGGAGACGCGCAGCCAGGCGCTCGCCGCCGACGCGCTGCACTTCGCCTCCGACGTCATGGGCTCCTTCGCCGTGATCGTGGGCCTGATCCTCGCCGCTCTCGGCTTCTGGTGGGGCGACGCGGCGGCGGCCGCGGCGGTCGCGGTGATGATCGCGGCGCTCGGCCTGCGCATGGCCGGCTCGACCGTGCAGACGCTGGTCGACCGCGCGCCGGAGGGCGCACAGGAGAAGGCCACGGCCGCGATCCGCAGCGTCCCCGGCGTGATCGGCGTCGAGCGGCTGCGGGTGCGCATGGTCGGCGCGACCACCTTCATCGACACCATCGCAAAGGTGCCGCGGACCTATCCGATCGACCGCGTCGAGGAGATCAAGCGCAAGGTGCAGGCCGCCGTCGACAAGGCATTCGGCGATGCCGACCTCACCTTCACCCCGGTCCCCGTCGCCCGCGACAACGAGACCGTACGCGACCGCATCATGGTGATCGCCCGCAATTCGAGCCTCGCCGTCCACCACGTCACGGTGCACGACCTCGGCGCCAAGCTGATCGTCAGCATCGACCTCGAGGTCGACGCCGGCATGCGGCTCGACGCCGCCCACGACGTCGCCAACACGCTGGAGCGGAACATCCAGGAGGAGTTCGGCGCCGACGTCGAGGTCGACGTCCATATCGAGCCTCTGGAACCGGAACTGCCGTTCGGTGTCGATGCCGCGCCGGAACGGGTGCAGACCATCGCCGCCGCACTCACCGAATATGCCGCCGGCAGCGAGATCCACGACATCCACAATGTGCGCGTCCGCAACACCGACGCCGGCGAGATCGTCAACTTCCACTGCCGCGCCACGCCGTCGATGAGCGTGATCAAGGTGCACGAGCATGTCGACGCGATCGAGCGCGCGTTGCGCCGCGCGTTCCCGAGCGTGAAGCGCGTGATCAGCCACGCCGAGCCGCCGCGCACGTGACGCAGAATGTGCGAGGAGTCACACGTTCTCGTTTCGGACTCGTCACGCACGTGAGTTTGCGGGCACGCGACGCGCAAACTGCTCATTGGATAAGAATAAATTCGCGTTAACGATTCGTTGACTCTCGACAGCCCGGCAAAACTGGATTCAAATCGGTGTGATTCGGAAGCGATGTGGGGCTGCTTCCGAACTCAAGTTGCAAGCAAGTTTTCCAGGGGGCCGAAGGCATGTCGCGTGCAGACGCCGCGAACGCGTGCGTCCAATCCGATTCGATCAAAGGATTGGCGCAATCGATCGCGAAACCTGCCTATCACCGGCTGCTGATCGCGGAGCCGGCGCTGCGTCGCGCCGTGCCGACGCTCATCATCGCGTTCCTGATCACGATCTGCCTCGGCGCGTTCGTGCAGGTCGTCGACCAGACGCGCCAGAAGCGGCTGGTGATCCGCCATGACATCTCGGCACTCGCCGATTTGCTCGCCGAGCGCATCGACCGCCTCACCACCTCGCGGCAGGAACGGCTGAAGAACATCGAGAACATGCCGACGCTGCTGCCCGACCTGATCCCGTCCTGGGGCACGGCCACGGGCCGCCATGTCATCGTCACCTCGGCCGGCGTCGACCGCCGCATCCTCGCCCGCATTCCCGTCGACAGCGATCGCTCGGGCAACGACCGCCTGCTCGATTCCATCACCACGGCGCAGTTGCTCGCGGCGCCGCCGCGCGACGGCAACATCTCCGACATGACGCTGCCGAACGGCAACGCCGCGATGGCGATCTCGCGGCAGATCAAGTCGCTGCCCGGCTTCGTCACCGTGATCCAGGAGCGCAACGAGCCGATCTGGGGTTCGGACGCCGCGCTCTCGGTGACGCTGTCGGCCACCACCGGCTTCGTCGTCCTGATCCTCGGTTTCGCCTTCCACTGGCAGTCGACCCGCGCCCGCGAGGGCGATCTCATCAACGACGCGGTGCGCGGCCGCATCGACACCGCGCTCAACCGCGGCCGCTGCGGTCTCTGGGACTGGGACCTGTCGCGCGGCCGGATCTTCTGGTCGCAGTCGATGTTCTCGATGCTGGGCCTCGACGGCCGCAACGAGCTCCTCACCTTCGGCGAGGTCAACGCGCTGGTGAAGTCCGACGACATCGACCTGTTCGAGATCGCCGACCAGCTCATCTCCGAGAAGATCGACCACATCGACCAGACCTTCCGCATGCAGCATGTCGACGGCCACTGGATCTGGCTCCGCGTCCGCTGCGAAAAGACGAGCGGTGCGACCGACTCCAGCGTTCACCTGATCGGAATCGCCGTCGACATCACCGAGCAGAAGAGCCTCGCCGAGCGCACGGTGGAAGCCGATCTGCGCCTGCGCGACGCCATCGAGACCATTCCGGAGGCCTTCGTGCTGTGGGACGCGAGCGACCGCCTCGTGCTCTGCAACTCGCACTTCCAGCGCCTGCACAAGCTGCCCGACAGCGCCGTCATTCCCGGCACCTCCTACGAAACCGTGCTCGAGGTCGGCCGCATGCCGGAGGTGCGCACCCGCCACAACGAGACAGCTGCCCAAGGCCCGGGCGCGCGCACCTTCGAGGCGCAGCTCGACGACGGTAGCTGGCTGCACATCAGCGAGCGCCGCACCAAGGACGGCGGCTACGTCTCGGTCGGCACCGACATCACCCGCATCAAGGAGCACGAGCAGAAGCTGGTCGACAACGATCTGCGCCTGCGCGCCACCGTCATCGACCTCAAGCGCTCGCAGGCCGCGCTCGAACGCCAGACCAACGAGCTCGCCGACCTCGCCGAGAAGTATCAGCGCGAGAAGACCCGCGCCGAGGAAGCCAACCAGACCAAGTCGAAATTCCTCGCCAATATGAGCCACGAGCTGCGCACGCCGCTCAACGCCATCATCGGCTTCTCCGAGATCATGGGCTCGGGCCTGTTCGGCGAGCTCGGCAGCGAGAAGTACCAGGAATATTGCCAGGACATCCTGACCAGCGGCCACTACCTTCTCGAAGTCATCAACGACATCCTCGACATGTCCAAGATCGAGGCCGGCCGCATGAAGCTCGACATGGAGGAGCTCGACCTCGCGCGGACGCTCGCGGAATCCCTGCGCGTCGTCTCCGGCCGCGCGCAGGACAAGCACCTGACGCTCGATGCCGATATCGAGAAATCGATCTCCGTCGTCGCCGACCGCCGCGCCACCAAGCAGATCATCGTCAACCTGCTCTCGAACGCGGTGAAGTTCACGCCCGACGGCGGACGCATCGTGGTGCGCAGCCGGCAGCTCGACGACAGGATCGTGCTGATGATCGCCGACACCGGCATCGGGATCGCCCCGCACTCCCTGGCGCGGCTCGGACGCCCGTTCGAGCAGGTCGAGAGCCAGCTCACGAAGACCTATCACGGCTCGGGGCTGGGCCTCGCCATCGCACGCTCGCTGGCGCAGCTCCACGGCGGCTCGATGCGGCTACGCTCGAAGATCGATGTCGGCACCGTCGTCCGCGTGACGCTGCCGCGCGACGCCGTCAAGGCGGCGTCAGGGATATCCGCCGCGGCCTGAAGCTACAATTGCAGCGTCGGCGCGACCTCGCGCGCGACATTGACCAGCGCCGCGATCAGCGGCGTCATCGGATCGCGCTGCGGGATCACCATGCCGATGCTGTAATTGACCTCGGGGTCGACGATCGGGATCGAACGCACGGTATCGGACAGGCCAAGCGTCTCGGCGAGCTTGGCCGGCATCACGCTCGCCCAGCGTCCCGTCTTCACGTGCGTGAACAGCACGAGCAGCGAGTTCGAGGTCAGCGTCGGCGTCGCCTCCGCGCCGACCGAGCGCAGCGCGCGGTCGATGATGCGGCGGTTCTGCATGTCGGGCGTGAGCAGGCACAGCGGCACCTGCCCGACCTCGGTCCAGGTCACCGTCTCGCGATCACCGAACATCGCATCAGGCGCGGTGAGGAGGCGATAGCTCTCGTTGTAGAGCGGAATGGTGCGCACCTTGCCGATCGGCTCGTTCTCGATATAGGTCAGCCCCGCGTCCACCTCGAGATTTTCGAGCAGCCCGAGCACCTCCGATGACGTTGTGGACTGGATGCGGAAGCGCACCTCGGGATGCCTGGCGCGGAACGGCGTCGTCAGCGCGGCAACCATGCCGAGCACGGTCGGGATCGCCGCGATGCGGATCTCACCGGAGAGCTTGTCCTTCAGCGAGTTGATCTCCTGGCGCATCGCGCGGGCATCACCCACGATCCGCCGCGCCCAGTCCAGCGCCCGCTCGCCCTCGGGCGTAAAGCCCTGGAAGCGGGACCCGCGCTGGACCAGCATCACGCCGAGGATCTCCTCGAGCTGCTTGAGCCCGGTCGACATCGTCGGCTGGGTGACCCCGCAGGCTTCCGCCGCGCGTCCGAAATGCCGTTCCTTCGCCAGCGCCAGCAGCAGTTCAAGCTTGTCGATCAACCGGACGTCCCCTCGAATTCTGTCGTGGCATGCAAGCTAGCACGGCAGGTCCTTGCCAACACGGAAAAACCGGCAAGCGAAATGCGATTAATTCCACTTCCGTATCGATCGATTGCATCCGCCAATCGATCTGAATTCGCAATCGCAGCATGAGACAGCTTTATTGATCTTCGAATGATTCCAAATAGTTTGCGAGGCAGGAACGCTCAGGTTGAGAACAAAGAATGACAGCGACTTACGAGCCTTGTTACGAGCCTTGGGACGAGACGCGCGGCGCCGAGATCATCGCCGAACATGCAAGGCAGGAGGGCGCGACGCTGGTCATCCTGCATGCGCTCCAGGAGGCGTTCGGCTACGTGCCGGAGGCCGCCATTCCCATGGTGGCACAAGCGCTCAATCTGTCGCGCGCCGAAGTGCATGGCGTGTTCACCTTCTACCATGACTTCCGCCACAAGCCGGCCGGCCGCCACGTGCTGAAGCTTTGCCGCGCCGAGGCCTGCCAGGCTGCGGGCGGCGATGCGCTGGCCGCGCGTGCGGAGGCCCGGCTCGGCGTGTCGCTTGGCAACACGACGGCCGATGATCGCGTCACGCTGGAGCCGATCTACTGCCTCGGGCTCTGCGCGACCGCACCGTCCGCGATGCTCGACGGTCGCCTCGTCGGCCGGCTCGACGAGAAGCGTCTCGATGCGCTGGTTGCGGAGGCACAGCGATGAGCATGCGTCTCTTCGTCTCACGCGACGCGGGTGCGTTGGCCGTCGGCGCCGACGAGGTTGCGCTGGCGCTGGAACAGGCTGCGGCCAAGCGCGGCGTCGCCATCGAAATCATCAGGACCGGCTCGCGGGGCATGTACTGGCTGGAGCCGCTGGTCGAGGTCGCGACGCCGCAGGGCCGGATCGCGTTCGGCCCGGTCACCGAGACCGATGTACCCTCCCTGCTCGACGCGCTCGCCAGCAATACGCCGCATCTGCTGCGGTTAGGGGCGACCGACGAGATTCCCTGGCTGAAGCGCCAGACCCGCCTCACCTTCGCCCGCTGCGGCGTGATCGATCCGCGCTCGCTCGAGGACTACCGCGCCCACGGTGGCTACAAGGGCCTGGAGCGCGCGCTGTCGCTCGGCTCGGAGGCCATCCTCACCGAGGTCACCGCATCGGGCCTGCGCGGCCGCGGCGGCGCGGGCTTTCCGACCGGCATCAAATGGAAGACGGTTGCCCAGGCCAAGGCCGACCGCAAGTTCATCGTCTGCAACGCCGACGAAGGCGACAGCGGTACCTTCGCCGACCGCATGATCATGGAAGGCGATCCCTTCCTGGTGATCGAGGGCATGACCACCGCCGGCATCACCGTCGGCGCGACCAAGGGCTACATCTACATTCGCAGCGAATATCCGCACGCGGTCGAGGCGATGAAGGCCGCCATCCAGGCTGCGAAGCGCGGCGGTTATCTCGGCGACAAGATCGGCGGCTCGACCTACAGCTTCGACCTCGAAGTCCGCGTCGGCGCCGGCGCCTATGTCTGCGGCGAGGAAACATCGCTGCTGGAGAGCCTCGAAGGCCGCCGCGGCATCGTGCGCGCCAAGCCGCCCCTGCCGGCCCATCACGGCCTGTTCGGCAAGCCGACCGTGATCAACAACGTGCTGTCGTTCGCGGCGATCCCCTTCATCCTCGCCGAAGGCGCCAAGGCCTATGCCGATTTCGGCATGGGCCGCTCGCGCGGCACGATGCCGATCCAGCTCGCCGGCAATATCCGCCATGGCGGCCTGTACGAGACCGCGTTCGGCGTGACGCTGGGCGAGCTTGTCGACGACATCGGCGGCGGCACGGTCACGGGCCGCCCGGTCCGCGCGGTGCAGGTCGGCGGGCCCCTTGGCGCTTACTTCCCCCGCGCGCTGTTCGACACGCCGTTCGACTACGAGGCCTTTGCTGCGCGCGACGGGCTGATCGGCCATGGCGGCATCGTCGTGTTCGACGACAGCGTCGACATGCGCAGGCAGGCGCGCTTCGCGATGGAATTCTGCGCCGTCGAATCCTGCGGCAAGTGCACGCCCTGCCGGATCGGCTCGACCCGCGGCGTCGAGACCATCGAGAAGATCATCAACGGCGAGCGCGTCGGCGAAAACCTCGCGCTCGTCGAAGACCTCTGCAACACCATGAAATTCGGCTCGCTCTGCGCGCTCGGCGGCTTCACGCCCTATCCTGTGCTCAGCGCATTGAAGCACTTCCGGGAGGACTTCGTCCCGGCGCCGATCACGCTTCAGGCCGCGGAATAGGAGAACGACAATGTCTCTGATCGAAGAAATCGACTTCGGCACGCCGCGCGCCAAATCGGGAACGATGGTGACGCTGACCATCGACGGCAAGGAGATCTCGGTGCCCGAGGGCACCTCGATCATGCGCGCGGCGATGGAAGCCGGCCACCAGATCCCGAAACTCTGCGCGACCGACATGGTCGATGCATTCGGCTCCTGCCGCCTCTGCCTCGTCGAGATCGAAGGCCGCGCCGGCACGCCGGCCTCCTGCACCACGCCTGTGATGCCGGGCCTCGTCGTGCACACCCAGACCGACCGGCTGAAGAAGCTGCGCAAGGGCGTGATGGAGCTCTATATCTCCGATCACCCGCTCGACTGCCTCACCTGCGGCGCCAACGGCGATTGCGAGTTGCAGGACATGGCCGGCGCCGTGGGCCTGCGCGACGTGCGCTACGGCTACGAGGGCGAGAACCATGTCTTCGCGAAATCCAACGGTGAGGTCAACGCCGCCTGGATGCCGAAGGACGAGTCCAACCCCTACTTCACCTACGATCCCTCCAAGTGCATCGTCTGCTCGCGCTGCGTCCGCGCCTGCGAGGAGGTGCAAGGCACCTTCGCGCTGACGATCTCGGGCCGCGGCTTCGACAGCCGCGTCTCGCCCGGCATGAGCGAGAGCTTCCTCGGCTCCGAATGCGTCTCCTGCGGCGCCTGCGTGCAGGCCTGCCCGACCGCGACGTTGACCGAAAAATCCGTCATCGAGATCGGCCAGCCCGAGCATTCGGTCGTCACAACCTGCGCCTATTGCGGCGTCGGCTGCGCCTTCAAGGCGGAGATGCGCGGCGAGGAAGTCGTGCGCATGGTGCCGTACAAGGACGGCAAGGCCAATCGCGGCCATTCCTGCGTCAAGGGACGCTTCGCCTGGGGCTACACCAGCCACAAGGAACGCATCCTCAAGCCGATGATCCGCGAACGGATCGAGGATCCCTGGCGCGAAGTGTCCTGGGATGAGGCGTTCTCCTTCGCCGCCACCAGGATGCGCGGCATCCAGAACAAGTACGGCCGCGACGCCATCGGCGGCATCACCTCGTCCCGCTGCACCAACGAAGAGACCTATCTGGTGCAGAAGCTGATCCGGGCCGGTTTCGGCAACAACAATGTCGATACCTGCGCCCGCGTCTGCCACTCGCCGACCGGCTATGGCCTGTCGCAGACCTTCGGCACGTCGGCCGGCACCCAGGACTTCGACTCCGTGGAGAACACCGACGTCGCCGTCGTCATCGGCGCCAATCCGGCCTCCGCACACCCCGTCTTCGCCTCGCGCCTGAAGAAGCGCCTGCGCCAGGGTGCCAAGCTGATCGTGATCGATCCGCGCCGCACCGAGATGGTGGAATCGCCGCATGTGAAGGCGCTGCATCTGCCGCTGATGCCCGGCACCAACGTCGCGGTCGTCACCGCGCTGGCGCATGTCATCGTCACC
Organism: Bradyrhizobium sp. B025; assembly: GCF_042257955.1. Lineage (NCBI taxonomy): Bacteria > Pseudomonadati > Pseudomonadota > Alphaproteobacteria > Hyphomicrobiales > Nitrobacteraceae > Bradyrhizobium > Bradyrhizobium sp. B025. The sequence goes on along the minus strand of NZ_CP170150.1, from coordinate 2,727,597 downwards.
GAGGGCCTCGTCAACGAAGCCTTCGTGCGCGAGCGCTGCGACTGGACCGAGTTCGAGGAATGGGCCGCCTTCGTCGCCCAGCCGAACAACAGCCCGGAAGCAACGGCGATCCTCACCGGCGTGGACCCCAAGGCGCTGCGCGAAGCGGCCCGCATCTACGCCACCGGCGGCAACGGCGCGATCTATTACGGTCTCGGCGTCACCGAGCACAGCCAGGGTTCGACCACGGTGATCGCGATCGCCAACCTCGCGATGGCGACCGGCAATATCGGCCGTCCCGGCGTCGGCGTGAACCCGTTGCGCGGCCAGAACAACGTGCAGGGTTCCTGCGACATGGGCTCGTTCCCGCACGAGCTGCCCGGCTACCGCCACATCTCGGGCGATGCCGTGCGCGACCAGTTCGAGGCGCTCTGGAACGTCAAGCTCAATCCGGAGCCGGGCCTGCGTATTCCCAACATGTTCGATGCCGCGATCGAGGGCACTTTCATGGGCATCTATGTGCAGGGCGAGGACATCCTCCAGTCCGACCCCAACACCTCGCATGTGGTGGCGGCGCTGTCGGCGATGGAATGCGTGATCGTCCACGACCTGTTCCTGAACGAGACCGCGAACTACGCCCACGTCTTCCTGCCCGGCTCGAGCTTCCTCGAGAAGGACGGCACCTTTACCAACGCTGAACGCCGCATCCAGCGCGTGCGCAAGGTGATGACGCCGAAGAACGGCATGGCCGACTGGGAAGTCACCATCGGCCTTGCCAAGGCCATGGGCTTCGAGATGAACTACAGCCACCCGTCCGAGATCATGGACGAGATCGCGGCGCTGACGCCGACCTTCACCGGCGTCTCCTATGCCAAGCTCGACGAGCTCGGCTCGGTGCAGTGGCCGTGCAACGAGAAGGCGCCCGAGGGCACGCCGGTGATGCATATCGACGGCTTCGTCCGCGGCAAGGGCAAGTTCATCGTCACCGAATATGTCGCGACCGACGAGCGGACCGGCCCACGTTTCCCGCTGCTGCTCACCACGGGGCGCATCCTCAGCCAGTACAATGTCGGCGCGCAGACAAGGCGGACCGAGAACGTGGTCTGGCATGCCGAGGACCGGCTGGAGATCCACCCACACGACGCCGAGCAGCGCGGGGTGCGCGACGGCGACTGGGTGCGGTTGACGAGCCGCGCCGGCGAGACCACGCTGCGCGCGGAGATCACCGATCGCGTCGCGCCGGGCGTCGTCTACACCACCTTCCACCACCCGGACACACAGGCCAACGTCATCACGACGGACTATTCGGACTGGGCGACCAACTGTCCCGAATACAAGGTCACGGCGGTGCAGATCTCGCCGTCGAACGGCCCGTCCGACTGGCAGAAGTCCTATGACGCGCAGGCGCGGCACTCCCGCCGCATCGCGCCCGCCGAGGCTGCGGAGTAAGCGCATGCACGTGCCGGTCCAGGCCATCGACCGCGAGATCTGGCGCCACAGCGTTGCGTCCGAGGGCACGCGGCTGATCCCCGAGGAGACGCCGCTGGCGCTGACCTACAATGGCGGCACCTATGCCGTCATGATGGGGACGCCGCAAAACCTCGAGGACTTCGCAGTCGGCTTCAGCCTCAGCGAAGGCATCGTCAGATCGGTCGACGACATCCGGTCGCTCGAAATAGTCCGCCTCGACGACGGCATCGAGCTGCGCATGTGGCTTGCGCCGGACCAAGCCGCGCGCATCAGCGAACGGCGGCGTCATATCGCCGGCCCGACCGGCTGCGGCATCTGCGGCATCGAGTCCATTGCCGAAGCCGTGCGGCCTGCGGCCGTCGTGCCGCCGGGGCAGACCTTCACGCCCGAGCAGATCATGACGGCGATGCAGGCCATCGCGCCGCTGCAATCGATCAACATGCAGACCCGCGCCGTTCACGCCGCCGCGTTCTGGTCTCCTGCCGGCAACATCGTCGCGCTGCGCGAGGATGTCGGCCGCCACAACGCGCTTGACAAGCTTGCCGGTGCGCTGGCGCGCAGCCGGACGGATGCGCGCGGCGGCATGGTGCTGCTGACGAGCCGCGTCTCGGTCGAGATGGTGCAGAAAACCGCCGCGATCGGCGCCCCGCTGATGGTCGCGGTCTCCGCGCCGACCGCGCTCGCGGTCCGCACCGCGGAAGCCGCCGGCATCACGCTGATCGCCATTGCCCGGCAAGACGGGTTCGAAGTGTTTACGCATGGCGGCCGCATCGTCGCCTGCCATGCTACGGAGGTTGCCGATGTCGCCTGACCGCCTGATCTACATGGCCAACCAGATCGGCAGGTTCTTCCAGAGCCAGGGCCACGACAAGGCCGTGCCGGGAATCGCCGAGCATATCAAGAAGTTCTGGGATCCCCGGATGAAGCGCGCGATCTTCGCCCATCTCGACGCCGGCGGCACGGGCCTGGAGCCCAATGTCCGCGAGGCCCTCACCTCGCTGAAGCCGGCGACGTCCCTTCCAGCAACGCCCTGAACACGCGCCGCACCTCGCTCTGCGTCTCCTTCACACGCGCCTCCAGCGACGAGAAATCCGGCGCGTCGCCGGCACGCGCCATCACGCGTTGGAGATCGGTGCCGGCGGTTTCCGGCTTGAAGCGGTCGCTGACGCAGAGCCGCAGGATCTGCGTCAGGTCGTGATAGAGCCGCGCTGCGGCACGCAGGATCTCGGCCTCCGACTGCGGCAGCACGCCGAGCCTCGCCGCATTGTCCAGCACCTGAAGCGTGCTGACGTCGAGAATATCCGGCTTGTGATGGGCATGCACGAGCTGGAGATATTGCGCGATGAAATCGATGTCGATCATGCCGCCGGCGGCATATTTGAGATCCCAATAGTCGGTCTCGCCCTTCTCCTGCGCGATCGCGCGCCGCATGTCGGCGACGTCGTTGGCGATGGTGGCAGGATCGCGGCGGCGGGTCAGGACATCGCGGATGACGCCCGCGATCCGCTCGCCGAATTCAGCCGATGCCGACACCACGCGGGCACGCGTCAGTGCCATGTGCTCCCAGGTCCAGGCCTCGTTGGCCTGATAATCCGCGAAGGAGGCAAGGCTCGAGGCCACCGGGCCGGCCCGCCCCGACGGGCGCAGCCGCATGTCGATCTCATAGAGCACGCCGTAATTGGTGCGCGTCGTGAAGGCGCTGATCAGGCGCTGGGTGAAGCGCGCGAAATAATGCGCGCCCTGAAGCGATTTCGGCCCGTCCGAGTCCGGATTCTCGCTGTCGAAATCGTACAGCAGGATCAGGTCGAGATCGGACGACGCGGTCATTTCGCGGCTGCCGAGCCGGCCCATCGCGATGATCGCCGTCTCCTGCCCCTTGATCCGGCCGTGCTGGGCGGCAAAGCGATCGGCAACGAGGTCATGCACTGTGTGGACGACGCCTTCGGCGACGTCGGCAAAGGCCGTGCTCGCCTGCTGCGCCGAGACCGTTCCGGAGAGGATGCGCGTGCCGATCAGGAACAGGCTCTCCTGCCCGAACAGGCGCAGGCGATCGAGGAATTCCTCATATGAGGCCGCATCCTGCACGGTGGCGGCGAGCCGCCCGGACAATTCCCGCCTGTCCGGCATCGCGCCGAAGAAGCGCGGATCGATCAACCCATCCATGAGCTGCGGCTGCCGCGCCAGCATCTCGCCGAGCCGCGGCGCCGCGCCCAGCACCAGCGCCACGAGCGCGACGAGATCGCGGTTCTGGCCAAGCAGCGTGATCAGCCGGCCGCCACGCTGGAGCGCCCCAAGGAATTGATCGAACGCCACGACGGCGCGGTCCGGCTCCTCGGCGAGGGCGAGGCCGTCGATCAGGGCCGGCACGAATTCGATGAAGGCGCTTCGCGTCGCCTCGTTGCGGAACACGCGATAGTCGCCCGTGATCCAGTCGCGCACGGTCTGCGCCACGGCGGCAGGCTTCTTGAAGCCGAGCGTCGTCAGGTGCTGGAACAGGCGCGGATCGTCGGGACCTGCACTGTAGTCGAGCGCCGGCAGCTTTGCCGTGCCGGTCGGGTCATCGCCCTCGAACAGCTTCTCGTAGTGCCCCTGCACGATCTCGAGCTGCCGCAGCAGGTCGCGCGCAAAGGCCTCGCGATCCGGATAGCCGAAGAACCGGGCAAAGCGCTCGACCGCTTCCCTGTCGTCGGGCAGCGCATGGGTCTGCTCGTCGGCGACCATCTGGAGGCGATGCTCGACCCGGCGCAGGAATTCGTACGCCCTGGCGAGTTCGTCACGCGCCGCAAGGGTGATCCAGTTGCTGCTGGCGAGCACATCGAGCGCGGCGAGCGTCGGCCGCACCCGCAATTCCGGATGGCGGCCGCCGGCGATCAACTGCTGGGTCTGCGCGAAAAACTCGATCTCGCGGATGCCGCCGCGGCCGACCTTGACGTTGTGCCCTTCGACCGCGACCTCACTCTGGCCGCGATAGGTCTGCATCTGCCGCTTCATGTCGTGGACGTCGGCAAGCGCGGCGAAGTCGAGATGCTTGCGCCAGACGAAGGGGGCGATCTCGGCGAGCAGCGCCTCGCCTGCCCTGGCATCGCCGGCACAGGCGCGCGCCTTGATCATCGCGGCGCGTTCCCAGGTGCGCCCTTCCCGCTCGTAGTAATGCAGCGCGGCGTCCCGTGAGATCGCCACCTGCGTCGAGGACGGATCGGGGCGCAGGCGCAGATCGACGCGGAAGACATAGCCGTCATAGGTGCGCTGCTGGAGAATGCGTGCCATGCCTTGCGTCACGCGGACGAAAAACGGCTGCGGCTCGATATCCGGCGCCAGCGTCGTGGCGTCAGGGTCGAAGAACACGATGAGGTCGATGTCGCTGGAATAGTTCAGCTCGCCCGCCCCCATCTTGCCCATCGCGAGCACGATCAGGCCACAGCCCTCTTCCGGTGCCTCGGGATTAGGCGGGAAAAGCTTTCCTCGTGCGGCTTCCTGCCGCAGCAGGTACTGGAGCGCCGCCTGCACGGAGGAGACCGCGACATCGGTCAGCGCCGCCGTCACCCGCATCACCGGCCAGACCCCGCCGATGTCGCACAACGCGGTCAGGAGCGCCGCCTCCGCCTTCATGCGGCGAAGCAGCCGCATCACCTCGGCCTCGTCAGGTGCCGCGAGCACCGCGCCCCTCGCCTCCGCGATCAGTGCGGCGAGATGAGTATCCGGATCGCATTCGAGCAGCCGGATCAGGCGCAGCGGATCGGCGCGCACCAGATCGAACAGATAGGGCGAGAATTCCGCGATGCCGGCGAGGATATTCCGGCCGAAGGGCTGAACCAGCAGCGCTTCGAGACGAGCCGATTGTGCCGGCTCGAGCTCGGCCAGCCAGCTTTCAAAACGTCGTTCGTCGGTTGTGGAAGCGGCAATATGGGGAGCCTCCGCGAAGCGTGCGGCCAGGCTCTCACCATGCTTGTCCGCGTTTCCCGGCGCGGAGTGGTTCATGCCACCTTCTGTGGCACATCCGGTATTGGAGGAGCAACCCTGTCGCCCGCGCCCGCGCGCGCCGGCAGCACCAGCGTGGCGACGAGGCCGGGATGGGCATCGCCCAGCCGCAATTCTCCGCCATGGAGCGTCGCAACTGCGGAGGCAAGGCTGAGGCCGAGGCCGGAGCCCGGCAGCGTGCGGCTAGCTTCAAGCCGGACGAATCGTTCGACAGCATGTTTGCGGTCGGCTTCCGGAATACCGGGGCCGCGATCGGTGACGCTCAGCAGCACCTGGTCGCCCTCGCGCTTCGCCTCGATCATGATCTGCCCAGAGTCCATGCTGACCACGGTTCCGCCGGCCTGCGTGACCGGCTTGCCGTATTTGATGGCATTCTCGACCAGATTGGCGAGCGCCTGGCTGATCAGCTCACGGTTGCCGTGAACCGGCGTCGGATCGGCCTTGACCTTCAGGGTCATGCCGTCGTCTTCGGCGAGCGGCTCGTAGAGCTCGTGGATGCCGCCCGCGACATCGGCGGCGTCGAAATCGTCCATGTTGCCGCGCGCCTGGCCGGACTCGGCGCGCGCGATCATCAGCAGCGCGTTGAAGGTGCGGATCAGCCCGTCGGATTCCTCGATGGTCCGCTCCAGCGCGGCGCGGTAGTCGGCCTCGCAGCCCGATTTCGCCAACGCCTCCTCGGCGCGGTTGCGCAAGCGTGTCAGCGGCGTCTTGAGATCGTGGGCGATATTGTCGGAGACCTCCTTCAGCCCCGCCATCAGCGCCTCGATGCGCTCCAGCATGGCATTGAGGTTTTCGGCGAGGCGGTCGAGCTCGTCGCCGCTGCGCCCCACCGGCAGGCGCTCGCTGAGATCGCCGGTCATGATGCGGTGCGCCGTGCCGCTCATCGCGTCGATGCGCCTGAGCACTCTGCGCGCGACGAAGACGCCGCCGCCGAGCCCGAGCACGACCACGATCAGGACTGACCATTGCGCGGCCTTGGCGACGATGCCGAACAGACGACGCCGCTCGGCGAGGTCGCGGCCGATCAGCAGCCGGAAGCCGTTTTCGAGCTCGGTGACGCGCACGAGCGCGCGGTGATCGCGCTCGTCGGCGTCCTCGATCCGCCGATAGGCCGTCTCGGTCCAGCCGCGCGTTGCCATCACGCCCGGCGCCAGCGAGCCGACATTGCCGGCCACCGCCTGCCCCGTCGGCGTCGTCACGAGGTAAAGATTGGCACCCGGCCGCAGCGCCCGATACTCGATCGCGCGCACGAGGCCGACGAGGCCGCGGCGGCCGTAGATCTCGTTGATCTCCGAGGTCTCGGCATTCACCGTCTGCGTGATTTCCTCGGTGATGAGCCGCCGCGTATTCCAGGCGAAATAGGCGAGCAGCGAGGCTGCGAAAATCGCGAACAGAAACAGGTAGACCAGCGTCAGCCGGAATGCCGTGGTGCGGATCAGTTTACCGAATGCCGTCACGGATCATATACCCGGCGCCGCGGATCGTGTGCAGCAGCGGCCGCTCAAAACCCTTGTCGATCTTGGAGCGCAGCCGCGAAATGTGCACGTCGATCACGTTGGTCTGCGGATCGAAATGATAGTCCCAGACGTTCTCCAACAGCATGGTGCGCGTCACCACCTGGCCGGCGTGCTTCATGAGGTATTCGAGCAGGCGGAATTCGCGCGGCTGAAGCGTCAATTCGTCCTTGCCGCGGGCGACGCGATGGGAGAGCCGGTCGAGCTCGAGATCGCCGACACGATAGAGCGTGTCCTCCGCCGGGCCGCCGCGGCGGCGCGACAGCACCTCGACCCGCGCCAGGAGCTCGGCGAAGGAATAGGGCTTGGGCAGATAGTCGTCGCCGCCGGCGCGCAGGCCCTTGATGCGGTCGTCGACCTGCCCGAGCGCGGAGAGAATCAGCACCGGCGCGGTGTTGCCCTTGTCGCGCAGCGCGCCGATCAACGACAAGCCGTCGCGCTTGGGCAGCATGCGGTCGACCACCAGCACGTCGTAGTCCCCGTTCTCGGCCATGGCGAGGCCTTCCTCGCCGTCGGGGGCGTGGTCGGCAATGTGTCCGACTTCGCGAAACGCCTTCACGAGGTAGTCGGCGGATTCGCGGTCGTCTTCAATGATGAGGAGGCGCATCGTGCGTTCGGCGGCGGTCAAGGAGGTCACCTTCTCTAAACATGGCGCGAGCGGCAATCGCATGCAAGCCGAGTGGGAGAGTCTCGGGTCGAGAAAAAGGCGGGCGGTGAAGCTGGGGGGACCTCACCGCCCTAGGCCTTCCGACGGAGGGGGGCGTAATTCCACCGGAAGGTAGATTGGGGAAGCGAATGTTACGCTGCTCCCCCGAAGGGCGCCGGCGGCTGGGGCGACTGATGCCGGCGACACCCTTCATTGCGTAGCCTCCTGACGCTTACCCCTTGGCGAGGGGAATCGCGACGAAGCGCGACTGGCCGCCGCTCTTCACGCGCATCAGGACGCTGTTCTTGTTGTCGGTCCGCGCCGTGTTGATGGCCTCGCGGACATCGCCGGCGGTGCTCACGCTCTTGCCGCCGACTTCGAGAATCACGTCGCCTTCCTTGAACCCGCGTTCGGCCGCGGCGCTCTTCGGATCGACTTCGGTAACCACGACGCCTTCCTTACCGGCGCCGGCCACGGAGTTCGCGGGCGCAACGGTCATGCCGAGCTTGGGCACGTCGGTGCCCTTGGTCGCGCCCTTGCCGCTGTCGTTATCGGTATCGGCCTTGGCCTCGACCGTGTTCGGCAGCTGGCCGAGGGTGAGGTTCACGACCTTGTCCTGGCCCTTGTGCAGCACGTTGAGCTTCACGATCGCACCGGGCGCCATGCCGCCGATGGTGCGGGCGAGCTCGCGGGCGTCCTTGACGGATTCGCCGTTGACCGAGGTGATCACGTCGCCGGACTCGATGCCGGCCTTCGCCGCCGGACCGTTCGCCTGCGGCTCCGCCACCAGCGCCCCTTCGGCCTTCTTCATGCCGAGGCTGTCGGCGATATCCGACGTCACCGGCTGAATCTGCACGCCGATCCAGCCGCGGCTGACCGAACCCTTGTCCTTGAGCTGGGCAACAACCGTCTTCACGGTGTTGGCCGGGATCGAGAACGCGATGCCGACACTGCCGCCGGAGGGCGAGTAGATCGCGGTGTTGACGCCCATCACCTCGCCGTCGGTGTTGAAGGCCGGACCGCCGGAATTGCCCTTGTTCACGGGCGCGTCGATCTGGATGAAATCGTCATAGGGACCGTTGCCGATGTCGCGGCCGCTGGCCGAGACGATGCCCGCGGTCACGGTGCCGCCGAGACCGAAGGGATTGCCGACTGCGAGCACCCAGTCGCCGATCCGCGGCTTGCCGTCGGCAAGCTTTGCGAACGGGAAGTTCGAGCCGCCCTCGACCTTGATCAGGGCAAGGTCGGTGCGCTGGTCGGTGCCGATCACCTTGGCGGTATAGGTCTTGCCGTCGTCGGTGGTGACCTCGACCTTGTCGGCGCCGTCGACCACGTGGTTGTTGGTCACGGCAAAGCCGTCAGCCGAGATGAAGAAGCCGGAACCCTGGCCCTGCACGACGCGGCCACGGCCGCCCTTCATGCCCGGGATGCCATCCGGACCGCCGAAGCGCCGGAAGAAGCGCTCCATCGGCGAGCCCGGCTGGAACGGCGAGGAGGAATCGTCGCCGTCATCGTTGCTCGCGGTCTTTTCCTTGATGTTGACCTTCACAGAGATCACCGACGGCTTCACGCGCTCGACGATGTCGGCGAAGCCGACCGGGCGTTCAACCTTCCGGACCTCGTTGTTGACCTGCGCATGCGCCGGGCTCGAGAACAGGTCGGCCGGCGACACCGACGGGCTGAAGCCGTAGACGGCTGCGCCGAAGCCGGCGACGACCGAGGCCATCAGCGCGATCTTGCGCGCGGAGAAGACCGACCGGCGCGGCTGCCGGTAGGACGGAAGGTTCGAAAGGTCGGGACGTTCGGTCATGCAGAGCTCTCCAGGGCCTTGAAATCCATTTGGTGCGGGATGGCAGCACCTTACGGACCTGAAGATGGGGGCTCGCGCCTTACCGTGCGCTGGCGGCGGGGTTAAACTTTCGTAATGAAGGGGCGGCGTTGATGCGGCAGTTTAGCGCAGATCGAAAGTTGTGGTCTTACAGGAACTTATTCGAGTTCCGGTGACCGCCTCCCCGGCAAGGTTTTAGGCGACCTCAGCTTGCCCTGACGCTGGCGATGAACTCGTCGACTTCACGCTTCAGGGTCTCGGCCTGCTGCGACAGATCGACAGCGGAATCCCGGGCCTCGGCCGCCATGCGACCGGTCTCGGCGGAGGTCGAGGTGATCTGGGCGATGTGGTTGGACACGTCGAGCGTGCCGCGCGCGGCGTCCTGGACGCTGCGCGAGATATCCTGGGTGGCGTTGCGCTGCTGGGCAGTGTCGACCTCGATGCCGGACATGATCGACGAGATCTCCGACAGCGTCTTCGAGATGCCGTCGATCGCCCCGCGCGTCTCCGCGGTGATGCCCTGGATGCTGGCGACATGGGAGGTGATCTCCTCCGTCGCCTTGCTGGTCTGGTGCGCGAGGCTCTTCACCTCGGAGGCGACGACGGCAAACCCCTTGCCGGCCTCCCCCGCCCGCGCCGCCTCGATGGTGGCGTTGAGCGCCAAAAGGTTGGTCTGCGATGCGATCGCCTGCACGAGCTGCACGACCTCGCCGATCTTGTCGGCGGCGTCCGACAGCGTGTGGATGGTGTCGCGGCTCTTCTCGGCTTGCGCCGCCGCGCCCTCGGCGCGCTGGGTCGCATCGGTGACGCGTCGGCTGATCGTGCCGATCGAATTCGTCATCTCCTCGGCGGAGCCCGCGACCGTCTGCACGCTGGCGCTGGCCTGGCTCGCTCCGCTCGCCACCGCATTGGCCTTGGTGCTGGTGTCGTTGGCCGTCCGCGACAGCGTCTCGGCATTGCTCTTCAGATGCACGGCCGACGAGGCCACGCTATCGACGACGCTGGCAACGAGATCGTTGAAGCGCTTGATCCGGGCGTCCAGGAATTTCGACCGCTCGGCCTGGTGCTGCGCTTCACGCAATTGCTGCTCGGTGAGGCGGCGCCGTTCGAGCCCGTTGGTCTTGAAGACCTCCAGCGCGCCGGCGAGCAGGCCGATTTCGTTGGTGCCGCCGAGCCCCGGCACGGGGGTTTCGAACTTCTGGTCGGCGACCTCGCGCATGGCATGCACGATCGCCGCCAACGGACTGAGGATGCCGTTGCGCACTGCAAACCAGGTCGTGAGGCAGATCGCGCAGGCGACGACCGCAATCACACCGCAGGCGATTAGGAAGTAGGAGAATGCGGCCTGTGCCTGCTGGTAGATCTGCATCGCGTGATCGCGTGCGGGCCCGCTCAGCGCAGCAAAGTCCGACGACAGGCTGGTGATCTCGTTGTTGAGATAGAGCACCGCGACGAATCCGGTGCCGCCGCCGATGCCCAGCAGGAACAATAATGCAGCGACGACGGCGCCGACCAGGAAGCGGATCGTCAGATTGCTGTTCGCGAACATTGGGGAACTCAGAGTCTGGAATCAAATCTCGGGACAAGCTTCCAGACAAAGGTCAACATAGCATGAAACACCCGGCGGCGGCCGGCAGATTACGTATCAATACGTAGCCGGGAGGATTTCACGTCGCTAGGACGATTTGGCCTCGTCCGACATCAATGCCGCGAGTCTCGCCTCTTCATCGGGCGTGAGCGGCGGCGCAGGTAGGTCTGCACCGCTCCGCGAGCGACGCCGGATTTGCAGCCACAGCGCCAGGCCACCGCCGGTCAGCAGCAGGGGGCCGAGCAGCCACAGCAGCAAGGTCTGCCGCTCGAAGCGCGGCTTGAGCAGCACGAACTCGCCATAGCGCGCGACCAGGAAGTCGAGCACCTGCGAGTTGCTGTCGCCGGCCGCGATGCGCTCGCGCACCAGGAGCCGCAGGTCGCGCGCCAGCGGCGCATCGGAATCGTCGATCGACTGGTTCTGGCAGACCATGCAACGCAGCTCGCGCGACAGGTCGCGCGCGCGCGTCTCCTTCGCCGGATCCGACATGATCTCGTCGGGCTGCACGGCATGCACCGCGGGCGAAGCCAGCAGCGCAAGCGCGACGAACGCGGCCATCATCCGGCGCATCGGATCACTCCGCCGGCTGCAGGCGCTGCTTGGCCCGCGCCGGTTTTGGCGCGCCGACCCGCAGGCGGCGATCGGACAGCGACAGCACGCCGCCGAAGGCCATCAGCACCGGACCCCACCAGATCAGCAGCACCAGCGGCTTGTGATAGACCCGCACGGCAATCGCGCCCTCGGCATTGGCATCGCCCAGCGAGATGTAGAGCTGGCTCGCCCCGCGGGTCAGCAGCGCGGCCTCCGTGGTGGAGGAGCCGCGGGTGGTGAAGCTGCGCTTGGACGGCGTCATGACGCTCAGTGTCTCACCGTCGCGGCTGACGTTGAACTCGGCGATCATCTCGCGGTAGTTCGGGCCCTGACGCTGAAACAACCCGTCGAGCTTCACGTCGTAGCCAGCGACATGGGCGATGTCGCTCTGCTTCATCGTCGCGATATATTCGCTGTTCCAGGTGGTCTCGCAGACGATCCCGATCAGCGCGACGCCGAGGCCGGCATGCGCCAATGCCGCGCCCCAGGCCGAGCGTGGCAGGCCGCGCGCCCGCTGCAGCGCTGTTGCGAGCGGCAGACGAACCAGGCCCGTCCGCTCGACCAGATCGGTGACGGCGCCGGCGATGACGAAGACGCCAAGTCCGATCGCGAGCGGTGCGAGCGCGCTGCCGCCACGCGTCCAGGCCCAGACGATCGCGACTACAACGAGCCCGGCAACGCCGGCCGCGAGCAGTCGCTGGGTGACGCCGAGCAGATCGCCGCGCTTCCACGCCAGCATCGGCCCGAACGGCACGGCGACCAGCAACAGGGCAAACAGCGGTGCGAAGGTGAGGTTGTAGAACGGCGCGCCGACCGACATCTTGAAGTCGGCGAGCATCTCCATCGCCAGCGGATAGAGCGTGCCGAACAGCACGACCGCGCAAGCGACGGTCAGCAGCAGATTGTTCAGCACCAGCGCGCCCTCACGCGAGATCGGCGCGAACAGGCCGCCCTGCTTCAACGATGTCGCGCGGCCTGCGAACAGCGACAGGCTGCCGCCGATGAACAGGCAGAGGATCAGCAGAATGAACACGCCGCGGGTCGGATCGGTGGCAAAGGCATGCACGGAGGTGATGACGCCGGAGCGCACCAGGAAGGTGCCGAGCAGCGACAGCGAGAAGGTCAGGATCGACAGCAGGATGGTCCAGACCTTCAGCGCGTTGCGCTTCTCCATCACCAGCGCCGAATGGAGCAGCGCCGTCCCGGCAAGCCACGGCATCAGCGAGGCGTTCTCGACCGGATCCCAGAACCACCAGCCGCCCCAGCCGAGCTCGTAATAGGCCCAGTAGGAGCCCATCGCGATGCCGAGCGTCAGGAATATCCAGGCAACCAGCGTCCACGGCCGCACCCATCGCGCCCAGGCGGCGTCGATCCGCCCCTCCATCAGCGCCGCGATGGCAAAGGAGAACGAGATCGAGAATCCGACATAGCCGAGATAGAGCATCGGCGGATGCACGGCGAGACCGATGTCCTGCAGCACGGGATTGAGATCGCGTCCCTCGATCGGCGGGTTGGCGATACGCAGGAACGGGTTCGAGGTCACCAGGATGAAGAGATAGAAGGCACTGGCGATCCAGGCCTGCACCGCGAGCACATGCGCGCGCAGCGACAGCGGAAGATTGTTGCCGAACGCCGCGACCAATCCGCCGAACAGCGCCAGGATCGACACCCACAGCAGCATCGAGCCTTCATGGTTTCCCCAAACGCCGGTGATCTTGTAGAGCAGCGGCTTCATCGAATGCGAATTCTCGTAGACGTTGGCGACGGAGAAATCCGAATTCACATGCAGCATCACCAGCGCCACGAACGAGGCGCCGACGAACAGCAGCTGCGCCAGCGCGGTGGAGCGCGCCATGCTCATCAGCGCATCGTCGCGCAGCCGCGCGCCGATCAACGGCACGATGGATTGGATCAGTGCCAGCCCGAGCGCCAGCACCAGCGCGTAATGCCCGGATTCCGCGATCACCGCACCGCTCCTTGCGGGTTGCCCTGCGCTGTCGTGGCCGCAGGCTTGACGCCATCAGAAGCCTTGCCGCCGTAATCGTCCTTCCAGTGCCCCTGCTTCTTCAGGGCATCTGCGACGTCCTTGGGCATGTAGGTCTCGTCGTGCTTGGCAAGCACCGTGTCGGCCTTGAACACGCCGTTAGCATCGAGCGCGCCTTCGGCGACAACGCCCTGCCCTTCGCGGAACAGGTCGGGCAGGATGCCCTTGTAGGCGACCGGCAGCTTGGCGTTGCCGTCGGCGACCTCGAAGCTTACCGCGAGATTGTCGCCACGCTGGAGCGAGCCCGGCTGCACCAGGCCGCCGAGGCGAAACCGCTTGCCGGCCTGAACGTGCTTTTCGGCGACCATGGTCGGGGTCGAGAAGAACACGATGGAGTCGCGCAGCGCGTTGAGCACCAGCGCGGCGGCGAGCGCGAGCACGGCGAGTGAGCCGCCGATGATGGTCATGCGTCGCTGCTTGCGGGTCATGGCGTATCCGTTCTCTCGTCTCGTCCTGACATCGTCATCCGTCGAGCCCGAGAGTTTTGAGGCCTTCATTGAGCTGGCGGAGCCGTTCGGTATCCTTGGCGACCGCTTGACGGGCATCGCTCGACGCGCCGACCGCCTTGTCGCGATCGCCCATCACGAGATAGGCACGCACGAGGCGCAGCCAACCCTCGACGTCGTCGCTGTTCTGCTTCAAGCGCGTCGCCAGTCGCTCGACCATGCCGCGGACCATGGCGCCGCGATCGCCCTCGCTCATGTCCTTCGATGCGGCGATCGTCTCATCGGACAGTGCCGGCATCGTGCCGCCGCCGACCCGCGCCAGCGAGGACTGCACCAGGGGCCGCCACGGCGCGTCCGCCGGAGCCTTGGCCAGCAGCGCGCGCCAGATGGTGGCGGCATCGTCCTTGCGGCCGTCCTGCTCGGCGGCGAGACCGAGGAAGTAGTTCGCCTTGGGATCGTCCGCGTTCAGGGCATGCGCCCGTTCGAACTCGGTCTTGGCCTCGGCGGTCACCACGCCGCCCGCAGCGGCCGAGATTGCTTCGCCGAGATCGGATCTGCGCTCCGGGCTCTCACCATTGTAGGTAATCGAGTTGCGATAGGCCCGCACCGCATCGTCGAAGCGGCCGAGCCGCTCCAGCACCGGCGCGAGCACGTTCCAGCCGCGTCCGTCGGTCGGATTCTTTTCCAGATGTTGCTCGACCTGCACGACGAGGTTCTCCAGAGATCCCGCCATGCCGGAGCCGGACCCGCGCTCCCGCTGCGCCAGCGGAAAGTCCTGAAGCCGGGGTGAGCCGAGCGGCACGTAGACGCCGATCGCAACGAGCGGCAGACCGACAAGCGCCAGCACCGCTGCCGCGCGGCGCCATTTGAGGCTCGATTTGGGCTCCGACACAGGCTCGCTGCCGGCGGCAGCGAGCAGCCTGCGGCTGATCTCGACACGCGCAGCCTCGGCTTCAGGCGCAGCGATCAGTCCCGAGGCAAGGTCTCGCTCGATCTCGGTCAACTGGTCCTTGTAGACGACGACCTCGCTGCCCTGATTTTGCGCGCGCCCGCTGCGGCCGAGCGGCCAGAGCACGGCGAAAATCGCCGCGACCGTCATCAGCGCGAACACGAACCATAACGTCATCTGGCAAGCTTCCGGCAGCGCGCCACCCGCGCCCATAGGTGGCTTTACACCACGGCCGGACGATGCGGCAATTGACAATTGTCAATTCGGCGCGACCGGCCACAGCCCCGAAACGGCGAAAATCCAACGGCTTAGCCGATCTCGAAGTCCACACTTCGAGCCGCGTCCTCGCCGTGACCGTTGAGGGCCTTCAGGAAGTATGTTCCCGGCTCGATGGCGTCAGGCAATCTGATGCGCAACGCTCCGACCGGAACCGGAGATGCAACCCTCGTGACCGTCTCAGGCAGTTGCCGACCGCTTGCCTTCTCGACCAGCACCACCTTCGCGCCGACCATCAGTCTTTGATATTTGGCAACAATGACGCGGTTCTCGATTTCGATGGAGCTGATAACGGGTTTCATGCGCCCACAAATAGAAATTCCCCGGACTTGCACCGGGACCGTAGGGCCCGTCACCGACAGCGTCAACCACAAATTGTGATCACAAAAATATGCGCTTGAATCAGCTTGCGCGCGACGATTTGCGCTCGCCCGTGAGTGCGTTCTCCGCGGCGCGGCTCATCAGCGAGGCGTAGTCATCGCCGAACAGCACCTGGCAGAAGCGAATCGCAGCCTGCACCTGCTGTTGCCGATAGGTGCGGACCTTGAGATCGGCGGCGCGCAGCGACTGCACCAGCTGCTCGGTCGAGCGCTCGACGTATTGCTGCAGGTCGGAATAGGTGCGCAGCGTCACCTCGTTGATCGCGAGCTCGCTGGCGTAGTTGCGGCAGGTCGCGACGAAATCGATCAGCGCCGCGGTTTCCTCCACCTCGGTGCTGTCGATCCGCGCGCCCGGCGGAATGTCCTTCTCGGGGCGCTGGCGCAGGATCCGGCGAACGCGGCCGGGAACGCTGTCGATCTCGGATTGCAGCGCATTGGAGATATCGGCCCGGATCGAGGTCAGTTGCTTACCCCAGGCGGAATCGTTGCGCAGGTCGAGCTCGGTGCGCAGGCCGCGCACACCGTCGTGCAGCGCCTTGAGATTGTCGGCGACGTTGTCGAACTGGCCGCGCTTGATGTCCATGCGCAGGATCGCGGCGACGCAGGACAAATCGTGCAGGGCGATCGTGACGGCGACGCCATAGGGCGTTGCCGCCACGCGGATCTCGTCGTCGGATGCGGCAATCTTGATGGCGAGGCGGATGATCTGCCACGGCGCGGTCATGCGCTGCACGACGATCGACAGCGCGAAGGGCAGCATCTGCGGCGTCTGGAGGACGGGGATGTTGAGCGCTGACGTCACCGAGGCGATCTGGGAATCGCCGAAGGCGCGCAGGAAGCGCGGCAGCTTCTCGTTCAGGGTGGCGATGGCCTCTCGGACCTGGAGTACCGCTCCGACCGAATAGAGGTCCTCGATCACGTTGGGCGGCCCGACGCGGGCCAGCGCGCGCGACTTGTCGCCGCCGCCCGGCCCCGTCAATTGGAAGATGGCGTCCGCAGCCACCGCCTGGAGCTTCTGGGCGAGCGCTTCGACCTGCCCCGCGCTGTCAGCGGCCGGCATGCGCGCCAGCGCCGTCTCGAATTCGTTCACCTTGTCTGGAGCACCGTCACGGCCGAGCCATTGCCAGATCGGATGCAGAGAGGAGCGGCGGATCTGTCCGACCCGGATCGGGGCGCCCGCCTCGACGAGGAACGGTTCCAGCACCTGGAACAGGAGCCGCGACAGGTCGTCCGTCCGCGGGGGTGGAGTTTCGTCGGCCTCCGTCTTGCGGACGATCCTGCGCAGCTGCTCGAGCACGAGGGTCGCCACAGCCGTGTCCTGGCCGCGCTCGAGCGCGCGCTCGAACTCCCGCATCAGCAGCGCCTGCGACTGCGGCGGGAGCTGCGCGAGATATTCCCTCAGCCGCTCGATCGATGTCTGGCTCATGCGCCCAGGTAATGCACGGTAAAGTGGCGGACATGGGATGCGTCCGAGCGCGATCATAGAAGGCTGCGCCTTAAGAAGCCGTTGAGGACGTTGGCCCGAATCCTCCCGTTTGCTTGCGGATCGGCCGTCCCGGAACCAAAAAATCCTGTTGAAACAAAGGATTATATTCCGGGGAGGACCAACTCGGCCCGCAAGCCGCCGATCGGCGCGGCGCCGAGGGAGAGGCTGCCGCCATAGAGCGCGGCAAGGTCGACCACGATGGAAAGCCCGAGCCCCGAGCCGGGCTTGGACTCGTCGAGCCGCTGGCCTCGCCGGGAGACCTGGGTGCGCTCCGCCTCCGACAGGCCGCGGCCGTCGTCGTCGACAATGATCCTCAGGCGCGGACCGGTGCCGGCCTTATGCGGCACTTCCACCAGCACCTCGATGAAGACCCGGGAGGCCGCCCATTTGCAGGCATTGTCGACGAGATTGCCGACCATCTCCTCCAGATCCTGGCGCTCGCCCCGGAATTTTGCCGACGGATCGGCCTTGGCCTCGACCATGATGCCGCGGTCGCGGTGGATCTTCTCCATCGTCCGCCGCAGCGCCTCGATGGCGGGTGCCACCTCCGTCACGGTCGCGACGACCGAGACGCGCGCGGCGATGCGCGCCCGCTCCAGGTGATGGGCGACCTGGTCGCGCATCACGTCCGCCTGCTCCATCACCTTGGCCGCGAACGGATCGGCAGCGTGGACGCCGGCTTCGTTGACGATGACCGAAAGCGGCGTCTTGATCGCATGGGCGAGATTGCCGACATGGGTGCGCGCGCGCTCGACGATCTCGCGATTGGCATCGATCAGCGCGTTTGTCTCGCGCGCGAGCGGCGCGATCTCGACCGGGAATTCGCCCTCGAGCCGCTCTGCCCGCCCGGAGCGAATGTCGGCGATCGACTCCGAGATGCGCTTGAGCGGCGCGAGGCCGAAGCGGACCTGGAACACCGTGGTCAGGAGCAGCACGATGCCGAGCGCGGTGAAGGTGCCGCCGAGGTAATAGTCGAAGCTGCGCGTCTCGTCGAAAATCTCGCTGTCGTCGCCGGCGACGCTGACCAGATATTTGCCGTCGGCGCCGAGATCGACCGGCCGTTCCACCATCCGCAGGTTCTGCCCCTCGGGACCATCGACATAGCCGAGCCGGATGCCGGCGGCGGTGAGTTCGGCACCGTGCTCCTCCAGCTTCGGCAGCTTCTTGTCCCAGAGCGAGCGCGAGGAGCGCACCTCCGGCTTTTCGGTGTCGGTGCGCGTGATCTGCCAATACCAGCCGGACAGCGGCAGCTCGAACAGCGGCTCGCCGAGCGACTGGAACTGGCGGTCCGGGGGCTCGTCCGGGGTCGCTACCTCCGCGATCAGCGTGCGGAGATAAAGATTGAGCCGGCGGTCGAAGGCGCGCTCGGTCGCGTTCTTGTAGACCGACGACAGCACCACGCCCGTGATGGCCAGGATCACCACGAGCCACGCCGTCGCCGACAGGAACAGGCGGTTCGCAAGCGAGCTAGCGGGCATCGGAACGATCCCGGGAGGCGCAGGATGGCAGGGCGTCGGACGTCATAACCGGACCAAGGCCCCCAGTTCGGCCTCCCGTCAAGCCCGCTACGCCTCAGGCGCCCGGAGCGGGCGGCGGGGTCAGGAGATAGCCGAGGCCGCGGACGGTCTGGATGATGTCGACGTCGAGCTTCTTGCGAATACGGCCGACGAAGACCTCGATGGTGTTGGAGTCGCGGTCGAAGTCCTGGTCGTAGAGATGCTCGACCAGCTCGGTGCGGGAGACCACGCGTCCGGAATGGTGCATCAGATAGGCCAGAAGCCGATATTCGTGCGAGGTCATCTTGACGGGATTGCCGGAGACGCTGACCCGGCCGGTCCTGGTGTCGAGCGTGACCGGGCCGCAGCTGAGTTCGCTCTGGGCATGTCCGGTGGAGCGGCGCAGCAGCGCGCGGATGCGCGCCAGCACCTCCTCGAGATGGAACGGCTTTGCGACATAGTCGTCGGCGCCGGCATCGAAGCCCTGGACCTTGTCGCTCCAGCGGTCGCGCGCGGTGAGGATCAGGACCGGCATGGTGCGGCCGTTGCGGCGCCAGGCCTCCAGCACCGAGATGCCGTCCTTCTTCGGCAGGCCGATGTCGAGCACGACGGCATCGTACGGCTCGTTGTCGCCGAGATAGTGCCCCTCCTCCCCGTCGAAGGCGCGGTCGACGACATAGCCGGCGTCCGTCAGCGCCTTGGTGAGCTGGCGATTGAGATCGGGGTCGTCCTCAACAACGAGCAGGCGCACGCTTCTCTCCAAAGATAGGCCGCATGAACAACAGCCTCAGATGAGCAATTCCGGCGTGAACTGAATATGAACGCGGGGAACCGCCCGCGTTACTTTTTGGTCATATACGCCCTGTCACGCGCCGACGCGACTGCGCCCGCCAGGCTGCCGGGCGAGCCGGCGGCATGGCGGGCGCAATGTGCCGCGTTACGCGGCGAGTCGGAAGGCCCGGGACGTTCGGATCCGGCCGTCAGGTCCGGAAGAATACGAACCAGATGACGGCGAGGATCAGGATCGCGAGCCCGGTCGAGATGGCGAGCAGCGCGGCCACCGACGGCCCGGGTTCGCCCTGGCGCGCCTCGGTTGCAGTTTCGACGATCTGATGCTGGTCTCGCGTGGTTGCCATGATGCCCTCAATCTCTGCGTGTCGCCTCTGATGACCGCGACCGCCTCACGGCCCTGTGTCCTGAGGCAACGCCCGATCCGATACGATGTTCCGGCTTTTGCCGCGGGCTCGGGCAGCAACCGGACGCGGGGCGGCTGGTTAACGCAGTTGCAAGATTCCGCACCGCGCCGTGTTTGATTCGGTGTTCCCCGATGGTATCCTCATAAGTCTGTCCCCGTTGCGTTTGGAGTAGCCCATGGCCCCCCGCGCCAATTGGAAGGGTTTTTTGCGTTTGTCGCTCGTGACCTGCCCGGTCGCGCTCTATCCGGCCACTTCGGATACCGAGAAGGTCTCCTTCAACCAGATCAACCGCAAGACCGGCCACCGGATCAAGTACCTCAAGGTCGACGCCGAGACCGGTGACGAGGTGACCTCCGAGGACATCGTCAAGGGCTACAAGGTCGACACCGACACCTATATCGAGGTCACCAAGGACGAGCTCGACGAGATCGCGCTCGACTCGACGCACACGATCGAGATCGACGAATTCGTGCCGAAGGCCGACATCGACAACCGCTATCTGATCCGCCCCTATTATCTCGTGCCGGACGGCAAGGTCGGCCACGACGCCTTTGCGGTGATCCGCGAGACCATCCGCAGCATGGACAAGGTCGCGATCGGCCGCGTGGTGCTGACCAACCGCGAGCACATCATCGCACTGGAGCCGCTCGAGAGCGGCCTGATGGGCACGCTGCTGCGCTACCCCTACGAGGTCCGCAGCGAGAAGGAATATTTCGACGACATCCAGGACGTGAAGCTGACGAAGGACATGCTCGACCTTGCAAAACACATCGTCGAGAAGAAGTCCGGAGCGTTCGAGCCCGAGCTGTTCGAGGACCACTACGAGGCCGCGCTGATTGATCTCATCAACAAGAAGCGCTCGGGCGCCCCGATCGCGGCCAAGGCGGCGCCGAAGACGGGCGGCAACGTCATCAACCTGATGGACGCTCTGAAGAAGAGCCTCGCGAGCGAGAAGGACGCAGCTCCGATCGCGAAGGTCGTCAAGGAGACCGTCAAGGGCAAGAAGCCGAAGAAGCGCGTCGAAGGCCAGCGCGAGATGCTGCTGCCGATCGCCGGCAAGGGCGGCAAGGAAGCTGCGGCGAAAACGGCCCCCAAGGAAGCCTCGAAGAAGGCCGACAAGCCGGTGCGCGCGCCGGCGCGGGCGAAGAAGGCCGGTTAGCGGCACGCAGCTTACGATCGCGCCGTGATGTCTCCCCTCGCCCGTCGGCCGGCCTGACATGCCCTGGTCGGCGGCGTTCGACGATCCGATCTCGCTGCGCAACGGGCGCAAGCTGCGGACGCTGCAACAGGCGGCCGATCACATCATGCAGCTGCCCGAGGACGCGCAGCACGCGAGCCACTGGCAGACCGCGATCGAGACCCTGATCCACGCGGCCGAGACGGGCGGCGGCTGGACGATGTTCGCCCGCATCGCGATGTTGCGGGCGCTGAACGCGGACGTCAGTCGCAAGTAAGCCCCACCTGACGCGGCGGCGCCTTGCAGCATTCGCCCTCCCTCGCGTGGCCGAGACATAGCCTCAACAATCGGTTAAGCGGCGCAATCGCCTTCGGCGCCCGCCCGCGAGGCACCAAGTAATCCTACGGAAGACAAAATTAACCCTCGATTCCCATTGCGCACCACAAGGTCGCGCGGTCGATTGAACCAGGGTTTGCACGCGGTGCAGCAGCAGGACGCCAGAAAGAACTACATCGGCCTCGTGAACGACACGAGCGAGGACAAGCGCCTTGCAGACAGCGCGGCGCGGTCACAGCCGCGCGTCATGAGCTATCTGGTCGGACGCCTCGCAGCGGCGCTGAGACGCCCTGGCAAGGCCACCCCCGGACGCGCGATCAAGTCCTGAAAGCAACGACGCCGTCAAATCCACCCGAGTTGGGTGACGAAACCTTAAGTCAATGAATGCCAGCATATAAGGCCTGAGGTCGGGACCGCCCCGCCAGCACTTTGACGCGCGCCCTGCGAAATTTAGTGAATCAATTTACCATTCCGAAAACGGCGCCAGCCTACGTTGGACGGATGAACGGGAGTTGACGATGGCATTGCTCAAGTCCTTTCTTGCCGATGAAAGTGCAGCCACCGCTATCGAGTATTGCCTGATTGCCGCCGGCATCGCGCTCGTGATCGTCACGGTCGTGAACAACACGGGCAGCGCGCTCCTGAACAACAAGTTCAACTCGATCGACGCGGCCACGAAGTAGGCCGCATGCCCCGGCCCGAAGTCACCTTCTGATATCGGCGAGACCGTGCCGGCACGCAAGGCCTGCCGGCGTGACAGACCATGATCTGGGTCAACAGCACCAGGGCGGCGACGGCTAAGCATGGAGGCTGAGCTTCCTCTCTGCCGGCCCGTCCATGCACCCAGACCTCCCCCACTCCCAACTGAAGATCCGCCGCGTTCGCCTCGATACCGGCCGCGAGAACGTCGTCGTCATCTCCAGGCAATCGAAGGCGCTGCGCGCAGAGATCTTTCGCGGCTTCAGCCGCGTCGAGCTCCGTCTCAACGGCAAGGTGCTGCTGGCGACGCTGCTGATCACTGACGACGACACTTTGGCCGCCCAGGACGAGATCGGCCTCTCCGAGCCCGCATTCCGCCGTTTCGCCGAACCGGTCGGCACGCTGGTCGCGGTGACGCCCGCCACGCCACCGGAGAGCCTTGAAGCGGTGCGTGCGAAGATCCGCGGGCGAACCTTGAGCCAGGCGGAGATCGGCGCGATCATCAACGACCTCGCGCATTATCGCTACTCCGACATGGAGATCGCCGCCTTCCTGATCGGTTCGGCGAGCTTCATCACCAGCGACGAGCTCCTGGCCCTCACCGGGGCGATGGCCCAGGCCGGCACCCAACTGGTGTGGCCGGACCCTGTGGTCGTCGACAAGCACTGCATCGGCGGCATTCCCGGCAATCGCACCTCGATGGTGGTGGTGCCGATCGTCGCCGCGCACGGCCTGCCGATCCCCAAGACCTCCTCGCGCGCCATCACCTCGCCCGCCGGCACCGCCGACACGATGGAGGTTCTGGCGCGGGTGAATGTCGGTGTCGAGGAGATGAAGGCGATCGTCTCGTCCTGTAACGGCTGCCTGATCTGGGGCGGCCACGTGAACCTGTCGCCGGCCGACGACGTCCTGATCTCGGTCGAGCGACCGCTGAGCCTCGATACCCGCGAGCAGATGGTCGCCTCCATCATGTCCAAGAAGATCGCGGCGGGCTCGACGCATCTGCTGATCGACATTCCGGTCGGGCCGACCGCGAAGGTCACCGGCGCCGTTGAGGCGATGCGGCTGCGAAAGCTGTTCGAATTCGTCGGCGACCGGTTCGGCCGCACGGTCGAAGTGATCACGACCGACGGCCGCCAGCCGATCGGCAACGGCATCGGGCCGGTGCTCGAGGCCAACGACGTGATGGCGGTGCTCGGTAACGATAAGGATGCCCCGCGCGACCTGCGCGAGAAATCACTGCGGCTCGCCGCCCATCTCTTGGAATACGATCCGAAGCTGCGCGGCGGCGCCGGCTACGCACGGGCGCGCGAATTGCTCGACAGCGGCGCGGCGCTGAAGCAGATGCAGAAGATCATCGACGCCCAGGGCCCGTCGACATGCAGCACCGACCTGGGATCGCTCAGCTTCGACGTCAAGGCGGCGCATGACGGCACGGTGTCCGCGATCGACTGTCTGCGGTTGAACCGGCTCGCCCGCACCGCCGGCGCGCCGCTCGACAAGGGCGCCGGCATCCGCCTGTTCAAGAAGATCGGCGACCACGTCGAGCAGGGCGAGCCGCTCTACCGCGTCTACGCCTTCGATCAGCCGGAGCATGATCTCGCAGCCTCCGCCGCAGCAGCAGGGAACGGCTACGCCGTCGATGGTCACGACGCGCTCCCGGGCAAGACGGCGTCGTGAGCATGATCGCGTTCCAGACCCTGCCGTTCGGCACCGAGGCGGCGAAGCGTCTCGCGGCGCGGCTTGGGCTTGCCTGCGACGAGATGACCCTGCACCGCTTCCCGGACGGCGAGCTGCGCGTCACGGTCGCGCCCGCAGCCGACACCACCATCCTCTATGCCGCGCTCGATCAACCCAACGACAAGCTGATCGCCCTGCTGTTCGCCGCAGAGGCGCTGCGTCGCGGCGGCGCAAAGCGGCTGGTCCTGGTCGCGCCCTATCTGTGCTACATGCGGCAGGACATTGCGTTTCATGCGGGCGAGGCCATCAGCCAGCGCGCCATGGGCACTCTGCTTGCGACGATCGTCGACCGCGTCGTCACCGTGGATGCGCACCTGCACCGCACCCCCGACATCGCCGCCGTGTTTCCCGGCATCGAGGCCGAGAACCTGTCCGCGATGCCCGCGATTGCGAACGCGCTTGTCGCGGCCGGCATCGATCCCACGACCGTCGTGATCGGCCCCGACGCCGAATCCGAGCCCTGGGTGAGAGACCTCGCGGGACGGCTGGACTTGCAGCACACGGTCGCGCGAAAGCTCCGGCGCGGCGATCGCTCCGTTGAGATCGATTTTGCCGACGCCGCCCTGCTCGCGGGACGGCCGGCGTTGATGGTCGACGACATCGTCTCCTCCGGGACGACGCTGATGATCGCGGCGAAAACACTGCGAGCGATGGGCGCAAGCGCCGTCGATTCGATCGTGACGCACGCGCTGTTTCCACCCGCGATGAGCGCCGCATTCGCCGACGCAGGCATCCGCTCCATTCGCTCGAGCGACAGCGTGCCACATCCGACCAACGCGATCGCGCTCGACGAAATTCTGGCCGCGGCTCTCAAGCGCGAGCTCAACACGATACTTCCGCCGGAGACAACGACATGAGCGTGATTGTTCGATTCTGCGGCGCCGCCCGCACCGTGACCGGCTCGAGCTACCTGTTCCAGACCGCGACCGGGCGCTTCCTGGTCGACTGCGGCCTGTTCC
Source organism: Bradyrhizobium sp. B025 (assembly GCF_042257955.1). NCBI lineage: Bacteria > Pseudomonadati > Pseudomonadota > Alphaproteobacteria > Hyphomicrobiales > Nitrobacteraceae > Bradyrhizobium > Bradyrhizobium sp. B025. Next base: position 2,702,819 of record NZ_CP170150.1, on the reverse strand, counting down.
AGGGACAGAAGACGCTCAAGGCACTCAATTACGGCGCCTTTCCCTTCCGCCCCGCCGACATCCAGGCGGTGCTGCTCACGCACGCCCATATCGACCACAGCGGGCTGCTGCCGAAACTCGTGCGCGAGGGTTTTGACGGACCGATCCTGGCGACGCGCGGCACCATCGACCTCTGCTCCTGGATGCTGCCGGACGCCGGCAGCATCCAGGAGTCCGAAGTCACACAGCTCAACCGGCGCAACGCGGCGCGCCGGCGGAAGGAGGTCGTACCGATCTACACGCAGGCCGACGCAACCGCGTCGCTGCAATCGTTCCGCCCGGTCGACTATGAGCGCTGGACCGACGTGATCCCCGGCGTTCGCGCGCGCTACTGGAACGCCGGCCACCTGCTCGGCTCCGCCTCGATCGAGCTGGAATTCGGCCAGGATGGCCGGGAACGCCCGTTGCGTGTCCTGCTCTCGGGCGACGTCGGGCCGGAAGCTAAACTGCTCCAGCCCGATCCCGAGGCGCCGGTGGACCTCGACTACGTTATCTGCGAATCCACCTATGGCGACCGCGTGCGCCCCGTCACGACGCCCGAGCAGCGCCGGCAGCATCTCGCAAGCGAGATCCGCGATGCCGCCGCGGCCAAGGGCGCCCTGCTCATCCCCGCCTTCGCGGTCGAGCGGACCCAGGAGCTGATCGTCGACATCGTCCACCTGATGGAGCGCGGCGAAGTTCCGGCAGCGCCGATCTTTCTGGATTCCCCGCTGGCGATCCATGCCACCGAAGTCTTCCGCGAGCATGCCGCGAGCCTCGATCCCGGCGTCGACGTCGACCGCCTGCTCAACTCGCCGCATCTCAAATTCACCGAGACGGTTGCCGAGAGCAAGGCGATCATGCGCCTGACCGGCTTTCACATCATCATCGCCGCCAGCGGAATGTGCGACGCGGGCCGCATCCGCCATCACCTCAAGCGCTGGCTGTGGAACGAGCGCGCGACTGTGCTCCTCTCCGGCTTCCAGGCGCACGGCACGCTCGGCCGCTTCCTCCAGGACGGCGCCCAGGCCGTGCGGATCCAGGGCGACGAGATCAGGGTCGCTGCGCGCATCCGGATGATCGACGAATATTCCGGACATGCCGACGCCGCCGGCATCGCCGGCTGGATCGCGGCGCGCCGCCCGATCGCCCGTGGCCTGTTCCTCACCCACGGCGAGCAGGATGCAATCGCCGGGCTTGCCGAACGGCTGGGCGAACGCATTGTCCCGGCCGCAAAGATCTATCAGCCGGTGCTCGACGACATCTACGAGCTCGAGGCGCCCGAGCCGCGCGTGCTCGACGTCGACCATCGCCGCCGGCTGGCGCCCGAGGCCGTCACGCATCTCGACTGGCACAACGAAATGTCGGAGCTGATGCTCGACATCAGCGACAAGGTCGCAGCCGCCGCCGACGACCGCGCCCGCGGCGTCATCATCCGCAGGCTGCGGCGCGCGCTGCAGGAGAATGAGTAGAGCGACGCGGAATGTCGCCCTTGTCGGAAAGGGGCTAAAACGCGCGCGAATACAACGCGCGAGCCGTTTCCATTCGTCCGCTCGCGGTGAGGGCACGTTGCATCGTGACCCAGCTCAGGAGTGCGATCGCCAGACCCGCGGCCACATCGGAAAAGTAATGGCTTCCGTCCACCGGCGTGGCCGCAATCATCGCAACATTGAGCAGCACGGCGATCCAACCCACATATCTGACCGGCCAAAGCGCCAACAGGAAGAGAAGTCCAAGCGCGGCGTGCAAGCTCGGAAAGCTGATGATCCCTTCGGCGCCTTCCGCGACCAGATGGCGGAAGGTCCCGTCCCGCAACCCAAAGAATACGGGAAGCGGCAGATCTCGCGTCATCGGCACGATGGCGGGAGAATCGACTGCCGTCAGATGCAGATGCCCCCAAACACCCTGCGCCGGCATAAAAGCGGAAACGCCGATGGTCAGAAGCGTCGTCAGAACGAAGCTCAGCATGAAGATGCGCAATCGCAGGGCATGGCCCGCCGCGGCCAATACGAGGACGACGGCCGTCGTTTGCACGGCAAAGCTCGCATACGCACCCGCCAGGATCCTATGCAGAAGCGGCGCAGCATTCATCGCCGCAAGCCACGCCATCCAGTCAAAGCCAAGCCGCTGGTCCAGTACGGCGAACTCGCTGTCCCATAGCGGAAATGCCGCGCTTGCCGCGACGTATGACAGCGGAGCTCCCACCGCCGCAAATGCGACGACCTGGGCGGCGCTGACCAGCGCGTCGGCGAGAGCCGCGTCCCTTCTGATGGTCGCATAGAACCAGCTCATCAATACGAGCAGGCCGGCAACGAGGGCGGGTTTCCAGAATGAAAGCCATTCCATCTGAAACGGCCCAAGCGTCGACGCGATCAACACAGCGCCGGCCGAGGCCCCGATCGCGATCCAGACGACACGATCGGCACGCTCCAATTGGACAAGGTGGATATCTGGCAGACTCAGCCTGTCTGGCATGGGGGCATCCGATCGCCGGCCTGGTCACCACGGCCCTGTCGCCACGCTAGCGAGGCAAAATTGAGCCTGCGTTAACGCAACAACACGAACACGGCGGAATTTCCTTTTCATTAGTGCTGTGCCGACGGCAACGGCACCCTACTGCCGCGTGACGTTTGATCTTTACGATGTTCGCGTTATGGCGTTGTGTCGTGCAATTGCACCTTTGCAGAACGTAGGCTCGAACTCCGGCGGCCCGATCACATGGCTTCTTCCGACAGGCCGACCTTGACGATCCGGGCTCGTCTTGGCTCGGACCGATCGGTAACGATCACCGTTCTTGCAATGCTCGCCGCCGTCTCGTTTCTTCCGGTGCTGCTGACCCCTATTCCCGCGATGGTCGATTATCCCAATCACCTCGCCCGCATGTACATTTTGAGCCAGAGCGGCACTCCCAACGCCAATCCGCATTACGAGGTGGCCTGGGCGTTCTATCCCAACCTTGGAATGGACCTGCTGGTCCCGCGGATGGCGCGGCTGATGAGCGTCGAGAGCGCCACACGGCTGTTCCTGCTCCTCAGCCAATTGTTGATCGTAGGGGGCGCGCTTCTGCTCGAATGGGCCCGCAAGGGACGTGTTCATCTCGCCGGCTTTGCGGCGCTCGCTTTCCTCTACTGTCTGCCGTTCAGCTGGGGCTTCATCAATTTCGAGTTCGGACTGGGCCTCGCCCTCTGCGGCATCGCCGTCTATCTGATGCTGGCAGAAGGCCCATGGCCAGCGCGCTTCGCCGTCAACGCGATCTTCGTCGCTGCGCTGTATGCGGCGCATTTCTTCTCCCTCGGCATCTACGGCGCGACGCTGGGCCTTTTCGAGCTCTGGCGCATCCGCCACCAGGGAATATCGTACCGGGCCGCGGCCGCGCGGCTTGGTGCGCTGGCCATACCGGCGCTCGTCCTGTTCGGGATCATGCATATGACTGCAGGCTCGATCGGAAGCGAAGGCACGAGCTGGTTCCTCGGATTCAAGCCGATCTGGCCGCTACGCATCATGAGCGGCTACAGCTTGACGGTATCGGCAATGACCGGACTGGCGCTGATGATCTCGCTGCTTTTCGCCGCAAGACGCGGCGTTCTCAAGCTCGAGCCGGCCGGAATCTGGCTCGCGATCGGCTTTGCGGTCTTGTACCTGGTCATTCCCTCGAAGCTGTTCGGAACCTCGTTTGTGGACCTCCGCGTGATTCCCGCCGCGGCCCTGATCCTGCCGGCCTTCTGCTCGCTGTCGCTGCCCAGCCGTGCCTGGGGAATGGCTGCGCTCGCTGTGATCAGCGGAATTACCCTGATCAATCTCGCCGTGGTCCTCGCGGTGTGGCTACCTTACCGCGCCGACTATGCTGCTATCGTCGCGTCGTTCCACAAGATCGATCGCGGCTCACGCGTCCTCGTCGGCAGCACGGGCGACGTTGGAGACCCGCCCTTCGCCGACCTCACGTCCTATCCAATGTTCTATGCGCCGACGCTGGCCGTGCACTATGCCAACGCCTTCGTGCCCAATTTATTCACGGAAGCGGGCAAGCAGCCGGTGCGGGCACGCGAGGCCGTGCGCCGTCTTGCCATTCCCTACGGAGGGCCGGTGCCGTCAGGCCTGCTAGCGGCAATTGCGACAGGCCGGCCGCCGGCGGACGCTCCGCCGTTCGTCCGGACCTGGTACCAGGATTTCGACTATCTCTATTTGCTTGGACCGCACGCCCCCAACCCGCTGCCGGATCTGCTGGACGAGCTGGACGCTTCGGAACGATTTGTCCTCTACAAGATCCGCCGCAGGTCGTAGCGCGACGCCGCCGCTGCACGGTGTGGTTAACGGGACATCACCACCGGCTCCCGCCGGCCCCCCAGCCGCCCGCGGGCGTCCGCATCGCCCGGGAGCCCTAGATCCTTAACAGTTGCGGCAAGGCCACCTTAACCACCCACGGATTAGGCTTCCGCCCCTGCAACCGAGTTGGACCCTCTCGCATGGCGGCCAGTTTCAAATCGATCCGCTACAGCCTCGTCATCCCCGTGTTCAACGAGGAAGCCGTGCTGCCGATCCTGCTGCGCCGGCTCGACCTGGTCTTGTCCCGGCTCGACGGGCCCGCAGAAGCGATCTTTGTCGACGACGGCAGCAGCGATTCCAGCTCTATCGTGCTACGGGCGCTCGCCACGCGCGACCCGCGCTTCCGCTATATCGGCTTGTCGCGAAATTTCGGTCATCAGGTCGCCATCACCGCCGGCATGGACGCCGCGCAAGGTGAAGCGATCATCGTCATGGATGCCGATTTGCAGGATCCTCCCGAAGTGATCGAGCAATTGATCGCAAAATGGAAGGAAGGCAACGACATCGTCCACGCCCGCCGCCTGTCGCGCGACGGCGAAAGCCGATTCAAGCGTGCGACCGCACATCTCTTCTACCGGCTTCTCGGCAGGATGTCCTCTGTCGGCATCCCCGCCGATGTCGGCGACTTCCGCCTGATCGACCGCAAGGTGCTCGACGCACTTCGGCAGATGCCGGAGCAGGACCGCTTCGTCCGCGGCATGATCGCCTGGCTCGGCTTCCGGCAGGCCGAGGTCACCTTCCATCGTCTCGAGCGCGCGGCGGGCGAAACCAAATACCCGCTGTTCAAGATGGTGCGGCTCGCGATGAACGCCGCGCTTGGCTTTTCGGATCTGCCCTTGCGGCTTGCCATCTGGTGCGGATTGACGGTCTCCGGACTCGCACTCCTCTACGGCGGCTGGGTGATCCTGTTGTGGCTCAGCAAGGATAGTCATCTCGTGACCGGCTGGTCCTCGACGATCGTCGTCGTGTCCCTGCTGTGCGGAATCAACATGCTGATGACGGGCATCGTGGGGCTTTATGTCGGCCGCATCCATGCCGAGGTGAAACGCCGCCCGCTCTACGTGGTGCAGACGCGCGCCGGCTTCGATCGCAGCGAGGCGCCGGCCGCGGCACCCGCGATCCACGCCGTCAACGAGTGACCCGGCGCATGACCGAGCTCTTCGACGGCTATCACGACAACTACCGTGACGTGGTCCAATCATCGATCGACTTTTCGGGCTTGCCGCATCATTTCTTCATGCGCGCCAAGGCCGATCTCCTGCGCGATCTGATCGCGGAGCGGCTCGACGCAGAGCGGCCCGAAATGCTGGACGTCGGCTGCGGCGTCGGCAGCCTTCATCCCCTGCTGCACGGCATGGTCGGCCGCTTGAGCGGTATCGACGTGTCTTCGGCCAGCCTGGCGCAGGCTCGCGCCGACAACCGCGGGGTCGACTACCGTGAATTCGACGGCCGCAGCTTTCCTTTCGACGACACCAGCTTCGATCTGGTCACGGCCGTCTGCGTGATGCACCATGTCGTACCGGCCGAATGGGCGCAGTTCATCGCCGAGATGCGGCGAGTGACGCGCCCCGGCGGGCTCGTCTGCGTGATCGAGCACAATCCGTACAACCCGCTGACACGCCTTGCCGTTGCGCGCTGCGAGTTCGACCGGGACGCTGTCTTGCTCAGCGCCGGCACGACCCGAAAGTTGATGGCTGCGGACGGTCTACGCGAGATCGGCTCGCGCCATTTCCTGCTGCTCCCCTGGGACACCAAACCGGCGCGGCGCCTGGAAGGTGCCCTGAGTGGCGTGTCGCTCGGAGGCCAATACGCGGCCTTCGGAACCGCTTGACTTATCTCTGCGGCGCATCTCGCCGCTTGTGCACGACCGCCACATCGTCGCTGTAGACGCGCTGCCACTGGGGCAGCCGGTCGAGCATCGCGACCGCCGGCGTCCGCGGTGCGAGCAGCGTGGCGCCGATCTTGTATTCATCGAGCAACTTGAGAAAATCTCCGAGGTCGACCAGCGCTACGGCGCGGTTGTAGCGGTCGATGAACGGTCCCCCGTACAGTTCGCCGCGACCATCGATAAAGGTGGGAATGCCGGCGAAGATCAAATAGCCGCCGAAGGAATAATCGTTGAGCACGGGCCCCGCCCTGGCGAGGTCGGCCTGAGCGATGGCAGCCTGAGGGGTGATGATCGGAGCCGGCCGGATGTCACGCGCCAGGGCCGCCGCGCTCACCGCGATCAACCCGGCGAACGCGGCCAGAGTCAAACCGCGCGACGAGCCGGCCGCATCGTCGCCGGTCGGTCCGCCGAACTTCCGACCCAGCGGAGCCGCGAGGTAAAGCGGCGCCAGCATGGCCAGCAGATCCGCATTGCGTATCTGGGCCAAAGCGAAATGGAGCAGGCCGATCACCACCAGGGCCCGCACGAGCGGCAGCGTCACGCCGCGCGAGAGCGCAAAGATGCCGGCCAGCAGCAGCAGTTCGAAGCCGCCGATGCGGCTGAAATCCTGCGGCCGCCATTCCGAGATCCAGGCGAGCGCGGGGCCGAGGCCGAGTGTCGTCAGCGGCATCAGCAGCGGTTCCGGCCCGTAGGGCGTCAGGCAGGACGCAGCGAGCGCGAGCGCCGCGAATGGCAGCCATCGCAACAGCACGTGCGACCATCCGCTTCGCCCCTCGCGCAGCAGCGCCTCGAGCACCGCCGGGCCGATCAGCCCAAGCGCCAGCACCACGCTGCCGTGCAGATTGGCCCACAGGACCAGCAGCGGCAGGGCCCAGTAGGGCGGAGGCCCCCCACGATCCATACAGCGCACCAGGGCAGCCGCCCAAGTCACCATCACCGGCAGCACGAGGACGTGTGGCCGCGCCAGCATATGCGGCGCCGACAGGATGACGGCCGCGATCACCATGAGCAGCGTCAGGGTTGGCGAGAGCTCGCGCAGCAGGAAGAACGTCAGCAGGCCAAAGGCGAGCGCTATCGCCGCGGCGGCGACGACGACGACGCCCGGCCAGCCGGACAGCGCGTAGACTCCGGCGTAGACCATCTCCGAGAGCCATTCGAAGGTGATCCAGGGCGCGCCGTGCATCGAAAAGGAGAAAGGGTCGCTCGCCGGCAGGGCGCCATGCGCCATGATCCAGCGCCCGACCTCGATGTGAGAATAGCTGTCGGGATCATTGAGCAGCCGCTGTCCGAGGATCAGCACCGTGGCATAGACGCCAAGGCTCACCAGCCAGGGGAGCGCCGCACGCGCCGAAAACGGTTGAACCTCGCTGTGCACGACCTGCTCACTCATGGCGAGCGCAACTTAAGGCCCAAGCGTTAAATTCTTCTTTGGTGCTCACCGCGCCTGGTCCAGCGCAGGGCGGGCAGGTTACGGTTTGTGAACCATGTTCTTGACGCTGGGCGGACGCATCCTACCGGCCGCGAAGATCCATCAGCCGGTAATGCGGCGGCTCTCCGGAAAATCAAGCTGTTCTCAAGACAAACAAAAGCCCTCCTGAAGGATTCCACCAAGCTGGAACTTGCATCTCGGCCTACAGCCGTCGTCCGTTCACCCCGGTGGCATCGCGAAACGCGTCATGATCCTGCCATACGGTCCGTTCCGACGATGACGCGAGCGAGAAGCGCACATGGCTGTCACAGCAAACTTTTCCGCCGGAATTCTCACCACCTTTGGCAACGGCCAGAACAACACAATCGCGTTGGGCCGCAATGCGGCCGGAACGATCGTTGTCAACGGCGGCGCGGTCGCGATCAAAGGCGGACCCGCGACGGTCGCCAACACCAAGTTGATACAGGCCTTCGGCCAAGACGGCAACGACACCATCACGATCGACGAGAGCAACGGCGCGATGCCTGCGGCGAATCTGTTCGGTGGCGCCGGCAACGATACGCTGACCGGCGGGTCCGGCGGCGACATGCTGTTCGGGCAGTCCGGCAACGACACGCTGCTCGGCAAAGGCGGCAACGATCTGTTGTTCGGCGGCGCCGGCAATGATGTGCTGATCGGCGGCGACGGCAACGACCAGATGTTCGGTGAGGCCGGCAACGACCGCATGATCTGGAATCCCGGCGACGACAGCGACCTGATGGAAGGCGGCGAAGGCATCGACACCGCCGAGGTGAACGGCGGCAACGGCAGCGAGACCTTCGCCATCACGGCCAACGGCACGCGCGTGCGCTTCGACCGCGTCGACCCCGCGCCGTTCTCGCTGGACATCGGCACCACAGAAAACCTCGTAGTCCATGCCAATGGCGGCGACGATGTCATCACCGCCAGCGGCAATCTCGCCGCGCTCATCAATCTGACGATCGACGGCGGCGCCGGCAATGACACGATCCTCGGCGGCAACGGTGCCGACTACCTGCTGGGCGGCGACGGCAACGATTTCATCGACGGCAACCAGGGCAACGACACCGCCATGCTCGGCGCCGGCGACGATACCTTCCAGTGGGACCCGGGCGACGGCAGCGACAAGGTCGAAGGACAGGCCGGAGCCGACACCCTGCTGTTCAATGGTTCGAACATCGGCGAGAACATCGTTGTTTCCGCTGGAAATGACGGACGCACGCTGCTGACCCGCGATGTCGGCAACATCACGATGGACCTGAACGGCATCGAGACCATCACGATCAATGCGCGCGGCGGCAGCGACAACATCGTTGTCAACAATCTCGCGGGAACCGATGTCAAACAGGTCAATGTCGATCTCGGATCGACCGGGACCGGGGACGGCGCGGCCGATACGGTGACGCTCGACGGCACGAGCGCAGCCGATACGATCCAGGTGTCCGGCTCGGGCACGTCAATTTCGGTCACAGGATTGCCCGCCGCTCTCGCCATTACCAACGCGGAAGGCGCAAACGACGCGCTCGTCATCGACGGCCTCGGCGGCAACGACACGATCTCGGCGGCGACGCTTGCCGCGGGGGTCGTGCACCTGACGATCGACGGCGGCGCCGGCAACGATACGATCGTTGGCAGCGCCGGCAACGACACGCTGATCGGCGGCGACGGCAATGATTCCGTCGTCGGCGGCCGCGGCGACGACCTCGTGCAGCTCGGCGCCGGCCGCGACGTGTTCCAGTGGAATCCGGGCGATGGCAGCGACACCATCGAAGGCGGCGCCGGTGTCGACACGCTGCAGTTCTCCGGTGCCAACGTCGCCGAGAACCTCATCATAACGGCGAACGGCGATCACGCCCTGCTCACGCGCGACGTCGGCAACATCACGATGGACCTGCACGGGGTCGAGCACGTCGATATCCACGCGCTGGGCGGCGCCGACCATGTCGTGGTGGGCGACCTGACCGGGACGGATGTGACGCGGGTGAACATCGACCTCGGCGGTTCGGCCGGAACGCCGGACGGCGCCATCGACACCGTCACGGTCGATGCGACCCAGGGTGCCGACACATTCGGCGTCGCAGGCAATGCCGGCGGCGTGACGGTCTTCGGCCTCCACGCGGCCACCAACCTGGCCTCCATGGACGCAACCGATCAACTGACACTCAATGGCCTCGGCGGCGACGACGTGATCGATGCGAGCGGGCTTGCGGCCGGCGTGCTGCAACTCACGATCAACGGCGGACTTGGCAACGACACCATCCGTGGCAGTCAGGGCGACGACTTGATCAATGGCGGCGACGGAAACGACGTCGCGCTGATGGGTGCGGGCAACGACACCTTCGTCTGGAATCCAGGCGACGACAACGACACGATCGAGGGCCAGGGCGGCACCGACACGCTGCTGTTCAACGGCGCCAACATCGCCGAAACCATCAACATCTTCGCGAATGGAGGGCGTGCCGAGCTGACGCGGGACGTCGCCTCGATCACGATGGACACGCACGGCGTCGAGACGATCGCGTTCAATGCCCGCGGCGGCGCCGACACGATCAATGTCGGCGACATGAGCGGCACCGACGTGACGGAGGTCAAGATCGATCTGGGCGGCGTTCCCGGCACCCCTGGCGGCGACGGCGCGGCCGACAAGATCGTGATCAACGGCACGGGCGGGGACGACGTCATCTCGCTTTCGCTCAACAGCAATGGCGCGCTGGTGATTGACGGTCTCGCAAGCCAGATCGTGATCGAGAACTTCGACTTCAACGACACCATCACCATCAATGGCCTCGGCGGCGACGACGTGATCGAGGCGTCGGGCGTCGGCCCCGGCGGGCCGCACCTCGTTTTCGACGGCGGCGCCGGCGACGACCTGCTCCTCGGCAGCGCCGGCAACGATACGCTGCTTGGCGGGCTCGGCGACGACGTGCTGATCGGCGGCGGCGGCGTCGACGTGCTGGACGGAGGGCCCGGCGACAACGTCGTGATCCAGTCGTTGCTCGCCCATGCGAGCTTCCACGCCGGCACGCTGATCTGAGGCCGACGATCGCGGTCGCCCGGCGATCGTGTGTTTTGCCTGTCGGGCGCAGCCCGGATGGCGCGGAAGGCAATCGCGGGCCCGCGAATCGATGCGGTCGTGTCCCGGATTGGGCCGCTCACCATCTGGGCTACGGCGCTTTGACGGCCATGTGAGTCCTGATACTCTGCACGCCGTCGTGGCTCGGCGGGCCATGCCATCGATCGTTGAACCAGAGCTGCCGAGAGGATGCGAATGAGAAGCGTGACGCTCTTGGCTCTCGGCCTCATGCTTGTCGGCGCATGGTCGTACGACAGCGCGAGAGGCCAGACTTCGGTCGCGCCGCCGGTTTCGCTTGCTCCACCCAAGGAATCGCCGCCGCGGGCGAGCGCCAAGAATTCCCCGGCAGCGTCCGACAGGGTATCGTCGACACCAGCGACTGGCGGCGTCCCACAACCGCCGAATCCTGCCGCCGACTATGACGGCTTTAGCGCCGTCGACGACAACGACACTCCGGAGCAAACGACGCGAGCCACGACGTCGCGCGCGGCAAAGGGTTCCAAGCCCAATCCGGATACGGCGCAGCAATCGATCGATCAAGAAGATGAGGCGTTAAAACGTAAGCTGACGATCTGCAAAAGCTGCAAGTAGGAGGCCGCGGCACCGAAGCGCTGATGCAATGGCCTTGCGGGTCCGTGCGGCTGGACGCCGGCGCTGCATACCTGACCTACCGCCTCCTTCGCACCCCCGCGCTTTACCCTTCCCCAAATTCCTGATCCTCTCTCCCTCAATCGGCCGGAGCAACCGGCCTCGCCAGGGAGAGAGACGCCATGAAGCTCGGCACCGCCATTGCGGAAATCATGAGGCGCGAGGGCATCGAGATCCTCTGCGGCTATCCGGTCAACCATCTGATCGAGCATGCGGCGAAGGCCGAGATCCGTCCCGTGATGGTGCGGCAGGAGCGCGTCGGCATCCACATGGCGGACGCGATCTCGCGGGTGACGTCGGGACGCACGATCGGCGCGTTCTGCATGCAGCATGGGCCGGGCGCGGAAAATGCAATGGGCGGAGTCGCGCAGTGCTTTGGCGAATCCGTGCCCGTGCTGGTGCTGCCGATGGGCTATCCGCGCCGGCTGGCGCACGTCGAGCCGAACTTCAATTCCAGCGAGGCGATGAAGCCGTTCGCGAAGTCCTCGGAGCCGATCATCCTCGCGGCGGAAGTCGCCAACATCTTCCGCCGCGCCTTCACGAAGCTCAAGAACGGCCGCGGCGGGCCCGTCATCGTCGAAATCCCCTCCGACATGTGGAACGAGGAGGTCCCGGAGCCGCTGAACTACACGCCGGTGCTGCGCACCCGCTACGGCGCCGATCCCGTGCATGTGAAGGAAGCGGCCGCCCTGCTCGTCAACGCCAAACGGCCGGTGATCTATGCCGGCCAGGGCGTGCACTATGCGCAGGCGTGGCCGCAACTGAAACGGCTCGCCGAGCGGCTCGCCATTCCCGTCACCACCAGCTTAGGGGGCAAGTCGTCGTTTCCGGAGACGCATCCGCTCTCGCTCGGCTCCGGCGGCCTCGCGGTGCCGCGCGCGGTTCCGAAGTTCCTCAGCGAGGCCGACGTCATCTTCGGCATCGGCTGCTCCTTCACCGAGACCAGTTTTGGCGTCGCGATGCCGAAGGGCAAGACCATCATCCATTCCACGCTCGATCCGAACCATCTCAACAAGGACGTGGAAGCCAGGATCGGCCTCGTCGGCGATGCCGGCCTCGTGCTCGATGCGCTGCTGGAGGAGATCGGCAAGACCGTCACGAAGGATCGCGATGCCTCGGCCGTCGCGGCGGAGATCGCCGCCTCTCACAAGGAGTGGTTGGCAAAGTGGATGCCGAAACTCACCAGCAACGACGCGCCGCTGAGCCCCTATCGCGTGCTGTGGGACCTCCAGCACACCGTCGACATCAGCAACACCATCATCACGCACGATGCCGGCAGCCCGCGCGACCAGCTGTCGCCGTTCTGGAAGGCCGTGGAACCCCTCTCCTATCTCGGCTGGGGCAAGACGACGCAGCTCGGCTACGGCCTTGGCCTCGCGATGGGCGCCAAGCTCGCAAAGCCCGACAAGCTCTGCATCAATGTCTGGGGTGATGCGGCGATCGGTTTCACCGGCATGGATTTCGAGACGGCGGTGCGCGAGCGCATCCCGATCATGTCGATCCTGCTCAACAATTTCTCCATGGCGATCGAGCTGAAGGTGATGCCGGTCTCGACCGAGAAATATCGCTCGACCGACATTTCCGGCGACTATGCCGCGATGGCACGCGCCTTCGGCGGGTATGGCGAACGCGTGACCAGACCGGAGGACATCATCCCGGCGATCAAGCGCGGCATCCAGAAGACGAAGGAAGGCGTGCCGGTGCTGCTGGAGTTCATCACCAGCAAGGAGACCGAGGTGTCGCGGCCGGGCACGTGAGGCAGCCCGGTCTGAGCGGCAGGGCCGCGGGCGCTGGCTCCGGCCGCAGGAGATGTGATAATCCGGCCCGGTGCGGCGCCCGTCGCGGCACCAGGCCGGATTGCGAATGACCACCCCTTCCAACGATGTCGCCGGGATCGACGAGCTCAAACGGCAACTGCAGTCGGCCGCAGCCGAGAATGCGCGCCTGCACGATCGGCAAAACGCCAGTGCCGAGATTCTGCGCACCATTGCGGCATCTCCCTCGGATGCCCGGCCGGTGTTCGCCGCGATCGCGTCCAGCTCGAAGCGCCTGCTCGGCGGCTTCTCCGCCACCGTGCTTCAGTTCATCGGCGACGAGCTGCACCTCGTGGCGTTCACGCCGACCAGCCCGGACGCGGACGAAGGGCTGAAGGCATCGTTCCCGCGCCGGATCGAGGATTTTCCGACCTTTGCCCTCGTTCGCGGCGGCGAGACGATCCAGTTTCCCGACAGCGAGGCCGAGCACGTCCCGGAGCTGAACCGCAATCTGGCGCGGCTGCGCGGCTTCCGCAGCGTCCTCTTCATGCCGCTGATGAACCGGGGCGCGGCGGTCGGCATGATCAGTGTCACACGCGCCGAGCCCGGCGCGTTCGCGCCCGATCTCGTACAGCTACTCCAGACCTTCGCCGACCAGGCCGTGATCGCGATCGAGAATGCGCGGCTGTTCAACGAGACGAAGGAAACGCTGGAGCGCCAGACCGCGACCGCCGACATCTTGAAGGTGATGGCCGGCTCGCCCTCGGACGTGCAGCCGGTGTTCGACGCCATCGCCGCCAACGCCAACCGGCTGATCGGCGGCTTCTCCACGGCGGTGCTGCGCTATCTCGACGGCGCCGCGCACCTTGCGGCGTTCACGCCGACCGATCCGGCCGGCGATCTCGTGCTCCAATCCTCGTTCCCGGTGCCGTTCGCACGGTTTCCGCCCTACCCGCTTGTGGCCAATGGTGCGGCGGCGCAATTGCCCGACACCGAGCTCGAGCCGGCCGCACGCGACATCGCGCGCGCCCGCGGCTACCGCAGCATGCTGTTCGCACCCCTGATGAGCGAGGGCGAGGCGATCGGCGTCATCATCGCCACGCGCCGGGAGACCGGCGCGTTCGGCGAGCACCATGTCAGGCTGCTCCAGACCTTCGCCGACCAGGCCGTGATCGCGATCGAGAACGCGCGGCTGTTCAACGAGGTGCAGCAGCGCACGAATGAGCTCACCGAAGCGCTCGAGCAACAGACAGCGACGGCCGAAGTCCTGAGCGTCATCTCCAGCTCGGGCGGTGACCTCGTTCCGGTCTTCGATGCGATGCTCGCCAAGGCGATGCAGCTTTGCGGCGCCAATTTCGGCGTGCTCAACACTTTTGACGGCAAGTCGTTCCACAGCGCTGCGACCTACGGCTTGCCGCCCGCCTACGACGAATACCGGCGCATGCAGCCGCTCGAATACGGCCCGGGCACGGCGCCGGCTCGCCTGCTGCTGGGCGAGCCGTATGTCGAGATCGACAATCTCGACGATACGGCGGCCTATCGAAGCGGCGACGCCAATCGCCGGGCATTGGTCGATCTCGGCGGCGCCGCGCTGCCTGCTGACCGTGCCTCTGATCAAGGACGACCGCGTCGTCGGCAATGTGATGATCTTCAGGCAGGAGCAGCGCCGATTCACCGACAAGCAGATCAGGCTGCTCCAGCAGTTCGCAGCGCAGGCCGTGATCGCCATCGAGAATACCCGGTTGCTCCGCGAATTGCGCGAGAGCACCGAGGAATTGACCGAGGCGCTGAGACACCAGACCGGCAGCGCCAACATCCTGAAGGTGATCGCGTCCTCGCCGACCGATGTCGGACCGGCTCTGAAAGCGATCGTCGAGAGCGCCTGCGAGCTCTGCGATGCCTATGACGCCGCCGTAGCGCGGAAGGACGGCGACAGCTTGCGCTTCAGCGCCCACCATGGGCCGATTCCGATCAACCTCGAGAAATGGCCGATCAATCGCAACTGGACCGCGGGCCGTGCCTTCGTCGACCGGCTCCCCGTGCATGTCGCCGATCTCAGCGAGAGCGATGAGTTCCCGGAAGGACGCGCACACGCGCTGCGCATGGGCCACCGCAGCATTCTGAGCGTGCCTCTGTTGCAGGAGAACGAGAGCATCGGCGCGATCGTGCTCCGCCGCAACGAGGTGCATCCGTTCACCGACAAGCAAGTCGCTCTGCTGCAGACCTTTGCCGACCAGGCCGTGATCGCGATCGGCAATGTGCGGTTGTTCGAGCAAGTGCAGGCCCGCACCCGGGAGCTTGCAAAATCGCTCGACGACCTGCGCGCCGCGCAGGATCGCCTGGTGCAGACCGAGAAGCTTGCTTCGCTGGGCCAGCTCACGGCCGGCATCGCGCACGAGATCAAGAACCCGCTGAACTTCGTCAACAATTTCGCGGCAGTTTCCGCGGAACTGATGGACGAGCTGAACCGGTCGCTTGCGGACACAAAGCTCACCGACACGACCCGCGAGGAGGTCGACGAACTGTCCGGAATGCTCAAGGGCAACCTGCAGAAGATCGTGCAGCACGGAAGGCGCGCCGATTCCATCGTCAAGAACATGCTGCTGCATTCGCGCGAGGGCGGCGGCGAGCATCGGCTGAGCGACATCAACGCGCTGGTCGAGGAGAGCCTCAACCTCGCCTATCACGGCGCGCGTGCCGAGAAGCCGCTCTTCGACGTGACGCTGAAGAGCGAGCTCGACCCGGCGGCAGGTTCGGCAGAGGTGTTTCCGCAGGAGATTTCCCGGGTGCTTTTGAACCTGATCTCGAACGGCTTCTATGCGGTGACCAAGCGCCAGATGGGCAGCGGCGCCGCCGGTTACGAGCCGGTGGTGATCGCCACGACGCGCGATCGCGGCGATAGCATCGAGATCCGCATCCGCGACAACGGCACCGGCATCGCGGACGAGGTGAAGGAGAAGATGTTCAATCCGTTCTTCACGACCAAGCCTGCCGGCGAAGGTACCGGTCTCGGGCTGTCGATGAGCCACGACATCATCGTGAAGCAGCACGGCGGCACGATCGACGTCACGACAGAGCCCGGCAAGTTCACGGAATTCACGATCCTGCTGCCGCGCAAGAGCAGCTTTGCGGAGAACAACAAGAAATAGCATCACCCCGGAGGATGTCTTGAAGAGTCTCGCGTGGTTCATTCGGCGACAACTCCTCTCGCTATCAGGTATCGGCCTCATGCTGGGCGCGCTGTTCTTCGCGGCCGCGCTGACGCCGACGCTGATCCCGCGCAGCTATCTCACGCAAGGTGCCCTCGCCGGTGGCTGCTTTGCGATCGGCTATTTCGCCGGAATCCTGTGGCGCCGGCTGTGGCATTATCTCGAACTGCCCGAGCCTTCGGCGCGGGCGCGATCGATCGCGAATGCGCTGGCCGCAGCAATCTGCCTGCTCATCGTCATCATCTTCCTGTGGCGCGCCGCCGAATGGCAGAACTCGATCCGCACTGTGATGAAGATGGCGCCGGTGGAGACCGCCCATCCGCTCAAGGTCTGCGTCATCGCCCTGATCACGTTCGCAGTGCTGCTGGTGCTGGGGCGGCTGTTCGCGGTTGTCGTCCGCTTCCTCGCTACGCGCGCGAGGCTCGTGATTCCGCGGAAGGTCGCCAACGTCCTCGGCGTGCTGGTCGCAGGCCTGCTGTTCTGGTCGATCGCCAGCAATGTCCTGATCCGCACGGCGTTCAACGCGCTCGACTCCTCCTTCCGCGAGCTCGACGCCTTGCAAGAGCCCGAGCGGCCGCAACCGGCCGCCCCGGATCAAACAGGAAGTTCTGCGTCGCTGGTGAAGTGGACGGAGCTCGGGCGCATGGGGCGCAGATTCATTGCCTCGGGTCCGACCGCAGCGGAGATCAGCGCCGTTACGGGAGGGCCCGCGCATGACCCCGTGCGCGTCTATGTGGGCCTCGCTAGCCGCGACACGGCGCAGGCGCGCGCCAAGCTTGCGCTCGAGGAGCTCAAGCGCCAACACGGCTTCGAGCGAAAGATTCTGATCGTCATTACACCGACCGGCACCGGCTGGATCGATCCGTCCGCGATGGACACGGTCGAATATCTCCATCATGGCGACGTCGCGAGCGTCGCGATGCAATATTCCTATCTCAACAGCCCGCTGTCATTGATGTTTCAGCCCGAGTACGGCGCGGAGGCGGCGCGCGCCCTGTTCGCGGAGATCTACGGCTACTGGACGGGCTTGCCGAAGGACAAGCGGCCAAGACTGTATCTGCACGGGCTCAGCCTCGGCGCCATGAACTCGGAAAAATCCGCGGAACTGTTCGAGACGATCGGCGATCCCATTGCCGGCGCGCTGTGGAGCGGGGCGCCGTTCGAGAGCCGCATCTGGCGCTCGGTCACCACGAACCGCAATCCGGGTACGCCGGCCTGGCTACCTGAGTTCCGCGACAGCCGCTTCGTCCGCTTCATGAACCAGAACGGACCTACGGTGCCAGCAGATGCGCCCTGGGGTCCGATGCGCGTCGTCTATCTGCAATATGCCAGCGACGCGATCACCTTCTTCGCCTACCGCGACGCCTATCAGGCTCCAGCCTGGATGAGCGCACCGCGCGGACCCGACGTGTCGCCCGAGCTGCGATGGTATCCGATCGTGACGATGCTGCAGCTCGCGCTCGACATGGCGGTCGCGACCAATACGCCGATGGGCTTCGGCCATGTCTACGCGCCCGAGCACTACGTCGATGCCTGGGTGGCGGTCACCGATGTCCGTGATTGGTCTGCCGACGCGCTGGCGCAGCTCAGGGAGCAGCTTGCTGCGAAAGCGCGGAGGACCGGCGCAGGCAATGCCGACGATGATCCCGATCGCGGCGGCTAGCCGCTACTCCGCCATCTCCACCTGCTGCGTGACGGTCGGGCCGGCCAGCGGCCGCTCCTCCATCATGATCAGGCAGAGCGAGGCGGTGGTCATCAGCGCGGTGGCGGCGCCGAAGACGTAGCGGAACGCGTGCCGCATGTCGTCGGCGGGGATCGCGGGGATGCCGCCGGCCGCGTGATGCTCGCCCGCGAGCGGAATGTCGGTGCCGAGCGCGATCAGCAGGATGGCGGCGAAGGCCGCGACTGTGAACGAGGACATCAGCGAGCGGAAGAAGTTCATCGCGCCGGTGATGGTGCCGACCTGCGGACGCGCGACCGAATTCTGCAGCGAGACCACGCAGACCGGGAAGGTCGTGCCGAGCCCGAGCGCAAACGCGGCCATCAGCGTCAGCAGGCCCCAGAGCGGCAAGGTGGTAAGCGTCAGGCCCAGCGCGCAAATCGCGGCCCAGGACGTGCCGACAATGGCGACGCGCTTGTAGTGCTTGGCGCGCGCCATGGTGCGGCCGGCGATTGCTGCGCCGCAGGTCGAGACCGCCGCGAGCGGAATCAGCGCAAGCCCCGCCTCGCTGGCGCTGAGATGGTAGACCGACTCGTAATAGAGCGGGAGCTGCACGGTGAGGCCCGTGATCGCGCCGAGCCCGCAGCCGCCGGCCGTCAGCGCGAACGGCGCCACCGATCCCGTCAGCAGCTTCAGCGGCAGGAACGGCTCGTCGGCGCGGCGCGCGTGCCAGACGAAGGTGACCGCGAGCGCGACAGCGCCGCCCACCATCGCAAGCACGGTCGGCGAGAGCCACGGATAGCGCGTGCCGCCCCAGGTCAGCACCAGCATGAAGACGACCGCGGAGGCCATCAGCAGAACGCCGCCGAGCCAGTCGACCTTGCGCTTGCGGTGAAACACCGGAATCTTGTTCATCTTCGGCAGCAGCATCGCGATCGCCGCGGCGGCGAGCGGCAGATTGATCCAGAAGATCATCGACCAGTGCAGATGCTCGGCGAACACGCCTCCGATGACCGGGCCGAGGATGCCGCCCACCATCCAGACGCTGGAGAAATAGGCCTGGTACTGGCCGCGCTCGCGCGGGCTCACGACGTCGGAGATCACCGTCTGCACGACAGGCATGATGCCGCCGCCACCCAATCCCTGGAGACCGCGCGCCAGGATCAGCATCGGCATGTTCGGCGCGATCGCGCACAGCACCGAGCCGGCGACGAACAGGCTGAGCGAGATGATGATCATGACGCGGCGGCCGTAGATGTCGCTCAGCGTGCCGAACACCGGTGCGACCGCGGTCGAGGCGAGCAGATAGGCCGTGATGACCCAGGACAGATTGGAGACGTCGTTGAACTGGCGCCCGATGGTCGGCAGCGCGGTCGCGACGATGGTCTGGTCGAGGGCTGCCAGAAACATCGTCAGCATCAGGCTGATCACGATGGTGCGGACCTCGTCGGAGGTCAGCGGCACCGGCGGCGCGATGGACGGCGCGTCATCGACGCTGATGACCTCGCTCGGAAGGCGGGACAGCTCTTCGGCAATGTCGTCGGGCAACGCCTGGATGTCGGCAGAACTGCTCTGCCGGTCGAACTTGTTCATCTCGATCGGAAGCCGTGAGGCGGCGCAACGCCGCGAAGGATTCGTTCTATGCAGTCCAATGTAGACAGCAAAGTTCTTCCCAGGCAGGCACCGCGGCGCATGGGTGCATCCCGCCGCCGGGTCATCCCGAACACGTGATCCGTGCGGCGGATCAGTCCTTCGGACGTCGCTTCAGGCGGGCCCGTTTCGGCAGCAGGGCCGGCCATTGCACGATGTGGTCCTCGAGATCCGCGTCCGGGATCTCCTCCTCGCTGCCCTCGACCCGGCCGCGCACGGAGACGCCCGCCTCATGCACGGTGTTGGGATCACCCGATACCAGCGGATGCCACCAATAGAGGTCGCGCCCCTCGGCGACGAGCTTGTAGCCGCAGCTCGGCGGCAGCCAGTTCAGGGTGCGGACATTGGCCGGGGTCAGGCGGACGCAGTCCGGAACCTTGTCGGAGCGATTCGGGTAGTCCTTGCAGCCGCAGGTCCCGGCATCGAGCAGCTTGCAGCCGACATGGGTGAAATAGATGTCGCCGGTGTCCTCATCCTCGAGCTTGTTCAGGCAGCAGCGGCCGCAGCCGTCGCACAGGCTCTCCCATTCGGCCCCCGACATCTCTTCCAACGTCTTGGTTTTCCAGAAGAATCCTTCCTGGCCTGAAGGTCGTTTGGGAGCTGCGGTCATGCGCCTCAACAAGAGTTCGAAAGAGCTACGGTTAACCCATCTAGGCCGTGTGCCTGCGATGCTGCAAGCAACGCCCCCGGGAGGCCCGTAATGACCCGGGGTCAATTAGGCCTGTTGTTCAAAATCGCGAGCCTGACCATTGGTTTATAGGCCCTGCTCGGCTAGAAGGAACAGCAAGTCCCCAAAGGACGCGAACCGGGCGCCTTGGGTTTGCCGCAACATTCCCTCAAGACGTCTCGATGCCGCCCCGGCCGGGTGCTTGAACGGTTTCGAACCGAGCCTCAAGGGTTCTAGGTGCGCCAGATCATACCACCGCATTGGAAGCAGAAGGTCCGGAATTTCTTCCTGGATCTCGATGCGCGCATCGACTCCTCGCTGTTCTCCTCGGCCAAGGGCATCCGCGAGCTCTACGAGCGCTACTCGACCTTCATGGACCGCTTCTATGTCGGGCGGTGGAAGCGCTGGGTGTTCATCGAGCCGCTGTCGGAAGCCGCGACCCTCGGGCTCGGCGGCCTCGTCGTGATGCTCACGCTCGCCATCCCCGCCTTCCGCGAGACCGCGGACGAGGACTGGCTGAAGAAATCCGACCTCGCGGTGACCTTCCTCGACCGCTACGGCAACCCGATCGGCAGCCGCGGCATCAAGCACAACGACTCGATCCCGCTGGAAGATTTTCCTGACGTGCTGATCAAGGCGACGCTGGCGACCGAGGACCGCCGCTTCTATGAGCATTTCGGCATCGACATCGCCGGCACCGCGCGCGCGCTCGTCACCAACGCCCAGGCCGGCGGCGTCCGCCAGGGCGGCTCCTCGATCACCCAGCAGCTCGCCAAGAACCTGTTCCTGAGCAACGAGCGCACCATCGAGCGCAAGGTCAACGAAGCCTTCCTCGCGGTCTGGCTGGAATGGCGCCTGACCAAGAACGAGATCCTCAAGCTCTATCTCGACCGCGCCTATATGGGCGGCGGCACGTTCGGCGTCGACGGCGCGGCGCATTTCTACTTCAACAAATCCGCGCGCGACGTGACGCTGGCGGAGGCTGCGATGCTCGCCGGCCTGTTCAAGGCGCCGACCAAATACGCCCCCCACATCAACCTGCCTGCCGCGCGCGCCCGCGCCAACGTCGTGCTCGACAACCTCGTCGATGCCGGCTTCATGACCGAGGGCCAGGTGTTCGGCGCCCGCCGCAACCCCGCCTTCGCGGTCGACCGCCGCGACGAGGCTTCGCCGAACTACTATCTCGACTACGCCTTCGACGAGATGCGCAAGCTGGTCGACACCTTCCCGAAGTCCTACACCGAGCGCGTCTTCGTGGTCCGCCTCGCCATCGACGCCAACGTGCAGAAGGCCGCGGAAGACGCCATCGAGAACCAGCTGCGCCAGTTCGGCCGCGACTATCACGCGACCCAGGCCGCGACCGTCGTCTCCGATCTCGACGGCGGCATCCGCGCCATGGTCGGCGGCCGCGACTACGGCGCCAGCCAGTTCAACCGCGCCACCGACGCCTATCGCCAGCCCGGCTCCTCGTTCAAGCCCTACGTCTACACCACCGCGCTTCTGAACGGCTTCACGCCGAACTCGATCGTGGTCGACGGCCCGGTCTGCATCGGCAATTGGTGTCCGCAGAACTATGGCCATTCCTATTCCGGCGCGGTGACGCTGACGCAGGCGATCACGCGCTCGATCAACGTGGTGCCGGTCAAGCTCTCGATCGCGATCGGGCAGAAGGAGCAACCGAAGGCGCCGAACCCGGCCAAGATCGGTCGCGCCAAGATCGTCGAGGTCGCCCGCCGCTTCGGCCTCAAGGCGCCGCTGCCCGACACGCCCTCGCTGCCGATCGGCTCGGACGAAGTCACCGTGCTCGAGCACGCGGTTGCCTACGCGACCTTCCCCAATCGCGGCAAGTCGGTGACGCCGCATTCGGTGCTGGAGGTGCGCACCGGCGCCGGTGATCTCGTCTGGCGCTGGGACCGCGACGGCCCGAAGCCGAAGCAGGCCATTCCGCCGAACATCGCCGCCGACATGGCCGGGATGATGAGCCACGTCGTCAGCGAAGGCACGGCGCGCCGCGCCGCGCTCGACGGCATTCCGACCGCGGGCAAAACCGGCACGACCAATGCGTATCGCGATGCCTGGTTCGTCGGCTACACCGGCAATTTCACCTGCGCGGTCTGGTACGGCAACGACGACTATTCGCCGACCAACCGCATGACCGGCGGCTCGCTGCCGGCGCAGACCTGGCACGACATCATGGTCGCGGCGCATCAAGGCGTCGAGGTCCGGGAAATCCCCGGCATCGGCATGGGCCAGAAGCTGCCGCCGCAGCCGATGGCCGCGCAAGCCAATGCAGCGCCAAAAGTGCTGGAGACCAAGCCCGGTCCGCCGCCCGTGCTGACCAAGCGCGGCGCCGACATCCTGGTGCGCGTCGAGAAGCTGCTGGATGAAGCGGCCAAGACCGCGAACAAGTCGGCCGCGAGCGACGGCAAGCCCGCCAGGCCGGCCTCATCGACAAGCGCGCTCGCCTTCCCGCAGAACTATGCGGAAGAGAATGCGAACGCATCCGCCCCGCGTAAGAACTGATCGAAACCCGTGCGGCTGATCCTGACCACATTGACTGCCCTCCTGCTCGCGACCGTGGTGGGCGTCGGCGCGACCTGGATGACGACGACGCGCGGCACCGAGATCGGCGCGCTGACCATCGGCCCCTGGACCGCGCGCCCGCGCACCGGCACCGCCGACGTCGACCCCTATTCGCGCGCCACCATCGTGCGCAACGGCGAGCTGCCGATCGGCACCGGCGACGGGGTCGCCTTCACCGCCACCGCCGACGACAAGAAGAAGGCGCTCGACGGCCGCTGCGATGTGATCGTCTCCGGCGTGACGCCGCCGGCGCGGTTCTGGACGCTGACGCTGTACGACCGCAAGGGGCATCTCGTCGCCAATTCGCTGCAGCGCTACGGCTTCACCAGCCAGGAGATCGTGCGGCAGTCCGACGGCACATTCGAGATCCGCATCGCCTCGCGCTCGCGCTCCGGCAACTGGCTGCCGACCGGCGGCATCGAGCGCTACGCCCTGATGCTGCGCCTCTACGACACCCCGGTCGGCGTTGCGACGCGCACCCAGCGCGATGCGCCGATGCCGACGATCTCGACGGTGGGCTGCTCATGATCCGGCTCGCCTTCACCATCGTTGCCGGCGTGGTGCTCGGCCTCGTCGTCCATCTCGTCAGCGTGCTGGCGCTGCCGCGCATCGCGACGCAGGACGCCTATTCGCGGCTGACGCCGATGACCAAGCTCAACGGCGTCACCCAGCTTCCCCTCGCCGATCCCAACACCTCGCCGATGCCGTTCATGGACCCGGCCTTTGCGCTGGCGATCTGCCGCTACGACCTGTCGGGCGGGCCGATCAAGCTCACCGTCCCCGTCAGCCAGGCCTACACCTCGGTGTCGTTCTACACCCGCAACGAGATCGCCTATTACGCCATCAACGACCGCTCGGCGGGCAAGAAGGTGATCGAGCTCGACCTGATGACCGAAGCGCAGCACAACGAGCTGCCCGAGGACGAGGAGATCACCGCGGCCGACCGCCTGATCATCGATTCCCCTGCTACCACCGGCCTGATCGTGATGAAGGCCCTGGCCGCCGAGCCCGGCCTGATGCCGCAGGCGCAAGCGACGCTTGCGGCCGCGACCTGCGCGCCGCAGACCGAGGTGCCGGCCAAGGCCGAGACGCCGCGCGGACGGCGCTGAGCACGATTGCTAAGGCACGCTCAAAACAAGAACTGAAAAAACAACCCCATGCACAGTAGCGGGGGCATTGAAACTGTTAGCTAATTTAAGCGACCCATCAGCAGCCGCGCGACCTCGGCCACGCGACCATTTTTGCCGCCTTTGACTTGTCGGGCAAAACACTGGCAGAATGGGAAGATCGAAAGTTCGTAACACCCGCGCGGAGCAATCCGCCGCGGGTGTTTTCATGTCGGAGCCTAGAGTTGGATTTGGATGCCAGGCTCCCGCAAGCATACGAATTCGCAGTCGCGTGCCGCCATCTTCCTGAAACCTGACGTCGCTCCCGATCAATGAATGATCTGGCCGAGGAACGCCTTCGCGCGCTCCGTGCTCGGCGCATTGAAGAAGGTTTCAGGATCGGCCTCCTCGACGATCGAGCCGCGATCCATGAAGACCACCCGGTCAGCGACTTCGCGGGCAAAGCCCATCTCGTGCGTGACGCACACCATGGTCATTCCGTCGCGCGCGAGCTCTACCATGGTGTCGAGCACCTCCTTGACCATCTCCGGATCGAGTGCGGAGGTCGGCTCGTCGAACAGCATGATCTTCGGCTGCATGCAGAGGGCGCGGGCAATGGCAACGCGCTGCTGCTGGCCGCCGGAGAGCTGTCCCGGATATTTGCTCGCCTGGTCGTGGATGCGTACCTTGCGCAAGACACCGATCGCACGCTCATGCGCCTCCGCGCGCGACAGACCGCGCACCTTGATCGGGGCCAGCATGCAGTTCTCGACGACTGAGAGATGCGGAAACAGGTTAAAGCTCTGGAACACCATGCCGACCTCGCGGCGGACGTCGTTGATGTCGCTCATCCGGTCCGACAGCTCGATGCCGTCGACGACGATGCGGCCGCCGTCATGCTTCTCGATGTGGTTGATGCAACGGATCAGCGTCGACTTGCCCGAGCCCGAAGGTCCGCAAAGAACGATCTTCTCGCCTGCCCTCACGCTGAGATTGACGTCACTCAGGGCCGTGAAGCGGCCGAACCGCTTCACCACGTTTTCCACGGTGACGATGGCCGCGGATCGGCTCGTCTCGTTCGCGGCAATCTCCCGAACCATCTTCGTCTCCCCAGGATTTTTCATCGGCGCGCTCCGGCGATCGCATAGCGCTTGCGCAACAGCGCGACGCCTTGCGATGCCGCCGAACTGATGGCGAGGTAGACCACGACGACCACGAGATACATCTCGACGAGACGGCCGTTGAGCTGCGCAAGCTTCGAGGCCGCGCCGAGCAGGTCGGTGAGCGAGAGCACGTAGACCAGCGAGGTATCCTGGAACAGGATGATGGTCTGGCTCAGGATGATCGGGCTCGCCACGCGGAGCACCTGCGGCAGGATCACGCTGCGATAGGTCTCGAAGGTGGACAGTGCGAGCGCCTGGCACGCCTCGAACTGTCCGCGGTTCACCGCGCGCAATCCGACGCGGATGATTTCCGAATAATAGGCCGCCTCGAACAGGCCGAAGGTGATGAAGGCGGTCCAGGTGGCGCCGATCGGAATCGGGCGACCGTTTCCGCTGAGATGGCCGAGCACGATCGGCACCAGGAAGAAGAACCAGAACAGGACGAGGATCAGGGGGATCGAGCGGATCAGGGCGATGTAGCCGCGCACGACCTTCCCGATCACGGGCACTTCGAAGTGCTGCAACAGCGCAAGGCAGGTGCCCAGGATCATGCCGACCACGAAGGCTACCGCGGTCAGCGCCAGCGAAAACAGCAATCCGGACCAGAGATAGGGCCACGCCTGCAGAACAATCGAGAAATCGAGGCTGTTCATTTCACGACCTCCATCCCTGAGGGCAACGAGCCGGCCTGCCCGACGTCGTCGGCCAGGCTCGGCTCGATCGCATCCTCCGCACGCCCTGTGCCCGGAATGCGCACGGCCCTGTCGATCAGCGCCATCCCCTGATAGGCGATCAGCGCCAGCGCGAGATAGATCAGGGTCGCGGCGCCGAAAGCCGTGAAGGTCTGGAACGTCGCCTCGCTGATCTGGCGCGCCTGAGCCGTGAGCTCCATCAGCCCGATCGTCAGTGCGACCGAGGTGTTCTTGTAGATGCCCATCACCTCGCTGGTGAGGCTTGGCACGATCAAACGCAGCGCCTGCGGCACGATGATATGGCGGTAGGTCAGATAGGCGGTGAGTCCGAGTGCGCTTGCCGCCTCGGTCTGCCCTCTCGGCAGGGCATCGATCCCGGCCCGAACCTGCTCGGCGATCCGGGCCGCGGTGTAGAGGCCGAGGCACAGAAGTGCGGGGACGAATGATCCCCAGGGCGGCGGAATCTGCTTGATGGCATTTCCGAGCGTGACGGGAAGAATCTCCGGCAGGACGAAGTACCAGAGAAACATCTGCGCCAGGACGGGGATGTTGCGGAAAATCTCCACATACAGGCGCGCAAGCGCAGCGATGGCCCGGTTCTGCACGGTGCGGCCGATCCCGACGACGATCCCGATCGCAAAGGCAATCCACCAGCCGAAGAACGCCAGGGCCAGGGTCCAGCCGAGGCCCGACAGAAGCCAGTCGATGTAGCGCTGGCCATCCGCCGTCTGTTCAAAGAGCACCGCGAACATGGCGAACCTCGAAGCTCCGGATACAAGAGAGGATCAGCGTGCGGAAAGATTCCGCGATATGGTTCTCCGACTAATCGACGGCATCGCTGGGATGCGCGATCCGTTCCTTCAGTTCGTCGGTCAGCGGAAAGGCAAGATTCTCGCCCTTTGGCGGAATCCCCCGCGTGAACCACTTCGCGTAGGTCTTTTCGAACTGCCCCGACGCCATCTGCTTCGACAGGACGTCGTCGACGAGCGCCTTGAAGCCGGCATCGCCCTTCGTGAACATCAGACCATAATAGATCTTCGCGTAACCCTCGGGGAGAAATATCAGCGCGTCCGGCTTCGGAGCCGCGGCCTTGAGGCCGGCGAGCAGGATATCGTCCTCCATGAAGGCGGCCGCGCGGCCGGTGTTGAGCATCAGGAAGGATTCCGCGTGGTCTTTCGCCTGGACGATGTTGAAGCCGAGCTGCTCCTTGGCATTCACGCCTTGCGCGAAGCCGACGGCATTGGAACCCTGGGTCACGACGATCGTCTTGCCCTTGAGATCGCCGGCCGTCTTCACGCCGCTGTCGGCCTTGACCAGCCAGCGCGGCTGGCTGACGAAGGTGGCGACGGAGAACGAGACCTGCTCCTGCCGCTTCCTGTCGTTCGCCGTGCCGCCACACTCGATATCGACGGTGCCGCTTTGGATGAGCGGAATCCGGTTGGACGAGTTCACCGGCGTATAGTTGACGGCGAGATTGGGCAGGCTGAGCTCCACCTTGATGCGCTCGACGATGCCGGCGCAGAGGTCCAGTGAAAAGCCGATCGGCTTTTGATCGGGACCGAGATACGAGAACGGAATGGAGGCCTCGCGGTGGCCGATGGTGATGGCACCGCTCGATTTGATCTTGGCGAGCGTGGGGCTGTCGGCCGCGATCGACGGCCCAGCGAGGGTGCCGACGGCCGCAAGGCCGATTAGGCCGCCCCATACACGCGCAAAACTCGTCATGTGCATCTCCCCTCTGAAGAACAGCCTAGGCGGCCCTGGACGACGGCTTCACGCTGCGCCGCTTGATGATGTCGATCAGGCGATCGACATCGGCGAAAGTGTTGAACATCCCGAACGACACGCGAATGCCATCGCGCTCCGGCGACACGCGGACGCCATTCTGCTCGAAATGACCGAGCCATTCGCCCGCAGGAAGCGCGATGACGTAGATGTGCGGCGCGCGGTGCTGCCGATCGCGGGGACCGACGAGACGAACGTCCAGCGCGTCGAGCCCCGCGATGAGATGATCGCCGAGATCGAGACAATGGTTCTGGATGTTCTGCACACCCAGCGCTTCGATCATGTCGAGGGAGGCACCGAGCGCATGGATCGCCGGAAGATTGAAATTGCCGAGCTCGAAGCGACGCGCGCTCGGGGCAAGCTCGAGTTGGTCGGGCCGGGCGATGAGATCGGCCGGGACCTCCGCAAGGCTGGCGGCGGCGAGATAGGCGGGCTCGAGCTCGATCCTCGATTTGTCCCAATACAGCAGCCCAAGCCCCTGCGGCACGAGCAAGCCCTTGTGGCTGCCCGACCCGATGAAGGTCGCCCGCATGGCTTTCGCATCGATCGGCACGACGCCGATCGCCTGCATGACGTCGACGACGAAATAGAGCCCCTTCTCGTCACAGAGGGCGCCGATGCTTTCGACGTCAAAACGATGACCGGCGTGGAAGGTCACCTGCGACATCGAGATCGCCCGCGTGCTCGCGTCGATGTGCGGACGAAGGCTGTCGGCGTTCACGATCTCCGTCATCGGCACGAACTCGACCGTCACGCCCTTGCGCCGCAGATTGAGGAACGCATAGGCGTTGTTGGGATGATCGCCAAGGATCATCAGCACCTTGTCGCCGGCGCGCAGGGGCAGCGCGTTGGCGGCAATGTTCATGCTTTCCGAGGTGTTCTTGGTGAAGGCGATCTCGTCGGCCGCTACGCCGAGAAACCGCGCCAGCTTCTCGCGGGTCTGCTCGACGCGATCGAGCCACACGCTCTTGGGGCCGGCCGTCTCAAGGCCCTCGCGGAGGAAGAGATCGATCGCCGCCTTGACCGGGCGCGCGAGCGGCGTCTGGAAGCCGGCGTCGAGATAGGTGATGCGCTCGACAGCCGGAAATTCCTTCCGCACGGCACCGACGTCGTAATGGCGAGACATCCCACTCTCCTGATGAGCGCGCCCGGCAGGGCTCTGGCTGCGCTGCACAAATCCTGATCACCTTTCGGCGGCGCCAACGATATGAGCAATCCGCCGGTGCGGCCAAGAGTAATTTTCATATTTCAATAGTATTTATTCCGAAAAATGATAATTATATGGGATGTCACGCAAGGATGAGTAGATGCCGCAAACCAAATCCGACGGACCGCTCGACCGGGCCTTCGCCATCGTTGGCCATGTCGCCGGTCAAGTCAGAGCTGTCTCGGTTGCGGAAATCGCCAACGCGCTGGCTCTCCCGCTGCCGACGGCGCATCGCCTCATCGGCAATCTGGAGCAGCGCGGGCTGCTTCAGAAAGCGCTGGGAACGAAGCGCTACGTGGTCGGCAACCAGCTGGTCACGCTGTCGGCCAAGGTCATCGGCGCAGCTTTCCGCACCGCGCGCCGGCACGCCGTGCTCCGCGCAGTCGCGGCCGAAATCGGCGAGCAATGCGAGATCGGTGTCGTGCGGGACAATGTCGTCGCCTACGTCGACAGCGTCCGCGTGTCGCAACCGCAGGGGCTCCAGTTCAATCCGGGCGAAGCGGCACCGCTCCACTGCACGTCGACCGGCAAGATCTACATGAGCCGATTGCCGGAGCGAGCGCGCGAGAATCTGTGCCGCGCACTCGCGCTCACCAAATACACCGAGACGACGATCGTCGACGTCGAGAGCCTGATGAAAGTCCTCGACGAGACGCGCAAACGCGGCTGGGCCAAGACCAACGAAGAGTACGTGCGAGGGGTCGTCGGCTGCGCCGTTCCCATCCTGTCTCCGGATCGCGAACTGATCGCGTGCCTCGGCGTCTCCGTTCCCGTGGCCCGCGTGAGCTTCGCCGAGCTGGATCGGTTCATCGCTCCGCTGCAGAAAGCCGCTGCGCTGCTGTCGGAGACCATCCTCCAGGCCGACGATGACGGCGCGAGCGAGGCATCAGAGACGTTCTAGTCCTGCCCGTTTGATTGTCCGCTTCCGGCCCCCGTCGGCGCCGCTCCGCGCCCACAGCAGCGCGAGCGGCCCCAGCGCGATGCCGGCGGCGAGGACGATGAACGCCAGCAGCCAGCCGGTCGCGCTCTGCGGGCCGCCGGCCGCGTCGAGCGCAGCGCCGGTCCCCCACGCGCCAACCGCTGACAGGCCGAAACCAACCGTCGAGTGCAAGGCGAGCGTCGCGCCGCGATGTTCGGATGCGGCGGCGGCCGACATGCCCGCGGTCAACGCGCCGGAATCGGCCGGCACGGTCAGGCCATAGAGGAGCAGCAGCAGCGCGAGCAGCCATGCCGGGGCCGTCGCGTTGAGGCCAATGACCAGCGCGACGCAAGCCGACGCAATCATCACGATCGTGATCGCGCGATGGCGGCCGAATTTCAGCGCCGCCTCGTTGCCAAGGATGCTAGCGGGCATCGAGATCACCGCGAAGCAGAAGCTCAGCACAACGGGGCTCAACCACGCCGGCGCGCCCTGATGGGCAACGACGAAGGTCCAGAACCCCACCAGCCAGGTGCGGATGCCGTAGAGCTCGAAGCAGTGCGCACCATAGCCGAGGATGTATCCGAGCGCCTCGCGATTGGCGAAGACGGGGGCGAAGTTCAGCAGACGCCCGGCTTTCGGCACGGGTCGCCGCGGGTCGATCAGGAGGCACGCGCCGACCATTGCGACCGGACCGAAGCCGGTCACGAGGAAAGCCGTCCGCCAACCCCACCTGTCGGCGATCAGTTGCGCCACCAGGAACGAGAGGCCGACACCCACCGAGAAGCTCGACGTGTACAGC
Source organism: Bradyrhizobium sp. B025 (assembly GCF_042257955.1). NCBI lineage: Bacteria > Pseudomonadati > Pseudomonadota > Alphaproteobacteria > Hyphomicrobiales > Nitrobacteraceae > Bradyrhizobium > Bradyrhizobium sp. B025. Next base: position 2,672,225 of record NZ_CP170150.1, on the reverse strand, counting down.
GTGACGGCCCGCGAGGTGTCGCCCGCGGGAAGCCGGTCCGTCAGGGCTTTCAGGCCGGGCATGTAGGCGCCCGCAAATCCGAGCCCTGCAAGCGACCAGATCGCCGTGCCCGACCAGAACCCCTGCGCGAACATGCCGAACGCCGCGGTGGCGAGCCCGCTGACGATCGAGCCCCAGAGCAGGACCAGCCGCGCATCGATCCGGTCGGTCAGCGTCGTCAGCACCGGCACTGCGAGCATGTAGCCGAACGCATAGCCGCTTGCCATCAGGCCGCCTTCGGCCGCGGAAAGTCCCCACGCCGGCATCAGGTGCTGCGCCAGGTTCGCGGACAGCGTCACATGCGGCAGCAGGTTGCCGACCTGGCCGATGCACATCACCGCAATCAGAGACCGGCCGCTCAAGCTTCGAATTTTGCCCTCCATTGCGGGGAAGACAGCGCCGGGGTTGGCAGGGTGCCGAGCGCCGGTCCTTCGGCGAGCGGGTGCGGAGCGGAGTGCCTCATGAACAGCCACACCCCGAAGCGCCCGACGTCTTCGCGGTTTCGTCGGCGGCGCAGCAGGCCGACGAAACGTCCTTCGCCGGCCCGCCGCAGCATCCCGACGCGGCGGCAGCGGTCTCAAGGCCGCCGCGCGTACAGACGCCGGTCTCGGGCAGCACAAGCTCGACTCTCGCCGCGGCGCGCTTGTCGCCGGCGATATCGGCCACGATCGAGCGGACCTGCTCATAGCCCGTCATCATGAGGAAGGTCGGGGCCCTGCCATATGACTTCATGCCGGCCAGGTAGAAACCCGGCTCGTCATGCGCGAGCTCGCGGGCGCCGTGCGGGCGCACCGTGCCGCAGCTATGCTCGTTGGGATCGATCAGCGGCGCCAGCGCGACCGGTGCCTCGATGGCGGGATCGAGCCGCAGGCGCAGCTCGGACAGGAACGAAAAGTCGGGACGGAAACCGGTCGACACGATCAATTCGTCCGCGATCACGTGTCGCGCACCGCTCAAGGCGCCGGCGGCGATCTTGAGCCGGCCCTCGGAGTCCGAAAGGTGCGTGACGCCGAATTCGGTTTCGATCCTGATCTTCCCGGCGGCAACGAGCGCGGCGAAGGCGCTGCCGAGCTCGCCGCGCGCGGCCAGCTTGTCGTTGCGGCCGCCGCCGAAAGCCTTGGCGGGATCGGCGCCGCGCAAGAGCCAGACCGGTTGCGTACCCGGCACCTCGCCCGCGAGATGCACGAGATCGATCAGCGTACCCACGGCGGAATGGCCGGCGCCCAGGACGGCAACGGTCTTCCCGGCATATCTGGAACGAGCGGCGCCTCGCACATCCGGCATGCCGTAGGCGACGCGGCCGGCGCACTCGGGCTCGCCGATCGCCGGCAAACCGTTGCTCCCGGCCGGATTGGGGGAGAACCATGTGCCTGACGTATCGATCACGGCATCCGCGCGCAGCACCTCGGGGCCGCGGCCGTTCCGGTAGCGGATCTCGAACGGCGCCTGCTCGCGTCCTCTGGTCCTGGCCTTGTCGAAGCCGACACGGCTGATCGCCGAGACGCGGCTGGAGGTCCGGATCGCCTCACGCAGCGGCGTTCGCGTCGCAAGCGGCGTAAGATATCGATCGAGCAACTCGCCGCCGGTCGGATAGGACTGAGGGTCCGGCGAATTCCATCCCGTCGGCGCGAGCAGACGCGCGGCGGCCTTGTCGATGTTGTACTCCCACGGCGAGAACAGCTGCACGTGCTGCCACTGGCGGATCGCATGTCCAGCCTCCGGCCCGGCCTCCAGCACAACGGGCGACATGCCCCGTGCGAGCACATGCGCGGCCGCGGCGAGGCCGACGGGCCCTGCCCCGACGATAGCTACCATCTTCCCATCACGCATCTTGTCATCCTATAATTCTAGAAATTTCGAATAACAGAGCCGAAAAAAATCAGGCCGCTGTCCGGGCGCCCTTGCATCCGGCTTCGTCCGCACAGCACTCCGCCGCGAGGAAATCGACCAGGCCCCGCATCAAGTCATAGTTCGCGTGACAGACCAGGGTCGTCGATTCGCGGACCTGGCTGATGAGTCCGACCGAGACCAGAGACTTGATGTGATGCGACAGCGTCGAGGCCGGGATCTTCAGCTTGTCCTGCAAGCGGCCGACGGGCATGCCCGACCGTCCGGCCCGGACCAGGGCCCGATAGATCTGAAGCCGTGTCCGGTTACCCAGGGCTTCCAGGCGTGCTGCTGCGTCGTCGATCTTCATGACGAGACAATGCACCGAGCCGCCGGCGCGGTCAACTATATTTCTAGAATATTGGAAATACAGTTGAGACCGCTCCGGCGGAGGCTGGCATCAACAGCACTTTCCGTTCTGCTGGATCGGCGGACAAGGGACCGATCCGTACGAACAAAAGACGCAGCAATCGCCGCTCTTGGGCTTGAGCCGGGCCCCGCACCCCTTGCAATCGTAGAAGAACTGGCAGGCGTCAGTCGGCATGGTCTCGGCTGACGCGTGATGACAGACCGGACACGTAATAACCGATTGCGTTTGCATTGCCGGCTTTCCTCGATCGCAAGACAAGACCCATTCTAGTCCTTTAGCGCCAACGCGCCAACAAAGGTCGCGTTACTTTCGGAGCTCGATCTCCATCAGACCATAAAACTAGCATTATAGTTGTAATTCCCTAGGGTTTGCGGTATCGTGGAACCCATGAACCGGAAAATCGCTGCGCGCTGTCTGGCGGAACTAGGCAATTTGACGCGCCTGGACATATATCGGCTGCTGGTTCGAGCCGGGCCGCCCGGCCTTAGCATCACCGATATCCAGACCCGCCTCGACGTACCGGCCTCGACGCTCGCCTTTCATCTCCGCGGGCTGGTCACCGCTGGCCTCGTCGCACAGGAGAAAAACGGGCGCACGGTGATCTGCCGCGCTCGATACGATCGCATGGACGGAGTCATCGCGTTCTTGCGCGAGCATTGCTGCGAGGGATTTGCGAGTGACGCGCCGGCGGCGGCGACACGCCGGGCGAGTTGATCAGATGCGGATGGTGAGCCCCCGAACGTCGGCTCTCCATTATGGCTGGATCGTACTGGGCGCGGGCACATTCGGCTCGTTCATGACGCTGCCCGGCCAAACGGCAGGCGTTTCCGTTTTCTTCGACCCCATCACCGCCGATCTCGGAATCTCTCGCACATCAGCCTCAATCGCTTATGCAGTGGGAACGCTTGCGGGAATCCTGCCGGCACCCGTGATCGGTCGCTGGATCGACCGGCGCGGACCGCGCCTAACGGCGACCATCATCGCCGGTGGCCTCGCCCTGGCCTGCACGCTCATGGCGGCTGTGCAAACAGCAATGATGTTGCTCATCGGCTTCGCGCTGTTGCGCGGCGCTGCGATCGGCGGCCTCAGCCTCGTCAGTCAGCAGGTCGTCAATCTATGGTTCGTACGTCGGCGCGGGATTGCCGCTGCAGCAGCCAGTCTCGGACTCGCGGCCGGTTCCATGACCTTCCCGAAGCTGATCGATAGCCTGATCTCGCTCTACGGCTGGCGAGGCGCCTATCTCGCCCTCGCCGGACTTGTTGCACTCACCATTGTGCCGGTTGCGGCTGCCCTGTTTCGCGATCGGCCGGAGAAATACGGCCTCAGCACGGACGCCGGGCTGCCGCCGACTACGCAAGATCTACGGGAGGAGCCTTCGCTTACGCGCAAGCAGGCGCTCCGTACCGGCGTATTCTGGCTGCTGTGCGCGGCAGGCTTTCTCACCAATGCCATCGCACCGCGCTCTTGCTCAATCACTTCTCAATCTTGCGGACGGCCGGAATTGCGCATAGCGACGCGCTGCTACTGCTGTCGCTTCTTGCCGGCGTTCAAGCCGTTGCGACACTCGGCACCGGATTTCTGGTGGATCGCTATGAACCCCGGCACCTGGTTCCGCTCGCGATGTTCATGCTTGCGCTGGCGACGGCTCTTCCGGCGTTTAGCAGCGGCGTCGCCATCAGTGTGCTGTACGCGCTGAGTCTGGGAGGGGCGTACGGTTCGCAGCAAGCCATCAACGCCGCCGGCTATGCGCAGTATTTCGGCCGCGACCATCTCGGCGCAATCAGGGGGCGTCGTTCGTCTTCGGCATTGCCGGCGCAGCGTTCGGCCCGCTGCCTTTCGCGGCAAGCGTCGATTGGGCCGGAAGCTATGCGGCCGTCCTGATCGGTTGCTGCATGCTTTGCATTGTCTGCGGCGCCGGAGCATTCGCCGTCAAACGACCGTTCTCGTCGGCGGAGTCGATGATGAACTGCAAGATGGGAGCAACGCCATGACAGGCGGAGAAACGACCATCGTGGCTGGCATCGAAATTCCTTCGACCGACGCCTTCTTTCTGGCGGTGGTCCTGGGGCTGCATATTCCCCTGGGCCTTGCGTGCGTTGCGATCGGCGCAATCGCGATGTTGAGTGAGAAGCGTCGCGGGCGTCATTCGAGACTTGGGACGACCTATTTCTGGTCCCTGCTGGCGCTCGTCGCGTCCGCGACGTTACTGTCACTTATGCGCTGGGCCGAAAACTATCACTTGTTCGTACTCGGTGTGTTGTCATTCACTTGCGCCTGGATCGGGCGCACCGCGCTCCGGCGCCGCTGGTGGTATTGGGTCAGGCTGCATATAGCTGGGATGGGCCTGTCGTACATACTGGTGCTGGTTGCTTTCTACGTAGACAACGGAAGGCAGCTTCCGCTTTGGAAGGACCTGCCCCATTTCATGTACTGGCTGATACCGCTGGCCGTTGGTATTCCGCTTATCGTTCGCGCGCTTCTGTGGCCGCCGTTGGCACCCGCCCGCCATGATTTCCACTTGATGCGGTAATTTGCGATGCGCGCCAATCGATGCCCTCAAGCCAATGCGGCCGAATAGCTCCTTCCGACGCTTGACGGGCCCTCCGGATTTCGGATTGACGAGCATCTAATAATTCCATAAATCTGGATATATGGAAGCCGAAGAAGCCGTTCTCGCCCTCGCGGCGCTGTCCCAATCGACCCGTCTGGAGGCCTTCCGGACGTTGGTCAAACATGAGCCCGATGGCCTTGCGGCAGGCGACCTCGCGCGCCAGCTGGAAGTGCCGCCCAACACGCTTTCGGCCCATCTGTCGATCTTGACGCGCGCGCGCCTCGTGACCTCCGAGCGGCGCAGCCGTTCGATCGTCTATCGCGCCAACCTCGCCGTGTTTCGCGACGTCGCGGTTTTCCTGCTTCGGGATTGCTGCGGCGGGCGACCGGAAGTTTGCGAGCCGGTCGTCGAAAGCCTCCAAGCCTGCTGCTCTCCAAAGCGAAAGGGGCGTATCCGTGCCTAATCAAATCTACAATGTCCTGTTCCTGTGTACCGGCAATTCAGCACGCTCGATCCTCGCCGAGTCGATCCTCAGGAAGGACGGAGCCAGCCGCTTTCAGGCATTCTCCGCCGGAAGCACCCCGAAAGGCGCGGTCCACCCGCTGGCGCTGCGCACGCTGGAAAGCATGGACTATCCCACCGACGGGATGCGCTCGAAGAGCTGGCTGGAGTTCGCTGCTCCCAATGCGCCGGTGATGGATTTCGTCTTCACCGTTTGTGACAATGCCGCCGGCGAGGCCTGCCCCATCTGGCCGGGGCAGCCGATGACCGCGCACTGGGGTATCGAGGATCCCGCCGCAGCCGAGGGCACCGATCTGGAGAAGCAGGCGGCGTTCGTCACAGCGTTCCGCTACCTCAAGAATCGGATCGATACCTTCGTGAACCTCCCATTGAGAAGTATCGACAGGCTTTCACTTGGCACGAAGCTGCGCGAGATCGGCCGCGCCGAGGGCGCAGCACGTCCAGCGCCAAGGGCCGGCTGATGGACACGTTCGACCTTTCCCGACGCCTGGTCGCCGAAGCGCTCGGCACCGGCATTCTCGTCGCCACCGTCGTCGGGTCCGGCATCATGGCCGAGACGCTGAGCAAGGACGTGGCTCTTGCGCTCCTCTGCAATACGTTGCCGACCGGGGCCATTCTCGTTGTCCTGATCACCGTGCTCGGTCCGATCTCCGGCGCGCATTTCAATCCGGCAGTGACGCTGGTCTTCACCGGCAAGCGCGAGCTGCCGGCGAATGAAGCCGCGCTATACGTCATCGCTCAGATCGTCGGTGGCGCGATCGGGACGATTGCGGCGCACCTGATGTTCGCGCACCCCGTGATCGACCTGTCGATGAAGGTCCGGACCGGCGGAGCGCAGTGGTTCGCGGAAGCCGTCGCCGCTTTCGGACTGATCGTCACGATCCTCGCCGGCATCCGCTTTCAGCGCGCGGCCGTTCCCTGGCTGGTCGGCCTCTACATCACGGCCGCATATTGGTTCACCGCATCGACGTCGTTTGCAAATCCGGCGGTCGCAATTGCGCGTTCGCTCACGAACACCTTTTCCGGCATTCGGCCCGTCGATCTTCCCGGGTTCATTCTCGCGGAGCTCTGCGGAGCGATCGCCGGCATGCTGCTGATGAATTGGCTGCTCGGGCGCGCCGAAGTGCGCGGCCCGGTTGCTGTTGCGGAGACCCGATCATGAGCGTCACGATCTATCACAACCCGGATTGCGGAACCTCGCGCAACACGCTCGCGATGATCCGGCAGAGCGGTGCCGAGCCCACCGTTATTGAATACCTCAAGACCCCACCATCGCGCGAAACGCTCAAGCAACTGATCGCAGCGATGGGAATATCGGTCCGCGCATTGCTGCGCGAGAAGGGGACGCCGTACAAGGAGCTCGGCCTTGCCGACCCCAAATGGACGGACGATGAACTGCTCGACGCGATGATGGCACATCCCATTCTGATCAATCGTCCGATCGTGGTGACGGCGAAGGGCACGCGACTGTGCCGGCCCTCCGAAGCCGTCGTCGACCTCCTGGACAATCCCCTCGGCCGGTTTGTGAAGGAGGACGGCGAGGTGATCGAAGCCAGGTAGGCACGAACGAAGAACGCATTTCGCCCCGACGGCCCGATCAGAGACCGAGACAGATCGGACATCAGTTCTTCGTACTCGCCGTCTTGTCGAGCGCGGCACGCACGCCATTGGCGAGCTTGATCGCGTCGTCGTTCGCCCAGAAGTGCATGAAGAAGAGACGCGGCTGCTCGTCCAGCATGTGGCTATGAAGCGCCGTTACGGAGATGCCATGGGACCGGAGCGCCATGATCACGGGATTCACCTCGTCGCCGGTCAGCACGAAGTCGCCGGTGATGGCCGCCCTGCCGCCGCCGGTCGGCTGGAAGTTCACACCGGTCGCAACGCCCATGGGGCCGACGGGACTTAACTGCATTCCGTGCTCGGTAATCGGATCGCGGCGGGGAACGTTGAACTGATAGACACCGCCGTTGGCCTGCCCCTTGACGCCGATGATCTGATCGAGCTTGGCCGTGTCGAGATCAATGGCAGGCGGCGGGACCGCCGGAGCCGGCGCCGACATAGGCGTCTTGCTCTCGGCAAGCGCGGTCTTGATGGCGGTCGCGATCTTGAGCGGATCACCGTGCCCGGCCACATGCATGTAGAATGTCGCCGGAACCGCGCCGAGCAGATGGTTGTGAACAGCCGTAATCTCCAACCCGCTCTCGATCATCTTCTGCATGACCGGGTTGATTTCCGATTCGAGCAGCACCAGATCGCCCATTGCCATGACGGCGCCATGCGCGGGCTTGAACGCGACCCAGCCGCCCAGCGCCAGCGAAGGCTTGATGGTGACGCCGTCGAGCGTCACCGTGAGGTCGGTGCGGGGAAAGCCATAACGATGCACGTCGCCGGCGACGGCCGGCTTTCGGCCCAGCGCATCATCGACCTTCTGCCAGTCGACATCCTGCGCGTGAGCGGTCGCGATGAAGCATGCGCCGATGCCCATCAGCGGCAGAATTGCACTTCGCATTGATCTGCTCCCTCGAGCGAAATCCGGTTTCCGGAGTTCAGTTCTGCTCTTTGATCTGGCCGGCACCGTCGATAAGGAGCCGCACCGGCTTGCCGTTCTTGACCGCCTTGGCGGTCGTCCCCTCCGCCGTCGACTTGATCTCGCTGACCTGCGTGTAGCCAGCCGCCTGGATCCTGGCGATCAACTCGTCTTGAGTCAGCGCGCGTGCGGTCGGCACGCCAGCCGCGATCGCCAGAAACAGGAAGGTGAAAAAGATTGTCCATGTTCGCATGGTCGTTCTCCCGGTCATGTCCCGCCCCAGGTGAAGTCCGCTTTTGCGACGCTGCCCTTCCAAATGGCGCAGATCGAGAGGTCACGCCCCTGACGCAGGTCCGCCGGGACGCCCTTGTCGGTATGCGCGCCGACAGGCTCCGGCGCGCCGCGCGGGAGCGATGAGCCGAAACGATCTGTCGGATGAATTCGGAGTGTGGGGTGACATGCTGCGCCCTTGGTGACGATCAGGACGCGATTCTTGGGCATGACGCCTCACGGGGAGATCGCACATCCCCGTTGCCTGAAATAGAAAACCCGGAACGCCGAGCTGTCAACCTGCGCGTCGCGCGAAAGCACCGCGTAGGCCCCGGGTGGAACCGCGCGACCGTCTTGAAAGCCGAGGCCGATCTCACGTAAGGTCGTCCGCATGGGGGCAATGCAGACCCCCCATGAGACTTCGGTCCAAGCTCTGCGCAGCACGCACTTCGTGGAGCTTGCGCATGGATACCGAACAACACTTTCCTCTCCGATCCACCGTTGCCATCCTCTCACGCGGCGATGCCGCCGCGCGGGCGGATGCCACACCGCAGAACAGCCGCTTCGTCCGCGTCTTCGAGGCACTCGCCGCCGCCGGCATCGAAGCCCGGCCCGTCATCTACGACGAAACCTTTGCCGACGCCGTCCGCGATCAATTGCTTGCGGTCGACGGCGTGCTCGTCTGGGTCGACCCGATCCATCAAGGCAAGACACGCGCTGACCTCGATCCCCTGCTCCGCGACGTCGCGGCGCGAGGGCCATGGGTGAGCGCGCACCCGGACGTCATCCTGAAGATGGGCGTCAAGGAGGTCCTCTACAGAACACGCCACCTGGGCTGGGGCGCCGACACGCATCGCTACGACACGTCCGCAAGCTTCCGCGCCGAGTTTCCGTCGCGCCTTCAGACCGACGGACCGCGCGTGCTGAAACAAAACCGCGGCAATGGAGGCCAGGGCGTCTGGAAAGTGGAGGCCATTGCAGAGGCGAGCGCCATGGTTCGCGTGCTCCATGCAACGCGCGGCAGCCTGCCGGAGGACATGTCGCTCGATGCCTTCATCGCCCGGTGCGAACCCTATTTCGGCTGGGGCGGCTGCATCATCGATCAGGCGTTTCAACCGCGCCTGCCCGACGGGATGATCCGCTGCTACATGAGCGGCTCCAAGGTCGCGGGCTTTGGCCAGCAACGGATCAAGGCCTTGATCCCGCCGCCGCCGGAAGGCCCCGATGCAGCGGAGGCGCAACCCGGCCCGCGCATCATGCACGGACCCGATGCTCCACCGTTCCAGGCGCTGCGAAGATCGATGGAGAACGAATGGACGCCGCAGATGATGGACACGCTCGGCATCGATGAATCCTCGCTGCCGGTGATCTGGGACGCGGACTTTCTCTACGGACCTCGCAACGCGGCAGGCGCCGACACATACGTTCTGTGCGAGATCAACGCGAGTTCCTGTTTTGCGATTCCCGACGAGGCACCTGCGGCGATTGCGCGGACGGTGAAGCACCGTCTGCTGACAACCCAGGAGGCCGGCTCCGGCAGATAGGAGAAGACGGCATCTGACGGAGGCCGCAGCAGCGGCGCTGCGGCCTCCCCTGGATCAGATCTTCGGGATCTTCGCCCGCTCGACCACGCCCGACCATTTGGTGATCTCGGTTTCGATCAGCGCCTTCATCTCCGCCGGCGAGCTGCCACGGACCTCGCCGCCGACGGCCGTCTCCAGACGTTGCCTGAGGTCTGGGTCCTTGAGCGCATCGAGCGTCGCTGCATTGAGCGCGGCGATGATGGCGGGCGGCGTTCCCTTCGGGGCCAGCAGGCCCGCCCAGGTGCGCACGTCGTATCCCTTGATGCCGGCCTCCTGAACCGTCGGGACGTCAGGCAATAGCGCAGTCCGCGTCGGCGAGGTCACCGCAAGGCCGCGGATCGCGCCGCTCTGGATTTGCGGCGCGAGCAGGACCGGCGTGCCGACGATGACCGGAACCTCTCCGCCGAGAAGCGCGGTGACGGATTGCGAATCGCCGCGATACGGCACATGCACGATCTCGATGCCGGCCGTTGCGTTCAGCAGCTCGCCCGCAAGGTGATGTGTGCTGCCGAAACCGACCGAACCGAAGCTGAGCGAGCCGGGCTTCTCCTTCGCCATGGCGACGAGCTCGCCCAGCGACTTCGCCGGGTAGTCACTGCGCACAGCAATGACGAGCGCGTAATAGACCAGCGTCGAGATCATCTCGAAACTGTCCGCGGGCTGGTAGGCGAGGCTCTTGTAGGTCGCCGCGGAAATCGCGTGGGCGCCTGTGACGAGCCCGAGCGTGTAGCCGTCAGGCGCCGCCTTGGCGACGGCATCCGCCGCGAGGTTGCCGCCGGCGCCCGGTTTGGCCTCGACGATGATCGGCTGCCCGAGCCGCTTCGCGAGCCCGTCGGCGATGATGCGCGACAGCGTGTCGGCCGCGCCGCCTGCGGCAAATCCGTGCAGCAGGCGGATCGGGCGCGACGGATAATTGTCCGCAAGTGCCACTGTGCCGGCGGCGAGAAACCCGCCAAGCAGAAACGTTGCCGCAGCAAGCCGTCTCATCCATCGCATGGATGCGTTCTCCCTTTTTGACCGTTCTATCGTTGGCCGCAGCGAAGGCGGCGTTCTCCAGGCCGGGCCGCCTGACGGGCGAACCCGGCGCATTCAGGCGATGGCGGCATGCTCCGAACGGGCGCACGGGCGAAGTTCGGCGTGTGATGTCATCGTGCCGTCCATCCCTTCATGGCGTCATGATGATCTTGCCGAGCGCCGAGCCCTGCTCGAGCAGCGTGTGGGCCTGCCTGACCTGGTCCAGCTTCAGGACCGCCGAGACGGCCGGCTTGATGGCATTACGGCTCAGAGCCTCGATCACGCTGCGCATCAGGGCGCGGCGGCCGTCGCGATCGTGGTCGTAGATGTGGAAGGAGAAGCAGCGCACGGCGGGACAGATGTCGAGGTGATTGCGCATCGCCGCCATCAGGTTCTCTTCCGGAAGGCCCGCGAAGGCGTTGTAGGAGAGCAGCGTCCCCCATTTGCCGAGCGCGCCGAGATAGGCGGTGAACTCGGGCCCGCAGACGTGATCGAGCACGAGGCCGACGCCCTCGCCGCTGGTCAGCTCGCGGGTTCGCGCCACGACATCCTCGCGGCGGTAGAAGATGATGTGATCGGCACCGTTCGCCTTCGCGAACTCCGCCTTCGCTTCGGTCGAGACCGTGCCGATCACGGTCATCTGCGCGAGCTTGGCGAGCTGCACCAGCGCGGTGCCGACGCCGCCGGCCGCGCCGATCACCAGCACGCTTGCCGGCGCGCGTGGGTGGCGGCATTCGTGCAGGAGTGCGTAGGCCACCTGATAGTTCGACAGGCACACGGCGGCTTGCAGATCGACATGGTCGGGCAATGCGTGAACGGCGTCCGCGGGGGCAACCACGTAGTCGGCGTAGCAGCCGCCACGTTGCGACAGGTCGCGCGCGCTCAGCAGCACCTTCTGGCCGACGGCAAGCCCCTCCACGCCGGGCCCGAGCGCGGAAATGCGGCCCGCGACATCATTGCCGGGATTGGCCGGCAGCGGCGGCATCCATTTGTAGACGCCGCGCCGGATCAGCGCGTCGGGCTGCCCGACCCCGAACGCCTCGGCCCGGATCTGCACCTGCCCGGCGCCCGGCACGGGCACCGGGAGCTCGACCAATTCGAGTGCATCCGGCCCACCCGGCTGACGCACCAGCACCGCCCTCATGATTTCGCCCCGCCTCCCCAAACTGCATTTTCGAAAATAATACTGTTTACGAAAATTATTGCAAGGCGGTCGTCGCGCGAAGATCTCTCCTGAAGTGGAATCGGCCGGCTACCATCGGAAGGACGAAGATAGGAAATCGCCGTGATCCCGACGCGCGGCGGCTGGCGTCCCGGTCATTTTCGAAAATAGCACGCCAGCCGGAAAAAGCCGGCGCGCCGTTCGGGCTTGCGAGGGCGGCCGGCGGCCGCCTCACGCGCGCGCATCGGGGGACCTAAGGCGTCGGACGTCTGCGCGCATGAAGCGTTGACGGGTCCGGCGCGCACTCAGTGCGTCCCGCACCGGCAGTTCTCGTAATCGACGGGATCGTGGCTGTTGACGATCCTCACGCGGCCGCCGTGGGAGAGCTTCAGCGCGCGCAGCCGCGCCTGGTTGGCGATCCGCTGCGTGCGGTCCATGTCGGCGCGGCGCTGGAAATAGCCGAGCACCAGCGGCATGCGCGGGGATGCCGCGAGCTGGCCGTGATGGAAATAGCTGTCGCCGGCATGCAGCAGCCATGTGTCGCCTGATCGGACCGCGATGCCGCAATGGCCGAGCGTATGGCCGGCGAGCGGGATCATCAGGATGTCCGCCTCCTTGTCGCCGAGCGCGCGCACGCCCTTGAAGCCGAACCAGTCTTCGCCGGCTTCGCCATAGAACGTCCAGCTCGGTCCATGGCTCCACTGCCCGGTGACATAGCGCCCTTGCGGCGGCGCCGGCCTGCTCTGCACCGCCATGTCGTATTCGGCGCGATGGACGTGGATCGCGGCATGGGGAAAGTCGGGCACGCCGCCGGCGTGATCGCGATCGAGATGCGTCAGCAGCACGTGGCGCACGTCTTTGGGCGAATAGCCGAGCGCCTTCACCTGCTCGAGCGCCGTCTCGGACGGATCGAGCCTTGGCGCGGTCTGGCGCAGCCATCGCCGTCCGAGCCGGTCAGGGGCTGCGATATCGCCAAGCCCGATGCCGGTATCGACCAGGGAAAGCCCGTCACCCGTTTCGACCAGCAGGCAGTGGCAGACCATGCGGGCGCGCTGGAACAGGCCGCCGGTGCCGTTTACCAGGCGGCGGCCCATCGGGCACATCGTCCCGGTGTTGAGATGATGGATTTTCATGGAGGACCTCGCCCGTTGTGAACAGGGCGTTCTTGTCATCGTCCGATCCATAGGTAAAATATTGAATATTGATCATATCTCTAGGCTCATCCTATGGACATCCGCGAGCTCCGCTACTTCGCCGCCGTCTATCGCGCGCGCAACCTGACCGCCGCGGCGCGGGCCTGCTTCGTGTCGCAGCCATCGATCTCGACCGCGATCACCAATCTGGAAGCCGAGCTCGGCACCACGCTTTTCATCCGGCACAAGAAGGGCGTCGCGCCCACCGCCTCGGCCGAGCAGTTTCACGCACTGGCCCGCCGCATCATCGACGAGGCGGACGCCGCGCGCGGCCTGTTCAGGAAGCCGGCGACCAGGACGACGGTCACGCTCGGCCTGATGCGCACGCTCGACGTGCCCCGAACGATCGCGCTGCTGAAGCCGCTGACGGCGCGCAGCGACATCGCGCTGCGCCTCGTCGGCAGCGACGAGCGCGCCGATGCGCGGATCATCTCGAAGTCCATGCTGCGCGCTGACGAGCATTTCGTCGCGCTGTGGAGCGAGCGTTATGTCGCCGCGCTGCCGCCGTCGCATCCGCTGACGCTGAAGGAGAAGCTCCGTGCCGCCGATCTCGCCGGCGCTGCCATGATCGACCGCTGCCATTGCGAGCAGAGCCAGTTCTTCGGCCGCGCCGCGCAGCGGCGCCAGACCGCGGCGATCGCGCAATCGGAAGACTGGGCCATGGCGCTGGTCGCCGCCGGCGTCGGCATCGCCATCGTTCCCGAGGGCGTGGCGCGCTGCAATCCAGACGTCGCGGTGCGCGAGATCGAGGTCAAGGTCAAGCGCGAAGTCGGCCTCGCCTACCGCGCATCAGTGCCGCTGGCGGATGCGCTGAGGGATCTTGTCGGGAAGCTTCAGAAGCAGCAGCGCAAGCCCGATCGGACTGCGCGCCAGCGCAGTGCGCGCAAAACGCTCAGCCCTTCGAGATGACCGCGCGGCCGTAGGGCGGCTGCGCTTGGACCGGCGGGTTGGCGGTCTGGGCCGCGAGCTCGCCGATCAGGCGGTCGGCGTCGGCGGCCATGCCGTCGGGCGCCTGGATCACCAGGCGCTCCAACGCCCAGCGATAGGAGGAGACGCGCTGCTCCAGGCACTGCTGCACCCACTGGATGATCAGCGAGTTCTCCTGCATGCGCGCGACCGCGTCGTCTCTCTCCCTCGGAGAGAGGCCGGAGACGCGCGCCATGCTGGCATCGCGCTTCCTGTCGAGGTCGATGACCTTGATCGCGGAGGCGAAGAACGGCTCGAAGCGGGTGGTGTCGTTGCGCACGTCCTCGATCAGCTGCGCATAGCGCGAGGAGTGCGAGCGGTGCGGCTCGTCGATCAGCGTGCGCCCGTACATGGTGCGGTCGAACACGACCTTCTGCCGCCACGGTGACGGCAAGGCCTTGTAGTCGCCGAACACGCTCTTCCATGCGGGGCGCGACAGCGGCGGCTCGATCAGGGGATAGGCGAGGTCGCGAAGCTGGCGCTCCTCGTCGGTGAGCTGGAATTGCGACGGTCTCAACCCGACGCTGCCGGTGGCCTCGGTGCCGAGCCAGCGATGCATGTCGTCGCTGCGCATATCGGCGCGGGTGCGGCCGAAATCGCCGCCGCTACAGGCCCCGAGCGTGGCGCCGAGCAGCGCGAGCAGGACGGCCGATACGAAGGGCCGGATCTTGTGGATGGTGTCCGGCATTGCAAAAGCCGGATCTAGCGGCGACGACGACGGCGCCCCGGCGCTGTGCCCGCTTCCGGCCCACGATCGCCGCTGGTTTCGTCCGCCTCGCGCTCGATGCGGATCACGGGAAGGATCAGAATCGTCCCCATGTCCGCGCGCGGTGCGACGTCCCCCGACGAGCCTACCCGGCGACCGGCCGGAAATTCGATGATGGTCCCCATGTCAGCTCTCTTCAATTGCCGCGCGACCGAATGCGCCCCTGCAACATGCGGATCATTAAGATCAGCTCATGGTTAACGGGGTGTAAAGATGTGCTCTGGACCGTAACCGCACGGAACCCGCCGCGCCGTCCCGTTGCGGCACGACAATGCCTTGAATTGCGGGGGCGGCTTCACGCCTCGTTTTCCTTAACGAGGCTTTAAAAGAACCTGCGCTAGGCTCACTCGCAAGTCTCTTTTCCGAGTTGCGTACGCCTCCATGACCAAGTCGCTGTTTCCCGGATTCGACGGGCTGATGACCCTCTCCCGTCGCGAAGGCGTCGATGTTCGCCCGACGCTGCTGCGCGTGCTGACCGACCTCTATGTCCAGACGCGCGTCCACAGCGAGGACGAACAGCGGCAATTCGTCGAACTCGCCACGCGACTGATCGACCAGGTCGACGATGCGACGCGCGCCGCCGTCAAGGCGCGGCTTGCGGTCTATCCGCAGACGCCCGTCCCTATCCTGCAGAAGCTCGGGCTGGTCGCCGCCCAGGAAGGCCGCAGGGTTCCGCTCGCGCGCGAAATCGCGGCGCCCCCGCCCGCGCCCTCCCCGGTCCGCGCGCCGACCGAGGCCGAGCAGCGTATGGCCTGGAACATGGCGATGCAGCCGACGGACGCCGCCGAAATCCACGACATGTTCTTTCACGCCGATGCGTCCCAGCGCGCGCTGATCCTGCACAATCTGGAGCAGACGCCGCTGAAGGCCGCGCCGCGGATTCCGACCGTGCGCGCCAAGCGCGCGATCCAGATCCTGGAGATGGCGGCGATCGCGGGCGACGTCGAGAATTTCACCTACGAGCTCGGCGACAGCCTGATCCTGCCCTCGCGCGTCGCGGCAGAGATCGTCGACGATCCCGGCGGCGAAGCGCTCGCGGTCGCCGCGCGCGCGCTCGACATGCCGAGCCCGAACTTCCAGCGCATCCTCTTATTCTTCAAGCCGGAGATCGGCAACTCCGTGAACAACGTGTACCGGCTGTCGCGGCTCTACGATCGCCTCGGCGAGCGCTCCGCGCTGGTGATGCTGGCCGCCTGGCGCGGCTCCGCGCTCGCGGTGACGCGGGCAAAGTATCAGTCGTCGCTGCACGATGGGGAACGCCAGCGTGCGCGTGCGGGCGCAAGCCAGACGCGGCCCGGCGTGCAGCCCGGCTCCAGCCCAACGGTGCGGACCGGCACCGGCGGGTCGTCGGATCACTAGTCAGGTCTTCGCCAATTCCAGGAAGTGCCGCCCGGCGCGGTCTTCGGTCTCGACGATCCAGGCATCCGAATCGAAGCGGATTTCCTTGGTCAGCCGTTCCTCGACCGCGGGCTCCGGCAGCGGCTGCGATGCAACCGGCACGAAGAAGCGGTCGACGGGCCGGCCGTCGTCATAGACGGTCTGCGGCGCCGGCACGTAGAGCATCGCATTGCCGTCGAGCAGCGACACCTTCACGAACACCGCGCCCGCCTCCTCGGCGCCGCGACGGCGCACCGCCCCGAACACGCCCTCGCTCTGGCACCGGCGCAAATAAGCCGCGACCCATATGTTGGATTTCAAACGCATGAGTCGGACGATAGGCCAGTACGACGCGTCCCGCCAGTCTCGGCGCGCGCGCTACGCCTTGCCTGCACCCCTGTCCGCCGCCGATCTGGCGTGCGACGAGATATGACAGCGGCATCGCAAGCGCAAACCCGATGGCCGCGGCATAGGGGATGTTCTTGATCGCCTCCGCGGCAAGGCTCGGCACCATCAGCACCACGATCAGGCTGACGCCCGCCAGCACGGTACCCAGCATGATCCAGACGAGAATCGAGACCTTGAACATGATGACCTCTCTTCCTTGATGAGGATGAGCGATCATCTTCCCTGACGCCGCCGACAGTCATTGATCCCGGACAAATCACGCCGGCGCAGGGCTGGCATCCCCTTGCGGATCACGCGCGGCCAATTGATCCGCGTCAATGACGACGACAAATGTCGCTATTCGACGGGATGGCCGATCGCGGCGGCGAGCTCGCGCAGCAGGCGATCGGACACTTGGCCGGTGACCTGCATCTTGTGCTCGCGCTCGAATTTCTGGATCGCGGACTGGGTCTCGCCGCTCATCGCGCCCGTGACCTTCAAATTGCCGTAGCCGTATTCGGACAGCGCGCGCTGCACGCCGGCGATACGCCGTACGGCCGGGCTCTGCTGCGCCGGGATCGGGGCCGGCGGACGCGCGACAGCAATGGAGGAAGGCGTCGACGTCGTTTGCTTGACCAGGTTGGTCAAAGGATCGGCCGAGCGCGGCGTCGATGCGGTCGCCTCGACCGGCTTCTCCGGCGCCTTCTCGGCAACTCTCTCGACAGGCTTGGGCTCGACAGGCCGGGGCTCTACAGACTTGGGCTCTACAGACTTGGGCTCGGCGCGGAACTCCGTCGCTCTCGGCTCGAGCGGCGAGGTATCGGCGCCGACGGGGCGCGGACGCGGCAAGGGGTTCGACAGCGGCACGGACGACGGCGCGGGAAGATTGATCACGGTGCCGAACATCGGTGCCGGATGCCTTCCGGTCTGGAGGAACAGCGCATTGGCAACGATCGCGCTGATGGCGGTAACGGCGACGAGGCCGGCCAGCGTATCCTTGGGACTGTGCAGCAGCACGCGCATCACGAGGTTGCGCTCGGTCTCGATGTCGACAGCCGCAGCCTTGGCGCCACGACGGCGCGGTGCAGCTTCGCCCTTTGCAGACTTCTTAGGCACTTTTCTTCACCAGAGCAGGTTGGTCCTGAAGTTGGTCGTGATGTTGGTCGTGATGTTCCTGGCGCGGCACCGGCGTCAAAGTCGCGATCTTGCTCTCGGCCGGCATTCTATCGGCAGGTTTGGCTTGCGGCGACGTGTAGACCAGCGGCAGCTTGACGGTGACGGCGGTGCCCTCGCCGAGCCTGCTTTGTACCGTCAAATCGCCGAGATGCAACGCCACAAGACTCTTCACGATCGAAAGTCCGAGTCCGGTGCCTTCGTGACGGCGCTGATAGGTCTTGCCGGCCTGGAAGAACGGCGCACCGATACGCTTGAGGTCGTCGGGCGCGATGCCGACGCCGGTATCGCTGATACGCAGCGTGAGGTGCGCCCCCGACACCGCGGCTGATACGGAGACCTGGCCGCCGCGCTCGGTGAACTTGATGGCGTTGGCGACGAGGTTGAGCACGATCTGCTTGAAGGCTCTGGGATCGCCGGTCATGACAGGCAGGTCCTGCGGCGCGTCGGTGATGAGGTCGATGCCGTTCTCCCGCGCCTTCAGCGCCAGCAGATTGCAGCAATGCATCAGCGAGGCGCGCGGCGCGAACGGCTCCGACGCAATCTCGAAATTGCCCGATTCCATCTTGGACATGTCGAGGATGCCGTTGACGACCGACAGCAAATGCTGGCCGGAATCGTTGATCAGTTGGGCATATTCCTTGCGCTGGGCCGCACCCAGCATCAGGGCCTGCTCCTGCGCGATCATGTCGGAGAAGCCGATGATGGCGTTGAGCGGCGTGCGCAGCTCGTGGCTCATGGTGGCGAGGAAGCGCGTCTTGGCGGCGTCGGCCGCTTCGGCGGCGCTGCGGGCCTGATCGAGCGCCTGCTCGGAGAGCTTGCGATCGGTGATGTCGCGCATCACGGCGACGACTTCCGTCTCGCGTGCGACATCACGGTCAATATCCTGGCGGCCGAGATCCTGGTCGAGCGGCCGGCAGCGCATCTCGACCCAGATGAAGTCAACCTGGCCGCGCTCCGAGCCGGTCGGCTCCCGCCGCAGCCGGAACTCGACGCTGCGCACATTACCGCGCGCGGCATCGGACAAAGCGGTGAGATAGGCCGGCCGGTCGGCGACATGGACGCGATCGAACAGGCCGTGGCCGTGCAGCTGCGCGACGGGCATTCCGAGCATGGCCTCGGCGGCCGGCGAGATGAACTGCACCGCGCCGTTGCGCCGATGCCGCGAGATGACGTCGCTCATGTTGCGCGCAAGCAGGCGATAACGCTCCTCCTCACGCGACAGCAGCGCAACGCCGGTGCGTGCGAGCGACTCCGCGCCGAAAGCGAGGCCTGCAGCATAGAGGGTGGCCGAGGCGACGCCAAACGCCATCAGCAGGCTACGCTCCGCGGCACCCGGCGCGTCCAGCGGCAGCCAGCCGAGCTGGCCGACGAAAATTAGTATCCCCGCGCAGGAGAGCGCGAGCAGCGAGGCAAAGGCGGCGACGCGGCGCGAGGCCGACAGCGCAGCCTCGAGGGGAACGACGATCAGCCACACCGCGGCGAATGATTCGATGCCGCCGGTCGTGATTGCGACCGCCATGATCAGGCCGGCGAGCGCCAGCGACGACAGCACATGCGCGCCTTCGTAGCGGCCGGTGCGCGACAGGAACCAGGACAACATGATCGGCGCGATCAGCCAGGCAAAGGCCGCGACCTCGACCGCGCTCGGCGCGCCACGCATGGCGAGATAGATCGGGAATGCGGCAAACGCTGCCAGGCTGCCGAGTAGGCGCGGCGCCATGAAGGCACGATGGCGCGCTCGCGTCAGCGCGTCGTAACGCGCGGAGGGATGCAGCAGCGCATCGAGACAATCGCGGATGATACTCAAAACTGTCACGGGTCTCGCGCTTCGGCTCATTCGTCGGAGAGACGCGCCGGAACGCCTCCTTGTCGTTGAGCCACCGTGTCAGAGCGACCTTAAACGAGTGCTAAGGCGGCACGGCCCGGCGCCGGACAGCGTGTCATCGCGGAGCTTTTTAGACGATTTGACGACGTCTTCGGCGAGGATGGTGAACACAGGGTTTCACCCCGGCCGGCATGGTTTCGAATTGGTAGATACGGAAGACCGCAAGATCATGGGGGGCACGGCATCAATGGAAAATTTACGAGGCCGTCATTTTCGAAGTTTTTTGCGTAAAATTTCCGCGAATTAAGCTCAAGGCAATCACTTGCGATTTATCGAGAGTTGCTAGGTCCGACGCGCTCTGCGGAAATCGCCGCGGCGGGATCTAACATACAGGTCGATAAGATGCGCTTTCTGCTCCGCATCACATTCTGGCTCGGGCTGGTGCTGGTGCTCCTGCCGCGAGACAAGACGCCCGAATCGGAGAAGCTGCCGCAGATCGGCGCCGCCGACGCGGTGCAGGCTGCGACCGCGGCCGTCTCCGACATGACCCAGTTCTGCAAGCGCCAGCCGGCGGCGTGCGAGGTCGGCGGACAGGCCGCGTCGATCATCGGCCAGCGCGCCCAGGACGGCGCGAAGAAGATCTATCAGATCATCAACGACAAGAAAGAGCAGATCACCAACGAGAAGAACGAGAAGAGCGACAAGAAGGCGCCCGACCACACCGGCTCGATAGCACTGGCCGGCGAAGGCGACACCGCTGCGAGCGAGGCGCCGCGCGACACCCTGACCCAGGACGACCTCGCGCTGGAATGGCGCGGACCGGGGCTCGCGAATTAGCCCCCAAACCCTATCGATTTCACGGCTTCGCGTCCTTATATTGGGCTGAACGGGAACGATAGGCCAGCATGACGACGATCGACGAAATCAGGGACAATTTCGAGATTCTGGACGAGTGGGACGACCGCTACCGGTACGTCATCGAGCTTGGCCGCACCCTGGAACCGATGCCCGAGGCCGAGCATTCGGCCGCCAACAAGGTGAATGGCTGCGTCAGCCAGGTCTGGCTCCAGAAGCTGGTCGAGCGCGATGGCGGCGCGCCGATCCTGAAATATCGCGGCGACAGTGACGCTCATATCGTGCGCGGCCTGGTCGCGATCGTGCTCGCGCTCTATTCGGGCCGCACGCCGCAGCAGATCCTCGCGACCGACGCGATCGCGGTGTTCGACGAGTTCGGCTTTCGCGATCACCTGACGCCGCAGCGCTCCAACGGCCTGCGCTCGATGGTCGAGCGCATCAAGACCGACGCGAAAGAGGCGCTGGCGGAAGCCACCTGAAGATCCTCATGGTGGGAAGCGCTGCGTAGGGTGGGCAAAGGCGCACTTGCGCCGTGCCCACCATCTATCAACAATTGTGAGCCGGATGGTGGGCACGCTTCGCTTTGCCCACCCTACGAGATTCGAGGCCGGCTCTACTTCCGCTTCCGCTGCTGCTGTCCCAAACCCATCTGCTTTGCCAGTTGCGAGCGCGCCACCGCGTAGTTCGGCGCGACCATGGGATAGTCGGCCGGCAGGCCCCATTTCTCGCGGTACTGCTCGGGCGTCATGTTGTACTGGGTGCGCAGATGGCGCTTCAGCGACTTGAAGCGCTTGCCGTCTTCCAGGCAGACCAGATAGTCCGGCGCGATCGACTTCTTCAGCGACACCGCCGGCTTGGCCGGCTCGAGCGGCGCCGCCTCGACGCGGCCCGACGAGACCCGCACCAGCGCGCCGTGCACCTGGCTGATCAGGTTCGGGATCTCCGCGGCCGGCGTCGGGTTGTTGCCGAGATAGGCCGAGACGATGCTCGCCGTCAGCTCAATGAAATTCTTAGCCCCGGCATCCGACATGGGCCCGACCTTTCTCCACCTTGCGTCTCACGGGAGAGACGACTTCGAAGTATTCCGTGTCAACAATACGTTCGGCCAAAATACAGGACTGACGACTATGGGCTGATGACTGGCGAAGTGACAAGAAAGCTGGCGCTTTACTTGGCCCCGGCAGTCCTCAGGAGCGCTGGTCAAGATGCGCGCGCAACTCGTCGATCGAGGCAAAGCGCATCATGCCTTCCGGCATCTGCGCTTCGATCGAGCCGTCCGAATAGAGCGAATAGGCCATGCCGTCGACGACACCGGATTTGAGCACGGTCACGGGCGCCTGCTCGACCGCCGGCTCCGACTCCGGCTCGGGTGCAGGCGGCGGGGTAGCCTCGACAAAGGTCGAGGGCGAGCGCGGCGGCGGGCGGCGCGAGGCGGCCGGCGGTTCCGGCGGGCGCATACGATCCGGCTTCGGCCAGGCGTCGTCGAAGCTTGCAGGAGGCGTGTCCGGGCCGGCAGGCGCCGCGGGCTCGGCATGCGGCGGCGGGCCCTCGGTGGCCTTGGCCTCCGCACGCTCGCGTTCCTTTCGCGAGGTCGAGGCGAACAGCAGGTTGCGCCGGCGCGGCGCTTCCGGAGCTGCGGGCGGCGCCGGAGGTTCCGGCTCCGGTGGCGGCTCGACGCGCGGCCGCTCGCGCGTCGGTGCCTCGCCTTGCCATGGCGGCGGCGCGGCCGGCGATGGCGGGGCCGTCGGCTCGGCGCGCATCGCCGGAGCAGGCTCGGGCGCAGGCGCGCCGGGCAGCGCGAGACCCGGCAGCACGGGCCTGACGCGCACTTCGGACGGTGCAGCGGCACCGGCCAGCCGGCGGGCAATGCCCTTCAGTTCCAGCACCACCAAATGGAGGCCCGCCAGTAACATTCCGGAGCAGACGCCGATCGTGCCCGAGATTATGAGGGTACTGCCGAGGCTGAACTCCCTGACGGTGAAGCCAAACAGGATCGCAAGGAGGCCCGCCAGGACGGCGACAATCCCCGCGATCAATAATGCCAACGTCATCGAACTCACCCCCGGCCGCGCATCCATACGCGACACACGCCACGATACCGTCTTCCTGTGTTGCTCGCCAACGACGAATTGCGATCAGCGTTCCTAAAGGGAAGGAAATCAGGGACTTATTCACATTCCCTTCAGCTACGGATCGCTACTGCTAGAGTGCTCTTGAGTTTCTGGATTTGCTGCGTCGCATCAGGAATTTAGCCATAATGCCCAATTACTTGGTAATGGAACTGCGCTATACGGAGTCCGGGGAGCAGGCCCGCGCGCACCAGCAGGGCCGAGAGGGGATTCCGGGTCACCAATAGCCATGACATCCATCACGACTTCGGCGATCGACACGCCCCTGCGGCGCTCGGTCGAACGGACTTGCGACGATCTCGCCATGCTGGTGCTGGCCGCGGTCGCCGTCATTGCAGGCTTGACCTTCCGCGATTACGGGCTCGGCTGGGACGACTACACCCACGCTGAATATGCCGATCTGTTGCTGCGCATGTTCGGTTCCGGCTTCAAGGACACCGCGGCGCTCTCCTTCGCCAACCTCTATATGTATGGCGGCGGCTTCGACATGGTCGCGGCCCTCCTGCACAAGGTCATTCCGCTCGAGCTGTTCGAGACGCGCCGCCTGGTCGGCGCGATCGTCGGCGTGATCGGGCTTGCCGTGACGTGGCGGCTCGGCCGCCGCATCGGCGGGCCGCTCGCGGGCCTCGCTGCGCTGCTTCTGCTCGCGCTCTGCCCGATCTTCTACGGCCACATGTTCATGAACCCGAAGGACGCGCCCTTCGCGGTCGCCATGATCATCCTGATGCTGGGCCTCGTCCGGCTCGCGGAGGAATATCCGCAGCCTTCGCCGCGCACGATCCTGATCGTCGGCTTAGGTGCCGGCCTGTCGATCGGCTGCCGCATCCTCGGCGGGCTTGCGCTGGTCTACGCCCTGATCGGCTTCATCCCGCTGTTCCTGGAGGAACTGCGCACCGAAGGCGTTCGCGAGGCGGCCCGCCGCTTCGCCCATGTCGTCTACCTGCTGCTGCCCGGCCTGGTGTTCGGCTATCTCGTGATGGGCCTGATCTGGCCGTGGTCGATCATGGAGCCCGGCAATCCCTTCGAGGCGCTGACCTACTTCTCGCACTTCTTCGAGAAGCCCTGGAAGGAGATGTTCGACGGCGCGATCGTGTCGGTCCCCGACATGCCCTGGTCCTATCTGCCGACGCTGTTCGCGCTTCAGTTGCCCGAGGTGATGCTGGTGCTGATGACCGGCGCCGTGGTCAGCACCTTCGCGCTGCTGCCGCGCGGCGAGGTTCCGGCCCGCCGCAAGACCATCCTGCTGATGCTGACGCTCGCCGCGACCCTGCCGCTCGCGATCGCGATGGTGAAGCGGCCCGCGCTGTACAACGGCATCCGCCATTTCGTCTTCGTGATCCCGCCGATGGCAGTGCTCGGCGGCGTCGCCTTCGCCTGGACCATGGAGCGCCTGCGCGCCAACCACCGCACCTGGCAGCCGGTCGTGCTCGCCACCTTCTGCTTTGGCCTCGCGCTCCCGCTCGCCGAGATGATCCGGCTGCATCCCTATCAATACACCCACTTCAACCACATCGCCGGCACGGTGCGCGCCGCCGACGACCGCTTCATGCTGGACTATTGGGGCCTCGCGCTGAAGCAGGCCTCCGACGAGCTGCGCGAGCAGCTGGTCGAGCGCCAGGAAGTGCCGCCGCGCAACCGCAAATGGAAGGTCGCGGTATGCGGTCCGCAGCGTCCGGCGCAGGTCGCGCTCGGGCCCGACTTCACCATCGGCTGGGACTCCAATGCCGCCGATTTCGCCATGACGCTCGGCGAGTTCTACTGCAAGGGCCTGACCGCGCCTGTCATGGTCGAGATCAAGCGCGACGACGTGGTGTTCGCCCGCGTCTACGACATCCGCGGCAGCAGCATTTCCAGCCTGCTCTCGATCCCGGCACCGTAAGATCATTGTCCGATCGGACGGCCGCGTAGACGAAACGTCGCGTCGGACGGTTCTGAAATCCGGAACCTCAAACGCGCACTCCATGCGGGCGACGCTGAACTGCCGCGCTTTGAGCGCCTTGCCGCCGACCTCACCCGAGACTAGGCTCTCGCTCCGCAACAACGAGGTTCGGAGAGATTTGCCATGTCACCAGCAGAAGCGCGCCTGAAGGAAGTGCCGTCGAACATGACGGAGGCCGAGTGGCAGCAACGGGTCAACCTCGCCGCCTGCTATCGCCTCGTCTCGCTGTACGGCTGGGACGATCTGGTCGACACCCACATCTCCGCCCGCGTGCCCGGCCCCGAGCATCACTTCCTCATCAACCCCTACGGGCTGATGTTCGACGAGATCACGGCCTCGAGCCTCGTCAAGGTCGACCTGCACGGCAACCAGCTCTCCGAGAGCGAGTACAGCATCAACCCGGCCGGTTTCACCATCCATTCGGCGATCCACGAGGTGCGCGAGGACGCGATCTGCGTGCTGCATCTCCACACCCTCGACGGCACCGCGGTGTCGAGCAGCGCCGAAGGGCTGCTGCCGCTGAACCAGACCGCCCAGCTCGTCACCCACGACCTTGCCTATCACGACTATGAAGGCATCGCGCTCGACCACGACGAGCGGCCGCGGCTGCAGAAGGACCTAGGCGACCACAACCACATGCTCCTGCGCAACCACGGTACGCTGACGGTCGGCCGCTCGGTCGCCTCGGCCTTCGAGCGCATGTATCACCTCGAGCGCGCCTGCTCGATGCAGGTGCGCACGCGCGCGCTCGGCACGCCGGTCTATCCGGTCGAGGAGATTGCGATCGAGAAGAACACCGAGCTGCTCGCCAACCGCGACCGCGCCGAGCTGCGTGCGACCAACCTCGTCTGGCCGCCCCTGCTGCGCAAGCTCGACCGCGAGCTGCCGGGCTATCGGTCTTGAGATTTTCGGGATTTCGTGTAAGGTAGCTCTCAACGACCTCTGCACGTTCTGGAATGAAACGTCGCCCAATTCCGGGCGGCGTTTTTATTTGGCCCCGCTGTCATTGCGAGGAGCTCTTGCGACGAAGCAATCCAGACTGATTCCGCGGCGGGATTCTGGATTGCTTCGGTTCGCAATGACGAAGATAGAGATTTCGTAGGGTGGGCAAAGCGAAGCGTGCCCACCCCTTCGATCGCAATCGCGGAGAGATGGTGGGCACGGCGCGCGAAGAGCGCGCCTTTGCCCACCCTACGGCACCGTGTGCTACTTCACCTCGGCCAGCGCCGCGAGGATGCGGGCCCAGGAGCGGATGCCCTTCTGGAAGCTGCGGAGGTCGTACTTCTCGTTCGGCGAGTGGATGTTGTCGTCATCCAAGCCGAAGCCGACCAGCAGCGAGTCCAGTCCCAGCGTGCGCTTGAAGTCGGCGACGATCGGGATCGAGGCGCCCGAGCCCATCAGCACGGTCTCCTTGCCCCATTCCTCGGTCAGCGCCTTGCTGGCGGCGGCGAGCGGCTTCATGTTCCAGTCGAGCGCGACCGCGGGCGCGGCGGAATGGTCGCCGAACTCGACCTTGCAGTCGCCGGGAAGCCGTGCCGTCACGTAGTCGCGGAAGGCCTTACGGATCTTTGCGGGGTCCTGTCCCTCGACCAGACGGAACGAGACCTTGGCGGACGCATGCGACGGGATCACCGTCTTGGAGCCTTCGCCGATATAGCCGCCCCAGATGCCGTTGACGTCGCAGGTCGGACGCGAGGAGGCCTGCTCGATCAGGAGCCGGCCCTTCTCGCCGGCCGGGATCGACAGGCCGATCGGCTTCAGGAACATCTCCGGCGTCAGGTTGAGCTTCTTCCACTGCTCCAGGATATCGGGCGGCAGGTCCTTCACCCCGTCATAAAAGCCGGGGATGGTGATGCGGTTATCGTCGTCGAACAGCCCACCGAGAATTTTCGTGAGCACCCGGATCGGGTTCATCGCGCTGCCGCCGAACACGCCGGAATGCAAATCGCGATTGGCGGCGGTGATCTTCAGCTCTTCATAGAGCAGGCCGCGCAGCGACGTCGTGATCGCCGGCGTGTTGCGGTCCCACATGCCGGTGTCGCAGACCAGCACGTAATCGGCTTTGAACTCGTCCTTGTTGGCCTCGATGAAAGGCACGAAATTCTTCGAGCCGACCTCCTCCTCGCCTTCGATCAGGAAGGTGACGTCGATCGGCAGCGAGCCCGTCACCTTCTTCCAGGCGCGGCAGGCCTCGACGAAGGTCATTACCTGGCCCTTGTCGTCCTCGGCGCCGCGGGCGACGATGATCTTGCGGCCATCGGCATGATCGGTGACGGCAGGCTCGAACGGCGGACGGTGCCAGAGGTCCAGCGGATCGACCGGCTGCACGTCGTAATGGCCATAGAAGATCACATGCGGCCGCCCGCCCGCTCCGGTCTTGCCGACGATGGCGGGATGGCCGGCGGTCGGCCTCACTTCGGTGGCGACACCCAGGCTCGCGATATCCTTGGCGAGATGCTCGGCCGCGGCCTTGCAGTCGTTGGCAAAGGCCGGATCCGCCGAGATCGACTTGATCCGCAACAGCGAGAACAGGCGCTCAAGGCTGTTGTCGAAATCCTTGTCGATGTGGTCGAGCACGGATTGAAGCTGGGCATTGGCCATGGTCGGATTCCTGACTTTCGAGTCTCAAGATGGGTTCTCAAGAGGTCTTGGGTTTCAAGAGATCTTGGGTTTTAGCGCTGCCGCGGCGCCGGAGCCAGCCGCAACCGGCGGATGCCGGATGTGCCATGCAAGGCTCCCCGCGAGGATGGCTGTGGCGAGGAGGTTGTTGCCCCAGGCCTGGAAGGCATTGGGAAACCACGGCAGTGCCAGCAGCATGAGACATCCGGCCGCGCCGAGGGCAAGCCAGGTTCCCAGCCGCACATTCGCCCGCTCGTCGAAGGCGGCGCGATGCATCAGCACCGTCATCGGGAAGAACAGCCACATGAAGTAGTATTGCCGCGCCAGGGGCGATGCCACCGTCATCAGGCAGAACAGAATGCCGAGCTCCTCGGCATCCGAGCGCGCCGTTCGAAGCCGTTGCGGCGGCATGACCGCGACGAAGCCGAGCCCGAGCAACGCCGACAGCGCGAGCACGATCCAGTTCGCCGTCCTGTAATCGACGTCGATGATATTCATCATGCGCGGCGGCTTGCTGGGATCCTCCTGATTGTAGTTGATCGGACGAACCAGGCGGTGCGTGACGGCAATGATGGATTGGTTGACCCACGACCAGTTCTGCTCGTCGCGCTGGCCAAAGCCCTTTTCCGAGCTCGCCCCGACCATGCCCTGATACCAGATCGCAAGCTCGGCCGCGTTGCGCTCGAAGCCGCGAATGGGCGCCGGCACAACATAGAGAAGGATGCCGGTGAAGACGACCGTAGCGACGGCAGCCGCCCACTTCCGCCGCCAGACCAGATAGGGCAGCACCGCAATCGGAAACACCTTGATGGCGGTGGCGAGCGCGAACATCAAGCCCGCGAGCCAGACGCGCTGATGCTGCAAGCACCAAAAACCGTAGAGCATCATCGCCAGCAGGACGAGGTTCGGCTGGCCGAGATCGAACATGTCGAACACGAAGGTCACGGTGACGAAGGCGGGCAGTGCCTCCAACCAGGGGCCGGGCTTGCGGCCCGAGCCGGTCATGACATTGGAGAGTGTCCCGGTGTACCACCACGCCAGCGCATTCAGGACCGACAGCACGATGTAGAGCGGGATCTTGCCGAACCAGCTCGGGATCGCCAGCAGGATCGCCGGCAGGGGTGGATAGATGAATTCGAACGGATAACGGAAGTCGCCCGGATAGAGCGAGCCACCATGCAGCACCTGCTGCCCGGCCCAATACCAAAGCGCATAGTCCTTGGTCTTGCCGTGGCCGAAAATCTCCGGACCGAGGACGTCCGCGGTCAGGATGAAGCAGCAAAAGAGGAAGAGCAGGTCCAGCGGCGCGCGCAGCGACAGGCGTCTCGGCGCATCAGGTTTGGCTAGCGGGTCGGTTGAGGTCACAATAGGGTCCAGTCCAGCGTCGACATAGCACGTAGCAGACCGACGAACGGTTGGAGAGCACCTCACCTGAAATTGTACCCGTGGCGAGGCGGCCGCGCCAGCGCGCGGATTGCCTCCAATCGGGCTTTCTGCCTACCGACGCAGCAAGCCGCCGAGCGCGCCGCGGACCAAGGTGCGGCCGATCGAGCCGCCGAGCTGGCCGCCGACCGACTTGCCGAGATTGGCGGCCATCCCTCCGATCACCTGGTTGGTCACCGATCGCGTCACGTCGCGCGCAATGACCTGGCCGGCCGACAGGCGGCCGCGCTTGACATTGGTGCCGAAGATGGTGCCGACGATCGAGCCGATCTGGCCGAGGATGCCGCCGCCTCCGCCCGCCGGAGCATCCGCCGTCGCCGCGGTGCCGGCGATGCGCTTCTGGATCATCTCGTAGGCGGACTCTTCATCAACGGCGGTGTCGTATTTGCCCTTCACCGGGCTCGCATCCATGATCGCCTTGCGCTCTTCCGGCGTGATCGATCCGATCCGGGCCGACGGCGGCCGGATCATCACCCGCTCAACCATCGCCGGCGTGCCGTTGCCTTCGAGGAAGGACACCAGCGCTTCGCCCTTGCCGAGCTCCATGATCACCTTGGCGGTGTCGAGCTTCGGGTTGGGCCGGAAGGTCTGGGCCGCGGCAGCGACCGCCTTCTGGTCGCGCGGGGTGAAAGCGCGCAGCGCGTGCTGCACCCGGTTACCGAGCTGACCGAGCACGCGGTCGGGCACGTCGATCGGGTTCTGCGTCACGAAGTAGACGCCGACGCCCTTGGAGCGGATCAGGCGGACCACCTGCTCGATCTTGTCCATCAGCGCCTTGGGCGCGTCGTTGAACAGCAGATGCGCCTCGTCGAAGAAGAACACCAGCTTCGGCTTCGGCAGGTCGCCGGCCTCGGGCAGCTCCTCGAACAGCTCCGACAGCATCCACAACAGGAATGTCGCGTAAAGCCGCGGGCTCTGGAGCAGCTTGTCGGCGACGAGGATGTTGACCATGCCGCGGCCGTCGCGGTCGGTCCTCATGAAGTCCTTCAGCGTCAGCGCCGGCTCGCCGAAGAACTTGGTGGCGCCCTGGTTCTCCAGCACCAGGAGCTGGCGCTGGATGGTGCCGACGGTGGCCTTGGTGACGTTGCCAAATCCCTGGGCGGCCTTGCGGATGTCGGCAAGCGGATCGTCGGCGGCGTCCGGCCCCTTCTTGCTGCTGTCGGGCACGATGGCATCGAGCAACGCCCGCAGATCCTTCATGTCGATCAGGACAAGGCCGTTGTCGTCGGCGACACGGAAGGCGACGTTGAGCACGCCCTCCTGCACGTCGTTGAGGTCGAGCATGCGCGCGAGCAGAAGCGGCCCCATCTCGGTGACGGTCGCCCGCACCGGGTGGCCCTGCTCACCGAACACATCCCAGAACACCGTCGAGAACTGGTCGGGCTGGAACGTCAGCCCCATCTCGGTGGCGCGCTTGACGATGAAGTCCGCGGGCACGCCGACCTCGGAGATGCCGGAGAGGTCGCCCTTGATGTCGGCCGCGAAGACCGGAACACCGGCGCGCGCAAATCCCTCTGCCATGACTTGCAGCGATACCGTCTTGCCGGTTCCGGTTGCACCGGTGACGAGGCCGTGGCGATTGGCGAGCGCCAGCGTCAGCCATGCCTGCTCGTCTCCCTTGCCGACGAAGATCTTGTCGTCGGTGTCGCCGAGCTTGCTGTCCTGTGCGGTCATTATTCTCTCTGATCCGTCTGCCGTATTTCGCGTATTGAAACTCAAATGCCAGTTCCGTAGTTTAACGCATGTCGCGCGCCGATTGAAACCGTTCAACGCGACCTGATCATGCGACATTGTCGGAAAACAAGTGCACGACATCCGCCGAAAGTAGGAACTGCGCGTTCGCACCGCGGTAATTTACTGCTGATTTCATCTCCGCTCTTGCATCGCTGCAACACTTTTCGCGCGTTCTAAGCTGAATCGCATGTTCGCCTCCGTTCATAGCTTGTATTTCACACCACACCGGCTCAAGATCATTTTGAAAACAATACTCCGGCATGTGAACCGGCTGAGGGGCAGGCCATATGGACGAGCTGATCGGGCGGCTGGCGACGAACGCCAGCATAGATAGTGCTGTCGCTGAAAAGACGGTCGGCATTATCCTGGGCTTCCTTCGCAACGAAGGCCCTTCCGAGAACGTCGAAGCCCTGATCAATCATATTCCCGGCGCGGAAGCGGCGATCGAGGCGTCCAAAAGCGGTGGCGGACTGTCGCGGCTGATGGGCGGCGGCCTGATGGCGGTTGGCACGCGCCTGATGGGCTTGGGACTTGGCATGTCCGAGATTCAGACCATTGCCCGTGAACTTTTTCGCTTCGGCCGAGACAAAATCGGAGCGGATCAGATGGGCAAGATCATCGCAGGGACGCCGGGCCTCAGCCAATTTGCCTGAGCTACGCTTTTCATATCGAGCATCATGACATATCCGATTTCCGAGATTGAGGGCCTGCCGGCCTTTGCCGCCAACAAGTTGAAGGCGCAAGGAATCCGCACGACGGACGCGCTGCTCGAGGCGGCCTCAACCGTGAAGGGCCGCAAGGCGCTGTCCGCCAAGACCGGCATCAGCGAGCAGCAGCTTCTGGAATGGGCCAACGTCTCCGACTACATGCGCATTCCCGGGATGGGCCGTGCCAAGGTCGGCCTGGTCCGTGCCGCCGGCGTCACCACCGTGCGCGAGCTCGCCTATCGGAATCCGGCAAGACTCGCCCAGAGCATGCGCGAAGCCAACGAGAAGAAGAAGCTCCTCCGCATCCTGCCCTCGGAGAAATCGGTCGGCGACATCATCGCCAAGGCCAAGAAGCTGCCGCCGAAGATCACGTATTAGGCCTGCTGCTCACTGCATACGAGCGCTGAAGCCACACCTTCGCCGGGACGACACCGGGGGTAAGAGTGGACGGCTGTCTCAACAACGTCATTGCGAGCGCAGCGAAGCAATCCAGACTGCCGCCGCGGAAAGATTCTGGATTGCTTCGCTGCGCTCGCAATGACGGAGCGTGGGCAAGAGCATCGTTCCCTCACTGGCCCCGGAACGGATCGGCGCGACCGGATCGCCCCCAATCCCGTCTTGACTCCCCCTCCCCGACCGCGCACATCCACGCGCATGAATGCCTTGCCATCCCCTTCCGTCCCGCCGGCCGGCTCGGCCGGGCGTGACGTGCTGCGGACACTGCTGGAACGGCCACTCCCGGCGGTGATGGGCGTGCTCAACGTCACCCCGGATTCCTTCTCAGACGGCGGCGATTTCATCGCGCCCGACCTGGCGCTCGAACGGGCCCGGGCGATGATCGCCGATGGCGTCGACATCATCGACATCGGCGCGGAGTCCACCCGGCCCTACAAGGGCGCCAAGGCCGTCACGGCCGAGGACGAGCTTGCCCGGCTGAGGCCGGTGCTATCGGGCGTGGTTGCGCTCGGCGTGCCGGTCTCGATCGACAGCATGAAGGCGGAGGTGGTGGCCTTCGCGCTCGACCAGGGCGCGGCGATCGCCAACGACGTCTGGGGCCTGCAACGCGATGCCGGCATGGCGCCGCTGGTAGCCGCCAGAGGCGTCCCCGTCATCGTCATGCACAACCGCGAGAGCGTGGATTCCGCCATCGACATCATCGCGGACATGAAGGCGTTCTTCCTGCGCTCGCTGGATATCGCCGCCAAGGCCGGCATCGCACGCGACAAGATCGTGCTCGATCCCGGCATCGGCTTCGGCAAGACCGCCGAGCAGAGCATGACCGCGCTGGCGCGGCTGCGCGAATTCGACATGTTCGGCCTGCCGATCCTGGTCGGCGCCTCGCGCAAGCGCTTCATCGCCTCGGTGTCGCCGTCGGAACCGAAAGAGCGGCTCGCCGGCTCGATCGCGGCGCATCTCATCGCCGCGCAGCGCGGCGCCAGGATCATCCGGACCCATGACGTCGCCGAGACCTTGCAGGCCCTGCGGGTCGCGAACGCAATCGAGAGCAAGCAATGACCGATACGATCTTCGTGACCGGCCTGTCGATCCACGCTCGCCACGGCGTCATGGATCACGAAACCGAAGTCGGCCAGCGTTTCGTGATTGATCTCGAGCTCTATACCGACCTGTCGGAGCCTTCGCGCACCGACCGGCTCGCCGATACGGTGTCCTACGCCGAAGTCGTGGCGACCACGACGGCGGCGTTCAAGAACACCAATTACAAGCTCTTGGAACGCGCCGCCGGCGCGGTGGCCGACGCCATCCTGTCGCACTTCCCGCGCATCCGCGCCGTGAAGATCACCGTGCACAAGCCGCATGCGCCGATCGCTGCGATCTTCGACGATGTCGGCATCATGCTGACGCGCTCGCGGCACCCTTGATATGGCGAGCGTGCTGATCGCACTGGGCGGCAATGTCGGCGATGTCCGCGCGACGTTCGGCAAGGCGATCGCGCACATCTGCGGCATGGCGCAGGCCGCGCTGACCGCGCGCTCCTCGGACTATGCAACGCCGCCCTGGGGCGATGAGGAGCAGGATCCCTTCATCAATGCCTGCATCGAGATCGAAACCGGCCTCGATCCGCACGCGCTGCTGTTCGTGCTGCAGAAGGTCGAGCAGAAATTCGGCCGCACGCGGACCAAGGAGCGGCCCTGGGGGCCGCGCACGCTCGATCTCGACATGATCGCCTATGACGATGTCAGGCTGCAGAAGCCCGACCTGACCTTGCCGCATCCGCGTCTGTTCGAGCGCGCCTTCGTGCTGGTGCCGCTGGCCGAGATCGCGCCCGACCGCGTGATCTCAGGCATTCGCGTGCGCGACGGGCTTTCCAGCGTCTCGACGCAAGGCATTGAGCGGCTTCCGGATACCGGTTAACCAAAAACAACCGTTTGCAGGGACGGTCCGCCGTGGCAATTTCGCCTGCGAACAACAAGATTTTCGGGAGCCCTTCGCCGCATGACCTCCGTGACTGACGACCTGCCGCTGGCGGCGGATTTTCCCAAGGCAACGGTCGAAGACTGGCGCAAGCTGGTCGATGGCGTGCTCAAGGGCGCGCCGTTCGAGAAGCTGGTCGGCAAGACCTATGACGGCCTGAAGATCGATCCGCTCTATCCGCGCGCCAGGGGCGTTGCGCCCGTGGTCGGACGGGCTGCGGCCGCGCCGTGGCAGATCATGCAGCGGATCGACCATCCCGACGCGGCGGCCGCGAACGCGCAGGCCTTGCAGGATCTGGAGAATGGCGCGACGGGGCTCGCGCTGGTGTTCGCCGGAGGCAATGGCGCCCACGGTTTCGGCCTGGAACCGACAGCCGACGCGGTCGCAAAGGTCTTGAAGGACATTCATCTCGATGCCGGCATCGGCATCGAGCTTCAAATCGGTCCGCAATCGCGGATGGCCGCGATCCATATCGCGGAATATGTAAAGAGCAAAGGCCTCGATCCCGCGGCCTGCGACATCCGCTTCGGTCTCGATCCGCTCGCCGCCTGCGCGGTGTGGGGCCACAGCCCTTACACCTGGGAGGAGATCGCTCCTGCCGTCACCGGCGGCATCAAGGGCCTCGCCGCGCTCGGCTTCAAGGGGCCGTTTGCGTCCGCCGACGGACGCGTGATCCACGATGCCGGCGGCTCGGAAGTGCAGGAGCTCGCCTTCGTGCTCGCCTGTGGCGTCGCCTATCTTCGCGCGATCGAAGGCGCCGGCGTTCCGCTGGAAGCCGCGCAGGGCATGGTCTATGCGCGGCTCGCCGCGGACGCCGACCAGTTCCTGACCATGGCAAAATTCCGCGCGCTGCGGCTCTTGTGGGCGCGCATCGAGACGGCATGCGGACTGACGCCGAAGCCGTTGTTCATCGCCGCCGATACGGCCTGGCGCATGCTGACGCAGCGCGACCCCTATGTGAACATGCTGCGCGCCACCATGGCGACGTTCGCGGCGGGGCTTGCCGGCGCCAACGCGATCACGGTGCTGCCGCACACGCTGGCGCTCGGACTACCCGATCCGTTCGCGCGGCGCGTGGCGCGCAACACGCAACTGCTGCTGCTGGAGGAGAGCAACCTCGCCAAGGTCAGCGATCCCGCGGCGGGCGCAGGCGGCATCGAGACGCTCACGGCGCAGCTTTGCGAGGCGGCCTGGGCACTGTTCCAGGAGAGCGAGAAGGCCGGCGGCGCCTTTGCCGCGCTTCAGCAGGGCCTGTTCCAGAGCAAGGTCGCGGCCGCCCGCAAAGCGCGCGATGCCAACATTGCAAAACGCCGCGACGTCCTGACCGGCGCGAGCGAGTTTCCGAACCTGCATGAGCGCGAGACGGCGGTGCTGAAGGCGACGCCGGTCGCGCTCGCACCCTACGGCGAACAGAAATACAAGTTCGACGCGCTGCCGCCGATACGACTGGCGGAACCGTTCGAAGCGCTGCGCGACAAATCCGACGCGGCGTTGAAGGCGCGCGGCGCGCGGCCAAAGGTGTTCCTGGCCAATCTCGGCACGCCCGCCGATTTCACGGCGCGCGCAACTTTTGCGAAGAGCTTCTTCGAGGCCGGCGGCATCCAGGCCATCGACAGCGAGGGTTTTGCCGATCCGGCCAAATTGGCCGCCGCGTTCAGGGCCTCCGGTGCAGAGCTTGCCTGCCTTTGTTCCAGCGACAAGGTCTATGCGGAACACGCCGAAGCCGCGGCAAAGGCCCTGCAAACCGCAGGCACCAGACATATCTATTTGGCAGGCCGCCCGACCGAGGCCGAGGCAGGTTTACGGGCCGCCGGCGTCACGGGTTTTGTCTTCGCCGGGGGCGATGCGCTTGCCACGCTGCAAGACGCCTATCGACGGATGGAGCAGGCATGACCGAGCCAGGCAAACCAGTTCTCACCGGCGGCTGCCAATGCGGCGCCATCCGCTTTGCGGTCTTGGCAGCGCCGGCGAAGATCAGCATCTGTCATTGCCGGATGTGCCAGAAGGCGACCGGTGCGCCGTTCGCCTCCTATGCCGACATCGAGAAGGGTGATTTCGCCTGGACCAAGGGCACGCCCTCTGCGTTCCGCTCCTCGTCCATCGCGATGCGCGATTTCTGCGCCGCCTGCGGCACGCCGCTGAGCTTCCGCCGCATCGACGGCCCGCGCATCGAGATCATGACCGGTACGTTCGATCGTCCGGATCACGTGGTGCCGACACGGCAATATGGAACCGAATCCCGCCTCGGCTGGGTGGTCGGGATCGCCAATTTGCCGAGCCAGACCACGCAACAGAATTACGGGCCGGAGAAGATGGCGACCATCGTCAGCCATCAGCATCCGGACCATGATTGAGCGTCTATGATATGGTCGAAACCATGAGCCGCATTCCCAATTTCGCCGATGTCGCCTTCGAGAGAGCAACCACCGCCGCGCCGGCCGGCAGCGCCGAGCCGTGGCTGACGCCCGAGGGCATCCTGGTGAAGCCCGCCTATGGCGAGGCCGACCTCGCCGGGCTCGATTTCCTCGAGACTTATCCGGGCATCGCGCCCTACCTGCGCGGCCCCTACCCGACCATGTATGTCAACCAGCCCTGGACCGTCCGGCAATATGCCGGCTTCTCCACGGCGGAGGATTCCAACGCGTTCTACCGCCGCAACTTAGCGGCCGGCCAGAAGGGCCTCTCGGTCGCCTTCGACCTCGCCACCCATCGCGGCTATGACAGCGATCATCCGCGCGTCGGCGGCGACGTCGGCATGGCCGGCGTGGCCATCGATTCCATCTACGACATGCGCACGCTGTTTGCGGGCATCCCGCTCGACCAGATGAGCGTGTCCATGACCATGAACGGCGCGGTGCTGCCGATCCTCGCGCTATTCGTCGCCGCCGCGGGCGAACAGGGCGTGCCGCCGGAAAAACTCTCGGGCACCATTCAGAACGACATTCTGAAAGAGTTCATGGTGCGCAACACCTATATCTATCCGCCTGCGCCCTCGATGCGGATCATCTCCGACATCTTCGCCTACACCTCCACGAAGATGCCGAAATACAATTCGATCTCGATCTCCGGCTATCACATGCAGGAGGCCGGCGCGACGCAGGATCTCGAGCTCGCCTATACGCTCGCCGACGGCGTCGAATATTTGCGCGCCGGACTTGCCGCAGGCCTCGACGTCGACCGCTTCGCGCCGCGGCTGTCGTTCTTCTGGGCGATCGGCATGAACTTCTTCATGGAAGTCGCCAAGATGCGCGCCGCGCGCCTGTTGTGGGCGAAGCTGCTCAAGCCGTTCAACCCGAAGGACCCGCGCTCGCTCTCGCTGCGCACGCATTGCCAGACTTCGGGCTGGTCGCTGACCGCGCAAGACGTCTTCAACAACGTGATGCGGACGACGGTCGAGGCGATGGCGGCCACGCAAGGCCACACCCAGTCGCTGCACACCAACGCGCTCGACGAGGCGCTGGCACTGCCGACCGACTTCTCGGCCCGCATCGCCCGCAACACCCAGCTCTTCCTCCAGCAGGAGAGCGGCACCACCCGCATCATCGATCCCTGGGGCGGCTCGTATTATGTCGAGCGTCTGACGCGCGATCTCGCCGCCAAGGCGTGGAGCCACATCCAGGAGGTCGAGGAGCTCGGCGGCATGGCGAAGGCCATCGAGGCCGGCGTGCCCAAGCTGCGCATCGAGGAGGCTTCCGCCAAGACCCAGGCCCGCATCGACGCCGGCAAGCAGGCGGTGATCGGCGTCAACAAGTACAAGCCGACCGACGAGGCCCCGATCGATATCCTCAAGGTCGACAACACCAACGTCCGCCGGCTCCAGATCGACAAGCTGACGCGGCTGAAATCCGAGCGCAACCAGAAGGACGTCGATGCCGCGCTTGCCGCGATCACGCGTTCGGCCGGCGAGGGCAACGGCAATCTGCTCGCGCTCGCCATTGATGCCGCGCGGGCCAAGGCGACCGTCGGCGAAATCTCGGACGCGATGGAGAAGGTGTTCGGCCGGCACCGCGCCGAGATCAAGTCCATCACCGGCATCTACAAGCGGGAGGCGTCCAGCATGGGTAACCGGGTCGAGAAGGTTCAGGCGCTGATCGACGCCTTCGAGGAGGCTGAGGGCCGCCGTCCGCGCATCCTGGTCGCCAAGATCGGCCAGGACGGCCACGACCGTGGCCAGAAGGTGATCGCCTCGGCGTTCGCCGATATCGGCTTCGACGTCGACATCGGGCCGCTGTTTGCCACCGCCGATGAAGCGGCGCGACAGGCCGTCGAGAACGACGTCCACATCCTCGGCGTCTCTTCGCTTGCCGCGGCCCACCTCACCGCCGTGCCTGAACTGAAGGCCGCGCTGAAGAAGCAGGGCCGCGACGACATCATGATCATCGTCGGTGGCGTGGTGCCGCCGCAGGATTACGAGGCGCTCTACGCGGCCGGTGCCGAAGCGATCTTCCCGCCGGGCACGGTGATCGCCGACGCCGCCGAGGAGCTGATCCGCAAGCTGAACGCCCGGCTCGGGCATAGCGAGGCGGCGGAGTAGATGCTACGCTGGCCGTATCACCGGTCGGGTTGTCTTCATGACACGTGATGAGATCATCGCTGCGATCCGCAAGAACGCCGATGCCATCAAAGCCAAGGGCGTCTCGAAGCTCGCCATCGTCGGCTCGCGGGCCGACGCCGACTATCGGCCGGACAGCGACATCGATGTCCTGGTCGAGGTCGAACCGGAGGCCTCTTTCTCGCTGCTCAACCTGATCGACGTCGAGCAGATCATCGAGGACGCGACCGGCTTGCAGGCGCAGGCGACTGTCCGGCGCTCCGCCTCCCCCCACTCTGCGCAGCAGATCGCAGACGACATCCTCGAAATATTCTGACGCTCACGTAAGGAGCACTCCCCTTGAAGTTCATGATCGGTTTGAGCGTCGCCATGGCGCTTAGCGCAACGTGCGTGATCTCCGCCTTCGCCGCGGATCCAAAGCCCGACGCCGTCGTCAAGACCAAGAGCATCGAGGCGCGCGTCTTCCTCGACGACAGGATCAAGGCGGATGCAGCGCTCGCGGCGGATTGCCTGGCCGAAGGCAGGAAGTGGCTCGACAAGAACGCGGCCGAGGCCGCCGCCGCGCGCAAAGAAGATCCGCAGTTCTTCAAGGACGGCGGCTGGGACTTCGAGCGCAAATATGCGATCCGCTCGGTCGTTGCCGACCGCTATGCCAGCATCCTGCGCAACGACTACATGGACACCCACGGCGCCCATCCCAATTCGGACGTGAACACGATCCTCTGGGACAAGACCGAGCGCAAGCGCATCTCGATCCGCCCGTTCTTCAACGAGACCGCCGATGGCGGCCCGACCATGAAGGCGATGCTGAAAGCCGTGATCGCCTCGCTCAAGGCCGAGAAGAAGAAGCGCGACACCAGCGAGACCGCAACCGACGAGTGGTTCAAGAGCGTGGAGCCGAGCCTGCTCAAGATCGGCGCGGTGACGCTCGCCCCGTCGACCGAAGCCGGCAAGAGTTCCGGGCTCACGTTCCACTATCCGCCTTACGCGGTCGGTCCCTACGCCGAAGGCGAATATGTCGCATTCGTGCCGTGGGAGATGCTGAAGCCTTACCTCACCGCGGAAGGCACGCGCATTTTCGGCGGCGCACGACCGAAGGGCGATGTGGAAGAGCCGCAATGATCATCGTGTGAGCAACGACACATTGCTCACAGCGCTCTGGTAGCGCTACCTTGCAGCCGCGCTGCAAAGCTGACTAGAATGCCGTCATTAAGAGCGTCCGGTGTCACGGGCGCCGCTGGGAGGCATTCATGTCCAAGATTACGCGCCGCGCTTTTGCGGCTTCATCCGCCGCGGTCGCGGCGTCCGCCGCATTCGGTCTCACGCCCGCCCGCGCCCAAGCCTATCCGGCGCGGCCGGTCACCGTGATCGTGCCCTGGGGCGCCGGCGGCGGCACCGACGCGACTGCGCGCATTGTCGCAGCCCTGCTGGAAAAGGACCTTGGCCAGCCCTTCAACGTGGTGAACCGCACCGGCGGCTCCGGCGTGGTCGGCCATACCGCGATCGCGACTGCGCAGCCCGACGGCTACACGATCGGCATGCTCACGGTCGAGATCTCGATGATGCACTGGCAGGGCCTCACCGAGCTGACGCCGAAGAGCTACACCCCGCTGGCGTTGATGAACGAGGACCCGCCCGGCATCCAGGTCTCCTCCTCCTCGCCCTACAAGACGGTCAAGGACCTTGCCGAAGCGATCAAGACCGCGCCGCCCGGCAAGTTCAAGGCCTCGGGCACCGGCCAGGGCGGCATCTGGCATCTGGCGCTGGTCGGCTGGATGCAGGCGATGGGCCTGCCCGCCAACCAGGTCGCCTGGGTGCCGTCGAACGGCGCCGCGCCCGCGATGCAGGATCTCGCCGCCGGCGGCCTCGACCTCACCACCTGCTCGGTGCCGGAAGCGCGCGCCATCATCGAGGCCGGCAAGGCCAGGAGCCTCGCCATCATGGCGCCGGCGCGCAACCCGATCTTCCCGGACGTGCCGACGCTGAAGGAGGCGATGGGCATCGAATACGCGACCGGCGCCTGGCGCGGCATCGGCGCGCCCAAGAACCTGCCCCCGGAGCTCGCAACGAAGCTCACCGCGGCGCTGAAGAAGGTCTACGACTCCGCCGAGTTCAAGGACTTCATGAGCAATCGCGGCTTCGGCACGGTGTGGGGCGATGCCGGCCAGTTCGCTGGCTTCATGGACAAGGGCGACGCCCAGATGGGCGAAGCGATGAAGGCCGCAGGTTTGAGCAAGGCGTGAACCTTCACCTCTCCCCGCGTGCGGGGAGAGGTCGAATTCGAGCTCCGCTCGAATTCGGGTGAGGGGGGGCTCCGCGAGTCCAACTCTCACCGTCCGCGCGGAAAGTCCCCTCTCCCCGTAAGAACGGGGAGAGGGAGAAGAAACCCCACAGGACTCCTCCCATGCGTCTTCCCGACTCCGTCACGGGCTCGTTTCTCGTCGTGCTCGGCGCCGCTTCTGCCTATGGCGGCTACATCTTGCCGCCGGTGCCGGGGCAGCCGGTCGGCCCCAACGTGTTTCCGCTCGTGATCGGCACCGGGCTTGCGCTGTGCGGGCTCGCGATCGTGTTCGGCATCGGCCATTCCTTCGAGGAGGAGGAAGAGCTGATCCCGCTGGAGGGCGGCCAGGCAGCAAGCCCGCCGCCGCAGGGCAAGCTCTACGGCCTGCGTGCGCTGCTGCCGCCGGCGCTTTTGCTGTTCTACGTCGTCGCCGCCGACCGGCTCGGCTTCATCATCACCGCGGCGATCATGGTCTACGTGACCTCGACCGCGCTCGGCGCGAAGTGGAAGCTGGCGCTGCCGCTCGCCGCGCTGTCGCCCTTCGCCATCCACCTCATCTTCGGCAAGCTGCTGCGCGTGCCGCTTCCTGCCGGCCTGCTGCCGACGCCCTGGT
The DNA here is from genome assembly GCF_042257955.1 of Bradyrhizobium sp. B025. Taxonomy (NCBI): domain Bacteria; kingdom Pseudomonadati; phylum Pseudomonadota; class Alphaproteobacteria; order Hyphomicrobiales; family Nitrobacteraceae; genus Bradyrhizobium; species Bradyrhizobium sp. B025. Next base: position 2,631,305 of record NZ_CP170150.1, on the reverse strand, counting down.
GATCCATGCTGAAGACCCTGATTGAAGCATTCGCGCTGATCTCCACCTGGGAGGTGGTCATCGCGATGTTCGCGGCCTCCGTGTACGGCCTCGTCATCGGCTCGCTGCCGGGCCTGTCGGCGACGATGGCGACCGCCCTGCTCGTCCCCGTCACCTTCTATCTGTCGCCGATCGCCGCGATCGCGACCATCGTCGCGGCGTCCTCGATGGCGATCTTCTCCGGCGACATTCCCGGCGCCCTGCTGCGCATTCCCGGAACGCCCGCGTCCGCCGCCTATGCGGACGAAGCCTATGCCATGACGCGCAAGGGCCAGGCCGAGCTGGCGCTCGGGGCCGGCGTCTGGTTCTCAGCGGTCGGCGGCATCGCCGGCGTGCTGTCGCTGATGATCTTGGCGCCGCCGCTCGCCGAGGTCGCGCTGTCGTTCTCCACCTTCGAATATTTCTGGCTGGCGCTGCTCGGCCTGATGTGCGCCACCCTGGTCGCGCGTTCCTCGCCGGTGAAGGCGATCGCCGGCATGTTCCTCGGCCTGCTCGTCTCCTGCATCGGCATCGAGAATCCGGGCGGCGTGCCGCGCTTCACCTTCGGCATCACCGACCTGTTCGGCGGCATCGAGCCGATCCCGGCGCTGGTCGGCGTGTTCGCGGTGGCGCAGGTGATGCGCGCGATGCTGACGCCGGAACCACCTCCACTGCCGCGTCGAAAATTCGGAAGCATCATGGCCGGCCAGTGGAAGCTGACCAGGAAATACCATTGGCAGATGACGCGCGGAAACATCGTCGGCATCATCATCGGGGTGCTGCCCGGCGCCGGCGCCGACATGGCCGCCTGGGTCAGCTACGCGATGTCCAAGCGCTTCTCCAAGGAGCCGGAGAAATTCGGCACCGGCCATGTCGAAGGCCTGGTCGAGGCCGGCGCCAGCAACAATGCCAGCATCGCCTCGGGCTGGGTGCCCTCGCTGCTGTTCGGGATTCCCGGCGACACCATCGCCGCGATCGCGATCGGCGTGCTCTACATGAAGGGGCTCAATCCCGGCCCGACGCTGTTCACCGAGAAGGCGTCGAGCATGTACGCGATCTACCTGATGTTCATCATCGCGAACATCCTGATGATCCCGCTCGGCATCGCCATGATCCGGATCGCCGCCTACATCCTGCTGGCACCGCGCTCCGCCATCATGCCGATCATCATGCTGTGCTGCGCGGTCGGCTCGTTCGCGATCGGCAACAACATGTTCGGCGTCGTCACCGTCGCCGCCTTCGGGGTGATCGGCTACGTGATGGAGGCGAACGGCTATCCCGTCGCCGCGATGGTGCTCGGCATCGTCATGGGCACCATGGTCGAGCAGGCCTTCGTGACCTCGCTGATCAAGTCCGACGGCAGTATCCTGCCGTTCTTCGAACGCCCCGTCGCCGCCATCCTCGCCGCCATGGCGATCGGCGCGCTGCTGTGGCCGGTGATGGTATGGGTCTGGCGCAAGGTGAAACCGGTGCAGACGGCGGCAGCAACATCCCGGTGATAGGGGGCGGGCGGCCCTCGCCTGCCCCGCCGGGGCGTTGTAAAGCAAGGCATGGTTGAGAAGAAGGTTTCACTGGACATCAAATCCCTCGCGCGCGACCTCCGCTCCGGCAGTCGCGCGGCCCTCGCCCGGGCCATCACGCTGGTGGAGAGCCGGCGCGGCGACCACCAGGCGCTGGCGCGGGAGCTCGTGCAAATGCTGCTGCCCGACACCGGCAAGGCGTTTCGCGTCGGCATCACCGGCTCGCCCGGGGTCGGCAAGTCCACCACCATCGACGCGCTCGGCACCTATCTGATCGAGCAGGGCCACAAGGTCGCAGTGCTCGCGGTCGATCCGTCCTCGGCGCGCAGCGGCGGATCGATCCTGGGCGACAAGACGCGGATGGCGCGGCTGTCGGCGTCGGATGACGCCTTCATCCGCCCCTCGCCATCCTCGGGCACGCTCGGGGGCGTCGCCGCGAAAACGCGCGAGGCGATGCTGCTATGCGAGGCGGCCGGCTTCGGCGTCGTGCTGGTCGAGACCGTCGGCATCGGCCAGTCCGAGACGGCGGTCTGCGACATGACCGACTTCTTCCTCGCATTGATGCTGCCCGGCGGCGGGGACGAGCTCCAGGGCATCAAGAAGGGCCTGGTCGAGCTCGCCGACATGATCGCGATCAACAAGGCCGACGGCGACAATCTCAAGCGCGCCAACATCACCGCCGCCGACTATCGCAGCGCGCTGCATATTTTGGCGCCGCGGTCCGAGCATTGGCACCCGCCGGTCGAGACCTATTCGGCGCTGACCGGCGACGGCATCGCAAAGATCTGGCAAAAGGTCCTCGATCACCACAAGGCGATGAACGCGTCCGGCGATTTCGCCGCGCGCCGGCGCGAGCAGCAGGTGAAATGGATGTGGTCGATGTTGGAGCAGCGCATGCTGGCGCGGCTGCGCAGCGAGGCATCGGTGCGGACCAGGGTCCGGAAGATCGAGGCCGAAGTCGCCGATGGTCATCTCACGCCGGCGCTCGCCGCCGAGCAAATTCTGGGGCTGCTGCAATGAGCCAAAAGCTCCGGGTTCTCCTGACCGGCTTCGGTCCCTTCCCCGGCGCGCCCTATAACCCGACACAGCCGCTGGTGGCACGGCTGGCGCGGCTGCGCCGCCCGGCACTCGACGACGTCGAGCTTGCGACCCACATTTTCCCTGTGACCTATGCCGCCGTTGACCGGCAATTGCCGGAGGTGCTCGCGGCGCAAAAACCGGACGCGCTGCTGATGTTCGGCCTCGCGGCGCGGACCTCGTACCTGCGCATCGAGACCCGCGCGCGCAACGCGGTCACCCTGCTCTGGCCCGATGCCGCCAACACCCGCTCGAGCAAGCGCGGCATCGCCGGCCATGCGGATGCGATGCTGTTCGGCCCGCACACCGCAAGGCTGCTGCGCGCGGCACGCCTCACCGGCATCGATGCACGCGCCTCGCGCGATGCCGGCGCCTATCTCTGCAACTACTTAAGCTGGCGCGCGATCGAGAACGCGAGGGACGGCGGGCCACGGCTGGCGGCGTTCATCCATATTCCGCTGCTTGCGCGCAGCGGTGCAGTGCGGCTCAAGGGTGCGCCACGGATCACGCTGGAGGAACTGGTGGATGCCGGGGAAGCCATGCTGATGGAAATGGTGCGATTGGCCCGGAAGGCCCGCACTTCATAGGGTGGGCAAAGGCGCACTTGCGCCGTGCCCACCATCTCTTTCGATCCGGGTGACAATGGTGGGCACGCTGCGCTTTGCCCACCCTACGGCATCTCGCTTTGCGTAAACATTTAACCCTACCGCGAACAATCCTCATCGCCCCGGCCGCCGTGCGCCATTTCTGCGCTACCTAACCGCTGCGGACACTTCCCGCGTCCGCCGGAGGACGCATCCATGGACCTCAACCGGCGTCATCTCATCGGAGCCTCGACCGCCGGCATCGCCGGCGCGCTGGCCATGCCGGCCGACGCTGCGCGCGCGGCGCCGCTGACGTCGCTGCTCGGCCGCGATGCCACGCAATATGGCGTGCGGCCCGGCAGCAGCGAGGACCAGACCCGCGGACTCCAGCGCGCCATCGACGAGGCCGCGCGAGCGCAGATGCCGCTGGCGCTGCCGCCAGGCGTCTACCGCAGCGGATTGCTACGGCTGCCGAACGGCACACAACTGATCGGCGTGCGCGGCGCGACGAAATTCGTCTTCACCGGCGGGCCGTCGGCGATCCAGAGCGACGGCGCCGATGCAATCGGCCTTTCCGGCATCACCTTCGACGGTGGCGGCATCCCGCTGCCGACACGGCGCGGACTGATCCACGTTCTCGGCGGCCGCGACGTCCGCATCACCGATTGCGAGATCACAGGCTCCGGCGGCAGCGGCATCTGGCTCGAGCAGATCTCAGGCGATATCTCCGGCAACATCTTCACCAGCATCGCGGTGACGGCCGTGGTCTCGTTCGACGCCAAGGGCCTCAGCGTCGCCCGCAACACCATCATCGGCACCAACGACAACGGCATCGAGATCCTGCGCAGCGCGATCGGCGATGACGGCACGCTGGTCGCAGACAACCGCATCGAGGACATCAAGGCCGGCCCCGGCGGCTCCGGCCAGTACGGCAACGCCATCAACGCCTTCCGCGCCGGCAATGTGATCGTGCGCGGCAACCGCATCAAAAATTGCGACTATTCCGCGGTGCGCGGCAATTCCGCCTCCAACATCCACATCACAGGCAACAGCGTCAGCGATGTGCGCGAGGTCGCGCTCTATTCCGAGTTCGCGTTCGAGGCGGCGGTGATCGCCAACAACATTGTGGACGGCGCCGCCGTCGGTGTCTCCGTCTGCAATTTCAACGAGGGCGGCCGCATCGCGGTGGTCCAGGGCAACATCATCCGCAATCTGATCCCGAAGCGGCCGATCGGCACCGCGCCTGACGACGATGCCGGCGTCGGCATCTACATCGAGGCGGATACCTCGGTGACCGGCAACGTGATCGAGAACGTGCCGTCCTACGGCATCGTCGCCGGCTGGGGCAAATATCTGCGCGACGTCGCGATCACGGGCAACGTGATCCGCAAGGCGCTGGCCGGAATCGGCGTCTCCGTGGTGCCGGGCGCCGGCACCGCGCTCGTCAACAACAACATGATCTCCGAGACCCCGCGCGGCGCTGTGGTCGGCCTCGATCACGCGCGCGCGGTGACGGCGGATCTGGCGGCGGACGGCGCGCAGCGCTTTGCGCAGGTGATGGTCGGCGGGAACGCGGTGCGGCGGTAGATGCGCGGCAGCGGACGGGCCGCTCATCCTTCGAGGCTCCCCATGGGACGCGTTGCGTCCCATGCCTCACACCTCAGGATGACGGGTTTGAAAAGGCGCGGCCGCCTCACCTTTCCTCTTAGAACGTATTCCGCAGCAGCGGGTATTTCGCTTCGATGCCGTCGAGGCTGAGGGTGAATTCGACGACGCGCTCGGGGGCGGCGACGATTTCGTCCGCCGGGGGCGAGAATTGCTGCAGCAGCGTTGCCACCGCGGCAGGCGCCTTCACTGCAGGTGCGGCAACCGATGCTATTGCAGCGGGTTCGGCGAACGGCGACCTCACGGGAGGCGCGGTGCGCGGCGCCAACGCAGCAGGCGCTGCGGACGGCGTCCTCACGACAGGTACCGTCGGCAGCGCCCTCGCCGCGGGAGCCTTGAGCGGGGGGACGGCGGCGGGTGCAGTGAACGATGCCACCGCAGCGGGCGCCGCGAGCGGTGCGCTGGGAGCGAGCGGCACGAGCGGGGCTTCGGTCACCTCGGCGAGCACATTCGGCGTGGGGGCGAGCCTGACCGGCACGGCGGTCTCGGGGGCGATGTGGACGGCCTTCGGCTGCATGGTCTGGGCCTGCTGCTCGCGCGGCGCCATGCGGGGCATCGTCGCCGGCGACCAGCCGAATGCGGGGGTGACGCTCGCGGCCGCCGCGGCAACGTCCCCGCCGGTGGCGATGGCGCGCCAGGTCTGGACGGCGCGCTTGGCTTCCTGGATGTTTTCGAGGAATGCGATCTCGGAGTGATAGCGGCGCCAGCGTCCGGTCTCGAACATTTCGGAGAGATGTTGCAGCCGCTGTTCGGCGAGAACGCACCAGCGTGCCGCGATCTCACGGCTACCAGCCGCGCCGCGAACAAGATCGCGAACAGACTCTTGGCGATGTGTCATGGACCAGCCCGTCAGGAGAAAAATACGGACGCGGGGGACGCAACGCACACGAATCAATTTAGACGCGACATGAATATTTTGTGGAAAAGTTTTGACTTGTCCAGCAACGACACCTCGTTCGTCGTCAAAGACCGTAGTCGTGCGGAGATTTGCTGTGTTTTCGAGTCAAGCTTCGCACAAGCATAGCGGGCGTGCGGGATGCCGGCCGACCGATGACGACGAACGCAAGCGCGATCGCTCTACCGGAAGCTGATCTCAAACACGGCTTCAAGGAATCGGATGCCCCGAAAAGAAAAGACCCGTCCGGGGGGACAACCGGACGGGTCGAGCCATATGGGCGCTTGGGGTGGATGGGCGCTCGCGCCTGATATGACTGATGGGGAGGGATGACCGCTCCCACATAATTTGGTCGTGGCAGCCGGCTGAACGTTCAATGCGGCGTTCGATTATTTAACCTTCGGCCCGCGCGCAAAGTTGTCGCAGCGCCTATCGCGTCGCCGGCCTATCCACCTGAGAAATCGTGGATTTATCATCCGAGCTCGACAGCGAGGGCTGCTCGATCGCGCGGATGCCGGGCTCGTCGCGACGTGGCTGCCCATCTTCACGTTTTGTTGTACCGGACGCGGCCGCAACCGGCGTCGCGCTGTCGGCGGGGACAGCCATGACCGCGGCAAACGCATCGGCCTCGCCGTCGCCGAACAGATCATCACGCCCGGGTGAGCCGAGATCGCGCGCGGTCTTCGCAAGCGTCATGCGCAGCGCCTCCGGCTTGAGCGCGTAGTTGCGCTCGAGCAGCAGCGCCGCGACGCCGGAGACATAGGCCGCCGAGAACGAGGTTCCCGACGTCATCTGGTATTTGCCTTCCGGCGCCGGCAGGAAGATGTCGACGCCCGGCGCCGCCAGCGCGATGTAGTTGCCGCGGTTCGAGGCGGTGAACAGCTTGTCCTGCTGGTCGGTCGCGCTGACCGCGATCACGTTGGGATTGGCGGCGGGATAGAGCGGCGGCGATTTCGCACCCGCATTGCCGGCGGCCGCGATCAGCACGAGGCCGCGCGCCGCGGTCGCCGCGATGGCCCGCTCGATCACGGCATCCTTCGGACCAGCAAAGCTCATATTGACGATCTGCGCGCCATGCTCGGCGGCGTAGTTCAACGAGCGCAGGATGATATAGGACGAGCTCTCGGCGCCACCCGTGGTGCCGCCGAAGGCGCGGATCGCGATGATGCGCGCCTCGGGCGCGCTGCCCATCAGCCGGGCATGCGCCACGATCGCCCCGGCGATGCCGGTGCCGTGAATATGCGGGCCCTCGGCGCTGCCGAGCGCGTCGAAATTGTCGGCGATGGAATTGGCGAGCTCGGGATGTTTGGCGTCGATGCCGGAGTCGATCACGGCAACCGTCACGTTGGCGCCGTGCGCCAGCGTGTGCGCCTGCGGGAGGCGGAGCTTTGTCAGCACATATTGCGCCGGATCGCCCTCGGTCGGCACGGAGGATTTCTGGTCCTGGAGCACGTAGCGGAAGTTGGGCTGGACCGAGCGCACGCTGCCGTCGGCGGCGAATTCGCGCCGCACCGTCTCGGCGGGCCGGCCGTCGGTGATGCGGAACAGGCCGAAGGTCGCCCCGATCAGCGGGAAATTCTCGGACGCGACGCGCGCGAGGCCGTGGCGACGCGCGAGCTCATCGGCTTCGGTCACCGATAGCGCGCCGTCGATCTCGGCGACGAATTCGCCTGCGAAGATGCGCTGGTTCAGGGCGACGGGCGTGTTGTTGCCGCGCCCCTTGCCCGCGCTCTTCTTGCCGGGCTTGCCGGCGCCGTCACCGCCTGTATTTGGCTGCGCCAGGCATTCGCCGTCGGCGTCGCGGTACGGTGCCGTGCAGGACGGATACAGGTTCGGCGAGTAGCGCGCATAAGGCAGCACCGGCGCCGGCCCTATTCGGGGCGTAGAGATACGTGCGGTCGTCATCGTGCGCGGGCCGCGATCAATGCTCACCGCCCGCGCAGCGACGTTGGGAGAGATGGTCGGCGTGCGCGAGGGAACGCTGATCGTGGGCGTGCGCATGATCGCCTGCGCCTGCGCAACCTCGACGCCGAGACTGGCGGCGAGCAGGAGCGCGGCTCCGACCGACGAAGCGTAGGCCCCGGCTCGCGACTTACTCTCGGACTTGCGCGTCATCGGTTCAGCGGCGCCTTACGGCGCCGCGACGGCGAGGTTGACGAACTTCTCGCGCTGCATCCTGCCGAGCAGCGAGGCGAGTTCCTCCTGGCTCATCGCCTTGTCGAACTGGAGGCGGAACATGCCGCCCTTGGCATCCCCGATGATCGAGGCCTGGTAGCTGTCGAGCAGCGCCGTGATGTCGGCGACCCGCGCCTCGGGCGTGAAGCGCACCAGCGCGCGCGCCGGCGCAACGGCAGCGCCAAGCTCGCGCGTGATCGGCGCGCTGGTCGAAAGCGAGGCGGTCTGGAAGGTCGTGGGCTGGGTCTTCATCAGCACCGCGCCGATGATGCCGGCCTGGAGCACGAGCGCGACTGCACCGAGGCTCGCCGACCAGGCCAGGGTCCGCGGCGACAGGCTCGCGAAGAAGGTCGCGATGCGCGCCGACAGCGGCAGCGATCCGGTCTCACGCGCCGGCTCGGCGTCGATCGCGCCGAACAGCTTCTGCATCGCGCGTGCCGACGGAGCCCCCAGGCTCTCGTTCAGATGGATGGTCTCTTCGTACTCGCCGCGGATCGCGGCATATTGTTTCGCGAGCTCGGGATCACGCGCCAGCGCGTCCTCGACGCGGCGGGCGTCGCGCGCGTTCAGCGTGCCGGCCGCGTGCCACGGCAGCAGCAGTTCAATCTCACTGGGCTCTTGCTCCAGCATCTTTTTGCTCAAAGCCATCATGGCCAGCCTCGCTCAACGCCGGCTGCCTTCAGCAGTTCGGCCAGTTTCTTGCGCGCATAGAACAAGCGCGTCTTTACAGTGTTCTCCGGTATCCCGACGATTTCGGCCACTTCTTCCACGGACTTCTCGTGGTAGTAGACGAGATCGACGATTTCCCGGTGTTCCGGCGAGAGGCCCGTCAGACACTCCCGCAACGCTTCACTGGTATCCTTCTTCTGCACCACCGTTTCCGGATTGTCGGACGTATCCTCAATCGCGTTCGCGGCGTCTTCGTCCAACTCAAAGTCCTTCCTGCGCCGGAGCGCCGAGAGGGCCTTGAATCGGGTAATGGCCAGCAGCCAAGTGGAAACTGCGGATCGACCCTCGAACTTGCCGGCTTGACGCCAGACGTCGAGAAACACCTCGCTGATGAGGTCTTCCGCCGCCTGCTCGTCCCGTACGAGCCTGAGGCCGAACCTGTAGACCCTGACATGGTGCCGCCCGTACAGCACCTGCATGGCAAGCCGGTCACCCTGAGCGATCCTGGCGATGAGGATCTCGTCCGAAGCCGCCTGTGTCACGCTCAAAGGCCGTCTCGCAAGGTTGGTCGGGTCGATGCAGCGGACGGTTCGACGGAAGGTGCAAAATTGTTCAACCTACCGCAGTCATACGGGAGCTTGTGTGATCTACCCCACATACGCGGATTTTTCCTGTCCCGCCCGTGCGGGTCGGCCGTTTGGATCCAGATCGGTAACATAATACTGCAACATTTCCCTGCGGAACGCCTGCCCGGTCACGGGCGGGCCGACCAAGTTCGGTTCCATAGCAGTCCTGCACGACGTATGTCTCACGAAGGCCTGCTTTGGCTCGACCGCATCGCAAACGATGCCTAATCGCCGGCAAATTCCCCCAGCGACCGACATCACCCTGTTCTGCGCTGCACGGTTCGGATTCGCTTTCAAAGGATACCAAACCTAAAGGCTTGCCACGTAGATTTTTGGGCTGACATCCACCATTGGCGGGACCATGAACACGGCCGCGACGTCCTTTCCGGAGAGGAATGCCGCTGAGGTCGCGGAACTCGTTCTCGCGCCCGAGGCGGCGGCCCCCGAAGTCCGGGAGCGCCGGGCCCGGCAGCGCCGCCAGATGTATGTCGGCCAGGTGGCGAGCTACTCGCTCGGCGCCTCGGTCCTGCTGATCTACGCCTATGACGGCACGATCTCGGTCGACATTGCCTCGCTGTTCTGGTTCGGCGGCCTCCTGATCATCGGCACGTTCACCGTGCTGTCGGAAGCCGGCATCGGCGACAGATTCACCGACCACTACCTCACCGTCTTCCAGATCTCGGCGCATATGGCGCTGCAATTCGTGTTCCTGCTGTCGGTCCCGACCATCGGCATCGCCTTCATCTGCGTGCTGTTCCTGATCTTCGCCTTCGGCACGCTGCGCATGACCTCGGCCCAGGCGATGATCACCTGGACGCTCGCGGCCATCGGCCTTGCCGCCGTCTTCCTCGCCTCCGACCTGCCGATCGGCATGCCCGTTGCTACCCGGCTGCAGCGGACCGCCTCGATGCTGTGCTTCGTGCTGGTGATCGGCCAGTGCGCCTTCCTCGGCCTGTTCGGCGCCACGCTACGCAAGATCCTGTACCAGCGCAGCATCGAGCTGAAGGCTGCCTATCAGCGCATCGAGGAACTGGCCGAGCTCGACGAGCTGACCGGCTCCTACAACCGCCGCTGCATCATGCGACTGCTCGACGCCGAGATGGACAAGTCGCGGCGGGCATCGACATCTTGCACGATCGCGCTGATTGATCTCGACTGGTTCAAGCGCATCAACGATGCCCACGGCCATCCCATCGGCGACGAGGTGCTGCGCACCTTCGCGATCACCATATTCGCCAACATCCGCCCGACCGACTGCTTCGGCCGCTACGGCGGCGAGGAATTCCTGCTGTTGCTGCCGGACACCGACGGCGAGGCGGCCTCGCGCATGCTCGAGCGCTTGCGCAGCATCGTCGCCGATCTCGACTGGAGCGCATTCTCCCCCGGCATGCGCGTGACGATTTCCGCGGGCGTCGTGACGCTGCGCGACGTTGATACTGCCGACACGTTTCTCGCGCGCGCCGACAGCGCGCTCTATTCAGCCAAGGCGCAAGGCCGCAACCGTATTGCAACGAACTGACCAACCCATTTTCTCCGGCACGTGAGAAGCCGCCGCCGGACCAAACGCTCCAGGACAGGGCAATGATATCCAGATCCGCCAGACCATCCGAGAACCTGCTCGAGGAATTGCAGGCTGCGCTCTCGCACGGCACCGTTGTGCGCCGGGTCGAGGCGCTGCGCCGCGTCACCGATCTGTTCGTGGGCAATGCAGTGGATTACTCCGACGAGCACATCCGCGTGTTCGACGACGTATTCCAGTGCCTGATCGAACAGATCGAGACCTCGGCGAGGACGCTGCTCGCCGACCGCCTCGCACCGATCGCGGCGGCACCGCCGAAGATCATCCGCACGCTCGCGCTCGACGAGGTGATCGAGGTCGCAGGACCGGTGCTGTCGAAATCGGAACGGCTGGACGAGGCGACCCTGATCGAGATCGCGCGCACGCGGGGTCAGGCGCATCTGAAGGCGATCTCGCTGCGGCGGGTGCTGTCGGCAGCACTCACCGACGTGCTGGTGACGCGCGGCAACGAGGACGTCGTGCAATCGACCGTCGGCAATCCCGGCGCACAGCTCTCCGAGGACAGCCTCTCCGACCTCGTCACGCGGGCCGAGCGCGATGACGACCTCGCCACATGCATCGGCCTGCGGCCCGACCTGCCGCGCCATCACTACCTGAAGCTGGTCGCGAAGGCGTCCCTGAGCGTGCGCAGGAAGCTCGAGGCCGCGCATCCGGAGCTCGCGGACGAGGTGTCGAGCGTGGTCCAGGAAGCGGCCCAGCGGGTCCGCGCCGCGGCCATGACCCGGCAAACCGAGATAGCGCGCGCGCTGGTGAAGTCGCTCCACGAGGACGGCCGCCTCAACGAATTCCAGGTCACCGCGTTCGCCGAGCAAGGCAAGTTCGACGAGACCAATGCGGGCCTCGCGGCGCTCGCCGGCGTTGCGGTCGAGACCGCCGAGAACATGATGATCGAGAGCCGCACCGAGGGCGTGATGATCCTCGCCAAGGTCGCGGGCATGTCGTGGGCGAGCGTGCGCGCAATCATCGCCCTGCGCGAAAAGCTCTCGGGCGGCTCGCAGACCGACATGCTGACGCTGCGCGATACCTACGAGGCCCTGCGCTCATCGACCGCGCAGCAGGTGCTGCGTTTCCACCGCATGCAGCACGGCACGACGCCCGCGGCCTAATACCGCAACACCCTCGCCCCAACCGCCGCTCCGATCGCGGCTACCAGGGCGGTCGCGATCGTGTACCAGGTCGCGACGAACAGCGGCGAGTCGTCGGTGCAGTGCGAGGCGTAGAGAGTCGCGGCGAGCCCGGCCGACACCAGGCCGGCGAGCGCACCGGCGAGCGCGGGGTGCGATGGCGCGCCGTGGCGCAGGCCGAACAGCGCTCCCGCCAGCAGCGGCAGCGACATCGCCGGGATCGCCAGCAGGCAAACCCTGGAGTTCTTGCCCATCAAGCGCATCGACATCGGCATGGCCGGCGCCATCATCGTCTCGCCGCCGATCGCGACCGCAAGAAGGCCGACGGGAAGCAGCAACAACCAGCCCCAGCCGCGCAGCAAGGCCTCGGGCCGCGACAGATGCAGGCTGACGATGATCGCGGGGATCGCGAGCGACAGCGTCACCGCGAACTTCATGTCGAAGAACGGGTTATGCATGGCGCTCATCACGTCGGGCCGCACGCCGAGGAACGTCGCGAAGATCAGGATCGACAGCGGCGCGGCGACCAGGAGCGCCATGGTCAGCACGGCGCCGACGCGCGGGGTGCGATGGGCGTTGTCGGCCGCAAGCGAGCGAATGAGTTGATCGGTATCCATGACTAGTGGTCCCGCAGTTTGGCCGTGAGCGCCGCAAGTCCGCGATGCAGCGCGACCCGTACTGCGCCCTCGCTCATCGAAAACTTTGCCGCCGTGTCCTTGATCGACGCGCTGTCGACCGCGATCGACTGCAACACGTCGCGCTGGCGCTGCGGCAGCGTGTTGAGCTGCGCCGTGACCTCGCCCGCCGAAGCAGTCTCCTGCGGCGTCTCGCCCGGCAGGGTCTCGGCGAAATCATCGATGTTGACGAAGACCCGCCGGCCACGTCGTCTTAGCGCATCGATCAGCTTGTTGCGGGCGATCGCGAACAGCCAGGGTGCGAAGGGGGCTTCGCTGTCCCAGGTGTGCCGCTTCAGATGCACCGCCAACAGAATCTCCTGCACGATATCCTCGGCCTGGTCGGGAGGCTGGCCGGCCCGCGCCAGCCCGCGCCTCGCGGCAGCGCGCAGCACCGGCGTGACCGCCTTCAACAGGCGATGATACGCCGCATCATCGCCCGCCATGGCCGACCGCATCAGGCCGGTCCATTCGTCCTCACGTCCGCGCACCCGCGCCCTCATCATGCAATTCGGCCGCTCTTTCAATTTGTTACGCCGGCACCGGTACGATCACGGTTTCGTGATAGATGCTGTGCCACCGTCCAATGCGGCCGTGGAAATCCGCGACGGCTCATAACACCGATCGGTCCCGTCCGCATCCGGCGGCCGGCCGCGAAGGGGCGGCTTGCCCCGTTTTTGCCCGGTCTAGCCCGAAGATTCCCATTTTTTGCCCCGCTATCGTCACGCCACGGCGTCTCTGTTCGGTCCGGGCATGGGTGGATTGGGGAGATCGTCAACATGATCAAAGCCAGCGGGCGCGCTGCCCTGATTCTTTTGGCCGGGCTTTTCCTGCTGTTCGGAGGCGCTGCACAGGCGGCGCCGAGTTCGGCTGCGAGCAGCCCATCGGACAGCGCAGGCAAACAGGCTGATGCAGTCCAGCCGAGCAAGCACCGGCGTCACTCTGCGCGCCGCACCAGCAGCAAGACGGCGCAGAAGTCCTCCGACGACAAGGCCGGCAAGACGGACGCTGCGGCAAAGTCCGACGCGGCCAGGGCTGACAGCAAGGCCGACAACAAGGCTGGTGGCGATGTGCCGGCCTCGAGCCAGATGCCGCCGGAGGTCGCCAACGCTAAGGCTCAGCTCGCCGCCGCCGATACGCCGCCCGCGGCTGCGGCCTCCGCGATGACGGACCGCGCCAACGACAACGTCCAGGCAGCGGCCGATAATACCGCCGCCCCGAATGCCGAGAGCCAGGTGGTGGCGCCCGACCAGCTCAACGATCTCGACCGCGCCCTGCAACAGGACAGCCCGCCGGCGCAGAAGCAGAACGCGGTGATCGCCGCAACCGACGCGCAGCCGCGACCCGCGCCGGTGATGGCGAGCAGCCACCAGAGCTCGGCCTGGGACCAGAGCTCCCTGATCGGCAAGATCTTCATCGGCGTCGGCACGTTGCTGACGCTGGCCTCCGCCGCGCGGATGTTCATGGCCTGATCTCTTGGCCTGAGTTCTTGGCCTGATCTTTTGGCCTGATCTTTTGGCCCGACGAACCTCGCCCGGGACGCGCAGTTGGCTGCGCGTCCCGGGCGGCCTTGTTCCGGCAGCTTTTCGGGGCCCCTTGAAGCCCACTGCGGCAGCAGGCACATTGCCCGCCCAATCAAAAGCGTGGGTGGAGCATGAGCACGTTCGAACACATCATCGTCGAAAGCCAAGGCGCGGTCGGCATCATCAAGCTGAACCGGCCGAAGATGCTCAATGCGCTCTCCTTCGGCGTCTTCCGCGAGATTGCGGCCGCCGTCGACGATCTCGAGGGCGATGATACCATCGGCTGCATCGTCGTGACCGGCAGCGAGAAAGCCTTTGCCGCCGGCGCCGACATCAAGGAGATGCAGCCGAAGGGCTTCATCGACATGTTCTCCGAGGATTTCGCCGCGATCGGCGGCGACCGCGTCGCGCGCTGCCGCAAGCCGACCATCGCCGCTGTTGCGGGCTACGCGCTCGGCGGCGGCTGCGAGCTCGCCATGATGTGCGACTTCATCATCGCCGCCGACACCGCCAAGTTCGGCCAGCCCGAAATCACGCTCGGCACCATTCCCGGCATCGGCGGCACCCAGCGCCTGACCCGCGCGATCGGCAAGTCCAAGGCGATGGACCTCTGCCTCACCGGCCGCATGATGGATGCGGCGGAAGCCGAGCGAAGCGGCCTTGTCAGCCGCATCGTGCCCGCCGACAAGCTCATGGACGAGGTGATGGCTGCCGCCGAAAAGATCGCGTCGATGTCACGGCCCGCCGTCGCCCTGGCCAAGGAAGCGGTGAACCGCGCCTTCGAGACCACGCTCGCCGAGGGCATGAGCGTCGAGCGCAACCTGTTCCACTCGACCTTCGCGCTGGAAGACCGCTCCGAGGGCATGGCCGCGTTCATCGAGAAGCGCAAACCGGTGAACAAGAACCGCTGAGGCAGCACCTGGTCAGGCCGGTGTAAGGCTCTGACGCTTTCCCGCACAACCCCTGTGACGCGCCTGCAACAAGCACGGAATACATGGGGGTTTTCCCCGCGGCAGTTTGCCTGCGGGACCCCGGCTGGTTAAACAGTTAAGAGGCCCCGTCGGCGGGGGCGGACAGCCGGGGTTTAGCGGGATTACATGATTGGGCGTGCCGCCAGAGTTGGTCGCGTGATGACGCGGCATCGATCGGGCGTGGGTCCTGTGCTTGCGACATGGACCGCGCTGGCGCTCTGTTGCGCCCTGCCCTCGGCCGCCGGGGCCGAAGCCCTGCCGGAGGCGCTGGCCAAGGCCTACCAGACCAACCCGCAGCTCAATGCCGAGCGCGCGCGGCAGCGTGCGACCGATGAGAACGTGCCGCAGGCGCTCGCCGGCTACCGGCCGCAACTCGTTGCAAGCCTCAGCGCCGGCTTGCAGTCGGTGCGCAACCTGTTGCCCAACAACACGATCCAGACCGCCAATCTGACGCCATGGGTCATCGGCGTCACCGTGACGCAGACCCTGTTCAACGGCTTCCGCACCGCCAATAACGTGCGGGCCGCCGAGCTCCAGGTGCAGTCGGGCCGCGAGGCGCTGCGCAATGTCGGCCAGGGCGTGCTGCTCGACGCGGTCACCGCCTACACCAATGTGCTGGCGAATCAGTCGCTGGTGGAGGCGCAGCGCTCCAACGTCGCCTTCCTGCGCGAGACGCTTTCCGTCACCCAGCGCCGCCTCAACGCCGGCGACGTCACGCCGACCGACACCGCGCAGGCCGAGGCCCGTCTCAACCGCGGGCTCTCCGACCTCAATGCCGCCGAAGTCGCGCTCGCGGTGAGCCAGGCAATATACGCGCAGGTGATCGGCAATGCGCCATCGCAGCTTCGGGCCGCCGAAGTGGTCGACCGCTATCTGCCGAAGAGCCGCGAGGATGCGCTGACAATGGCGATCCGTCAGCATCCAGCCGTGATGGCGGCAGGCTTCGACGTCGATGTCGCCTCCACCAACATCCGCGTCGCGGAAGGCGCCCTGCTGCCGAGCGCCAGCATCCAGGGCAGCGCCAGCAAAAGCCGCAACAACGACCCCACACTCGGCACGTTCGCAGAGGACCAGGCCTCGATCGTCGCCAACGTCACCGCGCCGATCTATGACGGCGGCCAGGCCGCCGCGCAGACCCGGCAGGCCAAGGAGATCACCGCTCAGAGCCGGCTCGTGCTCGACCAGGTGCGCAATCAGGCCCGCACCGCGGCGGTCAGCGCCTGGGTTGCGAACGAAGGCGCCAAGATCGCGGTCTCGGCCTCCGAGTCCGAAGTGAAGGCGGCGACCGTCGCGCTCCAGGGCGTGCAGCGCGAGGCCGCCGGCGGACAGCGCACGACGGTGGACGTGCTGAACTCGCAGGCCGATCTGATCCAGGCCAAGGCCCGTCTGATCGGCGCGCTGCGCGACCGCGTGATCGCCTCCTACACGCTACTCAGCGCCGTCGGCCATCTCGACGTCAAGACCTTGAGCCTGAACACGCCGGACTACCTGCCGGAGGTGCACTACCAGCAGGTCCGCGACGCCTGGCACGGCCTGCGCACGCCGTCGGGGCAGTAGTTTCAATCTTCTGGCCCCGGTGCCCATGAAGAGCCGCCGCATCCATCTGATGGGAGCTTCGGGCTCCGGCGTGACGACGCTCGGTCGCGCGCTCGCCGGGCGGCTTGCGCTTCCGCATCACGACAGCGATGATTATTTCTGGCTGCCGACCGCGCCGCCCTACCAGACGACGCGCCCCGCCGCAGAGCGCCTGCGCCTGATGCGCGAGATGTTTCTGCCGCGTCTCGATTGGGTGCTGAGCGGAACCGTCACCGGCTGGGGCAACGAGCTCGTCCCGTTCTTCGATCTTGTCGTCTCTGTGACGACGCCGCGCGAGCTTCGCTTGCAGCGCCTGCGTGGCCGCGAGGCTGCGCATTTCGGAGCTGATGCCGTCGCACAGGGCGGCTGGCGTCATGAGGAGACGGAGTCGTTCGTCGAATGGGCCTCGCGCTACGAAGCCGGCGATCGCGAGGGCCGCAGTCTCGCAAGAGATGAGGCCTGGCTCGCGGGCCTGCCCTGCCCGGTCGTGCGCGTTGACGGCTCACACCCGCTTGCGAACCTTGTCGAGCAGCTATGCAGCGAAGCGGAGCGATTGCCGGGCTGATGTGATACTGTCTCGGTCCAACCTCCAAATAACGAAGCAGGGAGAGAAACCATGCTCGACCGACGCAGCGTCCTGCTTGCCTCACTTGCCGCCGGAGTAGCCATGACCAGCAAAGCCCACGCCCGCGCGTCGCAGCCCGCGACGCCGGTCAATTTCGACGTTCCGGCGGATGCCTGCGACTGCCACACCCACATCCATGGCGATCCCGAAAAGTTTCCGTTCTTCGCAGGCCGCGTCTATACGCCGGAGCTGGCGAGCCCTGAAGAAATGGCCGCGCTGCACAAGGCGCTGCATATCGAGCGCGTGGTGATCGTGACGCCAAGCGTCTACGGCACCGACAACTCCTCCACTCTGTTCGGCATGAAGGCGCGTGGCGGAACCGCGCGCGGGGTCGCCGTGATCGACGACAAGACGACCGACGCGCAGCTCGATGCGATGCAGCAGGAAGGCTTCCGCGGCATCCGCATCAACCTTGCGACCGGCGGCATCAGCGATCCCAATGTCGGCCGGGCCCGCTTCACTGCGGCCGTCGAGCGCATGAAGGCGCGCGGCTGGCACGTGCAGCTCTACACCACGCTGCCGATGATCTCGGCGATCAAGGACCTGGTGCTGGCCGCGCCCGTGCCCGCGGTGTTCGATCATTTCGGCGGCCTCGAGGCTTCGCTCGGGCTGGAGCAGCCGGGATTTTCCGACCTGGTCGCGCTCGTCAAATCCGGCAAGGTCTATGTGAAGATCTCCGGCGCCTATCGCTCGTCAAAACTCGCGCCGGACTATCAGGACATGGTGCCCTTTGCGCGCGCGCTGATTGAGGCCAATCCGGATCGCATCGTCTGGGGCACCGACTGGCCGCATCCGGATTCGAGCCATGTCGAGGGACGGAAAGCCACCGACATCGCGCCTCTCTACCAGATCGATGACGGCCGCCTGCTCAACCAGCTTCCGGTGTGGGCACCGGATGCGGATGTGCGCAAAAAGATCCTGGTCGACAATCCGGGGCGGCTCTACGGATTCTGAGTCGCGACGGCCGCCCGCGATCAGCGCGCACGACGGGAGAAGAAGGAGATCAGGACCGGTAAGGTCACCAGGATCACGACCGGCGCCAGCATCATGCCGGTGACGACGACGACCGCGAGCGGCTTCTGCACCTGCGATCCGATGCCCTCCGACAGGGCAGCGGGCAAGAGGCCGACGCCGGCGACGACGCAGGTCATCAGCACGGGCCGAAGCTGAAGCTCGCCGGTGCGGATCACCGCGCTCACGCGGTCCATGCCTTCCTCGATGAGCTGGTTGAACTGCGACAGGATGATGATGCCATCCATGACCGCGATGCCGAACAGCGCGATGAAGCCGATCGCCGCAGAGACGCTGAACGCCGTGCCGGTGATCAACAGCCCGAGCACGCCGCCGAAGATCGCCATCGGGATCACGCTCATCGCGAGCAGCGTGTCGGTCATCGAGCCGAAATTGAACCAGAGCAGAACACCGATCAGCGCCAGCGAAATCGGCACCACGATCGACAGGCGCCGGATCGCGTCCTGGAGATTGCCGAACTCGCCGACCCAGTCCATGTGCGAGCCGGGCGGCAGTTGCACCTGGTCGGCGATCTTCTGTTGCGCCTCGCGGATCGCGCTGCCGAGATCGCGCTCGCGGACCGAGAACTTGATCGGCAGGTAGCGCTCCTGCTGCTCGCGGTAGATGTAGGCCGCGCCCGAGACGAGGCTGATGGTGGCGACCTCGCTCAACGGGATCTGCGTGACGGTCCCGTTCGGCCCCGGCGCGCCGATGCGCAGGTTCTGGATCGCCTCCGCGCTCCGGCGGTATTCCGGCGCAAGCCGAACGATGATCGGGAAATGGCGGTCGCTTCCGGGCTCGTAGAGATCGCCCGCGGTGTCGCCGCCAATCGCGACCTTGATGGTGGCGTTGATGTCGCCCGGTGCGAGGCCGTAGCGCGCGGCCTTGGCGCGGTCGATGTCGATCTGGATGGTCGGCTGCCCGAGCGAGGTGAACACCGCAAGGTCGGTGACACCCTGCACCGTCGACAGCACCTGCTTGATCTTGTTGGCGGTGTCGGTAAGCGCCTGCAGATCGCTGCCGAACAGCTTGATCGAGTTCTCGCCCTTCACGCCGGAGACGGCCTCGGAGACGTTGTCCTGGAGATATTGCGAGAAGTTGAACTCGACGCCGGGGAAGCGGTCGTCGAGCTGCTTGAGCAGTTGCGCGGTCAGCTCTTCCTTGTCGCGCGTGCCGGGCCATTGGCTCACGGGCTTGAGCGGCGCGAAGAACTCGGCGTTGAAGAAGCCGGCCGCGTCGGTGCCGTCGTCGGGACGGCCGTGCTGCGACACCACCGATTCCACCTCGGGCCGGGCGCGGATCACCTTGCGCATCTCGTTGACGTAGGTGTTGCCTTCCTGGAGCGAGATGGTCGGCGGCAGCGTGGCGCGGATCCAGAGATTGCCCTCTTCCAGCTTGGGCAGGAATTCGAGGCCGAGCAGCCGGCTGAGCGCCACCGTCATCAGCACGAGGCCGACCGCACCGCCGAGCATGATGCCGCGATTGGCGACGGCCCAATGCAGCACCGGCATGTAGATCCGGTGCAGGATCAACATGACTTTGGTCTCGGTTTCCTCGACATGCGCGGGCAGGATGATCGCGGACAGCGCCGGCGTCACCGTGAAGGTGGCCAGCAGCCCGCCGGCAAGCGCATAGGCATAGGTGCGCGCCATCGGTCCGAAGATGTTGCCTTCGACACCGGAGAGCGTGAACAGCGGCAGGAAGGCCGCGATAATGATGGCGGCGGCGAAGAAGATCGAGCGCGACACGTCGGCCGCGGCGCTGAGGATGGCGTGGCTCTTCATGCCGAACAGCGTCTCGGACGACATGTGCTCGGATTCGGACACCGGCGTCGTCTGCGTCAGGCGGCGGAAGATCGCCTCCACCATGATGACGGTGGCATCGACGATCAGGCCGAAATCGATCGCGCCGACCGACAGCAGGTTCGCCGATTCGCCGCGCAGCACCAGGATGATCACCGCGAAGAACAGCGCGAACGGAATGGTGGCGCCGACGATCAGCGCGCTGCGCAGGTCGCCGAGGAAGATCCACTGCAACAGCACGATCAGCAGAATGCCGACCACCATGTTGTGCAGCACGGTGTGGGTCGTGAGCTCAATCAGGTCGCCGCGGTCGTAGATGCGCTCGATGCGCACGCCGGGCGGCAGAATGCTGGAGTTGTTGATGGTTTGAACGAGCTGGTGGACGCGCTTGATGGTTGGCGAGCTCTGCTCGCCGCGGCGCATCAGGACGATGCCCTGCACGATGTCGTCGGCATCGTCGATGCCGGCAATACCGAGGCGAGGCCTCTGCCCGACCGTGACTGTGGCGACGTCCTTGACCAGCACCGGGTTGCCGTTGGTCTGCGAGACCATGGTGTTGGCAAGGTCGTCGATCGAACGTATCAGGCCGACGCCGCGCACCACGGCCGATTGCTGGCCGATATTGACGGTGTTGCCGCCGACATTGACGTTCGCATTGCCGACCGCCTGGAGCAGTTGCGGCAGCGTCAGGCCGTTGGCGACGAGCTTGTTGAAATCGACCTGGAGCTCGTAGGTCTTGCTCTTGCCGCCCCACCCGGTGACGTCGATGACGCCTGGCACGGCGCGGAAGCGGCGCTGCAGGATCCAGTCCTGGATGGTCTTGAGGTCGAGCACGCTGTAGTTCGGCGGGCCGACCAGGCGGTAGCGGAAGATCTCGCCGATCGGGCTGAGCGGCGAGATCTGCGGCTGCACATTGCCCGGCAGCGGCGCGAGCTGCGCCAGGCGGTTCAAGACCTGCTGCAACGCCTCGTCGTAGGTGTAGGCGAAGGAGAACTGGAGCTTGATGTCAGAGAGGCCGTAGAGCGAGATGGTGCGGATGGTCGTGAGGTTCTTCAGACCCGCGACCTGGGTCTCGATCGGGATCGTGATGTAACGCTCGATTTCCTCGGCCGACAGGCCCGGGCTCTGCGTCACGATGTCGACCATCGGCGGGGTCGGGTCGGGATAGGCCTCGATATTGAGCTGGTTGAACGCGATCAAGCCGCCGATCAGCACGGCAACGAACATGCCGACCATCAGGTAGCGCCGGTTGACGGCAAGGGCGACGAGACGATCCATTCAGGTCTTCAGTTTGTTTTCAGTTTTTGGGTCGTCGATCAGCTGCCGGACGCCGCGCGGTCGATGAACAGGCTGCCCTTGGTGACGATCTGCTCGCCGGGTTGCAGGTTGCTCGTGACTTCGACGAGGTTGCCGTTGATCAGGCCGATCTTGATCTGGCGCAGCTCGACCGACTTGTCTTCGCGCGCCACCCAGATGCGAACCTTGTCGGCTTCATAGATCAACGCCTGTTTCGGCACCGCAGGTGCCGCGCGGTCGCCGGCCGAGTAGATCGTGACGTTGGCGAACATTTCCGGCTTGAGCACGCCGTCCTTGTTGTCGATGGTGGCGCGAACCAGCAGACGGCGGGTGCTGGGATCGATCGCGGCGGCGACGTAGTTGATCTTGGCGGTCAGCGGCCGGCCCGGCAGCGCTATCACGTTGACGGTGATGTCCTGCCCGATGCACACCGCGGCCGCATCGCTCTCGCGCACGAAGGCGGTGAGCCAGACTGTGGAAAGGTCGCCGATCACGAAGACCGGATCGCTGGCGCCGGAATTGACGTACTGGCCCGGGCCGATTTTGCGCTGCACGACCGTGCCGGAGATCGGCGAGTAGATCGTGATCTCCCGATCGATGACGCCCTTGTCCTGGAACGCCTTGATGGTTTCGTCGGTGAAGCCGAGAATCCGCAGCTTGTTGCGTGCGGCTTCCAGCGCCGTCGCCGAGGAGCGCATGTCGTTCTGCGCCTGGACCTGGGTGGCTTCCGCCTGCTGATAGTCCTTCAGCGGAATGGCGTGGCCCTCATAGAGATCCTTGGCCCGCTTGAACTGGATGTCGGCAAGATCGATCGCCGACTTCGCCTTGTTCTGCGAGGTCATCGCCGCAATGAAATCGTTCTGGGCCTGCACGGTGTCGGCGGCCTCGATCGTGAACAGCGGTTGACCTTGCTTCAGCATCTCGCCGGGCTTGGCGAGCAGCTTGGTGACCCGGCCCGCATAGGGCGAGAACACCGGTGTCGAGCGGTCCTCGTCGACCGCGACCTTGCCCTCGGTGACATATTCGGCCCGGAAGGTCTTGGCCTTGACCGGCTCGATCGTCAGGGTCGCCCATTCGGACGGGGTCGGCGTGAAATTCTGCGCATTCCTGCGCGACTGGCTGGAGACCTCGGAATGACTCTTTTCCTTGGCCCCCGCATAGAGGAAGCCGTAGGCACCGGCGCCGGCGAGTGCCAGTAAAACTACGGATGAGATCACCCGCTGTTTTGTAAGCACCTGCAATCGCTTGGTATTTTCAACTACCATGGGGCCCGGTCATGTCTGCGACGA
Source organism: Bradyrhizobium sp. B025 (assembly GCF_042257955.1). Taxonomy (NCBI): domain Bacteria; kingdom Pseudomonadati; phylum Pseudomonadota; class Alphaproteobacteria; order Hyphomicrobiales; family Nitrobacteraceae; genus Bradyrhizobium; species Bradyrhizobium sp. B025. Next base: position 2,608,607 of record NZ_CP170150.1, on the reverse strand, counting down.
TCTCGGCAAACAATTGCCTCATCGGTCGCGCTAATAGTGCCGAATTCAGATTTCAAACAACCTAAAAAACGCCCGGCACCTTTCCGTTTGCGTTAAAATTTTGCGACGCGTCAGCTCCAAGTAAGCCAAGTAAGCTCAGTGTCAGCTTCTCACCGGCCACTGCGCCGGATGACTGCCGAGCGGCATCGCCGGACGGCTCCATTGCGCCGGCGTTCTCGACAGCAGCGCCGAATGGCGCACCGCATTCAACGTGCCGAAGCCAGATGGCATGCTCTCGATGAACGCTGCATGTACGGCCTCGCCCGTAATATCCGGGGTGTCCAGTCCGCCGTCGAGCCGGCCGAGATTCCACAACCAGCGGCCGGTCTGTGCCAGCGACACGCGCACGTGCCAGCTGCCGCCTTCGCGGGCCTGGCGCGCCCTGGCCATCATCGCGCCGAACGCCATGAGATAGCCGGTGGCGTGATCGAGTATCTGTGCCGGCAATTCCTTGGGACCGTCGATGCCGGCGGCCTTCCCCTCGGCATGGTTGAAGCCGGTGGTGGTTTGCACCAGAGAGTCGAAGCCGCGCCGCTCGGCCCAGGGTCCGGCATGACCGTAGGCTGACAAAGTCACGTAGACGATGCCGGGATTGATCTTCGCTGCCTCCTCGGGCGAGAAGCCCAGAGCTGCGAGCGCGTGCGGGCGATAGCCTTGCGAGAAGATGTCGACGTCCTTCAACAGCGCACGCATCTGCGCCCTGCCCGCCTCGCTCTTCAGCTCGATGAAGGTGGTGAGCTTGCCGCGGCCGGTGTCGATGGTGAGCCAGGGAATGGCGGGCAACTCAGGCCCCGAGACCAGGAGCACATCCGCACCGTGCGCGGCGAGCGTGCGGCCGGCGACGGGGCCCGCGATGACGCGGGAGAGATCGAGCACGCGGAGGCCGGCGAGCGGGCGATCGCCTTCAGGCCACGGCTTTGGCGGGGCCTCGCCGATCTCCTCGATCGAGATCAACGGCAGTTCGGCGAGCGCACGTGCCTGCGGCAGTGCGGACCACTCGTCGTGAGAGCGCATCAGGGCAACGACGCCGCCGGCAGCGTAGGCCGCGGTTTCGAAATCCTCGCCCTTCCACCGCATCAACGCGGCCTGCACCTTCTCGCGCTCCGCCTCGCAAGCCAGCACCTTGCAGACCGCGTCGCGGTGATGCGGAAAGTTGGTGTGGCAGCGGACGAAGCGGCCATCGCCTGTGCTGTAGACGCCGGCGATGGCGTCCCGGGCCGGTGGCGGCGGCTTGTCGTCGAGCCGCAAATAGCGCTCCGAACGGCATTCGGCCACGGCATGGCGCATGTCGACATGGACGTCCTGCACCTCGCCGCTGCGCAATCGCCAGATTTCGGCGGCAGCAAGGCCCGCGGCAGCGATTGTGGTTTGGCCGGCGACAGCGACACGAAACGAGGACGGGATCTGCGGCTCTTCGCCGGTCAGTCGCACGCGTGCAAGCGCGGCCTTATCGCCGCCGGCGGAGGTCCAGATGCCCTCGAGAATATCGGCAGGGCTTTGCATGGCCGCTTCTCTCCCTTTCGGGTTATTTGTTTTGCGTACGATCCTTCCGGAAAACCGCTGCGCACTTTACCGGATCATGCTGTACTTTTCGCGACCATGTCATGATCGCAGAAAGGAATGCAATGGCCGCCATCGATCCCCTTACCGCCGGCGCCGTGTTCATCGCAACGGCGGCCACCGACGCGGTCTATGTCATGTTCACCTCCGCCGTGATCGCGCGCAAGCGCGTGCCAGCGGCGAACTGGAGCGCGGTCTGGTACCTGCTCTCCTCCTACGCGGTGATCAGCTACACCGAAAACGCCTTCTATGTCGCTTTCGCGGCGCTCGGCTCCTGGGCCGGCGCCTACGTCTCGCTGACTTACCTGCACCGCCCGCCCGGCGGCCCGCCGGTGGGGGCGGCACCGGAGTGAGGTCGTCGCCGCAGGCGAAGCAACCTAACCACACGCTCGGTGTCGTCCTGGCGAAAGCCAGGACCCATTACCCCGGTCGAATGTTGTTACAGCACGTCTTGGCCACAACATCGCACAGCAGCGCAAGTTCGTGGTAATGGGTCCTGGCTTTCGCCAGGACGACATTGGAGGAGGCACTGCGCTTCGTTCGCGACGACGGCGCGCGACCAACAACAAGGAAGACAAAACAATGGATCTCGGTCTCAAGGGAAAGAACGCCATCGTGCTCGGCGGCACGCGCGGCATCGGGCGGGCGATTGCGGCGACGCTGGCCGGCGAAGGCGCCAATGTCGCGGTGTGCGCGCGCAATGCGGATCAGGTTGCCGCCACCGTCACTGAGCTGAAGACGAGCGGCATCCGCGCCACCGGCAGCCCGGTCGACGTCACCGACGGCGCGGCGTTGAAGTCCTGGGTCGAGGGCGCTGCAAAGGAGCTCGGCGGCATCGACATGCTGTTCTCCAATGCCGGCGCGATGGCGCAAGGTCAGGATGCAGCGTCCTGGGAGCAGAACTTCCGGCTCGACGTGCTCGGCGCCGTGCATGCGTTCGATGCCGCGCGACCGTTCCTCGAGGCGAGCGGCGAGACAAGCGGCGACGCAGCCTTCGTCATCATCGCCTCGATCTCGGCGGCACAGGCCGATCTCGCGAGCTCCTACGGCCCGATCAAGGCGGCGCTGATCCACATGGCCAAGGGGCTGGCGCGGCAATATGCGAAGAAGAAGATCCGCGTCAACGTGGTCTCGCCCGGCACCGTCTATTTCAAGGGCGGCGTCTGGAACACGATCGAGCAGAACATGCCCGAGCGCTACAAGGATGCGATGAAGCGCAACCCTACCGGCCGCATGGCAACGCCGCAGGAGATCGCAAGCGCGGCGGTGTTTCTGGCCAGCCCGGTGTCGGGGTTCACCACGGGATCCAATCTGGTCGTGGACGGCGCGATCTCGAACCGGGTGAATTTTTGAGGGGCACGCTGTCATCGCCTGCGAAGGCGGGCGGTCCAGTATTCCAGAGACAGTGCGGCTAGAACCGAGAGGCCGCGGCGTACTGGATACCCCGCCTTTGCGGGGTATGACGACTGAGAGTGAGGCGCGATCGCTTCAACAAACTCGTCATTGCGAGCGCAGCGAAGCAATCCAGAATCTTTCCGCGGCAACAGTCTGGATTGCTTCGCTACGCTCGCAATGACGGCGTGGCAGCATCCCGCGCGACAACCTCAATGAAAATCCCGCGACGGCGGCAGGATGCGGACGTTGCGGGGGTGGCGGATTTTCTGTGCCGGGGCATCCGCGTGGTCGCGACGGTCGTCGTTGAGCGGCTCGATCAGGGCGGCGCCTGATGGCACCGGATGCCTGCGGGTCAAGGCATCGTTGGCCAGTCCAATCAGATCGTGCGAGCGGTCGACCATGCGCTGGGCGATGAGATGCGTCACCTTCTCGGGGCTGCTCTGGATATAGCCTTCGACCAGGATGAGGCGCGCGCCCATCACCTCCTTGCGGTACTGCTCCATGATCTTGGGCCACACCACGACATTGGCGATGCCGGTTTCGTCCTCCAGCGTCATGAACACGACGCCGCTGGCGCTGCCCGGCCGCTGCCGGACCAGCACCACGCCGGCGCAGCGGACGCGCCGCCGCTCGTTCTGATGATTGACGTCCTTGCAGGCGACGACGCGCTCGCGCGAAAACATCTCGCGCAGGAATTCCATCGGGTGGCCCTTCAGCGATAGCCGGATGGTCTGGTAGTCCGCGACCACCTGCTCGGGGCGCGGCATCAAGGGCAATGGCTTTGCATGCTCGTCGGGCTGCTCACGGGCGGTGGCGGCCTCGAACAGCGGCAACGGCACGTCATCTGGCAGCCGCCGCACCTGCCACAGCGCCTCGCGGCGATCGAGCCCGAGCGAACGGAAGGCGTCGGCATCGGCGAGCAGGATCAGCGCGCGCTTGGGCAGGCCGGTGTCGCGGGCGAAATCTTCGAGCGAGGTGAAGGGACGGCGGTTGCGGGCGGCGACGATGCGGTCGGCCCAGTCTAACGCTCCGCCGTCATTCCGGGGCGCGCCTCTTGGCGCGAGCCCGGAATCCATACTCCCGATCGTGGTTATGGATTCCGGGCTCGACGCTGACGCGTCGCCCCGGAATGACAGCTGGGAGTGTTTCAGGCGCTCCTCATCCTCGTCCAACCAATGAAAACCGTCGATCTGGCGGAAGCCGAGGCGTACCGCGCAATATTTGCCGCTCCCCTGCTCCAGCGTGTTCTGCGCAAAGCTGTAGGACACGTCGATGTCGCGCACCTCGACGCCGTTCTTGCGGGCATCGCCGACGATCTGCGCCGGCGCGTAAAAGCCCATCGGCTGCGAGTTCAAGAGGCCGCAGCAGAACGCATCGGGATGATGATATTTCAGCCATGACGAAATGTAGACGAGCTGCGCAAAACTCGCGGCGTGGCTCTCCGGAAAACCGTAGGAACCAAAACCCTTGATCTGGTCGAAGCAGCTTCTGGCGAAGTTGGGATCGTAGCCGCGCGCGACCATGTTGCCGATCAGCTTCTCCTCGTATTGGCCGATCGTGCCGACATTGCGAAAGGTCGCCATCGAGCGGCGCAGGCCGTTGGCCTCCTCGGAGGTGAATTTGGCCGCCTCGATCGCGATGCGCATTGCCTGCTCCTGGAACAGCGGCACGCCCTTCGTCTTGTGCAGCACCTTGTAGAGCTCGTCCGCGGGACCATGCTCGGGCGATGGCGAGGGATAGCTCACCTTCTCCTGGCCGTTCCGTCGTCGCAAATACGGATGCACCATGTCGCCCTGGATCGGCCCCGGCCGCACGATCGCGACCTCGATCACGAGGTCGTAGAAGGTCCGCGGCTTCAGGCGCGGCAGCATGTTCATCTGGGCGCGGCTCTCGACCTGGAACACGCCGAGCGACTCCCCGTCACACAGCATGTCGTAGACTTTCGGATCGTCCTGCGGAACGCTCGCCAGAACCCAGCGCTCGCCCTTGTGCTGGTCGATCAAGTCAAAACATTTGCGGATGCAGGTCAGCATGCCCAGTGCAAGCACGTCGACCTTCATCATGTTGAGCGCGTCGACGTCGTCCTTGTCCCATTCGATGAAGGTGCGGTCGTCCATCGCGGCGTTGCCGATCGGCACATAGGTGTCGAGCCGGTCCTGGGTGAGCACATAGCCGCCGACATGCTGGGAGAGATGGCGCGGGAATTCGATCAGCTCGGTCGCAAGCTCGACCGCGAGGTTGATCATGGGGTTTTGCGGATCGAGCCCGGCCTGCTTCACCTGCATGTCGTTGAGGCCACTGCCCCAGCTTCCCCAGACGGTGTCGGCGAGCGCGGCGGTGACGTCCTCGGTCAGGCCCAGCGCCTTGCCGACGTCGCGGATGGCGCTGCGCGGACGATAATGGATGATCGTGGCGATGATCGCGGCGCGGTGACGGCCATAGCGGCGATAGACATATTGCATCACCTCCTCGCGCCGCGAATGCTCGAAATCGACGTCGATGTCGGGCGGCTCCAGCCGCTCCTTGGAGATGAAGCGCTCGAACAAGAGATCGACCTTGGTCGGGTCGACCGAGGTGATGCCGAGCACGTAGCACACCGCTGAATTCGCCGCCGATCCCCGCCCCTGGCACAGGATGTTCTGGCTGCGCGCATAATGGACGATGTCGTGCACGGTGAGGAAGTAGTGCGCGTATTTCAGCTCGGCGATCAGCGCGAGCTCTTTCTTGAGTGTCGCACGCAGCTTGTCATCGATCTTGCCGGCGAAATATTTATCGACGCCCGCCCAGGTCAGGTCCTCCAGATGCCCTTGCGCGGTCTTGCCCGGCGGCACCGGCTCGTCCGGATATTGATATCTAAGCTGGTCGAGCGAGAAGTCGATCTTGTTGGCAAAGCGCATGGTCTCCGCGATCGCGTCGGGGAAGTCACGGAACAGCCGCGACATTTCGCGCGGAGTTTTGAGAAAGCGCTCGGCATTGGCCTCGAGCTTTCGTCCGACCGCCTCGATCGTGGTCTTTTCCCGGATGCAGGTGAGCACGTCCTGGAGGGGACGGCGCGCAGGATCGTGATAGAGCACCTCGTTGGTCGCGAGCAGCGGCACCTTTGCCGTCGTCGCGAGATCGTCGAGCCGCGCCAGGCGGCGTCGGTCATCGCCGCGATAGACCAGGCTCGCCGCCAGCCACACGCCCTCGGCGCGGGTCGCTTTGAGCTTTGCAAGGACATCCAGCGCCTGCGCCGGCTCGAAGCGATGCGGCAGGGTCAAGACCAGGAGCTGGCCTTCCGAAAACGCGAGGAGATCGGAGAAGGCAAGACGGCACTCGCCCTTCTCGATCCGCGTGACGTCGTCGCCGCGCTTGCCCCGGGTGAGAAGCTGGCAGAGCCGGCCATAGGCCGCACGGTCGCGCGGATAGACAAGAATGTCGGGCGTGCCGTCGATGAAGACGATGCGCGCGCCGATCAGCAGTTTTGGCTTGTGCAGCACCTTGTCATTGTCGAGCTCCTTGTAGGCCCGCACCACGCCGGCCAGCGTGTTGTGATCGGCAATGCCGATCACGGGAATGCCGAGGATGCTCGCCTGATGCACATAGGCCCGCGGATCCGAACCGCCCCGCAGGAAGGAGAAATTGGTGGTGATGCCGATCTCGGCATAAGCAGGCGTGTTCATGCGAAGAGACCGTGCACATACCAGTTGGGAGGAGCGGGCTTGCCGTCGGCGTCGAACACCTCCCCCTCGTAAAGACCGTCGCGAAAAATCCAGAAGCGCAGGCCTTCGGCATCCTCGATGCGGAAATAATCCCGCGTCAACTGCTTGCCGTCCTGACGCCACCATTCCATCGCGATGCGCTCGGGCCCTTCCACCCGCACCACCGCGTGTTTCGCGCGCCGCCAGGTGAATTGATGCGGCGGACCATCCGGCACGGTCGCGAACGGCACTGTGACCGGCTCCGGCTTGTCGAACAGCCTTAAGGGGCGCAGCGGCGGCTCGCCCTCGGCGCGCGCCGGCCATTCGGCCTGCATGGCGGCGGCAAGGTGATGCTGCGCCGGCGCGGCCAGCACCGCACATTCAGGGACATGCGTGTCCTGCGGCAGGTGCACGACGACGCGCTTTCCGCCGATCCGCGCCGCGATGCGGTCGATCAGCGCGGCGAGCTCGTCATTGTCGTGGACATGGGCGTCGAGATCGCGCTGCTCCTGCACCACGATCTCGGTGCGGCTCGCCGACAGCCGCACCATGTCGAAGCCGAAGCCGGGATCGAGGGGATCGGCGAGCGCATCGAGCCGCTCGCGGAACAGGCGGTCGATGACGGCGCTTCGCGTCACCGGCCGTCCGGTCTCGACCATGATCGCGCGCACCACGCCGTCGGTGCGGAAGAAGGCGGCTTCCAGCCGCCGCGCGCCCTTGCCCTGCTTCTCCATGGACGCGATCAACGTGTCGGCGAGCCGCGACAGCGTCATCGCGATCATCGTGTCGGTCGCGATCGGCTCGGCAAAGCGCTTCTCCACGATGTAGTCAGGCAGCGGCTTTCGCGGATTGATCGGCGCATCGCCCTGCCCCAGCGCATGCGCGAGCAGCGTGGAGAACCGCGCGCCGAACCGCGCCGTGATCTCGTGGGCGCCGCGCGATGCGACATCGCCGATGGTCTTCAGGCCGGCACGGCGCAGGCCGGTGGTGATGGCCTCGCCCGCGCCGAGCGCGGACACCGGCAGCCGGCTGATCGCCTCCGCCTCCCCGCCATCGACGACGATGGTGCCTGTGACCTGGCGCGTCAGCGTCCGCGCGCAGACCGAGGTGCCGGCAATCGCCGCGCTGACGGCAAAGCCTTGTCGGCCGAGCGCGCGAATGAGCGTCTGCAACAGCGCGGCTTCGCCGCCGAACAGATGCGCGCAGCCGGTGATATCAAGGAACAGCCCGTGCGGCGGATCTAGCGCCACCAGCGGCGTGAAACGGTCGCACCAGTCGGCGATGTCGCTCAGCGTCTTCGCATCGGCGACGACATCGGCGTCGAACACCCGCAAGTCCGGGCACATCGCCCGCGCATTGGCCAGGGGCTGACCGATATGCAGGCCCAGCCGCGACGCCGCATCGTCAAGCGCATGGATCACCAGCGCATTGGTCTCCTTGATGACGACGATGCTGGGCTCGTCTTTTTGTTTTGACGCGTTTTCTTCACGCGAACCGGTACCCACTTCGCTCGAAAACGCTTTGGTCTTACCCAGCCCGCCGTTGAAGAACCGCTGGATCCGGTCGATGGGCAGGCGCGGCAGCCACAGGCTGAGAATACGTCGACGGTTCACTGAACTGGCACTCATCACATTTCCATTCCATGATCCACCGGCCGCACGGGCCATGACGATTGCGCAACAGCTCGGCATCGAAGCGCGGCGCGCCCCAGGCATTCCACATCGTGCCCGGCGGCGAATGCGCCGCGCGCAGCATCCATCTGGTCTCGGCAGTCGAGGGCAGCGGCTGCGCGGCCATCCGCAACAGCAGGCCGGTGACGCCGGAGCCTTGCGCGGCCAGCGTCAGCTTGCGGCTCGCCACGAGATCGAATTGCCGCGTCTCGCCCCAGAGCTCGAGTACGACCGCGCCGAGCGCATCGCAGGCCAGTGCATCGGCCGAAGTGCGCAGCGCACTCTCGACATCGGCCGCGCGCACCATCACCACGCGGCGCGGGTCGAGGCCGAGCTCGGCGAGCCCGCTCATCGACAGCGCGCCGGCTTCCAGTTCCGAAAAATCCTGCCGCACCCACAACAGCGGCCGGCGCGCGGTCACGCGTCCCGCAACACCCATGACAAACCCGGTCGCGGCGGCGCCCTGGCGCCCCTCGCAAAACACCTCGTGGATCGCCGCGCGCGCGAGCCCGCCCTTCAGCGCGCTGTCGACCTCGCCGTGGCCAAGCGCGACGCGATCATGCTGATGCACGACCTCCGCCGTCTCGATGCGCTCGATCTGGCTGCGCAAGGTCGCAAGCGCGCTTGTGCGTGCGCCGCTCATATACGCCGCTCCTTCAGAGGTGATTGCCGGTGGCTCTCAAAAAGAGAACCAGCGGCTGGCTCATTTGTTCATGATATGTTCTAATATACAGCTAACGGCGCCCCTGGAGTCAATCGAATTGGCGCGCCCATGGATTCATGAGCGGAATCAAGAGGATTCGAGTGCCATGTACCTCGTCACCCTGGACAGCGAGACCGATTTCGACGGCTGGCGTAAAGCCGCACGCGCATTCGCGCTGCACCACGTCGCCCCGGCGGACGTGGTGTGGCACGTGCAAGGCCAGACGAAAGACCAGATGCCGCCCGGCCTGTCCGAAGCGCCGAGCCTTCCGCCGATCGAGACCGAGAGCACGTTCACCGTGCCGGCCAATTTCATCGAGCTTGCCCGCATCGCGATCCTGCATCGCGAGGGCGAGCGATTTGCGCTGCTCTATCGCCTGCTCTGGCGGTTGAAGGCCGATCACGACCTGCTCGTAACGATGAGCGATCCCGACGTGGCGCAGGCAACCGCGATGGCTGGCAGCGTGCAGCGCGATGCACAGCGGATGCGCGATCTCGTCCGCTTCCGCGAGATCGGGCGCGAGCAGAAGGCGCATTACGCCGCCTGGTTCGAGCCGGAGCATCACATCGTCGCATTCGCCGCGCCGTTCTTTGCGCGTCGTTTTGCCGACATGCCCTGGTCGATCCTCACGCCTGACGTTTGTGCCCATTGGAATGGTCACGCGATCTCCTTCACGCCCGGAATCAGCCGGACGGAGTGGCCGGCCCCAGGCCGCCTGGAGGAAACCTGGCGGCGCCATTTCCAGCCCGGCCGGCTGATGACGACCGACGCGCCGGTGAAGCTCCGGAGGAACCTCCAGGACGCATCGGTACTTGGATCGGTACTTGGATCGATACTTGGACCCCTGCTCGCCGATGCCGAACGCTGGACCGGCGGACGGATCTCCCCACGTCCGGAAGCCATCATGGGACACAAAGCCGCCGCCAACGATCTCGAAGCGCTCCGCGAGGAGGCCGCGCATTGCCGTGCCTGCCCGCTCTACAAGGACGCGACGCAAACCGTGTTCGGCGAAGGCCCGAAAGACGCCACCATCATGCTGGTCGGCGAGCAGCCCGGCGACAAGGAAGACCTCGCCGGCCATCCCTTCGTCGGACCGGCCGGGCAGATGCTCGACCGCGCGCTGGAGGAAGCCGGCGTCGACCGCAAGAAGGTCTATGTCACCAATGCGGTGAAGCACTTCAAATGCCGCGCGGAAAGATCCGCCTGCACCAGAAGCCGGCAACACCGGAAATCAAAGCGTGCCGGCCATGGTATGAGCGGGAAGTTGCGGCAATCCAGCCCGAGCTCATCGTCGCGATGGGCGCCACCGCCGCGCAAAGCGTATTCGGCAAGATCACCCCAATCGGCAAGACCCGCGGCCGGCTCATCGACCTTCCCGACGGCCGCAAGGCGCTGGTGACGGTGCACCCGTCCTATCTGCTGCGACTGCCCGACCCGGAAGCCAAAGTGCTGGAATATCAGCGCTTTGTCGAAGACCTGAAGATCGCCGCCAGCCTGCAGAGGAAATCCGCGCGCGCCGCCTAAATACGGGCGGGAAAACGCCTTTCAACCACCGCTTGTCATCCAGCCTTCAAATCCATCGCGGACAATACCCTTACCTGAAAGTTAAGGGGCGTCCAGACATGACCGATGTAGCATTCGACCGCGCGGTAGCCGATCCCGCGCCGATCCAGCCGGCCTCGCGGCCAAATCTCGACAAGGGCTTCAATCCGCTGACGATGATCCTGTTCTTCGGCATCCTCGCCGCGGGCCTGCTGTTCGTCGCCTACAGCATCTATGCCGACGTCAACGCGACCGGCACGCGGGTCACGACCTTCCTGCCCTACATCCTGCTGTTCGTCGCGCTGCTGATCGCGCTCGGCTTCGAATTCGTCAACGGCTTCCACGACACCGCCAATGCGGTGGCGACCGTGATCTACACCCATTCGCTCCCGGCTGAAGTCGCCGTGATGTGGTCGGGCTTCTTCAACTTCCTCGGCGTGCTGCTGTCCTCCGGCGCGGTCGCCTTCGGCATCGTCTCGCTGCTGCCGGTCGAGCTGATCCTCCAGGTCGGCTCCAGCGCCGGCTTCGCAATGGTGTTCGCGCTGCTGATCGCCGCGATCCTGTGGAATCTCGGCACCTGGTATTTCGGCCTGCCCGCCTCCTCCTCGCACACGCTGATCGGCTCCATCATCGGCGTCGGCATCGCCAACGCCGTGATGCGCGGCCGCGACGGCACCTCGGGCGTGGACTGGAGCAAGGCTACCGAGATCGGCTACGCGCTGCTGCTGTCGCCGCTGGTCGGCTTCGCCTGCGCCGCCGTGCTGCTGCTGGTGCTCAAGTTCATCGTGCGCAACCCGGCTCTGTACGCCGCGCCCGAAGGCAACAAGGCTCCGCCGCTCTGGATCCGCGGCCTCCTGATCCTGACCTGCACCGGCGTCAGCTTCGCGCACGGCTCGAACGACGGCCAGAAGGGCATGGGCCTGATCATGCTGATCCTGATCGGCACCGTTCCAACCGCTTACGCGCTCAACCGCGCTCTACCGGAATCCCAGGTCGCCCAGTTCCAGAAGACCTCGGAGGCCGCCGCCAGGGTGATCTCGGCCAAGGGCGCCGGGCACAGCATCATCGGCGATCCCCGTCCGGCGGTGACGCAGTACATCGCACTGCATCAGATCAACGAGGGCACCTATCCCTCGCTCGCCGTGCTGGTGAAGGATGTCGGCGACCAGGTCGCCAAATACGGCACGCTGAACAAGGTGCCAGCGGAAGCCGTCGGCAACACCCGCAACGACATGTACCTGACCTCGGAAGCGATCCGCTTCCTGATGAAGGACAAGGAGAACGATCTCAACAAGGACGAGGTCGCGACCCTGAACGCCTACAAGGGCTCGCTCGACGCCGCCACGAAGTTCATCCCGAACTGGGTGAAGATCGCGGTCGCCATCGCGCTCGGCCTCGGCACCATGATCGGCTGGAAGCGCATCGTCGTCACGGTCGGTGAGAAGATCGGCAAGACCCATCTCACCTACGCACAGGGCGCCTCCGCCGAGCTCGTCGCCGCCGCCACGATCGGTGCCGCCGACGTGTTCGGCCTGCCGGTCTCGACAACCCATGTGCTGTCGTCCGGCGTCGCCGGCACCATGGCCGCGAACGGCTCGGGCCTGCAGATGGCGACTATCCGCAACCTGCTGATGGCCTGGGTGCTGACGCTGCCCTGCGCGATCATGCTGTCGGCCACGCTCTACGTGATCTTCTCGCGAATCTTCTGAAGACCTCTCCTCTCCCTCTCCCCGTTCTTACGGGGAGAGGGTTGGGGTGAGGGGCTGCCTCCGCGATCACGGTGAGAGACGGACTCGCGGAGAGTCCCCCTCACCCGGATTTTACGCTTCGCGAAAAATCCGACCTCGCCCCGCAAGCGGGGCGAGGTGAAGGACGCCGCGCCTACGACGCTGCGAGCGACTCCTCGACCAGCTTGACCCAGTAGGACGTGCCGAACACGATCGCCTCGTCGTTGAAATTATAGGCGGGGTGATGCAGGCCGGCGCTGTCGCCGTTGCCGCAGAAGATGAAGGCGCCGGGGCGCGCTTCCAGCATATAGGCAAAATCCTCACCGCCCATCAGCGGCGGCATCTCGTGCACATTGGCTTCGCCCGCGACCTGCCTTGCGATACGCCGCGCCACCTCGGTCTCCGCGGCGTGGTTGTTCACGACGGGATAGTTGCGCTTGTAGTGCAGGTCGATCTTCGCGCCGGTGATCTGCGCCACGCCCGCCACCACTTCGTGCACGCGCTTCTCGACCAGCTTGCGCACGTCCGGCGACAGCGTGCGGATGGTGCCCCTCAGCGTCGCGGTCTGCGGAATGACGTTGCGGGCGTTGCCGGCGTGGAATTCGCAGATCGAGATCACCGCCGATTCCAGCGGATCGACGCTGCGCGCCACGATCGACTGCAACGCGGTGATCACCTGCGCGCCGACCAGCACGGAATCGATGCATTTGTGCGGTCGCGCGGCATGGCCGCCGAGGCCCTCGATCATGATATCGACCTCGTCGGTCGCCGCCATGATCGGGCCCGGCCGGATCGCGAACGAGCCGATCGGGATGCCCGGGCCGTTATGCATGCCGTAGACCTGCTCGATGCCGAAGCGCTCCATCAGCCCGTCCTTGACCATGGCCGCGCCGCCGGCACCGCCCTCCTCGGCCGGCTGGAAGATCACGACAGCATCGCCGGCAAAATTGCGGGTCTCGGCGAGGTAGCGGGCCGCCCCAAGCAGCATCGCGGTGTGGCCGTCATGGCCGCAGGCGTGCATCTTGCCCGGATTCTTCGAGGCGTAAGGCAGGTTGGTCTGCTCCTCGACCGGCAGCGCGTCCATGTCGGCGCGCAGGCCGATGGTCTTGAGCCCTTCGCCGGCTGGCTTGTTGCCCTTGATCACGCCGACCACGCCGGTCTGGCCGAGGCCGGTCACAACCTCATCGCAGCCGAATTCACGCAGGCGGTCCGCGACGAATGCTGCGGTGCGGTGAACGTCATACAGCAATTCGGGATGCTGGTGGATGTCCCGGCGCCAGGCCTGAATATCGGGTTGAAGGTCGGCGACGCGGTTCACGATGGGCATGGATGGTCTCAAGCTTTGTTGGGAATACAGGACTGTCTACCATGCAAGCCGCAGTCCACCTAACCGCCGCGGATCGGGGGGAGCCCTGCCCTCTCGTCATGGCCGGACTTGTCCCGAACCGCTGCGTCTGCCTATTAGGACGGAACATCAAGTGACCATCCGGGTGGAAGCAGAATGCCAAGGCGGCTCGAAGGTGAGTTTGACTACATTGTCGTCGGGGCAGGCACGGCAGGATGCATTCTCGCCAACCGCCTGTCGGCCGATCCGAAAAATCGCGTCCTCATTCTCGAAGCCGGCGGCGACGACAACTGGATCTGGTTCCACATTCCGGTCGGCTACCTCTTCGCGATCGGCAATCCGCGCTCGGACTGGATGTTCAAGACCGAGGCCGAGCCGGGCCTGAACGGCCGCGCGCTGGCCTATCCCCGCGGCAAGGTGATCGGCGGCTGCTCGGCGATCAACGCCATGATCTCGATGCGCGGACAGGCCGCCGATTACGACCATTGGCGCCAGCTCGGCATGACCGGCTGGGGCTATGACGACGTGCTGCCGCTGTTCAAGCGGATCGAGGATCACTTCCTGGGCGCGAGCGAGCATCACGGCGTCGGCGGGGGCTGGCGCATCGAGGCGCCGCGGCTGTCGTGGGAGGTTCTCGATGCCGTCGGCGATGCCGCAGAAGAGATGGGCATCAAGCGCATCCCGGATTTCAACACCGGCGACAACGAAGGCACCAGTTATTTCCACGTCAACCAGAAGCGCGGCCGGCGCTGGTCCTCGGCGCGCGGCTTCCTCAAGCCCGCGCTGAACCGGCCCAACCTGCGGCTCGAGAAGCACGTGCTGGTCGACCGTCTCATCATCGAGCAGGGCCGCGCCGTCGGCGTGCGTTTCGTCCAGAACGGCGAGATCATCGAAGCGCGCGCGAAGCGCGAGGTGATCCTGTCGGCCGGCGCGATCGGCTCGGTGCAAGTGCTGCATCGCTCCGGCATCGGGCCTGCCGACTGGCTGTCGCCGCTCGGCATCGACGTGATGATGGACAAGCCCGGTGTCGGCCGCAATCTGCAGGACCATCTCCAGCAGCGCGCGATCTACAAGGTCGAGGGTGTGCGCACGCTGAACGAGACCTATTACAACCTGTTCCGCCGCGGCCTGATGGGGCTCGACTACGCCTTCCGCCGCCGCGGACCGCTGACGATGGCGCCGTCGCAACTCGGCATCTTCACGCGTTCCGATGCGACGCGCGCACGCGCCAACATCCAGTTCCACGTACAGCCGCTGTCGCTCGACAAGTTCGGCGATCCCCTGCACCGCTTCCCCGCCATCACCGTGAGCGCCTGCAACTTGCAGCCAACCTCGCGCGGCACCGTGCGGCTGCGCTCGGCGAGCCCGGACGAGAAGCCGATCATCGCGCCGAACTACCTGTCGACCGACGACGACCGCCAGGTCGGCGCCGACGCCATCCGCACCACCCGCCGCCTGATGCAGCAGAAGGCGCTGGCAAAATATCACCCGAGCGAATATCTGCCCGGCCCTTCCGTCGGCGACGACGATGCCTCGCTCGCCAAAGCCGCGGGCGATATCGGCACCACCATCTTCCATCCCGTCGGCACGGCGAAGATGGGCGCGGCGAACGATCCGATGGCGGTGGTCGACGAACGCCTCCGCTTCTACGGCCTCAGCGGCCTTCGCATCGTCGATGCCTCGATCATGCCGACGATCACGTCGGGCAATACCAACACGCCGACCGCAATGATCGCCGAGAAAGGTGCGACGATGATTTTGGAGGATGCGAAGTAAGTCGAACTTCCAGTCCTTAGGTCGGATGATTTCGTTTTTGACTTCCCACGTCATCGACCGCCCGTCGGCCTGCAGGTATGAGGGCCAGGCGCAGCGCGGACAGGCGTCTGCGCTCTCAGCGGGTGACGCAAGACGAGGAAGCAGAAAATGAATTTGAACGAGCTTGCCGATCGATATGTGGCTGTGTGGAACGAGCGGGACTCTGAAAAGCGGAAGCGACAAGTCGCGGAATTATGGATTCCGCAAGGTGAGCACTATGTCGAGTCGCGCAAGGTCGTTGGGCATGATGCGCTCGAGCTGCGCATCATTGAATCGCACAACGAATTCGTGCGCGATGCGGGAAATCGCTTTCGCGCAGTGCCCGGCGCTCGCCGGGAAGGCAACGTGGTGGCATTCTATTGGGAGATGTTGCCGGCCAACGCGGATACCGTGCTGGGCAAAGGCCTGGAATTCGTTGTCGTCTCGGATGCTGGAAAGATAGTCCAGGACTACCAGTTCTATCCGGCCTGACAGGCCCGCATCGCAATGTCCGACGACACGAAGGCGGAGTGATTCATGCCCGTTTCATATGCCATCGAGTTTCAAGTTGTCCCCGGCAAGCGGGAGGAATTTCTGGAGCGCCTCTGTGAAGTCCTGGACGCGATGAAGGTCGAGACGACATATTGTGAGGCGGTCCTGCACCAGGATCCGACGTCCGAAAACCACTTCATGCTCTACGAGACGTGGGACAACCACGATGATGTCGTCAACGTGCAACTGAACCGTCCCTACCGGCACGCGTGGCATGATGCTCTCCCGAGAATACTGGCGAGTGAGCGCAAAATCGGCGTGTGGGAACCAATTAGGGCGGATCCGAAGCGCTCCCCGAAGACCAGATGACCTCGTGGAGAATCGGGCGGCGCTATCTGCGCATGAGCACGTGCTCTCTGGCGCCTGCCCGTCCCCTCTCGACAGCGACCGGCGATGCCTGATCGACAAGCTCCGACTGCATCAGGTTTGCAAGCTCGATCGTACGGTTGTCTGCCGGAAACAGCATTTCGAGGGCGAGTTCGGCCAAGGTGATGTCAGTGGCGGTGCCGAAGACGGTCACGGTATTCAGAAAGGACATGGTGCCGAGGCGCGTCGTGATACGCAGCGGGGTGGCTAGCCGCTCGGACTGCTCGAAGCCCATGCTGGTGGTCGAGTCTGACGGGGCGGGATACGCTGCGACCTCTGCGAGCAGATTTTGCAGCCAGGGATCGGCCCCGGCCTCGATCTGCTGACGCAACACACTCAAGCAATAGGCGCGCCATGCCGCGAGG
Source organism: Bradyrhizobium sp. B025 (assembly GCF_042257955.1). Classification (NCBI taxonomy): domain Bacteria; kingdom Pseudomonadati; phylum Pseudomonadota; class Alphaproteobacteria; order Hyphomicrobiales; family Nitrobacteraceae; genus Bradyrhizobium; species Bradyrhizobium sp. B025. The sequence continues at coordinate 2,591,869 of NZ_CP170150.1, read as the reverse complement.
TTCAGGATTCGCGGTCCCATGCCTTCCGGATGCAGCATGAGACGCATCGCGTTGATGGGTGGCTCTAGGAGTGCTTCCGAACATCCTTCATAGAGCTGGGGAAGCGCGCCATTTGAAAGCACCACGTTCCAACGCCGATCCACTGCGAAGGCGGGAAAGGGCTTGTGTGCCTGGAGAATGCGATCCATCGCCGCCCTCGCTGCTTCGAGGCCGTCGATCGACGTCTCCTCGTACGCTGGCGCAAACCCCGCCGCGAGCAGCAATCTGTTGCGATCCCGAAGCGGAACATCGAGAAGGTCTGTCAGACGGTTGATGATGGCCCGGCTTGGTTGCGCTTTCCCGGTTTCGAGGCATGACAAATGCCGGGTTGAGCTATTGGCCGCGAGAGCCAGATCGGTCTGCGTGAGGCGTCGCCGCTCGCGCCAACGTCTCAAGAGGATCCCGAAAGGAAGCTGGTGCGCTGTCATGGGGCCAGCCTAGCTTTGGGCCCGGCCATAGAAAATGACCTCCGAGGTCAAGATTGCCATGCATTCCAAGTCGCGCCACCTTCCGACTTCACGAAATCGTCATCCCATCCAGGAATAAACCCCGCCCTCCCCCAATCACCTCCCCGAAGCCCAATTCCGGGCGAAGTGGAGACGTTGCGATGAGCGGACACGATCACGGGGATGACGGCGTCAACCGCCGCAAGGTGCTGGAATGCATGACCTGGGCCGGCACCGGGGTGCTCTGGACCATCACGGGCGGCGTGCCGCGCTCGCTCGGCATCATCGATTCCGCGCAGGCCGCGACCGCGGCCGCGCCCGGCATGACCTTCCTCCAGATCAGCGACAGCCATGTCGGCTTCGACAAGCCGGCCAATCCCAACGCGCTCGGCACGCTGGAGGAAGCCATCAACAAGATCAACGCGATGCCGGCCAAGCCGTCGTTCATGATCCACACCGGCGACATCACCCATCTGTCGAAGGCCGCCGAGTTCGACAATGCCGAACGCATCATCTCGCAGACCAAGCTCGACGTGCACTACGTCCCCGGCGAGCATGACTTCATCGACGAGGAGGTGAAGCTCTATCGCGAGCGCTACGGCCGCGGCACCAAGGGGCACGGCTGGTACTCCTTCGATGCCGGCGGCGTGCACTTCGTCGGCCTCGTCAACGTCGTCGACCTCAAGGCCGGCGGCCTCGGCAATCTCGGCGCCGAGCAGCTTGCCTGGCTGGAGGACGATCTCCGCGGCAAGTCGAAATCGACGCCGGTCGTGCTGTTCGCCCACATCCCGCTCTGGACCGTCTATCCGGAATGGGGCTGGGGCACCGAGGATGGCGGCCGCGCGCTCGAATACGTCAAGGGCTTCGGCTCGGTCACCGTGCTGAACGGCCACATCCACCAGGTGATGCAGAAGGTCGAGGGCAACGTCACCTTCCACACCGCGCGCTCGACCGCCTTCCCGCAGCCGGCGCCGGGGGCAGCTCCTTCGCCCGGACCGATGAAGGTCGAGGACGCAAGGCTGCGCTCGATGCTCGGCGTCGCCAGCATCAACTTCAAGCAGAACGAGCAGCGGCTCGCGATCATCGACACGCCGCTCCAGGGCTGAATCCAAGGTTGAATGGAAGCTGACAATGAAGACACTCAATCGCCGCGACTTCGGCGTCGACCTCGGTCTCGCTCTGGCCGCGGCCGTCCTGCTGCCCGCAACAACCGCCCGTGCCGACGACATGGACGTGCACATCGACAACTTCGTTTTCCAGCCGGCCGAACTCAAGATCAAGGTCGGCGCCACCGTGACCTGGACCAACCGGGACGACATCCCGCACACGATCGTCTCGGCCGGCAAGTTCAGGTCCAAGACCCTGGACACCGACGACAAGTTCTCGTTCACCTTCACCAATGCGGGCGACTACAAATATTTTTGTTCGTTGCACCCGCACATGACGGGGATGATCAAGGTTGAGTAACGTCTCCAACCAAGGCATCAACGTCTTGCCCGGCCGGTGGTCCCACGCCGGCCGGGCTCGTGTGCGTTCCGTCACACACAGGGACGGAACGAAGCCACAGGCAGAACAAGAGGCAAAGCGAGGAGCGATGCCCGCCACCGACGATCTGCAGAAGGCGCAGCGCTTCCGCGAAGCGGCGCTGCCCTATCTCGACGACGTCTACACGCTCGCGCGCTATCTGCTGCGCGACGCCTCCGATGCCGAGGACGCGGTGCAGGAGTGCTATCTGCGCGCGCTGAAGCACTTCGACAGCTATCGCGGGCCGGCGATGAAGCCCTGGCTGTTCGCGATCCTGCGCAACGTCTGCAACGCAGAATATGCGCGTCGCGCGCACAGGCCCAGCGCGATCGAGGATACGCCCGGCGCCGCCGAGCAGACGCCGATCTGGCAGGAGACCGGGGCAAGCCCGGAAACCGAAGTGCTGCGCAGCCGCGATGCCGGCGCCATCCGCAAGCTGATCGACACGCTCGCCGAGCCGTTCAAGGAAACCTTCGTGCTGCGCGAGATCAACAACCTGTCCTATCGTGAAATCGCCGAGGCCGTCGGCGCCCCCGTCGGCACCGTGATGTCCCGCCTCGCCCGCGCCCGCGCCATGCTGCGCGCGGCCTGGACGGCGGAAGAGGAGCATCCAAGATGACCTGCGACGAGGCAAGAATCCTGCTTCACGCGCTGATCGACAACGAGCTCGATGCCGGCCACGCGCGCGAAGTCGAAGCCCATATCGCCGGCTGCCCGGCCTGCGCCGCGGAGCTTGCGGCACAACGCGACATGCAGCGCGTGCTGGCCGACACCAATCTGCGCTACACCGCACCGGCGAGCCTGCGCGCCCGCATCGAGGCCTCGATGCCTCAGCCGCAGCGCCTGCAACCGACCCGCCGCTCCGTGCTGCGCGGCTTTGCGATGGGCTCGGCGGTCTCCGCGCTCGCCGCCTCCGGCGTCGTCGCCGTGGTGCTGCGCCAGGACGACCAGCAGCGCATCCTGTCGGAGGTCGTCTCCGCCCATCTACGCTCGCTTCAGGCCGGCCATCTCACCGACGTGATCTCGACCGACCAGCACACCGTCAAACCCTGGTTCAACGGCAAGCTCGACGTCGCCCCGCCCGTGATCGACCTCACCGCGCAGGGTTTTACGCTGGTCGGCGGCCGGCTCGACTATATCGACGCCCGCGCCATCGGCGCCGTCGTCTACCGGCGCCGGCAGCACGTGATCAACCTGTTCGTGTCGCAGACCTCGAGCACCGAACACCGGCCGCCGAAGACCCAGACCATGCAGGGCTTCAACTGCCGCCGCTGGGGCGATCGCGGCCTGAATTTCTGGGCGGTCAGCGATCTCGGCGCCGACGAGCTCGCCGAGTTCGTCGACAAGTTCGGGGCGGCGATGAAGGTGAATGTGGAGGGGTAGCTTCTTCAGTCAAGGTGACGCTGGAGATCAAGCGCTCGCACTGCCACGACAAATGCCACCATCAGGATCGACGCCATGGCGGCAACCATGGCCGCGATCCTGAAGCGCTTAAGGTACATCAAGCAGGCCTCGGACAGAGCAGGCTCGTAAGGAAGGTGCACTGTACGCATGGACGCACGTATGGCGGTGAGAGGTCCGACTATGTGGGGTTTAGGCACCGATCGCTTGTAACTATCATAGCTGAGCCAAGCGAAAGAGACGGATATCGCGAACGTCAGAAATAAGAGAACCGAGACAAGCGCAATCATCGATCGCATAGAACGAGATCTCTACCCTTGCCCGCATTGCGCGAGGCCAAGCGCTCCCGCAAACTATATCGATAACGCGGACGGTGCCTAAGCCGACCTTCGCACCGCGTTGTCCACCAGCGTCTTGCCGAGCGACCAGATCGCACCGGGGACCTTGTGGCTGCCGGCGATGACGTCGTCGAAGGCGCGCTCGATCCAGCCGCAGTCTTCCTCGGTGATGGTGAGCGGCGGCAGCAGCTTGATGGTGTGGCTGCCGTGGCCGGCGACCTGCGTCAGGATCTTGTGATCCTTGAACAGCGGCACGGTGATGAGCTGGCAGAACAGGCCCTTGTTGGCGGCCTCCAGCACGTTCCAGGACGCCCGCAGGCGCAGCGACTTCGGCGGGCCGAACTCAACGCCGATCATCAGGCCCTTGCCGCGCACTTCCTTCATCAGCTCGTAGCCGGGCACCATGCGCGTCAGCGCAAGGCGCAGCTCGGCGCCGCGCTTGGCGGCGGACTCGATCAGCTTCTCGGACTCCATGACATCGAGCGTGGCGATGCCCGCGGCCATCGCCAGATCGTTCTTGGAGAAGGTGGAGCCGTGCACCACCGCGCGATCCATCTGGTTGAAGATCTTGTCGAAGATGCCCTTGCGCGTCAGCACCGCGCCGACCGGCACGTGGCCGCCCGACAGCGACTTCGACAGCAGCACCATGTCGGGCTCGACGTTCCAGTGCTCGACCGCGAGGAAGCGGCCGGTGCGGCCCATGCCGGTCTGGATCTCGTCGGCGACGAACAGCGTGCCGTATTTCTTGCAGAGTGCTGCCGCACCGGGCAGGAACTCGTCGGTGGGCATGTTGACGCCCTTGCCCTGGATCGGCTCGACGACGAAGGCCGCGACCTCGCGCGAGGCCAGCGCCTTTTCGAGCGCGGCGAGATCGTTGAAGGGGACCGGGGTGCAGCCGGGCAGCAGCGGCTCGAAACCGGTGCGGAAGTTCGAGTCACCCGTCAGCGACAGCGCGCCATAGGTCAGGCCGTGATAGCCGTGGGCGCAATAGACGATGCCGGGACGGCCGGTGGCGCCACGTGCGAACTTGATCGCGGCCTCGACGCATTCCGCCCCGGAATTGGCGAAGAACGCCTTGTCGAGATAGGGAACGTATTTCAGGAGGCGCTCGGCGAGCACGCCGGCGAGCGTCGAGACGTCGAACTGGACGAGGTTGGGCAGGTCGGCATCGAGCACGCTCTTGAGCGCATCGCGCATGACCGGATGATTGCGCCCGATCGCAAACACGCCAAAGCCGGACAACAGGTCGAGATAGCGCGCCCCGTCGCGGTCGTAGAGGTACTGCCCCTGCCCCTTCTGGAAGCCGACGTCGTAGCCGATGGTCTTGAGAACCCGAACGAACTGCTCGTTCAGATACCGATTATGCAGGGCACTGCGCTGGGCCTGACGGTCCGCGAACAGTTGAGACATGTCTGGATTTGGGCTGTGCATCCGCTACATACTTCGGTTGAGGGCCGTCTCGTCAACTGGAAACGGACCGTTACAGAAAACGGTCTGTGCGGCCTTTTGCCCTTTTTCGGACCATCTTCGCAAGCACAGCTTTAAACCATGTTGCACTGCCAAGGAACACTCATGCGTTTGGCCCTTTACACCGGAATTATACTGGCTGGCGGTTACGCCTGCCTGACTCCTGCTCTCGCCGCCGACCCCACCGGCGACTGGCGGGTCGCCGACGGCGTCGCCAACATCCGTGTCGCCCAATGCAATGGCAGCATGTGGGGCGCGGTTTCCTGGGAAAAGCAGCCTGGCGGCCGTGACGAGAACAACCCGGATGTCTCGAAACAGAACAGGCCGACGCTGGGCATGGCGACCCTGATCGACATGAAGAAGAAGCCCGGCGTCGATCAGTGGGAAGGACAGGTCTACAACGCGAAAGACGGCCAGCTCTACAGCGCGACCATCACTCCGGCCGGTACCGACCAGCTTGAGATCAAGGGCTGCGTGATGGGCTTCCTCTGCGGCGGCGAAACCTGGACCCGGGTCGGACCGCCGATCCCCTTGAGCCCCGCCAACGCCATGGCCAAGGGCGCGCCGAAGCCCACCGGCGCGGCGCCGAAAGCCCAAGGCACTGCACCACCCCAAGGCACGGCGCCCCAAGGCACGACGGGCGCCACAGCGCCTGCGCCCGCGCCGGCCCCGAAAACCGCCACGACGGCCAAGCCCGGTCAGAAGGGCGCCGCCGACCCCGTCGGCGACATCTGCCTACTCCCTGAGATTGCGGGGCTTGCCCATTAGGGCCGGCTGGAACAGCAGCACGGCGGCGAGCGTCGTCACCAGTGAGAGCGCCAGCAGCTTGCCCATGCTGGACGTGCCGGGATGGCTCGACAGCCACAGGCTGCCGAACGCCGTCGCCGTCGTCAGCGCGCTGAAGAAGATCGCGCGTGTCAGGCTGGTCTGAAGCAGGTTTGTTCTGCCCGAGCGCCAGGCCACGACATAGTAGATCTTGAAGGCAACGCCGACGCCGAGCAGCAGCGGGAACGCGACGATGTTGGCGAAGTTGAGCGGCAGGCCGATCAGCACGCAGATCTCGAGCGTGACCGCGCCGGCAACCAGGAGCGGCACCAGCGTCATCAGCACGTCCACGAACCGGCGGAGCGTGATCCACAGCAGAAGGCCGATCACCAGCAGCGCGTAGACGCCGGCGTGGATGAACGCCTTCACCACGGTGTCGCCGGATTTCAGGATCGAGACCGGCCCGCCGATCGCGGTCGGCTCGGCAACGAGCACCGCCGCCGCAAATCTGCGCAGGGTGTCGTTGTCGTTGGGATCGCCCTTGGGCAGCGCCTCGACGCGGATGATGCCGTCCTTGCTCTTCCAGGCGCTGACCAGATCGGGCGGCAATGACTTCAGGGTGACCGGCTCGGCCTGCATCGCGTTCCTGAGCTGGTCGAACACGATCTTCATCGGCGTGACGAACACGTCCTGCGCCTTGTTGCGCATGGCCTCGTCGGCATTGGCGAGCTTCTCGAGCGCGTCCGCAAGGCGGCGCGAGGCGACCGCGCCCGGCCCCTTCGCATCGCCGGCGGTCCGGCGCAGATTGTCGACCGAGGATTTCAGCGCATCGACGTTCTCCTTGTCCGACGGCGCGGCATCGATCTGGTCGGGATTGAGCGCGGGGTTCAGCACCTTGGCGCCCTGTGCGATCAGCTTCAGCTTCGGCTGCTGGTCTTGCGGCACGAAGCTGTCGAGCGACATCACGCGCAGCACCTCCGGCACCTTCTCCAGCTTCGCCTCGACCTGCCGTGCCTGCTCCTCGGACGTCGTCATCACGTTGATGGCATTGGCACCGGTGTTGGGATCCTTGCGCAGGTCGAGGAAGGTCGCGATCGATTCGGCCTTCGGGTTGCGCAGGTTCATCGGGTTGAAGTCGAACTTCATGAAATAGAGCAGCGGCAAGCCGGCGAGCGCGAGCAGCAGCGTGCCCCCCACCACCAGCACACGATGCTTCTCCAGGAAGTGATCGAGCGGCGCCAGGAAGGCGTAGCCCACCGGCTCCTTCTCGCCGGGTGGGTTGAGCAGCTTCAGCATTGCCGGCAGAACGGTGATCGAAGAGAGGAAAGCCACCAGCATGCCGACGCCGGCGATCTGGCCGAGCTCCGCGATGCCTTGATAGTCCGTAGGCATGAAGCAAAGGAAGCCTGCCGCGGTCGCCATCGCCGCAAGCGACAGCGGCACCGCAGAGCGCTTCGCTGCCAGCACCAGCGCACCCGAAAGGTCGTTGTGCTTGTAGCGCTCCGAGCGGTAGCGGACGCTGTACTGGATGCCGAAATCGACGCCGAGGCCGACGAACAGCACCGCGAACGCGATCGACAGCAAATTGAACGATCCGACCATCATCAGGCCGGCGGCGGTCGTGATGGCAAGGCCGACGAAGAGATTGACGAACACCGCGAAGATGATCTTCGCCGAGTGCAGCGCCAGCCACAGGATCAGCAGCACGACGAGGACGGTGCCGACGCCGTTGACGACGGCGCCTTCCTGGACGGTGGCATATTCCTCATTGGCGATCGGCACCGGGCCGGTCAGTCGCACCCGCGCCTGGTATTTGGTCGCGAAATCCAGATCCGCCGCAGCCTTGCGGATCGCGTCGGTAGCGCCCTTGCCGGGCTCCAGCGCGTTGTAGTCGAGGATCGGCTTGAACTCGATGAAGGCGCGCTTGTCGGAATCCGACAGCGGCTCGTCGCTGACGAGTTCGCGCCACGAGAAGCTCGCATTGCCCTTGTTGAGCACGGTCTCGACCGTCTGCGCGATCAGGTTGAAAGGCCGCGCGGTATTGTCGAGCTTGACCTGGCCGCGCTTGACGCCGGCAAGTCCCGTCTCCAGCGCGCCGGTCAGGCCGCGGATCGAGGGGTCGCCCGCCATGATCTCGATCAGGGGCGCCGCCGATTCGAACTCGCCGGTGACCTTGGCGACCTCCTCGGTCGGCAGGAACAAGAGGCCGTTCTTCTCGAAGAACTCGCCGGTGCCGAGCTGCTGCATCGACTGGAAGTTGGTCTTGTCGTCCTTTAGCTTGGCAAACAGCGCGTCCGATGCCGCGGTCGCCATTTCCGGCGTCTTTGCCTCGACCACTGCCGTAATCGTCGCGTCGCGGTCGAAGGCGCGGTCGAATTGCTGGTCGCGCTGGCGCCAGTCCAGATTCTGGGCAATCAGCGAGTTGATGTCGGTGTTGATGGCGAAGTGCTTGGACGTGTAATAGCCGGCCCCCACCGCAAGCAGGAGCCCGAGAACGACGACGAGGGAGGCAAACCGGGTACAGGCCCTGACGATGGCAACGACTACGCTTTGCAGCACATCTTTTCTTTCTGGTGTTAACAGCTTGCCGAAAACGCCCGCTGTTTATCGGAGTTCCCGGGCGAAACCTATTGCTGTTTTAAGTGGCTCTCGCCGCAAGAAGGTTCGAGGTAAACGGCGCGGACCGTGGCAAAATCATGCGGGGCGGTCGGTATAGCCGGGGAGTTGAGGCGGGAAAGTGACGAAGGGGTGAGCACAAATGTCGCCATTTTGCTCATGGCAATTTCCATACTATAATACCGTGCGATTGAGCCGGCGGGGAACCAAAGGTCTATCCGACCTTTCCTTTCTGCCGATTTTTTGACACAAAGTATTGCGCCTCCATGCGCCGGAGCCCCGACGGGGGTGGGTGGCTACCGCGTGCGCGAAACCAATGGTGCGGATATTGCAACTCATTGGTCAGTATCGAGGTGCCGCCGGGAACTTTGAAGCGGATTGGTGCAACTTGCGTGATGGGCGTCCTATGGAAGTTTATCTAGCGCAACCGCGCGGTTTCTGCGCGGGCGTGGTGCGGGCGATCGAGATCGTGGAACGGGCGCTGGAGAAGTTCGGCCCGCCCGTCTACGTGCGCCACGAGATCGTGCACAACAAATACGTGGTCGAGAGCCTGAAGAACAAGGGTGCTATCTTCGTCGAGGAGCTGTCCGAGGTTCCGCCAAAGGCGGTGACCGTTTTCAGCGCCCATGGCGTCGCCCGCAGCGTCGAGGAAGAGGCCGCCGCGCGCGACCTTCCGGTGCTCAATGCCACCTGCCCCCTGGTCACGAAAGTTCACAATCAGGGGAAGCGCTATATCACCAAGGGCCGCACCCTGATCCTGATCGGCCATGCCGGCCACCCCGAGGTCGAGGGCACGATGGGCCAGGTTCCCGCCCCCGTGCTGCTTGTTCAAAGCGTTGAAGAGGTTAACGCCCTCACGCTGCCGGCGGATACGCCAGTGGCCTACATCACCCAGACCACCCTGTCGGTGGACGACACCAGGGACATCATTTCGGCCCTTCAGGCCCGCTTTACAGATATTCAAGGCCCGGATATCCGGGATATCTGCTATGCGACACAGAACCGCCAATCTGCGGTAAGGGACTTGAGCAAGCTGGTCGACGTGATCTTGGTGGTGGGCGCTGCCAATAGCTCGAACTCGAACCGGCTCCGCGAAATCGGCACTGAAGCCGGTGTCGCGAGTTATTTGATTGCCGACGGCAGCGAGCTCAATCCGGAGTGGTTGAAAGATGCCAGGACCGTCGGCGTCACGGCCGGCGCCTCGGCGCCCGAGGTACTCGTGGATGACGTGATCGAAGCGATGCGGCGGATCGGACCAGTCAAGGTCCAGGTGCTGCCGGGCCGCGAGGAAAACATCGAATTCCGGCTTCCGGCCGAACTGGCTGCGAGCTGACCCACCCGAATTTCAAGCCCAGAAAGAAACGTGTAATGGCTATCCCCTTCTTCAAGGAAATGCGTATCGGCGGCTATTTGCTCAAGCAGAAACTGCTTGGCCGCAAACGCTATCCGCTCGTGCTGATGCTGGAGCCGCTGTTCCGCTGCAACCTCGCCTGCGTCGGCTGCGGCAAGATCGATTATCCGGATGCGATCCTGAACCGCCGCATGACGGCGCAGGAGTGCTGGGACGCGGCCGACGAATGCGGTGCGCCGATGGTCGCCATTCCCGGCGGCGAGCCGCTGATCCACAAGGAGATCGGCGAGATCGTGCGCGGCCTCGTCGCGCGCAAGAAGTTCGTGTCGCTCTGCACCAACGCGCTGCTGCTCGAGAAGAAGCTCGATTTGTTCGAGCCTTCCCCGTATTTGTTCTTCTCCGTGCATCTCGACGGCTTGAAGGACCATCACGACAAGGCGGTGTCGCAGAAGGGCGTGTTCGACCGCGCCGTCTCCGCGATCAAGGCGGCCAAGGCGCGCGGCTTCACGGTCAACGTCAACGCCACCATCTTCGACGGCCATCCGGCCGAGGAGATCGCGAAGTTCCTCGACCTCACGGTCGAGCTCGGTGTCGGCGTCTCGATGTCGCCGGGCTACGCCTATGAGCGCGCGCCGGACCAGGAGCACTTCCTCAACCGCACCAAGACCAAGAAGCTGTTCCGCGACGTCTTCGCGATGGGCAAGGGCAAGAAGTGGAACTTCATGCATTCCGGCCTGTTCCTCGACTTCCTCGCCGGCAACCAGGAATACGAGTGCACGCCGTGGGGCATGCCCGCGCGCAACATCTTCGGCTGGCAGAAGCCCTGCTATCTGCTCGGTGAAGGCTATGCCAAGACCTTCAAGGAGCTGATGGACACCACCGACTGGGAGACCTACGGCACCGGCAAGTACGAGAAGTGCGCCGACTGTATGGCCCATTGCGGCTACGAGCCGACCGCGGCGACCGCAGCGCTGAACAACCCGCTGAAGGCGATGTGGGTGTCGCTGCGCGGCGTCAAGACCTCTGGCCCGATGGCGCCGGAGATCGACATGAGCAAGCAGCGCCCGGCGCAGTACATCTTCTCGGAGCAGGTCCAGAAGAAGCTCTCCGAGATCCGCAAGGACGAGGCCGCCGCCGCCGAGCAGAAGGCCGCACGGAAGGCCTCGACGGCGGCGTAAGCGAGAACAACGCCACGAACGAAAAAGGCCCGGTCGCCAATGGCGACCGGGCCTTTTCTTTTGTCAGATCGAGACGCTCAGACCGTCTCGGCGACCAGCGCCTCGCTGTCGACCAGCTCGGTGCCGATCAGGAAGTCGCGGCAGCCGCGCAGGGAGCGCAGCGCGCGGTTGAAGTCGATGCCGGTCGAGACCAGGGCATGCAGCGTCGTCGGATTGCGCACGATGCCACGCAGGACGGCCGCGAGGTCGATCTGGCCGTTCGGCTTGATCGCGGCGCGGGCGAGCGCCGGCAGCGCGCGATGGGCGGGGTCGCTAATGACGCGGACCGCGGCAAAGGGCAGCCCCGCCTCGGCGGCGTAGGCGGCCGCGATGTGGCTTTCCATGTCGACGGCGGAGGCGCCGGTCTCCGAATGCAGCGCCGCCTTGCAGGACCGCCCGGTGACCACTTCCTCGGCGCCGGCGAGGCTGCCGCGCACCACGCGGCGGCGCCCTGACGTGAGGCGGTCGATCAGGTCGTCGCCGAGCGATAGGCCAGCAGCCCAACGGGTGTCGCCTGACAGCACCTCGGTCGCCAGCACGACGTCGCCGGAGCGCAGCGTCGGGTCGAGCCCGCCGGCCACGCCGAACGAGATCACGCCGCGAATCGTCTCAGGATCCACCACGGTCAGGAGCGCCCGCAACTGGGTCGGGCTGCTGGACGAGCAGATGACGGCCATTCCGGGGCCCGCCGCGATGCGGGCCTCCTGAACCAGACCGGTCACAATGAGTATTGGCCGCGGATCAATGGCATTGCCCGCGGTAAGATAGTCCCCCGTCCCCAAAGTCACATTCCGACCCCTACCACCCTGCTGTTGGTGTTCCGCAAGTTCCGGTACCGCGCCAGCGCCCACAGCGGGAAGAACTTCGAGTAACCATGATACCGTAGATAGAATACACGGGGAAAGCCTGTGGCGGTGTACCGCTGCTCGTCCCACAGTCCTTTTTCGTTCTGTGTTGCAATCAGGTACTCCACCCCGCGGGCGACGGCCGGGTGATCAACCTCGCCTGCCGCCATCAGGGCAAGCAAGGCCCATGCCGTTTGCGAGGCGGTCGAGGGGGCGGCTTCCCAGCCCTTGTAGTCCAGCCGGTAGCTGACGGCGTCCTCGCCCCAGCCCCCGTCCTTGTTCTGGATCGAGGCCAGCCAGTCGGCGGCTTTCCGAATCATCGGGTCGTCGTGGCGGACGCCGGCCATGTTCAGGGCGCAGAGCACCGACCAGGTTCCATAGATGAAGTTCATGCCCCAGCGGCCGTACCAGGACCCTTCCGGGTGCTGGGTCTTGCGGAGGTAGGCGACCCCGTCGGCCACATGCTTGCTGGTCTTGGCGGTCTCGCCGAGCTGGGCCAGCATCGAGACGCAGCGCGCGGTGACGTCCTCGGTCGGCGGATCTAGCAGTGCGCCGTGGTCCGAGAACGGGATGTTGTTCAGGTAATATTCGAGATTGTTGACGTCGAAGGCGGCCCAGCCGCCGTCGTCGCTCTGCATGCCCTCGATCCACTCCCGGCCACGGTCGATCGCGGAATCATAGCCGGTGACGCCGTGCTCCCGGCGCATCCGGTCCATCGACATCACCACGACCGCGGTGTCGTCGAGATCGGGATAGTAGGCATTGTTGTACTGGAACGCCCAGCCGCCCGGGCGCACGTCGGGCCGCTTCACGGCCCAGTCGCCCTTCACCTCGAGCTCCTGCTTCGGGATCAGCCAGTCGAGGCCTTGCTTCGCCGCAGGCACGGCCTTGTCGCCGCCGGCTTCCAGCAGCGCGTGGGCGGTCAGCGTCGTATCCCACACCGGCGAGACGCAGGGCTGGCAATAGGCCTCGTCGTCGCCGATTACGAGCAGCTTGTCGATGCCCCGGCGCGTGACCGCGCGCGGCGGATAGTTCTCGTCCTTGCCGAGCGCGTCGTACATCATGACGAGGTTGGCCATCGGCGGATAGATCGCGCCCATGCCGTCCTCGCCGTTGAGCCGCTCCTCGCTGAAGGCGAGCGCGGTGTCGATGGCGCGCTTGCGCAGGCTCTTCGGAAACAGCGGCTCGATGACGCGCAAGATCGCATCGAGCGAACGGAACAGCAGGAACCAGGCCATGCTCTGGTGCGGCGCCTTCGCGGTCATGCCGATCGAGCGCGGATCCTGGAGAAACAGCTCGTCGATGCCGACGCCCTTCGGATTCTTCGCGCGCGGCTTCAGCGCGGCGATCACCATCAGCGGCACCATGGTGGTGCGCGCCCAGTAGGAGATCTTGTTGATGTGGAACGGCGACCAGAACGGCAGCAGCATGATCTCGATCGGCAGCACCGGCACCGCGCGCCAGGTCACGATGCCGAACATCGCGAGCATGAAGCGCGTGAAGACGTTGCTGTGAATGGCGCCGCCGCGGGCGTGGATCGCCTCGCGCGCACGCACCATGTGCGGGGCGTCGATGGAATCCCCGATCATCTTCAGCGCGAAGTACGCCTTCACGCTGGCGCTCATGTCGAACTCGCCGTCATGCACGAGCGGCCAGCCGCCATGGGCGCCCTGCACGCGACGGAGATAATTGCCGATCTTGGCCTCGAGCACGGTGTCGATCGGCTCGGCGAGATAGTGGCGCAACAGAACGTATTCGGCCGGAATCGTGCAGTCGGCCTCGAGCTCGAACACCCAATGGCCGTCGGATTGCTGGAAGCCGAGGACGCCTTGCGTGGCGGACGCAATGCTCGATTCCAAGATCTTCGATTCCAAGATCTTGGATTCCTGGGCTTCGCGGGCGGTCGCGTTCAAGGAATCCATCTGGCTCGATTACTCCGATAGTTGATTTGAATTGACCGGGACAAATTCCCGTCAGGGCCGCTGTGCGGCCAGCACCAGATCGGCGGCGCGATCACCGGACCGGACCGATCCCTCGATGGTTGCAGGCAATCCCGTAGCAGTCCAGTCGCCGGCGAGGAACAGGTTTTTCAGCGCGGTGACCGGCCCCGGACGCAGGGCATTCTGCGCCGGCGTGGCGGCAAAGGTGGCGCGGCGTTCGCGCACGATCTGCCAGGGAGGCAGCTCGCCGGAGACGCCGCCTGCCTCGCAGACATCGTTCCAGATCGTCTGCGCGAGTTCCTCGCGCGGCATGTCGACGAGACGGTCGCCGTTGCTGATGGTCACCGAGAGCCGGTTCGGAAACGCGAACAGCCATTCCACGATGCCGCCGATCACGCCCAGGATCGGCGGCGAACCCGGCGGCGGCTCAAAACGGAAATGTGCATTCACGATGGCGCGGAATTCGGTCGGCGTCTTCAGGCCCGGCAGCAGGCTGGCGGCGGCACGCGGCGGCACCGCCATCACGACGACATCGCCGTCGGCGAGCTGGATCACGTCCTCGCCGCCGAAATTCAGCGCGCCGGCCTTGCCGTCATTGGTCACGAACGCGCGCAGCTCATGGCCGAGCTGAACCGAGTGGCCGCGCTCCTGCAAGAACTTCACCGCGGGCTCGATCAGCACGGCGCTAAGGCCGTCGCGCGCGATCAAGGGACGGCAAGCCTGTCCGCCGGCAAGCAGCGTCTCGCGCACGATCGCGCCGGCGAGCCCGGCCGAGCCCTCGGGCGGATCGACGTTGAGCGCGGCGAGCAGCAGCGGCTGCACCAGGCGCTGATAGAGCACGCCTTCGCAAGGAATGGACTTGCCGACCAGCGTCTCCTCCGAGGCCCAGATCAGCGGCGCCAGCTTGAGATAGTCGGTGAGGCCTGTGTCGGGAACGCGGCGGCTCTCGTCGAGCACCCAGGTCGGCAGCCGGCCGGTGCCGAGATCGATCTGCCAGCGCTGCCCGGTCTTGATATCGACGAAGGGAAACTGCGCGCTTTCAGGGCCGACCAGGCCCGCCTCGGTCCCGATCGAGCGCGCATAGGCGCGCGCATGGCTGTTGCCCGACAGCAGCAGATGATTGCCGTTGTCGATGGTGAGGTTGGTTGCGCCGTCGAAATAAGAACGGCAGCGGCCGCCGGCTTGGTGCGTCGCCTCGTGCACGGCGACCTTGAAGCCGGCATTGGCGAGCCGCACGGCGGCGGAGAGGCCGGAAATTCCAGCGCCGATGATGTGAGCTGTGTTTTGCATCAGATGAAAGCGTAACGGAGCAGGATCAGGATGCGTGTGACCTTCGACACACGCACCGGCTCGCGCGGCGCGTTGAAGCCACGCGCGATCAGGAGGTCCAGAATGGAATGATAGTATTTCGACATGATCCGCGGCGCACGCACGGTGCGGCGCTTGTTGCGGTTCATGATCTCGTCCGACTTCTCGAAATGCACCTTCGCACGCTGCGCCAGCGGCAGGCAGACCTTCGGCAGCGCGCGTTCGGCGATGACGCGATTCGGGTCGTTGGAGGTGATGCCGGCATGCAGCAGCGCTTCGCGCGGCAGATAGAGCCGGCCGAGGCCGGCGTCCTCGTCGATGTCGCGCAGGATGTTGGTGAGCTGGAGCGCGCGGCCGAGATGATAGGCGAGCTGGATGCCGTCTTCTTCCGGCAGGCCGAACACCCGCACCGACAGCCGCCCCACGGCGCTGGCGACCCGATCGCAATAGAGATCGAGCGTCGCCATGTCGGGCGCGCGGATGTCCTGCGGCACGTCCATCTCCATGCCGTCGACGATGGCCAGGAAATCCTCGCGCTTGAGCCCGAAGGTCTTCACCGAGGCGACGTAGTCCTTCAGCCGCGGCGGCGGATTGCCCTGATAGAGCGCGTCGATGTCGGTGCGCCACGCCTGAAGCGCGGCGAGTCGCTCCTCGCGCGGGCCGTCGGAATCGGCGATGTCGTCGACCTGCCGGCAGAAGCTGTAGATCTGGAACATCGCTTCGCGCTGGTCATGCGGCAGGATGCGCATCGCGGCGTAGAACGAGCTGCCGGATGCGGTCGAGCCATAACTGGCGCCGGGCGAGGTCGCCTCAAGCGTCATGTGCAGTCCCCGGTCTGGAAATGGCCTTGCGTCCGATCGCGCGGCGGCCGACTTCGCCGATCATGCCGGCGAGGCTGAAGGTGAGGAGCTCGAACTTGTTGAGATGCACGCGCTCACGCAGGGGATCGCGCACCTTGAGCAGGCGCACGATGCGGTCGGCATAGGCCTGGATCACCGCGACGTCGATGCCGAGGCGGAAATCCCGGATCTCCGCAGCTAGCGACCTGCCCTCGTCGAGCAGCGCTTCGTTGCGCGCGGCGAGCGACTGCAGGCAGGCCAGCATCGCCGGCGGCGACTGGGCAAGGCCGAGCTGCTCGACCGAGGCGCCGCTCGCGGCCAGCGCATCGCGCGGCAGATAGACGCGGTTGAGCTCGCGAAAATCCTTGCCGCAATCCTGGAGGTGGTTGTTGATCTGGAGCGCCGCGCAAAGCGCGTCCGACGCGGCCCAGGTCGAGGTGCTCTCGCCGTGGACGTCGAGCATGAAACGGCCGACCGGCATCGCCGAGTAACGGCAATAGTGGATCACCTCGTCCCAGTTCTCGTAGCGCAGCTTGGTGACGTCCATGCGGAAGGCGATGAGCACGTCGAGCGCGTGGCGCGGCGCCATGCCGCGCTCGGCGAGCGCGCGCCGCAAGACGACGGCTTCGGCCTGGGTGTCGCCCTTGCCGAGCAGTTCCGCCTCGAGCAGGTCGAGATAGGCGAGCTTCTGGTCGCCTGGCAGCGTCGCGTGGTCGGCGATGTCGTCGGCAGTACGGACGAAATTGTAATACGCCAGGATCAGCGCGCGATGACGCGGATGAATGATCCAGGACGCGACGGGAAAATTCTCGTCGCGGTCACCCTTGCCGGATCGCAATTCGCTCGCAGAGGTCATCGAGGGCTGGTTTACAATCGTTTGGACAGGAAGAGCTTTTTCGCTCGCGCGGGCTCGTGCCGGCGATGCCGCCGCGGCCCCCATATAGGGGAATACGGCCGCAAAACCAATCCTGTCTCTCGAAGGCTGCCCTGCGGATCCGGCCTGAAAAAGGCGGCCCCGGGGCCGCCCTTGTGGGCCAGTGGCCGAGCTTACTGGTTGTGGTTCTTCAGAACTTGGTCGCAGGCCTGCGAGATCTTGGTCCGGTTCTCCTTCAGGCAGGCCAGGATGGTGAAATCGCCCTGATCGATGACCGGACGGCAGAACTTCTGCACATCGCGCGTGCAGGCCTTCTGCTCGGAGTCCGTGCCACGCCCTTGCTGGGCAAATGCCGCCGTGGAAAGGGACGCCGACAGCAGGGTGAGAGCGACGAGAAGCTTACGCATTGTATTCCTTCATTCTGACGGCAGAATCGCACCAATCCCGGACAGCACAGGGCGGACGACCGGAACGGAATGTTCTGATGGCAAGTCGCCGCGGAGCGTGCGGCCTCGGAGAAGGCACAAGCACTGGCAAATGCGGCCAAATTGGCGCCACACCCACCAAATCAGGTCTTCCCTGCGCCTTCATTGGCAGATGTAAGAGGTTGATACTACGTCATAATTCAGGCGGCCCGCATTTTGCTGCACGCCTGTTGCAGAGCTGCATCGCTCAACCCCTCCGTTTCGGCCGGAAACATGCCGAAACATGGGAGATCGCAGCCGCCGGGCATGGCGCAAGGCCTCATGAACCGCCATCTCTGGCGGCCAGGCTTTGAACCTGACACGGGCTCGAAGCACTAAACCTTCGATGTGGCGAGACGTCCCGATCTTGAGCGGACGTCGTTCCAAAACGGGATATTTGTGATGAAATTCTTTGGGCGATCTGGACTGGCAATCAAGGCGGCCGGCATCGGGGCTGCGCTGCTCTTCTCGGTTTCGGCAAGCCACGCACAGTCGTCCGGACCGTTTGCCGGTTTTGACGGCGCGTGGACCGGCACCGGCACGGTGTCGCTGTCCGACGGCTCCACCGAGCGCATCCGCTGCAAGGCCGACTACAAGGTCGCCGGCAGCGGTCTCAACCTGAAGCAGGCGCTGCACTGCGCGTCCGACAGCTACAAGTTCGACCTCACCAG
The DNA here is from genome assembly GCF_042257955.1 of Bradyrhizobium sp. B025. Classification (NCBI taxonomy): domain Bacteria; kingdom Pseudomonadati; phylum Pseudomonadota; class Alphaproteobacteria; order Hyphomicrobiales; family Nitrobacteraceae; genus Bradyrhizobium; species Bradyrhizobium sp. B025. The sequence continues at coordinate 2,573,764 of NZ_CP170150.1, read as the reverse complement.
CGACGTGACGAGCCAGGGCGACCGCATCTCCGGCAACTGGAGCGAGGCCAGCCGCAACATCTTCGGCAATCTCCAGGGCACCGCCGGCGGCGGCCAGATCGAGGTGTTCGTCGAGGCCAACGGCTTCGCCGCCAACCTGTCGCTGCGCACCAACGGCACCAAGCAGACGGTGCAGATCAGCTCCAAGGGCGAGATCCGCGGCGTCAACATCACGATGACGAAGGGCTGAAGCCCTTCCCGCGTCGAGAGGAACACGCCCCCGGTTCTCGCGAACCGGGGGCTTTTTGCTGACATTGTTGCGGACATGGACCCAATTCGCAGACATCTGCTCAAGGCCGCCGGCCTTATCGTCGCCAGTCGCGCCTTCGCAAATGACCAGCAGGGAACGAGCATGCAGCCTTCGTCCGTGAAGCCACGTCACGTGCTCTGCTTCCTCGGCAAGGACGACAGCCTGCTGCAGCCACCGAAGGCGGTGGCCAGGACGATCGCGGATTTCAACTTCGAGATCGACCGCACGTATTCGCAAGCCAAGCCCGATCCGCACATGGAGCGGTCGTTCGGCGTGTGCTGGGACCGTGTCTTTCCCAATGCATGGTCTGCCGCCGACGAAGCAGCCGTGGCCAACCACAAATCGGTGCTCTACGTGCTGAGCCCGCCGATGGACCAGCAGAAGACGGTCACCTATTCGGCCGCGGCGTTGCGCATCGTCGAGGAGATGATCGAGGCCGGTGCCACCGCCGTGAAGGGCGAAAGCGCAGGCGTTGCCCACGGGCTTGCGCGATGGCGCAGTCTCGCCGATCAGGCACGCACAGGCGCAAAGACCAGCGAGGGCCTTGGCATGACGCTCGCCCTCGCGAAGGCCTGTCGTCTTGCCTTCGCCAAGCGCCCGCTCGGCGGCGATCGCTATTACGAGACCGTCGGCTATCACCTCGTCGGATTACCGGAGATCTATGTCGCGAAATCGCGCGGCAACGAATGGTCCGCGGTGATGCTCATGGAGGAGATCGCAAACGCGATGGCCGCGCGCGGCATCGACCCGACGCTGCGCGATCGCAAGCTTACACTCTCGCGGGAACAGGACTACGCCGACGACGACTTCAAGTTCAACCCGTACGGCATCATCCGCATCGAAGCCTGAGCACAGGGCAGCGTTCGCCGCCCCGCGCTTAGATCGCGCGCTTGTCCGCGCCCTGAAGCTTGGCGTGCAGGTTGATCAGCCACATCGCCGTCGGCCGCAGGATGAAGAGGTCGGCGACCAGGGCCATGACCATCGAGAAGGCGCTGAGCCAGCCGAACAGCCGCAGCGACGGCAAGTCGGAGAACACGGTGACGACGAGGCCGCAGGCCAGCACCACCGTGGTCAGGATCAAGGCCGGTCCGACCAGCACGGTCGCCCGCTCCACCGCGAGCGCCGAGCCGACGCCCGGCTTGCTCTCCAGCCTCAAGCGATTGAGGAAGTGGATGGTGGCGCTCAATCCCAGGCCGAACGAGACGGTGAGCGCGACGACGCTGGCGAATTGCAGCCCCTCGCCCATCGCCCACAGCACCGTCCCCGACATCACGACAGGGAAGATGCCCGGCAGGATGCAGGCGAACATCACCACCCAGGAGCGGAAGGCGAGGCCGATGAAGATCGCGACCAGCGCGAATTCGACGGTGAGCCCACGGTTCAGCTTCTCGATCATGCTGGCCGAATTGCGCGCCGCGATGGCGGCAAGGCCCGTCACCGCGACCTCGTAGCCGGGATGCTTCTTGCGGACGGCGTCGAGCTCGGAATCGAGCTTGTCCACGATCGGCAGGAGTTGGCTGGAATCCTTGTCCGGCACGCGGCCTGCGACGACGACCGCATCCTGCTCGGCGTCGATGAACCGCCGCACCAGATGCTCGGGAATGACGCCGATATATTCCTTCAGCGTCGCAACGTCGGCGCTGCCGGCCTTTTCCGCGAGCCAGCGGCGCAGGGTCTCGACCGACCAGACGTTGCCGACACCGGCCGCCTTCTCCACGGTCGCATGCACGTCGGCGATCGTCTGCAGCGTCTCCGGCGAATAGAGCGATTCACCCTTGGGGAACTGGACCAGCACGTTGACCGGGTTGGCGCCGGTGAGCTTGGCGTCGAGCCGGTCGCTGGCGGCGACCGCCTGGCGCTTGTCCGGCACCTGGTCGGCAAGCCGGTAGCGGGGCTCCAGATTGGCGTAGATGACGCCGAGGCCGCCGACGAACAGCACCGCGATCAGGCTGAACAGGCCTGGCCGGCCGACCATGCGCACCGCGATCCAGTAGCAGAAATTGCGTAGCGCCTGGACGCCGGCGTCCGCCCCCTGGAACTTGACCGCGAAGACCTTCTCGTTGCGCACGAACAGCACGCCGAACACCGGCACCAGCGACAGCACCGCGACCAGCGCGATGATGGTGGCGGCGAGCCCCGCCTCGCCGAACTTGCGGATCAGGTCGGAGCTGGAGAACTGGAGCGCGATGAAGGAAATACCGGCGGTGCCGTGCGTCAGCACGCAGGCGGGTCCCACCACGAGCACGGCGTTCTTGAACGCGGTGAACTTGTCCTGGCCCGCGATCAGCCGGTCGCGCGCGGCGAAAGTCAGCTGCATCGAGTCCGAGAAGCTGATGACCATGATGAGCGGCGTCATCACGTTCAGGAACATGTTGAGATTAAAATTGGCCCAGCCGAGCGCGCCGAGCGCCAACAGGATCGCGATCATCGGCGGGAACGCGGCCGCGATCATGAACGAGATCTTGCGGAAGAAGATGATGGCGATGACGCAGCCGGCGAGAATGCCGAGGATGTTGTAGGTCAGCCCGTCGCGCTCGACCGCGTTGCGGATCTCGAGCTGCATCACCGGCACGCCGGACAGCTGCACGTTGAGCCCGGTGTCGCCGAGATCCTCCTTCATCAGCGCGCGGATGTCGGCGACGGTCTTGGTCAGCTTGCTGGAGGCGACCACTTCCGGATCGAGCGACAGCACGATCAGCGCCAGCGTGCCGTCCTCCGACAACAGCTTGCCGCGGATGATCTCGTTGTTCTTGACGGTTTCGATGAACTTGTCATAGGCCGCGCCCTCGGGCAGCTCGGGCGGGAACAGCGCCGCCGGCAGCTTGCCCGGGGCCGGCGCCTGGCGCGCCGAGAACAGCGAGACCAGCCCGCGGGTGCCTTCGACCAGCTGCATGTCGGTGATGAAGTCGCGCAGCTTCTCGAGGTTGTTCCGAGCCAGGAGGTTCTTGCCTTCGACCACGACGAGGACGTCGAACTCCTCGGCCGGAAACTTCTTCGTCACCTCTTCGTACTGGTGGAATTCGCGGGTGTCGGAGCGGAACAGCTGCGACAGCGAATCGTCGATCTTGATCCGGTGGATGCCGAAAACGGCGCCCACGATCAGGACGAACAGGACGATGCAGGAGACGATCGGCGCCCGGACGGCGATCAGCCCGATGCGCTCCAACCCGAAGGCGATGGAGGACGCGGGTCCCTGCTCGACCTTGTCGACATGAACCTCACTCTCGCTGTGCTTTTCGAGCATGCCTTATCCAGTTCCTAAAACGGCTCGGTCTGTGAGCTTATTGCGCTCCGCGAACGGCTTGAAAACGCCATACCAATGGGAGGCTTGCCCCTTGAAAATGCGCGGAAAATCGCCGCGAGGGGTTTAGCAGGTCCATAGCCTCCCTCGCAAGCAGGCGAAGTGTGGCCAAATCGATCAAGATGTAGCGATTTTGCCGGAATGCCCGTTATTCGGGCAAGGACGTGCCAATTCGACGCGGCGCCCGGTCCGCGCTCTCGTCTTTCAGCGCGACGCCGGTGACCTCCCTTGCCAGCCCCTCCCGGAGGAGCCAGGCGATCTTGAAGGCGGCCTCGTCATTGCTCAACCCAGCGTGGTGGATGTTCGACACGCAATTGCGCTCGGCATCGGTGCGGCCCGGCGTCGGCGCGAAGGTCAGATAGGCGCCGAGGCTGTCGGGCGCGGACAGGCCGGGCCGCTCGCCGATCAGCGTCACGACCATGCGCGCGCCGAGAATGGCGCCGATCTGGTCGCCGAGCGCGACGCGCGCGCCGGAGGCGACGACAACATGGCCGAGCGCGACAGCATCGTCGGCTGCGAGCAGCGGCAGCAGGCGCGTCACCAGCGCCACCGCATGGGCGTGGACCGCCGCCGCCGACAGGCCGTCGCCGATCACGATCGCAAGCTGGCATGGCCTTGAGGCAATTCGCGCCAGAGCCTCGATTGAGCCGGCATCAAGCTGCCGCCCCAGATCCGGCCGCCGCAGATAGTCCCTGCGGTCGGCCGCCTGGCTCCTCGCCTCGGTGACGGCGAGGCCGAGCGCACCGAGATCCGCGAGCAGCCGCGGTACGTCGAAGACTGCATGCACGGCATCGCGGGCGCGGGCGTGGTCCAGCGTGAAGTCGAGCAGCGCGCGTGTCGGCACGCTTGCGCCGCTGCGGCCGAGTGCAACGCGCGCAGGCGTGAACGACCGCAGATCGAGGGTCGGGCGGCGCGGGACGGCCGGATCAGACATGTTGCGTCATTCGGCGGGAACGGAAGCCTCGCGCAGCCGGATCGAATAGTTCGAGGCGTTCTGCTTGCCGCTGGAGGCCGCGCGCGCAAAGGTGATGAGATGGTGCGCGATCAGGGTGCAGCCGATCAGGCCTTCGAGGTCGCCGCGCTTGATGCGACCCAACGCGAACTTCCAGAACACGCGCCTGTAGTCGCCGAGCACGCCGACCTTCCAGAAGATGTTGCGCAGCATGACGAGACCGCGCCTGATGTTGGGCCAGGTCTTCATCTCGTCCGGCACCGGCATCTTGAGACGGTGAGGATAAACCTGGTCGCATTGATACTGGAAGCGCGCGTAAACCTTCTCAGGCTCGTAGGCGACGCCCATGGCGTGCTTCCAGGATGCGACGACGTCGTCATAGGGCAGCAGGAAGTCGACGTTGGAATCGCGGCCGTCGTCCTCGATCAGGCGCCCTTCCCGCTCCAGACGGTCCCACAGCGGCGTCTTCGGCAGCGCCTGGAGCAGGTTGATCGTGAGCAGCGGAATCCGGGACTCCTCGACAAAGGCGAGCAGCGCCTCCGAGGTGTTCGGCTTGTCGGTGTCGAGCCCCATGATGATGCCGGACACCACCTCCATGCCGTAGGAGTTGATGGTGCGCACGCCCTCCAGGATCGGGACCATCATGTTGTGGTCCTTGTGCATCGCCTTCAGCGCATCGGGATCGGGCGTCTCGATTCCGCAGAAGATGGTGATGAAATAAGCCTCGCGCATCTTCTCCAGGATCTCGGGGCGCTTGGCGATGTTGAGCGTCGCCTCGCAGGCGAGCCGCACCACGTAGCCGGTCTTCTTCTGCCATTCGATCAGATGCGGCAGCAGGTCCATCGCCGCCTTGCGATTGCCGATGAAATTGTCGTCGACGAAATAGACCGTGTCGGTCATGCCGCATTCGCGCAGGCGATCGAGCTCGGCGATGATCTGCTCCGGCGACTTGATGCGCGGGTTGCGGCCGTAGAGGCCGGGGATGTCGCAGAACTCGCACTGATAGGGACAGCCGCTTGAATACTGGATGCTGCCGAGGAAGTATTTCTTCACGTCGGCAAGCTCGTAGGCCGGGATCGGAAACTCCGTCATCGGCACCCGGTCCTTGGTGGTCAGCACCACCTGGGTCTCGGGGCGCGAGATGTCGCGCGACAGAATCTCGATCAGCTGGTTGGTGGCGTCGCCGAGCTCGCCGACATGCAGATAGTCGAAGGACGGATAATAATCCGGGCAGGCGCTGACGGAGGGCCCGCCGAGCGCAACCGGGAGATCGAATTCATGGGCGCGGCGGCAGATGTCGTTCATCTGCTGGCGCTGGATGTGCATGCCGCTGACGAAGACGACTTCCGCCCAGCCGAACTCCTCTTTCGTGGTGCGGCGCAGGTTCTCGTCGACGAATTTGACCTGCCAGTCCTCGGGCAGATAGGCCGCGAGCAGCAAAAGCCCCTGCGGCGGCATGAAGGCGCGGACGCCGTCGGTCAGCGGATAGGAATGCTCGAACGTACCGAACGACGATGTGTAACGCGGAAACACGCAAAGAATCCGCCGCGACGTACCGTTGCTTTCAGCTCGCATCAAAGCTCCCCCGCCACGCTCGACCTGGTTGCGGAAATTGCCAGCCAGACACATAGCGTAATGCTGTCGCCGGAATTTCTCAATATTGTGGCGTGAGCTTAATTCCGAGAGCGGCCAATGGTTTCCGGGGGCGAGCTGGCGCCTCCCTCACCTCAGGCGATCAGCCGGGAGGCAAAATCGGGCAGCAGGCCTGCATCGCCGGCAAGGCGGAAATCGGCGCCCACGATGCCCGACTGCGCCAGCCAGTCGTCGAATTCCGGCGCGCGGCGCAAACCGAAGACGTCGCGGACATAGAGCGCGTCGTGAAAAGACGTCGACTGGTAATTCAGCATGACGTCGTCGGCGCCGGGGACGCCCATGATGAAGGTGACGCCGGCGGCGGCGAGCAGCGTCAGCAGGTTGTCCATGTCGTCCTGGTCCGCCTCGGCGTGGTTGGTGTAGCAGATGTCGACCCCGAGCGGCAGGCCGAGCAGCTTGCCGCAAAAATGATCCTCCAGCCCCGCCCGGATGATTTCCTTGCCGTCGTAGAGATATTCCGGGCCGATGAAGCCGACCACGCTGTTGACCAGCAGCGGGGCATAGGCGCGTGCGACCGCATAGGCGCGCGCCTCGCAGGTCTGCTGGTCGACGCCGTGATGGGCATTGGCGGACAGCGCCGAACCCTGGCCGGTCTCGAAATACATCACGTTCTGCCCGACCGTGCCGCGCCGCTGCGACAGCCCGGCCTCCTGCGCCTCCCGGAGCAAGTCGAGATCGACGCCAAAGCTACGGTTGGCGGCCTCGGTGCCGGCGACCGACTGGAAGACGAGGTCGACCGGCACGCCCTGCCCGATCAGCGACAGCGTCGTCGTGACATGGGTGAGCACGCAGCCTTGCGTCGGAATCTTCAGCCGCGCGATGATCTCGTCGAGCAGGCGCAGCAATTGGGCGATGACGGTCGGGTCGTCGCTGGCGGGATTGATGCCGATGCAGGCATCGCCGGCCCCCAGCAGGATGCCGTCGAGGATCGAGGCGGTGATGCCCCTGGCATCGTCGAACGGATGGTTGGGCTGGAGCCGCGTGCTCATCCGCCCCTTCAGCCCGATGGTGTTGCGGAAGGCGGTGGTCACCTCGCATTTCCGCGCCGCCAGGATCAAATCCTGGTTGCGCATCAGTTTCGAGACCGCGGCCGCCATTTCCGGCGTGATGCCGGGGGCGAGCTTGCGCAGGATCTCGGGCGTCGCTGCGTCCGACAGCAGCCAGTCGCGGAAGGCGCCGACCGTGAGCGAGGCCACCGGCGCAAAGGCCCTTGCGTCATGGCTGTCGATGACGAGGCGGGTGACCTCGTCGGTCTCGTAGGGGATGAGCGCTTCCTGCAAGAACTGTCCGAGCGGAACATCCGCGAGCGCCATCCGCGCCGCGATCATCTGCTCGGCGCTGGCAGCGGCAATTCCGGCCAGCCGGTCGCCGGAGCGCGGCGGCGTCGCCTTGGCGAGCAGGTCGCGCAGATCCGGGAAGGCATAGGTCGTGGCGTCGATGGTATGGCGATAGACCAAGGTCCCCTCCGGGGTTCGTCGGCCAAAGGCCGACTCCAGGACTATCCTGAAACTATACCTTCGGATCAAGACGCTGAAATAACTTACCTTTCTTTCGACCAAGGACAAAGGCGCGTTAACGCCGCGTCCATCTTCGTTCTGCATAGTTTTGCATAGATTTTTACACGACCGCGCTCACCGGCCGCCTCAGGCCATTCGGGCCCCTGAAAACCATGACCATCGACCAATCTGGGAATGCCGCCGGCCTGGCCGGCCGCTTCACGCTTGCCACCAAGCTCTATGCGATCTTCGCGCTGTTCGCACTGCTCACGGCGGCGATTGCGATGCTGTCCGACTACAACAGCCGCCGCAGCGCCGACCTGATCAGCGCGATCGAGACGGCGAACGCGGCCGCGCTGAACGTCGAGCGCGTCAACTCGCTGGTCTATGCGGTGGTGATGGAATCGCGCGGCGTCTACATGTCGACGGAGCCTGCCGTCGTGAAGAAATACGGCGAGGGCCTGCTCAAGTTCAACGCGCAGATCCTCGACGTCGTGAAGCGCTGGGAAACCATCGTCAGGGACGACGATGCCGAGCAGTTCGCCACCTTCAGGAAGCGCATCGAGCAGTTCGTCGAGTTTCGCAAGGAGCTGGTCCGCCGCGGCGTCGAAATCAATGCGGCCGCGGGCCGCGAATGGGGCGACAACGACGCCAACCGCGCCGTGCGCTCGGCGCTGAACAAGGATCTCGAGGCGCTGTCCAAGGTCTATGCCGAGCGCGGCAAACAGATCGCCCGGCAGACCGAGACCAATCGCACCCTGTCCTTCGTCCTGACCAGCCTTGCCGGCGTGGCGCTGGCGCTCGTCGTGATCGGCATCGTCATCATCGCCCGCTCGATCGCCCGGCCGCTCGCCTCGATCACCGCCACCATCAAGCAGGTCGCCGATGGCGCCGAGAACGTCGTGGTGCCGTACGGCAACCGCGCCGACGAGATCGGCGGGCTGGCCCGCGCGATCCAGATCTTCCAGGACGCGATGGGGCGCAACCGCAACCTCGCCTCGCAGGTCTCGCAGGATTCCGCCGCGCGCGAGCAGCGCGCCCGCCATATCGAACAATCCGTCGAGGAGTTTCGCGACGCGATCGGCGCGATCATGCGCGGCCTCGGCGACAACGCCTCGGTCATGCGCGAGACCGCGCAGACCATCACGCGCGTCACCGCGGATGCAAGCAACCGGGCCGGCATGGCCGCAAACGCCAGCCAGCAGGCCTCGCACAATGTCACGGCGGTCGCAGGCGCGGCCGAGGAGCTGTCGGCCTCCGTCGAAGAGATCGGCCGGCAGGTCCGGCAGAGCGCCGGCGCGGTCGAGCAGACCGGCCAGCGCACCGAGAAATCGATCTCGGAGATCGAGAGCCTCGCCGCCGCCACCCAGCGCATCGACGGCGTGCTCAACCTGATCCAGGCGATCGCAGAGCAGACCAATCTGCTAGCGCTCAACGCCACCATCGAGGCCGCCCGCGCCGGCGACGCCGGCCGCGGCTTTGCCGTTGTCGCGCACGAAGTGAAAGCGCTCGCAGGCCAGACCGCCAAGGCGACCGCCGAGATCGGTGAGAACGTCTCCATGATCCAGGCCTCCACCCGCAACGCGGTCGATGCCGTGCGCGAGATCGGCGGCGCGGTGCGCGAGATCAACGAGGTCACCTCGGCGATCGCCGGCGCCGTCGGCCAGCAGGACCAGGCGACGCGCGAGATCTCCTCCAACGCGCAAAGCGCCGCCCAGGGCAACGAGACGCTGGTCGCCAACATCACCTCGCTGCGCGACGCCATCGGCGAGACCGATACGGCGGCATCCTCCGTGCTGACCGCGGCGAGCAGCCTGACCGCGACCGCGGAGACGCTGTCGCGCGAGGTGGAGAAGTTCTTCCAGAACCTGCGGTCGGATGCCCGCGCCGCCAGGGCGGGATAGCGGCGCGTTCGCCGCCGTGAAGCCGGCGGGGGCATGCCCCAGACAAAAAACGCGAAAACAACCCCATGCACAGTAGCCGGGGACAGTTTTTTCAATAGCTTGGCCGGCGGCGCGACACTGTGCGGATTTTACGAAGTCGATTTGACTCGTCCGGCAAAACACCGGCATGATGTCACCATGGCGGCGGTGCAGTTCGCCGAACCGTACCCTTCCGTCCCGAACGGCTGTGCTCTGCCTCTTTGTTCAGCCAACCGGTCCGGGAATCCAATCGTCGCCGGAAAGCGGCCTCACTGTTACGTCGGGAATGACCCCGAGCTCCAGGCTCGGATCGAAATGGCGCATCGTCCGCTCATTGAGATCAATGATGCGGCCAGGCCTGAGCGGCCCCACGTCGTTTATCTTGACGATGACCTTCTTGCCTGCGGCCTCGACGAGAGCATATTTCGGCCGAGCGCCAAATTGGACCCCACCAAATTTCTGACGCAAACTCGTCTTGATGGCAGCCGTCCACAGCGAGGGATCATAACGCTCGCCCGAGGCTGTGCTTGGGCCGCCCTCCTCCTTGCCGGGCTTGAACGGATTGTACATGGATGCTGCGCCAACGATCGCATCCCCAGAGGCGGCATTGACGATAGCGCTTGAGTGAGCTCCACCCGTTTCACTTCGAGCAACGGTAACAGAAACGGCAAGCGCAACCACGGCGCCGCAAATTGCGGCGCTCGAGCGGAACACCATTATATCTCCTTTGATTTTCTCGATCGTCCGGTTCCGGATGCCGCAAGACATGAACAAGCGAACGCTGAAGCGTTCAGGAACTTGCGCCAATCTTTTGCGGATTCGAGCCAACCCCTGGCTACGGAACCGTTGTGGGAACCAGAGCGGTCCCACGGAGTGTTTTAATTCTCGCCGTCTAAGACAGGGATTGCGTCAGCAGAATGACCGACGAGAGCCACCGCTAAATAGCGCGACCGTGTGAGTACGGCGGTAAAAGTGCGCAGTATCGAGCTTGCAATCCCGAGGAGTCCCGTGAAGGGATCGTGCAGCTCCAAAATCAAGAAGATCGCGCAGGCAAACGACCGCGCGCATACAAACAACGAGATCGCGACGACCTGGGGGTATTGACGCGCTCCCGGCTTTGGAGCCGCCGAAAGGGTTAAGTCTTTAGCGTGCAAATATCGTGTTGCCGGTTGGTCGATAGCATCCGAAGATAACGCATTAGGCCGAAACCGTCGTCAGGCGGAGGCCCCGCGCACGCAATGCGCCGCAGGCAAGCTACAGGAGTACTGTTTCGGCCCATCCCAACCGAAGAGGAGGCACGACCATGAAATTCGCAAGATGGATTTTCATCGCCGCCCTTTCGATGTGCGCCACGACGGCGATCTCTCCGGCCACCATCGCAGCTGAGCCGAACGGCAGGATTACGATCTTGTATGACGCGTTCGGCGCCGATCCAGCAATGACAAAGGACTGGGGTTTCTCTGCGCTGGTGGAAGTCGCAGGAAAGCGCATTCTCTTTGACACTGGAGATAACGCCGAGATCTTCGAGAAGAATGTCAAGGCGAAGGGGGTTGATCTTACCACGCTCGATTTCGTCGTTCTCTCCCATCGTCACGCCGATCACATGGCTGGATTGAGCCATGTCCTGAGTGTGAACCCGAAGATCACGATTTACGCACCCAAGGAAGGATTTGGCATCTACGGTTCATCGCTCCCCTCGACGTTCTATCGCAAGGACGACTCCCTGCCCGAGGAGATGCGATACTACAGCGGCAAACCGCCGAAAATCATAGAGTTCGGCACCGCCTGGCCCACTGCCAACTTCCAATTGATCGATCAGACGACGGAGATCATGCCGGGCATCACCCTGATCGCTCTGATCTCCGATCTTCCCGGGACGAAGGAACTCAAGGAACTTTCTCTTGCCGTGAACACGCCGGATGGTGTGGTTCTCGTGGTCGGCTGTTCGCATCCCGGAATCGAACGCATCGTAGAGGCCGCAACAGTCATCAATCCGAAGATTCATCTCGTTGCCGGCGGCTTCCACCTTGTGGTTGCCACCGACGACGCCATCGAGAAGATCGTGATCGCCCTCAAGGACAAGTTCCGGGTCGAGAACATTGCCCCCGGTCACTGCACGGGTGAACCGACGTTTGCGGCGCTGAAGAAGGCATTCGGCGCGCGATACATCTATGCCGGTCTCGGTACATCGCTGGTTATCGGGCCCGACATCAATTCCAACGTCCGGCGTGGCGAGGCGCCGGCGCTTGACGATTTCGCGGTCTATCGCAAGCTTGCCAGTCGCGAAGACTGATTTCCCGCGAGAGAGCGGCGCTGCCATCGGCCGATCAAGTCGAAATCGGGGAGCGACTGGGTTAGTTCACGGCGCCCGGGTCGTTACGCCACGCCCACCCCGCCCCGCCTGATCAGCTCCTTGCCGACCGCGGCCAGATGCACCTGGTCAGGCCCGTCGCCGATGCGGATGAAGCGGGCGTAGACATAGGCGCGGGCGAGGAAGGTGTCCTGCGAGACGCCGGCGGCGCCGTGGATCTGGATGGCGCGGTCGATGACGCGGGCGGCCATGCTGGGCACCACGATCTTGGCCGCGGCGATCAGGTCGCGCGCCGCCTTGTTGCCCTCGCGATCCATCTTGTCGGCGGCCTGCAGCGTCAAGAGCCGCGCCTGCGCGATCTCGCAGAAGGAGTTGGCGATGTCCTCGCGCACCGAGCCCTGCTCGGCCAGCGGCTTGCCGAAAGCGACGCGCGACACGGAGCGCTGGCACATCAATTCCAGCGCACGCTGGGCGCAACCGATCAGCCGCATGCAGTGATGGATGCGGCCGGGGCCGAGCCTCCCTTGCGCGATCTCGAAGCCGCGGCCCTCGCCGAGCAGGATGTTCTCCGCGGGCACGCGGACGTTGTCGTAGACGATCTCGGGATGGCCGACCGGGGCGTCGTCGTAGCTGTAGGTCAGCATGTCGCGGACGATGCGCACGCCCGGCGTCGCCTTCGGCACCAGGATCATGGATTGCTGACGATGGCGGTCGGGATGATCGGGCGCGGTCTTGCCCATCACGATCAGGATCTCGCAATCCTCGTTCATGGCGCCTGACGTGAACCATTTGCGGCCGTTGATGACGTAGCTGTCACCATCGCGCCTGATCTCGCACTGGATGTTGGTGGCGTCGCTGGAGGCGACCTGCGGCTCCGTCATCGAGAAGCCGGAGCGGATGCGCCCCTCCAGCAGCGGCGTCAGCCAGCGCTCCTGCTGCGCCGGCGTGCCGTAATTCGCCAGCACCTCCATGTTGCCGACATCAGGCGCCGAGCAGTTGAAGACCTCGGGCGCCCAGAGGATGCGGCCCATGATTTCCTTCACGGGCGCGTATTCGAGGTTGGTCAATCCGGGTCCGTGCTCGCTTGACAGAAACAGGTTCCAGAGCCCCTGCTCGCGCGCCAGCCGCTTCAGGTCCTGCAGCACCTGCGGCGTCTTGTAACGCGTGGCTTCCGGTTTCACCTGCTCGTAATAGAGCTCCTCGACCGGCTCGACATGCGTCCGCATGAACCGGCGGACGCGCTCCTGGAGCTCCAGCGAACGGGCGGAGTGTTGAAAGTCCATTGGGGTCTCCTGTTCGTGCCGCCAAAGCAGATGCCTCTTCCCTTCTCCCCTTGTGGGAGAAGGTGGCGCGAAGCGCCGGATGAGGGGTTGTATCCGCGCATTCAAATGTAGAGACGAGTCGCGGAGAGATACCCCTCACCCGGCTGCGCTTCGCGCATCCACCCTCTCCCATAGGGGGGAGAGGGTGCACCTTCTCCGTGGTTGCTTGCCGGCCTATTCGCCTCACGTCCCGCGCAACAGCTCGCTCGCCACGACCCAGTCGTTGCCGTCGAACTGGAGCATATAGCCGTCCTTGATGGGGCGGAAATCCTGCGGCGTGGTGTTGAGCGTGATGCCGGGCATCAGCAGCGACAGCGGCACGCTCTTTAAGTTGGCCGCCTGCGCCATGATGTTCTCGCGCGTCAGATTGTCCTTGCACTGCCTCAGCAGGACCACCAGGGCCTCGGCGACGGTGTAGCCGTAGAGACCGGCGACATTATTGATGTCGGCATTGGGCAGGCGCTTCTTCATGAAGTCGATATAGGCCGTCATCGCCGGATCGTCCTTCGGCGCCTCGACGAACGGCTTGAGCGAGCCGAGCGACAGCACGCCCTTGCCGGCATCGAGGCCGGCCGGCACCATCACGGTGGCCTTGTTGGCGCAGCCGCTGGCGATGAAGCGCTGCGGCTGCCAGCCGACCTCGTGCGCCTTCCGGACCGCCTGCGCGCAGGCGCGCGGCGTCACCGAATAGATCAGGAAGACATCGGCCTTGGTGTTGGCGAGCGTCAGCACCTGGGAATCGACGGTCGGATCGGCAACCTCGAAGCTCGAGGCCATCGCGATCGCCTTGTCGGCGTCAGCGCCGAGCGCTTCCTTGACGCCGCGCAGATATTCCTTGCCGGCGTCGTCGTTCTGATAGAGCACGGCGAACCGCGCATTCGGGTTCTTGGCGCGGGCATAGGCGACGTCGATCGCGGCCTCGCTGGTGTAGTTCGGCGCCCAGGGCAGCGCCATCGACCACGGCATGTTGACGGGATCGTTCCACTTCGAGGCGGAGCTGATCAAGAAGAGCTGCGGCACCTTGTTGCTGTTGAGATATTTCGCGATCGCCGAGCTCGGCGCCGTGCCCATGGTGGCGAAGATGAAGGCGACGCCGTCGCTCTCGACCAGCCGGCGCGCCGCCTCCATGGTCTTGGGCGGCGAGAACGCGTCGTCGAGCGAGATCAGATTGAGCTTGCGGCCGTTGACGCCGCCCTTCTCGTTGACCTCGTCGAAATAGGCCGCGATGACCTTGCCGGTGATGCTGAGCGGCGAAGCCGGCCCGCTATAGGGCATGGTGTTGCCGATCTTGATCTCGGTGTCGCTGACGCCGGGACCGTAGGATTTCTGTGCGGAAGCGGGCGTGGACAGGCAGGCGGCAGCCAATGCTGCGGCCAGGGCCAAAGCGGCTTTCATGGTTTCTCCCCGATGATTATCGCCGCGCGACGCCATCAGGCGAACGCGCGACGCGCTGCTTTTTGTCAGCGCGTCAGATCACCGGAGTTCCGCAACACGGTCTTGCGTCGAGTTGCTGGTTAGCTAGTGTGGCGCCGCCGCAGGCTGAAGCCCAGGCTGACCCAGCCCGCGCCCGCCATGATCAGATCGATGCCGAGGAACAGGCCGAGGATGTAGACGCTGTTGACCGGCCAGCGCGCCAGGATCAACAATCCGAGCAGCAGCGTAATCACGGCCGAGAGCGCCACCCACACCCACGGGCTTTCGCGCTTCATGCTGAAGGCGAGAAACAACCTGACCGCGCCGGAAGCGAGCAGCGAGGCGCCGAGGAACAGCGTCAGCAGGACGGCGGCGAACAGCGGATTCTCGAAGGTCAGGAAGCCCGCGACGACGTAGAGCACGCCGAGCAGGGCCCAGATCAAGAACTTGCCCCAGCTCTTCATCTGGAACGCCCCGATGATTTCGGTGACCCCGGCCACGATCATCATCGCACCGACCACGATCACGCTCGCCACCGTCGCCATGACCATGCTGCCGAGCGCTACGAAGCCGGCGACGAGATAAACGACACCGAGCGCGACGATCCATCCCCATTTGGCATGCAGCGCGGTGATGCCCGAGCCGAGACTGGGATGGTGAGACGTATCCGAAGCACTTGTCATGGCGGCCACTCCTGCATGCGAAGCCCGCGGGCACACGCCAGACTAGCACGCACCGCACCCGGGCAACAGCCAGCAGAGCAGCCTTCACCGGCAGCAACATTGACGCAAATCAAGATCGAATGCGGCGCTTCAGTCCGGAATGCTGAAATAGAACGCCGCCCCCTTGCCCACCTCGGCGCTGGCCCAGATGCGTCCGCCATGGCGTTGCACGATGCGCGATGCGATCGAGAGGCCGATCCCCGTGCCCTCGTACTCATCGGAATCGTGAAATCGCTGAAACGCCGCGAACAGCTTGTCGGCCTGCTGCATGTCGAAGCCGGCGCCGTTGTCGCGCACGCAATAGACCGTTTCGCGCCCTTCGGTCCAGCCGATCACCGTGACCAGCGGCTTCTCCCGGGTGCGGGTGAACTTGAACGCATTGGAAAGAAGATTGACGAGCACCTGCCGCAGCAGTGCCTGATCGCCGACGCATCCGGGAATTTCGCCGACATGGACGAAGACCTCACGGCCGGCATGCTGCCGGCGCAGTTCGTCGACGACCTCGCCGACGAGTGCTCTGGTATCGACCGGCCCCTTCGACAGCGGCTGGCGGCCGAACTGCGACAGGCGCAACAGTCCGTCGATCAGGCGCTGCATGTGCTCGCCGCTTGCCAGGATGGCGCCGGCCAGCTGCCGCGGCTGGTCCGGCCATTGCGCGGAATGATCCTCGATCAGCGTCTCCGCATAGCCGACGATGACCGAGAGCGGACCGCGCAGATCGTGCGCGACGGAATAGGCGAATGCCTCGAGCTCCCGGTTGGCGGCTTCGAGCTCGAGGGTCCGCTCGCGGACCCGCAGCGCCAGCTCCGCATTCTCCAGGTGCAGGCGCCGCACCGCGAGCGCGCGCTCCAGCACGGGAATGACGACGCTGAGCTTGAACGGCTTGAGAATGTAGTCGAGTGCCCCCGCCTTCATGGCCTCGACCGCCGTCGCGATGGTTCCGTCACCGGTCATGATGATGCCGACCAGATGCGGATCGATCTCCCGCGCGGCCCGCAGCAGCTCGATGCCGTCCATGCCCGGCATCATCAGGTCGGCGAGCAGGAGGTCGCATTTCGTGCGCTGCAGCTCCGCCAGCGCGGATCTGGCGTCGGTGAAGCCGACCGCATCGTAATCCTCGGCGGGCAACGTGTCGCACAGCGCCCGCATCTGCGCAGCCTCGTCGTCAACCACCAGGATGCGGGCCTTTGACTTTGCGGTCGGCATTTCCTATTCGCTCACCTCTATCGCACCCTGTGCGCGGCCAGGCTCGCAGCATTGCGCCAGCGTTTCCCTCAATTCGCGAAGCTTCGGCGGCTTGCTCAGGAGGTGGTCGACATGGGCCGGAATGTCATCCTCGGACATCAGGCGCTTGCCCCATCCTGTCAGCATGATCACGGGCGTGGCGGGCGACGCGGCCTTGATCGCGCTCGCCACCTTGCGGCCGTCGACATCAGGCATGCCGAGATCGGTGATCACGGCGGCGAAGGTCTCGCCGCGCGCGGAGGCGGCGCGGAACGCGGCGATGCCCGCGACGCCGTCATTGGCCGTCGTCACGACGTGCCCCTCCGCCTCCAGCGTATTGCACAATGATTTCAGCAGGAGCGGATCGTCGTCGACCAGCAGCAGCCGCAGCCGGGAGAGCCTCGCGGAATCGAGCCTGTCCTGCGACGGCGTGGCCGGCGCCGCCTGCGGGACCGGAAAATTCAACGACACGGTGGTGCCGCGACCGACGGCGCTGTCGATCTCGATCTCGCCGTTGTGCCGCCGCAGGACACCGTAGACCATCGCGAGGCCCAATCCGGTTCCGCGCTCCCCCTTGGTCGTGAAGAACGGTTCGAGGCAGCGCCGGCGGGTCTCCTCGTCCATGCCCAGCCCGTCGTCACCGACCTCGACCCGCACCTGGCCGTGCCCGTCCGCGCCGCCGGCAAGCCTGGTGCGCAGCGTCAGCGTGCCGCCGCCGGGCACCGCATCGACGGCATTGAAGATGAGATTGATCAACGCTTCGCGGATTTCGCTCTCGATGCCGGAGATCGCAGGCAATTGCTCCGCGAGCTCGGTGCGCAGCGCGATCACGGTTCCGCGAAGCTGCGGCATGTCGCTCCACCGCGCCCGCGTGAGGTCGACGACCTGCTGCACGAGCTGGTTGAGATGAACCGGCATCAGCGTCAGTTGCGGCTCTCGCTGGCGGTAGAACTCGCGCATGCGCGCCACGGTATGGGCCACGTCCTCGACCGCCCGCTGGATCGTCTCCAGATAATCGCGCGTGCGCGCACTCAGGCCCGGCTCCCGTTCCAGCAGCGATTGGGTGTAGAGCGACACCGGCGAGAGCGCATTGTTGATGTCATGGGCAATGCCGCTCGCCATCTGCCCAAGGGCGCGCAGCCGCTCCTGCTGCATCACGGCCTGCTGGGTCTGCCGCAGATCCTCGTAGGCCTGTTGCAGGGCGCCATGGAGCTGCGCCTGATGGGCGGCGAGCGCGACGTGCTCGCTCAACTGCCGCAGGAACTCGCATTCGCCGCTGCTGAAGCTGTCCCGCTCCTTCCGCGCCGCGACGAGGACGCCGAACACCCGGCTCTCCACCTGCAGCGGGGCCAGCACCATCGCCCGCAGCCCGCCCCGCGCGAGCCGGACCGGGAACGGAAAGGACGACCGCGTGATGTCAGGCTCATAGACGAGCTGACCCATCACGCAACGCGAAAGGCCGTTCTCGTCGATGTCGATCCGCGACCGTTCGGGCATCGCCAGTTCCATGGCCAGTGCACCGCTCTTGATCCCGACGCATTCCACCGTCAGCACGTGATCGACCGCGTCGTGAAAGCACAGGCAGCCGAAATCCACCGGCAACTGGTCTTCGAGACTGCGAACCACCACCTGGAAAATGCTGTTGAGATCCTGCCGCTCGCCGATCGCGCGGGTGATCTGGTGCAGCAGGCTCAATCGGGCGAGTTGCGCCTGGGCCTTCTGCTCCGCGTGCCTGCGCACGAGAATTTCGGATTCCAGCGCAAGATTGGACGCTGCAAGCTGTGCGGTCCGCTCCTCGACACGCACTTCCAGCTCCTCGTTCAAGCGCGCGAGCTGGGCTTCCGCCCGCATCCGCTCCAGCATGTCCGACGAGGCCATCCGCATCATCGAGAGCAGCAGGACGAGGCGCCCGGCGACCTTGCCGAGGTGAGCGACCATCGCCTCGGTGTCGTGCGGTGCCTGCGAGTAGAGCATCGCGACGTGGCCGAGCAGAACGACCGCGCCCATCAGGGCCAGCGGCCCGAAGATGCGGTCCGTCGCTCGCAGCCGCCAGCACAGAACGCAGGTGATCGCCCACAACAGCGGCGCCACGATCAACACCGGACGGGTGATATCGAGCAGACCCGGCGGGCGATATGGTGGAAGGCGCTGGAAGATCGCAATCAGCAGCACGGCGACGACGGCCATGAACAGTGCAAAGGCCGGCATCCCGACCCGATCCCGCCGCGCCGACCAGATCGCGGCGAGAATTCCGATCGCGAGGATGTGGGCGGCCGGCGGCCATGTCGCCGGCCGGAGAAATTCCCGCAGTTGCATGACGAACGCCAGCGACCCCGACCATTCCACGATCACCAGCACGTGGAGGAACTCCAGGACGAAGGTCGCGCCGAAGGCGATCGCGAGCCGCTTGGACAGCGGCTGTTCGATGCGCGCGCCCATATCCCAGAGCAGCAATGCCAGCAGCCCCGTGATGAGGGTGATGCTGGTGTCGAGAATGGTGTGGAGTTCCGGATAGTTCTGTCGTCCGGCGCCGAGCAGAAACACGCTGCCAATGCCAAAGGCGATCAGGACGCCCGCGACACTGAGCGATCGATTTGCAGTGCTGGCCCCGCTGTCCATATCGCTATCTTTGAGAAAGGGACGGCTCGAATCGAACGTCAGCGATGTTTCCGCCTTTTTTGCAACGTATGCAATCTATACGTGCAGCAGCCGCGAGGGAAGCGGCAGAGCCGCGACTGCTCGCCTGCGACGATCCGGCAGGTGAATTGGCGCGCCGGGGGCACCGCCGGAGCGACGGCGGCGGCTCACAGGCCCCGCCGCTCCATCTCGAGCTCGGCCTTGAGGCTGTCGAGATCGCGGTAAATCGAGGCGACCGCAAGCACGCGGCCGGCCTTGCGGTACTTCAGCAGACAGTCCCTGCCGGCAATGCTGCCGTCGATCGCGATGTCGTCAAAACTCTCGGCGTGGCCGACATAGTTGATCGGCACATCGTAGTGCTGGCTCCAGAAGAACGGCACGGCATCGAAGCGTTCGCGCCGGCCCAGCATGTTGCGCGCCGCGGTCTGGCCCTGCCGCTCCGCCACCACCCAGTGCTCGACGCGGATGGTTTGCCGCGAATGCGGATCGGGCCAGCGCGCGATGTCGCCAGCCGCAAAGATGCCGGCGATGCTGGTTTCGAGATATTCGCTCACGCTGACACCGCGATCCGCCGCAAGCCCCGCCTTCTCGGCCAGCGCAAGGCGCGGCTTGACGCCGATGCCGACCACGACGAGGTCGGCCTCGATGACGCCGCCGCTCTTCAGCGTCGCGCGCGTACCGTCGAGCCTCTCCACAGTGTCCCCGAGGTGGAAGTTGACGCCATTCTCTTCATGGAGCGCGCGAACGAAATCGCCCATCTCCGGTCCGAGCACGCGCTGCATCGGCCGCTCCTCCGGAGCGACCACATGGACCTCCAGCTTGCGTGCCCGTAACGAGGCCGCGACTTCGAGGCCAATGAAGCTGGCGCCGATCACCAGCACGCGCGTGGCGCTGCCGGCGGCCTTGATGATGGCCCGGCTGTCGGCGACGGAGCGCAAGGTGTGGACATGGGGCTGGTCGGCGCCCGGAATCTGCAATTTGACCGGCTCGGCGCCGGTCGCGAGCAGCAGCCGGTCGAACGGCAGTCTGTCGCCATTGCCCAGCGTGACGCTGCGTGTCTTCGCATCGATCGCGGAGACATTCGTGTTCAGCCGGAGATCGATGCCCGCATCCCGATAATAGTCCTCGCCCCGCAGCGGCAGCCAATCCTCCGGTGCGTTGCCGGCAAGATAGT
Source organism: Bradyrhizobium sp. B025 (assembly GCF_042257955.1). NCBI lineage: Bacteria > Pseudomonadati > Pseudomonadota > Alphaproteobacteria > Hyphomicrobiales > Nitrobacteraceae > Bradyrhizobium > Bradyrhizobium sp. B025. The sequence continues at coordinate 2,553,348 of NZ_CP170150.1, read as the reverse complement.
CCTTGGAGAGGTTCGGCCGGTCGACCGGCATGGCGCCGTCATCGCTGAGCATGGTGATGGCGCCGGCAAAGCCCTCGCGCCGGAGCATCTCGGCCGCCGCGAAGCCGGCCGCGCCGCCGCCGACGATGACGAATTTCTCGGGCGCCGGCGCGCTGCGGGCGGTCGGCTTCGGTGCCTCACGCTTGCGCTGAACGATGATCCTGTCCTGGTCCCGCGTCACCTCCCATACGGCCAGCGCGCTCAAGGCCGGCGGGCGCGTCGCCTCGCCCGATCGCAAGGAGAAACAGGCGTGATGCCAGGGACAGCGGATGGTGTCGTCCACCACCAGGCCTTCGGCGAGCGGGCCGTGATAATGGCTGCAGGCGGGTTCGATCGCGAAGACCTCGCCGCCCGCCTGGACCAGCAGCACATCTTCCGCGCCGACATGGCCGAGCAGCTTGCCGTCCCTGAACGCGGTGAGCGCCACGCCTTCGGTCAGATCCGGTCCGCTGGGCTTGCTTTCCTCGCTCATGGTCATCTCCCTCGCAACTCAACGCGCAGCTCAGGATTGGACGGCGGGACCGGCGAAAAGTTCCCGCGATCGCTAAAATCAGGACCCGGCAACCGCCTTGCGCACGTCGGCCACGGCCTGCGCCCATTCGGCCGGCCGCTCCTGCGGCAGGTTATGACCGGCGCCTGCGAACACGCGCCGCTCGAAAAAGCCCTCGAACTTGCGCGCGTGATGGGCGGTGCCGGTATTGACGCCGTCGCTGTCGCCGTCGATTGCGATCGTCGGGACGCGGATCGGCGGCTGTGCCGCAAGCTTTTCCTCGATCCCGGCATAGGCGGGATCGCCCGCGACCAGCGCGTAACGGTGGCGGTAGGAGTGGATCACGACCTCGACGAAATCGGGATTGTCGAACGAGGTTGCGCTCCGCTCGAACGTCGCATCGTCGAAGGCCCATGTCGGCGACCACATCGACCAGAGCTGGCGGGCGAAGCCGCGCCGGTTGCGCTCCAGCGCGCGGCGGCCGCGCTCGTTGTGGAAGAGATATTGATACCAGAGCGCCGCCTCATGCGCCGGTGCCGCGGGCTCCATGGCGCGGGCGATGTCCTGGATGTTGTAGGAATTGCCGGAGACGAGCCCGACAACGCGCGCGGGGTGCAGCGCCGCAACCACGCAGGCCGCGCGGCCGCCCCAGTCATAGCCGCCGACGACCGCGCGTTCGATGCGAAGCGCGTCCATGAAGGCCAGCAGATCGGCGCCCAGCGCCGCCTGCTCACCGGAGCGCAGCGTTTCCGGGAAACGAAACCGCGTCGGCCCGTAGCCGCGCAGCCAGGGCACCAGCACCCGCGCGCCGGCCTGCGCGATGATCGGCGCAGTCTCGGCATAGGCATTCACGTCGTAGGGGAAGCCGTGGCCCATGATGCAGGGCCAGCCGTCAGGCGCGCCGTATTCGAGATAGGCGATGTCGAGGACATCCGTAGTGATGGTTTTTTGTTGCATGATTTGCTTACGGATTTGGGACTTCGTAGCCCGGATGGAGCGCAGCGCAATCCGGGGACACCTGTATCCGCGAATCCCGGATGTCGCTGCGCTCCATCCAGGCTACAACGGGGCTATTTCTGCGGGCCCGACAGCGAGATGTCGCGTTCGGCGCGGAACACGTTGCTGTAGAGGTTGGCGATCCACTGCCGGCCGATCTCGGTCTTGTTGAGGTAGCCGATCTCGGTCTGGATATGCGGTGCGACGCTGTTCCAATAGAACTGTGGATAGCGGTTCACGATGTCGGCGGGCGAGTCGTAGCCGAGTTGTCGGTTCATGCCGACCTCCTCGAACTCGTAATAGAGCGCGTTGGCCTTGCGCAAATAGTTGGGATCGCCGAGCTGGCCGATGAAGTCGGCGGCGCGCAGGATCGAGGCCTCGTCGTCATAGTCCTGGCCTTCCCGGGCCGGAAACCGCGTGCCCTCGATGGCGCGGGCAATGCGTTCCGGATCGAGTCCGGGAATATGTCGCAGCCGCCGCGTCACGTAAAGCTTCGACCGATCGACGTGATACATCATCAAGCTGGCATCCGATGCGCCGCGCGGCAAACAAATCTTGGTGTCGGCGGCATCGATCACGAAGCCGTCGACGTCATCCTCCTCGAACAGGCCGCGCACATAGCCGATGTCGTGGGCAAGGCAGGCGATCAGGATATGGACGTAATCCGCGGCCGACAGATGCGTATGAAGACTTCGGCCACTGAGGATGGAATGGCCGGCCAGCGTCACCAGCATCGTATGCTCGATATTGTGATAGAGCGCATCGCTATTGCCGATGCATTCCATCGCGGTGCGGGTCGCGCTCTCGACGATACTTGCAGAAGTCTCATCGTACCGGCGACGCATGAACGTACCGAGCAACTTCTCCAGGGATTCGGCCGCCAGCCTCGGTAACGTGATCATGGATGCAGCCCCGCTTGTCGGTGGTGTTCCACGCCAACTCCCCACGTCTCATTCATGTCCTCGACGCAAAGGCCAGCATAGCCCATCTTTTGCCGGGTGACCAAATCCCGGAACAAAAATACGGAAATATGTTGCGTTGCGCGCTGCGACATCGCGTTTGCGGTCACGGCGCGATACACCCGGGGCGGGCCCGGCAGGACTGCGGCCGCCCAACACAAATCAAATTCGCTTTATCGGATGTTGACAAGAGACCACGGGAACGGGCCGCCGCCTGGCGCATGCGCCTGCATCGTCCTGGACGGCGGAGACCCGCGGTCATTCCACCAGCAGCACGTCGACGGCGACGCCGAGCTTCTGCTTCGGCGAACCGACGATAATGCCATCGACCGGGGAGACGTCGGAGAAGTCGCGCGCGACCGCGAGCACGATATGGTCGCCAGCGACCAGAAGATCGTTGGTCGGATCGAAATCGACCCAGCCCAGCTCCGTCCCGCACCACAGCGACACCCAGGCGTGGGTGGCGTCGGCGCCTTGCAGCCGCGGCTGGCCCGGCGGCGGGATGGTGCGCAAATAGCCGCTGACATAGGCCGCCGGCAGGCCGAGCCCGCGCAGCCCTGCGATCATCACATGGGCAAAGTCCTGGCAGACGCCGTGCCGCTTGTCGAAGACCTCGTTGAGCGGCGTCGAGATCACTGTCGCCTTGGGATCGTAGCGAAACTGGTTGCGGATGCGGTGCATGAGATCGACCGCCCCTTTGAGGATGCCCTCGCCGGGTGGAAAGCTCTCCGCCGCATAGGCGCTGACCGGACGCAGCACCGGCACCAGCGGACTCGCAAAGACGTAGCCGACCGGCGATGACGGCCCGAGGCTGGTTGCCTCGAACGCGATGTCGCGGATGCTCTCCCAGGCCGGGCTGACAGCATCGCGCGCCGGCGGCTGGCGCGAGACGGCGACGCGCGAGCGCGAGTCGATGCGCAAATTGCGATGCGCGGCTTCGATCACCACGCTCTCGGTCAGCGTGCCGAAGAAGTCGCGGCGGATATTGCGCTCGGACGGGCGCGGACGGATCTCGACCTGGTGCGAGATCAGTTCCTGACCGCTGCCGCTCTTCGGCTCCAGCCGCAGCGTGCAGCGGGCGAAGCTGACCGGACTCTCGTATTCGTAGGTGGTGACGTGACGGATGTCGTAGATCACGCCAGCCCCGTCAGCTTTTCCGGCCGGCTGGCATTGGGGCCATGCGGGAAGTAGTGCAGCCCGATCGCCTCGGCGAGGCTGAGCAGATCCTGCTCCAGCGAGAACAGCGTCTTGACCTCGAGCTTCTCGGCCTCGGCCGTCGCCAGCATCGCCTGCACCGCCACCGCGAGCCGTTGCGGCTGCTCGATCAGGCCGTGCTCCTTCAGGCTCGGCAGCGCCGCGATGTGCTCGTTCAGCGTCGCCACCTGGAACGCGACCGAACGCGGGTTGAAGCCGTCGAGCACCGCGAGGTCGCGCACCGGCGCCAGGATCGGCGCCAGCAGATAGCGCGAGCGGTAGGTGATCTGGGAATCCACCAGCGTCAGCAGGATGTCGAGATCCTCGTCGCCGGCCTCGTCATAGGCGAACTGGCGCGCGAATCGCGCCGTGTTGATGGCGCGCTCGGTGCGGCGGCCGATGTCGAGGAAGCGCCAGCCGGCGGCGCGGTTCATGTTCTCCTGCGCAAGGCCGGCAAAGCTCGCCAGTTCCTGCAAGGTCAGCTCGGCCGCGCTCAGCACGCTGTCGTCGTCCTCGACCTCGTAGGCGAGGCGCTCAGCCATCTCGGTGATGACCTGCCAGGCATCGGGCGACAGCCGCTCGCGCAGGGAGGTCGCGGTGCGCTGCGCCGCGCGCACCAGCGACAAGGCCGAGCCGAAGCGCTCCGCGCTCTGCAACGCCTCGGCGGCGATCCGCCCGGGGGCCGCGCGCGAGGTCTGCGAGATCGCGCCCCAGGCCACCAGCAGGCGCTGGATGCGTTCGGCCGATTGCAGCGAGGCCGCGGTGCCCTTGTTGGGCCCGCTCGGCGAGCCCAGCGCGCGCACCAGCCGCAGGGTCGCCTCGGCGCGCTCGAGATAGCGGCCGAGCCAGAACAGATTGTCGGCGGCGCGGCTCGGCAGCACGCCGGCGATGCGGCGGATCCGCACCTTGTCGGTCGCGGGCAGCAGCGTCGCGGTCGAGACCTGCTTGCCCGAGACGACCCAGACGTCGGCGGCGCGGGCGCCGTCGCCCATCGACACCGCGCGCGCATCGGCCTGCTCGGCGATGCGGCAGAAGCCGCCGGGCATGATGGCCCAGCCGTCAGGCGTGGCGGCTGCGAACACGCGCAGCACGAAGGGGCGCGGCGTGATCTGGCCCTGCTCCCACACCGGCATGGTCGAGAGCCGCACCACCTCCTGGCCGACATAGTCCATGCCGCGTGCGCCGATGGCGTCGATCAGGCGCTGGCGTCCGGCGGCGTCGAGCTCGCTCGCCAGCACCGGACCGTTGCTGTCGAAGCCGGGAACGCCGCGGCGGTAGGCGCCCTCGATCGCGACCTCGTCGAGCCGCGACAACACCTCGTCGCGCGCGATGCGCTGGCCGCACCACCAGGTCGCGATGTGCGGCATCTTCAGCTCTTCGCCGAGCAGGCGGCGGCTGAGCGCCGGCAGGAAGCCGAGCAGCGCCCGCGCCTCCAGCACGCCGGAGCCCGGCATGTTGGCGACGACGACGCCGTCCTTGCGCAGCACGTCGATCAGGCCGGGCACCCCCAGCCGCGAAGACGCATCGAGCTCGAGCGGATCGAGCGAGTTGGAATCGACGCGGCGGAGCAGCACGTCGAGCCGCTTCAGGCCGGCGACGGTGCGGATGTGGATGCGGTTGTCGCTGACTGCGAGATCGTCGCCCTCGACCAGGAGGAAGCCGAGATAGCGCGCCAGCGTCGCGTGCTCGAAATAAGTCTCGCTGAAGCTGCCGGGCGTGAGCACGCCGATCCTGGGCTCGTCACGGTCGGCGCGTGCGCGAAGACTGTCGCGAAACGCCTCGAAGAACGGCGCGACGCGCGGCACGTTCATCGACTTGTAGAGATCAGAGAAGGCGCGCGAGAGCACCAGGCGGTTCTCCAGCGCATAGCCCGCGCCTGAGGGCGCCTGCGTGCGATCGCCGAGCACCCACCAGCGACCGTCGGGCCCGCGGCCGACATCGGCGGCGTAGAGCGAGAGATAGCGCCCGCCCGGCGGCGGCACGCCGCAGACGGGACGGAGATATTCGGGACTGCCGGCGATCGCGGCCGCCGGCAGCGCGCCTTCCGCGACCAGCCGGCCCTCGCCATAGATGTCGCGCAGCACGAGCTCGAGCAGCTCGGCGCGCTGGGTGATGCCGTCGCAAAGCTGCTTCCAGTCGGCCTCGTCGATAAGCAGCGGCAGATGGCTGAGCGACCACGGCCGGTCGGCACTGTCGCCGGGGGCGCGGTAGGTGACGCCGGCCTCGCGGAGGTGGCGGTCGGCCATGCCGAACCGCCGCTCGATCTCGTCGGGCGCAAGCGCGCCGAAGGCATCGAAGAAGCGGCTCCAGACCGCGCGCGGGGCGCCGTCGGGCCCCAGGAACTCGTCGGGAATGCCGGGCAGGCGGCTATAGTCGCGGACCCATTGCGCGAGCCGGCGCTGGCTTTGCGCCTTACCCGCCTTGTCGTCCTCTTCGGCTGCGCCCTCGCCCATGCGCCTCTCCCTGCCCCACCCTCATACTCATTGCAGGAGCGGGGTTCGCAAGTCGAGGGTCAGCGGAAACTCATTTGTGCGTTCCTCGGGCGGCGGCTGCATCGGCCCCGGCGTATGGCCATGGTCCTGGAAGCGCGCCAGCCGCCGCGCCTCGGCCTCATAGGTGTTGACCGGCTTCGTGTCGTAGCTGCGCCCGCCCGGATGGGCGACGTGATAGACGCAGCCGCCGAGCGAGCGGCCGTTCCAGGTGTCGATCAGGTCGAAGGTCAGGGGCGCGTGAACCGGAATGGTCGGGTGCAGGCCGGAGGCCGGCTGCCAGGCCTTGAAGCGGACGCCGGCCACGGCCTCCGAGGAGCGACCGGTCGAGGTCATCGGCAGGCGGCGGCCGTTGCAGGTCACGATGTGGCGGCCCTCGACGAAACCCTCCGCCTTGACCTGGAGGCGCTCGACCGACGAGTCGACATAGCGCACGGTGCCGCCGGCCGACCCCTCCTCGCCGAGCACATGCCAAGGCTCCAGCGCCTGGCGCAATTCCAGCGTCACGCCGCCATGATGGACGCGGCCGAAGGCGGGGAAGCGGAATTCGAGCTGGGCCAGATACCATTCCGGCTCGAACGGATAGCCGAACTGCTTCAGCTCGGAGAGCACGTCCAGGAAGTCTTCCCAGATGAAATGCGGCAGCATGAAACGGTCATGCAGCGCCGTGCCCCAGCGCACGAACTTGCCTGCCTGCGGCTCGCGCCAGAACTTTGCGATCAGCGCGCGGATCAGGAGCTGCTGCGCCAGCGACATGCGCGGATCGGGCGGCATTTCGAGCGCGCGGAATTCGACGAGGCCGAGCCGCCCCGTCGGACCATCGGGCGAATAGAGCTTGTCGATGCAGATCTCGGCGCGGTGGGTGTTGCCGGTGATGTCGACGAGCAGATGCCGGAACAGCCGGTCCACCAGCCACAGCGGCGTCTGGTAGCCCGGCGGCGGCACGTGCGAGAGCGCGATCTCGAGCTCGTAGATGCTGTCGTGCCGGGCCTCGTCGATGCGCGGCGCCTGGCTGGTCGGGCCGATGAAGAGGCCGGAGAAGAAGTAGGACAGAGACGGATGCCGCTGCCAGTGCAAGACCAGACTCTTCAGCAGATCGGGCCGGCGCAGGAACGGCGAGTCCTGAGGTGAGGAGCCGCCGACCACGACGTGATTGCCGCCGCCGGTGCCGGTGTGGCGGCCGTCCACCAGGAAGCGGTTGGCGCCGAGGCGAACCTTCGCCGCGTCCTCATAGAGGCCGGAGGTGATGTCGACCGCGTCGCGCCAGCTCTTGGCCGGCTGGATGTTGATCTCGATGACGCCGGGATCGGGCGTCACCTTGATGACCTCGATGCGCGGGTCGAACGGCGGCGGATAGCCCTCGACATGGACCTGGAGCTGCATCTCCTCGGCGGTCGCTTCGAGCGCCGCGACGAGTTCGAGATAATCCTCGATCCGCTCGACCGGCGGCATGAAGGCGCAGAGCACGCCGTCGCGGACCTCGACCGACATCGCGGTGCGCACCGGGATCGACGTGTTGAGATGCTCGGGCGCGACCCGCGGCGGCGCTTCCGGGCGCGCCGCGAGGGTGAACACCGGCAGCTTGCCCCGCGCCTCCATCGGGTCGCGCTCGATGATGTAGGGATATTGGTTCGGCGGGACGTAGCCGAGCGAACCGATCGGCAGACGCAGGCCGAGCGGGGAATCGCCCGGCGTCAGGAACAGATGATTGCGCCGCAACGTCCAGCGCTCGCTGCGCCAGCGCGGCGGCGCGTTCCAGCGCTGCACCGGCAGCACGAAGCCGCGCGGGGTGTTGAGGCCCTGCTCGAACACCCGCGCGATCCGCGCACGTGCCTCCGGATCGGACAATTTGGAGTCGGTCGGATCGACGTTGACGGGAAGCTCGGCCTCCTTCTGAAGCCAGAGTGCGGTGTCTTCATAGGCCGGCATGATGTAGCCGGGATCGAGCCCAAGCCGCAGCGCCGCGCCCTCCATGAAGGCCTCAGCGTCCTTCGCCCGGGCCGGCCGCGGATTCTCGATCTTGGCGATCAGGTCGACATTCTTCCAGATCGGCACGCCGTCCTTGCGCCAGTAGAGGCCGAAGGCCCAGCGCGGCAGGCTCTCGCCCGGGTACCATTTGCCCTGGCCGTAATGCAGAAGCCCGCCCGGCGCGAAGCGCGTGCGCAGGCGGCGGATCAGATCGTCGCCGAGCGCGCGCTTGGTCGGGCCGACGGCCTCCGTGTTCCACTCCCCCGCCTCGAGATCGTCGACCGAGACGAAGGTCGGCTCGCCGCCCATCGTGAGCCGCACGTCCGCGCTCGCGAGATCGCCGTCGACCTGCTCGCCGAGATCGTTGAGCCGCGCCCAGGATTCGTCGGAGAACGGCTTGGTGATGCGCGGCGCCTCGCGGATGCGCTTCACGCTCATGTCGAAGGCGAACTCGACCTCGGCAAAGCCGGCACCGCCGGAGATCGGCGCGGCCGAGCGATAATGCGGCGTGGCGGCCACCGGGATATGCCCCTCGCCCGCCAGCATGCCGGAGGTGGCGTCGAACCCGATCCAGCCCGCGCCCGGCAGGTAGACCTCGGCCCAGGCGTGCAGGTCGGTAAAGTCGTTCTCGACCTCGGGCGGTCCCTCGATCGGATCGATGTCGGGACGGATCTGGATCAGGTAGCCGGAGACGAAGCGGGCGGCGAGCCCGAGATGACGCAGAGTCTGGATCAGGAGCCAGGCGGAGTCGCGGCACGAGCCGGCGCCAGAGGAGAGCGTCTCCTCCGGCGTCTGCACGCCGGGCTCCATGCGGATGATGTAGCGGACGTGTTTCTGAAGCTCGCGATTGAGATCGACCAGGAAGTTGACGGTGTTCGGGGCTTCATGCGGGATCGTGTCGAGAAATTTTGCGAACAGGCGATCCGGCTTGACGGTCTCGAGATAGGGCGCCAGCTCCGTCTTCAGGTCCTTGGGATATTCGAACGGGAAGCTGTCGGCATAGGGCTCGACGAAGAAGTCGAACGGGTTGACCACGGTCATCTGCGCCGTGAAATCGACCTCGAATTTCAGCTCGGTCGTCTTCTCCGGAAAAACGTAGCGCGCCAGCCAGTTGCCCTGCGGATCCTGCTGCCAGTTCACGAAATGGTTGGCCGGCGTGACCTTGAGCGAATAGCTCAGGATCGGCGTGCGCGTGTGCGGCGCCGGCCGCAGACGGATGGTCTGCGGACCAAGATCGATCGGGCGGTCGTATTTGTAGTGCGTGACGTGGTGTAACGCGACGTAGATCGACACGGGGTACGGTGCTCCAGCAGCTTTTTTGAGCAGAACACCTGACGCCAGTGCGATCAAGCACTAACAACGGGCAGACCGTGCCTAGGAAGTATCCGTCGTTGCCCCGTAGGCCTGGACGGAGCGAAGCGTAATCCGAGCTACACGGGCAGTATCGTAGGGTGGGCGAAGCGAAGCGTGCCCACCGCTTTCGTCGTGTGGATCGATGGTGGGCACGGCGCAAGATCGCCTTTGCCCACCCTACGAACGTGGATGCCCGGGACAAGCCCGGGCATGACGACCTCTTGTAGGGTGACGCTACGCCGCGGACGTCAGCCGCTGCAGGAACTGCGTGACCTCGCGCTTGAGCGTCTCGACCTCGCCATGGACGCGTTCGGAGGCGCTGTTGACGCGGCTTGCAACCCGCCCCGTGTCGGCGGCGGCCTCGCTGATACCTGTCACGTTGGAGGAGACCTGGGAGGTGCCGGCCGACGCCTCCTGGACGTTGTGGGCGATCTCGCGGGTGGCAAGACCTTGCTGCTCGATCGCGGTCGCGATCGAAGCGGTGATCCCGTCGATCTCGGCGATGGTCTGCGCGATCGCCTCGACCGCTGCGACCGAATTGGTCGTCGATTGCTGCATCTCGCCGACCTTGGCGCTGATCTCCTCGGTCGCCTTCGCGGTCTGGTTGGCGAGGCTCTTGACCTCGGAGGCCACCACCGCGAAGCCGCGACCGGCCTCGCCCGCACGCGCCGCCTCGATCGTGGCGTTGAGCGCCAGGAGGTTGGTCTGCTCGGCGATCTCGCTGATCAGCTTGACGACGTCGCCGATCCGCATCGCCGCATCCGCAAGCGTGCGGATCTCGCTGCCGGCGCGATTGGCTTCGTTCACGGCGCGTCCGGTGCTCGCGGTCGAGCCGGTCACCTGACGGCCGATCTCGGCAATCGAGGACGCAAGCTGTTCGGCTGCGCCGGCGACGGTGGCGACGTTGCGCGAGGCATGATCGGACGCACTGAGCACGCCGGAGGTCTGCCGGCTGGTCTTCTCGGCCGCCGCCGCCATCTGGCCGGCGTCGGATTCGAGATCAGTCGCGGCACCCATGAGGGTGCCGGCCACCTGGTCGAGATGCGTGCCGAACTGCTGTGCGAGGTCCGCGATCTCGACGACCCTGCGGCCGAGACTGTCGGTGCCGGAATTGATGACGGCGGCCGAACGGCGGAACGAGCCGGGCAATCCGCGCGCCAGGATCTTGCGGAAATACTTGCCGCGGCTGGCATACTCCATCGACGCCGAGGCTTCACGCAGATAGGCGTCGGTGATGTCGAGCATGTCGTTGACCGACTTCTGGATAGCGCCGATCCGCCCGGCCTGACGGTCGCTCAGGATGCGCGCCTCGAGATCGCCGCGCGCCGCCTTGCGGCACACATCCGCGACCTCATCGACGGCCACCGCCGTGCGACGCTGGCACCAGACGGCATAGCCGAGCAGCGCGACCGTCGCGCCTGACAGCGCCGCACTGATGATTCCAGTCACACCGAGAAGCGAGAGTCCGAAGGCAACGACGGCAAGGATACACGCGAGCGCGGTCGCTCCCTGCGCCTTAGAGAGAGAGCACAAATTCATCGTAACCGATACCTTGTTGCTTGAGCAGGCCGACCATCGCATCGAAGCTCGCATGCATGCCGTCCCTGGCATTGGCATGCCGCGCTTCTTCCGCGCACAGCGTCTTGTAGATCGGCTTGATGCGCTCGACCTGCGCCGGATCCGGTTTGCGACGGTTGGAGTGATAGCCGACGATATTGCCGCGTTCGTCGAACGTCGGCGTGACGTGGGCGAACACCCAGTAATGACTGCCGTCCTTCGCCAGGTTGACGACGTAGGCGAAGATCTCCTGCTTGGACTGAAGCGTGTCCCAGAGTAGCTTGAAGACGCAGCGCGGCATGTCGGGGTGGCGGATCAGGCTATGGGGGGCGCCCATCAGCTCGGCATAGCTGTATTTCGCCATGCGGATGAAAATGTCGTTGGCGTAGGTGATGCGGCCCTTGAGGTCGGTCTTCGATACGATCAGCTCCTCCTCACCGAGGAGATTTTCCACGCCAGTCGGCCGTATCGCACGCGTCATCGTTGACGACTCCTCACGAAGGGCAGCGCCCTCGAAGGAGTCGCCCGCATCACCTCACGATTACGGTGCGAAATGTTAATCCCGAGTGACCGCAGGAGCTCCTGCGGTCATATGACACCTACGTATGACTACTTAGGTGTCCGCGTCCTGCAGCGAGGTGCATCAGCACCGCTACATCGTCGCGCCCAGCACCCAGGGCGCGAACTCGGCGCCGCCGAAATCGAAGCTCTCGCTCTTGGTCGGCTGTCCCGAGGCCGTCTTGAGGATGAGCTCGAAGATGCGCTGGCCGCATTGCTCGACGCTCTCCTCGCCCTCGAGGATGGTGCCGCAATTGACGTCCATGTCCTCTTCCATGCGCTTGTACATGGGCGTGTTGGTGGCGAGCTTGATCGACGGCGCCGGCTTGCAGCCGAACACGCTGCCGCGGCCGGTGGTGAAGCAGACCAGATTGGCGCCGCCGGCGACCTGCCCGGTCGCCGCGACGGGATCGTAGCCGGGCGTGTCCATGAACACGAAACCCTTCTTGGTGATGGGCTCGGCGTAGCGCAGCACCTCGACGAGGTTGGTGGTACCGGCCTTGGCCATCGCGCCGAGCGACTTTTCCAGAATGGTGGTGAGGCCGCCGGCCTTGTTGCCGGGGCTCGGATTGGCGTTCATCTCGGCGCCTTCGCGCTCGGTGTACGCGTCCCACCAGCGCATGAGATCGACCAGCTTCTCGCCGACCTCGCGGCTGACGGCGCGGCGGGTGAGCAGGTGCTCGGCGCCGTAGGTCTCCGGCGTCTCCGACAGGATCACGGTGCCGCCGTGGCGCACGATGAGATCGCTGGCGGCGCCGAGCGCCGGGTTGGCCGATACTCCGGAATAGCCGTCGGAGCCGCCGCATTGCAGGGCCACGGTGAGCTCGCTTGCCGGCACCGTTTCGCGCTTCACCTTGTTGGCGTCGGCGAGCGCCTCGCGCACGAAGGCAATCCCCGCCTCCACCGTCTTGCGGGTGCCGCCGACCTCCTGGATGTCCATCGCGCGCAGGCGGCCGGCGAGCTTCTGCTCCTCCATGAGGCCGCCGATCTGGTTCACCTCGCAGCCGAGGCCGAGCACGATGACGTGGGAGAAATTGACGTGGCGCGCGTAGCCGCCGAGCGTGCGGCGGAGCAGCGCCAGCGGCTCGTTCTGCGTCATGCCACAGCCGGTCTTGTGCGTCAGCGCGACCACGCCGTCGACGTTGGGGAAATCGGCCAGCGGGTTGTCGCCGCTGAAGGGGTTCTTCTTGAAGACGTCGGCGACGAGGCTCGCGACATGCGCGCTGCAATTCACCGAGGTGAGGATGCCGATATAGTTGCGCGTGGCGACGCGGCCGTCCGGGCGGCGGATGCCTTCGAAGGTCGCCGGCAGGTCGAAGTTCGGCGTCGGCTTGACGTCGGCGCAATAGGCATAGTCCTTGGCGAAATCGCCCATGCCGCAATTCTGGGTGTGCACGTGCTGGCCGGGCGCGATCGGCACCGTGGCAAAGCCGATGATCTGGCCGTAGCGCTTGATCGGCTCGCCCACCGCGATCGGCTTGATCGCGACCTTGTGGCCGGAGGGAATGCGTTCGACCGTCGTCACGCCGTCGGCCACCGCTGTTCCAGGCGGCAGGCTGGCGCGCGCGATCAGCACGCCATCATCGGGATGCAGGCGGATGGCGGGGCTGATGGTCATCAGAGGTCTCCTTAGGTCTTCAAAGTATCGTGCCCCGGACGCTGCGCAGCGCGAAGCGGTGCGCTGCAGATCCGGGGCCCAGTTGTTACGTCATGTACTTCACTGGCTTCTGGGTCCCGGCTCTGCGAAGCGGCGCTAGGCGCCGCATCGCGTCCGGGACACGAGAGATCAGGCCTTGCCGCCCGAATCCTTGCGGGTCGCATTCACCTGCATCTTGGCGTAGGTCGTCATCAGGCCGACCTCGTTCGACAGCGTCACGAGCTTGAAGCCCATGTTGATGGCGCGCGCCGCGCCTTCGGCGCCGCTGCAATGGATGCCCGGGTTGAGGCCGCGCTTGCCGCACTCCTTGATGATCTTCTCGTAGATCGCGAGGATCTCCGGTTCGCTGCGGTCGAGCTTCGGCTCGAGACCGTAGGAGAAGCCGAGATCGGACGGGCCGATATAGACGCCGTCGATGCCCTCGACGTCGAGGATCGCTTCCATGTTCTCGACCGCGGTCTTGGTCTCCATCATCGGCAGCAGAATGGTGTCGGCGTTCGCCGTCTTCTGGTAGGAGCCCGCGGTACCGTACATGCCGGCGCGGATCGGGCCGTTGGAGCGCACGCCCTGCGGCGGATATTTCGAATAGGAGACGAGGTTCCTGGCTTCCTGGGGCGTGTTGACCATCGGGCAGATCACGCCATAGGCGCCGCCGTCGAGCACCTTGCCGATGATGCCGGGCTCGTTCCAGGGCACGCGGACCATCGGGGTCACCGGATGCTTGTCCATGGCCTGGAAGCACTGCACCATCGACAGATAGTCCTGCACGCCGTGCTGCATGTCGACCGTGACGCTGTCGAAGCCGCATTGCGCGATCATCTCGGCCGAGAAGCCGGAGGGAATCGCGAGCCATGCGTTGACCACGGCCTTGCCCGACTTCCAGATTTCCTTGACCTTGTTCGCCACGTTGCCTTCCTTCTTTGTTGTTTGGGCCGTCGTCACCATGACGAGCGCCGCGACAGCACGGCCCCGCTGTTAGCGCGAACCGGAGCGCCGCGCTACGCTCGCAATGACGCAAGACCTATGCAGTCGCCCTCTGGATGCTGACTTCGCTGACGCCGACCTCGCGGGCGGTATTCACTATCGCCGCCCGGGTGTCATCCGGCAAGGGGATGCCGTTTTGGGTGCGCTGGATGCGGGTTTTCCGCCCGGGATCGCCGGGAATCAGCACCTGATCGAGCCCTGCTACCGGCTTGAAGTCGACATGGCGCAAGACCTCTGCATCGAACACATGGGAGGTATGGACCGCCTTGGGGATCGACAGGGAAGGCCAGCATGCCGTCGGCAAACCGCCGGCCGCAGGAGGTGGCCCCGGTTCCGGTCAGCGCGCCCCCGGCCCTCACTCCTCGGCACTTGCCTCGTTGCCGGCGCCGAGCCCCGCAAGACTCTGTTCGAGTTCGCCGAGCATCTCCTGCAATTCGGCGAGCTTGCGGGCGCCGAAGCGGCTGGTGATCTCGGCGTAGATCGCCTCCGACGTCGGCGCGACGGAGGCCATCAGCTTCACGCCCTCCTTCGAGATCGAGACCATGCTGCGGCGCTGGTCCGCCTTCGCAATCTTGCGCTCGATCAGATTGCGCGCCTCGAGATCGCGCAGGATGCGCGACAGGCTCGGCCCGAGCAGAAACGCCGTGCGCGCGAGTTCCGTGACCTCTGCGGCGTCGATGGCCGCCAACGCACGCAGGATGCGCCATTGCTGCTCGGTCAGGCCGTGCTCGCGCAGCGAGGGACGAAACTGCCGCATCACCGCCTCTCGCGCGCGCAAGAGCGACATCGGCAGCGAGCGCGAGAAATCGCGCATCGGAACCTGCCGTGCGGCAGGCGCGCTAGCGTTGGCGGGATCGGCCGGTCTCTTCGTCATGACGCCCTTTCAAGCCGCAAAATGTTTGCAGTGCAGCACGGCCAGATTCTGTTTGACGCATTCACTTAACATGTTAAGTATCTCCCCGCACCACGATTTGTCAGATCACAGATGGCGCTTTCCAACGACGATATCCAAGCTTGCGCGAGACGTCTGCACCAGGCGGAGAAGACCCGCACGCAGATCCGGCAGCTCTCGCAGGATTTCCCTGGCATCACCATCACTGACGCCTACGCGATTCAGAAGGCCTGGGTCGACGTCAAGATCGCCGAGGGGCGCCTCGTCAAGGGCCACAAGATCGGCCTGACCTCGAAGGCGATGCAGAGTGCGCTCAACATCGACGAGCCGGATTCCGGCGTGCTGCTCGACGACATGTTCTTCGCTGACGGCGGCCTGGTCCCGACCGAGCGCTTCATCGCGACGCGCGTCGAGGCCGAGCTCGCCTTCGTCATGAGCAAGCGCCTCGCGGGGCCTGATAGCACGATGTTCGACGTGCTCAACGCCACCGATTTCGTGGTGCCGGCGCTGGAGATCCTGGACACGCGGATCGAGCGCGTTGATCCCAAGACCAAAGCCACGCGAAAAATCTTCGACACCATCGCCGACAATGCGGCGAATGCCGGCATCGTGCTCGGCGGCCGGCCGATCCGCCCGCTGGAGGCCGATCTGCGCTGGATCGGCGCGCTGTGTTTCAAGAACGGCCAGTTGGAAGAGACCGGCCTTGCCGCGGGCGTGCTCAATCATCCCGCCACCGCCGTGGCCTGGCTTGCCAACAAGATCGCGCCGCTCGGCCTTGCGCTGGAGCCCGGCCAGGTCGTGCTCGCCGGCTCCTTCATCCGTCCGATCGAGACCCGCAAGGGCGACACAATTCAGGCCGATTATGGCGCCTACGGCTCGGTGAGCTGCTACTTCGCCTAGGCGAACAAAAAAGACAGGGAGTGAAACCGCCATGCCGCATTTCACGATCGAGTATTCGGCCAATCTCGATGGCCGCCTCGACATCGGCGCGGTCTGCGAAGTGGTGCGCAAGGCGGCGGTGGAGACCGGCATCTTCCCGCTCGGGGGCATCCGCGTCCGCGCTGTCAGGTGTGAGCATTATGCGATCGCGGATAACAGGCAGGACTACGGCTTTCTCGACATGGTGCTGCGCATCGGTGAGGGCCGCGACCTCCCCACCCGCAAGACAGCCGGCGAGCACGTCTTCCAGGCCCTCTCGCGGCATCTCGATCCCGTCTTCGCCGCCAGCAAGTTCGCCCTCTCGTTCGATATGCAGATCAACGACAAGGACACCAGCTGGAAGCGCAACAACATCCACGACGCCCTGAAAGTGGAGGCCGCCCATGGATAAGCCCACCCCGAAAGCCGATGTGTTCCAGGCCAACCGCGACCGCGTCGCGCCGCTCTTGAAGACGCTGCGCGCCGACGGCATCGGCCACATGATCGACGGCGAGATCGTCCCCTCGATTTCAGGCGAGACCTTCGAGACCAAGTCGCCGGTCGATGGCGCTGTGCTCGCGAGCGTCGCGCGCGGCAATGCCGAGGATATCGATCGCGCGGCAACCGCCGCAGCGCTCGCCTTCAAGTCGTGGCGCGAGATTGGGCCCGCGATGCGGAAGAAGCTGCTGCATCGCGTGGCTGATGCCATCGAGGACAATGCCGACGACATCGCCGTGCTGGAATGCATCGACACCGGGCAGGCCTATCGCTTCATGGCCAAGGCCGCGATCCGCGCCGCCGAGAATTTTCGCTTCTTCGCCGACAAATGCGCGGAAGCCCGCGACGGCCAGAACATGCCGAGCGATGAGCACTGGAACGTCTCGACCCGCGTGCCGATCGGCCCGGTCGGCGTGATCACGCCGTGGAACACGCCGTTCATGCTCTCGACCTGGAAGATCGCCCCTGCGCTGGCCGCCGGCTGCACCGTCGTGCACAAGCCGGCGGAGTGGTCGCCAGCGACGGCCGCCATTCTCGCAAGACTTGTCAAGGAAGCCGGCGTCCCCGACGGCGTGCTCAACACCGTGCACGGCTTCGGTGAAGAGGCCGGCAAGGCGCTGACCGAGCATCCCGCCATCAAGGCGATCGGCTTTGTCGGCGAGAGCGCGACCGGCTCGGCAATCATGGTTCAGGGTGCACCGACCTTGAAGCGCGTGCATTTCGAGCTCGGCGGCAAGAACCCGGTGATCGTGTTCGACGATGCCGATCTCGACCGCGCGCTCGATGCCGTCGTGTTCATGATCTACTCGCTCAATGGCGAGCGCTGCACCTCGTCGAGCCGGCTGCTGATCCAGCAAAGCATCGCGGAACAGTTCGTGGAGAAGCTGACCGCGCGCGTGAAGGCGCTGAAGGTCGGCCACCCCCTCGATCCCTCAACCGAGATCGGACCGCTGATCCACGAGCGGCATCTGGCAAAAGTCTGCTCCTATTTCGACGTCGCGCGGAAGGACGGCGCGACCATTGCGGTCGGCGGCAAGGCCTATGACGGCCCCGGCGGCGGACATTATGTCGAGCCGACGCTGGTCACTGGCGCGCATGGCAAGATGCGCGTCGCGCAGGAAGAGGTGTTCGGCCCCTTCCTCACCGTGCTGCCCTTCAAGGACGAAGCCGACGCGATCGAGATCGCCAACGACATCCGCTACGGCCTGACCGGCTATGTCTGGACCAACGACGTCGGCCGCGCATTGCGCGTCGCCGACGCGCTGGAGGCCGGCATGATCTGGCTGAACTCGGAAAACGTCCGCCATCTGCCGACGCCGTTCGGCGGCATGAAGGCCTCGGGCATCGGCCGCGACGGCGGCGACTACTCGTTCGACTTCTACATGGAAACCAAGCACGTCTCGCTGGCGCGGGGCACACACAAGATTCAGAAACTGGGAACTTAGGGAAACGGTCATTCCGGGGCGCGAAGCGAGCCCGGAATCCATTCATCCACCAACTCTGCTGCGCGATGGATTCCGGGTTCGGCTCTGCGAGCCGCCCCGCAATGACAGGACCGAGGGGAAACGCCAATGCCGGTACCGCAACATATCTTCGAGCCGCCCTTCAACATCATCCGTTCGAGCCACGTCGTGCTCGACGTGACCGATCTGAAGCTCAGCCGCGCGTTCTACGAGACCACCGTCGGCCTGCATGTCGAGGATGCCGACGACAAGGTCGTGTATTTGCGCGCCGCCGAGGAGCATCAGCATCACTCGCTGGTGCTGCGCAAGGCGGCTGCTCCCGCCTGCGCCCGGCTCGGCTTCAAGGTCGGCAACGACAAGGACCTCGACAAGGCCGCCGCGTTCCTCTCCGAGAACGGCCTCGCTTACGCCTTCGTCGACCAGCCGTTCCAGGGCCGCACGCTGCAATTCACCGATCCCTTCGGCTTCCAGATCGAGCTCTATGCGGCGATGGACAAGCGGCCGCATCTGCTTCGCCGCTACGACCTCTACCGGGGCTGCCACCCGCAGCGGCTCGACCATTTCAACGTCTTCGCCGCCGAGGTGCAGGACACCGTGGACTTCTATGCGCGGCTTGGCTTCCGCCTCACCGAGTACGCGGAAGAAGACGGGCCGAACGGGCGCATCGCCGCCGCCTGGATGCATCGCAAGGGCAATGTCCACGACTTCGCCATCACCAACGGCAAGGGCCCGCGGCTGCATCACTTCGCCTATTGGACGCCGACGGCGATGAACATCATCCATCTCTGCGACGTCATGGCCTCCTCGGGCTTCGTCAAGAACATCGAGCGCGGCCCCGGACGCCACGGCATCTCGAACGCGTTCTTCCTCTACGTCCGCGACCCTGACGGACACCGCCTCGAGCTCTACACCAGCGACTATTTCACCGGGGATCACGACCACGAGCCGCTGCGCTGGTCGCTGCGCGATCCGCGCCGCCAGACGTTGTGGGGCGCACCTGCCCCGCGCTCCTGGTTCGAGCAAGGCTCACCCTTCACGGGCCAGACCGTGCGCGAGCCGAAATTCGTCGCCGATGTGCTGGTGGCGGATTAAGCGATGAAGCTCCCTCGCCTCGCCACCTATTCTGTCAAGGGTGAACCCAGGTACGGCGCCGTCCTCGAGGGCGGCATCGTCGATCTCTCCGCGCGCTACGCCAAGGATTATCCGACGCTGCGCGAGGTGATCGCCGCCGGAAAGCTCGTCAGCCTTGCCGAGGAAGCCGCGGGCCGCACGCCGGTTCACGCGCTCGGCGAGATCACCTGGCTGCCGCCGGTGCCTGCGCCGGAAAAGATCATCTGCATCGGCGTCAACTATCCCGACCGCAATGCCGAGTACAAGGACGGCCAGGACGCGCCAAAATATCCGAGCATGTTCATGCGCTCGCCCCGTTCGTTCGTGGGTCATGATACGCCGCTGGTCCGTCCGCGCGCCTCCGCGCAGCTCGACTATGAAGGCGAGATCGTGCTCGTCATCGGCAAGGCCGGCCGGCACATTCCGGAAAGCACCGCGCTCGACCACATCGCCGCCCTCACGCTCTGCAACGAAGGCTCGGTGCGCGACTGGCTGCGCCACGCCAAGTTCAACGTCACGCAGGGCAAGAATTTCGATTCCAGCGGCAGCCTCGGCCCGTGGCTGGTGCCTTACATGCGGGAATCGCAGATCGCCGACATCAGGCTCACCACACATGTCAACGGCGAGCTGCGGCAGGACGACCGTACCAGCCGGCTGATGTTTCCGTTCCGCTACCTCATCAGCTATATCTCGACCTTCGCAACGCTGGTTCCCGGTGACATCATCGTGACGGGCACGCCAACCGGCGCTGGTGCGCGGTTCGATCCGCCGCGATACCTGAAGCCCGGCGATGTGATCGAGATCGAAGCCGAGGGCATCGGGCGCCTGCGGAACGGCGTCGTCGACGAAGCCTGACCAACGATTGAAATGGAATAGCAGAATGACCACCCTCACCGGCGGCGAAGCGATCGTAAGCGGCCTTGTCGCCCATGGCGTCGACACCGTGTTCGGCCTGCCCGGCGCGCAAATCTACGGCCTCTTCGACGCCTTCCATCAGGCGCAGCTCAAGGTGATCGGCGCGCGGCACGAGCAGGCCTGCGGCTACATGGCGTTCGGCTATGCGCGCTCCAGCGGCAGGCCCGGCGTGTTCAGCGTGGTGCCCGGCCCCGGCGTGCTCAACGCCAGCGCGGCGCTGCTCACCGCATACGGCTGCAACGAGCCGGTGCTATGCGTCACCGGCCAGGTGCCGACGCAGTTTTTGGGCAAAGGCCGCGGCCATCTGCACGAAATGCCGGACCAACTCGCGACCCTGCGCACCTATGTGAAATGGGCCGACCGGATCGAAGCGCCCGGCAACGCGCCGACCACCGTGGCGCGCGCCTTCCAGGAGATGGCATCGGGACGGCGCGGGCCCGCCTCGGTTGAAATGCCCTGGGATATCTTCACCCAGCGCGCGGACACGGCTGCGGCGCAGGTGCTGGAGCCCCTGCCCGCACCGCTTCCCGACCCCGATATGATCAAGCAGGCGGCCGCGCTGATCAAGGCGAGCAAAGCGCCGATGATCTTCGTCGGCAGCGGCGCGATCGAGGCGGGCGAGGAGATCCTCGAGCTCGCCGAGATGATCGATGCGCCCGTGGTCGCCTTCCGCAGCGGCCGCGGCATCGTCTCCAACGCGCACGAGCTCGGCCTGACCATGGCCGCCGCCTACAAGCTGTGGCCGAACACCGACCTCATGATCGGCATCGGCTCGCGGCTGGAGCTGCCGACCATGTCGCGCTGGCCCTACCGCCCCGACGGGTTGAAGAGCATCCGCATCGACATCGATCCGGTCGAGATGCGGCGCTTCATCTCGGACACCGCCATCGTCGCCGATGCCAAGGCGGCGACCGCCCATCTCGCCGCCGCCGTCAGCAAGGCCGGTTACAGCAAGACCGCCGGCCGCCGGGCGGCCATTCGCGAGGCCACAGCGACCGCGCAAGCCGAAATCCAGCGTATCCAGCCGCAGATGGCGTACCTCAACATCCTGCGCGAGGTGCTGCCGGCGAACGCGATCGTCACCGATGAATTGTCGCAAGTCGGCTTCGCCTCCTGGTACGGCTTCCCGATCTACGAGCCGCGCACCTTCATCACGTCAGGCTATCAGGGCACGCTCGGCTCTGGCTTTCCGACCGCGCTCGGCGCCAAGGTGGCGAACCCGGACAAGCCGGTGGTGGCGATCACCGGCGACGGCGGCTTCATGTTCGGCGTGCAGGAACTTGCCACCGCCGTGCAGTTCAACATCGGCGTGGTGACACTGGTGTTCAACAACAACGCCTATGGCAATGTCCGTCGCGACCAGCGCGAGCGCTTCGACGGCCGCGTGGTGGCGTCGGATCTGGTCAACCCGGATTTCGTCAAGCTCGCGGAATCCTTTGGCGTGGCGGCGGCGCGCGTCACCGCACCGGACCAGTTCAAGGCGGCGATGGAGAAGGCGCTTAGCCACGGTGGGCCGTATCTGATCTCGGTCGAGGTGACGCGGGACTCCGAAATCAGCCCGTGGGCGTTCATCCACCCGCCGAAGCCTTGAGGCCGGGCGCGCCCTGAAGTCGCGCCGCCGCGATCACCAACAGGCCCGCGCCTGCGACCGACCAGCAGGCGACCGGGGCCCAGTGCAGCAACGGCGCGTACTCGGGCATCTTCTGCAAGCCGCCGGCGACCGCCGCCATCCGCGCGAAGGTGCCGAGCGCCAGCGCCGAGAACACGAGGCCGGTGACTTTCCCCTCCGCACCGGTCGAGCCGATCGCCAGCGCGGCCGAGATCGCGCTCATCAGCATGCAGCCCCAGGCCGCGCCGGCGAGAAACTGCGCGGCGATCAGCGTGTTGAGGCTGCCGGCAAGCTCCGCTGCCGCGATCGCGACCGCTCCAAGCAATCCGGCGGCGCCCATCACGATCAGGCCGCCACGGTGCTTGACGACGAGGCTCGCCGGAAACATCGCGATGTTGAAGCCGATCCAGAACACCGGCATCAACCATTGCAGCTCGTCCGGCTTGGCGAACCGCAGATAGAACGGCGCGCTGTTCATGGCGAAGTGCAATTGATAGCCGAGCGCGAGCGCCACCATCGCGACGATGAAGGCGATCGGCACCAGGCCCAGCGGCTTGGCCGCCTCGGCCGGCGTCGGCGGCGAGGTGTCGCGCGCCACGTCGTACTCGATCCGCGACAGCCCGAGCGCCGTCAGCAGCAGCACCGCGCTGGAGATCACGAAGGGCAGCCGCGCGTCGTGCTCGCGCAGCATCACGCCGAGATAGGGCGAGACGGCGCCGGCGAGGCCATAGCCCAGCATGGCCAGCGCCGCGAGAAACGGCACCTGCGGCCTGGCGCGGTACTTGCCGAGCAAGGTCAGCGGCGGCGCGCGCAGGGCCGACGACGTGACCGACCAGACCACGATCAGCGCGATCAACCCTACCTGCGCACCCGCGCCGATCCCGGCCACGAAAGGCAGCGCGACGAAGGCCGCGCAGGAGATCGCCGCCAGAACGCCGACGAACAGACCGAGCCGCCCGACGACGGGCGCGATCCTGTCGGCCGCGATCCCCATCGCGGTATCGGCGATGGTGAAGATGGCCTGGTCCAGCATCAGGATGAAAATCACCGCCGCCGGCGCGAGGCCGACATCGGCCGCGAGCCTTGGCAGGTAGACGACATACGTCGTCCAGCCCAGCGTGAACACCAATTGCAGCACGGCGAGATAAAGCCCCGTGCGAGCCGCGTTTGCGCTCGCGCCAGTCGAGACCTGTGCAGTGGTCATGTCGCTGCCTCCCCCCTCGCCGAAGCTTAGACGACGGCAAGGCCCTAAGGAACTGCTTCAGAGCACCTTGCGGAAGGTCAGATTGATGCGCTGCCGGCCGAGCAGCGCGTGCTCGCCGTCGGCCAGCGGCGCCACGCCGTGATAGGCGAGCCTGCTGGCCCCGCCCCAGACCACGACGTCGCCATGGACGAGCCGGAAGCGGCGCGGCTTGTCGCTGCGCGCCATGCCGCCGAACAGGAAGGTCGCGGGCAACCCGAGCGAAACCGAGACGATCGGCGCGGCGAAATCGAGCTCGTCCTTGTCCTGATGCAGCGACAGCCGCGTGCCCGGCTCGTAACGATTGACGAGACAGGCCTGGGGCGAAAAGCCGTCAAAACCACCCTGCTCCGCCGCGCGGCGGGCGAGATCGCGGAACACCGGCGGCATCGCCGGCCATGGCGCGCCGGTTCGCGGATCGATCGGGTCGTAGCGATAGCCGGTGTGATCGGTGATCCAGCCGCGCTCACCGCAATTGGTCATCGCCACCGACATCTGATAGCCGCCGGGCGTGGTCATCCGCCGGAATGGCGATTGCGCCACGATGGCGCGCACGGCGGCAATCAGCTCACTCTCGATCGGCCTGACGAATGCGCGCAGCAGCACGGCGCCATCGGCGATCTCCTCGCGCGAGGGCTGCGCCTCGGCGACGCTATCAAACAAATCCGCCGTCAACGCCTGCGCTCATTTGGCATCATGAAAGATCACACCCAGCGTATGGCGTTGGCCGGACCTGATACGGCTGACGCCATGGCGGAGGTTAACCCGATAGGTGCCGCGTGTCCCCTGCACCGGGCGGTGATGCACAGCGAAGGCGACCGCATCGCCCTGCGCCAGCGGGACCACCTCGGCGCGGGACTGCATGCGCGGGCGCTGCTCGGTCAGCACGAACTCGCCGCCGGTGAAGTCGCGTCCGGGCTCGGAGAGCAGGATCGCGACCTGGAGCGGGAACACGTGCTCGCCATAGAGGTCCTGGTGCAGGCAGTTGTAGTCGCCCGCCTCGTATTGCAGCAGCAGCGGCGTCGGCCGCGCCTGCCCCGCCTCGTGGCAACGCTTCAGGAACGCCGCGTGCGCGGCGGGGTAGCGAATGTCGATCCCCATCGCTTCGTTCCAGCGATTGGCGACGCCTTGCAGGTGCGCATAGAGCGCCGGGCGCAGCTGCGCGATGAGATCAGGCAGCGGATAGGAGAAGTACTTGTACTCGCCGCGGCCAAAGCCGTGGCGGCCCATGACGATGCGGCTGCGGAAGTGCGCGTCATCGAGATAGAGCGCGGCGATGGCGCGGCATTGGTCGGGGCTGAGCAGGCCCTTGAGGACGGCGCAGCCCTGGGTATCGAGGTCTCCGGTGATCTGGGGCCAGTCGAGGGCATCGACCTGGGAGGCAACGTCAGTTCCGGATTCAGTTGCGGCAATACGTTTGGCGACGCCCATGGCTCATCCTATCCACATCCGTCATTCCGGGGCGCGCCCTCTTGGGCGCGAGCCCGGAATCCATCAAGCCGCAGAGACTGCGGATGAATGGATTCCGGGCTCGCGACGTCGTCGCGCCCCGGAATGACGGAGGTTGTGTCGCAAGTCCTGACGACCGTAACCACCCGATTTCCGACTGCCTCCCCGTCATTGCGAGCACAGCGAAGCAATCCAGAATCCCACCGGGGAACCAGTCTGGATTGCTTCGTCGCAAGGGCTCCTCGCAATGACGCTCGAGAGCCTTCAGCCCCTTACCGGCAACGTCACCACGTCGTACCCATGCCTGATCGTCCGCTTCAGCACGGGGTCTTCCAGCTCGAAGTCGAACCGGTCGGCGGGGCGGATGCCACCTTTGGCCGCAAACGTGCCGCCGAACATGGCGCAGCCGTCGGGGAACCTGGTGCCGTCGAAGCCGCGCGCGATCAGGTCGGCGACGGGGAGCATCGCGTCGAGCGTGCCCTCCTGGTAGAGCACGCGCTCGCCCTTGATCGTGGCGTAGGAACGCAAAATCATCCTGTCCCAGTGGCCGATGACCTCCTCGAGCTCCCACAGCACTGACGCAATCGGCTTGTCGCACATCTGCTTGGAGACTGTGACGTTGTAGGCCTCGACCTTGCGGTCGGTGTGATCGGAGCCGCAGCCGACGAAGATGCGGCCCTGCCAGCCGATCAGCACGAACTCGACCTCGCCGGACGAGTCGCCGCCGCAGCACTCGATGCGGTCTTCCATGGTCAGCCTCCGCGCCGAGGCGCGGTAGTAGATCGGGGTCGAGGCCGGCGGGGCGATGCCCATCTCTTGCAGCTCGGCGATGTGCTTGTCGCGCGCGACGGGATCGCGGCCGGTCCAGCCGGCGATGACCATCTGGTCGATCGCCAGCGTCAGCGGCGTGGTGGCGTCCTGGGCATCGACGGTGAAAGTCAGGTCAAACACGAATTACGGCCTCCATGCCGGCAGCAAGTTCAAAGATACGGCGGTCCGATCCGCCCGCACCCGCCAGCATCAGGCCGACGGGAACGTCGCCCTCGCGATGTGCGGGCAGCGAGATGGCGCAGCCGTCGATCATGTTGATCAGGGTGCAGTTGCGCAGCGCGCGCAGGTTCTGGGTGGTGAACGCCTTGTCGTCGGCAAGGTCGGCAATCTTCGGCGGGGTGTTGGCGGTGGTCGGCAGCACCAAGGCGTCATAGGGGGCGATGTGCGCATTGACGCGGGCGATCAGCGAGCGGCGCTCGTTGAGAAGATCGATGTAATCCGCCGCGCTCTGCGCCTCGCCGCGCATGATGCGCACGGATACGCGGGGATCATAGACGTCCCCCTTGGTCGTGATGAGATAGCGGTGCCAGGCGTAGCTCTCGGACGCGGCAAAGCCGCCCTTGGCGTTCATCGGGCCGATATCGTGGAATTCGGCCATCTCGATGCGATCGATGATGGCGCCGTGATCGGCCAGCGTTTTCAGCGCGCGCTCGAACGCCTCGGCCACAGCCTTGTCGAGGTCGTCGAGCGCAATCGTGGTCGGCACCGCCAACCGCATGCCCTTCACCGGGCGCGGCCTCAGCGCGACGACCGGCTCGTTCGCGAGCACGGCGTCGAGTATGGCACAGCAGCTGACCGATCGCGCCAGCGGCCCGATGCTGTCGAGCGAGAACGACAGCGGCACCGCACCGTCGAGCGGCACGCGACGCTGCGTCGGCTTGTAGCCGACGATGCCGTTGAAGGCGGCCGGAATCCGGCAGGAGCCGCCGGTGTCGGTGCCGAGCGCGCCATGCGCCATGCCGTCGAGCACGGAGACCGCCGCGCCCGAGGACGAGCCGCCTGGCACGTGGCCCTCGGCCCGGTTCCAGGCGCCTTTCGGCGTGCCGTAGTGCGGATTGATGCCGATGCCGGAATAGGCGAACTCGGTCATGTTGGTGCGGCCGATCAGGACGAAGCCGGCCTTGCGCAGCCGCTCGACCGTCGCGGCGTCGTGCTCGGCCGCCGGGGAATCGTCGAGCGCGCGGGAGCCGGCGCGCGTCACCTGGCCCTTGATGTCGAAGAGGTCCTTGATCGAGATCGGGATGCCGGCATAGCGCGACGGTGCGGCCTTGACCTTGCGCAAGGCGTCCATCGCATCCGCCGCCGCGAGCGCGGCGTCCTTGTCGACGTGGATGAAGGTGCGCTGGCCCTCGCCGGCGGGGTCGGCGATCCTGGCGAGACAGGCCTCGACCAGCTTGCGGGAGGTGGTGCGGCCGCTTTCGAGGTCTTCGGCGAGCTTCGCCAGTGTCGGAAAATCGGGCATGTCTGTCTCACGGAATATTTGCGCGCGCAATCTATAGCGCTGCTTCAGTTCGACACAAGCATTGTGCGCATGATGGCATGCATGCGCATTGCTGGACCGTTGACGCGCCATGGTCGATTGTCGCATCAAGGTCGAAGCAGGCAGGCACAAAGGCCTGCCGCCCGGGAGGACCCGCCGACATGGCCGAACCGCAGCGCGCGCGACCGAAACCGACGCCGGAGACCCAGCATTTCTGGGACGGCACGAAAGCGGGCGAACTGCGCCTGCAGCGCTGCGACGCCTGCGCACATGTCTACTTCCCGCCGCGCCCGTTCTGCCCGTCCTGCGCCTCGCGCAAGGTCAGCATCTTCAAGGCGAGCGGCAAGGGTTTCCTCTACAGCTACGTGATCAACCACCGTCCCGCCGCGCCCGGCTTCACGCCGCCTTATGCGATCGCCGTGGTGGAGCTTGCCGAGGGACCGCGGATGATGAGCAACATCATCGACTGCCCGCAGACCCCGGAAGCGCTCGAACTCGACATGAAGCTCGAGGTCGCCTTCCAGGAGCTCGACGACAAGATCACCCTTCCCGTCTTCCGTCCGGCGAAGGGGTAAGCCATGCGCAGCAACCAGGTTGCCGTCGTCGGCGCGGCCGAGACCACCGAGCTCGGAATCGTCCCCAACGCCTCGCAGCTCCAGCTTCACGCGGACGCGGCGCTCAACGCCATCGCCGATGCCGGGCTGAAGCTCTCCGACATCGACGGCTTTGCCACAGCGGTCGAAACGCCGCAGCAGGTCTGCCACTATCTCGGCATTAGGCCTACCTGGGTGGACGGCACCTCGGTCGGCGGCTGCTCCTTCATGCTGCATGTTCGTCATGCCGCCGCGGCGATCGAGGCCGGCCTGTGCAAGACCGTGCTGATCACCCATGCCGAGAGCGGCAAATCGATGATCGGCAAGCTGCCGCGCTCGACGCCGGCGGACAGCCTCAACGGCCAGTTCGAGGCGCCCTATGGCGTCTATGGTCCGCCCAGCATGTTCCCGATCCCCGTGTTGCGCTTCATGAAAACCTACGACATCACCCACGAGCAGCTTGCCGCGGTCGCGGTGGTGCAGCGGGAATGGGCGGCGAAAAATCCGCGGGCGATGATGAAGGACCCGATCACGGTCGCCGATGTCCTCAATTCGCGCATGATCGCCTATCCGTTCCGCCTGCTGCAATGCTGCCTCGTCACCGACGGCGGCGGCGCGCTGATCCTGACCTCGGCTGACCGCGCCAGGGATTTTCCGCGCAAGCCCGTCTACATCATGGGCACCGGCGAGAGCGTGGAAACGCCGATGGTCAGCCAGATGGAGACGTTTAATTCCTCGCGCGCGTTCAAGACCGCGGGTCCCCTCGCGTTCAAGGAAGCCGGCATCGCGCACAAGGACGTCGATCATCTCATGATCTACGACGCGTTCGCGCATCTGCCGCTGTTCGGCCTGGGCGATCTCGGCTTCATGCCGCATGAGGAAACGGGGAAGTTCATCGCCGACGGCAACACGCGGCCCGGGGCTAAGCTACCGCTCAACACCAATGGCGGCGGCCTCTCCTACATGCACTCGGGCATGTACGGCATGTACGCGCTCCAGGAGAGCGTGCGCCAGATGCGCGGCATCGCGCCGGCGCAGGTGCCGAACGCGAAGATTTCGGTGTGCCATGGCGTCGGCGGCATGTTCGCGGCATCGGGCACGATCGTGTTTACGAACGAGAGGTAACGCACCGTCATTCCGGGGCGCGCGCAGCGCGAACCCGGAATCTCGAGATTCCGGGTCTGGTGCTTCGCACCATCCCGGAATGACGGGCATAACAGGAGGCACCCACATGACAAAATCACTGCAAGACAAGGTCATCATCGTCACCGGCGCAGGCCGCGGCATCGGGCGGGAGATCGCGCTGCTTTGCGCGGCGGAAGGCGCCAAGGTCGTCGTCAACGATCCCGGTGTCGCCGCCGACGGTGCCGGCTCGAGCGCTTCTCCCGCCGAGGAAGTGGTCGAGGAGATCAAGAAGCGCGGCGGCGCGGCGGTTGCCAATTTCGAGTCGGTGGCGGAAGCGATTCCCGCCAGCAAGATCGTGAAGACCGCGACCGATCATTTCGGCCGGCTCGACGGCGTCGTCAACAATGCCGGCATTTTGCGCGACATGATCTTCCACAAGATGAGCGTGGAAGCGTTCGAGGCCGTCATCAAGGTGCATTTGATGGGCTCGTTCTACGTCAGCCACGCCGCGGCGCGGATTTTCCGTGAGCAGGAGTCCGGCTCCTTCGTGCACTTCACCTCGACCTCCGGCCTGATCGGCAACTTTGGCCAGGCTAACTACGCCGCCGCCAAGCTCGGCATCGTCGGCCTGTCGAAGTCGATCGCGCTCGACATGGGCCGCTTCAACGTCCGCTCCAACTGCGTCTCGCCGTTCGCCTGGACCCGCATGATCGGCACCATCCCGACCGAGACCGAAGCCGAGAAGGCACGCGTCGAGAAGATCAAGCAGATGGGCCCGGAGAAGATCGCGCCGGTCTGCGCCTATCTGCTGTCCGATGCCGCCAAGGACGTCACCGGACAGATCTTCGGCGCGCGCATGAACGAGCTGTTCCTGTTCAGCCAGAACCGCCCGCTGCGCTCGGTGCATCGCAGCGAAGGCTGGACGCCGCAATCGATCGCGGAACACGGCATGCCGGCGCTGAAGGGCTCGTTCTACAAGCTCGACCGCTCCGCCGACATCTTCCCCTGGGATCCCGTGTAAGGATCCGTCCAGCCGCATTTCCGGCATCCCTGCCCTGCGATCTCTGGTTGTCTCGATCAGAGATCGCCCCGGTTTACGCCCGATTGCAGGCGGATGCTGTCCTCCCAACAAAACTTTGGGAGGAAACCATGACAAGAATACTGACCAACTCCGACGATACGACTGCAAGCGAGCGTGGCGGTCTCGGCCGCCGCACTCTTCTCAAGGGCGCGGCCACGGTGGCCGCAACCGCCCTGCTCGCCTCGCGCGCTGACGCCCGCGAGTTCGGCGCCAATGCCGAGCCGCAGCGCTATCCCGACCCTGACATCATTGCCATCGACCCCAAGCGCTTCAAGGCCAAGGTCGGCAACACCGCGATCAAGCGGCTCTATACCGGCTGCCTGTGGGCGGAGGGACCGGCGTGGAATGCGCAGGGCCAATATCTCGTCTGGAGCGATATCCCGGCCAACCGGCAGCTGCGCTATCTCGACGACGACGGGCACATCTCCGAGCAGTTCCACAAGCCGTCGAACGAGGCCAACGGCAACTCGTTCGACACCGAGGGCCGCCAGATCAGCGCCGAGCGCACCCGCCTCGTCCGCTACGAGCATGACGGTTCGGTGACGACGCTGGCCGAGCAGGCTGGCGGCAAGCCGCTCAACGGCCCCAACGACATGGTCGTGCACCCCAACGACAAGGCGATCTGGTTCACCGATCCCGGTTATGGCGCGATCAGCATCTACGAGGGCAAGCTTGCCAATACCGGCTCGTTGCAGCCGTATCAGAAGGAAGCGGTCTATCGTCTCGACACGCAGACCGGACAGGTCGCGAAGGTCGCCGACGAGCCGTTCAAGCCGAACGGCATCGCATTCTCTCACGACTACAAGAAGCTCTATGTCTGCGACACCGGCATCACGCATTATCCGCAGGCGGAGAACGTGGTGTGGTCCTACGACATCGACGGGCCGAAGCTGTCGAACCCGAAGCGGCTGATCGACATGAAGCTCGACGGCAAGTCAGGCTTCCCCGACGGCCTGCGGGTCGACACCGAGGGCAACATCTGGGTCGGCGCCGGCTGGGTCGGTCCGGGCTATGACGGCGTGCAGGTGTTCGCACCGAACGACGGCGCGCGCATCGGGCAGATCCTGCTGCCCGAGACCTGCGCCAATGTCTGCTTCGGCGGCAGGAAGCGGAACCGCCTGTTCATGACCGCGAGCCAGTCGCTCTATGCGGTCTATGTGGAGACACAGGGGGCGCATTTCTGTTGATGTGTGCGCCGTCATTCCGGGGCGGCTCGAAATCTCGAGGTTCCGGGTTCGCCCTTCGGGCGCCCCGGAACGACGGCTGAGGTTAGCCCGTATTCCTCAGCCCCGCAGAGATACCGTTGATGGTGAGCTGAATCCCGCGCAGCACCTGTTCGTCCGGGTTCTGCGCGCGGTGCTCCCTCAGCAGCTCGACCTGCACGTGGTTGAGCGGGTCGAGATAGGGGAAGCGGTGGCGCACGGAGCGTTCGAGCAGCGGGTTGCCTTGCAGCAGCCGGTCCTGGCCCATGATGTCGAGCAGCGTCTCGATGCAGGAATGCCATTCGCGGCGGATGCGGCCGAAGATTTTTTCGCGCAACGCCTCATCCGGTACGAGCTCGGCATAACGCGAGGCGATCGCGATCGAGCTTTTCGCCAGCACCATGTCCATGTTCGACAAGAGCATGCGGAAGAACGGCCATTCCTTGTAGAGCTCTTTGAGGAACGGCATGCCCTGTTGCGGATGCTCGGCGATCCATTGCTCGACCGCGGTGCCAAAGCCGTACCAGCCCGGCAGCATCAGGCGGCATTGCGCCCAGGAGAACACCCAGGGAATGGCGCGAAGGTCTTCGATCGCGCGGGTCTTCTTGCGCGAGGCCGGGCGGCTGCCGATGTTGAGCGTCGCGATCTCGTTGATGACGGTCGAGGCCCAGAAGTAATCGACGAAACCGTCGGTCTCGTAGACGAGGCCGCGATAAGCCCTGAAGGCGAGACTTGAGAGTTCGTCCATTGCAGTGAGGTATTCGCGGCGCGGCGCGCTCTGGCGCGGATGCAGCAGGCTCGCCTCCAGCGTCGCCGCGGCGAGGATCTCCAGATTGTTGCGGCCGACTTCGGCGTTGGAATATTTCGACGAGATGATCTCGCCCTGCTCGGTGATGCGGATCTGGCCGTTCACGGCGCCGCCGGGCTGCGCGATGATGGCGTCGTAGCTCGGCCCGCCGCCGCGGCCGACCGAGCCGCCGCGGCCGTGGAACAGGCGCAGGCGCACGTGGTGGCGCTCGAACACGTCGACGAGGTTGATCTCGGCCTTGTAGAGCTCCCAGCCGGAGGTGACGAAGCCGCCATCCTTGTTGCTGTCGGAATAGCCGAGCATGACCTCCTGCACGCTGCCGCGGCTGTCGACCAGGCGGCGGTAATCGTGCAGCGACAGCATGCGGTCCATGATGGCGCTGGAGGCCTGCAGATCCTCGATGGTCTCGAACAGCGGCACGATGTTGATCGCGCTGCGCCCGGAGGGATGGACGAGGCCCACCTCCTTGAGCAGCACGGCGACCTCGAGCATGTCGGACATGCCCTTGCACATCGAGATGATGCATTGGGGGATCGCGTCCGAGCCGAACTTCGCATGCGCCTCCGCGGCGGCGTGAAAGACGTTGAGCTCGCCCATGGTCTCGTCGCTGTACTTGACGAACGGGGACACCAGCGCGCGCGTGCTGCGGAGTTCGTTGGTGAGCAGCGAGATGCGCGCGTCCTCGCCGAGCGCGAGATAGGACATGCCGGGGTTGGCGGCGTCCATCAGCTCGGCGATGGTCCGCTCGTGCACGGCCGAGTTCTGGCGGATGTCGAGCCGCGCCAGATGGAAGCCGAAACAGTCCACCGCACGCCGCAACAGCCGCAGCCGGCCGCGGGCGATGACGCGGGCGTTGTTGGAGATCAGCGAGCGGTGCAGAACGTCGAGATCGGCTTGCAACTCCTTGACGCTCTCGTAAGGCCTGCCCTTGCCGACCGGCCGGCGCGTGATCTCGACCTCGAGCGCTTCAGCCGTCGCCGTCAGGCGCGCATAGATGCCGGAGACCGCGAGGCGATACGGCTCGCCGCTCCGATGCGGCGACGTATCGGGCGAGCGCTCCGCCAGCGTGCGCAGCTCCTCGGAGACGTCGGCGAGATGGGCCGCGATCGACAGCTCGGAGCCGAGCACGTGCAGCTCGTTCAGGTAGAACTGCATCACCCGGCTCGACTGCAGCCGCAGCGTGCCGCGCATGACGTCGGCGGTAACGAAGGGATTGCCGTCGCGGTCGCCGCCGATCCAGCTGCCCATGCGCAGGAACGAGGCGAGCTCGCCGGCCGCCTGCTCGCCGTCCTCCTCCAGCCGGTCTTCCAGCACGTTGACCAGCCGCGGCACCTCGCGCAGGAACGTGTAGTCGTAGAAGGACAGGCCGTTGGCGACCTCGTCGAGCACGGTGAGCTTGGTCCGGCGAAGCAGATTGGTCTGCCACAGCGTCAGCACTTCGCGGCGGAGCTGCTCGTCGCTGGCGGCGGCCTCGTCCTCGGTCAGCGCGACCCGCTCGCGGCGGTCGAGCAGGCTAGCGACCTCCATCTCGCGGTCCATGGTGCTCTTGCGGCGGACCTCGGTCGGGTGCGCGGTCAGCACCGGGCTGACGAGCGCGGTCTTGAAGAAGTTGCGCAAGGCGTCAGGGCCGATGCCCGCGGCCTTGGCATGCGCCAGCGTGTCCGCCAGCACGCCGGAGCCGCCGTTCTTGGCTGCGGTGCGGGCGCGCATCTGGCGGATGTTGTTCTGGTCCTCGGCGATGTTGGCGAGGTGGGAGAAATAGCTGAAGGCGCGGACGATCCGCACCGTCTCGGAGGTCGACATGCTGTCGAGGATCTGCTCGAGCTCGCGGCGGGCGAGCCGGTCCTCGTCGCGGTGGAACCGGATCGAGGTCTGGCGGATGCGCTCGACCAGGTCGAACAAGTCGGCGCCCTCCTGGTCGCGCACCGTGTCGCCCAGGATGCGTCCGAGCAGGCGAATGTCGTCCCGCATGCGGGCATCCGCCTCCAGCGCCTGGACGTCCTCCGGGCGATTGGGGCGAGAATCTGCGGCGTCGGATGGTAATGTCTGGAGGGACATGGCTCGCTCCCCTGGTTCGAGCTCGCTTGACTGCCCGGCTCAGCCGAGTGTGCAAGTTTTTTGCCGCAGCGCAAGGTGAAGTTGGGGGCGGCGCACACTTGGGGTGTTACTTGGGACCGGGACTGCCGCTAAGCCGGCACGATCACCTTGCCGATCGGCCAGAGCGCGATGCCGGCGAGCTTCAGATGGGCCCAGGCGAAGGGGATGCCGATGATGGTGATCGCCAGGACCAGAGCGGTCACGAGATGGCCGAGCGCCAGCCACCAGCCGGCCAGCACGAACCAGATGATATTGCCGATCACGCCGAGCGGGCCGGTGCCGATATCCTCGACACCCGTGACCTCGTAGCGGCTGACCGCTTTCGAGCCGAACGGCAGCAGCGTGTAGACCGCGATGTTGAACGCCGCCCGCGCCCAGGGCAGGCCAATGATGGTGATGGCCATGATGATGGCGGCGACCAGCCAGCCGAACGCCATCCAGGCGCCGCCGATGAGGATCCAGAGCAGGTTGAGCAGGATGGAAACAGGGGCCATGGGATTATCCGGAGGTCGGTGATCCCTCTTTATAGCACGCCTTCCGCGGTCATAGTCCACGACGCCGGCCGCGTTCGGCACGCAACGACGTGCCGACGAATCCAACATCCTCGATCCCGCGCGAAATCTCCTTCGAACAGAGCCAAAGCGTCACCGAAGCGGCGCCAATCGCGGCCAGCACCGAAATGAGAACAGGATTGGGGCAGAATATGACGAGAAGATTGTCGAGCGGAACGGAGCCAGTTGGCCAGCGTGGGCTGCAGGTAGATGCCAAAGCCCCACCGGAAAGCATCACGG
The DNA here is from genome assembly GCF_042257955.1 of Bradyrhizobium sp. B025. Lineage (NCBI taxonomy): Bacteria > Pseudomonadati > Pseudomonadota > Alphaproteobacteria > Hyphomicrobiales > Nitrobacteraceae > Bradyrhizobium > Bradyrhizobium sp. B025. The sequence continues at coordinate 2,519,002 of NZ_CP170150.1, read as the reverse complement.
CCGCAGCGTTCGCTCCGGCCAGAACCGTCACGACGATCGCGAGGCCTTTCTTCATGGAGAGGATGAGATCAACCATCTTCACGACGGCACAACATGCGGCCACGACGACGAGGGCCGCGCCCCATCCGGCGCCCCCGGCGATCGCCTGAGCTTGGCCGCTCCAGGCCCACAGCGCAGTGACACAGGCAAGCAGGGTGAGATTGACCTTTACCGCTTCCGGAAACTTGCACCGAAGCACATGGATATTCGCCTTCTCGATGAGGTCCAGCAATGCGCAGGCGATCAAGCCAGCGGCAAAACCACCTAGATGGACACCCCAGTCAATCCGTGAATTGCCGAACGCAAACGCGATGTTCAATCCGATGTTGATCGCGAAGAAATCGAACCCGACATCGAGCTTGCCAAGAATCCACAGGCAAAGCAGCGCGCCCAGAATGCCCGACGTGGCGCCGGACGCGCCGGCCGTCAAATAGGGCGTGGAATGAATGCCATTGCCGATGACGGCGCCGAACACCATCGCGCAGAGATAGATGATGAGGAAATAGGCCGGTCCCACGCGCCGCTCGAGATGCCCGCCCCACAGCACCAGACACAACATGTTCATCGTGAGGTGGACGAAATTGACGTGCAGGAAGCCATAGGCGAGCAGTCGCCAATACTCATGCCGCGCGATTGCGGTCGTGTACATGCCCCCGTAGCGATACAGCAACTCCGCCGGCGCCGACGGACCGCCCGCCTGGATGAAGCAAAACCCCGACGTGAGGACCGTCACCGTCATCAGCGCGTAGACGGCCGCATGAGGGACTTCGAAGAAGCTGGCGCGGAATGAGGGCATAGGTGATCGCAAGCGGCTGGAGCGGGACCGCCAATCTAGCCGAGCCGATCCATAATTGCCACTCTTGCGTGTGCCAGCCGACCTGGCCTACCGCCCCTCGAACTTCGGCTCGCGCTTCTCCATGAAGGCCTTCATGCCCTCGGCCATGTCCTGGGTTTTGAACAATGGCAGGAGTTGGAGATAGACGTGGTGGACGTGGTCGGAGAAGGTCTCGTTGAGGCCCATCCGCATCATGCGCTTGGAGGCTTGCACCGCGAGCGGCGCGTTGGCGGCGATTTCGCGGGCAATCGCAGTGGCGCGGCTCATCAAGTCGGCGTCCGGCACGACCTCGTTGGCAAGGCCCCAGTCCAGGCACTCGCGTGCGCTCAGCGTGCGGCCGGTGAAAATCAGCTCGGAGGCCTTGGCCCAACCGAGCATCCGTGGCAGCAGCCAGGTGCCGCCGGATTCCGGCACCACGCCGCGCTTGACGAAGGCTGCGGCGAGTTTTGCGGATTCCGCCATGATGCGGATGTCGCAGCCGAGCGCGGTGTCCATGCCGTAGCCGGCGGCGCCGCCGTTGACGGCACAGATGGTCGGCTTGTCCATCGCTTGCAAGACCGTCGGCGGCGTGTTGCGCAGGTTGATCGTGGTCGGCGAGGACGCGGCGCTAAGGCCATTGCCGTCGCGCTCCTTGCGCAGGTCGAGGCCCGCGCAGAATGCCCGCCCCTTGCCGGTGAGGATCACGACGCGGACGTTCTTGTCCTCATTGGCCTCGGTCAAGAGCCGCGCCAGATCGTTCAGCATCGGCCCGGAGATCGTGTTCATGCGCTCCGGCGCATTCAGCGTGATGGTCGCGATGTGATCGGCGACTGTGTAGAGGACTTCTTTGGTGGCGTCACTCATGACGAATGTTTCCCTGTCGTTTCCCTCGTAGGGTGGGCAAAGGCGCGCTTGCGCCGTGCCCACCATCAGCACCTCGATCGTCATGGTGGGCACGCTTCGCTTTGCCCACCCTACGCATTCTTCAGATCTTCCGCCCCGCCTGCTCCCAATAGGGATCGCGCAGGCGGCGCTTGAATATCTTGCCGGAGTCTTCGCGCGGCAGCCCCGAGCGGATCTCGATGTGCTTGGGCACCTTGTAGTCGGCGAGCGAGGTCTTCAGCCGCGCGCGGACATCCGCGGCATCGAGCGTGATGCCGGCTTGCGGCTCGACCACCGCCATCAATGCCTCGCCGAATTCGGCGTCGGGGATACCGAACACCGCGCAATCATGCACGCCGGGCAAGGCGTGCAGCACGGACTCGATCTCGGCCGGATAGATGTTGACGCCGCCCGAGATCACCATGTCGCGCTTGCGATCGCAGATGAAGACGTAGCCGTCTTCGTCGATGTAGCCGACGTCGCCGGAGGTGATGAAGCCGTCGCGGTCGATCTCGGCGCGCTTCTCCGGCTTGTTGTGATAGGTGAAGTCGGCCATCTCCGCCATGCGGGAATAGATCTCGCCGATCTCGCCCACGCCGAGCACGCGGCCGTCATCGCCGATGAAGCGCAGCTCGGCGCCAGGAGAAATCTTGCCGACGGTGCCGGGCTTCTTGAGCGCGTCCTCGGAGGTCGCAAAGGTGACGGCGCTGGATTCGGTCGAGCCGTAGAATTCGTAGATCACCGGCCCCCACCAGTCGATCATGGCGCGCTTGACGTCGGCCGGGCAAGGCGCTGCCGCGTGGATGATATGGCGCAGCGAGGAAACGTCGTACTTCTTGCGCACCTGTTCCGGCAGCTTCATCAGTCGGATGAACATGGTCGGCACCATGAAGACGGTGTCGATCCTGTAGCGTTCGATCAACTCCAAAAACTCTTCCGCCTCGAAGCGCGGCATCAGCACCAGCGCGCCGCCGAGTTTTCCCGCGCGGATGCCGAACGAGTTCGGCGCGGAATGATAGAGCGGGCCCGGCAGGATCGCGCGGGCGCCGGGCTTCAGACCATAGATCATCGCGCGCATGCGCTCGCCGGCGGCCTGCTGCTCCGGCGTCGGCGCATTGCGCCGCACGCCCTTGGGATGGCCGGTCGTGCCTGACGTATAGATCATGCTCATCGGCTGCGGCACGATTGGGCCATCATAAGGCTGATGCTGCGCGAGCCAGGATTCGAAATCGATCGCGAAAGCCGGCGTCGCCAGATGATCCGGATCGATCTTGTAACTGGACAGGAACTCCGGCGGCGTCGGCACGCTGAGCACGGTGACGCCTTTCGGGATTGCGTCGCGCAGGGCGTGCAGCATGTCGGCATGCCCGATCAGGACGGATGTGTCGGTGTCGTTGAGGATGTAGTTGATCTCCTCCGGCTTGAAGTGCCAGTTGATCGGCACGCCATAGGCACCCAGCCGCATCGCGGCGTAGGCGGCTTCAATGAAGGCGATGTCGTTGCGCATCAGCATGCAGACGCAATCGCCCGGGCGGACGCCGAGCTTGCTGAGGCCGTTCGCGATGCGGTCGGCGCGATTGGCGACGTCGGCGTGGGAACGGCGGCGGTCGCCGGAGACGATGCCGAGGAACTTTGACGTTTCGCTCATTGTTGTTTTTCTTTGTTGTGGTTAGTGGCCGTCATTCCGGGGCGATGCGCAGCATCGAACCCGGAATCTCGAGGTTCCGGGTCTGGTCCTTCGGACCATCCCGGAACGACAGAGAACTAATCCGCAAACTTCGGCGCACGCTTCTCCAGATTGGCGCGCACCGCCTCGGTCTGGTTCGCACTACCGATCAGCTTCTGCTGCTCGACCGACTCCGCGAGCAGCGCCGGGCCCGGATCGACTGAGAGATTGTTGAGCAGGCGCTTGGCGGCGCGGATCGCATCGGGGCTCTTGCCGGCGATCTCGCGCGCGACGTCGAGGGCTGCGGCGCGCGGGTCGTCGCAGATGCGCGTGGCGAGGCCATAAGTCAGCGCCTCCTGCGCGGAGAAGATGCGCCCGGTGTAAGTGAGATCGCGCAGGATGTCGTCGCGCACGAGACTGGCCAGGATCGGCGTGCCCGCCATATCAGGCACGAGGCCCCATTTGATCTCCATCACCGACATCCGCGCATCGGGGGAGAGGAAGCGCATGTCGGCGCCGAGCGAGAGCTGGAGGCCGCCACCGAAGGCAACGCCGTGCACGGCCGCGATTACGGGAACAGGAAGCTGGCGCCATCCCCATACCGCCTGTTGCGGAAAGTTCGCCTGGCCATGCGTGCGCTTGGTGAGATCGCGATTTTCGCCACCCGGAATTCCGTTGCCGCCCTTTTCCTTCATGGCGGCAAAACGCCCCATGTCGAGACCGGCGCAGAAAGCGCGGCCCTCGCCGGAGAGCACGACGACGCGCACGCCTTTTTCCTTCGAAAGCCGTTCGGTGGCGGCAACCAGCGCCTCGAACATGGCCTGATCGAGCGCGTTCATCTTGTCCGCGCGCACCAGGCGCACGTCGGCGACGCCTTCCGAGATCGAGATCGAGACGCGCTCTTCCATGGATGAATTCTCCCCTGTTCTTGTTCAGTGCCGCTTTACAGGAAGCCGGCGGCCGGATTTAGTCAATCGATCAATTAACCGACAATCCCTACGGGGGAAACACCCATGTTCAAGGAAAATCTTCTGGCCGGCCGGCGCATCCTCGTGACCGGCGGCGGCACCGGGCTCGGCAAGTCGATGGCGGCGCGCTTCCTCCAGCTTGGAGCCGAAGTGCACATCTGCGGCCGACGCAAGATCGTGTGCGACGAGACCGCGACCGAATTGATGGATCTTTATGGCGGACGCGTCACCAGCCACGGCGTCGACATCCGCAACGCGCTCGCGGTCGAGGAGATGATCGAAAACATCTTTCGCGAAGCGCCCCTCACCGATCTCATCAACAACGCCGCCGGCAATTTCATCTCGCGCACCGAAGAGCTGTCGCCGCGCGGCTTCGACGCCGTCGCCAACATCGTCATGCACGGCACGTTCTACGTGACGCATGCGGTCGGCAAGCGCTGGATCGCCTTGAAGCAGCCCGGCAACGTCGTCTCGATCACCACGACCTGGGTGCGCAACGGCTCGCCCTATGTGGTGCCGTCGGCGATGAGCAAGTCGGCGATCCACGCCATGACGATGTCGCTTGCGACCGAATGGGGCCGATACGGCATCCGCCTCAACACGATCGCGCCCGGCGAGATCCCGACCGAAGGCATGAGCAAGCGCATCAAGCCGGGCGACGAGGCCGGCGCGCGCACCAAGGCGATGAACCCGATGGGCCGTGTCGGCACCATGGAGGAGTTGCAGAACGTCGCCGTGTTCCTGATCTCCGGCGGTTGCGACTGGATCTCCGGCGAGACCATCGCTATGGACGGCGCCCAGGCGCTCGCGATGGGCGGCAATTTCTACCAGCTCCGCGACTGGAGCGACGACGACTGGAAGACCGCGCGCGAGAGCATCATGGCCCAGAACGAGAAGGATCGGGCGAAGCGGGGGTAGTCGCTCTCTCCGTAGTCGTCCTGGCGAAAGCCAGGACCCACTACCACCGAATATCGTTTGGCGAAGATTGGTCATGACCGGTCTTCGCCAAATTGCGTTTTACGGCTATGGGTCCTGGCTTTCGCCAGGACGACGGCGGGGCTCCCCCATCTTGTCTTCACTCGCGGATGACGCCACACTCGGCGGCATAAGAACAAGATATCACGGGAGGAACATGTCCACACAGCCATTGGCGAATCTCGCCGACATGGTGCGCGAGCGCGCGACGAGTCGCGGCAATGCCACCGCCTACGAGTTCGAGGGCCGCGTCACCAGCTTCGTCGCGTTCGACATCAAGACCAACAAGGTCGCCAACGCGCTTCTGGCGATGGGCGTGAAGAAGGGCGAGCGCATCGCCTATCTCGGCAAGAACAGCGACTTCTATTTCGAGCTGCTGATGGGCGCGATGAAGGCCGGCGTGGTGATGGCGCCGGTGAACTGGCGGCTTGCCGCGCCCGAGGTCGCCTTCATCGTCGCGGATTGCAGGGCGCCGGTGCTGTTCGTCGGGCCCGAGTTCATCACACTGGTCCGTCAGATCAGGGATCAGATTCCGGGCGTGCGCACGATCATCACGACCGAGGGCGGCGCCCCTGAATGGCAGGATTTTACGGCCTGGCGCGATGCGCAGAGCGGCGACGATCCGAAGGTACCGATCGATACGAAAGACATCGCGATCCAGCTCTACACCTCCGGCACCACGGGCAAGCCGAAGGGCGCGATGCTGAGCCACGCGAACTTCCTCAACCTGGTGCAGACAGGCAACGCCGCAGACAAGCCGGAGTGGAACCGGTGGTCGACCGACGACGTGTCGCTGGTCGCGATGCCGATCTTCCACATCGGCGGCTCGGGCTGGGGCGTGATGGGTCTCTATCACGGCGCCCGCGGCGTGATCGCACGCGAGTTCGATCCGACCAAGGTGCTGGATTTCTTCGAGCAGTCGGGCATCACGAAGCTCTTCATGGTGCCGGCAGCGATGCAGTTCGTGGTGCGGCAGCCGCGCGCGAAGATGGTCGATTTCTCCAGGCTGAAATACATGCTGTACGGCGCCTCGCCGATTCCGGCAGCGCTGCTGAAGGAGTGCATCGAGGTCTTCAAATGCGGCTTCGTGCAGATGTACGGCATGACCAAGACGACAGGCACCATCGTCGCGCTGCCGCCGGAGGATCACGTCGAGGGGCTGGAGCGGATGCGCTCGGCCGGCAAGGCGCTCCCCGGTGTCGAGATCGCCATTCTGGATGCGGACGGCGAGCCGCTGCCGCCGCGCCAGGTTGGCGAGATCGCGACGCGCTCGGGCTCCAACATGGCGGGCTACTGGAATTTGCCGGAGGCGACCGCGTCGACGCTGCGCGGCGACGGCTGGCTGCGCACCGGCGATGCCGCCTACATGGACGAGGACGGCTATCTCTACATCCACGACCGCATCAAGGACATGATCATCTCCGGCGGCGAGAACATCTATCCCGCCGAGGTCGAAAGCGCGCTGTGCGATCATCCAGATGTCGCCGAGGCCGCCGTGATCGGCGTGCCCGACGATAAATGGGGCGAAGCGGTGAAGGCGGTGGTGGTGATGAAGCCCGGCAAGCAGGCGACCGCCACCGACATCATCAACTTCACCCGCGAGCGCATCGCAGGGTTCAAGACGCCGAAGAGCGTGGAGTTTCTGCCGGCGCTGCCGAGGAATCCATCAGGCAAGATTTTGCGACGGCAACTGCGCGAGCCGTATTGGGCGGGGAAGGACCGGCGGGTGAATTGATCGCGAAGTTGCGTAGGGTGGGCAAAGGCGCGAAGCGTGCCCACCATTCCTCCACGGTAGCATTAGCAGTGGTGGGCACGCTTCGCTTTGCCCACCCTACGACAGGGACACTTAGCAACGAGAGCTAATGCTTCCCCGGTCCCATATATCCGAACAGGAACCCGGCCACCTTGCGCATCTGGATCTCCTCGCTGCCTTCCGTGATCCGGTAACGGCGATGGTGCCGATAGATATGCTCGAACGGCTTGTGGCGTGAATAGCCCATGCCGCCGTGGACCTGCATGGCGCGGTCGGCGGATTCGCAGCAGAGGCGGTTTGCCCAGTAGTTGCACATCGAGACGCGGTCGGAGAGCGTGCGCTCGATCTGCTCCTCGGTGAGCTTATCCATCTCCCAGGCGGTCTTGCGGATCAGAAGGCGCAGCATCTCGGCTTGCGTCGCGAGCTCGACCAGCGGGAACTGGATCGCCTGGTTCTCGGCGAGCGCCTTGCCGAATGGTTTTCGCTCGCGCGCATATTTGACGCTTTCATTGATGCAATAGACGGCGGCGCCCAGCGAGCTCGCCGCCTGACGGATGCGGTTCTGGTGCACGAAGCACTGCGCCAGCGACAGGCCGCGGCCGACCTCGCCGAACAGCGCATCCTCGGGCACGAACACGTCGGTGAAGCTGACGCGGGGATGATCGGTCGGCATGTTGAAGGTCCACATGTACTCCTCGACCTTGACGCCGTGGCTCTTGGCCGGCACCAGGAAGCAGGTGATGCCGCGCGCATCGCCGTCATTGCCCGAGGTGCGTGCGAACAGCGCGCAATGCGTGGCGACGTGCATGCCCGTCGTCCACATCTTCTCGCCGTTGATGATCCAGCCCTTGATGTTGTCGCGGGTCGCCGGCACCGCACGTGTCTCCATGTGCGTGGCGTCCGAGCCATGATGCGGCTCGGTGAGGCCAAAGGTGATGCGGTACTTGCCCTTGATCGAGCCGTCGATCATCGCCTTCTGGTCGTCGCGACCGTAACGGTCGAGCATGGTGACGACAGGGAAATTGCCGACGATGGAATGCTCGTTTTGAAGGTCGTTGTGCAGGCCGAGACCTTTGGCGGCAAAATGCTCGCGGATCACCGCCATCCAGAGGTTGGAGCCGTCCTTGCCGCCATACTGCTTCGGCACCGGAAAGCGGAGGTGACCGGCGGCGTCCGCGAGATCCTTGGCCTTGCGCAGCAGCGCCTCCCATTCGTGGCGCGGCAGGCCGCCACTCTCGAAATCAGTGCGCGCCCATTCGCGGCGATGATCGAAGAAGCGGATGTTGTCGTCGGCCGCTTCCAGCGGCTTGATCTCGCGTTCGATGAAACGGTCGAGCTCTCCGAGATAGGCGACGAGATCTGTTGGCAATGAGAAATCCACGGCTCTCTCCCGGATGATTTTTTCGTTTTGCGTTAAGGCGCTAACCGCGCTTTTGCTTCGCACGATTAAGGTGAGAAGAGCGCGCGCAAGTCAAGCAAGCCGACGCGTGCCGGCTGCGCAAGGCGCATTGCGCAATTCGATGGTGCCCCGGCGCTTGCGCGCGGTAGTATGACGGCAATATTCCTTCAGGAGAAAAGCGGGAGCGAGCGATGGAGCTGAAATTTTCCAAGGTGGAACGCAAGGGACCGATCACGATCGTCACGCTGTCGCGGCCCGAGGTCTACAATGCGCTGCACACCGACGCGCATTTCGAGCTCCAGAAGGTGTTCGACGATTTCTCGGCCGATGCCGAGCAATGGGTCGCGATCGTCACCGGCGCCGGCGACAAGGCGTTCTGCGCCGGCAACGACCTGAAGTGGCAGGCGGCCGGCGGCAAACGCGGCTGGGACAAGGGCGGTTTTGCCGGCCTCACCGCGCGCTTCGACTGCGACAAGCCGATCATCGCCGCGGTCAACGGCGTTGCGATGGGCGGTGGCTTCGAGATCGCGCTGGCCTGCGACCTGATCATCGCCGCGGAGAATGCGACCTTCGCCCTGCCCGAGCCGCGCGTGGGGCTCGCCGCGCTCGCGGGCGGCCTGCACCGGCTGCCGCGCCAGATCGGCCTGAAGCGCGCCATGGGCATGATCCTCACCGCGCGCCATGTCAGCGCCAAGGAGGGCCTTGAGCTCGGCTTCGTCAACGAGGTGGTGCCGCAGGGCGAGGCCCTTGCAGCCGCGCTGCGCTGGGCCGAGATGATCACCAAGAACTCGCCGATGTCGATCCGCGCTTCAAAGCAGGCGATCCAGAAGGGGCTTGGCGTCTCGCTGGAGCAGGCGATCGAGGAGCAGCGGGAATATCCGGCGGTGAAGGCGATGGTGGCCTCGCAGGACTACATCGAGGGCCCGAAGGCGTTCTCGGAGAAGCGGCCGCCGAAATGGGTGGGGAAGTAATCCCTCCTGTCATTCCGGGGCGCGCCGTCAGGCGCGAGCCCGGAATCCATCGGGCCACGGCGACCGCGGATAAATGGATTCCGGGCTCGTCGCTTCGCGACGCCCCGGAATGACGAGGAGAGTGTGGCGCACCACTGCATCAACGCCGTCATTGCGAGCGCAGCGAAGCAATCCAGACTGCCTCCGCGGGGACACTCTGGATTGCTTCCTCGCAGGGGCTCCTCGCAATGACGGAGACTATAGCCCCGCCTACCCGCCTTGCCCCAGCTCACGCTTGTACGACGCATAATTCGGCTGATCGACCGCGAGCTTGTCCATCGTGGTCGCCCACAGATGCTCGGCGAGGCCCGGCGTTGCGAGGTCGAGCTCGCCCCTGGCGATGCGCTCGGCCAGCACCCGGTTGAGGTCTGTCACCGGGCCGTCGATGCCGAGCAGTGCACGCAGCCGCTCCACCTCCTTGGCATCGCTCCCCGCCTCCTGCGTCAGCTGCCGCGTGACGAGGTCGAGGATGTTGATGGCGACGCGCAGCTTGAAGGCCTGGTGGCCGGAGATCAGCGGTGCGATGTCGCTGCGGAGGAAATCGGCGACTGACTTGGTCAGCTCGACCGGTGTCGGTTCGTCCTGCATGTGTCAACTCCCGCGCGGCGCCAAGAGCCGCAACAGATCGATCTCGGTCTCGGAAGCGCGGCGGCCGATCATGGCGCGCTCCATGGAATGGTCCGGTCCCTCGCGAAACCGCTGCATCATGCCGCCGCACATGATGCCCCAGCGCAGCGTGCCCATCACTTCCCAGAATTTTACGCGCGCGGGATCGACTTTTCGGCCTGCCGCTTCGTAACCCGCGAACAATTGCTCGCGAGTGCCAAAACCGCCGACGGGCTTGTCGATCTCGCCGAACCGCCAAGAGTTGACGCAGACCCAACCAAGATCCTCCATGGGATCGCCGAGATGGGCAAGCTCCCAGTCGAGCACGGCGCGGACGCCGTCGGCACCGATGATGAGATTGCCGTTGCGGAAATCGCCATGCACCAGCGTCTCCTCGGCCGAGGGGCCGGGATCGTGGTCGCGCAGCCAGCGCAGCGCCAGCTCGAACACGGGCTTGGGCCAGTTCAGGCTGCGATAGTCGCGCTCGAACTCGCCGATCTCCTTCGCTGCCGTCATGCGCCGGAGCTCAGGCAGCTTGTCCAGCGGCAGCCTGTGCAGGCCAGCGAGAATGCCACCGATCTGCCGCGCGAGGTGCGGCCGAGCCGACGCGAACTCGTCGTCGCGCAGGATCTTGCGCGCGATGGTCTCGCCCTCGACCCGCTGCATGATGAAGCCGGTGCCGAGATCGTCCTCGGCCGTCAGGACATGCATCACGCGCGGCGACGGCACACCGGCTTCATAGGCGAGCTGCATCAATTGCGCTTCAGCGCCGAGCCCCGCCGCGCGCGTCGGAGCCGCGCCATAACCCTTCGGTGAGCGGCGCAGGATCGCACCGATCGGCCCGTCGGGATGCACGATGTCGAAGCGCCAGGTTTCCTGGCTGGCACCGCCGGACAGCTTGGCCGCGCCGGTGACGCCGGTCGCCCCCTCGCACCAGCGCGTGACGCTGCGGGAGAGTTGCGCTTCGATCATTTGCCCTTGAACTGCGCGGGGCGCTTCTCCAGGAACGCGCCGACGCCCTCGCGAAAATCCTGGGTGTCGCCGGCGCGGAGCTGGCACTGGAATTCGAGGTTGAGCTGATCCTCGAAAGAATTTTCCGGGCTGTCCCAATAGAGCTTGCGGATCAGCGACAACGCCACCGTCGGGCCGCTGGCAAGCTCGCGCGCCAGCTTCATCGCCTCCTCCATCAGCACGCCGTCATCATAGACGCGATTGACGAGGCCCCATTCCAGCGCCTTCTCGGCCGGGAGCCGCTCGCCCATCAGCGACAATTCGATCGAGCGCGCCTTGCCAATCAGGCGCGGCAGCAGCCAGGTCGAGCCGCAATCCGGCACGAGGCCGATGCGGCGGAAAGCCTGCAGAAAGTAGGACGAGCGCGCGCACAGGATCATGTCGCCGAGCAATGCGAAGCTCATGCCGGCGCCGGCGGCAGGGCCGTTCACCGCGGTGACGATCGGGCAGTGCAGATTGCGGATGCGGCGCAGGAACGGGTGAAAGCCGGTCTCCAGCGTCAGGCCGGCCTTGGTCTTCTTCGACTGGTTGTTGCGGCCCTGAAGATTAGCGCCGGTGCAGAACGCCCGCCCCGCGCCGGTCAACACGACGCAGCGCACCTCGTCTTTCTTCTCTTCGATCGCATCGAGCGCCTCGGCAAGGCCACCCAGCATGTCCACGGAGACCGCGTTCATCACCTCCTGATGGTCGAGCTTGAGGATCGCGACCGAACCATCGAAATCGAGCGTGACGTGTTTGAACTGCATGGTTTCCTCGTCAGTTGCGGACCCGCGTCAGTTTCGCAGACCGGAATTACTTTTGCCGGGGCGCATATTTGATTTTTGGCGCGGTCTTGTCCATGGTGATCGGAGCATAACAAGCAATCTTGCGCGCAGCGGCTGGTGCGCGTCATGCCAGAAAGTCTTGCCAAAAACGGGAAACGCGCCATGAACCTTTTCGACCTCTCCGGCCGTGTCGCCGTGATCACCGGCGGCAATGGCGGCATCGGGCTCGGCATCGCGCAGGCACTGGCCGGCCAGGGCTGCAACGTTTCGATCTGGGGCCGCAATCCTGACAAGAACAGAAGCGCTGCCGCGAGCCTGGCGGGACTTGCCGGCAAGGTGGATACCCGCGTCTGCGACGTCACCGATCCGGCATCGGTCAATGCCGCGATGAAGGCCACGCTCGACACCTTCGGCCGGGTCGACGGCTGCTTCGCCAATGCCGGCATCGGCGGCGGCGGCCGGCGCTCCTTCGGCGCACCGAAGAGGAATGGCGCACGATGTTTTCGACCAATCTCGACGGCGTGTTCCACGCGTTCCAGGCGGCCGCCAGACACATGACCGACCGCGCCAATGCCGGCGATCCCTTCGGCCGGCTGGTCGCGACCTCGAGCCTCGCCTCGATCTTCGGCACCGCGCGCAACGAGCACTATGCCGCGACCAAGGCTGCCATCAACGCGCTGGTGCGCGCGCTCGGCGTCGAGCTGGCACGCCACGGCGTCACTGCGAATGCGATCCTGCCCGGCTGGATCAAGAGCGACATGACCGCCGGCCTCATGGCCAACGACAAGTTCGTCGCCAATGTGATGCCGCGCATTCCGCAGCGTCGCTTCGGCGAGGCCAGCGATTTCGGCGGCATCGCGGTGTATCTGATGAGCAGGGCGTCGTCGTATCATACGGCCGATACGTTCGTGATCGACGGCGGCTATACCGCGTTTTGACATCTCGTAGGGTGGGCAAAGGCGCTCTTGCGCCGTGCCCACCAGAAATACTTTCGAAGGCCGTGGTGGGCACGCTGCGCTTTGCCCACCCTACGGCTTCTCGTTTTGTGAGCGCAGAGGGGACAGGGCGAATGTTTTCACACATTATGATCGGCACCAACGACCTCGACAAGGCGAAGGCCTTCTACGACCAGCTGCTCAGCACGCTCGAGGTGCGGCCTGCACGGGTCGACGGCCATCGCATCTTCTACATCACCAAGACCGGCGTGTTCTCGGTGACGAAGCCGATCAACGGCGAGCCCGCGACCTGCGCGAACGGCGGCACCATCGGCTTTGCCGCCAACTCGCCTGAGCAGGTCGACAGGTGGCACGCGGCCGGCGTCGCTGCCGGAGGAACGCCGATCGAGAATCCGCCCGGCATCCGCGAGGGCGCGGGGAACAAGCTTTATCTCGCCTACTTGCGCGATCTCGATGGCAACAAGATCTGCGCGATGCACCGGATGCCGAACTGATTGCTCCAGGACGCTGTCATTCCCCGCGAAGGCGGGGAATCCAGTACGCCGCGGCTTCTCCGTGAGTCGCTGACGTCACGGAGTACTGGATCGCCCGGTCAAGCCGGGCGATGACAACCGTGAGTGCGGCCCGCGCCTGCCACCTCACTCCATTCAAACAACATTTCAAACGCCCTCGCGATATTCCATCGCGTGGCATGGCTCGCGCGAAAAATGCGCGCTCGCACTTTGGCCACGCTGCGACTATTCTCGCGTTCAGCACGAACTCAGCGCCCCCGGGAGGAACAATGACAAAACACACCTACATTCCCCGCACCACCAACTACACGCTCAATCCGGGCGACGAGCTCAACGACCTCCGCATGTCGGATCAGGTTCGCCCGCTCTACGATCACGTCAGGAAGTTCATCCGCGACACCGTCGAGCCGATGTCGATCGAGTTCGCCAAGGCTGGCGAGAGCAAGGAAGACCGCTGGAGTTTTACGCCGAAGCAGCTCGAAGTGCTCGAGGTCGCCAAGAACAAGGCCAAGAAGGAAGGCCTCTGGAACTTCTTCCTGCCCGATGACGAGACCGGCCAGGGCCTGAAGAATCTCGACTATGCCTATATCGCCTCCGAGCTCGGCAAGAGCCCGCTGGCCTCCGAGACGATGAACTGCTCGGCGCCCGACACCGGCAACATGGAGGTGCTGGAGCGCGTCGGCACCAAGGAGCAGAAGGAGAAGTGGCTGAAGCCGCTGCTCAACGGCGATATCCGCTCGGCCTATGTCATGACCGAGCCGAACGTCGCCTCCTCCGACGCCAAGAACATCTCGACGACGGCCAAGCTCGTCGGCGACGAATGGGTCATCAACGGCGAGAAGTACTACATCTCCGGCTTAGGGGATCCCCGCTGCAAGATCCTCATCGTGATGGTGAAGACCAACCCGGATGCGGCGCCGAGCAAGCAGCAGTCGCAGATCCTGGTGCCGCGCGACACGCCCGGCGTCGAGGTGCTCGGACCCATGTACGTGTTCGGCCAGGACCACGCCCCGCGCGGCCACATGCACATGCGCTTCAACAATGTGCGCGTGCCGAAGGAGAACATGCTGCTCGGCGAAGGCCGCGGCTTCGAGATCTCGCAGCTCCGCCTCGGCCCGGGGCGCATCCATCACTGCATGCGCACCATCGGCAAGGCCGAGAAGGCGCTCGATCTGATGGTGCAGCGCGGCCTGACCCGCGAAGCCTTCGGCAAGAAGATCGCCCATCTCGGCGGCAATATGCAGATCATCGCGCAGGCGCGCTGCGAGATCGAGGCGATGCGGCTGATGGTGCTGAAGGCGGCAAAGGCCATGGACGTGCTCGGCAACAAGGAAGCCCGCGTCTGGGTCTCAATGGTGAAGGCCATGGTGCCCGAGCGCGCCTGCAAGATCATCGACCAGGCCATCCAGATGCACGGCGCCACCGGCATCTCGCACTGGACCCCGCTCGCCGAGATGTACCAGGACGTGCGCCACCTGCGCTTTGCCGACGGTCCGGACGAGGTGCACTGGATGGTCGTCGGCCGGCACGAGCTGAGCATGGCCTGAACTCTATCCGTCCCTCTCTCCGTACTTGCGGGGAGAATCCCGTAGGGTGGGCAAAGGCGCGCTCTTCGCGCGCCGTGCCCACCATCTCGGCTCTTCGCATGACGTGGTGGGCACGCTCCGCTTTGCCCACCCTACGAAGCTCCCCGCACGCAGGGAGAGGCGAAGACAGCGACACCTACGTCGCCGGCGCGAGCTTGTCCTGCGTCTTGGTTTCGAAATCGGATGCGTCGTGGCGCTCGTGGAGCTGGCTGGCAGGGTCGCCGGAGACGCGGTTGACCATGCGGCCGCGCTTCACGGCCGGACGCTTGGCGATCTCGTCGGTCCAGCGCTGCACGTTCTTATAGTCCTGCACGGAGAGGAATTCGCCGGCGCCGTACACCAGCCCCTTGGCGAGCGCGCCATACCAGGGCCACACCGCGATGTCGGCGATGGTGTACTCGCTGCCCGCGAGATATTCGTTGTCGGCGAGGCGCCGGTCGAGCACGTCGAGCTGGCGCTTGGTTTCCATCGCAAAACGGTCGATGGCGTATTCGATCTTGGTCGGCGCGTAGGCGTAGAAATGGCCGAAGCCGCCGCCGAGATACGGCGCGCTGCCCATCTGCCAGAACAGCCAGGACATCGCTTCGGTGCGGGTCTTGATGTCCTTCGGCAGGAAGGCGCCGAACTTCTCGGCAAGATAGAACAGGATCGAGCCGGACTCGAACACCCTGACGGGCTCAGGGCCGGAGCGGTCCATCAGCGCCGGGATTTTCGAGTTCGGATTGATGTCGACGAAGCCGCTGCCGAACTGGTCGCCGTTGCCGATCCTGATCAGCCAGGCGTCGTATTCGGCCCCCTTGTGGCCGAGCGCCAGAAGCTCCTCCAGCATCACCGTGACCTTCACCCCGTTCGGGGTCGCCAGCGAATAGAGCTGGAGCGGATGGCGGCCGACCGGCAGCTCCTTGTCGTGGGTAGGGCCGGCGATCGGGCGGTTGATGCTGGCGAACTGCCCGCCATTCTCCTTGTTCCAGGTCCAGACTTTGGGCGGCACGTAGGCGGGGACGTCAGTCATGCGGGGCTCCGGCGGAAAGATGCGCCTGCATTAATTAGCCCGCGAGCGGCCGATGACAAGCCCTGCCGGCTCTGCGTCCGGCGCGGGCCTCACGCCGGTGTCATGCATCCGGCCTAACCCGTCACCACCCTGCGCGGCTGCTCCGCCCGTGTCATCACGAACCCCTCATACCCCTTCCCCGCGACCTCGTCGCAGATCCGCCGGTAGACCCCGACGCCGCCGATATAGGGCATGAAGATGCGCGGCTTGCCTGGGATGTTGGCGCCCATGTACCAGGAATTGGCCTGCGGATAGAGCGTGCCATGGGCAACTTCGTTGACGTGCGCGACCCACTTGTCCTCCGCCCCTCCGTCCGCCTCCATCGTGGCGAGGCCTTGCTTGCGCATGTGGAGGAGGCAGTCGGCGATCCAGTCGACATGCTGCTCGATCGACACGATCATGTTCGATAGCACCGACGGGCTGCCGGGCCCGGTGATGATGAAGAGATTGGGAAAGCCTGCGCTCATCAGGCCGAGATAGGTCTTGGGGCCCTCGGCCCATTTCCGGTTCAGCGTCCGCCCGCCGCGACCGCGAATGTCGATCCGGGCGACAGATCCGGTCATGGCGTCAAAGCCGGTCGCCATCACCAGCGCATCGACCTCGTGATCTGCCCCCGCGACACGGACAGCGTTCGCGGTGATCTCCTCGATCGGATTGGTCTTGATATCGACCAGCGAGACGTTCGGCCGGTTGAAGGTCGCGAAATAATCGGTGTCGATGCAGATGCGCTTGGTGCCGATCGGATGGCTGTTCGGCTGGAGCAATTCCGCAGTGCTGGCGTCCTTGACGATCTCGGTGATCTTGCCGCGCACGTAGTCGGCGGCGGTGTCATTCGCGGCCAGATCCAGGCCGAGATTGTTGTAGGCGTACATGAAGGTGAGCCCGCCGCGATCCCAACGCGCCCCGTATTTGGCGCACCTCTCATCCTCGCTGTCGTCGAGAGCGCCGCGATCGGGCGGCTCGGCATAGATGCCGTTACGCGCGACCTCGCGGGCGAAGCGGCGGATCTCCGGATAATTCTGCCGGAACGCATTGCGTTCCTCGTCGGTCAACGCGGCATTGCGGGCGGGAATCGAGAAATTCGCGGTGCGCTGGAAGACCGTGAGATGCTTTGCCTGCTCGGCAATGATGGGCGCCGACTGGATGCCGGATGAACCGGTGCCGATAAGGCCAACGCGCAAGCCCGTGAAGTCCACGGGCTCGTGCGGCCAGTTGCCGGTGTGGTAGACGGGACCTTTGAAGTTTTCGAGACCCTTGATGTCGGGCTTGCG
The DNA here is from genome assembly GCF_042257955.1 of Bradyrhizobium sp. B025. Taxonomy (NCBI): domain Bacteria; kingdom Pseudomonadati; phylum Pseudomonadota; class Alphaproteobacteria; order Hyphomicrobiales; family Nitrobacteraceae; genus Bradyrhizobium; species Bradyrhizobium sp. B025. The sequence continues at coordinate 2,501,739 of NZ_CP170150.1, read as the reverse complement.
CGCGTTCGACAGGCAGCCGGTGGCGAGCACGACGAACTTCGCTTCGACCGTCTTTCCGCCGGAAATCGTCACCGACCAGCCATTGGTCTGTTCATCGAAGACAGCGCGCTCGACGCGCGTGTCGAACTGGATGTCGCGGCGCAGATCAAAACGATCCGCGACATGGTTGGCATATTTCAGGATCTCTGCCTGCGGCGCGTAGCGCTCGCTCCAGTCCCATTCCTGCTGGAGCTCATCCGAGAACGAGTAGGAATATTGCATGCTCTCGACATCGCAGCGCGCGCCCGGATAACGATTCCAGTACCAGGTGCCGCCGACACCACCGCCCTGCTCGTAGACGCGCGCCGAGAAGCCAAGCCCGCGCAGCCGATGCAGCATGTACATGCCGGCAAAGCCGGCGCCGACGACGACCACGTCATAGGCTTCACTGGCCTCGGCCGGACTCGATTGCGCTGGCGACATCGGTTGGCGCTCCCTCGTTGTTGTCTGTTGTTGTTCGCCAGCATTCTCTCACGTCGGCCAAAGCGCAAGAGGCTCATTCACGGCCGCCGCTCCGCTTATTTTGCGCGACGGAATGGCTCCTCGCGTGGCGTGGCGCCTATACGCAAGATGCGCGGCGAAATCCGGCTTGGCATCGCCGGCGACGATGGGTTAGCGTCGCACGGCCTTCGCCAAGGACAACAACAACGCAAAGCAATAACAGCAACGCGACGGCCGCCGGGAGAGAGCCATGAAATCGCCGATCTGCGACATGCTGGGCATCGAGTTCCCGCTGCTCGCCTTCAGCCATTGCCGCGACGTCGTCGCCGCCGTCAGCCGCGCCGGTGGCTTCGGCGTGTTAGGTGCCACCGTGCATACGCCTGATACGCTCGAACACGAGATGAAATGGATCGACGACCATATCGACGGCAAGCCCTACGGCATCGACGTGCTGATCCCCGAGAACATCTCGACGGCGGGCGAGAAGGACGTCACCTGGAAGAGCCTGGAAGCGCGCGTGCCGCAAGAGCATCGCAACTACACGCGCGACCTCCTGAAGAAGTACGACATCGAGCTGACGACCACTGAAATGGCCGACAACCAGCCGCAGCCGTTCGACGGAAAGACGGCGCTTCAGCTGCTCGAGGTCTCCTTCAATCATCCGATCAGGCTGATCGCGAACGCACTCGGCGTGCCGCCGAAAGCGATGATCGAGATGGGCAAGAAGCACGGTGTGCCGGTCGCAGCTCTCGTCGGCGCCAAGGAGCACGCGCTGCGCCAGGTCGCGGCCGGCGTCGATATCCTCGTGGTCCAGGGCACCGAGGCCGGCGGCCATTGCGGCGAGGTGTCGACCATGGTGCTGGTGCCGGAGGTGATCAAGGCAATCAAGAAGATCCGCGACGTGCCGGTGCTGGCGGCCGGCGGCATCATGACAGGACGGCAGATGGCGGCCTGCATGGCGATGGGCGCAGCCGGCGCCTGGACCGGCTCGGTATGGCTCGCGACCGTGGAAGCCGAGACGACGGAAATCTTCCGCGAAAAGATGATCGCCGCGTCCTCGCGTGACGCGGTGCGCTCGAAGGGACGCACCGGAAAGCCCGCGCGGCAGCTCCGCTCGGTCTGGACCGATGCCTGGGACCGCGCGCCGGAAAGCCCGGGTGCACTGCCGATGCCGCTGCAAAGCATCATCAGCCGCGACGCCTTCAATTCGATCGACCGCGCGGCGGCGGCTGGCAACGCCAAAGCGCGCGATCTCGTCAGCTACTTCGTCGGCCAGGGCGTCGGCCTGATCGACAGCGTGAAGTCGGCGGGCGCCGTGGTGCAGGAGTTCAAGGAAGAGTTTGCCGAGGCCGTCGAGCACATGAATGCGCTGGTGGCGGAGTGATTGCCCGCGGCCCCTCCTTCGAGGCTCGCCAGGCGTCGCTCGGCTCGCACCTCAGGATGACGCTTTCTCCGTAGCCGTCACCCTGAGGTGGCCGCTTCTTCCGCGGCCCTCGAAGGGCGACGGCGTGCCCGAGACTTAAACCGTGAAGCAAGAAGAAATGACCAACATCCCCGAAGACCGCATCCCCGTCATCGTCGGCATCGGCGAGATCGTCGACCGCCCCAAGGAGATCACCGAGGGCCTCGAGCCGCTCGATCTGCTCGTACAGGCGCTGCGGCGCGCCGAAGCGGATGCCGGGGCAAAGCTGCTCGGCGAGGTGCAGTCGCTCGACGTCGTCAACTTCCTGAGCTGGCGCTACCGCGACCCGGAAAAGCTGCTGGCGCAGCGACTCGGGATCACGCCTTCGCATTGCTATTACGGCCCGGTCGGCGGCGAGAGCCCGATCCGCTACATCCACGAGGCCGCAAAGCGCATCGCGCGCGGCGAATGCAGCGTTGCCGCGGTCTGCGGTGCGGAGGCGCAGTCGACCGCGACCAAGGCCGAGCGTGCAGGCGCGAAGCTGCCATGGACGCCGTTCGCGCATGATGTCGAGGAGCCCAAGCGCGGCGCAGCGTTCCAGAAGCCGCTGGCCGTGAAGCTCGGCGTGTTCCGGCCCGTCACGGTCTATCCGTTCTATGAGGCGGCCTCCTCCGCTCATTGGGGCCAGACGCCGCGCGAGGCGATGGCGGAATCGGGCACACTGTGGTCGCGCTATTCCGAGGCCGCCGCACAAAATCCAAACGCCTGGCTGAAGCGACGCTATGCGCCGGACGAGATCACGACGCCGACCGCGGACAACCGTCTCATCGCCTGGCCTTACAACAAGCTCATGGTCGCCAACCCCAGCGTCAACATGGGTGGCGCGCTGCTGCTCACCAGCCTTGCCAGGGCGCGCGCGGCGGGTATCGCCGAGGACAGACTGGTCTATCCGCTCGGCGGCGCCTCGGCGGAGGAGCCGCGCGACTATCTCCTGCGCGACCAGTTCTACGAGAGCCATCCGCAGAATGCGGTGCTGAAAGCCGCGGTGGACCTCGCCGGCGGCGACGGCACGGCATTCGAAGCGATCGAGCTCTATAGCTGCTTCCCCTGCGTGCCCAAGATGGCGCGGCGGACGCTGGGCCTTTCCGCCGACGTGCAGCCGACCGTGACCGGCGGCCTCACCTTCTTCGGCGCGCCGCTCAACACCTACATGACGCATGCGGCCTGCGCGATGGTGCGGCGCCTGCGCGATGGCGCCAGGCTCGGCCTGCTCTACGGCCAGGGCGGCTTCGTCACCAAGCATCATGCGCTGGTGGTTTCGAGGGCGCCGCCGCGCGCGGCGCTGGCGCAGGAGACGAGCGTGCAAGGAGAGGCCGACCGCAACAAGCGCGCGGTGCCGGACTTCGTCGCGGAAGCCTCGGGCAAGGGCAAGGTCGAGAGCTTTACGGTGCTCTACGGCCGTGGCGGGGATGTCGAGCACGGTGTGGTGATGCTGCGCACGGAAGATGACCGCCGCACGCTGGCGCGGATTCCGGCGGGTGATACCGCGACGCTGGCGCATCTCCTCAACATCGATCGCACGCCGGTTGGCTCGCTGGGCGAGACCGCGATGGCCGGCGATGGCGTACCGGAGTGGCGGGTATCCTGATCTCCCTCTCCCCGTTCTTACGGGGAGAGGGTCGGGGTGAGGGGCTGCGTCCGCAAACACCGTGAGAGTTAGACTCGCGGAGAGTCCCTCTCACCCGAATTGCTTCGCAATTCGACCTCTCCCCGCAAGCGGGGCGAGGTGAAGAAAAGCTAGCCCTTCGGCGCCTGCTTTTCCGACGCGGTGGCCGGCTTGCCCTTGGCGCCGGCGCCGACGACGCGGACCTGATCGCCATCGGACAGGCCGTCCGGCGGGGCGGTGATGACGCGATCGTCCGGAGAGATGCCTGATGCGAGCTCGATTTCCTTGCCAAGATCGCGCGCGATGGTCACGGCCTTGAACAGCACCTTGTCGTCCGCACCGACGGTCGCGACACGCAGGCCGCTGCCGTTGAAGATCAGCGCGCTGGCGGGAATGCTGAGCGGCGCGGAGTCGCGCTGGAGGCTCAACTTCACGCTGGCATAGCCGCCGGGCATTAGTTCGCCCGAGGAATTGTCCAGGCCAAGCTGCATGCGCGTGGTGCCGGAGGCAACGTCGACGGCCTGCGAAGACGCTTCCACCGTCGCCTGGAAGGTCCGGTTCGGATACTCCGGCAGCGCGATGGTGGCCTTCGCGCCGATCTTGATGGCCGGCACGTAATTCTGGGGCACGTTGACATAGACGCGCAGCTTGGTGATGTCCGAGACCACGAACATCGCCGGGCCCGAGCCGCCACCGGCATTGATCAGCGCACCGACGTCGGTATCGCGCGCCGTGACCACGCCGTCGAACGGAACGGTGATCTTCTTGTAGCCGGCCAGCGCTTCCAGCCGCTCGACATTGGCCTGTCCCGAATGCACCGCGGCGTTCTTGTTGGAGAGATCGGCGGTGCGCTCGTCGATCTCCTGCGCGGAGACGAAGTTGGAGGCGACCAGCGTCTTGCGCCGGTTCAACGTCGCTTCCGACAGCCTTGCGCTGGCCTGCTGGCTGGCGAGGTCGGCGCGGGCCTGCAGGAGCTGCTGATCGAGGTCGGGCGCCTCGATCTCGGCAATCACCTGCCCTGCCTTGACGCGGGCCCCCATGTCGGCGCTCCAGCGCTTCAGGTAACCCGACACGCGCGCGAAGATCGGGGCACGGTAGTAGGCTTCCAACCGGCCCGGCAGATCGAGGCTGGCGTTGAGCGCCTTGGCGTTAGGCTGGGTCACCGCGACGCTGGGAACGGCCTGATCATCGGTCCATTCCTTCAACTTGGAGCCCTGCTCCTCGCGCGCGCGGATGCCGGTGCCGACGACAAGGCCTGCCGCAATCAGCGCCACCACGCCGAAGATGCCCAGTTTCCGGTGCGACACCGGGGAGCGGGATTCAGTAGGCGACATGCGGAGTCTCCAAGGGGGCGGCGGCTTCGGCGCCTTGTTTCTTGTGTACCATGCTGAACACCACGGGAACAAACATCAGCGTGGCGAAGGTTGCAAAGATCAGGCCGCCGATCACGGCGCGGCCGAGCGGCGCATTCTGCTCACCGCCCTCGCCGAGGCCCAGAGCCATCGGCGCCATGCCGATGATCATGGCAAGCGCGGTCATCAACACCGGGCGGAACCGGACGAAGCCGGCTTCGAGCGCAGCCGCAACGGGATCGCCGAGCTCCGCGTAGCGCTCGCGCGCAAAGGAGATCACGAGCACGCTGTTGGCGGTGGCAACCCCCATGCACATGATGGCGCCGGTGAGCGCCGGGACCGACAGCGTGGTCTCGGTCATGAACAGCATCCACACGATGCCGGCGAGCGCGGCCGGCAGCGCCGTGATGATCACGAACGGGTCGGACCAGGACTGGAAATTCACGACGATCAGGAAGTAGATCAGTACGACGGCGCCGAGCAGGCCGAACAGCAGGCCGGTGAAGGCGCTGTTCATGGTCTGCACCTGGCCGAGCAGCACGACGGAAGATCCCTTCGGCACCTCCTTCGCGGTGTCGGCGATCACCTGGCGGATGTCGGCGGCAACCGCGCCGAGATCGCGGCCCGAGGTCGTAGCAAAGATCTGCACCATCGACTGGATGTCGTATTGCGACACCACCGCGCTCGACGTCGAGCGCTTGATGTCGGCAATGCCGCCGAGGATCGGCGACTGCGCGTTGCCGGTGGCGGTGATCGGCAGCGTCTGTAGCGCGCCGAGCGAGTCGATCTGGTATTGCGGCGTCTGCATCACGATCGAATAGGACACGCCGTTATCCGGATTGAGGTAGTAGGTCGGCGCCACCTGCGAGGAACCGGCAAGATTGACCACGAGACTGTTGGTGACGTCGCGCTCGGTCAGGCCGACATATTGCGCACGGGTACGGTCGACATCGATATTGAAGGTCGGGTTGTTCGGCGATTGCTGGATGCGCGCATCGGCAACGCCGGGAATCTTGCGGACCTTGGCCAGCAGATTGTTGGCGTAAGCGAAGTTGGCGCTGATGTTGGCGCCGCGGATCTGAAGGTCGATCGGCGCCGGCGCACCGAAATTCAGGATCTGGCTGACGATATCGGCCGGCAGGAACGCGAAGCTGACGCCGGGGAACAGCCGCGGCAGCTGCTCGCGCAGGACGCGTACATGCTCTTCGGTCGGCTTGTGGCCTTCCCTCAGCTTGATCTGGATGTCGCCGTCCTGCGGACCGATCACGCCGGTGTTGTTGTAGGTCATGTTGATGCCGGAGATCGGCATGCCGATGTTGTCGGTCATGGTCTCGATCTCACCAGGGATCAGCTTGCGCACGGCCTTCTGCACGTCAGCGAGTTGGTTCGCGGTCTCCTCGACGCGGGTGCCGACCTGGGTGCGGACATGCATCAGGATGTTGCCGGCATCGACCGCGGGGAAGAAGTTGCGCCCGAGGAACGGCACCAGCGCGAAGGACGCGCCGACCACGCAGAGGAAGCCGATCACGAACACCGCGCGATGCGCCAGCGCCAGCCCAAGGAAATCATGGTAGCCGCCGCGGATGCGTTCGAAACGCTTCTCGAACCCGCGCTGGAACCAGACCAGCGGATTGCGCGATGTCCGCGGCTCGCCCTCGTGGTGGACATGCGCATGCAGCAGATAGTTCGCCATGGTCGGCACCAGCGTGCGCGACAGGATGAACGACCAGATCATCGCGAACATCACCGCTTCGGCCATCGGCACGAACAGGAAGCGCGCGACACCGGTGAGGAAGAACATCGGCACGAACACGATGCAGATGCAGAGCAGCGAGACGAAGGCCGGCGTGACGATCTGGTTGGCGCCGTCGAGGATCGACTGCTCGACCGGCTTGCCCTGCTCCAGATGGTAGTTGATGTTCTCGATCGTCACGGTGGCGTCGTCGACGAGGATGCCGACGGCGAGCGCGAGACCGCCGAGCGTCATGATGTTCAGCGTCTCGCCGATCGCCGAGAGCATGATGATGGCGCCCAGCACCGACAGCGGGATCGAGACCGCGATGATGATGGTCGAGCGCCAGCTGCCGAGGAACAGCAGGATCATGACGCTGGTCAGCAGCGCCGCGATCACGCCCTCGAAGGCGACACCTTCGATCGCGCCGCGAACGAACACCGACTGGTCGCCGATGAAGCCGATCTTCAGCGCGTCCGGGAGCTGGTCCTTGACCTCGATCACCTTCTGCTTGATGCCGGCGATGATATCGAGCGTCGAGGTCGCGCCCGCCTTCAGCACCATCATCAGCACCGAGCGGTTGCCGTCGACATGAACGATGTTGGTCTGCGGCGGATTGCCGTCACGCACGGTCGCGACATCGCGCACATAGACCATCGCGCCGTTGACGGTCTTGATCGGGAGGTTGCCGAGCTCGTCGATTTTCAGCGGCGAGTTGTTGAGCTGGATGTTGTATTCGAAGGTGCCGATCTTCTGGGTGCCTACAGGCGTGATCAGGTTCTGCGCAGCCAGCGCATTGGCGACGTCCTGGCCCGACAGGCCGCGGGCCTGGAGCGCGGTCGGGTCGAGATCGATCTGGACCTGGCGCTGCTTGCCGCCGAACGGATACGGAATCGCCGCACCAGGCACGGTGACCAGCGGGGTGCGCAGATTGTTAATGCCGATATCGGCGAGGTTCTGCTCGGTCAGGCCGTCGCCCGACAAGGCCACCTGGATGATTGGCACGGTCGAGGCGGAGTAGTTCAGGATCAAGGGCGGCGTCGCGCCCGGCGGCATCTGCTTGAGCAACGTCTGCGAGATCGCTGTGACCTGTGCGTTGGCAGTGCGGATGTCGACGTTCGGCTGAAAGAAGATCTTGATGATGCCAAAGCCGTTATAGGAGTTGGCGACGATATGCTCGATGTCGTTGACCGTCGTCGTCAGCGCACGCTGGAACGGCGTCGTGATGCGGCCGGACATCTGGTCGGGCGGCAGGCCGGTGTACTGCCAGACCACGCCGATCACGGGAATGCGGATGTCGGGGAAGATGTCGGTCGGCGTCCGCAGGGCTGCCAGCGGTCCGATGATCAGGAGCAGGAGCGCGAGCACGACAAACGTATAGGGTCGGCTCAGGGCAATACGGACCAGAGCAATCATGCGCCAGGCAATTCCAGGTCAGGCAGGGATACGGAATCCGCCCCCACGGGGATCCTGTTTCCCCTTTACCTGAGCACCGCCGGAAACGCTAATCACCGGCAGCTTTCCTGCATTCACTTCCCTGCTACCGCACTGCGAAATCGGCATCGCAGCTATGCGGCCGCACGCGTCACGCTGCGCGGACGGAGTTCAGGAACTTGCCGACCTCGAGCTTGAGGCGGTTGGAGTCGCGGGACAGCATCTGCGCCGCCGACAGCACCTGCGAAGACGCCGATCCGGTTTCGGATGCGCCGCGCTGGACGTCGCCGACATTGGAAGACACCTGCTGGGTGCCGTTGGCCGCCTGCTGCACATTGCGGGCGATCTCCTGGGTCGCCGCGCGCTGCTGCTCCACGGCTGCGGCGATCGCCGAGGATATTTCGGAAAGGCGCGCGATGGTGCCGGAGATTTCGCTGATGGCGCCGACCGATTCCTGCGTCGCCGCCTGGATGCCGCCGACCTGCTGGCCAATCTCGCCGGTCGCCTTCGCCGTCTGTTCGGCGAGCGCCTTGACCTCGGAAGCCACAACCGCAAAGCCGCGGCCGGCCTCGCCGGCACGTGCCGCTTCGATCGTGGCGTTCAACGCCAGGAGATTGGTCTGGCCCGCGATGGCATTGATGAGCTCGACAACGTCGCCGATCCGAGAGGCCGCCCGCGACAACTCGCTGACGCGTTCGGTGGTGGCGTGCGCCTGGCTGACGGCCTCGCTCGCAATCCGGGTGGAATCCTGCACTTGGCGACCGATCTCGTGGACCGACGACGACATCTCCTCGGCGGCCGATGCCACCGAATGGACGTTGGTGGAAGCTTCTTCCGAGCCGGCTGCGACCACCGTCGCCAGTTCCTGCGCCCGGCCCGCCGTCGAGGACAGCGTCGAGGCCGACGCCTCGAGCTCGGTCGCAGCTGACGACACGGTCTCGACGATCTCGCCGATCGCGGCCTCGAAGCCGTCGGCAAGTTTGGTCATGCCGGCCTTGCGCTGCTCCTCGGCGCGGCGCTGCACCGCCTGGACCTCGTCGCGGCTGAAGCGGATGATGGTCTGCACGGTCTGGAGGTTGCGCAGCGCCTCACCGATCTCGTCGTCACGTTCGATGACGATGCGGTTGTCGAGCTTGTCCTGCACGAGGTTGAGCATGGTGTCGTTGAGGTGCCGCATCGGGCCCTGGATCGCGCGCATGGTCGCAAGGCCGGCGAAGCCGACGATGGCGATGCCGACCAAGGCCAGCAGCGTCAGAACCAGGCTGGTCGAACCGCCGGTGGAGAGCGCGCCGCCGATGCCGAGCGCCAGCATAAACAGCGCCTGGAGCGTCATCGTCGTGACCAGGCGCGCCTTCAGCGTCCCGGTGAAGACGCTGAAGCGATCGAGCAGCGAGCGGCGGCGGATGATGCCGGCATCGACGCGATAGCCGTGCGGCTTCTTCTCGCGGATCGCGGCATAGACCTCTTCGGCGAGCTTGCGCTGGTCGGCCGGCAGCCTGGTGCGGATCGAGGTATAGCCGGTGACATGGCCGTTCTCGCGGATCGGCGAGGCCGTCGCCAACACCCAGTAGAAGTCGCCGTTCTTGCGGCGGTTCTTCACCGCGCCGAGCCACGGCTTGCCGGCCTTCAGCGTGTCCCAGAGATTGTCGAACGCCTCCGGCGGCATGTCGGGATGACGGACGATGTTGTGCGGCTGGCCCATCAGCTCGGCCGACGTGAAGCCGGCGGCGGCGAGGAAATCCTCGTTGAAGTAGGTGAGCTTGCCCTTGAGGTCGGTCCGGGAGACGATCAGTGTCTCGTCACTGACCGGATACTCGACATCAGTGACAGGAAAATTCTTGCGCATCGAAGCCCCCAAAGACCGAATTCAGTCTGAAATCATTCCAATCAGGACTGCCGCAGCGCGAGACCGCCCTCGCCCAATTCTTGAAAATCCGCTTTAACCATCGATGAAACGATCTGTCCGCAAGACTACGGGTGCCCCTCGTAACGCCACCTAAAAGCGACATCATGCTACCGGAAGAATGAAAGGAGCGGCGTTTTTGGCGCCGCTCCTCGCTCGATCGACGGGTTGTGCGAGGGTCTACGCGGCGCGGACGTTGGTCAGGAACTTGCTGACCTCGTTCTTGAGCCGGCCCGAGTCGTTCGACAGCATTTGCGCCGCCGACAGCACCTGCGAAGAGGCCGTGCCGGTCTCGGTCGCGCCATGCTGCACGTCGGTGATGTTGGAAGAGACCTGCTGGGTTCCTTGCGCCGCCTGCTGCACGTTGCGGGCGATCTCCTGCGTGGCCGCGCCCTGCTCTTCCACCGCGGCGGCGATCGCCGACGAGATCTCCGACAGACGCTCGATGGTCGAGGAGATCTCCTTGATCGCGCCGACCGAGTCGTTGGTCGCAAGCTGGATGCCGGAGATCTGCTGGCCGATCTCGCCGGTCGCCTTCGCGGTCTGCTCGGCGAGCGCCTTCACCTCGGAGGCCACCACCGCGAAGCCGCGGCCGGCTTCGCCGGCGCGTGCCGCCTCGATAGTGGCGTTCAGCGCCAGCAGGTTGGTCTGGCCGGCGATGGTGTTGATCAGCTCGACAACGTCGCCGATGCGGGCGGCCGCCCTGGAGAGTTCGCTGACGCGCTCGGTGGTGGCTCGGGCTTGGCCGACGGCGTCGCTCGCCATCCGCGCCGATTCCTGCACTTGACGGCTGATCTCGCCGACCGAAGAGGCCATCTCCTCCGTTGCCGAGGCCACCGACTGCACGTTGCCCGATGCCTGGTCTGACGCCGCAGCGACGACCTTGGTAAGCTGTTGCGCCCGTTCGGCGGTCGAGCTGAGCGTTCCGGCCGAGGATTCCAGCGCACCGGACGCGGCCGACACCGTCTCCACGATGCCGCCGACCGACGCTTCGAAGCTGTCGGCCAGCTCGTTCATCGCGCGCCGGCGCTCGCGGTCGGCAGCCGCCTGGTCCTGGGCACGCTGCTCGATGCTGCGCTTGATGTCGCCCTGCATCGACCTGAGCGACGTCGCCAGCCTACCGACCTCGTCGGCCTGCTCGATCCCGAGCTGCTGATTGAAATCGCCCTTGGCGATGCCATCGGCGAAATTGGCACAATCCTGGATCGGCCGCGCGATCTTGCGTGCGGCGAACGAGATCAGGAAGATCGCCGCCAGCACGATGACCAGGCCAACGCCGAGCTGCCAGAACGTGTTCGAGGTCGCACGGGCACTGAGCGAGGCGTCGAGTTGCCTTGCAGACGCAAGCACCACGTCGCGGGGGATCGAGATCACGATCGACCAGGCGTTCTCGGTGAGCCCGAAGCGGATCGGCGCATAGATGTCGATGTTGGCGAACTTCGGATCGTCCTGCACCGTGCCCTTGCCGGCCTTGACGATGGCGAGGCTTTCACTCCAGCGAGCGTCGGCCTCGGAGGCGTTCTTGCCGATCACGTCCTGATTGGCGCTGTTGGCGACGATCAGCCCGGTGTCGTTGAGGATCGCGACCTTGCCCTTGCCCTCGAACAGCGAGCCGTTGATCTTGACGGCCAGCTTCTGCACGAAGTCGAGATTGTAGTCGGCGCCGGCGACACCGCGGAATTTGCCGTCGATCATGACCGGCACCGACATGGTCGCGAGGAAGACGGCCTTGCCCTGAACGATGTAGGGCAACGGACCCAGGATGTTTTCCTTACCCGTGGTGTTCGGGTTGATGTACCAGGCGCCCTTCACGAGGCCGTTGGGATGCCGCTCGCTGCTGTCGTACTCGACGAGCGGCTGAACGGCGATGGCGCCGCTGGCGTTGCGCGTCCAATAGGGCAGAAAGCGGCCGGTATTGTCCGATCCCGCCTCCTTGCGTCCCTTGAACGACGCATCGTCACCATCCAGCGCGCCGGGTTCCCAGGCCGAGTAGGTGCCGTTGAAGGCAGGGTTGAGCTCGAGCACGTGACGCAGAAGCGCGTTGAACTGGGTCCGCCGCGCCGCGATCGGAGTGCCGGTCTTCTCGTCGGCGAGGGTCGCGAAGGCATGTGCGGTGGTGCGCGCCGCATCAAACCCGACCTCCAGCTCAGCCTTGATGGCGTTGGCTTCGGTGGAGGCCCGGTTCATGAGGCTCTCCTTGGTCTGACGGTCGACCAGCTGCATGACCTCGTGGGTCACGTACTGGTTCATGCTCTGCGTGGAGAAGAGGCCGTAGCCGATCAGCACGATGCACGTCACTGCCAGGCAGAGGCCGGCGATCAGGGCGATCTTCAACTGGATGGAGCGAATGGCGGAAAATGAAAACAACTTCACGATTGAGTCTCCAAAACACTGCGACGAGTTAAGGTTCGCAGGGTTGGGAACCCGTAAAGAATTGGAACCGTACGACCCACGTGAAAAATAAGTCAGCAGGCGCCAAGCCATGCGCCAAAATCAAAGAGCGGCGCCGACGGCGCCGCTCTTGCGTAGTCCGATACCTGCTCTGACGGCCCTTACGCAGCGCGAACGCTGGTCAGGAACTTGCTGACCTCGGTCTTGAGCCGGCTCGAGTCGTTCGACAGCATCTGCGCCGCCGACAGCACCTGCGAGGAGGCGGTGCCGGTCTCGGTCGCACCGCGCTGCACGTCGGAGATGTTGGAGGAGACCTGCTGGGTGCCCTGCGCCGCCTGCTGCACATTGCGGGCGATCTCCTGGGTCGCTGCACCCTGCTCTTCGACGGCCGCAGCGATCGCCGACGAGATCTCCGAGAGACGCTCGATCGTCGAGGAGATCTCCTTGATCGCTCCGACCGAATCGTTGGTCGCCGCCTGGATGCCGGAAATCTGCTGGCCGATTTCGCCGGTCGCCTTCGCGGTCTGCTCGGCGAGTGCCTTCACTTCGGAAGCCACCACCGCGAAGCCGCGGCCGGCTTCGCCCGCGCGCGCCGCCTCGATGGTGGCGTTCAGCGCCAGGAGGTTGGTCTGGCCGGCGATGGTGTTGATCAGCTCGACGACGTCGCCGATGCGGGACGCCGCCTTGGAGAGCTCGCTGACGCGCTCGGTGGTGGCTCGGGCCTGACCGACGGCGTCGCCCGCCATCCGCGCCGATTCCTGCACCTGACGGCTGATCTCGCCCACGGACGACGCCATCTCCTCCGTCGCCGAAGCCACCGACTGCACGTTGGTCGAGGCTTCCTCCGAAGCTCCGGCAACCGTGGTCGCGAGCCGCTGGGAGCGGTCGGCGGTCGAGGTCAGCGTCGAGGCGGAAGCTTCGAGCTGGGTCGAGGCCGATGACACGGTCTGGACGATCTCGCCGATCATCGTCTCGAATTCGCGGGTGATGTTGTCGACGCGGCGGCCGCGCTCGATCTTGGCTTCGGCGTCGGCCGCGGCGGCTTCGTCGGCGGCCTTCTTGGCGATCAACGCCTCCTTGAAGACCTGGAGCACGTCGGCCATGGCGCCGATCTCGGTCTTCTCGCCGCGATGCGGGACTTCGGCGGAGAGGTCGCCCTTGCCCAGCGCCTGCATCGGCTCGACGATCGAGTTGATGCCGCTGGAGACGTCGTGGACGAGATAGACGCTGACGCCGATGCCTGTCAGGACGGCCGCGCCCAGGATGATCGCGACCAGCAGGAAGGCGAAGGAATAGCTGTCGGCGGCATCCCGCGCGGCCTGGTCGCCACCCCGGGTGTTGAGGTCGATATCCTTGCGCAGGACCTCGTCGGACTGGATGCCGATCTTGTTGGCGGTCTTGACGTTCAGCTCATGCGCCTCGTGCGGGACCTTGCCGACCTCCTTGCGCGACACTGCAAAGACCTCGTCGGCGCTCTTCTTGTAGTCGTCCCACAGCTTGGACCATTCGGTGTAGAGCGCCCGCTCCTCCGGCGAGGTGATCATGGGCTCGTAGCTCTGGCGGGCCTTGGCCAGTGTCTCGCCGGTGGTGACCGCGATCTTTTCCATCGCGAGCTTTTCTTCCAGGGTCTCGGCCAGCATGTGCTCGCGGACCACACTGCGATAGGTGATGACGCTGGCCCGGAGCTCGCCCAGCACCCTCACGCTGGGCATCCAGCTCGTGGTGATGTCGGTGGTGTTCGCGTTCATCGCGCGCATCTTCACGACGGCGAGCAGGCCCATGCCGGTCATCGCGACCAGCAGGAACGCCACGACACTGATGATCTTGGCGCGGATGGAGATCTTGGCGAACATAGTCAGGTCTCTTTATGCTGGCGCGGGCGCGCGTCCGGGAGGTCTAAAGAATCAACCAAAGGGAGCGACGCCGACATCAGACAACAGAGCGACTGAGCAGATGTTAACTACGACTCCGTGCGAGTACGGAGCCTGAAAGAAATGAACAGGCAGCTAAGAACGCTCTGCGCTCAGCGCATGAGCCTAAGCGCATCGGAGAAGAACTCCGGGCCACCGAAATTTCCGGACTTCAGAGCGAGCAGCATGTCGCCCCCGGCGCCGACCGCGCGCAGCACCGGAACACCCGCAGCGATCTCCACCCCCACGAGAAATCCGGGAATCCTCAACCGGTCGACCACGGCGCCGGACGTCTCGCCGCCGGCAACGACCAATCGCCGCACGCCTGATTTCACAAGGTTTTCGGCGATGTCGGCCATGGCCTGCTCGATCGCATGTCCGGCTGCGTCACGGCCGTGACGTGCCTGAAGCGCGGCGACCTGATCCGGTGTCGAGCTCGATGCGATCAGCACCGGCCCCTCCGCCAGCCGCGGCCTTGCCCAGTCCAGCGCACGCTGCGCTTCGTCCGCCCCCGTAAGAATACGGTCCGGATCGAGATGAAACACCGGCATGACCTGTTCGGCGCTGGCGATCTGCTTGAGCGTGGCCTGCGAGCAGCTGCCGGCAAGACACGCCGCCGGCCCGCCAACGGCAGCTCCGGATTCGCCGCCTGCCGCATTCGACCTGACCTTGCCGGTCGACACCAGCGCGCGCGCCAGTCCAAGGCCGATGCCGGAGGCGCCGACCGACAGCCGATGTTCGGCGGCTACGAGGCCGATGGTTTCGAGATCGCGATCGAAGACGGCGTCGATGATCGCAGCGCCAATGCCCTTGCCCGCGAGTTCGGCCAGCCGTGCCCGCACGGCGTCTGCGCCGCGCGTGACGGTGGCGAGATCGACGAGGCCGATTTGTGTCCGGCTCTGGCGCGCCAGCACGCGCACCAGACTGGAATCGTGCATCGGGTTGAGCGGGTGGTCCTTGAGCGGGCTCTCGTTCAGCGGCACGGCGCCGACAAACAGGTTGCCCTGGTAGACGGTGCGGCCGGTCTCGGGGAAGGCCGGCGTCACCAGAACGATGCCCTCGCCGCAATCGTCGCGCAACGCGTCCATCACCGGGCCGATATTGCCGGCGTCGGTGGAATCGAAGGTCGAGCAGATCTTGAACAGCACATGGCTCGCCCCGCGGCCCCGCAGCCACGTCTCCGCCGCGCGCGAGCGCGATACAGCAAGGCTCGCTTCGATCGAGCGGCTCTTCAAGGACACCACAACAGCGTCGACCTCGGGCAGCGCCAGATCATCGGCAGGAATGCCGATGGTCTGCACGGTGCGCAGGCCCGCACGCGTCAGCGTGTTGGCAAGATCGGAGGCGCCGGTATAGTCGTCGGCGATGCAACCCAGTGCAAGAGTCACGGCTTCACTCCCGCATAGGGCTTGAACCAGGCAAGGCCGTCGGTGGTCTTGCCGCGCGGATTGTATTCGCAGCCGACGAAGCCGGCATAGCCGAGCCGGTCGAGCTCTTCGAACAGGAAGGGATAGTTCAGCTCCTCGCCGTCGGGCTCGTTGCGCGAGGGAATGCTGGCGATCTGGATGTGGCCGATGATCGGCATCATCTCGCGCAAGCGCATGGTGACGTCGCCATGGATGATCTGGCAGTGATAGATGTCGAACTGGAGCTTGAGGTTCGGAAGCCGCAACTCCTGGATCAGGTCGCGCGCGAAACCGAAATCGTTGAGGAAGTAGCCGGGCACGTTGCGGGCATTGATCGGCTCCAGCACGATGTCGATGCCGTGCGGCGCGAAGAACTCCGCCGCCCACGCCACCGACTTGTAGAACGCCTCGATCGCGACGCGCTCGCCGCGGTTGGCAAGGCCGGCCATCAGGTGCAGGCGCTTGACGCCGGTGGCCTTGGCGTAAGGCAGCGCGGTCTCGAGGCTCGCCTTGAGATCGGCGAAGCGCGCCGGGAGCGCAGCAAAACCCTTCTCGCCCGCATTCCAGTCGCCGGGCGGCAGGTTGAACAGCGCCTGGGTCAGACCGTTGCGCTTGAGCCGCTCGCCGACCGCCTCGGCCGGATGCTCATAAGGAAAGAGAAACTCGACGGCCGTGAAGCCGGCCTGGGCGGCGGCCTCGAAGCGATCGAGGAACGGCACCTCGGTGAACATCATCGAGAGATTGGCGGCGAAACGGGGCATTGGAATCCTCTTATCCTTACTTGTCGCCGGGAAGCTTCACGCCGGTGACCTGCGCATACATGCGCGCGACCGAGGCGTCGTCGTCGCGGCCCATGCCGGCGGCAGCCGTCATCAGAAACATCTGGAGTGCGGCGGCCGAGACCGGCACCGGGAATCTGGCGCTGCGCGCCATGTCCTGGATGATGCCGAGGTCCTTGACGAAGATCTCGACCGCGCTGCGCGGCGTATAGTCGCCGTCGAGCACGTGCGGCATGCGGTTCTCGAACATCCAGGAATTGCCGGCGGAGGCCGTGATCACCTCATAGACCTTGCGGATGTCGAGGCCCTGCTTGGCTGCGAACGCCATCGCTTCGCTGGCGGCGGCGATGTGCACGCCGGCCAGCAACTGGTTGATCATCTTGAAGGCGGCGCCTTGCCCTGCGGCATCACCAAGCTCGTAGAGCTTTGCGGCCATGGCGTCGAGCGCCGGCCGCGCCTTTGCAAAGGCGGCGGGGCTGCCCGAGGCGAGGATCGTCAGTTCGCCTTGCGCGGCGCGCTGCGCCCCACCGGAGATCGGCGCATCCAGATAATGCCGACCGGTCGCCTCGAGCTGTTTGGCCAGGCGCCGCGCCACGTCGGGATCCATGGTGGCCGATGACAGGAAGACGCTGTCCTTGGGCATGGTTTCGGCGACGCCATCCTTGCCGAACAGGATCGTCTCGGTCTGCGCGGCGTTGACGACGACGCTGACGACGACGTCGGCGCCCCTGGCGGCTTCGGCCGGCGTCTTGGCGCCCGCGCCGCCGTCCTTCACGAAGCGCGCCACCGCATCAGCCGAGACGTCGCAGCCGGTGACGGCGTGACCGGCGCGCTTCAGCGAGGTCGCCATGCCAAACCCCATCGAGCCAAGCCCGACGACGGCGATACGCTGATTCTGTGACGTGGAGGCGGACATGCAACTGACCCTTGCGAACGTTTCCCGAATAGCCGCCCTTTGCGGCAGCTTGGCAACCGAATAACACGGCTTGGCCGCGCTGCCAAAGCGTGAGACAAGCAGGCATGACGGCCATGAGCAACGAGACAAGGCTGCGTGAGGATATCTGCCGCTTCGGACGGTCCCTGTTCGAGCGCGGGCTGACGCCGGGCTCCTCTGGCAATATCAGCATCAGGCTGGAGGGCGGCGGCTGGCTGGTGACGCCGACCAACGCCTCGCTCGGCTTCCTCGACCCAGCGCGGCTGTCGCGGCTGGATAGTCAAGGCCGGCCGATCTCGGGCGATGCACCGACCAAGGAAGTTCCACTGCACACCGCGCTCTACGACACCCGCGGCAGCGCACGCGCGATCGTACACCTGCATTCGACGCATTCCGTCGCACTGTCGATGCTGCCCGAGATCGACCCGCGCGCCGCGCTGCCGCCGATGACGGCCTATTATCTGATGAAATGCGGCGCGACCGCGCTCGTGCCCTACTACCGCCCCGGCGATCCCGCAGTGGCGGATGCGATCAAGGGGCTGGCGGGGAAATATTCGTCCGTGCTGCTCGCCAATCACGGCCCGGTGGTCGCCGGCGACACGCTGGAGGCCGCGGTGTTCGCGACCGAGGAGCTGGAGGAGACGGCGAAGCTGTATCTGCTGCTGCGCGGGTTGAACCCGCGATATTTGTCACCGGAGCAGGTGAAGGATCTGGTGAAGGTGTTCGGGGTGACGTTGCCGGAGCATGGGCACGGGCACGGACATTAACCGCATACTCCGCCGTCATCCTGAGGTGCGAGCCGGTGCGATGCAATGCATCGCAAGGTGAAGCCTCGAAGGATGGGCTACAGGCGCTTGCGGCCCATCCTTCGAGGCGCGCAAAGAGCGCGCCCCTCAGGATGACGGTTGAGATTGTGGTGGCAGTCTAGCTACAGCCCAAGATACGCCTTGCGCACGTCGGGATTGCCCCTGATCTCGGCTGCCGGCCCCTGCATCAGCACGCGGCCGGTTTGCAGGATGTAGGCGCGGTCGGCGATCTCCAGGCACTCGGCCATGCGCTGCTCGACGATCAGCACGGTCATGCCGGCGTCGCGGATGCGCAATACTGCCTGGAAGATCTCGTCCACCAGCTTCGGCATGATGCCCTGCGAGGGCTCGTCCAGCATCAGCAGCCGCGGGCGCGTCATCAGCGCGCGGCCGATGGCGAGCATCTGCTGCTCGCCGCCGGAGAGCGTTTCGGCGCGCTGCTCCAAACGTTCCTGAAGACGTGGGAACAGGTTGAAGACTAGGTCGAGCGGTCCCTCGCGGTTCGCCTCGCCGCGGTAGAGATAGCTGCCGAGGCGAAGATTGTCGCGCACCGACAGGCGCGGGAACAGGCGGCGGTTCTCCGGCACATAGGCGATGCCGGTGGCCGTGATGTGGTGCTGCGCCATGCCGTCGAGGCGCTTGCCGTCGAACGTTACGGTGCCCGAACGCGGGCGTTCGGCGCCGGCGATGGACTTCAGCAGCGTCGACTTGCCCGCGCCGTTGGCGCCGGCGACGCAGACGATCTCGCCCTTCTCGACCTCGATCGAGACTGCGGAGATCGCGACCAGCCCCTGATAGGCGGTCGTGACTTCATGCACTGACAGCATGACGATCTCCCAGATATGCGCTGATCACCTTGGGATCGCGAACGACGTCGGCAGGCTTGCCCTCGACCAGCACCTTGCCGAGGTCGAGCACGATGGCGCGGTCGACCAGCGGCATCACGATCTCCATGACGTGCTCGACCATCAGCACGGTGATGCCGGCATCGCGCACCTTGCGCACCAGCGCGACACCGGTCTGCGCCTCGGTCGGCGTGAGGCCGGTGAGGACTTCGTCGAGCAGCAGCAGCTTTGGTTCGGTCGCGAGCGCACGGGCGACTTCGAGGCGGCGCTTCTCGGCCGGCACGAGATCGCTCGCAAGCACGTCGGCGCGCGCGGCGAGGCCGGTGAATTCGAGCACCTCATGCGCCTTGCGCCGCGCCTCGCGCATGACCGTGTTGCGCACGAGCGCACCGACGATGACGTTGTCGATGACGGTCATGGTCTCGAAGCTCTTGACCACCTGAAAGGTACGCCCGACGCCGCGCTGGCAGCGTTCGGCCGCCGGCATGTGGGTGACGTCCTCGCCGTCGAACCAGATCGAGCCCTGGGTCGGCGGCAAGACGCCGGCGATGAGATTGAACAATGTCGACTTGCCGGCACCGTTCGGGCCGATCAGGCCGACGATCTCGCCGCGGCCGACCGAGATCGACACGTCGCTGTTGGCGACGAGGCCGCCGAACCGCTGCCAGACGCCGCGGGTTTCAAGGAGCGCGGTCATCGCGTGGCTCCCTTTGCTTTTGAACGGGAGAACAGGCTCACCAGACCGCGCGGCAGGGCCAGCGAGATCGCAACGATCAGTGCGCCATAGACGATAAGGTCAACACCACGGCCGGAGCCGCCGATATAGGAGCGTGTCAGCTCCGTCATCGGGATCAGGATGGCAGCGCCGAGCACCGGCCCCCACAGGGTGCCGATGCCGCCGAGCACGGCCGGCAGCGCCATCAGCAGCGAGAACTGGAAGCCCATCACGCTCTCAGGATCGATATAGGCGAGGAACTGCGCATAGAAGGCGCCGCCGATGGCGACGAGGAAGGCGGAGACGGCCGCCGCGCCCATCTTGGAATTGAACACGACGACGCCGAGGCTCTCGGCCGCTTCCGGATTGTCCTTCACGGCGCGCCACCAGAAGCCCCATTTGGAATCTTCGAGCCACCAGGTGACGAACCAGGCAAGGCTGCACAGCACCAGCGCGAAATAGAAGTACGGCAGCTTGCTGCGCATGAACTGGAATTTCAGCCAGCTGTCGCCGCGCACCGGAATGGTAATTCCCATCGCAGCGCCCGCCCATTCCCAGTTCTGGAACAGGAGCAGCCCGATCTCGGCGATGACGATGGTCGCGATCACGAAGTAATGGCCGCGCAGGCGGAAGAAGGGATAGCCAAGCCCCATTGCGATGACGGCCGCGATCACGCCGCCGGCGAGCATGCCGAACCAGGGCAATACGCCGAACTTGGTGAACAGCAGCTCGGTGGTGTAGGCGCCGATGCCGAAATAGAGCGCGTGCCCGAGCGAGATCTGTCCGCAATAGCCGGACAGGATGTTCCAGCTCTGCGACAGCGCCGCGTACATCAGGGTCAGGATCAGGATGTTCTGGACGTAGACATCCTTGATGAACAGCGGTGCAAGGGCCGCGAGCGCGGCCAGCACCGCGGCGATGATCAGGTCGCGGCGGCGCCGCGTAGCAAAATTCTGGTCCATCACATCGATCCGAACAGGCCGCGCGGCCGGATGAAGACGACGAGCAGATAGACCGCGTAGATGCCGACCGATTTCAGCGAAGGCGGCAGCACCAGGGCGGTGGTCGCCTCGACGAGCCCGACGATGATGCCGCCGGCGAACGCGCCGAACACACTGCCGAAACCACCGAGCGCAACCGTGACATAGGCGATCAGCGCGAAGGAGGCGCCGACGTCCGGATAGATGTAGAAGAACACCGCCATGATCGCGCCGGCGAGACCGACCAGTGCGGCGCCCAGGCCCCAGCCCAGCGCGAACACGCGGTTCTTGTCGATGCCGACGAGTGCGACTGCACCGGGATCTTCGCGGGTGGCTTCGAGCGCGCGGCCGAAGTCAGTGCGGTTGATGAAGAAATAGAGGCCGGCGAAAGCCGCGATCGAGACCAGCGCGCCGATCAACTGCGGCTCCGGCAGGAAGATGCCGCCGATCGAGATCGTCTTGCCGCCGAGCCAGGACTGCGGAATGCTGCGATAGTCCGGCGTGAAGAAGAACTGCGCGAGCCCGCGCATCACGATGGCAAGGCCGAAGGTCGAGAAGATCTGCACCATGCCGGCGTTTGCCTTGGCGCGCATCGCGAAGCGTACAATCAAGAGGTAGACGACCGCCCCGAACACGAACAGGGCCGCGGCGACCAGCGGCGCCGACAGCAGGGGGTCGATGGCGAAGAACGCGAACAGGAAGAAGCTCACATACATCGCGATCATCAGGAACTCGCCATGGGCGAAGTTCACGACGTCCATCAGGCCGAAGATCAGCGCGAGGCCGACGGCGATCAGTCCGTAGAGCAGGCCCATGAGCAGGCCGCTCGCGAGACTCTGGATAATGGCTTGAGCTGTCAAAAGTCGTCCCCCACAATACGCCCTCATCCTGAGGAACGCGCCGCGGCGCGCGTCTCGAAGGATGGGCCCACCCTCGTCCTTCGAGACGCGAGCTACGCCCGCTCCTCAGGATGAGGGCGGGAGCCAAGTCTGAGCTCCCGCTCTCCGAAACGCTTACTTCATCGGCCAGATCGCTTCGGCGATCGCGGCCTGCGGCGGGAAGATGGTGACGAACTTGCCGCCGACATATTGCAGCAGCACCGGGTCGGCGTCGTTGTTCTGGCCCATCTCGTCGAACTTGACGCGCTTCCAGGGCATGATGGTCTGCTCGCCCGGGATGTCGGTGGCGGCCAGCGCATCGCGGATTTTCTCGCCGTCGGTCGACTTGGCGCGGCTGATGGCGTCAGCAAGGATGATCAGGCCCATGAACTGGCGCGAGGTGAGGTCGTTGAAATCCTTGCCCGACCGCGCCTTGAACATCTCGTTGATCTTGCCGACCATCGGGCGCTTCTGCGCGAGGTCGAGCGAGAAGGTGCCGCGCGAGATCACGCCTTCGAGCTTGTCGCCGACGGCGTCGTAGAGCGCCTTCTCGGAGAAGCCTGCGTCCTGCGCCACGATCGCGTTGGGCTTGTAGCCGAGCTCGGCCATGGTCTTGACCAGCAGGATGCCGTCGGTGGTGTAGCTCGAGGGCATCAGCACGTCGGCATTGGCGGTCTTGAGCTGCTGCACTTCGGCCGAGAGCGACGGCGAATTGGCGCGGTACTTGATGTCGGTGACGATCTTGTAGGCGCGCTCGCCGGCGATCTTGGCCTGGGCGTTGCCCGAGTCGGTGCCGAAGATGGTGTCCTCGTGGAACAGCGACAGCGTCTCGATCTTGGTGCCCTTCTTCTTCATCGCGTCGAAGAAGTCGAACATCGCGGCCGAGTACATCTCGTCATGCGGCGCGGCACGGAAGTAATATTTGAGACCGCGGCGATGCAGGCTCGGCGAGGAGTTGTCGGCGGAGACGAACGGGATCTGGTAACGCTCGCAGATCTGGCTGACGGTGACGGCGACCGCGCTCTGATAGGTGCCGATGATGGCGGAGACCTTCTCCTGCGTGATCAGGCGCTCGGCCTCGGCGCGGCCCTTCTGCGGATCGGCCTGGTGGTCGGCGAACACGAGACGGACTTTTGCGCCGCCGAGGCCCGGCAGGCCTTCGCCCTTCGCCAGCGGCAGGTCGAAATCGGTGTCCTTGTTGATGACCTCGAGCGCGGTCTCATAGGCCTTCTGCGCATCGACGCCCTGCTGCGCGCTGCCGCCGGAGAACGGATAGATGACGCCGATCACGACTTCCGAGGTCTGGGCGCGTGCGGCGAGCGGCACCAGCGCTGCTGTGGCGGTGGCACCCAGCAACACGTCGCGGCGAGAGATCGTCATGGCAAAGTCCTCTGTTACGGAATTTCGGCTGATCGAATGAAGCGATTGATGGATGCGGTAAAGCCCGAAGAAGCAGCAAACGCTGCCCACTATATCACGGCCATGGTCCTGTTCTTGAGATCCGTCACCAGCATCAGGCCGGGCGAATGCGTGATCGCGAACGGCAGCCTGGCGGCGTTGATCACCGATTGCGGCGTCACGCCGCAGGCCCAGAACACCGGAATCTCGTCGTCGGCAACCGGCACGGGATCGCCATAGTCGGGCTTGGCGATGTCCTTGATGCCGATCAGATGCGGATGGCCGAGATGCACGGGCGCGCCGTGCACGGCGGGATAGCGCGAGGTGATCTGCACGGCGCGGATCGCATCGGCCGGCTTGAACGGACGCATCGACACCACCATGGGACCGGCGAACGGACCGGCCTCGCCGCAGGCGATGTTGGTTCGGTACATCGGCACGCGCACGTTCTGCTCGATGTGGCGGATCGGCATACCCTCGTCGAGCAGCGCCTCCTCGAACGAGAACGAACAGCCGAGCACGAAGGTCACCAGATCGTCGCGCCAGTAGCCCCTCACGTCGGTCGGCTCGTCGACGACTTCGCCGTCGCGCCAGACACGGTAACGGGGAACGTCGGTGCGGATGTCGAGATCGGCGCCGAGTGCGGGGATATGCGGACTGCCGACGTCGGAAATGCCGATGATCGGGCAGGGTTTCGGATTGAGCTGGCAGAAGCGGTGAAAGGCGCTGGCGTATTCCGCCGGCAGGATCGCCAGATTGCCCTGGACGAAGCCGGGGGCGACCCCGGCGGTGGATCCCACCTCGCCGCCGCGATAGGCGAGCCGCGCCCGGCGGCTCGGGAGGGTGTCGGGTGTTTCAGTTTGCTGCGCTGCCACCAAAACAGTCATCTGATCGACCTGCCTATAAACTCGACAAAGACAGCCAACACCAAGCGTGCTATAAAGTCTAATCGTCCTTTCTAATCGATCTCGATAAATATGATTTATCGATAGGGAAAATCCTTCCAATGCTGGACTTCAGATCGATCGAGACGTTCCTCTGGGTTGTGAAGCTCGGCAGCTTCCGCGGCGCCGCGGCCCGCCTCAACACGACCCAGCCCGCGATCTCCCAGCGCATCGCCCAGCTCGAGCGCGAGATGGGCGTGAAGCTGCTCAACCGCGACCATCGCGTGGCCTCGCCCACGCCGAGCGGCCGGCAGATGATGGTCTATGCGGAGAAGCTGATCGGTCTCCGCGCTCAGATGATGGCGGAGATCGGCGACCGCTCAGCGATGCGCGGCGTGATGCGGCTCGGCGTCGCCGAGACCATCGTGCACACCTGGCTGCCGCGCCTCGTGAAAAGCGTGAACCAGATCTATCCGAACCTGTCGCTCGAGATCGAGGTCGACATCACCCCGAACCTCACGGCACGCCTGCTCGCGCAGGAGATCGAGCTTGCTTTCGTGGTCGGGCCGCTGTCCGCCTCCGGCGTGCACAATCGCGTGCTCGCCGACTACCCGATCGGCTTTCTCGCAAGCCCCTCGCTCGGGCTCGGCAAGGGTCCGGTGACGCCGGCGGAGCTCGCACGGTTTCCGATCATCACCTTCCCGCGCAAGACCAAGCCTTACGAGGTCGTGCGCGAGGTGTTCGACCGGCCGGAATTGCCGCCGATCCGCCTGCATGCCTCTGCGTCGCTCGCGACCGTTATCCACATGGCGGTCGAGGGCCTCGGGATCGCCGTGATCCCCGACGCCATCGTCGAGAACGAGCTCGCCGACGGGCGGCTGCAACTGCTCGACACCGATCTCGAAATCACACCGCTGACGTTCACGGCGAGCTGGCTCGCCTCGCCCGACGTCGTGGCGGTGGAGCGTGTCGCCGAGCTTGCATGTCAGATTGCGCAGAGCAGCCTCGCGGTTGACGCGCCCGCGCTGGCGCGTCATTGAAACGGATGCCGGACAACCTTCAACGTCATTCCGGGATGGTGCGCAAGCACCAGACCCGGAATCTCGAGATTCCGGGTTCGCTCGTCGGGCCCCGGAATGACAACTGAGAGACTGACCGCATGAGCCGAGCCGCCACCAACCTGCAAATCGATTCCGCCCGCCTCTGGGGCTCCATCCACGAGACCGCGCAATTCGGCGGGACGGCCAAGGGCGGCGTGCGGCGGCTGACGCTGAGCGCCGAGGACAAGCAGGTGCGCGACTGGTTCCGCAAGGCCTGCGAGGATGCCGGTCTCGAGGTTCATGTCGATGCGCTCGGCTCACAGTTCGGCCTGCGCAAGGGACGCGACATGTCGAAGCCGCCCGTCGGCATCGGCTCGCATCTCGACACCCAGCCGACCGGCGGCAAATATGACGGCATCCTGGGAACGCTCGGCGCGCTGGAAGTGATCCGCACCCTGAACGACGCCGGCATCGAGACCGAGGCGCCCATCTGTGTGGTCAACTGGACCAACGAGGAAGGCTCGCGCTTCGCGCCCGCGATGATGGCGTCCGCGGCTTACGTCGGCGATTTCACCACCGACGACATCCTGTCGCGCAAGGACGCCGAGGGCATCACCGTCGGCCAGGCGCTCGACGGCATCGGCTATCGCGGCGACAAGCCGGTCGGCTTCCAGAAGCTCGGCTGCTTCGTCGAGTTGCACATCGAGCAGGGCCCGATTTTGGAGGCCGAGGGCAAGACCATCGGCGTCGTCGATTCCGGCCAGGGCGTGCTCTGGTATGACGGCAAGATTTCCGGCTTCGAGAGCCATGCGGGATCGACCCCGATGCCGCTGCGGCGCGATGCGCTGGCCACGCTCTCCGAAATCGTGCTGGCGATGGAGGCGATTGCAAAGAAGCATGGGCCGAACGCGGTCGGCACCATCGGCGAGGCCGTGATCGCAAACCCCTCGCGCAACGTCATTCCCGGCGAGATCGCCTTCACCATGGATTGCCGCAGTGCCGATGGCGCGATCATGGACGCGCTCGATCGCGATCTGCGCGCCGCGATTGCCGAGATCGCCGTGCGCCGCAAGGTCGATGTCAAGATCGACCTGGTCTGGCGCAAGCCGCCGACGCATTTCGATCCCAAGCTGATCGCAGCGGTCGAGAACGCGGCGAAGACGCTCGGCTATTCCTCTCGCCGCATCACCTCCGGCGCCGGCCACGATGCCTGCAACCTCAACACCGTCATGCCGGCGGCGATGGTGTTCGTGCCCTGCAAGGACGGCATCAGCCACAACGAGCTTGAGGATGCCACGCAGCCCGACTGCGCCGCAGGCACCAACGTGCTGATGCACACCGTGCTGGCGATCGCCGGCGTCGCGGCCTGACCGGAGAGAGCCATGCGCGGAGTTTTCGTCGACGCCAACGAAGCCCTCGCCGTGATCATGGAGCGGCTGGAGAAACCAGGCGATCCCAAGGTGCGGATCAACAGGGATCCGGACATCAAGCCCGAGCAATACCCGGAAATCCTCGACGGCGCCGAGATCGCGATCGTCGACCACACCGCGCTGCCGACGGACGTCGCGAAGAGATGCATGGGGCTGAAGCACGTCGTGTTCCTCGGCACCGGCGCGCGCAGCTACATGAATCCGGAAGAGCTCGCCGAGCTCGGCATCTCCGTGCACCTGATCAAGGGCTATGGCGACACCGCCGTGGCTGAATCTGCGATCGCGCTGATGTGGGCCTCGGCCCGCGTCATCGCGATGATGGACCGCGAGATGCGCGTCGGCAACTGGCTGCGCGAAGACGGCATGCAGCTCACCGGCAAGACGCTCGGCCTTATCGGCTTCGGCGGCATCGCAGCAGAGGTCGCGCGCATTGCGTCCGGCAGCGGCATGAAGGTGATCGCCTGGAATCGCTCGCCGAAGAGCTCCCCGGGCGTCACGTTCACCGATCTCGACACGGTGCTGGCGACCAGCGACGTGGTGTCGCTGCACCTGCTGCTCAACGAAGAAACGCGCGGCATGATCACGCGCGAGAAGATCTTTGCGATGAAGCCCGGCGTCATCCTCATCAACACCGCGCGCGCCGCAGTCGTCGACGAGGTCGCCATGATCGACGCGCTGAAGTCGGGCCACATCCGTCACGCCGGCCTCGACGTCTTCAACGTCGAGCCCCTGCCCGGCGATCATCCGCTGACAAAACTGCCGAACGTGACACTGTCGGCGCATTCGGCGTTCCGCACGCCGGAGGCCAGCGAGAACCTGATTGAAGCGGCCTGGATTCACTGCCGCCGGATCGTGAAGGGATAAGAGCAACAACAAATGGCTGACTATCGCACCATCAAGGCCGAAGTGCTCACCAGCGTCGTCCGCGCCATCGTCAAGGCCGGCGGCTCCTCGGACCGCGAGGCCGAGCTCGTATCCACCAACCTCGTCGAGGCCAATCTTAGGGGACATGACTCGCACGGCGTCGGCATGATCCCGCGCTATGTCCAGAGCGTCACCAACGGCGGCCTCGCCGTGAACCAGCACGTCAAGATCGTGCTCGACACTGGCCCGCTCCTCACCCTCGACGGCCTCACCGGCTACGGCCAGGTGATCGGCCACGAAGCGATGGAGCTGGCAGCCGAGCGTGCCAAGAGCAACGGCGTATGTCTCGTCGGTCTTTCCAATGCGCACCACATTGGCCGCATCGGCCACTGGGCCGAGCAGTGCATCGACCACGGGCTTGTATCGATCCACTTCGTCAACGTGATCTCGCGCCCGATCGTGGCGCCCTGGGGCGGCAGCGATGCCCGCCACGGCACCAACCCGTTCTGCGTCGGCATCCCGCGCAGGGGCAAAGAGCCGATCGTGCTCGACTTCGCCACCAGCAGGATCGCGCAGGGAAAGACCCGCGTCGCCCACAACAAGGGCGTCGAACTGGAGCCCGGCACCATCATCGACAATGAAGGCAAGCCCACGGTCAATCCGCGCTACACCGTGATCCCGCCGTACGGCGCTATTCTGCCGTTCGGCGAGCACAAGGGTTCGGGGCTCGCGCTCGTGTGCGAAATCCTCGGCGGCGCGCTCTCCGGCGGACAGGTGGTCAAGGGCCCGTCCGACGGCAAGTACAACGTCCTCAACGGCATGCTCTCGATCATCATCGACCCGGGCAAGCTCGGCACCGGCGAAAACCTCGCACGCGAAGTCGAAAGCTTCGTCGCCTGGCACACCGGCTCACCGCCTGGCCCCGGCGTCGACAAGGTCAAGATCGCCGGCGAGCCCGAGCGCGAGACCAAGAAGAAGCGCCTCGCAGAAGGCATTCCGGTCGATCCGACCACCTGGCAGGAGATTCTCGCGGCCGGGCAGAAGTTCGGGCTGGATCAGGCCGCGATCGAGAAGATCGCGGGGTAGGAAACCGCAACTGCTGTCGTCCCGGATCAGCGCAGCGAAGCGCAGATCCGGGGCCTATAACCACAGAAGGTGGTTTGGCGAAGACTCGTAGTCACCAACGTCGCGCCGCAACTACTCCCTGGGGTAATGGGTCCCGGCTTTCGCCGGGACGACGCCTCGGTTAGCAGCTCTGCTTAATCCACCATATCCGCGACCGCCTTGCCGCAGGCCGTCGTGTCGGCATTGCCGCCGAGATCCCTGGTGCGCAGCGTGCGCTCGGCGAGCGTGCGCTCGATCGCTTCCACGATCGATCGGCCGGCTTCCTTCTCGCCGAGATGCTCGAACATCATCGCACCGGACCAGATTGCGCCGATCGGGTTGGCGATGCCCTGGCCCGCGATGTCGGGCGCCGAGCCGTGCACCGGCTCGAACACCGAGGGGAAATCGCCCTCGGGATTGATGTTGCCTGATGGCGCGATGCCGATGGTACCGGTGCAGGCCGGGCCGAGATCGGACAAGATGTCACCGAACAGATTCGAGCCGACCACGACGTCGAACCAGTCAGGATGCAGCACGAAGTTCGCGGTGAGGATGTCGATGTGGTACTTGTCCCACTTCACGCCCGGGAACTTCTTCGCCATCGCCTCCACGCGCTCGTCCCAATAGGGCATGGTGATGGAGATGCCGTTCGACTTGGTCGCCGAGGTCAGGTGCTTCTTCGGCCGCGATTGCGCGAGCTCGAAGGCGAACTTCAGGATGCGGTCGACGCCGGTGCGTGTCATCACCGTCTGCTGGGTGACGAATTCACGGTCGGTGTCCGGGAACATGCGGCCGCCGACGGAGGAATATTCACCCTCGGTGTTCTCACGAACCACCCAGAAATCGATGTCGCCGGGCTTGCGGTTGGCGAGCGGCGACGGCACGCCGGGCATCAGCCGTACCGGCCGCAGGTTCACGTACTGGTCGAACTCGCGGCGGAATTTGATCAGCGAGCCCCACAGCGAAACATGATCCGGAATCTTGGCCGGCCAGCCGACCGCGCCGAAATAGATCGCGTCGTGCTTGCCGATCTTCTCCTTCCAGTCGTCCGGC
Source organism: Bradyrhizobium sp. B025 (assembly GCF_042257955.1). Lineage (NCBI taxonomy): Bacteria > Pseudomonadati > Pseudomonadota > Alphaproteobacteria > Hyphomicrobiales > Nitrobacteraceae > Bradyrhizobium > Bradyrhizobium sp. B025. The sequence continues at coordinate 2,472,353 of NZ_CP170150.1, read as the reverse complement.
ATCATCTGGCCGTGCTTCTCGTAATAGTCCCATGACGAGAAGTCGAAATGGTCGAAATGCAGGGACACGCCGTGTTTCTTGGCGGCCGCCTCCAGAACGCGCAGGCCCTCCGGCATTACTTCCTTGCCGATGCCGTCGCCGGGGATGACCGCGATCCGGTATTGTTTTTTGCTCATCGAGAACGTCCTTGGTTGGTCCGGCAGCCGCCGTCTTTTGATCGCCCTGCAATGAACCAAAGTCGCGGGCAGTGCAACGCTGCACTGCAATGTTGACCGTGGCACGGCCGACCGCCTACTGATTTCATCGTATTCCTATCTTGCGAGTAACCCCCATGGATCTGCATCTGCGTGGCAAGCGTGTCCTGATCACGGGCGCGTCCAAGGGCATCGGCGCCGCCGCCGCCGAGGCGTTCGCCGAGGAAGGCGCGCATCTCCTGCTCGCCGCGCGCAGCGGCGATCAGCTCAAGGCGCTGGCGGACCGCTTGCGGTCTGCTCACCGGATCGACGCCGCGACGAGCATCGTCGACCTGCGCAAGACCGAAGACATCGCACGGCTGGCCACAGAAGCCGCCGACATCGACATCCTCGTGAACAATGCCGGCGACATCCCCGGCGGCTCGATCGACAAGATCGACGAGGCGACCTGGCGCCACGCCTGGGAATTGAAAGTGTTCGGCTACATCAACCTCACGCGGCAGATCTACGCGCAGATGAAGGCGAAGGGCGGCGGGGTCATCGTCAACGACATCGGTGCGGCCGGCGAAAAGTTCGACGCGAACTACATCTGCGGCAGCGCCGGGAATGCCGCGCTGATGGCGTTCACCCGCGCGCTCGGCGGCAAGAGCCTCGCCGACAACATCCGCGTGGTCGGCATCAATCCCGGCCCTGTCGGCACCGACCGCCACGTCACGCTGCTCAAGACGCGGGCCATGCACCAGTTCGGCGACGAGAGCCGCTACAAGGAATTCCAGAAGAGCCTGCCGCTCGGCCGCCCCGCGCATGCGCGCGAGATCGGCGACCTCATGGCGTTCCTGGCGTCGGATCGCGCCGGCTATACGTCCGGGGTCATCTATACGGTGGATGGCGGCATCAGTGCCGGGTGGGGTTAGTTTCTCCAAGGTTATTTAGCCACCGTCGTTCCGGGGCGATGCAAAGCATCGAACCCGGAACCTCGAGATTCCGGGTTCGCCCTTCGGGCGCCCCGGAATGACAATCAAGAGATAGGAGTAAAAGAGTTGTCTCAAGACCTGATCCGCGAAACCGCCCGCACCGTCGTCAACAAGTTGCGTTCCGGCGACGTCTCGCCGCTCGAACTGCTGGATGTGCTGGAGAAGCGCATCGCCGAGGTCGACGGCAAGGTCAACGCGCTGCCGACGCTGTGCTTCGATCGCGCCCGGGCCAATGCGAAGGCCCTGATGCAGAAACCGGCCGGTGCGCGCGGGCTGCTCGCAGGCCTGCCGGTGCCGATCAAGGACCTGACCGACGTTGCCGGCGTGCTGAACACGCAGGGTTCGCCGATCTTCAAGGACAATATCCCTGCGAAGTCCGACCTCATGGTCGAGAACCTCGAAACCAACGGCGCAGTCGTCTACGCCAAGTCCAACACGCCGGAATTCGGCGCCGGCGCCAACACCTTCAACGAGGTGTTCGGCGCAACCCTCAATCCCTGGGATACGTCCAAGTCCGCCGCCGGCTCCTCAGGCGGCGCGGCGGTGGCGCTTGCGACCGGCATGGCCTGGCTCGCCCAGGGCTCCGACATGGGTGGCAGCCTGCGCAGCCCGGCGGCTTTCTGCGGCGTCGTCGGAATGCGGCCGAGCATTGGCCGCGTCGCCCATACCCCCAAATCGGCGATCGATCGCAATCTCGGCGTGGTGGGCCCGATGGCACGCAACGTCGAGGATCTCGCCCTGCTGCTGGATGCCATGAGCGGCGACTATGCGGACGATCCGCTGTCGCTACCTGCGCCTACGACGTCGTTCCTGTCGACGACACAGGCGGGCAAGAAGCCGAAGCGCATTGCCTATTCACCCGATCTCGGTATCACGCCCGTCGATCCTGAGGTGAAAGCCATCACACGCAAGGCTGCCGAACGCTTTGCCGAGGCCGGCGCCATCGTCGAGGAGGCCCATCCCGACTGGCGCGAGGCGCATGAATGCTTCCACGTGCTGCGCGCGTTCGATTTCGCCATCACCAAGGCCAATCTGCTGCGCACCAAGCGCGACCTGCTCAAGCCCGAGGTGATCTGGAACATCGAGGAAGGCCTCAAGCTCACCGTCGAGCAGCTCGCGCGCGCCGAGGCGCAACGCGTCGGCATGACTGCACGCGCGGTGGAGTTCTTCAAGACCTACAATCTCCTGCTGGTGCCGACGACGATCGTGCCGCCCTTTCCGATCGAAGACCGCTATGTCGCCGAATGCGCGGGCAAGAGGTTCGACAACTACGTCGAGTGGCTCGGCATCGTCTACGCCATCACGCTAGCGTGCTGCCCGTCGCTGTCGCTGCCCTGCGGCTTCACGGCGTCAGGCCTGCCGGTCGGCGTCCAGGTGGTGGGAGCCCCCCGCGCTGATGCACAAGTGCTCGCGGGAGCGAAGGTTCTGGAGGATATTCTGGGCCTGCGCGGCACGACGCCGATTGATCCGAAGGTGAAGAAGTAGCACGATCTACAACACGTACTCGGTAGTTCCCCTCTCCCCTCGTGGGAGAGGGTGGCTCGCCGCAAAGCGGCGAGACGGGAGGGTATCTCTCCGCGAGCGACTCCCTCACCGTCCGAACTCGAGGATAGAACCCCTCATCCGGCGCTTCGCGCCACCTTCTCCCACAAGGGGAGAAGGAAGATCACCTCACCGTCCGCTTGCCGCCTCCAGGCCGCGGCTATAGCGCGACATCGCAAAGCAGAACACAAAATAGATCGCGGCGACGAAGATGTAGACTTCGACCGAGAACTGCTGCCAGGCCGGATCGATGATCGCCGTCTTGGCCGTCGTCAGCAGGTCGAAGATGCCGATGATGAGGACGAGGCTGGTGTCCTTGAAGAAGGCAATGAAGGTGTTGACCAGCGGCGGGATGACGTGGCGGATCGCCTGCGGCAGGACGATCAGCCGGTGCTTGCGCCAATAGGACAGCCCCAGCGCCTCGGCGGCCTCGTATTGTCCGCGCGGCACGGCCTGAAGGCCGCCGCGAATGACTTCGGCAAGGTAAGCGCCCGCAAACAGGATGATCGCGATCTGCGCACGCAGCAGCTTGTCGATGTTGAAGCCGCTGGGCATGAACAGCGGAAACATCACGCTCGCCATGAACAGCAGGCTGACCAACGGCACGCCGCGGATCAGCTCGACATAGAGCACGCTGAGCGAGCGGATCGCCGGCAGCTTTGAGCGCCGGCCGAGCGCGACGAGGATACCGAGCGGGAAGCCGAAGGCGAGACCGAAGGTCGCCAGGATCAGCGTCACCGGCAGTCCGCCCCAGCGGTCCTGCGACACGAAGGACAGGCCGAACACGCCTCCCCACATCAGCACGCTGATCAGCGCCAGCACACCGATCCAGAGATAGACCAGCTCGCGCCGCCAGAAAGCACGGCGGCTGGAGAGATAGAACAGCGCGATGAACAGCACCACCGACAGCGCCGGCCGCCATTGCTCGTCGAACGGATAGGTGCCGAACAGGATGAACCGATATTTCTCGGGGATGATCGCCCAGCAGGCGCCGAAGCCGCGGACGGCACGGCACGCGCTGGAATCGTTCGCGGGCGTCAGCCACACTGCATTCGCGATGCCCCACTGCACGAAGCTGAAGATGCCCTTGGCGAGGATCGCCAGCAGCACGACCGACAGAATGCCGTTGGGGATCGACGAGAACAAATTGGTGCGCAGCCAGCGCAGCACCGGATTTCCCATCTGCGGGCGGCGCGCGGCGCGCGGTGCATCCGGACTATCGGTGATCGCCGTCATGCTCAGCGCTCCACCAGCGCGATACGCGCGTTGTACCAGTTCATGAAGAAGCTGATGCCGAGGCTGATGGTCAAGAACACCGCCATGATCAGCGCGATCGCCTCGATCGCCTGCCCGGTCTGGTTCAGCGTGGTGTTGGCGACCGAGACCACGTCCTGGTAGCCGATCGCGACCGCGAGCGAGGAGTTCTTGGTCAGGTTGAGGTATTGGCTCGTCATCGGCGGCACGATGACGCGGAGCGCCTGCGGCAGGATGATCTGCCGCAGCATGAAGCTGCGGCGCAGGCCGAGCGCGTTGGCGGCATCCCACTGCCCGCGCGGCACCGACTGGATGCCGCTGCGCACGATCTCGGCGATGAAGGCCGAGGTGTAGGTGACGAGCGCGATCAGGAGCGCAAAATATTCCGGAGCCAGCGTCAGCCCGCCGACGAAGTTGAAACCGCGCAGCTCGGGCCATTCGATCGCCCAGGGCACGCCGAGCAGCACCGACACTGCGGCCGGCAGTACGACGATGAGGCCGAGCGCGAACGGCCATGCTGGCCGCGGCTTGCCGTCCCGCATCTGCTGCGCGATCTGCCATCGTCTGAAGACATAGAACACGGCACAGCCCAGCGCGGCGGTGCCGAGCACCCAGAGTTGCGGCGCCCCGATCGGGATCGCCGGCAGGATCAGGCCGCGATTGGAGAGGAACACTCCCTCGAGCGGCCGGAACGCCGCGCGCGCGGCCGGCAGCCCCTGCATCAGCACGTACCAGAACAGGAGCTGAAGCAGCAGCGGGATGTCGCGGAGCGTCTCGACATAGACGGCGGCGAGCCGCGACAGCAGCCAGTTGGCCGACAGCCGCGAGATCCCGATCAGCGTGCCCAGGATGGTCGCAAGCACGATGCCGATCACCGCAACGCGCAGAGTGTTGGCGATCCCGACGACGAAGGCCCAGAGGTAGGTGTCGCGCGGACTATAGGCGAGCAGGCTGTCGGCGATCGGCATGCCCGCTTCGCGGCCGAGAAAGGCAAAGCCCGTGGTGATCCGGCGAGCGGAGAGATTGGTGACGGTGTTGGACCAGAGGAAGGCGATCACGCCGACCGCGATCCCGACCACCAGGACCTGCCAGAACAGGCCTTTCAGCTCCCGTTGTCCGAAGGCGCCGAACAAGCGGCGGCGCGGCGGCGGTCTCGGACCATCTGATGTCACAGCGCAAAAATCCTTCTCAAAAGCAACGATTTCCGGCGGCGCACGTCAACTGTTGCACCAAAAGCCAATTCATGCAACAAATGTTTCATGGCCGAGCCCGCGAAATCCTCGCCGCTGAGCGAACTGCGCATTGCATTGCCATCGCTCCCGATGCGCTTGCAGGAGGTCGGACGCTTCGTCGCCGCCAATGATTACGACGCCACCACCCGCTCGATGCGCGATCTCGCGGCCGTTGCCGGCGCCGATCCCGCCGCGTTCACGCGGCTTGCAAAAGCCATCGGCTATTCCGGCTGGGACGCGTTGCGCGCGGCGCTGACCGAGGCGCGGCGGCCATCGCAGACCTCGCCCTTCTCCGGCCGTGCCAAGAGCCGGCGTCATGGTCCGCACGCCGACGTCGCGCTCGTTACCGACAAGCTCGAGGCCGAGGCCGCCGGCCTTCCGCGCATTCCGGCGCAGCCGATTGCAGAGGCGGCCGGCGCGCTGCACGACGCCAAGCGGATCTGGATCGCGGGCTATCGCAGCTGCCGCAGCGTCGCGGAACTTCTGAACTACGAACTGCGGCTATTTCGCCCCGAACAGGTGCAACTCGTCGGCGCGTCCGGTCCTGACGATCTGGATCTTGGCGCCTTCCGCCCCGGCGAAGCCGTCATCGTCATCGGCTTCCTGCCCTATACGCACGCGAGCGTCCGGGTCGCGCAGGCCGCCTATCGTGCCGGCGCGACGCTGATTGCGATCGCCGATAGCGTATCAGCACCGATGGCCGAGGGCGCCGACCATGTGCTGCTGTTCGAGGCGGCCTCCTCTCCCGGCTTTTTCCCGAGCCTCACCGGCGCGATCGCGATTGCACAGTCGCTTGCCGCGGTGACGTTCTCGCTCGGCGGCATCGCCGCGAAGAAGCGTCTGGAGAATACCGAGGCGCGGCTTGCCGCAGCTACCACCTACGTCTCGGAGAAAGGTTGATCCATGAGCACTCGCACCAGCCGCGTGCTGCACCGCTCGCTACGCGAAACGCCGCCCAAGGCGATCGGCGGCGAAGGCGTCTATCTCTTCGCCGAGGACGGACGGCGCGTCATCGACGCCTCCGGCGGCGCCGCGGTCTCCTGTCTCGGCCACCAGCATCCGCGTGTGATCGCGGCGATGGCGAAGCAGGCGTCGACGCTCGCCTATGCGCACACCGCCTTCTTCTCGTCCGAACCGGCGGAAGCGCTCGCGGAGACGCTGGTCGGGCACGAGCCCGGCGGTCTCGCCTACGCCTATTTCGTCAGCGGCGGATCGGAGGCGATCGAGGCCAGCATCAAGCTCGCGCGGCAATATTTCATCGAGCGCGGCGAGCCGCAGCGACAGCATTTCATCGCGCGGCGGCAGAGCTATCACGGCAATACGCTCGGCGCGCTCGCCGCCGGCGGCAATGCCTGGCGCCGGGCGCCCTATGCGCCGCTGCTGTCAGCCGCCTTCAGCCATGTGACTCCCGCCTTTGCTTATCATGAGAAGCACGACGGCGAGTCGGATGCGCAGTTCGTAGCGCGGCTCGCAGCCGAGCTCGAAGCTGAATTTCAACGGCTCGGTCCCAACACCGTTGCGGCGTTACTCGCCGAACCCGTCGTCGGCGCCACCGCCGGCGCGGTGACGGCGCCGGACGGTTACTTCAGGGCCGTGCGCGAAATCTGCGACCGGCACGGTGCGCTGCTCATCCTGGATGAAGTCATGTGTGGCATGGGCCGCACCGGCACCACGCACGCCTGGGAGCAGGAAGGTGTCGCGCCCGATATCCAGGCCATCGCGAAAGGACTCGGCGGCGGTTACCAGCCGATCGGCGCGATGCTCGCGAGCGGCAGGATCATCGACACCATCCGGTCAGGCTCGGGCGCCTTCCAGCATGGCCATACCTATCTGGCGCACCCCCTCGCCTGCGCGGCCGCGCTCGCGGTGCAGGATGTGATCCGCGAGGACGGCCTACTCGATCGCGTCAAGGAGCGTGGCAAGCAGCTCGAGCAGCGACTGACCGAGCGCTTCGGCAATCACCGCCATGTCGGCGATATCAGGGGGCGCGGCCTATTCTGGGCGATCGAGCTCGTCGCCGATCGCGCCAGCCGCACCTCGTTCGATCCGGCGCTCAAGCTCAACCAGAAGATCAAGGCGGAGGCCTTCGCCAACGGCCTCGGCTGCTATCCCGGCGGCGGCACCGTGGACGGCGTCCGCGGCGACCACGTGCTGCTGGCACCGCCCTATATCGCATCAGTCGCCGAGATCGACCTGATCGTCGATAAGCTCGGCACCGCCGTCGACAACGTGTTGCGTAGTGTCAATCATTGAGGGGAGAGTAGCATGATGAGGAAAGTGGTTATCGCAGCCGGCGTGCTCGCAGCATCGGCGGTGGCCGCGCAGGCGGCGACGCTCGACACGGTAAAGAGCCGCGGCACGCTGGTGTGCGGCGTCAGCGCAGGTTTTGCCGGTTTCTCGGCGCCGGACTCGCAGGGCAATTACAAGGGCCTCGACGTCGACTATTGCCGCGCGCTTGCGGCCGGCGTGCTGGGCGATGCCAGCAAGGTGCGTTACGTCTCTCTGACAGCGCAGAATCGCTTCACCGCGCTGCAATCGGGCGAGATCGACGTGCTCTACCGCAACTCGACGCAGACCTATTTGCGCGGCGTGACGCTGGGCCTGCGCCAGGGCCCGATCAACTTCTACGACGGCCAGGGCTTTGTCGTGAAGAAGGACCTTGGCGTGAAGGACATCAAGGACCTCAAGGGCGCCACGGTCTGCGTCGCGCAGGGTACCACGCACGAGGTTACGCTCGGCGATTACGGCCGCGCCAACGGCATCGACTGGAAGCCGCTGGTGTTCGACCGCGTCGACACCATGTACCAGACCTTCTTCGGCGGCCGCTGCGATGCCATGACCCAGGATGCGTCCGCGCTTGCCGGCGCCGTGACGACCGCAGCGCCCAACCCGGCCGACTACGTCGTGCTGCCGCAGACCATCAGCAAGGAGCCGCTCGGGCCCTTCACCCGCAACGGTGACGAGGTCTGGAGCGACATCATCACCTGGCTGCATTACGGGCTGATCGAGGCCGAAGAGCTCGGCGTCACCCAGGCCAATGTCGATGAGATGGCGAAGTCGCAGACGCCGGCGATCCAGCGGCTGCTGGGGGCCTCCGGCGATCTCGGCTCGCGGCTCGGGCTCGACAACAAATGGCTGGTCACGGCGATCAAGGCCACCGGCAATTACGGCGAGATCTATGAGCGCAATGTCGGCAAGGCGAGCCCGCTCAAGCTCGATCGCGGCCTCAACGGCCTCTGGAGCAAGGGCGGCCTGATGTACGCCGTGCCGTTCAAGTAAGGAATTCTCCCTCTCCCCCGCTTAGGGGGAGAGGGAGAAGAGAGATCCCATGCGCATCGCCCTGATCCACGCCCTGAAGCATTCCATTGCCCCGATCGAGGCGGCATTCGCGACAGCGTGGCCCGAGGCGCGGCTGATGAACCTGCTCGACGACAGCCTGTCTGCGGATCTCGCGCGCGACGGCCAGCTCACCGACGCCATGACCGAGCGTTTCCTCGCGCTCGGCGACTACGCGGTGGCAACGGGGGCAAACGCGATCCTCTTCACTTGTTCGGCCTTCGGCCCCTGTATCGAGGCGGTGGCGCGCGCCCATGCGCCGATGCCAGTGCTGAAGCCGAACGAAGCGATGATCGAGCGCGCGGTGACGATGGGCAAGCGGATCGGCCTGCTCTCGACCTTCCCGCCGACGCTGGTCTCGATGCCGCCGGAATTCCCCGCTTCGGTCCAGATCGTGCCGAAACTCGCCGAGGGCGCACTGGCGGCGCTCGATCGCGGCGACCGCGCCACGCACGACCGGCTGATCGCGGACGCCTCGCGCGACTTACGCGATTGCGACGTCATCGCGCTGGCACAGTTCAGCATCGCGGCGACGGCGCCGCTGGTCGCAAAGGCCACCGGTCGCCCGGTCGTGACGACGCCGGACAGCGCGATCGAGAAGCTGATGAGGCTGCTGAAAGCCAGCGCTTAGGCGCCCGCCTTCGTCCGGCGCCGTGCATTCTTGATTGCCAGTGCGAGCGCGGCCTTGGTTTCGCTCACAAAATCCTCGACCAGCTCCTCGCGCGTGGCATGCGCCGGCTCGCCGGTGAACAGGCCCTGCTCGGCCAGCATCACCACGCCATGCACCGCCGCCCAGATCTTCAGCGCTTGCCGTTCGCGCAAATAACCGACCGCCGGCGATTCCAGGGCTTCGATCACGAGCCCAAGCGTCTCGCGCGTCGCCTCGTGCAGCTCGCTGCCCTTGGCCGCGCATGAGACGGTGCGCGAAGCGAACATCAGGCGGTAGATGCCGTTGCGGCGCAGGCCGAAATCGAGCGTCGCCTGCGCCAGCCTCGACAATTTCGATTGCCTGGACGGCTTTGCCATCGCCTCGCGCAGGATCGCGCTGAGCTGCCGGAACGCCTCCGCCGTCACTGCCGCCAGCAGCGCCTCGCGGTCGGCGAAGTGCCGATAGGGCGCCGGCTGCGAGACGCCGAGTTGCTTTGCCAGCGCCTTGATGCTGATCGCCTCGGCGCCGCCCTGCTCTGCCTCGCGCAACGCGGCCTTGATCAGGGCGTCACGGAGATCGCCATGGTGGTAGGTATTCTCGGGCTTGCGAGCGAGTTGTGAACGCATGTTACGGCAAAGCCTATAAGTTTGCGCTTGACAGGGGAAGCCCGCCGCGAATGTAATAGCATATAACTTAGACCGAGCGGCAAATGCCGCCGATAAAATTGACATGAGGAACGCGGGCCGCCTTCCGCGCGCGCGCATACGACCAGGGAAGCCGCCATGACAGAGCGACTGAAGGTTCACGTCGATCCCGACAAATGCCAGGGCCACGCGCGCTGCAAGGCGCTGGCGCCGGAGCTGTTCGAGCTCGACGAATACGGCAACGCGCATGAAGCCGGCGATGGCACGGTCCCGCCGGGACTCGAAGACAAGGCGTGGCTTGCCAAATCCAACTGCCCGGAAATCGCAATCGATGTGATCGAGGAGTAGCGCGAGCTTCCTGTCTGCCCGCGTGCGCGTGATTCCAGCGACCACCAGCCGAGGATTCCCCCCGACATGTCCGACGTCAGCGAGCCCGTCGCCCATCCGCCCGTCACCGACTGGGTCAACGATTTCGACCACACCGATCCGCAATGGACGGACGATCCGTTTCCGATCTGGAATGAGCTGCGCGCCGCAAGCCCGGTCGTGCACACCGAGCGATTCCTCGGCTGCTACATGCCGACGACCTACGAGGCGGTGCGCGAGATCGCCAACGACACCGAGCATTTCTCCTCGCGCCGCATCATCGTCCGCGACGTGCGGCCGGAGATTGCCAGGAATGCCGCCCCGCCGATCACCTCCGATCCTCCCGTGCACAAGCCGGCCAAGCAGTTGCTGCTGCCGCCCTTCACCCCGGACGCGATGAAGAAGCTCGAGCCGCGGGTCCGCGCCATCTGCAACGAGCTGATCGACGGCTTCATCTCCGACGGCAAGATCGATGCCGCAGCGCGCTACAGCAAATACATCCCGGTTCGGGCCATCGCCCATATGCTCGGCATTCCCGAGAGCGACAGCGACCTCTTCGTGAACTGGATCCACATGATCCTGGAGCTCGGCATCAAGGACGAGACCATGCTGCTCCAGGCCGTGCAGGAGATGAGCGCCTATTTCAGGACGCATATCGAGGAGCGCAGATCGAGGCCGACCGACGATCTCATCTCCTATCTGATGAACGCCAAGGACAAGGAAGGTCAGCCGCTGGAAGAGTCCCACGTGCTGGGCTCACTCCGCCTGCTCCTGATCGCCGGCATCGACACCACCTGGAGCGCGATCGGCTCCTCGCTCTGGCATCTCGCCAGAACGCCGGCCGACCGCGAGCGGCTGATCGCCGAGCCTGGTCTGATCCCGATCGCCGTGGAGGAGCTGCTGCGGGCCTATTCGCCGGTGACCATGGCGCGCGAGGTGGTCAAGGAGACCACGATCTCGGGCTGCCCGGTCAAGGCGGGCAACATGGTGCTGCTGTCCTTCCCGGCCGCTAATCGCGATCCAAAAATGTTTCCGGACGCTGACAAAGTCGTGATCGATCGTCGGGAGAACCGCCACGCCGCGTTCGGTCTCGGTATCCATCGCTGCGTCGGTTCCAACCTTGCGCGGATGGAGATGCAGGTTGCGCTGGAGGAATGGCTGAAGCGGATCCCGGATTTTCGCCTCGATCCGGCAGGCACCGTGACCTGGTCGCAGGGCACGGTGAGAGGCCCCCGGCAGTTGCCATTTCTGCTCGGAAAGGCGATGTAGGCCTCTCCAAACAGGGATAGAGAGAGGCCGGACGTGACAGACCAAGTAATCAAACCGGCCTCCGAGCATTTTGACGTCGCCGACGCCGAGCGGCGGATCAAGGCGATCTTCATCGGCTCGATCGGCAATCTCGTCGAATGGTACGATTTCTACGCCTATACGGCGTTCGCGCTCTATTTCGCCCCGGCCTTCTTCCCCGGCAACGACCCGGTCGTGCAGCAATTGAACGTCGCCGTCGTATTCGCGGCGACCTTCCTGATGCGTCCCCTCGGCGGCTGGTTCTTCGGCTACCTTGCCGACCATTTCGGCCGCCGTATCTCGCTGACGCTGTCCGTCGTCTTCATGTGCTTCGGCTCGCTGATCATCGCGGTGACGCCGACCTATGCCACGATCGGGTTCGCCGCGCCGGCGATCCTGGCGCTCGCCCGCGTGATCGAGGGCCTCAGCCTCGGCGGCGAATATGGCGCCAGCGCCACCTATCTCAGCGAGGTCGCCGATCCCAAGCACCGCGGCTTCTATTCCAGCTTCCAATACGTCACCCTGATCGGCGGTCAGCTCACCGCAATCATCGTGCTGCTGCTCCTGCAAAAGGTCTTCCTGACGCCCGACGAGCTGAAGGCCTGGGGCTGGCGCATCCCGTTTGCGATCGGCGCGGCGCTCGCGATCTTTGCCGCGGTGATGCGACGCAATCTGCACGAGACCGAGGCCTTCGAGGAAGCCAAGAAGGTGGTGAAGCCGACCGGTTCGATCACCAACTTGCTGCGCTACCCACGCGAGCTGCTCCTGGTGGTGGGTCTCACCGCCGGCGGTACCGCCGCGTTCTACACCTTCACCACCTACATGCAGACCTTCGTCAAGCTCTCGGTCGGGCTCACCGAAGACCAGACCACCTTCGTGATCTTCGGCACGCTGGTCTTCGCGACCATCCTGCAGCCGATCTACGGTGCGATCTCCGACAAGATCGGCCGCAAGCCGCTGCTGATCTTCTTCGGTGTCGCCGGTACGCTGGCGACCGTGCCGCTGCTGATGACACTGAAGGAGACGAAGTCGCCCTTCATGGCCTTCATCCTGATCTGCTGTGCCTGGCTGTTCGTCGCCGGCTACACCTCGATCAACGCCGTGGTGAAGGCCGAGCTGTTCCCGACCAATGTCCGCGCGCTCGGCGTCGGCCTGCCCTATGCGATCACGGTCTCGATTTTCGGCGGCACGGCACCCGCGATCGCGCTCTACTTCAAGAGCATCGGGCACGAGGAATGGTTCTACTTCTACCTCAGCGGCGTCATCTGCCTGTCGCTGATCATCTATTCCACCATGCGCGACACCAAGCACGCCTCCGCAATGCATCGCCACGAGTAAGCTGATGGCCGACGACAACGAGCCGCCCGACAGCAAGCTGACGCGCACCAAGGAGAAATGGGCGCGCGAGGGCCGCTTCCTCACGGGCAGGATCACGCGTCCGGAAGATCAAAGGCTACCGCCGGGCCAGCACCTCACGAAAGACTGGCCGGTGCTCGACCTCGGAGTCGTGCCACCGGTCTCGCGTGATCGCTGGCGGCTCGACGTCTACGGCGCGATCGAACATCCCGTGTTCTGGACCTTCGCCGAGTTCACCGCACAGAAGCAGGCCCAGTTCACCTCCGACATTCACTGCGTGACGACCTGGTCGCGCTACGACAACCTTTGGGAAGGCCTCGCCACGCACGAGCTGCTCGCGGCCTGCCAGCCGCGCGAGGATGCACGCTTCGTCGTCCTGCATTCCTATGACGGCTACACCACCAACCTCGCGCTGGAAGACTTCGCCGCCGAGGACGCCCTGCTCGCCCATAGCTGGTCCGGCCAGCCGCTGACGGAGGAGCACGGCGGCCCGGTGCGGCTGGTCGTGCCGCATCTCTATTTCTGGAAGAGCGCCAAATGGCTCCAGGCGATCGAATTCCAGACCGAGGACGCACCGGGTTTCTGGGAAGTCCGCGGCTATCATAACCGCGGCGATCCCTGGGCCGAGCAGCGCTATTCAGGCGATTAAGTCCAACCAAGAGACGGGGGAAGGCCATGCCGACGGAACGCTTTCAATTCACCGGCGAAGGCGGCCATCAGCTCGCGGCCGCGCTGGAGCTGCCGGACGGCGAGCCCGCGGCTTTCGCGTTGTTCGCACACTGCTTCACCTGCGGCAAGGACACGCTGGCGGCCAAGCGCATCTCGGTCGCGCTCGCCGCCAAGGGCATCGCGGTGCTGCGTTTCGACTTCACCGGGCTCGGCTCCAGCGAGGGTGATTTCGCCAATTCGACGTTCTCCTCGAACGTCGCCGACCTCGTGCGCGCGGCCGATCATCTGCGTTCGACGCGCAAGGCGCCCTCGATCCTGATCGGCCATAGCCTCGGCGGCGCTGCGATTTTGGCCGCGGCCAGCAAGGTTCCAGAGGCGAAAGCGGTGGTGACCATTGCAGCGCCATCTGACCCCACCCACGTCACCGGCCTGTTCAGGGAACATGTTGATGCGATCCGCGCACAGGGCGAGGTCGAAGTGTCGCTTGCCGGGCGTCCATTCCGTATCAAGCGCGAATTCCTCGAAGACATCGCCGAGCATGAGCTGATGAAGGACGTCACCGGCCTGCACAAGGCGCTGCTGGTGATGCACTCGCCGCTCGACGACACCGTGGGCATCGACAATGCGACCAAGCTCTTCGTCGCGGCCAAGCATCCCAAGAGCTTCGTCTCGCTCGACCACGCCGACCATCTCCTCACCAGGCCGGCCGACGCGCTCTACGCGGCCGACGTGATCGCGGCCTGGGCAAGCCGCTATATCGACGCCGCAAAGCCCGCACAGCCGATGGATCTCGCTGAAGAACCGCGCAAGGTGGTGGTGCAGGAGACGCGCGAGAGCAAGTTCAACCAGATCATCACGGTCGGGCCGCATCATCTGGTGGCGGATGAACCGGTTGCTGCCGGCGGCGAGGATGCCGGGCCAGGCCCTTATGACTTCCTGCTCGCAGGCCTCGGTGCCTGCACCTCCATGACCATGCGCCTTTATGCCGACCGTAAATCGCTGCCACTCGACCGCGTCACGGTCACGCTGAAACATTCCAAGATCTACGCCAGGGATTGTGCGGAATGCGAGACGCGCGAGGGCATGCTCGACCAGATCGAGCGCGACATCGCGATGGACGGTGCGCTCGACGCCGAGCAGCGCAAGAAGCTGATGGAGATCGCCGACAAGTGCCCGGTGCACCGCACTCTGACCTCCGAGATCCGCATCGTGACCAAGGCCGTGGACTAACGCCTTATTGGTTGAGCATGATCTTTTCGGAAAACCGCTTCACACCTTTCCGGATCATGCGCTAGAAGCACGATGCCATCGTCCGCACGGCGGCGCGGATCTCGTTCTCGCGCCATGCTGCAAAGCCGAGCAGCAGGCCGTGATCGCGCGGCCGGCCGAGCGCAAGGCTGGACAAGGCGCGCGTTTCAACCCCCGCTGCGACCAGCCGCTTGACCGCGGCCTGATCAGCGCGACCGCGCTTGAGGCGCGCGACCAGCTGGATGCCGCCCGAGGGCACCTCGGCCGTAAGCACCTCGCCAAGATGGCGCTCCAGTCCCTCGACGAGATGATCGCGGCGCGCGTGATAGAGCCGGCGCATCCGGCGCAGATGCGCGAGAAAATGCCCGTCGGCAATGAACTCGGCCAGCGCTTCCTGGACATGGCTGGCGGCGATCAGCCCGATATGCCGCTGCGCGATCTCCAGGGCGCTGACCAGCGCCGGCGGCACCACGAGATAGCCGAGCCGGATATCCGACGTCATCGCCTTCGAGAACGTGCCGACATAGAACACGCGGCCATGGGTATCGAGCCCCTGCAAGGCCGGCACCGGCCGGCTGTCATAGTGGAATTCGCCGTCGTAATCGTCCTCCACGATCCAGGTCTTGCCGGGCCTGCTCAAGCCAAGAAACTCAGTGCGGCGGGCCAGCGACATCAGCCGCCCGGTCGGATGCTGGTGCGATGGCGTCATGAAGATCAGCGTTGGAGCCGCGACACCAGGCATCCGCTGCATGCCCTGCTCGTCCAGCCTGATGCCGGTCACGCGCGCGCCGGAGGCACGAAAGGCAGCCGCGGCGCCGGGATAGCCGGGATCCTCGACCCAGACCTCGTCACCTTGCGTGATGACGACAGCCGCGATCAAAGTGAGCGCGGCCTGTGCGCTCGGCAGGATCATGATCTGGTCCGCGGTGGCGCGAACGCCTCTGCTGGTCGCCAGATAATGCGCCAGCGCCTCGCGCAAGCGCGGCCGGTTGACGGGGCCGAGATCGCGCCTGGCCGCACGCACGGCGCTGCGGCGCAGACAGCGAGCCCAGACCTCGTTCGGAAACTCCCTGAAATCACCTTGCCCAGGGCGCAACGGTTTTAGCTGCGCCAGATAGGACATCGGCCAGTCCGCCTGCTTGAGCTTCGAGGCCCAGGGAGAGAGGCGCGGCGTGCCCGAGCGGACACCTGATGTCGCGGCGCCAGCTGTTTCGATACGCTCACCGCCGTCGACCGTCACGACCGGGCGCCGCCCGTGCGACGCAGCCAAATACCCTTCGGCGGCAAGCTGCTCGAACGCATAGGTCACGGTATTGCGGGAGACCCCGAGATCGCTCGCAAGCTGTCGGCTCGACGGCAGCCCGCGGCCCTTGCCGATGCGGCCGCTTCCGATCAACTCCCTGAGCTGGCTCGTCAGTTGAGCCATCAGCCCTTCCTCACCGGTCCGCTTCAACTCGATCAAGCCGGCGATCATCTCTTCTGAAACTGGCACCTTGTTCCTTCTCGATCTGGCACTTTTCCAGGTGCCAGCCCGGATGCTATCCGCGAGGCCAGACCGCTTCAAGGACCTCCGAGATGAACTCCCTGTCACCCCGCGCGGCCGTCGGCCTGTTCCTGATCGTCGTGCTGGCCTGGGGTGTGAACTGGTCGGTGACGAAGCAGCTCGTCCAGTTCCTTTCGCCACTGTGGACTTCGGCGATCCGCAGCTGGATCGCCCTGGCTGCCTTGTTCGTGATCCTTGGACTGAGCAACAATCTCGTGATCCCGGAGCGGCGCGACATTCCGGTGGTTCTCAGCGTGGCACTTCTGCACATGACGGTGTTCTCGGTCCTGGTTGCGGCCGGTGTGCGCTTCCTGCCCGCGGGCAAGGCCGTCGTGCTCGGCTACACCACACCGCTCTGGGTCGCGATCGCCGCGCCCCTGATCGGGAACGACACGCTGACCGCGCCAAAGGTCGCCGGCGCCCTGCTCGGACTGATCGGCCTTGCCGTGATCCTGAACCCGACATCGATCGACTGGACCAATGGCAACGTCATGCTCGGCGCCGGCATGGTCATCCTCGCAGCGATCGCGTGGGCCGCAAACATCATCTATATTCGCGCGCATCGCTGGCTCGCCTCCCCGCTTCAGCTCCTGATCTGGCAGGTGTTGGTGGCAACGGTGGTGCTGTCGATCACCGCGGCAATCGTGGATGGCATACCGCACGTCAATTGGTCGCGGAGGCTCGTGCTGCTGTTCCTCTATTCCGGCCTGATCGGGACGGCGCTTGCCTATTGGGCGATGTCGATGGTCAACAAGAGCATCTCGGCGCTGACGACGTCGCTCGGCACCACGGCGACGCCACTCGTCGGCATCGCCAGTGCGGCGGTCCTGCTGGGCGAGCCGATCGACTTGAGCCTTGCTGTCGCGGCCGGACTGATCGTCGCCGGCATCGGCCTGGCAACGCTCGGGGATCGCCTGCTGCGCAGTCAGGCCATCGCGAGAGGTTGAACGCGAAGCGCGCCGCGCAGGCCCGCTGTCGTGCCGAGCAGGATGCCGGCGAGCGCAACGAACGAGCCCAGCGCCAGCGTCGACACGCCGGTAAGCCCCTGTCCGATCGAGCAGCCGAACGCCATCACACCGCCGATCCCCATCAGCGCGGCGCCGCCCGCCGAGCGCAGCATATGGCGCGGCGATGAATAGCCTTCGAGCTTGAAGCGGCCAGTAGCGAGTGCCGTCACCAGACTGCCGGCGAAGACGCCGGCAACCGTCGCGACGCCGAAATTGAGCGTCAGGCCGGTCGATAGCATGGCATATTGCAGGGCATCTGCGATCGGCGCGACGAAGGTGAGCGAGGTCACGGGGACGGGATTGAAGTCGTCGGCGCCGAGATAGCCGGTGACGAACCAGCCGCCGGCAACGAGGACGCCGACGATGACGCCCGCCGCGATCTGGCCAGGCGAACGGCGGAATGTCGGGTGGGCGAACGCAAACAGGATCAATGCCACGACGATCACGGCAGCGGCAATCGCGCGCGAGAGAGCTTCAGCAAGGCCGAGCGTCGCCAGCACGGACGGCAGCGAATTGGCGCCGACGGAGGTTTGCGAGGCCTGAACCAGTGCAATGCGCGCCGGCGCAACCAGGCCCTTGAGCGTCATCTGCGCGGCGATGGCGAGCACGATCACGACCACGAAGGAACGGAGATTGCCGCGGCCGAGCAGCACCAGAGCGCGCGAGCCACAGCCGTTCGACAGCACCATGCCGTAGCCGAACAGCAGGCCGCCGAGGAACAGCACCGGCGCCGAGAAGGATTGTTGCAGGTAGATCGACTTGCCGAGATCGACGGTACCGCTGCCGGCCAGGAGCTGGCTTGCGGCGATCGCGACAGCGATCGCCAGCGCATAGGACCGCACCAGCCGGCCGTCTCCTTCCGCCAGAAGGCCGCGCATGCTGCTCATCAGGCAGAAGCCGCTCAGCAGACCCACGGCGCCGTAGATCAGGCCGATGACGAGGCCGGCGAGGATGACGAGTTGCGTGGATTCCATCGTCACGGCTTCAGGATCACGCGGTCACGCGAGGAGCCGGCGACCGCGACATAGGCTTCCTTGGCGCGCTCCAGCGGATAGATGGCATTCGCCTTGATCGGGAACGGCTTGAGGTGCCCGCTCGCAAAGCCGGGGCCGAGGTCACGCAGCACCGCACCAGTCGCCGTCGAGGACAAGCCGAGCGTGTCGATTCCGACGTAAGTGTGCTGGCCTCTGTAGAATTCGAGAATGTTGAACTGCACGATGCGGTCGATCGCGGCGATCAGGACCTGGCGGCCGCGCAAGGCGAGCGACTTGTGCGCGGCCTGGAAATAGGGATCGCCGACCGTGTTGAAGACGATGTCGGCGCCCTTCCCGGCGGTCACTTCGCGCACCCGCGTGGCGACATCGGTCGCGGAGGCATCGATCACCTCGATGGACGCGTTGCTATGGCCTTCATAGGTCTCGGCCTTGCGCACCACGCCGATGACGCGCGCGCCCTGCCATGTCGCGATCTGCACCGCGGCCTGGCCGACCTTGCCATTGACGCCCAACACCAGAACGGTCTCACCGGCCTTCGGCACGCCGGCGCGGCGAAAGCCCTCCATCGCGGTGACAAAGGGAACGCCGATGCCGGCAGCCTCCTCCCAGGACACCGTCCTGGGTTTCTCCACGACAGCATCGGCCTCGACGACGAGATGGGTTGCGTGGGTGCCGTCGCGGCGGATACCGAGATCGCCGGAGGAACCGAACACCTCGCGGCCGACCGTGCCGGCCGGTCCATCGATCACCACACCGGCGTAGTCGCGGCCCGGCGTGCGCGGAAACACGGCATAGGGCATCAGCCCGGTCGCGGCCTTGACGTCGGACGGATTGACGGCAGCCGCCTTCACCTCGATCAGGAGATCGTTTGGACCCCGCGTGAGCGTCTGACGCTCGACAACCGGCGCAAGCGCGGCCGCGTTCTCGGCCTTGGCATTGAGGCGCACACAGCGCGCTTCGACTGCTTTGGTATCGGCTGGTGACATGGAAAGACCCGCGATTTCTCGCGGGCCTTGTCGCCCTTACGGGTGGTCAAGTCAATCCTTCGGGCGCTTGTCGTAGAGCCGCCTGGCCTTGCCGAGCGAGCGCTCCAGCGTTGCGGGCGCGACCACTCGCACGTTGGAGCTGATGCCGATCGTGTTCTTGATGTGGGTCGAGATCCGGTCGGCATGGTCGACGAGGCCGCGGCCGTCCCAGCTCTCGGGCCGCGCCTCGGCAATGATGGTCAGTTCGTCCATGCGGCCTTCGCGGGTCAATTCGAGGATGAAGTGGCCGCCGCACCAGTCGGTGGCCAGCAGCACCTCCTCGATCTGGGTCGGGAACAGATTGACGCCGCGCAGGATGATCATGTCGTCCGAGCGGCCCGTTACCTTCTCCATCCGCCGCATGCCCGGCCGCGCCGTGCCCGGCAACAGCCGCGTCAGGTCGCGGGTGCGATAGCGGATCACCGGAAAACCTTCCTTGGTGAGCGAGGTGAACACCAGCTCGCCCTTCTCGCCATCCGGCAGCACCGCGCCCGTCTCGGGGTCGATCACTTCGGGATAGAAATGGTCCTCCCAGATGTGCAGGCCGTCCTTGGTCTCGATGCATTCCTGCGCGACGCCGGGACCGATCACCTCGGAGAGGCCATAGATGTCGGTCGCATCCATGTCGAAGGCGTCCTCGATCTCGCCGCGCATCGCATTGGTCCAGGGCTCGGCGCCGAAGATGCCGACCTTGAGCGAACACTGGCGTGGATCCAGCTTCTGGCGCTTGAACTCGTCGAGAATCGCCAGCATGTAGCTCGGCGTCACCGTGATGATGTCGGGGCGGAAATCGTTGATGAGCTGCACCTGCCGCTCGGTCATGCCGCCGGAGATCGGCACCACCGTGCAGCCGAGCTTTTCGGCGCCGTAGTGCACGCCAAGCCCGCCGGTGAAGAGGCCGTAGCCATAGGCGTTGTGGATGATCATGCCGGTGCGGCCGCCGGCGGCGCGGATCGAACGCGCCATGACTTCCGACCAGATGTCGATATCGCGCTGGGTGTAGCCCACGACGATCGGCTTACCTGTCGTGCCGGAGGAGGCATGCACGCGCACCAGCTTTTCGCGCGGCACAGCGAACATGTTGAAAGGATAATTGTCGCGCAAATCCGTTTTCACCGTGAACGGAAACTTCGCGAGATCGGAGAGCTCGCGAAAGTCGGACGGATGCACGCCGGCCTTGTCGAAGGCCTTGCGATAATGCGCGACGTTGTCGTAGGCGTGCTTCAGCGACCAGCCCAGCCGCTGCTTCTGCAGCGCCATGATCTCGTCACGTGAGGCGCGCTCATACGCATCCATTTCGGCGCGATAGGTGGTGCCACCTTCCTTGAGCCTGGTCAGAGCCATCCTCGTTTCCCCACATTGATCTGTTCTTTTCTTTATTGGTCGTGTGCCGGCAACCAAGTGCCGGGAATGACGCGCGAATGCCCGCGGAATTCCGCAATGACGATGTCGCCGGCGGTGACGCGCACGTCGTAGATGCCGGAGCGGCCGCTGCGGGTGACCTCTCTTGCCTTCGCGACGAGACGATCGCCGAGCCTGCCGGGCGTGATGAAGGTGATCTGGCCCTGTGCCGCGACCACGCGCTCATTGTGCGAGTTGCATGCAAACGCAAAGGCGGAATCTGCGAGCGTGAAGATGAAGCCGCCATGGGCGATGCGCTGGCCATTGACCATGTCCGGCCGCACCGCCATGGCCAGCGTCGCGAAGCCCGGGCCGATTTCGACGATCTCCATGCCGAGACCTTTGGAGGCATCGTCCTCCGCCCACATCGCATCGGCGCAGGCGCGGGCAATATCCTCAGGCGACAGGGCGGCTTTGACGTTCACGCGCTTCTCCCGGTCAATTTCCTGCACATGATGTTCTGCTGGTTGGTTCGAGCTGTCAAATAATGCGACGCATTTGCATTGTTGGGTGCTGATCCGCCCGATCAGACATGGTCATAGTCGACCACGACCCGCTCGGACGACGGCTTCGCCTGGCAGGTCAGGACGAAGCCGGCCTTCAGCTCCCACGGCTCCAGCGAATAGTTGATGTCCATCGGCGCCTCGCCCTCGACCAGCTTGGCGCGGCAAGTGGAGCACATGCCGCCCTTGCAGGCGAAGGGCAGATCGACGCCGGCGCGTAGCGCGGCATCGAGGATCGCTTCGTCCTCGGCGACCGGCACGTCGCGGCGCTTGCCGTCGATGATCAGCGAGGCGATCGCCTTCGGTGGCGCGTCGGGTGCAACAGCCTTCTTCGGCCGCGGCTTGCCGCCGAATTCCGAGACGAAGCGCTCGACGTGGATGCGCTCCTCGGCGATACCGAGATCGCGGCAGGTCGCCTCGATGTCCTCGCTCATGCCAGACGGACCGCAGATGAAGACGTGATCGACGCTTCCCGCCGGCACCAGCGAGCGCAGCAGCACCCTCACCTTGTCGCCGTCGAGCCGGCCATGCAGGATCGGAATGTCCTGCTCCTCGCCAGAGATGACGTGGAAGATCGAGAGGCGGTCGATGAAGCGGTCCTTGAGCTCCTCGAGCGCCTCGAGGAACATGATGTTGTCGGTCGTGCGGTTGCCGTAGAACAGGAAGAAGCGGCTATCCGGTTCGCGGGCGAGCACGCCCTTGACGATCGACAGGATCGGCGTGATGCCGGAGCCGGCGGCAAAGCCGACATGGATCCGTCCCGTATCGGCCGGCGCGACCACGCCGAAGCGGCCCGTCGGCGTCATCACGTCGAGTTCGTCGCCACATTTGAGTTCATCGGCGGCCCAGCTCGAAAACGCACCGCCATCGATCTTCTTCACCGCGATGCGGATCTCGCCGTCGTCGGGGCCGGAGCAGATGGAGTAGGAGCGGCGCACCTCTTCACCGTCCAGCATCGTGCGGAGCGTCAGGTACTGCCCGGGCGTGAAAGCGTAATCGCTGGCGAGTTCGCTGGGGATGGCGAAGGTCACCGAAATGGCGTCCGAGGCCTCGCGGCGGAGATCGTTGACGGCCAGGCGATGGAAGCGCGGTGCGGCTGCTGACATGATCAATGACACTTGAAGTAATCGAAGGGTTCGCGGCAGGCCTTGCAGCGCCACAGCGCCTTGCAGGAGGTCGAGCCGAATTCGGACAGCAGCTCGGTCCTGTCAGAACCGCATTGCGGGCACGCGACAGACTGCTCGCCGAACAGCGCGCGGCGCGAGTTTGAAGCCTGTGGCGGCGCGATGCCGTAGGCGCGCAGCTTCCGCCGCCCCTCCTCGCTCATCCAGTCGGTGGTCCAGGCCGGCGACAACACCGTGCGGACCTTCGGACGATGGAAGCCGGCGCGCTCCAGCGCGACCTCGATTTCGAGCGCGATCATGTTCATGGCCGGGCAGCCCGAATAGGTCGGGGTGATCGCGACCTCGACATGGTCGCCGTCGAGAACGACATCGCGGAGCACGCCGAGATCGGCGATCGTCAGCACCGGGATTTCCGGATCGACCACGCTCGCCGCAGCATCCCAGGCGCGCCGGCGCAGATCGGCACCGCTCTCGGACACGGTCACCATGTCTGCCCCGGGAAGGTGCGCTGCATCGATTGCAGCTCCGACAGGAGATGGCCGAGATGCTCGCTGTGCCGGCCCACGCGGCCGCCCTGCTGCATCCAGTCATTCTGCGGCAGCTCGAGCGTGGCCTCGCTGACGACATCGGAAAGCATCTTCAGCCAACGACCGCGCAAGATACCCGGATCGAGGGCGATACCCGCATGGATCAGGGCGCGTTCGCCGTCATCGACGGCAAACATCTCACCGGTGAAGGCCCAGAGGTGATCAATCGCGGCTTGCGCTCGTCGATGGCTCTCGTCTGTGCCGTCGCCGAGCCGGATGATCCATTCCGAGGCATGACGCAGATGATAGGCGCTCTCCTTCTCGGACTTGGCGGCAATGGCGGCGAGCGTCGTGTCGCGCGAGGTCGTCATGGCGCGCCAGTATAGGTCGGCGAAGGCGGAATAGAAGAACTGCCGCACCAAGGTCTGGGCAAAATCGCCGTTGGGCTGCTCGACCAGCAGCAGGTTGCGGTACTGCCGGACGTCGCGCAGGTAGGCGAGCTTGTCCTCATCATTCTCCTTGCCTTCGGCCTTGGCGGCATAGGTGTAGAGCTCGCGTGCCTGGCCGATGAGGTCGAGCGCGATGTTGGAGAGCGCCATGTCCTCTTCCAGCATCGGCGCATGCCCGCACCATTCCGACAACCGGTGACCGAGGATCAGCGCATCGTCGGCGCGGCGCAGGGCGTAGAGCACCAGCGGCGTTTCGGAGACCTGGGTGTTGGCGACCGGCATCACATATGCCCCACTTCTTCGGGCACCTCATAAAACGTCGGATGCCGGTAGATCTTTGACTCCGCCGGCTCGAACATCATGCCCTTCTCGGCCGGATCGCTCGCGGTGATCGCGGTGGACGGCACGACCCAGATCGACAGGCCCTCGCCGCGGCGGGTGTAGATGTCGCGGGCTGCCTGGAGGGCCATGGTGGCATCGCTGGCATGCAGCGATCCCACATGCTTGTGCGCGAGCCCGTTGCGGCTGCGGATGAAGACTTCCCACAGCGGCGTGTTCGGCGTGGCCATCGTGATCTCCTTACTCGGCTGCTTGCGCGGTCTGGCGACGCGCGCGCTTGGCGGCATAGGCGGCGGCGGCTTCGCGCACCCAGGCCCCCTCCTCGTGCGCCTTGCGGCGTGCCGCCATGCGATCCCGATTGCAGGGGCCGTTGCCGGCGAGCACCTGCTTGAATTCGGTCCAGTCGATCTCGCTGTAGCGCCAGTGCCCCTCGGCATCCTGCGTCATGCCGGGATCGGGAATGGTGAGGCCGAGATATTGCGCCTGCGGCACGGTGGCATCGACGAATTTCTGGCGCAGCTCGTCATTGGAGAAGCGCTTGATCTTCCACTTCGTCGAGGTGTCGCTGTGCTGGCTCGTGGCGTCGGGCGGACCGAACATCATCAGCACCGGCCACCACCAGCGGTTCAGCGCATCCTGCGCCATCGCCTTCTGCTCGTCCGAGCCGCGGCACAGCGTCAGCATGATCTCGTAGCCCTGGCGCTGGTGGAACGATTCCTCCTTGCAGACGCGGATCATCGCGCGCGCATAGGGACCGTAGGAGCAGCGGCACAGCGGGATCTGGTTCATGATCGCGGCGCCGTCCACCAGCCAGCCGATGGTGCCGATGTCGGCCCAGGTCAGCGTCGGATAGTTGAAGATGGACGAGTACTTGGCCTTGCCGGCGAGCATGGCATCGACCAGCTCCTCGCGCGAGGCGCCAAGCGTTTCTGCGGCGGCATAGAGATAGAGCCCGTGGCCGCACTCGTCCTGCACCTTGGCGAGCAGTGCGGCCTTGCGGCGCAAGGTCGGCGCACGCGTGATCCAGTTGCCTTCGGGCAGCATGCCGACGATTTCGGAATGGGCGTGCTGGGAGATCTGGCGGGTGAGCGTCTTGCGATAGGCCGCCGGCATCCAGTCGTTCGGCTCGATGCGTTCCTCCGCATCGATGCGGGCCTGGAACTGCGCAGCCCTGCCTGCGTCCTCAAGACCGCGATCGTCGGTCTCGGCCGTGTTCAGCGCCTGGGTGTACATGCGCATCCTCCCGTTTTATTGGGAGATAATATATAACAGAAATTACGTCATGCAAGATATTTCTGTAACATAAAGATCAGGCGCCGAACCTCCGTTCCAGGAGCTTTCGCGCCGCCGGCAATGGCCCTTTTTCATTGGTTCCATGGCCATCAAGCCATTGTTCGGACGGAGCAAGCAGCGCGCGATAGATCTCGCCGCAGAGTTCGCGGGCGGCCCTGCCCGGCCAATCCGCAGGCAACAGGCTCTCGGGCAGCAGCGGATCGCGCAGCACGACGCGGCGATAGTGGTGGATCAGCAGGATCCGCGCGGTGAAGGCGTCGGCGTCGGAGAGAGTCGTTCCGCGGCCGATCGCGGTGCGCAGCGGCTCGAACGTCTTCATGAACTTCAGATAGGCATCCGCGGTGCGATCGAGCGGCCAGCTTGCGCTGAGCAGCCGGCGCCCGCTGTCGTCCTCCGCGGAGACCTCGAGACGGATAGCGCCCGCAGCCTCATCCGGCACCGGCACGCCCGACGGCGCAACCCACACGCCGGGCAGCGGACTGCCGAAGCCGGCATTGCGCAGCGCCTCGCGCGAGGCGTCGCGGTCCTCGCCATTGATCAGCAGCAGCTCGAAACGCCCGGTCCAGTCCGACGGCGGCGGATCGTAGATGTGGCGCGTCGCGGCCTCGAAGGTCTGGTGGCCCTTGTCGGCGAGACGATAGAAACTGTTCCGGCCGACCTTTTCACGCGTCAGCCAGCCGTCAGCCGCCAGGCGCGACATCGCGGTGCGCACCACACCGCTGTCGATGTCCAGGCCTTCGAAGAACTCCAGCAGCGTGCCGAGCCACACCGAGCCCCCGCGCGGCACGATGGCGTCGCCGAACACGGTGACGACGATGGAGCCGGTGCGCGACGGTTCGCGCTTGAGCTGATCGATGATGCGGGAGAGCGGATGCGCCATGTGCGAGGCATAGCGCGTTTGGTGCAGGCGCGACAATGGACGGGAGCGACGCCGTTACTCTCCCTCTCCCCGTTCTTACGGGGCCGCGACGACCTTCGTTCGCGCTGAGAGGGTTGGGGTGAGGGGCTGCCTCAGCAATAAAGGTAACAGACGGACTCGCGGAGACTCCCCCTCACCCGGATTGCATCTTCGATGCAATCCGGCCTCTCCCCGCACGCGGGGAGAGGCAAAGAAGCTACCTATGCGGATCGGGATACGCCAGGCTGCGCCAGCCGCTGCGGTCGAAGGGCTTCCACTGGCCTTCCTTCTGCGCAAGCCGGTCGGCGACAGCGTAAACCGCAGCCGGGTGATGCCCCATGCCGCAATGGCTGCTCTCGATCTCGATGCTCTCGGTCTGCGCGCCGGACTTCTCCATGCAGCCCTGCCAGGCGCAGACGCCGTCGGTGCGGCTGAAGATGGCGGTGGTCGGCACCGGCGGCGGAACGGCGAGCTCGCCGCCGAAGCGCGGATCGACCTGATCGGCCTTCTGCCCGCTCGCCCATTCATAGACGCGCCAGGCATTGGTGGAGCGCGGATCGCCGGCAAAGGGGCTTCCGAGGGTGATCACCTGACGCACACGCTCGGGCATCATCTTGGCGAGCTGGCGCGCATAGAGGCCGCCGAGGCTCCAGCCGACCAGGCTGATCTTGCGGCCATGCGTGTCGCTGAGCTCCTGGACCAGATCGACCATCGCGTGCTGCACGCCCGGACGCAGGCCGTAGTTGCGGCCCTGGCGCCAGCCACTCACCGCGTAGCCCTTGCCTGACAGAAAGGTGCGCAGCGCACGCGTGGACGCGTCCGAGGCCACAAGGCCCGGCAGCACCAGCACCGGATGCCCATCGCCGCGGGGCGCGAGGCTCAGCAGCGGCAGCGCGCCGAGGAATGCGCCGAACTCGTGGATCGCGCGCCCTTCCAGAAACATCAGGGTACGGGACGGCGGACGCAGCGTCTGGGCAGTAGCGGTCATCAATGTTTCCCTTGGGACGGCGCCGGCCGCGATGCCGGCAAATGGGCATGAATTCCAATACGCCGGCTTCTTGAACGTTCCGCAGCGCAACATGAATCAGCTAGGCGGCCGGTGCCTGACATTCAAGCGGGAGAGACGCGGGGCCACAATAGGCCCGCGCGTTAATGCTAACGTCCGTGACGCAAAAGTCACAGCAATCGAAGCAGGAATTCCACGGAGTAGAGCGCAAGTCCGGCCAGCCCGCCGATCAGCGAGCCGTTGAAGCGGATGTATTGCAGGTCACGGCCGATGTTGATTTCGATCAGCGAAATCAGCTGCGCCATATCCCAGGCCTTGACCTGGTCGGAGATGAAGGTGGAGACGCCGCTCTTCTGGTCGGCGACGAAGCTGCGCAGCACCGTCACCAGACCCTTGTTGATCTCGCCGCGCAGTTCGGCATCGCCGGCGAGCGCCTCGCCCGCGGCGACGAACATGCCGACGAGATGATGCTGAAGCACCTGTGTCTCGCCGGAGGCGCTGCGCTCGATGAAGGAGCGCGTGTTGGCCCAGACGGTGCGGGCGAGATCTGCAAGCTCGGGCCGCGCCAGCAGATCGCGTTTCAGGCCGTCGATGCGATCGATGTAGGCCTGGTCGGTGCCGAGCCGGTCGACGAAGGTCAGCACCATGCGATCGAACTCGCCGCGGAACGGATGCTTGGGATCGCTGCGCACCTCGTTGAAGAAGGCCGTGGCCGACGCCACGATCTTGTTCACCAGAAACTTGTCGGCGCGGTAGAGCCTGAGCAGGGTCGGCAACTCCGCGCGCACCTTCTCGCGGATCATCGCCATCGTCTCTTTCTGGTTCAGCGTGTCATGCATCACGCGCAGGAGATCGTCGAACAGGATCTGGTGCCGCCCTTCCGCAACGAAGCCGCGCAGCGTGCCGGCGGCGAGCGGCGCGAGGTCGATCGCCTGGAGCTGCGAGGACATGCGGCGGATGATGAAGGTCATCAGGCCGGAGGTCTCGGTCGCGGAGAAGGCCTCCGGCAACAAACGCAGCGCGAAGCGCGCGAGATCCTCGCTGCGCTTGCGATCGCGCAGCCAGTCGGCAACGAAGGAGCCGAAATCGATCTCGTTCAGCTTGGCCTCGACGGGTCCGGCCTCGAGAAAATGCACCTGGATGAACTCGCCGAGCTTGTCGGCGATGCGGGCCTGGTTGCTCTGGATGATCGCGGTATGCGGGATCGGCAGGCCGAGCGGCCGCTTGAACAGCGCGACCACGGCATACCAGTCGGCGAGGCCGCCGATGGTCGCGGCTTCTGCGAAGGCCGCGATGAAGCCGAACGCGGGATGCACGGGCAGAAGCCATTTCGCGACGACGAACAAGGCCAGCGTCGAGGCCAGCACCAGCGTCGCCATTGCTTTCACGCGGCGCAACTCGGCCGCCCGCTCGGCGTCGCCGGGAGTGTCGAAGGAGAAGGTGGCGGGAGAAGTCATGATTCACCGAGCTTACGTCATTCCGGGACGATCCGCAGGACCGGACCCGGAATGACGACCGATGATGACGGCGGCGCAAAAAACAAGGCCCGCCGAAGCGGGCCTCAAAATTCAGTTTATCAACGCGACGCGCAATCAGGCGGTCTTGTTGTAGACCTTGGCAAAGTTGTCCTGAGCGGACTTCGCACCATTGGCGGCGAGCTTGCCGAGATAGTCGGTGGTCGCCTTGGCGCGCGAGACGAACGCTTCGCCGCGGGAGCGGAGCAGGCTCGACTGGATCTCGACGGCTTCGCTGAACGACTTGGCGGACGCGAGCTTGTCGATGCCCGAGAAGAACGCTTCAGCGTCCTCGTAGATCGCCTGCTGGATGTTGCGGCTGATCTTGCCGGCCTCGGTGACGGACTCGGTCACCGCGTTCTCGACGGCGGCGGTCACGCGCTCGGAGCCAGCGAACACCTCGGCAGCACGGTCCTTGGCGGTGTTGGCGGTCTTCTTGACGAATTCGCGGGCGGCCTCGGGAACTTCCAGGTTCTGGATGTTCTTGAAAGCGTCCTTGAAGCCCTCGAAAGCGGTGTTGGTTTCAGTGGTCATGGGGTTCTCTCCATCCTCAATGGTCTGAGCTATGGGCTCACCCCGTCCGCATTGGCCCGGGGCACGGCTTATATGGCATAGTTAATTGTGCGATGCAACATTCATATTGCACTGCAGTATCACGAAATCGTGAACAGCCTTAACAGGAGGCAATATGATGCCTCCCTCACCAATCCCGGCGAACGCGTGCCTGATCGCGGTCTTTAGAGCTGGACGGCACCTGGCAGCCCATAGGCCTCCATCTGGGCCTGGACCTGCGCGATGTTGTGGCCGAGCACGACAATGTCGTGGGTCTTGCCATCGACATCGCGGACGTGGTCGCGCAGCAGCGCCTCGGCCTTGAAGCCAAGGCTTTCGAACACCGCGATCGCCGCCTGCTGGTCGACCGTCATCTGGACCGAGAGCTTTTCCAGGCCGGCGCCGAGCGCGAGCGCAAAGGTCTCCTGCGACAGCGCCCGCCCCACCCCCTTCCCGCGCACGTCGAGCGAGACCACCATGCGAATCTCGCCGACATGGGGCGACCAGGAATGCGGATCGCGCACCAGCGTGCCGCAGCCGACGACCTTGCCGTCCTTCACGGCGAGCAGGCTCGTGATCGCACCGCGCTCGATCTCCTTGACCCAGGCCGAGAGCACTTTTGGCTCGCTGATGTTGCGGGGCAGGAAGAGCAGATCGTGCGTCGGCAGGCCCTTGCCAAAGGCGAGCACCGCGGCTTCGTCCGCAGGCGACATCAAGCGGATCTCGATCTCGCCGGCGTCGGTCTTGACCTGACGCGGATAGGAACGCTGCTCACTCATGTCGATCTCTTCCCCAGCCAGGAGTCCAGTTTCGGCCACAGCCGTTTCACCGCGTTGGCGCCGGCGACCAGCGAGACGTGCCCGCCCTTCAGCATCACCTCTTCCTTGTCCGCCGATCCAATCTTCGCGATCAAATGTTTTGCGGCATCATAGGGCACGATGTGGTCGTGCTCGGCGACCGCATGCAGGATCGGCACCTTGATATCCTCGAGCTTCGCCGCACGGCCACCGACCGACATGGTGTCGTTGAACAGCTTGTTGTCCCACATCAGGTCCTTGGTGATGGTGCGGAAATACTCGCCCGCCAGCGGCAGCGTATCGGTCGCCCAGCGATCGAACATCCGGTAGGACTTGACGAACTCGTCGTTCCAGATGTTTTCCCAGAGCTGGATCTGGCTCACCGTGCGCGAGGCCGGGCGCAGCATCTCGAACGAGGACAGGATCATCTCCGGCGGCACGTTGCCGATGCTGTCGACAAGGCGATCGACGTCGAAATAGCGGCGGTCGGAGAAATTGGAGAACAGCTTCATCTCGCGGAAGTCGATCGGCGTAGTGAAGCAGATCAAGTTCTTCATTGGCCCGTCCTTGTGGATCGAGCCGTAGAGCAGCGACAGCACGCCACCGAAGCAGTAGCCGATGACGGAGACGTCCTGCTCGCCGGAATCCTGCTGCACGCGGCGGACGCAATCCGGGATAAAGTCGAGGACGTAGTCCTCCATGCGCAGGCTCTTCTCTTCCGGACGCGGCGCGCTCCAGTCGAGCATGTAGACGTCGTAGCCGCGCCTCAGGAGGAACTCGATGAAGCTCTGGCCGGGCACGAGGTCGAGGATGTAGCCTCGATTGGTGGTCGCCATCACGATCAGCACCGGCACCCGGTAGATCTCGTCCGACATCGGCCGATAGTGGTAGAGGCTCATCGTGCCGCGTGAATGCAGCACGTCTTTCGGCGTCGAGCCTAGCGTCGGGCCGGAGGTCGAGAAATATTCGACGCCCTTGATGCTGCGCTGGATTGCGCGCTGCACCTCGGACTGGATGCGCTCCGGGATGGAGGCGAAATCAAGTCCCGTCGGCGCGTTCATTTGGGCTCTCCGCCTTCCGAGGGCGGGCGTTTCGTCCGCGGCGGCCGCGGCGCACCGTCGAAGCCTTGCGAGAGTCCGGAACCTGCCGCCATCTGGCTCAGCATCGACTTCATCTCGCCGATCTGGACCTCGATGGACTGCAGCCGTTCCGCAAGACCCGTGACCTGCTCCCGGCTCGGCAGATTCATGCTGACGAGGTATTTCTCCATGAGCTCGCCGAGCTGCTTCTGAGCACCTGCAGCAACGCCGCCGGCCCGATTCATCGCTTGCGAGAACTCAGGCGACGACATGGCTTGATTGGCGAAAGAGTTGAACCCCTTCTCCATCTCGCCAACCATCTTCTGCCACACGGCAACGGGGTCGTTGGTCTTGTCGGTCATCGGCGTCCTCCTGAAATCGAGAGCTGCGATGCCCTTCTTTTTTCGCCATACCACACCGTTGCGCGGTGCCGGTCAACCGGCAAGCAGCGGGTGCGCTGATGCGCGCGCCGCTTCTTTGCGGCGGGAAACCGTGCGATACAGCATCGATCAGCAGGAGGGACCGCGCCCGTGAACGCCCATCAGCCGCCCCAGACCGTCCGCGCCAACGGCATCGACATTTGCTACGAGATTTTTGGCAACGACAACGCCGAGCCGCTGCTGCTGATCATGGGGCTCGGGGCGCAGATGATCCATTGGGACGATGCGTTCTGCGAGCAGCTCGCCGTGCACGGCTTTCGCGTGATCCGCTTCGACAACCGCGACATCGGCAAGTCGAGCCATCTCGCGGGCGGCAAGCGGCTGACGCCGCTCGAGCTGTTGAAGCTCCGCTTCCTCAGGATTCCCGTAGCCGCAACCTACAAGCTGATCGACATGGCCAGGGACACCGTGGGCCTGATGGACGCGCTCGGCATCAAGTCGGCGCATCTGGTCGGCGCCTCCATGGGCGGCATGATCGCGCAGGAGGTGACGCTGTCGTTTCCCGGGCGCGTGCGCTCGTTGACCTCGATCATGTCGACGACGGGCAATCCGCGCGTGCCGCCGCCAACACGCGAGGCCGCGGCGATGCTGATGGCGCCGCCTCCGCGCAGCAAGGAGGAGTTCATAGTCCGCTACGGCCAGACCTGGAGGGTGTTGCGCGCCGGGGCCTTTCCGGAAGAGGAAGCACTCGACCCTGATCGTGCCGAGCGCGTGTTCGCGCGCGGGCTCAATCCGGCCGGTGTCGGCCGGCAGCTCCGCGCCGTGCTCGCCTCCGGAAGCCGCAAGGAACGGCTGCATGGCGTGAAGACGCCGACGCTGGTGATCCACGGCACGGTTGATCCCCTGGTCCATCCCGAAGGCGGCAAGGACACGGCGGCATCAATTCCCGGCGCAAAGCTGTTGATGGTCGAAGGCATGGGCCACGCGCTGCCGATGCGTTTCTGGCCCGAGATCATCGGCGCCATCGACAAGCACGCGCGTCGAGCAGCAGCACAGGCTGCCTAGCGCTTTCTCGCCATCCAGATCACATGGCGCGCGCCGCCGCCCCTGCCGGTGGCGCGGATGTTGACTTCGTTGACGTCGAAACCCGCGCTCTTTAGGCGCCTGGTGAATCCCGGGTTGGGCCCCGACGACCACACGGCGAGCACACCACCCGGCCGCAGCGCCGTCTTGGCCGCCTTCAACCCGCCCGCGTTGTAGAGCGCATCATTGCCCTTCCGGGTCAGCCCCTCCGGCCCGTTGTCGACGTCGAGGAGGATGGCATCGAAGGCCGATCGCTGCGCGCGGATGATTTCTCCAACGTCGGTCTCCCGGATCTTGACACGGGGATCGTCGAGGCTGTCGCCAAAAACCTCCGCCATCGGACCTCGCGCCCAGGCAACCACCGCCGGCACGAGCTCGGACACCACGATCTTCGCCTTAGCTCCGAGCACGGCCAGCGCCGCACGCAGCGTAAAGCCCATGCCGAGGCCGCCGATCAGGACAACGGGCTTTGCGACCGTCTCGATCTGCTTCGCCGCCAGCGTCGCAAGTGCGGCCTCCGAGCCCGACAGACGATTGTTCATCAGCTCGTTGGTGCCGAGCTTGATCGAGAACTCCTTGCCCCGCCGCATCAGGCGGAGCTCTTCGTCGGAGCCGGGGATTTTGGCGGTGTCGATCTTTTCCCAGGGAATCATGGGAGAGCTTTAGCACGATTTGCTTCGTAGCCCGGCCTAACCGCCCGCCCAGACGTCGAGCACATAGCGATTCGTCGCGCCCATCTCCTCGATCCAGCGCGCGGCCGTGGCGGCATCGCTACCGCTCTTCTCGCTGCGGATCGCAACGAGCGCCGCCTTCACGTCGGGCTCCATTTTGCCGCCGTCGCCGCAGACGTAGATGATGGCGCCCTGCTCGATCAGCGGCCAGACCTTGTCCTTCTGCGCCGCGAGCACATGCTGCACATAGGTCTTCGGTCCGGCCGCGCGCGAGAACGCGGTGAAGAGCTCGGTGACGCCGCTTGCCGCCAGCGCCTTCAGCTCGTCGGCGTAGAGAAAATCCTGATCGGGGTGGCGGCAGCCGAAGAACAGCATCGCCGGGCCAAGCGCAGCGCCTTTCGCCTTGCGCGCGGCGCGCTCCTGGAGGAAGCCGCGGAACGGCGCCAGTCCCGTGCCCGGCCCGATCATGATGATCGGCACGGATGAGTCGTCCGGGAGCCGGAAGCCGGCCTTGGTCTCGCGCACCGTGGCGTAGATCGCATCGCTCGCGCGCCGGTTGGCGAGATAGTTCGAGCAGATGCCTTTGTAGACGCCGCGCCCGGAAGCGGCCGGCCCCTCGACGACGCCGACCGTGATACTGCACCGCGCCGGATCGACCGAAGGCGAGGAAGAGATCGAGTAATAGCGCGGCGCCAACAGCGAGAGCATTTCCAGATAGACGTGGAACGGCAATTCGCAGGCCGGATATTCGAGCAGTAGATCGTACACCGATTTGCGCCTCGCCAGAATCTCGGTGCGATAGCGCTCGGCCGGCTCGGCCTCCTCGCCGACGAAGGCCAGCAGCTTCGGCTTGGTGACCGGGCAGCGCGTGTGCTCGGCCATGATCTGGATCTGCTTCCGCGTCGCCACCTGCTGCAGCTCGACGAACTCGCTGAGCAGGCGGCCGACCGACACGGCCTCGCCGACCGGCAATTGGGCACGGCGGCCTTCGGCCACCTGAAGCCTGATCTGGTCGGCCGGCAGGAAGCCGAAGCGGCGGGCGACCGAATCCACCAGCGTCGGATCGTTGCGCGGAACGACGCTCAGATGATCGCCGACGCGGTAGGTGATGTTGGGTGGCAGCTGCACCTCGATATGGCGCGTCGAGCGCTCCGACGGATTGGACCCGCTCTTGTTCTGAAGCTCGTCATTGACCAGCACCTTCATCGCCACCGCGCCGCCCTGGGCCACGATGGTGTTGACGGCAGTCACCGCGACAGGCTCGATCGCGTAGAGCGGATCGTCCTCCGCGGTGCGGGTGAAGTTCCAGTCGATGCCGAACTCCTTGGTCGCGACCTGGGCAGCTGCCGGGAACCATTTCTGGAACTGGCCGTCGAGATCGCTGCGCGCGTCACCTTCGCCGCGCGGATAGACCGCGCGCGCGCCATGCGCCGACAATTGCTCGTCGATGAAGCGCGGCACCGATTGATAGGTCGCGGCCCAGTCGCTGTTGCCGCAGCCGAACACAGCGTAGCGCACATTGGCAAAGGCATCCTTGGGCAGGTCGCTGCCGAGCCATTTGACGAATTGCGTCGCATTGTCCGGCGGCGCTCCGTTATAGGAGGCGCAGATGATCAGCACGCCGCCCTCCTGCGGCAGCTTGCCGACGTATTCGTCGAGCGCCCCGAGATGCACGGCAAAGCCGTTGATCTCGGCGAGGTCGGCCATGCGTGTCGCGAGTTCTTCGGCGGTGCCGAGATTGGAGCCGTACAGCACCAGCATCGGCGTGTTGTGGCCGGGCCGCGCCGTCGGCTGACGCGGTGCTCGCGGCGCCGAGGACACAGCCGCGACAGGCCCGCCATAGGCACCGCGCTCGCGATCGGCGCGCGGACGAACCTTGATCTTGAAGCCCTCCGGCTTCATCGTCAGCGTTTCCTTCAGGTGCATCTGGTAGCGCTGGTGGTCGATCAGCTTGAAACGCTGGAGGATCATGCCGAGCGCGAGCGCCGCCTCGTGCATGGCAAAGCCGCGGCCGATGCAGGCGCGCTGACCGTTGCCGAACGGCTTCCAGGCATTGATCGGCCGCTTGGCCTCCGCCTCGCGGCTGAAATTTTCGGGATCGAAGGCATCGGGATTCGGCCCCCAGACGGAGGGATCGCGATGCAGCGCCGTCACCAGAATGGTGATGAACGTGCCCTTCCTGAGCTTGTACTTGCCGCCGCCGATGGTTTCGTCCGCGAGCGGCGAGATGCCGTAGGCCGGCGCCGGCGGCCACAGCCGCAGCGCCTCTTTCAGGATCTGCGTGATGTAGGTGAGCTGCGTCACCTGCTGATAGGTCGGCTTCGCGTTGACATCTGGACCGAAGACGCGATCGACCTCGTCATAGGCCTTCTTGAGGATGTCGGGATGCTTCAGGAGCGCATAGAGCGTGTAGGACAAGAGGCCGCTCGTGGTCTCGTGGCCCGCGATCAAGAACGTGTTGATCTGGTAGCGGATGTTCACGTCGTCGAGCTGCTCGCCGGTCGAGCGGTCGACGCCGGTCATCATCGCCGCGAGCATGTCCTTCTTGTCGTCGATCCCCTCTGCACTCTTGCGGCGCTCTGCGATGATCTCGTCGACCATCTTGTTCATGAAGGCGACGTCTTCGGCGAGGGTCTTGCGCCGCTTCTGCATCCAGATCTGCTCGAACGGCAGACCCCGCGTCATCATGATGGTTTCGAGCGAGCGCACCAGCGACTCGACGAAGGGATGGTAGT
Source organism: Bradyrhizobium sp. B025 (assembly GCF_042257955.1). Lineage (NCBI taxonomy): Bacteria > Pseudomonadati > Pseudomonadota > Alphaproteobacteria > Hyphomicrobiales > Nitrobacteraceae > Bradyrhizobium > Bradyrhizobium sp. B025. Next base: position 2,436,681 of record NZ_CP170150.1, on the reverse strand, counting down.
CGCGCCGGTAGAACGAATTGAATCGGTAGTCGAAGCCGCACAGGCCGATCGTGTCCAGCGTCAGGGCGGTCATGTCGTGGACGACGTCGATCTCGTCGTCGGCGTTGAGCCGCTCCCATTTTTGGACGAGCTGCTCGGCGATGTCGACCATGCTCGGGTGGTAGGACTGCATCGCTCGGTTGCCGAACGGCTGGAGCAGGATGTTGTGCGCCTTGCTCCAGTTCGGCTCCCTGGTGTCGGCCGTGAACAGGCCGTCGCCGCCGACCGCACGCACGCGCCGCAGCGCGCCGCGCACCGTCTTGTCGAAGCGCTTCTCGTCGGAGAGCTCGTCGACGAGATCGTGGCCCGAGACGACGACGATCGGCGAGCCCATCATGTCGAGCCAGAAGATCGGGCCGAGCTCCTTGGCGAGCCGCGTCAGGTGCTGCACGGGAGCCGCCGAGTCCAGCGACAGCATATTGCCGACCACCGGCTTGGTCGGCGGCTGCGGGATCGGGTCCAGACGGTTCTTGGATGACATTGACGTGCGCTTCCCCCTGATCGCGTCATTCCGGGGCGATGCGCAGCATCGAACCCGGAATCTCGAGATTCCGGGTTCGCCCTTCGGGCGCCCCGGAATGACGTTCCATTTACACTGACGACGGCATCGTCACCCAAACCGCCTTCTACGCCATTCGATCAGCTTGGCGCTGACCTCGTCCGGCTTCTCCTGCTGCGTCCAATGGCCGCTGTCGCGGACCAGATATTTTTCGAGATCGGGAATCAGCTTGTCCATGCCATCGGCGGAAGACGGCGGCAGCACCGCGTCGTTCTCGGCCATGATCATCAGCGACGGCACGCGTACCGTATGATCGAGCCCTTCGGCGCGCACCCAGTTGCGCGACATGTTGCGGTACCAGTTGATGCCGCCGGTAAAGCCGGTCCTGGTGAAATTGTCGACGAACACCTTCTTCTCTTCCGGCAACAGGATCGGCGTGCGCGGATCGTGCTTGGCGTCATAGGCCGCAATCATCTGCGGAAACGCCAGATTGACCCGCGGCGAAGCGCCCACCCCGGCAATCACTTCCTCTGCCGGTGCATCGGGCGGGCGCGGCGCCGGCTTGCGCATGAACGCATCGAAGGTTTGCTCGACGCGGCTGCCGAAAATCCTGTCGGCCTCACGCGACGGGTCCTGGAACTGCACGATGTACATCTTGTCGCCAAACCGTGCGCGCAGGAGTTCGATCGGATCGGCCCAGGCCCGGTTGGTATGGGGGGTATTGATGCCGACCACGCCGGCGACGCGGCCGATATGCCGCAGCGGCATCTGCCAGACGATGAAGCCGCCCCAGTCGTGGCCGACGAAGATCGCCTTGTCGATCCCGAGATGATCGAGCAGACCGACGAGGTCGCCGGTCAGGTGCTCGATATCGTAGTCCTCGACCGGCTCGGGCCGGTCGGTCGCGCCATAACCGCGCTGGTCCGGCGCGATCACCCGGATTCCGGCCTCGCTCAGCGCCTTGATCTGATGGCGCCAGGAAAAGGCGAGCTCCGGCCAGCCATGGCACAGCACCATCGGCGGGGTGTCGGAGACCGGACCCGCCTCGTAATAACCCATGCGGATTCCGTTCGTCTGCACGAACTTGAGCGGCGGCATTTCGATCATCGGGACATTCCTACTCAGCAGCGCCCTTGATGTCGGCCGCTGGCGGCGCATAGGCCGCCTCCAGCGCAGCAAACTCCTCGGGCAGCATGTCACACATCACCTGCACATGCGGAATGATGTTGGCACCGACAATGAAACCGAAATCGAGCTGGTCGCGATAGCTCTGCACCGTGATGTTGAGCGCCTGCCCGTGCGTCGAGATCGACACCGGGAAGATATGCAGCAGCTCCGCGCCGGCGGCGTAGAGCGTCTGCCGCGGCCCGGGTACGTTGGACACCGTGATGTTGGCGGCCGGCGGCAGCACGTCCGACAGGTTCGAGCGGCTGTAGAGCAAGGCCAGGATCTGCACCATGATCGGCGCGCCCAGCATCGAGATGTTGGACACTTGCGGCATCAGGGCGCGCAGCGGATGCGACATCTCCTTGGACTTGGTCGATTGCGCGATGATCGCCTCCAGTCGGGCCTTGGGATCGTCGATGTCGGTCGCGATCGCGCAGATCATGCCGAAAACCTGGTTGTTGGCCTCGGTGTTGCCTTCCTCGCGCAGCGAGATCGGCACGGCGGCGGTCAAGGATTTCGCCGGCAGCGTGCCATATTGCTGGAGATAGCGGCGGACCACGCCGGAGGCGAGCGCCAGCACGACGTCGTTGAGCTTGCCGCCGGCCTGCTTGGCCAGCGCCTTCGCCCGCGACAGCGGGATCGACACGCCGGCGAAGCTGCGCTCCGAGGAGATGGTCTTGTTGAGCATGGTCGGCGGCGACACCATGCTGGCCAGGCTCTCGCGCGACTTCGGATCGGCGACCTTGCCGAGCACGTCGGACACGCTCTTGAGCACGGTCGGGATGTTGCCGGCGAAGCGCACCGCGCTCTCGATCTGGTACATCGCATTGTCGAACAGGATCGAGCCGATGTCGCTCTTGCCGGTGCGCGGCAGCTGCAGGTTCTTCGCAGCGGCCGAAGCATCGAGCGGCTGGCTGAAGAGCTGCTGATAGGAATCGAGCAGGTTGGCGGCGATGTCACGCGGCTCCTGCCCCGGCTTGGCTCCCGCCGCCGGCGGATCGACCTTCCGCGGGATCGGCGAGATGTCGTAGATCATGTTGGTCAGCGCCGCGCCGGCACCGCCGTCGATGGCGGCATGGTGCATCTTGGAATAGAGCCCGACCTCATTGTCCTTCATGCCCTCGAACACGTAGAATTCCCAGAGCGGGCGGGCGCGGTTCAAGAGCTTGGCGTGCATCCAGCCGACGATGCGTTCCAGCGTGGCGCGGTCGCGCGGCTGCGGCAGGCTGGCGCGGAAGATGTGACGGTCAATGTCGAACTGATCGTCCTCGACCCAGGAGGGATGGTCGATGTCGAGCGGCGCCTTCTCCAGCCGCGCCTTCAGGATCGGCGCGATGTGCAGGCGCGAGACGATCATCGCCTTGAAGTCTTCGAAGAAGTCGCCCTTGTAATCGTCGGGCAGGCGAAAGATCGCCATGCTGCCGACATGCATCGGCATTTCCGGCGTTTCCAGATAGAGAAACGACGCATCCAGCGACGACAGCTTCTTACCGTCAGCCATGGTTCCCTCCCGCAAGATTTGACGGGCGCCTTGGACGGCGCTTCTCGTCAGGCCGATATTGCCCGCTCCGGCGGGGCATATGCAATGGCAAACGGCCCTGCCCGGTCAAATGGCCAGAACTCCCCTTCCGGTTGCGCCAGCCGGTCCGCCACGGCCCACAGCGCGGCGGGGTTAACGCCGAGCCCGATATGGCTCGCCAGGTGCACCTCGATGTTCTCCGCATGGTCCGAGGGGCGCAACAGACAGGTCCGCCAGTTCACGACGCCGTCGGCGCGGGAATAGATCGACGTCGCCGGCACCGGCAGATCGCCGGCGATCGCCTCGCGCAGTTCGGCAAAATCCTCGACCCGCTCGCCGGACAGCGCCTCATAGAGCCGCGTGGCGTTGGTCGCCCGCACGTCGTTTGCAAAAGGACTGCCGAGCGTAATGACGTAACGGACCATGTCGGGCGCCTGGAGCGCGAGATCGCGGGCATAGACGCCGCCGAGGCTCCATCCGACCAGGCTGACCTTGCGCCCCCTCGCGGCGTGGATCTCGGCGAGACGGGTGCGCAAGGCCTCCCGCATCCGCCCCAGCCCGCCGAGATTGCGGCCCATCCGCCAGGCATGTGCCTCATAGCCGAGCTCGCTCAGATAGCGCCGCATCGGCGCCATCGAAAGATCGCTGGCGAGAAAGCCCGGCAGCGTCAGCACCGGATGGCCGTCGCCCCTGGGCGCGCGCATCAGCAACGGCGACAACAGCAGGCTGGCGTTCAACTCGAACAGGCCGCGGGCTTCGGCGAGCAGCAAACCAAGGCCCGGCGGACGAAGCCGGTCAGACGTTTGCGGCCCGTCCCGCCCGGCCGACATTATTTCTTCTTATCGCTGCTGCGCGTTCCGCCGAGGCCGGCCATGGTGACGAACATGTCCTGAAACCGCTCGGCAAGCTTCGGATCGAAAGTGAACCAGCTCTGGATCAGCGATTCCGGCGAGACCTTGTCGATATTGCTCAGGACCTGCTGCTGCAGCTTGTCCATGACGGCAATCTGCATCGGCGAGACGTCCGGCAATCCGAAGAACTGACGGGCCTCGAGGGGGGTGCAGTCGATTTCGATGTTAACTTTCATGTCCCCTCCGGATGAGATTCGAGCACTCTGTTGGAGTATCGCCGCGACACGGTGTGCAACGCAAGCGACCTCAGACGCGCCGCGGGGCGCCGGCTCCCGCAATCGGCGGGTATGGTCAATCAAATTGCTCGGCCGCGACCGCAGCTCGGACGGCTGAGACGCCAACGGCCGACAGGGCCAATTTCCCTTTACCCCGGGACTTCACAGGTCGAAAGTCGAATGTCGTTCGCGCGCCAGCCTCCCCTAGATTGCCGGTCAGCATTGCTGCACAGCGGTGCAACTTGGCGCGTTCCTTGCTGGAATGGCGCTTGCACGGGTCGTGAACTCTGGGCAACATGGATCGATCAGCCCCGCCGAACAATCAAAAATCACGGCGCGGCAGAGTGGAGAGGGTCAAGAATGTCAGTCGGACGAACTCTGTTTGCGGCGACGCTCGCCGGTACGCTTGCGTTGGCGGTCTCGCCGGCGTCGAGCCAGACGCTACGTTATGCCAACCAGGGTGACCTGAAGTCGCTCGATCCCTATACGCTCAACGAGAGCACCACCCACGCTCATCTCGGTCACGTCTATCAAGGCCTCACCGCGCGCGACAAGGACCTCAAGATCATTCCGGCGCTGGCGGAAAGCTGGGAAACCCCGGAACCGACCCGCTGGCGCTTCCATCTGCGCAAGGGCGTGAAATTCCACAACGGCGACCCCTTCACCGCCGACGACGTGGTGTTCTCGGCCGATCGCGTGCGCAAGAAGGGGTCCAACATGCAGACCCGCCTTGCGCCCGACGTCAAGGTGGTCAAGGTCGACGACTACACCGTCGATTTCGTCCTGCCCTCGCCCAACCCCATCCTGCATAACGCGTGGGATGTCTGGTACATCATGGACAAGAAATGGGCCGAGGAGAACAACGTCGTCGACCCGACGCCGGTGGCAGCGACCACGCCGAGCTACGCCTCGCTCCACGAGAACGGCACCGGCCCCTTCATCATCGAGAGCCATCAGCCCGGCGTGAAGACGGTGTTCAAGGCCAATCCCAATTACTGGGGCAAGGTCGAAGGCAATTTGAAGGAGATCATCTTCACCCCGATCTCCTCCGACGCTACCCGCGTCGCCGCTCTGCTCTCCGGCGAAGTCGACGTCATCGAGCCGGTGCCGATCCAGGACATCTCCCGCGTCGATTCCAGCCCGAATGCCCAGGTGCTGAAGGGGCCGGAGCTGCGCACCATCTTCATCGGCTTCGACCAGATGCGGGATGAGCTGCTCTACTCCAACATCAAGGGCAAGAACCCGTTCAAGGACATCAAGGTCCGCGAGGCGTTCTACAAGGCGATCGACATCGAGCTGATCAAGACGCGCGTGATGCGCGGGCTGGCGACGCCATCGGCGCTGATGATCGCGCCGGAGCTGTTCATACTGTCCAAGGAGTTCACGCGGCCGAAATTCGATCCCGACGGCGCCAAGAAGCTCCTGACCGAGGCCGGCTATCCCGACGGCTTCGAGGTCACCATGGACTGCCCGAACGATCGTTATGTCAACGACGCCGCGATCTGCCAGGCCGTGGTCGGCATGCTTGCCCGCATCGGCGTCAAGATCAATCTGCTGGCGCAGCCGAAGGCACAGTACTTCGCCAAGGTGCTGAAGCAAGGCGGCTACCAGACCTCGTTCTACATGCTGGGCTGGACGCCGAGCACGATGGATTCTCACAACGTGCTCTTTGACATCATGGGCTGCCGCGACGATGCGAAATCCTCACGGGGCGAGGCCAATCTCGGCGGCTACTGCAACAAGGAGTTCGACGCCATCACCGACAAGGTGCTGGTCGAAACCGACACCGCCAAGCGCAACCAGCTGATCAAGCAGGCCTACGAAATCGGCAACAAGGACTGGTCCTACATCCCGCTGCACCAGCAGGCGCTGGCCTGGGGCGTATCGAAGAAGGTCAACCTGCCGCAGCGCGCCGACAATCTGGTCATGTTCCATTGGGCGACCAAGAAGGAATAGCGTCAGTTGAACACGAGGTCCCGGGAGCGTCAGGCTTCCGGGACCTTTCCTTTTCCGGCCGACAAAGTCGTCGGCTGTAAGCGCACCCAAGGACAGTGGAAGAAATGCTCGCTTTCACTCTACGCCGCGCCGTTCAGGCTATCGGCGTCATGTTTGCCGTCGGCATCATCGCGTTCTCGATGTTCCGATTCGCCGGCGATCCCGTCAACCAGATCGTCTCGATCGACACGTCGGCGGCCGAACGCGAAGCCGTGCGCAAGTCGCTCGGCCTCGATGATCCCGTGCCGGTGCAGTTCGTGCGCTATTTCGGCGATGCCGCGCAGTTCAAGTTCGGCGTGTCCTACCAGTTCCGCCAGCCGGTCTCGGCGCTATTGATGGAGCGCATGCCCGCGACGCTGGAACTTGCGATCTGCGCGACCGTGTTCGCAATGGTGTTCGGGATCCTGATGGGAGTCTATTCGGCGCTCAAGCGCGACACCGCGCTCGCCAAATTATTCCAGGCGGTCTCATTGATCGGCATCTCGCTGCCGACGTTCCTGATCGGCATCCTCCTGATCTATCTGTTCGCGGTGACGCTGGGCTGGCTGCCCTCGTTCGGCCGCGGCGAGGTGGTCAAGCTCGGCTGGTGGACGACGGGCCTGCTCACGCTGTCGGGCCTGAAGGCGCTGATCATGCCCTCGATCACGCTCGGCCTATTCCAGATGACCCTGATCATGCGGCTGGTGCGGGCGGAGATGCTGGAAGTGCTGCGAACCGACTATATCCGCTTCGCCCGCGCCCGGGGGCTCACCACCCGTGCCATCCATTTCGGCCACGCGCTGAAGAACACGCTCATTCCCGTGATCACGGTAGCCGGGCTCCAGTTTGGCTCGGTTATTGCATTTTCGATCATCACCGAAACCGTGTTCCAGTGGCCGGGCATGGGACTTCTGTTCGTTCAGGCCGTGCAAAACGTCGATATCCCGATTATGGCCGCCTACCTGCTGATGGTCTCGCTGATTTTCGTCACCATCAATCTGGTGGTCGATATCCTCTACACCGTGGTCGATCCGCGCCTGCGCTCGACCGTCGGCCGCGCGACATAGGGCAATCTGCATGTCAGACGCAGTCGTCTCCAATTCCGACAAGCAGAGCACGCAGCCGACCCACGCTGCCCGCGGCTGGCTCAGCCGCGCGCTCGATAGCGACGTCTTCTATTCCTTCCGCCGCTCCAAGCTCACCATGGTTGCGGCCGCCATCACGGTCTTGTTCTTCCTGCTCGCGATCTTTGCCTCCTGGCTTGCGGTCCAGAACCCGTTCGATCCGGCGCAACTTCAGCTGATGAACTCGCGGATCTCACCGCTGTGGACCGCCGACGGCCAGAGCCCGTTCCTGCTCGGCACCGACGAGCAGGGTCGCGACGTGTTCTCCGCCATCCTCTACGGCATGCGCATCTCGCTCGCCGTCGGCGTGGCCGGCGTGATCTTCGCCGGTGCGCTCGGCATCGCGCTCGGCCTGATGGCCGGCTATTTCGGCGGCGCGGTCGACGGCGTGATCATGCGGATCGCCGACGTCCAGCTCACCTTCCCCGCCATCCTGATCGCGCTGCTGGTCAATGGCATCGCGAAATCGATCCTCGGCAACCGGCTGGATGCCACCAGCATGCTGGTGGTGCTGGTGATCTCGATCGGTCTGAGTTTCTGGGTCGGGTATGCCCGGACCGTGCGCGGTTCCGTGATGGTCGAGAAGAACAAGGACTACGTGGCCGCCGCGCAGCTGATCGGCCTGCCCGCGCCCGTGATCATGCTGCGGCATGTGCTGCCGAACACGATGGGCCCGATCCTGGTCATCGCCACCATCAACCTCGCGCTCGCCATCATCACCGAGGCGACGCTGTCCTTCCTCGGCGTCGGCCTGCCCGACACCATGCCCTCGCTCGGCACGCTGATCCGCATCGGCAACAACTATCTGTTCGCGGGCGAATGGTGGATCGTCGCCTTCCCCGGGCTCGCGCTCGCCGCACTGATCCTCTCCATCAACCTGCTCGGCGATTGGCTGCGCGACGCGCTCAACCCGAAACTTCGATGAGTGTGCGTCGCCCATGACCGAACCTGTTCTCTCCGTGCGCAATCTCCAGGTGGAGTTCGCCTCCCGCCGCGGCACGCTGCGCGCCATCGACGACGTCTCCTTCGACATCGCCAAGGGCGAGGTGCTGGGGGTAGTCGGCGAATCCGGCGCCGGAAAATCCGTCACCGGCCTCGCGGTAATCGGCCTGATCGATCCTCCCGGCCGCATCGCCGGCGGCGAGATTCATCTCGCCGGCCTGCGCATCGACAATCTGCCGCCGGAAGAGATGCGCCGCATCCGCGGCAAACGCATCGGCATGATCTTCCAGGATCCCCTCACCTCGCTCAATCCGCTGTACCGGGTCGGCGACCAGATCGTGGAAACCATCCGGACCCACCTCAATCTGTCCGAACAGGCGGCCCGCCGCCGCGCCATCGACCTGCTCGCCGAAGTCGGCATCCCCGCGCCGGAAAAGCGCATCGACGGCTATCCGCACGAGTTCTCCGGCGGCATGCGCCAGCGCGTCGTGATTGCGCTCGCGATCTGCGCCGAGCCTGAGCTGATCATCGCGGACGAGCCGACCACAGCGCTCGACGTCTCCGTCCAGGCGCAGATCATCTCACTGATCAAGCGGCTCGGGCGCGACCACGGCACCGCGGTGATGCTGGTGACCCACGACATGGGCGTGATCGCGGAGACCTCGGACCGCGTCGCGGTGATGTACGCCGGCCGCGTCGCCGAGATCGGTCCAGTGCAGGACGTCGTGAGGAACCCGCTGCATCCTTACGCAAAAGGATTGATGGGCGCGATCCCGACGCTCGCGGGCGAGGACAAGCGCCTGGTGCAGATCCCCGGCTCCATGCCGCGCCTGTCGGCGATTCCGCGCGGATGCTCGTTCAATCCGCGCTGCGCGTTCGCATTCGACCGCTGTCGTGTCGATCGGCCCGAGCCACTGCCGCAAGGCGCCCAATCGGTCGCCTGCCATCTCTATGACAATGTGCCGGCGGAGAGCGCGGCATGAGCGCCCCTTTCGTCCAGGCCACAAATCTGCGCCGCGTCTTCGATGTCTCGAAGCCCTGGCTCAACCGCGTGCTGGAAGGCGGGCATCTCGAATATCTCAAGGCTGTCGATAACGTCACCTTCGACATCAGGAAGGGCGAGACCTTTGCGCTGGTCGGCGAGTCCGGCTCCGGCAAGACCACGGTGGCGCGGATGGTGGTCGGCCTGTTGCCGCCGAGCTCCGGCGACGTCCAGATCGACGGCGTCTCGATGGGGGATCCGCGGCAGGCGCCGGCGCGGCGAAAGCTGCGCCGCCGCATCCAGATGATCTTCCAGGATCCCTATGCGAGCCTGAATCCGCGCTTCCGGGTCGATGCCATCATCTCCGAGCCGATCCGCGCCTTCGACCTGATCCAGGGCGAGCGCGACATCCAGGCGCGCGTCGGCGAGCTGCTCAGCCTCGTCGGCCTGCATCCCGACGACCGGCTGAAGTTTCCGCACGAGTTCTCCGGCGGCCAGCGCCAGCGTATCGCGATCGCGCGGGCGCTCGCGTCCGATGCCGAGTTCATCGTCTGCGACGAGCCGACCTCGGCGCTCGACGTCTCGGTGCAGGCGCAGATCCTGAACCTGATGCGCGACCTCCAGGACAAGTTCGGCCTGACCTACATGTTCATCAGCCACAACCTCGCCGTGGTCCGTCACATGGCGAGCCGCGTCGGCGTGATGTATCTCGGCCGCATCGTCGAGATCGCGGAAGGCCGCGAGCTGTTTGCCCGGCCGCGCATGCCCTACACCAAGATGCTGCTGGGCGCCGTGCCCGATCTTGCCATGAGCGGCCGCCAGCGCATTCCGGTCAAGGGCGAGATTCCGAACCCGATCAATCCGCCGCCCGGCTGCGCCTTCAATCCGCGCTGTCCGCTGGCGTTCGATCTCTGCCGCAAGGAAGCCCCGGAACTGATCGGCGGCGTCGCCTGCCATGCGGTTAACACCGCGCCGGTCCCGGCGTGACGCGCGCGTGCCATGCGGCCTGCGCATTGGCGGCACGGCATCGCCTGTGATCAATTGCGCGCGCCACAAGTAAGGTAACGAAATCCCATGGCCAGCAACGTCAATCCGGATCCCTTCACGACGCGCCCCGAGATCGAGGGCACGTTCGGGGTCGTCGCCACCACGCACTGGATCGCGACCGCCGTCGGCATGGCCATTCTGGAAAAGGGCGGCAACGCCTTCGATGCCGGCGTCGCCACCGCTTTCACGCTCCAGGTGGTCGAGCCGCATCTGAACGGCCCCGGCGGCGACGTGCCTGTCATCGTGCACGACGTGAAGCGCGGCCGCACCGAGGTGATCTGTGGCCAGGGCCCGGCGCCGGCGCGCGCCACCATCGCGCATTACAGGAGCGAAGGCCTCGACATGGTGCCGGGCACCGGCCTGCTCGCCGCCTGCGTGCCCGGGACCTTCGAATCCTGGATGATGCTCTTGCGAGACTACGGCACCATGCGCGTACGCGACGTGCTGGAGCCCGCGATCTCCTACGCGCGCGACGGCTATCCGCTGGTCGAGCGCGCCTGCGCCACGATCCAGACCGTCGAGCAGCTATTCCGCAAGCACTGGCCGACCTCGGCCGCGGTGTATCTTCCCAATGGCGAGGTGCCGAAACCCGGCACGCTCTTCACCAACAAGACGCTGGCCGCGACCTACGCCCGCATTCTCAGCGAGGCCGAGAGCGGCGACGGTGGCCGCGACGCCGAGATCGAGCGTGCGCGAAGGGCCTGGTCGCACGGCTTCGTCGCGGAAGCCATCGACAAATTCTGCCGCACGCAAGAGGTGATGGACGTCAGCGGTTCGCCGCATCGCGGCGTTCTCTCGGCCGACGACATGGCGCGCTGGCAGCCGACCATCGAGGCGCCGCTTACCTACGACTATGGCCGCTACACTGTCTGCAAGGCCGGCGTCTGGAGCCAGGGCCCGGTCACGCTGCAACAGCTCGCACTGCTCAAGGGCTTTGCGCTCGACGGACTCGACCCGACCGGGCCGGAATTCATCCATCTCCAGATCGAATGCGCCAAGCTCGCCTTCGCCGACCGCGAAAAGTTCTACGGCGATCCGAAGTTCAGCGAGATCCCGATCGCGACGCTGCTGTCGGATGCCTATAACGACGAACGCCGCAAGCTCGTCACCGACAAGGCCTCGCTCGACTTCCGCCCCGGCTCGGTCGAGGGCTTTGGCGGTGTCGTCAAGCTGCGGCGCGCCGAAGGCCAGCGCGAAGCGGTCGGCGCGCTCGGCGCCGGCGAGCCGACGGTCGGACGCTTCGGCGAGGTACGCGGCGACACCGTGCATTTCGACATCATCGACAAGGCCGGCAATATGGTCTCCTCGACGCCATCGGGCGGCTGGCTGCAATCTTCGCCGATCATTCCGGAGCTCGGCTTCTGCCTCGGCAGCCGCGCGCAGATGTTCTGGCTGGAGGAAGACCATCCCGCCGCGCTTGCGCCGGGCAAGCGGCCGCGCACCACGCTGTCGCCGACCATGGCGCTGCGCGACGGCGAGCCGTATCTCGCCTGGGGCTCGCCGGGCGGCGACCAGCAGGACCAATGGATCACGCAATTCTTCCTGCGCCACGTCCATTGCAATCTCAACCTTCAGGAATCGATCGACGCACCGGCCTGGCATTCCGAGCATTTCCCGATCTCGTTCTGGCCGCGCACCGCGCGCCCCGGCGTGCTCGTGGTCGAGAACCGCGTACCGAAGGCAGCGATCGAGAATCTGCGCGAGCGCGGACATATCGTCGAGATCGGGCCCGACTGGTCGGAAGGCCGCCTCACCGCGGCCTCGCGCGTCGGGGTGCGCCGCCGCGCCGCCGCCAATCCGCGCGGCATGCAAGGCTACGCAGCAGGACGCTGATGGACAGAATATGACCTGGTCGATCATCGCACGCGATCCTGCCACCGGCCAGTTCGGCATCGCGGTTGCGACCCGCTTCTTCGCCGTCGGCGCGCGCGTGCCCTATATCGCCGCCGGCCTCGGCGCGATCGCAACCCAGGCCTTCGTGAATCCCTATTACGGCATCGACGGCGTCAAGCTCTTGCGTGAAGGCTTGAACGCGCATGACGTACTCGCCAGCCTGCTCGCGACCGACGACGGGCGCGAAAGCCGCCAGATCCACATCATGGACGCGAGCGGCGAGATTGCTGCGCACACCGGGCGCGACTGCGTCGACTGGTGCGGCCACATCGCGGGCAGCGGCTTCTCCATCGCCGGCAACATGCTCGCGGGTGCCGACGTGCTCGACGAGACCGCCAAGACCTACATCGCCAATGACAGCCTGCCCTTCCCGCGCCGCCTGCTCGCGGCGATGCGCGCGGGCGAAGCCGCCGGCGGCGACAAACGCGGCAAGCAGTCTGCTGCGCTCCTGATCCACGGCGAGGAGGAATGGCCGGCGCTGGACATTCGCGCCGACGACCATTCCGATCCGCTCGGCGAGCTCGAGCGGCTCGAACGGGTCAGCCACGAGCTCTGGGTGCATTTCCGCAACTCCATGCCGACGCGGCAGAACCCGGCCGGCAACACCGATCGCAGCGTCATCGACGCGAGCATCGCCGCGGCCCGTGCAAGACAATCATGAGCACAAGCCCTCTCATCGAGATCAAGGATCTGCGCATCCGCTTCCACGGCGACGATGGCCGCGTCACCCATGCGGTGGACAGTGTAGATCTCAGCGTCGCCAATGGCGCGACGCTCGGCCTCGTCGGCGAATCCGGCTGCGGCAAGAGCGTGACGTCGCTCGCGATCATGGGATTGCTGCCGAAGCAAAGCACGGAGATATCGGGCGCGATCCGCTTCGACGGCTTCGATTTGCTGAAGACCCCGGACCAGACCTTGCGCGACCTCCGCGGCAACCGGCTCGCGATGATCTTCCAGGAGCCGATGACCTCGCTCAACCCGAGCTTCACCATCGGCGACCAGATCATCGAGACCATCCTGCGCCATCGCGGCGGCTCGCGGCGCAGCGCTCGGGAGCGCGCGATCGAGCTGTTGCGCCGCGTCCACATCCCCTCGCCCGAACGGCGCGTCGACGAATATCCGCACAAGCTTTCCGGCGGCATGCGCCAGCGCGTGATGATCGCGATGGCCCTGGCCTGCGACCCCCGCCTCCTGATCGCGGACGAGCCGACCACCGCGCTCGACGTCACCCTGCAGGCGCAGATACTTGAACTGATGCGCGAGTTGAAGGCGGCGAGCGGTGCGGCGATCATCCTGATCACGCACGACCTCGGCGTGGTCGCCGAGGTCTGCGACGAGGTCGCGGTGATGTATGCCGGCGAGATCGTCGAGCGTGCGCCGGTGGATGAATTGTTCGCCGCCCCGCAGCATCCCTACACCGTCGGCCTGCTCGGCTCGATCCCGCGGCTCGACCACCGTGCCGAGCAGCTCGCGACGATCGAAGGCATGGTCCCGAACATGGCGCAACCGCCCGCCGGATGCCGCTTCGCCGCACGGTGCCCCTTCGTTCTCGACGCCTGCACCAGGGCGCCGCCGCCGCTCGTGGAAATCGGCCCGGGTCACCTCTCGCGCTGCATCCGCGCACCGCTCGAACTTCTGGTGTCGTGATGGCGCTCCTCGAGGTCGAAGGTCTGGTCAAGCATTTCGTCGCCGAGCGCTCGCTGTTCGGCCGGGCGCTCGCGCATGTCAAGGCGGTCGATGGCGTCAGCTTCTCGCTCGAGGCCGGCAAGACGCTGGCCCTGGTCGGCGAATCCGGTTGCGGCAAATCCACCGTCAGCCGTCTGGTGCTGCGGCTGATCGAGCCTGATGCGGGCACTGTGCGCTTCGACGGCCGCGACCTGCTCTCGCTCGACGCCGGAGCGCTCCGCGCCTTCCGCCGCGAAGCGCAGATCATCTTCCAGGATCCCTACGCCTCGCTCAATCCGCGCATGACGGTCGGCCAGATCCTGACGGAGCCGCTGGCGCTGCACGATCTCGTCCCACCCGCACGGCGGCGCGAACGGGTCGCGGAAATCCTGCGGCTGGTCGGGCTGGAGCCGCGGCTCGAGCGACGCTATCCGCACGAATTCTCCGGCGGCCAGCGCCAGCGCATCGCCATTGCCCGTGCGCTCGCGGTCGAGCCAAAATTGATCATCTGCGACGAGCCGGTCTCGGCGCTCGACGTCTCGATCCGCTCGCAGATCCTCAATCTCCTGCGCGAGCTCCAGGACCGGCTCGGCCTTGCCTACATTTTCGTCTCGCATGACCTCGCCGTGGTCAAGCACATCGCCGACCACGTTGCGGTGATGAATCTCGGCCAGATCGTCGAGACCGCGGAGGCGGATGCGCTGTTTGCCGCGCCACGGCACCCCTATAGCCGCGCGCTGCTGTCTGCGATCCCCGTGCCTAAACCGCGGGCAAAAAGCAGCCGGATTGTGCTCCAGGGGGAGATCCCCAGCGCGCTGAATCCGCCGCCGGGATGCCGCTTCCACACCCGCTGTCCCTATGTCGTGGACCGCTGCCGCAACGAAATGCCTCAGCTTGTCTCGGATGGCATCGGACATGCAACAGCTTGCCACCGAACGTCGGAACTGCCGTCCTCCGCGGCCATCGTCCCCATGGATGGCGGCTTCTCGCCGGTTCTCGAAAAATTGGTTGCCGCCTTCAGCGGCGGTCCGGAAGCAGCACGCGGCGGCGGGGTTAGTTCATTGGGGACGGACCCCGCATAGCCGTGAAACAGAGGTCGAGAGCGATGAGCTTTATGCGTTTGACAATCCTGGCGTCGGCCTTGCTGACGTCGCTCGTGGGCACGGCCCAGGCTCAAACCACGCTTCGCATCGGGATCGCCGAAGACCCCGACATCCTCGATCCCAGCATCGGCCGCACCTATGTCGGCCGCATCGTATTCTCCGCGTTCTGCGACAAGCTGTTCGACATCGACGAGAAGCTCAACATCGTGCCGCAGCTCGCGCTGTCTCACGAGACGTCGGCCGACGGCAAGGAGATGACGATCAAGCTCCGGCCAGGCGTCAAATTCCACGATGGCGAGCCGCTGGACGCCGAAGCCGCAAAGTTCTCGATCGAACGTCACATGACGCTGCCGGCCTCGTTCCGGAAGTCCGAGCTCGCCAGCGTCGACCATGTCGAGGTCGTCGATCCCCTGACCATCAAGCTGGTGCTCAAGACGCCGTACTCGCCCCTGATCGCCCAGCTCACCGACCGCTCCGGCATGATGGTCTCGCCCAAGGCGGCGAAGGAGGCCGGTGACAAGTTCGGCCTGCATCCGGTCTGCGCAGGTCCCTACAAGTTCGTCGAGCGCGTGCAGCAGGATCGCATGGTGTTCGAGAAG
Source organism: Bradyrhizobium sp. B025 (assembly GCF_042257955.1). NCBI lineage: Bacteria > Pseudomonadati > Pseudomonadota > Alphaproteobacteria > Hyphomicrobiales > Nitrobacteraceae > Bradyrhizobium > Bradyrhizobium sp. B025. The sequence continues at coordinate 2,421,002 of NZ_CP170150.1, read as the reverse complement.
TTCGCCGACTATTGGAACAAGGACAACATCCATATCGACCGCGTCGTGTTCCTGCCGATCGTCGATGCCACGGTGCGCCTTGCCAACCTCAAGTCCGGCGGGCTCGACCTGATCGAGCGCGTGCTCGCCACCGACATCAAGGACGTCCGCGCCGATCCCAAGCTGGTGCTGTCGACGGCGCCCGAGCTCGGCTATCAGGGCCTGACCATCAACATCGGCAACGACAAGACCAAGGGGCCACTCAGCCAATCCGCGAAGGTGCGCCAGGCACTCAGCCTGTCGATCGATCGCGAGGCCATCAACCAGGTCGTATTCAACGGCGAGTTCACGCCGGGCAATCAATGGGTCAGCCCGACGCATCCATACTATCAGAAGGCTTTCCCCATTCCGGGTCGCGACATTGCCAAGGCCAAGGCGCTGTTGAAGGAAGCCGGTGTCAGCCTGCCCGTCACCGTCGACTACATGGTACCAAAGGGCACCGAGTACGAGGCCGTCGCCCAGGTCGTGCAGTCCATGGCCGCCGAGGCAGGCTTCGACATCAAGGTCCGCGTCGTCGAATTCGCGACCACCTTCAAGCAGGCGCAGGCCGGCGAGTTCCAGGTGTTCCAGATCAACTGGAGCGGACGCATCGACCCGGACGGCAATTCCTACATCTTCATGCGCAGCAAGGCGCCGCAGAACGACGGCGTGTACTCGAACCCCGAGGCCGACAAGCTGATGGAAGAGGGACGGGCCACATCGAATGTCGAGGAGCGCAAGGCGATCTACGCCAGGCTGACCAAGATCCTGCTCGACGACCTGCCGATCATCTACATCTATCATCGCACGCTCCTGATCGCGCATACGAAGAAGCTCGAGGGCTACCGGCAGATGCCTGATGGCCTCGTGCGCGTGGTCGGGTTGAAGTTCAAGTGATCGCGACATCACCCGGGAAACGCGTGGGGCCATGCTGAACTTCCTCGCCCACCGCATCGCGCAGATCGTGCCGACACTGTTCTTCGTGTCGGTGCTGATCTTTTCGCTCCAGCAATTGCTGCCCGGCGATCCGGCGCTGGTGATGGCCGGCGAGGAACGCGATCCCGCCGCGATCGAGCAGATCCGGCAGCAGTACAAGCTCGATCAGCCGATCCCCGTGCAGTATGTCTACTGGCTCAAGGGAGTCCTCACCGGCAATTTCGGCGAGTCCTTGCGCAACAAGATGCCGGTGCGCGAGCTGATCGCGCAGAAACTGCCGGTGACGCTCCAGCTCGGCTCGATGGCGATCCTGATCGCGTTCTTGATCGGCATTCCCGCCGGCATCGTCTCCGCAGTGAAGAAGGGCACGGCCTGGGACTATGGCGCGAATTTGTTTGCGCTGTGGGGCATCTCGACGCCGAATTTCTGGCTCGGGATCCTGCTGATCTTCCTGTTCTCGATCAAGCTCGGCTGGCTGCCGGCCTCGGGCTACGTGCCGCTGACCGAGGACTGGCGCGCGAGCCTGGCCGCCACCATCATGCCCGCCTTCGTGCTCGGCAACGCGATTTCCGCGATCCTGATGCGGCACACCCGCAGTGCCATGCTCCAGGTGCTGGAAAGCGACTATGTCCGCACGGCGCGTGCGAAGGGATTGTCGGAGCGCTCCGTCATCCTCAAGCATGCGATGCGCAATGCGCTGACGCCGATCATCACGCTCGGCGCGCTCGAGCTTGGCACGCTGTTGTCGGGCGCCGTGCTGACGGAGCAGATCTTCTCCATTCCCGGCTTCGGCAAGCTGATCGTGGACGCCGTCTTCAACCGCGACTACGCGGTCGTGCAGGGCGTGGTGCTGGTGACGGCCACGGTCTACATCACGCTCAACCTCGTTGCCGACGTCGCCTATATTCTCGTCAATCCGCGGCTGCGGGGCTAGCGCCATGACCGATGCCGCATTGCCCGCCGCTCCCTCCACCGCGCACGCGTCCGAACTAGACAGCCCGGCGCGCCGCGCACGGCGGCGGTTGTTCAAGCGCAAGGCCGCCGTATTCGGACTCGTCGTGATCACGGCGTTCATCCTGCTTGCGGCGCTTGCTCCTCTCATCGTCCCCTACGATCCCATCGCGACGAGCTGGAGCCTGGTACGCAAGCCGCCGACCGCGGCGCACTGGTTCGGCACCGACGAGCTCGGCCGCGACATCCTCAGCCGCGTCGTCTACGGCGCGCGCGCCTCCCTGCTCGCGGGCCTGATCTCGGTCGCGATCGCGCTCGGCGTCGGCGTGCCGCTCGGCCTGCTTGCCGGCTATCGCGGCGGATTTGTCGATGCGCTGATCAGCCGGATCACGGACGCGATGCTGGCCTGCCCGTTCCTGATCCTGGCGATCGCGCTGGCCGCGTTTCTCGGTCCGAGCCTTGGCAATGCGATGATCGCGATCGGCATCTCGGCGACCCCGATCTTCATCCGCCTGACCCGCGGCCAGGTGCTGAGCGTCAAGGCCGAGGATTATGTCGAGGCCGCGCGCGCGCTCGGCAACCCCGGCTGGCGGATCGCGTTCTCGCACATCCTGCCCAACATCCTGCCGGCGCTGCTGGTGCAGGCGACGCTGTCGATCGCCGCCGCCATCATCGCCGAGGCGGCGCTCTCGTTCCTTGGCCTTGGTCAGCAGCCGCCGGCACCGTCCTGGGGCAGCATGCTCAACGCGGCGCAGCGCTTCCTGACCCAGGCGCCCTGGATGGCGATCTGGCCGGGGCTTGCGATCTTCCTCGTGGTGCTGTCGCTGAACCTGCTGGGCGACGGCCTGCGCGACGCGCTCGATCCAAGGCAGCGATAAAGCTAGCTCCTCTCCCCGACGGGGAGAGGTAAAGATCAACCGCCAGCGCTAGATCACTGCCTCGCGCATCACGCGGCGGCAATCCATCTCGTATTCGAGATCGACCACCGGCGGGCGGGCATAATGCCAGGTCAGGCCGGAGCGCAGCGCGCCGCGGCGGACCAGTTCGTCGACCAGCGCGTGGTGGAAGTCATGCACGGAATAGGCCTGCACGCCGGTGGTGTCCTTCCAGCCGAAGCCGAAGGCCGCCATCCGGTTTTCCATCTGCGAGGTGGTGGTGAACCGTACCTTCTCGCGCAGCCCCTCCGGGCTAAGGTCGCGGTAGCGCACCGTGCGCTCGACATAAGTTCCGCTGCCCTCGCGTGCTTCGGCACCGCCGGCGATCACGAAGCTCGGCGCCTTCGACCGCGTCGGGCGCGTGAAGGAGAACGCGTAAAACGATGGCTCGGTCGGCGGATCGATCTCGGGACAGACATTGCTGCGCGCCACCGGATTTGTGGTGCCGTCGAAGATGCCCCATTCGGATAGCGTCTTCACATAGTGCAGGTTGAACGCACGAAAGCCCTCCTCGCTGAAGGCGGCCGGTGAGCGCAACTCGCAGGCGCAGAACGCCGTCAGCGGACGTCCGGCTTCCTGGATGAATTTCGCCGTGAGCGCAAAGCCCTCGGCAAGCGGCACCAGGCGATCGAGCCGGACGCGCTCGATCTCATAGCCGTCATCCGCGGCCGCGCCGGCCGAATACTGGAACACGGATGGAATGAAACGATAATTGCCCGCAGAGAACTCACGCGTCATGACGAACTCCTATTCCAGTTGCATGCGAATGCCCTTGGCGCCGTTGAGCAGGCGCCTCAGGTGAAAACCGGCCAGCGCATCGTCGGCGTGCATCCCGACCAGCGCGGCAAAAGCCGGCATGGCGGCTGCGTCGCCGGCCTCCATCTTGGCGAAGGCTTCGGAGTACCGCGTTGTCGCCGCCGACTCGAATTTCGCCGTTGCCAGCGGTTCGAACGCACGCAGGGGTTCGCTGCGTCCGCGCAGCATCAGGTCACCGACGGGACGGCCATGGAAATTTGCGGCCCCCTCGGCGATGCTGGCACTGACGCAGATGCGTGTTCCCAGATGCTTGTTCGCAGCCTCCAGACGCGCCGCGATATTGATGGAGTCGCCATAGGCGGTGTAATCGAAGAAACGATTGCCGCCGAAATTGCCGACCAGCGCCGGGCCCGCATGGGCGCCGATGCGGGTCGCCCCGAAATTGACGCCTCTCGCCTTCCAGCGCGCGGAGAAATCCTCCGCCCAGGCATCGAGATCATGCGCACAGGCGACCGCGCGCGTCGCATAGTCCGGCTGGTCGCCAGGCGCGTTGAACAGCACCTGAATCGCATCGCCGATGATTTTGGCGACCGTCCCCTCATGCGCGAAGACGATCTCGGTCATGCCGCCGACATACTCGTTGAGGAGCTCGCCGAGCGTCTGCGGGGCCGCGCTCTCGACCAGCGACGTGAAGCCGGTGATGTCGGTGAAGAGGGTGGCGACATCGCGCCACTGCACCTCCATGCTGCCTTCGACATCCGCCGCCAGACGCCTTGCGATCTCCGGCGAGAAGAAGCGCGACAGTGAGGCATGGGCGCGCTCGGCTTCCATCTGACGCCGCCGCACCTCACGCAGCATCTCCACGTGGCCGATGGTCTTCTGGATCGTGGCCTCCAGATCGGCGAAGTCGATCGGCTTGGTCAGGAAGTCGAACGCGCCGCGGTTCATGGCGATGCGGATGTTGCTCATGTCGCCATAGGCGGAGACGATGATGGTCGACTTCTTGTCCTCTGCCTCCTGAAGCTTCGCCAGCAGCGACAGCCCGTCCATCCGCGGCATGTTGATGTCGGAGACCACCATGTCGACATGCGGATTCTGCTCAAGTGCCTGCAGCGCCTCGAGGCCGTCGCGGGCGAACATGAGGGTGAGCAGCCCATCGCGAATCTGCCTGCGAAACTTTTGCAGGATCAGCGCCTCGAGGTCCGGCTCGTCGTCGACGAAAAGGATGGTCGCAGTCATGCGGCTTGCTCGAGCCTCGTGTCGATCTCCTGGCGCAGCAGCGCAAAGTCGATCGGCTTGGTCAGGAGCGCGTGGGCGCCTCGCTCGATCGCCTTTCTGCGCGTCTCGGCGTCGCCATAGGCGGTGATCATGATGACGGGAACGTGCGGATAATCGGCGCGCACCTTCGGCAGCATGTCGAGCCCGCTCATGCCGGGCATGTTGACGTCTGACAGAATCAGGATCAGCGAAGGATCGCGAACCTCGGCGGCACGCCTCAGCGCATCGGCCGCAGAGGGAGCAAACTCCATCTGGAAGCGGCCGGCGCGCAGGTCGCGCCGGAAGTGCTGCCTGAACAGCGGCTCGACGTCGGGCTCGTCATCGACGACCAGGATATAAACGTTCAAGTCTTGCCTCCGGCAGTGTCGCCCGCTGCCATCGTGCGCGGCAGCGTTATGATGAATTCGGTGAATATACCGGGCTCGGTCTTCACGTCGATCGTGCCGCCGTGCTGCTTCACGACGATGTCATGGCTCATGGACAGGCCGAGCCCGGTGCCCTCACCGGCCGGCTTGGTCGTGAAGAACGGATTGAACAATTTTTCCTTCACCTCGGGCGGAATCCCGGTGCCGTTGTCACGGATCCGGATCTCGACCGTGTCGCCGAGGCTCCTGGTTGCGGCACTCAGGATCGGCTCAAAACTGTCCGCCGCGCTCTCCTTGCGCTTGGCCGCAGCATAGAAACCGTTCGAGATCAGGTTGAGGAAGACGCGCGTGATCTCCTGCGGATAGATGTCGACCAGGCCGGCGGCGGGGTCAAATGCGCGCTGGAGCGTGACGTTGAAGGCGGGCCTTTCGGCGCGCGCGCCGTGATAGGCCAGATTGAGGCTCTCCTCCACGACCGCATTGATATCGACGGGGCGATGTTCGCCGGAACCCTGGCGCGAGTGCACCAGCATGTTCCTGACGATGGAATCGGCGCGCTTGCCGTGCTGCACCACCTTCTCGAGATTGCCCCTGAGCATGGCGGTCAGCTCGTCAACTTCCGCCTTGGTCTTGCCGTCGAGCTTTGCCGCTTCGAGCACCTCGTTGAGCTCGTCGATCAACTCCGTCGAAACCGACGAGAAATTGTTGACGAAATTGAGCGGGTTCTTGATCTCGTGGGCGATGCCGGCGGTGAGCTGGCCGAGGGAGGCAAGCTTCTCGGTCTGGATCAGCCGGTCCTGCGCGGCGCGCAGATCATCGAGCGATCGCGACAGCTCTCTGGTGCGTTCCTGGACCTCCTCGAACAATCGGACATTCTCGATCGCGATGAGGGCCTGATCTGCAAATGTGGTGGCGAGTTCGATTTGCTTGTCGCTAAACGGCCGCACCATATGCCGCGTCAAGACAAACACGCCGATTGGCGTCCCCTCTCGCAGCAGAGGCACACCGAGCATCGTACGCACGTTTGAACGCCTTCGAGCGGACGAAGGCGCATATTCCGGGTCGGCCTGCACATTCGGGACATGAACCGTTTTGGCGTCGAGCAGCGTACGCCCGACCACACTTCCCCGCTCGGGTACGGAAGCGAATGTCCGAAGCTTGTTTTCCTGCTCCGCGTCAAGCCCGCAGCTTGCCGCCAAATAGAAGACGCCGTCGCTAGGCCGAAAGATCGTGCCTTCGTCCGCGTCACACAAGCGCGCCGCCGAGCCGACAAGGGTGTTCAACACGGTTTGCAGGTCGAACGCCGAACGGCTGATGACTTTCAGCACATCGGCGGTCGCCGTCTGCTGCTGCAACGACTCGCTCAATTCCGCGGTCCGCTGCTCGACCTTGTTTTCAAGGTCGGCATAGGATTCCTGCAAGCGCGCGCCCATCTCGTTGAACTGGTCGGCGAGCCCTTCGAGCTCGTCGCCGGTCCGGATCGCGATGCGCTGGGAGAAGTCGCCACCCCCGATCCGCTCGGCGCCGCTACGCAGCGCCTGGATCGGTCCCACCATGCGGCGCGCGAGGAATATCCCCGCAAGCACCGCGAAGATCGACGCCGCGAGCAGCACGATCGCAAGCCGCTGCAACGAGGCATAGAGCGCGGCATAGGCCTCCTCGACCGGCAGCTCCACGAACATGGTCCAGTGCAGCGGCTCGATCGGGGCCGATGCGGTCAGCACCTTCCGCCCCTGGATGTTGCGCGCTTCAGGAAGCGGATCGGACATGGTGCCGCCTCCGGCCTGCGCGGCGCGCACCTGCGCGAGCCCGGACATATCGGTGTTGCGCAGGACCAGGCTGATATCGGGATGCGCGATCAGGCGCCCCTCCGGCCCGACCACGTAGGCGTTTCCGTGCTCGCCGACCTTGATCTGGGAGACGACGTCCCAGATCAGCTTCAGATTGACCTCGGCGATGCTGACGCCGGCATCCTTGCGCGCGCCGGCCAGCGCCAGCGTCATGTAGGGCTCGGAGTCCCTGCGGAAATAGACCGGCCCGTAATAGACCTTGTGCGCGACCGCCTCGGTGAACTTTGGATCCCCCGACAGGTCGATCCCACTGTCGATCGCGTCCATCGCCAACCGCGAGACCCGCAACCGCTCCTTGCCGCTCGAATCCACCTGGGCGAGCTCGGTGATCCCTGGCACCTGACGCAGCAGCCGCAGCGCGTCGAACCGGCGCTGCTCGATCGAGCCCGCCGACCACGGCAGCTGCGTGGTCCAGCCGAGCTGGCTCTCGATCTCCTTGACGAACTGGCCGATCTTGGCGGCCGCCGCCTCAGCCTGCTCATGCTGGACCCGGATCAGCGAGGCCTTGTGCTCACGATAATAGAAGAAGACTTCGAACAGCCCGTTGGCGAGCAGCGCAACGGCGACGACGGCCACGAACAGCGCGACGTATTTGGTGAACAGCCGGGTCCTGATCCCCCGCCCCACCGCCTCGCCGGCCACGGCCCCATCCGGGGCCGCGCTCGGCAACGTCCTGGCTTGAGGAGTGTCGGGATGCAGGGAGAGGCTCATCCGGCGGAATCTAGCAAGAAGACGAGACGTTGTCTCTCGCGAGCGCGGCAAAGGGCCCGCCAGGCGGCCGCGGTGGCCGCCGCATCAGCGTCGCCGGGTACAACAAAAAAGGGCGGCAGCGGATTGACCGCTACCGCCCTTTGCTTCATTGCTTCCGGCCTCAGGTCGGCCGCAGCGCCTTGGCGCCGAGGTCAAGCTCGTTGACCTGCTTGTTCCGCTCGGAATCGGCCGCCGCGCGATGGTCGGTCGCCAGCACCACGTAGACCGCCGGCAGCACGAACAGCGTGAACAGCGTGCCGATCGACATGCCGGCGACGACGACCAGACCGATCGAGAAGCGGCTGGCGGCGCCCGCGCCGGTCGCGGTCAGGAGCGGGATCAGACCCGTCACCATCGCGGCCGTGGTCATCAGGATCGGCCGCAGGCGGATGCGGGCCGACATTTCGATGGCAGAGCGGCGATCGAGCCGCTCGTTGACCTGGAGCTCGTTGGCGAACTCCACCATCAGGATGCCGTGCTTGGTGATCAGGCCTACCAGGGTGAGCAGACCGACCTGCGTGTAGATGTTCATGGTCGCCACGCCAAAGAACAGCGGGATCAGCGCGCCGACGATCGCCATCGGCACCGAGATCATGATCACCAGCGGGTCACGCAAGCTCTCGAACTGGGCCGCCAGCACCAGGAAGATGATGATCAGCGCGAAGCCGAAGGTGATCGCGAGCTGGTTGCCTTCCTGCACATACTGCCTGGAGTCCGCGAGATAGTCGTGGCTGAAACCCTGCGGCAGCTTCTTGGCCTCGCTTTCGAGGAAGTCGACCGCAGCACCAACAGTCACGCCAGGCATCGGCACGGCCGAGAACGTCGCCGAATTGAGCTGGTTGTAGTGGGTCAGCGAGTTCGGGTCGGTCTTGGTCCTGATCGAGACCACGGTCGACAGCGGAAGCTGCTGGCCGGTATTGGTCGTAACATAGTAGCCGCCGAGCGATTCCGGCGACAGCCGATTGCCCCGGGGCACCTGCGGAATCACCTGGTAGGAGCGCCCCTCGAGATTGAAGCGGTTGACGTAATTGCCGCCAAGCAGCACCGCGAGCGTGCTGCCGAGGTTCTGCATGTTGATGCCAAGGTCCTGGGCCTTGGTACGGTCGATCGTGACCTGCACGTTCGGCTGGTTATAGGCGAGGTCGCTGTCGGAGACGATGAACATGCCGCTCTTGCGCGCGGCGTCCTTCAGCTTCTCCATCTGCTCATAGACCGTCTGGAATCCGGCGGTGGAGTTGATCACCATCTGCACCGGCAGGCCGCCGGGTCCGCCGGGCAGCGGCGGCAGGTTGAAGGCGAAAGCCTGCACGCCCTCGATCTTGGAGAGCTCGGCCTGCACCAAGGACTTCAACTGGATCGACGAACGCTTGCGCTCCTCCCACGGCTTCAGCAGCATGCCGGCGATGCCGCCCTGCGGACCGTTGATGCCGTTCAGCACGAAGCGCAGATCGGTCTCCGGGAACTTCTGGAATTTCTCGTCGAGCTTTTCGCCGTAGAAATCGACATAGTCGATATTGGCGTATTTCGGCGCCTTGGTCACCGCGAACACGATGCCCTGGTCTTCCTCCGGCGCCAGCTCCTTCGACGTGTGCATGTAGAGGAAGCCGACCAGCCCGAGGATCGTCACCGCGAACAGGCCGGTGATGGCCTTGTAGTCGAGCGAGCGATCGAGCCTGCGGCCATACCAGCGCGTCAGGGCGCCGAACACCTTGTTGACGGCCTTGGCGAAGCGGCCCTCTTCGGTGTTCTTGAGCAACACCGAGCACATCATCGGCGACAGCGTCAGCGCGATCACGCCTGACACGATCACCGAGCCTGCGAGCGTGAAGGCGAATTCGCGGAACAGCGAACCGGTGAGACCGCCGAGGAAGCCGATCGGCGCGTACACGGCCGCGAGCGTGATCGTCATCGAAACAACGGGACCGACGATTTCACGCGCGCCTTGCAGCGATGCCTGGACCGGCGTCTTCCCTTCCTCCAGATGGCGGTGGATGTTCTCCACCACCACGATGGCGTCGTCGACCACGAGGCCGATCGCAAGCACCATCGCGAGCAGCGTCAAGAGGTTGAAGCTGAAGCCGAACGCCAGCATCAGCGTGCAGACGCCGATCATCGACAGCGGAATGGTGACGACGGGAATGATGACCGAGCGGAGCGAGGCCAGGAACAGGAAGATCACCACGATCACGATGATCACGGCTTCGCCCAGCGTCTTCTCCACCTCGTCGATCGAGGACTGGATGAACTTGGTCGAGTCGTAGGCGACCTTCATCTTCATCGACGGCGGGAGATTGCGTTCCAGTTCGGGGAACAGCGCGCGCACGCCCTTGACCAGCGTCAGCGGATTGCCTTGCGGCGTCGCCTGCACACCGATGAAGATCGCATGCTCGCCGTTGAAGGCGACGCTCGCGTCCGTGCTCTGGGCTGCAAGCTCGACGGTGGCGATGTCCTCCATCCGCACGAAGCCGCCGTCCTTGGCCTTGACGATCATCTTCCTGAACTGATTGACGTCGGTCAGGCCGGTGTTCGTGGAAATGTTCGAGACGATCAGATAGCCCTTGGTCTGACCCGCCGCGGACTGGAAGTTGTTGGCGGCGATCGCGGCGGCAACATCCGCGGGCGACACGTTGCGGCCGGCCATCTTCACGGGATCGAGCCACAGCCGCATCGCAAAGGTCTGGCCGCCGAGAATGTCGGCCGAGGCCACGCCGTCGACGGTCGACAGCACCGGCTGCACCACGCGCGTCAGATAGTCGGAGATCGCCGAGCCTGACAGCTCCTCGGAGGAGAAGCCGAGATACATCACGGCCGTGGTCTGGCCCGTGGTCTTGGTGACGATCGGGTCGTTCGACTCCTTCGGGATCAGGTATTTGACAGAGTTCGTCTTGGCCAGCACCTCGGTGAGCGCCTGGTTCGGATCGAAGTTCAGCTTGATGTAGACCTGGATCGTCGAGGTGCCGAGCACGGATGACGAGGTGATGTAGTCCACACCTTCGGCCGAGGCGACCGCCTGCTCGATCGGCGTGGTGATGAAGCCCTGGATCAGGTCCGCGGACGCGCCGGGATAGACGGTCGTGATGTTGATGACCGTGTTCGACAGCTTCGGATATTGCCGGATCGGCAGCACCATCGCCGCGCGCAGGCCGATCAGCAGGATCAGCAGGCTGACGACGACCGACAGAACCGGACGCTTGATGAAAATATCGGTAAAGGCCATCGCGGCGATCTCGATTTCTTTTTCTTTAGAAAAGTGACCCGGCCGAGCCGGATCACTTAAGGGTGGCAAGGGGTCAGTAGCGCGGCGGCTGCGCCGGGATCTGGGGGGCCGGATCGGTCGAAATCGACACCGGCGCGCCCGATTGCAGCTTGAGCTGGCCAACGGCGACGACCTTGTCGCCCGGCTTCACACCCTTGATGATTTCGACGCGGCCTTCGACCCGGCTACCGGTCTGCACGAAAGTGCGCACCGCGGAGAGGCTGGTCTTGCCATCCTCTTCCTTCTTCTCGGTGATCACGAACACCGAGTCGCCGTACAGCGTGTAATCGACCGCCGTTTCCGGCACGGTGATCACCGCCGGCTTGTCCGGCAGCACAACCGTGGTGGTCACGAACATGCCAGGCTTCAGGATCTTGTCCGGATTGGCGACGGTCGCCTGCACGCGGATGTTGCGGGTGTCGGTCGCGATCTGCGGCTCGATCGTGGTGATCTTGGCGTCGAAGGTGCGGCCCGGATAGGCGTCTACCTTCAGCCGGACCGGCTGGCCGACCTTGAGGTTGCCCGAGTCCTTTTCCGTCACCGTGAAGTTGGCCCACAGCTCCGACAGATCGGTCAGCGACACGATCGCCGTGCCGGCCGTCAGATACTGGCCGACCTCGACCTTGCGCATGCCGAGATCGCCCGAGAACGGCGCGCGCACCAGCTTCTGCGAGATCAATGCCTCGGTCTTGGCGATGCCGGCCATCGCCTGGTCGTAGGCGGCCTGCGCGGTATCGACGGTCGCCTGCGGGCCGAACTGGCGCGAGGCGAGCTGCTTGGCACGATCGAGCGAGAGCTGCGCGACGGTCGCCTGCGCCTTATAGTTGGCGAGGTCGCCCTGATCGGGCGCGTCGAACAGCTGCACCAGCGGCATGCCGGCTTCGACATGCGAACCCGGCTCGAACTTGATCTCGGTGACGCGGCCGTTGACGTCGGCGCTGACGTCGACCTGATGCACGGCGGCAAGCCCGCCGACCGCAGTCAGCAGGTTAGGCACCACCTCGGACTTCGCCTCGGCCGCACTGACCATGGTCGGCGGCGGCTTGTTGTTGGCGAAGAACTGCTTGATCATCTGGCCGCGGAAGTAATTGAACCAGACGAGGCCGCCAACGAGCGCGCCGAGCAGCGTGCCGATAATGACGAACCAGAGCACCGGCCGGACCGGACGCTTGGGAGCCTTGTCGATCGGTTCGCCCGAAATCTTGTGTTCGGTTACGATGTTCATGTCATGCGCTTTCTGCAATCGCCGTCTTGCCCGCATCCGCGGCCTGATCGCGGCCCAAATGCGAAGCAATTGCGGCGTCGTTAAGTCCAATACCTCTCAGGAGAAACTCACAGAGCTGGCGCTCCAGATCGTTCGCCTTGCCGTAAGCGAGACAGGGCGCAGCCGGCAGCCTGGTCAGCGCAACAGTCATCACCGAATGATGTGCGAACCAGAACAGGTTGAGCGGATCGCCGGTGCACGGCCGCGCGTCCCCTGCAGCAACCGCGCGCTCGAGCGAGGCGACGAAAATCGCCCCGATCAGCGTCTCGATCTTGGCATATAGCAAACGCGCGAATTCGCCATCGTCCAAATGGCTCGTGGCCATCAGTCGCAGGCGCTGCGCCTCTTCCTGATCGGGCCCGTCGGCGATCTCGAGGAAATGCTCGATCATGCCGCGGATCACTTCGACCAGAGTGGCGGTCGATGGTACCCGCCCGAGCAGCTCCATCAATGCCGGGTCCGCCTCGCATTCATCGCTGAGAATTTCAGCGTAGAGCGCCGCCTTGGACGGGAAATGCTTGAACAGCAGGGCTTCGGAAATGGCAGCGGCAGCCGCCACGCTCTTGGTCGTGGTGCCGGTATAGCCGTGTCGGGCAAAGCAGCGCTTTGCGGCGCCGAGGATCAATTGACGCCTCAGGTCGCTCGTCATTCGCAGTGAGCTCATAGGATAGTGAGTAAGCACTCACCCACGCAAAAGTCAAGCATTATGCTGCATCGCAACCTGGAAGCGTTGTAGTTTCAGTGGAAATTGCCCCGCCTGCACGGCCCACGTGCAGACGAGGTTCGCCGCGGGGAATGGACCTAGATCGGCTGGAAGCCGAGATCGCCGCGGATCCGGTTGACGATGTAGGTCCCGTCCCGGCTTGGCAAGATCCGCTCAAGGCTGGCGCTGTCGATCTTCACATTGGCAAATCGCGGGCCCGCCGAGACGTCGTGGACGGCTTTGGCAAAGGCCTCGACGCCAGCCATCGTCGAGATCGCGCGCGCGTCCCCGATGCCGCAGGCCCGGGCGATGCCGACGAGGTCGGCGGCCGCCGAGGTGTGGCTGGTCTGGCCGCCGGTCTCGCCATAAGCCTCGTTGTCGAGCACGACGATCGAGAGGTTGGACGGCTTCTGGAGCCCGATGGTGGCAAGGCTGCCCATGCCCATCAGCATCTCGCCGTCGCCGGTGATGACCAGCACCGGCAGTTTTGGCTGCGCCAAAGCCAGCCCAAGCCCGATCATCGCGGCGCCGCCCATGCCGCCCCAGAGATAGAAGTTGCGGGCGTGGTCGCCGGCCGCGCAGATGTCGTTGGTGGAGGCCCCGAGGCCGCCGATCGCAACCACGTCCTTGCGGTCCGCAAGCAGCGTCGAGACCACCTGGCGGCGGTCGAGGAGATTGGCCTTGCTCATTTGGTGAAGACCTTGGCGCCGATCAGGCGCTGCGACAACAGGACGGCGGTGGGCGTGAGCGCGTTATAGGCCTGCGCTGCGGCTGCCTCCATCACCGCCGGCACCTCGGCCGCACTGGAGGCGCGCAGCACCTTGACGCCGGAGAGCTCGAACACGCCCTGCGTGGTCGATCCCATCGGCACCTGCCACGGATTGAACTCGCCCCACTCGCCACGCATGGTCACCAGCGTGAGGAACGGAAAGCGCAGGATCGGGATCAGCGACAGCATGTTGATGCAATTGCCGACCCCGCTCGACTGCATCAGCAGGACGCCGCGCTGGCCGCCCGTCCAGGCGCCCGCGAGAAGCGCCACGCCCTCCTCCTCGGTCGTCAAGGGAATGCCGCGCATCGTGGAGGACCCCTGCACGCGCTGGATCAGCTTCGAATGGCCGGCATCGGGCACGTAAGGCACCTGCCGGACGTCGAAGCGTTGCAAGGTCGCGAAAATATCGTCCGGCCATGAAGGAGCCGTGTCGGCAGCATCCGTGCGTGCGTGCATTTTCCTGTCCGGTCGGCTAGCAAGGTGCGAAGACTGTAGACGCATGCTCGCGTCGACCAGAACAACAAAAACGGCATATCGGCCCTAACCGGCGAGTATAACGGGATGAACGCAGATGCGAAGGAGCTGGCGGCAAGCTTCGACCTCGAGAAGCTGACCCCGGAGTTCTACGACAACCCCTACCCGACCTATCGTGCACTGCGGGAGAACGAGCCGGTCAAGCGCCTGCCGAACGGCACCGTGTTCCTGACCCGCTATGACGACCTCGTCACCACCTACAAGAACACCAAGTCGTTCAGCTCCGACAAGAAGCGCGAGTTCGCGCCGAAATACGGCAACACCCCGCTCTACGAGCATCACACCACGAGCCTCGTCTTCAACGATCCGCCGGCACACACCCGCGTACGCCGCCTGATCATGGGGGCACTGTCGCCGCGGGCGATTGCAGGGATGGAGGCCGATCTCATCAAGCTGGTCGACGGCCTGCTCGACGCCATCGCTGCCAAAGGCAGCTGCGAGCTGATCGAGGACTTCGCCGCCTCGATCCCGATCGAGGTGATCGGCAATCTGCTCGACGTTCCCCATGACGAGCGCGCGCCGCTGCGCGACTGGTCGCTGGCGATCCTCGGTGCCCTCGAACCCGTGGTGTCGCCTGAAGCGGCCGCGCGCGGCAACAAGGCGGTGCGGGACTTTCTCGCCTATCTCGAAACGCTGGTCGCGCGCCGGCGCGGCAAGCCCGGCAATCCCGAGCGCGACGTGCTGACGCGCCTGATCCAGGGAGAAGGTAACGGCGGGGAGAAAGGCGAGCGGCTGACCGAGAAGGAACTGCTGCACAACTGCATCTTCCTGCTCAATGCCGGGCACGAGACCACCACCAACCTGATCGGCAACGGCCTCGTCGCGCTCGACCGTCATCCCGATCAGAAGCAGCGGCTGATCGACCACCCCGACATGATCAAGACGGCGGTGGAGGAGATGCTGCGCTACGAGAGTTCCAACCAGCTCGGCAACCGCATGACCACCGAACGGGTCGAGCTCGGCGGCGTCATGCTCGATGCCGGCACGTCGGTGACGCTGTGCATCGGGGCGGCCAACCGCGACCCCGCGCAGTTTCCCGACCCTGAAAGCTTCGACATCGCGCGGACGCCGAACCGGCACCTCGCCTTCGCCACCGGCGCGCATCAATGCGCCGGCATGGCGCTGGCGCGGCTCGAAGGCGCCATCGCGATCTCGCGCTTCCTGGCGCGCTTCCCGAACTACGCCGTGAACGGCCGGCCGGTGCGCGGCGGACGGGTGCGGTTCCGCGGCTTTTTGAGCGTGCCCTGCGCGATCGGCTGAGGCCTCGAAACAAAAATGTTGAAAACAACCCCATGCACAGTAGCGGAGGCTAACGGAAGATTGCCTCGGTGGATCCGCATAACCATTTGACAAAGGGAGGCAAACCAGCGGCTTCGCGCATCGCGCCGGGCTCGGACCGATTTGAGCGCGGTGCAGTCGGTTGACGCCGGCACGCAGCAATGGAGTGACGAAAGATGAGCTCGTCCGTCATTGATTACCTCGCAACGGAAACGCGCCTTGGCGCCCATAATTACGAACCGATCGGGGTCGTCCTGTCGCGCGGCGAAGGTGTCTGGGTCTGGGATACCGACGGCAACCGCTATCTCGATTGCCTCTCGGCCTATTCCGCGGTCAGCCAGGGCCACTGCCACCCTAAGATCCTGGCGGCGATGGTGGAACAGGCACACAGGCTGACGCTGACCTCGCGCGCCTTCCACAACGACCAGCTCGCCCCGTTCTACGAGGAGATCGCTGCGTTGACCGGCTCCCACAAGGTGCTGCCGATGAACAGCGGCGCCGAGGCGGTCGAAAGCGCGATCAAGTCGGTGCGCAAATGGGGCTACGAGGTGAAAGGCGTGCCGGACGACCAGGCCGAGATCATCGTCTGCGCCGACAACTTCCACGGACGCACGCTGGGCATCGTCGGCTTCTCAACGGACCCTGAAACCCGCGGACACTTTGGACCGTTCGCGCCGGGCTTCAGGATCATCCCGTTCGGCGACGCCGCGGCACTCGAACAAGCGATCACGCCCAACACGGTCGCCTTTCTGGTCGAGCCGATCCAGGGCGAAGCCGGTGTCATCATTCCACTGGCGGGCTATTTCACCAAGGTGCGGGAGCTCTGCACGGCCAACAACGTCATGCTGGTGCTCGACGAGATCCAGACCGGACTCGGCCGCACCGGCAAGCTGCTCGCCGAACAGCACGAGGGAATCGAGGCGGACGTGACCCTGCTCGGCAAGGCCTTGTCCGGCGGCTTCTATCCCGTGTCGGCCGTGCTCTCGAACAACGAAGTGCTCGGGACATTGCGACCCGGGCAGCATGGCTCAACCTTCGGCGGCAACCCGCTGGCCTGCGCGGTGGCGCGCGCGGCAATGCGCGTGCTGGTCGAGGAAGGCATGATCGAGAACGCGGCCAGGCAGGGCGCGCGCCTTCTGGAAGGCTTGAAGGACATCCGCGCCAACACGGTCCGCGAGGTACGCGGGCGCGGCCTGATGCTGGCGGTCGAGCTGCATCCCGAGGCCGGCCGCGCGCGCCGCTACTGCGAGGCGCTCCAGGGCAAGGGCATCCTCGCCAAGGACACCCACGGGCACACGATCCGCATCGCCCCGCCGCTGGTGATCACCAGCGACGAGGTCGACTGGGCGCTGGAGCAGTTCGCCACGACCCTGACGCAGGATTTCTCTTGAGGCTGCCTGCGTCGGAAGATCGCAATGCCGGCCCCGGCCGACAACGAACCATTCCGCCAATTGTGCGCTGAAAGTTGTGGGCGATTGCCAGGGCGCGTCCTCAGAAATCAAGCTTGATTGGTGCAGGCTTGCCCAATGTCCGTTGTACCCTGGTAGCGATCAAATTCCGCACCGCGGCCAGACGACGCGATGGGCCACTTCCGGTCTCATGCATCGCAGCAAATTGCGCCTCGTTGCGCAGCCAGGCAGCGACGGCGGCACGGTGAGGCCGTTGGCGGTTTTAAGACTGATGATCACCTCAGCGTTCGCGGCTTGCTGCTGTTTGATGATGGGACACCCGCTTGCCGTTCCTTCGCTTCGTAGTATTCAGCTGAAAACTTAATTGACCATCGCGCGAAGAACGAACGCAATTCCTGAGTGGGCTTTTCGACGCCGAAATGTTCGGCGACATGCGCCTCGCGCAGCCACCTCACCGCCGATGTGAGGCCGGCGGTGCGCTCGAGCCTCTCAACCGCCGCGATTCCGGCGATCTCTGCCTGCCGATAGCGAAAGCCGACCTTTCTGATCACATACACGCACTTGATGGTTTCGTAGCCCTTGAATACGAGTTGAACGAATGGATGTTTCTTGGCCTGCGGCCAGGCTGCCGGGTAGACCGGTAGCACCAAAAGCTTGCTCTTAGCTATGACGGTTGCGAGCGGATGCAAAAGTTGCATCCAAGCTGGCCAGGAGGTGACCTTGGCAAACAATACCGCGTGCATCGCCGTTGCAGCCCCGAAAGAGATCGGCAGCCAAAGTACCGCGCACAGGATCACGAGCAATGCGGTGTTCGGCGTGAGATGCCGGCATTCTCTGAACACCCATGCCATGCCGCCTTCAAACGCATCATGTACAGCTTGTTCGAACGCCCGATAGCTAATCTTCCGCCGGAACCACAACCAGTTCCGGCGAATCGATCTACTCCACTGTCGACGTTTCGCCTCGGATAGGGGAAGGAAGCGCAACGCGCCGTTTATGACGGTAACGATGACATCGCCAAGAACCTTGGCCGCGAAGAGCGGAAGCCAGACAATCTGCATTGCTAAAGGGAAGGCGTAGTCGAGCATCCGCATCAAGATCGAAAGAACGAAACGCAGGATCTTGTTTGTGGCGAGCGTGATAACAACAAGTGGGATGATAACCACATCGTCGGGGGCACCGCGGAAGCGGCTTTCCTCGGTCCATGCCGGGTGACGACCATCGGTCACGGTGCAACGTCCGGGCTGAAAAACCGGGGATCATGCCGGCTCAAATTAGCATATTGCAAGCTCAAGGGGGGGCCTTGAGTAGTCAGAGGGCGTTGCTTTAGGATTAGATGAGTTGCGGACTGCATGTCCGCCCGGTCTTCGCTTTTTGCTCACCCGTGGCGGCGATGGCTAACCATGACGATTCGTAAGAAAATCTT
The DNA here is from genome assembly GCF_042257955.1 of Bradyrhizobium sp. B025. Classification (NCBI taxonomy): domain Bacteria; kingdom Pseudomonadati; phylum Pseudomonadota; class Alphaproteobacteria; order Hyphomicrobiales; family Nitrobacteraceae; genus Bradyrhizobium; species Bradyrhizobium sp. B025. Next base: position 2,402,521 of record NZ_CP170150.1, on the reverse strand, counting down.
TCTGCTTGCAGGCATTCTGCTGGCAATTTTCGGCGCAGTCGTCGGCGTTCTCGGCTTCGCGCAAAAGCTCGACAGCGATCAGCTCGGGAACATCACCGAATATGAGCTGCCGTTATCGCGCATGGTTTCTGAATTCGATGTCCTTACCGATAGATACGAGCTCGAAGTCTTGCGTGTCCTGATATCCGATCGAGCCGATGCTGGAACGGAGCGGACGGCGATGGCCGCAGTGCGGGCAACGGCCGACGAGCTGCGCGATACCGTCAAGACAGGTGAAGCCTTGCTCCACAAAGCAACCGGCGACCCCGGCTACGACACTGAGGATCGCGTCGACCTGGCTCGCATGGCCGGCGTCCTCAAGTACATGGGCCGTAGTCTGGAAGACTTCCTCGCCGTGGGGGACGCCACGCTTGCGGCTATCTCGGAGGGACGTCGCGACGAGGCCCGGACCATTTCGCGCGGCTTTGCCAAATTCGCCCTGGCGTTCGGCCCCGATCTCTCGCAGATTCGACGTGAGCTTGCCGATCTGACCGACCGGTCGACCCGCAGGGTTCTCGCGAGGCAGCGGTTGAACACCTATTTGAGCCTTGCCCTTTTCGTTGCGGCATGCGGCATCGGTCTGGGCGTTAGCGCCATCGGATCGACACGCGTGGTCTCCGGTCTGCGTCAGCTTGTCGCAACCACGAAGGCGCTTGAACTGGGCACGAACGCCGAGCCGGTTTTGATAGCCACCCGCGACGAGGTCGGCGAGCTGGCACTCTCGTTCAACCGGATGGTCGACGAGTTGCGCGCGCGAGACCGCGTCAAGGACACCTTCGGAAAATTCGTCGATCCCAGGCTCGTCAGCCGGCTGATCGCCAGTGGCGCGGATCAGGCCGAACGGCGCAGCCTCACCATCTTCTTTTCCGACATCAAGCAGTTTACGGGCATCAGCGAGCAGCTAACCGCCAGCGCCGTCGTTCACCTCTTGAACAACTATTTCGGCGCGGTGGCCAATGTCATTCACGGCCATCGTGGGATCATCGACAAATACATCGGGGACGCCGTCATGGCGTTCTGGGTGCCGCCGTTTTCAAACGGAGACGAACATGCAAGCGATGCTTGCCGAGCGGCGCTGGAGCAGCAGGACGCGATTGCCGCTCTGCGAGAGCAAGTACCGGAGATCACTGGAATGCGGCGCAACGCACCGGAGCTGGTGATCCGGATGGGTATTGCCACCGGCGAAGCCGTGATTGGCACCATCGGCTCGGATTCCGCTCGTTCTTACACCGTTATCGGCGACAGCGTAAACCTTGCCTCGCGCCTCGAGGGCATGAACAAGATCTACGGAACCCTCATCATCATCAGCGAGGAGACTTTCCGGCTCGCACAAGGCGCGATTGAAGCGCGCGAAATCGACACCATCACGGTCGCCGGAAAAACCGAGCCGGTGCGAATTTATGAGTTGATGGGTCGCGCCGGCGAGCTCGAATCCACGCGGGACGAATTGCGGGTGTTGTTCGCGCAAGGACTTGCCGCATATCGCAGCCGGAACTGGTCTACTGCGCAGACGGCGTTCGAAAGCTGCCTGTGCAAGATCCCCGACGACGGTCCGACGCGCGTCTTTCTGGAACGAATCGCACATTTGGGTCACGCGCCTCCGGCCGCGGACTGGGACGGTGTCTGGCGTCACGTTGAGAAATAAGTGAGCGGACCGTAACCAGCCATTTGTCCGCTCCGAGTCCTTCCCTGACGAGTCCGGGATCTGCTCAAAAATCTGTCGCGCGGGCCGGTCACTTCGCATCGTCGGCGGCTAAGCGCAGGCCCGTCAAGTAGAACTCTCGATGCTCAGGACTGCGCCAATGCGTGGCGCGCGGCACGACGGGATGGGTGCGACGCACTTCCTGATGCGAAGACGGCACAAGGTTGCGACCGAGATGGCGCTCAATGTGCTCGCCTACAATATGAAACGCGTAATAGCGATCTTGGGTTGCCGAACGCTGCTGGAGGCGATGCAGGCGTAGGGGAGTTTGTATCGGAGCCAACTCTAGCCGCGAAACCGATCCCGGGCCCCTCGACCTGCCAGTCGACAAAAGGGTTATCACACAGCCTGGGCCAGAAGCGGTCATCAGCTGGCAGACAAGCGCCTGCTTGCCTCCATGCTGGCCCACTCAGAACGAGAGCTACTCTCCGGCATGAAACAGGCGGCCCGTTGGGGCCGCCTGATCAGAGCGGATGACCTATTGGCAGAGATGCCGGAGACCGTCAGCACCCTTGAAATAGGTGCCGGGCTTGCAGACGATGCCGTTGCGGGCAGCATACGTATTCCAGTTGCCGTGCCAGCCCATCTCGCCGGACATGGCGTAGGAATTGCCCCAGCTGCCGACGGTAGCGGCCGCCGCCGCCGGCTGGCGATACGCCGAGCGCCGAGTTGATTGCCGATGGACGCCGGTGGGGGTACCCCCAGTTCCAAGACCCGTGCAACTCGCGAATTCAGCTTGGCATTCGTCAGGATTGGAAAGGGCCGCCTGCGCCAGTGCAGCAGAGCTGGACAGGGCGGATGCCGCAATCACGACTGCGGCAAGAACCTTTAGATTCATCATGGCTTGCTCCTTGCAGTTGGACCGTGGCGCAAGATGCCACGTCTGGCAGTCGCCTATCGACGCTTGCGAGCCTGACTGTGCCACTTCGGCGGAAATTGCACCGCCAGGATTGGGACGGCTTTGGGTCAATCGCGTCACTTTGACCGCGCGCCGCTCACTTCCGATCTTCCCCGACTGGCGGACTTCTGCGGGAGACATCGAAAACCACGCTGGATGCTGCCTATTGGGCAGAATGCCGCAAACGCTGTTTGATCTAGATCAAGGGTCAAGAGCGCTTTTGGGGGTGCTAGCTCGCTGCAAGGCGATAGTCGAAAAAGCTGGGCTTCACCCTCAGGTTCTCGGGTCTTCCACTTTTTGATGATGGGTCTGCGCTTGGTTACATTGACGCGCTGGGCGAGGTGGCAAACGCCCGAAACGTTGGCTTCGGGTCCAGAACCGGACTCGTGCAGCGCAGCAAGTAGTGACGCATGGTCCTAAGCAAAACTCGGCATGATCCCGGCAACCGGATGAACGGGTGCGTGGAACCTATCGGAGCGACGGACGTTTTTGACCGAATGAGCAGCGCCGTGCCCGGCGCAGCAAGCGCCGTGGCCGGAGGCGCTGAGCTGCGCTGATCGGAGAAACGCTCATGAGACTCACTCTTTCAGTCATCAAAGCTGACGTTGGCTCCGTTGGCGGGCATACGAAACCGTCTTCACGCATGATGGCGACTGTCGAGGGCGAGGTTGCCAAGGCGATCTGCAATGGTCTGCTGATCGACGGTTTCATCTGCCACACCGGCGACGACATTGCGATCATCATGACGCACACACGGGGCGAAGGAAGCCCCGAGGTCCATCAACTCGCCTGGAAGACGTTCCTCGCGGCCACCTCGGTCGCGAAAACCTCCGGGCTCTATGGCGCTGGCCAGGATCTTCTCGCCGACGCGCCTTCCGGGAACATTCGCGGCGCCGGCCCAGGCGTCGCCGAGCTCAGCTTCGACCACAGCCTCTCCGGCGCGCGACCCGCGGAGTCCTTCATGGTGTTCGCGGCCGACAAATGCGGCCCCGGCGCCTACAACCTGCCGCTCTATCTCGCCTTTGCCGACCCCATGTACTGCGCGGGGCTGATGCTGCCTCCGATGATCAAGGGATTCCGTTTCCATGTCATCGACATGGACAACACAACCGGCGACAGCCTCCTCGAGCTCGACGCACCAGACGACAGCTACCACATTGCCGCCCTGCTTCGCGACAACGAGCGCTTCGGCATCGATCGCATCATTTCTCGAACCCATGGCGAGGTCGTCGTGGCCGTTTCGGCACAGCGCCTCCACGCGATCGCAGGCAAGTACACCGGCAAGGATGATCCAGTCGCGATCGTCAGGAACCAGGGGATTTTCCCAGCTCCGGAGGAAATAATCTCGCCGTTCGCCAAAGCGCACTTCGTGGGCGGCGATGCACGCGGCTCGCATGTGATGCCGCTCATGCCGGTGCCACTCAACACGCCGGTTACCGGCATGTACTGCCTGCCGATCGTTTCTTGCGTCGGCTTTTCGATCGACAGCGAAGGCCGCTTTGCCGAGTCCTACACCGATTTCTTCGACAACCCGGCATGGGATGAGGTCCGCCGGCGCGCCCAGCGCAAGGCCATCGAGATGCGCAGCCAGGGCTGGTCTGGCGCCGCCATGCTACCCTATTCCGAACTGGAATATGGCGGCTTCCGCGACACCGTGTCCGGGCTGCTGAAGCGTTTTCGACTGCGCGACGACCGCAAGCCGGAAGCGGCCGAGTAGCGACCGCCTCCAATCACAAGCTGGAGCGACGTTCACCGTTCAATCGACAGATGCAGGCGCTATGACGACATGCCGATCCGGGAGGTGGATATGGCAAGAAAACGCATCGGCATTCTCACGGGCGGTGGCGACGTCGCCGGCCTCAATGCAGTCATCAAGAGCGTGACTTATCGCGGCAGTGAGGACGACATCGAGGTTGTCGGTCTGCGCCGTGGTTGGGAGGCCCTCACGCACCTGAACCTCGACGACCCAAACAGCAGGTCCCACTACGTCATCCCGCTGAACCGTGAAAACACGCGAACCATCGACCGGCGCGGCGGCACCGTGCTGCACTCGAGCCGCGTCAATCCCTCCAAAATACAAAAGCTGCCCGGTCATCTCGTCGGCAATGAGGTTCCGGTCTCGCTGAGCACCAACGGCGGCATCGCGACAAAGACATGGGACCTCACCAGCCGGGTGCTCGCTAACCTTTCGGGACTTGGCATCGAACACCTGATCGCCATCGGTGGCGACGACACGCTCAGTTATGCGGCCAAGCTCAACGAACTCGGCGTCAAGATCATCGCCATCCCGAAGACGATGGATAATGACGTCCGCAACACCGAGTACTGCATCGGCTTCTCGACCGCGATCACCCGCGCCAGCGATGCCATCCAGCGGCAGCGCACCACCGTCGGCTCGCATGAGCGAATTGGCATTTTCCGCGTCTTTGGCCGCGATGCTGGATTTACGGCACTCTACACCGCGTATGCGACCTCGATACGATGCCTCATACCGGAGCATAAGGTCGACCTCGACAAGCTGATCCAGTTGCTCATCGAGGACAAGCGCGCCAATCCAAGCAACTACGCGCTGATCGTGCTCAGCGAGGGAGCTCAGTGGGAAGGCTACAAGCTGCGGGAATACGGCGAGCCTGACGCCTACGGTCACCGCAAGAAGGCCAACGTGGCGGAATCGCTTGCCGACGAGATCAAGCAGCGCACCGGCGAGGAGACAATCACCTCCGATCTCACCTACGATCTGCGATCGGGCGATCCGGACTTCATCGACAAGCTTGTGGCCTTGACTTTCGGTAACATGGCCTACGATGCCATGCTGGAAAGCAAGACCGGCCTCATGTCGGCGCTGGTCGAGGGCCGCTACGACCTCGTGCCCATCCCTGACGCCAAGCTCGGTCCGCGCAAATTGGACGTTGCGAGCAGCTACAACACGGAGCGCTACCGCCCCATCTACGCCAACAAGCAGGGGCTGCCGATCTTTCTCAACCGCGCGTCTTAGCGTGCCGGAAGCTGCCTGCGTCGGAAGATCGCAATGCCGGCCGCGACCGACAACGAACGATTCCGCTACCCGTGCGTTGAAAGTCGTGGGCGATTACGAGCTGGGAGCGACGATCATGCGTCCGCGTGGCGTTTGCCTGAGGGCCTTTCTGGTTGGTGTCTCGGTGCTGGCGACGAGCGTCGGCGCGTCCGCCCAGGGACTCGGCCAGGGACACGGAAGAGGTGGACCACCGGGTCCGGCCGCAGCGCCGGCGGCCCGGCCGGCACCACCACCTGCCATGGCACGTCCGGCGGCGCCCCCAGCCATGGCGCGTCCCGCCGCGCCGGCATTCCATCCCCCGGCCATGCCGCAGCGCCCGGCCATGGCGCCACATCCCGCGCCGCACATCGCCTCACCACCGCCGCGCCCGACGCCCCACTTCGCTGCACCGCCGCAGCGGGTCGCCCCGCACGTGGCAGCGCCGCGGCCTGAATTCCATCGCGCGCCGGCAGCGCCGCAACGTCCGGCCATGGCACCGCGGCCGACGCCGCATATTGCCGCCCCGTCCGGCCCAGGCGCAGCGCCGGCCGTGAGCGAGCGGCTGTCGCGACGGGAGCAGATCGACCAGCGCGCGCAACAGCATCAGCAACAGATCCAGCAGCGCCAGCAGATGGTGCAGCAGCGGCAGCGCGAGGTGCTGTCGCGCCAGACCGCCGAGCGCCAGACCCGCATCGATCGCCTGCAGCAGCGCGTGCAGCAATTGCAGTCGCAAAAGCCGGAGGGCGCGCGGGCGCAACGCGAGCAGCAACGGATGCTCCAGACGCAGAACCGCCTGCTGCAGCGCGAGCAGCGCACGCAGCAGACGGATCTGGCGCGCCAGCAGCGGCTGGGACTGCAGGCTCCCACTGCAGCCGCTACGGCAACCGCAGCGGCGGCCGCCGCGCGAGCCGCCGAGCGCGGGCGGTTCGCCGAGCGCTTCCGCGAGCAGGCCTCTGCGCAAACCCAGGCGGCCCTCGTCGCCCGCCAGAGCGGCTGGGCGCCCCGGCAGGCCTGGCGACACCGCCATCCCGCGGTGTTCGTGGCGTGGCTTGGGCCCGTGTTCTGGCCTTACGCCTATTCCGACATTTTTGACTACACGTTCTGGTCCTATGCCTACGAGCCGGGCTATTGGGCGTACGCCTATGACGACTTCGTCGACACCGTGTTCTGGGGTGGTGACAGCCCCTACGCCGCCTATGCCAGCATCAACCCGTACGACTATCCGCAAGCCGGCGGCGGCTCCCGCGCGCGCCAGCGCGCCAGCGTGAGCCCGCAAACGCTGCAGCAATTGTGCGGCACACCGGACAAGGGCGTCACCGCCTGGCCGCTTGCCGATATCGCGCGGGCGGTGCGGCCGACGCCGGAGCAACGCGCGCTGCTCGACCAATTGAAGACCGCGGCTGCCAACGCTGCCGGTGTGTTCAAGGACTCCTGCGCGGACACTTACGCACTAACTCCGCCCGGCCGCTTGCGCGCAATGATGAACCGCGTCAGCGCGACGCTGGAAGCGGTCAAGATCGTGCGCCCGGCACTGGAGAATTTTTACAACTCGCTCAGTGACGAGCAGCAGGCCCGCTTCAACGCGCTCGGCCCCAATATCGGCGACCGCTCGCCGCCGCAGCAGCAAGCCAGTGGAGAGGGATGCGGCGATCCGAAGTCCGGCCTGACCCAGTTGCCGATCCAGAGGATCGAGGCTGTGCTCCACCCCGCGGGCAAGCAGAAGGAGGCGCTCGACCGCCTCAGCGAGGCCACGGCGAAAGGCGTTGAGGGCCTGCAGGCGGCCTGCCCGAACGATGTGCCGCTGACGCCGGTCGGACGGCTGGAGGCGATGCAGCGCCGGCTCGAGGCCATGCTGACGGCCGCCAAGCTGGTCGAACCTGCCCTCGACGAGTTCTACGCCACGCTGAGCAGCGAGCAGAAGGCGCGCTTCAACACGCTGCAACAGGTCGCAGGCCCGTGACGGCGACGTTGCGGGAGCTACACGTCCGGTGCCGCACGATGCAGGTGCGCACCGTTACTGATTGCGCGCTTTGCAAAAAGCATATTCGCATTAGGGCCGGAATCGGGGGTCAATCGGCGTGTGTATTCAAGCCCGGCATGCCACTTCCTAACGTTTGGCTTGGTCCTCCCAGTCCTCCCACTCTACACCATTGATTTCCAGGTAACTGGAAACGGCTGCGCCAATGGTTGGGAAGAAATATTGCTCGCCAAGCTGCGAGAACAGTCCAAATCTCTTCAGCTTGTCCTTGACTGGATCTTTCAGCTCGGCAAAGCAGAACTCGATACCCTGCGCGTGCAATGCCTCGTCCAATTCGGCGATTGTATCGCCGGCGGAGACGTCCACGCTGGTGACAGGCTCCGCCGCAACGACCAGCCAGCGTACGGGCGTCGGCGATTTCGCCACGGCGTCCAGTACGCGCTCTTTAAAGAATTCGGCGTTGGCGAAGAACAGCGGCGCATCCCACCGAAACAGGACCAGCCCGGGGATTTGGCGTGCATCCGGATATCTTGTGATGTCGTGATAGCCTTTGACGCCATGGGCGCGACCCAACACGGCGGAGTGTGGGCGCCAACCGTCCCACAGGAACTCGGCGATGGCGATTGCTATTGCCAGACCAATTCCTGGGATCACTCCGAGCACCGCCACGCCGACAAAGCAGACCATCGATAGCCAAAACTCCCACTGCTGAATCCGATAGATTCGCTTGAGGTCGGTGACCTCAAACAAGCCGATCGCAGCGGCGATTACGACGGCCGCCAATGCAGCGGTGGGCAAATGCTGAAGGAGGTTTGGCGCCACCAGCAGAAGGATGGCGATGGCAAGCGCGCCGACGACTGAGGTTAGCTGGGTACGGGCGCCGGCGGCCTCTGCAACGGGAGTGCGCGAAGCGCTGCTGCTGATCGGGAAGCCCTGAAAAAAGCCGGTTGCCAGATTGGCCGCGCCAAGCCCCACCATCTCCTGGTTGGGATCGACATGGGTGCCCAATCGTGCGGCATAGGCGCGCGAAAGCACGCTGGTGTCAGCGAATGATACCAGCGCGATTGCGCAGCCGCCGATCAGTACCGGCACGATATCGCCGTAGGTGATCCAGGGGATCGCGAAACCCGGCAGGCCCTGCGGAAGAGGACCCAAAACCGCCACGCCGTAACGGGTCCCAAGATCAAGCACGCCGACGATAGCGGTTGCCCCGACTACCGCAATCAGAATGCCTGGCAGCCGCTTGCTGTTCCGGAGCAGCAGGATGACCGTCAGCGTGCCGAGCCCGATCCCGAATGCGACCCAGTTTGTCTTGCCTTCAAGGATTGCATCGGCGATCGCCCATAGGCTTCGTAAAGGTCCTTCGCTCTCGATCGAGAAGCCGAAGAGCTTTGGCAGTTGGCTGATCAAAACGGTCAATGCAATTCCGTTCATATAGCCGTATCGTATCGGCTTGGAGAGCAGCTCGGTGACAAAACCCAAGCGCGCGATGCCGGCCAGAATGCATACCGTCCCCGAAACGATCGCCATCATCGCAGCGAGCGTCGCGGCGCGAAGAGGATCGCCGCCAGACAGTGGGACGACAACGCCGAGGATGACGGCTGCCAGCGCCGAGTCAGGTCCCAGCACGAGGATGCGGCTGGGGCCAAACAACGCGTAGACCAACAGCGGCACGATCGTTGCGTACAGACCGGCGATGCCAGGCAAGCCCGATGCTGTCGCGTAGGCAATTCCAACCGGGACCAGCATCGTCGCCAGGACGAGTCCGGCGAAGATATCGCGCGGAAGCCACGCCGCCTCATATCGGCGGAGGGTTTCGATTGCCGGCAGCCAATCGATCCAATGCTTCATTGGGGGTCACTTCCAGATCCGGCCAGGCTCGTTGGCAACGCACACATTGGCCGCGATTGGCCCAGCTGGAAGCCAGTCTAGGCTGTTGCGTCTCTCGGCAAGTGGAAAAATGTCACATCCCCGCTCATTCGCTCCAATGTTGCCAGCGGCATGTCCGTTTTGCGGGCATTCGCGACCGGGTCGATCCAGCGGCAAGTCCGACCAATGTCCGTTCTGCCGCTGAAAGCGGAAGTCAATTCAGAGGGGCCATGCTGAGGGCCGCAAAGTGGTCGAGCCCACCCTGGGCGAGTTCTATGCCACGCTGAGCAGCGAGCAGAAGGCGCACTTCAACACGCTGCAACAGGTCGCAGGCCCGTGAGGGGGACGTCGCATTCGCTCGCCGCAAGCGGCCGAACGAGGTGGGGTAACGTAATCACCCAGCTTCGACGCTCGACGAGAACACGCAAGTCCGGGCCGCGGCTCCCAGTGAGACGCGCGGCGGCACGGGATGCAGCCGACAGCCGCGTTCCGACCTCACGCGGCGGGAATCGTCTTCTGCCCAGCCTCATCCGTTTTTGTGATCGCTTGAGACCGCTCCATCTCGTCCGAGCCAGCGGCGTTGCATTGCTGGAAGTAGGAAGACAACTCGAGATCGGCCAGGTGATCCCAGTATTCTGCTTCTGCGAGCAGCTTCCATTTGTTCATGCTGTTGTATGCGGCCTGTTGACGGCACAGCGAACCCATCGCACGCAAGCGTTGCACCTTCTCCACTGCGAACCTCCTTCGCGCGCTTGTTTGTTTACAGGCGCATTTGTGTTGTCACAGCTTTGCAGATTGAATTGACGAGTGATAGTCCGGTGTTTGACGGTCAATCGATGACAGCGCAATCGTCTGACTTTTCGCGAAATAGTCGAGCCGAACGACGCGGACATTGGCGGGGCAGAATGGCAGCGCGTCCGGCGGCCCCCCAGAGGCCTAAGTCACCGGTGCATTCCATTTCAGGACTGAAATCTTAATTGTGAGCGGCCTTCCCTGGATGATGGTTAACTTGCAATTAGACCGGGCCGGACAAAGTTTGATCCCGAAACTATTTTGGCCCGGCACATTGGACTGCAAGACCGCCTTCCGGCGGTCTTTCCTTTCGCCGCAACGAAACGCGTCCCAGGCTGGACCACGCCGGCTCGGCAAAGGTCGCCAGTCTTGCACGCCGATCACAACAATGGCCCCGACAACAATGGCCCCGACGGATGACACGTCGGGGCCATTCAAGATCATCAGGCGTGGGTACATCCGCCGAGCCTGCTGATCGTTGATGCCACCGATTACCACATCCGATCTGGCACATACTGTGGCGAGGCTGCGGCATCGGGGTGATGACATTCTGCCTGAAAGCTGATGGCTGTCCACCTCATCATTGGTGGTACTCCCAGCTCGCTGACCAACACGAGCTGCAGCTCGATCTCCGCTGCCGTCGCGGCACGCACCTTCCGCTCCGTTATCGCTACCCTGGTGCGCTCAAGCCCCTCCGCAAGAAGTGCACCCACGCTGACCCATATTGAGTTCGTCATCCCGCGTCATCGTCGCTGAACCTTTGCGGGATTTCCGGGACCAAACTCTATAGGCTGCAAGAACGACGGCTTTTCTGCTGTGAACCGGCCCGACCATTGTGAAGTGACAGTTTGATTTTTTGGCGCTGCATTAGCGCAAGAGAGGTCCGTTATGGACCGAACAGCTGGCAAGAACGTCAGTTGCCGTGCCATACAGTGTCATTCGCCAGGATGGCGCCGCTGCGGCATTCTCATTGTTGCGATGCTCTGTACCGCATGCACTCTCCTGTTTGCGAGCGAAGCCAGAGCTCAATGCACGGCGCGAGATGTCCTGCAGAACCAACTAAGGCTCAAGAAAGCTCCGTCAGCTGACAGGCCGCAAATCCCGATTAAATCCGCCGTCGATGTTCCCGTGTGGAAGACGATCACAATCGGGACGTTTGCAAATTTCTTTGCCCTCAGTAACGCAATGGATGCGGTAGGTTGCGGCATCGGAAACTCGGCCGGCGAAATTCTCGCACGACCGACCTTTACCCTTCGCGACACGAAAACAAGCGTAAAGCTTTTTGCGGTCTCGGCAGCCGAACTCGGCTTTAAGACCGATACCGCGCCGCTGGCGGACATTTATGCGCGCGCCAAGCAGCTGGGTTTCGGACTCGCGGCCGCAGAAGTCGGGCCACAGCTGAGGCTGCAATATTTTGACCAGCCGATCGGCGAATTTCTCATCATCGGAATGGAGCCGATCAGGACGTGGAAGGGCGCCCCCGTCATCTTGAATGTAGCCAATGGCGGAGCGGGACTCATTCTCATCGGCCAGGATGGCAGCGCCGACGCACAGATCTCCGTGGTATCCCGCTTTGTATTTGTGCGGACCAATGAAGGCGCACCTGCCGAGGAGCAGGAGGCCGTAGCACTAGTCGGTCGCTGAATTTCCTGGTGTGCGCAGCGGCCTCGACTTGCGGGCACAGAGCTCAGGGGAGTGTCTGCCATGACACAAGCGTCGATCAAAGTCGGCATGATCGCGGAGGAGACCGGAGCACTTTCGTTCATGGGCCGCGCAAACGCCAACGTGGCAAGGATGGTGGTTGACGAGATCAACGCCAATGGCGGCCTGCTGGGGCGGAAGATCGAACTCTACCTCGAGGACGGTGCAACGACCGACGCGGTCGCGGAGGCCAAGGCGGCCAAGCTTGTGTTGCAGGACAAGGTGGATGTGATCTTCGGCGGCATCTACAGCTCCACGCGGCAGGCCATCAAGGGCCCCGCCGTCGTGAAGGGCAGGACGCTCTACATCTACCCCGAGCAATACGAAGGGCAGGAATGCGACCCGCTGATCTTCTGCACCGGCCCGGTGCCGGCGCAGCAGCTCGACCCGCTCATTCCCTGGCTGATGCACAAGACCGGTGCCAGGACATTCTACCTGCCGTCCGCAGACTACATCTGGCCGCACGTGATGAACGAGAGGGTCCGCCGGCTCGTCACCGCCAATGGCGGCAGCATCGTCGGCGAGAAATACCATCCCCTCGATCACATGGAGTACGACGAAACAGTTGCGAGGATCATGTCCAGCGGCGCGGAAGTGGTGTTCAACACCATCGTTCCACCCGGGGTGGTGCCCTTCTTCGCTCAACTCCACAACGCCGGTTTTCAGGACCGCGGCGGGCAGTTGATCTGCACCTATTTCGACGAGAACCTGCTCGGCCTGCTGCCCGCGCCGCATGTGGAAGGCCTCTACGGCTGCCTCGACTTCTACCAGAACGTCAGCGATCCCTTCAGCAAGACGCTGCTCGGCGCGTACGACAAGCGCTATCCCGGCAAGGAGCAGTTCACGGGCGGCAGCGCCTGCTCCGGCCTCTATCGCGGGATCAAGCTCTGGGCGGCGGCCGTGAACGAGGCCGGCTCGCTGCGCCAGAAGGACGTCATCGCTGCGCTTGATCACGCGGGGATCGCCGAGGGGCCGGGTGGTCCAGCGGAAATGGTTCCCGGCCAGCACCACGTCCGCATGAACATGTATATCGCGCGGGCAAAGAGCGGCCGTTTCGAGATCGTCGAGAGCCTGGGGCCTATCGCGCCGGACGAGGCGATGGTGCCGTCCGTCGCGGAGTTCGGCCGGAGACCAATAGCGTAGTCAGCCCATCAGGCAGGGAGCGTGAGATGAGTGTCCCGTCTCCAGTCAACGAGAGTCTCCTGAGCCAGCGTCTCGCCGCGCTCGGAGCGGCAAGAAGCTGGGCACCGAATGTTCTGCCGGAGCTCGAGCACTTCATCCGGACCGCCGACGACTATGATCTTCTTCGCGTCAACCCCATCCAATGCGGCGGCGCCGTCCGCATGTCCGAGGCCGACGCGATCGAGCTGTTCGTGCACGCTGCCAAGGTGGGCCTGTTCGATATGGACTGGCTGCTGATCTGCGCCTATTGCCCGCAGGTCGCTGGCAGCTTCCGCGAGCTCGACCAGGTCCATCCACGCTTTCAGTGCGCGTTCTGCAACGCGATCAATGATGTGGCGCTGGACGACTACATTCAGGTCGCATTTACGGTCTCGAGCGGCGTCCGCGACATCATATTCCGCCATCCCGAAAGGCTGTCTGTCGAGGATTTTTACCTGCGCTACAACTTCTCCAAGGGCTTCATCGCTCCGCACGGAATGACGCATCAGCAGCTCGTTGCCGCGCTCTCACGGGGATTCGCCGATATCGAGGCGCATGAGCACCGCAGCTTCGACTTCGAGGTCACGGCTGGCCGCTTCGAGGTGCTGGATTTGAGCCACAAACTCCTTCTGGTCTTCTTCGCGGACGGGGAGCCGGCAGAGCCGCAAGAGACGCTGGTCCAACTTGAGTCGGGCCGCTTCCATGTACCGGACCGGCCGACGGCACCGAAAGACATGGTCCTCGGCGACGGGCAGTTTTCGTTCCGGCAGACGGCCGATCTCAGCCCAGGCAAGCACACCATCCGGATCGAGAACCGCACCGACGATCGCGGTCGCTTCTGGTTCGTCCAGTATCCCCCAGGTTTCGCGCCCCATCTGGTCGAGTATGAACCGTTTCTTTCCGGCAAGCGGTTGCTGCTCACCCCGAGCTTCCGCGAACTCTACAAGGCGCAGCTGGTGGATGAGGGCGAGAGCATCAAGGTCTCAGACATGACCTTCCTGTTCACCGATCTGAAGCAGTCGACCCCGCTGTACGAAAGCGTCGGTGACGTGAACGCGTATTTTCTGGTTCGCCAACACTTCGAGATCTTGAACAGGATCATCCGGGAACGATCCGGCACCATTATCAAGACGATCGGCGACGCGGTCATGGCCGGGTTCGAGCGTCCGCAGGATGCCGTTTGCGCCGCCATCGAGATGATCGAAGAGCTGTCGCGATTCAACCAAACCGCTTCGCGGCCGCTGGGCCTCAAGGTCGGTGTCCACAGGGGGCGGGCGATTGCGGTGAATCTCAACGACCGGATCGACTATTTCGGACAGGACGTGAATATCGCCGCACGCGTGCAAGGTCTCGCCGATGTCGACGAAGTTTGCATCAGTGCGACCGCGATGGAGGCGCCGGGCGTCGGTGACATCGTCAATTCACGCTCGGTGTCGCGCAACTACGAGAACCTGAAGGGCATCGGTCAAAAGATGGAGGTCCATCGCATGACAATCCCGCCGACGCAGACTTGAACGAGCGCAAGGGCGGCGCGCGGGGCGCCTACACCACCGTCCTGTGCCGCGTAATGCAGGTGCGCAGCACCTCGTCCATCGGCTTGGCCCACCAGTCGTTGGAGAAGATCTCGATCTCGGAATAGCCGGCAAAACCCTGCGCCTCGACCGCTTTGCGCACCGATTTGATGTCGATGACGCCGTCGCCCATCATGCCGCGGTCGTTGAGGATGTCCCTGGTCGGCACCAGCCAGTCACACACATGGAAGGCAAGCAGCCGATCCCTGCCCGCGCGCGCGATCTGGCTCATCAGCTCCGGGTCCCACCAGATGTGATAGACATCAAGTGCGACGCCGAGCATGCCGGTGCGGCGGGGGTCGAGCCGGTCGCAGATATCGAGCGCCTGTTTTGTGGTGTTCACGCAGGCGCGGTCGGCGGCGTAGGCGGGGTGCAGCGGCTCGATGGCCAGCGGCAGGCCTGCCTGCCTGGCATAGTCGAGCATGTCGGCAAGCGCCTCCTCGACCTGCCCGCGCGCGGCCGCGATGTCCTTCGACGCCTCGCTCCCCGGCCGCGAATATTGCGGCAGGCCGCCGACGACGAGAACGACGCACGGCGCGCCCAGAGCCTTGGCTTCATCGACGCAGCGCCGGTTGTCGTCGCGCACCTCGCCCCGGCGCGAGGCATCCGAGGTGAACATGCCGCCGCGGCAATAGCCTGACAGATCGAGCCCGGCCTCGCGCACCGCGCGCGCGGCACGGTCGAGACCGACAGACGCGACCTGGTCGCGCCAGGGATCGATGGCGCGGATGCCGTGCTTTGCACAGGCATCGATGATCTCAACGAGGTCACCCTGCTTGCGGACCGTCGCCGTATTCAGCGACAGCCAGCGGTGGTCGGACGAGAAATCGCGCATCAGGATTCGATCCCGTGCGAGGCCAGCACCGTCGTCATCCGCCGCGTCGCCAGCTCAGGATTGGCGAGCAGGCCGGCCTGATCGGCCAGCCGGAACAGCTCGGCCAGATGCAGCATCGAGCGCGCGCTCTCCTGCCCGCCCACCATGGTGAAATGATCCTGATGGCCGTTCAGATACGCCATGAACACCACGCCGGTCTTGTAGAAGCGCGTCGGCGCCTTGAAGATGTGGCGCGACAGCGGCACGGTCGGTCCCAGCACGTCGTGGAAGCCGGCCTCGTCGCCGGCAGCCAGCCGCGACAGCGCATAGGACGCCGCTGGTGCGATCGCATCGAAGATGCCGAGCAGCGCGTGCGAGAAGCCTTGGCTATCGCCGGCAATCAGCTCCGCGTAGTTGAAGTCGTCGCCGGTGTACATCCTGATGCGCTTGTCGAGGCGACGACGCATGTCGATCTCGCGCTGCTTGTCGAGCAGCGAGACCTTGACGCCGTCGACCTTGGCGGCGTTGGCGTTGATGATGGCCACGGCAATGTCCATCGCCTTGTCCAGATCCTTGGTACCCCAATATCCCGTCAGCGCCGGATCGAACATGTCGCCGAGCCAGTGGATGATCACGGGCTCGCGGACCTGCGACAGCACGCGGTCATAGACCTTCGCATAATCGTCGGCATTGCGGCCGAGCTTTGCCAGCGCGCGCGACGCCATCAGGATGATGCGGCCGCCGACCTTCTCGACCGCCGAGATCTGCTCCTCATAGGCCCGGATCACATCGTCGATGGTCCTGGCATCCTCCACCGCGAGATGGTCCGTGCCGGCGCCGGAGAACACCAGCGCGTTGCGACGCTTGGCGGCGGCGACCGAGCGCGTGATCAGCTCCAGCGAGGTCGGCCAGTCCAGCCCCATGCCGCGCTGCGCGGTGTCCATGGCTTCGGCGACGCCGAGACCGAGGTCCCAGACATGCTCGCGGAAGGCGATGGTCTTGTCCCAATCGACGGCAACCGAAAGCCAGGGATCGTTGTCGGCGAAGGGATCGGCGACCGTGTGCACGGCGGAGAATGCGATGCGGTTCAGCGGGCCTTCGAGCCTCGCCGGGAACGTTCGCGAGGCCGCGAGCCGGTAGGTCTCGATTGAACGATCGGCTTTCGGCAGCTTGAGCGACAAGGACGACATTGAAGGAGCAGGCTTGGGCAGGACGGGCTTGTTCATGCTTCCCTCCTCAGGCCTTGATCGGGGCGACGTCGATCCAGCGCCGCTCCTTCCAGCTCTTCAGCGCGCATTCGGCGAGCTGCACGCCCTTGGCGCCTTCGAGCAGGGTGAACTTGTAAGGAGCATCCTCGTAGACGTGACGGATGAACATCTCCCACTGCTCCTTGAAGCCGTTGTCGTAGGTGACATTGTCCGGCAGCTTCTGCCAGTCGCCGTAGAAATCATGCAGCCGCTTTTCGTCCGGATTCCACACCGGCCTCGGGGTAGCCTGCCGCGCCTGGATCATGCAGTCGGTGAGCCCCGCGACCGCCGAGCCGTGCGTGCCGTCGACCTGGAAGGTGACGAGGTCGTCGCGGTAGACGCGCGTCACCCAGGACATGTTGATGTGGGCGATGACGCCGCCCTCGAGCTGGAAGGTCGCGTAGGCGGAATCGTCCGCGGTCGCCTTGTACTTCTTGCCCTGCTCGTCAAAACGCTCGGGGATGTCGGTGTTGCCGATGCAGACCACGCTCTGGACGTTGCCAAAGAGGTTGTCGAGCACGTAGCGCCAGTGGCAGACCATGTCGAGGATGATGCCGCCGCCGTCCTCGTCGCGGTAGTTCCAGGACGGCCGCTGCGCCTCCTGCCAGCCGCCCTCGAACACCCAATAGCCGAACTCGCCGCGCACCGAGAGGATGCGGCCGAAGAAGCCGGAGTCGCGCAGGAAGGCGATCTTCTTCAGGCCGGGCAGGAACAGCTTGTCCTGCACGGTGCCGTGCTTGACGCCCTTGGAATTAGCGAGCTTGACGACCTCGAGGGCCTCCTCGAAGTTGGTCGCGATCGGCTTCTCGCAATAGACGTGCTTGCCGGCATTGATGGCCTGGGTCAGCAGGCCCGGCCGCGCCTGCGTGGTCGCGGCATCGAAGAACATGGTGTCGTTCTTGTCGGCGAGCGCCGCATCGAGGTCGGTGGTCCAGCGCGCGATGTTGAAGCGCTTTGCAAGCGCCTCGACCTTCTCGGCGCTGCGGCCGACCAGGATCGGATCGGGCATGATGCGGTCGCCGTTCTTCAAGCGGAGGCCGCCCTGGTCGCGGATCGCGACGATCGAGCGGATCAGATGCTGGTTGAGCCCCATGCGGCCGGTGACACCGTTCATGATGAGGCCGAGGCGCTGGGTGGTCATGCCAATTACTCCCAAGGTGATGTTGGCTGTTCGAGCGGGCGGAGCGCCGACCAGTCCGGATGGACCGACGTCGCAAAGCCCGCAGCATGAAGCGATCCCGTCAGGAGATCGCCGTTGTGAATGGAGAGACGGATGCCCTGCCCGGCATCGGCATAGAGATCGGGATGCGCAGCCGCGAAGGCCGCAGCTTCAGCGGCCGGCGTGTCGCCGAAGCCGTCGACGTAGTGGTGGCCGTTACGCTCGGCGTGGGTGACGCCGAGGAAGGCACCGAGTGCGAGGTCCTGCTGCACGGCAAGGCCGGCCTGGCAGGTGAGGTCCTCGCCGGTGACGAAGAACTTTTCGCCGCCCCCGCTCCATTTTGCCGCGCGCGTGGCGTTGACGATGGACTTGTAGAGCCCCTTGCAGGATTTCGAGGAGATACCGTGATAGCCGAGAGCCCGAGCGGCAGGGAAGGCATCGTAGGAATCATCGGCTTCATCGATGATGAAGCCGCGCGCGGCGAGCGAACCGAGCGGCGACTGCCGTGTAATGTCACGCGGCATCGGCTGTTCGACATAGAGCAAGCGAGAAGCAATCGGCCGCAAGTCGGAATCATGATGGAGCCGATCCATCAGGGCCTGCAACGCCGCGAGATCGGCGTACTGCTCGTTCGCATCGAGCGTCACCTTGTAGCTGCGCTCAAGTGTATCGAGCTCCTTGCCGATCCGCGCCAATCGCGCTGCATCGGCTGCGGGATCGCCCGACAGCTTCAGCTTGAAGTAACTCGCGCGGGCGTTCTCATGAGCGTCGGCGACGCCGCCCTTGCCCTCCACGGTATCGTCGAGGCCGACGGTATGTCTGATAGCAACGCGCGGCAACGGCTTCCGACTGGACAGAAACGCCGCGATCTCCGCGTCCTTCAGGTCGGGCGATAGTCGCGCATCGATGCCAGCAATGTTGCCGGCCATTCCGTCGAAAAAGCCGGTCTCAACGCCGCGCAGCAGCGCATCGAGGATCGCCTTGTCGATTTCCGCGGGGCCATAAGCCGCCGCAAGCGCCGGAATGTTCTTCTTCGCGCAGGTCGCGATCTGGGCACCAATGCACGCGGCATGGAGATCGAACGCGGTCAGGAATCCGGTCCGCGCCAGATAAAGCCCGCGCGCGATCTGAAGCGAGCGTCGCAGACCGTCGACCGTCTGCGCCGGAGAAAACTCCGGCCGCTTGTCGAACCATTTCGGCACCAGCAGCTCGGCGCTGGTGCCGACGGCGCTTCCCCTGCCCTCGACCTCGATCTCGACCCGCACGAACAGCTGCGGCGTCGCGTTGATGGTGATCGCGCCAAAGCGGAACGGCCGCGCGAACTGCACGGGACGTTCGAAGAAGGTGATATCTCGAAGCATCAGGCGCGGCGCCATGGCTTTAATCCAATGCCCCTTGCGAGAAGAAATGCTTGCGGATGCGCTGCACGAGTTCGGTGAAGACCGGGTCGGCCATCACGTCGAGCGAGCGTGGACGCGGCAGCGGCACGTCGTAGATCGCGGCGACCGCACCGGGACGTTCGGTCATCACCAGCACGCGGTCGGCGAGGAACACCGCCTCGGGAATCGAATGCGTTATCAGCAGCACCGTCTTCCTGGTCTCGCGCTGGATCCGCATCAGCTCGACATTCATGCGCTCGCGCGTCAGCGCATCGAGTGCGCCGAACGGCTCGTCCATCAGCATGATCTTGGGATCGTGCACCAGCGCGCGGCAGATCGAGGCGCGTTGCTGCATGCCGCCGGAGAGCTGCCACGGCAGCTTCTTCTCGAAGCCTTCGAGCCCCACCAGCTTCAACAGCGCCTTGGCGCGGTCGAGATATTTTTGCCGCGGCAACCGCTTCATGTCGATCGGCAGCATCACGTTGGACAGGATGTTGCGCCAGGGCAGCAGCAGCGCGTTCTGGAACACGATGCCGACATTGCCGTGCGGCTTCGTCACCTTCTCGCCCTCGACCAGGATCTCGCCGGCCGACGGCGGCAACAGTCCCGAGATCAGCTTGAGCAGCGTGGACTTGCCGCAGCCGCTTGGGCCGACCACGACGAAGAACTCGCCCTCGTTGATGTGGAAATCGAGCGGCCGCAGCGACGGCACGTCGCCGTCGCGCGTCCGGTAGGTCTTCGACACGCCGGATAGCTTGATGCCCGACGCCTCGCCGGCGGCCCGGTCGCTCACCAGTCTCAGATGCGCGGCCGGCTGCACGGTGTCATTCGGTCTTGTTGCTGGGTTCATCTAACCAGGTCCACTCGACGATATGCCCGTCATTCCGGGGCGCCCAAAGGGCGAACCCGGAAGCTCGAGATTCCGGGTCTGGTCCTTCGGACCATCCCGGAATGACGGTGTGTGTCGCTCACGAGCCGCTCTTCGGCAGATAATCGTTGGTGTAGAAGGCCTTCGGTTTGTCCTTGGCCTTGGCGTCGAGCCCGCCATATTCGACCAGCAGGTTGACGGTCTCGGTCATGTTCTGGTCGGTGACCTGGAACGGCCGCTTGCTCTTGGTCTCCGCGGTCCGGTACAGCGGAATGGTCAGCTCAAAACCCTGCGTCAGCGTGTCGATCTTGCCGCCCTTCGGGTTGGCATCGAGGATCGACTGCGCCGCGGCCTTCGGCTCCTTCTCGGCGGCCTCGACCGCCTTGGTCGTCGCCGACATGAAGCGGCGGACGAGATCGGCGTTGGCCTTCACATAGTCGGAGTTGGCGATGATGCCTGACGAAACCATGTTGATGCCGTAGTCGGCGAACTTGATCGGATAGACGTCCTTGCCGGTGGCATCCTTGATCTTCATCGACTGGTCCATGACGTAGCCGAGCAGCAGATCGGCCTGGCCGTTGATGACCGCGTTGAGCTTGGTCTGGCCGTCACCCGCAACCGTCTGGAAGTCGCTCTCCTTCAGGCCGGTCTTCTTCAGGAACAGCGGCCAGATCTGGGTCATGGAGTCGGCCGGCGTGATCGCCACCGTCTTGCCCTTGATGTCCTCGGGCTTCCTGATGTTCTTGTCGACGAAGCCCATGGCGGACATCGGTGAGGTCTGGAGCAGGACGCCGGTCGCGACCACGGGCGCGCCCTTGATGGCGGCGCGCATCATGGTGGGCACGTCGACATAGCCGAAATCGGCGGTCTTGGCGGCGACGGCCTGCGTGGTCGCAGCCGAGCCGCGGCCTTCCTGGATCTCGAGATCGATGCCCTCGGCTGCATAAATGCCCTTGGCCTTGCCGTAATAGAACGGCGCGTGCTCGCCATAGACGTACCAGTTCAGCATCAGCACGACCTTGTCGGCCGCCTGCGCCGGCATCGCCGCGAACGCCATCAGCGCCACCGATGCAGCCCCAATCCACCGCTTCATCGTCACTCTCCCTTGTCGTTATGTTTCGGCCGTTGGTGGCCGTTGCTTAAGTCAAGAGGCGAAAATCACGTCCTCGCGCTGGCTGACATGCCAGGGAATGACCAGCTTCTCGATCCGGTCCACGATCCAGAACAGGATCACGCCGAGCAGCGCGAGGATCACCAGCGCTGCGAACATCGTCGGCAGGTCGAACGTGCCGATCGAGCGCTGCATGACGTAGCCGATGCCGGAATTGGAGCCGACGAACTCGCCGACGACGGCGCCGACCACGGCGAGCGTCACCGAGACCTTGAGGCCTGAGAAGATCGCCGGCAGCGCATGCGGCAGGTTCACCGCACGGAACACCTGGAAGCGGCTGCCCTGCATCGCGCGGGCGAGATCGACCATGTCAGGATCGACCGATTTGAAGCCCTGCACCGCCGAGACCACCACCGGGAAGAAGCCGAGGAGAAAGGCCGAAATCACCTTCGGAATGATGCCGAAGCCGAACCAGACCACGAACAGCGGCGCGATCGCGATCTTCGGCACGGACTGCGAGAACACCAGCAGCGGATAGACGTAGCTCTCTACCGTCTTCGAGCCCGCGATCAGCATGGCGACGGGAATGCCGAACAGCGCCGACAGCAGGAAGCCGCAGACCGTCGCATAGGTGGTCGGCCAGGATTGGCGCAGCAGTTCCGGCCATTCGGTGCGCAGCACCGCGATGACATCGCCCGGCGACGGGATCTGGTAGGCGGGAATCCTGAACAGCCGGATCGCCAGATCCCAGGCGATCACGATGAAGACCAGGAACAAGAACGGCCGAACCCAGGCCGCATTCAGCATCTTGGACACCGCACTCTGCGGCTTCAATTCAGCCACGTCTCACTCCCGGCATTCTTCTTCGTTCTCGTTCGTTCTTGGGAGAAATTAACTCGTTGGATAAATACTGTCCAGACCTTTCCCTGTGGCGTTTTGCGCCGGGGGTTCCGGGCAAGTTTGACGGCGTTTGGGGATTGAAGGCCGCGCCAAATCCCCGATGTCGTCCTGGCGGAAGCCAGGACCCATTACCCCAGGGAGAAGTTTGGCGAAGACTGGTCGTTCCGGATTAGCGCCGCATACAATCGACAGATCACGCGGCATGGGTCCTGGCTTTCGCCAGGACGACGATGGGGAAAGAGTTTGCCTTAAACCGTCTGCACCACCGCGGCACGCTTCTTCGGCGCCTTGACGATCTCCAGCAACTCCGTGGACCGCCCCGTCAGCGCGGCCAGCACGAGGCCGGCCATGTGCGCGAGGCGCTCATCCTTGGCGTCCTTGGCCAGCAGATCGCGGCCGAAGATCACGCTCAGCGTCGCCGAGTTCGAGAGATAGAAGAAGCTGAGGGCCGCGATCGAGATGTAGAGCTGCACCGGATCGACCGCGACCTGGAAGTCGCCGCTCTCGACGCCGCGCCGCACCACGGTGCCGATCATCTCGACGAAGGGCGAGTGCATCGACTTGACCTTGGTCGAGCGCTTCAGGTGCTTGGCGCGTGCGAGGTTCTCGGTCTGGAGCAGCGAGAGGAACTCGGGGTTGCGCAGGAAATAGCCCCAGGTGAATTCGATCAGGCGGCGGATGGCCTCGGGCGGATCGAGATGTTCGAGATCGAGCCCGCGCTCCTCGCTGCGGATCTTGTCATAGGCGCCTTCGAGCACCGCGAGATAGAGCTCGTCCTTGTTGCCGACGTGATAGTACAGCATGCGCTTGTTGGCGCCGGCCTTGGCCGCGATGCGGTCGACGCGCGCCCCGGCAAGCCCATGGGCGGAAAACTCCTGCTTGGCGGCCTCGAGGATGCGCAGCCGCATCCCCTCGGGATCGCGCTGCCATCTCAGAGTTCTCTTTGCCTTTGCCAAACCGGGTGCTCGCTGGGGGCTCTCAAAGTACGCGTGTAACACGCGGGCGGGCGTTTGAGAATGTTTCGTCATTCCGGGGCGTCGCTGCGCGACGCCCCGGAATGACACCCTCAATCCGCCGGCTTCGGCGAGCGCTCCAGGAGCACCGTCTGGATGCCGCAGGTGCCGTTCCTCACCGTCATGATCCGCGTGCCCGGCTTGCGGCCGTTGCGCACCTCGGTGACGTCGAGGCCGCTCGCGATCAGGCGGGCGCGCGTGGCGTCGATGTCGGCGACCCGCCAGCTCAGGCCCCAGAGACGGTCATGCGCGAGGTCACCGCCCGCCACAGGACGGCGCACCACCTCGACGATGAGGTCGCCGCAACGGAAGAACATCAGCTGGCCCCAATCCTGGTGCGAACGGTCGAGCGCGAGATCAAGCCCGAGCCGCGCGCCATAGAGCGCGGCGGCGCGCTCGGAATCCTCGGTGGTGATCACGACGTGGTCGAGCGCGTCGATCGGCGCGATGTCGGTCGCGACCGATCTGGGGCGCTCCTCGGCAAGCTCGAGGAAGAACATCCGCACGCCGCGCGTGAGTTCGGTGGCGGCGCGCGTGCGTTTCCAATGCAGGACGGCATCGGATTCAGAATCGCTGCTTTCGACCTCGGCAACCGGATCCGGCTTCAGGGCCACCCGCTCCAGCCGCCGGTGCATCCTGCTCATGTCTGCGACACGAAAGCACAGGCTGGCGAGCACGCCCTCTTGGTCGTCGAGCAGCGCGCGCATCCGGTCGGCGGTCACGCTGAAACCGCTCGGCGCCATCAATTCGATCGTCATGTTCTCGAGAGTGAACAGCACCCGGTCGGCCCCCTCACCCGAGTTCTGCCACGCCGGCGCGCGGCCGAGCAGCGTCTGATAGGCCGCCTTGGCTGCACCGATATCCCTGACCAAAGCGACGACGTGATCGAGGCCGGTGATCATGTTCCCTCCCTCCCGACGGGGCCGGAACCGAACGTCCTGGGGGCGTCGGCTCTGCCCGGGCAACGCTGGCCCTGCCACGGTCGTATTCCGGCCCCATACCGACCTCAAGCGCCTATCGCCATGACTCTGCAAATATTTTGGCTCTGCGAATATTTTTGGCTCCCGCCGAAGCGGTGCTAAGGTAAGCAGCCGGCCGGGACCACCCAGCGCATCACGGACAACCAATGCAGGCTCTTTTTATCGGACAGACCTATATCGACGTCGTCTTCCTCACGGACCACATGCCGACCGGCGACGAGAAGCACGTGGCGACCGACTACGCGGTCTCTTTCGGCGGCAATGCGGTGACGGCGGCGTTCTGCTGCGCCAAGCTCGGCATCGTGCCCGACCTGATCGCCACGGCGGCCAATGACTGGCTGGGGCGCATGTTCCAGGACATGTGCGCGAAATACGCGATCTCGCTGCATGCGCGAAAGGTGAACCAGTCCTCGCTGTCCTTCATCATGCCCAAGGACGGCAAGCGCGCCATCGTCCGCTGCCGCGACGACGAGCACATCCATCCGTTCCCGATCCTCAATCTCGGCGGCTGCCGCGCGCTGCACATCGACGGCCACCAGCCCGATGCGGCGATCCACTATGCAAAAGTCTGCCGCGAGGCCGGCATCCTGACCTCGCTCGACGGCGGCGGCCTGCGCACCAACACGCACGAGCTCCTGGAATTCATCGACGTCGCGATCGTCGCCGAGCGCCTTTGCGAGCAGATGGACCTGACGCCGGAGAAGATGCTCGATTACCTGAAGAGCCGCGGCTGCAAGATCGGCGGCGTCACCATGGGTGAGAAGGGTCTGCTCTGGTACAACGAGACAGGCGCGGTCGAGATCATGCCGGCGATGCCGATCCCGCGTGAGCGCGTGATCGACACCAACGGCGCCGGCGATGTCTTCCACGGCGCCTATGTCTATTCCTACCTCGCCCATCCCGGCAAAAGCTGGCGCGAGCATTTCGACTTCGCCCGCGCCGCCTCCACCTTCAAGATCCAGCGCCTCGGCAACGAGGCCGGCTTGCCGACCCTTGTCGACATCGCCAAGGTCAGGCACGAGTTCGAGGTCAAGGCCTAGTCTTCGCAGAGGTTCAAATGGGGCGCGTCTACGTCGCCGGCAGCATCAACATGGATGTGGTGGCGACGGCCGACCGCCATCCAAAAGTCGGCGAGACCGTCGCCGGCAAGCAGGTGCTGTATTTCCCCGGCGGCAAGGGCGCCAACCAGGCCGTCGCGGCCTCGCGGCTCGGCGCCCGGACCACGCTGATCGGCCGCCTGGGCAAGGATTCATTCGGCGCCGAGCTGAGGGCGTTCCTCGCCGGTCAGGGCATCGATCTCGGCTACGTTCAGGAGACGGCGGAGGCGCACACCGGCACCGCCATCATCACGGTTGCGGCGGCCGACAACACCATCGTGGTCATTCCTGGCAGCAATGCGTTGGTCGGCGCCGACGACGTCAGTGTCGTGCCGCTCGTCAAAGGCGATGTCGCCATCAGCCAGTTCGAGATTCCGCTCCCCACGATTGCCGCCTTCTTCCGGCGGGCGCGGGCGGCGGAGGCCACCACGCTGCTGAACCCGGCGCCGGCACAAAAATTTGGCCGCGAGCTGCTTGAGCTGGTCGACATCCTCGTGCTGAACGAGACCGAGCTCGGCTTCCTCGCCGGCACCGAGCTGTCCGACAACGACGAGGCCGCGCGGATCATCCAGGTCGCGCGGCAGCTTCAGGCGCGCGAGGACCAGACCATCTGCGTCACGCTCGGCAAGCGCGGCGTGCTCGCCCTCGCCGGCGACCAGGAGTTTGCGGTGCCCGGCCGCGTGGTGAAGGCGGTTGACACCACCGGCGCCGGCGATTGCTTCGTCGGCGCGCTCGCGGCGCAACTCGCCGACGAAGTCCCCCTGCGCACGGCGCTCGCCTTCGCCAACGCCGCCGCCTCGATCAGCGTGCAGCGCATGGGCGCGGGGCCGTCGATGCCGACGGCCGCGGAAGTGGCGGCCGCTCTGTAGAGCGTGGCGCTTCCTCCGCCTCTCCCCGCCTGCGGGGAGAGGGAGTAGAGTTCACGCCAGCGCGCTCTTCAGGTCAAAGCTCTCGTCCGCGGCCTGCTCCGGCGTGATCGAGCGGTCCATGCCCTGCAATCTGCGGCCGAACATGTGATCGCCGGCGCGGTTGATGGACTCGATGCCGACCAACTTGTCGCCCCTGTAGCAGAACGCCGAAAACGCCTTTTTGGCGGGATCGCCGCGCAGAACGACGCGATCGTAGCCGGTGGTGAGGCCCGCGATCTGGAGCTTGTCGTCACCCTGGTCGCTCCAGAACCAGGGATGGCTGTCGTAAGGCTTGCGGTCGCCGGTCAGCCGGGCCGCGAGGCAGCGGGCGTGATCGGTGGCGTTCTGCACCGATTCCAGCCGCAGCGAGCCGCCGAAGCGCGGGCTTGCGAACAGCGCGCAGTCGCCGATCGCCGAGATGTTGGGATCGGCCGTCGAGAGATATTCGTCGACGATGATGCCGGCAGCAACCGGCAGCCCCGCCTCGGCCGCGAGCTCGATGTTCGGCAGCACGCCGACGCCGACCACGACGAGGTCGGCGGGCAGATGCCTTCCGTCGCTCAAGGAGACGCCGGTGACCTTGCCGTCCTCGGCCTCGATACTGGTTGCCTGCACACCGAGATGAATGCGGATGCCGGCCTCACGATGCCGCGCCTGAAAATACTCCGAGACCTCCGGGGTCACCGCGCGCGCCATCACGCGCGGGGCGAGCTCGAGCACGTCGACCTCCAGCCCCTTGATCCGGGCCGTCGCTGCGAATTCGAGGCCGATGAAGCCGGCGCCGATCACCACCACCCGCGTCCTCGACGGCATGATCTTTCGCAGCGCCTCGCTGTCGTCGAGGATGCGCAGATATTTCACGTCGGGCAGATTGGCATTGGGCAGATCGAGCAGCCGGTTGCGCGCACCCGTCGCCAGCACGAGGTGGCCGTAATCAAGCATCTTGCCCGATGCGAGATGCAGCTTGCGCCCGGCGCGGTCGATCGAGACCGCGCGGCCCGCGATCAGCTCGATCTTCTGATCCGCATAGAATTTCTCCGGCCGGAACATCAGGCTCTCCGGCCCGGCCGAACCCTTGATGTACGCCTTGGACAGAGGCGGCCGCTGATAGGGCAGATGCGCCTCGTCGTTGATCAGGCAGACGCGATCGGAAAAACCCGCCTGCCGCAGGGATGCCGCGACCTGGTAGCCGCCATGGCCGGCACCGACAATGATCACCGGACCGCCAGTCATTGGAACAGCCCACTTCCGGAGACACGAGCGTGACCCATGTCGTCTCCTCTCATGCTGATATTGGCTTGGCTAGCCTAGGAGGAGCCGGCGCTCGTGTCCGTCCCTCAACGAAGGCGGCCCCATTTGAGCCTATCGTTCCGGCTTGCGCAAGAGCGGTGCGCGGGGATTGTCTCCCCTCGCCTTCTGCGATTTAGTTGCACGAACGACCTCATGCCGGGGATTTCCAAGATGCCAGCTCCCATCTCCCAACCCGACGATCCCGCCTTGCTGCGGATCGACGGCCCGATCGCGACCATCACGCTCAACCGCCCCGCCGCGTTCAACTCGATCAACCTGGCCATTGCGCAAAAGCTCGAGCAGCTCGCCTCCTATATCGAGGGCGACGACGCCATCCGGGTTCTGGTGATCGAGGGCGAAGGCCGCGCCTTCTCGGCCGGCGGCGATCTGCAGACGATTGGAGCTGCGGCCGAAGCGGGCACGGTGACGCCTGTCGTCGGCGAGCTGCTCAAGCACTATCACGCCTTCATCGAGACGATCCGGCGCATGCCGAAGCTGTCGCTGTCCAGCGTCCACGGCTCGGCCGCCGGCGCCGGCATGGGCCTCGCCTTCGTCACCGATCTCTGCATCGCCGCGGAGGACGCCAAATTCACGCCGGCCTATGCCAAGATCGGGGTGTCGCCGGACGGCGGCTCTACAGTGGGCATTGTCGGCACGGTCGGCTCCCGCCGCGCGCTCCAGATCTTCCTGTCGGAGGACAATTTTACCGCGCAGCAGGCCCATGAATGGGGCCTGGTCGCGAAGATCGTTCCCGCGACCGAGCTGAAGGCGGCGACGCGGCAGCTCGCCGAGCGTCTGGCGCAGAACCCGCCTGCCGCGATCGCCGGCACCAAGTCGCTGGTCTACCAGGCGGTCACCACGCCGGTGAAACAGCAGCTCGACGCCGAGGAGCACAAGATCATCATGGCGATGAACACGGAGGAGTTTCGGCTCGCCGTGAAGAAATTCACGAGCAAGGGCAAGTAGCGCTACTGCGGACAGATATAGCCCGTCCCCGCCGGCGACTTGAAGCAGCCGACCGACTCCGGCAGCACCTGTCGCGGCAGCCACAGCACGACGCTCGGGAAATAGATCGCGAATGCGATCGTCGCCAGGAATACCACATAGATCGGCAATGCGGCGCGCAGGGCCTTGGCAAAGCTGATGCCGACGAATTTCGACGCCATCAGCAGCACCAGACCATAAGGCGGCGTGATCAGGCCGAAGGCGAGCGTGGCGATCAGCACCACCCCCATATGCACGGCATTGATGTCGCCCGCCTCGGTCAGCGTGTTGACCAGCGGCATGAAGATGATGATGGTCGGCACCGGCTCGATGAAGTCGCCGACCACGGTAAACAGCAGCACCATCAGCAGCATGATCAGGTGCGGATCGTGCCCCGCGATCGAAGTGATCAATTCGGCGATGTAACTGGCGCCGCGCAGGTAAGCGAGCATCCAGCCAAAGGCGTTGGCGGCGCCGATGGTGATCAGCGGCAGTGAGAAGATCAGCCCGGCGAGGCAGAAATCATAGGGGATCTTCCTGAAGTGGCCGCGGTTGAGCGCGGGGATGACCACGAGGACGATCCAGGCCACCGCGACGACGCCGGCTTCGGTGGGCGTGAACCAGCCGGTCAGGATGCCCCCTAGCAGGATCACCGGGATCATCAGCGGCAGGGCCGCATCGCCGGCCGCGAACACCACCTGCCGCAGCGGCGCGCGCGGCTTGCGCAGGCCGGAGGGGCCGAAGAAGTAGCAGTAGATCATCAGGCCGATGCCGATCATCAGGCCCGGCACCACGCCAGCCATGAACAGGCCGGCGATCGAGACGTTGCCGACCGCGCCATAGACCACCGCCGTGATACTCGGCGGCACCAGCGCGGCGATCGTCGAGGCGGATGCGATGATCGCGGCGATGAAAGCGGGCTCATAACCCTCGCGCTTCATCGGGCCGCCCAGCGCGCGGCTCATCACCGCAACGTCGGCGGTGGTCGAGCCCGACATCTCCGAGAAGAACATGCTGAAGACGACGACCACCTGGGACAGCCCGCCCCTGATGTGCCCGACCAACGACACCGACAGGTTGGCGATCCGCACGACCACATTGGCCGAGCTCATGAGCTCGCCGACCAGCAGGAAGAACGGGATCGCCAGCAGCGCCTCGGAATCGACGCCGTCGAAGATCTTCTGGATGATGGCGGCGAGCGAGACGTCGGACAGGATCGCGCCGATGAAGACGCCGGCCATCAGCGAGAACGGCACGGGCACGCCGAGATAACCGAAGGACAGGAAGCAGATCGACATCAACGCCAGGACGACAGGCGCGCTCATGGCTGCGCCCTCATCTGCGCCTCTGTAAGGCCGGGCGCGGCATCCTCGCCCGGCGGCTCGGGATGGTCAAAGCCGTTGCGCAGGCCGTTGACGAGCTGCTCGATGGTGAACAGGCCGATCAGCACGCCCGAGAGCGGGATGATCGCGTAGAGCGAAGCGATCGGCGTGCCCGACGGCAGGCGAAAACTACCGAAGCCGCGGAGATAGTTCTGGTAGCCGTACCAGATCAGGCAGAAGGCGACGCCGAGCACGACCAGGCGGATGATGACTTCGACGATCAGCCGTGGCGTCCCGTGCATCGCCTCGGATATCGCAGTGAGATAGAGGTGATCGTTGCGCCGCGTCGCGGCCGCCGTGCCGACGAAGATCGCGTAGATGAACAGCGTCGAGGTGACCTCCTGAAGCCACAGCCAGGGATGGCCGATGGTGCGGGTGACGATGTCGGCGGTCACCGACAGCGAGAAGCCGAAGCAGAGCACGCCGCACAGGATCATCAGCGCAAGCTCGAGCCAGTCGAGCCCGCGCCATTTCAGGTGGCGTTGACGCTGAACGAGCAGTTTGTCGGCGATGGCCATTTACGTCCCCGTCGTCCCGGGCCTAGTGCAGAATGCTTCAGTTGAATCGGCGACTGCTGGTTGGGTGAACCTCTCCCGCCTGCGGGAGAGGTCGGCGCGGAGCGCCGGGTGAGGGCTGCCTCCTCATTGGGAGTCTCTCCGCGGAGACACCCTCTCCCCTACCCTCTCCCGCGAGCGGGAGAGGGAGCGCACCGTCTTCCGGCATCACGTTAGTTAACCGACCGGATCAAATTCTTGATCTTCTCGGCATGCGGGCCGAGCTCCTTGGCGAGCTTGTCGAGATAGGGATCGGCGATCGTCGTAAAACTCTTCTTGTCGACATTGTCGACGATCTTGACGCCCATCTTCTTCAGCTTGTCGGCCGCCGTGCGCTCGAGATCGAACGCCTTCTGCGGCTCCTTGGTGCTGATCTCGTTGGCCGCCGCCTGCACCCACCCCTTCTGCTCCGCCGACAGACTCTGCCAGAGCTTGTCGGAGATGAACACCAGCGCGTTGTTGGCTTCGTGCTCGGTGATGTTGAGGACCGGCGCGACCTCGTAGTGCTTGTTGACGAGGTAGACGTTGATGCTGTTCTCGGCGACGTCGACCACGCCGGTTTGCAAGCTCGTGTAGACGCTGCCGAACGGCATGTGCACGGTCTGGGCGCCATAGGCCGGGAACATCAGGTCTTCGGTCGCGGTCGCCTGGACGCGGACCTTCAGGCCCTTGACGTCGCCGACATTGTGGATTTCCCGCCTGCTGTACATATGGCGCACGCCCTGCGAGCCGGTCGCGATCACGTGCAGGCCCTGCGTGGTCTCGTCGATCATGGTCTTGAGCGCTTCGAACACGCGGGGATCGGCCAGGCCCTTGACGACGTGGTTCTCGTCGCGGAACAGGAAGTGCAGCGACATCACGCCGGCCTGCGGCGAGATCGTCGCGGTGTTGGCCGAGGAGATGATGGCGAACTCGACGTCGCCGGCTTTGACGAGCTGGAGCACCTGCGGCTCCTGCCCGAGCTGCGCGCCGGGATACTGGTCGATGATCATGGTGCCCTTGCTCAATTCCTTGAGCTTGTCGGCAAAGAGGTCGCCCGCGATCGAATAGCCGGTGTTGCGCGGCTGGTCGTAGGCGAAGCGATAATGCTTCACCTCCTGCGCCCCGGCCGCCGTGACGAACAGCATGGCGGACAGAACCGCCAACCCACGCATGGATCGTGCAATCATCGTTTCCCCCTGTTTTATCGCCCGCCGCTTCAGCGGTCTGGGCGTTCGTTCGGGTGGTTGGTCACCCCTTCTCGGTCTGCTTCCCAGTCCTCTGCATGAAATCGAAATCGCAACCCTCGTCGGCCTGCATGATGGTCTCATTGAACAGCCAGGCGTAGCCGCGCCGCGCCTCCTCGGGCGCCGCCGCCGGCTTGAGCGTGGCGCGCCGGCGCTCCAGCTCGGCGGCGTCGACCAGCAGCTCGATGCTGCGCCTGGCAACATCGAGCCGGATCATGTCGCCGTTCTTCACCAGCGCCAGCGGCCCGCCGACGGCGGACTCGGGCGTGATGTGCAGCACGATGGTGCCGAACGCCGTGCCGCTCATCCGCGCGTCGGAAATGCGCACCATGTCCTTGGTGCCGCCGCGCGCGAGCTTCTTCGGGATCGGCAGATAGCCCGCCTCCGGCATGCCCGGCGCACCCTTCGGGCCGGCATTGCGCAGCACCAGCACGTCGTCGGCAGTCACGTCGAGATCGGGATCGTCGACCCGCAAGGTCATTTCCTCGACGGATTCGAACACCACCGCGCGCCCCGTGTGCTGCAAAAGCTTGGGGCTCGCAGCCGATTGCTTGATCACGGCACCGCGCGGGGCGAGATTGCCGTGCAGGACGGCAAGGCCGCCTTCCTTCTTGATCGGATTATTGCGCGGACGGATCGCGTCCTGGCCGGGCACGTCTTCCGCATTCGCCGCGATATCACCCAGCGTCTGGCCGGTGATGGTCTTCGCATCGAGATCGACGAGATCGCCGAGCTGCGCCAGCAGCTTCGGCACGCCGCCGGCGTGATGAAAATGCTCCATGTAGTGCTCGCCCGACGGCTTGAGATCGACCAGCACCGGCACCTCGCGGCCGATCCGGTCGAACACTTCGAGATCGAGCCGGTGCGGCGAGCGATGCGCCATCGCCGTCAGATGGATCAGGCCGTTGGTCGAGCCGCCGATCGCCTGGAGCACGACCTGCGCGTTCTTGAAGGATGCCGGCGTCAAGAGCTCGCTCGGCTTCGGGCCCTTGGTCTTGGCCATCTCGGCCGCAACCCTGCCGCTCGCCTCAGCGAGGCGGAAGCGTTCGGCATGCGGCGCGGGGATCGTCGCGCTCATCGGCAGCGACAGGCCCATCGCTTCGATCATGCAGGCCATGGTCGAGGCCGTGCCCATCACCATGCAGGTGCCGACCGACGGCGCGAGGCGGCCGTTGACCGCCTCTATCTCGGCATCGTCCATTTCACCGGCGCGATATTTGCCCCAGAGACGGCGGCAATCGGTGCAGGCACCGAGCACCTCGCCCTTGTGGTGGCCGACCACCATCGGCCCCACCGGGATGACAACGGTCGGCAGATCGGCGCTGATCGCGGCCATGACTTGGGCAGGCAGCGTCTTGTCGCAGCCGCCGATCACGATCACCGAATCCATCGGCTGTGCCCGGATCATCTCCTCGGTATCCATCGCCATCAAATTGCGCAGATACATCGAGGTCGGATGCGCAAAGCTCTCGGCGATCGAGATGGTCGGGAACACGAACGGCATCGCGCCCGACAGCATCACGCCGCGCTTGGCGGCCTCGATGATCTGGGGGACGTTGCCGTGGCAGGGATTGTAGTCGCTGTAGGTGTTGGTGATGCCGACGATCGGGCGCTCCAGCGCGTCGTCGGAATAGCCCATGGCCTTGATGAACGCCTTGCGCAGGAACAGCGAGAAGCCGGCATCGCCATAGCTCGTCAGACCCTTGCGCAAGCCACTCGTCATCATGCCACTCCATTCACCTTGCCATTGTCGTACAGGCTACCCCCTGATTGTCAATAACGCCGGCGCCTATGGTGGCAATTTCCGGCTCCCGGCACCGCCCGCGACACAAATTATTGACAATCCTCCCCTTCCCTGCTCCACAGGACGGACCGGCCCGGTGCTGAAGGCTGAGAGGATGTCCGACATTCACACCGCAGACGCCATGACGGTCCGGCGCGACGATCCGGACGACGTGGTCGCGCGGCTGGAGGAGGACATCATCTTCGGCCGCCTTGCGCCCGGCGCGCGCCTGACCGAGGACGCGCTGATGTCGGCTTACGGCACCTCGCGCCACTTCGTGCGTCAGGCGCTGGTGGATGCCGAGCGGCGCGGCATCGTCCGCCGCGAGAAGAATGTCGGCGCCACCGTGCGGTTCTATTCGGCAGAAGAGGTTCGGCAGATCTATGAGGTCCGGGAGATGCTGACCCGGCAGGCCGCGCTGATGATCCCCCTGCCCGCGCCGCAAGGCCTGATCGACGAATTGACCACGCTGCAACGGCAATATTGCGCCAAGGCCGACGTGCAGGACCTGCGCGGCATCCATGAAGCCAACGACGCCTTCCACCTCGCGCTGTTCTCCGCCTGCGGCAATCCCTATCTGGTGCGCTCGCTCCAGGACTACATGAACCTGACGCTGCCGATGCGCGCCAAGAACCTCGCCGACCGCGACGGGCTCGCGCAATCGCGGCGCCAGCACGAGCTGATGATCGAGCTCTTGAAGGGCCGCGACAGCTGGGCATTGGCGCAGCTCTGCGTCGATCACATGCAGTTCAGCAAGTCGGATTATCTGGCGCGGATTTCTGGCGAAACCGAGCGCTAGCGCGTGCGCCTGTCGGCCCGCCGGCGCAGCAACAGCCGATGCGGAGAAGGATGAACCACTCGCCGGGGCAATGGAACCCGGCGGAACTCATCCAACCAGTTGATAATCTTCTGGTAGAAGCTGCTCAATCGCTCAACCAATTAACGGGTTGTTAGAGGACTCTATCCCAAATGGTTTCTTGAACAAATAACAACCACGCCGGGTTCCATTGCCCGGAGCAATCGCATGAATGTACCTGGTCTCCTGATCGCAACGGCCTTTGGCGCAGCATTTTTTGCCGGGGAGTATGTGTGGTACTACCAACCCGCTTTCATCAACCCGGACGTCTTGATCAGCACGTTCTCCTCGGAACATATGAAAGCGCGCGCAGCAGTCCGAAAAGCGCTGATCGATCCGGACTCGGCCAAATTCAGCGCATTGCGTTCAATTGACGCCGGCGCGGCGAGGTATGTTTGCGGCGGTGTCGAGGCAAGGGACAAGTCCGGCCAGTCCATCGGAACCGCTTTCGTCTATACCGTGGCCATTGATTTTGCCCGCATCGATGACGACGGACGGATCACGCATCAGCATTCGGGATACCGACCTTGCCCCACCGAAGAGGACAAGGTCGTGCAGCAGCGGCCGGCTCTGTCACCCGGCGTGTCGTCGGTCGTCAGAACCGTTCAGAAAGTCGCCCCCGACGTGCGCATGTCGGTTGCACCCGGCCTCACGACGCCTGCACCGTCGGCGGGCGGATCGTCATCTGGCGGCACAATGGAGCAGCAGGTCCGCGAGCTGGCCGCCCGGACCGTTCCGCCTGATGCTGCAAATGGACAGCCACCAAGCCCGACCGCGAACCGTGGGGTCGCCAAGGAGAGTGAGTGGCAAGCCGATCGACCTCCTGCCGCGTGGCCCACATTTCCTCCGGATCACGCATTGGCGAGATCAACCCGGAAACGAACCCCGTCCGAAGCACTGGCCCTGGCGAAAGACGTCGAGGACCGCTGGAAGCAGGCGGAGTCGTCGGCCGACATTTCGATGCGCCCATCACCGGAGGACATCAACGAGGCATGCCGCGCGCTGCTCTCGATCGATTCAAGACACGCCGAATATCCAAAAGCGTGGGCAGCTTTCGCGCGGTTGCAAAAGATAAGCCGCGACATCGCCAGCGGCTGATTTCGGTGACGCGCTTCGCTCGTCGCCGGGCGCGCAATGACCATTCAGTACCGTCTCAACAGGCCGCGCGCCACGCTGGTCTCGCCATGACCGGCGCAGGCCCGTTTCGGATTCCTGATCAAGTCCGTCCGGACCCGCCTGAACGTCCTTCCGGCGGACTCGGCCACCTCTGGGCGGAATTTTCCGGGATCGTAGCTCTCGCCGTCATGGGCCTTGATGGCCGCAGCATAGGCGTCGATCATCGCCATCGCGGCATCGGGGCCGCCGAGCAGTCGGGCGCCGAGTTGAACGCTGCCGGCACCATCGACCTCATAGCCGGTGCATCGCTGCTCCAGCACCGCGGATGCGGTGACGAGCTGGTCGAGGAACGTTGCTTCGGCCTCGCTGAGCGTCGCGGCCTGCGCCGGCCCTGACACGATTAGTGCGAGCAACGCGACGGCTGGCAGTTTGATTTTCATGCTCGGCCGATCATGTGGATCGATCAGGCGCGCCCCTGACGACTCATGAAAAGGCCGTACAGAAACAGGAGGATGATGGCACCGACCACGCTTCCGATGAAGCCGGCGCCCTCCCCGAACCGGTACCATCCCACGGCCTGGCCGAGCCAGGTCGCAACGAACGCGCCGACAATTCCCAGGACCGTGGTCAAAATGAACCCTCTGGGCTCGGACTTATCGCCGGGCATGATGAACTTCGCGACCAGTCCGACGAGAAATCCGATGATGATCGTCCAAAGGATGCTCATGTCCATCGCTCCATTCGGTCAATTCGAGACATCAAACGTCTGAAGGAATGCGTGATCGCTTGATGGGCCAGACGACGCCGGGAACGACGTTGATCTAGATCAATGGGCCAAAGCAGCCGAGCGGAAAGCTGCAGGCTGCTCTTCCTGGTGAGACGGCGCTCAACGAGCTCCGCAACGCGAAGCGGGATGATGCATGGCGATCATCGGCGAGATCACGCACACGACGACCTATCGCTATGCAAAGCCGGTGACGTTCGGCACGCACCGGGCCATGTTCCTGCCGCGGCGCGGCGCCTCCACCCGGCTGCTTCGCTGGTCCGCTTCGACCAGTCTGCCATCAAAGGTGCATTGGATCACCGACGCCCGCTCGAATGCCGTCACCGTGATGGACTTCAGCGAGCCCGGCAGCGAGCTGACCTTCACCTTCAAGGTTCGCGGCATCTATTTCGGCGTCAAGGGGCTGGAGACGTTTCCGCTGGAGCCGCGGGCCGAGGAAGTCCCCGTGCAGTACACGCCGGATGAGTGGACCGATCTTGCAGGATACCTGCGTCCGCATGCCGACGATCCAGACGGCAGCCATGCGGCGTGGACCAAGAGCTTCGTTGCCGGCGATCAGGACCGGACCGCCGACGTGCTGCGCCGGATGCTGGGCCTGTTTCGCAGCGAGTTCAGCTATCGCGGAAGAGATGCGGAAGGCACCCAGTCCCCCGGCGAGACGCTGCGTACGAAATCCGGGACCTGCCGGGACTTCGCCTGGCTCATGATCGAGACGTTGCGCCGCCTCGGCTTTGCCGCGCGCTTCGTCAGCGGCTATCTCTATGACGCCGCGCTCGACGGCGGCGCCGTGGGGATGACCGGCTCCGGCGCCACCCATGCATGGGTGCAGGTATTCCTGCCCGGCGCCGGCTGGCTCGATTACGATCCAACGAACAGCCTGAGCGCCGGCTTCGACCTCATCCCGGTGGCCATAGCGCGGCATCCGGGGCAGGCCGTGCCGCTGGCCGGCTCGTGGTTCGGCGATTCCGGCGACTACCTCGGCATGTCGATCAATGTCGCCGTTCGCAAGCTCAGCGAAATGCTCGATCCTTCGGAGGGATAGGGCCACAGGCGCGGCGGTCAAACGTCCCGAGGCCGGGCGAGGGCCGGATGATGTCAGTGAGAGAAGACGCGCGTGCCTGACGTCCATGCCCGTTGGTTTCCGACCGGACTGGCCCCGATTTCCCAGCCCGCGCCACCCCACAGGGCGTCAACCACGCCAAGATCGCCCGCGCCGTCACGGACAAAGAAGAGGTTGGGAGCGGAGCTGGTCTGCAGCGCCCCGCTTTCGCCGTTGGCCTGCAGCCTCAAGAGACACCAGATGTCGGCAAGTTTGCTCTCGGCGCGAGCGCCCAGCTCGCCGAGGATCTGCCCGGAATTCGAGGGATTGTTCAAAACATGCGTCTGCAGAGACGTATCGTCCGCGGCTTCGACCTTGACGGCGAACCGGCGCGCAAAGGTCGCGCCGAGCCACGAAATCTTGACAGGCGCGGTCGGCGTGATGTCCTCCTTGAAATGCTCGCTCGCAATGAAGGATTCCGCGTGGGGAATGGCGGCCGTTGACGGGGGATCGAGAGGTTCGCCGGGCTTGCGCTTGAGCGAACATTCGATCCTGGCGCGGGGAACAAGCGACGCGGAGCTGCCGCCAGATTTGTTCTCGTCGGCACGCGCGCTGAAACTGGATGCCGCCAGAACAATAACAAGACATAGGTTGGGCGCTAAGCGGCGCATTGTTTGGCGTCCTTGAATTGCCGATTCAAGAACAAGGTAAACTGTGAATTGCTTCTGTAAATCGAAGATCAGGTTTCTGGTTAAGCTTAAAGCAAGGAACTCATTTGAAGAGAAATGCAAGATATCTGGAACCACGCGCCTGCCTGGCAGCAGCGTGCGACGCACCCGGACGCCTCAAGATCGTATCAGACGCTCGGCGCCCTTGCGATTCACACGCAAGGTGGAAAGCGCGAATTTCAGCGCGCGGTCCCATGAAGCTCTTGATCAGCGAGCCGCTCTACTTGCCCGCCAAGCGCGCGATCGTCTGACCGGCCGGAGGAACCCGCAAGTCCTGTCCGGACACTGGCTGCGGCGTGATCCGGCAGCATCTTGCCTGCGCGCGGAGCGGATCGCTCCACATCCAGCGCACGCGCCAGGCCGGATTGTAGGCGTAGGCCGGGATGCGCCAGAACCAGATGGTTTCGTAGACCCTGTCCCCGAATCGATCCACATCCGGACGTGGCGTTGGCCAGGATGCTGCCGCGACGAGAACGACAGTCAACACCGCGGCCCCTGACAGAACCATCTTGCGCATCTTGCTTCCACAATCGCTAGAATGAAAAGGGCGGTCACTTCCGCGCAACGCAATGCATAGAAGAAACGTTGACGTGTTCCGACAATAGAACGCCTATTTCCAAAAACGGAAATCCGGAACTCTACGGTGTGCACACAGACGTTAGTCGCAAGGAGCCGTTCGGATATCTGCCGCCATCACGATCGTATGCACGTCAACTCGGGATGGGGCCCCTCCACCAGTCTGGCCCGCCCCACCGGGAATCCCAACGCTCACCGCACGAGTGAATTTCTCCCGGCTCCGCAAGCGGGGCCGGGAGAGCGCACCTGCATTCCTCCAGGCAACGACGCTAGCGCTTGGTCCAGTCGATGATGCGGCTCGCATCGCCGTCGAACTCGTTGCTGCAGAATGCGC
The DNA here is from genome assembly GCF_042257955.1 of Bradyrhizobium sp. B025. Classification (NCBI taxonomy): domain Bacteria; kingdom Pseudomonadati; phylum Pseudomonadota; class Alphaproteobacteria; order Hyphomicrobiales; family Nitrobacteraceae; genus Bradyrhizobium; species Bradyrhizobium sp. B025. The sequence continues at coordinate 2,363,669 of NZ_CP170150.1, read as the reverse complement.
CACCCTGGTAGTGGTCGCCGACCGGATCCGGCTTCAGCTTGGCCTGCTCGGCCATCGCGTGCTCGCGGAAATCCTCGGCGCGTCCCGTGGGGCGATAGCCGAATTCGTAGGCGCGGTGGTTGTCCCACCAGGCGCGCTCGTTGAGGGAGGCGCCGTAGAAGACCTCGAAATGGATGTCGGGATGTTCGAGCCCGATGCGGCAGAGCTGCACGAGGTCGTCGGGCTTCAGCCAGATCGAGAGCCGGCGCTGGTCGAGCGGCATGTCGCCGAAATTGCCGATGCGCAGGCACGTCACCTTCAGGCCGTGCTTGTCGGCGTAGAGCGCACCGACGGCCTCGCCGAACACCTTGCTGACGCCGTAACGGCCATCGGGGCGCGGGGTGACATCGGTCCCGATCTTGTGGTGGCGGGGATAGAAGCCGACGGCGTGGTTGGACGAGGCGAACACCACGCGCTTGACGCCCTTGCGGTAGGCCGCCTCGAACAGATTGTAGCCGCCTATGATGTTGGCCTGGAGGATGTCGTCCCACGGGCCCTCGACCGAATAGCCGCCGAAATGGATGATGCCGTCGACGCCCTCGCAGATCGCCTCGCACTGCGCGAGATCGGCGAGATCCGCCGCCTTGAATTTTTCGTTCGCGCCGAGATCGGCGGGCGGCTTGATGTCGGAGAGCAGGAGATCCGGATAGATCGGCGGCAGCAGCTTTCGCAGGCTCGTGCCGATTCCACCCGAAGCTCCCGTCATCAGAATACGCGGCATGTCTTCCCTCGCCTGTGGTGACCGATTTGCGGCCGTAGATAACTGATGCTAGCAGACTTGGACAGAGGGAACGCAACAACGAGACCTGCACATGAACGATGCATCGTCCCGCACTCAAGGCTGGCGGCCGGCGACCTATTACCCCGATCCGGCGATAAAGGCACTCGATCCCCGCTTCGAAAAATACTGGCTGAAACTGTCGGCGGTGGAACGGCTGACGACCGGCCTGCGCTGGGCCGAGGGTCCGGTGTGGTTCGGCGACGGCCGCTATCTCCTGTGCAGCGACATCCCGAACCAGCGCATCATCAAATGGGAGGAGGAGACCGGCGCCGTCTCGGTGTTCCGCAAGCCCTCCAATTTCGCCAACGGCAACACGCGCGACCGCCAGGGCCGGCTCGTCACCTGCGAGCATGGCGGGCGCCGCGTAACCCGCACCGAGTATGACGGCAGCATCACGGTGCTGATGGATTCCTTCGGCGGCAAGCGGCTGAACTCGCCGAACGACGTCGTGGTGAAATCCGACGGCTCCGTCTGGTTCACCGATCCGACCTTCGGCCTACTCGGCAATTACGAAGGCTACAAGGCCGAGCCCGAGATCGAGCCGAACGTCTACCGGCTCGATCCCGCAACCGGCAAGGCGAACATCGTCGCCGAGGGCGTGCTCGGGCCGAACGGGCTGTGCTTCTCGCCGGACGAGAAGATTCTGTATGTCGTGGAATCGCGCGGCGTGCCGAACCGCAAGATCCTCGCCTATGACGTCTCAGCCGACGGCACCACGATCTCCAACAAGCGCGTGCACATCGACGCAGGTCCCGGCACGCCTGATGGCATGCGCTGCGACATCGACGGCAATCTCTGGTGCGGCTGGGGCATGGGCGATCCCGAGCTCGACGGCGTCGTGGTGTTCGCGCCCGACGGCGTCATGATCGGCCGCATCGCCCTGCCCGAACGCTGCGCCAATCTCTGCTTCGGCGGCGTCAAGCGCAACCGCCTGTTCATGGCGGCGAGCCAGTCGATCTACGCGCTGTATGTGAACACGCAAGGCGCGCTGGGGGGATAGGCGCAGCTCTCTCCTCCGTCATTCCGGGGCGCGCCGTCTTCGGCGCGAGCTATGATGCGCAATTGCGCATCTGAGAATCCATCGTGCGGCAGCGTCCGAGGCAAAATGGATTCCGGGCTCGTCGCTTCGCGACGCCCCGGAATGACGGGAGAGAGACCAAACGAAAAACGCCGGAGCGGTTTCCCGCTCCGGCGTCATGTTGGTTCAGGCGCTAAGCCTTACGCCGCGTTGAAGCCGGCGACGGCCTTCACTTCGAGGAAGTCCTCGAGGCCGTACTTGCCCCACTCGCGGCCGTTGCCGGACTGCTTGTAGCCGCCGAACGGTGCGGTGCGGTCGTTGGGCACGCCCTGGAGGTTGACGTTGCCGGCGCGGATCTGGCGGGCGACACGCTTGGCGCTCTCGACCGTGTCGGCCGAGACATAGCCGGCAAGGCCATAGGGCGTGTCGTTGGCGATCTGCACGGCGTCGGCTTCGTTCTTGGCGCCGATGATGGTCAGCACCGGTCCGAAGATCTCTTCGCGGGCGATCGTCATGTCGGGAGTGACGTCGGCGAAGATGGTCGGACGGACGTAGAAGCCCTTGTTGACGCCTTCGGGCAGGCCCGGGCCGCCGGCGACGAGCGTTGCGCCCTCGTCGATGCCCTTCTTGATCAGGCCCTGGATCTTGTCCCACTGGCCGCGGTTGACCACGGGGCCGATGGTGGTGCCTTCGGCGCGCGGATCGCCCGCCTTGGTCTTGTCGGCGACGGCCTTCGCGATCGCGGCGACTTCCTTCATCTTCGACAGCGGCACGATCATGCGCGAGGGCGCGTTGCAGGACTGGCCGGAGTTGTTGAACATGTGCATCACGCCGCCGGTCACCGCCTTCGTGAGGTCGGCGCCTTCGAGGATGACGTTCGGCGACTTGCCACCGAGCTCCTGGCTGACGCGCTTCACGGTCGGCGCGGCGCGCTTGGCCACGTCGATGCCGGCGCGGGTCGAGCCGGTGAACGAGATCATGTCGATATCGGGATGCTCGCTCATGGCGGCGCCGACCTCGGGGCCGAGGCCGTTGACGAGGTTGAACACGCCCTTCGGCACGCCGGCTTCATGGAGGATTTCCGCGAAGATCAGCGCCGAGGTCGGCGTAAACTCCGACGGCTTCAGGATCATGGTGCAGCCGGCGGCGAGTGCGGGCGCGACCTTGCAGGCGATCTGGTTGAGCGGCCAGTTCCAGGGCGTGATCATGCCGACCACGCCGATCGGCTCGCGCAGCACCATGGCGGTGCCGACCGGCTCCTCGAAATGATAGTTCTTGAGCACGTCGAGCGTGGTCATGAGATGGCCGAGGCCGGCGCCGGCCTGCAGCTTCTCCGCCATCGGCAGCGGTGCGCCCATCTCGTCGGAGACGGCAGCGCCGATCTCCTTGAGGCGGCCCTTGTAGATCTCGATGATTTTCGTGAGCAGCGCGACGCGCTCCTCGCGGCTGGTCTGGGAGAACGTTGCAAAGGCGCGCTTGGCGGCGGCAACGGCCTTGTCGACATCGGCCTTGGAGCCGAGCGCAACCTCGTACATCGCCTCTTCCGTCGCCGGATTGACCACGGCGGTGGACTTCTTGACGGCGGGATCGACCCAGGCGCCGTCGATGTAGAATTGCATGCGATTGACCATCGTTAACCTCTTGTTGGGGGCATGGTGGGGGCGTTTCGGCAGGCATCCTTGCACGAAAGCGCCGGCAATTGAACCCGCCATATGCGGGGCCAGCGTTGCGGCGGACGGAGGATATATGAGCCGATGGCGGGAACGAGGCAAGGCTCCCTCAGGCGTCATTCCGGGACGGCTCGAAGAGCCGAGCCCGGAATCTCGAGATTCCGGGTTCGCGCTAACGCGCGCCCCGGAATGACGACGTAGTTACCTCAACTACACCGCCATCTTCCGATGCAGCACCGGCGCGCCGGTGGTGAGGCTTTCGGCCGCATCGATGATGGCGTTGGCATCGATGCCGTAGTGGCGGTAGAGGTCGGCGATGCTGCCGGTCTGGCCGAACTGCTCGACGCCGAGCGACTCGACGCGGTGGCCGCGGACGCTGCCGAGCCAGCCGAGCGCGGACGGGTGGCCGTCGATCACGGTCACGATGCCGCAGTCGCGCGGCAGCGGCGCCAGCAGCTTCTCGATGTGGCTGAGGTGCTGCACGCCGCGCCTGTCACGCCGCAATTTCCGTGCTGCGGTCCACCCCGCATGCAGGCGGTCGGCCGATGTGATCGCGAGCAGCCCGATGTCACGCCGGCTCTCGCCGATGAAGCCGGTCGCCTCGATCGCTTCGGGCGCCATCGCGCCGGTATAGGCGATCACGAGCTCGGCATTGGGGCCCGGCTTACGCAGCCAATAGGCGCCGTCGGTGATGCCCTGCTGAAGCTCCGGCGTCATGATCCGCTGCGCCTGCTCGATGCTGCGCGTCGAGAGCCGCAGATAGACGGAACCGCCCTCGCCCGGATCGCGCTGCATGTGATTGAAGCCCCAGCCCATGATCACGGCGAGCTCGTCGACGAAGGCTGGCTCGAACGAGGCGAGGCCATCCTGCGCCATGCCGATCAGCGGCGTCGCGATCGACTGATGCGCGCCGCCCTCGGGCGCAAGCGTGATCCCTGACGGCGTCGCCGCCACCATGAAGCGCGCATCCTGGTAGCAGGCATAGTTCAGCGCATCGAGGCCGCGCTCGATGAAGGGATCGTAGAGCGTGCCGACCGGCAAGAGCCGCGCGCCGTTGATCTGGTGCGACAGGCCAAGCGCCGAGAGCATGATGAAAAGGTTCATCTCGGCGATGCCGAGCTCGAGATGCTGGCCCTTGGGCGAGGCGTCCCAGTTGTAGGTGGACGGAATTTTCTCGCTGCGGAATAAGTCCGCCTTCTCGGCGTTTGCGAACAGGCCGCGCCGGTTCACCCACGGGCCGAGATTGGTCGAAACGGTCACGTCGGGCGAGGTCGTGACGATGCGCCTGGCGAGCTCGCTGTCGCCGCGCGCGATCTCGTTCAGCACGAGGCCAAAGCCCTGCTGGGTGGACATCTGCGGCGCCGGCTTGAAGGCGAGCTGCGCGGGCACCTCGACCACCGGGGCGGTCAGCCGGCGGCCGTCCTGGTTGAACGGCACGCGCGCGAGGAACGCGTCGAGCTCGGCCGAGCTTTGCGCGAGGCCCTCGTACTTGTCCCACTCGTGCCCGGGGCGGATGTTCTGGCTCTCGCGATATTTCTCCATCTGCGCGACCGTCATCAGGCCCGCATGGTTGTCCTTGTGGCCCTGGAACGGCAGGCCCACGCCCTTGATGGTGTAGGCGATGAAGCAGACCGGACGGTCGTGGTCGATGGACTCGAACGCCTCCAGCATGCTCGCCATGTCATGGCCGCCGAGGTTCGACATCAGCGCCAGCAGTTCCTCATCGCTGCGCTTGTCGATCAGTTTGGTGATCGGCCCCTGGTCGCCGATCTCGTCGTGGAGATGCTTGCGGAAGGCCGCGCCGCCCTGGAAGCACAGCGCCGCATAAAGCGCGTTCGGGCAATTGTCGATCCACCTCTTCAGCGCCTCGCCGCCGGGCTCGGCAAAGGCCTCGCGCATCAGGCGGCCGTATTTCACGATGACGACGTCCCAGCCGAAATTGCGGAACATGGTCTCGAACTTTTCCCACAGCCCTTCGCGCACGACGGCGTCGAGCGACTGGCGGTTGTAGTCGACCACCCACCAGGTGTTGCGCAGGCCGTGCTTCCAGCCTTCTGCCAAGGCTTCGAAAATATTGCCCTCATCCATCTCGGCATCGCCGACCAGCGCGATCATCCGCCCTTCGCGGCGGTCCTTCATCCAGCCATGCGCCTTGACGTAGTCCTGCACCAGCGAGGCGAACAGCGTCTGCGCGACGCCGAGGCCGACCGAACCGGTCGAGAAGTCGACGTCGTCGACGTCCTTGGTGCGCGAGGGATAGGACTGCGCGCCCTTGAAGCCGCGAAAATTCTCCAGCTTCTCGCGGCTCTGCCGGCCGAACAGATACTGGATGGCGTGGAACACCGGACTCGCATGCGGCTTCACCGCGACGCGGTCCTCAGGGCGCAGCACATGGAAATACAGCGCCGACATGATGGTGGCGAGCGAGGCCGACGAGGCCTGGTGGCCGCCGACCTTCAACCCGTCCGCGTTCGCACGGATATGGTTGGCGTGGTGGATGGTCCATGACGACAGCCACAGCGCCTTGCGGCTGAGGGCGGTCAGGGTTTCGAGGCGCGCGGAATCGACGGGCATGGCGATGCTCCGGAAAATGACGCCCCGATGATACGCCTGCCGGCCCCGCCAAACTTCTCAATTTTTCGCGCCATACCTGCCGATATTGGGATATTTTACCAATCGAATGCCCCCTGACCCAGGTTTCATCCCAATGCCCGAGCTCGACGCCATCGACCGCAAGATCCTCAGCTACCTCCAGAACGACAGCCGGCTGACCATGCAGGAGCTCGCCGACAAGGTCGGGCTCTCGGTGTCGCCCTGCCATCGCCGTGTCAAGCTCCTGGAGGAGCGCGGCGTCATCTCGCGCTATATCGCGACCGTCGACCAGAAGGCGCTCGGCCTGCATGTCAGCGTCTTCATCTCGATCAAGCTGGCGCGACAGAAGGAGGAGGACCTCAACCGCTTCGCGCGCGCGATCTCGAAATGGGACGAGGTGCTGGAGTGCTATCTGATGACCGGCAACCGCGACTATCTGTTGCGCGTGGTCGCAGCCGACCTCGCCTCCTACGAAACCTTCCTGAAGACCAAGCTGACCCGGCTCGACGGCATCGCCTCGATCGAGTCGAGCTTTGCGCTCAGTCAGGTGAAATATTCGATCGCGTTGCCGGTCTGATGGCCCCGCCGGGTCATTTCGGAACCGGTGTCACAAGGGCGCAATAAACCCCGCCGATGGTCACGGGCGACAGGCACCCTGCCGAAAGAAGGACCCATGACCGCATCGGACCGCACCCCTGAAATGGCCAAACGCGAGCGCATCATCCGGGAAATGACCGACGATCTCGACGAAGAGCTGGAGATGGAGCTCGATGACAGCAGGCTCGACGAGCTGCTGGACGAGACCGGCACGCTCCGCCCGACGGTGGATCGCAGGCTCTATTTCCGTGAGCTGCTGCGGCTGCAGGGCGAGCTGGTCAAGCTCCAGGACTGGGTGCAGAGCGAAAAGAAGAAGGTCGTGGTGCTGTTCGAGGGCCGCGACTCCGCCGGCAAGGGCGGCGTCATCAAGCGCATCACCCAGCGGCTCAATCCCCGCATCTGTCGCGTCGCCGCGCTTCCCGCGCCGAGCGAGCGCGAGCGCTCGCAATGGTATTTCCAGCGCTACGTGGCGCATCTTCCCGCCGGCGGCGAGATGGTGCTGTTCGACCGCAGCTGGTACAACCGCGCTGGCGTCGAGCGCGTGATGGGCTTCTGCTCCGAAGATCAGTACCAGGAGTTCTTCAAGACGGTGCCGGAGTTCGAGCGGATGCTGATCCGCTCCGGCATCATCCTGGTCAAGTACTGGTTCTCGATCACCGACGACGAGCAGCAGTTCCGCTTCAGCATGCGCATCAGGGATCCGCTCAAGCAGTGGAAGCTGAGCCCGATGGACGTCGAGGCGCGCAGCCGCTGGGAGCAGTACACCAAGGCCAAGGAGACGATGCTGGAGCACACCCACCTGCCCGACTCGCCATGGTGGATCGTCGATGCCGTGGACAAGAAGCGCGCCCGGCTCAACTGCATCGCGCACCTTCTGAGCCAGATCCCCTACCGGGAGGTCGGCCGCGCGCCGGTGGTGCTGCCGCCGCGCGTCCGTAACCCCGACTACCACCGCGGGCCGATCCCGCCGGAGATGTACGTGCCTGCGAAATACTGAGGGCCGCAGTTTCGTAGGGTGGGCAAAGGCGCGTAGCGCCGTGCCCACCATGTGCCCGCGTTGGCGGTGAGAATGGTGGGCACGCTTCGCTTTGCCCACCCTACGGCACTGTCACCGCCACGGCTGCACGATGATCTTGGTGTGCGCCTCGGGATTGGCGAGGTCGGCGAAGGCTTTTGCGACGCCGTCGAGGCCGACCTCGGCCGTCACCATGGCTGCGGCGTCCACCTGCCCTTCCGCGATCAGGCGCAGCGAGCTTGCGAACTCCTCCGGCGTGTAGCCGAGCACGTACTGGACGTTGAGCTCCTTCATGATGCCGAGCATGGGCTCGTTTCTGTCGCTCTCCATGCAGACGCCGACCACGACGATCCTGGCATCGCGCGGGGCGCCCTCGAACACCTGCTGCAACAGACCGGGCACGCCGACGCATTCGAAGATGATAGCGGGCTTGAGCGCCGGCAGCATCGCCTGGAACGGCGGTCGCGCCGCCTTCTCGGCGTCTGACATCTGCGCGTGCTCGGCCCAGGCCGTGTAGGGCTGCGACACCTTGGGATCGACCACGATGTCGGCGCCGAGCTGAGCTGCGAGCGCACGCCGCGCCGGCGAATAGTCGGCGGCGACGATCGGATGCAGCCCCCTGATCTTCAGCGCGGCAATCACCGCGAGCCCGACCGGTCCGCAGCCGACCACCAGCGGCACCTCGCCGCCGCTGATATTGGCTTTGGCGACGGCGTGGACGCCGACGGCGAGCGGCTCGGTCAGTGCGGCATGTTCGGGAGCCAGACCGTTGGGCACCTCGAGCAGCAGCGCTTCGCTGAGCAGCATCGCTTCCGCATAACCGCCGATATTGTCGTTGGAATAGCCGATGCCCTCGATGCCTTGCGGCGTCACCAGCGCCGGCAGCGAGCAGACATGGGTGCCGGGCTTGAGCATGCGCGCGGTGCCAGGGCCGTAGTCGACGATCTCGCAGCAGAATTCATGACCGAACACGACGTCGCGGGCAAGGTCCATCGGCTTGCGGCCAACCTTCCGCGCCATCTCCACCATGCGGTGGGCGTGCTGGCGCGCATGCAGGTCGGAGCCGCAGATGCCGCAGGCGAGCGTCTTGACCAGCACCTGGCCAGGGCCCGGCTTCGGCTCGACCATCTGGCCAACGACAATCTCACCGTTCCTGAAGATCGCAGCGCGCATCCGCTCCTCCCGTGTTGTTGGAGGCATTGATAGCACGACGCGCGATGCGCGCACTTGCGTCAGGCGTTCGGGGAACGCTCTTCCAGCACCAGGAGCTGGGCGCGGCGGACGCGCTCGCGATGGGCGATGTAGAGACCGCTGGCGACGATGAAGGCCGCACCGACGACGGTCCAGACATCAGGCACTTCGCCGAAGATGAAGAAGCCGAGAATGCTGACCCAGAGCAGCTGCGTATAGGAGAACGGCGCCAGCACCGACGCATCGCCGTAGCGATAGGCGAGCACGACGATCCACTGGCCCGCGGTGGAGGCGACGCCGATGAAGATGCCGAGCGCGATCGCGGTCCAGGACGGCGTGACCCAGACGAACGGCACCATCGCGGTCAGGATCGCAAGACCGGTCAACGAGGAATAGGCCATGGTGGTGATGACCGCTTCGCGGCCGCTCATCATGCGCGTCAGGATCAGCGTGCCGGCCCAGCAGGCCGCCGAGACCACGGGGAAGAACGCCGCCAGATGAAACGCGCTGGTGCCCGGGCGCAGGATGATGAGCACGCCGATGAGACCGAGCGCGGTCGCAAACCAGCGGCGCATGCCGACCTTCTCGCCGAGGAAGACGATCGAGAGCGCGGTGACGAACAGCGGCGCGACGAAGCCGGTAGCGGAAGCTTCCGCGATCGGCAGGAAGCGCAGGCCGGTGATGAAGAACAGCGAGGAGCCGAGCAGCGCCGCACCGCGCATCACGTGCAGGCCGAGGCGCTGGGTGCGCATCGCGTAGAGCGGCGAAGCCGGCAGCATCACCGGCGTGAACATCAGCGCGAAGGTGAGGAAGCGGATCCAGGTGATCTGGATCGACGGCAGGCTGGTCGAAAGATATTTCGCGGTGATGTCGGAGCAGCCGAGAAACACCGTCGACAACAGGATCAGCGCGATGCCCTTGAAGGGATGATCGACGCGCGCAGGTGCGCGGCGGCCGACATGCTTCTTCTCGGGCATGGACACGGAAATACTGTCGAGCCTTGCGGCTGCGGCTGGCGGCGGGGTCACGGCTGGAACTCGGGAAAAATGCGAATCGAGCGCTCGTAAAAAACGACAAATGCGCCGCGTTCACAACTTCCGAAAACAGGATGCCGATATGCGCTGAGGGCTGCGCGCGTCAATACTCCATTAAGAATGCGCGCTTGCTGCACTACAGCATGGGCAGACCTCGCGGCTTCGGACCGCGCGGAAACGCCGCATCCAGTGCCGCAATCTCCTCTTTCGTCAGCACGAGATCGCCGGCAGCGGCATTTTCGCCGGCATGTTCCGCCGACGACGCCTTCGGGATCGCGAACACCGTAATCGCACGGGTGAGGAAGCTCAGCGCGACCTGACGCGGTGTCACGCGCCGCGCCTCCGCGATGCGCGCCAGCACGGCGCCGCCCTTGCTGTTGCTTGCCGGAAAATCGTCATGGCCGAACGGCGAATAGGCGACGACCGCGACGCCGTGCCGCTCGCACCACGGAATCACGGCATGCTCGATCGCGCGTTCCTTGAGATGATAGAGCACCTGATTGCAGGCGATGCGGCCCTCGCCCGCGACGTCGAGCATCTCGTCGAGATCGTCGGCATCGAAATTGGAGACGCCCCAGGATTTGATCTTGCCGGCCTTCACAAGTTCCTCGAACGCAGCGACGGTGTCTTCGAGCGGATAGGAGCCGCGCCAATGCAGAAGATAGCAGTCGAGGCGATCGGTCTTGAGCCGCTTTAGCGAACGCTCGCAGGCCGTGATGGTGCCGCGGCGCGAGGCGTTGCTCGGCAGCACTTTGGACACGAGGAACACTTCGTCGCGACGACCCGCGATCGCGTCCGCAATGACCAGCTCGGCATCGCCATACATCTCGGCGGTATCGATATGGGTCATGCCGAGATCGAGCCCGCGCTGAAGCGCCGCGATCGCGCGCTTGCGATCGCCATGATCTAGATACCAGGTGCCCTGCCCGATGACGGAGACGTTGGCACCGGTCTTGCCGAAGGGGTTTGTGTTCATGTGCGGTCCGATCTTCGATATTCATGTCGTCCTGGCGAAAGCCAGGACCCATTACCACAGGTAGGTGTTGTTGCAGTAGATGGTGGCAACAGCGTGCCTTCGCCACGCTGACCGGGATATTGGGTCCTGGCTTCGCCAGGACGACGATGGGGAGCTAGTTTGCGCAATGCATCAACATCGTCATTGCGAGCGCAGCGAAACAATCCAGGCTGTCTCCACGGAGAGACGCTGGATTGTTTCGCTGCGCTCGCTATGACGATGGAAAGAGCCGACCGCTAACCCGCCGCACCGGCGATCTTCACCTGCTTCACTGGCGCGACCTCCGTCGTCGCGATCAGGCGCTTCAGCTCGGGGATGCAGGAGCCGCAATTGGTACCAGCCTTGAGCGTGGCGCCGATCTCGGCCGTCGTGCGCGCGCCGCTCGCGATGGTATCGCAGATGGTACCGCGGCCGACGCCGAAGCAGGCGCAGACGATCGGGCCGGTCGCGGCGGCGCCTTCGCCGGACTTGCCGGACAACAGCATGCGGCGCTGGTCGTCGGTGACCTGATCGGCCACGAACAGGCTCTTCACCACCTCCCAGTCGCCGGCATCATGGGCGGGTCCGACGAACAGGCAGGTCTCGATGCGATCGCCCGCGAACGAGGCCGCACGATAGACGCCGCCGCCGAAATCGCGGTACTCGGCGACATCCTCGCCCGCGCGACCCTCGAGCCAGGCGGGCCAGCGCGACAGGTCGGCATTGTCGGCGAACAGATAGCCGAAGCCGCCGCTGACCGTGACGCGCGTCCACAACAGATTGGGCGGCAGGTCGAGCTGTTTGCGCGACAGCGCGAAGCCGCGGAAGACGTATTCATAGGGCGCGATCGCGGCCGGCGTCGCCTTCGATTCCGGCTGGCCCGAGAACGGGTCGGTGAAGGACTGCACCAGCGCGCCGACGCGGCCGTGCGAGGCATTCATCGCGCTCCAGTGGATCGGCACGAACAGCGTGCCGCGCTGCTGCCGATCGCTGACGACCACCTTCAGGATGCACTGCCCGTAATCGGTCGTGATGCGGGCATAGCCGTCATGGGCGATGCCGAATTTGCCGGCGTCGTCGGGATGGACCTCGACGAACGGCTCGGGCAGATGCGCGCCCAGCCGCTGGCTGAGGCCCGTGCGCGTCATGGTGTGCCACTGGTCGCGGATGCGCCCGGTGTTGAGTCGTAAGGGGCGCGACGCGCCGGTCTCGCTACGCAGCGCCGGCACCTCCGGCGCGACGAAACGGCCTTTGCCGTCATTGGTGAAGAAACCACCGCTCGCGAAGAAGCGCTCGCCGGGCGCCCCGCCTTCGCGCACCGGCCACTGCACGGGCTTCAAGGCGTCGAAGGCCTCGTTCGATAGCGAGGTCAACGCGCCGATGTCGAAATCGCGGCTGCCATCGTTCTCGAACGCCGAAAGCGCCGCGTGCTCGCGGAAAATATCGGCGGCGGATTTGTAGTCAAAACTGTCGCCGAAGCCGAGACGTTTGGCGGTCTCGCTGAGAATCCACCAGTCCGGCCGCGCCTCGCCCGGCGCCGGCAGGAACGAGCGCTGGCGCGAGATGCGCCGTTCGGAGTTGGTCACCGTGCCCGACTTCTCGCCCCAGGCGAGCGCGGGCAGCAGCACGTGCGGGCCGGCTTCGACCGTGTCGTTGGAGAGCACGTTCTCGGAGACCACGAACAGCTCGAGCTTCTTCAGCGCCTCGCGCACGAAGTCCGCGTCGGGCAGCGACACCGCCGGGTTGGTCCCCATCACCCACAGCGCCTTGACCTCGCCGCGGTTGATCGCCTCGAACAGCTGCACCGCCTTCAGCCCCTCATGGGTAGCGATGCGCGGTGCCTTCCAGAACCGCCTGACACGGTCGATGTCCGGCGGCGTGAAATTCATGTGCGCGGCGAGCTGATTGGCGAGGCCGCCGACCTCGCGGCCGCCCATCGCGTTGGGCTGGCCGGTGAGCGAGAACGGCGAGGCGCCCGGCTTGCCGATGCGGCCCGTGGCGAGATGGCAGTTGAGGATCGCGTTGACCTTGTCGGTGCCCTGCGCCGACTGGTTGACGCCTTGCGAATAGAGCGTGACGACGCGCGGCGTGTCACGGAACATCTTGAAGAAGGTCGCGACGTCCTGCTCGGAGAGGCCTGTGGCCAGCGCGGTCGCAGTGACGCTGCCGGCGATGTTGCGCGCGCGCACCAGCGCGTCGTCGAAGCCCGACGTGTTGCTCGCGATGTAGGCCTGGTCCAGCGCGCCGCTGTCGGCGAGATGGACGAACAGGCCCGAGAACAAGGCGGTGTCGGTGCCGGGCTTCAGCCCCAGGAACAGATCGACGTCGCTCGCGGTGTCGGTGCGGCGCGGGTCGATCACGATCATGCGGGCGCCGCGCTCCTGCCTGTTCTTCAGCATACGCTGGAACAGCACGGGGTGACACCACGCCGCGTTCGAGCCGACGAAGACCAGTAGGTCGGCCTGGTCGAGATCCTCGTAGCAGCCGGGCACGGTGTCGGCGCCGAAGGCACGGCGGTGGCCGGCGACCGAGGACGACATGCAGAGCCGCGAATTGGTGTCGACATTGGCGGTGCCGACAAAGCCCTTCATCAGCTTGTTGGCGACATAGTAATCCTCGGTCAGGAGCTGGCCGGAGAGATAGAACGCGACCGCGTCGGCACCGTCGCGCGCCGCGATGTGCTGCATGCGGTGGGCGACGTGGTCGAGCGCATCGCTCCAGGCAACGCGCTCCAGCACGCCCTTGCAGCGGATCATCGGGTAAAGAAGCCGGCCCTCCAGCCCGACGGTCTCACCGAGCGCCGAGCCCTTGGAGCACAGCCGGCCGAAATTGGCGGGATGATCGGGGTCGCCGGCGATCGCCGCGCCGCCCTTGCCGTCCGGCGTTGCGAGCACGCCGCAGCCGACGCCGCAATAGGGGCAGGTGGTCTTGGTGGTCCGGAGCTTCGGGTCGATCGCCGTCATATCGAGCTGCCTTGTCAAGCCGCCTTGGAAGGACGCGCGAGCGCGCGGCCGAACATCATGTCGGTACGGATCCCCGCCACCTTGTCGCGGTTGCGGATCAGCTCGAGGTACCAGAGCGCATCGACGGTATCTCCGATCAGCACCGCGCCGGTGAGCCGGCCGTCGGCGATGACGAGCTTCTTGTAGGTGCCGCGCCTGCGGTCTGACAGCACGAGGCTCTCGCTGCCCTCCCCGCCCATGAAGTCGCCGGCGGAGAACACGCTGACGCCCGAGACCTTCAGATTGGTCGAGACCACGCTGCCCTGATAGGCGGCGGGCCGGCCGGCGAGATGCCGCGCCAGCACGCGCGCCTGCTCATAGGCCGGCTCGACCAGGCCATAGCAGGTGCCGCGATGCTCGGCGCATTCGCCGAGCGCGAAGATGTCGGGTGACGCCGTCTGCATGACGTCGTTGACCACGATGCCGCGGTTGACCGCGATACCGGCGTCCTTGGCCAGCGCGACATTGGGCCTGATGCCGGCGGCAAAGATCACGGCATCGGCCTCGATGCGGCTGCCGTCGGCAAGCTCGACCGCCTCGACGTGGCCGTCGCCATGGATGCACTTCGTGCTGGCATTGAGCAGGATGCGGATGCCCTTGCGCTCGACCAGCGTCTTGAGCAGATCGGCGGCCGGCCCATCGAGCTGGCGCTCCATCAGCCGGTCCATCAGATGCAGCAGCGTCACCGGGGCGCCGGCCTTGGCAAGTCCATAGGCCGCCTCCAACCCGAGCAGACCGCCGCCGACCACGACGACCCGCTTCTTCGCCGCCGCAAGCGTCAGCAGCAGGTCGACGTCGCGCGTGTCGCGGAACGTGTGCACGCCGGCGAGATCGGCGCCCGGCACGTTGAGCCGCAGCGGCGTCGATCCCGTGGCGAGCACGAGCTTGGAATATTCCATGCTCTCCTCACCCTCGATCTTGAGCTCGCGGCGGCCGGTGTCGATCTCGGTGACGCGGTAGCCGTAGCGCACGGTGACGCCGCGATGGCGCCACCAGTCGGCCGGCCGCAGCTCGATCTCGTGCGAGCCGGTCTCGCCGGCCAGCACGGAGGAGAGCAGCACGCGGTTGTAAGCGAGCCTCGGTTCATCGCCGATAACGGCAACCGCGTAGCGGCCAAGCGAAGTCTTGGCGAGCTCGTCGACCAGACGCGCGGCCGCCATACCGTTACCGACGATGACCAGCGGTTCACTCACAAGGCATCTCCTATTCGGCGGCCTGCGCCTGAGCGCCATAGGCCTCGGAAATCATGTAGCCGGACAGCACGCCGTAGGCGTCGGTCCAGGCCGTGGCGAGTTCGGGCGTCCAAGCCTCGCCGAGACCCTTCTCCAGGGTCCACAGCAAGGTCGCGCCGACCACGGGATAGTGCTCGGCCGTGGCGCCGTAGGCGACGTGGCGCTTGGCGAGCGCCGACGCCGCGGGAAGAATCGAGTCCAGGTTCGACAGGCCGCCGACGACGGCGGCGAGCATGCCCATCAGCTTCTTGCGCTGCTCGGTCATGTCCTCGGGAAACATCGCGCGCACGGACGGCGCCACCTCGAACAGGCGATCGTAGAACAGCACCGCGGCGGTCTCCGAAATCGGCGCGACCTTGGCGAAGCTCTGCTGGATGAGGGTAATCTGTTCGGGCGTCATGATGTTCTCCTGCCTGTTTCGGTCTGCCTTTGTCCGCGTCGTTGCGAACAAGGTTCATGGGTCAAACGTCATCAGAGAGTCTTCTCCCCGCGTACGGGGAGAAGCGAGATTCGTACCAAGTCTCTAAACGCGAGCTTCGGCGAGGCTTGGCGCGCCTTCACGCTGCGGGCTGCGACGCAGGTAGAACCACCAGGTCAGGCCGAGGCAGGAGGCGTAGAAGGCGAGATAGATCGCGAGCGCAAGCTGCGGCCCGCCGGTCATGGCGATCGACTTGCCGAAACCGCTCGGGATCAGATAGCCGCCGACCGCGCCGACCGCGCCGATGAAGCCAACCGCCGCACCGCTCTCGATGCTCGCCGTCTTCAGGGCGGCTGCGCGCGCCGCATCGCCCTTGCCGCGCACCTTGAACAGGTTCTGCTCGCGGAAGATCGAGGGGATCATGCGGTAGGTCGAGCCGTTGCCGATGCCCGTCGTCACGAACAGGATCAGGAACATCGACAGGAAGCCGATGAAATCCTTCTGCCCGACGAAATAGAGCACGCCGACGGTGGCGCCCGCCATCACGATGAAGTTCCAGAAGGTGATGACCGAGCCGCCGATCCTGTCGGCCAGCCAGCCGCCGAACGGGCGCGACAGCGAACCAACGAGAGGCCCGAGGAACGCGATCGCGATCGTCACCGACGGAAACTGCGTCTTGATCAGCAGCGGAAACGCCGCGGAGTAGCCGATGAAGGATCCGAACGTGCCGATATAGAGGTACGCCATGATCCAGGTATGCTTGCGCTTGACCACCGCCAGCTGATTGCTGATCGACGACTTGGCCGTGGTCAGGTTGTTCATGAAGAACACCGCGCCGAACACCGCGATCGCGATCGGCAGCACCCACATCAGGCCGGCGTTCTGAAGGAACACGCCGTCGACGGGGGTTGCTTGGAACAGGTTGATGACGGCGAGCGTCATCAGGATCGGGGTCAGGAGCTGCACGCTGGAGACGCCGATATTGCCGCCGGCCGCGTTGAGGCCCAGCGCCCATCCCTTCATCCTGTCCGGGAAGAAGAAGGAGATGTTTGTCATGCTGGAGGCGAAATTGCCGCCGCCGAGACCGGCAGTCGAGGCGATCAGCAGCATCAGCCAGAACGGCGTGTCGGGCTGGCTGACGAACCAGGCGAGCGACAACGTCGGAATGAACAGGATGGCCGCGCTGAAAATGGTCCAGTTGCGACCGCCGAACGTCGTCACCGCGAATGTGTAGGGAAAGCGCATCAAGGCGCCGATCAGGCCCGGCACCGCGACGAGCTGGAACAGCTGGTCGGTGGTGTAATGGAAGCCTGCCTGCGGCAGCTTGGTGGTGACGATGCTCCAGATCAGCCAGACCGAGAAGCCGATATGCTCGGCCACGATCGACCAGATCAGGTTGCGTCGCGCGATAGTCTTGCCAGTCGCATTCCAGAACGCCTCATCCTCGGGGCGCCAGTCTGAAATCCAGGTCGGATTCTTCGTCATTGAGTATCCCTTCTAGGCTCACCGCTGCGTCGTTGCAGGCTCTGCCTCCGGCCACGGAGGCGCGCTCCGAGGCTTCACCCCGGTGGCGAGTTCACGATGCTGATTGATGATGTTGAGGGACGTCGTCGTTGGCGTCGCACAAACACGTTTCAATTTCCGTGCCAATTGCGCGCGTTCGGGAAATACAGGGAATTCAGGGGCTTGTTCGAATTGCCCGAAATTTTTGCAGGGCTATTTCGCACGCAAATTTTGCGATTCGCTCAATCCCTGTGCGCCGCACAAGGATTGAGCTTAATGTCTCAAAATTAGGCGAGACGCATCGTGCGTTAAGGCCGCGTTTACGCGGCCTCGACGAAGCGATGACGCTCATAGAGGAATTCGAGCACGCGCTGCCGGCACTTCAGATAGGTGGTGCTGGTGGCGAGCTCGAGCCGCTTGCGGGGACGTGCCAGCGGCACCTCCAGCACCTCACCGATGCGCGCGCTCGGCCCGTTCGTCATCATCACGATACGGTCGGACAGCAGCACGGCCTCGTCGACATCGTGGGTGATCATCAGGATGGTGTTGCCGAGCTTCTGGTGCAGCGCCATCACCGAGTCCTGCAGATGCGCGCGGGTGAGCGCGTCGAGTGCGCCGAACGGCTCATCGAGCAGCAGCACTTTCGGTTCCATCGCCAGCGCCCGCGCGATGCCGACGCGCTGCTTCATGCCGCCGGAGATTTCGGAAGGACGCTTGTCCTTGGCGTGCGCCATCTGCACGAGATTGAGATTGTGCATCACCCAGGCGTCGCGTTCGGCCCGCGTCTTGGTCTTGGCGAAGACCTTGTCGACGCCGAGCCTGACGTTCTCGTAGACCGTGAGCCAGGGCAGCAGGCTGTGGTTCTGGAACACCACGGCGCGATCGGGCCCCGGCGAGTTGACCTCTCGGTTCTCGAGCAGCACGCCGCCGGTCGAGGCGTTGGTCAACCCTGCGATGATGTTGAGCAGGGTCGACTTGCCGCAGCCGGAATGGCCGATGATCGAGACGTACTGCCCCTTTTCGATGGTCAGGTTGATGTCCTTCAGGACCTCCGTGGTGGCGGCGCCGCGGGTAAAAATCTTGTCGATGTGGTCGAGCTTCAGATAGGCGGTCATGTGTCCCTCCCCTCAGTTCGTCGCGGTGCCGCGGGTGACGATCTTGCCGAGGCCAGCGATCAGGCGATCGAGCACGAAGCCGACGATGCCGACATAGATCAGCGCCAGGATGATCTCGCTGATGTGCGAGGAGTTCCAGGCGTCCCAGATGAAGAAGCCGATGCCGACGCCGCCGATCAGCATTTCGGCGGCGACGATGGCGAGCCACGACAGACCGATGCCGATGCGCAGGCCGGTGAAGATGTAGGGCGCGGCCGCCGGGATCATGACCTTGCCGAAGAACTCCAGCGGATTGAGCTGCACGACGGCCGCGACGTTGCGGTAGTCCTGCGGGATGTTGCGGATGCCGACCGCGGTGTTGATGATGATCGGCCAGATCGAGGTGATGAAGATGACGAAGATCGCCGAGGGCTGGCCGTCACGGAACGCCGCGAGCGAGAGCGGCAGCCAGGCGAGCGGCGGGATGGTGCGCAAGACCTGGAACAGCGGATCGAGCCCGCGCATCGCCCAGACCGACTGGCCGACCAGCACGCCGAGCGCGATGCCGGCGATCGCGGAGAGCGAATAGCCGAAGGCGACGCGCTGAAGGCTGGCGGAGAGATGCCAGAACAGACCCTTGTCGATGCCGCCATGGTCGAAGAACGGATCGAGGATCAGCTCCTTGGTGTCCTTGAATACCCGCGACGGCGGCGGCAGTGCCGAGCCGGCGCGGCGGCAGACCAGCTCCCAGACCAGCGTCAGCAGCGCGATCACGACGAGCGGCGGGATGACGCGCACAGCGGTCTCGCGCGCCATGCGCGCGTAGGCCTCGCTCCGCGGCGGCCGCTTCGGCGTCATCGTGACGACGGGCGCGGCGCTTCCCGCGGGTGTCGCGGTCTCAACCTCAATCTTCGTGGCAGGCATGTTCATCGCTATCTCTCTCCGGCTCCGGGACGATGCGGCCGCCTCGCAGCGGCCGCAGGGCTCCATCAGACTTCGACGCGCTTGATCGCGAGCGACTTCAGATAGGCCGCCGGATTTTCGGGATCGAATACCTTGCCGTCGAAGAAGGTCTCCTTGCCGCGCGAGGTGGAGGCCGGGATGTCGGAGCTGGCGACGCCGAGCGTCTTGGCCGCGTCCTTCCAGAGGTCCTCGCGGTTGACCTTGGCGATCAGCGCCTTGCTGTCGAAGCCGGCTTCGTATTTGCCCCAGCGGATGTCCTCGGTCATGAACCAGAGATCATGGCTCTGGAACGGATAGGAGGCATGATCACGCCAGTACTTCATGATGTGCGGCGAGTTCTCGACCACCTTGCCGGCGTTGCCGTAGTCGAACTTGCCCTTGGCGCGATCGGCGATGTCCTCGACCGGGCAATTGATCCACTGCCGCTTGCCCATGATGGTGGCGAGCTCTTCCTTGTTCTCCATCTTGTCGGCCCATTGCTGGGCTTCCATTACCGCCATCAGGATCGCCTTGGCCGCCTTCGGATTCTTGTCGACCCAGGCCGCGCGCATGCCGAGTGACTTTTCCGGATGCTTGCTCCAGATCTCGCCGGTGTTGACGGCGGTGTAGCCGATGCCCTGGTGGACCAGCTGCCCGGGCCAGGGCTCGCCGACGCAGAAGGCGTCCATGGTGCCGACCTTCATGTTGGCCACCATCTGCGGCGGCGGCACGGTGATGGTCTCGACGTCCTTGTCAGGATCGATCCCGCCGGCGGCGAGCCAATAGCGGACCCAGAGATCGTGCGTGCCGCCGGGGAAGGTCATCGCGACCTTGGCGGACTTGCCTTCGGCCTTTTTCTTCTCGAACGCCGCCTTCAACACTGACGCATCGGCGCCGACCTTGAGGTCGGCATATTCCTTGGCGACGGAGATGCACTGCGCATCGAGATTGAGCCGCGCCAGGATGTACATCGGCGTCGGCTGGTTGTTCTGCGTCACCTTGCCGGCCGAGATCAGGTACGGCATCGGGGTGAGGATATGCGCGCCGTCGATGCCGTTGCCTTCCGAGCCGAGCACGAGGTTGTCGCGCGTGGTGCCCCAGGAGGCCTGCTTCTGCACGTCGACATCGGGCATGCCGTATTTGGCGAACAGGCCCTTGTCCTTGGCGACGAAGAGCGGACCGGCATCGCTCAGCGCGATGAAGCCGAGCTTGGCGCCCTTGACCTCGGGGCCGGCGTCCTGCGCGAACGCACCGGCGGGGAAATTGAGCTTGGCGGCGGCAAGAAGGGCAGCGGTGCTGCCGGTGGCCTTCAACAATTGACGGCGGCTGAGGCCAGTATCCGAAGGCCGGCGAATGCGCTTGGTCATAGGCGGTGTCGTCCTTTTGCGTCGTTGCGAATGATTGCGTCAGTGCGCACGAGCAGCCCGTCCGTCCGTGACGCCAGAAAAAGGCGCATGCGAACGCACGACGGGGAGACCCCCGTTCGGGTGGCGTCAGCAAATCGGATGAGAAGTCTCGCGGGACGGCTTCAATGGCGTCGGCTTGGAACTATTCAAGCTTCATGCCAAGCGCAGCACCTCATAAATATTTGAAAATTCAATACGTTAGATGCACCGCGCCAGTCTGTCGCAGCCTTGCTGCGCACGCGAAATTTGCGGACTGCTCATTTCTTGTGCGCCGCACAAATCTTATGCAGCCGCCTAAGCAAAAGGCCGCAGAGCCGGCAAAAGCCGGATCTAGGCGCGTATCATCTATTTGAAATCGCTTACCTTTTCTATCGCGCCCAAGCGGCACGCGACTTGCATTTCCATTGGCGTCAACGAAGACTGCGGCTTGCCGCATTGTTGCAGCCTCTGGCGGCTGCAAACCGGAAGCTCAACTGCTTCGCGGCCCTTCTCGGCTCAGTCCTCGTGACGCGATTCCCAAGGCTTCCAGACCTCCATAGCCCTCGTGCGCGGCAGAACCGTCCGCACGGCCCAAGATGTTCAGCCGCGCTCTCTTTGGGGGCGTGTCGATCTCACTTACGAAGCAAAAGGAACCATTGATGTCGTATCTCGCGCCTTCGGAATTCGTCACCAAGATGGTGGATGCGGGCGAGTCCAAAATCTTCATGTCCACCCGGGATACCATCATCCGGGCCTATATGGCCGGCGCCATCCTCGCGCTGGCGGCCTGGTTTGCCGTCACCATCAACGTGAACACCGGCCAGCCGCTGGTCGGGGCGCTGCTGTTCCCGGTCGGCTTCGTCATGCTGTACCTGCTCGGCTTCGACCTGCTGACCGGCGTGTTCGTGCTCTCGCCGCTCGCCCTCATCGACAAGCGCCCGGGCGTCACCTTTGGCGGCGTGCTGCGCAACTGGGGCCTCGTTTTCGTCGGCAATTTTGCCGGCGCTTTCACGGTGGCCTTCATGATGGCCTTCGTCACGACCTTCGGCTTCACGCAGGACCCCGACAAGATCGGCACGGCCATCGGCAATATCGGCGAGGGTCGAACGCTCGGCTATGCCGCGCATGGCGCGGCCGGCATGGCGACATTGTTCCTGCGCGGCATGCTCTGCAACTGGATGGTCTCGACCGGCGTCGTCGGCGCCATGATCTCGACTTCGGTGCCCGGCAAGGTCATCGCGATGTGGATGCCGATCCTGGTGTTCTTCTACATGGTGTTCGAGCACTCCGTCGTGAACATGTTCCTGTTCCCGTCGGGCCTGATGCTGCACGCGAAGTTCTCGATCATGGACTATCTGATCTGGAACGAGATCCCGACCGTGCTCGGCAATCTCGTGGGCGGCCTCGCCTTCACCGGCATGACGCTCTACGCCACGCATGTCATGACCCAGCCGAAGCGCCAGGCCGGCAAGACCACGCCGTCCCGCGTCGCAGCCTGATCAGACAACGTCTCGACAGGGGAGCCTCGCCCGAGCAGGGTGAGGCTCTCCTTTGCCGGTGATGACCATGACCCGCGGACTCCTGATTTCGATCGGCCAGTACTCCGACAGGGGTCGCAAGCCCGTCAACCAGGATTTTCACGGCATCCTGATTCCGGAGGAGCCGCTGCTCAGCCTGAAGGGCATCGCGGCGGTTCTCGCCGACGGCATCTCCAGCAGCACGGTGAGCCAGATCGCCAGCGAGTCGGCGGTCAAGAGCTTCCTGATGGACTATTACTGCACGTCGGAATCCTGGACGGTGAAGACCTCCGCCCGCCGCGTGCTGGAGGCAACCAATTCCTGGCTGCACGCGCAGACGCGCAAGAGCCAATATGCCTATGACCGCGACAAGGGCTATGTCTGCACCCTCAGCGCCATGGTCATCAAGGCGACCACCGCGCACATCTTCCATGTCGGCGACTGCCGCATCTACCGCGTCGCCGGCAAGGCGCTCGAGCAGCTGACGGACGATCACCGCATCATCGTGTCGTCGGAGCAGACCTATCTTGGCCGCGCGCTCGGCATCAACCCGCAGCTCGAGATCGACTACCAGACGGTCGAGATCGAGGCGGGCGACACCTTCATCCTCGCAACCGACGGCGCCTACGAATTCGTCGACCAGCGTTTCATCACGAGCGCGCTCAGCGAGCATGCAGCCGAGCTCGACGGGGCCGCGAAGGCGATCGTGGAGGAAGCCTATCGGCGCGGCAGCGACGACAACATCACCGTCCAGATCCTCCGCATCGACGCAGTGCCGCAGCGCGACTCGGCCGGCATCTTCAATCAGACCTTCGAACTGCCGCTTCCTGCGCTGCCCGAGCCACGGGCGATGTTCGACGGTTACAGGATCGTCCGCGAGATCCACGGCAGCAGCCGCAGTCACATCTACCTTGCGGTCGATGCGGAGACCGAGGAGCCGGTCGCGCTCAAGCTGCCGTCGATCGACCTGCGCGACAATGCCGCCTATCTCAAGCGCTTCCTGATGGAGGAGTGGATCGCACGCCGCATCGACAGTCCGCACGTGCTCAAGCCGCTGTCACAGTCGCGGCGGCGCAGCTACCTCTACGTCGCGACCGAGTTCATCGAGGGCCAGACCCTGAGGCAGTGGATGCTGGACAACCCACGCCCCGATTTGGAGACGGTCCGAGGGATCGTCGAGCAGATCGCCACGGGGCTTCGCGCCTTCCATCGCATGGAGATGCTGCACCAGGACCTCAGGCCCGACAATGTCCTGATCGACAAGACCGGCACTGCGAAGATCATCGACTTCGGATCGGTCAGGGTCGCCGGCGTCGCCGAGGCGGCGCCGAAATCGGCGGACGAGGAAATTCTCGGCACGGTCCAGTACACGGCCCCGGAATATTTCCTCGGCGAGGGGGGATCGCCGCGGTCCGACATGTTTTCGCTGGCCGCCATTTGCTACCATATGCTCACCGGACATCTCCCCTACGGCGCCCAGCTCGCCAAGATCCGCGGAAGATCGGATGCGTGGAAATTGAGATATCGCCCGGCCATCGATGCCGAGCGCGGCATCCCGGGCTGGATCGACGGCGCGCTCAGGAAGGCGCTGCATCCCGATCCCTACAAGCGCCACGAGGACCTCTCCGAATTCGTCTTCGAACTCAGGAATCCCAATCCGGCCTATCTCGCCACGCGGACCACGCCGCTCCTGGAGCGCAACCCGCTGCTGTTCTGGAAGCTGACCACGGCGATCCTGGCCTGCGCGGTCATCACGCTGCTCGCGGTGCTTCGGCTGCGATAGCCGGACAAGGTCGGTTCAGGCCGGCTCCGCCGCCTTCACCCCCAGCGGCTTCGGCGCCATGCCGCCGCCGGGCTTGAGGTGGAATTCGTAGGTCATCAGATGCCACTGCCCGCTCGCCTTGGTGCCGTCGGGCATCTCGAGGTCGTTGCGCGGCTCGACCTTGGCGACGAGATCATCCTTGACGCCGAACACCACGTCGGAATCGAGATATTTGTCGCCGTCCATGAAGACATGCGTGATCAGCGGCTCATAGCCCTTCGCGTTGACGAGGAAGTGCACATGCGCCGGGCGCATCGGATGGCGGTTGGTCTGCACGATCATCTCGCCGACGGGGCCATCGGTCGGGATCGGGTAGCTGCACGGCAAAATGGTGCGGAAGAAGAAGCGGCCGTCGCTGTCCGTGATGAAACGCGCCCGCGCCGAGGCGCCGACCTCGTCATAGTTCGGCTTCTGTGAATCGTAGAAGCCGTCGTCGTCGGCATGCCAGACGTCGACGGGAACGCCCGCCAGCGGCTTGCCCTTGAGGTCGGTGACGCGGCTCTGCACGAACATCCGCTCGCCGGTTTGATTGTTCGGCGAAATGTCGGTGCCGTGCGCGGTCACTTTGTGCTCGCCGACATAGAACGGGCCGAGCACCGTGGTCTGGGTGGCGCCCTCGCGATCCCTGTGGTTGACCGCGTCCACCAGCATGGAGACGCCGAGCACGTCGGAGAGCAGGATGAACTCCTGGCGGGTGTCGGTGCATTTATGACCGGTGCGGGTCAGGAAATCGATGGCGTATTCCCATTCCTCGAAGGTGAGACCGGTCTTGCTCACGTAATCGTGCAGCGACTTCACCAGTTCCTGGAGCAGGAATTTCGCCCGCGGGTTCGGCGTCTTGTCGAAGCTTTCGACCACGGCTGCGGTGAGTTCGGTCTCGTTGAACTGGGTCATGGTGCGTTGCCTTGCATTTTTCTCGTTGGCCCGGGCGGGCTCCCTGGAAGCGTTCCAGGCCGGACACTACACCACCCGGCCAGCCCGCGTTAAGCGCAACCGGCTTGGAATGGGGCTGCCATTTGGCTATCACCTTGTCGAGAAACTGCCCCGGAGGAACTGATGCTCGCCCCCACCCCCGCCTCGCCCGAATCCGTCGGCATGTCCAAGGCCGCGCTCGACCGCGTCGATGCGCACCTGAAGAACCGGTACATCGATGCCGGCCGCTTCCCGGGCACCCAGCTTCTGGTTTACCGCCGCGGCAAGATCGCGCACAGCTCGGTCCAGGGCCTGGCCGATGTCGAGCGCAAGGTGCCGGTCAAGGACGACACCATCTACCGCATCTATTCCATGACCAAGCCGCTCACCAGCGTCGCTTTCATGATGCTGGTCGAGGAAGGCCTCGTCGCGATCGACGAGCCCGTCGCGAAATACATTCCGGAATGGAAGGATCTCGGCGTGTTCGTCGCCGGCACCGCGCCGGCCTTCCTGACCCGGCCGCCGTCCCGGCCGATGCTGATCGTCGACCTGCTGCGCCACACCTCCGGGCTGACTTACGGCTTCCAGCAGCGCTCCAATGTCGATGCCGCCTATCGCGCCGAGAAGATCGGCGAGGTCGAGAAGTCGGGCACGCTCCAAACCATGATCGAGGCGCTCGCGAAGATCCCGCTGGAGTTTTCGCCGGGCGAGGCCTGGAACTACTCGGTCGCGACCGACGTGCTGGGCTACCTCGTCGGCAAGATTTCCGGCATGCCGTTCGAGCAGTTCCTGAAAACACGCATTCTCGATCCGCTCGGCATGACCGACACCGATTTCCACGTGCCGGCCTCGAAGGCCCATCGCTTCGCTGCCTGCTATTCGGCGGACCCGGGCGGCGGCATGACCTTCCATGCCGGCCAGCGCCGCGAGGGCCTGACGCTCCAGGACGATCCGGCGACGAGCTCGTTCCTGTCCCCGCCCTCCTTCATATCCGGCGGCGGCGGCCTGTGCTCGACGGCCGCGGACTATCTCACCTTCTGCCGCGCGCTGCTCAACGGCGGCGAGCTCGGCGGCGTCAGGCTGATCGGGCCGAAGACGCTGGCACTGATGACGACCAACCACATTCCGGGCGGCCGCTTCCTCCCCGAGGTATCGCGCTCGCTGTTCTCCGAAGCCACCTATAACGGCATCGGCTTCGGCCTCGGCTTTGCCGTGACGATGCGCCCGGCCGAGACGCTGATCGCCGGCAGCCCCGGCGAATACAATTGGGGCGGCGCGGCGACGACCTCGTTCTGGATCGACCCGGCCGAGGAATTGATCACCATCTTCATGACGCAGGTGCTGCCGTCGAGCGCCTACCCGCTCCGGCGCGAGCTGCGCAGCATGGTGTATGCCGCGATCACCGAGAGCAATCTGTAACCGCTTGAATCGATTCCGCGGCCGTCGGCCGCGGAATCTCAATATCAGACGCTCATTTGAGCATCTCCGGCACGATCAGGCGCGGCAGGAACAGCGACACGCACCGCCGTTTGCCAACCTCCTCAGTTTGACGTGCAGACCTTGACGGTCTTCATGCCGCTCTCGGCTTCGGTGCGCGACTTGTAGATCGTGCCCGACGGACTGACGACGGTCATCGACGTGTCCGTGGGCTTCTTGTCGACAACGGTGCACTTCTTCGTCTTGACGTCCTGGACGACGTAGAACTCGTCGGCCGCGAACGCCGGCAGGGACAATGCAGCAACCATCAATGCTGCAGTTGCGATCTTCAGCTTCATTTTATCCTCCTCCAATCGCCGGACGTTTCCGCCCGGCCGATTCTTGAACGGGAACAAATGGCAATTTGTTCCTAAGCAAGAGGAACGCCGTCCGCAGTGGGATGTTGACGCCGCACTTATTCCAACGAGGAGAACAAGATGAAGAAGCTGTTTCTGCTTTCCGCCGCGGCGGTGATGATCTCGACTGGCGCGTTCGCGCAGTCCACCGTGGTGACGACCACCGGAACCGGGCACGCGGCCGCCGTTCAGATCGAGCCGGAATACCGAACTAGGATCAAATCCTACATCACCGAACATCGCGTTCGCCCCGTGACGACGAAGGAGAAGATCATCGTCGGCGCGACGGTGCCGAGCGATGTCGAGCTCGAGGCGGTTCCTGCCGACTGGGGGCCCGCGCTCACCAAGTACCGCTACGTCTATTCCGGCGAGCGCGTGATGTTGGTGGATCCGGGCTCCCGGACGGTCGTCCAGGAAATCGACTGACAAGACGTGATGGAGGGGGCCGCATCAAGGACGGCCTCCTCCCGGAGTTGACGATGACATCGCATCGAGAGGCCCGGATCGCCGGTGTCAGCCTGGCGGCCATCTACGCCATCTGCCTGTTGCTGGCCGCAATCGGCATGAGCTGACCGGCAGACACCTGCGACCGCGCTGCAAAGATTCCGTCTGGTCTGCTCGCTGAATGCAAAAATCATGGCGCGGCGCACGTCCTGACCGTATGGTCTGATAAAATCATAATCCGGCGCCGTCGCGCTGGAATCGGGACGCCCACGTTTGTCCAGGTTCACCCTTCCGGTCCGGCTCGCTCTCCTGGTCACGGGGACGATGTTGCCGCTGATCGTCTTCGCGGTTGGCATTGCCGTCTACAATTACAAGCAGGACCGCAGCGACGCGACGCGCCGCGTGTTGGAGAACGTGCGCAGCATGCGCCTGGTGATGGATTCCGAGGTGCAGCGGATGACCGGCGGCTTGCAGGTGCTCGCACTGACGAACTCGCTGCGCAACGACGACTTCCCGAACTTTCGCCGCATCGCGCTTGGCTTCCTCGACCAGTATGGCAAGGGCGGCCTGGTGCTGATCTCCGACCGCAAGGGCCGGCTGCTGTTCTCCTCGGCGACGGAGGACACCGCGAGCCTGCCGCCGCGCGGCAATCTGGAGATCGTCGAGAAGGTGTTTGCGACCAGAGCGCCGCAATATTCCGACCTGTTCACCGGCGCGCTCAACGGGCGGCAGGTTCTCACCGTCGAAGTGCCGGTGTTTCGCAACGGCGAGGTGATCTACGACCTCTGCTTCAGCGCGCCGATCAGCATCTTTCAGGATCTGGTGGAGAAGCAGCGCCCGGACCGGCAATGGACGGTAAGCCTGCTCGATGCCAAGGGCACCGTGTTCGCGCGCGCGCCGAACCCCAGCGAGACATTCGGCAAACGGGCTTCGCCGTCGCTCTACGCCGAGATGTTCCGCAGCGACGAGGCGGCGCTTCCGACCGTGTCGCTCGACGGCGTCGCGCTCGCCGCCGCCTACACCCGTTCGGGGCTGACCGGCTGGACCGTGGCTGCCGGCGTCGCCGAGAGTTCACTGATCGCCCCGCTCTGGCGCAACATCGCCGTCACCAGCCTGATCGGCGGCATCCTGCTGCTCACCGGCCTCACCTTTGCGGTCCGCATGGCGACGACGATCGCACGCGGCGAGATGCTGCACGATCTGCTGATCGAGGAGCTCAACCACCGCGTCAAGAACACGCTGGCCCTGATGCAGGCGATCGCGGTGCAGACCTTCCGCAGCGCGAGCCGCGAGGAGCGGGCCAAGTTCGAGGGCCGCCTCGGCGCGCTCGCCGAGGCGCACAATCTGCTCAGCCAGGAGAAATGGGCCGGCTCGGAACTGAAGGAGGTGATCACGCGCGCGCTCCAGCCGTTCCTGCTCAATGCGCCCGAGCGCATCCGGATGGACGGCCCCGCGGTGCCGCTGTCGCCGCGACTTGCCGTGGTGCTGTCGATGATCGTGCACGAGATCGCCACCAACGCCGCGAAATATGGCGCGCTGTCCAATGAGACCGGCCGGGTGACGCTGGACTGGGAAGTCATCGCGGACACACCGAAGCCGCGCCTGCGGCTGATCTGGAGCGAGATCGGCGGACCGCCGGTGACGGCGCCGGTGCGGCGCGGCTTCGGCTCGCGCCTGATCGAGCGCAGCGCCCGCGACCAGCTCGGCGGCGAGGCAACCGTCGATTTCCTGCCGCGCGGCGTCGTCTGCACGGTGACCTGCGCGCTGGACGAGGCGCGGTGAATCAACGGGATGGTCATCCCCAATGCCGGATTTGCGGGTTAGAGCGATAGCCATGTGAAGGCCTCGCACCTTTTGTCATAAAACGTCTTTCACAAAACCTCCGTTCAAGACCCAGGCAACTCAGCGCCGCCCGTCGTGCATTTTCGAAAACGCGCGCCTGCCCGGAGCAGGATCGGACAAAGCATGGCCGCTTCAGGAAAGACGCTGGGAGTTTGCGCCGCCTAGAACGTGCGCCGACCCGTACAAATACGGGCACCTGATCCGAAGCTCGATGCGATCAGGAGGAGCCACGCAATGATCGAGAGCAGCACACTCATGCGCAATCCCTCGCACAACGGCGTGCCGTCCGCACCCGGCGCACAGCCGGACGATGGCTCGACCTCCGAACGGCGGGCCGCCGACGCAGAGATGGCGCGGGTGCTCAGGACCGAACCGGCTCGCATGGCATTGGATTCCTCCGGCGCCGGCATCGCCCACTGGAAACATGATCCATTGCACGACGTCGTCGAGCCCATGAGCCACCATGTGATCATGGCGTACAACGGCATGATGCAGCGCATGGAGCGGCGGTCGGGAAAATCGGTTGCGATCGGCACGTTTCGTCCTGGAGTGGTGATCATCATTCCGGAAGGATCGAGCTCCCGATGGGATATTCCGAAGCCTGTCGATGTGGTCCAGCTCTATCTTCCGAATGCAACACTGAAGCGCGTTGCCGACGAAGCCGGGACCGCAAAACCGGCCGACCTGCTGGAGCGGACGGCGCATCCCGATCCCATCACGTCCAGACTGCTCTTGAGTGCAGCGGATGCGCTGGGGGGCAACGGAGCCCTGGATACGTTGTTCCGTCATCAACTGACGGATCTTCTGGCCACCCGCCTGCTGGTTGCCCACACCGGTTCGCCAACCAATTTTCAACCGACCATGGGCGGGCTGTCGCCGAAGGTCCTGCTCCGTGCGATCGAACGGTTGCGCTCGGACAGCGATGCGGACATCTCGCTCGATGCGCTGGCTTCCGATGCCGGCCTCTCGCGCTTTCACTTCTGCCGTGCCTTCAAGGAGAGCACCGGGCTCTCGCCGCATGCCTGGCTGCGCCAGCACAGGCTCGAGCAGGCCATGAACATGCTGCGGGAGAGCGACGAATCGGTCGTCTCGGTTGCCGCAGCGCTTGGCTATTCCTCGCAGACCGCCTTCGCCGCGGCCTTCAAGAAGCTGACGGGTGAAACGCCGAGCGATTGGCGCAGGCGCATGCGTTAGCAGCAATCTCTCGACAGGGACGGCAATCGCTCTGGGGCAGTCGGATATCTGGTTCGCTAAACATCTTGGCATCGCACGACGCGGACGGAGACCAACGATGGACTGGAAACACCTTGCAATCGCACCGCGACGGAAAGCCATCACGTCGGCGCTGCTGTATGGGCTCTCGCTGACCGTACGCTTCACCCAGCCGACAGCCGAAGAAGCGACCTTACAAGCGACGCAAAGCGCCAATCCCGCGACGTCAATCCTGATCAATCAGGGTTGGCCCAGAAAACCGATGGTGCCGGCAGCTCTGCGCGGCTGGACATCGGGCCCGAGAAGCTGCCCGGCGGCATGTGATGGCCCTGGGCTACTGTCCTCACTGCCGAACTGCGCCGCGCCGTAAGGGTCCGGCGGTCTCCGTTTCACCTCGTCGCGTCATCGTCGATCGCACAGGCTCTGCCCACACAAGGCGGCGGCGATGACGCGCGCACGTCCCGAGTACTAACCCCAGGAGTCAACCACATGCGACTGCTCATCATTGGCGCCGGCTTCGCCGGCATGTACGCCGCCCTCTCCTCGGCCCGCCTGCGCGACATCCAGGGCGTTTCGCCTGACGATCTCGAAATCGCCCTGATCGCACCGGAGCCGACGCTGGTGGTCCGCCCGCGGCTCTACGAGCCGAAGCCGGAAACCCTGACGGCACCGCTGCTCGATGTCCTCAGGGCGATCGACGTCGACTACATCCAGGGCAGCGCCGAGACGATCGACACCAAGGCGCGGATGGTGCAGATCGCCACTCCCAGGGGCACGCGCACGACACTGTCCTACGACCGCGTCGTGATCGCCACCGGCAGCCGGCTGTTCCGCCCCAACATTCCCGGCCTTGCCGAGCGCGGCTTCAGCGTCGACTCGCTCGATGACGCGATCGCACTCGACAAGCATCTGCACGGTCTGGCCGACCGGCCGGCCGTGAATGGACGCGACACGGTCGTCGTTGCCGGCGGCGGCTTCACCGGCATCGAGGCGGCAACCGAGCTGCCCGCGCGCCTGCGCAACATCTTCGGCAAGGACTCCAGGACGCGCGTCATCATCGTCGAGCGCAACAGCGCGATCGCGCCCGACATGGGCGAAAACCCCCGCCCGCTCATCGAGGATGCGTTGCGCAAGCTCGGCGTCGAGATGCGGCTCGGGGCCGGCGTCGTCTCGCTCGACAAATCCGGCGTGACGCTATCGACCGGCGAACATATCGAAACCGAGACGGTGGTCTGGGCGGCCGGCATCCGCGCCGCGCCATTGACCGCGCAGATTCCCGCCGAGCACGACAATTTCGGCCGCCTGCTGGTGGACCGCGATCTGCGCGTGCCTGTCGTCGCCGGCGTCTTCGCCACCGGCGATGCTGCGCGCGCCGCATGCGACGACGAGGGCAATTACGCGCTGATGTCGTGCCAGCACGCCACGCGCATGGGAGCCTTTGCCGGCAACAACGCCGCCGCCGAGCTGCTGGGCGTTCCGACCAGGCCGTATCACCAGAAGGCCTACGTCACCTGCCTCGATCTCGGCGAAGCCGGCGCGGTGTTCACGCGCGGCTGGGAGCGCAAGGTCGAGCTGGTCGGCGACGTCGCCAAGAAGACCAAGCAGGAGATCAACACCGTCTGGATCTATCCGCCGAAGGCCGAGCGCGCCGCGGCGCTCGCGTCGGCCGATCCGGAGCGCGTGACCAGTCTCTGACCACACGAGGCGATGACGGCCGCGCTCTCCTGGCTACGCGGTCCGCTCAACCAAGACCAGCCAGAACCAGGACCAACCACCTTCCCATGAAACAGGAGACAGACATGAACCTGCACAACACCTCGTACCCCGTGTCATCCGGACCTGAAGAGCTCGTTCCGTCGCGCTACGCGCTGAAGGTCGGCGAGATCGACGTGCTGGTGGTCAGCGACGGCGTGCTGCCGCTGCCAACCACGATGTTGGCGCACAACGCCGCCCCGGCCGAACGTGCGGCCTGGCTGCACGACATGTTCCTGCCACAGGATGCCTTCGACTGGGCGCTGAATGCGGTCATGGTACGCAGCGGCGGCAAGACCATCCTGATCGACGCTGGACTGGGGTCCGACCCAAACTTGCACCTGCCGCGGGCCGGACAGTTGATCAAGCGACTGGAGGCTGCCGGCATCGACCTGTCGTCCGTGACCGATCTGGTGCTGACCCATCTGCACATGGACCACATCGGCGGCCTGCTCGTCGATGGGATGAAAAAGCGATTGCGCAAGGACCTGCGGATCCACGTGGCCGCCGCCGAGGTCAAATTCTGGGAGTCGCCCGATTTCTCGCAGACCGCCATGCCGCAGGGATTCCCGGACGCGCTTCGCGCGACCGCCAAGCGGTTCGTGAGCGAGTACGGCAGTCAGTTGCGGCAGTTCGATGAGACCCACGAGATTGCGCCCGGCGTCATCGCCCGTCGCACCGGCGGTCACACCCCCGGACACAGCGTGGTGCGCGTAGCGTCCGGCGGCGATGCGCTGACATTCGCCGGCGACGCCGTGTTTGCGGTCGGGTTCGAACAGCCCGACTGGCACAACGGCTTCGAGCACGATCCCGAGGAGGCCGCGCGCGTTCGTGTCCGTCTCTTGCGAGAGCTTGCCGAGACCGGCGAGATGCTGGTGGCCACTCACCTGCCGTTCCCGTCCATCGGCCGGGTGGCGATCGACGGCGACGCCTTCCGTTTTGTGCCGGCCTTCTGGGACTACTGACCGCCTGTTGAGTTAGGCCGAACGGGGCGCGTGCTCATGACGTTCGTGAGTACGCGCCCTGAATTCAATCGGCCCGGTATGGCCCCCGTCCACCGACCCGGATATAGCGAGAAGTACCGATGAACTATGTGCTTGGAGCATCGCAAGGATGATCTGTGCAAGTCCCGAACTCATTATCTTCGATTCGGACGGTGTCCTGGTCGATAGTGAGATCATTGCCCTGACCGTGCTGGTCCGGACAGCATCTGAGGAAGGCGTGGCGATCAGCATGGAAGACGCGATACGTTCGTTCCGAGGGGTGAAGATGACGGACTGCGTGCGCGAAATCGAGCGCCGGTTAGGCCGCAGTGTCCGAGACACTTTCGTCGCCGACGTTCGGCAAGCAACCGCGCTGGCTTTTGATGCCGAACTGAGGCCTGTCGAGGGAATCCATGCAGCGTTGGCTGCAATCACTGCTCCGGTTTGCGTGGCGTCTAACGGACCCATGTCGAAACTCACGCATGCACTCGGATTGACGAGCCTGCTGGGGCACTTCGAAGGACGCATATTCAGTGCGTACGAGGTTGGTTCGTGGAAGCCGAACCCCGGCCTGTTTCTGCA
The DNA here is from genome assembly GCF_042257955.1 of Bradyrhizobium sp. B025. Taxonomy (NCBI): domain Bacteria; kingdom Pseudomonadati; phylum Pseudomonadota; class Alphaproteobacteria; order Hyphomicrobiales; family Nitrobacteraceae; genus Bradyrhizobium; species Bradyrhizobium sp. B025. Next base: position 2,330,264 of record NZ_CP170150.1, on the reverse strand, counting down.
TGCTGCGCAGACGTTGGGCGCTCACCCCTCACGTTGCATCGTTGTTGAGGACTCGTTATCCGGGATTTGCGCAGCAAAGGCCGCAGGAATGAGGGTCCTCGGCTTTACCGGAGGTGATCCGGAAATTGAGCAAGAGTTAGCAGCTGTCTGCGACGACCTCTTTCATCGCATGAGCGACCTTCCGGCTTTGCTGAGCATGGAATGATTGCAGCACTCCCATTCGACACGCCCTACCCGAACGTCTGCAACGCCGGAAACGTCTCCAGCAGCCAGATGCTCACATTCGAGACCGCGCCGGTGAGAAAGCCGATGCCGGTGATCACCATCAACACGCCCATGGCGCGCTCGACATTGACGAGATGGCCCTTCATGCGCGCGAACAGCGCGGAGAACTGCTCGATCATCAGCGCGGCGATCAGGAAGGGAATGCCGAGGCCCGCGGAATAGACCGCGAGGAGCCCTGCGCCCTTGGTCACCGTGGCTTCGGCCGCGGCGATCGAGAGGATCGCGGCGAGGATCGGGCCGATGCAGGGCGTCCAGCCGAAGGCGAAGGCGAGGCCCATGATGTAGGCGCCCCACAGGCCGACGGGTTTCGGGATCGGCAGCCGGCCCTCGCGCATCAACAGGCCGATGCGCGTCAGGCCGAGGAAGTGCAGACCCATCACGATGATGACGACGCCGGCGAGGATCGACAGCTCCGCCGACCAGGCCCGGATCAGCCCGCCGACCAGCGAGGCGCTGGCGCCGAGCGCCACAAACACGGTGGAGAAGCCGAGCACGAACAGAAGCGCCGACATCATGATTGCGCGCTTGGAGGCCGATGACGGCTCGTCGCTCTCGACATGCTCGATCGTCGCGCCCGTGAGATAGATCAGGTAGGGCGGGACCAGCGGCAGGACGCATGGGGAGAGGAAGCTGACGAGGCCGGCAATCAGCGCCGCCGGGATCGAAACATTTTGCATGATGCAGTCGGAGCCATCTCAGGCGCCGGCGCGGCGCGCGGGGAATGCGCGCGGCCCGGAGCACCGGCTCTGGTGTAGCCGATGCCGGAAAATGCGCAACAGAGGCGCACAAAACCAGGGCTCCTCCCGATGCCGTCCGCAATCACAGATGCGGCATCGGGACGCGCACAAACCTCGCCAAAAAGCGAGATCCGGCGGCGCGGCTACTTCACCACGCGGAGCAGCGGACGCCGGGGCTGGTCCTGCGTCTGCTTGGAGGGGGGTGGCGGTTCGCTTGCAGCGCTCCGCAGCATTTCGTCGCACAATGCCTTGAGATCGGCACTGTCAATTCCTTTGAGTTTCATCCGCACGTCCAGGATAACAATGGACAGCAGCTCGGCCGACTCACGGCTATTGATCTCGTTGAGAACCCTGCGGCACTCCTCGAGCGTTTCCAGCACCGACTGCAACTGTTCGTCTGAATGCGACACCGGCGTTCTTTCCGTTAATTCGGCCTGCGAGACGTGTTGGTGACGACCCCTCTGGCCCCCATGGAGAGCCAACGATAGCACGAGGCCGCTGCGCCTCTGAACATGATTTCAGTGTGTTTCTGCGTTGAAACTGCGGTTCCGGCGAACATCGCCCCGCTGCTTAATTGGCCATCATCGAAACGACGAAGGGTAGAACGCACGATGCGCTGTGATCGATCCGTCCTGGAAGGCGGGAACGCCTCTCTCGCAAGCAGATCCATTGCGGACAGCGCCGACAATCCCGCAGCCATTTCACGGCTCGCAACGGAACTCACGCGACACCCCTCATTCGGGCGAAAGTTTGCCCGATTCCCAGCCCTTGGCCGCACTCAGATACCACCTTCGAGGTAGTAAGGATGGCGTTCAAAACTCGCCATTCCCCAACCCGTCGTGGTTGTGGTTTGCGCCAGATTCTGCCAGTTTAACAACCCGAAGGGACTTGTATGCACTCCTTGGCGGAAAGGGGCGTTCCACTAGAGGAACGCCAAAAAGCAAATCTCAGCGGCCTCTCGGATTGGGATGCCGCCCGGATTTTCCTGGAAGTCGTCCGATCCGGAAGTTTCCGCTCGGCGGCCGAACGTCTGTCGCTGTCGATCAACGCCGTCCGCCGACGCATCGACGATTTCGAGCGTCAGACCGGCACTACCCTTTTCACCCGCGACGTGCACGGCACCCACCTGACTGACGAGGGCACGATGGTGGTCTCCGCCGTCGAACGAATGGAGGCGGCTGCGTTCGACGTGCTGCGCACCAGCGATTCGACGGCCAATGTCCTGTCCGGCGAGGTCCGCGTCGCGGTGACCGAGGGCCTTGGGACGTTCTGGCTCGCCCCGCGCCTGGTCGAATTCCAGCAGGCCTATCCGAAGATTCTGGTCGACCTGCATTGCGCGATGCGATCCGCAGACGTCTCCCGCCACGAGGCTGACGTCGCCATCCACCTGTCGCGTCCTTCCGCGCTCGACGTCAAGCTGGTGCGGCTCGGCCGCATGCATCTGATGTTCTGGGCCTCCGAGAAATACATCGAGAAACATGGCGCTCCGCGCTCGGCAATGGAATTGATCAAGCACCGCCTAGTGCTGCAATTCGCCGACCAGCTCGCCGCCAAGGAAACTTTCGAGAGCTTCTTCCCGGGCGTTCCTGAACGTGACCTTCTGGTCATGAAGACCAACGTCTCAAGCGCCAACTACTGGGCTGTCGCGAATGGCGCCGGAATCGGCGTATTCCCGAGCTACGCCGTCGCGCTTGGCGGGAAGTTGATTCCACTGGAGGTCGAGCTGAACCGACCGCTGGATATCTGGTTGTCCTACCATCCCGGTAGCGGCCGAATTCCGCGGGTACGGCACATGATTGACTGGCTGATCGAGGCTTTCAATCCGGCTCGCTTCCCGTGGTTTAAGGAAGAGTTCGTGCACCCGCATGAATTCAAGGACTCGTATATGGGCGAACCCCTGACCCAGCTCTTCGGGGGATTTTCAACCGAAGAACGGTGAGAACGAACATGAAAACAGCGGCGAAAAGAATGAAGCAACGCAGTGCCGGCAAGCCCGACATCGAGCTTGGCAAACGGATCCGTCTGCGGCGCGTCGAGATGAAGATCTCGCAGGCCGAGCTCGGCGAGAAGCTCGGCGTCAGCTTCCAGCAGGTTCAGAAATACGAGAAGGGCGTCAATCGCGTCGGCGCGGCTCGGCTTCAGCAGATCGCCACCGCCCTCGACGTGCCCGTGACCTTCTTCTACGACGGCGACAACAAGGCGCGCGAAGTCGAGAGCCTGCTGTTCCTCGATTCGGCCTTCAGCCTCCGCCTGCTGCGCGCCTACAGCAAGATCAAGGACCAGACGGTGCAGCGTCAGCTCGTCTCGCTGATGGAATCGATCGCGGCGAACGAAGCCTGATCCATCTCGGCGGTCTGGCCTTCAAGGCCGACGTTCAATCCACCGCGTCACGGGGGCGCGGCCGGATTGAACGAGACCTGCTGGATCGGATTTGGCCTGCGCGCCGTCCGCGCGCGGCATTCGGGCGGCCTGACCGCCCTTTTTTTTGGCCTTTTTCTTGATCTTTTTCTTCATCTTTTCCCTGCCCCCGCCCGCGGTTTTCGCGAACCCATCTCCACCCTGCCGCGACCCAATCGAGAGACTCCGCACTGGACGCGCGGAGTTTTCGACTGCCGTGCTTAATGGGACCTCAATATTGATGCCCTAGCTTCCCGCCGATCTTACCAATCGGCGCCCGCGGCGCGGCGACCGGGAAATTGCCAATGCGAGCGCTCGTCCGGGCCTCGTCCTCAGGGGAAGAACAAGACAGATGTCGAAGCGCCATGCCGTGATGATTGCCATGGGCCTCTTCGCCAGCGCTTCCGCGCTCGCGCAGACCGAGACCACGGGCCAGGCCGGCTCCAGCCCGGCGGCGTCGGGCGGCACCGTGCCGGCCGCCGCCAATCCGGCCCACGCGGCCGCGCCGAAAACCGCCGCGTCGACCTCGGCCTCGACGCCGGAAAGCCGCTCGGCCGCAGCGCTCGCGATGACGCACGAGCCGACCTATGACGAGGGCTCAGCCCAGCGCATCAAGGACGCGGCGCTCAGCTATTCCGATCTCGCGGTGCGCGGCGGCTGGCCGACGATCCCGGCAGACGCCAAATTCGCACTCGGCGTCCAGGGCGCCAATGACGACCTGCTGCGCAAGCGGCTGATCGTCTCCGGCGACCTTTCCGCCGACAAGGCAAGCGGCGCCTTCGACCAGGATCTCGCGGACGCGGTGAAGCGTTTCCAGGCTCGCCACGGGCTGGCGCCGACCGGCATGGTGACGCCGCGCACGCTCGCGGCGATGAACGTTTCCGTGCAGAAGCGCATCCGGCAGCTGGAGGCTTCGCTCCAGCGGCTCGAGAACATGAATTTCGGCTTCGGCCAGCGCTATGTCGTGGTCAACATCCCCGCGGCCTTTGCCGAAGCGGTCGAGAACGACGTCGTGGTGCGGCGCTATCGCGTCATCGTCGGCAAGACCGAAAAGCCCTCGCCGACACTGACGGCCCAGATCACCAGCGTCGTTCTCAATCCGACCTGGACGGTGCCGTCATCGATCGCCAAGACCGAAATCTCCGCGCATATGCGCAAGGACCCGACCTACCTGTCGCGTATGCACATGGAGGTGCTCGACGCCCACGACAATCCGATCGATCCGCATTCGGTCGACTGGTCCGGCACGCATACGCCGAACTTCACTGTGCGCCAGCAGAACGGCACCTTCAACGCGCTCGGCGCGGTGAAGATCGACATGCCGAACGCCTACTCGGTTTACATGCACGACACCAACCAGCGCAATCTGTTCAGCGACGACTACCGTTTCGATTCCCACGGCTGCTCGCGCGTCGACAACGTGCGCGATCTCGCCGCCTGGCTGCTCAAGGACCAGCCGAAGTGGAGCCGCGCCGCGATCGACGCTGAAATCGCGAGCGGCCAGCACCTCGACGTCGCCATGGCGAAGAAGGTCCCGGTGGCCTGGACCTATCTCACGGCGTGGATGACCAAGGACCAGACCGTCCAGTTCCGCAACGACGTCTATAACCAGGACGAGCAGTTGCTGGAAGCGACCGCGGAAGAGGCGGCCTTCTTCAGCAATGCCGGCAGCCATCCGCTGACCGCGCACATGACGCGCTAGGATCGGCGCAGTAGCCGCGCCATGCAATCGCGGCACAGGCGGATGCAGAGCCCATCGCCTCGCCGCGGTTGACCCGGACCTCGGCCCGGCAGCACATTGCGCCCGGCCTACGACAAGCGAGCGCGCGATGCCCGACATTTCCAATGAAACTTCCTACGCCGACGGCAAGATCCTCAAGCACGCCACTGATGGCGTCGGCGTGATCACCTTCAACAATCCCGACAAGCGCAATGCGATGTCGCTGGAGATGTGGGAGGGATTTGGCGAGGCACTGACGGCCTTGCGCGACGACGACGCGGTGCGCGTCGTGATCCTGCGCGGCGCCGGCGGCAAGGCGTTCGTATCCGGCGCCGACATCAGCCAGTTCGAGAAGACGCGCCACAACGCGGCGGCGTCCGAGGATTACGCCAGACGCAGCGCCGCCCAGCGCGCGCTGCTCGCCGACTATCCCAAGCCGACGATCGCCTGCATCCAGGGCTTTTGTCTCGGCGGCGGCATGCAGGTCGCGATGCTTGCCGACATCCGCATCGCTGCGCTTGGCAGCCAGTTCGGCATTCCCGCGGCAAGGCTCGGCATCGCCTATGGCTACGACGGATTGCGGCACCTGGTGTCGCTGGTCGGCCCGTCCTGGGCGCGGCTGCTGATGTACACGGGCATGCGGATCGATTCCGCGGAAGCGCTGCGCATTGGCCTCGTCGAGCGCGTGGTCCCGGACGATCAGCTCTGGGGCGAGACCATGGCGATCGCCGCGACGATCTCGCAGAACGCCCCGCTCGCGATCAAGGCCGCCAAGATCACCATCGCACAGGTGCTGAAGGACGAAAGCGGTCGCGACATGGAGGCGATCAAGGCGATCGGCCATGCCTGCATGGACTCCGCCGATTTTCGCGAGGGCCGGCAGGCCTTCATGGAGAAGCGCAAGCCGCAATTTTCGGGGCGGTGAAGCTGAACCGGCATTCAGGAAGATTAAATTCCTCTGTCTCCTGCACCGCGATAGCAACCAACTGATCCGTCGCAAGTTCTTCCGCCACCAACGAGGGAGATTGCGATGAAACTCAAGTTTGCTGTGCTTGGTCTGGCCGCGCTCGGCAGCGCTGCGCTGACGTCAGGGCAAGCGCTCGCGGCGATGCCGAACGGCATTCGGCAGGCCGATCGCGTCGCAAGCGGCCCGGCCGCCAACGTCGATCAGGTCCGAATGGTCTGTAATCAGTGGGGCCGCTGCTGGTGGCGTCCGAACTATTATGGCGCCTATGGCTATTACGGTGGCCCGCGCCGGTACTATGGCGGCCCGCGCCCATGGGGCTGGGGTCACCGCCACTGGCACCGCTGGTGAACGACGAAGGGGCCGCGAGGCCCCTTTCTCTTGGCATCTGACTACAGCGCCCCCAGCACCGCCTTCGTGATGTCGGCCGTGCCGTTGCTGCCGCCGAACTCCATCGGCTTGATGCCGCCGGCATAGACCTGGTCCACCGCACGTTCGATCGTCTCGCCGGCTTCTGCCGCGCTCTCGACGCCGTGCTTGTCCGCGATCCAGTCCAGCATCATCGCGGCCGACAGGATCATGCCGGTCGGATTGGCCTTGCCCTGCCCCATGATATCGGGCGCGGTGCCGTGGCAAGGCTGGAACACGGCGTATTTGTCGCCGATGTCGGCCGACGGCGCCATGCCGAGACCGCCGATCAGGCTCGCGGTGATGTCGGAGACGATGTCGCCGAACATGTTCTCCATCACCATCACGTCGAAATCCCAGGGACGCTTCACCAGCATCGCCGAGCAGGCATCGACATAGAGCCGGTCGGTCCTCACCTCCGGATGCTTCTTGGCAATCTCGTCGAAGATGCCGCGGAAGAAGGCAAAGGCCTTGAACACGTTCGCCTTGTCGACGCAGGTCAGCATCCCCGGCTTGCCGCGCGCCTTGCGGCGTGCGGCGAGGCGAAACGAGAACTCGAACAGGCGCTCGGAGGTCCGGCGCGTGATCACCATGGTCTCGCGCGCATCCTCATGGGTGACGACGCCCTTGCCCATCGAGGCGAACAGGCCCTCGGTGGATTCGCGGATCACGACGAGGTCGATACCGCGCGTGTCGGCGCCGACGATCGGGCTCGGCACGCCCGGAATGAGCCGCGCCGGCCGCACGCCGGCATAGAGATCGAAGATGAAGCGCAGCTCGATCTGCGGCGCGATCTCGGTGTTGTCGGGGTAGCGCACCGACGGCAGGCCGCAGGCCCCGAGCAGGATCGCATCCGCCTCCTCGCACAGCTTGATCGTGCTCTCGGGCATCGACTTGCCGGTGGCGAGATAATTGTTGGCACCGGCCGGCGCCTCGGTGAAGCGGAAGCGCAAATCCGATTTCTGTTCGATCTTGCGCAGCACCTCGATCGCCGGAGCCATGACTTCAGGGCCGATGCCGTCACCGGCGAGCACGGCGATGTGGAAGGCGTTGTTTGCGGACATGGGGGTTCCTGCATTTTCGGGCGTCATTCCGGGCGGTCCGCAGGACCGAACCCGGAATCTCGAGATTCCGGGTTCGATGCTTTGCATCGCCCCGGAATGACGTAAAGAGAAACTACGGCGTCAGCACCGTGCGCCCGACCACGGCGCCCTGCTGCAATTGCACCAGCGCGTCGTTGGCCTTGGCGAGCGGCTGACGCGTCACCGGGATCGGCGGCACGTTCTTCGTTCGCACGAGGTCGAGCAGTTCCTGCGTCTCGCGCAGATTGCCGACATAGCTGCCCTGGATGGTCACCGCCTTGATCGGAATCAGCGGCAGCGCCCAGGTCGCACCGCCGCCGAACAGGCCGACGATGACGAGCTTGCCGCCCTTGGTCAGGCAGTCGAAGCCGAGCTGTGTCGTCGCGGCATTGCCGACGAGGTCGATGACGGCGCGGATCGGCCCGCCCGCTTTCTTGGCAAGCTGCTCCAGCGCGTCCGGCGCCTTGGGATCGACGGTCGCAAGCGCGCCGGCCTTCTCCGCCGCCTCGCGCTTCCTGGCGTCGATGTCGACCATGATCGCGCCCTTGCCGCCCATCGCTTTCAACAGCGACAGCGCCATCAGGCCGAGGCCGCCGGCGCCGAACATCACGATCGGCGTGTCGAAATGCTGCTCGACCTTCTTCAGCGCACTGTAGGTGGTGACGCCCGAGCAGGCATAGGGCGCGGTGGTCGCGGGATCGAGCCCTTTGAGGTTCAGCAGATAGCGCGGATGCGGCACCAGCATGTGATCGGAATAGCCGCCGTCGCAATAGACGCCGAGCGAGCGCGGCGTCAGGCACATGTTCTCGTCGCCGCCAAGGCAGGTCGCGCACTTGCCGCAGCCGATCCAGGGATAGACCAGGCCGACGTCGCCGAGCCTGAGATCACCCTGGTCGGTCGGCTTCACGTCAGGACCGAAAGCCAGGATTTCACCGACCGTCTCGTGGCCCATGGTCAGCGGCAGATTGATGCCGCGGTCCTTCAGCGACAGCGGCTTGCGGCCATGGCCGAGATCGTAACCGCCTTCCCAGATATGGAGGTCGCTGTGGCAGACGCCGGCGGCCTTCACCTTGATCAGCACCTGCGTGCCCGACGGCTGCGGCGTGGGCTCGTCGAACTCCTGCAGCGGCGCCTTGAAATCGGCGACCTTGAAACTCTTCATCGGCGTCCTCCCGCATGCTTCTTGTTGTCGCGCCACCATGCCACGGCCGGCGAGGCGAGACAAACGCGCACCTGTCTAGTTTACGCCGGCCGACGGTGGCAAGCCGGCCGCGCGCAAGGCCGCATTGCTCGCCGCACCGAGCCTTCCGTCACCCTTGCGCGGCCGTTTTGCCTGACGGAATTGACGCGTCATCGGCGAGGCCAATCTCGTCGCGCAACGCATCCGTGTGCTCGCCGAGCGCGGCCATCACCCTGGCCGGCGTCGTGTCGGCGCCGGACATCCGGAACGGCAGATTGAGAACCTGGAACGATCCGCCGCCATCCTCCACCGACGAGAGCGCCTGCCGGTGCGCGAGCTGCGGATCGGCCAGCGCCTCGGAGACGGTGCGATAGGCCGAGGCCGGCACGCCGGCCGCGCCAAGTGCGACGAGGCATGCCTCGGTCGAGAGCTGCCGCGACCAGGCCTCGACGCCATCCATCAACTCGGCCCAGTTCTCGCGGCGCGCAGCGTAGGCAGAGAAGCGCGGATCGGAAATCCAGTCGGGGCGTCCGATCACGCCCATCAAGCACTGAAACGTCTTTTCGCTCGCGACCGTGATCATGACATAGCCATTGGCCGTCTCGGTCGGCCCGAACATCGGGCGCGGTGGCGGCTTCACCGCGAACTGCGAGCTCTGCAACTCGATCAGAGTCAGCGTCAGCATTGACTCCAGCATGGAGACGTCGATGTGCTGGCCAAGCCCGGTCACCGTGCGCTGATAGAGCGCCGACGCAATCGCCCCAAAACCGTAGGTGCCGGTGACGACGTCGGCATGGTAGATGCCGCAATAGTCGGGGCGATTACGGCCGGGCTGGTAGGCGAGATGCGCCATGTCATAGCCGGAGGCCGCGTGGATCACCGGCGCATAGGCCGGCAGCTCAGCCGAGGGGCCGCTCTGGCCGTAGCCCGAGATCGAGCAATAGATCAGCCTGGGATTGACCGGGCGCATTCTGTCATAGTCGAGCCGCAGCCGGTGCATCACGCCCGGCCGGAAGTTCTCGACCAGGATGTCGGCGGTCGCGGCCAGCCGGAGGATCGCCTCCCTGCCGTCCTCGGACTTGAGGTCGAGCACGACGCTCTTCTTGCCGACATTGAGCTGGCCGAATACGGTGCTGCACCCCTTGCGCAGCGGCGGCCGGGTCCGCATTGTCTCGCCGCCGTCGGTCTCGATCTTGATGACCTCGGCGCCCATATCGGCGAGCATCCGCGTGCAATGGGGACCGGCGATGGTGGTCGAAAAATCCAGCACCCTGAGTCCGGCGAAGGCCTTTGTCGTCGTGCTCTCATGCTTATCTGCTAGCTGCATGCGTGCCGCGTCTCCTGGCGTATCCTAGGAACAATGAATGTTCTCTGTTGTTGGTGCGCCGACCCTAGAGGGCGGCGGCTGAGTAGGAAAGTCTTTACCGAGCGGAGGCGTTTCGCAGGCGTGCTTGGGAATTGCGGGGCAACTGGACCCGTTCTTGCATAGCAGCAAACCGGATCGGCAAGGGGCAACTGTTCTTGAGGGTCTTGTTCGTTACGACAGAAATGGACGACTTCGTCCGCGTCGGCGGACTTGGAGCCGTTTCCGCTGCCCTGCCCAGAGCCCTTCGCCCCTTCGCCGATATCCGGATCATGTTGCCCGGCTATCGCGACATCATCGAGCAACTCACGCATATTCAGATCGTTGGCCGCTGCCCGTCGTTTGCGGATCTGCCGGCCTGCTCGCTCGGCCGGGCCGCGACCAAGGACGGCCTGCCGGTCTATGTGCTGTTATGCTCGCAACTCTACGACCGGCCCGGCAATCCCTATGGCGACGAGTCCGGACGCGACTGGCCGGACAACGACATCCGCTTCGCGCGCTTTGCCTCGGCAGCCGCTGAGCTGGCCATGGGCAAGCTGGACAAGAATTGGGCAGCAGACCTGATCCATGCCAACGACTGGCAGGCCTCGCTCGTGCCGGCCTATCTCGCCTGGCGCGGCGCCAAGCTGCCGTCGATCCTGACCATTCACAACCTCGCCTATCAGGGCCTCTTCCCGAAGGACTCGCTGCGGCGGATCGGCGCACCGGAAAGCGCCTTCCACATCGACGGCCTCGAATTCTACGACCAGGTCTCCTTCCTCAAGGCTGGCCTCGTCTACGCCTCGCATCTCACCACCGTCAGCGGCACCTATGCGCGCGAGATCACCACGGCCGAGTTCGGCTGCGGCCTGGAGGGTCTGCTCCGGCTGCGCTCGGACGCCGCCGAGCTCACCGGCATCCTCAACGGCATCGACGAGAGCTGGGACCCGCGCTCCTGCGCCCAGCTCGCCCAGCAATTCGGCGCCGGCGACTGGGTCGGCAAGAAGGCCAATGCGGACTACGTGCGCAAGCAGTTCGGGCTGGCGGTGTCGCGCGGCCCGATGTTCGGCATCGTCGCGCGGCTCGTGCACCAGAAGGGCATCGACCTCGTGCTGTCCGCGGCCGACGAGATCATCGATGCCGGCGGCCAGATCGTGGTCACCGGCTCCGGCGAGCCGGCGCTCGAGCAGGCGCTGATCGACGCGCATCGCCGCCGCCCCGATGCGATCGGCGTTGCGATCGGCTTCAACGACGCCCAGGCGCGGCGCATCTTTGCCGGAAGCGACTTCACCCTGATGCCGTCGCGCTTCGAGCCGTGCGGCCTCAGCCAGATGTACGCCCAGCGCTTCGGCTCGCTGCCGATCGGGCACCAGACCGGCGGCTTGGCCGAGACCATCACCGACGGCGAGACCGGCTTCCTGTTCTCGAGACCCTCGCACGAATCCTTCCTCGGCGGCGTCCGCCGGGCCTTCGAAGCCTTCATGGCGCAGGACCAGCTCGACTCCATGCGCCGCAGCGCCATGGGACGGTCGTTCTCCTGGAGCATCTCGGCCGGCAGCTATAGCGCGCTGTACCGGAAGCTGGCAGCGGTGTGAGGCGCGACGGCGCTTCCACATACTCCGTCATTGCGAACGCTTATCTTCCCCTGTCCCCCCGCGCAACGGCGGAGCCGTTGTCGCTGGAGGTGCTCGCCTCTTCGGCGAGCCTCGAAGGGCGACGGCCCGGCTGCAGCGGGGCCGTGCATCCTTCGAGGCTCCCGGCGCGATGCTCTCGCATCGCGCCACTCGCACCTCAGGATGACGGGGTGAGGACCGAGGCCTTCACCCCTTGCCGCGCACGTCCATCTGCGGCCGTCCGATCCAGGCGCGGTTGAGGCAACGGGTTATCCAGTCCGGCTGCAACTCTCCTCGCAGCCTCGCCTGCGCTTCCTGGTAGGGACCGACATAGCGCAGCCTGTCCGGCAATTTCGGATAGACGCGCCTGATCCATTTCATCGCGTTGTCGGCGGATCTGATATCGCGCTCGTCCAGTTCGAACCCGAAGCCTGCACGCAATCGCTCCGGCAGCAGGCTTGCCGTCAGCGCGCGATACCAGCGCGGCGGGCGCAACCACGGACGGGCGCCGGTGAAGATTTGTGTCGCGATCTCGCGCGCGGCCGGGCTGACGGTCAAAGTCTCCGACTGCGCCATCGCCGCGGTGTAGGCAGCAAAGCCGGACCAGTCCGCCGGCAAATCATCCCCGGTCAATCCGAACAAGGCGCCGAACAGCCGGCCCTCGGTCCAGTAGCGCTCGCGCTCCTCCACGGAGAGCTGCGGCAGAACCAGATCATGCGCCATCAGCCCCGTCTCGACCAGCGTCGCATGAACCCAGCGCAATGACGGGATGTCGTTGGCGTAGTAGCGCGAGCCGGCAGCGAATGGGCCCACCGTCCCGGGCATCTCTCCGACGATCATGCTGTGACGCCGGTGCAGTTGCCGCGACGACAGCAAGGCACGGTCGAGCGAGCCGAACACCATGGCGAAGACGATGTCGAAGGTGCGGTGAAAGCGGCCGATCGGATCGGCCAACGTCCGGGAGTGCTCGGCGATGGCGGCGGCGACCCAGGGGTGAGCCAGTTGCAGCAGCAACGCGCGGCCGGCGCCGAGAAAGATGACAGCCTCCCGGTCGATCCGCCAGGTGACCGAGGACGGACCGAACACGCCGGGGACCGGCCCCGCCGCATCGACGCGGACCTGATCGAGCGCCGCCTCCAGATCTTTCTCAACGACCAATTGCGATCCTCGCGACGAAGACGCCGCGATAATAGCCCAGACAGCGCCCTCGTGATATCGTCACGGCCCAAAACAGATCACGGACAAGGCCCCTACTCCGCCGCAATCGGCATCTCGTCCATATGCTCGTGCAGCACCACGCCGGCGAGCGGATCGAATTCGCCGATCCACGGCTTTCGTGCGAGCACGGACCTCGTGTGGGCATAGCCGGCATGCCAGCGCCGCGTAATGCCCGACGGGCTGAAGTCGATGTCCTTGGTATGGGTCTCGCGGTCGAGCTGCGGCGCCAGCAGCCGCACGACGTGCATGCGGGTCGAACAGCCGTAGCTCATCAGCTCCCTCACCGCGGGATCGCTGCGCTCGCTCTCGGGCAGACGCGCGGCGAGCTGGTTGATGACGTGGCGCAGGCGATGGGCCTGCTGCTGGCGGGCGATCTGGCTCGCGATCCGGCTGGAATACATCACATCCTTGTGCCGGTTCAGCACCTCCGCCATCGTGGTTGGCTCGGCGCCGACCGGATTCCACAGATGCACGGAGAAGATCAGCGAATCCCTGCGCGGATTGTCGTCGAACACCGCTTCCGTCGGTGTGTTCGAGAGAATGCCCCCGTCCCAATAGAGTTCGCCATCGATGCGCACCGCCGGGAAGGCCGGCGGCAATGCGCCGGAGGCCATGACATGCTTCACCGTCAGTTCGCCGTCGCGGCTGTCGAAATAGCGCATTTCGCTGGTGCCGACATGGGCCGCTCCGACCGTCAGGCGCGGCGCGCAGCGATTGGCGAGGTCGAAATCGACCAGCTCGCTCAGCGTCTTCTCCAGCGGCGCGGTCGAATAGAAACCGGCGTGATCGGCGCCGAGCGGATAGGACTCCCCGGCATGCGCCAGCGGGTTGGGCTGGAAAAACCCGGGAATGCCCTGGGTCACGGTCGACCAATAGGCGAGCTTCTCGTTGAAGTCGGGAAACGCGGTGCGCCAGTTCCAGACCGGGTTCTGCTCCATCCGCTTCCAGAATTCCTTCAGGCGCGCCAGCCGATGCTCCGGCGCATTGCCCGCGATGAGGCTCGCATTGATGGCGCCGATCGAGGTGCCGATGATCCAGTCCGGCTCGATGCCGGCCTCGTGCAGCGCCTGGTAGACGCCGGCCTGGTAGGAGCCAAGCGCGCCGCCGCCCTGCAGCACGAGAACGACCTGACCCGGCAGGTCCATGCTCTTTCGTTGCCCGTTGTCCCGCATGCCGTTCATGTCTCGCTCCTGTCGGGCCTATGGTTATCATTCGTCAGGCGTAAGGCTATTGTTACGTCTTGCCATTTTTCGCGATTGCCGGGTCTTTTGGAAATGCCGCTTGGCTTCCGAAACCATACGCACGCGCTATGGCGGCCAGGATATCATTCCCTGTCCCGATCGGTTAGATTTCCGGCCGATCCTGCCGGGAGCCGATCCATGGAAATGCACCAGGTCCGCTATTTCCTCGCGGTGGCGCAGCTCTTGAATTTCACGCGCGCCGCCGAGGAGTGCAACGTCACGCAGCCCTCGCTGACGCGCGCGATCAAGCAGCTCGAGGCCGAGCTGGGCGGCGACCTGTTTCGCCGCGAACGGCCGGCGGCGCAACTGACCGAGCTCGGCCAGCGCATGCATCCGCTGCTGAAGCAGTGCTATGATGCCGCCGCCGGTGCGCGCTCGCTCGCCTCCTCGTTCAGGAGCGGTGAGGTCGGCGCGCTCCGCGTTGCGCTGACGCATTCGGTCGACCTGGCGCTGCTCATCCCCCACCTCAACGAGATCAGGCGGCAGTTCAACCGGCTCGAATTCCGCTTCCTGCGCGGGACGAGCCGCGAGGTCGCAGAATTCCTGAAGAAGGGCGAGGCCGAGCTCGGCATCGCCGCCGAGATCGACGAGGCCTGGGAACGGCTCGACGTCTGGCCGCTGTTCACCGAGGCGTTCGATCTCATCGTCAGCAGGGAGCACCGGCTTGCCGAGCACGACACGATCGAGCCGGACGACCTGCGCGCGGAACAATTACTCGGCCGCAGCTATTGCGAGCATTCCAAGCGCATCGCAGCGAGCCTGCGCGAGCACGGCATCGATGTCGATCACGGCCACGAGATTTCGAGCGAACGCGACCTGATCGAGCTGGTGGAGGCCGATATCGGCGTCGCCATGATGCCCCACACCTCGCCCGTGCCGGAGAGCCTGAAACGCGCTGCGGTTGCCGGCCTCGATGCCCGCCGCACCGTCAGCCTCTATGGCGTCGCCGGCCGCCAGCGCACGGCGGTGGCCAACGCCGTGATGCGCATGCTGCGCTGTGCGGACTGGCGGGCGATTGCGGGGTAGCCGCGAGAACGATCGCTGCTCTTCTTCCTTCTCCCCTTGTGGGAGAAGGTGGCGCGAAGCGCCGGATGAGGGGTATGTCTCCTTAAACTCAGCTCAGCGTTGGAGGAGAGAGACCCCTCGCCCGTCTCGCCGCTATGCGGCGAGCCACCCTCTCCCACAAGGGGAGCGGGGAAGAAAACGCGAGCCTCAGTTCTCCCGGCCCGCGCTCTCCAACGCCTCGATCAGATCGTCGATCTCCATGCGCTTGCGGAAATCCGGATCGACGAAGCGCGCCTTGACGATACCGTCGCGGCCGACCACGAACACCGCCGGGATCGGCAGCATCCAGCCGTCATTGCCGTGGAATTTCGCCATATCCTGATAGGACAACAGGCGCTGGATCTCGACGCCGAGCCAGATCGCGAGATTGAGCGACAGCGCGTAACCGTTGTCGAGATCGGTCAGGATCGGAAATGGCGCACTGGAATCGGCCTTGATCTGCCGCGTGTATTCCTGCGTCTCCGGCATGATCGCAACGACCTGCGCGCCCATTGCCTTGATGCGGTCCTGCGCCTGCACCACGGCGCGCACATTGAGCCGGCAATAGGGGCACCAGTGGCCGCGGAAGAACATCACCGCGACGGGGCCTTGCGCCAGCAGCGCGGGCAACGTCACGAGACGCCCCGTCTCGTCCGGCAGCATGAATAGCGGCATCGGATCGCCCGGACGCGGCGCGTTCTCCCCGCCGCCGTTCCCGTTCAATCGCGCCACCAGGCGATCGACCGCCTCGCCATAGGCCGGAAACACCTGGCGGCTTGCGTCGGCATACGCGAGGAGCTGCTCGTTCAGGGTTCCCTCCATCTCGCGGCAGCGCTGGAAGGCAAGCTTGAGCTGCTCGGCGTCAGCTGGTGAGAGAGAGGTCATCTTCCGCTCCGGCGTTCGAAGGGCGAATATTAGGTTCCTGGTTCGGCCGCCCGCAAGGGGCGGCCGTTACGCGAGGGCCGGTTCAGTTCACGTAGAAATTGCCGGTGGGGTCGAGCCGGCCGGACGCGGAGTACAGCGTGCCGTTGTCCATGAAGAAGACGGTGTTGGCGGGCACCTTCTTGGCGTGCTTCATCATCACGTCGTGGTTCTTCTCGGCCGGGGCCATGGCCATCGCCGACATCTTGCCGGGCCCGCCATAGACATAGGCCATGCCCGCCTTCAAATCCCAGGCGGCTTCCGAGAAGGCCGAGGTGGCGATCACCGCGAAGGCGGCGGTAAAAATCAGGGTCTTGGACACTTTCGTCATGAGTGCTCCTCCGGATTGACGTGAACGCCCGCCAATCGGGCGCCCCGCCATCGGACGCCGGATACCCCGGAAGCGGAAATGCCGATGCCCAATCGGTTCGATAGCCGCCGCGCATCAACATAGCGCAGGGCTATCGCATCGAAAGCAAGCCGGTATTTCAAAATCGACGCGGTCTCGACGAAGCTCCTGCCATAGCCGGCGACCAGCGAGGTTGCGGCCAACAGAGGAGAGTTCCCATGTTCAAGCAGCACATGTTGTCGCGCCTGGTCTGGTCGGGCGCAGCCGTTCTCGGTGCACTGACATTTGCGGCGCAGCCGGCGCTCGCGGGCGAATGTCCTGTCGACAAGATCAAGCCGAACGCGCACCAGATGGTCGACTATAAGCCGGTCGGCGTCACCGACGTCACGCTCGGCGCCATCGACCTCGGCAAGCAGCCGGCGCATATCGAGGGCCGCGAGCTGCGCTTCCGCAAGCTCACCATCGAGCCCGGCGGCATCGTGCCCTGGCACAGCCACGACGACCGTCCTGCCCTGATCTTCGTGCAGCAGGGCGAGATCGTCGAGTACGCGTCCAACTGCGTCGATCCGATCGTACACAAGGCCGGCGACATCCGCCCCGAGGTATCAGGCACCTCGCACTGGTGGAAGAACCTCGGCAAGGAAACCGTCATTCTCTATGTCGGCGACGTCCGCAGGGACCCTAACGACCACCACATGTGACGCGCGCTTGAACAGGCCGCCGTTCCGGGGCGATGCGTAGCATCGAACTACGGTGCGCAATTTGCGCACCTGGGAACCTCGAGATTCCGGGTCTGGTGCTCCGAGCCGCACTTTGCGGTCCCGTCCGCACCAGCCCGGAATGGCAGATCAACGGAGAGCCGTGCCATGACCGATCTTTCCGCGTCGATCAAACCGGCCGCGATGACGATGGACGCGCATTCCCCGGGCCTTGCGCTTCGTTCGCTCGTCATCGGCCTCACCGCCTTCCTGACCGTCGTCGATCTCTTCGCGACGCAGGCGATCCTGCCCTCGCTGGCGCGCCATTACGGCGTCACGCCGGCGGCGATGGGCTTTGCCGTCAACGCCAGCACCTTCGGCATGGCGATTGCTAGCCTCGTCGTCGGCTTCTTCAGCCCGCATATCAACCGGCGGACCGGCATCCTGCTCAGCCTCACGCTGCTGGCGGTGCCTACGAGCCTGCTGGCGATCGCGCCAAATCTTGGCGTCTTCACCGCCTTGCGGATCGCGCAGGGCCTGTGCATGGCATCTGCCTTCGCGCTCACCCTCGCCTATCTCGGCGAGCAATGCAGCGCGATGGACGCCGGCGGCGCGTTTGCCGCCTACATCACCGGCAATGTCGCCAGCAACCTCGTCGGCCGGCTGATCTCGGCGGCGGTCGCCGACGGCCTCGGTCTCGCCTGGAATTTCTATTTCTTCGCGGCGCTCAACCTCGCCGGCGCGGCGCTGGTCTATTTCACCATCAGGCGCGTGCAGCCGATGCATGCCATGACGCCGGCGGGCCCGCCGCTTGTCGCCATGATCGCGCATTGGCGCAATCCGCGGCTGCGCGCCGCCTACGGCATCGGCTTCTGCATCCTGTTCGCCTTCATCGGCACCTTCACATTCGTCAATTTCGTGCTGGTCCGGCCGCCGCTGTCGCTCGGCATGATGGATCTGGGCCTCGTCTATTTCGTCTTCCTGCCATCGGTCGTCACGACGTTGCTCGCCGGCAGGGTGGCCTCGCGGCTCGGGACGCGGCCGACAATATGGGGCTCGCTCGCCGTCGCCGGACTGGGCCTGCCGCTGATGCTGGCGCCGCATCTGGGCGAAGTGCTCATCGGCATGGTTCTGGTTGGTGTCGGAACATTCTTCGCGCAGGCCGCCGCGACCGGCTTCGTCGGACAGGCCGCCACCGACAACCGCGGCGTCGCCAGCGGAACCTATCTTGCCTGCTACTTCTGCGGCGGGCTGATCGGCACGGCCGTGCTCGGGCGACTGTTCGACAGTTTCGGCTGGCACGCCTGCGTCGCCGGTGTCGGCGTGGCCCTCGCGGCCGCGGCCCTGCTCACATTCGCCCTGAAGCGCTAGCGCTTGACCGGCGCTTCCTGCGGCGGCTCGTCATCGGCGATGGCGCGCCAGGCCGCACCGTCGAGGTCGTCGTACTGACCGCTCCGCAAAGACCAAAGAAACGCGACAAGACCGGCGCCTCCGAGCATCAACGCCAGCGGAACCAGGATGACCAGGATTTCCATCACACGATCTCCCGCGAGTCGCTGCGGGCGCGCAGCGAATTCAGCATGACCAGGATCGACGATCCGCTCATGGCGGCAGCGGCAATCAGGGGCGTCACGACGCCGCTGATCGCAACCGGCACCGCGAGGACGTTATAGCCGATGGCAAGCCAGAGGTTCTGCCGCATCAGGTGCAGCGCCTTGCGCGCGGAATCGATCGCGGCGACGACAGGAGCCAGCGGCCGGCCGAGGAAGACGAGATCGGCGGTGGCCTGGCTGAGATGCGCCGCCGAGATCGGCGACATCGAGACGTGGGCGGCCGCCAGCGAGGGCGCGTCGTTCATGCCGTCGCCGACCATCAGCACTCTTGCACCGCGCCGCTTCAACTCCTCGATCCGCGCGATCTTGTCGGCCGGCGTGACGCCGGCACGCCATTCCGGAATGTCGAGCGCATGGGCCGCGGCCTTCACCGCCGGCTCGCGGTCGCCGGAGAGGATCTCGATGCCGATGTTGCGCGCCTTCAGCGCCGCGATCACGGCCTGAGCGTCCGGACGCAGGCCCTGACGCACCCAAAGGATGAATTTTTCGGCTCCCTTGCTGAAGGCCACGATGGAGGCTTCGGGATCGAGCCTCGTCCCGTCGCCGACCAGCGCCTCGGCGCCGCAGAAGGACGGACGGCCAAGGCGGATCTCGGCGCCGTCGACGTCTGCGCGCACGCCCTGCCCGGCCTCCTCGACCGCGCCGACGATCGGCGACCTGGCGCCGACGGCCTGCGCCACCGCGGCGGCAACCGGATGATGGCTCGACAGCGCGAGGCGGCCGGCGAGTTCGAAGATATCGGCGGGAATGTCAGCCGCGTTCATCACTTCGAGGTCGGGCAGCGTCAGCGTGCCGGTCTTGTCGAAGATGACGTGGTCGGCTTCCGCCAGCCGCTCGATCGCATCGCCCGAGTTGAGCAGCACGCCGGACTTGAACATCGCGCCCGAGGCCACCGTCTGCACCGTCGGAATCGCGAGCCCAAGCGCGCAGGGACAGGTGATGATCAGCACGGCAACGCCGGTCACGATCGCATCATGCCAGGACGCACCCGCGATGACCCAGCCCAAAATGGTGATGAGCGCGGTCGCATGCACCACCGGCGCGTAGAGCCGCGAGGCGCGGTCGGCGAGCCGCATGTAGCGCGAGCGCGCCTGGAGCGCGTTGTCGAGCAGCCGCGCGATCTCGGCGAGCAGCGTCGCTTCGGAGGCCGCCGAAACGCGCACCCGCAGCGTACCGGAGATGTTCATGGAGCCGGCATAGACCGGCGTGCCCTGCTCGGCCGTGACATAGAGCGTCTCGCCGGTGATCAGGCTCTGGTCGATCTCGGAACGCCCCTCGATCACCGTGCCGTCGACCGCACAGCGCTCGCCGGGCCGCAGCAGCACGATGTCGCCAGGACTGATCGCAGCGACGGGCACCTGTGAAATCTCGTCGGGCCCGACGAACTTGGCCGCCGTCTCCGCCTTCAGCGCGGCGAGATTGCCGGCGACCGCGCGCGTCCGCCGCCGCATGTTCTGGTCAAGGAAGCGGCCGACCAGCAGGAACGTGAGCAGCATGATCGCCGCGTCGAAATAGGCGTGCTCGGCATGGTGGATGGTTTCGACCACGGACATGCCGAGCGCGAGGATCACGCCGATCGAGATCGGGACGTCCATGTTGGTCGTCTTGGCCGACAGCGCGCGCCAGGCGGAGCGGAAGAACGGCTGGCCGGCATAGGCCGCCGCCGGCAGCGCGATCAGCGCCGACAGCCAGTGGAAGAAGTCACGCTGCTCGGGCAGCATGTCCGAGACGTTGCCCGACCACACCGGGATCGACAGCATCATGACGTTCATGGTGGCGAACGCCGCAACGCCGAGGCAGCGCAGCAGGAAGCGCGATTCGGCGACCTCGGCCACTTCCGCGCTCTCGGTCTCGAACGGATAGGCCTTGTAGCCGAGCTCTTCGAGCCGGTCGATGAAACGGCCCGGGTCGAGCGTGCCCGCTTTCCATTCCAGCGCGACGCGGCGGTCGGTGAGATTCACGCGCGCCAGCGTGACGTCGGGGATGGCGGACAATCCGCGCTCGATCTTGGCCATGCAGCCGGCGCAGTGAACCCCCTCGACCGCGAGATCGATGTGCTTAATACCCTCGCCCGCGGTCCGGACGTAGTGCGAGAAATCCCGCGTGACGTGCATGACGACGTCCCTCAGTTCAGGATCACGCGGTTGCGCGACAGGAACACGCGCGTCCCCCGCGCCTCGCCCTCGATCACCAGGTCCCACTGGCCCGGCGCGACGGAGGCGGCATTGCCGCGATAGATGCCGATGCCTGCCTCCGAGAGCTCGACCGAAAGATCGGCGCGCTTGTCGGTCGGTCGCTCGAGCCGGCCGCCGAACTTCAATCCGGACACCGGCTGGCCGCTGGCATCGCGTGCCTCGACCTGAAGCACGGCGCCGCCATCGGTCCCGCGCTCGATATGGGCGTTGACCTTCCATTTGCGCGCGGCCTGGTCCTGCGCCGCCGAGATCTCGCGATCATAGGTGAGACCCGCGGCATAGGGGCTGTCGACGTCGGTGCCGGGCAGCGTCGCGATCGCGAGCTTCATCATGGTCACGTTGACGCCGATCACGACGCCGAAGAAGGCGACCAGCATCAGGAAGACTTTTGTTCCGGTCAGCGGCTTGGAGGCCATGGCTGTCTCCTGATCCTAGGGCGCGACGAAATTGTCGGTGGCGGACGCGACCTCGCCGAGCCCGATATCGGTGACGTGGAAGCGAACCGGGATCGACTTCTCGGGATTGGTCTCCGCCGGCGCCGTGACCAGCAGGCGCAGCTCGCTGGTGGAGTCGCGGGGGATCACGATCATCGGCCGGTCCGGCGTCACCGAATCGACGCCGATGACGTGAACCGTCAAATTGGCCGGCCCGTTCGCGTCGATCGCGATGACGCGGTCGTAGCCGCTTTTGTTCAGCAGCCGAACCGTGTAGGCGTTGCGGATCGAGCCGTCGCTGAGCTTGACCGCGACCGGATTGCGGTCGTGCAGCACGTTGACGTCGAGCAGGCTGCGCGTCGCCAGCGTGTAGATCATGAAGCCGCCGATGGCCGCGATGATCGCGCTGTAGACCACGGTGCGCGCCCGGACGATCCGATAGATCGGCGCCTTGCCTTCCTGGCGGCGATGGATGTTGATGTCGTTGTCATAGCCGATCAGCCGCTTCGGCCGGCCGATCTTGGTCATCACGTTGTCGCAGGCGTCGATGCAGAGGCCGCACTGGATGCATTCCATCTGCGGTCCGTTGCGGATATCGATGCCGGTCGGGCACACCGCGACGCACTGGTAGCAATCGACGCAATCGCCGACCTGCTGGCCGAGCGCGCGCAGCTCGGCCGCCTTCTTCACCGAGGTGCGCTTCTCGCCGCGGTCGTAGCGGTAGGTGACGTTGAGCGCCCATTCGTCGGTGAGCGCTGCCTGGATCCGCGGCCACGGGCACATATAGGTGCAGACCTGCTCGCGCATGTAGCCGGCCAGCAGATAGGTCGTTGCGGTGAGGATGCCGATCCAGATATAGGCGATCATCGGCCCCTGGAAGGTCACGAGCTCCTTCACCAGGGTCGGCGCGTCGTTGAAATAGAGCACCCAGGCGCCGCCGGTCCACCAGGCGATCAGCAGCCAGATCGAATGCTTGAGCACGATCTCGGAGATGCGCTCGAGCTTCATCGGGTCGGATGATTTGTCCTTCTTCATCCGCTCGCGGCGATCGCCTTCGATCAGGCGTTCGACGGCGTAGAACAGGTCGGTCCAGACGGTCTGCGGACAGAGATAGCCGCACCAGATCCGGCCGCCGATGGAGTTCATCAAAAACAGCGCCACCGCGGCGACGATCAGCAGGCCGGTGAAATAGTAGACCTCCTGCGGCCACAGCTCGATGAAGAAGAAATAGAAGCGGCTGTTGGGAAGATCGATCAGCACCGCCTGGCTGGGCGCGCCAAGGCCGCGATTCCAGCGCACGAACGGCAGGAAGTAGTAAACGCCGAGGCAGAACGCCATCAGGCCCCATTTGATCCGGCGGAACGTGCCGGAGACGCTCTGGGGATAGACCTTCTTGCGGGCTGCGTAGAGCGGCCCGACGTCATCTTCCGATGTGAGGTCTTTCGGGTTCACGGTCTTGTTCATCGCCTGAAACTTTTCGAGGAGGTGCGATTAAACCTAGACCCGACGTCGCCGCGTCAGTTGATCCAGCTCAAACGGGGGCACTTTTGTTCGCCCCCGTTTGCCGCGGATCTGCTATTTTCCACCGCCCAGCGAGTGGACGTAGACCGCCATCGCCTTGATGGTGGAGGGATCCAGCCGCCCTTCCCAGGCCGGCATGACGCCGGCGCGGCCCTGGCTGATGGTCTCGATCAGGGCAGCCTCGTCCGAGCCATAGAGCCAGATCTTGTCGGTCAGGTTCGGTGCGCCCATTTCCTGGTTGCCCTTGCCGCCGTCGCCGTGGCAGGCGACGCAATTCTCGACGAAGATCTTCTCGCCCTTGGCGGCGTCGTAACCCTTGCGGGTCGGCAGCCCCGACAGCGACCGCACGTAATTGGCGACCGTGACGATCTCGTCACCCTTCAGCACGCCGTCCTTGCCGAAGGCGAGCATCTGGCCCTCGTGCGTCTTGGCATGACCGGAACGCGCGCCGAACTGGATGGTCTGCATGATCTGGTCGAGCGTGCCGCCCCACAGCCAGTCGTCGTCGTTCAGGTTCGGGAAGCCCTTGGCGCCGGCGCCGCCGGAGCCGTGGCACGGCGCGCAATTGTCGCCGAACACGGTCTTGCCCTTGGCGCGCGCAAGCGCCAGCAGGGCCGGGTCCTTCTCGATGTCGGCGAGCGAGGCCGCGCCGAGCGCCGCCATCTTGTCGCCCCTGATCTTCTCGAGATTGGCGAGCTCGACCGCGACGTCGGCGCGCGAGGAGTAGCCGAACAAGCCCGTGGTGTTGCTGGAGATCAGCGGCCAGGCCGGATACACGATCCAGTAGCCGATCGCCCAGACGATGGTGAGGTAGAAGCAGATCACCCACCAGCGCGGCAGCGGCGTGTTGAGCTCCTTGATGCCGTCCCACTCATGTCCGGTCGTCGTCTTGCCGGAAACAGAATCGAATTCGCTATGATCGGTCATGGTCTCTCACTCCTCCCGCAACGGCAGGTGTGCTGCTTCGTCGAACGCAGCCTTGTTACGGGGCCAAAATGCGTAGGCGATGATCGCGAGAAAGATCGCGACGAACACCGGCGTCCAGATCGTGGTCACGAGACCGGACGCGAGATTGTCGAGGGTCAGGATGGCTTTCATCGTTGATGCCTTCTCAGCGAAGATTGGCTTTCTCGTTGTAGATCTTGAAGTCGACCAGCGTGCCGAGCATCTGCAGATACGCGATCAGCGCGTCCATCTCGGTCGGCGTGCCGGTCTTGCCGTCGAAGTTGCGCACCACGGCCTTGGCGTAGCGCTTGTTGAAGGCGTCGGCGCCGGCATTGTCCGGATCGGCCTGGGCCTTCAGATCGGCGCTCGCGTTGGCGATCTGGTCGTCCGTGTAGGGCACGCCGACGGTCCTCAGCGTACGCATGTGGTCGGCGATGGTGTCCGGATCGACTTCGGTTGCGCT
The DNA here is from genome assembly GCF_042257955.1 of Bradyrhizobium sp. B025. Taxonomy (NCBI): domain Bacteria; kingdom Pseudomonadati; phylum Pseudomonadota; class Alphaproteobacteria; order Hyphomicrobiales; family Nitrobacteraceae; genus Bradyrhizobium; species Bradyrhizobium sp. B025. The sequence continues at coordinate 2,305,894 of NZ_CP170150.1, read as the reverse complement.
GAGGAACGGATATCCCGGCATCACCGACTGCGGCACGATCGCACGCGGGTTGGTCAGATGGGTGACGTGCCAGTCGTCGGAGTACTTGGCGCCGACGCGGGCGAGGTCCGGACCGGTGCGCTTGGAGCCCCACTGGAACGGATGGTCGAACATGCTCTCGGCGGCCAGCGAGAAGTGGCCGTAGCGCTCGACTTCGTCGCGCAGCGGCCGGATCATCTGCGAATGGCAGAGATAGCAGCCTTCGCGGACGTAGACGTTGCGGCCGGCGAGCTCCAGCGGCGTATAGGGCCTCACTCCATCGACCTTCTCGATCGTGCTCTTGAGGTAGAACAACGGAGTGATCTCGACGAGGCCGCCGATCGCGATCACCAAGAGGATGCCGACGATCAGGATGATCGAGTTCTTTTCGAAGACTTGGTGGCGTGTCCAGAACGACATTGCTTTAGCTCCTCATTCCGCCGGCTGAAGAGCGACGGGCATCTGGACTTCCGCCTCGCCGACGCGAACGGTCATCCAGAGATTGTAGGCCATGATCAGCGCGCCGATCAGGAACAGCCCGCCGCCGGCAGCACGGATGATGTAGAAGGGATGCATCGCCTCGACGGTCTCGATGAAGGAGTATTCGAGGAAGCCGAGCGAGGTGTAGGCGCGCCACATCAGGCCCTGGAGGATGCCGGACACCCACATCGCCGAGATGTAGAGAACGATGCCGAGGGTCGCGACCCAGAAGTGCCAGTTGACGAGCTTCAGGCTGTAGAGGCCCTTGCGATTCCAGGCCCACGGCACCAGGCAGTACAGCGCGCCGAAGGAGACGAAGCCGACCCAGCCGAGCGCGCCGGAGTGGACGTGGCCGATGGTCCAGTCGGTGTAGTGGCTGAGCGAGTTGACCACCTTGATCGACATCATCGGGCCTTCGAAGGTCGACATGCCGTAGAAGGCGACGGAGACCACGAGCATGCGCAGCACGGGATCGGTGCGCAGCTTGTCCCAGGCGCCCGACAGCGTCATCAGGCCGTTGATCATGCCGCCCCAGGAGGGCATCCACAGCATGATCGAGAAGGTCATGCCGAGCGTCTGCGTCCAGTCGGGCAGCGCCGTGTAGTGCAGATGGTGCGGACCTGCCCAGATGTAGAGGAAGATCAGCGCCCAGAAGTGGATGATCGACAGGCGATAGGAGTAGATCGGCCGCTCGGCGCGCTTGGGGATGAAGTAGTACATGATGGCGAGGAAGCCGGCGGTCAGGAAGAAGCCGACCGCGTTATGGCCGTACCACCACTGGAACATCGCATCCTGGATGCCGCCCCAGGCGACGTAGGACTTCGAGCCGAACGCCGAGACGGGAAGCGCGGGGTTGTTGCCGAGATGCAGCACCGCGATCGTCACGATGAAGGCCAGATAGAACCAGTTCGCGACGAAGATGTGCGGTTCCTTGCGCTTGATGATGGTGGCGAGGAAGACGAGCAGATAGACCACCCAGACGATGGTCAGCCAGAGATCGGCATACCATTCCGGCTCGGCATATTCCTTCGACTGGGTGACGCCGAGCAGATAGCCGGTGCCTGCGACCAGGATGAAGAAGTTGTAGCCGACCACGACGAACCAGGGCGCGAGATCGCCGGCAAGGCGCACGCGGCAGGACTTCTGCACGACGTAGAAGGATGTCGCGATCAGCACGTTGCCGCCGAAGGCGAAGATCACGGCGGAGGTGTGCAGCGGACGCAGGCGGCCGAAACTGATCCAGGGCAGATCGAAGTTCAGCGCGGGCCAGGCCAGCTGCGAGGCGATGATGAGGCCGACGAGGAAGCCGGCAATGCCCCAGAACATCGCCATGAAGGAGGAGAACTTGATCGGCCCCATGTTGTAGTTGGGACGGCCGTTGATCTCCGCCGGCGGCAGCGCCGCCGGGCGCTCGAAGTAGCGGTTGACGATGCAGAACACCGCCGCCACGCTCGCCGCCGCGCTGAGCGCGGCGTGGAAGGCGAAGGGCGCGTCGAGCGCCTTGGCCGCGGCGATCACGCAGAGGAAGGCGGTGGCTGCGAACACGACAGCCAGGCCGCTTTCACCGATGGTCATGGATTTGGAGATGGAGGGCTGGCTCATGCGGATTCTCTCTGAAAGAACACAGCGCCAGAAACCACATTCACCCTCGCGGGGAATTGATTGAAATCAAGATAGGTGGATTTCTGTTAATGTGAGGCTTTCGCGGATCAGAGAGCCATATCAATCGCCTGCGGCCGGCGCCGCGCGCGCGGCGACCGATCGCTTCCGTGAAATCACGGAGTTTGAAATCGCGGGAACTGGAGGCCCCGTCAGTCGCGCGCGGTCGCCTTGAGCGCCGCGATGACGTCCTCGCGGGCGATGATGCCGACGAGCTTCTGCGCGCCGTCGAGCACGATGATGCTCCTGATGCGGTGCTCGACCATGATCTGGAGCACGCGCGTCAGCCGCGTGTCGGGGCTGACATAGATGAACTCCGGCGTCATGACGTCGCCGATCTTGCGGCTCATCAGGTCATGATAGCGCGGCAGCATCTGGCTCGGCGTGAAGGCGAAGCATTTCAGGATGTCGAACTTGGTGACGATGCCGACCACCTGTCCGTCGTCCTCGACCGGATAGGAATTGAAATCGTCGCGCTCGAACATCTCGCTGAGCTCGAGCATGTCGATGTCACGTTGCACCGTCTTGACGTTGCGCGTCATGTAGCCGTCGACGGTCTGCTCAAGAAATCTGTACACGGCGCGTCCTCCTCGAATAGCTTTTGGCCGAACGGCCGTCAGTGCGACAGCAGCACGCTACGGGCGGATTGAGTGACCAGATACTGGGTGACGCCTCCCAGGATCAGCTCGCGAAACCGCGAATGTCCATAGGCGCCCGCCACGATCAGGCCGGCTCCGACGTCGCCGGCGACTTGCTCCAGTTGCGCGGCGGCGGGTTCGTCTCCCGCAGCCTCCGAGACGCGCGCGGTCGCGGTGACGCCGTGGCGGGCGAGCCAGGCGGCAACGTCGGTGACGCCGGCCAACACGGCCGAGCGGTCGTCGTCGCGCTCCGGAATTGCTGCGATGGTCACGTCCCTCGCCTTGCGCAGCATCGGCAGCGCGTCCGCCACCGCCCGCCGTGCCTCCGGCGTATCCTTCCAGGCCACCAGCACGCTGCGCAGGTCGAGCCAGTTGGCCCCATCGGGGACGACGAGAAGCGGGCGGCCGGCCTGCATCACCAGATCCTTGGGGCTTGCGAGCGCGAAAGCGTCGGAGAAGGCCGGGCTCTGCCCGCCGCTGACGACGATGTCGGCGCAGCGCGCCTGCGCCAGGGCGAATCGCGCCGGAAAATCCATGGCGCTGCGCCACTCGGCATGCCCGCCGCGATTCCTGGTGGCCGCGCGGAATTGCGCCTCCAGAGCCGCCAGCCGTCGCCTGACGGACGCTTCGCCCTCGTCGATCAGTCCCTGGGCGGCGGCGCCGTCGGTGAAATAGAGCGGCGGGGCGAACTGCGCCGCGGCAACCCCGACGATGGCGGCCTCGAATCGCTCGGCGAGCTCGCCCGCGACCTGAAGACGCGCCTCGTTGGACTGGTCGAGCGCCAAGCTGACCATCACGGTCGCGTATGTCATTAGAATTCTCCGGGCAATGAACTGCTATGAAATCTAGCTGTGCCGGCGCGAGGCAGGATGAGATAGATCAAACCGTCGCCCACCCGGGACCACCGGCATTACGCCAATGGAATCAAACATCCGAACTTGCCTCCGGCCCGGGCTTGAGCGAAATTACCGCCGTGGTTGCGGCACCTGGGCCCGTGGCACGAGAATGGGAGTGACACCTTGGCGCCGACCCGCGTAACGCATCCGCCGGATGACGGCCGGGGCGAGCATTTCCGGGTCAGGATCGAGGGATTCGGCGTCGGCACCTGGGATCTCGACCTCAAGACCTGGGCGCTGGACTGGTCGGATACCGCGCGGACCCTGCTCGGAATCGGGCAGGACCAGCCGGCGAGCTACGACCTCTTCCTGTCACGCCTCGAGCCCGACGACCGCGAGCGCGTGGAGAGCGCGATCAAGCGCGTCTCCGAACGCGGTGGCGGCTTCGACGTGTCCTTCAGGGTCGCCGGCACCTCCAACGCAGGACAGTGGATTCGCGCCCGGGCCGGACTCATTCGGGACGAAGCCGGCACCGCCCGCCATCTCAGCGGCATCTTTCTCGATATCGACGAGGAGAAGCAGGTCGAGGGTGCGCTCCGTACCCGCGAGAACCACCTCCGCTCGATCCTCCACACAATTCCCGACGCCATGATCGTCATCGACGGCCACGGCATCATCCAGCTGTTCAGCACCGCCGCCGAGCGCCTGTTCGGCTGGTCCGAGCTCGAGGCGATCGGCCAGAACGTCAACATCCTGATGCCGGAGCCCGACCGCTCCCGGCATGACAGCTACATTTCGCGTTACCGCACCACGAGCGATCCCCACATCATCGGCATCGGGCGCATCGTGACCGGCAAGCGCCGCGACGGCACCACCTTCCCGATGCACCTGTCGATCGGCGAGATGCAGTCCGGCGGCGAGCCCTATTTTACCGGTTTCGTCCGCGATCTCACCGAGCACCAGCAGACCCAGGCGCGTCTCCAGGAACTGCAATCCGAGCTCGTCCACGTCTCCAGGCTGAGCGCCATGGGCGAAATGGCGTCCGCGCTCGCGCACGAGCTCAACCAGCCGCTGGCGGCGATCAGCAACTACATGAAGGGCTCGCGGCGGCTGCTTGCCGGCAGCAGTGATCCGAACACACCGAAGGTCGAAAGCGCCCTGGACCGCGCCGCCGAGCAGGCGCTGCGCGCCGGCCAGATCATCCGGCGCCTGCGCGACTTCGTTGCCCGCGGCGAATCGGAGAAGCGGGTCGAGAGTCTCTCCAAGCTGATCGAGGAGGCCGGCGCGCTCGGGCTTGCCGGCGCGCGCGAGCAGAACGTGCAGCTCCGCTTCAGTCTCGATCCGGGCGCCGATCTCGTTCTCGCCGACCGGGTGCAGATCCAGCAGGTCCTGGTCAACCTGTTCCGCAACGCGCTGGAAGCGATGGCTCAGTCGCAGCGACGCGAGCTCGTCGTCACCAACACCCCCGCCGCCGACGACATGATCGAGGTCGAAGTGTCCGACACCGGCAGCGGTTTCCAGGACGACGTCATTCCGAACCTGTTTCAGACTTTCTTCACCACCAAGGACACCGGCATGGGCGTGGGACTGTCCATCAGCCGCTCGATCATCGAAGCTCACGGCGGGCGCATGTGGGCCGAGAGCAACGCATCGGGCGGGGCGACCTTCCGCTTCACCCTCCCGGCAGCCGACGAGAATTGATGCATGACGACCAAGGGACATATCTACGTCATCGACGACGACGCGGCGATGCGGGATTCGCTGAATTTCCTGCTGGATTCTGCCGGCTTCGGCGTCACGCTGTTTGACGACGCGCAAGCCTTTCTCGACGCCCTGCCGGGTCTCTCCTTCGGCTGCGTCGTCTCCGACGTGCGCATGCCGGGCCTTGACGGCATCGAGCTGTTGAAGCGGATGAAGGCGCAGCAAAGCCCCTTTCCGATCCTGATCATGACCGGCCACGGCGACGTGCCGCTCGCGGTCGAGGCGATGAAGTTAGGGGCGGTCGACTTCCTGGAAAAGCCGTTCGAGGACGACCGCCTCACCGCCATGATCGAAACGGCGATCCGCCAGGCCGAGCCGGCCGCCAAGAGCGAGGCCGTCGCGCAGGATATCGCCGCCCGCGTCGCCTCCTTGAGCCCCAGGGAGCGCCAGGTCATGGAAGGGCTGATCGCCGGCCTTTCCAACAAGCTGATCGCCCGCGAGTACGACATCAGCCCGCGCACCATCGAGGTGTATCGGGCCAACGTCATGACCAAGATGCAGGCCAACAGCCTTTCGGAGCTGGTTCGCCTCGCGATGCGCGCCGGCATGCTCAACGATTGAGCCAAGTCAAGGCCCTTGCCGGATGCTGTGCTAGCCATGCAGCATGATCGAGGTCAGTTCACATCACGAGCGGCTGCCGTCCTCCACAAAACCCACCGTCTTTGTGGTCGATGATGACGCCGCAGTCCTGGGATCCCTGCGGTTCCTGCTGGAAACCGACGGCTTTGCCGTGCGGACCTTCAGGAGCGGCACGGCGCTGCTGAATGCCGGCGGCGCGCCCGGGGCCGACTGCTACGTGATCGACTACAAGATGCCCGACATCAATGGAATCGAGCTCGCCAGCCGCCTGCGTAAATCGGACGGCGAAACGCCCGTGATCCTGATCACCGGCTATCCGGACGAAAACATCTCGACCCGGGCCGCCGCGGCCGGCGTAAAAGACGTGGTTTTGAAGCCGCTTCTCGACGAAAACCTGCTCAAGCGTATCCGCCGCGCCATCCAGGACCGGCCTCGGGCGTGACCTACGGGGTTCTACGTAAGGCACCCCCCTTAAGATATCGCTCGAAATTTTCGAACCTCCCGATACCGCGTACCAATGCGTCATCACAACGGAGATGGCGCAGATGCTGACCCAGACACTCAAGACCCAGGTGATCAACACCCAAATCGGTGGCAAGATTGCCCCGCCCCATCAGGTGTCCGACCAGTTCGGTGCGATCACGGGCCATGTTGGCCTCGTCGCCACCGAGTTCTCCTACCGCAAGGACGAGGAGATCTATGGCGAGGACGAGCCGGCCGAATATGTCTACCAGGTCGTCACCGGCGCCGTGCGCAGCTACAAGCTTCTCTCCGACGGCCGCCGCCAGATCGGCGCCTTCCATCTTCCCGGCGACGTGTTCGGCCTCGAATCCGGCCCCAGCCACCGCCTTGCCGCCGAAGCCATCATCGACACCAGCGTGCGGCTCGTGAAGCGCTCCAGCCTCGAGAAGGCCGCCGGCATCGACGTGCAGGTTGCCCGCAAGCTCTGGGCGATGACCGCCGGCGAGCTGCGCCACGCCGAGGACCACATGCTGCTGCTCGGCCGCAAGACCGCGATGGAGCGCGTCGCGACCTTCCTGCTCGAAATGGACCGCCGTCTCGCCGTTGCCGGCATGATGGCGCTGCCGATGTGCCGCCGCGATATCGGCGACTATCTCGGCCTCACCCTCGAAACCGTGTCGCGCGCGCTGTCGCAGCTTCACACCCAGGGCATTCTCGGCTTCTCCGGCGCCCGCCAGATCGTGCTGCGCAACCGCCAGCGCCTGCACAATCTCGACGCCTGATCGTCTTCCTCCCCACCCACTTGGCCGGCCGAACCCGTTTCGGCCGGCCATTTCTTTTGCGGTTCAGAGCGTGGTGCGCCGGGTCTCCGGCATCACGAGGAGGATCAAAAGGAGCCCTGTCGCGGCAACGCCGGACAGGCCGATGAAGGCGGTGGCGTTGCCGAACTTGTCGCTGACATAACCGCCGAGCGCCGTGCTCAGCGACGCACCGATCCCGGTCGCGGTGCCGACGATGCCCTGCGCCAGATTGAAGTGACCGCTGCCGAAGGCGACGTCGGCGACGATCAGCGGAATCATCACCGCGAACACCGCCGCGGTGATGCCGTCGAACACCTGCACCGCGACCAGCAGATATGGATCGCGCACGGTCGCGAACAGCAGGCCGCGGATCACCAGCGCGCCGAATCCGATCAGCAGCAGCGGCCTGCGGCCCCACGCTTGCGCCTTGCGCCCGACGGTCGGCGACAACAGCGCGACGATCGCCTGCGGGACGACGATGCAAAAGGCGACCAGCACCGTCGCCCACTGGCTCGACCGCGCCGTCACCGCGCTCGCCATCAGCGGCATCATCGCGGCGTTTGCGAGCTGCAACAACAGCACACTGAGCGCGAAGACGATCAGCGGCCGCTGCCGGATCAGATGCCAGACATTGGTGTCGCCGCGATCCTGCGCCTCGCGCGGCATCTCGCCGTGGCAGCGCGCGATGTCGACCTCCTCCTCGCGGATGCGCGACAGCGCGATGAGGGTGGGGATCGCGAGCAGGAACGTGACCAGGAAGACCGAGCGGCTCGACAGCAGATAGCCGGCCGTGCCCATCACGGCGGCGGCAACGCCATTGCCGAGGGAGGCAAACCGCGCGTTGCGGCCGAGCCGCTCGCCGATCGCGAGCGGACCGACGAGGCCGAGGCTGATCGCGGCGATCGCCGGGCCCAGCACGCAGCTCGCCGCCGCATGCAGCGTCGCGGCGGTCACGACCACGGGGAAGATCGGCATGGCGGCATAGGCGAGCGCGCAGCCGCCGATGGTCGCGATGGCAAGGGCGGCGACCAGCCGCTCGGATTTTGCCGCGTCGATGATCGCCCCGCCCGGCATCTGCCCGATCAGGGCGACGATGCCGCCAATCGACAGCACGAGGCCGATCTGGCCCTGCGTCCATTTCTCCGTCGTCAGATAGACCGCGATGAAGGGGCCGAAGCCGGTCTGCACGTCGGCGAGGAAGAAGATGAACCAGTCGAGGCCGCGCAGGCTCCGGCGCGACGGTGCCGGAAGACCTGCGGCCGACGGCGCTGCAACGTTGTCCTGTTCAACGCCGCGAGCGCGATCCTCGGCTGCTTGGTTCGGCTTTCTCGACAACAGCACCGGCGGCCATCCCTCCCCGCGCCTCACTGAATCGCTTGCAGCGGTTGCAGGCTCCCGGATGCGCCGAGCACCACCATCGGCGTGTCTTCCTTGTATTCCGGCGCGGCCGCAACCTGCGCCTTGGTCAATTCCAGCGTGATGCTGTCCTTCTTGTTGGCGATCTTGCCGAACCGCATCGCGTTCCAGTCCACCACGATCTTGCGGCTGCCGACGCCGAGGAAGCCGCCGAAATCGATCACGGCGGCACGCACGTGCCCGCTCCGATCGACGATGACGTCGACGATGCGGCCCATGTCCTCGTTCGCGGCGCTGAGCACGTCGCGGCCGAGCACGCCGTGCGCATCGCTCGCGCCGATGATGGTCACCGACGGCGGCGGCGCGGCATCCTTCGGCGTGACTTGCACCGCCGAGGCCGGCGGCTGGGCCGTCGCCGGCGCGTTCGCTTCGCTTCGCGGTGTACTTGGCGCCACGGGCTGTTCCTCCGCGGCGCGCGATACCGTGACCGTCCATCCCGCGACGATCGCGACGCTCAAGGCCAACCATCCGGCGGTACGCATGAACCCTCCTCGCGGCGCGCCGTCAGCGCGCCAGCACGATCGACACCTGGATCTGTCCGCGCGTGCGCAATACCTCCAGCGCCACGTCTTCGCCGTGGCGGCTGACGCGCAGGTCCACGCTGGACTCGCCCAGACGCAGATCGCGCACGATGACCTCGTTCAGAAACGCCGGCAGATGCGGATTGCGCAGGCGGATCTCGCCGCGCGCCACGTCGAACTCGATGCCCAGCGCCGCCTCCAGCAGCGTGAACGGCGTCGCGCTGGCCCAGGCTTGCGGCGCGCAGGCGACCGGATAGAGCGTCGGGCCGCGCCGCTTCTCGCGCCGGAAGCCGCAGAACAATTCGGGCAGCCGGCGCAGATCCATGTAGGTCGCGGCGTCGAACAGCCCCTTGAAGACATGCGCCACCGAATGCTTGAGCCCGTAGCGCGCGAGCCCGAGCGCAATCAGCGCGTTGTCGTGCGGCCAGATCGAGCCGTCATGATAGGACATCGGATTGTAGCGCACCTCGCCCTGCGCGACCGTGCGGATGCCCCAGCCCGAGAAGAAATGCGGCTGCATCAGGTCGGCGGCGACGAGACGGGCGCGGTCCTCGCGGATCATGCCGCTGAACAGGATCTGCCCGGCATTCGAGGTCCGCACCTTGCAGGGCCGTTTGTCGCCGTCGAGGGCAAGCGCGTAGGTGCCGAGCTCCTCGCACCAGAATGCCTGCTCGAAGCGCGCGGCCAGCGCCTTGGCCTCGGCCTCGAGCTTGCGCACGCGGTCCGGCTTGCCGAGCCGCAGCGCGCAACGCGCGGCAAGCTGCTTGGCCGCGTAGACGTAGCCCTGGACTTCGGCGAGGGCGATATTGCCCTCCGCGAGCCGGCCGTCGGCATGGAAGATCGCATCGTAGGAATCCTTCCAGCCCTGGTTGGCCAGCCCCTTCTCGGTCGCGCGCTGGTATTCGACGAACCCGTCCTGATCGGGATCGCCGGGACCGTCGATCCACGCCAGCCCCGCCTCGATCGCGGGCCACAGCTCGATCAACGTCGCCGCGTCGCCGGTGCGCTCGAAATAGCTTCCGGCGAGCAGCACGAACAAGGCGGTCGAATCCACGCTGCCGTAATATTGCGAGAACGGCACCTCGCGCAGCGCCGCCATTTCGCCGCCGCGCATCTCGTGCAGGATCTTTCCGGGCGCGGCATCGGCGAGCGGATCGATCGCCTTCGCCTGGAAATGCGCCAGCCGCCGCAGCACGCCCTTGGCGACCCGCGGGTCCACCCAGAGCATCTGGAGCGCCGTGATCAGGCCGTCGCGGCCGAAGGTCGTCGAGTACCAGGGAATGCCGGCATAGGGATAACGGCCCTGCGGCGTCTCCGTCATCAGCATGTTGAGGTCGGCCATGGCCTGGCACAGCACCTCGTTGAAGATGTTGTTGGAGGTCTCGATGCTGGCCGCGCCCATGGTCGAGTGGCGCATCTCGCGGCGGTGGGCCAGCAGACCCCTGAAGAAGCGCGTCGGCTTCTCCGCCACCGGCCGGTTGCAGGACACAGCCACGAACAGCGATTTCGACTGATGCGGATCGAGCTCGAGCTGCCAGGTGGCGGCGTTGACGGACAGCCGCGTCGGACGCGGGTCGAAATGCAGGCCGGTGGTGCGCTCGGCATCGTCGAGGCCGCGATATTCGAACAGGACGTCGGTCGGCCCGAGCAGGCGGCTGGCGCCGGTCCCGCGGCGCGGGCGCCGCTCGCCGCGGACCTCAAACAGATCGGCAAAATCATTGTCGAACAGCAGCGTCAGCTCGAAGCCGGCCGGCCGGTCGCCGTGGTTCTGCACGCCGATGCGCTGATAGGCGGTGCCGCGCCACAGGAAGATCGTGCGCACGATGTGCAGCAGGTCCTTTTGCAGCGCGAGGCTGCCCTGACGGTAGATGTCGGGGTTGGTCAGATCGACGGTCAGCGCCGAATTGTCGTCGCGCAGGTTGGAGCCGAGCAGCAGGGGCTGGAGATCGTCGAGCACGAGCTCCAGCCGCGCGAGGTAGCGCGTGTCATGGTGAAACAGGCCGTCCGGCCCGCCGGCCGATGCACCGATATCGCCATGGCTGTCGAGCACGATGAAGGTGTCGTCGTGCTTGAGCGAGCGCCGCGGCCGCGCCGACGGCCCCGTCATCGGGATATAGAACGGCTGCTCCGCGACCTGCTCCACGGTCCGCGCCACAGAGACGAACTTGGTGACGACTTCGGCTGCCATGAGCTGCTCCCCTGCGCCTGTTTGGAAACGCAACCAACGCGAACGCGACTATCGGGTTTACGCGGCGGCTTGCGCGAGCCGGCTCATTTCCTGCGTCACCAGCTCCCGATAGGGCCCATGGCCCTGCATCAGACGCTCGGGCGAGCCGTCCTCGATGATCTTACCACCCTTCAATACGATCACGCGGTCGAAATTGCGCAGGGTCGCGAGGCGGTGCGCGATCGCGATCACGGTGCGGCCGCGCATCAGGCGCGTCAGCGCCTCGCGGATCGCCTCCTCGGATTCGCTGTCGAGCGCCGCGGTGGCCTCGTCCAGCAGCAGGATCGGCGCGTCCTTCAGGAAGGCCCGTGCGATCGCGATGCGCTGGCGCTGACCGCCGGACATCTTGACGCCGCGGTCGCCAACCATGGTGTCGAGACCTTCCGGCAGGCTATCGATGAAATCGCAGCGCGCCGCGATCGCCGCGCGCAGCACCTCGTCGTCGGTCGCGTTCGGCCGGCCGTAGCGGATGTTCTCGCGAATGGAGCGGTGGAACAGGGAAATGTCCTGCGGCACGACGGAGATCGCTTCACGCAGGCTGAGCTGGGTCACCATCGCGATGTCCTGGCCGTCGACGGTGACGCTGCCTTCGTCCACGTCGTAGAAGCGCTGCAGCAGCGTGAACAGCGTCGACTTGCCGCCGCCGGACTGGCCGACCAGGCCGACGCGCTGGCCGGGCTGGAGCCGCAGGCTGAACCGCTCGAAAATCTTCTCGCCGCCGGGATAGCCGAAGGTGACGTTGTTGAACGCGATCGCGGCGCCGCTCTTGACCAGCGGCTCGGCCTCGGGGTGATCGCGCAAGTCGTGCGGCACCAGCAGCGTCGCGATCGCCTCGGTCAGGCGCGCGACATGCTGGGTCACGTCGACCAGCGCCACGGCGAGGTCGCGCGTCGCGTTGAGAATGGACAGGCCGAGGGTGCAGACCAGCACGACGTCGCCGGTCGTCGCCTCACCGTCCTGCCAGAGCGTGATCGCCCAGGCCATCAGCGCAATGGTGAGCACGACGGTCACGCCGGCATGCGTGAGCCGCAGCTTCTCCAGATAGCGCAGGCTGCGGCCGCGCGCGGTGAGTTCCCGGTTCACGGTCGCGTCGAACCGCTCGTGCTCGTGGCTGATGCCGCAGAAGGCCCGGACCAGCGGCATGTTGCTGATGACGTCGATCATCTCGCCGTCGACGACGGCGGCCTTGTCGGCAAAGTCGTCATGCAGCGGCTTGCCGGCCGCGGCCAGATGGAACATCGCAATCACCATGCCGCCCGCGACCACGATCAGGCCGAGCGCCATGTAAGGACTGACGGTTCCAATCAGCATGATTGCCGCAATTGTGGCAATGCACGGCGGCAGCACGTTCCAGACGAACATGTTCTCGACCGTGAACACCGCGTTCGATGTTGCCGTGATACGGCTGGTCAGCATGCCAGGCATACGATCGGAGAAGTAGCTCGGCGCGTGTCCGGTCAGATGGCGAAAGATGTCCCGGCGCAGATCGCCGGTGACGCGAACGAACGTAAAGCTCGCCGTCCAGCTCGCGATCCGCCACAGGAAGTTGTCGGCGGCGATCAGCGACATGAGCAGAATGAATGCCAGCCATACGCTGCCGCCATGCGCGGTTCCCGCCGACAGGCTGTCGACCAGGGATTTGACGCCATACTGCGTGCCTACCGAGCAGGCAACGGCTGCGACAACAGCGGTCAGGATCACCAGGTGCGAGGCAAGCCGTCGCCGAAGATAGCGCAAGACAAAGGCAAATGGCCTGCGCGCGTATCCAGAAAGATGATCCATATGGCTATCGCCCCGTCGTGTTGATTAGAGTTTTTTTGTACCAGCCGACTGAACATCGACCGCTTCGCCCGGGTTCCGGGCCAGGCGATCACGACATGCGGATGCGGACGATCTGCGAAGAGGAGATGGCAGCATCGAGACAGGCGCGCGATGTGTCGAATATGTAACGTTTGTTGAGAGGAACTTCGCAAGTGCGGGAACGTTCCCTTCGCTGGCATGGCCGGTGCCGTACAGGTTGGGGGTTTCCAACGTTCATGATCGCAGAGGAGAAGGCGAGATGCGCATCGCGCAGGTAGCTCCGTTGACGGAGGCTGTTCCACCCAAGCTGTATGGCGGCACCGAGCGGGTGGTGCATTGGTTGACGGAAGAGCTGGTGGCCCTGGGACATGACGTGACGCTGTTCGCCAGCGGCGACTCGCAGACGTCGGCGAAGCTGGACGCCCTCTGGCCGCGGGCGCTTCGCCTCGACGGTTCCGTGCGCGACCCCAACGCACTGCACATGGTGCTGCTTGAGCGCGTGCGGCAGAAATGTGACGACGAGGAGTTCGACTTCCTCCACTTCCATCTCGACTATTATCCTTGGTCGCTGTTCCACCGGCAGCCCACACCGTTCCTGACCACGCTGCACGGCCGGCTCGACCTGCCGGAGCATCAGCCGGTGTTCAACATCTTCTCCAAGATGCCGGTGATCTCGATCTCGAATGCCCAGCGGCGGCCGGTGCCGCAGGCGAACTGGGTGACGACGATCCATCACGGCCTGCCGGAGAACTTGCTGACGCCGAAGCCGGCCAGGCAGGAATATCTCGCCGTGCTCGGCCGCATCGCGCCGGAAAAGGGCGTCGACCGCGCCATCAAGATCGCGACCCATTGCGGCATCCCGCTGAAGATCGCGGCCAAGGTCGATCGCGCCGACCAGGATTATTACGACGAGCTGATCCGGCCGATGATCGCGAACAATCCGCTGGTGGAGTTCATCGGCGAGATCAGCGATCACGAGAAGTCGGAATTCTTGAGCGGTGCGCTCGGACTTCTGCTGCCGATCGACTGGCCCGAGCCGTTCGGCCTCGTGATGATCGAAGCCATGGCCTGCGGAACGCCGGTCGTCGCCTTCAACCGCGGCTCGGTGCCGGAGATCATCGACGAGGGCCTGACCGGCTTCGTCGTCGAGGACATCATCAGCGCCGCCGGCGTCGTCAAGCGCCTTCCGCAACTGGACCGCGCGGCGATCCGCAAGCAGTTCGAAAAGCGCTTCACGGCGCGGCGAATGGCGCTGGACTATCTCGCGGCCTATCGCAGCCTGACGGAAGCGCAGGCACCGAAGATCAAGCTGGTGAGCAGCGCGGAGTAGCACTTCTACGCCGCTGCCAGTCGAAGTGCCCTCTCCCCTTGTGGGAGAGGGCTGCGACAGCCAAGCCTCAAACTCGTTTGGGTGAGGGGTTGCCTCCACACCCGAAGGCATTCCCGCGGAAAGAGACCCCTCATCCGGCGCTTCGCGCCACCTTCTCCCACAAGGGGAGAAGGGAAGAACGGAATCAACGGCGCACTCGCCTACCCCACCACCGCCCGCTTCGGCTCCACGATCTCGAACATGCGTGGAAACTCGTCCATCAGGCCCATCAGCTCGGCGAGCCGCATCGGGTTGCCGGCGAGCTGGACCTTGCCGGCGGCGACCGCCTCCGGAAAGCTCGTCAGCTTCGCGATCACCTCGTCGAGCGTCGCGCGCGCCAGCGTGAAGCTCGCGTCGGCGTTTTCCGCCTGCACGCCCTCGCTATAGGTGAGCGCGCAGTTTTCCAGGTTGAGCGCGAAGGTCTCGCCGGTGTCGGAGAAGCGCCAGTTCAGCACGATGTGCTTGCCTTCCGCCTTCGGGCCGTTGAGGCGGATACCGAGCACGTCCCAGAGCTGCTCGGTGCGCAGCGCCGCCAGCGTCTCGCGCGGCATCGGCGGGCGCGGTGGGGCCTTCGGCATGCCCTGGCGCAACTCCTGGGCGCCGAACAGATAGGCGTTGCGCCAGGTCGCGCTCTCGGCGGCGTAGCCGAGCTGCTCCAGCGTATCAGCCAGCAGGCTGCGTGCCGCCGCGTTGTCAGGCTCGGCGAAGACGAGATGGCCGAGCGCCTGCGCGACGAAGCGGAATTCGCCCTTGTCGAAGTCCGTCCGAGCGCGCGCGAGAATCGCGTCGGCGCCGCCCATGTACTCGACATATTTCTTGCCCGAGGCGACCGGCGGCAGCGGATCGAGATTGACCGGATTGGCGTCGTACCAGCCGAGATATTTCTGGTAGATCGCCTTCACATTGTGGCGAATGTGGCCGTAATAGCCACGGCCGTGCCAGGCGCCCTCCAGGCTCTTCGGCAGCTGGATCGTTTCGGCGATCTCGGCGGCGGTCAGGCCATGGTTCATCAAGCGGATGGTCTGGTCATGCGCGTACTTGTAGAGATCGCGCTGCTGCCGGATCATGATGCCGATGCGCTCGCGGCCCCACACCGGCCAGTGATGCTGGCCGCACATCGCCTCCGCCTTGCCGTCCCACAGCCTCAGGGCCTCGCCCAGGTATTTCGACCAGGCCAGCGCATCGCGCACGTCGGCGCCGCGGAACGGCAGCAGATTGTGGAAATTGTGGGTGCAGTTTTCCGCGAGGTTCAACAGCTTGTAGCGCGGAATGAAGAAGTGCATCTCCGCCGGCGCCTCGCTGTTCGGCGCCATCTGGAATTCGAATTCGACGCCGTCGATCACGCGCCTTTCGCCGGTCGCCATGATCAGATCGGTCGGGCGCAGCAGCGCGACCGAACCCGCCGCCATCGACTTGCCGAGCCCGCAATCGACCTGCCCACGCACGCCCTTGGCGAGGAACGGGCCGAACTGATATTGCGCCCGGCGCAGCATTGCTGGCCCCGCGATGATGTTCTCGGAGACGGCGTGCTCCATGAACAGGTTCGGCGCGATGATCGGCACGGCACCGGTAGCCAGCGCATCCTCCTCCAGCACGCCGCGTGCGCCGCCCCAATGGTCGGTGTGGGTATGGGTGAAGATGACGGCGGCCACCGGCTTCATGCCGCGATGCCTGAAGTAGAGATCGAGCGCGGCGCGCGCGCCTTCGATCGAGGTCAGCGTGTCCACGACGATGACGCCGCTGTCGCCCTCGATCAGCGTCATGTTGGCGATGTCGAGCCCGCGCACCTGGTAGACGCCGGGCACCACCTCGAACAGCCCATGCCGCATGTTGAGGCGCGACTGCCGCCACAGGCTGGGATTGACCGTGGGCGGCGCTTCCTCGGCCGAGAGAAAGCCGTAGGGCTCGAGGCTCCAGACCGTCCGCCCCTGCGGGTTGGTGATCGCCGCATTCTCGATCGTGCCGAGAAAGCCGCGCGCGGCATCGTCGAAATCCCGCGTGTCGGAAAACGGCAGCGCATTCAGCATCGCCGTTTGCTGCGCGATGACGGACGGCGTCGCGTCCTTGGGCGAGCGGCTGAGTTCAGTCATTTTGGTTTCCTCCGGCCTGTTGCGCGCATCTAACCGCATCTCGCGGGTGATTGCCATCATTGGCGGAGGCCGCACAGGCGTCCTTCTCTTCTCCCTTGTGGGAGAAGGTGGCGCGAAGCGCCGGATGAGGGGTTGTCTCCGCAAACTCACTTGTGATGGGGACTCGCGGTGAGAACCCCCCTCACCCGGCTTCGCTTCGCGAAGCCGCCCTCTCCCACAGGGGGAGAGGGACCGAATTCGCCGCCCTCGCTAATGCATCCCCAGCACCCGCGGCAGCCACAGCGTCAAATCGGGCCAGTAGGTCACGATGACGAGGAAGCCGAGCATGGTGATCAGCCACGGCAGCACCGCGACCGCGAGCTCGGTTATTCGCATTCGCGCGATCATCGAGGCGACATAGAGGTTGAGGCCGACAGGCGGATGGCAAAGGCCGACCTCCATGTTGACGTCCATCACGATGCCGAAATGCACGAGGTCGATGCCGAGCTTCTTGGCCGCCGGCGCCAGGATCGGCGCCATGATCAGGATGATGGAGTTCGGCTCCATGAAGTTGCCGGCGAGCAGCAGCAGCACGTTGACCACCAGCAGGAAGCCGACCCAGCCGAGGTTCTGCGCGGCGATCCAGTCGGCAAGTGTCGCCGGCAGGTTCTCGTTGGAGAGCACGAAGGAGAACAGCACCGCGTTGGTGACGATGTAGAGCAGCATCGCGCTGGTGTTGGCGGCGCGGAGCAGCACTCGCGGCACGTCCTTCAGCCCGATGGCCTTGTACACGAACACCGCGATGACGAAGGAGTAGACCGCGGCCATCGCCGCCGCCTCGGTGGCGGTGAACAGGCCGCTGTAGATGCCGCCGATGATGATGACGACCAGCATCAATCCCCAGATGCTCTCGCGGAAGGTGCGGACGGTCTCGCCCCAGCTCGCCTTCGGCATCCGCGGATAGTCGCGCTTGCGCGCGAGCCACCAGGTGACGATACAGAGCATCGTCGTCAGCATGATGCCGGGCAAGAGGCCCGCGACGAACAGCGCGCCGATCGAGGTATTGGTGGAGACCGCGTAGACGATCTTCGGGATCGACGGCAGCATCAGGATGCCGAGCGAACCCGCGACCGTGATGATGCCGGCGCCGAAATGCATGGGATAGCCGTGGCGGACCATCTCGGGCAGCACGATCGCGCCGATCGCGGCGACGGTCGCGACGCTCGAGCCGCAGACCAGCGCGAACATCGCGCAGGCGACGATGCCGGCAAGGCCGAGACCGCCGTGCCAGTGGCCGATCAGCGAGGTCGCGAAATTGATCATGCGGCGCGCGACGCCGCCATGGGTGAGGAAATTGCCGGCGAGGATGAAGAACGGGATCGCCATGATCTCGAAGCCCTCGATGCCCGTGAAGAGCTTCATCGAGACCGCCTCGATCGGCACCGTGGTCAGCGTGAACAGGAACGTCATCACGGTGAGGCCGAGCGCGATCGAGACCGGGATGCCGGTCAGCATCAGCGCGATCAGCAGCGCGAAGACGGTCGCGGCCCGCATCCAGTGCGGCAGCAGCACCACGCCGAACTTCTCGGCGAGGCACATGGCGAAGATCAGGATCGGCGCCAGGATCAGGATGACGCCGAGCGGTGACACTTTTCGCGCGGCGGCTTTGGTCTCGGCGCCGGCGGGCTGCGGATGCAGCGCGGGCGAGACGTCGGCCTCCACGCCTTCGACATGAGTCTCGTCGTGGTGCGGCAGCTCGCCGGTCCAGTAGTAGAACCATGAGACCTGGAGGAAGCGGAAGCACATCAGGCCGGAGCCGAGCGGGATCGCCAGATAGACGAACCACATCGGCGCTTCCAGATCGTTGGACTGCTGCCCGGTGTGGAACATCTCCTTCACGAAGGAGGCGCCGAAGGCGGCGATCATGCCGGTGAACAGCGCGCCGCAGAGCAGCGCGAACAGGATCACGTGCTTGCGCGAATGTTCGGGAAGGCGGTTGACGAGCAGGTCGACGCCGACATGGATGCCGGTGCGCACGCCATAGGCCGCGCCGAACTTCGCCATCCAGATGAACATGTAGATGCAGAGTTCCTGCGCCCATGACAGGTCGAGCTCGGACAGGAAGGTGAACACCGTCATCGACAGCGTCGCGAGCCAGGTCATCCCGTGCGCGGTCGCCCAGCGCGACAGGACGATCGACTCGCCCGCGCCATAGCGGTGCATGACCGCGATGAAGATCAGGCCGGTTGCGGCCGCAATGAGCGTCGCGATCAACCATTCTTCGAGATGATTAAGCGCCTGATTGAGCACGCGAAGCAAATCAAGGTCCCCCTACCGATGCGAAACGGCCGGGAGTGCACACACTCCCGACCGTTTGTATTATTTCTCCGGAAATCGCGTCAGTTCATCTTGACGTCGAGTTCCTTGGCGACGAGATCGAGCACTTCCTGCCCGACCCGCCCCTTGGCCCATTTGTAAGTCGGCTGCATCGCTTCCTGCCACGCCTTGCGATCGGCGTCAGTGAGATAATGCAGCGTAGTCTTGCCCGCCTTCTTGATCTCGGCGAGCGCGTCCTCGTTCTCCTGGCGCGCGATCGAATTGGTGTAGTCGGTCGCCTCGTTCATCGCCTTCTCGAGCTGGGCGCGAATGTCGGGCGGCAAGCCGGACCAGAATTTGGAGTTGACGATGACCGCATATTGCAGATGGGCATGATAGGACACGGTGATGTCCTTCTGTACCTCGTAGAACTTCTGCGTCCAGTAGTTGGACGCGGTATTCTCGCAGCCGTCGACCACGCCGGTCTGCAGCGCCTGGTAGACCTCGGAGAACGCCATGATCTGCGGGATCGAACCCATCAGGCGGAAGTACTGGTCCGCGATCTTCGATCCGGAGATGCGGAATTTCAGGCCCTTGAAATCCTCCGGCTTCATCAGCGACCGATTCGACGACACCATGTGGAAGCCGTTGTCCCAATAGGCGAGGCCGGTGATGCCCTTGGCCTCCAGCTTCTGGAACAGCCACTTGCCGACCGTGCCCTTCATCGCATTGGCATAGGTCTCGTCGTCCTTGAACAGCCAGGGCAGGTCGAGTGCCTCGAATTCCTTGATCCCGAGCGGCGCGAATTTCGCGGTCGAGGGCGCGAGCATCTGCACCGAACCGAGCTGGAGCGCCTCGATCTCCTCCTTGTCCTTGTAGAGCGAGGAGTTCGGATAGACCTCGATCTTGACCTTGCCGTCGGTGTACTTCTCGGCGAGCTCCTTGAACTTCAGCGCACCCTTGCCCTTCGGGGTGTCGTTGGCGACGACATGGCTGAACTTGATGACAATGGGACTCTGGGCCTGGGCAATCGCCGGAGCCAAAGCAAACGTGGCCGCTGCGACCGCAAGAAGCAGTTTGCGCATGAAGGACCTCCCCAATACCCCTAGGAAACCGGGTTCTTTTTGTTTTGCAGGCCAGTAGTGGCAGCAATCCGCCAGCCGAACAACTAGACCTAAGCCCAATTTTCCCGCAGCCAAGCTAGCTTGTCTGCCACTGAGCGCGCAACCCGGGGCTGGCCCCTCTCCCGGGCTACCGCATATGAGATCCGAGGCTTACCGAAGGTGCTCGGCCTGCATGGTGCGAGACGCCCGCTTTGGCGGGCTCCTCACCATGAAGGTCTGATGTCACGCCGCAAGACACGACGAACGCTTATGTCGCATTGCGGCAATGCCCTCAGCCCTTGCGCTGGGCGACCATGAACAGACGCCGGAACGGGAACAGCGTCTGCCCCGCCGCATTCTTCGGATACGCCTTCGCAACCCGCATCCCATAGGCCGCCTCAAAGGCAGCCTTCTCGTCGCCCGCGAGCACGTCGAGATAGCGCGTCAGCCAGGTCCCCTTGGTCCATTCCTTCACGGGGTTCTCGCCTTCGAGCACCTGAAGATATTCGGTCTCCCAGATGTCGATATTGACGGACATCGGCGCAAGAAGATCATGATAGAAGGCCGGCCCCTCGACCGGCGGCGGGGTGACGAGATGCTCGACCTTTGAGCGCCACGGTCCGTTCAGCGCGGTCTCGCCGATCAGCACGTGTGAAGGCGCCAGAAAGTTGCGCGGCATCTGCACCGCCAGCATGCCGCCGGGCACGACCTTCTCCATCAGCGAGGGAAACAGTGCCGCATGATTGGGCAGCCAGTGCAGTGCGGCATTGGAATAGATCAGGTCATATGGCTTGGCGGGACGCCATCGGCCGAGGTCTTCATGGGACCATTGCACGTCCGGCGCCGCCTTGCGGCCGGCGGCAACCATCTCCGCCGAGCCCTCGACGCCGGTCACGGTCGCATCCGGCCAGCGCTCCCGGATCAGCTTGGTGACGTTGCCCGCGCCTGCGCCGAGATCGGCGATCTCGCGCGGCGCGAAATCCGGAATCCGCATCAGGAGGTCGACAGCGGGCCGGAGCCGGTGGCCGGAGAACTTCAGATATTGCTGCGGATCCCAGACCATCGTTCGACGCCTTTTGTTTTTCGTGTTTCCTTCAACGTGGCTCTTGGTTACCACTGCTCGTCCCGGTCAGGCAATTCGTCCTGGCAGGGATGGGCAGGAAACGGCAACAAGCAAAAGCAAACAAGAGAGCGTGCGACCATGGACCTCGGGCTCAAATCGAAAACCGCTGTCGTCACCGGCGCGAGCATCGGCATCGGCCGCGCCATCGCCAAGGGCCTGGCGGCCGAAGGCGTGCGCGTCGTCGGCGTGGCGCGGCGGACCGATCTCCTTGCCGAGCTGGTGAGCGAAGTCGGCGGCGGACTGATCACGCCGTTCGAGCAGGACGTGATGGCCAAGGACGCCGCGGAGAAGATCGCAGCCTTCGCCGTGAGCGAGCTCGGCCATGTCGACATCCTCGTCAACAATGCCGGCGGCAGCCGGCCCCTGCCCGTCGATGCGCCCGACAGCAAATGGGATGAGGCGATCGCGCTGAACTTCACCAGCTACCGCCGCATCGCGCATGCGCTGTTGCCGCAGATGATCGAACGCAAATGGGGCCGCATCGTCAACATCACCGGCAAGTCCGAGCCGGAAGGCCTGAACGCGGCCTTTGCCGCGAAGGCCGCCGTGCACGCCTGGGCCAAGGGCCTGTCGCGCGAGATCGGCGAGCACGGCATCACCATCAACTGCATCCCGCCCGGCCGCATCATGAGCGAGCAGATCCGTCGCAACTATCCGCCGGACTATCGCGAGCGTTTTGCGGAAGAAGAGATCCCGGTCGGCTATTGGGGCGAACCGGAGGATCTCGCGGCACTCGCGGTGTTCCTGGCCTCGCCGGTGGCGCGGTACATCACGGGGACGGTGATCCCGGTGGATGGGGGGCTGCGGCGGTATCAGTTCTAGGATGGGGCTCTGAAACCGATCGGGCACGAGAGCATGACATGTTCGCTGTGCTCTCGGGAGCGGCTGGCGTCAGCCTGCCTTGACGAGTTGGCCGCAGGCCAACAGCGGGCACGTTGCGGGCAATGACCACGTTGTCAAACGCGTTCAAAAGGTAAGGAGTATCTCGGCTAGAGATTGCGCATGTGACCGATCAAAGCCGCCAACTCGTTCTGTCGATGCGTGGCCGTTTTGCTGAAGACCGCCTTGATCTGGTTGCGGACCGTTTCGCGGGACAGCGCCAGGTCGTCGGCGATCATTTCCGGCGACCATCCAGCAGCTATCAGTCGCGCCACCTTTGCCTCGGCCGCCGTCAGCGCAAAGATTGCCGAGAGCAATTCAATTTCAGATTTACGGACGACCTCCATGTCGGTGAGCGTCAGGATGAACCTCGCCCCCAGAAATGGCGATCGAGCCGCCCCCGGTACGGGCAACAGCTTGATGACGATCGGACGCTTGGTCTCTCGCCGCGCGACAATGATGTCGCCAATGCGGCTGCCGGCGCGAAGACGGAGCTCCCGATCGGAGTTAGTCAACCTCGCGTCAAGAGCACGAGTTGCCTTGCCATCTCGCATGTACAATCTGTTGTTATGGACGCGGAAGTCGGCATCGAAGATTTCGGCCGCCGCCGCATTGATCTCCAGCACGCGCCCCATGCTGGTCATTGACAGCGCCGGCTCGTTGATCGAATCGAAAGCGCTCAAAGACCCGAGCAACACCTGCCTTCCCACTGCATGGGAGAGCGTGGCGGCCTCGGTCAGCGCGTCCGAGAGCAGCGCAAACGCCTTCAGATCGTCATCTTCGAAGGCTCCTTCCCCACGCTTGCGCTGTAGCGCGAGGGCCCACATTGCCGGCCCTGCCCAAAAGGAAATCGCCGACCACCATTGAAATCCAAGCTGTCCGAGATGTCTGTAGAGGGGAGTCTTGAGCATGTCTCGCTCGGAGGAGAAGATATCCTGGTCGCGCAGAACCTTCCTGCCGGAAAGCAGTAGCGGAACTCCCCTGACGGCACGAACGTCCTCCACGTGAAGATTGGCGGCAAAGTAGCCCTGGAAAGCCTCTTTCGTCGAAGGCGTCACCGGGACATCGGAAGTCCGGACATCACTCTGGAGCAGCCCCGCACCGGACGTCGCTGCCGCGGAGCAAATGTCCTCCATGAGCGGTATCCACTGGCCGGGGTCCAGCACCACTTCGCCCAACCGGGCTTTCGACTGCTCCAATCGCTGGAAATCAAAACGCCGCAATCGCATCACCCAAAAAGAAATCGTCCATATTCGGACAATCCTTGGATACTTGCCCGCCGCTGTCAATCGACACCGGCTCTGGATAACGTGCTGCGCGCATTGGGTTCTCGAGCAATTCCGCAGGCATGACCCAACTGGGTCATGCGCGAATGGCCGGCCTTCGCCACTCTATCCCGATCCTGGAGGTTGGGACGAATGGACGAAACGCACAGCGGGATTGATTTGGACGAGCTTGACCGGGAGGTGGGCGACTTCTGCCGCTTCTTTGAGCTGATGCCGAGGGATCCAGCAGCGGCAATGCACGGGACAGCCTCTCAAATGCACGCTCTTTGCTGCGCCTTGGCCAAGCTTCCGGCTCCGGCATGGAACTCACCGAATATTCAAAGGCTCCTCGCACCCGCCCGTCATCTCCACGCCCGCTCCTCATTTGTCCGCAGACTTCAGGAGTGGCCGCGCGGCTATCCCGGTGATTTCGAAACTGTCGAACTGCTCGCAGCCGGCGCGAGCCTGCCGACCACGGCCGATCCGGGCGACTGGATCGAATGGCACGCACTCAATACCGCCATCGTGCAACAGCATCGAAACAGGATCTGGTGGCAGTACCTCAAGATGTGCGCCACGACGCCGGGGCGCATCCTCTCGATTGGGTGTGGCGGAGGTGCCGACTTCCAGATCGCACCACATCGATTTACGGGATCCACGGTCGTTCTCGTGGATCTCGACAGGCAAGCCCTGGCTCTCGCCGAAGAGCGACTGAGCCGTTATTGCGATGTTCACATCGTCTGCGGCGACGTGAGACGGGCGATCCGACAGGTCCAGGACGAAGGCCCGTTCGATGTCGTCGTCTGCGGCTGCCTGTCCGACTACCTCGACGACCGAACGATCATTTCCGTTCTGGGGGAATTGCGCTGCCGCCTTCTGAGGGTCGGTGGCTCGATCGTCTTCACCAATATCGCCGCAGGGAATCCGTTTCGCGTGTGGATGGAGGCCATCGCAGACTGGAAGCTGGTTCATCGCTCCGAGCCGGAACTTCGGAAAATCGCGACGGCGGCCGGTTTCGATCGCCTCGATTTTTCCGTCCGACGGGACCCGACCGGCTTAACTCACCTTGTCGAACTCAGCGTCCCGTAGCCCCGTGGCAGGCGCCAGGATCATGCCGCGCGATGCCGTGTCCCGACCTCTGCTGTCCACGCTCGAGATTAAGGTAACGACTTCATTGTCCGGCATCAGACAGCTTTTTCATTGCATGCGAGTTGCCGCTCGCGTGAACGGATTCGTGGAAGCATCGATATTTGAAACCATACTGCCGTCAGCTCAGGTAACGCTGTCCTTGGATTATTCATGCGTACGCTGCTCGTCATTTTAGGCATTTGGCTGTTGCTCAACATCCTTTTTGTCGTCGTCGTGATCCCGCCGCGAAAACCGCGGCCGTCCCGCGCCGACGGCCGGTCAGCCGGTCTTTCGCCAGTACCAGTCCGCCATGATGCCGCTACGCCCGGCGAGGATCCCCCCGTTTCGCTTCGCCATGTGATCATCGCGATTGCGCTCGGCGCCTTCTTTTCGCTGAGCCCGCCCCTTCTCGAAGCGTACGATATGCTCCGCAGCAGGCTGCGGCGCCTGCGGGGGCAGAGCAATGACGAGAGCTCGACGGAGCAAGAGACATTGCAATCCATCCTTGCGAAGCTCAGGGCCGAATACGACGAACGTTCATCGAGCGGCCTCTCGGACAAGGATGACGGCGACCGGCGCTGATCGGGAAAACGTCCATCGCTTCGACTCCTCGAAGACCGCCCGGCGCATCACGGGCGAACAGACCCGCGACAATTTTCCGCCGGACTATCGCGAGCGCCTTTCTGAGGAAGACATCCCCGTCGGCTGTCGGGCGAGCCGGAGTCATGGGACGCAACGCCGGGCCGCGTTCACACAAAGTTGCTGCTGTGATGCGAAGGCGTGACGAGGGATATCGCGCGGCGACGAAAAATCGGCACATTCCGATCCCCAACAATCAACGCCCGTGCTGCAGCCGCTCCGCGGACTGCGAATGGGCGAAACCTCCTGCCTATGGAAGCACCACAGGCCCCCCGTCCATGCCAATTCGTAACAGGAGACCCGCAACATGCTCATTTGGGATCGGAAATCGGGAGGGCATCAGCGCTGCTCTACCTGTTGCGGCCCGTCCTGGTCGCGGCGCGGCTTTCTCGCGGGAGTGGGTGCGCTCGGCCTTGCCTCGGCCATCCCGGCCGTTGCGGTGCGCGGACAGACCAGGCCGGCGCTGATCGATACCCACCTTCATTTCTATCCGCCCGAATACCAGAAGCTTTGGCTTGGCTACGAAGACGCCCGCAAGCAGCCGCACTTTCCCGGTCAGGTTGCCTGGACCCGCGAGAAGCTCGTCGAGGACATGGACCGCAATGGCATACGCACAGGCATCCTGTCGGTCGCCTCCACGCCAGGGGTGTGGTTCGACCTCGGGCCGGCGGAAGCTGGCCGGCTCGCGCGCACCTGCAACGAGTACGCGGCGGACATGATGCGCGACCATCCGGGCCGTTTCGGCCTGTTCGCAACCTTGTCGATGCTGGATGTCGATGCCACGCTCAAGGAGATCGAATATGCGCTCGACACGCTGAAGGCGGACGGGATCGGGCTGCAAAGCAGCTACGGCGACAAATGGCTCGGCAATGCCGCCTACAGGCCGGTGTTCGAAGAGCTGAACCGTCGCAAGGCGGTCGTTTATGTGCATCCGCTGGTCGCGAGTTGCTGCAGCGCGCTCAGCGTCGGCACGTTTCCCGCGGTGATCGAAGTCCCGCACGACACCACACGTACGGTGACGAGCCTTCTGCTCAGCGGTGCATTTGCCCGCCACCGCGACATCAAATGGCTGTTCTCGCACGCCGGCGGCACGATTCCGATGATGGCCGGGCGCATCAATTCGTTCTATGGGGCGCGGCCCGATCTCAAGGAGTTTGCGCCGGAGGGGATCGAAGGCGAGCTACGCCGGCTTCACTACGACACCGCGAATGCAACGTTCGCGCCGTCCATGGCCGCGCTGCTCAAGCTCGTACCCGCCTCCCAGATCACCTACGGCACCGACTATCCGTATTTCGGCCTTGGCCAGTTCGCGCAGTTGCAGAAGCTTGGCCTTTCGACTGAGGATCTCGATGCGATTGGCCATGAGAACGCGATTCGTCTCGTTCCGCGGTTGCAGGCCTAGAGCATCGGGCAGCGTCTCCTGACGGCGCGGCGGTGCCGCGACCCCGACGCTTGATCTAGATCAAGCCCGCCACGGCAACGCCACGCCGGAATCAATTGTCGATGGTGGCGCAGAAAGCGCCGCCCGTAGCCAAGGAGATGATCGATCATGACCTCCTCGAAGTCTTTGCGCACCCTCATTCTCGCCGGAGCCGGCGCCCTGCTGCCCGCTATGGGTGTCCAGGCCGGGCCGATCCCGACGCATCTGGCGACGATGAAATCGATGGTCGATCAGAACACCACTGAAGTGCGATGGGTCGGCGGCTGGCGTGGCGGCTATGGCTATCGCGGCGTCGGGTGGGGCTACCGCGGCGGCTGGGGCTATCGCGGCTACGGTTATCGCGGACTCGGCTATGGCGTTGCCGGCGCCGTCGGCGGCGGCGCGATTGCGCGGAGCGCCTATTATGGCAGCTATGGCGGTTATCCCGCCTACGGCTACAGCTACCCGCCCGCGTCCTATTACGGTTATAGCGGCGACTATGGCTATGGCTATGGCTATGGCGACGACAATTGCCTGCCCTCCGGCAGCTACTGGGCCTATTAGCGAAAACGCATTCGCCGTTCCGGAGGATGGCTTGCCGCGGGCCGCCATTTCCCGGACGAGCTAGTTCACCCTCGTGCCGACGGGCAACAGCACCTCATCCCTCGCCCGCCGGCGGGACGACATACAAGGTCAGCGCAAACACTGCGTAGATGAAGATCATCAGCGCGCCGACGAACCATGCCGAGCGTCCGCTGGCCGTGATGAACGCCGACGTGACCGTGGCGATCATCACCATGGTGACGGCGCCCGGCCAGAACTGCAGGTTCATCGGCGTCGGCCCCACGACGTAGCTGAGCAGCACCAGCGCGGGGGCGACGAACAGCGCGATCTGCGAGGCGCTGCCGAGCGCGATGCTGACGACCATGTCGAGCCGGTCCTTGCGCGCCGCGCCGAACGCCACCGCAAATTCGGCGGCAGCGCCGACCAGCGAAACGATGATGAAGCCGACAAAGGCCGGGCTCATCCCGAAGGTTTCCGCCGCCTTCTGCACCGATTCCACGAAGATTTCGCTGACCAGCGCGACCAGCACCGTGACGACCAGCAGCGTGCCGACGGCGATGCCGATCGGCCAATGCGCCTCCTTGTCGTCGCCATGATCGGCGCTTGCGAACAATTCCTTGTGCGTCCCGAGCGAGAACAACAGGCCGAGCGCGTAAGCGAAGATCAGCAGGACTGAAATGCCGACGCTGAGCTTGTTCAAGATGCCTCCGCCCTGCGGCAGGTGCTCGAGATCGGCGACCGCGGAAGGCGCAAGCAGGGCGACGGTTGCCATCAGCAATAGGCCCGACGAGAGCCGCGCGCCGGCACGGTTGTACTCCTGCACGTGGTAGCGCAGGCCGCCGAGCAGCAGGCAGGCCCCTAACATGAACACCGCGTTGGTCACGATCGCGCCCGCAATCGAGGCCTTTACCAGCATGTACTGGCCTGCACGCAGCGCCGTGATGGCGATGATCAGCTCCGTCAGATTGCCGAGCGTCGCATTGAGCAGTCCGCCCACGGCATCGCCGGTCTTCGCCGCGACCGCTTCGGTGGCGTGGCTGAGCAGCGCCGCCAGCGGCACGATCGCAAGCACCGCCAGCACGAAGAGGAGCGTGTGGGAATGCGGGGCAGCCGCCTCGGCCAGCAGCACGATGGGCACGAAGACCAGCATCCAGAGCAAGGGCGTATTCCGGATTTCCCTGAGCAGGGTTTGCATGTCGGCCGCCCTTTCCATGGATGCGCTGATGGAAGGGTCGGGCGGGCCTGCGAGGCGAGTATTGATCTGCCTCAACGTGGGCCGGAGGAGACGCCCCGCCGTGCGGTCCGAGGCTCACATTGCGCGTGACGAGAACGCGCCATGGCCCAGTCCCCGATCGCCGCCAGCATCGCATCCTGCCAGTGTTTTGCCCGACGGGTCAACGCGATCGCAGCTGCGGATGTCGCCGCGACGCATCGCAAAAATCCCTTATCGATCAAGGGGTGTTCTACTGTGCATGGGGTTGTTTTTCGACTCTTTTTGTTTCGCCCAAAAAAGAGCCGGAAAGCACGCTCCGAAGCACCTCAAGCCCCCTGCAAGATCTCCGCAATCGCAGCCCCCGCCGCGATCGTGCCGAGCCTGCCGCCGACATCGCGCGTTGCCCTGCCCTCGCCGATCGCCTTCGCCACCGCCGTCTCGATCGCACGCGCGGCCTCCTCGTAGCGCACCGCGCCGCTCCTCTCGCCATGCCAGGCCAGCAGCAGCGCGGTCGACAGGATCAGCGAGACCGGATTGGCGACGTCCTGCCCGGCGATGTCAGGCGCCGAGCCGTGTGCCGCCTGCGCCATGGCATAGCGGTCGCCGACATTGAGCGAGCCGCCGAGGCCGAGACTGCCGGACAGCTCGGCCGTGAGATCGGACAGGATGTCGCCGAACATGTTGGTGGCGACGATGACGTCGAAGCGATCGGGGTTGCGCACGACATGCGCCATCATGGCGTCGACCAGGATGTCGTCGACTTCGAGGCCGGCATAGCCCTTCGCCGCCGCGCGACAGATGTCCAGGAACATCCCGTCGCCGATCTTGAGCACATTGGCCTTGTGCACGATCGTGAGGTGCCTGCGCCGCTTCATCGCGAGACGGCAGGCGGCGTGCGCGATGCGCTCGCAGCACGCCCGCGTGATCCGGCGCAGCGAGATCGCGACGTCAGGCGTGACCAGCATCTCGCCATTGCCCTGCTCCATGTTGCGATCGGCGTAGAAGCCTTCGGTGTTCTCGCGCACCACGACGAGGTCGAAATCGCCGAGGCGGCCTGGCCGCCCGGCATAGGTGCGCGCCGGCCTGACATTGGCGTAGAGGTCGAGGTTCTTGCGGAAGTGCCTGGACGGATTGATCTCGCCATGCGCCTCATCCTTGAAGTCGAAGGTCGCGGTCGGCCCCAGGATCAGGCCGTCGGCGCCGCGGACGATGTCGAGCAGCTCGGGCCGCACCGTCGTGCCGAACTGCTTCAGGCTCGCGTGCCCGACCGCGTGCTCCTCCAGCCGCAGATTGAGCTGGAAGCGCTCCGAGGCCGCGCGCAGCACACCCGATGTCGCGGTCGTGATCTCCGGTCCGATGCCGTCACCGGGCAGAACGACGAGTTGCATGACGTTTCCCCAAAATTGCAGCGCCGGCGCGATCATACGCCAGAGCCCGGCGGCATCGCCTCATCTTCGCGCATACACAGCATGCAAGCATATGCCTGTGGAAGCGGCCTGCGGCGTAGTACATGCCAAAAGTCCGCCTAGCCACGCCGCCGGAGCAACGCGCCAACGCAATGACGATCACGTTACCTGCCGCCGCGCGCGAGCCCGACCATCCCATCGCCGACGGCTTGCCGGCCGCGCAGCGGCGCTGGGCGATCGCCGCCATCTTCACCGCGCTGGCGATGGCTTCGCTCGACACCGCGATCGCCAACATCGCGCTGCCCGCCATTGCCGCCGACCTGCATGTCAGTCCGGAGCAGTCGGTCTGGGTCGTCAACGTCTACCAGATCGCGCTGGTGGCAACGCTCTTGCCGCTCGGCGCGCTCGGCGAGATCGTCGGGCACCAGCGCATCTATCTCGGCGGCCTGATCCTGTTCACCATCGCCTCACTGTTCTGCGCGGTGGCATGGTCGCTGGACAGCCTGCTGGTCGCGCGCACGCTGCAGGGCCTCGGAGCCAGCGGCATCATGAGCGTCAACACGGCGCTGGTGCGCTTCGTCTATCCCGGAAGGATGCTGGGCCGCGGCTTCGGCCACAACGCGCTGGTGGTCGCGACCGCCTTCACCTTCGGGCCCTCGATCGCCTCCGCAATCCTCGCGCTCGGCCCCTGGCCGTGGTTGTTTGCCGTCAACATCCCCTTCGGCCTCGTTGCGATCGGCATCGGCTTTGCGATGCTGCCGAAGACGCCGCGGGCCGATCACGGTTTTGATTTTCTCGGCGCGATCCTGGCGTCGGCCTGCCTTGGCCTGTTCATCACGGGCATCGGCAGCGCCGCGCACAATCTGTCGCCGGTCGTCGTGGGCATCGAGCTCGTCACGGCCCTCGCGCTCGGCTTCATCCTGACGCGCCGCCACGCCGATCACCCCGCGCCGATGCTGCCGATCGATTTGTTCAGCCGGCCGATGTTCGCGCTGTCGGCGGCAACGGCGGTGTGCTCCTTCGCGGTGCAGGGCCTCGCCTTCGTCTCGCTGCCGTTCTATTTCGAGGACGTGCTGGGACGCTCGCAGGTCGAGACCGGCTTCTTCATGACACCGTGGCCGCTGGTGGTCGGCATCATGGCGCCGATCGCGGGGCGCCTGTCGGACCGGCATGCGGTCGGGCTGCTCGGCGGCATCGGCCTCGTGCTGCTCGGCCTCGGCATGGCGCTGCTCGCCATGCTGCCGGCCAACCCCGCCATCGCCGACATCATCTGGCGGATGGTGATCTGCGGCATGGGGTTCGGCTTCTTCCAGGCGCCGAACATGAAGGCGGTGATGTCGAGCGCGCCGCCGCATCGCAGCGGCAGCGCCTCCGGCATCGTCGCCACCGCGCGCCTGACCGGACAGACGACAGGGGCCGCGCTCGCGGCGCTCTGCTTCGCCCTCGCCGGCCACGACGGCGCGACCGTCGCGCTGGCGCTCGGCGCGGGCTTTGCCGCGCTCGGCAGCGTGATGAGCTTCCTGCGGCTGGCGGTAAAGTAAGGCCCTCAGGCCAGGTGCCGCGCCACCGTCACGTCGACCGTTGCCGCCGGGATGACCGTCTCGTCGTCGAGCGCGGCGAGGCGCGTGTCGATGGCGGCGATGACCTTGCGCGAGAACGGCCCGAGATGCGCATAGGCCGCGATCATCTGCACCGCGATCCGCGCCGATGACGTGTCGCGCTTGGCGCAGTTCATGAAGGTCTGCCAGAGCGGCCCGCGCGCTTCGGGGATCGCCGTGACCACGCGGTGCACGGTCTCCATCGCGCCGAGCTTGGCACGGATATCGCCCTCCGCAAGCGCGTGGCGCTGCCGCGAACGGTCGAGCAGCGTCATCAAGCGGTCGATGCGTCCGGCATAGGCAGCCGGGCTGTAGATGCGCTCCAGCACCCGCTTGTAATCCATCAGGATGTCGCGCAGCGGGCGCACCGGATCGAAGTTGATCCCATCCGTGCACTGATCGGCGCCGATGGTCGGCGCCAGATCGTGGCCCGGGTGCAGCCGGCCTTCGCGCTCCAGGCGGCGCGTCAGCTGCGTGTTGGGCAACGCATAGAGCAGGCCGACCATGCTGACGGGGATCGCCGCCTCCTCGATGAATTCGATCATGGCCTCCGCCATCGAGAGCTTCTCATTGTCGAAGCCGACGATGAAGCCCGCGGTGACGAGAATGCCGGCGGCGTAGATCTTGTGGATGCTCTCGGCGATGTTGCGCCGCGTGTTCTGCTTCTTCCGCATCGCGACCAGCGTCGCCGGATCCGGACTTTCGATGCCGACGAAGATGCCGAAGAAATTGGCCGCCCCCATTTGCTCCAGCAGTTCCGGATCGTCGGCGAGGTTGATCGAGGCTTCGGTGGAGAATTCGAACGGATAGCCGTGGGCGCGCTGCCATTCGGCGAGCTGCGGGAGGAACAGCCGCAGCGACTTCTTGTTGCCGATGAAATTGTCGTCGACGAAGTCGAGGTGGCCGCGGTAGCCCATCCGGTAGAGCGTCTCGAGCTCGACGAACATCTGCTCGGCCGTCTTGGTTCGCGGCACGCGTCCGTAGAGCTCGATGATGTCGCAGAACTCGCAGGTGAACGGGCAGCCGCGCGAATACTGCACACCGATATAGAGATAATCTTCGAATTTGAGCAGGTCGAACCGCGGCACCGGCGTCCTGGTGACGTCGGCCTGGAATTTCGGCGCAGTGAAGACGCCGGAGCGCGCACCGCCCTCCCAGGCCGCGATGAATTCGTCGATGACACTCTCGGCCTCGCCGAGCACCCGGAAGTCGGCCCTCTCATAGATGTGGGGGCTCGAGGTCGGATCGGGGCCGCCGACGACCACCGGCTTGCCCGCAGCGCGGCATAGCTCGATCAGGCGCAGCGTGTCGGCCTGCTGCGGCAGCATTCCGCCGGTGAAGACGACGTCGGCCCAGGCGAGATCCTCGTCACCCAGGGGCGACGTGTTGCAGTCGATGAGGCGCACCGTCCAGTCGGCAGGCAGCATCGCGGCAACGGTTATCAGGCCGAGGGGAGCTGCGGGTCGCTTCACGCCCATCAGCTTGCAGGATTCGCCAAAACTCCAGAACGACTCCGCGGTGAACAGCGGGTAGAGCATCAACACGTTGCAGGGGCTCGGCACGTCCATGGAACTCCTCTGGCTTCGACTCAGTGTACCAGAGCGACCTCGTCTTGCATCCCGGCAAAAGGGGACAAACTGTCGCCGCAATGCAGCGGTGATCGGGCCTGGAACCGGCGTTCACGGCCGGGCGTCGCCCCAAGCCGCGGATTGGCGCCTGGAACCCGGCCCGCGGCGAAGCGAGCAATCAGCAGCGTTCGCTCGCAAGCAGCTTCCGCCTGCTCGCCAGGACATCGCTGCACCAGGCGAAGAACGCGCCGAGAAACTCGCGGCCGGGCGCGTCAGTGCGGGCATGCTGCCCAACGTCTCGAAGCCCTTCTCCATCCGCGAGGCATTGCGCGCCAGCAGGGCGCGGATGTCGCTGCGGACCGGACTGGGATAGAGCTCGTCTTTTGCTGATGATCCGGATCGCATTCTCGTTTGCGACACCAAACGCCCTCAGCTTGTGACGGGCCATTTCATGAACGATCGCCTCCGCGGTCGCGAGCGGGCAATTGACTGCAACACCGAACACCCAACAATCTTCCCGGCGCCCCCCGATCTCTTTGACGGCCACCCCGCGGACTGTTGATTTGAACAGTTCCAATTTGCCGGACACATTGCGCCCCTGAGTCCAATCGGTGGATTGGACCAATCAGGGGACTGCGATGGCAAACCTTACAATCAACGGAAAATCCCTCACACTCGACGTCGAGCCGGATACGCCGCTGCTTTGGGCGATCCGCGAGAATGCCGGGCTGACCGGCACCAAATATGGCTGCGGCATTGCACAATGCGGCGCCTGCACGGTTCACATCGACGGCATCGCGACCCGCGCCTGCGGCGTTTCGGTCGCCGAGGCCGAAGGCAAGAAGATCACCACGATCGAGGGGCTGGCGTCCGGCAGCACGCTGCACAAGGTGCAGGAAGCCTGGATCGCCAAGGACGTTCCGCAATGCGGCTATTGCCAGAGTGGCATGATCATGGCGGTGGCAGCGCTGCTGAACGAGAAGCCGAAGCCGACCGACGCCGACATCGATGAGGCCATCACCAATATCTGCCGCTGCGGCACCTTCCAGCAGGTGCGCGAAGCGATCCACACGATCGCCAGCGCGTAAGGAACCGCCCCATGAACAAGCACGTCTCTCCCAAGATGAACCGCCGTGCCTTCGTCATCGGCACCGCCGCGGTCGGCGCAGGCCTCGCAATTGGCCTCGATATCCCCTTCGGCGGTCCCGCCGTGGTGCGCGCAGCCGACGGCTCGCCCGAAATCGGCGCCTGGGTCGTGGTCAGGCCCGACGACACCGTCGTGATCCGCATCGCCCGCTCCGAGATGGGCCAGGGCTCGCTCACCGGCCTCGCCCAACTCGTCGCCGAGGAACTCGAATGCGACTGGTCGAAGGTCTCGACCGAATATCCGACACCCGGCCAGAGCGTCGCCCGCAAGCGCGTCTGGGGCGATTTCTCGACCGGTGGCAGCCGCGGCATCCGCTCTTCGCAGGACTATGTCCGCAAGGGCGGCGCCACCGCGCGCGTGATGCTGATCCAGGCCGCCGCCGATTCGTGGAAAGTGCCGGCGTCGGAATGCACCGCCGCGAAGAGCGTCATCACCCATACGCCGTCGGGCAGGACCACAACCTACGGCAAGGTCGCCGAGGCTGCGGCCAAGCTGACGCCGCCGGCCGACGTCAAGCTGAAGGATCCGAAGGACTGGAAGCTGATCGGCAAGGGCGTGCTGCGCCTCGACACCGCCGACAAGACCACCGGCACGATGGTCTACGGCATCGACGTCAAGCTGCCGGGCATGCTGAACGCCGCGATCAAGGACTGCCCGGTGTTCGGCGGCAAGCTGAAGAGCTATGACGAGGCCAAGATCGCCGGCATGAAAGGCGTCAAGAAGGTCGTCAAGGTCGGCGATACCGCGGTCGCGGTCGTTGCCGACACCTGGTGGCACGCCAAGACCGCGCTGGAAGCGCTGCCGATCGTCTGGGACGAAGGCGACAACGCCAAGGTCTCCAGCGAGTCGATTGCGAAGTGGCTGGCGGAAGGCCTCGACAACGGGCAGCCGGCCTATGTCGGCAACAAGAACGGCGACGCCAAGGCGGCGATTGCCGGCGCCGTCAAGAAGGTCGAGGCCGTCTACAACTACCCTTACCAGAACCACGCCACGATGGAGCCGATGAACGCCACGGCGCTCTACACCGCGGACAAATGCGAGGTCTGGTGCGGCACGCAGAACGGCGAGGCAGCCTTCGCGGCGGTGCTGGAGGCCTCCGGCCTGCCGGCAGAGAAGTGCGACGTGCACAAGGTAATGCCTGGCGGCGGCTTCGGCCGGCGCGGCCAGACCGACTACGTCCGCCAGGCGGTCATGATCGCCAAGCAGATGCCGGGCACGCCGGTCAAGCTGTTGTGGTCGCGCGAAGAGGACATGGCGCACGGCAGGTATCACCCGATCACCCAGTGCAAGATGACCGGCGCGTTCGACGCCGACAACAACCTGGTCGCGCTGCACTACCGCCTGTCGGGACAGTCGATCCTGTTCTCGCTTCGCCCCGAAGCGCTCCAGAACGGAATGGACCCGGCCGCGTTCCAGGGTGTCGCCCAATCCGGCGAGGCCGCGTTCGGCTATTCGGTGCCGAACCTGCTGATCGAGCATGCGATGCGCAATCCGCACGTTCCGCCCGGCTTCTGGCGCGGCGTCAACGTCAATCACAACGCGATCTACATGGAATGCTTCATGGACGAGCTGGCCCATGCCGCAGGCCAGGACCCGCTCGAGTTCCGCCGCAAGCTGATGGGCAATCACCCCAAGCATCTGGCGGTGCTCAATGCCGTGGCCGAGAAGATCGGCTGGACCACGCCGGCGCCGCAAGGCGTCTATCGCGGCATCGCGCAGGTGATGGGCTATGGCAGCTACGTCGCCGGCGCCGCCGAGATCTCGGTGACCGACGGCAACAAGATCAAGGTGCACCGCATCGTCGCCTCCACCGACCCCGGCTACGTCGTCAATCCGGCGCAGGTGGAACGGCAGATCGCGGGCTCCTTCGTCTATGGCCTGTCCGCGCTGTTCTACGGCGGCTGCACCGTCAAGGACGGCAAGATCGAGCAAACCAACTTCGACACCTACAACTCGATGCGCATCAACGAGATGCCGAAGGTGGAATCGGTGATGGTGCCGAGCGGCGGATTCTGGGGCGGTGTCGGTGAGCCGACCATCGGTGTTGCCGCACCGGCCGTGCTCAACGCGTACTTCGCCGCGACCGGCAAGCGCATCCGTTCCGTTCCGCTGCGCGACCAGAACATCACTTTCGCCTAGAGCATGATCCGGACCCGAAGGGCCGCGTTAGCGCAAAGAGCGAAGCGGTTTTCCGAGAAGATCACGCTCAAGCAACAACTCGCGGCGGCCACGACGGCCGCCGCGGCATTTTCCGGATGAGACCCATGAATGCGCCGGTGACACGGCGGAATACCGTCCTCGGCATCACCGCCGCGGCCACATCGTACGCAGTACCTTCAATCCTGCGCGCGCAATCGGCGGGCCGCGTCGTCGTGGTCGGCGGCGGCTTTGGCGGCGCGGCCTGTGCCCGCGCGCTCAAACGCGCCGACGCCAAATTGCAGGTGACGCTGATCGAGCCGAACAAGGTCTTCACATCCTGCCCGTTCAGCAACGAGGTGATCGCAGGCCTGCGCGAGATCGAGGCGCAGCAGCTCGGCTATGACAAGCTTGTCGCCGAAGGCATCACCGTCGTTGCCCAGGCGGCAACAACCGTCGATCCCGAAAGGCGCAGCGTCACGACGACCGACGGCGCCACGCTCACTTACGACCGCCTCGTGCTCTCGCCCGGCATCGACTTCCATGTCGAAGCCCTGCCCGGCTACGACGAGGCGGCGTCGGAAAAGATGCCGCACGCCTGGAAGGCCGGCGCACAGACGCTGCTGTTGCGCCGGCAGTTGGAGGCGATGGAAGACGGTGGCACGGTCGCCATCGCAATCCCGGCCAATCCATCGCGCTGTCCGCCGGCGCCTTACGAGCGCGCCAGCCTGATCGGGCATTACCTGAAGACGAAGAAGCCGCGCTCGAAGGTGCTGGTCCTCGATGCCAAGGACAATTTCTCGCAGCAGCGGCTGTTCGAGCGGGCCTGGAAGGAGCTCTATGGCGACATGATCGAACGCATCGCGCTGTCGCAGGGCGGCCGCGTGACCTCCGTTGACGCTTCGACGAAGACCATCATCACCGAGTTCGGCAACTACACCCCCGACGTCGCCAACGTCATCCCGCCGCAACGCGCCGGCCACCTCGCCCAGATTGCGGGCGCAGCGGATGCGACCGGCTGGTGCCCGATCGATCCTGTAACTTTCGAGTCGAAGCTCGTCCCGAACATCCACGTCATCGGCGATGCCTGCCTCGGCGGCGGCATTCCCAAATCGGCGTCGGCCGCAAGCGCGCAAGGCAAGGCCTGCGCCGCCGCGATCGTCAACCTGCTCGCAGGCCGCGCCCCGGAGACGCCGCGGCTCACCGGTGTCTGCTACACCACCGTCGCACCCGGTTACGGCTTTTCGCTCGCCGGCAACTACCAGCCCAGAGGCGATATCTTTGCCGAGGTCGAGGGCGGCGCGACCAGCCCGGTCGATGCCCCGCGCGAGCTGCGCGCCCGCGAGGCTGACGAGGCCGCGCGCTGGTTTCAAACCATCACGGCAGACACCTTTGGCTAGGGCAATGATGGGACGAGCCTGCCGCCACGAGCACGACGCGCTCCCTCCCCCGCGTGCGGGGGAGGGCTGGGGAGAGGGTGTCTCCGCCCGCGAGACCCCCCAAGAGGAAAGAGCCCTCACCCGCCGCTACGCGGCGACCTCTCCCGCAAGCGGGAGAGGTAAGAGGAGTTCGCGGCGGCCTCAGTCATTCAATCCAAGATCTGCGATTGCGGTATTCATCGTAGCGAGCCTTGCCTTGGCCTTGCCCACCCAAGCGGACGAGCTCGCGCCTTACACAATCGTCGGCGACGGCATTCCGGCTTCGCTCACCGCTACGCCCGGCGATGCCGCGCGCGGACGCGCGCTGGTGCTCGCGCGCACGACGACCTGCATCCTCTGCCATTCCGGCCCGTTTCCGGAAACGCGGTTCCAGGGCGACCTCGCGCCGGATCTCTCCGGCGCCGGGAACCGGTGGTCGGTGAGCCAGTTGCGGCTTCGTCTGGTCGATGCGTCGCGCTTCAACGCGGAGACCATCATGCCGTCCTATTATCGCAATGATGGCCTCGTCCGGGTCGGGCGCAATTTCGCCGGCAAACCGATATTGTCGGCCGCGGAGATCGAGGACATCGTCGCCTACCTTGCAACGCTTCGGGACTAGGACTGCTCATGCCAACCACGCGACGACAATTCCTGAGCCTTGCCGGAGGCATCACCGCCGCCGGAACGATCCCGATCGTCACGCTGCGGCCGCTGGAGGCGACGCCCGCGATGCTCAACACGGCGATCCGCAACGTCGTCGGTGAGGCCCCGATTCGCACCGGCAGGGTGAAGCTCGACATTCCGCCGCTGGTCGAGAACGGCAACACCGTGCCGATGACCGTGAGCGTCGCAAGCCCGATGACGCCTGATGACTACGTCAAGAGCATCCACGTCTTCAACGAGAAGAACCCGCAGCCGAACATCGGCAATTTCCATCTCGGCCCGTGGGCCGGCCGAGCCCAGGTTTCGACGCGGATCCGGCTCGCCGACACCCAGAAGGTGGTCGCGATCGCGCGTCTCTCCGATGACAGCTTCTGGCAGGTCGCCGCCGACATCGTCGTGACGCTGGCCGCCTGCACCGAGGAGCTGAACTGATGGCCGCGCTGATCAACGTTCCGGCAAAGGCCAAGCGCGGCGACGTCATCGAAATCCGCACGCTGACCTCGCACATCATGGAAACCGGCTTCCGCCACACCGCGGACGGCAAGCTGGTGCCGCGCGACATCATCACGAGCTTCACCTGCTGCTACAACGGCGCGGAGATCTTTCGCGCCGATCTGTTTCCGGCGATCGCCGCGAACCCCTACCTTTCGTTCTTCACGGTCGCGAAAGAGAGCGGCAAGTTCGAGTTCGAATGGACCGGCGACAACGGCTATTCGTCCACCGCCTCGGCATCGATCACGGTCGAATGAAATTTTGGCGCGCGATAGCGGTGGCGACATTGCTGGCCGCGGCTCCTGCCCTGCTTGCCGGCGAGATTGCGCCCGAGGCGCGCCGCTCCGGCTACGCTTTCATGGGGCCGGACACGCGCGCCATGCAGGATGACGACACCGCCAATCCGGGCATGCTGTTCGTGCTCGATGGCGAGGCGCTCTGGACGAAGAAGACCGGCAGCGCGGAGAAGGCCTGTGCGGATTGCCACGGCGATGCGCGGGGCAGCATGAAGGGCGTCGCGGCGCGCTATCCCGCTTTCGAGAAGGCGGTGGGCCGTCCCATCACACTCGATCAACGCATCAATCTCTGCCGCGCCAATCATCAGCAGGCAACGCCGCTCCCCTACGAGAGCCGCGACCTGCTGGCGCTGTCCGCCTTCGTCGCCCACCAGTCGCGCGGCGTCGCGATCACGGCCGGCGACGACCCGCAACTCAAGCAATTCGTCGAACAGGGCCGCGACCTCTTCATGCAGCGCGAGGGCCAGCTCAACCTCGCCTGCACCAATTGCCACGACGACAACTTTGACAGGCATCTGGCGGGCGCTCCGATCACGCAAGCGCAGCCGACCGGCTATCCGCTGTATCGGCTGGAATGGCAGACGCTGGGGTCGCTGGAGCGGCGTCTGCGCAGCTGCATGTCCGGCGTGCGCGCCCAGGCCTACGACTACGGCGCCCCAGAGCTCGTCGCGCTCGAGCTCTATTTGATGTCGCGGGCGCGCGGCCTGCCGATGGAAACACCGGCCGTGCGGCCCTGATTCCTTCGAATTAGGACTAGGCAGGCGTGGCACGGTCGCTAGTATCCCTCCCAAAGACGATGAGTCACAGGGAGGACTTTGAAGTGGTCGACTACAGAATCTCGCGCCGTACGCTCTTGACCGGCACGGCAGCGGCTGGCGCGCTCAGCCTGACCGGATTGCCGGCGCGCGCCGAGGTCAACTGGAAGAAATATGCCGGGACCAAGCTGGAGGTGATCCTCGCCAAGGGTCCGCGCGGCGACAACCTGCAAAAGAACATCAAGGAGTTCACCGAACTCACCGGCATCCAGGTCGAAGCCGAGCAGATCCCCGAGCAGCAGCAGCGCCAGAAGGTCGTGATCGAGTTCACCTCGGGCCGGCCCAGCTTCGACGTCGTCCATCTCAGCTATCACGTGCAGAAGCGGCAGTTCGAGAAGGCCGGCTGGCTCGCCGACATGACGCCTTTCATGAAGGACCCGTCACTGACCGCGCCCGATCTCGTCGAGAGCGATTTTTCCGCCGCGGGCCTGCAATATGCCAAGAACGACAAGGGGCAGATGCTGTCGCTGCCGTGGTCGGTGGACTATTTCATCCTCTACTACAACAAGGAGCTGTTCCAGAAGAAGGGCGTGGCCGTCCCGAAGACCCTCGACGAGATGGTCGCTGCCGCCGAGAAGCTCACCGATCCCAAGGAAGGCACCTACGGCTTCGTCGGGCGGGGCTTGCGCAACGCCAACATGGCATTGTGGACCAACTTCTTCCTCAACTATGGCGGCGAATTCCTCGACGACAAGCGCAACATCCTGACCGACGGCCCGGAAGCGATCGCGGCAACGAAGCTCTACCAGACGCTGCTGACGAAGTCCGCCCCGCCCGGCGTCGCCGGCTTCAACTGGATGGAGTCGATGGCCTCGTTCACGCAAGGACGCTCGGCGATGTGGATCGACGGCGTCGGCTGGGCGCCGCCGCTGGAGGATCCGGCCGCCTCGCGCGTCGTCGGCAAGGTCGGCTACACCGTCGTGCCCGCCGGACCCAAGGGACATTATTCGTCCACTTACGGCGACGGCATCGGCATTGCGGCGGCGAGCAAGAACAAGGAAGCCGCCTACCTGCTCTGCCAGTGGGTGGTCTCGAAGCAGCAGGGCGCGCGCCTGCTCCAGGCCGGCGGCGGCGTCCCGTTCCGCAGCTCGATCCTGAACGATCCCGAGATCCAGAAGGGCGTGAAGATGCCGCCGGAGTGGCTGCAATCGGTGATCGAGTCCGGCAAGATCAGCAAGCTCGGCCTGCCCGTGGTCGTCCCCGTCGCCGAATTCCGCGATATCGTCGGCGCGGCGCTCACCGCGACGCTGTCCGGGGCCGACCCGGCCGCCGAGCTGAAGAAGGCCAACGACCAGTTCCGGCCGATCCTGGAGCGTAGCGAAAAGGCGTGAGTGCGTTGACACAAGCTGATCCGGCCGCGGCACGGTCCGATGCCGCGCCGGAGAAAGAGTTGCGCCCGCCGTCCTACTGGCCGTTCGTGGTGCCGGCGCTGGTCGTCGTGCTCGCCATCATCATCTTCCCGTGGGTCTTCACCATCTGGATGAGCCTGAACGAGTGGAAGGTCGGCTCGCCGACCACCTTCGTCGGGCTCTCCAACTATCTGCGGCTGACCAGCGATCCGCGCTTTCTCGAGGCGGTCGGCCACACCATCGTCTACACCGCGCTGTCGGTGCTGCTGCCGCTGGTGCTCGGCACGTTCGCAGCCGTGGTGTTCCACCAGAAATTCGCCGGCCGCGGCTTCCTGCGCGGCGTCTTCATCATGCCGATGATGGCGACGCCCGTCGCGATCGCGCTGGTCTGGACCATGATGTTCCACCCGCAGCTCGGCGTGCTGAACTACATCTTGTCGCTGGTCGGGATACCGGCGCAGCTCTGGGTGTTTCATCCCGCGACCGTCATTCCCTCGCTGGTGCTGGTCGAGACCTGGCAATGGACGCCGCTCGTGATGCTGATCGTGCTCGGCGGCCTCGCCGCAATCCCGACCGAGCCATATGAGAGCGCGCAGATCGACGGCGCCAATCTCTGGCAGATGTTCCGCTTCATCACGCTGCCGCTGATCATGCCGTTCCTGTTCATCGCCGGCATGATCCGCATGATCGACGCGGTGAAGAGCTTCGACATCATCTTCGCGATCACGCAAGGCGGACCCGGCTCGGCGTCGGAGACGATCAACATCTACCTCTACAGCGTCGCCTTCACCTACTACGACCTCGGCTACGGCTCGGCGATCGCGGTGGTGTTCTTCCTGTTGATCGTCCTGCTTGCCGCGGTGATGCTGTATGCCCGCCAGCGCATGGTGTGGACCGAAATCGCGAGCGACGCATGACACCTCGTCAGATCATCGGCAAGATCGGCCTGTGGCTTTCGGTGTTCGTCATCGTGTCGCCGGCAATCCTGTTCTTCCTGTGGATGCTGTCGCTGTCGCTCAAATTCGAGATCGACAACGCCGCCTACCCGCCGGTGTTCTTCCCCGAGCATATCGCCTGGAAGAACTATGCCGACGTGCTGGCCTCCAACCGCTTCCTGACCTATTTCATCAACAGCCTGGTCGTCACCGGCAGTGCGACCGCGCTGGCGCTGATCGTCGGCGTCCCCGCCGGCTACGGCATC
Organism: Bradyrhizobium sp. B025; assembly: GCF_042257955.1. Lineage (NCBI taxonomy): Bacteria > Pseudomonadati > Pseudomonadota > Alphaproteobacteria > Hyphomicrobiales > Nitrobacteraceae > Bradyrhizobium > Bradyrhizobium sp. B025. The sequence goes on along the minus strand of NZ_CP170150.1, from coordinate 2,263,520 downwards.
GCGCGCATGGCCGCGCACAAATCCGCGATCGTGATCCTGATCGCGCGCATCACGCCCGGCCTGTCCTACCTGATTCCGCTGTTCCTGCTATTCCAGTGGCTGGGATTGCTCGGCACGCTGGTGCCGCAGATCATCATCCACCTCGTCGTGACGGTGCCGATCGTGATCTGGATCATGGTCGGCTATTTCGAGACCACGCCGCTCGAGCTGGAAGAGGCCGCCCTGATCGACGGCGCCACGCGCTGGCAGGTCTTTCGCCACGTCGCCCTGCCGATCGCCAAGCCGGGGATCGCGGTCGCCTTCATCCTCGCCGTGATCTTCTCCTGGAACAACTTCGTCTTCGGCATCGTGCTGGCCGGACGCGAGACGCGCACCCTGCCCGTCGCGGTCTACAACATGATCTCGTTCGACCAGCTGAGCTGGGGGCCGCTCGCCGCTGCCGCGCTGATCGTCACCCTCCCGGTACTGCTGCTGACGGTGTTTGCGCAGCGGCAGATCGTGGCCGGGCTCACCGCGGGTGCAGTCAAGGGCGGGTGATCACCCGACGCCGCCCATCGTAAGAAGACGATCGCGGTGGGCTCACCAGCCCACGCGCAGGCCCACGCGTCCGCCGGCGACCTTCTCGTCCGGCCCGTAGCCGATGCCGCCGTTGAACTGCATGTTCCGATTGATACGCAGCGCCGCATTGAACGCTAGACCGTTGGCCCGCTCGAAGGTCCCGTAGTTCATCGTCATGGCAAAGGTCTCGTCCGGCAGCAGCGTCGGCACGCCGGCCATGGCAAAGGCCATGGCGACGCCGCTGGTCGTCTTGCTCGTTCGCGTGCTGAGGTCGTCGAGGCGGCCATTGATGCTGGCGAGCTGGGCATTGATGGCGCTGAGATCGCTCGTCGAGGCTAGGCCGAGATTGGCGAGCGTGGTGGTCGCAAGATTGCCGGCGCCGTCGGACGTGACAAGCTGCGTCGCGCCGCTTTGCGCGGCTTTGCTGGCCGACGAGGCGATGCCGGCCATGGTGTAGGTGTTGCCTGCCGTGCCGAACGCCTGCTGATTGGCGCGCGTCGCTGCGGCGCCGTTGCCGATCGCGGCGGAGTTGGCGAAGCCGGCGCTGGTGTTGTTGCCGACGGCGACGGCGTTGGCGCCTGCGACCGATACGGTGTTGCCGATCGCGATGCCGCCTGACCCGGCCACGGTCGCCGTGTTCGCCATCACCAGCGCATTGGGCGCGTTGACGGCATTGCCGGTGCCGAACACCGAGGAGCCGACTGCGCTCGCGGTGCCGGCCACTGTGTTGTTGGAGCCGACCACGTTGACGACGTTGCCCCAGCCGGCCTGGCTGGTGCCGTTGATCGTGTTGTTGCCGCCCAGTGTGAAGCTGCGGTCGCCTCGGACGATCTGCACGGTGCCGAACGCACCGCTGTTGTCGCCGGAGATCGCGTTGCTAGCGCCGACCGCGGTGCTATTGGCGCCGTTCACGCCGATATTGTAACCGACGGCCGTGCCGTTGGTGCCGGCAGCATAGACGTTCGCGTTTGTACCCACTGCAAGCGCATTTTCGGCGTCCGCGCGACTGGAATTGCCCGCGGCCGTGCTGGCGTTGCCGCCCGCGACTGTCGCGTAGCCAAGAGCCGTGCTGCCGTCACCACCTGCGCCTGCCCGATAGCCCACGGCCGTGGCGGTGTAACCGCTCGCGGAGCTTTGGTAGCCAAATGCCGAGGTCAGGGCGCCGGTGGCCGCGCTGGCGCTGCCAGCCGCCGTGCTGAAGAAGCCGCTGGCAGTGCTTCGATAGCCCAGCGCTGTGCTGAGGCCGCCAGAGGCCAGACTGCCGGCGCCAAAGGCCGCGGCCTCGGGACCGGCAGAGCTCGATTCGCCGAATGCGGAGCCACCCGTGGTCGCGGAAGCATTGGTGCCGCAAGCCACGCTTTCTATCGAGCTCGCGCTCGCACCGGCCGCACTGTTGCTGGCATTGACGCAAACGAACTGCGCCTGCGCCGACGACGCATCCAGCAGGACAGCCAAGGGGGCAAGCACCGCGGCGGTGCAAATTCCGAGCAAGGACTGCCTGCAGGCACGCCGCGGCGTCCCCCTCGCGACAACCCGATCCTCGTCCGGCCCCACCGCAACCGTCATCCCCCGCATGTCCATCGCCTTACCTTCACGTCATTGCAAATTGCGCGGGCCGGCAAACACGCACGTCTGGCCCGCGCGCAATAATATGAATATTCATGTCCGGAGACTGCGGTTCGACGGTGCGGAAACTTGCCTGATCGTCCCAATTTGCAGACCAACTGCCGAGGGAGCGGCCTGGCATGACGAAAATTCCGTATCTGCGCTTCGACACCGCGGAGCTGCCTGGCGCCGAGCGGCTCGACCGCTACCGGGCGATTCTCACGCACTATGACGTGTCGGTCCCCGAGGGCACGGACCGGGACGACTTCGAGGTCCTGGCCGAGGCCTGGTTGCTCGGTGGCCTGGTCGCCGCGTCCACCCGGATGGCGCCGGTGCGCTTCACCCGTTCCGCCGCACTGGCCAAGGCCGATGGCCGCAATTCATTCGCGCTGCTGCTGCTCAGGCGCGGCGCCTGGAGCGGCGAAGTCGATGGCGAGCCGATCTCGGCCGGTCCCGGCCAGGTGCTGGTGCTCGATCTGACCCGGCCCTTCGACGGCATCGCCACCGCGACCGACACCATCAGCCTCGACGTCGAGCGCGATCCGATCGTCAGTGCCGCGCCCGATGGCCTCGACCTGCATGGCCTCGTCCTTGACGGCGCCGCCGGCCGCGTTCTCGCCGATCATATGGCGCTGTTGCGGCGCAGGCTTCCGGCGATGGAGGAGAACGATGCGCCCGATGCGGTCCGGACGACGCTCGATCTGCTGCGCGGATGCTTCGGCGTGGCCGCCCGGCCGCGCGAGCAGGGGCTTGCCCGGCGTGACATCGCCATCCTTCACCGCGCCAGCCGCTTCATCGACCAGAATCTGGGCCGCAACGACCTGTCGGTGGCAACCATCTGCCGCGAGATCGGCGTGTCGCGCTCGGTGCTCTATCGCGTCTTCGCGCCGCTCGCGGGCGTCGCCGACTACATTCGCGGGCGGCGGCTCGAAGCGATCCACGTGCTGCTTGATGACGCCGATGAAGATCGCTGGAATGCCGAGATCGCCGCCGCGTTCGGCTTCGTGAGCCAGGCCCATTTCAGCCGCAGCTTCCGGCAGCACTTCGGCTACTCGCCGCGCATAGCGCGCGACACCCGCCTGCAGGACCTTGCAGCGGCGGTGGAAGCCGGCCCGGAGCTATTCCGCGAATGGATTGGCCGGCTCGGCTGAGTTGCCCCGGCGTAGAGGGCCAGAAAGAAAACGGCCGGACGGCTCAGGTCGTCCGGCCGCGATAGATATCTTCTCCGCTACTCCGCCGGCGCGGCGTGCATCTCCGGATGCGCGGCATAGTGCTCGGTGGTCCCCAGCTTGCTGGCCGCGAACAGGCCGGCCGCCATCACTGCATAGGCGAACGCAACCGCGGGCGTGACGCCGAAGCCGCCGCCGATGCCGACGGCTTCGCCGTGCATGAAGCCGAAATAGGTGAGCACCGCACCGACCAGCGCGAAGGCCGAGGCCTTCTCGAAGTCGCGTTCGATGATGAAGACGCCGATCGCGCCCAGGATGAGGCCGCCGAGGATGGAGCCGCCGCCCATCACCTCCAGCCCGTGATAGAACACGCCCTGCTGCGGTAGCGCGGCGATCGCCGCGGCCTTGACCGCATCGGCCTTGTCGGCGGCGAGCCCGCCGACGCTGGTCGCCGCCATCATGGTCGAGCCCAGCATGGTGTCGATTTGGAGCTTGGCCCAGGCGGCCAGATGCGGCGTCAGTGCCAGCACGATCGCGGGCGCATGCTTGACCGGCGTGGTCTGGAACGCCTGCGCACCGATGAGCATGCCGATGTAAAGCAGGATCGGCGAGATCGCGACGACAGGCACGAGCGCCAGCAGCACCGAGATGATGCCGAACCAAGCCAGCACGACCACCATGATGCCGGTCGCAGCCGAATAGCCGATGCGGCCGCCCATCGCCTTCCAGCCGGGATGACCGATATAGACGGCGTTGATGAAGGGATTGCCCATCAGGCAGCCGATCAGGCTGACGACGCCGTCGGCGGTGAGCACGCGCGTGGTCGGATATTCGTCGCCGGCGGCTTCCGCGCTCTCGACATTGTCCATGGCCTCGACGAGGTCATAGATACCGAACGGAATGGCGGTGACGAGGATGATGCCGAGGAATTCGAAGCCGGAGAAGACGTAGCCCACCGCCGGGATCGGCACCGAGAAGCCGAAGTTGGCGAAGGCATCACCGACGCCCTTGACGCTCAGCCCACCGAGGCCGAGGCCGAAGAGGTTCGAGCCCCAGGCGATGATCATGCCGGCCGCGATGGCGACGAGACCCGCCGGAATACCGCGCCAGTATTTCACCCCGCCGAACCAGCTCACCAGAATGATGGCGAAGCAGACGAGACCGATCTGCGGCGTCATGTACATCTCGAGCGCCGGGCGCATCGAGATGAAGGTGACGGAGACGCCGGCGAGAGTGCCGAGCAGCGCCGCGCGCGGCGTGATTTTTCGAATGAACGGCGCGATGAAGCCGCCGATCATGAGAATAAAACTCTGGAAGAACACCCAGACGAGGCCGGCCGACCAGCCCTTGAGCGGATCGCCGGTCTTGATCGTGATCGGCAGCATGATCACGAAGGTGACGATGAACATGTGCGGCACGCTGACGCCCGAGGGCAGCGCGCAGACGTCGGTGCGGCCGGTCCTCTGTGCCAAGCGGTAGGCGAGGTAGGCGTAATAGAAGGTCGACAGGCACATCATCAGCCCGAGCGCGGGCAGGATGCGGCCGAACACGAGGCTATCAGGCATCTTCAGCACGAAGCGCAAGAGGCCCGTGAGCACCAGCATGTTGACAAGGATGTTGGTGCCGAAGCCGAAAAACGCGTTCCAGTCGCCCGATGTCCATAGTGCCGGCTTGAACCCGGACGTGTTCAGATCAGATTTGCCGGCCGTCCCCGTCGTTGTGCTCATGGTGATGCCCCTAAGCTGATGTGGAAATCTTCATCGCCTCCAGTACTGCGGCTGAGTCCGCGACCCAGCCGAAGATGCCGCCCTGGGCCTTGATCATCTTCAGGCCCATCTCGTGAAACTCGGGAAAGTAGGATGCGCAGCCGTCCGAGATCACGACGCAGCGATAGCCGCGGTCATTGGCCTCGCGCACCGTGGTGTTGACGCACACTTCGGTGGTGACGCCGCACACCAGCAGATTTTCGATGCCGTATTTCTCCAGCACGTCGGTGAGCTCGGTGGCGTAGAACGCGCCCTTGCCCGGCTTGTCGATCACGACTTCGCTGTCGAGCGGATAGAGCTCGGGGATGATGTCATGGCCGGCCTCGCCGCGAATGAGAATGCGCCCCATCGGGCCGGGATCGCCGATGCGAAGGCTCGGCGCGCCGCGCTCGACTTTCGCCGGCGGCGCGTCGGAGAGGTCGGGCAGATGGCCCTCGCGCGTGTGGATCACCAGCATGCCGGTGTCGCGCGCCGCCTTCAGCACCGCGCCGATCGGCTTCACCGCACGCGCAAGCTGGCTGACGTCATTGCCGAGCGTTTCGCCGAAGCCGCCCGGCTCCATGAAATCGCGCTGCATGTCGATGATGAGAAGCGCGGTGGCGGGCCAGTCGAGCCTGATCGGCTCGGGCTCGGCGCTGATGACGCCCAGTGTCGGCTTGGTCGAGTTCAACATGACTCAAGGCCCCCGCGAGAACTCTCTTTGCCAGCAGTTCTGCAAACGCCGTGCCATTGTGTACAATTGCGGTGGGACACAGGCCGCGAGAGAATTTGCTGCGCACTCAGAAGGTTACGTCAGCAGCTGACGGCTGCTTATTCCCTGTGCGACGGCTTTGCGACGTGCATTTGCTTAAAGGATGGGCGGGGAAGCGGCGTCATTCCGGGGCGCGACGAAGTCGCGAGCCCGGAATCCATCAGGCCGCAATACCCGAGGCGAAATGGATTCCGGGCTCGACGCTCCGCGTCGCCCCGGAATGACAAGGAGCGTGTGTGGTGACGCCCTGCCTCTACCGCCCCGCCCCATACAGTCGCCGATACTCTTCCTCATACGGCCCATACGAGTCCTTCAGCGTCGCCATGTTGAGCAGCATGGTGGCCACCATCGTGCCCGTCTTGTCGAACACGCGCGTCTTGACCCAGGCGCTTTCGGTGCGGCGGCTCCCGGACAGCGCGACCACCTCGCGCTCGACTTCGTACTTTTCGTCGACGAAGAGCGGGCCCTTCACCAGCCTGATCTCCTGGTCGGCGAACAGACCGACCGCCGGGCCCTTGGCCGGCAACGGATCGTCCTTGGAGCGGTACTGGAACAGCACGCTCAGCATCTCCATCGGGATGATCGCCCTGCCCCACGGATTGTCTGAGCCCGAATAGTAAGGAGAGTTCTCGGTGATGACGGCGAGCTTCTGCCTGAGCGAGAATGGATAGAGGTCGCCCATGGTCTGGTCGAACGCCATCCGCACCGGCTGGCGCTTGCTGGTCTGCGCGACCGTCACTTCGCGCAGGATCACGGGATCGGCGAGCGGCTTGAGCTCGGTGAGGCGGGTCTCCAGCGCGGTCGCCGCGTGCGGTTCGCCGACCGAGGCCGTGCCGCGCAGCACTTCGGTGCCGTCGCGCTTGACCATCTGGATCTGGCACTGGCTCGCGCCCGGCAATGGCTTCGACAGAATCGCCTGCACCTCCTCGCCCTCGTAGCAGACGCTGCGGTAATGCGCGGACAGGCAGCCGCTCTCGAACCACGCCTGTCCCCACAACCGCGCGCCGAGCGGGGCGAACTGGCTGAAATGCGTCGGTCCTTCGATGGTGCCGCCCTTGAATCCGAGCTTCTGCGCGGTGGCATCGTCATGGATCGAGGCGTGCGCGTCGTAAGTTTGCGCGTGAAGCATCTGGCGCGGCTGGCGCCACGGCCCGATCAAGGCCTCGGCCGTCTCGGTGATCTCGGTGTCGAATGCGTCTGCGCTCATGATGTTCTCCACAACAAGCCATGACTAGCAGGAGCGCCACGGATGCGGCCAGCGATATTGACTTCGCCGGCCCATGCTCTTGACTGCGATCTCCCGCTTCGCTCAGCCGCAAGCCTCCCGCGGCGCAAAATCCCTCGCCCGACCAGGACAACAAGGACTTCCGAAATGACGCTGATGCAGGTCGAGCTGGACGATAAATACCGGCTCGAATCGAAGCGGATATTCCTGTCCGGCACGCAGGCCCTGGTTCGATTACCCATGTTGCAGCGCGAACGCGACCGGCTTCAAGGACTCAACACCGGCGGCTTCATCTCGGGCTACCGCGGTTCCCCGCTCGGCATGTACGACCACGCGCTGTGGCGCGCCAAGTCGCACCTCCAGCAGCACGACATCGCCTTCGTTCCCGGCCTGAACGAGGACCTGGCTGCGACCGCGGTCTGGGGCAGCCAGCAAGTCGGGCTGTTTCCCGGCGCCAAGGTCGATGGCGTGTTCGGCATCTGGTACGGCAAGGGCCCCGGCGTCGACCGCTCGGTCGACGCGCTCAAGCATGCCAACGCGGCCGGCACCTCGCTCAATGGCGGCGTGCTGGCGCTGGCCGGCGACGACCATGGCTGCCAGTCCTCGACGCTCGCGCACCAGAGCGAGCAGGTGTTCGCGGCGGCGCTGATCCCCGTGATCAATCCGGCGACGCTGCAGGACTATCTCGATCTCGGCCTCTACGGTTTTGCGCTGTCGCGTTTCTCCGGCTGCTGGGTCGGCTTCAAGGCGATCAGCGAGACCGTCGAAAGCTCGGCCTCCATTCACAGCGACCCTGAACGTATCCAGATCAAGCTGCCCGATGATTTCGAGATGCCGCCCGGCGGCCTCAACATCCGCTGGCCCGATCCGCCGCTGGACGCCGAGAGGCGCCTGTTCGGCCCGAAGATGGCCGCCGTGCAGGCTTTTGCCCGCGCCAACCAGCTCGACCGCATCGTGCTCGATTCAAAGCCGGCCCGGCTCGGCATTGTCGCAACCGGCAAGGCCTATCTCGATCTGCGCCAGGCACTTGCCGACTTAGGGATTACCGACAAGGACGCGCAGGACCTGGGCCTTCGCATCTACAAGGTCGCGCTGACCTGGCCGCTGGAGGAGAGCGGCGCCAGGTGTTTCGCCGAAGGACTTCAGGATGTTCTGGTGGTCGAGGAGAAGCGTGGCTTCATCGAAGACCAGCTGATGCGCATCCTCTACAACATCGACGCGTCGAGGCGCCCGACCGTCACGGGCAAGCGCGACGAGCGCGGCGCGCCGCTGCTGCCGAGCGAGGGCGAGCTGACGCCGACCATCGTGGCTGGCGCGCTGGTGGCGCGGCTGCGCAAGCTCGGCCATCACAGCCCGGTGCTCGAGCAGCGCCTGGCCCGGCTCGAGGCGTTCGACAATCCCGTCACCGCCAGCGCGCCGATCAAGCTCGCGCGCACGCCGTTCTTCTGCTCGGGCTGCCCGCACAATTCCTCGACGCGCGTGCCGGAGGGCAGCCGCGCCATGGCCGGCATCGGCTGCCACGGCATGGCCCTGAGCATGCCGACCCGCCGCACCGATTTGATCTCGCACATGGGCGCCGAGGGCGTGAACTGGATCGGCCAGTCGCCCTTCACCACCGAGACGCACATTTTCCAGAATCTCGGCGACGGCACCTACACCCATTCCGGGCTTCTCGCCCTTCGCGCCGCCTCCGCCGCCGGCATCAACATCACCTACAAGATCCTCTACAACGACGCCGTCGCGATGACCGGCGGTCAGCCCGCCGAGGGCGCCTTCAACGTCGCGCAGATCGCGCACCAGGTCTGGGCCGAAGGCGTCAAGCGGCTGGCGATCGTCTCGGATGATCCGGGCAAATACCCCGAAGGCAACTACTTCCCGCAAAGCGCGACCATCCATCACCGCCGCGAGCTCGATGCCGTGCAGCGCGAATTGCGCGACATCAAGGGCCTCACGGTCGTCATCTACGACCAGACCTGCGCGGCCGAAAAGCGCCGCCGCCGCAAGCGCGGGCTCTATCCCGATCCCGCCAAGCGCGCCTTCATCAACGAGCTCGTCTGCGAAGGCTGCGGCGACTGCTCGCAAGCTTCCAATTGCGTCTCGGTACAGCCGCTGGAGACCGAGTTCGGCCGCAAGCGCCAGATCGACCAGTCGAACTGCAACAAGGACTTTTCCTGCGTCGAAGGCTTTTGCCCGAGCTTCGTCACGGTGCATGGCGGCACGCTCAAGCGCATCAAGACGTCGTCGGTGGACTCCGGCCAGCTGTTCGCCGATCTGCCGCTGCCGCCGGCGCGTGAGCTGGACGGCCCCTACAACATCCTCGTCACCGGCATCGGCGGCACCGGCGTCATCACCATCGGCGCGCTGCTCGGCATGGCCGCCCATGTCGACGGCCGCGGCTGCTCGGCGCTGGACTTCACCGGCCTGTCGCAAAAGAACGGCGCGGTGATGAGCCATGTCCGCATCGCGCCGAAGCCTGAGGATATCTCCGCCGTCCGCATCACCACCGGCGGCGCCGACGTCATCCTCGGCTGCGACATGATCGTCTCGGCAGGTCCCTCCGCGCTCAGCCGCGCCGAACGCGGGGTGACGAAGGCCTATATCAATGCCGATCTGCAGCCGACCGCGAGCTTCGTGCAAAACCCCGATCTCGATTTCGAGATGGGCACGATGCAGACCGTGTTGCGCGACGCCGTCGGCGACAAGAATCTCGACATCATCGACGCGACAGGCATTGCCGCAGCCTTGATGGGCGATTCCATCGCGACCAATCCCTTCATGCTCGGCTTCGCCTTCCAGAAGGGCGCGATTCCGCTGTCGCTGGAGGCCCTGCTCCGCGCCATCGAGATCAACGGCGCCGCAATCGAGATGAACAAGCTCGCCTTCACCTGGGGGCGCCTGGCCGCCCACGACATGTCGCGGGTGCGCAGCGTGCTCCAGTTCAAGAGCCGGGCGTCCGCGCCGACCAAATCGCTCGACGACATCATCGCAACGCGCGCGGAATTTTTGACCGGCTATCAGGACAAGGCGTATGCCGACCGCTACCTCGCAGCCGTCGCCAAGGTGCGCAAGGCGGAGAGCGCGGCCTCGCCCGCGTCCACGGAGCTGACCGAGGCCGTGGCCAAGAATCTGTTCAAGCTGATGTCCTACAAGGACGAGTACGAGGTCGCGCGGCTCTACACCGACGGCAGCTTTGCCAAGAAGGTCTCGGAGAAGTTCGACGGCGACTTTTCGCTGAAGTTCTACCTCGCCCCGCCGATCTTCGCGCAGCGCGACAAGACGACCGGGCATCTCCGGAAGAAGGAGTTCGGCGGCTGGATGATCCACACCTTCCGCGTGCTGGCCAAGCTGAAATTCCTGCGCGGTGGCGCGTTCGATCCGTTCGGCCGCACTGAGGAGCGCCGGACCGAGCGGAAGCTGATCGAGAATTATCTGACGATGATCGATCAGCGAATCGTTGGGCTGAAAGCGGCGCAGATCCCGCTGCTGGCAAGGCTTGCTCGCGTGCCCGAGACGATCCGCGGCTTCGGCCACGTCAAGGAAGGCAATATCAAGCAGGCGATGGCCGAGACGGCGCGGCTGGAAGCAGAGCTCGAGAACAGCCGGTTTGCAGCGGCGGCGGAGTAATGTTTCTCTCCCTCTCCCCGCAAGCGGGGAGAGGCGAAGAGGCCGCCGCCCAGATCACATCTGCTCTTTTGCCAACTCGCGCGTCACACCACCCTCCGCCAGATGCCGTCCCGCGATATACCCGAACGTCAGCGCCGGCCCGAGTGTGATCCCCGGGCCAGGGCAGTTGCCGTTCATGATCGAGCCCATGTCATTGCCGCAGGCGTAAAGGCCCGCAATCGGCGTGCCGTCGCCCCGCAGCACACGGGCCTGCGCATCGACCTTCATGCCGATCGCCGTGCCGAGATCGGCCGGATAGATCCGTAGCGCGAAGAACGGCGCGCGGAGGATCGGCGCGACGCAGGGGTTCGGTTTGTGGCTGATATCGCCGAGGTGACGCTGGTAGATCGTGCTGCCGCGGCCGAATTCGGGATCGCGTCCCTCTTTCGCGTCAATATTGTAGGCCGCGATCGTCGCTGTGAGCACAGACGGCTTGATGCCGATCTTCGCAGCGAGCTGCGCGATGTCGGGAGCCTCGACCAACTCGCCGCTCGCGACATAGCGCCGAAAGTTACGCGTGAACGGCTTGATGTGGCCGAGGCCATAGCTCCACAAAAACTGACGATCGCAGATCAGGTAGAACGGCCGATCGGGCTCGCCATGGCCGTCGCGCAGCATGGCGAGCACGAACTCGTGGTAGGACAGCGCCTCGTTGACGAAGCGCCGGCCCGCAGCGTTGACGGCGATCACGCCGGGCTTGGCGCGATCGGTCACCGTGTGCGGGAAAACACCACGGCTGCCGTCAGCGCGGCGGAACAGCGAGGCCGGCACCCAATAGGCCGGGCTCGTCGCCTCGGTATTGAGCGCAGCACCGGCCGTCGTCGCGAGCCGAAGCCCGTCGCCTGTGCCTGATGGACTGGTCGCCGAGACAAATCCTGCCGCAGGCGGGAAGAATCGCTTACGCAAAGCGGCATCGTGCGAAAAGCCGCCGGTCGCAAGCACCACGCCGCGGCGCGCCGCGATCGCGCGGTCGCGGGAGCCGTGACGGATCACCACCCCGCTGACGCGATCGCCCTGCATCGACAAATCCTCGACATCCGCGCTGAAGAGGATCTCGCCCTGCCGCGCCAGCAGCGAGGCGTAGAGCCGCGCGGCGAGCGCGTTGCCGAGATGCAGCGTGGTGCCGCGCGAGCTGCGCAGCCGCTGCATCATGTATTCCGAGACCAGCCGCGCCGCGCGCAGGGTCGAACGCAGCGATTTTCCGATCCGGCGCAGGTGCGGAATGTCGAGCCGATTGACCATCATTCCGCCAAACAGCGTGAACTCCGGCAGCGGCGGCCGCAATCGCGCGAAAGCCCGGCCCAGCCGCGTGCCGTCGAAAGCCACGGGCTCGAGCGCGCGCCCGCCTGATGTCGCGCCCAGCCGTTCGGGATAATAGTCCGGACAGGTCTTCACCGGCTGGAGCCGCACTTCCGTCTTGGCTTCGAGATAGGTGACGGCCTCAGGCCCGCGCGCGAGGAAGGCCGCGCGCAGGCCGGCATTGGCGGGCTCGGGGACCGTGCTCGACAGATACTGCACGGCATCGGCGACGCTGTCGGAAAGCCCCGCCGCCTTCATCTTGGGATTAGCAGGAATCCAGACCATGCCATCGGACCACGCGGTGGTGCCGCCGACGAACGCGGTCTTCTCGATCACCAGCACACTCAGGCCTTCGGCGGCGGCGACCGCCGCCGCCGTCATGCCGCCGGCACCGGCGCCGACGACAATGACGTCGTAAGTCTCATGCGCCGGCATCATGCGGCAATTTTCCGGAGGCGAGGCATGACATCGTCATACCTCGCCCGCGGGCTCGCAGCTAGCGGGCGGGCTTGCGCTCGATCGGGTCGATGTCGATCGCCCGCAGGCGGCCGAGCCGCAGCACGTCCATGGCGAGCCGCCGGCCGATCCGGTCGCGGTCGAGCACGCGGATCAGGTCGTCGACGCCGTTGATCTCGACGCCGTCGAGCCTGATCACGACATCGCCGGGCAACAGGCCCGCCTTCGCGGCCGGCCCGTCCGGCTCGATCTGCATCAGAAGCGCGCCCATCTTATTCTCGACGCCGGCCAGCACCGCATGCCGCCGCGGGACCGGCGCGGTCTGCCCGGCGACGCCGATATAGGCGCGGCGGACATAGCCGTGGCGGATGATCTCCGCCAGCACGAATTGGGCGGTGTTGCTGGCGACCGCAAAGCAGATGCCTTGCGCGCCATTGATGATAGCGGTGTTGATGCCGATCACCTCGGCATTCGACGACACCAGCGGCCCGCCGGAATTGCCGGGATTGAGCGCGGCATCGGTCTGGATGACGTCCTCGATCGTGCGGCCGCTGACCGAACGGATCGAGCGTCCCAGCGCCGAGACCACGCCCGCGGTCACGGTCGATTCGAATCCGAGCGGATTGCCGATCGCGATCACGAGCTGGCCGCGCCGCAGGGTCTTGGAGTTGCCGAGCGCGGCATAGGGCAAGTGGCGCACGCCGTTGGCGCGCAGCAGCGCAAGATCGGTGTCGGGATCGGCGCCGAGCACCTGGGCGTCGCCGACATGGCCTTCCACATCCCGCAGCCGGATCTCCTTGGAGGCGCCGACCACATGGCTGTTGGTGAGCACGAGCCCATCCGGCGAGATCACGATGCCCGAGCCGAGCCCGCCGCGCTCGCGGCCGTTCGGCACCTTGGGCCCGGTCTCGACGCGCACGACGGCAGGGCCGACGCGGTCGGTGACGTCGATCACGGCATTGGAATAGGCATCCAGCAGCGCCCGGTCATCGACCGGCGCAGAAGCTGTCGTTCGCGATGACGCGGCGTCACCGGCGATATCTGAGGTAAAATCCAGCATGGCGAGAGTCCTTGAGGCTCACACAGATGGTGGCCTGTTCCTGCCGGCGCAAGAGACCCGCCTGGAGCGCAAGGCTGGACTGCCGGGTATTGACTGCCCAAGTGGCTAGGGCGCGCGCCGCAGCGTGCCCGCCCTCGCCTTGACCGGGTCGAGCAGCGACCAGTCGCCGTCCGGAAGCACATAGCCCTTCGGGAACGGCGCGCGCAGCTCCAGCCCGAGCGAACGCAGCACGCGGTCGTCGCGGTAGTAGCACTGGAGAACCACGCGAACGAGGGTTGCGGCAGCCGCGCCGCCGGAGCTGCGGAACTGCTGCGCGACGCCATCGCGCGCGGCGGGTTCGAGGTCCGCCAGCGGCATGCCGGCGAGCCGCGCCAGATGATCGAGCGCAGCCGCGACCGGCCTCGTGTCGCGGCCGAGGGTCGCAAGAATGTCGGCCTGGATGATCTCGTCATCGGCACCGGGAACCCGGTATTCCTCGCTCGGTGGAATGATCATCGCGGCGATGGCGCGCAAATCCTGGCGCTGCCGCGGCGTGAGGGTGATCTGTTCGGTCATGAAAATCCTCAATCGAACAAATTGGCGAGACGCTGCTTCATCTGGTCGGCGATGTAGAGCGCGAGGGCCTGGATGGTCGAGGTCGGGTTGACCCCGCCCGAGGTGACGAAGATGCTGCCGTCGACGATGAAGAGGTTCTTCACGTCGTGCGAGCGGCCCCATTCGTTGACGACGGAACGTTCGGGATCGGTGCCCATCCGCGCCGTGCCGAGCAGATGCCAGCCGCCCCACGGGATCGGCGAGTTGACGCAGATGTCGGTCGCACCGGCGGTTTCGAGAACCTCCCGGCCGCGCGCCAGCGCGTGCTCCATCATCTTCCGGCTGTTCTCGCTGATCGTATAGTCGATCTTCGGCGCGGGAATGCCGTGGCTGTCCTTCAGGACAGGATCGAGCGTGACGCAATTGTGCTCTTCCGGCAGGTCCTCGCAGATCGCGGAGAAACCCAGCCGATGGCCGTTGAGCTTGCGGAACACGCGGTGATGATCGGCGCCCCAGGGCAGGATGCCCTTCTGCTCGCTGACGACGGCCTCGAACACCGGCCCTGCCCCGCGCACGAACTGGACGCCGTAGCCGCGCACGAAGCCGCGCGACAGATCGGTGTCATACCACTCCTTGCTCCACAGGCAGGTCGGGGGCGCGCGGTTGCTATCGGTCGGCTCCTTCACATAGCCGTAGATCTGCGCATAGGGATGGAACATCAGGTTCTTGCCGACAAGGCCCGACGAATTGGCAAGCCCATTCGGAAAGCGCCCCGACGCGGAGTTCAAGAGCAGCCGCGGCGTGCCGACGCCGTTGCAGGCGATGATGACGACATGCGCCGGCTGGAACTGCTCGACGCCGTCCTTGTCGCAATAGACCACGCCCGAGGCCATGCCGTTCTCGTCGGTGGTGATCTCGCGCACCCGGCAATGGGTGCGCAGCTCGACGCCGGCGCGGACCGCATGCGGCCAATAGGTGATGTCGGTCGAGGATTTGGCGCCTTGCGCGCAGGCCGGCGTGCAATGGCCGAGATTGATGCAGCGAGCCCGGCCCTCATAATCCATGGTCGCGACCGTGGTGTCCGACGGCCACCAGTGCCAACCGAGCTTGTTCATGGCCTTGCCGATGATCGCACCGGACAATCCCATCGGCTGTTGCGGCATCGGCGGATGCGTCAGCGGCGAGAGCGGATCGCCCGACAGGCCGGATGTGCCCATCATCCGGTCGTTCTCCTCGAAGAACGGGGTCAGCGCGTCGTAGTCGATCGGCCAGTCGTCGGCGACGCCGTCGAGCGTTTTCACCTTGAAATCGGAAGGATGCAGCCGCGGCCAGTGCGCGGTGTACATCACCGTCGAGCCGCCGACCGCATTGTAGTTGACGACCTTGATCGGCGAATTGTCGTCGTTGATCGGATAGTCCTCGGGCCGGCCGCGGACGTTCGGGCTCGACGACCACTCGCCGTAGAACTTGGCTTCCCAGTCCCGGCCCGTGCTGGGATATTCCGCCGGGTTCATCCAGCCGCCCTGCTCCAGGCAGAGAATGTGCATCTTGGTCTCGGCCAGCGACCACGCCACCGCCGCGCCTGAAGCGCCGGCGCCGATGATCAGGACGTCCACGGGGTCTTTCATCGCGATCTTTTTCCTCCCCCTCGCCGCTTCCCGGGCGATTCGGCCTCCGCAGTCCGTGAGGCCGGCACGAACGATAGGGTCAGAGCGACGGCTGAGTAAAGCCGCGGGGCCGGAATGTCGCACTTCGCAGGGCGCAGACCATTGGTATCGCCACATCCTGATGATAGGAACGAGGCGAAAGAGCAATCGATAGCGAGACCGTATGTCCTTCGAGAATTCATTTGCCGCCGCCCGCGCTTTCGCGCTTGTTTTGTTTCTTGCTCTGCCCGGATTTCTGGCCTCCTCAGCGCCTGCGTTCGCACTGACCGCGACGGCGACCGTCCGGGACGCCAATTCCATCCAGCTTGGCGACGTCACCTACCGGCTCGACGGCGTCGACGCGCCCGAGCTCGACCAGGTCTGCATCGACGATCACGCGGATCCCTGGACCTGTGGCATCGAGGCCCGCGACCAGCTGGCCAAGCTGATCGGCAAACGGGCGGTGCGCTGTGACGATGTCGGGCCGGAAAAGAGCTTTGGCAAACGCCACCGCGCCATCTGTACGGCCGAGGGCGACAAGGCCAGCCTGAACGAGCAACTGGTCAAGCTCGGCTTCGCCATCGCGCGCGAGCCGATCAAGGCCAACGTCAAGCCGGCGGCAGCCGAAGCCAAGACGGCTTCGGCCGGGATCTGGAAAGGCTGCTTTGTTGCACCGCAAGAATTCCGCAGCGGCAAGAAGGATGGCGCGCTGCTGGGCGCCGCCTGCCGCTCCGACCGCGACAAGGAGATCCGCGCCGTGCTGTTTCCGGACGAGCTGACGATGCCGCCGAGTTGCAGCGTCAAGGGCAAGCTCGCGGTGCGCGCCCGCGTCACCGGCAATATCGGCATCTACCATTTGCGGGGCTGCCCAAGCTATCCGGCGACGACCAAGCCGGACCGCTGGTTCTGCTCGGAGGACGACGCCCAGGCCGCCGGCTTCCGCAGGGCCTATAATTGCCGCCGGCCCAAGTGAACAAGCCGTTCACGCCGCCGTGAGCGGTAGCCGGAGACAGTATTGATCCGGAATTGAACTCCGTCGGGAGTTGCTTAGCTTATAAGCCTACGCAAGCGCTTGCGCGTGCGTTTCCTTGGCAGCAATCCGGTTCGGATTGCTTTGCTCGGGCGTTTCCTCCCTAGACTTGGGCCGCTTGTCACAAACAAGCGGCTCTTCTTTTTTGTGCCCCCTAATTCCGCATCCGCATGATCTGGTCCATAGGCGGCATGTTCCCGTTCAGGTGCGACATGATCCAGACCGTGCCGCCGACCACCAGGAAGACGACCAGCAGTCCGAAGGCCAGCGCCAGCACGTTGTTGGTGTTGTCAGGGCCCGTGGTGATGTGCAGGAAGAACACCAGGTGCACGCCCATCTGCGCGATCGCCAGCACGATCAGCGCGACCGGGATCGAAGGCTGCCAGACCAGATCGGTGCCGGCGATAAAGAACGACGTCGCCGTGAGCAACAGCGCCAGCACAAGACCGACGACGTAACCCAGGATCCGCTCACCGACACTATGCTGCTCTTCCTCGCCCGGCGCGAGATCGTGCCCGGTCGGAATATGGGTCTGATCGCTCATGCGGCCCCCCCAAGCAGGTAGACGACGGAGAACACCCCGACCCAGATGATATCAAGCGCGTGCCAGAACAGCGCAAAGCACATCATCCGCCGCAACACGTCGGCGCGAAAGCCTTTTGCAAAAACCTGGGCCATCATGGTCAGCAGCCAGAGCACGCCGGCCGAGACGTGCAGGCCGTGGCAGCCGACCAGCGAGAAGAACGAGGTCAGGAAGGCGCTGCGCGAGGGGCCGTAGCCGCGCGCGACGAGATCGGCAAACTCGCGAAACTCGATGGTCAGGAAGATCAGGCCAAGCACGCAGGTCACGGCCATGCCGAGATAGAACCAGAACCGGTTGCGCACGTCGGCGGCGATGCTGGCCATGCCGCAGGTGAAGCTCGACAGCAGCAGGCAGACCGTCTCAATCGCGACGTTCCGCTGCTCGAAGATTTCCGAGCCCTTGGGGCCGTCGGCGGTCTGGCCAGACAGCACCGCATAGGCCGCAAAGAAGCAGGAGAACATCACGATGTCGGAGAGCAGGAATACCCAGAAGCCGTAGGCGGTCACGATCCGCTTCGACGCCGGCCCGGGATGCTCGACCACGAGCCCGATATGATGGGGATCGGCATGCGCACGGCCGACAGTCGCGGTCATCGACATCAGACCACCCCCGCCATGCTGACGAGGCTGCGACGTTCCTCGAGATTGATGCGATCGATGCGGGCGACCTCGTCGGCCGGAATGACGTATTCGTCATGGTCGCGCCAGGCGAACACGACGAAGGTCGCGAACGCGCCGATGCCGCCCAGGATCACCATCCACCAGATGTGCCAGATCAGCGCAAAGCCCATGATGGTGGCGAAGAACGCGCAGATGAAGCCGGTCGGGGAATTCCGCGGCATTTCGATGTCGTGATATTCGGGCGCATCGTGCTCGAACGATTGCTGCCGGGCATGGGTCTTCATGTCCCAATAGGCATCCTCGCCGCGCACATCGGGACTGAAAGCGAAGTTGAAGACCGGCGGCGGCGAGGAGGTCGCCCATTCCAGCGAGCGCCCGTCCCAGGGATCGCCGGTGCGGTCGCGCAGGGCCTCGCGATTCCTGATGCTGACGACGAGCTGCATGATCTGGCAGATCACCCCGATCGTCAGCACGGCCATGCCGGCCGCCGCAACCAGCATCCAGGGCCGCCACGCCGCGACGTCGTAATGCTGCAACCGCCTGGTCATGCCGAGCATGCCGGCGATATAGAGCGGCATGAAGGTGACATAGAAGCCGAGGAAGGTGAACCAGAACGCGAGCTTGCCCCAGCGCTCGTCGAGGCGGAAGCCGAACGCCTTCGGAAACCAGTATTCGAAGCCGGCGAACGCGCCGAACAGCACGCCGCCGATGATGACGTTGTGGAAGTGCGCCACCAGGAACATGCTGTTGTGGAGCATGAAGTCGGCCGGCGGCACCGCGACCAGCACGCCGGTCAGGCCGCCGATGATGAAGGTGACCATGAAGCCGACTGCCCACAGCATCGGGGTCGCGAAGCGAATACGGCCGCCATACATCGTGAACAGCCAGTTGTAGATCTTCACCCCGGTCGGCACCGCGATGATCATGCTGGCGATGCCGAAGATGGCGTTGACGTCGGGTCCCGCCCCCATCGTGAAGAAGTGGTGCAGCCAGACCATGAAGGAGATCACGCAGATCGCCATAGTGGCGAGCACCATCGAGCGATAGCCGAACAGCGCCTTGCCGGAGAAGGTCGACACCACCTCGGAGAAGATACCGAAGGCCGGCAGCACCAGGATGTAGACCTCCGGATGCCCCCAGGCCCAGATCAAATTCATGAACATCATGACATTGCCGCCGGCCTCGTTGGTGAAGAAGTGGAAGCCCAGGTAACGGTCGAGCAGCAGCATCGCGAGCGTGGCGGTGAGAATCGGAAACGCCGCGACGATCAGGAGATTGGAGGCCAGCGTTGTCCAGCAGAACATCGGCATGCGCAGATAGTTCATGCCCTTGGTCCGCAGCTTCAGCACGGTGGTGACGAGATTGATGCCGGCGACCAGCGTGCCGACGCCGGAGATCTGGAGCGACCAGGCGTAGTAATCCACGCCGACGCCCGGCGAATAGGACAGCCCCGACAGCGGCGGGAAGGCGAGCCAGCCGGTACGAGCGAACTCGCCGATCACGAGCGAGAGATTGACCAGCAGCGCGCCGGTCGCGGTCAGCCAGAACCCGACCGAATTGAGCGTCGGAAATGCGACGTCGCGGACGCCGAGCTGGAGCGGCACGACCAGGTTCATCAGCCCGATCACGAACGGCATCGCCACGAAGAAGATCATGATGGTGCCGTGCGCCGAGAAGATCTGGTTGTAATGCTCCGGCGGCAGATAACCCTGCGACTGGTAGGCCACGGCCTGCTGGATCCGCATCATGATCGCGTCGCTGCCGCCGCGCAGCAGCATGATCGAAGCCAGCAGGATGTACATGACGCCGATCCGCTTGTGGTCGACGCTGGTGATCCACTCGTGCCAGAGATACGGCAGATGCCCCTTCACCACGACCCAGACCAGCACCGCGAGGATCGCGACCAGCACCACCGCGCCCGCGATCAGCGGAATGGGTTGATCAAATGGAATGGCCGACCAATCGAGCTTACCGAGCATCGTGGCCTCCACTGTGCGGCCGGCCCGCATCGGATAGCAGTTCCGGACCAGGCCCCGGCGGAATGTGCTGGGTCGCGATCAGGTCGAACAGGCGGGGATCTTCCAGGCGATAGGTCGGCCTGCCCCTCTCGATGCCCTGCTGCATCAGCTTCTTGTAGCTCTCCTCGTTCAGCACGGCATCGGACTTCGCCGTGCTCGCGACCCAATCCGGAAAGGCGAGCGGCGAGATCACGTTGACGTCGAACATCATGTCGGGAAAGCCGTCGCCGGAGAAATGCGCCGACAGTCCCTGAAGCTTGCCCTCGTTGTCGGCGCGCAGGTTCAGCTTCGTCACCATGCCGTTCATGGTGTAGATCATGCTGCCGAGCTGCGGGATGAAGAACACGTTCATCACACTCGACGAGGTGAGCTGAAAATTCAGCTCGGCGCCGGCCGGCACCGTCAGCGTGTTGACGGTGGCGATGCGCTGGTCGGGATAGATGAACAGCCATTTCCAGTCGAGCGAGACGGCCTGAATCCGCACCGGACTGCCGGTGCCCGGCACGGGCGCCGCGGGATCGAGCCGATGCGAGCCGATCCAGGCCACGCCGCCGAGCAGGATCACGGTGAGCGCCGGGATCGCCCACACCACCATCTCGACGCGCCCGGAATAGACGAAGTCCGGCTGGAAGCGCGCTTTGGTATTGGACGCGCGAAACCAGAACGCAAACGCCAGGATCACGATGATGGTCGGCACCACGATCGTAAGCATGATGAAGACGGAATCGACCAGGATGGTGCTGTTGGCGGCAGCCACCGGCCCTTGTGGATCGAGCAGATTCATCGGCAAGCCACTGGCGATTGGGAAGCCCCGGGGGCAAGCCTAACGTGAAAAACGCCCCCGCCGCAAACGCAGTTGTGTGAAGATGGTTCCGCGCCGCGCCCGCTCAACCGCGGAGCGTCTCGCGCGGCGGCATGCAATTCCATGCGATGTCAATGACATCTACGCGGGACGGCCGGCCTTCTCACCTCCGCACTCCATTGCTAGTTTGCACGAAAATATCGGGATGAAACGGGATGCAGGGCCCTGAGGACGATGCCGGCCTCGCCGGCAAGGTGGCGCCCATCAGCGGCAGCGGCGCCGCGGGCGACGGCATCGGCAACGGCCGCGCTGCAGCAATTCTGCTGGCCCGCGCCGGCGCAAGAGTGCTGGTGGTCGATGGCGGCGTGACGCTGCAGGCGCCCGAACGCGAGTCCAGAGAACACTGAGGAGACACACGATGGCCCGCCTGCCCTATCTCGAGGCCGACCAGGTCGCGCCTGAATATCGCGACATGCTCAAGCGCAACACCAATCTGCACAAGCTGCTGGTCAACTCGCCGGAGATGGCGCGCGCCTTCAACGGCATCGGCGGCTACAT
This sequence comes from Bradyrhizobium sp. B025, assembly GCF_042257955.1. Classification (NCBI taxonomy): domain Bacteria; kingdom Pseudomonadati; phylum Pseudomonadota; class Alphaproteobacteria; order Hyphomicrobiales; family Nitrobacteraceae; genus Bradyrhizobium; species Bradyrhizobium sp. B025. The sequence goes on along the minus strand of NZ_CP170150.1, from coordinate 2,242,177 downwards.
CCGCTTCAAGAGCAAGCTCGACCCGCGCCTGCGGGAGCTTGCGATCCTCCAGGTCGGCTGGATGGAGAAATCGGAATACGAGTTCACCCATCACGTGAAGATCGGCAAGGAGTTCGGCGTCACCGACGAGGACATCGCAGGCCTGATGGCGGAGACCGAGGGCAAGCCCTCGAAGCTCAAGCCGCTGGCCAGGGCGGTCCTGAAAGGCGCCCGCGAGATGGTACGCGAGCTCGCGATGTCGGACACGACCTTTGCCGAGATCAAGCAGCATGTTTCCGACGAGCACATGGTCGATCTCGTCCTCACCATTGCCTTCTATTGCGGCGTCGTGCGCGTGCTCGCGACCATGAAGATCGACAACGAGCCCACTTACAAAGAGGTACTCCAGCAGTACCCGATCCCCGGAGTGAACTGACATGCGCTTGAAGGACAAGGTTGCAATCGTCGTCGGCGCCGGCCAGAGCCCTGGCGAAGGCATGGGCAACGGCCGCGCCACCGCGCTGACCTTCGCGCGCGAGGGCGCCAAGGTATTGTGCGTCGATCATCATCTGGAATCGGCGCAGGAAACCGTCGCGATGATCGCCGTGACGAACGGCATCGCCGCAGCCTTCAAGGCCGACGTGACCAAAACCGCCGACATCAAGGCGATGGTCAAGGAGGCGCAGTCGCGCTGGGGCCGGATCGACGTGCTGCACAACAATGTCGGCGTCAGCCTGTCCGGCGGCGATGCCGAATTGCTGGAGATCACCGAAGAGGCGTTCGACCGCGTCGTCGCCATCAATCTGAAGAGCTGCATTCTCGCTGCGAAAGAAGTGATCCCGATCATGCGCGCGCAGAACAGCGGCGCGATCATCAACATCTCCTCGATGGCGGCGATCACCACCTACCCTTACGTCGCCTACAAGGCGACGAAGTCGGCGATGATCGCCTTTACCGAACAGCTCGCCTACCAGAACGCCGAATACGGCATCCGCGCCAACGTCATCCTGCCCGGCCTGATGAACACGCCGATGGCCGTCGATACCCGCGCCCGCGAATGGCACAAGACCCGCGCCGAAGTCGAAGCCGAGCGCGACAGCAAGGTGCCGCTGCGCAGGAAGATGGGCACGGGGTGGGACGTCGCGAACGCCGCGCTGTTCCTGGCGTCGGACGAAGCGAACTTCATCACCGGCGTGACGCTGCCGGTGGATGGCGGAGCGAGTGTGAGACGGGGGTAGGTCTTTCTTCCCCCTTTCCGTTCTTACCGGGAGAGAGTCGGGGTGAGGGGCCGCCTCCGCGAAAACGGTGAGAGTTGGACTCGCGGAGAGTCCCCCTCACCCGCCGCGCTGCGCGCGTCGGCCTCTCCCCGCACGCGGGGAGAGGCGAAGAGAGCTCGCTCCGCGTCAATGCGTCACCCGCCAGATCGTGCCGTTGCCATCCTCCGACACCAGCAGCGATCCATCCTTCGCCACGGCTACACCCACCGGCCTTCCCCACACTTCCATGTCGCTCACGACAAAGCCCGTGACGAAATCCTCGTACTCGCCGGTCGGCTTGCCGTCCTTGATCCGGATGCGGATCACCTTGTAGCCGGTGCGCTTCGAGCGGTTCCAGGAGCCGTGCTCGGCGGCGAAGGCATCGCCCTGGTAGTCGGACGGAAACTGCGTGCCCTCATAGAAGGTCATGCCGAGCGATGCCGAATGCGGCTGTATCAGCACGTCGGGGATCGTCACCCTGTCCTTGAGGTCCGGTCGCGCGCCGGCATGACGCGGGTCTTCGTTGCCGCCGATATAGAACCACGGCCAGCCGTAGAAGGCGCCCTCCTTCACACTGGTCACGTAGTCGGGCACGAGGTCATCACCGAGGCCGTCGCGTTCGTTGGTCGAGCACCACGGCAGGCCGGTCTGCGACTGGATCGCGAGGCCGACGCAATTGCGGATGCCGGTGGCGTAGATCTTCCGCTCCTTGCCGTCGGGAGTGAACGCCAGCACGGTGGCACGTTCGGTCTCGCTGGCCCAGGCCGCGCCGAGCGGCTGCGTTTTCGACCACGCATCCATCCCGCCCGGCGGCGTGCCCATGCCCTCGGCGACATTGCTGAGCGAGCCGACCGAGACCAGCATGCGCTTGTTGTCGGGCGTGAAGACGATGTCGCGGGTCGAATGGCCGCCGTCATGCGGCAGGCTCGCAACGATCTTCTCCGCCTTGCTGCGCGCCTTGAGGTCACCGGCCTGATAGGGAAAGCGGACGACGCTGTCAGTGTTGGCGACATAGACCCATTGCGGATTGTCGCCGTTCGGAAAGAAGGCAACGCCGAATGGCTGCCGCAGACCGCTGGCAAAGACTTCGTTGGCCGCGACCTTGCCGCCCTCTCCTGCACGAAGCACGCGGATGGTACCCGCCCGCGTCTCCGCGACGAAGACATCGCCGTTCGGCGCGACGCGTACGATGCGCGGCGCGCGCAAGCCTTCGGCGAACAGCTCGATCTTGAAACCCGGAGGCACCTGCGGCGAGGCATCCGACGGCCGCGGCACCACGCGCGCGAAGCTCGCAACCGACCGCGTGGCACCAGGCTTGACCAGATCCCGCGGCCGGATCAACCTGACCGTGCCGGGCCTGTCGGACTGCCAGTCGCCATAGGCGTCCCTGCCCTGCATCACCGGCTCGGCCTGCGCAGATGTCGCGGCCGCGACCAGCAATCCCGCGGCCATCGCTGCGGACCATATCCTGTTTTTCACGTCGTCTTCCTCCCGGCGCGCATGTCTCAAGCGTCAACGCCGATCGATCCGGCGGGAAAAACGCCTGCCGCATCCCACATCAGCTCATGCCCGCACGATGTGCATCAGCCGCGGCCCATCGTACTGGAAAACATCACGGATAGGTGCAACACATTGCAAGGGAGGGGCCGCCGGTTGCGGCCATGAAAGCTGCGGCGTCCATGTCGCACCTGATGGGGTGATCATGTGGGGATCCATCATATCGGAATGGGCGAGCCTGCTGCTCCGCTGGCTGCACGTGGTGGCGGCGATCGCCTGGATCGGCAGTTCCTTCTATTTCATCGCCCTCGACCTCAGCCTCAAGCCCAAGAGCGATCTGCCCGGCGATCTGCCTGATGGCGTGCAGGGCGAAGCCTGGCAGGTCCATGGCGGCGGCTTCTACCGGATCATGAAATACCTGGTCGCGCCCACCCAGATGCCGGACGAGCTGACCTGGTTCAAATGGGAGGCCTACACCACGTGGCTGTCCGGCTTCGCGCTGATGGTGGTGGTCTATTATCTCGAGGCCGACCTGTTCCTGGTCGACAAGTCGATCCTCGATCTCACGCCGTTCCAGGCCGGGCTGTTCAGCTTCTTCAGCCTGGCTCTGGCATGGGCGCTCTACGAGGCTGCCTGCCGCACCGGGCTTGCCCAGCGCGAGCTGCCCTTCGCCATCGGCGGCTATCTGTTCCTAGTCGCGCTGACCTACGCCTTCACCCATGTGCTGAGCGGTCGCGGCGCGTTCAACCAGATCGCGGCGATCATCGGCACCATCATGGTCGCCAACGTCTTCACGCTGATCATCCCGAACCAGAAGAAGATCGTCGCAGCGCTGATCGCGGGACAGGCGCCGGATCCGAAGCTCGGCAAGACCAGCAAGGAGCGCTCGGTCCACAACAACTATCTGACCCTGCCGGTGGTCGTGCTGATGATCAGCAACCACTATCCCCTGCTCTACGCCACGCGCTTCAACTGGATCATCGTCGCGATCATCCTGGCGCTCGGCCCCGTGATCCGCCACTTCTTCAACGAGCGCCACGCCGGGCGCCAATCGCCGTGGTGGGTGTGGGGCGTCGCCTCCGCGGGCGCGATCGCGATCCTTTTCCTCTCCGCGGCCGGCCCGCGCGAGGTGAAGACCGGCGCGCTATCGGCACCGGTCACGGTCGCCAATGTCGAGGAGATCGTGATGTCCCGCTGCAGCATGTGCCACGCGGCCGAACCGGTCTGGGCCGGGATCGTCACCGCGCCGAAGGGCATCCTGCTCGACGCGCCCGAGCACATCCAGCGCAACATTCGCCTGATCGGCCGCGTCGCGGCCTGGTCCACCGCGATGCCGCCCGGCAACATCACCGAAATGACCGGCGAGGAGCGTGCCATCCTCGCCGCCTATATCGAGCAGGCGCGCTGACGCCATCGCGCGTCGATATCACGTTTCGCGGAATGAAATTTCCGCATGTCCCACTGAATTGAAAATGACTTGATCGTCTATCCGGCCTAGATTGGGACGGCGGCCGTTCGTGCCGTCCAAATTCAATCTGCATCTGCCGCGGGGAAATCACAGTGGCCCTCAAGAACGTCATCGGTATCGACCACGCCGTGGTCATGGTGAAGGACCTCGACAAGGCCGCCGAGAACTACCGGCAGCTCGGCTTCACGGTGTCGCCGCGCGGCACCCACAGCGCGCATATGGGCACCGGCAACTACACCATTATGTTCGACCCGGACTATATGGAGCTGCTCGGCGTGCTGGCCGCGACCGAGCAAAATGCGCCGGCCCGCGCCTTCCTCGACACACGCGGCGAAGGCATCGAGCGTATCGCCTTCACGGCGGTCGATAGCGCCGCCGGCGCAGAGGAAATCCGCGCGCGTGGCCTGACGCCGATCGGCCCGACCGATTTCGAGCGGCCGGTGACGCTGCCTGACGGCACGGTCTCGGCGGCGAAATTCCGCACCTTCATGTGGCCGACCGCGGAAGCGCCGGGCGGCGTGCGCATCTTCGCCTGCCAGCACAAGACCCGCGAGACGGTGTGGATCCCCGAACTGATGAAGCACGCCAATGCGGCGAAGCGGATCAAGCAGACGCTGATCGCAACGCCCGAGCCCGCGAAGGAGGCCGCGCACCTCGCGCGCCTGATCGACCGCGAACCGAAGACCGAGGCCGACGGCGCGGTTACCGTGCCCTCCGGCGGCGATCGTGCCGACTTCGTCTATTTGACGCTGGACCAGCTCGGAAAGCGCTATCCCGGCGTGCCGCTCGCGGGCCTCTCCGAGCGCGGCGGCGCGGCGCTGGTGCTGGTCAGCGGCGATCTCGCGGCGACCGAGAAGGCGCTGGGCACGGCAGCGCTGCGCAGCGGGCCCGCGATCGTGGTGCCGCCGGCCAAGGCCAACGGCACCCTGCTCGCCTTCGTTGCCGGCTGATTTGAACTAATTCTTTAACGTGCGTTTACCGGGCGGCTCTAGGCTTCTGGCCTATATACGCCGCCCGGAACCAGACGCATGTTTAAAGAGGGATCGCCGATCGCCTATGACGCGCCGGCAGAACTGAAGAAGTGGCCATCGCTAAAGGGCGAGAGGCAGAAGGACCGGGGTCCGCCCTATCTCGTCTACAACGGCACGCTCGCCGACTGCGTCCGCGAGCTGATGGGCAAGCCGATCAAGGGCATCTCGCTCTACGACATCATGACGAGGCCGCAGCCGGCCTTCGACCAGACCGTGCTGTCGCCCGGCGATGCCGCCGAGATCGCGATGCGCAAGGACTTTCCGAAGGACTAGCCTCCGTGCCACCACTCGCACGTCGCATTTGCTCGCGGTCCCCGTAGATCCGCGGGGCCGGCGGCGCATGTTCTGCGGCAGGCCCCCGTACTAACACCTGCCCTCGCGCGGAATCGCAGCTTCGCCGCAATTACGGTTAATGAAGTCCTCCTCACCGGCGCACGCGCTGGTCGTTCCCCCACAGTTCGAGGACTCTTACCGAGATGCGATTTGTCGTCGCGGCTTGCGCTGCGTTCCTGATTCTGATGTGCGACGTCGGCTCGTCGTCCTCCTGGCAGCCGTCAAGCATCGACCACGCTGCTCTCAAGACCGATCGCGGTCCTTCTCTGGTTCCCCTCGCCGAACTCTTCCTCGCAAGCGTGCAGGCCATTGAGCTGGCAAATACGCGCGCGGCCTACGTCGAGACGATCGAACCGGTCCCCACAGTCGAAACCGTCGTGCAGATTCCGGTCTCACCGACCGAACAATTCTGCCACGCGCTTCGCGAAGCCGCCGAGGCCAGCGGCATTCCCGTGCCGTTCTTCGCGCGCCTGCTCTGGCAGGAGAGCCGCTTTCGTTCCAACGAGGTCAGCCCGGCCGGTGCGCAGGGCGTCGCGCAGTTCATGCCGGAGACGGCGGCCGAGGTCGGGTTGGATGATCCCTTCGATCCCATCAAAGCGCTGCCCGCATCGGCAAAATTCCTGCGCAAGCTCCGTGACGATTTCGGCAATCTCGGCCTCGCCGCGGCCGCCTACAACGCAGGTCCCGGCCGCATCCAGAAGTGGCTCGCCAGAGAGAGCGAGCTGCCGCGCGAGACGCGCGACTATGTCCGCATCATCACGGGCACCAGGGCCGAGGACTGGACCGAGCGCGCGGAGGCTCTCGCAATCCGGATCGACCTGCCGCGCGAAGCGCCTTGCGAAGGCGTTGGCAGCCTGTCCAAGATGAAGGACGTCGCCTGGGTTCCGGTGAACCTGACACCGTCGGTCGTCACCATCATGCGCAAGGCCGAGCAGCTGGCGGCGCGGCTCTCGGCGAGCCGTGCACGCAAGCGGTTCGCAACCTTGCTGCGCAGGAATGCCGGGGCCCACGGCAAGGCGCGGAGCATGATCGCGGCCCGCGCGGCCGGAAAGAGTGCAAAAGCTCGTGCGATCCGCTTTGCGGCGCGCGAACGCTCTTCGAGCTAGCTCACACCGGCTTGTCGCTGCTGAACGATTTGGGCTGCCGCAAGCAGATCCTGTGGCTGTGATGGCTACCGCGAAGGAGGTGCGCTCCCTCTCCCGCTTGCGGGAGAGGGTTGGGGAGAGGGTCTCTCCGCGGCGGGACAATCTCCCAGAAGAAAAAGCCCTCACCCGGCGCTGCGCGCCGACCTCTCCCGCAAGCGGGAGAGGTTAAGGCCACCGCGGCGCGACAGCCGCGCCCACCTCACTCAGCCTTGATGTTCGCCGCCGCCACGATCTCGGCGAGTTCCCTGGTCTCCTTCGCGATCTTCGCGGCGTACTCGGCCGGGCTCAGCACGCTGACCACGCCCTGCGAGCCGAGCTTCTCCGCGACCGCCGGATCCTTGGCGGCGGCGACGATCTCCCGGTGCAGCGCCTCCAGGATCGGCGCGGGGGTCGCCTTCGGCATGAAGAAGCCGACCCAGAACGACAGGTCGAAACCGGGATAGCCTGCCTCCGCAACCGTCGGCACATCAGGCAGCGACGGCAGCCGCTCGGCGGAGGACACCGCGAGCGCGCGCAGCTTGCCGGCCTTCACCAGCGGCACGGCCGACAGGGGATCGAACACCGCCAGCACCTCCTGTGCGAGGATGCCGACCTCGGACGCGGCGCCGCCCCGATAGGGCACGTGGATCATCTTGATGCCGGCCTTCTGGCCGAGCAGCTCCATGGCGAGATGGGCGAGGTTGCCGTTGCCGCCCGAACCGTAGGCAAGCTCGCCGGGCCTCGCCTTCGCCGCGGCAACTAGATCGGCCACGGTCTTGATGTCGGCCGTCCTGGGATTCTCCGGATTGACCACCAGCACCAGCGGCGCCGAGACGACGGTGGTGAGCGGCGCGAAGTCCTTTTCCGGGTCGTAGCGGATGTCCTTGAACAGCGTCTTGTTGAGCGTGATGGTGGACGAGTTGCAGGCGAGCATGGTGTAGCCGTCCGTATCCGCACGAGCCACGCCTTCGGCGGCGATCATGCCGTTGGCGCCGGCGCGGTTCTCGATCACGAAGGGCTGCCCGAGCTTGTTGCCCAGCCGGTCGCCGATGATGCGCGCGACGACATCGACCGGCCCGCCCGCGCTGAAGCCGACCATGATCTTGACCGGCCGCGCCGGATATTTCTGCGCGAGGGCCTCTGTCGCCGGCGCACAGGCGCACAATCCGGCGATGACTGCCAGCAGGCGAGCCGTTCGTTGCATTCGTTCTCTCCCCAGACTTCGGCGCCGCTTGTACTTGCTTGTTGGTGCGGCGCGTTCGAGGATCATGATGAGCGGCCGCACGGGATTGCGCAATCGCGTTTCCACACACGACGCGCCTCGCAATTCCGTCGCACGGCACGTAAGCGCCGGCTCAAAACAAAAAGCGCGAAAACAACCCCATGCACAGTAGCCGGTGCTTGGAAGAACAAGGACTTGCGCGCTTCGCAACGCCGTTTGACTCGTCGGGCAAAACACCGGCAGAATGCCATCATCGCAACCATCGTGAGCGTAACGGCCGGCCCCACCGGGGCCGCCTCGACGTGGTCGCGGGTAAGCCCTTCATCGACATCCCGAAATTCGCATCCGCGCGCAGCAGCGAACGGTCGCTCGTGCGCGCCCGCGCCGGCAAAGGACACAGCACATGACGACAGCACCGAACCGCCCCACCACCTCGCCGCTTACAACAAGCGATCGCGGCGGCCCCGCCGCGAGCCCGCGGATAAGACTGTACAAGCGGCGCATTGCGATCACCCATCCGGACCCGCAAGCCGGCGAGCGGCTGCTGGCCGAGGCACTCGGTGCCGTTGACCGCGACGCGCTGCACGGCATTCTCAGGCAATTGGTGAAAGCGAGCGCGGTCGGACAGAAGCCCGATGAGGCCAATGTCGCCTTCATGGTCTCGATGATCAGGAGCATCGCGCCGAAGGATTCCATCGAAGCCATGCTGGTGTCGCAGATGGTCTCCGTGCACGTGGCGACGATGCGCTGCGCCTGTCGCCTCGCCTGCACCGACAACCTCCCGCAGCAGGAAAGCGTCACGCGCGCATTGACCCGGCTGACCCGCACCTTCGCCGCTCAGGTCGAGGCCCTGAGCCGCCACCGCAACAGCGACGAGCGCGCGATCACGGTGAAAAACCTGTCCGTTCAGGACGGAGGACACGCGATCGTGGGCAACGTCACGCAGCATGCGAACGTGCTTGTTGCGGAGGCGAGCCCGAGCGAGGCAACGCAAGGCGCCACCCCATGACCGGCGGCCACACCCGCAACACCATCCCGATGCGGAGCAGTCCCCGCTGCGGCGCCAGGACTCGCGATGGCGATGCCTGCCGCGCGCCAGCCGCACACGGGAAGATGCGATGTCGCATGCATGGCGGGGCGAGGAGATCGGGAGCGCCGAGGGACAACGAAAACGCGCGAACGCACGGGCTGTTCGCAAAAGAGGCAATCGCCGAACGGCGGCAGATCCAGCTATTGCTGGCAGAGGGACGGAAGCTACTCAAGGATCTGAGCGGCCAATCCTAAACCGACAGCCGATTGCCCGGATCGCCTTTGAGAATGTTTGGACGCAACTTCATCCGCGTGTTCCGCTCGTATGCGACGGCACTCCGGACGAAATGGATTGCACCGATCGAAAGGAGCGCATCGAACTGCGAACCTGTCGCCTCCTCCCACACGCATGGCATCATCTAAAAACAAAGCTGTAGTTCTTCTCGGACAGAGCATCGATACTCGAATAGAATTCGAGGCGAAGTTCCATCAGGTCTTCGCCATAGCCCACCTCGAACGGAATCGGGTTACTGGAGTTGGCCGGGAAGCGGATCACATAGTTGGTTTGCGATCCCTTGCTGAAGTCGAAAGCGCCGGCTTGCCAGAACGCAGCCGGCTCCGTCGACGGCAAGGCTTTGTCGACATCGGCATAAGCGTGGAAGGGCTGGCCAAGCTTGTTCGTCATGATCTCAGGCATGGCGCCGGACGTGTGGGCTTCATTCCACTGGGCCACGCTCCCTCTGAACGGCTTGTCTTTCAACTGAGGTGGCGACATGTAATCCGGTCTCGCAGACGTTGATCTGTCGGTATGCCAACCTCCTCCGCGACTCATCTTGATCTTGTCCTGCGTTGGCCTCGCAAACGTTCGGTATGATTTGATCAAGACGTATGCGGGGCTCGTATCGTTTGATGAGGGCGGGAGCAGGTAGAATTGAATTATTCCGGTGAAGCGTCCGTCGTGATCAAGACGGCTGCACCCTTCAGCGATAGAAGCGGGCCCAAAGCTCGATCTGAGAGCCAGGATATTGGTCCGGACCTGGTTCAACGCAGCAACTGGCGTTGGACGCAAGCAAACGTCCTGGGCCCCCGCGGTCCCGGCGATCACGCAGAGCGCAGAAGTCACTGCGAAAGAGACGAGAGCATTCACGAGTTGGCGCCAGCATTGACGGGTCCAGCTGCCGCAGCGCCGACTGCGCCCCCAGGGCTATCCGGCTTGGGGACACCACCGGGCGGCGTTTGCTGGTCGAGCGCCGCCACGGAAATCTGCGTGACGAGATAAGTCCACAGGATGGGAAGCACAATCGCCACCGCGCGAACCACAGCTTGCGGAATCGTCTCTTTGAAGAACGCCTCGAATTCCACGTTGGCGATCGAGATTGCGAAGACGGCGAATGAGGCCGTGAGAAATGACGTGTGGAATATCGACTTGGCCTTGGTCACGAACCAGAAATAAAATGGACAAAGGCAGAGCACGACGACAAAGGTCCAGAAAACATACGGATATGCCTGATCGTTGGCTTGAGCGACCAGCGCCACTTTTGCGCTGAGGAACGCGGCCGTGACGTCGCCGGGCAAGAGTTTTGCAAGCCGGTCTTGCGGCGTATCGCCGCTCTTGGGAGCTTCAGTTGGCGGATTTGACACAAAATGCCTCCGAGGAACGTCTAGAGAAGAGCAATGGGAAGCTTCGAGTTGATCGCGTCCTTCAGGGTCTGGATCACACCGTCGATGAATTTTTGCACTTCGTACAGCACCACTTGAGAGCTGAACGCAAAGCCCTGAATGAGCAACAGCCTGGCAGTTTGGGCATGGGCCTCGCCGTCGGCGACAGACATATCTCCAGATGCAACCGCCTCCGCTATGTCGGCCAGACTCTGGGCGTATGCCTTCGTATACAAAGGCGCGCCGCTCTTTATCTTGTCCCAGGTTTCTCCACCGCGCTGCGACGCGGCATCCAATATCTGCTTGATGATCGAATTGACATCGGTCGCCATCTTGCCCCCTAATTATTTACTCGGCTTGTTGATCAAAAAGACCTGAATGGCTCCAAGAATTGCTCTTTGGAGCTGGCCTCCCGATATCTTTGCCTCGGCTCGTGAAAGAGCTCCGCCGCTCTTGTGGTCCGCCTCCAGCTGGCGAACGAAACTGCGGACGATATAGAGCTGAACCTCTCTGCAATCGTACTTTTCATACCCCGCCGGAAGCGTCATCGGATCGGGTATTGTCGCCTTGAGAGCCTCGTTGGCTGGGCATGCAATGCTGGTCCGCGAGAGCTGGGCTCTTGCATCGAGACGATCGAGAAGGTTGTACGCGCTCGCGTAATAGGCCGTAGTTTCCTTGGACCCATATGACTGCTCGGCCGCGCCGGCTGACGCCGACGCAAGAAGTTTGGCCGTATCGTCCGAGAACTTATTCAGGCCTTGATCGAACGTATCGTCATAAGGCGCAATGAGCGTGCCACAGGCAGCGAGCGTTAGAAAAAGAAATGCGGCAATAGTCGAACGCAAAAACAGAACAGACATACTCCCCCCGAAGTTGCCCGGATGACAGATGGTCCTTTCGTTAAGGAACGGCCCCACGCGCAAGTATGCACAACCATTGAGGGAAGAGCAACTGTTGTGCAGTAGATGCGAAACGCGCGCCGTCGAGCTCCCCCCGGAGACCCTGCCAGATCGGTCGCTTGCCTATCACACCTCCGCGGCTCTCACCGGTCGTCTCGTTCGACCCAACCGGTGGCAATCGCGCTGGCCCCGGCCGGCATGCCTCGTCGGCGGTGACGTAATCGAGCCAAAACGCACCATTGCCCCTTGGCGGCGCGCGAGCGCGATCGGACAGAACCGACGAAGCCAATCTCGCCTTCATGGTCTCCATGATCAAGAGCATCGCACCGAAGGATTCCATCGAGGCGATGCTGGTGTCCCAGATGGTCTCCGTGATCCCGCCACGGCGGCGCCGGCGCGGCGGAATCCGCAACGGCCGGTTCAAATGGCCGCCCTTATCCTCGCAGCGTGGAGCCTGCTGTCGCGCCTCGAACGGTTTCGAAGCTGGTTCGTTGCAACGCGGCTCGCCGCTCGGCAATGGCATTGCTCAAGAGGTCGAGCACCAGCCCGAATGCGGCGAGTTCCTCTTCCTCGACAGCGCCGTCATCGTAGCACTCGAGGGTTTCAGCGATGATGGCGTCCGCCTCACGCTGCAGGGTCAGCAGTTCCTGGTTGGATTCCGCGGTACGCGCGCTCGCGACCATGGCCAGGATTCTCTTGCGATGGCTGGTGTTGTCCTCCCTTTCCTCGCGGTTCAAATAGCGGCGCAACCAGGCGCCGGCCGAGCCGATCCCGGAGAGAAGCAGGAGCCCGAACCAGAAGTAATCGCCGTACCGGTCGAGAAAAGTGCGTTCGTTGCCGTCGATGACGGCCGCCGCTCCCCGATGGACGGGCAGCTCGGTGTCCTTCTCGAGGTCCGGCTTGCTGATGTGAGCAGCGCCAGGTACCTGCCGCGCAATCGCCTGACGGACGGCAAAGAGCTGCCGGAAAAACGCGGCTACCGTGGTTTCGGACATGCTCTTTCTTGCCACGATGAGGTGGCTGACGCTGACCGTCTCGACCTTGTCACCCGGCCAAGCCGGATCCGCATTGAAGACGCTGGGCGGAATTTCCTCCGATTCATACCGGGGATGCCTCAAGGCGATCGCTTCCGATGTCTCGATGGCGAGAAATTTCGGCTCGCCGCGGGCCCGCGCCGTAGCAGCAACGGCGTCGGATGTGATCTTGCTGTCGAGTGGCCCGACTGCCATGAATGCATCGAGGGCGGGATCGCGCGCCAGCTCCCCGATCTGTTCAGTGCCAAAGTGCGTCACCGCGACCTTCTCAGCGTCCACGCCGGAGGCGCTCAGGATGACCCGCAGCAACGCGGCATTCACGGGGGTCCGCCCAATCACGCCGACACGGTGCCCTGCGAGATCGGCGACCTCCTTGATTTTCGGCGACCGCTTTCTTTTCGAGCCCTTGCCAGCAGGCTCGGAGGGCGCCCACAGCACGACGAAGTTTTTGCGCACGACGGCGACGGTCTGCGCCTCGGCGGGCATTTCCAGATCACCGCGGCCGACGGCAAGGTCCGCCTTGCCTGCCCCAAGCAGGGCGAGTGACTCCACCGCCCCGTCAGTCTTGACCGGGGACAGCCTGACGGTTCGACTTTCCCTCCTGAAGGCATCGGCCATTGCCTCGACGACTTTGTAATCGTCGCTGCCGGGCGGTCCAACGGCGATCCGCAGAACCTCCGGCCGCAATGCGTAATAGAGTGCACCCGCGGCTGCACCAAAGACCAGAAATCCAACGGCGAGAGCGAACAGTAAGGAATTGCTCCTCCTCCGCTCCCGGCGGGCCGCGTCACTGGTCGTCTTGGTTGCACTCTCGGTGGAAGACATTGCCGCCGCCAGCTGCAGATCCAGGTCCCCATGATACCACATCTTGCCGGGAACAACGTCCTGACGGCCGGCCTGGTTCATCGCCTCAGGCAGCGGCGTCAGACTCGTTCTGATGGACAACGTGCCTAGCGTCACGACCGCTTCCACGCAGTTGCCATGACAATTTCTACGTGTTTGTGAATTGCCTCACACGCTTGATGTCGCCGGTGCCGCTAGCTTGCTCCGGTCAAGCCTACGCTCGGCCCGCCGACCAGAACTGACCCAGCGGAGACACTGAACAGGCCGCTTGGGCCGATCTCAGTGAAACAGGGGGAGAGGCGTCATGGGGGCATTGAACCTTTCACAGGTCCTTTGGGAGGAGCGGCGGGCGCTCGCGGGCGTCCCGCTGGAATTCGCACCAAAAGATCCCGACATCTCGCCGACACCAGCGCAGCCGGCATCCGGCGCTTCGCAGACACCAACCCAACCGCCGTCCGTGACATCGCCGCAACCTGCGCAGCAGCCCTCCCAAACACTGCCCAGACCATCGCCGACGGACCCGGTCCCGGGAAAACTCCTCGACGTCTACCAGGCGTTGAACGCGGACGACCGATGGGCCCTCTGCCTTTCCGGCGGAGGAATCCGCAGCGCGGCGTTTGCGCTCGGCATCCTGCAACGGCTTGCGGCGCTGGAGGTCACGTCGAAGCACCAGGGCGGGAAGACCGGCTCGGCTCTGACGGAGTTCGAGTATCTGTCGACCGTGTCGGGCGGCGGTTATATCGGCAGTTGGCTATCAGCCTGGCTCCATCAGGAGCGCGAGCGGCGCTCCAGTCCGAGCACGGTGGTTTCGGCGCTCAATCGGCGAGACAGCGTCGGTCAACTCGGCGATCACGAAGAAGCCGAGCCGGTTTCCAACCTCCGGCGCAACTCGCACTTTCTCGCCCCCAGCTTTTCGCCGATTTCTCCCGACCTGTGGAGCGACGTTGCCGGCGTCCTGCGCAACCTGTTCCTGAACTGGGTCCTGCTCGTTCCTCCGATGATCCTTGCAGTGCTCATCACCAACGCACTCTACTTTGCGGTCATCGATGCCGACAGCATCAGACGCGAGAATACGTCGGCCTGGTTCCTGGTTGTCATGTTCATACCAACCCTCTGCTTTCTGGCGTCCTTGTCGTTCTCCGTCGCGAACCGTCCCGGCCGCGGATGCATCAATGTCTCGCAACCCCGGTTTCTCGTTTGCGATCTCATGCCCTTCCTTGTCGGTGCCGCGTTGCTGGTCTTCGTGTTGCGAAGCCAATACGGTCTGTCGATGCTCACGGGCGTGACCACGGCCGTCGGGTTCAAAGTCGACAAGCAGGTCGAAAAAGCTCAATTTTACGCCGTCGTGGTGCTTCGCGGCGCCATCCTTGGCGTTCTATTCTTTCTTGCCTCCTGGGTGCTGGCGCGCTTGTGGACCCTGGTCTTTGGAAAGTCGGCCCGCCCACCGCTCGCGGCTCGTCCCAAGCATCCATGGATCGATCTTTTCGCCTGGTGCGTCGCCGGCGCCGCTTTTGGCGTGCTGGGTGCCGCGGGACTGGTTCTGCTTTGGCATTACGGCCCGTCGGGTTCCGTTGCCGCGACAGCGGGTTTTGCCTGCGTCCTCGGCCTGCCCTGGATCGTGATGGCGCGTATCGTCGCCGACGTGATCTACATCTCGTTTGCCGAATTCCTGTCCGAGGTGGACGTTGGGCTCGAATTCCAGGCGCGGTCGAGCGGACTCTTCACGCTGGCCTATCTCGGCTGGCTGCTGTGGTTCGGGCTCGTGCTTGGCACGCCACCGGCCGCAAGATGGATCGAGAGTCAGCTTGGCAGCGCGTTCGTCCCCTCGCTCGCGACGGGGGGAGGTATTTCTGGCCTGCTTTCCGTCATCCTGGGAGCGAGCTCGAAGACCAGGGCCGCCGCCGAGCAGGTGTCGGGCGTTCGCCAATATCTCGGGCTCAACACGATTGCGGCGATCGCAGCGGGAATTTTCGCGTCAGTCCTGGTCGCTCTGCTGTCCATCGCCTGGGACAGGGCGTTCGCACTCGCGGCTGGCGCCGATCATCTGCCCTGGAAAGTCGTGCTCATAGCCGGCGTCGCGCTTGGAGCACTGATCTATGCAGCCTCGCATGTCCTCAGCATCAACCGCTACTCGCTCCACAGCCTCTACCGGAACCGACTGGTTCGTGCCTTTCTCGGTGCGTCGCGCAAAGAGAAGGACCGCGACAAGACCAAGAACGCCTTTACGGATTTCGACGGCCGCGACAGCCCGTATCTGCATGAGCTCTGGGAGCATGGCGTTGCACCGACGGGGGCCAATTGGAAGCCGTTCCACGTCATCGGCGCGGCACTCAACCTCGTGTCGTCGAGAAATCTGGCATGGCAAGAACGGATGGCGGCGCCCTTCACGTTCTCGCCGCTCCATTGCGGCAGCGGCAGCGCCGTATTTTCGGACGGTGCATACCGGACGACCTACGCGACGACCAAGCAGCCCCGGCCCTACGGCGGAATGCTCACCCTTGGGACCGCCATGGCGATTTCAGGCGCGGCCGTCAGTCCGAGCATGGGCTACAACTCGTCGCCGGGCGTCGCTTTCCTGATGGCGCTGTTCAACGTGCGCCTTGGCTGGTGGCTGGCCAACCCGCGCGGCGACAATGCCTACTACGCGGAGGTCAAGCCGACAGATGCGCTCCGGCCGTTCTTCATGGAGATGTTCGGCCTGACCAGCGAGACCGAGCGCTGGGTCTACCTGACTGACGGCGGGCACTTCGAGAATCTCGGCCTCTACGAGATGGTCCGCCGGCGCTGCCGCGTGATCGTTGTCAGCGACGCCGGCTGCGACCCCGATTATTCCTTCGAGGATCTCGGCAACGCGCTGCGCAAGATCTGGATCGATCTCGGCGTACGCATCGACCTGCGGGGCCTGGACCTGCTCAAGAAGCGCTTCACGGAACGTCCAAGCCCTGCAACGAAAGCGCCTTACTGGGCGGTCGGCGATATTCTCTATGGCGAGGCCGATGGCGGCACGTCGCAAAACGGGCTGCTGCTGTACTTCAAGTCGGGCCTGCACGGAACGGAGCCCATGGGCGTCCTGAGCTACGCGATATCCCACCCGACCTTTCCGCACGAGACGACGCTGAATCAATTCTTCACGGAGTCGCAATTCGAGAGCTACCGCATGCTCGGCTACGAGATCGCGGAAAGCGCATTCGAAGCCGGAGGTGGCCTTTCGACCGGCGCGTCCACCAAGGCGCCGCCGACTTTCGTCTCGATCATCAAGAACCTCTAGGACCGGATCGCAAGGTCACAATCCGGAATAAGGGGCCTGCCCTTCCCCAACCGCTGCTGCGGATGACTGAGTTCATATTCACTGACTATCGCTTGAGCACCCACGGAGCGTGTGATACATAAATCGCTCGGGACATTGACAACCGCCCGATGAGCTCCCGCAGCCAAGTGTTGTTTCGCTCCAATATGGAGGTGAAACATGTCTTGCGGCAGCACTACTTCCAATTCCGCTTACATCATCAACCCGCCCTCACTGCCTCTTCCCGACCTGCGATGGTGGAAGCTTCCACTTGTGTGGCTGGCTGGAATGGCGTGCGCGTGGGAACGACGGCGCCAGTACGGGGAACTTCTCGAACTCGATGATCGGCTGCTCGCCGACTTGGGCCTATCGAGGAGCACTGTTGAAGAGGTGCGCAGGTCTCCGTTGTATCTCGAAGCGTGGCACCACAGCCTATAAGGGGCCAAGGTCCCGAGATGGCGTTACAAGCGCCTGACAGCGACGACTAAGCTCGTTGGATGGGCCGAGCTCTTCGCGAGACTCATCTTCGTTGCAATCGGGTTGAGGGGTTTCGTGTTGCTCGACCCACCCGACGAGCTGAAAGTTCGGACGCCACAATCTCGAATAGCCGGGCCTGCCCTTCCCCCATTGGCACCGTCCCGTCAATCATGTACCCCAGCCAAAACCTTCACGGGACGGGACACTCATGGGGACCGCAGCCACTGACGAGGCGGGAAGCGCCACCCGCGCGCTGATCTTCGCGCTGGTCGCGCTCGCCTGCGGTCATATGCTTTCGACCTTGCTGCGCACCATTCCAGCCATCAGCCTCGACCTGATGGCGGCGGACTTCAATATCGAGCCGCAGGCGCTGGCGAGCCTGACCTCGGTCTATCATTTTGCCTTTGCCGCCGCGCAGATTCCGGTCGGTGCGGCGATGGATCGCTTCGGCGTGCGGCCGGTGTCGCTCGCCCTGCTGGCGGGAACCGTGTTCGGCGCGGTCGCGTCGGGCTTTGCGACAGGCCCCGAGAGCTTTGCGGTCGGCCAGCTCATGCTCGGCGTCGCCACCTCGGGCATGCTGATGTGCCCGATGACGCTCGCGGCCAAGCAATTGTCGGCGGCGCGATTTGGACTGTGGTCGGGCGCGATCCTCTCGATCGGCAATATCGGCATGCTGCTGTCGTCGAGCCCGCTCGCCTTCGTGGTCGACACCTGGGGCTGGCGTGCCGGGTTCTGGGTCTCCGCAGCTGGCGGCGTCGTGGTGGCGCTCGCAGTGTTCGCGCTGGTGCCGAACCAGCCGGCCGAGCACAAGGACCATTCCTCGCCGATGGCGCAGATGATCGAGGTGCTCAGGCTCGGCCTGTCGCGGCCGCTGCGCGGCCTGATCGCGCTGGCGCTGGTGTCGCTGGCGAGTTCGCTGGTGCTGCGCGGCCTGTGGGGCGGACCATGGCTGATGGAGATCAAGGGACTGACGCGGGTCGAGGCCGGCAACCAGCTCGGTGCTTTCACGCTCGCGATGATCGTGGGGCCGCTTCTCATCGGCATGATCGACCGCAGGATCGGCCGCCGCCGCGAGCTGGTGGCCGGCACTCACGCGTGCGCGGCGCTGCTGCTTGCGCTGATGGCGTTGGGAGCCCCGCACTTTGCCGTTGCATGGCTGTTCGGCGTGACCGTCATGCCGCCGCACTACGATCTGGCACTGTTCGTGCTCATCGGGCTCTTCACCTCCGCCCAGCCGCTGCTGTTCGGCATGTCCAGGCAACTCGTCGACGCGCAGGTCGCGGGAAAGGCACTCGCTGCCGTCAATCTCGCCTTCTTTCTCGGCACCGCGCTGATGCAGTCCGTCACCGGCGCGGTGGCGGCGCTCGCGGGGCTGCCGGCCGTACTGCTGTTCATGGCGGCGGCGCTGGCGTTCGGCGTGCTGATCTTTTTGACTTATACGTCGCCGCGTTCGTAGGATGGGTAGAGCGCTTCGCGAAACCCATCATCTTCGCACACGGGTCGATGGGTTTCGCTTCGCTCTACCCATCCTACGAGCCTGCGCCGCTACCTGCATCAAGGGAATTCCAGTCCATGCCTGTCGACACCAAAGCCGCCACCGATCGCCTCATGCGCTTCCTCTCCGTCGAGGGCGTCACCGGACAGGAGGCGGCAATCGGGCGGGAGCTCACCGCCGCGCTGAAGCAGAGCGGCGTGCCGGCGAAGGCGATCCGGCTCGACGACGCCAACACCCGCATTCCGGTGCCGACCGAGACCGGCAACCTCATCGTCGACCTGCCCGGCCGCGGCGCGCTGCACAACCAGCCGCGCATCATGTTCATGACCCACATGGACACCGTGCCGCTGTGCGCCGGCGCCAAGCCGAAAAAATCAGGGCGCAAGATCGTCAACGAGGCGAAGACCGCGCTCGGCGGCGACAATCGCTGCGGCTGCGGCGTGCTGGTGACGCTGGCCGCCGAACTCGAAAAGCAGAAGCTCGATCATCCGCCGATCACGCTCCTGTTCTGCGTGCGCGAGGAGAGCGGGCTCTACGGCGCGCGCCACGTCAAGCTCGACGAGCTCGGCTCGCCGGTGATGGCCTTCAACTACGACGGCGGCTCGGCCTCCAACGTGATCATCGGCGCGGTCGGGGCCGACCGCTGGACCGTCGAGATCTTCGGTCGCGCCTCGCATGCCGGCGTCGCGCCGGAGCGCGGCATCTCCTCGACCATGATCATGGCGCTCGCCCTTGCGGACGTGAAGGCCGGCGGCTGGTTCGGCAAGGTGGTAAAGGGCAAGCAGCAAGGGACGAGCAATATCGGCCCCGTCACCGGCGGCGAAGGGCGCCCCGCGGGCGATGCCACCAACGTCGTCACCGACTACGTGCATGTGCGCGGCGAAAGCCGCAGCCACGACGGAAAATTCTTCAAGGAGATCACGAAAGCCTACAAGGCCGCGTTCGAGAAGGCGGCCAAGAAGGTGACGAATGCGCAAGGCAAGTCCGGCAAGGTCAAGTTCAAGGCCGAGACCGACTATTACCCGTTCCGCATGAAGGACAACCTCCCCGTCGTCAAACGCGCGGTCGAGGCGGTGTCCGCGGTCGGCGGCACCCCGAATGTCCGCGCCGCCAATGGCGGCCTCGATGCCAACTGGATGGTCCGCCACGGCATTCCGACCGTGACCTTCGGCGCCGGCCAGAACGAGGCGCACACGGTCGACGAATGGATCAATCTCGACGAATACGACCGCGCCTGCGCGCTGACCGTGCAGCTTGCGACGATGCGGTGAGCATGTGAGCCTGCAGGATGGGTCGAGCGCAGCGAAATCCATCCTACGAACCTCCGCCAACCGACACGAGAGATCCGTATCTTGACACCCGAACTGCACCAGAAACTGACCGCGTGGCGCCGCCATTTGCATGCCCATCCCGAACTGTCGCTCCAGGAGAAGGCGACCGCGGCCTTCGTGCAGGACAGGCTCGCCGAGCTCGGCATTCCCTTCGAGGCCGGCATCGGCGGCCACGGCGTCGTCGCGACCTTGACGCGCGGTCACGCGCAGGGCCGCGTCGGCCTGCGCGCCGACATGGACGCGCTGCCGATCACCGAGGATACCGGCCTGCCCTACGCCTCGAAGACATCAGGCGTGATGCATGCCTGCGGCCATGACGGGCACACCGCCTCGCTGCTCGGCGCCGCGGCGCTGCTCGCCGCCGACACCAGCTGGAGCGGCACGGTCGATTTCATCTTCCAGCCGGCCGAGGAGGGCTATGGCGGCTCGCGCGCGATGGTCGGTGCCGGGCTGTTCGAGCGCTTCCCGATGGACCGGGTGTTCGGCTTCCACAACTGGCCGGGCCTTGCCGCCGGCACCATCGCGGTCCATGACGGCGTCGTCATGGCCTCTGGGGGACGCGTCACCATCACCATCGAGGGCCATGCCGGGCATGCCGGCATGCCGCATCTGACGCGCGATCCGGTCATGGCGGCCGGCCATCTCATCGTGGCGCTGCAGTCGATCGTGGCGCGCAGTGTCGATCCGCTCGACACCGCCGTGCTCTCGCTCTGCACGATCGAAGGCGGCACCGCACCGAACCAGATCGCGGGCAAGGTCGCGATCCGCGGCACGCTGCGGTTTCATCGCGAGGCGGTGAAGGACGTCCTCCTCGCGCGGATCGGCGAGATCTGCACCGGCGTCGCCACGAGCTTTGGCGTCAAGGTCACGCCCGAGATCGTCATGGGCGTCGGCGTCGTGGTCAACACGCCTGATGAGGCGGGCCTTGCGCGCGCCGCCGCGGAGAAGGTGCGGGCCGAGGTCAGGCGCGACCTTGCGCCCAGCATGGCCGGTGAGGATTTCGCCTTTTACCTCAAGCACCGGCCCGGCGCGTTCGTCTGGATCGGCAACGGCGACTTGCGCGACGGCGCCGAGCTGCACGGCCCGCGCTACGATTTCAACGACGCGATCCTCCCGGTCGCATCGGGCTGGATGGCCGAGGTGGCCAAGACGGCGCTGGCGTCGAACTAGCACGCGGAGGCGGCGGGCCTTGTGCACGCCGCCATCCGGCATGATCAGCAGCCGCGGCAGATGATCAGCTTGCGGTCGATTTCGGCATCGAGCCGTCGCAGCTCGACGTCGACGGGCGCAGCCTGCACAGGCTCGGACAAATCGCCGGGCCGAGGCTGCCGGTGCCCGATGGGTGCTTGCCGGAAAAGGTCTGCGAATTTTGTCGGAGGAGGATTGCCGGGCGAGGCGATCCGCGTGGGGGCGCCCGCGCTCCCTCCTGCCTTGAGATTCGAAACCGGCCAGAACAACAACGCAGCTGCGACGGTGGTCACGCCAAGTCTGATTGACATCATCTGTTTCCTATCGCGGTGACGCCTGCGCATTCGCACCTTGCGAACACGCGCCTGCGAAGAATAGGAGATCCCGGCTACCCGGCCATTTCGCCGGCGGTGATATCGCGTTACCACTGCAACCGTAGGCCTTGTCGTCGCGGGCCGGCGGGCTAGCAAGCCCCGGCGGCTCGCCGCAATCTTCCGCTCGTGGCCGACGAGACGAGGCTCCGCGCCAGCGCGCTGGCGAGCTCCGCCGACGCCAGCGGGTGATGGACGAGCTCGGTGATGCCGGATGTCTTGAGCGACGGCATCGCCAGGTCGCGCGTCGAGGGCGCAGCGAGGATGATCGGCAGGGCCGGCGCCGCATCATGCAACGCCGCCGCGAGATCGAGCGAGGAGCCGCCAGGCAGATGACAGACCAGCGCCGCGTCGAAACGGGCGTGCGCGGCCCGGCAGGCGGCGATCGCTTCCGCGAGCCCAGTGAAGCCGACGGGCTCATAACCCAGCGCTGCGAGGATTTCCTCATAGCGCAACAGGCGGCGGCGGTCGGTGTCGATGACGAGCACGGTTTCGCCGGCCCCAAGGAACGCCGGATCCGAGCCGTGTTGAGCGGGCTGCGGCTCGACTGGCTCGCCCGATGGCAGCCAGATGTCGAAGCGCGTGCCGGCATCCGGCCTGCTCTGCACGGCGACGGCGCCGCCATGCTGCTCGACAATCTCGCGAACCGTCGCGAGCCCGAGGCCGTTACCGTCCGGGCGGGTGGTGAAGAACGGCTCGAAGATCCGCTCCAGCGTCGCCTCGTCCATGCCCGGCCCGGGATCGGCGACCGAAATGACGGTGAAGCGGCCGGGACCGACCTCGCTCCGCCCGATCGACAACGGCTTGGCGAGATCGTGCACCTTGATGCGGAGCTCGATACGGCCGGGCTCCTTCATCGCCTGCGCCGCGTTGTTGCACAGGTTCAGGATGACCTGCTGCAATTGGGCCGGCTCGCCCGTCACGATGGCAATGTCGGCCGTCTCGTCCACTTCGAATGTGACGTGCGAAGGCAGCGATGCGGCCAGCAGCGATCTGGTTTCGTCGACCAGGGTCCTGAGGCAAACGCGCTCCCGCCTGCCCTCGCCGCGGCGCCCGAAGCCGAGAATCTGTTCGATCAGCTCACGCGCCCGCTCGCCGGCCCGGCGGATTTCGGCGAGACTCGCGGCCGGCCGGCTTCCCGGCGCGACCCGCGCATCGGCCATTTCGGCATGGCCGAGAATGGCGCCGACGATGTTGTTGAAGTTATGGGCGATGCCGCTGGCAAAGGTCCCGATGGTCTCCATGCGACGCGCCTGTTGCAGGCTCGCCTGGAGGCGCTCCTTCTCCCCTTCGAGGCGGGCCCGCCGGATCGCGTTGCCGATGGCGTCAAAGGCCATGCGAAACAGCGAGACTTCGGACCAATATGTGAGCGCACCTCCGCGCACCGCATCGAAGCCGAGAATTCCATCGCGGCTTCCGTAGGCCGCCATGATGCACAGCCAGCCGCTCACACCCGCCTCGGTGAGCATCGCGTCATGGGGATGCGAGGCGTTCATCCTGGGGATATAGACGATGCCGTCTTCGCCGCCGTCCAATCGCGGTGCGAGGCTCAGCACCCGCTCCGGCCAGCCGGGCTCGAATGCGATGCCGTCGCGCGACCACCGATAGGTGTGCATCGTGGTGCCGACCACGCAGGCAAAATAGGCCCTGTCAGCGCCGATGCATCCGGCTAGCTGGCGAAGCGCCATCTCGACATCCGCATCGATTCCGTCGTTGCTCGAATTGATGAACAGCATCGAGATATTGGCGATCACGTGTTCGAATGCGGCGCGGCGGCGCAGCGCCATGGCCCGTTTGCGCAACAGCATTCCGAAATAGATGATGCCGGAGAGCAGCAGCAGCGAAGTTATATATTGGAGCAACCGCGTCTTGCGCGCCGAGGCGCGCGCGGCAAGCTGGCGCTTCAGGATCACAGCCAGCATCGCATCCTGCTCGCGGTTGTTGGATTCGGCGACGAGCGTCTTCAGGATCGTGTCGATGTCAGGCAGAAGGTCGTGCAGCATCTGTCCGTGGAGCAGCAGCGCGTGGACCGAATCCGTCTCCGCCGGCGGCGCTTGCAGTTGCGCCAGCTCTTCCAGTCGGTCCTCGACCTGGCGCGCTGCGGCATCCGACGTATCGAGCGTCAGGCGGAGCATGGCTGCCGCCAGCGCGGAGGCGGCCGTCACCAGCGGCCGGGACTCCGATGTGGCCAATCTGTCGCTGAACAGGCCGAAATAGGCAAAGGAGTTCTGCAGCAACGCGTTCCTGCTCTTGAACCGTTCGATCAGGCTCTCCTGCCGGTCGGCACGCGCCGACAGGACATCGATCACCTTGGTTTGCTCGGCGTCGAGGCCTGCCGTGTCGCGCAGCCGCGTCAGGGCATCGTCATAGGCATTTACCATATGCACCAGCGCGTCATAGTTGCGCGACAGGCCGGCACGCGCGGTGAGGACCTCCCTGGTCATCCCGCGTTCGAACCGGGTGAAATCCCCGAGCGACCGAAGCTGGCTGTCATAGCGCGCCGAGTTGATGTTCAGCCCGTGCAACAGCAACCAGGTGAGAAGCCCGAGCACGAACGCGACACTGATCACGGCGGGAGCGGATTTCACGGCGAGCCTCCGACGGGCGCGCCGCGATAGGTCCCGGTCAAGCTGTTGAGAAAGGCGACGAGCGCCTTGACCTGCTGGTCTGTCAGCGTCGCGTTCAACTGGGCCAGCGCCATCTTGCGAACCGCGTCATCGAGCGTCGGCGCGCTGCCGTCATGAAAATACGGCGCGGTCGTCGCGACGTTGCGCAGGCTCGGCACGCGCAGGATCCTGGGCTCGGGCGACGCGAGGGGATGGAATATGCCGTGCCGCTCGAACAGATTGCCGCCGACGTTGACGCCCTGATGGCAGGCGGAGCAACCCAGCGATTTGAACAGGCGGTATCCGTCCAGCTCGCCGGCCAAAAGGGCTGCGTCGTCGCCCTTCAGCCAGCGATCGAACCTGCTGCCCGGCGTGACCAGCGTGCGTTGAAAGCTCGCCAGCGCGTCGACGACATCGGCGCCTTCCGGACGGCGGCCATAGGCCGTGACGAAACGATCGCGCATGTCGGGATCGGCATCGAGCTTTGCGGCAACCTCCGCCGCGCTGCTGCCCATGGTGTGCTGGCTTTGCAGCGATGCCTCGATATCGGCCTCGAGGGTACGGAATTTTCCTTCCCAGCCGAAACGAAAGCTGAGCGTCGAATTGAAGACGGTGAGCGTGTTGAGCGCAAGCTCCGCCCCGTTGAGGCCGACATCGTGCCGCTTCTGGCTCGCGCCGTTCGTCGCGATATCGTGACAAGATTGGCAGGCGCGGGAATTGTCATGCGAGACCCGGCGATCGCCAAACAGCTTCTCGCCAAGGGCGACCTTGAGCGGGTCGGCGGCAGGGGCCGCGGGAATTGGCGAGATCGGCTCCCCGCGGTCAAATGCGTGCGCCGACGGCGGCTGCGACGGCGCGGGCGTGACTTCCACGCAGCACAGCAGCACCGCGCAAATGGCGATCAAGCCCCCCCGATAGCCGGCGCCTGATCCGGCTCCGCGAAATCCAGTCAATCGTCGCACCGTCAGTGATATGGGGGCGGAAGCGAAAGCAACCGCGTCTATTCAAGGGCTTTTGATCGAGGCTCGATGATTTCGTGAATGCGGCGATCGCCGGATCCGGAAACGGAGGCCGCACCAGATCATCGAACGAGGCGCGGCGCGAAACAGGCCCAGTCCGGCGAAGGCAAGGTAGAGCGCCTCAGCAATCATGACAGTACCTCACCATCCCCTCGATCTCCGACCGGCCGTGGATGCCGAGATCGCGCAATGTCCGGTCGTCGAGCTCCTTGAGAGCGGCAACAGCTCGTCTGATCTCGCGCTCCCGGCGCGCGTGCGACAGCAAGACCGTCAACGTCTCACCGGCCGAACGCAGCGGACTCCAGCGACGCTCCGGTTGCACCTCGAATCGCCGGGAGCGACCGAGTTCGACGACATTGCCGCTGCTCTCGGCCCCGTCGCTGCCGCGGCCCTGCACCGGTTCCGCCGGCTCGCTGGCGTTGGGCTGCGACTGCCAATCCCTCCGTGCCGCCAGTATTGCGTGAACCGGCATGGCCGCGGTCGGATGCAACGCGGCACCATAAAGGGCAAACCCTTCCATGAAGAAGGTAAGGACCGCCCACCAGAATGTGCTGAGCTCCTGGCCCGGCTGCGCAGCCGGCGGCGCCGAATCCGAACCGATGTCGGCGAGGCCCTGCCGCGCGGTGCCGCCAGAACCGAGACGGGCCATCCCGCGGCCATCGGACCAGCCTTGCCCATCGGGCTCCGCGTCATCCGGCCGGACAATACGGATGACACCGTGAGAATGCGTCTTCATCGTAGATCTCCCACACGCTGTTCGTGGGAGACTATGTGCCGGCCGGCTGTTACGCCGAGATCACCGCCACAGGCAAAGGGGTTACAATTGCAATCCGGCGGCCGCCACATTGTTCGAACATGATCTCCGCGCAGACGCGTTCCGCGTTTGTCGCGAGGGAAGACCGCCGCACACTTCGCGCTAACGTGACCCTTCGGGTCCGGATCTTGCGCCCTAGAACGGATCTACGGGAACCGCGAAGACATAGCCGACGCCGCGCTCGGTCTGAATGACGCGCGGCGCACTCGGATCGACCTCCAGCTTGCGCCGCAGCCGCAACACTTGAACATCGATGCTGCGATCGAAAATGTCTTCGTGGATGCGGGTGGCCTGAAGCAGATGCTCGCGTGTCAGGGGGCGCTGCGGCGCCTCGAGGAAGGCCAGCAGCAAGGCATACTCTCCCTTGCTGAGCGGTACCGGCGCTTCGCTGGGATCGATGAGCTTTCGGCCGCGGCGTTCCAGCTTCCAGCCGTTGAAGCGATAGCCGCCGCGCTCGGGATCGCGGGCGCGCGCGGCACGGCCCATCTCCTGCCGCCGCAACACCGCCCGGACGCGTGCCAGCAGCTCTCTCAAGGAGAACGGCTTGATGATGTAGTCGTCAGCGCCGAGCTCGAGCCCGACGATGCGATCGATCTCGTCGGGGCGGTGGCCGGTCGTGATGATGACAGGCACGTCGGAATGCGACCGGATTTCCCGCAGCAGGTCCAGGCCGTCTTCCTGACCGAGGCGAAGGTCGAGGATGATCAGACTGGGCTGACCGGCCTCGAGATAGTGGTACAGTTCAGACCGGTTGGACGCCGCCCTGGTCGGGACATTGTGCTCCTCCAGATATCTGATCACCATCTGCCGCAAGGTGGGATCGTCATCGACAACAACGATGTGGCCAACATCTGCAAGCATACTTCACTCTCAAAATCCGTCGTCACCAACCGGGTCACGTTCAAGATTCGCAATCACTCGGAATAATATGGGGGACAACAAAACCGTCGCCATGCGACGACAACGTTCATGACCACTTGATGATGCCGTAACCCGGTATTTCTGCGGCCAACTCCGCCGGATGTCGCAGACGTGAATAATTGTGATCCTAGCAAATGCTACTTTTGAGCGATTCCAATGCGCCGGTGTGCGAGATCGTTCGTCGGCGACGAGGTGACTGTTCGGCAGTGACGACGACTGCAGTGACGACGACTGCGCGAGCGATGGCGAGAAGACTGCCAACATTTTCCTGCGCGCGCGACGTCGACTTCACCTGCGCGTGAGCTTTTGCCGTTGCGCGCATCCGGCGTGCTAACGACAGTGGTGCAGCCGGGAAAGGCCAGCCGCAACAGATCGTTTGTCAGGATATGTCAGGAGCGCGGGAGACCCGCCAGGTACAGGTAGATCGCAGCGAGCTCGTCGTCGTCCATCCGCCCGATCGGCCGCCACGGCATCTGGTCGTCGAGCCGATGTCCGTTCGGATCGACACCCGTGCGCATGGTCGTGATGAACTGCGCCTGGCTCCAGTCTTTGACGATACCGAGGTCGGGTCCGAGCGGAGGCAATTGGCCGGGCACGCCACCGGAGAGATCCTTGCCATGACACTCACGGCAATCCTGATAGGACAGCAAGTACCTGCCGTAGCGCGCCGTCGGCCCCTTCGGCGGCGCGGTGATCACACCGGTGAAGACCGGCTTTGCATCCGGCAACAGGCCGGCACCCAGCATCGCAAGGCCCAGCACGCTGAAGCGATCCGGTGGATCCGGGGTCTCCTCACCACTCGCGGGCAAGGCGCGGATGTAGGCGATCACGGCCTTGGTGTCGTCGTCGCTCAGCCGGCCGGCATTGGTAAAGGACATGATCGCGAGCCATCGCCCCCGCGCATCGACGCCATTGCGAATGGCGCGAAAAATCTCGCCGTCGGACCAATGCTTCAGGACTCCGGCGGGAGTCAAATTCGCGGGCACGAACGAGCCGATCGGAAGCGGAAGATCCTCGCCGACGTCGCCGCCACCCGACAGCACGCCGCTTTTCGAGTGACACCCGGCGCAGAAGCCGTCGGCGACCGCCCTGCCGCGGGCAATGCGTTCCGGTGTCGCCTCGACCTTGAGATCGGGGGCCGGCGCGGAGCGCGCGTACTGCTTGGCGATGCCCGCTGCGGTCAACGCGCTCACGCCGGACAGCGGGATCGTAAGCATTGCCGCCAGCACCACGCAGCCCCACTTCACCAGTGGATTCCGTGCCCGCAGGGCGCAAACGCCCGACCAGACCAGGAGCACGATGAGAGCAACCATCGCAACCAGGGCGACAATATTCTGCATGACGTTTTCCTCAACGAATTCTGCGTGGTCAAGGCCGCGCGCTATCTCGGTCGTCAATAATCGGCTTCGGCCAAAATCGCCGCCGAATGGCGCGGCGCGCCAAACGGCGCTCTGCCGGGTTACGAGCGCGGCATTACCGCTCCGTTTCACGGCCGGCCGCGCGCGTTACAACTGTAGTCCTTGCACGACGACACCATCGCCACCGGCATGTCGGCCTTGGCCGCGCCACGATGCGTTGCCGCCGTAACCATTTGGCGACCATCGGAAGCCTTGGTGTAACCGCGATCCCTTCAATTCCCTCTTGCTCACGAGAGCGGCCGCCCGGTGGCGACCGTACATCGATCATCAAGAGGTCATCTCCCATGAAGATTCTTATCGCTTCGACGCCTGCGACGGGTCATCTCAATCCGATGCTGGCAATCACGCAGATCCTGGTCGCCGAGGGTCATGAGATTGCTCTCATGACCGGCACCGCCTTTCGCGCCCGCGTCGAGGCCAGCGGCGTCAAGTTCTTTCCCCTTCCCGAGGGCGCGGACTTCGATCCGAACGACGTCTTCTCGCGGGTCCCCGAACTCAAGACCATCCCGCCGGGGCTGGAGTGGTTCCGCGTGGCCTGCGAGCGCATCTTCGTCGACGCCATTCCGGCCCAGCACCAGGGGCTGCTGCAGGCGTTGCAGCAATTCCCGGCCGATATCATCGTCGGCGACGACATGCTGTTCGGCGTGCTCCCGATGCTGCTCGGACCGCGCTCGCAGCGGCCCCCCATCGCGCTCTGCGGCACCTCGTTCCTGCATTGGGCGCGTGAGGACGGTGCGCCGAACTTCCTCGGCTTGCCGCCGGCACGGACCGACGACGAACGCGATCATTATGCGGCCATGGCGCGGGACTTCGATGCGGCGGTCGATCAGCCGGTGTCACTGCGCCTGAACCGGACCCTGAAGGGCCTCGGCGTCGGACCGATAGCAATGCCGCTTTTCCATTCCGTGGTCGCTCTCGGCGACGCCTATCTGCAATTGTCGGTGCCGAGCTTCGAATTTCCGCGCGAGATCCCGTCCTCCGTGCATTTCGTCGGCACGCCTCCGATCATCGCCAACCAGGTCCCACCGCCGTCATGGGCCGAGGAGCTCGATGGTACACGCAAGATCGTTCTGGTGACGCAGGGAACGGTGGCCAACCACAATTTCAACCTGCTGGTTGCCCCGACGCTGGCGGCGCTGGCCGACGAGCCCGACATCATGGTGATCGCGACCGCAGGCGGCCGCCCGGTGGACGCCATTCCCGGCAAGGTCCCGTCGAACGCACGCATCGCGAGCTACCTGCCGTTTGAATGGCTGCTGCCGAACGTCGACGTGCTCGTCACCAATGGCGGCTATGGCAGCGTCAATCAGGCCCTGAGCTTCGGCATCCCGCTGGTCACCGCGGGACTGACCGAGGACAAGGCCGACGTCAACGCGCGGGTCGCATGGTCCGGCGTCGGCATCAACCTTGCGACCAACGAGCCGACTCCGCAGGCCCTGCGCGAGGCGGTGCGGACGGTGCTCGACCAACCGCGCTATCAATTCCGCGCAACGCAGATCGCGGACGAGTTCGCCGAGATCGACACGCGGACGGAAATTCTCCGGGTCATCGGCGAACTCGTGACCGACGAGACGGAAGTGTCACGCCTGCGAGCAATCGCAGCGAGCCAGGGACGGCGCTCCGGCCGGCGTGCCTGATCGCACGTCTGAACGGAGCGATGGAGGGCGGAGCGACCGCGCTCCGTCGCTCCGTAGAAGTTCGTCACATGTCACCGGATGCTCGCCCATGCGAATCGAACCAGACACCTTTGCATTCACGCTGCTGCTCGGCCTTCTTGCGGCCGTGCCGTATTCCGGCATCGACATCAACCTGCCGGCACTGGCCGCCACCGGCGCCACACTGGGCGTGAGCGCGTCGGATGTCGGGTTGACGATGAGCGCCTTCATGCTCAGCCTCGCCACCGCGCCGCTGATCTACGGACCCGTCTCGGACCGCCTTGGCCGCAAGCCTGTTCTGGGCTTCGGCCTCGCGCTGTTCGTCGCCGCCAGCATCAGTTGTGCGTTTGCCTCCTCGCTGCCGGTTCTGCTGCTCGGCCGTTTCGTTCAAGGCATCGGCGCCGCCGCAACCGCCACGACCTTTGCCATCATCCGCGATCTCTTCGACGGCGACGCCGCGCGAAGCAAGATCGGCAACATCATGGTCGCAGTCAACGTCGCGACCGTGATCGCGCCGACGGCCGGCGCGGCGCTGCTGGCGGCTGCCGGCTGGCAATCGATCTATGCAACCCAGGCCGCGATAGGTTTCATGCTGCTGGTGGTGGTGATGTTTCGCTTCGCCGAAACGGCAGCGATCGCGCCGTCCGGGCGCCTGGTGCCGTCCGCCGTGATCGACAGCTATCGCCGGGTGCTGACGCATCCGGTCTCGGTTGCCTACATCCTGGTCGGCGCCGCGGGCGGCGCGACGGTGTTTGCCTACGTCACCGGCGCCTCGCTGTTCTTCGTCGGCGCCGTCGGGCTCTCGCCCGAGCAATACGGCCTGATTTTCAGCGCCTGCTCGGCATCCGTGATGGGCGGTGCCTTGCTCGACGGGCAGCTCGGCCGGCGCGGGATATCCTCAAGCCACATGCTCGCAATCGGGCTGGCGCTGTCGGCTGCGGCGAGCGTCGTGCTGCTCGGGATGACACTGACCGGCTGGATGCCCACGGCGCTTGTCGTCGCGCTGCTGATGGCGGTGGCACTCGGCTTCGGGCTCAGCGTGCCGAACGTGATGAGCGCGACGATGCAGCACCTCCCGGAGATCGCCGGCGCCGTCAGCGCGGCTGCCGGGAGCATTCAACTGATCGCCGGCGCCATATCGAGCGGGCTGGTGGCGGTTCGCTTCGACGGACGGACTGCGCTCTCGATGACGGCGGTCATGGCAGCGTCGTCGCTCCTCGCGCTGGTCCTGTATTGTCTGGTCGCGCGTTCCGCCGACCGTCGCCTGCGATCGCAGGTGATCGGTGCCGGCGAAGCGATCCGCAGCTCCACGAGTTCTTGAGGTTCGCAGGACGCCGATGCTGAAGGACCCGGCGCGCGCCGACGCCAAAGGGGGTTTCATCGCCGAACAAATCTAGCGCGGATGGTTGAACAGGTCCGTCGTGGCGTCGTCGACGGCGATGTCGACCAGCGCGGGGCCGCCCGAGGCCAATGCTTCGGCGAGACAGCGGTCGAGATCGGCGACGTCGGTTATGCGGCGGCCCGGGCAACCGTGCCCCCTGGCGAGCGCAACGAAGTCGAGCCCGGGCAGGTCGATTCCAGGCGGACGATGCGCCTGCATCAGCTGGCTGAAGGCCCGCATCGCGCCATAGCCGGAATTGTTCATGATCACGAAAGTGATCGGCAGGCGACGCTGCGCCGCAGTCCAGATCGCCTGGATGCAGTACATCGCCGATCCATCGCCGATCAGGGCGACGATGCGACGGCCCGGCCGCGCCAGCGCCACGCCAATGGAGGCCGGCAGGCTGTAGCCGAGCCCTCCGCTTGCCATGGTGTAGAAGCTGTCCGCGCCCGGCCGCGGCAGGAACTGCTGGATCGCGGGACGATGCGACGGCGCCTCCTCGACCACGCATCGCGCGGCATCAGCGCCGACAGCCGGCTCAGCGCATAGGCCGGAGGAATCGGATTTTGCGCGGCGGGAGCGGCAGGCCGGGTCTGCGCGGCCGGCATCTCGCGCGTCGCGATGTCGGGCAGCGCTGAGCGAAGCGCGACGAGCGCCTTCGGGAGCGTGCTGATGATGGTGTCACCGACCGCCGCGGCCGCGGCCTCGGCCGGATCGTCGGTGATCTGCCAGACCGGCGTTCCGTCGTCGAGCAATTCGCATTGTCCTTCGACGTGGAAGGTGAACATCGGCGCTCCGACCACGACGATCAGATCGACGCCGCGCAAGGCGCGCGCGAGCCCTCCGGGCGCTGCCGGAAGGAAGCCTGCGAATTGCGGATGCAATTCCGGAAAGCTCGAACGGCTCGACATCGGGCTTGCCCAAACCGCCGCCCTCGCCTGTTCGGCGACCGCGACCATGGCATCGACGCAGCCGTTGCGATCGATCTCGGGTCCGACGACAAAGGCAGGCTTGCTGGCCGCTGCGATGGCTGCGCCGAGCCGGACGATCGCCGCCGGATCGGGCGCAAACTCCGTTGCGATGTGGCGCACCGGCGGCGCGACGGCCGCCCGCGCCCAATCATCCGACGGCACCGACACGAATGTCGGGCCGCGCGGATGCTGCATGGCGGTGAGGAAGGCCTGCGCAATGGCCGCGGGCACATCTTCCGCCCGCGCAGGTTCCGAACTCCACTTCACATAGGGCCTCGGAAACTGCTCGGCATCCTCCGCGAAGAGATAAGGCCGCATCCGCAGCAGGCTGCGCGCCTGCTGGCCCGCCGTGACGACCATCGGCGTCTTGTTGCGGAACGCGGTGAAGAGATTGCCGAGGGCGTGGCCGAGCCCGGCCGCCGAGTGCAGGTTGACGAAGGCCGGACGCCCGGTCGCCTGCGCATAGCCGTCGGCCATGCCGACGACGCAGCCTTCCTGCAGGCCGAGCACGTAATCGATGTCGTCGGGCCAGTCGCCGAGAAAGGCGAGCTCGGTCGAGCCCGGATTGCCGAACACACGATCGACACCGAAGGAACGAAGCACGCCGAGGGTTGCTTCCCGGACCGTCAGGACTTTTGAGTTCATGGGTTGATTTCCCGGCATGTTTCGCCGTGTGGTGACGCGATCAGAAGGGATAGTGCTGAGGCTGGGTCTCGATCGTGATCCAGCGCAGTTCGGTGAATTCGGCGATCCCGGCCTGACCGCCGAAACGGCCGTAGCCCGATCCCTTCACACCGCCAAACGGCATCTGCGCCTCGTCGTGCACGGTCGGTCCGTTGACGTGGCAAATGCCGCTTTCGATGCGCTGGGCCACCGTCAGCGCCCGCGCGACGTCGCGGCCGAACACGGCGGCCGAAAGACCGTACTCGGTATCGTTGGCGAGGCGGACCGCATCATCCACGCCGCGCGCGCGGATCACCGACACGACGGGACCAAAACTCTCTTCGCTGTAGATGCGCATGCCCGGGACGACGCGGTCGAGCACGGTCGCGGGCACGACCGTTCCGGCCCGCTCTCCACCCGCAAGCTTGACGGCGCCCCTGCCGATCGCGTCATTGATCAGCGCAACGACATGCCTGGCCGGCGCCTCGTCGATCATCGAACCGATCACCACCGGCCCGGAGCGCGGGTCGCCGGCCGGAAGCGCGCCGGCCTTCTTGGCAAGCTTAGCGACGAACTGATCGGCCACCGCCTTATCCACGATCACGCGCTCCGTCGACATGCAGACCTGGCCCTGGTTGATGAAGGCCCCGAACGCCACGGCGGCGACCGCGGCATCGAGGTCGGCATCGTCGAGCACGACCAGTGGCGCCTTGCCGCCGAGCTCGAGCAGCACCGGCTTGAGGTGGCGGCCGGCGAGCTCGGCGATGACGCGGCCGACGCGAGTCGAGCCGGTGAAATTGATCCGCCGCACCGCCGGATTGGCAATGAGACGTTCCACCACCGCCGGCGCATCGGCCGGCGCATTGGTCAATACGTTCACGACGCCGGGCGGAAATCCCGCGTCCCTGAACACCTCCCCGATCAGCCGGTGCGTTCCCGGACAGATCTCGGAGGCCTTGAGCACTACCGTGTTGCCGCAGGCGAGCGGCGTCGCCACGGCGCGAACGCCGAGAATGATCGGAGCGTTCCAGGGCGCGATGCCGAGGCACACGCCGGCCGGCTGGCGGACGGCCATCGCCAGACATCCCGGCTTGTCGGACGGGATCACCTCGCCCGCGACCTGCGTGGTCAGCGACGCCGCCTCGCGCAGCATGCCGGTTGCGAGCTTGACGTTGAAGGCCGACCAGACTTCGGTGGTGCCGATCTCGGCCATCATGATCCGGATGAAGGCATCGCGCTTGGCCTCGAGCGCATCGGCGGCCTTCAAGAGCAGGGCGCGCCGCGCGTTCGGGCCGAGTGCCGACCACGCGGCGAGCGCGGCGGACGCCGCCGCCACCGCCGCGTCGGCGTCGGAAACCGTCGCGGCGGCCGCGCGGCTCGCGACCTCCTGCGAGAGCGGATTGCGCCGCTCGAATACCTTGCCGGTCGAAGCGGCCTGATCCCGCCCGCTGATGAGAAGATTGACGTCCATGAGAACCTCCCTGATGTTTGTGGCTGGGCTCAGCCGAGCAGCCGCGATTTGCTGGTTTCGTGCGCGAAGCCGAGCGCGATCATCGCTGCCAGCGCGAGCGCGACGTAGTATCCTGTGATCGCGTAGGTGGAGCCCGTCTGCGCGAACAGGCTGGTGGCGACGAGCGGCGCGATGCCGCCGCCGAGCACCGTGCCGAGCTGCTTTCCGATCGACACGCCGGTGAAGCGGATGCGGGTCGGAAACAGCTCCGGGAAATAGCTCCCTTCGGTGCCGAACATCAGGGGATGGATTACGCCTGCGGCCAATATCACCGCACAGGTCACCAGCAGCGTGTCACGGCTCGCGATCGCACCGTAGAATGCAAACATCGAGATGGTTGCGAGCGCGACGCCGGCAAGGAACAGGCGTTTGCGTCCGATCCGGTCGGACCAGGCCCCGATCAGGGGCATGGCCACGAGCCCGACGAGATTGGCGAACAGCACGGCCTGCGTGATCACGTCCTTCGGAACGCCGAGCTGGCGCGTCGCAAACGAGATGGTGAAGATGGCCGTCAGGTAGAAGTAGGACGTCTGCGCCATCTCGGCGAAGAACACGATGAGGATCGGCCGCCAATGTCCCTTCACCGCCTCGACGACAGGCACGGTTTCAGCCGGCCTCGCCTCGCGGAAGGTCGCGCTCTCCTCGATGCGCAAGCGCATGTAGACGCCGAGCGCGACCAACACCGCGCTGATCAGGAACGGAACGCGCCAGCCCCAGGACAGCAGATCCGCCTCCGGCAGCCGGGAGATCGCCAGCGCCGCGAACGAGGCCAGCACGACGCCGACGGGTCCCGCGGCCTGGATCACCGCGGCAGAGAAGCCGCGCCGGTTGCCGGGCGCCGTCTCGATTGCCATGAGGATCGCCGCGGTCGATTCCCCGCCGAGCGCAAAGCCCTGGAGGAAGCGCAGCACGACGAGCGCGATGGTCGCGGCCACGCCTGCGCTGGCGTAGGTCGGCAACAGTCCGATCGACATGGTCGCAAGCCCCATCATCAGCAGCGTGCAGAGCAGGACGGATTTGCGGCCCAGACGATCGCCGAAATGTCCGAACACGATCCCGCCGAGCGGACGCGCCAGAAATCCGACGGCGAACGTCGCGAAGACAGCGATGGTCGCCGTGAGCTGATCGAATTTCGGGAAGAACAACTGATCGAACACCAGCGGCGCGATCAGTCCGTAGATGAAGAAGTCGTACCATTCGATCGCCGTGCCGATGGTGCCGGCGATCAGAATGCGCCAGCGGCCGCTCGCCGTCTGCGCGGTAGCGGCAGCGGTGGCGGCATGTTCGTCGTAGTCCTCGAATGCTCCTGTGGTCACGTTTTCCTCCTCCGTTGTCGTTGCTTGTTGTTATTGCGTTTGTTGTTATTGCCGTGCGGCCACGGGTTGGATGTGGCCGCGGGAACAGATCAGCTTGCCAGCCGCGCGCCATCGCCCGCGCCGTGCCCGAGCGCGCGGGCAAGAACGCGTCCGATCGTCCCGGCCTGCGACGCGCTGCCGCGCCAGGCCACGATCTGGTCCGGACGGATCAGAGCGAGGTCCGCCTCGTAGAGATCGCGCAGGGACTTTGGCAGCGTGACGAGCTTGACGTCGACGCCGAGCGCGCGGGCCGTCTCGCCGAGCGGAGCATGGCTGGACGTGACGTCGCCGAACTGGAGCAGCGTCCACTCGAAACCGAACAGGTCGTACAAGGACACGCCGTCGTCCAGCCACGCATGCGGTGCGCGGCCGCCGGGACAGGCGCTCGGAACGTAGACATTCGCGGCGTCCGGCGGCGGCTGGCTGCCGTCGGAGACGATGATCGGCGAACCGTCGTAACGTCCGCCGAAGGTGATGCCGGGGATGTTGAACTCGGCGCGGGCGTGCTGCTCGAGATAGACGCCCGCGATCCGCCGCGCCTCGCCGCCGGCGTCAGTGGCGTCCTCGATCTCCGGCGCGGGCGCGAACAGGCCGAGGGAGTCGGCGAAGCGGCGCGCATAGTCGGTGTTGCGAAGCGCCACCGGACGCCGCTCGACCTCGTAGCTGTCGAGCAGCGCGGCCGGGCTCACGCCCTTGACGACGCTTGCGAGCTTCCAGCCGAGATTGACCGCATCCTCGATCGCGGTGTTGTAGCCGAGGCCTCCAGTCGGCGTGAACAGATGCGCCGCATCGCCGCAAAGGAACACCCTGCCCCGCTGCATCGCATTCGCGACCAGCGCGTGGCCGGCGGTCCAGGTCAGGAACGACAACACCTCGCATGCGATCGGCGCGCCGCAGGCGCGCTGGAACGCCGCCTTGGCCTCGTTGACCGTGATCGAGCTCTCGTCTTCGCCCGGCCGGAGCTGGGTGTGAAACGCGAATTCGTCGCGCCCGTTCACGGAGGCCATGAAGGCGCGGCGATCGCCGTTGAAGCAATTATACATCCACGCTTTGGCATGCGGGATGCTGGCGTAGAACTCCGGCGAACGGACATAGACCGCCAGCATGCGGCCCCCCATGAAGTCGCGCTGCGTCCCGGTCTCGCCGCCATACACGATGCCGAGCGATTGCCGGACCTGCGAGCGCGGCCCGTCCGCGCCGACCAGGAAATCTGCCTGAACCTGAAAGCGGCTGTTATCGTCGAGACATTCGATGTCGGCGACGATGCCGTCATCGCTCTCGGTGTAGCCGATGAGACGATGACCGTAGTTGAGCTTTATTCCGGGAAGCCGTTCGGCGTGCCGGCGCAGCACCGCCTCGACGTATTTCTGCGAGACGCGATGCGGCAGCTCCGCGGCGCTCCAGGAGCCGGACAGGCCCTTGACGAGTTCGCTCGCGCGCGAGGACGACGGCAATGCAAACCGCGCCAGTTCATAGCCGGTGTAGCGGGTGAAATACGCGACGTCGGTCGGATAATCGGCCGGCAGGCCTTCGCGCCTGATCTCGTCGGCAAAACCCAGCCGCCGATAATGCTCCATCGAGCGCGCCTGCGTCGCATTGGCTTGCGGATTGAACGCCGTGCCCGGCTTTTCATCGACCAGGATCGCGGAGACGCCGCGGCGGCCGAGTTCGTTGGCCAGCATCAGCCCGCATGGGCCCCCGCCTACGATGAGCACGGCGGCCGTCAGACGTGTTTCCAAGGCGCTTCTCCCTACCAGCATTATCCTGCATGGTAAGGTTGCCTGACGATATCGTCAAGTAGCCTGACTATTCGGCGTCGTCGAGCGTGTCGAACTGCGCGCCATAGACCGCCAGTCCCTTCAAGATCGCCTCCATCGTGGCCTTGCCAAGCTCGGCGCGCATCTCCTGCTCGGCGATGTCGACGGCATCGCGGAACGCATCGAGCCATTTGCGTCCGGCCGGCGTGAACATGACGATGCGCGCGCGCCGGTCGGTCGGATCGGCGATGCGGTCCACCAATCCGAGCTCGGCGCATTGATCGACCAGCTCGCCCATCGCCTGCTTGCTCATCGACGCGCGGCGGGCGAGCTCCGTGAGCCGCGTCCCCTCCACGTCGAGATTGCGGGTGAGACTGACATGGGCGATGCGCGTCTCGTCATGCCCCCGCTCGCTCATCAATTCGAGCACGCGGCCTTCGAAACGTCGCACCGCGTTGTTGAGCAGGCGGCCGATATTGGCATGCCGCCACGCCGTCCCGGATGTCCTGGATTTCAATGGATATGCCTTCTCGGAAACAGTCGGGATTTCAATGTCTGTCACTTACTTCGCCGCGTCCATCCATATCCCCGGCTGCGAATGCTCGCGGATGTGGGTGACGAGGAAGTCGGAAAAGGCCCTGATTTTGGCCGGCAGCCCGGCACGGTTCTGGTAGGCGATGTTCATGGTGAGCAGAGGCAGCTCCCAATCCAGCAGGACCGGGACGAGACGGCCCGCCGCGATATCGCTCTGGACGATGTAGAGCGGCTGGATGAGGATGCCGAGACCCGCCAGCGCCGCGCCGCGGATGACCTGGCCGTCATTGCTGTCGAGCGTCGGCGTGATGCGCACCGTCTGCGCGCCATTGCCTTTGCGCAGGCGCAGCGAATAGGGATCATTCGCAAGGTTGTAGACGAGCATGTTGTGGCGCGCGAGATCGGCGGGCTGCTCGAGCTCGCCTGCGCTTGCAAGATAGGAGGGCGCAGCTGCCAGCACGCGACGCATCTGGCCGATGCGGCGGACGATGATGTTCGAATCCGGCTCCTGCTCGCGCGTGCGGATCGCCACGTCGATGCCCGCCTCGATGAAGTCAGGATAGCGGTTGGCGGTGGTGATCTGCATGTTGAGCTTCGGATAGCGCGCACGGAAGGCCGGCAGCATCGGCGCCAGATAGATCACCGCAAAGGACAGCGAGCTCGTGACCCGCAGCATGCCCTGCGGCGACAGCGCGCGATCGCTGACGATGTCCTCCGCTTCCGCCAGTTCGCTCAGCACCCGGCTGGACCGCTCCAGCAGCTCCTGCCCCGCCTCCGTCAGCCACAGGCGGCGCGTGTTGCGTTCGATCAGGCGAACGGCGAGGCGCTCCTCGAGCGCGCTGAGATGGCGGCTCGCGGCCGCGTTCGACATGCGCAAGGCCTCGGCGGCTTTGGACAGGCTGCCGAGCTCGGCCGTCTTGGCGAACACCTCCAGTTGGAGCAGGCGATCCATTTTTCCACTTTTAGGAAAAGAGACTTACAAATATTGGCCTTTATTTCCGTATCCCGCAAGCCAAAATGGGCCCAACACAAGCAAGATGACAGGCGAGGAAACTGGGAAATGTCGGGCCGGATCAGGCACATCGTGATGTGGCGGCTGCGCGGGGAGACCCCCGAGGAGCGGTCCGCCGCCCGGGCCAAGGTCAAGACCCTGTTCGAGGGCCTGCGCGGCCGGATCGACGGCCTCACTCATATCGAAGTCGGCCTCGACGTCAGCGCTGTCGATTACGCTTGCGACGTCGTGCTGTTCTCCGAATTCACCGACCAGGCCGCGCTTGCGGCCTACGCCACCCACCCGGAGCACCTGCGCGTGCGCGAGGCGCTTGGCGACTTGCGGATCGGCCGCTTTCAGGTCGATTATCCCATCAAAGAGACCGGCGCATGATCGGTTCGTTCACCTTTGAAAACCTGCCCTGCCGCGTCGTGTTCGGCAGCGGAACGTTGGCTACCGCCAAGGCCGAGGTGGAACGACTCGGCGGCAAGCGCGCACTGGTGCTGACGACGCCGCAGCAGGAGGCGCAGGGCAAAAGCTTAGGGACCGCGCTCGGCCCGCTTTATGCCGGCATCTTTCCGGGTGCGACCATGCATACGCCGGTTGACGCTACCGAGCGGGCGCTCGCGGCGATGAAGGCGTGCGATGCGGATTGCGTCGTCTCGCTCGGCGGCGGATCCACGACGGGCCTCGGCAAGGCGCTCGCCTTGCGCACCGGCGTCAACCAGCTCTGCATCCCCACCACCTATGCCGGCTCGGAGATGACGCCGATCGTCGGCCAGACCGAGAATGGCCTGAAGACCACGGTACGCGATGCGGCCGTGCT
Source organism: Bradyrhizobium sp. B025 (assembly GCF_042257955.1). Lineage (NCBI taxonomy): Bacteria > Pseudomonadati > Pseudomonadota > Alphaproteobacteria > Hyphomicrobiales > Nitrobacteraceae > Bradyrhizobium > Bradyrhizobium sp. B025. The sequence goes on along the minus strand of NZ_CP170150.1, from coordinate 2,202,234 downwards.
GCCGGAGACCGTGATCTACGACGTCGATCTCACCTTGACGCTGCCGGCGAGCCTGGCTGCGACATCAGGCATCAACGCGATCGCGCATGCGGTCGAAGCGCTTTACGCGCGCGACACCAATCCCGTGACCTCGTTGATGGCGGAAGAAGGCATTCGCGCGCTCGCGCGTGCCCTGCCCGCCATTGCCGCCAGAAGCGACGATCGCGAGGCCCGCACCGAGGCGCTCTATGGCGCTTGGCTGTGCGGCGTCTGCCTCGGCACGGTCGGCATGGCGCTGCATCACAAGCTCTGCCACACGCTCGGCGGCACCTTCGATCTGCCGCACGCCGAGACGCACACCATCGTGCTGCCGCATGCGCTGGCCTACAACGCCCCCGCCGTGCCCGAGGCGATGGCGCGCGTCGCGCGCGCGATCGGCGCGGCCGATGCGTCGCAGGGACTCTACGAGCTAGCGAAACGGCTGAATGCAAAACTGGCGCTACGCGATGTCGGCATGCCCGAGAGCGGCATCGACAAGGCGGCCGATCTCGCCGTCACCAACGCCTACTGGAATCCGCGGCTGCTCGAGCGAGGCGCCATCCGCGACCTGATCGCGCGCGCCTGGGCCGGCGAGCCGCCTGTTACCACCAAAGCTGTGGCTTGAAGCGATGCGGCGCACGCTGATCAGATCCGCCACCATCATCAGCATGGATGATGCGATCGGCGACCTCCGCACCGGCGACGTGCTGGTCGAAGGCAGCCGCATCCTTGACGTGCGGCCGTCGATCGACCTCGGCAGCGGCGCGGCCGAGACCGAAATCGTCGACGGCAAGGGGCGCATCGTCATCCCCGGCCTCGTCAACGCGCATATGCACACCTGGCAGACGGGCTTACGCGGCTATGCCGCGAACTGGACGCTGCTCGAATATTTCCGGCGCATGCATGCCGGGCTCGCGACCGTGTTCCGGCCCGACGACATCTACATCGCCACGCTGGCCGGCGCGCTGAACCAGATCAATTGCGGCACCACCACGCTGGTCGACTGGTGCCACAACAATCCGACGCCCGATCACACCGATGCCGCCGTGCGCGGCCTGATCGAGAGCGGCATCCGCGCCGCGTTCTTCCACGGCTCGCCGAAACCGGAGCCGAAGCCCGGCGAGCCGCATTTCTCGGAAGTGCCGCATCCGCGCCGCGAGGTCGAGCGGCTGCTCGCCGGCCCCCTCGCCGACCGCGACGGTCTCGTCACGCTCGGGCTTGCCATTCTGGGTCCGCATTATTCGACGCTCGACGTCGCCATGCACGACTTCCGCCTGGCGCGGGAGCTGAAGCTGATCGCTTCGATGCACCAGGGCGGCGGTCCAGCCAAGACGCCGGATGGCTGGGAGAAGCTGATCGCGGCCGGCCTCGTCGGCGCCGGCGTCAATATCGTCCACGGCAACGATCTGCCCGACGATCTCCTCGACCGGATGGTCGATCTCGGCGTGTCGTTCTCGGTCACGCCAGAGAACGAGATGATCCAGGGCCACGGCTTCCCGATCACGGGACGCCTGCTGAAGCGCGGCGTGCGACCGACGATCGGCATTGATCTTGAATCCGTGCTGGCCGGCGATCTCTTCTCCGCCGCCCGCGTCGCGCTGTCGATGCAGCGGGCGCTCGACAATGCGGAGACGCGCCGGGGCAGCGGCACCATTCCTGCGACCACCACCATCCCCGTGCGCGAGGCGCTGCGCTGGATCACGATGGAAGGCGCCCGCATGCTCGGCCGGGAGAGCCAGATCGGCTCGCTGACGCCGGGCAAGCTCGCCGACCTCGTCATCATCAACGCATCCGATCTCAATCTCGTCCCGGTGCACGATCCCGTCGCGACCGTCGTGATGCAGACGAGCCTCGCCAACATCGAGTCCATCATGATCGGCGGCGCGTGGAAGAAGCGGAGCGGCCGGCTGCTGGTCGAGGGGCTGGAGGCGAAGAAGGAGCTGCTGGCGCAATCGGGCCGGCGGCTGGTGCAGGATATCGAACGACAGGGACGCGCCGCCTGAAGGCGCCAATGGACAACAACAATGACTGACGCTTTAAAACATGTCGCGTTCATCGGGATCGGCAAGATGGGCCTGCCGATGTCGCAACTCGTCGCCAAGGCCGGCTATGCCGTCACCGCGTTCGATCGGAGCGCGGCACGGACCAACGAGGCGCGCACACAGGGCATTTCGATCGCCGCCTCACCGGCCGAGGCCGTAAGCGGCAAGGAAGCGGTCATCACGTCGCTGCCGGACGACGCAGCCTTGCGCGGCGCGTTGCTCGGTCCCACCGGCGTCATCGCCGCGATGGCCCCCGGAGCCGTTCTGATCGAGACCAGCACCGTGAGTGTCGAAGCCTCCACCGAAGTTGCGGCCAGCGCGCAGGCGCGCGGCGTTCTCTATCTGCGCGCGCCGGTCTCCGGCAACGCCAGCATCGTCCACACCGGCGCGCTGACCTGCTTCGTCTCGGGTCCGAAGGACGCCTTCGACAACGCAAAACCGTTGTTCGCCGCTTTCACCCGCGCCCAGACCTATCTCGGGCCCGGCGAGGAGGCCCGTTACGCCAAGCTCGCGGTCAACCTGATGATCGCGGTGTCGGCCGCGATGATGGCGGAGAGCCTGGCGCTGGCGCGCAAGGGCGGCATCGTCTGGCAGGACATCCTGAAGGTGCTCGACGACAGCGCGGTGGCCTCGCCGATGGTGAAGTACAAGACCGCGCCGCTTCGAACGCGGGATTTCGAATCGACCTTCTCCTGCAAGCAGATGGCCAAGGACCTCGATCTCATTCTCGGGGCCGGCCACGCCGTCGGCGTGCCGCTGCAGCTCGCGGCGCAAGTGCGCGAGACCTATGGCTCGCTGGTCGCGCAGGGCGACGGCGAGGCCGACTTCATCGCGACCGTCAAGCATCTCGAGCGGCTGTCCGGCCTCGGCGAACCGAAGCTCTGATCAACGGAGACACCCATGCGTAACTTCAACGAGACCACGATCACGGAGGCGGTGCTGGAGCGGATCGCAGGCGCAACCGATCCGCGCATCAAGCAGGTCAGCGAGGCGCTGGTGCGCCACCTTCACGCCTTCGTCCGCGAGGTCCGCCCGACCCAGAAGGAATGGGAATACGGCATCGACTTCCTGACCCGCACCGGCCACATGTGCGACGACAAGCGCCAGGAGTTCATCCTGCTGTCGGACACGCTCGGCGTCTCCATGCTGGTCGACGCGATCAACCACCCGGTGCCGGAAGGTGCGACCGAGACCACGGTGCTCGGCCCGTTCTTCGTCCAGGCCGCGCCGGAGAAGGACATCGGCTCCGACATCTCCGGTCCCATGGAAGGCGATCCCATGCTGGTCACCGGATCGGTCTCGACCGTCGACGGACGTCCGCTGGCGGGCGCCGTCGTCGACGTCTGGCATTCCGACGATGACGGCTATTACGACGTGCAGCAGCTCGACCAGATCGGCGATCTCGCGATGCGCGCGCGCTTCCACACCGACGCCAATGGCCGCTTCCATTTCTGGTCGATCAAGCCGGCCGCCTATCCGATCCCGCATGACGGCCCGGTCGGCGAGATGCTGGAGGTGCAGGGCCGCCATCCCTGGCGTCCGGCGCATGTGCATTTCATGATCTCGGCGCCCGGCTTCGAGCAGCTCGTGACCCATGTGTTCGTCGCCGGCGACAAATATCTCGACAGCGACGTGGTGTTCGGCGTCAAGGACAGCCTGATCCGCGAGTTCGTCCGCCACCCGGCGGGGCGTGCGCCGGATGGTCGCATGGTGGACACCGACTATTTCCATCTCAACTACGATTTCGGCCTGAAGCAGGTTGCGAGCAGCGCAAGAGCCGCCTAAGCCGAACCACAACGCAGCGGACCGGCAAGAGTCCGTCATCGGGGCAGACAGGGAGCAAGGATGGGACCGCGGGTCAGCACAGGAGCATTGGCCGATCGCCTCACCGGCATGATCGGCCCGCGCGCGAGCGTCGCGCGCGGCGTGCTCGATCAGCACGGCCAGAGCGAGTCGCATTATCGCAATTTGCCGCCCGACATCGTCGTCTTTCCTGAAACCACGCAGGAAGTGGTCGACATCGTGAAGCTGTGCGCAAGCGCGGGCATGCCGATCGTCCCGTTCGGCGCCGGCACCTCGCTCGAGGGCAATGCGGCTTCGGTCGCCGGCGGCGTCTGCTTCGACTTCGCGCGCATGAACAAGGTGCTGGCCGTGCACGACAGCGACATGGACGTCGTGGTGCAGCCCGGCATCACGCGAAAGCAGCTCAATGCGGAGCTGCGCGGCACCGGTCTTTTCTTCCCGATCGATCCGGGCGCCGATGCCTCGATCGGCGGCATGACATCGACGAGGGCCTCCGGCACCATGGCGGTGCGCTACGGTACCATGAAGGACAACGTCATGGCGCTGGAGGTGGTGCTGGCCGACGGGCGCGTGATCCGGACCGCCAGGCGCGCCCGCAAGTCGGCCGCCGGTTACGACCTGACGCGCATGTTCGTCGGCGCCGAAGGCACCCTCGGGCTCATCACCGAGATCACGCTGAAGGTGCATCCCGTGCCGCAGGCGATCTCGGCCGCGGTTTGCAGCTTCGACACCCTGCACAATGCCGTGGACACCGCGATCTCCGTGATCCAGTCCGCGATCCCCGTGGCGCGCATCGAGCTCGTCGACGACGTCATGATGCGCGGCATCAATGCCTACGCAAAGCTCGGCTATCGCGAGGCCCCGACCCTGTTCTTCGAATTCCACGGCTCCGAGGCCTCCGTCGCCGAGCAGGCCGAGGCCGCAGAGGCGATCGCCGCCGACCATGGCGGTCATGGATTTGCCTGGGCCAAGGCGCAGGAAGACCGCAGCCGGCTCTGGCACGCCCGCGACAACACGCTCTATGCGGGCCTGGGCCTCCGGCCCGGCGCGCGCGCCGTGATCACCGATGTCTGCGTGCCGATCTCGCGGCTGGCGGAATGCCTGACCGAGACGCGGCGCGACGCGGACGAGCACAGCTTCACCGCGCCGATCGTCGGCCATGTCGGCGACGGCAACTTCCACATGCTGATCCTGATCGATCCGGCAAAACCGGACGAAGCTGAGGGCGCCAAGGCGCTCCAGGCCCGCATGGTCGCCCGCGCCATTGCCATGGACGGCACCTGCACCGGCGAACACGGCATCGGGCTCGGCAAGATCGACTATCTCGCTGACGAGCTCGGCGAGGCCGTGGACGTGATGCGAGCGATCAAGACCGCGCTCGATCCTGATGGACTGATGAATCCCGGAAAGATCTTTGCGGGCGGAGCCAAGGCATGAGCGACGCGCTTCCGATCGAGGTCACCTCACCCACGCCACTGCTCGAGCTGCGCGGCATCAGCAAGGAGTTTCCCGGCGTCAAGGCGCTGGATGACGTGTCCTTTGCCGTCTTCCCCGGCGAAGTACACATGCTGCTCGGGGAGAACGGCGCCGGCAAGTCGAGCCTGATGAAGGTGCTGTGCGGCGCCTACAGCGCCGATGCCGGCGAGTTCTACTACAGGGGCGAGAAGGTCGCGATCGGCTCCGCCGCGGATGCGCAGAAGCTCGGCATCGCCGTGATCTTCCAGGAGTTCTCGCTGGTCCCCCATCTCGACATCGCCCAGAACATCTTCCTCGGCCGCGAGCCGAAGGGCCGCATCCCCGGCACGATCGACCGGCGCAAGATCCTCGCCGACGCCAAACGCGTGCTCGGCACCATCGGCTTCGACATCGATCCCTCCACGATCGTGGACAAGCTTGGGGTGGCGCAGCAGCAGATGGTCGAGATCGCCAAGGCGATCAGCCAGAACGCACGCATCCTCGTCATGGACGAGCCGACCGCGGCGCTGTCCGACCGCGAGACCGAGCTCCTGTTCGCGCTGATCGCGCGGCTGAAAGCCGACGGCGTGTCGATCGTCTATATCTCGCACCGCATGGCGGAGGTGTTCGCGCTCGGCGATCGCATCACGGTGCTGCGCGACGGCCGCCGCATCGACGGCGTCCGCCCGGCCGACGTCACGCCGGACCAGCTCGTCCGCATGATGGTCGGACGCACCGTCGACATGACCTATCCGCGCAATTTCGCCGACAAGCCCGGCGAGGTACTGCTGCAGGTCAAGGGCCTGAGCTCCTCGACCGGGATCTCCGACATCAACATCGAGGTGCGCCGGGGCGAGATCGTCGGCCTGTGCGGCCTGGTCGGCTCCGGCCGCAGCGAAGTCGCGCGCGCCATCTTCGGCGCCGATCCCGTCAGCTCCGGCGAGATCATCTTCGACGGCAAGACCATCTCCGGCGAGCCTGATCTCGCCGCCCGCCGCGGCATCGCGCTGATCCCGGAGAGCCGCAAGAGCGAGGGCCTCGCTCTGCTGCGGTCGGTGAGCGACAATCTGGTGGTGTCGGCGCTGCGAAAACTGTTCCCGAGCGGACTGTTCGACCAGCGTTCGGCGCAGCGCACCTCCGACGGCCTGATCCGGCAGCTGAGGATCGCGACGCCCAGCGCGCGCCAGACCGTCGGCCTGCTCTCGGGCGGCAACCAGCAGAAGGTCGTGATCGGCAAGTGGCTGGCCGCCGGCTCGAAGCTCTTCATCTTCGACGAGCCGACGCGAGGCATCGACATCGGCGCCAAGTCCGAGATTTTTGCGCTGATCGACCGCCTGGTCGCGGAAGGCGCCGCCGCACTGATGATCTCGTCCGAGCAGGTCGAGATCTGCCATGTCTGCGACCGCGCCTATGTGATGCGCGAGGGCCGCATCGCGGGACACCTGACGCGCAACGAACTGACCGAGGAGAACATCGTGCGACTGGGGATGCATCATGCGTGAAGCTGCGGTCGTTTCCGAGCCCAATCCGCTGCAACGCATTCCCGGCGTTGCCATCGTGCTGGTGCTGCTGATCGCGCTGTTCAGCGCGATCGCACCCGGCTTCCTGTCGGTCGCCAATCTCTCCAACGTGCTGGTGCAGTCGACCATCCTGACCATGCTCGCACTGCCGATGACCCTGATCATCATGACCGAGGGGCTCGACCTGTCGATGGGTGCGGTGCTGACGCTGACCTCGCTCTGTGTCGCGATCGTATCGCTCGCGACCAAGTCGATGCTCTTGGGCTTAGGTGCCGGCCTGCTGGTCGGCGCCGCCTTCGGCACCGTCAACGGCTGGCTGGTCGCCATTCTCGGCATTCCGCCCTTCGTCGCGACGCTCGGCACGCTCGGCATGGCCCAGGGCCTGTCGCTGATCGTCAGCGACGGCCAGAGCGTGGTCGGCATCCCCCACAGCGTGCGCGACATCTACTCGGCGACGCTGCTGGGCGTTCCCGTGCCGATCGTGATGGCGCTGGTGACTTACGCCGCGTTTCACGGCCTGCTCTATCACACCCGCTTCGGCACCTACATCTTCGCGCTCGGCGGCAACCGCGAGGCGCTGCGCTATGCCGGCCTCTCGCCGAACAAGCTGCTGATCGCGGTCTATGCGCTCGGCGGCGCCATGGCCGGCATCGCGGGCCTGTTGATGACCGCGCGGATGAATTCAGGTCATCCGACCGCGGGCCTCGGCCTTGAATTCGATGCGATCGCAGCGGTCGCGGTCGGCGGCACCTCGTTCGAGCGCGGCAATGGCTGGCTGCTTGGCACGTTGCTCGGCGTGATCGCGGTCGGCGTGCTTCGCAATGGGCTCAACCTGATCTCGATGCCTTCGTCGGTGCAGGTCGCAAGCGTCGGCGTCCTCGTCATCGTTGCCCTGTTCCTCGACGGCCTGCGGAGCCGCGCATGACCGACATCTCCAAGGAGGCGATCGTGCCGCCCCGCTCCTTCCTGTCGCAGGACGCGATCCAGGTGTTCTATCGCCTGCTCGCGGCGCTGCTGATCTGCGCGGTGCTGGCCGTGCTCAGCGATTCCTTCCTGAGCCTCGGCAACATCCTCAATGTGCTCCGGCAGGCGAGCCTGACCTTCTTCATCGCCTCCGGCCTGACGCTGGTGGTGCTGACCGCGGGCCTCGATCTCTCCGTCGGCGCCAATGTCGCGCTGTCGGCCTGTATCGCCGGAACCGTGATCCACAAGACCGGCTCGCCGGCACTCGGCATCCTCACCGGCCTTGCCTGCGGCGGCATCGTCGGCCTTCTCAACGGTGTCATGGTCACCGCGCTGCGCATCCCCTCCTTCATCGCGACCTATGGCATGCTCTGGGTGCTGAACGGCCTCACCTACTGGTACATGGCGGGCGAGACCCTTCACGGTTTTCCGGCAGGCTTCCGCCAGATCGGCAGCGGCTATCTGTTCGGCCTGCCGATCCCGGTCTACCTGCTGCTGGTCTTCCTCGGCATCGGAACGCTGTTTGCCCAGCGCACGATCTGGGGCCAGGAGATCTACGCGATCGGCGCCAATCCGGTCGCGGCGCGGCTCTCCGGCATTCCGGTCGCGCGGCGCCTGCTGCTGGTCTATGCCGTCTCCGGCACCATGGCGGGGCTCGCCTCGATCATCTTCCTGTCGCGGCTCAATTCGGCCGAGGCCGACATCGGCGAGAGCCTGACGCTACCGGCAATCGCGGCCGTGCTGATCGGCGGCACCTCGCTGTTCGGCGGTGTCGGCACCGTGTTCGGCACCTTCATCGGCGCGTTGATCCTGACGCTGGTGCTGAACGGCATGAACCTGCTCTCGGTCAGCGCCAACTGGCAGCCGCTCGTCACCGGCATCATCGTCATTCTCGCGGTCTGGCTCGACATGAAGACCCGCCGCCGCACGCAATGAGTTCCTAGAGTTCCAACAAGCAAAATGAGGGATGGAGGCAACATGAGACTGAAACTGGGCTATCTGGCGCTGCCGCTGCTGATGGCGGCCGCGATCACCACCGAGGTGCGTGCCGACGGCGAGACCATCGCCGTCTTCACCAAAAACCAGACCAACCCGTTCTTCCAGACGGTGCGGGTCGGCGCCGACAACATGGCGAAAGCGCTGAACGCGAAGACGCTGCAGTACATCCCGACCAAGCCGGACTCGATCCCCGAGCAGCTCAGCCAGATCGAGGACGTCGTGGTGAAGAAGCCGAGCGCCATCGTCTTCACGCCGGTCGACTACAAGGCGATGGTGCCGGGGGTCGAGAAGATCAACGAAGCCAAGATCCCCGTCGTCAACATCACCGACCGCTCGGCCGGCGGAAAATTCCTCTCCTTCGTCGGCGCCGACGATTACAGCCTTGGGCTGGAAACCGCACGCTTCCTGCTCAAGACGCTGGGTGGCAAGGGCAACATCGTCATCATCGAGGGCGTCAAGGGCTCCCTGACCAATGTCGACCGCGTCCGCGGCTTCAACGACGCGCTGAAGGAAAACGCGGGCGCCAAGCTGCTGGCCTCGCAGCCCGGCAACTACCAGCGGCTCCAGGCGCTCCAGGTGATGGAAAACCTGATGCAGTCGAATTCGCAGATCGACGGCGTGCTGGCCGCCAACGACGCCATGGCGGTCGGTGCGATCGAGGCGCTCGACGGCGCCAACCGCAAGGCGCAGGTGATCGGCATCAACGGCACCAAGGAGGCGATCGACGCGATCAAGTCCGGCAAGCTGCTCGCGAGCGGCGACTACAACGGATTTGCGCAAGGCTGCCTCGGCACCATGATGGCGATCCGCTCCTTGCGCAGTCAGCCCGTCATCGGCGAGATCGTGCTGAAGCCGACCGTCATCACCAAGGACAATTTCCAGCCGTTCGACGTGCCGCTGGAGCAGCGGACCTGCCCGACCTTCGAGGACGCCGGCAAGCTCGGCGCCAAGTAACCCAACCGATCATCACAAGCACGGACGGCCGCACCCGCGGCCGTCCCAAGAAGACCAAGACATAAACGGAGACACCATGCTGTTCGCCATTCATGCCATCGACCGCACCGGCGCGCTGCCGACCCGGCTCGCCAATTACGACGCCCACAAGACCTTCCTCAGCGACACCTCGCGCTTCGGCGTCAAGATCGTGATGTCGGGGCCGCTCGTCTCCGACGACGGCGCAACCATGATCGGCAGCCTGTTTCTGATCGAGGCGCCGGGCCGAGCGGAGGTCGAAGCCTTCAACCGCGCCGATCCCTTCGCCGCGGCCGGCATCTGGGACAAGGTCACGATCACGGGCTTTCTACGCCGCCAGGGTTGAGCGGCCTCGGCAACACTGCACCGGGCAACCCGCCGCGCAGTCGTCATATTGACATCTCTGATGTGCCTTGCTGCTCGTGCCGTTATTCGGTGAATAGATCAGATTTCGATCGTTTGCGCTGCCTAGCGACAGACCCATACTCCGTTCACCAGCACACGGGCGCATGCCGGCGCCACGACGGTGGCCGCAGCCCCTGCCGCTACCGCCCCGCCCACGACAGCCCGGCGCGTGGTCCGTCGCGCGACTCCGGCAACACTTGCGGGCGTCGCCGGCCGTCCCACCCTCGCCTGCGCGCTGTCGACCGAAAATGACAGACCACGCTCGTGCGACCATTGCACGGAACCGATCGCGGCGACGGCAATAATGGCAGCTCCAAAGCACCAGTTTCTGCAGGTATGTTTCATGGTCGACCTCCTTCTTCCGTTGTTGAATCGCTATTCGTTTCGAGTCTTGCGCCCAACAGCGACGGGCGCACCGATGGCGAAATTTGCCACCTGCCGTCTCTTACCGGCGAGAGCGCGGCGGTGGCGGGACGGGCCCCAAATCGCGCTGCCAGATGGTGCCATTGTCGAACTGAATGAGCATGCCATCCGGCGAATAGACCGCACTCTGGTTGAATGCGTCGATCCAGATCCGGGTTGCCGGCCAGTACCAGTCGGGCCACGCGCGGGACGGCTGCCCCGCTTCCGTCAGGAGATTAAGTTCAGTCCCGTTTTGGGTAATGTAAGCCGGCAAATTTCCCTGGCACATTCGGACACATTTGTAGATGCCGGTCAGATTGATCGACTGGGCTGACACAGGAGTCGGCGCAAGCGCAGCTGTCATCACGGCGACAACGATCGGAAAATGTTTCATACAAATCACTCCTTCGTTCAAATGATCAGGAGAGCCCCTGTCGAATGGGCTTCCAATAAAAGCGAGTTGCGCTCCGCGAGCGAGCGCCGGATCACTGCGAATTTCGGTTCTTGCTCGCTCCTCTCAAACGCGGTGCCGTCGAGGGCGACTTCACCCACTCCGCCATTTGGATACAGGTGAGAAGATCGACATAGCTCGGACTTCCGCCGGCCGAGGCTTCCCCTTCGCAGCTATCGCGAAGGGGATTTGGCGCAGCGCTCCACACCGTGCTGAGCTGTTGCTGCGCAGCCAACTCATCGCGCATGCAGTCTGCGAAGCTCTGGGAAAGGGCAAGCCCCATTGCCTTGTCATCAGCCGTGGTCGCCTGGCACGTCGCCTCTACCTTCAATTCGGGGACGCGATCGGAGACGGGCATCACGAGCAGTTGGGTCCCGAGGAGCGCTGCGGATAATGCTGCCATCGTCATCTTGACCTCCTTCAAGCTCTATCAAATGACCCCCCTTGAACTGCCACCACGAGGCACCGCGCTAGAATTGCCCCGGTTGAGCCGGGGGACCGGGCCAATCGGATCGCAGGTTGCTCCTGTTGTTGCGATCGAAGAGGTCTTGCCTGCAGATGAAGCCGTTCCCGCAGCTAACCGCCGGAGGAACAGCCCGGCGAGCATCGGCGGCCGCCGCGATCTTTGCGTGCGGCGCCTTGGCGAGGGCGGCCGTGACCAGGACAACCTCAAGCCCGCAAAGGACGGTAAGCAAGCACGTCTTCTTCATGGGATCAGCGCTCCTTTGCTGGCCGGGCGCAGGCGGTAAACCGACCGCGCCGGTCAAACGGCCCGTCGTTCGGTAACAAGGCGGATGGGGATAGTCGCCGGAGCGAGTGCTGTGCCCGCGATTGCGACGGACGAACGACGGTGCGGGCACGTGATGCAGCAAGAGACATGTGAACTCTCCGGCACTCGGCGAACGTCGGGCATAACGGGGCACGACGTTACGGGACCGGCCTTGATCCAGATCAAGCTCACGTCGGCGTTCCCGCATTGCGCAGGGCGCGAGAGCTACGCCACTCCGTCGCGCGCTACGTGCGGCTCGTTCGAGGGGGAGTGGCGATTTCGTCGACCAGGGGGAGGCTCGTGGCTGACGTCGCTCAGCGCCGGAAACTCTCCGACCAGCCTTGCGAAATAAGCTCTCAACAAGCGATCGAAAGTCGACTTTGCTTCGCCGACGTCGCGGCCCTCAAGGCCGAGGTTTTCGGCAGTCCCACCCAGTACTTGTTGCGCCATGGCCTGCCTCCTCGAAGCAGTACACGCCCGGATGCCCTTTTTTCCTCGTTGTCAATAATCGATGAGCCGCGATCAATCGGTTTGATCCATCTCAAACGACTCGCGCTTTTGAATAGGAAGCAAAGGCCGACCGCCCATGGGCGTCAGCCTTGATGATGCGCGCAACAGGTGTTGCCGCTGGTCTCCAGAGAGATCGTCAGCGCGATGTGGGTACTACTTTGTAGTCATCCGCTTCGGTGGCGCGGTCGGCGCAGGCGCTGCCGGCGAGATGACAAACGTCACCCAGGCATTCCAGCCGTCGGGCCGGTTTTCCGCGGCAAATTCCTTGTAGGCCTTCAGGTTCAGATAGCCCTGCATGTCGCCAACCGGAAAGATGAACCCGACTTGCCGGCCGACGCTCGCGACCTGCGAGCGGAAGCAGCCGAGGCGATCGCCGGAGCCGCTATCGCAACCGAGCTGCTTATAGACGTAGCCCACCAGACCGATCTGGATTGGCTTGGTCAGGATTTGAGAGGCGCCCCAGTCGAAGTACATGCCGACGCCGCATTGATACTGCGTGTCAGTGTTCTTGAAATTGTAGGTGAAGCCGAGCACGCCAGAGAGTTCATGGCCGGTCTGCGGATTGAAATCGGTGTAGCCACCGCCTGCATCGATCGTCCCATGTCCGAGCCCGATATTGGCGAGGCGCGCGGACTGGTACGCGCCGACCGGGATGTCACCCATGACGTAGGTCATATAGTTGTTGACGCCCGCATTCCAGCGCAGTGCGAACTGGGGGATCAGGTCGCCAAAGCCCGTCACTGAATCGCTGAGAGAATCGAAGCGCGATGACGAACGTAGGCCGCGTTTACTTCGTCACGATCCTTCGCGTCGGCGCGACCGTGCTGGTCGGCGCCATTGGCGACAGCGAGAAAGTCAGCCACGTATTCCAGCCGGCTGGCCGATTTTCTGCGGCAAACTCGCCGTACCCTTTCAGGTTCAAATATCCCTGCAGGTCACCGACCGGAAACAGGTATCCGATCTGAGGACCGACTCCCACCACGCGCGACCGAAAACCCCCAAGGATCGGGGGCTGACCAAAATCGTCCGTGACCTGTTGATAGTAGTAGCCGACCAGCCCGACGAAGAGCTGCTTCGAGAGAAACTGCGAAGCACCCCAATCGATGTGGAAATCGACGCCATTCCGATATTGCGTGTCAGGATTCTTGAAATTGTAGGTGAACCCGGCGACTGCGGAAAATTCGTGCCCCGCCTTCTCATTGAAATAGGTGTAGCCGCCGCCGCCGTCGATCGCGCCGTGTCCGATGCCGAGGTTAGCAAGACGGGTTGGAGAGTAGGCGCCAACAGGAATGTCGCCGGTCAAATAGGTCATGAAATTGTGGACGCCGGCGTTCCACTTCAGCGTTGCTTGCGGATACAGATCGCCCACCGAGGTGATTGAATCAGAGAGGGTCCCCGTGCGGGTCGTCACAAAGGGCCCGACCGCTGTTGTCAGCGTTCCGTCGAGGGTCGCGGCGGATCGGCCGAACAAGCCGGTGATGCCGATTGCCAATTGTCCGCCAAGTACCGGCGTCGCGAACGTGTAGGTCGGGTTGAGCAGGACAAGGTCCGCCTGCGCGTTTAAACGCAGATTCAAATCGACATTGACGTTAGCGGGGATCCGGCCGACGCGGATTTCTCTTGCCGCGGCTGCGTTACCGAAGGCCGACACGCTGGTGTGATAATAGACCTCGGCCATCGACCAGCCGGGGACCGCAGGGACTGCCGCGAGGCTGCTGAAGCGCCCCGGAAGCCAGTATGAAACGCCATCCTCGTCGGCATATGCTGGGTCGGACGAGACTCCGGCCAATGCCACAGCCAGACCGATCGTTGCGCGAATAAGCCGACAATGAGACTTTGGTTCGGATAGGTACCGCTTCATCCGCTCGTCCTCCCGCCGACGAATGACAGTGTATCGATCGGCGATTCAATGTCTCGCTCCAAGGTAACGACTTCGTCAGATTCGGCTCAACATGTTGCGCTAAAGGCACTCAGCATCGCCGCTGGCCCGTAGGATTACCGACAGCATCGTTGACCGGAGGTATCCATATCTAGGCAAGCAGCGCCCGTGTGTAGCAAGAAGACTGCAAGATAGTGCCCCTGCCAGAGGCGGCGGCCACATCGAACGCTCTTGGTTAAGTAGCTGTGACATTCGTCACGCACTCGTGCGGGATGATAAGCGAGCAAACCTCAGCCGTTTGTGTCGCTCATGTCTCCGGCATCGTTCGGGTGTCATCGAGTTGGATCAGCGCTCGACAGCCGGATGCGATCCGAAGTAGAGTGTTCGCGCGTGTTCGGAGTATATTGCAATGGATACTCGCAAGATACTTATTGCGCTGATCGCTGCCTTCACCGTCACGCCTCCAGCATTTGCACCGCAAACATAACGCCACGAGCTGCTCAAAGCACCGCTCGCGCGCGATCCGTCTTGATCAGATTAAGACGGAAACTGCCCCGAGGTTCACGTAGGGGCTACGTACCGCCGACCAGGAGAGAAGATTTCGGCTTCCAGCCAAGTCAGATCAGTTCGGTTTTCGGGAGTTAGCCAATGATGAGCGCCTCGAACCTGCATCACCGAATTAGTTCGCGCTTTCTGCTCGCTGCTCTCTTGCTGATGCCGTTGACAGCCCTCAACGCCAACGCCCAGCAAACCACTGGCACTCCCGGTTCGCCCGGGGCGACGACCACGATCGACGGCAGGTACCTGCCGAATCCGCCGCAGCCGTTCAGGGGCGAGATCAATCCCAACGCCGTGCAATCGAAGCCGTACTGGCCGGCGCGCATTGTCCCGCCAAAGGGCGCGCCCAATGTGCTTCTGATCATGACGGACGATGTCGGCTTTAGCGCGCCAAGCACGTTTGGCGGCGTGATCCCGACGCCGGCGCTGGACCGTATCGCCCAGACGGGTCTGCGTTACACGGCGTTCCACACCGTGGCGCTGTGCTCGCCAACGCGCGCTGCGCTCCTCACCGGCCGCAACCATCACTCGGTGGGTACTGGCGTCGTCGTCGATCAGGCGACCGGCTACCCCGGCTACAACAGCATCATCCCGCGCGATGCCGTCGCCATCGGCGAGATCCTTCGGCAGCACGGCTACGACACCTCGTGGTACGGCAAGGACCACAACCTGCCGCAGTGGGAGGCGAGCCAGGCTGGCCCCTTCCACAACTGGCCGACCGGACCCATCAAGGGCTTCGACTACTTTTACGGCTTCCCAGGCGATGACACGAGCCAATGGCAGCCGAACAATCTCTTCCGCAACACCACTCCGATCCAACCCTTCCAGGGAAATCCCGGCTGGAATCTGATCACCGCGATGGCCGATGAGGCGATCGGGCGCATCAAGATGCTGAACGACGTCCAGCCCGACCGTCCCTTCATGATCTACTACGCGCCCGGCGGCACGCACTCGCCGCACCATCCGACGCCCGAGTGGATCAAGAAGATCAGCGATTTGCATCTGTTCGACAAGGGTTGGAACGACCTGCGTGAACAGATCTTCGCTAACCAGAAACGACTGGGTGTGATTCCGCAGAACGCGCAGCTAACGGCCTGGCCGGACAGCATCCCGAAGTGGGATACGCTTTCGCCCGAGGCGAAGAAGCTCTACACCCGGCAAGCCGACGTCTATGCTGCGTATCTGGCTTACACCGACTACGAGATTGGTCGTGTCATCCAGGCCATCGCGGACACCGGCAAGCTCGACAACACGCTCGTCATCTACGTCAGCGGTGACAACGGCGCGAGCCCGGAGGGCACGCTCCATGGTCTTTACAACGAGTTCGCGGTTGCCAACGCCGTGCACCCGACGGTCGAAATGAACATGAAGTTCTATGACGCCTGGGGTTCCGACCAGACCTACCCCCACTACGCGGTGGGCTGGGCGTGGGCCTGGGATACGCCCTTCAAATGGACCAAGCAGATCGCGTCGTATTTCGGCGGCACCCGCAACGGCATGGCCATGGCCTGGCCGGCGCGGATCAAGGACGCTGGCGGCATCCGTCACCAATTCCACCATGTAATCGACGTCGTGCCGACAATCCTCGAGGCGGTTGGCGTCCCCGAGCCGGTGACGGTCAACGGCATCGCCCAGAAGCCGATCGAAGGCGTGAGCATGGCCTACACCTGGGAAGGTGGCAGCGCGCCCAGCCGGAGGACGACGCAGTACTTCGAGATGTTCGGCAAGCGGGCAGTTTATCAGGATGGCTGGATGGCCTCGACGCCTCCGCTGAGCCCGCCTTGGGACCTCAGTTTGGCGGAGCCGCCCTCGGACGTCATGAACGCCTACCGTTGGGAGCTCTACAATATCAACGAAGACTGGACGCAGTCGAACGACCTCGCCGCCAAGATGCCGGACAAACTGCGCGACATGCAGCAATTGTTCACCATGGAAGCTGCGAAGTACCAGGTGTTCCCGCTCGACGACACGCGTTTGACCAGGTTCATTTCGCACAAGCCGAGCTACGCTCCGGGCCGGACCCAGTTCACCTATTCGGGTGAGCTGAGCAACGTGCCGTTCCCGGAAACAGGCTCCGCGCCGAGCCTGCTGAACCGGTCGTACACGGTCACCGCCGAGGTCGACGTTCCCCAAGGCGGCGGCGAGGGCATGCTGATGACCGACGGCGGCCGGTTCGCCGGCTACGGCTTCTACCTGCTGAAGGGCCGGCCGGTGTTTACCTGGAATCTGGTCGCCCTGGAGCGCGTCAAGTGGCAGGCCAAGGAGACGCTCGCTCCGGGCAAGCACACGCTGGAGTTCGACTGGAAATATGACGGACCGGGCCTGGGCAAGGGCGGCACCGGCACCTTGAAGGTGGACGGCAAGGTGGTGGACAGCCATCCGATGCCGCGGAGTCTTCCCATAACCCTGATGTGGGATGAGACCTTCAACGTCGGCCTCGATACCGGCACGTCGGTGGATGACCAGGACTACCAGGTGCCATTCCGCTTCACCGGCAAGCTCAACAAGCTGACCGTGAAGCTCGGGCCGAACGAGATGTCACCCGCGGAAAAGGAGACGGTCGCGAAGACAATGCGAGACAAGCAGTAGAAGCAGTAGGTTCGTTGGCGAACGGAAGGTTCCGGCCACATGATTCATGCCAAAGCTCGCGAAGGCAGGTCCCCGGTCACAGCAGGAGGGTAACGTTGACAGGACGCTTGGTGTACTGGTGCTGGCAAGCACGATGGGCGGACTGACGACAGGGCCCGCCCAAACCGCTCAGGAAACGCCGCAGAGCATGCTCGCGGCGCAGATACGCATGCAAGGCTTTGCCTGTGACAAGCCACTCGGTGCAGTCAGGGATCGACAACGATCAAAGTCCGACCGCGCCGTGTGGGTGCTGAAGTGTGGCAACGCGACCTACAGGGTCAGCCGTGCGCCCGACATGGCTGCAAAGGTCGAGCCGCTGCGGTGAAGACCTCGCGCCTGGTCATGAGAAAAACCAAAGCAGTCCCTGCCGCCGTTTTGGGACGTGCCTTTTCGTCTCTCGTCTTTCCGGAGGCAGTTGCCAACCACATCCATAGGGCCACACGGCTTGCGCACAACCGAGCCCCGGGTCACGAGGATCGATTTGCTCGAGACGATCGCTCTTGACTGCAAGCCGGTGCTTCGCAGGAAGCTTCTGCCAGGACGCCAACGAAATTGCTGCAACCAAGGTGATCGCGAGCACGGCACCGGCGACGGGATGATTGAGCTTGTGGACGCGCATAGCGGGTCGCTGTCGATCCGGGGCGAAGGTCAAGAAAGCTTGCCCTTGGAAGTGTGCGACCCTGAAATTTCGTCCCGTTGATTTCGCTCAAGCTCCGTCGTTCGGCCGTCCGGTACACGATGGCGAGTGTGAGCGCGTTCTGCTCTCCAATGTGCTGGCGTGTTGCAGATGCTTGACCCGCGTGGCACCGGTAAACCCATACAAAAGATGAGCGTGCCCTGCTGGTTAGGATAGCCGGGCGACCGACGCTGCCCCTCGGCGTCGCCCCCGGTGGGTTGATCTGCATCAACGTCACTCTCTGCATGATCCTGAAGGATGACAATATCCGCGCGTTTTGCGCACCTCTCAGGAGGGCATGCAATGAATTTTCGTGCGATTGTTTCCATACTATTTTTGACATCGGCGATATCCGCCCCTGCATTTGCGCAGCAAGCGCAACCGACCACGCCGCCTCCGGGCTCCCCGGCCGCGACCATCACCATTCCCGGCAACCAGCTCCCGCCTCCCGATCCGAAGTTCGGTGGGGTCATCAAGGACAAGGCATCCGAGTCGACGCCATGGTGGCCGCCGCGCGTCGTGCCGCCCAAGGGCGCGCCGAACGTGCTAGTGATCATGACGGATGATCAGGGTTTTGGCGCACCGAGCACCTTCGGCGGCATCATCCCGACGCCCAGCATGGACCGGATCGCAAAGGCCGGCTTGCGCTACACGAACTTCCATTCGACGTCGCTATGCTCGCCGACCCGCGCAGCGTTGATCACCGGACGCAACCATCACTCGGTCGGCTATGGGGTGGTCGGCGAAATCGCAACGGGTTTCCCGGGTTACGACTCGATCATCCCGATCGAGAAAGGCACGATCGGCACCATCCTGAAGGCGAACGGCTACGCGACTTCGTGGTTCGGCAAGGATCACAACACGCCGTCCTATCAATCGAGCCAGGCCGGGCCGTTCGACCAATGGCCGAACGGAATGGGCTTCGATTATTTCTACGGCTTCGTCGGCGGCGATGCGAGCCAGTGGCAGCCGAATCTCTTCCGCAACACGACGGCGATCTATCCCTTCCAGGGCAATCCCGGCTGGAATCTGGAGACTGCGATGGCCGACGAGGCCATTCAGCACATGAAGCAGCTCAAGGAGGTCGCGCCGGACAAGCCGTTCTTCATCTATTACGTCCCGGGCGCCACACATGCGCCGCATCACCCCACGCCCGAGTGGGTCAAGAAGATCAGCGACATGCACCTGTTCGACGAGGGCTGGAACAAGGTGCGCGAGACGATCTTCGCCAACCAGAAGCGGCTCGGCATCATGCCCGAGAACGCCAAGCTCACCCCGTGGCCGAAGGACCTGCCGGAGTGGGACTCGCTGAGCTGGGACGAAAAGAAGCTCTTCATCAAGCAGGCGGATGTTTATGGCGCCTATCTCGCCTACGCCGACCATGAGATCGGACGGGTCATCCAGGCGGTCGAAGACTTAGGAGAGCTAAACAACACCCTGATCATCTACATCGGCGGCGACAACGGTGCGAGCGCCGAAGGCATGCTCAACGGCACACCGAACGAGTTCACCACCTTCAATGGCGTTCCCGTGCCGGTGAAGGATCAGTTGCTCTGGTATCCCTTCTGGGGATCGGAGCGGACCTTCCCGCATTTCGCGGCCGGCTGGGCGTGGACGATGGATACACCCTTCAAGTGGGTGAAGCAGGTGCCATCACACTTCGGCGGGACGGCCCAGGGCGTGGTCATGTCCTGGCCGGGCCACATCACGGATGTCGGCGGCATCCGCCGCCAGTTCCACCACGTCATTGACGTCGTGCCGACCATTCTCGAAGCGACCGGCATTTCGCAACCCGACACGATCAACGGGATCAAGCAGATTCCCATCGAAGGCGTCGGCATGACGTACACGTGGGACAAAGCGGACGCCAACACAGCGTCGCGCCACACCACGCAATATTTCGAGATGCTCGGCAATCGCGCCATCTATCAGGACGGGTGGGTGGCGGCCACGACGCCTGCGACGCTCCCCTGGGAGCTGAGCACCAAGACGCCGCCGGACGTGATCACCGGCTACAACTGGGAGCTCTACAACGTTCAGGAAGATCCCACGCAGTTCAACGATCTCGCTGCCAAGATGCCTGACAAGCTCAAGCAGATGCAGGATCTCTTCTACGCCGAGGCGAAGAAGTACAACGTGCTGCCGCTCGACAACTCGACGCTGGCGCGCTGGAACACGCCGCGCCCGAGTCTCACGGCCGGACGAACGGTCTTCACGTATTCGGGCGAACTGATCGGCACGCCCGCCAGTGCGGCGCCCGACATCCTGAACAAGAGCTACAGCATCACCGCTGAAGTGGACATTCCCGAAGGCGGAGCTGAGGGGATGATCGTCACCCATGGCGGCCGCTTCGGAGGCTACGGCCTGTTCCTGAGCAAAGGCGAGTTTGGCGTCGGCCGAGGCAAGGTGGTGTTCCTCTATAACCTGCTCGACCTCAAGCGCACGACGTGGGAGGGTCCCGAGCTAGGCGCCGGCAAGCACACCATCGCCTTCGACTTCAAGCCCGATGAACCGGGCCTGGGCAAAGGTGGCACGGGCGTGCTCTCGGTGGACGGCAAGGAAGTAGCCAGGAATTCCCTGGAGCACACCATACCTGTCACTTTCCCCGAGGATGAGACCTTCGATGTCGGCCAAGACACCCGCACGGGAGTGGCCCTCGTGGAGTATCGCTACGACACTCCGTTCAAGTTCACCGGCAAGATCAACAAACTGACCTTCAAGCTCGAACCTGAGCCGAAGTCACAAACGACAGGCAAGAACTAGCACTGCATTGAACCCGCGATTGAACTCAAGGCACAGGAGATCGCCATGAACATCGCCAATCAGTGGATGAATTCGTTCAGGATCCACCGCCGTGATCTGGGTCTGGGCGCTCTGGCGCTGGGCGCGGCCGCCACGCTGCCAGGATCGAGCACCGCGCAGACTCGAGCGGAAGAACTAGGCCAATTTCTGAAGGGAGAGCTGGGAGACCTTAAGGACCTGAAAGATGATGTGAAAGAGGAGATCGCGTACCTGCTTGGTATGGAGTGCTACGTCTATGGCTTCCCGCTGGTCATGATGGACGTGACAAATGGCGTGATCACGGCGACATCAAAGTCGGGAGAATACAAGGCACCCATCAACCAATTCGGTCGGATGAAGGGCTACGTCAGCCCGGATTTCAAGGATGTCGTGCGGATCAGCGTCAACTCGGTGTGGTCGTTCGCCGTTCTTGATCTCGACAAGGAGCCGCTTGTTGCCTCGCACCCCGACACGAAGGGGCGTTACATCGTCCTGCAGTTGATGAATATGTGGACCGACGATTTTGGCTCGATCGGCAGCCGCACCACCGGCACGGGCGCAGGCAACTTCCTCGTCGCCGGGCCCAAGTGGAACGGCACCGCGCCGTCGGACATCAAGGACATCTACCGATGCCCGACGCGCTTTGCATGGTTGCTCGTGCAGATGTCGGCCGCGGGCCCGCAGGACTTTCCGGAAATCCATGCCCTGCAGGATCAGCTCCTAATCACGCCGCTCAGCGCATGGGGCAAGCCGTATATGCCGCCCAGCGACGTTCCGATCGATCCTGCCGTGGACCTCACCACAACTCCGTACGATCAGGTGCGATTGATGACGGGGGAGATGTTTTTCAAGCGTCTGGCGACGCTGTTGAAGGACAACCCGCCCTATCCGGCCGACACCAAGATGCTCGAGAAACTCAAGGAGATCGGCATCGAACCTGGCAAGGAGTTCGACACCAGCAAGCTGGATCGCGCCATCATCAAGGGCCTGAACGGCGCACCGGGCGAGGTATGGCTGAAGTTTCAGGAGGGACCTTACGAAGCGCCGTCTGTGAACGGCTGGATCAACATGCTGAATATCGGGAGATATGGCACCGACTACAACACCCGCGCCCTGATCGCCTGGCTCGGACTTGGTGCGTTGACCTCCGATGATGCCGTGTATCCCAGTGCATTCGTGGACGGCGATGGCAATGTTCTGGATGGTGCCGCCAGGTACGTTCTGCATTTCGGCAAGGATGACTTTCCGCCCTCGGCCAGCGGCGTCTGGTCCGTCTCGCCCTATCGCGAGAATTTTTACGTACGGAACTCAATTGACCGCTACGGGATTCTTTCCGGAATGCCACTCAAGTACAATGCGGACGGCTCGCTGGATATCTACATCCAGGCCACGACGCCTGGCGCCGACAAGGAAGCAAACTGGCTGCCCTGTCCGCCGAGTCTTCCGTTCAACTTGACCATCCGCGCGTACCAGCCGAGCAAGCCGTTGCTCGATGGCACCTACAAGATTCCACCAGTCAGACGCGTGGGATGAGTTCGGGCGTCAGCAGAGATCGGTATGTTGAAAGGCATGGAGATCGCAAGATGGACCGTTCTCGCCGCGGCCATCGAGGCCGCGGCGACCGGTCTCGTCCTGTTCGCTCGACCGTCATGGTTCGCCCGGCTGGTATTCGGCAGTGAATTTTCGGATGCCGGCAGCGCGCTCGGCCGGCTGACGGCTATCGCTCTGCTCGGACTGCCACTCGCCACCTGGCCTTCTGGCGCGATGGGCCCACTGCCATCATCCGTTCGCGCGCTGATGACCTACAACGTCCTGGCAACAATCTACCTCCTTTACCTCGCGATCGGCCACCAGTTAACTGGTATCCTCTTATGGCCGGCGATCGCGCTCCACGCGATCCTTGTGATCTTCCTCGGTCACGCCTGGTTAGCCAAGAGAGATCGCGAGAGCGCAGAAGACTTCTCGATATAGCGGCTGAAACCGATCTTGAGGATGCCGTGGATTGATCTGCATCAACGTCACTCTCTGCATGATCCTGAAGAATGACAGCATCCGCGCGTTTGAGCGCCTCTCAGGAGGGCTTGCAATGAATTTTCGTGCGATTGTTTCCGTACTATTTTTGGCATCGGCGATATCCCCGGCGTTTGCACAGCAAGCGCAGCCAACCACGCCACCTCCGGGCTCCCCGGCTGCGACCATCACCATTCCCGGCGACCAGCTTCCACCGCCGCCGCAGAAGTTTGGGGGCAAGATCGAACAGGGCGCAACGAATTCGAAGCCGTACTGGCCGGCGCGTATCGTGCCACCCAAGAACGCACCGAACGTCCTTTTGATCATTACAGATGATGCCGGGTATGGCGTACCGAGCACGTTCGGCGGGGTCATCCCGACTCCGGCGCTCGACCGCATCGCCGCGAACGGTCTGCGCTATACCAATTTCCATTCGACCGCACTGTGCTCGCCAACCCGCGCCGCGCTGATCACCGGGCGCAATCATCATTCGGCCGGCTTCGGGGTGGTCGCAGAGCAAGCCACAGGCTTTCCCGGATACGACAGCATCATCACCAAAGATAAGGCCACGATCGGCCGCATCCTCACCGACAACGGCTACCACACCGCGTGGTTCGGCAAGAACCATAACACACCGGAATATCAGGCGAGCCAGGCCGGACCGTTCGATCAATGGCCGACCGGCATGGGCTTTGAGTATTTCTACGGATTCATGGGCGGCGACACAAGCCAGTGGCAGTCGGGCACGCTGGTCCGCAACACCACGCCGATCTATCCCTTTGTCGACAAGCCGGGCTGGAATCTGATGACAGCGATGGCGGACGAAGCCATCGACTACATGAACCGGATGAACGCGCTATCGCCCGATCAGCCGTTCCTCATCAAATTTGCGCCGGGCGCGACCCACGCGCCGCATCACCCGACCAAGGAATGGGTCGACAAGATCAGCGCCATGCATCTGTTCGACGATGGCTGGAACAAGCTGCGAGAGACCATCTTCGCCAACCAGAAGAAGCTCGGCGTGATCCCGCAGAACGCCAAGCTGACTCCGTGGCCGAAGGATCTGATCAAGGAATGGGATCAGCTTAGCGCCGACGAAAAGAAGCTGTTCGTCCGCCAGGCCGATGTGTTCGCCGCCTATGCCGCCTACGCCGACAACGAGATCGGTCGCGTGATCCAGGCAGTCGAGGACATGGGCAAGCTCGACAACACGTTGATCATATACATCGAGGGCGACAATGGCACCAGCGCCGAGGGTCAGCCCAACGGCACTCCGAACGAAATGGCGATGTTCAATGGCGCCAATCCATCGGTCGAGGACCAGCTAAAGTATTTCTACGACGTCTGGGGCACTGACCGTACCTACAACCACATGTCGATTGGCTGGGCCTGGGCGTTCGATACGCCATTCTCCTGGACCAAGCAGATCGTGTCGCACTTCGGCGGGACCCGCCAAGGCATGGCGATCTCATGGCCGAAGGTGATCACGGATAAGGGCGGGATTCGCAACCAGTTCCACCACGTCATCGACATCGTTCCGACCATTCTCGAAGCGGCACAGATCAAGCAGCCCGACATGGTGGACGGTATCAAGCAGAGCCCGATCGAAGGTGTCAGCATGATGTACACCTTCGACAAGAGCAACGCGAATGCGCCCACGACGCACAAGACGCAATATTTCGAGATGATGGCAGATCGAGCCATTTACGACGACGGCTGGATCGCCAGCACCACGGTGATACGGCCGCCCTGGGTGACAGTCGCGAAGACTGTCGACCCGGCGAACTTCCAATGGGAGCTTTACGACCTGCGCAATGACTGGACCCAGTCCGATGATCTCGCCGCAAAGAACCCGGCGAAGCTCAAGGAACTGCAGGATTTGTTCGTCAAGGAGGCAACGAAGTACCAGGTGTTCCCGCTCGACTCGACGCTGGTCGCCAGAGCCCTCGCACCGCGGCCGAGCCTGAGCGCAGGCCGCTCGCAGTTCGTCTGGACAAGGCCGATCACCGGCACTCCGAACGGCGACGCGCCGAGCGTCCTCAATACATCCTACAACTTCAAGGTCGAGATCGAGATACCTCAGGGCGGCAGCGACGGCATGCTGATCACCCAAGGCGGCCGGTTCGCGGGTTACGGCTTCTACGTGTTGAAGAACAAGCCGGTGTTCACCTGGAATTTGGTCGATCTCAAGCGCGTGCGCTGGGAAGGACCGGACCTCACGCCCGGCAAGCACATACTTGAATTCGATTTCAGGTATGATGGACTCGGTCCGGCGACGATGGCGTTCGGCGATTACAGCGGCGTCGGCAAGGGCGGCACCGGGGTGCTGAAGGTTGACGGCGCCGAGGTCGCAACCCAAAAGATGGAGCATACGCTTCCCTTCATCCTGCAATTCGACGAATCGCTCGACATCGGCTCCGATACCGGCACGCCGGTCGACGATAACGACTACAGCACGCCGTTCGCCTTCACCGGCAAGCTGAACAAGATCACGCTGAATATCGACCGGCCAAAGCTGTCGCCCGAAGACATCAAGCGTCTGCAGGCTGCGGCGCGGGCCGCCGGAGACGGTCCGTCCGCCGATGCCGAGACGGCCCCGACCGGTGGCACCGCGCCACAGGTTTCGGGCGACATCGGACTCAATTTGGCTCAGAAGGTCGAGCTGCGCATCGACAAACTGGAAGGCTGCCGCAAGCAGGCGAAAGGCCTTGGGCTTGTGGAACGCGTGCAGTTCGTCCGGAAGTGCATGGAGTGATGGCTGCTGTCCAGCGTATGGCAGGGCGGCACCGACGTGTCGGAGCTCGACGGCGCTCCCGAACCGGGAGCGATTGCCCTTCGTCGCCGCGATTTCATCGCAACCGCAGTAGGTGCCGCGCTGCCTGCCCGCCAAACCTGTCCTTCAATCTCAGCGTTCGGATCTGCCAGACCAAGACTGCGCTGAAGGACGACACGCTCAAGATCTCGTCCATCCGGCGCATTCGCGACACCTGAGGAAGCTGGAGAATCGAGCGAAGATGGAGAACGTGGTTCAGTTAATACCGGTAACGCCTTCGATCGACCAGCTGGCACGGATCATCGGCAACGTGGCGGCTCCGGCTTTCCTGCTGGGAGCCGTCGCGTCCTTCATCTCGGTCCTCGTTTCCCGTATCAACCGGGTGGTCGACCGGGCCCAATTTCTTCACGGCATCACCGATGGTGATGCCTCAAAGGCTTACCTCAAGACGGATATTCCCCGGCTGCGGCACCGGGCGTCGCTCTTGAACAGGTCGCTGTTCTGCTCCATCCTCTCTGCGATCCTCACCGCCCTCATCATCATCGTTGCCTTCATCAGTGCGCTGTTCAACGTGGCCCACGAATATGGCGTTGCGATGCTGTTCATGGCCGCGCTCCTGATGTTCTGCGCCTCGCTCATCGACCTCGCTCGCGAAACCCGAATTGCCCTTCACGACAACGACCTTCGCATGTAAATCTTCCTGCGCAGCACGCGATGGGTGATCGGACGTGACGAAGGGTTCTCGAAAGAGCCGCAGGCGTCAGCAGGCCCCCACGAAGGCCCGGCCTGAACAAGGCCGTTCGGCTCCTGCTCAACGCCCCGCGCCGACATTCCGCCTGCGAACTGCCGCGCTGCTGGCAATCGGGTCGGGTGCGCTGTTTTTTCTGCTCGCAAGCGGGCTTTCCTGGTTCAAGACGTCCGAAATCTCGTCTCCGCCGACCCGCGAGGCAGAACTGAGCTTTGTCGGCAGTCAGGCGTGCAGCGGCTGCCACCAGGCGGAGACGCGGCTGTGGCAAAGCTCGCAACATCGCCACGCCATGGATCACGCGACCGACACGTCGGTCCGCGGCGACTTCAACGACGCCGCGTTCGAATATGCCGGCACACGCTCGCGCTTCTTCCGCAAGGACCGGAAATTTCTGATCGAGACAGACGGGCCGGACGGCAAGCTTGCGACGTTCGAGGTGAAATACGCCTTCGGGGTCGATCCCCTGCAGCAATATCTGATCGAATTCCCCGATGGGCGCATCCAGGCTCTGTCGATTGCATGGGACACGCGCCCCAAAGATCAGGGCGGGCAGCGCTGGTTCCATCTCTATCCGGATGCTGCCGTCACCAGCAGCGATCCCCTGCACTGGACCAGGCTCAATCAGAACTGGAATTTCATGTGCGCCGAGTGCCACTCGACGAACGTGCACAAGAATTACGACGCCGCGAAGGACCGGTTCGCGACCAGCTTCTCCGAGATCAGCGTCGGCTGCGAGGCCTGTCACGGCGCAGGCTCGCGACATGTGTCATGGGCGCAGCAGAAGCCTGCAGCGCGCGGCCCGGACAATGGCCTGCTTGTCCGGTTCGACGAACGCTCGGGCATCACCTGGTCAGCCGATGCCGGAACCATGATTCCGGTGCGCAGCACGTCTCCGGCAGCATTGCGCAAGGAAGTCGAGACCTGCGGGCGCTGCCACGCGCGGCGCGGACAGTTCTCCGAAGACTGGACGCCGGGCAAGTCCCTGTCGGAAACCCATCGGGTGTCGCTGCTCGACCGGCAACGCTTCCATGCCGACGGCCAGATGCGCGACGACGAGGAGACCTACAACTACGCCTCGTTCAAGCAGAGCAAGATGTTCGCCAAGGGCGTCACCTGCAGCGACTGCCATGATCCGCACAGTGCGGCACTCAAAGCACCCGGCGATGGCGTCTGTGCGCAATGCCATGCGCCGGCCAAGTATGAAGCTGCCGCCCACCGGCAGCATGCCAATGTATCGCCGCCGCCAGGTTGCGCCTCCTGCCACATGCCGGAACGTCGCTACATGGTTGTCGATCGCCGCCACGACCACGGCTTCCGCATCCCCCGCCCCGATCTCTCCGTGCAGCTTGGCACACCGAATGCCTGCAACGACTGCCACCGCGACAAGCCGGCCGCATGGGCGGCGCGACAGGTCGAAACCTGGTTCGGTCCGCAGCGCCTGGGTTTTCAGGCCTATGCGCGGGCATTTCATGCGGCATGGAGCGAAGCGGCCGACGCGCAGGCTCTCCTTTCGGCCGTTGTCGCGAATGACGCTCCCGGGATAGTCCGCGCCGGCGCGCTGGCCGAGTTGCCCGCTCCCGACGCCGATCTGATCCGTCGCGCTCTCTCCGATCCCGATCCACTCGTGAGATTGGGCGCGCTCGATGCGCTGGAGGGCATTCCGGCCGACCAGCTCTGGACGCTCGCATCTGCGCAATTGACCGATCCGGTGCGCGGCGTGCGCATCCGCGCCGCCGAGCTTCTTGCCTCCGTTCCGCCATCGCGCCAGCCGGCCGCCGATCGCAACAAGTTCACGCAAGCCGCCGCCGAATTCGTGGCGGCGCAGAAATTGAATGCGGATCGTCCGGACGCCCGGGCTGCGCTCGGCAACTTCCTTGCAAGACAGGCCGGTGCCGCCGAAGCCGAGGCCGAATATCGGGCGGCCCTCAGGCTTGATCCATCGTTCCCGCCTGCCGCCATCAATCTTTCCGATCTCTACCGGCAGCTTGGGCGCGACAGCGATGGCGAACGCATTCTTCGCGAGACCCTGAC
Organism: Bradyrhizobium sp. B025; assembly: GCF_042257955.1. Taxonomy (NCBI): domain Bacteria; kingdom Pseudomonadati; phylum Pseudomonadota; class Alphaproteobacteria; order Hyphomicrobiales; family Nitrobacteraceae; genus Bradyrhizobium; species Bradyrhizobium sp. B025. The sequence goes on along the minus strand of NZ_CP170150.1, from coordinate 2,173,841 downwards.
CAAGTCCGGGCAAAATGCCTCACTTCACCACGCGCTCGGCCTCGTGCTCGTGCGGGAAAAGCGCGCCGATGAGGCGCTCGGTGAATTGCGTCAAGCAGCGGAGCTGGACCCCGGTCAACCGCGCTATGCTTACGTCTATGCCGTGGGGCTACACTCCTCTGGCCGCCGCGATGACGCCCTTGCCGTTCTACGGACCAGCTTGCAAGTGCATCCCAACGATCGTGAATCAGTTTCTGCGGCCCTCGCGCTGAGCCGCGAAAAAGGGGATTCCGCATCTGCCTTGGGCTACGCTGAGCAACTCTCACGCTTGATGCCCGGCAATCGCGAGATTGAAGATCTGATCAAGCAGCTCAAGCAATAGAGGCTGGCGATGAGGATCAGCGGCTCGGCTAAGCCGTGTACTCATAACCAGGGCGTTTTCGACGTCGCCGGAAGTCGCGGAAGGGCCCAATAACAGACGTTGCAATGCCTCGGCGGCAGGAACGAAAACTATACTGCTCGCTGCATCGGCGGCTGTTTCCACTTCCCTTCGAGCGCCTCAGCTTTCGGCCAGTAGAGACGCATAACGACAAAGAAGCCACCCTTGGGTGCGGGCAGCCAGTTGGGTTGCCTGTCTGCTGCCGGAGCCTCGTTTTGGATGTAGAAGGTAATTCCGCCGTCCGCATCGCGCTTGAACTGTGACAGCATCGGCGAGTTGAGCAAGTAGCGGTTAATTGGATTGGCCGAGAGCAGGCTCGACGGCAGTTCGTACATCGTAAGTGACCAGAAGGCATTTACCGGCGGCAACTGGCCCGGTGCAAAGCGCACCGTGTAACGGTTTGCCCCATCGAATTTCTGACCGTCCGCATCTACGAGATACAGCGGATACATCGCTTCTTGCTTGGAGTTACCGTAAATGCCCACCACGGCAGCCGCCATGCGGTAAAGGTAGTTGTTCTTCAAATATGCTCGGCTGCCGAAGGTGTCGGCGCTGGTTACTTCCCCAGCATCCATTCGCTTTTGCAGTTGGGCCAATGCCTGCCAAGCATCAGCCATACCCTGCTCAATGGCAGTTTTCAGTTCAGGCGTGAGATTGCTTGCGTTGAAGTTCTTGCCAGCCCCAACGCCAATCTTGGCGAACCGCGCCATCAGTTCCTTCTCGGAGGGGTTCGTGGGGCAGAACTGTAGGAGGAAGTTGACGATGTTGAAAAACTCAAGCGAGGTCTTTTCGGTGTCGGACGTAAGCGGTTTGATGAAATCGATCGCGGAGGCGGCCTTCGGCGCCGGCGCGCCAAGGAAAGCCGAAAGCGTCTGCACCTTGTAGCCGGCCTGCACCTTCTTCACGTTGTCGATGTCGCCAGGGTTGAAAAGTTGCGTGCGGTACGCAGCCAGCGCAAATTCGGTCTCGGCGCGTAAAACCTTCGTCACCCCCTTCGGGGTTGAGCCTTGCCAATTAGGTCCGGCGATGAGGAAGCTACCGCCATTGTTGCCGGTGCTACGACTCCCGATGTAGTCGAAGTTGAAAGTATAGGCGTCAATGAGCTGAATGCTGAAATACCGTTCCCTTTCGATCACCGGAACGGTGAGCACGATGGGTTCGGCCCGCAAGTCCATGCCGAGGAAAGAGTAGGGTGTGTCCGAGTTGGGCGTTTGCACCGCCTTGTCTTCCGGGGTGAAGACACGAGAGAAGTTACGGAGCTCGTTCCATGGCGCTTTATATTCGGGGTTCTTGGCATCCACGAAATAGGCATGCTGGATGCGATAGCTATCCACCATTGGGTAGCCTAGTACCCGGAATCAGAGCTGAGTGATACGGCGGCCTTTGAAACGGCGTTGACGGACCTTTTTCTTGGTCCAGACGAAGGGCTCGGCTCTGTCGTTGTATGCGTTGACGTAGGCATCGATGTGTTCCTGAAGCTGCTTGAGGCTCGTGAAGGAGGTGCCGCTGAGCGACTGCCCCTGCAAGATGGAAAACCATACTTCGACCTGATTGAGCCATGACGCACTTGTCGGCGTGAAATGAAATTGCACGTTGGGGTGGGCCTTGAGCCAGTCCTCGTTCTTTTTATGGGTGTTGAGGTTGTCGAGGATGACGTGAAGCTTGCGGTTCGGAAAAGTCGCGGTGACGCTGTTCATGAAATCGAGAAACTCGACGCGGCGCCGGCGTTTTGAATGGGTCGCGATGATCTTTCCGGTGGCGACTTCGAGCGCCGCAAACAATGTTGTGGTGCCATGCCGCTTGTAATCGTGGCTTTGGCCGGTCAAGGCGCGGCCATTGGGCAACTTCAGATAACCCTGCGCTCGCTCCAAAGCCTGGATCGAGGGCTTCTCGTCCACGCACAGCACAATGGCCTTCGCCGGCGGCGCGACATAGAGGCCGACAACATCGGCGGCTTTGGCCGTAAAGTTCGGGTCGTTGCTCTCGCACCAGGACTTGCGAGCCACCAGGTCAATCTTGTGGCTGCGCAGGAACCGCCAGACATATTGGACATCGACATCGCCCAGCGCCTCGGCCAGAAGGGGGCCGGTCCAGCGCGCAAACCCTTGCGGTGGCGGCTTATCCAGCAGCTTCAGAATCCGCTTGTCGGTCGTCTTCGTATAGATCGGCTGCTTGCCAGGCCGCGGCTTGTCTTGCAGCCCTTCAAGGCCATGGTCGGCATAGCGATGCCGCCAAAGGCTGACAATCCGCGGCTGGACCCCAACTTCCTTGGCGATCGACCGGGTGCTGCGCCCATCCGCCGCCAACAGAACTATCCGCGCCCGCTTCAAATCGCGCTGCAACGTCACCGGTGAGCGACAGCACGCCTCAAGCACCTTGCGATCTTTCCTCGAAAGGTGGACTTCTCTTGCTTCGGGTATCATCCCGACCTTGAATCACGACTCACGTTCCAAGAAAAGTGGGTACTAGACATAGGCTTCCTTGGCAATTGCGCGGGCTTCGGTGGGACTGACCGCGGCTTGTGCGCGCGCAAGCGCGGAACGGAAAGACGGGAGCAGAGCAATTCCGCAGGCAAAAGTTCTGCGTGTTATGGATTTCATAATCGCAACCTTCCTGACAGACCGACCGCTAGGTTGGCAGGATATGTTGTGGAAGAGCACGACATTTTGATGCAGGTCAACGATCGCACCAGAACAATATCCGCGCCCTTGCCGTTCTAAGTACCAACTTGCAAGCGCATCCGGATGATCGGGACACCCTATCTGCGGCACTCGCGCTGAGCCGCGAAAAAGGGGATTCCGCCTCTGCCTTGGGCTTATGCCGAGCAACTCTCGCGCTTGATGCCAGGCAATCGCGAGATTGAAGATCTCATCAAGCAGCTCAAGCAATAGCCGACTAGCGAGACTCTGCCGCTCGGCTAGTTGCGCACCGCGTATAGTGGCGTCCTGAGCGTGAGCTGGTACGCCGGTTTCGGCAGCCACATGATCTCGGCGGTCAAGCCAAACAGTCGGTTGTCATTGTCGTCCATGCGGTCCAGATCGAGTCGCACGATGGGCTGGGTGAACGACTGGATCGGCGCGAGGTTCAGAAGCTGGGCGCCTTCGAACGACTGTACCCCGACGCGCCCCGTAAACTTCCAGTTATTCGGCCATTGATAATAGCCGCCGACATAACCGATCGTATTTGGATTAACTCTCACCGCTGCGCTGCCCACATCAACGCGTGTGTGCTGGATGCCTACGAGAAAGCCGCGAGTCTCGTCCTTGTCCAGAGCATAATCGAACTCGAGAATGTTGTTGAAAGACGTTGCGGTCAGTGGGCCGTTTGGAACGGATTGGGTGATCGTGGATTGCAGCGTCACGGTCGGGAAATTCCCGCCATTCTGCTGGTAGATGTCGGCCTGGAAACCGATATTCCAACTGGTGATGTCAAACGAAGACCATCCGCTGCCCGCAAACTGCGTGGAACTGCCGGACACGCCGGCGTAGAGCGAGACGCGATCGGTGACATCGATCGTAAACGGAAGATCGACGTTGAGTGATTTTGCTGCCGGCAATCCGGTCGACAATGCAGCGCCGTTCGATCCGGCGAGCGTTGGCACCGCATTGAAGAAGGAGGGATGACCAAAGCCAAACGCCAAGGATCCCTGTGGGATTTGCGCGTAATAGGTTCTGAGATCGAGGTACATCGTCGGCACGGCCGGCTTCTTGTCGCCGTCGCTGTCGTCATCGGCCTCAGCGGCCAACGCGCTTGCCGCCGGACAGATCAGGGCGAGCCCGAGAGCGGCCTTCAGAACGGACCGAAACCTCATCAACCGCTCCGAGTTCGACGCAAACCTTGCTTACCCGCAAGGCCCGCCAGATGCTGCAACATATCGTGCCACGAATTGCGTCGCTCTGTCTGCAACCTTCGGATCGCGATTTTCCCCTTAGACATACACCGCGTCCCGGCGAAAGGTGTGGAAAGCCATCTCGAACGACACCCCGTGCAGCAGCAATGTGTCGCAGAGCCGTGCAGCAGTTCCCCGGCCAGGCCGGCCTCGTGCGCGATTTCAGGCTGGTCGGAAGCGCTGGCTGGGGCGGGAGGGATCGAACCTCCGAATGGCGGAATCAAAATCCGCTGCCTTACCGCTTGGCTACGCCCCAACAGGCGACCCGGGGTCGGCGGAAGAACTGGCTACCGCAGATTCCCTTCGGTCGCAGCCGGTCTATAGGGTGCGGCGCGGCATTTCAACCGCCTGAAGGCGCAAAATACCACAGCTTCCGGGACCGGCCGCGCCACACTCTATTATACGCCCGGGACGAAGGCCCGTTCCGGGCCGGAGCCGTCCGGCGGCCGGCGTCCGGGCAGTTGAGACCTCCGGCGTTTCATGGGAAGACGGCGCCAACATCTGTCCACGGGAGTGAGCCATGACCTACCGCGCGCCAATCTCTGACATGCTGCTGTCGCTCAATCATGGCGCCGGCCTGAAGGCCGCCGTGGAAGCCGGCCATTACGGCGATTTCGACGCCGACATCGTGGCCGCCGTGCTGGAGGAAGCCGGCAAGTTCGCCACCGACGTGCTGGCGCCGCTCAACCGTGTCGGCGACGAGCACGGCATCAAGCTCGACGCCGGGAAAGTCACGACTGCGCCGGGCTGGCCCGATGCCTATAAGCGCTGGACCGAGGGCGGCTGGAACGCGGTGTCCGGGCCTGAAGCGTTCGGAGGCCAGGGCCTGCCCGTTGCGATCAACGCCGCCTGCACCGAGATCTGGAGCGCCTCCAACGTCGCCTTCGGCCTGTGCCCGCTGCTGACGGCCTCGGCGATCGAGGCGCTGGATGCGCATGGCAGCGACGAGCTGAAGGCGATCTACCTCGAGAAGCTCGTCTCGGGCGAATGGACCGGCACCATGCAGCTCACCGAGCCGCAGGCCGGCTCCGACGTCGGCGCGCTGCGCACCCGCGCCGAAAAGCAGGCCGACGGCACCTATCGCATCAAGGGGACGAAGATCTTCATCACCTATGGCGAGCACGACATGACCGACAACATCGTGCATTTCGTGCTGGCGCGTCTGCCGGATGCGCCCGCCGGCACCAAGGGGATTTCTCTCTTTCTTGTTCCCAAGTTCATGGTCAATGCCGACGGCTCGCTCGGCGCACGCAACGACATTTTTGCGAGCGGCGTCGAGCACAAGCTCGGCATGCATGCTTCGCCGACCTGCACCATGACCATGGGCGACCATGGCGGCGCCATTGGTTTCCTGATCGGCGAAGAGAACCAGGGCATGCGCTGCATGTTCACGATGATGAACCAGGCCCGCCTCGGCGTCGGCCTCGAAGGCGTCGGCGTCGCCGATCGCGCCTATCAGCAGGCATTGTCCTACGCGCAGGAGCGCAAGCAGGGCCGCGCCGTCGGCAAGAAGGGCGACGGTTCGGACGCGATCTTCGTCCACCCCGACGTCAAGCGCATGCTGATGCGGATGCGGGCGCAGACCGCGGCGGCGCGCACCATCTGCTACGCGACCGCGGTCGCAATCGACGTTTCGACCCGCGCCAGGGATCCAAAGGTCCGCGCTGACGCGGCGGCGCGCGCGGCGCTGCTGACGCCGATGGCCAAGGGCTATTCCACCGATATCGGCAACGAGGTCGCCTATCTCGGCGTGCAGGTGCATGGCGGCATGGGCTTCATCGAGGAGACCGGCGCCGCGCAGTACTATCGCGACGCCCGCATCACGGCGATCTACGAGGGCACCAACGGCATCCAGGCGATCGACCTCGTCACGCGCAAGCTCGCGGCCAATGGCGGCGCCGCGGTGTGGGCGCTGCTCGACGAGCTCTCGGCCGTCGTCAAGCAGGTCGAAGCCTCCAACGACCCCGCTTTCGGCACCACGGGCGCAAAGCTGCGCGAAGCGCTGGACGCGCTGACGCGCACCAGCAAGTGGCTGCTGGAGCGCGTCACGTCCGCGCCGAACGAGGCGCTTGCCGGCGCAACGCCGTATCTGCAGCAGTTCGGCGCCACGCTCGGCGGCTGCATGCTGGCGTCCGAGGCGCTCGCCGCGAAGAGCGACGGCCTTGCCGATGCACAGCGCTACGTCTCGCTCGCCCGCTTCTTCGCCGAGAACATCACGGTGCAGGCGGCGGGGCTGGAGCGCACCGTGACGGAAAGCGCGGAGTCGGTCGCGGCGGCGGATGCGGTGTTGCTGGGGTAAGGTCTACCCTCCTCCCCGCTGTCATTCCCCGCGAAGGCGGGGAATCCAGTACGCCGCGGCCTCTCGGTAAACTACGGATGTCTCGGAGTACTGGATCGCCCGATCAAGTCGGGCGATGACACCGAATGTTGGGGACGCAGTTGGCCCACAGTCGGTCATCCTGGAGCTTCGCTCCATCCAGGCTATGAAGCTGCGAGCTTCGCCCGCCTCCCCGGTCGCCACAGCACGATGCTCGCGGCGATGAGATCCAGCGCCACACACATCGCAAACGCCGTCGTGTAGTTGCCGGTCAGGCTGCGGACCAGGCCGACGATGCCCGGGCCGAAGGCGCTGACGACGCCGCTGATCGACGTGCCCAAGCCCATCGCGGCGGCAAAGGCGGCAGAGCCGATCTCGCGCTGGATGATCAAAGGTGGGAACGTGATCATGTTGCCGATCGAGAAGCCGTAGACGGCACAGCACACCAGCAGCGCCGTCGGGCTCGTGCTCTGCAGGAGCACGAACAGCGCCGCCGCCTGGCTCGTCATCGACGCCGCGCATGCGAGCCGCGGATCGAGCCGGTCGACGAACAGGCCGAGCGACAGGCGCCCGACCACCGCCATCGCGGCCATGATGGTCACGGCAAGGCCGGCGCTGGCGCGCCCGATCAGCGGTTCGAGGAATGTCACCTGGTGGACGATGAAGCCCATCTGCGCCAGCAGCGCGATCGCGATCGGCAGCACCATGGTCCAGAACGCCGCGTTGGCGAGCAGCGCCTTGCGGGAATGGGCCGGCGCGGGCGTGCCGCCACCGGCGGGGCGTTCGCCCGATGCCAGCGGCAGCCCGGCCGGCCAGCCGATGAAGCCGACGACCACCGGCAGCACCAGCAGCACCATCACCGTCGTGGCCGCCAGCATCGCCGAGCGGAAGCCGATGCTGGCGGTCAGCGACAGCAACAGCGGAACGAGGACGATGCCGCCGCAGGTCGCGCCGTTGAAGGCGAGGCTGAGCGCGAGGCCGCGGCGACGATCGAACCAGGAGTTCAGCACCGTCGCGATCACCACGGTGCCCATGCCGGTCCAGCCGACCGCCATCAGCGCATAGGCAAGATAGAGCTGCCAGGGCGTCTGCATCAGCGCCAGCAGAACAGTCGATGCACCGAGCGCCGAGAGGCCGCACAGGATCAGCGAACGCAGCCCGATACGGGCGAGCAGATCGTCGGTGAAGATGACGAGGACGGAGGTCAGCAGAAACGAGAAGGTGCTGGCCGCGGAGACCAGCGTGCCCGGCCAGCCATGGGCGCGCTGAAGCTCGGCGAGATAGACGCCCTGGCCGTAGAGGCCGAAGCCGAACATGAAGAAGGCCATCAGGAAACAGGCCAGCACAACGCGCCAGCCGCGATAATGCAGCGAGGATTCGTCGACACTCGTCGCGGCAATCATCAATCGAGCAATCGGCCAAATGGAACGGCACGATCGTGCACCACAACCACCGGTTTTTCAAATGAAACATTGTAGCCATTTGTTGCAATGCGCAATGGTCCATGAGCGATGCGCCGGTGCGATCCAGCCGATCATGGTTCCCTGGACGGAATACCGCCGCGACGGGCGGCGCCATGCGCCGGGATCAAGGGAATCGTCGTCGAAAAGGCCGAGCGGGCGGATTGGCACGTCTGCAAGATGATGTAGGCTGATGCTTGCGAGACTCGCCGGCGGCAAGCCGTCGCGGCGACCGCAGGGGGTCATCATGCCGAATGGCAATATCATCGTCGCCGAAGAGCGTGGAACGCGCGTGATCACCCTGCGCCGTCCGGGCAAGAAGAACGCGATCACGCAGGACATGTATCGGGAGATGAGCCGCGCGATCGACACCGCGCAGAACAACCCCGATATCCGCTGCATGATCATCACCGGCGGCTCCGGCGTGTTCACGGCCGGCGACGACATCGACGATTTTCTCAAGGCCGACACGGCACGCCCGGAGACGCTTTCGGACGGCGCCAAGTTTCTCTATTCGCTCGCCCTCAACGTCAAGCCGATCATCGCGGCCGTGGACGGCGCGTCGATCGGCATGGGCACCGTGATGCTGTTCCATTGCGACTACGTGCTCGCTTCGAACGCGGCGACCTTCTCCGCGCCCTATATCCATCTCGGGCTGGTGCCGGTCGGCGCCGCCAGCCTCTTGATGCCGAACACGATGGGTTACCAGCGCGCCTTCGCGATGCTGGTGATGGGACGAACCTTCACCGCCGCGGAGGCGCACGCCGCCGGCTTCGTCAACACCGTGGTCTCGCCGGGGCACACCGAGGTCGAGGCGCGCAAGGTGGCGCGCGATATCTGCCGGCTGCCCGCCGAGGCTGTCGCGACCTCGCGCAAGCTGCTGCGTGCCCCGCCGGAGCAACTCACCCGCCGCATCGACCAGGAGGCCCATCTGTTCGGCGAGCGCTTGAAGTCGGACGATGCCATCGCTGCGTTCAACGCGTTTGCGAGCAGGAAGAAGCGGTAGATCCCGTCATTCCGGGGCGCCACGAAGTGGCGAGCCCGGAATCCATTGGGCCGCAGAGTTGGTAGATGAATGGATTCCGGGCTCGCGCTACGCGCGCCCCGGAATGACAGCGAGAACCTTCGTGAAATCTTCGCGCGCAACGACTAATCTTATTCCATGCGACATCTTCTCCGCCTGACCATTTTCGCCCTTGCGCTCGCCGCCCTGCCCGCCTCTGCCCAGACCGCCGCGCCGGTCGAGCTGCGCATCCTTGCGATCAACGATTTCCACGGCAATCTGCGGCCGCCGCCCGGCGGCATCCGCATCAACGATCCCGAGGACAGAGCCAAGAAGGTCATGGTGGCGGCCGGCGGCGCCGAGTACATGGCGACGCTGGTGAAGCAATTGCGCGACGGGCACAAGAACACGATCTTCGTGGCCGCCGGCGACCTGATCGGCGCGAGCCCGTTCCTATCGGCGATGTTCCACGACGAGCCTTCGGTCGAAGCGCTCTCGATGATGGGGCTCGCGATCACCTCGGTCGGCAATCACGAGTTCGACGAGGGCAAGGCCGAGCTGCTCAGGATGCAGAACGGCGGCTGCCATCCGGTCGACGGCTGCCAGGGACCGCATCCCTTCACGGGCGCCAAATTTCACTATCTCGCCGCCTCCACCGTGGAGACGGCGACCGGTCAAAGCGTGCTGCCGCCGTATGAGATCCGTGAGTTCGACGGCATTCCCGTCGCCTTCATCGGGCTGACCTTGAAAGGCACCGCCGGCATCGTGTCGCCCTCGGGCATTGCCGGCCTCGAATTCCGCGACGAGGCCGAAACGGTGAATGCGCTGGTGCCGCAACTGAAGGCGCGCGGGGTGGAAGCGATCGTCGTGCTGATCCACGAAGGCGGCGAGCCTGCCGGCGACTACAATGAATGCCCGGGCATTTCGGGGCCGATCGTCGAGATCGTGAAGAAATTCGATCGCGCCGTCGATGTCGTCGTCAGCGGCCACACCCATCGCGCCTATGTCTGCAATATCGACGGACGGCTGGTGACGAGCGGCGACAAGTACGGCACGCTGGTCACGGCGATCGATCTCAAGCTCGATCCGGCAACGCGCGACATCGTCGGCGCCAAGGCCGAGAACGTCATCGTCGCCAATGCCTCGCTGGCGAAGGACGCGGAGCAGACCGCGCTGATCGAGGCCTATGACAAGCTCGCCGCGCCGATCGCCAATCGCCCGGCCGGATCGGTGACGCAGACGCTGTCGCGCATTCCGAACGAAGCCGGTGAAAGCCCGCTCGGCGACGTCATCGCGGACGCGCAGCTCGCCGCGACCAAGGAGGCCATGAATGGCAGCGCTGTCATCGCGCTCACCAATCCCGGCGGCATCCGCACCGATATCGTTCCGAAGGAGAACGGCGCGGTGTCCTTCGGCGAGCTGTTCGCGAGCCAGCCGTTCCGCAACCGCCTCGTCACCATGACGCTGACAGGCAACCAGCTCAAGGAGATGCTGGAGCAGCAATGGCTCGATCCGAGGCGGCCGCGAATCCTCCAGGTGTCGAACGGGTTCAGCTACGCCTGGGATGCGTCGAAGCCGTTCGGCGAACGCGTGATGGCCGAGAGGATGACGCTCAACGGCAGGCCGATCGAGCCCGGAAGCGGCTACCGCGTCACCCTCAACGATTACCTCGCCGTCGGCGGCGACGGCTTCACGGTCGCCAGACAGGGCACGGCGCCGCAATATGGCGGCTACGACGCCGACGCGTTGTTCGGGTTTTTCCAGGCGCACGGGCCGATCGGCCCGTTGCCGCTGAGCCGCATCCTGCGCGTGAATTGATCCGGATCAAACGGGCCGGAACGGGACAACCGTTTGCCATTCCCGGTGGAGCGCATAGATTGCGTTTTGCATTGCGTTTTGGCGCCGGATGCGCCAAGCGACGTCAAGAGCCCGTTCCCAGTGAGCCCGACCTGATGAGCACGCTTCTCCTCTCCCACAAGGCCTGCCTCGACCACGTCACGCCGCCGGGACATCCCGAAAGGCCGGACCGCTTGCGCGCAGTGGAGGAAGCGCTGTCGCACGAGCGCTTCCAGTTCCTGGTCCGCGACCAGGCGCCGGAGGGCGATCTCGATCTCGTCACGCTCTGCCACAACGAGCACTACGTCACCGAGCTGCGCCACATCGCGCCATCCAGCGGGCTCGTCTATATCGACGGCGACACCTCGATGTCGCCGGGCACCTGGGAAGCGGTGATGCGCGGCGTCGGCGGCGCGATCGCGGCGACCGAAGCGGTGATGGCGGGCGAGCACCGCAACGCCTTCGTCGCGGTGCGCCCGCCCGGCCATCACGCCGAGATCGGCAAGCCGATGGGCTTCTGCTTCTTCGACAATGTTGCGATCGCCGCGCGTCACGCGCAGCGCAAATACGGCATCACGCGCGCGGCCATCGTCGATTTCGACGTGCATCACGGCAACGGCACGCAGGACATCTTCTGGTCGGACCCCACGGTGATGTACTGCTCGACGCACCAGATGCCGCTGTTTCCGGGCACCGGCGCGAAGGGCGAACGCGGCGACCACGACACCATCGTCAACGCGCCGCTGGCGTCCGAGGATGGTGGCCCGGAATTCCGCAGCGCTTTCGAGAACCTGATTCTGCCGCAGCTCGAAAAATTCAGCCCCGAGCTCCTCATCATCTCTGCGGGCTTCGATGCACATTATCGCGATCCGCTGGCCTCGCTGAATCTGCGCGCGGAGGATTATGCCTGGGTGACGCGCAAGCTGATGGACCTTGCCGACAGGACCGCCGGGGGCCGCGTTGTTTCGGTGCTCGAGGGTGGCTATGACCTGCAAGGACTGAAAGAATCTGTTACGGCGCATGTCGGCGCCCTGATGGGCGCCTGACGACGCCCGCCACATTAAGCCCGCAAAACCCGCCTTCACTGCGAGGCAAGCGAATCGGGCAATCGGAAACGGATATGGCCGAAAATACCCAAGTCGACGTCTCCAGGCTCACCTTCGAGCGCGCGATCGAGGAACTCGAGACGATCGTGAAGCGGCTCGAGGACGGCAAGGTGCCGCTCGAGGAATCCGTGACGATCTACGAGCGCGGCGAAGCGCTGAAGCGCCGTTGCGAGGAACTGCTGCGCCAGGCCGAAGCCCGCGTCGACAAGATCACCACCGATGCGAGCGGCCAGGCCACCGGCACCGCGCCGCTCGACGTCCAGTAAGGGACCCCGACCAAGCCTCTTTCGGGCATCGGACGCCTGCAATTTTTTCATGATCGCACGCAGCTGTGTGTGCTCATGGGGCGGGCGGCCGGGCACCGAGATCGAAGAGTTCCCCCGCCGGGGCCATTCGGCCCCGCGAATCGAGCGGAAAATAGCCCTCCTCTCGCCGAAAATCCTGCCGGGGAGCCGGGCAAGGCAGGAACCCCGCCGCGGGCGCCGCAGTTAACCACTCTGGCCCGGGGGTTGCAGGCGTATGCCCGTAATCGCCCCAGCGGGTTGGCTTTGGCCCAAGCTTTGGTGTAAAGCTGCGCGGAGTGTGGCTTTTTGTTAGCCTTGCGTAGGCATCGATTACCGACGACAAGTGCTTCAAATTGCTAATGAAATTGGCTGGGACGGACGAAGCCGATCTAAGTGACAGGGATCACAGAGACTGAACCGGAGCGCACTTAAGCTCACCTAAGCTTGAAGACGGGGCCTTGCCCCATGCAGGTGGCTCCGACGGTTTAAGGACTCGCGCTGCGCCGATATTGTGCAAACCCATCGCGCACTGGAACGACCTTCCGGCGCTGACAAATTGGAAATCGCCGTGAACGCATACAGTAAGACGCCGCTTCTCGACACCATCCGGACGCCGGACGACCTGCGCAAGCTCAAGATCGAGCAGGTTCGTCAGGTCGCCGACGAGCTGCGGCAGGAGACCATCGATGCCGTCTCGGTAACCGGCGGTCACTTCGGCGCGGGTCTCGGCGTGGTCGAGCTCACCACCGCGATCCATTACGTCTTCGACACGCCGCGCGACCGGCTGATCTGGGACGTCGGCCACCAGGCCTATCCGCACAAGATCCTCACCGGTCGGCGCGACCGCATCCGCACCCTGCGCACCGGCGGCGGCCTGTCCGGCTTCACCAAGCGCAGCGAGAGCGACTACGATCCGTTCGGCGCGGCACATTCCTCGACCTCGATCTCCGCCGGCCTCGGCATGGCCGTGGCACGCGACCTCTCCGGCGGCAAGAACAACGTTATCGCCGTCATCGGTGACGGGGCGATGTCGGCGGGCATGGCCTATGAGGCCATGAACAATGCCGGGGCGATGAACTCGCGCCTGATCGTCATCCTCAACGACAACGACATGTCGATCGCGCCGCCGGTCGGCGCCATGAGCGCCTATCTGTCGCGCCTGTATTCCGGCAAGACCTATCGCACGCTGCGCGAGGCGGCCAAGCAGATCAACAAGCGCCTGCCCAAGATCATCGCCAACCGCGCCAACCGCGTCGAGGAATATTCGCGCGGCTTCATGATGGACGGCGGTACGCTGTTCGAGGAGCTCGGCTTCTATTACGTCGGCCCGATCGACGGCCATAACCTCGACCACCTCCTGCCCGTGCTGAAGAACGTCCGCGACATGGAGGAAGGCCCGATCCTGGTCCACGTCGTGACGCAGAAGGGCAAGGGTTACGGCCCGGCGGAAGCTTCCGCCGACAAGTACCATGCCGTCGTCAAGTTCGACGTCGCGACCGGCACGCAAGCCAAGGCCAAGCCGAACGCGCCCGCCTACCAGAACGTGTTCGGCCAGAGCCTCGTCAAGGAAGCGCAGAAGGACGAGAAGATCGTCGCCATCACCGCGGCGATGCCGTCCGGCACCGGCGTCGACATCTTCAACAAGGCGTTCCCGGACCGCACCTTCGACGTCGGCATCGCCGAGCAGCACGCGGTGACCTTTGCCGCCGGTCTTGCGAGCGAAGGCTACAAGCCGTTCTGCGCGATCTACTCGACCTTCCTGCAGCGCGGCTACGACCAGATCGTCCATGACGTCGCGATCCAGAACCTGCCCGTCCGCTTCGCCATCGACCGCGCCGGCCTCGTCGGCGCCGACGGCGCGACGCATGCCGGCTCGTTCGACAACGCCTATCTCGGCTGTCTGCCGAACATGGTGATCATGGCGGCGGCCGACGAGGCTGAGCTCGTGCACATGGTGGCAACCCAGGTCGCGATCGACGACCGTCCGAGCTCGTTGCGCTATCCGCGCGGCGAAGGCCGCGGCATCGAGATGCCCGAGGTCGGCATTCCGCTCGAGATCGGCAAGGGCCGCATGATCCGCCAGGGCAGCAAGATCGCCCTGCTCTCGTTCGGCACCCGCCTCGCCGAATGCGAGAAGGCGGCCGACGAACTCGCCGCGCACGGCCTTTCGACCACGATCGCGGATGCGCGCTTCATGAAGCCGCTTGACACCGAGCTGGTGCTCAAGCTCGCCCGCGACCACGAGATCCTGATCACGATCGAGGAAGGCTCGGTCGGCGGCTTCGGCTCGCACGTCGCGCAGTTCCTGACAGACCAGGGTGCGCTCGACAGCGGCATGGTCAAGTTCCGCACGATGGTGCTGCCCGACGTGTTCCAGGACCACGACACGCCGGCCGCGATGTACGCCCGTGCCGGTCTCGACGCCAAGGGCATCGTCGCCAAGGTGTTCGAAGCGCTCGGCAAGGACGTGAAGACCGAGACGGTCAAGCTGGCTTGATACGTCGTACGGGCACTGGACCCACCTCTCCCATTGGGAGAGGTCGGATCGCGCAAGCGATCCGGGTGGGGGGTTCAGGTCCCACGTGAGAGCGTAACCCCTCACCCGCGCCTTCGGCGCGACCTCTCCCTTCGGAAGAGGTTTTGCACCGCCGACGCCGCGGCAACTCGATGCCTCCTCGGTCGGTATTCCCATGAAAATCTATCTGGCAGGCCCCGACGTGTTCCTGCCGGATGCGGTCGAGATCGGCCGGCGCAAGGCCGAGATCTGCGAGCGCTTCGGGCTCACCGGCCTCTATCCTCTCGACAACGAGATCGACCTCACCGCCCCCGACGCCTCGCGGCAGATCTTTTGCGGCAACGAGGCGATGATGGATGCGGCCGACGCCATCATCGCCAACCTGACGCCGTTCCGCGGTGCCGGCGCCGATCCCGGGACCGTCTACGAGCTTGGCTACATGGCCGGGCGCCGTAAATTGTGTCTCGCCTATTCCAACGATGGCGCCACCTATGCCGACCGCGTCGGCCGTTTCATGGACGTCACGACCGAGGACGGGCGGCTGGTCGATGCGCAGGGCCTGACGGTCGAGGATTTTGGCCTTGTCGACAACCTCATGATGATCCATGCGCTGGAACTGCACGGCTGCCCGCTGGTGACGCCGGCCACGATGCCGATCGACGTCTGGCACGATCTCGCCGCGTTCGAGGCTTGCGTCCGGATGGCGGCCGCGCGATTGATTGCACCATAAGCGCATCAATCGTCCCAAGAATCGTCTCAAGAATCGTCTCATGAGAGCGTGATGTCCCCTTCTCGCAAACGCGCGGATATTCTGCTGGTCGAGCGCGGCCTGTTCGAGAGCCGGGCACGGGCGCGCGCGGCCATCGAGGCCGGCCTCGTCACTGCCGACGACAAGCAGGTGACGAAGCCGTCGGAGACCATCGCCGAGGATGCGGTGATCCAGGCCGAGCCCGCGCACCCCTACGTGTCGCGCGGCGGCGTCAAGCTCGCCGGCGCGCTGGAGCGCTACCCGATCGAGATCGAGGACCATGTCTGCCTCGACGTCGGTGCCTCCACCGGCGGTTTCACCGAGGTGCTGCTGGCCAATGGCGCAAGCCTGGTGTTCGCCATCGATGTCGGCACCAGCCAGTTGCATCCCTCGCTGCGCGATCATCCCAAAATCGTGTCGATGGAGGAGACCGACATCCGCGCCTATGAAGGCAGACGCCTGCCGGCGCGGCCCGATGTCGTCGTGATCGACGTCAGCTTCATCTCGCTGAAGGCCGTGCTGCCCGTGGCGCTGTCGCTGGCGGCCGCACCGATGAGCCTGCTGGCGCTGATCAAGCCGCAATTCGAGGCCGAGCGGAAGCACAACAAGAAGGGCATCATCCGCGACGCCGCCGTGCATCAGCAGATCTGCGACGATATCGCAGCCTTCGCCGCCTCGCTCGGCTGCACCGACATCGAGGTGTTCCCCTCGCCGATCACCGGCGGCGACGGCAACATCGAATTCTTCCTGGGCGCGCGCCGTGGTTGAGCGCCTGAGGATCGATCACGTCGGCCATCGCGGCGACGGCGTCGCGCTCGGCGCCGGCGAAGCGATCTATGTGCCGTATGCGCTCGGCGGCGAGACCGTCGAGGTCGACCACGTCGCGGGCAACCATCCCGACCGCCGCAAGCTGCTGGCGGTCGACGTCGCAAGCCCCGAGCGCGTCGCGCCGTTCTGCCCGCATTTCGGCATCTGCGGCGGCTGCGCGATCCAGCACTGGGCGGCCGAGCCGTATCATGCCTGGAAGCGCAGCATCGTGGTCGAGACGCTGGCGCAGGCCGGCATCGATTGCGAGGTCGCGCCGCTGGTCGATGCCCATGGCGTGGGGCGCAGGCGCGTCACGCTGCACGGCCGGTTCGGCACGCATGACATCCTCAAGGTCGGCTTCTCGGCAGCGAGCTCGCACGACGTCATCCCGATTCATCGCTGCCCGATCCTCGATCCCGCACTCGACGGCGCGCTCGATGCCGCCTGGGCGCTGGCCGAGCCGCTCACGTCCAAAATGCCGGTGACGAAGCCGCTCGACATCCAGGTCACCGCCACCACCAACGGCCTCGATGTCGATGTGCGCGGCTCCGGCCCGCTGCCGACGCCGCTGGTCACGGCGCTGTCGCGCGTCGCCGAGCAGCATCGCCTCGCGCGGCTGACGCGGCATGGCGAGCTGGTGCTGCAGCGCCTGCCGCCGACGGTGAAGATGGGCCGCACTGAAGTGACGCTGCCGCCGGGCTCGTTCTTGCAGGCAACCGTCGCGGGCGAAGAGACGCTGGCGTCTCTCGTCGCCGAACGCGTCGGCAAGGCCAAGGAGGTTCTCGACCTCTTCTGCGGTGTCGGACCATTCGCGCTGCGGCTCGCCGAGAAGGCGCGCGTCGCCGCCTATGACAACGACGCCGGCGCAGTTGCCGCGCTGGCAAAGGCCGCGCGCACGCCCGGCCTGAAGCCAATCAGGTCCGAGCCGCGCGACCTGTTCCGCCGCCCCCTGGTGCCGCAGGAGCTGCGCGACTTCGACGCCGTCGTGTTCGATCCCCCGCGCCAGGGCGCACAGGCGCAGGCACTGAAGCTCGCCGCGAGCACGGTGCCCGTCATCGTCGCGGTGTCCTGCAACGTTGCAACCTTCGCCCGCGACGCACGGCTGCTGATCGACGGCGGCTACAGGATCGACGGCGTCGTGCCGGTCGACCAATTCCGCCACACGCCGCATGTCGAGCTGGTGGCGCGGTTTGCGCGGTAGCTGCAAGCCTCGTGGGACGGCCCGCCGCGGGCGCCTCACCCGGTGCCGATCCGAACCTTGATACCGGTCAACCGCCCGAGCTTCCGGGGACGCTAGAAGCGTCGTGGCGAAAGGGCCGTGGAGCGGATGATGGCGATCGACCGGCGACAACTCATGACCACCGCGCTCGGACTTTCCGCGGCGGCAATCACCGCCCGCCCCTCGGCTGCGGCGACGACGACCTATGAGGAAACGGTGCGAGCGTCGCGAGCGCCGCTGCAATCGGTGCCGCGGGACCGCGAGCTCGTGCGCTTTGCCACGCTCGCCGCCAACAGCCACAACACCCAACCCTGGATCTTCTCCGCCCGCGGCAATGAAATCGTGATTGCGCCCGATTTCGCGCGCCGCTGTCCGGTGGTCGATCCGGACGATCACCACCTTTTCGTCAGCCTCGGCTGCGCCGCCGAGAACCTCGTTCTCGCGGCATCAGCGCTCGGCTGGCGCGCGAACCCGATTATCGACGGTGACAAGGTCCGGATCGCGCTGGAGCAGGCGCGCCCCGAAGCGTCGTCGCTCGTCAACGCGATTCCCCTCAGGCAATGCACCCGTGCAGCCTTCGACGGCAAGCCGGTGGCGCCCGACATTCTGCGCCAGCTCGAGAACGCCTGCCGGGAGCCGAACGTCTCGGCAATCCTTATGACCGAACGCGCCGCCATCGCAAAGATCACCGACTACGTGCTCGAAGGCAATGCCGCGCAAATGCGCGACAAGGCCTTCATGCGCGAGCTCGTGGGCTGGATGCGCTTCAACGAGGCCGATGCGGTCGCGACCATGGACGGGTTGTTCTCGCGGGCCTCGGGAAGCCCGTCCCTGCCGGCATGGATCGCGCGACCGCTGCTCAGGTTCTTCTTCACCGAAAGCGGCGAGAGCGGGAAATACCGCGCCGAGCTCGACAGCTCCGCGGGTGTCGTCGTGCTTGCCGCCGATCGTAGCGACACGTCGCACTGGATTGCGGTCGGCCGTGCCTGCCAGCGGTTCGGCCTGCAGGCGACCGCGCTCGGGCTCAAATATTCCTTCGTCAACCAGCCGATCGAGGTGGCGACGCTAAGGCCGCAGTTCGCAGTCTCGCTCGGACTCGGCGAGCGGCGTCCCGATATCGTGATGCGCTTCGGAGCCGGGCCCGATCTGCCGAAATCGCTCCGCCGCGCTCCCGAACTGGTGATGCGGCCGACGCAATAGTCTCCTAGCGCCGAAGGCCGCCGAGCGCCGGTGACTCGCCGGGCAGCATGTTCGATCTGATATCGCTGTCCATGCGGCCCGAGTCCTGCTGGGTGAACCCGGCCCCGAACGACAGGCTGAGGTTGGAGGTCGGCTTGAATTCGACCCCCGCGAACGCGCCGTAGCCGGGCCCGGCTCCGGAGGTGAGCGGCGCAAGCGAACTGCCAATGCCGTTGCCGTATTTCAGCGTGTCGAAGCCGGCAAAGAACGTGACGGGCATGCCGCCCGCCGTCTTGGTGTTGTAGCCGAACTGCGTGCTGTCATAGGAGAGCGCGCTGAAATTGCCGGCCTGTCCAGCCTGGCCGAGACCGCTCCAATTGAGGTTGCCACGCTGGCTACCGACGAAGAAGCCGTTCGCAAAGTTGGCGCGCCCGCCTGCGTCGCTGGCATTGAAGCCTGGAAAATTGCCGTAACTTTCGGAGCTCTGGCCATCGCTGCCGCCAAAGCCGAAAGGTCCGCCCGGTATCCAATACCTCAAGGGTGCAACTTGCGCATGAGCGGGCGCTCCGCCGAGGCAAAGCACGGCGAAGAGAGCTGCGAGACCGCAAGAACCTGCAAGGCTGGACATTCCGGCTACCGTCAAAATGCTCACAAATTATACCCTCGGTATATCGCGATGGCCAGCGAAGCAATGGCGGTCCCCGCGGCCCCGGTTCCAGGGTCACGTATTCCTGACAAATTGAACCTCCCATCCGCCGGATTGACCCACATAGAGGACGCGCAAGCTCGAGCCGTCATCGCGATCGCCAGAGCCTCGTGCGATCCAGCAATGCGCAGTTTGCGCTGACCTTTGAAAATGCCCGACACAGCATGGAGGTCGTCATGGAGGTCAATTCCGACAGGTTGAATGCCTTTATGGGCAAGATGATCACCGAGGTCGGGGCCGCGATGAACGCATCGCTGGTCCTGCTGGGCGACAAGCTCGGCCTCTACCGCGCCCTCGCCGCCAAGGGGCCCATGAACTCTGCCGAACTCGCAAGCGCCACCGGGACGAACGAACGCTACGTCCGCGAGTGGCTGTCGAGCCAGGCGGCTTCTGGTTACGTCGAATATGATACCGCTTCAGGAAAATTCTCGATGTTGCCGGAGCAGGCGATGGCGCTTGCCGACGAGGACAGCCCGGTGTTCCTCGGCGCAGTCGGCAATGTCATTGCCGCGGCGTTCCTCGACGAGCCGAAAATTACGGATGCATTCAAGTCCGGCAAGGGAGTCGGCTGGAACCGGCGGAGCGAGTGCCTGTTCTGCGGCACCGCCCGCTTCTTCCGCACCGGCTACATGCATCATCTAGTGCAGGAGTGGCTGCCCGCGCTCGACGGCGTGGTGGACAAGCTCAAGCGCGGCGCCAAGGTCGCCGACGTCGGTTGCGGGCATGGCGTTTCGACGCGGCTGATGGCGAACGCCTTCCCGAACTCCCGGTTCTACGGCTTCGACTATCACGAGGGCTCGATCGAGGCCGCGCGAAAGGCAGCCAATGAGGCCAAGCTGGGCGACCGGGTCAGCTTCGCTGTTCACTCGGCCAAGACCTATCCGGCCGAAGGCTATGATCTCGTCTGCTTCTTCGATTGCCTGCACGACATGGGCGATCCCGTCGGCGCCATCAGCCACGTACGCGAAGCCATGGACAAGGACGGCACCTGCATGCTGGTCGAGCCGTTCGCGGGCGACCGCCTCGAAGACAATCTCAATCCGGTCGGTCGCGTCTACTATGCGGCGTCGACCATGATCTGCACACCGGCCTCGCTCGACCAGGAGGTCGGCCTGGCGCTGGGCGCACAAGCGGGCGAAGCAAGGCTGCGCAAGGTCGCCCGCGAAGGCGGCCTGACGCGCTTCCGTCGCGCCGCCGAGACGCCCTTCAACCTGATCCTGGAGGCGCGGATCTGATCTCGATCGCGCCGGGCGCACGGAGGCGGCATGCGGCCATGCCCGTACCGCAGCCTCGCCCGGTGCCGACATCCTTGCCTCACTCGCGCCGCAACGTAAGTTGGCGTCGAGCAGGCGGCGCGAGTCCGCCGCAATGGGAGGATGACGATGCGATATCTGGGTCTGGCGCTGGCTGTGCTGTTCACCATCGCGACCTCGGAAGCCGGCCGCGCGGCCGAGCCGACCCGCTTCGTGCCGCTGAAACCCGACGAACTTTCGTCGTCGCAGAGAGAATGGGCGGACGCGATCGCGGTGCCCCCGCGCAACGCGAAATTCACCAACCCGCCCTACCGCGCCTATATCCGCAACCCGGAGCTGGCGCCAAAACTCTCTGCGATGTCGGACTATCTGCGCTGGAATTCGTCACTGCCGGCGCGCCTCAGCGAATTCGCGATTCTGATCACCGCGCGGCAATGGACGGCGCAGTATGAATGGTTCGCGCATTATCCGCTTGCGATGAAGGCCGGGCTCGATCCTGATGTCGCCAAGGACGTCGCCAACGGCGTGCGGCCGAAGGCGATGAAGGACGACGAGGCCGCGCTCTACGACCTCGCGATGGCGCTCTATCGCGACAAGAAGGTGTCCGACGATATCTACCGCGCGGCCCAGCAAAAATTCGGCGAGCGCGGCATCATGGATGTCATCGGCCTGATCGGCTATTACGACCTGGTCTCGATGACGCTGATCACGATGCAGGCGGAAGCGCCGAACGACAGCGTGCCCCCGCTGCCGCCGCTGGCTGCGAAATAGCCACGCAGCAACCGCGGTTGATACCGCACGATCCCAAGAAGCCTGGAGACCCCGGTGACATCTGACAGCCCCGTCGCCTACGAATGCGTGGGCAACATCGCCCGCATCACGCTCAACCGCCCGCCGGTCAATGCGCTGAGCCTCGAGGTCATCCGGGCGGTGGTCGCGGCACTGCGCCGCGCCGCCGACGATCCGGATGCGCGCGTGGTTGTGCTGGCGAGCGCGATCGCCAGGCGCTTTTCGGCCGGCCTCGACCTCGACATCCTGCTTGGCAAATCCGGTGCCGAGATCCGCGAATTCCTCCAGGCGCTCTATATCGACCTTTATGACGCCCAGTACGGTCTCGGAAAGCCGTCGATCGCCGCGGTCGGCGGCGCGGCCCGCGGCGGCGGCATGACCATGGCGGTGTCCTGCGACGTGGTGCTGGCATCCGAGAGCGCGACGTTCGGCTATCCCGAGATCGACGTCGGCGTCATTCCCGCGATCCACTACGCGCATCTGCCGCGCATCATCGGGCGCCACCGCGCTTTCGAGCTGCTGTTCACCGGCCGCGTCTTCAGCGCCGCCGAGGCACGCGAGCTCGGCGTGGTGAACCGCGTCGTGGGAGATACGGAGCTCGAGGCCGAGGTCGTGAGGCTCGCGGCGCAGCTCGCCGCGAAATCAGCCGCGGTGCTGCGGATGGGCCGGGCCGCCTTCATGCGCCAGATCGACCTCGACTATCGGCGCAGCATTGCCAGCGCCGTGGACGACTTCTGCAACGTCGCGACGTCGGACGAGGCGCAGGAGGGTCTGAGGGCGTTCGTGGAGAAACGGGCACCGAAATGGTGAGGACGGCCGGCCGCCGCGCGCGTCGGGAACGCGAAGCGTTCAGGCGGTCTTGTCGACCGAAGACGATGAATCGGCCGGTGGATATTTCGTCACCGGCACCATGAAGGACTTGGTGCCGACCTGGTAGATGACCTTGCCGTTCTTCCCATCATCGGTCGCAATCTGCGCCTGCCCGAACATGATGACGTTCTTGTAGACGATGCCGGTGCCCTGCCGGGTGATGCCGTCGGTGGTGACGCTGACCTGCGCTTCGTTGCCGTTGACGGCGAGCACCTTGAAGCTCGCGCTCTTGCCGTTGTCGCTGGAATAGCCGCCCCAGCTTCCCATGAGACGGCTGTCGGAGGCCGGCGGCGCCTGCTTCTCGAGATTGGCGGTCTGCTTGCCGGCGCCGCCCGCAGAGAACAGCAGCACCATGTTCTTGCCGTCCTTGGTGCCGACGGTGACCCCGCCGAAGGTGATAAGCGAGCCCTGGACCTCGCCAAAGCCGCGCTCGGTGTGCCCGTTATGGGTGTATTCGACCTGCGCCCGCGCACCGCGGATGTTCACGACCTTGAAGCCGACCGGCTGGTTGTTGCCCACCCAATTGCCCTTCCAGTCACCGACCAGAGCGCTCTGGTGAAAGATCCGCTCGTTCGCGGGCGAAATCTGGCTGGTACTCGATGTGACGATGGCCATTGGATTGCTCGGCGGACAGGTCTCGCGAATCCGCTGCCGTGTGCGCCGGACAGCAATGTCGGAACAGACCTGGAAGCAAACGGAAACAATCCGATTAGGGCCATGCGGCGGTTAACGGTCGGTTAAATTCAACCGCAAGGCGAGATGGGGCAAATGGTCTCATTTCAGGTAAGTCTCGCGTGTCAATGGCCGGGAGGCGGACAACCGGATCTGATCCCGAAAGAACTTTGTTAAGCGTCTTTCGTTGCGCAAACGGCACACGCCGCATGCATCTTTTGAGAAGCACGTTTCGATTGTTGTCTGATCGCTTCTGCTCGCCTAGCGTTGTGGTTGTACTTCGTGGACTACACGACAACGACAATCCGCACCCTCGAACGGTGTGGACGCAATTGGAATACTGCATGCGCGAATGCATCGGGGCTGCTGCGACCATCCGACGGCAATCAGATGACACGCTTCGCAGGAGTCCGAATCGGACTCGGCATTGTTCCGCCAGCACCCGCCGAACCCGAATGCTTCGCCTGCTCCTGGCGAGCTTGCTGGTTGTGGTGCTATCGGCGCTGTTCACGCGATCAGCCTCGGCCCAGGCGAATTGGACCGGTTTGACCAGCAACGATTGGATGGCCGGGAGCAACTGGACGACCGCAGCCCCTCCGATCCCGGGTCAAACCGTCAACATCGGTATCCTGGGCGCGCCGCCGCAGAGGGAGACGATCCTCGGTGTCAGCGGCCCGGTCAACGTCTCGGTGGGGACTATGTCCATTGGCAACAGCGGTGGAACGGCCGGCAATCTGACGATCCAGAACGGCAGCACGTTGACGAGTACCGGCTCATCGCGGCTCGGGATATCGGCTGGAGCCACCGGCATCGTGACCGTCACCGGTGCGGGGTCGCAATGGAACATCCCCGCTGCAACTTTTTATGTCGGCTTTCTAGGCGTCGGCACGCTTAACATTCAAAACGGCGGGGCTGTCGTTACGGGAGCCGGCACGGTCCTGGGTAACTTCGCCTCATCTTCCGGCACGCTCAACATCAGTGGCGGCGGCATACTGGAAACTCAATCCTTGCGGGGCGCGGCCGGGACGAGCCAGGCCAATTTCGACAATGGTATCCTGCGGGCGACTGCCAGCAACGCGACCTTCATCAACGGATTTTCAGGAACCAAGCTCAACATCCTCGCGGGCGGGCTGACGATCGACACCGGAGCGTTCACGGTCGGCACCGATGCCACCTCCGCCTTCACGGGCGCCGGTGGATTGACCAAGATCGGCAACGGCACTCTGAACCTGGCCGCCAGCAGCCCTTATGCCGGCCAAACCGTGGTCCAGGCCGGTATCCTTGCGCTCACCGGTGCGGGCGCCATCAACAATTCAAGCCGCGTTGTCACCAACGGGACGTTCGATATTTCCGGCATCAGCGCTGGCGGCACCAGCATTCAGAGCCTCGCCGGCAGCGGCGGCGTCAGCCTCGGCGCGAAGAACCTGACGATCACAAACGCGAGCGACACGTTCGCCGGCGTGATTGGCGGCACGGGAGGCCTGACCGTTACCGGTGGCACCCAGACGCTGTCGGGCGCCAACAACTATACCGGCGCGACAAATGTGAACGGCGGCACCCTGCGCGCCGGAGCCGCGAATACATTCAGCGCAGCGTCGGCCTTCAACGTGGCCGCCGGCGGCACACTCGACCTCGCCGGCTTTAATCAAACGCTCACCTCGCTCGGTAATGCCGGCACGGTCACTCTCGGCGGCGCCCCTGGAGCCACGCTGACCGTGGTCGGCAATTACGTGGGCAATGGCGGCACGGTTCAACTCAACGCCAGGCTCGGCGGCGACAGCTCGCCGACCGATCTGTTGCGGGTGCAAGGAAGCACATCGGGCTCGTCATCACTCCGGGTCACCAATGTCGGCGGCGCCGGCGCGCAGACCACCGAAGGCATCAAGGTGATAGACGTGGTCGGCGCGTCCAACGGCAGCTTTTCGCTTCTAGGCAGCTACGTCTTTCACGGCGAGCAGGCCGTGGTCGGCGGCGCCTATGCCTATACGTTGCAGAAGAATGGCATCGCCACACCCGGTGACGGCGATTGGTATCTGCGCTCGAGCCTGATCAATCCGCCGGTGACGGCACCGCCCGGCCCGCTGTATCAGCCGGGCGTTCCGCTCTACGAGAACTATGCGCAAGTGCTGCTTGGCATGAATGATCTGCCGACGCTGCAGCAACGCGTCGGCAACCGCTATTGGGGCGGCAGCGACGCCATGGCGCGCGCCGGTGCCGCGCCGTTGACAGCCGCGGCTTCGCCGGCGCCCACGGCGTTCTGGGGCCGCATCGAAGGTGGCCATTCCGACTTGCAGCCCGCCAACACCACCGGCTCGACCTACAAGGCCGACCAGTTGAAAGTGCAGACAGGACTCGATGGCCTTGTGCTGGAGAACGAACGGGGCCGGTTGTTCGTCGGCCTCACCGCCCAATATGGCCTGACGACCGCCAATGTCGCGTCGTTCTTCGGCAATGGACGTATTCGCGTCGAGGGAACGGGCGCCGGCAGCACGCTGACCTGGTATGGCGACAACGGCTTCTATGTCGACGGTCAGGCACAGTCGATGTTCTATCGCAGCGATCTGTCGTCCGTGCTGGCCGGCAGCCTGACCCACGGCAATGAAGGGTTCGGCTACGCCTTCAGCGCCGAAACCGGCAAGCGGATCGGCTTCGGCAACGGCTGGTCGCTGACGCCGCAGGCGCAGCTTTCCTATTCGAAGGTCGCCTTCGACAGCTTTGCCGATCGGTTCGGCGCGCCGGTGTCGTTGCGCGATGGTGACAGCCTGCTCGGCCGCGCCGGACTTGCGCTCAATCATCAGAGGATATGGAGCGACGGCACGGGCATCGTGCGATCCGATGTCTACGGCATCGCCAATCTGCGTTACGAGTTTCTCAACGGCACCAATGTCGATGTCGCAGGTACCGGTTTTGTCAATGCGCAGGATCGGCTGTGGGACAGCATCGGCGGCGGCGGCACCTACAGCTGGGCGAACGGGCGCTACGCCCTCTTCGGCGAAGTCTCCTACAATGCGAGCCTCAACAACAGCTCGGACAACCGCAACTACAAGGGCACTGGAGGCTTCCGCCTCACCTGGTAAATAACGCGCTCGCAGCCGAGGCGCGCCGGCAAGCTTGCCGTCAACTACTTGGCCTTCGTCCAGCTTGCGTCAATAAGGCCTTGGCTGCGCGTCAATGAGTCCGCGCCCTAGAAGGCGAGCCTGACCCCGCCGCGCCCGGTGACGTTCCAGGCCGCTTAGCGTCCCCAGCGGTCCGACCAGATCTTCTCGCCGATCAGGCAGCTGACGCGCGGCTCCTTGTCGGCGACCCGCATCACGGGACGCTCGGGCACGCGGCCTGCGACCTCCATCAGGAGCTTGGTGCGGATCGCTTCCTTGAACTTCTCGCGGTCCTTGATCGTGATGACGAATGAGCCGGGACCGCCGATGACGCAATCCTCGTAGTAGTAGTCGAGATTGTCGATATCCATGGTCGAATAGGACGGCTCCTTGACCATGATCGGCAGGCCGTTGATGACGATGCCTTTCTCGAGCGCGGCGTCGCGCGCCACCGTGACCGGGCCGCCATTGTTGTTGGGGCCGTCGCCGGAGATGTCGATGACGCGACGCAAGCCCCGATAGGGATCCTCGTCGAACAGCGGCATCGCGAACGTGATCGCGCCGGAGATCGAGGTGCGCGAGGCGCGCCGGATCGGCGTCTTCATGATTTCGGTGGCGACCGCGTCCGCGGTCTCAGGTCCGTCGATCAGCCGCCAGGGAATGATGATCTTCTGGTCGGTCGAGGCGGCCCACTCGAAATAGGTCACCGCAATCCGGCCGTTCGGGCCCATCTTCAGCGCCTGGAGAAACTCTTTCGACTGGATCGCCTGCGCGTAGCCCTCGCGCTGGATCGCCAGCTCGTCCATGTCCATGGAGTAGGACACGTCGACCGCGAGGATCAGCTCGACATCGACCGTCTGCGCATCCTTGTCGGCCGCCAGCCGCTGAGTCCTGGGCGGCTCAAACTTCGGCCCTGGTGCCGCGATGCCCGCGACGTCCCCCCCGGCAAGCACGCCGGCCACCAGCACAGCCCCGATCGAGAACAGCAAGCGCATCGCAGTCTCCCGTCGTATGACGCGATGGTGACATGCAATCGCCTTGCCGCAAAGTGCGAAGATCGCCTGCGCTTCACATTCGAGTTAGGAATTACGCAAAGCTGCCGCCGTGTTGCCGCGCTAGCGTCATCGGAACACGTGCGACCACAGGCTCCGTCATTCCGGGGCGGCTCGAAGAGCCGACCCCGGAATGACAGTACCGGACACGCACCCCGCCCACTTGTCCGGCGTGATTTCCATGCTAGGCTGGCCGCACAGATGGGGATGGAGTCCCCCGACAACCGCCCGGCGGTCGGTGACCGTGATGGGCTGATGACTCCTGCTTGAGGTGGGGCAATTTTTGAGCCTCTGCCTTTGGCGGGAGCATGGACAAACCCGCCAATGGCGGGTTTTTTGTTGCCTGAAGGCGAAGGCCGGGACGTGAAGGCCAAGGGGACGTTCGAGGGGAAGTCCAAGGCGTGACGACGACGACACCGAATGCTGCGCGCGCGGGGCTGCCCAGGGGGATCTGGGTGCTCGGCTTCGTCTCGATGCTGATGGACGTCTCCTCCGAGATGATCCACGCGCTGCTGCCGGTCTATCTCGTCACCGTGCTCGGCGCCTCGACGCTCACGGTCGGCTTCATCGAGGGCATTGCGGAGGCGACGGCCTCGATCACCAAGATCTTCTCCGGCGCGCTGTCGGACTGGCTCGGCCGCCGCAAGCTGCTTGCCGCGCTCGGCTATGGGCTGGCAGCCGTCACCAAGCCGCTATTCCCGCTCGCGCCCAGCGTCGAATGGCTGGTGGCGGCGCGCTTCATCGACCGGGTCGGCAAGGGCATTCGCGGCGCGCCGCGCGATGCGCTGATCGCCGATATCGCACCCGTCGGCCTGCGCGGCGCGAGCTTTGGCCTGCGCCAATCGCTCGACACCATCGGCGCCTTCGTCGGACCGCTCGCGGCGATCGGCCTGATGTGGTGGACGGCTGACAATTTTACCGCCGTGTTCTGGGTTGCCGTGCTGCCGGCCTTTCTGTCCTTCGGCCTGATCGCCTTTGCCGTGAGCGAGCCGGAGCCGGACCCGAGCCGGGAATCTGCGAAAAATCCGCTCAATCTCGCCGCGATGCGGCAGCTCGGAGCGGTCTACTGGCGTGTCGTGGCGGTCGGAATCGTCTTCACGCTGGCGCGCTTCAGCGAAGCCTTCCTGATCCTGCGCGCGCAGAACATCGGCCTCAATGCGATGTGGGTGCCGGCGGTGCTGGTGCTGATGAACATCGTCTACGCGCTGTCGGCCTATCCGGCCGGCGTGCTGTCGGACCGCATCAACCGGACCAGCCTGCTCGCGCTCGGTCTCGTCTTCCTCGCCGGCGCCGATCTCGCGCTCGCGCTGCTGCCGAGCCTCGGCGGCCTCGCGCTCGGGGTCGTGCTGTGGGGGCTGCATATGGGATTGACGCAAGGCCTGCTCTCGGCCCTCGTCGCCGACGCCGCGCCGCCAAGCTTGCGCGGCACTGCATTCGGCTATTTCAACCTGTTCACCGGCCTGGCACTGCTGGCCGCGAGCGTGATCGCCGGTGCGCTGTGGGACGCCTATGGTCCGGCCGGCACGTTCCTGGCAGGGCTCGGCTTCGCGCTGGTGTCGCTCGTAGGGCTGCTCGCCGTCGGCAACGGGCTGGCAGCGGAGGGCAAATGAGGATGGGGGGTCGTTCGTCGTGCTGAGCGGAGTGATCGCAATCGTGGTCGGCAGCGTGCTCGGCGGCTGTGCGCGCTACTTCATCTCAGGCGCTGTCGCGCGGCGGCTGGGCGAGACCTTTCCGTGGGGCACCATGACCATCAACGTCACCGGCGGCTTCCTGATCGGCATTTTTGGCGCGCTGGCAACCCATCCGGGCTCGATGTTCGCCTCGCCCAATCCATGGCTGTTCGCAGTGACCGGTTTCCTCGGCTGCTACACCACGGTGTCCTCGTTCAGCCTGCAAACGCTGACGCTCGCCCGCAACGGCGAGCCGATGCACGCGCTCGGCAATGTCGCCTTCTCGGTTGGACTGTGCCTCGCCGCAGTGAGCTGCGGCTTCCTGCTCGCTGACGGTCTTGGAGGGTAGAGGCCGATGAACGTTCCCTCCTCCGCCGAGCGCTGGCGCAGCGCGATGCTCTATGCCTGGGTTTCCGCCGGCAGCGTCGTCGGCGGCCTGACGCGCTACCTGGTCGGGCTCGCGCTCGATACCGGTCCAGGCTTTCCCTTCGCGACACTGTTCATCAACGCGACCGGCTCGCTGATCATCGGATTCTATGCGACGCTGACCGGCCCGGACGGCCGGATGCTGGCACGGCCCGAGCACCGGCAGTTCGTCATGACCGGGTTCTGTGGCGGCTATACCACCTTCTCGGCCTTCAGCCTGGAAACATTCCGCCTGTTCCACGGCGGCATGAAATACATCGCGCTGGCCTATGTCGCATCCTCCGTCGTCTGCTGGCTGGTGTCGGTCTGGCTCGGCCATATCATGGCGAGCCGCTACAACCGCTTGAAAAGGAGCTGACCATGCAAATTCCCAATCAGGCTGTTTCGCTCCGCATCTTCATCGGCGAGAGCGACCATTTCGACGGCAAGCCGCTCTATGAAGCGATCGTGATGAAGGCGCGCGAGCTGCACCTCGCCGGCGCCACCGTGCTGCGCGGTCCGATGGGGTTCGGCAAGTCGAGCCGGCTGCATACTTCGAAAATCCTGCGGCTCTCGGAAGACCTGCCGCTGCTGATCGAAATCGTCGACAGCGAGGACAACATCAACGCATTCCTGCCCATCCTGGATGGCATGATGTCGAGCGGGCTGATCACCTTGGAGAAGGTGCAGGTCCTGCAATATGGTGAGAAAGCCGCGAGCTGATCGCTCCGGCAGGGAACCAGAGCCCGCCGTGTCCAGGAGGCGGAATGAACGACGCCGTCACCAAGCCGAAAACCAGAACCAAGACCAAGGTCGAGCGGCCCAAGCTGCACAAGGTCATCCTGATCAACGACGACTACACGCCGCGCGAATTCGTCACGATGATCCTCAAGGCCGAGTTCCGCATGACGGAAGATCAGGCCTACAAGGTGATGATCACGGCGCACAAGCTGGGCGCCTGCGTGGTCGCCGTGTTCACCAGGGACGTCGCCGAGACCAAGGCAACCCGCGCCACCGACGCCGGCCGCGCCAAGGGCTATCCGCTGCTGTTCACGACCGAGCCGGAGGAATAGGCCGCTAGCCCCGGCCGCGACGGGAACGCACTGGCTTGCGCACAGTGCTCGGGCGCGGGTGCTCCTGAACGTGTTTCCAGAACGCCTCCGCCGCAGGCGTCAGTCGCGATCTCGGACGATACACATGGATCTCGATTGGAATCTCCCATTCCGGCCCGCCCGCCTTCACCAGTTCGCCCGATGCGAGCTGATCGGCGATGAGGTTCTCCTGCAGCCAGGCCATGCCGCGGCCGGCCTGCACCATGGTGGCGAGAAGTTTTGCAAGATGCGATGAAGGTCGCTTATTGAGGGGGACGTCTGGTGATCACAGAAACATCGCGCCACTGCTTTTGACGACTGAGCCGGAGGAATAAGCCATCCGCGCTTTCCGACTTTGCATTCCCGCCGGGGATCGCCGACAATGCCGCAAAACCGGCGCAGGCCGAACAATAAGCAAAGCGGGAAACGACGGACGTGGGCATATCAATAAGAAGCTTCGTGACAAGAGGCCGACTGGTCCTGACGCTGGTGGCGATCGCCTTCTTCACCACCGGCATGGCGCAAGCGGGCGAAAGGCTCCGCATCGGGCTGTTGAAGCTCTCCTCGGCAGCCCCGTTGTTCCTCGCCAAGGAGCGCGGCTATTTCGAGCAGGAAGGGATCGAGGCTGATCTGAAATTCTTCGATGCCGCCGTGCCGATCGCGGTAGCCAGCGTGTCCGGCGATATCGACATCGGTTTCACCGGCTTCACGGCCGCTTTCTACAACCTCGCGGGCAAGGGCGGACTGAAGGTGGTTGCCGGCACGGCGCGCGAGGCACCCGGCTTCCAGAACACGGCCTACGTCGCCTCCAAGCGCGCTTATGATTCGGGCCTGAAGACGCTGAAGGACTTGCCCGGCCATTCCGTCGGCATCACGCAAGTCGGCTCCACTTTCCATTATTCGCTCGGCCTGATCGCCGACAAGCTGAAATTCGACGTGACCTCCGTCCGGGTCGTTCCGCTGCAGTCGCTGCCGAATGTCGCCGCGGCCATCAAGGGCGGCCAGCTCGACGCGGCGCTCACCGCCACGACCACGATCAGCCCGGTGGTCGCCTCTGGCGACGCGATCGTGCTCGGCTTCGTCGGCGACGAGACGCCCTGGATGCTCGGCTGCGTCGTGGCTTCGACCGCGACGATCGAGAAGAACCGCAAGCTGGTCGAGAAGGTGCTGGCCGTCTACCGCCGCGGCGCCGACGACTATGTGCGCGTGCTGTTGAAACGCGATGCGGACGGCAAATTCGTCCGCAGCGAGGAGGGGGACGCGATGCTTGCGATCATCTCCAAATACACCGAGCAGAAGGTCGAGCAGCTCCGCATCGGGCTGTCGGTCGTCGACCCCGCGCTCGACAGCGCCGACATCGCCCGTCAGATCGCCTGGTTCAAGCGCCAGAAGATGATCGAACCCGATATCGATGCCGAGAAGATCATCGACAAATCCTTCGTCCCGGACCGGCCGACGGCGCCGAAATGACTGACGACAACGACAACAAGAACACGGAGCTACCCATGAGCGCGAGCGAAGTCACCGCGGGCACCAAAATCGTCCGGCGTGCCGCGAACCAAAAGCCCTCGCGCGTCGTCGCCGACATCTGCGTGGTCGGCTCGGGTGCTGCCGGCATGTCGGCGGCGATCGAGGGCGCGCGTGCCGGACGCAAGGTGGTGCTGGTCGACAGCCTGCCCGCGCTCGGCGGCCAGGCGGTCAACTCCATCATCGGCACCTTCTGCGGCCTGTTCTCGAACGGCAGCGACGGCTACCAGTTCACCCACGGCATCGCCGACGATCTCCTTGGCGACCTCGGTGCGCAGGAGAACGCGCTGTTCTACCGCCGCGGGCCGCACACCACCGTCGTCTACTACGACGAGGTCGCGCTCGGACGCTGGGTCGAGAAGGCGATGCTTGCGGCCGGCGTCACCGTGATCGTCGGCGCCGTGATGCGCAACGTCCGCGTCGCCGGTCGGCGCGTGACCGGGATCGATCTCTCCACCCGCTACGGTGACGTCGAGGTCGAGGCGAACGGCTTCGTCGACGCCTCCGGCGACGCCGCGCTGGTGTGGCAGGCGGGCTTTGCCTGCCGCGAGCCGGACGACGGCCCGATCTACGGCACGCAAATGCTGATCGTCGAGAATATCGACGAGAGCAAGGTGCCGAGCCGGGAGGAATTGCCGGCGCGCATGCGAGAGAAGGCCGGCGACTACGGCCTGTTGCGGCGCGAGGGCCTGTCCTTCGTCATTCCCGGGCGCGGCGTTGCCGCCATGAACATGACCCATGTCGAGACGCCACTGGAGCCGCTAGAGGCGAGCCGCAAGGGCATCGAGGGCAAGGACCAGGCCGATCGCGCCTTTGCCTTCCTCAGGAACGAATTCCCCGCCTGCTTCGGCAAGGCGCGCATCCGCGCCTATGGCTTTCCCGGGATCCGCCAGACGCGCTGGATCGTCGGCCGCCAGCAATTGTCGGTCGACGACGTCCGCGCCGGCACCAAATTCGAAGACGCGATCGGCCGCACGGCGTGGCCGATCGAACTGCACGACCACGGCTCCGGCCATCACTGGCACGTCTTCGACAAGGACCACGTCCACTATGTGCCGTTCGGCAGCCTGACGCCGCAGGAAGCCGACAACATCGTCGCCGCCGGCCGTTGCATCGATGCCGACAAGGCCGCACTCTCCAGCGTTCGGGTGATGGGCCCCTGCATGGCGATGGGCGCCGCCGCTGCGCACGCGCTCGACCTCGCCGGCAGCGGCAGCGTGCATCAGATCGACATCGATGCACTGAAGCGGCGCGTGCATGACAATCTGGAGCGGACGGACTGAGGCGCGCAGCAGCCAGGAGCGGCGGCCGCAGCTCTCTGCTCAGCCGACCGGCGCGATCGTCGGTCTGAACGCCCTTAGGCCATCACCACCGGCGTCTCTTCGGTCAGCCCATACACGCGCTGCGCCTTCGAAAACCCCGCGATCGGAAATTCGCCGAGCTCGCGCCAGTCGTGGCGGCAGGCGTTCGCGAAGACCTCCGAGACCACGACGGTGCGGCCGAGCCGGCCGGCGATCTTCTCCAGCCGCGCCGCGAGATTGACGGCAGGGCCGATGCAGGTGAAGTCGAGCCGGTTGCCGCCGCCGATATTGCCGTAGAGGATGTGGCCGACATGCAGCGCGACGCCGAAGCGGAAGCGCTCGACGACGTCGCCGACCGGAAAGGCGAGCGCCTCGACGCTGGCGCGGGATTCGCGCGCGGCTTCCAGCACGCGCGAACAGACATGGGCGGCATCGCCGACATACTCGTCGATTGGAAACACCGCGAGCAGGCCGTCGCCCATGAACTTCAGCACCTCGCCGCCATGGCCCCGGATTGCGGTGACCTGGCAGTCGAAATACTGATTGAGGATCTCGACCACGGTCTCGGCCGGCAGCCGGTCCGACAACGCGGTGAAGCCGCGCAAGTCAGAGAGCCAGATGGCCGCCTGCATGGTGTCGTTGTGGCCACGGCGGATCTGGCCGCCGAGGATGCGCGCGCCGGCGCGGTTACCGACATAGGTGTCGAGCAGCATCTCGGCGGTACGGCGCAGGCTGACGATCTCGCTGACGCGCGCGAGCGGCGCCATCATGGCCCGGATCGCCGCGACGTCGTCGTCGCTGAATCCGCTGGGGTGACGCGTGGTCCAGCTCGTTGCGTGGATCGAGCCGTCGAGATACGGCATCGGCATCGCGAGGTAGTCGGTCACGCCTTCGGCGCGCATGTCGTCGAGGAACGGAAACCGCTTGCTGTCGGGGTCGTCCATCCGTCCCCGGACCTCCAGCCCCTCCTCGAACACGATCCGCAGCGGGCTGCGTGCGAATTCAGGCGTGTCCAGGATCTCGAAATCGACAGTGCCGATCTCGACCTCCTGGCCTTCCCGCCAGATGAAGTTGCGGCCGAAGATTTCGGGATGCAGCGTACGGATGAAGATGCCGAACCGCCACAGCGGCAGGCCAGCTGCGACCAGATGCTCGCAAACGTCGGCGATCATCTCGGCCGGGGTCCCGGACGACCTCGCGCCGTCGATCAGCCAGTTGGTGATGCGCTGGAGCTCGGAGTTTTGCATGTCCGCATTTGCGGACGAAGTTCTGGGGACGTCAAGCTGCGCGGTGGGCTGGTACCGCGACACTAACGCCTCACCCCGCTCTAGCGTCCCACCTGCCCGCGGTCTCGGATGAAGTGATCCGCCAGCACGCAGGCCATCATGGCTTCGCCGACGGGGACGGCACGGATGCCGACGCAGGGGTCGTGGCGGCCCTTGGTCATGATCTCGGTGTCGGCGCCCTGGCGATCGACGGTGAGGCGAGGCTGGAGGATCGACGAGGTCGGCTTCACCGCGAAGCGCACCACCACCGGCTGCCCCGTGGAGATGCCGCCCAGCACGCCGCCGGCGTGGTTGGACAGGAAGCGCGTGCCGTCATTGCCGGTGCGCATCTCGTCGGCGTTCTCTTCGCCGGTCAGCTCAGCCGCGCCAAAGCCGGCGCCGATCTCGACGCCCTTCACGGCATTGATGGTCATCATCGCACCCGCCAGATCGGAATCGAGCTTGGCATAGATCGGCGCACCGAGGCCCGCCGGCACGCCTTCAGCGACGATCTCGAGCACCGCACCGATCGAGGAGCCGCTCTTGCGGATGCCGTCGAGATAGGTTTCGAAGAACGCAGCCTTGTCCTTGTCCGGACAGAAAAACGGATTCCTGGCGACCTCGTCCCAGTCCCACTTCTCGCGGTCGATCTTGTGCGGGCCCATCTGCACCAGCGCGCCGCGCACCTTGACGTCGGGCAGCACCTTTCGCGCGATGGCACCGGCGGCAACGCGCGTCGCGGTCTCGCGCGCCGAGGAGCGGCCGCCGCCGCGATAGTCGCGCAGGCCGTACTTCGCCTCGTAGGTAAAGTCCGCGTGGCCCGGCCGAAACTTGTCCTTGATCTCGGAATAGTCCTTCGACCGCTGGTCGGTGTTCTCGATCAGGAGCCCGATCGGCGTGCCCGTCGTCACCTGCACGCCGGTCTCCGGATGCGCCATCACGCCGGACAGGATCTTCACCTGATCCGGCTCCTGGCGCTGGGTGGTGAAGCGCGACTGGCCGGGCCGGCGGCGGTCGAGATCGCCCTGGATGTCCGCCTCGGTGAGCGGGATCATGGGCGGGCAGCCATCGACCACGCAGCCGATCGCCACCCCGTGGCTCTCGCCGAAGGTCGTGACGCGGAACATGTGGCCGAAGGTGTTGAAGGACATTGGTGCTCGCTCGGTTCCGGCGTGTGGTAACGCGCGGGGGGCCGGGGGTCAAACCCGCACACTCCCTGTCATTCCGGGATGGTCCGAAGGACCAGACCCGGAATCTCGAGATTCTCAGGTGCGCAAGGGCGCACCGGGTTCGGTGCTGCGCATCGCCCCGGAATGACGAAAACTTGGCTTAACTAAACTTCTCCAGCCGCCCGTCCCGGAACACGTAGACGGCGCCCTGCTCGATATAGAGCTCGGCGGCGCTGGCCGGCGTCTCCAGGCCAAGCGAAACCATCAGGGCCCGGCAGGTCCCGCCATGGGCGACCGCGACGGTGTCGGTCCGGAGCTGATCGTACCAGGCCCGCACGCGGACCTGTACATCGGCGTAGGTCTCCCCGCCTACGGGGCCCACCGTCCATTTGTCGGCAAGGCGCCTGGCATAGATTTCGGGATCGGTCGCCTCGCTCTCGGCCAGCGTCAGCCCTTCCCAGACGCCGTAGCCGATCTCGCGCAGGCGATCGTCGAGCGAATAGTCGGCCACGGGCAATTCGAGCATGCCGCGCGCAAGTTCCATGGTCATGCGCGCGCGGCCGAGCGGACTCGACACATAGGGCAGCGCCGCCTTGTCGCGGCCGTCGCGCTTGAACAGATCGGCGAGAATGCCGCCGGCCTGCACGGCCTGGCTGCGGCCGCGCGCGTTCAGCGGAACGTCCCTGGTGCCCTGGAGCCGCCCGAGCGCATTCCACTCGGTCTCGCCATGGCGAAGATAGTAGATCGTGGGCACGGGCATTCCAGCTAAAGGCTAGTCCTTGCCACCGAGCGAGATATCCGGCGCGTCCGGGCGCTTCATACCGAGCACGTGGTAACCGGAATCGACGTGATGCACCTCGCCGGTGACGCCGCGCGAGAGGTCGGAGAGGAAATACAGCGCGCTGCCGCCGACGTCCTCGGTGGAGACGTTGCGCCGCAACGGCGCGTTGTGCTCGTTCCACTTCAGGATATAGCGGAAGTCGCCGATTCCGGAGGCCGCGAGCGTCTTGATCGGCCCGGCCGAGATCGCGTTGACGCGGATGTTCTTCTCGCCGAGGTCGGCGGCGAGATAGCGCACGCTCGCCTCCAGCGCCGCCTTCGCGACACCCATCACGTTGTAATGCGGCATCCACTTCTCGGCGCCGTAGTAGGAGAGCGTGATGAGCGAACCGCCGTCGGTCATCAGCTTCTCGGCGCGCTGCGCCACGGCGGTGAACGAGTAGCAGGAGATCAACATCGACTTGGAGAAATTCTCCTGCGTGGTGTCGACGTAGCGGCCGTCGAGCTGCTCGCCATAGGCGATCGCGTGCACCAGGAAGTCGATCTTGCCCCACTTCTCCTTCAGCACCGCGAAGGCGGCGTCGATGGTCGCAGCGTCGGTGACGTCGCAATGGCCGAGCACGAGTCCGCCGATCTCGGCGGCGAGCGGCTCGACGCGCTTCTTCAGCGCATCGCCCTGATAGGTGAAGGCGAGCTCGGCGCCCGCTGCGTGGCATGCCTTGGCGATACCCCAGGCGATCGAGCGGTTGTTGGCAACGCCGAGGACCACCCCGCGCTTGCCTTGCATCAGACCTGAATTCTGCGCCATTTTTGAACGTCCCGTCGAGCTCTCGTTGAGGTC
Organism: Bradyrhizobium sp. B025; assembly: GCF_042257955.1. Taxonomy (NCBI): domain Bacteria; kingdom Pseudomonadati; phylum Pseudomonadota; class Alphaproteobacteria; order Hyphomicrobiales; family Nitrobacteraceae; genus Bradyrhizobium; species Bradyrhizobium sp. B025. Next base: position 2,136,574 of record NZ_CP170150.1, on the reverse strand, counting down.
TGGAGGTACACCAGCCCTCCTTCGCGGTACAGTCCTAATACGCGGCGTTAACGCTGTTTCGAGCGCCGGAATAGCCGTTCCGTTCGGGTGTTATGATGGGTAAGGCGCTTGCGCCGAACACCAGGACGTCAAGGCGGCAATGAGCGCGTTTCGCCAAAGTGTGGAAGCCATGATCCCGGCGTTGCGCCGCTACGCCCGCGCGCTCACGCGCGATGCGGATGCGGCCGACGATCTGGTGCAGGATACGTTGGTGCGCGCTCTGCGTTCGGAGCGCCTGTTTCTCGGAGGCGACGTCAGGAGCTGGCTCTATACGATCCTGACCAACCTCAACAAGAACCGGCGACGCTCGCTGGCAAGGCGGCCGCAATTCATGCAGCTGACGGAGAACAACCCGGACGCCAGCGGGACCGAAGCCGAGGGACGCGACATCGAGAAGGCGCTGGCAACGCTGGTCGAGGAGCAGCGCTCGGTGCTGCTTTTGGTGATGCTGGAGGGCATGAGCTACCGCGAGGTCGCCGACATCCAGGGCGTGCCGATCGGCACCGTGATGTCGCGCCTGGCACGCGCCCGCGCCCACGTCAAAGCCTCGCTGGAGGGTGAGCGCCCGGCGCTCAGGCGGGTGAAATGATGGCAGGGTTGATGCAACGCGTTGGGTCCGTCCGCAGCCTGCCGACAAAGCGAGCGAAGTTGAGTCACGAAGGATATTTTGGGCCGCAGAGCCAGAGACGATCGATATGAACGACCGCAATATTCCGATCACCGAAGACGAGTTGCACGCCTATGTCGATGGCGAGCTGCCGGCCGAGCGCCGCGCCGACGTCGAGGCCTGGCTTGCCGCCCATCCTGACGATGCCGAGCGGGTGCAGTCCTGGCGCGACATGGCCGAGATGCTGCACGCCCGCTACGATTCCGTCGCCCAGGAGCCGGTGCCAGTACGGCTGGAGCTCGAACGGCTGGAGCGCCGCCCCCGGCAATGGCTCTATGGCGCCGCCGCGGCTGTGCTGGTTGCCTTCGTCGCCGGCGGCACCGCCGGCTGGATCGCGCATGGCGCCGCCAACTCCCCCTCGACCTTCCAGAGTTTTACGGCCGACGCACTCGACGCCCACCGTCTCTATGTCGTCGAGGTCCGCCACCCCGTCGAGGTCGGCGGCAACGAGCGTGACCATCTCCAGGCCTGGCTGACCCGGCGCTGCGGCTGGACCGTGTTCGCGCCGAACCTGGAGGCGAGCGGGTTGAAGCTGGTCGGCGGCCGGCTCCTGCCAGGGCCGAACGGTCCGGCGTCGTTCCTGATGTATGAGGGCGCCTCGGGCGAGCGGTACACGATCTACACCGCCAAGACCGAGAATGGTGCAACGCAGATGCGGTACGCCAAGACGGACAAGGACGGCGCGCTGTTCTGGGCGGAGCGCGGGGTCGGCTACGTCGTCAGCGGCGGTGGCGATCGCGACCGGCTGACCAAGGTGGCGCAGGCCGTGTACGACCAGGCAGAGAAAAACGGCACCTAGACAACCGCGCAAGCGCGGTGCCTCGATTCCGTCATTGAAAATTTGGAATCAAGACATCGGCGCGTCTCATTATCGCACCGGATGATCACGCGAAAATGAGCAGCGTTCGATCCGCCGATCGACGCGGGCGGCCTCGATTGGGGTTTTTGGTACCGCGCTGGTCCCCCTCTCGAGGCCGCACCTTTTTATCGGCTGCCCCGCCGGACAGCCGACACGTCGAGCATATGAGCCGAGAAGCGCTATCGCGCCTCAGGCATATGATGAGCATCATCTGCAAGAGAGGATGCTGTAGACCTTAGGAAAACCCCTTCAGTTCCGACCGCGCCCTAACCAAGCCCGCTACGTGGATTGTAGGGGTGTTGGTCCCGCCACTTCTCCATCAATGCTTCAAGCTCAGCGTCGTTCCCGTCCGGTAGCATAATCCTGACAGTGACGAAGAGATCCCCGGTTCCGCCTGCTTTCGGCAGGCCCTTGCCCTTCAGCCGGAAGGTGCGGCCGCTGGAAGTGTTCTTCGGGACCGAGAGTTCGACTGCATTCCCAAGGGTCGGCACGCGGACCTTGCCGCCGAGCACCGCCTCGTAGAGCGTGACCGGCAGGTCGATCCTGAGATCCGCGCCCTCGACCTTGAAATGCGGGTGCGGCGCGATGCCGATGGTAATCAGAAGATCGCCCGGCGGATGGCCCTGGGCGCTCTCGCCCTGCCCGCGCAGCCGGATCTGCTGGCCCTCGGTGACGCCGGCCGGAATCTTGACGTTGAGCTCCTTGCCCGTCGGAAGACGGACGCGCTTCTCGCCGCCCTTGACCGACTCCTCCAGCGAGACGGACATGGCGACGTTCACGTCGAGATCGAGCCCGATCCCGCCGGTGTCGAATTCGAACTGCCCGGCGCCGCCGGCCCCCGGCCGCGCGCCGCGCACCCCTCCGCCGAACATGCTGTTCAGGATGTCCTCGAACGCGCCGCCGCCCTGACCCGGGCCGCCGCCGGAGCGGAACGTATAGCTCTCGAACCCGCCGGGACCCGCGCGGCCGCGCGGCCCGCCGCCGCCCGGAAAGCCCTGGAAGCGCGGCTTGCCGTCGGCGTCGATCTCGCCGCGGTCGAACTGCTTGCGCTTGTCCTCGTCGCCGAGGATCTCGTTGGCCGAATTGAGTTCGGCGAAACGCTCGGCGGCCTTCGGGTCGTCCTTGTTGCTGTCGGGATGGTGCTTCTTGGCAAGCTTGCGATAGGCGCTCTTGATCGCGGCAGCATTGGCGCTCCGCGGCACCCCCAAGACCTCATAGGGGTCGCGCATCCGTCACGTCTCCTTCAAAGAAATCGAATTGTTCAAAGGGCTCCCCGCCCCACCTGCGAACCATGTGGGGAGAGAGTGGCATTTTTGCAACTAGGATTGCCGGCCGAATCCTAGCTCCGCCACGGCTTTAGCGTATGAATCTCCCAACGGCCACGGCTGCTTTGGCAGCCGGCGCCCTGGAGCCAGCTTTCGGTATTGCCGTTGACGTAGCTGGCGAGGAAGTCGCGGCACCTGCGGCCATCCTCGGCGGCATAGGATTGCGCGATCGGCGTCACCGAGCCGCGCGCCCCGGTCACCGGATTCTCCCAGTGCTGGCTGGAATCCTTGTCGCCCTTGCTCAGCACGTCGGAGGCGGCGTTGCGGGCGAAGGCAAGATCGGTCTCGGTCGGTGCTGCGTCATTCGCCGGCCGCGCGATCGAGCCGGTGAGGTCGCTGTCGTCGGCCTTGGCATAGGCGCTGGTGTCGTTGCGCGAAAAGCTGCAGCCGCCGGCGCCGAAGCCGATCAGGACCATCGTCATGACAAGGCCGGACGGCCGGATCGCCGATAGGCCAACGCGTCCCCATGCCCTATATAGGGCGGTAGCGGACAACAACGCGTTTTGGGCCGCGGAACGCAACTCGGACTCCAGACATGACCGACACGACCTCGATGAAACACCAGACACCCTTAACATCCGGTGATTTCACCGCCGCCGACGAGCCTTTTGCGCTGTTCGAGACCTGGCTGAACGAAGCGATCAAGAGCGAGCCGAACGATCCGAATGCCATGGCGCTCGCAACCGTCGACCCGGACGGCTTGCCTGACGTGCGCATGGTGCTGATGAAGGGCTTCGATACCGAGGGTTTTGTCTTCTACAGCCACATCGCGAGCCAGAAGGGCCGTGAACTCGCCGCAAATCCTAAGGCAGCGTTACTTTTTCACTGGAAGTCGCTGCGCCGTCAGGTCCGCATCCGCGGCAACGTGACGCCGGTGACCGACGCCGAGGCCGACGCCTATTTCGCCACCCGCCCCAAGCAGGCGCAGATCGGCGCCTGGGCGAGCAAGCAGTCCGAGGCGCTGGAGAGCCGTTTCGCCTTCGAACAGGCCATCGCAAAAGTCGCGGCCAAATACATCATCGGCGAGGTGCCACGGCCGCCCGGCTGGAGCGGCTGGCGCATCACGCCGGTCCGCATCGAGTTCTGGCACGATCGCCCATTCCGTCTGCACGACCGCATCGAATTTCGTCGTGACGCCGCGGGCCAGAAGTGGTCCAAGACGCGGATGTACCCTTAGGCCCCGACCTGAAAGACCTTCATGCCGCATTCGTCAAACGCACCGCGACGCACGCTGCTCCTGACCGGAGCGAGCCGCGGTATCGGCCATGCTACCGTGATCCGCTTCTCCTCGGCGGGCTGGCGCGTCATCACCTGCTCGCGGCATCCCTTCCCGGAGGACTGCCCCTGGGATGCGGGCCCTGAGGACCACATCCAGGTCGACCTCGCCGACCCCAAGGACACGACCCGCGCGATCTCCGAAATCCGCAACCGCCTCGAGGGCGGCATGCTTCATGCGCTGGTCAACAACGCCGCGATCTCGCCGAAGGGCCCGGGCGGCTCCCGGCTCGGTTCGGTCGACACCGACCTCGATACCTGGACGCATGTCTTCCACGTCAACTTCTTCGCGCCGATCATGATGGCGCGCGGACTTATCGAGGAGCTGAAGGCGGCCAGGGGCTCGGTCGTGAACGTCACCTCGATCGCGGGCTCGCGCGTGCATCCCTTCGCAGGCGCGGCCTACGCCACCTCCAAGGCCGCGCTTGCATCCCTGACGCGCGAGATGGCCTCGGACTTCGGCCGCGTCGGCGTCCGCGTCAACGCGATCGCGCCGGGCGAGATCGACACCTCGATCCTGTCGCCCGGCACCGAGAAGATCGTGGAGCAGCAGATCCCGATGCACCGGCTCGGCACGCCCGACGAGGTCGCCAAGATCGTCTACGTGCTGTGCACGGACACCTCGTCTTACGTCAATGGCGCCGAGATCCACATCAACGGCGGCCAGCACGTCTAGACCAGCTTTTAGCGGTCGTCATTGCGAGCGCAGCGAAGCAATCCAGGCCGCCCCCACGGAGACGGTCTGGATTGGTTCGTCGCTTCGCTTCTCGCAATGACGGAATTGGAAAAAGTGCCTAGGGAAGCAGGCGATCCAGACAAAGCCGCCGCAAGACCTGGATCGCCCTTACCTTCCGTTGCTCAATCGAGTCGAATCCGACGTGACCTCTCGCGCGGCCTTGGCGTGGCCGTGCTGAATGCAGTCGAGCAGTCGTCGTCGTTCTCACCATCGAGCAGCGGAGCACCACAGTGCCGGCACATGCGTGCCGACATCGACGACGCCTTGCCGTTCGCCAGGGCCTGACGATAGTTCGCCAGATCGATGACGTTCCGGGGCGACGTTATGTGTTTTTCAACCATGGCTGTTCCTCGCGGCTACGCACTACTTATCGCAGACAAGTTTCGCGCAAACGTTCAGCTCACCGCTCAAATTTTACCGGAGGAATTGGGGCGGCAGCCACGCATCACCGCGACGCCGCAATCCCGCTCTATTCTGCGACACCAACCACCATGTCTCGACGAACGGCGTAAGGTCTCGGTAGGTATCAGAGCCACTTCTTGAGCTTGAAGATCCAGTACGGGACGATGGCCGCGATCAGCATCAGCACCAGTGCCATCGGATAGCCGTGCGCCCATTCGAGTTCCGGCATCGACTTGAAGTTCATGCCGTAGATCGAGGCGATCAGCGTCGGCGGCATCAGGACAACAGCCATGACCGAAAACAGCTTGATGATGTTGTTCTGCTCGAGATTGACGACGCCGAGCATGGCGTCGAGCACGAAGGTAATCTTGCTGGAGAGATAGGAGGCGTGGTCGGTCAGCGAGGAGACGTCGCGCTGCATGGTCTTGAGCTGCTCGCGCATGTCCTTGGACCATTTCACGCCCTCAACCACCGCCGAGAGGAAGGCGACGACGCGGCCGATCGAGACCAGGCTCTCGCGAACCTTGGAGGTCAGATCGCCCTTGCGGCCGATCGAGATCAGGATCTGGGAATATTGCTTGGCGTGGCCGTGGCGCTCGCTCTCGGGCTCGAAGATGTCGTGCGAGACCTGGTCGATCTCGGCGCCGCAGCGCTCCAGAATGTCGGCGCAGCGGTCGATCACGGCGTCCAGCAGTTCCATCAGCACCATCTCGCCGGTGATCGCCGGCGTGCACGAGCGGCCAAGCTTGGCCTCGACCAGGGCGAACGGCTTCGGCAGGTCGTAGCGCACCGTCACCAGGCGGTGGTCGCCGAGGATGAAGGTCACCGCCGTGGTCCGGGGCATGTCGGTATCGGAGTGGCACATCAGCGTCGCGGTCATGTAGCGCGCGCCGTTCTCGATATAGAGGCGGCTGGAGATCTCGATCTCCTGCATGTCTTCCCGGGTCGGGATGGCGATGCCCGCAAGCCGCTCCACCGCCTTGTCCTCGGCCGCACTCGGACTGAAGAGGTCGATCCAGACCGCATTCTCCGGCAGCGCCGTGAGATCCTCGATGACGGCCTTCTTGAGGGAGGACTCGGAGGGAACAAACACCGAAAACATGAACAACTCCAGAGAACCTGCGACAGAATGACAGCCTTTAGCGCGATTCTGACAAGTTCATCATGACAAGCACATTAACGGAGCGTTTGCATTTGTGGCGACGCCGTGGCCCAACCGTGACACAGAATCGACAATCCGGCACGCTTTGCCCCAAAACCCGCGTAAACCTGAAAAACTTGCGGCAAAAAAGCCACAGCTGAGGTCTCGCAGCGCGGGAAAAGGCCTTGAGTGCTGGAATTGTGGCAGATTTCAACGATAATGGGATTAACGGAGTCGAGGAAGTTGGGCGCTAAGCTCAGGCTTTCCCGCGCGGTATTGTTTTGATTGGAACCAAATCATGTCGTCGCTGAAAGTTAAGTTGGGGATTTTGGCCGCTGGCCTGATGCTGTCGGGCTGCATGCAGGCCACGCATTTCGAAGCGACCGACACCAAGGCCTTCAAGCCGAAGGACAAGGAACTGCTCGCCAAGGTCCGGTACGAAAACACCCCGGTCGCAGAGCCGTTCCGCCGCGCCATCGTCGAATATCACCGCAAAGAATCGCCCGGCTCGATCGTGGTCGATTCCGACAACCACTACCTCTATTACGTGCTGGATGGCGGCAAGGCGATCCGTTACGGCATCACCGTCGGCGAAGAAGCCATGGCCTGGTCAGGCATCGCCAAGGTCGGCAGCATGACCGAGTGGCCGGCCTGGCATCCGACCCCGGGCGAGATTTCGCGCCTGGGCGTGCCGACCTATGTTGCGCCCGGTCCGGACAATCCGATGGGCTCCCGCGCGATGTATCTCTACTCGGGCGGCAAGGACACGCTGTTCCGCATCCACGGCACCAACCAGCCGGAATATATCGGCGCCTCGATCTCGTCGGGCTGCATCCGTCTGACCAACGAGGACGCGATCGACCTCTATGGCCGCGTCAAGGTCGGCACCATCGTGGTGGTGCTCGAGCCGAAGCACGGCGACTCGCCCTACAATTCGCGCCTGGCGCTCGGCGCCGGCGGAACTGGCCAGGCGGGCAGCTACTGATCGCCTCTCCCGATCTCCGACATTCAAAAGCGCCGGTTTTACCGGCGCTTTTTTGTTGCCGGCTTGGACGGCTGGACCTTGTCGGCCGCCGGCTTGTCCGCAGGCGCGGGGGATTTCTCCGCCGCCTCGTCACCAGCCCCATCCTTTGCCTCAGGCTTGGACGCGACCTCGCGCGGCGGCGCCTCCTCGGGCCGTTCCGCCGGCAGCAGCGGCGCGATCTGCGGCAGGGGATCCCAGACGTTCCACTGGCAGATCCGGTAGTCGTTGCGCCGCTGCGCCAGGTCGAGATGGATATGGTCCTCGTGGTACCAGTCCGAGCCAGGGCCGAGCACGGTGGAAAAGCGCGCGCACACCGAATGCAGCACACGCTCGCGCACGTCACGCGACATGGTGCGATCGGTGAGGCCAATCGACTGCCCGTTGGCGAGCTTGACGGCGCGGACGTCGAGGGCGTTGGCCTTGCCGTGCTCGGACAGCAACGCTCCAACGATGCGATTGCGGCCGCGGCACTCGAAGCTATCGAAATTGTCGAGATCGCTGATGGTCGAGCCGAGACTGGTAGCCAGCGGCACCATGTCCTTGCGCACCCAGTCGGCTATCGCAGACGCCATGGTGCAGCGAAGGATCGCCGCCGGCTTGACCGCCACCTTGCGCTTGTCCGGCAGCACGATGGCCTCCAGCCGCACCAGATCCTCGCCGCCGCAGCCGCCGGGGCCGCGGATATCGGGGATGGAGGGTGCAATTGCGATCTCCTCGGTCAGCGCGAGCCGGCAGGCCGAGACCTGCTTCTCGGGCAGCGGCGGCGCCTCGGCCGGCTTGTCCGGGGAAGGCTTGCCGTCGGCCTCCGGTGCGGCCCCGTCCGGTGCTTTGGGGGCCTCCGCGGGGCGAGGTTTCGGTAGCGGGATCTTGGCGGAATGAACCTTCGCGCGCGGCCGTGGTGTACCAAAGCCAAAGATATCGAGCGGCGCAGCATATTTTCGCGCCTCCGCCCGATCCGCGAGCCCAAGCGTCAGCCCCAGCGCGACGGTAACCATTGCCGCGCCGGCGGACATATAGCCGCGACAAGACCATTTGCGGCGAAAGTCCGGCAGGCTAAAACTCATGACAATTCTTTGGCCCAACGCTGAGAGCGATAACGCGTCCAGCGACTTCTCGGAGGAACGTCGGAATGCTTGGTTTGATGCAAGACTGGCCCCTGCTCTGCCACCGGATCATCGAACACGCCGCCAGGATTCATGGCAAGCAGGAGGTCGTCACGCGATCGATCGAGGGACCGATCCATCGCACCACCTACGCCGAGATCCACAAGCGGGCGCTCAAGGTCTCGCAGATGCTGGAGCGCGACGGCATCAAGCTCGGCGACCGCGTCGCAACGATCGCCTGGAACACCTGGCGCCATCTCGAAGCGTGGTACGGCATCATGGGGATCGGCGCCATCTGCCATACCGTCAATCCCCGCCTTTTCCCCGAGCAGATCGCCTGGATCATCAACCATGCGCAGGACCGCATCGTGATGACCGACATCACCTTCGTTCCGATCCTGGAGAAGATCGCCGACAAGCTGCCCAGCGTGGAGCGCTACGTCGTGCTGACCGACAAGGCGCATATGCCCGAGACCACGCTGAAGAATGCGGTGGCCTACGAGGACTGGATTGCGCAGGCCGACGGCAAATTCAAATGGAAGGACTTTGACGAGAACACGGCGGCGGCGATGTGCTACACGTCGGGCACCACGGGCGATCCGAAGGGTGTGCTGTATTCGCATCGCTCCAACGTGCTGCACGCGCTGATGGCCAACAACGTCGATGCGCTCGGCACCAGCGCCTCCGAGACGATGCTGCCGGTGGTGCCGCTGTTCCACGCCAACAGCTGGGGTATCGCCTTCTCCGCGCCCTCGCAGGGCACCAAGCTAGTGATGCCCGGCGCCAAGCTCGACGGCGCTTCGGTCTATGAATTGCTCTCGACCGAGAAGGTGACGCACACCGCCGGCGTGCCCACGGTGTGGCTGATGCTGCTCCAGCACATGACCGCCAACAATCTGAAGCTGCCGCACCTGAAGATGGTGATCTGCGGCGGCTCGGCGATGCCGCGCTCGATGATCAAGGCCTTCCTCGACATGGGCTCGAACGTCCGCCACGCCTGGGGCATGACCGAGATGAGCCCGATCGGCAGCGTCGCGGCGCTGAAGCCGCCGTTCCAGAACGCGACCGGCGATGCGCGGCTCGACGTGCTCCAGATGCAGGGCTACGCGCCCTTCGCAGTCGAGATGAAGATCACCGACGATGCCGGCAAGGAGCTGCCCTGGGACGGCAAGACTTTCGGCCGCCTCAAGGTCTCCGGCCCCGCCGTCGCCAAGGCCTATTATCGGCTCGATGCCAACATCCTCGACGAGGACGGCTTCTTCGACACCGGCGACGTCTCGACCATCGACGAGGACGGCTACATGCGGATCACCGACCGCTCCAAGGACGTGATCAAGTCCGGCGGCGAGTGGATCTCCTCGATCGACCTCGAAAACCTCGCGGTCGGCCATCCGGCCGTGGCGGAGGCCGCCGTGATCGGCGTCTTCCACCCCAAATGGGACGAGCGGCCGCTGCTGATCGTGCAGCTCAAGCAGGGCCAGCAGGCCAGCCGTGAGGACATCCTGAAGTACATGGACGGCAAGATCGCCAAATGGTGGATGCCCGACGACGTCGCCTTCGTCGAGGGCATCCCGCACACCGCCACGGGCAAGATCCTGAAGACCGCGCTGCGCGACCAGTTCAAGGATTACCGCTTCCCGAACGCGGCGGCGTAGGACTTACACGTCATTCCGGGGCGACGCCAACGGCATCGACCCCGGAATCTCGAGATTCCGGGGGCGCCCTTCGGGCGCCCCGGAATGACGGGCAGTAGCAACCCGGTCTCCCTTGAATTTGCCGCCGGGGCGTGGTCTCAACGCCTCCTATCGTCGCGCCAGATCGGCGCGGCACCGCCTCCAAAACCCCGGCAGAGCTCACCCGATGGCCCGCAGGTTTTCCGCTCCCTACCAGTCGGAGCCCGTGTCCAGCCTCGCCAGCTGGGCGCGCAATCTGGCCGTGTTCGCGGTGGTGGCGGTGGCGGTGTCGATCCTCGTCGTCCGGTTCGGCTTTCTGGAGCCGAAGCCGGCGCTCGCCACCTTCTTCGGCGGCCTCGCCATCGCCGCGCTCTCGATCCTGTTCGGCCTCGCCGGCTTCGCCGCGATCTGGCAGAACGGCTCGCGCGGCATGGCGCGCATCCTGCTCGCCTTCCTGATCGACGGCATGATCCTCGCCTACCCGGCCTATCTCGGCCTGCAATACCGCAAGCTGCCGGCCATCCACGACGTCACGACCGACCCGATCGACCCGCCCCGCTTCGACGCGCTGGCGCGCCTGCGCACCGGTGAAGGCGCCAATACCGCGGTTTATGCCGGCCTCTATTCGGCCGAGCAGCAGCGCCATTTCTATCCCGATATCGAGCCGATCGAGCTCGAGATCCCGGTCGACCGCGCCTATGCGATCGCACTCCAGATCGTCAACAAGCGCAAATGGCTCGTCATCGACGAGCGCGCGCCGCAGCCGCCGCGCCGCATCGGACGCATCGAGGCGGTGGCGCGCACGCCGATCATGGGTTTGCGCGAGGACATTTCCATCAGGGTTGTGCCCGACGGCGACGATTCCCGCGTCGATATCCGCTCCGCCTCGCGCTATTTCGAGAGCGACCTCGGCAGCAACGCCGCCCGCGTCACAAAATTCATCGACGATCTCAACACCGCCGCCGATGCGGACGCGCTGAAGCCGGTGAAGAAGACCCCGGTGACGCCGCCGAAGGCACCGGCGAAGACGGTGAAGAAGTGACGGTGAGCTAGGCTCCCGCCATCCGGTATGTCCCGCCAATCACGGGATCGCCATCCGTCGCCACCACGCCGCGGGCGACCAGATCTTCCAGATGCGCCAGCACGGAATAGCCCGCGGCCGTCGTCAGCCGTGGATCGATGCCGATATAGATCGCGCGCACCATGGTCGGGATGTCGGCCTCGCCCTTGGCGAGACGATGCAGGATAGAGGCTTCGCGCGCCTTGCGGTGGCGGATCAGGAAACGCACGAAGCGCGGACCATCCGGTATCTCGGGGCCATGGCCTGAGAAATAGAGATCCTCCTCGCGGGCGGCCAAGCAATCGAGCGATTCCATGTAGTCGATCATCGAGCCGTCGGGCGGCGCAACGATCGAGGTCGACCAGCCCATCACGTGGTCACCGACGAAGTTGAATTTTCGCTCGGGCCAGGCGAAGGCGAGATGGTTGGCGGTATGACCCGGCGTCGCCACCGCCTCGAGGCGCCAGCCCGCGCCCTCGACGACGTCGCCATGAGCGATCCTGATATCGGGCGCGAAATCGCGATCGACGCCGGATTCCGGATTGTGCTTCTCGCTCTCGAAGCGCGGGCGCGAGGCGCGGTGCGGGCCCTCGGCATAAACAGGCGCGCCGGTCGCCTGCTTGATCCGCGCCGTATTCGGCGAATGGTCGCGGTGGGTGTGGGTGACGAAGATGTGGCTCACCGTCTCGCCGCGCACGGCATCGAGCAACGCAGCCGCATGCGCCGCATCATCAGGACCGGGATCGATGATCGCGACGTTGCCCGTGCCGACGATGTAGCTGACCGTACCGCTGAAGGTGAACGGGCTCGGATTGTTACAGAGCACGCGCCGCACGCCGGGGCGGACTTCCTCGACGATTCCGGCTTTGAGTGGAAAGTTGCGGTTGAACGGGACGTCGTCGTTGTCGGACATGGCTTCTTCTTTGTTCTTTGACGTCATTCCGGGATGGCCCGTCAGGGCCAGACCCGGAATCTCGATGGAACAGGAATAATGCGGCCCGAGATTCCGGGTTCGCGCTTCGCGCGCCCCGGAATGACGGATGACCTCGTCAGAAAAACGCCTGAATGCCCGTGATGGCGCGGCCCAGGATCAGGGCGTGGACGTCGTGGGTGCCCTCGTAGGTGTTGACCGTCTCGAGGTTATGGACGTGGCGCATCACGTGGTACTCGATCGAGATGCCGTTGCCGCCGTGCATGTCGCGCGCGACGCGGGCAATGTCGAGCGCCTTGCCGCAATTGTTGCGCTTCATGATCGAGATCATCTCGGGGGCGAACTTGCCCTCGTCCATCAGGCGGCCGACGCGAAGCGAGCCCTGGAGGCCGAGCGCGATCTCGGTCTCCATGTCGGCGAGCTTCTTCTGCACCAGCTGGGTCGCGGCCAGCGGCTTGCCGAACTGCTTGCGGTCGAGCGTGTACTGGCGGGCGCGGTGCATGCAGTCCTCGGCTGCGCCCAGCGCGCCCCAGGAAATGCCGTAGCGGGCGCGGTTGAGGCAGCCGAACGGGCCCTTGAGGCCGGAGACGTTGGGCAGCAGCGCGTCTTCCGGAACCACGACACCGTCCATCACGACTTCGCCGGTGATGGAGGCGCGCAAGCTGAGCTTGCCGCCGATCTTCGGCGCGGAGAGGCCCTTCATGCCCTTCTCCAGCACGAAGCCCCGGATCTGGTTGTCATGCGCGGCCGACTTGGCCCAGACCACGAACACGTCGGCGATCGGCGCGTTCGAGATCCACATCTTGCTGCCGGTCAGGCGGTAGCCGTCGGAGACCTTCTCGGCGCGGGTTTTCATCCCGGCCGGATCGGAGCCGGCATCGGGCTCGGTCAGGCCGAAGCAGCCGACCCACTCGCCGCTGGCGAGCTTCGGCAGGTATTTCTTGCGCTGGTTCTCGTCGCCATAGGCGTAGATCGGGTACATCACCAGCGAGGACTGCACCGAGTTCATCGAACGATAGCCGGAATCGACCCGCTCGATCTCGCGCGCGACCAGGCCGTAGGCGACGTAGCTCGCATTGGCGCAGCCATATTCCTCGGGCAGCGTGATGCCGATCAGGCCGAGTTCGCCCATCTCGTTGAAGATCTCGCGATCCGTCGTCTCTTCGAGATAGGCCTTGGTGATACGCGGCAGCAGCTTGTCCTGGGCGTAGGCGCGCGCGGTGTCGCGCACCATGCGCTCGTCTTCGGTAAGCTGCTCGTCGAGCAGGAACGGATCGTCCCACTGGAAAGAAGCCGCAGCCGGCTTGTCCTTGGTCTGAGGGCGCACGCTCATGAAACGTCCTTTCGCGTCTGGTTCCGTCAACAATTGCCCGACAAAGTAAAGCGCCGCGGCAACAAGTTCAATTGCATCCTGGTTTCGATCATTCCGGGCTCGCGCAACGGCGCGCGCCCGGAAACGACGTCGTCAGATTTCGAGCAGCTCGTTGGCGACGATCTCGATGCCGAAGCCCGACAGGCCCTTGTAGTCGTGCACCGAGGAGGTGAGATGCCGGATCGAGGTGACGCCGAGATCGCGCAGGATCTGCGCGCCGACGCCGATCTCTCGCCACTGGCGGTTGCGGTCGGCCTCCGTCGACGTCTCGTCGGGCAGCGGAGCCACCGGCACGCCGGCAGCGCCGTCGCGCAAGTAAACCAGCACGCCACGGCCGGACCTCTCGAAATGCTCGAGCACGGCCGCCATGCGCTTGTGCCCGGTGAAGATGTCCTTGACGATGTTCGGCTTGTGGAAGCGCGTCAGCACGTTCTTGCCGTCGCCGACGCCGTTGTAGACGAAGGCGACGTGGGCGATGGAATCGAACGGCGAACGATAGGCATAGCCCTGCAAGGGGCCGATCGGGCTGTCGGTGACGAAGGTCGAGACCCGCTCGATCAGCTTCTCGCGCACCTGGCGGTAGGCGATCATGTCCGCGATGGTGACGTGCTTGAGCTTGTGCTGGGCGGCGAAGCGGGCGACCTGCTCGCCCTTCATCACGCTGCCGTCGTCGTTCATCAGCTCACTGATGACGCCGACCGGCGGCAGGCCGGAGAGCTTGCAGAGGTCGACGGCGGCCTCGGTATGGCCGGAGCGCAGCAGCACGCCGCCGTCCTTGGCGATCAGCGGAAAGATGTGGCCGGGCCGGGCGAAATCGTTGGCGCCGACATTGGGATTGGACAGCGCGCGGCAGCACGAGGCGCGCTCCTCGGCGGAGATGCCGGTGCCGCCGTCGGGCTTGTAGTCGATCGAGACCGTGAACGCGGTGGTATGCGCGGAATCGTTGTGGGCGACCATGGGATCGAGCCGCAGGCGGCGCGCGTCCTCCGTGGTCACGGGCGCGCAGACGATACCGGAGGTGTGGCGGATGATGAACGCCATCTTCTCGGCGGTGCAGAGCGAGGCCGCGACGATCAGATCGCCCTCGCCCTCGCGGTCCTCATCGTCGGTGACGACGACGAGCTCGCCCCTGGCAAAGGCCTGCAAGACTTCCTGGACGGTATCGGGCATTTCCCAATCTCTATCGGTTATGGGCCGGAGGCTTAGCCGGACGCCTTAGCCGGACTTGGCCCCAAGCGCTAGTGTCCTGGACGCAACCGCATATGCCAGACGGCCGTCAGGGCGGCGGGTCTCAGGCTTGCACCGAAGATACCAGGGATATAGGCGCACAAACCCCGGAAGGAAGACGGCCGGACGCCGTCAGGGCAGCACCTCTCTCCGCTCGCCGAGCCGCAGGTCGAGCTCGGCGCGCTTATCCGCGAGCAGGCCGGCCTGGGCGGCCTCGATCACGGTAAACAGCTCGTGGGCGTCGCTGAGTCGGGTCACGGTGACGTAACTGGCACCGGCCTCGTAGAGCTCGCCGACATCCGACAAAAGATCGGCCGTAGCCACGATCATGGCGGTCGGGTTGAGGGTGCGGACGTGGCGGACCAGCTTCTCGTTGCTGGCGCCCTTGAGAAGCGCATCCGGCACGCTGAGGATGATCATCTCGGACTTGCCGACGCCGGCATGGAGCAGCGTGTCCGCGCTGCTGATGTCGCCATAGATCACGTGCAGGCCGCGTGAAAGCAGGGTCTGGTACACATTGGGGTTGAAATCGACCACCGTGATCTGCTCGAGCAACACCGGCGCCTGCCGTTCGATCTCGGCCAGCAGCGCGCTCGCCGCGCGGAAAAAGCCCAGGATGACGATGCGGCGAGCCTCGCCATGGCCGCCCTCGTGGCCCTCCTCGGCATGGCCATTGCCGTGATCGAGATCGCGCAGGCCGATCCGCTTCAACGGGCCGATCGCCCAGCGGGCGATCTCGTCGCTGCGCGTCATCACGAAGGTCGAGAGCACGGCCAGCACCACGAAGGCGAAGGAGGCCGCGTTCGCCGTCTCGGCTGCGATGTGGTTGTCGGTGACACCGGTCTGGATCACGACCAGCGAGAACTCGGAGATCTGCGCGAGGTTCAGGGCCGGCAACAGGCTGGCACGCAGCCCCTGCTTCATCAGGTAGAGCGGCGTGAAGGTCGTGACGAGCCGGCTCACCACCGTGAACGCCGCGATCATCAAGGCAAGCCCGATCACGGAGAGGCCGGGCACGGGAATGGTCATGCCGAGCGCGACGAAGAACAGCGTGATGAAGAAGTCGCGCAGCGTGGTGACCTTGGCGGTGACGTCGAGCGCATAGGGAAAGGTCGAAAGCGAGACGCCGGCGATCAGGGCGCCCATCTCGCGCGACAGCGACAGCCGCTCCGCGGTCTCGGCCACGAGGAAGCACCAGGCGAGCGCGCCGAGCAGGATCAGTTCGGGCCGGCGGGCGATCTGGTGGAACAGGCGCGGCAGCACATAGCGGCTGACCAGCAGCGCGGCGGCGACCAGCACCGCGACGCGGCCGATCGAGAGCAGGATGACGCTCACTTGCAGATTGGCAAGACTCGGCTGCACCGCCAGGAACAGGATGGCGAAGATGTCCTGGAGCACCAGCACGCCGAGCGTGATGCGGCCGGGCAGCGTGTCGAGCTCGCGCTTCTCGTAGAGCACCTTGACGATGATGACGGTGCTCGACAGCGCGCAGGCGATACAGAGATAGACCGCATCGAAATGCCCGCCGCCGAGCGACAGGCCGATGCCGGCGAAAAACAGGACCCCGAGCAGGCAGCCGCCGAGCAGCTGGCCGCCCGCCGCGAACAGGATCACCTTTCCCGCCCGCACGATCTTCTTCAGGTCGATCTCCAGCCCGATCATGAACAGCATGAAGATCAGGCCGAGCTCGGAGATGACGCTGATCGATTCCTGCGATTTGACCCAGCCGGCGCCGAATGGACCTATGCAGAAGCCGGCGATAAGGTAGGCCAGGATCAGAGGTTGCCGGGAGAAATGGGCGAGCAGGCCCAGCATCCAGGCAAACAGGATACAGAGAGTGATGTCGCGAATAAGCTCATGCATGCGAAATTGGTCCGTTTTGCCGCACCCTAGAGACAGGTTGCGCCGCGGCAAGCGAGCAATTCGTCACATGCGGATCGTGCTCTGGCTGATAGCCGTGCTAGCTCCGTTCGCGTTCGCCTTGCCGGCCGCGGCGCAATCCAAGGTCAATATCGAACAAAACTTTGCCGATTCGCTCACTGTGCTGCCGAAGGAGCAACTCGCCGTCGCCGGCGGGTTCTATGTGCCGGCCTATTCCAGCGTCGCGATGAGCCAGGGCAAGCTGCGCGTCGACTTCTCGGTGACCTTGAGCGTTCACAACGCCTCCGAGAGCCAGCCGCTGGTGGTCAACCGCATCGCCTATTTCGACACCGCAGGCAAACAGGTCGAGAGCTATCTGAAAGCGCCGGTGGCCTTGAAGCCCCTCGCCACCGTCTCGATCTTCATTCCGACCGATGACGTGCGCGGCGGGACCGGGGCCAATTTCATTGTCGACTGGGCCGCAACGGGCGACATCGCCGAGCCGGTGGTCGAGGCCTTGATGGTTGGCGGCGTCGCCAATGCGCATTACGCTTTCATCAGCCAGGGCCGTCCGACCCGGACTGCCACAAAGAAGTAGAAGCCGTCCGACCCGGACGGCCAACAAGACGTAAGGCAGGCCGGCGCAAAGCCGGCCGCTCAACAAGAACAACACGAGGAACGCTCCCATGACGTCCAGCTTCGATTTCGCGCCCCTGTTTCCCGCAGGGCTGCCGGCCCCTTCCGCGCGCTGGACGGGCCTTGCCAAATACAGCTTTGTCGGCGGCAACAATGATTCCGAGCAGGTGCCGCTGGATGAGCTGATCGAGGCGGCCAACCTCGCCCTGCAACGCGAGGGCCGATCGCTCGCCACTTACGGTCTGGCGCACGGGCCGCAAGGCTACCTGCCGCTGCGCGAATTCCTCGTAACAAAACTGAAGCGCGATGCCGGCATCAACTGCACGGTCGACGATCTCCTGATCGTCTCGGGCTCGCTCCAGGCGCTCGACCTCGTCAACAATACGCTGCTCGCCCGCGGCGATACCGTGATCTTCGAGCAGGACAGCTATCAGGGCTCGCTGAACCGTCTGGCACGGCTCGGCGTCAACGTAGCAGGCATTCCGCTCGATGCGGACGGCATGCGCATGGACGTGCTGGCCACGACGCTGGCCGATCTGAAGAGCCGGGGCATCCGGCCAAAATACATCTACACCATCCCGACGGTGCAGAACCCGACCGGCAGCATCATGCCGGAGAGCCGCCGCGCCGAGCTGGTGCGGCTCGCGGCCGAGTATGGCGTGCCGATCTTCGAGGATGACTGCTATGCCGATCTCGTCTGGTCGGGACAGCGGCCGCCGGCGATTTATGCGATGAGCCCGAACGGCGGCGTGATCCACATCGGTTCGTTCTCGAAATCGATCGCGCCGGCGCTGCGCGTCGGCTTCATCGTCGCGCCCTGGGATGTGATGTCGCGGATGCTGTCGCTGAAGACGGATGCCGGCTCCGGTGCGCTGGAGCAGATGGTGCTGGCGGCCTATTGCAAGCCGCATTTCGCAAGCCACGTGCCGGCCCTGACGAAGACGCTGCGCACCAAGCTCGATACGCTGATGGAAGCCCTCAATGAGCAGTTCGGAACGGCGGCGGAGTTCGAGGAGCCCAAGGGCGGCATCTTCCTGTGGGTGAAGCTGCCCGACCAGGTCGATACGCTGAAGCTCTATCAGGCCGCGCTTGCCGCCGGTGTCTCGATCAATCCGGGGCCGGAATGGTCCACCAGCAAGAGCCATTCCAGCTCACGCCTGCGGCTGTGCTTTGCCAGCCCGACGCATCAGCAGATCCGCGAGGGCGTCGCTGTGCTGGCCGAGGTCTGCCGCAAGGAGTTCGGCGTGCCGGCCCGCAGCGCCAATGTGGAGAAGCGGGCTTAACGCCTCGTCAAGCCGCCTGGGGCTGGCTGCCGTGGATCGCGGAGGCCAGCCGCAGCAACAGGACGATCGAGACGTTGCCCTTGCCGGCCTCGATCTGGGCGATATAGCGCTCGGAAATCCCGGAGCGGCGGGCCAGCTCCCGGCGCGAGAGGTCGCAGCGCGTGCGCGAGGACTTCAAGCGGTCGCCCAGCTCGGCCAGAAACGCGGTCTCCGAATAAGGCGGCACGGCACAGCTCCCCGGCAGCACTTCGCCCGCAAAATCCATGACTTGATTCAGCATTGGTCTATCCACGTTCGCCTTCGGGAGCAGCCATCCTACCCCCGATACGGCCGGCCTCATTGACGCGGATCAAATTCGCGAGCGATCGGCGGCTGGCGTGGACGACCGCGGGCGGGATGCTACACTTTGGAATTCTTCGAGGTGGGGCCTTTCAGGACATGACGCGTTGGTTGAGCCGCTGGACCACGGCGGCGGTGGTGTGGGTCGCGTTCACGTCCACGGCCGGTGCCGAGACGCTTGCGGCGACGGTCGAACAATGGGGCCTGCTCGGCTCATGGGCGGTCGATTGCGCGGCCCGGCCCGACCGCGACAGGGGGGCGCTCCTGACTTACGAGATCCAGAAGGACGGCCGGGTGATGTACCGGCGCAATTTCGGCGAGGCCAAGGACGAGAACGAAGTCGTGTCCGCCACGGTCAACGCCGAGGGCCTGCTCAATGTGATGGTGTACTTTCCATCGCTGCATCAGACCCGCGAGTTCGGGCTGCTGCTGGCCAAGGACGGCAGCCTGCGCGCGATCTACAATCGCAGCGAGCGCGGCGCATATACGATCAGGGACGGCAAATACGTCGCCACGGGCGCGCCGACCCCTGCGCAGCAACGCTGCGATTGAGCATCTGAACATCCGTTCAGAATTCTCTGCCAGTTCCTCCGGAACGTTCGCGCGAATGCGCGGTTCTCATGTGCATTGAGTTGGAGGAGGACATCATGAAGAAGCTTGGTTATGTGGTTGCTGCTCTCGGCGCGCTCGCGATCATTGCACCGACGATGGCGAGTGCCGAAACGGTGGTGATCAGGGACGGCCACCATGGCTACGGTTACGGTGCCCGCGCCGAAATGCGCGAGCATCGTGATCATGGCTGGCATCGCGGCTGGCACCATCGCGATCGTGTCGTCGTGGTCAAGCGCAGCCATCACCACTGGGACTAACGCGCAACGCAACATCGAAATGGCCCCTCGCGGGGCCATTTCTTTGCGTTCGCGACGTGCTTATGGTCAGTCCCACGCCGGCGCAAAGCCGGGATTGACGCAACGCCTGTCCTTCGGTAGCGCTGCGATCTTGTTGCGGTCGGCATCGTCGAGCGTGATCTTCAGCGCATCGAGATTGGCCTGCTGGCTCTCGCGGCGCGAGGCCTTCGGGATCGCCGCAACGCCGCCCTGGTCGAGCAGCCATTTCAGCGCAACCTGTGCAGCGGTCGCGTTGTGCCTGGCGCCGATCTCCGCCAGCACCGGATCGGAGGCAACGCGTCCCTGCGCCAGCGGGCAATAGGCGACCAGCGGGATCGACCTGGCATTGAGATAGGCCAGCACCTTCGATTGATCGAGCATCGCGTGATATTCGATCTGGTTGCAGGCGATCGGCGCCCTGATGTCCTCGACCGCGATCTTGAGCAGCGCCGTGGTGAAATTGGCAACGCCAATCGCCCGCGTGCGTCCCTCCTCCTTCAGCTTCATCAAGGTCTCGAACACCGCGCCCCAGTTCGCAGACTTGGACGGCCAGTGCACGAGATAGAGATCGACGTGGTCGAGCCGGAGCTTCTTCAGGCTGGCGTCGAAGGCCCGCCGGATCGCATCCGGCGCCAAATTCTCGTGCCAGACCTTCGTGGTGACGTGCAACTCACCACGCGGCAGCCGGGCCGCGGCGAGCGCGGCGCCGATGGGTTCCTCGTTGGCGTACATTTCGGCCGTGTCGATGTGGCGGTAGCCGACCGACAGCGCGCTCTCGACCGCGGCGCGGCAGGCATCGCCCTGCATGCGAAAGGTGCCGAGGCCGAGCTTGGGCATGCTGATGCCCTGTGTGTTCAGATTGTCCATAAAACAGGCTCCTGACGTATTTCAGCCCGCGAGATGCCCGCGGTGAGGCCGCGGGGACAGACGCTTCGTTGATGGAAACGAGGTGGCGGGAGCGGTCAGTGTAGCGCGGGAGACGCGGAGCGGCCAATCAAGATCGGGTTAGCGTCGGCGCACTGAGTGCCTCCCCAACGTCGTGACCGGGCTTGACCCAGCCATCCACGACTTGCCCCTTGGCACGCAGAACGTGGATGCCCGGAACATCTAGCGCGAAGACGCGCTTCGCGCTCCTGCCCGGGCATGACGAACCGGCCTCACGAATGCTGCGCGACCACGGTCGGGCGCGCCTGCGACTGCGGCACGATGTCGACCGACCAGAGGTCGCGGTTGTCGACGTCCTTCAGCGTCACGGTCATCACGCCGCTCGCGCCATCGATGTCGACGCGGCCGAAGAACTGCAATCCGAAGCAGGGCGCGAGGTTCTCGCCCTGCGCTTCGCTGCATCCGTTCTGGTACATCGCGACCGGACCAAAAGTGTCGTCGAGCTCGCCCGGGCCCCAGGTGCCGGCATGCAGCGGGCCGGAGACGAACTCCCAGAACGGTTCGAAGTCCTGGAATTGCGCCCTGTTGGGATCGTAGTAGTGCGCGGCGGTGTAGTGCATGTCGGCGGTGAGCCAGACGACGTTGCGCACGCCGGCGCGCCTGATGGAGCCGAGCAGATCGGCGATCTCGTGCTCGCGTCTATCAGGCGGCCCATTGCCGAGCGCGACCGCATCGAGACTGATCAGGCCGATCGGCAGGTCGGCGGCGATCACCTTCCAGGTCGCGCGCGAGGCGGCCAGCTCCCGCTTCAGCCAGGCCAACTGCTCGGCGCCGAGGATCCAGCCGCGATGATCGCTGCCCTTGTTCCAGGTGTCACCCCGAAAACTGCGCATGTCGATCATGAAGACGTCGAGCAGCGGACCGTAAGCGATCTTGCGATAGACCCGCCCCTGCCGTGCGCCGATGTCGCGGATCGGCATGAAGTCGAAGAAGGCGCGGCGGGCGCGCGCGACCAGGCGCGGCGTGCCGTCGTCCTCATAACCGGCCTCGTCATAGCTGCCGGACGGTGACCAGTCGTTGGTGACCTCGTGATCGTCCCACTGCGCAAACATCGGCACATTCGCGTGGAAATCGCGAAAATGCTCGTCGAGATGGTTGTATTTGTAGTTGCCGCGAAACTGCGCCAGCGTGTGCGCGACCTCCGATTTTTCCTCCGTGACGATGTTGCGCCAGGTCTCGCCGCTCGGCAGCTTCTGTTCGGATGGAATCGTGCAGTCGGCGTAGATATGGTCACCGGAGTGAATGAAGAAGTCAGGGCGGTTGTCGAGCATGGTGCGATAGCTGCGATAGCCGCCGCGCGAGAGGTCGATCCCCCAGCCCTGCCCCGCGGTGTCGCCGGACCACAGGAACGAGATCGATTGCCCTGCGGCCGGCGCAGTGCGGAAATGGCCGACGCGGCTTTCGCCGGCGATGCCGGTCGCGATGTCATCGAAGCGGACGCGATAGAAGATGTCCTGCCCTGGCGGCAGATCGCTCAGCAGCAGCTTCGAGGTGAAGTCGGCGTCCGGCCGCGCGTCGCCGGAGGCCGCGGCAACAATGGTCTTGAAACTCTCGACGGTCGAGCATTCCACCTGCATGCGCGCGGCCCGATCGGCGCGCGCCCAGATCACGGCGGAGCCGTCCGAGACGTCGCCGGACTGGATGCCGCCGGCGATCTGCGGTCGGTCGGCGGCACGGCTGATGGATGGCTTTGCGAGCGCGGCCAAGGCGAGGCCGGAGGTGGAGCGGACCAGGAATTGCCGCCGGGTCCATGCGCGCGGGGCGCGGAGCGTTGCCATTCAGGAGACCTTCGTCGAATCGCGACGGAAGGTGCCTGCGCTCCTTGACTCCTACCCTTACGGTTTCTTGACTCCGCGCCTACGGTTTTGCGACGCGGGGATGACGTGTGAGATGCAGCCCCGAGCGCGGTGCGCTCCCTCGCCCCGTTCTTACGGGGTCGGGACGAGCTTTGCTCGCCCTGAGAGGGTTGGGGTGAGGGGCCTCTCTCCACAGGTGAGATCATCGATGGACCTGTACCCCCTCACCCGGATTGCTTCGCAATCCGACCTCTCCCCGCAAGCGGGGCGAGGTGAAGAAGGCGTGTCCGCGGCTAGCGCTGCCAGTTGCAGATGCCGCCGGAGCGGCACGGCCAGGTCTGGATACGGGTATCTCTCGCCTGCGCATCCAACGGATTGCCGTGGCGATGCGCGAGTTTGGTCCGGGCCGCACCACGCGGCTGCGCGGCCTTGACGTGCGCGGCCTTCGGTTCGGCCACGTGCACGCGTTCGGCCGCGACCTTCTTCGGCACGTCAACCGGCTCGGCACGGGCTTGCGCCTCGTTGCCGCCGCGGGCCTCTAACGCGACCGGTGCGAACCGCGTCTCCGGCCCGAGCCGCTTCGGCGACAACACCGCCTTGGACAGATCGAGACCGAAATATTCATCGGGCTTGTAGTCATCAGCGCGCGATGCGCCGCCCCATGCGAGCACGAGGGCAACGGCAACAGCAAAATGAGCGCTCTTCAGGACCACGGACGCCTCCTGAAATTGATTTATTAAAGGGGTAATTTACCCCTATTTAGGAAGCCTCGCGCGCAATTCCAGCGGTCAAGTCCCACCGTGGTTAAGAAGTTCGGCGGTGTTCAGGCGACCTTTCGTGTCGCACCCGTCCCGTCCAGGAACCCCATCAGGCGGCCGCGGATGATGGTTTCCGCCTCACTCATGATGCGATCGACGAGTTCCTTGCAGGAGGGGATGTCGTGGATGAGGCCTGCGACCATGCCGCAGCTCCAGGCGCCCGCATCCATCTGCCCGTCCAGCATGATCCTGGGATAGACGCCCGCGACCTGGTCGTGGATGTCGTCGATGGTGAGCTTGTCGCCCTTCTCGCGCTCGATCTCGAGCAGACGATCGACATTGGCGTTCTTCAGGACGCGTTCGGTGTTGCGCAAGCTCCGCATGATCAGACGGGTGTCGAGCTCGGTGGCGGCGACCAGCGCGTTCTTCACGTTCTGATGCGCCGGCGCTTCCTTGGTCGCGATGAAGCGCGTGCCCATGTTCATGCCGGCCGCGCCCAGCGACAGCGCCGCGACGAGGCTGCGCCCGTCAGCCATGCCGCCGGAGGCCACGAACGGGATCTTCAATTCCTCTGCCGCGCGCGGCAGCAGGATCATGTTCGGAATGTCGTCCTCGCCGGGATGGCCGCCGCACTCAAAGCCGTCGACGCTGACGGCGTCGCAGCCGATGCGCTCGGCCTTCAGGGAATGGCGAACTGACGTGCATTTATGGATCACCTTGATGCCGGCCGCCTTAAGTGCCGGCATATACTGTTCCGGGCTGCGACCCGCAGTCTCCACCGCCTTGACGCCGCCTTCGACAATGGCCGCGATGTATTCCGGATAAGGCGGTGCCGAGAAGGCCGGCAGAAACGTGAGGTTCACGCCGAACGGCTTGTCGGTCATGTCGCGGCAGCGCGCGATCTCTTTCGCCAGCAGCTCCGGTGTCTTCTGCGTGAGGCCGGTGATGATGCCGAGCCCGCCGGCATTCGAGACGGCGGCAGCCAGCTCGGCAAAGCCGACGAAATGCATGCCGCCCTGGATGATGGGGTGCTCGATGCCGAACAGTTCGGTGATCGCGGTCTTCACGTAGGCTTCCTCCCGGATTTCGGTTTTCTTGGGATCAGTCTAGCCGCAGTCTCGTGCCGCGGTCACCATTTCTCTCCGAAGGGCCGGATCTCCATCTCGAATGTCCAAGCGCTCTTCGGCTGCTGGTAGAGCTGCCAATAGGAATCGGCCACGGCCGACGGCGGCATCAGCAGGTCGGGATTGTCGAGCGCGTTCGGGCCGAGCGCTTCGAGCCGGCGCTGCCGCACCCACTCGGTGTCAACACCGGAATCGATGATGAGATGGGCGACGTGGATGTTCTTCGGCCCAAGCTCGCGCGCCATCGCCTGCGCCACCGCACGCAGACCAAACTTTGCGCTGGCGAACGCGGCAAAGCCGCTGCCGCCACGCAAGGAGGCCGTTGCGCCAGTGAAGAAGATTTTGCCGCCGCCGCGCGGAAGCATCAGCCGCGCAGCTTCCCGGCCTGCCAGGAAGCCGGAATAGCAGGCCATCTCCCAGACTTTACGGAACACGCGCTCGGTGGTGTCGAGTATCGGGAAATTGACGTTGGCGCCGACGTTGAAGATGCAAACTTCCAGCGGCGCGTGCTTGTCGGCGTCATCGAGGAAGGAGATGACCTCTTCCTCCTTGCGCGCATCGAGCGAGCGCGCGTGGATTTCGCCACCGGCGTCCTCGATGTCCTTCACCAGCGGCGCGAGCTTGTCGCCGTTGCGGCGGCCGGCGAAGATCGAAAAACCTTCGGCGGCGAATTTCTTCGCGATTTCGGAGCCGATGAAATCGCCGGCCCCGATCACGGCAGCTGTCGCGTTTCGCTTGGACAAGGTCGCCTCCTCCGGTGCGGATATGTTTGGAGCAAAGGCTATAGTTCTAAAATAGAACTGTCAAATTGCGAGGCAGAATGCTAGTCTCATGTGCAAATTGCACTGATCATTCAAGTCAGTTCCTTTTTCTGACTTACTACGCCTGCGTCGGAGACCGTATCATGAAGTGGGACACGCTGGACGAAGAGTCCTGCTCGCTCTCCCGCACCGTCGCCGTGGTCGGCGACCGCTGGACGCTTCTGATCCTGCGCGAATGCTTTTTGCGCGTGCGACGGTTCGAGGGATTCCAGTCCTCGCTCCAGATCACACGGCATCTTCTGTCGGAGCGGCTGAAGAAGCTGGTCCGTTTCGGCATCCTGCGCCGCGTCCCCTATTCCGAGGCGCCCAAGCGCTACGAATACATCCTGACGCAGAAGGGCCTCGACCTCTACCCGATCATCATGGCGATGGTGCATTGGGGCGACACCCACATGGGCGACGAGCGCGGTCGCCCGATGCTGCATGAGCACAAGACTTGCGGCAAGCTGTTCGACCCGGTGATGGTGTGCTCGGAATGCGGCAAGGTGCTGCATGCGAAGCAGGTGCATGTGCATGCGGGGCCCGGGCGGAGGGAAACGGTGGGTTGAGCGGCGCTGGCGCGCGCAGCACTGCCGCCGTGAGATCATCGGCACGGTTGACGATCGCGGGCGAAAGCGCGGTGCCGATGCCGCGCTCTTCATTCGTGATACTTTCAGCCTCGGCGCACCTGGGTCAGTGCGTCTTGGTGGTTTGCCATTTTTCCAGATCGGGCTTCGCCTCGCCCGATCGCTGCTCCTTCTCCGGATTTCCCTTCCAGGGCTTGTCCGTCTGGGCGTGCGATCCCCAATCGTTCTGATGACGGGGATCGTCGGTGGGCTTTTCCTTGCTCATCGGATCTCCTCTGGTGCGGGGCCTACGCGAAGGGAACGCCATAGTAGGAGTTGATGCCGCGCACCGCAGCATCGTCACCCCAGTTCCAATCGCTTTGATCACCATATTTCGGCGCGCCTTGCAGCTCCTTGGCTGTAATCCCGGTCACGTAGCCACCGAGATCGGTGTCGTACTTCAGGGACTGCCACGGCAAGGGATAGTGGTCATTGCCGACGCCCAAAAATCCACCGAAGCCGAGCACCGCGTAGGACACCTTGCCGCTGATCTTGTCGATCATCACCCGCTCGATTGAACCAATCTTGTTGCGATCCGCGCCATAGACCGACGTTCCCTCGACCCTGTCGCTGCCGATCAACCGGCCCATTTCGCTGCGGTCCAGTTCGCGTTGATTCAACATCTCATTTCTCCACTCAGCCAGTGCGTGGACCAACCGGTTCCGATTGTGATCGTTCCAAATTGGGTTCGGTTCGGCGACTCATCAGGAACATCGCCGGAAACGAGCGGTTCTCTGAGTCTTTAAAGGAAATGAACCATGAGCGACTTTCGCGACATCCAGCACGGCGTCAACGATCCCGTCGATGGGCTCGACGTGAAGCGGCACATCAACTCCACCCAGACACCGCATGAGCGTGCGCAGCACCATGCCGACGTACGGTCAGCGCCGTCGGCCTCGCCGGAAGAACCGTTCCTGCCGGAGCGATTGCGGCGCAAGCCGACCGACCCCATCAATCCGCGTACCGGCCGCAATCCGGCCGACTAGCCGGGCTGCTGCGGCAATGGACGCTGGCGAAACCGATCCACAAGCGCAGGATGCGGGCACGGCAATGACCGAACAGGTCCTGCGCTTCATTGCTGGGTGGGCACCATCGGCGCATTCGTCGCTGCCGTCGCAACCTGGGCCGCGGTCTCCGTGTCGATCTGGTGGCTGAGGCGAAAGCTTCACATCGCTTCCCGACGCTCAACGTCCTGATGCCGGCCGCGGTCAGCGAGGCACCAGAGCTTCCCGCGGCATCAGGAATTCAAACATCTCGGCCGCGGTCTGAAGCTGCTCGATGCGCGCGGCAACGGAATCGCGCTGAACGCCGACCGGCAAGCTCGCAAGCTCATGCTCGAGCCGTTGCCTGTGCGCGTCGAGACGTTGCGCGAATGTGTGGGGCTCAGACCGTCTTCGCATCGTCCGTCCTCGGGGGTTGCAGGCCCGGGCTGTTGGCCCAGCGCTCGACTTGCTCAATGACCTTCTGATGGCTTGGACGCACCGGCCTTTGTGCTTCGCGTTCCTCAGAAAGCTTGCGGGGTAACCTGACCTCGTCCGTCATGACGCATCTCCCTTTCCCTATGAGAATGCGCCTCCGCGCGAATCGTTTCAACTAACCTATTGATTTATTTAGACTATATTGCTCAACTGGCGCTTTTTTGGACTCCTGTGGAACTCGCGGCAAGTTGGCCGGTTTAGCAAATTACTCATCTTGCTCAATTTGCTCTTGCTCAATTTGCGTGATTGACCATGAACGACCTTCGCGCCGAGCGGCTCCAAGTCATGCTTTCCCCGGAAGAGCTGGCCGCAGTGGATGATTTCCGGTTCAAGCACCGCATGCCAACGCGTGCCGCAGCGGTACGCGAACTGCTCAAATTCGGACTCGCAGCCGCGGGCATCGAGACGAGCATCGACCCGTCAACGGGCGTCAAATCAAGCGAGTTTGGTGTATTTGGCCGGGGGCCAGACGGACACGCCCCAGGAAAATCCGAGAACGACGCCGAGGATTGATTCGATCGGCCTCGCAAGACAGAACGACCCCGGCACAGTGGGGTGCCAGGGCCGTCCTTGGAGATTGCTTCCGGCGCACCGGGGGCATGACAACCGGAAGCAATCCGTCGACTCTTCGCGCAGGGATTCGTTCCTTGCGAGAACTAGCCTGTCGGGGCGTCGCCGGAATCGTCCGGCATCACGCCGGATCCCGGCGTCTTGTTGTTGTCGTTGAGCTTGGGATCGCGCGTCGCCTCGCGCGACGGCGAGCCCTTCGATCCCGTCTTGTGCGAGCCCGTCTTGTGCGCGGTCTGCGCACGCTGCTTGTCGCGCGGTTGATCCTCCGCGCGCTGATCCCTGACGATACCGTGGTCGGAATGCGCCATGATGTCCTCTCGCTTCTCCAGATGTCCCGAAGCGCTTACGCACCGGCGCGTCGAATGTTCCGGTTCAGGCGAGAGGCCGCGGCGCTAGCTATGCGCCGCATGCACCGCAGCCGATGCGTTCTCCAGATGCACCTGCCGCACCGTCGTCACCGTCGCGAACGCCACCGAGACGCCAAAAGCGAGAATGAGTGAAAGAAGAGCAAGACGTGGAGCCATTGCAAAATCTCCTTCTGGAATCGAAAATCAACGCGATTGACTGTTCCCGAATGATCCTGGATTGGTCACTTGCATTCCGTGCGCGGCGTCACACCCAAACGAGAGCGCCTATGCATCCTGCTTTTGGGAGGCACGGGTCGTTACGGGCGGAATTTCGCCATCAAGCCAGTCCTGTTCTGTCGCGAGCGCGGTCCAGGCGTCTGCCATGCGCAAATAGCGCTTATAGGCAGGTTGCCCTTCCGCCCGCTCGGCGAGTTGCAAGCAGTTGTCGGCGTTGTCCCTGTAAATGTCAGACTGTTTCATGAATCATGACGTGGGGACGGAACTGTCGCGTCGCAACCGCCCTTACCGGATCGTAACGTTCAGGGAACCTTGCACGCCATCGGTCATTGATATCGATGCGAGTTCTTGTCGCGATCATCCTGATGTTCATCAGCACCGCAGCGCTTGCCGATAGCACCGGCGAGCGAAGGCCGGGCGAACGCGTGCCGACGGCGACCGATGTCATCAACGGCCTCTACGCGTTCAGCCGCTTCCAGCAGGGCCTGCTGGAAAGCACCGACCTGAAGGGCAACGCGGAGATGAAGAACCTCGCCGCCCTGCGCGCCGAGGAAGCGGCGAAACGCGACAAAGCGTTGAAGGACATACAAGAGGCGATCGGCGCTGAGCCGCGCGTCGGCAAGACAACGGCGAGCACAAGCCTCGCCGAGCCCGACAATTCGGACGGACCGGCCTACGTCCGAACCTTCTATGCCGCGCAGATCCCTGAATATGAATCCACCATTGGCCTGCTCGAGCACTATCTCAAAGCTCCCGACAACGCCGCACTAGCCGCCTTTGCCCACGGCCAGCTGCCGGTGCTGCGTTCGCAGATGAAGGATGCTGAGCGGACGATGGCAGACAAATAGCCCCTTTCGTCCTTCGTCCGCCGCCGCCCGTGGTGCCCGCCCCGCCGATTGGCAGGCAAGTGCCAGCAGAGGCGGCGAACCGGCCCAAAATTCTTTTGGAACCGTTTGGAACCAATCGGCTTTTTCTTCGTTGCTGTGGTCGGGCTGAGCAAAGCAGGTTCCATTTCCTCGCGCCGCAACCTTGGCGCTTGATTTCGAATTAGGCTGACGCTCTAGTTTGACTAATTGCGTCACGCCTAAGATTCGGCCGACGCTTGCGGGGGAATCAGTATGAGCGACCTCGATCCCGGATCTGCATCACGCTCCGGTCGTCGCGTCCCAAAGCCAAAAATCAACGGTACGTCGGAGCCCGATTCCCGACCGGAATTGCTCCTCGCCTTACAGGCCATGCGTAGCGGCGATTTCTCCGTGCGTATGAGCGGCG
The DNA here is from genome assembly GCF_042257955.1 of Bradyrhizobium sp. B025. Taxonomy (NCBI): domain Bacteria; kingdom Pseudomonadati; phylum Pseudomonadota; class Alphaproteobacteria; order Hyphomicrobiales; family Nitrobacteraceae; genus Bradyrhizobium; species Bradyrhizobium sp. B025. Next base: position 2,106,782 of record NZ_CP170150.1, on the reverse strand, counting down.
ACTATCTCGGCATCGACGGCAAGATCGCCGACACTTTTAATGAAATCATCGCCGCCAACCAGCGCATGGCGCAGCAGCTCGAGCTGGTCGGCCAGGTGGTGGGACGCGAGGGCAAGACCCGGCAGCGTGTGAAGTTCGGCCTCGCCTCCGGCTCCTGGGCCGACATGGAAGGCTCCGTCAACACGCTGATCGACGATTTGTTGTGGCCGACGCGCGAGGTGACCCGCGCGGTCGCGGCGGTGGCGCAAGGCGACCTGCTCGAGACCGTCAAGCTCGACGTCGACGGCCGTCCGCTCCGCGGTGAATTCCTGCAGTCGGCGAACATCGTGAACACCATGATCAAGCAGCTCGGCGTGTTCACCTCCGAGGTGACGCGCGTGGCGCGCGAGGTCGGCACCGAAGGCAAGCTCGGCGGCCAGGCCCAGGTGCCCGAGGTGACCGGCGTCTGGAAGGATCTGACCGAGAGCGTCAACTCGATGGCGAACAACCTGACCAACCAGGTTCGCAACATCGCCGAGGTGACGATCGCGGTCGCCAACGGCGACTTGTCCAAGAAGATCACCGTCGACGTCCGCGGCGAGATCCTTCAGCTCAAGGAAGCCATCAACACGATGGTGGACCAGCTCCGCTCCTTCGCCTCCGAAGTGACGCGCGTGGCGCGCGAGGTCGGCACCGACGGCAAGCTCGGCGGCCAGGCAATCGTGCCCGGCGTCGCCGGCACCTGGAAGGATCTCACCGACTCCGTGAACGCGATGTGCGGCAACCTCACGGCTCAGGTCCGCAACATCGCCAACGTCACCACCGCCGTGGCGCGCGGCGACTTGTCCCGCAAGATCACGGTGGACGTGCGCGGCGAAATCCTGGAGCTGAAGGACACCATCAACACCATGGTGGACCAGCTCAACTCCTTCGCCTCCGAAGTGACGCGCGTCGCACGCGAGGTCGGCACGGAAGGCAAACTCGGCGGCCAGGCCCAGGTGCCCGGTGTGGCCGGCACCTGGAAGGACCTCACCGACAACGTCAATTTCATGGCGTCGAACCTGACCGCGCAGGTCCGCAACATCGCCGACGTCGCCACCGCCATCGCCGGCGGCGACCTCTCCAAGAAGATCACCGTGAACGTGTCCGGCGAGATCCTTCAGCTGAAGGAAACGCTCAACACAATGGTCGACCAGCTCAACGCCTTCGCCGGCGAAGTCACGCGCGTCGCCCGCGAGGTCGGTACCGAGGGCCGGCTCGGCGGTCAGGCCAACGTGCTCGGCGTCGCCGGCACCTGGAAGGACCTCACGGAAAGCGTCAACTCGATGGCGTCGAACCTGACCGCACAGGTCCGCAACATCGCCGAGGTGACGACGGCGGTCGCCGGAGGCGACCTGTCGAAGAAGATCACCGTGGACGTGCGCGGCGAGATCCTCGAGCTGAAAGACACCATCAACACCATGGTGGACCAGCTCAACGCCTTCGCCGGCGAAGTCACGCGCGTCGCCCGCGAGGTCGGCACCGAAGGCAAGCTCGGCGGCCAGGCCCAGGTGCGCGGCGTCGCCGGCACCTGGAAAGATTTGACGGACAGCGTCAACTCGATGGCCTCGAACCTGACGGGGCAGGTCCGCAACATCGCCGAAGTCGCCACCGCCGTGGCCAAGGGCGACCTGTCGAAGAAGATCACCGTGAACGTGTCGGGCGAAATCCTTCAGCTGAAGGAAACGCTCAACACAATGGTCGACCAGCTCAACGCCTTCGCCGGCGAAGTGACGCGCGTCGCGCGCGAGGTCGGCACCGAAGGCAAGCTCGGCGGCCAAGCCGAGGTGCCCGGCGTCGCCGGCACCTGGAAGGACCTCACCGACAGCGTCAACTCGATGGCCGGTAACCTCACCGCGCAGGTCCGCAACATCGCCGAGGTCGCAACCGCGATCGCCGGCGGCGACCTCTCGCGCAAGATCACGGTGGACGTGCGCGGCGAGATCCTTCAGCTCAAGGACACGCTGAATACGATGGTCGACCAGCTCAACCGCTTCGCGGGCGAGGTGACGCGCGTGGCGCGCGAGGTCGGCACCGAGGGCCGGCTCGGCGGCCAGGCCAACGTGCCCGGCGTCGCCGGCACCTGGAAGGATCTCACCGACAGCGTGAACTCGATGGCGGGCAACCTCACCGCCCAGGTCCGCAACATCGCCGAGGTAACCACCGCCGTGGCGCGCGGCGACCTTTCGCGCAAGATCACCGTGGACGTGCGCGGCGAAATCCTCGAGCTGAAGAACACCATCAACACCATGGTGGACCAGCTCAACGGCTTTGCGGGCGAAGTGACGCGCGTCGCGCGCGAGGTCGGCACCGAAGGCAAGCTCGGCGGCCAGGCCGAGGTGCCCGGCGTCGCCGGCACCTGGAAGGACCTCACCGACAACGTCAACTTCATGGCCTCGAACCTGACGGCCCAGGTCCGCAACATCGCCGAGGTCGCGACCGCGATCGCCGGCGGCGACCTGTCGAAGAAGATCACGGTGGACGTGCGCGGCGAGATCCTGCTGCTCAAGGACACCCTGAACACCATGGTCGAGCAGCTCCGCTCCTTCGCCGCCGAAGTGACGCGCGTGGCGCGCGAGGTCGGCACCGAGGGCCGGCTCGGCGGTCAGGCCGTCGTGCCCGGCGTCGGCGGCACCTGGAAGGACCTCACCGACAACGTCAACCTCCTGGCTGCGAACCTCACCACGCAGGTCCGCAACATCGCCGAAGTGACCACGGCCGTGGCCCGCGGCGACCTGTCGCGCAAGATCACCGTCGACGTGAAGGGGGAAATCCTCGAGCTGAAGAACACCATCAACACCATGGTGGACCAGCTCAACGCCTTCGCCGGTGAAGTCACCCGCGTCGCGCGCGAGGTCGGCACCGAAGGCAAGCTCGGCGGTCAGGCCGCGGTGCCCGGCGTTGCCGGCACCTGGAAGGACCTCACCGACACCGTCAATCTGATGGCCGCGAACCTGACCGAGCAGGTGCGCGGCATCGTCAAGGTGGTGACCGCGGTCGCCAACGGCGACCTCAAGCAGAACCTGACGATGAAATCGCGGGGCGAGGTGGCGGCGCTCGCCGACACCATCAACAACATGACCGAGACGCTCGCGACCTTCGCCGATCAGGTGACGTCGGTGGCGCGCGAGGTCGGCGTCGAGGGCCGCCTCGGCGGCCAGGCCAACGTGCCCGGTGCGGCCGGCACCTGGAAGGACCTCACCGGCAACGTCAACCTCCTGGCGGCCAACCTCACCTCGCAGGTGCGCGCAATCGCGGAAGTGGCGACCGCCGTGACCAAGGGCGACCTGACGCGGTCGATCCAGGTCGACGCCCGCGGCGAAGTCGCGGAATTGAAAGACAACATCAACACGATGATCACGAACCTCCGTCTCACGACGGACGTGAACACCGAGCAGGACTGGCTGAAGACCAACCTCGCGAAATTCACCAACATGCTTCAGGGCCAGCGCGACCTCGCCACCGTCGGCCGGCTGCTGCTGACCGAACTGTCGCCGCTGGTGAACGCGCATACCGGCGTGATCTACCAGGTCGAGAACGAGGAGAATCCACGGCTCCTGCTGCTCGCCTCCTACGCCGGCGACGGCATCTACCCCTACCAGCGCGTACTGCCGTTCGGCGACGGCCTGATCGGCCAATGCGCGCTCGACAGGCGGCCGCGCGTGGTCGCGGATATTCCCTCCGACGTGGTGCCGATCAACTCGGCGCTGTTCCGCGTCGCCCCGAAGAACCTCGTGGTGCTGCCGGTGCTGTTCGAGGGCCAGGTCAAGGCCGTGATCGAGCTCGCCTCACTGACCTCGTTCACGACCTCGCAGATGACCTTCCTGGAGCAGCTCACCGACTCCATCGGCATCGTGCTCAACTCGATCGAGGCGACGATGCAGACCGAAGGCCTGCTCAAGCAGTCGCAGCAGCTGGCCGGCGAGCTTCAGACCCAGCAGCGCGAATTGCAGCAGACCAACGACCAGCTCGAGCAGAAGGCGCAGCAGCTCGCCGAGCGCAACGTCGAGGTCGAGCGCAAGAACCAGGAGATCGAGCAGGCCCGCCGCGCGCTCGAGGAGAAGGCGACCGAGCTCGCGCTGACCTCGAAGTACAAGTCCGAATTCCTCGCCAATATGAGCCACGAGCTGCGCACGCCGCTGAACTCGATCCTGATCCTCGGACAGCAGCTCACCGACAACCCGGACGGCAACCTCTCGGCCAAGCAGGTCGAATTCGCCCGCACCATCCACGGCGCCGGCACCGACCTGCTCAACCTCATCAGCGACATTCTCGATCTCTCCAAGATCGAGTCCGGCACGGTGACGGTGGACGCCGAGGAAATCCTGACCGCGAACCTGCTCGAAACCGTCGGGCGGCCGTTCCGGCACGAGGCGGAAAACCGCAACCTGTCATTCAAAATCGACGTCGACCCGAACCTCGCGCGCAGCATCGTCACCGACTCCAAGCGCCTACAACAGGTCCTGAAGAACCTGCTTTCCAACGCCTTCAAGTTCACCGCCGAAGGCGAAGTGCGCCTGAAGGTCGGCGGTGCGCTCGGCGGGTGGGGCACGGATCACCCGGTGCTGAACTCCGCGCCGGCCGTGATCGCGTTCGAGGTGTCGGATACCGGCATCGGCATTCCCCTGGAGAAGCAGAAGCTGATCTTCGAGGCCTTCCAGCAGGCCGACGCCGGCACCAGCCGCAAATACGGCGGCACCGGGCTTGGCCTCGCCATCAGCCGCGAGCTCGCCAGCCTGCTCGGCGGCGAAATCCATCTGCGCAGCGCACCGGGCAAGGGCTCGTCCTTCACCCTTTATCTGCCGTTGAAATATTCCGGCCCGACACTTGCGCCGCGCGCCACGCCACAGCAATACAGCCAGCCGCCGGCGCTGCAACCGACGGCGCCCGAGCAGCGCGTCATCGAGCAGCTTCCCGACGACCGCCTCAACCTCGAACCCGGCGACAGCATCCTCCTGATCGTCGAGGATGACCCGCATTACGCACGCGTGCTGGTCGATCTCGCACGCGACAAGGGCTTCAAGGTGCTGGTTGCGGCCCGCGGTGCCGAGGCGCTGGAACTTGCCAAGCAATACCAGCCGAGAGCGGTCTCGCTCGACGTGTTCCTGCCGGACATGCTCGGCTGGACCGTGCTGAGCCAGCTCAAGCACAATCCGCTGACGCGCCACATCCCCGTGCAGATCATCACGCTCGACGAGGACCGCCAGCATGCGCTGGCGCGCGGCGCCTTCTCCTTCGTCAACAAGCCGACGACGACCGAAGGGGTTTCGGCCGCGCTGACGCAGATCAAGGAATATGCGCGGCCGCGACGCAAGCGGCTCTTGATCGTCGAGGACAACGAAGCCGAACGGCTCTCGATCCGCGAGCTCCTGCATCACGACGACATCGAGATCGTGACGACCGACACCGGCGCAGGCGCACTCTCGACGCTGCGCGAGGCGCCCTGCGATTGCGTGGTGCTGGACTTGAGATTGCCGGACATGAGCGGCTTCGAGGTGCTGGACCAGATCCGTCACGACGAAGCACTTTCGAACATTCCGGTCGTGGTGTTCACCGGCCGCGAGCTCTCGGCGGAGGAAGATGCCGAGCTCCACACCATGGCGCGCAGCATCGTGGTCAAGGGCGTGGAATCGCCGGAGCGCCTGCTCGACGAGACCGCGTTGTTCCTGCATCGCGTGATCACGGAACTGCCGGTCGAGAAGCAGCGCATGCTGGAGAAGCTGAACAGTTCCGACGAGGACCTGATCGGCAAGACCGCGCTGCTCGTCGACGACGACGCCCGCAACATCTTCGCGTTGTCGAGCGTGCTGGAACGGCGCGGCATGAAGGTGCTGACGGCGACCACCGGCCGCGAGGCGGTGACGCTGGTCGAGTCCAACCCGGAAATCGCCATCGTCCTGATGGACATCATGATGCCTCAGATGGATGGATATCAGACCATCGGCGTGATCCGCGAGAACCCGGCCTTCTTGCGCCTGCCGATCATCGCGCTGACCGCCAAGGCGATGAAGGGCGACCGCGAGAAATGCCTGGAGGCCGGCGCGTCCGACTACCTCGCCAAGCCCGTCAACACCGATCAATTGCTGCTTGCGATCCGCATGTGGCTGCACCGCTGAGCTGGATGCGCGAATGGACCACGAAAAGGTCAACATCCTCCTCGTCGACGACCAGCCGGCCAAGCTGCTCGCCTATGAGGTGATCTTGAAGGAACTCGGCGAGAACCTCGTGATCGCCTCGTCCGGCCGCGAAGCGCTGGAGGTTCTGCTCAAGACCGAGATCGCGGTGATCCTGGTCGACGTCTGCATGCCCGAGCTCGACGGCTTCGAGCTCGCGGCGATGATCCGGGAGCATCCGCGCTTCCAGAAGACGGCGATGATCTTCATCTCGGCCATTCAGGTGAGCGACATCGACCGGTTGCGCGGCTATGAGATGGGTGCGGTCGACTATGTTCCGGTGCCGGTCGTGCCGGAGGTGCTGCGCGCCAAAGTCAAGGTGTTTGCCGAGCTGTACCGGAAGACCCGCGAGCTCGAACGGCTGAACCACGATCTCGAAGACCGTGTCCGTGCACGCACCGCGGAATTGGAGAACTCCACGGCGAAGCTGCGCGAGAGCGAAGAGCGTCGCAGCATGGCGATCGCCGCCGGCAAGATGGGATCATGGGACTGGGACTGGGTCAGCGGCGACTGGATGTGGGACGAGGGGCAGTATCGCATCTTTGGCGTGAGCCCGGAGAGCTTCGAGGTCAATCCGGCCAACGTTCAGGCACTGTTGCATCCCGATGACGTCGACCAATTGCGCAAGGCGATCGCCGAATTCAGCAAGGGCACACGCGCCTATGAGACGGAATTCCGCATTGTGCGGCCCGACGGCGATGTGCGCTGGTGTGTCGGCACGGCTGCCGCCACCGCCGACAATAGCGGCCGCGTGGTGCGCGTGAGCGGTGTCACCGTGGACATCACCGAGCGCAAGCGGGCCGAGGAGCGGCAGAATCTGCTGGCGCGGGAAGTCGATCATCGCGCCAAGAATGCGCTGGCGCTGGCGCAATCGATCGTGCGTCTCACCCGTGCCGACGAGGTCAAGGCCTACGTCAACGCCGTCGAGGGACGCATCAACGCGCTGGCGCGCGTGCATACGATCCTGTCGCTGTCGAGCTGGCAGGGCGCCGAACTCTCGAAGCTGATCGACGAGGAGCTCGCGCCCTACTCGCTCGGTGGCCAGATCAAGCTGGCGGGGCCCGAGGTTCAGTTGCTGCCGGCAACCGCCCAGACGCTGGCGCTCGCGCTGCACGAGCTTTTCACCAACTCGGCCAAGTATGGCGCGCTCTCGACGCGGTCGGGCCGGCTCATGATCGGCTGGCAGGTCGAGGAGGATCACCTCACACTGATCTGGGAGGAATCCGGCGGTCCGCTGGTGAGGACGCCGAAATCTCGCGGCTTCGGCACGCGGAGCCTGCTTGCGAGCGTCGAGTCCCAGCTCGGCGGAAAGGCGCAATTCGATTGGCGCGCCGAGGGCCTGTTGTGCCGCCTGGAAGTGCCGTTGACCCGGAAGACCCCAACCGGCGCCGCGCACGGCAAGTTCGAGGGCACCACCTCCCTCGCGCTCCAGCGCGCGTCGGGTTAACCCGACGCGGCGACCTTCATGCGCCGCACCGGCCGAGGTTCATGGGCGATGCGCCCTTCGAGCCAAGCTTCCGTTTGCGCGAGATCGCGTAACGCCATCGCATAGCGGCGGGCCGCGCTTCGCTCAGCACCGCGCGGCAGCTTGCGCGCCTTGCGCAGCATGTCGGCGGCCGCGTTTCGATAGGCCAGCGAGCGATAGAGAAAGACAACCTTACCCATATCGAATGTTCCCGTGTTGACGGGCTCCATGGTCGCAAGGTGGGCATGAACGTCGGATGAAGCCCGACGTGACAAATCGTTCATGCCGATGGAACCCGCAATCGCCGGCTGCGTTGCATGCAAGATCGAGGGCGGTTCCATGGGCGCGAAAAAGTCGCCGAAAAAGTCGCCAAGGCTGATCTCTCCTTCCGGCATCATCACGCTCTTGACGCACGCGATGATGGGCGCGGCGATCGGCCTCGCCTTCGGTCTCGTGCTCATTCTGTCCAACCCGGCGGTGGCAAATTTGCTGAACCATGGCGGAGATTCAGCCGCGGCCGTTTTCGTCGTCACGCTGGTGACGACGTTCGCGATCGGCGCGATGCTCACGGGCATCGTGTTCATCATCGCCGAGGACAAGGAATTTTGAAGCGCGCGTGAAACCCGCGAGGCTGCTTTGCCGGGAACTCCTGCGGCGAATGGCAGTTGGCTGCCTGCGTCATTTTAACTCAGGGAGTTCCTGCGCATGAAGACGACCAAGCTCGCCCTCGCCGTGATGTTGGCAACCGGCCTCGCCGCCGCCCCGTTCGCCGCACAGGCGAAGTCGCACAAGGCGAAACATGAGTCCTCGACGTCGTCCTCGCAGACGACGGGCGCCAACACGAAATCCAAGGGCGCCGATCCTTCCGGTCAGGGCGGCTCCGGTCCCGGCTCCGATCAGGGCGGCACCATGACGAACAAGGGTACTGGCAACACCAAGTAGACTCGCCGCCGTTCATCGAAGGCCCCGTGATCGCGGGGCCTTCTTGCTTTGCTGTTCGATACAATCCTTCTCACGCCACATCGTCGGCGCACGCCTTTAGCTGCGCCGGATGTCGGCGATGTTCGGGCCGCCTGCGGAGTTTGTCTTCACGAGATGGTCGAGCCGCGCCCGCTTGCGCGCGATCAGAAGCTGGGCCGCAGCGTCGTCGAGACCCTCACGCTGCAATTGCCGGATCGCGGACCCCAGCTCCAGGATCTCGGCGCGCAGTCTCAAGATCCGGTACGTGTCCGGGTCTTCCTCCACGGCACGCTCCCAAATGTCTCAGCGACGCACGATTGCGCGCGCGGGATCAGCGGCTTTCTTGAGGGAACGAAGACGTACACGATCGCGAACATCCGGCAGGACATCACCACCGCCAGCCGCCTTCCATTCGCCGATCAGCAGATTGATTTTCCGGCGCAGATCCATCTGCGCCAGGGCCTTTTCTGTGCAGTCGCGATCGCGGTCGACGAGCTCGCGCACGGACGCCTCGACATCGGCCATTTCCAGCCTCAAGGCACTGATCTTACGTCGAATTTCATTAATTCTGTTGTCCATGGCTTGTTAGAACAAAATAAGAACATATAGTCAAGTCACGATTTCAGAACGGAGAGGCCAGATGCAGGTTCAAGGTAAATACGACGCCAGGGTTTTCCTCGCGGAGCAGATGACGCGGGCACAAGGCCTGAGGTTGAAGCGGCTCAGCGAGGAGGCCTATCAGCCCACGCAATATGATCGGGGTCTGTCCTTCACTGAAGCTGCGCGCCGCATCCAGGTGCTCGAGGCGGAGATCGAACTGGCGAATTCCTTCTAGCCAGGCTGCGTCGCGCATCCGGACGTTGCGGGCGCGCCTTCGGAACCATGCCTGTGTCGAATGGTTTTCTCCCGGCCAAGGGAGAATCTGAATGGCACGCAAGGCAAAGAAGCGCCGTTACTCGCGCAGCGCCGGGAGCGATGTCGAAAGCGAAATGCGGCGCTACAAGAAGGGCACGGCCAAGAGCGGCCGCGGTGGTCGCGGCGGACGCGTGAAGAGCCGCAAGCAGGCGATCGCAATCGGCCTGTCGAAGGCGCGCAAGAAAGGCAAGAAGGTCCCGAAAAAGGCCTCGAAGAAAACTGCCAAGAAGAAGACGGCCAAGAGAGCAGCCAAGAAAAAGTCCAAGCGCAAATCCGCCAAGCGGTAGTGGCAATCGGCGCTAGATCATGCTGCCCGGCATGAAGCAGCGGATCGAGATGCCAAACGCGGTCTTCACCGGCCACACCATGGTGCGACCGGCGCGGTTCGGCTCGGTGATGACGGCTTCATCGGGCACATCGACCCACTGCCCATCGAGGCGGACGCGATAGTGCCCGTCATGCGATTCCCAATCGGGATCGGAGACGGCAAATCCGTCGGCATCCGAGCAGCACGGGCCGAGATGGCTGCGCAGACTGTCGAACCAGGGCTTGAGCGGCGAATCGGCGTAGCGGCCGTCATCACGCCCCAGGGCGCTTCCAGCCGACAGTACGAGCGGCGCCACGAGCAGCGCACATCTCAGCGAGAGCTTCAATCGATCCATGTCGGCACCGATCAAATACGAACCGCCGGCCGGTTCCACAAAACGGCCGGACGTCCGAAGTTCCACTCTAGCAGCTCGCCTTGGCGTCTTCATTGCCGCCAAGGCGACACGCGATTTCGAACTCTGACGAGCGAACGCGGCTTTTTCGGACGAACCCGTCACCAATGCTGCCGTTAACGAGAATGTTATCGGCGGGCTGTTGGTATCCCGGATGCAAACGAGAAAAGGCGGCCCGAAGGCCGCCCTTTTGGATTTGCGCTGGTGGAGCTCGACTTACGCGAGCGGCACCGCGACGAACCGGGTCGCGTCCGCGCTTCTGACCTGCAACAGCACGCTGTTCTTGCCGGACGATTTCGCCTGCGCCAGCTCGGCGCGGACGTCGCCGACATTGGCGACGGGCTTGCCGCCGACATTGAGGATGACGTCGCCGGTCTGGATGCCGCGCTGCGCCGCTGGCCCTTGCGGATCGACCTCGGTGACGACGACGCCCTTCTGGCCGGCGCCCTGCACGTCGCCGGCCGGCGCCAGGCTGAGCCCGAGGCGCGGCGTGCCGTTGCCCGGCTGCGCCTTGCCCTCGTCGGCCTTGCCTTGAGCCTGCCGCTCGTTCGGCAGCTCGCCGAGCGCGAGGGTCACCGTCTTGCTCGCGCCCTTGTGGAAGACGTCGAGCTTCACGGACGTGCCCGGCGCCAGCGTGGCGACGGTGCGGGCGAGATCGCGGGAGTCCTTGATCGCGGTGCCGTTGACGGCGGTGATGACGTCGCCCGCCTCGATGCCGGCCTTTGCCGCCGGGCTATTGTCCTGCGGATTGTCGACGATCGCGCCGCGCGCCTCCTTCAGGCCGAGGCTGTCGGCGATCTCTGATGTCACCGGCTGCACCTGCACGCCGAGCCAGCCGCGGGTGACCGCACCCTTGTCCTTCAATTGCGCGACGACGAGCTTTGCGGTTGTGGCCGGAATGTCGAAGCCGATGCCGACCGAACCGCCCGACGGCGAGAAGATCGCAGTGTTCACGCCGATCACGTTGCCGCTCATGTCGAAGGCCGGGCCGCCGGAATTGCCCTTGTTGATGGGCGCGTCGATCTGGATGAAGTCGTCATAGGGGCCGTTGCCGATGTCGCGGCCGCTCGCCGAGACGATGCCGGCGGTCACGGTGCCGCCGAGGCCGAAGGGATTGCCGACCGCGACCACCCAGTCGCCGATCCGCGGCTTCTGGTCGGAGAACTTGACGAAGGGAAAGTCCTTCTTGCCATCGACCTTGATCAGCGCGAGATCGGTCTTCGGATCGGTGCCGACCACCTTCGCGGTGTAGCTCGTCCCGTCGTCCATGGTGACCTGCACGGACTCGGCGTGGTCGACGACGTGGTTGTTGGTCACGGCATAGCCGTCGGCTGAGATGAAGAAGCCGGAGCCTTCGCCCGTGACCATCTGGTGACGCTGGCGCGGCATGCCGTTCATGCCACCCGGAAGGCGGAAGCCGAACTGCCGCGAGAACTGGTCGAACGGCGCGTCCTCGTCGGAATCCATCCGGTTCTGTTGCAGCATCGCGCTCTTGTCGTTGTCCTGGTCGATCCTGACCCGCACCGAGATGACGGCAGGTTTGACCCTGGCGACGAGGTCGCCGAAGCCCGGCGGAGTCGCAGCGCTTTCCGCGGCCTGGGCCGGCGCGATGAAGGAGGTCACGCCGAGCGGCGAAGAGCCGGGAGATGCCGCCAGCACAGCCACGCCAAGCGCGGCCACGGTGCCGAGCAGCGCGAGCCGGCGCGGCTTCAAGATCCTGCGGGACGTGGTGATGTCGGAATTGACGCGGTCATTCATGTCGAAATGTCCATGTTGGGTCAGGTGTCGCCTTGCACGCAACATGGCCGCCGCGACCTTACGGCGTCCCGTCCGCGCGATTAAATCTTGGCAAAGGTGGTGCGGTCAGCGGCCGGGCCAAAAATCGGGGCCGCACATTTGATGCAGCTCAACGCCGCCCCTTCGCGCGGTGAAAGACTGCGGCCACCGAATGATGTCCATCGGAGGCGCGCCATGTACAAAGATATTCTCGTCCACGTCCCGACCGAGCGCCCGATGCGTCCCGTGATCGACGGCTCGATCTCGCTCGCGGCGCATTTCAACGCCCATCTCGACGCGGTCGCGGTCGGCTATGTCGCAACCAGCGCGGCTTATGTCATGGAGGGCGGGGCCGCCGTGGCGGCCGTGTTCGAACTGGAACGCGAGCGGGCAGTTGAGCGGGCCGAGGCCGCGCTCGCGGTGTTCGGAAGCGAAGCGGCGAACGCCGGCATTTCCTACACGTGCCGCCCGATCGGCGCGATTCCGGCGGACGCGGCCGGCTCGCTCGGCGAGATGGCGCGACTGCACGATCTCAGCATCGTACTTCAGCCGAATCCGGAGCAAGGCTCGTTCGACAACGACCTGCCGCGCGAGATTCTGTTCCACGCGGGCGGCCCCGTGCTGTTCCTGCCTTACACCTTCCGTGGCGCCTTCAAGGCGAACCGGATCGGCATCTGCTGGGACGGCAGCCGGCTCGCCGCCCGCGCGATGCGCGACGCCGCACCGTTCCTGGCCCGCGCCGAAGAGATCGTGATCATCACGATCAACGAAGCCGACACGGTGCCCGGCGAAGTGTCGGCAGGCAATCTGGCAAGACATCTCGGCCGGCGCGGGCTCTCGACCCGCACGGTCGGCCTGTCAGCGACCCGCTCCGAGATTCAGCCGACCATCCTGTCGCTGGCGGCCGACGAGAGCCTCGATCTCCTGGTGATGGGCGGCTACGGCCATTCGCGATTGCAGGAGCGCGTTCTCGGCGGCGTCACCCGCGCCATGCTGGAAGCCATGACGGTGCCGACGCTGATGTCGCACTGACCGAAGCCGGCCCGACGCTCTCAAGCCGCAGCGGGGGTCTCCCATCCAGCGGTTGCGGTGGCGTCCTCGTCGCGTTGCACATTGCACGCATCGAAATGCGCCTTCAGCGCGAGCTCGGCGAGGTATTCGAAATGTTCGGCCTGGCCGAGGAGTTCCCAGTTCTGGAGCGGCCGATAGGCCGCCTGCTGGCGACAGAGGGACGCAAGCGCCCGGTAGCGACGTACGTTCTCCATGAGAATCTCCCTCTCGGTCACACCCGGCTTATTTCTCCGGTTTGCGTCAGGGGCATTGCACTTGTGCGAAACATTTTCTGCGCAATGCCGGTCGGTCTCGGGAATGTTAACCTGTGCTGCAACGCGGCCGCTTTGCTTTGGCGCAAACTTTACAATTGTTTGGCGATTGTTCTTGGCACGGCTCAATGCCGACCCAGCCACAAAGTTACGGCATGTGTGAGGCAAAGCACAGCCGGACGTCCCTATCGCGCGTATAAATTTTTGCGTATGGCCGCAAACAAGGTAACGGCGGTACACCAAGGCTACGCTATCAACGCAGCCTGCGACTTTGGAGCCGCGCGGGCATGGAACCGGCGGCTCATTTCGTTTCTGGCGGCGATGGCTAGGCGTAGAGGCGGCGTTCCACGGTCACGCCGACCAGGTCGAGATAGCGTTCGATCAGGTCGGGACGGCCGACGAGATAGCCCTGCATCTCCTCGCAGGCCTCGCGCGTCAGGAAGGCGCGCTGCGCCTCCGTCTCCACCCCTTCAGCGATGACCGGAATATTCAGCGCGTGCGCGAGGCTCAGGACCGCGCGGACGATCTCGGCCGATTGCGGCGTCGCCTCGAGGTTGGAGATGAAGCTGCGATCGATCTTGATCTTGTCGAACGGAAACGACTGGAGATAGGACAGCGAGGAGTAGCCGGTGCCGAAATCGTCCATCGCAATGCGGATGCCGAGAGCCTTCAACCACCGCAGCAGGTTGAGCGCGCGGGTAAAATCGCCGATCAGCACGCCCTCGGTGATCTCGACCTCGAGCCGCGTCGGCGCAAGCCCCGTCTCCAGCAGGATCTGGTGGATCGAGCGCTCGAGGTCGCCGGCCTGGACCTGGACCGGTGACAAATTGACCGCGACCTGCAGCGGCCGCGGCCAGGATGCCGCCTCGTGGCAAGCCTCGCGCAGAACCCATTCGCCGATCTGGACGATCAGCCCGTTCTCCTCGGCGAGCGGAATGAACCGGTCCGGCGGCACGAAGCCCCGCGTCGGGTGATTCCAGCGCAGCAGCGCCTCGAAGCCGATGACCTCGCCATCCATCCGCGCCTGCGGCTGGAAGTGGACGAGGAACTGGTTCTGCTCCAGCGCCTGACGCAGATCGTGCTGCAACAGCCTGCGATCGCGCAGTTCCTGGTCCGTCTCGGATTCGAAGAAGCGGACCCTGGCCCTGCCCTCGCGCTTGGCGCGATAGAGCGCGGAATCGGCGTTGGCGAGCAGCGTCGCGGCATCCACGCCGTCATCGGGATAAACGGCGATGCCGACGCTGACGCCGACCTGGGAGAGATAGTCGTCGATCTCGAGCTCCTTGCCTATGACCTCGACCAGGCGCTCGGCGAGCGTCAGCATATCCTCGCGGCGGGCGTTGTCCGGCATCAGGATCATGAACTCGTCGCCGCCGATGCGGGCGACGAAAGCGCCGTCGGCTTCCGCGGCAAGGCGATCCGCCGCCGCCCGCATCAGCATGTCGCCGACGGGATGGCCGAACACGTCGTTGACCTCCTTGAAGCGATCGAGATCGAGGCTGAGCACCGCAAAACTGGTCAACGCCTCCTGCGCCAGCTCGAGCCGTTCGTCCAGCTCCGCGTTGAAGGCGCTGCGGTTCGGCAGGTCGGTCAAGGCATCATGATGGGCAAGATGACTGATGCGTGCCTGGCTCGCGAGCTGCTCGGTGACGTCCTCGATCACACCGACCACGTATTGAGGCGTACCGTTCCCATCCCTGATCAGCAGCTTGCGTGAATTGACGACGCGATCGTGACCGTTGACACCAACTTCGAGCAGATGCCCCTCCAGGAACATCGGCTCGCCGGTGTCCACGACCCGGCGGTCCTGTTCGTTGACGACGCGGGCGACGTCGGCCGGGAAAATCTCTTCGGGCGTCCTCCCCAGCATCTGCTCACGCGGCAGGCCGTAATAGTCCTCGCCGGCACGGTTGAGCAGGATGTAGCGGGAATCCTTCGCGCATTTCGCAAACACGGCAATCGGGATGTTTTCGACGATGGTGTCGAGGAACTCCCGGGTCCGCAGCAGATCTTGCTCGACCTCATCGTGCGTGTGCGCACGTGCGTCGATGACCCGGTGGCGGTCGCGTTCGTTCGCCTCATAGGCCGCACTGACGAGCTCGCCCAGCTTGACGACATCGAGCTGGCCGGTCACTCCGGTGGCACAGCGAAGCTGCTCGGCGAACAAGCGATGCATGCTCATGCCATCGCCCCACGCCGCGTGCGGGCCTCATGCCCGCAAATGTCTTCGATCCGCATCCCCGCGCTCTCTCGCGTTCCTGAACCGCAGATTGAGACACCTAGCATTGCGCGGGCGTTAATCGCACCTTCGCCTCGGACGCGGTGGTTACCCCGACCTGAAGGAATCCGATCGCCTTGTGCGGCAGGTTCCGTGGAACCCCGGAGGAAAGTGGCACGCGTTGGCACAACCGGCACCCGGAGTGCACGGCTCCCGTAGTCTACCGGAGGCGCGCGCTTTCGCCGGCGCGCATCGGCTGCACCGAAATATCCTGCAGCTTCGGAACCCGACCGGCCTCCGCGGCGACGCGAATGGCCGCGATGTTGCCGGCGTAGTCGGCGCTGCTCTTGCCGCGGAACACCGCGGAACCCGCTACGAGCGTATCGGCACCCGCGGCGGCTACAGCAGCTGCGTTGTCGCGCGTGATGCCGCCATCGACCTCGAGCCGGATCGGCCGGTCGCCGATCATGGT
Source organism: Bradyrhizobium sp. B025 (assembly GCF_042257955.1). Classification (NCBI taxonomy): domain Bacteria; kingdom Pseudomonadati; phylum Pseudomonadota; class Alphaproteobacteria; order Hyphomicrobiales; family Nitrobacteraceae; genus Bradyrhizobium; species Bradyrhizobium sp. B025. The sequence goes on along the minus strand of NZ_CP170150.1, from coordinate 2,090,744 downwards.
TCGAATGCGCTTGATCTTTTCAAGCTGGGACTCGAGGAAGGACTGGCCGCCAAAGCCCGGATTGACCGTCATCACCAACACCAGATCGATACGGTCGAGCACGTATTCGATCGCGCTTTCCGATGTCGCCGGGCACAGGCTGACGCCGGCCTTTTTCCCGAGCGCACGGACCGCCTGCAGTGTGCGGTCGAGATGCGGGCCCGCTTCGGCATGAACGGTGATGACATCGGCCCCGGCCTTCGCGAACGCCTCGAGATAAGGATCGACCGGCGCGATCATGAGATGCACGTCGAAGACCTTCTTCGTCACCGGCCGGATCGCCTTGATGACGTCGGCGCCGAAACTGATGTTCGGGACGAAATGTCCGTCCATGACATCGCAATGGATCCAGTCGGCGCCGGCCGCGTCGATGGCCGCGATCTCCTCGCCGAGACGGGCGAAGTCTGCAGCCAGGATCGAGGGGGCGATAAGAATCTCGCTGGTCATGGCTTTGCACTCCGCACGTCGGCCCCGCCGCTGAAGACGCGGCTCGCCAGCACGTCCACGGGGTCGATGGTTTCGAGGTCGGAAATGTCGAGCACCCGGTCGAGATCGGACACCAGGCGATCGGCCTGCCGCAACCGCATGCGATCGACGGCATTGCGGATCGAGCGGGCGTTGGAGAAGAACGGCTGGGTCCGCCGCAGCGCGATGTATCTCTCAAAGGCCTCGCGCGCGGCCGCCGAGAAGCGATAGCCGCGCTCCTTCAGCATCAGCTCGGCAATGACGAGCAGCTCGGCTTCCGCATAGTCCGGAAACTCGACGTGGTGGGCGATGCGCGAACGGAAGCCGGGATTGGAGGCGAAGAAGCTGGTCATCCGCTCGCCATAGCCGGCGAGGATCACGACGAGATCCTCGCGCTGGTTCTCCATCACCTGAAGCAGGATCTCGATCGCCTCCTGGCCGTAGTCGCGCTCATTGTCCGGCCGGTGCAGATAATAGGCCTCGTCGATGAACAGCACGCCGCCCATCGCCTTCTTCAAGATCTCCTTCGTCTTCGGCGCGGTGTGCCCGATATACTGGCCGACGAGGTCGTCTCGCGTCACCGAGATCACCTGACCGCGCCGCACGAAACCAAGGCCGTGCAGGATCTTCGCCATGCGCAGCGCCACGGTGGTCTTGCCGGTGCCGGGATTGCCGGTGAACGACATGTGCAGCGTCGGCGGTGCGGAGGCGAGGCCCGCACGCTGCCGGATGCGCTCGATCAGCAGAAGCGAAGCGATCTGGCGCACACGGTTCTTGACCGGCCGGAGGCCGACCAGCTCCTGCTCGAGCTGCTGCAGCGTATCCGTGATCCCGGCCGCTTCGGCTTCCTTGCGGAGATCGAAATTGGTCTCGCCGCCTTCGGCGGCCGTCGCATGGGGCACGTCAAGCATCGGCACCTCGAAGAAAAGAGCTTCGCCGCGGGGAGGCGGCGAAGCAGTGGTCCGCCAAGGATACGGAGCAGGGAGAGCTCCGCGCGGAACCGGATGACTAGGACACGTGTGCGGGCGCCTTTCGCACGGTGGTGTAGCGGATTGCGCGTCCCCCCACTTCCTGCCGCACCAGCTCGAATTCGGCTTCCTGCGGCGGCCGGTTGACGAGGAAGGAGATTCGCACCGACTCCCAGCCAGGGCTGGAATCGAAGCCGCTGATGCGGATGTAGCGGTCGCCATACACCCTGCGGCACTCCGCGAGCTCCATCATCACGCCGGCGGCGTCCTGGAGGTCGAACATCGGCAGGCCCCACATCTCCCAGTAGGTGTTGCGGGGATGCGGATCGTCAGTGAACTCGATGTTCACCGCCCAGCCCTTGGCGAGGCAATACTGCACCTGCTTATAGATCTGGTCGTCGGTCAGATCGGGTAGGAACGAGAAGCAGCCCTGAGTCAGTTTCATGTCTCATCTCCTCAAACGGTTTCCAGCGCCGTTGGCACGAAGTCCGGCGTGTCGGTGGACTGGTAGTTGAAGGTCACGTCCTTCCAGACCTCGAGCGCGGACTTGAGCGGCGTGCAGGTCTGGGCTGCCTTGGCCAGGATCTCCGGGCCTTCGTGGACGTAGTTGCGCCCCTCGTTGCGGGCGAGGATCATCGCTTCCAGCGCCACGCGGTTGGCGATCGCGCCGGCCGCAATCCCCATGGGATGGCCGATCGTGCCACCGCCGAATTGCAGCACGACGTCTTCGCCCAACAGATCGAGCAGCTGGTGCATCTGGCCGGCATGGATGCCGCCGGAGGCCACCGGCATCATCTTGTTCAGGCTCGCCCAGGACTGGTCGAAGAACAGGCCGTGCTCGAGCTTGGTCGGATTGAAATCCTCGCGGCAGACATCGTAGTAGCCGCGCGTGGTGTTGGGATCGCCTTCGAGCTTGCCGACCACCGTGCCGGCGTGGATGTGATCGACGCCGGCGAGCCGCATCCATTTGGCGATGACACGGAATGACACGCCATGGCTCTTCTGCCGCGTATAGGTCGAGTGGCCGGCGCGATGTAGATGCAGGATCATGTCGTTGCGCCGGGCCCACTTGGCCATCGACTGGATCGCGGTGTAGCCGATCACGAGGTCGATCATGACGATGCACGACCCGAGCTCCTTGGCGAACTCTGCGCGCTCGTACATGTCCTCCATCGTCCCTGCGGTGATGTTCAGGTAGGTGCCTTTCACCTCGCCGGAAGCGGCCTGCGCACGATTCACCGCCTCCATGCAATAGAGGAAGCGATCGCGCCAATGCATGAAGGGCTGCGAGTTGATGTTCTCGTCGTCCTTGGTGAAGTCGAGCCCGCCCTTCAGCGCCTCGTAGACCACGCGGCCATAGTTGCGCCCCGAAAGCCCGAGCTTCGGCTTCACGGTTGCGCCGAGCAGCGGCCGGCCGAACTTGTCGAGTCGCTCGCGCTCGACCACGATGCCGGTCGCCGGCCCCTGGAACGTCTTCACATAGGCGACGGGGAAACGCATGTCCTCGAGCCGCAGCGCCTTCAACGGCTTGAAGCCGAACACGTTGCCGATGATCGAGGCCGAGAGGTTGGCGATCGAGCCCGGCTCGAACAGGTCGAGGTCGTAGGCGATGTAGGCGAAATACGAGCCCGGCGTGCCCGGCACCGGATCGACGCGATAGCATTTCGCGCGATATTTCTCCGCGGCCGTCAGGCGATCCGTCCACACCACCGTCCAGGTCGCGGTCGAGGACTCGCCGGCAACCGCAGCGGACGCCTCGATCGGATCGACGCCCTCCTGCGGCGTGACGCGGAACAGCGCGATGACGTCGGTGTCCTTTGGCGTGTAGTCGGGCTCCCAATAGCCCATGCGCTTGTATTCCATGACGCCCGAGCGATAACGCTCCTTGCCGCGAACCGTGCCGGTATGTGCGTTCATGACTCTCTCCTGTTCTTCTCTCTCTGAATGACTAGGCGGCGACTGACTCTCGGGCATCGACGCGCGGATCGAGCTCGCCGGCGCGATAACGCCGCGCCATCTCGCTCAAGGGAACGACCTTGATCCTGCCGGCGTGGCCCGCGGTGCCGAACTGCTCGAAGCGCTCGCGACAGAGGTCGCGCATCGCGTCCATCGCGGGTTTGAGGAATTTTCGCGGATCGAACTCATTGCGACTTTGCGCCGCGACCTTGCGGAACACGGCAGTCATCGCCAGGCGGCAGTCGGTGTCGATATTGACCTTGCGCACACCGCTCTTGATGCCGCGCACGATCTCCTCGACCGGCACGCCCCAGGTCTGCGGCATCTCGCCGCCGAACTGGTTGAACATGTCCTGGAGCGGCTGCGGCACCGAGGACGAGCCGTGCATGACGAGATGCGTGTTCGGCAGCCGGCGGTGAATCTCATCGACCACCCGCATCGCCAGGATATCGCCATCGGGCTTGCGGCTGAACTTGTAGGCGCCGTGCGAGGTACCCATCGCGATGGCCAGCGCGTCCACTTTGGTGGCGCGGACGAAATCGACGGCCTGGTCGGGATCGGTCAGCAGCTGGTCGTGGCTGACCTTGCCCTCGACGCCGTGACCATCCTCTTGCTCGCCGCCGCCATGCTCGAGCGAGCCGAGCACGCCGAGCTCGCCTTCGACCGAGGCGCCGACCCAATGGGCCAGATCGACGACGCGGCGGGTGATCGCGACATTGTAGTCGTAGTCGGCCGCGGTCTTGGCGTCGGCTTTCAGCGAACCGTCCATCATCACCGAGGTGAAGCCGTGCGCGATGGCGGACGCGCAGGTCGCCTCGTCATTGCCGTGGTCCTGGTGCATGCAGAGCGGGATGTCCGGGTAGGTCCGCTCCAGCGCGTCGATCATGTGCGAAAGCATGAGATCGCCGGCATAGCTGCGCGCGCCGCGCGAGGCCTGGATGATCACGGGCGCATCGACCTCGGCGGCCGCCTGCATGATCGCGATGCCCTGCTCCATGTTGTTGATGTTGAACGCCGGCACCGCGTAGCCGTGGCTGGCGGCGTGATCGAGCAGTTGGCGAAGGGTGATACGGGCCAAGGGTCGTCCTCCTTATTGGCTCTTGCGGGCGATCGCCCGGCGGGCGGCTTCCGCAATGCTTTGCGGGGTGATGCCGAATTCGCGATACAGCACCGGCGCCGGCGCCGAGGCGCCGAAGCCGCGCATGCCGACGAATTCACCGTCGGCGCCGATCCAGCGCGGCCAGTCGCCGAGCACGGCCGCCTCGATCCCGACACGCGGCGCGATGCCGAGCACGGTGGCGCGATAATCCTCCGGCTGCTCCTCGAACAGCGCGAGGCAGGGCGCCGAGACGACGGCCGCGCGAATGTGCTCGGTCGCGAGCAGGCGGGCGGCTTCCAGCGCGATCGAGACTTCCGAGCCGGTCGCCATCAGCGTCACATCGCGGCCGCCGTCCGGCGAGACCACGAGATAGGCACCGCGCGCGACTCGGTTTCTGCCGCGCGCATCGCTGCGGAACGTCGGCAAGGCTTGCCGCGACAGGCAGAGCACGGAAGGACGATGCTCCGCCGCAAGGGCGCAGTCCCAGGCCTCGAGCGTCTCCACCGCGTCGGCCGGGCGGAACACCAGGAGGTTCGGGATCACGCGCAGCGCGGCGAGATGCTCGACCGGCTGGTGCGTCGGGCCGTCCTCTCCGAGACCGATGGAGTCGTGCGTCATCACGTGGATGACGCGCAGCCGCATCAAGGCGGCAAGGCGGATCGCCGGCCGGCTATAGTCGGAGAACGCCAGGAACGTGCCGCCATAGGGAATGAAGCCTCCGTGCAGCGCGAGGCCGTTCATCGCGGCCGCCATGCCGTGCTCGCGGATGCCGTAGTGGATATAGTCGCCGGCGAAGGCGCCGCGCGTGACCGGAGTCTGCGGCTTGGCATGGGTCAGGTTCGAATGGGTCAGGTCCGCCGAGCCGCCGACGAGGCCCGGAATTGTCCCGGCGATGCCGTCGAGCACCTGTTGCGAGGCCTGCCGCGTCGCGAGCTTCGGCCGCTCGCTCGCAAAACGTTCGCGCAACTTCGCCGCGGCCAGCGCATAGGCGGCCGGCAGAGCGACGACTTTGCCTTCGACGAACAAATCGCGCTGCTCGGGCGTCGCACTCTCGTAGCGATCGAGCCAGGCGAGACGCTCGACCTGCCCGCGCTGTCCAATCATGCGCCACGCCTTGAGGATCGGGATCGGCACCACGAACGGCTGATAATCCCAGCCGAGCGTTCGGCGCGCCGCCGTGGTCTGCTCGGTGCCGAGCGGCGCGCCATGGGCCTTCTCTGTGCCCTGCCGGTCCGGGGCGCCATAACCGATGACGGTGCGGCAGGCGATCAGCGACGGTTTTGCGGTCTCGCGCTCTTCGGCGATCGCCTGCGCAACGGCTTCGGGATCGTGCCCATCGACGCGGCGCACCGACCAGCCGGAGGCGGCGAAGCGCGCGAGCTGGTCGTCCGATGTCGCAAGCGACGTCGGCCCGTCGATGGAGATGCCGTTGTCGTCGAACAGCACGATCAGGCGGCCAAGCTGGAGATGGCCGGCAAGCGAGATCGCCTCCTGGCTAATGCCTTCCATCAGGCAGCCGTCACCCGCGATGACATAGGTGAAGTGGTCAACGAGCCCATCGCCATACCGCGCATTGGCCATGCGCTCGGCGAGCGCCATGCCGACGGCAGTGGCAATCCCCTGCCCCAGTGGCCCCGTCGTGGTCTCGACGCCCGGCGTATGGCCGTATTCCGGATGGCCCGGCGTCTTCGAGCCCCACTGCCGGAAGGCCTTGATGTCGTCGAGGCTGACATCGCCGCCGGTGAGATGGAGCAGCGCATAAAGCAGCATCGAGCCATGGCCCGCGGAAAGCACGAAGCGATCGCGGTCCGGCCAGCTCGGGTGCGCCGAGTCGAACTTCAGGAAACGCGAGAACAACACGGTCGCGACATCGGCCATGCCCATTGGCAGGCCGGGATGGCCGGACTGCGATGTCTCGATGGCATCGACCGCGAGGAAGCGGACGGCGTTGGCGAGATCGTTATGCGCGACAGCCGTAACGTCGGCTTCGGCATGGACGGAGATGTTCATCGAATTCTCCCCTTGTTCACTTCAGGTTTCGCTTGCGCTCGATCAGCTGCATGATCAGCGGCGTCAGGATCAGCTGCATCGCGAGATCAAGCTTGGCGCCGGGACACACGATCGAATTCGCGCGCGACATCCAGCTGTGCGGCAGCATCGAGAGCAGATAGGGAAAGTCGATGCCGCGCGGGTTCTTGAAGCGGATCACGACCATCGATTCGTCCGGCGTCGGAATCCAGCGCGCGACGAACGGATTGGAGGTGTCCACGGTCGGCACGCGCTGGAAATTGATGTCGGTCTCGGTGAATTGCGGACAGATGTAGTGGATGTAATCCGGCATCCGCCGCAGGATGGTGTCGGTGACGGCCTCGGTCGAATAGCCCCGCGCGCTGCGATCGCGGTGCAGCTTCTGGATCCATTCGAGATTGATGACCGGCACGACGCCGATCTTGAGGTCGGCATAACGCGCGACGTTGACCTTGTCGGTGACGACGGCGCCGTGCAGGCCTTCGTAGAACAGCAGGTCCGAATTCTCCGGCAGCCGCTCCCATTCCGTGAAGGTGCCGGGAGGCGTGCCGTGCAGCGCAGATTCCTCGGCATCGTGCACATAGTGTCGCGTCACCGCCGTGCCGGTCTCGCCGTAGTCGCGGAAGGCACGCTCCAGCTCCTCGAACAGATTGGTCTCGGGGCTGAAATGGCTGAAATGCCTGTTGCCGCGCTCGGCCTCCTTCGCCATCTGCGTGCGCATCTCGGCGCGGTCGTAGCGATGGAAGGCGTCGCCCTCGATGTAGACGGCATTGACCTTCTCGCGGAAGAATATCTGCTCGAAGGTCTTCTTGACCGAGGTGGTGCCCGCGCCGGAGGAGCCGGTGATGGAGATGATCGGATGCTTCCTGGACATGGGACGCCTCGCTTACAGCCGGAAGAAGCCGCGCCGCGCGAACAGCGGCGCTGAGATGCTGGCAACCAGCAGCGGATCGCAATGCAGCTCCTCGACGCGCCGCACCTCGTTGCTCGAGCCCATGATCAGCGGCACGCGCTGGTGCAGGCTTTGCGCTGACAGGTCGAGGATGCGCTCGCGTCCGGTCGAGGCCGAGCCGCCGGCCTGCTCGATGATGTAGGCCATCGGATGCGCCTCGTAGGTGAGGCGCAGGCGGCCGTCGCCATAGCCGGGCCGCGCGTCCGAGGGATAGAGGAACACGCCGCCGCGGGTGAGGATGCGATAGGCCTCCGCGACCAGCGAACCGACCCAGCGCATGTTGAAATCGTGATTGGCGGGGCCTTCGACGCCGGCGAGGCATTCGTCGATGAAGGCACGCACCGGAGGATCCCAATGCCGGCGATTCGACGCGTTGATCGCGAACTCCTCGCCCGCCTCGGAGATCTGGATGGCGCTACGCGCGAGGCGGAAGCAGCCGGCCTTGCGGTCGAGCGTGAAGATGTCGACGCCGTCGCCGAGCGTCAGCACCAGCGAGGTCTGCGGACCGTAGGTGACGAAGCCCGCCGCGAGCTGCGCCGAGCCGCGCTGATGGAAGGCGAGCGCGAGATCGTCGGGCGCGGGCAGGATCGAGAAGATCGTGCCCACGGTCATGTTGATGTCGATGTTGGAGGAGCCGTCGAGCGGATCGATCGCGACGCAGATCCTGGCCGCGCGGTCGCCGATCTGCGGCTCGCGCATCTCCTCCGACGCCAGCGCTGCGATCGGCAGCTTGCCGAGACAGCGGCGCAGGATCGCGTCCGCCTGCACGTCGAGATCGCGCTGGACGTCGCCGTCGCTGTTGCGGCCCGTGGTCAGGCCCGAGGCGTCCGCGAGATCGCCGGCGCCGATGAGGTCGGCGATCTCGATCGCCGCCGCCGCGATGGCATCGACCGCGGTCGCCACCGCCAGCGCGTGGGGTGCGGTCTCCGAGTACCGTTGAAGGTGGTCGTCCAGCCTGAGTTGCCCGGTCATCTGCGTCCATCCCCTGGCCGGCGCCGCATCCATTTCCCTCCCCGGTGGAGGTCGATGCGGTCGGTCCCGGCATGAGGAGATTGACAGGGGAGGCTTAATAAGGAAAATTTCTATTCATAATGAGCGCCAAAGAATTTTCTTATAATGGCCCCAGCCATGCGGCGGCCCAGCTCCGGCATCTGACGATCCGGCAGCTTCGCTCGCTCGCGGCGCTTTCGGCCAAGGGCAGCGTGACGGCGGCCTCCGGCCATCTCGGCCTGACGCAGCCGGCTGTGACCCAGCAGTTGCGCCAGCTTCAGGACCTCGCCGGCCTGCCTTTGGTGCAGCGGACCGGCGACGGCATGCTGCTGACGGAAGCCGGCAAGGAGGTTCTGGCGCTCGCCGAGCGCGTCGAGGCCGCGATCATGGACTGCCAGGGCGCGCTCGACCTGCTCGCGGGGCGAACCGGCGGCACCGTGCATCTCGGCGCGGTCTCGACCGCGAAGTATTTCGTCCCGCATGCGATCGCGGCTTTCACCAAGCGGTACCCGAAGATCGAGATCAGGCTCACCATCGGCAATCGCGAGGAGATCCGCGAGGCCATGCACGGCTACGACCTCGATTTCGCGGTGATGGGTCGGCCACCGGCCGACGTCAGCGTCGACGTCCGTCAGCTCGGACGCAATCCGCACATCATCGTCGCTCGCAAGGGGCACTGGCTGGAGAAGGATTCCGGCCTCAGCCTGACCGACCTCGTGCACGAGACCTTCCTGACCCGCGAGCCGGGTTCGGGCACGCGCACGCTCATGGAGGGCATGTTCCAGAAGTCGGATCTCGAGCCGGTCATCGGCATGGAGATGAGCAGCAACGAGACCATCAAGCAGGCGGTGATCGCCGGGCTCGGCATCGCCTTCATCTCGGCCCACACCGTGGCGCACGAGCTTGCCGAGGGCCGGCTGATCGTGCTCGACGTCGCCGGCCTGCCGATCGTGCGGCAATGGTACGTGATCCGCCGCAGCGACAAGGTGCTGCTGCCGCCGGCACAGGCGATGTTCGACTTTCTGGGCTCGGAAGGGTCGAACTATCTGCCCGACGTGCCCGAGTTCGGCGAGCGCTAGCTCGCCGATGCTCAGCCCATCAGCTTCATTGCGATCGTCGCCGCGAGGATGACGATGATCTGAAGCAGGCGCTCTGTCGTGAAGATACGGTTGAAGGTGGTCATCGCTCGCCCCCGGCCGACGTGAAGGAGATCCGGGCGACTGGCTATCATGTGCGGGCGCCGGGGTAACCCCGTAGTCGCCACGGGTTCCGCTGCCGAATGAAGCCAGCGATCGCCGATGTTCGTCGCCGGTCTGCTTGCGGCGATGGTTAACGATCAGGCCGCGCGCGGAGCGGTGTGATCCATGTGCGTGGCGAAATAGGCTTCCAGCTCCGACAGCGCCCGCGCTTCCCAATCCCTCGCCTGCTCCAGCAGCGACCAGCTCTGGCCCGGGCGGAATGCAGCAGTCTGGCGATAGAGCGATGCGATGCCGCGATAGCGGCGCACGTTCTCCAAGATGGCGTTCCCGTTGATCTGGCCGTTCATGTCCGAAAACTCCCTCGTCATTCCCGGGGGAGAAATTGCGGCCAAATCTTTTTCGAAAAGTTAGCGGCGCGCGGCAAGCTGGCGAATGGTTGCCGGACTGTTGCGCGCGCGCAACGTGGGCGCGAGCGCATCGCCGATTTATTGCGAATTCGTTGCCGCGCTCTCGCCCGAACGCTTCAGCCCGCCGCGGTTGACGATCGTCATCGTCTCCCGGCAGAGATCGGCAAGGCCGATCAGGAGCACGGCGAGGAGGCAGAACAGGTTGATGGAATCGGTGTTTGCGCTGGTCAGCGCATTGAACTCGAAGAAGGGCGGCATGAACGCCCACCAAACCAGCGGAATGGTGAGCAACGTGGCGAACGCCGCCGCCGGCGCGCCCGCGACAAGTCCGAGCACGAACAGGCCAGGCAGGAACGCCGCGAAATAGAGTTTTGCGCCGAGCGCGACGCAGATGCCCTGAAACACCGCCGATAGTCCGACGACGACCAATCCCAGCAGAAACGCCTGCCACGACCATGGCCGTACCCACGGTACGCCAAACAGCCCCGCACGCCTCATCAGCCTCCCCCTGCCGCCCGTTAACCGGGCCCGCTTGCGACCAAAGTACTACAGCGGCACGGAAATCGCGAGGCGGAAAACGCATGCCCGGGCGTTTGGTAAACGCCGCATCGCACCATCCCGCCGCTACTCCGTGGCCGCATAGAGCAGGCCCGCGACGGGCAGAGCGAGGCCGATTCCCGATGCGAGCGCCCAGCCGCCTTGCGCGAAGGCCCAGGCGCCGACCGCGGAGCCGGCCGCGCCGGCTGCGAAGAACGTCGCCATGTAGAGGCCGTTGAGGCGGCTGCGATGCTCGTGCCCGAGCGCGAAGATGGCGCGGAAGCCGAGCACCACGTTGCCCTGGACGCCGATATCGATGGCGATCGCGGCCACGACCAGGCAGGCGAGGTTCAGCATCGAGCCGGCCGCGCCGATATAGGTCACGAGGAAGCCCGCGGCCGCCAGCAACATCGCAATCAGCGTCGCGATGCGGCTATGGCCGCGATCGGCGAGCCTCCCCGCGATTGGCGCGGCGAACACGCCGGCGACACCGGCCAGCGCGAACAGCGCGATGCCGCGCTGGGAGAAGCCGAACTCGGAGGCGAGCTGGAGTGGTGCGACCGTCCAGAACAGGGTGAAGCAACCGAACAGGCTCGCCTGGTAGAGTGCGCGCCGCCGGAGCAGCGGCATGGTGCGCACCAGATGCGGCATCGACAGCAGCAGCGTGCCGTAATGCATGCGCGCCACCGGCTTGCGCGTCGGCAGCACCATCCAGAGCACGGCTGCGAGCAGGATCATCAGCGCCGCGGAGGCGAAGAACACCGCATGCCATGACGAGGCCGCCGTGACGAAGCTCGATACCGGCCGCGCCAGCATGATGCCGAGCATCAGGCCGGTCGAGACGTTGCCGACGACGCGGCCGCGGATGGCCTCGGGCGCCAGGTGCGCCGCATAGGGAATGATGATCTGCACCGCCACCGAGCCGAGCCCGATGAACAGCGCGGCGATCAGGAACGGCAGGGCGTGCGTCGCGAACGCGGCGGCGAGCAGCGCCACGGCGCCGAGCGTGATGACGGAGCAGATCAGCGTACGGTTCTCGACGAGATCGCCGAGCGGCACGATGAAGAGCAGCCCGGTGCCGTAGCCGATCTGCGTCATGGTGACGATCAGCCCGGCGGCGGCATGCGACAGGCCCAGCGCGGCGCTGATCGGGGCGATCAGCGGCTGGGCATAGTAGATATTGGCGGCAACCATGCCACAGGCCGCGGCAAGCACGAAGGTCAGGCGCTGCGACACCGCATCCGGTTCGGGCGCGGTCTCGATGGTGGCATTCATCGTCATTGACACGGTCTCCAGAGATTGGGAACGATCATTCCCTAATATGACAAGAATTCAGGCGAGCAGCTTCATCGCGACGCCGACGAGGCGCGTCCCGTCGAGCGGCAGGCGCGCCTTGCCGACGACGCGCATTCCTTGCGTGATGCAGATCATCAGCCGCGCGGTGTCGTCGGCCGCGACATGGCGAGGAATCGAGCCGTCGGCCTGCCCCTCGCGAATGAGGCCGGCGATGAAGTTCTCGTTGGTCGCGAGCTGCGCATTGACGCGGGCGCGGACCGCAGGATCGACCGCGGAGAGCTCGACCGCACTGCCGACCACGATGCAGCCGCGGCGCCCCTCGCTGCCCTGGGAGTGCTCGACATAGGACAGCAGCACATGGCGCAGCCGCTCGCGGCCGTTCACACCGCGCGCGGCCGCGCTGCGGGTCTGCTCCCGGCGCACCGTGGCGTAGCGCTCGAAGGCGGCAAGGAACACGGCGTGCTTGTCGCGAAACGCCTTGTAGACGCTGCCGGTGGCAAGCCGCATCGCGGCAGTGAGGTCACCGATCGAGGTGGCATGATAGCCGCGCTCGCAAAACACCCGCACCGCCCCGTCCAGGGCGGTGTCCATGTCAAACTCCCGGGGACGACCGGGTGGTTGAGCAATGGCTTGCGATCGGCGGGCGGATTTTTGCATTGCGGGATAATAGGGAATGGTTGTTCCCTAATCAAGACACCTGGTTGTGATTGGGGGGACCTGCCGCGTGCCGTTACCAGTCGCTTGCTCAACGGCGCGGTTGCGCCACTGAGCGCGCATCTCCGGCGACAACGGCTTCGCTGTTGCGCGGGGGTGACAGTGATGAAATGGCGCACGTCCGCCTCCACATCGTCATTGCGAGCGCAGCGAAGCAATCCCGAGTCTTTCCGCGGAGGGATTCTGGATTGCTTCGCTGCGCTCGCAATGACGGAGCAAGGGGCATCGTCGTCATCCTCTAACTCGCATCTCAACTCGCAGACGCGCCTTCGCATCCTCGCGGCGCATTTCGCCCGAGCTTTGCCTCGTCGCTCCACACTCTTGAGCCAAGAGGGCGCAGGGAAGGCCGGGTGCTGATCTAGCACCCGCGGTCCGCTGCGCGAAGATGTAGCGCAAAAGAACCGCACAGCAGCATACAGGTGTAGCCAATCACTCGGCCTTCCCTGCGCAGTGGTTGGACGGCTTATGCCGTGCTCTCCCGGGAGCCGAGTTCGTTCTGGCCTCCCTCACCCCAGCGAAATTCACCGGCGCCGCGCCGGTTGACGCGACTGCCCCATCCGCCAAGGCTTGACCGTAGCAACGACGGCCAGGACCACACGGTTTTGCCGTACGCACGGCCCGCCATTTCGCCGCAGTTTTCCCAGCCCTGTCGACGGAGCCGGAAACTTACAGACGAGACGAACCTGACAGCGCCGCTCATCCAGCACGAAGTTCTGGGCTCACGGAGAGCAATCCGCCCTGCCCTTGGCCTCGCACCCGACGCTGCCGCGTCCACCGCAAGCCCGGCTCGCGAAACGTGACGACACAAGATCGCCCCTCAAGGATGAGCCGGGATGGGCGAGACGTACGCCATTTCCGAATTTCGGTAAAGTGGAATATTTTAGCGAAGGCGGGTTGACAGCTTCGCAGGTGTTTTGCCCGTCGGGCAACCGTGACGCTCCGCGGATCTGGGAAGCGCTCAACTCAACCGTCGTCCTGGCGAAAGCCAGGACCCATACCGCGAGGTTTATCGATTTAAGGCAGTATTAGTCCCGCCCAACCAGTCTTCGCCAAACTTCTCCCTGTGGTAATGGGTCCTGGCTTTCGCAAGGACGACGCGGGAGAGACGGAAACGCAAGACAACGGGCGGGAGCATCACCCCTTCGTCGGCACTTGTGTCCCATCCGCCATCGTCGTCACGCCCTTGCGTTCGACGATCATCCCGTAGGCGCGGGGCTGGCGGTGGACGTCGAAATTGAAGGTGGTGCGCTTGTAGGAGTTGCAGAGATCGAGGTCGCAGCGCGCCAGCGCGATCTCGTCGCCCTTGGTCGTGCACGCCGCGACGATCTCACCCGAAGGTGCGATGATGCAGCTGCCGCCGATGTGGTCGACGCCCTCCTCGATGCCGGCCTTGGCGACGCCGACCACGAAGGTGCCGTTCTGGTAGGCGCCGGCCTGCATCACCAGGTGATTGTGGAACAGCGAGAGATCGTCGTGCTCGGGCGCAGGCGGATTGTGCACCGGCGTGTTGTAGCCGATCATCACCATCTCGACGCCCTGCAGGCCCATCACCCGGTAGGTCTCGCTCCAGCGGCGGTCGTTGCAGATCGCCATTCCCATCACGCCGCCGAAGGCATTGGTCACGCCAAAGCCGCTGCCGGGCTCGAAGTAGCGCTTTTCCAGATGCTGAAATTCGCGCCATGGCTCATGCTCGGCATGGCCGGGCAAATGAACCTTGCGGTATTTCGCGACGATCGCGCCGCTCTTGTCCACCAGGATGGAGGTGTTGTAGCGCCTGGTGACGCCGGCCTCGACCGTTAGCTCGGCATAGCCGAGGCAAAACCCGATGCCGATCTCGCGGGCGAGGTCGAATAGCGCTTGCGTCTGCGCCCCCGGCATCTCGCGCTCGAAGAAGGCGTCGATCTCCGCCTGGTCCTCGAAATACCAGCGCGGAAAGAACGTGGTCAGGGCGAGCTCGGGATAGACGATCAGGTCGCAGCCGTTGGCCCGCGCCTGGCGCATCAACGCCATCAGCCGCGCCACGACCTCCGTCCTCGTCTCAGCTCGGGCAATCGGGCCAAGCTGGCCGGCCGCGATAGTCACAAATCTCGCCACGCGTCGTTCCTTTGTTCTCTTTCGGAATCACGTCGAGGCAGACCCTAACGCGCGACGCGTCACGCGCACAGCCTCGCTGTCCGGCACGATGCCCAACGACAGGGCAGGCCTTCGCCCTCAGCCGGCGCGCTGGCACTCTCCTTGCTGCTCTTCCGCCAATCCCTCAGACCCGCAGTGGGCCTGTCTCATAGTGAGGCGATCATATGCAGCCGACGTCCCGTTTCGAAGCGACTATCCCGACACAGCTCCACGCCCTGATCTCCGATCTGCGTTGGCGCGCGCAATTGCTCGACGCCGACATTCTGGAGGAAGAGCGGAAGGCCGGAATCTCCGATCCAAAGAATCTCGCCTACCCGATACTCGCGCAGAACCTGAGAGCCCGGCGCGACAACCTCCAGGTGAGCATCGCGATCCTGGAAAGCCGCATTGAAAAGCGATCAACCGACTGGCCGCACGCCGCCTGACGCGAACAGTGCCGGGCCCGACCAGGCAACGCGACGGCATATGCAGGAGGGCGCGGGCTATGGGCGGTAGCACTGTCCGCGCCGGTCGACGCGCAGGAACGCGCGTTGCCCTTTTGCAACGGTTCCCCACGGTCTGAAGCCGGACAAAAGAAACTCCCATTCCAGCCACGAACCCCGCTCACAACGCCGTGAGACTACAGGGGAACTACGATGCGTGCACAACGCGTTTGGAAAGTGAACGGGGCCGCCAGCATCGGGCAGCTCCAATCCAGACTGGACGATCTGAACAAGCGTCTCAGTCAGCTCGAAAGCCAGCATCCTGAGAGCTGGAAGGTCGAAGAGCTGAGATCAAGCGCACTCAGCCTGTCGCGCGAGATCGACGACATCCGCTGCGCCGAGGCGACGGCGGCATTGAGCGAATTGCTGCGGAAGTAGGCGGGACAGCGGCGATTCGGTGGGGCGTTGGGAACCAACATCCGCCGCCGCCATTGCCATGCAGAGCATGGAGCAAAATCATGACCAGGCACCTGACGCGAGCCCATCTCGCGCGCGGCGTGGCCGGCGCGGTTTCCACGTTGGTCCTGTGCGCGACGATGGCATTCACCATCGCACACCACTTCGCGCTGTGAGGGCTTTCGCATGACCTCCGAGCCCGAGGAGTCGGTGCGGCTGCAAGGTTTTGGCGAGATGACGTTGCGCACGGCGATCGCGACGCTGATGGCGCTCGCGCCACGCGAGCGATCGGAGGCCGCCATCTTCCGCGTCCGCGACGGTTCGCGTCTGGCCGCGAGCGAGATCGCCGACCTCGCGTCGGATTGGGGCATGACGCCGATAGCCGAAGTCAGGTCTCCAGGGCTGGTCCCGGAGCAGCACTGGCCGGACATCGTCCGCAGCATGGTGCGCGAGGCGCCGCTGCCGTCGCTGATGGTGGCGTTCCTGGTGGGCGTGCTGGTGGCGCGGCGGTAGCGAGCATCATCGAGAAGTGCTGTGCGTCGACAGCCTGCTCCAGATCCCGATTGCCTCGAGCGTGTAGCTGTCCTTGATCTCGCGCGACAGGATTTTCGACCAGATCATATCGGCCGGCATCAACAGAGTTCGGGTAATGACCTCGCGGATCTCGGGAGATCGCTCCCGGCGGCCGACGACCGAGGCGTGCACGATGTGGACCTCGTTGTCCATCAGGCCGGTATCCGTCAAGACGGTTCCGATCAGCCGCGGCTCGGCACCGAGATAGCCGGTCTCCTCCTCCAACTCCTTCAAGGCATTGGCCTCCAACCCGATCCCCGGCTCGGCAAATCCGCGCGGCAGCTCCAGCATGAGCCGTCCGAGCGCATGACGCTCCTGCTCGACCATCACGATGTCGCCGACATTCCCAAGCTTCGGGTCAGCAACCGTGGCCACCACCACGACATTGTGCCCACCCAGCAGTTGACCGCGCGAGACGATCCGAAAATAAGGATGGACGATCGTGGCCGGGCCTTCGCCCACCTCGACCAGATCGACAAGCACGAGCACGTAGTCGTTGGAGAAGGTAAGCCCGAGCGCGACACCATGCTCGCGCGCGTAGCTCTCCAGGCGGGCACGGTCGAGCACGAGCCGCCGATATCGGCGCGGCTCGAAGAGCCGGGGGTATTTGGCGAGCGCCTCGAAATAGGCCTCGATGCCGGCTGCTGGATCGAGCATCATTTCCTCTGGTCAGCGATAAAGATTGATACGGGCCTGCCGCTGCCACCAGCTGGCCAGTGAACCACGATCACGGTCGAGCCGCTTCTTGTCGTTTTGGCGGCAATGCCTTGCCCGCCGCCCGCCTTCCCGCGCGTCGCGCCGCAATTCAATCGTCCCGATCCTTGACCTCAAGTCCGCCGCCCTGCTGGTCGGGACGCAATTGATCGCCCGTCGGCGCAATCTCGGTCCCCTCGAACGACAGCCGGCTACGAACCTCCCGAGCGATCTTTCCGGCGGTTTCCGCCCAGATTTTACCCTGAAAGACCGGCTGCTTGATTTCATACTTCAACCCGCCTCCCTCGAGATAGACGACCGCGTGAGCGACGAGAGGCACCATCCCTCGCGACAGCGAGTGTTCGCTGACCGGATCCTCGGGCAGATGTGGCAAGCCAAACGCGTGGCCGGCTTCCGAGGCGACCATTTCGAAAATGCCCAACGCACTCAGTCGAACCTCCCAACGCTCAGTGGCTTCGCAGAGGCGACTGTCGCGCTGGATCTGGCCTAAACGCTCGACGACGTTGCCCAGCGAACCGGAGACGCGCCGAATGGACTCCAGGGGATCCTGAACAAACTTCTGCTCCGACATCGGCCGCTTGTTGTCCGGCAGATTCCCTTGTGGCAACTGCACTTCGTAGTCTTCGATAGGTCATGCGCGGTTCCTCATGATTTCGTCCATCATGGCCTTGGTGATGCCTGTAGCCTTGGCATGGCGTGCGTGCCACGCGGCATCCAGGCGGCGGCCGCGGCGCATTTCCGAGACCGTGCGTTCAGATTCCGGTTTCTCGTGTGGCTGCACCTTACTGAAGCCGCTTGGTGCCCGGGCGCGCAGGTCTTGGAGATAGTCCTCGACTTTCAACCCGCCCTTGCCTGGAACCATGATCACGCCATCTTTGATTGTCGATCCCGCAAGGTCGATTGCGACGGTGGTCATGGTCGCGGAGTTGATCGCGAAGCCGATAGATCGTGCAGCCGCAACGATCGCATCCTCAATTTCGATGGCCATTAGGCGGCAACCTCTGCTTGGCGATGGAGGTACTGGATCAAGGCGCGCCTGACGACCGATGAGCGGTTAGGCGAACTCGGATCGTCTTGGGCTGCCGCAGCATCGACCTTCTCGAGCAGGACTTTAGGAAGGCGGAACGTGCCGCGCGCCATCGGAGAGCAGATCAGTTCGTCCGCCCCGAAAAGTGGTTTCTTCTTCATGGGAACTCCAACAAAAAGAGCCGCCTCGGTCATGCCGGGCGGCTCGCGGTGTAGATATGACAAAGGCCCCAAATCGGGGCCCTGAAACTTGCCTCGGGAGCTAACCCGGGTTCTGTGTGCAAAAGTGCTACTGTGTATGAAAAGGTAGCACGATATCGCTTCCGCGCAAACGAATTTTGAGTTGTATCGCCGTACTTCTTGAATTTTTAATTGATCTTTTATGGAGCGTGTAAAATTTAAATCGGCAAGAAGGGTGAAGCGGCCATCAGCCTTTGTGAGAGAGCACCCGATAGCCCTTCCGCTCCATGCAGACCGAGATCATGTCGTTGGTCCAGATGGTGGTCGAGGTCGCTGCGATCTTCTCGTTGGTGCAGGCCGACAGGTCGGCGTTGTAGCGGTTCTGATCGACGCCGCCCATGTCGACGACAGGCGGCTCGACGTAGGGGGTGCGGGCCGCACAGCTGGAAAGAATGGGGATGGCCAGCAAGATCATTAAACGCACGATCAGCCTTTCGGGGTCAGGATGGTGTAGCCGCGGCGTTCCATGCACGCGGTAATCATGCCAGCGTCACCGACGAAGCCGTGGGTGCGCTTCTCCTCGATGCACTCGTGCTGGTCCTTGGCGAGCTGCTCCGGAGGTTTGCCGTAGCTGTCGACGGCCGGCGGCTCATAGCGACCGTGGCCACCCCCGCAGGCTCCGAGGAGAAGCAGGGACAGCAAAGCCAGTGATCTCATAAGCACTCCAGGCGGGAGGTGTTGAGTACCAGCGCGGAGCGCTTGCCCACCATGCGACAATCTGATCCAGGGCGAAGCCCTCGTCGCTTTTTTTTCGCGGCTTGCTGCGATCCGGTGAAAATGAGGAGTGCCTGGCGCGGCCGGGTCCGTGGCCCCGTGGATCTCGGCGCATTGAGAGGCACAAAACCATGGTTCACTTTTCCCTGAACCCGTTCAGCATCCGTTTTGAGGGGGCTCTCGGCGCCGTCTGCTTCCTGGTGGCGGAGCTGGTGGTGCTGGTCGGCGTCCTGCTGCTCAGGCCGGTCTAGCCCCTGGGAAATGTCCCAGTGTCCCAGTCCCCAGGTGTGTGGGACAGCCGAACACTGGGACGGCCGGCAAAAGAACCGGCAATCCGCGACGCCGGCCGCGACGTCGCGACTGGAATCTATAGGGCGAAGGCCTCGCCGCTCATGCGGCAATCCGATCGGCTCAGTAGCGCTCGACCTTGATGCTATTCGCTGGTGATGATCCGCATATCCCACGACGAGACGTCGTTGCCGTTCACGGCGATGCTGTGCAGGCGGAAGATCTTGCCGCGGGCGTCCTCGGTCTCGAACGTCATCGGCCCAGGGTATGGGGCAGTTATGTGACGAACTTGAAATGGCGCGGACGGATACCGACGTCGAATCTCGGGCCCCGTCAGTCAGCGTATCCGCGATCCGCCGGAGGCGCGGTGTTTATGTGCGTTTCTAAGGGGGTCAAGAAAGAGGGTGTGAAGAGAGTCGACTGAACGGCGTTCAGTGTTTGGGTGCATGGAGTTCAGTGTTTAGGCGCACGGCATTCAGTGTTTGAGTGCATGGGCTTCAGTGTTTTCCGATCGTTCAGAGTTTTCCTGCGCCGTTCAGTGTTTTGATGAACCGTCAAACATGCCGGTGCCGTTGGTAGCGACACCGGCAGCGACTCAGGACGGCACATGACCCTCCTGTTTCGTACCTTCAGGTTCTTCTTCGATATCAAACAACCTCTTGGTCAAGCATTCGACTAGCGAGGTGCTCCAGGCTCGCTCCTCATTGCCGGAGATGTTTACCGCCGCGATCGTAAAGTTGATTCCGCTCTCGAAGGCCATCCACGCCTGGTCTAGAACGCTCTGGTCAACCGGGCCGAAGATTTCGTGATGCAAGTTGGCGAGCGAAATGAACTGTTGCCTTCGGGACATCCCATCCGTGGTCGACACAAAATTTCCATCGGCCTCGTCCAGGAATGAAAATGCTCCGTAAGCACCAGACACATGGTGAAGCTTGCCAGACCTCTTATAGCCAGCAGGCTCATCCACGGCACCGAACTCGTGCCATGCATTGAGAAAGTACCAGCTGCGCTTATTGCGCCCGCCGCCCTTGCGTTTCTCTTGTCCGTGGCGGTTCACCCGAATGCGCCACCGCTCCGGGATGATCACTCCACTTTTGGTCACGCCGTCTTCAAGTGCAACTAAGTTGTCCCAAACCGCCCGCTCTGAGCAACCGCAGTTTTTGGCGATGGTGCTGGGCAATGGATAAGCCCAACCGAACCGCCGCGGGTCGTCACCATACCCCTCGTTTGTCTTGTCGACCAGAAAGTAGAGGATGGACTTCATCAACTCGGGTAGCTCGCGATCCGCATGGATTGCGTTCCGAAATTTCATCTTATTGCCGGTCGAAATCAGGATTCGGATTCCATCCGGTGACTCGATGGGAGTCGGCTTAGAGTTATCTTTGCTCTCGTCGCGTAGCATTTTCGACCTACTGATCCTCAGCGTCTTGGTTTCAGGCTCTGGCGCCGGTCAACGCTTGAGCTTGTTGTTAGAAGTTTGTTTCGACCTGCACGTATTGATTTCTCAGTCGGTTATGACCTCCACGATCACCGCAATATCTCCGATTTCATCGAACGCCATCGTTTCATCCTCCTTGGCCGGCATGGACTTCGACAAGCTTAGGCCGCCCT
This sequence comes from Bradyrhizobium sp. B025, assembly GCF_042257955.1. NCBI lineage: Bacteria > Pseudomonadati > Pseudomonadota > Alphaproteobacteria > Hyphomicrobiales > Nitrobacteraceae > Bradyrhizobium > Bradyrhizobium sp. B025. The sequence continues at coordinate 2,069,917 of NZ_CP170150.1, read as the reverse complement.
CATTGATCCCCATCAGCAGCCGGACTCTTGTCCGACCGTCTTTTCCCGTCAGCATCACGAGGTCTCCGCCGCTCGGATCACGGGCCTTCGTTGCAAACATCAGCGCACGCGGCCGGAACCACAGCCCCAGCGCCTCATCCGGATTTCGAAACGCAAACGCGGTGTTATCGTCTTCCAAACGAAACGGTGCCGGCACGACTTCAGCCTTTGACACCTTCACCCTAGAATGAGAGCTGACTGGCAGAGCAGATACGCTCCGCACTTCGATAAGCCGGTAGGGATGAGACGATGATTGCCACCCCCATTTGGTGGGATGACTCCCGCTAAGCTGATCGACCTCGGTTGCGTCGTCCCTTAAGTGGACGGGCAACGGCTCTCCTGCCCCGCGAGCGATCTTCTCCAGCGTTCTCTGTGAAAAGACGTATTCATAGTCTGACTGGTTGAGAGCCCGAAGGATCGTTGACGGCGAGATGCCTGCCTTGCGGGCGAGATCCGAGCCGCTCCAATCCCTCTTCCGCATAAGAAGCCTGATCCACTCGATAGCAGCCTCTTTCGATCGACCCGATTTTCGGCGACCACGCACCATTCCGATAGTTCTCCCTGAGAAGCATTCGCCTTTAACACGAATGCAAATATAATGCAAGTCATGCAAATAAATGCAAATCCTCGACACGCTAGGATTATCCGATCAGCTGCCTCATCGCCGAATTCGAGCCAAACGACAACACTCGATGCGCTTGCATTTTTTGCAGTATATCGTTATAAAGCAAATGAGAGGTTGGCAGTCGCCACCCAGAATAGAAGAGGCACTCATTTGTTGAACCAACTGCAATCTAACCAGCCGCAACACCCCACTGATCGAGAGACGCCCTCCGCAGAATGCGAAGGGCGCCTCGCGCAAGCGAATCTGAGCGCAGCGAGCTACGCGATCGGAAAGCTGATCGGCGAGGTTTGGGACCATCCGGACACGAACCTCGATGAAGTGCGGGTTGCGTCCACCTTGTGCTTTTTCGCGCTCGCAGACGGCGTCTCAAACATGTCTATCGAGCAGATCGTACGATCGGCTGGGCTCAACTCGCGCCGGGCAGGAGAGGCACTGGAGAACCTAGTGGCAGCTGGCATCGTTACCCCCCCGCCCGCCTCCTTACACATGGACGGCGATCGCTCGGAGACAAAGAGCGGGTATGGGCTGCGGCACTTCGATCGCGAAATGGTCCGGTAGAAATCACTGATTCCGAAAGATGTGGAGCGCAACGCTCCACATCTACTTAGGACAACGATGGACCTGTTTTGGTGCCCCCCTTCTCCTCCGACATCGGCATCATAGGGCCGACGACGCCCTTGAGATTGGAAGCAGCAGCCAAGCTCGCGTTCCCAGATGGATCAATGAAGGTGGCCGGACTGCGTCGTGAGATTGCTCGTGGCCGGCTCGCCTATGAGGTCATCGCAAACAAACACTACGTCACGCTCAACGATATAGAGGAAATGAGGAAGTTATGTCGCGTACCAGTAAAGGGCCACGCCTCTATAAGCGCGCTGCGCGCCGAAAGAACGGGGCAATCGTGCGAAATTCAGTCTGGGTTGTGCTCGACGGAAGCAAGGAAATCTCCACAGGAGTTGCTGCAACTCCGGATCAGTCAAAGGCTCCAGCGGAAGCAGTCAAATTCTTCTCGGACTACCTAATCAAACAGGTGAGGCCTGAGCGGAAGGCGCGAGAGATCGACGACATTCCGATCGCTGACGTTCTTTCGATCTACCTCGACGACCATGTCGACCCAGAGAAGACGGAAAGCGAGCTTACAGCCCAGGAGCGCCACTTAGTGCAAGCGATTGGCCGCCTCAATGAATATTGGGGCGGCAAGGTCCTGACCGACATCAACACGCGAGAGTCTAAGGGCTACGTCAAGCACCGCCAAAAGAAAGGCGGCGGCCCCGGCGGCGCACGCCGTGATCTGGAGATGTTGAGGGCGGCCATCAACCATCACGGGGCTGAAAACCTTCACTACGGAAAGGTCAGTGTCTGGCTTCCGGAGAAAGGGGAAGCTCGTGAACGATGGCTCACACGGAGCGAGGCAGCTCAAATGATCTGGAGCGCTTGGCGGTATCGCGAGGTCCAGACGATCCACGTCGGACCGGACAAGGGTAAGAAAGTCGTCACCGACCGCCGACCACTTCGACACGTCGCCCGCTTCCTCCTGATCGGGTGTTACACTGGAACCCGAGCCGGAGCGATTGCGTCGGCGTCCAAACTGCGATCCATCGGCAAGTCGCACGTCGATCTGGAGCGTGGCATGTACTATCGAAAGGCGATCGGCAAGAAGACGACGAACAAGCGCCAGCCCCCCGCACCTATCCCTCCTCGCCTCCTAGCACACATGCGCCGCTGGGATCGCCTGGGCATCGCCAAGGAGCATTTTGTCGAATACAACGGCAAACCCGTTCTGTCCGTCAAAAAGGCTTTCAAGACGGTCGTCAAGCTCGCCAAAATCGATATCACCGTCGAAAACGTGACCCCCCACACGCTCCGCCACACGGCGGCGACGTGGTTGATGCACCAGGGCGTCGATTTATGGACGGCGGCCGGCTATCTGGGCATGACGGTCGAGGTGTTGGAGCGGGTATATGGCCATCACCATCCGGACCATCTGGCGGACGCAGTACGGGGTATCACGGCCAAGCGGCCCATGAAAAAAGCCGTGGTCTGATATCAATCTTGGGCTATTTCTTGGGCTTGAAAAAAGTGCAAAACGCTAAGTATCTGAAAGTCTTGGTCGGAGTGGCAGGATTCGAACCTGCGACCCCTGCGTCCCGAACGCAGTGCTCTACCGGGCTGAGCCACACTCCGACAAGAGGCCGGCTTATAGCGTCGGGTTTGGCGCACCGCAAGCGGCCGAGTTGAGGAATTTTATCCCTGTGAAAACGGGTCTTGAAACGCTGATTTTACCGGCTGGCGATGCCGCCGCCAGGGCCGCCGCCCGGACGCTGGCCGCCGGGGGGCTGGTCGCGTTTGCGACCGAGACGGTCTACGGGCTCGGCGCGGACGCCGCCAATGCCACCGCGATCGCCCATCTCTATGCCGCCAAGGGGCGGCCGGCCTTCAATCCGCTGATCGCCCATGTCGCCGACATTACCGCCGCGCAGGCCATTGGCCGGTTCGACGCGCGCGCCTTGAAGCTGGCGGAGGCGTTCTGGCCGGGGCCGCTGACGCTGGTGGTGCCGAAGACGGACGGCTGCCCGGTGGCGGATCTCGCCACCGCGGGCCTCGACACCGTCGCGATCCGGATTCCCGCCCACCCGGTGGCGCAGGCGATCCTGCGCGCCTTTGGCGGGGCCGTGGTGGCGCCGTCCGCCAATATCTCCGGCCACGTCTCGCCGACGCTGGCCGCCCATGTCGAGAGCGACCTTTCCGGGCGAATCGACCTGATCGTCGACGGCGGGCCGGTCGCGGTTGGCGTCGAATCCACCATTGTCGGCTGCCTCAACGCGCCGATGCTGCTCCGGCCCGGCGGACTGTCGCGCGAGCGGATCGAGGCCGTGCTCGGCGCAGCCCTGGCGCGGCCGCCGGCCGAGGCCGGGAGCGACGACAGCCAGCCGCTGGCGCCGGGCATGCTGGCCTCGCATTACGCGCCGCGCGCCAATGTGCGGCTCAATGCGCGCGAGGTGGCGCCGGGCGAGGCGCTGCTGGCGTTCGGGCCTTCACGCCTGCCCGGCCTTGACGCCGCAGCGGCCGTCATGAATTTGTCGCCCACCGCTGATCTCGATGAAGCCGCCGCCAACCTGTTCGGCTATCTTCGCGCCCTCGATGCGAAGGGGCCACGGGCGATCGCGGTGATGACGATTCCCGAAGACGATCTGGGCGAAGCGATCAATGACCGGCTGCGCCGGGCTGCGGTGGCGAGATAGCGCATGATCCGGAAAAGTGTGAAGCGGTTTTCCGATAAGATCATGTGCGAGAGATAAGCGAAGTAGAGACGAGACAATGAACATCAACAAGCCTGCCACTCCTCCGCTTGCGCCCGAGCTGATCGAGCAATTCCGCAAGATCGTCGGCGAGCGCCACGCGATCACGGATGCGGCCGACATCGAGGCCTATGTCACCGAGGAGCGCAATCTGTTCCACGGCCGCTCGCCGCTGGTGCTGCGTCCGGGCTCGACCGCTGAAGTCTCCGAAATCTGCAAGCTCGCCTCCGCGCACAAAATCGCGCTGGTGCCGCAGGGCGGCAACACCGGGCTCGTCGGCGGCCAGACCCCGCACAATGGCGAGGTCGTGGTGTCGCTGCGTCGGCTGGACAAGATCCGCGAGGTCGATACCGCCTCCAACACCATGACTTGCGAGGCCGGCGTGGTGCTGCAGATCGCGCAGCAGAAGGCATCCGACGTGGACCGACTGTTTCCGCTCTCGCTCGGCGCGGAAGGAAGCTGCACCATCGGCGGCAATCTCTCGACCAATGCCGGCGGCACCGCCGCGCTCGCCTATGGCGTCGCGCGCGAGATGGCGCTGGGGCTGGAGGTCGTGCTCGCGGACGGGCGCGTGCTCAACGTGCTGTCGAAGCTGAAGAAGGACAACACCGGCTACAATCTGCACAACCTCTTCATCGGTGCGGAAGGCACGCTCGGCATCATCACGGCGGCGACGCTGAAGCTGTTTCCGAAGCCGCGGGCGGTCGAGACCGCCTTCGTCGGGCTGAAGTCGCCGGCCGCGGCGCTCAAGCTGCTGACGATCGCGCAGGGCGAAGCCGCCAATGCGCTGACGAGCTTCGAGCTGCTGTCGGAGATGGCGGTCGACTTCTCGGTCCGCCACGGCATCGACGTGCGCGATCCGCTTGCAGAGAAGCATCCCTGGTACGTGCTGATGGAATTGTCTTCGCCGGGCGACGATGCCCGCACGCCGCTGGAAACGATCCTGACCCGCGCGATGGAGGAGGAGATCGTCGACGACGCCGTGATCGCGGCCAACCTCAGCCAGCGCAACGGCTTCTGGAAGCTGCGGGAGGAGATGTCGTCGGCGCAGAAGCCGGAGGGCGGCTCGATCAAGCACGACATCTCGGTGCCCGTCGCCGCCGTGCCCGCCTTCATCGACGAAGCCAATGCCGCCGTGGTGAAGCTGATCCCCGGCGCGCGGCCGGTGCCGTTCGGCCATCTCGGCGACGGCAACCTGCACTACAATATCAGTCAGCCGATCGGCGCCAACACCGCGGACTACCTGGCGCGCTGGCACGAGATGAACGCGGTGGTGTTCGAGATCGTGCTGCGCATGGGCGGCTCGATCTCGGCCGAGCACGGCATCGGCGTGCTCAAGCGCGACGAGCTGCCCGAGGTGAAGGACAAGACCGCGATCGAGCTGATGCGTGCCATCAAGGCGATGCTCGACCCGCTCGGCATCATGAATCCGGGGAAGGTGCTGTGAGCGTCTCACTTACGATCGATGCGATCAGCGACGCCGACGTCGAGCCGGTCGTCGCGCTGTGGCAGCGCTGTGGCCTGACGCGGCCCTGGAACGACCCGCATGCCGACATCGCGCTGGCGCGGCGGCGCGACAACTCGACCGTGCTGGTCGGCCGTGAGGCCGGCGCGATCATCGCCACCGTGATGGTCGGCCATGACGGTCACCGCGGCTGGGTCTATTACGTCGCCGTCGACCCCGATGGCCGCAAGCGCGGTTTTGGCCGGGCGGTCATGGCGGCGGCCGAGGACTGGCTGCGCCAGGCCGGCATCGCCAAGCTCCAGCTCCTGGTCCGCCGCGAGAACGCGCAGGCCAACGCGTTCTACCAGTCGCTGGGCTTCGAGGAATCCACCTCGTTGATGTTCCAGAAGTGGCTCGACGGCCGCGCTTCGACTCCCTAGCTCCCGGAAAACAGCCATGACCATTTCCGACCGCGTCCGCATCAAGGACGTTCGCGTGCTCTCGGACAACTGGACTCCCCTGAAGAGCACGACGTTCGAGTACCGGCGCGCCAACGGCGAGTGGCAGACGCAGCACCGGGAAACCTATGAGCGCGACAACGCCGCCGCCGTGCTGCCCTACAATCGCGCGCGGCGCACCGTGATCCTGGTGCGCCAGTTCCGCCTGCCGGTGTTCATCCGCGGCTACGACGATCTCCTGATCGAGGCCGCCGCCGGCGTGCTGGACGATGCCTCTCCCGAGGTGCGCATCCGCGCCGAGGCCGAGGAGGAAACCGGCTATCGCCTGCACCACGTCCACAAGGTGTTCGAGGCTTTCATGAGCCCGGGCGCGGTGACCGAGAAGCTGCACTTCTTCGTCGCCGAATACGAACCGGAGATGCGCGTCAGCGACGGCGGGGGCCTCGAGCACGAGGGCGAGGACATCGAGGTGCTGGAGCTTGGCATCGACGAAGCGCTGGCGATGATCGCCGACGGACGGATCATCGACGCCAAGGCGATCATGCTGCTGCAATATGCGGCGCTGCATGTCTTTAGATAATTCGCGAGCCGTCTTCTTCCCTTCTCCCCTTGTGGGAGAAGGTGGCGCGAAGCGCCGGATGAGGGGTTTGCCTCCGCAAATTCGAATGAGAGTTGGACTCGCGGAGAGAACCCCTCACCCGTCTCGCCGCTATCGCGGCGAGCCACCCTCTCCCACAAGGGGAGAGGGGAGACGGCGCAAGCGGCTCTCCTATGCAAGCAATTCTGGCCTGCGCCGCCCCTCCCCCTGTTGAGCTCACAGCCGACTATCTCTAGTCTGGCTCTCAACAAGAACCAGGAGACGCGCCCATGTCCGCTTCGCGCGACGACGAATTCGGCTTTGCGCCCGACTACGACTCCCCCGTCCCCTACATGCAGCGCACCCGCGACTATTACGCGGCGATCGGCTACACCACGCCGTACCGCTGGGCACATCATGTCGAGGCGCCGTTCCAGCCGCTGAAGAAACCGCTTTCACAATCGCGCGTCACCATCATCACCACGGCTGCGCCGTACGATCCCGCCAAGGGCGACCAGGGGCCGGGCGCGGCGTATAATGGCAGCGCCAAATTCTACCAGGTCTATGACGGCGACACGTCGAAAGCGCACGATTTGCGCATCTCGCACATCGGCTACGACCGCAAGCACACCTCGGCGACCGACAGCGGCACCTGGTTTCCGCTGCCGCAGCTGTTGAAGGCGTCCGCCGCGGGCCGGATCGGTGAAGTGGCCCCGCGCTTCTTCGGCGCGCCGACCAACCGCAGCCATCGCGTCACGCTCGACACCGACGCGCCGGAGATTCTGGCGCGCTGCCTTGCCGACAAGGTCGATGTCGCGGTGCTGGTGCCGAACTGCCCGGTGTGCCACCAGACCACCGCGCTGGTGGCGCGGCATCTGGAGCGGAACGGCATTCCGACCGTGATCATGGGCTGCGCCAAGGACATCATCGAGCACGCCGCCGTGCCGCGCTTCCTGTTCTCCGACTTCCCGCTCGGCAATTCCGCCGGCAAGCCGCACGACGTCACCTCGCAGGCGCAGACGCTCGAGCTCGCACTCAGGCTGCTCGAGACCGCGAGCGGTCCGCAGACCACGATGCAGTCGCCGCTGCGCTGGAGCGAGGACGCCTCCTGGAAGCTCGACTACAACAATGTCGCGCAGCTCCCGCCTGAAGAGCTGGCGCGCCGCCGCGCCGAATTCGACAAGCAGAAGGAGATCGCGCGCGGCAACCGCGCCGCCTGACGTCCTCCGGCAATCAAAACAAAAAGGGAGAGCGACGTGACGCGACCGTTCGAGGGCGTGAAGATCCTGGATTTCACGCAAGTGCTGGCCGGCCCCTATGCGAGCTACCAGCTCGCGCTGCTGGGGGCCGACGTCATCAAGGTCGAGCGGCGCGAGGGCGAGGACATGCGCCGCACGCCGCTCAGCCGCGAATGGGCCGAGCGCGGGCTAGCGCCGGCGTTCCAGGCCATCAACGGCAACAAGCGCAGCCTGACGCTCGATTTGCAAAAGCCCGATGCAATCGCCATCGTGAAGAAGCTTGCCGCCCAGGTCGACGTCGTCATGGAGAATTTCCGGCCGGGCGTGATGGACAAACTCGGCATCGGCTATGAGGCGCTGTCCGCGATCAATCCAAAGCTGATCTATTGCGCCGTCTCGGGCTTCGGCCAGACCGGCCCGGACCGCTTGCGGCCCGGCTATGACGGCAAGATGCAGGCGCTATCAGGCATCATGGCGATCACCGGCCACCCTGAAACGGGGCCGACGCGCGCGGGCTTTGCGGTCTGCGACGTGCTCTCGGGCGCCACGGCCGCGTTCGGCGTATCGAGCGCGCTGTACCAGCGCGACCGCACCGGCAAGGGGCAGCTCATCGACGTCTCGATGCTGGAAGCGACGCTGGCGTTTCTCTCGGGGCAGATCGCGGACTGGTCGGTCGCCGGCCATCGCCAGCAGCTCTCGGGCAACCAGGCGGTGAGCCGCCGGACCACGGCGAACCTGTTCAAATGCGGCGACGGCCACATCCTGCTCGCCGTCAACAACGAGAAACAGTACCGCGCGCTGATGGGCGCGCTCGGCCGCGAGGACACGCTGTCCGATCCGCGCTTCGCCGACTGGTTCGCGCGCAACGAGAACGAGCCGGCCCTGCGCGCCATCATCGAAGAGGCGCTCGCGAAAAAGCCGGCGCGCGAGTGGGAGACAATTCTCGAAGACGCCGGCGCGCCCTGCGCCAGCATCTGGAAGGTCGAGGAAGTGATCGATCATCCGCAAGTGCAGGCACGCGGTGCGATCCAGGAGCTGGACACGCCCTATGGCCGCCTGCGTTTTGCCGGCAGCGGATTCAGGCTCGCGCATGGCGGCGGCAAGCTGGACCGGATGGCGCCGGAGCTGGGCGCGGATACCGACGCGGTGCTCGAGGAGCTGGGCTTCGATGCGGCGGAGATCGCGGCGTTGCGGGCGCGGGAGATTGTGTGACTCTCCAGCAAGAAACTCCGCTGTCGTCCCGGACAAGCGTCAGCGCAGATCCGGGACGACAACCGAGTGAATGGCGCCAGCTTGGCTAAAACAACGACCCCTGCCCGTCATCGGATGACGCGGCCGCCGCCTTCCGCGCGACCTTCTTCGGCTTCGACGCCTCCAGCTCCGCCTCCATCTCCTCCGCGCTGATCGGCAAGAGCAGTTGCTCGTCGTCATTGGCGACGCGATTGACGCGAGTGGAGACCGGGTGCCAGGCGAATTCGCCGATGCGCGGGGCGATCATCAGCGGCAGGATCGCGTCAACCTCGTCGCCGCGAACGTCGAGCCAGCGCTCGAAATCACGCGGGCTGATGGTCACGGGCACGCGGTCATGCAGCGCGGCGAGGTCCTCGCCCGCCGCCGCCGTGACGATCGCGACCGTGTCGAGCTCCTCGCCGTTCGGCCCGGCCCAGGTCTCGAACACCGCGGCAAAGCCGAGCGGCGCGCCGTCGGCCCGATGGATGAAGAACGGCTGCTTGCGGCCATCCACCGCCTTCCATTCGTAGTACCCGTCGGCCGGGATCAGGCCGCGCCGCCGGCGAATCGCGCGTTTGAAGGCGGGCTTCTCCAGCACCGTCTCCGAGCGGGCGTTGATCAGGAGCGTAAAGCCTTTGGGATCCTTGACCCAGCCCGGCAGCAGACCCCAGCGCATCAGGCGGAAATGGCGCGCGCCGTTCTCGACCAGCACGACCGGAATCGGTTGCGTCGGGGCGACATTGTACCGGGGCGGGAAATTCGGCTGCTCGACATAGCCGAACAGTTGCCGCAAAGCCGCGGGGGCCGAAGTTATGACGAAGCGTCCACACATCCTTGGGCGTCTATATAGGGTCCGTTCAGGTCCTTTTAACCCCGAACGTTAACACTGCGGCGAATGAGCTCAATGGCCTCCCAACCCGCGCGGACGCATGTACAGACGGGCCCCGAGGCAGCGGCCTGGGCCGAACGGCTGCGCGTGGCCAACATCAACCCGCGGACCGGGCTTGCCACCGACTATCTCAACCATTTCAATGAAGCCGTGATGCTGCTCGAAATGGTCCCGGACATGCCGGAATGCGCCGAAGACTTTCGGACCTGGTCGCCGCTGTCCTATGCCGAGCATTTCACGGCGTCGAACTTCAAGGCACGCGACCTCGCCATTGAAGCCTATGAGAAGGCCGATCCCAACGTGCGCGCCCAGTTCGACCACCTCACCGACACGATGACCTCGATCCTGACCGCGGTCGGCTCGGCCATGCGCGAGGTCGAGAAGGACACCACCCGCGTCCGCCTGGCCGAGCAGGCCACCCTCTGGGTCAAGCCGCTGATCGCTGCCTGCGGCGGCATCATCAATGGCGGGGCGGAAGCCGACGTCGACACCATCATGGCAAACTGAGCCGTGTCTGCGGTCGTCCAGCCCACCCATCCCCAGATTGCGGTCAGCGCCGCGATTTTTCGTGATGGCAAGGTGCTTCTGACCCGCCGCGCCCGATCGCCCGCCAAGGGGTTCTATTCGCTGCCCGGCGGCCGGGTCGAGTTCGGCGAATCGCTGCACCAGGCCCTGGTGCGCGAGGTGGACGAGGAGACCGGGCTCGCCATCGAGATCATTGGCCTTGCCGGCTGGCGCGAGGTGCTGCCGGCCACGGCCGGCGCCGGCCACTACCTGATCATGTCCTTTGCCGCCCGCTGGGCGGCCCGGGAGCCGGTTTTGAACGACGAGCTCGACGACTACCGCTGGATCGCCCCCGATGCCCTGGCGAGCCTCGGCGACATCAAGCTGACCGGGGGGCTGGAGGAGGTCATTCAATCCGCCGCGCGCTTGATTGAGGCATAGGCCGAGCCGCGGGCGCCGCTATACCTCTCCCGCTTGCGGGAGAGGTCGCGCCGAAGGCGCGGGTGAGGGCTTTCTCCTCTGGGGGGTTCTCGCTAGCGGAGGCACCCTCTCCCCAACCCTCCCCCGCAAGCGGGGGAGGGAGCACACCGCTCGCGCAGCCCGCCTTGCGCCCGCCGCCCTGAGGGGGCATACACCCCGCCGATGTCGACGCGATTTCTGGCCATTTTTGCCCTGATCCTCGCCTGCGCCTCGGTGCCCACGAGGGCCCAGGACGTGGCGGCGCCGTTTGACGCCGATTTGCAGCGGCTGGCGGAGATCCTCGGCGGCCTGCACTATCTGCGCGGCATTTGCGGGTCCAACGAGGGCAACAAATGGCGCAGCGAGATGCAGGCGCTGATCGATGCCGAAACCCCCTCCGGAGAGCGCCGCACCCGCATGATCGCCGGCTTCAACCGCGGCTATAACGGCTTCCAGCAGACCTACCGGAGCTGCACGCCGGCCGCCACCGTGGCGATCCGCCGCTACATCGAGGAAGGCTCGAAGATCTCGCGCGATCTCACGGCGCGCTACGCGAACTGATCTCGCCGTCATTCCGGGGCGCGCGTAGTGCGAGCCCGGAATGACGGCGACGGGAACCCTGTCATCGTCTTTGTTCACAGCCATTAACCGTTCTTAAAGATGTGGCCTAGCGGGCGTTAATACGCGTGCTACACCACTCGCACAGCGCATCGCCGTGGATCGCGCCCCAGCCCTGATCGAGTTTCATGAGCCAGCCGATTTCCTACGCCCCCGCCCGCGCGCCGCTGCCCGACCACGAGCAGAAACAGGCCGCATTGAGCTATCTCAACGAGGCCTGGGCCGAGGCGCGCCATGACGGCGTCGACGGCGACTGCCTGGCGCAGGCGAGCCTGTTTGCGGCCTTTGCCGAGCTCGTCGGCACCTATGGCGAGGACGCGGTAGCGAAGTTCGTCGAGGGCTTTCCCGGCCGGATCCGCAACGGCGAATTCTCCGTCGACATCTCCCGGCAGTAAACGCCTTTTCGAAAATGACCCCGCCACGTGGGCGGGGCCAGTTGACGGATGAATGACTTGGCGAACGGGATCTGGTGAACAGGTTCGCGAAGTCTGCTGCGTTTATCGCACGGAAGCCCGCTCCCCCGGACAAGCATTAGTCTCGCGATGACCGGGAGATATTCCCGCCACGATTGGGGATGCACTCCCTCCTCCCTCACGGCTCGACCTTGAGCGTCGCTTTCATGTTGGGATGATAGCGGCAGTAATAGTCGACCGCTCCCGCCTTCTTCAGAACGAACGTCGCCGATTTCTCGGGCTGCAACGTCACGTCGAAATCGCCGTTCTTCGCGGTGGCGGTGTGGGCGAAGACGTCCTTGTTGACCCACCTGATGGTGTCCCCGACCTTCGCCGACACCTCAGTCGGTGAGATCACGAGATTCTCCATCGTGATCTCGATGGTCGCCGCGTGCGCCGGGACGGCCATCGGCAGGAAGATGATCGCAAGCGCGATCGAAGCGAGGCGTCCCGGCTTCATCCCACGCTCCCTATTTCAGCTCGGCCGCGACGTGCTCGGCGTGCTGCTGATGGCCCTGGAATATCTTCAGGCCGGTCTGCAACAGGCTCTTCAGCTCGGCATTGTTCGCCGACGGAATCAGCTGGGTCTCCAGCGCACCATTGACCGCCTTGTGGTAGGCGACCTCGTTGGCGACATAGGCCTTGTCGAAGGCCGCGCCGCTCAGCTTGTCGAACTCAGCCAGCTTGTCACTCGCCTGCTTCGACAGCGCCTTGCTGGTGTCATTGTCCTCGGGCGTGACGTTCAGCTTCTTGACCAGCGCGAGCGCCTGCTTGTTGACGGCCTCGTGGTCGCGCAGCATGTCCTCGGCAAACGCCTTGACGTCCTTGTTCTGCGCCTTCTTCTGCGCCTGCTTGGCGGCGTTGATGTCGATCACGCCAGCGGTATAGGCGATATGGGCGATCTGCGGATCGGTCGGCTTGTCGGCTGCGCCGGCGCCTTGCAGCAGCGCGGGGCTCGACAACAAGATTGCTGCGGCAACAGCCGCGCTCCGTCGAATGAACATGGTTTGACACTCCTGTGCTGCCGGACGGGGTCCGCCGGCCGTTGCTTCACAGGTGTTGGATGGGAATTTCGCGCAAACGTTCCCGAAAAACTTCAGCCGCCGACGCCGAGCCGCTTCAGCACCGCCACGGTCAGGCGCTCGCAGCGCCAGCCCGCGAACGGGAACGCATCCATCATCACCGGACCGATCTCCTTCTCGACGTTCTCACGCAGCATGGTGCGGGCGCGGTGCAACCGCGTCTTCACGGTTTCGGGCTTCACGCCGAGCAGATCGGCGGTCTCCTCGATGTTCATGCCCTCCATGACGCGTGCGACGAAGACCATGCGGAAGACATCCGGCAACTCGTCGATTGCGCGTTCGACGACGCGCTGGATTTCACGTTGGGCCATGGTCCTTTCCGGATCGCCTGCGGGTGAGACGGGAAATTTGATGATCTGCGCCTCGATCGCGGCTTCGGGCACCGAGCCGAGCTCGACATGGGGCCTGGCACTTCGCGCCCGGCCGAGCGCTTCGTTGATGGCGATGCGCGACAGCCAGGTCGACAACCCGGATTCCCCGCGAAAGCCATCGAGATGGGTAAAGGCGCGGACATAGGTTTCCTGCACCACATCTTCGGCTTCGCTGTCGCTGCGCAGAATGCCGCGCGCGAGGCGGTAGAGCCTGCGGTTGTTGGCCTGCATGATCTCGCGGAGCGCGGACTCGTCGCGGCCTCGCGCACGATCGACCAGTTCCGCCTCCGAGGTCCTGAATTCTGAAGTCTTGGCTCCGGCGGACAGGCCGGCTGCGGTCCGTTGCATTGCGGTCACCTGCTTGTCTCCATTGGTTCCAGACATTGGATGCTGGCCCAAGGGAAAGGTTCCCAACTTTCTTACCTTCCCCTAGTCGGTCTCGATCGGCAGCGACGGATCCCTCGCCCATTCGCCCATCGAGGCGTCGTAAAGCGTCAGCTTGTCGAAGCCGAGCTGCGTCAGCAGCAACAGGTCGATCGTCGCCGAGATGCCACCGCCGCAATAACAGATCACGCTCTTGTCACGCGTAACGCCCTGGGCGGCGAATTTCGCTTCGGCATCTGCAAGGCTCGTCAGCGTCTTGTCCGCATTAGTGAGCGTTGCGGCGGGAACGTTGACGCTGCCTGGAACTCGGCCGGGCCGGCCGTAGCGGCTCGGCTCGGGGCCGCGATGAAACTGCGGCCCGAGCGCATTGACGATCACGGTCGCGGGATCGCCGATCCGCGCCTTCACGACATTCTTGTCGACGAAGAAGCCCGCGCGCGGTGTGGCCTTGAAGGTCGTGGCGGGGTAGCCCTGCGGTGTGCCGGTCTCGACCGGTCGCCCCTCTTCCTTCCATTTGTCGAAACCGCCGTCGAGCACAAGCGCGTCGACGCCGAGCGAGCGCAGCATCCACCAGAACCGCGTCGCCCACATCATCGTGCCGATGCTGTAGAGCACGATGGTCTTGGACGCATCGAGGCCGTGGCGGCCGAAGGCAGCTTCGAGCTGGGCCACACCGGGCATCATGAAGAACTGCTGCGCGGAGGCGTCGGAGAACTCGCCCTGAAGATCGAGGAAATCGGCGCCGGGGATGTGGCGCGCCGCGAAGGTCTTGTCGCCGGGAACGGCACGATACGGCAAGTCGCTGCCTGGCGGCACCGGTTCGTTATAGGTCGTGCAGTCGTAGAGGCGTAAGGCGGGATCGCCGAGGATGGCGGCGAGCTGCTCGGTGGAGATGAGGGGTGCCGGTTGGGGCATGCGATGACCTCTCCAACGTCGTCCTGGCGAAAGCCAGGACCCATTACCACAGCACTATATGGCTGCGGGCAGATCTGGCCACCAGTCTTCGCAACAATATCCGGTCGGGGTTATGGGTCCTGGCTTTCGCCAGGACGACACCGAGTCTGAGGCACGCACCGTGCCACGGCACGCCAAGCCCTACGCCTTCAGCGTCTCCAGAAACCGCACCGGCTCGCCTTGCGATGGCGTCACCAGCTCGCCCTGCCACATCACGCGGCGGCCGCGGATGAAGGTGCCGACGGGCCAACCCGTGACGCGAACGCCGTCGTAAGGGGTCCAGCCGGCCTTGGATGCCACCCATTTGTTGGTGATGGTTTCGCTGCGCTTCAAGTCGACGACGGTGAAATCGGCGTCGTAACCGGCCGCGATGCGGCCCTTGCAGGCCATGTTGTAGAGGCGCGCGGGGCCGGCGCTGGTGAGATCGACAAACCGCGCCAGCGACAGGCGGCCGGCGTTGACGTGATCGAGCATGAGCGGCACCAGCGTCTGCACGCCTGTCATGCCCGAGGGCGAAGCGGGATAGGTCTTCTGCTTTTCTTCCAGCGTATGCGGGGCGTGATCGGAGCCGAGCACGTCGATGATGCCCTGCTCGATGCCGCGCCAGATGCCGGCGCGGTGATCGGCCCCGCGCACCGGCGGGTTCATCTGCGCCAGCGTGCCGAGCCGCTCGTAGCATTCAGGCGCGACCAGCGTGAGATGATGCGGCGTCGCCTCGCAGGATGCGACGTCCTTGTGGTCGCGCAAGAACTCGATCTCTTCCTTGGTCGAGATGTGCAGCACGTGGATGCGCTTGCCCGTCTCATGCGCGAGCTTGACCAGGCGCTGCGTCGCCATCAGCGCCGCGGTCTCGTCGCGCCAGACCGGATGCGAGCGCGGATCGCCCTCGATGCGCAGCGGCTTGCGCTCGTTGAGGCGGTATTCGTCCTCGGCGTGGAACGCGGCGCGGCGGCGGATCACCTGGAAGATGCGGCGCAGGCTCTCGTCGTCCTCCACCAGCAGCGCGCCGGTCGAGGAGCCGATGAACACTTTGACGCCCGCGCAGCCGGGCGCGCGCTCCAGCACCGGCAGGTCCTGCACGTTCTCGCGGGTGCCGCCGATGAAGAAGGCGAAGTCGCAGTGCATACGATGATGGGCGCGCTTCACCTTGTCGGTGAAGCTGGCCTCGGTCACGGTCAAGGGCGACGTGTTCGGCATCTCGAACACGGCGGTGACGCCGCCCATCACGGCGCTGCGCGAGCCGGTCTCGAGGTCTTCCTTCTGCTCCAGCCCGGGCTCGCGAAAATGCACCTGCGTGTCCATCACGCCGGGCAGGATGTGCAGGCCCTTGCAGTCGATCACCTCGGCGGCGGAGGCTTGCGACAGCGCGCCGATCTCGGCGATGCGGCCGCCCGCAATGCCGATGTCGCGCAGGCCTTCGCCGTCCTGGTTGACGACAGTGCCGCCCCTGAGGATCACATCGAAACGCTGGGTCATGGCTGAAGGCCCCTCTCATCCCCAAGCGCAGGGCTCGAGGTCTTGTCGTTTATGCGCTGCGGGCTTACGTTCCGGAGCAACATGTCGCAAGAGATTTTCTCATGAAATCAGCGTTTCTTCCCGACCGGGGCGTGGTCAAGGTCGCGGGCGAGGATGCGCGCAACTTCCTCAACGGCCTCGTCACGACCGACCTCGACAGGCTGAAGCCGGGCCTGGGGCGATTCGGCGCGCTGCTGACGCCGCAGGGCAAGATCATCGTCGATTTCCTGATCACGGAGGTGCCGGCCGGCCATGGCGGCGGGTTCCTGATCGACTGCCCCAAAGCGCTGGCCGAGGGCCTCGCGACCAAGCTGAAATTCTACAAGCTGCGCGCCAAGGTCACCGTGGAAAACCTCTCCGACGATCTCGGCGTGCTCGCCGCCTGGGACGGCGCGCTCGCGGCCCAGCCGGACCTTGCCTTCGCCGATCCGCGCCATGACGGGCTCGGCTACCGCATCCTGATCCCCGAGGATCTCAAGCAGAAGCTGTCCGACCTCATCGGCGCCGAGCTGGTCGACGCGGCCGCCTATGAGGCACATCGCATCGCGCTTGGCGTGCCGCGCGGCGGGCTCGACTTCATGTACAGCGATGCGTTCCCGCACGAGACCAATATGGACCGCCTCGCCGGCGTCGATTTCGACAAGGGTTGCTATGTCGGCCAGGAGGTCGTCTCGCGCATGCAGCATCGCGGCACCGCGCGCACCCGCAGCGTCAAGGTGCTGCTCGATGGACCCTCGCCCGAGATTGGTGCTGCCATTCTCGCCGGCGACAAGCCGGTCGGCACCATTGGCTCTTCTGCCGACGGCAAGGGCATCGCGCTGGTGCGCATCGACCGCGTCGCCGACGCGCTCGATGCCGGCCAGCCGCTCACGGCCGGCGGACTTGCCTTGACGCTCGCCGAACCTGAAGTCGTACGCATTCCAGCCAAGCAGCCCACCGCATGAGCCGCGCCCCTCGCCTGCATCCCGACGGCCTGACCCGCTGCCCCTGGCCCGGCGAAGATCCGCTCTATGTCGCCTATCACGACACCGAGTGGGGCGTGCCTGAATATGACGACCGCGCACTGTACGAGAAGCTGATCCTCGATGGCTTCCAGGCGGGCCTGTCCTGGATCACGATTTTGCGCAAGCGCGACAATTTCCGCAAGGCCTTCGACGATTTCCAGCCGGAGAAGATCGCGCGCTACAATGCCAAGAAGGTGCACGCGCTGATGAACGATGCCGGCATCGTGCGCAACCGCGCCAAGATCGACGGCGCGATCCTGAGTGCGAAGTCCTATCTGGACATCATGGAGAAGGGGCCGGGCTTCTCGAAGCTGCTGTGGGACTTCATGGACGGAAGGCCCAAGGTCAACAACTTCAAGACCACGGCGAGCGTGCCGGCCTCCACGCCGCTGTCGGTGCAGATCTCCAAGGAGCTGTCCTCGCGCGGCTTCAAGTTCGTCGGCCCGACCATCGTCTACGCCTTCATGCAGGCGACCGGCATGGTCAACGACCATCTCGTCGACTGCCATTGTCACGCAAGCTGCGGCAAGACGCAGCGCAAGCCGCGCCTCAAGGTCAAATGAGCGCGAAGAAGTCGGCACGCGGCGCGGAGTCCCGCGCCTGGCAGCGCATGCTGTCGGGCCGGCGGCTCGATCTGCTCGATCCCTCTCCGCTCGACATCGAGATCGCCGACATCGCGCATGGGCTGGCGCGCGTGGCGCGCTGGAACGGGCAGACGACAGGCGCGCACATCTTCTCGGTCGCGCAGCACACGCTGCTGGTGGAGACCGTGATGCGGCACGAAACGCCGCGCGTGGACCAGCGCGTGCGGCTCGCAGCCCTGCTGCACGACGCGCCCGAATACGTGATCGGCGACATGATCTCGCCGTTCAAGGCCGTGCTCGACGGCCACTACAAGGCGGTCGAGAAGCGCCTGCTCGGCGCCATCCACATCCGCTTCGGCCTGCCGCCGGTGCTGCCCGACGAGATCACGCTGGCCATCAAGGCCGCCGATCGCGGCGCGGCTTATCTGGAAGCGACCGAGCTTGCCGGCTTCAGCGATGCCGAGGCGAGGCGCCTGTTCGGCAAGGATCCCGGCCTGCCCGACAGCGTCCGGCGCGACTATCTCACGCCCTGGACGGCGGCGCGGGCCGAGAAGCAGTTCCTGGAGCGGTTTGGCGCGGTGTTTGCGTAGCATCATCCCTTCGTAGGGTGGGCAAAGCGAAACGTGCCCACCAAACAAGGCGAGATGAGCGCAGTTGCGAAATGGTGGGCACGGCGCGATGCGCCTTTGCCCACCCTACAGCCGCGGCTATAATCAACGAAAAGGTCCGCCATGATCCACGTCTGTTCCCTCGCCGCGCTTCCCGAAACCGTCCGCCTCACCGGGGCCAGCCACGTGCTGACCGTGATGGCCAATGTCGAGCAGGTGGCGCGGCCGGTGTCGGTGCTGCCGGCCAACCATCTCAAGGTGTCTATGGACGACATCACCGAGGAGATGGACGGTTTTGTCGCGCCGTCGGAGGCCCATATCGACCAGGTGCTGAACTTCGTGCGCCGCTGGGAACGCAGCGCGCCGCTGGTGGTGCATTGCTACGCCGGCATCAGCCGCTCCACCGCGAGCGCCTTCGCCGCGGCATGCGCCCTCAATCCGCATCGCGACGAGATCGAGATCGCGAAGAAGATCCGCGCGGCCTCGCCGATCGCATCGCCGAACCGGCGCATCGTCGGCCTCGCCGACCGCGCGCTGGGACGCGAGGGCCGCATGCTGCGCGCGCTCGACGAGATGGGCCCGGGCGCGATGATGGTCGAGGGCCGCCCCTTCGTGATCGAGCTCGAATGAGGCGAGCACTCCATGGGATGCGCTCGCACTGCTGCGGCAACGGGACTGCGCCCCCTCTCCCGCTTGCGGGGGAGGGTTGGGGTGGGGGTGCTTCCGCAATGAGCGCTCCCCGTGGGGAGAGAGCCCTCACCCGCCTCGCTCTTCGAGCGAGGCGACCTCCCCCGCAAGCGGGGGAGGTGCGGCGAGCCCGCGGAGAGACCGACTCAACCAAACGGCATATCTTTCTCGCAACTCCAACGATCTCAGCCGCATGAGCGAGACGCTGCTGACGCCGATCGAGATCGGCCTGACCGCCGCGATCGTCGCGATCGAGGACCATGAACCGCTGATCCTCACCGCGCGCGGCAGCGACGGCCTGGCGGGCCTGCCGTTCGGCCCGTTCGATGCGCTGAGCCATCGGACCTTCGAGATCGGCCTGCGCGCCTGGGTCGAGGAGCAGGCGGGCTTGCGGCTCGGCTATGTCGAGCAGCTCTATACGTTCGGCGATCGCGGCCGTCATGCGGAGGCCGGCGACACCGGCGCGCATATGGTGTCGATCGGATATCTCGCACTCACCCGCGCCGTCGACGGCGAACTCGCAGCAACCGGGGCGAGCTTCGAGCCGTGGTATCGCTTTCTCCCCTGGGAGGACTGGCGCGAGGAGCCGCCGGCGATCATCGCCCGCGACATCATCCCGGCGCTGACGACATGGGCGGAACAGGAGACGCCGGAGACGACGCGCGCATTGCCGCGCAGGGACCGCGTGCGGTTCTATTTCGGTCTCGATGGCGCGCCCTGGGACGAGGAGCGCGTGCTCGACCGCTACGAGCTGCTCTATGAGGCCGGGCTGATCGAGGAGGCGCGGCGCGACGGCCGACCTGCGGCATTAGCACGCAAGGCGCTTCCCGCACTCGGCACCTCCATGCGGTTCGATCATCGCCGGATCCTCGCCACCGCGATCGCGCGGCTGCGCGCAAAACTGAAGTATCGTCCTGTGGTCTTTGAACTTTTGCCCGCCGAGTTCACACTCACCGAATTGCAGCATACGGTGGAGGCGATCTCCGGCCGGCACCTGCACAAGCAGAATTTCCGCCGCCTGGTCGAAACGGAAGCCCTGGTCGAACCGACCGGCGTGATGTCGACACAGACTGGCGGACGGCCGGCGGCGCTCTACCGCTTCCGCCGCGACGTGCTCCAGGAGCGGCCCGCGCCGGGCTTGCGCATGCGCTCCCGGCGCTAGATACGACATTTGCGCGATCGGCCCCTGCCCGCCGGTTGCCTGGAGGCTTCATGTTCGACGGCCCGTTTGACGTCTTTGCGCTGATCATTGCGATCATCGCCTTCCTGATCGCGATCAAGGCCTCCAACCAGGCGGCCGAGCTGCGCCGCCGGCTGAGCTCGCTCGAAGAGATGGTTTACGCGCAACGGCGGGTGC
Organism: Bradyrhizobium sp. B025; assembly: GCF_042257955.1. Taxonomy (NCBI): domain Bacteria; kingdom Pseudomonadati; phylum Pseudomonadota; class Alphaproteobacteria; order Hyphomicrobiales; family Nitrobacteraceae; genus Bradyrhizobium; species Bradyrhizobium sp. B025. The sequence goes on along the minus strand of NZ_CP170150.1, from coordinate 2,049,542 downwards.
AGCCGCCGCCGCTGATGCCCGCACCGGTGCAGGCTGAAGCGCCCGCGACAACTCCGGCCGAGCCACCGCCGCTCGCGCCCGAGGCCGAGGCGCCGCCGCCGCTCGTCACCGAAGTGGCTGCGCCGCCACCGCTCGAAGCGGGCACCGGAGCCGATGCACCGCCTCCGCTGCCGGCGCTTGATATGAGAGAGCCTGGCTTCGAGGAGCGTCTCGGCACGCGCTGGGTGGTGTGGATCGGCGGCCTTGCGCTCGCGCTCGGCGGCTTCTTCATGGTGCGCTATTCGATCGAGGCCGGCCTCGTCGGCCCCGGCGTGCGCGTGTTCCTCGGCGGCCTGTTCGCAGCCGCGCTGCTCGGCGCCGGCGAATGGTCGCGGCGCAAGGAGAGCATCTCCAACATCGCGGCGCTGCCGATCGCCAATATTCCCGCGATCCTCACCGCGGCCGGCACGGCCGTCGCGTTCGCGACCATCTATGCCGCCTACGCGCTCTATGGCTTCCTCGTGCCTGCGACCGCCTTCGTGCTGCTCGGCCTCGTCGCACTCGGCACGCTTGCCGCCGCCCTGCTGCACGGGCCCGCGCTCGCCGGCCTCGGCGTGGTCGGCGCGTTCGTGACCCCGCTCCTCGTCTCCAGCGGCAAGCCGGCGCTCTACGTCTATCTTGCGATCGTCACCGCCGCGAGCTTCGGCCTTGCCCGCATCCGGCTGTGGCGCTGGCTTGCGGTGACCACGATCGCCTTCGCTGTGCTCTGGATCTTCCCGGGTCTGGACACCAGTGACGTGCAGGTCGCGCCGCACGCCTTCCATGCGATCGCGGGATTCGTGCTGGCTGCGCTGCTCGTCGTCTGCGGCTTCATGTTCGGGCCCAGCATCGAGGACGGCGAAATCGAGCCGGTGTCGTCGAGCTCGCTCGGCGCCTATCTGTTCGGCGCGATGCTGATCGTGCTGTCGAGCGCGCATGCGGATCTGGCGCTGATCGCCTTCACGCTTCTCGTCGGTGCGACGCTGTTCGTCGCCTGGCGCGCGCCGGCAGCGACCGGCGCGCTGGGCGCGGCCGCGGCGACCGTCTTCATCGTGTTCGCCGAGTGGGCGGTGCGCGCCAATCCCGACATGCTGGTGCTGCCCGGCGGCCCCTTGCCCGGCATCGGACCGGTCGCGACCGACAGCTCTGTGACGCTGCATCTGGTGATGGCTGCGATCTTCGCCGCCGGCTTCGGCATGGCCGGCTTTTTCGCGCAGGGCCGCTCGAACTCGGCGATCATTCCGGTGGTGTGGTCGGCGGCGGGTGTCGCCACGCCAATTGCGATCCTCGTTGCGCTTTATGCGCGCATTGCCCATCTGGATCGCTCGATCCCGTTCGCGATCCTCGCGGTGCTGCTTGCCGCCGCCTTTGGCGCCGCCACCGAAGCGCTTGCGCGCCGCGAAGATCGGCCGGGGGCGGCGACCTCCGTCGCGCTGTTCGCGACCGGCACGCTCGGCGCGCTGGCGCTGGCGCTGACCTTCGCGCTCGAGAAGGGCTGGCTCACGATTGCACTGGCGCTGATGTCGCTCGGCACCGCCTGGATCTCGCTGCAGCGCCCGATCCCGGTCCTGCGCCGGCTCGCGGCCATTTTCGCCGCGATCGTCACCGCGCGCATCGTCTATGATCCGCGCATCGTCGGCGATGCCGTCGGCACGACGCCGATCTTCAATTGGCTGCTATGGGGCTACGGCCTGCCGGCGGCCTCGTTCTGGGGCGCGAGCATCTTCCTGCGCCGCCGCGCTGACGACGCGCCGCTGCGCGTGGTGGAAGCCGCCGCGATCCTGTTCACCGCGCTGCTCGCCTTCATGGAGATCCGGCACTTTGCGACTGGAGGCCAGATGACGTCTGCGCCGTCGCTGCTCGAATGCGCGCTGCAAGTCTGCGTCGCGTTCGCCATGGCGATCGGGCTGGAACGGCTGAGGCTGCGCAGCCGCAGTATCGTGCACAATGTCGGCGCGGTGGTGCTCACGGCCATCGGCGGGCTCATCAGCGTGTTCGGCCTACTGATCCTGGAGAACCCGCTGCTGTGGCATATCGACGTCGGCGGCGCCGTGTTCAACCTGCTGCTGCTCGGCTACGCGCTGCCGGCGGTGCTGATGCTGCTGCTGTCTTATGCGGTGGTCGGCGAGCGTGGCAAGGCCTATGCAAACACCATCGCTGGCGGCGCGCTCGTGTTCGCGCTCGCCTATGTCACGCTGGAGATCCGCCGCTTCTATCACGGCCCGATCCTGTCCAGCGGCGAGACGACGGGGGCCGAGCAATACACCTACTCGATCGGCTGGCTCGCCTTCGGCGTGGTGCTGCTCGGCGTCGGCATCCTCGTCAACTCGGAGCGCGCGCGGCTTGCGTCCGCCGCCGTCATCGCGCTGACGATCCTGAAGGCCTTCGTGATCGACATGTCGACGCTGACAGGCGTTTACCGCGCGCTGTCGTTCATGTGCCTCGGCGTCGTGCTGGTCGCGATCGGATGGCTCTACCAGCGCATCCTGTTCCGGCGACAGGCTCCGCCGCCGGCTCCACAGACGGGAAGCTGAAGATCAGGCCGCGCGGACCGAATCCAGGAACTGCGCGACCTCGACCTTGAGGCGCGTGCTGTCGGTCGCCAGCGATTTCGCCGCCGACAGCACTTCGGTCGAGGCCTCGCCGGTCTCGATCGCACCGCGCTGCACGTCGGTGATGTTCGCCGAGACCTCCTGCGTGCCGACCGAGGCCTGCTGGACGTTGCGCGAGATCTCCTGCGTGGCGGCGCCCTGCTCCTCGACGGCCGCGGCGATCGCCGCGGACACTTCGGACAGCCGCTCGATGGTGCCGCCGATCTCCTGGATGGCGCTGACGGATTCCTGCGTTGCCGCCTGGATCCCCGAAACCTGGGCCCCGATCTCGCCGGTCGCCTTCGCGGTCTGCTCGGCCAAGGCCTTGACCTCGGAGGCGACGACCGCAAAGCCGCGGCCGGCCTCGCCGGCGCGCGCCGCCTCGATGGTCGCGTTCAGCGCCAGCAAATTGGTCTGGCCTGCGATCGTGTTGATGAGCTCGACGACGTCGCCGATGCGGGAGGCGGCCTGCGACAGCGCGTTGACGCGCTCGTTGGTCCGCGCCGCCTGCTCGACGGCTTCCGCCGCCATCCGCGCCGAATCCTGCACGCGGCGGCTGATCTCGGTGATCGAGGACGACAGCTCCTCCGAGGCGGAGGCCACGGCCTGGACGTTGGTGGAGGCTTCCTCGGAGGCTGCCGCCACGACGGTCGCGAGCTCCTGCCCACGCCGCGCGGTGCTGGTCAACGTCGACGCCGACGCCTCGAGCTCGGTCGAGGCCGAGGAGACGGTGCCGACGACTTCGCCGATCATGGCTTCGAACTTGCGGGTAATGGCATCGACACGGCGGCCGCGCTCGATCTTGGCTTCGGCGTCGGCGGCGGCGGCCTCGTCGGCAGCCTTCTTGGCGATCAGCGCTTCCTTGAAGATCTGGAGCGCATCCGCCATCGAGCCGATCTCGGTCTTCTCGCCGCGATGCGGCACCTCGGCCGAAAGGTCGCCCTCGCCGAGCGACTGCATCGGACGGATGATCGAGGCAATACCACGCGAAACGTCGCGCACGAGATAATAGGCGGCGGCGATCGCAATCACGACCGAGAACACGATGCTGCCGACCAGCACGCGGAAGATCATGGCGTAGCTGTCGGCCGCCTGCTTGGTCTCCAGCTCTGCACCCCGGTTGTTGAGCTCGATGCCCTTCTGGAGCAACGGATCGGCCGCCTGGGCCATCTTGGCGACCTTGGTCTGCAACAGCTCGTTGGCCTCGGTCGGGAAACGACCGACGCTCTTGCGCGACAGCGCCATCACGTCCTGCACGCCGTTCAGATACTCGGCCCACGCCTTGGTCCATTGCCCGTAGAGCGAGCGCTCCTCGGCGGTCGTGATCAGCGGCTCGTAGACCTTGCGCGTCTGGTCGATGCGCCCCTGCAGCGAGGCGAGGCGCTTCTCGGCCGCATCCTTGCCTTCCGCGCTGTCCTGCATCAGATGCAGACGGAGCGCGACGCGCAGCTCATTGATGTCGGCGCGAAGCGAACCGAGCGCGCGCACGCTCGGCAGCCAGCTCTCCGCGATCTCGACCGTATGCGCATTGATGTTCTGCATGGTGCCGATCGCGGTCACGCCGACGCCGGCGAGTGACAGCACGAGGACCGACAACACGGCCAGAAGTTTGAAGACGATCGACAACTTCGACATCACGACAAATCCCGATGATACCCGGCAACGCGTGAATCACCTGCGCCGCAATCGTCGCGACGGACGACAGGGCGGAAGTCAATTCATCGATGCTGGCTGGTTCTTATCCCGTGAGATTGCGCCTATAATCGCAAACAGGCGTTAACAGGAACCTACGTAAAATTACGGGCTCGCCCGTTTCGTCGTTATTGTCCCTGCAACCATCTGTTGCGGCAGCACTGATATCTCGTGTTGCGATGCGGTCGACGCAGCGCAACCCCGAACGGAACGCCGTCACGCCGCCCGCACCGACTCCAGGAAGCGCGCGACCTCGCTCTTCAGCCGGTTGCTCTCCTGAGACAGCGAATGCGCGGCCGAATGCACCTGCGCCGAGGCGGCTCCGGTCTCGCCGGCACCGCGCTGGACGTCGGCGATATTCGCCGAGACTTCGGAGGTGCCGTGCGCGGCATGCTGGATGTTGCGGGAGATCTCCTGCGTCGCGGCGCCCTGCTCCTCCACCGCGGCCGCGATGGTCGACGAGATCTCCGACATCCGCGCGATGGTGTCGCCGATCTCCTTGATCGCGCCGACGGAGTCGTCCGTCGCGGCCTGGATCGCACCGATGTGCTGGCCGATCTCGCCCGTGGCCTTCGCGGTCTGCTCGGCGAGCGCCTTCACTTCGGTTGCGACCACCGCAAAGCCCTTGCCGGCCTCGCCCGCCCGCGCCGCCTCGATCGTCGCGTTGAGCGCCAGCAGGTTGGTCTGGGCGGCGATGGTGTTGATCAGCTCCACCACGTCGCCGATCCGGGAGGCCGCCTTGGTCAATTCGGCGACGCGCGCATTGGTACGCTGGGCCTGCCCGACCGCGACGTCGGCGACGCGCGCCGATTCCTGCACCTGGCGGCTGATCTCGGAGATCGAGGAGGTCATCTCCTCGCTCGCGGATGACACCGACTGCACGTTGGCGGACGCCTCTTCCGAGGCCGCCGCCACGGCGGTGGCAAGCCCGTTGCCGCGCTCGGCGGCCTGCGTCAGCGTGTTGGAAGACGCCTCGAGCTCGGTTGCCGCCGACGACACGATCTCGATGATCTCGCCGACCGCGCCTTCGAACCGGTCGGCGAGCCGCTGCATGTCGGCCTTGCGCTGTTCGCGCCCGTGCGCGTCCGCTTCCGCCTGTTCGGCGCGCAGCCGCTCGGCTTCCGCCATGTTGGTCCTGAACACCTCGACCGCACCGGCCATCTCGCCGATCTCGTCCCTGCGGCCGACGCCGGGAACGGAAATCGAGAGATCGCCGCGCGCAAGCCGGGTCATCGCACCGATCATCGCACCGAGTGCCTTCGAGATCGAGCGTCCCAGCAAAAAGCCGACGGCGGCAAGCACGATGACGGTGACGCCGAAGGCGACGACCATCCACAGACGCACGGCCTCGCGCGTGGCAGCTTCGGCGGCGTCCGCCCGCCTGGACATCGCATCGACCGCGGTCCGCACCTCCGCCATGACAGGCTCGACCTCGCGGAAGGTCTTCATCATGCTGGCGTCAAGGGCCGCGCTCTGCTGCGCGGTCTCGGCCCAGGCCGTGAACTCGGACTGGTATTTCTGGAGCTTGGCCATGATGTCGTTCATCGCCGCCGTCGGAATTGCGACGACCTCTATCGCCTTGGAGAATTCAACCGCGGCCTTCTTCACCTCGGCGATGTACTTGGGGTCGCGCCGTAGCATGAAGTCCTTCTCGTGCCGGCGCATCATCAGCATCCAGGTCGTCGTCCTGGGATCGTCGATCTCCTTCAGCTTGGCCTCGATGTCGTGCACCGCGGCGCGGAGCGAACCGGACAGGCCGACCGTCTCGTTCAGACCGAGCCTGGTCTCGGCGGCCACCAATGCGCCGAAGTCCGACGCGTATCGCTTGAAGCCGTCCTGGGCCTGCTTCATCTTGTCGGACAGCACGCTCATGCCGCCCGCCGCCATCAGCCGCTGCACCTCATCGAAATCGCGGTTGATCGGCCCGATCAGCTCGGCATGCGCCTTGGCGTAGCTCTCGGCCCGGCGCTGCAAGAAGTTCTTCTCGTTGCGGCGTGCCTCCAGCATCTCGATCGAGAGCTGCTTGTCGAGATCGGCGATCGCGCGGGCACGATTGGCAATGTCGCGCGATGCGTCCTGGGAAAGGCTGCCGATCTCGTAGATCGCGCCGAAGGCGACGAGACCTAACAGTCCGAACAGTCCGATCGCCATGACCTTGTGGGTGAGGCGAATGGAGAGGCCACTCATGGAATGTGCTCCAAGACGATTGATACGCAATGCAGGGAGGGCGGCTGGGCGCGCGGAATATTGCGGAGATGATGCCTGCATCGCTTTTCCGGAAGGTTAACCGTGCAGCTCTTCTGATCGCGCATCCAGCCGCGAACGCATGCGAACACCGTGCACCTTCGCGCGACGGTTGCAGCCGTCGGGTGACCAGTGAGGACGGCCGCCCTCAGGCGGCGCGCACCGTCTCCAGGAATCTGCCGACCTCGAGCTTGAGGCGATTGCTGTCGCCGGACAGCATCTGCGCGGCGGACAGCACCTGCGAGGAGGCCGATCCGGTCTCGCTCGCGCCACGCTGCACGTCCGTAATATTGGACGAGACCTGATGTGTGCCTTGCGCGGCCTGCTGCACATTGCGGGAGATCTCCTGCGTCGCCGCGCCCTGCTCCTCCACGGCCGCTGCGATGGTCGAGGAAATCTCCGACAGCTTCTCGATGGTGTCGCTGATGTCCCTGATCGCGCCGACCGAATGCTCGGTCGCGGTCTGGATACTGGCGATCTGCTGGCCAATCTCGCCCGTCGCCTTCGCGGTCTGCTCGGCGAGCGCCTTGACCTCGGAGGCAACGACAGCGAAGCCGCGGCCGGCTTCACCGGCGCGCGCCGCCTCGATCGTGGCATTGAGTGCCAGGAGGTTGGTCTGGCCCGCGATGGTGTTGATCAGCTCGACGACGTCACCGATCCGCGTCGCCGCCTTGGACAGCTCGCTGACGCGCTCGGTCGTGGTGCGGGCCTGGCCGACGGCCTCGCTCGCCACGCGCGCGGATTCCTGCACCTGCCGGCTGATCTCGGTGATCGAGGACGACAGTTCCTCCGTCGCGGACGCCACCGACTGCACGTTGGTGGAAGCTTCCTCCGAGGCTGCTGCAACCACGGTGGTAAGCTGCTGCGTGCGTTCGGCGGTCGAGGTCAGCGTCGTCGCGGATGCCTCGAGCTCGGTCGAGGCCGACGACACCGTGCCGACGATCTCACCGACGGCGCCTTCAAAGCTGTCGGCGAGCCTGCGCATCTCGGCCTTGCGCTGCTCGGCCGCGATCTGATCCTGCCGCATCTTGGCCTCCGCTTCCTCGCGCGCCTTCTGCTCGGATACGATCTTGAATTTCTCGACGGCACCGGCGACCTCGCCAACCTCGTCCTTGCGGCCGAGGCCTGGCAGCACCACGGAAAAGTCGCCGCCGGCGAGCTTCTCCATCGCGGCCGTGAGTGCGCGCATCGGCCGCGCAATGCTGAAGACGGAGAAGATGCAGGCACCGATCAGAACCAGCGCGACCAGCACGCCGGTGACGAGCGACGTCCGCGCAACCGACGCGGCTTCGGCCTCTGCCTCGGTGCGCGTCTCGACGCTCCTCTGCTTGGCGAAGTCGGTGATCTGATTGGCCAGCTCGGAGATCTCTTCGTTGATCGGCGCCAGCGTCCCCTTGCGGATGCGATCGACCTCGGCAACGAGCTTTGCGAGTTGCGCCGCCGCTTCGCCGTCCTTCTTCCCATCGAGCGCAAGCTCCTGCTTGCGGATGGCTTCGATCTGCAGCTCACCCTTGCCGAATTCGCCGATCAGCACGGTCAGGCGATCGATCCGCTTGCGATTTTCCGCCGAGCGCGAGAGCTTGGCCATTTCGCCGGAGTATTTCAGGGCCGCCGTCTGCCGGTCGTTGAAATAGGTGACCGCCTTCTGCATCTCGGCGGGCGAGGACGAGGTCAGGATGTCGCGAATGCCGATTTGCATCCCTCGCACCGAGGCCTTCGCTTCCGCGGCGTTTTGCGCGATCGTCTGCTGTCCCGATACTCCGTTGCCGAGCCTCTGAACCTCGGTGCTGCCGCTCATCTGGAGGAAGATCATCAGCGCGACGAGCCCGATTGTCAGCGCGGAGGTGATGGCGAGCTTGGTGCCGATTCGCAGATTCTGAATGACCATCATCGAACTTTTCCCCGGGATACGCATTGCCGCGACGAAGCGCGTGAACATCCCGGGAAGGCTAACCGGCAGGTTACTCATTAACGTTAAGCGGGGCCCTCGCGTCTTAGGTAGAAGTACGGAAAACGCAGCTTAAATCTGTGGACTTCCACACGTTTCACGCGCAGCGAAATGAAGCTTCTCGGATTTGCATGCTTCGCGTTCGTTAACGCCCGCGCCGTCATTCGCGGCGGTGTCAGTTCACCGTCTCCCCGACGAGGCTGATGCGAAACACCGGTTTCTTGTTCTCGTCGAGCAGCTCCATGCACCACTCGGCGTTCGGTTTCAGGGTGCGCGAGATGCCGCCGAGCAGATTGGCGCAGACCTCGGTCATCTCGGTCCACGCGGCCGCGCGATCCTCGAACTCATACGGCTGATCGGCGGCGCCGGAATAGCGACCGGTACTGATGCGGAAGAAGTACAGCGACATCGTTGAACCCTTTTATCGGGCCGCGCCCCCCGGCCGTACGCAAACTGGGACGCGAACAGCTACCAACGCATGAAAGCCGCCGTCCGTATGACTACGGCGCGGCGGCTTCGTGTTCGATGGACGTCTTCAACGAGAAAGTGCGCGGACGGTCCCGCGCAGCCGCTCACTGGGTCGAGCGGCGCAGCTCCAGCGGGCCTTCGTTCTTCGCGGGCTCCGGTTTGCTTTCCGATTTCACCGGCTCGAGCCGGCTGCTCTCGACACGCGGGGTCTCGACGCGCGCGGCGACCTCGGTGTTCGGCGTAGCGACCGACCCCGTGTGCTCCGAAGAGCGCAGCGAGCGCGGCCGCGCGACGGCGCGCGCCATCAGCATCTGGTTGCCGCCCTGGTGGTGGAAGTCGCAATAGGCGAAGCCCATGCCCGACACCGAGCCGCGGAAGCTGCGATCGTCGGTCTTTTCCAGGTTGAAACAGGGCTCGAACGGAATGCCCTTGATCGAGGCGCAGACGTTCTGGCCACGGATCTGGAGCGTGTTGCCGGGCAGGCGGAGATGGCGGACCGGGCCCGCGCCCGAGAACTGCACGGCGCCGGCGGCGCCGAGGTCATCCAGGATTCGGCCCGCGCCGCGGGTGCCGTCGAAACAGGTGAAGGCGAACACCTTGCCGGCGACGAAGCGACGTGCCTCGTCGGCGTTCATGCCTCCAGCAATGGCCGGCGCAATCGTCGCCGCAGCCGTGACAGCCCCCAACACAATACGCGCAAGCATGCTCAACTCCGAACCGACCCCCGCAGCGGGCGATGCCTTATCTCTTTACCCGCTGCTTACCATACTAACCATGGCGACATTGAAGCAGCTTGGTTGGTAAAGTCTGAACGCCGTTAGACAATTTTTACCACGATCCGGCCGCGGACCTGGCCGGACAGGATTTTCGCGCCCCATTCGGAAACCTCGGCGAGCGGAATTTCGTGAGTAATTTCAGATAGTTTAGACCGGTCCAGATCGGACGCCAGACGCTGCCATGCGGCCTTCCTGGGCTCGATCGGGCACATCACGGAATCGATGCCGAGAAGGCACACTCCGCGCAAAATGAAAGGTGCGACAGAAGACGGCAGGTCCATGCCGGCGGCAAGGCCGCACGCCGCGATCGCGCCGCCGTACTTCGTCATCGACAGGAGGTTGGCCAGCGTGGTCGAGCCGACGCTGTCGACACCACCCGCCCAGCGTTCCTTGGCGAGGGGCTTGGCCGGCGCCGACAATTCGTTGCGGTCGATGATCTCGGCGGCGCCGAGGTGCTTCAGGTAATCCGCTTCCGAGGTGCGGCCGGTCGAGGCGATGACGTGATAGCCGAGCTTGGACAGCACGGCGGTCGCGACCGAGCCGACGCCGCCGGCCGCGCCCGTCACCACCACGGGGCCGCTCTTCGGCGACAGGCCGTGCTTCTCCAGCGCCAGCACTGAGAGCATTGCGGTGAAGCCGGCAGTGCCGATCGCCATGGCGTCGCGCGCCGACAGGCCCTGCGGCAGGGCGACCAGCCAGTCGCCCTTCACCCGCGCTTTCTCGGCATAGGCGCCGAGATGGGTCTCACCCATGCCCCAGCCGGTGCAGACGACCTTGTCGCCCGCCTTCCACTGCGGATGCGAGGATTGCTCGACCGTGCCGGCGAAGTCGATGCCGGCGATCATCGGGAAGCGGCGCACCACCGGCGCCTTGCCGGTGAGCGCGAGGCCATCCTTGTAGTTCAGCGTCGACCATTCCACGCGGACGGTGACGTCGCCCTCCATCAGCTCGGCTTCGTCGAACTGCGTAAGCTGCGCGGTGGTGCCCTTGTCCGCCTTGTCGATCCGGATCGCCTTGAACGTGGCCACAGCTGAACTCCCTGACTTGTTTGACGGGGATGTTTAGCCGATCAGGCAGGCTGCGCAACCGCTCTCGCGACGGGTTTCTCCACGATCGGAAGATTGATCAGCGCCGAGAGCACGCCGAACAGGATCGAGAGCCACCAGATCGGCGTGTAGGAACCGAACCGCTCGAACACGATGCCGCCGAGCCAGACGCCGAGGAAGCCCCCGACCTGATGGCTGACGAAGGCGAAGCCATAGAGCGTCGCGAGCCAGCGCGTGCCGAACATCAGCGCGACCAGCGCCGAGGTCGGCGGCACCGTCGACAGCCAGGTCAGGCCGGAGATCGCACCGAACGCGATCGCCGAGAACGGCGTGATCGGGAACGAGATGAAGGCCAGCGTCGCAAGCGCGCGGGTGAAATAGATGGTCGAGAGGATGTAGCGCTTGGGCAGCGAGTTCTGGAGATAACCGACGCTGAGCGATCCCATGATGTTGAACAGGCCGATCGCCGCGATCACCCAGCCGCCGGTTTGTGTCGAGATGCCGCGATCGACCAGGAACGCCGGCAGATGCACCGTGATGAAAGCAAGCTGGAAGCCGCAGGTGAAGAAGCCGAGCACCAACAGCACATAGGAGCGGTGGCCAAAGGCTTCCGCGAGCGCCTTCATGAAGGTCTGCTCATCCGCAGGCGCCGCGCTTGCCGTGCTTGCGACCGGCGGCGTCGAGAGCGCCAGCGACAGCGGAATGATCAGCAGCATCAGGAAGCCGAACACAGTGAGCGCCTGCTGCCAGCCGAAATTGTCGATCAGCGCGACGCCGATCGGCGCGAACAGGAACTGACCGAACGAGCCCGCCGCAGTACCGGCGCCGAGCGCCAGGCCGCGCTTCTCGGGCGGCAACAGCTTGCTGAACGCCGACAGCACCAGGTTGAACGAGCAGCCGGCAAGACCAAAGCCGACCATCACGCCCGCCCCTAAGTTCAGCGACAGCGGCGTCGAGGAGTAGCGCATCAGGAGCAGGCCGCCGGCATAGAGCAGCGCGCCGACGCACATCACCCGGAACAGGCCGAATCGATCGGCGACCGCGCCGGCGACCGGCTGGCCCAATCCCCACAACAGGTTCTGCACGGCGATGGCGAGGCCGAACACGTCACGCCCCCAGGCGAACTCATGGCTCATCGGCTGCACGAAGAAGCCGAGCGCCGAGCGCGGGCCGAAGCCGAGCATGCCGATGGCGCAGCCGCAGAGGATGATGATTGCCGGCGTGCGCCAGGTGGAGGAACGCGAGACCGGACCGAGTTCGCCCACTTGTGTCGACATGGTGTTCCTCATCTTGTCGTTGGCGGATCCGAAATAGGCAGCCACAGGTCAGCTCGTTTAATGCAAATGCATGAACATCCCAAGTCAAAAATGATTGCGTTCTCCGAAGGGCTGCCGCGCGAGCATTGCGTTTCAACCAGACCTGGTCCGGCGCCGCGGAGCGCGACTTGACGGGAATGTGTGCGAGCAGACCTAGCAACTCCCGGCCATGCGTGATATCTTTGATTTACTCAGATTGAGCATATTAGGGTGATGACGACGTGCGACCCGGCCTCTCGGCCGGATTTCTCGGGCCCCGAATATACTCACATTGAGCATAATAACACGAGCGGGAGGCTTTGATGCCGATCACTGGACTTTACGGCCCCGACGACTTTGCCAACCGGCCGCAGGGCCAAGCCACGAACCAGATCACGCCCTTCCCACGCGCCGCGCCGGCACGAACGGGATCGATACTGCCGATGCCCTCGCTGGAATGGACTGACGAGGTCGAGCGCGCCACCGCGCCGCTCTATGAGCGCGTGAAGCACGTGATCCCGCCGATCGAGTGGCCGCTGATGGCGCCGACCATCAAGGCGATCAACGAGCTGAAGCAGGCGCGAGGCGCAGTGATCCTCGCGCACAATTACCAGGCCCCGGAGATCTTCCACTGCGTTGCCGACATCGGCGGCGACTCGCTCCAGCTCGCCGTCGAAGCCACCAAGGTGAAGGCCGGCATCATCGTCCAGTGCGGCGTGCACTTCATGGCGGAGACCTCGAAACTGCTCAACCCGGACAAGACGGTGCTGATTCCGGATTCGCGCGCCGGCTGCTCGCTTGCCGCCAGCATCACTGGCGCCGACGTTCGCCTGCTCCGGGAAAAATTTCCCGGCGTTCCCGTCGTCGCCTATGTCAACACCTCGGCGGAGGTTAAGGCCGAGGTGGACATCTGCTGCACTTCGTCGAACGCGGTGCAGGTAGTCGAGAGCCTCAATGCGCCGAGTGTGATCTTCCTGCCCGACCGCTATCTCGCGACCTACGTGGCCTCGAAGACCGACGTGAAGATCATCGCCTGGAAGGGCGCCTGCGAGGTGCACGAGCGCTTCACCGGCGGAGAGCTGCGTGAGCTTCGCGAGGCCGATCCCTCGGTGCAGATCATCGCCCATCCCGAATGCCCGCCCGACGTGCTGGCCGAGGCCGACTTTACCGGCTCGACCGCACACATGATCAACTGGGTGCGCGCGAAGCGGCCGCGGCGGCTCGTGATGATCACCGAATGCTCGATGGCCGACAATGTACGCGCCGAGCTGCCTGACGTGGAGATGCTCCGCCCCTGCAATCTCTGCCCGCACATGAAGCGCATCACGCTCGCCAACATTCTGGAGAGCCTGCTGACGCTACGCGAGGAGGTGACGATCGATCCCGCGCTTGCGGTGCGCGCGCGACGCTCGGTCGAGCGGATGATCAATCTGAAGAATTGAGCATCAAACAGCAGCAACACCCACAGTGTCGTCCCGGCGAAGGCCGGGACCCATAACCACAGGAAGGTGTGGTTGCAGAGAACGACGTCAAGCAGCTTAGCCAAACAACTACTGCTGCGGAGTATGGGTCCCGGCCTTCGCCGGGACGACGGTTGAGAGCTTGGAGAAAGCCATGACAACAAACAACATCCACAACCTCACTCGCAGCACCGACGATGTCGTCATCGTCGGCGGCGGCCTTGCCGGACTGTTCTGTGCGCTGAAGCTCGCGCCGCGGCCGGTGACGCTGATCTCGGCGGCACCGCTCGGACAGGGCGCTTCGTCCGCATGGGCGCAAGGCGGCATCGCCGCGGCGGTGGCCGAGGGCGATACTCCGGAAGCACATGCCGCAGATACGGTTGCCGTCGGCGGCGGCCTTGTCGACGAAGCGGTCGCGCTCGGGATCGCCCGCGAGGCCGCGCCGCGCATCCACGACCTGCTCGCCTATGGCGTGCCGTTCGACCGCGATCTCGAAGGCAGGCTCGCGGTGGGGCGGGAAGCTGCGCATTCGGCGCGCCGCATCGTGCATGTGCGCGGCGACGGTGCGGGCGCAGCGATCATCGCGGCGCTGGGCGAGGCCGCGCGCCGGACGCCGTCGATCCGGCTGATCGAGGGTTTCGTCGCCGAAGCGCTGTTGACGGAAGACGGCGCCGTCTCCGGCCTTCAGCTGCGCGAGGCCGGCAATCCTGCCGCCCCGCCGGTCCTGCTCGCCTCACGCGCGGTGGTGCTCGCGACCGGCGGCCTCGGCCATCTCTATGCCGTCACCACCAATCCGCTTGAAGCAAGCGGATCGGGCCTTGCGATCGCCGCGCGCGCCGGCGCCGTGATCGCCGATCCTGAATTCGTGCAGTTTCACCCCACCGCCATCATGGTCGGCCGCGATCCGGCACCGCTGGCGACGGAGGCGCTGCGCGGCGAAGGGGCGACGCTGATCAACGCCGATGGCGAGCGTTTCATGCTGGCGCGTCATCCGCTCGCCGAGCTCGCGCCGCGCGACATCGTGGCCCGCGGCGTGTTCGCCGAGATCGCGGCCGGGCGCGGCGCATTCCTCGACGCACGGCAGGCGCTGGGCGCACGCTTCGCCGACAAATTCCCGACCGTGCATGCGAGCTGCATCGCCGCCGGCATCGATCCCGCCACGCAGGCCATCCCGATCGCGCCCGCCGCGCACTACCACATGGGCGGCATCGCGGTGGACGGGCGCGGCCGCAGCTCGATCGACGGGCTATGGGCCGGCGGCGAAGTGTCCTCCACCGGTGCGCATGGCGCCAACCGCCTCGCCTCGAATTCGCTGCTGGAGGCCGTGGTCTACGCCGCACGCATCGCCGACGACATCGCCGGCCGCGCCATCCCCTCGGCTGCCCGCCTTCCCGACGCATTGGTGGCGCCGCGCGGCGGCGCACCGGATGCCGCGGTCGTGAAGCGGCTGCGCGCGACGATGAGCGCGCATGTCGGCGTGATCCGTCACGGTGACGGTCTTGCGGAGGCCGTGCACAGCTTCGCTGCGCTCGAACGTGACGCAACGAGCATCGCTGTCCGCAACATGGCGACAACAGCCCTGCTCGTCGCCGCTGCGGCCTGGACGCGGTGCGAGAGCCGCGGCGCGCATTTCCGCTCCGATCATCCGGCTGATCTCCCCGCGCAGGCGAAGAGAACGATGACCACCCTCGCAGCAGCGCGCGAGGTCGCAGAAAACCTCACCGAACGCCCAATGCCGCGCATCGCGCAACCCATGATCGCCTGACGGAGTCCTCTATGATCACCCCGACATCCCTGCTCTATCCCGACGCCTTCCTCTCGCCGCTCGCGATCGACGAGGCCGTGCACCGCGCGCTCGACGAAGATCTCGGCCGCGCCGGCGACATCACCTCGCTCGCGACGATCCCGGAGGCGACAAAAGCAAAGGCGATCCTGGTCGCACGCCAGTCCGGCGTGATCGCCGGCCTGCCGCTGGCGCTGGCGACGCTGCAAGAGCTGTCGTCCGACATCGAGGTGCGCGCGCATGTTCGCGACGCCGCGCGCATGGCCCGCGGGCAGCACGTGCTGACGATCTCCGGTCCCGCGCGCGCCATTCTCACCGCGGAGCGGACCGCGCTGAACTTCGTCGGGCGGCTGTCGGGCGTCGCGACGCTGACGGCGGACTATGTCGCGCGCACCGAAGGCAGCAGGATGCGGATCTGCTGCACGCGAAAAACCACGCCGGGCTTGCGCGCACTGGAGAAATACGCGGTGCGCTGCGGCGGCGGCTTCAACCACCGCTTCGGCCTCGACGACGCGATCCTGATCAAGGACAACCACATCGCGGTCGCCGGCGGCATCCGCCCCGTGCTGGAGCGCGCACGCGCCCACGCCGGCCATCTCATCAAGATCGAGATCGAGGTGGATACGCTGGCGCAACTGCGCGAGGTGCTGGACACGGGGATGGCTGACGCCGTACTGCTCGATAACATGGACCTTGCGACGCTGCGTGAGGCGGTGCGGATGAGCGAGGGACGGCTCAAGCTGGAAGCATCCGGCGGCGTCACGCTGGACTCGATCGCCGCAATCGCAGCGACCGGCGTCGACTACGCCTCGTCCGGCGCGCTGACGCATTCGGCGCCGAATTTCGATTGTGCACTGGATATCGAGGCGTGATTTCTTTGCCTCTCCCCGCTTGCGGGGAGAGGCCGGAATTCGCGCTGAAAGCGCGGATTCCGGGTTAGGGGGAGTCTCCGCGAGTCTAACTCTCACCGTCCCCGTGGAGAGTCCCCCTCACCCCAACCCTCTCCCCGCAAGCGGGGCGAGGGAGCACGGCTGCGCTTACGGCGACAGCCGTAAGCTATCTCAGCGCCGCTCGCTCACACCCATCTCGGCGGAGCTCTTGGCTTCCTGCGTGAGCTCGGCGGAGAGTGCGGCAGTCTGGGCCGGAGAGCCCCAGCTCGGTTCCTCGCTGCCGTCGCCCCAGGCGCGCGGGCGATAGAAGGTGTGCACGCCGGTCTTGTACATCTTCTTCATCTCGGCGACCCAGGACGGGCGCACCCAATAGGCGTGGTAATGCGTGGACTTGCCGACCTCGGGCAGCCAGATCTGGCCGTCGAGCATCGCTTTCGCGATCTTCTTGGCGCGCTCCCACATCTCGGGCTCGCGGATCACGTCGGGATTGTTGTCGCAGGCAAAGGTGAACTGGCAGGCGAAATGGCGGTGCTTGTTCTGATAGACTGCTCCGCACACCGTGTCGGGATATTTGCCGGAGAACACGCGGTTCATCACAACCTGCGCGACCGCCATCTGGCCGCGCACGGCCTCGCCGCGGGACTCGAAGTAGACCGCTTCCGCGAGGCACTTCTCGGATTTCGCGCGCGACTTGTCGTCGAGTGCGAGCCGCTCCGCCGGCGACCTGGCGCGCTGGTTGTCGGCATTGACCTCGCCCTTCGGCGCGACGCTCTCGCCGCTCTCGATGTCCTTGGCAATCTCTTCCGACGGCGGCGTCAGCGAGGCCGTCACCTTCATGTCGGGGTCGGGCATCACGATAAGCGGCTCGGCGCCGGGCTGCCAGCTCTCGATGCTCTCGAGATTGCCGCCGAGCGAGGAGCTGCCGAAGAACAGGTTCGCGGTCTTGACGCTGAAGGGATCGCGCGCAGGCGCGGCGGGCGCTGCGGCCCGCTTCAGCACCTCCAGCGGCTGAACCGCGAACGAGCGCGCAAGGTCGCTGGCCTTCGGCGGATTGGCATATTGCGGCAACGGCGGCGCGCGAAGCGCTTCCTGGAGCTCGGGGTCGAGCGCGGCTGCGGACTCCGGCGACATCGCCTGCGGCAACGCGGCGGTCTTGGCGCCGAACACCGAGCTGTTCGACGTCGCGGGATCTTCCTGCGCGGGGGCTGCGGTCGGTGCGGCAGCGTCGGGAGACGTCGTCGGTGGTACGATAGCGAGGCGATCACCCTTCATGGAGCGATCGACCTTGGGAAAGTCGGCGGCCTGGTAGCGCGGCGGCGCCTGAAGCGCCGGATTGCGGCTGATCGCGCCGGTAACGTCACGGCCATCGAGGCTGGCGAGGCGAACCATCGCGCTCTGCGGAACCGAGGTGCCGATGGGGCGGGAAAAACTGTAGGTGGCGAGCTGGATCGAGGACGCCGCGGAATACACCTGCTTCTGCCAACGCTCGGCGACGCCGGGCTGACGCGCCAGCAGCGAGGCAATATCCTGATAGCCGGTCTCTCTCGGCATCAATGCGAAGATGCAGAGACCGATGCCGAAGGACGCGAACCGCGCGCCCTTCGGATGGTTACGCAACACTGACATCGATACGCTCACGCTACGCTAACGCCAGACAAATCGAACCGCAGTACATCCGTGCAATTCGATCTTTTTCTTAAGTATCCAATTTAGGTTGCCGGGGCGTTAATCGGCGTTGCGCGCGCGGCACACTCAAGCGATTGCAGGTGTTTTCACGGGGCAATGATGCGCCTTGGTAAATGCCGCCTCACGTGAAGCGGTAAACATCTGGTCAACGCGAATGGTGAAGGAACTCTTGCGCGCACGTATCATTACGGCACGCGCGACGAGTTCCCGGTGTTGGCGTTTGCACACAGCGCTTCCACACCACAGCAGTCATGCCCCGCGGGCGATGACACCGAGAGTGTGGCGGCATGCGCGTTCAACAGTCTCGTCATTGCGAGCGGAGCGAAGCAATCCAGACTGCCGCCGCGGAGGGATTCTGGATTGCTTCGCTGCGCTCGCAATGACGCGTGGCAAGAGTGCCGCTCAAAATGAAAGAGGCGGGGTTGGGCCCCGCCTCTTCGCATTCAACATTTCAAATCGCCTTACGCTTGGCTCGCGACCGCCTTGCCGAGTGCGGCTTGCGCCGCGGCGAGACGGGCGATCGGCACGCGGTAGGGCGAGCAGGAGACGTAGTCGAGGCCGATATTGTGGCAGAAGGCGACGGAAGCGGGATCGCCGCCATGCTCGCCGCAGATGCCGACCTTGAGCTTCGGGCGGGTCTTGCGGCCGCGCGCGACGCCGATCTTGACCAGTTCGCCGACGCCTTCCTGATCGAGCGCGACGAAGGGATCGATCGGAAGGATGCCCTTGGACACGTAGGTGCCGAGGAAGCTCGCGGCATCGTCGCGGCTGATGCCGTAGGTGGTCTGCGTCAGATCGTTGGTGCCGAACGAGAAGAACTCGGCGCTCTCCGCGATCTCGGCCGCGAGCAGACAGGCGCGCGGCAGCTCGATCATGGTGCCGACCTGATAGGCGAGCTTGGTGTTGGTGTCGCGCATCACGGCCTGTGCGGTGGCGTCGATGCGCGCCTTGACGAGGTCGAGCTCCATCTTGGTGGCGATCAGCGGCACCATCACCTCGAGGCCCACGGCCTTGCCGGTGCGCTTCTCGGCCTCGACCGCGGCCTCGAAGATCGCGCGCGCCTGCATCTCGGCGATCTCGGGGTAAGCGATCGCGATACGGCAGCCGCGGAAGCCGAGCATCGGGTTGAACTCCGACAGCTCGCGCGCGCGGTCGGCCAGGCGCCGCGGGTCGGTGTTCATGGCACGCGCCACTTCCTCGACCTCGGCATGGGTATGCGGCAGGAACTCATGGAGGGGAGGATCCAAAAGCCGGATCGTGACGGGCAGGCCCTTCATGATCTCGAACAGCTCGACGAAGTCGGCACGCTGCATCGGCAGCAGCTTGGCGAGCGCTGCGCGGCGTGACTGCTCGTCCTCCGAGAGGATCATCTCGCGCACCGTGCGGATGCGGGTCTCCTCGAAGAACATGTGCTCGGTGCGGCACAGGCCGATGCCTTCCGCGCCGAACTTGATCGCGGTGCGGGCGTCGTCCGGCGTATCTCCGTTGACGCGAACGCCGATCTTGCGGACCTGGTCGGCCCACTTCATCAGCGTGCCGAACTCGCCGGACAGCTCCGGCTCGATCATCGGCATGCGGCCGGCGAGCACCTGGCCGAGCGAGCCGTCGATGGTGATGACGTCGCCGGTCTTGAAGGTGCGCGAGCCGATGCTCATGGTGCCGCGGCCGTAGTCGACGCGGATGGTGCCGCAGCCGGAGACGCAGGGCTTGCCCATGCCGCGTGCGACCACCGCCGCATGCGAGGTCATGCCGCCGCGGGTGGTGAGGATGCCTTCGGCGGCGTGCATGCCGTGGATGTCCTCGGGGCTGGTCTCGATGCGGACCAGAATCACTTTGCGCCCGTCGGCCTGAAGCTTGGCCGCTTCGTCCGAGGAGAACACGATCTCGCCGGAGGCCGCACCGGGCGAAGCCGGCAGGCCGGTCGCGATCACGTCGCGCTTGGCGTTGGGATCGATGGTCGGATGCAGCAGCTGGTCGAGCGAAGCCGGATCGATCCGCGTCACCGCTTCCTTCTTGGTGATCAGGCCCTCATTGGCGAGCTCGACCGCGATGCGCAGCGCCGCCTTGGCGGTACGCTTGCCGCCGCGGGTCTGAAGCATCCAGAGCTTGCCCTGCTCGACCGTGAACTCCATGTCCTGCATGTCGCGGTAGTGCTTCTCGAGCAGCGTGTAGATCCGCGTCAGCTCCTTGAAGGCCTCGGGCATCGCCGCTTCCATCGACGCCTTGTCGGAGCCGGATTCCTTCCGCGCTTCCTCGGTGATGTCCTGCGGCGTGCGGATGCCCGCCACCACGTCCTCGCCCTGCGCGTTGATCAGGAACTCGCCGTAGAGCTTGCTCTCGCCGGTCGAGGGGTTGCGGGTGAAGGCGACGCCGGTCGCCGACGTCTCGCCCATGTTGCCGAACACCATGGCCTGCACGTTGACCGCGGTGCCCCAGGATTCCGGAATGTCGTGCAGCTTGCGATAGGTCACCGCGCGTGCGTTCATCCAGGATGAAAACACCGCTCCAATCGCGCCCCAGAGCTGGTCGTGCGGATCCTGCGGGAAATTCTTCCCGGTCTCGCGCGCGACCGCGTCCTTGTACTTGCCGACCAGCTCGACCCAGTCCTCCGCGGACAGGTCGGTGTCGAGCGTGTAGCCTTGGCTGTCCTTGAAGGTATCGAGGATTTCCTCGAAATGATGATGCTCGAAACCGAGCACCACGTCGGAATACATGGTGATGAAGCGGCGGTAGCTGTCATAGGCGAAGCGGCGGTCGCCCGACAGTTCCGAGAGCGCTTCCACGGTCTCGTCGTTGAGGCCGAGATTGAGCACGGTGTCCATCATGCCCGGCATCGAAGCGCGCGCGCCGGAGCGCACGGAGACGAGCAGCGGGTTCTTGGTGTCGCCGAACACCTTGCCGGTCAACTTGCCGACATGGTCGAGCGCCTTCTCAACCTGCGACTGCAACTCCTTCGGATAGGTCTTGCCGTGTGCGTAGAAGTAGGTGCAGACCGAGGTCGGGATGGTGAAGCCGGGAGGCACCGGCAGGCCGAGATTGGCCATCTCGGCGAGGTTGGCGCCCTTGCCGCCGAGCAGGTCGCGCATCTCCGTCCGGCCCTCGGCCTTGCCGTCGCCGAACGTGAACACCCATTTGCCGGCCTTGGCCGCAGCTGGCGCGACTTTGCTCGGTGCCGGCTTCAGAGCGACCTTGGCGGCGGCCTTCGGCGCAACCGGCTTGGTCGCAGCCTTTGAAACCGCCTTGGCGGCGGGCTTCGCAGCCGGCTTGGACGCAGGCTTGGCAATCGGCTTCGGGGCGCTCTTGGAAAGCGCCTTGCGAGCCGCCGGCGCGGCTTTCGCCTTGACGGAGGACTTTGATTTCGCTGGTATTTTCTTAGGCTTCGAGGCGGCTTTGGCCATAGCTTGCACACAACCTGCGAGAGGAAAGGGAAATCGCGCGCCTTACACCACTTTGGGCAGGCCCGCGCAAGTCGAAGAGTTCCGGAAAATGAAGGCCTAGAGATGGAGCCACTTCAACAATCCGAGCCCGATCGCACCATTTATGATGAGAAAGATCGCGACGATGAGGTTGAGAAGCCGCGGCATGATCAGGATGAGCACGCCCGCAATCAACGACAGGATCGGCGAAATGTGGGCGACAGTGATGTGCATGAATTATCTTTCCGTGGTGGTGGGGCGAATCGCGGGCGGATCATAGCGGACCCGGTTCCGCGGGTAGAGACGCACTAGGGGTCGCACGAGTTCCCCTCTTCGCGAAAACTGCCCAAAAATGCCGCGAATGCGGCAAGGCATTTTCCGGAACATCGCGCGCGTCGCAGCATTGGCAACCGGTCGCGCCACTGGCGCCGGCTGAAATCATGTTGAAGGAGTTGCCCATGCGGAACAGGATTCTCGCTCTCGCAGCGCTTGGCGTCGCGCTCGGTGCGCCGATTGCGGCACAGGCGCAAACAGGCATTACGGTTGGACGCGCGCCCGTCGTGGTCGACGGCGGCCCGACGATCGCGGTCGAGCAGCGGCCAGCCTTCCGCGACTATGTGGTCGAACAACGTGTACCGGCCTTTCGCATTCCGGATCGCGTGGTGGTCGGCGCCACCTTACCCGAGAGCGGCGTCACCTATTATGACGTGCCGCAACGTTTCGGCGCCACCACCTATCGCTACACCGTCGTGAACGGCGAGACCGTGCTGGTCGAGCCGCGCTCGCGGCGCATCGTCGAGGTGCTGGACTAGGTCCTCGACGGACACGTTCCTTTCGAGCGAACCGGTATCCACTTCGCTCGAAAACGCATCGTTCAACTCGATGTCCGGCGCGTCAAATCAGGCTGACGCGTGCAGTGTTAGAATCGGACATCAGGCCCCGCCCGGTTTCCCCCGCCGGGTGGGGCTTTTTTATCCTCAGCAAGAGCCGTCATTCCGGGACACGCCGGAGGCGTGGGCCCGGAATCCATCGGGCCACAGCGCGTGACGATGAATGGATTCCGGGTTCGCGCTTCGCGCGCCCCGGAATGACAGTAGTGTTTGCCGCGCGGCCGCGCCTCAATCCTGGATCTTCGAGAAGTCCGCGACCGCACGCGTGGCGCTGCGGATTTCGTTGAGCAGCTTCAGGCGGTTCTCGCGCACCTTCGGATCGTCGTCGTTCACGCGAACTTTTTCAAAGAACGCATCGACCGGCGGACGCAGCTTCGCCATCGCGCTCATCGCGGCGGCAAAGTCCTCCTTGGCGACGGCGGCGGATGCTTCCGCCTGCACCTCACTGATCGCCTTGGCCAGCGCCTTTTCCTCGCCGAGGCCGTAGAGCGCAGGGTCCGGCGCACCATCGAACGTGCGCTTGTCCTTCTTCTCCTCGATCGAGAGGATGTTGCTGGCCCGCTTGGTGCCGGCGAGCAGGTTCTTGCCGTCGTCCGACTCGAGGAACTTGCCGAGCGCATCGACGCGGCGAACGATCATCAGCAGGTCGTCCTGGCCACCGAGGGCGAACACGGCGTCGACGAGATCGTGCCGCGCGCCCTGCTCGCGGAGCTGGACTTTCAGACGGTCGGCGAAGAAGGTAAGCAGGTCACCCGGAAGCTTCTGCGCATCGGCTGGCTTCACCGACAAGCCGGCGAGTGCGGACGCAGCCACCTTCATGAGCGACAGCCGCAACGTGTTCTCGGCAATCAACCGGATCACGCCGAGCGCCGCGCGACGCAGCGCATACGGGTCCTTGCTGCCCGTCGGCTTCTCATCGATGGCCCAGAATCCGACGAGCGTGTCGAGCTTGTCGGCGAGCGCCACCGCGACGCTGACCGGGTCGGTCGGCACGCGATCGGCGGGGCCCTGCGGCTTGTAGTGCTCCTCGCACCCCGCCGCGACGGAGGCATCCTCGCCCTGGGCCAGCGCGTAGTACTTGCCCATCAGGCCCTGCACCTCAGGGAATTCGCCGACGACTTCGGTCAGCAAATCCGCCTTCGCCAGATGCGCGGCACGCGTCGTCTTGGCAACATCGGCGCCGACAAACGGCGCGATCTCGGCGGCGAGCCGCTCGATGCGCTTGATGCGCGCGGCCTGCGTCCCGAGCTTCTCGTGGAACACGATCTGCTCGAACTTCGGCAGGCGGTCCTCGAGCTTGGTTTTGAGGTCCGTCTCGTAGAAGAACTTCGCATCGGAAAGCCGCGCGCGGATGACGCGCTCGTTGCCGGCGATGATGGTCTTGCCGCCATCCGTCGCCTCGATGTTGGCGACCAGGATGAACTTGTTGGCGAGCTTGCCCGTCTTGGCATCGCTCACGACAAAGCACTTCTGGTTGTTGCGAATCGTGGCGCGGATTACTTCCGCGGGCGTCGCCAGAAATTCCTCCTCGAACGAGCCCATCAGCACGACCGGCCATTCGACGAGGCCGGCGACCTCGTCGAGCAGGTTCTGGTCCTCGACGAGATCGAAACCCTGCGCGAACGCAAGCTGCTTGGCGTCGGTGAGGATCGCGTCCTTGCGGCGCTCGGGATCGAGCACGACCTTCGCGTCCAGCAGCTTCGCTTCATAGTCCTCGAAGCGGCGCACGTTGATCGCGGCGGGCGCCAGGAAGCGATGGCCGTAGGTGGTCTGGCCGGCTTCGATGCCGTCCACCGCAAACTTCACGACATCGGGCTCTTCGGTCTCGAGCCCAAACGTCGCGGTAATCGCGTGCAGCGGACGCACCCAGTTCAGCGAGCCCGGCTTGCCCGAACGCGCGCCCCAGCGCATCGATTTCGGCCAGGGGAAGGTGCGGATGATGACGGGCAGGATCTCCGCAAGCACGTCGATCGCGTCGCGGCCGGGTTTTTCGATCAGCGCGATGTAGAAGTCGCCCTTCGGATCGCGCTGGATCTTAGCCTCATCCAGCGACTTCAAACCTGTCGCTTTCAGAAAACCCTGCACGGCCGCATCGGGCGCGCCCATTTTCGGTCCGCGGCGTTCGGTCTTCAGGTCGGGCTGGCGCGCAGGGATTCCGTGTACGGTGAGCGCAAGGCGGCGCGGCGTCGCGAAGGCTTTCGCACCCTCGTAGACGAGGCCTTCGGCGACCAGCTTGTCGGTGACCATGCGGCGCAGATCGTCGGCCGCCTTCGCCTGCATGCGCGCGGGGATTTCTTCCGAGAACAGTTCAAGCAAAAGATCGGGCATCAGGCCGCTCCGCCCGCTTCAGTATGGATCCAGGCCTCGCCGCAGGCCTTTGCCAGCTCGCGCACGCGAAGAATATAGCTCTGCCGCTCGGTCACGGAGATCACGCCGCGCGCGTCGAGCAGGTTGAAGACATGGCTCGCCTTGATGCACTGGTCATAGGCCGGCAGCGCCATCAGGTGCTCTTTCCGGTTGCCCTCGCGCCAGCCCGCGTCGAGATATTTCCGGCAGGCCGCTTCCGCCATCTTGAACTGCTCGAACAGCATCGCGGTGTCGGCAACTTCGAAGTTGTGCTTCGAATATTCCCGCTCGGCCTGGAGGAAGACGTCGCCATAGGTGACCTTGGCGTCGCCGTCGCGGCCGTTGAAATTGAGGTCGTAGACGCGGTCGACGCCCTGCACATACATCGCGAGGCGCTCGAGCCCGTAGGTGAGCTCACCCGCGACCGGCGCGCATTCGAAGCCCGCGACCTGCTGGAAGTAGGTGAACTGGGAGACCTCCATGCCGTCGCACCAGCATTCCCAGCCCAGGCCCCAGGCGCCCAGCGTCGGGCTCTCCCAATCGTCCTCGACGAAGCGGATGTCGTGCACGGCGGAATCGATGCCGATCGCGGCGAGCGACTTCAGGTACAGCTCCTGAAGGTTCGGCGGCGACGGCTTCATGATCACCTGGAATTGGTAATAGTGCTGCATCCGGTTCGGATTCTCGCCGTAGCGGCCGTCCTTGGGCCGGCGCGAGGGCTGCACATAGGCCGCGTTCCAGGGTTTCGGCCCGAGCGCGCGCAGGGTGGTCGCCGGATGGAAGGTACCCGCGCCCATCTCCATGTCGTAGGGCTGCAGGATCACGCAGCCCTGCTCGGCCCAGAACCGCTGGAGCGCGAGGATGAAGCCCTGGAACGAGCGTTCCGGGCGCATATGGGCGGGCAAGGAGGCGTCCATCGTCAGATCAGGCTCTCGCGGGGGGTTTTGAATCGCGCGGGACCGTATCGACGGCAGGGATGGGAATCAAGGCAAAGGGGGTGGAAATGGCCGTCATTCCGGGGCGCCCGAAGGGCGAACCCGGAAGCTCGAGATTCCGGGTTCGGTCCTGCGGACCGCCCCGGAATGACGCCGTGTGGAAGGTGCAGCTAACCCGGCCGATACGCCCCGGTCACGGGGTCACGCTTCAGCGTCTGGATGTCCCCCATATGGGCGGCCTCGGCGACGCGCGCGAGGCGCATCTCCTCCAGCTCCTGGTTGATCCGGACAGCGGTCTTGTAGGCCCAGCGGACCACGGCAAGCCCGCCCAGGACGCCCGCGAAAGCGACGAACGGCGGCATCTGTCGATCCTTGTCTAGTGCTCAGCCCCCACGCACATTCTTGCGCAGACCGGGCCGCGCCGCAATTGGCCCGGCTTCAAGTCTCCTTGGGACCAAATGGCGCGGAAGACCGCGCCCTAGAACCCGAATTTCGCCCAAATCGCCCGCGTTTCGACCGCCGAGATCAGCTCGTCCGGCAGCCCGGCCATTGATTCCAGGGCCGAAAGCTGGCCTGCGCCGGGCGATTTGCGCCCCAGAAGGCCGGACAGCAGCCCGGTCGGCTGCGCGATCACGGGGGTGAGAACCTTCTCGCCATAGCGGGCACGAAGAGTTGAGCGGAGATCGCCGATGCCGTCGGCCAGCCCCAGCGCGATCGAACTCTCGCCGGCCCAGTATTCGCCGGTGAACAAGGTGTCGTCCTCGCCCTTGAGCCGCGCGCCGCGGCTCTCCCTCACCAGCGCAATGAAGATCTGGTGGATCTCGCGCTGGAGCGCCTTGAGCTTGGCGACGTCGTCGGGGTTTTCGGGCAGGAACGGATCGAGCATCGCCTTGTGCGCGCCGGCGGTATAGAGCCTCCGCTCGATGCCGAGCCGCTTGATCGCGTCCTGGAAACCGAAGCTGCCGCCGACCACGCCGATCGAGCCGAGGATCGAGGACGGATCGCAGAAGATCTCGTCGCCCGCACAGGCGATCATGTAGCCGCCCGACGCCGCGACGTCCTCGACGAACACCAGCACCGGCAGCTTCTTCTCCGCCGCGAGCTGCTTGATGCGCAGATAGATCTGGCGCGACTGCACCGGCGAGCCGCCGGGCGAATTGATCACCAGCGCCACCGCCTTGGCGTTCCGCATCGAGAAGGCCCGCTCCAGCACCCGCGCGACGCCTGCGAGCGTCATGCCCGGACGCAGCGGCGTCACTGCACCGATCACGCCTGACAGCCGCACCACCGGCACCACCGCCGTGCCGGGGCGGAAGCGCGCCGGCAGATATTGCATGAGCTTGTCGGCCAGGCCGGAACTCTCACGATCGTTCAATTGTTCGGCCATGCCGTTACCTCTGTTTAACCATTTTTTATCACGCGACTGTCATTGAAAGTGCCTGGAACGTGTTTTGCAGAATTCCCGTCGGGAAGCTGCAATGAAGCAGCGGAGGAAACGCCATGAAGATCTATCTGCTGTTGATGCTGATCGGTGCGCTTTTCACGGCGATTCGCTTTACGTCCCCGCAAGAACAGCAGTCGGAATCGCTGCCGCAGTAGGCCGTCACAGCTCCGCCAGCGGCAAGACTGCCCTTCCCTCCAGAATATCCGTCACCTCTTTTTTAGGCACGTGTGACTCTTCGTTAAGCATGAGGCCCGGCAGCAGGCGCGTCGGCGCCCTGCCGCCTTTGATCGCGCGCACCAGCACGCGGATCGCGGGCCGTCCCGCTTCGCCATGAACCGGCAGGATCGCAAGGCTGCCGAAGCCGCGTGACAGCGCTGCCAAAATCTCGGCGATTCCATCCGCGCGCCAGATCAACGTCAGCACACCGTTCGACCGGAGGATACGCCGCGCTGCATGCACCCACGCATGCAGCGTCTCCTCCGTCGCCACATGCGCGATATGGCGCGCCTGGTCCGGCGAGCCGCGATGGCGCACCGGATCGTTGAAGGGCGGGTTCATCAGCACACTATCGACGCTGTCGGGCACGAGCCCATGTGCCACGAAAGCCTGCGCATCGGCCGTGACGTCGAGCACGATCGTCTCGGCGGCAATCGCGTTCGCCGCCGCATTGGCGCGCGCGAGCTCCGCCAGTTCCGGATCGATCTCGACCAGGCTGAGCCTGATCCCCGCCACGCGCCGGCCAAGCGCCAGCCCGGCCGTGCCGATGCCGGCGCCGAGATCGACCACGCGGTCGCCCGCTCTCGCCTCCGTCGCCGCCGCGAGCAGGATGGCGTCATGCCCGGCGCGATGCCCGGACCGCTTCTGCTTCAGCCGCAACTGGCCGCCGAGAAAGGCGTCCTCGGTGATGTCGGCCTCAATCATCGCCGCGCAGTTCGTGGCTGAGCCCCGCCTCGGTCAGGAGCTGCCGGGCCTCCTGGGCGTCGTCCTCATGGACCAGGATCCGCCGCGGCAAAATGCCGAGCGAGCCCTCGATGATGCTCATGTTCTGGTCCAGCACCAGATGATGGATATTGGCGCCGTCGAGCAGCGCGCCGATCGCCGACACCAGCACCATATCGTTGGTCCGAACCAGTTCACGCAAAACGCAGGTCTCCTGCCTGAAAGGGGTTAAGCGGCAAATGTCAATGGTTCCGCGGCACTTGCCGCGTCCGCCTCCAGTTTCTATTGTATTTCCATCAGAATAGCCCTTCCGGGGCAAATATTGGAGACCGGCGTGGCCGTCATCGTACCTTTCGAAAGTCCCGGCGCGTCGATCGAAGAGCTGGTTGCCCTTGTCGCCGGTGACATGGAGCGCGTCAACGCCACGATCCTGTCGCGGACCGGTTCCGACGTAACCATGATCCCGGAGGTCGCCAACCATCTGATCTCCTCCGGGGGAAAACGCCTGCGGCCGATGCTGACGCTCGCCATGGCGAACCTTGCCGGCTACACCGGCGACGGCCACATCAAGCTGGCGGCCTCCGTCGAGTTCATGCACACCGCCACCCTGCTCCATGACGACGTCGTGGACGAGAGCGAGATGCGCCGCGGCAAGCTCTCGGCGCGCATGCTCTGGGGCAACGAGGCGAGCGTGCTGGTCGGCGACTTCTTGCTCGGCCAGGCGTTTCGCATGATGGTCGAGGTCGGCTCGCTCCGCGCGCTCGACATTCTTTCCGCGGCGGCCGCCACCATCGCCGAGGGCGAGGTGATGCAGCTTGCGGCCGCCAAGAACACCGCGACCACCGAGGACGAATATCTCGCCGTGATCCGCGGCAAGACCGCCGAGTTGTTCGCCGCCGCCTGCGAGGTCGGCCCCGTGATCGCCAACCGCCCGAAGGCGGAACAGACCGCCTGCCGCTCGGTCGGCATGAATCTCGGCATCGCCTTCCAACTCGTCGATGACGTGCTCGACTATGGCGGCAAGAGCGCCAAGCTCGGCAAGAACACCGGCGACGATTTCCGCGAGGGCAAGATCACGCTGCCGGTCGTGCTCGCCTTCCGCCGCGGCAACGACACCGAGCGCGCCTTCTGGATCAAGGCGCTGGAGCGCGGCGAGATCGGCGATTCCGACCTCGACCACGCCATCGGCCTGATGAACAAGCACCGCGCGCTCGAGGACACGCTGAGCCGCGCCCAGCACTACGGCGCCATGGCGGTGGACGCCCTGGCACTGTTCCCGTCGTCGCCGATGAAGAGCGCGCTGGAGCAGGTCGTGGCGTTCTGCCTGGCGCGGTCGCATTAGCGGCCTGAGGGTCTTTCTGCTTCTGCTATCAACCCCGTCATCCTGAGGCGCGAGTGGCGCGATGCGAAGCATCGCGCCGGGAGCCTCGAAGGATGCACGGCCCGGGCCGTCGCCCTTCGAGGCTCGCCGAAGAGGCGAGCACCTCAGGGTGACGGTGTTCGATCAGTGCGCATTGCCCCCAGATCGTCATTGCGAGCGCAGCGAAGCAATCCAGAGTCCCTCCGCGGAAACGGTCTGGATTGCTTCGCTGCGCTCGCAACGACGGAGCAAGGCGCGCAAGCCCTGCTCGCCAATTCGCATTTTCAAATCACAGAGACAGGTTCGCAATCGCACAACTCGCCCGCGCGCGATGAAGCTGCTCACCTAGTAACTTGCATTTTGCAAGTTACTCTCCTATCCTCCCGCCATGCAGCCCAAATCCCCCTCCATCCTGGAATGCCCGGTCGGCCGCGCCGTGGAGACGGTCGGCGAATGGTGGAGCATTTTGATCCTGCGGGATGCGTTCCAGGGCGCGACGAAGTTCGACGAGTTCTCGCAAAATCTCGGGATCGCGCCGAACATCCTGTCGCGGCGCCTCGCCCATCTCACCGCGTCAGGCATGTTCGTCCGCCGCCGTTACAGCGAGCGGCCACCGCGTTACGAATATGTGCTGACGGACAAGGCGCGGGATTTCTTCCCCGTGGTCGCCGCGCTGCTCGCCTGGGGCAACAGGCATCTCGCACCGAAGGGTGAATCCATTCTGCTGGCGAGCCGGGCCGATCGTCGACCGTTCGACCCGGTCGTGGTCGATGCCGCCGACATGCAGCCGATCACGCTCGACAATGCGGTCATCATCGCTGGGCCGGGCGCCAGCCGCGGGATGCGCAAACGGCTCGCTTCGCTCAAGGCCATGAACCCGGCCATTGCGCCGGCTGGAGACTGACATGCGTCGTATCGTCGTGACGGGAATGGGCGCGGTGTCGCCGCTCGCCTGCGGTGTCGAGCTGTCCTGGCGCCGGCTGCTCGCCGGCCAAAGCGGGCTGCGTCCCCTGCCCGAATGGGCGCAGGCGCTCCCCGCACGCATCGCGGGCCTCGTGCCCGACAAGGCCGGCGATGCGGACGGCGGCTTCGATCCCGCGCAGGCCGCCGCGCCGAAAGACCAGCGCAAGATGGACCGCTTCATCCTGTTTGCGCTGCTCGCCACCGCCGAGGCGGTCGCGCAGGCCAAATGGACGCCGCAGGATGCGAGCGCGCTGGAACGGACCGCGACGGTCATCGGCTCCGGCGTCGGCGGCTTTCCGGCGATGGCGGAGGCGGTGCGCATCACCGAGCAGCGCGGCGTGCGCCGGCTCTCGCCATTCACGATCCCCTCGTTCCTCGCCAATCTCGCCGCCGGCCACGTCTCGATCAAATACGGCTACAAGGGACCGCTGGGAACGCCGGTCACGGCCTGCGCCGCCGGCGTCCAGGCGATCGGCGATGCCGCACGCATGATCCGCGCCGGCGAGGCCGACGTTGCGATCTGCGGCGGCGCGGAGGCCTGCATCGACATCGTCAGCCTCGGCGGCTTCGCCGCGGCGCGCGCGCTGTCGAGCTCCTTCAACGAGGAGCCGAGGCGCGCCTCGCGCCCGTTCGATCGCGACCGCGACGGCTTCGTCATGGGCGAAGGCGCCGGCATCCTGGTGATCGAGACGCTCGAGCATGCGCTGGCGCGCGGCGCGACACCGATCGCGGAGATCGTCGGATACGGCACGACGGCGGACGCCTACCACATGACGTCGGGGCCGCCCGATGGCGACGGCGCGCGCCGCGCCATGGAGATCGCACTGCGGCAGGCGCGGCTTGAGCCCGGCGAATTGCAGCATTTGAACGCGCATGCGACGTCGACGCCCGCCGGTGACGAAAGCGAGCTTGGCGCGATCGGCGCGCTGTTCGGCCGTAGCCGCAGCATCGCGGTGAGCGCGACCAAATCGGCCACCGGCCATCTGCTCGGCGCCGCCGGCGGGCTGGAGGCGATCTTCACCGTGCTCGCCTTGCGCGACCAGGTCGCGCCGCCGACGCTCAATTTCGAGAACCCCGACGCGAGCGCTGATGGCATCGACATCGTCTCAGGTAGCGCGCGGCCGATGCCGATGCGGCACGCCATCTCCAACGGATTTGGCTTCGGCGGGGTGAATGCCAGCGTGATCTTCCGCCGGATGGACTAAACGACGGGCCTTGCAATCGCCCCAAGCATCGCTACGACAGCAGGATGACCGACACGAATTTCTGGCTGTTCCTTGCCGCGGCGTCTCTCATTGCCGCCATTCCCGGCCCCGGCATTTTCTACGTCGCGGCGCGGACCTTGTCCGAGGGGCGCGGCAGCGGCTTTGCCTCGACCGCAGGCACGGCGCTGGGCGGGCTGGTTCATGTCATCGCCGGCAGTCTCGGCATCTCCGCCATCATTCTCGCCAGCGCCGAGCTGTTTGGCGCCGTCAAATTCGTCGGCGCGCTCTACCTGGTCTGGCTCGGCATCAAGACGTTTCGTAGCGCCGGCCGCGCACTGTCGCTCGAAAGCGAGCCCGTCGGCGACAGGCGCGCATTCCGCGACGGCGTGCTGGTCGCGCCGCTGAACCCGAAGACCGCGGCGTTCTTCCTTGCCTTCATTCCGCAATTCCTCGATCCCATGGGATCGAACCCCACGCTGCAATTCATCGTGCTCGGCGCGATCTCGGTGACGCTGAACACACTCGCCGATGTCGTCGTGGCGCTGATGGCGTCCGCGACGCGCACGCAACTGATCGGACGGCCGCACCTGATGCGGCGCCTCACCCAGGGCTCCGGCGTCTTCATCGCGGGCCTCGGACTCTCGCTCGCGCTGGCGCGGCGGCCGGCAAATGGCTAGCGCCCCGCAAAGCCGCTTCTATGAATCGCACGGCCTGCGGCTGCATTATGCCGATTGGGGCAACGAGGGCGCGCCGCCCCTCATCCTGGTCCACGGCGGCCGCGATCATTGCCGCAGCTGGGACGTCATCGCCAGATCGCTGCAACCGCATTTTCACGTGCTGGCGCCCGACCTGCGCGGCCACGGCGATTCCGACTGGACCAAGGGCGGCAGCTACGCGCTGACGGAATATGTGTACGATCTCGCCCAGCTCGTCCGCGGCGTCGCAGCGCCCCAAGTGACTCTCGTCGGCCATTCGATGGGCGGCATGGTGAGCCTGATCTTTTCGGGATCGTTCCCCGAGCAGGTCGCGAAGCTGGTCGTGCTCGACGGCGTGACCATGTTGCCGGACGCGCCGAAGCCGCCGGCGCACGAGCGCATCAGCAAATGGGTCGGCCAGCTCGACAAGCTGCACGACCGCACGCCGCGCCGCTATTCCACCCTCGCGGATGCCGCAGCGCAGATGGTGCTTCACAACAGGCGGCTCTCCCGCGACCTCGCGCTGCATCTTGCAACGCACGGCGCGCGACGGAACGAGGACGGCACCTATAGCTGGAAGTTCGATCCCTACCAGCGCGCCTCTGCGCCGCACCGGCTCTGGCCGGACGATCACGTCGAACTCTGGTCGCGCATCGCCTGCCCGACGCTGTTGCTGAATGCCGGCGAAAGCTTTCTGGCGGGTGCCAGGGCCGCAGGCCTGGAGCGCTATTTCCCGCAGGCGCGTGTCGAGACCATCGCCGGCGCGGGGCACTGGCTGCAGCATGACAAGCCGCAGGAGGTGTTGGGTGAGATCCGGCGGTTTCTCGGGCTGGCCGAGGACGGCGCGGGTTAGCTCCACTGCCGTAGGGTGGGCAAAGCGAAGCGTGCCCACCACTTCGATCGCGTCACTTGGATGCATGTTGGGCACGGCGCTATCGCGCCTTTGCCCACCCTACGGCAGTGTCGTCGGAGAAATACCTAAATTAGCTCAACGTCCCCGCATGCACCCACCAGCCGGGGTGATCGCGCCGGATCTTTTCCGCGGCAGCATGGGCCTCGGCCGGCGCGCCATAGATCGCAAAGCAGGTCGCGCCCGAGCCGGACATGCGGGCGAGCTTGACGCCGGCGGAGTCGCGTAGCGCCTCCAGCACCTCGCCGATGACAGGTTCGATGCGCATCGCGGGGGCTTCGAGGTCGTTGGCGACGATTTCGAGAACCTCGACCCAGTCGGCAATCGAGGCGCCCTCCTCCGGCCAGGCCGGGGCTCCGATGACGGAGGTGGCGCCGACCAGCAGCTCGCCGTTGCGCAGGCCCAGCGCCTGGAACACGTCCTTGGTCGCGACCGGCACGCGCGGATTGACCATCACGCAGGGCATGCTCGGCAGCGCGAGCGGCAGCAGCTGCTCGCCGACGCCGGTCATGTCGCAGGCGCGCGAATACAGGCACACCGGCACGTCGGCGCCGGTCGCGAGCGCGACCTTCTGGAGGCGGGGATCATCGAGCGACAGGTTGTTGAGACGCGCCAGCAGCCGCAGCGCTGCCGCTGCATCCGCCGAGCCACCGCCGATGCCGGCCGCGACGGGCAGCACCTTGTCGAGCGCAAAGGCGCCCAGCTTCAGGTTCGGCACGGCCTCGGCCAGAAGCTTTGCGGCCTTGAACACGAGATTGTCGGCAGTATCGCCGCATGCTGCGGCCAGCGGCCCGGTGGTGGCGAGCTTCAGCTCGCCGCCCGGCTCCAACGTGAGCCGGTCGGCGCAATCGGCAAACGCCACCACGCTTTCGAGATCATGATAGCCGTCGGCACGACGGCCGACCACGCGAAGGCTCAGATTGACCTTCGCGCGCCCCTCTTCAATCAACGCCGGCATCGGCGACACGCCCCCAACTTCACTCAGCTTAGCCGCCCTTGCCGTCGTCCTTCTTCTTCTCCGCCTGCGCGGCCGAAGAGTTCGAATTGTCCTCGGTGAGGCCGTTGGCGATCTTGGCCTCGATCTTCGGAAGCTCATCCGGCTCGGGCTTGAGATCGCGGGCGTGCGACCACTGGAATTTGGCTTCCAGCGTGCGGCCGACGCGCCAATAGGCATCGCCAAGGTGATCGTTGATGGTGGGATCCTCGGGCTTGAGATCGATCGCGCGCTCGAGGTTCTTCACCGCCTCTTCGTAGTTGCCGATGCGGTAGTAAGCCCAGCCGAGCGAGTCGACGATGTAGCCGTCGTCGGGACGCTGCTCGACGGCGCGCTTGATCATCTTCATGCCTTCGTCGAGGTTCACGCCCTGGTCGATCCAGGAATAGCCGAGATAGTTGAGGACATGCGGCTGGTCGGGCTGCAGCTCGAGCGCCTTCTTCATGTCGGCTTCGGCCTTGGCCCACTGCTTGGAGCGCTCCTCGCAGATGCCGCGATAATAGTACCAGACGCTGTTGGCCTTGTCGTTGCCGGCCGGCAGCACGTCGACGCCCTGCGAATAGGTCGCGCCGCAGTCGCCGAACTTCTTGCGGCCGCGCTCGATGTTGCCGAGCGCCATGATGGCTTCGAGATCCTTGGAATCCTCTGACGTGACGCCCTTGAGGATCTTGATCGCCTCATCGGTGCGGTCGGCGGAATCCAGATCGATGGCGAGCTGGATCTGCGCGTTGCGCTTCAGCGGCGAGGTCGACGGCACGCGCTCATAGACCTTGATCGCCATCTGCGGCCGCTTCACCGATTCATAGAGATCGGCGAGCGAGAGCAGCGCCAGCGGATGGGTCGGCTGGAGGTAGAGCGAGAGCTGGAGATAGACCAGTGCCAGATCCTCGCCGCCGCGGCGGGTCAGCGTGGCGCCGATGCCGTAGAGGGCCTCGGCAGCGCCGGCCTGCGCGGAATCGACCAGCGGCGGCAGCTTCTTGCCGGCCTTGGTGTCGCGCAGCCCTTCCACGATCAGCGGATGGCGGGCGAGCTTCTTGTCGAAGGCCTGGTAGACGGTGGTCGCGGCGGCCGCATCCTTGTTGCGCGACAGCCAGCGCGCATAGGCCTCGGTGACGCGCAGCATGGAATCGTCGAGCTTGTAGGCGCGCTCGAAGCGCGTGCCGGCGTCCTTCTCCTTGCCGGCGAGTTCGAGGATCATGCCGGCGTGGAGATCCTTGAACAGCGGATACCATTCCGGACCGGCGAGCTTGTCGATGGTGGCGACAGCACCCTTGGAATCGCCGGCGCCATAGGCCGCCCAGCCCGACAGCAGCGTGGCGACGAGATCGGTGATGGGGCCGCGGATCGACTGGTTGATGTTGGTCTGCGCAGTCGCGTATTTCTTCATCTTGAGATCGTGCACACCGACGACGAGGCGCGCGACGCGGTTGGTCTTGTCGATGGTGAGGACACGCTCGGCGAGCTTGACCGCTTCGTCGATGTCGCCGTCGGCGACCGAGGAGATGAAGGCACGGTCGAGCAGCTCGTTGTTCTTCGGATCGGTGCGGAGCGCCGAGCGGTAGAATGCGGCGGCCGAGGTTGCGTCGCGCTCGACGCTGGCGTGGCGGGCGGCGAGATAGCTGCCGGAGGTCGTGAGCGACTTCAGATCGTTCCGGGTCGGAAACTGCGCCGCCGTATCGGACGGATGATCCGGCGTCTGCGCCAGGACCCTGCCGGGGACCGTCGCGATCGCTGTGCCCATGAGGGCGATGGCGGCGACAGTCCAGCGGTTGAAACGATTTGAAAGCATCAGGGCTCGCCTTGAGTTGGTAGTGCCTGGGTTTGCAGCAGAAAGCCGTCTCGCATGCGAACGCGGCCGGTGGCATCGGGACCCGGAACCGTCAGGTCGGACAATGCCGCTTTTGGCGGTTTACCGCAAGGATTCGGACCGGGCGATCGCCTCCGAACGCCCCAAATCGGACAAGAGCGCCCCAAGACGCCGCCACTATGGCCTTATCGTGGCCGCGACAGGTGGCCGCGGCCCGGTTCTCACGCGAACGTGCGGCAGATCACCCTTTGTGACCAGATCCGCGCTGATTGGCCCGCCCTTACATCGCCTCGTAGTTCGGACCGCCGCCGCCCTCCGGCGGAACCCAGGTGATGTTGCCGTTGGGGTCCTTCACGTCGCAGGTTTTGCAGTGGACGCAGTTCTGGGCGTTGATCTGGTAGCGCGGGCTCGCCCCCTCCTCCACCCACTCGTAGACGCCGGCCGGGCAATAGCGATTCGAGGGACCGGCGAACACGTCGTGCTCGGAGGTCTTCTGGAGGTTCATGTCGGCAACCCGGAGATGGACCGGCTGGTCCTCCTCGTGATTGGTGTTGGACAGGAATACCGACGACAGCTTGTCGAACGAGATCTTGCCGTCCGGCTTCGGGTAGTTCCTCGGCGCGTGGCTCTTGGCCGGATCGAGCGTCGCGCGATCGGGCTTGGAATGCGACTGGGTACCGAACAGCGAGGCGCCGAACAGCGTGTTGCACCACATGTCGAGTCCGCCGAGCGCGACGCCGAGCACGGTGCCGAACTTCGACCACAGCGGTTTGACGTTGCGGACCAGAAAGAGGTCCTTGCCCACGGAGGAGGAACGCCACGCGTTCTCGTACTCGACGATCTCGTCATTGGCGCGATCGGCCGCAAGCGCTGCTGCGACATGCTCGGCGGCCAGCATGCCGGTGCCCATCGCATTGTGCACGCCCTTGATGCGCGGGACGTTGACGAAGCCGGCCGCGCAGCCGATCAGCGCGCCGCCGGGGAAGCTCAGTTTCGGCACTGACTGATAGCCGCCCTCGGTGATGGCGCGCGCGCCATAGGCGAGCCGCTTGCCGCCCTCGAAGGTGCCGCGGATCGACGGATGGGTCTTGAAGCGCTGGAACTCGTCGAACGGCGACAAATAGGGATCGTCGTAGTTCAGATGCACGACGAAGCCGACGGCGACGAGATTGTCGTCGTAGTGATAGAGGAACGAACCACCGCCGGTCTTCAGGTCGAGCGGCCAGCCGAATGAATGCTGGATCATACCCTTCTGGTGCTTGGCGGGATCGATCTGCCAGACTTCCTTCAACCCGATACCGAACTTCGCCGGCTCGCTCTTGGCGTCGAGCGCGAACTTCGCAATCAGCTGCTTGGTCAGGCTGCCTCGGGCGCCTTCGGCGAACAGCGTGTATTTTCCTAGCAATTCCATGCCGCGGGTAAAGGAGTCCTTCGGCTTGCCGTCGCGGCCGATGCCCATGTCGCCGGTGGCGATACCCCTGACCCTGCCCTCCTCGTCATAGAGCACCTCGGCCGCGGCGAAGCCCGGATAGATCTCGACGCCGAGCGCCTCGGCCTTGCGCGCCAGCCAGCGGCAGACATTGCCGAGCGAACCGATGTAGCAGTGATGGTTGTCCATCAGGGGCGGCATCATGAAGTTCGGCAGCTTGATCGCGCCGCCGCCCGTCATCCAGTAGAAGCGGTCGTCCTTCACCTGCGTCTTGAGCGGACAGTCGGAATCCTCGCGCCAGTCGGGAACAAGCTTGTCGAGCCCGGCCGGATCGATCACGGCGCCGGAGAGAATATGCGCGCCGACCTCGGAGCCCTTCTCCACCACGACGACGTTGAGATCGGCGTTGAGCTGCTTCAGCCGGATCGCGGCCGACAGGCCCGAGGGGCCGGCGCCGACGATGACGACGTCGAATTCCATGGATTCGCGCGGGGGAAGTTCTTCGGTGCTCATCTGATCTCAGCCCTTGAGACGGTCCTCGGTCGTTTGCGCCCTCTTGTTTCCGATTTTTCCGGATAGGACAACCACGGAAATGCGTTCCAGTGGGATGCATGGCGCCCCAAACTGATATAAAAGTCTGACTTTCGCATGATCCCCGAACCCGCCCCCACCGTCCGAGAGCTTCTCGCCTTCTATCTGGAGGCTGGTGTCGACTGCGCGCTTGCGGAGGAGCCGATAGACCGCCTGGCGGAAATCGCCGCCCCGCCGCCGGTCCCGCGCGCAGCAGCGCCGGTCGAGGCGCCGCGGCCGGTCGCCGCGCCTGCGGTGATCCGAGGCGAGGCCGCACCCGCGCCCGACGTCGCGATCGCCTCGGCACGCGAGGCTGCGCGCACCGCGCCGACGCTCGAGGCGCTACGCGAGCTGATGCAGGGCTTCGAGGGCTGCGCGCTGAAGCACACCGCAACAAGGCTGGTGTTCGCCGACGGCAATCCGCAGGCGCGCATCATGTTCGTCGGCGAGGCGCCGGGCCGCGACGAGGACATCGAGGGACTGCCCTTCGTCGGGCGCAGCGGCAAGCTGCTCGATCTGATGATAGGGGCCATAGGCCTCAACCGCACCACGGCCTACATCGCCAACGTGATTCCGTGGCGGCCGCCCGGCAACCGCACGCCGACGCCGCAGGAAACGCAAGTGTGCCTGCCCTTCATCCAGCGCCAGATCGAGCTGGTGAACCCCGACGTGCTGGTGACGCTCGGCAATCCCTCGACGCAGACGCTGCTCGGAACGCGCGAAGGCATCATGCGCACCCGCGGCCGCTGGTTCGACTACGAGACCGCTGGGCGCACCATCCGCGCGCTGCCGACCTTCCACCCGGCCTATCTGCTCCGCTCGCCGTCCTACAAGCGGCTGGCCTGGCAGGATCTGCGGGCGATCGCGAAGGTGCTGGGGCAAGGCACGGTGTAACCACACACACCGTCATTCCGGGGCTCGCGAAGCGAGAGCCCGGAATCCATCGAGCGGCAGAGTTGGTGGATGAATGGATTCCGGGTTCGCGGCTTTGCCGCGCCCCGGAATGACGGGTTAGGCCCCCTTCGGCCGCACGATGGCCCAGCCGATGCGCAGCAGCTGCTGGCGGCCGGTCACCAGCCATTCGAAGGCGCGCGGCACTTCCGGCACTATGCCGGGAAAGCGCTTGAGGATGTCCGGCGGCGGCGTGCCCGCGGTGTCGGCGGCGCGCCAGACCACGACGCCGCCGGTCTCGCTGAACTTGGCCTGATTGATCCACGGCGTGCGCGCGGGCTCGGCATCGATGAACAGATGTGGGCGGCCGGAATGCAGCGCGATCAGGCTCGCAAGCTGGGTCTCGCCGGCCACCGCACGCAGGCGATGGTTGGTGCGGCGGGCAAAGCTGTCATCGAAAAAATCCGAGATCGCACGCGCCGGCATCGAGGTCGCGATCTCATTGGCGCCGGTCCAGGGCAGGAACAGGACGGCGAGCACGACGCCGGCGGCGGGCGCCACGACGGCGGCGGCCCACACCGTCCGCAGCATCCGCGCGCGGCGCATCGCGATGAGATCGCCGGCACCCACCACCACGGCGAGCCCCGACATCACCAGTACCACGCCGGCACCGCCGACGACGGACTCGAGCCCGAACAGGCCGGAGATCAGCACCGCACCGAGCGCCGGCGCCAGCGCGAAGAAATAGACGAAGTTGCGCGCCAGCGGCTCGACCGGCGGGCGGTAGATGATCGGCGCCTCCTCGCCCTTGGCGAGGAACAGGCCGGTGTTGAGGAAAGTCAGCGCCGGGATCGCCGCCGCGCCAAGCACGAGCCCGCCGAGCAGCCAGGCCGCGTGGATCGCGCGGGTGCTCAGCTCGGCGACCGCAGGCAGGGCCGGCAGGACCAGCGTCTCGGCGCGCATCAGCCAGACGGCATAGGGCAGCGCGAGCACGGCGACAACGATCAGCGCGAACAGCGGATCGAGCGCGAGCAGCGTGCGGCGGCCGCCGGCGGTCGCAAACGCGAAGACGACGAGCAGCAGGAGCAGGAAGACCGCCGCGGGCGTCGTCAGCAGCAAGAGCCCGGCCTCGATCGACCAGGCGAACCAGGCGTTGCCGCGGCGCTGGCCGATGATCTGCCAGGAATGCAGCAGCAGCAGCGCCCACAGCGGTCGCGCCAGCACCAGCGGGCCGAAATCGAGCGCGGGCGAGGAGAAGGCCAGCACCGT
Source organism: Bradyrhizobium sp. B025 (assembly GCF_042257955.1). NCBI lineage: Bacteria > Pseudomonadati > Pseudomonadota > Alphaproteobacteria > Hyphomicrobiales > Nitrobacteraceae > Bradyrhizobium > Bradyrhizobium sp. B025. Next base: position 2,009,582 of record NZ_CP170150.1, on the reverse strand, counting down.
CATCGTCAGCAGCACGGCCAGCACCGCCTGCTGCGAGCCGACCACGGCGCGGGAGAGGTGGTAGAGCGCGATGAAGGTCGCGATCTCGCAGACCTCGGCCAGCACATAGACGCCGAACATGTGGCCGCCCGCGGCGCGATAGGCGATGTCGGCGAGCCAGACCGGCAGCGGCGGGCCGAGATCGGTGCCGACCTGGTATTCCCTGCCGAAGGCCAGGAGGGTCGCAAGGGTGCCGGGCGGGCTGCGATAGAACGCCAGCGCCACGAACAGCCACATCGCGGCCTGGAGCAGCACGACGATCCACACGATCAGCCGCGGCCGGGCGCGAATGAGCTCGATGACCAGGGAGGTAAACCGCATGCAACGCCCGAAAGATGCAGCCAACCCGTCCAGCCGGCCCTATTCGCTCACGAGTGTTTTGATAAAGGGCGCTACGCGTTGTGGCAACGACCGTCTGCTCCCTCTCCCCGACCGTGTGTCTTCTCCCTCTCCCCGCTTGCAGGCGCGCGACGAGCTTCGCTCGCGCTGGGAGGGTTGGGGTGAGGGGGAGCGTCCGCAAGGATAGTGACAGATTGACTCGCGGAGGCTCCCCCTCACCCGCATCCCATCTTCGATGGGCTGCGGCCTCTCCCCGCGCACGGGGAGAGGCGAAGAGCCCGTCGCGAGAGATGAGTATTAGAGGCCCGCCGACGTATCGACCTGCACGCTTGCTTCCACCTGCACCTCGACCTCGGTCGCCGCGAACAAGTCGCGCACCGGCTCGACTGTCCAGGGCATGTGCTTGGCGCGGGCGGCGGCGACGGGAGCGAAGAAGCTGCGGTGGTGGACGGTCGGGCCGAGGCGGTTCAGCGCGTCGAGATGCTCGGGGACGCCGTAGCCCTTGTGCTGCTCGAAGCCATAGCCCGGGCAGTCCTGCGCCAGCGCGCACATCAGCCGGTCGCGCGTCACCTTGGCGACAATGGACGCCGCCGCGATCGACAGGACGATGCCGTCGCCGCCGATCACGGCCTCGCAGTCGCATGCCGTATCGAGCCGGTCGCGGCCGTCGACGAAGACGTGGCGGGGCGCCTCGGGCAGCGCCACCACGGCGCGCTTCAGCGCCCACAGCGAGGCGCGCAGGATGTTGTCGCGGTCGATCCGGGCGGGCGAGGCGACCGCGACCGAGACCTGCGCGGTGGCGCAGATCTTGTCGAACAGCTTTTCGCGCTGCTCCGCCGTCAGGCGCTTGGAATCGTCGATGCCACGGGGAATGCGGTCAGGGTCGAGAATCACTGCGGCCGCCACCACGGGACCTGCGAGCGGCCCGCGGCCGGCCTCGTCGCAGCCCGCAACCGGCCAGATGCCGCGCTTGATCAGCGCGCGCTCGCGGCGGAAGCTCGGCGGCGCGACGGCGATAACGCCTTTCGGGCCCGCGCTCTTGCCGGTCGAAGGCTTGGCCGCCGAGGCCTTTCCAGCCTTTGCAGGTGCAGCCTTCCTCGCAGCGTCCTTCCTGGGCGCAGCTTTGGCCGACGTCTTGGCGGATTTATCCCGAATCATGGCGGGGATCGTGCGCAAGCGGCCCTGCTTGCGCAACCGGGAACCCCTCGCAATTCCCGTTATTCAGGCGAGCCGCCTACTCGGCCAGATGCACCCGCCGGTCCTCACCGACCTCGATGCCCGGCGCGACCACGACTTCCCAGGGATGGCCGTCGGGGTCGGCGAAATAGCCGGAATAACCGCCATAGTCGGTCTCATGCGCCGCTTTCAGCAGCGCGGCGCCCTTGTCGACAGCGAAGGCCAGCACCGCATCGACCTCCTCGCGCGTGGCGCAGTTCCAGGCGAGCGTGATGCCGCGGAAGGTCGTCGGCCTGGGCTTATCAGGCAAGGCCGCGTCGGCCGCGAGCTGGTCCCAGTGAAACAGGGCAAGCACCGGACCGCCGGTATCGTAGAAGGCGACGGCCTCGCCGGTCGCCTTCAGCCGGCGCGAAAAGCCGAGGGTATCATAGAACGCGATGCTGGCGCGGATGTCGCTCACACCCAGCGTGATGACGGTAAGCCGCGGCACCGGGGGCGGCAGTTCCTTACTCATGACACACCTCGTTCGCCTCGGCTCCTAGAACAGGCTGAGCTGATCGCCGTTCCGCTTCGGCCGCGCGAAGTGATCCATCGTCAGTTTTGCGCGACGCTTGTTGAGCCCCAGCCTGTCGCAGGCGATCTCGAAGCGGCGGCCGATGGTCCAGGCCATCGGGCCGGTGCCCTTCATGCGCTCGCCCCATTTCGCGTCGTAGTCGCGGCCGCCGCGCATGTCGCGGATCAGCGTGAAGACGTGACGATAGCGGTCCGGATAGTTCGCCATCAGCCATTCGCGGAAGAGGTCGCGCACCTCCAGCGGCAGCCGCAGCAGCACGTAGGAGGCTTCCTTGACGCCGGCATGGGCGGCCGCATCGAGAATTCGCTCGATCTCGGAATCGTTCAGCGCGGGGATCACGGGCGCGACCATCACCGTGGTGGGAATGCCGGCGTCGGAGAGCTGCTTCAGCGCCTCCAACCGCTTCGGCGGCGTCGAGGCCCGCGGTTCCATGGTGCGCGCCAGCTTTGGATCGAGCGAGGTCACCGAGATCGCGACCTTGGCGAGGTTGCGCTTGGCCATGCGCGAGAGAATGTCGATGTCACGCACCACCAGCGCCGATTTGGTGACGATGCCGACGGGATGACCAGCGCGCTCCAGCACCTCCAGGATGCCGCGCATGATTTTGCGCTCGCGCTCGATCGGCTGATAGGGATCGGTGTTGGTGCCGATCGCGATCATCCGCGGCTCATAGCCTGCTGCTGCGAGCTCCTTCTCGAGCAGCGCCGGGGCCTCCGGCTTGACGAACAGTTTGGACTCGAAGTCGAGCCCGGGCGACAGGCCGAGATAGGCATGGGTCGGCCGCGCGAAGCAGTAGACGCAGCCGTGCTCGCAGCCGCGATAGGGGTTGATCGAGCGGTCGAAGCCGATATCGGGTGAATCGTTGCGGGTGATCACCTTGCGCGAGGTGTCGACCGCGACCGTGGTCTTGAATGGCGGCAGCTCTTCCAGGCTCTGCCAGCCGTCGTCGAAGGCGACGCGCGCCTCGGCCTCATAGCGGCCGCTGGCGTTGGACTGCGCGCCCCGCCCCCGCCTGCGCTGCTTGTCGATGGCGACAGCGAGCTCGGGGAAATCAGAAGGCGCACCCGCCGGCTCGGAGGGCGCCGTGACCGGCGGGTGCTTGAGAGCATGAGAGGATGCTGGACTCATGAAGCCAAGATAGCACGCCAAAGGAACAAATCAAGAACAAGAACGAAAAACGTGAAAACAACCCCATGCACAGTAGAGGCGCCCAAACTTCGGGCGCCTGCCTTTGACCTCACGCAACATCGCCGTCACCACGATCTCGTTTGATGCCGCGAAGGATCGATCGCGCCGGAACTCGGTTGGTGACGATCCCGGGTGAAGGTCGGCAGGAACATGACAAATCAACAACAATCGGCCGCCGCGAGCAGCGACCTCGATCTCCTTGATCGCTACTGGCGCGCCGCCAACTACCTCTCCGTCGGGCAGATCTACCTGCTCGACAACCCCCTGCTGCGCGAACCGCTGCGGGCCGAGCACATCAAGCCGCGTTTGCTCGGCCATTGGGGCACGACGCCCGGCTTGAACTTCATCTACGCCCATCTCAACCGCGTCATCCGCGCGCTGGACCTCAACGTGCTCTATGTCTGCGGTCCCGGCCATGGCGGGCCGGGCATGGTCGCCAACACTTATCTCGAAGGCAGCTACAGCGAGATCTATCCTAACATCGCGCGCGATGCGGACGGATTGCGCAAGCTGTTCCGGCAGTTCTCCTTCCCCGGCGGCATCCCGAGCCACGCCGCGCCGGAGACGCCCGGCTCGATCCACGAAGGCGGCGAGCTCGGCTACGCGCTGGTGCACGCCTATGGCGCGGCGCTGGACAATCCCGACCTGGTCGTCGCCTGCGTCGTCGGCGACGGCGAGGCCGAAACCGGCCCGCTCGCGGCGTCCTGGCACTCCAACAAGTTCCTGAACCCGGCGCATGACGGCGCGGTACTGCCGATCCTGCACCTGAACGGCTACAAGATTGCCAACCCGACCGTGCTCGGGCGGATGCCTGACAGCGAGATCCGCGATCTGTTCCGCGGGTTCGGCCACGAGCCCCTGTTCGTCGAGGGCGACGATCCCAAATTGATGCACCGGATCATGGCGGATGCGCTCGACGTCGCATTCGCCAGCATCCGCTCGATCCAGCAGCACGCCCGCGACGGGCGCAAAAACGTCGAGCGGCCACGCTGGCCGATGATCGTGCTGCGCAGCCCGAAGGGCTGGACCGGTCCGAAGGAAGTCGACGGCAAGAAGGTCGAAGGTTTTTGGCGCGCGCATCAGGTGCCGGTCGCAAGCTGCCGCGAGAACCCTGCGCATCTGAAGGTGCTCGAAGACTGGATGCGCAGCTACGAGCCGGAGAAACTGTTCGACGCGAGCGGCGCGCTCGTCCCCGAGCTCCAGGCGCTGGCACCCGAGGGCAATCGCCGCATGGGCGCCAATCCGCATGCCAATGGCGGATTGCTGAAGAAGGAGCTGAAGCTGCCGGACTTCCGCAGCTTTGCCGTCGAAGTGCCGCAGCCCGGCGCCGTCACGGGAGAAGCGACGCGCGAGCTCGGCAAATTTTTGCGCGACGTCATCCGCCTCAACGCGCAAGAGCGCAACTTTCGCATCATGGGTCCGGACGAGACGGCATCAAACCGGCTCGATGCGGTGTTCGAGACGACCGAACGTGTCTGGATGGAGCCGATCGAGCCTTACGACGTGCATCTTGCGCAGGACGGACGCGTGATGGAGGTGTTGAGCGAGCATCTCTGCCAGGGCTGGTTGGAGGGCTATCTGCTCACCGGTCGCCACGGCTTCTTCTCCTGCTACGAGGCCTTCATCCACATCGTGGATTCCATGTTCAACCAGCACGCCAAATGGCTGAAGGTGACGCGGCATCTGCCGTGGCGGCGTCCGATCGCCTCGCTCAATTATCTGTTGACCTCGCATGTCTGGCGCCAGGACCATAACGGCTTCAGCCATCAGGACCCCGGCTTCGTCGACCTCGTCGCCAACAAGAAGGCCGACATCGTTCGCATCTACTTCCCGCCCGATGCCAACACGCTGCTGTGGATCGCCGATCATTGCCTGCGGACGTACAACCGCATCAACGTGATCGTCGCCGGCAAGCAGCCGGCGCCGCAATGGCTGTCGATGCAGGACGCCGCCACGCATTGCGATGTCGGCATCGGCATCTGGACCTGGGCGGGCACGGAAGACGCGGGTGGCGAGCCCGATGTGGTGATGGCCTGTGCCGGCGACGTGCCGACATTGGAGACGCTTGCCGCCGTCGACCTGCTGCGCAAGGCGCTGCCGGATCTGAAAATCCGCGTCGTCAACGTCGTCGACCTGATGACGCTGCAGCCGCAGGACCAGCATCCGCACGGCCTGTCCGACCGCGACTTCGACAGCCTGTTCACGCGCGACAAGCCGGTGATCTTCGCCTATCACGGCTATCCCCATCTGATCCACCGGCTGACCTATAACCGCACCAACCATGCCGGCCTGCATGTGCGCGGCTTCGCCGAGGAAGGCACCACGACGACGCCGTTCGACATGGTCGTGCTCAACGAGCTCGACCGCTACCACCTTGCGATCGAGGCGATCGAACGCGTGCCGGGTCTTGCGACCAGGGCCGCGCAGGTGAAGCAGCAGCTCCGCGACAAGCTGATCGAGCACTCACGTTACGTGCGCGAGCACGGCGAGGATATGCCCGAGATCCGCGACTGGGTCTGGCCGGGCAAGCCGGGCTGACGCCATGCCGGTGCCAGAGGCGGTTCTCGTCCTCAACTCGGGCTCGTCGAGCATCAAGTTCGGCCTGTTCGAGATCTCGACAGCAGAGCCCGCGCTGCTCTGCAAGGGCCTGCTCGACGAGCACGAGGCCAGGCCCCGGCTCGTCGTGAAAGGCCCCGCGGGCGAAGACCTGTTCGAGAAGCGGCGGGACGAGGCCGATGCCGACGGCGGCCACCTGTTCGCCGACGCGCTCGCCTTCATCGACGACCGGTTCGGCCAAGACAGCTTGCGCGCAGTCGGCCACCGTATCGTCCACGGCGGGCCGGATCATTCAGGCCCGGTCGAATTGACGGACGATATCACCGCGAAGCTGGAGGCCCTGACGCCGCTGGCGCCGCTGCACCAGCCGCGCTGCCTCGCGCCGGTCCGCACCCTCTCCGCGATCCGTCCCGCGCTGCCACAGATCGCCTGCTTCGACACCGCCTTCCATCACGGACTTGCACCGCCTGCGAGCCGTTTCGCGATTCCGAGGCGCTATGAAGGACGCGGCGTCCGGCGCTACGGCTTTCACGGACTGTCGTTCGAATATGTCGCGGGCCGCCTCGCGGGAATCGCGCCGCAGCTCGTTGCGAAGCGCACCGTCATCGCGCATCTCGGCAATGGCGCAAGTCTCTGCGCACTCCGCAACGGCCGCAGTATCGACACCACGATGGGACTGACGCCGCTCGACGGCCTCGTGATGGGCACGCGAAGCGGCACGATCGACCCCGGCGTGCTGCTCTATCTGCAACAGCACGAGGGGATGTCGGTCGAAGACGTCCAGCACCTGCTCTATCACGAGTCGGGCCTGCTCGGCGTCTCCGGCATGTCGGCGGACATGCGCACGCTGCTTGCGAGCCGCGAGGCTGCGGCACGGGACGCGATCGATCTCTTCACCTTCCGTGCAGCGCAGGAGATCGCGATGATGGCGACCACGCTTCAGGGGCTGGACTGTCTGGTCTTCACCGGCGGCATCGGCGAGCATGCCAGCGAGATCCGCAGCGCGATCGGCGAGCGTCTCGCCTGGCTCGGCGTGCGCATCGATGCAGCGACGAATAGCGAGGGACGCGAGCGGATCGGCACCGGCGACAGTGCGGTCGATATTTTCATCATTCCCACCAACGAAGAGATCACGATCGCGCGCCATTGCGCCGCGCTGCTGCGCGAACGACACGCTGCGTGACGGTTTTATGAATGATCTGTCGCAATGAGGCCGTCGCAACTTCGCGGCATAAGGACGGCATCAACCGTTGCGCGGACAGACCATGAAAACCCAGATCATCGAAGAACTCGGACAGGGCGACATCCTGTTGCCCGCGCTGGTGGCGGAAGGGCTTGGCGCGAATGACCGCATCAAGGTGCGGATGAGTGCGCTCCAGGCGGCGGCTCGGCATGCGCAAGATCCCGATCGTCCCGCCAGCGAGCTTGCGGTCGAGAGTCACGCCGCCGGCATTGCACCAGCCGCGATCGCAACGCTGATCGGCGGCGCCCATCTGGTCGGACCGTCCCGGCTCGCGGCGCCGAACCTCGCCAAGCTGATGAAGGAGATCCAGGACGACGCTGCGGCCATGATCCGCGCCGTCAGCGCCGGCGCGCCGTCGGACGGCGACAAGGCGAACGCGCGGCTGACGGCCGTCCGAAGCGCGGGTCTGCTCGATGCCACCAATGAAATCGATCTTTCCCGCATTGCGCGCCTGACCGGAGTTGCCGAGGCGTCCGGCGACAGCCTCCATCGGCTGGTGATGGATCTGCACAAGGCGCTGAACAAGCTTGCAGCGAACTGTTCGGAGGAAACGCTCGACGGTGCCCATGTGTTCGGACTGCACGGCGAAGATCGCGGCGCGGTGGAGGCCTTCATGAAAGGCCTGAACCAGACGCGAAGGCTGAAGTTCAACCACCCCGGTCTCGACACCATGGCGACCCGCTCGGGCGGCCGGCTGCTGATCCAGAACGACATCGGCACCACGGACGTTCATGTGGTGGTGATCGCGGTCAAGAAGAACGCGGTCACTGTCACCTACACCGACGTACATCTGGCGCGGGCAAAATTCTTCATCTCGCTGTTCGACAAGTTCGAGGCGAGTTGGAGCGGGCTCGACCGCCACACCGCCGCGGGCCTCGGCGAAGACAATTCATTCTATCTCGTCACCGGCCAGCATCAGCCGGCTCACGCCGCGGATCGCAACGAATTCCTCGCGGCCGTGGGCGCCGCGCTGGTGTTCCTGATCGACTGGAACAAGGCGCGCAAGCTGCTGCGGACCTGGGTTGCCAAGGACGACGCCACACGAATCCTGGAATGGGCGGCGCGACAGCGGATCGGCCATCGCGGCTTTCTCGAGCTCGGCGGCAACGAGCTGTTGGGGTCGGCGGTGCGCAACGCCGCCCCCGCGCGCATCGGCTTCGGCGAGCGGCTCGACCAGGCGCTCGGCCGCGCCGCCGCGATCGATTTTCTGAAGGCGGCACTGCGCGCCTCCACCGAGGCGCTGCTCGCAGGTCGCTCCGTCAGGACGGTCCGCGACCAGATCGAAGCCGACCTGGTGCGGCATCTGGAGCGCGTTGACGGCACCCTGCTCGCCGCGGTGCTGCGCCAGATCGGGCTTGCCCATGATCTCGTTGCGGCGATCTCCCGCCATATTGCGACGCTTCGGGCCGGCCAGCCGGCCGATCGCAAGCTGCTGGCAGTACGCTGCGGCGCGATCGAACAGAAGGCCGATCGCATTGCGCTCGAAACGCGCAAGGAAGTCGACCGGCTCAACGCCCGGCCAACGATCGCCCAGTTGATCGATCGCGCCGAAGAGGCCGTCGACGAATTGGAGCAGGCGGCCTTCATCGCCTCGCTGATGCCGGAGCGAACCGATCCGTCGCTGCTGGCCGCACTCGCCGAACTCTGTGCGGTGGCGATGACCGCGACCGAGGTCGCGGCCAGCGGCGTCGCCGCGGCCACCGACGTGCCGGAAGGGCGGCGCGCCGATTCCGAGGATGCGCTGTCCGCCGTGAGCCGCCTGATCGATACCGAACATGCCGCGGACGGCCACGAGCGTGCGACGACCGCGCTGGTCTTCGGCGGCGGCTTCGACGTCGCGACCTCGCTCTCGGTGCTCGAGCTTGCCCGCGCCATCGAGCGCGCCACCGACCGTTTCGCCGGCTTCGGGCATCTGTTGCGCCGGCACATCATGATCGATCTCGCAGCCTAGGGGGAAGCACCATGCATATCGTGCGTATCGGCGCCGAGGCGACCGAATTGCGTCCCGCCGAGGAGATCGGCGCCAAGGCCGCCAACCTCGCCCGGATGGCGGCGCTGGGCCTGCCGGTGCCGCCGGCTTTCGTGCTGCCGGTCAAGCTCTGCGCCGACATCATCGCAGGGCACGCGCATGCGGAGCGTCATCTGAGCGACGGGCTCAAGGAAGGAATTGCCTTCCTGGAGAGCGCGACCGGAAGGCGGTTCGGCGACCGGCGGCTGCCGCTGCTGGTCTCGGTGCGCTCGGGCGCCGCCCGATCGATGCCGGGCATGCTCGACACCGTGCTCAATGTCGGCTGCACGTCGGATGCCGTGCACGGCCTGATCCGTGCGACCGGCCGGCCGCGGCTCGCCTGGGACTGCCGGCGGCGCTTCCTGGAGAGTTTTGGCGAGACGGTGCTCGGGCTGGACGCCGCCGCATTCGCGGCCCGCATCTCGGAACTGGTCGAGGCCGAAGGTGCCGAGAACGATCGCGCGCTCGATAGCGAAGCGCTGGAGCGGCTTGCCGGCGACGAACAGGCGCTGGTCGAGGATCACGCCGATGGGTGGCTCGAGGATGCGGTCGCGCAGCTCGAGGCCGCGGCGCAAGCCGTCTACCGGTCCTGGACGAGCGAGCGGGCGAAGACCTATCGGAAACTCCAGCAACTCGAAGGGCTCCAGGGCACCGCCGTCACGGTGCAGGCGATGGTGTTCGGCAATGGCGGGCTGGCATCGGGTGCCGGCGTGGCCTTCTCGCGCGATCCTTCGACCGGCGCACCGCGCCCGATGATCGATCTCGTGCTCGATGCGCAGGGCGAGGACGTCGTGTCCGGACGCCGCTCCCCCGACGCCGAGGATGCGATCGTGCGCGCACTGCCGCGGACCGAGGCCGAGCTTGGCGATATCCTGAAGCGGCTCGAGCGTGAATTTTGCGACGTGCAGGACGTCGAGTTCACCGTCGAGGATGGCAGGCTGTGGATCCTCCAGACGCGCGCGGCCAAGCGAACGCCGCGTGCGGCGGTCAGGATCGCGATCGACCTGGTGCATGAGGGGCTGATCACGCAGGACGAGGCGCTGGAGCGGATCGCCGGGATCGACCTCGCCTCGCTCGCCGCGACCGCACTGGTCTGCGCGGGCGAGCCGGCGGCGATCGGCATCGGCGCGTCCGGGGGCATCGGCGTCGGCCGCGCGGTCTTCGACGCCGAAAGCGCCCAGCGCCTGTCGGCCACGGGCGATCCGGTCATCCTGCTGCGTCCCGATACCAGCACCGCGGACGTCGCGGGCTTCGCGGTGGCGGCTGGCATCGTCACGGCGGTCGGCGCGCGCACCTCGCATGCGGCGCTGGTGGCGCGGCAGATGGGCAAGCCCTGCGTGGTCGGCTGTCACGCGCTGAAGATCGATCCTGTTGCGCGGCAGGCCCAGCTTGCCGACGCGACATTGTCGGAGGGCGACTGGATCACGATCGAGGGCGATGCGGGACAACTCTATCTCGGACGCTGCCGCACGGTGGAGACGCGCCCCGACGCCGAACTCACCGAGATCGCGAAATGGCAATTGCAGGCCGGCGACCTCGATCCGCCGGCACGCGCCGCCGCGGCTCAGTGAATGCCGGCGAAGATCTGGATACACCCGATCGCGACCTCGATCAGGATCAGCACCACCACGGCGATCTCGAGACGCAACGAGCGCTCGGTGTCGATGATGTCGGTCAGCGCATTGGCCGTCTCGGACACGGCGGTGAGCTTGCGCTCGAGCGTGTCGAGGCGCTCCTTCAATTCGTACTCGTCTTCGAGGCGGGCATAGAGCCGGTCGAGCTCGGGCTTCTCCCAGAGCACGTCGGGCTTCTCGGCGACGGCGACGCGGCCGGCGACGCGCTGCTGCACCAGCAGCGCGTTGCCGATCAGTTGCAGAATGGCCCTGCGCCGGCGCGGCGTGCGGCCGCGCTCGGCGAGCTCGCGCGCGAACGGCTCGATGACGTCGAACACGGCCGCGACACGCCGTTCGTCGCGCGCCAGCGACGTGCTCTTGGCGAGCGCGTCGGCAACCAGAAGCAACCGGTCGTCGGAGAATTTGGCGAGGCAGATCGGCCCGCCCGGCTGGATCACCTCGGCGTTCTCGTCGTTGCAGAGCTGCGCCTGCGCGGTCTCTTCCTCATAGGGGCTGAGCTCGCCGATCACGCGCGGCTTCAGGCTGTCGATCAGCACCTTCTCCTCCGAAGGCAACAGGCCGATCAGCACCACGACGCCGTAGCGGAAGATCACGGCAAGGCCGGCATGGACGCGGAAGGCGGCCGGCGTCGACGACACCAGCGCGCCGAGCTCGAGGCCCGAAGCATTGATGCGGTCGCCCAGCATCAGCGCCCGGATCCGCAAGGTCGGCGCGGCGGCCGGCCTGGGAGATGTCGACGGCGCGCTAACAGCAAGTTGATCGGCAGTCATACGAAGCCCTCTTCAGCACAATGGATTGCCTGCTTTTCCCGTTCCGGGGCGTCGTTCCACTCGCATCCTCCTCTCGTAGGATTGCGATCCGCCTGCGTGGCGCGCAATATCGGAACGAAACTCCGGGTTAATACGGTCAAGACAAAGCTGCGCCGAAATATTCAGCAACATTGCCATCCCGCGCGGGACATCTTTGGATGCGATGGCTCTGGCAGTTTACCATCGAACGGCGGAGCCCCCGCCGAAAAGTTGCACTCGGCATTGCCGCGTGTTTATGACAACATCATAACAAGTTACGCTTCTCCCGAAGTGCGGACATCGAAGCCTCAACCATGCTGAGCGTCATCATTCCGACCGAGGGCGTCGAGCAGACGGCGGTCGCAACTCTGGCCGCGCTGGTCCCCGGCGCCGCCGCGGGCATCGTCCGGGAAGTGCTCCTGGTCGACGGCACGCGCAACGGCGTCATCGAGCGCGTGGCCGACGTCGCCGGCTGCCGTTTCATCGGCTTCGAGGGATCCTCGCAGGGCGCGGCGCTGGCCGCCGGTGCGCTCCAGGCCCGGTCGGCCTGGCTGATGTTCCTGCCCGCAGGCGCGGTGCTGGAAACCGGCTGGATCGAGGAGACCACCCAATTCATCCAGGCCGTCGCGAGCAGCGGCCGGGACCGCGCGGCGGTGTTCCGCTACGCCCGCTCGCCCTACGCCGACACCGGATTCCGCGACATGCTCCGCGCCGTGGCCCGCAAGCTGGTCGGCCCGCTCGGCGATCAGGGACTTTTGATCGCGCGTGACCATTACGACCGGATCGGCGGCTACCCGCCCCAGGCCCGCCGCTCGGAGGCGCGGCTGCTGCGCCGGCTCGGCCGCTCGTCCCGGACCATGCTGCGCAGCCGGATCGTCATGGTCGGCTGAAGCCACCTTGTACTCACTCTTGATACTTGCCAAAGTCAAATAATTGTTTGACAATGGCAAGTGTTGAGGTGACCCATGCCATCAAGCCCTCTGCCATCAAGCTCGTCGTCATCAAGCGCTGCGGCCGGACAGGTCGCCGACGACCAGGTTCAGGCGGTCCGCGCTTTCAACCGCTTCTACACCCAAAAGCTCGGCGTTCTCGACCAGCAGCTCCTGAAGAGCCCGTTCTCGCTGAGCGAGGCGCGCGTGCTCTACGAGCTCGCCCATGGAGGCGAGCAATCGGCCAAGGAGATCGGCATCGCGCTCGGGCTCGACGCCGGCTATCTCAGCCGCATCGTGCAGAATTTCGACGAGAGCGGCCTGATCGCGCGCAAGCCGCTTGCCAGCGACCGCCGGCAGGTTCAGCTCAGCCTGACCGCAAAGGGCCGCCAGGCCTTCGCCAAGCTGGAGCGCTCGTCCCAGGAGGACGTCGCCGCGATGCTGCGGCCGCTGCCGGACGAGGAGCGCAGGCGGCTCACCGGAGCGATGGAGACGATCGAGCGGCTGCTCGCTTTGCCACGCGCGCCGGCGCCGCGCGCGATCCTGCGCGATCCCCGCCCCGGCGACATGGGCTGGGTGGTGCAGAGCCACGGCGCGCTCTATGCCGGCGAATATGGCTTCGATTCCGGCTTCGAGGCGCTGGTGGCCGAGATCGTCGCCAAATACATGACCTCCTACGATGCCTCGCGCGAGCGCTGCTGGATCGCCGACATCGAGGGCCGCCCGGTCGGCTCGGTGTTCCTGGTGAAGGCCAGCGACGACGTCGCCAAGCTGCGGCTGCTGCTGCTCGACCCCGCCGCACGCGGACAGGGTCTCGGCCAGCGGCTGGTCGCCGAATGCGTCTCGTTCGCACGGGCCTGCGGCTATCGGCGGATGACACTGTGGACGCAGAGCAATCTCACAGCCGCGCGAAAAATCTATCAGGATGCCGGCCTCAAGCTGGTCGCCACCGAGCCGCACCGCAGCTTCGGCCAGAACCTCGTCGGCGAAACCTGGGAGCGCGATCTCTGATGCACCAGCGGCACCAATCCGCGCACCGCATCACCGGAGAGCTCGTCGATCTCTACAAGCGCCGGGCGCGACGCCTGCACGCGGAGGCGTGCCGGCAGATGTGGCTGATGGTGTGGAGTTCGCTGACCAGCAAGTTCTAGTCGAGGACGAATGTCGCAAAGAGCGAGATGCGCATCGCTATGCCCTCGCCCCTTGTGGGAGAGGGCAGCGACGCCGGTAGACCCGGGCTCAGTTGGGTGAGGGGTATGTCTCCACGAACACAGGTCTCCGCGGAGGGAACCCCTCATCCGGCGCTTCGCGCCACCTTCTCCCACAAGGGGGAGAAGGGAAGAAAGCGTCAACGCCGGCAACTACGCCGTCGCGCCTTGCGCCTTCGGCCGGCGCAGATGCTCGTCGAGGCGCGGCATGATCTCGACGAAATTGCAGGGGCGCGTGCGGTAGTCGAGCTGAGCGGCGAGAATGCCGTCCCAGCCGTCGCGGCAGGCGCCGGGAGAGCCGGGCAGGCAGAAGATGTAGGTTGCCCCGGCAACGCCCGCGGTGGCGCGGCTCTGGATCGTCGAGGTGCCGATCTTGGCGTGGCTCAGCATGTGGAATGCGATCGAGAAACCGTCCATGCGTTTCTCGAACAAGGGCTCGATCGCCTCCGGCGTGACGTCGCGCCCGGTGAAGCCGGTGCCGCCGGTGGTGATGACGACGTCGACGCCGCTATCCGCAATCCAGCGGCGGATGACGGCGCGGATCGCCTCGACGTCGTCGGTGACGATCTCGCGCGCGGCAAGATGATGGCCCGCGCCGGTGAGGCGGTCGGCCAGCGTCTGGCCGGACTTGTCGTCGGCGAGCGCGCGCGTGTCGGAGACGGTCAGCACCGCGATGTTGAGCGGGATGAACTGTTTTGCTTCGTCGATCGAGGCCACGACTTCACTCCTGTTTCCCCGGCCACCGCCGTCATCCCCGGACGAACGCATTTGCGTTCGCTCGGGAGGTGCGCGCTCTTGCGGCGCAAGCGCACCGCAAGGGCGCACCTCGAAGGATGGGCCGGGAGCTCGCCATCCTTCGAGGCTCGCCGAAGAGGCGAGCACATCAGGATGACGCCACTACTCCTGCATTCCCGGATGCGCAATTGGGCATCATAGTTCGTGCTGCGCTACGTCCGGGGCACGAAGTCCAGTGTACTACGACCCGCCGCCGAACGTGTTGCAGGCCTGGACCGTGCCCTGCTGGTAGCCGGTCATGAACCATTGCTTGCGCTGCGCGGCCGAGCCATGGGTGAAGGAATCGGGCACGACGCGTCCGGTGGCCTGACGCTGGAGCGTGTCGTCGCCGATCGCACTGGCCGTGGTCAGCGCGGCGTCGATGTCGCCGGCTTCCAGGAAGTTCGGACGCTTCTTCGCCTCGCGGTTGACCCAGACGCCGGACAGACAGTCCGCCTGCAACTCCACCTTGACCTGGAGCGCGTTGGCCTCGGCCTTGCTGCCGGCCTGCTGCTGAAGCCGCGTCACGCGCGGAATGATGCCGAGCAGGTTCTGGATGTGGTGGCCGGCTTCATGCGCGATGATGTAGGCGGTGGTGAAATTGCAAGCCGACTTGCCGGAGCAGCCGCGGAAGCGCGTCTCGACCTCGCGGAAGAAGCCGGTGTCGAGGAAGATGGTGCGATCCGGCGGACAGTAGAACGGGCCCATCGCCGACTGCGCCATGCCGCAGCGGCCGCCATTGGTGGCGTTGCGGAACAGCACGATCTTCGGACCGGTGTAGGACTGGCCGCTGGCCTGGAAGATCTCGCTCCAGCGGTCGTCGATCTCGCCGAGGATGCCGGAGATCATGCTGCCCATCTCGTCGGTCGGCGCGCCGCGCTTGGCCGACGTCGACTGGCGATCGGTCTGGTAGCTCGGCGCCTGGCCGCCGCCGGTGAGGATCTCGGCGCCGCCGATCAGGATGCGCGGATCGATGCCGAAGGCGTAGCCGATCAGGCCGAGCACGATGATGGTGCCGATGCCGAGCCCGCCGCCGCCCATGGGCAGGCCGAACCCGCCGCCTCCGCCGCCGCCAAACCCGCCGCCGCCTTCGTCGCGACGATCCTCGATGTCGTCGCTGCGGCGGAAATCATCGTAGCGCATGGCGGGCTTCCCTTAAGTCCTTGATGGCGTCAATTGGGCGCAAATGCGACAAAGCTCAACGCGCCACATACGTAAAATTTCCGTTGCCTTTATCAATATCCCGCTCGGCAATTATTGCCTAGTGCGACAGCATGCCGATGCCAGCAATTTTTTCCGAGGGTTGAGCAATTTTTTCCGAGAGAAATTTGGAGTCGTTTCGCAGCTCCAGCTGCTCCCGCAGCGCGAAGAAACGAGAAATACACTGTAAAACTCGGCGAATGCGAACAGCGAACCACGCACGACGCGCGATGCGAGGCCTGCACACGAAAGCGGCGGATTAAGTCGATTTTTACTTTGCCCCTTCAATGTAACGGTCAGTCGGTTGTTTGGTCCCGCGTCGCCGACAGCGTCGCCTGAGTCAGAGTTCTTGAGTCATGGTAGAGTCGCGTCGCGGGGCGTCTGCAAGGGCGCCCCGCACAAATTTTGAGTCTTCGTCGCATCGCATCATCCTCGGTGATTGCGTCGCCGAGATGTCGAAGCTTCAGGCTGGTTCGGTCGATCTGGTGTTCGCAGATCCGCCGTACAATCTCCAGCTCAAGGGCGATCTGAAGCGCCCCGACGAATCCCATGTCGATGCCGTCAACGACGACTGGGACAAGTTCGATTCATTCTCCGCCTATGACGATTTCACCCGCGCCTGGCTGCTTGCCGCCCGCCGCGCGATGAAGCCGTCGGCGACGATCTGGGTGATCGGCTCCTATCACAATATCTTCCGCGTCGGCGCGATCATGCAGGACCTCGGTTTCTGGCTCCTGAACGACATCGTCTGGCGCAAGACCAACCCGATGCCGAACTTCCGCGGCCGCCGCTTCACCAACGCGCACGAGACCATGATCTGGGCCGCGCGCGACGAGAAGGCCAAGGGCTACACCTTCAACTACGAAGCGCTGAAGGCCGCCAACGAGGACGTGCAGGCACGTTCCGACTGGCTGATCCCGCTCTGCACCGGCGAGGAGCGCCTCAAGGGCGCCGACGGCAAGAAAGTGCATCCGACGCAGAAGCCGGAAGGCCTGCTCGCGCGCGTGCTACTGTCGTCATCGAAGCCCGGCGATCTCGTGATCGACCCCTTCAACGGCACCGGCACCACCGGCGCCGTCGCCAAACGTCTCGGCCGCTCCTATATCGGCTTCGAGCGCGACAAGACCTACGCCAAGGCCGCCGAGGCCCGCATCGCCGCGGTCGAGCCGCTGCCGGAGGCAAGCCTTGCCCCGTTCATGACCGCGCGCGAGGCGCCGCGGGTCGCGTTCTCCGAGCTGATCGAGCGCGGCATGATCATGCCCGGCACGAAGCTGTTCGACGCCAAGAAGAAGCTCGGCGCCCTGGTCCGCGCCGACGGCGCCATCATGTTCGGCGACAAGGTCGGCTCGATCCACCGCATCGGCGCGGTGGCGCAGGGCGCGCAGGCCTGCAACGGCTGGACCTTCTGGCATGTCGAGACCAAGAAGGGTCTCAAGCTGATCGACGAGCTCCGCGCCGAGATCCGCTCCGGCATGGCTGCGGAGTAGTCCTCCCTCTCCTCCGTCATTCCGGGGCTCGCGAAGCGAGAACCGGAATCCATCGAACCCAAGCACACGCCGCCCAATGGACTCTCAGATGCGCAATTGCGCATCATAGCTCGCGCCAAGAGGCGCGCCCGGAGTGACAGCGGTGGTTGAAAGCCAGCGGAACCAGGACTAGATTCGACCGATCAGCCCCGTCCTGACCGGTTGGCTCTCATGCGACGACAGTCCGAGACCTTGCTGCTGGTGCCGCTGCTGCCGATCTTCCTGCTCGGCATGTTTCCGATGTTCCTGATCGCGCTGCTGGGATTTTTCGGCCTCGCTCTGTTCGGCGTGCTCGTGGTCTGCGTCGGGCTCGCCAGCAGCAACGAAGCACACGACGATTTCAATCACGACGTCATCGTGCACGGCTATTCGCGGGGATCGGAGCGATCGGCGCGGGCCTCCGACATGCATCTTGCCGCGCGGCTCGGGCTGCGGCTGGAAGCCGTCGGCGCCGGGATGATTATTACGGCGGCGATCGGCCTTTGTTACGCCGGCTGATCTGCGCGGCGCGCAGGTACCGCCCGGCAAACTCGCCGGTTGCCCTCCCCGACGAGCTTCAGGCAAGACAGGCCGGCCCCGCGGCAATGACGCTGCGTTCACTCTCGGCAAGAAACACTGGGGAGATGTGTGATGCTCAAATTCTATTTCAACGGTTCGCCGAACCCGACCAAGATCGCGCTTTATCTCGAAGAGTCCGGCCTTCCTTTCGAGCCGGTGAAGATCGACACCCGCAAGGGCGAGCAGTTCACGCCGGAGTTCCTCAAGATCAATCCGAACGGCAAGGTGCCGGCGATCGACGACGGCGGCACGATCGTGTTCGACTCGAACGCCATCCTGCTCTATCTCGCCGAGAAGACCGGAAAATTCCTGCCCGCCGCGTCGTTGCGCGGCGAGACGCTGTCATGGCTGATGTTCATCGCCACCGGCGTCGGCCCGTATTCGGGCCAGGCCGTGCACTTCAAGCATTTCGCGCCGAAGGACCAGAACCACGACTACGCCCATAACCGCTATCAGTACGAGACCGATCGCCACTACAAGATTCTCGACGGCCACCTCAAAGACCACCGCTACATGGTCGGCGACAGCTATTCGATCGTCGATATGGCGCTGTGGGGCTGGGCGCGGATGGTGCCGTTCAAGCTCGGCGACGACGCCTTTGCACGATATCCGAACGTAAAGCGCCTGGTCGACGAGATCTCGGCGCGCCCTGCGGCTGTGCGCGCGATCGGGCTGAAGGACAAGTTCACCTTCAAGGCCGAGATGGACGACGAAGCGCGCGCCAACATGTTCAAGCACATGATGACCAAGGTCGCCTGATCGCGCCACGCCTTCAACCCGGGTCCACGCGCATGCGCGTGGACCTTTGCTTTTGAAGCGCCCGCGCCGATCAGGCGGCGTGGACCGAGTTCAGGAACCTGGCGACCTCCTGCTTCAGCCGGTTGCTGTCGGCCGACAGCGAGCGCGCCGCCGAGAGCACCTGCGAGGAGGCCGAACCGGTCTCGGAGGCACCGCGCTGCACGTCGCCGATATTGGTGGAAACGCGCTGGGTGCCGTGGGCCGCCTGCTGGACGTTGCGGGAGATTTCCTGCGTCGCCGCGCCCTGCTGCTCCACGGCAGCCGCGACCGTCGAGGAAATCTCCGACAGCCGCTCGATGGTGCCGCTGATCTCCCTGATGGCGCCGACGGATTGCTCGGTGGCGGCCTGGATGTTGGAAATCTGCTGGCCGATCTCACCGGTCGCTTTCGCGGTCTGCTCGGCCAGCGCCTTGACCTCGGAGGCGACCACGGCAAAGCCGCGGCCGGCCTCGCCCGCGCGCGCCGCCTCGATGGTGGCGTTCAGCGCCAGCAGATTGGTCTGGCCCGCGATGGTGCTGATCAGCTCGACCACGTCGCCGATGCGGGCGGCCGCCTTGGAGAGCTCGCCGACCCGGTCGTTGGTCCTGCTCGCCTGCCCGACCGCCTCGCTGGCGATGCGGGCGGATTCCTGCACCTGGCGGGCGATCTCCGAAACCGAGGAGGACAGCTCCTCGGTCGCGGACGCAACCGCCTGTACGTTGGCCGAGGCCTCTTGTGAGGCGCTGGCGACTTCCGTGGACAGGTCCTGGGCCCGCGAGGCGGTCGTGGTCAACGTGCCGGCCGAGGCCTCCAACTCGTTCGATGCCGACGACACGGTGTCGACGATCTCGCCGACCGCACGTTCGAACTGATTGGCCAGGTTTCTCATGTCGGCCTTGCGGCCCTCGGCCTGCCGCGCCTCGACCTCGACCTGCTCGTGACGCAGGCGCTCGGTCTCGACCATGCTCTCCTTGAACACCTGGATCGCCTTGGCCATATCGCCGATCTCGTCGCGATTGCCACGGCCCGGAATCTCGACCTTGAGATCGCCACCGGCGAGGGCTCCCATCGCCCGGGTCATCGTGGTCAGCGGTCCGACGATGCTGCGCGCGATCAGGAAGGCGACGAGGCTGCCGAACAGGATCGCAAGGCCGCCGGCGACTTCCTGGATCCAGGTCGTATTGGCAATGACGCCATCGGCGGCCGCGCGCGACTTCTGGTAGTCGGCCTTCAATCCGGTCTCCGCCATCTTGAGCTTGTCGACGCTTTCGCCGATCAGGGGAGCGATACTGTTGCGGTAGATTTCATCGGCCTGGAGGATTGCGGCGGAGGTCGTCTCGAACGCCGCCTTGTAGGCCGAAAGCGAGCTCTTGATCGGTCCGAACGCGACCTTGACCTCGTCCGGCAGACCGGCCTCCTGCAGTGACTTGAGCGCTTGCTGCGCCCGATCGACATTGGTCCTGAAGGTCGCCGGCCCCTTTGCGTCCCGGACGGCGAGGAAGCGCCAGTTTGCGACACGAACCAGCAGGATCTTGGATTCGAGATCGGCGACAGGGGCGGTCACGCTGGTATCGCCGGTTTCACGCGCGGCGTCGACGAGCTTGCCGGTATTGGCGGTCAGCTCATCCCCGCCGGCGAGCAGAACAGCCTTGCCTTTCGCCGTCTCGTTGACGGCGGTGCCCATGCTCTCGCGCAGGGACTTCATCTTTTCGACGTCACCGATCAGGCCATTGTAGATCTTGAGCCGCTCCTCGGAGACCGTCGACTTGGCCGCGTCCTTCAGCAGCTCCACCGTCGCCCCCTCCCGCTCCGCAGCCTCCTTGAAGGCCGGCTCGTTGGCGTCATAGATGTAGCGGAGATTGGCGCGCCGCAGCGCCTGGAGGTTGATCGAGATTTCCTGGACGCGGGCCGTGTTGTCCGAGAGTGCGGATAGCCGCGCCATCTGGCCCTGGACCGCCCACAAATTCCAGATCGCGACCGCGGCCATGATCAAGCCAACGACAACGAGAACCGAAAATCCGGCGTAGAGACGCCCCCGGATTCTGAAACGCAAGCTCGGCATCTGCACCGTCCATCCATAGCAAGAGAGATGGAGCAACCGAACGACTCCCCGACGTCGCAGCGGCCCCCCGCCCAGCCGCAATCACCTTTCGGAGATTCGCGCTGCACCGCGACACCATGAAGAATACTTCTTAATTCAATGCTGCATTTGCCACGCGTCGACTACGGAGGATCGCACGAAAGAATGCCCGCGGAGATGGCGGGCACCGCCAGGTCTGCAATCATCTGAACAGGAATGTGGCAATCGAAACTGTCCGACGCGGTTTGCGCCAGGGCGCAGTGCGAGTCGCACGCCCAGCAAAATTGTATCGACGAATTTATCCGGGCATCGAGCAGCTGCCCGCGCGATCGAGCTGAAGGATCCACCCGCGCCGCGCAGGTCCACGCGCATGCGCGTGGACCTTTGCTCTTGAGACGCCCGCGCCGATCAGGCGGCGTGGACCGAGTTCAGGAACCTCGCGACTTCCTGCTTCAGCCGGTTGCTGTCGGCCGACAGCGAGCGCGCCGCCGAGAGCACCTGCGAGGAGGCCGAACCGGTCTCGGAGGCGCCGCGCTGCACGTCGCCGATATTGGTCGAGACGCGCTGGGTGCCGTGAGCCGCCTGCTGGACGTTGCGGGAGATTTCCTGCGTCGCCGCGCCCTGCTGTTCGACGGCCGCGGCAACCGTCGAGGAGATTTCCGACAGCCGCTCGATGGTGCCGCTGATCTCCCTGATGGCGCCGACGGATTGCTCGGTAGCGGCCTGGATGTTGGAAATCTGCTGGCCGATCTCACCGGTGGCCTTCGCGGTCTGCTCGGCCAGCGCCTTGACCTCGGAGGCAACCACGGCAAAGCCGCGGCCGGCCTCGCCCGCGCGCGCCGCCTCGATGGTGGCGTTCAGCGCCAGCAGATTGGTCTGGCCGGCGATGGTGCTGATCAGCTCGACCACGTCGCCGATGCGGGCGGCGGCCTTGGAGAGCTCGCCGACCCGGTCGTTGGTCCTGCTCGCCTGCCCGACCGCCTCGCTGGCGATGCGGGCGGATTCCTGCACCTGGCGGGCGATCTCCGAAACCGAGGAGGACAGCTCCTCGGTCGCGGAGGCAACCGCCTGTACGTTGGCCGATGCCTCTTGTGAGGCGCTGGCCACCTCCGTGGACAGGTCCTGGGCCCGCGAGGCGGTCGTGGTCAACGTGCCGGCCGAGGCCTCCAATTCGTTCGACGCCGATGATACGGTGTCGACGATCTCGCCGACCGCCTGCTCGAACTGGTCGGCGAGCCGGACCATGTCTTTCTTGCGGCCCTCGGCCTGCCGCGCCTCGACCTCCACCTGCTCCGCGCGCATGCGCTCGGTGTCGACCATGTTGTTCTTGAACACCTCGATCGCCTTGGCCATGTCGCCGATCTCGTCGGCCTTGCCGCGGCCGGGAATCTCGACCTCGAGATTGCCACCGGCGAGCAGCCCCATCGCGCGCGTCATCGAGGTCAGGGGACCGACGATGCTGCGGGCGATCAGGAAGGCGACGATCAACCCGAACAGAACGGCGAGGCCGCCCGCGATCGCCTGCACGGACGTCGTGCCCTCGATCACGGCTTCGGCGGTGGTACGCGAATCCTTGTAGTCCTTCTTCAGGGTGGTTTCGGCGACCTTGAGCTTGCCGATGCTCTCGACGATGAGCGGGGCGAGGTTCTTGTGATAGATCTCGTCGGCCTGGAGCATCGCGGCCGACGTCGTCTCGAACGCGGATTTGTAGATTCCGAGCGAGGTCTTCACCGGCGCGAGCGTGGCGCGCAATTCCGTCGCCTGCGGGCTCTTTTCGAGCGCCGTGAGCCGCTGCATGGCCCTGTCGACATTCGTCCTGAAGTTGGCCGGCCCCTTGGTGTCGCGCAAGGCCAAGAAACGCCAGTTCGCGATCTGGACGAGAAGGAGCCTGGATTCGAGGTCCGCAACGAGGGCCGCGGTGTCTTCGTCAACGGCTGCGCGCGCCGTATCGACCAGCTTGCCCATCTTGACGGTCAGTTCGTCGCCGCTCGGCAACAGCGTCGCCTTGCCGGTTCGCGCCTCGTTGACGGCGTCGCCGAGATTGTCACGCAGGCTCCGCATCCTGGCGATGTCGGTGATGAGATCTTCGTAGAGCTTACGCCGCTCCTCGGAGGCCGTCCCCTGCGCTCCGACCTTCAACAGCTCGGTCGCCGCGGCTTCCCGTTCAGAAGCTTCCTTCATCGCAGGTTCGCTGGCGTCGTAGATGTAGCGCAGATTGGCCCGCTGGATCGCCTGGAGATGGGTCGAGATCTCCAGAACCCGCGCCGTGCTGTCCGAGAAAGCCGAGAGTTTTGCGACCTGATCCTGCACGGCCCGCAAGTTCCAGATGGCGACCACCGCCATCACGAGACCGACCGCCACCAAGGCCATGAAGCCTGCGTACAGGCGTCCCCTGATCCGCAAACGAAATTTCGGCATTCCCACTGTCCACCCAGATGCATGTGAATTCGAGCGGCCGAACGTCCGGCGATCGTCACCGGCCACCCTGGCAGCCGCGAGTCGTTGCTCGGCGACCCACGCTGCACCGCGACACAATGGGGGACACTCGTTAATTGAACCTTCTAATCCTTCGCGCGTGCGCGCGAAGGATCGCAGCAGAACTGCTGATTTTATCGGCAGTTGCGCAAGGTTTTGGCGCAAGGCCCGCAGGCGCATGCAGATCGCTGCATGGAGCGTCCCGACGGACGTTCGTCAGGCCGCCCCTGCGTCATTTTGCCAAGCGCGTTCTCGACCGCTTCCAGCGGGGGCGAGGCAACGCCTTCCGATCTTAACTTCGCCGGCGGGGCTTATGCAGCTCGTACGCAATCTCCGACCGGGTCATCCCGCAGTCCTGCAGCTCCCGCTCGGTCATGGCAGCGAGCTGGCACCGGGCCCGGGACCGCTCCCGCCGGATCCGCATGATCTCCACCAGCGTCCGCCAGGCCCGCACGACCATTGACGGCCGTAACGGACCGGGTCGGTCGGTCGGCGCGACGTCGATCAATCCGGTCAGCTCGCGGCCCTCGCGGGTGTTTGCGGAAACGGGCCGAGCGCCTTCTCGGTCAGGACCGAGTCGCAATATTCCCGGATCTCCTTGATCCTGCCGCCCTCCAGGCGAAACACCAGGCAGTAATCGTTGTCGTAGCGCACGCCTTCCGGCGTGACGTTGTCGCCCTTGGCTTCGACCACGACGATGTCGCCATCGGCGATAAAGCGGTGGGCAACGGTGCGCGTCCGGTCGCGCAGGCGGGTGCGCACATAGCCGTGCAGATCGCCAAGGATCGCTTCCTTGCCGGTGAAGGTGCGCGACCAGGAATACTGGCCGGTCACGACCCATCTGGCATCGTCGGCGAGGCTTGCGGTGAACAGGGCGCGGTCGCGCGCGCCCGGATCGGGGTTGGCGGCGGCGGCGAAAATATCCTGCATCAGTTTCTTGTTGGCGGCAGCGCTCATGGCGGCATCTCCGTGTGGTGGCGTCGGGGAGATCATCGTCCGCCGATCAGCATTCTTCAAATCGATAGCCAATATGATATCTATTCGCCTCATGAATTTGAATTCGCTTGACCTGAACCTCTTGACCGCACTCGACGCGCTGCTGCGCGAAGCCAATGTCAGCCGCGCGGCCATGAGGATCGGCCTGTCACAGCCGGCGACGAGCCACGCGTTGCAACGCCTGCGCGACATCTTCGGCGACCCGCTGCTGGTGCGCACCGGCGCGCGCATGGAGCTGACGCCGCGGGCACAGGCCCTGCGCGCGCCGCTGGCACAGGCGCTCGATCAGGTGCGCGGGCTGTTCGTGCCGGATGAATTCGACGCCGCGCGCAGCGAACGGCAATTCCGCCTGATGATGCCGGACCTCGCGGTCGAGCTGTTGATGCCGCCCTTGATGGAGAAAGTGACGCGGGCCGCGCCCAACGTTCGCGTCGATGTCGTGCCGTGGCGGGGGCCTGCGATCTTCCACGCCGAGTTCGCCCGCACCATCGACCTCGTGATCTCGATCGGCAACGCCTTCAAGGGCTTTCACCGCCAGCTGCTCTACACCGACAGCGACGCGCTGGCGGTGCGGCGCGGCCATCCCATGGGAGCCAAGCTGAAGCGGCGCGAGACGTTCCTCGCCGCGCGCCATGTCGGCGTGATCATCCGGGGCAATAGTGAGGATCTGATCGACACCTGGCTGCGAGCCAAGGGCATCGAGCGGCACATTGCACTCGTCGTGTCAGGCTATCTCGAAGCGCTGCACGTCGCCGCCCGCACCGACCTTGTCGCCTTCGTGCCGCGCCGGCTGATCGCGGCGCTGTCGAGGCAGCTCGGCCTCGACACCGTGACCCCACCGCTCGACCCCGGCATCGACGAGCAGTTCATGTTCTATCCGACCCGCGCGCAGATGGATTCCGGCTCGATCTGGCTGCGGCGGCTGATGCTGGAGACGGGACGGGAGTTGGAGAAGCGGAGGGCTTCGTCGTAGGGTGGGCAAAGCGAAGCGTGCCCACCAATTCTTTCATGACGTGGAAAGATGGCGGGCACGGCGCTTCGCGCCGTTGCCCACCCCACAAGAACCTTACGCCTTCTGCGCGTCCATCACCTTGCGCACGGCAGGCCGTTCCGACATCCGCTTGAAATGATCGGCGATCTTCGGCGTGGCGTTGATGTCGACGCTGTCGCCTTCGAGCCAGGTCGACAGGGTGTAAAGATAGGGATCGCAGATCGTGAACTGATCGCCCATCACCCACGGCCCCCTAAACATCTTCTGCTCGATCAGGGCGAAGCAGGCGCCCATGGTCTTCGGCACCATCGCCTTCATGTCGGCGAACGAGCTCTCCTGTGTCGCCCAGCGCGCGCCGCGCATCTTGTGCGCATGGTTGATGTGCACGGTCGAGCAGAGATAGGAATTGAACGACTGCACCTGGGCGAAGTCGAAGGGATCGTCGAGCGGCGCGAGCTTCGCCTTGGGAAAGGTCTGCGCGATATAGGCCAGCATCGCCGGCGTCTCGGTCAGGACGCCGCGGTCGGTCACCAGCGCGGGCACGCGGCCCTTCGGGTTGATGGCGAGATAGTCCGGGCTGTTCTGCTGATTGTCCTTGAAGCTCAGCCGTTCAGCCGTGTAGTCGGCGCCGGCCTCCTCCAGGGTGATGTAGGTAGCGAGCGCGCAGGTGCCGGTGGCGTAGTAGAGCTTGAGCATGTCGGACCTCATGGGAAAATTGGAAATTAACGACTGTCGGCCCCGAGGTCCATAGCACGACATCCTCTTCGCAGTTGCCCACATCCGCCCGCCTGTGCCAAGACGCCCGCAATCGGAGGGGCTTTGTCATGACGGTACTCATCGCCGGCGGCGGCATCGGCGGGCTAACGCTTGCGCTCAGCCTGCACGGAATCGGCGTTCCCGTAAAAGTGTTCGAGAGCGTCGCGGAGCTGAAACCACTCGGCGTCGGCATCAACGTGCTGCCGCATGCCGTGCGCGAGCTGATCGAGCTCGGGCTGATCGACAAGCTCGATGCCAGCGGCGTGCGCACAAGCGAGCTCGCCTACTTCTCGAAGCACGGCAAGCCGATCTGGAGTGAGCCGCGCGGGCTGGAGGCCGGCTACAAATGGCCGCAATTCTCGATCCATCGCGGCACGCTGCAGCAGCTCCTGCTCGACACCGCAATCGAGCGGCTCGGCCGCGACAGCATCCTCACCAGCCATCATCTGACCGGCTGGACCGAGACAGCGGACGGCGTCCGCGCCGATTTCATCGACAAGGCGACCGGCAAGGCCGCAGGCACCTACGAAGGCGCGATCATGATCGCCGCCGACGGCATCCATTCCGCCGCACGAGAAAAGCTCTATCCCGATGAAGGCCCGCCGATCTGGAACGGCCGCATCCTCTGGCGCGGCGTGACGCCGGCAAAGGCATTCCTCACCGGCCGCACCATGATCATGGCCGGGCACGAGATCCTGAAATTCGTCTGCTATCCGATCAGCAAGGTGCCGGATGCGGCGGGCAACCATCTGATCAACTGGGTCGCCGAGCGCCACATGCCGCCGACCTACCAGTGGCGACGCGAGGACTATAACCGCACCGCGCGGCTGGAGGAGTTCTTGCCGTGGTTCGAGAGCTGGCAGTTCGACTGGCTCGACGTGCCCGGCCTGATCCGGAACTGCCCGCACGCCTACGAATATCCGCTGGTCGACCGCGATCCGGTGTCACAGTGGACGTTCGGCCGCGTCACGCTGATGGGGGATGCCGCGCATCCGATGTACCCGATCGGATCGAACGGCGCCTCGCAGGCGATCCTCGATGCCCGCGTCATCACCCGCGAGATCCTGGCGCATGGCCCGACGCAGGCAGCGCTGCTCGCCTACGAGGCCGAGCGGAGGCCGGCGACCACCGACCTCGTCCTGCTCAACCGCAAGAACGGACCCGAGCAGGTGATGCAACTGGTCGAAGAGCGCGCGCCCGACGGCTTTGAGGTCGTCACCGACGTGCTGTCGCAGCACGAGCTGGAAGACATCGCCGCGAACTACAAGCGCGTCGCGGGGTTCCAGGTCGAGGCGCTGAATGCCAAGCCGCCGATCGTGCCGCGGCGCGCCGATGCGAGAGGCGCGAGCACCTAGGTCGTTGCTTCACACTCCGCAATGCCGTTGACGGGTGCGAGTTAGGTGGAGCGACGACCGCCCAAGGTTGACGACATGCGCTTAAGCTTGTTGATGGCACGGATAGCGTAACCGAGCCCGACGGGATTGGTCTGGCGCAGGAAGGCGACCTTTTTCACATAGTCTTCGATGTGCCATTTGGCGTGCGCGCCCTCGCGGAAAAAGACAACGTCGCCGACACCGTAGCGCTTCGGTGGCATGCCATCGCTCTCGATCACCGTTGATCCTTCAAGGATCATGATCGTCTCGTCGAGATCGTAGTACCAGTTGAACTTGCCCATGGTGCAGGACCAGATCAGGGTCGTGGCGGTGCCGCACGCGCTGGTTGACAGCAGGTGCGAGCGCGCTTCCGGATTTCCTTCAATGATCCAGGATGGCTCAATCGGGGACGGTTTAAGATCGACGTTGGTGTGGCCGGTCTCAATAAGCGCAAGCGCCATGACTCACCTCAAGGCCTCAAATAACGCGCAGCTTGACAATCATCCCGTTCAGGTTTGTGAAATTTTTATCGGGGCAGCAACATTCAAAGTTTCCGCCAAAAATATGAATTGGTCAATTTGCCGCAAGTCACGTCGATGGCGCCTCGACCGTCGCGATTCGCCTGCGGATTGCGCGGATCCACCTGTTTTCTCTGCGGGCTGCGACAATATGCGCGAGTCAAATGCTCGCGTTGCTAGAGCCGACAACGAGCCGCACGCTCATTGCGTGCGCAAGGAATTCGCGAGCAAATTCTGCGATTGCACGCGCGGGTAGATCTCTGTCCGCTTCCGCGCTGCGCGAGGCATCCCCTCCTATTCGAGCAGAATGGGCCCGCCGCACCTGGATCAGCGAACCACTCTCGCCGCTTCCAGCAGCCGCTCGCTCGCGGTCGCGGTGGCAAGCACGGTGCCGTCCTCGGTCATCAGCCTGGCCTCGACGAAGGCAATGGTCTTGCCGAGTTGCGTCACCGTCGCCTCGCCGATGATCGGGCCGGGCTTTGCGGGGCTCAGGAAGTTCACGGTCATGCTGATGGTGGTGGTGTAGAGCCGGCCCTCGCTCATCACCAGCACGGCCGGGCCCATGGTGTCGTCGAGCATGGCCGAGAGCATTCCGCCCTGGATGAAGCCGGCCGGATTGCAGAATTCGGGCTTGCCCTCGAAGCCGAGCTTGATCCAGCCGTCCTCCGGACGGGCATCGAGCAGGCGCCATCCCAGCAGCTCGGCACAGGGCGGCCTGGGAAAGTTGTCGAGCGCGGTCTTGACCATTGGGGAGCCTCCGTGTCGCCCCTGTTAACGCGGCCCTGCTGCCAGCGTGGTGTCAGGAGGATGGGGCCGGCGGGAGGCGCAATCCGTGCGCGATCACCTTGCGCATGACGTTGGGCAGCGCTTCGCCGGCCAGCGTCGCGATCGGCACCCAGCGCATGCCCGCGGGTGCCCGCGTGCGAGCTTCTGCCTTGGCGGTATAGACCACCAGTTCCAGCGGAAAATGCGTGAAGACGTGGGTGACGACGCCCACCCTGCGTTGCCAGCGCGACAGGCCCTTCAGCGCAGGCGCCTGCTGCTTCGCCGTCGCGTCCTCCTGACCGGCGAGCCAGTCCGAGCCCGGCACCTCCGTCATGCCCCCGAGCAGGCCCTTTTCGGGCCGGCTGCGGACCAGCAGTTCGTCGCCGCGCGTCACGACGAAGGCAGCGCCGCGCCGCAGCGTCCCGCTCTTCTTCGGCGTCTTGCGCGGAAAACTCTCCTGCGTGCCTTGCGCGCGTGCGATGCAATCATCGTTCAGCGGACACAGCGAGCAGGCCGGCTTCTTCGGCGTGCAAATCGAAGAGCCGAGATCCATCAATGCCTGTGCGCTATCACCGGCGCGGGCGTCGGCAAGGAGCGTCGCCGCCAGTTGCTGGATCAGCGGTTTTGATTGCGGCAGTTCCTCCTCGACCGCGAACAAGCGCGACACCACCCGCTCGATATTGCCGTCGACCGGCATGGTGCGGCGATCGAAGGCGATCGCGGCGATCGCGGCCGCAGTGTAAGGCCCGATGCCCGGCAGCGCGCGCAGCCTCTCCTCCGTGTCGGGAAAGACGCCGCCATGCTCGCGCGTCACCGCGACCGCGCAGGCATGGAGATTGCGCGCACGGGAATAATAGCCGAGCCCCGCCCACATCCGCAGCACGTCGTCCTGCGAAGCCTGTCCCAACGCGGTGACATCCGGCCAGCGCGCGACGAATTTTTCGAAGTAAGGGCCGACCGCCTTTACCGTGGTCTGCTGGAGCATGATCTCGGACAACCACACGCGGTAAGGGTCCGATGCCTCACCAGACGCCGCCCGCCACGGCAGGTGGCGGCGGTGGCGGTCATACCAGGCGAGCAGCGCCAAGGGGCGCGATGCGGTCTCCGGCTGACTGGGTTCCGATTTCGCCTTCAGGGCGGATTTGGGGCTCATGCTCCCACTGTAACGACAACGCACCGACCTCTCCACGCCATGCCCGCGCTTGTCGCGGGCATCCACGTCTTTCTTCGCAAGAGAACGTGGATGGCCGGGACGAACCCGCCATGACGGCGAAGAGCCTGTGGCTCTCACGCCGCAGTGCTATAAGGGTCCATGTCCAAATTCCCACCCAAGCCGGGCCCCATCAGCGCCAAGCCGCTCTCGCTGCTGCTCAACGACGTCTTTGCCGAGGCGTACGCCAAACAGGGCTTTGCCGCGCGCGAGTTGGTGACGCGCTGGGCGCAGATTGCCGGAGCAGAGATCGCGGCCCATGCCGAGCCCCTCAAGATGCAATGGCCGCGACCGGTCGAGGGCCAGCCGCAGGAGCCGGCCACGCTGGTGCTGCGGGTCGAGGGGCCGATGGCGCTGGAGATCCAGCATTCCGCGGATGTGATCCTGGAACGGGTCAACCGCTTCTTCGGCTGGAGCGCGGTCGGCAAGCTCGCCTTCCGCCAGGCCCCCCTGTCGCGCGCCAAGCGGCCGGTCCGGCCGGGCCCGCCGGACCCCAAGAGTGTCGCCAAGGTGGAGGAGACCCTCGGGGACATCGAAGATGAACAGCTCAAGTCGGCGCTGGCGCGGCTCGGGGCGGCCATCAAGCGAAATTGAGCCTCATTTCGCGGTCAATCTGGACCCGTTCCCG
The DNA here is from genome assembly GCF_042257955.1 of Bradyrhizobium sp. B025. NCBI lineage: Bacteria > Pseudomonadati > Pseudomonadota > Alphaproteobacteria > Hyphomicrobiales > Nitrobacteraceae > Bradyrhizobium > Bradyrhizobium sp. B025. The sequence goes on along the minus strand of NZ_CP170150.1, from coordinate 1,979,273 downwards.
CGGCCCGCCATTGCCTCAAACGACGTTTCAAGCTAGCGACAGGCCGCCCAAATGGGAACTTCGGGCAAGACCACGCCAATCCGGGAGCCGACCTTGATCATCACCCGCCGCGCCTTCACCACGATGCTGTCGCTGACCGGGCTTGCCGCGGTCGCCGGGTTCTCCCCATTGCGGTTCATCTCCGAGGCCATGATCCCTGAAGCAATGGCGCAGGCCGCCGGTGACGTGGCCAAGCCCGTGTCGCTGCCCGACATGGCGCTCGGCCCGAAGGACGCCGCCGTCACCATCACCGAATTCGCCTCGATGACCTGCCCGCATTGCGCGGCCTTCAACGAGCAGGTGTTCCCCAAGATCAAGGCGGAATACATCGACACCGGCAAGATCCGTTACGTCTTCCGCGAGTTCCCGCTCGACATCAAAGCCGCCGCCGGCTCGATGCTGTCGCGCTGCATCGCCAATGGCGATGCGCCGAAATACTTCGCGGTCACCGACATGCTGTTCCGGCAGCAGAACGACTGGGTGATGAAGAACACCACCGAGACCCTGACGCGGATCGGCAAGCAGGCCGGCCTCACCCAGCAGCAGGTCGAAGCCTGCCTGAAGGACCAGGCGCTGCTCGACAAGATCGCCGCCGACCAGAAATACGCCAGCGACGTTTTGAAGGTGGATTCGACGCCGACCTTCTTTATCAACGGCGAGAAGATCAAGGGCGAGGCCTCGTTCGAGGAATTCGCCAAGAAGATCAATCCGCTGCTGAAGAGCTGATTCTTCGCCCTCAACGCCTGATTCGCATCTCGAAAGCCGTATCATTCCCGGGATAAATCCCTTGGGAAAAGCGGCTTTCGCCGGTTGCCCTCGCGGCGCACCGCGGCCATTGTCCAGCCGCATGAGGCGCCTCGCGCGACTCGCCCGGATAGCGACATTGCCTTCCATGGTATTGTCCCGGCAGGGGGATTCGCGCCTGCCAACAGAGATGCGTGCTTATGAAAATCACCCGCCTGCGCCTTCACGGCTTCAAGTCCTTCGTTGAGCCCACGGACTTCGTCATCGAGCCCGGCCTGACCGGCGTGGTCGGACCCAACGGTTGCGGCAAGTCGAATCTCGTCGAAGCGCTGCGCTGGGCGATGGGTGAGACCTCGTACAAATCGCTGCGCGCCGCCGACATGGACGCGGTGATCTTCGCCGGATCCGGCAACCGTCCGGCGCGCAACCACGCCGAAGTGACGATGACGATCGACAACGCCGATCGCACCGCGCCGGCGGCGATGAACGACAGCCAGCTTCTGGAGATCTCCCGCCGCATCGAGCGCGAGGCCGGCTCGGTCTATCGCATCAACGGCCGCGACGTGCGCGCCCGCGACGTGCAGATCCTGTTCGCCGACGCCGCCACCGGCGCGCGCTCGCCCGCCCTCGTCCACCAGGGCAAGATCGGCGAGATCATCCAGGCCAAGCCGGAGCAGCGCCGCCGCGTGCTGGAAGACGCCGCCGGTGTCGCAGGTCTCCATGCCCGCCGCCACGAAGCCGAGCTGCGGCTGAAGGCCGCCGAAACCAACCTCACCCGCGTCGAGGACGTGATCGGCCAGCTCTCCGGCCAGATGGAAGGCCTGAAGAAGCAGGCCCGCCAGGCCGTGCGCTATCGCGAGGTCGCCGCCAAGGTCCGCAAGGCCGAAGCCACCCTGTTCCATCTGCGCTGGATCGGCGCCCATGCCGACGTCAACGAATCCGGCCAGACCCACGATCTCGCCGTGCGCGAGATGGCCGAGCGCACCCAGCACCAGGCCGAGGCCGCCCGCATCCAGGCGATCCGCGCCGCCGAAATGCCGGCGCTGCGCGATGCCGAGGCGCGCGCCGCGGCCGGGCTCCAGCGCCTGACCAATGCCCGCGAACTGCTCGACCGCGAGGAAGAGCGCGCCAAGGAGCGCGTCGCCGAGCTCGAACGCCGCCTCGCCCAGTTCGAAGGCGACATCTCCCGTGCTCAGCAACAAACCATGGACGCCGACGTCGCGCTCCAGCGCCTCGACAGTGAAGACGCCGAGCTGAAGGAAGAGATCAAGTCGCGCGTCGAGAAGCGCTCCGGCGTCGACGAGCGCGTCGGCGAAGCCGAGGCGGTGCTGACCGAAACCGAGCAGCAGTTCGCCGAGCTCACCACGGCGCTCGCCGACCTCACCGCCAAGCGCAACCAGCTCGAAGCCAATGTCCGCACCCACCGCGACAAGCTCGCCCGGCTCGACCAGGAAATCGCGAACGTCACCGCCGAGGAGCAGAAGCTTGCCGATGAAACGGGCGGCTTCGGCGACCTCGACGAGCTGACCGCGACGGTCGAGACCGCCGAGCAGACGCTGGCTGCCTCGGAGGCCGCGGCGCAGGCGAGCGAAGCCGCGCACGTCGCCGCGCGGCACACGCTGGAATCCTCGCGCTCGCCGCTGAACGAAGCCGACAAGCGCGTGCAGCGGCTCGAGACCGAGGCGCGCACGATCTCCAAGATCGTCAATGGCGAAACCAAGAACCTGTGGCCGCCGATCATCGACGGCATCACCGTCGACAAGGGGTTTGAAAAGGCCATCGGCGCCGCGCTCGGCGACGATCTCGATGCGCCGATCGACCCGTCGGCGCCGATGCGCTGGACCAATGTCGGCGAGACCGACGGCGATCCGGAGCTGCCCGAAGGCGTCGTGCCGCTCGCGAACCATGTGCAGGCCCCGGCCGAGCTGGCCCGCCGCCTGGCGCAGATCGGCGTGGTGCCGCGCGAGCGCGGCGCCGAGCTGGTCTCGCAGCTCAAGACCGGCCAGCGGCTGGTCTCGCCCGAGGGCGACGTCTGGCGCTGGGACGGCTTCGTCGCGGCGGCCCATGCCCCGACCGGCGCCGCACGCCGCCTTGCCGAGCGCGCCCGCCTCGTCGACATCGAGAACGAGCTGGAGCAGGCCCGCATCGACGCGCAGATCAAGCGCCAGGCGCTGGAGAATGCCGAGTCCGAACTGCAGATGGCGGCCAGCACCGAAGGCGCGAGCCGCGAAGCCTGGCGCGCCGCGCAGCGCGAGCTGAACGTCGCGCGCGAGCGCCATGCCACGGCCGAGCGCGAGATCAGCCGCCACGCCGCGCGCAAGGCGACGCTGTCGGAAGCGCACAGCCGTCTCGCCGCCGACCGCGCCGAGGCCGAAGCCGCCTACGAATACGCCGAGGCCGGCATCAGCGAGCTGCCGTCGAGCGAAGACACCGAGACCCGTCTCGCCGCCGTCCGCAGCGACATCGAGGCCCATCGCCGCATGGCCGCCCAGGTCCGCGCCGAGGCGCAGGCGCTGGCGCGCGAGGCCGAGCTGGCCGACCGCCGCGTGCAGGCAATCCTCGCCGAGCGCACCGAGTGGCAGAACCGCAAGGAGAGCGCGGCCTCCCACATCGACACCATCCAGGCCCGCATCGCCGAACTCACGATCGAGCGCAGCGAGCTCGAAAACGCCCCCGCCGTGTTCGCAGAGAAGCGCAGCGCGCTGATCACCGAGATCGAATACGCGGAAAACGACCGCCGCATGGCCGCCGACGCGCTCGCCACCGCGGAAAGCGCGATGGCGGAGACCGACCGCGTCGCGAAGCTGACGCTCGAGGCGCTCTCCAGCTCCCGCGAGGCCACCGCCCGCGCCGAGGAGCGCATGGAAGGCGCGCGGCGCCGGCTCGAGGACATCGAGCGCGAGATCCGCGACATGCTGGAGGTCGAGCCGCAGGCCGTCGCCGGCCTTGCCGAGATCGAGCCCGGCGCGGAGCTGCCGCCGCTGCACGACATCGAGGAAGACCTCGAAAAGATGCGCCGCGACCGCGAGCGCCTCGGCGCAGTCAACCTGCGCGCCGAGGAAGAGCTGCGCGAGGTCGAGACCCAGCACACCGGCCTCGTCACCGAGCGCGACGACCTCGTCGAAGCCATCAAGCGGCTGCGCCAGGGCATCCAGAGCCTCAACAAGGAAGCGCGCGAGCGCCTCCTGACCTCGTTCGAGGTCGTCAACAACCACTTCAAGCGCCTGTTCGTCGAGCTGTTCGGCGGCGGCGAGGCCGCACTGCACCTGATCGAGAGCGACGACCCGCTGGAGGCCGGCCTCGAAATCATCGCCAAGCCCCCGGGCAAGAAGCCGCAGACACTGTCGCTGCTCTCGGGCGGCGAGCAGGCACTGACAGCGATGGCGCTGATCTTCGCCGTGTTCCTCACCAATCCTTCGCCGATCTGCGTGCTGGACGAAGTCGACGCACCGCTCGACGACCACAACGTCGAACGGTACTGCAACCTGCTGCACGAGATGACCGGCTCGACCGACACGCGCTTCATCATCATCACGCACAACCCAATCACGATGGCGCGGATGAACCGCCTGTTCGGCGTCACCATGGCCGAGCGCGGCGTCTCGCAACTCGTGTCGGTGAGCCTCTCAGAGGCGGTGGACATTCTCGACCAGAACGTGGCGTGACGTTTTTGGCCGTCATTCCGGGGCGCTGCGCAGCAACGAACCCGGAATCTCGCGCCACCATCTCTAGATTCCGGGTTCGCGCTACGCGCGCCCCGGAATGACGGCGAATGAAAATGGTCTCCCCCACGCTTCCCGCTGAGCTAAAGGCCGCCCTCGACGGCAAGCTCCAGGGCTTTTCGCGCAGCGACGCCGCGCAGCGATCCCAGAAAATCTCGAACACCTATCGCGCCGGCGGCGGCTCCGGCACGATCAAGTCGGAGGCCGATGCGCTCGCCTACGCGCTCGCGCGCATGCCGGCCACCTACGCGGCGGTGGCGGCGAGCCTGAATGCGCTGACCGAGATCGCGCCGGACTTCGCCCCGGAGACGCTGCTCGACGTCGGCGCAGGTCCAGGCACCGCAAGCTGGGCCGCCGCAGAGGCGTTTCCCTCGCTGCAGGACTTCACCCTGCTCGACGCCAACGCCACCCTGAGTCGGCTTGCCCTCGAACTCGCGCATGACAGCACGCGTCTGGCGGACTGCCGCTATTTGCCCGGCGATGCCGGCGGCAACCTTGCCGAGGTCTCGCCAGCCGATCTCGTCGTCGCGAGCTACATCATCGGCGAGCTCGGTGAGGCCGATCAACGCAAACTCGCGGAAACGATGTGGGCGAAAGCGCGCCATGCGCTGGTCGTGATCGAGCCCGGCACGCCGGCCGGCTACGCGCGCATCCTCGCGCTGCGCCAGCAGGTGATCGCAGCCGGCGCTTACGTCGCCGCGCCCTGCCCGCACGAAAGGCCCTGCCCGCTGATTGCGCCCGACTGGTGCCATTTCTCCCAACGCCTGCCGCGCTCCCAGGCCCACCGCCAGATCAAGGGCGCCGACGTGCCGTTCGAGGACGAGCGCTTCATCTACGTCGCCCTGACCCGCACGCCGCCCGCGACGCGCGCCGCCCGCGTGCTGGCGCCGCCGGATGTCGGCAAGGCCGAAATCACGGCGAAGCTTTGCACCGAGCAAAGCGTTGAACTCGCCAAGATCCCCCGCCGCGACAAGGCCGCCTATGCAAGTGCCCGGCGCTGGCGCTGGGGCGACACCGTCATTGCCGAAAGTTAACCTCGATCGGCGGTTTTGCCTTGAACTCGGATGGTTCCTGATCCGACCAAGTCTTACCTCCCCTCCGCGCCGGGGCTCTCGCCCTGCGCCATTTTGGTCTAGGCTGCGCCCGCCTTAAATCCCCTTCAGGAGTTCTCCATGTCGACCGGCTGGATCGTTCTCGGCGTCATCGTCGTCCTCGTGTTCTTGGCCTTCAGCGCCTACAACCGCCTGGTGGCGCTGGGCCAGCGCGTGGGCCAGGCCTTTGCCGATATCGACGTGCAGCTCAAGCAGCGCCACGACCTGGTCCCGAACCTGGTCGAGACGGTGAAGGGCTACGCCTCGCATGAGCGCGGCACGCTCGACGACGTCATCAAGGCGCGCAATTCGGCGATGTCGGCGCAAGGCCCGGCGCAGGTGTCCGCCGCCGAGAACCAGCTCTCCGGCGCGCTCGGCCGGCTGATCGCGCTGTCGGAGGCCTATCCCGACCTCAAGGCCAACGCCAACTTCCAGCAGCTCGCCAGCGAGCTCTCCAACCTCGAGAACAAGATCGCGGCGAGCCGCCGCTTCTTCAACAGCGCGGTCCAGGAATACAACACCGGCATCCAGCAGATGCCCGCCGCGTTGTTCGCCGGCATGTTCGGCTTCACCAAGAAGGACTTCTTCGATCTCGGCGCCAGCCGCACCGAGGTCGAGGCCGCGCCTCAGGTGAAGTTCTGATTGTCGCGTGACCGGTTTCTCATCTTTGTCGTTCCGGGGCGCGTCGAAGACGCGAACCCGGAACCTCGCCTGAGACACTAAGCTCTGGATTCCGGGTTCAGGCCTGCGGCCTGCCCGGAATGACGGGAGCTAACGGAAGCAGCCATGGCCGCGTATGGTCTCTACACGCACATCGCCTCGAACAAGTTACGTTCGATGCTGCTGCTCGCCGGCCTGTTCGCGCTGGTCTATGTGCTGGTCTATGCCGGCGCGCTGGTCGCCGAAGTCGTCATCAACGGCAATGAGACCGTCGCCTTCTACCTGAGCCACGCCTTCCTAGACCTGAAAGTCGCCGCGCCGGTTGCGACGGTCGTGACGGCGGTCTGGGTCGTGATCGCCTATTTCTTCCACCAGTCGATGATCGATGCCGTGACCGGCGGACACGACGTCACCCGGAAGGAGGAGCCGCGGCTCTACAATCTGCTCGAAAACCTCTGCATCTCGCGCGGCATCACCATGCCGAAGCTGAAGATCATGGAAAGCCCGGCGCTGAACGCGTTCGCGACCGGCCTCAACCCGCGGCAATATTCAATCACCGTCACCACCGGCCTCCTCAACGCCCTGAACGACAAGGAGATCGAGGCGGTACTGGGCCACGAGCTGACCCACATCAAGAACGGCGACGTGCAGCTCATGGTGGTCGCCGTCATCATCGCCGGCGTGGTCGGCTTCTTCGGCGAGTTGTTCTTCCGCCTGTTCACGAATTTGAGCTGGAACTCCGGCGGCTCATGGTCCTCGGGTTCGTCGTCGTCGCGGTCGTCCTCGTCGTCGAGCGACAGCAAGAACTCGGGGGGCGGCGCCGTGATCGTCATCATCATCGCGGTCGTGCTGATCGTGGTGGCCTGGCTGATGTCGCAGGTGGTGAAGCTGGCGCTGTCGCGCTCGCGCGAATATCTCGCCGACGCCGGCTCCGTCGAGCTGACGAAAGACCCTGACGCCATGATCTCGGCGCTACGCAAGATCGAGAACCGCGGCGAGCTGCCGGGCGCGACCTCGGCGGTGATGGAGCTCTGCGTCGACAATCCGCGCGAGGGTTTTGCCGATCTGTTTGCGACCCACCCGTCGGTGCAGTCCCGGGTCGACGCGCTGGTCAAATTCGCCGGCGGCCATGATCCAGGTCCGCTGCCGGACCCGACCGACGAGACGGAACAGCCCGAGGCGCAGGCCGCCCCGCAGAACACCCCGCCACCGCTGTCGCAGGGGCCATGGAGCGATGCAGGCAGCCCGGCCAATCCGCCCGTGTCCGCGCCCAGCCCCTCCGGAACCGCGGCCGGCAACCCGATCGGGAATCCCATGGGGCCCTGGGGCCGCCACTAAGCGCGCGCCCATGGCCAGTTTCACGGCAATCTGGAAAAACCTCGGGAATTGCCGCAACCGGGGCCTGCGGAATTGAATTCTCCCTTGTTTCTGCCATGTTCGCGCCCAACAGCAGACTCGGGACATCGATTTGGGGCCCGGCCGATTGCGACCTCGCGATCGGGGGCGCGCGTTAGGGGACAGCAATGGCAAAGCCGGCAGTGGTTGTGGTGGGCGCGGACAAGGGCGGGGTCGGCAAGACCACGGTATCGCGCACCCTGCTCGATTATTTTTCCGCCAACAACGTGCCGACCCGCGCCTTCGACACGGAATCCCCGCGCGGAACGCTGAAGCGCTTCCATCCTGGCATCACCGAGATCGTCGACATGACGACGACGGCCGATCAGATGAAGATCTTCGATACGCTCAACGCGACCAGCCCGTCGGTCACAGTGATCGACGTCCGCGCCGGCCTGCTCTCCCCGGCGCTCGCCTCGCTGCGCGACATCGGTTTCCTCGACGCCGCCAAGGCCGGGCAGATCACCTTCGCGGTGTTCCACATCCTCGGCCCCTCGATCGCCTCGCTGGACGAAATCGCCGAGACCGCGAATTTCATGACCGGCGCAAAATATTTCCTGGTCAAGAACTTCATCAACGACACCCAGTTCTTCCAGTGGGACCAGGCGACCTATAATTCCTACTTCCACCGCATCAAGGACGCCACCGAGCTGACCATCCCCAAGCTCAACGAAATGGCCTATGAGCAGGTCGAGGTCTCCTCCGTCCCGTTCCTGAAATTCGTCGCCAACAAGGGCATCAACGACGAGGCCGCCAACTACTCCTTCGTGCTGCGCGGCTATGTCCGGCACTGGCTGGCCAATGTCTGGAGCGAGTTCGACCGCATCCGCCTGACCGACATCGTCGGTTCGAAGCCCGGCGCCCGCAGCAGCGAAAAATAGTTGCGGAGCCCGGGCTGATACGGCTGGATTGGGCGGTGAGTTCGCTCAGATAATAGTTCGTGATGCCCGCGACACCCGTCTACATCATCTGCTCGCCCCGCCCGCAGGTCGGCAAGACGCTGCTGGCGCGGCTGTTGAGCGAGTTCCTGCTGCTCAAGAACGGCAACGTCGCGGCCTTCGACGTCAACCTGAAGGAGCCGTCGCTGCTCGACTATCTGCCGAAGATCACGGAGACGGCCGACGTGATCGACACTTACGGCAAGATGCAGCTGATGGACCGCGTCATCGTCGATGACGGGGTTGCCAAGGTGATCGACCTCGGCTTCCACGCCTTCGACGAGTTCTTCAAGATGGCCGACGAGATCGGGCTCCTGAAGGAGGCGGCACGCCGCCATGTCGCGCCACAGATCCTGTTCGTGGCCGACACCGACCGCGTCTCGGCCCGCGCCCACGAGATGCTGCGCGAGCAGATCCCGCGGATGAACCTGATCACGGTGGACAATGAGCACGTCGTGCGCGGCGAGTTGCCGGCCGCAATGGCCACCGGGAGGCTGTTCCGCCTGCCCGCGCTGCCCGGCTTCCTGAAGACCTATATCGACCGGCTCAACTTCTCCTTCACCGGCTATCTGCGCCAGGAGAAGGACGCCTCCACCGAGCTGCACCAGTGGACCCGGCGCAATTACCTCGCGTTCCGGGAGCTCGAGCTCAGCCTGATCCTGCAGCGGTCGTAGAGCACTCGGCCGGCGAACTCGGTGTTCACCTCTCCCCAGCGGGGAGAGGTGAAGCCCGTCCTCGGCCTGCACCGACCAGAATTTACCCGGGCGATATCTTGCGCCCGCCGTCGCTCAATGCCCCTCGAACGTCATCAGCGTGCGCACCGGCACGTCCATGGCGCGCAGCTTGGCGGCGCCGCCGAGCTCGGGCAGGTCGATGATGAAGCAGGCTGCGACCACGTTGGCGCCGATCTGGCGCAGCAGCTTCACCGCGCCTTCCGCGGTGCCGCCGGTGGCGATGAGGTCGTCGACCAGGATGACACGCTCGCCGGGCTGGATGGCGTCGACATGCATCTCCATCTCGTCGATGCCGTATTCCAGCGAATAGGCGATGCGCACGGTGGTGTGCGGCAGCTTGCCTTTCTTGCGGATCGGCACGAAGCCGGCGGAGAGCTGGTGCGCCACCGCGCCGCCGATGATGAAGCCCCGCGCCTCCATGCCGGCGACCTTGTCGATTTTGTTGCCGGCCCAGGGGTTCACGAGCTCGTCCACGGCGCGGCGGAATGCGCGCGCATCCGCGAGCAGGGTCGTGATGTCGCGGAACATGATCCCCGGCTTGGGATAGTCGGGGATGGTGCGAACGCTCGCCTTCAGGTCGTGGTCAAAGGTCATTGGTGCCTCTCAATCAACACGCGCATCCAGCCGGAACGCGTTCTCGACAATCCTCAAGCCCACCTCGCCGCCGAGCGACATCAGCGACTCCGGGTGGAATTGCACGCCCGCGACCGGCAGGGTCTTGTGCTCCAGCGCCATGGCGACGCCGTCCTCGGTGCTGGCGGTGACGGACAAAACCTCCGGCATGCTGTCGCGCTCGACATAGAGCGAGTGATAGCGGCCGATCACGATCTCGCTCGGCAAATTGCGCATCAGGCGGCCGCCGCGCACCTGCACCCGCGAGGGCCGGCCGTGGGCGGGATGCGTGAGCTGGCCGAGCTCGCCGCCAAAATATTCGCCGATCGCCTGCACGCCGAGGCAGACGCCGAACACCGGCAGCTTGTTCTCCAGCGCCGCATCGATCGTCTTCTTGATCCCGAAATCTTCGGGCCTGCCCGGGCCGGGCGACAGCACCAGCAAATCCCACCTCTTCTGCTTGAGCATGTCGAGCGCATGCACATAGCGGACCACGGTGACGCTGGCGCCGACCTGGCGGAAATAGTCGGCGAGCATGTGCACGAAGCTGTCGTCGTGGTCGATCAGCAGCACCCGCTTGCCGCTTCCGGTCGCATCGGGCGCGAAGGTCGAGAGCGGTTTTGGCGGATCGCCGCGCAGCGCCTGGAACAGCGCCGCAGCCTTGACCTGGCATTCGCGGTCCTCGGCCGCGGGATCGGAATCGAACAGGCAGGTGGCGCCGACGCGCACCTCGGCCAGACCATCCTTCATGCGGATGGTGCGGATGGTGAGGCCGGTATTGATGCTGCCGTCGAAATTCACCGCGCCGATCGCACCCGCATACCAGCGCCGCGGCGACCGCTCGTGATCCTCGACGAACTGCATCGCCCAGAGCTTCGGCGCACCTGTCACGGTGACGGCCCAGGCATGGGTGAGGAAGGCATCGAGCGCGTCGAAGCCGGGACGCAGCATGCCCTCGACGTGGTCGACGGTGTGGAACAGTTTTGAGTAGGTCTCGATCTGCCGGCGCGCCAGCACCTTGATGGTGCCGGGGACGCAGACGCGCGCCTTGTCGTTGCGATCGACGTCGGTGCACATGTTGAGCTCGAACTCGTCCTTCTCCGAATTCAGGAGCTGGCGGATCTGCTCGGCATCGCCGATCGCATCGGTGCCGCGCGCGATGGTGCCCGAGATCGGGCAGGTCTCGACGCGGCGGCCGTCCGAACGCACGAACATCTCGGGCGAGGCGGAGACGAGAAACTCGCCGTCGCCGAGATTCATCAGCGCGCCGTAGGGCGACGGGTTGATGACACAGAGGCGCTGGAACACTTCCGCCGGAGAACGATCGCAGGGCTCGGCGAACAGCTGGCCCGGCACGGCCTCGAACAGATCGCCGCGGGCAAAGGCCGCGCGCGCGGTCTCGACGGTGGCCTGGTATTCGCCGGGCGCATGATCGGCAAAGCCCTGGCGCGGTGTCTTCATGTACGGGCTGTCGGCGGTCTCGCGCGGCAGGCCCTCGGTGGATCTGCCCTTCCACGTGAAGTCGTAGCTGAGCACGACGCCGCGGCCGGTGGCGCGGTCATAGGCCAGCAGGCGATCGGGAACGTAGAGCACGATGTCGCGCTGGTCGCTCTCGCGCGCGCGCTTCTGCACGAGATCCTCGATCTGGAACACGAGATCGTAGGCGAAGGCGCCGAACAGGCCGAGCAGCCCGTCGTCATTGGCGGAGAAGGCGGCGACGAGGTCGCGCACCAGCGACACCACGCTGGCGCGCCGGGTGCGCTGGTCTTCCTCGACCGGGGCATCGCCGCGGATGATGTGGCCGGCGAGGCGCGAAGCGGTCTTCTCCGAGATCACCACGCAGGGCTCGCGCAGGACGTCGGCAAGGAAGGCGATCAGGACCTGGCCGCGCTCGTTCAGCGCTTCCAGCTTGAAATCGACGCCCGTGGTCTCGAGCTTGAGCGGCGGATCGGAGAAGCCGAGGTCAAAACTCTCGTAGCGGCCCGGCACGGTCGTGCCCGACGACAGCACCACGCCGCGGCGGCGGTCGAGCAGGTTGACGAGATCGTCGAGCCGGCTCGCGCCGCCGGTAAACTGCTCCGCCACGCGCGTGATCGCGAGACCCGCGCGGGTCACGTAATCGCTTCTGGCCGGGAGGGCAAAGACTGTCCTGTTCATGTCGTCCTCTTACGAAACTTGCCGAGGGAACGCCACACAGGACAAACGATCAGGCCGCCGCACTGCGTGGGCGACCTTCGACGATTTTGGGAAAAGAAATCGCACCGGCCACCTCTTAGGAGGTGCGCCACCAAAGACGGGCTGGGCGGACGGCGGTGCTCATGGGCGGATACTCACCATGGCGCGGGGACGGCGTCAAGGGCGGCCGGGCGGCCTCGATCACCAAAATGGCGCGGATCGCGTTGCGGCTTATGCCTGGATCTCCAGGCTGTCGCGCCCCACAGCCGCCTCCGCGGCATGTCGTTCGATTTCGGCCCGCGTGACCGTGAGCGCGGGCCTGCCGTCAGGTCCGATCATGTTGGCGCGGTCGCCCAAGGTTTCAATCAAAACGCAGGTCTTTCCTGTGACCGCATGCCATGCCGCCCGGTCGTCGCTCACGTCCAACGCCGTGATCATCGCGGTCGGATCCAGACCCGACTTCCGCAACAGCAGGTCGATGGCTTCGGCTGCAAGGTTTTGCTCGGCGATCCTCGAGAAATTCCGGATCGCGTCAGCCCCCACAACAGATAGCCGCCCGCCCACCAGTGATGGCGGAAAGCTCTTCAAAATTTCATGCATTTCCGCAGGCTTCGGGCTCTGGCTGCCCGGGCCGTACTCATAAAGTTGTCCACCCGCATCCTCATAAACGCAGAGTCGCGCGCCCTTGTCTGTCTTAACGCCGAAGGCCATGCATTGCTGCCCTTCCACCTCCATACTGCTTCCTGCAAGAACCATGAGCTTGAGCTCTGGCTCGGGCGCCACCGCCCCGCATGCTGCGGCGACCGTGATTTGCAAGCGGTCAGTCATCTGGAAGCGGATCTGGCGAACGCCTCGCCAGATCCGTCGCTGCGACAGATGCGGATTAAGTTGCGCAAGCCGCTGGATTTCGGATGCGTATTGCTGCTTGGCTACGGCGCGCAATTCGGGCCAGTTCGCGATCCACCGGGCTGCCAGCTGCGTCATTGGTTGCTGTCGTTCGGCCTCATAGAAGCGACGGTCAAGCGCATCGAGCGGCGCGGCGCGCTCTCCGAAGCCGTTTTGCAGTGCAGCCTCGCCGGGATTGGCTTTCACCCAGTCCATCATTTCCTGCAGGATCTGGTGTTGCGCGGCCGCTCCCATAGCCTTCAGTCCAGCGAGCGCATCGCCAGATGTCGTCGGCAGCATCGCAACGCCCGTGTTACCGATGAACTGACTGTGACCGCCGTTGTTGACCTGAGCGAGATAGTAGTCGGCGTGATAGGCCTGCATGGCCACAGCCGGCAGTTCACGTCCCTTGTAGACGCCGACGCGTTGAATTTCATTGACGTAGTAGACCACCGCCTCGGTCAGGTAGTCAGCCTTCTCAGGTGCTTGAGCCGCCTCCAGCGCATCGAGAGACACGACAACTGTTGTTAACCGGCTTCCTTCGATCATTACGCCTCCCACGTTCACCATGGCGAAACGCCATGCAACTACGGCTTATAGTTGCAAAAGGCAATTGCAGTCGTGGTCCAGCAAGAGACGTTAGTTGGCTCGCGCCGCAGGCCGCCCCGTTACCCCAGATGCTTCCGGAAGAACTCCGTCGCCCTGCCCCAGGCGAGCTCGGCGGCTTCGCGGTCGTGCACGGCCTGGCGCTGCTCGTTGACGAAGGCGTGCTCGGCGTCATAGCGGAACAGCTCCAGCGACTTGCCGGCGGCCTTCATCGCCTTCTCGAAGCCGTTGACCAGCTCCGGCGTGCACCAATCGTCCTTGTTGGCGAAATGGGCCTGGAGCGGAATCTTGACGTCGGCGGGCTTGGCCGCCTGCTCCGGCGGAATGCCGTAGAACACGACGCCGGCCGCAAGCTCCGGGATCTTGGTCGCGCCGATGATGGTGACGGCGCCGCCGAGGCAGAAGCCTGTCAGCCCGACCTTGGCGCCGTTGCGCGACAGATATTGCGTGGCGCCGCGCACGGTCTGCGTGGTGGCGTCCATGAAGTCGAGCGAGTTCATTTCCTTGTTGGCGCTCTCCATGTCGTGATACGGCACCACCTTGCCCTTGTAGAGGTCGGGCGCGAGCGCGTCGAAGCCGGCCAGCGCAAAGCGGTCGCACAGGCCCTTGATCTGGTCCGACAGCCCCCACCATTCCTGGATCACGACCACGCCCGGCGCGTTGCCGCGCGCGGCATTGGCGAGATAGCCCGATGCGTCCTTGCCGTCCGGGCGCTTGAAGGTGATGGCGGTTCCCATGGTGTCCTCCGATGAGTTTCTGGGGGAGCGGTTGGCGGTATTTTGGCCGCTGGGGGCGCGCGGCGCAATCCACAGTCCCGTCATTCCGGGGCGCACGAAGTGCGAACCCGGAATCTCGAGATTCCGGGCTCGGTGCTTACGCATCGCCCCGGAATGACGGCAACAAAAAAGCCCCCTAGCGGGGGCCTTTTCATTCTCGTCTCACGCCGCTCAGTGCGAGTCGGCCCAGACCTTCTTCTTGGTGAAGTACATCAGGCCGGCGAAGATGATCAGGAACACGAACACCTGGAAGCCCAGGCGCTTGCGCGCTTCCATGTGCGGCTCGGCGGTCCACATCAGGAACGTGGTGACGTCCTTGGAATATTGCGCGACCGTGGCCGGCGAGCCGTCGTCATAGGTCACCTGGCCGTCGCTGAGCGGCTTCGGCATCTTGATGGCGTGGCCCGGGAAGTACTTGTTGTAGTAGGAGCCCTCCGGAATGGTCACACCCTCCGGCACCTTCTCCTCAAAACCCTGGAGCACCGCCGAGACGTAGTCCGGGCCCTGCTCCTGGTACTGGGTGAAGAAGTCGAAGATGAACCAGGGGAAGCCGCGGCCGTAGGAGCGCGCCTTGGTGATCAGCGACAGGTCGGGCGGCGCCGCACCGCCGTTCGCCGCACGGGCTGCCTGCTCGTTCGGAAATGGCGAGGGGAAGTAGTCGGCCGGCCGGCCCGGGCGCTCGAACATGTCGCCGGCATCGTTCGGACCGTCCTTGATCTTGTAATCCGACGCGAACGCCGCCACCTGCGCCACCGAATAGCTGGGGCCGCCGGCTTCCGCGAGGTTGCGGAAGGCGATGTAGGACAGGCCGTGGCAGCTGGCGCAGACTTCCTTGTAGACCTTCAGGCCGCGCTGGAGCGCGCCGCGGTCGAACTTGCCGAAGGGACCGGCGAACGACCATTTGTTGCCCGGCGGCTTGTCGCTGCCTTCGTTGGCGCGCGCGTCCTGCAAGCTGCCGAGGAACAGCGCGCCGGCGGCAACAAGCGCGATGGCGACGGAGGCTACCGCCTTGCCGCCCTTGGCCAGGATCGCCTCCGAGATCGAGTTCGGCACCGGCCGCGGCGTCTCGATGCGCGAGAGCAGCGGCAGCACGATCAGGAAATAGGCGAAGTAGCAGACCGTCAGGACCCGGCCGGCGATCACGTAGATGCCTTCCGGCGGCTGCGCACCGAGATAGCCGAGCAGGATGCAGACCGCGACGAAGATC
The DNA here is from genome assembly GCF_042257955.1 of Bradyrhizobium sp. B025. Classification (NCBI taxonomy): domain Bacteria; kingdom Pseudomonadati; phylum Pseudomonadota; class Alphaproteobacteria; order Hyphomicrobiales; family Nitrobacteraceae; genus Bradyrhizobium; species Bradyrhizobium sp. B025. Next base: position 1,963,689 of record NZ_CP170150.1, on the reverse strand, counting down.
CAGAAGAACTGCTTGGCCAGCGGACGGTACTTCGACGACCTGGTCTTCGCGGCATCGAGCCAGGGCAGGAAGCACAGGATGATGATCGCCGAGAACATCCCGATCACGCCCGCGAGCTTGTTCGGGATCGAGCGCAGGATCGCGTAGAACGGCAGGTAATACCATTCCGGCACGATGTGCGGCGGCGTCACGCCCGGGTTCGCCGGAATGTAGTTGTCGGCGTCGCCGAGATAGTTCGGCATGTAGAAGATGAACCAGGCGTAGAGCAGCAGGAAGCAGGCGACACCGAACATGTCCTTGATGGTGGCATGCGGCGTGAACGGCACCGTGTCCTTTTCCGATTTCGGCTCGACGCCCTCAGGATTGTTCTGGCCGGCGACATGCAGCGCCCAGACGTGGAGCACGACGACGCCCGCGATCAGGAACGGCAGCAGATAATGCAGCGAGAAGAAGCGGTTCAGCGTCGGATTGCCGACCGAATAGCCGCCCCACAGCAGCGTCACGATGCTCTCGCCGAAATAGGGAATGGCGGAGAACAGGTTGGTGATGACGGTGGCCCCCCAGAAGCTCATCTGGCCCCAGGGGAGCACGTAGCCCATGAAGCCGGTCGCCATCATCAGGAGGTAGATGATGACGCCGAGGATCCACAGCACCTCACGCGGCTCCTTGTAGGAACCGTAATAGAGGCCGCGCAGCATGTGGACGTAGACCGCGAAGAAGAACATCGACGCGCCACAGGCATGCATGTTGCGCAGCAGCCAGCCGTAGTTGACGTCGCGGACGATCAGCTCGACCGACTTGAAGGCGAGATCGGCATGCGGCGTGTAGTGCATCGCCAGGATCACGCCGGTCAGGATCTGCATCCCCAGCATGAAGGAGAGGATGGCGCCGAACGTCCACCAGTAGTTCAGATTGCGCGGAGTGGGGTAGGCGACGAAGGAGGAGTGCATGAGGCCGAGGATCGGCAGGCGCCGCTCGATCCATTGCAGGGCCGGATTGCTCGGCTGGTAGTCGGATGGTCCGCTCATGATGCGATCCTGAGGAAATAATACGACGAGACGGCGCGAAGCTTCGGACGAGGGTCCGAAGCTCAGCCGATCTGGATTTTGGTGTCGGAAACGAACTGGTACGGCGGCACCGGCAGGTTCGCGGGCGCGGGCCCCTGACGGATGCGGCCGGACGAATCGTACTGCGAACCATGGCAGGGGCAGAAGAACCCGTCGTAGTTGCCCTCATGAGCGATCGGGATGCAGCCGAGATGGGTGCAGATACCGATCACGACCAGCCACTGCTCATGGCCGGACTTGACCCGGGCCTCGTCGCTCTGCGGATCGGGCAGGCTCGCCACGTTGACGGCGCGCGCCTCGTCGATCTGCTTCTTGGTGCGGTGGCTGATGTAGATCGGCTTGCCGCGCCAGAATACCTTGATGTCCTGGCCCTCGGCGACCGGGCTGAGATCAACCTCGATCGGCGCACCGGCCGCGATGGTCGAGGCATCAGGATTCATTTGGGAGATGAAGGGCCAGAGCGCGGCTGCGCCCCCTACTGCTGCAGCTGCCCCCGTTGCAACGAATAAGAAATCACGGCGTGTCGGATGGTCCGCCGAAGACGCTGTCGTCACGATTCCAACCCTTTCTTCTTATGCTACCGGTGGAACCGCTCCGGGGGCCCCCAAGGTCCCCAGAACTGGCTGCCGGCGCCCGCGACCCCCCGCGGCGGCAGAACTTCGCTTGTCCCCGCCAAAACAAGCGAAAACAGCAGTCCAGAATCGTTCTATTGGCACCCTTGCCGGGCGAGCGCAAGCCCGCTAACGGCGGGGAAGCGTGCAATGCACGAATTCCGCGGCCAGCGATGTTTTATTGAGACATTTCCGGCCCACAACCAACCCGACGCCGCCCATGCAGATAGCGCTCTTCCAGCCCGACATCCCCCAGAACACCGGCACGATTCTCAGGCTCTGCGCCTGCCTGGGGCTGGCCGCCCACATCATCGAACCGGCAGGGTTCCCCGTCTCCGACCGGCATTTCCGCCGGGCGGGAATGGATTACCTCGACCAAGTCAGCATCACCCGCCATGTCTCCTGGCCGCAATTCGAGGAGTGGCGCGCGGCACAGGGCTGCCGGCTGCTGCTGTTCACCACGAAGGCCGCCACCGACTACCGCGATTTCCGTTACCAGACGTCGGACATCCTGCTATTCGGGCGCGAGAGCGCCGGCGTCACCGACGCGGTGGTCGAGGCCGCGGATGCGCGGCTGGTGATCCCGATCGCCCCGGGACTGCGGTCGCTCAATGTCGCCATGACCGCGGCGATGGCCGCAGGCGAGGCGCTGCGGCAGATCCGGAACCCGCAAGGTTGATATGTTGAGGAGAGACCATTGAGTTACGCGGTCAAGGAAATCTTCCTGACCCTGCAAGGCGAAGGCGCCCATGCCGGGCGCGCGTCCGTGTTCTGCCGCTTTGCCGGCTGCAATCTGTGGAGCGGACGCGAGGCCGACCGGCAGTCAGCGACCTGCAAGTTCTGCGACACCGATTTCGTCGGCACCGACGGCACGCTCGGCGGCCGCTACGCGTCGGCCGCGGAGCTCGCCGACACCATCGCGGCACAATGGACCGCCTCCAACGCCAACCGTTACGTGGTGCTCACCGGCGGCGAACCGCTGCTCCAGGTCGACGATGTGCTGATCGATGCGCTGCATGCGCGAGGCTTCGAGATCGGCGTCGAGACCAACGGCACGATTGCCGCACCGGATGGCCTCGACTGGATCTGCGTCAGCCCCAAGGGCGGCAGCGAGCTGGTGCTGCGCCGTGGCCACGAGTTGAAGCTGGTCTATCCGCAGGCCCTCGCCGCGCCGGAGACCTTCGAAGGCCTCGCCTTCGAGCGCTTCTCGCTGCAGCCGATGGACGGGCCGGAGGTCGCCGAGAACACCGCACGGGCGATCGACTATTGCCTGCAGCATCCGCAATGGCGGCTGAGCGTGCAGACGCATAAATCGCTCGGCATCAGATAGGATTGGTTTTCGAACAGATGTGGGAATTGACGAAATCGTTCCGCTTCGAGGCGGCGCATTCACTGTCGGGAACGACGTTCGGCGCGGCGAGCGAAGAGATCCACGGCCACTCCTTCCGCGCCGAGGTGACGGTGCGCGGCACCCCGGACCCAGCGACCGGCATGGTGGTCGATCTCGGCCTTCTCCAGCGCGCCATCGAGGACGTGCGCTTGATGCTGGACCACAAGTTCCTCAACAAGATCGAGGCGCTGGGCAAGCCGACGCTGGAAAACCTGTCGCGCTTCGTCTGGGAGCGGCTACAGCATATCGGCAAGCTGACCCGCGTCAGCATCCACCGCGACAGTTGCAACGAGAGCTGCACCTATTACGGTCCGCAAGGTTAGATTTCGTAGGGTGGGCAAAGCGTAGCGTGCCCACCAATCAAGACAAATGGTGATAGATGGTGGGCACGGCGCAAGGGCGCCTTTGCCCACCCTACGGCAGGTCCGTTCGGGAATTGAATATGGACGTTTCGACGATCGAAGACCGCAAGACGCGCGCCCGCGCCTGGTTCGAAGCTTTGCGCGACGACATCTGCGCGAGCTTCGAGCGGCTGGAGGACGACGCCCCGCAAGACCTCTATCCGGGCGAGGCTGGCCGCTTCACGCGGACGCCCTGGCAGCGCACCGATCATAGCGGTGCGGCCGGCGGCGGCGGCGTGATGTCGATGATGTCGGGCCGGCTGTTCGAGAAGGTCGGCGTGCATTGCTCGACCGTGCACGGCGAGTTCGCGCCCGAGTTTCGCGCTCAGATTCCGGGCGCGGCGGACGATCCGCGGTTCTGGGCCTCCGGCATCTCGCTGATCGCGCACTTACGCAATCCGCACGTGCCCGCCGTGCACATGAACACGCGCTTCGTCGTCACCACCAAGGCCTGGTTCGGCGGCGGCGCCGATCTCACGCCGGTGCTGGATCGCCGGCGCACGCAGGACGACGCCGACAGCATCGCCTTCCACGCCGCGATGAAAGAGGCCTGCGTGCAGCCGAACGGCGTTGCCGATTACGACAAGTACAAGAAATGGTGCGACGAGTATTTCTACCTGCCGCACCGCAAAGAGGCGCGCGGCATCGGCGGCATCTTCTACGACTGGCACGACAGCGGCGACTGGGACGCCGACCTCGCCTTCACCCAGGACGTCGGCCGCGCCTTCCTGAAGATCTACCCTGATATCGTCAGGCGCAATTTCGCGAGCGCCTGGACCGCTGCGGACCGCGAGGAGCAACTGATCCGGCGCGGCCGCTATGTCGAGTTCAACCTGCTCTACGATCGCGGCACCATCTTCGGGCTCAAGACCGGCGGCAATGTAGATTCGATCTTGTCGTCGCTGCCGCCGGAGGTGAAATGGCCATGACCATCGTGAGGCCCCTCCCCCGCGCCATGCTGATCGACATGGACGACACCATCCTGTCGGCCTATGGCCGGCCCGAGATCGCCTGGAACACGATCGCGAACGAGTTCGCCGAGGAGCTTGCGCCGCTGCCGCCGCGAGAGGTCGCGACCGCGGTCCTGGCTTTCGCGCGAAACTTCTGGGCCAATGCGGAAGCCGCCTGGCGGATGAAGCTCGCCGAGGCCCGGCACCTCACGGTCAAGGGCGGCTTCGCCGCGCTCGCGGCCGCCGGCCACCGCGCCCTGCCAGATGATCTCGCCGTCCGCCTCGCCGACCGCTTCACCGCCTATCGCGAGGAGGAGATGTTCGTCTTCCCCGGCGCGCATGAGGCGATCGACAAGTTGAAGGCGCTCGGCATCAAGCTCGCACTGGTGACCAACGGCGCCGCCGACACCCAGCGCGCCAAGGTCGAGCGCTTCGAGCTCGCGCACCGCTTCCACCACATCCAGATCGAGGGCGAGCACGGCTTCGGCAAGCCCGAGGAGCGCGCCTATCTGCACGCGATGGACGCGCTCGGCGTCGCCGCTGAGGACACCTGGATGATCGGCGACAACCTCGAATGGGAAGTCGTGACGCCGCAGCGCCTCGGCATCTATTCGATCTGGATCGACGTGCATGGCGACGGCCTGCCCGAAGGCTCGACCGTGAGGCCCGATCGCATCATCCGCTCGCTGACCGAGCTGGTGCCGGACCGGTCGTAACCAGGGCGCGAAACAAAAACGCGAAAAACAACCCCATGCACAGTAGCCGGCTGCAGCAAAATCAACGGCTTACGGATTTTACGAAACCGTTTGACCCGTCGGGCGAAACAGGCGCATGATGCCATCATCGCGGCGCATGGGACAGACAAGCCCCTGCGCAACCCATCGCGCAGGCGCCCTTGCCTCCGTCATGGTCCCGCTCCCGGCCTGAAGCTCCGTCGTCGGCGTTTCAGCAGCCTTGGCAGCGGATGCGCGCTGCCGCAGCACATCCACTGATCCCGCAGTCCGTGATCGGCGTGTCATGCCGGCTTGCTAGCCTCTCAAGTCAATCAACCCGAAAGGACCATCCATGGAACTGAAAGCCGGCGATATCGTCATGCTCAAATCCGGCGGCCAGCCGCTGACCGTCGCAGAAGTCAAAGGCGACGACGTGATCTGCCTCTGGATGGGCGTGGAAGGCGACCTGTTTCGCGAGACGCTGCCGCTCGCCGTGCTCGAACACCTGGAAGAGGTGGACGAGGATGAAGAAGAGGATGAGGACGACGAAGACGAGGAGTAGGCGCGGTTAAGGCCGCGGCCTCATGAGATCGGAGCGCTCGGCTCCGGCGCGTCTATGTCCGCTTCTGCGCCAGAAGCGGACATAGAACTGGATATTCAACATCTCCCCAAGCCTCCTCCAAGGCGTAGTTCACCTTGTCCGCTGAGGCTGGATTGCGCGTCTTGAGAGGCGCCAGACATCGTCAGACCGTCTTGTTACGCTATTCGGCGGGCGCGGCTTGTCCTCGAGCAGCAGCGGGCTGTAGATCTGCTCGATGCATGGATGCCGCCATGAACAAAACAGTTCGAGTTCTAGGCAGCGCTGTCAGCCTGATGCGCTACTGCCAAGCGTCGCGCCTAATTCGATCGGTCGCGGTGACCTGCGCGAAAACCGAACAATCGAAATCCGCGACAGAACGGCCGCCTCAAATCGTTCGAGCTGACCTCTGAGTCGAAGTGCAAGTTTCTCGACGAGGTGCCAAGAGGCGACAGCAACGCCAAAGGCAATTGGCAGGCTGATCAGGACGTTCAGATACCAATACTGAACCGATGGGCCGAACGCTGCTATGCACTGCTGGATGACGAATCCATAGAGGTACATCCCGTAGGAGTAGTCGCCGGACGACACGATCCAGCTCCGCCGCGGATTCATGAGGCCCAGATAACACGCGACATAGGCAGCGGGCGCGGCAAAAATCGCGTCGCAGCGTCCACTGGCCATGCCGGCAGTGCAAAGCAGAAGCGCGAACAGACACGTCGCCCGATTGAAGGGTACCCTGTCGCGCCAGAGGTAGAAGCCGACACCTAGAAGGAAGCAGAACACAAGAAGGTGCGGACGAAGGTGAATGAACAGTTCGTTCCAATGGTAGATATCGTAGCAGGCGAGCCCGAGCTGGGCGAACACGAGGAACCCAAGGTATACCACCCTGTTGAAGCAAATCGTGGTCACAGCAAGAAGCGCCAGGATGACGTAGCACCACAGCTCATACGGTACCGTCCAAAGCTGAGCATTCACCAGATCAGGCACCGGATTGTGAAGAAATACGCCCGGGAGTTCAAAGTGGATGTCGCCGACGATGTTGAGAAAATAGACATGGAACTTCGAGTCCGCGAAGTACTGAGCCAATGGCATCGCGGTGAAGATCGGGCCGATGATGATGGCTGAGAGCATCGTCTCGACCACGAGCGCGGGCGCAATGCGAAGCACGCGCAGGCCGATAAATGAAATCAGGCTCTTGCACCTCAACAAGCTAGCCGTCACCAGAAACCCGCTCAAGGCGAAGAAGAGCGCAAGGATCATTGCGTTCAGCATGCGAAGATGGCCGACTATTTCCATCGCCCGATCGAGCCCAAGGGTGACGTTCGCGCTGTGCAGGCAGATAATCGTAGCCGCCAGCACAATCCGCATGTAGTCGAAACCAGCGGGCCGACTGCGCGAAAGAGCCAGCTGATCAGCCAGGCTGAACATGGTTGTGCTTCTCAAGGAAACACCGCAAGACCGCACGCCCAAGCGGCGATCGACCAACAGCACTTCACGGACCGCTGACGGGACGCGTGGCGTATTCCGAGCACACCCGAACCCGCGATCTGCACATCTTCCGACGTTCCAATGCGGAGGAGCGACCCTACTATGGCTCGCGCGTAGGCCGACCCACTGAACATTCCAAATTCCCAATTGCGACGGCAGACTGCAACTTCGCGCTACCTTTTGGCGGTTCTAGCATGCGCATCGTTAGGTTGCATTGTGATATCAATACTATCTTTTCTATTGGTGAAGAATTTGTTCCTAGTGTTGCTGGGGACCTTCCCGATATGCAACCGCACTCGCGAAGCCGGCTTAGGCGCGAGGCTGGTGGCACTCATGATCCGCCCCGACGAGCAAGCTGCGCTGATCGCTGCCGTGATGACGATCGCGAAGGTTGACACTGCGACCCCGGCGAGGATGTCGACCAGATAGTGGCCTCCCCCCAGCGGCGTCGCGACGATCATCAAGACATTCCAGGGAACGATGGCCAGCCTGAGCCAGCGCAGCGGCCAGAACGACCACATGTAGAGGATTGCCGATGCCGCGTGGAAGCTCGGAAACGTAAGGACGCCTACAAGACCCGGCAGATGCAGCTTCTGGAGCAGCCCCGCGCGCACGAGCGGCGCGTCGCGCAAGGTGTCATAGTAGCCCGAAGGTTCGAAGTAGGAGAAAACGGAGGCTTGCAATTCGAGCACATGGTAGACCCCGATGGCCGGGACGAAGACTGAGATGAAGGTTGTTGCGAGGAGGGCAAGGAAGTACGCGCATAGCGCCTCCGCAGCGCGCCGGTAGCATCCCGCCAGGGGAAGAACGAGAACCAGCAGGATCATCTGGAGCGTAATGGAAGTGTAAGATCGTGCCAGGACCGGGATCAATTCCGGGTGACGATTTATGAAATTGAGGAAACTCCTGAAGTCGAACCCCAGCGCGCGATCCCAAGCCAGCAAACGGGCGTCTTGGAGCGGAAAGCCGATGGAAGTGGCCACATAGGTCAACGTGAGCAGAACCGGGATGGCCAGGGTTATCTGCGCCGACGCCGTGAGACAGAGAAAAACCCTGGGATTTGCGCTGGCGTCCGATCGGGCGTTACGCAGACCGATCCACCAATACAGCGCCGCCAGCGCGAACGCGACGAGATAGCCTGACGGCTCGATATAGAACTGCGTCGCGACGAGCCAAGCCACCACGATGCCTGCGGTACTGGCTAGAACTCGCCAATTGAACTGCAGCAACCTCCAAGCGGCCGTAACTTCGTCATCGGCACGCTTGCACGAGGGCAACTGCTGCTCGAAGCGCGCAGCCGGCATCGCTGCAGCGAGCCCGCCGTGTACCGTATTGACGATTTCCCCGTGCTTACCAAGTCGGTGGCCGCAACCTTCATCGAGGACGGGTCGTGACGCAAAAAGCACGCTTGCGGGCCGCATTGCCGAATTCCGATTTACATGCGTAGAACTACGGTTAAACAAGTTAAGGTTGCATGAATCCTTGCAGGAAAGATTCTTTTATCCGCGGATGCCGATTGAAAAAATGTCGGGAGCAAGCGGGCTCCAGCGAATGATCGATGATGAGAAATCATGTCCGTTCGATCGCCCCCTCGACGATTTACGATAAACGGACGGTTCTGCTAATGAAGATCGCGGCGATCGATCCACACGATGGCTAGAGCGTCAGCTTCGGGCGAGAACTAATTGTTCGCGACGCCCGATCCGACCGGCATGGATGAGCCACGCCGTTGCAGCGATAGCTCCACATGCCACAGCAACGCCGCCAATAATGTCCACGGCATAATGTGCGCCGCAGAGGGGCGTGCCGGCGATGAGAAGAAGATTCAACGGCACTAAAAGAAAACGTAAGATGCGGATTGGCCAAAGAGCCCACATGAATAGAATGGCATTCGCCGTGTGAAAGCTCGGGAAGGAGATAAGCCCCTCCAAGGAACGAAAGTCGATAACGCAGAGCGTTCCGTTGCGAAGGCCTTCGAGGATCGGGAAATAGCTATGCCCGCCATCCGGCAAGGTTGAGAATTCGGTTGGAACCCTATCCACATAGATCATTGCATTCGCGGCCGGGATGCAGCATCCAATGGCGGCAGTAGCCGTCACGGCAACTGCAAATGCGACGATGTACAACTGCAATCGATCATAGCGCTGGGTCAGAACGGCGGCGACCAACACCAAGATATTTTGTTGCATCATGGAGTTGTAGGCGAAAGAAAGAGCGCTGAGGAGCGCATCGTGCCTTCTCAAAAAAGCGAGATAATTGGCGCGATCAAATCCAAGCCATCGATCTATGGCGTGAAGTTCCACGTCGCGGTAGGGCAGTGGCACTGTGGATGCGGCGTAGCTCAGCGCGATTCCCATGAGGACCACAACAACGAGCTGACCGAAGCAGGTGAGAATACGCGCGGCCTCCGCATTTGGCCGAACGAAGCTGAAATAGATTGTGAGAAATGCGTACAGGCTCATTAGCACGAGGGCATCGGCTGACAGGTCAACGCTGAAACTCAAGCCGACAAGGTTCAGCGCGAGCGCCGCCAAAAGCGCAATTGCTAGGGTGGCTTGCCACGTGACGGTTGACAGCAATCTGTCATCCCCGATTGACCGATAGCGCATCTCCCGCAGCCCCACCTTTGGTTGTGCAACTGAAGATTGCCGCTATTTGCAAATGAATTCCTAATGTGTACCGGTCGAAAATGAATTCCTAATGCGTGCTGGTCGAATAGCTGACTGCCCAGGACGGTCAATAAAATGATAACCGCCATGGTCAACGCACGAGTTCCAAATTGGAGCACGCTCTCATCCTCGTGGAGTGGTCTCAAATCTGCTGGGCGCTCCGAGGTCGCAGGGGGCCACGAGCCGGAGCCGACAGCAATCGACGACCTGCAGTGTTCCGGCTTGCAACTCGGAGGGCATAAGCAGCAATCAGTCTGACGTAGCGAAGCATGCTGTGGCGACGCAGCTATCTCAATCGCCTCATCGGTGCCAACGTCCGCTAATGGGATGGTCCGGCCGTGCTCCTGCCCCGCCAGCGATAAGCTGGCCAGGGGCGCCAAGACAAGGAGCACGCCATGTCCCAGACACCCAGTACTGCGATCGCCGTGATCGGCATCGATATCGGCAAAAACTCGTTCCACGTCGTGGGCCACGATACGCGCGGCGCCATCGTGCTGCGGCAAAAGTGGTCGCGTGGCCAGGTGGAGGCGCGGCTCGCCAATATGCAGCCTTGCCTGATCGGCATGGAAGCCTGCGTCGGCGCACATCATTTGAGCCGCAAACTCGCATCGCTAGGTCACGATGCCAGGTTGATGCCGGCCAAATATGTCCGCCCTTATAGCAAAGGACCGAAGAACGACTTCAATGATGCCGAAGCGATTGCCGAAGCCGTGCAACGCCCGACGATGAAGTTCGTGGCGACCAAGACCGCGGAGCAACTGGATCTGCAGGCGCTGCATCGGGTGCGCGAGCGGCTGGTGTCGCAACGCACCGGCATCATCAACCAGATTCGCGCCTTCATGCTGGAACGCGGGATCGCGGTGCGCCAGGGTATCGGCTTCCTGCGCACAGAACTGCCCACCATCCTTGCCACGCGCACCGATGCCCTGTCGCCACGCATGTTGCGTGTCATCGAGGAGTTGGCAGGCGACTGGCGCCGGCTGGATCAGCGCATCGATAGCCTCTCCGGCGAGATCGAAGCACTGGCCCGTCAAGATCAGGCATGTTCGCGCCTGATGACGGTGCCTGGCATCGGGCCGATCATTTCGAGCGCCATGGTAGCCGCGATCGGCACTGGAGACGTCTTCTCCAAAGGCCGTGACTTCGGCGCCTGGCTCGGACTGGTGCCCAAGCAGATCTCGACGGGAGACCGCACGATCCTCGGCAAAATCTCAAGGCGCGGCAATCGCTACCTGCGCGTTCTGTTCGTGCAGGCGGCATGGGTGGTGCTGGTCAGGATCAAGAACTGGGAACGTTACGGACTCAGATCCTGGATCGAAGCCGCCAAGAAGCGATTGCACCACAACGTGCTAGCGATCGCACTCGCCAACAAGCTTGCCCGCATCGCCTGGGCGGTGCTGGCTAAAGGACGCGCCTTCGAGCTGACAAGGACCAACGATGCAGACGTCCAATCCGCTTGATCGTCGCGCCGTGCTCGGGGCGGTCAAGGCGCGGCCTGGCAACGCCGGAGCCAGCCGCAAGCAAAGCGCAACGGCCGGCCTTGACCGCCCGTGCGCGCGACGCGACGCACGTCCTGCGGGCCGGGACGAAGGAACGGCCCCCGGCTCGAACACAGGAACTGCGAGGTAGGAGGAGCAAGCGATGACGTAACCCCATCAACAGGTTCCAGCCAAGGTCTGCGAGAGGATGAGACGAGATGGAGGTTCGGTCTTCCCGGCGCATGCGAACACTGGTGACCCAAATGGCCCAATCGAGGCCTGTCCGCTAATGAGAACGCACGCGCGCTGATATCCATGATGGCCCGGAGAGAATGCTCCAATCAAAGGCCGGATACATTGATGCAAGACCACTCACCACCTGATCGACGAACCTCTTGCTACGCACGGCCGGACCATACATTCGGGGTCATAAGCCGCCGATGACGGCTGAGCCGGGCGACTTCCGGTTAGGTCGGAAAGCCGACGTCGGAGCTTGATCTAGCGCAAAGCGCTGAGGCGACTTGGGGCTAAGCTTTCAAGAGCTTCTCAATCGGTCACCTTGTGGATCGCAGCAATGATCATTGAGCGCTTAAGCCAAGAGCACCGCAACATTGAGAAACTGCTCGCCATCCTCGAGCGGGAACTTGAGGTTTTCGACCGCGGCGACCGCCCCGACTATGAGGTTATTGGCGCGGTTATCAGCTACTTCGAGCTTTACCCGGAGGTTTACCACCACCCTCAGGAAGACCTGGTCTTCGCCAAGTTGCAAATTCGCGATCCGGCTGCGGCTGCGAAGGTCGGTGATCTCGCCCGCGAACACCAGAAAGGGGCCGAACTCTTGCGCCGCGTCGCTCATGCGGTCGACAACGTTCTTGCCGACCGCGAACTGCTTCGGCAGGACGTGGATGCCATCGTTCGCGATTTCATCGAGCACGAGCGGCGCCACATCATGAAGGAAGATCGCGATTTCTTTCCCGCCGCCCTGAAGGCTCTCGAGCCTGAGGATTGGACGGAGATCGCCTCGGCCATGACCAATCCTGAGGATCCGCTGTTCAGCGAGGCCGCCGAAGAGACGTTCGACGCGTTACGGGCGCGCATCCTGCAGTTGGAACAGGAAGCCGAAGCCGAACGGCACTAGTCAAGCTCATCCGCATGCGCCGATTGGACTCAATGTCCCATCGCTGCCAGTCACTTCCGGCGTACCAGACGGGCCGGCCCGTCTACGAGTGTGGGGTTGGGCTTGGGGCCGTCCAATCGCGTACCGCCCTATTTTGTGCTACCTAGTCGAACAAAAGGTAGCAGGAGGAAGCCAACGATGACTGACGATCAAGTCAATCGCGTCGTTCAGCACCTTTGCGAGCAATTGCACCTGGCGCTCCGATTGAAGGACAGCGAGGCACATCCACCAAACGCCAAGGATATTGGATTTGATCCCGCCTCGGTAAGAACTGTCTTGCTGACCGGGTTGCGTTCGGCGGGCGTCACGATCAACCACGAGGCAGCCGCGGCGGGCGAAGAGCCGCCGTGGTCCTGAACGCAAAACGCGAGACGGAAGCTGGCGCCGATATCCGAGTTGGGTCAAAAGCCGCCGATGGCGGTTATGCCTGGCGATTTCCGGCTTGGGCGCGAAACCTGACGTTCCTGGGCACACGCCCTGGCCCGTCTCGTCATTCCGGGGCGCGCGCCGCGCGAGCCCGGAATCCATCGGGCTGCAGCGTCGATGGATGAATGGATTCCGGGCTCGCGCCAAGAGGCGCGCCCCGGAATGACGACGGGGCCAATATCCGCGATCCAGGCGCGAATGCCGCGTGGATCACCTACGCGACGAGCTGCCGCGCCGCCGCCGAGATCATCACCAGCCCGCCGGTGATCACCGCGACATCGAGGATCGCGGTGTGGATGTTCACCGGCATCCGCTCGACGAAGGCTTTGGCGAGGAACGCGCCGGGGATCGCGATCGCCCCGATCAGCAGTGCGAAGGCGAGCACCTGCGCATTCACGGCGCCGGCGAGGCCGAACACCGAGATCTTGATCAGGCCGGTGCCGAGCGAGATCATCGCATCGGTCGCGATCACGGCGGCGCCTTCGAGGCCTGCGGCCATCAACAGCGAGAGCAGGATCACGCCGGAGCCCGAGGTGCCGCCGACCAGCACGCCGTAACCGACGGAGCCTGCGGCAAGGCCGGTGTCGCCGATCCTGACCTGGCGGCGGCGGAGCACGCGGCGCAGCGGCACGCTCAGGATCAGCATGGTGCCGATCACGAGCGCGGCGCCCGCATTGGTGAGGCGCGTATAGCCGTAGGCGCCGAGCGCGGTCGTCAGCGCCGCGCAGGCCAGCACGATCAGCGCGCGGCGGCGATCGGCATAGCGGACATAGGCGAGCGCACGGCTCGAATTGGTGAAGATCGCGGAGATCGCGATGATCGGCACCACGGGCTCGGCGCCGACGAGGGGCACCAGCACCAGCGGCATCAGCGCGCCGGTGCCGTAGCCGGCGAGACCACCGATGATCGAAGCAAACAACGCCATCAACGCGACCAGCAGAAGCTGAAAGATCGAGATGTCGGCGAAGCCTGAGACGATGGTCACGTTTTCCGTTCGCGGCTGACGCGTGCCGCAGCTTGATCTGCGATGGAAGCGAGCGCGGCTTCCTCTAGTGGAAAATCCGCCGCAAGCCAAGCGTCCTCGGCGAGCGTCAACACATGTCCGAGCGCGGGCCCTTCCGCCATCCCGCGCGCGATGAAGTCGGCGGCGCGGAGCGGAAATTTCGGCGCAGTCCAGCGCTGCGGCAGCTCGGCGAGTTCGCGCCAGCGCGACGAATGCACGTCGCCCGCCGCCCGCGCCCAGCCGAGCAACACGCGATCGTGATAGCGCTCGGCACCGAGCCGGTAGAGCAACCGCCGCGCATTGGCCTCGTCCTTGGTGGCAAACCGCCACCAGCGGTGCCCCATCGAATCCAGCGCCTTGGCCTCGGCGTTGGAGAGCCGCAGGCGCGTGGCGACGCGCTTGGCGTCTTCCGTCACGGCCACCGTCAGCGCGGCCAGGCGCCGGGTGACGCTCGCCGGCAGGCCAAGCTCGCGCTCGATCGCGACCATGCTCGCCAGCGGCCCGGTATAGGCGACGCCGCCGATCAGCGCCTGCAGCAATCCGCCCTCGGCCATGGCCAGCACGGCCGCGGACGCACCGCCGGCCACCAGCAGCTTCAGCATCTCCATGCGCACCCGCTCGGCCGACAGGCTGGCAAGGCCCCCACGTCCCCGGATGCAGGCGAGATAGCCGTCGCGGTCGGGCTCGCCGGCGCCGAAGGCGGCGTGGATGCGGAAGAAGCGCAGGATGCGCAGATAATCCTCGGCGATGCGCTGGTCGGGGTCGCCGATGAAGCGCACGCGGCGCGCTCTGGCGTCCGCGATCCCGCCGACATGGTCGTACACGACACCGGTCGCATCGACCGACAGGCCGTTCATGGTGAAGTCGCGCCGCTCGGCATCCTTCACCCAGTCGCGGCCGAACGCGACCTTGGCCTTGCGGCCGAAGGTTTCGGTATCCTCGCGCAGGGTCGTGACTTCGTAGGGATGCCCGTCGATGACCAGCGTGACGGTGCCGTGGTCGATGCCGGTCGGCACGCTCTTGATGCCGGCGGCTTTGGCGCGCCGCACCACCTCCTCCGGCCGCGCCGTGGTCGCGATGTCGATGTCGCCGGGCACAAGACCGAGCAGCGCGTTGCGCACCGCGCCGCCGACCACCCGCGCCTCCTCGCCATCCGCATCGAGCAATTGCAGGACGCGCGCGGTGCCGCCGGAGATCAGCCATGGCGCATCGGCGAGGATCGGCTCCGCGCTCATCGGCAGGCCCCTATTTTTCCGTGCCCGGCACGAACTTGCCGTTCTCGATATGGGCGGGAACGTAAGTCGACTCCGGGCCGGCGCCGGAGAATTGCGCCAGGCCGATCAGACCCGCGATCACAAGCACGATCGCCATGAGGGCAAGGCGAGCGACGATGGTGACCGGCCAGGACGATTGCACGAACAGGCCGGACCGGCTGGCGGCCAGGAACAACGCATAGACGGCAAAGGGAACGAGGAAAATTCCGATCTCGGTCAGAACCGTCCGGATCATGATGAGTAGATCCGCTCATACAGCACACGCAGCATTCCGGCGGTTGCACCCCAGATGTAACGTTCCGCGAACGGCATCGCATAGTAGAAGCGCTCCATGCCGCGGAATTCCTTGCTGTGCATCTGGTGGTTCGCCGGATTCATCAGGAAGGATAGCGGCACCTCGAACGCATCATCAACCTCGGAATGGTTGATCGTGAGCGCAAAGCCGGGCCGGACCCTCGCGACCGTCGGCAGGATGCGGAAGCCGAAGGCGGTGCCGTAGAGATCGAGATAGCCGATCGGCTCGACGAAGTCTCTGGACAGCCCGACCTCCTCCTCGGCCTCGCGCAGTGCCGCATCGAGCGGCGAGGTGTCGGTCGCGTCGATCTTGCCGCCGGGAAAGGCGATCTGGCCGGCGTGGTCGTTGAGATGCGCCGAGCGCTGCGTCAGCAGGACGGTCGGCTCGGGATGGTCCACCACCGCGATCAGGACCGCCGCCGGCCGCACCGGCTGCTCGCGCGCGACGATTTCCAGCATCTTGTCGGTCCCGGGATCGCCCGAGGCCGGAATGATGTTCGGATCGTAGAGGCCGGGCGGCACGTCGAAGCCGAGCCTCGCCCTGGAACGGGTAAAGAAATCCGCAGCGCCAAGCGCGACGGGATCACTTTTCAGGATAGGCTTGTTCAAAGCGCGGCCCTCACCTCGTCCGCATCGGCCATGGCGAAGAATTCGCCGGCCGATTCGACGCCGAACATCGGCTGGCCATCGACCATCCGCTCCTCGCCCATGTCAACCAGATCGTAATAGAGCGCGCGGGTCACCTTGGCCCAGAGATCGGCGCGGACGTGCAGATAGGGCGTCAGCCCGCCGTCCACTGCCTGCTCGAAGCGCAGCCGGTGCGCGGCATCGCAGGTGACCCAGTCGTCGACATTGGTGCGGAAGCGCAGCACGCGATGGTTGTCCTCGCCGTCCTCTTGCATTTCGACCGCCATGAACGGCGCGTCGTCGACGCGGATGCCGACCTTCTCCACCGGCGTCACGAGGAAATGCTTGTCGCCCTCGCGCTTCAGGATGGTCGAGAACAGGCGGACCAGCGCGTGACGCCCGATTGGCGTCCCCATGTAGAACCAAGTACCATCGGACGCGATTCGGATATCGAGATCGCCGCAAAACGGCGGATTCCATAGATGCACCGGAGGCAGGCCCTTTTTGGCGCCTTCGGCACTGGCAGCACTCTTGGCGGCGGCAGTCAGCCCCTCAAGACCACGATCGGCGCTCTGCCCTTGGTTCGCCATGGTTTGCCCTGACTTTGTCCTTTGGCACGATTGGTGCAGGTCTACGCTGTCCATCGGCGAACGGTTCCACCCCGGATTAGTCCGGTGTGGAGGTCGCCACTTCGTGATGCCCTACATACCCTTAAGCCGATAAGGTGGGGATAGGTTAATTCAACGAATACATGGCCTTCCTGCAAGTCTAGCATAGGGGCCATGACTTGGTTTGACGTCTTCGCTTGAAGTGAAGATTTGATGCATCTGACCTGATGCGATGACATGACGACGCGAGCGAGCCGCGCGGCAGGCTGAAGGAGCTAACGGATGGCGGAGAGTGTCGAGAAACTCGAGGATGGAATCGTCCGCTCGGCCGAGCAGGTCTCGAGCCAGATTCGGGCGGCAAAGGACGCGATCGCGTCCGTCATCTTCGGCCAGGACCGCGTGATCGAGAACACGCTGGTCACCATCCTCTCCGGCGGCCATGCGCTGCTGATCGGCGTGCCGGGCCTTGCCAAGACCAAGCTGGTCGAGACGCTCGGCGTCACGCTCGGTCTCGACGCCAAGCGCATCCAGTTCACGCCCGATTTGATGCCGTCGGACATCCTCGGCGCCGAGGTGCTTGACGAGAGCACCGCGGGCAAGCGTTCCTTCCGCTTCATCGCAGGTCCGGTGTTCGCGCAGCTCCTGATGGCCGACGAGATCAACCGCGCCAGCCCGCGCACGCAGTCGGCGCTGCTCCAGGCGATGCAGGAGCAGCACATCACCGTTGCCGGCGCGCGGCACGATTTGCCGAAGCCGTTCCACGTGCTCGCGACCCAGAACCCGCTGGAGCAGGAAGGCACCTATCCGCTGCCCGAAGCGCAGCTCGACCGCTTCCTGATGGAGATCGACGTCGACTATCCCGATCGCGACGCCGAGCGCCGCATCCTGTTCGAGACCACCGGCGCCGAGGAGACGCTGGCGAAGGGATCGATGACCGCGGATGCGCTGATCACCGCGCAGCGGCTGATCCGGCGCCTGCCGGTCGGCGATTCCGTGGTCGAGGCGATCCTGTCGCTGGTGCGCTCGGCCCGTCCGGGTCCGGACAGCGGCGAGACCGGCAAGTTCATCGCCTGGGGCCCCGGCCCGCGCGCCAGCCAATCCCTGATGCTGGCGGTGCGCGCCCGTGCGCTGATCGACGGACGGCTCGCGCCCTCGGTCGACGACGTGCTCGACCTCGCCGAACCTATTCTGAAGCACCGCATGGCGCTGACCTTCCAGGCGCGCGCCGAGGGGCGCACGATTCCGGACGTGATCCGGCAGTTGAAAACACGGATCGGTTGATGGCCGCCGAGAACGGGCACACAGCGAAGGAGATCATCGCGATCCGACGTGCCGATGGCGAAAGCCGCACGCTCGCCGCTTCCTTGCCGCGCCTGGTGCTCGAAGCCCGCCGCGTCGCCGCCAACGTCATCCACGGCCTGCACGGAAGGCGCCGCGCCGGCTCCGGCGAAAATTTCTGGCAATACCGCCGCTTCGTCTCCGGCGAGCCGTCGCAGAACGTGGACTGGCGCCGCTCGGCGCGCGACGACCATCTCTATGTCCGCGAGCTCGAATGGGAAGCCTCGCACACGGTCTGGATCTGGCCCGACCGCTCGCCGTCGATGGCGTTTGCCTCGAAGACCGCGCGCGAGTCCAAGCTCGAGCGCACGCTGATCGTCGCCTTTGCGCTGGCCGAACTGCTGGTCTCCGGCGGCGAGCGCGTCGGCATTCCCGGGCTGATGGCGCCGACCGCGAGCCGCAGCGTCATCGACAAGATGGCGCAGGCGATGCTGCATGACGATGCCGACCGGCTGAGCCTGCCGCCCTCCTTCGTTCCTTCCGCGCTCGCCGAGATCATCGTGCTGTCGGATTTCTGGTCGCCGATCGCCGAGATCAGGACGACGCTCGCGGGGCTCTCCGGCTCCGGCGCGCATGGCACGATGGTGCAGGTCGTCGATCCCGCCGAGGAGTCCTTCCCCTATTCCGGCCGCGTCGAGTTCGTCGAGCCGGAAGGTTTTGGCGTGATCACCGCCGGCCGCGCCGAAAGCTGGGCGCAGGACTACACCGCGCGGCTCGCGCTGCACCGCGACCAGATCCGCGCCGAGACCTCGAAGCTCGACTGGCTGTTCACGACCCATGCGACCGACCGCTCCGCCGCCGAGCTGCTGCTGTTCCTGCATGCCGGCATGCAGGTGAGCAAGTCGGGCGCGCGCACCACCTCCATCAAAGCGGGGCCGGCCGCATGATGGGATTGCCGCTCGCCTTCACCGAACCGCTGCTCCTGATCGGCCTCGTCAGCCTGCCGGTGCTGTGGTGGCTGCTGCGCGTGATGCCGCCGCGGCCGCGCCGGATCGAGTTTCCGCCGACGCGCCTGCTGTTCGACATCGCGCCAAGGGAAGAGACGCCTTCGCGGACGCCGTGGTGGCTGACGGCGCTGCGCTTGCTGGCTGCGGCACTGGTCATTTTCGCCGCCGCCGGCCCGATCTGGAATCCGCAGACCGGGCTCGCCGGCAGCAAGGCGCCGCTGATGATCATGTTCGACGACGGCTGGAGCGCGGCCTCGAACTGGGACGTCAGGATCAGGGCCGCCGACGAACTGATCGCCAACGCCGACAACGACCGCCGCGCCATCGCGCTGGTGCCGCTGTCCGAGCCGAACCGCGACATCACCCTGATGCCGGCGGGGGCGGCGCGCGTCGCGCTGCGCCAGCTGGTACCAAAGCCCTATTCGATCGAGCGCGTCGAAACCCTCGCAGCGGTCGATCGCTTCCTCAAGGCCACCGGCGACTGCGAGATCGCCTGGCTGTCGGATGGCGTCGATACCGGGCGCGGCGAGGAATTCGTGCAAGCCCTCGGCAAGACCATCGGCGATCGCAGCCTGACCATCTTCGAAGGCGGCACCTCCTCGCCGCTGGCGCTGGTCGCGGCCGAGAACGCCGCCGCCAGGATGACGGTGAAGGTGCTGCGCACCGACGGCGGCATCGCCGTCGGCACCGTGCGCGCTCTGGACCAGAAGGCATCGCCGATCGGCGAAGCCCGTTATTCGTTCGGCCCGCAGGACAAGGAAACCGAGGCCTCGTTCGACCTGCCGGTCGAGCTGCGCAACGACATCACGCGGCTCGAAATATCGGGCGAGCGCTCCGCCGGCGCGGTGCAGCTGCTCGACAAGCGCTGGCGCCGCCGCGCCATCGGCATCGTCTCGGGCTCGACCAGCGAGACCGCGCAGCCGCTGCTGGCGCCGACCTTCTACCTCACCCGCGCGCTGGCGCCGTTCGCCGACGTGCGGCTCGCCGACAAGGGCTCGCCGCAGCAGGGCATCACCCAGTTCCTCGACCAGAAGCTGCCGATGATCATCCTCGCCGATGTCGGCACCATCGCGCCTGAAATCCGCGAGCGTCTCAATGCCTGGATCGACCAGGGCGGCGTGCTGGTGCGGTTCGCCGGGCCCCGCCTGGCGCAGGCCGAAGACGATCTCGTGCCGGTCAAGCTGCGCAAGGGCGGCCGCACGCTCGGCGGCAGCCTGACCTGGGAGAAGCCGCAGCACCTCGCCGCCTTCGCGGCCGACGGTCCGTTTGCCGGCGTCGTGGTCCCCAAGGACGTCACCGTGAGCCGCCAGGTCCTGGCCGAGCCCGATGCCGTGCTCGCCACCAAGAGCTGGGCGTCGCTGGAAGACGGCACGCCGCTGGTGACCGGCGAGCATCGCGGCAAGGGCGTCGTCAGCCTGTTCCACGTCAGTGCCGACATGCGCTGGTCGGATCTGCCGATGTCGGGCATCTTCGTCGAAATGCTGCGGCGGGTCGTCGACATGTCGGGCTACACCACCAAGCCCGGCGCCGGCGTTGCCAGCGAGGCAACCACCGAGACGGTGGCGCCGCTGCACATGCTCGACGGCTTCGGCGCCTTCGGTCCGCCGCCGGCCACGGCAAAGCCGCTTCCGGCCGATTATCGCGACCGCGCCACACCCGATCATCCGCCGGGCTTCTATGGTCCTGCAGAAGGACCGCTCGCCGTGAACACGCTTGCTAGCGCCGACCGCATCGCAGCCCTGAACACCGCGAGC
Organism: Bradyrhizobium sp. B025; assembly: GCF_042257955.1. Taxonomy (NCBI): domain Bacteria; kingdom Pseudomonadati; phylum Pseudomonadota; class Alphaproteobacteria; order Hyphomicrobiales; family Nitrobacteraceae; genus Bradyrhizobium; species Bradyrhizobium sp. B025. The sequence continues at coordinate 1,942,894 of NZ_CP170150.1, read as the reverse complement.
CTGCGCGCCCGGCACGCCACCTACACCAATGCCGAGCCGCGCGACTTGCGCGGCTGGCTGCTGTCGACGGCGCTCGCTCTGTTCCTGATCGACGCCATCATCGTCGCGGTGCTCGGCGGCGGCCTCGCCGCGCTGCTGCGCCGCCGCGCCGCACCCGCAATGATCCTGCTCGGCATCGCGCTTGCGGGCCTCTCCGCACTGCCGCCGACGCCCGCGCGCGCCGACAGCGCCGCGGACGAGTTCGCGATGAAGGCGGTGTCGCAGACCCGCCTCGCCTATGTCGTGACCGGCAATGCCGACGTCGATTCCATCGTCAAGGCCGGCCTGACCGGGCTGACGCTGTTCCTGGCGCAGCGCACCGCGCTCGAGGCCGGCGATCCGGTCGGCATCGATCCCGGGCGCGACGAGCTCGCCTTCTTCCCGCTGATCTACTGGCCGATCGTACCCGGCGCGCCCAAGCCGCCGCAGGACGCCATCAACAAGATCGACGCCTACATGAAGCAGGGCGGCACCGTGCTGTTCGACACCCGCGACGCGATCGAGGCGCCGCCCGGCGACAACGGCGCCTCGCAGACGCCGGGCATGCGGGCGCTGCGCGAGATCCTGTCCTCGCTCGACGTGCCCGAGCTCGAGCCGGTGCCGCGCGAGCACGTGCTGACCAAGACCTTCTATTTGCTGCGCGACTTCCCCGGCCGCTTCAACTCCGGCCAGACCTGGGTCGAGACCCTGCCGCGCGAGGACGACGACGAGAGCGCGCAGCGTCCGGCGCGCGGCGGCGACGGCGTCTCGCCGATCATCATCACCTCGAACGACCTTGCCGGCGCCTGGGCCGTGCGCCCCGACGGCCAGTACATGCTGCCGGTGACCGGCGGCGACAACCGCCAGCGCGAATTCGCCTATCGTGCCGGCGCCAACATCGTGATGTACACGCTGACCGGCAACTACAAGGCCGACCAGGTGCACGCACCGGCCCTGATCGAACGGCTGGGGCAATAGAGATGCGCGTGACGAGCTTGAGCCACACGCCCCGTCATTCCGGGATGGTCCGAAGGACCAGACCGCAGGTGCGCACTGCGCACCGGGGAATCTCGAGATTCCGGATTCGATGCTTCACGTCGCTCCGGAATGACGTTGATAGGTCTGTCTGATGAATTACGGCATCGCGTTCACGCCGCTTGTTCCCGCGATCGTCCTCTGGCTCGCGCTGGCCGCGATCGTCGTCATAGCACTCGTGCTGGTGCTGGCGCGCGCGCGCGGCGCCGCGGTGCGCGTGGCCGCCCTGGTGCTGTTCCTGCTGGCGCTCGCCAATCCCTCCTTCACCCGCGAGGACCGCGATCCCCTCACCTCGGTCGCCGCCGTCGTCGTCGACAAGAGCCCGAGCCAGAATTTCGGCAACCGCAATCGCGAGGCGGCCCAGGCGCAGGAAGCGCTGGTCGACGGCCTGAAGAAGATCAAGGGCCTCGAGGTCCGCGTCGTCGACGCCGGACAGGCCGACGGCGAGACCGACGGCACGAGATTGTTCGGCGCCCTCGCCTCGGCCTTGTCGGACGTGCCGGTCGACCGCGTCGCCGGCGCCTTCCTGATCACCGACGGCCGCGTCCACGACATTCCCGCGAATGCCGCCGCGCTCGGCTTCCAGGCGCCGGTGCACGCGCTGATCACCGGGCAGAAGGACGAGCGCGACCGCCGCATCGCGATCACGGCGGCGCCGCGCTTCGGCATCGTCGGGCAAAACCAGACCATCACCTACCGGCTCGACGACCAGGGCGTTTCCGGCGAGCGCGCCAAGGTCACGGTTCGCCGCGACGGCGAGGTCATCAACGAGCGCACGCTCTCGAGCGGCCAGACCGCGAGCGTGGACGTCGACATCAAGCATGCCGGCCCGAACATCGTCGAGATCGAGGCCTCGCCGCTCGAGCGGGAGCTGACGCCGGTGAACAATCGCGCCGTCGTCGCCATCGACGGCGTGCGCGACAAGCTGCGCGTGCTGCTGGTCTCCGGCGAGCCGCATTCCGGCGAGCGCACCTGGCGCAATCTGCTCAAGTCCGACGCCAGCGTCGATCTCGTGCACTTCACCATTCTCCGCCCGCCGGAGAAGCAGGACGGCACGCCGATCAACGAATTGTCGCTGATCGCGTTTCCGACCCGCGAGCTGTTCCAGCAGAAGATCAACGAATTCCAGCTGATCATCTTCGACCGCTACGCCCGCCAGGGCGTGCTGCCGATCGCCTATTTCGACAACATCGCGCGCTATGTGCGCGCGGGCGGCGCGGTGCTGGTCTCGGCCGGTCCCGACTATGCCTCCAACACCAGCATCTGGCGCACGCCGCTGGATTCGGTGCTGCCGGCCGAGCCGGTCGGCGTGACCGAAAAGCCGTTCTATGCACACCTGTCCGACATCGGCAAACGCCATCCGGTCACGCGCGGGCTGGAGGGCTCGGCGAGCGAGCCGCCGCGCTGGAGCCGCTTCTTCCGCACCGTCGACACCCGCAATTCCGTCAACCCGCCGGTCATGACGGGCGTCGACGGCAAGCCGCTCTTGTTCCTGTCGCGCTTCGGCGAGGGACGCGTCGCGTTGCTGCTCTCCGACCACATCTGGCTGTGGGCACGCGGCTATGAGGGCGGCGGCCCGCATCTCGACCTCTTGCGACGGATGTCGCACTGGCTGATGAAGCAGCCGGATCTTGATGAAGAAGCGCTGCGCCTCCAGGTCCAGGGCAAGGATCTCGTGGTGGTGCGCCAGACCATGTCTGACAGCGTCCAGCCGGTGAGCGTGACCTCGCCGTCGGGCGTGTCGCGCGACCTGACGCTCAGCGCCGGCGATCCCGGCGAGTGGCGCGCCAGCCTGCCGGCCAACGAGCTCGGCCTGTGGCAGGCGACCGACGGCACGCTGAAGGCGCTGATCAATGTCGGCCCGACCAATCCGAAGGAGTTTTCGGAAGTCACCTCCACCACCGAGACCCTGAAGCCGCTGACGCAGGCGACCGGCGGCAATGCCGTGCGCGTGGTCGACGGCGCCAGCGTCGAGCTGCCGCGCATCGTGCCGGTGCGCTCGGTGAGCGTCTTCCATGGCGACGGCTGGATGGGCGTGCGGATGCGCGACGCCAGCGTCGTCAAGGGCGTCGGCGTGCTGCCGATCTTCGCCGGCCTGATCGGCCTGCTGCTGCTGCTCGGCGCCTTCGCCGCCACCTGGGTCCGCGAAGGGCGGTGAAGCCCGATAGCTTGAAGTCGAATCGAATTCGGCCAACAGCGACGCTCTCTCCGTTCCCTCCCCCCACAAGGGGGGAGGGAACGCACCTCCATCGGGGCGCTAGGCCAGGCTTTTCCACCAGGCGTTAGTTGCCCGAACGACACATCGGGTCGGCTGCCTGCAGGCGCGGGGCCGACCTGCCGTTGACATCCGTTCCTCGTTCCTGCGATGTTACATTATAACATCGCGGTATCAGAGGGTGATCCTCGCGATGTGGGGTGGCGTTTCCAGATGAAGTGGTTCCGGTCGAATATCAGGCACGGCGCCCGGCTCGCGTTGTTCGCGATGCTGGTGCAATTCGCGCTGACATTCGGCCACAGCCACTGGTTCGTCCAGGCTGCCTCCCTCTCCCAAGCCTCGCTCCAGCAGACCGACACCGCCAAGGCGATAGCTTCGACCGACCGCGCCGCGGTCCAGAAGCAATCGCCTTCAGGATCCGACCGGGAGCAGCCGGGCGACGACAATTGCGCCATCTGCGCCGTGGTCGCGATGGCGGGCACTGTGGTGTCCGCGACGCCGCCTCTCCTGGAGCTGCCGCAGGCGATCGAGCTGCTCCACCGCACCCTAGATGCCGAGTTCATCCATCTGAAATCGGCCGGCACGGCGTTCCAGCCCCGCGCCCCACCAGCGTCCTGACTCTCGACATCGCTTGATCACGCCCGGGCTCGCCGCGCCACACGCGCGGACGATCGCCCGGGAGCCGTTGAAGTCGAATTCCGTCGCGCCGCGACGGCAGGCCGCCTCCGATCATCAGACAAGCATGCGGACGGCGCCTGACTGGAATCAGGACCATGTCATTTGAATTGCGACGCGTGCAGCGTCTCGCAGGAGCAAGCCTGCTCCTGCTCGGCGCCGCCGCCACATCCGCGCTCGCCCAAGAACCGGTACAACAGCCGGTACAACAGCCTGCGCAGGACAAGTCGTCGGCCGAGCTCCCCGCCATCACCGTGACGGCGCCGAGCCCGATCGTGCGCAGGGTGGTACCGACCCGCAGCCCGGTCCATGTCGCGCGCACCGGACGGTCGCGCGGCCAGCAACACGCGGCCGAAGCCACGCCACCGGCAGCAGTCGCCGCCGCCGCACCTCAGCAAGGCGTGCTGCCCATCGTGACCAACCAGTTCGCCACCGTCACGGTGGTGCCGAACGAGGAGATCCGCCGCGAGGGCGGCGGTCAACTCGGCGATCTCTTGTTCTCCAAGCCGGGCATCACCGGCTCGAGCTTCGCGCCCGGCGCCTCCAGCCGGCCGATCATCCGCGGGCTCGACGTCAACCGCGTCGGCATCGTCGAGAACGGCACCAATTCCGGCGGCGCCTCCGACCTCGGCGAAGATCACTTCGTCCCGATCGATCCGCTCGCGACCAACCAGGTCGAGGTGGTGCGCGGGCCGGCTGCGCTCCGCTACGGCTCGACCTCGATCGGCGGCGTCGTCAGCGCGACCAACAACCGGATTCCGGATGCGCTGCCGAGTTGCGCTCCGTCGTTCCAGACCTACGGCCTCCCGACCAAGGCGCCGCTGGCAACCGCCGAGACCTCGCCTTGCGTCACGGCCGAGACGCGCTCCGCATTCAGCTCGGTCGATCGCGGCGTCGAAAGCGGCGTGCTGCTCGACACCGGCGGCGGCAATTTTGCCTTCCACGCCGACGTCTATGGCCGCACCACCACGGACTACGGCATCCCGAGCTATCCCTATCTGAACGACCAGACGCGATCCGTCGCCAACGGCCGCCAGCCGAACTCGGCGACGCGCTCGGACGGCGCCTCGATCGGCGGCTCCTACTTCTTCCAGGGCGGCTATATCGGGGCTGCGATCACGCAGAACGACTCGCTCTACCACATCCCCGGCATCGACGGCGCCGACCACAACACGCGCATCGACGGTCACCAGACCAAGATCAACGTCAAGGGCGAGTACCGTCCCGATGCGGCCGCGATCGACACGATCCGGTTCTGGGCCGGCGCGACCGACTACCGGCACAACGAGATCGGGCTTGCCGATCCCGCCGACCCCAACAGCGACGGCGTGCGGCAGACCTTCACCAACAAGGAGCAGGAGATTCGCACCGAGGTGCAGCTGATGCCGTTCAACGCGCGCTTCGCCGAGGTGACGACGGCGCTGGGCTTCCAGGTCGGGCATCAGGAGCTGAGCGCGCCGAGCCCGGACAATCCCGGCACGCTGTTCAACGGCCTGTGGGACCCCAACAACAGCACGCGCGTTGCCGGTTACGCCTTCAACGAGTTCAAGTTCACCGACGCGACGCGGGCGCAGATCGCCGGCCGCATCGAGCATGTCGAGCTGCACGGCACGACGCCGGACTTCCCGGCCGACTTCCTGCCCGACGGCACGCCGCAGGTGGCGATCGCGCGCAATCCGTCCTACACGCCGAAAAGCGGCAGCATCGGCCTGTTGCAGGACTTGCCGGGCGGCATGGTCGGCAGCATCACCGCGCAATATGTCGAGCGCGCGCCGAAGGCGGCGGAACTGTTCTCGCGCGGCGCGCATGATGCGACCGCGACGTTCGACATCGGCAATCCGAACCTGACGATCGAGACCGCAAAGTCCGTCGAGCTCGGCGTGCGCAAGGCGACGGGGCCGTTCCGGTTCGAGGCGACCGTCTACTACACGCATTTCGACAATTTCATCTTCCGCCGCCTCACCGGCGTGATGTGCGGCGACGACTTCGCCTCGTGCGGCACGCCCGGGGCCGAGCTGAACCAGGCGGTCTACTCGCAGCGGAACGCGAACTTCCGTGGCGGCGAATTCCAGTCGCAGCTCGACGTCGGCGCGTTCCAGGGCGGCATCTGGGGCATCGAGAACCAGCTCGACGTGGTTCGCGCCACCTTCACCGACGGCACCAACGTGCCGCGGATTCCGCCGCTCAGAATGGGCGGCGGCGTGTTCTGGCGCGACGACAACTGGCTGATGCGCGTCAACCTGTTGCACGCCTTCGCGCAGAACAACGTCGCCGTGATCGCGGAGACGCCCACGGCAGGCTACAACCTCCTGAAGGCCGAGGTGAGCTACAAGACCAAGCTTGACCGCAACTGGTTCGGTGCGCGCGAGATGATTGCCGGCGTCGTCGGCAACAATCTCCTCAACGAGAGCATCCGCAACTCGGTGTCCTACACCAAGGACGAGGTGCTGATGCCCGGCATCGGCGTGCGGGCGTTCGCGAACTTCAAGTTCTGATCGCCTCCAGCCGGGGCCTGCGGGCCCCGGTACACCCACGTCGAGCGAGCGGGCTGTCGCGGCATCACACGCCGCTACCCCCGCGCCTTGCTCCAGTCGGGCACGACCGCTCCCGACACGCCCTCGAAGGCGCCGTCGACGAGCTCGAACACCAGGATGCGGGCGGCGTCGACCGGGCCCGGCATGGTGACGCGCCCCTTGGGGACCGGCTTGAAGCCGACGCGGCTGTAATAGGGCTCGTCGCCGACCAGCAGCACCAGGCGGTGACCTCGCTCCTTGGCGTCCTTCAGCGCGCGCTCCATCAACAGACGGCCGATGCCGCGGTCCCGGAACGGCGGCTCGACGGTGAGCGGCCCGAGCAGCAGCGCCGGCGTCTCGCCGACCAGCACAGGCAATTGCCTGACCGAGCCGACCAGCAGCGTGCCGATGCGAGCGGTGAAGGACAGTTCGAGCAGATGGTCGACGTGCTCGCGGATGCGGTAGGCGCTGAGCACGAAGCGGCCGGGGCCGAAGGTGCGCTCGTGCAGCCGCTCGATCGCCTGGGCGTCGCCGGCAGCTTCGGGAAGGATGGTGAGCGAGAGATCGTTCATGTCGGCATGCGTCTTCGAGCGAAGTGGACCCGGGTTCGCGTCATGAAAACGCGTCAATGAGGGGAGCGGGATAACATCTCGGAGGGCTGCGGTCCATCGGGCTCATACCGGGCCGAACTGCCGGCCGGGCTGCGGCTGAGGATGGTCGCGAAGCTCCAGTCCGGATAACCGATACTGTGCAGCTTGTCCGCGAGATAGCCATCGGTTGCACGGGCGAGACTGGTGTCGAGCCCCTGCCAACGGCCAACGCGGCGGTTGATCTCACCGCCATGTCGCAATCAACGGCGTGCCATCCAGCACTTCCACGATTCTTTGCCGCGTGCCCGGCGTGGTGCCCTCGGGCAGCGCATTGATCGCGAAGAACCCGCATTCGACGATCTCGTGGTTGGGCTCGGGCAGGCGATCCTGCCTGAACTGCCTGACGACGTAGACCGCGACGTGGTCGCGGCGGGAGACGTGACTGTTGAGGAAGATGCCGTGCAGCGCGGCGTCTGCGGTGAGGTCGATGTCGCCCTCCTCCTTGAGCTCACGCCGCATCGCCTGCTCCATGGTCTCGCCGAGATCGACGCCGCCGCCGGGCAGATACCAGCCGGAGATGTAGCTGTGCCTGACCAGGAACACCCTGTTGTCGGAATCCACCACCACGGCGCGAACGCCGAGGGTCATGCCGCGAACGAGCAGGAAATAGGCGTGGAAGATTCGCCGCAGCAGCGGCTCGAACTTCCGTCGGATGCGGTTCAGACGATCTCCCATCAGGTTCTCTTTGGTCCCCTGTTCAGGCTGCGCTTGCGCAGTCCTCGCGACCTTGCCATTACAGCGGAGCAATAGCGAGGCAATCGCGCGCCATGGCTTCCTTCACGCTCGCCCATCTGTCCGACCCGCATCTGCCGCCTTTGCCGAAGCCGCGGCTGATCGAGCTCGCCGGCAAGCGCGTATTCGGCTACGTCAACTGGACGCGCAACCGCCACAAGTACCAGCGCCGCGAGGTGCTCGACGCACTCGTTGCCGACGTCAAGGCGCAGGCGCCCGACCACATCGCGGTGACGGGCGATCTCGTCAACCTGGCGCTGGACGCGGAGTTCGCGCCGGCGCGCGCCTGGCTCGACGGCGTCGGCCCGCCCGACCGCGTCACCACGATTCCCGGCAACCACGACGCCTATGTCCGTGCCACCTATCATCGCTTCGGCGAGACCTTCGCGCCCTATCTTGCGAGCGACAACGGAAGCGCCGGCTTTCCGGCCCTGCGCCGGCGCGGGCCGCTCGCGCTCATCAGCCTGTCCACGGCGGTGCCGACCCTGCCGCTGATGGCGACGGGCACGCTGGGGCACAATCAGCTCGCAGCGCTCGAACGAGTTCTCGAGCGGCTCGCGACCGAAGACGTCTTCCGCGTGCTGCTGGTGCATCATCCGCTAAAGTCCGATGCGCGCCACAAGCGAATGACGGACGCGGCCGATCTGCTGGCGCTCTTGAAGCGCCACGGTGTCGAGCTGGTCCTGCACGGCCACGACCACATTCATTCGACGATGTGGTTCGAGGGCCCCAACGGCAACATTCCCGCGATCGGCGTGCCGTCGGCGTCCGCGCTCGCACACGGGCGCTACCCGGCGGCGGCGTATAATCTGTTCACGATCGAGAAGGACAATGCCGGCTGGCGCTGCGAGCAGACGGTGCGCGGGCTCGGGTCCGGATTTCAGATCCGAGAGATCAAGCATGCAAGGTTGGTTTGAGGCCACTGTCATTCCGGGGCGCACCGAAAGGCGCGAGCCCGGAATCCATTCAGCCGCATACGCTGTGGCCCGATGGATTCCGGGTTCGCGCTGATGCGCGCCCCGGAATGACGGCGGAGGGAAATTCACCAGCTCCGCAAGGCCGCCAGCACGGCGACGCCGAACAAGGCGGCGGCGCCGAGGATGAAGCCGAACACGAACGGCCAGACGCGCGAGCGCGCCGGCCGCTCCGCGGCCTCCGGCTTCGGCTCGGGCAGGACCACCATCGCATGCTCGCGCTCGATCATGCGGCGGGCGACATAGTCGGTGACGGCCTCGACGATCACGGACGTGTCGTGCGATTCGGCGAGCACGATGCGGCCGAAGCGGGTGTCCTGGACGAAGCGATACATCCGCTTGTCGCGCCCCATCATGATGTGCGCGACGACGTCGATCCAGAGTCTGGGCGTATCGCCCTGGCTGATGCCGCGGTCGAACAGGTCGATCTGCTCGGGCACCTGTGCAAACAGGGGATCGAGCGCGTCGTTGAGGATCTCGAGCCGCGCCACCTCGGCATCGCGCAAATCGACGACGACGCCGGTCCGGTCGGCGGCCTCGATCCGCGCGCGCAGCAGCGCGTCGCGCAGCCGCACCGGGCGCGGCTGGCTGGGATGGGTCCCGCTGGTCTCGGGCTCTGACATTGTCGGCCTCGTCCTCACTTGCCTCCATTAACCTATCAGCAACCACACCTTCCGCAAAGGGTCCACAATTCCAGATACTTACGGCACCCACAGCTGTCTCACCTGTGCCAAAAACAGACGATCCCACCCGGCTTGCGCCGGATGGGACCCTCCGTCCTTGGACGTCTTCTTAGATTTTCAGGCAGCCGTCAGGCCGAGACGCGCGACGGCTCTTCAACGATGGAGAAGCGGACGCCGGCCTTGTGGCGGTTCTCTTCCGAGACCGTACGCCAGGCATCTTCGGCTTCCTTGCGGGTCTTGAACGGCCCCTGCACCTGGGCCGAGCCTTCCACGAGCTTGTGGAAGTTCATCGAGCCGAACTCGCCGCCGATCACCCAGAAATTGCTGCCCTTGGTCATTGTCAGTCTCCTGTTGAGGTGCGTGACCAGTCCGGGCTCCGAGGGGACCCCGGACTGATCAATTCCGCCGTTAGCCGAACTGGTTCATCGTGTTGTGCGCGCCACCCGCCTTCAGGGCGGCCTCGCCGGCGAAGTACTCCTTGTGGTCGTCGCCGATGTCGGAGCCGGCCATGTTCTGATGCTTCACGCAGGCGATGCCCTGACGGATCTCGGCGCGCTGGACGTTCTTGACGTAGCCGAGCATGCCCTGCTCGCCGAAGTACTCCCTGGCCAGATTGTCGGTCGAGAGCGCCGCGGTGTGGTAGGTCGGCAGCGTGATCAGGTGGTGGAAGATGCCAGCACGCTTGGCCGAATCCGCCTGGAAGGTGCGGATGCGCTCGTCGGCTTCCTTCGCCAGCGGCGTGTCGTCATATTCCGCCTTCATCAGCTCGGCGCGGTTGTACTTGCTGACGTCCTTGCCGGCTTCCTTCATCGCGTCGTAGACCTGCCAACGGAAGTTGAGGGTCCAGTTGAACGACGGCGAGTTGTTGTAGGCCAGCTTGGCGTTCGGAACCACCTTGCGGATGCGATCGACCATCTTGGCGATCTGCTCGATGTGCGGCTTCTCGGTCTCGATCCAGAGCAGGTCGGCGCCGTTCTGCAGCGAGGTGATGCAATCCAGCACGCAGCGGTCCTCACCGGTGCCCGGGCGGAACTGGTAGAGGTTGGAGGGCAGCCGCTTCGGACGCATCATCTTGCCGTTGCGGTTGATGATGACGTCGCCGTTGCGGGCGTTCTCCGCGGTGATTTCCTCGCAATCGAGGAAGCTGTTGTACTGGTCGCCGATGTCGCCGGGCTTGTGGCTGACGGCGATCTGCTGCGTCAGGCCGGCGCCGAGCGAGTCGGTGCGGGTCACGACGATGCCGTCTTCGACGCCGAGCTCGAGGAAGGCGTGGCGGCAGGCGCGGATCTTCGCCAGGAAGACGTCATGCGGCACGGTGACCTTGCCGTCCTGGTGACCGCACTGCTTCTCGTCCGACACCTGGTTCTCGATCTGGAGCGCGCAGGCGCCCGCTTCGATCATCTTCTTGGCGAGCAGGTAGGTCGCCTCCGCGTTGCCGAAGCCGGCGTCGATGTCGGCGATGACGGGCACGACATGGGTCTGGAAGCCGTCGATCTTCTCGATCAGTTCCTTCTCGCGGGTCTTGTCGCCTTCCTTGCGCGCCTTGTCGAGGCTGCGGAAGATATCGTTGAGCTCGCGCGAGTCGGCCTGACGCAGGAAGGTGTAGAGCTCTTCGATCAGCGCCGGCACCGAGGTCTTCTCGTGCATCGACTGGTCGGGCAGCGGTCCGAACTCGGAGCGCAGCGCCGCGATCATCCAGCCCGAGAGATACAGGTAGGTGCGATCGGTCCTGCCACCGAAGTGCTTCTTGACCGAGATCAGCTTCTGCTGGGCGATGAAGCCGTGCCAGCAGCCGAGCGACTGGGTGTACTTGGTGGGGTCGTTGTCATAGGCCGCCATGTCGGCCCGCATCAGCGCCGCGGTGTAGCGGGCGACGTCGAGGCCGGTCCTGAAGCGGTTCTGCAGGCGCATGCGCGCGACGGCCTCGGCCGACACCCCGTTCCAGGTCGGCTGGGTCTCGAGGAGCGCCTTCGCTGCATCGATCTCGCTCTGATACGAGGCCGGCGCCTGGAAAGTGCTGATGCCACGGGGCTGGTAGTTCATGTGCCTGATCCTTTCGCTGACGATGGCGATGGCTGGCCATCGACATTCTTGACAGTGCATTGCGAAATGCGTGTCACGACGTAAACGCGAAAACGGAAACTTCGTATAGATGGCTTGTTTTTTATTGGTGATGTCATGTAACATCAGAACATGTAATAGATGTTATTTTGTAAAGTTTGTAAATTATAGGTCAGCGAGACTGTCCTTAATGGCCCTGGAGATCTGAAGAATGCCCGCCGAATCCGGGAAGAAACTGTTCGTCGGTCCGCGCTTCCGGCGGATCCGGCAGCAATTGGGCCTGTCGCAGACCCAGATCGCCGAGGGGCTCGGGATCTCGCCGAGCTACGTCAACCTGATCGAGCGCAACCAGCGCCCGGTGACCGCCCAGATCCTGCTGCGGCTGGCCGAAACCTACGACCTCGACCTGCGCGACCTCGCCACCGCCGACGAGGACCGGTTCTTTGCCGAGCTCAACGAGATCTTCTCCGATCCCCTGTTCCGCCAGATTGACGTACCCAAGCAGGAGCTGCGCGACCTCGCCGAACTCTGTCCCGGCGTCACCCACGCGCTGCAGCGGCTCTACGCGGCCTATACCGAGGCCCGTCAGGGCGAGACGCTGGCAGCCGCGCAAATGGCCGACCGCGACGTCGGCACGCGCTATGAGGCCAATCCGGTCGAACGCGTGCGCGAGCTGATCGAGGCGAACCGCAACTATTTTCCGGAACTCGAACAGGCCGCGGAGACGCTTCGCGACGAGCTGAACGTGCCGGCCGAAGGGCTCTACGCGGCCCTTGCCGCGCGCTTGCGCGAAAAGCATTCGATCCAGACCCGCATCATGCCTGTCGACGTGATGCGCGAGACGCTGAGGCGCTTCGACCGCCACCGCCGCCAGCTCCTGATCTCGGAACTGGTCGACCCGCCCGGCCGCGCGTTCCAGCTCGCCTTCCAGCTCGGCCTTGGCGAATGCGCGCAGCAGCTGGAGACCATCATCAACCGCGCCGGCCCGCTCGACGACGCGCCGCGGCGCCTGTTCCGCATCACGCTCGGCAATTACTTCGCAGCGGCCGTGATGATGCCCTACCCGGCGTTCCTGGCCGCAGCGGAAGCGCTCAACTACGACATCCATGTGCTAGCGCAGCGCTTCAATTCCGGCTTCGAGCAGGTCTGCCACCGCCTCACCACCTTGCAGCGGCCGAACGCGCGCGGCATTCCGTTCTTCCTGCTGCGCGTCGACAATGCCGGCAACGTCTCGAAGCGTTTCTCGTCCGGCACCTTCCCGTTCTCGAAATTCGGCGGCACGTGCCCGCTGTGGAATGTGCACTCGACCTTCGACACGCCGGATCGCCTGCTGAAACAGGTGATCGAGCTCTCCGACGGCACGCGCTATTTCTCGATCGCGCAGATGGTGCGCCGCCCGGTCGCGCCGCACCCGCTGCCGCAGCCGCGCTTCGCCATCGGCCTCGGCTGCGAGATCCGCCACGCCGCGCGCCTCGTCTACGCCGCCGGCATGGACCTGGAGAAGACGGAAGGCACGCCCATCGGCGTCAACTGCCGCCTCTGCGAGCGCGAAAACTGCGCCCAGCGCGCCGAGCCGCCGATCACGCGCACGCTGATCCTGGACGAGACGACGCGGCGGGTGTCGAGTTTCGCGTTCTCGAACGCACGGGAGTTGTGAGGGCGAAGGCTCGCGCTTGGCTTTAGATGCAGCCACAAACTCGCTGTCGTCCTGGCGAAGGCCAGCACCCATAACCACCGAACTATCATGCAAGCGCAGGTGGCGGCCACGCGCCGCAAAACTCCTCCCTGGGGTAATGGGTCCTGGCTTTCGCCAGGACGACATTGGGAGGCAGCGATCCGTCCAACTACGCCAGCGTATGCACGATCACCGGCCCCGCGGCGGCGCGGGCGTCGCCGGCGAGCAGCGGGCCGAGATCCTTCTCGATCCAGGCGATCGCGCGCCGGTTCGCCTCCTCCGCTTGCTCGAACTTGTCGAAGATCGAGATCGCGGTGACCGTGTCGTCGCCGGCATAGACGACGTAATAGGCGCGGAAACCGTCGACGTCGCTGATGATCGGAACGGCGCCGTCCTTGATGCGGCGCGCCAGCTCCTCCGCGCTCCCGCTTTTCGCCTTGGCCTGACGGATGGCGGCATACATGGCTTCCTCCTCCCGGCTATTGATGTGGGGCTTTGTGCCCGGCCTGGATGTTACGCCGAAGCACGGGGCCCGGATACCCTCCTTGGTTAACCCGGCACTAATCCGTCTGCGCGATCTGCAACCAATGGTTAAGCACGCCTCAACATCGCTGCCCTAGTCTCGCCCCACTCACTTTTCGCAAACAACGGTGGCTTATTCTGCCGGGCGAAGTGACATCAGGGGGTTCATCATGCGCATTGCGTTGCTGCTGACCGCAACCATTGTCGGCGCGCTTTTCGCCAGTCCATCCAATGCCGGATCGCTCGATGCATCCGCCGAGGCAGCGCAGGCGCTGCCGCCGGGCTTCCAGAGTTACCGCGGCTACATGTTCGACCTGTCGGAGAATTCCGATCGCAAGGACGTCGACAAGCTCACCGACAATCTGAAGCGCCAGATCGACGTCGTCGAAGGCGCCGGCCTCTCCCCGCGCGTGCTGCGCTTCTTCCATACCGTTCCGATCGTCGCGAGCGAGCTGGCCTGCCTCGACGAAGGCGCCGCGACCGCGTGCTACGGCAGGGTCACGCCGGATATCCAGCGCACCGCTCCCCGGACGCTGACGGTCTGGGACCCCAACAAGCAGCGCTGGACCAATCCGAATGCCATCGACCTCGCCGTCGATTCGGGGCTCGGCGTGATCATGCTGCGGCCGGACATGATGCGGTACGAGAAGGAGGCGGTGCTGCTGCACGAACTGCTGCACGCCTATCACGCGCGCCTGTTGCCGGACGGCTACGCCAACAAGGGCGTGATCGGCTATTATGCCCTGGCCAAGTCCAAGGACCTCCTGCCCAAGGAATCCTATGCGCTGAAGAATCCCATGGAGTTCTTTGCCGTGACCGCCAGCATCTTCCTGGCCGGAAAGAGCGAATTCCACGACCCCAAGTCGCGCGAGACGCTCAAGGAGAAGATGCCGGACTATTACAAATACCTGGTCGGCGTGTTCGGCTTCGACCCCGACCCGACTGCGTCAAGCGGCCCGGTGGCCTCGCTGAAGTGAGGCGGACCTAGCCCATCTGCACCAACCAGGCAAAAAGCCGCGCAAAATGCGCGGCTTTTTTTGTTTTGGGTCCCGGAAGCTGCGGATGACGCCCGGCCGGGAATTGCCAAGGCGGGGCCCGATCTGCATAGTCCCGCCCGCATCGATACTGTTTTCAAGGGGATAGAAGAACATGGCGGACGCCGACCTGGATGTCGTGATCCGGCAACTGGCCAGACAGCTGCATACGGGCCTGATGACCCGCGCCAAGGAGCGGCGGGATCGCTTCAACGGCCTTGCGGCCAAGGCCAAGGGCAAGGAGACCGGCGACCGCTTCAAGATGATGGCCAAGGCCACCATGGAGCAGGCCACCGCCGCCGCCAAGCGCCTCCAGATGTCCGCCGACAACGTCGCCGACAGCTACGCACGATCGATGCGAATCGCGGCCAGCACGCCGATCGCGGCGAAGGTGGAGAAGAAGGCGAAGGAAGAGAAGCCGGCGAAGAAGGCGGCCAAGGCGAAGAAGGCGAAAGCCAAGAAGGCGAAGTAGGCGCG
Organism: Bradyrhizobium sp. B025; assembly: GCF_042257955.1. Classification (NCBI taxonomy): domain Bacteria; kingdom Pseudomonadati; phylum Pseudomonadota; class Alphaproteobacteria; order Hyphomicrobiales; family Nitrobacteraceae; genus Bradyrhizobium; species Bradyrhizobium sp. B025. The sequence continues at coordinate 1,927,630 of NZ_CP170150.1, read as the reverse complement.
CCCGCGCCCTTCACCTCTCCCCGCTTGCGGGGAGAGGTCGGATCGCCTCGGCGATGCGAAGCATCGTCCGGTGCGATCCGGGTGAGGGGGTACAGGTCTCTCGACAGCCTCATGCGTGGAGAGAGCCCCTCTCCCCGTAAGAACGGAGACGGAGACAACTCCCCTCACCGCCGCGGTGCTGAAACCCGGGTCGGCTCGGCGCTGGCGAGTTCGGCAAGCTTGGCGCGCGCCGCCTCGCGCGTGCGGGCATCCTTGCCGGCGGGAAGCGCGAGAGCGGCTTCGAAATCGGCGCGCGCATCGTCGGCCTGGCCGCGGGCGAGGAACGCCAGGCCACGGTCGAGCCGGGCCTGCGCATCGGAGGGGGCGAGACGGACCGCCGTGTTGTAGCTCAGGATGGCGCGATCGAGATCGCCGGTGGCGGCGAGCGCAAGACCGCGCTGGTGATAGGGCGCGGCGAGCTTGGGATCATGCGCGATCGCCTCGTCGTAATCCGCAATGGCGAGCTCGAGATCGCCGTTCTGCCGGCGCGCCTCCGCGCGGTCGCGATAGAGCGAGGCGCGATTGGGATTGAGGTGAATGGCCTCGTCGAAATCCGCGATCGCCCGCCGCCAGTCGCCGTGGCGCAGCGCGATCCGCCCGCGCCCTTCATAGGCAAAGGCGATCAGAGAACCGCGGAGCGGCGAGAAACCGATCACGGCCGCGCAGATGTCGGGCTCGTCCTCGTCCCCGCAATTGACGACCATATGCGTGGACAGGCCGATCAGCACGCCCAGGACGATCAGCAATGGTACGGCAGCTCTGGTCATCTTCGACGGTGACCGGCGACGGGCCGGCCACGCATCCCCTTTCGAAGGAAGTGTCACGGCGAGGTGTTAGCACCGGCCGGGACGATCCTGTGTGCGCCAGGTCACAAAGCAGCGCGCAAATCCTTGCCGGTTCCGGATTAGCCCCAAGGCCCACGAGAAGGACCTTGCGAAGGACCACGCCAAGGACCGCGCGAAGATGAGCGGCCCCACGGGCTCGCCGGCGGATAGTTCTCGTTGGCGCCGACCGACGGCGCCGCCTGCGCGCCGAGCTCGGCCGCGAGCTGCTGGAGCGCCGCGATGCGGTTCTGCGTCGAGGGATGGGTGGCGAAGAGATTGTCCACGCCGTGGCCCGACAGCGGATTGATGATGAACATGTGCGCGGTCGCGGGATTTCGTTCGGCCTCGAAGTTCGGGACCTGATGTGCGGCGCCCTCGATCTTCACCAGCGCCGAGGCCAGCCACATCGGCTGGCCGACGATGCGCGCACCGAGATTGTCCGCGGCATATTCGCGGGTGCGGCTGATCGCCATCTGCACCAGCATGGCGCCGAGCGGAGCGAGGATCATCATCAGGATCGAGCCGACGATGCCCGGGCCGTTGTTGTTGTCGCGGTGGCCGCCGAAGAACATGCCGAACTGCGCCAGCATCGAGATCGCCCCCGCGATGGTCGCGGTGATCGTCATCAGCAGCGTGTCGTGGTGCTTGATATGCGCAAGCTCATGCGCGATCACGCCGGCGAGCTCCTCGCGGCTGAGCTGGTGCATCAGGCCGGTGGTGACGGCAACGGCGGCGTTCTCGGGATTGCGGCCGGTCGCGAACGCGTTGGGCTGCGCCTCGTCCATCAGGAACACGCGCGGCATCGGCAAGCCCGCGCGGCCCGCAAGCTCGGCGACGAGACCGACCAGTTCCGGCGCGGTCGAACGGTCGACCTGATGGGCGCCGTACATCGAGAGCACCATGCGGTCGGAGTTCCAATAGGTGAAGAGATTGGTCGCCGCGGCAATGACGAGCGCGATCATGGCGCCGGAGGCACCGCCGATCAGATAGCCCACGCCCATGAACAGGGCGGTGAGGCCTGCGAGCAGCATTGCGGTACGAAGATAGTTCATGGCCGTCTCCTGAACCGGCCGCGGGCGAGCCTCCAGCCGGCGTCTTCGAAGTATGAATGCCGCCGGGCAACGCAAGGGTTCACGCGGCGCGGAGCCGCAGATCCAAAGCCGCGCGGCCAGCCTTTCCCCAGTCGCTAAAGCTTGCACAAAAACACGCGCGAACGCTTAGCAACCTGGAAAGCCCAGCCTCGGCTAAATCTGCGGTAGCGGGGCACACCGCACGGTTGTTGCGCATTGACCGGTTCCGTGGGCTCCCCGTCAACAAGGTGACCGTCATGGTAGACCGCTCACGCGCCGCTTCCATCGACCCCGCGTCCACTCCTTCCCCTCACGAGACCAAGAGTGAGACCAAGACCGACGCGAAGGGATTACAGGACGCGCTGCACGAGCAGCTGTTCGCCGATGACGAAACCGGCCACGCATCCGAGGCGCAGACGGCGCCGGAACCAGGGCCGCGCTGGCCGCATCTGCGACGCGGCGCCAAGATCGCCATTGGACTTGCCATCGTCGCCGTGTTCGGCTGGCTGCCGCTGCGTGCGATCTGGGAGAACTCGAGCGTCGAGGCGGTGCTGAATTCTCGTCTCGTCACCCTGCGCACGCCGATCGGCGGCCGCGTGGTCGCCGCCCAGCCCATCACCGATCAGGCCAGGCTTGGTGCCGGAACCGTGCTCCTGCGCATCGTGAACTCGCGCGGGGATCGCACCCGGCTCGACGATCTCCGGCGGCAGAAATCGCGCCTGGAGAACGAGCGGCCCAGTCTCGCCACCAAGCTTGCCGCGGCCCAGGCAGCCCAAAAGGATCTGGCGCGGCAGGCCGCTCAATTCCGCGAGGGACGCATGCTTCAGCTCGAGGCCCGCATCGCCGAGATCCAGACCTCGATCGAGGCCGCGGCAGCGCGGCGGGACGAAGCCAGCGCCGCCGTCGAGCGCGCATCCTCACTCGCGAAGTCCGGCAATGTCTCGACGGTCGAGCTGGCGCGGCTGACGCGCGAGCTTTCCGTGGCACAGCAAACCGAGCTCGGTGCGCGCAAGCGGCTGGATGCTGCAAAGGTCGAGCTCACGGCGGCACAGAACGGCACGTTCCTCGGCGACAGCTACAACGACCGCCCGAGCTCGGTGCAGCGCGAGGAGGAGATGCGTCAGCGCGCCGGCGATCTCGAGGCCGATCTCGCGCGCACCGACACCGAGATCGCCTGGCTCGCCAACGAGATCATCATCGAGGAGGTCCACTTCGCCGATCTGTCCGAAGCCAACATCACGACACCCGTTGCGGGCCGCGTCTGGGAGATGATGACCTCGCCGGGCGAGGACGTGCAGGCCGGCCAACCCCTGCTCAAGATCCTCGATTGCAGCGGCGCCGTCATCACGGCCAATGTCACCGAGAGCGTCTACAATCGCCTGCAGCTCGGCGACCGCGCCAGCTTCGAGCCGAATGACGGCGGCGAGCCGATCTCCGGCACCGTGGTCAATCTGACCGGCGCCGCCGGCGCACCCGCCAATCTCGCCATCAATCCGGATGCGCTCAGCAAGGAGCCCTATCGCGTGACCGTGGCGCCTGGCGATGCCGCTGCCCACGCCTGCACCGTGGGGCGCACCGGCCGCGTTGTGTTTGCCCGGCGCGAGACCGCACCGTGATGACGGCGTTGACGCCAGGCCTGATCACGCTCGGCGCCTTCATGGCGGTCGTGCCGCTGCTCCGGCGCGACAGCACGATGGCGCGCTCGCTCCTGGCGGTCGTGTCGCTGGTGTTCCTGCTCCGCTATCTCTATTGGCGGGTCACCGCGACACTCCCGCCACCGCATCTGACGGCGGACGCCATGATCGGTTATCCCTTCATGCTGCTGGAGGCGGCCTCGCTCGTCGCGGTCGCATTGTCCCTGCTGTTTCTGAGCCGGACCATCGACCGCACAGGTGCGGCCAGGATAGACGGCCGAGCCATCGATCCACACGCGCCGCTGATCGACGTCTTGATCTGCACTTACAACGAGGAACGATCCATCCTCGAGCGCACGATCATCGGCGCGACCGGTATGGAGTACGGCAATTATCGCGTCTGGGTGCTCGACGACGGAAGGCGCCCCTGGCTGCGGCGCCTCGCGAGCGAACTCGGCTGCCATTATCTCGCGCGGCCCGACAACCACCACGCCAAGGCAGGCAACATCAACCATGCACTCAAGCACGTCGGCGCCCTGCCGGAACGACCGGATTTCGTGGCCATTCTCGACGCGGACTTCGTGCCGCGGCCCGACTTCCTCGCGCGCACTATCTCCCTCATGGACGACGCTTCGGTCGCCGTGGTGCAGACGCCGCAGCACTTCATCAATCCCGACCCGATCCAGACCAACCTCGCTGCAACCGATGTATGGCCCGACGAGCAGCGCTTCTTCTTCGACATCCTTCTGCCGGCGAAGGACGCCTGGGGCGTCGCCTTCTGTTGCGGCACCTCATCGCTCATTCGCTACGCCGGGCTGGTGCAGATCGGCGGCTTTCCAACCGACTCCGTCACGGAAGACTACCTCGTCACCCTTCGCCTGAAGGAGCGCGGCTTCAACACCATCTATCTCAACGAACGATTGACGATCGGACTCGCGCCCGAGGGGCTGAAGGAATACATCACCCAGCGTGCGCGCTGGTGCCTCGGCCTGATGCAAATCGTGCGCGGCCGCAGCGGACCGTTCTCGCAGGACTCGAAGCTGTCCTTTATCGACCGGCTCTCGCTGGTCGATGCCTTCATGAGCTGGTCTGCGGTCTACACGTCGAAGGTCGCGGGACTGATGGTGCCCTGGCTGTTCCTGCTGTTCGGCATCAAGGCGGTGCAGGCCGATCTCACCGAGCTGTTGCGCTTCTTCCTGCCGTTCTACGTCTGGCACGGACTCAGCATGGCCTGGCTGTCGCACGGCCGTTCGCTCGCCATGATGTCGGACGTCTCGCAACTCATCGCCGCGCCCGCGGTGCTGAAGGCGGTGGCAGCCGGCCTGTTGAAGCCGAAGGGACACAAATTCAAGGTCACGGCGAAGGGCGGCGACCGCGACAGGAGATTTGTCGAATGGCCGCTGCTGCGGATCTATGGCTGCGCGCTTCTCATCACGCTGGCGGCCATTGCCTATGCCTTCATCCTGCACCTGCGCGGCGAGAACATCGCCTATGGCGGACTGGCCCTGGCCTGGAGCCTCTACAACGCGCTCATCCTCACCGTGGTCTGCTTCGTCTGCATCGAGCAGCCACGCAAGCGCAAGGCGGAGCGCTTCGATCGCAATGAGCCGATCCTGTTGCGTCAGGACGGCAAGTGGCATCTGGCGCGGCTCGCCGATATTTCCATTACCGGCGCCCGGCTGATCGATCCCGATCCGCCGGCACCCGGCAGCACGATCGACTGCCGCATCTATGGCCGCTCGATCGCGGCCGTCGTTGTGCGACGAACCACGGACGGATTCGCGGTGCGGTTCGAGGAAGGCATGGATACGCGCGTGCATGCGATCCGGGCGTTCTATGCCGGCGAGTATGTCCGCGCCTATCAGGGCGTCAGGGCGCTTCCGGTCGGAAAAGCGCTGCTGATGCGTCTGTTCGGCTAGGCTGGCGCGGCATCCGCTCCCTCGCATTCCGCTTATTGGCATGGCATGGAAAGGATGGCCTGAGGCCGTCACTTCACCTAGACTTCAAGCGAATCCACGCCTTCCCTCCCCGCCGGAACCCCAATGGTCCAGACCCGATTTGCGATCGCAACCGTCGCGCTCCTCGCATGCTCCGCCACTGCCTCCGCCCAGTTCGCGCCGCCGCCCGCAAGGCCTGCGGCGCCCAAGGCCACCGCGCCCTCGCCGCGCGCGGCCTCGTGCCACAATGGGGCGAGCTTCGATCGCTTCCTGGCCGACGTGAAACAGCAGGCGGTGGCCGCCGGCGTATCGCAGCGGACGATCTCGGAGGCTTCGCCCTACCTCGTCTACGACCAGGGCATCGTCAACCGCGACCGCGGCCAGCGCGTGTTCGGCCAGCTCTTCACCGAGTTCGCCGGCCGCATGGCCGCGCCCTATCGCATGCAGAACGGCCAGCAGCACATCAAGGCCCACGCAGCTGCCTTCGCGCGCGCCGAAAAGGAATATGGCGTGCCGCCGGCGGTCATCGCCGCGTTCTGGGGCCTGGAGAGCGACTTCGGCGCCAACATGGGCAACCTGCCGACGCTGAAATCGCTGGTGTCGCTCGCCTATGACTGCCGCCGCTCGGAGATGTTCGTGAACGAGACCATCGCCGCGCTGAAGATCATCGACCGCGGCGATCTCACAGCCGACGAGATGATCGGCTCCTGGGCCGGCGAGCTCGGACAGACGCAGTTCCTGCCCGTGCATTACGTCAACTACGCCGTCGACTATGACGGCGACGGACGGCGCGATCTCCTGCGCAGCGAGCCCGACGTGATCGGCTCGACCGCGAACTACATCGCCAACGGCTTGAAGTGGCGGCGCGGCGAGCCATGGCTGGAGGAGATCAAGGTGCCGCAGAACCTGCCGTGGGAGCAGACCGATCTCACCGTGCAGCAGCCGCGCTCGAAATGGGCGCAGCTAGGCGTGACCTATCCCGACGGACGGCCGCTGCCGAACGACAATCTCGCGGCGTCCGTGCTGCTGCCGATGGGGCGCTCCGGGCCGGCTTTCATGGCGTATGCGAATTTCGCCGCCTATACCGAGTGGAATAACTCGCTGATCTACTCGACCACCGCGGGCTATCTCGCCACCCGCATCGCGGGCGCCGCGCCGATGCGCAAGCCGGCGGCGCCGGTCGCGCAGCTGCCATTCAATGAGCTCAAGCAATTGCAGCAGCTACTGGTCCAGGCCGGCTTCAATGTCGGCAAGGTCGACGGCGTGCTCGGCCAGCAGAGCCGCGCCGCCGTGAAGGCGATGCAGATCAAATACGGCCTGCCGGCCGATTCCTGGCCGACCGCGGAGCTGCTCGCGCGCATGCGCGGCAGCACGGCGCAGGCGCAGCCAGTGGGGGTGGTGCGGTAGCCCCTGCGCGCCCTCATGCCCTTGAGAGCAAAATCATCGCATATGGCAGCGAGAGTTCGCCGGAAGAGCTCGGCCTGCATGGTTCGAGACGCCCGCTTTGGCGGGCTCCTCACCATGAGGGTCTAATCTTTCGCCGCAGAACGTGACCTCATCCTGAGAGCCCGCCATAGGCGGGCGTCTCGAAGGATGGGCCGCGGGCACTAGAATTTTCGCACCGCAAAAGCGGCTCCTGCGATTGTATTTTTCCATGACGTTCCCATGTGAGTGGATCAGGTTTTCTCCTGAGATTCCTCACCATTGAAGCGAGCATCACATGTCCTTCTACGACGCCGTCGTCCCCGCCTATTTGCAGATGCTGAACAGCCTCACCGGCCTGCTCACGAAAGCCGAGGCGCATTGCGCGGCCAAGAAGGTCGACCCGAGCGTCCTGCTCGGCTCCCGCCTGTTTCCGGACATGCTGCCGCTGTCGAAGCAGATCCAGCTCGTCAGCGACTTCGCCGCCAAGGGCTGCGCGCGGCTGACCCATAGCGAGGTGCCCTCGACGCCCGACACGGAAAAGACGTTTGAGGAGCTGAAGCAGCGGCTGGCCAAGACGATCGACTACGTCAAGTCGTTCAAGCCCGCGCAGTTCGAGGGCGCCGACACCAAGGACGTCACCTTCCCGGCCGGCCCCGACAAATCCATCACCATGAAGGGCCAGCAATTCCTCAGCGCGTTCTCGCTGCCGAACTTCTATTTCCACGCCACGACCGCGCACGGCATCCTGCGCCACAACGGCGTCGAGATCGGCAAGCGCGATTTCCTCGGCGCGAGCTGATTTGCGAAATCGCACGGCCGCGATAGCCGAAATCCGCTGTCGCGGCCAAGATTGCACATGGATTATGCTACGCGGGCGTTGCCGCGTAGCTCGCCTGCACTTTCCGTATGGCTCCTCCCTTGCGCTGATTGCCGCGATGCACAAGTGTTCCGGACCTCTCACCGCCTGGAAGCACTCCCATGAGCCGTTCGACCAAATTGTTTGAGACCTACAAGCTCGGCCCGATCACGCTGGCCAACCGCCTCGTCATGGCGCCGCTGACGCGCAACCGCGCCGTTCCCGGCACGTTCGTCCCCGGTGCGCTCGCCGCCGACTATTACGGCCAGCGTGCGTCCGCGGGCCTCCTGATCACCGAAGCGAGCCAGGTTTCGCAGCAGGGCCAGGGCTACCAGGACACCCCCGGCATCTACTCCAAGGATCAGGTCGCCGGCTGGCGCAAGGTCACCGACAAGGTCCATGAGCGCGGCGGCAAGATCTTCATCCAGCTCTGGCATGTCGGCCGCATCTCGCATGTCGCGCTGCAGGCGAATGGCGCAGCGCCGGTTGCGCCGAGCGCGATCCGCGCCAAGGGCAAGACCTTCGTCAACGGCACCTTTGCCGACGTCTCCGAGCCGCGCGCGCTCGAGCTCTCCGAAATTCCGGGGATCATCGACGACTTCAAGCGCGCCACGAAGAATGCGCTGGAGGCCGGCTTCGACGGCGTCGAGATTCACGGCGCCAACGGCTACCTGCTCGACCAGTTCGCCAAGGACGGCGCCAACAAGCGCACCGACGCTTACGGCGGCTCCATCGAGAACCGCGCGCGGCTGATGCTCGAGGTCTCCAGGGCGGTTGCCGCCGAGGCCGGCACTGAGCGCACCGGCATCCGCATCTCGCCGGTGACGCCCGCCAACGACGTCTCCGACAGCAATCCGCAAGCCTTGTTCGATCACATCGTCGACGGCCTCAGCGCGCTGAAGCTGGTCTATCTCCACGTCGTCGAGGGCGCCACCGGCGGGCCGCGCGACTTCGCACCGTTCGACTATGCGTCCTTGCGCAAGCGCTTCTCCGGCGCCTACGTCGCCAACAACGGCTACGACTTCGATCTGGCGACCAAGGTGCTGGACGCGAACGCGGCCGATCTCATCGCCTTCGGCAAGCCGTTCATCTCCAACCCCGACCTTGTGGAGCGGCTGAAGCAGGGCGCAGCGCTGAACGACTGGGACAAGAACACGTTCTACGGCGGCAGCGCGAAGGGGTACACGGATTACCCGACGCTCGAAGCGGCGGAAGCGGCGCAGTAGAGGCTGCGCGCCTTCCACGCCATCATTGTGCGCGAAGCGACGACACGATCCAGACCGGCTCGGTGGAGATCGAGCTGGATCGGCGTCGCGTCCGCCGCGGGCCGCGGAAACGGCGTCACCGACCCTCGCGGTGGATACGCGCGATGAGAGTCGCCCGATTGGGCGTCTGTAGCTTCTCGAAAACATGATCGAGGTGTGAGCGGACGGTCCAGTAGCTGATCCCCAGCTTCCGGGCGATGATGCCGTCCGTCAGGCCGTCGGCGACCAGACCGACGATCTGGTTCTCCCGATCCGTTAGTTGCGGCAGGCGGTGGCCTGCTGCCGTGCTGGTGCTGTGCACGTCCTTGGTCGCGCGCAGGAGGATCGGCTGCAGCAAGGTCAGCAGCGCCACTTCGCGAGATCCGACGGGGGCCCGGCCGGGAGCACGCCAGAAGCGAAAGTCGCCGACACTTGTGTCACCGTCGTAGAGGTGGAGATCGATACCATCCGTCGTCTGGTGGACGCGCAGGAATTCATTGAAATATCGCGTGCGCTCGAGCTCGGTTCGGTTGATGACCGAATAGATCGGGGTCGGCCCGCGACGGGAGCGCAGCCGTGGCGAAATCGGATCGCAACGCTGAAACTCCTCGACATAGGCGCGCGCCATCTCCACTCCGCGTCCGGAGCATGCCGGATTCTCGTAGCGGCCGGTTCGCTGATTCCACCGCGTCGTTCCAATGAAATCCATCGCCAGCAGGCGCTTTAAATCCGCAGCGAGATCCGGCATGGCCAAAAGCCAATCGGGTCGCAGGGGCTGCAGAAGCCCTTCGCCGACGCGTTTCAGCAGCGTCACTTCGCGCGCAGAAAGTGAAATCGCCATCACCACCCCATGCCATCATCGTGAAGCCGGGCATCCCAGAAAACAGGGATAGGCGACCGATACCTTGGAACATAGGGTTCAACCCGTCAAGCACAGGCAATTTCGCGAACATCCGCGTGCCTGACGGGTGCGCCTTGCACGTGGGGTCGCATGCAGAGCGTACGCCTCTGCTGCGCAGGCCCCCGATGAGACGCGCGCTCTTCAAGAGCGAAGCGCCGGAGATGTGAACGGCGAAGTCTGTAGCAGCCGGGTCGAAGGGAAAATCTCATGACGAGTTCTAGGCAGTTTGCTTTCGGCCGGTCCGGCCATTTGAACGACGATGACGTACGATGGGACGACGATGGCGCCGGATGGGGAGGCGAAAGTCACCGGTTCGATTTCCGTGGCCACGAAGACCACCATGCCATTCACAAGGACCTGGTTCTGTCGGTCGCTCCGACGGCGACGTCCGGCGATTTCAACATGCACGCAGTGCTGGATTCGCCCGGGTCGACCGAGGGCCGGCCGCTGATGATCCTGCTGCCCGGCTTCTCGTATGACCACACCTATTGGGATCCCCCGGTCGGCAACGGAAAATATTCGTTCGTCGATGCGGCCAATGACGCCGGGTACGCGACCTTGAATCTCGATCGGCTGGGGACGGGAACGAGCGACAAACCGCCCGCCGATCTGACAACGATCCAGGATCAGGCCGACGAGCTGCATCAGATCATTCAGTCCATCAAGAGTGGCGCCCTGAGCAGCTACGGGTTCTCCAAGATCGTCCTGGTCGGTCACTCCCTGGGTTCAGGCATCGCGCAAACCGAGGCCGGCACATACCACGATGCCGACGCGCTCGTGCTCACGGGCTTTCGGCACGAGGTCAACCCGGCCGGCGCCGGCGAGTTCGCCAACGCCATTCACCCGGCCGCCGGCCAGCCCGACGGGTACCTGACCTTCGGCGATCGAAGCTTCCTGTTTGACAGCAACAACACCTCGCCCAAGATCCTTGCCTGGGATGCCTCGCATATCGGCACGGGCACGGCCGCCGAACTGAACTTCGCATTTGCGCTCGATCCGGCGCGCTCGGTGGGAATCACAGCGCCGGTGCTCGAAGTCGTCGGCGATCACGACCTGCTGTTTCAGACCGATCCCTCAACCTTTGCGGCAGAACGCGCCTTCTATCCCAACTCGTCCGACTTCGAACAACTCGTGGTCAAGAATGCCGGGCACGACGTCACGCTGTCGCAGAATGCGCACCAGACCTTCGCGCAGATCATCGACTTCGTGGAGAAGGTGGCGCCGGTCAATCACCATCACGATTTCCTGGTGTGATCGCCGGTCCGACGGCGCCAATCCTGACACGTAGGCAGGCTCTTTCGTCCAGCGCGTCGGTGCGCGCGCAAAGAAAAAGGCCGGGATTGCTCCCGGCCTTTGGTCGTCGTGATGAGGCGTAGCTTACTGCAGCGAGGCGCGCTTGGGCGGGGTGGCCGGCCACGACTTGATCAGCGTGTCGTAGTCGACCGTCTCGCCCTTCGGCTTCTCGTTGGCGAGCTTGCGCTGCGGAGCGATGGTGCCGTCCTTCTGGGCCTTGGCGAACCAGTATTCGGCCGACTCCTTCTTGTGCAGCTTCGGACCGCAGGCGCCCTGCACGCCGGACTTCTCCAGGCGCTCCATCACGGAGTCCTGGGCAGCGGCCAGCGCGTCCATTGCGGCTTGCGGCGTCTTCGCACCGGACGACGCATCGCCGATGTTCTGCCACCACAGCTGTGCCAGCTTCGGATAGTCGGGCACGTTGTTGCCGGTCGGGGTCCACTGCACGCGCGCCGGCGAGCGGTAGAACTCGATCAGGCCGCCGAGCTTCGGCGCACGCTCGGTGAACGACTTGTCCCAGATGTCGGATTCACGGATGAAGGTGAGACCGACATGGCTCTTCTTCAGCGACACCGTCTTGGAGACGATGAACTGGAGATACAGCCAGGCCGCCTTGCGGCGATCCGCCGGGGTCGACTTCAGAAGCGTGAGCGAGCCCGCGTCCTGATAGCCGAGCTTCATGCCTTCCTTCCAGTACGAACCGTGCGGCGACGGAGCCATGCGCCACTTCGGCGTACCGTCCGCGTTCATCACGGCGATGCCCGGCTTCACCATGTCGGCGGTGAAGGCGGTGTACCAGAACATCTGCTGGGCGATGTTGCCCTGCGCCGGCACCGGACCCGATTCGGAGAAGGTCATGCCCTGGGCCTGCGGCGGCGCGTACTTCTTCATCCACTCGAGGTACTTCGTGATCGAGTAGACCGCGGCCGGACCGTTGGTGTCGCCACCACGCTCGACCGAGGAGCCGACCGGACGGCAACCTTCCATGCGGATGCCCCACTCGTCCACCGGCAGGCCGTTCGGAATGCCCTTGTCGCCGTTACCGGCCATCGACAGCCAGGCGTCGGTGAAACGCCAGCCGAGCGACGGGTCCTTCTTGCCATAGTCCATATGGCCGTAGACCTTGACGCCGTTGATCTCCTTGATGTCGTTGGTGAAGAACTCGGCGATGTCCTCATAGGCGGACCAGTTCACGGGCACGCCGAGCTCGTAGCCGTACTTGGCCTTGAACTTGGCCTTGTAGTCGGGGTTGGTGAACCAGTCGTAGCGGAACCAGTAGAGGTTGGCGAACTGCTGGTCGGGCAGCTGGTAGAGCTTGCCGTCCGGCGCCGTGCCGAACGACTTGCCGATGAAGTCGTTGACGTCGAGCATGGGGTCGGTGACGTCCTTGCCCTCACCGGTCATGTAGTCCGACAGCGCGATGGTCTGGCCGTAGCGGAAGTGCGTGCCGATCAGGTCGGAATCGTTGATCCAGCCGTCATAGACGTTCTTGCCGGACTGCATCTGGGTCTGCAGCTTCTCGACGACGTCACCTTCCTGGATGATGTCGTGCTTGAGCTTGATACCCGTCAGCTCGGAGAACGCCTTGGCGAGCGTCTGCGACTCGTATTCGTGGGTCGCGATGGTTTCCGAGACGACGTTGATCTCCATGCCCTTGAAGGGCTCGGCGGCCTTGGCGAACCACTCCAGCTCCTTCTTCTGGTCGTCCTTCGACAGCGTCGAGGGCTGGAATTCCGCAATCCACTTCTGGATCGCGGCGTCGTCGGCAGCACGAACCGGCGTCGAGACGGTGAACGACACCGCCAGAAGCGCAGCAGTGCTGGACATGGTCAGAAAACTGCTCTTGGTCAATGGACCTTTCCTTCTCCTAAACTGTCGCATGTTGTTCCTCCGTTGCAGCGACAAAATTTTATACAGGCCCGGGTTGCCCCCGGATCTGGCCGTCCCTTCGCGAGCTTCAGACCGTGCGGAAAATGAGCACGGCCGTGGCCAGCGAAATTCCACTTGCGAGCCACAGGCTCGAAATCTCAAAACCATCCTCGCCGATCGGCAGCGTCGCGAGCGCGTCGGTGCCGACGAGGCCGATCCACACGAGATGGATGACGGCGGCCGCAATCAGCGAGATGAACAGGCGGTCGCCGCGCGTGGTCGGAATACTGAGCACGCCGACGCGCTCGGCCTCGGGATAGACCGCGGCGAGGTACGTCATGACCGCGAGGGTGCAGGCGAGCGCCGCGAAGAAGATCGCGGTCGGCAGCGTCCAGGCCATCCATGCAATAGATTCCATCGATGCCTCCCTACACCCGGCCGAGCGCGAAGCCGCGCGCGATGTAATTGCGGACGAACCAGATCACCAGCGCGCCCGGAATGATGGTGAGCACACCGGCCGCGGCCAGCAGGCCCCAGTCCATGCCCGCGGCCGACACCGTGCGCGTCATGATCGCCGCGATCGGCTTGGTCTGCACCGAGGTCAGCGTGCGCGCGAGCAAGAGCTCGACCCAGGAGAACATGAAGCAGAAGAAGGCGGCGACACCGATGCCGCTGGCGATCAGCGGCACCAGGATCTTGATGAAGAAGCGCGGGAAGGAATAGCCGTCGAGGAACGCGGTCTCGTCGATCTCGCGCGGCACGCCGGAGACGAAACCTTCCAGGATCCACACCGCCAGCGGAACGTTGAAGATGCAGTGCGCGAGCGCAACGGCCCAGGGCGTATCGAACAGCCCGATCGCCGAATAGAGGTTGAAGAACGGCAGCGCATAGACCGCCGCCGGCGCCATCCGGTTCGACAGCAGCCAGAAGAACAGGTGCTTGTCGCCGAGGAAACGGTAGCGGGAGAAGGCGTAGGCCGCCGGCAGCGCCACCGAGATCGAGATGATGGTGTTGAGGACGACGTATTCCAGCGAATTGATGTAGCCGGAGTACCAGCTCTCATCGGTGAAGATGCGCCTGTAGTGCTGGAGCGTCGGGGCGTGCGGCCACAGCGTCATCGTCGAGACGATCTCGCTGTTGGTCTTGAAGCTCATGTTGACGAGCCAGTAGATCGGCAGCAGCAGGAAGACCAGGAACAGCCCCATGATGAGGCGGCGGCCGGGAATCGAATGCATCAGGCCACTCCTTCCTTCGGCTTGAGCGCGGGCGCAGGCTGGAGCGCGCCTGCGGGTTTCGGCTCCGCCGCCGGCTCCTTCTCCGCCTGTGCCTTACGCTCGACGCCTGCATTGGTCATGACGGTGTAGAAGATCCAGCAGACGATCAGGATGATCAGATTGTAGACCAGCGACAGCGCGGCGGCCTTGCCGAGGTCGAACTGGCCGAGCGCGATCTTGACAAGCTCGATCGAGACGAAGGTGGTCGAGTTGCCGGGTCCGCCGCCGGTGACGACGAACGGCTCGGTGTAGATCATGAAGCTGTCCATGAAGCGCAGCAGCACCGCGATCAAGAGCACGCGGTTCATCTTCGGCAGCTGGATCGCCTTGAACACGGCCCAGCGCGAGGCGCCGTCGATTTGCGCCGCCTGGTAATAGGCGTCCGGGATCGACTTCAGGCCGGCGTAGCAGAGCAGCGCGACCAGGCTGGTCCAGTGCCAGACGTCCATCACGATGACCGTGACCCAGGCGTCGACTGCGTTGGACACGTAGTTGTAGTCGAGGCCCATCGCATTGAGCGTATAGCCGAGCAGGCCGATGTCGGGTCGACCGAAGATCTGCCAGATGGTGCCGACGACGTTCCAGGGAATCAGCAGCGGCAGCGCGAGGATGACGAGGCAGGCCGCGACGGTCCAGCCGTCGCGCGGCATCGACAGCGCAACGACGATGCCGAGCGGCACCTCGATGGCGAGGATCACCAGCGAGAAGAACAGATTGCGGCCGAGCGACGCGAGGAAGCGGCCGCCGAGATCGGTCGAGGGATCGAGCAGCTCCTTGAACCAGCCGACGCCGTTCCAGAAGAACTGGTTGTTGCCGAACGTGTCCTGCATCGAATAGTTCACCACCGTCATCAGCGGCAGCACCGCCGAGAAGGCGACGACCAGGAACACCGGCAGCACCAGGAACCAGGCTTTTTGGTTGATGGTCTTGTCCATCAGGCGGCTCCCTCCACCAGAAGGCTGTCGGCATAGACGTGGACATGCGACGGATCGAACTTCAGCCCGGCGGTGCCGTCCGCGCTGGTGAAGCCCGCCGGCGCGCGCGCCGCGATCTTGGCCTCGCCGATGCGGACGCGCGCGAAGCGGATGCGGCCGAGGTCGTCGATGCGTTCGACCTTTGCGGTGAGCAGGCCAGGTGCCGGCGCGACGGCGTCGACGAACTCCGGACGCACGCCGATCTCGATCTTCGCGCCCGCGGGCAGATTGTCGTAGCTGCGGCCCAGCGCGATGACATTCCCGCCGATGCGCGCCTCGCGGCCCCTCACCTCGGCCGGCAGGATGTTCATGCCGGGCGAACCGATGAAATAGCCGACGAAGGTGTGCGCCGGCTTGTCGAACAGCTCGGCGGGCGTGCCGCTCTGCACCACGCGGCCGTCATGCATGACGACGACGGTGTCGGCGAAGGTCAGCGCCTCGGTCTGGTCGTGGGTGACGTAGATCATCGTCAGGTCGAGCTCGCGATGCAGCGCCTTCAATTTCGAGCGCAGCTGCCATTTCAGCTCGGGATCGATCACGGTCAGCGGCTCGTCGAACAGCACCGCGGCGACGTCGTTGCGCACGAGGCCGCGGCCGAGCGAGATCTTCTGCTTGGCGTCCGCCGTGAGCCGCGTCGCCTTGCGGTTCAAATAGGGATCGAGGTCGAGCAGACGGCCGATCTCGGCGACGCGCCTGTCGATCTCGGCTTTCGGCACGCCGCGGTTCTTCAGCGGAAACGCCAGGTTCTCCCCCACCGTCATGGTGTCGTAGATCACCGGAAACTGGAACACCTGGGCGATGTTGCGCTTCTGGGTTGACAGCGGTGTGATGTCCACCCCGTCGAACAGGATTTTCCCCCGCGACGGCGTGATGATGCCGGAGATGACGTTGAGCAGCGTGGTCTTGCCGCAGCCGGACGGCCCAAGCAGCGCATAGGCGCCGCCCTGCCGCCAGGTCATGGTCACCGGCTTCAGCGCAAAGCTTTCCTGCGGCGCAGCGTTGCCGCCGTAGGAGTGGGCGAGATCGACGAGGTCAATGCGGGCCATGGCGCATCCCCCTCACTGGCTTGGAGCTGCGACGAGGCGATCAGCCGCGTCGAATACGAAGACATCATTGGGATCGAGCACGGCATCGATGGTCTGGCCGGGCTCGAACTCGTGCACGCCGTGCAGCACCGCCACCCAGTTCGATCCGTCGCGGGTCAGATGCACGAAACTCTCCGAACCGGTGATCTCGGTCACCGTGACAGTGGCGTGGAAGGCATGGCGGTCGGTCTCACCATTGGCGAGCGCAAGCTGATGCGCGCGAAAACCGACGCGATAGGCGCCGTCGGCGAGAGCGGAATAGAGGCCGGACGCCGGCGCGGCGATACCTCCCGCATATTGCACCGAACCGTTCTTCTTCTCGATGCCGACGAGGTTGAGCGGCGGGTCGGAGAATACCTGGGCAACCCGCAGCGTCTGCGGACGGCGATAGACGCTGGGCGTCTCGCCGATCTGAAGCGCCTGGCCCTCCCACATGCACACCGTATTGCCGCCGAGCAGCAGCGCCTCGGTCGGCTCGGTGGTGGCATAGACGAAGATCGCGCCCGAGGCCTCGAAGATGCGCGGCAGCTCGGCGCGCAGTTCCTCGCGCAGCTTGTAATCGAGATTGGCGAGCGGCTCGTCGAGCAGCACGAGATCGGCGCCCTTGACCAGCGCACGCGCCATCGCAGTGCGCTGCTGCTGGCCGCCGGAGAGCTGGAGCGGCGTGCGCTTCAGGAACGGCTCGAGCCTGAGCAGCTTTGCGGCTTCCGCCACGCGCGCCTCGATCTCCTCGCGCGGCTTGCCCTGCACGCGCAAGGGCGAAGCGATGTTCTCATAGACCGTGAACGAGGGGTAATTGATGAATTGCTGATAGACCATGGCAACCGATCGCTGGCGCACATCGACGCCGGTGACGTCCTTGCCGTTGACCAGCACCTTGCCCGTGGTCGGCTTGTCGAGGCCGGCGAGCAACCGCATGATCGAGGTCTTGCCCGACAGCGTCGGCCCGAGCAGGACGTTGAGCGTGCCGCTCTCGAGCGTCAGCGAGACGTCGCGGATGTGCGCGACACCATCGACGGTCCGGGTCACGTGATCGAGCGTGACGGTCATGAGCGTCCTCCCGCTTCCAGCAGGGGACTTTGCGGCACGGCGTGGGTCCTGATCCAGTCGTCAAGCGCCTCGATCTCGTCGGCAGATAGTCGCAGGCCGAGCTTGGAACGGCGCCAGACGATGTCCTCGGCGGTAACGGCCCATTCGTTGGCCATGAGGTAGCGGACCTCGCGCTCGGTGAGCGTCGCGCCGAAGGCCTGGCCGAGGTCGGCGGCCGATTTCGCATCGCCAAGCAGCTTGATGGCACGGGTGCCATAGGCGCGCGCGAGGCGGCGCGCATGCGCATGGCCGAGGAAGGGATAGCCGCGCTGGAGCTCGGCGATCAGCCCGTCGATGTCGGACACATCCATGTCGCCGCCGGGCAGCGGCCATTTGCCGGTCCAGCCCTCGCGCGCTTTCGCGCTGCGAAGATAGGGCGAAAGCCGCTCCAGCGCCTCTTCGGCGAGGCGGCGGTAGGTCGTGATCTTGCCGCCATAGATCGAGAGCAGCGGCGAGCCGCCGGGCGTGTCGAGCTCGAACACGTAGTCGCGCGTTGCGGCCTTGGCTTCGCTGGCGCCATCGTCATAGAGCGGCCGCACGCCGGAATAGGTCCAGACCACGTCCTCTGAAGTCACCGGCTTGGCCAGATATTCGCTCGCGGCGGCGCAGAGATACTGGATTTCCTCCGGCGTCGCCTTCACCTTGGCGGGATCGCCGTCATAGTCGCGGTCGGTGGTGCCGATCAGCGTGAAATCGTCCTGGTACGGGATCACGAAGATGATGCGGCCGTCGGCATTCTGGAACATGTAGGCACGGTCGTGGTCGTAGAGCTTCTTGACCACGATATGCGAGCCCTGCACCAGGCGCACCTTGGCTTTCGCGTTGACGCCGGCGCCGCGGCCGAGCACGTCCTCGACCCAGGGGCCGCCGGCATTGACCAGCGCGCGGGCCTGGACCTGCGAGCGCGCACCGGTCAGCGTGTTGACCATGCTGACCGTCCAGACGCCGTCGGCCTGGCGGATCTCGGTGGCACGGGTGCGGGTGCGGATCTCGGCGCCCTTGTCGGCGGCATCGCGCGCGTTGAGCACGACGAGGCGGGCGTCATCGACGAAGCAGTCGGAATATTCGAAGGCGCGGCTGTAGCGATTCGGGATCAGCGGGCGGCCGACCTCGTCGCGCCTGAGATCGACCGAACGGGTCGCCGGCAGCAGATGGCGGCCGCCGATGTGGTCATAGAGGAAGAGGCCGAGCCGCAGCAGCCAGGCCGGGCGCAGCCCTGCGTGATGCGGCAAAACGAAACGCAAGGGGCGGATGATGTGGGGCGCGATGCCCCAGAGGATCTCGCGTTCGATCAGCGCCTCGCGGACCAGGCGAAACTCGTAATATTCGAGATAGCGCAGGCCGCCATGCACCAGCTTGGTCGACCAGGACGACGTCCCGCTCGCCAGATCGTTCATTTCGCACAGGAAAACCGTGTTGCCGCGGCCCACCGCGTCGCGCGCGATGCCGCAGCCGTTAACACCGCCTCCAATAATGGCGAGGTCGAAAATACGCTCCAACAGACGCATCCCCCGGCGACTCGCTCGTTCCTTCGAGCGACTACTTTCGTTTTTGATTAGATCACACCGAAAAACGAAAGCAAGATGAAAGAGAGGCGAAGGGAAGTGAAAGCGGAACTTTTTAGTGGGCAATCGGACGAGGAAATGAGCAGCTTAGACGGCAATTCGAGAAGCAATAGCGCACTTGAAGGTCAGCCACGATAGATTATAGTCATAATAGTCATATTGGTTCTTGCTCACATGGCCGACCACAACACTGCACCCGACACGCTTCCGACTGATGACACGTGGACGCTTGCCAACGCCAAGGCACGACTGTCCGAGGTGATCGACCGTGCCCAGACCGGCCCCCAGATCATCACCCGTCACGGCAAGCCGAACGCCGTGGTCGTTTCCGCCGAGGAATGGGCCCGCAAGACCGCACGCAAAGGCACGCTGGCCGAATTCCTGCTGGCCTCTCCGCTGCGCGGCGCCGACCTCGCACTTGATCGCACGCACGATGCGCCGCGCGACGAGATGCCGTGAACCTGCTGCTCGACACCAACATACTGTCGGAAGTTCAGCGGCCAGCCCCCTCGCCGAATGTCTTGGCTTGGCTTGACACGATCGATGAAGATCGTGCGTTCATCAGCGTCGCATCGATCGCCGAGCTTCGCCGCGGCATCGCATTGCTGGAGGATGGCCGCCGGCGCTCGGCACTGGCCGCTTGGCTTGCCGATGATCTGCCGACGCGGTTTGGCGAACGTGTCCTGCCGATCGACCAGGCGGTGGTCGAGCGCTGGGGCGACCTGATGGCTCAGAGCCGCCGCAGCGGCGTTGCTCTGTCCGTCATGGATGGCTTCTTTGCCGCGACCGCGCTTGCAAACGATCTCACGCTCGCCACGCGCAATGTGAAGGATTTTGCTGCATTCGGCGTCCCCCTGCTCAATCCGTGGGACGACCGATAGTCCTATCTTAACCGCACCACCGGCGCCGCTTCGGGTGCAGCTTCCTGAGCATCGGCCTGCACATCATCAATATCCGCCCCCTTCGGCATCGCCTCCACCACTTCGATGCCCTTGCTGTGGCAGATGGTGGCGAGGCGTTCGGGAAGCTCCTGGTCGGTGACGAAGGTCTGGATCTGGGTCATGTGGGCGATGCGCACCGGCGCGCTGCGGCGGAGTTTTGTGGAATCGGCGACCAGCATGACACTGCGGGCATTGGCGATGATGGCCTGCGCGACCTGCACCTCGCGATAGTCGAAATCCAGCAGCGCGCCCTCCTCGTCGATCGCGGAGGCGCCGATGATGGCATAGTCGACCTTGAACTGGCCGATCAGCTGCGTCGCGGTCGAGCCGACCACCGCACCGTCGGCGCGCCGCACCGTGCCGCCGGCAACCACCACCTCGATGCGGGGATGGCGGTAGAGCAGCATCGCGACGTTGAGGTTGTTGGTGATGACGAGGAGATCCTCATGCGAGGTCAGCGCGCTCGCGACCTCCTCCGTCGTGGTGCCGATGTTGATGAAGAGCGAGCATCCGTTCGGGATGAGCGATGCGGCCGCAGCCCCGATCGCCTTCTTCTCCTCGGCGGCAACGAAGCGGCGCGCCTCATAGGCGAGGTTTTCCACGCCCGAGGCGATGATGGCGCCGCCATGGATGCGGGTCAGCGAACGCCGTTCGCAGAGATCGTTGAGATCCTTGCGGATGGTCTGCGCCGAGACCTCGAACCGGCGCGCGAGCTCCTCGACCATAACCCGGCCGGAGGCGCGCGCGATGTTGAGGATTTCGGCTTGGCGATGGGTCAATCCGGTCACGGCAATGGCCTCAAATCAGGAAGGTGCATGGTGCGGCGGTTCGCGCCATCGGTCAATGCGCCCGCCGATCACGGTTAACGGATGAGGCCTCTCACCACGCCATCGCGGCAGCCAGAGGCGCGAGCAGGGCCGGATCGTCGAAGGCGCCGGCGGAGGCGACCGCGCCGGCGGCAACCAGGTCGGCATGGCTGAGGCTGGTCCGGATGCCGATGGTCGGAATGCCGGCCGCGGTGGCCGATTGCACGCCGGTGCGGGAGTCCTCGAATGCGACCGAGGTTTCCGGCCTCGCGCCGACGAAGCGCAAGCCTTCCTGATAGGGCAGCGGATGCGGCTTGCCGTGCGGCAGCTCGTCGCCGATCACGAGCGCCTTGAAACGGTCCGTGATGCCGAGGCCGGAGAGCAGCAGTTCGGCGTTGAGACGCGGCGCGTTGGTCACGGCAACCATGGGAACGCCGGCCGCGTCCGCCCGGTCGAGCAGCGCCATCAGACCCGGCAGCGGCTCGATCTGCCCGGCGACGAGCGCGCGGAAGACTTCCTCCTTCTCATCGAGGATCGAGGCGCGCCGTTCCGGCGCCTCGTCGGGCAGAAAGCGCTCACCGATCGATACATTGGCGAACCCTTGCAGCTCCCTCGAGAACCGCGCGTGATCGAAGACATGGCCGCGAGGGCCGAGCACCTCGTTGAAAGCCTTCAAGTGCAGCGGGTCGGTATTGGCAAGCGTACCGTCGATGTCGAACAGCAATGCCCTGCCCGTCGCATTGTCCTTGGCCTCGATCATTTCCGTACTTTCCCAAATGCACGACGCATCGATGCGCGACACGTATCAATATGGCTGCGATCACGCAATGACGCATGCGCATGACGACGACGTGACCACTCGACAAAGCCGCGCGCGGCTGTAACACTCTCATCAAGAGCAAAAAGGAGGAAACGATGACGATCAACCGACGCGATCTGGCTCTCTCGACCCTTGCCGTTCCAGCTCTCGCCATCTCTGCGCTCGCCCTTACGACACCGGCGCTGGCCGCGGCGGCGGACGAAGAAGCCGTGGCGAAGAAGGTCGAGGCCTTCCGCCTCGCCCAGATCGCGGCCGATCCGAAGGCGCTCGGCGCGCTGTGCTGGGACGATCTGAGCTACAGCCATTCCAGCGGCAAGGTGGAGGACAAGGCGACCTTCATCACCAACGCCACCGACGGCAAATCGAAATTCCTGTCGATCGAATACAAGGACCCGACCATCAAGGTCGTCGGCCCGGCCGCGATCGTGCGCTTCCACTGGGTCGCGGAACAGGAGATGGCGGCCGATGGGAAAAAAGTGCCGACCAACCTTCACATCCTGATGAACTGGCAGAAGCAGGGCGACGACTGGAAGCTGCTGTCACGCGCGGCGACGAAATTGTGATGTCGCTTCTTACCCTCTCCCCTTGCGGGAGGGGGTAAGGCGAAGTGCGCGGCAAAAGATTCCGGGTTCGCGCTACGCGCGCCCCGGAATGACAGGGGCTACGCCGCTTCTTTCACATCGCCGTTAACCAGCTTGCGCGCAGCGCGCTCGGCTTCGCGGGCGTTGCGGAAGAGCTGGCCTTCGAGGCGGTAGAAGCGGTCGGATGAGGCGAAGAAGCAATAGCCTCCTTGAGAGCGAACGACGATACCTGCGGTCTGTGAATTAACTTCGATGATGTAGCTGTCCGGCATGGCCCGTGGATTCCTCAAGTGCGGGCAAATAACGACACTTCTGCCCAAAGGTTCCTGGGCATTTGAGGCCGTTTCCACCCCGAATCGACACGCAATTGAGTACGCCGGGACCTCATCCGTTTTATGACTTGTTCTTGGCGAAGACGCGACGACCGCGGACGCAACGTCGCGCGGTGATGCGCCGCGGCGGCTACGTCGCGATCGGCGTATCGGTGGGGGTTATCGACTGCGGACGGCCGTGATCGTCGATCGAGACATAGGTGAAGTTGCCGTCGGTGACGAGGAACGGGTGCGCCTCCCTGCGGCGAAGCGCCCAGGCTTCGAGATGCACGGTGAGTGAGGTGCGCCCGACCCGCACGAGATTGGCGTAGACAGAGACGAGATCGCCGACATACACCGCTTTGCGAAAATTCATCGCCTCGATCGCAACCGTCACGGTGCGCGACTTCGCGATCTTCGAGGCGAACACGCCGCCGCCGACGTCCATCTGGCTGAGCAACCAGCCGCCGAAAATGTCGCCATTGGCGTTGGTGTCGGCCGGCATCGCCAGCGTGCGAATGCAGAGATCGCCGCTCGGCTCGGTACCGGAGCTGATAGGGGTTTTGACGTGCGTGTCGGTCATATGGTTGATCTCCGCGGCTCTCGGCTCTGGATACAAAGCCGCGGCGCCTTGCGCAACATCGGCACGCGACAAGCTTGCGCTATCCAGCCGGCCGCGGCGTCCCGACGAAGATTCCGGTATCGTTGAGCTTGCGTTGCCACTCCGCATCGTCGGCCCGCGGCGTGCGCCCTGTCGTTGCCGTCACGAGCCGTTCCAGCCTGCTCCAAAGCCGGAGACGGTCGCACGGATAGTTGGCCCATCCATTGATGACACAATAGCGGACAGTGTGGTCGCGGTGGTGACGCAAATGATGCTCGGGTGAGCAGACCAGATGCAGCCTTTGCGCCATGCGCAGGAGCGGCGGGCGGACCCGCCAATGCGCAAGATTATGAAAGCTCATGCCAAACAGCATGCAAGTCGCGATCACGAACCAGACGATCATCAGCGCGTAAGTGAGCGCGGAAACCGGGAACAACGCCGTGATCGCGGCCGCAATGCCGACCACCACGGCGCTCGGTGCCGCACCGAGGGAAGCCTGGTCGAGGAATTCGTAGAGCAGGACGTGGCTCGGATGGGTGTGATGCTCTCGCGTCATCGCGATGCCGCGGCCGAGCACCCCCTCGTCCAGCCACGTGTCGACCGCCCAATGCACCAGCCCCGAAAAAAAATCAGCGAGGAAATAACCGATCAGGAGTGCCACGATCAGCCACGGCCAGCGCAATCCTGCCGCGCGGTAACATTCGACGAGATAAATTGCGCAGCACAGGATCACGACGGCATCAGCCGCACAGCACAGCCGCGTGATGATGATCTCGCGCAAGGTCGCATGCTTGAAGAACGGGATCGTCGGCATCGGCGATGCTCCTCCACGGGCTCCACTACCCATAATAGCACCTTTTGCCGACATCATCCCTATTTCAAATTGTCCCAGCCCGCGTCAGGCGCGAAACGTCCGCCGAATCGATCGGCAAGCTCGCGCAAAGTCGACACGACATTATCCACGCCGCGCGTGCGCGCATAGTTCAGCGGGCCGCCGCGGAACGGCGCATACCCCGTGCCGAAGATCATGGCGCCGTCGACCGCATCGGGATCCTCGACAATGCCCTCGCGCAGCGCCGCGACGCAGACGTTGGACATCGGCAGCACCAGGCGGTCGATCATCTGGTCGGTCACGCGCGGGCCGGTCTCGGGAAGCGGCACCTTCTCGGCCTTGCCGTCCTTCCAGGTGTAGAAGCCCCTGCCGGTCTTGCGGCCGAGTTCGCCTTTGGCGACCTTCTCGCGCAGCCAGGCCGGCGTCGGCGGCAGCAGATCGCCGAACTTGGTGCGCAGCATGTCGCCGACATCGAGGCAGATGTCGAGCCCGACCTGGTCGGCAAGCTCGATCGGTCCCATCGGCATGCCGAACTGCTCGGCCGCGGCGTCGATCAGGCGCTGGTCGGTCTTCTCGTCCAGCATCACCATTGCCTCCAGCATGTAGAGCGTCAGCGCGCGGTTGACGAGGAAGCCGGGCGAGCTCTTCACGGCGAGCGGCAGGCGGTCGATCGCACCCACAAAGGCGAGCGCCTCCTTCAGGACCGCCAGCTCGTTGCCGTCATGGCTGACGACCTCGACCAATTGCAGCCGCGACACCGGATTGAAGAAGTGCAGCCCGACCAGCCGCTCGGGCCGCGCCAGCGTGGTGCGCAGATCCTGAAGCGGAATGCTCGAGGTGTTGGTCGCAAGAATCGCACCCGGCTTCATCTTCGGCTCGAGACCGGCATAGACTTTCTGCTTGAGCTCCAGCTTTTCCGGCACCGCCTCGATGACGAGATCGGCGTTGCGGACGCCCTCGCCGTCCATGTCCGGAATCAGGCGATCGAGGGCGTCGCGCACCTCGGTGGGCTTGCGGATGATCTTGCCGTAAAGCTCGGCCGCGCGCTTCACCGCCCCTGCGATCGGTTCCGCCTTCATGTCGGCGAGCGAGACCCGCAGCCCCTGCCCCGCACACCATGCTGCGATGTCGCCGCCCATGGCGCCGGCGCCGATGACATGGACATGCTTCACCTTTTTGCCGGAGCCTGCCGCCTTCTTCATCTGCTCGCGCAGAAAGAACACGCGGATCAGATTCTGCGCGGTCGGCGTCACCATCAGCTTGGCGAACGACGCCTGCTCGGCCGCCAACATCGCGGCCTTGCTGCCGCCATGCGTTTCCCAGAGATCGATCAGCGCGTAAGGCGCCGGATAGTGCTCGCGCGGTGCGGCCTTCGCCGCCTCCGAGCGCATGCGCTTGGCCAGCAGTCCACGCACCGGCCCGAGATTGGCCGCCCGCGTCAGCAGGCCGGGCTTGGCCCGCTTCAGCCGGCCGAACAGCACGTCCTTCACCGCGCCACGGACGTGGCGCTCCTGCGTCACGGTGTCGACGAGGCCGAGCGATTTGGCGCGGCGCGCATCGATAGTGCGACCGGTCAGCATCAAGGCCATCGACTGGGTCGGATTGACCAGCGCGGTGAAACGGGCAGTGCCGCCGAGACCGGGATGCAGGCCGAGCATCACCTCCGGGAAGCCGAAGCGCGCCCCCTCGATGGCAATGCGCGACTGGCAGGCGAGCGCGACCTCGAGCCCGCCGCCGAGGCAGAAGCCGTGGATGACCGCGACCGTCGGCAGCCTCAAGGCCTCCAGATGGTCGACGACGGCATGCGCGGCGCGGATGCGCGTCTCCACCATCTCGGGATCGCTGGCGCCGCGGAATTCGTTGACGTCGGCGCCGGCGATGAAGCCGGACGGTTTGGCCGAGCGGATCACGAGACCTGCGGGGCGTTCGGTCTCGATCGCGGCGAGCACCGCGTCGAACTCTTCCATCACGTCGGAGGAGAGCGTATTGGCGCTCGCATCGGCGCGATCGAACAGCAGCCAGGCGACACCGTCGGCATCGCGCGTGAGCTTGAAGTGCTTGTATGGACTGTCTGCCGCGGGCTGAGGCCCGAGCGTCAGCACGCGGTCGCCGAGCGCGGTCATGATCCTGGAATCCATGGTCACACCGCCTCGATCAGCATGGCGCCGCCGAGCCCGCCGCCGATGCATTCGGTGGCAACGCCGCGCCGGGTGCCGAGCCGCTTCATCGCGTTGACCAGATGCAGCACGATGCGGTTGCCGGAGGTGCCGACGGGATGGCCGAGCGAGATCGCGCCGCCGTCGACATTGAGCTTGTCACGGTCGATCTCGCCGGCCGCGCCGTCGAGCCCCAAAATCTCGCGGCAGAACTTGTCGTCGTTCCAGGCGGCGAGGCAGCCGAGCACCTGAGTTGCGAAAGCTTCGTTCAGCTCCCAGGTCTCGACGTCCTTGATGGTGAGGTTGTTGCGCGCAAGCAGCGGCGTCGCCGACATCACGGGACCAAGCCCCATGATGCTGGGATCGAGCGCGGCCCAGTTGCTGTCGACGATGACGGCCTTCGGCGTCAGCTTGTGCTTTGCGACTGCCGCGTCGGAGGCGAGGATCACCCAGGAGGCGCCATCGGTGATTTGCGAGGAATTGCCGGCGGTGACCTGGCCCCAAGGGCGCTCGAACACCGGCCTCAGCTTTGCGAGCGTCTCGGCCGTGGAGTCCGGCCGCACGCCGTCGTCATGGTCGAAGAACTTGCCGTCGCGGGAAAAGGCG
This sequence comes from Bradyrhizobium sp. B025, assembly GCF_042257955.1. NCBI lineage: Bacteria > Pseudomonadati > Pseudomonadota > Alphaproteobacteria > Hyphomicrobiales > Nitrobacteraceae > Bradyrhizobium > Bradyrhizobium sp. B025. The sequence continues at coordinate 1,900,897 of NZ_CP170150.1, read as the reverse complement.
GTCTCGACCTCGCCCTTCAGAAAACCCGCGCCTTGCGCGTGCGCGAGCCGGCGATGGCTCTCGGCTGCGTAGGCGTCGGACTGTGCGCGGGTGATACCGAAGAGATGGCCGACGACCTCGGCGGTCTGGCCCATGTTCAAGTCTGTGATGGGGTCGGTCAGGCCGCGCTCGAGGCCGATGATCGGCTTGAGATAGCGCGGCCGCAATTTGAAGGCGGCGGCGAGCTTTGCGGCCACGCCCTTCGCCGTGGCAAGACCGGCAAACCAGCGCACGCCGGAATTCGGCCACACCAGCGGCGCGTGGCTCAGCGCCTCGGTGCCGCCGGCCAGGATCATGTCGGCGTGGCCCTCGCGAATGTAGCGGTAGGCGGTGTCGATCGACTGCATGCCGGAGCCGCAATTGATCTGCACCGTGAAGGCGACCATGTCCTCGCCCATGCCGAGCCGAAGCGCCGCGACGCGAGCCGGGTTCATCTCGTCCGCGATCACGTTGACGCAGCCGAGGATGACCTGGTCGAAGCTTGTGGGCGAAAACGGCTGGCGCGCCAGGAGCGGCCGGCCGCATTGCACGGCGAGATCGACCGGTGTGAACGGCCCCGGCCCCGAGCGCGCCTTCAGGAACGGCGTCCGGCTGCCGTCGACGATGAATACCGGTCGTGCCATCAGCTCGCCGCCCTCTGTTCACCGAGTTCCTGGAAGAACTGATGCACATCTCCGGTTTTCTTGTAAATCGGCGACAGCGCCTCCGGCGCAAAATCGTCGACCTCGATCACCTTCGTGACGGCCTCGCGGGTTGCGGCGAGCTGCTCGCCCTCAGCCTGCGTGACCACCCCCTTGGCGACCGCCTCCTTCCAGTCGCTGATGTGCGCGGCGCGCATGCGCTTGGCGATCGCATCGGTGCCCGCGACCAGCTTGAAGGCGCGCTCCAGCCGGGCAAAGCCGCCGTCATCGTCGACATGAGCGAGGTCGGCCGTCAGGCGGTCACGTGCCGCCGACGGCTCCAGCACGAGGCTCGCGCATTGATGCACGACCCGGTCGGACGGGCCGAGCACACGGGCGCCAAAGGGCTGGACCACGAGCTTGAGGAATCCGGCGACGAAGCGGTTCGGCAGATTGGCGAGAATTTCGGCGAGCCGATTTTCAATGGTCTTGAAGCCGGTCGCCATGCACCATTCCAGCGCGGCAAAGTCCTCCGTCTGCCGGCCCTCGTCCTGCCAGCGTTTCAGCGCGGCCGAGAGCAGATACAGCTCGGACAGAATGTCGCCGAAGCGCGCCGACAGCATCTCCTTGCGCTTGAGCGCGCCGCCGAGCGTGAGCAGCGCCATGTCGGCACAGAGCGCAAACGCCGCCGAATAGCGCGAGAGCTGGCGATAGAATGGCGTGGCGTCGCCCGCATCCGGCGCCGACGCGAACGCGCCGAAGGTCCAGCTCCGGCCGAAGGCACGAAAGAGTGTCTGAAAGCTGTGGCCGACATGCTTCCAGAACGCGGTGTCGAATGCCGTCAAACCGCGTTCTCGGTCGGTGTCGGCGAGCGCGTTCATCTCGTCGAGCAGATAGGGATGGGCGCGGATCGCGCCCTGCCCGAACACGATGAGATTGCGGGTGAGGATATTGGCGCCCTCGACCGTGATGCCGACCGGAACGGCGCGGTGGAGATTGCCGAGATAGTTTTGCGGACCGTCGATCACGGCCTTGCCGCCGTGGATATCCATGGCGTCGTCGACGGCGGTACGCATCCGCTCGGTCGCGTGCAGCTTCATGATGCCGGAGATGACGGCGGGATGGACGCCGGCATTGAGCGCCGCGCAGGTCAGCCGCCGTGCCGCGTCGAGCTGATAGGCGGTGGCGACGATACGCGCGAGCGGCTCCTCGACACCTTCGAACTTGGAGATGGAGATGCCGAACTGCTCGCGGATGCGGGCGTAGGCGCCGGTGGTGCGCGCGGCATAGGCGGCGCCCGCGGCCGACAGCGACGGCAGCGAGATGCCGCGGCCGGCGGCAAGCGCCGTCATCAGCATCTTCCAGCCCTGCCCGAGGCGCTCCTTGCCGCCGATGACGTAATCGAGCGGAATGAAGACGTCGCGGCCCCGGTTCGGGCCGTTCTGGAAGACCTGCATCGACGGCAGGTGGCGGTGGCCGATCTCGACGCCGGGCAGATTGCTCGGGATCAGCGCCACGGTAATGCCGAGCTCTTCCTGCTGGCCCACGAGGTGGTCGGGGTCATAGGCCTTGAAGGCGAGTCCGAGCAGCGTCGCGACGGGGCCGAGCGTGATGTAGCGCTTGTGCCAGTTGAGCCTGAGGCCCACGACCTCGCGGCCTTCGAAGGTGCCCTTGCAGATGACGCCGCTGTCCACCATCGAGGCGGCGTCGGAGCCGGCTTCCGGGCTGGTGAGGCCGAAGCAGGGAATGTCGCGGCCGTTGGCCAGCCGCGGCAGCCAGCGCGCCTGCTGCTCCTTGGTGCCGAAGCGCATCAGGAGCTCGCCGGGGCCGAGCGAGTTCGGCACCATCACCGTGACGGCGGCAGCGATCGAGCGGGTCGAGATCTTGCGCACGACTTCCGAATGGGCATAGGGCGAGAAGCCGAGGCCGCCGAACTCCTTCGGAATGATCATGCCGAAGAACTTTTCGCGCTTGACGAAATGCCAGACATCCGGCGGCAAATCGCGCCATTCCCAAAAGATCTTCCACTCGTCGAGCATGGCGCAGAGCTCATCGACCGGGCCGTTGAGGAAGGCCTGCTCCTCGTCGGTCAGGGTCGCCTGCGGGACCTTCAGCAGCTTCGCCCAATCGGGGTTGCCGGTGAACAGATCGGCGTCCCACCAGACGTCGCCGGCCTCCAGCGCCTCGCGCTCGGTTTCGGACATCGCCGGCAGCACGCCGCGCGCCCAGGAGAAGACCGGTTTTGTGATGGTGTCGCGGCGGAAGCTCATGGCGGACCTCATGGATCAGCGCGGGTGACCGGCATTTTAGCGGAAAGTGGCTGGCGGAGGTGAACACTTCCCCTGCGAAATTGACGCGGCCGGGCGGCCGCCCCAGGGGCCATAACGGCCAGGCGTGGGGGCAGTTCCGGGAGGGATGGAGAGCCGCTTTTGCCACCGTCATTCCGGGGCACGCGTAGCGTGAACCCGGAATCCATAACCACGATCGGGAGTATGGATTCCGGGCTCGACGCTACGCGTCGCCCCGGAATGACGTGTGGAGAGAGCGGTGGCCGGACCTAATCCGGCCGGACCATCTCGAACATGTTTTCCGGCTTGATCTCGAAATAGTCGCCCCGGCGGCCGGCGCGGACGATTGGGCGGGCGGCGGCGGTCTGGTAGACGCCGTCCTTGATCATGGCCTTGTCGATATGGACCGCGACGACCTCGCCCAGCGTCAGCCAGGCATCGGCCTCCCTGCCGTCGGCGCCCTTGAGGCGGACGATGTCGGACACCTTGCACTCGAAGGCGACCGGGCTCTCAGCCACGCGCGGCACGTTGACGAGCTTGCCGGGCACGGCGGTGAGGCCGGCGACCTCGAACTCGTCGACCTCGGGGGCGACATGCGCGGCAGTCGCGTTCATGTGCCTGGCAAGATCCATGGTGGCGAGATTCCAGACGAACTCGCCGGTCTGCTTGATGTTCTCGACCGTGTCCTTCCAGTTGGTGGAGGAGAAGCCGATGATCGGCGGCACGTAAGCGAACGCGTTGAAGAAGCTGTAGGGCGCGAGGTTGACGTGGCCCCTGGTGTCGCGGGAGGAGATCCAGCCGATCGGCCGCGGCGCAATGATGGCGTTGAACGGATCGTGCTTGAGGCCGTGGCCCTTGGAGGGTTCGTAGAAGTAGAGGTCTTTGTCGGTCACGCGCTTGCTTCTCCGTTTTCCGTCATTCCGGGGCGGTCCGCAGGACCGAGCCCGGAATCTCGAGATTCCGGGTTCGATGCTTCGCATCGCCCCGGAATGACGGTCAACTCAAAACATTGATCAGTGACGCGGCGACAGACCCGCGATGACGAAATCGATCATCTGGTCGATGGTCGGGCCCGGCTTGGTGGCGCACTGGGCGATCATCTGGGGGTGGAAGAAGCGCATCATCGCCGTGGAGGCGCAGAGCGCGGCCAATTGCAGGTCCGGGGCCTCGAACTCGCCGGAGGCCGCGCCTTGCGCGATCATCTGGCCGATCACCCCGGCAATGCACTCCATATGGGCGACGCAGACGTCCCAGTCCTCCTGCATCGCGATCTCGACCATCTCATGCAGCTTGTTGTCGCCGACATAGCGCTCGGTGTTCATGCGATGGATGGTGGTGAGCAGCTCGCGGAAGCGCGGGAGCACCGGACCGGGCCTCGCCACGATCCGCTGCGCTTCGATCTCAACCTCGCCCATCAGCGAACGGGCCACCGCCTGGTGAATCGCCTTCTTCGATTCGAAGAAGCGATAGACATTGGCCGGGCTCATCCTGAGCTCCTTGGCGATGTCACCGACCGTGGTCTTCTGGTAGCCGATCTGGCGGAACAGCCGCTCGGCCACCTCGAGGATACGATCCCGGGTGTCGCCTTCGATATGTTCCGCAATCAGTGTCATCTGTCAGGACTCGTCAATCAGCACTTCTTCTCACTTATTCAGCCGCTTCAGCAAGCGGAATTGCGTGCGGGTCATCGCTCCCATGCTGCGGCGCGGCAGGCTGCTCGGGGGTGCCGGCCTCGTCCAGGCTCTTCCTGAACCACAGGGCATAGAGGCCCGGCAGGTACAGGAGTGTGAGGAAGGTCGCCACGAACAGGCCACCCATGATGGTGATCGCCATCGGGCCCCAGAACGCCGAGCGCGACAGCGGGATCATGGCGAGGATGGCGGCCAGCGCCGTCAGCACCACCGGACGGGCCCGGCGGACGGTCGCCTCCACGATCGCCTCCCGGCGCGTCAAGCCATGAGAAACGTCGGTCTCGATCTGGTCGACCAGGATGACCGCGTTGCGCATGATCATGCCGGCGAGCGCGATCAGGCCGAGCAGCGCCACGAAGCCGAACGGGGCGTTGGCGACGTTGAGGCCGAGGGACGCGCCGACGATGCCGAGCGGCGCGGTCAGGAACACCAGGATCAGGCGCGAGAAGCTCTGAAGCTGGATCATCAAGAGCGTCAACATCACCATGACCATCACCGGGAAGAGGATGAAGATCGAGGCGTTGCCCTTGGCGGATTCCTCGAACGCGCCGCCCGGCTCGATGCGGTAGGCCGGCTCGAGATGATCCTTGATCGCCTTCAGCTTCGGCGTGATCTGGTTGGTGACGTCGGGCGCCTGCACGCCGTCGACGACATCGGAGCGCACGGTGATCGCCATGTCGCGGTTGCGCCGCCACATGATCGGCTCCTCGTGGGAGTACTCGATCTTGGCAATCTGCTGCAGCGGCACGGCAACGCCATTGCGCGAGGTGATGGTGAGGTCGCCGACGCCGCCGAGGTCGAGGCGCTCGGACGGGACCGCACGGGCGACCACGCCGACCTTCTCGATGCCGTCGCGCACGGTCGTGACCTGCGAGCCCGAGATCAGCATTGCGAGCGCCTGCGACACGTCCTGCGGGGTCAGGCCCATGGCGCGGGCGCGGTCCTGGTCGACGACGAGCTTGAGGTAGGGCGACTGCTCGTTCCAGTCGAGCTGGACATCCTTGACGCTCTTGTTCTCGCGCATGACGTCGCGGACCTGGTAGGCGATCTCGCGCACCTTGTTGGCATCGGGACCGATCACGCGGAACTGCACGGGGAAGCCGACCGGCGGACCGAAGTTGAAGCGGTCGACGCGGACGCGCGCCTCGGACAGAAAACCTTCGGCAGCCGCATTTTCGATCTTGGCCTTGATGCGCTCGCGCGCCTCGACGCCCTTGGCGACGATGACGATCTCGGCGAAGGCCTCGTTCGGCAGCTGCGGGTTGAGGCCGAGCCAGAATCGGGGCGAGCCCTGGCCGACATAGGCGGTATAGGTCTCGATGTCCTGGTCGTCCTTGAGCAGCGTCTCGGCCTTCTTCACCGCCTTCTCGGTGACGTTGAAGGCCGTGCCTTCCGGCAGGCGCAGCTGGAGGAACAGCTCGGGCCGCTCCGACAGCGGGAAGAACTGCTGCTGGACATGGCCGAAGCCGACGATCGAGGCGACGAAGACGCCGACGGTCGCGACCACCACCGTGATGCGGTGATTGACGCACCACTGCACGACGGCGCGCAGGCCGCGATACATGCGGGTCTCATAGACCGCGTGCGGATCGTGGTTGTGGTGCACCTTGATGTTGGGCAGCAGCTTGACGCCGATATAGGGCGTGAAGATCACCGCCACGAACCAGGAGGCGACCAGCGAGATCGCCACGATCCAGAAGATGCTGCCGGCATATTCGCCGACCGCGGAATTGGCAAAGCCGATGGGGAGGAAGCCAGCGGCCGTGACCAGCGTTCCCGTGAGCATCGGAAACGCAGTGGATTCCCAGGCAAAGGATGCCGCCCGCATACGGTCCCAGCCCTGCTCCATCTTCACCACCATCATCTCGACCGCGATGATGGCGTCGTCGACGAGCAGGCCGAGCGCGATGATCAGAGCGCCGAGCGTGATGCGGTGCAGGTCGAGCGACATCGTGTTCATGACGATGAAGACGATGCCGAGCACCAGCGGCACGGAGAGCGCGACCACGATGCCGGTACGCCAGCCGAGCGCCAGGAACGAGACGAACAGCACGATGACGAGCGCCTCCATGAAGGAGTGCACGAACTCGCCGACGGCGTGCTCGACCACCTTGGGCTGGTCTGCGATGAGCTTGACATCGATGCCCTGCGGCACCGCCTTCATGAACTCGGCCGTGGCCTTCTCGACCTCCTTGCCGAGATCGAGGATGTTGGCGCCCTTGGCGGTGACGACGCCGATGCCGATCGCGGCCTTGCCTTCCTGGCGCACGACGAAGCTCGGCGGATCGACATAGCCGTGCGTGACGGTGGCGATATCCCCCAGGCGGAAGACGCGACCGTTGCTCTCGACCGGGGTCTCGGCCACGGCCTTGGCGCCGTCGAGCGCGCCGGTGACGCGCAGCGGCACGCGCTGCGAGGAGGTCTCGACCGTGCCGGCCGGGGTCACGTTGTTCTGCTTGGCAAGCGAGTCGAACAGCGCCTGCGGCGTGATGCCGAGGGTGGCGAGCTTGGCGTGGCTGAACTCGACGAAGATGCGCTCGTCCTGATTGCCGTAGACGTCGACCTTGGTCACGCCCGGCACCTTCAGGAGGCGCTGACGGAAGCCTTCGGACACCTTCTTGAGCTGGGCATAGTCGGCGCCGTCGCCGGTCATCATGTAGAGGATCGAATCGACGTCGGAGAACTCGTCGTTGACGACGGGTCCGAGGATGCCGGCGGGCAGCTGGCCCTGCACGTCAACAAGCTTCTTGCGCAGCAGATAGAAGAGGTACGGCACGTCCTTCGGCGGCGTCGAGTCGCGGAAGGTGACCTGGAGCGCGGTGAAGGCCGGCTTGGAATAGGTCTGCACCTTCTCGAAATAGGGCAGCTCCTGGATCTTCTTCTCGATGGGATCGGCGACCTGGGTCTGCATCTCCTGCGCGGTCGCGCCCGGCCAGATCACGGAGACGTTGACCACCTTCACCGTGAAGAACGGATCCTCGGCGCGGCCGAGCTTCTGATAGGAGAAGAAGCCGGCGACACCGAGCACGAGCATCAGGAACAGGACCAGCGTCGGATGGCTGACGGCCCAGGCCGAAAGGTTGAAGCGCTTCATCGCTCTCTCCGAAAAGACGATCCAGTTGCAAAAAACGACAGCCACTCAGTTCAACCCGTCGTCGCGAGGCAGCGAAGCAATCCAGGGGGCTGGGCAGGTTCTGGATCGCTTCGCCGCTTCAGCCCCAGCATTTGCGCTTGGGCCGAAACTCACCTCACACGACGAAACTCGACTTCTCTTGTCATTCCGGGATGGTCCGAAGGACCAGACCCGGAATCTCGAGATTCTCAGGTGCGCAATTGCGCACCATAGAGTTCGCCCTTCGGGGCGCCCCTAGAAAGACAGTGACGAGACGACCCGCACCCTCTGGCCCGGATCGAGCTTCTGCACGCCGAGAGCGACGATCCTGGCGCCCTCTTCGACACCGCTGGTGATGATGACGTCGTTGCTCTCGTAGGACTTCACCACCACCGGCTTCAGCGTCACCGCGCCGTTGTCGTCGACGACGTAGAAGGAGGGCTTGCCGCCTTCGTTGAACAGCGCCGACAGCGGCAGCCGCGCGACGCGCTCGGTGGCGGCGTCCGACAGCGTCAGCGTCGCGGTCATGCCGAGCGAAACCTTGTCGTCGGCCTCGGGCAGCGAGAACTTTGCGAGATAGGTGCGCGTGGCGGTGTCCGCGGTGGGCGCGATCTCGCGCAGCTTGGCCGTATATTTCTTGCCCGGCTCCGACCAAAGAGTGACGCTGGCGGCGCCCGACTTGGCACGTCCGACCAGCGTCTCAGGGATCGCGACGACCGCTTCCTTCTCGGCAAAGCGGGCGACACGGATCGAAGCCTGGCCTGCGGCAACCACCTGGCCGGGTTCGATCAGCGTTGCGGTGACGACGCCACGGGCGTCGGCGTTGAGCGTCGCGTAGGAAAGGGAATTCTTGGTCAGCTCGACCGAGCGCTCGGCCCGGTTCAACCGTGCGCGGGCCTCATCGGCGGCGGCGCGGCTCGAATCCATCTGCGCGTCCGTGGTCCAGCCCTTGGCCTTCAGATCCTTGGCGCGCTGCTCGGCGGCGGCGGCCTGGGCCAGCACGCCGGTCGCAGCGGTCTGCTCGGCCACGGACTGCTCGGCCTGGAGCTTCAGGTCGACCTCGTCGAGGGTGGCGAGCGGCTGGCCGATCTCGACGGTCTGGCCGACCTCCACGAGGCGCTTGGCGACCTTGCCGGCGACACGGAAGCCGAGATCACTCTCGATCCGGGGCCTGACGGTGCCGACGAAGCTGCGCTCCGGGGTCTCTGCATCATAATGCGCGGTCGCGACCAGGACCGGCCGCGGAGGCTCGGCCTTCTCGGCGACGGTGTCATTGCACCCGGCCAGCGCAGCGGCCATCAAGGCCAGCGACACACCCGCCAAGAGCTTGGAATAGCTGGATAAAACCGACCGGACGAACATCGGAGGACACTCCTGCGACTGCAATGAGAGGAATGTCGACTAATCACTGATAAAAGTCAATAATCGTCAGTCATCAGGAAAGCGTGATCGTTAAGGGGTGGTGATCCCTGTCGCCCTGGCGAAAGCCAGGGCCCATTACCCCTGAACTCGGTTGCTGGAAGAGGCCGTCTCCCCGCGTGCCCCAAGAGGAGCCGCGGAGTATGGGCCCTGGCTTGCGCCAGGGCGACGTTGGATGAGACAGCTCGCAGCCCGGATGGGCGCAGCGCAATCCGGGGCCTTTGGAGCATCGTGCGCGTGGTCCCGGATTTCGCTTTGCTCCATCCAGGCTACGCAGTCGTGAGTGGTGCTTTACCGCCCCTGCCCGGCGAACTCGTGCTTGCTGTCGTGGCCGCCGACAAACACCAAAATGCCGGCGAGCAGGGGCAGCACCGCGAGCACCAGCAGTCCGGTCGAGGTCTGGCCGGTGGCTTCCTTGACCCAGCCGATCAAATACGGCCCGCCGAAGCCGGCGAGGTTGCCGATCGAGTTGATCAGGGCGATGCCGCCGGCCGCGGCCGTGCCGGAGAGCCAGGCGGTCGGCAGCGTCCAGAACACGCCGAAGCAGCAGAACACGCCGATCGCGGCCACCGTCAGCACCACCATCGTCAGGGTGGGGTCGGTGAGATAGGAGGAGACGCCGAGCGCGACCGCGGTGAGCAGCAGCGGCGCGCCGACATGCATCACGCGCTCGCGCGTCGCATCGGAATGCCGCGCCCACAGGATCATCGCGATGGTGCCGAACAGATACGGGATCGCGGTGACGAAGCCGGTCTGGGCATTGGTGAGACCGAACGCTTTCACGATCTGCGGCAGCCAGAACTGCATGCCATAGAGCGCACCGACGAAGCCGAAATAGATCAGGCTGAGCGCGATCACCTTGGGCGAGGACAGCGCTTCACCGAGCGACAGATGCTTCACCGCCTGCTTGGCGGCAATTTCGGAATCGAGCTTCGCCTTGAGCCAGGCCTTCTGCTCGGCCGAGAGCCAATCCGCCTTCTCCGGCCTGTCGGTGAGGTAGAACCAGGTGACGATGCCGAGCAGCACCGACGGGATGCCTTCGATGATGAAGAGCCACTGCCAGCCCTTCAGCCCCATCACGCCGTCGAGCCCGAGCAAGAGGCCCGAGACCGGCGCACCGATCACGGTCGAGACCGGGACGGCGATGGCGAAGGCCGCGAGGAAGCGGGCACGATACTCGGCCGGATACCAATAGGTGAGATAGAGGATGATGCCGGGGAAGAAGCCGGCTTCGGCGACGCCGAGCAGGAAGCGCAGGACGTAGAAGCTCGTCACGCCGCTGACCATCGCCATCAGCGCCGAGATGATGCCCCAGGTCACCATGATGCGGGCGATCCAGCGGCTGGCGCCAAACTTTTCCAGCGCCAGATTGCTCGGCACCTCGAAGATGAAATAGCCGATGAAGAAGATGCCGGCGCCCCAGGAGAAGATCAGCGGCGTGAATTTCAGCTCCGCGTTCATGGTCAGCGCGGCGAAGCCGAGATTGACGCGGTCGAGATAGGAGAAGAAGTAGGCCAGCACCAGGAACGGGATCAGGCGCCAGGAGATGGCGCGGATGGTCGAGGTCTCGATTTCCGTCTTGGCTGTGCCGGCGGAACCGGCATAGGTCGTGGTCTGGCTCATGGCTTCCCCCCGGGGTTGTTGCTTTTATGGGCTGATCCGGGGTTTTGAGCATCGCCGCGAAAGAGTCAATGGAGCAAGCAATGCATGGGGCGCAACCGGTCAAACCGGTTGCGCCGCTTCGGACATCCCTGGTCCGGGCCGGGCTGGCGCTGGTCGTGATCGCCTGCGGACTGTCCCTGCGCTGGCACGGCCTCCCGCTCGGCCTTCCCGCCTTCGTCGTGAAGTATGGCGGCTCGCTGTTGTGGGCCACGATGGTGTTCTTGCTGGTCGGGGTTTTGCTGCCGCGGCTGTCGCGGATGCAGCTTGCGGCCATCGCGGCGGCGATCGCGGTCGTCGTCGAGTTCTCCCGGTTGATGCATGCGCCATGGCTCGATGCGTTCAGGCTCACCACGGCCGGATTGCGTTCGGCATCTGGATCGATCGGCTCGCCGAGACGCGCAGCCTCGCTCAATCCGCCAGCTGAAACCGCTCGAAGCGATCGAGCTCTTCCTCGATCACACGCTTGAGCTCCTTGCGCCCCGCGGTCTTCCTCCCCTCCCCGACCCAGGTCCATTTCTGCATCAAGAGCTTCTTCGCCTGCCGGTCGGTCTTGAGATCGAGCGCGGCGACGATCTCGTCGCCGACCAGCACCGGAAGCGCGAAATAGCCGAGCTTGCGCTTGGCCTTCGGCACATAGGCCTCGAACAGATGGTTATAGCCGAAAATGAGACTGGTGCGCTTGCGCTGGATGATCAGGGGATCGAACGGCGAGAGGATGTGGACGAGATCGGGCGATGGCCCCTCACCGCCGGCCTCCAGCACCGCGGGCGCCGCCCAATGCTCCTGCTTGCCGGCGCCGTCGATCGCGACAGGGACGAGCTCGCCGCGACGGACGCGCGCGGCAATCAGGCGCGCGACCGCCTTCTTGCTCGGCGCGTCGAGATGGCAGACCGAATCGAGACTCACCACGCCCTGCGACCGCAGCGCACGATCGAGCAGATAGGCCGTGATGTCCTTTGCCGATGCCGGCTTCGGCAGCTTGTCCCAGCCGAAATGACGCGTCATCAGCTCGTAGGTCTTGAGCATGCCCTGGCGCTCGCTGATGGTCACGGCGCCGGTGTAGAAGGCAAGCTGCAACGCGCGCTTCGAGGGCTTGCGGCTCTGCCACAGATGCTCCTTCTCGGTGAGCACGTCGTCCTCGATGTCGCGGATCGTCAGCGGCGCGGCGCGCACCAGCCGCATCACCTTGCGCGTGTCGGCCGGCTTCACCGAGGCGAACCATTTGTGCCCTTCGCGCCGGTGCTCGCGCATCGCCGGCAGGAAGAAGCGGAAATCGTTCGAAGGGATGTAGGACAGCGCATGGGTCCAGTATTCGAACACGCTCCTGTCGACGCTCTGGGCCTGGCGCAGATCGGCGCGGCGGTAGGACGGAATGCGGCTGAACAGGATGTGGTGGTGGCAGCGCTCGATGACGTTGATGGTGTCGATCTGCACGTAGCCGAGATGAGCGGTCGCATCCGCAACGGCCTGCGCACCCTCGCCGAACGGGGTGCGCTCATCAAGCCGCTGGGCGTGCAGCCAGATCTGCCGGGCCTGTGTCGTGGTGAGTGGGATCGGTTTGGGCGCGCGTGACATTGCAGGAAGCAATGTAGCGGGATTCGCACCGGGAGAAAGCAGCGGACCAGGAGCAACAAAAGAAAATGCCGCGCTGCCATCTGCTGACAGCGCGGCCGTTCGGCATGAACGAGGCCTACTTCGCCATCATGGCCTTCTGCGACTTCATGTAATGCATGCAGCCGCTCTTCATCTTGCCGTTGCTCATGTCGGTGTTGGCCATGGCCATTTCCTTGTTGGCCGCCATCTTGGCCGGCGTGTCGGCGGTGCCCATCATCATGGCCGTCGATTTCATCATGTTCTCGCCGGTGCACGCCATCATGGCGGCGGAGGCGGGAGACAACGAAAGAGTGAACGCGACAAAAGCTGCGGTCGTGAGCAACATCTTCATGGAAAAGTCTCCTCCGTAAAACGAAACCGGCGTCATGCCGGCCTTCGCAATTACGTATTCTCTCGCGCGGACGTTTCGCGGCGAAGACAATTTTCTTGCTGCGCTGCGAAGACGAAGGGCCTCAACGGCCGTCTTTCGGCGCTCTGGGCCGATCGCTGAGGCTACCGGTGGCGATATCGGGCTCGCACGAGGCCTTGCCGCGCCCCTCCGCCTGGCAGCGGTAGACGTTGCCGGTGAGACGGTCGACCAGCCACATGTTCTCGTCGTTCGGCCCGTCGAGGCCGACATAGCGGGAGGTCAGGCCCGTGATCAGGGTCGACAGCAGGATCGCCACCGCGATCATCGCCGCGCCGATATAGATGGGCATGGAGCTCAGGGACACAGACCGATCCGGCGGGCCGCTGCGATAGGACTGATAATCACTCGGCCTCGGCACTGGATGGAACTCGGCTCCCCTTCGTCTGCGGTTGATGGCGAAGAACTCTGCTAGGCTTGCATCTGGCCGATTTCTTGTTCGCGAGCGGGCCCTGCGGAGACGGCTTTGCGGCCATCGGTGTGCAAGGGTTTCCAAAGCGGAAGCGGCCCGGGATCGAGCTGCCTTCACGCATCGCCGTTCGCCGAACTACCGCCGGAACAGGCCGCCCATCATGTGGCCGAACAAGCCGCCCGGCCCGCCCATGCCACCGCCACCGCCGTGAGCACGGCGGCCGCCACCACCGGACGCGCGGCGACGGGCGGGTTCGTCCTCGGACTCGTCGGAGGCGGTAACGCGGGCAGAGACGATCTCGGACTGCATCGCCTTGTGCTGAAGCCTGTTGAGATAGCCGGTCGTGGGATAGCCGCGCGCCGCCTGCCAGCGCTTGATCACGGTGCGGGTCTCCTCGTCGAACTTGCCGGTCGCCCTGACGTCGAAGCCGAGGCCGGTGAGGCGGCGCTGCACGTCGCGGCGCTGGTTCTTGTCGAGACCGATCTGGTCTTCGGAGACCTGGTCGGCCGTATCCGTGAAGGTCGCGGGATCGACGCCGGCAGTGAGGTTGCGCGTCGTCGTCGAGGGGCCGTCCTGGAGCGCGGCAATGCGGGCGAGCGCCAGCGGCTTGAAGGTGCCGTTCGGATAGTTTGTGAGGTAGGCGTTGAGCTCCTCGACCTTGTTGGTGTCCTTGATCGAGCGCCAGAACTCGAGCTCGACCTCGCCGGCCTGGGCGACGACGGATGCCGACGCTGCGGCATCGGGCGCGGCCATGGCCGCCGGATTGAGATAGACCGTGCCGGTGAGATTGGTGTGGCCCCAGGGCAGCTGCGCCTTGTTGGTCTCGTCGTTGACCTGGGCCCGGACCCTGGTCATGGCTTGCTGGATCTCGATGCCGGGCTGGGCGATATTGGCGAGAAGCGCGCGGGTGAACGGGCTGTTGGTGCCGGCTTCGCCGTCGAGCGCGGTCTGGCCGGGGCCGGTTGCGAACGCGATCAGCGTGCCCTCGCCCGACTTCATCTCGGCAAGGCCGCTCGCGACATTGACCGACCGCGTCGCCCTGGCCGAGCGGATTTTTGCGGCGAAGGGATTGTCGCGGCAGGCATCGAGGAACACCAGCTTCACCTTGGCATCCGCCATGGTCTGCTCCAGCGTCAGATCGACGTTGATGGCAGCGCCCAGCTTGACGTCCATCTCGGATTTGAGGTCGGCGTCGACAGGCAGCAGGTAATTGGTGCCGTTCACAGCGATGCCGTGGCCGGCATAAAAGAAAAGCGCCACATCGGCGCCTTCGCTCTTCTTGCCGAACTCGAGCAGCTTCGCCGTCATGGCGTCGCGGCTGAGGTTACTACCCTCGACCACGTCGAAGCCGACATTGCGCAGCACCCGTGCCATCGACCTGGCGTCGATCGCGGGGTTTGGAAGCTGTGGGACATTCTTGTAGGCGGCGTTGCCGACCACGAAGGCAACGCGCTTGTCGGCGAACGCCGCGTTACCGCTGAAGACGAAGGCTGCGAAGGACACTGCCGCGATCAGGAAACGCATGGTCTTTCTCCAGAGATCAAGAACCACCGACGCCCCCAGTGTGATCTCTTCCACGGAAGAGAAATGTGATTTAGATCACGTTTGGGTCGTGAAGGATCGAACCGGCCTCAAAGAAGACGCGACGATAATTGCTGGCCTGCCGAGCCTGACCTTCCCTCCGGAAGCAAAGCAGCCCGGTCGCGCACTCCGAAACGGCGCAAAGTGCGCTAGGATGAGCCCGCAGGCTCCTGCAGCCACCGTGACCAGGATCACATCGGGGGCTTTGAACCTGCCCTATGCTCGCAGCATCAAATCGTCATCAGGCGTAACAGCGAGGATACCACAATGACCCGTTTTGATAAGTTTTTTGCACTGAAGGCGATTACGCTCACGGCCGCGCTGTCAATGACGGCGGGCCTGGCACTGGCCGGCGACAACAACATCTCTTCCGACAAGATCCTGGATGCGTTGAAGCCGAAGCCGGTGACCCGCGGTCTGTCCGCCGGTCCGCAGGCCGATCCGGCGGTGCAGGCCAAGGAAGCGACGTTCCTGAACACCGTGCGCAACCGCTCGACCCGGTCGCTCTCGACCGGCGAACGCGAGCAGATCGCCGAGTTGGCTGCGACCAAGCCGAAGATCGATCTGGAGATCCAGTTCGACTACAACTCGGCCGACATCGCCAAGACGTCGGTGCCGTCAGTGCAGGCGCTCGGCAAGGCGCTCTCCGACCCGGCGCTGAAGGGCTCGACCTTCGTGGTCGCCGGACACACCGACGCGATCGGCGGCGAAGAGTACAACCAAGGGCTCTCCGAACGTCGGGCCGACACCATCAAGAAGTACCTGGTGCAGAACTACGGCCTCAACGGCACCGATCTCGTCACCGTCGGCTACGGCAAGACCAAGCTGAAGGATACCGCCAACGGCGCCGACCCGATCAACCGCCGCGTTCAGGTCGTCAACATGGACACCAAGACCGCGTCGAAATGATCTAGAGCATGATCCGGACCCGGAGGGCCGCGCTAGCGCAAAGTGCGCAGCGGCTTTCCGAAAAGACCATGCTCAGACAATGAACTACAGCGCGATGACGATTCATTTCAATCTCATCGCGCTGTCGTGCCGACCCACCGCCCGCCGCCCGCGCGGCAGGCGGACCCCGGCTCAGACCGGCACCGCTGCGGCGAGTGCCTCCCGCACCAAGCGCGCAAGCTCCGCCTTGCGGTAAGGCTTTTCAAGGATCGGGGCGCCCTGCTGGACGTGACCGTTCGCCGCCAGTGTTTCGAGGGCGTAACCCGACGTCAGCAGCACGCGCATCTCGGGCCTTGCCTTGCGCGCGAGCCCTGCAAGCTCCCAGCCGTTCACGCCTCCGGGCATCACGACATCGGTGAACAGCAGGTCGATGTGCGGCGCTGCGGCGAGCGTCTGGAGCGCCTCCTTGCCGTCGACCGCGGAGATCACCCTGTAGCCCAGGCTCTCCAGGCTCATCACCGCATAGGAGCGGACGAACGGATCGTCCTCGACCACCAGCACGGTTTCGGAGCCGCTCTGCACCACCTCCTTCTCGACCGCCAGCGGCGCGCTCTGCGTCTTCGCCAGCACGGCCGGAAGATAGATCCGCACGGTCGTCCCCAGGCCCGGCTCGCTGTAGATCGTGACATGGCCGTTGGATTGCTTGACGAAGCCGTAGACCATGCTGAGCCCGAGCCCACTGCCCTTGCCGACCTCCTTGGTGGTGAAGAAGGGCTCGAACGCCCGCTCCAGCACCCGCCTCGGCATGCCGGAACCGGTGTCGGTCACGGCGATCACGATATACTCGCCCGGCCCGACGTCGGGATGCGTGTTGTGATCGCCCACATCGAGCGATGCGTTCGCCGTCGAGATGGTCAGGCGCCCGCCTGATACCATCGCGTCCTGAGCGTTGAGCGCGAGGTTGAGGATCGCCGATTCGAGCTGCACCGGATCGGCGAAGGCCTGCCGCAGCGCAAGAGAATTCTACCGGGGCCTATGCACGCGAGCGGGCACTAGATCCAGCTCTGGAACAGCATCAGCCGGTTGAAGCCCTGCATCGACGTTCCGATGAAGGCTGCGGAGATCGGCAGCATGATCGCAAATCCGATCGCGGCGAGGCCGACATAGGCCCACAGCAGCCAGCGCGGCAGGCCGTTCCGGCGCAGCACATAGACCAGCGCAAGCGACGCCGCGGTCGCGGCCGGCAGATAATAGTAGATGAAACCCAGCGTGCGCGGCAGCAGCGCCCAGGCGAGCCACGGGCCGAAATAGAACGCCGCGATCAGGAACGCGTCCCAGCGGCGCGCGACGACGACGTCGCGCAGCACGATCGCGAGCGCGGCCAGCGCCGGCCACAGCACCAGCGGGTTGCCGAGGAAGACGATCGCCGACACGCTGTCCTCCGCCGTCTTGTCGAACAGGAACCACACCGGGCGGGCGAGCAGCGGCCAGGATGGCCACGAACTCATGTAGGTGTGGCCGGCGATCGCAGTGGTGGTGTTGTCGGCAAAGATCCGGCGCTGCGCCTCGATCAGATCGGGCAGCGACAATCCATAGAGCGGAATGAAAGCGGCAAGATATGTCATCGCCGGCAGCACCGCGAAGCAGAGCGCGACATGCGGCGCCCTGAAGTCGGGCCAGAGGTCGGGCCGATACCAATCGTCCGGCCTTGCTTCGGCGAACAGCGTGCGCCAGCCCTGCATCAGGCGGATCACCGCGACGATGACGATGCAGATGCCGAGCGGAAACAGGCCGCTCCATTTGCAGGCCGCAGCACAGCCGAACAGGCTGCCCGCGAGCGCGAACAGCGCATGCGGCCGTTCCCTGCGAAAGCCATGCATGAAGGCGGCGGTCGCGAGCAGTCCGAAGCCGAGCGCGAAGATGTCGAGCATCGCGATGCGCGCCTGCACGTAGAGCATCTGGTTGAAGGCCGCGATCAGCGCCGCGGCGATCGCGGGCCCTTGCGCGGCAAACAGCGCGAGGCCGCACAGATAGATCGCGACGATCGCAAGCGCGCCGAACAAGGTCGCCGGATAGCGCCAGCCGAGCGCGTTATCGCCGAACGCCGCAATCGACGCGGCGATCAGCTCCTTGGCCAGCGGCGGATGCATCGGATTGAGCATCGGCTGCGACATCACCGGCGCAAGCATCTGCCGCGCCGCCGGGACGTAATGCACCTCGTCGAAAACGAACTTCTCCGGCGCGGTGAGACCGATCAGCAGCGCCAGATGCGCCATCAGGAAAATTGCGACAGCAATCACTGCGCTCCGCGACATCTTCGGAACCGCAGGCAATTCAAGCGGCTTTTGTGGGGATGTTTTGCGTGGCAAATCTGCTTCACCGCGGAGAAAACTATGGATGACGCTTTTCATTGAACGCATTCTGCCGCAACTGTCACTAAGCATAGCGCATGTCCCGCGCCGCTTGTGATAATTTCGCCACATCGCAAGCGCGCGCGATCCGGTACGATCAGGGACACATCGATCGGTTGCGAAATGAATTTGCGTTTCTGGCTTTTCCTCTCTCTGTTGTCGGCCGTAGTGTGCGCGGCGCCTTGCGCGCAGGCGCAGACGCGCGTCGGCGAAGCCGTCGTGATCCAGAACGAGGTGGTCCGCGTCGCCGCGACCACGACGCCGATCAGCGTCGGAGACAGCATGCTGCGCGACGAGACCGTGCGCACCGGCGCCGACAGCGCGGCGCGCTTCGTCATGGCCGACAGCACCAATCTGTCGCTCGGTCCCAGCGCCACGCTGAAGCTCGACCGCACCGTCTTCAACGACGAGCACAGCTATCGCGACGTCGCGATCCGCATGACGACAGGCGCATTCCGCTTCGTCACCGGACATTCCGAGAAGACCGCCTACAAGATCACGACGCCGCTCGCGACCATCGGCGTGCGCGGCACCACGCTCGACATCCTGTCCCAGCGCGGCCGGTCCGTCGTCGTGCTTCAGGACGGCGCGGCCAGCGTCTGCACGACGAGCTTCCAGTGCGTGCAGCTCACCCAGCCCGGCGATACCGCGGTCATCACCTCGACGGGCGGCAAGGTCAGCATCACCAAGACCAACACGCCGCCCTGGACCTTTGCCGCGACCTGCACCGCGAATGCCGGGCTATGCTCGGTCAACCAATATGCCAACGCCTCGCCGACCATCACGCCCGCCGTCCATGACGACGGCATGCTGTGCGGACGGTGACGATGGCGGAACTCCACCTGAGGCGCTTCATTCTCGCCGGCGTGCTGACCGCAGTGGCTGCGTTTGCGCTCGTCGCGTTCGATGCCCGTCCAGCGGCTGCGCAGGCGGCCTGCGAGTCCGAGTGCGGCGAACCGACGCCCACCCCGTCACCGACATATTCGCCCTCGCCGGCGCCGTCCCCGAGCCCGTATCCGTCACCGACCCCGTATCCGTCGCCGAGTCCGTATCCCGCGCCGAGCCCGACGCCGACCGGCGCTGACTCCAGCGGCAACTCGATCGGCGGTCTCGCCAACCAGCGCTTCAACCAGATGATCACCAACCGGGTGCTCGGCACGGTGCTGCTCGGCGTCAACGAGCAGGTCAATTGCAGCGACTGCATCAGCGCGTTCGGCTCGGCCGGCTCGTTCTCGGCCGGCATCCACGGCCGCAAGGAGCTGACCAACAATCTGTCGCTGCTCGCCGGCATCGCCTACACGCAATACAGCGAGGGTGGCTACAACATCACCAGCGCACCGATCGGCGCCTTCGCGCTGCGCTATGATTTCACCGATTGGGGCTCGTCGCGCCCGTTCTTCGACATCGGCACGATCCTGACGCCGTGGGAGAAGGCGCGCTACACCCACAGCTACAACACCAGCCTCGGCCCGGTGAGCGTCACGAGCTCCACCAACGCCTCCAACTACGCCGTCTACGGCCGCGCCGGCTGGATGAGCCGCGTCTCGCCGCGCGACGAGGTCGCCGCCTCGATCGAGGTCTGGCAGCTCTGGCAGCGCGTGTCCGGCTATTCGGACAGCGCCGTGGCGTTCAATCCGTTCGACGCCACGATCGCGACCGGCACCGACCGCACCAGCCTGGTCAAGATCGGCGGCCAGTGGACGCATCTCTACGGCAGCAACATCGAGGCCAACATCAACGGCGGCTGGGTGCAGTCGTTCGCCAGCCATAGCGGCATCGTCGCCACCGTGACCGGCGACGGCATGGTGGTGCCGACCATGGGCAACCAGGGCTGGTTCGAATATGGCGGCCGCCTCGGCTTCCGCGTGCAGAAGGGCTGGATCGTGGACCTCTTCGCCAATGGCACGCTGGGTCCGCAGCCGGTGGGGAACACCATCCACGGCGGCGTGGGGCTAAGGATTAATTATTAGCGGCGGCTTGGTACGCGCAGCCCCGGTCTCGTAGGGTGGGCAAAGCGCAAGCGTGCCCACCACTCCTCTCTCAACTGGGGACAGATGGTGGGCACGGCGCAATAGCGCCTTTGCCCACCCTACGGCACCTGTGCCGCCGTCACGCCGCCGACTTGCCCTCGAACGCCTGACGCAACACGGCGACGTCGAGCTTCACCATCTTCATCATGGCCTGCATCGCGCGCGCGGCCGCGGCCTTGTCGGGGCTCGTAAGGAATTCGAACATCACCTTCGGCACGACCTGCCAGGCCACGCCCCAGCGATCCCTGAGCCAGCCGCACTGCTCTTCCTTGCCGCCATGGGCGATGAAGGCGTTCCAGACGCTGTCGACCTGGGCCTGGTCGTCGCAATAGATCATCAGCGAGATCGCGTGGGTGTACTCCATCTTCATGCCGCCGTTGAGCGCGACCAGGGGCTGCCCGGCCACCGTGAACTCGACGACGAGCACGGAGCCTGTCTTGCCGGATGGGCCGTCCGAAACGTTGCGCTGGACGTGCGTGATCTCCGAATTCGGAACGAGCGAGACGTAGAACTTCGCGGCTTCCTCGGCATCGCCGTTGAACCACATGCAGGGCACGAGCTTGGACATGGAGAACGCTCCTCTTCAGGTTTTCAATGCTCTCGGATTTTCGATCAGGCGTTCGCCATCTCGGACTGCGCGGCGAATGCCGCGAGGTCCATCCAATTCACACCCCACATATGGCCATCCGGATCCTCGAAGCTGCGGCCGTACATGAAGCTGTACTCATCCTTCGGGCTGGGATCGGCCACCCCGCCCGCGACCTCGGCCTTGCCGACGATGGCGTCGACTTCGTCGCGGCTGTCGGCCGACAGGCAGAGCAGCACCTGGTTCGAGGTCTTCGCATCCGCGATCGGCTTGGGTGTGAACTGGCGGAATTTGTCGTGGGTCAAGAGCATCGCGAAAATGGTCTCGGAGAAGACCATGCAACTCGCCGTATCGTCGCAGAACTGCGGGTTCCTAACCGCGCCGACCGCCTCATAAAAGGCCGTGGCGCGCTTGAGGTCGGTCACCGGCAGGTTGACGAAGATCATCTTGGGCATCGGAAGCTCCTTGGGCGGGGTTCTGCCCAAGGACGGACGGGCAGACGGCCATCCGACACGGCTTCCGGATATTTTTTTCAGGCCCGCCTGCCGTAGTTCTGTCGCACAGAACCGGCAGGCCCGGGCCGGCCTTACTTCTTCTCGTTCGGGTCCCGGTGCACCGGATCGATCCACAGCACGGTCTCCGGCTTCTCGACCGGCTCGATGTCGAGATTGATCGCCACCGCCTCGCCGTCGCTGCGCACCAGCACGCATTCCAGCACCTCGTCGGGGCTGGCGTTGATCTCCTGGTGCGGCACGTAGGGCGGAACGAAGATGAAATCGCCGGGGCCGGCCTCCGCGGTGAATTGCAGGCTCTCGCCCCAGCGCATCCGCGCCTTGCCCTTCACCACATAGATGACGCTTTCGAGATGGCCGTGGTGATGTGCACCGGTCTTGGCGTCGGGCTTGATGCTGACCGTGCCCGCCCACAATTTCTGCGCGCCGACGCGTGCAAAGTTGATGGCGGCCGCGCGGTCCATGCCGGCCGTCGACGGCACGTTGGTATCGAGCTGGTTGCCGGGAATGACGCGCACGCCGTCATGTTTCCAGCGATCGTCATGATCGTGTGCATGGTGGGAATGCGTGTGGTCATGGCCCGTCATGATCTTGCTTTCTGTTGATTCCGTGCGCGGCAAACTAACCAAAGCCGCGGCATCAAGCCATACCAAAAAAGGAACGCTCGTAGTCGTCCCGTGTTGTCCCCGCGATAGAACTGGAAGGAGAGTTTCATGGGTAGCACGACCGACAAGATCAAAGGCAACGCCAACGAGGCGATCGGCAAGGCCAAGCAGGGCATCGGCGAGGCAACCGGTTCCGACCGCCTGAAGGGCGAAGGCGTGGTCCAGGAGGTGAAGGGCAAGGGCCAGCAGGCCATGGGCGATGCCAAGGACGCCGCGAAGGAAGCGATCGATCGCGCCGCGGCTGCAGCGAGGCGCGCGGCAGAGTGACGCGCGCAGAGCTGCAAACGAAAAGACCGGCCGCAAGGCCGGTCTTTTTGTTTTATCCATTCGCACCGTCATTCCGGGGCGCGAAGCGAACCCGGAATCTCGAGATTCCGGGCCTGGTCCTGCGGACCATCCCGGAATGACGCTGCGCCGTCACTTCACCGCGAGCAATTCCACGTCGAACATCAGCGTCGCGTTCGGCGGGATCACGCCGCCGGCGCCGCGCGCGCCGTAGCCGAGCTGCGGCGGGATGATCAGCGTGCGCTTGCCGCCGACCTTCATCGAGGCGACGCCCTCGTCCCAGCCGGCGATCACGCGGCCCTTGCCGATCGGAAACTCGAACGGCTCCTTGCGATCGACCGAGGAGTCGAATTTCTTGCCCTTCTGGCCGTTTTCATAGAGCCAGCCGGTATAGTGCATCACGCATATCTGGCCGGGCTGCGGCGAGGCGCCGGTGCCGACGGCGGTGTCGATGATTTGCAAGCCTGAAGCTGTGGTCATGGTCTTTCCTGCGGTCTGGGCCGAGGCCGTGGTGGAAACGAAATCGGACACGCCGGCGATCACGGTGATCGCGAGTGCCGACATGATGGCGAGGAGCACGCGCTGGAAACGCTGCATAAGACACCTTCCGTTTGAGGCGGGAGGTGTCTAGCGCAACGAGGGTGCAGTTTCCAGCCGTAACGTTGCAGCTCTGGCCCTCGATCAATAGCCGAGCGCGCAGCCGTCCTTGCGCGGATCGGAACCGCCGGTGAGCGTGCCCTTGTCCCAGTCGATCCAGATCGCCTGGGCGCCGCCGAGCGGCCCGACCACGCTGGTGGTCTTATGGCCGAGCTTCTTCAGGCCTTCGACGATGTCGGCCGGCACGCTGTCCTCGAGCTGGTACTGGCCCTCGTAGTGCAGGCCGCGCGGCATGTCGATCGCCTCCTGCACGTCGCAGCCATAGTCGAGGATGTTGGTCAACAGATGGGTCTGGCCGGTCGGCTGGTACTGGCCGCCCATCACCGCAAACGGCATCGTGGAACGACCGCCCTTGGTGAGCAGGCCCGGCATGATCGTGTGGAGCGGGCGCTTGCCGCCCTCGATGCAGTTCGGATGGCCCGGCTGGATGCGGAAGCCACCGGCGCGGTTCTGGAGCAGCACGCCGGTCTTGTTCGAGACGATCGCCGAGCCGAAGGAATGCGCGACCGAATTGATGAACGAGCAGACGTTGCGGTCCTTGTCCACGACCGTGATGTAGATGGTCGAGGGGTTCATCGGCGGCGCGACGTTCGGCAGGTCGAGCATGCCGTCCATGCGGATCTTGCTGATGTACTCGTCGGCAAAGCCCTTTTCGAGCATCTCTGCGACGTTGATCTTCATGTGGTCGGGCGAGGCGACATGCATCTCGCGGTTCATGTAGGCGATGCGCGCGGCTTCAGCCTCGAGATGGAAGCGCTCGACGCTGACGGGCGCATACTTGGTCAGGTCGAAGCGCGACAGGATGTTGAGCATCAGAAGCGCAGTGACGCCCGGGCCGTTCGGCGGGCACTGCCAGACGTCGTAGCCCTTGTACATGGTGCCGATCGGCGTGGTCACTTCGGTGGTATGCGCGGCGAAATCGTCGAGCGTGTGCAGGCCGCCGATGCCGCGCAGGGTCTCGACCATGTCTTCCGCGATCGCGCCCTTGTAGAAGGCGTCGCGGCCGTCCTTGGCGATCGCGCGCAGCGTCTTGCCGAGCTCGGCCTGGCGGATGATATCGCCGGCCACCGGCGGCTTGCCGCCCGGCAACAGGTAACGCACGGTGTTGGTGCCGCCCTTCAGCTTCTCGAACTGGTTCTTCCAGTCGAACGCGATTCGGGGCGCGACGACATAGCCCTCTTCCGCCGCCTTGATCGCGGGCTGGAGCAGGCGGTCGAAGCCGAACTTGCCGTGATCGCGCAGCACGGTCGCGAAGGCGTCGATCACGCCGGGGATCGAGACCGCGTGCGCCGAGGTCAGCGGCACGGACGTGATCTTGCGCTCGAGATACCAGTCGGCATTCGCCGCCTTCGGTGCCCGGCCGGAGCCGTTATAGGCGATGATCTTGCCTTCACCGCGCGGCTGGATCAGCGCGAAGCAGTCGCCGCCGATGCCGGTCGATTGCGGCTCGATCACGCCGAGCACGGCCGAGCCGGCCACAGCCGCGTCCACTGCCGTGCCGCCCTCGCGCAGCACCTCGATCGCGGCCAGCGAGGCCTGCGGATGCGAGGTCGCCACCATCGCGTTGGTGGCGTGAACCGTGGACCTGCCGGGGAAATGGAAGTTTCTCATGCGAATTCTTGCTCTCTTGGGCCGTGCGCGCGGACGGCGCGCCCTCTCGGAAAAACCGGGCTTACATGACACATTCCGGCCCGCCGGGGCAATGCTGGCATGCCAGGGAAATGGCTGCCATCCGCTGGGCGTATAGACCTTTTGCAAGCTCCGGCCATGCGGGTTTTCTGGGCGCCGGCCGCCTGCTAAACGAGCCCCATGTCTGACAAGAATTCGGTCACCAAGGTCGCCGCCTTCTACCAGTTCGCCGCCCTGCCCGATTACCGCGAGCTGCGCGAGCCCCTGCGCGCGTTCTGCGCTGGCCAGGCGCTGAAGGGCAGCGTGCTGCTGGCGCAGGAGGGCATCAACGGCACGATCGCCGGCGCACCTGACGCCATCGACACCTTCGCCCATGAGCTCGCCCATGGCGTCATGTTCGGCGGCCGGCTGGACAATCTCGAGCTGAAATTCTCGACCGCCGAGGCGATGCCGTTCGGCCGGCTCAAGGTGCGGCTGAAGAAGGAGATCGTCACGCTCGGGGACGCGGCTGCCGATCCGACCCGGCAGGTCGGCACCTATGTCGATGCCGCCGCCTGGAACGCGCTGATCGCGGCGCCGGACACGCTGGTGCTGGACACCCGCAACGCCTTCGAGGTGGCGATGGGCACGTTCGAGGGCGCGGTCGATCCCGGTATCAAGAGCTTTGGCCAGTTCAAGGACTTTGCCGCGGAACGGCTCGATCCGGCAAAACACCGCAGGATCGCGATGTTCTGCACCGGAGGCATCCGCTGCGAGAAGGCGAGCGCGCACCTGCTCGCGCGCGGCTTTGCCGAGGTCTATCACCTCAAGGGCGGCATCCTGAAATATCTGGAGGAAGTGCCGGAAGCGCAGAGCCGCTGGCGCGGCGAATGCTTCGTGTTCGACGAGCGCGTCGCGCTCGGCCACGGACTGCGGGAACGGGACAAGGACGCAACACGTGACCAATGAGATCAAGACGCTGAGCGAGCGCATCGACACGCTGGAGACACGCCTCGCCTACCAGGACGACACGATCGAGACGCTGAACCAGACCATCACCGCGCAGTGGAAGCAGATCGACGCGCTGACGCGGCAGATCGCGCAGCTCAGTGAGCGGCTGCAGGAGGCCGAGACGAATGCGCCGGGCCCCGCCAACGAGCGCCCGCCGCATTATTGAGCGATATTGCTGCCGGACGGCCTTTACTGACCGGACGCTTTGGGCAGCAGGTTCATGACCTCGCCCGACATCATCAGCCGGTCACGGCCCATATCCTTGGCGGCGTAGAGCGCGCGGTCGGCGGCCTCCACCAGCGAAGCGGACCCTGCGGTGCGCTCGAACGACGGCCGGCAGGTCGCGCCGCCAAGCGAGACGGTCACAGATGCCGAAATCGGGCTCGAGGCGTGGACGAGGCCTGCCTGGTGAATGGCCTCGCGGATCCGCTCGCCGATCCGGGCGCAGCCGGCCGCATCGGTATTGGGGAGCAGCATGGCGAATTCCTCGCCGCCGTAGCGCGCAGCCAGATCGCCGGCGCGGTGCATCTCGGCCGCGAGGATCTTTGCGACCACGCGCAGGCAGGCGTCGCCCGCGGGATGGCCATATTCGTCGTTGTAGGCCTTGAAATGGTCGACGTCGATCATGAGCAGGGCGAGGCTGGAGCGGTCGCGATAGGCACGCGCCCATTCGTCGTTCAGCCGGTCGTCGAAGCAGCGGCGGTTGGCAAGCCCGGTGAGGCTGTCCTCGGTCGCGAGCGTCTCGAGCCTGGTTTCCAGCGTCTTCTGCTCGGTGATGTCGCGCGAGATCGCGACCACGCCGTCGACGCTGCCGTTGTCCTTGCGTGTCACCCGCATGGTCGATTCGAGCCAGACTTCACCCTTCTGCCGGTGCGAGTTGCGATAGGTGACGCGCACCTCGTCCTTCTCGCCGCGCTTCATGGCATCGACGAGGGCCTGGACCTGCGGCAGGTCGTCCGCGTGAACGCCCGCGAGCGCGGGCGTTCCGATCAGCTGGCTGGCCCGCCAGCCGACGACGCGGATCGACGAGGGAGAGACATAGCGCAGCCGCTCGTCGAGCCCGATACGGGTCACCATGTCGCTGGAGCCTTCGGCGAGCAGGCGGAAATGTGCTTCCTTCTCGACCAGGGCCGCCGCCATGCTCTGGCCCCGCTGCAACTGCCGCACCAGCACCGCGCCGATGATCGCGATCAACATGACCAGCGCGAGCACATACAGCATGCGGGAAATCGCGGCGGCGCGCCAGGGCGCCAGCAGTTGGTCCTTGTCGACGGTCGCGAGCAGGAAGAACGGATAGCGGCCAGAGCGCTTGAAGAAGCTGACGCGTTCGGCGCCGTCCAGCGGCGACTTGAAGTGATAGGCGCCGCTCGGCCGTTGCAGGCTCGGGTTGCGGAACAGCGGCTTGTCGGCGACGCTGCGTCCGACGAATTTCTCGTTGCTCGGGTAGCGCGCGACGATCAGGCCGTCGCCATGCGTCAGCGCCACGGAGCTGTTGCGGCCGATCTCGAACTGCTCGTAGAAATGCGACAGATATCCGGAGCTGATGGTCGCGAGCACCACGCCGCCAAAGCTGCCGTCCGGCTTGTTGAAGCGGCGCGACAGGGTGAGGACCCATTCGCCATCGAGCAGGCTCTTCACGGGACGGCCGAGATGGGCCTCTCGTTTCGGGGAGAGCTGGTGATGGCGGAAGAACGCGTCGTCGCTGAGCGTCGAGCCGATCGTGCCGGGCGAGGTCAGCCAGTTGCCATGGTCGTCGATGATGGCGAAGCTGTGCACGCGCTCCGTCGCCTTCTTGCGCACCTCCATGAGGTTTCTGAGCTTGGCGATCGTGGCAGGGTCGGTGCCGTCCATCTCCAGCCGGCTGACGACGCCGACGACGCCGGAATCGAGCAGATCGAGGCTGTCCTCGGCATGCTGCGTCAGCGAGCGCGCAACGTTCGCCATCTCGGTCTCGGCGCCCTTGAGCACCGCGTCGCGAGCGGCCCATTCACGCCAGGCGCTGACGCCGAGGATGGTCGCGCAGGTCAGCACGACAAACGCCGCCGCGCGTAGCGGCAGGCGGCTCCATCCGGCTCGTTGGGTAGCAGCGCTCATGCGGCAGAATTCTCCGATCGTTCGGAAACTCTGCCGCTTCTGTTATTGAACTCTGAAATGACTGCCGAAATACACCGTGATACCTGCGCTTTCCCGTAGTCCTACGGACGCAAGGATCAGCGCATCGCTAACAGGGTATTAGCGAACCTATCGGAATCCGGCGCCCCTCCCGCTAGCTGAAGATGGCCTTAACCTTGTCCCAGAGCGAGGGATTGTCCGCGTCTGCATCGGCCTTCGAGGGTGTCGGCTGGGCGACACTCACGGGATCGGACGCCGGGAAGCTGTCCTTGAGCCCGGTATCGAGCTTGGCATGGCGATCGGCGACGAGTGCCTCATGCAGATCGTCGGCGTGCTTGTCGTGCGGCGCGGGATTGAATGACTCAACCATGATCTCCTCCATTGGTTGGTCAACGCGGCCCAATTGCGCTTGTTCCCCTGTTCCGCTGAAGGCCGCGGCGGTGTATCAGGAGCCGTAACCTTGCTCAGGATCCTTCGTGCCCCAGTCAGCGACAAAGCCCTTCATCGACGTGCTCTCCGGCCAGCGCCAAGCCATCCCGCCGATGTGGATGATGCGCCAGGCCGGCCGCTATTTGCCGGAATATCGCGAGGTGCGGGCGAAGGCCGGCGGCTTCCTCGATCTCTGCTTCAACCCGGAACTTGCCGCCGAGGTCACGCTGCAACCGATCCGGAGATTCGGCTTCGATGCGGCGATCATCTTCTCGGACATCCTGGTGATCCCCTACGCGCTCGGCCGCTCCGTGCGCTTCGAGGTCGGCGAAGGCCCGCGGCTCGAGCCGCTGGATGATCCTGCGAAGGTCGCCACGCTCGCACCGCGCGCCGACTTCGGCAAGCTCGCGCCGGTGTTCGATGCGCTGAAGATCGTGCGCGGCGCACTCGATCCCAAGACCGCGCTGATCGGCTTCTGTGGCGCGCCGTGGACGGTGGCGACCTACATGGTCGCGGGCCACGGCACGCCCGACCAGGCCCCGGCGCGGATGATGGCCTACCGGCATCCGGACGCGTTTGCGAAAATCATCGACGTGCTGGTCGACAACTCGATCGAGTATCTGCTGGCGCAGCTCGCAGCCGGTGCCAATGCCTTGCAGATCTTCGACACCTGGGCCGGCGTGCTGCCGCCCGCCGAGTTCGCGCGCTGGTCGGTCGAGCCGACGCGGCGCATCGTCGAGGGCGTGCGCGCAAAAGTGCCGGACGCGAAGATCATCGGCTTTCCCCGCGGCGCCGGCGCGCAATTGCCTGGTTATGTCGAGGCGACCGGCGTCAACGGCGTCAGCATCGACTGGACCGCGGAGCCGGCCTTCATCCGCGAGCGCGTGCAATCACGCGTCGCCGTGCAGGGCAATCTCGATCCGCTGGTGCTGATCACGGGTGGGGCCGCGCTCGACCGCGCGGTCGACAACGTGCTGGCGAACTTTGCGCAAGGGCGCTTCATCTTCAATCTCGGCCACGGCATCCAGCCGGAAACGCCGATCGCCCATGTCGAGCAGATGCTGAAGCGCGTGCGGGGGTGACAAGTCCCGCCCCCGAAGGGGCGGAAACAAAAAACGCGAAAACAACCCCATGCACAGTAGATGCACAGTACAAATCATTGGAGAATTTCGGTCGGCATGGTTCTGAGCCCTGCCGCGGTCACGTTTGACTCGTCGGGCAAGACAGGCGCAGAATTACATCATCGCACCGACGATCGTTTAGCAGCAGGCTAGCGCGGCCGGCTGCGCTCGATGATCTCGGCAGCGCCCTTCCCCAGCAGTTCAAGTCCCACCGCACGGCCAAGCTCACGCGGCCGGTTGGCGGGGCCTGTGCGCGAGGCTTCGATGATGGTGTTGCCGGAGAGGTCGAGCACGGATGCGGTGAGCGACATCTGACCGCCTGCGATGGTCGAGAAGCCCGCCACCGGCGAATTGCAGTGGCCATTCAGCACCCACAGCACCTCGCGCTCGGCATCGGCGGAGGCGTGCGCAGAGGGATCGTCGATCGATGACAGGATTTTTCGCGTTTGCCAGTCCTGCGCGGCGCATTCGACGGCGACGATGCCCTGCCCTGCCGCCGGCAGCATCTCCGCCGGTGTAAACTCGTAGGCGATGCGGCCCGCCAGACCAACGCGATCGAGGCCCGAGCGCGCCATGATTAGCGCATCCGCCGGCCCCACCGCGCCGCCATCCGGCAGGCGCTGCTTCTCGCCATTGTCGAGCTTTCGCACGCGCGTGTCAGCAGCCCCACGGAAGTGGATCACTTCTACATCGGGGAACAACCGCCGCGCATAGGCGGCCCGGCGGACGGCATTGGTGCCAATCTTGAAACCCTTGCCGCGCGACTGGCGCAGCGCCTCCAGCGTCACGCCGTCGCGCAGTACCAGCGCATCGCTTGGCGGATCGCGTGACAGCGTGGCGCCGATGACGAGGCCGGGCGTGTCCTCGTTGCCCGGCATGTCCTTCAGCGAATGCATCGCCGCCTGGAGCTCACCCGACAGAACGGCGGCGCGGATCTGCGCCACGAAGGCGCCGCCCTTGCCGCCATGCGGCAACAGCTTGCTGGTCTGGTCGAGATCGCCCGTGGTGTCGAACTTGACGATCTCGACGTCGAGACCGGGCACGGCGGCGGTCAGGCGGCGCGCGATCTCTTCCGTCTGTGCCAGCGCCATCGCGCTCTTGCGTGTGCCGATCTTCAGTCGCGTAGCCAAACTGTCTGCTCCTTCTCGCGCGGGTTTTACCGCGCATCCTCCAATATCATGTCGGAGGCCTTTTCGGCGATCATGATGATCGGCGCGTTGGTGTTCCCCGATACGAGGTCCGGCATGACCGAGCCGTCGACGACGCGAAGGCCTTCGAGCCCCCTCACCTTCAGCCGCTGGTCCACCACCGCGAGCGCGTCGTTGCCCATACGACAGGTCGAGGTCGGATGGTAGATGGTGCTGCCACGCTCGCGGCAATAATCGAGCAGCTCTCCATCCGTGGATACCTTCGCCCCGGGATCGTATTCGCTGACCACGAACGGCTTCAGCGCCGGCGCATTCAATATCTTGCGCAGGATCTTCAGGGCCTCGACGTTGGTGGTGCGATCGGTCTCGGTAGACATGTAGTTGATGCGGATTTCCGGCGGCACGGTCGGGTCGGCGCTCCGGATCCGCAAGGTCCCGCGGCTTTCGGGGCGGAGCTGGCAGACCGAGGCGGTGAAGCCGGAGAAATCGTGCAGCTTCTCGCCCATCTTGTCGGTCGAGAACGGCAGGAAGTGGACCTGGATGTCGGGCGAGGCGAGCCGCGGGCTGGTCTTGAAGAACGCGCCGGCCGTGCCCGCCGCGATCGTCAGCCAGCCCTTCCGGAACAGCGCATAGCGCGCGCCGGCGAGCGTGCGGCGGAGCGGATGATTGACGGTGTCGTTGAGCGTGATCTTCTGCGAGCAGCGCATCACGATGCGGACCTGCATGTGGTCCTGGAGATCGTGGCCGACGCCTTGCGCATCCAGCACCACGTCAATGCCGTACTTGCGCAGCAGATCGCCGGGGCCGACGCCGGAGAGTTGCAGCAGCTGCGGCGAATTGTAGGCGCCGCTCGATAGCACGATCTCCTTGCGCGCGCGGGCACGGCGCACAGTTGCGCCCTGCCGATACTCGACGCCGACGGCGCGGCGGCCCTCGAACAGCACGCGCTGGCCGAGCGCCTCGGTCTCGATCCTGAGGTTGCCGCGCGTCTTCGCCGGGCCGAGATAGGCGACCGACGTCGAGGCGCGGCGGCCGTTGCGCGTCGTGGTCTGGAACAGGCCGACGCCTTCCTGCGTGGCGCCGTTGAAATCGGGATTGTAGGGCAGACCGGTCTCGACCGCGGCGTCGATGAAGGCCTTCGACAGCGGATCGGTCACGGTCATGTTGGAGACCGGCAGCGGGCCGTCGCTGCCGTGATACTGGTCGGCGCCGCGCGACTGGCTCTCGGCCTTCTTGAAATAGGGCAGCACGTCGTCATAGCCCCAGCCGGTGTTGCCGCGCTGGCGCCAGCGGTCATAGTCCTCGTGCTGGCCGCGAACATAGAGCAGGCCGTTGATCGAGCTCGAGCCGCCCAGCGTCTTACCGCGCGGCTGGAACACCTGGCGCCCCTTCAGCTCGGGCTCCGGCTCGGTCTGGTACATCCAGTTGACCGTCTTCTCCTTGAACAGCTTGCCGTAGCCGAGCGGCACGTGGATCCAGATGTTGGAATCCTTCGGGCCGGCCTCGAGCAGCAGCACGCTGTGCTTGCCGTCCGCAGACAGGCGGTTGGCGAGCACGCAGCCGGCGGAGCCGGCGCCGACGATGATGTAGTCGAATTCGGGATCGATTGGTGCGAGAGAGGAGTTTGCGGTCATGTCTTGCCAGTGTTCTTGTTGGTGGGCGTTTCCGTTTCGTCACTTACCACGATCATGCGCGCAGACGCAGCGCCTCGACCAGCGACTTGAACGCACGGGCATATTCCGCGCCCGCCCTTGCGATATCCGCGCGTCCGGCGCAGGCGACCGCAGCCTCCGTGACCGCACCGAGCAGCAGCCGCGCCAGTGGCTCGACCGGCTGCCGCGCGATCAGGCCGGCCTCCATGGCGGCCGCGATCGCGCGCGGCAGCTTGCCGCCAAAATGCTGCGCGTCGATCTCGCGCCAACGCTCCCAGCCCAGCACGGCCGGGCCGTCGCGCAGGATGATCTGACCGGTCGGGCCCTTGGCGGTCGCAGCAAAGTAATGCTGGGTGCCGGCGACCATCGCGGCGAGCACGTCCCTCTCACCCCGCGCGGTGCTGTCGATCTCCGCAACGAGATCGCGCGAGACCAGTTCGAACACGGCTTCGAAAACCGCCTCCTTGGTCCTGAAGTGATGATAGACCGCCCCCTTGGCGACGGAGGCCCCCTCCGCGATCTCGTCCATGGTGGTGGCGGCAAAGCCCTGCGTCCCGAACAGGCGGCGTGCCGCCGCCAGGATCGCCTCCGATGTCGCCGCCCTCCGCTCCGCCTGTTTCGCCATGTCGTCTCGTCTATAGCGCGGTGAGTTGAGATCGAAGCGAGTTCGGCCACGAGCGACGCTCTTTCCGTTCCCTCCCCCCTTGTGGGGGAGGGTCAGTTAGGGGGGTGCCACGCGGGGATTCCATCGATCGCGCATCCGTTCGGTGCATCATCAACAACTGGCACTCTTTGCTGAGCTACCCCTCTCCCTAGCCCTCCCCCACAAGGGGGGAGGGAACGCATCTTCGTTGAGGCACTGGCTGGGCTTCATCTCATCAATCTCGTGTAATCGAATTCGCTTCACGCAGCCAGTTGACTTTTCGACTACCGGTCGGTATTTACCGACCAACAGTCGGTTTTAATCGAAAGGTGCGCCATGCCGAGCCGTGAGATCGTCGAAGCTTTTGCAAAGCGGCTGGAGGACGGGGACTTCGTCGGCGCGATCGAACAATTCTATGCGCCCGACGCCGCCACCTATGAAAACAACGCCGCGCCGACTGTCGGCCGGGAAGCACTGGCGGCGAAAGAGCGCGGTGTGCTGGCAGCGACCAAGGAGGTCAAGGCCGCGCGCATCGGGCCGAGCCTGATCGAGGGCGACACTGTCGCGACACGCTGGCGGTTCAGCTTCACCAGCGCTGAAGGGGTCGTCCGAACGTTGGATGAGATCGCGTGGCAGACCTGGCGGGGTGACGAGTTGATCGAAGAACGGTTCTATTACGACCCGAAACAGCTGGGGCGGTGATCGCGTCTCCCGGACACAGGTGTCATCGCCCGCGAAGGCGGGCGATCCAGTATTCCACCAGCGCCGGTGATTGATCCGATAGGCCGCTGCGTACTGGATGCCCCGCCTTCGCGGGGCATGACAGCAGAATTGGTGGCGAAATGTTCCTCGCGTTACAACCGTAACGCGGGGTGCCGCATTTGTATCGATTTGTTATCGATACTGTCGATTGGAACACGCAGAAGTGGTCGCGGCGACCGTGCCAAGCGGGGATAATTCATAGTTCGTCAAAGGTTTGCAGCGAATTCTCCCGATCGAGCCGGACGAACGGCCCATCCTGCTAGGCTCTGGAATGCGGACTCAACTGACCACCTATTTCGCGCGGCTGTTCGCCGGCGATCTGTCAGCGTTCGGCGGTCCCGCAACCGACGAGGCGCTGGCCGGTCACATCCGCGCAGAACAGATGTCGCTGGTGCTCGGCTATTCGGTCGGCATCATGCTCGCCAATGCCTGCAACGCCGCCGTGCTGGCGATCGCGCTGTGGCAGTCGCCGGACAGGGCGTTCGCCCTGATCTGGGCGGTCACCGTGGCCGGCGCCGCAATCGCGTTCGGTGTGCAATCCCATGCCTCGCGCCGCATCACCAAGCCGCAATTCGTCTCGCGGCGCGCCGTGCACCGGCTGGTGCGCAATGCCTTCGTGCTCGGGGCTGTCTGGGGCATCGTACCGGTCGCCTTCTTCGCCGACGCCGACACCGGCGGAAAACTCGTCATCACCTGCCTGTGCTCCGGGATGCTTGCCGGCGGTGCATTTGCCTTCGCCACGATTCCGATCGCGGCGATCGCATTCACGGCGCCCCTCTTCCTCGGGATCGCCATCTGCCTTGGACGCAGCAACGATGTGGCCTATTTGCTGATCGCCATCCTGGTGGCGGTCTACGGGACCGTGCTGCTCCGCGCCGTGTTCGTCAATTCGTTCTCGTTTGCGCGGCGCGTGATACGGCAGGTCGAGGCCGAGCGCACGGTGCGGCAGGATCCGTTGACGCATCTGCCCAACCGCTTCGCCTTCAACGAGACGCTCGATGCCGCCTTGAAGCGGCTGGCCCTGTCGGGCGAAGAGTTCGCGGTGCTGCTGCTCGACCTCGATCGCTTCAAGGAGGTCAACGACAAGTTCGGCCATCCCGCCGGCGACGAATTCCTGGTCCAGGTCGCAAGCCGCCTGCAACGCTGCACCCGCGCAGCCGAGCACGTCGCGCGCATCGGCGGCGACGAGTTCGCGCTGGTGATGGCCAATCTGGCACGGCCCGAAGATGCGCTCGAGATCGCCGAGCGCTTCGTCGCGTCGTTCGCCGAGCCGTTCCCGATCGAAGGCCGCCAGATCGTGGGCGCAACCAGCGTCGGCATCGTGCTGGCGCCACGGGACGGCAACACGGCGCTCGACGTCATGAAGAACGCCGACGCCGCGCTCTACCGCGCCAAGAAGGCGGGACCCGGCACGGTCTGCTTCTTCGAGGTCAGCGACGACAGGGTGTCGCGCGACCGCAAGGCGCTGCAATCGGACCTCGAGGGCGCGATCTCCAGGGACGAACTGTTCCTCGCGTTCCAGCCGTTCCTCGACCTCGCCGAGAACCGGATCACGGGCTTCGAGGCGCTGTTGCGCTGGCAGCATCCCTCGCGCGGACTGGTGCCGCCGAGTGAGTTCATCCCCATCGCCGAGGAGACAGGGCTGATCCACGAGATCGGCGAATGGGTGATCCGGCGTGCCTGCGCCACGCTGGCGGACTGGCCCGAAGAGATCAGGGTCGCGGTGAATTTCTCCGCGGCGCAGTTTCACAACACCGGCATCCTCCAGACCATCGTGCAGGCGCTGGCCGACGCGAAGGTCTCGCCCAGCCGGCTCGAGGTCGAGATCACGGAATCGATGCTGCTGTCGAAATACGGCTCGGCCGCGTCGATCCTGAACGCGCTGCTGCAACTCGGCGTCACCGTGGCGCTGGATGATTTCGGCACCGGGTTCTCGTCACTGACTTACTTGCGCAAGCTGCCGTTCAGCCGCATCAAGATCGACCAGTCCTTCATCAGCGACATGCTGGTGCAGCCCGACTGTGCCGCGATCGTGAAGTCGGTGATTTCGCTCGCACGCGACCTGCGCATCGCCGTGGTCGCCGAGGGCGTCGAGACAGCCGACCAGCTCGAATATCTGCGCCAGATCAGTTGCGACGAAGTCCAAGGCTATCTGATCAGCCGGCCGGTGTCGGCCGATGGCGTGCTCGCGCTGCTCGACACGAAAAAGTTGGTGGCGACCTACGCGGCGTAGAGCATACAGTCGGAAAGTCGCCGGTATCATGGGATTGGTCTGCTTCCATGACCTAAGGCTACCCGCTGTTCTGAGAGTGGTTTCCGAGTGTTTCGGCGCGCTACCTCTAAAGATGACTTGCTGTGTCGGCTCCACTAAGCAACACTTGCCCCCATTTCAGAGTAGTCATTTTTGAGGGGCATCATCATGCCTGAGATATTTGACGTCGTGCTGTGGTGTGCCGCGCTTGCGACATGGCTGATGCTTCTGTTCGCCTTCCTGAGCAAGGCCCTGAAACCGCTCTCAAAGAGCGTCCGCCGCGTGATCGCGGAAGCTTTCAAGCCCAACTTGAAGTGATGTCGGCTACGATGCCCGATCGAAACTGAACCGGCCTGCCCCGGTGACGAAGATCAACATCGCGCCTCCCATGATCGAGATGTTCTTCAGGAAATGGTTGTATTGACCAATCTGCTGCGCGCCCGCGGGATACTCCCAGTAGCGGTGCGCGATAGCCGTTGCCGCCACGACGAACACAAACGTCAGAATTGCACAGTAGCGTGTGCCGATGCCCAATATCAAACCAACGGATATCAATACTTCCAGTGCGATGTTCGTCATGGTGAACAGCTCAGGTGCTGGAAGGTGCAGGGACCTGAAATAACCCACGGAGCCGCTGAAGTCGGATATTGCTCCGTAGGCGCTTCCGACGAATACCCACGCGAGCAGAACGCGGCCGATCAAAATCAGCGAGTCGGCACTCCCTGTGGCGAACTCATCGACTGCCCGCGAGACCGAATTGGATTTCATGGCAGAACCTCCACCCTTGTTGTCCAAGACCGGCTGAACACTTTGACTGCCGAGAGCAATCCTATCATGATTGGTGGACCGTACGAAGCGCTCTTGCCGGCTCGTTGGCGCGGCAAACGAAGCCCGCTTCGTCACGCAGAGCGGATGCGCAAGCCTTCAGGCCGATCGCGTTTTCCGGGTACGCCTTCCAGCCCGGTCAGATCGCGTCCGCGCGCAGCAACGTGTCCACGGTGATGGTGCCGCGGGCACGGGAGACGCAGGCGCAGATCTTCTGGTTGCTCTGTTTCTGATGGTCGCTGAAGAAGACGTCACGATGGTCGATCTCGCCGTCGACGTCGACCACGTCGATGGCACACAGCCCGCATTCGCCGCGCTTGCAGTCGTACATCACGTCATGCCCGCTGGCATTGAGCACGTCCAGCATCGAGCGCTCGCGGGGAATTTCCAGCTCGATGTCCGTGTCCTTCAAGCGCACGCGAAACGTCTCGGTCGGCAGCGTGCCGCTGGAGCCGAAGGTTTCGTAGCGGAGATCGGGAAGCGGATGGCCGGCGCCGATCCAGGCGTGGCGCGCGGCATCCAGCATCCGCATCGGGCCGCAGAACAGCGCCAGCGCACCTTGCGGCAATGACGCGAACAGCGCGTCGAGATCGAGCCGGCGGCCTTCGTCGCTCGCATGGACCACCAGGCGGTCGCCGAGCATCCCGGCGAGATCGTCGAGATAGGCGGCCTCGCTACGCGAGCGCACGGCATAGTGCAGCGTGACGTTTGCCCCTCGCCGCGCCAGCGCCTGCGCCGCGCCGAGGATAGGGGTGATGCCGATGCCGCCGGCGATCAGGCAATAATTGTCGCGCGCCCAGTCGACCGCGAGCAGCGAGGCGGGCTGCGTGATGTCGAGCCGCGCGCCCGGTGCCAATTGCCACATATAGCGCGAGCCGCCGCGGGAATCCTCGGCGCGGCGCACCGCGATCCGCAAGCCACGCGCGGAGGCCTCGCCGACCAGCGAATAGGACCGCGTCTCGGGCAGGCCGTCGATGGTCACGCTGACATTGATGTGGCTGCCGACCGGATAGGCGGCGCCGTCGAACTGGTCGGGCAGGATCAGGAATTCGCGGATGCCGGGCGCAAGGTCACGCGTCGAGACGAGCGTCGCCGGGGTCCAGGTTTCGATGAAGCGCATGGTGACTAGCCCTGGTCGGTTGCGGTCTTGATCAGCGCGAGCGCCGGCAAGAGGTCGAGATGAGTCCGGTTGCGCAGCGCGAGCCGCAGGTTTCGTACGGCGAGCCGCGCGTGCTCGCGCATGATCGCTTCGGCGCGCGCGCCCTCGCGGTTTTCGATGGCGTCGATGACGACGCGGTGGTGCTCCTGCCCGATGATCAGGATCTGCTGCGCCTCGGGCAGCGCCGATTGCGCCATCACGAAGCCGCTTGGCGAGGCGAACGGCAGCGCGGAGGCACGGTCGATCTGCCGGATCAAAGGCGGGCTGCGCGACAATTCCGTGAGAAGCGCGTGGAAGCGCGCGTTCAGCGTGACATAGGACGAGAAGGCGTCGACCGAGATCGGCACCTGGCGCAGCAATTCGTCGATCGCAGCTGAGCATTCCTTCAACGGCTCGAGCTCGCGCGCGGAGACGCCGCGCTCGGCGGCAAAGCGCGCGGCGAGCCCTTCCAGCGTGCCGCGCAGCTCGATGGAATCGGAGATGTCGCGCTCGGAGAACGCCTTCACCATGAAACCGCCGGAGGGAATCGCCTCCAACAGGCCCTCCTCCTCCAGCCGCACCAGCGCCATGCGCACCGGCGTGCGCGAGGCACCCGTCGTCTCCACCGCCTGAAGCTCGGAGATGCGCTCGCCGGGACGCAAGGACCCCGACAGGATCTGGTCGCGCAGCGCGAGCTGCGCCTTCACGGTCTGCGAGACGGAGCGGTCGACCTCGCGCTCGGCCATATCGCTACTCCGCGGCCTGAAGGTGCTGCGGCGCGTTTTCCTTCGCCACCATCTTGTCGATCAGCTTGCGCGTCCACATCGCGCCGGCGTCGATGTTGAGGTTGTAGAAGACGCGATCCGGGTTCTCGTCCATCGCGCGCTGCTGCGCTTCGAGGATCAGCTCGTCCTCGCGGAAGATGCCGGAGACGCCCTCGCGGATTTCGGTGGTGATGCGCTGCTCGCCGATCTGATAGTTGCGGACGAAGGCCCAGAAATAGTGACAGGTCTTCTCCGTCTCCGGCGTGATGGTGTTGAGCACGAAGCCGTTGACGCCCTGCGAGCGGTCGCCTTCCGGCGCGCCGGTGCCTGTCGGCGCCACGCCGACGTCGATAGCGATGGTGCAGGGCGCCTCGAAGCGGATGATCTGCCAGCGGTCGACAAGGCCGGGCTTGCCGAGCTGCTTGGCCCAGAACGGCGGCGGCTCGATGTTCCGCATCCAGCGCGTCACCGTCACCGTCTTCTCGCCATGGGTGACGTCGAACGGGGCTTCGGCGACCGCGTCGTTTCCGATCGAGGAGCCGTGCACGAAGGTCTCGTGGGTGAGGTCCATGAGATTGTCGAGCACGAGGCGGTAGTCGCAATTGACGCGGATGGTCTTGCCGTCGCCGGCCCAGGCCGGATCGTGATTCCAGTGCATGTCGGGCACGAGCGCGGGATCGGCCAGCGCGGGGTCGCCCATCCAGAGCCAGATGTAGCGATGGCGCTCGACCACGGGATAGGCGCGGACGCAGGCCGAGGGATTGATGGTCTCCTGCGAGGGCATGAAGGTGCAGCGCCCCTGCGCATTGTACTTCAGGCCGTGATAGCCGCAGACGACGGTGTCGCCCTCGAGCCGGCCCTTGGACAGCGGCACCAGGCGATGCCAGCAGGCATCCTCCAGCGCGGCCACCGAGCCGTCGGCCTTCCGGTACATCACCACGTGCTTGCCGCAGATCGTTCGCGGCAACAGCGCCGGCTTCACCTCGGCGTCCCAGGCGGCGGCGTACCAGGCGTTCATCGGGAAGGGTTTTGTCATCGGTCTCACTCCCACGGCTTATGAATACGTTATGTATACAATAAGGGAGGAAAAAGAGCCATTCAAGGCCGAAATAGCCCTACCAAATTACCATTATAGGCTATCCAGTATACATCCTTACCGCATATGGTTTGAGAGCTCAGTCACTAGCGCCTCAATAGCGTCATGGCCGGGCTTGTCCCGGCCATCCACGCGTTGCCACGCGGTGCGAAGAACGTGGATGCCCGGGACCCGGCTCCGCCAAGGCTTCGCCGGGCATTCGGTGTTGGGCCGGCGAAGCTTCAGCCAAGACGGCAAGCCCCGGGCATGACGATTTATCGTGCACGCGTGTGATTTTGCTCTGCTCTTGGGGCAACTACGCCCCGAACACCTTCGCCAGCCCGGCCTGGGCCTCTTCCTGAATCCGCTTCAGGTGCTCGGTGCTGCGAAAGCTCTCCGCGTAGATCTTGTAGACGTCCTCGGTCCCCGACGGCCTCGCTGCGAACCAGCCGAAATCGGTCTCGACCTTGATGCCGCCGAACGGCTGGCCGTTGCCGGGCGCCTTGCTCAGCGTGGCGCGGACGGGATCGCCGGCGAGATCCTTCAGGCCAAGCTGCTCGGGCGTGACGGACTTCAAGATGTTCTTCTGCGGTGTGGTCGCCGCGACGTCGATGCGCGCGTAATGCGGCACGCCGAACTCGGCCGTGAGGTCGCCAAACAGCTGACTCGGATCGCGGCCGGTCTTCGCAATGATCTCGGCGGCGAGCAGGCCGAGGATGATGCCGTCCTTGTCGGTGGTCCACACCGTGCCGTCGCGGCGCAGGAACGAGGCCCCTGCACTCTCCTCGCCGCCGAAGCCGAAGCCGCCCGTGAGGAGGCCGTCGACGAACCATTTGAAGCCGACCGGCGTCTCGACCAGCTTGCGGCCGAGTTTTTTGGCCACGCGATCGATGATCGAGCTCGACACCACGGTCTTGCCGATCGCGGCATCCTTGCTCCAGTTCGGGCGGTGCGCGAACAGATAGGAGATCGCGGTCGCGAGGTAGTGGTTCGGATTCATCAGGCCGCCGGTGCGCGTCACGATGCCGTGGCGGTCGGCATCGGTGTCGTTGGCGAAGGCAACGTCGAAGCGGTCGCGCATCGCGATCAGGCTCGCCATCGCGTAAGGCGAGGAGCAGTCCATGCGGATCTTGCCGTCCCAGTCGACGGTCATGAAGCGGAAGGTCGGATCGATCGCCTCGTTCACCACGGTGGCCTTGAGGCCGTAGCGCTCGATGATCGGATGCCAGTAATGCACGGCGGCGCCGCCGAGCGGATCGATGCCGATATTGATGCCGGCGGATTTGACGAGATCGAGATCGACGACGTTGCCGAGATCGGCGACGTAGGGCGTGATGAAGTCGTAGGCGTGGACGGTCGCGGACTTTTTCGCCCTGGCATAGTCCATGCGCGCGACGCCCTTGAGCCCGTCGGCAAGATAGGCGTTGGCACGCTTCTCGACGATGGAGGTCGCATCGGTGTCGGCCGGGCCGCCATGCGGCGGATTGTATTTGTAGCCGCCGTCTTCCGGCGGATTGTGCGAGGGCGTGACGACGACGCCGTCCGCGAGGCCCGACGTGCGGCCCTTGTTGTAGGTGAGGATCGCGTGCGAGATGACAGGCGTCGGCGTGTAGCCGCCGTCCTTGTCGACCATGACGTCGACGCCGTTCGCCGCGAACACCTCGACGGCGCTGACCAGCGCCGGCTCGGCCAGCGCGTGGGTGTCGATGCCGATGAAGAGCGGGCCGGTCAGCCCCTTCTCCTTTCTGTAGTCACAAATTGCCTGCGTGGTCGCGAGGATATGGCCCTCGTTGAAGGTGTTCCTGAACGAGGTGCCGCGATGACCGGAGGTGCCGAACGCCACCCGTTGCGCCGGATCAGCCACGTCCGGCTTGCCGGCGAAATAGGCCGTCACCAGCCGCGGAATATTGGCGAGCGCGCTCGGCGCAACCGGCTTACCCGCCGCGGGATCGACTTCTGCCACTGCAACTCCCCTGTACCCTTCGAACGACGCACTAGAACACCATACCATCGGTCAGCCCGTCGCCAAACCGGCCCGATGCCGCGCTCCGGTCAACGATCAACCGACAACGCCAATCCGCACAGGATGATCCATGGCGATTACGCATGGCGCGCCCTCGTACTTTGGTCCCGGATATCGGTTGATGCAGGACAAAGACGCCGCCGCGCCGCGTGGGGCACGCTGCTTTCCGATTGATAAACGAAGGCGGGGGATTTGCGGGATTAGCCGCCTAATTCCTTGGCTGATTCCGTGGGGGAGTAGACTAAGATGACCGGTCGTCTGATCTTCGTGCTCATGCTGGCCCTGACCACATCGTCTTTGGCCACGTCGTCCGCCTCCGCCGCGGAGGGCGATCCGGCGAGGGGCAAGGCCGTCTTCCAGCGAACCTGTGAGAACTGCCACGCGGCGGTGATCGGGGTGAACAAGGTCGGCCCAAGTCTCTGGAATGTCATCGACCGCAAGCCCGCAATCGTCCCGGACTTCGCCTATTCTGATGCAATGAAGGCCAACAAGCAGGCCTGGACGCCAACAACGCTGGACGCCTATCTCGCCGACCCCCGCGGCGACGTCCACGGCGTCAAGATGTTCTTCAAGGGGCTGCCGAACCCCGCAGACCGGGCCAATGTCATCGCCTATCTTCAGACGTTGAGATGAACGATCGGGGCGGACGCTAGATCCGGGCAACGCCCGTTCGCCGGGTCATGCGGTTCTGTTATGATCCGCGCGGCCACGGAGAATCATCCACGCATGGACCTCGCGCGCTGGCATCTGCCCGTGCTTATCTTGCTCGCCATTGCGGGGGCTGCGGCTCGCGCGAACGCCGCCGAGTTCTACACCGAGGATCTGCGCATCCCGATGACGGAGGCCGGGCCGCAGGGGCTGGAAGCTTTCCTGGTGCGCCCGGCGGGGACGAAGCGCTATCCGCTCGCGCTGCTCAGCCACGGCTCGCCGCGCAATTTCGACGACCGCGCGACCATGTCCGCGCACAAATATTACGGCATCGCGCTGGAATACGCCCGGCGCGGCTTTGCCGCGCTGATCGTGATGCGGCGCGGCTACGGCACCTCGCCCGGCGGACGCGTCGACAGCGTCGGCGGCTGCGCCAACGCGGCCTACCTGCCCGCGGCGGCGGTTGCGGTCGCGGATTTGCGCGCGGCGATCGATGCGATGGCGCGTCGGGCCGACGTCACGACATCGGGCATGATCGCGGCCGGCCATTCCGCCGGCGGGCTCGCCACCGTCGCGCTGACGGCGCAGGCACCGGCCGGTCTCGTCGCCGCGATCAGCTTTGCCGGCGGCCGCGGCTCGCGCGAGGACGACGACGTCTGCAACGAGGGTGGGCTGGTGCAGGCCTTCGCCACCTTCGGCAAGACGTCCCGCGTGCCGATGCTGTGGGTTTACGCGACCAACGACCTGTTCTTCGGGCCCGATCTCGCCCACCGGCTCTATGACGGGTTTCGCGGCGGCGGCGGCAACGTGAAATTCGTCGCGGCGGCGCCTTACGGCGACGATGGCCATTATCTCTATTCCGTGGTCGGCCGTCCGCAATGGACGCCGTATATGGACGCCTTCCTGCGCGAGCGCGGGCTCGGCCACGACGTCCTCAGTCCGCCCGATCCGCTGCCGCCGCCGAGCCAGCTCAACGAGGCCGCGCGCGCCGAGTTCGCGCGCTATCTCGCCAGCACCGTGCCGCACAAGGCTTTTGCGGTGTCGCCCAACGGCGGTTACGGCTGGCGTTCGGGGCGCGCGACGGCCGACGATGCCCAGCGCGATTCGCTCAGCGCCTGCATGAAATGGTCGCCCACCTGCGCGCTCTACGCGGTCGATGACCGTCTGGTCGGGGCCGCGCAGAGCGCCCGCGCGCGGTAGGCGCGAGGGCGATCAGGTCTTTCGACGGATGAGGCTAGAGCCGTTCGCTGAGCGCGAGCTTGTAGCCGACGCCGGTGACGGTCGCGATCACGGGCGTGCCGCTGCCGACGAGCTTGCGGCGCAGCCGCGCCACCAGCGCATCGACCGTGCGGATGTCGACCTCGGCCTGGCGGTTGCTGACGACCTCGATCAGATAGTCGCGGCTGAGCGGCCTGCCGTCGGCGCCGACAAGCGCCGCCAGCAGGTCGAACTCGGCCCGCGTCAGTGACACCGGCTTGCCGTCGTTGCCGAGCAGCTCGCGCCGCGTCAGATCGATGATCCAGTCGCCGAAGGCGATCGAATTGTGGTTGCGCGCCGCCTTGCGGTCGATCGAGCGCCGCCGCAGCACGCTGCGGGCGCGCGCGAGCAGGTCGCGCAGATTGATCGGCTTGGTGACGTAGTGGTCGCCCGCGATCTCGAGGCCGAGGATGCGATCGACGTCGGTGTCGCGGCGGGTCACGAAGATGATGCCCGCGTTGCTGGTCGCCTGGATTTCCTTGGCGAGCTCGAAGCCGTCGCCGTCGGGCAACTGCACGTCGAGGAAGATGAGGTCGGCGCGCCCACGCAGCGCCTGGCGGCATTCCGCGCAGGAGCCGGCACCGACCACGTCGAAATTGTTCTCGCCGAAGTAACCGACCAGCATCGTCCGCGTCACCGGATCGTCTTCGACGACGATCAGCCGCTCGCGGCCTGCGGGACGCACGTCCTGACGTGCGGGATCAGCCACGATGGTGGATGTCCTGTGTGCTTGCGGGCCGGCCTGAAAATTCAAGTCGTCGCGCAACGCGCTGTCCTGTGAACGAACATTCACAACTGGTTCGAGCCCCCGAA
The DNA here is from genome assembly GCF_042257955.1 of Bradyrhizobium sp. B025. Taxonomy (NCBI): domain Bacteria; kingdom Pseudomonadati; phylum Pseudomonadota; class Alphaproteobacteria; order Hyphomicrobiales; family Nitrobacteraceae; genus Bradyrhizobium; species Bradyrhizobium sp. B025. Next base: position 1,856,739 of record NZ_CP170150.1, on the reverse strand, counting down.
ATTGCCTGCTGGAATACTAGGCGTGTTGTGTTGCCTAAACAATATTGGTCACAGTCTCGACGTATAAAGTATGAATTGGCCCACAATTCTCATCCCGCGCATCATCGCGCAGGCACGGCTCGCGCGAGCGCCGGGAGCCGGCCCAAGACGGCCGACCGCGCACATCGGGACCCGGATTCAACCACCGGCTTATGCAAAGAAGCCCGTCACTTCGGAGAAACGGCAGCGCCTCCGACGCCCGATGCGGCTTGCCCCGCCGCGGACTTCAAATCTAATGTGAGTCCCCGGGGGATCTGGACGCTGGAGTAGGCGCCATGGAAGTCATACTGCTCGGCACCGGCGGCCCGCGCCCGGACCCGCGCCGCATGGCGACGACCACGCTGATCAGGCTCGGCGAAGAGAACATCCTGTTCGACGCGGGCCGCGGCGTCATGGTGCAGCTCAGCAAGGCCGGCGTGCCGCTTGGCGCCATCAACACGGTCTTTCTCACCCATCACCATTTCGACCACATCGGCGACCTCTACGATGTGATGCTGAATTCATGGATGCACGGGCGCAAGGACGCGCTGCGCATCTATGGGCCGCCGGATACCGAACGGCTGGTCAACACGCTGGTCACACAGGTCTACGACAAGGACATCACCTGGCGGGATCGGGGCGAGCCGACCTTCGGCGGCTGGAAGCCGGTCATCGCAACCGACATCATTCCGGGCCCGGTTCTCGACACCGGGCGCTGGAAGATCAGCGCCGAGCTCGTCTCGCATGGCGATGGCCTCGACATGCCGCCGGCCTTCCTCGCGCGCTGGATGTGTCTCGGCTACCGCTTCGAGGCGGAGGGCAAGGTCATCGCGATATCCGGCGACACGGTCCCCTGCCCCGGCCTGGAGCGACTGGCTGAGGGAGCCGACCTGCTGGTGCAGTGCTGCTTTCTCGCGACGCCGGAGATCAACAACGAGCACCTCCGCCGGCTTGCGAAATTCACGATCGCCTGCGGCGACACGGTCGGCAAGGTCGCGGCCAAGGCCGGCGTGAAGAAGCTCGCGCTGACCCATCACCGGCCGCGCACCGACGATTCCATGCTGAACGCGCTGCTCGCGGATGTCCGGCAGGACTATTCGGGTCCCGTCGTGCTCGGCGAGGACCTCACGCGGATCGAGGTCTGAAGGCCGCCGATCTCAGGACGATGCGACCTCGATCCGGAACGACAAGCGCTCTTCGGCGCCGGCTGCGATGTGCATCAGGCCGGGCTTGTCGCTGAACTCGCCGTCGAAGCCGGTCGGGCTGGCATAGCCGCGCCATGGCTCGATGCAGAGGAACGGCGCGCCTGACGGTTTCGACCAGACGCCGAGCTCGCGAAAGCCGCGCCAGGACATTTTCAGCCAGGGCCCGCCGGGTGCGCCCGGCCCGGCCGCATAAAGCACCGAATTGCTGTCGATGCGATCGAAGATGATGGCGTCATCGACGAACAGGGATTCGGACAAGGGGAGCACGGTGCCGCTGACGGGACTTGGCTCCGTTGCCGCGCGCAGCAAGCCGCCGTCGAGACGGCGGACGGGCGACGACTCGGCGTTCGCGAAGGTCAGCGCATAGTCTTCCTTGGACACGTCGGGCTCAAGCGGCCAGTTGAATGCGGGATGGCCACCGAGCGAAGCCGGCAATGTTTCCTTGCCGGTGTTGGCGATCGTGAGCGAGAGATCGAGACCGGCGTCGTCGATCGCATAGGTGGCCGTCAGGCGGAACGCGAACGGGTAAAGCGCGCGCGTCGTCTCGCTGTCTTCGAGCACGAGCACACAGCGGCTCTCGCCGCGCTCCGCCCACGTGAAGCGGCTGTCGCGCGCAAAGCCGTGCTGGGTCATCCGGTATGTCTTGCCCCGGTGCCGCAACTCGTCGTTGGCGAGACGCCCGACGATGGGAAACAACAGCGGCGCGTGGCGCGGCCAGGCCGGTGCGGCCTGCCAGACGAATTCGAGGCCGGCATCGCTCTTCAGCGAGCACATTTCGGCGCCGTGCGCCTTGATGGTCGCGGTCAGCCCGCCGCTGCGGATCGAGTGCGTGTCGTCGGTCATGACAATCTCCATAGCGGCAGCGAGGCCGACGGGCCGGGCGCGACCGCTTCGTGTGACCGATCATATCGCATCGGATACGATTTCGCCCGCCTCGGGACGAGGCGGGCGAAAGGTCGCGAAGCTCAGTGCCCCGCGGCTCGTGTACTAGGCCTGAGACGACGGACGGCCGACGCTCTCGTAGGTGAAGCCGGCGGCGTGCATGTCTTCGGGGCTGTAGATGTTGCGGAGGTCGACGACGACAGGCTGGGCCATGACGCTCTTCAGCCGGTCGAGATCGAGGCCGCGGAACTGCACCCATTCAGTGACGACAACCAGCGCATCGGCGCCCTGCGCGCAGGAATAGGCGTCCTCGCAATAGGTGATGCTGGGCAGCTCACTCTTCGCCTGCTCCATGCCGACGGGATCGAAGGCCTTCACCTTGGCGCCCATGTCGATCAGGCCGGTCACCAGCGGGATCGACGGCGCATCGCGCATGTCGTCGGTGTCGGGCTTGAAGGTGAGGCCGAGCACGGCGATGGTCTTGCCGCGCAGCGAGCCGCCGAGCGCCTGGCTGACCTTGCGCGCCATCGCGCGCTTGCGGTTCTCGTTGACGGCCAGCACGGATTCGACGATGCGCAAGGACACGTCGTAGTCCTGCGCGATCTTGATCAGCGCCTTGGTGTCCTTCGGGAAGCACGAGCCGCCGAAGCCGGGACCTGCATGCAGGAACTTGGTGCCGATGCGGTTGTCCAGGCCAATGCCGCGCGCGACCTCCTGCACGTTGGCGCCGACTTTCTCGGAGAGATCCGCGATCTCGTTGATGAAGGTGATCTTGGTCGCGAGGAACGCGTTGGCGGCGTATTTGATCATCTCGGCGGTGCGACGCGCCGTGAACATCAGCGGCGCCTGGTTCAGCGACAGCGGGCGATAGATGTCGCCCATCACCTTGCGGCCACGCTCGTCGGAGGTGCCGACCACGACGCGATCGGGGAACTTGAAGTCGCGGATCGCCGCGCCCTCGCGCAGGAATTCGGGATTGGAGGCGACGACGACGTCGGCGTTGGGATTGGTTTCGCGGATGATGCGCTCGACCTCGTCGCCGGTGCCGACCGGAACGGTCGACTTGGTCACGACGACGGTGAAGCCCGACAGCGACTGCGCGATCTCTTTCGCGGCGGCGTAGACGTAGGACAGATCGGCGTGCCCGTCACCGCGGCGCGACGGCGTGCCGACCGCGATGAAGACGGCATCGGCGTCCGCGACCGGCTTCGACAGGTCGGTGGTGAAGTCGAGCCGCTTGGCCTTGACGTTGGTCGCGACCAGCTCGTCGAGCCCGGGCTCGTAGATCGGGATCTCGCCGCGATGGAGCGCCGCGATCTTCTTCTCGTCCTTGTCGACGCAGGTGACGTCGTGACCGAAATCCGCAAAGCAGGCCCCGGACACCAGTCCCACATAGCCCGTTCCGATCATCGCGATTCGCATGAAAGACTCTTTCCGTTGAAGACGGATGCTCCACTGAACACCCTAGACCAATTCTCTATCCGACCGCACGCCCAACATTAGGGCAGCCTGCATCACCTGCCGAACAAACCTTCACCGCCTTGCGCGGGGGCAACGGCGGACATTTCCCAAAAACGCGCCGCATGCACACAATGCAGTCGACATATGCGACCGGTGCGCTGCATTTAACCATCGGTCCGGATGCGGAACACGGTGTGGGCGCGGTCGCGGGGTTACACGCCGTGGTACTTTCGATACCACTCGACGAAGCGGCCGAGCCCCTCCGCAAGCGGCGTCGAAGGCGCGAAACCGACGTCGCGCTGGAGCGCGGAAATGTCGGCGCGTGTCTCCAGGACGTCGCCGGCCTGCATCGGCAGCAGCTTGCGGATCGCCGGCTTGCCGATGATCTTCTCCAGCGTCTCGACGAACTCGATCAGATTGACCGACCTGTTGTTGCCGATGTTGTAGACGCGATACGGCGCATAGCTCGTCGAGTTTTCCGGCGCTTCCGCGTTCCACGCGGGATTCGGTGTCGCGGGCCGGTCGAGGGTGCGGATCACGCCCTCGACGATGTCGTCGACATAGGTGAAGTCGCGCCACATGTCGCCATTATTGAAAATCTTGATCGGCTCATTGGCGAAGATCGCGCGCGTGAACAGCCAGGCGGCCATGTCGGGCCGGCCCCATGGACCGTAGACGGTGAAGAAGCGCAGACCGGTCACCGGCAGCTTGTGAACATGCGCGTAGGTGTGCGCCATCAATTCGTTGGCCTTCTTGCTCGCGGCGTAAAGGCTGACCGGATGGTTCACCGAATGCTCGGTCGAATACGGCAAGGTGCGGTTGGCGCCGTAGACGGAGCTCGACGAGGCGTAGACGAGATGCGCCACACCATGGCGCCGGCCGGCTTCGAGCACGGTGACGAAGCCGTCGCAATTGGCGCGGATGCTGGTGATGGGATCGTCGATCGACGCACGCACGCCTGGCTGCGCCGCCAGATGCACGACCCGATCGGGCGAGACCTCGTCGAAAACGCGCGTCACCGCGGCGAAGTCCGCAAGATCGATCTCGTGGAAGCTGAACCCGGGACGGTGCTCGAGCGTTGCAAGGCGTGCACGTTTCAGCGCGGGATCATAATACGGAGTGAGCGCATCGATGCCAACGACCTGCTCGCCACGCGCCAACAGCCGTTCACAAACGTGCATTCCGATAAAGCCGGCAGCACCGGTAACGATCACTGGCCGCAAATTTGTCACCTCGTTGATTCCGCGAATGCAATGCCAGACCAGGACATGAGAGGCAAGGTTCGGACGATCACGACAATCGTCAAATCAGGCGCTCATGTAAGCGCATCGAAATGTGTAGGAAACATGATGGCGCCATGCATCCTCGCATGCTATCCGCCTGCGAGGATGCTCGGACGATAGCTCCACATGTGTTACACCGCATAGATCGTATATTCGGCGCGAATGCTCAGTCTTGAGGCAACGTTCGCGCAGGATACCCACCGTAAGACACCCACGAAAAACAAGACACTCACGAAGAAAAAGATCGGCTTTGAAACTCTCCATCAATGGCAGGTTCCTGTCACAGTCGCTAACCGGCGTGCAGCGCTATGCCGCCGAAATCGTCAAGGCGATGGACCGTTTGCTGGCGAGCGGAGAGGCTCCGCGACAACTCCTGGACGCAGAGTGGCAAGTGCTGTCGCCGCCGAACGCGCAGCCGCTCCCCGGTCTTCGCCGTATCAACGTCAGGCAGGTCGGATCGTTGCAGGGGCACGCGTGGGACCAGATCGATCTGGCACGCGCGGCCGCCGGCACGCGCCTCATCAGCCTCGCCAATTCCGGCCCCGTGCTTCATCGCGACCACCTGGTCGTGATTCACGATGCGCAGGTTTTCAGACGTCCGGACTTCTTCAGCTGGCGCTACCTCGCCCTGCATCGGACGCTCGGCCATTTGCTGGCACGCACAGCAACGATCGCAACAGTTTCCACGTTTTCGCGCAACGAACTTGCCGAGGCGCTGTCGCTTGATCCTGCGTCGATCCCCGTCATCCCCAACAGCGCAGAGCACTTCGCCACCGTCGTGCCCGATTTCTCGATCATCGAAAAGCTGCATCTTGCGCCCTACGGGTTCTTCCTCTTCGTCGGCTCGATGACGAAGAACAAGAATGTCGACACCGCCATTCGCGCCGCCGAGCGGCTTGGCCGCGCGGATTTTCCGCTGGTCGTGGTCGGAGGCGACAACAGCAAGGTCTTTGGCGGCAACGCCATGGAATCGAGAACCGGCGTCGTCGTCGCCGGGCGCCTCAAGGACGAGGAGATCGCGGCGCTGTTCGCTCGAGCTGCCGCGTTCGTTTTTCCCAGCCTCTACGAGGGCTTCGGCATACCTCCCCTGGAGGCGATGTACTTCGCCTGCCCGGTGATCGCGAGTTCGGCCGCAGCCGTGCGCGAAACTTGCGACGACGCGGCCGTTTATTTCGACCCCCTCAACGCGGGCGAGCTTTCGGCACGAATGCACGAAAGAATTGCACTCGGCCGGATCTCGCCGGCGGAACAGGAGAAGCAGCAGAGGCGACTGGCGACATATTCCTGGGCCAAGTCCGCCGCAGCGATGCTCGAATTCCTCGCCAAACCCGCTCCCCACGCCGCATCCAGCCATCAGACACAATGACGCGGCCCAAATATTGCTGCTTCGAGACGTTAGACGCGCGCCTGCAATATCCGGCGCCTGCAAGCCAAGAAAGGAATGACCGTTGTCCAGCGGCCTGAAAGTCCTGCATGTCGCCGAAACGGTCAGAGGCGGCATCGCGACCTACCTCAACGAGCTGCATCCGCATCAATGCGCGAGCTTCGGGCGCGGCAACGTCAACTATGTCGTCCCGTCCGATCATCGCAGCGATCTGGTGAACATCGAGGATGATGCCATCACCACGTTTCCGCGCGACGGCCGCAACGCGGTCGGCCTGTTTCGCATGCTGTCTGCGACCATGCGTGCGGTCCGGGAGTTTCGGCCCGACGTCATCCATCTTCACTCGTCCTTCGCCGGGCTCGTGGTGCGCCCGGTGCTCTGGCTGACCTATCGGCGTTCACGCATCGTCTATTGCCCGCACGGATGGGCATTCGGCCGCGAGACCGGCCGCCTCAGCCGCGAAGTCACGAAGTTCACCGAGCTCGTGCTGTCGAAATTCACCCACCGCATCGTGTGCATCTCGGAAAGCGAGCGGACCGATGCGATGCAGGTCGGGATCGCGGCGAACCGCCTCGTTCTTGTGCACAACGGGATTTCCAAGCAGCGGCCCGTGCTCGACACGCGCGCAGCGCCGTGGCGATCGGAGAAGATCAAGGTCCTCTTCATCGGACGCCTCGACCGCCAGAAGGGGTATGATCTCCTCATCGAGGCGGCCCGCGCGCTCGGAAACACGCTGGATGTGCGCCTGATCGGCGCGTCGGTCGTCAGCAAATTCCACCGAAGCGATCTGCCGGCCAACGTTTCCTTCCTGGGCTGGATGAACCGCAACCAGATCGAGGCCGAGCTCGACCAGGCCGACATGGTCGCAATTCCGTCACGCTGGGAGGCGTTTGGCCTGGTGGCGATCGAGGCCATGCGGGCGGCCAAGCCGATCATCGCCTTCCGCATCGGCGCCCTGCCGGAAATCGTCGAAGACAATGCGACGGGCGTGCTGTGCGACGAGGTCTCGGCGGAAAAGCTGGTTGAAGGTTTTCAGCGCGCAAGCCGGCTGGACCTGCCTGCGGTCGGCCGGGCCGGATATGAGCGCTTCAGCCGCCTCTACGACATCGAGCAGACGCACCGCACCCTGAGCCAGGTCTATGCCGACGTCCTGCACGTGCGGACAAGCGAATCCGGGCAGCAGGCGAAGCTGCAATCCGACTTCCCGAACAATCTGCGGTCGTAGCGGCCGTGCGATCAAGCCATCCGGCGGGCATCGCCCTGCGCGAACTCGCCGTCACTCACACGGTTGTCGGAGAACGACCACGCAATTGCGGAGGCGACCATCATCGCGCAGGTGAGAAAGCCGGCTGCGAACAGCAGTGATCCGGTGTGCAACATTGTCTTCGCCTTCCCTTTTGGTTTGGCCGACAAGTAGGCGGATCAGGATTAGGAAGACCTTACGGACGCCAGCGCGCGGCCAGCTTCCGAATCTAAGCGTTAACGGAGGTGGAATCCCGCCGCAGAAATATCGGTGCGATCACCCGGCGAGGGCGTCCGCTCAGGCTCCATGCCCGCCGCAGGACGACGAAAACACAACGCAGGGTCACTCAAAATCGGATCCAAGACTTGAAGTTTAGGCGATCTCATCTCGCGACGATGCAATTCCATCTGCGCGCCGCAGCTCACTAGTTCAGTCGCGGCCTCAATCGTGACATCGATCGGACACGTGTATGTCTAGTTTGCGAACTGCTTATAAAAGAGTACGTCGCGCACAAATTTTGCACAGCGATTCTGACGTGTATCTCGGTTCACAAGTTGCAATAAGGTCACAGCCATAAGTGCTTTACCATAAAGTCGAAGAGGCAGCAGTGACTCACCCGCACGATGGTTGGTACGGTGATTCCGATTTTAAATGAGTACGAGGGAATGGTGGTGGCTAAGACCGAACGTTTTTCTTTTGATTTCGGGATTAGTCGAATCCTGGCGCTGGCTGCTGTCGGCATCTCGCTGGCGGGTTGCGCGGGCTTCATCCCTCTGGACTCTCCGGATGCCGTTGCCACGCAGACCAACGCTGCGCTGGTCACCGAGCCGACCGCACCGCTCGCCTATGCCCTGATGCCGGTCAATCCGGCGATCGTTCAGGCGACCAACGCCTTCACCGATTCCTCCGGGATGGTGTTCTCGCGTCTTCCCGGCGGCAATTATCGCGACGTCACGATCGGCATCGGCGACATCGTCACCGTAACCGTGTACGAAGCGCAGGCGGGCGGCCTGTTCATTCCGCGCGAAGCGGGCGTCCGGCCGGGTAACTTCGTCGACATTCCGCGTCAGCAGGTCGACCAGTCCGGCAACATCAACATTCCCTACGCCGGATCGATCAAGGTCGCCGGGCTCACGCCGCGCGCCGTGTCGAACATCATCCGCGAGCGCCTCAAGGACCGCGCCATCGATCCGCAGGCGGTCGTGAGCGTGGCCGAGCAGCGCGGCAACCAGATCAGCGTGCTCGGCGAGGTCAACTCGCCGCTCCGCTTTCCGGTCGACCCCGGCGGCATTCGCCTGATGGGCGCGATCGCGCGCGCCGGCGGCCCGAAATACCCTTCCTACGAGAGCACGATCACGATCAAGCGCGAGGGCCGCACCTACAATGAGTCGATGTCGACCGTGGTGCACCACCCCGGCGAGGACGTCCTGCTCGCGCCGGGCGACGTCGTCTTCCTGACCCGCATTCCGCGCGTCTACATGGTGTTCGGTTCGACGCCATCGCCGGGATCGATCGGCGGCACCAACAATCGCCGCTTCTCGTTCGAGAACGACAACATGTCGCTGGCTGAAGCCATCGCGAAGGCGGGCGGCCTCGACGGCAACCGTGCGGATTCCAAGTCCATCTACGTCTACCGTTTCGAGCCGAAGCCGCTCCTGGAGCGTATCGGGGTCGAAGTATCCCAGTTCCCGACCAAGACGATCCCCGCCGTCTACAAGTTCGACATGAGCAAGCCCGACGGCTGGTTCCAGGCGGATACGTTCAGGATGCGCGATCATGACGTGATTTCGGTGGCGGAATCGCCGTCGACCGAATTCGTCAAGCTGATGAACCCGCTGAACGCGGCGACCACGAATGCGGACAACATCAGCACGGTGATCGTGAACTCCAAATAGCCCAACTCGGCGCGCTCCGTGGGGGCGCGCGGACAAGGTCGCCTCACCCAATTCGGGCCACAGAAGAGGATTAGCCTTGTCGAGTTGACGCGAGCAGGAGTGGATACGAGCGTGACGGAGCCAAAGAGGAAACGAGCCTTGCGTCGTTTCCGGATGCTGATGTGCGGTCTCTGCGCCGCGACCGGCCTCTCATATCCTGCGAACGCGCAGACCGCGCAACCGCTCGACCAACGTTTCCTGCTGGGCGTCGGTACGCACCAGGGCCTGGGCGGCGTCACCAGCGCTCGCGGTTACGTACCTGCGACGGCCATCAAGCAAATGAAGGAGCTCGGGGTCACCGCGTTCCGGGACGACTTCCCCTGGTCGGATTTCGAGTTGCCCGGCAAGCGGCTCGGCTTCAACGCCCTGAACGGCCGCCTCGAGACCCAGATCAGGTCCGGTGTCGGAATTCCTCTGCTCATTCTCGGAGCCGGCCATCACCTCGTCCCGAACTCCGATCCGCCGACGACCGACGAAGCGCGCCAGAGATTCGTCACCTATGCTGCGGCGGCCGCGCAAGCGGTCGCTGCGCGGCAGCCCATCTTCGAATTGTGGAACGAGTACAATCTCCGAGCGCGCGCAGAGCCGCAATTCACGGTCGAAAATTACGTGACGCTTGCCCGTTTGGTGCAGCCGGCGGTCAAGCAGGCGGCGCCTTCTGCGCCCTTCGTGGTGGGCGCACTCGGCGACGATCCGGGCTGGAAATGGACCGACGCCCTGCTGAAGACCGACCTGCCTCGCATCGCCGACGGCATGTCCATCCACATCTACAACCATTGCCTGCCGCCGGCCGGGCGCACCGCGGCTGAAGCGATCGAGCGATTGGAAAACTTTCATCAACGCGTCGCACAGGCGACCGGCAATCCCAACTATCCGATCTACCTGACTGAAACGGGCTGGCCGACCCCGACCGCGAAATGCGGCGTGAACGAGCAGCTCTCGGCCGACAACATGGCGCAGATCATCCTCTGGTCATCGACCGCGGGTCCCTGGCTCAAGGGAATATGGCTCTACGAGCTCAAGGACAGCGGGACGAAGCCCGGCGAACTCGAGGACAATTTCGGCATCTATCATTTCGACAATTCGCCGAAGCCCGCGGTGTGTTCCATTCGCGAAAGCTGGGCCTTCATCCGTACGAGCCTGAAGGCGGCGCGCACCACGCCGATGCCGGGCGTCGTGCAGATCCGCAGTGACAGCGGATCCGAGACGAAAGTGGCGCTTTGGTCGGAGAATCCGTCGAAGCGCTTCGAAGTTCGATTAAAAAATGCGGAACCGAATGCCGAGATCAGCTATGTATGTCAGCAAGCACCGGGCCCTGCCGCCGGCGCCTGGACGGCGTTATCGACGACGCCCCTGCTTGTCAGTGTCAAGGGCACGGCCGTGCCGGATTTCGAGATTCGGCCATCGAACTGACGCTGCGGCGGACTGCGCAATCCGGGGCTATCCTTGAAGATACTGATCGTTAACACGCTCTATCCGCCCGAAATCATCGGCGGCGCCGAAGTGTCTGTGTCGCTGCTCGCGGAGGCGCTGGTTCAGCGCGGCCACCAGGTTGCCGTGGTCTGCCTTCAGAACAAGCAGGATCGCACCGTCAACGAGCTCAGGGGCGTGCGCATCTACCGGGTGCCGCTGGACAACGACTACTGGCCGTTCGGCAACGACAGGAAGCCCTCCTCGGTCCAGCGCCTGAAGTGGCATCTCCAGGACACGTGGAATCGCAAGTCCGCGGCGCGCTTCGCCGAAATTCTCGATCTCGAAAAGCCCGAGGTCGTCCACACCAACAACCTCACCGGATTTTCGGTCTCGTTGTGGGCGGAAGCCAGGCGGCGCAACATCCGGATCGTGCACACCTTGCGCGACTATTCCCTGCTCTGCAAACGCTCGACGTTGTTTCGCGGAGACGCGACATGTGCGCAGCGCTGCACCCTCTGCGCGGCCATGACGTCTCCCTATCTGCTGGCCTCGCGCATGGTCGATGCGGTGGTCTCGAACAGCCAGTTCGTGCTCGACCAGCATACCAGGCTGAAATACTTCCCGGGCACCGATGGCCGGGTCATCTTCAACATCGCCGATCCAAGCTCCGTAGTACCCTCACCTCCCTCGAGCTCGGATGACCTGATATTCGGGTTCATCGGCCGGCTCGAGGCGGAAAAAGGTATCGAAGTGGTACTAAAAGCCGCCGCGCAGCTCCCCGACCAGGGATGGCAACTGAAAATTGCCGGAAAGGGGCTTGAGGATTACGTCCGGGGGCTCAAAAGCCGCAGCGGGAGGAACGTCGAATGGCTTGGCTTTGCAAAGGCGGCCGAATTCTATGCCGGCATCGACGTATGCCTGGTGAGTTCGGTCTGGCCGGAGCCGCTGCCCCGGACGTTGATCGAAAGCATCAACGCCGGCCGGGCAACTATTTGCTCCACAGCAGGAGGGATTCCCGAGATCGCGGGGTTTTCCAACATGGTTGGGTCCTACGAGCCCAACGATCATAAGCGACTGGGAGAACTGATGCTGAAGGCCGTCAACGAGAGATCACGCTGGAAGCTCGCCCGGCCTCCGCAGCCCGGGTTTGCCGAGAGGTTCTCTGCCGATTCAGTGACAGGTCAATATTTGGACGTCTATTTGAATAACAGTCGAACGAGCCGGCAATAGGCCGAAACGGAGATTTCACGAAGCCATTTGGCAGGATAGCTGGACAGACCTTTTCGATGAAGATCCTTATCACGTCATCCCTCTATCCGACGCCGTTGGCTCCGAAGGTGGTCGGTGGCGCGGAAACTTTCGTCCGTCGCCTCGCCGAGACGTTGGTCGGCCAGAACGACAGCGTGGAAGTGATACGTGCTGCCTCCACACCGAACCAGCAGATGGAGACCTGCAACGGCATCGATGTGCACTCGGCGGCCGTGCACAACATCTACTTCCCCTTCGCCAAGCAGCACAGCGCGCCCGTGCGCGGCATCTGGCACGCGATCGAGGACTGGCAGCAGATGTCGGAGCTCGTCGCGGCCAGGATCAAGGCATTCAAACCGGACATCCTGCATTCCAACAATCTCTCCGGCCTGACGACGGCGGTGTGGCGAACCGCGGCGGAACTGGGCATCCCGGTCCTGCACACGCTTCACGACTACTATCTCACCTGCCCCCGCTGCTCGCGCTTCTCGGACGGACACGCCTGCAAGGCGAGCTGCATGAGCTGCCAGATCCTGACCCTTCGCCGCCGCGGGGCGACGCGACATCTGGACGCCGTCGTCGGCGTCAGCCAGCGCATTCTCGACATCCATACCGGGCTCGGTCTCTTCACGCAGACACCGCTGAAGATCGTCATTCGAAACGCCTCGACGGCCGACGTCGGAAGCGAAGAGACGGCGATGCTCGACGGCACCGTCACATTCGGATTCATCGGGCGACTGACCGAAGAAAAAGGCATCTACAATCTGGTTCGCGCCATCGCGACGATCCCGCCTGAGCGGATCCGGCTCGTCATCGCGGGTCATGCCTCCGAGAGCCAGCGCAAGCAGATCAAGGGGCTCGCCCCCAATGCGCGGATCGAGTTTCTCGGCTTCGTGCAGCCGAAGCAGTTTTACGAACAGGTGAATGTCGTGGTCGTCCCCTCGGTCTGGGAAGATCCAAGCCCGCTCGTCGTCGCCGATGCCCAGGCCGCCTGCAAGCCCCTGCTCGGCACGCCGTTCGGCGGCATCCAGGAGGCGATCAAGCCGGGCCTGACCGGCTGGCTGACGTCTCCCGATCCGGACTCGATCGCCAAGAGCATTTCGGCGATCGTCGAGGCTCCCCAGCAGATCGTGGAGATGAGCGGACGATTGAAATCCGGCATCAACAAATGGACCTTTGACGACGTGGTCACCGGCTATCGCAACGTCTACGACCAGCTCATGCGCGGCCGCGGCATGCCTCGCACGTAATGGGGGCGGACGCAGATGCCACCGACGGCCTTCAATCATCCCGCCATGTTTTCCTTCACGCGTAGCCAGAAATGATCAGCCTGCTCGCATTCGGCAGCTACATCTACCAGAGTGCATCCGCGATCATTCTGATCTTCGCCGTCAGCCATATCCTCTCGCCAGCCCAATACACCTCGTTTTCGCTGGCACTGGCGGCGAGCCAGTTGTTCTGCGTCTTCGTGTTCGAATGGCTGCAACTGGCCGGCGTTCGCTTCCTCGCCGCCGCTTCCGGAGAAGAGGCGGCGCGTCTGCGATTCTCGCTGTTCAGCGCGGGACTGCTCAGCGCGCTGGTTCTGCTGCTCGTCGGCAGCGTGGCGGGGCTGGTGGGCACGCTCGAGACAAGCGTCGTCGCCCTCGCGCTGGCGATGGCCGTGCTACAGGGCGCCACCGACCTGTACTTCATGATCGTGCGCGTGTCCGATCGGCTGGCGACCGCATCCGTCCTCCTGATCCTGCGCGCCAGCGTGCTCCTGGCCGGCGCCGTCACGGCGGCGCTGCTCTACGGCACCGCGGCGGCGACGCTGTGCGGCATCGCCGCGGGCTACGGCGCGGCGCTTCTGGTGAGCCTGATCGTGCATCGCACCTCGCTACAGCGGGCGTCGCGACACGCCCTGCTGACGGATTGGCGCAATTTCTGCCGATACGGCATCATGGCCGCGGCCGCCTCCGTCATCCATCTCTCCGTCCCCGTCACCTTGCGCCTGATCGTGATCGCCACGCTCGGACGGACGTCGACGGGAGCCGCCGGTTTTTCGATGGCGATCGACCTCCTGCAGCGGCCGTTCTCCGTTCTGGTGACCGCCATTCACACCGTCAGCTACCCCAATGTCGTCGTGCAGTTCGAGCGCGACGTCGACGGCGATGCGCGCAGAGCAACCGCCCGCATGCTCGACTTCATCCTCTGCGCGACGATCGTGATGCTGGGGGGGCTGATCGGCCTTCTGCCCGATGCGGCGCATCTGTTCGTCCCGGCCGATCTGCTGGTCGATTTTCTCAACGCAGCGCCGGTCGCGGCGGTCTTCTACTTCCTCCACATTCACCTTCAGGCCACGCTCGCAGTGGTGCCGCATCTGACCAAATCGGCCACCAGGCTGGTGGTCGTCGCGGCGTGCCAGCTGGTGCTGGTATCGGCGGCCGCTTCGATCGGCGCCTTGCTGCACATATCGGTCGCCGGACAAATCGCGAGTGCGGCATTGGCCACCGCACTCATCATCCTCTTCGCCAGCGGCCCGTTGATCCGGTTCCGCGCTGCGCCACGGGCGCTGCTGATCGTGGAGGCAACCGTCGCGGCCGCCGCGATCGCCATGCTCGCGGCAGCTCCGTCGGCCTCTCTGCTCTGGCTCGCGGGAAAGATCGCCTTCGCCGGGCTCGCCGTCGTCCTGGTGACGTGGCGAGGCGATCTGCTGGCCTCGGCACGCAGTTCGAACTAGGCCTGCATCGGATGGGCCAGCGGATTCCCGCTGGCATCGCCCGCCAAACCGTAGATCCTGAGGGTCTGGTCAACCATCGGCCCGACACCGAAATATTGCTGGGCGCGCGCAAGAGCATTGCGCGACAGCGCGGCGCGCAACGCGGGATCGGCCAGCTTCTCGAGCGCCCCCACGAGCGCGTCGACGTCTTCGAACGGCACGATGAAGCCGGTCTGGCCGTCGATGATCTGATCCGAAGCGCCCCCTGCCGGGGTCCGCACCGGGACCAGCCCCGTCGCCATGGCCTCGGCGACGCCGAGCGGGAATCCTTCGAACCGGCTCGGCAGCGCGAACACATCGGCGGCCCAGAGGATTTCGCGGACGTCGCCCATGAACCCGAGGAACTTGAACGTGTCCTTGTCCTTCTCGTTGGCGAAGGCAAACGACTTGATTTCCTTCTCGCGCTCGGCGCCGCCGCTGCCGACGAAGTAGCATTTGATGTCGATGGGCGAAGGACTGGCGCTGTCGCGGATCCTGCGCGCCGCCTTGATGAGCAAATCATGGCCCTTCACCCAGGCGAGACGGGCCGCCAGCAGGCACATGAACTCACCCTCGGCAACCCCGAATTTCGCGCGCGCATCGCGGCGCTCGGCATCCGACGGCGGCCGAAAATGCACCGTATCGACGCCGCCATACACCTTGGCGATCCGGTTCTTGCCGAACAAGACGTAGCGCCTGAGATGCCGGAGCGATTCCTCCGACATCAGGATGAGGGTGTGCGGAAAGAAAAGATTGAAGAACAGGATCTGGACCGGGCTGAAAGTCGATTGCGGCGCATTCTGCACCTTCTCGATGTTCCCGAGCACCGAGGGGTGATAGGTCGCGACGCAGCGCGCGCCGGTGAGCAGGGAGAGCAGCCTGCCCCACATCAGCATGCCGAGCCCATGGACGTTGATCACGGTGATGTCGTTCTCCCGGATCAGCTTCCAGAGCTGCATGAAGATCGACAGCGAGGGCAGCTTGCGAAGTCCGGGAACGACGTGCCACTGCTTGACCGCCGCCGCCAGCTTCTGGCGCTTGTATTCGGACTTCTCGTCCGACCGCACGATGCCGGAGACCAGGTGGATCTGCACGCCGCGGGCGTGCAGCCCCGTGGCCAAGGTCTCGCAATAGGATGCAATCCCGTCATTGCAATTCACGACCTCAACCAGAAACATGACATTCGGGGCGCCCGACATGGGATCCTGCATAGGAATGGCCTTCTACTCCGTTCGATCAACGAGACTTTAACCAGTGCTTAGCGGCAAAATTCGTGCCGTGCCAGCGGTTTGCCCGCCATAGCTTTGCGCGCCTAACATATTGACGTTGCGGATCTGCGACACTCCGCCCGGCATGGCCGCATCGCTCGACGTTGCCTTCACGCGCCCCCGCCGCCTCGGTCGGGGTGAGCCTGCCACGCGGATCGCGAAAGCAACGCCAGGTTGCACATCCTCGATATTCGCCCCGCCTCCGCGACGCGCGTCCGTCCGATCGTGTCGTTCGTTCGACCTCCCGCTTCAATGCCAGTGAAGATCACCCCCTGCCCGTTCGGAAGGCAGACGAAAATTTCATCGACATCGACGCGACCACCACAACACCAGGAGAGAAGAAAAGAAATTGCGTGCGAAAGTGCCGTGGCACTGCTCGACTTCGGCGCAAGACCAAGTGTCACATTCGACGCTTGATCCGTGTTTCTACGACTCCTAACAGCGCTTGACGCAAGACATTGGAAACAAATCTGCCCGCACGAGAAGCAAATGCGTTGCGATTAGGCATCGGCACAACATCGCTCGAACATCGTCGTTGCATCGCCATCGCGACGTCATGCTGCAAGCACATTAGCGTGGTCTTCACAGATGAAGCTCAGTCTAAGCAGATTCGTGCGCTGTGAGCGTCGCGCAGGAAAGTCTCGGCGAGAGAATCTCCGGGGTGCTTCCATTTTTACCGATCTCACCAACTCGAAAAACAGAGATTGGCCGATACGACGGACACAGGCGGCAACGAACTCTCGCGTTCCAGAAAAGGCTCTGAAATACCGATGACCACCGCATCACCAGATCAAACGATCCTGTCGGCGAGCACCTTCATCAGTTCCATCGGCGTCAATGTCCATGTCGGTTATTCGTGGGGCGCCTACGACAACCTCGCCCTCGTAGAGGACGACCTCAAATATCTCGGGGTGACCAAACTGCGCGGCGGACTCGCCACGAGCCCCGAGGCGCAACCGATCGTCGAAGGACTCGCGAAGGACGGATACAAATTCGATCTCGTGGTTCCGTCGGGTGTTCCAGAAGGCGGAACCGCAGCGCTCCAAGCCTATCTCGAGTCCGTCAAGGAGTTTGCGGCCAGTCATCCCGGCAGCGTCATCGCGCTGGAAGGCCTCAACGAGGCCAACATCCAGGGCTTCAGCTACAACGGCAGCTCCAGCGTTTCCGCCGCGGCACAGTTCCAGGCGGCCTACTATAACGCAATCAAGGCCGACGCCGCGCTCAAGGACATCC
Source organism: Bradyrhizobium sp. B025 (assembly GCF_042257955.1). Lineage (NCBI taxonomy): Bacteria > Pseudomonadati > Pseudomonadota > Alphaproteobacteria > Hyphomicrobiales > Nitrobacteraceae > Bradyrhizobium > Bradyrhizobium sp. B025. The sequence continues at coordinate 1,839,430 of NZ_CP170150.1, read as the reverse complement.
CCGTCTACAATCTGTCACTGGGCTACAACGACACGACCGACTACGCCAAACTTGGAGATATGTCGGGAGCGACCGACTACGCCAACTCCCACGCCTATGTCAGCACCAGCCTGACCCCCGCGGCAGCCCTCCAGGCTCTGCTCGGCAACGCGACGTCGATCACACCCGGCGATCCCGTCGTCATCACGGAAACCGGCTATACGACCAAGAGCGATACACCTTATGTTGGCGCCAGCGAAAACGTGCAGGCCAAGTCGATCCTGAACACGCTGGTCGACGCCTACAAGGACGGCGTCAGCACCACCTATCTCTATCAGCTGCTCGACGCTTCGGCGAGCAACGACCCCACCGATCCGGAATCGCACTGGGGCCTGTTCAACGGCGACGGAACCCCGAAGCTGGCGGCGACCGCGATCCACAATCTGACGACAATCCTGGCTGACGACGGCACCGGCGGCCACACGCCGACGGCTTCGCTGAACTACACGCTCGACGGTCTGCCGGCGTCCGGGAACAGCATGGTTCTCGGCAAGAGCAACGGCGCCTACGAGTTGGTGGTCTGGGCGGAACCCAAGATCTGGAACGACGCCACCGACACCGAGATCTCGAATCCAACCAGTTCGGTCACGGTGAACCTCGGCAGCGTCCACCATCTGATCAACGTTTACGACCCGCTGAAGGGCAGTTCGCCGATCGCCACCTACACCGACGTCAGCCAGATCGTGGTTCCGATCACGGATCATCCCCTGATCATCGAGATCGACGCTCCGACAGGAGGCGGCACGACACCGCCCGCCGTGACCGACGTCAGCGGAACCGCCGAGGACATCGTGTCGCAGATGTCCGAGCTGAACGCCTCGACCTCGCTTCAGACCATCACGCTCACCGACACGCACGTGCTTCCGGTCGCCTCGATCGCGACCATGGAGTACATGATCTCGCACTATACCAACGCGCTGGCGGCGATCCAGGGCGGCTACCAGTTCTCCGTCACCAACTCGACCGATACCTGGAGCGTGACCAGGGTCTACGACTCCTCGGCAAGGCTTGTATCGACCAGCACGTCCAACTTCACGAACGGCGTCATCACCAGCAAGGTCACGCTCAATACCGACGGCTCGTCGGAGAACATCGCCTATACCGACGGCAAGATGGTGCGTGACGTCACGGTCTCGCCGATCGGCGACAAGGACACCAAGACCTACGATGCAAGCGGCAATCTGATCGCGGACCTCGTCCAGAACAAGGACGGATCGTCCTCGAACACGCTCTACACGGCCGGCGTCAAGACCAAGGTCTATGTCACCAATGCCGACCGCACTCACGACAACTACTATTACAACATCACCGGCCAGTCCTACACGACCGAGCACGACCAGCTCGACGCGAGCGGAAGACTGCTGTCCGTCGTCCGCACGCATGCCGACGGCTCCATGGCCTACAGCCAAGTCTACAACAGCGACGGCAGCAAGGTCACGACCCAGTACGACTCCACGGGCCACAAGACCTCGGTGATCACCGTCACGGCGTCGGCGACCACGACCGATTTCTACACCACGGCCGGCGTCCTCAAGCAGACGGTCGTGCAGACGACCTCCGGCAACGTCACCACGACGAACTACAACGGCACGTTGCTGGTGTCGGTCTACGTCGTCAACGCCGACGGGTCAAAAGAGTCGAAATTGTACGACGCCCAAGGCATCATCGCGAGCGACCTGATCCAGAATGCTGATGGCTCGTCCTCGAACACACTGTACACAGCCGGTGTCAAGACCAAGACCTACGTCACCAACGCCGACGGCAGCCTCGACAACTATTATTACAACATCACCGGCCAGTCCTACACCAGCGAGCACGATCATCTCGACGCAAGCGGCAAGCTGCTGTCGGTCAGCCGGACCCATGCCGACGGCACCATGGCCTACAGCCAGGTGTTCAACAGCGACGGCAGCAAGGTTACGACCCAGTACGACTCCACGGGTCACAAGACCTCGGTCGTCACCACGACGTCGACGGCCACCACGACCGATTTCTACACCACCGCCGGCGTCCTCAAGCAGACGGTCGTGCAGACGACCTCCGGCAACGTGACAACGACCAACTATAACGGCTCGCTGCTGGTGTCGGTCTACGTGGTGAACGCCGACGGCTCGAAGGAATCGAAGCTCTACGACTCCAACGGCATCATCTCGGGGGACCTGGTTCAGAACACGGACGGATCGTCCTCGAACACGGTCTACACGGCCGGTGTCAAGACCAAGGCCTACGTCACCAACGCCGACGGCAGCCGCGACAACTACTATTACAACATCACCGGCCAGTCCTACACGACCGAGCACGACCACATCGACCCGAGCGGAAAGCTGCTGCTGGTCAGCCGCACCCACGCCGACGGCACGATGGCCTATGGCCAGGTGCTGAACAGCGACGGCAGCAAGGTCACGACCCAGTACGACTCCACGGGTCACAAGATCTCCGTCGTCACCGTCACGTCGTCGGCCACGACGACCGACATCTATGACGCGGCGTCCGGAGCACTGAAACAGGAGATCGTCACGACGAGTTCCGGCAACACCACCACGACCAACTACAATGGCTCGCTGCTGGCGTCGGTCTACGTCGTCAACGCCGACGGGTCAAAGGACACCAAGCTGTATGATTCCAGCGGAAAGATCGCCAGCGACCTGGTCCAGAACAAGGATGGCTCGTCCTCGAACACGGTCTATTCGGCCGGCGTCAAGACCAAGCTCTATGTCACCAATGTTGACGGCAGCCATGACAACTCCTTCTACAACATCACGGGCCAGAGCTACACGACCGAGATCCAGCACCTCACCGCGGCCGGCACGCTCACGACCCTGACCCGCCTCCATGCCGATGACACGCTTGCCTACAAGCAGGTGATCAACAGCGACGGCAGCAAGGTCACCGACCTCTATGACAGCACCGGCCACAAGACCAGCGAGATCCTCAACTCAACCGATGGCTCGACCACGACGGACAATTATGATTCGTCGGGAGCCCTGAGCCAGGAGATCCACAAGACAGCGGGCGGCGACGTCACGACCACGAACTACGCGAACGGGTTGAACGCTTCGATCTACGTCGTCAACGCCGACGGCTCCAAGGAGACGAAGCTGTTCGACAGCAGCGGCAGCCTGACCAGCGACTACGTGCTGAACAAAGACGGCTCGAACTCGACGACGGTGTACACGTCGGGCGTCAAGACCGCGGTTTATGCCAACAACACCGACGGCTCGCACGACAACACGATCTACAACATCACCGGCAAGAGCTACGTCACGGAGCAGCAGCACATCGACGCTGCGGGCAAGATGACGTCGCTCATCCGTTCGCACGCAGACGGCACGCTCGACTACACGCAAGTCATCAAGTCGGACGGCAGCAAGGTCACCGATGTCTACGACTCTACCGGGGTCAAGACGACCGAGACCCTCAACAACGCCGACGGAACGACGGATGTCTTCAAGTTCAAGGTCTCCGGCCTGCCGGGCGCCGTCGAACACGACAGCTACAATACCAGCGGCTCGCTGCTCTCGATCGACGTCCTCAACACCGATGGCACCCACACCGTCACGGCCGTGACTGCGGGACTGACGCTGGCCGGCGGCACCGGCAACGACGTCTTCTCCTCCGCACCGGGCACGACTACCGTCATGTTCGACGGCGGCAACGACCAGATCAAGAGCTTCCACGCCGGAACCGCGTCCAACCACGACACGATCGAAATCCTGAAATCACTGGTGGCCGACTACAGCCACCTCCAGATTTCGCAATCGGGCTCCGACACGCTGATCCAGCTCACCTCGGCCGATTCCATCCTGCTGAAGAATGTGAATTCGGCGACGCTCGATCACGGCAACTTCCTGTTCGTCTGACGACGCATCGGGCCGGCAGGTACGCCTGCCGGCCCGATGGCGGAACACGGATGAGCGGATGAAACGACGTCAGTGCGGCCGCGTGGCCGCACCGATAAAGATGATGTCCTCGGCGAGCAGCGGAAGCTGCCGCAGCAGCATCGACTTCAGCATTCCGGCGCGCATGAAGGTCGCCATCTTCACCTCGACCGGCGCATACCCGGCATCGATTGCGACCTTGGCGATCGTATAGGGCGTGAAGAAGAACCGGTGATCGCTGTTGATCGTCTCGACGTTCTTCAGGATACCCTTGATGTTGCCGCCCCTGAAGGCGTTCGGAACGGTGATCACGATCTGGTCGACGACGTCGCCGTAGTTCTCCCTGAAGCGCGACAGGAACGAGACCGGGTTGGGAATGTGCTCGACGACTTCGCCGAACACGGCGATGTCGAACTTCCGGCCGGATATTGCTTCGATCTTTTGACCCGACGTCACGTCTCCCGCGACCATGTTGTCGAGGCCGGAAACTCGTGACGCTTCCCGCACCGCGTCCGCATCGATATCGACGCCGACGGTGTATTCGGAACATTCCGTAATCAGGCCGTGCAGCCAATCCCGGTTGTCGATCTTGCGCTTGATGAGCGGCAGATGGTCACAGCACCCGACATGCAAGACCCGCTTGCCCCGACAGATATCCACCAGGACGTCGCATCTGTATCTGACGTCGCCGTCGCCCCGATACTGCACGACGATGGTGTCTTTGAACTTCGAGCCGTCGAGATAGGGATAGACTTGCGAAAAATCGGTAATGATCGACGACATCGGCTGGCCCTCGGTTACATGATTGGACGTTTCCCGACACAACTATACATAGCCAGCAATCAGAATTGTGACCGCTTTGCCGCCAAGGCCGACTAGAAGGGCGTCACGATGATGGCCGGAATCTATGCAATTTGCCGCTTGTCGCATCATGGGCGGCCGCGACATCGCTCGAACCAACGGAACCTGCTCAGGCCCATGCGTAGGACGGTTCGCCGGTCCGCGAACAAACGAGCAGCGCGGAACGGGTGACGGTTCCGAACAACACTGAACCGCCCGAAAAGCAGGTGTTGAACAAGAGCCTCTTTTGAGCGCAATGCCCCGATAACCCGACACGGCCCTGCGCCCCGCCTTGCTGCTTTAAGCGCGCATCCGATCGGGTGCTTCCGAGCGCACGATCCGCGCAGGTGCTCCCGCAGCGACGGAACGCGGCGGAACGTCACGCGTCACAACCGCGTTGGCGGCGACGTTTGCTCCTGCGCCAATCGAAATGGGGCCGACGATTACGGCACCGGTATAGATAACGGCATCGTCCCCGATGGTCGGACAACCCGGCTCATCCCAGGCGCGCCGGCCAAGCGTGACGTTGTGATACAGCATCACGGAACGGCCGATCCGCGCCCCCTCACCGATCACGACTCCGGTCGGATGCGGCAGGATCAGTCCCGGTCCGATTTCTGCGAGAACCGAGATGTAGCAGCCTCGCCGCATCAGCGCCCTCACGAGCAGCCAGGTGATCTGATGACCCCAGCGCGTCCGGAAGCGCAGCATCTTGGCGATCCGCCACGTCGTGATCACGGCAAAGCCCGGGCTCGTCAGCAAGGCGACGATAGCGGCTCCAACGCCGGACCTGCCGGTGTTTGCCATCAGGTCCTCGCGCCACGGAATTCCCGGCTGGGACTTGTCGTCCATTCCCTCTCCTGAAGACATCAACCGATCTCTACTAACCTGCCGAGGGAAGATTTGCCTGCATCGGCGGAACCGATCCGCCGAGCAGCGACTGCATGCTGTTCCAGATACGACGCCTGAATATCACGTAGCTGCAAAGCACGACGACCGCATAAACGGCCGTCGCGATCAGCCAATGCGACAGACTTGCGACCTCGCCCTTCGTCGCCACGAGCGCGCACAACGTCCCCAGGGACGTCCCCACGGTGGCGGGCATCAGGGAACCGAACAACGACGCATAGGGAACCCCGCAGTTGCGGGCTCCGATCATCAGCATGAAAGCGCAAACCAGGATCGACACGACGAGGTACACCACGGCGACGGCCGTGAGTCCGAACGGCAGTGCGACGACAAAAGCAAGAATCATGCTGGCGCTATTGGCGCTGCTCACCCAAAACTGGAGCCGCGCCTGGTTGTGGGCCAGCAGGATCGGGCCGGCATAGGCCGCAATCGACTGCGCGGCACCCGCGGGCGCGAGAATGGCGATCAGCGGCAGCACCTCCTGCCAATGCGGCGAAAGGAATGTCGCAACGGGATATTTCAGCCCGAAGGTCAGATAGATCATCGCCGGGAACGTGATCATCGCCGTCATGCCGAGCACCGCGCAAATTGCCGCCTTGCGCCGGTCCTGTTCCCGCTCGCCGCTCATCCGGCTCAAGGTGGCCATGAGAACCCCTCCGCCCGGCCAGGAGAGAATCATCAGCGGAAGCGTCATGAACTGGAAGGCGAGACCGAACAGGCCGACCGCCGCCGCGCCCAACTTGGCGCCGATCAGGAGATTGCCGACGTTTCTGGCAGTGAAGTTGAGGACGTTCGAGGCCAGCACCCAGCCGCCGAACGACAGCATCAGGGCGACGCCGCGCCATTTGAAGTTCAGATGAATGTGGCGTCTGGTGTTCACATAGAACGCGACGGCGCGCACCGCCTGCATCAGGACATAGTACGCGATCAACGCCCAGATCCCCCACCCGAGCAGGGCGCCGACCACGCCCACCGTCGCGGACGCCATCGCGGCCCCGGCTTCGATCAGGGCGATCGTTTGATATTGCAGCGAGCGCTCCAGAACCGCACGCGGTCCCATCGCGGAAATGGACAAGACGACCGAACCGGAGAGCGCGGCCAGCACGGCCGGCAGTCCCTGCATGTCGACGGCGGCTCCGAGCGGCTTCGATGCGGCGGCCAGCACCAATGCACAGCCGATCCCGATCGCGACCATCAGCGTCGTCGCCGCACCGGCCTCCTCCTTCGTGAGCGACGTCCTCTGGATCATCGCGCTCGACAGCCCGAGGTCGGTCAGCATGGAGATGAAGGCGATGAACGGCAGCGAAAACGCCACGAGCCCGAATTCCGTCGGCGTCACGAAATAGGTGATCAGCAGCGTGATGAGGAACTGAACCGCCGACTTCACGACGTTCACGCTCGACATCGAGAGCAGATTCTTGATGATCATGACGTTACCCGCATGTGATCCGGCTGAAACGATGGCGAGCGCATGCGCTCAGGCGACATAACGGGCTTCACGACGCACTCCGAAAAACAGTCCTCGCAGCGCCGGATCCAGCAAACGGCGCAGTCGCACTTCGATCAGCTCGTAACTGACCGCACCCGCTATCAGCGCGGCAATTAAGCCAAGACCTGCAAATCCGGCCCAGAGGAGCCAGAGATTGACTCCGTGCGCGGCCAGCTTCACTCCGATCACCTGCAACGGGAATAGCGCAAAAGGATGGACCAAATAGAGGCTATAGCTGATCTTTCCAAGGAACTGGAGGAATTTGCCGCTCAGAGCAACGGCAACACCGGAGTCTGGAGCAAGGACCATTCCAAACAGCAGCGCCCCCGGGAGCAAGCCGACCAGCGGATGCACATATTCGATCGACACGTACATCGCGGCCCCGCAAAGGATGCCGGCCAGCAACCCGGGCCAGCCGACGACGCGGATCCGCAGGCTGACGAGACTGAACAGCAATCCGACAAGGAAGAACGCGGCGATCGGCCGAAAGGCGATGCCCGCGAGACCGAGCAGGATAAAAGGCGCCGCCAGAAGCCAGTTCTTCCGCCGCACCACCGTCACGAAGACCAGCGCGAACAGGATGTAGAACGCCCATTCGTAGCTCAGGGTCCAGGCGTTCTGCTGGCCGATAGGCAATCCCAGTGCGTCCGGCAGGAACGCCAGATTGACAAGGAACAGCTTGAGATATGTCGGCAGATCGATCCCCTTGAAGAACTTGTAGCCAACCAGGGGCCCTGCCGTGAACAGGATCAGGTGCAGGATCACGAACACGGGAAGGATACGCAGGGCGCGATCGAGAAAGAACTTCCCGACGCTGCGGTGGCGCATGAGGCTCGCCGGAATCAGGAAGCCGCTGATCATGAAGAACAGCTCGACGCCGTGCCCGCCCATGTTGACCGTCGCTTCAAGCCACGGCCAGATGGGGGGCAGGAAGCCCGCCAGAAGCGGCATGTCCTGGAGATGCACGATCAGCACGCTGAGCGCCGCGACACCGCGCAGCCCCTGTATCGCCTCTACGAAATTCCTGCTGTCTCCGCTCACCACCACGATCCGATCTCAAGATGAAAGAAGGCGACGGACCGGAGCCCGCGCTGCGCGCCGCAGCTCATTGCATGAAGCACCATGGCGATCATGCCGGCCGCGAAACCAGATCCTCGACGTCAGGCGCGAGCGGTGCCGCACTCGGGGCGGTCCTGTCACCCTTCTCCCGCGCAAAGACCTCGCTGAAGGCCACGCCCAGCATGATCAGACCGCTTGCCGGGCCATAGGCCAAGACAGTGATGGTGAAGAGGTTCATGGCGACCGCGAAAGACAGCTTGTAGATGTCCCTGGTCCTTGCGACCGCGAGGATGACCAGGATCATGAACACCACGAAGATCGGCCCGAACATCAGGTAGGTGCCGAGGTAGAAATTATCCACCGGGACGTAATAGCTGAGCTTGTTCGAGAACAGCAGCTGCGGATAATTGAAGCAACCGAGGCCGCAGCCGACGAAGAAGCCGACCGGCATGAGATCGGCCATGTAGACGAACGGCAGCTGCCAGCTGTTGTTGACGCGGTCCTGCAGGCTGAACAGGCCGCGCGACATGCTGACGAGGCCGTTGCCGGAGAACAAGGCGATCAGCACCGCCGGCACCAGGATCGACAGGAACGAAAGAAGCGCCATCCGCCGCAGCATGGGAAACTTCTCGCGCTCGGGAACGAGACGAACGATGATCAGGCAAAGAACGTAGATCACCATCACGCCGAGCGACGTCTTGTTTGTGGTCAATTTGATGGCGTAGAGACCGATGGGCGTCCAGAACAGGCACCACGGCAGGCTTCGGCGCACCGAGATGATCACAAAGGAAATGAACACGAAGAACGCGGCCATCGTGCTGTCGGCAGCCAGCCCCGCCAGGCGTGTCTCGGAAGCCGACCACCACAGCCGCGTCGCCTGCCGCGTCGTGCCGAAAGTCTCGTAGGCATAGCCCACCCACGGCATCTGGAAGCGAGACGACAATATGATCCCGACGATCGTCAGGTAGAAGATCGGGTGAAGCCAGCGCTGTAGTCGATCGTAATCGCCGAAATTACGCCCGCAGAAGCAGAAGCCGACGAACACCGGCGCGATCATCTTGAACGACGACATCATGCCGCTGAAATAACCCAGGAACACGTATCCGAGGTAGAGCGCAAAGCAGATGTAGAACAGCGTGAGGATGGCGACGAGGTTCCGTCCCATCAGGATGTAGCGCTGCACGAAGGCGAAAATGCAGACCAGGGCAAAAATGTCGGGCAGGAACCACAACGGACTGATCTTGAGGACCGCCAGATAATAGCGCAGCGCGCCTGCGAGCGCGTCGCGGTAGAAATAAAGCAGGAGTGCGATCGCCTCGAGATTGAAGAATGCACTGCCTTCCTGCTGATGATGCAGAGGCATCCGCACCGGATCGACGATGCGCCAGTCCGAACTCGGGAGAGCCGAAGAGCTGCTGGACATCGCGCCTCACTCCGCCGCGGCAACAGAGGGAACGGCACGGCGGCTGAACAGCCGAAGCACGAACCGCGAACCGGGCATCTCGACCCGGAGATAGGTGAAGTTGGAAAGCGCAAGCACGGCCACGACGAAGACGGCCAGCAGCAGCGACGCCGCCAGTCCGGGAAGAAGATTGTCCACCATCTGCAGACGCGCCGGCCCCACGCCCCGCGCGAAGTACTGGATGAGAACGAGGACGAGGGCGTGCACCATGTAGATCGAATAGGAGCGCTTGCCCAACCACACCAGGGGTCGAACAGACAACAGCTTCGGCAGGAGCCGCTCGGGAAACGCCATCAGCGAGCCCAGCAGAGCGGCGAAAACGACCGGCGCGACGAAGCTGAGCCGTTCATCGAAGCCGACGACACAGACCAGCACGACGGCAACGGCGGCCAGTCCAATCTGGCAAACCGACTGAACGAGAGGGCTCACCGCGCGGCCTCTCCCGGTGACGAAGCGAAGCGTGAGCACGCCGATGAAGAAACCCAGAAAGCATCGGGTGAAGCCGTTGGTCTGGAAATCAAGCGTTTCATTCTTGAGCACGAAGATGATGAGCGCCGCGCCCAGGACGGCCAGCACGGCACTGAGGACATAGACGAGCCTGATGTAGCCGAGGCGCTGCGCCATGACGACGACGCCGGCGAATACAATGTAGGTGTAGAATTCGGCGCTGATGCTCCAGCTCGGGCCGTTCCAGCTCAGATAGTCGAGCACGCCCATGGCATGGAGCAAGAACACGTTCGCGACGAACGAGTACACGTTGTTAACCTGGAGATCCGCCGATTCGTTGGTGGAGAAGTGCAGCAGGCCCATTTCGGTCAGCGATAGCCGCATCAGGCGGAACGCCAGAAACGCGAACAGCATGACGATGTGCAGCGGATAGATGCGTGCGATCCGACGCAGGGTAAACGTTCGGAAGTCGAACTCGCTGAATTCCGACTGAACGTAGCTCATCGAGATCACGATGCCGCTCAGCACGAAGAACAAATCGACGAAGAGCCAGGAATTGTGAAAGAACGCGACGTCGATCCAGGCGCGGTGAGGCAGCGCAGCGGCGAGCGGATCCGATCCGACGAAGTGATGGACGACGACGCAGAGGGCGGCGAGGCCGCGGACGCTGTCCAGTGGAACGTAGTGCGCCTTTGTTTGATGAGCTAGCACTTGAAAGACGCTCTACGATTCGACCAAAGCGAAATGCTGCGGTGCAATATAATGCCTCCACCGGGTGGTTTATTCAACTGAAAAGAGCCGAACCGCCGATCTCCGGCGCCGGACACTGCACACAAGATGCGGCAGCAAGAAGCCGGACACATCTGTGCTCCGGCTTCGGCAACGTGCTCATAAACTTCAATTCAGCTTTCGTGAGGCAACGGGCATTGCGTTTGGAACAGATCAGGGCTGCGCGCGCGAACCTCCGCCGCATTCCGTGCAATCGTGCGAATGACGGTCAACACGCCAGCTCGCATTAACTTGATCTCATGCGAGGTTCTGATAGCTCCGTCGGCGCTGAGCAGAACGACAGAGGGGCCTTTGGGCGCGATATCGCGATTTTTCGCCGCAGCCGTGTTTGTGCTGGCGCCACTTCCGCTCGGATCCCTCGACCTCGCGTGGATTTGCTTCTGGAATTTTCTGCTCGTTTGCAGCCTGCTGACCGCCGATCTCTCAGCGGTGAGCCGTCGCAACGCCATGCTGCTGATTCCGGCGGCAGTGGCCGTCGCGACAGTGGGCGTCATCGTCACGATGCAAATGTGGAGCGGCCCTCCTGCACAATCCGCGACCATCTGGGAACTGCCGCGACGGTCGTTCGGTCTTGCCCTGCCTGACCGCCTTTCTATGACCGCACGCGGACCGTGGTTGGCGTTCGGGTCGGTCCTGCTGCTGTCACTCGCCTTCACGCGCGCGGTGATTCTTGCAAGCGATGCGAGAGCTGCCCGTTCGCTGCTACGAATACTGGCATGGGCCGGCTGCCTGTATGCGCTCTACGGAATCCTGGCGGAGCTGATCGCGCCTGACGTGGTCCTATTCCGGCAGAAGGAAGCCTATCTCGGCTTCGTCACGGGAACGTTTGTCAACCGAAACACGGGGGCGACGTTCTGGGGCAGCTGCGCCCTGCTGTTTCTGGTACCGCTCCTGCGCACCATGCACCGCCAGGAGAGCGGGCCGCCGGAGCAACCGGATTGGCGAGCACAGCTGGAGCAGATGCTCTCCACGCCGGTGGCGCTTGGCGCGGGCTTCGCGATCTGCACGATTGCGCTTGCCATGACCGGATCGCGCGCGGGCCTTCTGCTGTCGGTCGGCACATTCGTGCTGGCCATCATCCTCTATCTCGTGCCGCTCGAACTCGGCAGATCGCGGAAATGGCTGGTCCTAGGCGGCTCGGCGGCTGCAGGGCTCGTACTCCTGCAGCTCGTCGGCGGCCTCGTCGCAGGGCGAATCGTCGAACATGGGCTGATCGATCCCCAGAGGGTTGCAGCCTACCAGGCCTCATTGGGGATCATCGCCGATCATCGGCTGCTCGGAATCGGGCTCGGCAATTTCGAGGCTGTTTTTCCCGCCTACAGACCCGCAGTGCTCGGCAGTCTCGGCATCTGGGATCGCGCCCACAGCACGCCGGTGGAAATTGCCGTCGAATTGGGCATTCCCGCCTTTGCCGTGATCGCGCTCGTCAGCCTCTGGTACTTTTACCATTTGCTTACCGGAAGCTTGCGCAGGAAGCGCGATCGCTACATACCCGTCATCGGCGCGAGCGTCGCCGTATTGGGCGTATCACATAGCTGCATCGATTTTTCACTGCAAATCCCCGGATATGGCGTGTTTTTCGCGGCTATCGTCGGATGTGGCCTCGCGCAATCGCTGCCGTCACAATTGCGAAAAGAACGTGGCAAATCTGCGCAAATCGAGTTAAAGTAAAAAGAATGGAAATGGGCAGGGCAATGAGTTGGAATTCTGGTAAGCGCTTCGCTGTGGTTGTCGGAGCACTAACATTATTTGGTTGGTCGCCGGCTGCATTTGCTGCGACCGGCGTCAGTGCAGGCTGTGTCGCCAACACCGGAATCGTTTCGGCGGAGCGCGCCACCGACTTTTTGGCCAATCCCGGAGGCCTGCTCGATCAGTTCAAGGACGGCCAGGGCGGTCTCGCATCGGCTGTCCGCGACCTTTTGACCGCACGTCCCGAGACCGTCGAGGGCATTGCCTCATTAGCGAAGGCCAGCAGCGCGGATCAGAGCCGCGCCATCGGCGCCGGCCTCGGTACTGCGGCTTCCACTTGCGTGCTGACGCAGCCTCAGGTTGCCCAGTTGATCCAGCAGGCGGTTCTCAAGACAGACAATCCCGATCTGATCCAGTCGTTCACCAGCATAACCGGCGATATCGCCACCGAAGTGACGGCGGGCGCCGATCCGACGGGCGAAACCACTGCCGGAGGCGGGCCGGGCTCGACCGCCGCGGAGGCGCGCGGTGGCGCGGCAACCTCGACCGTGCCCGTGGTGCTGAATCAGAGCGGCGGCAGCGCCCAGTCGCAGACGCAAACGCTGTTTGCAGCGACGTCGACCGCGGTTCTGACCTCCGTAAGCCCGTCGCGTTGACGACTGGAACCGCCGCGTTGACAGCGGATTAACCACCCCTGCCCGGCCGGTCTCGATACCGGCCAATTTCGCTACAATTGTAAATTTCCGCGGAACCAAAGCTCAAATCGTTTGTGAGATACCCGTAGCGTCAAAAAGAAAACGCGAAATGGGGATGTCATGAGCTGGATTATCAAATCGCTGGTTGCGATCGGGGTCGCGACGGCCGGTGCGGCAGCCAAGGCCGACACGCTGAACGACGGTTCACAGAACCAGGCAAAGCGCGCATTCATCAGCGAGTACGACAATGCGCTCGCGCCGCTGCAATTCGTCAAGTTCTGCATGAACTACGACGCCGAATGCGCCGCCGACACCGCCGAACGGACCCTGCCTTCGGGCGAGCGGGCAATGAGCATGCTGCGCGAGGTCAACAGTTCGGTCAACGCGTCCATCACTCCGATGCAGAAATCCACCAATCCGATGGTGGCGCGCTGGACGCTTGCGCCGTCCGCCGGCGATTGCAACGACTACGCGGTCACCAAGCGCCATCAGCTGATCGAGATGGGCTGGCCCAGATCGGCGCTGCGACTTGCAGTTGTCCTGACGGGCGGCAGGGGCCACCTTGTGCTGGTCGCGCGTCTCGCCGACGGAGACTTCGTTCTCGACAATCTTTCCGCTTCGGTGCGCCCCTGGAACGCGGCGGACTATGAGTGGATCTCGATGCAGTCCGGCGGCAACCCGCAATTCTGGGTCGCGATTGGCGAGCATGGCGAGCGCCTGCGGGCCACGCGTCTCGCGATGCTGCGAACCGTCCAATAGATCGCGCGACGTTCCACTCTACCCGCCCCAATCGACAGGCGCGAGGAGATGGTCCCTGGACCATTCCCTCGCGCCTTTGTCTTGACCATGGCGTTTGCCTAAGAATCGTGCTTAAGGCATGCGGCCTTGATGCAATCATTTGCTGAATCTGCGTCTGATCGCAGCAGCAGCTTCGTCGATGTTGAATCGCGGTGCGGAGGATGGCAATTCGGTCCGCGCTGGGTTATATTTTGCGCCGCACAAGAATTTGACATAGTTTTGGGCCATCAAGGACCTACGGTCTAAATCGATACGCCATCCATAGTTCGCAACGAGATATGAGCGCGATCCTCCTCAAACTCGATAGCTTGTTGCGTGGTCCTCTCCGGGCTTCGCCGATTGCCGTCGCCGTTGCGCTGTTCGCAGCGTTTGCAACGCCGGCGCATGCGCAATGCGTCGATCGCGGCGAACGCGCCCCATCGGCCGCGATCAGTGCCTTCGTCTCGGATCCCTCGGTTCTGTTGCGGCAGTCGAAGAACGACAGGGACAAGCTCTCGGGACGGCTAACCGGGCTGCTGGTGACCGACATCGCGGCGCTCGAGCCGGTCCGGGACATGTTGCGCGAGGCGAGCCAGGCCGATCGCATCGCAATCGGCGCCGGGCTTCACCGTGCCGAGGAGCGCTGCGTCGCGACCAAACCCGACGTCGCGCGCAGGATCAGCGAATTCGTCGCCAAGCTGCACGACGGCTCCGTGCTCAAGGGATATTTCGCGGATCAGGATACGGCGGTTGCGCCCGCTTCGGGGAGCCCTGCCCCATCTACAGCCAATAACCAGCCGGCAGGCTCGAGCCAGGGCGCCGGCCTGATGTCGGGTGAATGGAAGACCGAACTCGCCGACCCGTTCAAGCCCGTTCCCCTCCCTGAGTGACAACCTCAAGATTCCCAGAGATGTTTCAGCCACGAGACCAGTTTCCGCAACGTCCGAGATATGCCATCGAGGTCGGTGGCACGACGCTTAGCGCCGAGCGCGCTCTGGACATCGTACGTCGCCAATGGCCGCTGATCGTCGCCATCGTGGCCGGTACGCTCGCGCTCGTTCTCGTCTACCTGATCGTTGCGACGCCGATGTACACGGCAAATGCGCGCATTCTGATGGATACGCGTCAGACCCAGGTGCTGGACAAGGACAGCGGAACCGCCAACGCGCTGATCGACCCGGGCTTCGTCGACAGCCAGGTCGAGATTCTCCAGTCCGACGACCTGCTCCTGTCGATCGTCCGGCGCCTGAAGCTCACCGAGGATTCGGAGTTCAACGGTTCAGACCCAGGATTGATTCCGCTGGTCATCGGCAAGGTCGTCGCGATGTTCGGATCGGACGGCCCTCCGAGCAAGGAGCGCGTCGAGCGTGGCGCGGTCGAGCTGCTCCAGAAGAATCTCAAGGTCGAGCGCGTGCTGACGACCTATGTCCTTTCGATGAACTTCCGCTCGATCGATCCGAACAAGGCGGCGCAGATCGCGAACGCCATCGCGGACGCGTACATCGTGGGCGCGCTGGAAGCGAAATATCAGTCGACCAAGCGCGCCGGCGAATGGCTCCAGCAACGCAGCGCCGAGCTGCGTGAGCAAGCGACGGCGAGCGACCGCGCCGTGCAAACGTTCAAGGCGCAGAACAACATCGTCGGCACCAGCCGGGGCCTGATGAGCGAGCAGCAGCTCGCCGACGTCAACTCTCAGCTCATCGCCGCGCATGCGGCAACCGCGGAGGCCAAGGCCCGTCTCGACCGGATCGAGGCGTTGCTGGACAAGGACCTGGTCCAGCCGACGGTGACGGACGCCCTCAACAACACCGTGATCACCCGCCTGCGCGCCCAGTATCTCGACCTTGCGGCCCAATACGCCGATTGGTCGACCCGCTACGGCAAGACCCACCAGGCGGCCGTCAACCTGTCCAACCGCATGGACGAGCTGCGCAAGGCCATCGCGGACGAAGTGCGCCGTATCGCGGACGCGTATCGCAGCGAGTACGAGATCGCCAAGAGCCGCGAGACGGCACTCGAGGACAACCTCAAGAATCTCGTGTCCCAGGCCGGCAGCACCAGCCAGGCGCAGGTCAAGCTGCGCGATCTCGAGAGCGCGGCGGACACCTATCGCAACCTCTACAACAACTTCCTCGAGAAGCTTCAGAACGCGACGCAGAACCAGAGCTTCCCGATCAGCGAAGCGCGCATCATCAGCACGGCGGTCAAGCCCGACAAGAAGAGCTCGCCCAAGACGCTGCTGGCGCTGGCCGGCGGCCTGCTCGGCGGCCTCTGTTTCGGCTTCGGCGCCGCCTTCACGAAGGAGCTGATGAGCGACGTACTGCGGTCTCCGAACGACGTCGAGGACCAGCTCGGGGTGAAATGCCTCGGCGTCCTTCCCGACATTCGCCCGGCGAGAGCCTCGGCGGATCATCCGGAAGCAAACATATCGAGCTACGTCGTCGAGCACCCGTTCTCGCGGTTTGCGGAGACGCTGCGGAACATCAAGGTGTCGATCGACGTCGCGCGCCTCTCGCGCGAGGTCAAGGTGATCGGCATCCTGTCGTCCCTGCCGAAGGAAGGAAAAACCACGGTCGCCGCCAATTTCGGTCATCTGACCGCGTTGACCGGCCACCGCACGCTGCTGATCGACGGCGACCTTCACACTCGCTCGCTGACGCGGGCGCTGGCTCCACATTCCAAGACCGGTCTGGTCGAAGCCCTCAAGGATCCGCACTCGTTCGGCTACCACATCCAGCGCAGCAAGGAGAGCGGGCTCGACTTCCTGCCCTCCGTCGTCGCCTCGCGCATGGTGAACTCGGCGGACGTCATTGCCTCGAAGTCGATGGCCGACCTGCTCGCGGTGGTTCGCGAGGAGTATGAGTACATCGTCATCGATCTGGCGCCGGTGATGCCGGTGGCCGACGCCAAGGCCGTCAGCCACCTCGTCGATGCGATGGTTTACGTGATCGAGTGGGGCCGCACGAGCCGCAATGCGCTCCAGGAATCGATGGCCAGCTCCGAGGGCATCCAGAAGAAGCTCCTGGGCGCCGTGCTCAATCGCGCCAATCCGAAGATGCTGAAGCGGATCGAGGCGTACAAGGGCTCGCACTACAACAGCTATTATGTCGAGGGCGCCTAGCACCGAGCCGCCGGCACAGCAGCCGGCGGGATCCGCGTTTCGCTGGCTTCTGCGCGGCTCGACCATCGCTCTCGCCGCTGTCGCGCTGGTCTGGGTCGCATCGGTTGTCCCGGATGTGACCAATCCCGCGGTCCCGCAGATCGCCGGCCGCGTGGCGCGCGGCGAACGCTATGAAACCGATCGCTTGAGGCGGATCGTGGGGGACAATCTGCCGTCCGCCCGCCGACTATGCAGCGCCAAGACGCTGCGCGAACTCCTGCTGCTCCAGCTCGCAATCGCCGACGACTCGACCCGCGCAGGCGATCTGAAGCAGATCGACATCGACGCAGACGCCGTCGCGTCCACGAGCCTCGCGTTGCTGACGTGCGCACCGACGGAAGGACTGGGCTGGTTCGGCCGCTACTGGGCCGAAATCCGCCAGGTCGGCTTCGGGCCGCGAACAGCGGAGTTGCTGGATCTTTCCTATCGCTTCGCGCCGCACGAGGCCTGGCTCCAGCTCATCCGCGCACCGTTGGCTCTTCGCGTCTTCAACGCGGTCTCGCCGGAGCTCAAGGACTACGCCACACAGGACTTCGCCGACATCTTCCAGGCCCGCCTGTTCCCCAGCGCCGCCACGCTCTATCAGGCGGCGGGCATGGAGGCGCGCGTCGCGCTGCTCGAACGCACTTGCGCGGCGCCGGAAGCCGATCGGGACCTGTTCTCGCATTTCGTCGCGGAGAAAGGCCTGCGGGTCCGCCATCGCTGCTATCCAACCGACGGCGACGGCGTTCGTACGAGCCGTTGAGGTTGGCAGGGGCCCTCGGCGTGTGCGCCGATGTCCGCGACATTCGGCGCCACGCAAACACCTCGCCTATTTGAGTTCGGTTCGCGGCACGCCCTGGGAAGGGCTGTCGGGCAGGTATTGCAGGAAGAACTTGGTCAGCCCGCGGCGGCTGCGCAGGATCGGCGACTCGAAGTACTTCCAGGACACATGCGCGACCGCGTAGGAGATCACGAAGCCGATGGCTGCGCCCGCGCTGATCTTCACGCTGTTGGGCACCGACATCCCGCCATAGAGCGTGAGCGCCTTGCCGAGCGGGTTCGGGATGAAGTTATGCACGAGATAGAAGCCGTAGCTGATCTTCCCGAGATGCTCGAGCGGCTTCCACTCCAGTGCGTGAACAACGACACTTTCCTGGTTGGCGCGAACCCACCACACCAGGGCGACTAGGCAAAGCCCGATCGCAGTGTCGATCACCGGGAAAAGATACGAAGGCGCGTCGTAAATCACGCCGTTCGAGCACAACGCGAACGCCAAAATGAGGAGAAACGCGAACGTGCCGTTTCCGTTCGGAGCCCATCCTTGCCTGTGCAGATGCAGGATCGTGATCGCGCCACCGAACGCGATCAGGCTGAAATTCCAGGGCGACAAGGTGTGGATGGCGGTGTGATTGAAGCCCGACGAATACATCAGGAAATGGCCGACCAGCCCGAGGGCGACGACGCACATGCAGGTGACGAAATGGCGCTCCAGGGGAAGCAGGATGAACAGGAAGGGCGCGACCACGTAAAACTGCTGCTCGACCGAGAGCGTCCAGAGCACGCCGAAGGGACCTGCGGTCCCGCCGATGACGCTGCCGATCCAGTAGTTGGACAGGTACACGACGTGATAGCGGAAGCCGAGGTCGGGCCCCGCGTGCTGAAAATACGCCCGGGTCAGGAACAGGATGGCGAGAAGCGCATAATATGCGGGAAAGATGCGCGTCGCGCGCTTCACCCAGAAGGTGACGATCTCCGCTGCAGGCCGGGACGCGGCCGTCTCGGCCTTGCTGCGCTGCCTGTTGAGCTCGCCGATGATGAGGAACCCGCTCAGGATGAAGAAGATCCAGACGCCGACGCTGCCTGAGTAGAACTGCAGTCCGCACTTGTGATTGAGATAGACCAGAACGACCGAAAGACCGCGCAGTCCGTTGAAGCCTAGAATACTGCCCGACTTTTCGGCGTTGGGGCGGTCGGATCCAAGTAGGGACATTGCTGGTTCTTCTCTTTGCACGGAGACCGAGAGCTACAGTCCCCTGGTTCTCAACTCTGTCAATTCTTCAGCCGACAGACGGCCGCCCGCAAACTCCGAGAGCAGAAAGAGCGCGACCTTGGGCCTGTCGATCTCGTACATCAGCCCAAACCTGTTCTCCGGAGGCTTCTTCTGCGGCTCGTCGAACAGCTCGTAGACCATGACGCTTTCGATCTCGACGTCTTTCTGGTTCTTCAGATATTGGAAGGTGTCCCGCAACGTCCGCAGGCATTGCTCCGTCAGAGCATCGCCAGGCTGGTTTCCATAGGCCGTCTTGTAGATCTCGCCGCAATTGACCTCGTTGAACGTCACCGGGCGGCGATAGGACGCGAGCTTCTTGAACAGGTCGAAGGGCAAATTTCGTCCATTCCAGTGCCGATGCGGATTCTGCCCCGCCACCTCGTAATAGTGGTAGGAGATCACGTCGTATTTCACGCCCCTGGACTCCATGAAGTCCAGGAAGCCCAGCATTGTCGAGGTCGTGTTCAACACCTTGCGCAGATGGCTTCCGGTCTCGCGATTGATCTGGTCGATGGCATCGGAGGCGCCATGCAACACTTGGGCCCAATCCTCCATCACCGGCATTTCGAAGTCAGCCGCCGTCATCCCGCGCCCGAACAGCTTTTTCCCGTCGGAATCGAGAGCGAGCAGGTTGATCTCGTTCTCCAGCTCCCAGTCGAGGACATCTGCGCTGAACTGCCGGACGAACGCGTAGGTCCGATCGTAACCCTGCCTGTAGAGGGCTTCCCCGTCTCCCTTCGGATAGCGCCCTCTGTCTGTGCGGTCGCCATAGCGGAAGGGGAAGTTGATGAGAGGATGAAGCGTGATCGAATATTTTTTGGCCAGCGCGACGGTTTTCCGGAACATCGGCGCTTCGACCGGCTCGGCATCCTGCGTGAGATTGAGGCCAGTCCTGTATTGCGTCAGCCCTCGCGCCTTCATCAGCTGAAAGATCGGCTCGAGATCCCTGCGCTTCTGCGGCGGCCCGCCGACGCCCCATTCCAATGCGAGCGCATCGGAGCAGGACGCGACAACCGCGACGGCGAGCAGCAACAGCATGAGGGCTGACCTGACGAGGCGATGGCTCAATCTGCAAGGCTCCGCGTTTCGGTGGCTCCAATGGCCGATGGGGGGCGATAGATCGCGTGCTGCAAGATGCAGGCCGTCTCCGCCTCGCACGGACGTGATCGGCATCCAGCGCGACGAATGCGCGCCAGATTCAGTCCGGCTCAGTAGGCTTCCTGATGAATCAGCGCCAGCGCGGTCTTCAGGATGATCCTGATGTCGAGCCAGATGCTCCAGTTGCTGACGTACCAGACGTCATACTCGACCCGCTTTTCCATCAGATCGATGGTCGGCGTCTCGCCACGGAAGCCGTTGACTTGGGCCCATCCGGTCAGGCCCGGCTTCATGTGATGCCGGTACACGTAATTGCTGATGAGCTGGTCGTAGTAATTGTCATGCGCAAGCGCGTGCGGGCGCGGCCCGGCCAGCGACATCTCGCCGCGAAGAACGTTCCAGAGCTGCGGCAGCTCGTCGATGCTGGTCCGACGCAGCACGCGGCCAACACGGGTGACACGCGCGTCGCTCTTCGTCGCCTGCGTGACGACATGACCGTTCTCCGCCACCGTCATGGAGCGGAACTTCCAGATCTCGAACTGCTTGCCGTTGAAGCCGCGCCGGGACTGCTTGAAGATCACGTTGCCCCTGGAATCGAGCTTGATCATGATCGCGGCCGTCACCAGCAGCGGCGCCAGCAACAGCAGGGCGAACGAGGCAAGGCCGATATCGAGGCAGCGCTTCTGCGCTTGCTCGAACACGCTGAGCGGCGCACGCTGGATCTCGATCGCGACCGTGCCGCTGACCGGCTGGAACGGACGCGACACCAGATCCGCGATCGGAAAATCCGGCAGGAGACGAATCGGCTGGGGAACGACGCGCAGATGCTGGCTCAGCTTCTGGAGAAGCGGCATCTCGTCCCAGTCGATGACCAGGAGATATTCTTCCACGTCCGCCGTCCGGCCCTGACGAATGATGTCGCGAATCTCGCTATCCCAGCCTGCGCCCTCTTCGGACGGCTCGAGCACGAAATGCCGCACGACGTTGAAGCCGTGCTTGCGCAGATCCTTGAAGCGGGTCGAGGTGAAATCGAGCGGCTTGAGGCTGAGCAGCACGACCTTGCGATCGACCAGACGGCCCTTGGCATAGCTCGAGGTCAGGGCCAGGCGCCACAACACGCGGAGCCCGCCCAAGGCAACGCCGCCGGTCGCAGCGAACAGCAGCGTAGTTCCGCGCGACAGATCCGCGGACGACTTGAGCAGGAATGCCTCGACCGCGAGGATGGTCAACGAGATCAGCCAGACCGCCAGGGCCTTGCGCAGCTGCCAGACCGTACTCAACAGGCGGTGATGATCGTAGACGCCCTGGAAATAGGCGATGGTCACGAATACCGCGCCGACGACGAGACCGGCTCCGACGGACGAATCCTGCTCGACGACAAGCACGCGATACAAACCGCTCGCGACGAAATAGCTGAGCAGCACGGCGAGGAAGTCGCCGGCGATCAAAGCCACCTGGAGGGGTCTCTGGAGGGCACCGCGTCGGTTCGATATAGCCGAATAATAGTTTTCCGAACCGTAAGTTGCTACAGCCATCCGAACCTCGCTGCCTCGTCACGCACCCGCAATCACGATTGCGAGCAAATCGATCGAAATTTTTCGACGTGCGCCGAAGTATATCTTAACTAAACAAAGCGACATTGCGGCAGTGCACCGAGAAAATCAAATCGATTTTTCTGCAACGCAGTATCGCATCGAGAGAATGCTCAAACTGCTGTCACACACGTGACAATTATGCGGGCAATGCGCCGCGATTTCTGTCAAATCGCGTCATTTTCGCGCAGCGCGTCGCGCGCATTTGAACGACTGTTCAACCATGCCGCTTAAGTCGTTATTAGCCCGCGGCCATTAACACTCGTGACCAATTCGAGGAGTTGTGTCGTGAGTACCGTCGTCGTCTTCAGCCTGCTGATCGGATCGTTGCTGGGAGGCCGATTCCGAGTCTTCATCCTGCCGCCTGCCATCATTCTCGGTGCAGCGATCCTCGGCGCGGGCGCGGTCTGGCAGGGACATGATTCGGGTCACACCGTTGTTACGATTCTCGTCTTTGCGGCGGTGCTCCAGTTTGGCTATTTCTGCGGCGCGGCTCTGGTCCGCGTGCGAGCGTCAGCCTATCGCGGCAAGGCCGCGCCATCGTTCGACAGCCGGAGCTTCGGCTAGTCCGCCTGGAAGCAGCGACGATCGGCGATTTACAGAGCTCCGGATGAGCCTTCAGCATCAGAAGGCGGGAAAAAAGCGGCTCTTGGCACCCCGATTCCGTCGATAGCATATTGACATCCCGGGCGAAGCTCTCTGAAAGAGTTGGGCCCCATGCCCACGACAGCGCCCCGAAATTCGCCCCGGCCGAAGCTACCGAACGGCGTGCGCATCTATGCGCTCAGCGACATCCACGGCTGCGCGCACCTGCTCGAACAGATGTTTGCCGTCATCGATGCGGACATGGCGAACAGCCGGCCCTATCGCGCGATCGAGGTCTTCCTCGGCGACTACATCGATCGCGGACCGGACTCGCGCCACACCCTCGACCTCCTGATCAGGCGCAGCCGCCGCCGCAACACGGTCTTCCTCAAGGGCAATCACGAGGCCTATTTCACCTCGGTACTGGAGGACCCCTCGCGCGCCACCGACTGGTTTCAGTTCGGCGGACTCCAGACCCTGATGTCGTATGGCGTGTCGGCCGCGCCGGGCCTCAGCAAGGACGAACAGTCCGATCTCGTGCGCGAACTCACATCCGCGATGCCGCCGGAGCACATCGCGTTCCTGCGCCAGCTGCGGCCGACATTCACATGCGGCGACTTCTTCTTCGTCCATGCCGGAGTGCGCCCGGGCATTCCGCTCTCCGAACAGCGCGAATCCGACCTGTTGTGGATCAGGGACGAATTCCTCCAGAGCAAGAGGCGTTTCGGCAAGTATGTCGTGCACGGCCACACGCCGGTGCGGCAGGCCGAGCTGCTGGAGAACCGCGCCAACATCGATACCGGGGCGTACGCCACCGGAAATCTGACGCTGCTGTCCATCCAGGGCAACAGCATGCTCGCGATCTAGCCGCCCGCGCTCGCGCGCCACACTCTAATTGGTGGAGCTTGCCGGAGGCCGATATTCCGGAAAGCGGCTCAGCATCGCCGCCTTCAGGAACTTGAAATGCGCGATCGAGGCACCGAGCTCCTTGAGCCGGCGCTGGCCGTTCAGGATCTCCTTGTCGAACAGATCCTGATGGTGATTGTCGAGCGCCTCGCGCTCGAGATATTCGTCATCGCCGTTGCCGAAGGTCACGGCCGCACGCGCCAGCACGTCTTCCACCCGGCGATTGAGGCCCGATTGCTCCCGCTCCGCCGCATGGAGCGCGTCCTCGATCGCGATCATGATGGCTTCGATCCGCGTGCGATCGGTTTCGGCGTCGCGCTCGGGCGAGCGCGCACGGAACGTCTGCTCTCCCCCGAAACGGTCCTTCAGGAAGTTATGGGTGCGGGCCCGCAAGAAGAGCTGAAACATGCGTGCACTTTCCGGTTCGAGGCGCCAGACCAGAAAATGGGTCCGGGATGGTTAATAAAGATTGAAGCCTTCGCGCCGTTCGGTGCGGCTTTGCGCCATCCAGGCCCTCCAGGCGCCCTCGTGCTTCTCGTAGAGCTCGAGCCGGCGCCGCTCACCGGCATCCGGCCACACGTCACGGCCGCCGGACGCGACCTGCACGCGGCCCGGCGCCTGGCCACTGTCGAGCCGCTCGAACTCGAACGTCTCCTCGGGCGTCAGCCCAATCAGGACACGCCGGCCACCCGCATCGACGAAATAGCGCCGCGGCGCCGTGTTCGTCGAACTGGTGATGGCGTCTACCCGCGTTCCCGTCATGATCCACTCCCCTGCATCCACGCCCCTGCCTGCAACCGTGCCACGCCGGTTGTAAATCATCGGAATACACGTCCGCGCCATCGCCAACACGATGCGCCAGTGTCATCTTCGAGTTGTGTCGAGATCATGATGAGCGCCGCTGATTTTCTTGCCACGCCCGAGATTTTTTGGGCAGCACCGTGCTTGCGAAGTGGTCCGCCGCGCGCTCAGCCGAAGAACCAGAGGAACAACCGCACCAGCAACAGCGTGATGAAGTACACCCAGCCCGCCATCGCAATCAGCGCAACGCTGAAAAATGCGCCTTCGAATGCCCACTCTCTGATCTTCGTGAGGGGAAGTGCCGCTCGCGCTCTCTGAAGCATCTCGGTCTTCTGATTGTTTGTTTGATTTGTTCTTCGCCGTTCGCGCGAACATAGCCGAACGAATTCGACGATCTCGTGACGAGTCGTCTGAGCGAAGTGCAATGCTGCTTGTCGGGATTTGCTTGCACCTTGCGCGTCGTCGCGATTGGATCGCTTCTCGTTCGGAGCGGTTGCGATCGACACCGCGCGGTGATTCAATTCAAATTGATTCCGCGCGACGCAGCCGCCGCGACGACGATTCTGCAATCGCGCGCAGGTGATCGCGGCAAGATCAAGTGATCGCTGCAAGATGATGTCTCCGGGTATGGCGCCCGTCAGTCGAGGATGCGGCGACCCGGCTCCGCACAACGGGTACGCGACGAGGCCGGCTTCGTGGCGGATCGGTCCGGCCACGATCTCCGCGACGCCGTGGATTCCGGCAAGGCCGGACGCGAGCCCGGCCGGCGTCCCCGCGAGGCTTCGAAAGCGGGCTTGGCGAAGGCCGTCCGCTGGCTCTGCGACAGCCGGACATGATGACAGAACATCCTCGATCGCGGCTGTCGGAGCGCGCGGATCGACCGCGGTTCACAAAAACACCGTGGTACTACGGAGCGCCGCGCGCCGATTTCATCGCGGTAAGGTTGAGCGGTTAGCTTAATCCGCGTTGTTTGTTGCGAATGCCGAGGGATCGCATATCCATCTTCACACCGGGCTGCCCCAAGCCCGGCCCCACCCAAGCAAAGCCGTCGAGCGAACATGGGTCCGCTTGGCGGCTTTGTCGTTGTGTCGACGAGAGGATGAATTCGGTTATGGCGCGCAGGCCCTGGTCGTTCAAGGAAGACCGCCGGCTGATGGAGTTGGCCAAGTCTTCGACTTCGCTGGAAGAGGCGGCAAAGCTTCTCGGTCGCTCGCCCGATGCGATCAAGCGCATGGCCTTGCGTCTCGGCCTGTCGCTGAAATCCAAGGGCAGCAAGAAGAACTAGCGTCCGTCGCGCCGGCCGTGCGCGACAGTTCACGGACGTGCGCGCCTGCCCGATCGACCGGTGAGCGGAAAGCCGCCAATCGACGCAGCCCGAACGCCTTCAGCGCACTCGATCTCTCCGCGCCTGGATGTTAAGCTGCCCGGCGATGAAGATTGATCATCGACGGGCTTCGATGTCCGCCCGATCGTTTGTTGGAGGAATGGATCATGTTGTCCCGCGCACTGGCTGTAGCTTTGCTCCTGGCTCTGCCCTCGATGGCGTCGGCGCAAGTCCCCGTGCGGTTCGGATTTCCGAATGGCGCGCCATGGTGTGCCTTTGGCTTCGATTGCAGATTTCTGAATTACCGCGAGTGCGCGGACTGGATCTATGATCCTGCGCGAAACTGCCTCAAGAATCCGTACTTCGCAGCCCACTACCCGACCGATGTCGACAAGGGCTGGTCCTACAATCGGCGCTGAACGTCGCCCTCCTGCCGACGACTTCGTCATGCGGTCGGGCGCGCGGCTTCGTGCCTGACCCGGCTGGCCCGGCTCGTCAATGACGAGAATTTGGGCAGGGACGATCGGCTGCCCCTCCGCAAAGCCGGAACTCTCGACCGCGCCCCGCATTGTTCCCGAAAGGAATGCGGGAGGCGGCGCCATGGCAAGCTCTTTCCTGATCGTGATGTCGATCTGGCTTGGCATCAACATCCTGTTCGTGGCCGTGAGATTGTGGGTCACAAGACCGGGGAGCCGGCGAGTTGATGACGCCCCCAGCCAATTCAGCATGAAATCGCGACTGCATCGCCACGCTTGACGTCGTCAGATGCGCAACCGCCGAAATGGGCCGTCTCTGCCGTTCGCTCGTGAACCTCGGTTCATGCCCGCGAAGGTCTATAAACCTTAACGATGTTCCTGGCTTTCGAAAGCGACCAGCGGGCCGACCGGTTATGTTGGCGCCATGCGCCGCAATCATCTCATCGCAGCCGCCGGAATCTGCCTCGCGCTCATCATCTATGCCACGCTGGCCAAGCTCGCGGGCAGGCCGGCGCTCATGGGCCATGCGGAGGCCTACTCGGTCGTCGTCATCGAGCGCTTCAGCGCCTACGGCCTGTTGGGCTTCCTGCTGTCGTTTCTGCTGCCGGGGCGCGTCAAACTGGCTTGCGCGTTCGTAGTGGCCGTTGCAGTCGGTCTCGAGGTTTTGCAGGCGGTGACGCCGGATCGTGATCCGCGGCTCATCGATGTGCTGCAAAAGGCCGCCGGCGGCACCGTCGGCGTCCTTCTGGCCCAAACCATCCTGGCTTTCCTGCCAAGGCCGCCGTCTTAGCGCGGCCGAGGGCGCGGCGGACCTACGCCACTCCGCGCCTGAGGCTTTCCTGCTGGGTCGCGAGAACTCCCGACATCTGCCGATGGGTTTCACGCAACGCCGCGATCGCATCATCGAGACCGAATTCGGCTTCGCGAATGGTCTCGAAGAACCGGGCCATCAAGGCGAGGTTCAGCTTGACGCGGGTGTTACCGTCGCGACTCTTGCGGCGATCGAGCGACAGATGCTGCGCCTGAAGCCGGGCTTCGGCAGCACTACAGCCGTTGAGCGTCGCGAGTTCGTCATATGTCATCCAGATTTGAGGCATGTCCCTGTCCGTCTTTTGTTATGGACCTCAACCTAGATTTCACCTCTAAAGGCACGGTTGCCGCAATGCGGTGACGAAGGGTTTTCGCGACAACAGCGTCAATGCAAAGCTAAGACGCGGGATCCTTTGCTGTATCCTTTGCTGTATCCTTGGGCGACGCAAATGGATGGCGCGGCCGGGAGCGGCTGTCGAGATTCTTGGGCAATTTGTCGGCATTGAGCTTCACGACCGCGCATCGAGCGTCGGCGGCAGGCGCATCTTCCTGGCTGTAGATCAGCGTCGCCTCGAATTTGACGTCGGGTGCTTCCTTGGCCGTGCCCGAGCAGGTCGCGACCAGGCCATTGCACACACCCGCAAGATCGACCTCGACCTCGTCCGGCCCGAACACGCTCGGCGGACCATCGGTGTGCCGGTTCACGGTCAAGACGGCCGAGAAGTGCTTCTCATTGACACGATAAGAGCCACCATAGGTGAAGAAGCTGTCGCTACCCGAGATCCGGCCCTCGATCAGATCCACGACGCCGGTGCCCTGGCCGCGCGGCGTCCTGAACCAGGCAGCGTATTTGCCGTCTCTCAACATACGAATTTCTCGGCGTGAAAGTTGACGGGTATTTGCAACCAACTCTGGGGCGCGACAATGACCAAACCGCCAGCGCTTTCGGCAGGGTTAACGCCCCGAAAACCCGATCCATCGAATTGCCGCCGGCGCGCGACGCGACGGCACCGACGTCAAAACAATTCTATGCCGTCGTCGGCGGTCTCGACCGCCTCGATGCGCCGCGTGGCGGCGACCGACGCAAGCCCGAGCGTTTGCAGGAACTCCCGGTGGACGTCCCGCTCGCGCTCCATCGTGTAGCGCGCGAAGAGATCGTCGAGCATGGCCTCGTCCTGCGCACCCGGTTGCGGCCGCCGGGCGACCGCACTCGCAGTCTCGAGGCGCGCGGCCACCGCAGGCAAAGTCGCGGAGCTTTCGCCGAGCTTGCTCATCAGGCCTTGCGCCGAATTCATCAGGCTCTCGAATTCCGCTCCCTCGTCGACGAGCCGGCTCATCAGCTTGTCGAGCCGTTCGTTGCCGGCCTCGACCTCGCGCAGCGCCTGGAGGATCTGCGGCTCGAGGTTGGCAAGCTGCGTGGGATCGCCCTGCACGCGAAGCTCCTTCAGTGCCTTGGCCGAGCGCTCGATGCCGTCGAGCACGGGCCGGAGGCGCCCCGCCCCCGCCGAAACCTGGTCCGCAGTCGCCTTGAGCTCGTTGGCGATCACGACGAAGGCGCTGCCGCGGCTGCCGAGATGGCTTGCCTTGAGACCGGCATTCATCCCGATCAGGGTGATGTCGACGGTCGCATCGGCGAGCCCGGCGATCGCCTGGCGAAATTTCGCCAGCGTATCCTCGACAATGGCCAGCGCGTCATCGACCGCACGGCCGGCGCCCTCGCAGGTGGCGATGAGGGTCGAGGCATGCGCCAATATCTGCTTGATGCGCGTCAGGAACGACGACGAGCCGCCATCCTCACCGCCGAACAGGGTGCGGCCGTGGCCGACGACGCTGGCCGCATCATTCAAGATAGCCGCCAGCGCGCGAACGATCTGGCCGATGTCGCCACCGAACTCGCGCTGGGCGTCCCTCAGCTGGGCGGCCTGCAACAGGCAGATGGCGCGCGCGCCGTCATCGCTCGTGACGGGTTCGGGAACGAGGCTTGGTGAAGGTCCTGACGCAAGACCGAGACCGTGACAGACATGCTCGAGACGCTGGCGCGTACTGTCGCCGGCCTGCAAGGAAATGATCGCGCTGCCGACCGCCTCGGCGATCTTCCTGGTGCTGGCGCTGGCGAGATCGGCGACATGGCTGCTCTTGCTGCGCTGGTCGCGCAATCCGCCATAGGCCTCGCCGAGCTCGGCGCTCTCCGAGACCAGCTGGTTCCCGTAACGGCTCTCGAACTCCTTCTGCCGGCCGGAGGCGGTGGCAACGGCTTCCGACAGACGTTGCTGGTCCCGTGCGCAGCCCTCGATCGAGCGCTGCACGGCCTTGCCGAGATCGTAGGCTTCCTGCGTAAAGGCGAGAAAGCCTTCACGGTCGCCATCGAGCGAAGCCGCCTCGATCCGCGCGCTGCGCGCGATGATGGTGATCATTCCGATGTGCTTGAACAGCGGTTTGAGCAGCGAGGACGCCTCCTCCGTGCTCTTGCCGATCGTCGCAAGCAGTGCGCTCTCGGCCGGCAGCGTCTGCGCCAGCTCGCTGAGCCGCGCGGCGATCTCCTGCAGCGCGGTCGCGGCGCCCTCGATCTCGGCGCCGGAGAGCTCCTCGGAGAGCGTGGCGAGGCCCTGGTTCAGCTCCTTGAAGATGATGTGGCCGCGACCGAGCTCCCGACCGACGCGCGCAAAGACATCCTCGATGCGCGACGAGACATCCTCGATCGCCGCGGTCGCTTCAGTGAGCGTGGTGGCCGGAATGGCGGACATTGCAATCAACCTGCCACCGCGACGTGCCCGGCCTGATACCAGAGCATGATCTCGCGCGGAATATGGTGCAGCGGCACGACCTTCTCGACCCCGCCATGGGCGATGGCTTCCTTGGGCATGCCGAACACCACGCAGCTGTCTTCATCCTGTGCTCGCGTCGAGGCGCCGAGCTTGCGCATCTCCAGCATTCCGCGCGCGCCATCGTCGCCCATGCCGGTCATGATGACGCCGAGCGCGTTGGCGCCGGCGTGCTGGGCCGCCGAGCGGAACAGCACGTCGACTGAGGGGCGATGCCGCGACACTGGCGGACCGTCCTTGATCGCAATCTGGTAGCGCAGCCCGATACGCTGAAGCAGCATGTGACGGGCGCCCGGGGCAATATAGGCGCTGCCCGGCAGCACCGGCTCGGCGTCCTCGGCCTCCTTGACCCGGATCTGGCAGACGCTGTCGAGACGTCTGGCAAACGCCGCGGTGAACCCCGCCGGCATGTGCTGAACGATGAGAAGCGGAGGGCAGTGCGGCGGCAGCATCTCGAGGACGTCGTTGAGCGCTTCGGTGCCGCCCGTCGATGCGCCGATGCACACGATGCGCTCCGTCGTCGGCCGGACCTTGCCCTGCACCGGCGGCGGGATGATGGCGTCGGCCGTCAGCTTCTTCTCGACCACCCGGCGCTCCGCACGCGGGCGCACGCGGGCGCGCGCCGCCGACTTGACGGCCTCGCGCAGCCGCGTGGAGCATTCGAGCAGCGCCTGCCGCGTGTCGATCTTCGGTTTCGGGACGATGTCGACCGCGCCCGCCTCGAACGCCTCGAACATCACGTTCGAGCCTTCTTCGGTCAGCGAGGAGCAGATGATCACCGGGATCGGACGTTGCGCCATGATCTTGCGCAGGAACGTCATGCCGTCCATGCGCGGCATCTCGATGTCGAGGATCATGACGTCGGGGATCTCGTTCTGGAGGCGGCGCGCGGCTGCGAACGGGTCGGACGCGGTCCCCATCACCTCGATGTCCGGATCGTCATTGAGGATCGTCTGAAGGATTTGGCGCACCGACGCCGAATCGTCCACGATCAGCACGCGAACTTTCTCCCTCGGCATTCTGGTTGCGCTCCGGCTAGACCTTGAAAATGGTTGGCTGAACTTGCTTCAAACCCGGCACTGCACTGTGAATCATCGATTCCGAATGTCCGACCAGCAGATAGCCGCCGGGCCGCAAATGGCTGCACAATTGCTCGATCACCTTGCGCTGCGTCTCGCGCTCGAAATAAATCAGGACGTTGCGGCAAAAGATGATGTCGACGTCGCGGTCGACGGGATAGGACGCATCCATGAGGTTCATCCGCATGAAATGCGTCATGCGCCGCAATTCCGGCACCACCCGCACCTCGCCGCGCGACTTGTCCCGCGACGACAGGAAGTATCGCTTCACGAAGGGCTCCGGCACCGGCGCGAGAACGTCGCGGGTGTAGATCGCGGTCTTGGCAAGGCGCAGCACCGCGGTCGAGATGTCGGTCCCGAGGATGCGGTACTGAAACCGCGAGCCGTTCCGCGTCATGTCGTCCAGCACCATCGCGGTCGTGTAGGCTTCCATGCCGGTGGAGCTCGCCGAGCTCCAGATCTTCAGGTTCGCGTTCTTCCGCCCATGCAATTTGAGCAGGGCCGGGATTGCGACGTCCCGCATGAAAGTGAAGTGCTGGGGCTCGCGGAAGAAGTCGGTCTTGTTGGTCGTCACCACATCGATCAGATGGGTGAGCTCGGTGTCGAAATGCTCCGCGCCGAACAGGTTGTCGACATATTCGTTGAGGTCGGAGAAGTTCAGCGCGCGCACGCGCTTGTGCAGCCGCCCCTCCAGCATCAGCCGCTTGCCTTGCGGCAGCTTGATGCCGACCTGGCCCTCGATCAATTCGGCAATGGTCCGGAAGTGGCGGTCCGACAGATGCACGGCCATGTCCTGCACGGCGGGCATCATGGTCGCCGGCCCCGGTCCGAGATGGCCGCCTGCACTGAATGTCGGGCCACCCGGGCCATCTTGAATCCTACACGTTACCGCAATCACTGAAGACGGATCGGCCCCCGGTGGGGGCCGATCCCTCAGAGAGCCTTAGCGCTGGAAATCGGCGTCCCGATCGTCCTCGCCGTCGTTCATGTCGAAGGCGAAGCCACCGCCGCCCGCAACCTTCATGGCACGCGCGGGCTTGGCCGGCGGCTTCCTGGCCGGGCGCTCGACGGCCGCCATGGTGGCCGCCTTGGCGCGCAACTGATTGACCGCCCGGTCGATCGGTGCGGCCGCGCGGCCCTTTCCACCCTGCTCGATGCGGAAATAAGCGATAGTGGACTGGAGCTGCTCGGCCTGCGAGGCGAGCTCCTCCGAGGTCGAGGACACCTGCTCGGAAGCGCTGGCGTTCTGCTGGCCGACCTTGTCGAGCTGCTGGATCGCCTGGTTGATCTGGGCCGAACCGACGTCCTGCTCGCGGCAGGCCGCGGTGATCTCCTCGACCAGCTCGGCGGTCTTCTTGATATCAGGAACGAGCTTGGCAAGCATATTGCCGGCTTCCTGCGCGACCTTGACTGTTTCAGTCGAGAGCGTGCCGATCTCGGCCGCCGCAGCCTGGCTGCGCTCGGCAAGCTTGCGCACTTCGGAAGCGACGACTGCAAAGCCCTTGCCGTGCTCGCCGGCGCGCGCGGCCTCGACCGCCGCGTTCAGCGCGAGCAGGTCGGTCTGGCGCGCGATCTCCTGCACGATGGTAATCTTCTCGGCGATGGTCTGCATCGCGTTGACGGCACGTCCGACGGCCGCGCCGCTGGCCTCGGCGTCCTTGGCCGACTGCGCGGCGATCTTCTCGGTCTGGTTGGCGTTGTCGGCGTTCTGCTTCACGTTCGAGGCCATCTCCTCCATCGAGGACGAGGCTTCCTCGGCGGACGAGGCCTGCTCGGTCGCGCCCTGCGAAAGCTGCTCGGCGCTCGCGGAAAGCTCCTGGCTGCCGGCAGAGACGTTCTGCGCCGCCGTCAGAGCTTCCGACACGATCTGGCGGAGCTTTTCCACCATGCGCTCGAGGGCAAGGCCCAGCGTATCCTTGTCCGACTGCGGCTTGGCCTCAACCATGAGATTGCCCTGCGCAATCTCGTTGGCGACGGCCGCAGTGGCGTTCAGGTTCACGGTCATCGCATTCAGCGATTTGATGAGATCGCCGATCTCGTCATTGCTGGACGACTCGATCTTACGGCTGAGATCGCCGATCGCCACCGCGTCGGCGAGGCCGACGGCCTGTGCCAGCGCGCGGCTGATGTTGAGGGCGATCCAGGTGGCGGCAACAGCGGCGATCAGGAGCGAGGCAATGACCAGGCTCATCAGCAGCATTTCGGCGCGGGCGCCGTCCTGCTTGGACTGCTCGGCCTGCTCCGCCATGTTCTTCTTGACGTTCTTGATGTAGCCGTCGGCTGCTTCCAGCGCGTCCGCGACCACCTTGCGGCCGTCATGCATGGACCGGTCCAGGGCCTTCGGCTTGTCGGACTTCGCGAGCCTGACCGTCTCATCCTGATAGGCGCTCAGCTTGGCAAACGCCGTGGAGAAGTTCTCCATCAGTTTCTTGCCGCCTTCGCTGGCGGCGGCGTGGATCTCGTCCTTGGACTTGATGAGCGCTTCGCGATTCTTGGCGAGGTCGGCTACGAACTGATCGTATTCAGCATCGGTCGCCGCGAGGATCGAGTTCTTTTCGGCGCGCACCAGAAACAGGATGCCTTCCTTGAGTTCCGCGGCCTTTTCCATGCGGCCCGCGCGGCTAACCAGAGTCTCGGTGGTGCCGACCATGTCCGACAGCTTCACATAGCCGACCGCGCCGGCGATCATGGAGAGCAGGATGACGACGCCGAAGGCGCTGGCAAGCTTGGCTTTGACGGTAAATCTCATGTCAATCTCGTTGGTTCGAATTGGGGGGCATACGCTTGACCATGCTTAACTCTTGCAAACTCAGGCGGCGCGGGGCGCATCGCGCCCTTCCGGGATCTCGTCATGCGCCATCAGCTTGGCGAGATCGAAGATCACGACGAATTTCTCGCCCTTGCGGCCGATGCCGGCGGCGTAGTCGGATTGCCATTTGCCACCGACCTCGGGGATGGGCTCGATCGCCTGCTCGTCGATGTCGGTGACCTCGAACACGCAATCAGCGACGAAGCCGACACCGACCAGACGGTCCTTCATCGGCACGTCGAGGATGATGATGCGGGTCGCCTCCGTCGTCGCCACGCTCGGCAGGCCGAGCTTGGTCCGGAGGTCCACGATCGGATAGCCGCTGCCGCGCACGTCGATCATGCCGAGCAGGAAGTTCGGCGCATGCGGCAGCCGCGAGATCGGCCGCATGTCGAGAATTTCGCGGACGTTGCGGATGCTGATGCCGAACGTCTCGCCGGCGAGTCCGAGCGTCAGATATTGCGAGGTTGCGGCCATGCTGCAGTCCAGGGGTCCCGGGGTTTGCGAATGAGCACGATCCGGCACGAGGCCGGACCGCCTGATCAGCGTTGGAATTCGGCGTCGCGGTCGTCTTCGCCGTCGTGCATGTCGAACGCGAAGCCGCCACTGCCGGCGACCTTCATCGCACGTGCGGGTTTGCGGACAGGCGCGAGCTTCTTCACGCCGCGATCCGCCGCAGCCATGTGCGCCGCCTTGGCGCGGAGCTGGGTAACGGCACGATCGATCGGCGCCGGCGCCGCGCTCTCGCCGCGGCCGGCATGGTCGATGCGGAAGAACGAGATTGTGGACTGGAGCTGCTCGGCCTGCGAAGCGAGCTCCTCCGAGGTCGAGGAGACCTGCTCGGAGGCGCTGGCGTTCTGCTGGCCGACCTTGTCGAGCTGCTGGATCGCCTGGTTGATCTGGGCCGAACCGACGTCCTGTTCACGGCAAGCGGCGGTGATCTCCTGGACCAGCTCAGCCGTCTTCTTGATGTCGGGCACGAGCTTGGACAGCATGTCGCCGGCCTCCCGGGCGACCTTCACCGTCTCCGTGGACAGCGTGCCGATTTCGGCCGCGGCCGCCTGACTGCGCTCGGCGAGCTTGCGGACCTCGGAAGCGACCACCGCAAAGCCCTTGCCGTGTTCGCCGGCCCGCGCGGCCTCGACCGCGGCGTTGAGCGCCAGCAGATCGGTCTGCCGTGCGATTTCCTGCACGATAGTGATCTTCTCGGCGATCGTCTGCATCGCGTTAACCGCACGACCGACGGCCGCGCCGCTGGATTCCGCATCCTTGGCGGACTGCGCGGCAATCTTCTCGGTCTGGTTGGCGTTGTCGGCGTTCTGCTTCACGTTCGAGGCCATCTCC
Organism: Bradyrhizobium sp. B025; assembly: GCF_042257955.1. NCBI lineage: Bacteria > Pseudomonadati > Pseudomonadota > Alphaproteobacteria > Hyphomicrobiales > Nitrobacteraceae > Bradyrhizobium > Bradyrhizobium sp. B025. Next base: position 1,804,519 of record NZ_CP170150.1, on the reverse strand, counting down.
TCCATCGAGGAGGAAGCTTCCTCGGCGGACGAGGCCTGCTCGGTCGCGCCCTGCGAGAGCTGCTCGGCGCTGGCGGAGAGCTCCTGGCTGCCGGCCGAGACGTTCTGCGCGGCGGTCAACGCCTCCGCGACGATCTGCCGGAGCTTCTCGACCATCACGTTCAGGGACCTGACGAGGTCGCCAATCTCATCGTTGCTGGCGGACGGGATGGTCTGGCTGAGATCGCCCTCCGCAACCGCGCCGGCAAGGCCAACGGCGCGGCCCAGCGAACGGCTGATCGAGATGGAAATCCAGAGCGCAGCCCCGATCGCAATCGCCAGCGAAATGCCGAGCAGCGTCATCAGCACGAACTGCGCCTGGTGGCCTTCCTCCTTGGATTGGACCGCCTGCTCCGCCATCTGCTTTTTCGTGTTGCCGACATAGGCGCTCATGGCTTCCATCGCGTCCGCGACGACCTTGCGACCGTCGCCCATGGAGCGTTCGGTCGCCTTTGCCTTGTCGGTCTTGGCCAGTCTGAACGTCTCTTCCTGATACGCATTCATCTTGGCGTATGTCACAGCGAAGCTGTCGAGCAGCTTCCTGCCGGCTTCGCTCGCCAACGCGTAGACCTCGTCCTTGGTCTTCAGCGCCTGGTCACGAATCTTGGCGGCATCGGCGGCAAACTGTTCGGCCTGGGCTTCCGCTCCGAGAATTGAATTCTTCTCCGCCCGCAGCTGAAGCAGGATATCCTTTTCGATTTGCGTCGCCTTCTCCATCCGGGTCGCGCGCAGGACCATGCTGTCAGCAGTGGCCATCATGTCGCCGAGCTTCATGTACGCGACACCGCCGGCGACCATGGACAGGACAATGACCAGGCCGAATGCGCTGGCCAGCTTCGCTTTGACCGTAAATCTCATTTCCAGCCCCTAGACCTCAAGTCCCACCCCTGGGACTCATTTCAATTCAGAATGCGTTCCATGTTGGGAACGATGACGAACTCTTCACGCCATTTGGCGATGAAGCGAATGAACTCCGGCTTCCAGTGCATGCCGACGCGCGGCGTCTGCTGCACGTCGGTCTGCGAGATCTCCGTGACCTCATAGACCTTGTCGGCGGTGACGCCGACCAGGACGGGCTCGCCGTCGAGCTCCAGCTCGATGACGACGATGCGCGTGTCGGCCGAGTTGTCGAGCTGCGGCATACCGAAGCGGATGCGCAGGTCCGCGAGCGGAATGACGTTGCCGCGTACGTTGATCACGCTGGGAACGAAAGCCCGTGCGCCGGCGACCCTGGTCACCGGCACGGGATCGATGATCTCGCGCACGAGGCCCGCGTCGAGCGCGAACTTCTCCTCGCCGAGGCCGATCATCACGACCTGCATCGCGTCGGCCTGATGCTCGCCGGCCAAAGTCTCGTTCATCACGCCGCCTCGCTGATGTGCTGCTTCTCGACCTTCGACTGCGCCAGCGCGACGAGCTGCGCGACGTCGAGGATCAGCGCCGCCGTGCCGTCACCCAGGATGGTCGCGCCCGAGAAGATCGTGACATCCGAATGCAGCTTGGAGAGCGACTTGATCACGGTCTGGTGGTTGCCGATGATCTGATCGGCGACGAGACCGACGCGGCTTTCACCGGTCGAGATGATGATCGTCTTCTGATGCCGGTCGGGCGCCCCCGACGACGACATGATCTCGCGCAGGCGCAGGAACGGAACGAGGTTGCCGCGGACGTTGAGGAAATTGCGGCCGCGCGAGCGCTCGTCCTCGGCCGTCAGCTCGACGCATTCCTCCACCGCCGACAGCGGAATGATGTAGCGGCCTTCGCCGACGCGGATCAGCAGGCCTTCGATGATCGCGAGCGTCAAGGGCAGGCGCAGCGTCACGGTGGTGCCCTGGCCCGGCTTGGTCGACAGGTCGATGGTGCCGCGCATGTTCTCGATGGTGCGCTTGACCACGTCCATGCCGACGCCGCGTCCCGACAGCGCCGAGATGGTCTGTGCGGTCGAGAAGCCCGGGTGGAACAGGAACTGGTGGATCTCGTGATCGGTCAGCACGGCGCCGGCTGCGATCAGGCCCTGCTCTTCCGCCTTGGCACGGATGCGCGCGGTGTTGAGGCCGCCGCCATTGTCCTTCACGGTGACGAGCACCTGCGCGCCGGAATGAACGGCGGCGAGCTCGATCCGGCCCTGCTCGGTCTTGCCGTTGGCGGCGCGCGTTGCGGTGTCTTCGATGCCGTGGTCGATGGCGTTGCGGATCAGGTGCACCAGCGGATCGGCCAGGCACTCGATCATGGTCTTGTCGAGTTCGGTGTCCTCGCCCGTGGTGACGAATTCGACCGGCTTCGACAGATCGCGCGACAGATCGTGGATCAGGCGGCGGAAGCGGCCGAACAGCGAGCCGATCGGCACCATGCGCGCGCCCATCGTGGTGTCGCGCAAGGAAGACGCGAGGCGCTCGATCTCCTCGGCGATCATCTTGATCGAGAGGTCGGAGCCGGACGATGCGAGCTGGGTCAGCCGCGCCTGGGCGATGACGAGCTCGCCGACCCGGTCCATCAGTTCGTCGAGGCGCTCGGCCTGGACGCGGACGGTGGCGATGCCGCGATCGTCGCGCTTGGCCTCGGCCTTCGGCTCCGGCTTCGGTTCAGATTTGGGCTCCGCCTTTGCGGCGGGCTGCGCGGCGATCGGCGCGGCAGCAGCCTCGACCACCGGCGCAGGCATCTCGGCCTCAGGCGCCGGCTCCTCGTCGATGAGCTGGAATAGCGGCATCGGCGCGGGCGCTTCGACATGCTCCAAGGGCGAGAGGGTCAGCTTCATCTCGTCCTGGACGAACATGAAGACGTCGTCGATCGCGTCCTTGTCGCAGGCCGCGTGCAGCTTGACGTCCCACTTCAGATAGCAGTCTTCCGGCTCCATTTCGTCGAGGAACGGGATGCCGTCGGTAACAGGCACGACGAAGCAGGGGCCGAGCTTGCAGAGATCTTCCAGGAGGTCGAGCGGGTTCGAGCCGTTGCGCAGGATGTGCGATTCGAATTCCAGATACAGGTGCCAGCCGGCCTGCTTGCTCTCGACCGGCGCCGCCGCCTCCGCGATCCCGGCGACCGGCGCAACAGGCTGGTCGGACGAGACAAAGCGCTTGAGGTCGTCGAGGATGCCTTCGCCGATGACGTCATCGGTCGACTGGGGATCCTCGATCAGGGCGCGGATATAGTCCTTGGCGGCGAGCGCGACCGAGATCAGTTCCTGCGTCGGCTTGATCTCGCCCTTGCGGACGCGATCGAACGCGGTCTCGAATTCGTGGGTGAAGGAGGCGACCTTGTCGAAGCCGAACATGGCGCCCGAGCCCTTGATCGTATGCAGGGCGCGGAAGGCGGAATCGACGAGTTCGCGGTCATCGGGACGCAGGCCGAGATCGAGCAGGGCTCCTTCAAGAACTTCGAAGAGCTCACTGGCTTCCTGACGAAAGACCTCGGTCGGGTCCATTGCACTCATGCGCGCACCAGCTTGCCGACGACGGCGAGCAACTGCTCCGGCTTGAAGGGCTTGGTGATCCAGCCCGTGGCGCCGGCGCTCTTGGCCTCCTGCTTCACCGTGTCGTTGGATTCGGTGGTCAGGAACACGATCGGCATGCCGACCGCGCTCGGCAGCTTGCGCAGCGCCCGGATCAGCTCCAGCCCGTTCATGACCGGCATATTGAGGTCGGTGATCACGAGGTCGAGCTTGCCGGCCTGGGCCTTGGCGAGCCCTTGCGCACCGTCACCGGCCTCGATCACGTTATGACCGGCCGGCTCGAGCACGACCTTGATCATTTGCCGAATGCTGGGGGAATCGTCGACGGTCAGAATCGTGGCCATCAGGTGCCATCTTTCTTTTGCGGGAAGTGCTGTTCGATCATCGCCTCGCTGGCGAAGCCGGCGCGGCGAAGGGTGTTGCGCAGAGATTGGGAGAATGCGGTGAGCACCACCGGGCGGCCCTGGGCCTCGCCGGTCCTGGCGGTCGACAGCAGAAGCTGGATCGAGGTCACGTCGGCCTTGTCGACGCTTGAACAATCGATCTCGAGCCGCTGCTCGCGGCCGAACGCCTCGCGAATGAGGTCATAGACACTGCGAATGGCCGCGATGCTGCAATCGGCGGGTAACCGCAACGACCACTTCGGCTCCGTCGGATTGAGCGCCATCGCTGTCCCCGCCCTTGCAAAATTCCGATACACGTTTGACGCGAATCAAGTGAGCAAACCCCTAACGGAGAGGTCCGTACAACTACGGGTCACATTCCCGAGGACTTCGCGCAATTGCATGCAACGGTGCATAGCCTGCTGAAATCGCATGCGAGGCGCGCATATCGCAGCGCGTGCGCACGCACGGCGCATTTGCTTCGCGTTAAATTCGCACGGGTTATGCAGTCGGTTCGTGCCCTTGCCAGCGAAGAGAGCCCCGGCCGCCGATGCTGACCCAAGCGCTTCTGGTTGACGACAGCCGTTCCGTCCTCAACTTCCTGAAACGTCACATCGAGGCCGAAGGTCTGGTCGAAGCCACCACCTTCCTCGATCCCGTGCAGGCACTGGCCTGCGCACGGGAGCGCGTCTTCGACCTCGTGCTGGTCGACTACGAGATGCCGCACATGGACGGCATCAGCTTCATCCGCACGCTCCGAACCCTTCCCGGCTGCGTCGACATCCCTATCGCGATGATCACGTCGCGGCAGACCGATGACGTCAAGATGGAAGCGCTGCAGGCCGGTGCAACCGATTTCCTGCCCAAGCAGCCGCAGAGCGTCGAGATGACGGTGCGTCTACGGAATTTGATTCAGCTTGGTGCAGCCGTACGCAAGCTCAACGATCGCGCCGCGCATCTGGCCAGTGAAGTCGCGGCCGCGATACGCAAGCTCGGCGAGCGCGAGGAAGAGATCATCCTGCGGCTCGCGCTCGCGGTCGAATACCGCGACAACGACACCGGCGAGCACACCCTGCGGGTCGCCCGCTACAGCCGCATCATCGCCGAGCAGCTCGGCCTGCCGGCCCGGCTCTGCCGCGACATCTATCTCGCCGCACCGCTGCACGACGTCGGCAAGGTCGCCATTCCCGACAATATCCTGCTCAAGCCCGGCCGGCTGACCGACGAGGAGATGGCGGTGATCCGTACCCACGCCACGATCGGCGAACGGATCCTGGCGGACTCCAGTTGCGAGCTGATCCAGCTCGGTGCGCAAATTGCCGCAGGCCACCACGAGCGCTGGGACGGCGCAGGCTATCCGAACGGCCTCAAGACGGACGAGATCCCGGTGGCCGCTCGCGTGGTCGCTGTCGCCGACGTGTTCGACGCGCTGACGACGCGGCGGCCATATAAAGAGCCGATGCCGCTCGAGGCGGCACGCAACTACCTGGTCGAGAACCAGGGACGGCAGTTCGACCCGGCCTGCGTCGAGGCTTTTCTGTCGCGCTGGAACGAAGTCATGGAGATCGCTGCCGGGCAGCAGGCGACGCCATTTCAGAAGACGGAGGCGACGCTCGCCCCTGTCATGGAGAGAGCCGTCGAGGGCCGGACGGCCGAAGACCGTTCGCCGCAGGCCGTTCCGGCCGCCTGAGATCGCATATCCCGGCAACAGCTTGCCGCGGCTCTGTTTTCTCCGGTCGCCGGTTTGAACCTGTTCCTGATAGAGTGCACCAATGTCTAAGAGTGATTCCGGTCACACTTGCCTGGGCGCTCCGCTGCTAAACATCGAACCAGGACGGGACCGGTAGAGCATCGGTAGAATTGAATGAGAATCCCCATGAGAAGCCTGATCGGCGCCGTTGTCGGCGCGCTCTGTGTCGCGACCCCCGCTCTGGCGGAGACCCCGGCCGCGATCGTCGAGGACGTCCAGGGTAAGGTCGACGGCATCGCGTTCATGGACTATGTGGCGCCGGGCAAGATCATCAAGCTCGGCCCGAAGGCGAGCGTCACGCTCAGCTATCTCAAATCCTGCCTGCGCGAGACGATCAGCGAAGGCGTCGTGCTGGTCGGCGCCGAGCAGAGCACCGTACAGCTCGGCGAGGTCAAGCGGGAAAAGGTGCCCTGCGACACCAACGCGGCGAAGCTGTCCGATCGAGAGGCCAACCAGAGCGCCGCGACCACCTTCCGCACCATGCGCTCGGACGCCAAGGGCGCGCCGGCCAAGCTGCCGACGATCTACGGCGTCGCACCGCTGGTGCAGGCCAAGAGCGGCAGCACGCTGGTGATCGAGCGCACCGACGGCAAGGAACCCACGATCACCGTGCCGCTCAAAAGCGAAGCCATGATCGGCGGCAAGTTCTATGATTTTGCCAAGGCCGGGAAGTCGCTGACCCCCGGCGGCAGCTATCTCGCCATTCTCGGCGCCAAGCGCTATGCCTTCCAGGTCGACGCCAGCGCCACCTCATCGCCGACGCCGATCGTCGGCCGCCTGCTGCGGCTCGAATAGGCGGCTTGCGACGGGGCGATGCGGCGGATCGGAAGGCGGGACATCGTTGCAGCGATCCTGATTGCGCTCTTCGCGGGCGCGGTCTTCACGTCTCCGCCGCTTCAGACGCTGCAGGGCCTGTCGCTCGACATCCTCACCGCGATGCGCGGCAAGCTGGTCGGCGACCGCCGCGATCCCGCGACATCGCCGGTCGTCGTCGTGGCCATCGACGGGGAGACCTACGACACTCCGCCCTTCAAGGGATCGCCGACGCTGACCTGGACGCGCGAAATTGGCCGCGTGCTCGGAAGCATCACTGAGGGCGGCGCCAAGGTGATCGGCTTCGACGTCATCTTTCCCAGCTCGATCGAGCAGTCGGAGATTCCCTTCGGCGACGCGCCACTCGGCAGCCGCATGAAGGGTTTTGACCGGGACTACCTCATCGCACTCCGGCAACTCTCCGACAGCGGCAAGCTGGTGCTCGGCGAGATCCTGAGCAACGACCATCCGGACAGGCCCTACCGCGCGCAGCAACTGGCGGTGAAAAACAATATCCGCGCCCTCAACGTCCATACCGACCCCGACGACGTGATCCGGCGGATGCCGCTGAGCTTTGCCATCGACGGCAAGCCGGTCCCTGCGATGGCGGTCGAGCTCGCCGCGCGTGCGCTCGGCACGACGCCCGGGACCGGACCATCCGGCGCGATGCAGCTGTCCGGCTACACGATCCCGAGCGCGATCCCCAACACGTTGACGCTCAACTACCGTGCCATGGGCCGCGACATCCCGGCCTATTCCTTCGCCGACCTGCGTGCCTGCGTCGAGAAGGGCGACCGCGACTTCTTCCGCCGCGCCTTCGAGGGCAAGGTCGTCCTGCTCGGCACCGTCCTCAATTTCGAGGACCGTAAGCTCACCTCGATGCGGCTTTCCGGCGGATATGACGGCTCGCCCGCGCCGCGCTGCGCCCTGCCCGCCTCGGCGGGTACCGCGCAGAAGGCCCGCAGCGATATCGCCGGCGTGTTCGTGCATGCCACCGTCGTGCGAAACCTGATCGAGCGCGACGCCGTGACCGAGCTCGGCTTTCCGGCGCGGACCATCCTCACGATTGCGTTCGCGGCGATCATCGCCTGCGCGGCCTGCATGCTCGCACCCGGCGGCGCGGTGATCGCCTGGCTCGCCCTCACCGCCGTTTACGCCGGCGTGGCCGTCGGAGCGTTCGTGCATGCCCTGGCGCTGCCCTTGACGGAACCCGCGCTCGCGAGCCTCGCCGCGCTCGCGATGATGATCGGCTACCGCTTCATGCTGGCCGATCGCGACGAGCGTTTTCTGCGCAAGAGCTTCGCCTTTTATCTCGCGCCTGAAGTCATCAACACCATGGTCGCGTCCGGCAAGATGCCGGCGCTCGGCGGCGAGATGCGCAACGTCACCATGTTCTTCTCCGACCTCAGCGGGTTCTCCTCGATCGCAGAGACGATGACGCCGGGCGAGCTGGTCACGCTGATGAACGAATATCTCTCCGCCATGACCGACATCATCGAAGGCCATGGCGGCTATGTCGACAAATATATCGGCGATTCCATCGTCGCCATGTTCGGCGCGCCGGCCGACGATCCCGCCCACGCGCGCAATGCCGTCCGCGCGGCGCTGAAGTGCCACGAAAAGCTGGCGGACCTCAACGCCAACAACGCCGCCTTCGCGGGCCACGGCCTGTCGCACCGCATCGGGCTCAACAGCGGCGAAGCCGTGGTCGGCAATATCGGCTCCCGCCGCCGCTTCAACTACACCGTGATGAGCGACACCGTGAACGTCGCCTCGCGGCTCGAGGGTGCGAACAAATATTACGGCACCGCGATCATGGCCTCGGAGGCGACGGTGGCGCAGACAGGTGACGCCTTCGCCTGGCGCGAGCTCGACGCAATCAGGGTGCAGGGCCGCGGCGAGGCGATCAAGGTGTTCGAGCCGCTGGCGGAGAGAGACGGGGAGAGTGCCGAGCAGAAGAAGGTGACGGCGTTGTATGCGGAAGGACTGGCCTGCTGGCGCGCACGGGAGTTCGCGAAGGCGGGTGATGCGTTCGACCGGCTAGCCAAGGTCGATCCGCCATCGTCAATGTTTGCAAAGCGCGCGAGAGCGCTTGTCGCAAATCCACCGCCGCTGGAATGGACACCGGTCAACACGCTCGAAGGGAAGTAGCCGCGTCAGCCGAGAGCGCTAGCTTCCCCTCTCCCCTTGCGGGAGAGGGTGGCTCGCCGCAAGGCGGCGAGACGGGTGAGGGGTTTCTCTCGGCGCATCCAACTCTCACTTGAATTCGCGGAGACATACCCCTCATCCGGCGCTTCGCGCCACCTTCTCCCACAAGGGGAGAAGGGAGGGCAGCATCGCGTGTTGCGCGATCATCTCGCTCAAAACGGCAGGCCCACATAGTTCTCCGCGAGCAGGCGCTGCGCCGTTTCGGACGAGAACAGATATTCCAGCTCCGTCTGCTGAAGACGATCCTCATAGTCGAGACGATCGGGGAAGCGATGCAGCAGCATCGTCATCCACCAGGAGAAACGCTGCGCCTTCCAGATCCGCGCCAGCGCCTTGGCGGAATAGCCTTCGAGGCCGGAATCATCGCCGCTCTGATAATGTGCGAGCATGGCATGATAGAGATAGTAGATGTCGGAGGCGGCGCTGTTCAGCCCGCGCGCGCCGGTGGGCGGCACGATGTGGGCGGCATCGCCGGCGAGGAACAGGCGGCCATAGCTCATCGGTTCGGCGACGAAGCTGCGCAATGGCGCGATGCTCTTTTCGATCGCGGGCCCCGTGATCAAGCGGCCGGCGACCTCTTCCGGCAGGCGGCGCTTCAGCTCGGCCCAGAACGCGTCGTCCGACCAGTCCTCGACCTTGTCGGTGAGCAGCACCTGGATGTAGTAGCGGCTCAGCACCTGTGAACGCAGGGAACACAGCGCAAAGCCGCGCTCGTGCTTCACATAGATCAGCTCGGACGAGACCGGCTTGGTGCGCGACAGCACCCCGAGCCAGCCAAACGGATAGACCTTCTCGTATTCGCGCAGCACGTCCTTTGGGATCGACTTGCGGCTGACGCCGTGGAAGCCGTCGGCGCCGACGATGTAGTCGCAATCGACGCGAACGATCTCGTCGTTCGAGCGGTACGTCACGTAGGGGCGGTCCGACGCGAGATCATGCGGCGTCACGTCCTCGGCATTGTGCACGACCTTGCCGCCAAGGCGGTCGCGCGCCTCGTAGAGGTCGCGCGTCAGCTCGGTCTGGCCGTAGACCAGCACCGAATTGCCGCCGGAGTGCTTGTGCAGATCGATGTGGGAGAGCACCCCGTCATGGGCGATCTCGAACCCCCGGTGGATCTCGCCTTCGCGGTCCATCCGCTCGCCGCATTGCGCCTCACGCATCAGTTTCGCAAAACCGTGCTCGAGCACGCCGGCGCGGATCCGGGCCAGCACGTGGTCGCGGCTGTATTTCTCCAGCACGACCGTGTCGATGCCCTTCAGATGCAGGAGCTGGGACAAGAGCAGCCCGGACGGCCCGCCACCGATGATACAGACCTGAACTTTCATTTTCGCGTCCTCCCGTCGGCACTTTTTTGCAGATTCAGCCGCGCAAACCGATGGAGGGTTTCGTCTTTGTCTTGTACTATTCGAACATGAAAAGCGCCGCCCCTGCCCCCGCGATCCGGGTCTACAATCTGTTCGGCGAGTCCGGCGACCTGCCCGACGTCGTGCATTGTGAGACGATCGCGTCCCGCTCCGTACTTCACGACTGGACCCTGGCCGTGCACCGCCATGCCCGGCTGCATCAGGTCCTGCTGGTCGAGCGCGGCGGCGGCGAGGCGACGCTCGACGGACGCGTGGTGCCGTTGAAGCCGATGCAGATCGTCAACGTACCCGTCGGACACGTCCACGGCTTCCGCTTCGTGCCTGAGACCCAAGGCTGGGTGCTGACCATCGCGGCGGAGATTCTGGACGAGGCGCTGCTCGCCGCCGAAGGCCTGCGCGGGGCCCTGTCACAATCAGGCGTGGTGCGCGGCACGCCGCAGATCCGCGCCACCATGAAGCAGATCTTCGCCGAACACGCCGCCCGCGATTTCGGCCGCGCACATGTGCTGCGCGCCTTGTCCGCAGCCATGATCGGGCTCGTGGCCCGCGCGCTCACGAGCGAGACCGGTGGCAATGGCACTGCCGAATCCGGCCTGTTCCGCCGCTTCGAGGCGCTGCTCGAGCAGCATCATCTGGAACGCTGGAGCGTCGCGGACTACGCAGGCACGCTGTCGATCACGCCGACCCATCTCAACCGGGTGACGCGGGCGGCGACCGGCGACACCGCCTCTCACCTGATCCTCAACCGCCTGATCCGCGAGGCGCGGCGCAACCTCGTCTACACCAACCTGCCGGTCTCGACGATCGCTTACGCGCTCGGCTTCGAGGACCCCGCCTATTTCAGCCGCGTTTATGCCGCCGCCACGGGGCTATCGCCGCGCGCCTTTCGCACCCGGCTGCATGGTGATGAAGGCTGACACATCAGCCGATCGAACAGCCGCGCCCATGGTCGAAGGCCACGCTGGGAACCGCAATGGCCTTTGTTGCCCGCGCTGCCACTTACCTTCGTATATCGGGCCCTATCCTTTGGATAGAGGCCCTTTACCTCAGTACAATTGAGTAGGGAATGCGCGCGCCTTAGCCTGGCTGCATTCGGCGCCCTGGCGCTGGTGGCATTGGATCCTCCCTAACCTGGGCGCAAGACGGCCGCCCCTGTCCGGTCGTCTGCGCTGCTTTTTCGGCAAGCCATCGGTGCCTTCATTGTTTTTCCGGCCGACACGCCGCGCCCTGGCGGTGGGATCGGCCGCCTTTCGCGTGCAACTGGAGATTTACGTATAATGTCTTCGATTGAGAAGATCGCACTCTTTATCGATGGCTCCAATCTCCATGCCACCTCCAAGGCGCTCGGCTTCGACATCGACTATAGGCGTCTGCTCGGCGAATTCCAAAGCCGAGGTGCGCTGTTGCGGGCCTTCTACTACACGACCCTCATCGAGGATCAGGAGTATTCGTCGATCCGCCCCTTGATCGATTGGCTCGACTATAACGGATACACCGTCGTCACCAAGTTCACGAAGGAATTCGTCGACGCCATCACCGGCCGCCGCAAGGTGAAGGGCAGCATGGATGTCGACCTCGCCGTAAATGCGATGGAGCTCGCCGAGCACGTCGATCAGATCGTGTTGTTCTCGGGCGATGGCAATTTTCGTTCGCTGGTGGAAGCGCTGCAGCGCCGCGGTGTCCGCGTAACGGTCGTCTCCATACTCTCCACTCAGCCAGCCATGGTCGCCGACGACCTGCGCCGACAGGCGGACGTATTCATTGATTTAGCAGAACTGAAACCAAAAGTGGGGCGCGATCCGGCCAATCGGCCGGGATCGCGCGAGATGCGCCAGTTACCGCAATTCCTCGCGCGCGTAGCGATCGATCGCGGCGACCAGGTGGAGTGATCCTGCGGGAGGCCGCACGACTCTCAGACGTCGAAGAACACGGTCTCCTCGGGCCCCTGCAAATTGATCGTGAAGGAATACACGACCTTGCCGGCGCGCTCGCTTCGCGTTGCGATCAACGTCTTGCGCCGGGCCGGCTGTTCGATCAGGTTGAGCACGGGGTCTCCGGCGTTGGCAGCCTCTTCATCCGAGAAATAGAGCCGCGTGTTGAGACCGATATTGATGCCGCGCGCGACGATCCAGACATTGACGTGCGGCGCGCATTTGCGCCCTGCCTTGTCGGTGATGGCGCCGGGCTTGATGGTCTCGAAGGTCACGAGCCCGCTGTCGAAGTCGGAGCCGGCGCGGCCCCAGCCGCGAAACTCCTGCTCCAGCGCGCCGGCCGAGCGGTCGGCCGGATGGTTGTAGCGGCCGGCCGCATTGGCCTGCCAGATTTCCAGCAGCACGTCGCGCAGCGGCGTACCGGTGCCGTCAAGCACCTTGCCTTCCAGCGTGATGCGTTCGCCCCGGGTGTTCGGCGTCACCAGCACGTTGGAAAAGTTCTTCTCGAAGATATCGAAGCCGGCCATGGCCGGGATCAGGCCGATGTGGACGTAGGGGCCGGCGGTCTGCGAGGCGGTTTCCTTGAGATAGTTGAGCGGCTGCGGCATTTGCTCAGTTCCCCGCGGTGCGATTTTCGAAATAGGTGGAACGCTGACCGCGCAGGACGATGTCGAAGCGGTACGCGAGCGAGTCGAACGGTGTCGAGGCGTTGAGGTCGAGCGGCGCGACCAGGCGATCGAGCGCATCCTTGTCCGGAATCGTCGTCAGGATCGGGCAGACCGGGATCAGGGGATCGCCCTCGAAATACATCTGCGTGATCAGCCGCTGCGCAAAGCCTGAGCCGAACACCGAGAAGTGGATGTGGGCGGGACGCCAGCTGTTGACGAAGTTGCGCCAGGGATAAGGACCCGGCTTCACGGTGCGGAAATAATAATAGCCGGTGTCGTCAGTCAGCGCGCGGCCGCAGCCGCCGAAATTCGGATCGATCGGCGCCAGATACGTGTCCTTCTTGTGCCGGTAGCGGCCGCCGGCATTGGCCTGCCAGAATTCGACCAGCGTGTTCGGAACGCCGCGGCCGGTCTCGTCCAGCACGCGACCGTGGACGATGATGCGCTCGCCGACAGGATCGCCGTCCTTGGCGTAGTTGCGGATCAGGTCGTTGTCGAGCGGGCCGAGATCGTTGTGGCCGAACACCGGTCCCGTGATTTCCGAGACCGAATTCTCCAGTGACAGCAGCGCCTGGCGCGGCGAGCGCAGCACCGAGGATTTGTAGCCGGGGGCATACGCGGGCGGATGGATGGAACGGTCGCGCTGGAAGAAGCCGCCGTCGCCGAGCGGCGGCGTGAGCGGCTCGGGGCGGTTGAGGCGGGGATCCTGCAAGGCTGTCGCCTGGGCATTCATCGGCGTTGTCTCTCCCTAGGGCATCCCGGGGTCCGGGTGCGCGGCTTATTGAACGATAATGCCGCCACCTATTCTCAAGATAAATAGATCGATTATAATGAATTCCATGAAAAAAATCGATCATTTGGCCCTCGACGGCCATGCCCTCGAATTGTTCCTCGCCGTGCTGGAAGAAGGCTCGGTGACGGCGGCGGCAACGCGGCTCGGCCTGACGCAATCCGCCGTCAGCCACAGCTTGAACAAGCTGCGGCGGATCGCTGGAGATCCGCTGTTCGCCAAGTCCGGCCGCGGCATCGTCGCCACCGCGCACGCCCAGGCCCTCGCGGCGAAGGCGCGTGCGCTGATCGACGAGATGCGCAGCTTTGCCGGCGGCGTCAGCTTCGAGCCGGCGCAGGCCCAGCTCTCGCTGACGATCGCCGCCAACGATTTCCAGCGCGACCTGTTGCTGCCGCGCTTCTTCGGCCATGTCAGCGAACAGGTGAAGAGCCTGCACCTGCGGGTAATCCCCTCGCAGTCACCCTCACCCGCGATGCTGCGCGAGAACCGATGCGATCTCATGATCACGCCGCTGCCGCCGTCCGGCGTCGACATCGTGCAGAAGCGCGTGCTGAGCGACCACTACGTCTGTTACTTTGACCCGAAGGCACGTACCGCGCCCGCAGGTCGCAGCGCCTATCTCGCAGCGCGCCACATCACCGTGGTCTACACCGACAATGAGCGGCTCGACTTCGACCGCCGGCTGGCGGCCAACGGCTTCCACCGCGACATCGCCATCTCCGTGCCGAGCTTTTCAGGCGTGCCGTCGTTCCTGCGCGGCACGCAGATGCTCGCGAGCATGCCGAGCCTGCTCGCGTCCGGTGTCATGCAGGGCTTCGCACATGCCCGAATTCCGCTGGCCTCGGGCACTCGGACCCTGGCCGAGCTGCCGATGTTCATGGTCTGGCACCAGCGCTACCAGAAAGACCCGGCCCATCGCTGGATCAGGAACCAGCTCGAGACGGTAGCAGAGACCGCCGCAGGAGCATGAACGGCAGAATCGGGAACGTCCGAACTTCAGGTCAATTCCGCCGACAGCTTGCGCATCGCGCGGTCGAGAACCTCGACCTCCTCCGAAGTCAGCACGGCAAGCAGCCTCGTCTCCCGTTCCAGCGCGAACGGCACGATCTTGCGGAAAAGCGCGCGGCCTGCTGACGTCAGCGAAACGATCAGCTCGCGACGGTCATCAGAAGCATGTTTTCGGCTGACGATGCCGCGCGTCTCCAGTCCCTGGACGGCGCGGCTGACCTGCATCTTGTCGAGCGTGGTGAGCGGCCCGATTTCCTTGGTCGCAATCTGGGTCCGCGCGCCAAGAATGGCAAGCACACGCCATTCCTGACGCGTCAGCGCAAAGCGTTCCGAATAGACTTCGGCCACGGCCAGCGACACCTGTTCGGCCAGACGCGCCAGCCGATACGGAAAATACTGCTGCAGATCGAGCTCGGTGCCGGCATCCTGCGCCGGACCCGCTGCCCTATTTCGTGCTTCGCGCAAACGTCCCGCCATGCCGCTCAGTCCCTGGCTTGCATTCCTCCAAAAGTTTTCCGGGCAGATTGATCCAGATCAACCCAGGAGATTGTAACATTTGATACTAATTCCGCAACCATCAAAGGGAGTGACGCCGCCATGAAAATCGAGAAGATCCATCACGTCGCCTATCGCTGCGTCGACGCCAAGGCAACCGTCGAGTTCTACAAGAAGGTCTTGAACATGGATCTTCTCGGCGCGATCGCCGAGGATCGCGTGCCTTCCACCAAGGCACCCGATCCGTACATGCACATTTTCCTCGATGCAGGGAACGGCAACATCCTCGCCTTCTTCGAGCTGCCGAACTCGCCGCCCATGGGCCGCGATCCCAACACGCCGGAATGGACCCAGCACATCGCCTTTCAGGTCAAGGACCTCGCCGAGCTCGAGGAAGCCCGGGCGCGCGCGGAAGCTGCCGGCCTCGACGTCGTCGGCGTCACCGACCACACCATCTTCAAGTCCATCTACTTTCGCGATCCGAGCGGCCACCGCCTCGAGATCGCAGCCTGGACCGCCACGCCGGACCAGATCGACCGCATGAAATCGGTCGCGCACGAGATGGTCGAGGAATGGTCACGCACCAAGCGTCCGCCACGTCATAACGCCTGGATGCACGAGAAAGAGTTTCAGGACGCGCATTGAATTCGGCACGACTCGCGAGGAACCGGACATGACGAACTACATCTATCCGAAGTTCGGCTATTTGCGCTCGAAAGAACAGGCCGAGGGCATCGTCAAACGGCACCCGATCGTCGTCATCGGCGCAGGTCCCGTTGGGCTCACCGCGGCCCTCGATTGCGCGGCGCGCGGCCAGCCGGTTGTTTTGCTCGACGACAACGATACCGTCAGCATCGGCTCACGCGCCGTCTGCTATGCCAAGCGCCCGCTGGAGATCTGGAACCGGCTCGACTGCGCCGATCCCATGGTCGAACGCGGCGTGAGCTGGAACGTCGGCAAGGTATTCTTTCGCGACGAGCTTTCCTACCAGTTCGACCTCCTGCCCGAGAGCGACCACGAGTGGCCCGCCATGATCAACCTCCAGCAATATCATTTGGAGGAGATTCTGGTCGCCAGGTGCCGCGCCAGCCCACTCATCGATCTACGCTGGAAGCACCGGCTGATCAGCCTCAAGCAGGCGGCCGATCATGCCGAGCTCGCGGTGGAGACGCCCGATGGCATCTTCACTATGGAGGCGCAGTGGGTGATCGCCTGCGACGGCGCCAATTCCGATACGCGCAAGATGGTAGGCGCCGAATTCAAGGGGCAGTACTTTGAGGACCGCTTCCTGATCGCCGACGTCGCCATGAAGGCGGATTTCCCGACCGAGCGTTGGTTCTGGTTCGATCCGCCGTTCCATCCCGCGCAGTCCGTGCTCCTGCACCGGCAGGCCGACGACATATGGCGCATCGACTTCCAGCTCGGCTGGGACGCAGATCCCGACGAGGAGAAGCGGCCGGAGCGGGTCATCCCGCGCATCAAGGCGATGCTGGGCGAGGATACGGAGTTCGAGCTCGAATGGGTCTCGATCTATCAGTTCGCCTGTCGGCGGATCGACGAGTTCCGCCACGGCAGGGTGCTGTTTGCCGGCGATGCTGCACACCAGGTCTCACCGTTCGGTGCCCGCGGCGCCAACACCGGCGTGCAGGACATCGACAATCTCGCCTGGAAGCTCGCTATGGTATTGCGTGGAGAGGCGCCGGAGGCGCTCCTCGACAGCTATCACGACGAACGCGCATACGCCGCCGATGACAACATCCTGAACTCGACGCGAGCGACCGACTTCATCACACCAAAAACCAAGGTAAGCCGCCATTTCCGCGACGCCGTGCTCGAACTCGCGCAGCATCACGGCTTTGCGCGCCCACTGGTCAACAGCGGCCGGCTGTCGACACCGACACCTTACGTTACCTCGCCCCTCAATACCTTGGACGACAGCCTGCTCGACGGCGAGATGCGGCCCGGCACCAACGCTGCGGACGCTCCGGTGACGATTGGCGGCAAGCCCGACTGGTTTCTCAACTGCCTTGGCGCGGGCTTCGTCGTCGTGACATTCGACCAAGCGGTGGACAACGAGCGGATCGAGGTCGGGCCAATCGCGGCACGGGTCATCCGTGTCGGGCGTGACATTGATGATCCCAGGGGTGTTCTGGCGAGTCGCTACGGCACGTCGACTGGCACCACATACCTCTTCCGGCCCGACCAATATGTCGCCGCGCGCTGGGCTGGCTTCGACGAAGGAAAGATCTCCGCGGCGCTGTTGCGCGCTACTGCTCAAGACGCCGTACGGCAGAAGGAGATTGCGGCATGATGCTCAACCGCTCACCGAATATCGCCGATCCAGACGGATTCTATGCCGAACTGATCGGCAGCCAGCGGGATTTGAACGAAGAGCAAGCGCTGCGCATGAACGCTCGGCTGATCCTGCTGCTCGCCAATCACATCGGCGACCGCGACGTGCTCGCGGAGGCAATCAGCTGCGCGCGCAGCGGCCGCGGATAGGCGCGTCTTCGCACCGCCCTCGATATCAGGATGCTCGGCGTCGTTGCCGGATCAGGCCGAAGCCATCTTCCGGTACGGGCCGGCGGTGACGGGAGGCAGCCTTCCAACAGGCCTTTCCCAAATTCAGGCCGCCCTTCGCCAAACCCACTGGTTGCGCGCGGACCGCCACGCTAGAATTCGGCCATGACAGTGACCGATATTGCGAGCCGGACCTACAATCACAGCTGGCGGCTGGATCCCATCATCCGCAGCCTGCTCGATACCGACTTCTATAAGCTATTGATGTTACAGATGATTCGGGATGACTACCCGAATCAGCAGGTGACCTTCTCGGTCATCAACCGCTCGCGCCATGTGCGGCTCGCCGAGATCATCGACGAGGGCGAGCTGCGCGCCCAGCTCGACCACGCCCGCACCATCCGCTTCACCAAGAAGGAGCTGATCTGGCTCGCCGGTAACACCTTCTACGGCAAGACCCATATGTTCTCGGCGGATTTCATCCGCTGGCTGGCCGAATTCCGCCTGCCCGAATACGAGCTGCGCAAGGTCGAGGGGCAGTACGAATTGCACTTCCACGGGCCGTGGACCCACACCACGATGTGGGAGATTCCGGCCCTCGCGATTCTCAACGAGCTACGCTCGCGCGCGGCGATCAAGGGCCGCGGCCGCTTCGAGCTCGACGTGCTCTACGCCCGCGCCAAGGCCAAGCTGTGGACCAAGGTCGAGCGGCTGCGCAAGCTCGAGAACCTGAGGCTCTCCGACTTCGGCACCCGCCGGCGTCACGGCTTTCTCTGGCAGCGCTGGTGCGTCGAGGCGGTGAAGGAAGGCCTGGGCTCCTCCTTCATCGGCACCTCCAACGTGCTGCTCGCGATGGACAACGACCTCGAGGCCATCGGCACCAACGCGCACGAGCTGCCGATGGTCGCGGCCGGGCTCGCCAAGGACGACGAGGAGTTGCGCTGGGCGCCCTATCGCATTCTCGACCAGTGGCGTCAGACCTACGGCGGCAACCTCCTGATCGCACTGCCCGACGCCTTCGGTACGAAAGCGTTCCTGCGCGATGCGCCGGAATGGGTCGCCGACTGGACCGGCTTCCGCCCCGACAGCGCGCCGCCAATCCAGGCCGGCGAGGAGATCATCGCCTGGTGGGAGAAGAAGGGCCGCAACCCCAGGGACAAGCTGCTCGTCTTTTCCGACGCGATGGACGTCGGCTCGATCGAGGAGACCTATCACCACTTCACCGGCCGCGTGCGGCTCTCTTTCGGCTGGGGCACCAACCTCACCAACGACTTCGTCGGCTGCGCCCCGGACGGCTCGTTCAATCTCGATCCGATCTCGCTGGTCTGCAAGGTGTCGTCGGTCGACGGCCATCCGGCGGTCAAGCTCTCCGACAATCCGGAGAAGGCAACCGGCCTCCCCTCGGAGATCGAGCGTTACCTGCGCGTGTTCGGCGACGTCGGCCGCGTGCGCAAGCCGGTGCTGGTCTAGCAATTCTCTCGATCGGGTAAACCGCACGCCACGAATGCGCGGCATTGGTTCGCCAATACCGCGCCAGTTCCGCTTCCTCAGTATTTGAAGCGATCTGCGCGCATCCACGTCACGACGCCTTCACCCTACGGCGCAGTCCCCCGCGTCTTTCAGGTCGAGTTAAGCAACCATCCCTTCTACTTGACGTTGCAGGCGCAACGCTCCGCTGGGGTCGTTGATCGATTTGGGGAACTAAGGGTGTTTCGCAGGACATCGGCGTCGACGAAGGGACACAGCTTCCTTCATGTCATCAAGCTCGTCTCGCCTTTCGTGATGGTCGTCGTGCTTCAGGCGGCGATTGCGGGATTCAGCCTCGAGGTGATGTCATCGGTCCGCGCCTATGTCGCGGGCGAAGCGCTGTGGTCGCGCTCGCAGAAGAACGCCGTCTATTTCCTCAATAGCTATTTGCATTCGGGCGAACCGAGCCAGTTCGCGCAATACCAGGCCTCGCTCGCCGTTCCGATCGGCGACGAGTTCGCACGCTGGGCGCTCGAGCGAGATCCCGTCGACGTCGAAGCCGCCCGCATCGGCTTCCTGCAAGGCGGCAACCATCCCGATGACGTTCCGGGATTGATCTGGCTGTTTCGCTATTTCAACCGCGTCAGCTTCCTCCAGGAAGCGATCCGCGAGTGGGCGGCCACCGATCCGATGCTGCTGGAGCTGAGCGTGTTCGGCGAGGTCATCCGGTCCGAGCTGGAGAAGGGCCCTGTTCAGGACAGCGGCCGCCTGCGATTCCTGTCGTCGCGGCTCTCTGAGCTCAACACCCAGTTCACGGTGCATGCCAACCGCTTCTCCACCGTCCTCGGCGAAGGCTCCCGCGCGATCAAATTGACGCTGACCAGCATCAACATCCTCACCGCCGTGACGCTGATCCTGCTGCTGATCTGGCACACGCGGCGATTGGTGCTGCAACGACAGGCGTTCGAGGATGCCCTGCATGCCGAGAAGGAGCGCCTGGCCTGGCAGGCGTCGCACGACTGGCTGACGGGCCTTGCCAACCGCCGCGCCTTCGAGGCGCGCCTGCAAGGCGAGCTCGACAATATCGCGGCAGGCTCGCTGGGCCTGATCCTGCTCGACCTCGACCAGTTCAAGAACGTCAACGACAGCTGCGGCCATCTTGCGGGCGACCGCCTGCTCTGCCAGGTCTCGCGCCTCCTGCAACAGGACCGGCGCCCGCATGATCTGGTGGCCCGGCTCGGCGGCGACGAATTCGGCCTGATCCTGCCGCGGTGCTCGCCGTTCGACGCAACGGACATCGCCGAACGGCTGCGACGAGCGCTCGAGCTGTTCAGCTTCGCCTGGGACGATCGCTGCTTTGCAGTGACCGCCAGCATCGGCATCACCTGCATCACCGACCGCGACACCACGCTCGAGGACGCGATGCGGCGCGCGGATGCCGCCTGCTATCGCGCCAAGGAAAAGGGACGCAATCGGGTTCAGGTCGACGGTGTGCGGGCCGACGTCGTCCTCGTTGCAGCACGGCCACGCGATGCGGCCCGCGCTTGAGGCCGCCCGCCCTATCGGCGCAAAGGCAGAATCCCGAGGCCCGCAAGGTGCGCGTCGAGGAACTGCTCCACCTGCTGGCGCAGCAACTGGGGCGGCACGGCCACCATGCGCTCCTCGAGACCGAGTGAGATGATGCCGTGCACCGCGGAGAACAGGGTGCGCGACAACAGCGCGATCTTCACGTCATCCGCTTCCGGCAGCAGCCGCACCAGCGGCGGGTGCATCAGCGCGAAGGCGTCCATCACCATCTGAAGGATGTCGTCCGGATAGGGGCGATCGTCCTCCATCCGATGCTCGAACAGCGAACGCAGCAAATTGGCGTGCTCCGCAAAGAATTCGAGATAGGCCTCGGCAAGCCCGTAGAGCTGGCGGACCGGATCCTCGGCCGGAACCCCGGCAAGCCGCGATGTGAGCGCCTGAACGGTCTCCCGATTGACGGTCAGGATCACCCCGTCGAAGTCGCCGAACTCGTTATAGACGCTGCCGACCGAGCAGCCGGCGGCTTCGGCGACGTCACGAACCTTCAATGATCTCAAACCCTTAGAAGAAATTCTGGTGCGGGCGATCTCCAGGATCAGGAGCCGTCGCCGAATTTTTTTTTGGTCGCGCAGCGATTCTTCTTGAACATTGTTCATTTTCAAGCTACTCATGTGAACATTGTTCAAATTAACCCGGAGACCTGCAAAATGCAAACCCTCGCTGTTGATATTGCCACCACCTTCGTCGACGACGCCGCAGCCCTCGTGACCGGGCTCGGCCGGGCCATCCTCAAGCGCGCGGTGGCGCCGATCGATCGCATCGCCAATGCCTGCGACATTGCCGGCGTGCTCGCTGAGCGTCGCGCGACCTTCCGGATGTGGCGCGCCAACCGTGGCCGCACCCGTCGCGAAGGCCGCAGGTTCAGCCTGCTTGGTCGCTTCTCCCCCTTTCGCCACCTCGCTCACCTCACCTGAGGCACCCGCCGCGAAGCGGTTCGAATGCAAGAAAAGGCCGCAATGAAGGACTTACCATTTTCCGACATTCGCGGCCGATGTCGCGGGCCTTACCGGTGCGGTTCAGTTTTTGCTCACGGCCCGTCGCATATCCGGGTCAGCGCGGCCCTTCCGTCCAAAGCCGACGCGGCCGCAACCGGAAATTTGCGAACCTAACGAGACCATTTGGAGACCAACAGGATCGGAGGGATCGAGGGGACAGAGCAGGCCGACGACCATCGTCACTCTGCAATCGTTCGTCCCATTCCCTTCCGGTCGTGACGCTTTCACCGCCCACGAAGCAACCTCAGGCTGCCTTTCCAAAACAGGACTAGTCATGATCAGGGAATTGATGTCGTCACGCCGCTTCGCGCCGCTGTTCTGGGCGCAGTTCTTCTCGGCGCTCAATGACAACGTGCTCAAGAACGCACTCGTCATCATCCTGCTTTACAGTGCCGCGACCGGCCACGGCGACGCGCTGGTGACGGTGGCAGGCGCCGTCTTCATCTTCCCCTATTTCATCCTGTCCGGGCTCGGCGGACAGCTCGCCGACAAATACGTCAAATCCGTCGTCGCAAGGCGGCTCAAATTCACCGAGATCTTCGCCGCGGGCTTTGCCGCCGCCGGCTTCTTCCTGCACTCGGTGCCGCTGCTGTTCGCAGCGCTCGCGCTGTTCGGCATCATCGCCGCCCTGTTCGGCCCCGTGAAATATTCCATGCTGCCGGACCAGCTCGAGCTCGGCGAGCTCGCGACCGGCAATGCGCTGGTCGAAGGCGCGACCTTCATGGCCATCCTGCTCGGCACCGTCGCCGGCGGCCAGTTCGTGGCCGGCTCCGCCCATATGGGCTGGGTCGCATCCGCCGTGGTGGTGCTGGCTCTGCTGTCCTGGGCTTTCGCTTCCCGCATTCCGCAGACCACGCCCTCCGCGCCCGATCTGCCCGTCGATGCCAATCCCTGGACCTCGACTCTCGGCTTACTGAAGACGCTGCACGCCGACCACCGTCTGTGGGACGGCACCGTGATCGTCTCCTGGTTCTGGCTGGTCGGCGCCATCGTGCTGTCGCTGCTGCCGGCGCTGGTCAAGGAGGTCGTCGGCGGCACCGAAGGCGTGGTGACGCTGTGTCTTGCGATCTTCGCGATCGGCATCGCCATCGGCTCGCTGTTCGCGGCGCAACTGAGCCACGTTCGCCCGAACCTCGCCCTGGTGCCGATCGGCGCCATCATCATGGGGTTTGCCGGCCTCGATCTCGCCTGGGCCATCGGCGTGACCACCAAGGGTCACGACATCACCGCGCTCGACTTCGCAACCTCGTTCGCGGGCCTGCGCATGCTGATCGACTTCGTCGCCTTCGCATTCGGCGGCGGCCTGTTCGTCGTCCCCTCCTTCGCCGCAGTCCAGGCCTGGTCGGTCCCCTCCGAGCGCGCCCGCATCATCGCGGCCGGCAATGTGCTACAGGCTGCCTTCATGGTGGTCGGCTCGCTGTTCGTCGCGCTGCTGCAGGCCGCAGGCCTCCATGTCGGCTGGATCTTCTTCGGCCTTGGCGTCGCCAGCTTCGGCGCGGTGTGGTTCGTGCTGACGAAATGGGGCAAGGAAGGCGTGCGCGATTTCGGCGGGTTGCTGTTCCGCGCACTGTTCCGCACCGAGATCCGCGGCCTCGAGAACCTGCCGCCATCCGGCACGCGCATGCTGATCGCGCCGAACCATGTCAGCCTGATCGACGGCCCGCTGCTGCACGCCGTGCTGCCGATCGACGCGAGTTTCGCGGTCGATACCGGCATCGCCAAGGCCTGGTGGGCCAAGCCGTTCCTGCGGGTGGTGAAGCATTACACCATGGACCCCACCAAGCCGCTGGCCGCGCGCGACCTGATCAAGCTGGTTGCCGCCGGCGAGCCGGTGGTCATCTTCCCGGAAGGACGCATCACCGTCTCCGGCTCGCTGATGAAGGTTTATGATGGCACCGCGATGATCGCCGACAAGGCCGACGCCGTGGTCGTGCCGGTTCGCATCGAAGGCGCGCAGCGCTCGCATCTCAGCTATCTCAACAGCAGCCAGATCAAGCGCTCGTGGTTTCCGCGGGTGACGGTCACGATCCTGCCGCCGGTCAAGCTGCCGGTCGACCCGGCGCTGAAGGGCAAGGCGCGCCGCAATGCCGCCGGCGCCGCACTCCAGGACGTGATGATCGACGCTCTGGTCAAGAACGCCATGCTCGATCACTCGCTGTTCGAAGCGCTCGGACACGCCTATCGCGACCGCGACACCGGCAAGGTCATCGTCGAGGACGCGCTCGGCACCAAGCTGACCTATCGCAAGCTGATCCTGGGCGCGCAGGTCCTGAGCCGGAAGCTGGAAGACGGCACCGCCGTCGGCGAGAATGTCGGCGTGCTGCTGCCGAACTCCGCGGGCGTCGCCGTCGTCTTCATGGCCCTGCAGAACATCGGCCGCGTGCCGGCGATGCTCAACTTCTCGGCCGGTCCGGTCAACGTCCTCGCCGCCATGAAGGCCGCGCAGGTCAAGACCGTACTGACTTCGAAAGCCTTCATCGAGAAGGGCAAGCTCGACAAACTGATGGCCGCGATCTCCGCGGAGGCCCGAATTGTCTATCTCGAAGACGTCCGCGCCTCGATCGGTGTGGCCGACAAGATCAAGGGCCTGCTCGCAGGCACCGCGCCGCGTGTCGCACGCCAGGCGAACGATCCGGCCGTCGTGCTGTTCACGTCGGGTTCGGAAGGCACGCCCAAGGGCGTCGTGCTGTCCCACCGCAACATCCTCGCCAACGCGGCGCAGGCGCTGGCGCGGGTCGACGCCAACGCCAATGACAAGGTGTTCAACGTCCTGCCGGTGTTCCACTCCTTCGGGCTGACAGGCGGAATGATGATGCCGCTGCTCGCGGGCATTCCGATCTACATGTACCCGTCCCCGCTGCACTATAGGATCGTGCCCGAGCTGATCTACCAGACCGGCGCCACCATCCTGTTCGGCACCGACACGTTCCTCACCGGCTACGCGCGCTCGGCGCATGCTTACGACTTCCGCACCCTGCGTCTCGTGATCGCCGGCGCCGAAGCGGTCAAGGATCGCACGCGGCAGGTGTTCATGGAGCGCTACGGCATCCGCATCCTCGAGGGCTATGGCGTCACCGAGACGGCGCCGGTACTGGCGATGAACACACCGATGGCCAACCGTCCCGGCACCGTCGGCCGCCTGTCGCCGCTGATGGAAAGCCGCCTCGATCCGGTCCCCGGCATCGAGGACGGCGGCCGCCTCTCCGTGCGCGGACCGAACGTGATGCTCGGTTACCTCAGGGCCGAAAATCCCGGCGTGCTCGAAGTGCTCGCGGAAGGCTGGCATGACACCGGCGACATCGTCGCAATCGACCCGGCCGGCTTCATCACCATCAAGGGCCGCGCCAAGCGCTTTGCCAAGATCGCAGGCGAGATGGTCTCGCTGTCCGCGGTCGAAAGCATCGCGGCGACGCTGTGGCCGCAGGCCGGCTCGGTCGCCGTGTCGATCCCCGACCAGCGCAAGGGCGAGCGCATCGTGCTGCTGACGACGGAGAAGACCGCCGAGCGCAGCGCGATGCAGGGCCAGGCCAAGGCGATCGGCGCGTCCGAGCTGACCGTGCCCGCCGCGATCATGGTGGTCGACAAGGTGCCGCTGCTCGGCACCGGCAAGACCGACTATGTCACGGCAACGACGATGGCCCGCGAGCAGGCGTCCTCGCCGGAGCGCGAGGTGGCGTAAGCCAGATGCGCGAGGCGCCTCAATCAGGCGGCACGCGATGTCCGGGAGTGGTTCTGCT
Source organism: Bradyrhizobium sp. B025 (assembly GCF_042257955.1). Classification (NCBI taxonomy): domain Bacteria; kingdom Pseudomonadati; phylum Pseudomonadota; class Alphaproteobacteria; order Hyphomicrobiales; family Nitrobacteraceae; genus Bradyrhizobium; species Bradyrhizobium sp. B025. The sequence continues at coordinate 1,779,317 of NZ_CP170150.1, read as the reverse complement.
TCATGGCATCGCGCGCACCTCGGCATCCCTGACGAAACTGGAGCGGGCGCTCCGGGCGAGCGGGTTCACGACGCTTAACATCGACTATTCCAGCCGCAGCAAGCCGATCGCGGCCATCGTAGACGACATTCATCCGGCGATCGCCCGTTTCGCCGAAGTTGAGGCGCCGCTGCATTTCGTCGCACATTCGATGGGCGGCCTCGTCGCGCGCGCCTACATCGCAAGACACCGCCCCGCCCGGCTTGCCCGCGTCGTGATGCTGGGCACGCCGAACAGCGGCAGCGAGGTCGCTGATCTCCTGCAGGGATTGCTGCCCTACCGCGCATTCTACGGGCCAGCCGGCCTCGAGCTGACCACCACGCCCGCAACCGCACCGAATGCCCTCCCCGCCATCGACTATCCGGTCGGTGTGATCGCCGGAAACCGCTTCATCGATCCCGTCGCCGGTCTCTTCGTTCTGCCGAAGCCCAATGACGGACGGGTGTCGGTGCAGAGCACGATGCTTGCCGGCATGACCGACCATGTCGTCGTGAAGGCGTCCCACACCGGGCTGCCGCGTCACGCCGCCGCGATCGCGCAGACGATCGCTTTTCTACGCAACGGCCATTTTCGGCCGAGGTAACGGGTCACGGCGCCGTCCGCCGTTCCTGTGCATAGCGAACCAGCGCCGCGAAGCGATAGATGCCGTGCACGAACTTGCCGTAGGGCATGGTGATGAACAGCGCAAACACGGCGCCGAGATGCAGCGCCAACAACGGCCCCATGGCCGCGGTCTCGCGCAGGAGCAGAAGCAGCATGCCGGTGAGACCGGTCAGGAACAGCATGGCGATGAAGCCGACATCCATGCCGTAGCTGTTCTCGTCCAGCAGTTCCGGCGCCCTGCGCAATTTCGCGACGTACAGGCCGATCGGCCCGACGATGAGGCCGATGCCGCCGAGCGCGCCGAGCACGACGGGCAGATCCCACCACGGATACGGCGCCTCGCGTCCGAGGAGATAGTGATACAGCGTGGCGACGGACGTCGCGGCAAAGCACAGCAGGAAGCCGTAGAACGTCAGGTGATGATAGAGCTTGCGCCGGTCGGTCGGCTTGTCGTCCTCGTTGTAGCAGCCAACGCCGCCACCATGGAGATAGCGCAGCTCGCCGGCATCGCGGATCGCCTGGACAATCGAGCCGCCGTCGGCGCGGCCGCCGATCGGCGTGCCGATATCGCGCCAGAAGGCACGCACGCTCATGACAAGCGCAAGGATGGCATAGAGGAATGCAGCGCTGAACAACGCAGCCATCGCGTTGTGCGGCATCAGTTTGTAGAACGCGCCCGGCCCGGTATGGACACCGAACAGCACGCTGCGATCGTTCAGCGCAGCAAAGCCGAAGATAAAGGCGGCCATGCTGAGCGCAGCGACGATGCTGATCACGAGACCATTGCGCGCGAAGGCGCCGGACAGCGCCCGCGGCCAGGCGTAGGCCGCATAAGACTCCGCGCGCGCGACCGCGAGCGTCTTCGGGACGTTGACGTCGAATTCGTGCGGCGGCGAGAACTGGCAATCGACGTAGCAGGCGCCACAGGAATGGCAGAGGTTGGCGAGATAATTGAGATCGCCGTCGGAGAAGGCGCGGCGCATTTCCATGGCGGGAAATACCGCGCAAAGACCCTCGCAGTAGCGGCAGGAATTGCAGACCGTCATCAGGCGGTCGGCTTCGTCCAGAATTTGGGTTCCGTGCATGGCTCTACTTCGTCAGGCCTTTGCCCTCGAGCCATTTCTGGATCAGGGCCGCGACCTCGAGGTTGTTCTTGTCCATCATCACCATATGCGAATTGCCCTTGATGCCGGCCTGTGGGAGGTCGACGATGTAGACGCTGCCCCCGGCCGCCTTGATGGCGTCCGCAAAGGCGATGCCGTTGGCGCGGATCTTGGGCCAGCGCGAATCGCGCTCGATATAGTCGCCGTAGATGATGAGGGTCGGAATGTTCTTCAGCACATCCGCCCTCGCGGGATCACCGATGCCAGCCGGCTCGATCGCAATCAGCGCCTTGACCTTGTCAGGCCGGGCTTGCGCGACCTTGAAGCCGAAGCTGCCGGCCTGGCTGTGGAACAGGATCACCGAGGGGCCGACGCGATCGAGCTCGGCGATATAGGCGGCGATGGCCGCATCATCAGTCGTGGTCCAGCGCGGTACGTTCTGCTTGACGAAATTCTCGTAGCCCTCGACGGGAAACTGGTTGCCCGGCAGCACCTTTCGCTTGGCGGGATCGGGATCGTAGGAGTTTGGTCCATCGCCGATGCGGAAACGCTCGAACGGATTGGCCGTGGTGAGGAAGACCGGCTCGCTCTTGAAGATATCGGGGTATTGCGCCCAGCCCGCGCGTCCGCGCTCCACCGCGTCGGAATTGTAGACTGCCCATCCCTTGCGCAGAAAATAATTCAGCCAGCCTTCGCGTCCGTCAGGCGTGGTTTCGTAGGTGACGCCGGTCAGTCCGCCGCCATGCCACATCAGCAGCGGATAGGCCCCCTTCTCGTTTGCCGGCAGGAAATATTGCACGTACATCTGCTCGACCTGATAGGTGCCGTTGGGATCGACCTTGGCCGGCACGCCGCCGGGCGCGAACACGACCTCCTTCACCGGCTTGCCGGAGATTTCGACAAGGCGCCCGCCGACATGGAACGACCCCATGTCGCGCAGGGTGATCGGCTCGGCGGCGCGGGCGTGGCCGGCGATCAGCAGCGCCGTGATCGAGGCAATGACAATGCGCGACATGGTTTCTCCCATCACCTTTCTTCTTGGTCCCTAGTTCTTCGCATGACGTGCCGCTTCCCGCCCTGCGATCCGCCCGAACACGCTGCCGATGGTCATGCCAATGCCCGCCGCATAGCCCTTGCCGAGCACGTTGCCGGCCATGATCTCGCCGGCCGCGAACATGTTCGCCGACGGCTTGCCGTCAGCCATCAGCATCCGCGCTTCCTTGGTCACGCGCGTGCCGAGATAGGTGAAGGTGATGCCGGGCCGCACCGGATAGGCGAGATAGGGCGGCGTCTCGATCCGCCGCGCCCAATGCGTCTTCTGCGGCGTGATGCCCTCCGTGCGGCAGTCGTCCAGGATGGTGTGGTCGAACGTGCCGGGCCTCACCGCGGCGTTGAACTCGGTGATGGTCTTTTCCAGCGCGGCCGGATCGAGCTCGAGCTTGCTGGCAAGCTCCGCGACCGTCTGCCCGGCGATCGGCGGGAACAGCGTCGGCATGAACGAGGTAACGACGGTGGAATCGAAGATGATATAGGCAATCTGATCGGGCTGCGCCGCGACCAGCCGGCCCCAGATCGCATAGCGCTTCGGCCAGATGTCCTCGCCCTCGTCATAGAAGCGCTGGGCGTGCTTGTTGACGACGATGCCGAACACGACCGAGTCATGACGCGTGATGATGCCGCCGTCGAATTTCGGCGCGCGGGCGTCGATCGCCACCGCGTGGCACTGGGTGGGATCGCCGACCTCCTGCACGCCCTTGTCGAGCAGCATTTTCAGGATCGAGCCGCGGTTATAGGGCGTGCCGCGGATCAGGAAGTTGTCAGCCGCCTCGCCCCAATACTGCTTCAGCCATTCGATGTTGGCCTCGAACCCGCCGGCCGCGGCGACCAGCGACGTCGCGCGGATCTCGGTCTCGCCCTTGATCGGCCGCTTGAGGCGGGCGGCCAGGAACATGCCGTCCTCGATCACCAGGTCCGTGACCTCGGCATCGTATTCGACATCGACGCCGAGCCGCTCGGCGGTGAGGTAGAGCGCATTCAGCATCGCGCGGCCGCCGCCGAGAAAGAAGGAGTTGGTGCGGCCGAGGCTCAGCGTGCCGCCGAGCGAGGGCTGCCAGCGCACGCCCTGCTCCACGATCCAGTTCAGGATGTCCTTGGACTCCCGGATCATGTGGCGCGCAAGTTCCTCGTCGGTCTGCCCGCCGGTGACCAGCAGCAGATCCTTCCAGAATTCCTCCTCGGTGTAGGGGCCGGTGAGGATTTCGGTGGCAGCGTCATGGGCGCAGCGCATGTTGCGGGTGTGGCGGGTGTTGCCGCCGCGATAGAATTTTGGCGCGCCTTCAAGCACGAGCACCGAGGCGCCGCCACGACGCGCCGCGATCGCCGCACACAGCGCCGCGTTGCCGCCTCCGATCACCAGCACGTCGTATTTGCTGCTCATGCCGTCCGCCCGATGCGACGAAGTTGGAGACATTCTGCCCGCCGGCGGCCTCGGTCAACCGCTCCGCCATTGCGTACCTTTGTATACAAAGATATACAGAAGCTGCGCAAGCCGCATCTCTGCATGGGCAGGATGCGCTTTTTGCTTCGAGGATGCATGACGAGACGCCCGGCAAAGGCAGGATCGATCGCGCGCGGCGCGGGCGTCGCGTTGGGCGAAGCGGTGTTCCGCTCCCTCTGCGAGGCGCTCCAGGCCGGCAGCTACCGCGCGGGCGACCGCCTGCGCGAGGAGGAAGTGGCGCAGCGGCTGAAGGTCAGTCGCACGCCGGTTCGCGAAGCGCTGGGCCGCCTCGCCGCACGCGGCTTCGTCGAGCCCGCCGGCGGCCGCGGCCTGATCGTCCGCAACCTCGATATCTCCGAGGTGCTCGAGCTCTACGCCATGCGCGAGATCATGGAAGGCGCCGCCGCGCGCCTCGCCGCCGAGCACGCCTCGGCGACCGAAATCGACGCGCTCCGGGACATCGAGCAGACCTTCGTCGAGGCGTCCGCGACCGACGCCATCGAGATGGCGCGGCTCAACCGCGCCTTCCACGAGGCGATCTGCCGCGCCGCGCGCAACCGCTATCTCGACAACGCCTCCCGCGAACTACAGGACTGGATCGCCCTGCTCGGCCCGACCACATTCACGGTGACGGGACGTCCCTCGACCAGCCACGGCGAGCACCAGGCCATCATCGACGCCATCGCCGCGCGCGACGGCGACAGGGCCGAACTGCTTGCGCGCGCACACATCCGCGAGGCGCTGCGCTGCCGGCTGAAATTGTTGCAGAAGCAGTAGAGCGCTGCGCTCACGCCAGCACATCCGCGGCGACCGCCTTCGAGACATCCCGGACGTCGGCGGGCTTGAGCCGCACCTGCAAGCCGCGCTGGCCGCCATTGAGATAGACGTAGTCATGCGCGAGCGCGCTCTGCTCGATCACCGTGCGCACGGGCTTGCGCTGCCCGAACGGGCTGATGCCGCCGACCTTGAAGCCAGTGACGCGCTCGGCTTCCGGCGGCTTCATCATCTGCGCCGACTTGCCGCCCACGGCAGCGGCGAGCTTCTTCATCGAGACCTCCTGGTCGGACGGCACGATCACGCAGACCGGCTTGCCGTCGACGAGCGCCATCAGCGTCTTCAACACGCGCGCCGGATTCTCACCGAGGGCCGACGCCGCCTGGAGCCCGATGCTCTCGGCATCGGGATCATAGTCGTAAGCGTGGACGGTGAAGGCTACATCGGCGGCCGCGAGCGCGCGTGTGGCGGGAGTGACTTTGGACATGGGTCACATTTACCACCGTCATTGCTGGGAGCGAAGCGACGAGTACGGCGCAAACTCTCCCCGGGTCGTCCTGGCGAAAGCCAGGACCCATTACCCCAGGGAGCGGTTTGGCGAAGACTTGTCGTTCGGAATTGCCACCGTCCGCGCTCGATAGATTCCGCGGTATGGGTCCTGGCTTTCGCCAGGACGACATCGGAGTGTTGGGTGGATATCGCGCCGCCCAACGAACGCCGCCGCCCTTACTCCGCGGCGTCCCGCATCTCCACGCGTTCGGCTCTGGCCGCACAGAACTTAAATTCCGGGATCTTGCCGAACGGATCGAGCGCCGGGTTAGTCAGGAGGTTCGCCGCTGCCTCCGCGTAGCAGAACGGCATGAACACCATGTTCTCCGGAACGTCGCGGTCGGAGCGGACCTTGACCTCGACGGCGCCCCGGCGGGTCTCCAGGCGAATGAAATCGCCAGGCGCGAGCTGCTTCTTGTGCATGTCCTTCGGGCTCATGAAGGCGACCGCCTCCGGCTCGATCTGGTCGAGCACCTGGGCGCGGCGGGTCATCGAGCCGGTGTGCCAATGCTCCAGCACGCGGCCGGTCGAGAGCACCATCGGATATTCGGCGTCGGGCAATTCATCCGGCGGGATGACCTTCGCGGGCACGATCTTGCCGCGGCCGCTCGCGGTCGGGAAGCCCGTGGTGAAGATGATTTCGTTGCCCGGCTTGTTCGGATCGTCCGCCGGATAGGTGACGGCACCTTCGCGCACCAGCCGTTCCCAGCTGATGTTCTTGAGCGACGGCATGAGCTCTGCCATCTCGGTGTAGACATCGCCGGCGCCGGCGTAATTCCACGGCAGGCCCATGCGCTTGCCGATCTCCTGGATGATCCAGAGATCCTGCCGCGCATCGCCCGGCGGCTTGATCACCTGGCGCGCGAGCTGCACGCGGCGATCGGTGTTGGTGAAGGAGCCCTCCTTCTCGGCGAAGGCCGAGGCCGGCAGGATCACGTCGGCGTGGAACGCGGTCTCGGTCACGAAGAGGTCCTGCACCACAAGATGGTCGAGCATGGCGAGCGCGTGGCGCGCGTGCTGGAGATCGGGGTCCGACATCGCGGGGTTTTCGCCCTCGATATACATGCCCTTGATCTCGCCGGCATCGATCGCGTTCATGATCTCGACCACCGTGAGGCCGCGAACGGGATCGAGATCCTGCTGCCACAGCTTCTCGAAGGCCCCGCGCAAGTCGTCGCGACCGACCGGCTGGTAATCCGGCAGGAACATCGGGATCAGGCCGGCATCGGATGCGCCCTGCACGTTGTTCTGGCCGCGCAGCGGATGCAGACCGGTGCCGGGGCGGCCGACCTGGCCGGTGATCAGCGCGAGCGCGATCAGGCAGCGCGCATTGTCGGTGCCGTGGACGTGCTGGCTGATGCCCATGCCCCAGAAGATGATCGACGATTTTGCCCGCGCATAGGTGCGTGCAACCTCACGCAGCGTTTGCGCCGGGACGCCGCAGATCGCCTCCATCTTCTCCGGCGTGAATTCCTTGATCTTCTCCTTGAGGTCCTCAAAACCCTCGGTGTAGCCGGCGATGTACTGGTCGTCGGTCAGGCCTTCAGTGATGATCGTGTTGATCATCGCGTTCAGCATGGCGACGTCGGAGCCGGGCTTGAACTGCAGATGCTTGGTCGCATGGCGCGACAGCGTCTGCCGGCGCGGGTCCATCACGAACAGCTTGGCGCCGTTCTGCTTGACCGCGTTCTTGATGAAGGTCGCGGCGACCGGATGGTTCACGGTCGGGTTGGCGCCGATCACGATGATGACCTCGGCGTCCATCGCCGCGGAGAACGGCGCCGACACGGCGCCCGAGCTGAGACCTTCGAACAGCGCCGCCACCGACGAGGCGTGGCACAGCCGGGTGCAGTGGTCGACATTGTTGGAGCCGAAACCGGTGCGCACCAGCTTCTGGAACAGATAGGCCTCTTCGTTCGAGCCCTTGGCCGAGCCGAAGCCGGCGAGCGCCTTCGCGCCGTTCGTGTCGCGGATCTTGACGAGCCCCTTGGCGGCGATGTCGAGCGCCTCTTCCCAGCTCGCTTCGCGGAAATGGGTGAAGGGATTGGCCGGATCGACCTGGTCGTTGGCATCCTTCTTCGCATTAGGCAGCCGCACCAGCGGCTTGGTCAGGCGGTGCGGATGGTGGATGTAGTCGAAGCCGAAGCGGCCCTTCACACAGAGACGGTTGTGATTGGCGGGGCCATCACGGCCCTCGGCATAGATCACCTTCTCGTCCTTGACCTCGTACGTGACCTGACAGCCGACGCCGCAGAACGGGCAGAGCGAATCCACCTTCTTGTCCGCGTAAGTCACGCGGGTCTGGTTCTCGTCGAGCATCACGGCCGGCATCAACGCGCCGGTCGGGCAGGCCTGCACGCATTCGCCGCAGGCAACGCAGGTGGACTCGCCCATGGGATCGTCGAAGTCGAACACGATCTTCGAGCCATGGCTGCGGTAGGCCATGCCGATGACGTCGTTGACCTGGACCTCGCGGCAGGCGCGCACGCACAGGCCGCACTGGATGCAGGCATCGAGATTGACGCGCATCGCCGGATGGCTCGCGTCGGTCGCCCAGCGCTCGGCAGCGGGAAAGCGGCTCTCGGTGACGCCGGTGGTCTCGGCCCAGTGCCAGAACTTCGAGTCCGGATCGTGCGAGGTTTCGCGCGCCGGCTGGTCGGCGACGAGCAGCTCCATCACCATCTTCTGCGCGGAAACCGCACGCGCGGACTCGGTCTTCACCTTCATGCCGACCGACGGCGTGCGCTTGCACGATGCGGCGAGCACGCGCTCGCCCTCGATCTCGACCATGCAGGCGCGGCAATTGCCGTCGGGACGATAGTCGGGCGCCGGCGAGTAGCAGAGATGCGGGATCTCGCGGCCCTGGCGTTTTGCGACTTGCCAGATGGTCTCGCCGGGACTGGCCTCGACCTGCTTGCCGTCGAGCTCGAACGTAATCTTCGTCATTCGGCCGCTTCCTTGAACTCGTCAGGGAAATATTTGATCACGGTGGTAAGCGGATTCGATGCCGCCTGCCCGAGCCCGCAGATCGAGGCATCGCGCATCGCCTGGCTCAATTCTTCCAGCAACGCGCGGTTCCAGACTGGCTTCTGCATCAGCAGCGCCGCCTTCTGGGTTCCAACGCGGCACGGCGTGCACTGGCCGCAGCTCTCGTCCTCGAAGAATTTCATCAGGTTCAGGGCCGCTGCTCGCACGCTGTCCTTCTGCGACAGGATCACGATCGCGGCCGAGCCGATGAAGCAGCCGTATTTCTCCAGCGTGCCGAAATCGAGCGGGATGTCGTCCATCGACGCCGGCAGGATGCCGCCCGAGGCGCCACCCGGAAGATAAGCGTAGAAGGTGTGGCCGTCGGCCATGCCGCCGCAATATTCGTCGATCAACTCGCGCACGGTGATGCCTGACGGCGCGAGCTTCATGCCGGGATTCTTCACGCGGCCGGAGACCGAGAAGCTGCGCAGGCCATGACGCTCGTGGCGGCCGTGGCCCTTCCACCAGTCGGCGCCCTTCTCGACGATGTCGCGCACCCACCACAGCGTCTCGACGTTGTTGATCAGCGTCGGCAGTCCGAACAGGCCGACCTGGAACGGATAAGGCGGCTTGTGCCGGGGCAGGCCGCGCTTGCCCTCGATGCTCTCGAGCAGCGAAGATTCCTCGCCGCAGATGTAGGCGCCGGCGCCGCGGCGCATGTGCAACGTCGGGCCGCCCGGCGGCAGCTTTGCGATCTCGCGCTCCAGGATCTCGCGTGCGGCCGGATATTCGTCGCGGATGTAGATGTAGACGTCGGACGCCTCAACGATATGCGCACCGATCAGGGTGCCCTCGAGGAAGCGATGCGGGTCGTTGTTGAGGTAGACGCGGTCCTTGAAGGTGCCCGGCTCGCCCTCGTCGCCGTTGACCGCCATCAGCCGCGGGCCGGGCTCGCCAAGCACCGCGCGCCATTTGCGTCCCGTCGGGAAGCCCGCGCCGCCGAGACCACGCAGGCTGGAATCCTCGAGAAGCCTGAGGATATCGTCCTTGCTGACCGCCCCGGAGCGCAGCCGCTCCAGCAGCTTGTATCCGCCGTCCTTCACATAGGCGTCGTAGTCGACATAAGCAGGAATGTGCGCGTGAACGTCGCCGCGCGCTGCCGTGGCCAGCACCTCGGCGGCCGTAGCCTGATGCACGAAATGATGGCCGACTTCCGCGACCGGGGCCGCGTCGCACAATCCGACACAGGGCGCGCGTACGACGCGAATACCGGGACCGGCGCTGCGCTGGAGATCCTGCAACAGCTGCCCACCGCCGAGCATCTCACAGGTCAACGAATCGCAGACGCGGATCGTCAGCGGCGCGATATCAGGCTCACCTTCCTTCACGATGTCGAAATGCGCGTAGAAAGTCGCGGTCTCGAACACCTCGGCGAAGGCGAGCTTCATCTCGTCGGCGAGGGCCGCAAGATGCGCCGCCGAGATCTGGTGATATTTGTCCTGGATCAGGTGGAGATATTCGATCAGGAGGTCGCGCCGCCGCGGGCGATCGCCGAGCAGCTGCTCGATCTCGTGTGCGGCGGTGGGATCGACCTGCCGCCCCTTGGGCGTGGCCTTGGCTCGCTTCCGCCCCTCGCCCGGATGTTCGAACGAGCGGACCTCGTGCACGTCATGGCTCATCGATGAGTCTCGTAAACCTTCTTTAAAACACGTCCAAGTCTAGCCGTTGGCATACCAGATGCCAAGAGAATTCATCCATTCCGATAAGCATTTAAGGGGCATGGGGCCAACACGCTCCACGCCCCTTGCCTCGAACTGTTGGTGGAACCCGACCTCAGGTCTTGTTCATGCACTCCTCGATGTAGAACCAGCGATCGTCGCCGGCGAGGCCCTTGGACTTCACGTCGGCGCGGCAGGCCTTGAGCTTCGGCTTGTTGGCGGACCACTTCGCCTTCATGTCCTTCAGCTTCTGCATGGTGAGTTTGATCTTGCCCGGCTTGGCCTCCGTCGTCGCGGCCGGTGCCGTGGTGGCAGGCGCCGCCGCGGTTTGCGCGGACGCGGCATGAAGGCCAGCGACCAGCAACACGGCCGCAAGGCAAATTCGGGTGCGAAGCATTTAAATCCCCTAAGTACCAGTCTTGATGATGTCTGAAAGGCGAACGCCGCGGGACACCGATGATGAGCATCCCGCGGCTGTCTTGATGGCGATCAGAATATCTTGACCGCGCTCTCCAGCGTCTTCCACACACCCCAGAGCAGGGGAATGCCGACGAAGGCCCAGAACAGCGCCGCCTTGGCGTCAAGCCCGCCAAACCCGATGCCGTAAGAGCCGTGCGGTCCGGCTGCGGCGGCGCTGGCGCTCGCCGCCTGCAACTTGGCGACATCGGCCTCCTTCATGTGCCACTTCGGATCGACCGGCTTGATCAGGTAGTTGCAGATCAGGCCCGCGATCAGCATCGCGCACAGGATGTACATGGTGGTGTTGTAGAGCTGATCGCGCGGCACGCCCGCCGCGAGCTGGAACTCGCGGATGTAGTTGACCACGACGGGGCCGATGATGCCCGCGGTGGACCATGCCGTCAGCAGCCGGCCGTGGATGGCGCCCACGAACTGCGTGCCGAACATGTCGGCGAGATAGGCCGGCACGGTCGCGAAGCCGCCGCCATACATCGACAGGATGATGCCGAAGCCGAGCACGAAGAGCAGCTTCGAGCCCATCGCCGCAAAGGTCGGCGCCAGCGCATAGAGCACGATGCCGAGGATGAAGAAGGTGTAGTAGGTGTTCTTGCGTCCGATCTTGTCCGACAGCGATGCCCAGAAGAAGCGGCCGCCGATGTTGAACAGCGACAGCAATCCGGCGAAGCCCGCGGCGATCGCGGCGATCTGCGCCTTCTGCCCGGCATCGAGCGCGTTGAAGCCGACGTCCGGCAGGCCGATCAGCTTGCCGGCGAAGATCTCCTGCAGCATGGGCGAGGCCATGCCGATCACGCCGATACCCGCCGACACGTTCAGGCAGAGCACCCACCAGATCAGCCAGAACTGCGGCGTCTTGTGTGCGTCATTGAGATGAACGTTGTTCTTCGAGATCATCGCGTTGGCCTTGGACGGCGGGGTCCAGCCTTCGGGCTGCCAGCCGGGCGGCGGCAAGCGATAACGGAACGCGCCGATCATCATGAACACGAAGTAGATGACGCCCATCGCGACGAAGGTCTCCCAGACGCCGACCGAAGTCGGGGTCTTGAAGTAGTTCATCAAGAGGTTCGCCAGCGGCGCGCCGATCATGGCGCCGCCGCCGAAGCCCATGATGGCCATGCCGGTCGCCATGCCGCGGCGGTCGGGGAACCACTTCACTAGCGTCGACACCGGCGAGATATAGCCAAGGCCGAGACCGATGCCGCCGATCACGCCCGAGCCCAGCCACATCAACCAGAGTTGGTGGGTGTAGATGCCGATCGCGCCGAGAAACAGGCCGCCGCACCAGCACAACGCGGCAACGAAGCCGGCCTTGCGCGGACCGACCCGCTCGAGCCAGCCGCCCCAGATCGCGGCCGAAACGCCGAGCAGCACGAAGAACAGCGTGTACATCCAGCCCAGGCTCGCGACTTTCCAGTCGCAGGTGGTGGAGAACAACTCCTGGAACAGCGAGATGTCGGGGCACGCCTTCGGCGCGTTCAACCCGATCGCGCGCGACAGTGGCAGCCAGAACACCGAGAAGCCGTAGGCCATGCCGATGCACAAATGGATGCACAGCGCCGCAGGCGGCACCAGCCAGCGATTGAAGCCGGCGGTCGCAATCGTCCGCTCACGATCAAGAAAGCCAGAGCCGGCGCCCGATATCGTTCCAGCGCTCTCAATAGTAGACATACAGTCCTCCCCTAGGCCGCCCTTCTGAGCAGCCTGCCGCTAAGATCCTGATCCTCAGCCATTCACGGTTCAGCCAGTTGTCCCCCGCTGCCCCGCATCATCATCCGGCGCGCGCCAGGATCGGTCACGCGCCTCCGAAAAGTTAACCCCTCGAGCGGGGCTCTATGCCCGATACCACGTGCAGGCTTCGTGTTTGGCCCGTTGATCCGCGTATCGCAGACAACACTCAACCTCCGCGCCCGCACGGATAAAGTCAATTTGGGCAGAAGCCATGATCGATGTCGATAGACAAAAGGTCGGTATCAACGCGGTAACGCGTCAGGAACGCAGCGCACCATTGGTGTTGCCTATCGGACCATTTGCCTTTTCTATCAAGAACACGATGCGCGCGTCGTTGCGCTCGGTGATCTCCACCGTGTCGCCGGTCTCGCGAATCAGATTCGGAATGTCGATCACCGACAGCGGATCGGTGCAGTACACCTCGAGCTGATCGCCCGGCTGTAACGGTTTGAGCGCCTTGCGTGTCTTCAGGGCGGGCAGCGGGCATTTCAGCCCGGTGAGATCGAGCGTGGTTCTGGTCATGGGCGCAACATGGCGGGACCGATCAATGGCGTCAACGCAACCGGTCAGAGCAGATCGGCATAGGACAGGAACCCCACGCTCTGCCCTGGCTCGACACGCGTGATGTCCTCGCCGAGCTCGACGAGGCCGTCGGTCTCGACCAGCGACGACAACAGCCCGGCGCCTTCGCGCGGGAACTTGATGGCCTCCAGCGCGCCATCCTGTCCCCTCCGCAACGAGACACGAACATATTCGCGGCGGCCGATCTTCTTCTTGTAGGTGAACGCCGCACGCACCGGGATCGGCAACAGCGGCTCCGGCAAACCACCCATCAGCGCCAGCACCGTCGGCCGCACCACATGGACGAAGGTGACGAAACTCGCGACGGGATTGCCGGGCAGGCCGATCAGCGGGGTGCCGCCGATGATGCCCATTGCCACGGGCCGGCCGGGCTTGATCGCCATCCGCCACAGCACCAGCGAGCCGATGCTCTCGACCGCCGCCTTGACGTGATCCTCCTCGCCGGTCGAGACGCCGCCGGTGGTGAGAATCAGGTCGTGGCTGCCTGCAACCTGCTTCAAGCCATTCGCGAGGGAAGTCCGCTCGTCACGCAGGATGCCGAGATCGCTGACCTCGCAGCCGAGCCGGCGCAGCATCGCCCTCAGCATGAAGCGATTGGAGTCGAACAGCTGCGAGGCGGCGCGCGGCTCGCCCGGCGACGCCAGCTCGTCACCGGTCGAGAACACCGCAACGCGGATGCGCCTGACGACGTCGACCCGCGTCAGGCCGAACGCCGCGGCGAGCGCGACATGCTGTGGCCGCAGCCGCTGGCCGGCGCGCAGCGCGACGTGCCCTTGAGGGATGTCCTCGCCCGCGGGCCGGACGTTTGCGCCCGGCTTCAGCCCCGGCGGCAGCACGATCCTGGCGGCGTCATCGATGCGGACATCCTCCTGCATGAAGACGGTCCCGGCATCCGGCGGCATCGGCGCACCCGTGAAGATGCGCGCGGTGTGGCCGGGCCTGATCGGCGCTTGAACAAGGCCGCCGGCCTGGATGCGGCCATCGAGCGGAAACGCCCGTTCCGCGCTGTCCGGAAGATCGGCGTCGCGCACGGCATAGCCGTCGACGGCGGAGTTGGTGAAGGGTGGCAGCGGCAGGGGCGCGGCGATGTCTCGGGCCAGCACGCGACCATCCGCATCGACCAGCGCCACGGTCTCGAGATCGGCAATCGCGTTGACGCGCGTCGTGATCAGGCCAACGGCCTCGTCGACCGACATCATCGGTCCGCCAAAGGCAAAGCAATCGTCAGACAGTTGCGCCATGGTGCCTCGTCAGCGCATAGCAGCGCTTTTCGCGACCGCTTCCTCGACCGGCATCGCCACACGCAACAGCAGCGACGCCGCGGCCGGGATATCGTCGAGATGGACGGTCGGCAGCCGGGTGTCAATCGGGGCGTCGGTCGCGATCCCGGCAATTCCGGGATCGTCGGGAAACAGCAACGGTTTGCCGTTGCCGGCACGATGGACTTCGATCTTGCGGTGCGGCTCGCGCTTGAAACCCTCGACCACGACGAGATCGACCGCGGAAAGCTTGCTCAGGAGTTCCGGCAGCCGCGGCTCCGCCGCGCCGCGCAACTCGTGCATCAGAGCCCAGCGATTTGACGAGGCAACCAGCACCTCGGCCGCGCCCGCCTCGCGATGGCGCCAGGAATCCTTGCCGGGCACGTCGACGTCGAACTGGTGATGCGCATGCTTGATGACGGAGACGCGCAGGCCTTGCGCGCTGAAATACGGGATCAGCCGCGTCAACAGCGTGGTCTTGCCCGCACCGCTCCAGCCCGCAAGGCCGATGACTTTCATAACCGATCCGTCTCCGCCAACGACACACCTGCCGATGGAACCGCCGGCCTCTCCCCGTCATTGCGAGCGTAGCGAAGCAATCCAGACTGCCACCGCGGTATAGTTCTGGATTGCTTCGCCGCGCGCAATGACGGCGAGGCAGCATTTTCGCTTTCCGCCAGCATGCTTATATCGGCTTGACCCGAATGTCATGCTAACGTCGTGGCCATGATGAAGATCGACAAAGCCCCGGTGCCCCTGATCGTCCCCAACCCGGATGACCCGCGCCTGACCCAGAGCGTGACCGGGACCGACCAGACCGGCGCCAGGGTCGAGATCAAGGTGCCGATGGAGCGGCCGCTGACGCTCTACCTGAATTCCCAGGAGATCGTCACCATGATGACGATCGGCGACTATCCGGAATATCTGGCGCTGGGCTATCTGCTCAACCAGAACATGCTGAAATATAATGACGCGGTGACCGAGGTCGAATACGACGACGACCTCCAGGTCGTGGTCGTGCGCACCTCGCATCACACCAATTTCGAGGCCAAGCTGAAGAAGCGCACGCAGACCTCGGGCTGCGCGCAGGGCACCGCCTTCGGCGATCTGCTGGAAGCGGTCGAGAGCGTCGCGCTGCCGAAGGCGGAGCTGCGCACCTCCTGGCTCTACCAGATGACGCAGACCATCAACACCATGCCCTCGCTGTATCTGGAGGCCGGTGCGATCCACGGCTGCGTGCTGTGCAAGGAGGGCGAGCCGCTCTGCTACACCGAGGACGTCGGCCGCCACAACGCCGTGGACAAGATCGCGGGCTGGATGTACCGCCACGGCGTCGATGCCGGCGACAAGATCCTCTACACCACGGGACGTCTCACCTCGGAGATGGTGATCAAGACGGTACGCATGGGCATTCCGATCCTGGTGTCGCGCTCCGGCTTCACCGCGTGGGGCGTCGATCTCGCAAGACAGGTGGGCCTGACGCTGATCGGCCGCACCCGCGGCAAGCGCTTCATCGCGCTCGCTGGCGAGGAACGGATCGTCTACGACCAGAACCTTGCTTACGTCGAAGAGGAGTCGGCCAAGCACAAGCGCAAGGGTGAAGGTGGTGACGACTGAAACTCCGCTGACGCAAGGCGTGCTGCTCGCCGGCGGCCTCGCGCGACGCATGGGCGGCGGCGACAAGCCGATGCGCACCATCGGCGGACGCACCATCCTGGAGCGCGTGATCGCACGTCTTTCGCCCCAGTGCAGCGGACTGATCCTCAATGCGAACGGCGATCCCGCGCGCTTCGCCACATTCGGCCTGCAGGTGGTCGCCGACGACGTACCCGGCTTTCCCGGCCCGCTCGCCGGCATTCTCGCCGCGCTCGACTGGACCGCGGCGAACCGGCCGGGGATCGAATGGGTGCTCAGTGCCGCCGGCGACTGCCCGTTCCTGCCGCGCGATCTCGTCGCGCGCCTGCATGAAGCCCGTGAGCGGGAGAGCGCGCAGCTCGCGGTCGCCGCATCGGGCGACCAGACGCATCCGGTGATCGGGCTGTGGCGCGTGGCCTTGCGCGACGAATTGCGCCACGCCCTGGTCGTCGAGGACCTGCGCAAGATCGACCGCTGGACCGCACGCTATCCGCTCGCGACGGTGACGTGGCCGGTCGAGCCGCTCGATCCGTTCTTCAACGCCAATACGGTCGAGGACATCGCCGAGGCCGAGCGGCTCGCGGCGCTGGATGACGCGGCCTAGCCTCGCGCATCCGCGCCTCCGGCCCCAGCGCGCGCAACACCTTCATGGCATTGCAGCCGATCTGGATGCCGGCGCCGATGCGGGCAAATTGGGAGGCCTGCTCGTAGACCATCACATTGATGCCGACGCGCCGGAGCGCCGCGGCGGTCGCAAGCCCGCCCATGCCGGCACCGACGATCGCGACCGAAAGCGGCCTTGCCATCGCGTCCCCCAACCTGTCGCACGGCTTGAAGGCCGCGTCGTCGTCTATCATCTACGCCGGCCGGAAGCCCGCTCGCTCCAGTGCCGTACGTGCCTCGCCCGAGCCAAGTGCGTCGAGAAAGGCCTGTACCGCCGGACGCTGCTTGCGCGCCGTCACCAACGCAAAGTCATAATGCTCTTCCGCGAGCGGAATGAAACCGAGACCGACCGCATGGGCGACCGGCGCAATGGTCATGCCCCAGTCGGCGCGTTGCTGCGCGACGGCGGCGGCAACGGCGTTGTGCGAGCGCGGCTGGTTCCAATAGCCTTCGGGGCGCGCACCGCCGAGCAGCCGGTCGATCAGGATACGCGTGCCGGCGCCCTGGTTGCGGTTGACCATGATGCAGGCGGGATCCGTGAGCGCGGCGGCAACGGCGTCCTTTGCGCTGAGGCCCTCGAAGCGCTTGTCGCCCTTGCGGAACACGATGCCCTGCATCCGCCGCCAGCCCGGCACGAGCTCGAGCCCTTCGACCAAATAAGGCGTGTTGTAGGTCTCGCTTCTGTCGTCGAACAGATGGATCGGCGCGAGATCGCACTCGCCCCTTTTGGCTGCCGCAAGCCCGCCGAGGCTGCCGACCGCGATCGAGCGCACTGTGAGGCCCGCATGCGCGAGCTGTGCGGTGACGAGGTCGAGGCCGGTGCAATGGCTGCCGACGATGACGAGATCCGGCACGCGCACATGCGGCGTGAACAGCGTCACCTCGGCCTCGGTCCCCGCGGGCATCTGATCGGCGAGCGCATCGATGCGCAGGAAGCCGTCGGCCTGCGCGAAGGAGGTGATCGCACCGGAGCCCTTGCCGGAGGGATAGGCGATCAGGCCGCCCCTGCCCTCGACCAGCGAGACCATGACGAATTCGGTGCGGCCGAGCTCGGAGGCAATGCGCACCGGCACGGTCGCGCTGACCTTGGCATCGGAGCGCGGCGGCAGGCCGGCCATCCTGCGCAGCACCGGCACGATCATGTCGTGGAAGGTGAACATCGCCGAGGTCGGAAAGCCCGGCAGGATCACGACCGGCTTGCCGTCGCAGACCGCGAGGCACAGCGGCTTGCCGGGCTTGAGCGCCACGCCATGCGCGACGACGCCGGGCTGGCCGAGCCGGCTGATGATGCGGTGGGACAGGTCGCCCGCGCCTTTCGACGTGCCGCCGGAGAGCACCAGCATGTCGGCGTCCGGCAGCGCGCGGCGCATGGCGGATTCGAGCTTCGCTTCGTCGTCGGGAATGGCACCGAGGAAGATTGCCTCGCCGCCATTCTCGTCGATCGCGGCCGCGACGATCGCGCCGTTGGTGTCGTGGATCTCCGCGGGCGCAAGCACCTCGCCGGGCTGAACCAGTTCGTCGCCGGTCGAGATCACGGCGACCCGCGGCTTGCGCGCGACGGCCACCTCGGCAATGCCGCAGGCCGCCAGCATCCCGATCTCGCGTGAGCCGACGAGCGTGCCGGCGCGCAGCAGCGCTTCGCCGCGTGCGATGTCGGAGCCCGCATAGGAGACGAACTGCCCGGGAGACGCGGCACGGCGGACATCGACCGCATCCGGGCCGGCAGGCTGGGTGTGCTCGACCATGACGACAGCGTCGGCGCCGCGCGGCAGCGGGCCGCCGGTGGCGATCGGCGTTGCGGTGCCTGTGGCAACTTGCATCCTCGGCGCGGTGCCGCAGTGGATGGTCTCGCCGTTCAACGCAAGGCGGACAGGCGCACCTTCGCCGGCCGCGGCGAGGTCCGCCGAGCGGACGGCAAAGCCGTCGACATTGGAACGGTCGAACGGCGGGACGTCGATCGGGGCGGTGACGTCTTCGGCGAGCGCCGTGCCGAGCGTATCGGCAAGCTTGCGCGTTTCGCTCGGAATCGCGCGGGGAAACAGCGCCGCCTCGAAACGAGCCATCGCCTCCTCACGCGAGAGGATCTTGAGGAACTGCTCCTGTTCGAGCGCGCTGCGGTCTTGCGATTGCGGGATCATCGTCATGCCGGAACCCATATCACTCCCGCATCAGATAGGCATCGACGGATGCGCCCGCTGCAAATCCCTCGTGGCTGGCGGGTATGATCAGCCATGCATCCGCACGGGCAATGGCCTGGAACGGCCACTCCCCCACTGCAAGCGGCATCCAGGCATGATGGTCCTCGGCCAGCAGTGCGATTTCGGCAATGCCGACACTGGACGCGATCTTGCGCGCGAGCGGCCGTGTCACGTGCCGGCGCAGCTGCCGTGCCGACAAACGATCGACGAGCGGAAGCACGAGCGCGAGCCAGGCTGCGAGCGCATGATCCGGCGAGCCGGGCAAGGCAACGACGGGAACTTTTTCGAGCCGCCCGACCGCGGCGGTGCGGCCGGGCTGAAGTGCAATGCCATGGGCGATCACGTCACCGCGCCGGGCCAGCGCCGCGACAGCGGCATCCCGGCGGCCGACGCCGCTGCCGCCGACAATCAGCAGCAGGTCGCAAGAGGAAGCATCGAGCGCATCTGCAATCGATGCGCCATCGCGCGCGGCGGCCTCGAACGCCTTCACATCCAGTCCCGCGGTGCGCGCGATCCCGGCAATCATATGCGCCGTCGTCGTCGTATCAGGCACATTGACGATGCGCAACCGCGGCCGCCGCACGCTCAGCCTGTCCACCGCCGCGACGCCGGCGAGCATCAGCGCGGCCGGACCGACCGGATATCCTTCTGTGCCGGCAAGCGTGCGAACGGCGATGTCGCTTCCGGCGCGGCGGACACCCTGCCCCGGCACGCCCTCCGCCAGCACCTGCGCGAGCGGTCCAGACATCTCGACGGCGTCGGCATCGAGCACACAGTCGCATCCCGCCGGCATCGCGTCGCCGGCATCGACCCAGACCGGCGCCGTCGCCAGAGGCGACGGCGAATAGGCGGACGCACCGACGAGATCATTGGCGCGCAACGCCCACCCGTCCATGCCGGCAATGTCGTGCGGCGGATAGGCCGCAAGCAGCGGAGCGTCCGCCGCGATACAGCCGATCGCTTCAGTCAGCGGCAACGCAACAGGTGCGATCGGTTCAACGTCTCGCAGCAACGCGGCAAGCGCGGTGTCGAGCGGCGTCAGCGATGGCGGCAGGCGCTGGGTCATGCGCCATGATGGACCATGCAACGCTCCGTTTGGCAACCGCCGGAGATGCAGATGTCAGCCGGCCGACTTGTCCGCATTCGGAAAGAACAGCTGCTGCCCGTCGACCCTGTAGCCGGCGATCGCCGCCTGCCCGTCCGGCGAGATCAGCCAGTCGATGAAGGTCTGCCCCAGCTCCTTCTTCACGCTCGGAAACTTCTCGGGGTTGACCAACATCACGCCGTATTGGTTGAGCAGCCGCTTGTCGCCCTCGACGATGATGTCGAGATCGCCGCGCTCCTTGAAGGCGATCCAGCTGCCGCGGTCCGACAGCACATAGGCATTTGCGGCGCGCGCAGCTTCGAGCGCCGCGCCCATGCCCTCCTTGGCCTCGCGGTACCAGGCGCCTTTGGCAGCGGCGATGTCGATGCCGGCGACGATCCAGAGCGCGAGCTCCGCGGCGTGGGTGCCGGAGCGATCGCCGCGCGTCACGAACGGCGCGCCCCTGGCCTCGATCGCCTTGAGTGCGGTCGCGATGTCCTTGCCCTTCACGCCGGCAGGATCGCTCTTCGGCCCGATCAGCACGTAGTCGTTGTACATCACGTCAAAGCGCTTCACGGCAAAACCTTCGGCGACGAACTTTTCCTCCTGTGGCCGCGCATGCATCAGCACGACGTCCGCATCACCCTTGCGCGCCTCGTTGAGCACCTCGTCGGCGCGCTGCGCGATCACCCTCACCTCGATGCCGGTCCTGTCACGGAAAATCGGCAGCAGATGATCGAGCAGGCCCGAATCCTGCGTCGCTGTGGTGGAGGCCAGGACGATGGCGCGGTCCTCCGCGAACGACGCTGCGATGTCCGCGGTCAGGCCGCAGAGAAGCGCGAGTGCAACGGACAGGCGGCGAAAGGCCATGAGCTGGTTCCCATTGGATACGGCCACGATCATGAGGATCGATTGCGCCGCACTCGTGACGCATTTGCCCCTCGCGTGCTACCGTTCGGGAAATTCCGGCAATTGCAGCCGATTGCAATCGCGCGCGCGACAGCAACGCCCGCACCATGTGAGCGCTTCAGGATCGTTCACCAAAGCGGAAGAGGCGACCGCGGATGTGTTGCAAAGCAACGAGATGATCGGGCATGGTTCCCGCGGACCGAAAATGAACTGCAGAATTCCACCTGCGACGAAAGTCCAAAAAGAAGCAAGAATTTGCATAGGAATGCAGGATGGAATTCCTGACGACCAGTGAAGCCGCTGACTATCTCCGACTTGGCGAACGCAAGCTCTACGAACTCGTCACCACCGGCGCGATCCCCTGTAGCAAGGTGACCGGGAAGTGGCTCTTCCCGCGGCACGAACTCGATCTCTGGGTGCTGTCCGGACTGGCGCGCCCTGCGGGCATGCTGGCCACGGAGCCGCCACCCGTCGTGGGCGGGAGCCAGGACGAGCTCCTGGACTGGAGCCTGCGCGAATCCGGCTCCGGCCTGGGATCGATGAGCGAGGGAAGCGCGCGCGGGCTCGAGCGCCTGCAGCGCGACGAGGTGACGGCTGTCGCAGTGCACTTCCACGGCCTGGATGCCTCCGGCAATCTTGCCTCCGACGCCAATGTGACGGCGCTGCGAGACGCTCCGGACCTGCATGACGCGCTGCTGGTCGCATTCGCGCGCCGCGAGCAGGGTCTCGTGCTGCCGCCGGGCAATCCGAAGCGATTGCGCGGTCTCGCCGACGTGCTCGCGCTCGGCGCCAGGATGGCGATGCGACAACAGGGCACAGGCGCGCAGATGCTGCTCGACGTGCTCCTGAAGCGCGCCGACGCCACCACCCGCGATTTGCGCCGGGTGGAGACGCCGGCCCTCACCGGGCCGGATCTTGCCGAAATGGTCCGCGCCGGCCAGGCCGATTGCGGGGTGGCGACACGCGCGGCTGCGCGCTCGGCCGGCCTCGATTTCGTGCCGCTGGTCTGGGAAAATCTCGATCTGGCGATGCGGCAGCGCAGCTATTTCCGCCCCACCATGCAGGCCCTGATCCGGTTCCTGAGCGAAAGAAGGCTGCGCCAGCGCGCCGAGGAGCTGACCGGCTACGACCCCTCGCCGGCGGGGCAGATCCGCTTCGCCGCCTGACATTGACGCCCGCCCCCAAATAGTTGCAAAAGAAACCAATTCAGCCGGGCATACCCGGGCAACACCGGCCAACGAGCCGGATCAGGGGAGGACAAGCGTGAATCCAGCAAGATTTGGACTGCCGGTCGCGGCCGGCTTTGCAGCGACGTTCTTGGCGGCAGCACTGCTGCCGGGCGCCGCAATGGCGCAGGTTTCCGACAACGTCGTCAAGATCGGCGTGCTCACCGACATGAACGGTCCCGCTTCCGCGCCGACCGGCCAGGGCTCGGTGACGGCGGCGCAGATGGCGATCGACGATTTCGGCGGCACCGTGCTCGGCAAGCCGATCAGCATCGTGATCGGCGACCATCAGCTCAAGGCCGATATCGGCGGCGCCATCGCGCGGCGCTGGTACGACGTCGACCAGGTCGATCTGATCGTCGACGTGCCGGTCTCGGCGGTCGGGCTTGCGGTGCAGAACATCGCCAACGAGAAGAAGCGGCTGTTCATCACGCACTCCACCGGCACCGCCGATTTCCACGGCAAGTTCTGCTCTCCTTACGCGATCCAGTGGGTGTTCGACACCCGCGCGCTCGCGGTCGGCACCGCGGATGCTGTGGTCAAGCGCGGCGGCGACAGCTGGTTCTTCATCACCGACGACTACGCCTTCGGCCATTCGCTGGAGCGCGACGCCTCCAGCGTCGTCACCGCCAATGGCGGCAAGGTGCTGGGCTCGGTGAAGCCGCCGCTGGCAACGCCCGACCTCTCATCGTTCGTGCTGCAGGCGCAGGCCTCCAAGGCCAAGATCATCGGCATTGCCGCCGGTCCCCCCAACAACATGAACGAGATCAAGACCGGCTCGGAGTTCGGCGTGTTCAAGGGCGGCCAGCAGATGGCGGCGCTGCTGGCGCTGATCACCGACATTCACGGCCTCGGGCTGCAGGCAGCCCAGGGCCTGTTGCTGACCACCTCGTTCTACTGGGACATGGACGACAAGACGCGCGAATGGTCGAAGCGCTATTTCGCCAAGATGAACAAGATGCCGTCGATGTGGCAGGCCGGCGTCTATTCGAGCGTGATGCACTATCTCAACGCCGTCAAGGAGACCGGCACCGACGATCCGCTGAAGGTGGCGGCGAAGATGCGGGAAAAACCGATCGAGGATTTCTTCGCCCGCAACGGCAAGCTGCGCGAGGACAATCTGATGGTGCACGACCTCTGGCTGGTGCAGGTGAAGACGCCGGAGGAAAGCAAATATCCGTGGGACTATTACAAGATCCTCACGACCATCTCGGGCGACAAGGCGTTCGGGCCGCCGGACCCGGCGTGTGCGATGGTGAAGAAGTGACGATCGCTTAAAGCGATCGTCATTCCGGGGCGGTGCAAAGCACCGAACTACGGTGCGCAATTGCGCACCTGAGAATCTCGAGATTCCGGGTTCGCGCTTTGCGCGCCCCGGAATGACGGCCGCTTAGGGAGCGACCGTCATTTCACCACGCCGATCTCACGGAAGTACTTCATCACGCCCGGATGAATCAGCTCCGGCTTCGGCGCGGCCGCGACGGTGTTCGCCGCGGTCGTCTCGCAGGCCTGTGCGAGCTTCTTGCAGAACGTCGCCTCCACGCCATGCAGCGTCTTCGCCAGCCGGTAGGCGACATCGTCGGGCAGATCCTCGCGCGTGAGGACAAAACTCCACGAACCGAGCGAGGCGATCGGCTCGGCCTGCTTCGGGTAGCTGCCGGCCGGCACGATCATCGGCTTCAGGAACGAATGCCTGGCGCGGATGCGCGTGACCTCTTCCGCGCTGGGCGCGATGAAGCGCGCGCCTGATGCGCTCGATGCCACCGCGGCAAAGCCGGGCCAGCCGATGCCGGCGCCCCAGAGCGCTGCGACGCGGCCGTCCTCGACCATCGCGGGGCCGTCGCCGGCGCGGT
This sequence comes from Bradyrhizobium sp. B025, assembly GCF_042257955.1. Lineage (NCBI taxonomy): Bacteria > Pseudomonadati > Pseudomonadota > Alphaproteobacteria > Hyphomicrobiales > Nitrobacteraceae > Bradyrhizobium > Bradyrhizobium sp. B025. The sequence goes on along the minus strand of NZ_CP170150.1, from coordinate 1,755,453 downwards.
CGAGATAGACGGCCTTGAAGTCCTCGTCCTGCCTCAACCCGAGGCCATCGAGCACGTAGCGCGCCAGGATCGGCAGGCCCGAGCCCTTGGCGCCGAACGCAACGGGCTGGCCGACGAGATCGCGGATGGTCCTGTACGGACTGTCCGCGCGCACCACGAACATGCCGGGGTTGGAATAGATCGCGGTGAGGATCTTCAGCCGAACTGGCGCGCGGCCGATGCCGGCGAAGGCCTCGTAGGCCGGCTCGCCCGCGACCAAGGCGAGATCGAGCTCGCCCTTCTCCAACAGCGGAATGTTCTCGTTGCTGCCCTTGGTGTTGCGGGGTGCGATGGTGATTTGCGGATCGGCCGCGTTCATCACCTCCGCGAAGGCGTTGCCGTAGAGCGGGAAGCCGCCGCCGGGCGTTGCGGTGCCGAGGCTGAGTGTCGTGGTCGGAATGGCCGTGCCTCCGGTTTGAGCAGCAGCGGGGCTTAAGAGCAGCGCCGCGGCGAGAAGGATGATCGCGAATCTCATGGTCGTTCCCGGCGGACCTGCGTCAACACCGACTTGCGACGATGTAGGCAGCGGCCCGATTTTGTGAAAGCATGCAGCCCAACGACAATAATGCAACGGGAGGCGTCATGTTGCGAATTTTGCGTAACTATGTTTTCGGGCTGGTTTTTCTCTTAAGTCTTTTCAGCGCCGCACCTCCCGCCTCCGCCGCATATCCCGACCGCCCCGTGCACTGGATGATCGGCTTCGCCGCCGGCGGCCCGGTCGACATCGTGGCGCGGATCATGGCGCAGTGGCTGTCGGACCATCTCGGCCAGCAATTCATCGTCGAGAACCGCGCCGGCTCCGGCGGCAACATCGCCGCCGCCGCCGCGATCAACGCAGCCCCCGACGGCTACACGCTGCTGTTCGTCGCGCCCAACAACGCGATCTCGACCTCGCTCTACAAGAAGCTGCCTTACGACTTCCTGCGCGACACCGTGCCGGTCGCCAGCATCATGCAGCTCACCAACATGCTGGTGGTCTCCAACGCGATGCCGGTGAAGACGGTTCAGGAGTTCATCGACTACTGCAAGGCCAATCCCGGCAAGATCTCCTTTGCCTCGTCCGGCAACGGCACCTCGGTGCACATGTCGGCCGAGCTGTTCAAGGTGATGACCAAGTGCGACATGGTGCACGTGCCCTATCGCGGCTCAGCCATCGCCTTCCCCGACATCATCTCCAACAAGGTGCAGCTGATCTTCGACAATCTGCCGTCCGCGCTGGAGCAGGCGAAGGGCGGCAATGTCCGCGCGCTCGGCGTGACCTCGCCGCAGCGTTGGCCAATCGTGCCCGACGTGCCCGCGATCGCCGAGACCGTGCCGGGATTCGAATCGGTCGGCTTCTACGGCATCTCCGCGCCGAAGGGCACGCCGCCCGACGTGGTCGAGATCCTCAACAAGGCCGTCGGCGAGGCACTGAAGGACCCCAAGCTGGTGGCCCGCCTCGCGGAGACCGGCGGCATCCCCAAGCCGATGACGCCGGCCGAGTTCGGCAAGCTGGTCGCGGACGAGACCGAGAAGTGGCGCAAGGTGGTGGAGTTCGCCGGGGTTTCGGTGGATTAGACAACGATCTGCGGCGAGCTTGCAGCTCGCCGGCAAGACATTGGAGGGGCCCCAGGAAGGCCCCTCCCATCGAAACATCGAAAACAACCCCATGCACAGTAGAAAGATCAAGCGATCACAAGGGGTTACAAAATCCAGGAAAACGAGCCTAGGCGGGGCTGGTTTGACCCGTCGGGCAAAACAGGATTATAAGGGCATCATCGCCAATTTCGGTATTTTAGAACTCGCAGGCATTGCTGCGCCGGCGTTTCCATCGACCGGGGCCGGCATTGCACCCTCGCCTCCAGCCTTGTAAACGAACCGCGCACCGTTGCCGGCCGCGTAGTCCCGCGGCCGTCTCGCGGCGGGGCCTGTAGCTCAATGGTTAGAGCCGGCCGCTCATAACGGTCTGGTTGCAGGTTCGAGTCCTGCCGGGCCCACCACGCTTCGCCCTTCGTCGGACTACGCGTGGCGCAGCCACGCCGAACCTAAATCCGGCTCAAGAAAAAAGTCTCCAATTTGCCCTTGCCCTTCACGTCAATGCTGCCGCGCGGCTCCAGCGCGAAGCGACCGACGAGGTGGCGGGCGATATCCCGGGACACATGGATTCGATTGGGCAGAGAGTAGGCCTCGAGCCGGCTGGCGACATTTACGGTATCGCCCCACACGTCGTAGATGAAGCGGTGTGCGCCGATGATGCCGGCAACCACGGGGCCCGAATGTATGCCGATCCGGATTTGCAACGGCCAGCCGAAATGGCTGTTGACGCGTCCCAGTCGATCGATCATGCCAAGTGCCATTTTCGCGATCGCTGCGATCGCATCGGGGTTCGGATCGGGCAAACCGGCGACGGCCATGTAGGCGTCGCCGATGGTCTTGATCTTCTCGACACCGAGCTCACGGGCAAGCGCGTCGAATTCCGAGAACAACCGGTTCAAGTACTCGACCATCGCTGCAGGCGTGACCCGTGACGAATGCTCGGTGAAGCCCACCAGATCGGCGAACAGAACGCTCACACCCTCGAAGCGGTCGGCAATCATGGCTTCGCCGTGGTTCAGACGGCCAATCACCTGTCTTGGCAGGATTGTCAGCAGCAGCCGCTCAAACTTGGCGGTCTCCTCCTCGATGCGGCGAAGATACTTCTGCTCGCGGTCGCGCCAGCGCTTCTTGTGCAAGCAAGCATTGATCCGCGCGCGCAGCAGGATCGGATCAAACGGCTTCGGCAGATAGTCCTCGGCCCCGGCCTCGATGCAGCGGACGGCGCTCTCGGTCTCCGCCAAGGCCGTGATCATGATCACCGGAATGCGGCGCAGCCGCTCATCCGCCTTCATGCGCACCAGCACATCAAGCCCGTTGATATCGGGCATCATCAAATCGAGCAGGACGAGGTCGAACTCATCGTTGGCAAGCGCCTGCAGCGCCTGCTGGCCGCCGGCCACCGAAGAGACGCGATGGCCGTCGCGGGTCAGTCGGCGCGACAGGAGGTCGCGATTGGCCTCGATATCGTCCACGACGAGAATAGAACCGGTTTCGGTGGCAGCATACTGCCGGACCGGCCCGAGGCTGCGCATCAGGTCGCTAACCATGACCGCGCCGGTCTGATCGGGAGCCAAGCTCGTCTCCTCGACATCAACCGAGAATCGCACGATGCGATCGAGGCGCAGCAACAGGTCGGTGGCCGCAGCCAGCAGGCGATCGAAATCCGCCCTCAGGGAGTCGCTTGAGAAACTGGCTGCATCCTCGCGCAGCATCTCACCATAGCCCTTGATCGCGTTGAGCGGCGTGCGCAGCTCGTGACGAAGATCCTGTTCTTGCGTGGTGGCCGCTGAGCCGGGCGGGCTCTTGGCGCGATCGCCGTCCATCAGCCGGTCGACCTTGCCGGCGAGATCCCGGGCTGCGCCGAGGATACGGTTCATATCGGGGAGGATGTCCAAGCGCCCGTTCCGGGACGCCTCTTCGTGCAGGATCTCTGCGTAGCCGAGCAAGGCGTTGACCGGGGACTGCAGTTCCTGGCGAAGATGGGCAAGCTGAATGCGCCAAGCGCGCGCGCTGTCGGTGTCAATGATACTCATGGCCGATCCGCGCGCGCGCGCCGGGCGTGCAGGGGTACCAGCTCGTCAAGCGCCGCCAGCACGGCCTTGCCGCTGTATTCGCCCTTGTGCACCAAATGCTGTACCTGGCCGTTGAGGCGCGAGCGATCCTCAACGGTCAGCGTCTTTGCGGTGACGACGATGACCGGGATGCTCCGCCAGCGGGACTCGGCTCGCACCCGTGCGATGAACTCGAACCCGTCCATCTCCGGCATCATCAGATCGAGCAGAATTGCATCGGGTGAAGCCTCATTCAAACGCTCAAGACCAATCCGACCATTCTCTGCTTGCGTCACCATGCAATCGATCTGCCGCAAGGCGCGCCCCATCAGCTCGCTGGCCGACGCGTCATCCTCGACTATCAGCACGTGTCGCAGCGCGCCCCTTGGGCAGCACTTTTCCACCGCGCTGACCAGTCTGTCGCGATCAATCGGCTTGACCAGGTAATCGGCGGCACCGAGCGAGAAGCCAATGCCCTGGTTGTCGACGATCGTGACCATGATCACAGGAATTTCCGCGAGTACCGCATCTTCTTTCATGGCGCTGAGCACGGCCCAGCCATCCATCTGCGGCATCAGAGCGTCGAGCGTGACGACATCGGGGTGCAGCGTGCGGGCGAGTTGCATCGCCTCCTCGCCATTGGCAGCCAGGCGAACGGCGTAACCGCCGCGCTGCAGGTGTCGGCGCAGCAGCTCACGCGCATTGGGATCATCGTCGACCACGAGAACGATCGGCGCATGCTCGGGCTCGGCAGCCTGCGGACCCTCGGAACGCTTGTCTGCCGCCGAGACTGTAGTGTCCGATGCAGCGCGTGTTACCGCCGGCAGACGAACTACAAACGCCGTCCCCTTGCCGGCTTCGCTCGTCAGCGTCACGTCGCCACCCATCAGCCGGCAGAAGCTCTTGGTGATGGCGAGGCCCAGCCCCGTACCACCATAGACGCGGGTCGTCGAGTCGTCCGCCTGAGTAAAGGCCTCGAACACCTTGGCCTGCTGATCCGGCGTCATGCCGATGCCGGTATCGCGCACCTGGAACTCGATCCATTCGCCAGCCGCATTCGTGTCACGCAGCGCGGTCAGCGTTATCGTCCCGTTTCGCGTGAACTTGCAGGCATTGCTGAGAAGGTTGAACAGGGTCTGCCGCACCTTGGTCAGATCGCTGTGGATCGTGCCGATCTCGTCAGCACAGTTCGCCACCAGAGCGTTGCCGGTCTTCTTGGCCAGCGGGGTGACGGTCGCCGCGACGCTATCGATCATGGGGCGGAGCTCGAAGGTCTCGAGATAGAGCGTCATCTTGCCAGCCTCGATCTTGGAAAGATCGAGGATGTTGTCGATCAGGCCGAGCAGATGCTTGCCGGCATCCTGAATCTTGCGCAGGTCCGCCATCTCCGATTCGCGGCCGGCGCTCTGGGCGTCCTCGAACAGGATCTCGCTGTAACCGATGATCGCGTTCAAGGGTGTGCGCAGTTCATGACTCATGTTGGCTACGAAGTCCGACTTCGCGCGTGTCGCCTGCTCGCTCGCCCAGATCGCCTTGTGCAGCTCGCCTTCCATGCGCTTGCGGTCGCTGATGTCGGCGAGGCCGTTGATCATCGCCGGGCGCCCTTCGAACTCGACGCGCTGAGAAGCTATGAGCGCCCAGAACTCCTCGCCTCCAACCCGCTTGAGCAGCATCTCCATGCCCTCCACATGGCCGTGCTCGGTGAGCGCGCCGATGAAGCGCTCGCGATGTTGCGGGTCTGCGTAGAGGGTTTTCGCTTGCAGGCCCAGGGCAGACGAACCTTCGAGCTCGAACATCTCGCTGAAGCGCCGATTGGCATACCGGATGATCCCGTCATCAAAGGTTACGATCGCCACCGCCATAGGCGCGGCCTCGGCGATGACGCGCAGCCGCTGTTCGCTCTCTTGGATCGCCTGCTCCGCCTTCTTCACGTCGGTGATGTCGGTGTAGGTCGCCACGGTGCCGCCGTCGTCGGTTTTGCGCTCGTTGATCTGGATCCAGCGCCCGTCGGAGCGGCGTTGCACATGCGTGCCCTTGGGATCGCGATGCTGAGCGAGGCGTTGCTCGATCCAGGCTTCGACGCGCCCCTCCGCGTCGCGGATCTCGCCGCTCGCGGTCGCGTTGCGGAGGATTGTCTCGAACGATACGCCCTGATTCACGACATTGATGCTGGCGGTGCCGTGCATGTCCCGGTACCGCCGATTGTATATAACCAGCTTGTCGTCGGCATCGTAGAGCGAGAAACCCTCGGAGATGCTCTCGATCGCGTCGACCAGCCGGCGCTGCGCCTCTGTTGCCTTGTCGCGTGCCTCCGACAGCTCCTTCGAGCTCAGCTCTTGCGAGCGCTCGACCATCGCCCGATCGCTATCGAAATCGGTGTATGCGGAATCGACGGCCGCCACGAAAGACTGCAACGCAGCCGGTACTTCGCCCTCCAGACCGAGGTGCTTTCTGAGCTGGCGTCGTAGCAGCCTGTGCATCTGTGCCCTGTGACCGTTCAGTCCTCGGCGAAAGTTGTAATTGTCATGGTTTGATTGTGAAGGCGGCAGTCGCCGCCATGCATGAAGGGGCAAAGCTCGCCGTACGAGTAGAACCCGGAAATCTTCGCATCCGCCCCGAAGACATTTCGAATTGCTTCGATTTCTTCCTCGGTGCGCTGCTTCATCACGAGCTTACGACCGACGCAGCTCACCAGAATTGCAAGGTCCGGTCGCCTGCCGCCGAGCCCGCTGAGACTGGCGTTGGCGGCAGCGGTCGCGCCGTCGACCAGATCGTCGACATTGGTCTTCATCAACTGCGCCGTTCCGCCCTGTGGGATGTCGCCCGCGAACGTCATTGACTTTTTCTGCTCGTCCACAGACAGGACGGTTCGGACGACACCCTGGCCGCCCTTTGCCTCGGTAACCAGGATGGGAAAAAGCAAGGCAGAGCTTGGCAACTGGTCGGCGTGGGGGCCCAGGTACGATTTATAGAGATCGAGCGCCGAACGCTCATCCAGCTCATAGAGGATGTTGCCTTCGGCCCGTGTGATGGTGCGCAGGGGCCCAAATGCCTGCCAGCCGCCCATCGATCCGTAGCCAATGCGCAAATCGTCGCCATACAGACCGACCGCCGCCACGCGCTGAGGGCCAGCGCCACCGTCGGCAATGACCCAAGTCTCGGCGAAGTTGGTTCCATCTCCGGAAAGGCCGCCAGTGATCGACACGCCTTCCGAGACGCCGCTCGCGAGACCGCGCGCCAGGTCGGAGCCGTTGACGTGCAAGCCGTCCGAAAGCACGAACACGTGGCGCAACGAGGCGTCGTTCAACTGCTGCGCGAGCTCCTTGCCGACGTTGTAGCTTGCCTTTGCGTCACCAATCGTAGCGGAGGCGAACCGCAGTCGCGTATGTTCGAAGTCGACAAGGGTGGCACTCACAGAGTCGTCGACGACCACGTCGCCGAGAATCTCGCCGGAAGTCGAGCAACCAAGCATGGCGGCCCCTTTGAAGTGGTCGCGCAACTCGCCCACGAGGCTGCCTGCCTGCACCAACGACCTAGCACCGAAAACGAACACGACACTCTGACGTCCGACTTCGCCAGTTGGCAAATTCGGCCGCCACCCGTCACTTTTGGACCACTCGTACTGCGCTGTTTTCATGAGTCGTCTCCATCACAAAGACAAACTCTCCGCCCCGATCGGGCCTCTGCCCCGGTCAGGACGTCCGCCTGAGCAGGGTAGCTGATCGCCGGTGCCGGCGATGAATTCGCAGGACTGCACCCACCGCCTGGCCAGAGTCCATCCCATCTGGAGCGCGGCGAGCGGCCATTTTGTGTGTTCTTACGCCGGCCGCAATATGGCGACGACAACCTCCTGAAGCCGTGTAGCTAGCTCGTCATCTGTCCTGAATTTCTAGCTCCTCCATTGTCCCGTAGCTGCGAGCAGCGTCTCGATCTTGCCCAACAGCCTCTGCAGCTCGATCGGTTTTGTGTCGTAGTCGTCACAGCCGGCCTTGAGGGCCTTGTCCCGGTCGGTCGCCATGGCGTGCGCCGTGAGCGCGATGATAGGGATCTTGCGCAGTTCGGGCGTCGCCTTGATCTGGCGCGTCGCCTCCCAACCGTCGATCACCGGCAGGCTCATGTCCATCAAAATGAGATCTGGCCTGTCGCTCGTCGCGATCGCGACGCCGCGCGCTCCGTCCTCGGCAATGATGACCTCGTACCCACCGCGCACGAGGCGTCGCGAGAGCATATCGCGGTTCATCTCGTTGTCTTCGACCAGCAGGATCTTGGGCATCGCACCGCCTCGAGCCGGACTGTGAGTACCGCTTGCCGAGACTTCCAAATAGACGCCTGAAGAACAATTTAGCACCCAAGCCTACCTGTCGCATCACAAAAAATGGCGAGCAGTGGCGCCGACATTGAATTGAGGCGGGACGCGTGATCTGGGGCTGCGCCGACAGGTAGCTAACCACCTCTGCCACAAGGACGGCCGTGAGCCGGCGTTGCAGATGGTTGATGCGGGGTCGCTTTCCCTTGTCCGCAAGGCGAGGTCGACAGCGCTCCGTACCGCGACGCAGGTCTTGCTGCTCGCTTACGGAGATCGACGCAATCGCCGTTCCCACCAACCACCACGCGCACCGCACCAGTTTCGCACCAGAAACGACCGCGCCAAAATGCAACGAACGCGATCCAACCCGAACAACGGCACAGCAAGATCAACGAAGCTGCACCATATCCCGCCGCTCATAACGGTCTGGTTGCAGGTTCGAGTCCTGCCGGGCCCACCAGCCTTCGCTCGCTTCGCGAGCTTCGGCTCGGCGAGCCAGCGCCACACATCCAAGGCGAAGCGAGTGAGGCTGCCGCGCCGAAGCCCAAAGGGCGAAGGCGGGTATCTGAACCCTGCGGGCTACGCGTGGCGCAGCGGCGCGGAGAACAAGAGGCAAACCGTGGGCTCCCGCCGCTTCGCGGGTTCGAAGGCTCATGAATCTAACGCACGACCCGTGCTGGTTGTCACCGCGGCAATGGACCCGCGGCGCGTATCGGACCATATTAGCCGGGCATCACTTTGTTCTACGAGCAAGGGAGCCACTGAATGTACGCCAACATTCTCTTGAGCACAGATGGATCGGACGTCGCGAGAAAAGGCGTTGAGCATGGCATTGCCTTGGCGAAGGCCTTGAACGCCAGGTTGACAATCATCACCGTGACGGAAGCGATGCCGGTTGACTATGGGGGCGGACACGACTCGGGATGGATTCCGACGCGGGACGAGATTGACAGCTTTAACGCGGCCTGCAAGGCCCGTGCGGGCAAAGTGCTTGATGACGCCCGCGCCATGTCGGAGCAGATCGGTGCGCCTGCAGAATTTTTGCACGTTCCGAATGCGCACCCGGCGACTGCGATCATTGAAACGGCGAAGTCCAGGGGCTGCGATCTGATCGTCATGGCCTCTCATGGACGACGCGGCCTCAGAAAGCTGTTTTTGGGCAGCCAGACATCCGAGGTCCTGGTGGACGGAAGCATTCCGGTGCTGGTGGTGCCGAAGCCGGCATAGATGACCGTGCGGGGTTGACCCGGCGACGCTCGGCTGTTCCGCTGAGCACCCGGACAAGACCGCTCTCTCGCGGCAGGAGAATTTCATGACCAGTGAAAAAGGCCCGAACATCAAGAAGAAGCAGAAATGCAAAAACTGTGAAGGCAAAGGTTTGCTCAAGAAGGGCGACAAGGTGGTGAAGTGCCAGCGCTGCAAGGGCACGGGCGTGCGGTGATGTTGAGCTGATGACCTCTCCAATACCAAGGTAAGAGCCGCTAGCTGCCCACCAGTACGTCAACCGATTATCGGACTTTCGTTTCGCTGCCGCTGTGTCGGCAACCTGCCGCGGCGCCGCAGAGGCGTCCCGCGCCATGTTCGACCGCGAGCATAGGAGGAACTCCGACGCGAGGTGGATCGCCTTGCGTCAACGCCCGTCTTTCTGATAATGAAACGTCGTTCTAAAATATAGTCGCCTTCGAGTGGAGGAACACCGATGTCTGCCGGATTTCGAGTCTTGCCGCGGAAACGAAAGGTCGGCGAAGACGTCGTCGCAGGCTTTGCCCGCCTGCCCGTCGCGAATGTGAGCGACAGCATGTCCCGTCTGACGGCAGCCGGCGCCCGGCTTCGTCCCATGCACCAGGGTGGCGGGCTCGCGGGCCCCGCACTGACGGTGAAGGCACCTCCCGGTGACAATCTGATGGTGCACAAGGCGATCGCGCTCGCCGAGCCCGGCGACATCATCGTGGTCGATGCCGGCGGCGATCTGACCAACGCTATCATCGGCGAGATGATGCTGATGCAAATGGCCAGGCGAGGCGTGGCCGGCGTGGTCATCAACGGCGCGATCCGCGACGCGGGTCATATTCGGGGCCAGAAGCTCCCGGTTTTCGCGGCCGGAGTCACGCACCGCGGCCCCTACAAGAACGGGCCTGGAGAGATCAATGTGCCGATCGCGATCGACGGGATGGTGATCGAGCCGGGTGACCTCATCATTGGCGACGACGACGGCCTGCTCTGCGTGCCGTTCGACCAGACGGGCGCGGTGTTCAAGGCCGCAACGGCGAAGTTCGAGGCCGAGCAGAAGCAGATCGCCAACATCGAGGCCGGCACGCACGATGCCTCCTGGGTGAACCGGCAATTGCGCGAGCTGAAGTGCGAAGGCATCGACTGAGACGCCTGTCGCCTGGTGGCTAGAAGCCGAACAGCTCGGCGGGATTTTCGACCAGGATGCGCCGGCGCGTAGGTTCGTCCGGCGCCCAGTCCGCGAGGAGATCGAGCAGCTGGGCGTCATCCGGCTTGGTCCCGCGCTGGGTGGGATGCGGCCAGTCCGTGCCCCACAGGATGCGCTCCGGCGCTGCGTGCACGCAGGCACGCGCAACCTCGCCGGAGTCGGCATAGGGCGGCCCGAGCTTACTGTCCTCATAGGGCTCGGTCACCTTCACCCAGGTGCGGCCGCCATCCAGCATGCGGCGTATCGCGGCGAATGCCGGATGCTTGACGCCCTCCGGCTGAGGGATACGGCCGAGGTGGTCGATGACCACCCTGGTGGGAAGCGACCGGATCACGCTCTCATGGGTGGCGATCTGATCGCCCGTCATCAGGATCTGCACGTGCCAGCCGAGCGGATTCACCCGCGCTGCGAGCGTGGTCAGCATCTGCGGCGTCGTCGTGCCCCAGGTCTGCGGAGAAACGAAATTGACGCGGATGGCACGAACGCCGGCATCGGCAAGCGCCCGCAGCTCCGCATCCTTGACATCCGTGTCAACGACGGCAACCCCTCGCGACGAGGCACCCAGCTGGCCCAGCGCGTCCACAAGACACCGGTTGTCGATCCCATATGTCGACGGCTGGACCACCACGCTGCTCGTGGTGCCGAGCCGCCGCTGCAGCAGCCGATAGTCGGCGACCGTTGCGCCCGGCGGAAAGCCCTGGCGCCAATGCGGCGAGACGGGAAAACGCCCGTCATAGATGTGATGATGACAGTCACACGCGCCCGCCGGCGCATCCAGGCGTGGAGCCGCCGACCCGGTGCTGTTGGGCACCGCCTGCTCCACCCCGGCAGCCATCGCGCCCGCAGCCAAGGCGCCTGTGCTGCAAGCCAGCATGCCCATGACAACGCCGCGTCGCGTGATGGCGCGCTGCGGTCCTCTGATGCGTGCGCTCATGGCTTCACCGCCGCCATTTCCGCCGCGCGCGCGACGTTGCGTCCAAGCACGAGGACGCAGGCTGCGGCCACGGCACACAGCAGCGCAAGCGGCAACATCCCGAGCACGAAGCTGCCTGTCCGCTCCTTGACGACTCCGACGACGTTCACCATCAGGCCGCCGCCGATCAGGTTGGAAATCGCGTTGATCCCGGCGAGCCCCGCCGCGAGCGTGCTCGCCGAAAGCCAGCTTGCCGAAAGTGCCCAGAACGGTCCCTTGAAGGCATATGCGCCGACCAGGCAGAACGTCACCATGACGATGGTCGGCGCAACCGCAGTCCCGGTCATGCCCAGTGCCGCAAAACCACCTGCTGCGAACAAGAGCGGGATCGCCGTGTGCCAGCGGCGCTCGCCCGTCCTGTCCGAATGGCGGCCCCACAGCACCATGAGCACGGTCGCGATGCCGTACGGGATCGCATTGACAAAGCCGGTCTGCAGGTTGGAGAGGCCGAACGACTTCAGCAACTGCGGTTGCCAGACCGACAGCACGCTGCCCGTGGCGGAGGCGCCGGAGCAGACCAGGGCCATGACAAGAAAATGCTTGTTGGTGGCGAGCTGCCAGAGCGTGAGATGCCCGACCGGCTTGCGCGCGGCGGCCTCCGCCTCCATGCGCCGGGTCAGCCATTCCCGCTGTTCCACGGTCAGCCAGGAGGCCTGCGCGGGCTTGTCGGTCAGGACGAACAGGCACGCAAGACCCAGCAGAACCGTCGGCAGCCCTTCCAGAATGAACAGCCACTGCCAGCCGCGCAGACCGAGCGCGCCGTCGAGTTCAAGCAGGCCGACCGAAAGCGGCGAGCCCAGGAACGTGGCGAGCGGAATCGAAACCGTGAACGTCGCCAGGATGCGCGCCCGATACTGCGACGGCAGCCAATAGGTCAGATAGAGGATGGCGCCGGGAAAGAAGCCGGCCTCGGCCGCACCGAGAATGAAGCGCATCGCATAGAGCGAGTACGGCCCGACGACGAACGCCATGCACGCGGTCACCAATCCCCAGGTAATCATGATGCGCGCGATCCAGCGCCGGGCGCCGACCTTTTGCAGAGCGAGGTTACTGGGCACCTCGACGAGGAAGTAGGAGACGAAGAACAGGCTGGCGGCGAAGCCGAACATCGCCGGCGTCAGCCCCAGATCCTTGTTCATCTGTAGCGCTGCGAAGCCGACGTTGACGCGGTCGAGCAACGCGAAGAAGTAGCAGATCATCAGGAACGGCACGAGGCGCAGGATAACCCTGCGCATCGTCACCTTTTCGATCTGGTCGATTTCCGTTCGGGCGGCCGTCACGTTTCTCTCCCTGTTGTCTTCCCGGCGGGCTTGGCCTTATTCGGCCGCCTTCGCCCCGGCCTGCGTCCTGGCCACGATCGCGTCGATGGCGATCTTGTAGTTTTCGGGAACGACGCCCTTGAAATGCTCCTTCAGACCCAGGCTGTCCTTCCAGCGGAGCCGCGCCGCCGTGGCGCGCGCCATCAGCGGCTCGATTCCGGCATCCTCGACCGCCTCGGCGGCCATCTCGACCTCTTCGGTGCGCCGCTTGGCATGGATGACGCCGGAGGGCGTCAGGCTCTCGACGGTGTCCATGAACGGACGCGTGAGCGTCTTCGACGCCGAGGCCAGTACGGTTTCGTCCAGACCGTAGGACCGGGCCGCCAACAGCGTCTCGTCGATCAGCGCCTCGATGCCCTTGATCAGGACGGAGCGAAGGATCTTGATGCCCGAAGCCGTGCCGAGCTTCTCGCCTGCGAATGCGATGCTCATGCCCCAGGGCACGAGCAGATCGACGACGCGCTGCCCGGCGGGACCACTCGACATCATGTGCATCGAATAGCCGTGCTTGGGCGTCCCCATGATGGAGCCGTCACCGAGCGTGGCGCCCGTCCTGGCAAGCCGCTCGGCCACGCCGTACTTCACCTTCGGAGTGGCGGAGGCGAAGTCGAGGAAGGTGTGGCGGCCATCGAGCACGGGTGCAAACGCATCCGCGCTCTCGAGCGACGCGGAGCCCGGCGTGACGCTGAAGATCAGCTCCGCGGCATCGGCCAATTCCTTGTTGGACTTGACCAGCGTGACGCCTGCCGCCTTGGCGCGGCTCTGGATCAAATCGGCGTATGGTCCGTCGAAGGCGTACTTGTCGTAGCAGAAGATCTGCTGCAGTCCGGCCTCGCGCAGCCCTTTTCCCAGCGTGCTGCCGATCTCGCCATAGCCGACCAGACCGAGGCGGAATTGCTGCTTTTCGCTCATCTTCAGATTCCTTTCGAGAGGCTTGCGATCGGGCCGGTATGGCGGTCAGTCGCCCCGCCCGGTCGCTGGAGACTGGCACCAACCACGCGGATCAGGATGGCGGCCAAGGTGAGAAATGCGGCCACCGAGATCAGGGCCCATGAGAAGCTGTCGGTCGACTGCCGGATCATGCCGATGAGATAGGGACCAACGAAGCCGCCGAGATTGCCGATTGAGACGATCATCGCGAGGCCGCCGGCGGCAGCGCTGCCGGTGAGGAAGCTCGACGGGATCGGCCAGAAAGTGGACTGGTAACACATGATCCCGATTACGGCGCCGCAGAGCGCGACGATCGAGATCAGCGCGGACGATGTTGCATAGCCGCAGACAATCAGTGACGCTGCGCCCACGAGCAGCGCGGATGCCACGAACCAGCTTCGTTCCCCGCCCCTGTCCGACAGGCGAGCCCACAGCATCATCGTGACGGCGCCGCAGATGTAGGGAATTGCCGCGATAAAGCCGACGGCAACGACACTGAAGCCGAGGCCCTTGATGATTTGCGGCATCCACAGGCCAAGCCCGACGGAGCCGATGATGGCGCAGAAGTTGACGGCGGCGCAGACAAGGACCCGCCAATTGACGAAGGCGTCCCTGAGCCGCGATGAGTGCCTGGCGGCGATGGCCTGACGCTCCGCCGCCAGCACCTCCGCGAGCCAGCTCCGCTCCTCGGGGCTCAGCCACTTGGCCTGCTCGGGCTTGTCGGTGAGCGTGAAGAAGCACACGAAGCCAAGCAGCGTGGCCGGCAGGCCTTCCAGGATCAGAAGCCACTGCCAACCATGCAAGCCGCCCAAGCCGTCGAGCGTCAGCAGCGAACTCGAGATCGGGGCGCCCACGATGTTCGCGATCGGAATGCCGAGCAGGAACGCCGCAGTCGCCGTGCCCCGGACGCGCGCCGGAAACCAGTATGTGAAATAGAGGAATACGCCCGGCGTGAAGCCGGCTTCGCCGAGGCCGAGCAGGAAGCGCATGACGCCGAAGCTGACGGGACCGACCACGAATGCCGTTGCGGCCGAGATCAGGCCCCAGGTGATCAGGATGCGCGCGATCCACTTACGGGCGCCGATCGCCTGCAAGGCAAGGTTGCTCGGCACTTCTGCGAGGAAATAGCCGAAGAAGAACAGCCCCGCGCTCCAGCCGAATTCATACGGAGAGATGCCGAGATCGCGGTTCATCGTCAGACTGGCGATGCCGACGTTCACCCGATCGAGATAAGCGACGATGTAGCAGAGCAGCAGGAACGGCACGATCCGCCACAGCAACTTCGAGAGGATTTTCTCCTGCTCGGGTGTGAAGCCGGCGCCGACCGACGCGGCAGAGACACTTGCCATTGTTCCCTCCGAGACCGGCCGTTGTTTCCCGGCCATGACGCGCCATAGCAAAAATAGAACGACGTTGCAATTTATAATGAAACGCCGTTTCATTTTATAGAAACTACAGCGAAGCGCTTGCGTCGCCCGATCGGAGGCGCTCCCCTGGAAAAGTGGAGTGCTGGCCGCCGGTTACGATGTCAGGGAGGCCTGGAGAGAGACTGGCTGCCGCGCGTTTGCGATATGCGGCCACCTGCTCCGATGCATACCGAACTGATCGCGAGCCGGGCGCTGCCCTAGTCGGTGTGCGAGAACAGCGGCATGCCCGGCGTTTCGAGTTCGGCGCGGAGCAGTGTTCCCGTGCGGCTCTCGGTAATGAAAAGGCTCTTTCGTTCCGGTCCGCCGAACGCAAGATTAGTCGTGCCCACGCCCGCGCAGGAAACGATGCGGTCAAGCGGCTCGGCCAGGGGGGACAGCCGCCACACGGAGCCGAAGCCGGTGTGGCAGACCAGCAGGTTGCCGCCGCTGTCCAGCGCCAAGCCGTCGGGGCCGCCGGGACCGCCGTGCAGGTGCGAGAATATGCCGACCTTCGTCGTCAGGCCGCTGGCCGGCAGTGGCACGCGCCAGACCTGGTTGGCCCGTGTCACGGCCACCAGCAGGAAGCTCTCCTCGTGGTCGACGACGATGCCGTTCGGACTCGGGATCGTGTTGATCAGGCAGGTGAGCCGGCCATCGGGCGCGAGCTTCCAGACCCGGCCCGTGGGATCGTGCATCCCGGTCTGGCCCTGATCGGTGAAGTAAAGATTACCCGACGGCGCGAAGATGAGATCGTTCACGCCCTTGAAGCTCTCGCTTGCCGCCGTCTCCAGAAATGGCGTTACGCTGCCGCTGGCCGGGTCCAGCAGCATGATCCCGCGCTTGTAGTCGGTGATGAACATGCGGCCGTCGCGGTGAATCTTCAGCCCGTTCGGCCACCCGTCATACTCGGTCACGAGCTCCCACTCGCCTTCCGGACTGACACGGAAGATGCGTCCATACGGAATATCGGTGACATACAGTCGGCCCTGCCGATCGAAGGATGGCCCTTCAAGGAAGGAGTCGATCTCACGTCCGCCCTGATTGGCGTCCGCCCAGGCGGTGCGGCGTGGCTTGCGGAACTGGTCCGGAAGCCGTGTGAAGATGCTGGTTTCGATCCGACGCGGTGGGGTGAAGAACGTCATGGCACGACCTTGGGAAAACCGTAGAGTTCGGCAGGGTTGTCGACGAGGATGCGCTTGAACACGGCCTCGCCTCCCGCCCATATGGCGAAAAGATCGAGCAGATGCGCATCGTCAGGCTTGCGCTCCTTCTCGGAAGGGTGCGGCCAGTCGCTGCCCCAGACCATTCGCTCGGGCGCCGCCTTGACATAGGCCGCCGCGACGGCTCCTGCGTCAGCGTAGTCCGGCGCACCCTGCTTGCTCGACACATAGGGACCCGACAGCTTCACCCAGGTCTTGCCGCGGTCGAGCAAGCCGCGGATGATCTTGTAAGGCGCGCTCTCCAGGCCAGCCGGCTGCGGTATCTGGGCCAAATGGTCAAGGACGAGGCCTCCGGGCAAAGACGCCAGAAGGTCCGCATTGTCCTCAATCTGCTTGGGACGCATGTTGATCTGGCAGTGCCAACCGCGATTGGCCAGTCTCGGGGCGAGCGACTTGAGAGAGTCCACCGTCAACGCTCCCGGAAAACCGAGATTGAAGCGGACACCGCGGACACCCTGCTCATCGAGCCGTCGCAGATCGGTATCCGATATGTCCTCGGGCACAACGGCGACCACGCGAAAGTTCTCCGGCCCGAGCGCCTGTCGTGACGCAATCTGCAGCCGGTTGTCCGTACCGTAAGTGGAGGGCTGGATGATGACGCCCCGCGTTGTGCCGATCCGGCGCTGCAGCGCGCGATAGTCTTCGGGCAAGGCGTCCTCGGGCAGCAGCGTCGCGCCCTTCATGACCGGATAGCTCTTGTCATAGGTGTGGAAATGGCAATCGGTCGCGCCCGGCGGCGGAACGAAGCGCGGCTTCTCCGAGCCGCTCGACCAGCGCACCTCCTGCGCCGTCGCAAACCGGGGAAGCGCGGATGCAGTGAGTCCGGCCAAGACCGTCCTCCGCGTGAGCGAAGCTGAAGCCACGACGTTCGTCCTCCCCATACTTTGTTATGGCGAGCCTTATAAGTCGCGTCGACTGACCGGGCAAGAAAAATGAAACGACGTTGCGTTTTACGCAGACACGCTGGCCGCCCGTTTGCGGGTGCTCTTTCCGGCTCCGGATGGCGGAGTTCCCCCGCACGCCACAGTGAGCCTGTTTGCAGCCTCGACCAGCGCGCCCTTGATTTGCTCTGCGCGCGCCGCCGTCAGCCGACTGACCGGCCCGGAGATGGCGAGCGCCCCGACCAGGGAGTCGCCGATGCCGAAGACGGGCATGGCGAGAGCGGCCGCATGAGGATCCGTGATGCCGGAGGTGAACAGCGGCAATTCGTCATCCGGTCGAGGCGGCCCGGACTCGTAGCGGCGGAGCGTTTGGGCAATGGCGGACTTGTCCATGGGACGGGTGTCGCCCGGCTGCACGGTCATCCGGATCCGATTGGTGGTCTCCACCCTGAAAAGACACAGCCTCTCCTCGCCGTTTCGCACATAGAAGGACGTCGTCTCGCCGGTTTTCGCCGCGAGCTGCTCAAGCACGGGCATGACATGATCGGACAGACGAAACGCCTGCTGATAGGCTGTCCCGAGACGCAAGGTCTCCGCATCGAGCCGATAAGAGCCGTCCGGCAGGCGCGCGAGCAGCCGGTAACGTTGCAGCGATAGAGCTAGCCGCAGGATGGTACTCTTCACCAGACCGGTCCGCTCGGCCAACTCAGCCAGGCTCAAGGCGCCGTCGCCCCGGCGAAATGCCGTCAATACCGCTAACGCCCGTTCGGCTGCCGATACGCCTTTGAGTGCAGGCGGCTTCTTCTCGGTCTGCTTTGCCATGTCCAATCCTCGTCGCTGCCATTTCCTACGGCATTCTCGCCGCGGGTAGAAGGGCTACGATGGCCTGCAGGGCTTTGGCGGGATATCGAGAGATCGCGTTCCGAGCTGGGCTGCTCTGCGTGAGGTCCGCGGGTCGTTTTGCCGTGAAGGCGAAGCTGATCGTTATCCCGAGACCGGATTGCAATGCTCGACCAGCAATTCCGTGAGGACCCGGATCTTCCGCGCGGGATGCTGGCCTGGCGGGCGGATGACATAGGCACCCGCCGGAGGTGGTGGATGACGGGTCATGACGGAAACAAGCGCACCCGATGCCAGCAATTCATTGGTGAGGAAATCGGGGAGGTAGGCAATCCCGAGCCCTGCTGTTGCGGCGGCCGCCAGAGCAGTGCCGTTGTCAGCCTTGAAGCGACCCTGTGGACGAACCGTGATGATCTTGTCGCCGTCCATGAGCTGCCAAGTTTCGGTGCCCTGCATGAGCGCTTGATGGGCGACGAGTTCCTCGGGTGTCTCAGGCGACCCGTGCTCTTTGACGTAGCCAGGACTCGCAACGAACTTGCCGTAGATCGGTCCGACGCGCTTGGCGATCAAATTGGAGTCTTGAAGATAGCCAATCCGAATCGCGCAGTCATAACCTCCTGCGATGAGATCGACGAATTGGTCACTGTAGCAGGTGTGGATTTGGAGCTGAGGGTGTCGTCGCGCCATTTCCGCCATCATGGGGGCGAAGTAGCTCGAGCCGAAGGACAGCGGCACAGCAACTCGCAAGCGTCCACGAAGCTCGCCGGCAGGCAGGATCGTCTCTTTGGCTACGTCGATCTCGGTGCAGACTCTGGCAGCATAGTCTCGGAACGTCACCCCAGCTTCCGTTAGAGCGGCGCCGCGGGTGGTTCGTGCAAGAAGCTGGACACCAAGTTCCGATTCAAGCCGCAAGAGCCGTCGGCTGACGATTGACTTGGAGACGCCGAGCCGGAGCGCAGCAGGCGAAACTCCGCCAGCATCAGCAACTTCTACGAATGTCCGCAGCTCCTCGATGTCCACTTTGGCGTTCCTCATTTCGCGACACAGCTTGCCTCAAAACGGTACTACCGCATCGAACGCGGGAACGGCAATAAGCCCTGCAGGTGGCCCGCCTTTGGCGAGCATCTCCCTAAAACCGATGCCGCATTGAACGGCAACAAAGGATGTCATGATGAAACTTCGTAACGGCCTTGCTTCGCTTCTTCGTCCCGAAGACTCAGTGCTCGTCCTGATCGACCACCAGCCCTACCAGCTTGCGAACGTGAACAGCCACGAACCGCAGATGGTGATCAACAACACGGCAGCTCTCGCGAAGGCGGCAAAGGCCTTCGGTGTCCCCACGATCCTGACGAGCGTGATTGCCGAGCGGGGTGGCCTGCTCTTCCCCCAGATCACCGAAGTGTTCCCCGGACAGGAGGTGATCGACCGGACGTTCATCAACACCTGGCAGGATAAGAAGGTGGTGGACGCGGTCAAGGCCACGGGCCGCAAGCAGCTGATCATCGCCGGTCTGTGGACCGAGATATGCGTCGCGATGCCGACGATCCAGGCCCTCGGCGAAGGCTGGGACGTCACTGTGGTCACAGATGCGTCCGGCGCCGTTTCGGTCGAGGCCCACGAGGTCGCCATCCAGCGCATGATTACGGCTGGCGCCAACATGATGACTTGGCTGGCAGTGGCGGCCGAATGGCAGCGCGACTGGGCCAGGGCCGATCAAGCCGTCAAGCTGACGGAGGTGATCCTGCAGCATGCCGGCGGGAGCGGCATCGCGTTCCTGTGGGAGCAGCAGCTGCTCAACACACCGGTACCGAAACGCGCGGGCTGAGCTGAACCGGGTGATGAGGATCCTCGATCTGGAACGGTGACTTTCGTGCATGCCCCGATTGGGGCATGCACCTCTCACTGCCGGCTCGCTCAATGTCCTGATCCGGGCAGGTTGCCGTGAATCAGAAGTGGACCTCGGTGCGCATACCAAGAACCACGGCATTGTCGGTCTTCACGCCCACGGCGTTATAGCCGCGCCCGCCGGGATTGATCACATACTGCGCGTCGAACTTGAGGTTCAGCCAGCCGGTCGCCTGCCATCCGTACCAGACTTCGATCGGAACTTCGTTGCCGCCGGCGTTGGGGCTGAGGGCAGCCGAGTTCACGTGGGTCGTGCCCACCGCGAAGCCGACTTCGTCCTGGGGACGCCAGCTAAACGTTCCGGTATGCCGGAAGCCCAGGGCGATCTGGTAGTCCTGATACGACGTCCGGTGATCGGCAACGGTCGTGTTGAGGAAAGTGTACCAGCCCTGCGCGCCCGGACCGTCGACGGTCAAGCGTTGAAGGATGGACTCGTAGACGCCGTAGCGCCCGCGTTGATCCCCGAGATTTTGATCCGGGACGCCTCCAATGCCGGGGATGGTTGAGATGACCCCGGGAAGGCCACCATCAATGGTCGATGCGCTGTCATACCAGCCGCCCAATCTCCAGGTCCCGTTCAGCGGCCCCGACGGCGCCCAGACCAACTCCACCGGCACCATCACGCCGCTGGCGCGGCTTGAGGCGGGGATGCCCGGCAGGAAGTAGATGGCAGGGTCTGACGTCGTCAGATAATTCGGATTGGCATCGTAGACGCCGACCGAAATCGTGAATTCCGGCGCCAGCTTGTAATGGACGACACCGGCCCATTGGCTCACCGGCCAGTTGTAGATGTAGCCACCCTGGATGTTGCCGGGCTGGCCGCCGCAGAAGGTCAGGTTAATGAACTCGCACAGGCCGAAGAAGAAGTCGGAGCCGACCGGAAGACGGCCGCCCTTGAGTTCGAGGCGGTCATCGAAAAGCTTCTGCGAGTAGTAGAGTTGTGTCAGGCGCAGAATATTGCCGCGGCCAAACACCTCGTTGGTCAGCTGCAAGGCGGGAATGTCCGCTTCGGTGTTCAGATTCTTGCCGAAGCGGTCGACCAGCGTCAGACCGACCGTGCCGCCGGGGATGCCCGCGAGCTTCCCCATATCGAGCTTCGCGCCGAACCACAGCTGACCAGCGTTGGCTGCGGTGTTCCTGCTTCCACCCGTGACGTTGCCGACAGATTCGTTACCCAGCGTCAGGCCCAGCTCGATGCCCTGCTCCTTCAGCTTCGTCCTGCCGAGATCGCCGAATAGATACGGTCTCGTCCAGAAATCGTCGGCAGCATAAGGAACAGGAGCAGCTTTCGTCGAAAAATCGGCCGCATGCACCGCGCCGCCCAGCAGCGAAGAGAAAGCAATCCCCACACTGCACACTCGTGCGGTGTTTACAAACCTGCGCAACATCTTACTCGTCCTCCCGCCGTCTCAGGCTTTGCTTGTTTTGCCTCACGTTCCGGCCCAAAGCCCTCGAGCCTGGAACGCGCTCCCTCCCCCAGCGGCCGCCGACGAAGCGGCCTCGTGTCAACTGGAGCGTGGATCCGTCATGCTTGATCACTCGTTCTCACCGGCAAGGCATCCGCGGCGCGCGGTGACGCGCCTTGTCCTTGCACCGGTGTCGATTTCGGCGCCGTGCGAGCGAGGCCGGCGAGCGCCTGCCTGCGCCGCCGCCGGGCCTGCAATTGCTGATCCGCCAGCACGCCGATCAGAATCACGGTCCCCATCACCGCGAAGTTCAAGGAATTGGGGATGCCCAGGATATTCACGAGGTTCTGCAGCACCTGCAGCAGCGCAGTCCCCAGCACGATACCGAGAATGGAGCCCTCGCCGCCGCGCAGGCTGCACCCGCCCAGGACGGCAGCTGCGATCGCGTAGAGCTCATAGAAATTGCCGAAGGAGCTCGGAGACACCGAGTTCGTGTAGAACACGAACAGGACTGTTGAAACGCCGGCCAGCCCACCGCTGATGATATAGGCGGTTGCGATCACGAGATTCGTGTTGATGCCCGAGAAGCGCGCCGCTTCCTCGTTCTTGCCGACGGCATAAAGCCAGCGCCCGTAGACCGAGCGATGCAGCAGCACGCCGAGGACGAGCGCAAGGACGATCAAAAGGATGAAGGTGTTCGGGATGCCCGCCAAATTGCCGGAGGCAATGTTGCTCAGTGTCCCGGCCTCGTCGCCGTAGCCGAAGCCGCGCGTCGAGTCGCTCGTATAGTAGCGCGCGGCGCCGCGATAGATCAGCAACCCGCACAGCGTCACGATGAAGGGCTGCATCTTCAGCCGGGTGACGAGAAGACCCTGAATGGCGCCCAGCACGAGCCCGCCCAGCAACACGGCCAGCAGCGCCAGCGGCCAATGAACCTGATGAGTCGTCAGAAGATCGATGAAGATGACGCCGAGCAGCGCGAACATCGAGCCGAGCGAAAGGTCGATGCCGCCGGTGATGATCACGAGCCCCTCGCCCAGCGCAAACACACCGAACAGGCCAATCAGATTGGCCATGTTCAGCAGGTTCACCAGCGACAGGAAGGCCGGATTGATCAGGCCCGTGATGGCGGAAATCACCACGAGCAGCAGGCCCAGGCCGAGTTCCTTCTTGATCATGGCGCCGCCGCTTCCACGGTTTCCGGCGCCTGGCCCATTGCGAGCTGCAACACGTTGTATTCGCTGAACTGCGGGCGCTCCAGCACGCCGCTGACACTCCCCTCATGCATCACCGCGATCCGGTCGGAAACGCCGATCACCTCCTCCATGTCCGAGGAGATCATCACGATCGCGACGCCGTGGTCGGCGAGCTCGCGCATCAGCGCGTAGATCTCGCTCTTGGCACCGACATCGACGCCGCGGGTCGGCTCGTCGAAGAACATCACGCGCGGCTGCATGGAGAGCCACTTGCCCAGCACGACTTTCTGCTGGTTGCCGCCGGAGAGCGTGACGGCCTCGATATCGACGCTCGGCGCCTTGATGGAGAGGCGTCTGACCTGCTCCTTCGCCACCTTGCGCTCGGCCGCGCCGCTGACCAGCCACATCCGGGCATAATTCAGCAGGCTTGCCAGCGTCACGTTCTCCCGGATCGGCAGCTCCAGCACGAGCCCGGATTTCTTGCGGTCCTCCGGCATCAGATAGATGCCTTGCCTGATCGCGTCCCGCGGCGATGTGACATCGACCGGCGCGTTGTCGATCCTGATCTCGCCACCCAGCAGCGGATCGATGCCGAAGGCCGCGCGGGCAAGCGAGGTGCGACCGGCACCCACCAGCCCCGCCAGTCCGAGGATCTCGCCATGCCGCACGGAGAGATCGATCTGCCGGTCGGGAAAGGCCGATGTCACGAGGCCGAGGATGTCGCAGCCACCCGGCTGCGGCGGCCGTTTCGGCGGCGTATGCAGCGCTTTCAGGTCGCGGCCGATCATCAGCCGGATCATTGCGGCATGGCTCAACTCGTCTCGCGCCAGCTCCCCCACCGTGCGCCCGTCGCGCAGCACCACGACGCGGTCGGCGCAGGTCATGATCTCGCCGAGCCGATGCGAGATATAGATGACCGCGATGCCATGCGCCTTCAGATCGGCAATCACCTCGAGCAGCCGCTCGGTCTCCGAAATCGTCAGGCTGGAGGTCGGCTCGTCCATGATGATCACGCGGGCGTCGATCGAAAGCGCCTTGGCGATCTCCACCATCTGGCGCTCGGCGATCGACAAATTGTCGACCAGTGTGTCAGGAGCGAAATCGGCACCCAGCCGCTCCAGCAGCGGCGTCACGCGGGCGCGCATCTCGGCATTGTCCACCAGCTTCAGAGGGCCGCCGACAAGCTTCTCGCGTCCGATGAAGACGTTCGCGGCGACGTCGAGATTCTCGAACAGGTTCAATTCCTGATGCACGAAGGCGATGCCGGCCTGCGTCGCCTCGCTTACCGTCATGCGGGCGCGGTCGATGCCGCCGATGCGGATCACGCCCTGGGTTGGCGCGATCACGCCACCCAGCACGCGCATCAGCGTCGATTTGCCGGCGCCGTTCTCGCCGATCAGGCCCAGCACCTCGCCGCGGTACACGCGCAGGCTGACATCGTCGAGGGCCATGACCCCGGGATAGGACTTGCTGATCCCGGCGAGTTCGAACAGGATTTCCGCCATTCATCTCCTCCCGCACGACGCCCGGCGGCAGTGCCAGCCGGGCGTCGAAAGGCGGTGCTACTTACTTCTTCAGCAGGGCCTTCAGATCTGCGGTGAACTCCGCGACGTTGGACTTGCTGATCACCTTGGTCGGTACGATCAGCTTGCCGCCCGCCGGGATCCAGGACTTGTCCCCGTTCAGCGTCTTGATGATGTTGGTGGCGGAGAGATAGCCGAACTCGTACGGCTGCTGCACCACCGTCGACTCGATCGTGCCGTCGGAAACGCCCCGCAGCGTGCGCTGGTCCTCGTCGAAGCCGACGATCTTCACCTTGCCGGCCTTGCCCGCCGCCTTGACCGCGTCATAGATCAGCGGTGTCTCGTAGCTCCAAAGGCCGGACAGCAGTGCGATGTCGGGATATTTGACGAGCACGTTCTCCATGTTCGCCTTGGCCTTGGCGAAGTCCACCTGGTCGGTGAACACGTCGACCAGCTCGACCTTGGTGCCGGCGATCGCTTCCTTGATGCCTTGCACCCGCTCGCGGGCGTCGTCCGCGTCCATCGTGCCGACAAACAGCGCGATCTTGCCGCCGTTCGGCAACGCCTTCTTGATCTCCTCGCCGGCCTGCCGCCCGGCCGCGACGTTGTCGGTGCCGATATAGGCGAGGCGATTGCTCTGCGGCGCGTCGCTGTCCGTCGTGATCAAGACGGTCTTGGCCGCAACCTTGTTGAGCTGTTCGGTTGCGTGCGGCGCGTCGTCCACCGAGATGGAGATGCCGGCGACACCGCGCACCAGGAGGTCGTCCAGCTCGCGCCGCTGGCCCGCCGCCGTGCCTTCGTTGGTGACGATCAATTCGATATTGTAGTCCGGGTGCTCCTTCTGCGCCTTTTCGAGCCCGCGCCCGGCGATGGTCCAGAAATCGGCCGCGACATTGGTAACCAGCGCGATGGTCTTTTTCTGCTGCGCCTGCGCCATTCCCGCGGTCATCGCGAGCGCGGCGGCCGCGAGCAGCGGCACTATCAATTTCGTCCTTGATCCGTTCATGTGCACCTCCCTTTGGTCGCCCCGCATCAGGCGACTTCACGGCGCTTTTTGCGCCTTATTTTATTCACACAGCGAAGAAATGTCGCAGAGCAAAACAGAAAAATCAGGATGCACTTGCTCACTCTTCGAGTTTAGATAGTACATGGGGTATTATAATAGTAAATATGACGCATAACGACTCCCTTTGGCTGTGCTTTTTCAACAACACTACCGAGACACGCACCTATTAAATTCACTAACAGAATTAAATGGACAGCATGGTTGACCAGATTGAGCCACCGCGACGCGTTTCCAGCCTGGCCCGCGGGTCGAACCGCGGCCGCCTCGTCGAACTCTTGCGACGCCAGGGGCCATTGCCCCGCGTGGCGCTCGCCCGGAGCACGGGACTGAGCTTCCCCGCCGTTTCCGGTCTGACGTCGAGACTGATGGCGGAAGAGTTGTTGTGCGAGACCGAGACAGCGGCAACGTCATGGTCCGACGATACCGACGACGAGGATGCGGACGGGCTGAATGGCCGCCGCCGTGGCCGGCCGGTCGTGCTGCTGACCTTGAACCCGGAGTTCGGGCGCATCATCGCGGTCTCCGTACGCATGAACCTGATTGAGACGCTGATCGCCGATTTCGGAGGCGCTGGCCTGGCGCAGTCGCGACTAGCTCTCCCGACGCGCGCTCTCGATGCAGGCGCACTGCGCGATCTGGTCATCGCGCAGATCAATGCGATGCTTGATGCGACGGCGACGCCGCGCCATCAGCTGTTGGGAATCGGGCTTGCGCTGCAGGGTATCGTGAACGCCGATACCGGCCGGACGCTGTGGAGCCCGGCACTGTCGATCACCGACGTCGATCTGGCGACGCCGATACGTCAGGCGTTCGGGGTCGAGGTCGTGATGGCGAACGACGCCGTCGCAGTTGCGCTCGCCCTTACGGCCGCCGAACCGGCGCTGGCGGAGGGCCTCTCGGCCACGATCATGGTCGGTCACGGCATCGGGATGGGCGTTGTCGCCGATGGCGAAGCGCACTGGGGCGCCGGCAGCGAGATCGGCCATGTCAAGCTGGCGCCGGATGGTCCGCAATGCCGCTGCGGCCAGCGCGGCTGTATCGAGGCCTATCTTGCCGACTATGCGCTCTACCGCGACGCCCGCACCTTTCTCGACTTGCCGCCGGCGGACTCGCAGCAGCCGTCCGAGGCGCAGATGGCTCTGCTGCGCGAGCGGGCGCTGGGCGGCGATCCGCGCCTCGAGAACCTCTTCCAGCAGGCAGGTCGCGCGCTTGCCGAGGCGGTCGCGGCAACGATATCCGTGCTGCGCCCACACCATGTCATTCTGGCAGGGCCCGGCCTGCAGGCATTCGACATGATGCGCCTCGCCTATGAGGAGCGGCTTGAGCAGGCGGTGTTGCCATGGCTGCTCAAGTCCACGGCGATCTATCTGCGTCCAAGCGAGTCGACGGCAATTGTCGACGGCATGGTGCGGAGGACGCTGCGGGTGGTGGACCGAAACCACATGGAGGCGACCGAGTGAGCAACGGAGGTCGCTTGATCTTCAAGGCGAGGTCAGGGTTTGCGAGCCGGAGGTACCTACCCCTCCACCCGATAGAGCCGCCACCGCTCCGGCACGCCCTTGAGCTGATGCACACCGTGATCCCTGAAGCTGAACGTTGACTGCGTCTTCATCAGGTCCTTGACCGCGCTCGACACCAGAACCTCGCCGGCGCGCGCTTTGGCGGCGACGCGGGTGCCGATGTGGAAGGCGAGCCCGACCATTTCGCCGCCGCTCACCGTGTACTCGCCGGCATGCAGCCCCACCCTGACATCGAGGCCCAGCGTACGCACGGCTTCGCGGATCGCGGTCGCGCAACTGACGCCGGCCGCCGGCGCCTTGAACGTCGCGAGCACGCCGTCCCCCGTCGTCACGACTTCCTTGCCGCGCGAGGTCTTCAGCTCCTTGCGGACGGCCGCGTAATAGTGGCCCATGATCTTGGTCCATCGCGCATCGCCGAGCTTCGCGGCCTTTGCGGTGGAGCCGACGATATCGACGATCAGGATGGTGGCGAGCGCCTGTTTGGGCTCGGCGCTTCCGCCGGCCGACCGGCGCCGGTTCGCAATGGGCCCGGTCAGCGGCTCGTAGCGGTGGTTCCGCCGCCGCGCGATCGCGGCCTTGGCATAGTCCTGGGCACGCTGCGCCGTGCCGCAACGAATCGTCTTCTCCTGCGGCAGACGCGCCCAGTAGACCTTTCGCCCGGCACCGGTGCCATGGACCTCCACGGCACCCCATTTCAGGAAAATCACCGGGCCAACGCGCCTGACGCACCACGCCTTCGACGTGTACCCAGATACGTTCGACCAATGGACTCCGATGCGAAGAAATTTTGGCATGAACGCGCGGCCAATCGTAGGAACGTTTGGGCTACCGAGTTCAAAGCGTAGTGGTACACCCTCGCGTTTGCAATACGATCCGGCGTGAAGCCGTCCGGCGCGCGGCGGGCCGGCGCCTGGAGCCGGCTCCGATTCTCCTGATGTGACGGACGCAATCAGCGAGCCTCGACAACTCGCACCCTACGCTCCTCTGCGAACCTCCTGCCTGCCGATCGTGCAGCGCCACGCCGCGAGACGTTCGGCTGGATGCTGCGCCATCCATTCGGCAAGCTGCGGCGCGCCCATCAGACAGGACTGCATCGTCACGTCCGCGAAGTCCGAGGTCGTGACGATCTGCTCACGGCAGTCTGTCGGGGACGAGAGGCTGCAGAGCACGGCAATGATCTTGATCATGTCACGAGAACTCCTTCGACCTGCTCGGGTTTTGCGTCGCCGCCCGGGTGGTCGACCCGCGGCCTGACAGGCTGCTTGCCGTCGGGATCGGTCGGTGGAAAGACGGCGTCACAGATGGCGCGCGCTTCCCGGATCAAACGCGCTCGTTCGCGCTCGGCCCTTGTGACCAGTCGAACAACTTCGCCCATATCGGCTCCACAGGTGGCAAAAGAGGAAACTGGCAAGCCGGCCTGGTTAAGCGACCAAACCGGTGGCGCAACCCGCCCTCACGGGTACCCTTCGTATCCAGTGCCGGCCGAACGCGCCGTTGATTTCGCCGCATCGACCGTTGACGCCTTTTCGGCGCGCCGCTGATAGTCAGTGGCGAGCATCTCGAGCCGAGCCGCGACCACGGCATCCGTCATGGTCCGGGCCGCGCGCAACAGGCTCTGCGCCGTCTCGAGATATTCCTTCCCTCGTCGCGACATCTGAATGGTCATAGGGGCCTCGCGCGGTTCTCTGAAAGCGTGTCGAAAGCCAACGGAAATCGGCCCACCCAGTCGCAGTCACCCTGCCGGCGCACCGTGAAACGTGCGAGGCACCTCTTCGAGCAAAGGGGCTTTCGCCAAGAGTAGTAGCGGACCAGACCAAACCTGCCGTCGCACACGGCACAGCGCCCGGTTCGACTGCGAATATCTTCGGAACAGCTTGGCATTGGCGTCTCCTCTTGGGATCGCATCCGATGCGTCGATCACCTTTTCTGTTGCATCGCGCCGGCAGCATTGACTGTCGTCGATGCGTTCGTGCGGCACCATTGGCAGGGCCGCCAGTAAAGCCAACCTAGGAGTTCTGCGCGGAGATTTCTTTTGACAATGCGTCCGATATTGCCCATCCGCACGACTTGCGACGCGCGCAGGGAGGGCGCACCGCAGCAACCGTGCGTTCGCGCAATCGCCTGATCCGGTAATGAGGCTGACAGGAACCGGCGCATCGCTCGGACGTTGGCGCAGGCCGGGTCCCACAAGACACCGGCACTTTGGCGGCTCCGGCTCTCAGCCCCCCTTGCGGAGTCGGCGTCGTCTCAAGGAGACAATGATCGATGGACGAAAGCCTGAGAGTCGTCTTTGCAATCGGCGCCACCGCGGCTGTCGTCGCAGGGGCATATCTCGCAATCCGGTTCTTCGCCGGATTCTACTAGGCCTTTCGCCCGGCGCTTTCAGCCGTGAAACGCGAACAGCTCGATCGGATCGCTGAAGCCGCGCACCTCGTACTCGCCCACCCGCTCCAGCTCGGACTTCCGCTCCACCAGCTCGGCGAAGTCGCGCGACAGCAGCACCGGTCGTCCCACCTGCTTGGTGAGCGCTTCGAGACGCGAGGCCATGTTGACGGCGGGGCCGATCACGGTGAAGTCGAGCCGGGTGGTCGAGCCGATATTGCCGTACATGACGTCGCCGACATGGACGCCGATGCCGTAGTTCAGCGGCGCGCGGCCGCTGCCGTTATTCCGCTCGTTGAGCGCGGCCATGGCCGCTCGAGCCTCGGTCACGGCATGCAGCAGGTTTGCGCAGGCGTTGGGCTGGCTGAGCGGGAAGATGGCAAGGAGGCCGTCGCCGATGAATTTCAGGATCTCGCCGCCGTGCCGCGCGATCGGCTCGGACATCGCGTCGAAATAGTCGTTGAGGAGGTCGATGACGTCGTCGCGCGGCCAGTTGTCGGAGATTTTCGTGAAATCCCTGAGGTCGCAGATCATGATCGCGGCGCGAACCGTGGTGCCGGTGCCGCGCCGGGTAGCGCCGGCGAGAATCAGCTCGCCGGCGTGTGCGCCGACATAGGTCTCCAGCAGGGTCCGCGCCAGGCGGTTCTTGATGCGGATCTCGCTGACCAGCGCCAGCACCGGCAACAGCTTCTTCAGCGCAGCGATATGCGCCTCCTCGAAGCCGCCGGGCCGGTCGGTCGCGAAGGTGATGAGATGACGCTTGCCGAGGGTGTGGTAGAGCGGCCAGGCCACATAGTCGGTCAGGCCCTTCGTCCGCATCTCGTCATAGAGGGCGTGCTTGCGGCCGAGCGCCGGATCGCGTTCGAGGTTCTCGCGCACCTCGGTCGCCCCGTCGAACATTTCGTTGGCGGGACTGCCGATGAATTCGGACCGCTCGCGCACGTCATAATCGACCCGCGCGATCTCGGCCTCGCGCATGCCGTCGGACCACATGAAGCGGGCCCCCAGCCATTGCGGGTGATGGATCAGGACATGAAGCGTCGAGCGCTTCAGCGGAATGCCGGCCTGCTGGAGGCGGATGCACATCTGCGCAAAGATATTGTCGATGAAGCGCTCGTCGCGGGTGCCGTTGGTCAGCCAGTCGACGACGCCGTCGGACAGCGTCGCGGGGGGATTCTTGTCTGGTGCGCTCATATCCTGCCCCTTCGCGGCGGCTTGCATCAAGGCAGATATCGTGCGCTGGCGGGGCCGCGTCAACCTAGCCAGTTGCACGGTTCGTGCGCATCAGCAACAGTTGCGATCTAGCCGACGAGCTGGATTGAACCCAGCACCCCCAGCCCCGAGACGAGCGCCAGCCTGGACGGCTCGGTCAGCTCGACCTTCAGCGTGCTGCCGTGGGGAACCGCAAACTCCGCGCTATTGAGACGAATGCTGCAATTGCCGGAAACCGCGTAAACCAGATGCGTGCCGGCGGACAATGGCCGATCGCCGGGCTCCCGGAGCGCCAGGAGCTCGATCTCCGCCGCACCGCGCCGGGCCATCAGGTTCACGACCTCGACCGGACCCGCCTCGAGCTCGGTCACGATCTCGAGCTCGCCGGTGAAGCGCACGGTCGTGAACGGCTCGCGCTCGTCGAATTCCTGCCCCGGTGCTTTCAGCACCAGCCCGCGCCCGCTGACGACCATCTGCAAGCGGTCGATGCCGGGCATGTAGGAGAACGGTCCGGGCGCGACGATCGGCGTGGACGCAAATCGCCAGAGCAGGCTGTCCCAATCCTTCGTCGGGCTGCCTGCACGATGCGCATCCGCAATATCGGTGAAGATGCCGCCGCCGTTCTTCCAGGGCGAGCGGGTGTAGTCTTCGGATTTCAGCAGCGTGGTTTTCATGTTCCTGGGTCGTCCGGGATCGCAAGAGGGCGAGATATCACGCACGCATCATGCGCGTGGCGAACCCGCTTTGCCAACCCGTTCGACGGCCGTTTCCGATCTAGCGGCTGGAGGCCTTTACCAGCGGACATTTGCTCTCCGCGAGCGGCCAGACAGTCTCTTCAGGCGGGATCTTGCGCACGATGTCGAAGTAGTCCCAGGGATATTTCGAATCGGACGGCTTCTTGACGCGAACGAGGTACATGGTGCGCGTGACGCGGCCGTCCTCACGGATGCTTGCGTCCTCCGAGAAGACGTCCTCGACCGGTATCGTCCTCATAGCGGCCGCAACCCGGCCGGCATCGTCGGTGCCGGCGCTGGCGACGGCCTTGAGATAGTGACGCACCGCGCCGTAGACGCCGGCATGCAGCATCGACGGCATCATGCCGGTCTTCGCAAAAAACGCCTTCGACCACGCGCGCGTCGCCTCGTTCATGTCCCAGTAGGAGGCCGTCGTCAGGTAGGTGCCCTGCGCATCCCTAAGGCCGAGCGCGTGCACGTCCTGGAGGAAGAGGATCAGCGCGGCGAGGCTTTGGCCACCCTGCACCAGCCCGAACTCGCCGGCCTGCCGCATCGCGTTGACGGTGTCATTGCCGGCATTGGCGAGGCCGATGACCTTGGCGCCGGAGGATTGCGCGCTCAGCAGGAACGAGGAGAAGTCCGGCGTATTGAGCGGATGGCGCGCGCTGCCCAGCACCTTGCCGCCCAAGGCCGCAATCACGCTGGTCGCGTCCTGCTGGAGCTGATGGCCGAAGGCATAGTCCGACGCCAGGATGAACCAGGTGCCGCCTCCGGCCTTGACGACCGCGGACGCGGTCCCGTGCGAGACCGCATAGGTATCGTAGGTCCAGTGGAAGCCGTAGGGCGAGCACTGCTCGTTGGTCAACGCCGTCGTCCCCGGCCCCGAATAGAGAACGATCCGCTTCTTCTCGCGTGCGAGGCTCTGGACCGCGAGCGCAACGCCGGAATTCGGCACATCGACGATCGCATCGACATCCTCGACATCGAACCAGCGCCGGGCGATCGCCGTGCCGACATCGGCCTTGTGCTGGTGATCGGCCGAGACGATCTGGATCGGCTTGCCGAGAACCGCGCCACCGATCTCGCTCACCGCCATCTCGGCGGCGACGACCGAACCTTTGCCGGTGATGTCGGCGGTCACGCCGGCCATGTCGGTGAGGACGCCGATCTTGACGACTTCACCACTGACTTGCGCCCGTGCCGCGACGGGCTGCGCTAGCAGCAGAAGGACACACGCAATCCGTCTCATCCTTGGTATCCTCCAATATGCCTGCAGGGCGCGGGATCTCAGCATCCGACCGTATCGAGCCAGGCCAGGATCATGGCGGCGAGATCATCGCTGTTGTCCTCGATCATCATCATGTGGCCGTTCCCCTCGATGCCGCGATCGGGAAGCCAGACGAACTCGGCGCCGAGATAGCTCGCCGTCGCCGCATCCACCTCGCGCGGATGGCGCGGGTCGCGGTCCCCGGTCACGATCATGATCGGCCTTTCCCGCAGACGCTCGGGATCAGCGATCCTGAGTCCCCGCCCGCCGATGTTGAAGCGCTCGTTCAGGATTCGCGCGCTCTCCGGCGCAAACGAGCGGCAGTAGTTTTCGAACGCGTGGTGCGGAAAGCGCGGTCCGTTGGCCCAATAGGCGGCGGCAAAGTCCGCCGTCAGCCATACCGGCGCATCCTCGCTCGAGTAAACGGGATGACCGGCGCTGGCGTCATCGCGCAGCGCGCGGATCGCTGCCGGATCGTCGGGCAGATCGCGCAACAGATTGGCCGGTGGACCGGGGGCGATGCCGACCACGGCGCGGACCAGATCGGGACGCCGCTCGGCCATCCACCAGGCCATCGGACCGCTCGCCGAATGCACCAGCAGCACGGCCGGCCCGATCTCCTCGATCAGCGCCAGCAGCGACGTCGCCACATCCCGCGTTCCAAGCCGCGAAAAGTCCGGACCTGACGGCGAACGGCCGTGACCGGGCCAGTCCGGCACGAACACGTCCCGGCCAGCCGCAGCAAAGCGCGGCGCCCAACCCGGTCTCCGATCCGGCGTGGCGAGATAGCAGGTCCCGGTGTGACCGGCGCCATGGACCATGACAACAGGCATTTTGCGCAAGGCCACGTGGGACGATCGCACCTGGTCGACATAGACTGGATGCTCCGGCGTTCCCGCATGGAAGCACCGGACCTCGCCGTCGCACGACAGGTCCATCACCCTCTGCCCGGCCAGCGGCATGCTCCTGCGATCCTCCACAACTATCGTCGACGGCCGTTCTTGCGGGCCTCGCAGCGATGTTAAGATCAAGCCGGATCGAAAAGCAACCAGAAAGTCTCATATGAGACCATCTCGAAAATCGACGAACGGCGCCACCGGGAGCCATTCACCCGAGCGAAAACCGCTCGCGGCGGTGATAGGCGGCACCGAACTCCAGATCGCCTACAGGATGGGCTACGTGCTGAACTTCTA
The DNA here is from genome assembly GCF_042257955.1 of Bradyrhizobium sp. B025. Taxonomy (NCBI): domain Bacteria; kingdom Pseudomonadati; phylum Pseudomonadota; class Alphaproteobacteria; order Hyphomicrobiales; family Nitrobacteraceae; genus Bradyrhizobium; species Bradyrhizobium sp. B025. The sequence continues at coordinate 1,722,072 of NZ_CP170150.1, read as the reverse complement.
CCGCGAGCCGTCGTTCCGGCGGATCGAGATGGAGCTCGGTCTGACGCGACCGGAGATCGTCACCCTGATCTTCCTGAACTTCCGCGAAGGCGTGACCGCGAGCGAGATCTGCGAATTCTCCGGCCATCTCAAGGCCAATATCAGCCGCGGCATCATCGCGCTGGAGAAGAAGAAGCTGATACGGCGCGCCGCCGACAAGACCGACAGCCGCCGTCAGCAATTGTTCATGACGGCGGCCGGCCGCGCGCTCTACGCGCGATACATCCCGGCCCTGCGCGAGCGAGAGCGCGCCATGCTCGCGTGCCTTACGCGGGCCGAGCGCAACGAATTCGAGCGCCTGCTCGACAAGCTCGCCGCGCACGTCCCGCACTGGGCTGCGCTCGACGAACTCTGAGGGCGGAGCGATCGCGCGGGCGAGCCGCCCCTCACTCGCCCTTGCCCGCCTTCAGCTTCGGCAATGTCTCGACGATCTTCTGCTTGCCGTCGACGATCTCGGCGAGGAAGCTGGCGCGGTCGATGTCGCCGTTCTGGTCCCAGCTCGCTTCCATCAGCATGCCCGGCGCCTTGTCGGGCCTCAGGGTCAGGCCTTTCATCGCGGCGCCAAAAACCTTGCTGTCGAACTTGCCGATCTTTTCGGTGACGTATTTGACCAGATAGACCGCGGTGTAGCCCTTGATGCCGTTGTGGTCGGGCCGGTACTTGTAGCGCTCGCTGAATTTCTTCGTGAAGTCCTCGATGGCGGGAATCGGAGCGTCGGCGGAAAGGCCGACATGGCCGCGCACGCCGTTGGCGGCGGGGCCGGCGAGCTCGACCACCTTCTGGCTCAGCAGCGTGGTCTCGCCGAACAATGGCGTCGACAAGCCCTGCCGCTTCGCCTCGATCAGGAAGCGGGCGCACTCCTCTTCATTGGTATAGACGAACACGGCATCCGCCTTGGCGCCCTTGAGCTTGATGACGTCGGAGCCGAAATCGACCTGGCCCTGCTCGGTGGAGATATCGGCCGCGATCTCGATATTGCGCGCCTTCATCTCCTTCAGAAAGTTGTCGTGGCCGCCCTTGCCGAAATCATTGTTGACCCAGACCAGCGCGACCGTCTTCACCTTGAGCTTGTCGTGCAGATAGTTGGCGATCTTCGGCATCGAGAATTGCTGACCGAAGGCCGTGCGGATTATCCAGGGGTTACCTTGCGTGGTGATGTCGGCGGCCTCGGCGCCGACGATCTGCGGAATCTCGGCTGCCTGCGTCAGCGCCATGTTGACCTTGACCGAGCCTGAATAGATCGGCCCGAGCACGACATAAGGGTCCTTGTCCAAAACCTTCTGCACCTGCGCGCGCGAGATGCCGGGATTGCTCTGGGTGTCGAGATGCTCGGTCTGGATTTTCCGGCCCAGAATGCCGCCGGCATTGTTGATCTCGTCGACCGCGAGCGCGACGCCGTCGCGCCAGTTGGTGCCGGAGACCGCGCCGGGCCCGGACAGCTCGATGACGTCGGGGATGTAGACCGTGCTCTGCGCGCAGGCCGCGCTCGCCCACAGCGATGCCGCAACCGCGATGCCAACCGGCCCTGCAAAGTGCCTCATGACGTCCTCCCTCCCATTTTGCTCTGTTGTTATCTCGCTTGATCCGTCCCGCCGTCGAAGCCGAGCAGCCGTGCCGGCGTCCGCCACAACAGGCGATGCTGATCGCCGGGGTCGGGAAACAGTTGTGTCAGCACCGCGAGCAGCGGACCGTAATCGAGCCGCTCTGGGGCGCGCAGGAACGGATAGTCCGAGCCCCAGACGCAACGGTCGAGCGTGAAGGCCTCGACCAGCGCCGTGATGAACGGCCAGGCGTCTTGATACGGATGCGGCTGCTGCGAGAACTTGTAATAGCCGGAGAGCTTGACGTGTGCGTCTCGCTCGCGGCCGATCGCGAGCAGCGCCTGGAAGGCCTTGCCCTGCAATCCCTGCCCAACGGAGGGCCGGCCGCAATGATCGAACACCAGACGCACATTTGATTTGTCGATCAGCGGTAACAGGTCGAGCAATTGGTCCTGCTCGACCTGGATCTGGAGAAACAGGCCGAGGCTGGTCAGCTTCTCCAGCAGTGATGCGGTCTCTTGGTAGTAAGCGGCACCGTGGAACGGCACGTTGAAGGCGACGCCGATCACGCCGGCCGCCTTCAGCCGTTCGAGCTCGCTGATGTCGACGTCGTTCTCGACGACGGCGACACCGCGAAAGCGGCCGCCGCCCTGCTGCAACGTATCGAGCAGGATGCGGCTGTCGCTGCCGTAGCCGGTGTTGGTGGCCACCACGAGCGCGTGCCTGATATCGAACGCGTCGAACACGCGGATGAGCTGCGCCGCGGGCGCGATCTCCTGCCCGCTCGGCCGGTACGGCGTATCGGCGGAATAGGGAAAGCGGGCGGGATCGATAGCGTGGATGTGGCAGTCGATCCTGGGGGACACCGGCAGCGTCATGGCGCAAAGCTCCCCGGCGGTTCAGAACGTCGCTTCGATGGCCTTGATCAGCTCGGGCGTCACGTCGGGCATGACACCGAACCAAGCCTTGAAGGCGAGCCTAGCCTGGTTCAGCAGCAGGCCCAGCCCGTTGACCGTGACGCAGCCGCGCGCGCGGGCTTCGGCGAGGAACGGCGTTTCCAGCGGCGTGTAGATGAGATCGGCGGTGAGCGTTTCCGGCCGCAGGCGCGACAGGTCGATCTCCAGCGCGGCCTTGCCGACCATGCCGCGATCGGTGCAGTTGACGAGCAGGGCGACATCGCCGAGCGCAGCGCCGCGGTCGTCCCACGCAATGGTGCTGACGGCGGAGCCGAAATCCCTGGCGAGCGCCTGCGCCTTCTCGGCCGTGCGGTTGGCGATGCGGATCTCGCGCGCGCCATTTTCGAGCAGCGCCACCACAACGGCGCGCGAGGCGCCGCCTGCCCCGAGCAGCAGGATCGGCCCGGCATCGCCGCGCCAGTCAGCCTTGGCGTCGCGCAGGCTCTGCACAAAACCGTTGCCGTCATTGTTGAAGCCGGAGAGCGTGCCGTCCGCCTCGACGACGATGGTGTTGACGGCGCCGATGCGCTTCGCGGTCTCGTTGACGCGGGTCAGCAGCGGCATCGCCGTCTGCTTGTGCGGCATGGTGACATTGCAGCCGCGGAACCCGAGCGCAATCAGCCCGTCAAGCGCATCCTCCAGCCGCTCCGGCTTCACCGCCAGCGGGACATAGCTGCCGCGGATGCCGTGCGCCTTCAGCCAATAATTATGAATGATGGGCGAGCGCGAATGCGCGACCGGCATGCCCATGACACCCGCCAGTCCAAATCCGTCCTGCGACATGCTGCGCTTCCATCCTCGATCGCGCCATTCGGCGCGCGACCATCTTATTTGGTCAGTTGTACAAAGTAATTAGAGGGAATGGCTAGCGCGTGCAATCTGAATCTGGGGAAGCGCCGCCGTCCTGGCGAAGGCCAGGACCTATTAGCCCAGGGAGAGGTTGTGGTGCGAAGGGGCAACTGCGAGTTCCCGTAGCCACACCCGACGGTGGTTATGGGTCCTGGCTTTCGCCGGGGCGACGCTGAAGGGGCATCGTGCTTCCAAGCACTCGTCGCGGTCGTAGCCTCGCCACGCAGTGACCGCTCCGATCACATCCCGCTCAACCCGCTATCCACCGCGAGCGTCTGCGCGGTGACATAGACGCTTTCGTCCGACAGGAAGAACAGCACCGCATAGGCGATCTCCCACGCGGTCGCCTGGCGGCCGAAGGGGACATGGCCCTTGCCGCGCGAGGGGCGGCCGGCGCCGGCTTCGCGGCCGTTGGGAGTGTCGACGAGGCCGGGATAGACGAGGTTGGCGCGGATGCCGCGGCGCGCGCCGAGATGGGCGATGTTGCGCATGAGGCCGCCGAGCGCGGCCTTGGAGGAATCGTACACCGCCATCTGCGAGCCGGCTTTCAGCGCGGCGATCGAGGAAATGAAGACGATGGCGCCGCCATCGTCGAATCTCGGCATGGCGGCGCGGCAGCACAGCATCGGACCGCGGACGTTGACGTCGTAGATCCTGTTCCACTCCTCGGGGCTGACGGCATCGAGACCGACCTTGCCGAAGGTGCCGATGTTGAGCACCATGCCGTCGAGCCCACCCATCGCGCGGTGCGCTTCGTCGATCATGCGGACGACGTCGGGCTCGGACGTGACGTCCGCCGCGATGGCGAATGCCTCGCCGCCTGCGGCGGTGATGCGCTTCACCGTCTGTTCGGCCGAGGTGCGGTTGAGATCGGCGACCGCGACCTTCGCACCCTCGCGCGCGCAAAGGATGCTCATGGCGCGGCCGTTTCCGATCGGATCGGTTAAGGCATCGAACACGCGCTGGCCGCCGCCGACGATCAGGATGCGGCGGCCGCTCAGGCGCCCCCTGCCCGGCGCTTCGCCCAGCGATTCCGCGCTCGGCGGACGGACGTAACGCTCCGGCTTGGTCTCGGTTTCCGTCATCTCAGCCGCCCTGCTTCTTACCGCCGTCATAGACCTTCATGCCCGCCGCGGGATCGAGATCGGTTTCCGTTGCCTCGGTGACGCGCGCCATCATCATGTAGAAACCGAGCGCAACGATGGATTCCACGACCTCCTGGTCGCTGAAGTGGCGGCGCATGGCGGCAAAGGTCGCCTCGGGAACGCGGACGTTCTCGACGACCTCGCGGCCGAATTTGAGCAGCGCGCGCTCAGCCTCGCTTAAGCCGGCTGCATCGTAGTCACTGCGCTCGACCGCATCGATCTGCGCTTGCGTACAGCCGACCCCGAGCGCGATCGGAACATGCTGGCGCCACTCATAGGCGCCGCCTTCGAGCTGGGCGGCCTGGAGGATCAAGAGCTCGCGGTTGACGGCGCTGAGCTTCTGCTTGTGCAGGATCGAATTGCCGAGCCGCATCGCCGGGATCATGTTGGCCTCGGCATGAGCCATCATGCGAAAGATGTTGAGCTTGACCGGCATGCGGTCGAACGAGGCGCGGATGTCGCCGCTCGTCGTCTCCGGATCAATCAGGGGCAGCCTTGCCACGCGTTTCTCCCTTGGGTTTTCGTTTCTTGTTGTCGTCATTGCCTGCCGCGATCAGCGACAGGAAGAAGGCGAGGTAGCGGTCGATCGCCTCGATCACGTTCGGCCGCGACGACGGCGTCGCGCCCATCACGTAATGTTCGAGGCGGATATAGATGAGGCCCGCCGCGAACAGCCGCGCGGTCTCGCGCGGATCCGGCGTCGAGACGAGGCCCGCGAGCGCAAAGCCGCGGAAGTAATCCGTCATCAGGCTCTGCTCGCGCGCGTAAAAATGGTCGGCGAACTTGGCACGGATGCCGGGGACGCGATTTCGCTCGGCGGTGATCACCTTCTGGAACTGATGCTCGCGCGGATCGGACCATTGCTCGACGAGGTCCAAGGCAAACTGCCGGCAGAACGCGGCGGGCTGGCGCGCAAGCTGCTTGTAGCGCGGCTCCTCCAGCCGGCTCGCCGAGCTGGCAGGGCCGTGTTCGGCAACGATCGCTTCCAGGATCGCGGCCTTGCCGGCGAAATGATTGTAGAGGCTGCTCTCGCGAATGCCGACACGGCGCGCGAGCTCGCGCATCGAGGCGCCGCCATAGCCGCTCTGCGCGAACAGGTTGAGCGCTTCAGAGAGGATGCGCTCGCGGGTGGTGGGCGCAGCCGCTGCCGCCGCGCTGGAGGTGTGGACAGCCATGCGACTTGACTAACGAACGATCGTTCGCTAGTCAACCGTACGAACGATCGTTCGTTTGCCAGTCTGGCGGCTACGGTCGCGGCCCGCAAATCCGGTTGCAGGCCCTGTTCTCGCGTTTCAACTCCGCTCCCTTGAGAGGCGGAGAGCAAATCTGGGGAGACGACCTCATGGCGCGCTTTGCCCGCCTTCGCCTGGCCGCGGCCTGCATCCTGTTGCCGATGCTCGCGGCAAGCATCGCCCAGGCGCAAAGCGCAAAATACGATCCCGGCGCCGACGACAAGACCATCAAGATCGGCACCACCGCGCCGCTGAGCGGCCCGGTCTCGGCTTTCGCGCAGATCGCGAAATCCGCCGAGGCCTATTTCCGCAAGGTGAACGATGACGGCGGCGTCAACGGGCGGCGCATCCAGATGATCATCGCCGACGATGCCTACAGCCCGCCGAAGACGGTGGAGCAGACGCGGCGGCTGGTCGAGAGCGAGGAAGTGCTCTTGATCTTCGGCGGCGTCGGCACACCGACCAACAGCGCCGTGCACAAATACCTCAACGACCGCAAGGTACCGCAGCTCTTCCTGGGCTCGGGCGCCGCGAAGTGGGATGACCCGAAGAACTTTCCGTGGACCGTGGGCTGGCAGCCGACCTATCGCGACGAGGCGATCGCCTATGCCAAGTACATCAAGGCAAGCCATGCCAATGCGAAGATCGGCGTGCTCTACCAGAACGACGATCTCGGCAAGGACTATCTGAAGGCGCTGGAGGAAGGGCTCGGCGGTGGTGAGGCGATCGTGGCGCGCGCCGCTTACGAGACCACGGCGCCGACCGTGGACACGCAGATCCTGCAACTGAAGACTGCTGGCGCCGATGTGGTGCTGGTTGCGGCGACACCGAAGTTTGCGGCGCAGGCGATCCGCAAGATCGGCGAGATCGGGTGGAAGCCCGTGACCATCATCTCCAACGTCTCGGCCTCGATCAGCGGCGTGCTGGAGCCGGCCGGCAGGGACAATTCCACCGGAATCATCTCCAGCCAGTACCTGAAGGATGCGACCGACCCCGCGCTGAAGGACGATGCCGGCTACAAGGAGTGGCTCGCCTTTATGGACAAGTACCTGCCTGAAGCCAACAAGAGCGATTGGCTCAACGTCTATGGCTATACCATCGCGCAGACGCTGGTCACCGTGCTGAAGGCATCCGGCAACGACCTCACCCGCGCCAATGTGATGAAGCAGGCGACGACGCTCAAGGACGTCAAGCTGCCGATGCTGATTAACGGCACCACGGTGAACAACTCGCCGGAGCGCTATACGCCGATGACGAGCCTCCAGCTGATCCGCTTCGACGGCACGCGCTGGGTGCCGTTCGGCGAACTCCTGAAGAACTGAGCGATGCGGCAGGTCACGGTCGGCGGCATGCGGGTCGATCTCGTCAGCGAGATCGCTTCGCTTGCCTTCGACAAGAGCTGGCTGTTCGCCAACGTCACCGACGCCGTCATCGCGGAGAACCGGAGCTGGCTCGATCACCGCTATATCGAGCCGGCGACCGGCCGTTTCATCCTCAGCCATCACTCCTATCTCGTGCGCGCGCCGCGCTGGACCGCCATCGTCGATACCTGCTGCGGCAATCACAAGAAACGGCCGCGGGTCCCGGTCTGGAACGACCTCAACCAGCCTTATCTCGAAAACATGCGGGCGCTTGGCGTTGCGCCTGAAGAGGTCGACTTCGTGATGTGCACGCATCTGCATGTCGATCACGTCGGCTGGAACACGCGGCTCCTCGACGGCCGCTGGGTGCCGACCTTCCCCAACGCGCGCTATTTGATGGGACGCGAGGAGTACCGGCATTTCGAGGCCGCGCACAATGCGGCGCCGAAGAGCCCGGTGAACCACGGCTCATTCGAAGACTCCGTGCTGCCGGTGGTCGCGGCCGGCCTCGCCGAATTCGTCGAGACAGACCATCGCCTGTTCGAGGATCGCGACGCGGCCTTGCGCTTCGCGCCGGCGCCGGGCCACACCGCCGGCAACATGCAGATCCACCTCAACGGCGGCCACGATCACGCCGTCATGTCGGGCGACGTCATCCATCACCCGATCCAGTGCGCCGCACCGTGGCTGTCCAATGCCGCCGATGTCGATCCGGCCGCGGCGGTCGCGACGCGGATGGCGCTGCTGGAAGAGCTCGCGGATACGCCGAGCTATCTGCTCACCGGCCATTTTCCCGCGCCGACCGCCGGACGCGTGATCCGGCACGGCGACACTTACAGATTTCGTTTCGAGGATTAGGGGAAGCCATCATGATGCTGCGCACCGTCACGCTTTCGTTTCTCGCATTGCTGTCGGCGGCGTTGCCCGTCCGGGCCGAGGATCCCGCCGCCTACCCCACCCACAAGATCAGGATGCTGCTTCCTTACGCGGCTGGCGGCGGCGGCGATGTGGTCGGCCGGTTGCTCGCGGACAGGATGGGCAAGACGCTCGGGCAGAGCATCTATATCGAGAACCACACGGGTGCGGCCGGTACGCTCGGCACGCAAATGGTCGCGGCGTCGCCGAACGACGGCTACACCATCACCGTCGGCGGCATGACCACGCATGTGCTGGCGCCCGCGATCTATCCAAAGCTGGCTTACGATCCGATCAAGGATTTCACGACGATCGGCCGCGTCGGCACCTCCTCGATCATGCTGGTGGCGACCAAGGACTTTGCCGCCAATGACATCAAGGGCCTGATTGCGCTCGCCAAGAAGGGCGAGCCGATCCAGTATGGCAGCTGGGGCGTCGGCTCGACCGGGCAATTCTGCGCGGAGATCTTGATGCAGCAGAGCGGCATCAAGATGGATCACGTGCCCTTCAACGGCATCGCGAAACTCGCCGGCGACCTGCTCGGCGGCCACATCTCGCTTGCGACACTCGACATGGCAACCGCGACGCCGCTGGTGAAGGACGGCTCGATCAAGGCGCTGGCCGCCTGCGGCGAGCGCTCGCCGAGCCTGCCCGACGTCGCGAGCTACAAGGAACAGGGCGTGGCGTTCGACCGCAGCCTGTCCTGGGCGATGTATGCGCCGGCGGGCCTTGCCGAGCCGGTCGCCAAGAAGCTCTCGGCGGCCCTGAAGGACGCGCTCGGCGATGCCGAGGTGAAGGAGAAGCTGCTGGCGCTCGGAATCACGCCGCAATTCGTCCCCGGCGAGGAGCAGCGCGACATCAACGCGCGCGACATCGCGGCCTGGAAGCAGGTTGCCAAGGACGCCGGCATCGAGGTCAAGTGAATCCAGGTCAAGCGAACAAGGCAAGAGGAGCGCGGGCATGAGCCGCATCTTCGGCGCGGTGCGCCAGAACGGATATGTGGTGCGGGACATCCACGCCGCGATGAAGCACTGGATCGAGGTGATGGGCGTCGGTCCCTGGTACTACATGGATCGCGTCAGGACCGACTGGTTCCGCCATCGCGGCCAGGACTCCGCCGTCGAGATGAGCATTGCGCTGGCCAATTCCGGCGACCTCCAGATCGAGCTGATCCAGCAGCGCAACGATGCGCCCTCGCTGTACAAGGAATTCCTCGACGCCGGCCACGAAGGACTCCAGCACATGTCGTACTGGAGCCACGACTATCAGGCGCTCTACGACAAGGCGCTCGCGCTCGGCTACAGGATCGGCCACGAGGGCCAGATCGGCGGCGACAAGGGACGCTTTGCCTATTTCGACACCCAGGCGCATCCGGGAACAGTGATCGAGATCTCCGACACCAGCGGCACCAAGGGGCCGTTCTTCGAGAAGGTCCGGCAGGCGGCGATGAACTGGGACGGATCGCGGCCGATCCGGGAGGTCGGCGGAGGTAAGTCCTAGGACCTGTCGCCGGCTTGCGGCAACAGGAGCGCCGGACGAAATCAAATAGAAATTGTATTGCGGCCGCGGTCGGATATTCTCGCCGACATTGCAATCCCGGCTCGGGGGCCGTGATGAAGTTCTTTTGTCTATTTCTTCTCAGCGCCCTGGCGCTCGCCTTGCAGCCGACCGGAGCATTGGCCGACCAGCGCATGGCGCTGGTGATGGGCAATTCGGCCTATCAACGCGCACCCAAGCTCGCGAATGCCACCAACGACGCGGACCTTCTCGAAGCGCGCAAGGCGATGCAGGAACCGGCGGGGTTCACATCGCTGCTCGCGCGGTAGATGGCGATCCATGGTAGCTTGATCCCGTGTCCGAACCTTCAGCGAGGCAAACATGTCCTCTACCGACAAGGTCTTCGCCGGCTCGATCCCGAAAATCTACGACGAGTATCTCGTCCCGCTGATCTTCGCCCACTACGCCGCCGACATCGCCAGGCGTGTCGCCGCGCTCTCCCCGTCAACGCTGCTGGAAACCGCCGCAGGCACCGGCGCCGTGACGCGGGCCGTGACGGCAGCGCTGCCTCCCGGCATCCGTTACGTCGCGACCGATCTCAACGAGCCGATGCTCGCGGTCGCGGCGCAGCGCCAGGCCGATGACGATCGCATTACCTGGCGCCCGGCGGATGCCATCGCGCTGCCGTTCGACGACGCCGCGTTTGACGTGGTCTGCTGCCAGTTCGGCGCCATGTTCTTTCCGGATCGCATCAAGGGTTACGCCGAGGCGAAGCGGGTCTTACGGCCGGAAGGCACGTTCGTGTTCAACGTCTGGGACCGCATCGAGGAGAACGTGTTCGCCGACGAGGCGACGGCCGTGCTCGGAAAGATCTTTCCCGACGATCCGCCGCGTTTCATGGCGCGGACGCCGCACGGCTATCACGACAAGGCCGTCATCAACGCCGATCTGGAGCAAGCGGGCTTCCGCCACATCTCAATCGAAACGCTTCCTGCCGTGAGCCGCGCGCCGACACCCGAATATGTGGCGTTCGCATACTGCCAGGGGACGCCGCTGCGAAACGAGATCGAGGCAAGGGACGCGAGCAAGCTTGAGGCTGCGACGGACGCCGTTGCCGAGGCGATCCGAATGCGCCATGGGCCCGGCCCCGTCGAAGCCAGGATTCAGGCCCTGGTGATCACGGCGCGGCCTTAGTCGAATGAGAGCTCGCTCCCCGACGGCTGCGCACCTTACCAGAAGCTCCGCGGCATCGGCTGCGTCGGCTGATAATACGGGTACTGGCCGCCGCGCTGCCGGCGCGGATTGACCGGTTGCGGGTTCGGATCGCGCTGGAAGAAGAAGCCGAAGCCGTTGCCACCATTGTCCCAGCTGTCGTCGCTCGCAATGTCCATCGGAGGCGCGGTCGGCTTGCGCGTGATGAAGCCGCCCTGGGGATGGTTGCTCAGCACCGCGACGAATTCGGTGCGGTAGTTGGTCTCGCTGCTCAGTGGCTCGTCCGAGATGATGATCGACGAACGCGGCAATGCGGTCGGCGCGATGCGATCCCAAACGTCCTGCGGAATGGTGATGCGATCGAGCGCGTCCTTGGCATCGTCGCCGTTTTCGATCGTGACCACGCTCCAGCGCAGGCCGGTATCGTTCTTCGCCATCGCCGTGAAGATATGCGTGCCGAGCGGCTGGTCGGGATTGCGGATCGTGACCGGGACCTCGATGCTGGTGTCGAACACCTCGCCGCCGCCATCCGGCGCCGGCTTGTGCGTGTTCCGCCGCACATAGAGCTTCTGCGTCGCGCGGCTGATGTAGACCGAGACCGGCTCGAGCGCGAGCTTTGCGTCGGTCGCAGCCTTCACGATCTCGGCCTTCTTGGTCGCAGCCGCCTTCGCGGCCTCCTTCGTGGCGGCGACGGCGTCGCGCTTCGGTTGCGCGGCCGCCTTGGCGGTGTCGAGCTGGCTCGCCGCATCGGCAGCCTTGGTGGCGGCCTTCTGCTTCAGCTCCTCGGCCTTGGCGCGGCCCTGATCGGTCTTTGCCGCCGCGAGCGACTTGTCGGCAAAAGCAAGCTCGGCATCGGCGCGGGCCTTCTGCTGTTCCAGCTTGCGCAGCGAGGCGGGAAGCGAGGCGGCCTCCTTCGCGGCGATCGCCGCGGCCTTCTTGGCCTCGTCGGCGGCCCGGGTCGCCTCCTCGGCTTCGGCGGAGAGCTTGTCGGCCCGGCTCGGCACCGCCGCAATGGCTTCGCGCTTCGGCACGAACAGCGAGGGATGGTTGAAATCGACCGGGGCCGCGTCGTTCGGCGAGATGATCACGCGCATGCCGATGTTGGTCTTGTCGAACAGCCCCTCCGCAAAGCCGAAGGGCATCCGCACGCAGCCATGCGAAGCGGCATAGCCCGGCAGCGGCCCGCCATGCAGCGCGATACCGTTCCAGGTGATGCGCTGCATGTTGGGCATCCAGGCATCGTCATACATGGTCGAGTGGTGGTCCTTGTCCTTCTCGACGACGGCGAAGACGCCGGCCGGCGTCTCGCGCCCGGTGGTGCCGGTGGACACCGGCGCACGCAGGATCCAGCCGTCGGCGTCGTAGAAGGTGACCTGCTGGCTCTTGATCGACACGATCGCCATGATCGGCTCGCCGGCCTCGCGCGGCGCCACCGCCTCGGCCGGCTGGCGCGCCTGCTTGGCCGCGGCCGCCGGGTTCACCACGGCAAGCACGGCCAACGCCGCAAGCGCGATCCTGCCGGGAGGGGCCCAACGCCGCATCGCCAGGGTGGATTGCGCCGTCGTCAGTCGGTTTTTCATGCCATGCCCCGGTCGAAATGCCAGTCCGCGCTCATGTCGATTAGGTCTCAGATTGCGATCTTTGGATTAAGAAATCGCAGCCGCCATACGTTCCGTCTGTGGCGATATTCGGCACGTTCCGGCGACAAATCTCTCATATACGACGGCTCGCGCGGGCGGAAGGGTGGCTCCCGGCCAAGGCTGGTCCGAGGCTGGCGGCGATCGCTGCGGCAGAATGTCCGCCTTGGAGGGGGCGGATCCGCCGGTTTTCCCCCCGTTGCGGTGGAGCGCCGCGGCGATCACGACCCGGATCACAACGGTGCGGCGCAAACCGGCCTATATTCTTTGAACCGGCAGGCTTTGGTTGAGAATGGTGGCTAAACGCCCGGCACCTTCCGGCCGAACCTCGGCAGTAAACACCACTGCGGGGCGCGCACCTTCACGACCCTCAGCGGCCTCGCCGCGAGGTGGCCGCCGGCGTCGGCGAGGCGGTTGAGGTCAAGGCTGCCTCTCCAAAGGAGACGAGCCGCAAGCGCTCCTCGTCCCACAAGGTCAGCCGCACGGTCCGCAAGCTCTGCAGCAGCGTAATCCGTCCGACGCCGGCGAGCTGCGGATGGTCCCGCAACACGTCCGGCAGGCGATAGCAGGGAATTCGACTGCACAAATGATGGATGTGGTGGACGCCGATATTCGCCGTGAACCATCGCAAGACACCCGGCAATTGGTAGTGCGAGCTGCCGTACAGCGCAGCGTCGTGAAAATTCCAGTTGTCGTCGTGGGACCAGTGGGTGTGCTCGAATTGGTGCTGGACGTAGAACAGCCAGACACCGATCGACGCCGCCAGAACGATGATCGGCAGGTGTACCAGCAGGAACGGCCCATAGCCGACCAGCCGGATCATCGCGCCGACGAGAACCGCGATCGCGACGTTCGTGCCCATTGTGCTCAGCCAGGGCTTCCAGCCACCGCGCATCAGCCCGACCGGCAAGCGATGCTTCAAGATGAACAAATACGAGGGACCGACGCCAAACATCACGAGGGGATGGCGATACAAACGGTACAGCATCCGACCCCATAGGGGCTGGTCGCGAAACTCGCGCACGGTCAACGTATCGATGTCGCCCGAGCCCCTGTGATCGAGATTGCCGGAGTTCGCATGGTGGCGTGCATGGTTATGTCGCCAGTAATCGTATGGCGTCAGTGTCATCACGCCGATGGCGCGGCCGACCCAATCGTTCGCAACGCGGCCGCGGAAGAACGAGCCATGTCCGCAATCGTGCTGGATCATGAAGAGACGGACCAGCAAACCCGCCGCGGGCACCTCGAGCAGCAGCGCAAACCAATAGCCGTGGTCAAGAGCGGCCCAGATCAGAACCCAGATGATGACGAGCGGCACCGCCGTGATCGCCAGCTCGAGGACACCGCGCGCACTGTCGGGCTCGCGGTAGCGGGCGAGCATCCGCGCCGTCGCGCGGATCTCCGGCGTTCTCTCAGTCATTTCTGGTCTGTTCCCGATGTCCGCCGAAGAAGTATCGTTATCGCCCACGGACGCCTCCGGCAGCAGTTCTGAGGTCCTGCCCCGCACGCACTCATATTGATCCGAGCCTGGATGTCCTGCTGAGCAATATTGCTCACGCCGGGAGCCGGCGTCCCGCCGAATTGGCCTGCCCCCCATGACACACCGCGACTGAGATGGGAAGGGACGCAGGTCGGAGATGTTCACCGACCGGCCGGCGATTTTCCGGCAATGTGAGCAATATTGAACTGAAGCTGACACGCGAGCGCGGCATGCTGGCCATGACGCAGCCGGCGAATCGGCTGTCATCGGCGGCGGCTTCGGGTACAGCGTACCCCGCCATATGGGCAGGAGCTTCATATGTCCGAGGTCTATGCTCGTCCAGAACCGACGCTGATTCCGATACCCCGGCCACTCTGCCCGGCCTGCCAGAGCCGCATGATGCTGATCCACGTCGGGGCAAGCTGCGACGGTCCCAATCTTCGAATCTTCGAATGTGCCAAATGCGGGAACGTCCACAAGATATCCATGGACGACCCGATGAGATCAGCCAAATAGCAGCTGAAGGGGAACGCTCAAGGAAGCGGCCCCAGCACGGGGGTGCGAACCGGGGCCGCCATTCATCGGGTATGATGAGTGGGCATCATATCCGGTCGCCATCACCAAGTAGTCCCGGCGACGTTCGTTCCAGGCAGACTCTCACGATGCCCGCCTACCAGCGTTTGCGCCAAACGCCGCCCCAGCTTCCGCCCCATCGGCTTCGTCCGCGGACGAGCCCGATGATCATGAGCAGCAAGACCGCGCCGACCGCGGCGTCGATGATCTGCGAGACGATCCCCGAACCGAGATGGATTCCCAGCTGCGGAAATAACCAGCTCGCGATGAAGGCGCCCGCTATTCCCACGACGAGATCGCCGACCAGGCCCAAGCCCGTACCCATGACGATCTGGCCCGCAAGCCAACCGGCCGCGATGCCCACAGCCAATATGACGAGAAGGCTTTCACCAGATATGTTCATTTTCACCTCACCAACGGACGACCAAGCAGTGTTCCGTCACCCGTCAGACTAGACCCGGGCAAGGGCGGATGATGTGCAAAACTGCTCAGATGCCGATCGTATGATCGGCGCGCGGCTCAGGATCAGTTGCGGACCATTCCTTCAAAGCTGAGCAATTTTGCTCTGCAGCAGAGCGAGCCAACCGATAGGCTCTCTGATGGCCGTCCCTCGACCGGCACGAAGAGGGGTCGACAAGTGGCGCGGCTGACGCCTCTGCAGTTCGTCCAGGAGATCTCACCTTGACTATCAGAACAACACGGACCACCGTTTCGTTCGCCAATCCCTTCGTCCTTCAGGGCCTGGAGGGCACTCAGCCCGCCGGTGAATATGTCGTCGTCACTGACGACGAGCAGATCGAAGGGTTGTCGAGGATCGCCTATCGGCGCGTGGCGACGCTGCTTCAGACGCCCGCGAGGTCTGCCCCCCAATTACTGATCCAGTTCTACTCGGTCAGCCAAACGGAGCTGGATGCCGCACTCATGAAGGACCGGCATCAGACGGTCGTACGGCATTGAGAGCGCAGGCGAGCCGTATGGCGAGCCGGCCGAGGCCGCCGCCACAATTGCCTGGCCGGGATCACCGGGGGGCCCGAAGGCGGACGCAAGATTTGCCTAACGCGCCCGGCCCCGGCCCTGCTAAACTGAAGCCCCCTCCATCAGGTTCTTGACGACGTTATGCTAAAAGCGGCGAAAAGCTCGTTCGATCCAAAACTCTTTCTCGCCAAGGTCGGCGAGGGCAAAGCCATACTGAAATTCGACAAGAACCAGGTCGTGTTCTCGCAGGGCGACGCCGCGGACACGGTTTTCTACATCCAGAAGGGCAGGATCAAGGTTCTCGTCGTCTCCGAGCAGGGCAAGGAAGCCGTGGTCGGAATCATGGAGCCCGGACAATTCTTCGGCGAAGGTTGCCTGAACGGCCATCCCTTGCGGATTTCGACAACGGTGGCGATGGAGCAATGCCTGGTCACGTCGATCGCGAAATCGGCTATGCTTGCGATACTCAAGGGCGAGCCAAAGTTCTCCGAGTTGTTCATGGAGTATCTGCTCAGTCGAAACAGCCGCATCGAAGAAGACCTGATCGACCAGTTGTTCAATTCGAGCGAGAAGCGGCTTGCGCGTCTTCTCCTGCTCCTGGCGAATTTTGGCAAGGATGGCGCCACGCAGCCCATCACGGCGCAGGTCAGTCAGGAGACGCTCGCAGAGATGATCGGGACGACCCGCTCACGCGTCAGCTTTTTCATGAACAAATTTCGCAAGCTCGGCTTTATCACCTACAACGGCAAGATCGAGGTTCACAGTTCCCTCCTGAACGCGGTCTTGTATGACAAGCCTGAGATCGTGAGGGACGACTGAGACAGTTGGGGGCAAGAACGCCTCGAGCCGCCTCCTGCAACGATATGAAGGTACCCCATGAAAAAGCCGACCGCGCACGTCGACGAGATCGCGCCGAGAATCATTCAAAGGGCTGACGTCGCACCGGCCGATGGCTTCACGCTTGTGGTCGATGGCCACTTCAAGACCCGTTACGACAGCGAAACTGCTGCCCGAGAAGCCGGCGCCGAGTTGCTCGGCAGATTCCCAATGCTGCAAATCCTGGTCTACGATGCTGCGACCGGGATGCGGTCGCCGCTGCAATAGATTTTCGGCGTGACCGGGCCCGCATCGGGTGTCGTTGCGGGCCTGTGCGAAGTGTTCGTGAAGCTCTCGGAATGCAGGATCATCCTTTCTTGGGACGATCGGACGGGGTGTCCGAGACCTGCCGGCGCAGACGTATTGCTTCCGCAAAGCTGTCAGATGGCTGCCTTTGCGGAGCGGGACGGTTCTCGGGCTCGTCAGGCTCCGGTGCTCGCAGGACGGAGAGCAGCGCTTCGCTGTCGCGGTCCAGACGCTTGTCAGCACCCGACGCGTCGAGCGTATGGCCGACCAACTCGCCCGAGAGACGATAGATATTGTTCCCCCGGAGATCGTAGACTTTCTTGCCGGTGAGGTCGAAGATCGATGTGCCGTTCAGAACCCCGGCGCGGATTCCCCTGTTGTTGAATATGTATCCGCTCACCACACATCTCCCATCGACGGCCCTTTGGCGGTACGCCGGCGACCGCCTATCGGGTCGCAACCCGGCCTTTCGCCTCCTCCTCGGCCAGACGTATCATGAGCCATTGCCGCCGGACGTCGTCTTTGGCCAGATCGATCTGCCGTCTGAGGATTTTGAGGTTTTCGAGGTGGATGAAGTCTTCCAGGTCCTCCATTCGGGGGCACCCGCTCAGGTCGGTGGCCTCAAATCGTGACTGGCGAGCCAGAGGGCCGCGGCCGATCTCATCGGATGGGTTTCGACTGCGGCAGCACGAATGTGATGGCAGGCGCACGCGAACGTTCCGATGTCAAAGGCGGATGAGCCGGGGATCCTCACCAAGCTCATGGGTTCGCCGCACCTGGGACAGCGCGGCCGCCGGTCTGATGCAAGTGACGAACCGAATGAGTGGGAATGTTGCAAATGCATGCGATGCACCCTCGAGATCAGGCGGGAGCGTTACAGCACTCTCAGTCACCGATAGATGCCGATAAGGGGCGGTGATACAGCCAGCATGAGCCGCCGGGGCCGAAGTTACTGGTCAATATTGCTCGCTAGAGCAAAGTTCCCGCCGCCTGGAGCCCGGCCCGGTTGCCTCGGCAGACACCGCGGCTAGACGCCCAGCGCCTTCCGATTGAAGGTTCGCAGAACACGCAGCGACAGCGTTCGCACGTTCGCGACATTGAGAAGCCACGCCGCGGCGGCGTAAGCGAAACCGCCCGCAAGGCTCACGATGACCAGCGCGACGAGCCCGGTGCCGTCGACCTGCGACCGCGCGACGAGGATCGCAGCCGCCATGGCTGCGGCGGAGGCGGCAACGCCGGCGAGACGATTGACGTCGAACGGCACGGGATGGGCACGGTGCATCAGGACGAGTGCGACGACGAAGCCGATCGCCTCGGTCGCAAGCGTCGCCAGCGCCGCGCCGTTGAGGCCGTAGCCTGCGACCAGTGCGAACATCAGCGCGACGCTCACCACGAGCGTGAGGAAGGACTGCGCCGCCAGCATGAACGGCCGCTCGGCGAGCTGAAAGCTGATCTGGACGTAGAACTGATTGGCGATGCCGAAGAAGCGGGCGAGCACCAGGGTCGGCAGCAGCGCCGACACGCCGGCGCGGAAGTCGACGCCGACCAGCGTGCCTGCGACCTGGTCCGCCGCGAGCGCCAGCCAGATCGCGACGGGCGCGACGACGACGAGCAGCAGCTCGAGACTTTCGGTCAACCGCTCGCGCGTGGTCTCATTGTTCTTCTCCGACAGCGATCGGAACACGAGCGGCACGGTCGCCGCGGCGACGCTGGAGGCGATCATCACCATGAACTGGCGCGGCAGATCGGCGGCGACGCCAAAGATGCCGGCGGCGTCCTTGCCGAGGAGATAAGCGACGATCAGGCGGTCGCAGGTCGAGTACAGCGCGACCGAGAGACCGGCCAGCGTCAGCGGCAGGCCGTAGCGCGCCAGCTGCATGAACTGGCTGCGCTGGAAAGGCGCGATCCTGGTGCGGTCGCCGACGAGATTGAGGATGATGCCGGTCAGCGAGCCCAGCCCGAACGCCGCGAGCAGGCCCATGCCGCCCCAGCCGAGCCAGATCCCGAGCAGGCCGAAGCCCACGCTCGATACGCTGCGCACGATCGAGATCGCCGCGAACCGGTAAGGGCGCAATTTGGCGCGCTCGAACTCCTGGCCGACATCGACCGCATTGGCCATGATCGCGACGAACATGCTGGCGAGCAGCAGCTCGACGCTGACGTCGCTGCGGAACAGGAAGACCAGCGGGGTCGTGGCACAGAGCACCGCGGCCGTGAGCCCAAAGGCGACCATCGCCGTGGCGCGAAAATCCACCTCCGCCGACATCGCCTGATAGCGGGACACCGACAGCTTGATCCAGGCGAAGAAGATCGCACCCAGAATGCCGGCAAGGCTGATGCCGACGACATAGACGCCGTACTCTGCGGGCGTCAGCAGCCGCGTGTAGGCGGTGACCGCGAAGAAGCCCACCGCCGCAGGCAGGATATAGGCGACCAGGTAGATGGAGAAATGGCGGTTCAGCATGCGGGCACGGGACCGGAAGCGGTCATGCGAGTTTTGCGGCCGTTGATCAGTTGGACCTTGGGGTGACGATCGGACTGCGCCGCAGCATCCCCGAAGAGTGTCACATAAGTCTGCAGATCGGGCCGCGAATGGAGCAGCACGGCGGATTTCGCGCGTTAGCGTTAAATTTGCCCTTTCCTCGAACCGGAGCCACAGATCACTGATAAGAGACCATCATTCAGGCGCCTTAAGACGCTTTCCAGCGCGTGAACGCGCTGGAACAGCGATGCAGCGGCCCATGGGTTGACGCACCTGACATCCGGCAAAGGTTAACCCAACACGACGAAACCCCGGCATTGCACGGCGCAGCTTGGTACGATGGCGCATTGGTTCCCGAGGGAATGCCGTGGCCAGGCTCGACAGACGCGAATTCCTTCTCGGCACGGCCGCAACGCTTGCGGCGGGCGGATCCGCGTCAGCCTTGCCGGCGTCGAAACTTGCCCAGCGCCGTCCGGGATTTGGTGCAGCGGCAACGCTCTGGGACCTGCAGGCCGATCCGCGGCTTGGCGAAGCCATCAGCACCTATTGCACGCAGGTCGTGCCGGTGCTCGAGCTGAAATGGCCCATGCTGCGCCCGGACGCGCACACGTTTGCCTTCGAGCGCGCCGACGCGATCCTGGATTTCGCGCGGGCGAACGATCTGACGATGCG
The DNA here is from genome assembly GCF_042257955.1 of Bradyrhizobium sp. B025. Classification (NCBI taxonomy): domain Bacteria; kingdom Pseudomonadati; phylum Pseudomonadota; class Alphaproteobacteria; order Hyphomicrobiales; family Nitrobacteraceae; genus Bradyrhizobium; species Bradyrhizobium sp. B025. The sequence continues at coordinate 1,702,384 of NZ_CP170150.1, read as the reverse complement.
CGGGCATGCGCTGGCCTGGTATCACGACATTCCAGACTGGACCAAGCAGATCAAGGACGCCAAAGGCGTCGAGCGTGCGTATCTCGACCACATCGGCGCCGTCGTCTCCTACTACAGGGACAAGCTGACGTCGTGGGACGTCGTCAACGAGCCGATCCCGGACAATCCCCGCAGTCCGAAAGACCGGCGCGACACGTTCTGGACGCAGCATCTCGGTAACAACTGGATCCCGCTCGCCTTCCGCACGGCGGCCGCGGCCGATCCCTTCGTCAAGCTCGCGATCAACGAATACGACATCGAGTCGGCCAAGGACTCCTTCATCGCCAAGCGCGCTGCCTACCGCAACCTGATCATGGAGCTGCTCGACCAAGGTGTCCCGCTCCACGCCGTGGGATTGCAATCGCATCTGCATGCCGAGCTCGAGATCGACACGCATGGGCTCGCCGAATTCGTCACCGAGCTGCGCTCGTGGGGGCTGGAAGTTCTCGTCACCGAGCTCGACGTGGACGATCAGAAGCTGACGGGCAACCCGGCCGAGCGCGACGCCATCGTCGCCAAGCGTGTCGATGATCTCCTGACCGCGATCTCGACCAGCGGCCCGGTGCGCTCGATCCTGACCTGGGGCCTCTCGGATCGCTACAGCTGGATCAACGGCACCTTCGCCCGCGCGGACAAGCAGCCGAACCGTCCCCTGCCGCTCGACGGCGAATTCAGGCCGAAGCCGTTCATGGACGTCATCAGCAGGTTCACGAAGGAGGTTTGAGGGCAGCTTGTTCTAGCGCGTCTTCGGCGTCTCGAACTCGGCTTCGTCTCCCATATGATCGGGAGACAGGCTCGGTCCGCGACGGTCGCGCGAGCTGAGACGGAACACGTCGCGGATGTCGTCGATCGAGGTCGACGAATAGGACTGGATGCAGAGCGCGACCTGCTCGGGCGAGGCGGCGCGCATCATCGCCTCGATGGCCGGGCGGTCGAGACCCGTGTCATCCCAATGCGAGACCGCGATGCTGTCTTCCGTCACCCGATGTGCTGCCAGATGCTCCGGCGAATTGGCGACGAAGTGGCCGTAGAGCAGGTACTCGGAAAACTTCTTCTTCCGGCACAGTGCGAGAGCCCAGCCGAGGCCAGTCGCCGACTTGATGGCGTCGGTCATCGCGCGCGCGGTATCCTTGTCCCAGACCAGCGCGTTGCCGACATAGTCGTCCGCTGGAAACGAGCGCTCCTTGATACCGAGAAGCTGATCGACGGTGCGGAGCCACAGCACATGTAACGGGTGGTCGGCGTCGATCCCTTTGCGCGTGACAAACAGCGGCGTCTTCTCACCGCCGGCATATTGGCCGACATCGAATTCGCGGAAGAACAGATTGTCTGAATCCAGAATGCAGACGCGCTGCTCGGGCGCATTGAGGACGCCGGCGATCTTCAGCATCTGCTGGATGTGCCAGCCGTGCACGGGTGACGACAGCAGCGACAGCCAGACGCGTCGTTTGCTGACGAACTGGAGCGCCGGCGGCAGCGCCCAGAGCCATTTCGGCAGGTACCGCGAGGCCGGAACGATGACGCGCTTGTCGGAAGCGAACCGCTCGAACAGCGGCACGTCCTCATCGTTAACGAGAACATAATGCCGCGTATATCCCGTCAGCCAGGTGTCGATGCTCTCGCTGAGCAGCGAAAAGCGTTCGATATCCTTGGCATAGCTGGCAGTCAGCAGTGCAACGGAATGCATGGAGCGTGCTCGAATGGCCATCAAGCCACAGTCATAACCGCACCGGGGGGCGCTGGATACTCACATTCGCAATCAAGGTAAAATGAAACGAAGCATCAGCCATCCGACGGCAGTCCCTGCTCGATGCCGCGAAACCGCAGCGGCGCCAGCGCGGAGGCGCGCTGCCACCAGTCGGCGACGCGGTCGTCGAGCGCGGTCGTGCCGCGACCCTGGCCGGGAAAGATCCGGATCTGCTGGACCGGCTCGGCCTCGAACCCCCTGCCCTTGCGCGTGATCCTGATGACGGCACCTTCGCGGTCCCGCTGGGTCAGCGGCACCAGAAGGCGGCCGCGCGGGCGGAGCGACTGGAGCCAGAGCGGATGCGGATGCGAGAAGCCGGCATGCACGATGATGACGTCGGCGGGCGCGCCGATGTCCTCACACCCGTCGCCGTGGACGACCTCGACATTGCGATAGGCGCGAAGATAGTTCGCGGCACGGGCTGCAAGCCGCTCGTCGCATTCGATCGCACGCACGCTGCCCTTCGGACCGACGATCTTCGACAGCACCGCCGAGAAATAGCCAAGCCCGCAGCCGATCTGGACCACGCGGTCCTTGTCCCCGACGTCGAGCAAATCGATGAAATGCGCCCACAGACTCGGCAGGCCGGAGTCGAGCTTGCGGCGCGCGTCGATCGCGACCAGCACATTGTCGTAGAGATGAACGGGATCGGCGTCGGGTGTCAGTCGATAGCTCCGCGCCGCCTCGCTCTTGATGCGCCAGGGCCCTCTCGCCAGAAAATCCTCGCGCGGCACGGCGGCGAGCGCTTCGAGCAGGCGCTTTGAGGAAATCCGCTCGCGCTTTGCGATTCTTTCCACGTAGCGCGCACGCGCGGCGGTGAGATCGCTCATGTCAGGGATCGATCCGTTCCCGAACGGGCGCGTCCGCGCGAAGGTCGTTGACGAGCTGCATCGCCTGCTTCAGGTCCGGCGTGAGGAAGCCCTCGCTGAACTTGCCGACGATCGGCGTCAGCAGGAGCGTCGCTTGCTCGCCCTTGCCGGCATCATGCGACAGGCGCGCGAGACTGACGGCGGTTCGGAGCTCCCAGGACAGCGCGCCCTGCTTGCGCGCGGTCTCCAGCGACAGCACGAACAGATCTTCCGCTTCCTGCACCGACGCCGGATTGCCGTCCGACAGGGTGATCTCGCCTTGCAGCCGATAGACCTCGGCAAGGTAGGAGTGATCGCCGGTCCGCCTTGCGGTCGCCAGCGCTCCGTCCAGCGCGCGAAGGGCGGCGTCGCGCAGGCCGACCTTGGCGTAGGCTTCCGCGAGCAGGCATCGGAACCAGCAGCCGGCGAGCCAGGAATCCATCGCCTCATATTCGTCGAGGCCGAAGCGCATCTGGCTGAGGCCCTCGTCGGCCTCGCCGAGCTGGGTCAGCGCCCAGCCGCGCAGGATCGCGGCCTGCTGCTTCCAGTGCAGGAAATTGTGCTCGGTGGCGATGATCATGGCACGGTTGGCGTGATCGCGCGTGCCTTCGACGTCGCGCAAATGCTGGCAGAGATAGGCGCCGAACACCAGCGCGAAAGCGAGCGTGAAGGGATGGCGGATCTTTTCGGCGTTCGCGATCGCCTGTTCGCTGTGCTGGCGCGCCGCGTCGGGCCGGCCGAGGAACCACAGGAGATAGCCGAGATAGGACAGCGAGACCACGCCGGGATCGGTGCCGTGGCGCACCATCAGGTCGGAATGCAGATCGGGGCTGTAGAGATTGATGCAGCGGTGCAAATGATGCTGCGAGGCGGCAAAGCGCCCGCGATAGAGCATGGTCATCGCGATCGCGCGATGCGCCTCGATCAGATAGCCGGTCTGCTGCGCCGGCTGCGTCCGCTCGCGCTTGGCGAATTTCAAAAGTTCGACGCTGAGATCGTGCGCGCGCGTCAGATCCGCCCGGATGAAGTGGCACACCCAGAGCCCGCGCGTGGCAGCAAAGGTATTCTCCTCATCGTCGAGCTGCCGGCCGAGCTCGAGCGCACGGACGTAGTTCTCCTCGACCTCCTGCACCGCATAGCCTTTGGCGGCGATCAGCGCGTTGCCGAGCGCGATGCGCAGCTCGAGCTCCATCTCGTCGGCGCCCTGCATGCGCGCATTGGCCTGCACGACGCTGAGGCCTCGGTGCAGATGGCCGATCGCCTCGAGATTGGCGCCGCTCTTGGCCGCCTGCTTGCCGGCCTTGAGCCAGAAGCTCGCCGCACCCTCGCTCTGGCCGGATTCGGTCAGATGATGGGCGAGCAGCTCCGGCTCGCGCTCGGTCTTCTCCGGATACATCTCGGCGAGCACCTGGACGATGCGGGCATGCAGCTTGCGCCGCTCGCTGTGCAGCAGGCTCGCATGCGCGGCGTTCTGGATCATCACATGCTTGAAGGAGTAGAGCGCGTCCGGCGGATGGCCGCGGCGCATGATCAGCCCCGCCTCCTCCAGGTGATTGAGCGCCGCCTCGATCTGCTCCGAAGGCGTATTGGCGACTGCGTGCAGCGTCTCATAGGAGAACTCGCGGCCGATGGTGGCACCGATCTGCGCGATCCGCTTGAACGGCCCCATCCGGTCGAGACGCGCCATCAGCGAGTCCGTCAGGGTTGCCGGGATCGCGAGTTGCCGCCACGGGCCCGACAGCACGTAGCGCCCATGCCGCTCGGTCAGCAGGTTGGATTCGAGAACGGTCTTGGTCAGCTCCTCCAGGAACAACGGCACGCCGTCGGTCTTGACGATGATCTCCTCGACGACCTCCTTGGGAAGCTCTCTCCCGGCGACGCGCTCGACCATCGTCGTGCGCAACTGCCGGCTGAGGCGGTTCAGCACCAGGGTGGTGATGTGCGAATGCGCATTCCAGCTGGGCTGGAACTCGGAGCGCGCCGTGATGATGACGAGGATCGGCTCGTTCTGCACCTTGTCGACGAAGAGATCGATGACCTCGCGGGAGGTCGGATCGATCCAGTGCAGGTCCTCGAAGGCCATCACGAGCGGCATCTCGCGTGCGAGGCCGAGGAAATGATTGACCAGCGCCACGACCGTCGCGTCCTTCTGCTGCTGCGGCGACAGCTCGAGCGGCGGATAGCGGTCGCCGGTCGGTATCGACAACAGCGCGGCAAACAGCGGCGTGACCTGCTCGATGTCGCCATGGGCGGCGGCGATAGCGGTCTCCAGGCTCGCCAGCGAGTGCGCGGACGCATCCTCCCGGTCGAGGCCGAGGGAGAATTTGAGCTGCTCGGCGAACGGATAGAACGCGGTGGACGTGTAGTAGGGCGAGCACTGGAACGAGACCTGTCCGTGGCGGTCGCCTGCGATCCGCTCGAATATCTCCTGAATGATGCGCGACTTGCCGATGCCGGGCTCGCCGAACTTGACCACGACCTGGCCGTCGCCATCCTTGACCTGCTGCCAGCGCCCCATCAGCAGCGCGATCTCCTCCTCGCGGTTGACGAGCGGCGTCAGCCGCGTGCCCATCGCGGCGGCAAACCTGGTCTCCACGCGCGAGGCACGCACCACATGCCAGGCCTGCGTTTTCTCCGAGATGCCCTTCAGCGCATGGACGCCGAGATTGCGGTAGTCGAACTTCCCCTTCAGCAGCGACTGCGTCGAGGCCGAAATCACCACGCCATTGGGCGGCGCCAGCGCTTGCAGGCGCGCGGCGAGATTGACGGTTTCTCCGACCGCGGAGTCGCGCTCTTCGGTGCCCTGCCCCACGAGGTCGCCGACCACGACGAGACCGGTCGCGATCCCGATACGGACGGCGGGCGAGTGGCTGAGCGCGCCACGCGGCTCGATCGCGCGTGCGGTCGACAGCACCCGCACGATCTCGAGCCCCGCACGCACCGCGCGCTCGGCGTCGTCCTCATGTGCAGTCGGATAGCCGAAATAGACTAAAATTCCGTCGCCGACAAACCGGGCGGCAAAGCCCTCGTAGTGCTTGACCACGCGGACGCAGGTCTCGCGGAAGCTCGCGATCAAGTCACGCACGTCTTCCGGATCGAACTGCACCGAGAGCGAGGTGGAATCCACCATGTCGCAGAACATGGTGGTGAGTTGACGTCGTTCGGCCCCGACCTCCGCCCGGGCCTGCGGGGGCGCCGCGGCGGCCGGCGCCTCCGCGGTTTCAGCCTGGAACAGCGCCGCCATCGCTCGCTGGAGCCGCTTGCGATCACCAAGCGGCAATCCGAGCTCGACCAGGTCGGATTCGGTGAGATCCGCCATGACATCGAGATCGAGGCGGTGCTGCGCGAAGAGATCGGAGTAGTGCGCAAGGCCGATGCCTTCGAGCCAGCGCTTCAGCCCGCCTTCCGCTCCCGTGCTCGGCTCATTCTCCAGCATGGTGATTCTGCCCGACCATCACTCCGTCGAAGGGCTTTAGGCCCCTCAACCACAGATTTTGGGGCCCGAACTTCACCTCAGACTGGACGCGTTCCCTAACTCATAGGAAGAATAGCTCAATCAGATCAAAAAGGAATGGCATTGTCGGACATTGCATCCGGAGCGGGATCGGTCGGCGCGAGCGGCGAAACGAAGATCTTTTCCCATATCGGCGGCCTTCTCGACTTCTACGCCCGCAGGACGCCGGCGGCGCCCGCCCTCCTCGCCCCTGGCAGGCCGGCCCTCACCTACGGCGCGCTCGGCGAGCGGACGCAGGATCTGGTCCGCACGCTACGCGGGCTCGGCATTGCGCCGGCTGACCGGATTGCCGTTGCGCTGCCGCGCGGCGCGGACAGCGCGCTGGCACTGATCGCGGTCGCATCAAGCTGCGCCTGCATCCCCGTCAATCCCGATCTGACCGCGGACGAGCTGCAACGCAATTTCAGCGAATTGAAGCTGACGGCGCTCGTCACCCGGGCCGACATGAACTCGGCCAGTCGCGACGTCGCCAGGGCGCTCGATATCGCGATGATCGATTTCGTGCCGGGGCCGAACGACGATCTCGGAGGCTGCGCGTTCGTGGGCCCGGCGGTCGGTCCGGCGAGCACGAGCGGCGCCTCGCGCGGCGACGACGATGCGTTCATCCTCCTGACCTCGGGCACGGCGGCGCGGCCGAAAATGGTGCCACTCACGCATCGCAACGTGTGCCTGTCCGCCACCAATGCCGGCCGCGTGCTGTCGCTCACGTCCCACGATCGCCTGCTCAACGTTCTGCCGCTGTTTCACGCCCATGGTTTGATCTCGGGTCTGCTGACGGCGCTAGCCGCAGGCTCCAGCGTGATCTGCACCGAGGGTTTCGACGCATCGTCCTTCTTCGGCTGGATGCGGGAGCTGCAACCGACCTGGTACACGGCGGTGCCGACCATCCATCGCGCGCTGCTGACGGCGGCGGAAGCCGATCCGGGCCGCGCCCGGGCCTCGTCGCTACGCGTGATCCGCTCGGCCTCGGCCTCGCTCGCGCCCGCGATCCTTGGCGGACTGGAGGCGACGTTCGGCGTTCCCGTGCTCGAAACCTACGGCATGACGGAGGCGGCCTCGCAGATCGCGGCCAACCCGTTCGAGCTGCGCAAGCTCGGATCGGTCGGCCGAGCCGCGGGGCCCGAGATCGCGATCATGGACGAGACGGGCCGCGCGCTTGCGAGCGGCGCACACGGCGAGATCGTGCTGCGCGGCGCGAACATGAGCCGTGGCTATTATAATGACGAGGCGGCGACGCAGGCCGCCTTCCGCGACAGCTGGTTCCGGACCGGCGATCTCGGCTATCTCGATACCGACGGCTATCTCTTCATCGTCGGCCGCATCAAGGACGTCATCAATCGCGGCGGGCAGAAGATCTCGCCGCTCGAGGTGGAAGAGGTCCTGCTCAGCCATCCGGCAGTGCTGGAGGCCGGCGTCTTTGCCGTTCCGCACCCAAAGCTCGGCGAGAACGTCGCCGCCGTCGTGGTGTTGCGAGCGAATTCCGAGGCGACCTCGGACCAGTTGCGCAAGTTCGCGCGAAAGCGTCTCGCGGCCTACAAGGTGCCGAGCCTGATCCGCAGCGTGGCGGCGCTGCCGAAGGGCGCCAGCGGCAAGGTCAAGCGCAACGCACTGGCTGATCTGATCGCGACGGCGGAGGACGCCGATGCGGCGCGCCTGCCGCGCACCACGCTGGAGACGCAGCTCGCGGAGATCTGGGCCGGTCTGCTGGAGCTGCCGCAGGTCGGCATCGATCAGGACGTCTTCGCGCTCGGCGCGGACTCGCTCGCGGTGACGCAGATGCGCTCGCGCCTGCGCGAACGCTTCAACGTCGACTTCTCGTTCGAGGACATCTTCGACTGCGCTACGGTCGCCGCGCTTGCGACCCGGCTGGAGACCGCCGCAACCCATCGCGAAGCGGCGCTGCCGGCCTGGCGCCGGGCCGGAGCTGCGACAGCGGACGCGCCGCTGTCGCACCAGCAGCAGCGGATGTACCTGCTCTCGCGGCTCGATCCGACCCGCTACAACTATAATGTCGTCGAAGTCGCGCTCCTCAAAGGCCTGGTCGACGTCGCCGCGCTTTCTGCGAGCCTCACCGCGATCTGCGCCCGCCATGAGGCGCTGCGTTCGGTCTTCGTCGAACGGCAGGGCGAGCCGGCGCAGCTTGTGCTGCAATCGCTGCCAAAATTCGAGCGGATCAAGCTCAAGCCCTGCCCTGCGGACAACCAGGTCGCGGTCGTCCGGCGCGAGACGCTCAAGCTCGCGCAATATCCGTTCGACCTGGCGCACGAGCCGCCACTGAAGGTCACGCTGCTGTCGTTCGACAAATCCAGCCACGCGCTGGTGGTCAATTTGCATCACCTCGTCACCGATGGCTGGTCGCAGCGGCTGTTCTGGGAGGAGCTCGCCGCCCATTATGCCGCGGCACGCAAGAAGGGCGTGGCAGCGCTGCCCTCGCCCACTTTCCAGTATCGCGACTTCGCACTGTGGCAGCAGAGCTGGGCGCGAACGCCGGCGGCAAAAGAACAGCTCGATTACTGGCGGACGCAGCTCGACGGCGTCACCACGCTGCCGCTGCGGACCGACCGGCCACGGCCTGAGATCTGGAGCGGTCACGGCGCCCGTCACTATTTCGAATTCTCCAGGGCCCTCTCGGGCGACGTCCGCGCGCTGAGCCAGGACCAGGGCGTCACGCCCTTCATGATCCTGCTCGCGGTGTTTCAGTGCCTGCTATTCCGTCACACCTCGCATGAGGATGTCGCGACCGGATCGCTGATCGCCAACCGCAACCAGATCGAGAGCGAGCGTCTGATCGGGCTGTTCGCCAACACCCTGATCCTGCGCAACGATTTCGGCGGCGATCCCAGCTTCGGAGAGATGTTGCGGCGGGTGCGCCAGGTCACGCTGGATGCCTACCGCAATCAGGATCTCCCGATCGAGGAGGTGCTGCGTGCGTTACAGATCGCACGCCGGAGCGACGGCAATCCGCTGTTCCGGATCATGTTCATCCTCCAGAACGCCTCGATCGAGGCGGCAAGCTTTCCGGGTCTGTCGACGCGGCGGCTGGAGGTCGATCCAAAAGTGGCGCGCTTCGACATCACGCTCGAGCTGGTCGAGGCCGACGGCCGATTCACCGGGTTCTTCGAGTACGCCACCGATCTGTTCGATGCGGCCACGATCGAAGACATGGCTGCTCAATTCAAGACCCTGCTCAAGGCCGTCATCGCCAATCCGGAACAGCGCATCTCGCGCCTGCCGCTGCTGACCGAAGCCGAACGCCGGCAACTGCTGGCGAAGGGCCACGGCGTACCGGCCAATTTCACCACGCGCGGCAATTTGAGCGAACGCTTCGACCGTCAGGCCAGGACAACGCCGAACGCTGTTGCGGTGTCGGACGGACACACATCGCTGAGCTATCGCGAGCTGGCCCGGCGCAGCCAGGCGGCCGCGCGCTGGCTGGCCCGCGAAGGCGTCGGTGCCGAGAGCGTGGTCGCCTTGCTCGCGGAGCGCGGACCCGATCTGCTCGCCGCAATGATCGCGGTGCAACGCGTGGGCGCGGCCTTCCTGAACCTCGATCCCGACCAGCCGCCGGCGCGGCTTGCGACCATCCTTGGATCGAGCTGCGCCCGCGTGCTGCTGATCGGGCGTGCCCAATCGGCCATGGTCGAGGCTCTGCTCGAGCCGCTGGTCGAGCGCATCCAGGTGGCCGAGCTCGACGACGCGATCGCGCCGGGGGCGACCAAGCCGGCCCGCGCCGCGCGGCGCGCGGCATCCAGCCTCGCCTATCTCATCTATACATCGGGCTCCTCCGGCGCGCCGAAAGGCGTCATGATCGAACAGCGCGGGCTGTCGAACCATCTGGCGTCGCTGATTTCCGAGCTGAAGCTGTCGGCCAGGGACGTGATCGCGCAAACCGCGCCGCAAAGCTTCGTCATCTCGGTCTGGCAGTTCCTCGCCGCGCCGATGGTCGGCGCGCGCGTGCATGTCTGCGGCAACGCGATCGTGCAGGACCCGACCCTGCTCGCGCGGGAGATCGAGCGCGAAGGCATCACCGTGCTCGAGATCGTCCCGTCGCTGCTGCGCGTGATCGTCGATCGCATGGACGAAGCGCCGATCCTGCGCGCCTTCGCGAGGCTCCGCCTCCTGATCTCGACCGGCGAGCCGCTGCCGGTCGACCTCTGCCGCGCCTGGTTCGCCCGCTGCCCGAAAGTGCCGCTGATCAATGCTTATGGCGCATCGGAATGTTCCGACGACGTCTCCCTGCATCGCCTGACCAAGCCGCCCGCGACCGCGACGAGCAACGTTCCGGTCGGCGCGCCGCTGCCGAACACCCAGCTCTACGTGCTCGACGCAAACCTTGAGCCGCAGCCGGTCGGCGTGACCGGCGAGCTCTGCATCGGCGGCGCGGGCGTCGGCCGCGGCTATATCAACGATCCCGCGCAGAACAAGCAACGTTTCCTGCCCGATCCGTTCTTGCGCCAGGCTGCTAGCCGGCTGTACCGGACCGGCGACCTCGCCCGCCGCCGCGCCGACGGGACGATCGAGTGCCTCGGCCGCGCCGACCATCAGGTCAAGGTCCGCGGCTACCGCATCGAGCTCAAGGAGATCGAGAATGCGCTGGCTGACCATCCGAGTGTGCGCGCCGGCATCGTCGAGCCGCGCCGCGAGGCCAGCGGCGACGTCAGGCTGATCGCCCATATCGTCGCAAGGCCCGGCAGCCGGGTCAGCGCCAGCGAGTTGCGCGACTTCCTGAAGAGCCGACTGCCCGGCCATGCCATCCCGTCCGCATTCCTATTCATGGATCAGGTGCCGCTCAACGCCCATGGTAAGATCGACCGGTCCATGCTGCTGGCACCCGCACAGCAAGAGGCATCCGAGCCGGATGCGGCCGTGCCGGCGCGGCGTTTCACCGAAAAGGTGCTCTCGGATATCTGGATCGATCTGCTGAAGGTCGAGAACCTCAGTGTCACCGACAATTTCTTCGATCTCGGCGGCCATTCGCTGCTGGCGGGCCAGGCGATGGCGCGCGTCGCCCGCGCGCTCGGCGTCTCGCTGCCGATCAAGACCATCTTCGAGGCGCCGACGATCGAGGAACTTGCCCGGCGGGTCGACGAGGCCGTGGCGGCGAAGCCGCACAAGCCTGCTGCAAGCCTGCCAAGACTCACTGAAACAAGGCTGGCTGAAAACGGCCCTCCAACGCTCTCGATCGCGCAGGACCAGATGATTCGCATCGAGCAGAGCCTGCCGGGGCTGCCGCTGTTCAACCTGCCCTTCGCCTTCCGCCTCCAGGGCCCGCTCGATCCGGCCACCCTCGCCCAGGCGTTCGGCGACATCGTGCGTCGCCACGAATCGCTGCGGACCGCGTTCGGCTGGAGCGGCGGGGAGCCGATCAGCCGCATCGCCACACCCAGCGAACTCGGGCCGGTCCTCACCGTCGAGGTCATTGGCGACGGGCGGCCGCACAACAACAAGCGGCGCCAGGCCCTCGAACTCAGGAAGATCGATCTCATGATCGAGCAGGAGACCTACACCCCGTTCGACGCCGCGCGGCCGCCGCTGTTGCGGGCACGGCTGTTGCGGCTCCATGCCGACGATCACGTGCTGCTGCTGACGCTGCATCATGCCGTTGCCGACGGCTGGTCGATCGGCGTGCTGTTCGAGGAATTGTCGAGCCGCTATGCGGCGCTGGCCGGACGTCCCTCAGCGCCGCTGCCGAAGCTGCCGCCGGCCTTTTCGGACGTCGCACGCTGGCAGCGCTGGTGGTGCGGCACCGACGCCGCACGCCGCCAGGCCGCCGACTGGACGGAGAATCTGCGCGGTGCGGCTCCAATCTTCGACGGCAACGCGAGCCCGGGCGCATCCACCGGTCACCATCCGCTCAGGCTCGAACCCGACCTGATCGCGCGGCTCACGGCGTTCGCCGGTCAGCATAACGCCACGCTGTTCATGTGCCTGCTCACCGGCCTGAAGGCCCTGCTGCTGGCACGGACCGGCCGTACCGACATCTCGGTCGCCACCGCGATGGCCAATCGCGCCCAGCCGGACACCGACCGAATCGTCGGCCCGTTCGAGAATACCGGGATCGTCCGCACGAAAATCACGCCGGATCTGTCGTTCGCACAAGCCTTGGTGCAGGTGCGCCAGAGCGTGCTCGATGCGCATGCGCGGCAGGAGTTGCCGTTCAACATGCTGGCCGACCATCTGGAGCAGCAGGGGATCGACCCGGCCGCGCTGCTCCAGGTGTATTTCACGCTGCAAAATCCCCTGCGCCAGCCGCTCGATCTGCCGGAGATTGCGGTGCAATCGATCGGAAACATCGCGCGCGAGGGGCAGCCGGTGCTGCCGATCGACCAGACCTGGCTGTCGCTGATGCTCAAGGAGCGCCCGACCGGAATCACCGGTTCATGCAATTACAAGGGCGAACTGCTCGAGGCCCGTATGGTCGGCGAGTGGATGGAGGATTTCGTCGCGCTGCTGGGGGCCGCCGCCGCCCAACCCAACACGCCGCTCGACCGATTGCTCGATCGCAGGGCTGCTTGACCGCCTGTACAGCACGGGCGAATACAGATTCACTCGTCAAAGCTGTGAATGACCAAGTTGCATCTTGATTATTTGGCGCCAGCGCGCAAGATTATTCTCGCGTTTCGATTTGGACGATTATTTTGATCCGGGGGAGTGTTATGGGTTTCATCAAATTTACCAAGGGCACCTCGTTGAGCGACAAGGACCGCAAGGCCCTGCAAAAGCTGCTGACCGACGAGAAGAAGAAGCTCCAGTCCGCGCTGAAGGACGTCGACGCCAGCCTTTCCATGCTGGGCGGCTCGAAGAAGGCCAAGAAGAAAAAGTAAGACTCGTCGGCCGGGACGCCGCACGAATCTTTCGGAAAACGGGCCGCTCGCCTGCGAGTTGGGGTCTCGCACAAGCTTGAGCTCGTAAACCGGCCTGCAAATCGACAAGAATTCGCCCGGGTGGACCGATAACAACGCTCCGCTCAGTTGGTTCTTGCTCAATTGATTCTTCCGTCAGGACCGGGGGATTTGGCCTCCGCCTGACGCCATGGGCCTGATTGATGGCAGACGACAGAATTGAACTGTTTGTCGGACTGATCGAGACTATTGACGCGCCGGGCGCGGCCGATGCGTGCCGGCGCCTGCTCTCGGTCGACGAACGAGTCCGCGCCGACCGCTTCGTGTTCGAGCGGCATCGGCGGCAATATATTTTCGCGCATGCCATGCTGCGCCTGGCACTGTCGCGGGTCGCGCCCAACGTCGCTCCCTCCGACTGGTCTTTTGGGGCCGGCCGCTACGGGCGACCGTTTGTCGCTGCGCCCGCGACCTCGATCGCGCTGCATTTCAGCCTGTCGCATGCCGATGGCTGCGTCGCCTGCGTCGTGTCCGGGCATGAGGCCGTCGGCGTCGACGTCGAAACCGTGTCGCGGCGTGTCGCCCCGCTCTCCACCGCGAATCGTTTCTTTGCGCCGGAGGAGGTCGAAACGCTGCGCAGCCTGCCGGAGCCGGCGGCGATCGAGCGCTTCTTCGACTATTGGACGCTCAAGGAGGCCTATCTGAAGGCCAGGGGCTTTGGCCTCAATTTGCCGCTCGACGCCTTCGCGATGCAGGTGTCGCGCGAGGCCATCGAGATCAGCTTCAAACCCGACATCGCCGACGATCCGTCGGGATGGCGCTTCTCGCTGTGCTCGCCCTCCCCCTCGCATCGCCTCGCGATTGCCGACGGCTCCCGTGCGGACGGCGGCCTTCCCATCAGCCGCAACGCCTGGCCGCTCCAGGAAGCGGCTGAATGACGACCTCGCGGCTGCGCGTCTTCCCCGCGATCTCGCGCAACCGCGACCCCAGGACATATGTCGGCGAGCTGATGCGGGTGGCGCAGTTCGCCGACAGCAACGGCTTCGAAGGCATTCTGCTGTTCGAAGGCAACGACGTGTTCGTCGAGCCCTGGGCAATGGCCCAGCACATCATGGCAGGGACGACGCGATCTTCGCCGCTGATCGCCGTCAACCCCATCTACATGCACCCGTTCACGGCAGCCAAATTCGTCTCCTCCTTCGCGCAGTTCTACGGCCGCAAGGTCTATCTCAACATGATCACGGGCACCGCGGTCAGCGACTTGCAGGGCCTCGGCGACGACCAGTCCCATGCGAACCGCTACGTCCGTCTTGGCGAATTCGTCGCGCTGATGCGCCAGTTGCTCTCAAGCCCGCGGCCGGTGAATGTCGCGGGCCGGTACTACCGTGCGAGCAACCTGCAACTGCGCCCCCGCCTGCCCGCGGAGCTGATGCCGGAATTTCTGATCGCGGGCCAGTCCGAGGCGGCACAGCGCGTGGCGAAGGAGACCGGCTGCATCAAGATGCAGATGTTGCCGCCGGACCTCGATCGCGGGCTCGATGTATCAGGCATGAATTTCGGCATTTTCGCGCGCGAGAGCCGCGACGAGGCGCGGCAGGCGGCCAGGGCGCGCTTTCGCGACAATCCCGATGATCGCGAGCTGCTCGCGCTCACCGTGGAGAACAGCGACTCCGTGTGGAAGCGGCGGCTGTACGAGGGGCAAAGCGGCGAGCTCGCGGACAATGGCTATTGGCTGTTGCCGTTCCTGACCTTCCAGGCCGACTGCCCCTATCTCGTCGGCAGCTATGCCGAGATCGGCGCGAAGCTGAAGGATTTCGCGGCGAAGGGCCTGACCACGATCATGCTCGACATGGTCGCGGACGAGGCCGAGATGCAGCACGTCTGCAAGGCACTTGCGGCGAGCGGGATGTTCTGAGTTTTCCCCCTCTCCCCGCTTGCGGGGAGAGTCCCCCCTCACCCGGAATTTGCTGTCGCAAATTCCGGCCTCTCCCCGCACGCGGGGAGAGGCGAAGATATCACCGCGCTTCTTCAAACCCTGCCAGCACCGAGGTCAGGTTCGCACCCAGGATCTCCGAGAGATAGCCGCCCTCCTGCACGAACACGGTCGGCAGGCCCATCCTGGCGATGGCCTGGCCGATACGGCGGAAACCCGGCGTGGTAACGGCAAGGCCCTTCAGTGGATCGTGCTCGGAGGCATCGAGGCCGAGCGCGATGACGAGGGCGCCGGGAGCAAAGGACTCGATCGCCTTGCGCGCGACATCCATCGCCTGGATGTAGCCGTCGTCGCCGGTGCCGATCGCCAGCGGGATGTTGAGATTGGTGCCGAGGCCCGGGCCTTCGCCGCGCTCGTGCGCATAGCCCCAGACATAAGGATAATATGCGACAGGATCGGCATGGATCGACACCGTGTACACGTCCGGCCGCGCATAAAAGATGCCTTGCGTGCCGTTGCCGTGGTGGACGTCGACGTCGAGGATCACGACGCGCTCGTGCTTGAGCCGCAGATGCGCGGCTGCAATCGCGCTGTTGTTGAGAAAGCAGAAGCCGCCGGCCATGTCGCGATAGGCGTGATGGCCGGGCGGACGGCAGAGCGCGTAGGTCGCGTCCTCGCCATCCATCACCATCTGCGCGGCGGTGACCGCAACATCCGTCGCAGCACAGGCCGCGGCCCAGGTGCCCGGGCCGATCGGCGCTGCGGTGTCGGCCGTGTGCCAGCCGAGCTTGCCGACGATGTGGGTCGGATAGGTCGCGGCATGCCGCACGGGATGGATGTTGCCGATCATCTCGGGGCCGGAATCGCCGAGCGCGGTCCAGGCGTCCCAGGCCTCGCTCAGAAACGACAGATATTCCGGACTGTGGATGCGCGCGCGGGGTCCCTGCCCGAATGTCGTCGGCTCGACCAGTTGATGCTTGCCGTCCTTCAACCCCTTGAGCAGGCGGTCGGCGCGCTCGGGCTGCTCGGTGGTGCGCTTGACGACACCGCGAACCAGGAAGAATTGCGGATCATGGCTGCGGTGCAGTTCGGTATGGACGGCTTTCACTCAAACACTCCGTGGTCGCTTTGACGGTGCCACAGATTCTTGATCGCTGCGGCGGCCAGATGCAAGCGAGAAGAATGCCGCCTCTGTCGCACCGCTCTGCGTCGCAAGCAGATCGCCTGTGATGCTCAGCAGCGCCCGCGCTGGAGGCAGTGCTCGCGGCCCGGCTGATCGGTACGGAAGGATTCGACAAAGCCGCCCTGACGCTGCGTGACGAAGACGGTCTTGCCGTCGCTGCCGCCGAAGGCGAGGTTGGTCGGCTCCTTGCCCTTCAGCACGATCTCGCGCTCGACCGCGCCATTGGGTTTCATCAGCGCGATCGTGCCCTTGAGGATGCGCGCGACGTAGAGGCGACCAGCAACGTCGGTGCGCAGCCCGTCGACGGTGTCGGGCTGAAACGACTTCACCAGCTTTGCGCCGGTGAGCTCTTTGCCGCTGATCGTGTAGGACCAGATCTGACCGCTGCTGGATTCGCCGACATAGAGCGTCTTGCCATCCGGACTGAGATCGATGCCGTTGGTGGTGCCCATCGCGCGGGGCGCCGGCATCACCTGCCCCTGCACCGTTCCGTCGGCGGCTTTCGCGATGCGCCAGATGTGGCCCTCGCGGCCCTTCCAGTTCGGATCGGTCGCATAGACCGTGCCGTCGCGCGCGACCGTGATGTCGTTGGGCTGGTTCATCTCGTCGGAGTGAAACCAGATGGCAGGTTCGGTGCTTCCCTTCGCAATGGTGAAGATGTTGTGCTTCTTGTAATCGGCAATGAACATCGCGCCGCTCCGATCGAAACGGATCGCGTTGCCGACGCTGCCATCGGGGAGCGTCGTGAACAGCTCCGAAGCCGCAGCGCCCGCAGGCAGCCTGCCGATGGTGCCGGCCTTGCCGAGATTGACGACGAACAAATTGCCGTCGAGATCGGCGGCGGGTCCTTCGATGCCGAAAGTGTATTCGCTCGCGGGCGTGACCTGCACGCTGTCGAACAGCTTGGTTTCGGCAGCGGCCGGCGGCGTCGCGATGAGCAAGATGCTACTGCACAGGCACCAGAAATTCCTGCCGGATGTAATAGCCATCGTCGTCGGTGCACTCGCCATTCAGATAGGGATCGGCCGGCCGGAAGAATCGGCTGAAGCCGGTTTTGTCTACAGCGCTCCTTTGTGTCACGACAACGACCTTGGCAGCCGGTATTTCGCCGCATTCCTTGTTGGTTTTGCCAAAGAACCTGCGTTGCGGCGGACCGGCCTTGATCCGCATCCGCGTTCCCGGAACCATTCTGGCAACGAGCAGGTCAGCGGTATCGAGCAGGCGTGCGTAACCGGGCTCGGTCTTCGGCAGGCTTTCGCCGCCCGGCGGCATCAGCTTCTCGGCGCCGAGACCGCGAAGGCGCGTCCGCAGCCTGCCGGAATCGGGGTCGCCCGGATAGATCCAGCCGTCCTGCGACAGCATGAAGCGGAGCACCGTCGCATCCTTCTCCGCTTCCGACTGTCCTGCCTTCAGGCCGAAATCCGAATGGCAGCCGAGGCAATGCTTCTCGACGAGGCCCTTGCGCAGCGTGGTGAGGCGAACGCTGTTCTGCGCGTCCCTGGCGATGAAGGCCGCGAGCTGGTCGATCATCGCCTGGCTGCGCGTGTCGCAGGGCAGCGGCTGAGGCGCGTCGCCCGCGGCACGGTCGATGCGGATCACGGTCTGGTTCTTGTCCTCGACCAGCCAGATCGCGCCGTCCTCGGCGACCGTCATGCCGACCGGCGCGCCTTGCGGCCGCGCGCCGTTGACGCGGTGCCAGCCTGCAATCAGCTCCTCGAACGGCGCGGCAGCGACCTCGCCGGCGTCGGTCTGGAAGCTGTGGGTCGGATCAGCCGCGCAGCTGACATGGTAGCGCACTGGCGCCGGGCTCGGCCTGGGAAAACCGTGGTCGTCGACATCGTAGGCGAGCACGCGGCTGCCGGTCGGGCGATAGCCATGCAGGCCGACCAGCAGCTTGCCCTCGAGCTCCGGGAATTTCGCGCCGTGATAATAGAGCATCGCAAGCGGCGCGCCGTGCGGCGGCAGCAGCGAGAACGGCGGCTTGTAGAGCGCATTGGCCGTGCAGAGCGACTTGTAGGTCCCGGATTGCAGCACGCTCCTGAACTCGGGGCTCGGCGTCGACAGGTCGTAGCAATAGGGCCAGCCATAGTGCCTGCCCTGCTCGATCGCGTTGATCTCCTCGTTGGGCTTGAAGATGTCGGGCAGGTCGCGGCCGTTCTCGCCTTGCAGGAAGGCGTAGCCGGCATCGGGGAAATTCGGATGCAGCGCCAGCGCCATCGAGTTGCGCAGGCCACGCGCATAGACGGTGTGCGGCTGGTCAGGGTCGTTTGGCCTCAATGCCGGGAAGACGCCGCCTGACGGCGGCGTAAACAGCCAGATCGCGGCCATCGCGGAGGCACCCTCGGCCGCCGCACAGGGTTTTGTGATCGGCGGACGCGTGATGCAGTCGTCGCTGTGCGAGCCGACATTGACGAACAGCCGGCCGCTCCTGTCAAAGACGAACTGCTTGAGCGGATGCGCACTCTCGTCGAGCCTGGTGCCGTCGGGCAGCGTGATCCGGCGGCCCGGCATGTGACGGATGACGGTCTCGACCGTACCGCGCGGATTGTCCGCGAGCGGATCGAACCGGAAGATCGCCTCCGCGGTCGAGGCGTAGAGCTTCCTGTCCGGGCCGATCACGAGGCCGAACGGATATTCGAGGCCGGTCAGCAGTTCCTTGAACCGCTGGCCCAAGGGCGCATGCGGATCGAGCAGCAGCAGCCGTCCATCGGTGTGGCCCCAGCCGCCCATGTCGGCCACCACGAACAGGTCGCGGCCGGGCACCTGGACGATTGAACGCGGAAACTTGAGGTGATCCTCCTCGCTGGCGACGAGGCCGGCGCAAAATCCGGCCTTCATGTCGATCTGGAGTCTGGGAAAGGCGAGATCGCCGCTGCCGCAGCTTTCCGTGCCAATCGCATAGCCGCTTTTCCTGAGCGACTCGGACGAGGCCGGGGCCAGGCCGAGCAGCACTGCGACGACGGCCGCCGCAAACAAGCGCAGGCTCGGGCGTTCACAGCGGAATGTGAAGTCGTTCACAGCGGCCTCCCGGACGTATCGTCCAGGGTTGTTCCATGCCGCCTGCGCGCCGTCCAGTTGCCGATCACCCGCCTGTGATTAAACCTGTAACGACCTTGGTGCCGACCAACCTCCGTAGATTCCCTTACCGGGCTCGACCCGAATATTTTTCGACCGTTTCCGATGGTATCGGTTTGCCGTCCCAATCGCTTTCTACAGGAGGCGTGTATGGTTCAGATGTATTTCCACTGCTCGAATACCGAAGGCACGCTGATCGATCGGTACGGCACGGCGGTAGCCAATCTGACCGAGGCACGTGACCGTGCCGCCCAGATCATGCGTTCGATGATCCTGACGCCCGGTGCGGAAGACTGGCGCGACTGGGTGATCCATGTCAGCGGCGACGACGGCGAGGAGATTTTCGACCTCCCCTTCACCGCCATGCTCGGCAAGCCGCATTGAGGTGATGCCATGCTGATCGCGTCCTTGAGCCTGCTCCGCCAGCCCTTGAACTTCGTTGCCACCAAATGGCTGACGCTGGTCAGGGTCGCCGGCGACCCCTACCGCCCCGAGCTGCACTACATGCGCGGCCCCGGCCCGAAATGGCACGCCAAGTATCAGGCCAGCCGTCTGAACCGCGCGCTCTGAAGCTGTCGTCTCGCCGCTTGCCGCAAACCGGTTCTCCAAACTCGCTATGCCCGGGCAGCTCCCGGGCATTGACGTCTTCGGCTCGTCACCGCCCGGTGAACTTCGCCTTACGCTTCTCGACGAAGGCATTGCGGCCTTCGATGGCGTCGGCGCTTTTCCGGATCGTGGCCTGAAGCTCGATCTCGCGGCGGAACTGGGCCTCATAGGTCGCGTGCTCGCTCTCCTCGACCAGCGCGCGGGTTGCGACCAAAGCGCGCGGCGGGCCCTCCGCCAGGCGGCGCGCCAGCACCAGCGCCTCTCCCATCAGCTTCTCGTCGTCGACGACCTGCCGCACCAGGCCGATCTCCTGGGCGCGTTCCGCCGTCAGCGGCTCGTTGAGCAGCATCAGCTCGAGCGCCCGCTGCCGGCCGACCAGGCGCGGCAGCAGCCAGGTCGAGCCGAGATCGGGCACCAGCGCAATGCGGCTGAACACCTGGATGAAGCTCGCCGACCGCGCCGCGACGATGATGTCGCCGGCCATCGCGAGGCTGAAGCCGCCGCCGGCCGCCACCCCGTTGACGGCGACGACGACGGGCACGCGGCATTCGCGGAGCGCCTTGAAGGCCGGCCAGTAGAAGCCCATCACGCCGGCGGCGATGTCCTCGCCGAGCGCCTCGGAGGCCTTCAAATTCTGTCCCGAGCAGAAGCCGCGCCCGGCGCCGGTGAGGATCAGCGCGCGAACGCCCTCGTCCTGCGTCATGTCGCCGATGGCGACAGCCAGCGCGCCGAGCAGGTCCGGCGTCATCGCGTTCAGGCTCGCCGGCTCGTCCAGCGTCAGGATCCCGACCGCGCCATCCCGCGCCTGTTTCACACCAGCCATGCCGCTTCTCCCTTTGGATGTTCTCGTTGGCCGCAATGTGCCATTGTCCGCGCGCTTCGCCAAATGCGGAGCTTTTCAAGTCGGCACCACCAAGCCAAGACCAGCGAAGACAGACACAAGACCGCATCATGCCTCATCAGTTCAGCCTCGCCCAAACCGTCCGCAAGCCTGCCGTCAAGACCAAGGGCGGTATCGTCGCCGCGCAATCGCGCCGGGCCGCCGAAGTGGGCGCGCAAGTGCTGGCCGCGGGCGGCGATTGCGTCGACGCGATCGTCGCGACCACCATGGCGCTGAACGTGCTGGAGCCCTGGAACAGCGGCATCGGCGGCGGCGGCGCGATGGTGCTCTACCGTGCCGGGGAAAATCGCACCGAGGTGATCGACTACGGCATGTGCGCCCCGCAGAGCCTGCGCGTCGCGGACTATCCGCTCAGCGGCGAAGGCGCAGCGTCCGATCTCTTTCCCTGGCCGCGGGTGAAGGACGATCGCAACATCCACGGCCCCGGCGCGATCGCCGTGCCCGGCGTCGTCGCCGGCATGGAGGAAGCGCATCGCCGCCACGCCAAACTGCCGTGGAAAGACCTGGTCGCGCCGGCCGCCGCGCTCGCCGGCGAAGGCCTGCTGGCCGATTGGTGGACCACACTGACGATCGCAAGCTCGGCGGCTGACCTCCGGCGCTATCCCGCGAGCGCGGCGGCGTTCCTGAAGGACGGCCTGCCGCCGACCGCGCCATGGGGCATCAAGTCCGAGACGCGGCTGCCGCAGGACAAGTTGAAGGCAACGCTATCGCACCTCGCCGAAGCCGGACCGCGTGATTTCTACCAGGGCGATCTCGCCAAAAGCATCGCATCCGACATCAAGGCCGACGGCGGCTCGCTGTCGGTCGAGGACCTCGCCGCATTCCGCGCCCATCTGCGCGAGCCGCTGGCGATCCCCTATCGCGGCGGCAAGGTGTTTGCGACGCCGGAGCTCACCGCCGGACCGACGCTGGCGCACGCGCTGCGCCTGTTGCAGCAGAATCTGAAACCGGCAGGTGCACCCGATGCCGCCACCTACGCCGAATATGCGCTCGCCCTGCAAGCTGCCTATCGCGAACGGCTCAAGGACATGGGCGATGCCGACGGCAAGCGCTCGCTCGGCGCCGAATATCTGGCACCAGCCTGCACCACGCATTTCTCCGTCGTCGACCGCCACGGCAATGTCGCCGCGGTGACGCAGACACTGCTTTCGTCCTTCGGCTCGAAATACGTGACGCCGCACACCGGCATCGCCATGAACAACGGCATCATGTGGTTCGATCCGACGCCCGGCACCACCAACTCGCTCGCTCCGGGCAAGCGCTGCCTCACCAACTACACGCCCGTCATCGCCGAGACCAGGGACGGCAAGCGTCTCGCCATCGGCGCCTCCGGCGGCCGCCGCATCCTGCCCGCGGTGATGCAACTCGCATCGTTCGCAATGGATTTCGGCATGGACCTCGACGCGGCGATCCACCAGCCGCGCATCGACGCCAGCGAGGGCGCGGTCGTGATCGGCGATGTCAGACTGCCGGCAGACACACGCAAGGCGCTGGCCGCACGCTTCGACTATGAAGAGAGCCGGGTGCAGGCGCTGCCGCAGAAATTCGCCTGCCCGAGCGTGGTGATGCGCGAGGGCGAGGTCAATTCCGGCGCGGTCGAGATCTTCCAGCCGTGGGCCGATGCGGTGGCGGAGGCCTGAGTCCGTTTACGAGAGAGCGTGCCAGCGGTGAACCGCGGGCACGTCGCAAGCGCGGATGTGCCAGCACGCGTTGAGCCGATGCGCGATCGCGCATCTCCGCGAGCGTCACGACTCCTCCACATTTGCAGGGAACTTAGCTGCGCACAGTCCGTTCATTGATCGGACAAGTGCGCTCGCCCCACTGGAGAACATGATGAAGAAACTTGCGCTCGCCGCGTCGCTGATCATTGCGGCGGGTTTCACACTGACCAACCCTGCGTTTGCAAAGGGTGGTCACGGCCACGGTTACGGCCACGGTTACGGCCACGCGATGGGCCATCATTACCATGGCACGCCGCCCGGATGGTCGCATGGACGCAAGGTCGGCTGGCGCGGTCACGGGTGCCCGCCCGGACTGTGGAAGCAGGGCCGCTGCTGACGCGATCTGCAATTCCTGCAAGGCGCCGCCCCTGACAAGGCGGCGCCTTCTTCATATGCCGAGCCGGTCCCGCACGCGCCCTGTGATGACCGCGGTCGTCACCCCCACCGGCCAGAACGCATGCATCGGGATCGGCTTGATGCCGGTGACGGGCATGTCGATCTCGGCCTTGGCGCCGCCGATCAGGCGGCGGGCGAGCTGCGCGCCCATCGCGGTCGAGAGCGCGACGCCGCGGCCGTTACAGCCGAGCGAGATCAGGATACTTTCGGCGGGCTCGTGCACATGCGGATAGTGGTCCTTGGTGATCGCGAGCCGGCTATTCCAGCCATGGGTCCAGGCGACGCCCTTCAGCTGCGGCCATAGCCGCTCGGCGTAGCGGATGAGATAGGAGACATCCGACGGCGAGCTGATCCAGCGCATCGGGCCGCGGCCGCCCATCAAGAGGCGGTTGTGCTGATCGATGCGGTAGTAGACCGTGATGTGGCCGCTCTCGTAGAGCACGGGACGCGTCGGCATGATCGAGCGGGCGACCTCCTCGGAGAGCGGCGCGGAGGCGACGATCGAGGAAAACACCGGCACGATGGTGCGGCGAAGCGCCGGCCAGAGATCATCGGTGAAGCCATTGGTGGCGAGCAGCACCTTTTCCGCACGAACCACCGCGCGCGGCGTCTCGATGCGCCAATGCGCGCCGTCGCGGCGCAGCGACAGCGCCGGCGTCTCGCCATGCACCTTCGCGCCCGCCGAGATCGCGGCGCGCGCGAGACCGCGGGCATAGCTGAGGGGATGCAGGTCGCCGCCACGCGCGTCCAGCATGGCGCCGATATAACGGTCGGTGCCGGTCATCTCGCGCAGCTGCTCGCGGTTCAGATATGTCACCGGCATGCCGCGGCGGATGCATTGCTGCGCCGTCTTCTCGATCGCAGCGGCACTGGCCTCGTTATAGGCCGCACGCAGCGTTCCGTTTTGCCGCGCCTCGCACGGGATCTGGTAGCGACGGATCAGCTCGTGCGTGAAATTCGGCGTGCCGTACGAGAACTCGATCATGCGGAGGCCAAGTTCAGTGCCGAAATCGGCCTCGATCTGGTCGGGATCGTGCTTCAGGCCGGGATTGGTGTGGCCGCCATTGTTGCCGGACGCGCCCCAGCCCGGTTCCTGCGCCTCCAGCACCAGGGCCTCGACGCCCTGCTCCGCCAGATGCAGCGCGGTGGACAGGCCGGTGTAGCCGCCGCCGATAATCGCGACGGAGACGGTCTTGTCGACGTCGAGCGGCGGCGTGGCGACCGGCGCCACAGCGGTGTCGGCATAAATCGAGGGCGGCAGAGGCAGGCGCGCAGTCATGGCGAAGACCGATCAGAGCGGATGCAGCACCCGGCGCAGGAAATCCTGCGTGCGCGGGTGCTGGGGTTGGTTGAGCACCGATTTGGCCGGCCCCTGCTCGACGATGACGCCGCCGTCGATGAACAGCACGCGATCGGCGACGTCGCGGGCGAAGCCCATCTCGTGGGTGACGACGACCATGGTCATGCCGTCGTCGGCGAGCTTGCGCATCACGCCGAGAACGTCGCCGACGAGTTCGGGATCGAGCGCCGAGGTCGGCTCGTCGAACAGGATCGCCTTGGGCTGCATCGCGAGCGCGCGCGCGATCGCGACGCGCTGCTGCTGGCCGCCGGAAAGCTGCGGCGGGTGCGCGTCGGCCTTTTCGGCGAGGCCCACCTGGGCGAGCAGCGCGCGGCCGCGCTCGAGCACTTGCGCACGCGCCTCCTTCTTCACGTAGAGCGGGCCCTCGACCACGTTCTCCAGCACCGTGCGATGCGGAAACAGGTTGAAGCGCTGGAACACCATCGAGACCTGGGTGCGGACGTTCACGATCGACGGCGCATCGCGGTCGACCTTCAATCCTTCGACATTGATCTCGCCGCGATCGTAGCTTTCCAGCCCATTGATACAGCGCAGGATGGTCGACTTGCCGGAGCCGGACGGGCCGACGATGCAGACCACCTCGCCCTTCTCGACCTTCGCCGTGATGCCCTTGAGCACCTCGACCTTGCCGAAACTCTTGTGAACGTCGGTGAGCTCGATCATTTCTTGCCCGCCCGCTTTTCGAAGTGGCGAACCAGCAGGATCAGCGGAATGCTCATGGTGAGGTACATCAGCGCCACCAGCGTGAACACGCTGGTGTTCTTGAAGGTCGAGGACGCGATCAGCTTGCCCTGCAGCGCAAGCTCGGCGACCGTGATGGTCGAGGCCTGCGACGAATCCTTCAGCATCATGATCATGACGTTGCCGTAGGGAGGCAGCACGATGCGCACCGCCTGCGGCAGCACCACGCGGCGCATGGTGAGCCACCAGCCCATGCCGATCGACTGCGCCGCCTCGATCTGGCCCTTGTCGATCGCCTCGATGCCGGCGCGGAAGTTTTCCGCCTGGTAGGCCGAATAGGCGATGCCGAGCCCGAGGATGGCGGCCTGCAAGGCCGACAGCGTGACACCGAGATCGGGCATCACGAAGTAGAGGTAGAACAGGAGCACGATGATCGGGATGCCGCGGATCACGTTGATCAGGCTGGCGCTGAGCATCGACAGGACCTTGATGCCGGAGACCCGCATCATCGCCCAGATCAGGCCGAGCACCGTCGAGAGCAGCAGCGAGCCGATGGTGACGACGATCGTCAGCGCGACGCCGCTCATCAGGATCGGGAAGAACTCGGCAGCGTCGTGCCAAAAGCCTTTCATCGGGCAGCCTTCGATCAGCCTCTAACCATCAGCCCTGGGCTTTCTGGCCCCATTTTTCGAGGATCTTGTCGATGGTGCCGTTGGCCTTGAGCTTGGCCAGCGAGGCGTTGATCTTGCCGAGCAGCGCGCTGTCGCCCTTGCGCACGCCGATGCCGACCGAGCCGACCGTGACCGGCTTGTAGCTGTCGACGAGCCGCACATCGGGGAAGCCGCCCTGCTTCAGATTGTAGGCGAGGATCGGATAGTCGGCGTAGCCGGCCTTGAGGCGGCCGGTGTTCACGTCGCGCAGGATGTCGGGAATGGTGTCGTAGGCCTTGACGTCGGCGAACAGTCCCGACTTCTTCAACGCGTCGACGAAGGCGGTGCCGACCTGGGCGCCGACCGTCTCGCCCTTCAGGTCGTCCTGCGTGGCGTAGGCCTTGGTGTCGTTCTTCGGCACCACCAGACCTTCGCCATAAGTGTAGATCGGGTCGGAGAAGTCGACGACCTCCTTGCGCGGCGCCGTGATGAACATCGCGGCCGCAATGATGTCGATCTTGCTCGAGGTCAGCGACGGGATCAGCGCGGAGAACGACATCGGCTCGATCTGCACGTTGAGGCCGGCGTCCTTGCCGATCTCGGTGATGAGATCGACCATGATGCCCTGGATGGTATTGGTCTTGGTGTCGAGGAAGGTGAAGGGAATGCCCGTCGGCGTCGAGCCGACCTTCAGCACCTGCTGCGCGGAGGCCGGCACGACCGCGGCAATCGCGAGCGCCGCGACTGCGGCCTGGACAAAACGCTTCAACGCCATCGCATCCCCCTTTGGGTCCGGCCGCTGGCGGCGCTCGCAGATGTCTTGATCGCAGACATTGCGGGCCAAGCCGTTTCGGCCTATTTTCACCAATATGAAAATTTGGTCACACTTTCGCAGGTGATGCAAGCGGTTTTCATGCACATGAAGGAAGCGGTTTGACGTGAGCGGTGGCAAAAGAATGCGCAAACCGGCCGCCGCAAAGCCGGCCAGGAAGCTGAAGGCCAAGACGGCGCCGGCCAAGGCGATGACCAAGCCGGCCGAGCCCGCGATGGACGTCGCGGTCGGCCGTCGCATCCGCGATATCAGGCGCGTCAGGCAATTCTCGCTGGAAACGGTCGCCGCGCGCACCGGCCTGTCGATCGGCTTCCTCAGCCAGATCGAGCGCGGCCTGTCGTCGCCGTCGCTGCGCGCGCTGGCAACGCTCTCCGACGTGCTCGGCGTCGGCATGGCGGCTTTGTTCGGTTCGAACCCAAGTGCCGACGGTGCCTCCGACCAGGTGGTGACGCGCGGGCTTCAGCGGCCGGAACTGAAACTCTGGCGCACCGGAATTTCGAAGCAATTGCTGAGCGCCGCGGGCAGCGACAACCGGCTCAACCTGTTCCTGGTGCACATCGATCCCGGCGGCTCCGCGGGCGACAAGCTCTACACCCACGACGGCGAGGAAGCCGGCCTCGTGCTTGAAGGCGAGATGATGCTGACGGTGGACAGCGAGACGTGGTCGCTGAAGACGGGCGACAGCTTTCGCTTCGCCAGCCGCCGGCCGCACCGGTTTTCCAATCCGGCGCAGGATGCCAGAGCCGTGGTGCTGTGGGTGAATTGCGTGACGGGGGCGGGGTAGTCAATTGCCGTCATTCCGGGGCGCCTCGAAGAGGCGAACCCGGAATCTCGAGATTCCGGATTCGATGCTTCGCATCGACCCGGAATGACAGCGTCAATCACCCGAACCGGTGCGTATACCGATCCACCGTCATCGCGCTGACGTCGACCTCCGGCTTCTTGCCTGACAGCATGTCCGCGAGCACCCGTCCCGAACCGCAGGACATGGTCCAGCCGAGCGTGCCGTGTCCGGTGTTGAGGTGGAGATTGGCGTATTGCGTCGGGCCGATCACGGGCGGGCCGTCCGGCGTCATCGGACGCAGGCCGCTCCAGAACGTCGCCTTGGACAGATCGCCGCCGCGCGGGAACAGATCAGTCAAGGAGTGATCCAGCGTGGCGCGGCGGGCGTCATAGAGCTTGCTCGAGAAGCCCGAGATTTCGGCAGTGCCGCCGACACGGATGCGATTGCCGAGGCGCGTGATCGCGACCTTGTAGCTCTCGTCCATCACGGTCGATTCCGGCGCGCCGGAAGCGTCCTTGATCGGCACAGTGATCGAATAGCCCTTCACCGGATAGACCGGCAGCGAAATACCGAGCGGCGCAACGAGTCGCGACGACCAGCTTCCGAGCGCGAGGACGTAGGCCTCGGCCTGCAACAGGCCGGCGCTGGTCGCGACGCCGCTGACGCGTGCGCCGTCGGTGACGATGCGGTCGATGCCGGTGTTGAACATGAAGCGCACGCCGAGCGCCTGGGCATGCTTGGCAAGCGCCTGCGTAAACATGTGGCAGTCGCCGGTCTCGTCCTGCGGCAGGCGAAGTCCGCCGGCGAACTTCTCCTTCACGCCGGCGAGCGCCGGCTCGACCGCGATGCAGCCTTCGCGGCCCAGCACCTCGAAGGGCACGCCATATTGCTTGAGCACGGCGATGTCTTCGCCGGTGCCGTCGAGCTGCGCCTGGTGGCGGAACAGCTGCAGCGTGCCCTGCGAGCGCTCGTCATATTGAATGCCGATGTCGCGGCGCAGGTCGCGCAGGCAGTCGCGGCTGTATTCCGCGATCGGGATCATCCGGCTCTTGTTGACCGCGTAGCGCGCGCTGGTGCAGTTGCGCAGCATCTTGAGCAGCCAGACCCACATCACCGGATCGAGCTTCGGCCGGATCACCAGCGGGCCGTGCTTCATCAAGAGCCACTTGACCGCCTTCACCGGCACGCCGGGGCCCGCCCAGGGCGAGGAATAGCCGGGCGACACCTCGCCGGCATTGGCGAAAGAGGTCTCCAGTGCCGGCTCAGGTTGACGGTCGACGACCGTCACGTCATGGCCGGCACGCGCAAGGTAGTAGGCAGAGGTGACACCGATGACACCACTGCCGAGGATCAGAACTTTCACGCTTCGTCAAACTCCCGCGGCATCACGCTCGCCGCTGCCAAGAAGAACTTTCGCAACGGCGAGAGCAATTATCAGGCCACCTTCTTGATGGCGTCGCCGAGGATCGAGACCATCTGGTCGATGTGGCTCTTCTCGACGATGAGCGGAGGCGACATCGCGAAGCTATCGCCGCTCATGCGCAGGTAGAGGCCGGTGTTGAAGCAGTCGACCATCACGTCGTAACCGCGCGCACCGACCACACCGGCGCGCGGCGCCAGCTCGACCGCGCCCATCAGGCCGCAATTGCGGATGTCGACGACGTTCGGCAGGCCCTTCAGCGAATGCAGCGCATCGCGCCAGTATTCGGCGATCGACGCACCGCGCGTGAGCAGGCCTTCGTCCTTGTAGATGTCGAGCGTCGCGATGCCGGCGGCGCAGGCCGTCGGATGCGCCGAATAGGTGTAGCCGTGGAACAGCTCCATCTGGTTCTCGGGGCCGACCATCATCCCGTCGTGCACCTTGCGGCTCGCGAACACCGCGCCGCAGGGAATGGTGCCGTTGGTGATGCCCTTGGCCGTCGTCATCAGGTCCGGCGTGACGCCGAAGAAGTTGGCGGCGAACGGCGTGCCGAGGCGACCGAAGCCGGTGATGACCTCGTCGAAGATCAGGAGGATGCCGTGCTTGTCGCAGATCTCGCGCAGGCGCTGGAGATAGCCCTTCGGCGGCGGCAGCACCGCGGTCGAACCCGGCACCGGCTCGACGATGACGGCGGCGATCGTCTCGGCGCCGTGCAGGCCAACCAGGCGCTCGAGATCGTCGGCGAGCTCGGCACCATGCTCCGGCTGATCCTTGGCGAAGGCGTTGCGGCTGAGATCGTGGGTGTGGCGGATGTGGTCGACGCCCGGCAGCAGGGTCGCGAAGGCGCGGCGGTTGGCGACCATGCCGCCGACCGACGTGCCGCCGAAGCCGACGCCGTGATAGCCGCGCTCACGTCCGATCAGGCGGGTGCGGCTCGACTGGCCGGTGGCGCGATGATAGGCGAGCGCGATCTTGAGCGCGGTGTCCACCGACTCGGAGCCGGAATTGGTGAAGAAGATCCGGTCGAGGCCCTTCGGCGCGATCTCGGCGAGCCGCTCGGCGAAATCGAACGCCAGCGGATGGCCCATCTGGAACGTGGGCGCGAAGTCCAGCGTCATCAGCTGCCGCTCGACCGCGGCGGCGATCTGCTTGCGGCCGTGGCCGGCATTAACGCACCAGAGGCCGGCGGAGCCGTCGATCACCTTGCGGCCGTCGACGGTGGTGTAGTGCATGCCCTCGGCCGAGGAGAACAGGCGCGGCGCCTTCTTGAACTGACGGTTGGCCGTGAACGGCATCCAGAACGAGTCGGTCTTGATAGTGTTCGGAATCTGATGAAGGGTCACGGCCGCGCTCCTTTGCTGACGAGATAGCAGAGGCACGGCTTCCAAGGCGCAACAAGTCCTTTTCTGGTGACCTGCAAGCCATTGATTTCACTGGGGCCGCTGGTCCATATTTGCGCGATCCGCAACACCTGCAACAGGGACCAGGGGCATGAGCGTCGACATCGGTGGACGGCTGCGATTCATCCGGGCGCGCCAGAAGCTGTCGCAGCGCGAGCTTGCCAAGCGCGCCGGCGTCACCAATTCGACGATTTCGCTGATCGAATCCAACCAGATGAACCCGTCGGTCGGCGCGCTCAAGCGCATCCTCGACGGCATCCCGATGGGGCTCGCCGAGTTCTTCGCACTGGAGCCGGAGAGCCGGCGCAAGATCTTCTATCGCGCCGAAGAGCTGACCGAGGTCGGCAAGAAGCCGATCTCGTATCGGCAAGTCGGCGACAATCTGTTCGGCCGCAGCCTGCAGATTCTGAAAGAGCGCTACGAGCCCGGCAGCGACACCGGGCGCGTGCATCTCGTCCATGACGGCGAGGAAGGCGGCATCGTGATTTCAGGCAAGCTCGAAGTCACCGTCGAGGACGAGCGCCGCATCCTCAATCCCGGCGATGCCTATTATTTCGAGAGCCGCCGCCCGCATCGCTTCCGCTGCGTCGGCGGCAAGCCGTGCGAAGTGATCTCGGCCTGCACGCCGCCGACGTTTTGACGCGGATCAAAATCCTCCGGGATATTACGGAGCCACCGGTTTCCTACGGAGCTTGAGCCATCTCAATTTCCGCGAGCCGAACCTCTATATATTACGAGCCGTAGCCGAGCAGCCTGGCGCAGAGGTGCTGAGGTTATGGCCCCGGACTCCTAGGCACTCCGGGGCCGCTTCGTAACAGGGCTCGCCGATGAAGATCACGCTCGCCAATGCAGAAGCCGCGCTCGACGAAGTTCGGCGCGATGCCGACAAGCTCCACTCGCGCGAGCTGCGCGAGGCCATCGCCGCATACATCGAGACGCAGAGAGAGGCGATCAAGGCCCTCCGGCGGAAGATGAACTGACGCTTCGACGCGGGGCGCCAGCCGTGCGGCGATCTCCGCGCGGCTCTCGTTGACATCGCCGCAGCGCTCAAGGCTGCGTCAGCAATTCCTCGATGCGGATCGGAAAGCGGCGCACGCGCACCCCGGTCGCGTGCCAGACGGCGTTGGCGACCGCGCCCGCACTGCCGGTGATGCCGATCTCGCCGACGCCCTTGATCCCGAGCGCATTCACATGCGGGTCGTGCTCCTCGACCGTGATCACGTCGAGCGGCGGCACGTCGGCATTCACGGGGATGTGGTACTCCCCGAGATTGGCATTCATGATCCGGCCGCTGCGGCGGTCGGTGATGGCCTCCTCGTGCAGCGCGAAGGACATGCCCCAGATCATGCCGCCGAACAGCTGGCTCTTCACCAGATGCGGATTGACGATGCGCCCCGCGGCGAAGGCGCCGACCATGCGCGTGACGCGGACCTGGCCGAGTTCGGGATCGACCTTCACCTCCGCGAACACCGCGCCATGGGCGTGCATGGCATACTCCTCCATCGCCGCAGGATTTGGCGCGCCGGTGCCACGCGCCTCGACCTCCGCGACGCCGGCACGCGCGAGGATCTCGGCGTAGCTCTCGCCGCGATTCCCGTCGTCACGCCGGAACAGCTTTCCATCGCGCGCGACCACGCCGGCATTGCCTGCTCCGAACAGCGGCGAGCGCTCGTCGCCGGTGGCAAGAGCGGCGAGCTTTGCAATCACGGCCGCGCCGGCGCTGTGGATCGCGGCGCCCGCGGTCGCCGTGTGCGCCGAGCCGCCGGCAATGCCGGCGTCGGGTAGGTCGGACGTTCCGGCCTTGAACGTGACGCGATCGATATCGAGGCCGAGACCGTCGGCTGCGATCTGGGCGAGTGCCGTCCAGGCGCCCTGCCCCATGTCATGCGCGCCGATCTCCATTGCACCGGTGCCGTCGCGGCGGATCGCGGCACGCGCTTCCGCCTGGAACATCAGCGCCGGGAAGGTCGCGGTGCCCATGCCCCAGCCGACCAGAAGACCGGCATCGTCGCGCATCTGCCGCGGCTGGAGCGAGCGCTTGGCCCAGCCGAAGCGCGCGGCGCCCTGCTCGTAGCAGGCACGCAGCGCCTTGGATGAGAAGGGCTTTCCCGTGATCGGCTCGACCTCGGCGTAGTTCTTCAGACGGAAGGCGAGCGGATCGATGCCGCAGGCCCAGGCCATCTCGTCGATCGCACTCTCGAGCGCAATCGAACCGGTCGCCTCGCCCGGCGCGCGCATGAACAGCGGCGTACCGGTGTTGACGCGCACGGCATCGTGCGAGGTGCGGATCGCAGGCGCCGCATAGAGCGTGTGCGAGGCATCGGCGGCGGGCTCGTAGAAATCGTCGAACGTGCTCGACACGGTTCTCGCATGGTGATCGAGCGCAGTCAGGCGCCCCTCGCCGTCGGCGCCGATGCGCAGCCGCTGGCGGGTCGGTGCGCGATGGCCGACCGGGCCGTACATCTGCTCACGGCGCAGCACGAGCTTCACCGGCCGGCCGACGAGCTTGGCAGCCATGATGCCGAGGGTCGGCGGGCCGGACATCAGCCCCTTGGAGCCGAAACCGCCACCGAGGAACGGACTGCGGATGTGGATCTTGTCAGGCGCAATGCCGAACAGCTCGGCGATGCGCCCGAGCGAGAGCATCAGGCCCTGGGTCGGCATGTCGACCGACAGATTGTCCCCGTCCCAGCTGGCCACGATCGCATGCGGCTCCATGGCATTGTGATATTGCGGCGGCGTCTCGTAGACCGCATCGATCTGCTTCTCGGCCGAGGCAAGGCCCGCCTCGACATCGCCGCGGTGGCTTTCCGTGGGATTGCCGACGCCGACGACCGGCGGCACGTAGCTCTCGCCGGCATCGAGGCCGACGAGCGCAGGCAGCGCCTCATAGCGCGGCGCCAGCAGCACCGCGCCTTCCGTTGCCGCTTCCAGCGTCTCGGCGATCACGACGGCGATCGGCTGGTTGGCGTAGCGGACCTCGTCGCTCTGCAGCACCTCCATCCGGAACACGAACGGGTTGGTCTTGATCTCGGGGTCGATCGCGAGTGGCGGCTTGTGGTCTGGTGTCATGACGTCGACGACGCCGGGATGGCGCTTGGCAGCAGAGACATCGAGCGAGACCACGCGGCCGCGCGCAATGCTCGAGACCGCCATCACCGCAAACAGCATCCCGGGCGGATGATTGTCGGCCGCATAAGTCGCCTGCCCCTTGACCTTGAGGAGGCCGTCGCGCCGGGTCAGAGGCTGGCCGATGCTCGAGCCATGGCGCAGATGGGCGGGAGCGCTGGTGAGATTGAGCTCAGGCATGGATGGCTCCGGAGGTCGAGGCAAAGGGAGAGGCCGGCAGCGCCGGCAGGCGCGCCGGCGTACCGGCGGCGGCGAGAGTCAACGCGCGCACGACGATGCGGCGGGCGAGCTCGATCTTGAAGGCGTTGTCGCCGGACGGCTTTGCGTCGGTGAGCGCGCGCCAGGCGGCTTCCTGGAAGGCGTCGGCCGTGGGCGCGACACCCTTGAGCACGTCTTCCGCTGCGCGGGCACGCCAGGGCTTTGCGGCAACGCCGCCGAGCGCGAGCCGCGCCTCCCTGATCTGGCCGTTTTCGATCTGCAACGCAGCGGCGGCCGAGACGACGGCAAAGGCGTAAGATGTGCGCTCACGAACCTTGAGGTAGCGCGCATGCGCCGCAAAGCCGCGCGCCGCAGCCGGCAGGCGCACCGCGACAATCAGGTCGCCGGGTTCGAGCGCGGCCTCGCGCTGAGGCGTATCGGCGGGCAGGCGATGCAGTTCGTCCAGTGCGATCTCGCGACGCCCGCTCCTGCCCTCGATCTCGACGATGGCGTCAAGTGCAACCAGGGGCACGCAGAAGTCCGAGGGATGCGTGGCGATGCAGCTCTCGCTCCAGCCGAGCACGGCATGGGTGCGGTTCTCGCCGTCGCGGGCGTCGCAGCCACTGCCCGCCTCGCGCTTGTTGCAGCGGCTGGCGGTGTCATAGAAATATGCGCAGCGCGTCCGTTGCAGCAGATTGCCGCCGACGGTCGCAGCGTTGCGCAGTTGCGCCGAAGCCCCGGAGAGTAGCGCTTCGGCGACGGCCGGATAGGCCTTTGCAAAATCCGGGTCATGCGCAAGATCGGCGTTGCTCACCAGCGCGCCGATACGCAGCGACCCGTCGGCGAGATGCTCGATTGCGTCGAGCCCTTCGAGATGCGTGACATCGACGAGGCGATCCGGACGGCTCACGCCCCCCTTCATCAGATCGAGCAGATTGGTGCCGGCGGCGAGATAGACAGCGCCCGGCTGGCCGGCGGCGGCAACGGCTTCAGTAACCGTGGCCGGCCTGACATAATCGAACGGCTTCATGCGGAGCGCCTCTGATTGGATTCGTCCATGCGTTCTTGCGCCTCGCGCACGGCATCGACGATGCCGGCATAGGCGCCGCAGCGGCAGAGATTGCCGCTCATGCATTCGCGGATGCGTTCGGGATCGTCGCCGGCCTGGGCCTCGCGCATCATGCCGATCGCGCTCATGATCTGGCCGGGCGTGCAAAAGCCGCACTGAAATCCGTCATGGGCAATGAAGGCGGCCTGCACGGGGTGAAGCTGGTCGCCGCGCGCGACGCCCTCGATAGTGAGGATGTCGGCGCCGTCATGGCTGACGGCGAGCGCGAGGCAGG
Organism: Bradyrhizobium sp. B025; assembly: GCF_042257955.1. Lineage (NCBI taxonomy): Bacteria > Pseudomonadati > Pseudomonadota > Alphaproteobacteria > Hyphomicrobiales > Nitrobacteraceae > Bradyrhizobium > Bradyrhizobium sp. B025. Next base: position 1,667,785 of record NZ_CP170150.1, on the reverse strand, counting down.
AATTGATGCGTTTGCCGTCGACGAGAATGGTGCAGGCGCCGCACTGGCCGCGGTCGCATCCCTTCTTGGTTCCGGTCAGATGGAGGCGCTCACGCAGGAGATCGAGCAGCGTGACGCGCGGATCGTCGAGGACGAAGTCGCGCCGCGCACCGTTCACGGTGAGGCTGATGGAGTGGTTCATACAAGGCTCCGATCAGATATGGACATGAGTGATCGCGCGGCGCGCCACCGCCGTGGCCGCCGTCGATTCCAGCGTTGACCGGACGAAGCCGGGCAACATCCCAGCGAAGATACGGAGGCACCCTCCGCTTAACAAGGGCCGCCGAAAAATATTTGGAATTCGTCAAAAGCCCATGCGCAGACAACGCGATGCAGCTAGCCAAGGGTTCAATCTAACCAATTCGTGATCTACATTGCCGGCATGGACGATCACACCGACCAGACCCGAAAGCCCCGCGCCGATGCCGTGCGCAATCGCGAGCGCGTGCTCGAAGCGGCCAAGGCCGTGTTCAACGCGGGCGGTCCGGAGGCGAGCCTGGAGGCCGTGGCGAAACGCGCCGGCGTCGGCATCGGCACGCTCTACCGGCATTTCCCGACGCGCGAGGATCTGTTCGAGGCGGTATACCGGCGCGAAGTCGAGCAGCTCAGCGAGCTTGCCGAGCAGTTGAAGAATGCGAAGGACTCGGTCGACGCACTGCGCCGCTGGCTACGTTCCGGGGTCGAATTCGTGGCCACGAAAAAAGGCATGTCGGCAGCGCTGGCGCTGACGTTCCAGAGCTCGTCGGAACTTGCGGCCTTCTCGATGGACCGGCTGACCAAGGCGATCGGCTCGCTGCTCGACCGCGCCGTCGCGGCCGGCGAGATGCGTGCCGATGTCAGCCCGGAAGACCTGCTCAGGGCTCTGATCGGCATGTGCTACATGCACGACCAGCCCGGCTGGCAATCCTCGGTGCTGCGCATGCTCGACGTGTTCGTCGACGGGCTGCGCGTGCAGCCCGGCGCGAAGGCCAAGGCGCGCTCCGCCGCCAAGCCCGCGACGCCGGCGCCGAAGCGGAAGCGATAGCGCGTCCCGCGTTCTGCAAAATCGTGCTAGGATCAAGGCCGCCGGGATATCAATGCGGAGCCTGTCATGCGCATCGCAGCCTTGCTTTTCCTTCTCGCTGTTGTCCTCAGCTCGCTCTGCGCACTGGCCGACGACGTCGCCGCGGCACAGGGCATCATCCGCGCCCAGGAGCAGGCGTTCGTCCGCGACGATGCCACGGCCGCCTATTCCTATGCCGCACCGGCAATCAAGGAGATCTTTCCGGCGCCCGACATCTTCATGTCCATGGTGCAAAACGGCTACGCGCCGGTCTACCGCCACAAGAGTTTCGAGTTCGGCGACAGCAAGACCGAAGGCAACTGGATCGCCCAGCGCGTCCACATCGTCGACGCCAATGGCGAGGCCTGGGAGCGCTCTACACGCTCGAGCAGCAGGCCGATGGCAGTTACAAGATCACCGGCTGCTCGCTGCTGAAGGCGGGACAGGCGGTTTAGGTCGCGAAACCCGGTCTTGCCTTGACCGAATTCATCCGCGAGCGGATCAGCAAGGTCAGGACGATGCCTATATTCAGCGCGTTCCAGGCCACGCCGTTTGCGAACGCCGCGGCATACGAGCCGGTGGCATCGAAAATGACGCCCGACACCCAGCCGCCGAACGACATGCCGAACACCGAGGCGAAGATCACGATGCCGACACGGGTCGCCGCCTCGCCAGCCGGCATCGCCTCGCGCACGATGATGGCGTAGCTCGGCACGATGCCGCCCTGGAACAGTCCGAACATCGCGGAGATCAGGTAGAGCGAGGCGAGGCTGTCGAAGAACAGGTAGAACACCAGCGCAAATCCCTGCGCCAGCGACCCGATCAGCAGCGTGCGGACGCCGCCGATCTTGTCGGCGAGGAAGCCCGAGCCGATCCGGCTGACGATGCCGCAGGCCATCATCAAGGACAGCATCTCGGCGCCCCTCGCCACGCCATAACCGAGATCGCCGCAATAGGCGACGATATGCACCTGCGGCATCGCCATGGCGACGCAGCAGGAGATGCTGGCGATCGAGAGCAGCACCGTCAGCGTATTGGTCGAGAGCTTGAGATCGACCCGCGGCGGCGGTGCATTGGCATGATCGCGAACCTTGTTGCCGCCCATCTGCGCGCGTAGGACCAGCACCAGGATCGTCATCAAGCCCACGCAGACGAGACCGATGCCGATATGGGTCATGCGCCAGCCGATCGTCTGCAGGCCCCAATTCACCAGCGGCGGCCACATTGTGCCGGCGACGTAATTGCCGCTCGCGACGATGGTCACGGCCAGCCCGCGATAGCGCTCGAACCAGTGCGAAGCCTCCGCCATCAGCGGCGCGAAGGTCGCCGAGGTGCCGAGCCCGATCAGGAAATACGCCGCCACGAACTGCCAGAGTTGACCAGACAGGCCCGCGAGCACATTGGCGACGCCGAGGAAGGCGATGCTGATCGCCATCGCCGGCACGATGCCGAATCGGTCGGTGATCTTGCCGGCGATCACGCCGCCAAGCCCGAAGCCGAACATCATGAGGGTGAAGGCCAGCGACACCGCGCCGCGCGTGGCGGCGAATTCGGCCTGGACCGCGGGAATCATGACCACGATCGCCCACATGCCGACGCCTCCGATCGATCCGATCAGAAGCGCAATGACAAGCCGCACCCAGGCCTGACGGGAATCAGGGCTGAATGAGTCTAATGAGTCTGATGTTTGTCCGGGATGATTTGGGGCGTGCACGGGCCGAACCATGGCCCGCGGATCGGAACACGGTCAAGCTTCGTGGCGTGATATTGGGCATGCGCGGTGCACTGCGGTAAGAAGATGCTTGGCGGATGCGCGTTTTGCCATTAGTTTGCAATCTGCGTGTGCAAGACTGCCGCGCGAGGAGCCTATCGGCGGAATGCTGTTGCGATTGACACGATCGATGCGGATCAGGGTGGGGCGGATCATCGCCCTCGCCTATCTGTTCTGCGTGCTCGCGCCGGCCGCAAGCCTTGCCTGGGGCAATGGTCCGGCGCCGTGCCTCGACGACGCGCTCCTCGCCGACCCCGTGCCGGTGCATCATCAGACGCCAGCCGGCCACATGCATGACGGCGCCTCGCATGACCACGCCGGACCGCATGCGCATCCCCAGACCGCGGCGCAGGACGCGCCTGCTCCGCATCATCATGACGGCAAGGGAACAGTCGGCCCGTGCTGCGCGATGATGTGCGTGAGTGCGCTGCCGGCCGATCTGCCCGTCGTGGCCAAGCCGCTTCAGCCCATCTCCGCCTGCGCGCCCGAGATCGTGGCCAGCCTGCGTAGCGAGGCGCCGCCCCTGCTCTACCGTCCCCCCATCGCCTGATCTGACACGATGACGTCAGGGCCAGCGCGCGTCTGCGCGCGCGGGCCTGTGGTCTCACGACAGTTCAGGGATGAATCATGCTTACCCTTTCCGGGGCGAAGTCCGGCTCCGCATCCGCGGTGCGTGGACGACTCTTTCTAATTTGCTGGCCGCTGCTGGCCGTGATTGCGTTCGCGCTGGCCGGCTGCATGCCGGCCACCACGCAAGTGGCCGACGCCGATCCTGCCGATCCCTCGGCAAAGGTCGCACGCGCCGGTTATCGGTCGACCGTCGCGCCCTATACCAGCCTGCGGCCTGCGACGCCGGCGCCGTGGCGCGACCGCAACGACGCCGTCGCGCCGCAGCCCAAGCAGGACAGGTAGGAGCGCGCCATGGCACACCATCTTGCGCGCGGCCTGCTCATGCTCACCGCGTTCGGACTCTCCGGCTGCATGGCGTTCTCGCCGGACGGCGGCATGACGACGGTCTCGGACCTCGCCAGCCAGACCATCAACAAGGACGTCGCCTTCGTCCGATCGGCAGAAGGCGCCGAGGCCGTCAACGCGACCGTCCACCGGTTGCTGGCGCGCACGCTGACCGCCGAGACCGCCGTGCAGATCGCGCTGCTCAACAACAAGGGGCTGCAAGCCGCTTACAACGAGCTGGCGCTGGCCGAAACCGAGCTGGTGGAGCAGAGCCTGCCGCCCAATCCCGTGTTCTCGATCTCGCGGATATCGGGCAATGGCGCGAACGAGATCGAGCGCCAGGTGGTCGGTGACATCCTCGCGCTGGCGACCCTGCCGTTCCGCTCCGACATCGCCCGCGACCGCTTCCGCCAGGCCCAATTGCGCGCGGCACTGGCGACGTTACGGCTCGCGGCCGACGTGCGCCGCGCCTATGTCCGCGCGGTCACCTGCAACGAGCTGGCGGTGCTGCTGACGGACGCGAAAGCGACGGCGGAATCGACGGCCCAACTCGCCGTAAAGCTCGGCGAAACCGGCTCGATCAACAAGCTCGACCAGGCCCGCGAACAGGTGTTCTACGCCGAGACCACCGCCGACCTCGCGACCGCACGGCAGGCCGCGACGAGCACGCGCGAAAGGCTCGCGCGCCTGATGGGACTATGGGACGACGGCCTCGATTTCCGTCTGCCCAACCAGTTGCCGCCATTGCCGCGCCGGCCACAAGCGCTGCCTTCGATCGAGGCCGACGCGGTCGCCCATCGCATCGACTTGCAGATCGCGCGGCTCGAGCTGACGGCGCTGGCCAAATCGCTCAATCTCACCGAGGCGACGCGCTTCGTGACGCTGCTCGATCTCGCCGGCATCTCGCGCCGCACCCAGGATCCGGAAGGGGCGCCGTTCCGCGAACGCGGTTTTGACGTGCAGTTCCAGATCCCGATCTTCGACGGCGGTGAGGTGCGCGTGCGACAAGCGGCGGAGACCTACAATCTCGCCTTCAATCGCCTGACCGAGCGTGCCGTGAACGTTCGCTCCGAGGCGCGCGATGCCTACCGGACCTACCGGTCCACCTACGATATCGCCAGTCATTACCAGCGCGAGATCATCCCCCTGCGCAAAATCATCACCGAGGAGATGCAGCTCCGCTTCTCCAGCATGCAGGTCGACATTTTTGCGTTGCTCACCGAGGCGCGGCAGCGCCTGGCGTCGCTGCGCGGCGCCATCGATGCCAGGCAAAGATTCTTCCTCGCCCAGTCCGACTTGCAGACCGCCGTCAATGGCGGCGGCGCGCCTGCTTCCGGCGGCGACACGTCAACCACCATCGCCGCGGCAGCGTCTGCCGACGGCGACCACTGATATGGAGGCCAGCATGTATTCCCGCCGAGGATTCTTGGGCACTGCCGCGCTTGCCAGCGCGTCGGCCATCAGCGGCCGCGTCCAGGCTGCGTCGATTCCGGAAGCACCTCACATGGACAAAGTGGTGATGCAGCCGCCGCTGCATCCGGTCAGCGGCCCGGACTATCGCCCCGTGGTCACGCTGAACGGCTGGTCGCTGCCGTTCCGCATGAACGGTGACTGGAAGGAATTCCACCTCGTCGCCGAACCCGTGGTGCGCGAGTTCGCCGAAGGCATGAAGGTGAACCTGTGGGGCTATAACGGCCAGTCGCCGGGCCCGACCATCGAGGCCGTCGAGGGCGACAAGGTCCGCATCTTCGTCACCAACAAATTGCCTGAATACACCACCGTTCACTGGCACGGCATGATCGTGCCGAGCGGCATGGACGGCGTCGGCGGGCTGAATCAGCCGCACATCGATCCGGGCAAGACCTTCGTCTACGAGTTCGAGATGAAGAAGAGCGGGACCTTCATGTACCACCCGCATTCCGACGAGATGGTGCAGATGGCCATGGGCATGATGGGCATGGTCGTCGTGCATCCGCGCGACCCGAATTTCCGGCCCGTCGACCGCGACTATGTCTTCGTGATGAGCACCTATCGCGTCGATCCCGGCAGCTACCTGCCGCGGGTCAACGAGATGACCGACTTCAACATGTGGACCTGGAATTCGCGGGTGTTTCCGGGGATCGATCCGCTGCCGGTGCGGCTCGGCGACAAGGTGCGCGTGCGCATCGGCAATCTCAGCATGACCAACCATCCGATCCATCTGCACGGCCACAGCTTCGCGGTGACCTGCACCGACGGCGGCTGGATTCCGGAGAGCGCGCAGATTCCCGAGACGACCACCGACGTCCCCGTCGGCGCTGTGCGGGTGTTCGACGTGCTCGCCGACAATCCCGGCGACTGGGCGTTCCACTGCCACAAGTCGCATCACACCATGAACGCAATGGGACACGAGGTGCGCACCCTCATTGGCGTGTCGCGCAAGGATCTCGCCAAGGCCGTCGGCAAGCTCGCACCCGACAGCATGGCGATGGGCTCGACCGGCATGGCGATGGGCAACATGGAGATGCCCGCGCCCGACAACACGCTGCCGATGATGACCGGCACCGGCCAGTTCGGCCCGATCGAGATGGGCGGCATGTTCACGGTGATGAAGATCCGCGAGGACCTCGCGCGCGACGATTACCGCGATCCCGGCCCGTACAAATTCCCGCAAGGCACCGTCGCCTACGAAGTGACGCCGCCGGCCGCGGAACCGGCGCGGCAGCCAGGCGGCACGCCGCCGATGAAGAACATGAAGATGTGAGCGTTTCGATGAACCACCAACTGGAGAACAAGATGAAGACGATCAAACTCGCCCTCGCGCTGGCTGCGCTTTCGATCGCGCCGGCCATTGCTCATGACCAGCACGGTCATGAGACCTTTTCGGCCGGCGAGCCCGGCGATCCCAAGAAGCCGGCACGTACCGTCGAGATCGCGATGAGCGAGATGTCCTACGAGCCGTCGAACATCACGGTCGAACGCGGCGAACAGATCCGCTTCGTGCTGCGCAATAGCGGCAAGGAAGACCACGAATTCCTGCTCGCCACCACCAAGGAGAACCTCGAGCACGCCGAGGTGATGAAGAAACATCCGCACATGGAGCACGACGACCCGAACGGGGTCCGGCTCGCCCCGAGCAAGACCGCCGAGATCCTCTGGAAGTTCAGCAAGGCCGGCACGTTCGAATTTTCCTGCCTGATCCCGGACCATCGCGACTACGGCATGGTCGGCCACGTCACCGTCAAGTGAAGCAATGGAGAGAGCCATGAAATCGATCACCCGCATCGCCGCCGCGCTCGCGCTGACGCTCGGCCTGACCTTCGGTGCCGCCGCGGCGCCAGGCGCCTCGATCAGCGGCGAGGTCAAGAAGATCGACGAGAGCGCCGGCAAGATCACGCTCAAGCACGGGCCGGCCAAGAGCCTCGGCATGGATGAACCCATGACCATGGTCTACCGCGTCAAGGACCCCGCTTTGCTCAAGCAGGTGAAGGTCGGCGACAAGGTCACCTTCGAAGCCGAGGAGGCGGCTTCGGGCTACACGGTGACGAAGATGGAGAAGGCGAAGTAGCTTTGCCACCTACCCCGTCATTCCGGGATGGTCCGCAGGACCAGACCCGGAATCTCAAGATTCCGGGTTCGGTGCTTCGCACCGCCCCGGAATGACGACCCGGAAGGCCGAAACACCCCGGTCTGACCTCCCGCCGCCCCTCGTTAACCCTTTGCTAACCATACACCCGGCAAGAATTGCCGGGTGAAGTCGAGTGTCGTCAGCCGCGTAAAACGGGAGGTCCCCCGTGGACGCCAGTGCGGTGCCTCACTTTCGGAACGGCGGCCCTTCGGCCGCCGCGCAGACGTTTGGGGCGCGCGGCCGGCAGTCGCGCGGGGAGGCAGCTACCATGGTCGACGTCACCGCGGGACAGGGCGTAGGGAGCACAAACGCCGGCGTCCCCACCCTCACCGAGATCGTCAACATCCTCAAGCGCGGCGACATCGCGCTGGCGCTCGGCATCCTCACCATCCTGGTGGTCCTGATCCTGCCGCTGCCCGCGATCGTGCTGGACCTGTTCCTGGCGATCTCGATCACGCTCTCGATCCTGATCCTGATGACGTCGCTGTTCATCCAGGCGCCGCTGGAATTCTCCGCCTTCCCGACCATCCTGCTGATCTCGACCATGCTGCGGCTGTCGCTCAACATGGCCTCGACCCGCCTGATCCTGTCGCACGGGCACGAGGGCACGGATGCCGCCGGTCACGTCATCGAAGCCTTCGGCAGCTTCGTGATGGGCGGCAATTTCGTCATCGGCATCATCGTCTTCGCCATCCTGATCATCGTCAACTTCGTCGTCATCACCAAGGGTTCGGGCCGCATCGCCGAAGTCGCCGCGCGCTTCCACCTCGACGCCATGCCCGGCAAGCAGATGGCGATCGACGCCGATCTCTCCGCCGGCCTGATCGACGAGAAGGTCGCCAAGGAGCGCCGCAAGGCGCTGGAGGACGAGAGCGGCTTCTTCGGCGCCATGGACGGTGCCTCGAAATTCGTCCGCGGCGACGCCATCGCCGGCCTTCTGATCGTCTTCATCAACGTCGTCGGCGGCATGATCATCGGCGTGGCGCAGCAGGGCCTGTCCTTCGCCGACGCCGGGCGCAGCTACACGCTGCTGACCGTCGGTGACGGCCTCGTCACCCAGGTGCCGGCGCTGATCGTCTCGACCGCGGCCGGCCTGCTGGTCTCCAAGGCCGGCGTCTCCGGCGCCGCCGACAAGGCCCTGATGAAGCAGTTCTCCGGCTATCCGCAGGCGCTCGCGATGTCCTCGGCCGTCATGCTGGTGCTGGCGGCGCTGCCGGGCATTCCGACCATTCCCTTCCTCGCGCTCGGCGCCGGTGCCGGCGCGCTGGCCTGGACCGCGCGCAACCGCAACCGCGCAACCGCCAAGGCTGACGAAATTGCCAAGGCCGCGCCCGCGGCCGGCATGCCCGGTGCGCCGGGCACCGCTGCGACCGAAGAGCCGATCTCCGCGGCGCTCAAGATCGACGACCTCAAGATCGAGCTCGGCTATGCGCTGCTGCCGCTCGTCAACGGCCCCGACGGCACCGACCGCCTCACCGAGCAGATCAAGGCGCTGCGCCGCTCGCTCGCGATCGAGATGGGCTTTGTGATGCCGGCGGTGCGCATCCTCGACAACGTCCAGCTCGAAGCCAACACCTACATCATCAAGATCAAGGAGGTCGACGCCGGCACCGGCAAGATCTGGCCGAACCAGTTCATGGTCATGGACCCCGGCGGCAGCCAGGTTCAGGTGCCCGGCATCCACACCACCGAGCCGACCTTCGGCCTGCCCGCGACCTGGGTCGATGCCAGCCTCAAGGAAGAGGCTTCGCTCAAGGGCTACACCGTGGTCGACGCCGCGACCGTGCTCTCGACCCACCTCACCGAGCTGCTCAAGGCCAACATGTCGGACCTGCTCTCCTATGGCGAGGTGCAGAAGCTGCTCAAGGAGCTGCCGAAGGAGCAGAGCGAGCTGGTCAAGGACATCGTCCCCGGACAGGTCACGGTCTCCGGAATCCAGCGCGTGCTGCAACTGCTGCTCGCCGAGCGCATCTCGATCCGCGATCTCTCCACCATCCTCGAGGGCATCGCCGACTCGCTCGCCTTCTCGCGCAATCCCGCCACCATGGTCGAGCACGTCCGTGCCCGCCTGGCGCGGCAGATCTGCGCGCAGAACACCTCCTACAACGGCTATCTGCCGCTGATCGCGCTGTCGGCGCGCTGGGAGCAGGCCTTCGCCGAATCCATCATCGGCCAGGGCGAAGAGCGCAGCCTCGCGATGCAGCCCTCGAAACTGTCGGAGTTCATGACCGCCGTACGCGAGGCCTTCGAGCGCGCCGCGCGCGAAGGCGAGGCGCCTGTGCTGGTCACCTCTGCGGCAATTCGTCCCTTCGTCCGCTCTCTCGTCGAGCGGTTCCGCGCTCAGACGACCGTGCTGTCGCAGGCTGAAATCCACCCCAGGGCGAGGTTGAAAACGGTCGGAAGCATCTGATTTGCCTTAAGAAGCCGTGTGTTTTTCGGCCACAGGCAAATGGTTTTTGAGTTCCTGGCGCCTTGTCGACCAGATGCGGAAAAGGCGTCTGACAAGCACATTACGACCTTGAAATAATTACGAAATTGCACGATGAAGGATCGTTTTTGATCGCGATCTTTCACGTCCTGTCACGCTCTTGTGATCGCCCCTTGGGAACGAATCCCCCCAATACTAGGTTGTTGGGCACCGGAAGCATGAACCTGCCCGAACAGGGTAGCGACTACTTCGGGTAGATGGCGGCAGGAGCCTTCCATGAACCACTCGATTTACAGCGCAGATCGCTCGACCCACCTGAAGATCGTGGTCGTAGCCCTCGTCGCAGGGATCGCGGTGGCAGGCTTCGGCATCACGGCACGCACGGGTTCGGACGAAGGTCTGACCCAGACGGCCCGCGTCATCAAGGCCGGCAAGCCGGTTGTTATCACCAGTTCGAACGCATCCCTCGTTCGCTAAGGAGATCTGACGAGTTTTTTGAATTCACGCGGCTCTTTACCAGCCCCCCAAAGTCGCCACGTGGATATGTAGACGACCCCAACCCCAAGTCGACTACAGAAAGCGCCCGCCCCCCACGGGCGCTTTCTCACGTCTGGGGTGATGTTTTTCACTGCGGATGTCACGCGGGATGCCGCCAAGACCACCGCTGTCATTCCCCGCGAAGGCGGGGAATCCAGTACGCCGCGGCTTCTCCGTATCCCCCTGCAGTCTCTGGAATACTGGATCGTCCGCCTTCGCGGACGATGACACCGGATATGTGGGACACTACCGCGCCCCATAAGTCGGCGGCGGCGCCTGCACGGTCGGGGCTGCGGCAGCGAACAGCTCGTCCTTGCTCCCGCTGAGCGGCGGATAGATGCGCTTGCGGTTGATGGTCTGCTTCGTCGCCTTCGCGGCCGCGCCGGTGGTGCGGACCTCGCGATCCCACCCCTCCGTATAGAGCGCGCCCCAACTGCCAAGATCGAGCACGGTGACGTACCAGTCGATCCGCAGCGGCAGCATCGGCAGGCCCAGGAGATCGGCCACGACATTGTGGCCGGCGAAGCGGCCCATGGGGCGGGCGAACTGGCAGGACATCACGGTGGGATGCAGTCCGTCGACCACGCTGGAGGCGACGTCGCCGGCCGCGAACACGCCAGGCAGATCGGCAACCCGCATGAACGGATCGACCAGAAGGCGCCCGAGGCGATCGCGCGCGCCTGGAAGGCTCGCGGCCAGCCGGCTCGCACGTAGCCCGGCGCACCAGATCACCGTCTGGGCCGGGATGAACTCGCCCGAGCTCAAGTGAACGCCGGCCGCCTCGACCGATGCGACACGCGCGCCAAGGCGTGTCTCGATGTCGAGCGCCGACAACGCCGTCTCGATGACGGGACGCGCGTGCGCGCCGATGGTAGCGCCGACCGTCGGATTCGGATCGACCAGGATGATGCGGCGGCTGCCGGTGATCCCGGCACGCGCCAGCCGGTCCGGCATCTCGGCCGCGACCTCGATGCCGGTAAAGCCGGCGCCGACCACCACGACCGTCGAACGCCCCGGCGACGGCACGCTGCGCCCGAGCGAGACGAGATGATCCTCGAGGCGCAGGGCCGCAATGTAGGTGTCGACGTCGAAGGCGTGGTCGGCAAGGCCCGGAATGTCGGGACGCGTCACCTCACTGCCGAGCGCAAGCACCAGCCGGTCATAGTCCAAGGTCTCCTCGCCGTCGCTCGTGACCAGCGAGATCTCGCGCCGTGCCGGATCGATGGCTTCGACCTCGCCGAGGCCGTGAGTGACGCCGATCGGATCGAGCAATTGCCCAAGCGGAAGCGCGACCTCGCTGAGGTCCACCTCGTAATTGCGCACCCGGATGTTGTGATAGGGATTGCGGTCGACGACGCGAATCTCGATGTCGCGGCCGGCAGCGCCGATCTCGTCGCGCTTGCGCGCAGCTCCGATGGCCGCCCACAGGCCTGCAAACCCGGCGCCGAGCACGACAATACGCGTCATGTCCGCCTACTGCGTTATCCCGAAGAATCGAGCGGTCTGCCCCGCGCAGGCAGATATAGCTCAATAGCCCCTGCCGACCAACTGCTGCGGCGCGCGCCGCTGCACAAGATCTCGGCTCACGCCTCGCGCAGTTCCGACGGCGTCGCGCCAAAGCGCTTGCGGAAGGCGCGGTTGAAATAGGACAGGTCGGAGAAGCCCGAGGAATGCGCGATGTCGCTGATCTTGCGCGTTCTCGCGCGGGGATCGCCGAGCAGCTTGCGCGCCAGCAACAGGCGCTGCTCCAGCACGAATTCGGTGAAGGTCGTGCCGGCCTGCTCGAACAGGCGCTGCGCCTGGCGCGGGCTTAGGCCCGAGCGCGTCGCAACTTCCGACAGGCAGAGATCGTTGCGGCCAAGCGCGGCCATCACGTCGGCGCGCATGAGATCGAGACGGGCCGCCGCCTGCCCACGGCCGCGCATAAGGCTTGCGTGCTCGGCATCGGTCCCGAGCAGGAGGCCGACGAGATCGACCATGTGCTGCGCGGTCAGGCGCTGGCCGACGGCGTCGAGATGCGGGCCGTGATTGGCGGCGAGCGCGTGGTAGCGGAAGATGGTTTCGGCGACCGCACCGTCGGCAAGCACTTGCGACAGCTTCTCCTCGGCGCGCGGATTGATGTCGAGCAGCGCGCGGCGCGGCATGCGGATGGTGGTGAAGCGATCCTCGTCGGTATGGCCGACGGTGCCGGTGATGCCCATGTCGACGAGCACCATCTGCGCGGGCGCAAGCTCCACGGTGTGGCCGTTCTGCCCGACGCGGACGAGGCCCGCATGGGCCGCGATCAGGACGAGATCGTCGCTGCCGTCGGCAAGGTGGCTCTGGGTGCGCGTATATTGCGCGGAGGCGCCTTCGGGAATGGCCAGCGCGATATTGTCGACCACGCTGATCTGGAGCCGGCAATCGATGCTGTCGCCATGGCTCGGCCCGATGTCGAAGCCGCAGGCCCCGAAGGCCCGATCGCGCCATTGTTCGAAGGCCGGACCAATCGGCAGGCCCGCATATTGGTGAACAAAGATGCCCGGCGTTTTCGCTGCATCCATTTGATTTCTCGCCCCTCTCCGGCACCATGATCGGCATGCGCCGCCTGAATTCCGGGGATTTGACGCCGCGAATTGCGGAGAGGTTCAAAGCGGGGCTGGATTTGGCCGGGCTTGTCGGAATGCGACAGCGGGGTGGACCGGGGCGACATGCGTCGATCAGGCGCTGCCGCGACGATGGTGACGCGCCCAATGCCTCTAAGCGTCGTCCTGGACCAGCGAGCGGAGCGAGCGCCGATCCAGGACCCATTACCACAGGATTGTGCGGTTGCTCGCCCGTGCGGCCACAGCTCACTCTTGCAACAAGCTCTTGGGGTAATGGGTCCTGGCTTCCGCCAGGACGACGATGGAAAATCTACTTCTTCGCCGGCGCCTGCGGCTGAGACGGCGGCACGGTCTCGATCAGCCTGCCGGTAAATACCGGCGCCGAGGTCGGCTGGCCGTTGGGCGAGCCGCCGGCCTGCTCGACGGTGACGGCGTAGGTCGCGCCGTTGACGACGTCGGCATCGTAGGAGGCGAGCAGCGGACGCGCGGTGAATTCGCCGCCGCCGATCACGCCGAGCGAGCGCGGGCGCGGCAGCTTGTCGGAGATCAGCCAGAGCTCGAAGCTCTTGCCGGGCTCCGGCGTCGCGCCGACCTTGCGCACGGTGAAATTCCGTGTCGCGCCGTCGATGGTGAGGATGAAGGCCGGGCCGCCGGCCTGGCCCTGCAACAGCGCGACATATTGCGCGGACGCCGCGAGCGGCGCCGGTGTCTTCACCTCGACCGTCTGGATGCGCGGTGCGGGACGCAAGCCGCCCGGCAGCGCATCGGGCAGGAAGATCTGAAGCGACAGCGTCACCAGCAACGCTGCCGCGAGCGCGCCGACGGCGGATGCGATCGTGCGCCAGCGCTTCACGCGGCGCTCGAGCCGGATCACATTGGTGTTGTCCACGACCGGCGCCGGCGGCGCGCGCGCGACGTCCGGATCGGGCGCATGGACCTGCGGCATGAAGATCGGCGCGACGTCGGGAAGCGCATCGGACGGCGGTCGCGCGGCTTCGGATTGCGCGGCTTCGGGCTGAGCTGTTTCGGTCTGCGCTGCTTCGGGAGGCAGCGGCTCCGGTTGCTCCGTGCGGTCCGATGACGTTTCCGGCGTGACGGCTTCGAACGAGGACGACGCCGGTACAGGTGGCGGCGGCGGCGAGGCTTCGGACAGCGCCGGGGGCTCCTGCGCGAAAGCCGTCCGCGCGAGCTCGGACCTGATGTTCTCCCACACGATCGGACGCGGCTCGATCGTGCCGACCATCTGGTTGAGGACGCCGAGCCGGTAGGCCCAGGCCTGCACGACATCGGCGAACGCCTTGTCCACCGCCATCATGGTCTCGACCTGCGCGCGCTCATCGGCGTCGAGCGTACCGAGCGCATACTCCGCGGCGAGCGCGATATGGTCCTCCGTGTAGGCCATCACTTGCAGTCCAGAACCACCCTCACAGCATAAACCCTCATAAACCGAGGCACTCGCGGATATCCAACATGCTGCGCCGCAGCCACGTCTTCACCGTATTGACGGGCGCGGCGAATTTCTCCGCCAATTGCTCGCGGCTCCAGCCGTTGTAATAGGCGAGAAGCACGAGCCTCTGACGGTCCGGCTCGAGCCGGCCGATACATTCCAGGAGCCGCTTCAGCTCCTCGGTCATCTCCCGGCGCGCCAGCGGATCGGGACTGTCGGCCGCAACCTCCATCGCCTGAGGCTCTTCCTCGATGGAGACTTCCGACTTCTTGCGCACGATATCGATCGCACGGTTGCGCGCGATCGACGCCATCCACGTGATCGGCGAGGACAGAGCCGGATTGAACTGGCCGGCGCTGTTCCAGATCTTGACGTAGGTCTCCTGAATGACCTCCTCTGCGAGATCCTGCCGACGCAAGATACGGAGCACGACGCCATAGAGTTTCGCGCGCGTGGCGACGTAAAGGCGCTCGAACGCGGCCTGATCGCCCTTCGCCACCGCCTCAATCAGCCCGACCAGCTCTGCTGGCGTCAGCATTCAGCCCCCCAACGCGTAGGCTCAGGCGCGTTCCGCGCAGGCCCCCGGCACTGCACCACCATAGCGCGCGGCCAAGCCGACCACCAAGGGGCGTGGCGCCACGCTGTGGACAGCGCATACGAAAACCCGGACCTTGCGGGTCCGGGTTTCGCGAATTTTCGGCGGTTCTTGCTGCTAGCGCCTCAGGCGACAGCGCCGATGCGAGCCCGCATCAGGCCGATGCTGTCGAGGTCGGCCTGCTCGCGGGCGTTTTCCTCGGCGCGTTCGCGGGCCTGGTCGCGCTCGTCGAGGAGCTCGACCTTCTTCAGCTCCTCGAAGGCCTCGGCCAGTGCGGCCTTGGCTTCGTCGAGCTGGCCCTTGAGCTCGTCGGCCGAGCGGGTCAGGTTCTCGCGGCGCTGGATCGCGGCCTTGGCATAGGTCGGATAGGCGAAGTGCGAGGGATCGTTGATCCCGGCACGCTCCTGCTCGGTCTGGATCTCGCGTTCGAGATCGACCGACATCCGCTGGAAGTCGGCGATCATGGTCTCGATCTGGGTGACCCGGCGGCGCTTCTCGTCGACCTGAAACTTCTTCAGGCGAATGAGGGTATCACGTGACTTCATCGACTCGTACTCCCCAGAAGTCCCCTGGCTGCACGTGGGACAACACCGTCTCCCCACAGGCCCAATTGGGGCCAAAACCGGCTCTGCTACTCTGTGGGATCGGATGATGACCTGACAAAGTTAGCGTTCCGTTTCCAAATTACCGAGGATTTGCGCCAACTGGCGGTAACCGTCCGCCAATGAGGCATTTTCGTCCTTGCGCTGGCGCAGGAAGGCTTCCAGGGGTTCGTGCAGCCGGATCGCCTCGTCGACCTCGGGGCTGGAGCCGGCCCGGTAGGCGCCAAGCCGGATCAATTCCTCCATGTCGGCATAGGTCGCCATCACTTGGCGCGCCTTCTGGATGGTCGGCCAGAACTCCGGATCGGCCGATTTCGGCATGGTGCGGGAGACGGATTTGAGGATGTTGATGGCGGGGTAGCGGCCGCGCTCGGCGATCGAGCGCTGCATCACGATGTGGCCGTCGAGGATGCCGCGGACGGCGTCGGCGATCGGCTCGTTGTGGTCGTCGCCGTCGACCAGCACCGTGAAGATCGCGGTGATCGCGCCCTCCCCCAGGCCCGGTCCGGCACGCTCCAACAGCTTCGGCAACTCGGTGAACACGGTCGGCGTATAGCCCTTGGCGGTCGGCGGCTCGCCCGCGGACAGGCCGATCTCGCGCTGGGCCATGGCAAAGCGCGTCACCGAGTCCATCAGGCAGAGGACGTCCTTGTCCTCGTCGCGAAAATATTCGGCGACCGCGAGCGTCAGATAGGCGGCCTGGCGGCGCATCAGCGCCGGCTCGTCGGAGGTCGCCACCACGACGACGGAGCGCGCCAGGCCCTCCTCGCCGAGATCATCCTGCAAGAACTCCTGAACCTCGCGGCCGCGCTCGCCGATCAGCCCGATGACGCTGACGGCGGCGTCCACGTTGCGTGCCAGCATCGAGAGCAGCACCGATTTGCCGACGCCGGAGCCCGCGAAGATGCCCATGCGCTGGCCGCGGCAGCAGGTGAGGAACGTGTTCATCGCGCGCACGCCGAGATCGAGCGGGCTACCTACGCGCTTGCGCGAATGCGCCGGCGGCGGCGTATTGCGGAACGGCATCGGCGAGGACCCCTGCGGCAACGGCCCCTTGCCGTCGATGGGCTCGCCCAGCGCATTGACGACACGGCCGAGCCAGGCCGCCGAGGGCCGCACCTGATTGGCGGCATTGGCGATGACCGCCTTGCAGCCGCGGCGCACGCCGTCGAGACCGGCGAACGGCATCACGACAGCATTGTTGCCGGAGAAGCCGATCACCTCGCAGGGGATGGAACGGTTGGCGCCGGTTTCGATCACGAGCCGCGCGCCGACCGACATCGCATGGATCGGGCCGGCCACCTCGACCATCAGGCCGCGCACACCGACCACACGGCCATAGATATTGACGCCGTCGATGTCGCCGATCTGTTCGGCCAGAGCCTTCATCGGTGGGCCTTCATAAGCGGCGCGCCTTCATAGGAGGGGCCTTCATAAGGTGGTCGTCGTCGTGATCCCCGGGCCTTCACGGGGAAACTCTTAAGTTTCGCCATATTTCTGAACGGCGCTTAACTTCGTGTTTACCCGCATCGTTAATCATTGCGTCACTGTCTTTGTGACTGAGCGTGACTCCCCTTCAGAAGAAGGCTGAGTCGCGGGAGTCGGTTAGGCCCGTCTCTTAAAGTGGAACTTGAACGGAGCCGGATAACGAAAGCTGCTTCCTGCGCAAGACCTTAGGGCGATTCGACAAAAATTGCACCGGGGGGACTTGCGTTCCAGAATCAGGATTTGTTAACCATCTGTTGTCAGGATCCGAATCAGTTGTTCAAAGGCGTTTTGTTGAGTGCCGCGAATGCGGCCGACCTGACGCCCAGGAGCGGCGACTATGGGGAACTGGCATGCGCGTTTTGCTGATTGAAGATGACAGCGCCGTCGCGCAGTCGATCGAGCTGATGCTGAAGTCTGAGAGCTTCAACGTCTATACGACCGATTTGGGGGAAGAAGGCGTCGATCTCGGTAAATTATACGATTACGACATTATCCTTCTCGACCTCAACCTGCCTGACATGTCCGGCTATGACGTGCTCAAGCAACTCCGGGTCTCCAAGATCAAGACCCCGATTCTGATCCTCTCCGGCCTCGCCGGCATCGAGGACAAGGTCAAGGGTCTCGGCGTCGGCGCCGACGACTACATGACCAAGCCCTTCCACAAGGACGAGCTGGTGGCCCGCATCCACGCGATCGTGCGCCGCTCCAAGGGACATGCCCAGTCGGTCATCCAGACCGGCGACCTCGTCGTCAACCTCGACACCAAGACGGTCGAAGTCGGCGGCCAGCGCGTGCATCTGACCGGCAAGGAATACCAGATGCTGGAGCTCCTCTCGCTCCGCAAGGGCACGACCCTCACCAAGGAAATGTTCCTCAACCACCTCTATGGCGGCATGGACGAGCCCGAGCTGAAGATCATCGACGTCTTCATCTGCAAGCTCCGCAAGAAGCTCGCCAACGCCTCCGAAGGCCGCAACTTCATCGAGACCGTGTGGGGCCGCGGCTACGTGCTGCGCGAGCCGCACGAGCACGAAGAGCGCATTCCCGCCTGATCCTGGGTTTACGTCGCGAGCCGCAGGGCTTGCTCCTCCCAGCCTGGACCCCGCCGCAAATGGCGGGGTTTTGTTTTTTGGGGACGCTAACGCGGCTTCGTCGCCGTCCCGCCGTTGAACCGCTATCCTCCCCCCGCCGACGAATGGTCGCTGCACGATGGGGGAACGATGATCCTGCAATCACTCGCCGGCCTGCCCGCCTTCCTGGTCTATTTCTGCACCGGGCTGATCGCGATCGTGGCGTATCTGTTCGTCTACACCCGCATCACCCCGTACAACGAGTTCCAGCTCATCCGCGACAACGAGCCGGCGGCGGCGATCTCGCTGGGCCTCAGCCTGCTCGGCTTCGTGGCCCCGCTGATCAGCGCGATCGCGCATTCGGCCAATGTGCTGGACTGCCTGATCTGGGCGGCCATCGCGCTGATCGTCCAGATCATCGTGTTCTTTCTCGTGAAGGTCCCGGTGCCGAACCTGTCGACGCGGATCGCCGCCGGCGAGCTTGCCCCCGCGATCTGGCTCGGGCTGTCCTCGCTCGCCGCGGGCCTGTTGAACGCCGCCTGCATGATCTACTGACATGGCCGACAAACGCTCCAGCAGGGAGTTCGGGAAACGCCGGCCGGTGTCGCCGACACCGCGGGCGCCGGTGAAGCGCTCCGGCCATGTCGCGCTCCTGGTGATGGGCACGATCGCGGTCGGCACCACCGCCTACACGCTGATGCCGCGGCAGACTTGCGAGCCCTCTCCTCCCGGGACGGATCCGGCGGTGCAGACGAGCACCGCGTGCAGCAGCAGAAGCAGCTCTTCAGGCGGCAGCAGCGGCTCGGGCTCATCGTCGCGCTCGAGCTTCTTCAGCAGCGATTCCTCCAGCCATTCTTCGTCGAGCACGTCATCCGACTCGGGCCACAGCAGCGTGAGCCGCGGCGGCTTCGGCTCGTTTGGCCATGGCTTCTCGGGCGGTGGCTGATCCATGCGACGCATCATCTGTCTCGAGCGAGACGACTGGCGACAAACCGCAGCGCAATGCGGCTTCGTCTTCCACACCATCGACGGCGAACGCTATTGGGACGAACGCGCCTATTACGCCTTCACGCTCGACGAGATCGAGCGCGGCATCGAGACGCCAACCGGCGAGATCGACGCGATGTGCCTCGAGCTTGCCGGTCGCATCATCGGCGACGAGCGCCATCTGCAGCGCTTGAAGATTCCGGAGGCATTCTGGAGCCTGATCGCCGAGAGCTGGGAGCGGGACGACCGCAGCCTCTACGGCCGGCTCGACCTGAAGTTCGACGGCAAGGGGCCGGCAAAGCTGCTCGAATACAACGCGGACACGCCGACCTCGATCTTCGAGGCCGCCGTCTTCCAATGGACCTGGCTCGAACAAGCGATCGAACGCCGTATCGTCCCGGTGCGCGCCGACCAGTTCAACTCCATCCACGAGCGGCTGATCGAAGCCTGGAAAGAGATTGCCGCAGGCCGCCATGTCCATCTCACCGGCACCACCGGCAATGAGGAGGACGCCGGCACGCTGGCCTATCTCGAAGACACCGCGCGCCAGGCGGGGCTTTCGACCACGCTGCTCGACATTGAAGCGATCGGCTGGCGTGACGAGGCTGGCGGCTTCGTCGATCTCGACGATCGCGACATCGCACTCGCCTTCAAGCTCTATCCCTGGGAATGGATGTTTCACGACGCCTTCGGCGCAAAGCTCGAGGGCGCGCCGACGCGCTGGATCGAGCCGCCGTGGAAGGCGGTGCTCTCCAACAAGGGCATCCTGCCGCTGCTCTGGGAGATGTTTCCGAACCATCCTAACCTGCTGCCGGCCTTCTTCGAGGACGATGTGCGGGCAGCAGAGCTCGGCAGCTCCTATGTGCGCAAGCCGCTGCTGTCGCGCGAAGGCGCCAATGTCACGCTGGTGTCCGGCGGAACGCCGCTCGACGAGCACGCAGGTCCTTATGGTGCAGAAGGCTTCGTGCGGCAGGCGCTCTCGCCACTGCCGAACTTCTCGGGCTTCTATCCGGTGATCGGAAGCTGGCTGGTGAACCACGAACCCTGCGGCCTGTCGATCCGCGAAGACGAGAGTCCGATCACCGGCAACGGCTCGCGTTTTCTTCCGCATGCGATCTTGTGAAATGCGCTCGCGACGCCGTCGGCAAGGGCACGCGAGCGCGAAGGTCCTGGTGTCGGCTCAGGGCGTCTTGACGATGAATCGTCCGTCGTACAGGAAGGCGCCCTTGAACCCACTTTGCACACTTTCGAAGCCGCCAGTGCCTGTCGCGTTTGCGTACGTTCCGGTGCCCGACAGGATCGTATATTCGCCCTTTGCCTTACCGTCCTTGATCGCACCGGCGTAGCGCGCCGTGATCGAGGAGCCATCGTCGAAGGTGTAGGTGCTGTAGCCGAACATGGGCCCCGAGCCCTTGAGCAAATCACTGGAGTTGACGAAGTCCTTCACGGCGATGCGGCCATCCTTGAAAAAGGCAACGCCAAACATCTTGCCGGACATGACCGTCTGACCTTCAACATTCGCGACCTCGGTGACCTTGACGTCCACCGGCCTGGTGACGAGCTTGAATTCGAGCACTTGCTCACCAGCGCGAGCAGTCGTGGGCAACGAAAGCGCAACCAACAGAAAGTACGAGGCACAAGCTATTCGCATGGTGTGTCCTCCTCAAATCCGTTCATGATGGAATGGGGTCCCGCGTCCGCGGGACCCTCGGCAGCATAGCAGGTCTTTCAGATGCTGGTCAGGGTCACGACCGTGCTGCATCGCGGCGCGAGGTCTATTGCGCGGTAGCGGAGTAACTCGCAGGGCTCAAACGCTCGTGAAGCGTCGCGCACAATGACGGAAGATATCTCGTCAGATGTTGTCGATCGTTCGCAACGACGGCGCTCTCTCAGAGCGCCTGTCATTCGGCAATCACCGCGCCGCGGCGATCTTCAGCGGCTGCGGCATCAGTCCGCCCATGGGGCGGCCGGAGCGCGCCGGGTTGAGCTGATAGAGACCGCGGCGCTCAGTGATGGGACGGAACGCATCGGTGATGCCGACGACGGATTCGGCGGCGCCAAGCAGCAGCGTGCCGTCGGCTTCCAGCCCCTTCGCCATGCGCTCGAAGATCACCGCCTTGCTATCCTGGTCGAAATAGATCAACACGTTGCGGCAGAAGATCACGTCGAACGTGCCGAGATGGGAAAAGTCCTGCAACAGATTGAGCTGGCGGAACTGCACCATCGCGCGAATGTCGGCATTGAGCTGCCAGAGCTCGCCGACTTGCGTGAAGTACTTCATCAGGTGCTGGATCGGCAGGCCGCGCTGCACCTCGAACTGGCTGTAGACGCCGGCCTTGGATTTCTCCAGCACCTCCTGCGACAGGTCGGTCGCGACGATCTCGACGCGCCAGCCGGCCAGGGCCGCGCCCATCTCCTTCACGCACATCGCGATCGAATAGGGCTCCTGCCCTGTCGACGACGCCGCCGACCAGATGCGCAGCGACTTGCGCGCAGCGCGCGCCTGGATCAGGCCCGGCAGGATGGTCTCGCGCAGATGATCGAACGGAATCTTGTCGCGGTAGAAGAAGGTCTCGTTGGTGGTCATCGCTTCGACCACGTCGGTCGCAAGCCGGCCATCGCCGTTCCTGATCTTCAGCACGAGATCGGGGATGCCGGGCAGGCTCGCCTTGCGGGCGAGCGGCAGCAGCCGGCTCTCGACCAGATACTGCTTGTCGGCGGAGAGATCGAGGCCGGAGCGCTCCTTCAGGAACTTGCGCAGATACTCGTAGTCAACCGGCGTCACGAGCGGTCTCCCGCGAACAGGCGGTTGACCTTGGCGCCGATCTGGTTGAGCGGCAGGATCGCCGCGCAGATGCCGGCATTTGCCGCCGCGCCCGGCATGCCCCAGACGACGCTGGAGGCTTCATCCTGTGCGATGACGCTGCCGCCGGCGGCAACGATGTCCTTGCCGCCGCGCATGCCGTCCGAGCCCATGCCCGTCAGGATCACGGAGAGGATGGCGCCGTGCCAGATGTCGATGGCGGAGGTGAAGAGCGGATCGACCGCGGGCTTGCAGAAATTGACGGCGGGGCCGTCGTCGAGCGCGATCGCCACGTCCGCACCGCTGCGCACCACGCGCATGTGCTTGCCGCCGGGCGCGAGATAGATCCGTCCCGGCTTCACCGGCTCGCCGTCGACCGCCTCGGCTGCCGGCCGGCGGCTCGAACGCGCCAGATGCTCGGCAAGAATGGTGGTGAAGGTCGGCGGCATGTGCTGGGTGATCAGCACCGGGAAGCGGTCGATCACCGGGCCGAGCTCGGTGACGAGAGCCATCAGTGCCTGCGGGCCGCCGGTCGAGGAGCCGATCAGCAGCACCTTGGGGGCCTGGGTCGAGAACGGGCGCGTGGACAGCGCCCCCGGCGACAGGGCATTGGCGGCCGGTGCAGGCGCGGCGGGCCGCGCGACAACCGGTGCAGCACGTGCAGCCGGAGCGGGGCTCGCAGGCGCCAGCGGCGGGCTCGCAACCGCGGCCTTCCGGCGCAGCCGTGCACCGAGGTGACGGATCTTCTGGATCAGATCGTGATGGAAGGTGTCCGCGGCCGACGCTTCGCGCGTCGATTCCGGCTTCGGAATGTAGTCGGCCGCGCCGAGCGAGAGCGCCTTGAAGCTGATCTCCGCGTTGCGGCGCGTCAGCGTCGAGGCCATGATGATGACGAGATCGCGCTTCTTGGCCAGCAATTGCGGCAGCGCGGAGATGCCGTCGAGCTCGGGCATTTCGATGTCGAGCACGGCAACATCAGGGTTGATGCGTTCGAGCTGGTTGACCGCCTCGAGCCCGGTACGCAGCGAGGCTGCGACCTCCATGTCGTGCTCGGCACCGACCCAGCGCGAGATCAGACCGCGGATGACGACGGAGTCATCGACGATCATCACCCGCAGCGGTCCCGCTTCACGCGACGAACCCGAGGTCGAATTACCTGCGAACGCAACACTCATTACTCACCAACTCAGACTGAAACGGTTCAGTTGAAAACAAACGCCGAAGGAGCCGTTCAGCCTCCGGACGGTCGCTCAGATCAGGCCGACTTCCTGGAACTTCGCCGTCACGATGTCCTTGTCGAAGGGCTTCATGATGTACTCGTTGGCGCCGGCATGAAGCGCACGCGCGATGTGCGCAACGTCGTTCTCGGTGGTGCAGAACACCACCTTGGGCTGGTCGCCGCCGGGCATGCGCCGGAGATGGCCGAGGAACTCGTAGCCGTCCATGACAGGCATGTTCCAGTCCAGCAGCACCGCGTCGGGCAAGCCGCGCTTGCAGGCCTCCAGCGCCTTCTCACCGTCCTCGGCTTCGAGGATCTGGAAGTCGAGGCCCTCCAGGATCCGGCGCGCGACCTTGCGGATGACGCTGGAATCATCAACGACGAGACAAGTGCGCATGTGAACCTCTGCTTCCTGTCCCCTTCGCGGGGACACTTCCAATTGCAAGTCCGTCGGCGGCAGTGCCGCCGTATCAGGCCGCCATCATCTCGGGCGCGAGCTCGAGGACGCGATCGACGTCGAGGACGACCATGAGCTGTCCGTCGAGGCGGTGGACACCGCCGGCGAGCTTGGCCATGCGGGGGTCGAGGTTGACGGGGTTTTCTTCCTTGCCGTCCTCGGGCAGGCGCAGCACCTCGCCGATCTGGTCGATCAGCAGGCCATAGGATTCGCCGCGCAGGTCGACACCGACCGCCATCGGCACCTTGCCGTCCTCGGGCCTCGGCAGGCCGAGGCGGGCGCGCATGTCGACCACGGTGACGATGCGGCCGCGCAGGTTGAGGACGCCGGCGATCTCGCGGGAGGACAG
This sequence comes from Bradyrhizobium sp. B025, assembly GCF_042257955.1. Lineage (NCBI taxonomy): Bacteria > Pseudomonadati > Pseudomonadota > Alphaproteobacteria > Hyphomicrobiales > Nitrobacteraceae > Bradyrhizobium > Bradyrhizobium sp. B025. The sequence goes on along the minus strand of NZ_CP170150.1, from coordinate 1,643,805 downwards.
CGGAACGCGGGTGACGCGCTCGGGCATGAACACGTCCTGGACGCGGGAGATCGGCAGGCCGAACAGCTGGCCGCCGATCATCGCGGTGACGTATTCGACCATGGCGCCTTCGGTGGACTGGGTCTTGTTGGCCATCAGCGTATCTCCTGATCCCGCTTTTTCGTTTTGAGCATGATCTCGTCGGAAAACCGCTTCACACTTTTCCGGATCATGCTCTTACGCCGCTGCCCGGCTCAGCTCGGAGGCGCCGGCGGCGCCCGCGGTCTGCTCCTTCAGCGCCGCGATCAGACCGGGACGGTCGAACTTGGCGACATAGTCGTGGAAGCCGGCCTGACGGCCGCGCTCGATCGCCGCCGGCGACACCAGCGCGGACAGGCCGATGATCGGCATCGCGCCGAGATTGTTGTCGGAGCGGATCACCTCGGCGAACTCGAACCCGTTCATGTCGGGCATCTCGATGTCGGTCAGGACCACGTCGAAGCTCTGGGCGCGCAGCGCGGCCAGGCCCTCCTGCGCGGTCGGCGCGGTGCGGACGCGGTAGCCGGCGGCTTTCAGCACCGGCGCCAGCATGTTGCGGAAGAACGCGGAGTCGTCGACCAGCAGCACCGACTGCGAGTGCATCGACGGCTTCATCTCCTTGCGGGTGAACCAGTCGGCGAACGCCATCGGCAGGAAGTGGCCGACATCGATCACCTCGGTGGCCTGCCCCTTGATCACGGCCGAGCCCAGGATGCCCTGGCTGGAGCCGCCGACCTCGATGTTGAGGCGTTCCTCGACGATGTCGATGATCTCGTCGACGACGAGGCCCATGGAGCGGCCGTCGTCGGCGAACACCAGGATCGGCTGGGCGCCTTGGCTCGCAACAGTGACGCTCTCCATGGCGACGAGCGGCATCAGCTGCTCGCGGTACTGCACCATGTAGCGGCCGTTGCTGAACTCGATCTTGTCGGCGGGGAGCTCCTCCAGGCGCGTGACGAGCCCGAGCGGGACCGCCTTGGGCTGGGACGAGCCGGCGCGGAACACCAGCAGCGAGGTGGTCTGCTCGCCACTTCCGATGTGATGCGCCCCGTTCTCGTCGCCCATGTCATGGGCCGAGGAGCCGGCGGCACCCAGCGCCTTGGCAATGCCGTTGGGGTCGATGATCATGATGACGGCGCCATCGCCCAGGATGGTGTTGCCGGAGAACATGTCGATGTGACGCAGTTTTGTCGACATCGGCTTCACGACGATCTCTTCCGTATGGAAGACGCCGTCGACGACGATGCCGAAGGTCTGGCTGCCGACCTGCGTCACCACGATAAAACCGTTCTCGGGATCGCTGGCCGCGCCGTCGTCGATCTTGAGCAGCTTCTTCAAATGGATCAGCGGCAGCAGCTTGTTGCGCAGACGAAGAACAGCGGTGTCCTTGATGCGCTCGATGCGGTGCTCGCTGTTGGCGCGGGCCCGGACCAGCTCGACGACGGAGAGCTGCGGGATCGCGAAGCGGTCGCCGGCGGCTTCCACGATCAGCGCGGAGACGATGGCCAAGGTCAGCGGGATCTTGATGGTGACGCTTGAGCCCTCGCCGGCCACCGACTTGATGTCGATGGTGCCGCCGATCTGGTCGATATTGGTGCGCACCACGTCCATGCCGACGCCGCGCCCCGACACCGAGGTGATGGCGGCCGCGGTCGAGAAGCCCGGCGCGAAGATGAACTTGTGGATCTGGGCTTCGCTCATCTTCTCGAGCTCGGCCTCGGTGACGAGACCCGAGGAAATGGCCTTGGCCTTGATCCTCTCGGTGTTGAGGCCGCGGCCGTTGTCGGCGATGCAGATGATGATGTGGCCGCCCTCGTGATAGGCGGAGAGGCGGATGGTGCCCTGCTCGCCCTTGCCGGCCGCGAGGCGCTCAGCGGGGGTCTCCAGGCCATGGTCGGCGGAGTTGCGCACCATGTGGGTGAGCGGGTCCTTGATCAGGTCGAGCACCTGACGGTCGAGCTCGGTGTCGGCGCCGTGCATCTCCAGCTCGATCTGCTTGCCGAGTTCGCTCGACAGGTCGCGGACGATGCGGGGCAGCTTCTGCCAGGCATTGCCGATCGGCTGCATGCGCGTCTTCATGACGCCTTCCTGCAGCTCGGCGGTGACGTTGGAGAGGCGCTGCAACGGCACCTTGAACTCGGTGTCCTCGTTGCGGCGGGAGATCTCCAGCAGCTGGTTGCGGGTCAAGACCAGCTCGGAGACCATGGTCATCAGATGCTCCAGCGTATCCACGTTGACGCGGATCGACTGGTTGGCGATGCGGTCGCCCTCGGAGGCGCCCTCGTCGGCCATCGACTTCTTCGGCGCGGCCTTCTCCTTGGCGGCAGGCTTCGCAGCTTCCTTGGCAGCCTCTTTGGCAACAGGGGCCGGAGCCGGCGCGGGCTCAGCCTTGACCTCGGCCTTGGCAACGGGTGCGGGGATTGGGGCTTCGATCGCGGTCTCGCGGAAGGCGCGCTCGAGCTCGTCCAGCGACACCTCGCCCGGGCGCAGCGGGCGCTCCAGGGTCTGATCGATCAGTGAACCCGTGGTCATCTCCTTGGCCGGCGCAGCGGCGGCCGGAGCTTCCGGCACCAGCGGCGGGGCGTCTGCAACAGCAGTAGCGCTGCCAGCCGCCGGCATCGGCTGCGCCGAGCCTGACGCGATCGGCGAAGCCGACGCTGACATCGCCGCCATGCCCTGCTCGACCATCGCTTCCAGCTTGTCGATGAGATCGCGGTCGGTGCCCTCGGGCTCGGCTTCGGTCGCCTCGAGGCCGGCGAGGATCTCCTTGATGCGGTCGATCGAGGACAGGATCACCGTCACCGCCTGCCCCGTCACCGGCATGCCGTCACGGAACTTGCCCATCAGCGTCTCGCCGGCATGCGCCAGCGCTTCCAGTCGCGGCAAGCCGAGGAAGCCGCACGTCCCCTTGATGGTGTGGACCAGGCGGAAGATGTTATCCAGGATCTTGGCGTTGTTCGGCTCCTGCTCGAACTTCACCAGCTGATTGTCGACGGTGTCCAGGCTCTCGCTGGTCTCCGTCAAGAACTCCCGCAACAGATCATCCATGAAAACAGGCCTTCATACAGGGAGGGCGCGCACGAGGCGTGATGCGCCATTTCGGAATGAGGCCAGCTTCACCGCAAAGCGTTTAATAATGGTTGAGTATGTGGAAAAGAACGGAACCAACAAAGAGATAAGGCGCTCCGGACAAGCCGAAGCGCCTCGTAAAGATTCGATTAACGTCTTGAGAGCGATGCGCGCGTTTACGAAGCAGTAACGATGATGGCTGCGCCTTCCGGTGCCAGCGTCACGGTGAGCCCGCAGGCCTGCGCGAGCAGCCGCGTATAATAAGGCTGGATCGCGTGCGCATCCGCAGCGGGCCCGCGCTCGCCGCTCAGGAGCTCGGCGATGTTCTGCGGCAGGCGCGCGTTGTGTCCGGTCGCGGTGATGCGAAAGCTCATCGTCTCGCCCTCGCCGACCGGATCGATCGTCAGCGTACCGCCGCGCGGGATCGTATGCTGGGCCACGACCAGCATGTTGAGCAGCAGCTTGACGCGATTCTTCGGCAGCAGCAGCCGCGGCAGATTCCACGTGATCGTGCACTTGCCGTCCTCGATGTGGCCGCGCGCCATGGTCTGGGCATCGCCGAGGTCGATCTGGGCGCCGGAGGAGCCGGCCGCGCCGAAGGCGAGACGGCAGAACTGGAGGCGGGCGGAGGCCGTCTTGGCGCTCTTGCGAATCAGGTCGAGCGCGAACTCGCGGTCCTCGGGCTTGGGATCGTCGTCGAGCACTTCGAGCCCGTTGACGATGGCGCCGACGGGGCTGATGAGATCGTGGCAGACCCGCGAGCACAGCAGCGCGGCGAGTTCGAGCATATCGGGAGCAGTAACGGTCGCGGGCGACGAGGCGTCAGACATATAATGGGGTCCTGGAGGGTTCCTGGAATTGCACGGCGCTGGACGCCGCGAATCACGCATGCTTGACGGATGCTGCGGGTTCTAACATTCGCAAGCCTGCGGCAGCTAGCTTGCGATCGGTTCGGGGCGGCCATAAAGCCAGGGCGAATCAGTCGAGCAGGAACGGAATTGCCGATGAATGAGGCATGCAGGTGAAGCGGATCATCGACGGCGCGGCCGCATCCGACCTGATGGAGCCGCTCACCGCGCTGGTGGTGAAGGCGGGCGAAGCGATCCTCGCGGTCAACCGCGCGGCGATGCGGGTCGACGGCAAGCAGGACGGCTCGCCGGTGACCGAGGCCGACCTTGCCGCCGACCGCGTCATTGCGGACGGCCTGGCGCAGCTCGCGGGCGACATCCCGACGCTGTCGGAGGAACGGACCCAGCTCGCCGCTCCGCCGTTCCGCGACAGCTTCTTCCTGATCGATCCGCTCGACGGCACCAAGGAGTTCGTGGCCGGCCGTGACGAGTTCACCGTCAACCTCGCCCTCGTCACTCACGGGGTGCCGCTGCTCGGCATCGTCAGCGCACCCGCACTCGGGCTGCTCTGGCGCGGCATCGTCGGCCGCGGCGCCGAGCGCGTCAGATTTGACGGCGCTACCATCGGTGCCGCCGAGCCGGTCCATACCCGCAAGCTGCCGGCGCCGGGCGAGCCCTGGGTCGCGGCGGTGAGCCGCTCGCACGGTGATCCCAAAAGCGAAGCGTTCATCGACAACAGGCCCAATGCCGTCAGAAGGACGGTCGGCTCGGCCGTGAAATTCGGCCGGATCGCGGAAGGCAGCGCCGACATCTATCCCCGCTTCGGGCCCACTTCGGAGTGGGATGTCGGGGCCGGCTGCGCGGTCGTGACCGCGGCCGGCGGCAAGGTCACCGACGGCAAGGGCGGCGAGATCCTGTTCGGCCAGCGGCAGGACACCGGCTTCATCATCCCGGAGTTCATCGCCTGGGGCGACCCGCAGGCGGTAGACCGCTACTGACTGAGCTGCTCCTGAAGCGCCGGCCAGCGCTTGCCGACTTCGTAGAGGAAGCGCTCCGGATTGGCGGCGAAGGCGTCGCGATTGGCCTCCCGGCTGAACAGGTAAAGTCGCTGCGCCACGATCGCGAAGAAGCGGGGGTTGCCGGCGATGGTGACGCCGCGGGCGATGTCGGCAGGGTCATAGCCGCCGAACTGCGGCCCATAGATCTCGGGATGGGCCAGGAAGGAGGCCCGGTTGCCCTCGTTCCGGAAGCGCCAGACCGCACCCCAGAGGTTCGCTTCGAACTCAGCCGTCCCCTGCACGGCGCTGCCATCGACGAAATAGGCGACGGGATCGAAGCCCTCGATGGCGACGCCGCTGAAGCGGTTGACGACGATCCGTTCGGTGGTGGCAGCCTGGGCGGGCAACCATGCGCAGGCCATCAAAATGCCCGCCAGCAGGCAGACGAGGCGGCCGATCAAGGCAATTCCGGGGCGCAAAGGGCTATCTTCCTGCCGTTGTGCCGTCATAGTTGCTGCGGATAACATCCGAGTCGAGGGGACATCCGGCGCAACCTAGAGCCGTGCCTGTTGGCGTCAGGTTAAGGAAGCGATCGGATTCGATACCAGGGGTTCTTTTATGACTTTCGCATCACGCCTTGCTGCGCTCGCGCTCGCCGCGATGGTCGGCTGGATCGTGCCGGCCTCCGCCCAGCAGGCGCCGCCGCCCAACCTGCCGCCGCCGCAGCGGACCCCGACGCCCACCACCTATGGGCCGGACGAGCTCGTGACCGCCGGCCACCGCTTCTTCGGCAACGTCTCGCGCGGGCTCGCCTCGATCATCGAGAAGGCGGTCAGCCAGTGGGGCCTGCCGAACGGCTATATCCTGGGTGAGGAAGGCTCCGGCGCCTTCGTCGCCGGCCTGCGCTATGGCGAAGGCACGCTCTACACCAAGAACGCCGGCGACCTGCGCGTCTACTGGCAGGGCCCCTCGCTCGGCTTCGACTGGGGCGGCGACGGCGCGCGCACCATGACGCTGGTCTACAACCTGCCCGCCACCAACGCGATCTACCAGCGCTTCGCCGGCCTCGACGGCTCGGCCTATATCATCGGCGGCTTCGGCATGACGGCGCTCACCGCCAACAACATCGTGCTGGTGCCGATCCGCTCCGGACTCGGCCTGCGGCTGGGAGCCAATATCGGCTACCTGAAGTACACGCCGCGCGCGACCTGGAACCCGTTCTAGGACTCCTTCCACCGGTCCAATTCCGGATTCACGTTAACAACAGGGCGGGGCTGGCTTTTTGCCGGCCCGCCATGCATTGTCGTTGGTAAATTTTTCCTTAGCTTTGGGAGTTCTGGCCCATGGTCGAACCGATCATGTACCTGGCGATCGGTTTCCTGCTCGCGATGCTGTGCGGGCTTGCCATCGTGCCGCTGGTGCATAACCGCGCGGTGCGCCTGACCACGCGCCGGCTCGAGGCCGCCACCCCGCTGTCGATGGCCGAGATCCAGGCCGACAAGGACCAGCTCCGCGCCGAATTCGCCATGTCGGCGCGCCGGCTCGAGATGAGCGTCGACCAGCTCAAGAACAAGACCACGAGCCAGCTCGCCGAGCTCGGCAAGAAGAGCGATGCCATCAACCGCATGAAGATCGAGCTCGGCGAGAAGAACGCCACGATCTTCGCGCTGGAGGCGCGCGAGAAGGCGGTGAAGGAGCAGCTCCGCGCCACCGAAGAGGAATTCAGCGCCAAGACCGAAGCATTGCGCGGCGCCGAGAATGCGCTGACCGACAAGCAGAACGAGCTGGCAAAGATCAACTCCGAACTGTCCAACCGCTCGATGATGGCGGAGAGCCGCCAGGTCGAGCTGGTCGCGGTGCGCGCGCAGATCGAGGAATTGAAGAACCGCGTCGGCGATGCCGAGAAGGAGTTTGCCGCAACGCAGGCGCGGCTGACGCAGGAGCGAACCGAATCCGAGACCGCCTCGCGCGAGCTCGGCGATGCGCGCGGCCGCGTCGAGAATCTGAGCCAGCGCGTCAACGAGCTCGATCGCCAGCTCATCGTGCAGGTGAAGGAGGCCGAGATGCTCTCGGGCCGCGTCGCCGACCTCGAGGGACGCCTCGCCACGCAAGGCAAGCTGCTCGCCGAGCGCGACTACGAGAACAACCAGCTCCGCCAGGCCAGCGAGGGCTCCGAGCGCACAATCAAGGAGCTCCGCGTCGAGATCGCCGCCTTGAGCGGCGGCAAGTCGTCGGCCGCCATGGAATCGCTGCGCGCGGAAAAGGCCGCGCTGGAGGAGCAGCTCCGCACCGCGCGCGACGAGCGCGCCAAGCTCCAGCGCGACATCAACGCGATCCAGCAGCAGGCGGAAAGCTCCTGGGCGACCGAGCGCATGGAGAACGCGTTGCTGCGTGAGCGCATCAACGACATCGCCGCCGAGGTCGCAAAGCTGGCGATGCAGCTCGAAGGCCCGAACTCGCCGATCGAGGCGCTGCTTGCGGCCGAGGCCGGCCAGCCGCCGAAGCCGGCGCCGCGCCCGGCCAACGACGCCGCCAGCAACGGCGCGGCCGCAGGCACCCTGCCCGAGGGCGGCGGAACGCTGGCCGAGCGTATCCGCGCGCTCCAGGCCCACGCCTCCCGCGCCCGCCAGCAGGGTGCGTAAGCGGGCCGAAACCCGGCTTCACCGCTGGATTGCGTGATCTACGGAAGGTTTTCGGGCCGGAGGACGCCTCGAAACTTGACACCTTCGGCCCGCACTTCTAAATCGCGGGCTCTGATGCGCTGGCCGGCCGAAAGTCCGGCCGTCGGCATGATGGTCCCGGGCGCATAGCTCAGCGGGAGAGCGTTCCCTTCACACGGGAGAGGTCCAAGGTTCGATCCCTTGTGCGCCCACCACGCAAGACCCTCAAATCACTCACTAATTTAGTCTGACACTGGGATGCCAGAGAGCGCTAAAGCGTTTCTGAGAGTAGGACAGAGTAAGAACATCCGTGCATTCCCGTGCATTATCCGTGCAAAATCCGCGCAGCTTGTTCTCTCGTTGTTCACACCCGCACCACAGTCAATTCGGGTTCTTGGCTTTATTCTTTGATTGCGGGGGCTCGGAATGGCGCTTCCGATAAAGCTCAGCTTGTTGTTTCTCAAACTCCAATTGGCGCTGAAGTTCGCGGTCGGTCGATTGTTGGAGTTGAAGACGCTGTTGCTCAAGCTGCAACTGCTGCATCTCAATCTGCTGCCTCTGAAGCTCCAACTGCTGAAGGTTGAAGACGCGCTTGTCCTTGATGTAGGCCGGGGCGAGCGACTGAGTCTTGTAGCCCTTCTCGCGGATCACCTTGCCCGCGACGATGGGCGAGACAAGCGGCGAGATCAGGCGACGACCCTTCACCGAGTCAAACTTGATGTCTTCGGTGTTGGAGGTCTCGGCGGTCGTGAAGAACGTGTTGAGGAAGAACGCCGGGTTGAGCGGCAGTTCCTCGACAACACGGTTGAGGGCGGTGGTCGAAAAGAGGTCCATAGTGAGGGCTTCCCGTTTGCTTTCTTCGAGGTTGTCTCGGTTAGCCCATCGGCTTAACGAGCCAGATCGACTTCGTGCGGAAGACCGCATCCACCGATCCGAGGGTGTGTCCGGCGCCGAGGATCAGCTTTTCCTGATCGACTTCGCCAGCGATGTAGACGATGGCCTCGAACACGACGCGTTTCGGCGCGCCCATGTAGAGCTTGTCGGTCTCCGTCCCGATCCAGAACTCGGAGCCCATCCAATCGCGGCCCCAATGACCGCCCAGCCCTTCCATTGCATGGCGCGGCGACTTGCCGCCCAGCCAGGGCGTCGGCAGTTCCTTGAGATCGCCGTCGATCATGCGCTCGATGGTGGCTTCGTCGCAGCGCCGGTAGCGCAGGTAGGCGCGCAGCATGTCCTTCAGCGCGCCAGCGAACCGGCCGCGTACAAAGCCGTGATTTTCGATGAGATGGCGGGCCACGGTGGTTTTGCCGGACCCGATAAGGCCCTTGAGGCCGATAACGATCATGCTGCGATTGCTCCGATTTGGAGCGTTACGGTCTCAGACCGGATGTTGTCGTTCGAGGCCGTTCCGGTATCCCCATCGTCATCGAGCCCCGCCCAGGGGTCGAAAGGCAGCGCGTCGGCTGCCCCGTACTCGCCGCCGAGCCGCGTCTTGACCATGTGGCAGTTGGCGCAAAGAACCTGCGCGTTGTCGGTCTTCCCGCTCAAAATCTCACGGCAGAACGCAGCGGAGTCGTGCGCCTTGATGCCGTTGGTGCGTCGCTTCACAGGCTTGATGTGATCAAGCTGCAAACAGAGCATGTCGTCGTGGCCGCACCACGCGCATCGCCCTCCGAGAAAACTGATCGCGTTGGCCCGCAACTGAGCGCGTCCGCGTTGATCGATATTGCCTTCCTCGATCTCCCTCTTAACGGCGATCACAGCCTCGACATTGCTGCGGAACAGCCGCGTGACCAGACAAGCGAGCGACTGTTTCTTCAGGTATGACCGGAGGCACGCCTTCTCGTTTTTTTCGGCCCGCTTGGCTGGATTCCGGCGGTAGTAATCGGCAATCCAGGTCGCAGCCTGCCGCTTCTGCTCGTCAGTACGCACCGGCCGCCTGTTGCGGACCACCCTCTTTCTGATCTCTTCCACTTCGCCTCTCCCGCGATGAGGCGATACGGTCTCAATCGGTATTGTTTCTTTCGAGCGTGTTTCGGTCTCCCTTCCGCCTCGCCGGACCGGCGACGGACCAAAACATCAATTTCGCCTTTGGAAATTGCCAACCGGATGTTTTCCGGGGGCAGGCCGGGGGGGGTGGAACCCCCTGCTCTACAACCGATCCGAGAACAGAAAGTCACTTTTGAAATTTTATATCTGCCAGGGGTCAGTGGTCGCGCGTCACCCGAATGGGGGAAGGGCCCTGGAAGGACCCAGTTACAATCTGTGAGATGTTCGAAGCTGGCAGCAGGTGCGAGAAGCTAGATCATGGGGAAGACGCTGACTCCTAGCGATGTCGGTTCCCAGGCTGGCCTTTGCGACCGCTGCGAGACATCTCTACGTCAGGTTCTAGAAAGCTTGCCGCAGTAGGGGACCTACGCAGGTAATCTTGAACACGAGGCTGACATGGACCGGCAGAACTTCGATCCATCTAATGTGCCAGCTGGGTCGCTAGCGCGGCACGCCGTTTCGGAAGAGCCGCAGGCGGGCCAAGCCGGTCAATTTGAGCAGCACGTGGCGCAGGCAAGCCAGGCCGCTTACGTTGCCAGCGGGCACCGGTCCCCAGCGAAGCACGCATGTAACGATGTCCAACAATCCCTTGGCGAAAGGACGGATGCAAGCGCCGGGAGCAATCTCCTGCAAAGCGAAGGGGTCCTTATCAATCATGAGCGTGACGCGGCTCAATCGAGAGCAGCGAAGAGACGGAGGACGCTGCCCGATCTTGAAGAGGTTGTGATATACCGACAGTCAAGCGCGAACGCCGCTTCGGGAGAAAGTAGCGGTGCGCCGCGGGTTGCCTCAACAGGCGTTAGAATCCGGGGGCATTCGGACGAGCGGCCTCTTTATGCCGAGGATGCTGCCCTCCTGAGGCTTGAGCACGCCCTCATGGAGGGCGGCATGAGTAGCAGAACGGCGCATGAGCATGGAAGCCGCCTGATTGATTATAGCCGTTGGCTGTTCGAAAATAACCGACCGAGCATTGTTGCTCGGCTGGACAGCAAGTCGCTGATCGACGACGGCGCCATACACAAGTACACTGGAGGGCGTAGTGCGATTCTCCTTAAATCCATAGATCATTTCCGGACCTTTCGGGCGACAGGAAGACCCGTCGTGCGTGCAGTGCGCCGTAGCGCTGAGCGCAATCATTCCTTCCAGAACGCGCTCATCAACCCCGAAACCGCGGTGCAGATGAAACCGCAGCGCATTGACGACACCGTTGGCAGCAGGGGCCATGGCTATCGTGACACCAGTCATTTAGTTTCTCGCGAGGACCCTCCGGGAGTGCTGGATCATCTCGATGAACAAGCCATGCCGTCGGCAGTCTCCGACCCTTCAGAGGAGCTTCAGCGACTGGAAAATCAGTTGCAAGACGAGCGTCACGCACTGGGAGACAATCATCCTGCTCCGTCGTTTTCCATCGATCCGGAAGAGTTTACTTTGGATCGCGAACTGTTCTCTCCAGAGGAGCTTCGGGAATGGCTAGATGATCAACCCGTGCCGTCTCCTTTCATTCAGGAGCAAACCGCATTCCATTCAGAGCACCTCCCGCAAGGGGAGCTTGAGCGAGTGCTGGGTCATCTGGATGATCAAGCGATGCCCTCGGCAGTCTCCGTTCCTTCAGAGGAGCTTCAGCGACTGGAAAAACAGTTGAATGACGAGCTTCACGGACTAGGAGACAAGCATCCTGCTCTGTCGTTCTCCATCGATCCGGAAGAGTTTACTTTTAATCCCGAGCAGTTCTCTCCAGGGGAGCTTCGGCGACTGCTTGATGCCGAATCCGCAGAGGAGCTTCAGGAAAGGCCAGATGATCACCCCGCCCCGTCGGCTTTCATTCAGGAGCAAGCCGCATTCCATTCAGAGCAGCTCCCTCAGGGGGAGCTTCGGCGAGTGCTGGATCATCTGGATGATCAAGCCATGCCGTCGCCAGTCTCCGTTCCTTCAGAGGAGCTTCAGCGACTGGAAAAACAGTTGAATGACGAGCTTCACGGATGACGGGACAATCATGCACTCGATGCGCCATCCACGCATGTAGCGAATAATCGGCGCGACATTGCCTGACACGATCCCGTCGATGACGTCCGCCCCAGCACAGTAATGCGGCGCGCTGATCCTTAGCAGGCCCGAGGTCTTGGTCGAAGGGGCTGACATCGCTGGTATGGCCCTAGTCCGAGTTGTTTGCATTTTCTGCAAAGAGATATCTTGGTCGCTGTGCAGTTCGTCGGTCAGAGCCATGGGGACCGTCGTGCTCAAGATCGCGAAGATCGCGAGCGCGAGTAGAACCGTGCGTCGCCTACGTCCGAGGGGGGTGGGAGTCATTTCGCTCATGGCCCCTCTATCGCGTCGCTGCATTGACCACTGCCCGATAGAAGTGCTGCGGGAAGCGCGCCTGGACGACGCCGGACACGGTCCCGAGGAAATCCCAATGCTCATTGATCGTCGCGCTTCCTTGCAGCACGGCGAGCGTTTGCAGCGGCAGACGCTTCTTCGTGCGACGACGCACGATCAGCACCTTGCCGTTGCTCACGATCTGGAACGTCTTCCGCTTCTGACCGTCCATGCGCTTCAACTGGCGACGCACCACGGTATGCACCGGGGCGCTACCAATCGATCCGTAGGGTTTGATCAGGATGCCGCCGGTGGCGAGACGGCCGCTGCTATTGCGCTTCGGGTGGATCGATAGGGCGTTGTCGGGATACTTCTCCTTGCCCGCACCGATCACATGGCGCTCCATGTACTTGTCGATGCTGCCGACGACTGACGTGAGATTGCCGCCGTTCGCCGGACGAATGCGGATGCCGCTGACCACCCAAGGGCGACGCAGGACGAAGATGCCTGGGATTTGGACGCGCAACGCTTGCTGCGCGTCCTGCGCGGTGAAGGTCAGCGCCTTGGCAGTCGCGGTGTTGATACTGCGATCTCGAAGCTGATCGAGTTGGTCGAGCATCCCCTTCGTGAGCGTGAGCGTGATCTGCACTACAGATAGCTCCGCACGATCCGCTCGACTTCGTCCGCGAGCTCTTCCGGGGTGGCAGCCTTCGCCGTGATCACGATGAAGCCCAGGTCGGTCAGCTTCTTGTGCCGATCCTTCTGATTTTTCGAGCGCGATCCCGTGGGAGTCTTCACTTCGATGCTGAGCAGCACGCCGCCGGTGACATAAACGCGAACGTCGGGCTCGCCCGCCGTAAGGCCCGTTACCTTGGCTTCCATGCGCTCGCGTCGCGAACGCTTCGCTCGGTTCATGTCACCGGCACAGGTGAGCGGATACCCGTCGTCTTCGAGCGCGTGAAGGCGAGCGATGACCGCCGCCTGATAGCGCCACTCAGGGATGTCGTTGACGATGCGAGTTTCCATGCGCGAATGCTCGCGCGGTTGGATGCGCAGGTCGAGACCAGTTCGGCAGCCGCAACGCGTCGCTCGCTTCGGGAAAAAGGGCCATAAAGAGCGCCCCTGAACCAACTCTTCGTAGAAGCACAGGCGTTCAGTCTGCTAGATAGGGTATCGCCGACCGCTTGATCGTGAGACGCATGCTGTGTGAAGCCAATAGAGCGTCCACCGCGCAGGTCTGCTGATGCGCCAAAGCGGGACCAATGATGATTTCCTCGATGCCACAGTTATTGGGGTGCGTGGCTGCATTGTTGATGACGACCTTGTTAAACTGACAGGCACGGTAAGGAACTAAACCGGCTGGTGAGAAGCGCGTCTTTAGTCCAGCGGGCCAGGAAACACCAACCCAAACCAGGCGCCGCTCGCGCTCCTCTTGGAAGTGCCCGTTCTTGAGAACGAGAGCTGTCTTCAGTGCATGCGACCACCATGTCTTGACTTGTGCGCGGGCGCCCTCCGGCTCATCCGTCCCTTCCAACAAGCGGTCGATGAGCAGGGTTACTGCCCCATCAGCCGCCGCTCGTTGGCTCTCTGGGTCATAGAGGACGGGCGTGATATCAAATCCCTGCGCCGCGGCGTTCTTCAAAAGCCAGTCTGCGTTGAATCCGATCGAGAAGCCTTGTCCACGATTGTAGCCTCGCCATTGCGAGAGCAGATCGCCTTTAGACGTCAATGACCCGACGAACCCATGAATTTCGTCACTGTGTTGACGAAACAGTGCGATCGTCTCCCAGGCAAGCGATGAGAGTTCTCTGATTTCGGCGCCGCGACGGTCGAGGGCCTCGATCACGATCTTCCAGCCGTGCTGAAACTCCGACGTGTCGTTGAGGAAGCGGTAGTGTGAGGTCCACAGCGATCTGCTGGCTATGATGCCATGTAAACCTGCGGCGGACGTGTAGTGGTACAAAGGCATTATTTCCTCGAGTTCGGCCTCGTGCTTTGCGACTTCTGCTCCGGGGTCGTACGCGGTAATGTCGGGTCTGATCATGAGATTTCCGCTTGGCCGTCACAACCTAACAATTTGCCCATAAGGCGCATTCTTGTGGACGTCCATCTGGTCTCTCCTCGGAGCACTGAAGCTTCGCAACCTCAGCTCCCCGGTTCAGACCAGATGGACAACCTCCTGAAACACCACACAGCCTACTAATCCTGGCAGGTTCTCCACGCCCCCTCTCCCGGTAAAATCCACTTTATCCTGTGGTGTGACCACCCTCACGGGAAGGCCGGGTGGTTGGCCTGTTGTTGCGAGGCTGACTACTGAAGTTAGCGGCACGTGATAGGGACAGCGCTTTCCGTCCTCCAGCGGTGAGCGTTCAGACTCACGTTGCCGCTAACTTCCCCGGCAGCGTGGGCGCGGTAGGACGTCGTCTGCCGTCAGTGCTAGGGCGCTCGCCGAATGATCCCCCCCGGTCAGCTTCTTCCGCTGCTTGAGGCTGACCGTGGTGAAGTTAGCGGCGCGTGGTAGGGACAGCGCTTCCGACAAGGCGCCGAGTCACGTGCCGCTAACTTGTACTATGGGTCCGAATGGGCATTGACAATCAACACTCCAAACCTTCGCTCGTCGAGCTTTGATCGGCACATCACATCCCTGCGGTCGCAAGCGCTTGCGGTGCTTGCAGCCAACGCGGCTCGCGCGGCCGATCAGCCTATGTGCCTATCAGATCGCTAAGTCGCGACAATAAAGTAGCCGGCCACCCTCGCCGATCACCGGCTCGCCGTACTTGCGCATAAAGTACCGCGTTCCCGTGCGTCCGCGATCCGACATGCGGACCACTGCCGAGTGGATCGCGCCCATGTTCTCGAACATCTCGCCGATCTGCGTGACGCGGTCGCGAGCGATCTTGCCCTTGTTCACGATCTCATAGACGGCAATGCCTGATGCGCCAGCGGCGTCGATGTAGGACATCATGCGCTCTTCGTCGGTCAGGTTCTTCGAGAGCCGGGTCTTCGCCACGGGCTGCACGACGAACTGCTCTGAGCCAGCCATGGCAAGGTCGGGCTGCGTCTGCGCGACGACGGGCATCGTGTGCGGCCTATCGAGCCATAGCGCGTCACGGAGCGCCGCAATGGGGATGGAGGGGTGTTCCTTGGCGAACGTCCGGCAGAGCGCCATCAGGTTCGTCGCCTCGACCGCGATGGCGAAGTTGATCTCGGCCTTGACCGCCTGGTTCTCATTCCATGCCCCGCCGGGATCGCGACTGAGCAACAGCCTGATCTTCAGGAACGTCGGATGCGCCTGGGTGAGGAAGCCCGCCAGTTGCGGGTCGATCAACGGCGGCTGCTCGACTCCCCTCGCCTTCGGCCGACCTCGACCGGGACGCATCGCCGCCGGGAAGACCCTGCCGTGCCCAGCGCGCATCGAGAGCCAGATCATCCGCTTCCGGTGCAGATACCGAGCGATGGCCTCTGCCTCGCTAGGATGGCACGGCAAGGCGTTGGCGAAGCCAACGAAGGACCATCCATCGTCCGGTACGTTGAGGAACGCCGCCTTGGAGTCCCACTGCGACATGACCTTCCTGCGCATCGGATAATATCAACTCCATCCGTCGAAATGACGGACACATCCGTCATCGGGCAAAACATCAACTGCCGGTTAGAGGGGTTTCGCCCCTATATATAGTAGTAACCACCTACAGACATATCTTCTACCGAATATATTACAAGTATATATTACTACTATATATATAGGAGAAACCCTTCAATGGTCGGCCAGAGCCTATCGAAAATGAGGGGTTTAGTTTTGCGACGGTATTCCTCGAAAACCCAACCCCCCCTCAAAAGATAATATGGAGTTGGTGATTTCCATGCGCGAGATCGGCTTGCTCTCAACCGCTGGCTAACCATCGGCCTGCGGCCATCCGTCAACATCCCTATCGAAACCCTTGCTCGACGGATCATCCATCGTGTATCCGTTGATTCCAGCGGACCCGGCCTGATTCAGGCCGGACGGGACGGGAAATCCACACCGCACATCTCCGATCTGAAAACCGCCCTTCGGGGCGAACGGGAGAGCTTTGTCTATGTCTCAGAACTATCCGAACACGCCGGGATCGAAGGGCGGTGGCGCTTCGAAGGACGCCGCCGAGAAGGTCGTCAGCCGGGCAGCGATGCTCCGCATCGCGATCATCGAACTGATGCTCAACGGCTACCGCCTGACGGCGGACGAGATCGCCAAGCAACTGAAGGAAAGCGTCCTCGCGATCCGTCCCCGCGTCTCGGAACTCGTCAAGCTCGGCACGCTCGTCAAGCTGACCGACCGCAAAACGAACATCAGCGGCATGTCGGCTCACGTCCTGCGCCACAAGGACAGCCTGACCGCCGTCGATCTCCCCCAGGCGATCCACGCAAAGCCGCGTCGCTCCGCGCCGCGGGCAATGTACTCCGACCAGAACGCCTTGTTCGGTTGAGGGGGAGCGCCATGAACGCCATCGGCTACGAAGAGGGAATGTTGGTCCGCCGGGCGCTCGGCCTCGAACGCTCGCGCGCCGTCTGCCGCAACCGCGTCGCCGTCCACTCCAACGGCAGCGACATCAAGCTCGCGCAGAGCCTCGCCGACAAGGGCGTGATGATCCGCACCCCGCGCGCCGACTACGGCTCGATGAAGGTCTTCAGCGTCACGCCGGAAGGCGCACGCGCGGTCGGCAAGAAGCTGCCGCCCGACCACACGCCCCTCGCCCACTGACCCCCTCCAACCTGCAAGCGATCCTTGCAGGTTCACCCTCCCATGAAAGCCATCACCATGCTTCGTCTCTTCGCTGTGCTCATCACCGGCGGCTTCGGCCTCGCGCTCGCGCTCGACGCGACTCTCAACGGCTACGCGCCAACCGCCTGCATCTTCACCACCGCCGCCATGATCCTCATGCTCTTCGGTTGGTTCGACCTGCGCGCCTCCATCTCGTCCAAGGCGCACAACGACATCCTTCGCGGCAACATCGACACGCTGATCAAGCTGAACGCCAAGCGCGCGGCCGAAGCGGTGTCGTTCCTTCACGCGCTGATCAACATCCGCGACGGGCTCCGCGAGGGGATGGGGCGCGAGGGGATGATCGAGGTCATCGAAGACGCGCTCGCCGAGCATCACGATCAGGCCACCGCCGCGCAGTTCTGCATCGAGTGGCTGAAGGCTTTGGGCGTTCCGCCGATGGTCTCCGTCGCCGCCCGCGACGGAAAGGCGGTCTGAGTCATGAGCCAGATTCAACCCGGCCTACTCGCGCTCACCCAGGCGTTCGTTGACTGCACCTATGTGCAGCAAGCCGATGCCCGCCAGAAGTCCATGGGCCTCGCCTACGTCTCGGCAGAGCGCACCGACCTCGCTCGCGAGATCGCCGCGTTCACCGAGCGCGCGCAGAACGCACGGATCGCCGAACTCGAAGCGAAGCTGGCCGAGAGCGAGAAGCGCATCAACGCCCTGCGCTCGGCCGTGCGAGCGGAGGGCTACGCATGAGGACGCTCGTCCGACTCCCGATCTCCCAGGCGGCGTTCGCCGAGATCGCCGCCAAGCTGCGTGCCGCTGACTACGGCCACTGCTTTCTGACCACCGGCGAGATCGCGATGGATGGCATCGCGGTCGAGCCCGATCCGAACGCCTTCATGCCGCCGGGCGTCGTCGAGGTTGATCCGAGGCACATCAGCCGCGACCGCTTCCGCGAAATCTATGGACTCGACAACTTGGGGAACGACAACAGTGAAACTCGCTAACTTCAACGCCGTCGCCGAGCTGATCAAGGAACGCGACTACCTGCAAGGATTGCTCGTCCGCATTGGCGCGGAACTGAAGATCACCCTGAAGTCGCCGATGCTCAGCACGCAGGATGTCCGTCCCGATCTGGTCGCGCGCATGCTGCCCGAGATGAAGGCTATCATCGATCAGGGCATCGCCGTCGTTGACGAGAAGCTGGCCGTGCTCGGCGTCTACAGCGACAAGGAAGCCGCGTGATGGCGCGCAACCTGACCAGCGTGGACGTGAAGATCGTCAACCGCACTCGAGCGAACGGCGATCCGTTCGCCGAGTTGCTGCATACCTGGGTCGAAGGCGGCCAGCCCCGCAACGCTCTGTCTCGCGTGCTGTGGCCCGTCGATGACACGCCCCACAACCGCGCCTTCCACATTGCAGCGCTCAAGACGCGGCAGGCGCGCGCTTAGGGCGATCAAAATGAGCACGCGCAGAGACCGGATTCGCGACAAAGTTATGGCTCGCGTCGAGATCGTCGAAGGGCCTCTCGATACGCCGTGCCACTTGTGGACCGGACCAACGTCGGGTAGCAAAGGCAGGGGGAAGGACTACGCGCGCATGTCTCTCGATGGCGGCACCATGGCCGTCCATATCGTGATGTACGTGCTTGAACACGGTCCCATCCCTCCACGCAAGCAACTCGATCATCGCTGCCGGACACGCCGCTGCGTGAATCCGGATCATCTGGAAATGGTAACGCACAAAGAGAATATGCGTCGCCGAGACAAGGCCAATCGCTTCGAGTGTGAAGCCGTAGCGGCCTTTTAGGAGAACGACAACATGAAGTGCCTTCTGAGCGCGGCAGCAATCGCGGCCGTGATGGAAACCTCTTTGCCTGCGCTCGGCTCCGACCTCCGCTCAATCATCGACGCCGCCGCAGACGCCCAGGGCATCCCTCGCGCCCTCGCCCATGCCGTGGTCAAGGTCGAAAGCAACTACAACTGCCATCTTCTCGGAAGCGCAGGCGAGCGCGGGATCATGCAGGTCAAGCCTGTCACTGCCCGCGAGGTCGGTGTTACCGGAGACCTGTTCGACTGCGCCACCGGTGCGCGCGCTGGCATGGCCTACCTTCGCATCGCGATCTCGCGCGGCGGTTCCGGCTGCGATGGCGTGAGTCTCTATCAGCGTGGCGTCTACGCTAAACCGCGTTGCACTGCCTACGGTCGGAAGGTGATGGCAGCGATGCATTAGCGCACCGGCCCGCTGCACTTTCTGCACATCCGTTTCAATACGGAGACATTTTGTCTATGAATTAACCGCGTGTTTCATTGACGGATCATCCGATGAAACATTAAGACATCCAAGCCACGGCGGAAATCGCCGTGACTTGGTCATCACACCAAGAAAAAAGAGTCGGGGGCTGCCCGACAGAAAAGGACCGTTAATCGTGAATAACCGGGGCAACGTGCTCGCGCTTGCATCAGCGTTGAGCGCAGGGGAAGAGGTGACTCTTGGGCCGACCGACATGGCAATGTGCGTCGCAGCGCTCAAGTTCTATGCGAACGAGCACCGCAAGGCGGGTGCCTTGAGGATGATGAAGATTCCGGCGCTAATCGCCGCTGGATTGATCGGGACGATGGCGGTCGGTGGATCATCAATCGGCAACACCGATGTTTCAATGATGGAACTCCCGGCTCCCCACTTCGAGCATTTCGTCCGCCGCACGATCAAACCCCTTCCGCACATCTCGCCTGAGTCGCTTGCGGCTCAACGCATGGCCGCAGCTTTCCCCAATGACGGCTAGTCGTCCACACCCCTTCGAAAAGATCATAGCCCGCTGCGAAGCGGGCTTTTTTATGCGCTCAATCCGAGGTTGTGTTAGCTTCCGGCCCCGGAACTGGAGCATCCTAGATGACCAAGAAGACGACTGAATTGGACAATGTGAAGAAGGCCACCGCCATCATGTTCGCGGCGCTAGTGAAGTCGTTGGAGGATACGGCTCCAGGCCTGAAGGAAGGATTCGTCGCCAACCTCGATACCGCTTACACGAAGATTCGTGAGGACAGCGACGATCTGAACGCACTCGAAACGATCTCATGGACCCGCTCTATGATCACCGGATTCGACATAGTATCCGGCCAAACGAAGCCGTTCTTTGACTAGCCGGATATTGAGGGGCGCATGGGCAATTTGCTTTATCTGATACTGATCGTAGGCTGCGTGATTGCGGGTTGAGGCGGCCTCGAACTTTGGACGATCCCGCTCTAGTACCCACTTTTCTTGGAACGTGAGTCGTGATTCAAGGTCGGGATGATACCCGAAGCAAGAGAAGTCCACCTTTCGAGGAAAGATCGCAAGGTGCTTGAGGCGTGCTGTCGCTCACCGGTGACGTTGCAGCGCGATTTGAAGCGGGCGCGGATAGTTCTGTTGGCGGCGGATGGGCGCAGCACCCGGTCGATCGCCAAGGAAGTTGGGGTCCAGCCGCGGATTGTCAGCCTTTGGCGGCATCGCTATGCCGACCATGGCCTTGAAGGGCTGCAAGACAAGCCGCGGCCTGGCAAGCAGCCGATCTATACGAAGACGACCGACAAGCGGATTCTGAAGCTGCTGGATAAGCCGCCACCGCAAGGGTTTGCGCGCTGGACCGGCCCCCTGCTGGCCGAGGCGCTGGGCGATGTCGATGTCCAATATGTCTGGCGGTTCCTGCGCAGCCACAAGATTGACCTGGTGGCTCGCAAGTCCTGGTGCGAGAGCAACGACCCGAACTTTACGGCCAAAGCCGCCGATGTTGTCGGCCTCTATGTCGCGCCGCCGGCGAAGGCCATTGTGCTGTGCGTGGACGAGAAGCCCTCGATCCAGGCTTTGGAGCGAGCGCAGGGTTATCTGAAGTTGCCCAATGGCCGCGCCTTGACCGGCCAAAGCCACGATTACAAGCGGCATGGCACCACAACATTGTTTGCGGCGCTCGAAGTCGCCACCGGAAAGATCATCGCGACCCATTCAAAACGCCGGCGCCGCGTCGAGTTTCTCGATTTCATGAACAGCGTCACCGCGGCTTTTCCGAACCGCAAGCTTCACGTCATCCTCGACAACCTCAACACCCATAAAAAGAACGAGGACTGGCTCAAGGCCCACCCCAACGTGCAATTTCATTTCACGCCGACAAGTGCGTCATGGCTCAATCAGGTCGAAGTATGGTTTTCCATCTTGCAGGGGCAGTCGCTCAGCGGCACCTCCTTCACGAGCCTCAAGCAGCTTCAGGAACACATCGATGCCTACGTCAACGCATACAACGACAGAGCCGAGCCCTTCGTCTGGACCAAGAAAAAGGTCCGTCAACGCCGTTTCAAAGGCCGCCGTATCACTCAGCTCTGATTCCGGGTACTAGGCGCGGCAGCGACAGTCCTTTTTTTCTTGGTCAATCCACGCGCTGCGGGCGTTGGCCTTAAAGAGCGCGGCGTGATCTCTCTGGTCATCATGGTGGTCGGCAGTAGCGTACCGTGCGCGATATTGTACGGCTTAGGCGCTTTGGCTCGCCGTGTTTTTGCGGGAGCGACTTGAAGAGCGAGTTCGGCCGCTACAACTTCGGCCTGCTCCTGCGATGGCTCGCAGAACTCTTACGTGCCATCATCCGGGCCTTCGCCGAAACTGTCCCGGCTCAAAAGATCGCTTAAATCATCGCTCGTCCGCGTTCTTCACGGAGGACTCTTTATTTATTTGTTTGCACTGCTCCCTTGAGGATTGGGAATGAGCCTAAATTGGCCGCCTATGCGTCAGGTTGTGGTCAGCCAAGCGGTATATCCTCCTCCGCGCGGAGCTTGCGCGGCACGAGCTCCAGCGTGCAATTGTGCCGAGAGGAGAGCGAATCTGATGTATGGTAGAATCATTGGATCGTCCAGCCAGCCTGGAAGCGCCAGCCATGTTGATGAATCTGGAGATGAGGGAGAGAGCCCCCGATTTGCGGACACAGTTGCGGGTATGGAGCCCGGTACGTCGTCGTCGGTGACAACGACGCCATACTCTCTGGCTTCCAAGCCGCCGATCATAGAGATCTATCATCAACGCTCCTTCGAAAACGGACTGAGGAGATTTTTGGACGGCGACGACATCACGCACATCGCCGGTAACCCACAAGAGTACTCGGATCACGTGTCCAAGAAGGCTTGGCGCACAAGAGCGGTTGCTGGAGCCTACCTCAACACTCCCGAATATTCAAACAAGCCAGGACGATTCTACAGCTATCAGTTAGGTGACGAAACTGTCGGGCTTTTAAAAGCAGGTGGGCCGACCGAGCAGTTCACGTCCGTGGTTGAGCTTCGGGTTACTCATCCGTTGGTCGAGAACGCGGGCGATATTCTGCTGGAGCATCAACTGCGACAGGACGGCGACCATCCCTTGGTCTTGTCACGTCCTGGCATGGAGGGCATGGAACCCCGCCTGACCAAAATGGGTTTTGTCCACATGGGTGATAATAATTGGGTGCTTGATCCTAACCAGCATCCCGAAGTGTGGACGAAGAACGAGAGCAACGAGTGGCAGCGAGTAGACAAACCTACTAAGTATCTTACTAAGGTCGAGGATAGTGACACCGCTTCTAGTGACACCGCTTCTGAAGCAAGTGACGAAAGTGCCGAAACGACCTCTTCAGGTGGTGATCCGTCATCCCTCTTGGCGCAGTACCTCGAACGAATGCGCATGGAGTAGAACAGCCGCAATAAAGAGAGACCTTGGCAGGAAATAGCGGCTGTTTCGTGAATGGACGCGGCGCCGCGAAGGTCCTAGCGCTAAACGAGGGGGGCGTACGTTAGCAGCGTGCGCCCCATTCGCCTGCCTATCCTATTCAGAAAGTAGAGTAAAAAGGCACTCCGCTCCATCACAGTGCGAACCACCGATGCGAGGGGCGACCGCCGGTCTTGGTCGAGGCGAACCGCTGCTCGATCTGCTTGGACTCGAGAAGCTGTTGGGTGATGTCGTTCAGGCGGCGCAGGTCGAACTCGCCGTTGACCATCTTCTTCAGCGTCGAGCTAGTCACGCCGTCCGATCCGGCTTCCTTGATCCAGCGGCGGACCTTCAGGTACTCGGCCTGCTTATCGTTGAGGGCCAGCCGGTCGCTGACCTCGACGATGCAGTGCCGGGTCGAAAGCTCCATCAGCTTCGCCGCCCAATCGACCAGATCGCGCGTTAGCACGGGCCGGATAGGATCGACGCCGATGGCGACGATATGGGCGATGCGCAGGGCGACTTCCATGGTGCGGGTCCACAAAGCAGCCAGGTCGGGCGAACACGCCTCCCCTCGCCGCTTGAACGCCAACCTCAGTTCCATCCACCGTTCCTTCGCGCCGACGCCCCAATCGGCCACGCGAGGCCGCAGGATCGGACGCGACGACGAGTCGCCCAGGTTGCCCGCCCCGTTGTGGGTGATGATCGCCCGGCAATCCTCGATCAGCTTGGTCGGCGGTTCGAGCGACGCCTTCGGCTCAACGCCGTCCGCCGGGTCGCCGGTGATCGTGAGGACGAGCCAGCGCGGCAGGAAACCGTCCGAGATGCCCTTGCCCGACATGGACGGCCAAAAGTCGTGAGGCGTGGACGTGCCATAGATCGAGAAGTTGGGGTTATAGATCGGCACGGCGCTTTCGGCCGCCGACGCGGTGCCCTTATAGAGCGAGTCCGCCGAAGTGAACATCTGCATGAGCATCTGACGAATGCTCGACTGATGCGTCCCGGCGCGCCGGTCCATGATCTTCGCGATGAAGGCCCCGAACTCGTCCATGAGCGACAACTGCGACGGGTTGTGCTCGATGGTCTTGCGGAGCGCCGAGTCGGACAGGAAGCCTTCCGGCCCGAGATAGCGATCGAGGCCCGCTTCCACGGCCAGCCGGGACAGTGCCTTGCGAGGATGGTCCTTGCCGTAGCCAGCGGGGGCCAGGGCGACGATGTAGAGGTTGGTGCGGAGATTGGTCGGTCCCGCGTGATGCCGCCCAGCGAGCGTCCCCACGAAGCCCAGAGCAGGCCCCAGGGCGAGCGGACGCGACGGGCTCGACGTTGACGCGGCGATCCAATCCATGATGCCCCCGACCAATCCCGGCGGATGGCACAGGGCCTCCAATTCCGCCATCGTGGGCGTCGTTTCGTTGTGGTCGGCATCCGTAGAAGGATCTTCAGCGGCCTCGCCAGCGGGCTCCGCAGGCACCGTAGCGGGCACGCCAGTGATCGTTGCGAGCGCCGCCAGTTCATAGGGCTGCGGGTTCGTCTTGACCCACGGGGTAATGCCCGCCGCCATCTGGCGCTCGACCCAAGAGCCCGGCTCCATGCTCGGCGCAGCTTCAAGGATGGCCTTCTCGCGCGAAGCGATCCGGGCGGCGTCACGTTGAGCGGCTTCCGCCATCAGCGCGGCTTCCTTCCGGCGCGAGCGCAGGTCGATCTCGACGCCGAAGTTATAGCCAAGCTGCTCGCCCAGCCATTGCACGGCCGCGTCCCGCTGCGCCTCGCCAAGCTCCATCGCCTTCATGACGACGTTGATGGGCGTGAAGGTCTCCATGGTGCCGAAGTCCTGAATGCCGCTCGGATCGAACGACAGGTTCGGGTGGCGCTTCGCCATGGGGCGTCCCGAGCCGGACGAACGCCAAGGGGCGACCGCGCGGTACTTGGACCCGAGCCACCGGCCCGCCCCGGCCGCGAACGACAACGTGAAGGCCACCACCACGACCACCACCCAGGCGAACCCCTCGACCGCGCGCTCCACGCAGAACGGCGGGGCGGCTGCGTCCGGCGGCGGCCGTCAGATGCCTTGGCAGCGTACCGCCTAACGGCACGCTGGAACTAACGCCGGGGCTTCGGCCCCGGCACCTTCTTCCTCCCCCTCACAATCCAGTCTGCACAACGCGCTTCGGCGCGAACGATAGAGGCTTGTCTGATGGCACCGTTGCCGAGACCCCATAGCGCCACGACCGAAGCCATCTATGCCGCCTATGCGAAGGCGCGCAGCCAAGCTTGGGACTCTATCGGCATCTCGATCTCGCTGCTCGGTGAAGAGTGCGAGCGAGCGCTTTGGTACGCCTTCCGCTGGGCCTCGAAGCCCGAAGTGATTGACGGCCTGAAGGCCATCACGTTCGAGACCGGCGAGATCGAAGAGACGCGGCTGCTCCACGCGCTGCGCATGATCGGCTGCGAAGTGGACGATGTCGATGATCGCGGCAAGCAATACCGCGTGACGGCCGTGTCCGGCCACGTTCGCGGCAAGACGGACGGCAAGGTGCTCGGCCTGCCGGAAGCTCCCAAGACTTGGCACGTCGTCGAAGCCAAGTCGATGAAGGACACCTATTGGGACAAGGTGAAGAAGCTCGGCGTCCGCGAGGGCTTGCTCGGCGGCGGCTCGTTCGCGTTGCCCGCATGGATGAACTTTTTCACGACCATGCGTTCCTTGTCGGAGTTGTCGCGGCCCTTGTAGGTCTCGACATCGAGATCGGCGTAGAACGGCTGGAACAGAAGCTGGTCGGTGTCGGTCAGGTTGGCCTTGCCGATGCCGGTCGCTTCGGCGAGCGCGGCCAACTGAGCCTGACCGATCTTCTGCGCGGTGATGTTCTGATGCGTGAATCGCCTTCGACGACTTCCGCCTTGTACTCGAACAGATCACCGGTGTTCTTCGAGTTGCGCTTGACCTCGCCCTCGACGATGTTGAGCAGGTAGCGGTCGCGCGGGATGATTACACCACCACCGCCTTCCGCATCCTTTTCATTCACGTCCGAGAGGTTCACGTTCAGTTGTGCCATGTTTATCTCCTATGGCGTTGTGTTGGTGGTGATTAGGCGGCTTCAGCGAGGGGCGCAGGCAGGTACTTGGCGAGCGCCGCGTAGCCTTCACCCTTCTTGAACTGCATCTCAGCGGGCATGCTGAAGCGGTTGCCAGCGATGAAGCCGGGGCGCTCTTCGAGGAACATCCAGCGAGTGCCGCCGCCTTCAGCGTGCGTAAGCTGCTTGTTGAAGCCCGCATCGACCTTCTTGATCGAAGCCTTGAAGTTGAGGAACGCGATCACGTCGCTGTTCGCTTCGATGATGTCGGCGGCGTCCTTGTGCAGGTTGACGCGATAGCGCGAATACGGATCGGTCGTCGGCGATTCGAAGCGGCTGATATCGCAGTGACCGAGTTGCACCACGGCCATCTGCCGATGCGAGCGCAGCGTCATGATGCCGTCGATGTATTCGAGGAAGATCGTCGCCGCGATCTTGTAGCCCTTGCCGTAGCCGGGCTCTTCGATGGTCTTCCAACCGTTGCGCGCGCAGGCTTCCGCGCGGATCAGGTTTTCGAGGCCCGTCGTCGAGTCGAAGATCGCCGTGGCGTAGTTGTGCTCTTCGTTGACGAGCGCGCCGATGGCCTCGCACAGATCGTTGTAGCTGCGGACTTCGATGGTGTCCGCGACGATGCCCGCCGGGACGCTTTCGCCAGCCGCCGTCTGGATAAACACCGGACGCGGAAACTCCGCAGCCAGCGACGATTTGCCGATCTTCGGCACGCCATAGATCGTAATGATCGGTTGGTCTTCGGCAGCCGACTTCTTCTTGACGCTGCCCTTCAGTGAGATTGCCATGTGGCTCCCCGGTTAGTGCTCGACGGCGTCGAGCTTCAAAGTCTTCGTCCACACCAGCCGGTCAACAAGCCGGTAGCCGGTGCGATTGATCGTCTCGATCTTCACGGAATGGGGTTCGGTCTTCGACCGGATGCGCGACATGAACATCGCGACGCTGTGATCCGGGCGATCTTCGGTGCCGTAGAGAACGAGCATCGCCATCTCTTTCGTGACGGTGTCGTTCGCGAGCAGCGACAGGAACAGGTCGCGTTCCTTGGGGGTCAACCGCCAGTTGGCGGGCAGAGCGGCGGATGCGCGCATAGAGTTGCGCAGTTCGACGAACCTCTGTTCGAGCGCCCCGACGCGCGCGACCAGCGCTTCCTTCGTTTCGTTAACAAATTCCATCCGTCGATACCGCTTGACATCCGTCACCTATCCGGCTTTAAGCCGAATCAGTTGGCAACTTTTCCGTGAAACCGCTGAACTTTCTGTAACGGACGGAATCGGAGGCGTCAACGGATGGCAACGGATGAATAACAAAATTCATCGGACGGTCCGTCGCCGGGCATTGGTAACAGGGCATTTGTCTTCGAGTAGCGATCCCGAGACAGCTAGTTTAGAGAAGAAGGGGCTATCGAAATGGTGATCAGCAGAGTGCGTGGGGGGCTGGGAATGAAGTCGCGAGCAGATGAGAAGCGCACCAAAGCGCATCCGGCGCTCGAAACCATCAAGGCGAGGATTGCGGAACGTCTGGTGGCCGCCGGACTATCGGGAAGAGAGGCTTCGGTTCGAGCGAAGCTAGGACTCACATACGCGAACGACATTCTTTCAGGACGTTCGCTAAATCCAACGCGCGAGACACTTGCTAAGCTTGGAACTGTTTTGGACGCCGACGCCGACTATTTCTTCGGTACTCAGAGCAGCCCCCGAAACCTTCCACCCTCCAACCTGCTGCCAATGCGCGAAACCGTCGCGGCTGAAGCTCCTCTCCCCGCCGCAGCGATTCCATTGTTCCAGATCGGCTTGACCGATCCTGACGGCTTCTTCGCTCTGAGAGCAGATCGTCGGACCGCATGGACCTCGTCGATAACTTCGAACGGCGATGCCTACGCCATCACTGTTCCCGACGACTGCATGGCTCCGCGCTACCGGATCGGTGAAGTTGTCGTTGTGAGCCCAAACAAGCCCGTGGTGCATGGTGGCTTCGCGCTAGTGCGCCAAAAGGACGACCGCGTTGCGATTCGGCAGATCGTCACGATCTCCACCGACAAGATCACAGTGCGGTGCCTCAACGGGGAAGCCGACATCGATATCCCCCGATCCCAGGTGAAGGCGCTGGAGCGCATTATCGGTTCTTGTGAATTAGTTTGACTTAGTCCGATTGATTTGTCCGTCGCCATCCGTCACCATCCGTTGACATAACGGATAGGAGTCCATATGGTCCGTTGCCACTCGGGAGAGGCAACGGACCATGCAAAGCATCAAATTAGTAGTTTTGGAGTCGCCCTACGCTGGGGCGGTCAACGACAACGTCGCCTACGCGCGGCGTTGCCTGAAGGATTGCGCGCTTCGCGGCGAGAGCGCCCAGGCTTCGCACCTTCTGCTCACTCAGGTTCTCGACGACACCAAGCCGGATGAGCGCGCGCTGGGGATCGCGCTTGGTCTCGCTTGGCGCGAGGCCGCCCACTACTCCGTCTTCTACACGGATCGGGGGTGGTCGAACGGGATGCAAGACGCGCTGAAGAGCGCGCTCGAAGAGAAGCGTCCCTTCAAGCTCCGCGCGCTCGACGGCTCGGTGAAATTCCCCAACCCCTACTTGCTGCCGCTCAACCTGTACGAAGCGGTCGATCACTCGAAGGCTCCCGCCAATGATGCGTGAGCCCTCGCCGACCGACAAGCTCGCGCTTCTGCGCGCGCACGCTGCGTTGAGCGTCGGCGATTCGATGGTGGCTCGCCGCCATCTCGCAACTCTCGATGCCGTCGCGATCCGTGACGAGATCGACGTGGTGATCCGCGCCGGTCTGAACGATGACGCATTGCATCGTCTCCGTCTCTTCACCCATCGCCGCAGCGGCGGGCCAGAGAGGCGGAACGCTCGTCTACACGAACGGCGCCGGAGAGTCGGAGGATGTCGCCGATCTGGTTAGCCAGCTCCTGCCTCAGCCTGGCTCAATCGATCCGGAGCTTGCACAGCTCGCCGACCTCGCCCGGAAGGGCGTACGCCCCAACTTCCGCCTTGCACCGCTCGTTGAACGCGGGGTCGCGTTCCACTTCGGCAATATGCCATCGACGCGGCATCGTGGCGCTTCGAGAGACTGGCCGCCGAAATGGACCCGAGCCGCATGAATGTGGTGAGCAGATAGGCGCCCGAGTCCTTGAGGTTGGCCGAGATGATCCGCGGGAACATCGAGTGGCACCGTACCACCGGTAGGACCTACAGCCTTCCGGTGCAGATCCGCAACACGATGGAGCTGGTCGAGCAAGTCGCGCGATTCAAGGCGCCGAAGTATCTGTCCGCCTACATGGATGTCCTGCACATGCATCTCCGCCAGATCAACCGTGAGGACCTGATTGATCACGGCTTGGACATCGGCACACAACTTGAGTTTGGTATTTCGTCGAGGACCCTCCTCTCACTCATGGAACTCGGTCTCTCCCGCATGAGCGCGGTTGCCTTGTACGAGAAGACCGATCTCAGTAAGGAGGAATGCGTGGCGTGGGTCACCGAACGCGAAGGTCAGCTCGAAGCCATGGATTTCCCGGTCATCATCGTCCGCGAGCTACGCGAGCGGCTTCTGCCGCTCGACGACGTGGACAGCAATTCTACCGCTTGATTGGAATGGAGGTTTCACATGCCCGCGAAGCCGATCGACCTCGGCCCACTGCACTTCGCCAAAAGAGGTGACGCCGTTGCTTATTTGAATGACATGCTTCACCGGTACGACGTGGGCGATCGGGTTGGCGCCAATGACACAGTGATTCTACGAGCGGCACTGGAGCACCATCCCGATGCCGAGGCCAAGAAGGGATGCGGAATTACCCACTTTAACGTCCGAACTGCTGACTTCGGTACGAAATGCTTCTGGTTGAACCGTACTGACGGAGCGACCGAAAAGTTTTCTCATAGGGCCTGTATCTACGGTACCTAGCTAAGCAATTCGCCGAGCTCGGTTGCATAGCGGTGCGCAGTTCTCGGCCTGGTCGGGCAAGATTTTCGCAGGTTCAAATTGCGGAGGCGCAACCACCGATACCGACATTCGGTTCAAGTTGCGATCTGATGGCTTAAGACCACGGCGTCCCGAACGCAGTGAGCATCTTCTAAGTTATTGATCTTTCTTGGTGTGGTGATCGTCCTCGTCCCGTTTTGTTCACGGTCGTTTCACCCAATTCGTTGCGATTTCATTGCTGCCTTTCGCAACGAGAACGGCGCTCGCTGAAACATCGAGCGTGCGTGTGGCAACGCAACGAGTAGGTTGCCGGCCGCTATTTCGCAGAGGGTCGACTTCCCGCGAGATCTCCAGGAGCGCCAGCAAGTACACTGATAGGGCGTTGCCGCTGCTCGACGGCATGAAGGCGCCCGAGAAAATTGTCGAAACGCGCCGCGGGAGATACTCAAGCCAATTTCGCCTAAACCGGAGACACCGGCGCCAGATCCAGACGAAGACGATATTGAGGATGATCTCGACGAAATCGATGAGGCGTCGCGGCAGGATCCGAAGTTGCCGCACTTTATTCACAATTCACACGGGGATGCAGATCCGCGGCCGCTCAAGGCATGGCTAATCAAACGGCTGATGCCAGCGGTGGGGCATGGCTTGCTGTCGGGTCAGTGGGGCGCCGGCAAAACATGGTGCACCATCTTGGTGCACGGTGAGCGAAGCAGATCGGGTTGGCGGGACGTTGGCCCATGCGCCGTTCTTCGTGGCGAGCTCCTTAATCCAGTCGGCGTCGTAGCCACGTCAGAAAGCTGCATCGATCCGCGCTTCAGACAAGATAGTCGCTTTCTGGCAAGCCGATTCTCGTGAGCCTCGTCGGGCGTCAGCGCCAGCCGGACCGGCAGGCCGTTGGCATCCACGAGTGCATGAATCTCACTGCGAGGAGGTGGAGGCGGC
The DNA here is from genome assembly GCF_042257955.1 of Bradyrhizobium sp. B025. NCBI lineage: Bacteria > Pseudomonadati > Pseudomonadota > Alphaproteobacteria > Hyphomicrobiales > Nitrobacteraceae > Bradyrhizobium > Bradyrhizobium sp. B025. The sequence goes on along the minus strand of NZ_CP170150.1, from coordinate 1,613,444 downwards.
CGGCTTCGTACTGGACGCGGAAAGCACAATGCTCGCGAACAAGGACGATCCGCACTCGATGAAGGTGTTCGATCCCTCGATCAAGGGCGAGACCGATCGCTTCGCCTATCAGTTCGTGAAGCCATGACAGGTCCGGGATGTAGGATGGACGGAACTTCCTCTAATCGAGCGGCACATCAAGTTGGATTGTTGTGCCCTTTGGCTCGTTTGATGAGACCGCGATGCGTCCATTGAGTTGGGCAAGCAGGCTCTTGATCACCTTGAAGCCCAGGCTCGCTCGCGGCTGGTCCATATCGAAATCCGCCGGCAGTCCCACGCCCTGATCCGCTACCACGACATGCAAATCGGCTCCGCGCCCCGCGCCCGCCACCTGGATTTCGCCGGACTTGTCGGAGTAGGCGTGCTTCGCCGCGTTCGTGACAAGCTCATTGATCAGGAGGCCAAGCGGAATTGCCTTGTCCGCCGGAATCATCAGGTGGTCGAACTTACAGTCAATCTTGTAGGCGAGCGTTTCTTGCAGCTTCCTGCAAAGCTCGCCCGCGAAGTCCGCAATATCGACAAACCCGATCCTGGTGCTGCGCCACAGGTGGTCGTGAACCTGGGCGATCGTCGTGATGCGGGAAGCGGCGTCCTTGAGCGCGTTTTGAACTTCCTCGGACTGTGCGCTGCGGGACTGGACGCGGAGCAGGCCTACCACCGACGCCAGGCTGTTCTTGACACGGTGGCTCATCTCTCGAGTCAACATGGCTTGGTGCTCGAGGGCTTTTTGGAGCTCGGCGTCGGCATGCTGCCGCTCAATGGCGATGCCGAGCAGGCCCGCAAAGCCGGCAAGGAAATCAGCATCCGCGAGATCGAACTGACCCGAGTCAGCGCTGTCGACTTCCAGAACACCAAACGGTAGATGACCTTCGCCGCCCCGCGCGATGAGAACGTTGATGGCGCGCTTGATGCCGTGCTCCGACAGTAGTTTCGGCGTTCGAAAGCGGGTTTCTTCCTGCAGGTGGTTGGAAATGACGATTTGGCCGGTATGGAACGCGTAGCCGGCGGGAGACTCCAGATCGACGCCCAGGGATATCTGGCCGATCGTCTCCGGCGCCCATCCGACGCCTGCGCTCACCAGCAACCGTTTTTCCTCCGGCATGTACTCCAGGACCTTGGCAAAAGGTGTTTCGAGACCCTGGGCACAGAGCTGCGTCGCTCGTTGGAGTATCTGGCCGATGTCGCGGGTCTGCAGCGCGGTTCGGCCGAACTCGCCCAGCAAGGACTGTTGCCTCAACCGGTACGGAAGTTCCTGTCTGGTTGCCCCGGTCGATGCGACGGGAGACGTCACGGATTCTGTCCCCGTGAGGGTTGGCATGAACTCGTCCCTTCGAACCCTGGCTGGCCCGCCTTCGGCTTGTAGCATGATAAGTTACGCGCCTAACCTCTTTCCTAGCGTCTAGTGCTTGGCGCGGCCTTGCTGGAAAATACCCTAGTAGGATCTCAATTATGGAACTTACTGTTCCACCACGTCTTACCCTGCCGCGCGACTGCGACGAGGGAGCCAGGGGGAGATTGGCTTTGACCGATGCGGTTAAGATTCTGGTCGTCGAGGACGACAAGCTTATTCGGGCTATGGTCGAAGAAGCTCTTTCAGACGGCGGCTTTGCGTCCACCCTGACGGCGTCTGGCGAGGAAGCCATTACTCTTTTGCAGGCAGGACGACGAATCCAAATTCCGGGCGGTCGTGACCGACATCAACCTGCTGGGAAAGCTCGATGGATGGAAGGTCGGTCGCTCTGCCCGGGAGATCGATCCGACGATGCCCATCATCTACATGACCGGCACTCACGGGGAGGAATGGGCGTCCGAGGGCGTCCCAAACAGCCTACTGCTTGCAAAGCCCTTTGCCCCTGCTCAGATCGTAACCGCGATATCGCAGCTTCTTAACGCGGCCCCGCCGATCCCGCCCGCAGACTAGCGAGCCGGTCTCATGGGCGAGAAAGCTGAAGAACCAATCAAGCCTCGCTGGGCTAGTTCGACTAGGCTATCGAGGCCGAGCGGGCCGCATTGGAGGGCGCTCGTAAGCAACGCCCGTTGGGAGAAGCAGAAGCACAAGCTGAACTTCGCCGCGCGCCGGGCCCCAAAAAACATAGTTCACGCCGCCGCCGTTGCGCATCGCCATCAATGGCGCGGCGCAGGCCAACGTGCACCAGATCGAGTCCAAGGCGGCCTGAGCGAACGCGTATAACGGCCCGGCGTTTCAGGCACTACCCCCACTCGTCATCGAATGGGGGAAACGATGAACCCGCCCGGCGGAAGGCCGCAGCGCCGCTTTTCTACGGCGCGCGCACAAACCACCTGAAGGGACGGCTCGAAATCCGTCTACCCGGCAGGTGCACGCTGCCGCTGAGCGGCATTAGAAGCCATCCCTTCCATTCGGCAGGAGGTGCGCGATCTCCGTCGCAAGTTGAGCTTGCGTGTAAGGTTTCGCGAGACGTGCGACGTCTACCACTTCGCTTCCTTCCAGTTCAGCGAACCCCGTCGCAAGCAAGATCGGAAGTCGAGGATATTGGCGGCGCACTTCTCGGGCCAATTCGATTCCTGTCATTCCTGGCATCGCGTGGTCGGTTATTAAAAGATCAGCAGCTAAGCCACTTTCAAGAAGCCGCAACGCCTCAATGGCGGAATGCGCTTCAATCACCTGATGTCCCAGGTCTTCCAGCAGATCGACAGTACTGCCGGCGATCAGAAGATCGTCGTCTACAAAAAGAATCTTCGCTGGCGCCGAGGCTTGGGTAACGATGTTCGGCGCGCGTCCGGAAGGCGGCGACGTTTCACTGGCAACGGGAAGCCAAAGTCTGGCGGTTGTCCCGCTTGAGGGGGTGCTTTCGAGCCGCAGGGCACCTCCGGATTGTTGCGCCAGGCCGAACACCATGGACAAACCCAAACCCGTGCCCTTGCCGACTCCCTTCGTTGAGAAGAAAGGTTCTACGGCCCGGGCCAGCGTTTGTGCGTCCATTCCTTCTCCAGTATCTCGCACCGAGAGCACCACGTATCGGCCTGGTTGGACACCAAGCTGATCGTCGATGTCGACAATTTGCTCGGACAGCCCGATCGTGAGGACGCCGCCAGTAATCATAGCGTCCCGGGCATTCACGGCGAGATTGAGCAGAGCCATTTCGAGCTGGTTCGGGTCGACGTCGACGACCGGCATATTGTCTTCGGCGTGAAGCTCGATCCGAACCATCGGACCCACCGAACGATCTATGAGGCCTATCATGTCTTCCACAAGACTTCGGACGTCTGTAGCTTGCGCCTTCAGTTCCTGCTTGCGCGCAAAAGCGAGTAGCCTTTGTGTTAGAGTGGCGCCACGGCGGGCGCCCTCCATGGCGCCATCCAGGAGCCTGTGAAGTCGAGCATCTTCACCTAGTTTTTTCGAAAGCAGGTCGAGGTTGCCGATGACAGCCATAAGCAGGTTATTGAAATCGTGCGCGACCCCGCCGACAAGTTGGCCCAACGCCTCGATTTTCTGTGCCTGCAGCAACGCTGCCTGGGCCCGCTCGCGACCCGCAATTTCTTCCCGGAGTTGACTGTTCGCCCGCTCAAGGTCAGCCGTTCTCTCCGCAACCAAACGCTCCAGTTCGGCAGAGGCGCCGCGCTGCGCCTCAAGGTACGCACGAGTTTGATACTGTCGTCTTCGAGCGCGCTCTGCGGAAAGTACCGTGGCCTGAAGCGTGATGGCCTGCAAGGGGCGCTCGAGAAAGCCCACGTTACGCAGGCGAATGACCAACTCCCGCCTGAACGCGGCAAACTTGCCACCTTCATTGCGGTTGGTCAGTACGACAAAGGGTTGATCGGACCACGGTGGCTGACGGCCCACCCAGTCCTCCAGAACGCGGGCATTATTGCCGTAGAGCGCCTCCTCCGCCACAACCACGACTTCGATGACCCACTCGAGATTCTCTATCACTTCCTGAAGCGTGTTGCAGACCACGGGACGTAAGCCTGCCCTTTCGATCAACTTGGCAACAGTTGCCGCGTCCCGTCCAATGGGCATCAGGACCAAAACCACGCCTTTTGGCGTTTCAGGCCGGACCATCGGTGTCCCGAGGCATCAAAGGTGCCTCCTCCCCCTTGTACACCGGCGTACCGCCGAAAATGCCACTGAAACCCTTTAGCGGGGGTCCGACGGTGATGCCTTGGTGGCTCAGTTTGAATTCTCGGATCGTATGTTCGTGATTGCCGCTTCGCTTTTTCACGACGGACAGTGCGCGCCGCACGCTGCCATCAAACTCGAAATAACGCAGCATCAGCACGCCATCGGCGAGATAACTAATGTCCAGCGGCGTATCCATCGGTCCGACGAGGCCATGCTGAGCCAGCACGAGGATGGTCAGGGCGCCGCGATGACTGAGATAGCTCAGCAGCTCGTGCATCTGAAGAATCAAAAAGCGCTCATCCGGCATCGCATTGAGATAGCCATTGAGGCTGTCGATTATCACTACCCGCGCGTCAGCACGTTCTACGCTGCTCCGCACCGCGTCGGCAAACTCGCCTGGCGCCATTTCAGCAGGGTCGATTTGCTGAAAATCGATCAAGCCTTTATCGAGCCCGTCTTGAAGTGGAAGTCCCAACGTCTTCGCTCGCGCACTCACAGTGCCGCGTCCTTCGTCGAAGGCAAAAATCACGGAGCGTTCGTTTCGGGCTGCGGCTGCGATCGCATAGGTAAGCGCCAGCGATGATTTTCCAACGCCCGCCGCACCGATGAGGAGCACATTCGTTCCGCGCTCAAGGCCACCGCCCAGAAGAGTGTCCAGTTCCGGATTGCCGCTCAAGACGACGTCGCTGTCGAATTCCTTATGATGTTCTGCTGCGACAAGTCGGGGGTAAACCATGAGACCACCATGCCGGATGGTGAAGTCGTGAAATCCCCCCTTGAATTCGATACCACGCATCTTCACGACACGAAGGCGTCGCCGCTGCGCGCCGTAATCGATTGCCAACTGTTCAAGAAGCACAACGCCATGGGCGATCGAATGCAATTGCAGATCGTTCTGCTGTGATGAAAGGTCATCAAGCAAAACCACAGTGGACTTGCGACCTGAAAAGAAGTGTTTCAACGCGAGGATCTGACGGCGGTATCTAAGGGGGCTTTGTGCCAGCAGGCGAAGCTCCGACAGGCTATCGAGTACAATTCGCGCCGGCGCCAGTGCCTCGACCCGGTCAAAGATCATCTGCGTGGTTTCGCTAAGCTCCATCTCGGCCGGATGCAGCACCGTGAGTTCCTGGCTCGGATCCAGCGTGGTCTCAGGCGGGATCAATTCAAAGATTGTAATGCCGTTGAGCGACCACCCATGACGCTTTGCGACCAGACGCAATTCTTGCTCAGTCTCCGATAGCGTGATGTAGAGGGTCGGTTCGCCGACGCGAACTCCTTCCAGCAAAAATTCCAGAGCGAGGGTTGTCTTGCCTGAACCGGGTTGGCCTTCAAACAGATACATTCTCTCGGGATCAAAGCCGCCTCCGAGAATGTCATCTAGACCAAAATTTCCGGTGGAAATCCTCGGGAGCTCACAGCCGTCGAGCAACCGCTTTTCCTCATCCATATCAACCCCCGTTTCGCCGCAGGCGGAGCCGCCTTTGATTTATGGAAACTTCTGCTCCCGGGCAGGGTTCCCCGGCCAAGCCGGAGCCTCGACGGCGATACTCACCACTTGCGATCCTGTGGTCTTAAGCATTGCTCGGCCGGCCACGGCGACAGGGGCACAATGCCACGGTGTACGGAACAATCCCGCATCCAAATACGTTGAACCTGTTTGGGAGCGCTCCACCCGTTGAAAACACTGCAAACAAAGCTCGACGGGGTCGCCGACGCGCGGCCGCTTCAACTGCTCATCGACTCCATCGTGGACTACGCCATCTACATGATCGATGTAGATGGCACCGTGCGCAGTTGGAACTCCGGTGCCGAGCGATTGAAGGGCTACTCAGCGGACGAGATCATCGGCAAGTCCTTCTCATTGTTTTATCCGCCCGAGGATCGCGCGAAAGAGCTTCCCCAAACAGCGTTGAAAATTGCGGCAGAGACCGGCCGGTTCAGTTCCGAAGGGTGGCGCGTCCGCAAAGACGGGACCCGCTTTTGGGCGTTAGTCGTCGTGGATGCGATCCGCGACGAGCAAGGTCAGGTGATCGGCTTTGCAAAGGTCACGCGCGACATCACAGAACGTCAGCAGGCCCACAACGATCTGCTGGAGAGCGAGCGACGATACCGTCGATTGATCGAGGCTGTTGTCGATTATGCGATTTTTCAGCTGGATCCTGCCGGCAATATAACCACCTGGAATCCGGGTGCACAGCGCATCAAAGGCTACGATCCGGATGAAATTATCGGTCAGCACTTCAGTCGCTTCTACACGCCTGAAGATATTCAAACTGGCGTACCGAAACGGGCGCTCGCCGAAGCGGCCAAATTGGGACGCTTCGAGGCTGAAGGTTGGCGAGTGCGAAAGGACAGCAGTCGCTTTTGGGCGTCAGTTGTCATCGATCGCATCACCGACGAGGCCGGCGAATTGGTTGGGTTTGCAAAAGTAACGCGTGACGTAACCGAGCGAAAGCAGGCCCAGGACGAACTCCAGCGCACTCAGCAGCAGTTAGCCGCCTCTCAGAAGCTCGAAGCGGTAGGCCAGCTCAGCGGCGGGATCGCGCACGACTTCAATAATCTCCTGATGATCGTGCTTGGCAACCTTGAGACCGCGGAGCGGAACAGCCGCGGCCTGACTAACAGCACGAATCTTCAGCGGGCACTCTCCAATGCCAAGCGCGGCGCGCAGCGTGCCGCAGCACTGACTAGCCGCCTGCTCGCATTCTCCCGTCGGCAAGCGCTGGATCCGCAGCCTATCAATCTGAATATTTTTCTGAATGGATTGCAGGAGTTTCTGCAACGTACCCTCGGTGAACGCATCGAAGTTCAAACCGTCGGAAGTGCGGGTCTCTGGTCGATCGAGGCTGATACCAACCACCTCGAGTCTGCCATTATCAATCTCGGTATCAACGCACGCGACGCGATGCCGGATGGCGGTAAACTCACGGTCGAGGCTATGAACGTATTAGCTGACGAGGACTATTGCCGAGTGAATCCTGAGCTCTCCCCGGGCCATTATGTCATCGTTTGCGTAACAGACACTGGGACCGGGATGACCGCGGACGTCCTCAATCATGCTTTCGAGCCTTTTTTTACCACGAAAGAGCTCGGGCAAGGGACAGGCCTCGGACTTAGCCAAGTCTATGGTTTCGTAAAGCAGTCGGGTGGGCACGTGAAGATCTACAGCGAAGTCGGCCAAGGTACCAGCATCAGAATGTATTTCCCCCGCTACCATGGAGATGCTCGACCCGCCGAGGGTAATGCAGACGAGTTTCGCCCGGAAGGTGAGAAACTGGAGACGATACTCGTCGTCGAAGATGATACGGACCTGCGTGCATATGTTTCTGAGCTTCTGCGAGATTTAAATTATCGCGTGGTTGTGGCATCCAGCGCCCAGGCTGCCTTGACCATCCTTCTGCAGGAAGAGCCGAAGGTTGATCTTGTGCTGACGGATGTCGTCATGCCGGGAATCAATGGACGGGAGATGGGCCGGCGCGCACAGCAGATCCGCCCAGGCATCAAGATCCTGTACATGACAGGTTACTCGCGAAATGCCGTGGTCCACCAAGGGCGCCTTGATGAGGGCGTCGAGCTATTAGAGAAGCCGATCTCTCAGGCAAAACTCGCTTTTCGTGTGCGCGAAATGTTAGACCGGCTTGACCAATACTGAATTGAATTCGCGCCAGCGCAGGCCGTGATCCGGTACACAGGTCAATTCTATTCGCTCTTCTTGTTGGCCAAAGTGCTCCGCGTCGAGAATCTGACGGCGAACTACATGCTTATCGGCGCGACTATCATCACCGTGCCTCTGTATGTCGTGTTCGTCAGTCTTTCGGACAAGATCGGCCGCCGCAAGGCGTATGTCGCTGTGGCCCGAGTATGCGTGGCCGCACCCCAACTTTTTCGGCGCCCGCGGTCGACCTCAGTCGAAATGCGGAGGCGTACAAAATCGCGCCAATGACGGAGAGAGTGTCAGTCAATCCCAAATGAAAGATAAAGCATTTTTAAGTTTCTTGGGCGCCAAAACCCGCCATTCGAGCTACGGCCGAACACAACTGTCTGCGGCATGCTCGAGCATTTCTCTAAGACAGAGGCCGTTAGAATGACCTATGAAAAGAACGAGGGCCGATGGCCCTCGCAGTCTGGGAGAACAGACAAAAGCAGTATCCGGCAGCCGTCATGACATGGTCGGCATGACGAATTCGGCACCGGCCCGTATTCCGGTTGGCCAGCGGCTTGTCACTGTCTTCATTCGCGTGTTGAAGCGGACGCCTTCCGGTCCATGCATGTGATGATCGCCGAAGATCGACGCTTTCCATCCACCGAAGGAGTGGAAGGCCATCGGCACCGGAATCGGAACGTTGATGCCGACCATGCCGACCTTGATCTGGTGAGCAAATTCACGAGCAGCATCGCCGTCACGTGTGAAGATCGATGTCCCGTTGCCGAACTCGTGCTCATTGATCAGCCGCGCGGCCGTCGCATAATCCGGTGCTCGCACGACCGAGAGCACTGGCCCGAAGATCTCCTCCTTGTAGATCTTCATGCTCGGCTTGACGTGATCGAACAAAGTCCCGCCCAGGAAGAAGCCGTCTTCGTAGCCCTGCATTTTGAATTTGCGTCCGTCGACGAGCAACTTCGCGCCGTCCGCAACGCCCGCATCGATGTAGCTTCGGACCTTGTCCAGATGCTGCTTCGTGACGATAGGACCCATCTCGGCCTCGGGATCGGTACCCGGCCCGACCTTCAGGCCTCGAACCTTCGGCTCCAAGGCTGAGATCAGCTTGTCCGCGGTCCCCTCGCCGACCGGCACGGCAACAGAAATCGCCATGCAGCGTTCGCCGGCGGAGCCGTAAGCGGCACCCATCAGTGCATCAACCGCCTGATCCATGTCGGCATCGGGCATCACGATCATGTGGTTCTTGGCGCCGCCGAGAGCCTGACAGCGTTTTCCGGTATTCGCGGCGGTCGAATAGATGTACTGCGCAATGGGCGTGGACCCTACGAAGCTGACCGCCGAGACGTTCGGATGATGCAGTAGCGCGTCGACGGCTTCCTTATCACCCTGCACCACGTTGAAGACGCCATCCGGCAGGCCGGCTTCCTTCAGCCATTCCGCCATGATTAGCGAAGCGGATGGATCACGTTCCGACGGCTTCAGGATGAAGGTGTTTCCGCAGGGGGCTCAGCTTGAACTGTTCGAGCAGCCTCGTACGGGCTTTGTGGCCGGCTTCCTCGGGTCTCCGTCGATCAACCTCGTCCCGGCGACCTCAAGACAAGCGGCGGCTGCGCCGCAGTTGTGTTTCAGTCCGGCGGTGCGCTGACGCTTCCGAATGCAAGAGCCAAATTGCGGACAGGTGCGGATGGCCAAGAAGTTCTGGTGGGCATTCGACCCCAGCACTTCAGCCGGGCTGGCGGCGGACCTCCGCGCGACGGGGTGGTCTCCTATTCGGCCGTCGTCGACCTCATTCAGCCGACGGGGACCCGTACATTCACCACCATCAAGATCGGCGGCGTCGATGCGGTCGCGGAGTTGCAGGCTCATGACGTCAGCAGCCATGGCGAGCGGATCAACCTCGCCATCGACCTCAATCGCGTGGTGCTGATCGATCCGGCCAGCGGCCTGGTCATCTCGTAACGAGCGCCGGCAATCTGGAGAACGGGAGGAAAAAATGGCGTCGAGACTGTTTGCCACCGGAATTGGAGCTCCGGAGGGGCCGGTGTGCCTGCCCGATGGATCGATGTATGTGACCGAAATGTCCGCGTCGACCCTTTGCATCACACGGCTTGACTCTCGCGGCAATCGCAGGGTGATCCGGACGACTGGCGGGCGTCCGAACGGGTTGACGACTGATGGCCACGGCCGGATCTGGATCGCGGAAGCAGGCCTCCGGGCGCTGATCTGCATCGACGACGGCGGAAACGAGATCCGGCGCATGCAGGGCGAAGGTACGGACCGCTTTCTATTTCCGAACGATCTTTGCTTCGGCCCGAACGGACTGCTCTACCTGACCGACTCCGGCATGGCGGCCGAAGATTTCATCAACGGCCAGGCCTTCGTCGACGGCTATATGGACCTTGATTGGGACGGCCGTGTGTATGAGATCGATCCGGCGGCCATGAAGGTGCTACGCGTGCTCGATCGGAAGATCCGCTTCACCAACGGCATTGCTTTCGGCTCCGACAATCACCTCTATGCCAACGCGTCCTTCACCGGCGAGATCTACCGATATGACGTGCTCGGCGAAGCCTCGCCTAGACGCGAGGTCTTCGGCAACGTCCTGCAACCGAATGCCAATCCCGATTTCAAAGGTCCGGACGGGATGGCCTTCGGCACGGATGGCCGCCTCTATTGCACGGTCTACAACCAGAAGAACGTCAGGGTGCTGGACCGACGGGGTGAAGTCGTCGACCGGCTGATCCTGGATGGGCCGCAGCCGACGAATTGTGCCTTCACGCTCGAGGGCAAGAAGCTACGCGTGACTGAAGTCGGCAAGGGGCAAGTCGAAGAGATCGATATGCCCTGCGAGGGCCTGCCGCTGCATCTGCCGAAGTTCGCCTGACGAGGTGCCTCGCGGTTTTGTCCCGCAAGGCGTCCCGCAGATGCGTCAAAGGAAGCCGATCGATAGCCAGGGCACGGCCGCGACGATCAGCGTGCCGATCAAAAGCGCGATCATGTAGCCCACGATCGGCTTCATGCCCTCGTCCGGGTTGATGCGGCTGATGGCGCAAGCCGCGTAGTAGCCGACGCCGAACGGTGGCGCGAACAGGCCGATGCCCATCGCGAGAACGACCACCATCGCGTAGTGGACATCGTGCACCCCGACCTGCCGCGCGATCGGGAACAGGAGCGGGCCGAACAAGACGATGGCCGGGATCCCTTCCAGAACGCTGCCCAGGATCACGAAGGTCACGATCGTCACGGCAAGGAAGACAGGTACTCCGCCGGGAAGGCTGGTCATGAACTTTGCAAGAGAGGCAGAAAATCCCGACTGGGTCAGCGCCCAGGCCATGCCCGTCGCCGCGCCGATGATGAGCAGGATCGCCCCCGACAGCGAAGCCGTCTCGACCAGCATCGGATAGATGCGGCGCCAGTCGAACTGCCGATAGATGAAGAGTCCCGCACAGGCCGAGTACAGGATCCCGATGGTCGAGACCTCCGTTGCCGTCGCAACGCCTTCGACGACGGCGGTCCGGATCACGAATGGCAGCGCGATGGCCGGTATCGCGATCACAAAGGCGCGGCCAATCTGCCGCCCCGTCGCCCGTTTGACGTGAGACAGGTCCTCGCGGCGGTATCGCCACCACACCACGGCCGCGAGCATGATCGCGAGCACCACGCCCGGAAGCAACCCGCCGGTGAACAGCGCCGAGATCGACACACCGGTCACCGAGCCGATCGTGATCAGAACGAGTGACGGGGGAATCGTCTCGGTCTGCGCCCCCGTCGCGGCCAGGAGCGCAACGAGATCGCCGGGCTTGGCCCCACGCTGCCGCATCTCGGGAAACAGCACTGGAGCCACCGCAGCCATGTCCGCCGCCTTGGAGCCGGAGATGCCTGAGACCAGATACATCGCCCCGACCAGCACGTAGTGCAGTCCGCCACGCACGTGGCCCAAAAGGCTTGCCAGGAAGCTGACCATGGCGCGCGCCATGCCCGTCATCTCGATCAGAAGGCCGAGAAAGACGAAGAGAGGCACGGCAAGCAGGATCAAATGGCTCATGCCCTCGTCCATTCGTCCGATCATCACGACGTCGGGCGTGCTGGTTGTCAGGGCGAGATAGCCGACCGTGGCGAGGCCAAATGCAAACGCGATCGGCACGGCCGCAAAGACCATCGCGCCGACCACGAAAACGAAGAAGATCAGAAGATTCAGATTGCCAAGTGCCTTCAAGACCGGCGCCAGCAGAATGAACGTTCCGATGATGCCTGCGACGATCGCCAGGGAGGCCAGCAAGCTGCGCAGGCTCGCGATGCGGATGAGCCGGAGGACGGCTGCGATCAGCATCAGCCCGATGCCGATCGGCAGCGCTGCCGCACGCCAGGTGTTGACGATCTCGAGCGCCGGAGTGGTGACGAAGGCCTCGTCGGCGGCGAATTCATAGGCCGGCCAAACGACGAGCACGAGAAATGCCAGCGACGCCGCGGCCGCTATGACATCCAGGAACGCGCGGAGCTCCGCACTGAGCACGCCGACGATGGCGGTCATCCGCATGTGCTCGCCGCGCTGGAACGCAATCACAGACCCGAGCATGGCGAGCCAGAGGAAGAGAATGCCGGCAAACTCGTCGGACCAGACGATCGGCGAGCGGAATACGTATCTGCCCACGATGCCCGCGGACAGCACCACGATCTCCGCCAGCACGAGCAAGGCCGCCGGGACTGCGACAGCGTGGCCAAGCACCATGTTCGCTGTCACCACCCATCGGCGCGAATTCGCTTGAGATCTGCCGGCCGCGAGCCCGGTATCCACATGCGGCGTATGGCTCACGCTGGTCATGATAGCTGGCCCGCGGCTTTTTCAAGGTGAGACCATGCCTCCTCGCCAAACTTGCCCTTCCAGTCGGCGTAAAAGCTGGTCTTAGACAGCGCCTGGCGGAAAGCGGCACGATCGACGTCGATGAACTTGAGACCTTTGGTCGACAGATCGGCGCGCAGGGACTGGCTGAGCTTTGCGATGTCTGCCCGCTGATCGACCGCGGAGCGATCGAGCTCGCGCGTCACGATCTCCTGCACATCCTTGGGCAGGCGCTCGAAGGCGCGCTTGTTGCCCAGAATCCAGTAGCCATCCCAGACGTGCCCGGTGAGGCTACACGTGCTCTGCACTTCGTAAAGACGCGCGGTCGCGATGATCGGCAACGGATTCTCCTGGCCGTCGACGACCTTGGTCTGCAACGCGGAATAGACCTCGTTGAAGTTGATCGGCGTCGGCCCGGCGCCGAGCGCCTTGAAGAGCGAGGTGAGCAGCGGCGCGGGCGGAACGCGGATCTGGAAATTCTTCAGATCATCCGGCGTCCGGACCTCGCGGCCCGACGAGGTCACCTGACGAAAGCCGTTGTCCCAGGCCTTCGACACCGCCATGATCTGCGTCTTAGAGATCTGCGCCCGGATGTAGGTGCCGAGGTCGCCGTCCATCGCCTTCCATACGCTGTCGTAGTCGGCGAATGCGAAGCCGGTGTTCACGATGCCTGCGGTAGGCACGAGGGTGGCAAGGATCGAGGACGATTGGTTGAAAAACTCGACGCCGCCACTGCGAACCTGAGTCAAAAGCTCTGTGTCGGAGCCGAGCTGGTTGGCCGGAAACAACCTGATCTCCAGCCGACCGCTCGTCGCTTCGCGGATACGGTCGATCGCCTCTTGCGCCCGGATATTCACCGGATGCGTTGGATCCTGTCCGGTCGCGAACTTGTAGACGAACTCCGCGGCAGACGCCGGACGGGTCAGAATCCCGCAGAGAGGAACGGTGGTGGCGGCCATCAACAGCGAACGGCGACTGATGCTTCCGGGCTTCGATGCAGTCATGTTTTCCTCCTGGTCCTTCATTGAAGTTGCTACCCGTTGCATCAGCGCAGGCTGGCGTGCAGCTTTCCGAGTTCTTCGCTTGCCGGCTCTCGACCGCCGGTATTTGGGCAGGAGCAATCACTCGCCGCCGCAACCTGCGACGGGCGTAACTCCTCACCTGGGCTTGGCTCGATTGGAGCTTAGCGCCGCTACGCTAAAGCCACTGCTTGATCTGCCGTGCGACCTCTGCCGTGGAAATCCCGTAGCGGTCGTGCAGGGTCGGAAGTGCACCGGCGTCAAGAAACTCGTCCGGCAATGCGATCTGGCGGAATGGCGGATGGACGCCTGAACGCATCAGAAGTGCGGCAACCGCCTCGCCGAGACCTCCAATCGTTGTGTGGTTCTCGGCAACCACGACAAGGCGGCCCGACTTGCCGGCTTCACGCAAGATCGTCTCGGTATCGAGCGGCTTGATGGTTGGAACATGCAGCACTGCAATATCGACGCTGTCGTCCTTCAAGGTTTGCGCGGCCTCGAGCGCACGCATGGTCATGATGCCGGAGGAAATGACCAGGGCGTCCTTCCCGTCACGGATCAGCTTGGCCTTGCCGAGTTCGAATTTGTAATCATATTCGTCCAGCACGACCGGGACCTGGCCGCGCAGCAAACGCATGTAGACCGGCCCGCGATGCGCCGCGATAGCAGGCACCAACTGCTCGATTTCGTGGGCATCGCAGGGATCGATGACCATCATATTCGGCATGGCGCGAAACAGCGCGAGATCCTCCGCTGCCTGATGGCTCGGGCCGTAGCCCGAGGTCAGGCCCGGCAATGCGCAGACGATCTTCACGTTGCGGTCTTCCTCCGCGATCGTCTGGTGTATGAAGTCGTAGGCCCGCCGCGATGCAAACACGGCGTAAGTGGTCGCGAAAGGCATGAAGCCTTCGGCGGCAAGGCCGGAGGCTGCGCCGAACAGGAGCTGCTCGGCCATGCCCATCTGGTAATAGCGGTCCGGAAATTCCTTCGCGAAGATGTGCAGGTCGGTGTATTTGCCGAGATCGGCCGTCATGCCGACCACATCAGGACGGCTGCGTGCGAGCTCGACGAGCGCGTGTCCAAAAGGCGCCGGCTTCGTCTTCTGTCCTTCGGCCGCGATCGATGCGATCATGGCGGAGGTGGTCAGGCGCGGCTTGCCGGGCTGCGGTGCTGATCTGACGGTCTTCATGCCTGCCTCCCGGCTTCCAGCGCGGCAAGCGCGAGCTGCCATTCATGAGGCTCGACGCGGATGAAATGGCTCTTTTCGCGCTGCTCGAGGAAGGGAACACCCTTCCCCATGAGCGTGTCGGCGACGATCATCCGCGGCTTGGGCTCGGGATGGGACTTGGCCGCGTCAAAGGCGGCAACCACGGCATCGAGATCATTGCCGTTGATGCGCTGCACGAACCAGCCAAAGGCCTGAAGCTTGTCCACCAGCGGCTCGAACGCCATGACCTGCGTGGAAGGACCGTCCGCCTGCTGATTGTTGACGTCGACGATGCCGATCACATTGTCGAGCTTGTAGTGGCCAGCCGACTGGATGGCCTCCCAGACCGAGCCTTCATCGAGTTCGCCATCGGAGAACAAGGTGTACACCCGCGCCCCGGATTTCTTGCGCTTGAGGCCGAGGCACATGCCAACGGCTATGCTCAGTCCGAGCCCGAGCGAGCCGCCCGACATTTCCATTCCGGGTGTGTAGGAGGCCATGCCCGACATCGGCAACCGGCTCTCGTCGCTGCCATAAGTTTCGAGCTCTTCCTCGGGGACGATCCCCGCCTCGATCAAGGCCGCGTAGAGCGCGATGGCATAGTGCCCGTTGGAGAGCAAAAAGCGGTCGCGCTCCTCCCAAGAAGGATCTTCGGGCCGATAGCGCATCGCATGAAAATAGGCCACGGCGAGAACGTCGGAGATGTCCAGCGCCTGTGCGATATAGCCCTGGCCCTGGACCTCACCCATGCGCAGGGCGTTGCGGCGAATGTTGTAGGCGCGGTCCGCCAGCTTGGGCGTATTCGTAAGGGTCTTGGTCACGGGTTCCATCGATCTGACCTTGTCTTGCTGGCTCAGTGGATGAGCATGCCGCCGTTGACGTCGATCACGGCGCCGGTCACATAAGCGGAGAGATCCGAGGCTAGGAAGGTGTAGATCCCGGCGACGTCTTCGGCCGTGCCGAGACGATTGAGCGGAATGCCTTCCAGGATCTTTGCCCTCATCTCGTCGGTCAGCTTGCCCGCTGTGATATCGGTGCCGATCAGGCCGGGCGTGACGCAATTGACGCGAATGCCATCCGGACCGAACTCACGGGCCATCGCCTTGGCAAGACCAAGCACACCGGCTTTCGCCGCGGAGTAGTGCGGGCCGCCAAAAATTCCACCGCCGCGCTGGGCCGAGACCGACGACATGCATGCGATCGATCCGGACTTCCGTGCTCGCATGTGCGGGATCACGGCCTGGGAGAGGAACAGAACACCCTTCAGATTGACATCCTGGATGCGATCCCAATCGGCCGCCGAAATCTCCAGGAACTTCACTGGCTGGGTGATGCCGGCATTGTTGATCAAAACATCGATGCCGCCAAAGGCTTCGATCACGCGGGCGACCGCCTGCGCGCAGGACGATTTGTCGGCGACGTCGCACCCTAGTCCGATATGGGAATTTCCAAGCGATGCCGCAGCATCCGCCGCAGCGCCGGCGTCAATATCCAGAATGGCGACCCGAGCGCCCTCGGCGGCGAACCGCCGGGCGGTGGCAAGCCCAATCCCGCGCGGCGAGGCCGCGCCCGAAATGATGGCCGTCTTACCGCTGAGCAGCATCAGTTCCTCCCGCAAGTTGTTCTTCCTTGGCGCTTAGGAATGACCAGCCGACGGCGAGCGGACAAGCGCGCAGTTGTCACGGATCGATGAATCTGGTTCACTTATGGCATGCTGTCGAATATCCCCATATCGGCAATTCGTGCCTTTGAAGCGGCTGCCCGCACCGGATCGTTTCGCGATGCGGCGAATGAGCTTCACCTGACACCGAGTGCCGTCAGTCATGCCATCCGCAAGCTGGAGGGCACGCTTCGGACCGTTCTGTTCGAGCGCAGCGCGCGGTCCGTGCGGCTCACGCCGGCCGGCGAGAACCTGATGCGCCACACGGGAGCGGCATTCGATCAGCTCCGCCGTGGCCTCGAGGAAGTTGCCGCGCGCGGACCACAATTGGTGCGCGTCCATTCCGCGCCCAGCTTTGCTGCGCAATGGCTGGCGC
Organism: Bradyrhizobium sp. B025; assembly: GCF_042257955.1. Lineage (NCBI taxonomy): Bacteria > Pseudomonadati > Pseudomonadota > Alphaproteobacteria > Hyphomicrobiales > Nitrobacteraceae > Bradyrhizobium > Bradyrhizobium sp. B025. The sequence goes on along the minus strand of NZ_CP170150.1, from coordinate 1,596,540 downwards.
CAAGGCTCGCACAGTTTCTCGCGGCTTACCCGAAGCTCGAGGTTCGACTGGCTGCAAGCACGGACTATGCGCGCTTCAGCAACGATGATTTCGATATCGACATCGTCTACGGTCCGCCGCGCGCGGAAGGTGTCGAAATTGTCCCTCTGCCGGAGGAGACGGTCACGCCGCTCTGCTCGCCCTCGCTCGCAAAATCGATCAGGAAGCCTGCCGATCTCCTCGATCAGACGCTCATCCGCTCCGATGTGAAGCGGGTGCAGTGGCATCAATGGTTCACCGCGAATGGGTTGGAAGCACCTGCGCTTCACGGGATGAGATTCGACCGGAGCTTTCTTGCGATTGCAACGGCTGCGGAGGGATTGGGCGTGGCCTTGGAATCAACGCTTCTGGCCGAACGAGAACTGGCGAGCGGGCGCCTGGTCGCTCCACTGGCAGGACGCGCCAACGATATCCGCTACGTCGGTCACCGCTTGATCTACCCGCGCGCAAGCCGACAAAGATCGTCGGTACGAGCTTTTGCGGATTGGGTGGTGGCCCAACTCGGCGGCGGAGATGTTCGCTCCTCGCAGTGAGACCTCATCGAGATATTCCTGAAGCTGATGCGGAAATCCACCGCGTTTTGAGGATCTGCCCTTCATAGGAACCCCTCCGACCGCGTGCACGTTGCCGTATCGCTTCAGGACCCCCTGCCTTGGAGCGCCCCAACAGCGGCCTCCGCGTTGCCCCCGCGGGGGTCGTTTTATCGCGAGGCACAATGGACGAGGGTTGGAGAGTAGTGTTCGCGATTAGCGCCACTGCCGTGGTCGCCGGGGGCGCGCCTTCTTTGCCATCCGGTTTATCATCGGTCTGCACCTTTAAGGTCGCCCCTTACCCGTATTTTTCCCTAGGTCCAAAGTCTCACATCCACACACCAGTGGAGAAAGTGTCATCGGTGCACTACGGCTTGCGCTCCCGCATCGGTTGCAGTTGGATAGAGGAGCGAATTTACAAGAGACGTTTTTGAGGGGGAACAATATGAGGGCAGCAACGCTCGTTGCCGGGCTTTTTTTGGCAATCGGAATAATTGGACCGGCCGATGCTCGCGGAGGAGGTCACGGGGGCCGTGTCAGCTATGGCGGCGGACACCACACCTCAAGCCACGGCGGCAGCTTTTCAGGCGGCTCGGGATCGTTGCACCGCGGCGGGACCTATGTGAATTCAAACACCGGGAACCGTTACGGCACCCACCAATAAGAGGAAGCGCAATGGCGAAGTCGACCCGGAATAGCGGCAAGCAGTCGACGTCAGGCGAAGTGAGCCAACTCAAACAACTTGTGAAGGGCAACACACCGACGCGAGTGATCGGCCTGAAGTTGGGCCGAACCGAAAACGCGATCTACAACAAAGCATCTGAGGAAGGAATCTCACTGGCTCCGACGAACCAAAGCCCCTACGGCACGAAGAAGTAGGTACGGAGATCATGCTGAGACATTGGCCTGCGGCGCTTTGCATGGCCCTCGTGGGTTCGGCTTATGGTCAGGCGCCTGCTCCGGCCGCGCCCAAAGCCGCTCCTGAGCCGTCGGCCTATTGTCGATCTTCTGCGCAAATACTCTTTCAGGGTGGAGCTTCGGACGGCGACATCGCCGCCGTCGCGAAGATCTGCCGCCGTGGCGATGTCATCGCCATCAGCACCAGCGCACAAGGTTCAGTATTCTAGGTCGGTCGCCTATGTGACTTTACGAAGTCAGTAGTCGTGATGGGTCCACAGACGCTTTGCGTCCTAGGAGCCGAACGAAGCGTGAGGTGACCAATCCGTGATCGTGATCATGCCCTGCGCGGCGAAATCCAGCTACTGGTTGCTCGCTCGACTGTCACGTCACCGCGACATGTGACATCTACCGCAAAAGCTTCTTTAGCGCAGCGTCGCTCGCTAATCTTGAACTTAAGCGTCGAGCCGCTCCCTGTTGGTTCTCGCCAAGCGTATCTTTGATGATTTCCGTCGCTCGGGTCATCACCTCTTTTCGGACGGATGGGACGGCGCGGATCATCGCCGCAATTTCAGCCTCTGACATACTCTTATTGGGATCCAACTGACGGAGTTCGGCGAACCTTGATTCAACCGCTTTGATTTTTGAGTCATCGAACCACAGAGCAACGCTCTTCTGAGAGTCCGCAATTTTTTGTCGCTTTGTCAGCATCCATATCCTGCGTTCCGACGGGCGAATACATTTGGCCAACTAGGGTCCAGACTCAATTGAGCCAATATGCGACGAGAGCGGCGAGATGAACAGCGGCCAAAAAATTACGGGCGAGCTTGTCATATCGCGTGGCGATGCGCCGGAAGTCCTTGAGCCTGCAAAAGCAGCGTTCGATGACATTTCGTCCTTTGTAGGCGCGTTTGTTGAAGCGATGGATGACGACACGGTTAGATTTATTGGGGATTACGGGCTTGGCGCCACGACGAATGATTGCGCCGCGAAGCTTGTCGCCATCATACCCTTGGCGAGGAGCACGCTCATGGGTGGCGCGAGCGCCAGGACATCGGGAGCCGCAGCGATATCGGCATCCTGGCCTGGAGTCAGATGCAGGACGACCGGCCGGCAGAGCGGATCGCTCAGCGCATGGATTTTTGTCGTGCGGCCTCCGCGCGAGCGGCCGATTGCTTGATTGTGCTCCCCCCTTTTCCGCCGGAGGCACACCGGTGAGCTTTAATCGAGGTCGAGTCGAGCGACAGTACGACGCCGTCTTCGCCAGGCTTGGCCAGCGCTTCGAAGATTGCGCACCATCGTCCTCGCTTGGCCCAGCGATTGAAGCGATTGTAGATCGTCGTGTAAGGGCCGTATTCACGTGGACAATCACGCCATCGTGCACCCGATTGCAGCATGTGAATGATGCCGCTGACGATGCGTCGGTCGTCGTCCCGATCCGGCCCCGTCAGTCCCCTCGGCAGATGCGGTTCGATACGCGCCCATTGCCTGTCGTTCAGCCAAAACAAACCAGCGCGCATTCTCTCGCCCCCGAATCAACACGTAGGCAAGAGAATCACGTGGCGCTATTTAGGTACAGACCCTAGCCAACCAAGTTTTGCCTGAAACGTGTCTGTCAATTGCAAGATCTTCGCCGCAACGCAGGTTGCTAGGTGGAGATCGGCCTTCACAGCGATGGAAAGTTTGAGAAACGCTATGCAGTCTACCTGAGATCTGTGCCCTCGGAATCCAGAAAGAAATAGCCAGGCTCGTTGTAATTCAAAAGCCGGCCCATAAACTCCGAGATCTTATTTCTCGCCCGAAGTCCAACGATAGGGAGATCGGATTTCACAGCAGGAGCCTGGAATTGACCGACCTGTCGTTCTACGACCAATTCGAGACTGCGCACCGGTGCAATGGCAATGTACGGTGCCTTGCATCCGCCCGCTGGCCCGCGAGGTACTAGGTCGCAACTTTGCGTTAGCACGATGAAGAATAAGTTCTTCGGATGGTGGAAAAAATGAGGATGAACTGCCTCCAGTAGAGCATCCAGCTCTAGCGTCCTTCGCAGAACGTCCCCTTGCATCAACTCCGTGCTCGAGAACGCCGTTGTCTCATATGCAAAGTGCATGGGCCAAGCATGAGCGCGGATCAGGATGCAGTTTTGGATGCGAACGTATCCGAAGGTGAGACTCGCCCCTCCAGTTCATCATTCAGCCGGCGGATCGCTTGTCGCGTCGACACATTGGCCGGCTCGATTGAGACGGTAATTTTTGTGAAGGCCCCAGACTTGCTAATCTGCGTTCGGTAACTACTGCGGCACTCGGTTCGGCATGAAACGATGTTGCATCTCTGCCCTTGGTGTTAACGACTGCGTCGACAGCACGCCATTCCTGTCTGGTCACCGATGTCGATGAAATTCTGATGTTTTTCGAACTCATTGCATTGCCCCGTAAATGTTTGTCAAAAGATTGCACGCCATCTCAAAACTGCTTTGCATTCGGTAACGTACAGAGTCTTTCGCACTTTCAGGATTGACGGCTTCCTCTAGAATGAAGGAGCTTTGAATGAACGATGGGAATGCCATGGGTCAGGTGATCCAAATTGATGAGGCCCGGATTCGAGATCACCTGGGCGAGATGGTCCGCGGGACGGTGGAAGAGACACTGAACGCCATGCTGGAGGCCGAAGCGGACCAGCTGTGCGGTGCTGGGCGTTATGAGCGCAGCCCGGCCCGGCAGGACACGCGGGCAGGCAGCTACGAGCGAACGCTGCAGACCAAGGCGGGCGACGTCAATCTGAAGGTTCCGAAGCTACGTCGGCAAACCTTCGAGACGGCGATTATCGAGCGCTACTGGAGGCGGGAGAGCTCGGTCGAGGAGGCGCTGATCAAGATGTATCTGGCCGGGATTTCGGTTCGGCGGGTCGAAGACATCACGGAGGCGCTGTGGGGCACCCGGGTCAGCCCGAGCACAGTGTCGAACCTGAACAAGAAGATCTATACCAAGATCGAGGCGCGGCGGAATCGCAGGATCGAAGGCGAGCATCCGTATCTCTACCTCGACGGCATCGTGATGAAGCGCAGCTGGGCTGGTGAGGTTCGCAACGTGTCGCTGCTAGTGGCCTCGGCGGTCAATGCTGAGGGGTTCCGGGAGATCCTCGGCATCTGTGAGGGCGCCAAGGAGGACAAATCCGGCTGGTCCTCGTTTCTGCGGCATCTCGTCGATCGCGGTCTCAGGGGCGTGCAGTTGGTGGTTTCCGATGCGTGCCGAGGTCTTGTCGAAAGCGTTGCGGATTATCTGCCGGAGGCCCGCTATCAACGCTGCATGGTGCATTTTTATCGCAATGTCTTCAGCCACGTGCCGTCGACCCGGGTCCACGAGGTGAGCCACATGCTCAAGGCCATTCATGCCCAGGAGAGCCGCGCCGCGGCCGACGAGAAAGCCAGGACCGTCATCGCGGATCTGCGGGCAAGCCGTATGGCCAAAGCTGCTGATCTCGTCGAGCAGGCGGTTCACGAGACGCTCGCCTACTATGCCTTTCCTGACATCCATTGGCGGAAGATTCGAACGAACAATCCGCTCGAGCGCATCATGAAGGAGATCCGGCGACGAACCCGTGTCGTCGGCGCCTTCCCCGACGGTCAATCCTGTCTCAATTTGGCGGCGGCCCGGCTGCGGCACATTGCCGGAACGGCGTGGTCGACCAAATGCTACATGAACATGCGACCGCTCTATCAGCCACAACTCTCTGAAACCGGAGCCGTCGCCTGATCAAAAGTGCGAAAGATTCTGGACAGTACCGCCAAATCCCGAGACGAAGAAGAAAGATGTGGTTTGGTTCGCGCTCGAGGAGAGCCGGCCGCTGTTCTGCTTCGGCGGCATCTGGACCGAGTTCAGAGGCGACCGCGGCACCAAGTCGAAGCCGATCCCCGGCCCCACCTTGTCTACGGCTTCCTGACGACGTCACCCAATGCGGTCGTCGAGCCGATCCATCCGAAAGCAATGCCCGTGATCCTGACCACCGAGGAGGAGCGCGACATCTGGATGCACACTCCCTGGGATGAGGCAAAGGCGCTGCAGCGCCCGCTGCCCAACGACGCCCTGAGGATCGTCATGCGCGGCGCAGACAAGGAAGACAAGATCGCTGCGTAGGCTGCATTTGCACGGGCACCAGTTGAATGTACTTTTTGGCGGAGCGCTCGCGGGAATGCGACTGAGACGCTGACGTCCCGTCTAGGTCGCATGTGTGTCTGCTCGGGTACGCGGCCCAGAGCGTCCGCGATCTGAATGCGGCTCTTCTCTCCCCGAATCCTGAAACGCCTTCAAGATGGAGTTCATGTCGTATTGGCGGACGACCTGGATGCAATTCATCAGGTCGAGTTCAAGCTCGCCGTAATTCAGCAGGGTGCGGCCGATTATCGCCATCTCTTTCGGGAAGATATTGTGAATGGGAAACATGTGGTCTGCCTGAGTTAGCTCTTTCAATTACCCACATCTCATACCTAGTTAATTACCCTGAAGCTGGAAGGCCAGAGGGGGCGAAAGCGCTTCTGAGAGCAGAACAGGATAAGCACATCCGTGCATACCTGCGGCAGTGCCTGCATTAGCCTTTGAGGTGCTCAAATGATCTGCGACGCAAAGTGGCACGGATCGGTTCGTCGATATATCGCTTAACAAGAAAGCTAAAAGCGATTGCAACTAGAGTCATGCTTGGTACCGCTAGCGCTGCATGGATCTGCGCAACCCAACCTGCCGAAGTTCCGCCGAACAATAGCATGAGTGGAACGTAGTGGGTCATATAAAGCGGATATGAAAGATCTCCGATAAACTCGCTAAAACGGTTGATCGACGGACTCCCGATTGCATTAGCGCCCAGCCAAACAAGGAGCGGATATACGATTGTGACGATCAGGAAATCGTAGGGCTTCCAAAGGAAGGGCCAAAAAAAGGTCGCAAGCATGATAAGCGGAAGGTAATATGCTGCCCCTGGCAACAGCGGTTGCCTGCCAATACGGCAAGCAACAACGCCCGCGATAAATGAAAAACCTACCCGTACAAAGCCAATCCAGAAGGTTCTGCGGTCGAAACCGCCGTTTAGGCTTCCGAAATCGTAGCACGTGTATGCCGTTGCAACCGCGGCGAAGGCGAGCATCGCTAGCAACCATCGAAGCGATAGTTGGCGCAGACAAAGAGCAAACGTTAGGCTCGCCACATACTCGCAAAGCAATGACCAGGCGGGAGCGACAAAAGGAAAAATAGGAAAGCTGGGATCGTGGACAAATAAGTGCGGCAACAGAAGTACGCTGCAGGTGAGGAGAATAAAAAACTCCGTGACACTAAAATTGAATAACGCGGCAGCCATAGGCGCATAGAATCGTCCGATTACAACCACAACGAAGCCCAACAAGGAGCCAATTACGACGAGCGGATGCAGTCGTATCAGACGCCTTTTAATAAGTTCTGTGGGTGACAATTCTACGCGAGAAGGGTCGTAGGCAAATGCCATTACATACCCTGACAAGCAAAAGAAAAAATCTACAGCGAGATAACCGTGAGGAATCCGGTTCTGAGGACCGAACTGAAAGGGTTCATAAAAATGTAAAACGGCGACACAGATGGCAGCAATTCCCCGCATGCCGTCAAGAATGCTCAGTCGCGCGACCTCTTTGGCAGCCAGCGACCCGGGGTCTTCGGGAAAGGCGTTGGGGGGCGGTAAATTCGGGGAGGCGCAGCTGGATTTGAGCATCGCGTTCGACATGTAGGATTCTGCAATTCTATTAACGCATCTGTCGCATTTCTTTACATATACATGCATATACATGCATATACATGCATATACCGTGTGCCGCTACACGGTCTGAGCACCGTCAACTGCTAGCCCGGCCTATTCGTCAGAGGGCGGCTTTTGGGCCCGATTGATGCGGCCGCACATCTTGTCTGGCGAGGCGCACAGGATTGCCTTCGGCTTTTCACCGCCTGACGACCCGTACTTTGCAACGCGCTTGAGGGATGGGGTGGGTGAACGGGGGGCGGACGCCCCGCCGGTCAAGGACCGAGCGGCAGCAGCGCGCCTGGCAAACGGCGGATCAGGTCGGCTCGGGACATGCCGCGGCAAACGCAAGGCGAATGCGGCTCGTGGTCTCGACCACACGGGCAGCGATTTTCAAGAGACGAAGACGCAGCGTCGCGAACTCGGCAGCGGCCAATTCCCGGACTTTGGGAATCGCCTCGCGCACGGTCAGCATCAGCCAATAAGCGGCCGTATGGAGCGCGAGACGGACCTGGTTGGCGAGCGCCGAACGGCAGCTGGTGCGGTCGGAGGCGAGCTGCGTCATATGCAGCTTGATCAGATTCTCGGCTCGGCCGCGCGCGCATTGTAAGCGGCAAAGAGATCTTTCAATTACCCACACTTGACGTCGGATTTGAGCGGGGCGCCGCGGTCGAAATCTTGAATCAGTAGAATCTGTTGTGATTCGTTGTTGAGCACCTGATTCGGAAGTGCGGGGTGCTCGATGGGCTTGGTGAAGGAACGCGCGGTGGCGCGTGCTCAGCGATTGACGACCGGTATCGAGACGTGGGTTGATCGGGAAGTTGCGGGATGCGAGTTTAAGGATGAGCGGCTTGGTCGCCGGTTCTGCAAATTGCTCGCACAAATCGGGAGCGACATGGGTCAAAGCATCCCGTTGGTTTGTCAGGATTGGGCCAACACGAAGGCCGCCTATCGATTCTTCTCCAACGAGCGGGTCGACGAGGCGGATATTCTTGGCGGTCATTTCGAGGCGACGCGCGAGCGCGTAGCGGCGAGGGAGGGACCGATCCTCGTCCTCCATGACACGACGGAATTCAGCCTCAAGCGCGAGAAGCCGGATCTGATCGGCTTTACGGGCAAGACGGCAGGACGCACGCAGTGCGGCATCCTGATGCATTCGAGTCTCGCCGTGACGACCGAGGGGCTTCCGCTAGGACTGTCGGCAATCAAGTTCTGGACCCGCAAGAAGTTCAAGGGGACGACGGCGCTGAAGCGAAGGATCAATCCGACACACGGGTGCCGATCGAGCAGAAGGAGAGCATCCGCTGGCTCGAGAATTTACGGCAATCGACCGACCTTCTTGCTGCCCCTGGACGATGCGTTCATATTGGTGATCGCGAGAGCGACATCTATGAGCTGTTTTGCCTGGCCGAGGAGGTTGGAACGCATTTCCTGGTGCGAACCTGTGTTGATCGGCTTGCCGGGGACGGCAATCATACAATTGCCGACGAAATGGACGAGGTTACGATCAAGGGTCTGCATCGGATCAAGGTCAAGGACGACAAAGGCGATCCCGACGACGCCGTTCTTGAGATCAGGTATCGCAAGATACGCGTCCTGCCGCCGATCGGCAAACAGACGAAATATCCCGCACTCACTCTGACCGTGATCCATGCTCAAGAGCGGGGAAGGCCGAAGCGGCGAAAGAAAATCGAGTGGAAGCTCCTCACCGATCTCCCGGTCCAATCGCGCACGGACGCCATCGAGAAGATCGAATGGTACGCGTTGAGGTGGAAGATCGAAGTCTTCCATAAGATCCTCAAATCGGGCTGCAAAGCAGAGGACTCAAAATTGCGAACTGCTGAGCGTCTGGTCAATCTGATCGCGGTCTTCTGCATTGTGAGTTGGCGCGTGTTCTGGATGACGATGCTCAATCGCTCCTCGCCGAATGCCATACCGCAAACGGCGCTGACGGATCCCGAAATCAAGCTTCTTGATCATTTGGTGAAAGACCGGGGTGGTAATTGCTCTCGACGAAGCACGCTCTCGTACTATGTCGTCAAGATCGCGCGGCTCGGAGGATACTTGGCCCGAGCCAACGATCCGCCTCCAGGAAGTACCGTGATCTGGCGCGGACTCTCGCGGCTGAACGACATCGAACTTGGAGCCGCAATCGAGGCAACAACTATGGGTAATTGAAAGGAGTTAGCTTGCTAATGGTCTACGGCTTGAAATGGATAATCGAGCGAAGGAACTCGGGCATCTCAGGGCGCGTGGGACACGCATACTCAGTCGGTGGGGCGCCATCCTTGAAACCCAAGCCATAGCGGAAGGCGATGACGAGGTGTGCGGCATAATTCGTTAGTTCTTCAGTGCTGAATACCTGGGCTTTGGTCAGAGATCGCTTTTTCGAGCGAAGGTGAAAGACGAAGTCGTCGCCTTCATACTCCCCAGCGATAGAGTGAACGACGTTATTTCTGACGTAGTGGATGCCTTTTAGTATTGGCCTTAGTTCATCGAAAGCCTTCTGCGCTGGGGCCGGTAATTCGGAAAGCTTCGACAGCTGGTGAATCTTTTCCGCCCGCTGGTCTGCACTCAGGGTGAAAACGACTATTACTGCTTCATCATCGGTGAGGCGAAGAATGACTTTCAGGCAATTTCCCAGGATGTGCTCGATGTGGGACCAGCGCAAAGCCAGGACGCCGAGCTTGGCGTACTCAGCATCCGTGAGGGCTGGCTCAAAATTATAGGGTGTGGGGATCATGACGTCGCCCTGTTAAGACGCGGCCTTAGCCGCAAATTCGCTTTCTGGTCCATGCATGATCAGCGTTGCGCCTCTGCAAACCATCGCCCAGTTCTCGGTGCTGGAAAAGCCTGGTGCAGAAATCTTTATGGTCGCGTCGAATCTGGCGGGCGCTGGCGCGTTCTGAACGTGAACGATTCCGGCCGCAGGTTGACGGTCACCAAAGCCTCATCTGCTGGCGCGCCCCGTTATGGCGGTACAGCCCAAGCGCCAAGCGGCTTGGTTGCTGCGCGTATGAAATCGATCTACGACGGTCATTCCTCGAAAGGCCTCGATGTGAATGAGGCAACAGCAGCTATGATCAAGGAAGGGCGCAAAGCCTACCGCGACTACCATCTCGATAGGCACCGCTTTCTGCAATACGGTCAGGACGTCATTGTATTTCCTTGGTCAGGTGCACGCCTCGCTCAGACAATGGTGCTGGCTTTACGTCGAGAGGGCGCAAAGGCTTCGATCGAAAACTTTGCCGTCTTTGTCGAAAAAACATCTGCGGCCGACCTTAAGGACCTCCTGGTCGCAATCAAGGAACAAGGCCTACCTGAAACGGACGAGCTGGCGCGCGAGGCACGCCAACTTCAATCTGACCGCTTCGATCGATATCTAATTCCCTACCATCAGCGCCTGGCATTTAGCCGGCGCTTTCTTGTACGAGAGGGCTTTGCCGAGCTGATCGATGACCTGCTTGCTGCGGATGCCGTAACGGTGGGCTAGCCTCAGAGTTTGTGAACGAGTGCTGCACCGGAGCTTGACCCAACTATCCGATCCACCCCCGCGAAAACTGAGGCGCACGTCTGCTGGGCGGATGATCTTCGCCCGAGTCGGGGCGACGCAACGGCGATCAGTTGTTAATCCACGGCATCACGAGGCAGATTTGATTAGAATCATATTGGTAGCGGCTCCGCTTGTGATCACCGCGCCTGCGAATGCCGTTTACTTCACTTACTTCCGATGGGAGTCGTTACCTGCGCAGATCCGCGCTGCCTACATGGCCGGTTTCTACGACGCGCTGATTAGCGTTGCCTCTGACGAGCAAGATGCCAAGGCAGGCACGCATTATCAATTGCATTTCGAAGAGCAAAATGACAAACGTCCAGCTCGCAGACAATGTTCGCGCATTTGCTTCGACCCGTCCTAACCTTCAGACCGCAGGAGTTGGGGGAGCTCTAATCAATTATCTGAGAGTTCTGTGGAAAGCCCCAATAGATATGAAGGTGGACCGATTGATCGCGGCGTCGATTAGAAAGATTGACCTGGATCGCCTTATCGAGGGCTATCTTGAGCACGACGATGAAGCATAAAGGCGTCTCTGAAGTCGCGCTCGGGGCACTAGTGGCTACTGCCTTCTGGTTGATAGTAGGCCTACTGGTGGGCGATCCTGCACGCTTCAAAGACTTCGCCGGCCCGGCCGCAACGGTCTTCGCTGCAATTACTGCTGGCTGGATTGCCTACCGGCTTGGTCAGAGCCAAATCGCGGTCGCCAAGGTTCAAGCGGATATCGCAGAACGAAATTGGAAAACATCGAACGAAAAGATAGTGCTTGATCTCTTTGATAAGCGGCTCGCCATTTTCGAGGAGATTAGAGGGATAGTCGGTGAGGCATGCCGTAGCGGCACCGCTCCTGACGAGCTATTCTTTCGGTACGGACGAGCGATCGATCGCGTGCCCTATTTCTTCGGCGAGGACGTTCAGAAATACCTGGAAAAGATCCGTCTGCATCTAATCAACCTAAACCTCGCCAACTCGATGATGCAAAATCTCATCGATCCGGAGCGTCCGACATGGGTCAAAAAGCGCGGAGACGAGTTCATGGCGATAACCAAGTTCTACGAAGAAGCTCCACGCCTTTTCGGACCGTACATGAAAGCCCATCAGACAGCTTAATCGCGCAGAACGCGGGCAGCCGACGGCCTCGGTGCGCTACCTGGGACGATCCTCCAGAAGATCGAGGTACATGCAGGGTCACATAGCCCTTGGCACCGTCTAGGAGCACCTTGACTTGGGTGGCAGTCGCTCCCGGTCCAAGGATGACCCCTTTCCGGCCACTGAGGCGAGGCCCTGCTGACAGGGCAACGACTATCCGGCGACCAGCAAATAGCTCGTCTTTGGCAACCAACAGAGATCTGCCGAATTCGGCAGGGTACGGTTTGTGTTCCGCGGCATCGCCCGTCATATCGCAAGTCCGTTGCTGCGGAAAGCGAGATCTAGTGCGCTACGGCTTGCGCTCGCGCTTTGGTTGCGATTGAATGATCGCCGCCAAGGGGGGCACCGGTGGCTACATTTTTGAAGGTTGTTTCGGGGGTCTATTTGTTTGTCGTGTGGCTCGTCTTTGTTGGCGCGCTTCGCACTCCAGCACCACCGACCATAGGTTCAGACCTACTATTCCACTTGGGAGTATTCCTGGCTGCGGTGTGCTTCTCGATCCCAGCTGTCATCCTATTCGCATTCGGTCAGATGGTCGGTGAGCTTCGTTCGATCCGGCACTACTCCCGCCAGCAGGCAGAGCATCTGAAGGCGATGCGGGCGTACTACGAGCCGCATGGGGGTTAGTTAGTGCAATGCATCGCCCCCGCCGCATAGAATTCGTAGTCATCGCGCGCGGCTGCAGCTACTTCAGGGACAGATAAGGGATCATGTACGAATGACGGTTCGCCTTTTTCGTCACGCTCGTTCGCCTTTTTGGGGACTGCACCGGCAGAAAGCGCACCGACGTTCGCCTTCTGGTCATCCAAAGGCTCACCATTGTTCGCCTTCTGGTCAGAAGAAGGCGAACCCACATTCGCCTCTTCGAGAAGAAGGCGATAGGCATTGACGTAGGTCCCGCCTTCCTTGACCTCGAACTTGAGGTAGCCGAACTCGGCTAACCGTCCGAGGCTCAACTGCACGCCGCGGACGCCCTTCTTCCCAAGATCTTTAGCGATGGTGGCCTGCTTGCGGCGGGCTAGATCGGTCTCGTGATCGATCGCATCGGCGATATACCAAAGCACCCGGAAGTCTTGATCGGTAATGCGTAGATCGCCATTTGCGCGCGTTAACAGATGGAGCTTTCGCCGGGTCCGGTCCTTGTCGAGAATTGCACTCACGGCCGCACCATCTTCCGCGCCAGGGCAGCGGCGAAGGCAGCTTGCATGGCGGTTCCGGATTGCGGCTCGGGAGACTGGGTGCTAAATTCGAGGCTACTGGACTTTTGATTGCGATCTGGGGCTGCCTTAGCCGAGGCGGCCCTTCGCATTTTTGGCCCACCATCCGGCGGCTTTTGATTGCCAGTGCGCGAAAAAGCGCTTGCGGATCAATCTTGCCCGAACGGGCGGTTTGCCAATCTAAGCCATTGATACCGGCTGATGTGCTTGTTCTGCTGGGATCACCAATTATTTCAATAACTTAGTCCGCATTTGTTCGTCGACATCGTGTTGCGCCTGTTGCGCAAAATTACCCGATAATTCCAGCGATTGCCAACAACTCCCGGCTGCTCGGCGCGACATGGCCCGCGACAGAAAGGGCTGTGAACAGGTCGTAGCACGCTCCCCCATTTCTCGCCGATTGTGTGCACAATTGGCGCGCGCCGAATCGGGCCGACGGGGAGGTCGAGCGCTACCGTCTTGCCGAATGGCTTCAAAAAAAGAGAGTTGACAATAATCCGCAATTAAAGGGCCGATTGACAGAAGAGTTTTAAGCGCAACAAGCGCGACCCGTTGATGAGGCCTCGATCCGCGATCTCCATCAGGGCGAGCGGCCATGCTATCGGTCGCAATGATAGGCCGTATACATGAACGCACCCGACCGATATCCAAATTGCTGCTGAAATCCCTTGCATCCGCGCGGCCGTCTATACATGAATCTCTCGATGAAGCCGTTCTGCATCGGCTTTCCCGGCGCGATGAAGTGCCAGTCGATGACCGTGTCCTTGCTCCAGGCCAGCATGGCGTTGCAGGTGAACTCGGTGCCATGGTCGGACGCGATCATTCCTGGCTTGCCGCGTCGCTCAACGATTTCCTTCAGTTCGCGGGCCACCCGCCGCCCCGGATTGACGTCTCCGGAATGGCGCCCAGGTATTCCTTAGTGACGTCGTCGACGATGTTGAGAATGCGGAAGCGCCGGCCGTTGGCGAACTGGTCGTGGACGTGCAGTCTCAGGGCGGTGTCGCTCATGCTCGCTCCATCGGGCGGCGGCGTTGCGTCGGATCGGGCCGACGGCAGCGCGCGCACGCCGCCGCCTCCTGCGCGTTCAGGCCGGCGCGCGCTGGCCTCCCCTCACAGCGTCGCTGCGGTAGCGGCTGGTCGAGGTCCGGTAGTACTGCACGCGGATGGCCGCCATGGCCTCGATCAATGGTCCCCACGGCGCGGGAAAGCGTTCTTCCGCCATCACCCGGTGCAGCATGCGCGTATGGCCGGCCAGCTCGTCGTTGAGGAACTCCACCACAGGCATAGCTGGATAGCGCTGCAGCAGCAAGATCACCGCGTTGTCGGCCTCGCCGGCCGACCTGTCCTTGTCGCATCCATGCAGATCGTTCTGCAGACGCCCTATCGCGGAGATGAGCCGCAGGACCTGGCGAAACGCCGGACGCGCGCGCAAGGTCGCCATATCCAGCCCCCACAGCAAGGACAGGCAACAGAACACGTTCGCGTAGGCGATCGAATCGATGCCGTTGTGCAGGTACTCAGCGTAGGACCAGCGTTCCGCCGCTACCGCCTGCGCGTGTCCGGCGCGCAGCGCCGCGGAGTAGCACCGGGTATCGTCGAGAAGCTGAGCATAATCGCGACGATCGTAGGCGAGCGTGGCCAGCGAAGCGCGCAGCACAGCGCAACCCTCGAATCCGGGGAGCGCGCACGGCACGCCCTGCCCCAGCGCTTGCTCCACCGCGGCGAGCTGTTCCGGCGAGATCAGGCCAAGGTCGTTGCAATCGTCGAGCCAGAACAGCAGCGCCAGTTCGCGATAGAACGTCACTATCAGCGTTTCGTCCTGCGGATCGCGACCGGTGCGGGCGCTGGTGCCGCGCAGGCTCGGGTGGATGCGCTGCAGGATGTACTGGCCGCCCCTGACCGCTTCCACGGCATGCTCGTCGGCGAATCCGGTCAGGGAACGTCCCCACTCCAGCACCTGCTGCACCGCGCGTTCAGTCTGGATCATGGCGCCGCTCCTGCCCCCTCGGCCAGGACGCGCCGCCCCCAACGAAGCGCCAGCCACAACCCGGCGAGTTCGGCCACGCGCACGACCCGAGTGGGGCAATACAGTTCCTTGCCGATCCACAGCGGCGTCTGCGGCAATCCATGCGCCGCATGGCGGGCGAGCATCCACTCCAGCGCACGCGCCACCACCTGCGCGATGCGCCGGCGCCCTGTCGCCTCTTCGCTCCCATCCATCACGTGCAACGCAAACAGCGCATAGGCGGTTTCCTCGAACGTGGACCCGCGACCCGCGCCCCAGCCACCGTCGTCGCGCTGCGCCTGCAGCAGCGCCGCCAGCGCGCGCTCATCTCGCCACTGGGGCTTGCCTTGCGCCAGCGCAGCGACCGCATGCGCGGTGGGATACAGCCACGAAACGTGCCATTTTTCGTTGTCCCATAGACCGTGCGGGTTGCGATTGGCCTCGACGTACGCGCTGGCGCCCGCGGCGGGCTTTCCCAACAGTCGCAACGCATGCAGGGCATGAATGTTGGTCGACACCGAGGCATTGCGTTCGCCGGGGAAGGTGACGAACAGCTCGCCGATTTCGAAATGGCGCAACGCATCGACCGCCGGGTCACGGCCTGCAAGGTGCAGGACGCACAACGCAACGGCGGTGTCGTCCGCATCAGCCGCGAAGTGCAAGGCCGGGCCCAGACCGTGCACGCCCAGACGGGCGTCGAGCTGCGCGACGATCACGCGAACCGCCTCCGCGAGCGCGGGATGCGCGAAAAGCCCGGCCAGATGCAGGGTGTACAGCGACCAGCATGGCTCGAACACATTGATCGGCCAGACGTTGGGAAAGACACCTTCGATGCCGCTGCGCGTCGCCCGCGATGCCATCTGCAGATACGCATCGGCGCGCCCGACCTGCGGCGTGCTCCCCCGTGTCACGGCCTGGGCACGCCACGCGGCGGTGGCCGCCGGACTGATGCCGATGCTGCCGTCGTCATCCGGGCATGCGGTGGTCGGCGACGTCCCCCAGGCTTCCCAGGAGTGTAGCAACGGATGGCCGCTCGGCAACATCGCCACCGCCCCCAGCTTGACCAGGCACGCTTGCCGCAATGGCAACAGCGCAGGATGGCGCGGAAACGCTACGCCACCCAGCAAGGATGCGGCCTCACCGCAAAACTGCGGCAGGATCAGCTCCGCGCCGATCGGCGCGTCTTCTGGCACCGCATGTGCGTAGGGATCGGGCTGGCGCTGGAGGAACCTCGTTGCAGTCTGGACTGCGTCCGCAGCTCCGGGAAGAGGATCGGCACGCTGCAATGCCAGTAACGCCGCCCACGTGGGCGCATGGCGGAACAGCGGGAAGTCCGCGCTTCCCCATCCGCCGTCGGCCTGTTGCTGCGCGATGAGCCACGCGTATGCGTCCTGCCGACCGGTGACGTTGCCGTGGAAGCGCAGCGCCTGCGCCGTGTCGTAGACGGACGGACCGACGCTGCCGCCATCGCTCATTTCGCTCAGCAGGCGGCGCAATTCGGAAAGGATATGTTCGGACAGCGCGTTCACGCGGGATGTTCCGTTTGCAGAAACGTGCGCCGCGGCGGGCAACCGCTGCGATCGGCGCCGCGGACTCGGACACAGTGCAGGATGCACTCTGCCGCCGGCCGATCGCAGCGGCACAGGGGCGACTCGATGCGGACGGGCGCGCTCATGCGCGTGGCGCGTGTTTGAACAGATACGCGTTGGCCCACTGTATGAGTTGCGCCAACCGTTCCGCACGCGGCCCCAGCGGCGCGATGGCCTCGCCGGCATCGCGCAACAGATCCAGCGCGAACTGGCGTGCTTCCTGCAGTCCCATGATCGACGCGCAGGTCGGCTTCTGCGCCGCCGCGTCCTTGCCGGGGGTCTTGCCCAGCGCCGCGGTATCCGCTGTCACGTCGAGAATGTCGTCGATCACCTGTAACGCCAGGCCGAAACAGGCGCTGTAGTGATCCAGCGCACAGTAAAGTGCAGCGTGCGCGGCATTCACGCCGACAGCGCATAGCGCGCCCATGCGAACGGACGCGCGCACTAGCGCTCCGCTCTTCATCCGGTGCATCGCCACGATCCTGTCCAGCTCGACGTGCTTTCCAACCAGCGACAGATCTATGGCCTGCCCGCCTGCGGCCCCCTCGGCGGACACCGCCTGCGCCAGTTCGCGCACGAGCGCGATAGGGGTGTCGCCCGGCGCATTCAGGCTCGCCAGGGTCAGGAAGGCGTGCGCCTGCAGCGCATCGCCGACCAGGATCGCGGTGGCTTCGCCGAACTTGACGTGCACGGTCGGAAGGCCGCGGCGAAGCACGTCGTCGTCCATCGCGGGCAGATCGTCGTGGACCAACGTACAGGCGTGCATCATCTCGATGGCGGCACCGACGTCATCGAGCATGTGCGCCGGCGTGTCGGCCAGTGCGCCGGCAGCCAAACAGAGCAAGGCGCGGGTGCGCTTGCCGCCATGCAAGGTGGCGTAGCGCATCGCCGCCATCAGCTCGGTCTCACCGTCGTCTTCGGCGCAGAGAAGACGCGCCAGCGCCTCTTCGACCCGCTTTGCGCCGTCCTGCATCCAGATCTCGGGCAGCAGCCTGCCGGATGCGCCGCGCGCCTGCGCGCCCAATATGCCGTTCGCGGAAACGCCAGCTCGGTCGTCGTGTGGCGTGGAACCAGTCTGCATGTTGTTCATGTCCTTGTACCTGCCAGGAGACGGCCACGGCGAGCGGCGAGCCGCCGCGGTGTTGCCGGCCTCGCACCGAGCGCGCGCGCCGAGTGCAGCAATGCCGCGCGTCGCCGGCGCCGCTGCCTCACCACACGGGGCATGCGATGCCAGCTCATGAGAATCCGATGCGGATAGTCATGGACGGATGTGCGGTCGGGTAATAGCGCCGGCCTTTTTCGACGCCGCTCAGCAACCGCGGCCGCACCCCGGCCTCGTGCATGGTCAGCGCCAAGGCGATACAGAACTGCACCAGTTCCAGCCATACCAGGTGGTAGCCCATGCAGAAGTGTGGGCCGGTACCGAACTGCAGCATGTCCACCGGCCGGATCGGCTCGGTGCGTTGAAGCCACCGCGCCAGCCGAAACTGATCAGGCGCCTCGTGCAGCAGCGCCGAGGTCGAGAAATGCAGCAGCGGGATGCACAGATCGGTGCCCGTAGGAATGCGCTGTTGGCCGAGTCGCAATTCACGCAGTGCGCGACGCACTAGGAGCGGCGTCGCCGGATGCACGCGCAGCGTCTCGCGGAACAGCGCCTCGGCGACCGGACACTGCGCCAGGTCCGCGTGCCGAGTCGGCACCGCGCCTACGCGTTGCGCCTCCTCGACCAGGGCGTCCCACAGCCCAGGCTGCCGCGCTAGCTCGATCACCATCCAGGCCATCGTCGAGGCGGTGGTGTCGTGACCACCAAGCAGCAGCAAGCGAATATTGGCGACCAGGACGTCATCGGAAAGCGCATCGTCGCTGCGATCGAAGGCGCTCACCATGTCGTTGATCAACCCGGTGCGCGAGGCATGTTCGCGCGCGGCGCGGACGAACTCGCGCAACCGCGCATCGATCCAGTCGCGGGCGGCGCGGCCCCGCCGCAAGGGCAGTCCGGGCAGGTCGACCGGGGGCGCGACGATCAACTGCAGCAGTTGCCGGTACTTGCGATGCCATCCCGGCAGGTCCTGCGCGGGGATTCCCATGAGACTGAAGATGAGCTTGAGCATTAGATCGCCGGTTTCGCGCAGGATGGTGACGTCGCCCCGTTCCCGCCACCTCTGCACGCGCGCCCGGATGACGGGCGCGAACAGCTCGCCGATGCCGGCCAGGGTCAGCCCCTTGGGCAGAAGCGCCGCCTGGATCGCATCGCGCGCCTGCCGGTGCGCGATGCCGTCCTGGGCGACCAACGTTCCGCCAAACAATTCGGGCGCGATGTCTTCGATCAGCGCCGAGGACACGTCCTTGTGCCGGAGCAGTGCGAGAGCATCCGGATCCAGACTGGTCATCAGGTGTCCGGCAGGGCCGAAATCTAGCCAGAAGTGGCTGCCCAGCGTCCGTTCCGCACGCCGCAGCAGGCGCGGCAGGTCGCAGACGACGGCGGGAAGATGCCCGACCAAGGGAAAAGCGCCGGGCACGACCGGGATGTCGTGCCGCAGCCGATGCCGACGGTTCAGCGGGTTGAGCAGCATGTCCATCAGCAGCGCGGCGCCGCGTCCGCTTCTGCGGTCTCGCCGGCAGGCCGCGCGGCGCGGCTGTTGCCACCGTCGGCGTATGTCGGCACATGCGCCAGCATGCCGCCGTCGATGCACACGACCTGGCCAGTGATGAACGCAGCATCGTCGGAGAGCAGGAACGCCACCAGCGCGGCCACGTCCTCGGGGCGGCCGATGCGCGGCAGGAGCTGGTGACGGCGCAGATGGGTTTGCATGCACGCGTCCAGCTTGGCGAGGAGTCGCTCGGTCATGATGAGACCCGGCGCAACCGCATTGCAGCGGATCTGCGCATGACCGTACTGGGTGGCAAGTGAGGACGACAGCATGTTCATCGCCGCCTTCGACGCGGCGTAGGATGTCAGTGCGGTATCACCACTGAGCCCCTGGCACGACGACATGTTGACGATCGCGCCACCGCCGCGGGCGATCATCCGGGGGATGGCCTGCCGGCAGCAGAGCAACGTGCCACGCAGATTGGTCGCCATGGTCTGATCCCAGACCGCTAGCTCCAGCTCGAGGATCGCGCGGTCGCGCGGGGTCAGATGCATCGCGCTCGCGTTGTTCACCAGCAGGTCGACCCCGCCGAAGTGCCGCTCCGCCGTCTCGAACAGCGCTGCCACCGCCTGCGCATCGGCGATGTCGATCGCCAGGGCGAGCGCGTGGCCCGCTTCGGCCGCGATCTGCGCGGTGCAGGCGATAGCCGCCGAGCCATCAATGTCGGCCACCACCACTCTGCCGCCCTCGCGCGCGATGGCGAGGGCGCATGCCTTGCCGATGCCGGCGCCGGCGCCGGTCACCACGGCCACTTTGCCTTCAAACCGTCCCATCGTGTCATCCTAGATTGTGCTGGTCTTTCGCGGCATGCCGCTCGGCCTCCGCTGGAGAAGGCGCAGGGTCGGCGCTGGCGGGCTCGCCATCGCCAGCGTCGCTTTCGATGACCCGAATGGCGGCGACCGGGCACTGGCTGGCCGCGAGCCGCACGGCGGCGTGCAGCGCATGCGGGACCGTCGCCACGCACACTTCGGCCACGCCGTCCGGTTCGCGCTGGCGAAAGGTGCCCGGCAGCGTCAGCACGCACTGCCCGCTGGTTCCGCACAGATCCTGGTCGACCATGACGCGCATCTCAGCTCCCCTGCGCATGCAGCCGCACCGGCAGCGCGCGGAACGTCCGAAGGAACGCCGAGGGCTCCCGGGTCGGCTGCCCGGCAAATGCCAGCGTGGGGAAGCGGGCCTGGATCCGCGGCAGGCTCTCGGCCAACTGCACCCGGGCCAGTTGCGCACCGAGGCAGAAGTGAATGCCGTGGCCGAAGCTCAGCATGATCTTCCCGTCGGTCGACATGCCTGGACTGGTGCCGTAGAACCGCGCGGGATCGAAGCGATCGGGATCGGCGAAGGCGTCCGGGTCGCGATTGCCGGACGCGATCAGCACGCGCACGTCCGCGTTCTTCGGAATCACCACGCCGCCCAGTTCGATGTCGCGCTGGGCGATACGCGGGATGGAGCTGAACATAACGGGCGCGTCGCAGCGCAGGACTTCTTCGACGAATGCCTTCACCCCCACGGCGTCTCCCTGCAGCCAGTGCCGCTGTTCGGGATACGCCAGCATCGCCAGGACCGCATGGTCGATGCTCGCAGCAGTGGTGACGAAACCGCCCAGCAGCATGCCCCACAGCATGCTGATCAACTCCGCATCCGACAGTGTGTCGGCATCGTCGTCATGTGCGCCGACCAGCATCGACACGATGTCGCGGCGGGGATCGGTGCGCTTGCGCTGTATGAGGTCGCCGAAGTAGGCCCGCACCCTGGCGCTGGCCACGTCCGCCGCGGCGAGCTGGGGATCGCTGGCGTGTGGGCCCAGGCCTTCCAGAATGGCGCCGATGCCGGCAGCGAGCTCGAACATGTCGTCTTGGGGCATGCCGAACAGTTCGGCGAAAACCAGCATGGGCAAGGCCAGCGCGAATTCCCGATGCAGGTCCACCGGCTCCCCGCGCTCCAGCGCGGGCGTTATGCCGTCCAGGCGCGCTGCGACGATGCGCGCGATGCTCGGCCGCAGGTTGTCGATCTGGCCCATGGTGAAATCGCGCGAGATCAGCCGGCGCAGACGCGTATGCGTCGGTGGGTCCTTCATCGCTAGCGTGGACGCCAACAGATTGAGCGACGGGCTGGTCGCCGCACGCGAGAAATAGCGCGCCAGTTCGCCGGGCGCCGGACCCCGAAACGCATCGCCCGTGGCCTTGAGCGCCCAGTAGATGTCGGCGTGGCGGCTCAACAAAAAGAGGCCCGACGCCGCGCGATGCACCGGATCGTGCTCGCGCAACCATCGCATGAACGGATACGGGTCGTGGATGCACGCTGGCGACGCCAGTTCGGCGAAGGCGTCCCGGCATGCTGCCGTGGTTTCTTGCACGTCCATCCTGGTTACCTGTTGGCGGGCTGATCTGACCGGCGCGCGGCAGATTCCGGAGAAGATCGAGATCGCCCGTGGCGTCCGCGACATCACCAGAGCACCGGGAACTGCTCGAACCCGCCCGTGATGATCTCCTTGCGCAACTTCAGTTGTTCCGGCGCCACGGCCAGGCGCAGCGCGGGAAGGCGCTGGAAGATCGAACCGAACACCACCTTGAGCTCCAGCCTGGCCAGCGCCACGCCGATGCACGCGTGCGGCCCGTAGGAAAAAGCCAGGTGCGGCTTTTCCTGGCGTTCGATATCGAAGATTTCCGGGTCGTCGAAATGGTGCGGATCGAACGACGTTGCCGGCAGGCCGACCAGCACCTTGCTCTCCGCGGGAATATGCTCGCCCGCGATGGTCACGTCGGTCCTCGGATAGCGCATGATGCCATCCCAGCCCGCGCCCGGCGGGTACATGCGCAGGATTTCCTCTACCGCCTTGTCGACCAGGGACGGATCGCCGACCAGGCGTTCGCGCTGTTGCGGATGGCGGAACATGGCTAGCAGGCCGAATTCGATCTGTGCGACGGTGCTCTCGTGCCCCGCCACCAGCATGCCCGCCGCCAGGCCAACCGCCTCTTCCTCGCTCGCCTTGCCCTGGTCGACCGCAGCGAGCAGATCCGTCAGCAGGTTGTCGTCCGGATCCTGGCGCTTGTCGCGCATCTTGCCGCGAATGTAGGCGCGCAGTTCTTCCCAGGCCAGGCGGGACGCGCTGCGCGGGCCGCTTTCATGCTGGTGCGTCATCACCTCATCGGACAGCCCGGCGAAAAAGGCGTGATCCTCGTAGAGCACGCCCATCAGCGCGCTGATGACCATGGCCGGAAGCGGAAAGGAGAGGTGGCGCCGCAGGTCGGCGGGCTGGGGCTGGGCCGCCAGCGTCTCGAACAAGTGCGCGGCGATCGCTTCGACCTGCGGCACGAGCAGCTTCACCCTGCGGTTACTGAAGGCCGGCGCCACGATCGCGCGTAGCCGGGCATGCTCGCGCCCCTCGTGCGAGACCAGCCACCCCGGCGAACCGAGAATCACCGAATCCGGGGTGAATGCCGCCGGCGGCATTCCCGCGGGCCGGAACGCCGCGTCGGACAGCACCGCCTTGGCCTCGTCATAGCCTGTCACCCACCAGCCTTCGTGCCCGGAGGGGAAGCGCACGCGGTGGATCGGACCGCTGGCGCGTAGCGCCAACATCTCGGGCGAGGGCTCGATGTGATCGACGCGCCACATCGGCAGCGTCGGCAAGGGTTGTTGTTCGGACATGGTGGCACTTCACTCTCTAAGCGATGGAAGGGCGGAAGGTGACCGGCAGGCGCTGCGGGCAGCGAATGACGTAAGACGGCATGTAGACGACGTCCTCCGCGGCGATGGTCAGCGCCAGATGCTCCAGCCGCACGAACAGCGCGGGGAAGGCGCAGCCCAATTCTAGACGCGCCAGCGCTGCGCCCAGGCAGAAATGCGGCCCCTGGCCGAACGACAGGTGCGGGTTGCGCCGCCGGGTGACATCGAACCTGTCGGCATCGCCATAGATCGACTGACCGTACGGATTGGTGAAGGAGGTTCGACCGTGCCCCCGATGTGTCCGCCAATATAGCCTCCGGACCAGTCCCACACCGTGAACAGAGCAAATCGCGTGCCGAAGTGAATTCGCAGGCTCAGCAGGCACTACATAGCTGCGCGTAGTGTCAGGTTTCTGGCATTCAGTCTCAATGCCGACAACGGGCGCAGCAAGTGCCCGACAAAGGCCTGCTCTCGCGCTGAATGTGCGGGGCAGCCCTTGCGCGAAATTTCAAGCATCTGGATTGGCTGCAGCAGGTGTGGTTCGCCGGAAACCACTCCGATGCCGCCGGGGTCATCGAACGCGATCGCGTCAGCCTGTCCGGAGGGCAAGACCTCGCCGCCTTCGTGGCTCTGGTTACCTAGATGCGGAAGCTCGGGGACGGGGCGCGGTCGCAGCGTCACGATGCCGGGAGTGGACTGAGCGCGAGCTAGATAAGGCGATTCAAGCTATCCTTGAGGGGGTGCCGGCAGCGAAGTTGAAGGACAAGATCGGCACTCTGGAAGCACGCAAGCATGAGCGTCTGCTCAAGGCCGTGCAGCAGCGCCTTGATGCAAACACAGAGGCGATGCGCCAGCATCGCGAGACAGTCGAGCATCCGTTCGGCACGATAAGGCTCGCATGGGAGCGACGCAATTCTTGAACCAAACGCTTCCAAAAGTAGCTACGGAGATGCCTCTCGGTTCTGGCCTTTAGCGTAGGGCGCATTAGGGTCTGTACCTAAATAGCGCCACGTGATTCTCTTGCCTACGTGTTGATTCGGGGGCGAGAGAATGCGCGCTGGTTTGTTTTGGCTGAACGACAGGCAATGGGCGCGTATCGAACCGCATCTGCCGAGGGGACTGACGGGGCCGGATCGGGACGACGACCGACGCATCGTCAGCGGCATCATTCACATGCTGCAATCGGGTGCACGATGGCGTGATTGTCCACGTGAATACGGCCCTTACACGACGATCTACAATCGCTTCAATCGCTGGGCCAAGCGAGGACGATGGTGCGCAATCTTCGAAGCGCTGGCCAAGCCTGGCGAAGACGGCGTCGTACTGTCGCTCGACTCGACCTCGATTAAAGCTCACCGGTGTGCCTCCGGCGGAAAAGGGGGGAGCACAATCAAGCAATCGGCCGCTCGCGCGGAGGCCGCACGACAAAAATCCATGCGCTGAGCGATCCGCTCTGCCGGCCGGTCGTCCTGCATCTGACTCCAGGCCAGGATGCCGATGTCGCTGCGGCTCCCGATGTCCTGGCGCTCGCGCCACCCATGAGCGTGCTCCTCGCCGACAAAGGGTATGATGGCGACAAGCTTCGCGGCGAAATCATTCGTCGTGGCGCCAAGCCCGTAATCCCCAATAAATCTAACCGTGTCGTCATCCATCGCTTCAACAAACGCGCCTACAAAGGACGAAATGTCATCGAACGCTGCTTTTGCAGGCTCAAGGACTTCCGGCGCATCGCCACGCGATATGACAAGCTCGCCCGTAATTTTTTGGCCGCTGTTCATCTCGCCGCTCTCGTCGCATATTGGCTCAATTGAGTCTGGACCCTAGATTAGCGACCAGCGCCGGGGTGCATTCTGTGGCGCCGCCCGCAGCGGCGCAATCGCTGGAGTCGCGCCCCTCAGGTCCTGCAGGGAGCACCCTGGCAATTTGGAAAACTCCGACGCTTTCACCGTTCGAAGATAAGGTGCCTTGTCAATCAAGACTTTGGCTTTTCAGGATGAAGCTGCTTGTAAGAGTCACAGCTGGACCAATATCGATGCGCCGGCTTTGCGTGCTTCAAAGTTGATGTCGTGGAAAGTCATATTCTGCGCACAGTCGGTCTGGATCAAGCGCGTGGTTCGATAGCGGACGGCATGGATTGTCGCCGCAGCAATTGTTTCTTGGCGACGTCAGTTGAGCAAACCGCAGGCGGCCATTGCGAAACAGAATTGCAATTTGTGCCGACCGTCATGGATAGCGGGGTGCCGCCCCCCCGCTTTCGATGCCGGCACAATCGCAAGCCGGCACGCAGCCGCCTATCCGCTGCAGATTTGCCCCCGCCGCGACCGAACGCAAGCGCCGGCCGACGCATCCGCGCCTTCACAGAAGGCGTCAATCACCGCGGCCTGAAGGCCCAACTCACTGCATCCTTTGCGTCGTGATTGTCGACAAATGCTGCCCGTTGGGATTCCTGTAACGATTGGCGAGGCTTTGTAACAATGAAGCCATCTGGTCAGGATCTGATCGAACAGTAAATTCTCCATAGTTAGGGTCGAAAAGCGTGGTCGTTCCATTCGAGGCCGACGTCGCCACTGTGTGGGCGCCGCCTTCAGCGAAATACAAGCTGAGTAAATGGTTCGATCCGTCTTCATTGATTTCGTTCACCATGGACTTGACGTTCGAAGACTTGCCGAATGCGAATCTCTTCTCTTCTCCAGCCGGTTCCAAGTCTGCTTCCTCCAAAATGGTATTTTGTGCCTGAAGGTCGGCCTGAGAAGATCCTGCTCCCCTGCTTCGTAACTGATCCTTAAGACCTTGATATTGCTGCTGCCGTTCAGCCGCTGAGGCGTGCGTTTGCGATCCGGGTGTAAGCGCACTCATTCGGGTTGATGGGCTGTTGCTAAGATTGCGGAACCACTCCGCAGTCAGCCCGACGCAGATGCCGTCCACATTCGCATCACGCAGGTCGGCCGTTCTGTATTCGAACAAGGAGGTGGCCGGACTCTCTGGAGAGGATGTACTGGGTTCGGAGGCGCTAGAGGTTTGAACGTTTGCATCCAAGGTATGTGGCTTGCTGCAGCAGGCCCCCATCTTGTCAGGCAACTCCCCCGATCGTGAGCTCCACTGGGGCGCGAGATCTGCAAGTGTTTCTGTAAAGCTGCCGCTATCCACCGACTGGCTCGGTTCGTCAGTTTGGCTAGTGCGTGTAGATGAGCCACCGATTCGATCATACATGACGATTCACCTCTCTGTGCTACAGAGCTGGCCCCGGTTGTTTGGACAGCGCCCCGCTGGATTTAAGTGGATTCCTGCCGGGTTATGCTGAACGCGGGGCTTTACGATTTTGTCGTTGCGTCGGGAGGGCGTAGCCCGACCAGAGCGACGACAAAATCGTCGGCGACGGTCATGCGGCCATCACCATAGCTTGCGTGCCGAAGTAAGCCTCGTCGGGCGTGCGCCCGTCAAGGCTCGAGTGAGGGCGTCCCTGATTGTAGAAGGCCAGATTACTTGGCAATTGACGCTCGCGCCTCGGACACGCTGTCGTAGGCGCGGAGATAAACTTCTTCGTATTTGACCGTGCGCCAGAGCCGCTCGACAAACACGTTGTCGCGCCAGGCGCCCTTGCCGTCCATGCTGATGGCGATCTTCGCGTCCAGCAGCACATCGGTGAACTCGAGGCTGGTGAACTGGCTGCCCTGATCCGTGTTGAAAATCTCGGGCCTGCCGTGCTTCGCCAACGCCTCCTGGACCGCTTGGACGCAGAAGGCCGCCTCCATTGTGATCGAGACGCGATGGGCCAGGACCCGTCGGCTGAACACATCGACGACCGCCGCGAGATAGACGAAGCCACGCCGCATCGGAATGTAGGTGATGTCCATTGCCCACGCATGGTCGGGCCGCTCGATCTTCAATCCGCGCAACAGGTACGGGTAGATCTTGTGACCCGGAGCCGGCTTGCTCGTGTTCGGGCGACGATAGACCGCCTCGATCCCCATGCGCTTCATCAGCGTCGCGATGTGGCGGCGACCGGCGTATACCCCCTCCCGCCGCAGCAACGATCGCAGCATACGCGCTCCCGCGAAGGGATAATCGAGATGCAGCTCATCGAGCCGACGCATCAAGGCAAGGTCCTCGGCCGAAACTGGCCGAGGTTCATAGTAGACCGTGCTGCGAGCCAGCTTCAGGACCTTCGCCTGGCGCACGATAGAAAGATCATGACCGCGGTCGATCATCGCTTTGCGCTCAGCAGGCCCGCCTTGGTGAGCGCGCCGGACAAAAAATCGTTTTCCAACGCCAGCTCGCCGATCTTGGCATGTAACGCCTTCAAATCGACCGGCGTCTCGGCCGATGTCTTGTCATGCCCAAACACGCCGGCGGCGCCTTCCAGGAGCTGGTTTTTCCAGATCGTGATCTGGTTCGGATGAACATCAAACAGTTGCGCCAGCTCCGCCAGTGTCTTGTCTCCTTTGACCGCAGCCAAAGCAACCTTCGCCTTGAATGCCGGAGAATGCGTCCGGCGGCTCTTCTTCGTCATCTTCGCTCCTGATTCGCAGCAAGAATCCTCGCCGCTGTCAGGCAGAAAACCCACTCAAGCTACTGTCCGAATTTGCGGGGCCAGCTCTAACCATCGTGTCGCCTGTTCCCATCCTAAGGGCGAAAGCGAAGAGGAAGGCATCGGGAGTTACGAGTGGGGCTTCGGTTTGAGCGAGTGGGTAAAGTCCGGCCTTTCGTCCCAAGTGCGTGCGCAGATTGAGGGGTATCTCTGTTGGCCGCTGCGGAGCTTTAGCGTAGGGTTCCCTAAAAGGGAGGCTGAATAGATGCTTACGTCGCCGACGGTTGGATTCGTTAGGACTTGGCAGGAGGAGTCTAAGCGCTGGACATACACCCTCACAACTTTACTGGGGGATTGGTTGAATCAGGCAGAGAGGCAATTCGGCACGCGTGATCGGAGCTGGACGATCCTTGGAATTGAGGTGGGAGGCCCTCGCCCTGGTGTTTGGTTTCCGCAGTACTCGCAGGAAAGCAGATGCGTGGTGATTCATCTGAGCGACACTTGTCAGTCGAATGAAGAGCAAGCGCGTTTCGAACTGTCTCAGGAAATAGTGCACCTCCTTACCCCGAACGGGGGTGGCGCCGCCCTTAACATTGAGGAGGGAATTGCCACCCTGTTTGCAAACCTGGTTGGGCCAAGGCACGTGAACGCCCCTTCTTATGTGAAGGTGTTGGGCTATGTGGAGGAACTTCTGAAGATTGACCCTGAGGCGATCATTAAGCTGCGAGCGAATAGCGATAGGTTTCAGGATTTCACTCCGGAGTTTATCCAGAAGCGGGTTACAGGCGTGTCTGATCAGCTAGCCTCCGACCTTTGCACGCCCTATCGGGACTAGACTGGTGAGTATGCTGTTCGAGCAAACCTTGGCCCAGATGGAGGCGTGATCGTGGTCTGGGTCTTTGGCTTCGGGTCTCTCACCTTTGATGGATGGCAGTCCGAGTTCGGCTGCGCGGGGTCTCAGCGCGCAACGCTTCGTGGCTATCGTCGAACCTTCAATAAGAAGTCAGTGGTTAACTGGGGGACCAAAGAGAACCCTGGCATCACGCTGAATCTGGAGCCGTTTGATGGGGCCAGCTGTGAGGGAGCCGCTTTTGAGTTTCCGGACAATGACAAAATACCGGTCCTCTTACGTGCTCTGCGAAAAAGAGAAGCGTGTGATCCGACAGATCTGCAGGTGCTGTTGGCCGACGGGCGCTCGGTAGACGCCAAGGTATACATCTATGAGGGAGTAAACCCGCTCGGTTCGACGATAAGCACTGCCAAGAAGGCAGAGATGATCCTCAAGGCCCGAGGCACTAGTGGCAGTGCACTGGATTATGTGAGGAGGAATTTTGAAGGCCTGCACGATGTGGGTTTAGACGATCCGGCCGTTACCGAGCTATGGCAAGCAGTGCAGGCTCTCCGGGGCTAGGATTTGCCTTTGAGGGTATGGGAGAGGGTATAGCTCCGGCAGATGAGCTCGGTAGCGAGGCGATAGCAGACCATCCGTCCCGGCTGGGGCCTCGTCAAGAATGCTGCCTCAAAGTGTGACATCTATCACATTCAGGCAGGTCTAAGTCGCTGATTTAGCACAAATGCTAGCACAGAAATATTTCTACGTTGATTTAGTGACGATATCTCAATTGCTTGCGTCGATTACCATCCGTCTCGAATCGTGGTGGCTTGGTCCTTAGAGAACCATGTCTCCCCTCGTCGCGAAAGAAGGCTATCCTATACGCAGATTGTCTGCGGACACTTTGCCGGAGCTGCCGGTCTTGCGCTCGAAGCTGATCCGGGCCCCCTCAGCAAGGGAGGTGTATCCGGCCTTCTCGACTGACCTGATGTGCACGAATACGTCGGCTTCGCCATCATCGGGCTTGATAAATCCATAACCCTTTGTCGCGCTGAACCACTTCACAATACCGGTTGCCACTACAATGTCTCCATCTCAAACAACAGCGATCTAAGTATGGTTTGCGAAGGGCATCAAGCCGGTGCGCGGGGTATGCAATGTTGCTCCGGCACGATATGGAGCAACATCGTCGCCGGGCGTGAGCTTAGGGAGGGGCTAGCTGGAACGCCCATCGCGCGCCCTCAGCGGCTTCCGGCGGAGGTGCCGGCGACTGGCACTGTGGTCTTGTCGGCCCGGCGCAAGCGCGGGAAGCCTACTTGCAAGGGGTTTCTCAACCATGCCTTCGAGCGTTCGCTCCTGAGAGTCAGGTACGCTCTTCTGTTCCAGAAGAGCAAGAAAGGCCCGCCCTTTGTCCGTTATGATCCATTGTCCGGGTTCCCGCGTAACCAGCCCTTGTCCGAAAATATTGAGATCCGGCGTCTGCGCCGCCAATCGCTTCGTACGATCCGTCCACTCCGGACCGCTGGTGTAGAACACCGCCAGGTAATCCTTGAGGACGGCAAGGCTCGCCCGGCCCTCCGGTTGGCCGGCGAGAATCCTAAGTATCGAGACCTGAAAACTCACTTTCTCCAACCAAACGCGGTAGCACCAAAGCCGCAAATCTTAGCGGCACCTGCCGGACCCCGCGCTCCACTTTAAAACAAGAACCTCAAAACAAATGCTGATGCGGATCCGGCAGATTGGGACGCAAATGTAGACCGTCCTTGTCGAGCTGGGGAGGCCCTTTGATTCTATTCCTCGCTCGTTCCTGCAAGGCTGTCGGGCTGTCAAGCGTCGAACCGGCCTGATCATGGACAGCCCAAAGCTTGGCAAAACGGAGTTTGCGCCTCTCAAAGAGACAGGTTTCGAGGACGAGTGTTCGATCTAGTGTCGCCGCGTCCATACGAACGCGAATGGATGCCCCAAAGGTGTTCGCCAAAATCGTAATTCGGATGTCGAGCCTGGTACAATCTGAGGTGACGTTGCCTGCTCTTATCCCCCGTTTAGCAAAGGATTGCGGCGCATATGGGCGAGTTCATGCTGGATCTCGACGCCGCTTCAGCTTCACGGCCCTGCATCCGCTAGCCTGTCGGCCTAAGCAGCCGGACCCGAGCCATGATCGGTCGGTAAGCTGCTCGGTCGAAAGTCCGATCTAAAAACGCGAAAGGCGATTGCCGACAGCGATAGCGGGACTTCCGGCGAGCTTGCGCTCAGTATCGTACCTCGCCCGCAGCTCTTGACTGATGCCCATTATTGCGTGAACGAGAGGCGTCAAAATTTGGGAATGGCAGCTGAGAATGATGGATGTGGTTGCTGAGGCGAACGCCTCGGAGTTACCGCGCATTTTGCACAAATCCTCCCGGCGCTCGTCTTGGATTCTCGTCCTCTTGGTCTTCTTTGGTTTGTGTGCCGCGGCAGCCTGTGTTTGGACTAACATGGAGACAATTTTGGCGAGGTCGCAAGTGCTTGGGCCCGCGCCGATGCATGGCTTGTCACCTGAGGTTAGGGAAGCTCTGCTGGAGGTTCGATCCGAGCAACAACGGGCGAGCGATGTAATCGCAGAACTCAATCGCAATATCGGTGCGCAGCAAGCCGATTTGAAGCGGATGACGGACCAAATCGAAGCGTTGACCGCGAAGATCGAATCCTTGCAGAGTTCACTCGCTGCTGCGTCTGCGCCGCCAGTCTCTTCTCCGCCTGCAGCCCAATCAGCTTCGAAGCTGGCGAAAAGAGCGGTCCAGCCCTCTAAGCCAGAAGGGCCAATTTCCGTTGGCGGCGCGCCGCTGATCCCTGAGCCAGGATCTGGCCAGCATTGACGGAAGCGCTTGGGGGATCTCCGCCTCAACCAATTCCGCCTGAAGCTTGTCGGCTGTGCGTCTGATCCCGGTCTGCCCGCGTCCACGCACTGCCAGCAACCCATACTGGGGGTCCAAAGGTTGGTTTTGGTGCCAGTATACAGGAGGGTGGAGTATCTCGACCGCAAGCCGTCAGGCATGACTCTCAATTTCAGCTTCAATCATTGGAGCAAAGGCTCCGAGATCGGCGCGAGTTCTGCATTCGCGTTGTCGCTGTCCACGAATTCGGACATGCCCTCGGTTTTACGCATGAACAGAACCGCGACGATGCGCCGGAGGCGTGCCGTAACGAAAAAGCTTCCGGCTCGGTCGGCGATTATAAGGTCACCCAATACGATCTCGATTCAATAATGAACTATTGTAATCCAGCATGGAACGGAAAGGACAACTCAGCCCACTCGATATCGCCGCCGTCAGGAAATTCTATCCCTCCCGACACTCGGTCTCTTACTATCCATGGGCGCGCCCGCGCTGGCCGATCGCGCGGCGGTGCAGATTGCTGCGCGCTACAATGTCAGGACGGTTCACGTCCAGTACGTTGGCGTGATGTACAACGACAAGCAGGAAGTCGGCGGCGGCTCCGGGCTGCTCATCGGCGACAGCCTCGTGCTGACCAACAGCCATGTGATCGGACGCGAGGAGAACTACAAGAGCTTCGACGTCAATGCCCGCCTCGGGTCGCGCAATGCGAATCCCATCAAGGTCACTGCGGTTCATCGCGACGATGCCAGGGACCTGGCTCTTTGGAGCTGTCGCAGTCCGCCGGCAATAGCCGTGGCGCCTCTCGTTGCCCGATGCCTGTGATCAACGACAACCAGCAGGCCCCGATCTATTTGCTAGGTTATCCTCTCGATCTGGATCTGAGCATTTCGAGCGGTCTGATCAGCAGCCAGACGAGCCCGAACGGCCGACGGCAGACCGACACAATCATGAATGTCGGCAACAGCGGCGGACCTGCATTCAACGAGTTCGGCGTGGCGGCATCGTCAAGTGGAACGAGGCGCAGGTTTCCGGTGTCAACTTCATCATTCCAGCGACCGTGATCACCGCAAGCCCGCTCTACAGCATGATCGCAGCCCTACCACAACCCTCTGTCTGCTGGACGAAATGGGTTGACACGACGATCTTCTTTGAGAACTGGAGCAAGCTGAACTCCACGCATGTGCAGACCCAAGCCAACGCTGGGGTGAAGATCCCCGAAATTCTTGCCGGAGCGATCCACACGATACTGCCCGAAGACCGCCGCCTTATCGTGAACGTGCCGGTATCACAGCTTGACGAACCGAAGCAGATCGAGCGCTCCTATACGGTGGATAAAACCAAGGACGACCACCCCGTCGTCTTTGCAGAGCATACTGCAGACTATGCCGAGACGTTCCCTGCAGAGCCCGGCTATCGCATTGCAGGGTGCACGTGGCACGTCGAGACCGGAAACGGCGCCAGCAATATCGCTTGTGCGGTCAACGATACCGGCGCGCAGGCTCGCTTCACCTACAAGCTCACGAGCGGACCTGCCGTCGACAGATACCGCGGATGGCTCGGCGCCACTGTCAACGTTTCCCAGATCCTTGCGACGCAGGTGCCGATCGATGGTCATGCTTTCCTTACCGGCCTGCGCTTCCAACGGGCTGCATCGGCTCGGCCCCGCTTTCCGGCAGGTTCAGGCGATACTCGTTGTCCTCTTCTGCGCGCTTGCGGCCGGTTGCGCCCACCAGGGTCCTGCTTCGCAGCCGGCGAAGCCGCATATCCACAAAGCACCACAGAAACATGTGAGCGCGTTCAGGGGATATGGCTATCGCTACGACCCCGGCTATTACCATGATTTTCGGCGCTATCATGGTTATCGGACGTGGCGGCCCACCGCCGGCGAGGCGAGCGAGGAGGCACCTCCCGACAAGAGCACTACCGGGTCCGACGTTGTGGTCAACAAGTCAGTCTTATTGATCGAGGAACCGCAATTCACGCTTAACACTGCACGCCATTTGCGGACCGCCATAAGACGCGAGGCGGCCACTGTGGTGCTTGTAGAGGTGGATGACCTCATCTTCGATAAATTGAGCCGCCTCTCTCAGATACGGTCGTAACGGGCAATAACCAGCTAGACGTTCCTCCGACCGAGCCGAGGGAAGCAGGCGCGTCTGCGCCAGAACTCTTCCGAGACGATGGGTGGTCACTGGGCGCTGAGACCTTGGGCTGCGGCTTTGAGGATGCGCGGGAAAGTGCGCCAGCCGCGTTCATGAGGAGGAACCGATCGGTGTAAGAGTAAACTGTTGCGGATGGCGAGACGGTAGATCCCTCACGCATGCTGGTGCAGGCAGATCCATATTGCATCCCAACTTCCTTAGCGTTGTAAGGCACGATAAAGCGCGGTGCTAACCAGCTATAATGTCGCGGCCATTACCCCAAGAAAGGACAGATCGTATGGGATTGCTCAAAAACGTACGAGCGGAGCATTCCTGGAAAGGCCCCCGGCCATGTGGCCGATCGAGACTCAGCATCTGCCGACGAGAACACTCCCCGGCCGCTCTAATGATTATTGTACCGCTACGAGCAGCTGCTGAACCTCTTGCGGCCTGTGAAGAACAGTTGTTGCTTTTCAAGTTGAGAGGCGCCGCATCGGGTTCATATTTTGACTGCGACGGGAACCTAGCTGCCGAATATTGCAGAGAGCGATTGAGCGCACAACCGCAGAGTTTCCATTGTGCGTGTCGTAGCCAATGTTGTCGCTTATCTAGACAGCTTGGTGGTCGCCCGTTATGCGCGTTACGCTACTCCGACCATCGATGCTGACTGGCACCTCACCGGCGACGGTTGCGCGATGAACGAGGCGATGTTGGTCGCCGTAGTCATTCACTGCATAATGTTGTGTAGCGCGATTGTCCCAGATCGCTACATCACCATCCCTCCAACTCCAACGCACAGTGTTTTCGAGCGCAGTGATATGAGACTGAAACAAATCGAACAGCTTCTGGCCATCGTATTTCGGCAGGCCAACGAAGTTTTGCACCAGAGCGCCGAGCACGAGCGTGCGTTCGCCAGTCTCCGGGTGCACGCGCACAACGGGATGCTCAGTCCGATAGATTGTTTTAGTGAAGACTTCGTCCAAGTGCTTCTTGTCGAGCTCGCTGACGCGGGCAAGTATTGCGTAGTCAAAGGCATTACTGTGAACGGCCCATAGCCTGTCTGCAAGCCCTTGGAGCGGCGGCGCTAGGTCGAGGTAGGCCGAGGCGGTGTTTGACCAGACCGTATCGCCACCGAAAGGTGGCATCACAATGCCTCGCAGCACGGCGATCTTAGGGTAGGCATCGACGAAGGTTCCATCAGTGTGCCAGAGATCCGCCCGGCTACCTGCACGGGTGGAATCAAGCTCGATGATCGACGCTGTTCCCTTGATCGCACCGAGCGTTGGATGAGGTGTCAACTCTCCGAAACGAATGGCAAAGCTCTCCTGCTCCGCATCATCGAGGTGGAGCTGGCCGCGAAAGAAGATGACCTTGTGCTCCAAAAGCAGCCCATTGATCGAGGCAATCGTCTGCTCCGGTAAATCGCCTGACAGTTTGACATTTCGGATTTCTGCGCCGATGCGCACTGCGCGTTTAATGACATCGGCGCGAGGAATGACATTGTCCGACAAGATCATTGCAGTCATGGTCCCATCTTGCGTAGCCCCTAGGCCACACTATCCGCTCGACCAGGCAGACCAGCGCGAGCGGCGACCGCTAGCTGGATCCGTCATCATCTATGGGTAGCGAGTGGCTCCCGTTTGAACTCACGCGACTTCGAAAAGGTTACCGCAGCATCCGCTTCATCGAATATTGAACAAATCCCTAGTTCGATCAATTGCTAGCAGTGGTAGTTGACCGCGGCGAAAGCGTTGTATTTCGCTGAGCGTTTGCTCTTGCGTCCGCTGCCCGATGAATAGGAATCTGTTCGAATGCACGGTCACTGACACCGAAGCGATAAGAGGTCCCCTAAGAGCTGCCCGTTCCTCGCCGCAAAACGTCGATAGAACGGCAGCGTCCGGAGAACGCCGGCCGAGGTTCGGGCCATTGACGGGGGCGGTCTTCGCAGCCGCGGCGTTCGATGCCTTCGCCGGTATGAGGGAACATCTGCGCGCCACAGCACGCCTCCTTCGCTTCGACCGGGTTGTTTGTACGCTTGAAGACGAGGACTGTGTAGCAGACGCCATCCCGGATGTCGGCAAGAGACCACGGCTTCTCGCCCGCTTTGTAATAGACACCAGTCGTGAGATTCCACGCGACGGTGCGTCATCCTGCATCTTGCGGGAAAGCTCGCCCTTGCTGTTGAGGTATTCGCGCGGGGCAATGGCGGTCTGCGCACGAGCTGGGTGATCGCCTCGCAGCCAAGTAGCCTGGCCCTGAGCTGGTTGTGGAAATGGTTTTCGAGCAAGTGCTTCTCCGCGGCCACATTGGCGTCGTCGAAGAAGACGCCTTGGCGCTGTACCGCTATTTGGAGAAGAAGCCTATATCGCCCTGCGGTGCCAGGATCTGATGTTCGGTAATCCATCCGAGTATCTGGCGAAGACGGCGGAAGTGCTTTCGATCCAGCTCAAGCCCGATCTTGTCGCGACCGACGTTGAAATGAAGGCTTCGCGTGATTTTCTGACCCACAACGGCGGCCTGATCAATCAGCTCTACCTCGACGAGGCCGGCCGCAAGCTCGGGGCAAAATCAATGAAGAACTCGATATCTACGAAGAGTTTTCGCGGACGTAGTCAGGAACGCCAAAATGTTATCCGGCGCTATCCAAGAGAGACCGAGCAGAAATATCGATGAAGACCCAACTCACAGAGTGTCGCCGGATCGGTAGTGTTCTTTCCGTACGCGGACAATGTGACCTAGCTTACTCGCGATATAGAGCTGGCCCCGCAAATTCGGACAGTAGCTTGAGTGGATTTTCTGCCTGACAGCGGCGAGGATTCTTGCTGCGAATCAGGAGCGAAGATGACGAAGAAGAGCCGCCGGACGCATTCTCCGGCATTCAAGGCGAAGGTTGCTTTGGCTGCGGTCAAAGGAGACAAGACACTGGCGGAGCTGGCGCAACTGTTTGATGTTCATCCGAACCAGATCACGATCTGGAAAAACCAGCTCCTGGAAGGCGCCGCCGGCGTGTTTGGGCATGACAAGACATCGGCCGAGACGCCGGTCGATTTGAAGGCGTTGCATGCCAAGATCGGCGAGCTGGCGTTGGAAAACGATTTTTTGTCCGGCGCGCTCACCAAGGCGGGCCTGCTGAGCGCAAAGCGATGATCGACCGCGGTCATGATCTTTCTATCGTGCGCCAGGCGAAGGTCCTGAAGCTGGCTCGCAGCACGGTCTACTATGAACCTCGGCCAGTTTCGGCCGAGGACCTTGCCTTGATGCGTCGGCTCGATGAGCTGCATCTCGATTATCCCTTCGCGGGAGCGCGTATGCTGCGATCGTTGCTGCGGCGGGAGGGGGTATACGCCGGTCGCCGCCACATCGCGACGCTGATGAAGCGCATGGGGATCGAGGCGGTCTATCGTCGCCCGAACACGAGCAAGCCGGCTCCGGGTCACAAGATCTACCCGTACCTGTTGCGCGGATTGAAGATCGAGCGGCCCGACCATGCGTGGGCAATGGACATCACCTACATTCCGATGCGGCGTGGCTTCGTCTATCTCGCGGCGGTCGTCGATGTGTTCAGCCGACGGGTCCTGGCCCATCGCGTCTCGATCACAATGGAGGCGGCCTTCTGCGTCGAAGCGGTCCAGGAGGCGTTGGCGAAGCACGGCAGGCCCGCGATTTTCAACACGGACCAGGGCAGCCAGTTCACCAGCCTCGAGTTCACCGATGTGCTGCTGGACGCGAAGATCGCCATCAGCATGGATGGCAAGGGCGCCTGGCGCGACAACGTGTTTGTCGAGCGGCTCTGGCGCACGGTCAAATACGAAGAAGTTTATCTCCGCGCCTACGACAGCGTGTCCGAGGCGCGAGCGTCAATTGCCAAGTATCTGGCCTTCTACAATCAGGGACGCCCTCACTCGAGCCTTGACGGGCGCACGCCCGACGAGGCTTACTTCGGCACGCAAGCTATGGTGATGGCCGCATGACCGTCGCCGACGATTTTGTCGTCGCTCTGGTCGGGCTACGCCCTCCCGACGCAACGACAAAATCGTAAAGCCCCGCGTTCAGCATAACCCGGCAGGAATCCACTTAAATCCAGCGGGGCGCTGTCCAAACAACCGGGGCCAGCTCTGACGCTATAGATCTTGCAATTGCTTCAAAGGCAAGATCACCATCTAAATACTCCCGACGTTCAGCTGAGAAGTTCGAAGTATCCCACCCTCGCGAATGCCGATTATTGATCGCCTCGTTCATGCAACGTGAGCCCCATCTGGAAAGCGAAGAAACAGATCAAGCTTATCTATGTCGTGCACACTGGCGACATGATGAAGGAACGTGACATTGGCTGCATGCGAAGCTGAGATGAGGTCCGACAAGAGTTTTGCGTTCTCCAGGCTCGTCCCGGCCAGAGCCTCTCGATCCGCAGCGACGTCCTCATGACCCGTGTTCGTAAAGTAGGTGTGCATCTTTCCTAAGACGCCCACAATAACGTCTGAGATCTGAAGCCCTAGCTCGGCTTTGGAATCCGCAAATCGGAAGTTCGCAACCGGTTTCCCCTGGCTGGTCAGAGGTGTTTCCAGCAGGCGGTCGTGGATGACCTTCTCCATGTCGAAGATGTGGGTCGAATTCTTGAAGATCGCGATACGTCCCTGGTAAAAGGTACTGAACTCATCGATGAGCAGGTTCGGGTAATAACCTTCAATGAACTCCAGACTCTCCAGCGCCCGTCCGGCCTGCAGTACACCTTTCAACATCATTGCATTGAAATGCCGGAGGACATCACTGTTACGTTCGAGAATCTCAATGAGCCTGTCGAGGAAGGGTCTCCGCCCCTCGGGTGATAACCCCGGATAGCCGAAATCGTGAAATAGCTGGATGGTTGCGGCCAGTTCGCAGCGCAGCACTGCGACGAGGTCGCTTTTCAGCAAGACGTGGTATTGCAAGAGCATCGGATTGCCAAGTTCAGGCACGATCGAATCGATGATATCTGCAACTGACCAGTAGAATGGATCCAGCTCGTGATAGTGGATCATCAACCCGTTATCGATAAGCCATCGAAGGAACGTGGTCAGCTTTCGGGAGCGAAGAACGTCAAGAAAGTTACCCTTGGCGACATGCTCCAGTTTGATTTCCGGAGCCGTCTTCTGGATACGCATCGCTTCTCGAAGCGATTGAATCTCAATCGGTCGCGGTGCTCCTTCATGCACAATGCCGCCGAGGACGAATACCTTCAGCTCAGCAACGTTCAAACGTCCATCGTCAATATACAACTTGCGGATATTGTTGGTCTCATCGTGATAAAACGTATAGACGCCGTCGGCCTTGGTCAAACCATGTAGCTGGATTTCAGCATCCCGAAGTTCGTCAATATCCATCCATTCCCACTCTTAGGCCGCAGCTCGCGAGGATGCGCGACGAACGGGCTTATGACGGATAACGACGTCCACACGATAATTAAGCCGATCTAGGCATCGAACAATCCTGTCGATCGAGAACTTCCCTACGCGGCCGGTCACTAGGGCAGATACATCAGGCTGTTTAAGGCCTAGCAGTTCGGCAGCCTTTGTCTGAGTCAACTTGCGACGTTTGATGATCGCACGAAGCTCACGAATAAGTTTGGCTTTGAGGAGTTCTTCCTCAGGATTGGCAAAGCCAAGGTCAGCGAAAATATTATCGCTGCCTGCGGTTGCTTTAATTGCCTTACTCATTTCTTGCCTCCTTTTCCGTAGTTCTCTTGGTAATGAGCCTCGGCTGCCTTCAACCGGGCCTGAATTACCAAGATGTCGTGCTCCGGAGTCTCAATCCCCTTCTTCGACTTCTTTTGGAAGGCATGAAGGACATAGATAACGCCAGCGAAGCGTACGGTGTAGACGGCACGGAACGTATCGCCATCTTCATCGTCGATGACCTCCAGTACACTCCGGCCACCAAAGCCCTTTAAGGCCTTGGCACGAGGATGCTCGTCGCCGTTTTGTGCATCATTGATCGCAAACCCCATGACGCGGCGAACCTCGTCCGGGAAAGCTCGTAGATCGTCCTTTGACGATCCGATCCAAACTACGGGCTTCTGTGTGGTCATTCGCCCTTCTCTTATAGCACTACTGCTATAATTTTGCAAGGGTTTCCTGACGGGCTTATAAATGGCGAATTTCCGCCACTGCCCGTCGACGACCTCTCCGATCCTGTCCATCAACGTCGCTAGGCGTACTTTTGATGGCCTCGATCTTGGGTTGAAGCTATGGTGATCGCCACTGGGGAGGGGGCAATATCCTCATAAATCGAACCGGAACGAATGGTCTAGCTGTGGCGACTGATTGATCGGGGCGCTTTGGGCGCGTCAAAGTGATCAGCGAGGACCGGTCCTCTTTGCTGAAGCCAGCCAGCCAGCAAGCAATATTTTGAGGCTGGAGCTCCTGAGATCAGATGCCACCCAAGCTGCCTGCATTGGCAACACGCTCCCGGAAGGCGCCGCGCGTCAGTCAGGATCTACTCAGGCGCTTTACATGGTAGATCAGATCAATCGACGTATGTCTTGCGATCTTCGGTCCTACCACGCGAATGCGCTTGGCATTACTGGTCCGCAAATGATGATCTTGATGGCTCTGACGGAGCTGGAAGAAGATGGTGTTCCCGTCAATGCTGTCGCGAAGCTGATGAGAGTCGAGTCGGGTTTCATCACCAAGCAATCGAGGGAGCTTGAGGTAAGCAGTTCGTGCGCCGGAAATCCGACATGAATGATGCCAGGTACGTCCTTTTGTCGCTCACGGGCATCGCTCGCAAGATCCTTACGAGCAGCAGAAAGAGGTTGAGCAGTTCGTCTTTGATTATGTCAGCATTCAGGAGTTCGCCAAACTGGCCGCCTGTTTGAATGGACTCAGGTCTCGGTTGGAGAAGGCTCGGCTGCACGCCGCGCTGAACTCTGAGACAGATTGAGACAGTACTGGGAAGAGCGCGGGCCTTCTGCTATCTTCCGAGAGATCTGAGCCAGAAGATCCGTTTCGAATAGTGTCGCCCCGCCCCAGGAGCGGATATCGCCGTCCAGATGCAAGGATGGCACCGGGCGCAGTCGAACGAACGGACCAATCAGCCGATTCAGCGGCTGGGGTCGAGCGAACCGCGACACGAGTCTGAACGGTCCGTCCGTCATCCAACGCTGCTTGGCTGACCTGACGACGTTCGCCTCAGCGCAATTGCCTTCCCTGTCGCTCGAAGGCGTACATCGGATTGATACCGCAATAAGCGTAGGTGCCGGATGCGGTAGCCATGCACTGACTGTAGGTCGAGAACTGGCAGTTGCCCGGATATCCCCAGGCTCGGCCCTGCAGGCAATAAACGTCTTGGCGAGCCGGTGGGGTGTACGAATGAACCCGTGAAGCAGCGGTCAAATCTGATCCAAAGCTGACGAGGATAGGAAGTGCTAGGATTCCGGTAGCGAGAAGGTAAGGCATGAGATCTCTTGCCTCCTTAATTCGCTGAAGGATAGAGCATCCGTATTAGAGCTATGCGGGAAACTGGGTGATGACGGAATGAGATAGGCGGCGTATCGAGGCGGGTGTCGAGCCTGCCAGAACCTCAAGGAGAGCGATACGCCATGAACGAGCATAGCAACATTGTCCCACTGCGTCAGCCCGATGAGATCGACGATCCACTGACGAATATTTTGCGATCTGGTGCTCGGCAGCTGCTTGCGCAGGCTGTCGAGATGGAAGCCGAGGCGTTTCTCGCCGCGATGAAGGGCTTGAAGCTTCCCGATGGCCGCGACCGCCTCGTGCGGCACGGCCATGGTCCAGTGCGGACGATCCAGACGGGGATCGGCGCCGTCGAAGTCGCCCGGGTAAAGATTCGCGATCGCGCGGTGACCAGCGATGGCGAGCGGATCCGCTTCACCTCGGCGATCCTGCCGTTGTGGGCACGGCGCACGAAGAGCTTGGATGCACTTTTGCCGGTTCTGTACCTGCGAGGCATCTCGACGGGCGACTTCCAGGAGGCGCTGGCGGCGCTCCTGGGCAAGGATGCGCCGAATCTTTCTCCGGGGGTGGTTTCCAGACTGACGACGGAGTGGCAGCTCGAGTACGAGCGTTGGCAGAAGCGCGATCTGTCGGCGCGCCGGTACGTATACGTGTGGGCGGACGGCGTCTTCCTGCAGGCTCGCATGGAAGACCACAGCGAATGCATGCTGGTGCTGATCGGCGCGACGCCGGAAGGCAAGAAGGAACTCATCGGCTTCCAGGTCGGCGTGCGCGAGAGCACGCAGAGCTGGCACGAACTGCTCGTCGAGGCGAAAACCCGTGGGCTGAAGATCGCCCCGGAAATCGCCGTCGGTGACGGCGCGCTCGGCTTCTGGAAGGCGCTCGACGAGGTCTTTCCCGCCACGCGACATCAGCGGTGCTGGGTGCACAAAACCGCGAATATCTTGAACAAAGTCGCAGTGTCGGTACAGGCCAGCATGAAGAAGGATCTGCGCGAGGTCTATTTGGCGTCCAACCGAGCTTCGGCCGAAGTGGCGATCGATGTCTTTGCCGAGAAATACGGAGCGAAGTACGACAAGGCGGTCGAGTGCCTGACGAAAGATCGCGACGCAATGCTTGCGTTCTACGAATTCCCCGCCGAGCATTGGGACCACTTGCGGACGGCGAATCCCATCGAAAGCGTGTTCGCGACGGTCCGGCACAGAACGGTGCGCACGAAAGGTTCGTTATCGTCAACGACTGCCAAGTTGATGGTGTTCAAGCTGCTCTGCGCCGCATCAAAGACCTGGCGGCGGCTGAAAGGCACAAATCAGTTGCCGAAGGTCATCGCAGGTGTCAGATTCGAAAACGGCATCGAGGTCATCCAAGTGCCGGAAAACCACGCCGCCTGATCGCCTCGTCACCCAAAATCCCGCATAGCTCTCCGTATTAGAGGTTTGATCTTAGTCAATTGCCGGTGTCGGGTCCAGTTGGACCATCGTCAGCGAGACAATCACCCGTGGCAGAGCCTCGACGGGGGCTCTTGAGCAGACGTTGGATATCAGGGTGGGCTTAAGAGGGCCGGAGCCGATTATCCGCACCCGTCCTTGGTCTTGGACACACTCGCTCGCGATCCGAAGCCGCCTTTCAAAGATACTCCGCAGTGAAACGCATCTTTTAAGCGCGACTTGTCGCCTTCGCGCAGCAGAACACTCGTATGGCACTCAATCCATGATCGCTTCGTTCGCTCCGACGCGCGTTGCGGGCCCCCCTCGACCGGATGACAACACATTGCGTCACCTCAACTGCTGCGCGCGCACTGCGTCACAATGACACGACTTCTCCTCTTCATGGCCGCTTGTTACAATGACATCCATAGATTGCGCCGGATCAATTCGCGAGGCTCCCCTTCGTATATTCTGGTTCAGGAGTGTCGGACCATGTTCGTGAGCATCACCACAGACCATAGATCCCTAATCAATTCGCTCAGTGAGCTCGGCATATCGAGCGGCTCGAATCCGATCGTCAGCTTGAGTGAATTCACTTACAAGAAAGGTAAAACCATCTACATCGAGAGTGAGCCAGCCGAGTACGTCTACCAGGTCAGGAAAGGCGCGGTACGGACCTGCAAATTACTCTCCGATGGGCGGCGCCAGATTGGCGCATTTCATTTGCCGGGTGATATTTTTGGACTCGAGAACGGCGGAGTCCACCGATTTAGGGCGGAAGCGATCATCCAAACCGCTGTTCGCCTGATCAGGCGGCAACACCTTGAGACGGTCGCCGAGAATGACGCGGTTGTCTGGCGCACCTTGCTCAGCTTGACGACGAATAACTTGCAACACGCCGAAGACCATATGCTGCTGCTCGGACGTAAAACTGCTCTGGAGCGCGTTGCCGCGTTCTTGCACGAGATGGATGAACGACTCACGGCTGCTGACGTGATCTCGCTCCCAATGTCTCGGCGCGACATCGCCGATTACCTTGGTTTGACCGTCGAAACCGTTTCGCGTGCAGTGTCGCAATTGCACACTGATGGTGTCCTCGATTTCATCGGCAATACCCAACGCGAGATCGTGATTCTGGACCGGCAGCGGCTCGCG
Organism: Bradyrhizobium sp. B025; assembly: GCF_042257955.1. Taxonomy (NCBI): domain Bacteria; kingdom Pseudomonadati; phylum Pseudomonadota; class Alphaproteobacteria; order Hyphomicrobiales; family Nitrobacteraceae; genus Bradyrhizobium; species Bradyrhizobium sp. B025. Next base: position 1,553,080 of record NZ_CP170150.1, on the reverse strand, counting down.
AGCCTTGACCTGCAAAGCTAACATGCGGACGGCGTGAAAAGCTTCGGTCGCGGTTAGGATCGCCCGCAGCAACTACCGCACTTTCAGGAAAATTGATCTCACCTCCGAGGCGCAACCAATCAGCTATCGAGTGCTATTTCCCGAACGCTGCGATGTACCTTCGGGCGGCGCCGGTAAACACCGCCGGATCATACAGGCCCTTGAGCCAACGCCGGTGACGACGGCAAACCATTGCAATAGACTCGACCGCCGTTTCGATCTCGAATGGAATGCATTCGGGTTTCACGCGCGCCGCAACGTCTCAAAGGCGAAATCACCCAGAAGGTCGGCACGCCTGTTCATTTGTACAGCATAAACGCCGGTACGTTTTCGTGTCCGAAGCTCATTCGAAACAACACGACGAACGTCTAAGCATGCGCTTTTGGCCGGACGGGCCGTGCCCAATTAATCCTCCATCAAGGCCACTTCCGGGAAAATACGGGGGCTTGCCTTCGATTTACAATTTGCAACTTGCCCGATCGCTCCGGCTTCGCTTGAATGTCCTCATGCGGGGCTGGACTGTGATCGTGCTTCTGGGCCTTACAGCCATAGGAGCTTATTCCGTCGGCCGTCAGGACGGGCGACCCTCTACTTCTGCGCCTGCAATGGTAGCGCAGCTAACCAGCCCCCCAGCAAGTCCGCTCGCGCTAACGGCGGTGCCGGGCAGCCCTTCGCAGCCGCAAGCTTCCAAGACTGCTCCGCCCGGCCCGCGTGGCGCCACCGCAATACCCAAGACACTGCAAGATCCCGCCCCACAGCAAACCGACACAAAACGCAAGATCGAAGTTGCGCTGACCGCCGCGGCCATCGCCGCGATCCTGATTAAGGCCAGCCGGGATCAATATCACGCAACCGGCAGACCCTGCGCCTGCCCGGATGACACGATGCGCAATGGCCGGGCATGCGGCAGCAGAAGCGCCTATTCGCGGCCGGGCGGCGCGGCACCGCTGTGCTACCTGGGTGATGTTACGACAGCAATGATAGACGAGTATCGAAAAAAGATAACTCGATAGTTGTTGTGGGGCGGGGCTGGTTCAGTTCAGCGATTTCTTCACTGGGGGGTTGCGCTCCTCGCCTTAGCCGTTGCGGCGACGACACTAGCAGGATGCATCACAACATCCATACAAAAGGTATGCAGGCCGGGACCTTCCCTCCGAACCGGTCAATCGGATAGCCGCTTACGTCGCGGGCCCCCGCTCTAGTTTCTAGCATTCAGGCGACTATCTCAGAGGAAGGAAGAAAGCCGGCGTCGTTGCTGAAGATGGGTTGGTGTTGTTTCCACCAATGCGGACGTACACCATGCAGAAATTCGTCAGGGGCTTGCGACCAACAACATTGATGGCGTGCTAGTCCTGAACGTCGGTGACACTGCGGTCCAGCAGCAGTATGCTGGACCGATCTTGAGTGGCCCGTATTCAGGTCCCTCCACCACGAACGGGACTATCAACACATTCGGGCACGTGTCGTCGTCAGCGTCGCTGAATGGAACATCGTCGGGTACGATTACCCGCAACATCTACTCCCGGTCTGTCTTGTGGGATGGATATTTGGGGCTAGTCTAGAAACGAAACTTCGAACCTGAGCCTTCGGAGAAATTCTTTGAGCCTATTCAAGAGTGCCGATTAGGGCCGTTGAAATAGCATGAGCGAGAACTTGGCGGTTTTCTGGGTTGCTCACCATTGTCGCGTGGTTGCCTGGAACAGGTACCGCATGAATGGCCCCCGCATCGACGACCAGGTCCCAGCCAAGCTTTGGCAGGTTTGCATCGCGACCAGATTGCTTGTCAGGCGGTACCCAACGACTAAGAGGCTCACTGGCATAAAACTGGTATATTTCAATTGGGAGCGACGGAATGCGATACGATTGTAGCGCCCGTTGAAATGCCGCGGCCCTTTGATACATCGAGACGTCACTGTGAAGATCGTGATCTGGAGCTAACGCTCCTGTTTGCTGCGCCTTTTCGAGCAACTCAGAGATGGAACATTGTTCCGTGTCGCGTTCTAAAACCTCGCGATATTCATCGCGCAAGGTTCCACAACGATCCAAAACAAACTCTCGCGCCAAATTCTTCAGTGATGCGTTCGAAGAAGCCCCAGGTAGACACACCAAGGAGCTCGGCCCAGATCTGCGCCAGCGCCGTCTCGACCTCACCTTGCGGTAACTGGTAGGCCGCCAGCGCATAGGCCTGATCGGACGGCGCCGGCAGTGCGTTCCGATCGAGCTTGCCGTTCACCGTCAGCGGAAGCGCGGCCAGCCGCACGAACGCACTCGGCACCATGTAGTCCGGCAGTCGCGCACTTAAGTGCGCGCGCAAGGCGCCCGCAAGCGCGCCTCCACCGCCCTCATCCGAGCCGGCCTCGGGCGCGCAGACCACATAGGCGATCAGATGCTTGTGGCCGCCGCCGTTCTGGCGCGCCAGCACCACCGCCTCGCGCACCCAGGCGTGCTCGCAAAGCCGCGCGACGATCTCACCCGGCTCGATGCGGTAGCCGCGAATCTTCACCTGATCGTCGTTGCGGCCCAGGAACTCAAGATTGCCGTCCGGCAGATAACGGGCAAGGTCGCCGGTCCGGTACAGCCGATCGCCCTCGACAAAGGGACTGGCGATGAACCGCTCGGCGGTCAGCTCAGGGCGGTTCAGGTAGCCCCGTGCCACCCCCGCCCCGCCAATGTAAAGCTCGCCCACCGCACCGAACGGCACGGGCGCGCCATGGCCATCCAGCAGGTACACCCGCGTGTTGGCAATTGGGCGCCCGATCGGGACCACCGACCCATTGAAATCAGCCGGGCAAGTCCAGATCGTCGCGCAGACTGTTGCCTCGGTCGGGCCATAAGCATTGACCATTGATGCTGGGGCCAGACTTCGGATGAGTTCAGGCTTAGGCAGCTCTCCGGCAAGAATGAGAACTTGCGCAGCCAAACGTTCCGGATCCTTGCTCGTCTGAAGCAACGCTGGGGGTAGTGTCGCGTGGGTGATGGCTTCGCTTCGGAGATAATCCGATAGCTTGTTCCTCGCTTGACGGATCTCTTCCGCAGGCAAGTGCAAAGCCGCTCCGGAGCCAAACGCCATAAGAAGCTCCCAAGCGCTTGCATCAAAAGCGATGGAGGCGAACTGCACGACTCGGCTGTTGGAAGAAGCGCCAAAGAGGCCGACCTGAGCCGACAGCAGATTGACCAACCCCCGATGCTGGACCATGACCCCCTTTGGGGTTCCGGTTGAGCCTGAGGTGTAGATCACATAAGCGAGATGGCCGGATGTGAGGCCAAGCGTGTGCCGGTCTGGGTTCGAAGCCGGCCGTTCGGCCCAGGCGGGCGTGGCCGTCTCCAGATCAATGACCGTCACCTCGGTCAGCACTTCGGGGCCGAGTGCTGCGCGACCGACGACGTCGCATAGCAGCAGCCGCGGCGCGGCATCGTTGACAACCTGACGCAGCCGCTCGCTGGGATAGGCTGGGTCCAGCGGCAGATAGGCACCGCCCGCCTTCAGGATCGCCAAGATGCCAACCATCATCATCAGGCTGCGTTCGAGGCAGATTGCCACCGGCTGGTCCGGCTTGACCCCAAGCTCGATCAGAAGATGCGCCAGCCGGTTGGCCCGCGCGTTGAGCTCGCCATAGCTCAGCCGCTCGTTTTCGCAGACCAGCGCCACCGCCTCCGGCGCCTTTTGCACCTGCGCCTCGAACAGCTCATGGACGCACTGCTCTGTTGGATAGGCCTCTTCCGTCCGGTTCAGATCCTCCAGCAGATAGGTGCGCTCCTCAGCCGGCAAGATGTCGAGCTCGCGTACCGGCGTATCCGGGGCATGCTCCAGCGCCTCTGCCAGCTGCTCGAGCGACCGCTGCATGTAGCCGCAGATCCGATCCGCCGAGATTGGCTCCGCCACCTGCACAGTGAGGCCCAGCGCCTCGCCAAAATCCTCAACCGACAGGGTCAGCGGATAGTTAGTGCGTTCCTCCCCGCCCAGCCATTCCATACCCGACAAGACATCATCCGTCCCGGAGCCGGGCACAGCCGGCGCCTTGTTGTGACGATAGTTCAACAGCGTGCTGAACAGCGGCGCCGACGCCGCAATAGCGCTGCAGCGCTGCGCCAGCGCCAGCGAGGCATGCTCATGTGTCAGCAGCTCGGCCAGCCGGGCGTGCGTGGTCCGCACGCTCGCCTCGACGGCGGTCCCATCAAGATCAAGCCGCAGCGGCAGGGTGTTGATGAACAGTCCCATGGCGCGGTCGGCGCCGGCGCTGCCCTGCAGGCGGCCCAGCAGCACCGTGCCGAACACCACCTGCTCGCGGCCGCTGCTGCGCGCCACCACCTGCCCCCACGCCAGATGGCACAGGCTCGCCAGACTCACGCCCAGCCGCCGCGCCTGTTCCGCCAGCCGCGCATGGAGCGCTGGCGGCAGCATCCGATACGCCTCACGAACCCCGCCGCCGTCGCCGCGCACCTCGCTCAAGTTGAAGGGCGTGGTCGGCTCGTCGATGCCGGCCAGCAGCTCCCGGAAGAACGCTTCATCCGCCTTGGCATCACCGCGTAGATGCGCCTGCGCCACCAGATTGCGGAATGGCTGCGGCGCCGTCAGCTCATGCTCGCGCCCCTCCAGCTTGGCCCGGACTTCAGCATGCATCACGTCCCGGGTTGCGTGATCCCCGATCAGATGATGCTGCAGCTCCAGCAACAGCCAGCGCGCGCTGCCGGGCTCGCGCGCAATCACAAACCGCAGCAGTGGCGCCCGGCCGAGCTCGATGCGGTGCCGGCGCGGATCAAACCGGTTCCTGAGCTGCTCAGCGCCAGCGCCATCAGCGCCATCCAGCTGGACCTCGATCACCTCCAGTCGCGCCTTCCGCCACACCACCTGGACCGGCCGCGACAACCCCTCCCAGACAAACGAGGTACGCAGGATGTCATGCCGATCTACCACCCGCTGGATCGCGGCAAGATAGCGCGCGAGCAGCCCACGCTCGGCAAACGCCATCTGCGACACCAGGAGGTATGGATCGCCCTTTGCCGCTAGCAAATGATGGAACAGGATGCCGTCCTGCAGCGGCGACAGACCGTAAATGTCCTGGATGTTGCAGCCGGGTACCGTGGCGATGATCCGGTCGATCTCGTCCTGCGCGAGCTCGATCAGCGGCAACATCTCCGGCGTTATCGCCACGCTCCGCTCGGTGATCAGGTTGGCCGGGACTGCCACCTCGTGATGGCGGCCCAGGCGTGCGGCCAGATCCGCGAGCACTGGCTTGACGAACAAGGTGCGCACCTCGATGCGCAGTGACCGCCGCCGCAGATGCTCCATCATCTGCACCGCCAAGAGCGAGTGCCCTCCCAGTTCGAAGAAGTTGTCGTGCCGTCCGACCCGCTCCAGCCCCAGCAGCTCGGCCCAGATCTGCGCCAGCACCGTCTCCATCTCGCCCTGAGGCGGCGCGTAGGTCCGCCGCGCATATGCCTCGTCGCCCGGGGCCGGTAGCGCTTTTCGATCGAGCTTGCCGTTCAGCGTCAGCGGAAGCGCCGCCAGCCGCACGAACGCACTCGGGACCATGTAGTCCGGCAGCCCCGCACTCACATGCGCCCGCAAACCGCCGGCAAGATCAGATTCCTCAGCTCCGGCGGCAACGACATACGCAACGAGCCGCTGCTCGCCGCCACCATCCTCGCGCGCCACCACCACCGCCTCGCGCACGGAGGCATGCTCGCAAAGCCGCGCCGCAATCTCGCCCGGTTCGATGCGGAAGCCGCGAATCTTTACCTGGTCGTCGTTGCGCCCTAAAAACTCCAGATTGCCGTCCGGCAGGTAGCGCGCCAGGTCGCCGGTCCGGTACAGCCGGTCGCCCTCGACAAAGGGACTGGGGATGAACCGCTCCGCGGTCAGCTCAGGGCGGTTCAGGTAGCCCCGCGCCACCCCCGCCCCGCCAATGCAGAGCTCGGCCACCGCACCGAACGGCACAGGCGCGCCATGACCATCCAGCAAGTAGACCCGCGTGTTGGCAATAGGGCGGCCAATCGGGACGATGGCCTCATCAAACTCAGCCGGGCAGCTCCAGGATGTCACGTCGATCGCGGCTTCAGTCGGACCGTAAAGATTGTGCAGGGCGTCCAGGGCAATACGCGCCGAACCCTATACACACTGGCGGCAGGGAGCGCCTCGCCGCTGCATAAAACCTGCCGCAGCGATGTGCAGCGGTCAACACTCTTCGCATCCAAAAAGCTGACCAGCATGGATGGCACGAAGTGAACCGTCGTGATGCGCTGGCTGACGATCAAGTCGACCAACGTATCGGGATCTCTGTGCGCACCGGGCGGCGCCAGTACCAGCGTTGCCCCTTCAAGCAAAGTCCAAAAGAACTCCCAGGCCGAGACATCGAAGCTAAATGGCGTCTTCTGCAACACGACGTCTGTTGGTTTCAGACCATAGGCGTCCTGCATCCAGATCAGGCGATTAACGATAGCCCGATGCTCATTCTGTGCCCCTTTTGGCCTGCCGGTGGATCCCGAGGTGTAGATCACATAGGCGAGATTGCGGGAGGTCAGGCTGAGCGCGCGCCGATCAGGATCCGCTTCCGGCAGGCTGGCCCAGGCCGGCGCCGCAGCATCGAGCTCCACCACGCTCACCTTGGCCGGCACATCCGCGCCGAAGGCGGCACGGCCGGCCACATCGGCCAGCAGCAGCGGCGGCGCCGCATCGTCGAGCACCTGATGCAGCCGCGCCGACGGATAGGCCGGATCCAGCGGCATATACGACCCGCCGGCCTCGAGGATCGCCAAAAGCCCCACCACCATCATCGGACTGCGCTCGACGCAGATCGCAACCGGCTGGTCCGGCCTGACCCCGAGGGCGATCAAGTGATGCGCCAGGCGGTTGGCCCGCACATTGAGCTCGGCATAGCTCAGTTGCTCATCTTCGCAGACCACCGCCACCGCATCCGGCGCCTTGTGCACCTGCACTTCAAACAGCTCGTGGATGCACCGCTCCGCAGGATACGGCGCCGCCGTCCGGTTCAGCTCCTCCAGCAGATACGTGCGCTCGGCAGTCGAGAGCAGCTCAATCCGGTGGACCTCTTGCTGCGCATCGGCTGCCATCGCCCGCAGCAGCGCCAGCAGATAACCACGCTGCCGCTCGATCGTCGCCTGATCAAACAGCGCCGTGGCATAACCCAGCGTTCCGGCGATCTCCTCGCCATGCTCGCCAAGGCTCAGCTCCAGATCGTACTTGGCCTGATCAATCTCCTCCCCGGCAGCTTCGACACTCAGCCCCGGCAGGTCCAATGGCCCAACCGCATTGTTCTCCCAGGCCAGCATCACCTGGAACAACGGTGTGTGATCAAGAGCCCGGGGCGGCTGCACGATCTCCACCACCTGCTCGAACGGCAGGTCCTGATGCTCCTGCGCAGCCAGCACCGTGCGCCGCGTCCGCTCCAGAAGCTCCGACACGCGCGGCTTGCCCGACAGGTCCAGCCGAAGCGCCAGAGTGTTGACGAAGAAGCCGATCAGCTCTTCGATCTCGCGGTGCCCCCGATTGGCGCTCGGCACGCCAATCACAAGATCGTCCTGCCCGGACAGACGCGACAGCACCGCCGCCCAGGCCGCCAGCACCGTCATGAACAACGTCGAGCCATGCTGCAGGCTCAGCCGCTTCAGCTCCCGCGTCAAATCCGCATCGACGGTGATCGGGACCGCGGCCGCGGCAAACGACTGCTGGGCAGGCCGCGCATGGTCCGTCGGCAAGACAAGACGGGCTGTGCCCGCCAGCGCGCTGCGCCAATACTGCGCCTGCTGCTGCAACCGTTCCCCCGACAGCCATTGGCGTTGCCAGGCGGCGTAATCCGGATATTGGATCGCAAGCGGCGGCAGAGGATCGTCCTGCCCGGCCTGGAATGCCCGGTAGAGCTGGCTAAGTTCACGCAGCAGCACGCCCATCGACCAACCGTCCGAGACGATGTGATGCTGGGTCAGCAGGAAGACGTGTTCCTCGTCGGCGGTGCGGATCAGCCGACCGCGGATCAGCGGACCGCGCGCAAGATCGAACGGCGTGCGCCCCTCTTCATGGCACAGATCCAAAAATGCCGCTTCCGCATCCGATCTCTCCCGCAGATCATGCTCAACTATTGGCAGACCCGCGTCCGGCGGCAAAACCTCAACCCGGGGCTTGCCCTGGGTCGCGACAAACACACTGCGCAGCGCCTCATGACGTGCAAACAGACGGTTAAGGCTGCGCTGCCAGGCGCTGCGGTCGAGCATCCCGCGCAATCGCAAGGCCAGCGGAATGTGATAGTTGGTGCTGCCTTCGTTCAGCTGAGCCAAAAACCATAGCCGCTGCTGCGCAAACGACAGCACAAGCGGCTCATGCCGCGACACGGCTGCAATCGACGGCAGCTCTTGCGGACCCGAGCAGCTCAACAGCTCGACGATGCTTGCCGCCAGGTCACTCAACACTGGCCTTGCGAACAGCGTCGACAGTGGCAGTTCGACCCCGACAGCCTGTGACAGCCGGCTCGACATCTGCACGGCCAAGAGCGAGTGGCCGCCCAGTTCGAAGAAGTGGTCGTTGCGCCCGATGCGCTCGACACCAAGGAGCTCGGCCCAGATCTGCGCCAGCGCCGTCTCGACCTCACCTTGCGGTAACTGGTAGGCCGCCAGCGCATAGGCCTGATCGGACGGCGCCGGCAGTGCGTTCCGATCGAGCTTGCCGTTCACCGTCAGCGGAAGCGCGGCCAGCCGCACGAACGCACTCGGCACCATGTAGTCCGGCAGTCGCGCACTTAAGTGCGCGCGCAAGGCGCCCGCAAGCGCGCCTCCACCGCCCTCATCCGAGCCGGCCTCGGGCGCGCAGACCACATAGGCGATCAGATGCTTGTGGCCGCCGCCGTTCTGGCGCGCCAGCACCACCGCCTCGCGCACCCAGGCGTGCTCGCAAAGCCGCGCGACGATCTCACCCGGCTCGATGCGGTAGCCGCGAATCTTCACCTGATCGTCGTTGCGGCCCAGGAACTCAAGATTGCCGTCCGGCAGATAACGGGCAAGGTCGCCGGTCCGGTACAGCCGATCGCCCTCGACAAAGGGACTGGCGATGAACCGCTCGGCGGTCAGCTCAGGGCGGTTCAGGTAGCCCCGTGCCACCCCCGCCCCGCCAATGTAAAGCTCGCCGACCGCACCGAACGGCACGGGCGCGCCATGGCCATCCAGCAGGTACACCCGCGTGTTGACGATTGGACGCCCGACGTGAGGCATCTGGGGCCAACATGACGGATCAGCTGCAAGGTGGTGCTCGGAAATGACGCTGATTTCCGTGGACCCATATTGATTGATCAATCTCGCGTTCGGATGTGCTTCGAAGAACGTCCTAAGCAGTGGAGTGGCCTGCAATCGCTCGCCGGCTGTATAAAGCTCTCTTAAAGAGGGCAGCTGCACGCGCTGCGCGCTCCAGACTTCCGCAAAATGATTCAATGCCACGAACGGGAGGAAAAGCCGCTCTATCGCCTCCCGCTCTATAAACTCCAGCAGGTCGGAGAAGTGCCTCCGGGTCTCTTCCCGCACGAGCACAAGCGCTCCGCCGTCCTTCCAACAGATGAACAATTCCTGACAGGACACATCGAAGTTCAGGGTCGCGAATTGAAGTGTGCGCAGTTTTGACGTGCCAATCCCCGCAAGCGAATTCACAAGCGCGCCATGGGACATTTCCACGCCCTTGGGGATTCCGGTTGAGCCGGAGGTATAGATGACATAGGCGAGATGGCGCGATGTGAGGCCAAGCGCGCCCGGGTCCGGGTTCGAAGGCGGCCGCTCGTCCCAAGTCGGGGTCGCCGTCTCCAGATCGACCACCGTCACACCGGCCACGGCTTCGGCACCCAATGCGGTTCGACCGGCGACATCGCAAAGCAGCAGTTTCGGTTCTGCATCGCCAACAATCTGCCGCAGCCGCGCCGACGGATAAGCCGGATCTAGCGGCAGATACGCGCCGCCCGCTTTCAGGATCGCCAAGAGACCAACTACCATCGCCAGGCTGCGTTCGAGGCAGATCGCCACCGGCTGGTCCGGCTTGACCCCGAGCTCGATCAAATGATGCGCCAGCCGGTTGGCCCGCGCATTGAGCTCGCCATAGCTCAGTCTCTCCTTCTCATAGACCACCGCCACCGCTTCCGGTGCCTTTTGCACCTGCGCCTCGAACAGCTCATGGATACATAGCTCAAACGGATAAGGCGCCGCCGTCCGATTCAAATCCTCAAGTAGATACGTGCGTTCGTCGGCGGCCAGAATGTCTATTCGGCCGACAGGCTGACCAGCATCGGCCATCACGCCGCGTAGCAAAGTTTGCAAATGCTGCGTCATGCGGTCGATCTGCTTCGGAGCTAATCGAGCGGCATCAAAATGCCAGCGGAACGTCCCATCCAGAGCGCAAACCTCAAAGGTCAGCAAATCGCCGCACAAGGCATGACCAGCTTTGCGGTTCGTCGTCAGAGCATCAGCGACGGGACAGCTCTCTGTCGTGATTGCAATGCCAATCGGCCAAGGCTGGCGCGCCCGTAGTGCCTCCACTCCTCGCAATGTCGGGTAGCGCGCGATAAGATCTCGGGCAAAGCTTGCGTGCGCCCTCAGCTGAGCGACTTCGGCCGCTACGGTTTTGCGCACTTCTTCAAAATCATGAGCAAGCTCAATGCGAACATCCATCGGCACGACGGAGGCCATCACGAGTTTGGAGCCAGTTTGCAATCGGTCCCATGCAGTCTTCCATCCCAGTTGAAACTCTTTTTGCCCCATGATCCGAGCGAGATAGATCAGCCAAGCTGCTACCAAATATTCCGAGCGATCTTGTGGGGAAATAGCCAAACCGCTTGGGCTAAACCATGAACTCGACTGCCATCGGGACGGCGCCGCAGCCACGGACGATGACACGAAAGGAGGATGCAATCTGCTAAACTGCTCGAGCCGCCGTCGCCAAAACTCCTCCCCACGCGCCCGCAGTTCATCCGCGGCAGATATGCTCTGCACCTGATCATCGCTCAAGATCGGAAGGCGTCTTCCTTGATTCACGCAAATCGCTCACATCGGTTCGGATCTGTTTTCGGGCTTTGGCTGGCCTGCATTGATGTGACGAAACCCTTCGCCAAAGCGGATCACTCAATCTTCCGCCAACGTTCCGCACCACCAAATATGGTGGCGGCGGTATCGCAGCTGCTACTCAAGCGCGTCAGCGTTTCTGGTAAGCGTTCTCATCGAACGACTTCTCCTCTATGGCGCCCTTTAGACGATTACGCATGTATCGGGCCAAAGGTGAAATCGAGTGCAATCAATGCGATAGCCACAGCGGTGCTGTGTCAGCTGTCCAACAGCGTCGCCAGACATCGTACAACTGAGCGCGCTATCAATCGCACAAGACCCCGCCCGCCGGGTATTCCGGACAAGAAAAAAAGGGACCTGGAATGCCAAAGTAAATTTGTCAGCTCAACCTAACCGCATCGCGTGGGCATTTCGTAAAAAGTCCGCGCGTGCGGTACGAGCCAGTGCTGGATCGCTCGAGTAAATGTTTCTCGCAATTAGCGGCAGTTCATATTGGATTGGCGTTTCTTCGCATCGCTCAATATGTGGAGCCTGCCGGGTCGTCCAGCTTGTGGCGCTCGGTTCCGGTGAGGGGCGGGTTGAAGATGCTAACGAGAATCATGTCCTTGTCCGGTCCCCCGCGCAGGAGATGCTTGTCATGCTTGTCAAGCACATACATGTCGCCCCGGCGAATAGGAAAGACATTGCCGTCCATGTCCTCGACCTCGCCCTCTCCACCGATGCAGAAGCAGGCTTCGAGATGATTCCGGTATTGCAGAAGAGAAACGGTGTTAGCGCGCACGATGGTGTGGCAGATGCTAAAACCCATGCCGTCCTTATCCGTCAGAAGGCGGTGGCTCGTACCATTGCCCCCAATCGACGAAGTGATCGGTTGCTTCAATGTCGTGCAGACTACGCACAATCATGGTGTTGCCCGATTCTGATTGATCCAAAAGCTGGAGGCCGTTGTTCTGCTCCGGAACGGCGCCTTCCCTGTCGCGCGGCCGACTGCGGTCTCCGTCGAAACAACCGACCGTCGGCCGCGGAGAACCTGGGCAGTAGTCCTACGGGATCGGCTACACGCAAAAGGCCTGCCATTTGCCCGACGGCGACTAGTAAAAATATCGGTACGAGGGTATTTCGCAGCCGATCGGCGCGTACCAACTTGATGTACCACGTCTCGGGCGGTACCGCCGCTTGCCTGTGTATTCACCAGAATGCTGCTGGAGATACTGCCGCCGACATAAACTGTCTCCACTCGCAGATTTGGCAAGTCGTTTCCTTCCTTGCTGTGCCTCTCGCCGCGAATACGGTTCCGCAGCGTTTCAGCCAGCAGAGCAAATCTCATGCCGTGGTCGCAGACCGATGAACGATGAAGTTGTGGCTGTCTCAGCTGGCTAGTGAGAACGATTTGGCTAGGCGTGTAGCCAATCTAACAAACTGCCGAGATATGGCCGAGTACAAACAAGTCCTGAGCGAGAACCGGTCGAACAGTGGTGCTTTTTAATCCGCTGGTGAAGAGGTCCCGGATTGAAGTCAGTGATGCTGCTCGAAAGTGTTTGGCGATCGGACTCGACAAAGCCCGCCGCGATCAGAACCCGCAAATTAGGTACAGCCCGCGGTACAGAGCGGTTTTTGAGGATGCGCAGCTGGGAGGGTCAGCCGTGGGGTCCCACCGCGCCTCGGATCAGGCCGCCCGGAACGCGCGCGTCGTTCGCGGCTCCGCGACTAGTTTGCCGGCATGTCCGCCCCTTCCGGAGGCTAAACGCGAGCGGGAAGGTCTCGGCTGAAAGCAACTCCAGCGCGGTCTGCTCTTCGGTGAGGCGTTTTTCGATGAACTGACGTTCGACATCCGACAGGTTCGACTTCAGCAGGCGACGATAGCGGTGGATGTTTGTGCGGTGAGCACGAATGCGGGCCAAATATTCATCGAGCATCCTGGACGCTCCTGAGGTCGTCGCAATCTCTACGAAGAGATATTCAGGCGAGCATGTCGTCGATCAACGCGCCACCCGCCATCGCATCTCGGAAGCCGTTCGGCGGGCAGATAAGGACAATGGCAGTTCGTGACAACACTCCTTCCGCTAGCGTAGCATTTCCATCGCCACGACCCGCAGCGTTCTTGGCTCACCATACGCCGTCTTTCTGCTCGGCTAGTCGCTCAAACAGAGCTGGGCGCTTGGAAGGCGCAAGGAATAGTCGGTCACGCTCCCGGCGCCGGACGCTTGTCGCTAACAAGCTCGCCCGTCAGTATTCTCTTCCGAGGAGCTGAACATCGTTTGCCGATGTGCTATACGCATCTTCGTTGAGAACAGCTTTGTTTGAGAGTTTCGATGTCTCTTTCGATTGGACTGATTGTCGACGGCTATGTGAAACTAAACAACCGCAGCGCGCTGGAGAACCTTCTGGCGCATCGGCGGGAGTTGCTGCAGCAGTTGAACTGCGTTACCGGCATTGATCCGAAGCCAGCGATCGCTCAGGTCAGTCAAGACATCACAGTGATCGAAAGGGCACTTGCGGCGCTCACACAGGAGTAAACAGCAACGGCGCACCGGCTCGCGTGAGTTGACGGCGCTCCGGCGCCGAACACTGACTTCGCCCCCGTTTCCGGACGAAGGTTATTGGAGCGTCGCCTCACCGGCATCGTGGCGCGCAAGGGTGCGTGCGCCAAGGCTTGGATGCGGCGTCTGCTGTGCGAGCTGCTCTCTCGTTTCAAGGATCGGCCGGGCACCGAGCAGCGCGCCAACCGATTCACATCAGATAACGCCGCGTCTTGGATGACGTTAGGCCACCATCGATTTGCGACCACGATACACTCTGCGAGCTGGATCTTCAGCACTGTGACTTGGAAATTCACCTCAATGACAAGCCATGTCCTAGATCTATCGCCACATCGTTGGTGCTCTGGAAAGAGCTTCCTGACCGATCTGTTTAAGCAGATCGGGGCGCGTCTCACCTCTGGTGGCGGCCTCCAGGATTCTGGAGGCAACGTAGGCGCGGACGCCGGCGTCATACGGTGGGACGCTCACGCAAACCTCATCCAGGATCGTGCGCAGAAGCGTGATCGTGCCAACGTCCAGCATTGAGAGATCTCCCTCATACCATCGGGGAAGATAATGGGCATTTGCTGGACCGCAACTCAAGTACATCGGATCGCATGAGCCTCCGCGACTGCCGGTCGGCCGATTTCCAGCGCGGTGCAATGTCCAGCACCTCTGCGATCGCTGATCCATTGCGGCAGCTCGCTTGATCGGCCTGCGTTTGTCTTCTCGTCGGCCGTCTGGGCCTAGCAGACAAGCTTGCTAGAGCTCAGAGGCCAATGTGAGCTCCCTGCGATCATGCTCTGCGATGATGTACAGCATGCTCGGCCATCTATTGCGCGCCGGACTGACTGGGCGGCTGCCGCAGGCCAATGCTCGCACGGTGCTAGCTCGTTGCCGAGCCTCATCAGGTTCAATTGCGGCCAGAGGATTTGCCGTTTATCGCGCCTGCTGCGCTTCGGCATACCTGCCCCGATGGAGTTGGTAGAAATAGCTTGCCACTGCTCCGATGTCGTTTCACAAGACGGCACCTATCGGCTCCAAACCCGAGCGCCTGGCATCCTACACTGTAGAGGGACATCGCGACCAATTCTTGCGGTGAAGCATATCTTTGCGTCAAAAACCAGCGCCCGCCCGACGTCTGGCGACGAAATCGGGCCAGGATCCGGCGCCCGCGCTTCACTGCCCCCTTGACTCGCCCCTGGCCGCTCTTAGGGAGCTTCGGCTTTTTGCAGCTTGACGAGGTCGTCTGCGCCATCGTGAAGTAATTTCATGGTCATGGGCGCGTGGTTGTTGATCCATAATCGCACGTATTGGCAGCACACGATTTTGAGCGAATCTCCTTTGGCGATGCCCGCTTGCAGGCGGATGATCTCGGCAGCGTGGAGCGGCCCCGCCTCGCTCCACCCCGTCAGCGGCAGAGCCAATCTCCAACCGACATCATGAGCTCGAGCGTGGGGGAGTTGTTCAGCACGCAAAGGGCAGTTCCGGATCGTCTTCGAGAGTTCTTCCAGGATGTTGAGGATTTCAGGGCCAGCCCATCCGGTTCGACTGCTCCTGAGCGCAATCACTTGCGGATCTCGCTACGATGGCGACCAGGACAGGACTACATTGTCGATCAACCGCGTGGAGCCGACGTACGCTGCGACACAGAGCACCGCCGGATAGCGCAGAGGGCTGTCAGCAATCCTTAGAGTCCCAGGGTCGACAAGCTCAAGGTACTGTAGTCGATCGACCCTTTCCAAATGCCTTCTTGCAAGCGCAATCAGCGTTGCGGCGTCGCGTTCCCCTGAGGCAAACTCATGCGCTGCGGCGAACAAGCCACGGCTGATCGCCAAGCTCCGATCACGTTCTTCCGGGCAGAGATAACGGTTGCGACTGCTCATTGCCAGCCCATCTGGCTCCCGCACGGTTGGCACAGTGACAATCTCGATCGGAAGATTCAGATCAACCGTCATGCGGCGTATTACCGCGCATTGCTGAAAATCCTTCTGTCCAAAGTACGCGACGTCCGGCTGCACCATGTTGAATAGCTTGCAGACGACGGTCGCTACACCACGAAAATGTCCAGGCCTGAAAGCTCCGCAGAGCGGCTTTGCGAGTTCGCCCGGCTCGACAAAGCTCTCAAATTGAGCCGGATAGATCTCCTCTGCACTTGGCGCGAAGATGATGGAGACCCCGGCACTGCCGCATAACGCTTCATCGCGCGCGAAGTCGCGGGGGTACCTGCTGAGATCCTCATTTGGGCCGAACTGAGTGGGGTTGACGAAGATGCTAACGACAGTGACGTCGCAGTGTTCCCGGCTGGCCGAGATCAAGGCCAGGTGGCCGTCGTGCAAGTATCCCATCGTCGGAACGAATCCGATGCGCTTTTCGGCATTGCGAACGTCTGCAAGGGCGCGACGCAGCTCAGCCACCTTCGTAATTACTTTCATTTCTTACCTTGAGGTTGAACTGGAGGGCACCCAGTTGGCGACGGCATGCCGAAGCTGATCAGGAAGCCGATAGCACTCCTCTGAGCCCGGGAACGCCCCTTTGCGGATATCGGCAGCCCAGCGCGACAGCGCCTCCTGGAACAACTGGAATCCATTTGTATAGGCACGAACGAATTTGGGGCGATGGCCTTCGGTTAGCCCCAAGACATCATGAAACACGAGCACTTGGCCCGAGCAATCGGGTCCTGCTCCGATCCCGATGGTGGGTATCGTGAGAGATTCGGTCGCTCGCGCCGCGAGCTCGGCAGGAATGCCCTCCAGGACAAGCGCGAAGCAACCGGCTTCCTGCAGACGGTGCGCGTCATCGAGCAACCGCAAGGCGGTATCTGTTGTCCTTCCCTGCACTTTGAATCCACCCATGACGTTGACGCTCTGCGGGGTCAGACCGAGATGTCCCATCACAGGAATGTCGCAATCGACCAAGGCGCGTACCATCTCGATGCGTTTGGCACCACCCTCGAGTTTCACAGCATCGGCGCCACGCTGTAAAAAACCTCCTGCATTGCGAATCGTATCCTCAGAACCGACATGAAAGCTGAGAAAGGGCATGTCGGCCACAAGCAAGGCATGAGGCCTCGTGCGCGCAACAGCCTCCAGGTGATGATTCATCATGGCCACGCTGACGGGCAGCGTGTTGTCGAATCCCAGGCAGACGTTTCCAACGCTATCGCCGACCAGGATGATATCGACAATGGGATCCGCGATGCGCGCCGCAACCGCATCGTAGGCGGTGGTCATCACGACACGCCGTCCTTTATCCTTCCACTGCTGCAGTGCCGGAATCGTGACACGCTCTAGAGGCTGCTCTGAACTGTGGCTCATATTGAATCCGCTCCGCACACACCGTCGGCGCTTCCTAGAGAACGCGGGAGAAACCTGTCAATGGCATGGAGGATGGAGATCCCAGTTGTCTAGAACTGGGGAACAGCGCAAAAACAGTCCAATGGTCGCGCAACCATGAGACAAGACCTTCCTCATCCATTTCACCACCCGATGGCTCGTCTTCACGTGCAGTTTCAGCGGCTATGCCAGCCGCGCCCTCAATCGAGGAGCGGCGCTCGCGACGAGCCACCATCTGCACGCGTTTCTGGGCTGATTGCAGTCTCTCCAAACGGTGACGGCGACCGGACCGAGCGCAGATGCGCGCAGTGGGGACTTCGTCTTTAGGGCACATCTCCGTGTCTGCCCGCTAGGGGGACTCGTGAGACTCCTGCTTCGGCGCCTGCGCACCGAGCAAAGCAAACGGATGGCAGGCCAGGAACGTCCAAAGGTGACAGGCCGCCGTAAGCGCAGCGAGAGTCGCGGTCGAGTAGATGTCGTCGCGAACGCGCTCAGACCGCGCCAGCCTGCTGGCCCTGTAGGCCGTGAAGTCGATTATTTTCGCCGATGTTTCTGTCACTTGATTTCCACGTGCTCTAGAGGGCCACTCGAATTCTCTGACCAGGGCCGTACCGGCACAACTCAGTCCATTCCTAAGCCGCTCGAAGCCAACGAAGCCATTTCTGATCGGCCTCCCGCCGCGCCTTGAAGCGGTTGACGCATCTCTTCGAGCAAAGAGCCGTTCGCCAGCAGTAATGGCGGATCAGCCCAAACTTTCCGCCGCATATCGCGCAGCAAGTGGCTGAATGGTCGAGGGAATTACGGAAGCCAATGTGCATTCTCGCCTCCTGTCAGACATTTACCTGGGAAGCCCCGCTGCCCTCTGACCACAGCACCACGCGCGCACCGAAGGTGCGGCCCGCCCGGCGGTCCGTCTTCCTGGTTGTTGCAGCCATCAAGAGCCTTGACTCTGATGTGCGGCTGCCTCGCGAAGCAGTACTTTCCGCAGATAGCCTCGCCGAGAATTTGGTCAAGATAATTGATTTCTCTATCGTGATTTACGCAATTCGCTCGACATTTCGGTCAAATGCTGCGCCTTGCATGACTAGCCCGCAGAATTACTGCGGCAGTTGGATCGGGAGCGCTTAAGTTGGGGGCTGCATCCTCGTTGCACTATCAAAAGCAGCAATACGGGCACTTTCCCTTCCAAGATCCTGTCACTGCAGACGATCGCACAGTCTCGTGCATCTCACATCAGCAAGTCAGCAGCGTCGCGGATGGCAGTATAGATTTCATCAAGATCGGCCGCCGTAACGCAGTAAGGCGGCATCACGTAGATCGTGTTACCGAGTGGGCGTAACAGCAGATCCCGCGCTTGGAAGAAAGCCAAAAGCCTCGGACCGATGTCCGCCAGATAGCCGGCATCGCGCGTGTTGAGTTCAACCGCTGTGACTGTTCCTGTGCGCCGCACGTTTGCGAACCGTGAATCGAGGCGGAACGGCGCGAGTGCCTGTTCTTGCATCCTCGCCAAGGATGCCAGCCGCCAGCGATACTCCTGATCCTGCCATAGGTCCAGATTAGCCTTGGCGGCGGCACAGGCCACTGGATTGGCCGTATATGAGCTCGAATGAAAAAACGTACGCGTGCGATCTTCAGAATAATGCGCATCGAAAATATCGGCACGACACAGTGTGACGGCGAGCGGCAGCGCCCCAGCCGTGAGGCCTTTCGAATAGCAAGCAATATCGGGCGTGACATCGGCCTGCTCACACGCAAACAAGGTACCCGTCCGGCCCCAGCCTGTCATGACCTCGTCCGCAATGAACAGGACGTCAAAGGCTTCGCAAATCCGCTTCATCTCTCTTAGCACCGAGGGCGAATACATCAGCATTCCACCGGCACCCAATATCAGGGGCTCCACGATAAAGGCTGCGGGATGTTCGTTTCGACACGCGTTTTCAAGCGCATCGAGAGCTCTTTGCTCACAATCTCTTGCCGGGAACGGAATCGAGGTCACCTCGAACATCAGCGCCCCGTAGGCCGCATTGAAGATGCCTCGGCTACCTACCGACATCGCCCCGATCGTGTCGCCATGGTACGAGTGCTGCATCACCACAATTTTGGTTCGCTCTCTTCCGGTATTGCGCCAGTAGCCGAGCGCCATTTTCAGCGCGACTTCGACGCTGGTGGACCCGCTATCGGAGAAGAACACATGTTCGAGCGCTGCGGAGGTGACCTTCAATAGTTCCGTCGCAACCTGCTCAGCCGGGTCGTGAGTGTATCCGGCGAAGATGACCTGGTTGAGCTTGCCTGCCTGTTCTCGGATCGCGTTCACGATGCATGGATGGCAATGGCCGTGGGTCACGACCCACCAGGAGGAGATTGCATCGATAAGGCGTCGGCCATCTTCGGTGTAGAGATAGGCCCCTTCTCCCCGGACCACCTTCGTCATGTCCCGCTGTAGAGCATGCTGCGTGAACGGATGCCAGATCGGCGACCTCTTAGCTGTCTTCATAGGTTCAGGAAATCGCTGCTAACAAAGGAGTCTTTGAAAGCGGCCTGCAGCCTATCGTTTGTGAGGGGAACAAGCCACGGGAGCCGTCCCAACCAACGCACTCTCCCGATCTCGCAAACCGCGCTTTCAGTTTCGGCGTTTCTTTCGCCAATGAACGCAATCCCAAGGATTCGAATCTGACGCTTCCGCAGAGCCTCTATGGAGAGCAGGGAGTGATTGATTGTGCCCAGTCCCGTCCTTGCGCAAAGCACGACGGGAAGCTGCCAGCGCTCGAAGATGTCGATGTAAAGCGTGCGCGCTGTCAGCGGCACCATGAGTCCGCCGGCGCCTTCGATCACGAGTCGCCGCTCGCCGCTGTCCGGCAGTCCAAGCGTCTCTGTATCTATGCGAACGCCGTCGATCTCCGCTGAGTGATGGGGCGACGCGGGCGTCCGAAGTCGATAGAGCTCCGGGACAATCCGATCGGACGAGAGGCCACCGAGGCGGCGGATGCACTCGGAGTCGATCTCTTGTTCGAGTCCAGCCTGGACCGGCTTCCAGTAATTCGCGCCGAGAAGCCCGGCGAGCCCTGCGGAGAATACCGTTTTGCCGACGCCGGTGTCCGTACCAGTCACGACGATCCGTTTATTCATCGAAACGAGCCCCTCGTCACCTCAACCAGCGCATCGAGCATCGCGCGCACGTCCGCTTCGCCAACATTGAGTGTCAACGAAATTCGCAAGCGGGCGGTGCCTGCAGGGACGGTTGGCGGCCGAATTCCGCGGATATCGAAGCCGCGCGCCTGCAGAGCAGAGGCAAGTCGCATTGCATGAGCATTGTCACCTACGATGTAGGGCACGATCTGAGAGGTCGATGGTGTGCGCAAACCAAGCGAGGTGATCTGCCGATGCGCGAACGCAACGAGTTTGGCCAGCCGTTGCTGCCGCTCCGGCTCTTTCTGCAGGGTGAGGAGTGCCTCTCGAACGGCAACGGCCATCAATGGTGATGGGGCGGTGGCAAAAATAAACGGACGGCAGCGGTTGACCATGAAATCGCGCAAGATGCCGGAGGCCGTAACAAGTGCACCCGCCGCACCGAGCGCTTTGCCGCAGGTATGAACGACGATGAGATTTTCGCGCTTGTCATAAGGGGCCGTGAGCCCTCGTCCTTGATGCCCGTAAGCGCCTGTGGCATGTGCCTCGTCCACGATCAGAAACGCGTCTTGGCGATCGGCGATTGCCACTAGCTCTTCGAGTGGAGCGAAGTCGCCATCCATACTGTAGAGACTTTCGGCCACAATCCACACGCGGCCCGCTCCACCTTTGTTTCGCCAGGCGCGAATTGCGTCTTCGACTGACTGGGGATCATTGTGCGCGTGAATTCGACACTCTGCGCGACCGGCCCGCGCCCCCTCGTGAATACTGGCGTGCACGAGCGAATCGAGAACGAGCAGATCGCCGCGCTGCGGGAGCGTTGTCAGGAGGGCAAAATTTGCGATGTAGCCGCCTCCAAAGAAAAGCGCTGCCTCCGCGCCAAAGAACTGAGCCGCTTCTGTTTCGAGCCGTTCATGCTCCTCGCAATTGCCGCGCAGAAGCCGCGACCCGCCGGCTCCAACCGGAGTGCCCGCCTCGAGCGCGGCGACCATCGCCTTTTTGATGCGCGAGGCGTTCCCGAGCGCCAGATAGTCGTTCGATGCGAAATCGATCCCCACGCGCGGCTTGAGGCAGCGCAGCCGTTCATCTTCATTCAAGGCATTCAACGCTGCGACGTAGGGACTAAGTCTAGCTATTTGGATCGACCGCATTCATCACTCCGAGGATCGCATCAAATCGCGCAAAAATGCGTTGGCCGTTTAAGAAGGAAGGATGGCCCGTTAGGTTCAACTTGCCAGGATGCGATTGTCTCGGTCCACACGCACAATGCGCGGCTTGAACATCTTTGCTTCGGCCTCGTCGAATGAGGCATATTCAACGATAATGATCTTGTCTCCGGGCATCACCAGTCGGGCGGCCGCACTGTTCAGGCTTATCGTGCCAGACATCGGCGGCGCCTCGATCACGTAGGTGGCAAAGCGCGTCCCCGTTTCGACATTGTAGATTTCGGCGCGCTCGTTGATCACCATTCCTGCTGCCTCCAGGAGCGTACGATCTATCGAGATCGAGCCTTCATAGTGCAGATCGGCTTCGGTCAATGAGGCGCGATGGATCTCGCCCTTCATCAAAGTTATCTGCATTTCTCACCTAGGCTGGATGTAGGGGCAACATATTGCGCGCACTGCTTCCGTCAGGCGAGCCCGGACGTGATGCCGAGCCGGGCCAGCAAATCCGCGTCGCGATCAACTTTCGGGTTTTTGGTGGTCAAGAGCACGTCGCCGACAAAGATTGAATTTGCGCCGGCCAAGAAGCAAAGCGCCTGCAATTCATCGGTCATGTATTGCCGCCCGGCGGACAAGCGAACCACACTCCTCGGCATAATGACCCGCGCGGTCGCCAGCAGCCGGACCAGCGCGATCGAATCGGGAGGCTCCGCGGTGTCTTCCACCGGCACGCCGCCAATCTTGTTCCACAGGTTGATCGGCACGCTTTCGGGATGGTTGGGAAGATTGGCGAGCAACACGAGCATACCTAGGCGGTCCTCGACGCGCTCGCCCATGCCGATAATCCCGCCGCAGCAGATCTTGATGCCGGCATCGCGCACATGCGCCAGCGTATCGATGCGGTCCTGCAGGCTGCGGGTGGTGATGATCTTGCTGTAAAACTCGGGCGATGTGTCGACGTTGTGATTGTAGAAGTCAAGGCCGGCCTCGGCGAGGCGCGCGGCCTGCTTCTGTGTCAGCATGCCGAGCGTGACACACGTTTCCATGCCGAGACCTTTGACCGCGTTGACCATGTCGCAGACAGAATCAAGATCGCGATCTTTTGGCGTGCGCCAGGCCGCGGCCATACAGAAGCGCGTGGCGCCGGCATCCTTCGCGCGCTGTGCGGTCGCAACCACATCGGCGCAACGCATCAGGCGGGTCGCTTTCAGGCCGGTCGCATAATGCGCGCTTTGCGAGCAGTAGCCGCAGTCCTCCGGACAGCCGCCGGTCTTGATGCTGAGCAGGCTCGCAGTTTCGACGTGGTTTGGATCGAAGTTCTTGCGATGAGCGCGCTGCGCCTGAAGCATCAGGTCGGCAAAAGGAAGGTCGTAGAGCGCCTTAACCTCTTCGACGTTCCAATGATTACGAACCCGCGCCCCGTTGCTAGCTTCCTTCCGTTGGACTTGCACAGCAGCATCCATAACCCAATCCCGCTCAATTGTAGATAATCGCGTGAATTATCTATAGTCATCGCTCTCGAAGAGATGCTAATCGAGCTGCCTCGCAAATGCACCGATTATTGCGGTAGATAATCTATGATCACTGCTGACAACATGACGATGGTCGCGCGCATCGCGGACTCAATCGCTGAGCGCATTATCAGCGGCGCCTTAGCGCCAGGCGCACCACTCCGTCAGGATCACGTTGCACGAGAATTCAATTCCAGCCACGTCCCCGTGCGCGAGGCCTTTCGGCACCTGCAGGCACAACATCTTGTTGTCGCTGTGCCGCGTCGCGGTGTTCGGGTTGCCCCGCTCGATACCCGTTCAGTGAAAGAGATCGCCGAAATGCGCGCCGCGCTCGAGGTGGTGGCATTGCGCCATTCGGGGCCAAGGCTGACAACATCTCATTTGGCTCAAATCGAGCTCGCCCTAATCGAAGGAGACAATGCAAAGACGATCGAGGAGTTTGAGATGGCCAACCGCGCCTTTCACCAAGCCTTGGTCGCGCCGTGCGGAATGCCGCGTCTGCTCGCGAGCCTCGATGGATTGCAGCTTGCCAATTCTCGATTGGTGTTCGCGATGGCGCGATCGGCGGGCTGGCGACCGCGCTCCAATCAAGATCACCGCCTGATTCTGCAAGCCTTGCGAACGCGCAACGTCGATCACGCCTGTAACCTGCTCACGCGGCACATTCAAACCATTGAGCGCCTTGCCCTTCCGGCGCCCTGAGCAAATCTGGCAAGCTTCATTGCCGGATCGCCGACGATTGCAAGCGACGATCATGCGGCAAGCGACTAGCCTCATTGCAACCGGCTCTATTCCCAGATAGTTATGGCACCCGCTAGCGACATCTCCACGGACCGCCATGATTCGTCACATCGTCTTCTTCAGCGCCAAGGACGAGGCGCATATCGACCAGATCATCGAAGGTCTTTCGCTTCTCACCACGATACCACATGCGCGCCGGCTTGAGGTTGCCCGCAACCGCAAGACCGATCAGCTCGGCAACGATATCGACATCGTGGTCTATGGTGAGTTCGACAGCGAGACGGAGCTCGCAGCGTACAAAGCGCACGAGCTCTACCAGGAGTCGATTAAACGGGTCCGACCGCTCCGCGAGCTGCGGTTCGCGGCCGACTTCGATGTATCAACAGATACCCCTTTCGCCTCCACGGCAGGATGATCCTGGTGCTGTCGCAGCAAAAAGTCCGCCGCCGGGTTAACTTGGCAATGGGCCTCATGTTTCGGCCCATCGCAGACAAGCGTCATTCTCATCGGTGGGGCAACAGATGGAACGGCACCTTCACGACGTCAGCCCCCTGTGACCGATAACCCGATGTACGTTCGCGAGTTGCAGTGGGTTGAACCTGTCACGGCGATGCGACGTCTCGGGCATCGATCGCATCTCACGTTTCTCGATAGCGCGGCAAGGCACGAGCTGCTTGGGCGCTACTCATATCTAACGTGCGACCCGTTCAGCACCTACAGGGTCACGAACGGCCGAGCCAGTTGGAACGGACTGACTTTCGAGGCCGAACCATGGAAGGTCCTTCGCACGCTACTCGCGAAGTACCCGCAAGAGCATCGTCCCGATCTCCCGCCATTCCAGGGAGGAGCGGCAGGCTACCTTGCCTACGACATGAACAGGACATTGGAGCGATTGTCTGCGCCGGCAATTGCCGGTCTGGGTTTGCCCCAATCTATCTTGCATTTCTATGACGTGGTCATCAGCTTCGACCACCGGGATAACAAATGCTGGATCGTCTCGACCGGATGGCCGGAGCAGGATAGCGTGCGACGGAGCGAACGAGCGCTTCGTCGAGCCGACGAGTTTGCAGCATTGCTTGCCGGTGCAAAGGCGCCACAGAAGGGTTGTCCCAGCAAAGCGGGCGCATGGCACTCGAACTTCAGCCGCGAGGGGTACATCGCGGCGGTACAACACGTGATCGACTTGATCCTCGCGGGTGACGTGTTCCAGACGAATATTGCGCAGCGTTTCAGCACCCGCCTGTCGACCTCGTTTGATCCGCTCGCCTTCTATTGCCAGCTACGATCATTGAATCCAGCGCCCTTTGCGGCCCTGCTGCGATGGGGAAAGCTGACCATCGCATCAAGTTCGCCGGAACGATTCCTGAAACTTGAGGGGCGACAAGTCGAGACACGACCTATCAAGGGCACAATCGCGCGTTCTCCTGATTTCAAGGAAGACCAGCGCCGTGCGGCTGTTCTCCTCGCTTCCGAAAAGGATCATGCCGAGAACACGATGATTGTCGACCTTTTGCGCAACGATCTGTCACGCGTTTGCACCGCGCATTCGGTCGGGGTTCCGGCCCTGTGCAATCTCGAGTCCTATGCTTCAGTGCACCATCTCGTGTCGATCGTTACGGGGACACTTGCCGGAGACGAAGACGCTGTTAGCCTGCTCCGTGCTTGCTTTCCCGGCGGCTCCATTACGGGAGCGCCAAAGCCGCGGTCGATGGAAATTATTACAGAAATCGAGCGCATAGCGCGAGAGGTCTATTGTGGGGCGATCGGCTTCATCGGCTTCAACGGGCACATGGACACCAGTATTGCGATCCGCACTGTCACCATCGACGGCGGCCTGGCTGTGTTTCATGCGGGCAGCGGTATAACGGCCTTGTCGGAGCCCGAGGGCGAATACGAGGAAACGCTCGCCAAGGCAGCGCGAATCTTTGATGCATTTGGTTCTGAACCAGCTGGTGCATTTTGATTGTCATCGTCGATAATTACGATTCCTTCGTGTTCAACATTGCCCGCTATTTCCACAAGCTCAGTGAAGTAACGGAAGTGATCCGAAACGACGCTATCAGCATCAGCGAGCTCGTTGGTCTCAACCCGCGCGCGGTGGTCATATCGCCCGGCCCCTGCACCCCCACTGAGGCAGGAATATCGACAGCAGTAGTTCGCGAACTTTCAGGACGCGTACCAATTCTCGGCATCTGCCTTGGACATCAGTGTATTGCGAGTGTTTTCGGAGGACGGGTGGGGCGTGCGCGTCGGCCCATGCACGGTCGGCGCTCATACGTTGCGCATGACGGCCGAGGGTTATTCAAGGGGCTGCCAACCCCGCTTGAGGTCGGACGCTACCATTCACTTATCGTCGAGCTTGATCAATCATGTGCGCAGAACCTCATAGTGACAGCGCGTTCGGAGGAAGGCGAGATCATGGCCCTCACGCACGGCTATTATCCCACCTATGGGGTCCAGTTCCATCCCGAGTCGATACTTACCTCACAGGGGCACGTCCTGCTCATGAACTTCTTGCGACTCGCAGAAGATTTCCGAAACCGCGCGGCGCAATGAGAGGCTCGGCCTGCCAATCAAGATGGTGGACCGTCGGTTTTCGACGTGGTTGGAAGGCGAAGCCTCATATGGCAGGCATTTTGTGGTCATCAGCGCTGTTCCGTGCTTGGCTCTGCAGTCAGCGGCCCGCCTCCGACGGAAACCAGCCCCTGCGGTTTCGAGGGCCGGACGTCTCTCTTGGCCGGCTTGGATGTGGTGCGCGCGGGGGGCAAAGAAGCAGCAGGAGCAGGAGAAGCAACAGGCGCCGGATTCTGCAGCCCCTCGATTCTTTGGGTCAGGGTTGCGATCTGATCCGAGATCCGCCTTAGCTCGGCTTGCTGCGCATCGACGTTGCGATTGAGCTCGGCAATTTCATCGGCTGTCTTCTGCTGCCCTGATTGGATCCATAAAAGGACGTCCCTATGCTCAGGTGACAAGCAAAGCGCGCGAGGCACGACTTCGTGCGCCGGCGGCGCCTCGCAAACGTTTCGATATTCGTCAAAAAATAGGCTCCTCCGGCGCCCGGTTCGCCGCGCTTGTTAGAATCTCTTGTATTTTCTCGGCAACATTTGTTCTTTCTGGAAAGGGAATCAAGTCCTTCACTCATTCACTAAACACATTACTTTGGTCCGCTATTTGACTACGCGTTCTTGTCATTTCGCGATAAACCTTCCTTCTCTTTTTGTATCTTTCAACAATATTGCTCTGCTCCGCCGTCTTTAGCCCTCACTGAAGTACGCGCGGTAGTCTCGATGCGCGGCGAATTCGCATGGTCCTGAGCGCAGAAGGGACAGATCTCAGTCTCTTCGCCCTCGATGCGATGCATACCATCGCCCACCCAGCGTTCGTCTGCCTCGCCGATCGCAGCGAAATGTCGTTGCACTTGTGCAACGGCGAGAGCTTCCAGGTCCGGAAGATTTCGGCCCAAGAGAGTGTTGATTTCGACGACATCGAAATGTCGGCAGGCCCATCTCGTGAAAGTCGTGGTGACGTCGCAAAGCATCAGACGATTGCGCGGCAGAGAGCGCGCGCTGCCTCCGCAACCGCATCGGCAATATTTGGTGATTTCCTTGAGGGCACAGAAGTCGTCGACGCTCAGCCTGCCTCGCGCTGGTGCCGGAATGGCGCCCTCGCGAGCGCGGAGCTCACGATTAATGTTCCTCATGTCCCAAGCTGGCCTACATCCAGTCCTTCCGACGCACTACAAATCACAAAATTTACTTGCTGACCCAACCAGTCGCCTTGACCGGCAAAATGTAACAACGACTGGTGTTGCGCTGCTCTCCGTTCAGGAGCCGTGATGGCGGCCATCGGCTCGACACTCTTGCGATCGCAAGGCATCATCAGACCGGCGGAGTAATCGCGAAGCGGTTTGGCTCAGCCTCCGTCCCCGATCACGCTCGTAAAACCCTCAACATACGCCGAAAACCTCGACGCGACGTCCCCCATTTTACCCGACCCATCTCAGCCTCTCCGCACGCCGAATAGATGAGTCTTCTCAAAAATAGGAATCTTCTCGGTAAAAGCCGCGACACTCTGATTAAGTAAGACTACGCAGTAGTGAGCAGGCAGTGGAAGCCGCGCAATGTCGAGGGGCGGCGCTCGGCCGAATGCCTCAGGCGCGCCGTGAACTTTGTCATCGACCGGGTCTTTGCCATTGGCAACTAGGCCCAAGAGCAGCTTGGCCTCCTTGCGAGCAAGCTCTGGTGTCCAAGGGCACCGTGAGGACCGATGGTGACGAAGCGGTGGCAACCGAACGCTGGGTACTTGAGAACGTATGTCGCTTTGTCGCGTTGACGTTTACGGCGGGAAACGGCACGCCTTGATCATCCGTATGGAGCGATACCGGATACGGTTGATGACGAAGTCTAAAGCCATGTCTAAAGCCTGGACGTATACGCGTCGTACGATGCTGTTGGGCAGTAGCTTCTTGGGTAGCGCGTTTTTCGGGGGCGTTACGCTGCCTACACCCAATCGGCCGCAGCGCAAGGTTGCCATGGTGTTGAAGGCGGTCGACTCTCCCTTCGTCGTTGGGTGCACACAAGACGGCATTACCTCCTTGCGTTATCGTAACGATGCGTATGACACGGATTATGTTCTGCCTGGAGCCGTGCTGGGGACGGCTCACGCTAGAGTTCGGCGTGCCGGATCCGAGTGGCATACGCTTCGAACCGGCGTTGATGCAACGAAGCCGATGCATAGCGCGGCCCTTGAACTAGCAGCCCGCGATGCCGGCGTCCTTCTCACGACCCGCCTCGCAGTCGACGAGGCTGGATTGACGTGGGAGATCATGCTGCGGAACGACGGCATGGCGAGCGTGGAGGTTGGCGACCTCTATTTTCCCATGCCGATGAACACCGAATTTCCGGCAGGGCAACCGGCATCGGTGGCTGTTTTGAAGCACAGCTTCGTCTCGGGGCATGGATCGCACATCTTCTGGATTCGCGGCAACAGCACCGGCCCCTTCCTCATGCTCTTACCGGAAGCGGACACGTCACTGGAATATTGGGATGTCCACAAGGATTCGGCCGAAGCCAGTGGGACGTGGTGCGCCTACATCTTGGGCGGAGCGGCCGCCGGCGAGGCAGTGGCGGCGGGGACTCGCTGGCGACAGCCGACGCATTCCCTGTCCCTGTCGCCGGCCGAGCAACGGCGTTACCGTCTCCGCTTCCAATGGGTTGCCAATTACGAGGCGGCGCGCAGGGCTATCGCGGACGCCGGTCTGGTGGACGTGGAAGTGATGCCGGGCATGACGGTTCCCAATGACCTGCATGTCGACATCGCGCTCGCGTCCTCCATTCCGGTGGAGCGAATCGAAGCGGAATTTACCGGCGACACGGTGGTGCAACGGTTGCCGGATCGGGCTGGCAGGCGCCTGTGGCGGGTTCGCTTTTCGCGATTGGGCGAGAACCGGCTGACCCTGCACCAGCCGGGTGCGCGCCAGACATTTCTTGAATTCTCCGCTACCGAGCCCGTCGAGACGATGATGAAGAAGCGCGCAACCTTCATCGTGAAGCGGCAGCATCGTGACCCGTCCAAATGGTACGACGGTTTGTTTGGCGAGTGGAATATGGAGACGCAGGTCCTGCTTGGCCCGGACAATTACGACCGGATCAAGGGTTGGCGCATCTACGAGGTGACGTGTGATGATCCCGGGCTGAGCAAGCCCGCTTACCTCGCGACCAAGAATGCCGAGCATCCTGATGTGGCGGAAGTGGCGGCGCTGGATCGGTATATAGACACGTTCGTCTGGGGCGGGCTGCAACGTACCACACAGGAGGCATACGCCTACGGCCTCTACGGCATACCCGATTGGAAGCAGAACAGGGAAAGCAGCGATCCCGGCCCGAAGGGTCGCCTGCATATCTGGCGGCCTTATGTCTATCCGCACATCTTCGCGATGTATTTGGCCATGCACCGCATCGCGCGTGACCATCCCGCGATACCCACCCGCCAGAGCGCACGAGATTATTTGGTACGCGCCTACGGTACGGCGCTGGCCATGTTCACGGTGCCGATGCGCGTGGTGATGTGGTCTGCCTACCGCACCGGCTTCTACAACGAATGTGTGATCCCCGAACTGGTTTCGGCGCTCACGACGGCGGGCTTGACACGCGGGGCGGCGACGTTGGAGGCGCACTGGGCGCGTAAGGTGCGCGCCTTCGTCGATCCGAAGGCGGACCTGTTCAAGTCTGAATATCCGTTCGATTCCACAGCCTTCGAATCAACGCAGGCACTGGCGCGCTCGGCCCTTGACGACCCTGTCGCCATGGGGGTTTCGAAGGCGGCGGCGCGTGCCTTCTCGGAGCGTCAGATCGCTGCAAATCTGTTCTGCCGTGGCTGGCTGGAACCTGCTTATTACTATCTGGGCAGCGATTATCGCCACACTGCGGGCGACGCCTATACGCTGACTTACATGGCGCAGATGGGTGGCTGGGCGCTGCTTGATCATGCGCTGAACGATGCAGACGACCCGCATCCGCTCCTTCGTCTCGGCTATGCCTCACAACTCAGCGCGTGGGCTTTGCTGAACAGCGGCCCTGCGTCGGCGGGTCATGGCTATTGGTATCCGGGCGAGGAGAATGACGGCGCGGCCGGTGGCGGCTTCGAGCCGGCGCCGAGCGGCACCACATGGCTCGGTCAGCCGCATCACCGTGGAACGTGGTATTACTCGTGCGAGATCGACCTGGGATTTTGTGGGGCGGTCCGCGCTGCTGCGACGATCGTTGCCGACGATCCCATCTTTGGGCAGGTTTGTCACGGTGGCATCATGGAGACGTTCGCTCACACACTGCGTATCTGGCCACGTGATGGCGTGCGGCGACGGCTCAACGTGCGGCTCCAGTCTCTTCGATTGGACTTGGTGCTGCTCGACGCGCGATTCCGGGCGGATCGACCGATCATTCTGAATTTGGGGGCGGGGTGGATCAGCCTTACGCCTGAGCCCTTTGCCCCATCTGGATCGGGAGTGTCGTTCGAATTGCGGTACGATGACGGGAGAAAGCGCAAGGAAGTCATCGACATCACGGACAGCCAGCTCGTCGTCCGCTTGCCTGCGGCGCGCTTACCGCGGGTTCAGGTTCGCTAGACTCTAGTGTTGCCGATTATGGGGTGCGATCGGCACTTATGGCCTGCTGTTCCACGCGGCTTCCGAGCCGATGACGATCATCCCGGCAAATCCCGAGCATCTCGGCGCACGTATCCGCATCACCGCCGTGCTGCATACCTCGGGTTCAGCGCCCGTGGACGCTTTTCTCGCCGGAGGAGGCGCCGGATCTCCACGACCTGACCGGCGCTGCGTTAGCCCAACTATACGCGCTCTACGAGACGACGGCCGCGCAAGGCGATCTCCGCGTCAGCAAACAGGTCCGCGCGGTTCACCTGGAATCACAGAACTTAAACTGAAAGTCGCTGACGAAGGATACCTCGCCAATATCGGTCCCGGTCGGCTTACGCGTTCGCGTGCCGCTTCTGGCGTTCTTAAACGATCGAAATTTACTGCTGCGCCCGCTTGGGGAATACGATCTACGTCGTGCCCCCGTCTTGCGTCACAGCGGCAGACCTCGACGAAATCTACACCGCAATAAATGATACAGCCGATGAGCTGGTATAGAGGGGCCGCAATCTATCCCCGAAAACACGCCAGTGCCGATACTCTGTGGAGTGACGCAGAACGTGTAATCGCCGGAGAGACCTGTGAGAGCCTCGATCCCAACCCGCAGGAGCAAGGATATCGTCTGAAGACTAGAGCGGCGTCAAATGAAGAGTGCTCTCGATGAGAGCGCTCGGGAGCACAGATCGATCTCAAATATCTTCGAAGCGACGAGCCCGTTCCGCACTGTCTTTCCACCTGTTGAGGCAGCAAGGCTTCCGGTAGCCAAAGTGAGACCGGCGCATCGTGCGCTTCGGCCCATGACACCGCGCTAGCCAAGTATTGGTGGGGCAGTGGCCGCGCGGCTGTCGGTATTGAGACAAATGTCAGCAGATTGACGACACACGCCGCGACGAAGTGCCCGCAAAGCCTGCGAATTCACTTCGGCACGCGACTTGCTCTCTTTGCGGCATCATCACCAATCGCAGCGCGATGGTCTTCGGGACGGACTCGGCGCGTGTCGCTGTTAGCGTCTGCTCCGCCCCGACGGTTTGCTGCGGCGATAGCTTATGGACGCTCGGTTATGGACCGAGAAACTGCAGGGGACGTGTTGAATGCGACCTGGAGTTCTTCTTTTGGGAGCCACGACAATTGCGCTCGTCGCAAATGGTGCGGCGAATGCGGCAGACCTTGAGCCGGAAGTGAAACTGCCCGCGGCGGTGTGGAACTGGTCCGGAGGCTATATTGGTGGACACGTCGGCGGCGGGTACGGCCGAACCTCCTTCAGCAATCCCTACGGTCCGTCAATCTATGGCGGCATAGTCGATACGCCGACGTTCCTCGCAGGTGGCCAGATCGGCTACAATTGGCAGAAGAAC
Source organism: Bradyrhizobium sp. B025 (assembly GCF_042257955.1). Lineage (NCBI taxonomy): Bacteria > Pseudomonadati > Pseudomonadota > Alphaproteobacteria > Hyphomicrobiales > Nitrobacteraceae > Bradyrhizobium > Bradyrhizobium sp. B025. Next base: position 1,521,095 of record NZ_CP170150.1, on the reverse strand, counting down.
GGCTGGGTGTTTGGCGTCGAACTCGATGTCAGCGGTGCTGTCTCAGACGGCACAAATACCTGCCTCGCGTCGTCCGGCTTTGTCGTGAGTGCAAACTGCAAGGCAGGTCCGAACATCTTTGCCACCGCGACCGGTCGTGTCGGTTACACGTTTGGCGCGTCGGGTGGCACGCTGGCCTATCTCAAGGGAGGTGCAGCTTGGCAAAACAATCAGGGCGACGTCATCAATAACCACGAAGGCGGACTCGTGCCACAGGAGAAAACCCATTTCGACTACGGTCGCATCGGTGGCATCATCGGGCTGGGCGTCGAGCAGGCGCTTACGCCCGCATGGTCGGTCGCAGCTGAGTATGACTATCTGAATTTCGGTGGCCCGAGTGTCGCGACACCTCCGACGGTGCAGGGTCCGCCGTTCGCAATTGTTCCGGCGAACACAACGAGCCCGTCCAGCAACTATCACATCGGAAAGATTGGATTGAATTACCATTTTGGCGCCGACCCGTGGACGGCGCAATGGTCCTATGTGCCGCAGTACGCGAAGGCTCCAGTCGGCGCGCCGCCGATTGCTTATTCGGATGGTTGGTCGTTCGAAGGCGGATCGCGGCTCTGGCTCAGCCGCGGACGATTCCAATGGGACCACAGTGTAGCGCCCTACTTGCCTCTAGACCCCAGCGTCCTTGTATCGAGGCTCACCTATCATGGCCTTGACGGACTTTCGGGAGAGCTATTTGGCCGTGTCGACAGCCCATCGGGAGTGTTCCTGAAGGGCAACATTGGCCTCGGGCGCTTCGATAAAGGAAACATAAACAATGAAGATTGGCTCGCCGATCGGGAACTCTCCTATATCAACAACGCATCACGGCAACGAAACGGACGGTTCACCTATTTTACCGCAGACTTAGGTTACGATTTCCTGCGCGGCGCCAACTACAAGGTCGGCGGATTTATCGGCTGGACCTACTACGAACAGAGTTCCGACTCCATCGGTTGCACGCAGATTGCCCACCCCCGCTACACTTGTCCGGCGAACCCAGACACTATCATCGGCAGCCAGAATACTCAGTGGAATGCACCTCGTGTCGGCCTAAGCGCCGAAACCATGCTCTCTGAGCGCTGGCGCTTAAACACCGATGTCGCCTACCTGTCCTGGACCGATTTCAAAGGGCGTGACCACCATCTCTTGCGCGACGAGACCACCTTCGATGAACAGCGGGGCAACGGTGGCGGCGGCGTCCAGGTTGAAGGCGTGCTGTCCTACTTCTTCACCAAGAACTTCAGCGTCGGCGTCGGCGGGCGCTACTGGTCCATGTGGACCAAAAAGCGGGGCGACTCTTTGTGCAGCAGCAGCGGCTGCGTCGGTGATCCGGCCATATTCGCGAAGTACAGCATGGAGCGCTGGGGTACGTTCTTTCAGGCCTCCTATAAGTTTGATTGAAAAGATCACACCTCAAACCAAGCGCCGGGCGTCTTCAACGCTACGAGTAACGCACATTTTCTCTGCATGAACTCCAACATTAGCGGCACAGACCCCCGCAGTAGCCCTGCCGGCACCGGCCAGAAGAATGATCTCCAGAACTGTCGAAGAGCCCAAGCTAAATGATCTCAAAGTATCTCCGACGTTCAAAGTCGGTGACCCGATGTTGAACGGCTTGCCACTCCCAATGGCGCGAGCAAGAAAACGCTCCAACAAACCTTTCTCCAAAGACATCACTGGCCGCTGCAGACTCGGCAAACCGAGATGTTGCCTCTGATAGGCTTTGAGGCAGTCTCGCGGACGGACGACACATTTCCACGCTTGCATCACCGACGATCGAAGCCGGTAGTGCCGGACCTGTCTCGACGCCCAATATTCCCGAACCAATCGCACATGCTAGCGCGAGATATGGGTTCGCGTCTGCGCCAGGCAGCCTATACTCCAGGCGATGGGCAGATGGCTCTCCCGGAATGGCGCGAACCGCGCAGGAGCGGTTGTCGACTCCCCAGCTTGGACAGATTGGTGCCCAGGAGCCAGGTACCAATCTCTTGTAGCTGTTGAAGTTTGGCGCAGCGAGCACACAGAACTCATTCATGTATTCTAGTTGTCCGGCGATAAATTGCCTCATAAGATCGGAGACGTTGCCGAACGCATCACCGTCGTAAAACGCATTTTGACTATCCGAGGACATGGAGATGTGAATATGGCCGGACTGGCCAGGCCATTTCTCGGAAACCTTGGCCATGAATGTAGCCATCATGCCTCGCGTTTGCGCCCAGGCTTTTATCATCGACTTGAATATGGTTGCTCGATCGGCGGCTTCCAGCGCATCACAATGACGAAGTGACGCTTCGACCACGCCAGGTCCCGTTTCAAAGTGTAGTCCGCTGAGAGGTACTCTAGCCTTCTCACAAAGCGCCAAGATCTCACCGAACAGCTCATGTTGCGCGATAGAGCGCGCAATCGAGTAGCCGAACGGGCCGCGAGTTAAAGGAGCCCATTCACCGAACGGCTTTTCTTCAATCGTGTCTGCGTTCTCCTTAAATAGTATAAACTCAAACTCAAACCCGGCAGTGCAGTCGTATCCGTGGTCAGCAGCCCTTCGTAGGACCTTACGCAGAACGCCGCGCGGGCAGATGTTCTCATGCGCGCCCGTGAACTCCGCGAGGTAGAGATATTGAGAGCCGAGATGAGACACCGAACGGCCGGTGCCTGATAGAATACGCAGGTCAGCATCTCCGAACGCTGATAGCGGCTTTTGCGTGAAACTCGCCGGAATGACCCGGTCCGTACAATCCCACGCCAGCACCACTTCAGAGAACTTGATAACTTTATCTCCATCCGAGAGATCTTCACCTAAGACGTGTTTGCCTCGCAGAACGCCATCGAAGTCGCTGACGCCGACCATCGCCGCGCGGGCTGGATTCGCTCCGGTGAACCTGGGATCAGTTGGCATTAGTCGCGATCCTGCATCACTAAATCGAACACCTGGTCCATCCGCATTGCTCGCAACTTGCGATAGTCATTCTCAAGCGTAGTCAAGTCGCTATTCACGAGATAAACGATGCCCGGTGTCGACGCCAAGTCGATCGTGGGAACAAGCTCTTGACCAATCGGAACGAATGCAATGGCGTCTGCGAAGCTCGGCAGCTTGCGGATTGCTTCGAGTCCCGGGTAACCGGCGACGACACCGCCCATATCTGAGATCAACGAGACGCAAAGTGCGTGAGCCTGCCGCTTGTAGGGCCCGCGCAGCCTCATATATTCACCAAAGCCCTTGGGATCTGCGTAGCACCAGGCCGTCAGGGTCATATGGTTGTGCCCCAACGCCATCGTTCGTGCTTTTGCCGACATGGTCCCTTGAAGCCTCGCTCCGAAGTCAACCAGAACTGGTCCCCGATGATCGACGATGATCTCAGCATGAGCCGGTCCCTCGGCGATCTGAAGCGCCTGCAACGCTCGTTCCAGGTAGTCGGACAGCTCCTGAACGATTGGTTCGCTGCCGTCCAACAATCTCTCGAGTGAACAGACCGATGATGCTCGCTCGATAGGAACGGTGTCATACGTCCAGGCCTCCGTAACGAAGGCATTCCCGTGGATCGAGATGGCGTTTACGGTGTATTGTTGACCGTTTATTTTTTCCTGCCCGAGGGCAAAACGATTCAACGCTCCGACACGGTTGGTCTTCCCGACAATCGCGCTTAGTGCCCGCTGAATGTCAGCATCTGTCGTGCAAAAGAATACATCCTCGGTTCCCGTACTGTTCAGAGGTTTGATCACGATCTCGTCGAAGTTCGCTTCGCGCTTCCAGCTTGCGATTTCTACAGCATTGTCAGACACGACTTGTCTGATCGATCGCACACCGGCATAGGTCAGCGCGCAAGACAATCGCGCTTTGTCACGCCGAGCAGCCGATAGAGCGGTGCCGTTTGAAGGTAAGCCCAGCCGCTCCGACAACGAATCGGCGAGTTCGACTCCAGACTCGCAGCCGGCGATAACGAACTTAAATTCTCTGCCATGGAGGGCCTGAAGATGATATTCAACGATGTCGTCATACCCCATGCGCTCGCTGGGGCGAATGACTTCATCATACAGGTTAGCATCAAAGTGCGCTTGGAATATGGGTGGAATCTGTGCGGCCGACATCACATGCACGGTTCCAATGCCATAGCGCTTGAACTGTTCCGGTAGATATCGGCCGGTAGAGTATGCGTCTACGATTACACAATTCCGTTCTTTCATGCGGATCTCCGATACTGCAAGTAGATGTTGCTGACGGCGACAGCCGTAATGAGAATGTTTCCAAGGAACGTATGTGACGAAGGCACGATGCGAGAATCGAAGTACTGGAACAGGAAGGTGATGATAGGGGCGGTGGACAGGACCATGTTGACGGTGAAGGGCTCGACGTAACGAATGCCCTGCTGGATCAAGAGCAAAGGAACAATCATCGTCGAAACGCCAACTGCTGCGATCGCAAACCAATGCTGCGAGATCTCAGGCACGATGGATGAATAGTCCACCAGTCCCAGCAGCAAGATAATCGTTCCATAGAACCGATGCGCCAGCACTTGCCGGCCGGAAAACCCACGGTCGAAAAGCAGTTTGACAAGTACATTTGTGAGGGCGAGCGATAGGCCGGCCACGATGGCCAAGACTATTCCAAAGGACGATCGAGCCCCCCACTCCACGCCTGCGTTGCCGCTGGCCGAGATCCAAATCATGTAACTCGCGATCATCGCGATCGAAGCGCTGACGACGATGTCGGATGCTGGCGGAACTCCCTGGCGCCTGATCACGGCGTTTAGCCACACAGTTGCGGTGGGCCCCAACGCCACCATGAACGCGACGACGATCGCAGGTTCAACGTATTTCAAGCCGATAAATAGGCCGATCCAGCTGATTGCTGTCACGACGTTGAGTACGGCGAAGACCAAAAGGGACCGATTCCCCACTCCTGCCTTGCTTGTGTCGTGGCGCGCCAAGAGATTGAACGTCAGACAAACCACGGTAAATGACAGCAGGAGCGCGACGAACGCATCTGCTCGCTGAAAATACGCTGCGGCATAAACCTCGCCTGCCGCACTCACGAGGACATAGAGGGCCACAAAGAGCACTCCCAGCGCGAACCTATTCGTCAATCGTCTACCCTTCCCGTGCCCGCGCGACGGGGCGCGGCCCTCGCAGGGACCGGGCCGCGCGCATCGATTTTGAGGCATTCAACTTTCGGCCTGTACTGACCACGTTTGGTTTGAAATCTCACGATCTGCCCTAGTGATTCTTCGTTCCGCGGTACACAACACAGGCCTCTCCGAATGCTTTGAAGAGTTGCTTGCCGAGGAGATCGGTTGAGACGTGCCATTCGGGGTGCCATTGCACCCCGATTTGCAGCGTCGGCGCGCCAATCACCGAAGCCGCCTCAACAAGACCGTCAGGCGCCCACGCCTCCCGCCTCAGCGCCGGGGCAAGCGCCTCGATGCCTTGATTGTGCAGCGAGTTGACTTGGGCTTCGATCGTCCGGGCGATTGGGAAGAGCGCGCCGTCGGAAGATATCCTGACGCTGTGCGCGGCATCGTACTGACGGTCCCTGGGACGGTCTGGCTTCTCGGCATGCATAGCACCGCTTTCGAGGCTCCACTCCGCAAGCGATGGGCGGAGTGTGCCGCCGAAATAGACGTTGAGCTCCTGAAGCCCACGGCAGATGCCCAAAATAGGCATTCCGAGCGCGATGGCGCTCTGTATGGCTACGGCAGAAAGCCGGTCCCTAGGACGGTCAAGGATCCCAGCCTCAACGTCCCGATCAGGATCAACTAAGGATGCAGGCGCTGACAGGACGGCGGGGTCGACGTTCGATTCATCACCTGTCAAGACCACACCGTCCAGCCGGCGCATGATGGCCGTGGCGAACGCCTCCCCAGCATCTTCCGCGTCGACGGTCGGCAATACGACGCAAGCAACTCCCCCATGACGATGGAGTGCCTGCACGTACTTACGGCGTAACCAGTCGCGATGCACACCGTCGACCAGAAGACGGTTCGAAGTGACGCCGACAACGGCTCGCGCGCGCTCGGGCTGTTGCAGACTCACGCCACCTGGCCCCGCGTCCGGACGGCGGCAACGGACTGCTCATACAGCCGTCGATTTCGCTCTTTCAACTGACTTATGACGCTAGGCTGACCTTGAGGTCCCTTGACAAAGAGCCCGCCCCAAGTCGCGGCGACCTTCGCGTAGTTCGGATCCTGCATTCGGATTTTCTGAGCCTTGCGCAACAGCCAAAACGGGATACCGGGCGAAAGGTGGTGCTCAAGGTTGTCAATCGGCCTGTAAATTTGACCCCTCATCGGCGTCCAATTTTGACCCCTTCGTGCGCCGCGGTTTGACGGTAGCGCTCGGCTCGTTGGAGCTGGCCGGGATAGCGGAGACGAGACGAGCGCGGGTGGCGTGATCGTCGTCGCGGCTTTTGAAGCGCCAGCTGTCATTGCCGGTCTCGACGATGTCACAGTGATGGGTCAACCGATCGAGCAGCGCGGTGGTCATTTTGGCGTCGCCGAACACGCTCGGCCATTCGCCGAAGGCGAGATTGGTGGTCACGATGACGGAGGCGCGCTCATAGAGCCGGCTGACGAGGTGGAAGAGAAGCTGGCCACCGGACTGGGCGAAGGGCAAATAGCCGAGTTCATCCAGCACAATGAAGTCCATCCGGGTCAGATGCTCGGCGAGCCGTCCTTGCCGTCCGTTGCGGGTCTCGGTCTCGAGGCGATTGACGAGGTCGACTACGTTGAAGAAGCGGCCGCGGGCACCGGATCGGATGCAGCTTCTGGCGATGGCAATGGCCAGGTGGGTTTTGCCTGTGCCGGTGCCGCCAACCAGCACGACGTTGCGTTGTTGGGCGATGAAGCCGCCGCCAGCAAGATCATTGACGAGTGTCTGATTGATCGGCGTGCCGTCGAACTGGAAGTCGGCGATGTCCTTGGCAAGCGGAAGCTTGGCAATGGTGAGCTGGTATTTGATCGACCTGGCTTGCTTCTCGTTGATCTCGGCGTTGAGCAGGTCGCCGACAATGCGCTGAGGTTCGTGCTGGCGCTTGACGGCAGTTGCCATGATCTCGTCGAAGGCAGCCTTCATGCCGTAGAGCTTGAGTTCGCCCATGAGGTCGAAGATTTGGGTTCGTTCCATCAGATGGTCCTCCGGAGGTTGTCGTAGCGGGCACAATCGGCGATCGGTGCATGACGGAGCGTCAGTGCGGCCGGCGTCATGATGTTGGCCGGTGGGGCGGGTTCACGTTGACGGGCCAGGATATTGAGAACGACATCGGCCGAATGGACGCTGTGACTGAGCGCTTCGGCACAGGCCGCTTCCACCGCGGGCAGACCGTCAGTCAGCACCGCGTTGAGGATGTCGACCATCTGTCGATTGCCGTCGTCGGTGCTGGCAAGCTTGCGCCGGATCCGCTCGATCGCGGCTGGCAGCACCCAGTCTTTGAAGGGAGCACCGTTGCGCAAGGCGCCGGGTTTGCGGGCGAGCACCGGCACATAATGCCAGGGGTCGTAGACGGTATCGCCGCGGCCAAAGGATCGCGGGTGCTCGGCAACGATGCGTCCATCCTGACGGATCACGATGCGATCGGCATAGGCTTGAACCTCGACCGGTCGCCCGACTGCGCTGGCTGCGACCGAGTACTTGTTGTTGTCGAAGCGCACCAGGCAGGTCTTCGAGACCGATGCCGTCACCGCATGGAAGCCGTCGAAGCGGCCGGCATAGGGAACGAGTTTGGGGCGTTCGGCTTCGAACACTTCCCAGATCGTCTGATCGACCAGCTCCGGATGGCGATGAACCTTGGCGTAGGCGATGCATTTGTCGAGCAGCCAGGCGTTTAACTCGTCGAGGTTTTTGAACCGCAGCCGCGGCGTGAAGAAGCGTTCCCTGACCAGCCCGACCTGGTTCTCGACCTGCCCCTTCTCCCAGCCCGACGCTGGCGTGCAGGCGACCGGATCGACCAGATAGTGGCTGCACATCTGCAGGAAGCGGCGATTGTAGAGACGCCCTTTACCGACGAAGATCGTCTCTACGGCGGTCTTCATGTTGTCGTAGATGCCGCGGGTGCAGGTGCCTTTGAACAGGGCGAACGCCCGGTCGTGGGCGTCGAACACCATCTCCTGCGTCTCCCGCGGATAGGCCCGCACGAACAGCATGCGGCTGTGACAGAGCCGGACATGGGCGGCCTTCACCATCACCGTGGTGCCGCTCAGCAAGACCACCTCGTGGCTCCAGTCGAACTGGTAGGCTTCGCCTGGGGCAAAGCTTAGCGGGACATAAGCAGCCGCGGTCGATTGCCCGCGTTCCTTGCTCCACCGCCTGGCGTAACGCCGCACCGCATCGTAGCCGCCGTCATAGCCACGGCTGCGCAGCTCTTCGAAGATCCGGATTAACGTCAGCTGTTCACGAGCCGGTTTGGCCGCGTTCGCCGCCAGCAGTCCGTCGAGCTCTACTGCCCATCGTCCCAGCTTTGGCCGCGGCTGCACTTGCCGCTCGTACTCGAAGGAGGTCTCTCCTGACCTCAGCACCTTCCGGACCGTGTTCCGCGACACCTTCAGGTCACGGGCAATCTCCTTGATCGTCTTGCCCTTGATGAAGTGCTCGCGCCGAATCCGCGCAATCGTCTCCACGATCAGCATCCTCGACCACCTGCTTCATTCCAAAGCAGGCAGCGCAACAGACCAACCTATAGGGGGTCAATTTTGGACGCCGATCCCCCGGCTTAGGGGGTCAATATTGCAGGCCGAATGACACTCAATTCCAGTGCAAGATCATCATGCCCAATTTTCGGGATAAGAAATTTGCTGAAAATCCAGCACGACTGGCGTCCACCGCCGATCAGGACACCACAGGCGTAGACCGCTTAAAGACGAGCAGAGACCTTCGTCGGCTGCCTTCGCCAACCAATACATGGGGTTCTTGGTCCCCTTCTCGTATTTGACCCGGATGCCTTCCGGGAAATCAGTTTAGCCGACCGTCTCGATGACACTGATGTGCACGAAGAGGCCAAATCCTTCGTCCCTCAGGTCAATATCTTTGGTCGCGTTCAACGACTCCACAACACTGATTACAACGACACTGTTTCTAGATTGAACTTCGCAATCCAGTCGAACTGCATCACCACCAGCAAGGGTTCAAGCGGCTTTCCTCCACGTCGACATCGGTTTACGTCGGCTCAATCGCATGCCGTGGGACGCTTTCTGCCCGTGTTCGCTTCCAGCCGAGAAACCAAAGGGAGCGGCAGCTCAGCTTTCGGCTCTTGCGCGATCTCTCGCTCAACCTGCGCCTGCATAGTACCCCGATCTAAGTTTTCGAGCGCCTCAAGTACTCTCTTCCCTCTTCGGTGATAATCCAGCACCCGGCCTTCCGCTCGATCAGCTTTTGGCCGAAAACATCGAGTGGGGTCGCGCGGCTCGCAATCCGCTTCATACGGTCCGTCCACTCCGGGCCGCTGCTAAAATAGATAGCCAAATGCTGCTTAACGACTTCGATACTCGCCAGACCGTGCGGCTGCAGGCGAGTATCTTCAGTATCGACAACTGAAAACTCGCGCACGCCATCGACTTAAGGAAAAGCCCATATTACATATTTTGAGGTAAGCTCCAGAGCTGCGAGCCGCTTTTCAAAAGAGAGCTTCCTCCTAAAGCCGATTGCACGACACCCGCCTGCCGTCGCCGCGGTAAGCAACGCTTTTCGACTGCATCTTGCCAGGACTCTTCCGAAGAACGGTTCAGCATTAGATAGCTGCGTTGACTAGGAGCGTGAGGTGGTCTCGACTGCCGACTTCGACCGACTTGAGATCAAACGACGTCGGTAGTAGCCACGCCGTTGTACATCCTGACGAATGACGTCGCTCACGAAACGAACCGCCCGCTTCTTTCGTTTCCAATTCCCGCCCAATCCCGCGGGGATCGCAAAGCCTCTCGGCACGACCAAAAGATCGTTTCTTTGGTTCAAATAGATATCGAACATGTGGTGGCTCTTTTTCGCACAAGCGTAGATCGGCTGTTCACCGATCTGGTGACATCGAAGCAACAGTTTCCTTTAAGTCACTGGACGATCAAATGACATTCAAAAGCTCCCGTCCTGATAAGGGAAGACGGTCACGCGCACAATGGTGCCGCAAGATGTGAGCGTGTGCACGTCCCGACTTACGGCGCCCGGAGAGGCACCCGTCAATGTCGACCTCAAACGCGGCGGAGAGTCTATCTAGGTGGCTCAACTACGGCAATGCCAGCCTACGCTACGATTTTTCTCCCAACTAGCTGATGCAGCATAAGCTTCGCCAGGTATGAGGCTCCCAAAGCAGCGGCTTAGCAGATCGTTGCCCGGAAAGCAGACGATCGTCGGTACTAGCTGAAGTAATCCTCCGGCCCGCCTTCGCGAACCGTGTCGAGAGTAACGCAATGGAACGAACCCACCGCCGAAGATCCGTCTATGGCGGCGCCGAACCGGGACAACCTGAAAGCTGTACTGTTCAAGGATCCGAGCCAGCTCGGGGCAGGCGTCGTTGACTAAGACGACGTCAGGAGCGACCGAGAGGACGTTGACATCAATGTAAAGACTGGACAACAGCAGATCGTCGTCGTTGTAAGCCGGAAAGCTATTTTTGGTTGGCTCGGGCGCTACTATCATGTCCCAGTTGCGCATTGCTTCTGGCAAATAGTCCGCCACCTCGCGAGACCGCACGAGCAGCGGCCCCGGCGCAAGCGCTATGACCATACTATCAATATGGCTATCGCAGAGCTTGTAGGCACGGTGGATCCGAAATCGTCCTTGCAAATGGCGCTCAAGCCAATCACATGGCATCGCGTGATTCTTGGTAGCGATATTTACGACGAGGTCGCGTCCAACACGCAAACACTGCGCACCGTCCCACATCATCTCGAGGCCAACGTCATAGGGATGTGTTCCGGGATGGTGGATCGGTTCCGTTGGACCACCGGTCGTTGACAGGGCGTAGGAGCGGTCAAATGAACGGTTAGTCATCAACGGGCGCGGCATCACTGACCATCGCGCGCCTCGGTCGAAATAGGACGCGAAGATTGGCTTGAGAAATTGCGTCTCGAAGTATCGTGAGCGGAGCATAGGAGGGGTCTCGATCAATTCGTCTCCAACCACTAACGCTATGTCGCGGACATTGAGCGGCGGCACGACTGCGGCCAACCAAGCAAGGGTGCGAACCTCCACGGTGGACGCATCGAGTGTCATCGGTCGATGCACGGTCACGTTAAGCTTCCGCAACGTGTTCACAATTCCTTCGACGTCCTCATTCAGTTCGTCCAGGTAGCGGTCCTTGATCCGATGGCGGACCCGCGTGCCAGCTTGTGTGCCCGCTGCCGCAGAGGACAGACGCGGAGCAGCGCGATCGTCTGTTCTCTACCCACTGGGATGATCCCGCCTTGGCCGGCTGGTCAGATGCGCTCTACACCATTGCCGGATACGTGCTCTACACCACGAATTCAACCTATCTGACCTGGCAGGTTCGCCGGCGGATGACGTATTTGCCGTCCCTTCGGGATTCCATATACGGCTGCCGGCGTGGTTCAAATTGTATAATTGGAACGTTTGCCACAGTAAGGCTACCGCACGGAATGGCAGCGGGCGGAAGTAAGGCTGATGCGGAGCACCGCTGCCAAGGTTCGAAGTGGACGCCGGTCACTGTAAAAGGGCAAAGTCTCATCCGATTGAAACGCGGAGCCGGACACAATGTCGTAGGCATGCTCGACGAACACGTCGTCGCGCCGGATGCCATAGCCGAAGAATACCATGACTGGCGAGGACGCCGGTGAATGTCACGGGCGTGAACTGAGAGCATTGGCCGGAGTTGAAGACCTTAAACTTCCTTGGAAACCCGGAAAGTGCGACGCCCTTGCAACTCAGGAGAGCTCGTCCTCGCGGAATGCTCGAAGATGATGTGGACGGATTGGCTCATGCAGGCGGTGTTCGAAGCTCCAGTACATCGGCGAAGATTGTCCAATCGCGGACCCGCCTTTGCCGGCAGAAATCGGTCTCCGCCTGCTGAGCAGCAGCACTCAGCGAGGCGGCATCGACCTTGAATGCTGCCTGGCACGCACGATGCTCGCCGCCGGCATCGTCGCAAACGATCTTCATAAACCGGACGCTAAATGAAGGCATGCCCCCTCTCTTTGTGTGGTTTGCTTATCCACTATTCTGCCATTCGCGCGGGGAGTATTTGATTTGCCTCAAGGAGCATCCCAAGAGGTCTGTCTGATCCTCCGAAGATAGGCCAAGAAAGTCCGCCGTGAACTTTACGAGTTGTCCGCGATAGTCTTGTGAACGACTGCCGCAAGTGCAGGCTTATCGCGGGCTGATTTCTGCCATGCGCCGGCGGCTATGCGCGCAAGCGATCGCTGGGCACCAAGAACCCCGAACTTGCATCGGCGGTCCACCTGAAGACGCGATTGCAGAAGCCGCTCATCACGCTTGTCCTAGCCCACGTTTCGATAAGCCCGGTCCAGGACTTCAGCGCCGGAGCTTAAGGTCTATCAGCGCCCGGCAAGGCCACCGAGTGAAAGGCGAAGCATCAATTGACCGTCGGCGTGCACGGAGCAATGGCGAAAAGTTGTCCTAGCCATGGGCGTGGGTTGCACCTCAATTCAACGCGTTGGTCTGTTGCAGAGAACGCGAGGCGCTGGCTGAAGCGCGAGTTCGGAACATGTCGACGAGCGTCTGCGGCTGGTAGCGGTCACGAGCCTCCGATCCCGGACGCGCACAACTTTTTGACAAGCATCAATGCTGCAGCGGCTGCCTCTGATAGAAGTGGTCTTCTAGTAAGGTCAGACGCACGGCGGACCGAAATGCTTGACGCCCATGATGCTTTCTTGCCCGGGTACCCGCTGCCGTTCCTAGGACTGCTACCAGACGCAGCCGCAGCCGCGCGGCGGCCAATGACCGGCCACATGATAAATTGCGCCGACTTGCGACGGCATCTACTTTATCGGCCTGCGGGACGGCCCTGCTATGGGCTCAGAGCGATGCCGCCCATCTAACGGTGTTAAGAAAATGCGCGCGTGAGGGAGGCCCCCCACACACAACCAACACGATGACGCCGGAGGATAAGGAGATGTGTCTCACCAACAAGGGACGTGATATGACAGACGGCCGGACCATTTACCCTGCTCCGGGCCGGATTACTGGAGCTGGAGTCCAGTCTAACTTGTGCAGCACAGCTACAAATATCAACGGCCGAGGCCTTGAGCTGATCCAAATCAATTCGACCAAAGCTCAGATGTCGTTTCGTGGCGCAGATCTAAATATTTCAGTTCGCGAGCGGATCATGTTTCGTCACAACAGCGCATGGCCGATAGCCCTCCGCCGCGGCTGACGCGATCGAGAACGCGGGCCATCCGAACGTTATCGGCTTGGGCCCGTCCGCGCAGAACCCAAGCGATGTGCGCGGTGTTAACAAGGTTATCTGAATTTGTCACCCCGCAGCTATGAACACCGCCCAGCATCTAATGATCTGACATGGGAGCAGCTTGGAAAGGCGCCGCCCTTCGATCAGGATCTGGAGATTGCCGTGATCGAGGGTAATTCAATTCACCGGGTGGTCTTTCCTTGCCGCCGGATCTTCGGCGGATGGATCAACGCGAATACCGGAGAGCAAATCGCTGTGCGGCCGACGCATTGGCGTATCTGGCCCGGATAGCCGTTATTCCAAATGGATTGGCGTGAGTTGGGGTACGGAGTGCCTTTGACGTCCTCTCTTCGGAAACTATCTAGCGTGGATTGATTGAGGGAGCCTGACGGCATCTCCGAGCGGACCGAATCCGCGCCGGTGCCTTGCGGTGTCCGTCAAGCATTAGTTTTCTCATTGCTGTCGCGGCCGTTGCCAACGTGCCCATGAGCGACAAATCACAGCCTAGACGGCCGCGTACCATGGCATGATTGAGCTGCGGCACTTCTGCTTGAATGGGTCGCAGATTTTCGGCGAATGTCGTCGCCTTGATCGAGCAGCCGGCAATTCTCCCGCGGCCGACGAAACTAGCGTAACGCGTCACCATCTTTTCTCCGAGACCGTACCTTCCCCGGTCCACGAAGTGGACCGGGCATTTTGTCAGCGGCAAGGATAGCCTCGATAATGTGGAAAGCGTAAATCACCATAACCCAATTAGCTTTGTCGAGAACAGACCGGAGCTCGGGATCAACGGATTTGCGGATCGGATGCAGCGCGCAGTTCGCGCGCGGCAGCGACCATGTTGGCGAGCGCAGGCCGAACCTCCTCCCATTTGCGCGTTTTTAGGCCGCAGTCCGGATTGACCCAGAGCTGAGAATCCTGCAAGCGCGTCCGAGCTAGCACGATCAGCTCCTTCATTTCGTCCGTCTCGGGAACGCGCGGAGAGTGAATGTCGTACACGCCCGGTCCGATTTGATTTGGATATTCGTACCTCCTGAACGCATCCAGCAGCTCCATTTTCGATCGCGACGTCTCGATTGAAATGACATCCGCATCCATTGCAGCGATCGCACCGATGATGTCGTTAAACTCTGAGTAGCACATATGTGTATGGATTTGCGTTTGATCGGTAACGCCCGATGAGCAGATGCGGAAGCAATCTCCGGCCCAATCGAGATATGCCTTCCAGTCCGACCGGCGCAATGGCAATCCTTCGCGAAGTGCAGCTTCGTCGATCTGTATCATCGCCGCACCGGCATTCTCGAGATCGCGGACTTCATCGCGCATCGCGAGCGCAAGCTGACGGCAGACCTCGCTTCTAGGAATATCATCGCGAACAAACGACCAGTTCAGGATCGTCACCGGTCCGGTCAACATCGCCTTCATCGGCTTACTAGTTAGTGATTGCGCGTAGCGCCACCATTCCACGGTGATCGGCTTCGGCCGCACTACATCGCCAAACAGGATCGGGGGCCTAACGCAGCGCGAACCATAGGACTGAACCCATCCATTCCTTGTAAATGCGAAGCCGGCGAGTTGCTCGCTGAAGTACTGCACCATGTCATTACGCTCGAATTCGCCATGAACGAGGACGTCAAGACCGATGTCCTCCTGCCAACGTACGGCGCGGGCTATCTCCTCTTTGAGGAACCTGTCGTATTGCTCCTCGCTCATCGCACCTCGCGCATGCGCCGCGCGAGCATTTCGCACCGCTGTGGTCTGCGGAAACGATCCTATCGTCGTGGTGGGAAAAGCCGGTAGTCCAAAGCGTTCCCTTTGGATCTCGGAACGACGGGCAAACGGGGTGGCGCGCTGGCGCATCGTCTGATCGATCGCCCTCATTCGGACAGCGACGTTGGCATTATGGATCTTCGGCGAGGTCCGGCGGGCAGTCGCAGCGCATTCCGACTCGGCAAGAGCTAGCCCAACATTCTGGTCGCCTGCGAGTACCCGCGCCAGGATCGCAAGCTCACGCATCTTCTGAACCGAGAAAGCAAGCCAGCTCTTGACGTCGGACGCGAGCCCGGTCTCGAGTTCAACATCGACCGGCACGTGAAGCAGCGAGCAGGATGGAGCGAGCTGTACACGGTGCCTGCCAAGCTTCGCAATCGAGGGCTTCAGCCGCTGACGGAGCGACGGCAAGTTCGACCGCCACACATTCCGGCCGTCGATGACACCGAGCGACATGACGAGATCACTTCGGCCGTCAGCAACGATCTGATCCAATAGTTCTGGCGCTCGAACCAAATCGACGTGCAGACCGGAAATTGGCAGGCTCAAGGCAGTATCCAGATTGTCGCCTAGGGCGCCGAAATAGCTCGCAAGCATGATCTTGATAGCGGGTCCCTCCTTTGCGAACCGGTTATAGGCGTGCAGCAACGAATTTCGCGCCGCCTCATCCAGATCAAGGACCAGGCAGGGCTCGTCAAACTGGACCCAACTTGCCCCTCGTTTGGCTAATTCATGCAGAAGGTCGATATAGACGGGTATCAGATCATCGAGGAGAGAGAGGGGCTGGAACGCACTATCGGTACTCTTGCCGAGCTTTAAAAATGTGACCGGCCCGATCAGGACAGGGCGGGTCTGAAAGCCAAGAGCCCTCGCTTCCTCATACTCTTCGACGGGTTTGCGAGAGCACAGTCTGAACGCCTGTCCCCGGTAAAACTCAGGAACCATGTAGTGGTAGTTGGTATCGAACCACTTGGTCATTTCCTGCGCGGGCACGCCAGATCCCCGCGGGCTCTGGGCGCAACTCGCATCCTGCTCGCCGCATTGCGATCCGCGGGCCATGGCGAAGTACGTTTGGAGCGAAACGGATTCTCCGTTCGCGGCGTAGATCTCCGGGATTGCGCCAACCATGACGCTTGTATCGAGCACCTGATCATACAGCGAGAAGTCGTTTGACGGAATGATCGTGACGCCGAGCGATTTTTGACGAGCCCAGTTCGCTGCGCGTAGGCCGAATGCGTCTTCGTGCAACTGCTGTTCACTAATCTTTCCAGCCCAGTAGCTTTCTAGAGCGAGCTTGAGCTCACGCCTTGGGCCGATGCGTGGCGTTCCGAGCGTAGCAACTGGAAGAGAGAGAGGAGACATAGCGTTAACCCCTGTTGGGGACAAAGGCCATGGCGGACGCAGGCAGGAGAAGTCGCGCGTGCGACGGCTGCTTGGCGCACCACCGAGACACCCCGCCCGTGGACCAATATATTGTCGGGGCCGGTCTCCTGGCTTGCTGGTCATCGCTGCTGTCCGGCCTTCCCGAAGCCGTGCAGGCTTCAGCGACATCGTCGGACAGCGGCTCGCCGCTCACAGTTGCGGGGGCAGAGCCGGCATTTGCACCGGCTTCCCTCTTAGCTCCGGATCAATGGGAACCGGAGAACCTCGACGACTTGGATTATCGGCAGGAGAACTCTTCCGTCAACCTCTCAGATTATGTGCAAGCTAATCTGCGACATCCGCTAGCCGAATGACCGTGCATCTCTGTGACTTCACCATCTAGAAACATTCTCTCATCAGAGATGCCATAATCAGACATATCCTTCTCAGATGCCGGATAAGCATCGGAGCTGCCTTGAGGCGGAGCCGCACGCTAAATTGATGAAAGGGACAGAAGCAGCCTGCCGGCGGGAGTACCGACGTTATATCAGAGCGCTTTCAATGCGGCTTTGCGATTTCCAGAGGTTCGCCCAGCACCTCAGCTAGCCAGCTCTTCGCTCAACTAAAGGATCTGCGGCGAATAGGCCAAGGCACGTGGCGAAATTTAGCAACTGGCGAGGGGTTGATTTGCGTGCCACCCAGACTTCAGAGCTGGGATCAAGCCGGCTTGGTGCTTGGCAATCACGCAGCTCGAACGCGGGCGGCACGATAGCGAACCACACAGCTCAATGGCGGCAAACCCACTTCCGTCCACAGGCATCCGGCATCGAGGCGTTCAACTCTTCTGCTAAATATCCGGTGCGGGACATGGATGCACAAGCTGCGGCGGATACGCCAAACAGAAACATCGAAAACATGCAAAGGTCGGAAAGTCGACAAGAGTGACACAAACTCCGTGAAATTTTCCGCCTATTGCCTGGCACGAAGAATGCAGACCCTCGGAATGCCCAGTCTCCTCCTCTGGGCAGGTCCAGCTCAGCCAATTGACGCAGTCGCTGCCGGGGAAGTTAGCTGCGCATGACATAGAGGGGAGCGCCTGCTCGCGCGGGACAGCTAGCGGGTGCATCCCCGTAAACTTCTTGCGATGGCATAGCAGGTTCGAGGTTGCCTGCTTCACAAGATATTTGGATGAAACGCGATAGGCCGAGGGTTATGAAGAGAATGCCTGGAAGACCCGCGCTATGGCTTAGCGTGGTCGGATTTTTAATCTGCCTCGCCTGGCCGGCTGCCATGAGCAATAATATTCGGGCCAGCGACAGTCCCCTGGTCGAACGACTGAAGTCAACTTGGCGAGCGCAAGATGGTGAGACGATAGAACAAATTATCTCCAATGTCTCGAAGGTGGCACAGTTCGTGCCTCAAATGTGGGGCGTTGTTGAACTTGGCCAAAACGACTTTATTTTCGTTTCGTGGACCAGACACCGGGACAACAAATCGGACGAACAGTACGTTATCGCCTGGAAGATCGCCCTCGACGGCACGCTTGAACTTGCGTCGACTTATGCGAAGCCGATGGAATTGGGCTGGCGCGCCCTGGCGCTCTCCCTAATCGCCAGTGAAGTCGCAGATGGCGAAAGGGACGCAAATCTTCGCTTTCTGCATGATCCGGCCAACTTCAACTTTGTGACTACCCCGCAAGGCCGGCTCGGCGATCTTCTGCGGCAGGGCCGCTGCACTATCATTGAACCAGTTGGAGTGGACTACTTACCGAAGCGGAATGATAAACCGGCCGAGAAGGGTGGCGTGTGGCGCGTTCTGCTCTTGGTGAATTGTAGTATCCAAGGACCACGTTATTTTACACACAACGGGGTCATCACTTTCGAGAAGAGAGAAGGACAGGATTGGGAGCCACAATCCTCCTTTGCCAAACGCATCGCGAAATTTCCCCCTGGCTCCTGGTTCCAACGCACCGAGCCAAAAGAAGAGGAAGACTTAGGAGAGCCAAGGCCTGAGTAAACCGCCGCAGAGCAACATCTTGCCGCAGTGGCGGAGCGCCTCGAACCTATTGCAAGACATACGCGCTCTACACTTGCTTTGTTTTAGCATCCGCAACGGTCCGGGTGCCTTTCTCGCAGCAGTCCGTCCCGTCGCAAGAAGGTCGGGCCGCGCGATTCCGTTTGTTCCGCCTAGTGTCAGCGGCGCGCACGAGCTTGCGAGATGTGGTTTTCCCGCCTTCACTCCACCCGGTGTGAGGACATCAGTTTGCGTAGCAACGTCGAAGGCACCAGGAAATGAGTGCTGAGACGAAGCCGGCGAGGAAGTTACCGGAAACCGTTCACCGGTAGCAACCCAGCATACCGCTGGGCGCTTGCGCATTTCGGAGCGTGCAGACCGGGAAGCTCAGAGCCGTACGCAAGAACGTCGAGGACCAGACTGGCTCGGCCCTAGCTTATCTGGCACCCATTCGTCTGCACGTCATAGATCCGGATTTCGAAGCATGGAAAACACTTCTATAACTGTGCTCCACCTGCCCTGGTCGACATCAACGATCATCCTGCCGGGCGGAAAAGGCATCGGATTTGCGCGGTTTGCTCGCGCAAGGAGCTAAGTTATGCGCGGGCGTCTACGCTGAACTCCATTGCGTCTTCTTCTAAATCGGTCAGAGCGAGCCAGACAAGATTTTTCACATCTTTTCGTGTGAAATGCGAAATTTCATCGCAGAACCGTCGGCAGCGGCAAGATTGCCGCTGGGAGCCGTGGCCGACCAGAACAAGGTTGCTCCTCAACGCCTGACTCCACCGCGAGCGCCGGCGCTTCATAGTCGGTCTCCTTTTTTGCAAAACACAACATTCCGGGGTTCGGGTTTGTTCAGCATCGCCCGTTCGGCCCGCCCGCGAGGATTTCCCCCTCAGGTGGAGGGTACAGCGCGGTCCTAGTGAGAGAGCCGATGCTCGAAGAATACCGCCGCCCGCCCCGAAGAAATCACTTGATCCTTACGCAGCGTCAGGCCGTAGGTTCGCGTTCCGGCGAAGCGCTCATAGAGCGCTCGGAAATGCCGGCGGAATAACGCACATAATGCTGTCAAGCAGTCGAATGTATCGGCACCGTATCGTGCGTGAAACGTGGATCAGGAGCGAAAGGTTATTGTCGGTGAACCGCGGAATTATGTTCGCATTGCTCGCTCTCGTCACATCTCCGGTCTGCGCCGCGACGCTCAGCGGTGCTCCGCGCATCCTCGACGGCAATACGATCGAGATCGAGAAAACCAACGTTCGGCTCTCAGGCATCGAAGCTCCTGAGACGGACCAGATTTGTCTCGACACCAACGGTCGCAAATGGGCCTGCGGCGTAGCTGCTCGCGACGAGCTTATCAAGCATTCAAATGGGCGAACCTGGGATTGTCACACCCAGAGAGTCGATGAGTACAGACGAGCCCTCGGTAACTGCTTCATCGAAGGCGAGAATGTGAATGTCTGGATGGTACGCTCGGGCTGGGCACTATCGGCTGCTGCATCTCACGCTGTCTATGAGTTGTCGGCAAGCACAGCCCATGCCGGACTGTGGTCGGGAGCGTTCATCGCTCCGTGGGACTGGCCTCGCCGCAATAAGGGCACGATGATCATCGGCGCGTGGTCGGTTCCGATCGACGCGCAGGAAGTACTGCTCGGATCAGTCCTGCTGTCGGAACCACCGTCCCCCGAGTGCCTGATAAAAGGCACTGTCGAGCGCAGCGGCGAGCGGATTTATCACCTGCCAGGGCAAGCCAGCTACGAACTAATCGATATGACGAAGAAGCGCAGCGAACGCTGGCTTTGTAGCGAAGCGGAAGCCGAAGCCACCGGGTGGCGTAAGGCCGTGCGATGAGGCGACACATGCATGCAGCCAATTCTCCAAATATGAACCATTTAACCAGCACTGCGCGTTCGCGCCGTTCGCTGTTGTTGTTTGCTGCTTCGACAGTTTTCCTACGATTCGGCAATAAAATTGCCGATGCAAGGGAAGCAAAAGGCACGCCCAAGCCAGATAACCTGCTGTCGCCAGATGCTGCCCTGAAGCGGCTGCTGATGGGAAACGATCGTTATGTCCAGGGTACATCGCGAGCCGACGATTTCAGGCGCGAGCGTTCGGCTTTGGTCGAAGGCCAAAATCCATATGCGGCGGTTTTGAGCTGCGCCGACTCTCGCGTGGCGCCCGAACTTGTGTTCGACAGCGGGCTCGGTGATCTGTTTGTCTGCCGCGTCGCCGGCAACTTCGCTAATGATGATACGCTCGCCAGTATGGAATATGCGGTCGCAGTACTGAACACGCCGCTAATCCTCGTACTAGGCCACGATCATTGCGGCGCGATAGACGCTACGATCAAGTCGCTCCATCAAGATAAGCCGCCGCCAGGGCACATTTCATCCCTGGTGACCGCACTTGCTCCCGCGGTGAACGCATCTCTAGGGCAAGCCGGCGATATATCCGCCCACGCAACCCGAAAAAATGTGATCGACAATGTGAACAAACTCAGATCGACGGGCCCGATTCTGACGGCTGCAGTTGAGCAGAACCGGCTGAAAGTCGTCGGAGGCCTGTATCGGATCGGCACCGGTAAGGTCGATATTGTCAGCTGACGCTAGCACATTCACACCCGAGGCGAATCATCTGCCGTGTGATACGGCCCTTCCGTTCCGCTGTTTGGTCCACCGTCTGCGACAAATGCCCCGGATACCATCCGCTCCATAATAATGATCACTTCGGGAAGTCCTTCGGTATGCGTGGCGTCTTGATTCTCCTCATGTTCTACCTACTCATGTTAGCAACACGCGGCGAGCATCAAGAAACGCACCTAACGCGTCCGACAGCGTTCATGCCTCCATATTGAGTTGCAAACCCAATAGCGTGGTTCCGGTAGCAGATAGCGATGAAGCGCATTGCCTGGCTGTGAACTCCAGAGCCGGCGACGATCCTGAGATCTTCTAGCTCCGATCGAGCACGCCATGAATGGTGTTGCTTTATCACCAAGCTCAGCCAGGGCTGCAGATCACATAGAACAACCAGCAGGACTGCCATCATTCGTTATGATAGTCTCGTTCGCCGCCAAGGACCCGGCCCGCAATGATAAGGCCGTTGAAAGCATGGTTGTTTTCACCACGATCTCGCATGCGCTGCCTGATATTGCACACAGTCGCGCGACCCGCCCGCTTTGGACAATTTACTATCCGTCCTCCATAACGAGTTCGACACGAGACGAAACTGGCAGCTCGCAAATTGCATAGCGTGTACGCGAAACCCATCAGGTTGTTAGTCGCTGCGGACACAGTAAGTTGTGCCAGATTTGTCCGCCCAGGCGAATACCAGAACAATGATTCAAATGTTGCGCACCGCGTCTGCCAGCCAGAAATCATCTAACACCCGATAGATTTGGCAAGCAAGCTCTTCAACCACGGCGTCGCTCAGTAGGAAACAGAAGACTAGCTTCAGAACGTGGATCCCTCATCAGTCGTAACGCTCGTGGCGCAGGCATGCTGCGCGAATTTGGCAAGCTCGGCCAAAATCTCAGCATTGGAAAACCGCCGAAGAGGGAGGCGCCGGCGGCTGCAAAAGAGGTCGACAGGTCAGAATTCTGCCCGAATTTCTTGCGTCCTGTAGGACAGAAGGTAGACGGCTCGTGTGCTGCAACGAGCCTCCTAAGCTCCCCGGGGCCTCTTCGAAGCGCGCCTTGTCTTTGCTTGCATGAGCCGGGTACTCTTGCAGTGCCTCGAACAGATTTGATCGCGTAATTCAGCGTCTTGAGCTCCGTGCGTTTGCTGAACACCAGCTGTCTGGAGGTCCGCTTCTAACCAGGCGCTCCCCGCAGTCGCACGAACAGCTATTGGGCTGTTGGTAGCATCGGGAGATCGGAGCGGGTCTTAATTTTGGCACTAACGTTGAATCTGGCCGGTCGGCGATCGAGGTCCGCTTCTGTCGGTTTGCTTGCGGCTTGTTGAGTCAATGACATTGGCGGAAAGTATACACGAAGACACGAGCATGTGTGGCACGGCGCGGCGGAATGATCTCGCGAGATTCGGACAAGGCCGGCAGACATGCTTAATGGCACGCCGATTGCTGAGACGATGGAAAACTAAGTCGCAGGCTTGAGCGCCCTCCCGAGCATAGCTCAGGAACTCCAAACTTGGCTCGACCCGGCTTGTCCGACGTATGAGCACACGTCCATGGAGAAGACATGACATCGCATGCCCCCCCGACCAGCCGCCGGAGATCCAGCCCGGCAACCACGGGCCGATGTCGCGCCGCCGTCTACCGGCTGTTTTGCCGGCCAGCCTCCATGCAACGGCAACAGCTACATCTCAGTCTGGCTTCCCGGCCCTTAAATTGGGAAGCTACCGTGCGCAATCTCATGCAAGCGATATCAACTGCGACAGCTCTGAGAATGTCCTCCAGCCGGTATCGTATCACCCAGCTTCGCCCCGTGCGCAGTCAATGGCTGACGCACGACCATGGTCGGCACAAGACGCGGAGGACGATCTATGAACGCTTCACCCGAAAAGCAATGTCCTGTATCCCACACCGCGGCTGCGACCTGGGATAATCTGTCGCCGCTACTTGTCGAGATCCGTGCGCGTCGCAACGAGTTTGGCCCCGCGCAGGAAATTCCAAAAGAGATCATCGACGGCTTCAGGCGCATCGGTATCTATCGGGCTATGGTCGCGAAGCGATTCGGCGGCGAGGAGCGAACACCAGCCGAATTTTGCCGCCAGATCGAGCGCATCTCCGAGGCCGACGGATCCGCCGGTTGGGTCGCCAGCTTCGGGGATGGAGCTCGCTACCTCGCTGCTCTTCCGGACGACACGCTTCGAAAAGTGTACGCCAATGGACCTGACGTCGTATTGGCGGGTGCGCTCTTCCCGCTCCAGCCCGCCAGGCGATGCGCCGGCGGATTTGTCGTGAACGGCGTGTGGCCATTCGCTAGCGGCTCGCCCGGGGCGGATTTGATAGGAGTTGGTATAAAACTGGAAGACGATCCGGCCGGAGACCTCCCGCGTGTAGCGGTGATTCCGGCAGAGAAGGTGACAATCCGGCCCAATTGGGACGTCATCGGACTACGAGGCACCGGAAGCCACGACGTTGTCGTCAGCGACGTCATTGTGCCAGAGCAATGGACCTTGATCCGCGGCGGTCCGGCAACACTTGATGGGCCGATCTATCGTTATCCGTCCGTCGCTTTCGCTGCGCAGGCGCATGCGGTCGTCGGCATCGGGATTGCGCGAGCCGCAATAGACGAGGTGATCGCCATGGCCGGAAGCCGCGCCTCGATCACTGGAGCGCCCGTGATGGCTGAGCGCGGCTATGTCCAACTTGAAATCGCCAAAGCCGAATCTATGCTACGTTCCGCTCGTTCCTTCTTTTACGAGGCCACGGAAGAGCTGTGGAAGCAAGCGCTCACGGGCGGGGTAAATCTGAGCACCACGATGCAAGTGCGGCTCGCCGCGACGAACGCCGCGCGGCAGGGCGCTGAGGTCTGCAGGATCTCGAGCGGTCTTGCTGGAACTGAGGCGCTCTATACCAGCAGCAACCTAGCACGCGCCATGTGCGACAGCTTCGTGGTTGCCCAGCACGCAGCTTTAAACGAGGGAACGCTTCAGAGTGCTGGCCTCGCCCTGCTCGGAACTGCAATACAGCCCGGCTTTCCATGAAGTAAAGGGATCAGGCGCGGGCAAACCACAGGCCACGCGAATGGATTGCCGAGCGGGATCGACCTGAATTTCTGCGCAACGGCAACCCACGAACTTTCCAAATCACCGAGCGACGGGGCTCGACTCTCACGGGCTGTGCCGCCTGGGCGCACCGTGCAGCACTGCACGGCGCAATATCCTGGCACTCAACCTTGCGCTTATCGATGCGGCACGCCGACACTGGCAAGGGCAGTACGACATTGATGTGAAGCGTACCGTGCACCTCCATCGGAATGATGGATCAATCTGGCTCTTGGCCGCGGCTGGCGGATCGGCATCGACGGCGCGGAAGAGACGCTGCGGCCGCATGAGATCGCGCATCGCCTAACCGGCCATCTTCCGGCTGAAGAGACCCATGTCAGCCCTCCAATACAGCCAGCCCTCTGCCGTTGGGATGGAGTGACATTAGCAAGCTAGACCGGTTTGGGGCGCGCCGATGAGGCCGCGCGATGGTTTGGCGTGATCGGCAGTAGATCCTGGCGACTGCCGGTAGAGCGGAACCGACGAAGCGACGTCATGAATGTGCGAACGCCTTGCTGCTACATCGGCTGTTCGATCGCCACGGCACCACGGCCTTAGCTCCTCAGGATCGGATGGACCCGCTGACTACCATGGCGCTGGCCGCTCCCTATGGACCGGCTGGCGTTCACGCCGGCTCGAAACCGCACACCAATCGGGCTAACGATAGCCGCCCGCCTTGACGATCACCGTTGTGCAGCTACGGCCATCACAGAGTACGCTGATCAGGCGCTGCATGAATGAGACGCTAGATCTGAGTAGCTGCTAGACACGCGTATTCCTGAGCAATACATCACCTTCCACTGCGCGCGGATAGTGAGCCGCCACTTCAAATGATGGCAATGAGCTAAGAATGGCTTGCAGGCTCAACTGCCCTTCGTAGAGCTCGCGATCACTATATTCGGTGTAGATGAAGCGCGTGTTGCTCAAGGTCCGCATGCCGCCGGCGATAACGTCGGCTTCGGCTCCCTGAACGTCCATCCAGATGAAATCGACTCCGTCCAATTTGGCTTCGCTGCACCAGTCGTCCAGCCGCCGTGTTTCAACCGAGACAGGCCGATCAAACCGGACCCAATCATACTCGGTAAGATGGTTCTTTGGGCGGCGTATTGAGCCGGACAGGTCCCAATCTTTCGCATCCCCATCTGCATTACTCGGATGGAAGTCGATCGTCCCGTTTCGGTCGCTGATGGCGATTTCTAGCAGCTTCACCTTATTGAGGGATGGACCGAGCTTCTTCTTGAAGCGCGCGATCGCTCGGGGGTCGGGCTCAAAGCAGTAAAGCTCGGGTTGCGGGCACAGCTCGAGGAACTTTTGCGTATCAGTCCCATCATTGCAGCCAATATCCAGGATGACGGGATTCGGCTTCTGCAGAAGTGAGACGATGTGCTGATGTACTTCTACGGATGACACAGATGCTCTTCCATGGTGCGCGGAGATCGGATGAATTTCGACTTGGAAGCCGATCACACGCCGGAAGCAGCTGCACAACGTATATCAAGGTATATTGCTCTTATATCCGCCAATCCCTTCGATCCTCGACAGCTGTTTGGATGCCATCGACATCAAGTAGAGGGAATCTATCGAGCACCTCGCGATGCAATCTCGACCCTATCGCCGGAAAATGCGGCCTCAGTGAGTTAGATCGCCGTCCTGGCTTTTCGCCGGCCGAAAGAACGCTTTCGTTCAAGCGCCACCTGCCGGATATGATCTATGGCACGTGCCGAGCAGAGTGGCCCCTTATGCATAGCAACAGCCCCTCATCTCGATGACAATTGCGCAAAAATGTGCGCTGTCGGCTGATGGCCGCCATCTCAGATAGTAGCTCCCGTCAATCTCTTCCGCGGAATCGCCGGCGAGGAACGCGGCCGGTGAAAGCACCGCGGTGCGCGATGTCCGGCGCAATCAAGCTTTCGCGGCGCGCGCAAATTTCTTCAAGTGCTGCCGGCACGATGACCAGGGTGAAGTCAGTAGGGTTTGAGCACCGCCGCTGGACACCGTTTGTGGACCGCACGCTTTGCCCGCCACAGCTGCTAGATGGTGCCGTCAGGCAATCATGTGCAATGCCAGCACCGCCGCCAACACGCGAGGCCTTTCGACCTGTTCAACGACCACCGGAGCAACGTTGAAGTCTTCCCGGGATCAATGCAGTATTCGAAGAAACGCAATGTCATTTTCACGACAGCCGGGCGGGCTGGTGCACCTCTGCGCGTTTGCTTCTGGACAACACAATCGCAGCCGCTGAATGCTTCAGCAGTACTGGAAGGGCAGATCGCTTAGCGCATTTCTGGCCTGACTCTTGCTACGGGCTGCTTGTCACATTGTGCCTAACTTCAACTTGTTCACACGCTCAGGAGACCTCTATGAAATTCCGTCCGCTTCACGACCGCGTCGTGGTCAAGCGCATCGACGCAGAAGAGAAGACCGCCGGCGGCATCATCATCCCCGACACTGCCAAGGAAAAGCCATCGCAGGGCGAAGTCGTTGCAGTTGGCCCGGGAGGCCGCGATGATAGCGGCAAGCTAATTCCGATCGACATCGAAGTCGGTGATCGCGTGCTGTTTGGCAAGTGGTCCGGCACCGAGGTCAAGATCGATGGGCAAGACCTGTTGATTATGAAGGAGAGCGACGTGATGGGTGTTCTCACCGATGTCTTCTCCAAGAAGAAAGCCGCCTAATTCACAGCTCGCAGCTCACCCCTCCTGAGGAGAGCCCATCGGGCGCGCCAAAGGATGAATTAATAGGGACTGAAGGAATTTTGTATGTCAGCCAAAGAAGTGAAGTTCGGAGTAGACGCGCGGGACCGTATGCTGCGCGGTGTCGACATTCTCGCCAACGCCGTGCAGGTCACGCTCGGTCCAAAAGGCCGCAACGTCGTGCTCGACAAGTCGTTCGGCGCACCTCGAATTACCAAGGACGGCGTTGCAGTCGCCAAGGAGATCGAGCTCGACGACAAGTTCGAGAACATGGGTGCCCAGATGGTGCGTGAGGTCGCTTCGAAGGCTGCGGATGCTGCTGGCGACGGTACCACCACCGCGACCGTCCTGGCCGCTGCGATTGTGCGAGAAGGCGCCAAGTCGGTTGCCGCCGGCATGAACCCGATGGACCTCAAGCGCGGTATCGACCTTGCGGTCGAGGCTGTGGTTGCGGACCTTCAGAAGAACTCCAAGAAGGTCACCTCGAATGAGGAGATCGCCCAGGTCGGCGCAATTTCGGCTAACGGCGACCAGGAGATCGGCAAATTCCTCGCCGACGCGGTGAAGAAGGTCGGCAACGAGGGTGTCATCACCGTCGAGGAAGCCAAATCGCTCGAGACCGAGCTCGACGTCGTCGAGGGCATGCAGTTCGACCGCGGCTACATCTCGCCCTACTTCGTCACCAACGCCGACAAGATGCGCGTTGAGATGGACGACGCCTACATCCTCATCAACGAGAAGAAGCTCTCCTCGCTGAACGAGCTGCTGCCGCTGCTCGAGGCCGTGGTGCAGACCGGCAAGCCGCTGGTCATCGTCGCCGAGGACGTCGAAGGCGAAGCGCTCGCGACCCTGGTCGTGAACCGTCTCCGTGGCGGCTTGAAGGTCGCGGCCGTCAAGGCTCCGGGCTTCGGCGATCGCCGCAAGGCCATGCTGCAGGACATCGCGATCCTGACCGGCGGCCAGGCGATCTCGGAAGATCTCGGCATCAAGCTCGAGAACGTCACGCTCAACATGCTCGGTCGCGCCAAGAAGGTGATGATCGACAAGGAGAACACCACGATCGTCAACGGCGCCGGCAAGAAGGCCGACATCGAGGCGCGCGTGGCCCAGATCAAGGCGCAGATCGAGGAGACCACCTCGGACTACGACCGTGAGAAGCTCCAGGAGCGTCTCGCCAAGCTCGCAGGCGGCGTCGCGGTGATCCGCGTCGGCGGCGCGACCGAGGTCGAGGTGAAGGAGCGCAAGGATCGCGTCGATGACGCGATGCATGCGACCCGCGCGGCAGTCGAGGAAGGCATCGTCCCGGGTGGCGGCGTCGCCCTGCTCCGTGCCTCCGAGCAGCTCAAGGGTCTGCGCACCGAGAACGACGACCAGAAGACCGGCGTCGAGATTGTGCGTAAGGCGCTGTCCTGGCCGGCCCGCCAGATCGCAATCAACGCCGGCGAGGACGGTTCGATCGTAGTCGGCAAGGTCCTCGACAACGAGCAGTACTCTTTTGGTTTCGACGCCCAGACAGGCGAGTACAGCAACCTCGTTTCCAAGGGTATCATTGACCCGGCCAAGGTCGTGCGCATCGCGGTCCAGAACGCCTCTTCGGTGGCCGGGCTGCTGATCACGACGGAAGCGATGGTTGCCGAGCTGCCGAAGAAGGCTACGGCTGGTCCAGCAATGCCTGCGGCCCCCGGCATGGGCGGTATGGACTTCTGATCGGCCTCCTTAAATTCTCGATGGCATGCAAAACCCTGGCGATAATGTCAGGGTTTTTTGCAGCGAGCGGTCTGTAGCCTGCCAGTCGACGAAGAATACAGCCCATGGGCCTATCGGCCTATCCATGTGCGCGGCGGCAGGCCCCGGCTCAACTTGCTTGTGACCGTTCCTTGGCGGCGACAGGACCGCGTCCGGCACGACGCGCTGAGGGGATGGAATGTGTCTATGCTAACGATATTTTACGTTGGTCGTCCACTAGGCAGATGGCTGGGTGCTAGGCAGCAGGGCATGAACCCGCGCAGGCGCTCTCGCCGGATGCATGCCGTCGGGTTCGTCAGCTTTTGGACAGCTATTCGGTGTACAATGACTCTTGAAGTTAGCGGCGCGTGGTAGGGACAGCGCTCGCCCCGAGTATGCGTGGGGATTTCGGCGCCGAGTCACGCTCCTGCTAACTTCAACCAGTCGCGCATGCGCGGCAGAGACAGCGTCTGATCCATCCACCCGACCAGCGCCCCCGCTGCTTCCCGCGTAATCGGATCCACGCTACCGGGCGCCGGTCATCCGAATTAGCTAAATACCCCCCATGCGAGCGCTCCGCGCAGGAACTCCTCGTCCAAACTTCGCGATGTCACTCGCACTATTCGGCACTTTAATCCGTGAAAGAGTGCTCCAGCTCGGCGCACAATTCCATTGAGAAGCTTGGAACAACACAGCGCTGCAATATCACTGAGTCAGATCGCGGATGAGGTCCTCACCGAAGCCGTCAATCAAGTCCAGCGACGAGAGAAGGCGGATTGTCGCGGAGCTCGTGGCGAGCGATGACTGGCTTTGAGGCGCCGGTGCGACGGCAAGCCGATGCCCCCGGCAGCAGCTATTTGGTTGGTGAGCTCACTATAAAAGCGGCTGGCGGTGATTCCGAAGCAGATCGGCTCCAGCTAGTGCCGACTCTGTGGATGCTTGGTTGCCGACCGGCCCCCTGAGCGCGATTGGGCGTCGGGTAACGCAACCCTACGAGGAGGTTAGCCTAACGGGCCGCCGGTCCGGCCTGAGAGGAAGCGCAGGCGATTGCTCTGACACGCGATGGCGCGGGGCTCACAAACCTCAGTGACCGGCGAACCTATGTCGCTAAACATTCCCCTCTCTGCACTACTTCCAGAGAACTTCCATCGAGAGCATCGATTGAACATCCACAGAAACCGCGGCGGGTGAAACAAGGCGGGCGATGCGGCTGCCTCGTGTCTACCGATGAGGTTCCGCGCGCGGGAATAGGGCAAGGTCCGTTGCATTGGGATGCCCATACCTGATCCTTTGTGTGACGACCGCCGAAATATCACGTTTGTTCAGGGTGCTATAGCGCTCGGCAAGACTCTTAAACAACCCTCCGACCCGATCTGACGGAACAGTAAATTCGCCATAGTTAGGATCAGAGAGGATCGTCGTTCCATTCGACGTTGCCGTTGCAATCGTGTGGGTGCCGGCGCCAGGTTGGACGAATTTCAAGCTGACCAAATGGACGGATGGATCCTGCGCAAGCTCGTTTACGATCTTGTCGATGCACGAAGATGTACCAAACCTATATCGCGTCTCTTCAGCAGATGGTTCTAGGCCGGCGTCACGCAAGATTGTGCTTTTTGCCTGGAAATTGTGAGACCCTTCCGCCTTATCCTCTTTCAATTGAGTCTTAAGCTTTTCAGACTGTTCCTGCCGTCTTGCCGCCGAGCGGTGATTTTCCGTGCCCGGGAGCAGAACCCCCATTCGGGAGGAAGCGCTGCTTGGGAGATCAAGGAGCCACTCCGCGGCCAATCCAACACAGATTCCACTGACATTGGCTTGGGGCAATTCCGCCGTCCTGTAATCGAACAGAGGACGGACAGGGCTAGTGGCAACGGATAACTCGGAGCTGGAGGACAGAGAGGATGTGCTGAGGCCCGAGGTGTTTGAACTATCATCGATTGCATCTGAGGTATGCGGCTTGCTGAAGCAGAGCCCCATTCTATCGAACAATTCGCCGGGCGCCAGGCTCTCCAGCCGCGCGATTTCGGTGAGTGTTTGGGCACATTCGCTACCGTCTGCGGGCCAACTCGATTCCTCAGCTTGCTCAGTATGTGCGTATTCGCCATCGACTCGATTATACATGCTGGTTCACCGGCTTCTTCCGCGTGCGTCTCCTCAGAGGGCGCGCTGCTCACATCTTGCCTGCGACCGATATCGCGGCAAACTGACGAGGAGCTGGCCACCACACAAGCTTAGGGAAGCTATCGCCGTCATGGCAAATTGGCTGTGCGACAGTCCCAGCTTCCGGGCGCTGCTGCAGGTGTGAGGCGGTGGCCGACCAGCTAGTGACTCTTGCACAGTGAAAGAGGTCGCGCTCGTGTAATTTCAGCTTCAGTCAGGATGATGGCTGCGTTAGACGATGCCTTCACCAAACCAGGCTCGGTCGTGGGCTTGAGATCGATCTCACCCTCATCGTGCCGCGCCGCCCGGCGCCCAAAACTTCGCCTCCAAAGAGCGCGCAATTCGCGTCCCCAGTTCGCCCCGTGATCGGCTATCAGCGAGCGAGATGCTGTTGTTCGCTCTGAGGCTGCTCCTGTTTGACAGCGGCATTTCATCTCAGCCCGCCTTGCACGCCGCAACGGCCGAGCGAGCCTGACATACACCCGCTTCTCATCGGGACGCCGAACCGGTGCTTGTGCACCCGCTCGGCCTCACCTTGTGCTCGGATATTGTAAACTCAGTCCGTCATGCTGTCGCGCTCATCCGCGCGAACAACGTTGCCGCATCTGAGGGACTCAATCCAACGACGCCTACGAAGCTCGGAGACGGCATCGGAATGTCTCGATAAATGGGTCTCCACAAATGAAGGCAATATCGGCTGTTATTCACATAACGCGAATGTGGCGGATGCAGTTGCATGACGCACTCTTCTTCATCCCAGAACATGTCTTTGACAAAGCACATCTCCTCCCAGTTTGGACAACGCCGCGGTGTCGAAACAGCGACATGCTCCCACCCAGGACGGACAAATGCACTTATCTTTAGTTCACACCCGCAAGGCCCCTGCACAAAGAAGAGACCGCAAGGGCCTGATCCCGGAGCAGTCGCGAACCGGCCATGCTGCACCCGGCCCGCCTCCAGCTTGTCTACCACCTGCGCTCGCACGCCCGCTCCTTTGCCTCTCGGATAGCCCTGAACTCTACGTAGAGGACGTTGTCGCGCAACAAGTCAACCTCCGCGATTCTCGGCCCAGCTTTCCTGAACCACTCTACAACGCACCATCCGCAAAAGCGGTAGATGTCTATCATCACTCACGCTCCTCTAGTTATGCCTCTGGTGCTCGAATTGCGCTCGGTGCCGCCGGTTGCCTGAGGACGGGCGGCGGCACGATCTGTACGTTGAGTTAGGCGACCCGCCGATCGAATCTTCCCGCTACTTATGTAAGTCCGCCATTGAGCCTCTCCGCGGCGAAGCAGTCTTGATCGGTGCCAGGCATTCACTGCTCATCGCCGGCAGAGCGCACATCACGCTTGAGCATGCGAAGTCGGCGGCTCTTGAGGCCTCATCTCGTCTTCAATGAATTGTCCCTCATCATGCCATGCTCTCCTATTGGCGGCGGAATCCAGACTTCATGATGCTCGCAGTTGCCGCACCAGATAGCTCCGGGCGACATTGCTGCTTCTGCGGGAGTGTACTTGATCCCTTGCGGCCTTCTCGCAAAGGCTGAACAGTCCTAATGCGTCAATTATGTGAAAACCATTCAGTTTTATGGCGTCCAAATCGGCTCGTACATAGCCGCAGACGTCTGGAATGCACTTCTTAGCTGGCACATCCAGCGGACCGCTGCGACCTCGATCGTCAGCTAACGGTCAGGAACAATGATTAACCGATCTCATTGGCTGCCACTGCAAATATCGCTCGATTTATAGGCCTCACTAAGATGCGGCCCTTAACGCGTTGGCTACGTGACCTTGCCCCCATATGTGGAACGGCCCGCGAGGCAAGAGCTTTTTCAGTCGATTTCACACATTGGAACGGTGCGGTCATATGTCCGGCCTTTGCGCGCGGCACAATATGGCCGCTGGCCTCGATGAGATCCGCGGAACGAGGAGCTAAATCAAGTTTACGCGCTTGAGCGCATTGGGGGCAGTAGCTTCACTCGTTTCGGGATTTCGTCCCATGGGTTCATCGCCTGTTGTTGCACCTCGCCCTCTGCCGGCCTGCGCCGGTCAGATCGTTTTGGCGGTCACTGCGTCACCGCGGCAATCGCCAATGGGTCGGGACGCCGATAAATTTCACCCTTGTCCAGGAGCGCCCAGATGATCCGCGCCGTCTTATTGGCCTGCGCGACGGCGGCAACCTTGAAGGGGCGTCTGGCGAGAAGCGCCTTCAGCCACGGCCGCGCCCGAACGTCGTTTCGGACAAGCCGCAAGACGGCCGTTGCCCCGACAACGAGGATAGAGCGGAGTTCTGGATTTCCCATCTTCGATATTCGTCCCAACCGCTCTTTGCCTCCGCTTGAATGAGGCCGCGGCGTCAATCCCAGCCAGGCGGCAAAGTGGCGAGCCGACTTGAACCCGCCGGGATCCGGCACAAGCGCTTTGATGGTCGCCGCCGTAATGGCGCCGACGCCAGGGATCGTGGTCAACCGACGCATGTCCTTCGTCGTGCTTGGCCTCCGCGACGATTGCGCGCTCGAGCCTCTCGATCTGGTCGGCTGAAGCTTCAATCTCGTCGGCAATAGCCATCAGCGCGAAGCGCGCTGCTGCGGGCAGGCGTGCATCTGTCTCATCCCGTATGATTGCGACCAGCGCCTCAACCTTTGCCAGGCCGGCGGTGGCGATGATCCCCAATTCTGCCAGATGCGCGCGCAACGCGTTGACCGATTGCGTTCGCTGCCGCACTAGAAGAGCGCGGGGTCTTCAGCACCATCGCGGCAGCCTGTTGCTCAGCCGTCTTAATCGGCACGAAGCGCATGGTCTTTCGGGTCACCGCTTCGCTGATGGCCTCAGCGTCCGCCGAATCCGTCTTGCCACGCTTGACGAAGGGTTTGACATAAGCCGGCGGAATGAGCCGGACCTCATGACCGAGAGCTGCGATCTCGCGCGCCCAATAGTGGGCGCTACCGCATGCTTCCATCCCCACCAGGCATGCTGGCAGCTTCTCAAAGAAACGCAGAACTTCGCTGCGCCGTAGCTTCCGGTTGAACACGGGTGAGCCCTCGGCATCCGCCCCGTGAACCTGGAAAACGTGCTTGGCCAGATCCAGCCCGATGGTGATAACCTGTTTCACGGAACGGTCCCTCCTTTGTGGCGTTCGAACAACGACCACGTTCTAGCACTTTGATGCTGTTGGAGCGGGCCGTTCCACCACATCAAGTTTTATCCGGTCCTGAGTTCGCCCCGGCTGTTGGATTTGCTCGGTTGGGCGGTGGCAGCGGCGGGAGCTGGCGCGGAGCCATCGGCATAGCGCAGCGCCAGATCCCGTCGCGGGTTGCAGGTGAAGGCAAACTCCGATGGTGTTTTCCATCCGAGTTGCGAGTGAGGTCGCGTATCGTTGTAGTCGGCCCGCCAATGTCCGAGTTCGACGCGGGCCTGGGCCAGCGACGTGAACAGCGTCTCGTTCAACAATTCGTCTCGGAGACAGCCATTGAAGCTTTCGATGAAGGCATTCTGCGTCGGCTTGCGGGGCGCGATGTAATGCCAGTCGACACGGCTCTGGTCGGCCCATGTCAGGATGGCGTTGCTGGTCAATTCGATGCCGTTGTCGCTGACCACCATTTTGGGCTTGCCGCGCTCAATCATCAGCCGGTCCAGCTCCCGCGCCACACGGGTGCCGGAGAGTGAGGTGTCGGCCACCAACGCCAGGCATTCGCGCGTGCACTCGTCGACCACGGTCAGGATGCGGAAGCGGCGGCCATCGGTGAGCTGGTCCGAGACGAAGTCGAGCGACCAGCGGTCATTCGGCGCTATCGGCACCACCATCGGCGCCCTGGTCCCGAGCGCCCGCTTGCGGCCACCACGGCGACGGACCGCGAGCCTCTCTTCCCGGTAGAGCCGGAACAGTTTCTTGTGGTTGACCAGATAGCCCTCCCGCCTGAGCAGAACATGCAGGCGCCGATAGCCGAAGCGACGGCGCACCTCGGCAATCGCTCTCATGCGTTGGCGTAGGGCCGCGTCGTCCGCCCGGGTCGTCCGATATCTGATGGTCATGCGGCAACAGCCGATGGCTTTACACGCCCGCCGTTCGCTCATCCCGTGGGCGTCCACGATCGGCCAAAAGCCGCTTCAGCCGCGTGTTCTCATCCTCCAGCGTCCTCAGCCGCTTGGCCTCCGAGACCTCCATCCCGCCAAACTTGGCTTTCCATTTGTAGATGCTGGCATCGCTGACGCCGTGCTTCCGGCACAGATCGGCAACCGACACGCCAGCTTCGTACTCCTTCAAAATCCCGATGATCTGCTCTTCCGTAAAGCGGCTGCGCTTCATGCTCTGGTCCTCATATCGGCCAGAGCGAACTTCAATCTGGATTAAGTCCACGGGGCAAGGTCATACGGCATGACGCTCGCGAGGCGCTCACCTTTTGCTGTCGAGTAGGCCGAGGGAGTTTCACCCTCGGCCGCTCACAGATCCGGACGTGATACTCTCGCATCATCCGGCTCCTGTTATCCAACCGTAGCCCGTCCAAGCTTTTGCCAATGGACAAAGAGCTTTGGATTTTGCTTCGCCATCTCGTTGAGTTTCCGCAACGACCGTCCCCGATGGCCCTTCAGTTGCTTGTACTTGCACCGAAGCCACGCGCCGAGGCGCTCATCGAAGTACTCATAGAGCCTACGCAGTTCCGTCGGGTAGAATCGCCCGTAGTATTGATCCCAGCCCCGAAGGACGGGGCTGAGACTACGCGCGATGTCTTCAAGCGGAAGCGGCGAGTGCTGAGGCAAGCGCCATCCTCGAATGCGAGCCCTCATCTCCTTGAGAGAGTTCGGACTCACGCCCGGAAGGAAGCAGGTGAAGATCCTGCCCCACCGGTTCTTCGCCATACGGGGGCGGAAGCTAAAGCCCAGGAAGTCAAAATGGATCTGCGGGTAGGACCGCCGTCGATTGCTGTCAGCGCAGTAGACCACTTTAGTCTTCTCCGGATGCAGCAATAAATGGCAGTCAGCAAACCGTCGTTCCAGCGCCGATTTGAGTTCCTCCGCTTCCTGCCGCGTGCGGCAATGGCAGATGATGTCGTCGGCGTAGCGTTCGAACGGAATGTGGGGATAAGACCCCTTCATCCAAACATCGAACACGTAGTGCAGGAACAAGTTTGCCAGGATTGGACTGACCACACCCCCTTGAGACCTGCCTGTCGTCCTCGCCCGAACCGATCCATCGGGCATCTCGACCGGAGCCTTAAGCCACCGCTCAATGTAGAGCCGGATCCAGTCAGCTTTCGTGTGTCGATAGACCGCGCGCATCAAGAGTTCATGATCGATCGTGTCGAAAAAGCTCTTGATGTCGAGATCTACGACCCAGTCGTGCTGCCAGCACCGCTTACGCGCCTGCTCTATGGCCTGATGGGCCGATTTTCCGGGCCTGTAGCCGTAGGAGTCCGGATCAAATTCTCCATCCAACACCGGCTCCAGACACCGTTTGACCACCATCTGGGCGATACGGTCCGCGACCGTCGGTATGCCAAGAGGACGAATCCCACCGCCGGCCTTAGGAATCTCGACCCGCCGCACTGGTGGCGGGAAGTAACTTCCTGACACCAACCGATTCCACAGCCGGTAGCGGTGGTTCTCAAGATCGCCGGCAAAGTCTTCGAGACTCTGGCCATCGACGCCCGCCGCCTTTCCCTTCTTCACAAGCTTATAGGCTTCCCACACCATCCGCTTGGTGATGGGCAACGGTTTGCCGGAGTTCACCGTGCTCCTCCCGGTCTTCCCGGTTGGCGCAGTGACGCCGGCAGGATAACGCAACCCCTTTGCTCCACGGCCATTACAGCCGCTTCCTCACTATTACGGGTTGCTCCGCCCCTGACGCATTGCGTCAGGTTCCGACGTTCCGTGTTGAAGCCTGTGACGAGATCATGCCGCCTATGCACCGGCTGCCGCGTGGGCCGTAAACAGGCTCCGCCCACACTCCTCCGAGCGCTACTACCCCACGCCCGTCTTGACAGCATCTTGAACCCATTTCGATACGTCATCGGCGGTTCGCTTGCACTCATCTTCTTGTCACTTACCTGACGGTTTCATTCACCGCCTTTTTCCTCATCGCTCACCACCGCGCCTTTTGAACGCGGCAGCATGAGGTGGTTTGAAGCCTGCCCCTGAAGGCCGGCTCCGGGAGGCCAAACTCCCATCTTCAACACAGCATCACCGGCGTCGCCGCCGGTGTTCGTTGCACACGGTAATGCGGGTTTTGTTTCCGACAGGAATGTCGCGACTCCGACGTCGCGCAGCGGCTCCGTTTGACCAACCCATCAAATGAAAGGCGCTGCCGACAGTTCTACCTTCTGGCATGTAGCTTGCTGCGTGGGCCGAACGCGACCTTGCCGTTCCGAAGATACACGAGCAATCAATCGGCCGAGTGGTCGCGACGCAACGAACATCGTTTCTCCTACCGCCCTATGAAGAGAGGACTGCTAGCTTATGAGTGATAGGAGGCATGCAAAGCTTGGCATATTTCTGTTGGCCGGCGCTCAGCGCAATGAGACGTACATTCGCGCGCAACAAAGCCCCCAATGATCAAGCATTTCGGCGCCGATCGTCCCTCCTTGCAACCGCAGAGAAGGTGGAACTGGGAGCTCCTCGTCGCACTTCTCATAAATGCGGTGCTTTGGGCTGGAATCTACTTGGTCATCACAGCCTTCTTCTGACAGCCTCCCGTGCATGGCGACCGCGCGAGGCTTCTAGGGCCTATCGCATGCTGCAGCCGCCACGGCTGCGAATAACCTGATGCCGGCGCGCAATTCGCGCTGCGACCTGGATTTAGAGTGCGCTGTTCCGGCGACCGCAATAGGAATTCCGACGCATAACCCAGATGTCTGAAATGAAAGACACTGATATGCCGTTGCGGCCGCGGCTAAGTGCCAAAAATGACCAGTAGCAGCTCGACGTACCGCGCAGGTGGCATCCGGGCTTCCTCGTTAGGCGCAACGGATTGACTGCAAGTGAGAACTGGTACTCCGCATTACCGTTATGTGAAAGCTAGCTTTCGAGAAGCTGACGAAGCAAAGAGACCTGAAGGAACGTTGGGCAAGCGGCCGGCTCCGCCCTCACGTCCTATGGCATAGGACGGCCCGGCCGCCTCGCTCCTCGCTCCCGCAACGCTCGGAGCAGGCGGGATTGACTTGCTTGTTGAGCGATATCAGCCTCGCCCTTGGGTTGGGTATAGTTCAAAAGGCTGAAGCCTTGATTGGCCGTAGCAGCGCTTACAGCTCTTGCTCAGGCCACGTATCGTCCTCATTTTTGCGCATCCGCCACACGAGGGCGCGCTGCGCTAACTTGTCGTATTCGAAGGCAATCTTAAGCAACCTGTCTTTTGCTTTCCCGTCAACGAGCGCTGCCGCCTTCTTTCGCGTTGCTTGCGCGCGGCCTCGCCAGTGATCGGGTTGGTAGAGTTTGCTTTTCGGATTCATGCCGAGAGCATGCAATTCGTAGATCAAACAATTGCGACACCTACGCTCCGTATCATCACGTAGGAGCGACGCTCGTGGCTCGGCTGCCGAAGCGGTCGATCCCTAGTCCACAGCCCCCGACAGCTTTAGACCATCGGTCTTATGAAGAGACTTTGAATCGCATGCATCGTTAGATTGTACGAGTTGGGACAAGTGGGGATCACCACTGAGAGCCAGGGGATTCCTGACATCACGACATTTGCGAATGCTTCAAATATGTACGCTAGCCCAGGACGACGAAATAGAGAGCCTAACACCATCCGGTGCAGGCCTACCCCCGATTCATCGAATGTCATTCCCGGCGGATGACGGGCTCCGTACAATGAGAACCGCAAAGTAGAATAACGAGCTTGCCGACAGCCAGCTAAGCAGATCCGCAGCTTTCCGGTTGGCAGATGATGCGCTCCGCACACAGCAAGAACAAAACGTCACCCCACCCGAATTGAAGGAATGTTATGATTCAGAAACAACGAACTAAGTTGGCTTCGGACCTCGGACTTCGCTACGGCGCCATCGCTCTTGGCCTGGCAATGACAACGGTCATGCTCGCGCCAGCCAACGCGCTTGATCAAGCGCCGACCGCAGAGGAGAAAGAGGCCTGTATGGAAGACGTGTTACGCCTTTGTAGTAGTCATATACCAGATCGCTTTGCTATCACTGTCTGCCTCAGATCCAAGCAAGATCGCCTCAGTCAGCAATGCCGATACGTGATCTCCGGGCGGGACATCGGCAATCAGAGCAGCAGATCGAAGTGAAGGTGCTACGACTTGTCCGCCCGGCTCCTTACCAGAAGTCGTCCCAGCTCACGTGCAGCACATCGCACGAAGGTTAACCGGCGGCCCCCGCCACGGCGGCGCCGGAAGCCAAAAGCCTTGTGACCCTCCTAATATCGCCGGCAAGCAGGCTCGAGACGACGCTATTGTTCTGGTATCAAGCGACTGCAGTCCTCTGACCAGCCGCCGGCGTCCTATCTAGGGCACCATCGAATGGAGAGGGCTTGACCCTCACGTAGCGTCAGGTTGTAGCGTCGCCACAGATGCTCACGTTTCATCTGTCGGCCGCCTGTTGGACAAGTGCGGCATAGCGAGTGCGAATAGACAGGCAGCTGCAACAAGGCACTCGGCTGCAAAGACGTCTGGCTGAACGGTCGCAGCTCAGATTGGACAAGGGACGTGCACAGTTCGATGGAACCGCTCAAGTCGATCATCGCGAAAGTTGCCACGGGCGCCATACTGACGCGCGAGGAGGCTGCGTCAGCGTTCGACAGCATGATGTCGGGTGACGCAACTCCCTCGCAGATCGGTGGCTTGTTGATTGGGATGAGAGTCCGCGGCGAAACAGTCGAAGAAGTCACCGGCGCCGCGTCCGCAATGCGGAATTTAATGCCCAAGGTGGAAATGCAATGCGACCCCATCGATATCACTGGTGCGAGCGACGGGGCGATGCGTCCGCTCAACGTATCGACGTGCGCTTCCTTCATCGTCGCCGGGGCCGGCGTTCCTGTCGCCAAGTATGTTAACCGCGCTGCGACTTTGCGTTCAAGCACCGCAGACGTGTTGGCGAGTCTAGGCGTAAAGGTCGATCTCAAGCCTGATGCGATCGCACGTTGTGTGCACGAAGCCGGCATTGGCTTCATGTTTGCGTCAGCCGGCTATCCTGCGATGCAGCGCATCAGCCAGATCCGAAGCGTGCTTGGAACCCACACAATGTTCAATCTAATCGAGGCTTTGTCTAATCCGGCCGGCGTCAAGCGGCAGATCCTTGGAGTTTTCGCTCGCAAATGGGTGCAGCCATTGGCGTACGTCTTGAAGAACCTGGGTGCCGATTCGGTATGGGTTGTTCATGGCTCGGACGGGCTCGATGAAATATCCCTCGCCGGGACAAGCTTTGTTGCTGCGGTCGAGGCCGGTACAGTCCGCACGTTCGAAGTGACGCCGGAAGAAGCCGGGCTCCCCCGCTACCGCGCCGATGCGCTGGAGAGCTGTGATTGCGAGTCTCATGCCATTGCGTTAGAGAAAGTGCTCGACGGCCTCCCAGGCCCTTTTCGTGATGCCGCACTTTTGAACGCGGCGGCGGCACTGGTGGTGGCCGGTCGTGCCTCGAACCTACAGCAAGGCGTGGCACTTGGCCAAGAATCACTTGATCACGGCGCTGCAGCCGCCCGGCTGACTCGCTTGATTGCGGTTTCAAACGCCTAAAGCTGAGCTGGCTGAGGCTCGACTAATGCGATCAAGAGTGCAGCTTACGTGCGCAAGAATATTGCAGCTGCAAATGCGCGCCACTTCTGCGGAATTTGAGTGAGCGCCGCTGACGAAACAACTCGCGCTGAGCAGGTGTCCGACAGCCACCCCTTTGCCGACTAGAGGCTGTTCTCGGCCCGGTTGCTGAGGTGAGGACCCGCGGCGCAACGTGCGTTACGCGCCAAAGGAGACAATGGATGATGCCCTGGCAGAGGATGGAAACACTGGGAACGATCGCAACAATAGAACACATCATCCGGAAGTTTCGGGAATTGATCGATACAGATAGCTCCATCCCGCCAGAGCTGCGGCGTGCGCTGCACGATACCCTGGATGAGCATCTTTTCGAGGCAAAACGACGTGTTCTGCTGAGAGCGCATTAGGTGCGCCGTTGCCGCCTACATGCCGAGAGACTGGCAGGCCAGCGTGGCGCTTTACGCAAACGCCAAAAACACTTGCCAAGCTTGGCTTCGATATCTCGCCTTCTCAGACTGACCGCCGATGGTGATTCCCGCATACGCCCCCTGAGCAACTCCAAATTTCGCCGGAAGCGAGCGGCGACGTGCGTTGGGTACGCCGCCGACGCGTTCGCTGGATCTCTCCTCAATGGCCCTCATTAACTGGGGCTCGCCCCCCTCACGGCGGCGCTACATGTTCGCGATAGCCCCTTGGGGGACTGCTTGGGCCAGCATTACCTTGGTCACGTTTTCATAGGCCGCAAAAAAGGGGCTTGAATCTGACGTAACGTTAAATCGTACGCTCTCGGGCGTGGCACCTATCGTGTGAGGGACTGCGAATGCCTCAGCTGGTCATATCCGCTGACCGATGGCCGGTCATGCTCCTCATTGTCTATAGTCCCTCGCTCGGGAGGGCTGTGCAGCGAGTTCCGATCGCGGCGCCAGAGCTCGCACGTAGCTCTAAATGGTTCGGCATTTCTGATCCTGACAATATGGCCGCCGGCGGCCACTTCGCCACGGGAGCCGATAAGGTCAGAATTGATCGACGTGGAAGTCTATCGGAAGCGCTTAGGTGGCGCCCGCTTCCTGAAGCTGCTCGTCTCGCGCAGCAACGCACAAAACTCAGTTCGCCGAACCCGCCACCTTCAAGCTCCTTTCCGCACCTGGCAAGGCGTTTCGACCGTGCAAGGTTTGGCAGATGGTGAGCCCGCGCGGGTTTCGACGAGTGGCCCGCGCGGGCGACTCCGCGTGACCAGCGCGGCATCGGAAGAAATTGTTTGGCAGGCTGGAGCAGCAAGTTGAAAGACCGCGATGGCCTTAAGAAGGTCCTGTTAGTTCATCATGTTGAAGGCCAGTGCCGTTGCATCATCGGTTTCAAAGATGGAGATATGAGAGCGGCCTATATGTGCGGCGAGCCTGTATATCAAAAACGCGGCAAGAAGACCTCTTCGTGGTGTGCCGATCATTACCGGAAGATGCACACCGCAGCTGAGCAGAGCGGAGTGATCGATCGATCGGCAGATTTCCCTCGAGCGATATCCATCGTTCGCACCCCATGACAGCCATTAAAAGAAGGCTTCCGCCAAGACCGTGTGAGCACAGCCTGTACAAGCGCCAGCCGAAGCATATGACCGGGGCCTCGTCAGGATTTGGGGGGCCGTTGCGGGTGGCGCAAACAGAATGCGCGGACCTGACACGCATGAATAGCAAGCTGAATTTTTCCACCCCGGCCGAGGGAAGCGCTACCTATACCTTTGACAAGACCGCGATTCATTTCGAACGGAAGCCGTCCAGCTATGTCATCCTCAATCGATACATTGAGCGGATCGCTCGCGCCTTGGAGAGCCATGAGAGGAGCCCGACTCGAGATCCCCAGCCTCGCCGGCGACAATGGACACTGCGAGGCCGATGGATCTATTCCGCTTCACCGCGGCAAAACAACTCTCGATTATTTCAAGCGAGAATATCTTTCCAGCAAGAATAGAGCGAGTGCTTACGGAACATCCAAATGTAGCCGAATGCTGGTCGGTCGAGCCGTTGCTCGATGGGAAGACGCACCCGCCGCTTATGTGACCAAGCGGCGGCGACTGCCGGATCGAGGCGCAAGCGCTGATCGCCCATGTTTGGTCAGAGCCCGTTTATCGGGCTCTGCGAGATCATTTCATACGCGGCCGAGCCATAAATTGAGATCGGCAGATTCGAGGCGGGCCGTTCTCTCCCGCTGCATCGCAGGTGACATCGAGATGGCGCAAATTCTCCCCTCTCCCAGAGCCTTGCCACGGCATGGCAACGACTTCGTGGTTGCCATGACGATCCCATCCTGATCACGACCAGATGTCCGGAGGTCGAGAATGCCGCGAATCCTGATTATGAATGCCGGTACGCCTCAGATGTCGGGCGCCCACCTAACAAAAGCTCAACTTTCGCTGGCCGCCAACTCGGCATTTCGTTCAGCGTGGTTTGCTCAGGAGGGCGACCTGATAGTCTCTCCGGTAGTGATCCCGGCCGATCTGTTATCCTTCATTGGCGGAACGCTCAATTTCCATTCATCGGCTCTTCGCCTGCTTGTACCTGCGAGCCGCCAATCGACAATCCTCGATGATTGTACGTTACTGTCCAAAACTGTTGTCGAGCGGCTCAAAAGACATATTCGCCAGAAATCAGACTGGCAATTGTATCCCTGCTACTCTACTGAAGGCGTCGCACGCTTGGCGGCCATTCTAGGCATACCGAAGACCGGTGACGACTTCGCTTTGCAGCGCGGGCCTGATCTGTTGAATCGCAAGAGCCACTTCCGTCAAT
Organism: Bradyrhizobium sp. B025; assembly: GCF_042257955.1. Lineage (NCBI taxonomy): Bacteria > Pseudomonadati > Pseudomonadota > Alphaproteobacteria > Hyphomicrobiales > Nitrobacteraceae > Bradyrhizobium > Bradyrhizobium sp. B025. Next base: position 1,477,780 of record NZ_CP170150.1, on the reverse strand, counting down.
TGGCAACAAGCGTTGCACTTCCGCTCCCCCATGGATCAGTCGCGACAGACCCAAATGGACTGTTCAAAGCCGTCACCTCCCTCAAATCCGAGACCGGCACGGTCATTGTAAAGTTGGATAATGGAGCTGGTGGAGTTGGAAACGTCATCCTGACCAGCAATAAGAGCGATCCGCTACCTGGAGCCAGAGATACTCGGTGGGTTTCGTGGCCGTCGTTTGATCCCGAAGCATTGTGGTCTGAGATGACAACAGCCTCGTGTAAGACGCTGGTCGTGGAATCGTACCACTTGGCCCGATCTTTATTCTATCTCGAGTATACAATCCAGGATGATGCATCAATCGCTTTTGTCAATAGTGGAAGCATACGTCTGCGTAAAAGCGCAGACCGATCCGAAAGAGCTCTGATCCGGACGGGACTTGAGCTTCCAAGCGACTTGGAGGAAGAGCAATTGTTAGCTGCCCAGGCCCATGCCTACCGTTTTGTGGCACTCGCGCGAGACCTGGGGTATCGCGGAATGATCAACATCGACGCCATTTTCGCACAAGACGGGCGGTTGCTGTTCAATGAAGCGAACGGCCGCTGGGGTGGCGGCTCGGTGTTACACGACATTGCCGTCCGGCTGCTAGGCGTCGACTATTTCGGCTGTAACGTTATTTTATCTGTGAGAAATGTGCGATCAGCATCCTTCCGGGCGGCGCATGATCGTCTCGTCAAGGATGGACTTATATTCGACCACACACGTAAGGAGGGCGTGATCCCGCTTGCTGCCGATGAAAAGGCTGGCACTGTGGAGTGCGTTGTGATTGCGCCGAACAGGCCCGCGGCCCACGATCAGCAACACCGACTATTGAAGTCGTAGCAAACATCGTCAGCCGCTCAATTCATCGCTTCGAAGCCTGGGATACACCATCGCGCACCGGGAACGCGCGCCTCCCTTCCTTCACGTGGCGACGAAGGTGCCCCAATCACCGAGCAAGCTTTGGTCGGACGATGAATGGTGGCCCTATGAGAGTGCTCTTGTTCGTCCCGGACGAGACCAGCGGTGCGCCGAAGCTTGTACAGCGACGAGCGTCATGGCGTAAGGCTGCCAGCGCAGTTGCCGACCCCAAAAGCTAATCGCATTGCACGTCCTGCTTGGCCGATTTGCGACGCCTACGTTGAAACTCGACAATACGATGCGCGATTGCACTCGCTGGCTTGGGTTTATGCGAGTTTCACTATGAAATAAGCGGCCCCAAAAGACCGCACTTTGCCGGCACGTAAATTGCTGCATAGGAGCAGGAGTTGCCGCAAAGAACGCGGCCGCAGCAGCTATCTTCGGAGCCCCAATGAGGCTGATCCGATTGATCTTGTTCGACTTGGCTTTGATTCTGCTTGCATCTGGAGTTGCAAAAGCCATGAATGTGGCCGCTGGCGCAAGTTCCGCATTTGTCAGGCAGACTGCTCTGCGCGAGGTGGCACCGAGCTCCAAGCATGGTGGTCCCTACTACAGCCAAACGCCGCTCGTTCCCGGGCAGCCGCCGGACAACCCCGGTCGGGACCAGCTGGCTGACAATTCCGCGGGGATGCAACCCAGCTTTGGATGTGTGGTCCGTGAGTCCCGACGCCCGACTAGCTATATCTTCGATAGCACTGAGAGGCTCAATCTCCCGCCCCGTGTGATGCCGTCGATCTGCAATCCTATCGCCTCGCCTCTCAGCCTCCTACCTGCGGGCAGCGGAATGGTCATCATGGCCTTTGCGACCACTCTCCTCGTGATTGTGGTGATTGTGGTGGAAATATTCGGCCCATTGTAACGGCGTGAGGCCCCAACCGCTCCCCTTTCGGCGCCCGCGATACAGCTCGGCATGAGCGGATCCGTGGAGGAGGAACGATGGCAAATACCATGCTCGAGCCAGTAGCAAGGTGATCGTCGCGTCGAGGTGATCACTGGGATCGTCGCCGACGATGGACGGGCGAGGAAAAGGCCCGGATCGGGGCGCAGAGCTTGGAGTAACAATGACACGACCAAAGCGATCACTTCATCGCCACAGCCAAGCCCTAGATCCACAGGCTTGTGCTGGCCTGCCTGCTGGATCATCTCGCCAAGCGCGTCCACGAACTCACGCCCGGAATTGGTAACCTCAGAACGTCGCTCATGCCCCATGAGCGAGGTCGGCCATCCGCTCAAGACGCCCAACTAGGGGCCGTCACCGGACGCGTACGATCAATGTAAGCCATCGCTTGCGACCAGACTCGTGTCGGACCTCACGAAGGACCCGCAAGATGGGAAAGCCATCAATTCCCCGGAGAGCTCGCTCAGCCCACGATTTGCAGAGACCCATATCAGGCGCGGCACGCTAGGGCCGAGCGTTAGAACCCTCGATGATCCGGCGGTTCACGCCGCTGCGTTTTGAACAGAAGTATACGAGGGATCGGCGCTCCCCGCTTGATACCGGCTTTACCTCATGCCGGACCTTACAGGTTGTGACAAGCACAGCGCCAAATGGCGGCCGGAATACGTGTTGTTCGTACCCGGTTGGATATACCACGAATTCACCGCCGTCGAAGTCTCTCGCTAGCTGCACAATCACCGAGTACTCGAAATCCGGATCACTCGCCGCATCCAAATGAATGCCGATAAAGGACCCCGGCGGCATACGATGCATCTGGCATCGGCGAACCACGTAATCTGCGGATGCTCCGAAGATCTTTCTTAGCGCGAAGCTGCGATCTCTACTTTCGAGCAGCTCCATGATCTGACCCGAAGCAGTACCACTCACGTTGCTAGGCGCGTGGCCGGGCGGGTCTACCCTCACGCGCTGGACAAAGACGCTGTGCAAGTCGCCCGCATCTCCCTCCCGCACTTCTTCTTCCGGAATCTCAGCCTGCAGCTGATCGATCCTGGCTATGTCGTCTTGAGTGAATAACATTTGCGGGGCGATTACGACGGACCCCTTTACTAGGGTCCAGACTCAATTGAGCCAATATGCGACGAGAGCGGCGAGATGAACAGCGGCCAAAAAATTACGGGCGAGCTTGTCATATCGCGTGGCGATGCGCCGGAAGTCCTTGAGCCTGCAAAAGCAGCGTTCGATGACATTTCGTCCTTTGTAGGCGCGTTTGTTGAAGCGATGGATGACGACACGGTTAGATTTATTGGGGATTACGGGCTTGGCGCCACGACGAATGATTGCGCCGCGAAGCTTGTCGCCATCATACCCTTTGTCGGCGAGGAGCACGCTCATGGGTGGCGCGAGCGCCAGGACATCGGGAGCCGCAGCGATATCGGCATCCTGGCCTGGAGTCAGATGCAGGACGACCGGCCGGCAGAGCGGATCGCTCAGCGCATGGATTTTTGTCGTGCGGCCTCCGCGCGAGCGGCCGATTGCTTGATTGTGCTCCCCCCTTTTCCGCCGGAGGCACACCGGTGAGCTTTAATCGAGGTCGAGTCGAGCGACAGTACGACGCCGTCTTCGCCAGGCTTGGCCAGCGCTTCGAAGATTGCGCACCATCGTCCTCGCTTGGCCCAGCGATTGAAGCGATTGTAGATCGTCGTGTAAGGGCCGTATTCACGTGGACAATCACGCCATCGTGCACCCGATTGCAGCATGTGAATGATGCCGCTGACGATGCGTCGGTCGTCGTCCCGATCCGGCCCCGTCAGTCCCCTCGGCAGATGCGGTTCGATACGCGCCCATTGCCTGTCGTTCAGCCAAAACAAACCAGCGCGCATTCTCTCGCCCCCGAATCAACACGTAGGCAAGAGAATCACGTGGCGCTATTTAGGTACAGACCCTAGCAGCTCAATCCGGTACTTTGTCAGGACTTCTTCTGAAAGAAGACAGGATTTATCTTTCATTGCGCGCGCCATTCGAGCTCACTCCTTTGATCTTCGAAGCATGACTCCGGGTCCTGCTGCATTGACAGGAATGCTTGCTCCCAATGCGCGCCATCGAACTCAGATATTCTTAAGTGCTCGATGGTCTTTCTATCCAGACATCGGATATTTACGCTGTACCCGGAGGGATTCGACCTCGGCCTATAGAATGGCTTTACGCCACAAAGCCGGCAAAACGTGTGCCGCGCAATATTCTTGTTGAACTGGTATGTCGTGAGGAACTCTTCGCCGCACTCGATGCGCAGCTTATCGCCAGGTACGAGCAAGTGGACAAATCCAGACATTTGACAAATTGAGCAATTGCATCGAACTGCAGAGAGCTCTCGAGGTGCATTGACGTAGAATTTGATAGCGCCGCAATGACAACGGCCATGATGTTGCATCTCGGAGTGATCATCTCCCGTACGCGCCGCCGTTCCGAGCAGATCGCGACACCACTGGACGCTGAGCCGATAGGCTCGGCCGAATTCATTCAAAAAGCGATCATTAAGGCCAGGCTGCACAAGTTCACCAATCAGCCGGCCTGTCATTTCTCCGTGGTACTTCTCCGCGGGATCTTCTCCGCCGACATGGCCGCGAAAATACTCAAGATCGTCCGGCCGCGCCTTGAAGGTTTTGACCAGAGTGGTCCACAGCGACTGGATCATGTCTGCAGCATGGAGCTCAAAGGCGACCATGTAGGCGCAACGAACCAGGGGGTCTTTCGATGACAATCCGGCATAGAGAGAATGCAGGTACTGCTTCGTCCTGTCGCTATAGTTGGGCCTTATCGCTCTGCCGAGTAGTCGTGCAGCATCCTTTCTCAAGAGGTTGGAGTGAAAGTTTTCTGTCAAAAGAATATCGGGCAACGCCGCCTTGCCGCCCCGGAGAATCCCGCCATGGCCACCGGTCTCATCCCAGCAGATAAAATTCGCGACCACGCTGGTCAGTTCAATGTCCCTCCCAATGTCCCGATTTTGATGCATTGCATCGAATATGAGGTCCCTTTGCGACCCTGCCTGCAGGTACGGGAACGCCTGTGACATCGCTAGGTATTCAGGCAGCAGGCTGGCGACCTGGTCTCCGGACATCTGGGAGGCGAACGGATGCGGGCCGAACAAGGCTCGCACTCGCTCAGTCAAGTACTCGCAGGATAACTTCGGAGGCTGATCCGGTGCAAATCGAGACGCTTGAGATATCATTTGACTCCCTGCAGATGAGAAGCGAAACGGTCCTTGACGAAGCTACCTTCATGTCCGGGCCGACTATTGACCGCGCTGAGTTCATTGGCTTCAAAGGGCCTAATGTTGCGTTCACCTTTCACGCAAACTTTCGTCGTTCTCCTGGCCACGGCAGATTGCGGTCTTCTCTGTCCTGGTCATGCGCATCGAAGGGACTTCGTTCATTGAGGGAGCGGCGAGGATCCGGTTGGCTTCCAGTCCAGCAGCAATCCGATGCCGCAATGGCAGCCACGGCGAGCATGCGCGCGGAGAATCGTCTTGGATACTTCGCCGCGCATGCCATTCTGATGCTAATGCCGCATGCGCGAATGACACGCCTAGTCGCGCGGTGCAGCTTTGGCTGCCTGAGCAAATGAATGAAGCCCTCGCGGTTGCTGCTGCCGCCATTTCATCGAACCGCTGTCAACTTGGTACAGCATTGTAAAATCCAATTCGTGCCTACCGACCTCACAGGGCCTCAGGTCGTTCGTGGCATGCCGCTCGCCTGTTCTTCGCATTCGCGGTTACCCCCTCTTAATTTTTACTGGCTAACAGCAACCATCATGCCAACTCTTGAATTTGCTCCGTCAGATTCCGAAGAAGCTGGTATAACACTTGTGACCTATCCTCATAGCAAGTGCATAGCACTTGAGAGGCTGCGCACCGCCGTCAGGAACGAAACAGCGGCTGTTCACATACACACGGCTGCTGAATTGGCGGATTGCTTCAAAGGCGCCGCATAGGTTGGCTTTGCTCCTTAAAGCCAGCGACAGGGCTTTGGACGTGCAGACGGCAGCGCTAGCATGGTGACCCGGGTTGCTGACGTATTCCGTCTTTGCTCGCGACCGGTACGGAGGACGCAATGGTCTTCCACGGTCGAACACGACAAAACGGAAGATCTGAAATATGCGCAGGCCTGTTTGGCCGTGCCCCGGCAATCCTGGGCGGCTCCGGACTCGATCGTAGCGATAACGTGCTCTACGGAACATGCGGCCTCAGCCGATGGCGAGATCGACGGATGGCATAGCAAACTCTTATGGTAGCTTACCGCGTTGCACAACGACATGTTGCGCTCTCATCGACTCGGGTGCGAGCGTTGATACATTTCTTGGAGCGCGTTGCTAACATTGCCCGGACAGTCCAGATCGGGCGTCACGAGCAAGTGTCGCCAGATCGGTTTCGAGCTTCGGTTGATTCAAGAAGATTGCGTCTATTAGCGCCTGCGCCGGCTGCTCGGCGGACTCAACCAGCGCCGCCCTCTCGGCCCGCGCAGGGGGAGCGAACACACGTTTGACGACAGTCGGCGAGCCCTTGAGCCCACATTTGGAGATGTCTTCGACACCTGCATCTTGCGCGCTCCATTTCACGATTTTGGCTCGCGCGGCACGCAAGGCATCCGCCATCGCGCCTCGCCGAATCTGATTCGTCGCCTCAAGCATGGTGATGAGGCAGGGCAACCTAGTGTGCAGAACCTGCACACCGCCTTCCGAGCGCCGCTCCGCTTCAATTGTTTCATTGGCGACGTCCACGGATCTGACCTTCGCAACGTAAGTTAGCTGCCCTACGCCCAGTCGCTTCGCGATGCCAGGACCAACCTGCGCTGTATCGCCGTCGATGGTCTGCTTTCCCGTGAAGATGAGGTTTGCCGGACCATATTCCTTGCCAATTTTCCGGATCGCTGTTGCAAGCGCATACGTAGTGGCCAGCGTATCCGAGCCCGCAAAGCAGCGATCAGTAAGTAGGACGGCGCGATCAGCACCATAAGTCAGCGCCTTTCGCAACGACTCCTCTGCCGATGGCGGCCCCATGGTAAGCACGGTAATTTCGCCACCGAACCGATCGCGCAGCCCCAGCGCGGCCTCGAGCGCGAATAGGTCATACGGGTTGATGATGGTCGGCACTCCCTGACGCATGATTGTATTGGTCACGGGGTGCACGCGGATCTGCGCCGAGTCCGGAACTTGCTTGATGCAGACAATATTATGCAAGGTGTTGCTCCTAAAGTTACGTCAGTTGGGAAGAGAACAGCAAGTCTTGTACCATCCCCGCCGCTTGGGACCGCTCGCTGTCACAAGGCTTAACACCGGGTAGTGCGCCCTCTCTACCCCGCGCTTCCTGAAAGGGATGCCGGCACAAAGCAGGCTCGGACAGCGCTGTTTCGCAGCACCACGCTGGCAAGTGGCGGCGGGACTGCTTGCGGATTGACTGCCGCTAATCCCCTGCAGGCCCGGACCGGTCGAGGGTCATTAAGCATTGCGTTCGCCAATCCGGCTTGATTGAGATAAGGATGATAGCTCTTTGCATTTCGAGCAACCGGCGGTTCGCGATTGTGCGACTCGCAAGTGAGGCTCTCCGCCCCATCTGTCGCTGAATAGTTGAGCCCTTCTCGGGGTCGTGGCAAGCCGACGCCCCCGGCGGTCCATTCCCCTCAGATTGCTAGATTAACTACGCGGACCGTCTTCACTTATCGATTTGGCGGAATCAGTCCAGGCCGATGCGGGGCGCTCAGAACCGCTTTATCTCGATTCCGTATTTCCTCAGCGCGTAGCCGACTTGGCGCGGGGTTAGCCCGAGTAGGCGCGCTGCCTTGGCCTGCACCCAGCCAGACTTTTCCATAGCCGCAACGACCCGCTCGCGATCAGCCATTCTCGCACCACTAACGAGAACTGTGCCGGAAGGTGCCAATGAGCCCGGTTCGCAGACAGCCTGCGGCGGAGGGGCCGTTTCAGCCAGCGGGATGATGGACTTTGCAGGCACCGGTTGCATCGGTGCCGCCGGGTCTGTCTTGCCATACGATGTGCTTTTCCAAAGCGTCGTGGAAAGGCATTGGCCTTGGCTGCATGCAAAGTCACTTCTTACAATCGATGTTCCGGCACTGAGTGTCGCGGTCCGCTCGATGCAGTTCTCGAGTTCGCGGACATTTCCCGGAAATTTACAGCTCATCAGTACATCGATCGCACTCGCCTCCAGAGTAAGAGAGCGGCCGTTCTCGCTGTTAAACTTTCTGAGGAACTCTCTTGCGAGCAGCGGAATATCACTGCGTCTTTCGCGAAGCGGCGGCAACAACAAGGGAACTACGCTAATACGATAGTAGAGGTCCGCGCGGAATTCGCTCCTTGCCACAGCCTCTTCAAGGTTCCTGTTGGTCGCAGCTATCACCCGAACATCGACTTTAATCGTGTGATTGCTGCCGACGCGCTCGAACTCCTGCTCTTGCAGAACTCGCAGCAACTTCGCCTGGAACGGAGGTGAGATCTCTCCGATCTCGTCAAGAAATAGCGTCCCTTTGTCAGCAAGCTCGAAGCGCCCCTTGCGGGCGCTGACAGCACCGGTAAAGGCACCTTTCTCATGGCCAAACAATTCCGATTCCAGGACCGTCTCGGGGAGCGCCGCGCAATTCAGCTTAACGAACGGCCGCTTAGCACGAACGGACGACTCGTGAATGGCCTTGGCTACCAGCTCCTTCCCGGTACCGGATTCGCCACGCAGCAGAACCGTGCTGTTTGATCTGGCTACAACGACAATCTTCTCAAGCAGTGCGCTCAGCGCCGGGCTGTCGCCAATGATCCCGTGTGCCTGAAGCTGCTTGCGCTCGCGAGCGGGCGGCCCACGATCAACTGTCTGTTTCTCTAGCCGGTCCTTGTCCACCAACGATTGTTCGCGATCGCCGGCGAACAAGCGATGTAACTTGATCGTTTGTCCTATCACGTTCGCGACCATGGCGAGCAGCCGCGCATCGTACTCGAGAAGACTTGAACTGCCTTCCGGGATACGGTCGATCGTCAGCGTACCAACGACCGTCGAATCAACGCGAATCGGGACCCCGATGAACGCTACCGGTATACTATCAGAGGCGCCGAGAACCTCCCGGTCGGCAGCGCTGAAGGCCGTCTCGGCGGCTACATTCTCGACCATAAGAGACCTGCCTGTCGCTACGATCTCGTGGATTGCTTTCTGCGGCACGCACGTCCGGTAACGTTCGTCAGTGCCTTCGCTCCAGCCGGCGCCAACTGTAAGTTCTGGAACGCCGTCATCGTTGAACAGCGAGACGAGGCCGTGTCGCATCTGCACAAACGATTGCAGAAGACCGAGAACGTTGGCCAAGGTGACTTCGAGCCGGCCGGGAGCATTTAGTATTTTCGATATTTCGTAGATGCCGGCCAGCGCGCTCTCATGCGACGGCTCCCCCGGGGGGGCACGCTCCGGTTCCGGCTGCGAGGCAGGTCTTTCGCTCGAGGAGGGGATATGCAGCATAAGCCTGTCTCCGTTTCCTTGATCATCCTCCCTGGACCCATGTCCGGATTGGCGAGGTTCGTTTTGCATGTCACTCTCGATCTAGCGCCAAGTGTTGACGAGATGACATCGAACCGTGACACTTTTTCATGGCACGACAGTAAACTTGCCGTGTGCCTTCGATTCATTTTCTGTTGATTGTATGCGCGTGGTCAGCGGAGAACGTGAGTCCGTTGGGAAGCTCAAGTCAGCTTCGCCGCCGGGCCGGCCGCTTCACAGATGCTGGCCACCGTTGATCGGCACCTCGGCACCCGTAACATAGCTCGCCGCATCCGAGCATAGGAAGAAGATGACCTTGGCCACTTCGTCCGGAGTACCCACTCTGCGCAGCGGGATACTTGCCACGACGCGCGCTTCCGCGTCGGGCGACAGCATGTCGGTCCTGATTTCGCCGGGCGCGATCGCATTGACGCGAATGCCATGCGGCGCATAGTCGTGGGCCAATTCGCGTGTGAGGCTCGCAAGCGCAGCTTTCGAGGTCGCATAGGCGCTACCGGCGAATGGGTGCACCCGCGAGCCCGCGATTGAAGTCACATTCACGATCGATCCTGACGCGGCTCTTAGCTCATCAAACAAACCCTGCGCCAGCAGGATCGGAGCCACCAGATTAAGATGAAAGACCCTCATCCAGGTATCGGTTGAGGTGGTCAACGATGTCATCCGATCGCCTGTGGGCGTTTTCGGCGACACACCCGCATTATTCACCAGCGCGTGCAAGGGCGCACCGGCCAAGCGTTTCTTAACCTCGGTGATTGCGCGCGGCAGCATTCGATGATCGCCGAGGTCGACCTGGAAATGATCGTCATTCCCAGCCTCCCAGGGGCATCGCTCGCCGTCGAACGGTTGGCGTGCGCAAGAAATGATGCGCCAGCCTGCCTCCGAGAATAGCTTGGCAGTGGCATGGCCAATTCCGCGCGATGCGCCGGTGAGTAACATCACCTTCAGTTCTCCACGATCAACGCGCGCATTAACGGCGTCAACGAGGCGATCCAAATGTGCTTCGGGCAGCGGACCTCGGATCAGATTGTCATTTGGCAGATCGAGACCCACGGCCGCCTCCTCTACTTTTGCGCCCGCGCACGCGTAGCAGGATTTGCGCCACTGCGATGTACGTAAATGCGCTTCCGTTTTGCGTCCTAATGTCGCGCACGCGGAATGCTTGGCGCATTCAAGACAGCGGAGGTGAGCTTTCTGACAGCGATGGTGACTCTGCTACGTAAGTTCGCGAGCACTCGCCCGCTTCATGAAAGGGCTACCCAGCCCGCGTTCGCTTTCACGATCGCACAACCGTACGAGCCTGCGGCTGGCCGGCGCCTCTCGTCGAAGTCGAAAAATGCCCGGGGATAACGGCCACGGCCATTAGCCGCCCCAACATAAAACTGATGTACCAAGCTTGCACGTTAGATTCGTCGGCGGCCACTTTTGATCTATCGCGCCATGCTCTGAGCGGCACTGGATTTCGCGGCGCTAGTTCCAAGCATGAGCTGGCGAGCTGAAATGTTCATCCGTGATTGAGCGTTGTTTAGCTTCCGTCTGCGGCCCGCCCGAAGCGAAGACGAAGGCGTGCTCCTTCTGTAAAACGCAGCGGCACTTTAGGGCCGTTGTTGTCGAAGCCGCGCCTTAGCCGAACGCATTCGGCCGCGGCTTCGTTCTCTTCGCCCCTGGAACGTTGCGGCAATGACAGCCCGCGGGCCAGAAAATCGTCGCCCGGAGAAGAACTTCCACGGCTATCGGACGTAAAGAGCGGCGGTGAGATCGATCACGCGGGTTTGCGACTTTCACGAAGCCATAAGCGCTTGCGAGTTGTCTTCAATCAGGATCAACCGGCCCGGATCGTTCAAATCGAATTCTATAACGCGTGGGGCGAAAAGACGCGCATAGCGCGTAAAAGCGCTCGTTGGCGGAAAACGGATCACCGTGTCGCAGCGGGCAAGGAGATACATCTCGGTGAGGGCAGAAAAGCCGCCTTCAGCTCCGAGGGCGGGATGGTGCAATGGGCCCGCTTGAGGCGCCTGGAACTGCTTTGGAATCGCGAAGACATCGGGAAATTTAACCGAAACCTGCTCGAGGACGAGCGCACTGTCCGTGCACAGGAACGCCCTCACAGGTTTTGCGTGGGATAAACTCCTGGCCTCATCAATGGCATTGTAGATCTGCCGCAAGGCGCGCTCCGTGTCCGCCCAGTAAGGGGCATGCCCCATAATATCTTCGCCATTGCCATGCCGGACATGAATGCCGATTACGCTGTACGGCTCAAAGTGCTCGCGGTAGATAGCATCAATCCGGGCCTGAATTTCAGGCCGCGGCTTAATACTCCGGAAGATTTCGCGTTCCGCTTCCTGATCGCAGCGCCACATCAGGCAGGCATCACACACAACCGTGTTAGCGTCACTATCTCTCTGACTTTGGAACAGTTGATCGAGTTGATCGCGTTCCCTGAAAATCTGCTCGTCCGGTCGATAGATGCAATCGAAAGATGGCTTGTTCCACCATGTTGGAAAGAATGGTCCTGGAAACGAACGCGTATTGATGTCGTCATCGCAAATTACTCGCACTCCGCCAATGTCTTCAACCGGTTCGAAGAAGACTGGAAAGGCATTGGTGAATGGTTCATCAAGATAACAAGATCCCCGCCAATCAATGGCTAGCGTCCGTCCTGTCTGCTTTGCAAATCGCCAGGCTGCCGCGAGTGACCACAGACAGTCGCCAAACCCCGTACGTCGCCGGGACACTACGAACCGATCATTGCTCGAACCGCTAACCATCTGCCTTGCCTTTTCGCGCGCTCCTGGTTGGACAAGAGACGTCAGTACAGACGTCTCGCGTATCTTCTCGCCCGGCGTCACGGCCTGAAATCGCGGTGCCGGCGAGCTGCATCGGTAGAACTTCATAGCAGGGCTATCCGTGACGGGCCGCGTTCTCTCAATACGATCGTCCTTTCTTCAACGGTGTTGCATCGACCTGCCCGAAGCCCGATGCCCGATGCCCCGCTCTGCATCGGATGGCCTGGTCCCCTCACATGCACGCATGGGCGTGGCCATGCGCATGAGTCATGGCTATGTTCCGCTTTGTACATTATCGTGACGGCAAGCCGCGTGCAGCGGATGCAGGCGAACGCCCCGAAGCTCCCATACGAGCCGCAATTCCTTCACAAGATCTTCACGCTTGGCCTGGTCCAGCAGGGCTGTGTCGAAAAGCGACCCGAGCGACGCCTCGCCCTCGATTCGCATCAAGATCTCGAAAAGCTCAGGTGAGATACGCATACTAGAGTGGGCGGAATGTCCCATGCGGATCTCGCAGACCGTTTCCTGCCGATCTGGCGCTATGTGGGAGCGAACACGATGAAGGGATGCGTACGGCGGCAATGACGCAGCCAGCGCACTCCAATCCTGCAGTGATGCTGGCCGCTTCCTGACGAGGAACGGCCCAACAACAAGTCCGTCCAGATCAGTCGTCAAAAACGTGGTGATCGCATCTGACACGGACTGCACGATCGGCTCGGCATTGTTGTTAAATGAGGTATTTAGAAGAATCGGAAGGCTCGTTCGCTTCTTGAACGCATTAATGACGTCCCAGTAGGCGGGGTTTGTCTTGCGCGATACGGTCTGCAGCCGAGCCGTCCCATCAACGTGCGTGATCGCACCGAGCACGTTACCCTTGGCTTCACGCACGCGAACTACGAAGTTCATGAAGGGGAGCTGCCGCGTGCCGTCGGGGAGCTCAAAGAACTCGCTCGCATCCTCCTCTAATGCAGATGGCGCAAAGGGGCGATAGCTCTCGCGCTTCTTGACCACCGCGTTGATGCGATCCTTGTTTTCCGCAGGCCGCGGGTCCGCTAGAATGCTGCGGTTACCAAGCGCACGTGGGCCGAACTCAGAGCGCCCCTGAACCCAGCCGATTACAGCGCCATTTGCCATCCAGTCCGCCGCACTGGATGCTATGTCATCACTTCGTTGAATGTCGAGGTGGCCTGACCATGCGTTGAGCTCAAGCTCTGTGGCTTGCTCGTTCCCAAGATCGGGCCCCCAATAAACGTCCGGCAGTCGCTCGCGCGGCGCTGGCCTGCCTAGCTCGCTTGATACCATTAATGCAGCGCCGAGTGCGCAACCGGCGTCGTGCGCCGCGGGTTGAACAAAGATGTCGTCAAATAGCCCGGAATAAAGCAGCTTACCGTTCAGCGTGCAATTATGGGCCACCCCGCCAGCTAGGCACAGGCGTGTCATGCCCGTCGCTTTACGATGGTGCCGCAGGGTGTGAAACACGATCCGCTCCAGCGCTTCCTGCAGCGACGCGCTGACATCTCGATGCTGTTGGGTGAATGGCATTCCCTTTCGCCGAACCTGGATGTTGCGCAAAAGGGCTGGTCCGATTCGATCCAGGTGAACGCGATAGCCACCGCTGTCCAACAACTCGTAGAACTGCGCGAAGAGCTCGCGATAGCGATCGGGATCACCATACGGTGCAAGCCCCATCACTTTGTATTCGTCGAACATCCCGCAGCCGAGATATCGGATCGTCTCGAGATAGAACAGCCCAAGAGAGTTGTGTTCCGGGAAACTTACAAGCTGCGCAATTACGGTCCCGGACCCTACCGCCATTAAGCCTGAGAGAAAATCGCCCCCGCCGTCGATCGCAAACACCAGACTTTGCTCGAACCCGGACATGGCAAACGCGCTCACGGCATGTACTTCGTGGTGATTCACGAAGGAAACCCGGACGGATCGATCTCGGCCCCGAATTCCCGTGCCAACAGCTGCCGCAGCAACAGTTTGGGGTCCAACGGAACGGGCTGAGAAACAGAAAGGCGCTCGAGCATGGCTTTGCAGTAAGCTTCAGTCGCGTAGAACGCGATACGGTCGATGTCGCCGAGCTCGACTCCTGCGGTAGAAAGGCAGTATCGGATCGAATTGCTGGGGAACTTGTTGGAGTGCTTGACGCGGTTGAGGCGCTCCTCTTCGACAGCAGCAATTACGCGGCCGTCCTGCACAAGTACCGCAGCGCCATCGTGAAGAAATGTATTCGGCAGCTCCGGAGAGCTTTCATAGATTCTGTCAAGGCCGCCACTCAGTCCTATGCTCAACATCCCGTTCTCCATGGAAGGCCATGCCGTCCCACCGATCTAATCTGTACAGTCACGCGCAGCCGGTGCGCGTGCCAGGCAGCACAACACGACTTTGCAAGGTCCGATCGGCCGAACAGGCGGCCGTAGAGCTGGCTCGATCGCGGCTTCTCAAGGCCGTTTCACAAGCTGCTCTGACAGACCAGGTCACTCGCGAGCTACCGCGGAACGCATCATGACACTGCATCGCTTTGACTTCTCCGTTTCGCTGAACTCACGTCAACGCAGCAGGCGGCGCCGAAATAACGCGATCGACGCGAAAAAGGGCAAGACCGCGTAAACGCAGAGCGCGCCTACGTGTAGGGCGGCATTGTCGGCGCCGCGCTCAAGCATCACTGGGCGAATAAGGTCGACCGAATGTGCCAGCGGCAACAAGCCGGCAAAGTGCTGAAATGAGTCGGGCATTTGGCTCGTCGGAAAGACCGCGCCACACAAGAACACCATGGGCGTAAGGACGAGCGACTGGTAAAACACGAAGTAATCGTAAGTTGGCGCAAGAGATATGACGACCATTGCCAGGCTGGCGAAGACAAGGCCCGTAAGGGCGATTGTCGGTATCGCACAAAGAACCGACGTCCAGGATGCATAACCCAGGGTGGCAGCGACAATCCCGATTGCTGTCCCGGCTAGAACGGACTTACTGGCCGCCCACACCAACTCACCTAGAACGATATCGCCAAGCGTGAGCTGTGTGAACAAAATTCCCTCCCAGGTGCGCTTGACATCCATCCGAGCAAAGGCTGCGTACAGAGTTTCAAAGGTCGCGGATGTCATAGCGCTAATCGCGACCATACCCGCCGCCAAAAACGCAATGTACGAAGTCCCCTCAACCCGTCCCACAATGAGTCCGAGCCCAAAGCCAAGGCCAAACAGATTGGTTATGGGATCTGCGAGGTTGCCGAGAAGCGATGCAAGCGCGACTTTCCTCCATGCCAAGTAATTTCGACGCCATACCGCGGTCCAATTGTACGCATTAGCCGGCATGACCGACGCATAACCATCATCCATCGCTCATTTCTCCATCTCGCGCCCGGTCAACCGCAAAAACACGTCTTCGAGATTCGGGGGGCGCTGCAGAACGCGAAGGTCCGTTCGCCCGCGCAGGTGCACGCTGATTTCGTCCGGACATCGCGCGTAACAAAAAAGCGTCTCTCCACTCACTTCGATATGCCGCGCATACGGCCTGATCAGCTCCCGGAGTTGATCTAGATCACCGCCATAGATCTCGATCACGTTGCAGCCGATATGCTCGTCGATCAAGGCGTCTGGCTTGCCTTCGGCGATTTTGCATCCACTCTCAAGCACGCATAGCCGATCGCAAAGGCGTTCGGCCTCTTCCATGAAGTGAGTGGTCAAGAGGATCGTCTTGCCGCGCGCAAGAAGAGCCCGCAGGCGTTCCCAGATCAGGTGGCGAGCATGCGGATCGAGCCCCGTCGTCGGCTCGTCCATCACGAGTAGATGTGGATCATTGATCAGAGCGCGCGCCAGCGTCAGCCGCCGCTTCATACCACCGGACAAAAGGGAGACGCGCACGTCCGCCTTGCTTTCAAGCCGCGCAAACTCAAGCAACGAGGGCACAACCGCTTCGATCGTGCGAGCGCTCATGCCGAAATAGCGGCCAAACACAAGCAGGTTCTCCCGCACGGTGAACTCGGGCTCAAGGTTATCGAACTGCGGCACCACGCCTACGCGCACGCGCGCCGCACGAGCGCGGGAAGGCACAGGCTCATCGAGGACCGTAATCTTGCCTCGATCGGGGGAAATCATGCCGAGGAGCATGCGTGCAATCGTACTTTTGCCAGCTCCATTTGGCCCAAGCAGCCCGAAGCACTCTCCGCGCGCAACCGAGAACGACAGGTCATTGACGATAACCTTGTCCCCGAATGACTTTCTCACGCCGACAAGGTCGATCGCCATATTGGACATGTTCATCTTAGGCTGACAGAAGTCGTTCCGTAGGCGATGACTTCTTGATGACCGTTTTGCTCCAGAGCATGCCCTCGCACCACACATGCTCGACGCGCCCCCATTGGCATGCCGCCGCAGCATCGGGAAAGAATCCCCGTCCATGGAGGTTGGCGCTCGTGGTGCAGAGCAGCGGAATGCCGGTGAGTTGCTCAAATTCGATGAGAAGCGCAGCAATTTTGTGAGGAGAGTTGCGGGAAATTGTCTGCAGCCGCGCCGAGCCGTCGAGATGTACCACTGCCGGGATCTTGTCGCGCCAATTCGCCCGGGTTTGGTGATCGAATAGCATGTAAGGATCTGGCGTACCCGGGCTGAAGATCTCCGGCGCACGATCTTCCAGACAGATCGGCACCACCGGCCGGAAGTGTTCGCGCCGTTTGATGTCGTTGAGATGATCCTTCATCTCCGGGGACGTTGGGGCCGCAAGAATGCTTCTACCGCCCAACGCCCGCGGCCCGAGCCCGGCACACCCGGAAAGAAAGATGACGGGCTTGTTGTCAGCAAGAATCGAGGCAAGTTCAGGCAGACTGCACGGCGCCGCCTCCCAGTCCGGCGGAACCTCGCTCTCCTGCAGGGCGGGGCCACTGTAAACTGACCATTCCAACGGCTCGAAGCCATCTTGCGCTGCCATAGCGCCGCACGCCGCGCCGATTGCCGAGCCACTGTCATTTGGAAACGGCGGCACCCAGACATCATCGAATAATCCGGTCGCGCGAAGCGCGCTGTTCCATTTGATGTTGAGACCGCAACCTCCGGCGATGCATAGATTTCGCGCTCCCGGAAGCGACGAGTGCCGTAGCAGAACCATCGCGATCTCCTTAACGAGAAGACGTTCCAGAAACACATGAAACGACGCGAGGACGTCCTCCGCGCGCTTGGCCTTCAGGCGCAATGCGCTTGACTCGAAGAAGTCGTGAATAACTGCGAGAGACGCTTCCGCATTGTTGATGTTTTCGCGGTAGCGACGAGCCTGCTCCGTGTCAGCCGCTGAGCGCGTTTCATAAAGCTCCTGGAACACTTCCACGATGCGTTCGTCCACGGAACCAAGCTCGATGTAGGCCATCAGCTTGCCAGCAATGCCCAAATCCCAACTGGAGCGGTTCGGCTGCCGGTATGGGCCGAAGTGAAGGCCCGCGGCGGCATAGGCATGGCCAATCATCGGAAACAGCGATCCGATGAGCCGCGCGCCCTGGGGCTCGACATAGTAAGGGCGTGGAAAGATACAGCCGTCCCATACCAGACACAACGCGGGTTTCCCCGCGCTGGCGAAAGGACTGGTGCTATATGCTGAGGCGACATGGCCCGTGACATGCGGGTAGCTCTTATATGGAAACTCCTCGCCTCCGAGGAGGAGGCCATAGCCGTCGACGGAATCAAGGAGGCCCTCAGCATGACGCTCGACATATGGCGCGCCTTTTAGCGCGACCGGCACCGCTCCGCTTAGGAGCTGGAACTGCGATTCATTCTCCCCGTCCCAGCCATCAATCACGAACTGATCGATGTCGCGCGGATTCAGGCCATGCTCCGCCAAGGCGAAGACGACTGCATCGAGATTGTCGACGGACTGATAGCGAGGACCATTGCCGCGCTTCTCTTGCTCGACGCAAAAAAGACGCCGACCGTCCTCGACGACAGCAATTGCTCCGTCATGTGTCAACTTTATTCCGCAGATGCGCATACGTCCTCCTGGCCTAATGACCGGCGTTTGATTGTGCCGACGCGCCGCCCGGCTTCAGAAACCGGACGATCAAGCAGTCTTCGCTCGCCGACCCGGTGCAGCAGTGCCGGCGCTCGATCTCTGATAGGCTCTCATTGAAGAGAGCGATCACCGTCTCAGCACCGGCAGCATGCCCCCAGCGTTGACATATTTCATCACGCGCAGACCCGAAAATGAGAGTCTCATCTGGCGCAAGCATACTCACCAGGTTGCGGATAGCCGCATGCATCTCGACGACGTCCCTGAGGTAGTAAAGAACCTCAGCCACGACAATCAAATCGAATTGCTCAGTGGTCGAGAACCGCTGAATGTCGCAGGTCACCCAACTAATATGTGACCATTTCCCGGTCCGCAGTCGCGTTCGCTCGATTGCCTGCGGCATGACATCCACGACCGTAAGTCGCTCGCATAGCGGCGCCAGCATCTCCGTGAATGCACCGGCTGCACATCCTACTTCGAGCGCAGACGCCGCATCTCCGTCGCGGCGCGACATCCGGAGCATTTGCGCGTATCGCTGCTGCTCGAACGCACTAGTGTCGAGGCGCCACGGGTCGTCGACAGCCAACTCTCGCTCTAATAACTGATGGTTTTCGTCCTGAGTCATCAGCCGACCACTTATTTGTAGACAGTCGAACGATCGCGACCGGAAACACTCTCCGTCGCCGCCAGGCTCGATGGAGGCTGCGATAACGCCGCCTTACGAATAGGAGCAGGCGCCCCCCTACACCAGCAGGACTTCGTCCGGCATTCGGGTGCAGGATGACAGGCTGTTTCCCCTCTTCCGTCGGCATATCGGTGACTTTCCGAGATAGCCAATCGCTATTGCTCAATGTACAAAGCGCATAGGCCTTCAAAGGCAGTAAGAGACAGATATTGATCGGCGTGTGGAGCGAGAAGCCGATAAACCGCAGCTCGCGGGCACGAAGCGCTGCCACACAGCACCGGACCGTAGTCATTGCAGCAATCGTCAATCCCGTCCACCAGGGTATAGAGCCATCGATCAGGAGCTGTGCGAGCGCAGCAAGTGATGAAATGGCGAGGAGCAATGGGCCGAGATTTTGCCCGATAACGTCTAGCGTCAAATAACCATCGAGCTCTGGCAGCAGGCGCCAAGCAAGAAACGTATCTCGAAAGGTACTTCGCGCCCAGCGGAGTTGCTGTCGTAGATATGGCCGAAGACTGTGCGGGACGACTGTGGCTGCTATGGCGTCCGGAACGTATTCGGTTCGAAACCCCGCCTTGAGCATGAGTATCGTTAGGTGGCGGTCCTCGCCGAAATCGCTCGGCTTCCCACGAAAGAATTGGGCTTCATATTGATCAAGAAGCAAGGCGAGCGCGGAACGCCGATACATGGCACATGGGCCGCAGCAACACATGACGGCACCGAAGCGCGCCTGTGCCGCGCGCTCTTCGTTGCACGCGAGCCAATATTCCATGTCGATCAGCCTGGTCAGCCAGGTCTGGTTGCGATTGCTCGCGATCAGCTGACCCATGGCCGCACCGATTCCCGGGTCATGCATCTTCAATACAAGCTTCGTGACGACGTCGGCAGCAAGTATCGTATCGGAATCGACGTTGAGAACCAGATCACCGGATGAGCTGCGTATCGCTGCGATCTGCGCCTTGCGCTTTCCCACATTGTTCGCCAACAAGATAAAACTGAATCTCGGATCGCTCGCATATATCCGGTGTACAGGCGCGACAACGTCGCGGTTTGCCGATCCGTCATCGACCACATATACCTGCATCTTTCCGGCGTAGTCTTGACTGGCAATCGACTCCAGACATTCGGCGAGTGTGTTCGGATTCTCGTTGAAGCACGGCACGATCACGTCCACAGCAGGAACGACCACCTCGGCTTGTCCAAGGTTGTCCAGCGATGAGTTGATCGCCGGCTGAGCATAAAGCGCTTGCACGCTCTTATAGATCGTCGATAGGAGCGCATAAGATGAAACGGCGGCAGCACTGGTCGTCGCGAGCAGGTCCATGGGGTGTCGTTTTTTCAGTGGAGTTGAGGGAGTGGACGGATTACAAACCCGCGCCGTTGTAGTGCTGGAATGAGATATGCCAGCGCCGTCCTGGTCTGATCGCGCAGCGTAGAGCCACTGGGCAATCCCTCCTCATCGGGAGGATATCCGTCGTGCAGGAGCACAATTGCACCCGGGCGTACGTTCGCCAGTACGGAATTCACAATTGCATCAACCCCGGGGCGGGACCAATCTCTAGGGTCGACCGACCAGTGCAGAGCCGTGAGACCAGCGCTCGCCGCCACTGCGAGCACATCTCGCGTCCATATGCCGTAAGGCGCTCGCATATGCCTGGGCGAGGCCAGCGGGCACGCCAGACGGATGGCTTCGCTCGCCGTCAGCACCTCGTCGTGTAGCTCCGTAGGTCCGCATCTGGATAGATCAGGATGGGTCATCGTATGGTTCGCAACCTCATGCCCTTCCGCAATCATTCGTCGGATGAGTTCAGGATGCTCCGTCGCGTACGTCCCGATGACGAAGAATGTCGCGGGGACCCGATGTTGCGCCAGGACATCGAGCACCTCTGGCGTACAAAATGGATTTGGCCCATCGTCAAAGGTCAAATGGACAGCTCGACTTCCGCCCGCGTCAGCGTAGTCGCAGCGGACAGTAGATAGGGTGGAACGCTCTGTCACAACTCAGGCCCGTTACGATCGATGACAGTCCCGGCCGGCCATTCGCTTATCGAGCGTCCGACCGGAAACACCACGACGATCACGTCTTCGATGCGCGTCGGCGATAAATTTGGATAGACATCCGGCAAGGTGGAGCGGACGCGAATGCCACGCATCAGGGTGGCGAGCCCCTGCCTTTCGACCAGTCGGGTCAAATGTTTTTCGAGGGCCGAGCGAACCGCGCCAAATCCGAATGGAACGCCGAGCTCCTGGAGTGCGGGATACATCACGCGCATTGCGTGGCCTATCCCGTGCCCCTCGAGATCGGGGCGCACCGCATACAACCCCAGTTCGGCCACAGGGAGATCGACTTCACCAACTTTGATGAAGCGGCGCAGTAGCCCGATGTGAGCCGCTACCCCGCGCGCGTCGTAACCAATTACGCGGAGCTCGGGTCTTGCTCCAGCCCAACTTCGGCTCCGCTCAAACGGCTGCGCATTGAACGCACCCGTCGGTCCGTAACTCTTGCGGAAGAACTCCGCGAGCTCGGCATGATCGGCGAGCTGCAGTTCACTTTCCCAACGAAGGCTCCACTGCACTTGAGCGCGCCCAGAAGATCCTTCCGCAGTCGGGGAGACGGCAATGTTCATGGCGAGCTTCCTTGCGCCGGTGGAATGAAGAGCGGGGATGGTCACGTCAATTCGCTATTCGCCGAACCGCCGATGAATGCTGAGATGCGCCGCCATGCTCTGTCGGAGCTCGGCACTGCTCGCCTACTCCGCGCCGCTGGCCTTTGCGCGACGGAGCGATCGCTTGATTGCACCCTCGTGCGGTTGATGCCGCGCTCACGATAACTCGGAAGCTGCCGACGAGGCGGTTGGGCTAGCCAGAACCTGTCTGCACCAGCGAGCTTTTGTGCCTGCAGTCGCATCGCCCTCCGGCGCTTTGACGTCTGAGGGCCGGCCATCGGCGCGCAAGCCTCATCGATGGCGCATCGGAGCGGCATCAGATCACACTGGCTTTTATACATCTTCGACACGCCCCACATGCACTGGACAGGCGAGCCATTTGGAACGGCGCCTGGAATTCTTGGCATCCGCAACCTGCGTCTGCCTCTATTCTTCGACACTAGAATGAGGCTGAACGCGCCCTCAATTGTACGCGGGTAAACCTGAAATATGGAAACGGATGATATCCGCATACCAACGTTTATCGGGACGCGCTTGGCGTTCGAACGGCCACGCTTAAGGAGAAACAACAACGCGCGCCCATGGTGCGCTCCCACGTCTGGGAGCTCTTCTCTTAGCTCACGTGAACGACCGGAAACCATCGTGGCGCGTCTAATTGCTTTTTCCAAACTTCAGTTTGCTATCCAACCTCCCCCAGTTTGGTAAAATCGATTGTTTCGATAGAACACATCCACACGATGGATAGACTCATCACATGCGGTTCAAGGGACTTGATCTAAATCTTCTCGTTGCGCTCGACGCCGTGATGACGGCGCGCAACCTCACAGCGGCGGCTCGCAAAATCAATCTGAGCCAGCCTGCTATGAGCGCTGCGATCGCACGGCTGCGCACCTATTTCCGCGATGAACTCTTTACTATGAGAGGTCGCGAACTCGTCCCGACACCTGGCGCGGAAGCGCTTGCAGGTCCGGTTCGCGAGGCTCTGCTGCACATCCAACTCTCAATCATATCGCGGGACGCGCTCGACCCTGCTCAATCGAGCCGACGCTTCAGGGTCATTCTCTCAGATTTCATGACGATCGTTTTTTTCCGCAGAATTGTGGACCGCATGGCGCAAGAAGCCCCCGCGGTGCGCTTCGAACTGCTGCCATTTTCTGATGAACCGGATGAGCTGCTGCGGCGGGGCGAGGTCGACTTTCTCATTCTGCCGGAACTTTTCATGTCGAGCGCGCACCCTAAGGCGACGCTGTTCGACGAGAGCCTCGTATGCGTCGGATGCCGCGCGAACAAGCAGCTATCCCGGCAGCTTACGTTCGAACAATACATCTCGATGGGGCACGTTACTGCCAAGTTCGGACGCGCACTGAGACCGAACCTCGAAGAATGGTTTTTGCTTGAGCACGGCCTGAGGAGACGAATTGAGGTCGTCGTGCAGGGCTTTAGCCTGATTCCGCCCCTGTTGCTAGACACGAGCCGTATCGGCACGATGCCCTTACGACTGGCCAGGCACTTCGAAAAGCGGATGCCGTTGCGGATCATCCAACCGCCCCTCCCCCTGCCCACATTCACAGAGGCCCTGCAGTGGCCCTCATTCCACAATACCGACCCCGCGAGCATCTGGATGCGTCGGATATTGCTCGAGGAAGCATCCAACATGGCATCTGGGGACCAGGAGCCTCCAACTCGCAGGCGCTGTTAGGCTTACCTTAAGCTGCGCTCTGAACATCCCCGGCACACTGTAGAACCTTCGACGTGCCCCGTTTTCTTTCGTCTCTCCAGGGTATGGAGGTGAGAAGGAGCCACAGACGCGCAATGCGACGATCGGTCGCGAAGCCTTTTCCAGTTGTGCGCGTGGTGACCTCGAAGGTGCGGTTTGATGCGCTCACGACGCATTCAGGCTACGTCCGGCAACCATCGCAGAAGAATATGCCTGCCGTGCAAATGTTTGGCTCTATCACTAAAATGTCTTGAACCGCACATTGCGTCAGGTTGTAGGTTGCTCTCGTGACAAGCGCTGCACGACCCAGCTGTCGACACCGCGCTTTGGCACGCTGACGAACACTGGGCTGATCTGCCATCAGCGGACTGAACGACCCTGCTGCGTGGCCGGCCGGAACCGGCAAGACCAATTAGCTTGGAGCTCCCGACGCTTTCCCGCCGCTGCCGATCGGCTTTCCGCCTGCTCTCCATTGTTGCGGTCATCTCGCAAGCTTCCTTTCCCGGGCGCAGGAATGAGCCGATGTCCATTGGGGCGGGCCAAGACGATTGCTCCAGGCGCTGGCGCCACCGCACGCTATTGCGCAGCAACGACGTTTGTGCCGGATAGGAAGAGATGCGTTTCAAAGGTCTGGATCTAAATCTTCTGGTCGCGCTGGATGCTCTAATAACTGAGCGCAACCTCTCGTCAGCCGCACGCAAGATCAATCTTAGTCAGCCGGCAATGAGCGCAGCCGTTGCCCGGCTGCGCAAGCATTTCCGTGATGAACTGTTTGGAATGAGGGGGCGCGAACTTGTCTTGAGCTCACGCGCGGAAGGGCTCGCGGCTCCTGTGCGCGAGGCTCTGATGCACATTGAACTCTCGATTATGGCCCGACATCCGTTCGACCCAGCTCGATTGAACCGCCGATTCAGGATCGTCCTTTCTGACTTCGTAACAGTTGTGCTCTTCCGAAATGTCGTAGCACGCGTCACGCGAGAAGCCCCCGCCGTCAGCTTCGAATTGGCTGCGCCGACCGATGAACACGAGCTGCTCCTCCGCCGCGGTGAAGTCGATTTTGTTATCCGGCCAGATTTTTTCATGTCCAGCACGCACCCCAGAGCGGCCCTATTCGAGGAGCGACTCGTCTGCGTAGGCTGCTGCACCAATAGGGAATTACAACCCCGGCTTACATTCGATCGATATATGTCGATGGGTCACGTTGCAGTTAAGCACGGAGGTGCGCCCCGGACGCCAGTTGAGCATTCCTTTTTGACTGATCTCGGACCCACGCGGCGCATCGACATCCTCGTGCAGAGCTTCAGCATGATCCCGCCTCTCATAGTTGGGACGAACCGCATAGGCACGATGCCATTAGGGCTCGTGAGGCATTTCCAAAGAACGATGCCCCTTCGGATCGTTGAGCTTCCGCATCCATTCCCCGCCTTCACCGAGGCGGTCCAATGGCCCTCACTTCACAACAGCGACCCGGGAAGTCTGTGGATGAGGGACATTTTGTTTCAGGAGGCCACCCGCATGGCAACTACACAAGAGCTCCGTGTGACCAGCAGCCCGGAAGACGCGGAGCCCCCGGGACATTTCGTGCGATCCGTCTCACCGTTGCCGTAAGCACATTCGCGAAGTCTACGAACCTCACATTCCAACACTTGTCTCAACACACAATTCCTGCTCGCCTGGCTTGCTCTTATTGCCGGGGGAAAGGATCCTTGCGGCAGGCAAGAGGCGCTTTCGCTCTTCGCACCTCCGCCTCGGGGGCGAGAAACGGCAGACTGCCGACTTGATGCTTTTAGGGACGGGAACGGAACGGGGCCGGCGAGCGACGGAGCAATGCCTTCGCACTGAAGCTAGGCGTTTACGTTGCAACGGCCGCGGCAGGGCGCAGCTCTCTCAAGAAGGTAGGCCAGGCACGGAGCTCTTGCCGTCAACTCCCTGGGTCGGTAGTTGCTCCCGATGAACGGAGATGATCAGCTTATTCGGATTCCTACCACCGTTCATTGTGAGCATAGAGATCGTCGGACTTGCCGTGCCGTCGAAGCTAGCATCGCGAACGCGTGTGGCCTGAACGCATCACACAGCAGCACATCACATCCTCATCGCTTTGCGCCGCAGGTATGACTTCTTTTGGCCCTACCGCAGCCAAACGTCTTGACGACGTGCGCTGCGCTTGACTCAATTTCAAACAAGGAGCTGAACGTTGAAGCTTTGCAGCGGGGTGTTCGATCCAGAAGAGCTATCTGCCCTCGGACGGCTTTATGACGGCGCCGTCGACGCGCTACCTCCGTCGATGCGGAGTCCAGAAAACTGCGCAGCAATCGCCAAACTTATCCTGGAGCGTACGGCGGCTGGCGAGGCTGAACTGGCACGCCTGGCGAACTTGTTGATCACCCTTTCTCCTGAGGGTTGATCAGCCGCCATTCTAAGGATAGTCACCACTCGCGCGCATGAATTAAAGGCGATTCAACTGGAGCTTAGAAATCCGCTTGAATCATACGTGACGTCAGGTTGTAGGCTTTGAAATTGAACAACATGAACAGAGCTACACCAAGACGGCGTCGATGGCGCATTGGCGAACTTGCAGAGGCGACCGGAGTAACGGTGCGCACGCTGCACCATTATGAGCACACTGGACTGCTAGCAGCGACAGAGCGCACTGAGGGCGGTCACCGGATGTATGACCGCGAAAGCGGGCAACGGGTTCATCAGATTCGCGCGCTGCGTGAGCTTGGCTTCTCGCTCGTGGAGATCCGTAAAGCTATGGAGGGGACGACCTCACTCACGGACTTGCTGCGCAAACATCTAGAGCGCATAGAAGTCCAAGTCGCGCGCACAACTCTGTTGCGCGACCGTTTGCGCAACATGACCATCGACAGCGAGGCGCAGGTAAGTGTGGATGAGCTGCCTGCCACCCTGAACGCCATGTCGCGCGCCGAGACGCGGAGTCAGACGTCCCGGTGCACCTGCAATTTAGCTGCGGAGCGAGAGGACCGCTGGCGGCGAATCCGTGATGATCTTCGCGACTGCATGGATGGGGGCGAGCACCCTTGCGGAGAGCGCGCAAAGGCTGTCGCGGTTGCAGCACGCTTGCTGATCAGCGAAATCGCCGGCGACGATTCACGTGTTTCGATGATCCTGAAGGTACTT
Source organism: Bradyrhizobium sp. B025 (assembly GCF_042257955.1). Classification (NCBI taxonomy): domain Bacteria; kingdom Pseudomonadati; phylum Pseudomonadota; class Alphaproteobacteria; order Hyphomicrobiales; family Nitrobacteraceae; genus Bradyrhizobium; species Bradyrhizobium sp. B025. The sequence goes on along the minus strand of NZ_CP170150.1, from coordinate 1,451,418 downwards.
GCACGATTAAGCGCGCCCCGCAGTCTGGCTGGTTGGGATCCCTGTCTAATGCAATATCTCGATCTTGCCCTTGGCGGATTGGAGGATCAGCCTTACTGACGCATTCATGGCGGGTTCCACACGCCGGTTAGGGCAAGCTAAGAAACGCTAGGTGAACCGGCCGCTCTCCGACGCGGCTTGGAGTTTTACGGAATCAAACGGAAGGATTGTCACCGCCGGTCGATCCGCGTCCCTGACGCCTCCATCGCTCTTCCCAAAAGGGCTTGATCCGCACGTAACGTCAAGTTGTAGATCTTACCGTAGTTGGCGGCTCGCCCGGCCAACGCAGGTTTGCCCAGCAAGCAACGCCTGTCTACAGGCGTGGTTGACTACAACCAGTTGCGGTTCACTTCAGGTGAGCATTGGAAGCTCTACAATGGTAAATAAGCGGCATGCCTCTCTTGCGCCTGCGGCGCTTCTCTTCTGCGCTCTCGTCGCTCCGTCTGCGCGCGGCTCTGAAATAAAGATCGCCGTGGCTGGCCCAATGACCGGAAGCAGCGCTGCATTCGGCGCGCAAATGCGCGATGGTGCGGCTGCGGCGGTCGAGGTCCTGAACGCCTCAGGCCAGCTTCCCGATAATGCCAAAACTATATTGAGCGTCGCTGACGACGCCTGCGACCCTAGGCAAGCTGTCGCAGTCGCGAATAAGCTCACGACAGAGCGGATCCTGTTGGTGGTTGGCCATTTTTGTTCCTCTTCGTCGATCCCGGCCTCCGACATCTACGCGAAGCTGGCATCGTCCAGGTGTTACCAGGCTCGTCAACTCCTCAACTAACAGAGCACGGCCTTGAGACTGTCTTTCGGATCTGCGGCCCGACGACCAACAGGGAGCCGTTGCCGCCGAGTACATTCACACGAATTATCGCCTCGAGAAAATCGCGGTGCTGGACGACAAGAGGACTGCTGGCAGGGGGATTGTCGACGTGGTTGAAGCCCGGCTTCATCGATTGGGACGGCAGGTGAGCCGGCAAAGCTATGTTGCCGGTGAAAGGGGCTTCAGAGCCTTGCTCTCAAGAATGGAGAAGGACCGGCTGCGCGTCGCCTATATCGGCGGCTACCACACCGAAGTCGGATTGTTGGTACGCCCAGGCAGCAGAAGCAAAAGCAGACCTCACGGTCATGGCGAACGATCCGCTGATGACCTCCGAATTCTGGGCCATTACCGGCAGCGCTGGGAATGGCACATTGTTTACCTTCATGCCCAACCCCGCTGGGAACGCCAATGCTGCCAGTGCGGTCGCCGGACTCAAAGCTTCCGGGCTGCCCGGTGAAGGCTACACACTATACGCTTGTGCCGCTGTGCAAGCCTGGGCAGAGGCGGTGAACCGGAGCGGCTCCTTCAATGCTGACCGGGTCGCCAGCGCGCTTCGTTCCCGACCGATCGACCGGTTCGACAAAAGGAGGGACAACTCGGCTTCTGGATTTTTGGTTTATCGCTGGCGCGACGGTCATGTCGAGCGTGTCAAGAAGTACTGATTTTCATGCAACGCAGCATTCCCCACGCGAAGTATCTCGAATGATGAGACGCCCTCAGAACGTTGTCGCAGCAATGCTCGCTAGCGCTTTTATATTCGCTGCTTTTGCAGCGTTTTTCGCGCTCGCTGCGGCGCTCGCAGAGCTACCGAGCGCCGCCCTGCCGAAGGTGCTACGCCCGATGATAGACAAATAGCAGCCCCCTTGTCTGATCCCGTCTGCAGCACTGGCCTCGGAGGCGGCCATTTACCGTTCTGCTAGGTTTGAAGGCATGCCCCTTATGCAGCCAGTGATCGAAGGTTGAGGACTAGGAAAGCGAAGCTAACGATTCTTTATGGACAAGCACGGATTTTGTTGGAGGCGTTCGCCTTCTGTCAGATTCGTGCCCGACCAGCATCTACGCATTCTCTAGCCTGGATTATATCGCGCAATCTCAGATCCACGAATGGAAGAGACAGCGGGACGGCACGAAGCAATCAGGCCCACTACCTAGACTATAGCCGAGTATACGGGTAGCGAGAGCTGGTGGATAGCCGGCGCCGGGATGCATGTCTCTCTTGGCCGCGGGGGCACCAAGGTTTTGGCGTCCAAGTCAACGCTACTCGTTCCGCTACTTCGTGCGCTCTCAAGCATGGCGGGTCATCAGCGGCTCAGCCGCCTGCCCGGGCATTCCCTATGCTTCCTAGCCCGGATAGCAGGAGAACCAATCAACCGGCTCCGATGAAGGCGGTGAGATTGCTCGCCTGCGCTATCAACGAACTGGATGCATCCCATCAACACTTTCTATTTTACTAATTGAAGCCAAACACCGCATAAGTCGATCGCCGGCTTACGGAAGGCAGTGTTCACGAATGTCGCGTGATAATGGATCACTTGGTCGCAGAGCAAATCACGTGCTTCTTGGCTGCTTCGAGCAATGTTTGACGGCAAGACACGTGGGGGCACGAATGCAGTGCGGTGACCAGTCGCAGTTGGCGCGCAATCTACACGACGTTGCCTGCCCCTTTGGGCATGATACTTGATTGCTCTAAGAAGACAGCTATCACGCACACTCGGCGATGGTAAATGCCTCCGCAGCGTAGAACTCGGGCAGGTGAGTTGGCCTTCGCAGGGGTGCGGGCTGGACCTTTCGCTCTGACCAGGCGGGTCGCCTCAACAGTCCGGCGCTGTTGCCGCGGCTCCAAGCAGAGCAGTACAATCAGCTGTGTGGCCCCGAACAGAGTCACCGCTGTTGCCGAACGCACTGGGCGGCTCGAGAATCCATTCAAATCCCGCGCCATCGGCAACGCTTTTCGTTTTTCCCTAGACGCTCATTGCACTTTTGCAATCCTTTCGCGGCACATATGTGCCCCCTCTTCCAGGGGACCGGAAGCGCCTCCTGTGCAGCAGTCATTTGTCCAGCGAAGCGTCCGCCGTTTGGCGAACGGGAAACGATACCTCTACTCCGCCTGTCTTGCATTTCACCACTTTGGAGAAATACCGTGGAACTTGACCCTTCCAATTCACGCATACAAAACCTCGAGGATCGCGTCGACCTGCAACTCGACATCGTGGCTGGGCTCATGCGCGAAGAAGGCAACGAGCTGGAAGCGATCCGATTACTTAATGCCCTCATAGGCCAAATGATCACCGCGGAACTGGAGCTCGGCCAGCTTGGCGATACAAGAACCGGCCACGGACGAATGCGATTGTCGCAAGACCGTGGCGTTTACCACCCCGAGGACCTTCAGATTCTGGGACGCCTTTTTGATCAGACTGTGGCGGCATTACCGGCCGCGCTGCGGACTTCCGCCAATCGATTGACGATCGCCAAGCTCATTCTTTCACGTGCGGCAGCGGACTGAGATTTCATTTGCGCTTTTTGGAGATTGATGGCGTTGAGCGGACGTTTATGGCTGGGCTGACAGTTACACTTAGGCCGCACACACCAGGGATCGACATTTGCTGTTTATGGGCTCACCGTCCGTAAGCGCGCCGCTTCCGCTGGCCTTTCATATGGCAACAGTTCGCCACCACTTTCGAAATCAGGCTTGCTCTATCTCACGCCGCCGGCGACGCATTCGATCTAGCTGGGCCTTGCTGTCCCTCGACGCCTTTCACGAGCTGCAAGTATCCAAAGCTCGGAAGCGCGCCGCCGATCCCACGCTGCGCCGGCTTTCCTACGCAACTCCGTATTGAACCCACACCGACGGCGCCCGGCCCTTCTTTGCCAAACGACTAAGAATCCGCCGTGGGGAAAGTGCAATTGCCCTTGCATCTCGTTCCCTCTCTTAGGCGCCTGACCGGTAACAAACACCACGGCCGGAGCAGAAAGCCACGCGCAGGTGAATATCACACGGCAATAGGCGTCGAGACTTGTCGCAAAGCAGACAAGTCTCATCCGGAACAGGCTACATCACCCCAAATCCGACGTCACAAGCGCCATTGCGGTTTGAACGCTTCTTGAGAGTGGGAAAAGAGTAGGCGGCCTTTTTCATCATGCTGGGCTTTAACCGCAACCCGTGGGGGCCGATCTTCCGAATGAAGGAAAAGCCACAATTTGGTGACCGACCAAGAGGCCCACGACGGCAATGAAGGGCACGACAACTCGTACTCGCTTCACTCTTTTCAGAATTTCTTCGAATTGCGCGGGCATTACGGCGTTCGGTCATCGCAACTTCAACAAGCATCTATATCCTCTCCTGAAGTCCCGGGAGTAGCGTGGAAGAGGTTGAAGAGCAGATGTCTTTCGTGCTGAGACACGCAACACAATCCGGTTGCTTTTGAGAAGGTACTTCCTTGTATCAGGATGTCGAGGAGCGTTAGAGATGGATCAGATCTTTTCCGAGCAGGTGCAGGTGCCAGATGCCGTTGTGAGCGTCGCATTTGACAAGGCTTGGAGCTTTGTCGAGAAGGATCCGCTGCTGGCACATAATCTGAAGGCCGTCCTTCATAGCCGATTGCGCACTTACCTCGAGTGCTCGATAAGAAACGGCGAACGGAATGCTTTGAATCTGGCCAACGAGGCGATACGCAACTTGCGGGCTGAACTGGCACCGTCGACCGGGCAATGACTCGCTTGTGCCTATTGCGGCGAGAGCATCCGGCGCCGTTAAGGCATTTAGGGCGCCTCATACGGTGGAAAATTCGGGCCAGTGCGTGGTCGAGCAGACTTTTCTCTAATCATGTGCGGCCCCGCTGAAACGAGAGCGCTCGAGAAAGCTGTTGCCTCTGCAGCTCCTCTGGCGGCCGAGACCAGGAAGCTGAACACCAGGCCCAGACGGCGGCGAGACGGGGCGGCCGCGCTGGTATTCGCTCGCGCCAGGAAACCGACCACGGTGACCTTGAGCTCGGCACGATCTTGCGCAACTTCAAGCAAGAGCACTGTCTAGCACGCAGTGGGCTTCCCGACCCATCAATCAAGGTCGAAGTTGACGGACCATCGAGCTAGACTTGTGGTCGTTCCAGAGCCAAAGCGATCGAGCCTGCAATCGATCGGCATCGCGTTGCTCGCGATTGCAAGCGATAGCACGTCCGTGTTGCCGGAAGAATGACCTTAAGCGCCTGAGGCGTGCCATCGATCCAGTACTGTAAGTGCGGCTGGGCGTTGCCGCAGCTTAGCGACGGAAGGAGCCGAACACCTTTTGGCTTTGCTCCGCGTCGCAGGTGATCATGAACGATCATTTTCAAAGAGGATGATCCGCGCGAGGCGACCACTGCCGAGCCACAGCGTCTCGGTAGAAGCAAAGCAGCGGAAACCGCGAGCTCCGCAATCTGACGCCGCGGGCGATTGGGCACGTTTCTTTCCAAGACATGTTGTGCGCCAGTTACAGCAATTCGCGTTCATGTTGTTAAACGGCACGGTGCCTGGGGCACCTAAAGGAAACAACACGCGAATGAAAAAGATTCTTATTCTGACTGCATGCATCGGCGCACTCTGTGCGGCCGCCCCCTCATTCGGCACGGATCTGGCCGGGCAGCCCGTCAAGGTCAAGGCGGCACCGCTGCCGGTCGCGGCCCCGATTATCGATTGGTCCGGCTACTATATGGGCGCAAACGGTGGCTGGGGAACGAGCCACAATTGCTGGGATTTCAATGGCATCACTTCCGAGGGCTGCCATAATTCGACTGGCGGTACCGTTGGCGGCCAGATCGGCTATCGTTGGCAAATCTTCAACATGGTGTACGGCCTCGAAGGCCAGGGCAACTGGGCCGACTTCCGCGGCTCCAATGTCAGCACCGCCTTCCCGACAGACACCGTTGGCACCACGACAGATGCATTCGGCCTACTCACGGGCCATATCGGATACGCGTTCAATGCTGTGCTCCTTTATGGCAAGGGCGGTGCTGCGGTGACCAGCAACACCTATTACGTCAACTCGGTGGCAACCGGCACCGAGCTTGGCAAAAACAATGATGTGCGTTGGGGTGGCGTGCTGGGCGCCGGTGCCGAAGTCAGCCTCACGCCGAACTGGTCAGCGGGCGTCGAGTATAACCACTTGTTCATGCAGCGCAGCAACATAAGCTTCCCAGCGGCCCTTGGCGCGGATCGCGCGCACCAGGACGTCGATCTCATCACGGCACGGCTCAACTACAAGTTTGGCTGGCCGTTCGCCAGATAAAGATCTCCACGCGTTTGGATGAATCGGGACCCCGGCCCGCGGTCGGGGTTCTTTCCTCAGCTGTTCCTCTCCCTAGACCCCTGTCCGACGTCCCGAGCAAGCGGTGCGGGCTCATCTGAGCAAAGAATCACCCGCTGGTGGAGAGAGCCATGCTCCGACCAGTGAGCATTAGATCGGCCGATTCCACATCTTACCGACCTTACGAAGCCCCAGAACCTCACCCAGCGCGAGATGCAGACTTGCCCAAAGGAGGGTTATATCTGCGAGTTCACCGAAAGCACCGTGCTCAACTTGCCAGAAGCTGGAAGCCAAAGATGTGACAGTTGGCGGTCGTTCCTCAATTGAATTCAAAGAACATCGAGGCGAATAGCTATCGCGACTGCTTGAATCCGGCTGGTCGCACCCAGCTTTCCCATCGTATTCTTGACATGAAAATTGACTGCATTCTCGCTGATTTCCAGGATCATCCCAATTTCCCATAACGATTTTCCTTCTCTGACGCCATTGGCCGCATTCGTTGCTCTGCCGGCGACTGCGCCAGGATGATCGCATCGTCAAACAACCGAATAGCGTCATCATCCTTGCTCCGAGGCGATCGACAAAGTGCTCGCTGATGGCGAGCTGGCGAACTCGGAGATCATCGCCTGTCGTCCGTGCGGATCGACTCCATGCGAACACAAGGATGCTCCATCTTACTCATGCCGGCAGTGATAGAAGGGCCGAGGGCCCCGGGACTGTGCTGGCGACAAGAACCGAGCGCACGCACGGCTAGATGCTTGGGTCGGTTTAGCTTGCATGGCGAGAAACCGCAGTCGCGTCCGAACGGTGCTTCGCTTTGTCTCTCGGGCGAGCACGAGGAGATCTTGGGCTCTGAACTACACGTAAGGTAGAGCACGCACCTTTCAGTGCGAGACTCGATCTGCGTCTTGTCAGTACCAATTCCCTGCTTTGAGATGAAGACAACAGAAGTGTCATCTTTTTTCCCAATCTTGCGAATCATCCATCGCTAACCTGTCGCTGATTCTCGGCGTGTGACAGCGTCGGTGACGCGATCGATGAGCTGAACGGAAGATCCGATGCAGACGCCATACTCCCCGCATCGTTGTCCGGCATTTCATCGGGCCCGTCCGGCAGGCCCGGTACAAACGAACCGAACGGACAGAAATGGGCCACGTCAAAAACGCAACAAGCGATAGGCGCAGTCGCGAAACCTGTTTGATGCGGAAGACACTTTGCATGCGCATTCCAGAAGGAGAGGCCCCCGGATCGGACTAGCAAGTGCCATACCAACTGTTGATTTCGCCAAAATCAATCGTCGCAAAAGGACTTCGAATGCGGACGGTTGGTTGCGAGGTAGGTGCCTCGAAGCATTCATGACATGGGGAGGGAAGGCGACAGTACCATTGCGAGCTGCGGCACGGGGTAAGCTACAGCAACAAATGCAGCTCACCTCGGCAGCTCACCTCGGCCGCCCCCTCGAGTGCCGTCCTCTCAGGGCCTCAAACGCCCCCTATTGGGGCCCAGTCAACTACCAACCTCGGCAATTGATGGGAGGGTCCACACATGGCACTCGCTAAGGAACTTGAACTGACTACACCTCCGGCCGCACGATTCCGGCGAACCGCTTAGATCCGCCCCGAGCGGAAATACAATTAGGCCGCACCAGATGCACGAATCATGATGGGCTTGCTAATAAAACGGGCGAAGATCGTCGCCAAGATATGTGAAGCATGACTTCCCTGCTCTTCGCGATCATCTCCCTGCTATATGCGAGCGTTGGCCAGGCTGGCGGGACTGCATTCCTCTCGCTAATGGCTTTTTTTGGTATGTCATCGACAGAGACGCGCCCCACGGCGCTTGGTCTCAACATTGTCGTCGCGGCTTATTCTACTTGGCTGTTCAACCGCAACAAGGTCGTTGACTGGACAATCCTGCGCCCTCTTCTCTTTTCGTCAATGCCAGCGTCGCTTGCCGGTGGCTTGATTGTGCTCGAGGAGCACATGTACAAAACACTAACCGGACTCGTTCTTCTTCTGGCGAGCGCAGTGATGATCATGCAGCGGGGACGAGCTGTCGATCGCGTCGGCGAAATTCCGCTCCGGGAAAGCGTGAGCATTGGCGCGGTCCTTGGCCTCGTTTCTGGCCTGACTGGGGTGGGCGGCGGTGTGTTCCTCGCCCCGACGCTCATCGCACTGAATTGGGCATCACCGAGGCAGACCGTCGCGCTATCACCCCCTTTTATCCTGGCCAATTCCACAGTCGGCTTCGTCGGAGCTCTTTTCACCGGGCAATTTCCCTCTCCGGATTTGGCTCTATACGCTATCTTCACGCTGGCGGGGGCGGTCGCTGGAGCAGTAATCGGCCTGAAATGGTTGAGCCAGACAGCCATCAGATTCATACTGGCGGCCGTTCTGCTCGTTGCCGGCATTCAATTGGTTCGCGCTTAAAGTGGAAACGCGCATCTTTCATGCGGGCGATCCCAGCGCGGTCAGATCGAAGTACAAGGTTTCTGCGAGCCGCGGCTCAAGCCTGGTCCGAGCGCCTTGCCCAACACTGAAAGCCGCCAACACGATCGCGAAAAGCCGTAGGGTCGAGCGAGGGTGAGGCGGATCCGAGCGCGCTCCGCATCGTCCTGAGGCGGACGGTCAGTACTAGATCGCATCCGATTCGCGCTTCCAATCGACCTGCAGGATCAACGTCGGGCAGGCCGGGCGAGCAAACGAGGCGTACGCCGATCTCGGCTATGGCCTGGCGCGACGCTTCAATCAAGCGTGCCGGACGAAGAGCACCTGATCGATGGCGATCCGGCAAGCTCTCACTACCCTGAGGACCGCGCCAGGGTGCGCATTCGACTTGGTTAGGAGCGATAGGGCGATGAACTCTCAATATAGTATTTCTGCAAGGCCGCGCAATCTCCTTTCTCGCGCGCGTGTGGGCTGCGTCCTCATGGAGAATATTACGAAGATGATGTCCACGCTCGATTGGTTTTCGAAACAGACACTTTATCGATCCAGTGTGAATGGACTGGAACGCCAGGATGCGAATCCCATTTTCTGTAATCATGAGGCACAACCTTACACCCCGGCTCCTGCATACATGGCCTCCAGCTCGCAGCGTAGGAATGTTTTGTGACGGGATGATCGACGCCTCACCAGGCGACTTATGTGGAACCGAATCTGGAGGTCCATCGCATTGATGCGACGCCAATGAAGACTCGCTGCATAGATATGCGATCTGGCCGATCAACAGCTGCAACGGCGTTATCAGAAACAAAACGCCTCAACCGATGAAGCAGAATAGAAAGTACAGCAAATCGTTCCGAGCTCGCGTTTGCCATCAGCACGACGTCCAACTCGTTGTGAGTTAGTGACATGTATTTGGATCTGAACGAGACGCCGGCGAACCAAGGCGTCCCGACGCACTTTGCCGGGGGCGTGAAGTGCGCCGGGGCCACCCCAACATCATCAGTACATCCGTGATGATGCTTGCGGCAATGAGACAAGCAGCGTGGCGGAATTGAGGCTCATTGATTTTATGCTGGAAACCAAAAAAGTTTTTCGTGAGCTGCTACAAAAGACTTGAATCGCACGCAGCGTCACGTGCTGCAATCGCACATCGCACATCGCGCTCTGCTCTAGCAAGTCACTTATCTCCGTGACGCTCCGGCCTTGAACGGGAGGCATCCGTCGATTGCGGAGCAACCACGTCGGCCTTTCCTCGGAAGTCCAGCAACAAGCTCAGCTGCCCTGCTGAGGTTTTAAGATCCCTGTTTCCGTCGCAAAAAGGCAGCACGCCAGGGGGAATGCGGAAACGACGCTGCCCGATGAGCGATTGATACTGCGCACGGCTAGTCGCGGTACACCGCGCTAATTCGAGCGTCCTCGTAGAAATTCATATGCCACCATAAACGTCCGAATAATTGCGGACGAGCGGCGCTCACTTCCAGGCATGAACCCCAACGCTGCGTTTGGCCGTGACGTCGAGAGCAGGCCAGATCTCAGGAACCGTTAGACGCGTTTGACATAACGCAAAGACATAACAGTGGGCATCGGTCAGCTTTATGCCGCTCGACCATGAGAAAGTTAGGCTTTGCAGACGTCTCTCCTGAACAAGTATTGCGACGCTCGCCTGCCTTGGTACACCATATACCCGACCGTGCCGGATTTCTCCGCGACCGTCGGTGCCAAGACTTGTGAGACATGGTTGAGGCGGCTGCCGCCCGACGATCCCGTGTCGCTATACATCCAGGTTCCGTTCTGTCGTGCTATCTGTTGGTATTGCGGCTTCCCTACAAGCCTCACTCGCAGCGAGCGACCGATCCGCAAGTACTTGGCGACGCTGCATGCCGAGATACGTTTGGTCGCAGAGCAAGCGCCTCGCGCGCTGCCGGTAAGCGACGTGCATTTCGGCGGCGGGACGCCGACTACTATTGCACCGGCCGATTTTCTCGCCTTGATGGCACTCCTGCGACGCTGCTTCGCGTTCAGCAAATCAGCTACCATCGCCATAGAAATCGACCCACGTGCGTTCACGGCCGAGATGGTTGAAACATTACAAGTGGCCGGCGTCAATCGCGCGAGCATCGGCGTGCAAAGCTTCGACGGGGTGGTTCAGAGGTCGGTCAACCGCGTCCAGAGCGAGGTGCAGACGGCGTCTGTCGTCGAAAGCCTTCGCCAGCATGGGATAAGCCGCATCAATTTCGACCTCCTCTTCGGACTGCCGCATCAGACGGTGCGATCTTGCGTGGACTCTACACGGACGGCTCTGGCCATGCGGCCAGACCGGCTTGCAGTTTTCGGCTATGCTCACGTCCCCTCCTATATGAAACGTCAGCGCCAGATCGATGAGACGGCGCTGCCGGATAATCTCGCCCGCGCCGAGCAAGCCGCGGCTATCGCAGATACGCTGGTCTCGGCTGGCTACCGCCAGATCGGGCTCGACCATTTCGCCCTGCCCAACGACGAGCTCGCGCTGGCGCAGAAAGCCGGTCAGCTTCGCCGCAACTCCCTGGGCTATTCGGCTGATACCTGCAAAACCGTGATCGGCTTAGGTCCGTCAGCCATCGGCCGTCTGCGTGAGGGTTACGTTCAGAACGAGAGCGCAACCGCTTCCTATCACCAACACATTCAGGCTGGTCGTCCGGCAACCTCAAAAGGCTACTGCCTCTCCCCCGAAGATCGCCTCCGCGCCGCAATTATCGAGCGTCTGATGTGCGATTTGCAGGCCGACGTACCAGCGATCTGTGCTGCTCACGGATTTGATCCAATTCCTCTTCTCAATTCGGCCGACCGGCTGGGAATGCTCGCCGAAGACGGGATAGTGGACATTGAAGAGGGATTCATTCGGGTCAAGCAGGAACACAGGTTTCTCGTTCGTGCTGTTGCTGCCGCATTCGACACCTATCTCGACCGTATCCCTATTAACTAAGCCGCGCATGTGAGCAGATCTCAAACATTTAAGCTCTTCGCGACGGAATGATCTGAAGAGGCACCTCCGGCAGACAGGCCAGATTTCGAGGATGCAGCGGCGGTGTCATGACAACGATCTTTCAGATATGGCCTCAAACCGGGAGGGCTGACTAAAGGGAAGCTGATTTGAAGGAGAAGCGCAGCGGATTCCGCCGTTCAGGGCCACGGCTCGATCATGCCGAAAGGGCTCTGCCCCACCTCCCCTTGACTGCTCTTGATGATGGTGACGGCCTCAGCGACGTGCCGCTGGAGACGCCGGCGCCCGCACCAGCTTCGGGAAATTTACGGCTGGAGGCAGCTTTGCGAAGCTACGGTCCACCTCCTCGAGCACAGTTGGACACTCGACGACGCCTGCAGCGTCCCAGACTCAAGGCTCGGCTGTCTTCGGTCCGGCGATCACTGGCGCGCCTCCGACGGAAACAGGTCCCTGTGGTTTGGACCGCCCGAAGCGTTTCCTGGCGGCGCTCGAAACAGCCCGGGCTGGCGACAAAGGAGGCTCGGAAGCAGCAGAAGGGACAGGTGTTGAACTCTGCAGCGCATCGATCCGCGAAGTCAGTATGGTGATCTGATCCAGGACCCCTTTGAGGACATCCCGCTGGGCATCGATCCGGCGGTTGAGTTCTGCGATCTCATCACCATTTTTCTGCTGTGCCCACTTTATCTCGGACAAGGATGCCCTGTCCTCCGGTGGCAGGCTCATCGTTGAAGCGACTTCGCTGCTTTCCGGCGTCTCGACAGGCTCTTCAAGGTTAGCCCAAAGCCAGGCGCTAGCAGCACACGAGCCGACGAGGATAAGCGGGAGCACCAAAACCGGGAGAATCCGTCTTGACGGCCCGTGCAAGAGCGGCCGCAAGTCTGAAGCGGCCGCTTGATCAATCAAGTCCATTGTCCCTCGCTCAAGATCTCGTTCCAGCAGGCTTATTTTGTCGACGCGATAGCTCGCGATGCTCCCGCGTTCCAGGAGCTGCCAGCGTCGACAATAATCAATCTATGGTGAGCTTCCCGATCGGCTGCGCCTACTCCTATGAAACGCTCCTTCTTGAGCAACGCGACAATTTGCGCGCGTTCTCAATGATAGCGCCACCAGCGAGCAATGGTTCTCGTCGTAGTCGGCGATGGCGCAGCATTCTCTCATCATTCAGAAGAACCTTGCAGATTTTTTACCGTGCCCCGGCACGAATGCAAACCGTCCACTGATTCCTGCAAGTGTTCGATGGAGCCCCGCCTCACGCATTGCCCAGACCAGCAACCTCGTCTGGGACGCGCCACGTAAGCGCCACGGCTGATCGGCCGAGCCGCAATGGCGCGATTGGACCGGCAAACATTGCACCTGATCAACTACCAGTTCCGGCAGGTTGTTCGAGATGACGGGCACGTGGCAAGCGTAACCAACGAACGCCGCGCACATCAAGGTTTTGGATGCAAGACAGGTTTTGCCGCGCCGACGGCAGAAAGCAACTGCTCGCCGATATCCGCCAAAGCTGCTCGATGGCTGATTCCTCCGGTCCCCTGGGCTATCACGTTGGATGTTGTGGTGTGGTTGCCGCGCGCGCAAATCCAAAAGCTCTTCGGCCTTCAAGCCCGCCGATCGTCTCGTGTTTCGGTGACAACGATACCAATGAAACGCTTCGTGAAGCCAAGCCTCTTGCACGGCTAGCCTTGCTTTCGGGTGGCTGCCGTTTGGTCCAGAAAGCCGCCTTCGATGCAGATGCGCACCACCGCCAGACTCGCCTGACGCACAGTGAGCAAGGTGGACATTCGCAACGCTTTGGCGGCCAGGACAGAACGCTCCGCGCGCTCGTGAGCATTTGCCGAGCCAGCGCTCTCCGCTGGCTCTGGGCGCACCGGCGTCACGCACAACCAAAGTTTCGGACCAGATCATCCTCGCGCCGCGAGCTGAGAGGTTCAGGAAGCCTGAGTGGCTCTGTTCGGATAGATCGAGTTCTGGCTCGTCCCCCTCCCCCACGGACGCGAAACGACAGCCGCGATGCCGCTTGCTCGTCATTGCGAGGAGCGCTGGCGACGAAGCGATCCAGACTGCCACTGCGGGGGGGTCTGGATTGCTTGGCTGCGCTTGCAATGACGATGTGGAAGCAGGCGCGTGCCACACGCCGCCGCGAGCTCACTTCGGGCCAATCAGGCCGCATATTCATGGCCGGCAGACATGGACCCGAACTACGCCATGCGTGATTGCCTTCTTGCGACGACCTCGCCCCGGACATACTCGGCTACGGCAGCACTTTCTTTCAATTTAAGACCAAGGGGCAAGCAATCTGGGCTTGCTATCGCACTTTCGCTAGCGGCTTGTCTGGTCGGCAATCCCGTACTGGCACAAACCGCGAGCGGACTTGATCCTAGTAACCACCCTGTGGATCAGGCCAGCAAAAGAGGAAAGACTTCCGACCGGGCCGCAAAGCTCCCGATCGACCTGATCTGTCAGGCAATCCGCCCTCCTGCCCCGGCGCGAGCAGCAGGTCCCGGAGTGCCTTTGGAGAAGCGCGGCAATGCGGACAGGGCTGCTCAGACGAGACCGCAAAAAACGATCGATCCCTTCCAAAGGTACGACAATCTGCGTGAAAAAGGGTTGTGGTTCCCCATCCCTGGTCCTGCAGATACGATTGATCAGGACAAGGGGGGCGTTAGATCTGCGCTGGCGGACGTCGGCATCGGCTATATCGGGTGGACACATAACTCCTTTGCAAGCAACCAGCTACCGCATGCAGCCAGAAGCACTATCGCAAACCAGCTCTATATGGGCCAGAATCCGACTTTCGCGTCGGCGAACTTCATGATCGTCACCTACGATCTGAGCCGGTTTGGCATTGCCGACGGACAGATTGTCGTAGGGGCCGAGCAGCAATACTGGACGTGGGATCGCCCAGGGCCAGATCGGGTGGGACTCAATACGCTCGCCTACTACCAGACTTTCTTCAACAGGACACTAGAACTCAAACTTGGCTACCTCAGAAACCAGAATGAATTCACCGGCACATTGTTCGGAGGAATCACAGGATCGAACATGTCTGCCTTGTTCCAGGCTGGGATGAGCACCAATGCCGCGCCCACGCCAGCGGCCAACTTGAAGTACAATTTTGACGCTCGCTTGTACAACAAGGTCTCCGTCCAGCGCTCAATCAGTCCAGATGGTGCCTATGCCCATATAACCGAGAATCCCACCGGCTTGAAATGGAGCACGGCCAATGCAGGCATCCTTCTTGTCGAAGAAGCCGGCTACAAGAGCAAGGCTGCTCCCGGCGTACCCGACACGTGGCTGCGGGCGGGCGTTGGTTTGAACAGGAGCCGCTACACGAATTTGGCGGATCCCAAGCAACAAAGGGAGAGCGGAAATAATTTTCACTACATCGCTGCGGACAGGCAGCTCTGGCAGAGTGACGCCCTTGGGTCGCCGTCTCGCGGCATCTACGGCGGCTTCTCCGTCATGGGAGCTCCACCTGAGCGCAACAGGATCAGCCGGTATTACGAGCTTCGTCTTTATGCAAAGGGACCTTTTGATAGCCGGCCCAGTGATCTGATTGCTCTCGTGGCGACCAACACGGCCTGGAGTAAGCTTGCAGTGGATGCTGCTCTGGCAAAAGGCCAGCTTGCGCACCGCGATAGCACAGCAGTCACGGGAACATACATCGCGCATCTCGCTCCGGGGATATATGCAAGCGTCGGACTGTCATACATTCATTACCCGACAATCATCACACACACGCCCCAAACGGAACACGCGCTCAATCTGTTGATATCTACGTTGATATTCTTCTGATCATCGCAAGCGCCGTTCTGCTCCGACGTTATCGTGACGCATGGGACCGAACCCTACCACGGCAAGTCGGCTAAGCGTGACAGAAACGAGAGCGCGACCTTCGACCGAGCAACGAGCACCACTTTATCGGCATGGGGAAGGACCTGGACGATCGTAAGCTCGGGGGAAACCAGCGAGCGGAAGGCATGGAGCAAGGGCGAATCGCGGGCATCGATTGCGATTCTGATCTTATGACCTTATTCGCGCCCGTGAATTCCGCAACCTTCACCAAAGAACCCAATTGCATGAGACGAGGCGGTCTCGCGGGCGCCGGCATCACCGCGTTGATGAGCCGCGAGGCCGTTTGCTACGACAATGCCCCGATGGAGAGCTTCCTCCATACACTGGTTCGTCATCGCAACCATAACCGCGCCGACGCCCAGCGCATTATCTTTGCTTTCATCGAGGGCTTCTACGAGCCGAACCCGGCTCCATTCCGCAATCGATATATCGCCCGATCGAGATGGAGCTAAAAGCCGCTTAAACCCCTCCACTCTTTCGGGGAAGATCAGACTGCCCTAAATTTAGAGCCGAGTCATCTGGATCGACGGATACTGGCGACGGTATGGATTGATCATCGAGCAATCGCCAAAGCTCCCCTGGAGAGAATTGCTCTAGATCGAAACTAAGCCCTTCTGGACCGGCGGAGAACGACGGGGCAGGGTGTTGGCGCAAGTCATCCTGCAAGTCCTTTTCTAGTCGCTGAAGCTCCTCTGAGGGGACGGAGACGGGGGACGGCATGGATTGATTATCAAGCAATCGCCGAAGCTCCCCTAGTATAGCGCGACGATCTGGGTCGGAAGAGCGCGGCGATCAGGATGGCGAGTCAGTGTCGCGGCGCGATGATGATCGCCGCGATGATTGTCGCGCGCAAGAGTTTTGTTTGCTTTGATTGTCGCGGAGCGTCAATCAAGCGAGCGTTTTTTGTGTCGCGTGCTCCGGTGGCCGCCCTGGACCACGCTTTCGCTCGAGGGCAGTCCGCCTGCGATAGCTCTCGACGTTCATCTCGACGATGGTGGCGTGGTGAACAAGGCGATCGATCGCCGCGAGGGTCATAGCTGGGTCCGGAAAGACCTTGTTCCATTCTCCAAAGGGCTGATTGGCGGTGATCAGCAAAGAGCGTCGCTCGTAGCGTGCGCTGATGAGCTCGAACAGCACACTGGTCTCGGCCTGGTCCTTGGTGACATAGGCAAGATCGTCCAAGATGACGAGATCGAAGCGATCGAGGCGGTTGATGGCGCCCTCGAGGTTGAGCTCGCGGCGAGCCACCTGGAGCTTCTGCACGAGATCGGTGGTGCGGGTGAACAGGACGCGCCATCCGTTCTCGATGAGGGCCAAGCCGATTGCTGCCGCCAAGTGGCTCTTGCCTCCACCGGGCGGACCAAACAGCAGCAGATTGGCGCCCTTGCCGAGCCAGCCGTCGCCGGCGGCGAGTGCGGTCATTTGCGCCTTGGAGATCATCGGCACGGCCTCGAAGTCGAAGCTGTCAAAGGTCTTTCCGGTAGGCAGCCGCGCCTCGACGAGATGGCGCTCGATGCGGCGGCGGCCGCGCTCAGCGATCTCGTGCTCGGCAATGGTGGCGAGGAAGCGCGCCGCCGGCCAGCCTTCTATATCGAATTGCTCGGCAAATTGCGGCCACAGCGCCTTGATGGCGGGCAGCCGCAGCTCGTTGAGCAACAGATTGAGGCGCGCGGTGTCGACTACGTTGGTTGTGCTCATGCGGCGCCTCCGATCTCGGCGGTACCGATGAGGCATTCATAGGTGGCGAGCGGTGCGAGGCGTACCACGACGTTCGGCACCTGGGCGGGATCCGGGGCGAAGTGAGTACGTAGCCGGTTGAGGTCGGGCAGCCGGCCGTCGTTCAGGTCAGCCGTGAGCTGATTGGCGAGTTCGGCCTCGCAACCGCGCTCATGGGCGAGTGCGAGGAGATCGACCATGATCCGGCAGGCCTTCTTGTCCGGTAAGCGTTTGCGCAAGACGTCGAAGGCTCGGCGGTAAGCTTCCCGGGGGAACAGCTGGTCGCGGTAGACCAGGTTGAGGAGCGCCATCGGCTTGCGCCGCAAGGAATGGATCACGTGCCGATAATCGACGACCTGATCGTGCTTGCCATTGGGATGCGGCCGCCCGCGCGGCAAGGTGAGGAGATGCGTGCCGCCGACAAACACGTCGAGGTGATCGTCATACAGGCGCACCCGCAGCCGATGGCCGATCAAGCGCGACGGCACCGTGTAGAACACCTTGCGCAAGGTGAAGCCGCCGGACGACGTCACGTGGACGATCACCTCTTCATAGTCCGACGTGCGGCGGTCCGGCAGATCCTGAAGTGCGCTACGTTCACTGTCGATCCGCTTGGCGTTGCGGGCATTGCGGCGGCTGGCGATCTCATCGATGAAGCCACGATAGGCAGCTAGATCGTCGAAGTCGGCGGTGCCACGCAGCAACAGCGCGTCGCCGATCGCTCGCTTGAGATGACCATGCGAACTCTCGATCGCCCCGTTCTCGTGGGCGATGCCACGATTGTTGCGGGAAGGCCGCATGCCGTAATGGGCACAGAGGTCTTCGTATCGCCGCGTCAGATCGTCTTTGGCGTCGCGGTCGAGATTGCAAAAGGCGGCCGACAGGCTGTCGGTGCGATGCTCCCGTGGCGCCCCACCGAGTGACCACAAGGCATTCTGCAGGCCTTCGGCCAGAGCGACGAAGCTCTCACCGCCGAGCACGACATGGGCGTGCTCAAACCGGAATAGGCCAGCCGGAAGTGATAGAGACGATGGTCGAGCGGTACGCCCGCGATCGTGACACCCAATTCGCCCATGTCGGTGAAGTCGGACAGGCCGCGCTGACCGGGTTCGTGGGTCTGGCGGAAGATGACCTCCTGCTCCTCGCCGTGGATCGCCCGCCAGGCCCGGATCCGGCGCTCCAGCGTGCGACGGATGCCGGCGCCGAGCTCGGGATGGCGTCGGAGCAACTCCTCGAAGATCGTGACCGGCCGCACACCGGGGGCGGCCTTCAGCATCGGCGCGATATCTGTCTCAAATACGCGGGCCAAGGGATCTGGCCGGCGACGGCCGCGGGGAGCCTTCTTCTGCGACGGAAGGCGTCGATCCTTCTCGATCCGGTAAGCGGTCGAGGTGCTGAACGAAGCCTTGGCGGCGGCCACGGGTGGGCTATCGGTCTGACGGTACTTCATGTAGAGCCTCATTTGGTGATCGGTAATGTGTCGGCCTGGCACGCGAGTGATTCCTCTTGGCGGAAGAACCACTTGCATAACCAGCCGGCCGCGATCACCAGTCGGCGCGGTCCGCTGTGGATCGCGCCGACGCCGGGCTCGTAACTCCGGTCGGGCTACGCCCTCCCTGCGTCACGAGCCCGGCGTAGCCCTCTCATCATGGTCGACGCTCCACTTCCATCCTGTTCGCCGCGCGGCACCTAGAGAGAATTGCTTTAGATCGAAACTAAACTCTTCTGGATCGGCGGAGAACGACGCGGCAGGGTGTCGGTGCAACTCGCCCTGTAAGTCCTTTTCCAGTCGCTGAAGCTTGTCCGAAGGGACGGAGGCTGGTGACGGAATGGGTTGATGATCAAGATGATCCAGCACTTGCAAAAGCTCCCACTGATGAAGCTGCTCGGGATTGATCGCGACGTGCCCTTGGACGAAAGCCGACGGGGCGGGTTGATCCTCCTGCCCGTCCCGAAGCTCCTCTCGCCGACTGCTAGCTTCGTACGAGGCCCTGTGCTGTGCAGCGGCGTCGCCGATGAGCGTCGGTTCCATCAGTGCCGCGCTTTCGGGATGGATGGGGGCCACGTTCGGGGGGCGGGCGCGACCGCTCCGTTGGCGTACGATGACTTCGCCCGTCGACCGAAAGGTGCGGAGATGGTCTAATGCTACAAGGAGGATTTTGGGATTTCCCTTTCCGACGAACTCGTATACGTCACCGCCATTGCTCAGCGACTTATTGTCCTGCCGAGCAACAATGCTCGGTCTGCGTTTTGCGAAGAGCCAACGGCTAAAGCTAAGAAGAGCGCCTGCATGTTGCTTCGCCCCACCGGCGACCATCCCGCCTTTGATGAGAGCCTCCTCAAGCCTCAAGATTTCGGGAGCATCCTCGGATAAACAGGCCGCTTGTCCAACTGATGCCCCCGTACCACAATCCCAGTTGATTGAGCCGGCTGCATCGCGGAGGCTGCTGACATTGCTCCACCACCGCCTGAATTGGCGAACTCGCTCAGCTGCTGCTCAATGGCAACGCCTTGCGGACTTTTTAGGGCCCTTGGCCTCTTCGCTGCTCTCAACTCAGCTGTGTTACGCTCATCGTTGATGAGGACCTCGCTTGGCAAGAGGTTGCTCCTGGCAAGTGCACTCATCGGCTCGGCCGGGGACTGCTGGTGTAGCTAGACACATTGGTAGAGGGCCTACCGCGTGGCCCACCGTCAGGGATCGCGTTATCGGCTTCGCGCACCTCGTTTAATTGCTGCTCAAAGTCGTCTTGCCCGGATCGGTCGGGTTGATGCTCTTGCGAGACCTGTACCGCGGCCCGGCAGTTACGTCAAAATTGTGCGGTTCCACATTAGCCTCTCGTCATGCAATCAATTGAGCTAGTCCTACTATGAACAAACTTTCGAGAATCTGACGAGCCGTCGCCCGCGGCTCTCAATCGTCGCGCAACTTCATGCCGAAATCCTCGACTTGCGCGCCACCGGTCTGTCGCCGCGCGGGATCGCGCCGCAGATCGCCATGAGCGTGAGGACTATCGAACGCTGGCTTGCTGCGGGCGGTGAGCCTGAGCGCCGGCGGCCGCCCGCACACTCTGTCCTCATTGATCCTTTTCGAGATTATTTGGGAAAAGCGCTGGGAGGAAGCTGACCTTAGCGATTTTTATCGCACCAAGCTCGCTGTCATCGGCTTCCCAGGTCCAGTGGGCACTTGCACTCTGCTCCCGAGCGGACCAGGTGTTTGCAACGCAGCGCGAGGGGCCTTTGCATAGCGCAATAACTGAACTGGGCATGAGGCCTTAAGCTATGCAGGTTGCGAAATACCGCGCCCGCCGAGGAATTTGGGCGGCCATCAGGAAAAGCCTTTGTCAGCAAACTTTCGTTTGGTGGCCAAGTTCTTGGCGCTTGGCCATCGCCTGCGCTCGGCGCCGGTGCTCCCTCGATCAGGAATGCGTTCGATCTGTGGTAGCTGCGGTTTTCAAGACAAGAATTGGCGGACTATGTGAAAGGATCAGGGATGCAGAAAGCATGTCCGGGCACGCACCAAATTGGTAGAATCGCTTGGCAGATTCTACAAAGAGGAGGCTGGACGGTTCAGGCCGTGCCCCTGCAACGGATCCATCGCCTGCCAACAGCCTCGCTATAGAACGCCTTACGCGAGCTGCCCCGCCGAAAGCTCGATTGCAGGCCCTGCTGCCTCTTCAGCCACGTTCAGGATAAATGCGTACGCGCTGGCGGCCTTCGCTCTCCACCAATTCACCCCTGTAAGGCACTCCGCGGATCTCGAAATAGGTTGGTTGGCCCGCCCGCGGCAAGATGCCTTGGCCTTCCAGGGCGCGGACGAGGTAGGGCGGAAGGAATCGATCTCGGTGCTCCCATCCCCGCGGATCAGATACCCAAGATCAACGGGCCCCTCACCGGATTGCACGGCTGGCACGATCGGCCGGGGACGATAGAGCGACTGAGACGGGCCTGGTTCATCCGGCTGGCTCACGCGGGGATGATGGATCAGGCGAACATCCCTGCGGCCTCCTGGTCCACCGTAGCCGAAAATAGCGCTCCCCATTGATCACAAACTGACTTGGCCCGAACTGGTTTGGCAGCAGATGCATATTTCCCAATACATCGATCAACACGACTGAAGCCGCCTGGGAGCCGTGGCGCCAGCCGGCGCCAACGATCGCTCCTATATCCCGCAGCTCCGGAGCCGCCCCCGGCGGTCCTGCGAACGACGAGGCGGCTGCAAATTCAGATGCTGGCGCAGAGCGCGCATCGTCACGCAAGTCGTGGGGTGTGGGGTGGATCCAGATCAACGAAGGAGTCGAGACCGCCGTAGATGTTTGACGATCGAGGCCTCACGCACGACGGCGATGCGGAGTCTTGCATCTGTTGCCCGAGCCAGGCCCAGGCTCCCTGGCTGGGGGTGGCCGGTGTAGCAGGAAGCTCGAGCGGCGGAT
Source organism: Bradyrhizobium sp. B025 (assembly GCF_042257955.1). NCBI lineage: Bacteria > Pseudomonadati > Pseudomonadota > Alphaproteobacteria > Hyphomicrobiales > Nitrobacteraceae > Bradyrhizobium > Bradyrhizobium sp. B025. The sequence goes on along the minus strand of NZ_CP170150.1, from coordinate 1,429,859 downwards.
GAGCTTGCGCGCCCCAGTGCGGCGCTGGCTCTGGTGAGGCGGGTCCTTGGATCTGCTCGCCAAGCCAGTTCCAGGCTCCGGCGCTCGGCGTCGCCGGGGTTGCGGGAAGCTGCTGCGACGAACCGGCCTGCCAATGGCTGGGCGGCGCTGGCATCGATATGTTGGGCCCGTGGATCTGCTCGCCAAGCCAATCCCAGGCGCCCGCGCTCGGGCTAGCTGGCGTTGCGGGAGGACCCTGCAGTGCATGCGGCTGTCGAGCAGCTTCCCAAGAAGGCTGGCCCGGATCCTCAGGAGGCCTCAATCCAAGCGCCCTGTTCGCCTCCAGGATTTGCTCGTATCCGCCAAGTTTGACCAGATCAGCATTGATCTTCTTGTCGTTGGTTTCGCGCCTGTACTCCTCGAGATCCCGGACAAACGCGGGGGTGGAAAGTCGGCCGGCCATCGGTGGCCTATCATGGGTCCGCAGCCACTCACTCAGCTTAGACATGCGGCGAGCTTGCCTGTCGATCGTCTTCGGCTCGATCCTGTGTGTTGCCTTTTCCGCCGCCGCCCACATGTGGATGAGGGTTGCGTCCGCGCCGTGAGGAGCCAGTCGGCGGAGATCAGGCGCCAGGGCGTTTCCGGCACCGACCTCACGGAGCTTCTTCAAGGCCGCCTTGATGCGCGTGCCGCGGCGGCCTGCGTACCTGTCGACCTCCTCATCGAGCTCAGCTTCCAGCTGGTGGTTTTCCACCTCCGGATTGTCCTGCTGCGCGTTTTCCAATTCCCGGCTATTCGATCCGCAATTGAGGGCCTGCCGTGCTCGCTCAGGAGCACGCTCAAATGGCGCAAATCGGTTGCCGCATTCTTGATCGTGCCGTCGGTGAGGTTACCCGCCGCCTTGTTTCGGAAATCTTTAATGAGCTCCTCATCGGCCGCAGGGACCCCGCGCGTCCGGCCCGGCTGCCTCGCATAATCAATTCGTAAATTCGTCGAAAAGACGTCAGATTGCCCAGCGTCGCGCGACGAATTTTCACTGCTGCTCCGGCCAAGCGCCTTGCCGATTCCCGACTTGAAGCGTGACCATAATCTGCGGCTTTTTCCGCTTTTGGCCGACGCGGCAGACTCTGCGTCCGGAAAGCTTTAGCGCGCGCTGCTGAACAGATCATCTCGCAAACTAGACTGCGGCACTTGCGTCGCAGCGGTAAGCTGAAAGCTGGGAATGTCTACGCTCCGGCGCGTGTCGCCTAGCGCACTCTCCCTAAAAGTGGAGTGCGGCGGCGCCCGCATCGAACCGCCGAAATCGTCCCGCCGGACTGCTCGACCACCTCCTGCGGGAGGCCGATCAGGTGAAGTTGACTTGCTTTGATCAGACGGATCGAGATGCAAATCCTCCATACGCTTCTCAAAGTCGCCTTGCTCGCTTGAGTCGCCCCGTCGCTGACCCGCCCGCCCCGGCAGCGCGGCGTACTCCCGCATCCAGGCTCCTGAATCGAAGAATGGGTCAATCGGATCCATCCTGCTCTCCTCATGTTTGTAGAGACCCTGCAGCAATCCGTACGGCCTGGATTACGGCGAGATTGCAGCTCTTCAGATTCTCGATTGTTGTAGCCGCAACCTTTCAAGAAGCTGACGAGATCAGGATATTGCTGCGCGCGAGACCGGCGTCGCATCGGCACCCGCCTGACGACGGACGGAGTTGCTCCAATTTTATCGCACCTCTTCGCCGGTTTCGTGTTCGAGCTGACGAAATTGGTCGACCGATCTAACAATGGATCGCCGGTCGATCGTGCGCCGAATTCAAGCATCACGGCGGGACTTACATAGCCGCTACCGTCTCCAATGGATCATACGTGACGTGCATCTTGTCGTCCTTGAGCTTGTCCTATTGCAGGCGTTCATTGATGACGCACAACGTCTTTTCCTTGACGCAGACCGGAGGCGTTCTCGCGCGTTAGCACTTTTGCTTTGACTGCGGTTCTGAGGGACCAAATTGTCCACCGGGTCCGGAGCTGTTGCTCGAATGCCGTATGTGAGATCCACGTCGTACGAGAAACGGCGAATTGCGCCGTAAGCCTTCGAAAGGGACGTTCCGCTCGGAGACGAGATTCTCGCCCAGTGGCGACGAGCGCGTTCAGGCATCAAAACGACCCCAAACATTCTTTTTCGAGAAGATGTGCAGGGCGTCCTGAGTTCGCAGCAGTAACGGTGCCTGGCAAGCCAAGTTGGCAATGAAGATCCGGCAGACTTCGATTCGCTCACTTCAATCGGGCTCAGTCTTTGACTGAGGGACCGCAAGGCTTCTCTTGCAGTCTCGGGACCGCCCCGCTCGAGCGCGCACGACCTCACCTGCACGACGGCTTGGCCATCGTAAGCTGCCAACGCGGTGCATGCTTGAACTCCACAACTTGCTTGCCAAGATGGAGCTCGCGGAACGCCCCCGAAGTCAAATAAACCTGCCGAACAGTCTGCGGCCTCGTCAACCGAGTTGGTTGGCTGAGGCAGCGCCTCCGTAACCGATGATTTCGCCGCGGCGCGCCTTGGTCTCCTCAACAACTTTTCGACCGACTGAGCTCTCGTTCCGAAGCAACTTTCGACGGGGCGCAGATAGGCGCCCTCGCCTCGCGCACGGGAATTTTCGTCGCTCACCGACCGAACGAATATAGCCGCGAAGCATCAGCCCACTTCGCTCTCCGGAGATCTGCGCAAGGCGCTGAACAGGCAAATCAGCCGTTCCCGAGCGATGACGACGTGCTGACGTGACGGTCCGTAGAGCTTGCCGACACTGATCCGCCAAAACGGACAAGATGATCTGCGAGCTGAAGCGGGCGCATGTGGGTGGACGGCGAACAGATGAGATCGTCGCGCCGGCCCCCCTTTCCGTCGGTTTGGCTCCGGCGGCGGTTGGGTTGCTGTACAAGACTCTCCATCACAATCAGGCTCGCTCCCCTCATTCATCCGAGGATCGCCGTGGAACCCCTTCACCGTGAACATTGCTCTTTGTTCGAACCTGATGGTTCGTGGGCAGCCAATCTGTGACACCCGCGAAGAACACTCTCAGCGACCATCTCGCAGCTTCGCCATCTTTCAGTTGATGGGAATGAGGCTCGCGGCCTGATGGGTTAGCACCGATGCCGAAGGATCTATATTCGGCATAATAGCTCGTGCTCAACTTGTTGGTCTCGCCGGGAGCCCATTCGCGCCAGCCTTCCGCAATCACTCGTGCATCTATCTTTGTCGACAGGAAGACCACTGTGGCGTAGGAGCGCCAGGGGCGGCCAAGCGCGATATAGCGCGCAGCAGGGTCGGCACTTAGCCTGCAATGATCAAAAACATAGCCACTGTCCTCATCCGGCGTTGCCTTGCTCTGAGCGGTATAGATGACCGCTTGATTGGCGATGCCGTGCAATTCACATTGCCGGAACCAGACCTTGGCGTTGCCAAATATGAAATCGACATGCCCTTCGATGTAGCAGTTCGAGAAGTATTGTCGTGACATTCTACCGTTTGGTCCCTTGCCGGCAAACAGCGTGTCCTGGGCGCCGAGCAGGCGGACGCGCGTAATGACGTCCCTATCTCCGGTAACGGACAGCGCTACCGCCTGCGAAGGTGGATTGGCCGGATTGAGGGCATAGTCGTTCTGAATGGTCAGATTCTCGAGCCGGAAGTCATCGCTAGGGGCATCCAGCGTCGCCGAACGGGCCGTTCCTCCTACATTGACCGCGCCGTCGCCATACACAATGACCGTATCCTCCGGCTTGTTGCCAGTCCCTGCGAGATGAACACCGGATTTCGTGATTTTAACCTTCTCGCGATAGATGCCTGGCGCGATCCGGACGTTTCCGCCTTCCGCCGGCAATGCGTCGATGGCTTGCTGCACGGAGTGATAGTCTGCATTTCCGGCATGCGACACCAACAGTGGATGAGCGTACGCCGCGGCGATGCAGAAACATCCCGCCAGAAGTGCAGCGGAGGAAACGAAAATTCGCATGTGATCTTACACTTCGTTTCTCAGCGGGATAGCCGTCGCGCATCGACACAAGATTTTCATCGCCAAATCAGAACCTGCGTCACCTTGACATTTCCGGCCCTGCAAAACTGTCGGCCAATAGCAACCAACTCGGGACATGAGCCCGACCTTCGTCACACCAGTAATCTTGGCCCCAGATGCGGAACTCACCACCTGAGTTCGGCGCCGCGTGTAGTGCTTACCGATTGCCGTCGCGGAATGCCTTGGAACATACCTCCGATCCGCGCAGCGGCGGTTGTGTAGCTCGTCCGGGCAGCGGGGGCCATACGTCAGAGTGATTTGCGCTGACGTTCGCATGTTCAAGTTGCCAAGTCGCGGAATTGGCAAATCGAACATCTTCGAGTGTCACGTCCAGGGCATGCCGCTCGTCTATGCCGCGCATCAGCAGCACACCAGTGTCGCCATGCACATGACGGAGAACGATTTGCCGATAGACCGGAATCCTCGTGCCTTGAGCGCGCGGATCATATTTTGCATCGAAAGCCAGCGGCCACCGGTTGCCCCTCAGGCACACGTACTCATAAGTCACGTTCTCGACCAGACCGCCTCGACCAACATCGCTCTTGATGCGCAGGCCCGACGTCGTACCATCCAGTGTCAGATTACGCACCAATATGTCTCTGGCCCCGGAATTCACCTCGCTGCCGATCGACATGCCATGCCCCCAGCCGAAATAATTATCAATGATCGAGATATGGCTGCTTGAACCATTGTCGCCGGCCTTGATTGCGACGTTGTCGTCACCCGTACGGATCCAGCTGTGGGTGATGGTCACATCCTGACTGGCGCCAAGATCGATGCCATCGGTGTTGCGGGCATCCGCCGGCGAATCGATCGTGAGGGCCCAAAACGTGGCACCTTCAACCCGGTTCATCGCGACATGAAAATTGGCAGCGTTGCGCAAGGTGACACCAGAGAACGTGATATCCTGCGCATGATCGACCTGGATCAAGCGTGGGGCGTTCTGATTGCCGCCCTGGGCTTGGGCGCGGCGGGCTAGCTGCCACCAGGTTTCCGCGCCGCCGCCGATCAGCGCGCCGCCCTGACCATCGATGATGCCCTCTCCGTAGATACCGCCGCCGCGCGTTTTAGAAAAGCTGATGAATGGCCGGCAACCGTCGCCCTTTTCCGCAATGCGACCACATTGTCCGAGGCCCTTGTCGTAAGCGGCAGGTTCGGGGATGGCGATCAGTGTCGCACCGCGTCCGACCCATAAGGTCACGCCCGATTTCATCTCGAGTGGACCTGAGTGAAACTCGCCGCGCCCGAGATAAACTGCAGCGCCATCGGGGCAATGTTCAATGGCCTCCTGTAGGCTAACTGTATCGTTCTTGCCGGAAGGCACAGGGCGATCACAGACCGTATCAGGTGCAACAGGTTCGGCGATAGTCCGGCGGTCTTGCGCTTTTGCGGCGGGGCCGACAACCATGGAGGCGAGTATGGACAATAGGGCCCAGTTGCGAAAACGCTTTGTCATTGACCTGCTCGTGCTTTTGTCACGCGCATCATTGTCGCGTGCCTTTTCTGGTATTGAGCGCTGGCTTGATCGAGTCGCCGCGTGCGTCACTGGCGCGCACAAGATGACATTTATCCGACGCAGTAGACGCCTGGACTTGAGATCGCGCAGCAGCACCTTGCCTATGCGCGAAAAAGATGAAGCGTTTTGCGATAGTACGAAAATCCAACAACTTCGTAACGTCAGCCTGCTCACACTGATTGAGCTCCCAACCGGTCCCCGATTTCATTTGTGCAACTCCAATTGCGCGTGAGTCCACGCAGCCTCTCGTCCAGGATCGGTGGGCAGTGAGTATTCGGGAAAGCTTTCGAGAAGCTGACGAGGCTACGGCCGGCACCGGATCGCATTCGCACCGGATCCCCTCTTCCTGGTGTCTCACGAATTTTTAGATGACTGCCGTTACCCGCCCTGTTCCGGAGTGATCGCTTGCGGGACATAGTCAGTGAGTTCCGTCATCATCCATGCGATGCCGGAGGCATGGTCGGCTTCCGCGGTCAGCACCGCTCGGCACGTCGCCTGCCCAACGGCCATAGCGGACCATCGTGGTCATTGAACGCGCCCGCTCGCGCCCCCTCCATGGACGCCTAATCGGAAATTTCAACGACTTAAAGACGGACAAGACGACCGAACTGGCTGGAAGTGGAGAGCTCTTGACACTCGATTCAGGACATCTACGTGAGCAGCCCCGAAACAGGAGGCTCTAGCCAAAGACGCGGCGATACGTCCCCTATCTGGTGCTGCTCTGCGCGCATCCCTGGCGGACGCACCGCGATCAGCCAAAAAGCCGAGCCTATCGGCAAGGCCGCACCTAATTGTCCAGTTCGCCCGCCGGGTTCGCAACACCATGCGTCTCGAGATCTTCGCCAGGTCCGTCCCAAAACCTGTCGCCGTTAACGTGCGCGGCGGCAGCTTTCAGCGGTCCCATCGAGGCGAAAACGCCACGGCAGCATCCGGGTTAACAGGATTATCGAGGCTTCGCGATTTAGGCGGCCGTGCGTTGCGTATTGAATTGTTTGCCGCAGAGTTGCGCTGGCGTTCATCGATCGAGACCGCTCGACACTCAAGCCTCCGCTCCAGATCCGCCAATCCTGCCTTACATTCGGCGACAACCGATTGGGCGCGAAGCAGCTTGACCTTGAGCTCGTCCTGTTGCCTGAGTATGTTCTCAAGATCCCAATCGTTCTGCATTAGCTCATTGACCATCTGCAAGCCCCGATGCAAGGCCGACACCTAGCTTCAAGAGCGCAGGCTCTGCATGTCGCAGATGCCCCACCCCGAACCATGGGCTAATCCGATGCCAAACGATCGTCCTGAGGACGCCTTTACGCTGGCGTTCTTGCTGAGAACCACCATTCGTTGCGAGCCCCCAAGACAATCGGCTTCTGCCCGGCAAACCGGAGCGCGATCCCAAGATGGCAGAGTTCGCGAGGCAGGCGCCCGGTTTGGAAAGCGCATCGGGGGACCTCTGCCATCGATCAAGCGGGCATATTTCATCTCAATACTTCAACCGGATGCTGAACGAGCATCATAGTCACAGGTGGTTTCGTCCCATCTTCAAGCAACTGGCATGCCAATGCTGGTTGAGCGTTTTTATGAAGAAACGATGTCGGTTTGCCCGCAGCACGTAGTTGCGGGCGGTGCTGTTGTCGCGCTTGAAACAAATGACGTCCTGAGCGAGACAGCCAAAGCAGCAACCACGAGCGTCCGCGCGCATTTTCTAATGAAACTCTGGCAGGACTGGATCGAGTTCTTCCTGCTCGAGCGTCTTGGCTCCATCTTTCGCCAGGTACGCTGCCAGAGCTGCGATACCGGAGTCCGGTGGACATCGAGCGGGTGCGGATTTTTTGAACGGCACTTGTCCCAAACGCTCGGCAACTTCGACACTCATGAGGTGGGCACGGATCGGCCGGTCGACGGCGCGCTCGATGGTGTGGAAGATCCAGGTGCCGTCCGGATCGATGTCCGACCAATGAAAGATCGGCGTCTGTTCGGATACCAATCCTGCGATCGTCCGCAGCGCCTGCTGGGTGGCAAGCGAGGGGTACCCTCCGACATACATGGTCGTTCCTAATCGGCCGGGGTCCGCCTCGGCGATGTGCCGGTTGAAGCTTGCGAAATTTTCGATCGTTAGCACGTAGGCCGGCGGCTCCCGGAAGCGGACGCGATCTGCTTCCTTGGGAGTGATTCCGAGATACAGCGGAGAGATTCCGGAGAGGTCGGCTCCATCGAGGTCGATCTTGCCCGCGATCAGCAGCGGTGGCGCGAAGCGCTCAAGGCCGATTGCCCGGAGCGCCTCGCGTGGCCGCGCGCCGGGGGGAAACTCCAGGATGCCGCTCAGGAGCCGCACGACCGCGCCTTCGATCCGTTCGAGCGTTTTGCTGTGCCCCACCGTTCGTCTCGAGAAGGTCTTGTAGTCGACGCCAAGATGTTTGTTAGCCAGGATGGCCTGGGCGAGAACGAACGCGTCGCGCAGTGTCTCGACATCGGACGAAGCAACCCCGTGCCACGTTTTCCCCCGCCCCCATACCTCGGCGACTTGGGAAGCGCTGTTCTTCAGAGAGTCGTGCATCGCCGCCCCGGCGACAAGCCGCACAGCGGCATCCTCCGCGATGCGCGACGCGGGGGTACGGCGGAGATATCGGTATAGGATCTCCGCCGAGGCCAGCCGCACATGTGCCACTTGGTCGCGCATGGGGCCCCGCCCCCAACCAAGGGAGACCGCGCCGGCGCTTTCGGCTTCCCTGATCTGTTTCAGGAAGGCGTCCGCCGCGACTACTGATGGGAAAGCGGGGTAGTCCGGGTGGGCGATCGGGCTTGCGGCCCCCGCCTCGAAGCGGTTGAGCAGGTCGTTCAGCAGGCCGATCGCATCCGTGAAACGCCGAGCCATGGCTACTCGGCGGCCAGACGGGTGGCGAGCTCATCTTCGGACATCAGGTCCGGATCGATGGCCATCAGCTCGCGCTTGGCCTTCTCTTTCAGTTCCACCACAGTGGCCCTGGACTGCTCGCCGATGCGGTCCACCTCCACGATGGTGTCCATGTGCTCGAGCACGGCGACGCGCTTCTCGAACGGCGCCGCGATCACGAACTGCAGGCCGAGGTTTTTGTAAAAGCTCATCATCTGCCGCTGGTTCTTGCCGTCCATCTTGGAGAAGGCCTCATCGAACATGGCGAGCGCGAAACCGGCGGGCTTGCCGGCACGACGCTCCGCGCTGCCGTAGACGGCGGCCAGCGAAGCGCCGATGGCAACGTAGATAGGCACCTGTTGTTCGGCGCCAGACCCGGTGCCGCGCCGCTGCTCCCAGCGGGTCGAGCGGCCGGTGGCAACATCCTCCATGTGGATCTCGAAGGTGTAGAAGTTGCGGTAGTCCTCGAACTGGGTGAAATCCTTGTCGGGGTCCTCGAGCAGCGCCTCGAGTGCGACGATCGTATCCTTGTGCGGGAAGTCATCGGGCACGTCGCCCCGGAACAGCATATCGAGCGCCTCCGGAGAGGTTTTGGCGATCTCGATGATCTTCAGGATGGGCTGGAATTCCACCATCTGGGTGCGATGGAATGAATATCGCTCGTTATGGAACGGATGTGCGTAGAGGCTACGGTTCAACGATTGCAGCTCCCGCTCCATCTTTCCGATCCGGGCCGTGAGCGCGTTGATGAACTCGCCGCGCAGCAGGGTAGAGGCCTTTTCCGCCGCATCCCGCGCCTGCCTTTCGTACTGGCGCAGCTCATTGGATTCGATATCCGAGATCAGCTGCTCCATCCATGGCTTCACCTCCCGCAGCGGCTCGCTTTCCGCACCGACCTGCGAACTCATCCCGAACTGGTCGAAGTAATCGTAAAGAAGCTCGCGGACCCGTCGCTCGATCCGGGCGCGCTCGTTGTCGGACACATTCGCATCCTTCAAGGCCTTCTCGGCGATGGCCCGGTGTTTCTCAGCGAAGCCCTTTTGGGCTGCGGCATCGAGGCGGTCGCGGTAGACGGCCCTGCCTTTCGCGGTGGAGTAGAGTGGGAAGAACTTGCGGTATATCGACCGGGCGACCCTGAGGTTGAGTTCGGAGCCGGGCACGTTCTCGCCCTCTCCGAGCCTCCTCTCCGCCGACCTGACCTCGCCGTCATGCTCGCCGAACGCCTTCTGCTGTGTCTTTCTCTCCTCCAGCCTCTTCTCCTTCAGCTTTTGCTGCGCCCTCTTTTTGTCGCGAAGCCCGCCGTCCCCCGCGCCGTCGAGGGCATCGAGCCTGGCCTGAGCTTCAGCGACCTCAGTCTGCGCGGCCGCGAAGGCGGCCGCGCAAGCCCCCAGATCATTACGTCCCTCGCAGATGTTCTTCAGAGCGGCAAAAGCCTGCTCCGCGGCATGGGCCTCCTTCCCCTTGTCGATCAGGATCCGACCCAGCTCCTCGGCCTGATCCTGCAGGGATCGCAGGGCGTTCGCCTGGGCTGCCTTTCCGATCTTATACTGCGAGGATTCGATCCAGCGATGGCTCCGGACGAGTCCGTCGTCGTAGAGGCCGTCCTTCATTATCGCCCGGCCGGGCCTGTTGAACTGGTCGAGCGTGTCGGCGAGACGGACGTTGCCGTAGCGGCGCATGATGAAGGCCATCGCGTCCGGATCCTGGCTCCGGAAGATCGAGGGGAAAGTGCCGCGCTCCGGCTTGGCCCTGAACTGCTCGAGCTTGTTTAGGCTCACGAGCGATGCATGGCGAAACTCGCGGCGACCTTCCTTGAAGATTGACGTGGCGGCGCTGATATCCGCTCTGTCCACGAACACGGCTTCCCGGTCGCGACCGAGGAGCGCCTCGGCGGCTCCTACCCACTCGGGTTCGGCGACTTCGATGATGTCGCAGAGTACGCGCGGGACCATTCCACCCTGCCGCAGCCTGCGGCAGAGGAGTTCAGTGTCGTCGCCGAGATAGGCGCGCGCCCCTCCGGCGGCGTGCTGTCGGATCCGTTCGAGCACCTCGTCGCGCCTGCCGCGGAGGCCGGAAAGCTCCGCGATGATCCTTTGACGCGCTTCGTCGATCTTCGGCAGCCATTTGGCGCCGCTTGCCGCGAAGGACTTCTCGGCCGCGGTGACCTCGTCGGAGACGCCCCCGATGTCGGCCCCGGCGGTGGCGGTCAGAAGACGCTCAAGCGCAGGAACGAAGTCCTCGAAACCGTCCGCGCACATCGCGCGTAGCGGCTCCAGGCGACGGATGTTCTCCATGCGAGCCTTGAAGTCCGCCGAGGCGCGGTGCGCCGCCTGCCCGGCCACATCGGCGGTCTGCTGCAGGGACTTTCTGCCGGTCTTGGCATCGTGCTCGGCGATCGCGGCCGTGAGGCGTTCGATCTCCTTATCGATGGCCTTGACGTCGTCGTCGATGAATTCGAGTTCTTTTGCTGCGGCGTCCCGGCGCGCCATCTCGGTACGCCGCTTGGTCTTGAAGTCCAGGTTTGTCGCGCGCGCCGCGAGCCAAGTCGCGCGTTTTGCGACCCATTCCTCCCTGAACTTGGTCTCGAGCGCCTCTTCAAGCGCGGCGAGGACGCCCCGAAGCGCCCTTAGGGCTTCGAGCCTGAGGCGCATTTTCCGGATGGTCTCGCTGATGTTGCGGTATGTCTGGATCGACTCGCGCAGCTCCTTGATGCCGATCGGACTGTCCTCGAGGATGTAGTTCCGCACGAACTGCGTCGCCGTCTGGTTGTGATCGAGCGTCATCGCGTTGACGATTGATTTCTGCAGGGCGCTGGCGTTCTGTTCGCCAAAGGACGAATGCGGCAGAAGATGGCGCATGTACTCGCGGACATAGTCGCTCGCCCGGTCGCGATGATTGACGAAGTTGCCTTCGCCGACCGCTGCGACGATCCGGGCGCGCACGTCCTCCCACTGCGCCGGGAATTGCGACTTTCCTCGCTGCTCGATGAAGTCCTTGGAGCTCAGAACGGTCCCGACGGCTACGAAGAGTGCCAGCACGGTCTCCCTGCTGTCGGACTTGCGCGCCTCGAGCGCCATGCCGATCGTGACCGGTGACCGGGCGCCTTCCGTGTCTTCGAAACCGAGCGCGATGTAGGTGCGCGCCTCGTCGCGCCGGCGCTGATCTTCGCCGAGCGTCCCAAGGCAGTAATCGACGACGCTGCGCTTCGAGCCGCTGCGCGATTTTCCGCTATCGCCGGCGACCGCGTTCAGGCGCAAGAACCGCCGGCTCCCGCCGGTGAGAACGACCTGTGCCATGTCGAGGATTGTGGATTTGCCGGACCGGTTCTCGCCCAGGACCCCGACGTGTCCCCTCACGTCGATGTCGGCGACGTCGAATAGGTGCCAGTTCACCATCGTCAGGTGGCGTAGCTCCATCATGCCTCGTCTCCTGCGGGCTGCGGAAACCGCGCCTCCTCGCTACGGACGTAGCGCTCGAGCCGTTGGAGGGCATCGCCGCCACTGATCAGCTTAATCATCGGACGGATCCTGATCTCGCAGTCCTGCTGCTCGTCGTCAAAATCACCGATCTCGACCAAACTGCGTTGGGCGACCTCGCGCAGGATGTCCCGGAACCGGGCGGCCGAGATCGCGCCACCGCCGCCGTGTTGCGCCATCTCGCGGTAGCGATCGAACAGGTCGTTCAAAGTGGCCACTACGACGGCCCGGTCCTCGACTGCTCCGACGTTCACCTCCTGCTGCCAGTATGCCGCCAGCACCAGCATGACGATGGTTTCGTCGAGCTTCATCCGGGGCAGCGGCACGTCCTCGTCCATGGCGACGATGCCGGCCCACTGCGCCTCCGGATCGCGGTGGACGCGGTATCCGCAACTATCGAAGAAGCCGTCGACCACGTCGCGGAAGCGGCCGTCCATGATCGTGTTGTAGACTGTCCCGGTCCGGGGGTCTCCCGCGAACACGAACTGCCGCCGTAGCAGGAAGTGCTGCGCTTTGCGGAGGTCGGCTGCCTTTTCCGCGCCGAAGGAGCGCTCGACGTTTTCGAACTCACTGAGCATGAGCCGCCCTCGCCTTCCGGAGTGCGCCCGATCGCTTGACCAGGAAGTTGGCGCAACGGAGCCATTCGCTGTCGTGTGGGGGCGTGTCGGGGCACGGTTCGAGTTCGAACCCGGCCGCGACCTGCGCCGGAACCTCGCCTGTCAGCGCATATCGGCGGGCGCAATCGAAGGCGAGAAAGTCGTCCACGGTATCGATTTCCATGAAGCGGGCTTCCCTGGTCGCGAATGGCGGCACCTGGCCCTCGAGGAATCGTCTGACATCCTCGGGGCGGGGCGCGATGCGAGCGATGTACTCGAGGCGGAGCTTCTTGCGCAGTTCATACAACGGATCCGACGGCGGCTCGGCGAGCTCCCTTGCTTCGACGGGACGGCGCGGCTGCCTGGCCGGCGCCTGATGGTGCTCCGACCAGGGCGACCGCAGCGGCTCGATGCTCCATTCGATTGTCGCCTTGTGGTGCCTGCCGTCGCGCAGTAAGGCATCCAGGCGCCGCACCAGGCCGCCGGCCCGGCCGACGAGTCCCTGCCCGCCCCGCTCGGCGTACTTAATGGTGTTGCGGACCCGGGCTTCGAGCTGCCTGCGGAAGGCCTCGATCCTGTCGAACATCTCCCCGATCTGATCGAAGATGCTTTCGATAGCCAGCAGGTCGTCGGCCGCGGCCATTCGACCGTCCTCGATGTCGGCTGCCATGCTGGAAGCTATGTACTCCTCGGCGAGGACCTGCATGGTTTCCGGGCTGTAGGAGATCCTCCGCGCGAGATCGACGATGGCGTCGCGGAAGCGGTATGGATGGTTGACGGTGAGGATGGACTCGAAATCCTTCAGCAGGAGCTGTTCGATGAACTCCTCGAAAAAGGCTTCGAGCCGGGTAGCGACTGTTTTCGACTCCATGACGGTCCGTCGGACGCGCTTCAGGTCGGCCAGAATGGCCCGCAGACTCTTAGTGAACTGGTCGGCCTGATTGCGCGCCTCGCGGACGGCGAGCGCGGCTTCGCGCTGCTTGCGGTCGGTGATCTCAGGCCTCAGTTTTTCGACGGCCTCCAGGTTGAGGCGGATTTGCACGATCAAGCCGCCGAATCGCTGCGAGAGATCCTTGTTGAGGCTCGCGAGCCGTTGCAGCACGAGCAGCGGTCCCATAGCCATGTCCACAGTGACGCGAAGCCCGTATTCCTCCTCTTCAAGCCATCCCCAGACGAGCAGCCGGGCGTATAGTTGTCGGGCAAGACCGAGCGCCTTGTCGCCCTTCTCGGAAGCGAGCGCGACGTCGGCCTTCCGGATCCGGCGGCGTCTCGCGGAGATCATTTCCGGCAGGCTGCCGAAATCATCGCCCTCGTTCCAGAGGACGGGGTTGGCGCGCATGACGTCGTAGATGGCGTGGACCACCTGCTGCGGCGTCGGGAACGACGGCGCGCCTGAAAAGAAGCGTTCGTGCAGATCCAGCAGACACGCTGCGTACAGGTGCTTGTGATCGCGCGAAAAAGCTAAAAAGGCGTCGTCATGCAAATGGCGGAACAAGGTCAATGACGCGGCTCCTGGGCCCGACCTCATCCTGAGTTGGCGGCACTAAATGCACGGCCTGCCGGGCAAAATGTTAGTGAGAGTGGGTCTTGAAAACACAACCGGAAGATCAGTTCTTAGTATGTTCTAATATAGCTTTCCAGCTCAATCGCTGTCGAGACTCCAAAGGTCCGATCGGAGCTAGTGTCCGGTCTCAGATCGGGAACAATCCGGCCTCAAGTCATTGAATTTGTTGTTGTTACTATTGCGGCAAAATGGATACAAGGAGTTGCTTGGCACGATAGTGATACGAACGTTCGACATGTCGAGGAGGCTCTCTCGCCCACCGGCAGATTCGAGCCCAGCTCTACATCGATCATCAGCTTTAGCTTTTTAGTAATTTCAATATGCCTAGTATACGCGAAAGCGTATGATCTGTAGATATTCGCGGTCGCGTATATTGACAAATTATACGCGTTTGCGTATCATGCCTTTATGGATACGATTGCCCGCACCCCCCAGCAAATCGGCGCCGGGATCAGGCGCTACCGGCGGCAGAAGAAGCTCACCCAGGGGGACCTCGGTGAGAAGATGCATGCGCGTCAAGCGACGGTCTCGAAGCTGGAGGCCGGTGAACCTGCAACGCAGCTGCGCATCTTGATGGATGCGCTGGCCGCGCTCGACCTCGAGCTGGTCATCCGGCCGCGCACCAAATTGACGGCTGAAGCGATTGAGGATCTGTTCTGATGGCGCGTCGCCCTGCCCGCGCGCCGCTCAACGTCTACCTCAACGCACGGCTGGTCGGGCGGCTGCGGCGCGAGAGCAGTGGCGCAATCGATTTCCAGTATGACAAGCAGTGGCTCGCGTGGGAAAATGCCATCCCCGTTTCCGTGTCGCTGCCATTGCGGGAGGATCGTTATATCGGCGATCCCGTCGTCGCTGTTTTTGACAATCTTCTGCCCGATAATGACGACATCCGCCGACGCGTCGCCGAACGCGCGCATGCTGATGGCGCCGATGCTTACAGCCTGCTCTCCGCCATCGGCCGCGATTGCATCGGGGCGCTGCAATTCCTTCCCGACAGTGCCGCACCCGGGGGCGCCGGCGCCATTGATGGCCGCGCCGCTAGCGATCAGGAGATCGCCGCCATTCTCGGCAACCTTGCCAGCAATCCGCTCGGCATCGGCCCCGACCAGGACTTCCGCATTTCTCTCGCGGGCGCGCAGGAAAAGACAGCGCTGCTTTACTGGAAAGACAAGTGGCACGTGCCTCATGGCACGACCGCAACTACGCACATTATCAAGCCGCAGATCGGGAAGTTGCCGAACGGAATCGACCTGACCGGCAGCGTTGAAAACGAGCATCTGTGCCTTGAGCTGGTTGCGGCACTCGGCTTGCCTGTCGCCAAATCAAGCATCATCGATTTCGCCGGGCGCCGCGTGCTCGCAGTTGAGCGGTTCGATCGCATCTGGACGCGCGACGGCCGCCTGTTGCGGCTGCCGCAGGAAGACTGCTGCCAGGCGCTGTCCGTTCCACCCGCGCGAAAGTATGAATCCGATGGCGGACCCGGCATCCGCAAAATCTCGGATTTCCTCAAGGGCAGCGATACGCCTGAGGACGACCAGGCCATTTTCTTCAAGGCGCAGATCGTGTTCTGGCTGCTTGCCGCCACCGATGGCCACGCGAAGAATTTTAGCATTCATTTGGCGCCGGGCGGTCGTTTTCATCTTGCACCGCTTTACGACATCATTTCGACCCAACCGAGCTTGGACGCTGGACAGATCAGCCAAAACCAAATGAAGCTGGCCATGGCGATCGGCAGCAACCGGCATTACATCGTCCACACGGTTCTCGGCCGACATTTCGTGCAGACTGCGAAAAGCTGCGGTCTACCCGACAAAACAGTCAAGGTTGTCATCCAGCAGCTCGGCGATACAGCCGCAAAGGCCATAGATCAGGTGCTGAATGCGCTTCCAAAAGGATTTCCGGAGAAGATGGCCATATCGATTGCTGATGGCGCAAAGCGCCGTGTGAATTCGCTGGCTGTGCTCAAGAGTAGTGAATGATCGCCGGTTTGCGCAAGCGTACGATGACCTCCGTGAACGGTGGCAGGAAGACCGGATCTACCAAACCAAACCTGGAAGCTGCCTACCAGAGGAGCAGCAGCGCGATCAGCAACAGGGAGCGTTGCCCGAAAGCAGCCAACCAGCGGCTCAAGAAACGGGCCCGGTTCAAGAACGGCGATTGCCGCTCTCCTTCGACGGCGAGCGGCCCGCGCCGTCCGTATGCAAGCTCCAACAGCGACTGCGTTTCCAAACTAGGTGTTTAGTCCCGGCATTTGCTGGAGCGGATTAAGTTTGAATCGTTCTGGCTGGGAAGTCCAGCATTTGCAGATGTATTCGTAGGGCGTGAGGCCCTTCAGGGTCTTCAGCCGGCGAGCGAAGTTGTAGGCGCGGACGAAGTCGGCGAGGTGGCTGCGCAACTCGTCATGCGTGTCGTAGTGGAAGCGCTTGACTGTGGCCTCCTTGATGGTGCGGTTCATCCGCTCGACCTGGCCGTTGGTCCAGGGATGCTTAGGCTTGGTCAGGCAACGATCGATATCATTGCGGGCGCAGGCCACCTCGAAGGCATGAGCCCAAAATGGTTGCTTTCGTTCGATCATGGCTTTGATATCGGCCACAGTCCAACTCCCACCGCTTGGGTCGGTGAGTGGGTGCCGTTGTCCGTCAGAACGGTGTGGATCTTGTAAGGGACTGCCTTGATCAAGTTCCGCAAGAAGTCGGCTGTGACACTCGTGGCTTTTCGTGCAACTCGGTGAAGGCGCACTTCGAGGTTCGATCGATTGCGACGAAGAGATAAAGCCCTCCCATCGCGGTGCGAACCTCGGCGATGTCGATGTGGAAGTATCCGAGATAGCTTTTGAACTTGCGCCTTACGCCCTTGCCATCCTCCACGTCGGAAGCCGTGAGATGCCATGGCGCTGAAGACAGCGATAAAGCGATGAGCGTGTCAGATGCGGGATTGTCGCCTGGAGAGCATAAAGGCAGTCATAGTCATCCAGCGGCAGCAGCGCATGCTTGCAAAAGGCGACGATGATGGCCTCCTTCTCAAGCGACAAACTGGTGGATTTTGGCTCTCTCGGGCCGGTCGGAAGATCGGCCACCGAACCGCGCTTCTTCCATTTTGCGACGGTCTTCGGATTGATCCATAACGCTTGGACAGCGCCCCCAGGCTCTCTTGACTATTTTGTATTGTTCGACGGATTGCCTCCGTCGTTGTGGCGCAGCCGTGAAGAAC
Organism: Bradyrhizobium sp. B025; assembly: GCF_042257955.1. Lineage (NCBI taxonomy): Bacteria > Pseudomonadati > Pseudomonadota > Alphaproteobacteria > Hyphomicrobiales > Nitrobacteraceae > Bradyrhizobium > Bradyrhizobium sp. B025. Next base: position 1,412,583 of record NZ_CP170150.1, on the reverse strand, counting down.
CTGCTCCGTTTGGATACTGTCAACGAAAACCTCGTCCCGCGTAGCGGGCCGATTGTCAGTTCGGCAACAAAGTGTCACCAAGTGGACGATACGCAGGGTCAGAAAAACGAAAAATCAGCAATCTTCAATTCGGCACGCCTCTTGCCCTGTTAACGGCGTCGGCACCAATCGCTTGTGAGCCCGAGATGGATGATTTGGCGACTTTGAGCAAAGGCACGGAGACTGGCTGTGTCGCGAACTGACGTAGAGCGATTCGTCAACGATCTGGGGAACGACGGTGGTCTGCTTGAACGCGTAAAACCAATTGCTACCGGCCTTGCATCGATTGTCGCGATCGGAAAGAGCCTCGGCTACAGCTTCACACCTGATGAAGCTAAAAGTTGCATTCGAGCTCGACAGAAGTTGACGACTAAACCGCTCGCCGGTGGCACTTTTAATTCGAGTGATACGATCTCGACCGGCGCTGTTCAGGCCCTTGCAGAGGTGGCCACGAGCGGCGCGCAAGCCGCGGAAGCGGCCTCTGACCACGCCACAGCAGTTGAGCCCGTTGCAGTTGTTGTGGTTGTTATTGTAGCGGTCGTGGCCGAGGTCTGACATGCCTTCGCTCTGACCGCATCGGGTGGTTGCTCGAGGAGGCGATGAAGTGCGATGAAGTGCGATGAAAACATGAAGTAAGCTTCGTCAATGACACACGCTGCCGCCGAGCACTACCGACAGATTTTTGACCGGCGTACCCCGGAGCAACTGCGCACGCTATCGCATCTCAAACGCTTCATGGAGCGGTTAGTCGGTGACGAGGAGTTCCGCAGGGCGCTTGCGGAGGCAATCGCCACCCCTCGAGCGGTAACAGAGCGGTACGGCATCAATGTGGATCCAATGGAGGTGCTGCCGCTCTGGCGCGGTGGCTACCAACAATACCGCTTCAAGCCGGAGTCTGCGCCGTGGCCGCTGGCTGTGATGTGGGATGAGTATCTCCGCGAGATGATGCGTCATCGCGACCTCTTGCGCGACGAAGGCGAGATGTCGACGATCAATCCTCGCTTTCATGCTTGGCGCGAGCGGCAAATCCGGCGCTGCAATGACCAATTGGGCGTGTCGGCGGCGTCGCTCACGCACCCCATAATCGCTTTCGAGCTAAGCGAAGGCTGCAGCGTCGGTTGTTGGTTCTGTGGCCTCTCGGCCGATCGCTTTACAGGCTATTACGACATAGCAAAGAGCATGCAGCGCTTTGGCGGGGCGTGGTTGGTGTCGCGAGCGAAATGTTTGGTTCTGCAGTCCGCACGGGCTTCTGCTACTGGGCCACAGATCCTATGGACAACCCACACTACGATCGCTTTCTGTTCGACTACTATCAGATTACGGGCGCGTTACCGCAAACAACAACCGCAGCCCCACTCAAGGATCCGGCACTCACCAGGCACGTGCTCGGGCTCTTCAATCTATATCGCACGACGACGAATCGTTTCTCCGTGCTGAGCAGGGCCCATCTTAATCAGGTTCACACGGCCTTTTCGCCTGAGGAGTTGCTAGGAGTCGAACTCATCCTGCAGGGCAAGGAGGCGCAGACAGCAAAGGCCATGGTCGGGCGCGCGCGCGAGCGGAAGGAGAAGCGCAGGGGCGCTAACAAGGACGGTGCAATCGCCTTTCTGGAACGCAATCACACGACGATCGCCTGCGTTTCCGGCTTCCTCGTAAATATGCGGCAGGGGCGTTTACGACTGGTGACGCCGGTGCCGGGTAGCGATCGCTGGCCTCTCGGGTACCCGCATTCTGGGTGAACGCTTCTTCAGCACGCCTGACGGTTTCCGGGGCGGGCTGCAGAGCATGATCGAACAGTATATGCTCGAGAGCCCAGCCCATGACCTGCCGATCCGCTTCCGCAGGGACCTGCAATATAAGGCAGGGAACCGGTGCTTTCATCTTCGCTCACGCAACATGGAACACCGCGTGCTCGACGACATCGCCCCGATTTCCGTTGGCCCTTTGATCGCGGACGGCAACTGCACAATGTCGGAGCTGGTTATTCGGGTCGCAGCTGACGGAACAACCCTCCTTGGGGTCGCCGACTTGCTCGATCAGTTGTACATGACCGGGCTGATCGAAGAAGACCTCGACGACTGCTTCATCTGGCAGACCGGTGACTGGACGACGAGGCGCATCGAAGGAGTCAAACACGCGTCCTCCCATACGGGTGCAGATTGTGCCGATTCGCATTGAGGCACTACTTAGCCTCAAGCGACAGCAGCATCCCACCATCCAGCAGTGCTGAGCGCGATGACATGCCGCTCCGCATCCACGGTCCCTGGCTTCGTGGCGTGCACAACCGGCGTGACAAAAGAAGACCAGCGGGGTTCCGCGCTTGCGGCTTCGAGCCAAGCCCTCATTTCGGGCATCAGCGGTGCACGACTGGGACGCACGCGGTTAAGTCGAGAATGGCTTGCCCCGCCCAGTGGTCAATCAAATGGTTCTGCCAGACGACGGTGCCGCTGGTTCCGGAGAGGTCGTGGCTTTTCGTGGCGCGCCACTGCAACTTGCACTGGCGGTGATCCCTGCTAGCGGACGACGACGCGCCTGAAACTTTGATAGGTCCATGTGAATGACGACGTCAGTCCGTTCATCAATGATGAAAAACAGCGAGTCTCACTCGAGGGTGGCGCCGCTAAATACCAGAGCGGAGCCGCGTGCAGGCAATTATTCCCCGTTCGGCTCCAGCACTCTCTGCTTGCTCATGCCGTCCAGTCGCCGGGCAACGAACGTGACGCGGAAATCGTGGCTCGAAGCGGGCTGCCCACTAGCCGAATTAGCGACTTCATGTTCACGGCTCCGGTCAGGAGTCGCGCAGAATTCACTTTGCCGTCCGGCGCATGAGACTATGGCATGGCGAACGCACCTGTGCGCACATCATGAATAACGTGGAATGATTATGAGTATCGCTGTGCCAATCGTCCTAGTCAACATGCCTGTGTCGGCAGTCGAAAGGCCGTCACTGGCGCTTGGTCTGCTGAAATCAGCGCTGACCCAGGCTGGACTGCAATCCACCATAGCATATGCCAACATCTGGTTTCTAGAATACATAGGCATCGCCGACTATGGACCTCTTGAGAATTGCCCGCCAGAGGAGGCACTGGTTGATTGGCTGTTCGCGGGCATTGCTTTTCCCGGCTTCGAACCCGAACAAAACGCCTTCCTCGACCTCTATTTCGAGCGCAACCCGATACACGCAGGCAAAGGTATGGCCGAGCGTCGCGCGAATTTCCTTAGGCTGCGCTCGCTCATCGGCGGGTTTATCGACTGGACGGCTGACAAGATATTGGCGAAGCGGCCGGCTATGGTCGGGTGCAGCTCGACCTTCACCCAGCATGTCCCCTCGCTCGCGTTGCTGCGCCGGCTGAGCGAGCGCTCACTTGATCTTGTCACCCTCATGGGTGGAGCGAACTGCGAGTCGGTAATGGGGCGCAGCACTCACGCGCGTTTCCCATGGGTCGACTATGTCGTGTCGGGCGAGGCCGACGCACTGATCGGCCCGCTGTGTTGGGACATCCTAAATCGCGGCAGAGACATCCCGCCTGCTGACCTGCCATTTGGCGTTTTCGGCCCGACGCATCGCGAGGCCGGCTATCCCGCGGCGTCGACGCGCGACTTAGTGCCCCGCGCCGTGATCGAGAACATGCGTGACCTGCCGCTGCCGGATTTCTCGGACTATTTTGCGGAGGTTGAGGCGTCGCTCTACGCCGACCGCATCCATGCTGGGCTGCCGATGGAGTTCTCTCGCGGCTGCTGGTGGGGCGAGCGCAGTCATTGCCTGTTTTGCGGGCTGAACGGCGGATCGATGACCTACCGCCAGAAGCCCGCGGGGCAGGCCGCAGCGGAGATGATTGAGATGTCGGCGCGCTACGGCTCGTCGCGCATCGAAGCTGTAGACAATATTATGGCCATTGACTACCTTGAAAAGGCGCTCCCTCACCTCACCGCGCTACCCGAGAAGCTCGCGATCTTCTTTGAGGTCAAAGCCAACCTGAAGCGCCACGAAGTGGAAAAGCTGGCTGCCGCCGGCGTCCGCTGGATTCAACCGGGTATTGAGAGCCTGGATACTCGTGTTTTGAAGCTGATGCGCAAAGGAACGACCTCAGCGCACAATGTTCAGCTGTTGAAGTGGTGCCGTCAGTACGGCGTGCGGGTCAGTTGGAGTTTATTGTGGGGCTTTCCCGGCGAGTGTGATGCATGGTATGCGGAAATGGCCTCTTGGTTGCCGTTGCTGCATCATCTGCAGCCGGGACCTGCGGTACGCTTGCGATACCAGCGCTACAGCCCCTATCATTACACAGCTGAGAAACATGGACTGAAGCTGCTCCCGGCCGCCCCCTATCGCTACGTGTATCCGCTGTCGGAGCGCGATCTCTCGGAACAGGTATACTACTTCGAAGACAGCGAAGACCACGATGTCGGCGGCCATTTCACACCGCGCGACGAAAACCGCCCGGGGCTAAATGCCGTCGCCAAGGGCATCGATGCCTGGCTGAAAGCCTGGAGGGGGCCGACTTTCTCTATGCTGTCGATGCAGGACAACGGCGACGAAATCATAGTCGAGGACACGCGAGCCATAGCAATCGAGCGCGAACACCGCGTCAGAGGCCTCGAGCGAGAAATTCTTCTGGCCGCGGACGAAGGCTCGCCTGAAACTCGCCTGTGCGATCGGCCGGGCGCGGCGAATGTAATGCAGGGCGAGATTGATGAGGCGATAGCTAACATGATCGCCCGCAAACTGATCGTACGGCTTGACGCGCGGCTGGTTGGGCTCGCGTTATGGCATCCATATACGCCAATCCTTCCCCTGACTGCGTTCCCTGGTGGCTATCTCGACCGACGCTCCACGCCAGTGGCCCTCCCGCGCGAATAAGGAAAACTGCGGTGTGCACTTCGCAGGGCCACACCCCTCGCCTGTCTCCTTTGCTTGGCGCTCGCGCCAGCCTTGTCATTTTTTTCGCCCGCGTCGTTGAGCACAATCAACGGCGTCGAGCCCAAAGCTCCAACATATATGGTTTGAGATATTTGGCCGAAGCGGCGGCGATAATCGCGCCAACCCTAGTGGAGCCGATGAAGTTTATGCGGCGTTCGTTCCGCATTAGATAGCTTAAATATGCGCTACGAACTGCATCGCTCGATTTTCGTAGACTACTTCATCGGGCGAAAAGGAGAAACCGCATCGAACTTCAACTGTTTGACACAGGTTGCAGCTGCCAAAGCGTCGTGTAGTTTATCGGTTCGATCATCGGCTGTAATCGATCCAACTGCTTCGCCGCGTCCAGATCGACACATAGACTTACATTCGTGAGCGACGATGTCGTCACGACTGCACCATCATAAAATGCAGGCAACCCGCGCATCGTTTCGATGCCGGGGCGAATCCCCTTATCGTCCTCGATCATCATTTGCCGCATTTCCAAATTTATCCGGCGGACATCGAAGAATAGAGCCCCTCACGATTCACTGCATCTCCCTTAAGCTGTAAAACGATATGATGAACCGGTCCACGATTGCTATGCCGACGCGTAGGGTCAGGGCCTCGCTCGGCCGCGAAGCTTCTCGTCGGGCTGGTCAACGCTGGATTTGGAGTGCCTGTCAGGTTCCATGGCTCGATTGTTCTGATCCTCACCAGTTGTCCGTGAACAAGCCTCCAAGCACTTGATTGAGAGTCTGTTTTCCGGTTGCGGCGGCATTTGAGATTGCAGGGGATTGGGGCTTCACAGCAAAAACCTGCAATTTCGATTTTGGATTTCCCTGCCGCTGCGAACCGTGATTCTGTGCTGCATCGGAGGGACCGATGCGACCAAAGAAGCACAGGACGACAGGCTCGAACGATCTGTTCCGGTCCCGGCTGGACCAGATCATCAACATGCGACACGAGCTGGTTCTGCTCGCCGGCAGGGTCGATTGGGACTGGATCGACGGCGAGATCGCGCCGCTCTACAGCGACAACGGCAGGCCGGGTATCGCGACCCGCTTCATGATCGGATTGCTGCTGCTCAAGCACATCTACGAGGGGGTGTGCGAGCGCTGGGTCCACGATCCGTACTTCCAGTTCTTCACCGGCGAAGAGTTTTTCCAGCACGTTTTCCCGCATGAGCGCTCAGACCTGAGCCACTGGCGCAAGCGGCTCGGCGACAAGCTGGAGCGGTTGTTGGCCGAGAGCCTTCGCGTGGCGCACGCGAGCGGTGCGTTGCGCAGCCAGGACCTCAAGCGGGTCACGGTCGACACGACCGTCCAACCGAAGGCCATCAGCTTCCCGACCGACGCCAAGCTGCTGCATGCAGCGATCCGCGGGTTGAACCGCCTGGCGAGGAAGCACGGGGTCAGGCTCCGGCAATCCTATGTTCGCGTGGCCAAAAGCGCGGCGATGATGGCGGGCCGCTACGCTCATGCCAAACAATTCAACCGGCATCAGCGACAGCTGCGCATCCTGCGCAGCCGGCTGGGCCGGATCATCCGCGACATTCGCCGCAAGACCGAGGGCCAGGCCGCATTGGAGGGGGCATTCGCCCTGCCGCTGAGCCGAGCCACCCAGATCGGCTCGCAGCAGCAGCGCCAGCGCGGCTGGAAGTTGTATTCCTTCCATGCTCCGGAGGTCGAGTGCATCGGCAAGGGCAAGGCCGCCGCCCTATGAGTTCGGCGTGAAGGCCTCCATCGTCACCAACAACCAAAGAGCTCCGGGCGGCTTGTTCGTGCTCCACGCCTGCTCGCTGCCGGACAACCCCTACGACGGTCACACCCTTCGCAACGTCATCGAGCGCACCGAGAGCCTCACCGGCTGCCCGATCGAACGGGCCTATGTCGACAAGGGATATCGCGGCCACGACACACAAAATCCCCGCCGCGTCTTCATCTCGGGCCAGAAGCGCGGCGTCTTCGGCGTCATCAAGCGCGAGCTACGCCGCCGTTCCGCCATCGAGCCCATCATCGGACACATGAAGAACGAAGGTCACCTTGGCCGCTGCTATCTCAAAGGCCGCGCCGGAGATGCCGCTAACGTTCTCCTCTCGGCCGTTGGCCACAACCTCCGCCGTGTCCTGGCTTGGCTCAGAGACCTTTTGTCCCTCTTCCTGCTCTCACTCTGGCCAACGCTCAACTGTCCAGTTCAGCCCAATTCGGCTTATTAACGATCGACTCACCACGCTCATTGGAGAACGTAGAGGTTTCTCAACCTCCGAGCTAAGCTCGGATCCTCCGCGCGAGCTACGGAGGGTTCAGTTCGAGAAGCTGATTGACGCGCTCGAAAACAACAGCCCGGCGAAATCGACACTCACCTTTGCAATTTACCGGCCGAGCCAAGAGCCGCTTCGAAGGCATTGCGTTGGTCAAGTGTCCAGAGATCTCAGAATGGGGCGCTAGCTTCCGAGAAGCTGACGAGCCTCGGCCCAATGCTTGGTTCGATGTTGAGAACGCCGTCGAGTTTTAACCGGCAGGGGTGCTAGCGGCAGCAACAGCTGAACGGTGAATGTCCCGTATGATCTTCCCCCAAAAAATTAGACGGGTTTAGGCGACGTTTAGCTCCATCTCGATCGGGGCGATATATCCCACGGCGGAATGGAGCCTTGTTCGGTTATAGAAGCCCTCGATGAAGGCGAAGATATCACGCTGGGCGTCGGCGCGGGTCTTGTAGTTGCGATGATGAACGAGTTCGGTCTTCAAGGTATGGAAGAAGCTATTGCGCCTCCAATAAGCTGACGGCCGCTGCCCTCCCGGCCGCAGAGAATAGCACAAGGCTGTTTCTAACCCGCGCAGCGTGCAACGGCTCTGGACAGTTTTTTAAAATGTCGCGCTCGTTCGGTCTCCTGGCGCAGCCGGGCGATCTCCGAAGCCTGGTCCGCCGACATCGGCGTCACCTGCGTGGTGGGGCGCCACCTCGCCGATGCCGGCTCCTGCCGGAGCTTGTCGACCCAGCGCCGCAGCACCGAGTCGCGCAGACCGAGCTCCTTGGCCACCGACGTGACCGTGCGACGGCTGGACACCACCAACTCGACGGCCTGGCGCTTGTACTCCTCGGTAAATGACCGACGTTGACGTTCCATTCGACACCTCCGGGCTCAATGAGCCTACTACAGGTGTCCACTCATTCGGAGGAGGTTCAGCGCCTGTCCCAAAACTCCCAAAGAGTCATAGATGACTGTGCTTTTGCTTACTAATGCTGAGAGACAAGCGAAATCGGAGGGCGCTCGTTCGAGTCGCCACGGCGTTGGACCTAAATGATGATAGCTCTTCGCGCAATCATGGCCCTTAATTGGGTTTCAGCAGCTCAATCGGTAGGGCGTTCCAGTTAGGTGGTATCTGCCCAAGAATATTGCGAACGAAGAAGTCCAGAAGCTTGAGCTCGCTATAATTGCCGGGCGCTCCGTGATCTGCACTGGGTACCACAAGCATGTCGAAGTATTTTCCTGCCTTGATGAGCCGATCAGCCATCTGGAAGGTAGAGGACGGATCGACATTGCGGTCCATTTCGCCGACAACGAGCATCAACTTACCCTGTAGTCTGTGGGCGTTGTCGATGGCGGAGGACAGCGAATATTCGATACCAACCGGCCAACCCATCCACTGTTCATTCCACCATATCTTGTCCATCCGGTTGTCGTAACAGCCGCTGTTAGCCACCGCCACCTTGTAAAAATCAGAATGGAAGAGCAGCGCGCTCACCGCGTTCTGCCCGCCGGCGGACCCGCCAAAAATGCCGACGTTCGAAATATCGTACCATGAATACTTCGCGCTCGCCGCCTTATGCCATAGAATCCGATCGGGAAAGCCGGCGTCCTTTAAATTCTTCCAGGCAATGTCGTGGAACGCGCGCGAGCGATTGTTCGTACCCATTCCATCGATCTGAACGACGATAAACCCCATTTGGGTGAGCGGCTCAACCAAGGCCGAGAACGACTTCGGAACGAAAGAACCCGTAGGGCCGGCATAGATGTTTTCCACCACCGGGTATCTCTTGTTTCGATCGAAGTTGAGGGGCTTGTGAATAACCCCCCATATATCGGTCTCGCCGTCCCGGCCCTTGGCATGGAAGCTGAGGGGCGGCTGCCAGCCGGAGGCGATGAGTTCCGAGATATCGGCGCTCTCAACCTGCATCAGCTCGGCATTATCACTGGCGCGATACAGCGCCAAGCGCGGCGGGACATCGATGCGTGACCACAGGTCGACATAGTAGCGGCCGTTAGGCGAAAACTCAATGTGATGGTTGGCCGGTTCAGGAGTGAGCGCGGTCAGTCCGTTCCCATCGAAGTCGACACGGTAAGCATGGACAAAATAGGGATCTTCCCCTTTGTCCCTCCCGCTCGCACCAAACCAAATCTGGCGCTTGACCGGATCGACGTAGTAGACCGCGCGAACCACCCAATCTCCTCTAGTGATCTGGTTTTTGAGCTCGCCGGTTCGGCCATCGAAGAGGTACAGATGCTCGTATCCATCGCGCTCGGACGCCCAGATGATCTCCTTTCCGTCCTCAACGTCGTAGCGGAAGAACTTTCCAGTTTTCTGCTGGTCCATCACCAGAGGCTGGTAATCGATGAAGGTAATGCTGCGCTCATCAATCAGAGAGCGCACCTTACCCGCAGCAGCTTCCACCTCGACAAGTCGATAGAGTTGGTGCCCGCGCTGATTATACTCGAAGGTGAACCCGCGACCATCCTTCCACCACTTGATCGGCGAAAGGTGGTAGGGATTTGGAAAGGAAGCATTGTCGATTTCAATCTTGCTCTGCATGATGATGTCAAACAGCACCGGCTGGAGCAGCGGCAAGGCATCACCCGGCTTCGGATACGTCATCGTCGAATATCTAGGTTGAAGCTCGTCCGTCGGGGACGATTCGATGTAGTGGATCTGACGTTTGTGGCCTGGACGGATGCGGTAAGCCGCGAGGTGACGCGAATCTGGAGACCATCTTAGCGTCGAGAAAGCATAGTAGTTGCCTTCCGATCCGTCCCAGGTCAAAGGGATGTCCTGCAAGCCGTCCTCGCTGCGCAGGAAGATATTGTATTTTGTAGTATAGGCCAACCATTTGCCGTCAGGGGATATGCTTGTGTTCTCCGGATCGTTCTCCGCGGGCGGAGTGGGGTCATAGCCCATCTGTTGATGGACGTCCGGGTGCATGGCATTGGCTGTGCAGCCATAGCTTACGAGGTCGCATGTCCACCGGGTGTTGTCGATGTTGAAGGTGATCATGCGAGCATCGTCGGCCAGCTCGAAACGGTCGAACGGCAGATTGTCGGCCTTATAGTTCTCGAGGCTTGCCCTGGCCAGCGCCGCCGCGAGGCGGGTATGATCAAAAGCCGGCTGCTTTCCGCCAGTGGCAGCATCGACCTGCATGAACTGGTGCTTGCCTTGAGTCGTCCGTCGGTAGACGAACGCTTCGCCCTCTGCGAGCCAGAACGGAACGTCGGGCATATTGACAGTGAGCTGGTTATATTGAGCGCCGATCGTTAGCGCTCGCTCGTAATCGGACGGCACCAGCAGCGGCTTTGCAATGTTGTCGGCCGGAGCCTGCGCGGCTGCCAATCCCTGCTGACCCAGCAGCGCAAGCATGAAAGCGCCGAGCTTGTACATGATCGTTCACTCGTCCTCGTTGTGTGGGGATAACGGAGGCTGGGGTTGACCTCACGAAATTGGCGCAGCTGCGTTCAGTGTCTCCTCCAAAGCCCAGCACTGACCCTTGCGCACAAAGCGTCCTAAACGTTGCACGCAAGTCTTGGGCCAGAATCAGGCTCCGATCTCCCAGACACCTGAGTGGGCGACTGGGCGGCACGGTCTAAAGCTGTGATCACCGCTCTGGCCCCCGGCCAGGGATGCAGGGGTATGGACGACGTCGCCATAGATAGATGGGCCTAGGGGTCACTGAAGATGTCCGGCATAGCCGCCACCGCCGTGCACGCCAATATAATTCCCGGTCCAGCTCCACAGTGTCGGATGAAACCTTCACCGCTGGATCGAGATCCGCCGAATTCGCGCCACCGCAAGCGGCAAGCGTAACTGCTGCCGCGCCCCGTATAAGAACTCCAGGTCGCATATCACCTCACGAACAACACATGTGCGCGCCATCCGCAACGACGTTCGATGTCGTGGCGTCGCTTCTACGCCCCTGGTGGTGAGCAGACTCCATGCCAGCGAAGCGATGCGCATTCCCGACGGCTTCCGATAGCTATGTCGCTTACGCGACAAGGCTAGCGATTGTTGAGGCAAGCCGTATGTCTGACCTCGAACACACCAGAACGTCCTGCCGTAGCGGCCGATCAGCTTTGCGGGCTGCATCTCGGTCTTCGTCGGCCATGATGCAAGAAGGCCAAGGAAGAACGTGTGGGCGACGCATGGATGGCATCGTCAACTTAATCGACCGCCGAGACGAAGGAGGCGATTTTCAAAGGTCCGAGATTCGGCGATAGCGCTTGTCGCGGAGATTTCGCGCCAAGTCGCAAAGGCTCGTTCGCGCGAAGCACGACGGAGGTCGGCGGCGACAGCTCCGAGATAGGGGATGCGGAAACGTTCGCGACCTGATCGTGAACTGACTAAAACCGTTGAGCCTGATGGGGCGCTTTGAAACGCTTCATGATCCGCTCGCGTCGCCGCGTCTGCCGATGAGAATTCTCGGCGCGATTGTTGAGAGTTTTGTGCGGGCGATGTCCGACGTGAAAGCCCATGCTCGCCCTCGCAGCGCCGTACGAACGGAGCTTGTCCGTGATCATCACGCGCAGCGGCGTGCCGGCGGATTCAAGCGCTTCTTCATGAGCCGCTGCGCAGCGCGCGAGTCTCTTCGGGGCTGGATCAAGACGTCGAGAACGAAGCCATTCTGGTCGACAGCGCGCCAGAGCCAATGTTGTTCGCCCGCGATCGAAATAACGACCTCGTCCAGATGCCATTTGTAACCGCGAGCGGAAGCGCGCTGGCGGATGCGATCGGAGAACGCCTTTGCCATGGTCGGTGTTGTAAATCTCCGGCGTGCCGTACGTCGCCGCGCCTCGTCCAGAGCCGCCACGCAGAACGAGACGTCCATCGTATTCGACAGCCGCCACGCCAGAACCGCACGGCTCGCTCAGTCGATGATGGCGACGAGATAGAGAAAGCCGCGGCCGATGGGCAGATACGTGATGTCGGCCGCCCACACCTGGTTCGGCCGGTCGATCGTTCATGTTGCGCAGCAGATCGGGACAGAGATCTTGTGGCCCGGCGCCGGCTTTGTCGTGTTCGGCTTCGGTCCCAGCGCGGCGATGCCCATCTTGCGCATCAACTGTTGCACGCGCTTGCGATTGACCGCAAGCCCCTCAGCCTCAGCATCGCGGTCATTCGCCGCGAGCCCAGGAATGGCCAGGCGGTGATCAGCTCGTCGATCCGCTGCATCAGGGCAAGGTCGTTGAATTGGCCGGCTGTAGCGGCCGGTAGACGCTAGAACGGGCGATGCCGAGCAACATGCATTGCCGACGGATCGACAGCGCCTGGTCGACGCGCTCGAGCATTCCTCGACGGTCCGGCGTGCTCATCTTCCGGACCTCCGCGCTAAAAACTCGCGCTCGACCGTCAGTTTGTCCGATCTTGGCGTGCAGCTTCTCGATCTCGCGTTCGCGCGTTTCCTTCGCTCTCGCGCCCGACACCCACGTCAAAAGCCGGGCCGCCTGGTCCAGCAGCTGCTTCTTCCAAGCATAGATCTGGTTCGGTGAACCTCATAGCGCTGGGTCAGATCGGCAGCCGTCGCCTGCTCCCGCACCGCTTCCAGTGCGATCTTTGCCTTCAACACCGCGTCGATCTTCCGTCGCGTCTTCTTCGTCATCATGCCCTCCGTCGATCAAACGGAGCGGCCCTTTTCCAACCTGGCCTCTCGTCCCAAAACCGGGGTCCATTTCAGGGCACCATTCGCCGGGTCACGCGCAACGTCAAACGCCGGCGGGATGCCGGTATGACCTTGCGATGGGTCGCGGCCGGCATGATCGAGGCCAACAAGGGTTTCCGATGATTGAAGGCGCATAAGAAATCGTCGGTTCTGCGTGCGGCCCTTCAAGCTCACCACGATCGCATGACGATCAAGCCCGTTGCCCACGTCACGAGCGCGGCGCTCAACAGCGATCGGGACATCTCCCGCTACCTTCGCTCACGAAAGGTCGCGCAGCGGGCATTGATCGTTCTCACCCAACTCGGCGAGGTGCGGAATGGCCCGTTTCAAGAACAGTGCCGAAAGTTCGGTGGTGATGCGAAAATCCAAAATTGCGTATTTCGCTCGCTATTTCTTTGAGCTTGTGAAAAACGGGCGCACTGCAAGGTAGGAGCGGCGGCACAGCTTTCGTCCGTTAGAATTGCTGGTCGTCCCACGACATGTTTCTCTCCTCGGGGGATTGCGAACGAAGATCGAGGGCGACTAGGCGAAGAGTCCACTTCTCGACGTCGCCCCCGCAACAAACCACCCAGCCCCCGACGGGCTGCCCACGCAGCGTGAGCATTGTGCGAATCGATTTTCGTCCGGTGCGATCAGCTCCACATGTTTGCTAGGGAGCTGTCGCATTGCCTGGCCGAAAATGTTCCTGAACTGAGTTGTTGCCTCACGTAATTTTCTCTCCACCGCTGGTAGCGCCAGATCCGTCACCTTTGATTGTTCTCGCAGCGGCTCCAAGGCGATCTTTGCCTTCAGCGCTGCTTCGATTTTCCGTCTCGTTCTTCTTCATGGTCTCCGTTTATCAAAACAAAACGGCATCCGCACCATCTGAGCCGCCGGTCCAAAATCCGAGGCCACTTCACCTCACCGACCGTGGGTACTCACCTCGATGTCAGGGTCCAATTATTGAAGTTGAAGTTCATCCCACCTGGAGAGGAGGTGATCTCAACGCCGTATTGGACGTTGCCGACGTTTATCTCCCCAAAGTACCCTTTAGACTTGATCCACTGCAGGACACTCTTGATATCCACCGTCCCACTGTTGGTCTTCGAAGTGCGCAGGAATGAGATGACCTTATGGTGATTTTCTCCTTGAAACACGTTCCAAGTCGCTCCGCCTACATCGACATTTGTGTAGATCGGTATCGCCGCCCCGGAAGAAGCGTACTTGTAAGAAATGGGCTTGACGTTGCCGCCACCATCGGGATTGCCGGTGTAATTCGTCCAGAGCATTATCTCATACTGATTTGAGCTATCCCAGATATCGTAGGCGACGTCCCAGGCGCCGCTAGTCGGAACTTCCTGATTGAAGTTCGAGATCAGAGTGTTGATCGAACTGAGCGGTTTGCCGACATTGAAACCCTCGTGGGGATAGCTCTTGATGCCACCAGTATCAGGCTGGTTCGACCACACCCCCCACTGGTTGACAGCACTCACCGAGATAGTCTGGGGTCCTGCGCCCCTGCCCCATACGTCGTTGTTCCAACTGTAGCCATCGATTGAAAAGCTCCCGTATTGAGCGCTCGAACTCCATATCGGAGCTTTTGCCGATATTGGCACAAGCGCAACACTGGCCGCACTCAGGGCCGCAAACACCTTTAGCTTTGACACGCTCGCCATTCTCAATCTCCAACCTGACCTTTGCCCGCTCGCCCCTCGCAAGAGTTGGGCCATTATGCGCAGAGCCAGACGTGCTATTTTTCTCGCGCTCCGGGTTGCGTTCCCGACAGGCTGGCGGATTTCAGACAGGGTCCCGCCGCAGGATTGGTTGGAATTGAAAGCGGCGTAGTCTCTGAGGTGATCAACCTCGAATCATCCGCCGTTTGGAGCGCCGGATCGGAGACCATGCCATGACCAGCAATGTCACAAAGATGCATTTCCCCGCCGTGTGAAAGAGAGACGGCTCCGCAGCTTTTCGAAATTGGTTCGATCCGGTTGAAACGGCGGTGCGGAAACCAACGCGGGAACTCATTAGAGGAATTGCTCCGCAGCGAGCTCGATGCGGCCCTTGCGCGGCCGCGCTACGGACGCGGCATGAAGGCCGGCCATGAGGGAACGCCCCGTTACGGGCATCGACACGGCAGCCAGCCGCGGTCGCTGACCGGTAGCTTCGGGTCGATTAAAATCGCGGTCCCGCGTGCGCGGCTTGACACCCGCGATGGGGGACGACCGAATGGAAGAGCCAATTGCTGCGGGCTTGCAAGGATCGCCTCAGCCCTGCCGAAGTAGACATCGACAGGAGTGAGGTTGTCGATGCTCTCATGATAGCGGACGTGATTGCAGTGTTCGACGAACCGGGACGAAGCGCATGGTATTGCGCGCGACAGCTTCGCTGATCGCCTCTGCGTCGGCAGCATCAGTCTTCCCGCGCTTGAGTAGAGTCGAGGAGAGGCGCGGTGATGCGCTTGTTGCGCGTTCCGTTTCCTCTCCCCGCTCATCAAACCGGACGTGCGGTTTTCCCGCATCCGGCTTTCCGACAGGTTTCGTCACAAGGCGCACGTCGGCGACACTTTGCGCACGCGGTTCAGCACAAGTACGCCAGGGTTCCCATAGATCTGATCAGAGAACCGTCTGACGCCACGTCCTGGCGTCTTATGTCGTCTGCGCAGAAAGGCGAGCACGCGGTCAAAGACGTGTCGATCAACGGCCTGATGAGCCGTAGCAAGCGAGCCATAGCTGAAGTAAGCGGACCAGCCGCGCAGAAGGCGGTTCAGTCGTGCTTGTACTTCGGGCCAAGCGCCCTTGTTGCCCGGCGTCAGCAGTTCGCTGACCTTCCTCTTGATCCGCAGCACGCTTTTCTTCGACGGAGCCGCGCCAAGATACCACCGCCCCCCATTGCGGAAGTGGCGGGGTCCGAGCGTGTACCCAAGGAAGTCAAAGCTTTCCAATCGGGCATTCTTCACCGAGGTTTTAGTCTCGTTGAGTGTCAGCCCAAGCTTGGTCATCACCGCTTTCGTCCACGTCAATGCGTCTTCCGCGTGGCCGCGGCTGAGAATGACGAAGTCGTCGGCATAGGAGATAATCTGGCCATGGAATGCTTCACACCGACCGCTGAGACGCCAATGCTTCAGGAACCGGTTCATGTAGATGACGGAGAGCAGCGGACTGATGACACCCCCCTGTGGCGTGCCACACTTGTTGCTCTTACCGCCGCTCATGCGCCGTTTCCCGTTGCTATCCCGCTCCTCGACCGGTACTCGCAGCCATAACTTAATCAGCCGCAGCACATTCCGGTCGACGATGCGTCGGGCCACCGATTTGAGGAGGTCCGAGTGCGGTATCGTGTCGAAGTATTTCGACAAATCGGCGTCAACAACATCTGTGTAGCCCCGGCACATAAGCCGGTGCACTTCCTTGACGGCATCGACCGCGTTGCGGCGCGGGCGATATCCATAAGCTCCGTCCTCAAAATCCGCCTCGAAGATCGGTTCCAGCACGATCTTTGCAGCAGCTTGGACGACCCGGTCCCGGATTGTTGGGATACCGAGCGGACGTTCGCCGCCGCCGGGCTTCGGGATCATCACCCGCCGCACCGGATCGGGCCGATAGGTCTTCGTGACGAGTTCATCGCGCAGGCCAGCCAACCATGCTTCGAGTCCCGACGCGTCGATCTGTTCGAAAGTTATTCCGTCCACTCCCGGCGCACCCGCGTTGGCGCGGGCCAGCTTGTAGGCATGGCTCAGAATGTCCTCGCGGCAGATCTTGTCGTACAGCACGTAGAAGCGGAAGGCAGGCTCCGCCTTCGCCTTACAATAAAGCTTTCTTTCTCTGAAGGCTCCTGATCTTATCGGGCGTTTCAAGGCTCATCGCCAATCTACCCTTTCCCTCGCCATCTTCAAAAGCGCACCTGAAGTCAGGGTCCTTTCCTCCGCCGGAATTACCCGGTTTCATCGGTACCTTTGACCCTGTCCGACTCCCGTCCGGTCCATCGACTACTCAATGCTGAAGGCGCGACCTTCGACCAAGACGGGTCTCCCCCGATTACCCGTACTACCTTTCCAACGTGCCGTGCCCATTACCCCGGTGAACCAGACAGGTGCGTGCGTCGATTGCTTCCCTGTCCGCACGGCCTTCCCCGCCATACGATCGGGTCGGCATTCACATCGTAACTTTCGAGGCGTGCTCAGGCTTCACTCACGTTACGGCCCGCTGGATTGCTCGGCCGCCTAAAGCGACCTTTGTCACGAGGCTTCGATCCGTCCGATTGCTCGTCCAAACCGCTCGTCAGCTACCAGATCAATCGACAACTCTCTGGGTGGATCCTTCCTCCACTGGTAATACGCGCCGTCGGGGCGGACCGAATGGCTTCACATATTGAGGTAGCAGCAGTTTGACGTCATGACCCAAAGCCGCGATCTCGCGCGCCCAAAACCGACATGGCTGAAGTGGAACAGTTCTGCGCGTTCGTCGAACTCGAGCTTTCCCAGCACAGCCGTGACCGCCTGCCCGCTATTGCGCGCCTCGGTCGTGGTGGTGACGTCCCCCGACGTGACCCGCATGCGCCGCTATCCGTGCCTCAGAAGCCGATTGCGATCGTCCCGAATGTTCGTAGACCTATACTTAGCATGTAGGTCTCATTCAAGACGGGGGGCACGCCGCCTACCGTATAATTGTAGGATTTCAGATAGTTCAATCCCAGCACCAAGCAATCGTCGACATAGCCGGCACCGACCACATACTGGTTGATCTCGTTGGCCTCGAGGTCCCAGCGCGCCGAGCCCGTGACCACCCAGTTGGTCGCGACCTTCAGCGAGCCGGTGGTGAGGATGCCTTCGCGGCGGGTCAGATAGCCGAGCTCCGGCTGTGCCGCGTAGTTGCCGTACATCACGCTGATCGACCAGCGATCGAAGTTGGCGCGGCCTTCGGCCTCGAAACGCTGGACGTTCCAGGTCTGCTCGTCCATGCGGGAGCGGACGCTGAACGTGTAGGTGCGGTTGGGCGAGTAGGCGATGCTCGCCACGTAGTCGGAGCGAGGCTTGTCGAGACCGGAATCCAGGCCCGTGTTGATGGAGTCCTGGACCGCGTAGGAGTTCATGCCGAACAGCTGGTAGGACTGGCCGAACAGCGTCTTGACGGCGCCGCCCCTGTCGAACTGCGTGGTGGCCTGCACGCCGACATTGGCGCGGCCGCCGCCCTCGACGCGGTCGTAACCGGAGAACTTGTCGACGCTGAACAGGTTCGATGTGTCGAACACCATGCTCTGCGCGTCCTCGTTCGGCAGCTTGCCGGCATAGGTCTCGTTCGGGCGGATGATGATCTGCGCGATCGGCTCGATGGTGGTCGAGCCCCAGGGCTGAACGTTGATGAAGGGATAGCGGTATTCGAGGCCGACGGTCGGCATCAGGCGGATCGCCTGGGTGTCGCCGACCGGCAGGTAGTTCGACACGCCCGGCTGGTTCGAGACCGAGGAGTTGATCGCATCGGCACGGAGGCTGGCGAACGGCGTCCAGATCTGGCCGAGCGGGTCGGTGAAGGATTTGCGCCACTGCGCTTCCGCCGTCAGGCGGGTATAGGTGCCGGGGAAGCCGCGCAGCAGGCACTGCGACGGCGTGCGCGCGAGCGGATCGGCCGACGCCGTCGTGCACAGGCTGTTGGTGTTGGCGAGCGTCGTGATCGGATCGAACACGGCGGTGTCACGCGACAGGTTCACGAAGTTGGTCTTGTAGCTGAACTCGCCGCCGAACACCGGATAGTTGAGCACGTTCGAGTAGTCGATCACGGGGTAGACGATCGGCACCTGGTTCTGGTTGCCCGAGAAGCTCAGCCAGTACATCGTGCGCGCGTCGAAGAAGCTGCGATTGCCGACGCCGGTCAGATAGAGCTGCGAGACCGCGTCGGTCGGCAGGTTCAGGAACGAACCGAGCGGGTCACGGTACTGCGACAGGCGGTAGTCCGAGAAGAAATAGTAGTCGGACATCACGACGCCGTCCCAACCCCAGACCCATTTGTCGTTCAGCGCGAACTGACCCTTGGTCTCGACGGCGCCGCGCCACTGGCGGTCGCCGGGCTGCCCGGCGAAGGCGCCGCGATCGAGCTGGTCGATGCCGTAAGCACGGATCTGGTAGGCGCCGCCCATCAGGCGCTGGCGGAACTCCGCCTGGAACAGCACGCCCTGCCTGGAGGTGATGCGCGGGTTGAAGGTCACGTCCATATCGGGCGCGATCGCCCAGTAGAACGGGACCTCCACGCCGTAGCCGTAGCCCGTGTTCGAGGTGAAGCCCGGCATCAGGAAGCCGGACTTGCGCTTCACGGTCGGGTCGGGCGTCGAGAAGTAGGGCATGTAAGCGAGCGGCACGCCGAAGAACTCGAGCTGCGCCGTCTCGAAGTACAGCATCTTCTCCTGCTGGTCGTGGATGATGCGGGCACCCTTGACCTGCCAGAGCGGTGGCTTCTTCGGATCGTCCTTGCACGGAGCGCAGGCCGTGTAGACGCCGTTCTCGAACACGGTGTAGTTGCCGCTGGAACGGTCGGCGCGCGTTGCGGCCATCCGTGTCCGGTCGGCGGTATCGACCCGGAGCGAACCGACGAATCCGTCGCGATAGTCGTCGGACAGATCGATCGTCTCGGCATAGGTGATCTTGCCCTCGGCATCCGTCATGCGGATGTTGCCTTCGGCATGGAGCCGCTTGGTCTTCTGGTCGTAGGCGACCTTGTTAGCCTCGACGCTGGTGCCGTTGTAGAACAGCTGGACGTTACCGACCGCCGAGATCCGCGAATTATTGTAGTCGTAGACGACCTCGGTCGCCTGAACCAGCATCTGGTTGTCGTTGGCGGCCTTCGGCGGCTTCGGACGCGGCGGCTGCGTATTGTAGGAGACGTTCTGCGCCGATGCCTTTACGACGGGGCCGAAACCAGTCGCGATGACAACGGCTATGGCAAGCAAGCAGTCGCAGACTAGCGACGTGAAGAGCCACGGATCGTGCCCTGGCGCAACCGCAGTCAGTTTGTGACGATGCGCAGCCACAGCCACTAACCTTTCCGTCGGGTCAGCAAGGCCAACAATCTGATGAAGCGGCCAACGCAGACTGGCGGCCAGACCGAAGTCTCCAGTTGCATGAACTCACACTTACTTGACGTCCTGATACAACTAGCCACAACAGCGAGCAGGAAAATGGTGAACACGTTACCTTAAATTCTCGGCATCGAGCCGTGGCACTGGCTCCAGCCCTCTTGCGGTTGCGCAGAAACCCTCGGCAATCGACGCGAACCGCTACGCTGAAATCTCTTCAAGTCGGCCTCGCTTCGGCCCAGGGAATTCGTGCTGAAGGCGTCGCGCTGGAAGGTTTGCGGAAGCATGTGATGGCTGATCTGACGGGTTATCAGGTTCATCCGAACCGAACTATGCCTGGAAGCACAGCTACTGGAGCAAGCTGCGAGAGCCCAGGAGCAGCAGCAGCGCGATGGGCGGAGCGCGAAATGCCGATCGCGGAGAAACTCCGCGTCTCCGATAGGCGATCTTGGGCGGCAGCTTTTTCAGCAAAGGGATCAGGAACACGAGCAGTCCGCGCTCATTGGCCAAAGCTTTGACGAACTGTCGGTCCGCCGACCATGCCACTTGGTTCGCGTGGGTCGTTCCGATATCTGTCAGCTGCGACCTACTCCGAAGGATGCTGATCTGTTGTTGTTGCGGCGAATATGCCAGCTGCTTGCTAATCGGCCGTTTCACGCCCCCCGGCGCATGACGGCCATTATGCGGGCCGGGAGCCATGCGGTGAAGCGCGAGCGGGTGAAACCGTTGATGTGCAGAATGGGAAGGCTCAGGCCGAAGCCGCGAATAACGCAACCGTCGGGGCCAGAGGCCAATGTTGTGTTCTGCTCCGCCGTTTGCGGATTGGTGCCAGAGGATCAGACACAGCTTCACTGCTGGCCCAAAGTCGGCCGGGCCGGCCTGCCGCGGGCTAGAAGCGCAATGGTTGTGGCTTCCCAAAGACGAACTCCAGATCGCATCATGCACTCCGCTGCCCCTTCCTGTCCAATAACGAGCGCCTGCGCAAACGAAGCAAGCTGCGTGCCGCTCGAAGATGGAGATCCTCAAGCGGGTTTGTTCATGGTACATGCGTCCGGTTGTGGACATTGGTCCGAACCAGACAATCGAGTCCTTGGCAGTGATATCGGTAGTTGGTGGAACGCACGATTGCACTAGGGTCCAGACTCAATTGAGCCAATATGCGACGAGAGCGGCGAGATGAACAGCGGCCAAAAAATTACGGGCGAGCTTGTCATATCGCGTGGCGATGCGCCGGAAGTCCTTGAGCCTGCCAAAGCAGCGTTCGATGACATTTCGTCCTTTGTAGGCGCGTTTGTTGAAGCGATGGATGCGACACGGTTAGATTTATTGGGGATTACGGGCTTGGCGCCACGACGAATGATTTCGCCGCGAAGCTTGTCGCCATCATACCCTTTGTCGGCGAGGAGCACGCTCATGGGTGGCGCGAGCGCCAGGACATCGGGAGCCGCAGCGATATCGGCATCCTGGCCTGGAGTCAGATGCAGGACGACCGGCCGGCAGAGCGGATCGCTCAGCGCATGGATTTTTGTCGTGCGGCCTCCGCGCGAGCGGCCGATTGCTTGATTGTGCTCCCCCCTTTTCCGCCGGAGGCACACCGGTGAGCTTTAATCGAGGTCGAGTCGAGCGACAGTACGACGCCGTCTTCGCCAGGCTTGGCCAGCGCTTCGAAGATTGCGCACCATCGTCCTCGCTTGGCCCAGCGATTGAAGCGATTGTAGATCGTCGTGTAAGGGCCGTATTCACGTGGACAATCACGCCATCGTGCACCCGATTGCAGCATGTGAATGATGCCGCTGACGATGCGTCGGTCGTCGTCCCGATCCGGCCCCGTCAGTCCCCTCGGCAGATGCGGTTCGATACGCGCCCATTGCCTGTCGTTCAGCCAAAACAAACCAGCGCGCATTCTCTCGCCCCCGAATCAACACGTAGGCAAGAGAATCACGTGGCGCTATTTAGGTACAGACCCTAGTTGATAGGCGACTTATGTAAATCTGGTCTGTCTTCAGAGACGCATACCTGTCCAGGGACGGAAGGGCGTGCTGAGTGAGATGGAGTGAGCTTTATGACCTTGTCCGAGCACTTGCCAGCCGACATCCGCGAAGTCATGGACGCTTACGTCGGGGACCTCAGGCCCCAACCTTGGCGGATTCGCTTCCTCTTGCTGATTGATCTCCTTCAAGAGAAGTTGGAGAGCGGACCCGCCGCTGAGTATCGGCGTCTACTTCAACAATGGACCGGCATAGTGACGGCAATCTTGGAACACTTGCCGCCTGACAGTTCGGTCGTCGAATGTTTGGGGTTGATGAGCATCAGCTTCAACGACCAATGGCGCGCTCAGGCGCTCGGCCAGATCGAGCGCGATCCCACTGTGCTGGATCAGTTGGTCGCAATTTGCCCCGACTGGGAGGACATCGTCGATACCGTATTAGAGGCCAATCAAAGACGGCCGATCAAGGCGGGGCAAACTCGCGCTCGCTGATCGGGATTGATCCGGCATGTGTATCGGCTCGCCAAGCTCTGCACGGGCCAGCTCTTGAGCTTAGCGATGCCCCGCCCGGGCCAGCCGGGCGAGGCATTGCGGATCGGATCAGTCGCCGTTCCGACGGTTTGGACGAGACCAGATCAAGCTGAAGCCCTCGCCCTCCTCATCGGCGAAGAGGTTCGCGAAGATCGGTGCGGTGAAGCTCGGGTCGTCGAGCTTGAGGCCGAGATAGTCGCGGCCCTCATTGGAGCGCTTGGACCAGGCGGCCCCGATCTCAACCCGGCCGACATAGATCCGGTGGCTGGGGGCGTTGTCGCCCGAGCGGCTGGTTTCGGGGACGATGCGGACGTTCCTCGCCTGCAGCGAGAGGGTGACGATTTCGCCGTTGAACTCGTTGTTGCCGGTCTTCTTGAAGGTGCCGATGGTCGCCATGGTAGTTCTCCTTGATCTCTGTTTTCCGAGCCCGCACCTTGCGGCCTCGATGGTGATCGACAGGCCGGAGGCGATCGACGGCGCACCCCGAAGGGGCCGAAGCGTCAGCGGAGGATGGCAGCCAAGCGACTTTCTTGTTTCGCGAGGAATGACGGCGCAGCCGGCAGGGGAAGAAAGTCGATCGGCGCCGTTGCGCCATAGGCGGTCGAGGCGTCAGCCGTCCTTCGGCCAGATCAATCCATCGAAGAGGCCGTTTGGTGCGCTCGGTCCGAACAGAGCTGACATCAAAGAGAACGTGGCGATCTGCGAGTCCACTGAAAGAGTTGGCGCAACCGAATCTAATGGTGATGAGCTCTCTTTATTGCAGGTAGACGGATCTCCGCTTCCGCGATCTCGGATCGGCTGGACGCCCCGTTGACGAGAGCGGCTGGCCGTATCTGTGATCCGTCGCCATTTGGTCGACGCCGCCCAAGGACTGCCACGAAACTGCCACTCTGCGATGATCGGTCGAGCCTCGACGCCTGGGCCGCTCTCACTGTATCTCAAGGAAGAATCGCGAGCACGCTGAATGCCTGATCCGGTCAACCCCTTTCAATGTGACGCTATCAGCCGTCGCCAGGCCTTTCCCCGGCCGGCCCTGCAGCGGTTACGACATATTAGCCGCGCAGCCCAAAAGGAGGATCTCGCGCAGGACGATGCCCGCTAGAGCTCGAGGGAGAAGAGAACCGGATGAGCGACAATAGCAACCTCGAAAACAGAACCATCGAAGCGATACGGCACTATCGCGGGGCCCTCGCCGTGGTCGACGGCCTGGAGCGAAAGGAACGTTCCGCGCATCGAGCACTGACCAGGACACTGCTTGAGTTGGGGCGCGCCTTATGCAGCGAAGACCCGAGGTCTCTCAAGGATAGCATTGAGATTGGCTTGGTAGCTGTCTCGCGGCGGGACGAATCGTGGGCCAACCTAAGCGAGGCGACTGCACCTTTGGATTCAGCCCGTTCGACTTTGGCCGCCCTCGAGTGCCAACTGAGATATATTCCAAATGTCTCAAAAGCGCGAGATTCGGACTAGCTCAAAGAATGCCAGCATTCGAGCTCCGCCTCATCCTAGGCGGAGATTTTCTGCGGCTTGTTTGCCGCTGCGGTTCGTCACCAGCTCGTAGCCGACCTTCGCGCCTTCAACAAGCGAGGTATAGCCGGCCTTCTCTACCGCAGAGATGTGCACGAAAACATCTTTGCCACCATCGTCCGGCGCAACGAATCCATAGCCTTTCGTCGGGTTGAACCACTTAACGGTACCTAACGCCACGTCATTTGCTCCAAAAAGAAAAACCACCTTCTCATCTAAATCAATCAACGAACCGGCGGCAAGTCTCTGCGCGAAGTGGAAAGGAATCCGTTGTCTCGCTCGATCGCAGGTCTTGGACAGAAGGCCCCACGTGATGGTCGTGCGAAGTTCAAGCACCTTGAAATCGGCCGACTTCAGGAACGACGACGCAAGGTCACATTTTCTTCGAAAACCGCGTGCTAACTGTCGCCTGGTTGTCGCAGCCGGATGTACGCCGTGGCATCACGTGGCCCCGGCTTTCATGCCGGGGTTTTTCGTTTTCGGCGCGAGAAGCCCGATTTAAGATTTAAGATGTCTTTTTGTGCAGCTTGATTTCGGATCATGACGCGTCGCAGCCCACTGCGACAATTCTGCTTGGATCAGCAGGAACGTCCCGGGCAAGGCGAAAAGCCGAATAGCAGGCAGACATGGCGCAGAATATTTACGACAATCCCGATTTCTTCGCTGGCTACAGCCAGTTGCCCCGGCAGATGTATGGACGCGACGGCGCTCCTGAATGGCCCGCGATCCGGGCTATGCTGCCCGATCTGGGCGGGAAACGCGTCGTCGGTCTAAGATGTGGCTTCGGCTGGGCCTCGCGCTGGATGCGCGAGCAGGGCGCGGCCTCGGTTCTTGGTCTCGATCTGTCGCGGAACATGATCGAGCGTGCCAGGGCGCACACAGCGGACACTGCCATCGAGTATCGCATCGCCGATCTCGACACACTGGACCTACCTGAGACGGCTTTCGACCTCGCCTACAGCGCACTGACCTTTCACTATGTTCAGGATTTAGGCCGCCTCGTGCGCTTGATCCGCAAGGCGCTGGTTCCTGACGGCATTTCGTCTTTACAATTGAGCATCCGATCTTCATGGCAGCGGCACATCCGCACTGGATTTCTGATGAGGAGGGCCGCAAGACTTGGCCTGTCAATCGAATTCCGTCGAGGGTGAACGTCGGACGGATTGGTTCAAGTTCGGCGGGTCGAGGAGTTTGCCCCGACACACGAGCAGATCCAGCAGATGCCGCAATTGGCCGAAGAACTCGAACGGCCCATGATGCTGATCGTGTCCGCGTCCACATCGATCGCCGGCGAAGCGATACCGTCGTGACTGGGTCGTACTAGGCCGCCGCCCCAGTACACATATCAGCCCCGCGGCAAGCGCTGTCTTGCTGGTCCGTCCGCGGCTATTCCAGTGAAGCGGATGAAAGCTGTGATGCTGATGGCAACGGCTCCGACGACCGCGAAAACCGTCTGCCACGTGGGTGAAGACATCGCCATCTGGGCAATTCCATGCGTAGCGCTGTAACCGGCGACGGTGGCTGGTGCGACGTAGAAGATGATGACGAAGAGCCGGAGCCAAGTCCAAGTCACGAGGGCGAGTGCGAGCTGGCCGATGCCGAAGGTTGCGGCGCCAGCCACGGGGCCGACAGCGATGCCGCCCAGAGCGCCGGCTCCCGTGTGGAAGGCCCAAAGACCAATCGTTACCCCGGCGAAGACGGGCAACGCGAAGACTGCAAGCGTGAAGAGCAGCCAGGCGAAGAACCCTATGACGAGGAAAACAAGCAGTGGTCCCAAGGTGATCATGGTGGTGGGCTCCGTGAGATAAAGGTCTGACGGTCGCGCCTTCCACCACCACCGCGGCGCGAACGCAGTATAGCAGCAAACGGCGGCGACGGAATCGTCACAGATCAAGTTGCGCATTTTTTGTCATTAGCGCGAGCTTGCGCCCAAAAGGCTCGTGGAATCGGCGTTTGACCCTTTGTGATCTTCAACTGGGCGCCTACCGGTTGAAATCACCTAGCGCAATCAGTTTCAGGAAGTCCTGTGTTCTTCTCCATTTCGGCGGCCACCCCATCGTATGGGTTGCTTTTGAGCATCCGGGATCACAATCGCCACTCACTCCAAAGCCCTGATTGTTTTCCGTTTTGGCGGCGCGCAACTATTCCACGCAACTATAAACGTTGCCTATTGGATCTGCCCTCGCAAATGTCGGGCTATGGAGAGACTGCCGAAAGCTCACATTGTCGAATTTGAGACAACAGTCGGCAAGTTGACGACAAACTCTTCCGAAGCCCCTGCAAAACATGCGAATTCAGTTTGGCACATGCATTGCTTCATTCGCGCACCATCACCAATCGCAGTGCGGTGGTCTTCTGGACGGACCTGGCGCGCGTTGCCGCGGGTCTGGTCTGCTCCGACGATTTGTCGTGCGGCGATACTTAAGGAGGCGCGTCGTGAACTGGGAAGTGCAGGACAAACTTTGATGCGATCTAGAATTATCTTTTGTGGAGCGACACCAATTGCGCTCGTCGCGAGCAGCGCAGCCAAGGCATTTTGGCGGCACGAGTGTCGCGACGGCTTCGACAGTGCAGTTACTTCCGTTTGCGATTCTGCCGGCGGACACAACCAGCCTGACCAGCAACTATCACATCGGAAAGTTTGGCCTGAACTACCGCTTTGGTGCGGACCAAGAGGCCGCGCAATGGTCCGACGGGCCGCTGTATGCGAAATCAGCCGGCAGCGTACAGGGCCGGTCCCGCTCCGCGGATCCATTTCACACTTTTCCAGTCTACCAGGGACGTACCAATAACCATGGGGCATGATCGGTTTCGTTTTTCTCGTCCGTGCTGGTTGAAGGCATTGCTTGCCAGCAACTCAATTTGCTGGATGGCGGGCCTTTACGGTCCGGCTCACGCGGCGGACCTGCCGGTCAAGACCGCGCCGCCGATTACGGCAGCGCCGTCGACCCTGTGGAATTGGACCGGCATTTACGTCGGCGCGCATCTCGGGGGCGCATTCGGTTCAAGCGATTGGCAGACCGCCACCGGGCTGCAGGCGGATTTCTCCAACAGAGGTTTCCCCGGAAGCGGCAACGCCGAAGGTCTGCTTGGCGGCGGCCAGATCGGCGTTAACTATCAGTTTGGCACTTGGGTGACCGGACTGGAGATCGCGGCAAGCGCCGCCGATGTCGACGGCTTTGCGAAATGCGCGAATCGTGCGGACAACCGCTACGGCGTGATCAGCTTTACCTGCGACAATCGCGTCACCTCGCTCGGCACGATTGCTGGCCGGCTAGGACAGACCTGGGGCAATCTGCTGATTTACGGCAAGGCCGGCGCGGCGTGGGCGACCGACGAGAGCGATGCCCGGACCAGTCACTACATCAACAAGTTCAACCAGAGCGGCACGCGTTGGGGTTGGATGGGAGGATTGGGACTTGAGTACGCATTCAGCCCGAATCTGTCAGCGTTT
The DNA here is from genome assembly GCF_042257955.1 of Bradyrhizobium sp. B025. Taxonomy (NCBI): domain Bacteria; kingdom Pseudomonadati; phylum Pseudomonadota; class Alphaproteobacteria; order Hyphomicrobiales; family Nitrobacteraceae; genus Bradyrhizobium; species Bradyrhizobium sp. B025. Next base: position 1,385,181 of record NZ_CP170150.1, on the reverse strand, counting down.
GTCGAATACGATCATTTTGATTTCGGCAGCAAGGACTCCAACTACGTCGACCAGTTCAACAACGCCTCGACCGTCGGCTTCAGGCAACGGTTTGATATGATCAAGGCAGGCGTCAATTATGGCCTTGGCGGGCCGATCCTGAATGCCAGGGCCGATGCGGCGACGACGCCAGTGCTGCTTGGCGGCTGGACGATTGAAGCCGGGAGTCGCTATTTTGGCAGCACGGGCCGCATGCAGAAGGACCTGTACGGCTTGCGGCCCACACACCTGGTCTCTCGCCTGATCTATGGCGATCAGACCGGACATGCCGCGGAAACCTTCTTCCGCTTCGATCACAAGAGCGGGTTTTTCGCCAGGGGCAATCTTGGCCTCGGGCCTCTCGTCGACGGCAAGCTGAACGATGAGGATTTCCCTTACATCAACTACTCCAACACGAACTCGGACATGAAGAGTGGTAGGTTCACGTATGGCACCGCGGACGTCGGTTACAACTTCATCAACGACGACGGCCGCAGGCTTGGTGCGTACGTCGGCTATCACTCGTTCTATGAGCGCGCCAACGGCTTTGGTATCCAACAACAGGCGACCAACGGGCCCCCGCTAGAGGCTTCGAAGAGTTTCCTGGTCCTAAGCGAAACCGAGACTTGGCGGGCGGCTGCTATCGGCATCAATGCACAGGCGAGGCTGTCCGACAGGCTCAAGCTTGAAGTCGATGCTGCCTACCTGCCTTACGCTAGCCGCTCCGGCTTCGACAACCACTGGCTCCGTGCCGATATCAATCCCACGCCTGATCCGGGCCACGGCTGGGGCACACAGTTCGAGGCCGTGCTGTCCTATGCCGTCTCCGACCGCTTCAGCGTTGGTGTGGGCGGCCGCTACTGGTTCTTTACAACCGATAGCGCTTACTCCCAGTTTCCCGGTGGCTCACCACAGACAACGAAGTTCTATTCGGAGCGCTATGGCGGCTTCCTGCAGGCCTCCTACAAGTCCGGCGAACTCGACACCGCCCAGGCCAAGGCAAACGGGATCGATAAGGAGCCCCCACCAGTGATGCCCACGAACTGGGCCGGCGTCTATCTCGGCGGCACGATCGGCGCGGGCAAGGGCAGAAGCCACTATGCGGATCCGTTCCCGACGCCGGTGTCGGGCGACTACGCTGATCTGGGTGGTGCCATGTTCGGCGGTCAGATCGGCATCAACTACCAGACGGGCTCTTGGGTCCTGGGTCTTGAGGCTTCGGGTTACTGGGCCAACGTCCAAGGCACCAACACCTGCTTTGGTGCATTCCCGAGCCCGCAGATTGCCGGCTTCAACTGCGGCAGCCAGATCGACGCTCTTGGCGCTCTGACCGGGCGCGTCGGGTACGCGTTTGACCGCACGTTGCTGTACGTCAAGGGCGGCTCCGCCTGGGATCGTCAGACTAACCAGTTCAACACCGGCGGTATTTCCGGCACCATACTGACGAATGGCAACACGAACTGGGGCTGGACGGTCGGCGGCGGTCTTGAATACGCGCTGCTGCCCAACTGGTCGATGGCGCTGGAGTACAAGTACTACGACTTCGGCAAGTCGCCCGTCTTTACCACCGCCGGGCTTGGCAGCGTACCGCTTTCACCCAACAGCACGACCGTACAGACCGTTAGCCTTGGCGTGAACTACAAGCTGCCGATACTTGGAGCGAGGTAAGAGTCGGGAGATACTGACGCAAGAAGGCTCGGCCTCACGGCTGGGCCTTCTTGTTTGCTGGCCGACGCTCCGGCACGACGAGTTCTCCGAGCAGCCGCACGCGCAATTCCCTCAGTTGTTTCGTCCTGTTGGCGAATGCTTTCAACTCCGCATCAACGTCCTGTCGTTTGCGCATCTTCGGTCTCCATCGATTGATGATGCACCTGAGAATAGCCACGCGCCTGTGGAGAGGCAGCCGGTGGATTGCGAACTATGGTGAGCCGTCCCGAGAATTTTTTTCAAGGGGCGCTTATACGTCGTTCCGACGTGCGCTTGTTGATAGTAGCTGGATTGCCGTCATGGCAATCTATCACCTCAGCGTCGAAGTCATCAGCCGCGCGAAAGGACAGCGCGCGATTGCGTCGGCCGCCTACCGCTCAGGCTCGCGGTTGCATGACGCGCGTATCGACCGCGATCAGCACTTTTCCAACAAGAGCGGCATTGTCCATTCCGAAGTGATGCTGCCAGAGCACGCGCCGGAAGCTTGGCGCGACCGTGAACAGCTTTGGAACGAGGTTGAAGCTCGTGAGATCAGAAAGGATGCGCAGCTTGCCCGCGAGGTGGAGTTTGCCATTTCGCAGGAGATGAACCAGCAACAGGGCATCACACTGGCCCGCGACTTCGTAGTGGCCGAGTTCGTGGAGGCCGGCATGACCGCTGATCTCATTTTGCATTGGGATATATCGGCACGGACGGCATGGCGAAACCCCACGCCCATGTCATACTCACCATGCGCGGCGTGAGTATTGGCGAGGATGGCGAGCCTAGGTTCGGTCCCGAGCTGTGGGAGTGGAATCGCACGGAGCTTGTCGAGCGGGGGCGCGAGCAATGGGCCGAGCATGTTAACGAGCGATTGGCTGAACTCGATCGATGGCACGGATCGATCACCGCAGCCTTGAGGCCCAGGGCATCGCGCTTGAGCCGCAGCACAAGATTGGCAGCCCCGGCAGCGGATGGAGACGGAAGGTCTTTAGGCCAAGGGCGCCGAGGACTATCGACGAATTGCGCGGGAGAATGGCGAGCGGATTATCGCGGACCCTCATGTTGCACTGGACGCCATCACCCACCAGCAGGCGCCCTTCACCGGGCGTGACCTTGCGATGTTCGCGCATCGTCATTCGGACGGACTGGACCATTCAACCAGGTGATGAATGCGGTGACTGCCTCGCCTGATCTCGTGGACCTCGGCAATGACGAACGGGGCGAGGCACGATTTACCAACCGCGCCATGATCGAGGCCGAGCAGCGGTTACAGCGCGCCGCCGACCTCGTGGCTACCCGCAAGGGCGGGCAGTGGAGCGTGGCACGTGTTTGGACTAGCTGCCGAGCCCCTGCAGCACCAGCCGGTTCAGTCTTGCGGCGAAGGCGGACTCCCGGCAACAGGTCGGGATCGTCGGTGATGATTGTCATCCCCAAACATGCCGGCGGCGCCTTCCAGGAGCTAGTTAGCCAAGGCAACCTTCGCCTTGAATGCCGGAGAGTGCGCCCGCCGGCTTTTCTTCGTCATCTTCGTGTCGCGCGCCATGGAAAGCTGCCTCCTCAGCGTCACGAGCAATTGCCCCCTCCTCGGATAGCTGAGGAGAGAGTGAATGAAGCAAGAACGAGCTGAAGGCTCGCCATGGAGCGATCCACGGGGGCAGGTGATGAAGACGCCGGATGACGTGGCGGAGATGTTGCGCCTGAGGCGTGCGGGTGGGGTGTGAAGCCGATTGCGCGGCATCTGGGCTGCAGCCATCACACGGTGAAGGACTACGTGGCGGCGGGCGGGGTGAAGCCGTTCAAGTCGCCTGAGCGGCCGAAGCAGCTCGACGGCCTTGAAGGTTGGCTGCGCGAGAGGCTCATTCGGCATCGCGGCAATGCCGACGTGGGCGCCAGGACTTGTTGGCCGAGCGAGGCGTGGCAGTCAGCCGGCGGACGCTGCAACGCGCCGCGCAGCCCTATCGCCAGGCGCTGAAGGCCGAAGCGCTGGCGACGACGCGCTTCGAGACGCCCCGGGCCGGCAGCTGCAGATCGACTTCGGCGAGCGTCTGGTCGAGATCGGCGGGGTGAAGATCAAGGCGTTTGTGTTCGTGGCGACGCTCGGGCATTCGCGGCTGCTGCATGTCCGTGCGTTCCGGGCCGAGAAGCAAGAGCACTGGTTCGCCGGGCTCGAGAGCGCATTCGCGATCTTCGGCGGCGTGCCGGAGGAAGTGCTGATGGACAATCCCCGCGCGCTCGTGGTGCGCCATGACGCGGTGAGCCGGTTGGTTCAGTTTAACGACAGGCTCATCGCGTTCGCGAAGCATTGGGGCTTCCGTCCTCGCGCTTGCGCGCCGTATCGGGCGCGCACGAAGGGCAAGACGGAGAACGGCGTCGGCTACGTGAAGAAGAACGCGATTGCGGGGCATTCCTTCGCGAGCTGGGAGGCATTCGAGGCGCATCTCGTCGAGTGGGAGCGTGAGGTAGCGAACGTGCGTATCCACGGCACGACCGGCGAGGCGCCGATCGTCCGCTTCGCGCGTGACGAGGCACACCGGTTGAAACCGCTCTGCGGGCAGCCGTCGTTCGGATCGTTGCGCGAACTGACCCGCGTCGTCGGCCATGATTGCGCCGTCGAGATCGACACGAACGGCTACTCGGTGCCGTGGCGGCTGATCGGCGAGCGCGTGGCGGTGACGGTCGCGGCCGGCGAGGTCCGCATCCGCCATGGCATGCACCAGGTTGCGATCCACAAGCAATCGGATGGACGCCGGCTGCGGATCATCGACACCGCCCCCATCTCGATGGTGTTGCTGGTCGCAATAGCGCGGTCCGCTGGGCTGAGATCGCGGCGGCGGTCCTGACGCCGTCCTCATCGCTGTCGTTGTTGCGCCCTCTTGCCGAACACGAAGCCGTGGTGGGAGGAAGCTTCTGATGGCGCGGGCAAAGAAGATAATGGAAGCAACGACCGATCCGCTCGATGCCATGCTGGTGCGACTGCAGCTCTCTGTATCCGCGATCAGCTCGACAGCCTGCTCGACGAGGCGGCGCGCGCGAAACTGTCGGCGCGTGAGACGCTGATCCTGCTATCCGAGCGCGAGATCGCACCCAAGGACCATCGCCGCATAGAGATGGCGCTGAAGCTCGCACACTTCTCGGCCGTGAAGGAGCTTGCTGGCTTCGACTTCGAGGCGCAGGCGCAGCCGTCAATCGATCCAAAGCAGATCCGTGATCTTGCCGCATCACGTTGGATAGCCAACGGAAAGAACGTGCTGCTGCTCGGCCCGCCAGGCTGAGGTAAGACGCACTTGTCGATCGCGCTCGGACGAGACGCGATCCTGGCCGGATACACGGTGCAGTTCACCACGGCGACGACGCTAGTCGCGGGTCTTGCCAAGGCGCATGGCGAACGGCGTCTGGACGCGAAACTGCTCGCGCTGGCCAAGCCGAAGCTGCTGATTGTCGACGAACTCGGCTACCTGCCGCTGGAACCTGACGCGGCCCTTCCAACTGGTCAGCCGCCGATACGAAACCGGCGCGATGCTGATCAAGTCGAACCGCAGCGTTGCCGAATGGGGCACTGTGTTCGCCGATCCCGTGGTCGCCACCGCGATCCTCGACCGGCTTTTGCACCACAGCCGCGTGCTGACGATCCGCGGCGACAGTTACCGGCTCCGCGCCAAGCGCAAGAGCGGCCTCATCCAGCCGCCGCCCGCTGGTGACGGCCCTCCGGTCGGCTCTGCCTCCTCCGGCCCGTCACCGGCGGAAACAACCTTCAACCGAGATAATAACCCAGATGGTGGGGGCAGTTCTTCATAACGCAAAGGGGGCAGTTCCGGATGGCGTTTGGCAATCTTCGCTCCTGATTCGCGGCAAGAAGCCTCGCCACTGTCAGGCAGAAAATCCACTCAAGCTACTGTCCGAATTTGCGGGGCCAGCTCTAGTTTCAATGCAAGCGTCCTCAAGTTGAGGAAACGCGGCAACGTTTCAGGTTGGCTCGGAAATGAGAAGCTGCGGGCGATCGCGTGTTCGTGGCACTCAACAAACTAGAATCTCCCACCGACCTATGGTAATTATTGCGAAGCGCCTGCCTCTCGTGCAGCCAACAACGGTTCATTGCGGGACTAGAAAGTCCCATAGAACTTTAACCTACATCGCAAGGCCAACGATCGATGGTGGCGACGTATATCAGCGCGACACTCAAGAATGGACGCCGCAGAGTCATATTTTGTTCAAAAAACCTCATGCCAACTAGCAGTCGATCGTCGCGGCCGGATAGGCGCCGTTTCATCACGAGCCCTGGCTTTCATGCCAGGTTTTTCGTGTGATCCGAGCGAACCCGGTGCAAGGCTGCGGCGAACGCATGTGGGCCCGCCGCTGGTCGCACGATCAGCGGCATCGAGCGAGCCGGAGGCTCTTGACCGCTAGAATTTGCGGCAGCGCTCACGCGTCGCCGAATTTCCAGACCGGAATCCCGAGCTTCTTTGCCTTGTCCGCGAGGTTGTCCTGGATGCCGGTGCCGGGGAAGTGCATCACGCCGATCGGCAGCGTCTCCAGCATCGCATCGTTGCGCCTAAAGGGAGCAGGCTTGGCATGCTTCGTCCAGTCGGGCTTGAAGGCGATCTGCGGGACCTTGCGGCTATCGGCCCATTTGGCGGCGATCAGTTCAGCGCCCTTGGACGATCCGCCGTGCAGCAGCACCATGTCCGGATGCTTGGCGTGCACCTGGTCAAGCTTAGCCCAGATTAGCCGGTAATCGTTGAATTCGAGACCGCCTGTCAACGCGACTTTCGGGCCGGGCGGCATGAGCACCTGGTTGTCGGCGCGCTTCTTCGCGGCCAGGAAATCGCGGCTGTCGATCATCGCTGAGGTCAGATTGCGGTGATTGACCCTCGATCCGTTGCGCGGCCGCCAAGCGGAGTGGGTGTGGCGTTCGAATTCGTCGGCGGCGTGGTCGCGCATCAGCTCGAAGGCGCCTCGTCGCTCGATCAGCGTCTGCCCTTCCGCCGTCAGTCGCTCCAGCTCGACGGATTTGATCTCGCTGCCGTCCTGCTCCTGCTGCGAGCGCTGCTGCGCCAGCTCGTTATCGTCGAGCTCGCGCTCGATCCTGTCGATAGCGCGATGGAAGACGTTCACCGTCGACCAGAGCAGGTCTTCAAGGTCGGGCTCCAGGCGAGTATCGGACAGCGCCACCACCAGGGCACCGAAGATGTCGGCGATGCTGCCGGCGAGGATGTGCGTTTCGGGGAGCGGCCTCGGATCGGGTTCGTCCTGGAAGGGGCGGTAGCCATAGAGCTGGAGCTCCTGGAGGACGTGGTCGGTTGGGGATGAGCCGTGGTGCTCGAAGTTGTTGTCGCGGTCGGTGGTCATTGCGGCTTTCCCTCGTCGGATCGACCGCGCCCATCGCGGCCTTCATGGCGACGAAAGCGGCGGGCGGAACGGACTTGCACCCGCAGCGCGAGCGGAGGGCCGCAGCCTTAGCGGAGGGCCGAAGGGGGCCGACTATTTTGCCTCGCGATGTAAAGGCGGCTCCGCCGCCGACGGAAAATAGTCGGTCCACGGAGGTTGCCGGTCCGGGCCGCTTGCCGCCCGATCGCCCTCTCAGAAGGCCGTGGGGAGGTCCTCTCCGGCGCTGAGGGGAACACGATCACCGGCCTCGCGATAACGAAGCGGCTGCGTCGCACCTCATCCCCGTTCCGGCTATGCCGCCAGTTCCATAAAGCGCGCGACGTCCCGCGCCGCGATCTGCACGCGGCTCGCGGCTCGAAGGGCGTCAAATCCGAGCAGGCGAAGATCCTCGTTGAAGTCGCCAAGCCGTGGCGAGATCACGATCGGCTCGATCCCGACCTCCTGCGCCCGATCGATCAAGGTTGCCATGGCGCCGTCACCGGCAGGATCGTTGTCGCGGGCGATGTAGAGCCGGCGGAGCGTGTCCGGGAGAAGGATGGCAGAGAGATGCGCCGCCGAGAGGGCTGCGACCATCGGCATGGTCGGCAGAGCACAGCGAAGCGACAGCATTGTCTCGATGCCCTCGCCGGCCGCCATGACCTCACCCGCTATGCCAAATCGAACGGCTTGGCCAAGCAGGTCACCCATCGCCCGCTTCGGCGTGTCGATCAGCGCCTTGCCGAGCGTCGTCTCGCTGAAGCCTCCGGGGTCAAGCCAGGTGCGATGCGCGCCGGTCAGGTGGCCGTTCAGATCGGTGACGGCGGCGATCATCGCCGGCCAGGTCTCGGTCGGGCTGTGGTCGTCGGGCCGGTAGTAACAACGTGGGTGAAAGCGCAGGCTTCCGGTTTCGTGCAAAGCGGTGATGCCACGATTGCGGAGATACGCTTCTACAAGTGTGCCTGCGATCGACTGCGACATGCCGAAGAGTCGCCGCGCCGCCTCCGGCGATCCGAGGGGCGCGGGCGATGTTCTCGACCGGATGCGATCTGGCTCATTCTCCAGTTCTGGACGCGGCAAGCTCAGAAAGCGTCGTGCCTCATTGGCGACATCGCGAAAGCTAGTGAAACCGCAGCTCTCGCGGATCACATCGAGGAGATCGCCATGTTCGGCCGAGGCGGCATCTCGCCAATGGCCGGCGGCGCCAGGAGCGGATTCCGGTCCGCTGAGCCGGACGAACATCGACCGGCCGGGCGTATTACGGACGTCGCCCACTGTCCAGTAGCGGCCCTGGCGCCTTCCGTCGGACAGATAATGGCGGCACACCGCCTCGGCGTCACGCGCGAGACGGCGGGCCAGCTCAGATGCGTTGTCGCGGGCCATCAGGCGGCCTCCCGCTCGCCGATGCGCACGACCTGATAGTGGTCGAGCACTTTTGCCAACGCCGCGGCGCCCGTCGCATCTGATGGCACGAACATGCGCAGCTTCCACGAGATGATCTCGCTGAAGAGGCCGTAGGCGCGCAGCCGGTCACGCATTGCATCAGTGAAGCCGGACAGCTCGATGCGATGGACGCCCATCACGCGGACACGGCGAAGCTGCAGATCCTCGGCGAGGTCGAGGACAGTGCGCCCCTCCATCAGCGCTGCGAAGGCTTCGGGTGGGGTCAAGCTGCAGGTAGCGGTCGCGCAAGCGTTCGCCGCCCAGGCTGGTGAGACCCTGCGACCGATGATGCGCTCACCCTCGTCGGTCTGGAGCCGATAGACTCGTGTCGACTCGTTCGGCAGCCGCTTCCAGATCGGCAACAGCAAGCCGGCGACGATGTGAAGGGTGCTCTCGGCGAACTCGGGGACGTCGACGACTTCGCCGTTCCATGCTGCGGCGAACGTCTCGCGCTCTGCAGGCTGCCAGTGGCTTTCGTCCATCATCTTCATCGAAGCATGATGGTGCTCCATCGGGCGGATCAGCCGCACGCGGCTCTCGATCTCGCCGTCATCGAGCATGAGGCTTGGCGCCGGAATCTGCACCGCGGCGCGCCCCGAGCGCTCGTTGACGAGTAGCACCGCGCGAGCATCGGCGAGATAATCGAACGCTTGATCCAGCGTCATGGGGCGATTGCGCCGGCGTTCGATGATGGTGAGCAGCCGGGTTTCCGCGCCGGTCGGGGGGTGCGTGTAGATCGGGCGCCGATCGGTGATGATGAAGCTCTCGGCCTGCAGGGTCTCCAGCCCGACATCGTAGACGCCGCTGGCGATGGCGCCCTCAACCTTGGCATTGAGGAGCTCCTCGAACGCCGTGAACAGCACACCTTGCAGATCGATGGTGAGCGCGAGCAGCCGGTTCAGGAACGTCGTGATCGGCGGCAGCTCGTCCTTGATGCCGTTCGCGTCCATGAGCTTCAGGCCCGTGGCGTCCTCGAAGGTCTGGAGCGAGCAGCCTTCGACCTTGCCGCGCACCAGCAGCAGATAGAGCTGGCGCAGCGCATCGCGGGCGTAGTGGCTCTCAAGATTGTCCTCGGGCCGGAACAGGCCCTGGCCGCCGGTCTGGCGCTGGCCGCGCGTGATCGCACCCAGCGTGTCGAGCCGGCGCGCAATGGTCGACAGGAAGCGCTTCTCCGCCTTCACGTCGGTCGCGATCGGCCGGAAGAGCGGCGGCTGTGCCTGGTTGGTGCGGTTCGTATGACCGAGACCCTGGATCGCGGCGTCAGCCTTCCAGCCCGGCTCGAGCAAATAATGGACCCGAAGCCGGCGATTCCGCGCCGAGAGTTCGGCGTGGTAGCTGCGGCCCGTGCCGCCAGCCTCGGAGAAGACAAGCACGCGCTTCAGGTCATCCATGAAGGCGGCGGTCTCTGCGAGATTGGCGGAGGCGGCACGGCTCTCGACGGCAAGGCGGTCACCCCTGCGCACCACGCGTCGCGAACGTCCGGTCACTTCCGCCACGAGGTCGGTGCCGAAACGCTGCACGATCTGGTCGAGCGCGCCGGGAACGGGCGGAAGCGAAGCGAGCCGCTCGATCAGCTCATTACGGCGGGCGACGGCCTCGCGGCTCTCGACCGGCTGGCCATCACGGAAGACCGGCCGCGACGAGAGATTGCCCTCGGCGTCGGTGAAGGGCTCATAGAGCTGCACCGGGAAGGAATGGGCGAGGTAATCCAGCAAGTACTCGCGCGGCGTGATGTCCACGCGCACGTCGTTCCATTCCGCAGGTGGGATTTCGGCAAGCCGGCGTTCCATCAGCGCCTCGCCGGTCGACACGATCTGGATCACAGCGGCATGGCCCTCGGCCAGATCCCGTTCGATCGAGCGGACCAGGGTCGGCGTCTTCATGCTGGTGAGCAGATGGCCGAAAAAACGCTGCTTGGCTGACTCGAAGGCCGAGCGCGCGGCCGACTTCGCCTGGCGGTTGAGCGTGCCAGTCTCGCCAGTGATGTTGGCGGCCTGCATTGCCGCGTCGAGGTGATTGTGGATGACGCTGAAGGCGCCGGCGTAGGCGTCGTAGATGCGCCGCTGCTCGTCGGTGAGCTGGTGCTCGACGAGCTCGTATTCGACGCCATCGTAGGAAAGCGAGCGGGCGGTGTAGAGACCGAGCGAGCGAAGGTCGCGGGAGAGCACCTCCATCGCCGCGACGCCGCCCTCCTCGATCGCCTCGACGAATTCAGCGCGGGTGGCGAACGGAAAATCCTCGCCGCCCCACAGGCCGAGCCGCTGGGCGTAGGCGAGGTTGTGGACGGTGGTGGCGCCAATGGCCGAGACATAGACAACGCGGGCATTGGGCAGCGCGTGCTGAAGTCGCAAGCCCGCACGACCCTGCTGCGAGGGCGCGACATCGCCCCGCTCGCCCTTGCCCCCACCGGCATTCTGCATGGCATGGCTCTCGTCGAAAATGATGACGCCGTCGAAGTCGGAGCTCAACCATTGAACAATCTGCCGGACGCGCGAAAGCTTCTCGCCGCGGTCGTCGGACCGTAGTGTAGGTTAAAAATAGGACGCCTTCGGCCAACCGGATCTCGCAGCCTTGAGGGAAGCGCGAGAGCGGCGTGACCAGCAGACGCTCCATGCCCAGCGCCGACCAGTCGCGCTGCGCGTCCTCGAGCAGCTTGTCGGACTTCGAGATCCAGACCGCCTTGCGCCGGCCTTGCAGCCAATTGTCGAGAATGATGCCGGCGGACTGGCGACCCTTGCCGGCGCCGGTGCCGTCCCCGAGCATGAAGCCTCGACGGAAACGGACCGCGTTCGGCGCGTCGTCGCGGGCGGCCGCGACCAGGTCGAAGGTCTCGTCAACCGTCCAAGAGCCGGCAAGATAGTCAACATGCGCCTCGCCAGCATAGATGACCGTCTCAAGCTGGGCGTCGGAGAGGATGCCATCACTGACGAGGCTGGCCGGCAGCCGGGGCCTGTAGCTCGGCTTCGGCGGCACGACCGAGGCCATCGCAGCCGACTGCACCAGCTTGGTCGGGTGCGCCTGCGCGCCGGGGATCCGGATCGATTGGAGCCGGTACTCTTCGTAGATGGCATCGCTGAGGCACGCCCCCTCGGGCGGGATCCAGTCGAATGTCTCATACGCGAGGTCGACGGCCTCGGGATCCGCGACCGACGCGCTGACCGACTGCGTGGTGGCCGGCGCGAGATAGCCGCGCACGGTGCGAGGCGCTGACGAGACTGACATGGGAAGCGCGCCGGTTGATGCGACGCTCAGGCGAGGTGGAACGCGTTCGCCGATCCAGCGGAGCAGCGTCGCGACATCGGGCGCCACTCCCGGCAATTCAGGGAACACGTTCGGGTCATCGGCCGGCGCCTTGTCGATAACGGTGAGACGTGTTTCGATGGTGGTGCCGTGCTTGGCATAGACCGCGCCGGCGATCGCGGCGGTGAACACCACGCGGCTGCGTTCCTGCAATCGGACGAGGGCGTCGCGCCAGGCTGAAGCGTCGGGTGAGAAGTTTGCGCCTGATATCGTGAGCCGGCCGCCATCGGCAAGACGCGCCAGGGCCGAGGCGATGTGACGGTACGCGGTATCGGGCATGCGGCCGGAAACGTTCGCCATCGCCGAGAACGGCGGGTTCATCAGCACGACACCTGGGACGACCGGGGGATCGAGGTGATCGTCGATCTGGGCCGCGTCGAAGCGCGTGACGGAAATGGCCGGAAAGAGGGAAGAAAGTAACGCGGCCCGAGTCTCGGCCAGTTCGTTCAAAACGAGGCCGCCGCCGGCGATCTCGGCAAGAATGGCGAGTAGCCCCGTGCCTGCGGACGGCTCGAGCACGCGATCGGCCGCCGTCATGGCGGCCGCGGTCAGCGCGGTCAGGCCGAGCTGGAGCGGTGTCGAGAATTGCTGGAAAGTCTCGCTTTCGACAGAGCGGCGCGTGTGGGTCGGCAGGAGCCCCGCGATCTTGTCCAAGGCGGAAAGTCGAGAAGCCGGAGAAGCGGCTTTGCGGAAGAGCGCCTTTCCGTATTTGCGTAGGAACAAGACGGTGGCGACCTCGCAAGCGTCATAGGTCATCTTCCAGTCCCACGCGCCCGTCGCATCGGATGCGCCGGAGGCCGCTTCCATTGCTGCGCGGAGAATCGCGGCGTCGATGCGCCGACCACGCTCGAGATGCGGAAGGAGATGACTCGCGGCAGCGATGATGACACTGGCGCCCTCGGGAGCGCGAACAGGCGAGATCGGCGCGGCCTGATCGGCCGCGATCGGGGAAAGGTCAGTCATGGAGGAAGCCTTCAGGAGAGCGGGAACGGGCGAGCCGATCGGCGCTCTCTCTGACCGCGCCGGCTCAAACCCGTCCCGGCCGTCCTCTCCCTCTCAGCATCAAGGCGGTGCCCGACATGAGAAACGGCGCCCCCCGGATGGCGGCGCGCCGTGTACGGAGCATTCATCAGTATCCGAGCAGCCAAGATGGCGAGGCTTGGCCGTCATCAGCGACGGCGACCGCTTCCGCGCGGTAGTTTTCGTCGCCTTCGACGAAGATGACGATGTATTTCGTCACGACGCAGCTCCCTCGATCGGATCATTTTCGCCCGCCAGAATGGCCTCGGCCTTTGCGATGGCGACGTCCGCGCGTCGGCGCCAAAGCTCGACATCCACTGAGCCTTCCTCCGGAGCGTGGATGAGTATCTTGAGCAGACCGAGCAGCACCTCGAAATGGCCGGCCTTGCGCTGGACCTGCTCGCCGAAACGTGAGGGAAACGCCAGGCGCCGGCCGCTAAAGGCAGCGTCGCGGCCTTCCCAGGCACCGGTAACATAGGTATCGCCAGACGTTTCAACGTCCGACCTGTTGTCGTCCCAGCCCTCGTCGGCGATCGCGAGATCGCAGGCTTGGTCGAGCGTTTCGGCTTCGTAGGTTCGCTGCCGATAGATCGGCAAATGATAGGTCGTCTCGATGGTGAAGAAGGGCACGATAGCCTCCAGAATGCAAAAGCCCGGCTCGCGCCAGGCTTTGGTGAGAATGGCAGTGAAAAGACGCGGGACGGCCGAAGCCGCCCCGCGTGCTCGAGCTATTCGGCCGCGATCATGCGCGACTCGTCCGCTTCGTCGTCGCCGGCGAGGAATTCCGGCAGCGCCTCGCCATCGCCCTCGGGCTCAGCGGCATCGACAGCCGCCGCCAGTTGGGCGTCGGGCATCCGCAGGGGCTCGGGCAGCCAGCCGGCCTCGGCCAGGAGGCGCTCGGCCTCCTTGGCCATGTCGCCCTTCTTCAGATGATCGATGAGCTGCGCGGCCTGCTCGCCGGCCCCCTCCCGCACCGCCTCCAGGATGCGGAGCTTCGGGACGCGGCCGAGATAGTTCTCGACGGTCGGGCGCCAACCGGACTCCACCATGTCGAGATCGACGGCCCGGGCGATGCGATCGGCCTCAGTGATCCGGTGCTCGACGGTGTGCGGCGTGATGCCGCCGCCGTAGCGGTCGCCCTTCTCGTAGAGCGCGTTGACGCCGAATGAGGCGCAGTGCGCGAAGAGCGCCGCCTGCTCGTCGGCGGTGAGGCCGCTGAGCCAGTCCCAGAGATTGGCCTTGTCCCTGGGCAGGCGCTCGTCCCAGGTCTTGTGGCGCGCGTCGATTGCCTTGGCCGCCGAGCTGTCCTTTAAACCCGGCGCCTGCACCGGGAAGCTAGCGTTGCGCACTGAGACCTCCATTGCCGTTCCGTAGGAGGAATAGCGGATGAAGACGTCGAGGCAGAATTTGTGCAGCACCGATTGGAAAGCGACCGAAGGCGTGATCGCCAACTTGTCGCGCAGCGCCAAAGTCCGCTCCGCCGTGAGCTCGGTGAGCAGGCGGTCCGGCAGCGGTTTCACCGCATCATCATCCTCGTCCTCGGGCTCCTCATCCTGCCCGCCGATGGTGATGACGGCGCGCTGGATAGCCGGCGCTGATGGTTCAGCACCGTCCAGGGCCGCGGCATCGGGTTCACTGCCCCTGCCCTGCTCTGGCTCCGTCACGGGCACTTCGTCCTCGGGTCGGACGTAGCCCCGATCAACCAAGAGCTTGCCTTCGGCGTCGATGCCGACGAACACGCCCGCGCGGGCGATGTCGGCAGGCTGATAGATGACGGGTCGATCATTGAAGGCGCCGAGGGCCGTCTCGATTTCGCCAAGTCGCTGGTCTACCTCGTCGGGTAGCTCATCCGCGCCGTCATGCTCGGCTTGGAGCCTGACATATTCGGCCTCGAGCGCCTCGATGGCCGCCTGCTCTTCGGTGGTGAGATCGGCAAGTACGCCGTCCAGCTCGCGCAAGCCGCGAGCATGGCCGTAGGGGAAGTCGATCGCGACCTCCATCCACTTCCAGCCTTCGGCGGCGATCGTTTCCGCCTCCGCCTTCAACTTCTCAGCGACCAGACGGTCGAGCAGAGCGATGTCCTCAAGCCAACCGCCATCGTCGGACTGGAACAAGTCGCGCAGCACCACGCCACCGGCCGCCTCGTAGGCGTCGAGGCCGACAAACACGGCGCGCCGGTCGGAGGCGCGCACCGTTTTCTCCGTCAACATGCGGCGGATTTGATAGGGCTCCTTCTGCCAAGAGCTAGAGATGGCCTGCCAGACCTGCTCCTGGCGGCCGTGATCCGCGGTGACGGTGAAGGCCATCAACTGCTCGAGCGACATGCCGTCGTCGGCATAGACGTCGAGCAGCGCGGGCGAGACCGAGGCGAGACGCAGGCGCTGCTTCACGACGTTGACCGAGGTGAAGAAGGCAGCCGCGATGTCCTCCTCGGTCCGGCCCTTCTCACGCTGAGTCAGGAAGGCGCGGAATTGGTCGAGCGGGTGCAGCGGCTCGCGCTGGACGTTCTCGGCGAGCGAGTCGTCCTCGCCGAGAATGCCGGTCGCCGGATCGCGCACGACACAGGGCACCGGCGCGGTCTTGGCCAGGCGCTTCTGTTTCACCAGCAGCTGCAGCGCCCGATAGCGGCGTCCGCCGGCCGGGATCTCGAACATGCCGGTCTCGCCCTCCGCGTCGAGGACCGGCCGGACATTGAGGCTTTGGAGCAGGGTACGCCGGGCGATGTCCTCGGCCAGCTCCTCGATGGAGACGCCGGCCTTCACACGCCGGACGTTTGACTGGCTGAGCACCAGCTTATTGAAGGGAATGTCGCGCGAGGACGACAGGGTGATCTTCTGAACGGCAGTAGCCATGGGTGATACTCCGCGACGGGCAACCCAAAGTCTCTCTCTGGATCTCCAACCCGTCATGAAGCGCGGCGCCGCCCTCTTCCTCTCAAGGGCAGCGTCGCAAACCGACGATCAGGACAAACGGAAAGGCACGAAGCCGGAGACACGCCTTTCCGCATCTTTCGGCTTTCCGGGTATCAGGCTGCGCGGTCGAGCAGCGTCTTCGCGCGCGCCTCCATATCGAGTCGTGCATCCTGATGGGTCTTGCCCCGCGCAACCGCTGTGATGCCTTGCACGAAATCGAACACGCTTTCGGGCTTGCGGCCTTCCTCCGTTAACACCCTCTCGATGATCTTCGCCGTCTCGGCCTTCGAGAAGCCGCGCTTGCGCAGGAACTCGTTGCGGTCGTCGTCAGTGCGCGCGACGATCTTCTCCCGTGCGGCCTTGATGCCGTTGACGAAGGGCATCGGTGAGGAATTGGCAAAGCTGGCCAGCGCCGGGGCCGCCTCGTGGGCAAACCGCGAAGCGGCGTATTTGGAGTGGCGGATGGTGATCTCCTCGAAATCTTCCACGCCCCATAAATTGCGGTTCTGGCAGACGGCGCGGAGATAGAAGCTCGCCATGCCGAGCGTCTTCGCTCCCACCTCGGAATTCCAGCAGTAGAACCCGCGGAAATAGAGGTCGGGCGAACCGTCGCGCAGCCGGCCGGCCTCGATCGGATTGAGATCGTCGACCAGGAACAGGAAGACATCACGATCGGACGCGTAGAGCGTCGTCGTATCCTGGCTGATATCAACGTTCGGATTGTAGACGCCAGTCGACCAGTCGAGCACGCCAGGCACCTTCCAGCGTGTGTCGCCCGTGCCATTGCCGGCGATGCGCTGAACGGCTGCCACGAGTTCGTGGTCAAAGATGCGCCCGTAGGTGGGCCCGGTGACTGCACGTAGCTCGACTCGACCCTCTTCGATCTCGAGCGTCTTCATCTGCTCGGCGGAACGAGAGGTCAAGCCGTATTGCAGGTTAATGCCGGCCAGCGGCGCCGGCAGCTGACGGAGGTAAGCCGCCGGCGCTCCAACCAGGCTGGCAAGTTGGCCGAAGCTCCAGTGCGTCGGTGCGATCGGCGCGTCGGAGCCGGGCAGAGTCAGCGTCAGGCGCTCGGGGTTGCCGCGGTTGGCATCAACCCGAATCGCAGCGCTGTCGACCGTTCGGATCCGGCTACGCTCGGTCCGGCGGTGCACGGCGGCGTAGAGGTCTGACAGCGAGAGATAACGCTCATCCGCTGGTCGCGAGAACCACTCCGACGATACGCGGCCGACGCGCTCGCCGCGGGTCACGTCCACCTTGTAGCCGCCGACGTGGTCGCGGCCAGCGCTCAGAACTTCGACTTGGATCATGGTTCATCTCCACGACAGGCGCCGGAGGCCTCTCCTCCGTTCTTCAACCCGTCATGGCGAAGCCGGTCCGCCCTCTCACTCTAATGGGGCATTGCGGGGTTTCCCCGCAGAAGGGGTCGGCCGAGACCTCGGCTCGGCCGCAGGGGAAAGCTTTCCCCATAAAGGCACGTAGTTTCAAGGAAGCGTCATTCTCCTTTGGTTAGTCGCGGTGTATTGTCAGAAGCAAACAACTGGGGGCTAAATGCGTGGAAGGTGAAGCAGAGCCGGCAGATTCGCCGGAGGCATTTCTTACGACATTGGGAGAAAGCCTGAAGCAAAGAGAAGGTGTCGATGCCGGCCTAGCGGAGATCCTGAAGACGTACATCCTGAAGGCGGCGCCCGCTCAGAACCCCGTCGCTCAGGCCAAGGATGCCATCCTGAAACTCGCAGGCGAACGTGCCAATCCTCCAAAACCGGAGGTGGCCAATGGCTGACCCTTACTTCCTCCAATCCTTGGGACTTTCCGGGTTCCGCGCGTATCTCCAACCAAAGACGTTCG
Organism: Bradyrhizobium sp. B025; assembly: GCF_042257955.1. NCBI lineage: Bacteria > Pseudomonadati > Pseudomonadota > Alphaproteobacteria > Hyphomicrobiales > Nitrobacteraceae > Bradyrhizobium > Bradyrhizobium sp. B025. Next base: position 1,367,590 of record NZ_CP170150.1, on the reverse strand, counting down.
ATTTCAGCAAAAAACGCTGTCTGGCGATCTTCGCGCCGAATGGCAGCGGCAAGTCCAGTGTCATCGATGCGCTGGAATTCATGTTCTCCAAGGATGGCACACTCGAAAGGCTCGGGCAGCGCACTATCAACAATCAGGCCGGCCCCGTCGCAATGGCGCACAATCTGTCGGAGGAGGCGAAGATCGCTCCGGCGGTCACGATTGGCGTCGTTTCGGGCAAGGATGCCACCAACGGCAGCCGACCGGCGACGGGGACGAAGCGACCGATACCGGCGGTGGCCACGACTTTGAACGCCTGCTTCGCGGTGCCGCCGATCATCCGCGGGCATGCGCTGCGCACGTTCGTCGAAATCCACACGCCCGAACAGCGCTACACGGATGTCGCCAATTGGCTGCAGCTTGGCCCGCTGGTCGAGGTGCAGAAGAATATTCGCGCGCTGCGCACGCAGGTGAAGGCTGCCTCAGAGGACGGCACGGCACTGCAGCGCGCAGACACCCAGCTTGCTCGGAAGACGGCCCAGGTGGTGAAAGCCTGGGATTCGGTGGCGATCCTCGCTTACGCCAACACGTCGGTCTTGGCTCCGCTCGACGCGGTGCTAGTGCTGATGGCGCTGACGGCTGGTGATCCGGCCTATATCGAGCTGGAAGTGCGAGCCAAGGCCGAAGAGAACAAGATAGGGCTTGCAGGCCTGCGTCAGATCAGCAATGCGGCGGCCGCTTTGTGGTCTGAGGTAACGGACGCGGAGAGCGGCAAGACCGTCGTCGGCGGCGCTATTCCGACCTTTGATGCGGCCTTGGGGGCGCTGTCGGCCGCCGTCGCGGAGGAAGCGGAGGAGCGCGGCAAGGCGGCGAGCACTATGTTTCAGGCTTTGTGGAAAGCCGCAGAGCCGCTTTTCGCCGAAGGTGTACCGGCGCCTGCTGTATGCCCAGTCTGTGAAACGCCCGTAACCGACTCGGCGGCGGGCAGTGCCGGGGCCATCCGAGAACATATCGCCAAGCATCTGGAAGAGCTGGCCGATTATGCCGCCGCCAAGAAGGTGCTCGACGCAGCCAAGACCGCGGCGACCAAAGCTCATACCCAATTGGTGGCGGCGTTACCGGGGCTTATTGGCCTCCTCGGCGACGATGAAGCGAAACTGAAAGCCGATCTCATCGCATATCAAACTGGCATCGCCGGCTGGCCTCAGGCTGCCGTGCCGGCTTCGGCCGATATCGTTGCCTCGATCGCCAAGCTGCTCGCTATGCTCGATCAGGCCATCGTCGACATCGAGTCGAAGCAAGGCGACCACACCTATATCAAAGCCAAGACGAAGATCGATCGGCTGCTGGAGCTACAGAGCGAGCGGGACCTCGCCCTACGGACGCGAACACAGCTGGGGAAACTCTCCGACGCGTTGACGGCGCAGGCGACGATAATCTCGGCCGAGATCCGCAAGAAGGTGCAGACTCTGCTCGACAAGCTTCAGACGCCGATGAACGACATCTACAAGCGGATCCAGGGCGCTGGCGCCGCGCCAATCCGGTTGGAGTTGCCGGCGGAAGACGACACGAACCAGCAGCGGCTCAACCTCCTGATCGATTTCGCCAAGAACCGCACGGGCGTGCAGCCGGGTGGCTATTTGAGCGACTCCCAGATCCATTCGGTGGCGCTGGCGTTGCGCATGGCTGCAATCAAGCAATTTAATGCAGGCGCGCCCATCATCGCGCTCGACGACATCGTGACCTCCTACGATGCGGATCATAGGCGCACTATTGCCGGACTCATCGCCACCATGTTCGGAGACTGCCAGATCCTGATCACCACGCACGACGAGCGGTTCTTCAATTATTTGAAGGATCAGCTCGAGGCGAAAGCGTGGCACTTCACCCGGATCATTGGCCTCGATCCGGCCTACGGGCCGCGTTTCGCTGATCACAAGGTCAGCGATGAGATGATCGAGGCGCGTTGGGCGGCGGGCCAGTCGGCGGCCAACGAGATGCGCCAGGCGGAGGAGGAGTGGCTTCTCGGCATCTGTCGGGATTTCGGGGTCAGCGTCCGCATCCGACCGCTGGAGAGGGCCTATTCCTACGAACGCAGCGAATTGGCCTCTGCGCTCGCCGGCCTGCTCAAGGATGCCAAGCTAGTGCCGGCGCTGGTGCCGGGCGTCAACAACCGCTTCCTCGACAGTCTGGTGAAGGGCGAGATCGAGAATTTCGGCAGCCACTTCCAGGACGGGCCCTATGGCGACAGTTCGATTGGTGACGAGAAAGCGCGCTGGGAGGAGTTCAAGACCTTCCGCAGCCAGTTTGCCTGCAAGAAGTGCAGTCGAACGAAATTCCAGCGGCCCTTTACTCTCAAAAAGCCGGTATGTGCGCATAATGGCTGCGAGGCGCAGTTCGAGTTTGCGGCAGCAGCAGGGGCGGCTTGAATGGGGGGGGCGTTCGAGACCCGTCGAGCTGGCGACACGCAGCTTCGAGAAGCAAGGCGACGCAACGGCGTTCTTCAAGGCCATGCTGAACCGCCACCAGCCCGGTGAGCGAGTGAGCGACGAGGATGGCCTCGACGTTGCCGCTCTTCTCGAACGCCACACCGAATATGTTGCCAAGGTGGGCTGTGGCGTCAGCCATTTTCAGGTTATGATGACCGAGCATGGGACGCAATGCTTCCGGATCATCCGCACCGACGGCAGCGGCACGGATTTCTCCTATCCGCACTGCATCTCCCAGCGACCACCCAGCCGTAAGCAGGAGGTCGCCCAAGCCTTTCGACGCGCGGTGCGCTTCGATCTCTACAAGGCCCGCGATAATCTCTTCGCCACCCACAGCGGTTCTGACGGTCTGGTTTCCTGCGCCGTGACGGGCGAACGCATCGCGCAGGACGAGGGGCATATGGATCACCGTCCACCGATGACCTTCGAGGTCATCGTGACGACGTTTCTTTGCGGGCGCGGGCTATCACTCGACAATGTGCCGCTCACGACAGGCAAGGATGATCAAGTCTCGCCTGAGGTGACGGATAATGCCCTGAGCGAGGCGTTTCGAGCCTACCACGCTGGGATTGCGCGGCTCGATTTCGTGCGGAATACGGTCAATCTGGCACAAGCCAGTCGGCATCGGCTGAAGGACGGCCGGATTACGCTGACAGGATAGCCACTGCCGGTCATGAGCGTTTCGCCGCGCGTTCCCGTCTCACCGGGCACTAGGAAAATATTAAGTCGGCGACGATGCCGTCGTCGTCCGACACCACTCGGTCAAGCTTCGAGGAAGGATGGGGATGGGCGATGATTCGGGGATTTTCAAGCCAACGACCTTGTGATAAAACATCTGCTATATCTTTCCAGATCAGAGGAAACGTCACACTCCATGCCGTCCACCAGCGCCCAGCGACTTCGCGCGCTCGACCTCCTGAAGACCCGAGGAATGCTCCGGCTGAAGGATTTCATCGCCGAAGGCATCGGCCCGGAGACGCTTGCCCGTCTTGTTCGGGAGGAGGCAGTCGTCCGCCCAGCACGTGGGCTCTATCAACTCCCCGACGCCCACCTCGAGGCTGCCCATACCCTCGCCGAGGCAGCAGTTCTGGTTCCAAAGGGTGTGGTCTGTCTTACCTCGGCCCTCCAATACCACGAACTGACGCTGCAGATGCCGTCGGCTGTATGGATGGCGATCGATCGCTCCGCCTGGCGACCCAAGATCGATTATCCACCTATCCGGTTCGTGCGATTCACCGGATCGGCGCTTACCGAAGGGATCGAGCGTCACCGCATTGAGAATGTCGACGTTCCTATCACGGATCCGGCGAGGACAATTGTCGATTGCTTTCGCTACCGAACCAAGATCGGCCTTGACGTCGCGATGGAGGGGCTGCGCGAAGGCCTCCGCCGTCGCCGATGCAAGCCGGATCAACTCTGGCATTACGCTCGCAAGGCGCGGGTCTGGTCGGTCATGCGTCCCTACGTCGAAGCAATGGTGTCCGATGGCGCGTGAGCCTCGCAACATCGGCGCATCAGTGCGAGCGCGGCTCCTCGATCGGGCACGTGCCGAGCGATCGGACTTCCAGATTCTCCTGACGCGATATGCGCTCGAGCGTCTGCTCTACCGGCTAAGCGCGTCGCCGCACCGCGACCGCTTCATCCTCAAAGGTGCGATGCTCTTCGTGACCTGGATAGCCGATCCGTTTCGGCCTACGCGCGATCTGGATCTGCTTGGCCACGGCGACCGCGACACCGAAGCCATTGCCGAAACCTTCCGGGCCATTTGTGCGCAGCCGGTCGTCGATGACGGTGTGACGTTTGATGTCGCAGCGCTGATGGCGACCCCGATTCGTGAGGAGCTGGAATATGGTGGCGTGCGGGTCCGCACAACGGCAACTATCGCCGGGGCGCGTATTCCGATCCAGGTCGACATCGGTTTCGGCGACGCCATTACACCCGCGGCGGTCGAGATCGACTATCCCACCCTGCTGGACGCCCCAACGCCGCACCTTCGCGCATATCCGGTCGAAACAGTGGTAGCTGAGAAATTCGCAGCGCTCGTGACGCTCGGCGTGGCCAACAGTCGGCTCAAGGATTTCTATGATCTCTGGGTAATCTCCCGAACATTCGAGCTTCGCCGGGCCGCTCTTGCCGAGGCAATTCAGCGGACCTTCGAGCGACGCGGAACGGTCCTCCCATCCGTTGTCCCGGTCGGTCTGACCGATGAATTCGCGGAAACATGGGCCGCCCAGTGGCGCGCCTTCCTGGAGCGCGATCGGATGGCAGCCGCACCGGATGCTTTTGCCGTTACCGTCGCCGATCTCCGCCTCTTCTTGATGCCCCTGGTCGTCGGATTGAAAGAAGAACGAATTTGGCCGCCGAGCGGGCCATGGTCGCCGGGAGCAGCAATCGATGAGGCATAGCGGGATCATAAATTTACTCCGTTCCGCATGGCGCGATTGACGAAGAAAAGAGCCGCGATCGCGGTTTGGGGGTAAGTATGGATAAGAAGCACTTTTATCGCGTAGGCAGTCACTCAGGCGCCTGGGACGATCTACCCACTGACCCAGATGAATTGGATTCCCTGACCAATAGCGCTCGAAAGCATATCGAGCCGTGGCTCTCTGCTGTTTTCCAAGCAGAGCACCTCAACCTGCTGCTCGGCAGTGGGTTCACCACAGCGGTTGGTTACCTGGGGGGCGTAGGGGCCACAGGCATGGCCAAGGTTACATTTGGCACGTCATATGACGCCGCGATCGACGCGCACGCCCAGGCCGGAGCGACGGCGATGAAAAGAGGTGCGGCAAACATCGAAGATCAGTTTCGAAGTGCGCTTGCTCTGCTCGAGGGGTTGGGGGTCATCGACAAGGGAGCAGAAAACACCCTCAAGAAGGGCATCGACGCCCAGATGTCTGGCTTTCTCACTTCATTGTTGAAGACGGAAAGCGGGATTGTTGCTGGAAAGGATCCCGCTTCAAAAGATGCTGCCCTAGGTGCTCTGCAATCATTCCTGCTGAGTTTTGCGAGCCGCGCTGCATCTCGTGAACGTTTGCACGTCTTCACAACAAACTACGACCGCCTGATCGAACATGGTTGCGATTTTGCAGGTCTTCGGATCATCGATAGATTTGTCGGTGCCCTGAACCCGGTCTTCCGGGCGTCGCGCGTTGAAGTTGATGTCCACTACAATCCACCCGGCATTCGGGGTGAGCCGCGGTTCATGGAGGGCGTCATTCGCCTCACTAAGCTCCATGGTTCACTGGACTGGTTTTTTGATAAGGACGAACGGCGGATCTATCGCAAGGGCATCCCATTCGGAGCGCCTGCGGATCATACCGACATTCCCAAAGAACCCGTCGATACGGTCATGATCTACCCCAATCCTGCGAAGGACGTCGAAACAACGCAATATCCGTATGCGGAGCTCTTTCGCGATTTTGCGGCCGCAGCTTGCCGACCTAACGCCGTTGTCGTGACCTACGGATATGGGTTCGGCGACGATCACGTGAATCGGGTGCTATTCGATATGCTCACGATTCCGTCGACCCATTTGGTGATCATGGCCTATGCGGCGGACGATCGCCTCAAAGCATTTGTTGAAAAGACGCGCGATGCACAGGTCTCGCTGCTGATCGGGCCGCATTTCTCGGATCTTGCAACGTTGGTCGCAAACTACCTGCCAAAACCGGCGCTCGACTACATATCGGGTCGAGTGACGGAATTGTTGAAGCATCGCCCAGGCGATCCGAAACTCAACGATCCGGCTACTGTGCCGCTTTCAGCGACTGCAACCGGGCCGATATGAGGCGATCATGACAACTCCAATCGAACGATTGTCGGGCCTTGTTGTCGGTGTCGTCGAATCGGTTGCGCCTGACGAAGTTCGGGCGCTTCTTGAACTGGACGCTCCGCACTCCACGGCATTGAATACTGGAGTTCCGGCGGGGTTTCCGCGTCTCAATGGGTATGTGCTCATCCCAAATGAAGCGGGCGCGACAGTCGCCTACATAACCTGGATTGGGATCGAACGCTCTCCTTATCCAAAGCGCTCTGGCCTGAAAGACTTCGGCCTGATTGATCTTCCATTCCCGCTCCGAAAGATGTCGCTATCGCCGGTGGGAACGCTGACCTCTCGGCGCGACCGCGCCTCGGGTATGACCAGATACGAACTCTCCCGTGGCGTGGTCGCGTTTCCGTCAGTGGGGGACCAAGTTCTTATCCCGACCGCCCCGCAGATCGAAGCCATCGTGGGCGCGAGGGACGACGATAAGAGAGTCAGAATAGGATCGTCGCCGATGGCGTCGAGCGCGGCCATCATGGTGGACCCTGACAAGCTTTTCGGTCGGCATCTGGCCGTATTGGGAAACACCGGTAGCGGTAAATCATGCACGGTGGCGGGTCTGATTCGATGGTCTATGGAGGCCGCAGAGAAGTCCCTCAAGGAGGCTGGCAAGACGGGGGTGCCCAACGCGCGGTTCATCGTTCTCGATCCCAATGGCGAATATGCCAGAGCTTTCGCTGATCGCGGAGACGAGCTGCGGTTGTTTCGTGTTCCGCCCGTGACGGGAGGAGAGCGGCCGCTCGATGTCCCTGCGTGGCTCTGGAGCGGGCACGAGTGGACCGCAGTCGCTCACGCCCAGCCAGGGGCACAACGCCCGTTGCTGATGCAGGGGCTGAGGGAGCTGAAGGCCGGCCAAACGGAGGGAGTTCCCAGAGAGGCGATGATTCGGCGCTACCTTGGTTCTTATTCGATTCGGATCTCGGCGATGCTGAACACTGGCACACAGGCTTTCGGGGGCGCAGCAAAAGCAAGATTCGAGTGCGCACGGCTCCTTGAAACGATCGCGTCAGATTGTTCGCAGTTTGGCGGGGAGACCCTCGGTACCGCTAGTGGCGCTCTTGCAGCGATTTCCACGACGATCACGGGAATTGTAGATGGCCGGCGATCAGGTAATTTCTTCAACGATTTTACGATTTCCGACCTCGAAACGATCCGCAGTGCGCTGGACACATTGGCTCAAACGCTGCCGGATATCGGTCACGCAACCCTTATCAGTGAGGACGCCCCACAGTTCTTCGACGTAAATATTCTCGCCGAGCATCTTGACCGGGTGGCAACCGAGCAAGGAGGTAATCTCGCGGGGTTTATCTCGACGCTCGGGCTGCGGATTCGCGGTATGCTCGCTGATCAGCGGCTCGGCGCCGTGATCGGTCGCGATCCACCGACTTCCTTTGAATCCTGGCTAAAGGACTATATCGGCGACGACGGGGCGAGTAACGGCCAGATCGCGGTTGTCGATCTGTCTCTTGTTCCGTCCGAAATCGTCCACATCGTCGTTTCAGTTTTGGCGCGGCTGGTCTTCGAATCGCTTCAGCGATATCGCCGTGGCCATCCGAAGGGCCAGACCTTGCCGACCGTACTCGTGTTGGAGGAAGCCCACACATTCGTTCGACGCGGTAAAGATGATGATGGTCCTGCGTCATCTCCAACCCAACTTTGTCGCGAGGTGTTCGAGCGTATCGCTCGAGAGGGGCGCAAGTTCGGGCTCGGGCTCGTCCTTTCGTCGCAGCGACCATCGGAGCTCTCTCCAACGGTTCTCGCCCAATGCAACACGTTTGTGCTGCACCGTATCGTCAATGACGCGGACCAGAACCTCGTCGCACGCCTTGTCCCAGACAATGTAGGTGGACTCTTGCGTGAACTGCCGAGTCTTCCGTCCCGCCAAGCGGTTCTTTTGGGCTGGGCAGCGCCGATCCCGGTGCTGGTTGAGGTCGATGAATTGCCCGATGCGCAGCGGCCGCAGTCGGCGGACCCGGATTTCTGGAAGGTGTGGACGCTTACCGAAGAGCGTGGCGTCGATTGGGGCGCAATCTCCGAAGAATGGTCGGGCGCTCCTCCGGTGCATGATCCGGAGGAATAATAAACACAATGATCCGTATCCTTCACACGGCCGATTGGCATATCGGTCAAACTTTACGCGGGTTCTCTCGGGAGCACGAGCACCGCAAGGTGTTTGAGCGGCTCGAAGAGATCGTTGTGGAGCGGGATGTCGATGCCCTCATCATCGCTGGCGACGTGTTTGACAGCCAAAACCCCTCTGGGGAAGCGCAACAGCTCTTCTACAATACGCTCATGCGGCTGAGCCGCGCGAATCCGCGCATGGCTATGGTGATCGCTGCTGGCAACCATGATGCAGCTGGTCGGTTGGAAGCGCCGCGGCCTCTGTTGGAGGCATTCAACATCCGCGTCGTGGGCAATGTGCGGCGGCGCGAAGGGCGAGTCGAGGCGGCCCGTCATCTCGTTCCTATCGCTGATACAAGCGGTTCGGTGGCTGCTCATGTGCTTGCAGTCTCCTACCCAACCGCAGCATGCCTTCCGAATCTGACGCGGCTAGATGGTGAAGTAGAAGAGCTGGCCCCGGTTGTTTGGACAGCGCCCCGCTGGATTTAAGTGGATTCCTGCCGGGTTATGCTGAACGCGGGGCTTTACGATTTTGTCGTTGCGTCGGGAGGGCGTAGCCCGACCAGAGCGACGACAAAATCGTCGGCGACGGTCATGCGGCCATCACCATAGCTTGCGTGCCGAAGTAAGCCTCGTCGGGCGTGCGCCCGTCAAGGCTCGAGTGAGGGCGTCCCTGATTGTAGAAGGCCAGATACTTGGCAATTGACGCTCGCGCCTCGGACACGCTGTCGTAGGCGCGGAGATAAACTTCTTCGTATTTGACCGTGCGCCAGAGCCGCTCGACAAACACGTTGTCGCGCCAGGCGCCCTTGCCATCCATGCTGATGGCGATCTTCGCGTCCAGCAGCACATCGGTGAACTCGAGGCTGGTGAACTGGCTGCCCTGGTCCGTGTTGAAAATCGCGGGCCTGCCGTGCTTCGCCAACGCCTCCTGGACCGCTTCGACGCAGAAGGCCGCCTCCATTGTGATCGAGACGCGATGGGCCAGGACCCGTCGGCTGAACACATCGACGACCGCCGCGAGATAGACGAAGCCACGCCGCATCGGAATGTAGGTGATGTCCATTGCCCACGCATGGTCGGGCCGCTCGATCTTCAATCCGCGCAACAGGTACGGGTAGATCTTGTGACCCGGAGCCGGCTTGCTCGTGTTCGGGCGACGATAGACCGCCTCGATCCCCATGCGCTTCATCAGCGTCGCGATGTGGCGGCGACCGGCGTATACCCCCTCCCGCCGCAGCAACGATCGCAGCATACGCGCTCCCGCGAAGGGATAATCGAGATGCAGCTCATCGAGCCGACGCATCAAGGCAAGGTCCTCGGCCGAAACTGGCCGAGGTTCATAGTAGACCGTGCTGCGAGCCAGCTTCAGGACCTTCGCCTGGCGCACGATAGAAAGATCATGACCGCGGTCGATCATCGCTTTGCGCTCAGCAGGCCCGCCTTGGTGAGCGCGCCGGACAAAAAATCGTTTTCCAACGCCAGCTCGCCGATCTTGGCATGCAACGCCTTCAAATCGACCGGCGTCTCGGCCGATGTCTTGTCATGCCCAAACACGCCGGCGGCGCCTTCCAGGAGCTGGTTTTTCCAGATCGTGATCTGGTTCGGATGAACATCAAACAGTTGCGCCAGCTCCGCCAGTGTCTTGTCTCCTTTGACCGCAGCCAAAGCAACCTTCGCCTTGAATGCCGGAGAATGCGTCCGGCGGCTCTTCTTCGTCATCTTCGCTCCTGATTCGCAGCAAGAATCCTCGCCGCTGTCAGGCAGAAAATCCACTCAAGCTACTGTCCGAATTTGCGGGGCCAGCTCTTAGACTCGCCCGTCATCGCTGGCGTGCGGAGCCTCTATGCTGAATTGGTCGACACGTTACGGGGACCGATGGATGGTCTACCGTTCGTCCTAACGGGACACCTCCATGTCGCGGGCGGTATTGAGTCGGAAGGCGCGGAGCGCAGAATTCTAGTTGGTGGCCAGCATGCTGTGCCGCACGACGTGTTCCCGGCGGAAGCGAGCTACGTGGCGCTTGGCCACTTGCATAAGGCTCAGGCCATCGGTCGTGATACCATCCGCTATTCTGGTTCACTGATTCCCTTGTCGGCGACGGAGATGCCTTACGCGCACGGGGTCACTCTTGTGAGCCTCGACGGAACAACGGTTCTATCCGAACATATCCCGATCGACCGGCCAGTTGCCTTCGTCCGCCTTCCTGAGGCGGGAGATATGCGCTTGAACGAACTTGGTGATCATCTGACGGCAATGAACCTCTCATCGGACCTGCCGCTTCATAAACGGCCATTCGTCCAGATCAGGCTTGCCCGGGAAGGGTTATCGCCCGGGTTCAGAGAGGAGGTCGACCGCATTGCGGAGAGCTTTCCGGCGCGCATCGTCGACACCCGTGTCGCGGCAATACCCGAGGCGTCAAACGACGTGACTTCCGCCGATCCTATGATCCGCCTTGCGGAAAGAGATCCGGAGGATCTGTTCAAGCTCGCATTTGAACGCACCTTCGGCGTAGCCCCGGATGCCACGCATCTCGATGTCTTCCACCGCGCACAGGCGGAGACATAGCCATGCGGATCTTGGCTATCCGCGGCGAGAGTCTGGCAAGTCTTGGTGCTCCTTTCGAGATCGATCTTGCCGCAGAACCTCTTGCAGGTTCCGGCCTCTTTGCCATCACTGGCGAGACCGGCGCCGGGAAATCGACCATCCTCGACGCGCTCTGCCTCGCGCTCTATGGCGAGTATCCACGCGTCTCTGTCGGTCGACGGGAGAATGCGCCCGATCCCAGTGGGGAGGCGATTTCAATTCATGATGGCCGAGCGATCCTGCGCCGAGGCGCCGGCAGCGGATATGCCGAGGTGGATTTCGTTGGGCAGGATGGCGAGCGCTATCGCGTCCGCTGGGAGGCCAATCGGGCGCGAGGGCGAGCAAATGGGCGGCTGCAGAATGAGCAGCGTTCGTTGTATCGACTCGACGACGGCAGCGCGGTGGCGACTGGCAAGACTCAGGTCCGTGAGGCGGTGGGGAGGAGAACCGACCTCACATTCGACCAGTTCCGGCGAACGGTGCTCCTCGCACAGGGCGAGTTCGACGCTTTCCTGCTCGCCGCCGAGAGCGAGCGCGCAGAATTGCTGGAGAAGATCACCGGTACTGAAATCTACGCAGCGATCTCGGTCCGCGTTCACGACGGCACGGACGCTCGACGAAGAAGTGTCGAGCAATTGGAGCGGCGTCGAGACGACATCGGGCTTCTTGATGACGAAGCCAGGCAGGCGCTGTTGGACGAGCAGAGTCAGCTTGCTTCAACCATTGCACAGAAAGGCGCGGAGCGCGATCAACACAACGAGCGGTTAGATCACTTCAAGCGCGTGGCCGCCGCCCGCAGCGACCTCGCGCGGGCTGAGGCTCAAGCGGTCGCAGCGCACGCGGCGCGCGAGGCAGCCGCTGATGAGTATCAATCTCTTGCCGAACTCGATCTTGGCGAGCCGCTTCGTCCGCTAGCAGGCGATTTGCAAAATGCACGGCGGACGGCAGCGAAGGCCCAAACCCGTCTCGACGGTTTGCTTATTGCACGCGAGGAAGCGCAGAAACTACACTCGGAATCTACAACGCAACTGGCGGACGCGGTAACCGCCAACGGAGCGGCAGAAGAGGTCCTCAAGAATTTTGGTCCCCTTTGGAACGAAGCCGAAAGGCTCGACGCCGAGCTGGCGGCAGCTCGGACCGAGTTTAATGATACGCTGGAAAAATCGCAGCAGGCGGAAGCGACACTGCGCGAGAAGGCCGATGCGCTGGCAACGATTGATGAGACTCTCGGTCAGACATCAGAATCGTACCGCACCACTGCGGCGCAATTAAAAAGCCGATCGGATCGCGTTCTTCTTGCTGATCGTCTTGGCGATGCGATGGACTTGTTAGCGAAGCGGGGAGCGCTCCAACAGGAGCACGCTGCAGCTAGGGTGACGGCCGCTGGAGCGGAAGAAACAGCTACGCTGTCGCAAAATGAAATAACTGCGCTGCTGGAGAAGCTCACCGAGGATCGCGAGCGAAAGGATGGCTTAAGTCGTGAAATCGGTGATCGTAGAGCTAGTCTCGCCGGCATCGATGAGGCGACGCTCCACGAACGAGACGTCAACCTGCAGCGCGCGCTTGAGGCTCTGCGCGAGGCCAGCACCGTCTGCGACCAGTATACTCGGGCATCGGCAGATCTAACACGGCGGGAATCGGAACACACGCTGGCGGCTCAGGCGGTAAGCACAGCAAAAAGCCAGATCGTTGAAGCTGAAGCGGACCAGCTCCGCGATCGGACCGCGCGTGCGGAAATTGTTCCGATCGCAGAGCTCGCCGACGAGGCGGTCTCATCTGAGGCCATTCATCTGCGCAGCCTGCTGGCTCCAAATTTGGCCTGCCCGGTGTGCGGCAGCACCGACCATCCCCATCTTGCGCATCCAAGCACGCTGAACGAAATAGCTGCTAGGCTTCGCCGTCGGCGCGAAGAACTTGATACCGCGTTGACCGCGACGGGCCAACGTTTGGACGCTGCAACGCGCGCGCTTTCCGCTGGAGAAGCGCGCCAGGCGGAGACAAATCGCGGCATCGATGTGGCACGTGGACAAGTTCTGGCTGCCAACAGCGCTTTTGGCGAACAGTGGTCGTCGTTGAACGATCTCTGCACGAAGGCTGGGATCGAGGGGAACGCACCTCCCGTTCTCGATGACCAGGCTGCGTCGAAACTGGCGGCCCTCATCTCAGTCGCGATCGCAGAACGATCCGCCATTGCGTCTCCGCTCGCAAGCGCCCGGCGTCTTCGGACAGAGATCGACAGTTTGCAGCGGAAGCATGACGCGCTCGGTGAGGTGATCGAGACGACCGCGCGCTCCATCGACCAAAGACGTTCTAATTTCCACGCTGCGCAATTAAAGGCAACTGAGTACACGGTCCAGGCGGCGGGCCTTGCTGAGCGCCTCATTTCCATCAGCCGTGAAATCACGCCGTTTCTTGCTGCCGCAGGTCTGGCCGTCGACCACCTCGATGTCGATCCCGCCGGTGTTAGCCTCACGCTGTCAACGGTTGCGACGGAGTACGCCGCCCTGCGCGAGCAAGTTGGCCAGCTTGAAATGACGCTCCAGCGCCTGGCGCCCGAGCGTGCGGCGGCGGACGCCTCGCTTCGGCACGCGCAGGCCCAGGTAACGGCGGCGGCTCTTCTTCTCGATCAGCGTCGCCTGGCCGAGGGAGAGAAGGCGCGTGCCAGAGCAGAACTCCTCGATGGCGAGGCGACAGCAAGTCACCGGGCTCGGATCACCGAGGCTTGCCAGACCACCCGTGAAGCTCTTGCTCGTGCGCGCGAGACAAAATCGACCACAGATGCAGCGTTCCAGGCGGCCGGCGCTCGCTGCGACGAGGCCGCCGCTGGATTGGAGACCGCCAAAGGCCGTAACGCGTTAGCCGAAAAGGCATTCAACGCCGCCTGCATGGATATTGCTCGCCCGCCGGATCAGGTTGCGGCGCTGATCGCAACCGACCCAGCATTGAGTGGAGCGTTACGGGTCCGAATTCGGGAGATCGATCGAGGCGTGAACGATGCGGGCACCGCAGTGCTGACGCGTCAGAATGACCTAAACCGGGCGCTGGAAGGGTTCAACGAGACCACCGATGTCGAGGAATTGGCCGCAGTCGTCGCGACGTTGGGAACCGAAATCGGAGACATGCAACAACTGACAGGTGGACTTGCCGCTACGCTCGCGCGAGACGACGAGGCGCGCCGCGCCGCCGCAAATCTATCCGCTCAAATCGAAACTGCGAAAGCGGAACTCGTAATCTGGCATGCAGTCGACGATGCTATCGGCTCGGCCAGCGGTGATCGTTTCCGTCGCTTTGTGCAGGGCATTACGCTCGACCACATGGTGCAATTGGCGAATGATCATCTCCACGCATTAACACCCCGCTATAGGCTCGCGCGAGGGGCTGCGTCCGATCTCACGCTGCATATTATTGATCGCGACATGGGCGACGAGGTCCGCGGCACCCGAAGCCTGTCAGGCGGTGAACGCTTCCTCGTCTCCCTTGCGCTGGCGTTGGCGCTGTCAGGTCTTGAGGGTCGATCGTCCTTTGTCGACACGCTGTTTATCGATGAAGGCTTTGGATCGCTCGATGCGGAGACGCTCGACTTAGCAGTAGATGCGCTGGAGACCTTACAGGGCAGAGGTCAGAAGGTTGGCGTCATCACACATGTCGCTGCCATGATCGAGCGGATTGCCGTGCAGGTGCGCGTGGAAAAGCGCGGTGCGGGCCGATCCGAAATTAGAGTATCTAATAGCATGGGAGCCGCATGGCCTACGACGAGTAGCGCACAATAATATCAGGAGAAGCGACCTCGGAGTGTTCAGGCCGGAAGAGGAGATACATGGAGAAGTATCATATCAAGCTGACTGAGAGCGAGGCCGCGATACTCGCGAAGGTCGATCTCTGGGAATCTCATCGCAATCATGATGAGGGCCACGCAGCTTATAAAGCCAATGCGCAGCCGATCCTTACCTTGCTCCAATCTCTGAGCGATAGATCCGCAATTCCCCAAGAAAGACTGAATTACTGGAATGACCCCCGATACCATCAGGGGAGGATCAAAGCGTCGCGTAAGGGTCTATTCGAGAGAATGGTTGCAGAGGTACCGACATTTACACGCATCCACATTTTATCCGTTATCTTCGATATTTTCTGTTTGGTGCCGATCTTCCCGACGACGTCATTGCAGCATTTGAGGAGAAAGTCGGTAACCCACAGTGGGTTTCCTCTAGTGATGTCATTCCGATCGGTAAGGATGCTCGGGATCTCACCCGCCAATATCGTCTGGACAAGACGGATGCACCAGAAGAGTTCTTTAAACTTTGCCTCGACATGGGGCTTAGCTTGACGACAGCCGAGAGCGTCATGCGGCGGTCAAACAAATTCGATAGAATATGGACAAACTGACGCTGAACTATGTCTGGGAGCGGATACCGGTCGTACTGCGGCGGACGGGAAGAGGGCAGCGCTTGCGCGTTCGACTTCCCTTCGCAGAAGCGAATCGCCAGTGGCTTCAGAATGATAGACGAACGTCGCCTATTTGGATTGCCGGCAAGAAATACTGGGAACTGCCGAAAGCTTGGTTCAACGATTTCATTGAACGCTCGTTGGCCGAATATGGCAAGGTCTACGTTATTCAGCCCTACCGTGAGCAGGAGAAATGCTCTCCTGCGTGCCAGAATGCGACTGGGCATGAGTGCCAGTGCTCCTGCATGGGCCTCTATCACGGCGCCGGAAATGACGGCAGTTGGTTCGAGGTATCCGATACTTTCGCTGCGCGTTGGGGCGAGCAGGAGCTCGCCTGTCGACTAATGACGGCGAGGTAGGATGTCTGCTGGGGGAGGATGCATTTTGACCAAAGGCTCGGCCGACCGGCTGGCGGCAGCGCCATTGTCGTGCTTGTTGGGTTTAGCGATGCGTAAAGGGGAGCAATAAACGTGCTCTATGCCTGGGTCGGCGACCAGAAGCGCGCCCCCGTCGCGAAGGGAGAACGGACCACGTGTCGCGACTGCGGCGGCTTGCTCACCGCCGTCATGCCCGTCGAGAACACGTCCCACTGGCGGCACAAGGCGGGTGATTGCGATCCCTGGAGCGAGCCGGAGGGAGCCTGGCACCTCGGCTGGAAAGAACTCTTCGACATGTCCTGCCGCGAGATCGCTCTACGCGACCCGACGACAGGAGAGCTGCACCGCGCCGACGTCCTCGTCGGCAGCGGCACCCCGCGCGCGACCGTCCTTGAGCTGCAGCACTCCTCGATCAGCGAGGATGAGCGAAACGCGCGGGAGGCCTTCTATCGGCGCGGGCACCGGATGTTCTGGCTGGTCCACATTCACAGCGAAAGCTCGTTCCTTGGGACGTACTTCAATATGTCGCTCGATTTCGGATCACGGGTCGTAAATCTCGACGGCAAGGAATTCGCGATCATGCGCTGGGTGGGCCCGAACAAGCAGTTCATCGAGAAGTGGAAGCGTGCGGTAGCCCACGTCTTCTTCAATGCAGGGCCTTACATCTTCTACCTTGCAGGCCCCGGCGTAGCGTCTCGTCTTGGAGGCCCCTTGAAGCGCGGCGAATTCGCTCTCTGCGCCCTGACCCGCGATGAGTTTCTGCGAGCTGTCCGCTGGGAGGATACTGCTCCCTCTTGACGGCTTGCTCGTATTGAGCGGCGCCACGCCAGAGCACTTTGCATGGCTGCCGGTATTCCTGATTAAACACAATGCGAGCGCTCGGGACAAAGCTCGCTGACAGTAGAAGGTGATGTTTGCCAATGAAGATATTTTGGTCATGGCAGAGTGATCGCGATCCGAAGTTGCATCACTACTTTGTGCGCGATGCGCTGAAGGACGCCTGCAAGCTCATCGCCATCGATCCCGACTATGAGGAGGCGGAGCGTCCCGAGGTCGATCACGATACCAAGAATGTCGCTGGAACCCCGGACATCACGAAGACCATCCTGGAGAAGATCGCCGGCGCGAACGTCTTTGTCGCGGACATGACCCCGGTGGGCATGACCGCCCCTGCAGCACTTCAGCCCAACATACCTGCCGAAAAGCGTTCCGAGCCCAAATACCTCCAGAACCCGAACATCATGTCCGAACTCGGCTACGCCGAGCATGCGCTCTCACAGGGCCGCATCATTCTCGTAGCGAACGGCGCGCATTATCCCGGTCCCGTGGCGCTTCCCTTTGACTGGCGTCACCGAAGCGGCGCGAAGGTCTACACCCTCAAGGATGGAGCCACGAAGGAGGAGATCAAGGCCGAGCAGAGGCGCTTCGCGGAGGTGCTGAAGAGCTGCATCCTGCCCATCCTGGCTGAGCAGGCTCCGGTAAAGGCACCACCACCCCCAATTTCCTGGCAACCGTCGAGCAGTAGCGATCCGACCATTTGGCCGGCGGCTGAGAAGAAGCTCGAATTTCGCAACAATGCAATGGAAGAGCGGCGCCGGAATGTCCAACTGGGAAAAGGGACGCGGATCTTCGCGCGCATCGCACCTAGCACTACTTTGGCAGAATGTGTTTTGGCCGCTGCTTTTCAAGGATTTGCTTTCGGCAATATGGGCATTGCTGAGGCGGCGGCCGAAGGATGGAGATCGACGATGGCGTGGCGTACGGCGGGCATGGTTGGTTGAGGCGGAGGCCCGTTGATTCTTTTTTTTCCGCCCCGCGTATGCGAGGCGACGATGTTGCAGGAAGGCGTAGGCAATCATTGTCATAAGGGCGTGGCGATGAAGACCTTGCCATGATCGCCCTTCGAAGTGATCAAGTCCAAGCTCCTCCTTCAACTGTTGATGCGCCTGCTCACAAATCCACCGTGCCTTGATGGTGGCGGCCAGCGTGCGCAGATCCGTCGTCGCCGGAAGATTGGCGAGATAGTATTTCCTCTCCCCGGAGGCACGTTGCTCGCCAATGAGCCAGGCTTCGTCGCCTGGGAGATGCTGCTGACCTTTATCCCATATCCGCTGCGGAGGGCCGTCGGCGGTGCGGACACGGAGAGCAGCAAATCGGGCTTTGAGCCGACCTTTCGTCCCGCTACGCCAACTCACGGTTTTCCATTTGGCGCTGGCCAGCATTTGTTCTGCCGCAATCGATAAGATATCGGGCACGTGGTGCTTTCGTGGTTTGCCACGGACTTTGGTGATCGGCCAAATGAGCTTCACATCGACGGGATACACTTTCTGGTGCCGAGGGATACCGACCGCCCAGGCCAGCCCGCGCTCTGTTAGCCCTTGTCGAAACGGTGCGCTGAGGCCGTATCCTGCATCCGCCAGCACACATCCAAAGCGCATGTTGGCTGCCATCGCGCGGTCAATCTCGGCCAAAGCGATCTCCGGCTTGGACCGTGGCGTTCGGTGTTCGACTGGCACGCGAGCGCGCTTCAAACGGGGCATGTCGCTTGTCCAGCTGTCAGGCAGAAAGAGACGTAACGCGACCATCACTGGCACTTCGCCGCGCGCAAGCGTTAAAGACACCAGCGTTTGGCAATTTGCAGTTTTACCGAGAGCCGATGCGTATTGCGCCGCAACACCGACCGATCGCTCACCCTTCTTCGGCAGTGAGGTGTCATCAATAACCAGCACCGCATCCCTGCCGCCGACAAGTCGGTCCGCCTGATTGAGCAGTTCTGTCTCCAGCGGCGTCGCGTCCCAGACACCGTCCGCAATGAAATGGTGCAACTGGTCGTAGTTGCTCGTGGCAAGGCGTTCCGCCATCGGCTGAACGCTCTTGCGATCGCCAGGACCGATCAATCCCGCAACATACAGAGGACACATCCGCTGCCGGGTCTTATGACCCAGCCGGTCCAAGAACGGCATCAGCCAGCGTTCGAGTTCGTCTTCCCATCCCGGCATGGTCAGCCCTCCAAGAGCCGACCACCCATGAATCATTGAAAAATTGATTCGGGAATCCTATAAAACGCGGCAAAATCAACAATCTGTTCGCGGTAGGGACACCCATCACTGGGCGCCCCCCGCGCAGATCCCGGCGAGCCCAATTAAGGCACCGGGCTCCTACCTCGGGTGTTTGACGGCGAAGCGCAGCTTCGGCCATGGATGAAGGATGCGAGCCTTGGGAAGCCAGTCGTCGGTGATCTGCGTTATGCGATCCCAGGTCAGACAGGTCCGCTGACTGCGCCGCCGAAGCGTACGCCTCCAGAGATCGGTCAGGTAGAACCGAAACGCATTGAGCGCTCGGCCATTCGTCGGAACAGCAAAGTACGCAAAGTGGCCGGTCAAGACCTGCCTCAGCCATCTCCCCTGTGCAGGGATCGGCCAGTGCATTCGGCGCCTCAGCTCCTCCTTGATTTCGCGGAGTTTGGTTCGCATGCGGTCGCCACGGGTCTTCCGTTGAAGCTGGAAGCGCCCTCGGCGTGATTTGCCGCAGATAAACGTGAACCCCATGAACGCAAAGGTTTCCGGCTTTCCGAGTCCGCGCTGCTTGCGTTGAGCCGCCGCATGGCGACCAAACTCAATCAGGCGGGTCTTGGCCGGATGGAGCGTCAGCTCGAACTCCTCCAGTCTCGCGCGCATCGCGTCAAGGAAACGACGTGCGTCATCCTCGCGCTCAAAGCCGACTACTACATCGTCCGCGTAACGCACGATGATCATGCCGCCGGAGACCTCGCGCTGTCGCCAGCGTTTGGCCCACAGGTCGAGAGCGTAGTGCAGGTAGATGTTGCCAAGGAGCGGTGAAATCACCGAACCTTGACCCGTTCCCCTGTCATCAGCGGTTACGACGCCGTCTTCGAGAATACCCGCCTTCAGCCATTTCTGAATGAGGCGGATGATGCGCTTGTCGCCGATCCTATGTTCCAAGAAGCGAACCAGCCAAGGTTGACTGACTGCGCCAAAGAAATTTTGGATGTCGGCGTCAATGATCCAGTTCACCTGCCGCGTCTCGATCGCTGTGCAGAGCGCGTCCAACGCATCATGTGGTCCTCTGCCGGGCCGAAACCCGTAGGAAAAGCCACAGAAGTCTCCTTCGTAGATGGCGTTGAGCACGATGACGGTGGCCCCCTGGACGATTTTGTCTTCGAGAGCCGCGATCGCTAACGGACGCTGCTTGCCGTCTGCTTTTGGTATGTACGTCCGGCGAGACGGTTGCGGGCGGTACGTTCCTCGTTGGACCCGTTTGTGCAGATCGGCGAGCCGGGGCTCGAGATCTTCCTCGTAGTCCTGCCACGTCATGCCATCCACTCCGGGAGCAGCCCTACGCCTGAGCGCAAAGAACGCCGCCCGCAGTGTATCGACATTGATGTGGTGAAAGAGCGCGGTGAACCGGTCCTTCTTCCTCAGCCTTGCGGCTGTCCGTACGCGGTCCAGCGACTGGGTCATGCGAGCCCGGCCCTGTGTCCGGTGCATGCGCTGCTGTTCCGCGTTTCCCTTGGTCCCCGGCCTTGGCTCCGCCCACTCCGCCGCCAGTAATCCAGCTTTGTTCGTCGGCTTCTCAGCTACTATGCCAGAGTCAGACTTCTCCGTGTCATGCATCAGCGGCTACGGCTCCTCGCCTTCCCGCTGCGGACCACCTCCTCCGAGGAGGAAGATGGCCGACCCGGAGATATCCCGGTTCCCGTACAAGGAGCTTCCATGCATGCCAGGGTCTACGACCACGCCGGGTTGGACGGGTGCTCGCAATTGCGCACTCATCCATGTTGCCTTCCGCTCTTTGGACAGCGTCGGCTCCCGAGATAACACTGTTTCGCGGCTCAATGGCTGGCCTGCATGCTCCCCTACCGACGCTTCGCCGACACCCTCGCGGACGCCTGCGCACGGCTCGGGGCCGATGTGGTTCGCTACACCTTCATCGCAATGGACTTTCACCATCTCCTCCTTGCCGGTCTCCCGGCGCACCCAAAGTAGTGCTAGGGTCCAGACTCAATTGAGCCAATATGCGACGAGAGCGGCGAGATGAACAGCGGCCAAAAAATTACGGGCGAGCTTGTCATATCGCGTGGCGATGCGCCGGAAGTCCTTGAGCCTGCAAAAGCAGCGTTCGATGACATTTCGTCCTTTGTAGGCGCGTTTGTTGAAGCGATGGATGACGACACGGTTAGATTTATTGGGGATTACGGGCTTGGCGCCACGACGAATGATTGCGCCGCGAAGCTTGTCGCCATCATACCCTTGGCGAGGAGCACGCTCATGGGTGGCGCGAGCGCCAGGACATCGGGAGCCGCAGCGATATCGGCATCCTGGCCTGGAGTCAGATGCAGGACGACCGGCCGGCAGAGCGGATCGCTCAGCGCATGGATTTTTGTCGTGCGGCCTCCGCGCGAGCGGCCGATTGCTTGATTGTGCTCCCCCCTTTTCCGCCGGAGGCACACCGGTGAGCTTTAATCGAGGTCGAGTCGAGCGACAGTACGACGCCGTCTTCGCCAGGCTTGGCCAGCGCTTCGAAGATTGCGCACCATCGTCCTCGCTTGGCCCAGCGATTGAAGCGATTGTAGATCGTCGTGTAAGGGCCGTATTCACGTGGACAATCACGCCATCGTGCACCCGATTGCAGCATGTGAATGATGCCGCTGACGGTGCGTCGGTCGTCGTCCCGATCCGGCCCCGTCAGTCCCCTCGGCAGATGCGGTTCGATACGCGCCCATTGCCTGTCGTTCAGCCAAAACAAACCAGCGCGCATTCTCTCGCCCCCGAATCAACACGTAGGCAAGAGAATCACGTGGCGCTATTTAGGTACAGACCCTAGTGCGCGCAAGCGCTCGTCAGCCCAGATGGCAATTGATGAGGGCGCGCCGCCTGTGTTCGATGGGACGGACCAGATGGTCGATCGCCGACGCCTAAGCTATGAAGAGCTGCCTGCCAGTTGTCCGCTAATGGCCCGCAACCCGACGCGTCCACACGATTATCAAGCGACGGCAGGCACTGCACTTTTCAATTCGGCTCGCTCCACGGCCAGCGGGCGGTGCTCGACGACATGGAATGGCTGGGCGACGAGCATATCGGGCGAATTACGCCCTCCTGTTACAGGAGTTGAAGAGGGACATTCCGGATCTGGCGGCCCGGACTCGTTCGTGGAGTTCGTGACAACCCATGTGCTGCGCTACACTATCCTTCCGCTTTCATTATTATTCCCGAGCAGGCAACCGCCCATAATGCCATTTGTTGCATTAGCAGCCCAGTTGTTCGCAAACAAATCATCGACATCCTTGCTCGGGAGCCCCCCACCGGGATTCGCCGCTTGTTGAACAAAGGCTTGCGCCAGCGAGTGCCGAAACGCAGAGATGCTTTCCGCATCCATGGGCGAGATCTCGCAGACCAAAGCTTTACTGTCGGCATCCATTAAGACCTGTGGACCAAAAGCAGTACCGCTCGGGTTTGACGCCATAATCAACGTGAAGCTAATTTTGACCCCGGCCGAGGTCGTAAAACTATGAGATGCCAAAGAAACTAGCCTCTGCATCAGCATCGAACCGACAGGCGCCTCCGCACGGAGAGCCGGACCATTCTGCCGGAACGATCCTGCAGGAGCGAACGACGCCACTCGAGGCCCTTTGTCTGCTCTCCTCTTTAGAACGTCTTCGTCGGGATAATTTGACGGCTCGTCACTGCTCAGCGTCATCGATCGATAGCGCAGACGCGAGGGCGCTGGAAGAATCACAGGAGCCAATACAGCGTTGCACGGTGCACCCGCATTAGCCCCATTGAAGCTGAACAGATCCGCACCCCGCTCAAAGAGCTCCCCTCGTATGGGCTGGTTGTCACTGAAAAGATGGAGGGCTTGGCATTCCGACTGAAAATTATCAACAAGTAGGATGGAAGAAACAATCAGCATCCCGGCACAATCACTCCGATAGCCGGAGCGTTTTGCCATGGCTCCGCGGTTGCTCACCACCAGCAAAAGCAAGGCCGCAAGCACGCTCACGAAGTACAAAAACACCAGCCTAGTACCCGGAATCAGAGCTGAGTGATACGGCGGCCTTTGAAACGGCGTTGACGGACCTTTTTCTTGGTCCAGACGAAGGGCTCGGCTCTGTCGTTGTATGCGTTGACGTAGGCATCGATGTGTTCCTGAAGCTGCTTGAGGCTCGTGAAGGAGGTGCCGCTGAGCGACTGCCCCTGCAAGATGGAAAACCATACTTCGACCTGATTGAGCCATGACGCACTTGTCGGCGTGAAATGAAATTGCACGTTGGGGTGGGCCTTGAGCCAGTCCTCGTTCTTTTTATGGGTGTTGAGGTTGTCGAGGATGTCGTGAAGCTTGCGGTTCGGAAAAGCCGCGGTGACGCTGTTCATGAAATCGAGAAACTCGACGCGGCGCCGGCGTTTTGAATGGGTCGCGATGATCTTTCCGGTGGCGACTTCGAGCGCCGCAAACAATGTTGTGGTGCCATGCCGCTTGTAATCGTGGCTTTGGCCGGTTAAGGCGCGGCCATTGGGCAACTTCAGATAACCCTGCGCTCGCTCCAAAGCCTGGATCGAGGGCTTCTCGTCCACGCACAGCACAATGGCCTTCGCCGGCGGCGCGACATAGAGGCCGACAACATCGGCGGCTTTGGCCGTAAAGTTCGGGTCGTTGCTCTCGCACCAGGACTTGCGAGCCACCAGGTCAATCTTGTGGCTGCGCAGGAACCGCCAGACATATTGGACATCGACATCGCCCAGCGCCTCGGCCAGCAGGGGGCCGGTCCAGCGCGCAAACCCTTGCGGTGGCGGCTTATCCAGCAGCTTCAGAATCCGCTTGTCGGTCGTCTTCGTATAGATCGGCTGCTTGCCAGGCCGCGGCTTGTCTTGCAGCCCTTCAAGGCCATGGTCGGCATAGCGATGCCGCCAAAGGCTGACAATCCGCGGCTGGACCCCAACTTCCTTGGCGATCGACCGGGTGCTGCGCCCATCCGCCGCCAACAGAACTATCCGCGCCCGCTTCAAATCGCGCTGCAACGTCACCGGTGAGCGACAGCACGCCTCAAGCACCTTGCGATCTTTCCTCGAAAGGTGGACTTCTCTTGCTTCGGGTATCATCCCGACCTTGAATCACGACTCACGTTCCAAGAAAAGTGGGTACTAGTGAACTCAATCGATACGGCCCTCATCAGAAGTTCCTTCACCCCGATGTTATGGGGCATCACATGCTAACCGATGTCCGCCCTGCACTGAGCCCTGATGCCACATTCATGCCAAAGGCCCCTGTTGTTTGCGGACGCTTGTCACTTGCGTTCGCCAAACGACGTCCGGGTATAAACCCCTTGCTGAGCAGATCGACAATCTCGATGTCCTAAGAACAAATGGCCGTCGGCATCACGTCTGATAAGTCCGACCGCTGAGGGCGGAGACGCCAAGCCAACGCGACCTTATTGCTTGAAGCCTAGTTTCATGTTGCCTCAGAGTAAGCTGACGACCACGGCGCTCGTGGCGACACGCGAGAAGGCAACCTTCAGCACCCCCCCTGGAAAAGCGATCCGAGATGTTCGTCCGCGAACCAAGCAAGGGACGTGTCGATGAAAATCGCAGCTGCTCTGCGTCTTCTACGAATGTTTGTAGCGTCGGAAGTCAGACATTGTTTCAGAGCTGACAATCGACTCTGTTAAAGTTCTGACAACACGCTGCGCAAGAAGGGGTGGCATCCCGGTCCATAGTCCAAATATTGTCATCAGAACTTTAGCGATGATCAGAGCTACAGCTGTGATGCAACGGGCAGCGTGACCGTTTCCGTATATGGTAAGAACGACCGGAGCGCAGGGGACTGCGCTCCCATTTTCATGGGGCATCTTTTTCCAAGGCACCACGTCAGGAGTGTATTGTCGCTCTGTCAGTGGCGAGAACACTTCCGCTGGTTCTGGCGACAGCGACGTTCGGCGCCGGTGCGCTCGTATCCATAACCGACGCTACATTGAACGCGCGCCGAACCAGACGGCCGCAGACCGCAGCATTTCTCACCTGAGCGTAGGCACGGATCGCACAGCTGTCCCTGTGCTGCGGTCTATGGTGGCAAAGAAAGAAGGAGCAGACTGCAATCAATCCTACCGGGACGCGACATTTCCCCTCCTCATTTAAGGACAGCGGCAGTCCATCTACCATCTGTGAAATCAATCGTCCGCTCGACCGCGAGCCCCCCGGCTCCCTTGTGCGGAGAGCTCGCTCTATTTTTCGACATCGGGTATTCGACAATACCTGACACTACCGGAGCGCCGTCGCTTCCGTCGCGCGGCACAAGGGCTCGATCCTGCACGCCGACTTTCCTATACGGTGCTATTGCAAAGTGGCGGCCGTGTCTCAGAGGTTCTGGCGCTCACAGCTGCTGCTGTTGAACTGAAAAGCGGAAGCGTAGCGCTTCTGACCCTCAAGCGTCGAAAGAGTGACGTGGTACGACAAATTTCCCTACCGCTGAAACCCGGCCGAGGCGCGAATGGAGTTTCCGGAGTTGGCTGAGGTGTGGGCCACGATCTTTCCTGCCGTAGAGAAGGCGGCGGAGGAAGCGGAGCGAAAGTTGCGCGATTTCGTCGCTCAAGTCGGGTAGTAGAAATTTGCGGCGCTCACGCGCCGCCGAATTTTCAGACCGGGATGCCGAGCTTCTTCGCCTTGTCGCCCAGATTGTCCTGAATTCCCGCGCCCGGGACATGCATCACGCCAATCGGCAGCTCGTTGAGCATCGATTTCCGTTGTCAGGGTTGCAACGGCGTCAGTCGATGCCTCCGCGTCAGCCCTTCCAGCGATCTCTCCAGGTCGTCCCGACGCATCAGGACGGCGGCGTCCGTATCATTTACGGTTCGGTCGAGCTCTTGAGTTCGTGTTCGTAGCGCTCTGGACACAGCCGGGTCGGTGGCAATCAGCGGGAACACCTGACCCTGCGACCGGGCGATATCCTGACAGGCCATATTGAAGGCCCCTTCGGCTGAAGCGCGGCGATTCTTCGCGGCCTCCATTCCCGCGGCAGCTTCCTCGCAGCGAGCGCTCGCCGACTGGAACGCGCCAGCAGCAGCGGATTTCGCCTCCCACGCCTTGGCGAGGGTTTCGTGGGCCGTTCGACGACCTTCGTTAATCCGGGTCCGGTGACTCGCGGTCGCCCCACCGTCAAGAAGTTCAGCTCAGGCGAACGCTTCTCTACCAGTCGACGTTGTTTGGGTTGGGCCGCGCTCTGCGTCGATTTGCGACCGTGAATGCTCAAACGAGATGGCCGCGACCGCGCCGTCCGGCTCCGTTGCAGCGTCATTTCGAGCTCACCAGCCCGCTCACGCAGTGCACCGTACTTTTGCGCAACCGCTGAAAGTCTGTCGGCGCAGCCCACCGGGGCGGCGTCAATATGCCGTTTGGTTGTAGTTCCCGTTTCCCTTAAGCTTGCGCATAGTCGAGGAAATGCTGGAGGCGCGTGGCACTGTTGACCTATGAAGCCGTGCGCCAGTGGGGACCGAAATTCGGCAAGGCGTTCTCCGATCGGTCCGCGAGCGCGCTCCCGCTCGCGGTGACAAATGGCATCTGGACGAGATCGTTATCTCGATCGCGGGCGAACAACATTAGCTCTGGCGCGCTGTCGACCAGAATGGCTTCGTTCTCGACGTCTTGATCCAGCGCGGAAGAGACTCGCGCGCTGCGCAGCGGCTCAGGAAGAAGCTCTTGAAATCCGCCGGCACGCCGCCGCGCGTGATGATCACGGACAAGCTTCGTTCGTACGGCGCTGCGAGGGCAAAGACGGGCCTTTGGGTCGAACATCGCCAGCACAAAGTTCTCAACAATCGGGCCGAGAATTCTCATCAGCCGACGCGACGACGCGAGCGGATCATGATGCGTTTCAACTCCTCCAGGCCCACCGATTTCTGTCAGTTCACGATCAGGTCTCGAACCTTTTCCACATCCCCGATCCCGGAGCCCTGACTGCCGACTTCCGTCGTGCTTGGCACGAGCGAGCCTTTGCGACTTGGCGCGAGATCTCCATGACAAGCGCTATCGCCGAATCTCGAACCTTTGAGAAGCGCCTCCTTCAGCTCAGCGGTCGGTTAAGTTGACGATGCCGTCGCTCGACATTCAGTATGGCACAGGGATTGCAGTGATGAAAAAGCGCTCCGGAAGCTGAGCACGGCGAGCCGGTGCCGGGCGATGGATCTATTCTGAGTCGTTACGGAACATGACCATCAGCGGGCAGAACCCAGGTGCAGCCGGTCGATATCAGGAATCTGGTGATCGGCCACGTCTTCTTTATGTCGTGCCACGTAACTCTGACAGGTAGACAGAAAATTTGGAACCCACATTATGCCGGCGGAGTCGGATATCAAATGTGCGAATGCAAACATTCGAACAAGCACCGTCTGGACAATTGTGCTCGGCTTTGCCGCCGATCCATTGATGCGGTGGAGTTGGCCTGACGCAGGCCAATATCTTCGGAGCATGCCTCGGTTCGTTAACGCCTCTGGTGGACCAGCATTCGAGCACGGCACAGCATACGTCACGGAAGGGATCCGCGCCGCAGCCCTGTGGCTGCCGCCTGGCGTGCAGCAAGACGAGTCCGCGTTAGACGAAATAATGGCGCTGTCCCTGAACCCGGCGATCACCGAAGATATGGCGCTCCTGCGGCAGGAAATGGCCGAACATCATCCGTCCGAGCCGCATTGGTACCTGCCTCTCATCGCGGCCGATCCGAACTGGGTCGGACAAGGACTTGGCACATTGTTGATGAAATACGCTCTTCAACGATGCGATGAGCAGGGCATTACCGCCTATCTGGAAAGCTCGAATCCCGATCACATCCCCTTTTATCAAAGCCACGGCTTCGAGGTCATTGGCAAAATACAACATGGTTCTTCGCCGCCGCTCACGCCAATGTTGCGAGCAGCCAAATAAAGCGAAATTCAAAGCCTGTGTTCGCATTGGCTCACGAGGGCCACCTTTCAGCACTGCTTACGTATTGTCTGCGGCGGCGCTGATTATTTCGCCAGCAAGTATTGGGGCGACTCGGGCTCGCGGCGATGCTCCATGATGTCGGGAAGCTACCATTCCGCTGACGCTGTTCGACAAGCCGGGCCGTCTAAATGAGGAAGACAGCAGACTGATCGAGACACATCTGGTCGACGGCTTCGGAAGACTCTGGATGGCGTTAAGTTAACGAATTGGAGCCGCCGAGGGGGTGGTGACGACCAGCACGCCGACCGCCCGGACCCCTCTTTATCGCCGCCATCGCTTCCCACCGGAAGTAATCAGCTATGCCGCTTGGTTGTATTTCCGGCTTCCTCTCAAGCTTGCGCATGGTCGAGGACGTGCTGAAGTGCTGGCGGCGCGTGGCATTGGCGTGACCTATGAAATCGTGCGCCAGTAAGACGAAAACTTCGGCAATGCGTTCTCCGATGGATCCGCTCGCGCGCTCCCGCTCGTTCAAACGACTGAGAGCATGCACTTGACCGACCGCGACAATCGCGATGATCAAAGCCGGTTGTTGACGCGTCGATTTCGCTCGCCCGAGGACGAGTACGAAGCAAAGGCGGCGCGCGGTCACGACAGAATTCCGGCGGAGCATTCCGCAGCCCGGTAGAAGGCCCGGGCATCCCGTCTTACAAGGAATCGGCAATGAGGCTGCGCGCCGACCATTTCATGCTGCCGCACACCGTGCGATCTTCACGGCGGTAGATGCGTGCTGCCTCAACGGGCCGCGCCTCAGCCTCCTCGCTCGAGCGCCAATCGGCAATCGTCAGCTCAAAGATGATGTCGATTGCAGGATCCATCTTGAGGCAGCGCCACAGAGCAACGAAGAATATCCCCGCGGGACTGTTGGGAAGTCTTATTGTTCTAGGCCGCGCTCTGCGAGCAGCCGGTGCATGACCTCGCCTTTGATCTCGCCTGCGATTTGGTTTCGGACTTGGGCTCCGAGCACCCGCTCGGCATCGACGTCGCCCACCAGACCATGTTCGGCCAGTCGCTGATCCAGACGGCTTTGGAACTCTTCGCCCATGGCTTCGACGAGCCGGTCTTGCATCGCTGCATGTTCGTCTGGAGCGATGCGCCTCAGCACCGTCTCCCAGGGTTGCCAGCGGCTTGCCATGAAGTCGGTGAACTGGCTTGCTTCCCGCTCCCGGACCAGGTCGAGCGCCTCCGTCGCATCATCCTCGCTTACGTGAGAGACCGCCAGGAAGCGCATGTCAGGGGCGACGTGACTGAGCTCCAGCGGCTCGCGCAGCCGATGTTGATAGGCCAGGTAGACTTCGATGTCGTCTACGTTCGGGTTGCCGCTGGCGAGCGAGTTGATCCTGTCGCGCGCGATCTCGTCCAACGCCTCCAAGCGGAAGGCGACACGGCCGCGCTGGATCAGATCGCCAAGCCGATCGTCATATACCCCGTCCTCGACGTCAGCGTTGAGGCGCGCGGTCTGCATACCATTCCAGTGCAAGGTGACACGATCCTCGCAGCTCGCGTTGGCCTCGGACGCCTGCGCAAAGAACTGCTCGCGCAATGTCGGATTGGCGGCCGCCTGCTGCAGATCATCAGCCACTGCCTGCCGAAACTCGTCATTGCCGTAGTTCACGGTCTCTCGTAGCCTCTCCAGGAACTGCGCGTAGTCCTGGGCGCCTGGCTCATCCGCAAAGTGCTGCCATTTGGCCAGCGTCGCCGGGTCGTCTGCGAGCCATTGCGCGGCAGCCTCATATAGAGATTGCTGCGCAAGCTGCGGTGGCGCTTCAGCCGTCGCCAGATTAGCGAGGACGTCGTCCGGCAGCGGGTTATCCCCGAACTCGAGGTTCTCCAAATGCGGGTAGCTGAGACTAAGATTCGGTACACGCCCCTCAAGAAGATCCTCAGGCAGGCTGGTCAGCCGGTTACCGCTGAGATTGAGCGATTGGAGGGTGCTCGGAAGGGGGGCGGGGAGGTCGGCCAATTGATTGCTGCTGACATCGAGTTCAATGAGCCCCGATGGGAGGTAGTCGGGGAGGTCGGTCAGCTGATTGCCACTAACCGCGAGCGAGGTGAGCCTGCTCGGGAGAGCGTCCGGCAGGCTAGTTAGTCGGTTGTCGCTTGCGTTCAGGATCTCGAGCCCAGCCGGAAGGTTGGCCGGCAGACTGGTCAAGCTGTTATCGGCCACCTCCAGCCGAGAGAGGGTCGCCGGAAGAGCGTCCGGCAAACTGATCAACCGGTTATGGCTAATGAGAAGATGCTGAAGACCGGGTGGGAAGCTAGCGGGCAGGCTGCTTAGCTCGTTGTGCCTGGCGCGCAGTTCCAGCAATCTTGGCGGCAGGGCGGCGGGCAAAGCGGTCAGGGAGAGGGAGGACAAATCCAGCGAGTGCGAGCCAGTGTTGTCCGCCCCCCTAATTCGTGCGCGTCCCTGTCGCCGATTCTCGGCTTCGCCCTGCCCCTCTTCGGCCGCCCAGTTGTCCAGCAACTGCGCGCGCGCGGAGGCCGGGGTCCGATATCCTGTCATGGCTTCGAGCAAATCCGCCACGGCTCGGCTGAAGCCGCTGAGGTAACTTTCCTGCTCCCCCTCTTCAGAAGCGGCCGAGGAAGAACCTGCACTCCACTGAGCCTGTCCTGTGTTCATCAATATCTCCATCGCCAAAACAAGAATACCCCCGCTCCTCAAGGTCGCGAAGCAGGCCGGGTGTCATGATCATTGTTCACACGAGCCCAAACGCGCAAATGGATCGATACTGCTGCGAGGCTTCCTGCCATTTCGTTGACCAGATAAGTCCCGGAGGGCCGTCAACGTGGCAGCGTTCTGCCCTTAGCAGGCCTACCTGTCGATAAGCTGACGAATGTCGCTGCAGAACCCCGGGTCGCCGGTTGCCAGCGGTGACCGAAGCAAGCCCGGTTTGAGGTTGAACCGGTCAAGCTTCGCAAAGACCAGCTTGGCCCCCATTGCCTTGGCATGGGCACCGCCAGCGCTTACGCGTTCGGAGCGTCTGCCACTCTTCGTTGCCACGTACTCGGTCGAAGGGTAAGCGGCAAGCTGCGGCCGTCAGGCGGCGTGGTTCCATGGCATAAGCGCGTCGATTTCGCCGCTCGGCCAGCCGTTGGCGATACGCTGAGGCGTTAGGCTGAGCCAGGCGCACGGATCGACGTTATTCATCTTTGCTGTCTGCAGCAGTGTTGCGATGGTTCGCCCAGGTTCGTCCGCCGCCGTCGCTACCGGCAAAGAGGCTATTCTTTCTCGTAATTGTTTGTGGTCAGATGGCGCGTTCAACGATGTTGGAGTCGAGCTCGATGCGAACCATCAGTCTGGAAGCGTTCGAAGATGGCACGGCGCGAGACGGCATAGCGGATTGCCTCAGCCAGTTTTGATTTTCCGGAAATCCGCCGCAATGTCTGCTGCCAGAGATCGAAGAGATCTGCGACGACCGCTGTGGAGGCTTGCTGGCGCGCGGCAACGCCTACGTCGGGGCTTTGACCGCGTATGGTCTTCTCGACCTGCCAGAGCTTCGCCATCCGCTCGACCGTCGCCGTTGCCACTTTCAAGCTTCCTGCAACATGCAGCTCATAGAACTTGCGCCGGCTGTGTGACCAGCAGCCAGCCAAGGTGACGCCATCTCTCTTGCGTGAACAACGGACGTATCCATTTCTTGATCTCTGGAAGCGACGCCGCCCACAACGCAAGCGTCTCCTCGATCGACGCTGCTGGCGTCCACGACCTCCGAATCATGGTGTCCATAGATTCAGACATCTCCTAAAAAGGCAACTGTAATGCTAGGATTACCCCTAGGACCTGCAGCGCTCGCGTCCGTCAAACAAGGCGGCCTCAATGGAGGGATACCTTCCATCAGCTGGATGGCTGGATCATCCGAAGGCTCTGGTCGCGCCGCGGAAGCGGTGGCGGAACGCAGCCTGGAAGGAATATCCGACCGCTCGCAAAGCGCATGGGGTCCTGCTGAACGCGCTGCGAGGCGCCTTCGATGGCGCGCAGCCGCGGCCAGCTTGCAACATAGATATCGTTCATCGCCGTCCGCCAGCGGAAGATGTAGTGACTGACGAAGAAACGCGTCATCACACCGACACGACCGCAACAAGAGCAATGCCGGCAAAAGTCGACAACTCGCTGTAGAACTGCTGGACCATCACTTGCGCCGATTTCGAAAGCGCGGCCTGGACAAGGTCATAGAATGGCCCATACCAGCTGTTGATGGCGACGCTGACCTGGACCTGAAAGTAGGAGGTGAACAGTATTAGCGCGGAGCCAAGAATCGACCACGTCGCCCAGGGGTGCGGCGCAACCAACATCCAGCCAGCCGCAAATATCGCGGCGCACGCGGCGAAATAGAGGTCGAACCAGAGAGCCGGCGCCGACGAGAACGTCGCCAACCCGACCTGCCTTTTGCGGCGCTTCGAACAGATTGCTCGCGAAGCCATACCAGACCAGCATCGTCAGTGCGGTCCAAACGATCGCCGAGAGAAAGAACAGCTTGGGTCGGGGGAAAAACGAGAGGTCCGAGCATCTGTGGCCTCTTGGATTACAGGAGACCGTCGGGCATCGTCAACTTAATCGACCGCCGAGCCGAAGGAGGCGCTTCTCAGTTCGAGATTCGGCTTGTCGCGGAGATTTCGCGCCAAGTCGCAAAGGCTCGCTCGCGCGAAGCACGACGGAAGTCGGCGGTGACGGCTCCGGGATAGGGGATGTGGAAAAGGTTCGCGACCTGATTGATCGTGAACTGACAGAAACCGTTGAGCCTGATCGGACGATTTGAAACCCTTCATGATCGGCTTGCGTCGCCGCGTCGGCTGATGAGAAATCTCGGCCCGATTGTTAAGAGCTTTGTGCTGGCGATGTTCGACGTGAAAGCCCATCTTCGCCCTCACAGGGCCGTACGAACGGAGCTTGTCCGTGATCATCACGCGCGGCGGCGTGCCGGCGTATTTCAACAGCTTCTTCATGAGCCGCTGCGCAGCGCGTTCGGCGCTGGATCAAGACGTCGAGAACGAAGCCATTTTCTGGTCGACAGCGCGCCAAAGCCAAGTTGTTTGCCCGCGATCGAGAAGGCGCTGCTGCAAAACTACGGGGTGACCACCTGAGGGCCGTGTCCGAGATCGGCCCAGAAGGCCAGCGCCAGCCCGATTTAGCCGGACGGTGGGTATGGGTCCTGGCCATATGTCCACTCGTGTCTGAACCTGTGGTCATGGCCCTGAACTAGAACCTGAGCGTCGCGTCCTACCTTTCCCTCCTTGTGGGCAGCGTCGACCGCGACGCGGATCGCCTCTTCCTCAGTGGCGTAGGGGCCGGAGTACTCGCAATTGAGCGCAACCATCCACTGGCCTTTATGGCGCGTGACGAAGTACTGAACGCTTGCCATAAGCTTGCTCCGGCATCGCCCCTGGGATCGATAAACGGGGTCGTACTCTGCAAATCTGCCGCGGTCGCCTCAACTACCGGATTTGGTGGGCTCCAAGGAGCAGCGCCTTGTAGGCTGGCCTGTTTGCTGTACCCGCGGAGACCAACTGCCGCGCCTTAGTTTCCCTTATTCACGAGAACCGGAACGTAGCAGCTTCAATCGTCGTAGATGTGGCCTAGCTGCTAGCAAGTCTCTCTTTCTCGTTGGAGTCGAAGGCTGGATTGATGGTTGAGTGCTGCGACCGTTTGCGTTTGATCGACAAATGAACCCTCCAAATAGAATGTCGTCATGGTCCAAACTCCCGGGAGACCAGCCGCACTCGATCGCATTTGTAAGAAAGCGCTCGTGCGGGTCCGACCTTGCCTCTTTTAGATCGTACGAGGCAATAAATTTGGCATCATGGTTGCTCCACTCCGCGGCGCACACGCGGACTTGGAGGCACGCGGACATGACTCGGCGCCGTCGGGAGTGAGAACCCGACGCTGTCCCTACCGCGCCCGCGCGGCCAGTGAAGTTGGCGGCGGTGACTCGGCGCTCACGCCTCCGGAAGCGCTTATCCCTACCACGCGCTGCAAACTTCGGTGGCCAGCCTTCGCCCTTGGATAAGCGAGACCGACCACCGCGGCCCCCCGAGAGGCTCAATTCCCAAGGGTGCTACCAAGCAGTATCGCTGAGAAGGACTGGAAGCACCTACCAGGATTGGTTGGTGCCGATCTAATGTGGCCTGTGCCGCGCGGCGAACAGGATGGAAGTGGAGCGTCGACCATGATGAGAGGGCTACGCCGGGCTCGTGACGCAGGGAGGGCGTAGCCCGACCGGAGTTACGAGCCCGGCGTCGGCGCGATCCACAGCGGACCGCGCCGACTGGTGATCGCGGCCGGCTGGTTATGCAAGTGGTTCTTCCGCCAAGAGGAATCACTCGCGTGCCAGGCCGACACATTACCGATCACCAAATGAGGCTCTACATGAAGTACCGTCAGACCGATAGCCCACCCGTGGCCGCCGCCAAGGCGTCGTTCAGCACCTCGACCGCTTACCGGATCGAGAAGGATCGACGCCTTCCGTCGCAGAAGAAGGCTCCCCGCGGCCGTCGCCGGCCAGATCCCTTGGCCCGCGTATTTGAGACAGATATCGTGCCGATGCTGAAGGCCGCCCCCGGTGTGCGGCCGGTCACGATCTTCGAGGAGTTGCTCCGACGCCATCCCGAGCTCGGCGCCGGCATCCGTCGCGCGCTGGAGCGCCGGATCCGGGCCTGGCGGGCGATCCACGGCGAGGAGCAGGAGGTCATCTTCCGCCAGACCCACGAACCCGGTCAGCGCGGCACCGACATGGGCGAATTGGGTGTCACGATCGCGGGCGTACCGCTCGACCATCGTCTCTATCACTTCCGGCTGGCCTATTCCGGGTTTGAGCACGCCCATGTCGTGCTCGGCGGTGAGAGCTTCGTCGCTCTGGCCGAAGGCCTGCAGAATGCCTTGTGGTCACTCGGTGGGGCGCCACGGGAGCATCGCACCGACAGCCTGTCGGCCGCCTTTTGCAATCTCGACCGCGACGCCAAAGACGATCTGACGCGGCGATACGAAGACCTCTGTGCCCATTACGGCATGCGGCCTTCCCGCAACAATCGTGGCATCGCCCACGAGAACGGGGCGATCGAGAGTTCGCATGGTCATCTCAAGCGAGCGATCGGCGACGCGCTGTTGCTGCGTGGCACCGCCGACTTCGACGATCTGGCTGCCTATCGTGGCTTCATCGATGAGATCGCCAGCCGCCGCAATGCCCGCAACGCCAAGCGGATCGACAGTGAACGTAGCGCACTTCAGGATCTGCCGGACCGCCGCACGTCGGACTATGAAGAGGTGATCGTCCACGTGACATCGTCCGGCGGCTTCACCTTGCGCAAGGTGTTCTACACGGTGCCGTCGCGCTTGATCGGCCATCGGCTGCGGGTGCGCCTGTATGACGATCACCTCGACGTGTTTGTCGGCGGCACGCATCTCCTCACCTTGCCGCGCGGGCGGCCGCATCCCAATGGCAAGCACGATCAGGTCGTCGATTATCGGCACGTGATCCATTCCTTGCGGCGCAAGCCGATGGCGCTCCTCAACCTGGTCTACCGCGACCAGCTGTTCCCCCGGGAAGCTTACCGCCGAGCCTTCGACGTCTTGCGCAAACGCTTACCGGACAAGAAGGCCTGCCGGATCATGGTCGATCTCCTCGCACTCGCCCATGAGCGCGGTTGCGAGGCCGAACTCGCCAATCAGCTCACGGCCGACCTGAACGACGGCCGGCTGCCCGACCTCAACCGGCTACGTACTCACTTCGCCCCGGATCCCGCCCAGGTGCCGAACGTCGTGGTACGCCTCGCACCGCTCGCCACCTATGAATGCCTCATCGGTACCGCCGAGATCGGAGGCGCCGCATGAGCACAACCAACGTAGTCGACACCGCGCGCCTCAATCTGTTGCTCAACGAGCTGCGGCTGCCCGCCATCAAGGCGCTGTGGCCGCAATTTGCCGAGCAATCCGATAAAGAAGGCTGGCCGGCGGCGCGCTTCCTCGCCACCATTGCCGAGCACGAGATCGCTGAGCGCGGCCGCCGCCGCATCGAGCGCCATCTCGTCGAGGCGCGGCTGCCTACCGGAAAGACCTTTGACAGCTTCGACTTCGAGGCCGTGCCGATGATCTCCAAGGCGCAAATGACCGCACTCGCCGCCGGCGACGGCTGGCTCGGCAAGGGCGCCAATCTGCTGCTGTTTGGTCCGCCCGGTGGAGGCAAGAGCCACTTGGCGGCAGCAATCGGCTTGGCCCTCATCGAGAACGGATGGCGCGTCCTGTTCACCCGCACCACCGATCTCGTGCAGAAGCTCCAGGTGGCTCGCCGCGAGCTCAACCTCGAGGGCGCCATCAACCGCCTCGATCGCTTCGATCTCGTCATCTTGGACGATCTTGCCTATGTCACCAAGGACCAGGCCGAGACCAGTGTGCTGTTCGAGCTCATCAGCGCACGCTACGAGCGACGCTCTTTGCTGATCACCGCCAATCAGCCCTTTGGAGAATGGAACAAGGTCTTTCCGGACCCAGCTATGACCCTCGCGGCGATCGATCGCCTTGTTCACCACGCCACCATCGTCGAGATGAACGTCGAGAGCTATCGCAGGCGGACTGCCCTCGAGCGAAAGCGTGGTCCAGGGCGGCCACCGGAGCACGCGACACAAAAAACGCTCGCTTGATTGACGCTCCGCGACAATCAAAGCAAACAAAACTCTTGCGCGCGACAATCATCGCGGCGATCATCATCGCGCCGCGACACTGACTCGCCATCCTGATCGCCGCGCTCTTCCGACCCAGATCGTCGCGCTATAGGCCTGGGGCAAATGCGCCATGGCGACTGAATTTGATACGATTTTTGATGTGATTGAGCGTCACCGCGAGCTTTCGGTGCAGCACGCCGCCGCGGTATCGGTATCCGCGAAACTTGTCGCAGGTCTCGAGTTTCATGCCGCCGACGCGATCAGCGAGGAAAGAAGGTTGGCTCTCGAGGACTATGCAGACGTGCTCACTCCAAGCCGACCACGCTTGCGGACGTGATCAGACTACCGGCTTGGCCGACGGTCGATGGCGATGCCGTGCGTCGCCAACATCTGCGCCTGGCGATAAAGCGGCAAATGCCAATGATACTTGGCATCGATCACATGCGCTGACCAGCCGCTCCGTGGGCAGTGTTCGGGCCCGGCATGCTGGAGGACGACGCCATGACAAGCGCGGCAGGCCAGTTTGGGCCGGCGAGTGACGATTACGCGATACTGCGCCGGTACGACGTCGAGCCTCTGGCTCTCATCGCTCCCAATTTCAAAAAGGACGCCTGCGCAGCACGGGCGGCAGGTTGCAGTGGGCATCAGGGTCTCGACGATGCGCGGCAAATACTCCGGCAGCTGACCGCGGTTGGCTCTGCGCTCGGCAGTTCGCTTCTCGCAGGTTCTTGGATTGGCGTGATCCTCGGCTGCTTCGAGAGCCGCGACGGCCTCTTCGATGCCCTCCAAAACAGGCTGTAGTTGATCAGCGTCCAGCTTTCCGACGATCGACCGAACTGCGCATCTTTCGCAAGCTTGCGCCACGCTTACGGCCTACTGGGTTAGCGCGATGTCGGATCGCGGCCAATCAAAAAGGCAACTGCAGCTAGTTCTTTTCACTTGAGCTGCTGCCGGTTTGATGGACACCCGGTTAAGCTAATCCCACCTTGCGCTCGAACGCAACCGGGCTGAGATAGCCGATGGTCGAGTGCCTGCGGGTCGTGTTGTAAAATCGTTCGATGTAGTCGAACACATCGGCGCGTGCCTCGTCTCTGGTTCGATAAATCTTGTTGGCCGTACGCTCGGTCTTGAGCGAGGAGAAGAGGCTCTCCATCGCCGCGTTGTCCCAGACGTTGCCGGAGCGGCTCATGCTGCAACGATGCCGTGGTCGGCCATCAGGCGCTGGAACTGCTCGCTGGTGTACTGGGACGCTCGGCGGCGAACTGCCGGTCAAGGAGGTTCGCCGGTACGGTCTCGAGCTGTCGATCGCCGTCATCCTTCGGCAAGCGCCGACGTCGCGGCCGCGCCCGCAAGCCTTGCAGGCGCATCAGCCGCTCAATCCGGTGCAGGCCGCAATCCGCCCCGTCGGCGAGCAGGTCACGCCACACCCGGCGTGCGCCATAGGTGCGGTCGCTGGCGACGAAGCTGGCCTTGACCTTGCCGCCGAGCTCCTGGTCGCTGCGGGATCTGGCGCTGGGAGAGCGGTTGAGCCAGGCATGGAAGCCCGACCGCGACACTCCCAGCGCATCGCATAGCCATGCCGCCGGCCAGATCGTCCGGTGCTTCGCGACGAAGGCGAACTTCATGTCGCTTCCTTCGCGAAGTAGGCTGCGGCCTTCCTAAGAAACAGCCGGATTGGCGTCCCCCGGAAGAGCCTGTAACACGAAGCCCAGTGATTTGGCTCGGC
Source organism: Bradyrhizobium sp. B025 (assembly GCF_042257955.1). Lineage (NCBI taxonomy): Bacteria > Pseudomonadati > Pseudomonadota > Alphaproteobacteria > Hyphomicrobiales > Nitrobacteraceae > Bradyrhizobium > Bradyrhizobium sp. B025. Next base: position 1,329,410 of record NZ_CP170150.1, on the reverse strand, counting down.
GCTGAAGGTTGGCGAGCACACGGCTGCGATATTGTCGCTCATATTGGTCTGCACCCGGATCTCTGTAGGGCATGCCGTGCCGCAGGGTGTTGTAGCATAGAACTGCGATCTTGCGGGCGGTCGCCGTCACCGCCTTTGATTTGCCTGCACGTGAGGATAGCCGGCGATAGAATGCGCCGAGCGCCGTATCGCTCCGTCCGACAGTAGTGGCCGCCAATCGCAACAGTGCGGCTGCCCGACTGGACGATCTTCGTGTGCGTGAAGACAGCACCTTGCCGCCGGAGATTTTGTTGCCCGGTGCAAGGCAGCGCCACGAGGTGAAGTGCTTGGCGCTCGGCCATGCCCTCAGATCCGTGCCGCACTCGCCGATGAGCTTCAGCGAGAGGGACGGACCTAACCCATGGATCTCAGTCAAATCGACGCCGAGCATTCCGTACAGCGCGGCCCTGACATCGAAGGTAGGTGTGTTGACCTGCTTGGTCTTAACGCGTGGCTTTGATAACTTTGCGCCCGCTTTTGCCCCTTTGTTGCTCAATACGGCGATCAAGGCTTCGAGCTTGCGGTCGCAGTCCAGCATCTTCGCCTGGTAAACGTCGTATAGTTCCAGCGATTGACGGAGGGCGAAGACATGTTCTTCCCGGTCGTTGCCCACCAGTGCCGCGCGGATTGTCTCGGTCGAAGAATGACAACGCACGTCCCGATAGGTTGCCAACACGTCGGGATTGCGCTCGCCTGCAACAACGGCTCGGATAATCCGCATGCCGGTCCAGGTGGCGCGGAGGTGGATGGTCACTACCAAAGCTTGAGGGGGCGTCGAAAGCCTGGCTCTTGGCTTTTGGTGCGATCTTTTCAATCGAGCTTATAGGAGGCCTGAAAGAACGTACCCCAGCGTTCCATGCTGTACTTCGCAAGCATGGTCGGTTCAACGCAGCCGCTGCTGCTGCACAATGAGTCGCTTCGGCTGTTGGTCCACATCGCCCAGTAGCGGCCACCGACGCCGACGCTGAAGTTCCTGGTGACGAAGTAGGACAAGACGCCTTCAACCTGGACGCCTCGGCCCCCATTGCTCCGTTGTTCATCAAACATGGTCGTCGGGCGCAAGAGATGATGGTCACGCCCCTTGAAATCGGTCCAGGGCAGGTAAGCGACGTCAGCGTTCAAACGCCAACGCTCGGTGAGCATGGTTTCGGCGCTTAGGCCGACACGAGCTGCATTCCACTGAGTATTCTGGCTGCCAACGACCTGGTCGTCGTCCGGCGCCAAGCATGGAGGTGGGGCAGCTATCTGTACACACCCCCTCGAGTCGGAGCTCTGTTCGTAATACGTCCAGCCGATAAAGCCGCCGACATTGTAGTTGGCGGCGCGGAGGAAATCATAACCTACGTCGGCCGTGTAGTAGGTGTACCTCCCGTTGGCCTGGCCTGATATCGTGTTGACCTAGGAGAGGTTCGGGGGGAGGCCCCAATCTTCGTCGTTCATGTGTCCTTTGTCGAAGCGCCCAAGGCCAATGTTGCCCTTCAGGAACACCCCCCACGGGCTGTCGAGATGGCCAAATAGCTCCCCGGAAAGTCCGTCAAGTCCGTGATAGGTGAGCCTCGATATTAGCATGCTGGGGTCTTCAAGGCCGCCGGAGGCCACTGCGCTGCGGTCCCATTGGAATCGACCCCGGCTGAGCCAGAGTCGCGATCCGCCTTCGAACGACCAACCGGCCGTGTAAGCAATCGGCGCCGCGCCGGCGGGCGCTTTTGCGTAGAGCGGCGCATCGGGCCAACGCACCACCCACGGGTCGGCGCCAAAATGGTAGTTCAACCCGATCTTTCCGATGTGATAGCTGCTGGAGAGGCTGGTTATGTTCGCCGGAAGAATGGCGAACGGCGGATTCTGCACCGTCGGAGGCGTTGCGACACTCGGCCCGCCGAAATGGAGATAGTCATACTCGACGTTGACCGACCATGCAGACGTAAGTGCTTGCTCGACGCCTAGCCCGATGACGCCACCGAGGCGACCATAGTCGAAATGGGTTTTCTCCTGTGGCGCGCCGCCTTCAAAGTTGTTGACGACGTCGCCTCGATTGTTTTGCCAAGCCACTCCTCCCTTAAGATAGGCCAACGTGCGGCCCAGCGCGCCAAACGCGTAACCGACGCGCCCAGTCCCGGTGGCAAAGACGTTGGGACCTGCCTTGCAGTTTGCACTCACGACAAAGCCGGAGGCGGCGAGGCAAGTATTCGTGCCGTCGGAGACAGCACCGCTGGCATCGAGTTCGACGCCGAACACCCAGCCATTCTTCTGCCAATTGTAGCCGACCTGGCCACCCGCGAGAAGCACTGGGGTATCGACGACATCGCCATAGATTGACGGACCGTAGGGATTGCTGAAGGAGGTTCGGCCGTAGCCGCCGCCGAGGTGCCCGCCAATATAGCCTCCCGACCAGTTCCACACCGCGGGCGGCAGTTTCACTTCTGGCTCAAGGTCTGCCGCGTTCGCTGCACCGTTTGCGACGAGCGCAATTGTCGTGGCTCCTAAAAGAAGAACTCCGGATCGCATCCAACACTTCCCTGTATTGTCTCGGCCCACGACCGAGCGCCCTTAAGTTATCGCCGCAGCAAACCGTCGGGGCGGACCAGACGCTAACAGCGACGCGCACCGAGTCCGCCCCCGAGGATCATCGCAAGCGATTGGTGGTGATGCCGCAAAGAGAGCAAGTCGCGTGCCGAAGTGAATTCGCAGGCTATGCAGGCACTTCGTCGCGGCGTGTGGCGCCAAGTTGCTCTCGATACCGACAAGGGCCACGTTACCCGAGAGTGGCCCGCTCGCGCGCTGAATGTGTACGCGCGGTGGCGCGTGCAGACCCGGCCCGTGTGATGTCAACAGGAAGCCCTCTGCGCTTCCCCGACTACGGCGCTGTGTCGCCGTTGATTTTAATTTCACCGAGTCCTACTGATGGGACTAGGGTCTGTACCTAAATAGCGCCACGTGATTCTCTTGCCTACGTGTTGATTCGGGGGCGAGAGAATGCGCGCTGGTTTGTTTTGGCTGAACGACAGGCAATGGGCGCGTATCGAACCGCATCTGCCGAGGGGACTGACGGGGCCGGATCGGGACGACGACCGACGCACCGTCAGCGGCATCATTCACATGCTGCAATCGGGTGCACGATGGCGTGATTGTCCACGTGAATACGGCCCTTACACGACGATCTACAATCGCTTCAATCGCTGGGCCAAGCGAGGACGATGGTGCGCAATCTTCGAAGCGCTGGCCAAGCCTGGCGAAGACGGCGTCGTACTGTCGCTCGACTCGACCTCGATTAAAGCTCACCGGTGTGCCTCCGGCGGAAAAGGGGGGAGCACAATCAAGCAATCGGCCGCTCGCGCGGAGGCCGCACGACAAAAATCCATGCGCTGAGCGATCCGCTCTGCCGGCCGGTCGTCCTGCATCTGACTCCAGGCCAGGATGCCGATATCGCTGCGGCTCCCGATGTCCTGGCGCTCGCGCCACCCATGAGCGTGCTCCTCGCCGACAAAGGGTATGATGGCGACAAGCTTCGCGGCGAAATCATTCGTCGTGGCGCCAAGCCCGTAATCCCCAATAAATCTAACCGTGTCGTCATCCATCGCTTCAACAAACGCGCCTACAAAGGACGAAATGTCATCGAACGCTGCTTTTGCAGGCTCAAGGACTTCCGGCGCATCGCCACGCGATATGACAAGCTCGCCCGTAATTTTTTGGCCGCTGTTCATCTCGCCGCTCTCGTCGCATATTGGCTCAATTGAGTCTGGACCCTAGCACTACTTTGGCAGATTGAGTTGCAGCTTTTCACGGATTCGTTTTCGACAGTGCGGGCATCGCTGAGCTGACGGTCGAAGGATGAGATCGACGATGGCGTGGCGTACCGCCGGCAAGCTTGGCTGCGGCGGCGGTCCGTTGATTCTTTTTTTTCCGCCCCGCCTGGGCGAGGCGACGGTGTTGTAGGAAGGCGTAGGCGATCATGGTCATCAGCGCGTGACGATGCAGGCCTTGCCAGGATCGCCCCTCAAAGTGATCCAGCCCGAGCTCCTCTTTCAACTGCTGATGCGCCTGTTCGCATATCCATCGCGCCTTGATGGCGGCGGCTAATGTGCGCAGATCTGTCGCGGCGGGCAGGTTGGCGAGATAGTATTTCTTTTCCCCTGATGTCCTGTGTTCGCCGATCAGCCAAGCCTCCTCGCCGGGAAGATGCTGCTGGCCTTTGTCCTTGATCCGCTGGGGAGGTCCATCGGCGATCCGCACCCGAACCGCAGCAAAACGGGCTTTCAATCGGCCTTTGGTCCCCGTTCGCCAACTCACATTTTTCCACTTGGCGTCGGCGAGCATGTCTTCGGACGGGCGCGACAGGATATCCGGAATGGACCGCTTGCGGGGACGCCCGCGCATCGCAACCGGCCAGATAAGCTTGACGCCGACCGGGTACACCTTGAGGTGACGCGGGATGCCAACGGCCCACGCCAGCCCGCGTGCCGTGAGCCCTTGTCGAAACGGCGCACTGAGGCCGTATCCCGCGTCCGCCAGCACACAACCGAAGCGCACGCCGGCTGCCATCGCGCGATCGATCTCCGCCAAAGCGATCTCTGGCTTGGACCGTGGCGATCGGTAGTCGACCGGTACGCCGGCGCGCTTCAACCGGGCGACATCGCTGGTCCAGCTCCCGGGGAGGAAGAGACGCAATGCGATCATCACCGGCACTTCACCGCGCGCGAGCGTCAGCGACACCAATGTTTGGCAATTCGCCGTTTTGCCAAGCGCCGAGGCATATTGAGCCGCGATACCGACCGAGTGTTCGCCCTTCTTCGGCACCGCCGTATCGTCGATAACCAGCACCGCATCATCGCCGCCGACGAGCCGGTCGGCCTCCCTGAGCAGCTCTGTCTCCAGCGGCGTCGCATCCCAGACGCCATCGGCGATGAAATGGTGCAGCTGATCGTAATCCCCCGCTGCAAAGCGCTCCGCCATCGGTTGAATGCTCTTGCGCTCACCGGGGCCGATCAGCCCCGCAATGTAACGCGGACACATTCGCCGCCGGGCCTTGTGACCCAGGCGATCCAGGAATGGCTTCAGCCAACGCTCGAGCTGGTCTTCCCAATCCGACGTTGCGTTCCCCATGGTCGGCCCTCCAAAAGCCGACCCCCTATGAATCATTGAAAAATCGATTCGGGAATCCTGACAGGCTCACTAAACCGACAAATCTGTTCGCGGTAGGGACACCCATCACTGGGCGCCCCCCGCGCAGATCCCGGCGAGCCCAATTAAGGCACCGGGCTCCTACCTCGGGTGTTTGACGGCGAAGCGCAGCTTCGGCCATGGATGAAGGATGCGAGCCTTGGGAAGCCAGTCGTCGGTGATCTGCGTTATGCGATCCCAGGTCAGACAGGTCCGCTGACTGCGCCGCCGAAGCGTACGCCTCCAGAGATCGGTCAGGTAGAACCGAAACGCATTGAGCGCTCGGCCATTCGTCGGAACAGCAAAGTACGCAAAGTGGCCGGTCAAGACCTGCCTCAGCCATCTCCCCTGTGCAGGGATCGGCCAGTGCATTCGGCGCCTCAGCTCCTCCTTGATTTCGCGGAGTTTGGTTCGCATGCGGTCGCCACGGGTCTTCCGTTGAAGCTGGAAGCGCCCTCGGCGTGATTTGCCGCAGATAAACGTGAACCCCATGAACGCAAAGGTTTCCGGCTTTCCGAGTCCGCGCTGCTTGCGTTGAGCCGCCGCATGGCGACCAAACTCAATCAGGCGGGTCTTGGCCGGATGGAGCGTCAGCTCGAACTCCTCCAGTCTCGCGCGCATCGCGTCAAGGAAACGACGTGCGTCATCCTCGCGCTCAAAGCCGACTACTACATCGTCCGCGTAACGCACGATGATCATGCCGCCGGAGACCTCGCGCTGTCGCCAGCGTTTGGCCCACAGGTCGAGAGCGTAGTGCAGGTAGATGTTGCCAAGGAGCGGTGAAATCACCGAACCTTGACCCGTTCCCCTGTCATCAGCGGTTACGACGCCGTCTTCGAGAATACCCGCCTTCAGCCATTTCTGAATGAGGCGGATGATGCGCTTGTCGCCGATCCTATGTTCCAAGAAGCGAACCAGCCAAGGTTGACTGACTGCGCCAAAGAAATTTTGGATGTCGGCGTCAATGATCCAGTTCACCTGCCGCGTCTCGATCGCTGTGCAGAGCGCGTCCAACGCATCATGTGGTCCTCTGCCGGGCCGAAACCCGTAGGAAAAGCCACAGAAGTCTCCTTCGTAGATGGCGTTGAGCACGATGACGGTGGCCCCCTGGACGATTTTGTCTTCGAGAGCCGCGATCGCTAACGGACGCTGCTTGCCGTCTGCTTTTGGTATGTACGTCCGGCGAGACGGTTGCGGGCGGTACGTTCCTCGTTGGACCCGTTTGTGCAGATCGGCGAGCCGGGGCTCGAGATCTTCCTCGTAGTCCTGCCACGTCATGCCATCCACTCCGGGAGCAGCCCTACGCCTGAGCGCAAAGAACGCCGCCCGCAGTGTATCGACATTGATGTGGTGAAAGAGCGCGGTGAACCGGTCCTTCTTCCTCAGCCTTGCGGCTGTCCGTACGCGGTCCAGCGACTGGGTCATGCGAGCCCGGCCCTGTGTCCGGTGCATGCGCTGCTGTTCCGCGTTTCCCTTGGTCCCCGGCCTTGGCTCCGCCCACTCCGCCGCCAGTAATCCAGCTTTGTTCGTCGGCTTCTCAGCTACTATGCCAGAGTCAGACTTCTCCGTGTCATGCATCAGCGGCTACGGCTCCTCGCCTTCCCGCTGCGGACCACCTCCTCCGAGGAGGAAGATGGCCGACCCGGAGATATCCCGGTTCCCGTACAAGGAGCTTCCATGCATGCCAGGGTCTACGACCACGCCGGGTTGGACGGGTGCTCGCAATTGCGCACTCATCCATGTTGCCTTCCGCTCTTTGGACAGCGTCGGCTCCCGAGATAACACTGTTTCGCGGCTCAATGGCTGGCCTGCATGCTCCCCTACCGACGCTTCGCCGACACCCTCGCGGACGCCTGCGCACGGCTCGGGGCCGATGTGGTTCGCTACACCTTCATCGCAATGGACTTTCACCATCTCCTCCTTGCCGGTCTCCCGGCGCACCCAAAGTAGTGCTAGTCCTCTGGAACGCAAGTTCGTCACATTAGTTGATAGCTCGAATCTCGACAGAGGAGAGTGCTCGTGGCGAATGCGGGTGTGCGAGGCCGGCCGATCGCGCCGCTGGTGCTTAGTCCGCAGGAGCGGGCGTACTTGGAGAGGCTCGTCGTCATCGCGTTGCCGAATCGCTATCTGAGCGCTGCCGCGCGATCCTGCGGTGTGCAGATAGTCTGCCAAGCAAGTCGGTGGCTGCCAAACTTGGCATCCATGAACACACCGTTGGCAAGTGGCGGCGCCGATTCTTGAAGGATTGCTGTGATGGCCTGCTTGACGAAGCCCGTCCTGGGCGCCCTCGAACCATCGACGACGATCAGGTTGCTGTGGTAATCGAGCGGACATTGCGTACGACGCCGCGCGACGGACGCACTGGTCGATCCGCTCGATGGCTGCGGAAACTGGCTTTTCTCACACCACGATCGGCCGAAAGTGGACGGCGTTCGGCCTGCAGCCGCACCGCAGCCAGACATTTAAACTGTCGAGCGATCCGCTATTCGTCGATAAGGTGCGCGATATTGTCTGGCTTTACCCGAACCGAGCCATTGTCCTCAGCGTCGATGAGACCATTAAGGCACGGTGGATTTGTGAGCAGGCGCATCAGCAGTTGAAGGAGGAGCTTGGACTTGATCACTTCGAAGGGCGATCATGGCAAGGTCTTCATCGCCACGCCCTGATGACAATGATTGCCTACGCCTTCCTGCAACATCATCGCCTCGCATACGCGGGGCAAAAAAAAGAGAATCAACGGGCCTCCGCCTCAACCAACCATGCCCGCCGTACGTTTCGCCATCGTCGATCTCATCCTTCGGCCGCCGTCTCAGCAGTGCCCATATTGCCGAAAGCAAATCCTTGAAAAACAGTGGCGCAAACGCATTCTGTTCGCGGTAGGGACACCCATCACTGGGCGCCCCCCGCGCAGATCCCGGCGAGCCCAATTAAGGCACCGGGCTCCTACCTCGGGTGTTTGACGGCGAAGCGCAGCTTCGGCCATGGATGAAGGATGCGAGCCTTGGGGAGCCAGTCATCGGTGATCTGCGTTATGCGATCCCAGGTCAGACAGGTCCGCTGACTGCGCCGCCGAAGCGTCCGCCTCCAGAGATCGGTCAGATAGAACCGAAACGCATTGAGCGCTCGGCCATTCGTCGGGACAGCAAAGTGTCAATCGGCCTGTAAATTTGGCTCTGACTCACTTTTGATGCAGTTTGGGGGATGCGTGGCGCTTTGATTGGAGGAGAATCAACGCCATGCAGCAAGCACTCCACCGCTCCAGTCTGGTGCCGCGTGGGTTTGTTGTAGAGAGTGCGTACTACGAAGGTGATAAGGCCGTGATTGAGATCCGGGCGTCCGGAAGCGTCGGTCTGTGTCCCTTGTGCGGAACAGTTTCTCGGCGTGTCCATAGCCGGTATCGGCGACGCGTGACTGACCTCCCGCTTTCGGGGCGGATCGTACAGCTCCTGGTGGTCGCCCGCCGCTTCCGCTGCGACGCCGTCCTGTGCGGGCGCCAAATCTTTACTGAGCGCTTCGACGAAGGGGTGCCGGCTCCATCAGCGCGACGCACGGCGAGGCTGGACTCCATTGTCCATCACCTCGGTCTGGCTCTTGGCGGACGACCGGCGGCAGGCTTCGCAAAACGGCTGATGCTGCCGGTGAGCAAGGATACGCTCCTTCGCGTGGTTCGACGCCGTAGCCGTCCGCCGGCTGACCCGCTCAGGATTATCGGCATTGATGATTGGGCCTGGCGGCGCAATCACCGATACGCCAGCATCATCTGCAACCTGGAAAGGCGCCGGGTGGTCACCCTGCTGCCGGACCGTGAGCCCTCGACCGCCCAAGCCTGGCTCGCCGCCCATCCCACGATCGCGATCGTCGCCCGCGACCGCGGCGGAGGATATGGCGAAGCCGCAGCAAAGGCCCTGCCGCACGCGGTACAGGTCGCAGATCGTTGGCATTTGATGGAGAACGCCAGCCGGGCCTACCTCGATGCCGTCCGAAAATCGATGCGCCAGATCCGCAGCGCAATCGGAGCAACTACGATCAATCCCGAGCTGCTAACAGCTGCGGAGCGTCTCCAATATGAGGGCTATCTCCGGCGCGAGGAGGCTAACGCGACCATCTTGAGCCTGTCGAAAGGTGGGACGCCGATCAAGCAGATAGTGCGCCAGACGGGCCACAGCAGGGGGCTGGTGCGACAGGTGATCCGCGGCGAACGCCATGATGTCTTCCGGACCCGGGAGAGCTCTCTCGATCAGCACCTGCCATGGCTCGACGACCAATGGGCAGCCGGTTGCCGAAACGGCGCTGAACTTTGGCGCCGCTTACGGGCGCGCGGTTTCCGAGGCTCCCTTCGTGTTGTCGGCGAGTGGACGACTCGTAGACGGCGGGCCGAAAAGACTGATGTCGAAACCCTTCATCGGATTCCATCGGCCAGAACGATCGCTCGTCTCATGACCGTCGGACGGGATACGCTATCGAAGGCAGAGACGGTGACCGTCGCTGCGGTAGAAGCTGGCGTGCCACCCCTGGTCGAGGCACGCGAGATCATCGCCGAATTCCACCTGATGATCCGACGCAAGACCGAGGCGGGCCTCGTCCCATGGATCGAGCGCGCTCGCGCCAGTCTTGTTGCATCGTTCGCCCGCGGCGTAACGAACGATGAAGCGGCGGTTCGGGCGGCGATCACCTCGCCCTGGTCCAACGGACAGACTGAGGGGCAGATCACGCGCCTCAAGCTCGTCAGACGCCAAATGTACGGCCGTGGCAAAATCGATCTGCTTCAAGCCAGACTAATCGGCGCAGAATAAACCCAGCTGCACCAAAACTGCGTCAGAGCCAATTTTGCAGACGATGACGTAATTGCGGTCGGCGCCCGCGGCTCAAAAAGGTCCGCTATCTTCAAGCCTTCCCGCAATCTCACGAATCGGAGGGGGCCATGAAGCAATATGTTGGGCTGGATGTCTCGCAAAAAGAAACGTCGGTATGTGTGGTCGACGAAGTGGGTCAGATCTTGTTCGAAGGAAAGGCAAAGTCCGCCCCCGGGGCGCTCGCGGCATTGCTTCGCAAGCGGGCGCCACAAGCGGAGCGCATCGGATTTGAGACCGGGGCGATGGCGAGCTGGCTATGGCATGAACTTCGTAGGGTCGATCTCCCAGTGGTTTGCATCGACGCGCGGCATGCCCACGCGGCTTTGTCCGTACGCATGAACAAGAGCGATCAGAATGATGCTCGAGGTCTGGCCGAACTGGTGCGGGTTGATTGGTATCGAGAAGTCAAGGTCAAGAGCGAGGAAAGTCAGAAGATCCGCGCGATACTCGTCGCGAGATCCCGGCTCGTGTCCATGCGCCGAGACATCGAGAACCAGGTCCGGAGCTTGATCAAAGAATACGGCTTGCTGTTCCCGCGCGCAATCGGCCAGCAGTTCCGCAACCTGGTCAGCGAGCTATTGGGCGATAATCATCCACTCCTTAGCGTGATCTCGCCGCTCCTGTTGATCCATGAGCATATCTGTCAGCAGCAGAACAAGTTCGACGACGAAGTTCGCCAGTTGGCGAAGGCGGACGAGACGACGCGCCGCCTAATGACCGTTCCCGGTGTCGGCGTGGTGACCGCCTTGACTTTCCGCCATACGATCGATGACCCATTGTCGGCGTTGACAGTCGGCGCCTACCTCGGCCTTACACCTCGGCGCAACCAATCTGGCGAAACTGACATCAACGGCAAGATATCTCGATGGGGCGACCGGCTTCTCCGAACCTACTTGTTTGAGGCCGCCACCGTACTTCTCTATCGGACAAAGAAGTGGTCTTCCCTCAAGGCCTGGGGCATGAAGCTCGCCAAGCGGATCGGTATGAGGAAGGCAAAGGTCGCTGTCGCCCGAAAGATCGCAGTCATCCTTCACTGCATCTGGGTCGATGGCACATCCTTCGACTGGGGGCAGCCGCAGCCAGTCTGATATTTGCTCGCAAGTTCCTGGTCCGGTCTGCCGGACTGGCGATGTCCCGCTGGGACGGTGTTGAGGCGACCTCGTTCATTCGGCTGGTGGCGGCTCGACCGTACTCCGCTGCAAGCGTTGAGGCGTCCGACCCGGACATCATCATGAGGCGCTGCGCGACCTCGGAAAGGACCGTGACCCCAGTGAAGACATAACCAGCCCGGGCGATCCAATGCCTGGCCGGCAAAGTACGCATCAGCCGCGCTCGCGCCGTCTCCGCAACCCTGACCAGCTCCGACAGCGCGAGCGCTACCGTCGTGCCGTCGGAAAGTTTAAAAGGTGATTGACAACAATCCGCAATTAAAGGGCCGAATGACAGTCTTCGCGCCGCTGAATGCCTGGATGTTCAAGGCCATGAGCGGCCATAATGTTCAGATTCTGTCCGTTTCGATCTTCATCATCGGTAACCTGATCTGCGCGATCGCTCCGAACTTCCTCACCCTTGCTGCAGGCCGCGTCATTTCGGCCTACGGCGCGGCGATGTTCACCCCGTCGGCTACCGCGCTGGCCGTGGAACTCCTGCCGCCAGCCCGCAAAGGGTTCGCGTTGTCTCTCATCTTTGGCGGCATGACTGTTTCACAGGTTGCCGGCGTTCCTGCCACAAGCTGGATCGCGGATGCTATCGGCTGGCGCTTCTCATTCGGTTTCGTCGTCATTGCCGGGCTTCTCGCATTGAAAATCTTCGCTCCGATGATGTCCGGAATAGCTACCAAGGCGCCGGAGCGCGGAAACAGCCCGATCTCAAAAGGCCTCTCCAAGGCCACCTACGGTATCCTTTCCGTGACGTTATTCGTCGTCGTTTCCGAGTTCATCGTTTACTCCTATGTGAGCGTATTCATCATCGGTTCTCTGCTTGCCGGGGTGCCGCTGCTCTCAGCCGCACTCTTTGCCTACGGCTTCGGAGCCGTGACGGGAAACGTTGCGTGCGGCGTTCTGACTGACCGTTTTGGCCCGTATAAAGTTCTCATTGCGGTTGTAGGCGCGCAACTCATCCTGCTCGTAGGTTTGGTTGCGTTCAGACAGCATGGTGCCCTCACCGTGCTCATCGCCTTCTTTTGGGGTAACGTGAGCTACATGTATCTCGTCCCGATCCAGCACCGTCTTCTCGGTCTGGCCGGAGATAGGTCGAAGCTGGTACTGGCGATGAACAGCTCGACCACCTTCGCGGGGATCGCCATTAGCGCTTTTCTCGGCGGCATCCTTGTCGAGACTAGCGGCGTCCCGTCTCTGGCTGCGGCATCGATTCTGATTGGTCTCATCGGCATCGGGCTGGCTGTTGCCTTCATGCGTGACGCAGCACCTGCAGAAACCGCGACTGCAGCATGTCCGAGATGATATCGCTCAACGATCGAGTTATTGCCGTCCCACAATTAAGAACGAAGCCTCAAACGACATTTCCACAGCGTGCTATGCATTTGGATCGAAGCCGCACGCGTTCCGCCTCGTACGAAACAACTAAGGGGCCGCCCTGGCGCCTTCAAGGCGATGCTGGCTCGCTTGAACCAATTGGAGGCGGAGATGGACGCCTTGAAGGGACAACGGGTCTCGACCCGGCACATATGGCGGCGGGCGGCGCGTCCGTGTCGCTCGGCTACGAGGGTGGCGTACGGTGGCGCGCGGGTTCATCCGAGGATGAGGAGCCCCATTTCCAGTCACGAGAGGCCGAGCCGGAGGCGTCCAAGGGCGGGCCCGGCAGGGCCACGCGACAAGCTGGTGGAGCAACTGGCCGCGCAGCGGTGACTTTGGCGCTTACTCCAATCTGTCTATCGAAGTGGATGGTTTGACCAATCCCAATACAATTCACGCGCGTAACGTTCATCCTCGAAAGTCTTTAGGCGAGGTACGCCTCTAGCAGGCCGTTGAAAAACGTGCTCGCCGCCGACCAGCGACCGTGATTCATTGGCTCCGACGAGATTCGGAAATGATGCGTGCGCGGCGGCGACAATCGAACGGGCGAGCTGTTCAGCCACGTCGATCTCGAGGCTCGGGTGCGGCGTGACCATCCGCTGCGAGCGATCCGGACGATCGTGAACGAGGCGCTGTCGACGCTGGAGCGCGAGTTTGCCGCGCTCTATTCGCCGATTGCGATCCTGCCGGAGAAGCTGCTGCGGGCGTGCTGTTGCCTCAGCGCAGCCGGCCAGTATGGTCCATAACGGACGAACCCGGTTGTGCGAGCACCTTCATGAGCTACATGCATCACGCCTGGACAGGGGAGCACCAGCCCGGCGGCGTGCACTTCCCGGCGCGTCGGTCACGAGCGTACGGTTCGGGGCGCAGGAATATCTTGCCACGCCCACACTGCGATCCGCTCGCAACTCTTGTAACTCTGACGGCAGTGATCGGTGGACGGCCTCGGGAGATCGACGCTGTCATGCGGTTTGCGAGACAGCCTCATGGCTGGAAGAGACCGTCGAAAAGCCAAACGCACGGCGCGCCCTGACAAGGCATCGCCGGACAGGTGCGAGAACACGCTTTGCAGAGAGCAGTTTCCGGAGGCGAGTCGGATCAGCCAACCCGAAGATCCTCAGCTGACATCTTGCCCGAACGCCCGGCCTTGAGCTGATAACTTACCCGAGCCCCCTCTTCGAGAGTGGTGTAACCGGCCCTTTCGACGGCACCGATGTGCACGAAGACATCGGGACCTCCGTCCTCAGGCCTGATGAACCCATAACCTTTGGTCGAGTTGAACCACTTCACAATACCCATTGCCACGGCGGCATCTCCATAGTGAACCGTTGTGATCTAGCGAAGAGTCTGCCGGCCATCAAGATGGTCGGCAAGACGCCAGCGTCGCTGCGCTGGTCACGTGCCCGCTTTTTTATCGCATGGTCTATCTGCGGCCGCATTGTGCAAACGACAGAAAGCGCCGTGACGTCGACCACACTTCGCTTCAAGGCTTCAGCATCCGGATGACGTTTTGACCTTCGCTTCACTCGTCGCGCGCTAGCGGCTTACAGAAGAGTTGCAGAGCCTCGAACACGCCGCGCTCATCCGGAGCCGAGCTAAAGCGAATGGGATTGATCGTCGTTGAACAACAGGGCGGCCGTGAACTCCTTCGCGCAGCCTGGATCAGGATAATCAATCCGCGCCATGCCTGCATTGAGCTACGTGACATGCTTTCTCAAGCACGAAGACAGTCCCAGAGCTGCGCTTTAGCTGTTCGCGTTTAGATATTAGCCGCACGCCGGCCATGTCGGACGAACAGGGGTCTGCGAGACAATCCTCAAGGAAGCGCATCTGGCAACTTACCGCCCGCTCGTCATGTTGTGGTTGGACGCCAGAAAACCCGCTCGCCAGCGGTGGAGGCTGTTCAAACCGGTAACTTGCGCATCTGACGACCTTCATCGCGTCTGCCGGCGGCTCATCAGCTCTCTCGCCTTGGGTTGGATGAATTCAGCTGAGCACCGTGAAGACGTTGAGATAACCAATGGTCTCAGCCCGCTGACCGAGTTTTTACTCAGAACAAAGCCGCCTCGATGCATAGGTGTATTCAAGGGCCAGTTGACGCGCATATTCCCTGAGGTTGGCGGCGGCGCTGTGCCCCCCGTCGATGTTCTCGTAATAGAAGTAAGGCTGGCCCAGCGCGGCGAGCTTCGCGGCAGCTTTGCGGCCGTGCGCTGGATGCACGCGGTCGTCCTTGGTGGAGGTAAGAATTAGGGGAGCGGGATAAGTCTTGCCCGCCATCAGCTTCTGGTAGGGCGAGTAGCCTTCGATCCACGCACGCTGCTCGGCAATGGCAGGGTCACCGTACTCGCCGATCCAGGAGGCGCCTGCGCCCAGTTTGGTGTATCGAAGCATGTCAAACAGCGGCACCTTGATGATGGCCGCGTTGAAGAGTTCGGGACGTTGGGTGATTGCGGCGCCAACGAGCAGGCCGCCCTGGCTGCCGCCAATGATTCCGAGCCGGCTCGGACTTGTGATCTTCCGGCGGATCAGGTCCTCGGCAACGGCAATGAAATCATCCCATGTCGTCTGCTTCGTTGCCGTCTGGGCCGCTTGATGCCATTGTGGGCCAAACTCGCCGCCCCCACGCAGGTTCGCCACGACATAGGCATTGCCCTGTTCGAGCCAGAGCCGTCCCACCGGTCCCAGATAAGAGGGCAGAAGCGAAGCCTGGAAACCGCCATAGCCATAAAGAAGTGTCGGGATCGTCCCGTCAAACCTTGCGTTCTTCGGCCGCACCAGAAAATAGGGAATTGACGTGCCATCACGCGAAGTGGCTTCGAGCTGCTCCACGATATGATTGGACGCATCGAAGGCAGCCGGTGTCGTCTTCAACTCCTCAAGGCTTTTGCTTTCGGCATCAAAATACCAGACTGAGGTTGGTCTGAGATAGCTCGAGACCGCGAACATGGCTCGGTCCGCTTCATCGGAGGTGGCTGACAGGCTGACATTTGCATGTTCCGGCAGCGGGATCGGCGTCGCGGACCAAGCTCCGTGATCGTACTTATAAGCGAACGCTCTGCTCTGAACGTTCTCAAGGATCGTCAGGATCAACAAATTCTTTGTGGCGCCTAACCCGCTCAGGGCCTGGCGGGGCCCAGGTTGGAAGACGAGCGAGGCTTTGGCGCGCATCGGATCCTGTTTCCATTCGGCCAGATCATACGAAATCAGCGATCCGGCGGCGAAGCTGATATCGCCCGGCGGCCTCCAATCTTCATCAAGCCTTACAAGCAGGTGACTACCCACTAGACCGATCATCGCGGCCTTCTTCGGCAGATTGAGCTTGACGGGCCCACCGGGGCGGAAGACCACATACTCGGACTCGAAAGAGCTGATTGCGCGGATCGCGCCGGTCGCATGAATGTTGCCCTCGCTGTCACGAAGCACGAAGGGGGACATCGAAACGTCGGTGGGCTCGCCACGAAAGATCTCGCGAGCCTCACTGAGCGGCTGAGCGCGTTTGAGCTCCTTCACCACAAAGGGGTAGCCGGCTTGCGTCAAAGTCCCCTCGTTCCAGTCCCGTGCAACAAGGAGTGTGTCACGATCGACCCAGCTGACGTGCTGCTTGCCCTCTGGGAGATAAAAGCCATCCGCAACGAAGGTCTTGGCGTCGCAGTCGAACTCTCGTATGGACGCGGCATCCTTGCCGCCATCGGAAAGACTAATCAGGCAGAGGCGCTCTTCAGGCGGAAGGCAGCTGCTACCTTGGAAGATCCAATTCCTGTTCTCGGCGACCGCCAAGGCGTCCACGTCGAGAATGGTTTCCCACTGTGGGTCTTTGCTACGATAGCTCTCGAGCGTGGTGCGTCGCCAGACGCCGCGCACCTGGTTCTCATCTTGCCAGAAATTCTCCAAGCCGCGCCGTTTCAATGAAACATATGCGATCCGATCCTTGGCCTGCAGGATGGAGAGCGCCTGTCCGTAGAAGTGCCCATAGCGAGGATCTGACTGGAGCACCCCGAGCGTCTTCTCGTTCTCGGCGCGAGCCCAAGCCACTGCGCTTGGCCCTTCGATCTCCTCGAGCCAAAGGAATGGGTCATCAGTCACCGCCGCATCCGTTCGCTCCTGTGAAAGCGCCGTGGAGGTGATGCAGGCAATCGAAAGCAGCGTGGCGGAGAAGAGTAATGTATTCATGGATTTGCTCCGGCTGAGGTCGAGCGGTCAGGCTCGCGGGCCTTGCCGGGTCAAGCAGAAGCGGCGGAAAGCACACAAGCGCATGACATAGCGCGGCTTGCGCTATGTCACGGGCCGTTCATTGCAAGCTGCGTGCCGGCTGAAGAGTCGCAAGTTTCAGCCGTTAGTGGCTGCACGACCATGTTCGGTTGCCGACATTGGTACGCCGAGCGACATCACAGCGTCTCGGCGCAGAGCCTGCCAGACAGCGCCAGCATTTTTGATCTTCAGTGGCAAAGACCCGGGACACAGCGAAGCAGCTTTCCTCCGCATATGAGATTGCTCCTTCTCGCTGGGTCACCGGGCAGACTTGTCGACGGGCATCATCCCCACGAAGAGCAGCGCATTGATCAGCAGCTAAGCCGGCATCGCCAAGGGTGGTATGCATAGCGACCTCCGACTCGCTGACTGCAAGCGTTGCCGATTTGGACGAGCCTTTTCCTCGCGAAACCCACTAGTCACGCCGAACGATCGGTTCGTTGACTGATTGCCGAGAGGCTTGCGCTCGAGACGAGGAGAGTAAAAGCGCTCCAGAAACGGCCTACGTTGCAACACGTCTTAAGATTCAGCCGACAATCAACAACACGTACAAGCACCAGATCAGGTTCTTCGGGTAAAACGGCGAAATGAAGCTGGGCATCAGCAGCAATTGAGGGAGCTACGGCCCAGCTTTTAAACGATCCTGATCCACCCGGCGGCAACCCACGCACGAGCCGTGGTCTTCCTCGAACCCCCTATTACACAAACGAGATCAAGGGCGAGATTTTCGATCCGAGAATGCCCGCTGCTGCCGGATCAGCCGGGCTGGTTCAAGGCTAGTGCAACCCTCACTGCGAACCGTTCCGTAACGGTGCTGTTGCGGCCCAGAGCAAGCGCCGCTTTCCGGGGCGGAACGATCAACGGCAGCAGCGCGCCGACCGGCGCCACCACCACTCGCATCAGCGTCGTTTAGAGATAGAATATGAGTTGACTGTATCGTCCCCTTCTGATCATGGACCACTCGCATGATGTCTTGATTCATGGGCCCCACGCCGCCCACAAGAACCGCGTCAGCGCCAAAGCCTGGATTGCTCCTCGTCCTGCTACAGAAGCCTGTCATCCGCCGTGCTATGCTTTTCGCCCGGTCAGTCCTCGCGGGCTCCGACCTCTTGTCCGCGATGACCATCGCGTGAAGCTGTCGGCGCCGGCAGATCCCAGAGTCTGTCCTGTGTATGCTTCAGTGGAGCCGCTAAAGCCACAAAGGCCGACTTCACGTCTGCATAGGCAGCCTCCTTCAAAGCTGCATCGGCGGGATCGGTCTCGTTATAGGCGGTGAGCGCCGCGGCATAATTTTGATACAGGGGCATTTGAGCCTCGTTGGTCCAGCCGAGACCGAGGTGGTGGAACTGATCAGCCGGAACGGTGATGCGGCTCTTGTCCAGCTCCCGGAGGTAGTCCGCCGACCAGTCGTGGATGGTATAGGATTCAATCTTATCCATCATCGACCGCCAGCGCCTGACACGCTCCTCAAGCGGCATATTGGCCGCTTTCGAAATAGCGTCTGCGATTTCTTCGGGATGGTTTGGATCTACCAGCAGGGCCTCGTCCTCGTTGAAGTCTTCAGCCGCCCCAGCAAACTTCGATAGTACCAGAACGCCGGGATCCTTCGGATCTTGGGCAGCAACATATTCTTTCGCTACCAGATTCATGCCGTCCCGCAGCGGCGTGACGACACCTACATGTGCCGCGCGGTAAAGTCGCGCGAGTGCAGCCTGGCTGAACGGGTCATTCGTGTAGTGGATCGGCCTCCACTCCTCTGTGCCATGCTCGGCATTGACATGGTTGATCGCATTCTCCACGTCCTCTTTGTACTTTCGATACTCGTCGACGTCGGCGCGCGAGGACGGCGCGATCTGCAACAGCGAGATGCTGCCCGGCTCGCCCGCCAAGAGCTGGTCAAACGCTTCGACGCGTTTGTCGATGCCTTTCGTGTAGTCGAGCCGGTCTACGCCGATCGCAAACTTGGCGCCCTCGAAGTTTTGCAATAATGACGATATTTTGTCTTGCTCTGCGGGCGATAGCTCTGCCGCAAGATACTCTGCGAATTGCCTGGGATCGATACCGATTGGAAATTTTTGAAGTCGCGTCTGGCCACGCTCCGTGGTCACGACGCCATCCTTGCTCTCCAGCCCGAAATAGGTTCGCAGGCAGGCCAAGAAATTGTTCAGATCCCGGTTTGTCTGAAAGCCGAGCAGATCGTATTCCAGCATCGACTTCATAGTTCGCGATGATTGGGTACGCGCTCTATCATGTCGGGCGTCGGCCATGGCGTGTGCAGAAAGAAGCCGGTCGGCCGCTCGATGCCGAGATTGTGCAGATCGCCCCCGAGCGGGAGCAAATGATAATCATGCACCCAGAATGCGTCCCGATCCCGCAAGTCGAACGCCGCACGCGCGATGAAGTTGTTCATCTGTCGATAGCTGTCGTATCCCTCTTCCGCGCGCGACATCCGGTCGGACAGGGAGTGTAATACCGGCCACAAGGTTGAATTCGAATAATCTCGATAGTAGCCGCGATGGTGCGCGGCCGGCAGATCGAGTTCGGCCACATGGCCTTCGCCAGCCTTCACGAGTGGCAGGGGCCGCTCAGTCCCGTCGCCGCGATTCTCCGAGGAGAACATCCAGACCGCGCCGGAACGTTCGACGACCGGCTCGAGGGCTGCGGCAAGTCCGCCGGTCTGGGGTTTATTGGGGTCGAACGGCGCGCCGCGGTTCGAAATGACGACTAGCTTCATGTCGGGTTGCTGGCTTACTGAGCGATGCTCCACGTCGCCCGAGGCAACAGTATGGGAAGGACCTACACCTCCTTCTTGCATCTGCTCCAACGGTATCTCGTCCAGGTGCAGGTCGAAGGCCGCTTGGCCTAAGGTTTCATCTTGCTCGGTCGCGCCTGATGTGCTGCCGGAATCCAACGTTGCGTTGTCGAGCGCGTCATGGATTCGAACCATCTCGTAGCTCCCTTTGGCGATGTTTACGTTCGATGCGGTCGTACATCAGCCCCGAGATATCTCCACTACGCCACGATGGCAGGTCCAGCTTTCGGGAAGCTGACCAGTCGAGCAAAATGGCCGGATTGCGCATCCAACCAGGACTTCAAGGCGGTCGTGGTAGATGAGGCGACGAGATGTCGGATTAAGGCAAGACGACGTTTGGCTTCATCGATTTGACGCTAGGAAGACTCGGGCGCTGTGGCGAGGTCACCGTCCTGATCGGCACCCTTTGAATGGCGCGAGCGCGCATTGACGAGGTCCATCGAGTACGTCAATCATCTGGATGTCGCAGATCGGCGCGCCAACATCGGCCGCCCGCTCCGCCATCCCGACGGCACGATATAGACGGCCATCATAGGCCTTCTGGCGTGGCCCTCCGTAACGCACCAGCGCGCATCCGAATACCAGGTAGAAACCAGAAGAAGCTCCTTGCATCAAACTACCGCGCCTCACAACATTCGGTCTATCAGGTTGTGGCCGTGCGTGGTGATACGATCCGCTTCCATGACATGCCCCTGTTCATACACAGTGAGGAGGATGCCTCCGATGTGGTCGGCTTAATGCTCTGCCGGCGGCACTAACAAATTCGGGCGGCTCCCGACTATGCGCCAACGAACAAAACTGTAGCTCGAACGTTTGACCAATCTAGCGGAGACGTGCGCCGTTAAATAACTCCGTACGAATCGATAGCAACATCACCGCGCCAAGTCGAGCCGCCGGGGACAGCGCTTCGCGTCCCCAGCAAGATGGGGTTACGAGCAGGCTTACAGCGTATGCCGGTCCCGGCTAACTCCTGCAAAACGAGCCGCGCACAAAAGGCGATCCGGGCTTTACCGTAGCGGCCGCAGTTGACGCATATGCACCATCGCAGTCATGATTTCATTTTCTTGCTTGGCCCCGAGGTCCGGCCCCTGCAAAGTTCACCCGAAATGGACGGAGACGCAACAAGTACGATCATTCGCGCACATCAAGCGGCGCGGCACAATGAGCCAGTCCAGACGACCTGAGCAACACGGACGAGCTGCCCTCGTCGGGCAATTCAGCTGCGCAAATGATGACGACCCTTTCGAAGGCAAGCGGCCAAATACGTTCACCTCCTTCGATCAAGCCGATTAAGACGCAACACATTCAGAGAACAAAAAGTCGACGCGCAGTGCCCGTCGTCCAGCAGACCAAATCCAGCTTGGAGCAAGGCGCGCGGAACGCATGCTATTTTTTTAGAGTTGAGCCCAGCTCCGGGGACAGGGACGACGGAGCACGCGAGTTCCGGCGGGCGGCCAACGAAGAATGAGCTGCAGTCGCAGGGGCAGAGAACAACGTACACTGCAAGCACCGTTTCGATTCTGAAGGAGAAAAAGCTGACCAGCGGCAATCTCCACCTAGCGAGCTTGCATCAACGGCTAGCAGGAACGCCGCTAGCGAAAGCTCTTGCGGCCATTATCGAGCTAGAGGACGAAGTCGACCCAAAGGTTCTCCTCTCAGAGGCAAAACCGCGCCTTTGCGCGCGCTCGTCAGCGGGCGAGTAGCTGGCTAAGCTCAATCAAGATGCCGTCTTCGCACGAATTTATGGTGTCGCAACGCTTACGCCTCGTCGTTCAGCCGCGCGATGCGCTCCTCCGATTTGCGGGCACGCTGGACACCCGGTCCCGCGTTCTGGGTCGCCTCGCGCGACCATGATGGCGTCTGACAAGTGGATCATATCCCAATACGATCAAGCGCCATCGGGGTCTCGATCTTGGCAACGCCACCGGCGGCCTCACCGATCAAAGCTCGTGCCTCGACCAGGTCAGATGGTTTCTGAACAAAGGACAGCAACCCAGTCGACGCCAAGCTCGAGGCCGAACGCAAGACTCGATCCTTCTTGGTTAGAGGCGAGATCTTGAGCAGCGCGCCTGGAAGGCTGGCGCCCTTGTGATCACGGATGACGCCGCCGATCACAACGCACGCCATTCTCCGTTCAGAACCGAGCTTTTCGACGACTAGCTAGACGAACGCCCATCGTCAATGAGCAGGGCCTGACCGGGATAAGCGGCTGCGAATATTTCTGGATGAGGCCGCGGGATTGACTGCTTCCCGCCTGTCTCTTAGCGCGAAGCAGACCGTCTCCCCGGCATCCAGCGCGAGCTTGCCTTCATCGAGCCGGCCATTGCGGATCTTCGGGCCTTGCGGATCCTGCAGCACGCCGATCGGCCGATTGAATTCCAGCTCCAGCGCACGGATCGAGACGAGCACACGGGCGTGATCGTCATGGGTCCCCGCGGCTGAAGTTCAGCGTGAAAGTATCAGCCCCCGAAAGATAGAGCGCACAAAGCTTTTCAGGTGATGCGGTTGCCGGCCCAACGGTTGCGACAATCTTGGCATGGCGTGAGCGGCGCATCGTGCCCCTCTAGTTCAGAAGATAAGTTCAGCATCAAACGAGATAGGGCCGCTCACAAGGTATTCAAAGCGAGCTGGCCGACGTTGCGCACTTTCGCTCTCTCCACCGTCCGTCGTTGCTGGACCAAGAGGTGAAAACACTGCACTTATGCACCGGATGCCGCCGCCGTCTGTCCCTGATGGGTGGATTGTACGATGCTGTTCACCGCGCGGTAGGCGAACACGATGGCTGGTCCGATCGTAATGCCGGCCCCAGGGTAGATCCCACGCATCGGTGAAGTCATGTCGTTGCCGCAGGCATAAAGACCTGCGATCGGCACGCCGTTTCCATTTAGGACCCTTCCGCCAGGATCCGTTGACAGGCCGGTCGCAGTTCCAAGGGTCGCCGGGACAATCGGGAGCGCAATGAATGGCCCGTTCTTGATAGCTCCAAGGTTCGGGTTTTTCTTTCCGACCGCGGGATCTCCCAGGGTTCGGTTGAAAGCCGATTCACCGCGTTTGAAAAGCGGATCGCGCCCTTCAGCTGCGTGGGCATTATGTTTTTCAACGGTCTTTTGGAGCTCTTGCGGGTCGAGGCCCAATTCCGCCGCAAGCTCCGCAATCGTCCGGCCAATCTCGATGTAACCCAAGCGGGCATACTTCTTGATACTCAAAGTCCAGGGCCAGGGGAGCAGGTGTCCCATGCCTCTGAGGCGGACGAATTCCTTGTCGCAGATGAAATAGAACCGCTTGTCCGCCGGATAGCCGCTATTGAACATGGCAAGACAGATGTCATGGTACGAATTGGATTCATTGACGAAGCGCTTAGCATTTGGCCCCACCGCGATGACACCTGGACGGCCACGATCGAGCCAGCCGTACGGGACCACTTGCGAGGAGCGGCCGTTCCTGAGGATCGACACGGGCGTCCAGAATCCACTCGATGCAACGTCATTATCGATCGCAGCTCCGAGCCTGCCTGCGAGCGCAATGCCGTCTCCTGTGACATCGCTGTGGGCCAGCGTATCATTGTGCTGGTGGGCTCGGCTGAGCTGGGCTCGCAATTTACCGTTCCGCGCAAAGCCACCGGTTGCCAGGATTACTCCGTGCGAGGCTCGGACGCGGAGATCCGTGCGATCCCGCTTGAGGAGTGCGCCAGTAACTCTCCCTCCCTCCCTCATCAGATCAACCGCTGGGCAGCTTGGCCAGATTTCAGTGTCGTATCTGCGAAGGCTTGCCAATAACCGCGCGATCAGAGCATTGCCGCCACTGAGTTCAGTGCCCCTCCTGTAGCGCAGCCGGTCGCCTGCGTAGCGGCTGACCCGGCGAAGGACGTGCTTGAGCGAGGCAGCCGACTGGAAGGGATTGAGAAAGCTTCTGACCTCGCCGGACGAAATCATCATGCCGCCGAGCACGACGCGAATCGGATCACCTATCAGGTCGAAATCCTTGCCGAGAAGCCGTCCGTCGTAAGGTGCGGGGCTCAGCGTCCGGCCCATGTCGATCCCGCCGATCTGGCTCGAATGATAATCCGGAGCGGAGGCCAGTGTGAACTTGACTTCACCCCCATTCTCCAAGCTGGCGAGCGCCGTTGGGCCGTCTTCAAGATAGGCATCCACGAAGTCGGGACGATAGTAATCGCCAAGTTCGTGTTGCAGATAGATCTTCGCATTCGCAATCGAATCATCGATTTTCGCCGCTCGAGCCTGCATTGAGCATGGAACCCAGATCATGCCGTTCGAGAGGGCGGTCGTGCCACCGAGCCGGCCAGACTTCTCGCATACCGTCACGCGAAGTCCGGCTTTTGCCGCATAGAGCGCCGCGGACAGCCCGGCAGCGCCGCTGCCGATCACGAGCACGTCCGTCTCCCAATCGTGCGTCGGCTTGTTCGCTTTGGAGGAGGAAGCGGTACTAGGTTTCAATTTGGTGATCGGGTTGTTCATTCGTGCCTCGGTGCAGATTTCTGCATTGATTGCTGACGCTTTCGCGGGAGCGGAACGGCTTTGAATTCTTCGGCTGCAGCTTTCACCGCCCGCTCGATCGGAATCCGTTCGATGGAGGAGGCGCCAACGAAACCGACACATCCGGTAGACCGGTAGACTTCCGAGGTATCCTGGGGCTCGGCGATTGCCCCGCCATGGCAGAGAAGGATGACTTCCGGCCGAACGGCTTGAGCGGCAGCATTGATCTCGTTGATGCGCCTGATGGCCTCTTCGATCGACTGTCCCGCCTCATGACCCACAAGCCCGCCGCGCGTTGCGCCGACATGTGGGACAATGCAGTCGGCTCCCGCGGCTGCCATCGCCTTGGCATCGTGCGGGCTTGCGACATAGGCGAGGGAGAAGATGTTCTTCTTGCGGGCCGCCGCGATCAGCTCGACCTCACGCTCGAAGCCGAGCCCGACGCGGCCACGACGCTCGCGCCATTTCTCACCCATCGTTGAAATGGTCGGGTAATTGATCACGCCGGAGAATCCGGCAGCCCAGAACTTGTCCAAGAGATCATCGAGCTCGAGCCGGAGGGGATCCCAGGCCTCGACACCGCCTATAACAGGAACCGAGGAGACGACGTTGCGGATCTCCGCCGCGAGCTCGAGCGTGCGCGCATTGGAATCGCCGATCCGGCTCGTCGGCAGCCCCATCAACCGCGACAGCCCGGTGCTGTAGACCACGAGCATGTCGGCGCCGCCGAGAGCTGCGCATTTTGCGACGAGGCCGCAACTGCTCGCCGCGGCAAGCACTGCCTTTCCAGCCTCAACTTGAGCTGTGATCTTTGCGAGTATTTCGGCCCGATCAAACATCCGCAACTGATGAACCTCCTGGTGTCAATTGTTCGACGATCCACGATGCGGCCGCCTCCGCAAATTCCGGATCATTGATGTGACAATCCAGCTCGCGGGCGATGATCGATCGCGGCAGATGTCGCCTGACCGCGTCGAACCAGGCCCTATCGGCTTCAGGGTTTCGAAAGATGCCGCCGTCCCGGTCATAGTCAGAGACCCCCTTGACCGGCCACAGAACGAGGGCGGGCGCCTTTGCTTGCGAAAGGCGCTCGGCTGTGAGCCTGCCTATGCGCTCATTCTCCGAGACGGTCGTACGCATGAGCGTCGTGAAGGGGGTATGCGAATAGAATTGGCGCTCCTTGAACTCGGCAGGCACGCTCGAGGGAGGGCCAAAATTTACCATATCGACGGCCCCCGGGGCGATGAGCTGCGGAATCATGCGGCGAGATGCTGCTTTGAGCCGACCCGGACCCGCACTAGCGGTGCCGCCGACAAGCTCGTCAGCGAGCTCGGTTGTGGTCAGATCGAGCACCGCATCGAACTCGCCGGCGGACACGAGCTGCTCCATCTTGCGGCCCCCGGCGCCATTGGCCGGAAAGACAATCGCGTCGATGCCTGCCTCTGCCAGCCGCGCGACACAGCGATTTGCCGCCGGCGTCGTGACCCCAAAGGCCGTGATCGCAACCGTCTTCTTCTTCCGCCGATCCTGAGCGGGCACATAGCGCATCGCCGCAATGGCCCGCCCCGCATTGTCCAGAACGCGTTCGGTGAACGCGTTGATCCCGAAAAGATCGACCAGGGTCGGATAGAGGATGATGTCGTTGTGGAGGGCCAATTCGGCCAGGAGGGCTGGCCTCGCGCTGCTCACCAGTAGCTTCGGGAATCCATACGGCAAATCCGATACAACTTCACCGAAGACCGCGCTGCCTTTGCCGCCCGCCACGCCGACGATGGCGTCGATCGCACCTGATCGGAGGAGCTCCTTGACCTCTTCACGCGCGCTTGCAGCTATTTCCCGCAAGACCTCGGCGGGTGAAACCACGCGTGCATCGCTGCTGTTCCTCCGGTTTGATGTGCCTACATCAATCGTAAGAGTCTTGCGGCCCCACTGTTCGATGACGCGCGCGAGATAAGCGGTTTCGCGGCCCTTTGTGTCCAGGGTTGCGACGATCGCGGCCATGCCCGCAGGATCGCACCGCTGACCATCCCGGATCGACCTTTCGTCGTCCGCGTAATGGTGAGACACGATCTTCCTCCTGGACGCTTCTGGACACCTGGAGGTCTAGATCGGAGTGAAATGGCCCATAAGCCCGGATACGAGCGCGATTGGGTAAAGTTGGGTAGCTGCCAAGCGGCCATAGCAGCAGCCGCTTCATCCTGAGCGCCACCGTGACGAGGGAAGCCGCCTCTCCCCTTTGCAAGGAGGCGAGCGTCAGCTGGCGGAGCTTTGTGGTTTGGGCCGCCCGCATCGTCGGCGCGCTCCGAGACAAAAAGATGCCGCTGCCGGAATCTTCCAGCAGCGGCGCGAGTCAGGGAGGAAGCAGACGAGCCGGTCTGCTAGCGGATCCGTAGGACGCAGCGATAGCTCGCCCGGAATTTTCTACCCGAGACGCTTCACGGGCCCTTTTTCAGAACGAGCCGAACTCGGGCAGCATCGGCAAATCGTATCCGGCTCACAGCAAGGCGCGGAGAGGCTACTCAAGCAAGAACGGCTATGACGGCGTTAGCGTTCATCGCATCCAGCCGAGCCCGGCTCCCCCGCCGAAGAAAGACATGACATTGCTCCCCCAAAGATCGACGAGTGGTGGTCTAGACCTCGATGGAATGGCGTGTAAGATCGGCGAAAGGTTCAAATGGGTAGGATTGGGTAGAACCGTGAGAGCCAATGTCTTTGGTCGCCTTGCCGCAAGTCTCCCCTCGCCTCGCGGTGATCAGATAACGATCTATGCGCCGTCACTGCGGACTCTTCCGCAGAATGCCATGCTCGTCATGGCTACACTTCCTGTCATCGACTGGAACGACTGCCTCGTGCGGGACTTGCACGCGAGCCCCAAGGCGCCCCCTTGCTGCTATGCGGCCGTCGTCATGATCGATCCCTTTGCCTGCTGGGAAGATCTCGGAGATCTGTTACAGGATGCAAAGATGACCGGAGTGACGAATTTTCCGCCAGCCTGCATGATTGAACGGACATCGGCAGGAGTGCCGCTCGATCGCGGTCAGGAGCTCGAGCTTCGCCGTATGGAGTGGTTTGCAAGGCGCGGGTTCAAAGTCCTGTTTATCGCGGCGGACGAGGCAAAGATGACAGCAGCGGAGCAACGGCTTGGTTCGCAGCTGGATGGGGCCGTCTATCTGCGACCCGAGGCGCTTGCGCTGCCGATTGGATCGGATATCGGGCTCGTAAGCCTTGGCTCTCATGGATCGTCGTCGGTACCGAGGTTCTCCCTGGAGCAGGCCGCCACGGCCAAGCAGCCGCTACGACGGGCATGAGGCCTTATTCGAGGATCCGCAGTTTCTTGATTTTATTGTAGAGGGTTTTGCGCGAAAGCCCGAGAGAGCGAGCAGTCTTGCCGCGGTGAAGCCGGTTTCTCTTCAAGCCCTCGATGATCCAGTCTCGCTCGGACAGCGAGGCCGCGGGCCGTGCGCCAAAAGGTGGCTCCAACAACGGCTTTAGCACCTCACCGGTGATGTGACTTGATGGCAAGGTCACGAGCTGGTTCACGACCTGCCGCAACTCGCGCAAATTGCCTGGCCAATCGTGCCCGGCGAGCGCAAGGAATGCAGAGTTTTCTATCGTGAGCGTCTGGGCGCTGGAATCTCCTTTGGCTTCGACGGTGAAGTGTTGAACGAGTTGCGGCAGATCTTCAAGCCTGTCGGGTAGCGAAGGCAATTGGACATCCAGCCCGGTAAAAAGGTCGAGAAGCCGCGCGCACAGAACCGTTTCAAGACCAGCGCCTCGGGCCACGGTCGCGGTGGCAATGATCCGGGCGTTGGAACGCATGACAGTTACCCCGTTCAGAGGGGTAAATCCGCCTGTCTCGAGGTAATCGGCAAGGCGCTCCTGTCCATCGCGCGAAAGTTGGTCGACATGCAATAGCACGACGGCACCGTCACTCGACGCCTCCAGGAGTGACAATTGGCGTCTGCCGCTCTCAAGACGCTCGGCGCCGAACAACGGGCCAAGTATATCCATCGCCGGACCGGGGCGGCAATGAAACAACGCCGTTTTGGCGTGCCTGCGGTCGCTAAACGCGTGAACCAGGGTTGCTATTCTACGCTTGCCAGAGCCGGCCTCCCCCCAGATGAGGACCGGGCGGGGGGTCGCCGCAACGCGTCTGGTGATCTCAAGGATGCGCTTCATTGCCGAGGACTGCGCGATCACGCCGTGCCTGAAACCACTCAACTGCAGCTGCCGTTCGAGTAGATCCACCTTCTCGCGCAACAGGTGGATGGTCTTGAAGCCCGACGTCACCTCGAGGACCGACATCTCCAGAGGCACGCGGTCCAGCGAAGAGCCTCCGATGAAACCCTGGATTCCGGTCTCGCGGCAGATGTCGAGGAGTTCGTCCGGCTTCGTAATGGGGCCGCCCCCAAGCAGGCAGATGGTGCTCTTGTTGACGGATTGAGCAACGCGCGCAACGGCGCTCGTACGCGCTGCAAGTTCAGACAGGCTGACCGACGGATCGGCTCCGCTTTCAATCGCGCGGTTTAGATTGAAGTTGATGCAAATGGCCTCGGCGCCCGCTTCGACCATTCGACGCGCCTCGGATTGACTGCGCGTATAGGCAATTGTCATCAGGCCGCGTTTTGCAGCTTTCACGAGGAGCTCGATTTCCCGGGAGTAACCAAGACCACACTTCTCGAGCAATGACCTGCGCTCATCGTCGATGTGTATGACCGATGGGAAGTTGGTCACGCCGGCAAATCCCCATTTGATGATCCGATCGAGCCAACGATCAACATCGAGCTCGGGGTCGAATGTACAGGTGCCGAAGAAGACCGGCAGTTTCGTGCTGGGCAGAATTTCGGTCCGTCCGAAGCTTGCCACGAATTCGTTACTATTGCGGATTGGGAGGATCGAGGCAGGCGAGGCCCCACCCATGGCACGAAAACGGCCCGCATTGAGCGCGAGCACGAAATCGGCCCCCGCCCGCTCGGCGGCTCTGGCGGTCATGCCCGACCCGATCCCCGCACCAAGGACAAACGAACGGGAATTGCGGAAGAACTGCCTGATACCGGCTCCCTTCACCTCAGCCGTCCGCCTGTCGATCCTGAGCCGCGCATCATCGCACGGCTCTACGTGAAGACTAGCTCCAACTCGCAGGTGCGTGCAACCGCCATACCGCCTTTCCATTGCCCATGAACAAGTGGCAATCGGCTGGAGCGGCGGTGAGGGTGAACTTGGAGGCGCCTTTGGGCCAACCGGAGTGTGGCGCCCTGGCGACGAGAGCTTCGTTTCCGGCATTACCGTAGATGTACGTGACGCTGCCGAGATGCTCGACGAAATCGACCCCAAGTTCAATCGAGATCTCCTGCTGCCCGGGCATTGACGAGGAGAAGTCGTCCGGGCGAATTCCAACAGTGACCGGCTTGCCAACCAGCATCTGGTCCGGCTGGACCGGAACGGAGATCGTGGGCCCGGCGTCCAACCGGACATCCATGCCATGTTCATGAGCTGCTTCGACCTTGCCGCCCAGGAAGTTCATCTTGGGCGAGCCGATGAATCCTGCAACAAAGCGCGAAGCGGGATTGTGATACAGATCGTGCGGGCTGCCGACCTGTTCGATGTTGCCGTCCTTGAGTACCACGATCTTGTCAGCCATGGTCATCGCCTCCACCTGGTCATGCGTCACGTAGATCATGGTATTTCCGAGCTGCTTGTGGAGCTTGGCGATCTGAACCCGCATCTGCACGCGCAAATCGGTGTCCAGGTTGGAGAGCGGCTCATCGAACAGGAAAACTTTTGGTTCTCGCATGATGGCGCGCCCGATTGCGACGCGCTGGCGTTGCCCTCCTGAAAGTTGTCGAGGCTTGCGCTCCAATAGATGGTCGATCTGCAATAGCGATGCTGTTTTGGCTATCTTGGCGGCGATCGCGGCTTTCCCGGCTTTGGCCATGCGCAGGGGAAAGGCCAGGTTCTCTTTCACCGTCATATGCGGATAGAGAGCGTAGCTTTGAAAGACCATGCCGAGGTTGCGATCGGCCGCATCGATGTCGTTGACGAGCTCATTGTCGATGAGGAGCCGCCCACCGCTGATGGGCTCGAGCCCGCCAATCATGCGCAGAAGCGTGGATTTGCCCGACCCGGACGGACCAACAAAGACGACAAATTCGCCGTGATCGATAGTCAGGTCGATATTACGCAGGATCTCGATTGTCCCAAAAGTCTTCTTGAGGCCCTCCAGGCGAACGTCGGCCATTATGCCCTCCTCTGTCGCGGTTGAGCCGCGCGAGCAGCACTCACCTCAATCTCGCGCAAGCTCGATACGATGAAGTCGGGAGCCATCAAGGACGGATCCTGACGCGTTGGCACGCCGGTTGTAACAAGCACCGTGGCAAGACCCGCCCTCTTTCCGGCTTGAATATCAGTAGGAACTTGATCTCCGATCATGATGGTCGACCCGCGCTTCGTACCGAGGCGTGAGAGCGCTGTCTCGATCATCGGCACTTGCGGCTTTCCAACGATCGAAGGCTGCACTTGCGTAGCAGCGGCCACAGCTGCAATGGTCGCACCAGCGCCAGGTTCGAACCCGCTGGCCGTCGGCAGCAGAAGATCGGGATTGGTTCCTATGAACACAGCTCCATTGAGGATCGACTCAACCGCAATTCGCAGCTTCTCATGCGTGATGTCCCGGTCAAGCCCCATCACGACGGCTTCGGGCGCTCGGTCCGTGACCTCCAGCCCAACATCTCGCATGGCCGTCACAAGCGAGGAAGCTCCGATGACATAGATTCGCGTTAGGTGCGGATAATTGGTTCGAACGAGTTCTGCGGCGGTGATAGCGCTTGTAACGACCTGAGACGGTGCGATCGAAAGACCAGATCCTCTCAGCCTGCCGACGACGTCCTCCGGGGTATGCGTTGAATTGTTCGTCGCAAAGCAGAATGGCACGCCTGCTTTCTGCCATCTCGTAAACGCCTCTATGGCATCCGCTATTGCGGTGCCGCCACGATAAACGACGCCATCCAGATCGGAGATAATCCCTTCTATCGGCGGCCAGTTGATCTTAGAGCTGAGGCTAACCATTCATCAGCATCCCACCATTCACATGGACAATCTGCCCGGTCATGTAGGAAGCTGCGGGGCTGGCCAGGAACACCGCAAGCCCTGCGATATCTTCCGGCAGTCCGACCCGGCCCAGCGGAATTCGGCCACTATGGCGCGCTTCGGTTTCCTCCCGCGGACGCCCGTGCAAGGGTGTATCGATAATCCCGGGAGCAATCGCGTTGACGTTGATCTTGAACGGAGCACATTCATAAGCGAGCAGCTTTGTCACATCGTGCACGATGGCTTTTGACAAGCAATAGTCGGCACCGCCAGCCTGGTAGTTGAAAACAGCACCTTGAGATGACAACGAGGACCCGACATTGACGATGCGGCCGCCTTTGCTCTTCATGAAGCGCTCGATCGCCAGCTTCGCGCAACGAAGCACTGCGACGGAATTGATCTGGATGGTTTTTTCGATTCGATCGGCATTTCCGGTCAGAAGCGCCTGAGCCGATTTTATTCCGGCGTTGTTGATCAGGACATCGAGCCTGCCGAAGCGCTTGGCGATCTCATCAAGCACCCTGCCGACATCATCTTCTCGTGACACATCCATGCTCATCGGCAGGATGCCATTGCCGTGCGGCAAACGAGTCAGAATGACTCGCAGGTTTTCCAAATTCGCGTCGGTTGCCAGGACGTTCGCACCGCCTTGACGGAAAGCATTAGCTATGGCTGAGCCAATGCCTCCACCTGCACCGGTCACAAGCACGGTCCTGTCTGCAACTGAGAACTGTTCGGTCATTCCAACTCCAAGATCGATTGAGAATTCAGAAATTCGTCGACGGCCCAACTGCTAGGCATCGATCTTTGGGCGCCGCGTCGCGTCACACATAAGGCGGCAACCGCGAGCGCCTTTTTGATCGCTTCTCGTATCGGCAACCGATGAGCAAGAGAGGCTGCGAAAGCTCCATTAAAGGCATCCCCCGCCGCGGTCGTATCAACGACCTTCACAGGAAATGCGCGGAGCGCGAAAGTCGCGCTGGCATCGGCGTAGTAGGCTCCCTGCGCACCTAGCGTGATCAGCGCTGCCTTCGGCCCGAGATCGAGAAGCTTTCCAGCCGCATGAGCGGCGCCGTCGAAGTCATGCACCTCGACACCGGTGAGCTCGAAAGCTTCCGTCTGGTTTGGTGTGACGAAATCGACACTCCTCCACGCCGCGGGCGACAGGCCCGCCCTCACGGGGGCCGGATTGAAAATAAGATCGAATTCCTTGACGCTCTTCAATGCAAAAAGGTGATTGAGCGCGGGGACCGGCATGCCCATTTCGGCAACGACGATTGCGTCCCGCTCAATGAATTCGGCCGCCTTCTCGACCATGCTCGGAGTGACATTTGCATTGGCTCCCGGGTCTATGACAATCATGTTGGAGCCGTCGTCGCCGACGAGGACAAGAGCAGAACCGGATATCTCCCCCGGGCATACCTCAATGGCATCAAGGCGGACACCTGCCTCACGCAGCGCTTGCAGCAACGATCGGCCAGCGTCATCATCGCCAAGCCGGGTGTAGAAGCTCGGCCGAAGCCCCAATCGAGCGGCGGCGACCGCCTGATTTGCGCCCTTGCCTCCCGCATTCTGCTTTAAGCTTCCCATCAGGCTTTCACCCGGCGTTGGAAGCCGCTCGACGTTGAAGCAGAGGTCAAGATTGGTCGTTCCGAAGAACATCAATGGTCTGGGGCTCATTTCACGGCCCCGAAGGTAAGGCCACGTTCGAGATGACGCTGGCCAAGGATAATCAGGACGATCGGCACAATCATGGTCACCACCAAACCCGCAGCCATGACCGGATAGAACTGAACGCCTGGATTAAGCAGCTTGAGCAGGGCCACGGTGACCGGTGCTTTCGTCGAACTGAGGATCAGGCCGAGAGCGAAATTGTGCCAGGCAAGCAAGAAAATGAGCAATGAAGCGCCGATTAGGCCGGGCTTTAGAAGCGGAAGAACGATGTGCCAGACTACACGGAACGGCTTTGCACCATCCATGGCCGCCGCCTCCTCAATGTCCTTTGGGATGTCCTCGATATATGATCGGCTTAGCCAGATGATCATTGGCAGCGTGACGACCTGATAAACCCAGATCATGCCGAGATAAGTGTCATAAAGGCCAACTGTTTGGAACACGCTGAACAGCGGTATAACGACAAGGAGTGCCGGCGCGAAGCGGAAGCCCAGAATGAAGAACGCGATGTCCTCCTTCCTAGGGATATCACGTCTTGCCAAGACGTAACCTGCGGGTACGCCGGCGATCAGCGATACGAGCACCGCGCCAAGCGATATCACGACGCTATTGGCGACCGGCGTCAGGAAATCAACCTTGATGGTGCCGTAGCTTGTCGCCCCGGCCTGGGCGGCATCGAACAAAACGCGGAAGTTTTCAAATGTTGGAGTGAAGACAAAGCGCGGCGGCAAGGTCATGACCTCGGCCTGCTGCTTCAGCGACATCATCACGATCCAGACCAGGGGAAATGTCAGGATGAGCGTACAGACAACAACCAGTCCATTAAGGAACAAGCTTGCGGGCGTTAAGCGTTTGAAGCGCATTGCCAGCCTCCTCTAGCTTACGCGCTGCCGAACCAACCGCCACAATTTTACCATGGCCAAGGTCCCGAGAAGCACGATCAACCAGTTGACAACCATGAGCGCGGCACCACGCCCGAAGGCGAGGTTTTGAAAGGCTGTGATGTAGGCGCGAACCGAGAGCACGGAGGTACTGTCACCTGGACCGCCCTGGGTTGTTCCGAAGATGATATCGAACTGATTGAGCGACTCGATCAGCCGAAAGACTGCGGCGATCAGGATATACGGTGCAATAAGTGGAAGCTCAATATGGAGGAACGTCGCCCAACCCTTAGCGCCATTGATCCGCGCGGCTTCTCTGATCTCCTCGTTAATGCCCTGCAAACCGGCGAAGATGATGAGCGCAAAAAATGGTGTGTAAGTCCATATGTCGATGAGAACTAGCGAGAACATCGCCGTACCGGCGTCCGAAATCCAGGCGAAGCGGCCGATCCCGACGAGCGAAAGCAAATAGTTCAGAATCCCGTTTTGTGGATCCATCATTGTGGTCCACATCAGGGCGACGCTCATGGGCGGCAATACCAACGGAAGGAGAATGACAGGCCGCATCAATTGTGCAAGAAACACGCGGCTTGCGAACAATTTGGCGAGCGCAAGCCCAGAGAACGCTTCCGCGAGGACCGCGGAGCAGGCATACACCGTGGTCGCCCGCATGCTGTTCCAGAAATCTTGAGTCTTGATTGCCACTTCATAGTTGGTGACCCCAATGAAACGAACCAGGGGACGGCCAAACTTGAGATCGGTCAGCGATTGGAAGACGCCATAGAAAAACAGAAAAAGAAATCCGAGCAGTATGATGATCGCGGGAGCAATCGCAGCAAGGCTCCACCAGTCAAGAGCATGCTGCCCGGCGCTTTGCACCTGCTCTTTCTTGGGCGGTGCCAGTTGGCCTACCGATGATTGTAGCATCACGGTTGCGTCGATGCCTCGAAGGTTCATCGCTCACTTCTCGAAAGATACGCGGGGGTAGTGGAGGCGGCAATCCGGTGATGCCGCTCCCCGGTTGCCTTACATGGAGGAGCGAATCTCGGAGGCGAGGTCGGCCAATGTCGCCTTCACGTCCGCACCATTAACCATCTTCTGCATGGCAACTGCCCAGGCGTTCATGGCCTCGGCAAACCCTACGCGCGGCGTAAAGGCGAGCGCAGCCCGGTCCTGAACACTCTTGAAGGTATCCACGAAATTTGTGAATTCCGGTTTAGCCGCATAGTCGAGCCAAACCTTGTCGCTCCAGGTCGAAGCGCGCGGCGAGTTGACGAGCTTGCCGGCGATGGCACCGTTCAGCTCGACCTGCTTTGACGTCGCCCACTGAATGAAGAGCCAGGCCGCTCCCTTTTTCTGGGAAGCAGCATTCATGGCCAGGGACCAGATCCAGATGTTCGATTCGAAAGTCTTGCCGTTCGGAGCTCGCAGTGGCGGAGCGAAGGCAATCTTGCCCGAAGCGGGCTTGCCGGCAACATCGTTCCAGAACCCGAACATGTTAGAATCGATCGCCATCGCTGTCCGACCCGAATTGATGCCATCGACCACTTGGTACCAGTTGTCGTTGGCAAAGGATGGGGCAGCACACCTCTTGATCATCTCCACGTAGTCTTTGTGGAAGGCGATCGACTCGGGAGAATTGAGACCGGTTTCCAACTTGCCGTCCTTGACGACGAAGTCGTGTACACCATAGGACTTGGCGATTGAGATCGCGGCCGTGTGGATGCTGCTCCAAAAGCGCACTCCTCGCACACCCAGGGGCGTGATCGCGGGATCGGCAGATTTTAGCTTTTCGCATGCCGCCGACATTTCCGGCGGGGTTGTCGGAACCTTGATACCGTGTTTGTCAAGAATGTCCTTACGGTAGAACAATTGGATGTTTTCGAACCCGTGCGGGATGGCCCACACCTGACCCCGGCCCGGTTCGATCTGCCCGCCATTGACTTGCCAAGTCAGCGCGTCACGCAATGCGGGGAAGAAGTCCTTGTAGTCATAGCTTGCCGATGTGAGCTTAGGGTCGTTCAGATAGCGGTCGAGCGGCTCAAGCAGTTGACCGGGCGCAAGATCCCAAGCCGGTTGAATTCCTGTGCCGACGACATCCCACGAGGGCGATTTTGTGCTCAGCTGGATGGTCAGCTTATTCCAATAGGCATCGTCCGGATAAAGCTCGGGCGTCACCTTGATGCCCGTCAACTTCTCGAACTCAGGAAGCTGTGCTGCAACCGCGTCAGCATATGGATGGATGTCGTAAGCCCAAACGATCGAAGCGCCCTCGAACTGGCGCCAGTTGATATCCTCCGCTTTGGCCTGGCCGAAAGATGCGGCCGCACCGGACAAGAGAGTTGAGCAAATCAGAGCGGCTTTGACGAAATGGTAAGAATGGCCGCGCGGTGCGGCTAGCGTCCTTGGCATTGGTCCCTCCTCTGGGCTCTTCGGCCCTCAAGTTCACGTGCCTGTCGTCTTCCAGGGCCGCGAGTGTTGGTAACGCTAGCCGTGATTTTCCGCCCTTATGCACCCATTCAGATCGAAGTTGGGTATTTTTGGGTAAGTCAAGAAAACAGCGTTACAGCAGCCGTTGCAAAAGCCATGGGGAGATGATCAATGCAGGCCCATGTTCAGACCCCGCGCAGCCAGCCTACAAACGAGGGCCGAGCCGGGCCAACCGCCCGAGCTGATGCATAGTAGCTCGTTCGAATCCCTCTGTTAATCTCACCTTGCGGCACGGACGCCTCGATCTTGTTCTTGATTGTGCTGCTTTTAAGAGGGACGAGTGCTTGATGCATTGCCGCAACCTTTCTCGATCCGCAAACAATCTGGTCTCTCAACCCGCCATATTGCAGGACGAAGCTCGAGCGCGACCGCGAGCATCAGCAACAAGGCGTTGCGGATTAGGCCCAACGAAAGCCTCAGCCAGGCTGAGGGTGAGGCGGAGATTGTGGTCGACGGCGGTGAAGGCGATGTTGGCGGCGTCCCCCTCCCGGCCCTTTGAGATGGCAGCGACCGAGATGCCCGTCGCTCTTCATGTGGCCATTCACGGCTCGATGACTGAGAGGCGCCTGAGCCGATGCGCAGATAAGATTGCCGCAACTTAAGGCCGCACTCGCGGGCCAGCCGATTGGTTAATCGCCGCATATTCCAGCTTGGCATCGGTCGGGAGGTGATGGTCTTGGGCTGAACGGTGGTCTCCACCGTCGCTGCTTGAGATCGCGCGTCCGCAACGCGCCGGTCTCATGCGCCCCCTCAAGCTCTCGGCCAGCAAGAGCTCCAGCTTGTCACCGAGCCGCTTACGTCAATGGCCAAGCGTGCCCGTTACGCAAGCTGGCGCCCTCGTCAGTCCGAACGCCTACGTGGGCGTAGGAAGAATCGGATCAAGCTCCTCCTGCTCGAGGATCTTGGATCCATCTTTGGCCAAGTATGCCGCCAGTGAAGCGATGCCGGAGTTTGGTGGGCAACGAGCGGGTGCGGACTTTTTGGTCGGCGCCCGCCCCGAGATGCGGCAGGATCGGTCGTCCGACGGCGCGCTCCATCGTGTGGAATATCCAGGTGCCGTCCGGATCGATATCCGACCAGTGAAAGATCGGGGTTTGTTCGGACACCATTGCCGAGATCGTGCGCAGGGCCTGTTGGCTGGCAAGCGAGGGATACCCGCCAACATACAGCGTAGCACCCAGTCGAGCGGCGTCGGCCTCGGCGACGTGCCTGTTGAAGCTTGCCAAGTTTTCGATCGTCAAAACATACGCCGGCGGCTCCCGGAAGCGGACATGATCTGCCTCCTTAGGCGCGATCCCGAGATGAGCGGAGTGGCTCCGGAGAGATCGGCCCCAAGAAGATCGATCTTACCCGCGATCAGCAGCGGCGGGGCAAAGCGTTCCAGCCCGATCGCCCGCAGTGCCTCGCGGGGCCGCGCGCCCGGAGGAAACTCGAGGACGCCACTCAGGAGCCGAACCACGACGCCTTCAACGCGTTCCAGCGTCTTGCTGTGCCTCACCGTCCGTCGCGAGAAGGTCTTATAGTCCACGTCGAGATGCTTGTTGTCCAGGATGGCCTGGGCGAGATCGAAGGCGTGGCGCAACGTATCGACATCGGACGAAGCGACCCGCGGGCTACCGCTCCCGGTCGATCAACGACGGATCGACTGGTGCGCGCATCCGCACCTGAAGCGGTGGTTCGATCTGGTCAAGGCAGGCGGGCGTGATCCGCGCGCAGCGGCGTTCATCGAACCATGATCGCCGCCCGGCGCGACCCTAACGATCAGCTGGCCGGCGTATGGTAGCCTTTCGGTTGCCATGCGCGACCCTTGAGGCGATCCATGGCCATGATCGAGTCCGCCGCCCCATCCGCGCCGCAAGTCCAGCGACATGGCTCGATCTTTGACTGTAGGAGGCGCTTCATCCAGAATAAGAGTTTAGGACTTTGGTTCTTTGAATGCCTTCTTCTTCAAGGCGGATAAATAATTTCCTCGAACTCTTGGACGAGATTTACCGGCCAAGCGCATTTCTAGCGTCACAACAAGTTCCTCAAATTTTTTGCGTGTTGCGCCCGCCAGAGGTCGTTGCCGATAATAGCTGTACAGGCGCTCGGTTATGACAGCTGTCACCCACCGTGGCGTATCTTCCGATTCGTAAAACTCACTTATCCTGGTTATAGCTAGGGAACGAGTCGATCTCGAGCAACATGAAAGAGCAGAGCAGCGTGCGAATTGCAGATGTCTTCTCGCTGCGTATCTGCTCATCGATAAAATCAACCAGCTTTTCGCTTCCAAGGCTTTGATAGGCGATCTCGGCAACGATGGTCGGCATGACATGCTTGATCGTACCCTCGATGAACCTAAATAGCTGGGACAGCTTTTCACTCAGTACCGGGCGCGACCATTGGACGGTGTTTGGGCAACAGCTCCTTATCTGCACAACGGGTCTGTTCCGACCCTGAGAGACATGCTGGTGCCGCACGCCAAGCGGCCGATGTCGTTTTGCGTAGGCAGCCGTGCGTTCGACCCGGTCAACGTCGGGCTCGCGACGAAAGCACAGTCGTCCGAAAGCTGTGCGGCCGGTCTGACGAACTTCGATGTGTCGCTGCTTGGGAACAGCAATCGCGGACATTCTTTCGAGGGTAAGGAAACCGACTTAAGGAAACTGCCGCCCGGCATCATCGGACCAGAGTTGACCGACGCCGAACGGCGAGCGCTTGTCGAATATCTCAAGACTCTATGAGCGATGGCGTTCGACGCCGACTTGTGTGCCGGCGTCGCTAGCTTCCGCCGAGTTCGAATGCGCCTCGTCAGAACACGTGCCATTCGGCAGATTGTCCCTGCTCAGCCAGGTCATGTGTCCCTCCTGCCGGGACGTCGTCGATTGTCTTGAAGCCGCCATGAGCTCGCCGGTCCTAAGCAGCCCCGACTTGGCGCAATCCTGACGATCCCGCCCAACCGCACTTGGCGATGCTG
The DNA here is from genome assembly GCF_042257955.1 of Bradyrhizobium sp. B025. NCBI lineage: Bacteria > Pseudomonadati > Pseudomonadota > Alphaproteobacteria > Hyphomicrobiales > Nitrobacteraceae > Bradyrhizobium > Bradyrhizobium sp. B025. Next base: position 1,290,190 of record NZ_CP170150.1, on the reverse strand, counting down.
GGCGCGGCTACAGTTGCGCACTCGAAAACCTGTTCATTTTCCAAAATCTGGGCGCTCCAAGTGTAGTTTTTACAACATTTAGCGCCGAGCTATTATGGTTAAGCCAATAATTCGCCCTACAACCTTGTTGTGCAGCGTAGCAACGAACCGGAAAGTTATCGCGGAAGAGGTGGTGGCGATCATTGGCGTGCGAGATCAGCCGGCTGCTACCGATCGGGGCCGTATATCGGCCGACAATAAGCCAAGGCGAGGACTTGGGAGGAATAAGAGCTTGGCGCCGACGGAGCCTCTGAAAACGCTCGCCCCTCTTAGACGGCAGTCGGCCTATACTACCTCTCCTCAAATGCCGCGCCAGAAGCTTCCTTCCATCACCATCAACAATCTCGCTCCAAAGGCCCGCTTTCAGAGACCTCCAAAGCTACGCTTCCGGATTAAATCGACAGCTGGGGGTTTATTTATCGAGGCCAGTTCCGCCCGATGCTCTACTGTTCATCGTTGACCACATATTGTCGCGGCGGCGCTGCACCGAGGACCGAATGCGCATGGCTTCGCGGTACTTCGCGACCGTGCGGCGGGCAATATCAATGCCCGAGACTCGCAGGCGCTCAACGATCGCGTCATCGGACAGAACCGCTGACGGCTCTTCGGATTCGATCAGCTGCTTGATGCGGTGACGCACCGCTTCAGCGGAATGCGCCTCACCGCCATCCGCCGAAGGGATCGATGCCGTGAAGAAATATTTCAACTCGAATGTGCCGCGATTTGTTGCCATGTATTTGTTGGCGGTGACGCGCGACACCGTGGATTCATGCATCTGGATGGCCTCGGCAACGGCCTTTAGATTCAGCGGCCGCAAATGCGCAACACCAAGGGTAAAGAAGCCGTCCTGCTGACGCACGATCTCGGTCGCAACTTTCAGGATGGTGCGGGCGCGCTGGTCGAGCGCGCGCACCAGCCAGGTCGCGTTCTGCAGCGCGTCGTTGAAGTAGGACTTATCGACGTCCTTGCCGATCTTCTTCGACAGCTTGGAATAATAGGTCTGGTTGACCAGCACGCGCGGCAAGGTGTCGCTGTTGAGCTCGACATGCCAGCCGCCATCAGGAGCCGGACGGACATAGACGTCGGGTACCATCGTCTGCAGCCGCGCCGACCCGAACTTCATGCCCGGCTTGGGACTGAGCCGGCGGAGCTCGTCGATCATGTCGGCGATGTCCTCGTCGTCGACGCCGCAGAGCTTGCGCAAGCTCGCGATGTCGCGCTTGGCGAGGAGATCGAGATGCTCGACGAGGGCCTGCATCGCCGGATCGTATCTATCGAGCTCGCGGAGCTGGATCGCCAGGCACTCGCGCAAGTTACGCGCACAGACGCCGGGCGGATCGAACTCCTGCAGGACGGCAAGAACGTGCTCGACATCCTCCTGCGTTGCGCCGAGCCGCTCGGCGGCCTGGCCGAGATCCGGCGGCAGATAGCCGGCTTCGTCGACGAGATCGATCAGATACTGCCCGATCATGCGCTGCGCCGGCGCGGTGAATGCGACCGACAGTTGTTCGGCCAGGTGGTCGGACAATGTTGTCTCGGACGCGACAAACGCTTCGAGATTGTAGTCTTCGTCACCCGAGCCGCCGCCACCCCATTCGGTATAGGTGGTCATGGCGCCATCCCGGGCGTCGCGCACTTGGGCCTCGGCCAGCTGATCGCCGCTGACCTGATCGACCTCAGTCGGGGCTTCGGCCCCAGCTGCATCGTCACTGGCACGCTCGAGCAGCGGATTACACTCCAGCTCTTCCTCCACGAAGGTCATGAGGTCGAGATTAGATAATTGCAGCAGCTTGATCGCCTGCATCAGCTGCGGCGACATGACCAGCGACTGGGATTGCCGGAACTCTAATCTTTGCGTGAGCGCCATGAAGCAAGAACCGTTACTGAAGTTGGTCTGCGTTTTGCTCATCTAGTCAGGAGCTGATCTAAGCGCTTTGATGTCGCGCAAAAGCGGATGCGAGGTGAGATGAAGGCAGCGAACAACGGAATCCGACACTCAGTCGGAGCTCCCTCGTCAATCCCCATTGTGCGCGAGATGAGAGGACTAGGAATTCGGATGCGGCACTGTGACGCGAGGGCATCAACAAACAGGACAGCTTCCCGTGGCGATACTCCTATCAAGGACTTGCAGTCCCCGGCAGTTTCGGTGAGTTCTGCGCGTAGCCGCGATCCTCCACCCTCCCGCAGGAGCGCCGGCAACAGCTGCGCGGGGCTCAGGATCAGTGCCTGCCGCCACTCAGACAGTCCCTCGCTGTCGAGCCTTGCTGCACGCTCGAATTAGCGCGAACTTCGAAGCCGATCGTGGAAGGAAGTTGCCCAAACGAATTGGCACTAGGGCTGGCAGTCGAAAATAGTTGAGGTAGCGGGTTGAACCGGCCGCAAGATCGCTATTGCGTCAAACGCGATTGCGAGGCGATCACCATTCAGCTGCCCAACGCCTGCCGCTTGTTGGCCGCTAGCGTCTGCCCCATGTGCGTCGAGAAGAGTCTCTTGTCCGGGTTGCTGACGCAAATCGGCAGAAGTTCGAATAGCGGGCATATATTGGCCTGCTCTTCGGCTTATCCTGCCGAAAGTTCCAACGTATTCGGGATGACGAATCTGGGGCCTCTGACGCATCAAATCTGGGACAGTTAGTTTCCTCCGCTTGGCCGCTGAGCGGGACGATCTTGTCGGTTTGGTCGAGAGCCCTGCGCCAGTCGCCTTGCTTGCAGCGGCCGGCCGACATACTCGCTCCGCGAGAGGCGTCCGCACGCGCGAGACCGCCATGATGTTCCTACGACCTCGAGCAACATTTCATCGCTGGCCAGCGGGGTCTTGCCAGCGCGTTGGCCCACTCCTCGCCATATCGGTGCTGCCGGTGAAGCCTGCCGCCTCCCCAAACAACACCTCTCCGAAGCTTCGGTGGGATGCCGCCCCCAATCACTCGCCTCAGTGGCATCTGAGCTGCGGCGAAACGACAAGAAGAATTCGCGCTCTTGGTACAACTCACCGGGTCGCAGAGGCAAGCTCCCGAGCCGAACCCCGGCTCATCGCCCGCGTCGTCGTACCTGCCATTCGCGCTCCCGCTGCCTCTGCGCCGATGGTAGCACCATACACCGCGCTGTAGAACACCGCAGCGGAAGTTGGCGCCGCGACATCTTATTCCGGCTACCGACGCAATTGAGCGGCCGCGTGAGGAGTTCGAGCGACGGATCAAGATCAAGACCGTTTGCCATCAGCGGCCGCCGCGGCAATGCCGTCCTGGCCTGCTCACCCCCGGCCAGATCAACATGCGCAAGGTCGACGGCTGGAGACCCCTCACCACAAATCCTTCGATAGGTAACTTGGGACGCGCCTAGTTGTGGGGCGCGCACCATAGCCACAATGCAATGCGCATCGCGATTGAACTCGCTGCGCACGGGCAGGTAGCTTCATGTTAGTGGAAATCGCGCCGACATTGCCGCAGCTGGCAAGCCTCGATTGCACAACGCGAAGCATCAACTTCTCGATAAGGGCCGCGCTGCCGCTCAGGTGAAGGGCCTGGCTTCAGCGATCACGGCTTCGTCCAGCGGCAAGCCCCTGCCATAGGGACGAACCAGCTTTCGCGGGCGGTCGCATCGAGCAGCGGCACCTCAGTTGCCTGATTGATATGGCCGGGACGGCCGGCTGGCGCAGCCTCGAGAGCCTCGAGACGGTTGGTGGCGAGAATGAAGATGTTGTCATTGTTGCTTCAACCCGTTCATTGCGTTGAGCAGCCTGTTTAGCAACACTTACTTGCAAAAACCTATAACAGCGCGATTCCTGGCAAACAGATCGACATCCTCGATCTGAAACGGATGGAACTTCATATCAATAGCGCCGGGATCGCGTGGTCGGTATGACAAAGCATGCGATTTACCGCCTAGGACCTGCATTGTCCGAACTAGGAAATCCAGCCTCAGGCGAGTCTGACGCAGCGAGACTTGCATGAAGCGCCGACGCCCCTAGGTCCACGCCAGCCACTGATAAACACCGGACACGCGCGCCGGATGCGCTTGCCCCGTCATCTGGTTTGAGCCAATTCCGTTGAAGTACATCGTTGAATCCACTAGAGATCGGCTATCCCGACCGCAGCAGATGAATCGCAAAGGAAGAGCCCGCCGACGCAGGGTCCTTGATCGTTCCTTTGAAGGCGTACGGAGCTAAATGATGCCGCGCCGGGTTGCTTTGGCTACAGCATTTGTCCGGTTTGCCGCCCCTAGCTTTCTGATGACGTTCTTCATGTGGAAATTGACGGTATTATCAGTGACGTTAACAAGTTGCCCGATTACCCAGGCTGACTTCCCCTCTGCGACCCAGTATAGGCACTCTGTTTCTCGCGGTGTTAGCGGAATGTCTGTCTCGCAACTCTCATCAAGCGGCGGTGTAATCTGCGCGACAGCGTTGTGAAACGCCGACGCCAATGTCGTGAGATGAGCCATGCGATCCTGTGGATCGGCATCATCGAAAGGAGATGCAAACGATACGAAAGCCGATCGGCCTTGCGATCCAAACAATGGCACGCTCATGCCATGCTTAAGGCCTGCTTCTTTGGCCTCGCGTAAGACGCGCAGCTCACGGGGCTGCAGTTCATATCGACTGGTTAGTTCATCCCAAAGAAAGGGCCTTGGCAGCATTGCTGTCCGCCGGACCACCGGGTCGATCGCTTGATATTCTTGTTCAGCATAGCGTTGGCACCAATCAGACGGGAAGTTTATAGTTGGCGGGGGCGGTAGATACTCTGGCAAACGACGCTCATTGGAGCAGGAGAGTGCTCCGTAGGCGACTTTATCAAAGCCTTCATTGCTCGCGAAATTCACAAGAAGATCGAACAGCGCTGCGATTGATCTTGTCTGTATAGCGCACTCGATGAAGCTGAATAGGTCGGGCCCGCGGCTTTCCCGTCTGCTTGAAGCGAGTGGCATTTTGCCGTGCGACTGGTCATCCATTTTCTATTTCCGTTTGCTTACACAGATGTTGGCTTTGCTTCTTGCAGCTGAAAGCTCGCGCGCGAAAGGAAAGCGCCGGCCCAGAACTGTTTCACACGGTCCCAGCACGCTCCGAGAAGATAATCGGAGCGACTTGACGCACGCTGGCAGGTCGAGCCAAAGCGAAGCTGACTTTGTTCGCTGCTGACCGGTCGGGCTGCTCTCCGAGGTGCCAGTGCCCCAGTCTCTCGAAAGAACGGCTGGCAAATCATGCAACGATTGCGGCGGACACGGTCAGCACTTCTCGTAAGAACATGCCGGCATCTCGAGCGCCACCGCAAAGGAGCGAGGTCGGCATGGAACTGTTCGCAGCTCGGCACACCACACCCGGACGGGTCCAGCGCCCTCAGGTGCTTGCGCATTTTGGGCCACCACCCGCGGACATCAACAAATGGCTGCTTGACGAGGACGACAGCGTGCATGCGATCCTCAGGACTTTCCAAGAACCACCGATGCGCACAGCAATTCTCGCACCACTCGCCGATCGGAGAACTTGCCCCCATAATAGGGGCACTCGCAGAAAGATGGTCTCCTCTGGTTGAGCGGATGTGACATACGTCGAACATGCGACAACGTCTCATGCGCGACACAGAATTTGATATAGATCAAGAGCGTGATTAAAGGCCTGCCGTCTCACCTGCATTGACGGGGCGCGAATGGCACTCCCTGAGTGCCATCTTAACGCGCGAGGCAAGTCCAGTACCAACCTTCCTGCGGGCAGCGGAGCAGCAGTTTAGTGTGGCTCTGCTTTTCGAGCAGTCGAGGACGGCACTTTCGAACTTTCGCTGTGGCTCGCCTTTGCGAACTTCCCATCGGCGTCGTGAAGACTTGCCCCCTCCTTGCAAACCCGAGGAGAGAGCGAATGAACGAGGAAAGAAACAAAGGCTCGTTGTTGATCGGTCCGGGAGCAGGTTGATAGAACTCCTTGTGGCGTGGCGGAAATGTTGCGCCTCTCGGGCCTAGGGTCTGAAGCGGGTTACACGCCAGCTCGGGTGCAGCCTTCACACGATGAAGGGCTATGGAATGGCGGGTGAGGTGAAGCCGTTCAAGTCGTGTCCGGGTTAGCTCTCCCGCACCACGGTCTTCAGGTAATGGTAGGCCTTGATGATCTCGACCAGGCGCTGCTCCGTAGAGCGGTCGCCGCCATTGGCATCGGGGTGGTGCCTCTTGACCATCGCCCTGTACCTCGCCTTGATATCTCCGAGCGTCGCATCGACATTCAGGCCCATCACCTGCAACGCTTTCCGCTTGGCATTGAAAAGCTTGCGCGTCTCAGGCCTGGCCTCCGCGCGGGCGCGTCCCTTCAGCTCAGCGAGCATGCAAAAAGCATCGCAGTCGTCCTCGGAATGGGCCGGGCTGCCGGTCATCTTGCGGGCGCTGATGGGCTCGCCGATTTTCCAAGTTGGACGATGGCCCGTCAGCGCGTCATTCTGGTAGCGCGCGATCGCTTCGGCGTCCATCCCGGAGAAGAAATTGTAGGACTGATTGTATTCGCGAGCATGCTCGATGCAGAAGTGCCAATATTCGCGCGCATTGTGGCGGCCCTTTGGCGCGGGATGGGTTGCCTTGTTCTGGCAATCAGGCCATTCGCATCGCACCGCGGTCCGGCGCTCCTCCTGCGCTTCCTGCTTGTTGATGCGAATGGAGGCGAAGAATTTGGATGTGTCGCTCAGCATGACTTGGCTCCGTTGGGCGGAGCGGCAGTAAGCAGCGCCGCTTCTAAGCTAGAGAATTGGTTTCGACGGCAAGTTGGATCTGACTCGGCCTTTGCGTCTAGTTCAGTGCATGGTGTAGCAAGCACTTCCCAGCAATCGACATGCCAGGACTCGCGCGCTTGGTTCAGACAATCATCTCTTTGCGATCTCAGATCGATTCAATTGCAATGTGCTGTCGGGCTCTGCACATCGAGGTCTTGAACGGGACCGGGTGAATACGAACAAAGCGGGAGCTATGCAGGAATCTGGCTGATGACGCGCTTAGGGAAGCAGCGGAGCAACGCGGATGGTGAATTTGCGAGAACTTCTCGACGAGGCGATATGGCCAGAATGAGACTATCAACATCCTGCCCTTCGCTCAGCCGCCTGCGGTTGATCATGCGTGCTACAAATTCTGCGCAACAGAGCGCGTGTTCTGCTCGCCCGGTGCCGCGACGGAATCGTTCCAGAGACGCCGGCGAGATGAAGCGGCCAAGGATGGCCGCGCAACACCGCAAAAGCTATCGGCGCAATCGAGGCGGCCGGGCCCAAGGTGAGGACCGGGCGCGCGACTCTCGCCGGTTGGATCCGCTTCACGTACTTGATTTTGCCAGCCGAGCGCGGCGACCAGGAGCTTTGATCCCCTGCTTAGCCGGGCCGTATGTTGACTCGCGATTTCAGGAGGCACGATCGGCCCTGCTGGAAAGGATGCGGCGAATCTTTTGCTATTAGCGATTTTTGGGGCCTGAACAATCGATCGCGGGGCAAATACGTGCGCCGCAGCACAAGTCCGCCGGCGATCAAAGAGAGCCCGAGCTGGTTCTGAGCGGCAAGAAGAAGGCCATGGAGGGTCTCAACGGCGCCCAGCCGGCGCGGTCGCGGAGCATGCACTCGACATCTTTACTGCGAGCGCACCAAATATGTGCGTGGCCGCGATTACCGGACAAGGATCGCCGATATAAAGCCTATTGGCTTTCTGTGTCTTGCCGGCCGAGCACCAGCAGAGAACCACAATCCGAGCGAGAGCATCCGCCGCGGTACGGCACACGAACATGCGAGCCAGGAACCGTTGTCGGCCACCAACCGTATTAGATTGTGCAAGCTGAGCAAGCGTGAGACGTTGGGATGACCGAAGAGCCACAATCAGTTGCCGAGATCATCGCGGCGTCAGAGTGCCGACAGTATTTGAGCCCGTCCCAAACAGGCAAAAACGATGCCGCCTGCTCGGCTTCGTCACCAGTCGCGATTGCGGCGAAATGACTGAGCTGAGATCGCACTCCGGTTAGTCTCTAAGCACGTCAGCTTGTCGACAGCTGATCCTAATAGAGTGAGACAGTGACACGATTGGATCGGCATTGCGAGCCGACTCAAACCACCGGAGAGTCGACATGGACCCTTTTAACCGCATCAACCCACTCGACCGTGACCACGCCGCGGCACCGCAACAGCAGCAAGCGGAGTTTGAGCCTTACTTGGATGAAGTGCCCCAGCTTGATACCTCGACAATCGCAGAGAATCCCGTTTTTCATGATCCCTACTACCCTCATCTGTCTGAAGAAGGCCTTAGACTGGCCCAGGCATTGGGACTTGAGCACCAGAGCACGGACCGTCCTCATCCCGAACACGCAGTCACCAGACGCGAGGACGCCGCTGCGCAGCATCGCGCGCCGCAGGGTGGGCCGGAGGAACTGACTGCGCAAGGTCACGATCAGGATCCGTGGCAAGAGCCGATACGCGAAGCGATCCTAGCATCGTCTCTCAACCGGCCAGCCCCGGGTGGTCTGGCACCGGATCCCGAAGAAGCCGTTCGTTACTTCAGCTGGAGCGGCGCCTACCGGCCGGCTGCAAACGAGCTAGCCTCGGTCGCTTCCAGCTCAGGTCACGAAGTCGTTGTGGATGAGGATTACACCGGCCAACCTACGAAGAGGCAGAGGACACTAAGCCTGGCGGAAGAAAATGCCACTGCGCGCCAGCGCACCGAGCCCGGCAATTCAACCGGTCGCGAGTTAATTGAAGACGCCGGCGCACCGCTTCTGGCCAGCAGCCGGTTCGTCCTTCCTGAGGAAGTCTACGATCAGGATCTGCTGTGGGCCATGGTGGATAACGCTCGCCCATCGTCATCTCTCGAACCAAACGAGGGTCATCACCAAGCCCTGGACTCAGAAGCGGCCGTTGGTCCGTTCAACGCGCAGCACGGCGACCAGCACGCGTCCGCTGCGCACGAGCGCAGCAACGTCCCGCCGAGCCAGGACAGCCGACCTACCAGTTTTATCGTTCACAATGACCGTTACACGGCGCTGTTCGTGCCTGCGGGGGCGATGAGGCGAAGCACCCCACTCAATCCGCCAGGCTCAACCATTCAATTCGGATCTCGACCGGAAAACGTTCTGCCGCCCAGCCTGCAGCCAACGGATCGAACCGCCCGATCGCTTTTTGGACGGTCGATTGAGCAAGCCGCTCCGGCGTCCTCCAGGGCTCAGAGGACGTACCCCGCGGCCCGCGAGATTTACGCTGCATCATTCTCCGTTCCCGAGACTTTTTTGCACGGCACCCAACCCGCGCCGGACACGATGCGGGCGAAACTCGGCCAGTGGGGCCTTCTGCCGGACGAAGCGCATCCGACAAAACAATACGACATTCATGGTGAGCGCTACACCGCCCTTTTCGGACCCGGAGGCTCCGATGACCTTCGGCTCATCCATCACCCACGAATGTAGACGCCGAGGGACATCTCAAACGCATGGAGCCCGTCCAGATAGTTCCGGAATTGGACTTGTTATTGGACCATAGCTTGCTCCGGCTGCTCCTGCGAGGTTGGCGCGGTTCTGGGCAGCACAGATGTCCGCTGCTCGCGTCGATGACTTGCCAGCATCATCGCTTAGCAACTCCTCGTTGGGCCGAACTTCTACCTCCGTTTTCTTGCTAACTACGGCGTGATCACGTTGATTGCCTCGAGGCGGTTGTGCAGCGAAATCGGCAGTCGAGTGCCGGCCTCCCGCGCACTTTGCCTGCAATATCTGCTCCACATCCACAGTTGCCTGGGCACGCACTGACGCATTCACCCGCGGGCGGCTCTTGAAGCTGCGATGAAGGGCTTGTCGGCGGCTTGCCGGGCCGCGAGAGCATCGAGCGCGCCGTCGCGCTGGTAACAGGTCATGATCGTGCGACACGAGCTCGCCGCTATAATCGACACGGATCTTTGCTCGGAATGCGACTGACTTGCAGCCCTCCCAGCTCACGGCCTTGTCGCTGGAGGCGATCCGCAGCAGGCGGCCCAATACGCCTGGAGAAGACATAAATTGTGATGGAGGCGCGGATAAACGAGCCTACCAATTCGTGCAGCAGATTTCGCAGCTCACGTCAGTTAGTTTGCTGGGTAGTAACTCCGGGAGACTTCTTCAATGCTGATCGTCGACACAATTTTGAAGCCAGACAGGTTTGGCGGTATTGGACTTTTCTCCGCGACTCGTTTGCCCAAAGGTTCGTTGATCTGGATTCACAACCCAATCGTTGACATCACGGTGACGCCTGAACAATACGAAGCCCTAGCTCCAACATTCCAAGCGCTACTTGATAAGCATGCCTATCCAAGAGACTACAAGGCTTACGATGGTGTTATCGAGTACAATGCTGACAATGCCCGCTTCATGAACCACAGCAGCCGCCCAAACACATACCAAGACGACCGCCGAGTTTTCACAGCCCGTGACGTACAACCCGGTGAAGAACTGACCTGCAATTACTTATTTTTCGATCCACGGTGTGACGTATCGTGGAATGAAGAACCATCCATGAATCTTGATGCCCCAACGGGCTAGGCGACGGTGGATTCAAGTTCGCGGTCTGACGACTTGATCCGTTGGCGAATTACGCCGGCAAGACTTTCGGCAACTCGTTGTGGCCATCGACCGACTCGGCCAATTTTCTAGCTGCCTTACCGAGCAAGAAGATTTGCGAGCGGAGCCTTGTTCGACAGACATCCCTTGGCGCGCAGAGCTCCTTGGCGCACCGTCGCGGGAGCGCTTTCGATGAGGTATCTCCTCGAGGCGGACTTCATTGCATCTCTAGAGCTTACCCAACGCCGGATCTCCGCGGATGTGCCCGTTCTCGCACTGACTTTTGAGTCTTGATCCTCGATATTTCCTGAGATGGCCCGGGCACCGATCCTGATATTACCTTTAGGATAGGCCGATTGTGCCGCTTGATGTCAGAGTAGCAGATGTGCTGTTACAAACGCACTTGATGAGGGCTTATCGCGGCTCGATCTTTGCGCCTCCGATTTAGCTTCGCGCAATGCAGAGAGCATCCGTCCCATCTGGTCACGATCCTACATACTGCCATATCAGGACCTGTTTAGATAAGAGATCAGCGACTATCGTGTGATCGATTTCGTCGGCCGAGGTCCATCCGATCTTGCCGATCAACTATCATTACGCGCTCAAGGATGCCGCGAGGGACGAAAGCCGCAAGACAATGGGCGCGTCGATCCTAAAGCGGTCCGAGCACGACTCCTAGCTTCCTGGCGTACTCACGCTCCCAAAAACTAGGGTCCAGACTCAATTGAGCCAATATGCGACGAGAGCGGCGAGATGAACAGCGGCCAAAAAATTACGGGCGAGCTTGTCATATCGCGTGGCGATGCGCCGGAAGTCCTTGAGCCTGCCAAAGCAGCGTTCGATGACATTTCGTCCTTTGGAGGCGCGTTTGTTGAAGCGATGGATGACGACACGGTTAGATTTATTGGGGATTACGGGCTTGGCGCCACGACGAATGATTGCGCCGCGAAGCTTGTCGCCATCATACCCTTTGTCGGCGAGGAGCACGCTCATGGGTGGCGCGAGCGCCAGGACATCGGGAGCCGCAGCGATATCGGCATCCTGGCCTGGAGTCAGATGCAGGACGACCGGCCGGCAGAGCGGATCGCTCAGCGCATGGATTTTTGTCGTGCGGCCTCCGCGCGAGCGGCCGATTGCTTGATTGTGCTCCCCCCTTTTCCGCCGGAGCCACACCGGTGAGCTTTAATCGAGGTCGAGTCGAGCGACAGTACGACGCCGTCTTCGCCAGGCTTGGCCAGCGCTTCGAAGATTGCGCACCATCGTCCTCGCTTGGCCCAGCGATTGAAGCGATTGTAGATCGTCGTGTAAGGGCCGTATTCACGTGGACAATCACGCCATCGTGCACCCGATTGCAGCATGTGAATGATGCCGCTGACGATGCGTCGGTCGTCGTCCCGATCCGGCCCCGTCAGTCCCCTCGGCAGATGCGGTTCGATACGCGCCCATTGCCTGTCGTTCAGCCAAAACAAACCAGCGCGCATTCTCTCGCCCCCGAATCAACACGTAGGCAAGAGAATCACGTGGCGCTATTTAGGTACAGACCCTAGTACGAGCTGAACTTGCAACGGCCGGCTGGTTGCCATCAGGCAGCTCGCGGAGTGAAAAGAACACTAGGCTTGAAATCTCACGGCTCATCCAAGCTGAACCAGCTTGTGCTCACCGGGCAGACCACAAAGTTCCGGCACATGCACGTGCCTTGGACGCTAGCTCCGCAATGCAGCGAACCTCGACACTCGTTCGTCCGCCTTCCACCCAATGTAGGGAAGTTGACGCGGCACGCTCTTAGTAAGCTCCTGCAGAACAAAGGAATTGCTCCGGCACGCGGCTTGCTACGTTGAGGACGTCATCACCAATCGTCGTGCGGTGATCTTCGGAGCGGCCCCGGCTCGTTATTGGGGGCCTGGTGCTCCGACGATTTGCCGTGCGGCGATACTTAGCGAGCGCGACTACAACTCGGGAAAGTTCAGGGCAATCTTTATGCGATCAAGAGTTCTCTTTTTGGGGGCTGCGACCATGGCGATCGCCACAACGGGTACATCTATGGCGAACCTCGGGCGAGAAGCCCTGCCACCGTCGGTGTGGAACTGGTCCGGAGGCTACATTGGCGGGCATGTAGGCGGCGGGTACGGTCGAACCTCTTTCACCAATCCGTTCGGCCCACCGATCTACGGCGACGTCGTCGATATTCCCTCCTTCGTCGCAGGTGGCCAAATCGGCTACAATTGGCAGAACAATAGTTGGGTGTACGGCCTCGAACTGGATGCCAGCGCAGCTGTCGCGAGCGGCTCAAACACCTGCCTCGCAGCCTCAGACTTGATTGTAAGCGCAAACTGCAACGCAGCTCCGAACCTCTTTGCGACCGGGACCGGTCGCATCGGTTACGCCTTCGGCTCGCTCGGGCAAACGCTTGCCTATCTCAAGGCAGGTGCAGCCTGGCAAAATAATCGAGGCGACATCGTCAACAACTTTGAAGGGGGCGACCTGCCACAGGAGAAAACCCATTTCGACTATGGCCAAGTTGGTGGCGTCATCGGGCTCGGTGTGGAGCAAGCCCTTACGCCTTCATGGTCGGTGAACGTCGAGTATGACTATCTGCATTTTGGCGGGCCGAGCGTCGCGACCGCTTCGACCGCGAAGTTATCTCCGTCTACGATTTTGCCGGCGAGCACGACCAGCCTGTCCAGCAACTATCACATTGGGAAAATTGGTCTGAACTACCACTTTGGTGCGGACCCAGAAGCCGCACCAAAGTCCGATTCGCCGCTGCATGCGAGATCAGCCGGCAGCGTACCACCCATTCCCTACACGTCCGGTTGGTCGTTCGAAGGGGGCTCGCGGCTCTGGCTGAGCCGGGGAAGATTCCAGTGGGATCAAAGCGCAGTCCCGTATGGCTGGCCTGAAGACCCCAGCATACTGATTTCCAGGCTCACTTATCATGCACTGGACGGACTTTCGGGGGAGGTATTCGGCCGTGTCGACAGTCCCTGGGGAGTGTTCTTGAAGAGTAGCCTTGGTATCGGGTTCTTCAACAAAGGGAAATCGAACGATGAAGATTGGCTGCCCCACGAGGGATACCCCTACCTAAATACTCGTTCAGGTGAGTCAAACGGGCGATTTGCATATTACACGGCCGACGCCGGTTACGATGTCCTGCGCAGTACGAACTACAAGATCGGCGGATTTATAGGCTGGGCCTATTACAGCCAGAGCTCAGACTCGAGGGGTTGCGTTCCGCTCACAAATCCGCAGGACTTTTGTCGTATCAAGCCGAGCGACGATAGGATCGTTGGCAGCCAAGATACTCAATGGAATGCGCCTCGAATCGGCTTGAGCGCCGAAACTATGCTGACCGAGCGCTGGCGCCTGAATGCGGACATCGCTTACCTGCCCTGGACCGACTTCAAGGGCCGCGATAATCATCTCTTGCGCAAAAAGACCACCTTTAGTGAGCAACACGGCAATGGTGGCGGCGGCGTCCAGGTTGAAGGCCTTCTGTCCTACTTTGTCACCAACAATATCAGCCTAGGCGTTGGAGGCCGCTATTGGGCCATGTGGACGAAAAAGGAAGCGGACTCCGCGGACTGCGGAAACGGCTGCGGCTCGCTAGGATTTGCGAACTACAGCATGGAACGGTGGGGTACGTTCTTCCAGGCGTCTTACAAGCTCAACTAAGGGCTTCACTGTTACGAGGCTCCAAACTGCAGATGCTTAGGGGCCGTTCTGAAGTTCGCTGATGGCCCCAGTCCTCGGCGCCCATTCGCCGCCGAGGACTATGTCGCGATCACGCCTGTACACCGGCTTGCTTCGATTGCAAACCGCCCGCATGGACAAGGCGAGCGCAACTCCGCTCGCGAACCGGAGCTCGTTTCTGGTGATAAGAGCTCGATCCGTTGACCCGGAATTCGCTCCAAAGCCGATTCCGCGTACCATTGCGAAGGCGCCGACCGACCGGGAAGCCGCGGCCGTTGTCTCATCGCGCGGCGGCCGGAGGCGGACGCAAAGTGCCTGGCGAAAGATCAACGGCTTATTCACCGAGGGGAGAGTTGAACGGCTGGCGGTCTGCAACGGACGAGCCGCTCACAGAGGAATTCAAGCCGTGGGTACACAGCGTCGGTGAGGTTCTGCGCGAGGATCCATCCAGCGCAACGACTCGGGCAGTATTGCTTGGCGAGCTACCCGCCCTTGCATCGCCACGCGAACTCACGCGGGTCATTTCCTTTCATGTAACAGCAGAAGATCACCAGATGGAATGCGAGCCGCGCGTCCTTGCCCCCGATCACCAGACGTGACCAAGGATTCCAGACCGTCCTGATTCCTACACTCCCCGCTATGGCCCGGTCGTCTGCCCCTGCTGGGACCTTCATGAGCAGCATCATCCGACATCAAATTCAGCTTACTGATCGTGTGAAGGGCGAGCGCAAGTTCAGTTTTTGCAATCTGCTCATCGTATTTGCCTGCACTTTGGTGCCACCCCCACGGGCAGATCCTCGGCGCTAGAAGTGAATGCGGCCCAATTGGCTGGGGGAGACTAAAGGCAATCGGCATTCGGCCACTTTTCCTCGCCAGCCAAACACGTAACCGGCGGCAGGGCGCCGAGCCCGTATGGAAGGCGCGCCCCCACGATTCCTAAATTCCGCAGCGGGATCTCTCCTGGGCAATCCTGACCGCGGCGAGCCCCAACATCACGTCGCCGGTGAACCCGAAATGGAGACGATAGAGCCACCAGATTGCGCAGCACCGGTCAAGATCGGACAAGGCTAGCCCGCGCCTAATTGCTGCGAGCATCCGCGCCATGGGCTTCATTCCGTGGATCATGTGGAAGCCTCGGCGTCTCGGGGCCGGCGCTCGCCATTCAATGACTTTCCGGGCGGTGGCGGCTCGCTGTCCGGCGCGTGCACCTGCAATAGATTGGGAGCTGAGATTGATGTTCGCCATGACGTTCTTTTCCGGTTTTTGAGGCTGGTTGCACACGCCTATGTGCATGCGATCTTGCGTGACTCTACGGTGGAGCTACTGCTTGCAGAACGCCCAGATTTGGTAGTGTTAAATTGACACGATTTCCTCGACAAATACGCTCACGCAATCCCACTGCTACGCAAAGCGACTGCGCCACTTGCGACGGTCCTTGCGGCTAGGCGATCTTTGCTGCCACCTCCTTGAGAATACCTTCGCGTCCGCCAAGACAATCCAGCCTCGCACTTGCAGGGCCTCCGCCGTTTCCAAGCAAGTGCTCAACGGGCACCGGTTTCTGCCCAATTTGCCGAACCCAGCCGACATCGAGCGCTGGCTTGCGGCCGAGCCCCGTTTGCCCTGGTAATTCTCGGTCACCTCGCGAAGCACCGCCCCGAGCAGTTCGGCCGCGGCACACCGTCGTGCAGCGCTCACGGGGATCCCTCAGACGCAAAGCAGCCGAGAAGACGATCATCCCGCGCACGGCTAACAGTGCGGCGCTGGCCGGTGATCCCGGGACCGGGGCGCGGCGGCGTGCCTTGGGCACTCCGCGACGCACCCCGGTTCTTCCGATCCCGCGCGCAATGGTGCAACCTCGGACTGGCCCACAGCCGGAGCTGTATCGGTCAAGCGCCAGCAACATCCTCGAGTGAAGCAACACGGCGACAATATTGCCGGCCGGATGACAGGTCGGCACCACGCAGACGAATGGCCAGGATGACCGTGCATCTCGAGCGCTGCCAGCGGGCCCGATGATGCGTACCCGCTGGCGGCTCGAACAATCCACTGCTAAGCGATGAACCGTCTATCCAGGTAAGGACAACCAAAGTGACCGCACGACTCAGACCCAGCGCGATCGGCTCACCGTCAAGTTGGTCTCATACCCGCGTAAGCTTAACGAATCCTCCTTCGGCTAGTTCGGCTTTGTAGGCCCGTCCGTTAAGATGGATGGTCGTGGGGCTATTGGCGGTCGGCATGAAACCTTCTTCGCGCAGCTTGTCTATGAGGGCAGGTGTGGCCCATTGCTGTGGTAGCGGCCTTCCATAGCGTCGGTTCTCCGCGAAGAAGGCTCCGAAGTCCGGTACCCCCGCCCGGCCGGCCCCAAGCACTTGGTCTTCCGCAGGGTTATGAACAAGAAGAACGCGATTACACTCATCCAAACCGGCCGTGTAGCGGTGACCCTGGATTTCATAGGTCATTGTCGGCTGGTCCGAGTCTGGCAAGAGACCCCGGTGGAACAGCCTATCGACCATCGAGTCAGGGGCGATTTGCGAACCGTGTAAAAATCTCTGGGGAGCGGCGAAGGAGACATCTACCGCTTCCTCAGGTGCGGCAGACGATGATGGTCCAGCTTCATTCATGATCTCGCTGAACAAATCATGATCTTCCTGTGTCCAGACGTGCGCTGTCGGTGATTCTGGTGAACGGGCATTATCGATCGGGCTTGGAGCCATAAAGCCCTCCTTTTTGTTAAGAGACCAAAGGCCTCTAGAATATCTCCCA
This sequence comes from Bradyrhizobium sp. B025, assembly GCF_042257955.1. Classification (NCBI taxonomy): domain Bacteria; kingdom Pseudomonadati; phylum Pseudomonadota; class Alphaproteobacteria; order Hyphomicrobiales; family Nitrobacteraceae; genus Bradyrhizobium; species Bradyrhizobium sp. B025. The sequence goes on along the minus strand of NZ_CP170150.1, from coordinate 1,273,183 downwards.
GAGGGAATGAGCTGAAGTTCGTCACGAATTCCGGCATGGGCAGCTTCGTCATCAAGAGGCCAAGTTCGAGTGTTAGAGAGGCTGGCTTTCGAGAAGCTGACAAAGGTCGAAGAAGAAAGACAAACTCGCGGCTGCATCTACCACGTCTGATGCGATCATCTCCGATCCTGAACTCATTCCACCTCAACTCGCGGTCGGCGCGCAGCTCTGCGTCCTGCATCGTTTCATCTGACGGAAAGCTCGTTAGGAGGTCAGGCGACGCTGACCGCAGCCAGCCCCAGTCCCATACCGAACATGTGCATTTCGATCTCTGTCCGCGACCAGTTGTTCTGGCCTGCACTTGAGCCTATGCTTGGTCCGATAAGCAGAATGACCGCGATAGCCGGGCCAACGCGAGAACAGACGAGAGCGCGATCTGAGAGTCCGGCAAGAGCGGAGCGATCTGTTCACCTGATTAAATGAAGAAAGAAATCGCTCAGACGCAAAGCAGCCCAGACGATCATCCCGCGCACGGCTAAAGGTGCGGCGCTGGCCGATGATCTCGGGACTGCGGCTGCCGCTGCGTTTAATGCGCACTCCGCGATGTCCCCAGTGCGTCCGATCCTGCGCGCCATGATGCAACGTCGGACAGGCCGTCAGCCGGAGCTACATCGGCCAAGCTGAGATTTTCATCGTCAGATGAGGCAATACGATCCGCCAACTTTATCCGGCTGCTATTGATGCTACGCGTCATGCAGATGGCGCTCGCGCCTTGTTGTTGGAAAAGAGGATTCACTCGTGTCCTGATTAAGACAAATCGTTGTAATTGTTGGCGAAGCCGCCGCTGAAATGGCCGTCTTCCTCTAAGCGTCCGCTGGCGAAGAAGCGTAGCCGTTTCTTGCTTGCCCGCCCGGGCACACAAACGCTAGCTTCTGCGTGTGGCGCTATCGATTAGCCTTAGCAGCTCTCCACATGGTTGACCAAGATGGGCGACTCTGAAGCTCGCGCTCACCTAACGACTTGAGATCGGCATTCGTCGGTGTTGCGGCCGAACAGCTGGGCCTTCTCACGTCCTGGACGACGCGCTCGCTCGGGCGATAGCCAAGATGCAAGCGAGCGGCGCGGAACGCATGACGGCCTCGGTCCTGATGGTCGCCAGACCCAAGCGGCTCGGGGGAAAGCGGTTTGCCCGTCCGCTGGCGATCCGGCCGCGACGGAAAGTGGAGCACTGGTGAATGGTGATCTTGCTCGCGCGCAAGAGACCGCCTCGGGCGCGTTGATTGGCAGCATCGTCTAGGCGATGACGCAGCCCCGACTGGCTGTTTAAGGAGCGGACGCAACGCGTGACGCTGAGGTGGCTCGCGTCCTCGTCGATCATGTTCGGCGCCAGCCAGTCTTGTCGCAAACCCGCCACAGCAACGTAATGTCTGCGGCGCCCGACAACTGCACCAGGTTCTCATATTTCTCTTACCGTAAGCGACGTTCGCGTCCCACTCGCAAAGGTTTGGCGTGGGGATTGCAGTCTGTTGATCAACGTGTTTGCAAATCGCTGGCGGGGGGTATGGAGGCGGCAACGACGGAGAATTACGAGGTGCGGCCGAACGACCAGGGCAGGAGCTCGTCGATCCGGGACTGCGGGTGACCGGTTGCGATCGCTTTGAGCGTCGCTTTCATCCAGACGTAGGGCTCCACGCTGTTGATTTTGCAGGTGGCGATGAGCGAAGCTATGCGCGCCCATGAACGACCACCTTCGTCGTGACCAGCAAATGAACTATTTTTACGCGTCAGAGTCAGCGGCCTGATTTGATTTTCGACGGGATTGGTGTCCATCTCAACGCAACCATCGTCGAGAAACAAGGTGAGGCCATCCCAATGGTTCAGGAGATAGGCGATCGCCTTGCCCATCTCGCTGCCCGGCGACAGGCGAGCGGCTTGCTCGCGCAGAAACCTCTCGAGTTCAGCGACGAGCGGCCGTGATCGCTCGTTACGGGTCGTTTGCCGAGCCGGGGCGTCGGCGCCACGGATCTCCTTCTCGATCGCATAGAGTGCGGCGATGCGCGCGAGAACGGCTTCGGCGATGGGTGAGCCGGCTTTCGGAGTCGCTGCGATGATCTTGCGCCTTGAGTGGGACCAACATGCGGCCAGCCGCAGCGGCACGCCGCCTTTGCGCTTGGGCCGTGCGAGCCGATGATAGCCCTGGTATCCGTCGACCTGAAGGATGCCGTCGAAGCCCTCGAGGATGCGCTCAGCAGCTTCCAGTTCAGCCCTTCAAACAGCGCTTCGAACTGCACGCGCGTCAGATGCATGACGCCGTCGCTGATCTGCGGCCACTCGAAACGACCATCGCGGCCAAGGCGCTTGTAGACCAAAACGAGGCCCGTGCCGTCCCATAGCAAAATCTTCAGCCGGTCGGCGCGCTTCGAACGAAAAACCACGATCAGGCCCGAATGCGGATCGAGCCCAAGCGTGTTTTGCACAAGACCGGCCAGCGCGTCGTGCCCGCACCGGAAGTCAACAGGACGCACAGCAAGCACAATCCGCAGTCCCTGCGCCGGAATGATCATGCGCCGCGCTCGATCGCAGTCACGATCTCCGCGATCCGCACCGCCGACACGTCCGCATCCAGGCGGACCGAAACCTTGCCAATCGTAATCTCGACGGGCCCTCGCTCTTGCCTGACGCCACTGGATCGCTCAGCTCGATCGACACGAAATCCGCCGCGTCGTCCGTGACCAATGCGAGCCGGCCAGCACGCGCCAATCTGCGCCACGTCGTCAACTGCTGGGCCTTCACACCATAACGCCGTGCGACATCACATACCCGGGCGTCGGGCTTCATGCTCTCGAAAACAGCGCGCCCCTTGATCTCCGCAGACCATAACCGGCATCCAGAACGCGTCCGGCGCGTAAGCTTCCCCACAAAGCCATCAGCTTCGGCTTCCTCCCCCGATTGTTCCATCGCCTTCAGTCTCCTCTCGGCTCTCTGACAAGCCAAGGATCGCAGAGCGAAAGCCGAAGCGAAACCAGTCAATCAAATGGGAGAAAAGCTCCGCTTACCTCTTACCGGCCAGGCCTGGGATCAGACCAGAAGTCAAATCGGCCCAGAAAGGCAGGCATTCTTATTGCAGACGTTACCGTGAGGTTTGTAGCGACGCGCTTCAGGCTACATGTGGACAGGCGCAATGGCCGTGAAGGACGAGTTCGGGCAAGCGGACTGCAACTTTGCGCGACCGGTGTCTGGTGGAAATGTTCGGGCCAGGGTTCGCGCTCCAGATCAGGTTGAGGATGGCGAGGCAATTAACTCGAGAGAGGCTGGAGCCGGTCCCCAGTCCGGCAGACGAAGGCTTAACGCGCCGGGCGGTGTTGGGCGCCACCATCGGCAATATGCTCGAATTCTACGACTTCGGCACCTATAGCTTTTTCGCAATACAGATCGGTCAGGCGTTCTTCCCGGCAACCGACCAGTTCGCCAGCCTCATGCTGTCACTCGGAACCTTCGGCGCGGGTTTTGTGACCAGGCCAATCGGGTCCATCGTGCTCGGCTCCTATTCGGATCGGGTTGGCCGCCGGCCTGCCATGACCGCCAGCTTTGCTATGATGAGCGTCGCGGTCCTATTATTGGCCATTACGCCATCGTACGAGACAATAGGATTTGCCGCTCCGTTGCTAGCCATCTTCGCACGCTTGCTGCAGGGCTTTGCTCTCGGAGGCGAAGTCGGTCCAACGACAGCCTACTTGATGGAAGCGGCACCAGCCAAAGCCCGCGGTCTTGCTGTCTCCTTTCAGCCCGCGAGCCAACAGGTCGCTGCGACGGCTGGAGCGTTGGTTGGAGAAATACTCTCGCTCACCATGACAAGTGAGGCGCTCAATGCATACGGATGGCGGATCGCGCTGTTGCTCGGCGCCGTTACTTTGCCGTTCGGACTTTGGCTGCGGAGCGTCCTACCCGAAACGTTTCTCCGCCCGGAGGCGCCGGTTCTGGTCACCCGGCCTGTAAGGCGATCGCCCGCCGCTCGCCGCATCATGAGCTTGGGATTCGTCATCTTGGCCAGCTGCACGATCACTACTTACGTTACGGGATATATGACCACCTACGCCTTGAACACCCTCCACGTATCCGCGCCTCTCGCCTTCGGCGCCACGCTCATCAGCAATATGGCAGGCATTGCTGCGGCGCTGTTGGGCGGCCTGCTCGCCGACCGCGCAGGCCGCCGGCGCATCATGATATGGCCGCAGGCAGCTGCGTTGCTGATGATCTATCCGGTATTCTTGTGGATTGCAGAGAGCCGCAGCGCCTTCGCACTTTTAGGAGGCCTCGGCACGCTCACCCTTATCGGAACGGTTCCGTATAGCGCCTTCTACGTAAGCATGGCCGAGAGTTTGCCCAGGAACATTCGTGGTGGCGCCTTCGGGACGACTTACGCTTTTGCCATAGGCATTTTCGGAGGCACAGCTCAACTGGTCGTCACATGGCTGATCTACTTGACCGGGAGCGCACTCGCGCCCGCCTGGTACATGCTTTTCGCGAGCGCGGCCGGGCTCTTTGCCATGGTGATGATGCCGGAGACGGCGCCACTCAATTTCGAGCGAAACCATAGACGAACATCTGTAACGGCACGATCGCCGCCCTAGTAGCTTAGCCGAACAGGTAAGGATGACATCTGTGACGTCCGAAATGCGAACATCGAGCAGGAGCACGGTATGGGGCTAGCCCGAACAGCAATCTATCCTGAAAACTGGCGCAGCTTGACATCGTGAAGGAGTTCCGGCCGTAACGGCAGCGTCGCGGTCTGAAACGGCTTTCTCCGTTTACCCAACGTTCGCCGATGCTGCAGTTGAGCGATCGGGCTGCCGTCACCCGCCGGCTGGAGTGAGCAATGACTCTGATCATCTTTAGAGAACAAGAAGGCGCGGCTCGCACCATCCGCCAGCGTAAACGAACGGCATAAGGATGCGGCCGCTGACGGAGCAGCGGCCGCACGAGGCTCGATCCTCATTCTCTGCTTGATTGTTTTCCGTCGTCAGTGCAGCACGCACGCGGGATCGGTCAAGCAAAAAAACAGATCGCAGATACCATTCAATGGGTCATCGGCGCACTGAGGATACGATGTATCGGCTACCTGCACGCTGGAGGTGAGCGGTTGCGCGGCAACTTCTGCAGCAAATGGAGGTACCGCCGCGGTCGCAAGTGCGAGGGCGCTCGCCGTCACCAAAACTGACTTCTTCATTGGGAGATCGCTTCCCTAGGTTAGCCCCAGCCGTGGTGACGGTCTATATGACGACGCTACAATCGGTAAAATTGATTTTCTTGATCAGATCTATCGACCGAATGGATAAGTTCGGCCATCACCGCATCGCTCCGTCTACCCGCTCGGAACCTGTAGACCTACTTATGATCGGATGCTCGTCGCACCTCCGTCGATGCATTTCTCGGAGCACCCGACTAGGGTCTGTTTGGATTCAGGATTGAACTTCCCAGCCGGAACGATTCAAACTCAATCCGCTGCAGAAATGCCGGGGCCAAACACCTAGTTTTCCGTTAATTTCTCGGCGTCAGCTTACGGACAGCTAAGCTGCTTATCTGCGGAGTCAGGTCTAACGACCTGAAACACAATGCAACCGGCATAGGAGTGTGGTCGTCATGGACGATCGAGTTAACAATATGTCGCATGTTCCATCCTACGATGAGTATCATTACGCTAGCCCGTCTTATTCGTAAAGGACCGGCTCATGCGTCGGCTTTGTCAGCTTTCTGTCAGCTCGTCCAAATAGTAGCTCGTTGTGATGAGAACCAATTACAACAACTGGCCCTCCGACGGGCAAAGTGTGGACCAGCAGCGCGATGCGCTGGCCGGCACTTCTGGCGCAGATGGTGCTGCTTTTACGGCCGCTTTAGCTGCTGGACCAGCGTCTTCCGCTTTTGACAAGAGGACAGGTGTGTCAGTCCGCCTACACAGAGTAAGTAGCAATATTGGCAACGCCCAAAGTGTTTCTTTGTTTACTGATGCCAATGAACGCAATAAGGTGGGAGCGATGACCGTGGCGCCGGGGCGCAACAGTTTGCGAATTCTCAGCATAGAAAATCTCGGCCGGTCGAGGTACAAAGGGGTCGGGACGGCTATGATTGAAGTCGCCGATCATACTAGGCAGTCCGCGGGCCTTTCCAAGCTATCCCTTCTCTCTCAAGATGAAGGAGCTTCAGCATTTTTCTACAAGAAGGGATTCCGGTTTGCGGACGAGGGCAAGAATGCGGAAATGCGGACTGTCATTTCCAATCCACGATACGTCTCAGATGAAATTCTTATGGGCGAGATGGAGCGCTAGCCCGTCTTATTCGTAAGAGTGCGCCTGAGGGCTGGCGAGCGTGGTGTAAAGCGCTGATGCGGCGTAGGATTCGGTTGCGAAGCCACCCCATCACCTTAAACCACGCCCGCCATGACCGATGATACGATTCTGCCATCCTCGTTTCCAGCCGTTCACGCCAAGAAAGTCACAGCTGCCTTCGATGGCGGTCGATCCACGTCTACGACACGGATAAGAGCCGGCCCGTGGCCGTCGTGCTGCGGCCCGGCAAGACGCCGGGCGGCGTCGAGGTGCGTGCCCATCTGCGCCGCCTGGTACGGCATATCCGCACGCGATGGCACAACACGCAAATTACGTTCCGTGGCGACGGGCACTATGCCCGGCCGGAGGCAATGGCGTGGTGCGAGACCAACGGCATCGACTACATCTTCGGTCTGTCCGGCACCAAGCCTCTCGCCAGAAAAGTCGACGAGGTCGCCGACGACATCCGCACCCGACGCGCCATCGAGAACCTGCCGGTTCTGCGTGGCTATACCGAGACCCGCCACAAGGCAAAGTCCTGGGATCGCGAACGGCGCACTGTCGCCCGTATTGAGGCGGCGATGCTCGGCCTCGACATCCGTTTCGTCGTCACCAGCCTCGATGTCGGCTCGGCCGAGTGGATCTACGACAGCCTGTATTGCGCGCGCGGCCAAGCCGAGAATCTGACAAGCTGCATAAGTCACAGCTCGCCTCCGACCGCACCAGCTGCCGTTCGGCGCTCGCCAACCAGGTCCGTCTCGTGCTCCATACGGCCGCTTATTGGCTGATGCTGACCGTGCGCGAGGCCATTCCCAAAGTCCGGGAATTGGCCGCTGCCGAGTTCGCGACGCTGCGTCTTCGGCTCTTGAAAATCGCTGCCCGTGTGGTCGAGACCACGAGCCGCATTCGCCTTGCGTTCGCCGCGGCCTGTCCGGAAGCCGACCTGATCCGCTGCTTGCCAGGTGCGCTGCTGCCGCTCGGTCCTTGACCGGCGGGGCGTCCGCCCCCCGTTCGCCCAACCTATACCTCAAGCGCGTTGCAAAGTACGGGTCGTCAGGCGGTGAAAAGCCGAAGGCAATCCTGTGCGCCTCGTCAGACAAGATGTTCGGCCGCATCAATCGGGCCCCAAAGCCGCACTCTCACGAATAGGACGGGCTAGCATTGTTAGGAGGTTTGTGCATGTGCACATGATGCGCGCCGACTCGAACGACGGCCAGGCGCGGAGACGTGACCATAGGAGACGTCCGTGAAATCTTGGACGGACTTCGCTGCAGGCTCTCCGATTGATCGATATCGTACAGATTCGTCGCACTCTCAGGATTGCTGGCTTCTTCAAGAATGCAGGAGCTTTGAATGAAGGATGGGGAATGCCATGGGTGTGCTGGTTTCCGCTCGATCTCGCCCACCGTTCCGATTTGGTGTCGCCCGCCATGCCCAATCGCTTTTCTTAGCTGCGGCTGAAGTTCGTGCATGGTTTCCTCGGCGCGCCCGGTGCTGCTGCTTCTTCCTCGCACGTGCGTCAGGCATTTCCTGGCATTGGACGGGGTCTTCTCGGCATAACGCATTGCAAGCTCGTCAGGCTCCAAGCTCTTCTCAGGCAATTGCAGACGCGACAACCACAAGCAGTTCTGCCCGCAGCAGCCCATTACCCTTGCCGTCCCACCAAGCCTGGTAGGTGCGATCACGGGTCGTTTCGGGGATGATCCGACGCGAGTAAAGGTGCAACAACGGCTACAGCTATCAACTAGGAAATACGAGCGTCGGCCTCCAAAGAACGGAAGCCGGATTTCCTATGGCGACTGGTTTCACCAGCCAGCGGTGGCGAGAACTGTTTCCCGGACGGACTGATGTCACATCAATCGTGGATTTTCAGGTTGCACATCCGCTCGTCGGTAACGCCGGCGATATTCTGCTCGAGCACCAACTAGGGCGAGACGGCGAACGGCCGCTAGTGAACTGGCGTCCTGCCAATGACGAAGCGAGAGCCCGTGCAGAACAACTGGGCTTCGTTCATGTGGATCCCGATGATATGGTACTTGATCCCACCCAGTCCAAACAGTGGAGATATAGGGATGGTGAATGGCAGCGCGCAACCAATTCTTCGATGTATCTCTCCAAAGCGTCGAGCGATGATGAACCTTCATCAGAGCCCGACTCGGATGGAGACTTCATGTGACGTGAGATCTCTACCAATCCATTTGAGGTGGAGCAGAGCGCAGACCAACCGACACCTGCGGCTTACGATCGAGCCTTGGACGGAGCGAAGCCCAAGCCAATTCGGCTCAAGCCGTGAGGTGCACTGTACTGGCGGCGGTTTACGAGAGCTGGTGCCTATAATAGCACAAAAGAAAACCCCGGCTTCCAGCCGGAGTTTTCGACTCCCGCCCGGGCGGGAGGAGCGGATTGCCTATGGCAGGCGCCAGCGTCGTTGTGTCCTCGCCATCAGAATGGCTCGGGATCTTTCCGGGTTGCCTGGGTGAGGAGGGTTTCGTTGGCCGTTTTCTTCGTAGGCGTCTCGAGAAGTGTCGGGCCAACTCATCGAGCAACGAGACCATCCACCCGGGCTCGCCGGCATTGGATGCGAAGATCAAAAAATGGAGCAGATGTCAGGACAACTACCTTGCCTTCGTTCAACTCGCGTCAGTCAGGCTATGGCTGCGCCTTAATGAATCCGCGCCCTAACACTACTTTGGCAGATTGTTAGAATTGGGCTTTTTATTAGGATTCTCATCCTGGCTTGGTTGTGATTCAAGCTTGGGATGGACCGATTCGTTTTGACTGACGCCCAATGGGCGAAGATGGAGCCGCTGTGTCTTGGCAAGCCGGGCGATCCCGGCCGGAGCGGCAAGCTGTTTGTCGAAGCCGCGCTGTGGATTGCCCGCACGGGCAGTCCGTGGCGCGATCTTCCGCGCGCCTTCGGCAACTGGATAACTGCGTACACGCGCTTTCGCGACTGGGCGAAGGCGGGCGTCTGGAAGCGCATGTTTGATGCGGTCTCAGACGAGCCGGACATGGAATATGTCATGGTCTGTAGAAGTTTCGACTTAATCTGACGGCAAGGTTTGAACTGGCAGGGAATGGAGCTGCGGGCGAGCAGGAGCGCTCACCTAAAGGGCGCTCCCGCGCAGCCCGCGGCGTCTCACAGGGAGACGTTACCATGACCCAGGAACAGAAGTCATTCGCGCGAAAGTCGGCATGCTGGAATTGGCCAAGCAGCTCGGCAACGTCAGCCAGGCTTGCCGGATGATGGGCTATAGCCGCGACAGCTTCTACCGGTTCAAGGAACTGTACGACAAGGGCGGCGAGCTGGCGCTGATTGAGATCAGCCGCAAGAAACCGGTCCTGAAGAACCGTGTCGCGCCGGAGGTCGAGGCAGCCGTCGTTGAGCTGGGGATCGACCAGCCGGCCTGGGGTCAGGTGCGGGTCAGCAATGAGCTCAGGAGCCGCGGCCTGTCGATCTCCCCGTTCGGCGTGCGGGCGGTGTGGCTGCGTCACGACCTCGCCAACGTCAAGAAGCGGCTGACGGCGCTGGAGGCCAAGATGGCCCAGGACGGCCTGGTGCTGACCGAGGCCCAGCTCGTTGCGTTGGAAAGGGCCAAGTCCGAGAAGGAGGCGCACGGCGAGTTCGAGAGCGAGTGCCCCGGCTATTGCGGTGCGCAGGACACCTTCTATGTCGGCAACATGAAGGGGGTCGGGCGGATCTATCAGCAGACCTTCATTGACACCTACAGTAAGGTGGCGTTCGCCAAGCTGTATGATCGCAAGACGCCGATCACGGCGGCCGAACTGTTGAATGATCGCGTGGTGCCGTTTTTCGATGCGCGGGGCATCCCGCTAAACCGGATCCTGACCGACCGCGGCACCGAGTATTGCGGCAATCCGGAGCATCACGAATATGAGCTCTACCTCGCCGTCGAAGACATCGATCACACCCGCACCAAGACGAGGAGCCCACAGACCAACGGCATTGTCGAGCGCTTCCACCGCACCGTGCTCGAGGAGTTCTATCGCGTCGTGTTCCGCAAGAAGATCTATCCGAGCATCACTGCCTTGCAGAGCGATCTCGATGAGTGGATCGCTGCCTACAATGAGGTGCGCCCACATCAGGGGCGCTGGTGCTACGGCAAGACGCCGATGCAAACTTTGCGTGACGCAAGTGCTCTGTCGAGAGAAAAATTGTTGCCGGCTGCGTGGGGTCGCACATGAAACCTTTGTCGGACACCTGCCGCGACAAAGCACTCGCTGTCAGCTCAAGTCCCTTCTTTTACAAAGTTTTCCGTCTTGCAACACTCAGCGGCCTACATTCTCATCCGAGCGCCGATGTTCGCCACACCCCGCAATGGCAAGCTTGCTTGCGCGCCGATTGGCGATCCTCCGGACTGCGGGCTGATAACCCTCCCGAAAGGAGTGTTCTCTCCAGGCTCCATGCTTTTGTAAGATAGAGCTTGATGGGGCTCGGCGCTGCTCAGGCAGTCCGCCAAGCCGATGGAGGCATGAGCGCTGTCACCGGATGGCTCACCGCCGCAAGACGATACCTCACCGGATCCCCAGTCGAGCCATCTGCGCTGAAGCGTGCTCCGGATCGGGGAGGGGCTGCCACGGCTGGCCAGCGGCGGTGCTTAACAAGGACTTGCAGAACACAGGAGTGAGCCTGCCGCGATGGATCACGACATTGTCGTGCCCCTCGGCGGCTCGAGCGCTCTGCCAGTGCCGATTGTAGCCGCGCTGTTCGTCGGACTTGACGTGGCAAGCGGCGAATTCGCGATCGCCCAGCGTTGCCAATTGCCAGGCATTTACCGGGCGCTTGGTATGGATGTGCACCCACATCGGCCTTGGCATCGCACCGCTGCGCAGCGCCCTGGGCTGCAGCTTGATTTCGAATAGCGTCCCCGGCTCTCCCTTCAAGGCGTGCGGTGGATCCACTGACGCCAGTTCTCCCGCTTCCCGCAACTGTTCTAGGTATTCTTGCGATGGAAACGCATAGGTCTTCGTGCAATCGCTTGTGATTGCTGCCTTTCGCGCGTTCAATGAGCTTGCCTGTCCCTGAACCTCGGACCACATCCTTGTCAGCCGGACTATTTTTTCGTGCACTTCAGGCACTTGCGCAGGCGTGAGCAGGCCTCGCCGGCGAGGCTCCTCCAGCGCGGCTACACAGGCCTCAATCTCGGAGGACTGCGTCTGCATGCGCTTGATGACGATATCCAACACGTGTTCGGCGTCCTCGGGCTTCATGTGGCGAGCTTGCGAGGCGGCGCTTTGCTGAGCCGGCAGATCGAACTGCAGCAACTGGTCCAATCGCTCAAGTAATCCCGGCAGTGCTTTCCTGGATGGCGGAGCCATCCACATCTGGAGGTTATCGGCCGCAGCGGATGACGCGCGTGCCTGCTCCGGAGTGGCGAGTTTCTTTGTACCGAGATCCGAGAGCACGATGACCTTGCCCGCCGGGGCCGTCGCCGCATCGGGCCTAGCGAGTTGCGGCGTGGCGGGGCTGGCCGTCGAACTCCCCTCTCCTGCGGCTGCTGCGGGCCTTGCTTTGCCCGTTCTGCGCGCCGGACTGCCTCCGCCCGCTGGGCCAATATTATCCGGAAGCGCAGCCCAAGCCGGCGGTTCAATCGTGGCTTGCGTCTTTGGCTGCAATGCCAGCAGCCGCATGACTTCGTTCGCCGTCACCCACGCAGCTTCCACGATCTGGTCCAGCAACGGCAACGGAAGGTCAGTTTCCGTTGCAGTCCCCCTCAGGCTGTCAAGCATGCCGCTCAGCCCCGATGCAAATTCCGAAAGTCGTTCCATGACTCCTTCCAGAACGGCGCGATGCTCCGCTTCGAGCGCCGCTCCATCGCTGTACAGAACGGCTTGGGCCGTCGAGACGAACGCCGGAAAAACATCTCCGATGAAGGCCCCGAGCAGGCGCACCCTCCCGCTCTCATCCATGAGGGCGTCGCGCACGTCTGGTTCCAACGTGCTCGCTTGCGAGTTGACTAAAAGCTCCACGAGAGCGATCCGCGATTGCAGATACATGCACTTCGTAAAGAGCGCCCAGCCCGTATGATGCCTTAGTGCGGCATCTTCGGCCGTGCGCATGGCGGGCGTGCTGCCTGGAAGGTGGGCGGTAGCGGCACAGACTGACTGCATCCGCTCACAGCGCAGCACCTTCTTTCCCCACAACTCCATGCATGCTGCATAGTGGTTCGCAACGCTTGTAAACAGGCGGCTCAGCTGTGCAGGCGAGGCGATGTCTTTGAGGCTGTCGAGCACGCCTTGTGCTTTCTTTCTGCTCTCCTCCAGCTCGTAGATAATCTGGGTCGCCACTTCATTACATTCGTCAGCCTCCCTCACAGTGTCATCGCGGAGCCGGCGAGCCCGATCGTTTGGCAGAATTCGGCGCGCCAAATCGGGTGGCAGACTGGCGTAGTACGCCAGAACTGTTGCGCCTGCTTTGACGACCTGATCCATCAGATCTTGTCTCTCCGGCAAGTTCCGGGCATGCCCGGCCGCTCGGCGGCAAGCTTCAAGTTCCTCAAGCAGGCTGCTCAATTCTCGCTTTGCTGCCTTTATCTCCTCCCTCGTTGGCGCCGCTACGTCCGAAGTTGGCGGCGGGTTCGCAAGCGTCGCCGCTCTCACATCAGGCTCAGACCGTATCCGCCCTACGACGGCATCGAAGGACTGATCGCGTTCCCCAGGGAAGAGACCAGACTCCGGGCTCGAACGGCTCGATTCCCTAATGCTTTCGGCTCCCGCGGCCTCAAGCTCTGATGGACCAGCTCGGCCAATGCCTTTCATGCTTCATCTCCGGATAATTGAGGGTGCGCAGCCTGTCTGGATAGGCCGACTGGCTGACGACTAGCTGACCAAGAGCATTCATCCGGATGCGCAAGGAAGAAGATGCGGCCTTGTGTTCGACTTCTATCGCAGCTTCCATGCTGCTGGAGTAACCGCGTCAGTTCCGGTGTCATCAGCTGAGACGCGAACAGGCCAGACGCCCCCTTATAGAAAACTGACAGCTATAGAAAAATGACAGTCGCGTGCACCAAGCATTCGCCTCACGTATCGTTCTTCACGGGCGATTCAACGTCTGCCCGGTTATAAATAGCTGCCGACAGAACCTTCGCTTCTATCCATTCATCTGCGCAGTTTGAAGAAGCCAAGATAGTTCACATCAATCCACACCCACCGCACACCGGCGGTCGAGACTGTCCCGATCATGGCCTAAGCTTCAATCCGCACGGGGAGAGCGGAATAGCCGTGCACGAAGTTAGATGCAATTCGCTCGGGTTCGCCGACGACCTTGATCTTCAATCCCCCATCCAAAATCTCTTCCCAGAGGACTCTCAACTGCAGTTCCGCAAGGTGTCGGCCAAGACAGCGATGGATTCCGAATCCGAACGAGAGGTGTTGCCGCACATTCTTGCGGTCGATCACGAAACTGTTGGCGTTCTCAATGACCTCTTCGTCTCTATTGCCGGAGATGTACCACATGACGACCTTGTCGCCTGTCCTGATCGGTTTTCCCCCAACGATGCTGTCTATAGCAGCAGTGCGGCGCATATGTGCGATCGGCGTCTGGTATCGAATGATCTCAGACACGGCGCTCGAGATCAACTTGGGATTGTCAGTTAGTTTCCGCAGTTCGGAGGGGTACTGGCTCATGAACAGGAGGCCGCCGGTAATCGAGTTGCGCGTGGTATCATTGCCGCCTACGATCAGTAGAATGAGGTTCCCAAGAAACTCAGTTGGCTCCATATGGCGTGTGACGGGTGAATGCGCCATCAAGGAAATCAGGTCGAGGCGTGGCTCGGCATTGATGCGCTCGTTCCAAAGCCGTGTGAAATAGTCCAGGCACTCCGACAAGATGGTGCTTCGCTTGTCCCAGCTGTCGATGGCATAGCCTGCTTTAGGAGTTGTAACAGCTGCGTCCGACCAATAGGTCAGGAGTCGCCGATCCTCAAATGGGAAGTCGAACAGCGTGGCGAGCGTTTGCGTCGTCAACTCTATGGAGACCTTGGTTACCCAATTGAAGACTTCATTACGCGGCAAGCCATCGAGAATCATCCGGACCCGAGAGCGGATCAAGGTTTCGAGCCTCGTCAGGCTTTCCGGCCCGACGATCGGACTCACCGTGTTGCGCTGCTCGGCGTGCTGGGGAGGCCCCATCTTGATGAAACTTGGGGTCCAGTGCTTATCAGGCACCTCGACAATGGTGACACCTTGCTGTGACGAAAACGCGTGGTGGTTTGTGTCGACCGCTACGATATCCCGGTATTTCGTTATTGACCAATATGGACCATGAGCGCTATTTTGACAGTAGTGAACGGGATCTTCTCTTCGCAACCGCTCGAAGCAACCCCATATGCTGTCGTCTTGAAAGCGCTTGCCCTCGCTTACATCCAGCTCGCTGAGCGGGATAATATATCCATCATCCGCTCTATGGATTTCCAATCGCCTGTTCATAACATCTCCGCAGATTTTGTTCGCGAGAGCTTACGGATCCAAACTTACGATTCACCGGTTTGAGCTGTCGTGGCGTTTGGCTGTGACAAGCTACCCGAACAGACTATCTCAAAGTGCGGCTAGCCAGCCCTACCATGTCGGGCAGTAAGGATCGCATTGACTTTCCGGCTCCATCTACTCAATGGATCGCTGAGAGCTGTCACCACCGCTGGCCTCGCCGTTTCCGGGAACGGCATCGGCGTCAACATAGTGGCTGTCGTTGCCCTGACGGCGAAGGAGCTGGTCCGGCTGCCGCGGCTAGGTCCTGTTCTTCCCAGTGACACCGTCCTGCGCCGCCCTAACAGAGGCCGCCGACGAACGTCATCGCGCTGCCCGATCGCTATCTGAGCGCTACCGCGCGAGCCCAGCGCGAAACTTCGCCTTCATTGAGGGCTCCTACAACCGAACTTGGCTTCATTCCGCTCGCATATATCGCCCCAATCGACATGGAGCTAAGAGCCACCTAACCCCGTCTACTTTTTCGGGCGAAGATCTATGAGTAATCGACTCGCTACGACTGCTTAGGCAAATCGATCCAGATATCCTGAGCACCATTTAGGAGCGTATCCTGATCTGGAACATAGATGCTATCGGAAACCGTGAGGCCATGAGCCATTGCAGCCCCAATAATTAAGAATGGGAGCTTGACCTGCTCTAAATCTTTGAAATTATCAGCGTCGACAATCCGAACAAACTCGAGTCTAAACTGTCGAAACTCTATCCGAGATGTCGCCGACGCGACCAGATCCTTCACGCTTGACGCTCCTCGGGCGATCTCTTCTCTTGAACGGTTGAGTGCCGTGAAGAGACAGGACAGCTCATCAAGCTCGGAACGGTTAAATCGCCTCAAGCGCGACGAAATGGGCACTCCGTTCTTGTATCTCACGGTCGGCACAAACCTTATCTCGCAATCGAGAAGCAGGTCTGCGACGGCGCGCTTTACCAGGATCGCCTGACCTATATCTTTCAGGCCGAAGTAACTGCGAGTTGGCCTCGAATAGCAGATCCAGCGGATTGCTCCAGTAACGGCTTCCTTCAAATAAGTTTCAGGCCCCCCTAAACGCAAATCACAGTCACCTTGCGATACATACGTTCGATAGCCGACCGGGAACATTTCGGTGTCGCTCGACGAAATCACGGCAGTTGCTCCTGAACGTAGGGCAAGTCCAATATCATCGTCCAAATTGAAATCGTAGCTCCCACCTGGTCTAAGCTGGATCTTGTTCGGGTACACTGTGACGATCGCGACATCATTCTCCAATGCCGCTCTTCTAATCAGCTCTGCATGCCCAAGATGCAGGGCGCCGAGAGTGTGGACCGTTCCAATCGTCTGACCTGTTCTCGCGACCTCCCGGATGAACGCCTTGCCTGCGGAAAGACCTGTCAGATGCATCTTCTTACTCCGCTTTTTGAACGCCAAAATAGTGGCGCGTTCGGATCTCGGAAGGCGCGCCGCCCAGCGTCTCGTGGGCCGCGCACGCCAACGAGCACCAAAGAGGTTTTACGCCCTCTCACACCTCGACCACCGCACGAACTGTCCAAAGCTCGCGCGCACTGTTCTTGCAGCTCCGAAGCAGTCAGGTTGACCCTTCTCGACCCCGTCTGATCACCGATGAGAATTCAGCCAGATAGCTTGATGGTTCGCGCGGCTGCCGCCCCTCCAGAGCGACCTGCAGTCCCCGACAACGGTCGGCGAAAAATGGTGGCTCGAAAGTGGTTATCTTAGCGCCCGAAAAGTCCACCTTTACGAAACTGGCCTGGAACGGCGATATCCCACTCAGGTTCGCATCGCGCAGGGACGATTGGTTCATGCGAACGTATGCGGCTCGCGTTGCCTCCAGGTTACTTTCGGTCATATCCGCGGCGAGATATGCCTGAACGAGATTTGATCCCTCGAAATTTGCGTGATTCAATGCCATTGATTGCGGCGGATCACCGGTGATCATCGACCTGTAGAGGTAAGCTTGGGATAGGTCCGCATGCTCCAGATCGCAGTCGCGCACAAAGGCGCAGCGGCCGCGAAAACCGGTGAATTTGGCCGCTCGCATTGTGCTCTCTGTTATCGAAATGCTTTCACCTGATGCGCTAGATAGATCCGCCCCATTCAGCTGACAGGAGTGAATAGATGCACCGGTAAGCACGGCACCCACGAGGTTCGCGTCGGACAGGCCTACGGACAGAAGCCGCGCCTCGGTCAAGTCTGCCTGTTCCAGCTCCGCTCCCGCAAGATTTGATAGGTGAAGATCAGCGAATGGGGCGCTCAGGGCTCTCGCCCGAATCCGCCCGCTCACCTTTGAGAGTCTCAGATACGGAAGATGAGCGCCCTCTAAGACGAGACCATCGATCGAGATGGGACGCACGATCGATAAACAGTCTCCCTTCGACTGAAAGAACGAGCAATCCGCCAGATGCGCCTTCGTGATCGTGACCTGGCTCAGCTTTGCGAAGCGGAAGGACGCTGAAGGGAGGAAGCATTCATTGATGGTTGAGCCCTGTAATTCCGCGCCGTCGAATACAGCATCACTCGCGTCGCACTGGTAAACGAGGAGCCCGTTGAGCATCGCGTTGTCAAAGCGTGTTCTTTTCATGCTGCAACCGTGAAAAAGGCTGCCGGTTGCATCGATTACATTGCGCAGACTGGCATCATCGAAGTTGCAGACCTGCGCTGCCATCGCATGCATATAGGCAAAATCGAGCTTGGCCCCCATGAAACTTGCCCGCTCTAGCCCCGGACAGATAAGGTTCGCCTCAGAAAGATCTGCTCGATCCAACTTTGTTCCGTAGAGCTGCGCGCGATTGAGGGTACAGCGTCGCAGCGGGAAATCTGATAGGTCATGACCGCTAAGGTTCTCGGAGGATAGCTGCAAGCCAATCCCGGTCCTTCTGATTGCCTCCTCGGTTCGCCTCCTAACAGCAGCAACCGCCAGCAGCCGGTCGGCAGCCCGGCTCCAGTACCGAACGAACTCGCCATCTGATGAAAGCTTGTCTTTCGGATCTGAGTAGTGCTCTGCCCCTTCATTCACGGTGCACTCGCTATCAGCGCCGATCCTTTGCGACATGTCGAGAGTTCCGTACTGCCAGGATTACGAGGACCTCTTTGTGCTTGGCATGGACGCAGGCTGCGGGCTTTGTGGCGAACTCGCCGGGGGATTTGGTGACACGACGTGTCGACGAGACTCTTATCATGTCGCTGTCCGCGGCGGCCGACGCTTGACCACGTCAGCCGAATTCTTGTCATGCGTGTCCACTGCCAATCGGTGCAATTGTCTACCACACCCACCAACCCTGATCCGTTGTTTGGCAGCGCTGATATGTCCGAAAGTGTGTTTCTTTTCGCCAGCTCTTCGACACTCCACATCACTCTCCATTAACCCGAATGCGCAACATTCTAGGTCTTTCTTCTTGTTCGGAATGGACCCGCGGCTTGCGGGCGGAACAGTGATCGTTCACCTAGCTCTGCACTCAGCCTGGCCTTACCTCATCGGCAGCAACAACCGTGCCAGCCGCATCAGTCGGAATTGTCGAGCTAAATCGGCAGCGTAATTTCCACATGGGCGCAGAATGTTCTGATTCTGACAAACACGGTCCCGCTGACAGAAACCGCATTATGGTCGCTACGCCACCTTGAAAGCAAAAATTCCGACTTCGGTTGCAGGAGGGCAAGAGCCGCAGTCCTTACGGGCACGCAATCGATCAATTGCAATTCGACACTTGCGGATCGCCGGCCTCCTGGTTAGCCAAAGCTCGCGATCGGCTAGGCCTGCTCCGCGAGCCGACGGGTCCATCTATGGGAGAACGAGTTGGGCCGATCGAAGTCGCACCCCCGTGGCTTGTTTTGCGACTAACGCTCGGCGCGCCGACGCGATCCATCGCATCAGTATTCCCAACAATGGATCTTCATGCCACGCGGCCCGGTCAGAGCCCGATGGCCGCGGCATGATCCGGCGTTAGTATCCCCAGCAGCTTCTTGAAGAGCTTTTCAAAGTCCTTCACGGGGAGCCGATGCAAGCTAGTCCAGGCAGGCTGCCCCATGCGGCTCAAGCTTACGGTAAGCGGGCCCTCCCCCGGGCTGCTTCCCCATAACCTTTCATACGGTACTGCCATGAAGCGGAGAGCGGCAATGGCCCATCTCGCCAAAACTCTGCTCCGCAATAAACAACAGGCTCGCCGGCACAGACGCAATGGCCACGGGCTTTCTTCAAGCAATTGGGTCTGGTCAGCTGTTCGACAGCTAGGCTTTCTAGCATAACAGCATCTTTATCCGGACTGGAGCCCGACTCGAACACAAATATCTGGACGAGAAGCATGAGCTGGATTGCCGGTCAGGGGCCTGCCGCACGCCTCAACACCGGACGTTCGAGAACCAGACCGGTGCATCTTATACAAACTGCGCCCGTCTCAGTTCCTGCTCCTGATCTGATCAACTTTTGCATGACGATATTGAAGGCCGACAAAAGGAGACCGGAATGGCCCCATTTGACAACGTCAACCCATCCGAGGCTCGGATGCATAACCTCGATCCACAACAGGAAGAGACGGCGCAAGCAGACTTTGAGCATCGGCTTGGAGAGGCTCAGCCAATCCTCGCATCATTAGCTTCACCCGCGGCTGGATCGAACCCGACGGTAACGGACGGCAACAAGAAAGCGCAAGCTATCCCTGAGAACGAACGGTGCGCGGCTGCATCGTTCGTGAGAACGCGCGGTCAGCTTGCCGCAACGTTGACTTGCGCTAACCTTGCGGAACTCAGAAGAGACATCGAACTCGCTGCGCAAAGATCAGCACAATGGCCAAGAGCGACTGGATCGTCAGCCTATCGCGTCGACAGTGACCGCGTTTACGACGACGTGTTGGCATCGTCATACACGGAGCTGCAGCGCTTTCAAAACCACGCCAGCCACTGCAGGCCACATGTGTTGGACCGTCAAAGCGCGATGGCCCATTTGCGTTCCATGGCGGCTTTGCGTTACGAGCAAGCTCCCTGGAATATCTGGGGAGGCCAACGACTAGATCTGGGCCGCGCAGCGGCAGAGCACATGAGGGGCGATACCAATTCTTCGCCTTTTGTGTCACTGTCCGAGGACGCCTCACTACTGCTCGTTTCGCCGGACGACGACAAGGAGTTTGGCGCCAAAGTCATCGCGGAAAACGCGAATGAGTTGCACACCTACACGGTGCCGAGGGTCACAACTTGGACGGCGGAAGACATCGTCAGTATTCTCGAGGATGGAACCGAAAATGATGAACCCGATCTGGCATGGGTGAGTGCTACCCCAACCGAAGAGCGTGAGGTACTATTTCTGGGTGGGAATCTGGACGACTTTCGGACGGCCAGCGCATCGAATCCGTACAAAAAGTCAGGAGCAAAAGGCTGATGACGCAGGCTCCGGAAAGGGTGATTTGCCTTTTCCGATGCTTGGAAAAGTCGAAAACAGCGTTCATGCTATAATCCTCCGGTCCGTCTGCCCGGCGAGGGGGAGCGTCAACAACGCCGGTCCTGGCTGGATCCGCTTAAATATGATGTTCTCACGAGGGCCGCGGGCAGCGCGTGGACGTAGCGAGATCATCTGGACGTTCAACCGAGAGGTATTGGCTCAGCCCCATACGACGACTGCATGAGCCGCCGATCTTCCACCTCAAAGATCGAATGGAGATCGGCGACATTCATGAGTTAGCTGAGCAACAAGTTCAGGCAACTTGATCCTTCCCTGACGAAAAGACGGCTAGAAAGAGTCTGGCAGTCCTGACGATCGAAAAGATCCGTATCATGCCCGGCGAAGCTGTCCACACGATGGAGGATCAAGTCTACGAAGCGCCCGTCTGCTCTGTGCTCTTCGTTACCAGATGAACTTTGCGCCATCCGGCACTTCGCAGATGAATTCGCCTTGATTCGCGAGTTCGGTGGTCCCGACGACAAGTTTGGAGGCTCGCACCGTCAGCTTGCCTTCGCGGCTAAGGCTATGGCGGATGTACTCGGTCACGGCATGTCCGGAGCTGTCGACCGTTTGATGAGCATTGGCGAAGCTGATGCCGCTCTGGCTGGTCACCCTGAAGGCATTGATGACCAGACCGGCCTGCGTCGCCGACGCAGGTTTGCCACCATCCGCGTTGGTACAGTGGGTCATATCGAGGATGAGCTTCACATTCTTCCCCGCTTGGAGGGCTCTGAGTACTTCAGTGTATTTCGGCGAGGGGTCGTCGGCTCTTGCCGGCGCGCTCGCGGCCGAAAGCAAGGACAACAGGATCGTTAGTCCTCGGCCAGTAACCTTCATATGCTCTTCTCCCTCGATAAGTACCGCCGATTGCGGCCTCCAAGTCGTGATGCTCGCGATGCGTTTGGCTGATTCCAGACAACAAGCGCGCTCGTACAAAGCAGCCTGTCGCAACGACGCGCAAGACGTTGTAATGGCTATTCCGACATCACAACCTCGTATGTTAGGTTTGCGGAAGTGGCTTAGCTTCCCGCGCGTCGACTAGACCGGCTTGATCCAGCGTCGTCCGCTTGGAAACAGCAAACCAAACCGGTTGCGCTGGTCCGCCACAGGCCTCTCGAGCGAGAGAATGTAGTTCTCGCCTCTGCATAAGTAGACGATCTACGAACGCGCCTTTCGCCACCTCAAGCACCGGCTCGTCCATCTTGCTGTGCACGGGCTGTCTGCCTTAGATCACGCGTCCACAATGAAGTGGTGGGCGCGTCCTGGCGTGCCGATCCGAACAATCTCAGGCATCCAATAGCAGCCCAATCGAACACCAATGCCAGGAGGCAAACGGCAGCACCGATTTTGATCCGACGCTTCGCGCGACTTCCTTCCGGCTGGCTGTTCGCCATGCTGACTGACTCAATTCGACTCCGTCAAGAGCTGAAACTAAATGGCGCCCTCTCTGGTCTGTCAGCTTCTCGAAAGCTGCGCCTGCAACAATCTAGGCTGGCATCCGGCACTTCGAAGGGAGAGAGATATGAACGTTGATCCACGAAATGCTGTGGACACTCCCTTTGAGGTTCACAACGTGGTACAGCAGGCGCGCCGCGTCCATGGACAACAGGATGAGCTTGGCGCCGAGAGCAGCGCAACGGCACACAATTCCGAAGATCAAGCAAGCTTCGAGCAGCAGCTGAATGACTTGGATATAGACGACCTCGATTCGGCCTACCCGACGCCGCCTTCACTCTGCTTAGCGGCAAATTCCGCGACTGCCACGTCCTCGTCTGCGCCAGGCGAGGCCGCCTCGGAACCCGGTAGCTGCCCAGCCCCATCATTTGTCAGTGCCCGCGCTCAGCTTGCAGCAACACTGACAGGTGCCAATCTTGAAGTGCTTCGCAATGAGATCGACCTTGCCGTGCAGCAGGCGGCGCGCTGGTCACCGGCGAGCGCACCTAGCATTGACCGAGACGGCGTATTTGACGACGTCGTGAGGTCGTCTTATGTCACACTGCGGCGTTTTCAGAATCAGAATAGTGACTGCAAGCCGCATACGGACGAAAACACAAGCGCCATATTGCATGTTCGCAACACGGCTCGGGATCATTCTTCCATTGGAGATCATCCAGAGCGGTATCCTATTGACCGGGCGCGCCAAGCTGGCTGGCATATGCGCGGCAAGACAACAACATCACCCTTCGTATCGTTGGTCGAAGATCCGGCGAAACTCGCCGTTTCTCGCGATCATTGGGCGAGGGCGATCGCCAACAATGCGAACGCACTGCACACCTACACTGTTCCGAAGCACAGTGTCTGGACGCCAGACGACGTGATGAGCAGCATTGCGCTCAGAATGAATGCTGAAGACTACGACAACATCGATGCGGACGTCGATTTGATGTGCTCACTTGGCAGAACGCCAACGAAAGAGACCGAGCGCCTGTTCTTGGGCGGAAACTTGGAAAGCTACCGCACCGGCAGAGAAGAAAATCCCTATAAGCGCGAGAGCAATGAGTAGATGGTCTCTCGGCCAAACCGTTGGGCTGGTTCGTTGGTTTTCAAGCACCCAAACTCCCAAAAGAAAGACCTTGAAGCGGCGTACCAACTCCGCACACGCAGAACAGCTTAAGCTTATGCGGCGACCGGCGGCCCGATCAACTCGCCGGTCGAGCGGCAGAGCGGTTGGGTCTCCGACAAGATGCACTTCCGGCGACGCGAGGATGTCGGACAATCCTCCTCCTGTGCGCGCTCGTTGGAGCATCCCGGCGCCTTGGACATTGTGAGTTCGAACGACATACGAGCTCACGGCTGGCTGGCGGCTTTGGTGGAGTTACGCCGCTGAACGCGCTGCGTCCCTCTCTGTACTCGGTCTGAAATTGGCCGCGCGGTCAAGCAACAGGTGTTTCGGCCGCGATCGCATCGGGCATTCGCTCCCCGCGATAAGCCGCGCTGTTACAAGACAGCCGATCCGTCACCTGGATGCGTTCCATCAAAACAATCGATTTTGCGGAGCGCGCCTAAGAGGCTCATAGTCGATCGCAATATAAGGAGGCCGCATTCAAGATGACGTCTGGCAATCGATTCTCTCCTCAATCCCTTGCCGAACAACTTGGCTCGAGCGATCGACAGTCTTCACCTCGAACGTTGCTTCCTGTTCATCAAGTGGACGTCCACCTCTCGCCACGGTCTCCCCGCTAAATTGACACGCATGAGGCGGATCGGATCGCCCCGCTCCTGGTGTCATGGCTTACCCCGCTTGCCAAGAGCGCCTGCCTCTTCTGCACTCAATAGCGCTTCTGCGAGACGTTTAATTGGACGGACGAATGCTCACGGCTTTGTACACAGCGAGACGGACCGCCGCGCGCAGTTCGACGGCATGGTCGAACTGTGTCGCCGTTGCCTCACAACGATTCCAAACTGAAGGCACCCCGACAAAGAGCATTCAATTGCACTTGAATCTCACCTCGCGTCAGATTGTAGGATTTCCGACAGTCTCGCGACACAGTCCGCTCGTGTGAACTCTTCCTGACGGGTACCAACAATTGCGAACGTCTCAAAAACTCAATGCTCGGCCGATTCGGTTGATCACACTACCCAACTCCTCCTTTTTAGAGCTTGCATCGTTCATCTGCTCTGTGAGGGCTGGGCGAAGCGCCGTCTTCGCAGGCAGACCTGGATCCAGCGCGCGAGAACAACGCGGGCAGTCTTTGTTTCGCCTATGCCGACGAAAGGCAGAGTTCCTGAGCCGTGCACCCGATCCGACGACATGGAGCCGGCGTCGCCGCCTCAGACAAGGCACGACAGCAATGCCGCACGTAATTTGTCCTTCATTGGCAGCACTAGCTCAGTTGGGACGGAGAACGCCTCGGAAGCGACCGAGCATTGGAACGGTTGACATCTTACTTGGATAACGCCGGCAAACGAGAGGACGTCTGTCCCGAAGGACGCGTTGATCGTTTCGTCGCTTCTCGGCCTTTTACGCCCCATTGGCCGGCACATAGCGCGCGAAGTGTCTTTAGCGCGGAACACTTGCAATGCCGCGACTTGACGGCACTACGGCCAACAGCCTCGCAAGACTGACCGCGGATCAAGACGAACTGGGAAGTATTCAATGTCGGTTTCGCAAGCCTGTTCGACGACAAATACAGCTGATCTCGCCCGTGCCTTGCTTTCGCTGGGGCAGTCTCGCGCGATCACTACCGCTAGCATTCGCGCAGCGCATGCAGGCATTGCTATGTGCCGCCCACAGATGCATCAGTGCGCCGCCAGGGCTCTCAACCCCGTAAGTCATCGCAGAGCTCTTGCCAACATAACGGATATGTTGAGCTGCGCCGCCCGCCCAGGCGACCCGCCGCGAGCCGTCACATATCCGATGTCAATGGATGCGCATGCATCGGTCGCCTGCCAACAAGCTCTTGCGGGTCGTCTACGGCTTTTCGAATTCATGCCAGACCGGCAGCATCCAGTCGCCGGATCTCTTGGTCAACCCTAACACGCTCAAGTCTTGCCGAGGACGGACGAGAGGCGATGGATGCGAATTCTCCTGGTTGATCATCATGCGGACTTTGGCCGCGCTGTGAAGGCAACGCTCGTGAATTGCGGGTTCGCGGTGGACGTGACGCCCACGCTGGATGAGGCGTCAGCCGCGCTGGATTGCGCAAACTACCACCTCGTACTGCTGGAGTCCGTCTTGCCGGATGGGGATAGTTTGGACTGGTTGAAGCAGTTGCGGCGCGAAGGACGATCAATGCCGGCAATGATGATGAGCAGTCTCAATGATCTCAGCCGCCGGATCGCGACCTTCAATGCGGGAGCGGATGATTTCCTGCCCAAGCCTGTGTCGATCGACGAACTCATCGCTCGCATGCGGGCCATTTTGCGAAGGTCAACGCAAATGACGGCGCCGGTCGTGACATTCGGGAATCTGCATTTCGATCCGATCGCCAGACAAGTCTCGGTGGGT
Source organism: Bradyrhizobium sp. B025 (assembly GCF_042257955.1). Lineage (NCBI taxonomy): Bacteria > Pseudomonadati > Pseudomonadota > Alphaproteobacteria > Hyphomicrobiales > Nitrobacteraceae > Bradyrhizobium > Bradyrhizobium sp. B025. The sequence goes on along the minus strand of NZ_CP170150.1, from coordinate 1,248,011 downwards.
GGCCGGATCCTGAGGATTGCTCGGCGTGAGGTGTGCATTCTCGAGCATCTGCTCAATCGCGCCGGCCGCACTGTGCCGCGCGCTTCGCTGGAAGATAGCTTGTACGCGTTCGATGACGAGGTTTCGACCAATGCGCTGGAAGTCGGGATTTATCGCTTACGCGCGCATTTGAACCAGGCGGGTGCGACGCTCAGAATCAAGACCGCGCGCGGCGTCGGTTACACTCTTGAACTCGTTGGCACAGCATCGGCTGCCTAGCAGCGTCACTTAAAGGCAACAATCGCTTGAAGGTCCTTAATAATGCCGCCGGCGCTACCCAGCCGCCTGCGATCACCAACCCACAACGCTCTGCCGCTCTCAATCGTCTCTGCTACCTCCTATGCGGATTTGCTTTGCTGTTTCCGCTTGCGGCCTCAGCCGAGACCAAGCGGGACGGCAAAGGAGAGATGCCACGTGCGGCACCCGGCAGCACCACGGGCACGCTCAATATTACCTCGTCACAGGGAAAGACGGTGCATTTGAGCGCACCGGCGGCGACCATTTTTGTCGCCGACCCTGCAATTGCCGATTATCAAGCTCCGTCGAGCAGTACAATTTTCGTGTTCGGCAAAAAGTCCGGGCGGACGAGCCTGTTCGCCCTCAACGAAAACGGCGAGGCTCTTGCCGAGCTGCGTATTGTGGTAACCCAACCACTCGAGGATCTACGGGCCGCGCTCAAGGCCGAGGTCGGCGACTATCCAATTCAGGTCAGCTATACCCCGCGCGGGGCGATCCTTAGCGGTATAGCGCCCAATGCCGATGTCGTTGAGGCTGCGAGGAAGGTCACTGAGCAATTTGTTGGCGCGGGCGCCCCGGTCGTCAACAAGATCCAGGTCGCCGGCTCACTGCAGGTAAATCTCAGCGTGCGCGTAGCAGAAGTCTCCCGCACCGCCGTCAAGGATCTCAACATCAACTTCACCGCCTCGGGCCCAAACGGCGCTTTCCTTGCCACCGGCAAACCGGGAGGGTCCGGCAGGGCTGGCGGCGGCGGCACGATTGGGATCGGGTTTAGCACCGGCAATATCAACCTCAGCGCTGTTCTCGACGCTCTCGCCAGTGAGCACCTCGCCTCAATCCTGGCTGAGCCGAACCTGACGGCAATGTCCGGCGAAGCCGCAAGCTTCCTCGCCGGCGGCGAGTTTCCGATCCCAGTCATGCAGGACAACAGGCAGGTTTCGGTCCAATTCCGGCAGTTCGGCGTGAGCTTGGAATTCGTCCCGACAGTGCTCAGCAACAACCAGATCATTGTCCGTGTGAAGCCCGAAGTCAGCGAACTATCGACCGAAGGCGAAGTCAAGATCAATGGTATGGCGGTTCCTGCCCTCTCGACGCGGCGGGCGAGCACCGTGGTCGAGCTCGCCAGCGGCCAGAGCTTTGCAATCGGCGGCCTCATCAGGCGCAACTTCAACACTGATATCGGCGAGTTTCCCTGGCTCGGCGACGTACCGATCCTTGGTGCGCTTTTTCGCTCTTCATCGTTTCAAAAACGCGAAACCGAGCTAGTTATCGTTGTTACACCTTACATCGTACGGCCGGGATCAAATCCAAGCCAGATAAGTATTCCGACCAACCGCATCGCACCGCCATCAGATGCAGGCCGCATCTTGACGAACACGGTGGCACGGCCGCCTCAAGGCCGCGATGCGCCGCGCGCGAGCGCACCGGGACTGACGGGCAACGCCGGCTTTATCATCGAATGAGGATCGACATATGAACATGCGATATTTGTCCCATTCGATTGTCCTTGCCGCAATATTGGGGGGCTGCGCAAATACTGCGTCGATCCATCCCAATCCTGCCGAACAAGGAGTCCAGGTCGAACAGAAAAAGCGTGTCTTGCTTCTGCAGAGCCTCCATGCCCTCGAAAAGCTTCAGCTGCGTAATTTTATCGCCGACGCAAGTGGTGGCCGGCGGGATGCGCTCCATGTGGATGTCAGCGGCTCCCATAAGCTCATTGCGCAGGTGGCGCACGAAGCACGCGCCATGGGGGTTGTTCCCTCTAACATCCGGCTGTCCGCTTCTCCCCTCAATTTATCGGGCCGTTCCGCCGTCAGGATCGAGGCGATTACGTTTGAAGCGCATCTTCCGAACTGTCCGTCGCTTTTGATCGCAGGACCAGCAGTGGACGACAATTCGTTCGAACCGACTCTTGGTTGCTCGACCAAAAACAACCTGGGAGTGATGGTGAACGATCCGCTCGACCTGGTTGATAATCGGTCTGTCAGCACGGTAAATGGCGATCGCGCCGCCGCTCCTCTTGCTAGTCACTCTACTCTCGCAGCGCGCAACAAGGGCAACGGAGAAGATGGAGCAAGCACGACAGCGCCGGACGCAGCGGGACCAACAACACAGAATGTGCAGCCGCTCCGATAGGCGCTTTAAGCGCTTGTCGGAACCTACTGTGCAGCACCTGGCGCTCAGGCGCACGAGCGATGCTGCAAGGCGCAGAGAAGGCAATTGCGAGCCATCATTTATCCTTTCATTCTACCTTTCCGCTTGGCGATGTCAGGTTTTGGAAAGCAAACGTGAGTAGCGAAATAGCGAGAGAGCGAGCCCTGCGGACTGAACATGGACCGATTCAACACGATCAACCCAGCCGATAAGGCGTCCGCTGCGTCGGATGCCGCCGTGGAACAGCCGGATCAAAAGCATGTGGCGTTTGAGCAGCACCTGGCAGGCGTGCGAGAGGCGGGCCCTGTATATCCGCACGCGGCGCTTCATGATGTCACTGAGGAAGACGATCACCTCATCCAGGCGGCATCGGCCGCTGCTCTCAATGGAGGGCCGCCGCCGAGTGAGACCACCGTCAAAATTTATGATCGTCGGCTTCGCAAATTCGCCGAGGGGCTGAAGAAGTCCGGCAAATCAATTGCTGGGCTCGATGACGATGCCTTACTCGCTAACGCTAGGAAGCTGCTGCCAAACGACAGGGTCATCGCGCCAGCATTGTTAATGATCAGTCGGTACCGCGAGCCCGACGCCAACGCTCGCCCCCTCTCAACACATTATCGTCCTTCCAGGGAAGATGAGGGTCTTATCAGGGATGCCGCCGAGGCAGGTTTTGGTCGACAGATCGGCAGGAAAACGGCCGAGAGCTATGCGAGCGGACTGCGGAAGTTGGCGGTAGCGCTCCGACCCTTGTCCATTGCCGACCTCAGTGATGATAAACTGCTCGGACACGCGGATAGGTTGTTCCCGAAGGACAAGATGCTCATCTCCGCCTTGAATGGCCTTCGGGACTATCGCGCCATTACCCTGCAGACCAATTTAGGCGGAGAAGGAGGCAGTTCGCGCCAGGTCATCCAGCCGTCCACCCCCTCAGCTATGCCGGCCGATGAGCAGCCGATTGGGGACGATGCAGATGAGCGCAGCTCACGGCCGCCGGGGTTCAATGCTCCGCAGGTCTGGCATGGAGTGGGGTTGGCCGTCCATTCGCCTACGGAAAGTGTCGCCCAGGACGTGCTTTTCGATGCTGCAGAAGCCGAGAGCTTCTTGCCGGCGACCATGCTTGGGCCAACGGTCAGTTCAATGGTTCACTCGCCGGTGCAAAGTGTCGATCAGGAGGCGCTTTTCGATGCCGCGGATCGTGCGAACCTTTTGTCGGCGGCGACCTCCAATGCGCCGGTACCTTGGCCAACGATGAGTCCAACCATTCCCTCGCCGGTGCAACGTGTCCCTCGGGACGCGCTTTTCCATGCCGAGGGTCGCGAGAACCTCTTTCGCGCGCTGACCTTCGATGCACTGGTGCCTGGTCCAATGATGAGTTCAATCATCCACTCGCCGGTGCAAAGTGTCCCTCAGGACGCGCTTTTCGATGCAGCGGACCGCGAGAACCTTTTGCCAACGCCGACCTTCGATGCGCTGATGCCTTGGCCAACGATGAGTCCAACCGTTCCCTCGCCAGCGCAGAGTGTTGCTCAAGAAGCGCCTTTCGATGCCCCTGCTTGGCATCCGAGCTTGCGGCAGCCCGATTTCGCCTCTGAAGACCACTCTGGACAGATGATGAACGAAGGCGCTGCGGCGCAGACCACCCTTGAGCAGACGATCGCAGCAGCCAGCGAAGCCTTTGATGCGTCTTTGAGCGTTCCCGAACATTTCTCCCACGGGACTCAGGCCGCGCCGAATATGATGCACAGGCTTCGCCGCTGGGGCCTCTTGCCGGATGCAGCACAGCGGGTAAAGGCCTACGACATTCGAGGTGAGCGCTATATGGCCGTCTTGGGACCGGGAGGGCTCAACGATGTTCAGCTCGTCCATCTGCTGTCGCCCGCTGTCGGCGATACGTTTGATGTTTCTTTCGCCGTTCCCAAGAATTTTTCCCATCGCACCCAGCCGGCCCCCGACGAGATGCTGTCCAAGTTAGGCGAGTGGGACTTCTTGCCTGTTGTGGAACATCCAATCATGAACTTTGAGATCGGCGGCGAACGCTACACGGCCATCTTGGGACCGGAAGGGCCCAAGGACGTTCAGCTCATTCATCACCCTCGGCCCGCTTTGCCGGGCGAAGCTAGGCCTGCGGCACTGAGGACTTCCTCAGATATCTACGGCGGTCTTGCGCCAGGGCTTGATTCGGCGGCTCCGTTCGAATGGAGTAGGGACGCTCCCTCGGCGCTGGCGCCGAACCTTCCTCTGCCGTCTGCCGCACCTGCATCAGGCCATCAGCCAGTCCCGCAAGTGCCTGAACTGGGAGAGTTCTTGGGCGACGGCTGGACGCACGCCTCCCAAGAGGCTTCGCCCGCCGTGATCGACATATTGCAGAATCTAGGCCTTCTGCCGAGCCGGGACGTCCCAATGACCGCTTTTTTTATCCACGGTCAGCTCTACACGGCAGAGAGCCTACCGGGAAGCCGCGTTCTTCTCTTCCATCAGCCACAATTTGGCTGAATGAGGGGCTCGTCGGCACCTCGGACAGCTGCTCAGGCGGACCTAAAACCACGTCTGATCCTCCTTCCGGAGATCTTAGAAGCACGCTTCAACGATGCCGGGCGGTGAGCAAATCCGACCTTTCCAGTGCCACCATGATCTCAAGCAGCTATCGATCAAGTAAGCATTCGGCAGCACCGCACTCTGCAGAGCAAGAGAGGCGCGGTCGAGTAGCTCAGCCATTTGGCTTTCGCCCTCACAGATCCGGGCGGGCGGATTTCCCGCACCCGGCTCTTCCCGAGGGTAACCCGCGTCATATCCGCGCCTGCGCCCAAGTGCGAGTGATGCGTGGAACGGGCAGAGGGAAGCGTGCCGTCAGGGTGTCGAACTCCGACCAGCCCATGCGCCGACTTTTCTGGCTGCGTCGTCTCAGACAACGTAGCCAGATCCGACGCACTTCGCGGTAGAAGCCGTTGAGCGCTGGATAATTGTGCGGCCTGCCATAGTAGCCGTAGTGCCCGCGCAGTGCGGCGGCGAACCGCTCGTGCTGCGTGGCCAGTGGCGCGTGCATGAGCCGCCAGGCGTCCTGGCGCAACGCCGTCAGCTTGCGCGTCAGGCGTTTCCCTTCCGTCTTGTGCTTCACGATGAACCGGCCATCTCGGGTCCGCCCGCAGTAGTGGGTGAAGCCGAGGAAGGCGAAGGTCTCTGGTCGCCGCTCGCCGCGCCGCTGACGCGAGACGGCCGCGAACCGGCCAAACTCGATCAGCCGCGTCTTGCCCTCATGAAGCATCAGGCCAAAGCTGGCCAGCCGCACCTTGAGGGCCAAGAGCATTTCCTGGCGCATCTGCCTTGCTCTCGAAGCCCATGACGAAGTCGTCCGCATAGCGCACGGTCACGACGCGACCGCGGGCATGACGACGACGCCATTGGTGGGCCGCAGCCACAGCTCGAGGAGCCGTAGGATGCGAGGATCGGCGATCCTGTGCGCCACCATCCGCAACAGCCACTCGTGGTCGACCGAGTCGAAGAAGCTGCGTATGTCGGCATCGAGCACCCAGTTCACACGCTGGCTCATGATCGCCGTATGCAAGGCATCAAGCGCCATATGAGGATTCCGCCCCGGCCGGAAGCCGTAGGAGAACCCAAGGAAGTCGGCCTCATAGACGGCGCTCAACACCTCGGCCACCGCGCTTTGGACGATCTTGTCCTCGAGCGCCGGCACACCGAGAGGCCGCTTACCGCCATCGGCTTTGGGGATGTAGACTCGCCGCACCGGCTGTGGCCGGTAGCGACCAGTGTGGACCCGTCCGCAGAGGTCGCGGATGTTATCCGTGAGCCCCTCTTCGTACTTCGCCATCGTTACCCCATCGACCCCCGCGCTGGCCTGCCGCTTTTGTCGTCGAAACGCCCGAAGCAGAGCGTCCTCGTCGATGTGGTGCAGCAAGGCCGTGAACCGGGTTTGGGCAGCCCGCTTGGCCGCCGCGTTCACCCGATCGAGGTTCGGCGGCAAGGCAACCCGGCTCTGTGTCCGGACCCTGGCCTTCTCGCGCGGGCTCCCCTCGGGCTGGCCCCTTCCCTCCATACGTCTCGTTTCCTTCGACGACTTCACAGGTACTATGGACCAGTCCGACTCCCGACCTCAGCTCGGACCGCGGCTCTGGCAGTGCCTCGCCGCTGTCCCCCACTGGAGACCAATCCAGTGGACCCGATCGGGCCTCTCATGTTCCGATGATTGCCTTCCATGCGTGATGCGGCCATCGACCCCGACGGAGCGGCATCGTCTCGCATAACGACGATGCTCATGCTGCCTTCGTGACTAGGGAACACACTCGGCCTCCGGCTGATGGCGCTGGTGGTCGAAGGCATGACCGGCGCGGCATGTGCAGTGAGATCGGCGACAACGTGAAGGCCTTCCTCAACCGCCCGCTCTAGGGCGATCGGCCCTATCTGTGGATCGGCCACGTACGTGAAGCTGCGTCAGCAGGGGCGCATCGTCTCGGTCGCGGTGACCATCGCGTCGAGTTAACAGCGACGGCCGGCGTGAGGCGCTCGGCATTGACGTCGGCCCATCCGAAGCCGAGACGTTCTGGGCCGCGCTCCTGCGCAAGCTCGTCCGCCGCGGCCTGCGGGGCTACGGGCTCGTCGTCTCCGATACTCATGAGGGATCACGGCCACGGTCGGCGAAGTTCTCAACGCCACTAGCGCTGCCGCGTCCACTTCATGCGCAATGCGCTGGCACGTGCCGGCAAGAGCGCACGGCGCCTCGTCTCCGCCTTCATCGCCACGGTGTGCGCCCAGGACGATGCCGAGGACGCGCGGGCGTAATGGCGCTGCGTCGCCGACCAGCTCCGCTCCCCTGCCAAAGCGCGGCGCCTTCCTTGCAGCGCCGGATCCGCTACTGACGGGCAATGCACGGCGGCGGGCAGGAACTCATCTTCCGTCAGACCTCCGGCTCTTGCGATTGATTTGATACGCAAGCGGCTGACCGCTGGCGTTGTCACGTGACGATCTCCTTCATCCCGCTAATCCCGAATCTTTTTCGATTCGCCTGTGCGATGTAGTGCGCGGGCTTCTTCGCCATGTTTCTGAACTTGGCCACTCTAGAATCAGAAATGCCGTCAGTTGCGAGTTCCTTGCGTGCAATGAAAATTCAGATCGAAGCCCGTAGCACGAGTAAGTACGCGGCAACGGGCGGTGCTCCCGCCGCTCTTCGTAAATATGAATGTGCATCACGTCTTCGACCTCTGGACCCACGAGTGGAGAAGCAGCGGCAGCTATGCCGGCGGCAGTCTTATGGGCTTCGAAATAAAACCGAGGTCCTACGCCTTCTCGACGCCCTGCGTGAGCGAATAGCGGAGTTCGGTCTTTCGCTAAATGAGGAGAAGACCCGGATTCTGAAATTTGGACGGTACGCGGCCGAGCGCCTCTCGCGCCGGGGCAACGCCGCCCGAAGACGTTCGACTTCCTCGGGTTCACGCACATCTGCGCGGTGCACCCAACGAAATCCGCACTTCACAATGCGGATTTCACGGATCGTGAGCATCGATTTCGCGCGATCGTGAGCACTGAATTCAGACGATCGTGAGCAGCCCGCTACGGCCGATGGGAGATAGAGTCAGTGTTCTGGTTGCCGTCAAGGGTGATGGTTTTGGCGCTGCGTTTTCGCATGCTTTCTCCGGTGAGCTGGAGGCGGTGGGCGTTGTGGACGAGGCGATCGAGAATGGCGTCGGCGACCGTGGGGTCCCCAATGGCTCCATGCCAGGTGTCCACGGGGAGCTGACTTGTGACGATGGTGGATGCGCGGCCATGTCGGTCCTCGAGGATTTCGAGCAGATCGCGGCGTTCCGCGGCGGTGAGCACCGATAGTCCCCAATCATCCAAAATCAGAAGCTGAGCGCGGCCGAGGCTTTTGAGGAGCCGGGCGTAGCGTCCGTCTCCGCGCGCGAGCGCGAGCGCCTCGAACAGCCTTGGAACGCGATGATAGAGGACTGATCGGTTGTCGCGGCAGGCCTTGTGGCCGAGCGCGCAGGCTAACCAACTTTTGCCCAGGCCGGTTGCCCCGGTGACGAGCAAATTCTCGTGGCGATCGATCCAGCGACCTTCGACGAGTTTGGCGAAAACGGCGCGGTCGATGCCCCGCGGGGTGCGCAGATCGACGTCCTCGACGCAAGCAGTCTGGCGCAGTGCGGCGATCTTGAGGCGCGTGGTGAGCCGCCTGGTGTCGCGTTCGGCGGCTTCGCGGTCGACCAACAGGCCGATGCGATCTTCGAACGGCAGGGCTTCGAGATCGGGCGATCGGCGCTGCTCCTCGAAGGCCTTGGCCATTCCGGTCAGTCGGCGCCGTAGCTTTTGACGAGCGCCAGAATGCCAAGGCAGGTTCGAAAGCCTTGTTCTGGATGGGGCCGGGCGTCGATCGCGGCCTGGAAAAACGCTGCTGTCGAAGGACCGATCCGCTCGCCGGCGGCGATCACCGCGGCGGGGGTCCATTTGCCGTAGCGGCGATGGGCGCTGGGCATGTGGTCGGCGATGGTGGTGTGTCCGCGTCGGTTGGGCGCGCGGGCATGGCTGGCGATCCGCTGGCCCTTGTGGAAGATCTCGACCGTCCGATCGTCGATACGGGCATCGACCAGCTCGCCAATCAGACGATACGGCGCGGAGTACCAATGGCCGTCGACCTCGACATGATAATCGGGAGCGAGGCGGCAGCGCTTCCAGCGTGCGAAGGCATAAGGCTGATCTGGCAGCGGGGTTAGCTTGGGTTTGTCGAGTTCGGCAAACAGTTCGGCGCGGCTTGAGCCGAAGCCACGCATTTGACGAGCATTGAGTTCGTCGACGAGTGTCTTGATGGCGGCGTTGAGCTCGGCCCGGGAAAAGAAGCGCTGATTGCGCAGCCGGGCCAGAATCCAGCGCTGGGCGATTTGCACCGCGACCTCGACCTTCGCCTTGTCTTTTGGGCGCCGCGGCCGTGCGGCGAGAATGGCCGTGCCGTAATGGCTCGCCATCTCGGCATAAGTGCGATTGAGGCCGGGATCGTAGCGGTCGGGGTTGCTGACGGCGGCTTTGAGGTTGTCGCAGACCACGAACGTCGCCGTTCCGCTCAAAAACGTGAACAAGTTGACGTGGGCCCGGATCCAGTCGGCCAAGCTCTCGCTGGGGCAGGCCTCGGCGTAGGTGTAGTTCGAAGCGCCCATCGCCGCGACGAACAGCTTCATCGGCTGCACTTCCCCGGTCAGGGGATCGACGATGTCGATGGTGTCGCCGGCGAAATCCACGAACACCTTCTCGCCGCCCAGATGAATCTGCCGCATCGAAGGTCGGACCCGCCCCTTCCAGGCCTCGTAGGTAGTGCAGAACCACGTGTACCCGAAACCGTCGGGATTAACGGCGCGATACTCCTCCCAGAGCAGGCGACGGGTTACGTTGCGCCGGCGGAGCTCTTTATCGATGTAGCTCCAGTCGGGCACCGGCCGCTGCGGGCTCTGAGACGCTGGTCGTGGGGCCGGGAAAAGCAAAAGCTCCAGGTCTTCATCGGTCATTCCCTCCGGAAGCGGCCAGCTCAACCCAGCAGAGCGGGCGCGGCTCAGGTAGCTGTGCACAACGCCGTTGCTGACGCCCACGCTCCGCGCGATGGCCCGCTCTGGCAGGCCTTGAAAATGTTTTAACCGAAGGACTTCCTTGATCCGGCGCATCGACAATCTCTGGGTAGGCATTGGACTTCCTCGTTAACCACGAGGTCATCCCTAAGCCGGTTGAGTTGTCGGCCGAAGCGCTGCAAGGCTCCGAAAGCCTTGCTCACGATCCCGCGAAATCGTTGCTCACGATCCCCTGAAATCCGCGCTCACGATCCCGCGAAACGCGCATCACAATCCGACGGGTGACAATCGACTCCCGCAATGCCAGGATGGCACGATACGACACGGCGTAACGAACCGCCGCCAGGCGTTCATCGTTGATACCGGCGCGTGGCTCCGCCGCGTGTTGCAGGGATACCTGAACTACGACACCATTCACGGGACTCTGATACGGGCTCGGGCCTTGGCCCGGTGCGATGCTTACGCGCTGGCCCGCCGAGCGACCACAGCGCGTTCTGCAGACCCTCGGCCAGGGCGACGAAGCTCTCGCCCCAGGACTGGTAGTCGCCTCACGTGTCTCGGCGATCAGCTTCGGATGTTGTCCGTGAACAAGCCTCCAAGCACTTGATTGAGAGTCTGTTTTCCGGTTGCGGCGGCATTTGAGATTGCAGGGGATTGGGGCTTCACAGCAAAAACCTGCAATTTCGATTTTGGATTTCCCTGCCGCTGCGAACCGTGATTCTGTGCTGCATCGGAGGGACCGATGCGACCAAAGAAGCACAGGACGACAGGCTCGAACGATCTGTTCCGGTCCCGGCTGGACCAGATCATCAACATGCGACACGAGCTGGTTCTGCTCGCCGGCAGGGTCGATTGGGACTGGATCGACGGCGAGATCGCGCCGCTCTACAGCGACAACGGCAGGCCGGGTATCGCGACCCGCTTCATGATCGGATTGCTGCTGCTCAAGCACATCTACGAGGGGGTGTGCGAGCGCTGGGTCCACGATCCGTACTTCCAGTTCTTCACCGGCGAAGAGTTTTTCCAGCACGTTTTCCCGCATGAGCGCTCAGACCTGAGCCACTGGCGCAAGCGGCTCGGCGACAAGCTGGAGCGGTTGTTGGCCGAGAGCCTTCGCGTGGCGCACGCGAGCGGTGCGTTGCGCAGCCAGGACCTCAAGCGGGTCACGGTCGACACGACCGTCCAACCGAAGGCCATCAGCTTCCCGACCGACGCCAAGCTGCTGCATGCAGCGATCCGCGGGTTGAACCGCCTGGCGAGGAAGCACGGGGTCAGGCTCCGGCAATCCTATGTTCGCGTGGCCAAAAGCGCGGCGATGATGGCGGGCCGCTACGCTCATGCCAAACAATTCAACCGGCATCAGCGACAGCTGCGCATCCTGCGCAGCCGGCTGGGCCGGATCATCCGCGACATTCGCCGCAAGACCGAGGGCCAGGCCGCATTGGAGGGGGCATTCGCCCTGCCGCTGAGCCGAGCCACCCAGATCGGCTCGCAGCAGCAGCGCCAGCGCGGCTGGAAGTTGTATTCCTTCCATGCTCCGGAGGTCGAGTGCATCGGCAAGGGCAAGGCCGCCGCCCTATGAGTTCGGCGTGAAGGCCTCCATCGTCACCAACAACCAAAGAGCTCCGGGCGGCTTGTTCGTGCTCCACGCCTGCTCGCTGCCGGACAACCCCTACGACGGTCACACCCTTCGCAACGTCATCGAGCGCACCGAGAGCCTCACCGGCTGCCCGATCGAACGGGCCTATGTCGACAAGGGATATCGCGGCCACGACACACAAAATCCCCGCCGCGTCTTCATCTCGGGCCAGAAGCGCGGCGTCTTCGGCGTCATCAAGCGCGAGCTACGCCGCCGTTCCGCCATCGAGCCCATCATCGGACACATGAAGAACGAAGGTCACCTTGGCCGCTGCTATCTCAAAGGCCGCGCCGGAGATGCCGCTAACGTTCTCCTCTCGGCCGTTGGCCACAACCTCCGCCGTGTCCTGGCTTGGCTCAGAGACCTTTTGTCCCTCTTCCTGCTCTCACTCTGGCCAACGCTCAACTGTCCAGTTCAGCCCAATTCGGCTTATTAACGATCGACTCGGATCGCAGGCAGCGCGGGCGACTCGCCGCCTTGGCTGACTTCAATCGGGAGCTAGTTCAGTTTCTGCGGAGAAAAATCTCGTGTTCCGAGCCTGGCGGCCCGATACCGGCTGTTTAGTTCACGTCCCCGAGAGTAAGACTTTTATTTGGCTCAGATCCGGATGGGGCAGAAGCTTGTGCAAACCCATTCGCAACTTGAGGTCTTCCGGCGCCCACGGATCTCCCTGCTGCCAGCTCGGGGGCACATAAAGAGACAAACTTGGCAGCGGCTGGTTGCGCCGCACTTGCGGCGCATAAGGCGAGGATGTTGAGTTGAAGCCGTCCATGTTCCACCCCCTGAACGCTTAAAGCCGACTACAGAAGGTCAGCGACAGGAAACAGCGCGGGCGCGGCCTGGCGCCTACCGACCTGGGGGGCTGGATAAAGGCACTATCCCTGCCGCTCCGCGCTGCCGTTGAGTTTAGCGGAAAGCGTGACTCGGCGCTGACCGTTCTGGATAGATAGCGCTGTCCCTGCCACGTCCCGTTAACCACAACGGCTCTGTATCCGGGCTGGCTTACTGAAAGCTGACGAGACCCGGCAATTCCCAAAACGAAAGCGGCCCGTGTGGGCAAGTTGCAGTCAAGCGTGAGAACGACGTTCCGGCGGCACGCTTGGTACCACGTCAGCCTGAGCATTCGCCAGCTAGCAGCTCCGGTGTCCAGCGCCCGGCCTGCCGGAGGGCCGCAGGCGGTGGCCACCAGAAGGGCCTCTTCCTTGTCGTTGAGTTCGCGCTCTGCCCGGTAGGCGGCTCTTCGCTCTGGTTCTCCGCCAGGTTGCCTTCGACAAAAACGTCGAAGGGTGGGAGACCGCCAAGTGGCCGACGCCCAGGCTTGTGGCGATCACGTCATCACTCATCCCGGCATCGGCCGCCAACCGGATCTGCGCCCCCTTGAGCGGACAGCGGTTGCCTGCCTCCGCCTAAGAAAAGCTCTATTCGACAAAAAGAGAGGTATCTATGGCAAACGAATCTTAGATAACTCGCGGCATCTTGAGTTCAGAGCAATCGTGGGATTTGGCGGGTGAGCTGAAGCCACTAAAGCGACCCACACCCTCGTCAGTGGGCGACATATGCCCTCGGCTCTGGAGGAAGTAGCTGCGATCGGGCTCTTATCGCAAGCTCAGTGAAGCGCCTGCCTTCCCGCGGGTGATGGCTGTGGCTTGAGATGATCCAATATCTTCGAGCCGGCGCTGAACGACCTCGACCAGAATTTCTCCAGAAAATCCAGGTGACACCGCAACAGCTCCGAGGAAGTTTTGGAGTCCGCGATATCCTTCAGAAAGGTGGCCTGATCGTGCAGGGAGGAAGCCGCCAAACCTAGTCCGTCCTTCAGGGCCGCAGCGAACAGGTTGCTTGTCGCTTCAATCGAGCTCTGCCATTCCCGAAAAGTAAATGGAATAGGCGATGCGGCTGTCGTAGATTTCCCAGCGCCATCGGCGGAAGCGCCAGATATCAGAGCCGGGTCGTGCCCGACATGTGGCCGCCGCTCGCGTTTCTCGTCTTCGCTTGCATTCGGTGCCATTCGAGATCTCCTAGCTTGAAGGGCTTATAACGTACTAAGTTGTTCGCCGCTCATTTCGATCATCCCCTACAAGGTACCACAATTGCCAACACGCGATACCTACCTCATTTGGTAACGTGGCAGCAAAGGAGGCAGTGAACGCGATACGGCCAGAGCCCATAGGCTGTAAAGCGCGCGTCCGTGTGCTGTCGCTTTGCCCACCGGTGCCGGCCCAGAGGCTGAGAACTGGGGCGATCGGATGGAGGATGGTGCCGGCTGCGCGTAGATGGCTGGCGGCGGCAAAGTCGGTGAGCGCACGTACATGGAGCAGCAATCAACATTCAATAATTGTTTAAGATTCTCCAAGCCGCTGGAACGGGCGATCGCTTCTACCCTGCTTCGAAGGCTTCACTGGCAGCCTGCTCGGCCTGTTGACGGCCCTGCCCTCTGAGCCAACGAGCGCTTCTGGACGGGCCACATGAAAGCGACTTTGAATCGCGGTGGATGCCCTCGACGGCTGGAAGCCGATTCGGCCGGCTGGCGTATATGATCTATTAGAACCATCTCGGCGGCTCGCGCAACCAGGCGACCGCCAGGCACTTAACCGCCGCGGCACCGCTATACGGGATCATCCAGAGGTTCTTGCCGACCGAATGCGAAATCCATGCTTCGATACGACGAGCTAACTGCCGGCGCAAACTTGCGATGTTCGGCGAAGCTTGTCCGGTGTCAGCTAGCGGGTTGGGTTAGGTGAAGCAATAGACGTTGCAAGCACCCCGCGCGGGAAAACGGCGTTGATGGACAATGGCGGCAATACCCTTGCGTCTCGAGTTTAGCTGGAGGCTTGCTTTTTCTCTCGCACGCAGGCTTACGTCCTGTGGCTCTCGAACGTGTGCGGCGCAATGTGGCACTCGGGCCGATCTTGAGACGTATAAACGCTGTGATCGTATGAACTTGTAGCAGCGCGGCTCGAGATAGACGACCAGAGACATGCTCCAGATGGCACCGTCCCTAGTACCCGGAATCAGAGCTGAGTGATACGGCGGCCTTTGAAACGGCGTTGACGGACCTTTTTCTTGGTCCAGACGAAGGGCTCGGCTCTGTCGTTGTATGCGTTGACGTAGGCATCGATGTGTTCCTGAAGCTGCTTGAGGCTCGTGAAGGAGGTGCCGCTGAGCGACTGCCCCTGCAAGATGGAAAACCATACTTCGACCTGATTGAGCCATGACGCACTTGTCGGCGTGAAATGAAATTGCACGTTGGGGTGGGCCTTGAGCCAGTCCTCGTTCTTTTTATGGGTGTTGAGGTTGTCGAGGATGACGTGAAGCTTGCGGTTCGGAAAAGTCGCGGTGACGCTGTTCATGAAATCGAGAAACTCGACGCGGCGCCGGCGTTTTGAATGGGTCGCGATGATCTTTCCGGTGGCGACTTCGAGCGCCGCAAACAATGTTGTGGTGCCATGCCGCTTGTAATCGTGGCTTTGGCCGGTTAAGGCGCGGCCATTGGGCAACTTCAGATAACCCTGCGCTCGCTCCAAAGCCTGGATCGAGGGCTTCTCGTCCACGCACAGCACAATGGCCTTCGCCGGCGGCGCGACATAGAGGCCGACAACATCGGCGGCTTTGGCCGTAAAGTTCGGGTCGTTGCTCTCGCACCAGGACTTGCGAGCCACCAGGTCAATCTTGTGGCTGCGCAGGAACCGCCAGACATATTGGACATCGACATCGCCCAGCGCCTCGGCCAGCAGGGGGCCGGTCCAGCGCGCAAACCCTTGCGGTGGCGGCTTATCCAGCAGCTTCAGAATCCGCTTGTCGGTCGTCTTCGTATAGATCGGCTGCTTGCCAGGCCGCGGCTTGTCTTGCAGCCCTTCAAGGCCATGGTCGGCATAGCGATGCCGCCAAAGGCTGACAATCCGCGGCTGGACCCCAACTTCCTTGGCGATCGACCGGGTGCTGCGCCCATCCGCCGCCAACAGAACTATCCGCGCCCGCTTCAAATCGCGCTGCAACGTCACCGGTGAGCGACAGCACGCCTCAAGCACCTTGCGATCTTTCCTCGAAAGGTGGACTTCTCTTGCTTCGGGTATCATCCCGACCTTGAATCACGACTCACGTTCCAAGAAAAGTGGGTACTAGTTGACGATCAGCACTACCGGCTTGTCAACCGAGTGGCAGGGTCCCCTAGCCAAGGTGGTACAAGTCGACGTCCTCGAGGGTGTAGGCGCTGAAGCTCCCGAAATGGGCGAACAAGTTGTTGCGCTTGGCGCCGCAGCTGATCCGGTGATCCGGTCGGCGAGGCCGCGGCCCAGAGGCTATCGGGCGAGCGCATCGGCGCCTCGCGGAAGATGCGAGCATCGATTGAGCGCCAGCCTGCAGATCGCAGCGTCAGGACAGGACGACCTAGTCACGTGAATCTAATGTTCGCCACATAAAGTCTGCTGGGTTTTGTGGCAGAAGCGTTTGACGGAAGCCAAAATCTGGTCTGCGGACTTGGTCCATTTGAAGGGCTTCGGGTTTTGGTTGTGCAGGTGGATGAAGGTGCAGATGTCGGCCTCGAGTTGCCCGACGGAGGTGTCGTCTAATCGCTGCTGGGACGTCAAGCATTTAGTTTCGTCAAGAGACGCTGCCGGGTGCGTGGTTGTCTTCGCGGTCGACATTGGTCGCCGCATGATGGAGCTTCGCGGACGAGCCTTCAATGTGGACGACGCACTTTGCTGAGTCAGCAGTGCAACCCCATCAGCGGAATGGCTCGGCTCACGTCCTGGCAGGGATACCTTAGGCGTTCAGGTTCTGAACGCTATCCGAGCTTATGCGGCAGCTCCGGCATTCGGATTGAACAGCTCGCCGGTCTTAAGCATCGTATGCTTATCACCGCCAGTTTCCGTGCCACAGCCACGGCGGCTCTTTTGAAGCCGATCCTCTCCCGGAGATGCCGTCCCCACGTCCGCAGAGCGCTGTCGGTTGAGCTGCGCGTCAGAATGACCGCTGCCGCTTCATAGAGAAGCCCACGCAAATGGCGGTCGCCACGTCGGGATATATGGCCATCATAATCGACTTCTCCGGATTGGTAGCGGCGCGTTGTCAGGCCGATCCACGCGCCAACAGATCGGGATTTCCTAAAGTTGTCAGGCTCCTCAATAGCTGTGGCAAAAGAGGTTGCGGTGATCGCACCGATGCCCGGAATCGACATGAGGATGCGGCAGGCCTGACTCTCGCGCGCATCCCGAACCAACTGGCGACCGAGTTCGGCGGCGCGGATGCGAATGCCACGCCAGGCTTCCAGCATCGGAAGCACGATGGATGCAAGTCCGTCCTGATCAGCCAGAAGGTTCCGGACGTTCTCGAAGGTGCTTCCCTTTCCGGCGGGAACAAGCAGACCGAAGGTCTTCATGACGCCGCGGATCTGGTTCGAAAGCTCGGTGGTGATCCGGACCAGCCGCGTGCGCGCCGCGACAAGCGTGCGGGTCAGCATGCTGTTGAATCCCTTCACGCGCACCTCACGAAAGAACCCGACTTCCGCGAGCTGCGCCAGACCATCGGCGTCGTTCGCGTCCGTCTTGTTCGCCGCCATATCGAGCGCCGCTTTATCATGGCGCGCATCGACGCAGATCGCCGGCAATCCTTCGGTGCGCAAAGAATGATAGAACCATACCGACAGCGGTCCCGTCTCGAACACCACGCGTTTCACGGCCGGCGCCCGCTTGCGGATGAGCGCGGCGATGACACTGGGATCAGATGCACACTTGCCGCGCCAGATCCGTTCACCTGCTCGACGGATCGAGACCGCCGTCTCTTTCATCGACACATCGAGACCGATATACTCTTCCATGGCTGTTCTCCATTCGATGCTTGGGCCCGGCGTCCAGTCGTGAGCCCGTATTTCCATCCTATCGGGGAACAGCCACCCTCCAAGACTATTGATTGTCTTTAGGGCAACACGCTCCTGCGATTACCCCATGTGGACGCCCCCTCACGGCATCGCTGTGCCAAAGTGGTGTCGTTGACCATCACTTGAACGGAGGCGTCCATGTCGGAATTTAGCATAATCGCGTTGGATCTGGCGAAGAATGTGTTCCAGATGCACGGCGCGGATGCATCAGGAACCGTGCTTTTCCGCAAGAAGCTGCGCCGGGATCAGATCCTTAAATGTCTTGCCGCGCAGCCGACGTGCACGGTCGCAACGCGACTTTGCGGCATGGCTGGGGCTTACCCCGCTGCAGCGCTCCACCGGAGGCAAGCAGAAGCTCGGCAAGACGTCACGTATGGGCGAACGAACCCTGCGACGACTACTGATCATCGGCGCGAGCGCGGCCGTGCGCTGGGCAATGCGCAAAGACTCGACAGCGGATTCTTGGCTTGCGCGCATGCTTGCCCTCAAGCCGCCCATGCTGGTGATCGTCGCCCTCGCTAACAAGATGGCGCGCATCGTCTGGGCATTGATGGCGAGAGGCGGAACCTATCGGGCTCCGGCTGCGGCGAAGTAGTTCCGCGGCAGGGACCGTGAGTGTGAGAAGGTCAACCGGAGAGTATGGCGCACGGTCACGAGACAGGAATGGGAAAACCAGATCATGGATACGCGCCTCGAGCACGCGAAGTTGAATTGGACCCGTTCCGCGAACTCCCATACGGGCCAGCGGCATGTGGCAGCCGCAACAAAAGGCCGAACACATGTCAGCGCCCGACCACGCTCCGCACTCTTCGAAAGATTCTTCTTGCACCAACGGGGGCGTCTACACATGTCCATGACGATATGGACATCGAGGCCTTCAGGAACTTGAGCATCGATCTCTTTTAAAAACTTCAAGACTCGACTGCCCGGTGGCGCTTGTAGCATTTGCCGATGACGAACCCCGAGGCGACATCGAGCGCGGCAAACAGCGTGGTCGCACCATGCCGCACATAGCTGTGCGTACGACGCTCCGGTATGCCGGGCATCATTGGCAAGACCGGCTGCTCGCGATCGAGTGCCTGAATCTGGCTTTTCTCATCGATGCTGAGGACAAGGGCTCGGTTCGGCGGGGACAGGTAAAGCCGACGATGTCGCGTGCCTTGTCGACGAGCCGCGGATCGCTCGACAACTTGAATGTCTGGCTACGGTGCGGTTGCAAGCCGAACGCCGACCACATTCGGCGGATCGTGGTGCGGGAAAAGCCAGTTTCCGCAGCCATCGAGCGGATCAACCATTGCGTCGCCTTGGCCGGCGTCGTACGCAGCGTGCGATCGATCATGGCGGCAACCTGATCGTCGTTGATGGTGCGAGGGCGGCCAGGGCGTGCCTCGTCAAGCAAGCCATCACAGCGATCCTTCAAAAATCGGCGGCGCGACTTGCCAACGGTGTGTTCGTGGAGGCCGAGTTCGGCAGCCACAGACTTGCTTGGCAAGCCATCCGCCCACCGCAGGATCGCGCGGCATCGCTCAGGAAAGCAACCGCGCAGCACGATGACGACGAACTTGCCTCTCCAAGTACGCCCGCTCCTGCGGACTCAGCACCAACGGCGCGATCGGCCGGCCTTTCCCACCTGCATTCGCCACAAGCGCTCTCCTCTCTCGAGATTCAAGCTATCAACCAATGCGACGAACTTGCGTTCCGGATGACTAGGGTCTGTACCTAAATAGCGCCACGTGATTCTCTTGCCTACGTGTTGATTCGGGGGCGAGAGAATGCGCGCTGGTTTGTTTTGGCTGAACGACAGGCAATGGGCGCGTATCGAACCGCATCTGCCGAGGGGACTGACGGGGCCGGATCGGGACGACGACCGACGCATCGTCAGCGGCATCATTCACATGCTGCAATCGGGTGCACGATGGCGTGATTGTCCACGTGAATACGGCCCTTACACGACGATCTACAATCGCTTCAATCGCTGGGCCAAGCGAGGACGATGGTGCGCAATCTTCGAAGCGCTGGCCAAGCCTGGCGAAGACGGCGTCGTACTGTCGCTCGACTCGACCTCGATTAAAGCTCACCGGTGTGGCTCCGGCGGAAAAGGGGGGAGCACAATCAAGCAATCGGCCGCTCGCGCGGAGGCCGCACGACAAAAATCCATGCGCTGAGCGATCCGCTCTGCCGGCCGGTCGTCCTGCATCTGACTCCAGGCCAGGATGCCGATATCGCTGCGGCTCCCGATGTCCTGGCGCTCGCGCCACCCATGAGCGTGCTCCTCGCCGACAAAGGGTATGATGGCGACAAGCTTCGCGGCGCAATCATTCGTCGTGGCGCCAAGCCCGTAATCCCCAATAAATCTAACCGTGTCGTCATCCATCGCTTCAACAAACGCGCCTACAAAGGACGAAATGTCATCGAACGCTGCTTTGGCAGGCTCAAGGACTTCCGGCGCATCGCCACGCGATATGACAAGCTCGCCCGTAATTTTTTGGCCGCTGTTCATCTCGCCGCTCTCGTCGCATATTGGCTCAATTGAGTCTGGACCCTAGACTAGCCCCGCCGCATAGAGCGCTTTTGCGACTGACTCGAAATACTGCGAAGGCACCGGGTTGCCGAGCCTTGCCTTGCCGAGCAGCTGACGCGCCAGAACATTGTCCTCCACAATGTTGAGGCGAAGCGCGCGCGCCTCACCAAGCAGCTGTGAAGCAGCTTCACCCTCGCCACGGCAGACCAACACCGGCACACCGGTCTCGCCGCGAACATAGCGCAGACCAATCAACGTTGCCGGTCCCCGCAATATCAACGTGGCCCGGCTGATGCCGAGTGGAGCCTCGTTTGCCGACTCTTGCCGCAGCCGCCGGTGCTCGCGCTTCACCTGCGGATTGCCTTGCTGTTCCTTGTTCTCCCGCTTGGCCTCCGTTTCCGTCATGCGCATGTCCTGCATAAACAACCAACGCTGGATTAGAAGGTCAGCCAATCCGCCGACCAGAAAAGCTCCAGCGGCAATGCCAATCAGCAGTTTAACCTCGGTGAAGACGAAACCAAAACAGCCCATGCCGCAGACTGGCAGGTACACCAGCGCTTTCCAGCTCGCGGTCACGGTTAAAAAGAAGATCGCACCAAGCAAAACCACTTTAGCCAGGGTCTTGCCAAGCTCGATGGCCGAACGTTTCGAGACGATACGCTTCAAGCCTTTGATGGGATCGAGTTTCTCGAGCTTCGGCTTGAGCGGCTCCGAAGCAAACATAAAGCCGCCATTGGCCAGGACATTGGCCAGAAGAGCTGCTGTCACGGCAGCGGCGAGCAACGGAGCGACAGTGGCAATCGAAAGTTCTAGCAAGCCGCTGAGCGCTTGTGGCACCGCGCTTGTGAACGGCTGCTCCTGCAGTTTATCGACCAGCCGGACCGTCTCCTGCCACTTGTCCTCAATGGCACCCGCTCGCCACCACAGACAGCCGAAACCGGCACAGGCGCTGACGCCGCTCACTAGATCGGAGCTGCGCGCGCTCTGCCCCTTCTTGCGCGCATCGCGCAGCTTCTTGGGCGTCGGAGGAAGCTTTTTCTCCTCACTCGTAGAGCTCATTTCAACAGCTTCCTCAGATGATCGAGCATGTCGTTCGAGGTCAGGATTTCAGAACCGGCATATTCGAGCAGATAGACGGTGTAGCTGACCATAATGACCCCGAATGCAACATTCTTGATCATCGGAGAGAGATC
This sequence comes from Bradyrhizobium sp. B025, assembly GCF_042257955.1. Taxonomy (NCBI): domain Bacteria; kingdom Pseudomonadati; phylum Pseudomonadota; class Alphaproteobacteria; order Hyphomicrobiales; family Nitrobacteraceae; genus Bradyrhizobium; species Bradyrhizobium sp. B025. The sequence continues at coordinate 1,226,788 of NZ_CP170150.1, read as the reverse complement.
GTTCATCTTGAGCTGAGATGCAAAACGGCCGAGCATCATGACCGAGATATCCACCAGCAACAGCAGGGCCAGAACCGGCCCGGCGACCAACAAGGTCGTCATCATGATACGATCGAGAAGGGCAAGACACTCCATTGCCCCTTGCACTGTCAAGGCAGGCAAAAACTGATAGACAGGCCACACTAGGTAGCTGCCATAAAGGCCGCTCACCATGGTCTGCAGCCCGCCGACCAGAACGAAGATCGTAACCGCCGTAACACCGAGAAAGAGCCCGGTTCCAGTCGCTTGGCTGTGCGTCGCGGGATCCTCCCCCGCAACTTGGCTTGAAATTCCTCGTTGGGTATCGATGATGTCGCCGACTGCCTGTATGCTCCATAGTGGAATACTGAGCAGGATGCCGAGCATCAGACCGACGAACACCTCCTTCACGCCAAGCATGGTAACGCTAACCAAGCGCGTGTTCGGGTCCAAGGCCTGCAGACCGAGCTTGATCTGAGCAAGGCAAGGCAGGCCAATCGCAATCGTCAGGCTTCCCCGAATGAGGCCGCTGATACGCGGCCGGGTGAAGACAGGAAGCACCAGCATGATGCCTAGGGCGCGGGCCGCACTCAGGCCGGTTGCGGCGACGAATTCGATCGAGCCCTGAACGAGAACTTGCGCCTCTGCGGGTGACAGGCCAGCCATCCAAGCTCTGCTAGTATCTTGCGGTGAGTGCCGGAAACTCGCTGAAGATGCGCTCGGCCTGGTCGATCAGCGGGGCGCTGAGAACCGGGGAAAAACCGGCGAGCACGGCGACGACAACCAGAAGCTTGACCGTCAGTGGCAGGGTTTGGTCCTGGAGCTGAGTTGCCGCCTGGATAAGGCCAATGATCAGTCCGGAGATCAGAGCTGCGAGCAACGGCGGCAGAACCCAGATCATGAAGAGCACGAGCGATTGACTGAGGTGCGTAAGGATGCTGGCTTCGTTCATGGTCAACCTCCTGGCGTGGTGTAGCTTAGTACTAGCCCGTGCATGAGACGTGACCAGCCGTCGATAGTGACGAACAGAAAGAGCTTGAAGGGGACAGATATCACTGTGGGGGATACCATCGACATACCCATGGCCATCAAAATCGTGGTGACAATCAGATCGATCGTGATGAAGGGAAGATAGAGAAGAAAACCGATTTCGAAGCCCCGCTTGAGTTCGGAAATCAAGAACGACGGCACAAGAATTGAGAAATCATCTGCCGTTACGCTGCCGCGCATCTCCTCCGACCAGACATGTTCGGTGGATGACAGGAAGAAGCGGCGCTGCTCTTCATTGGTGAATTTCTTCAGATGAACACGCAGCGGCTCCTGTCCCTCCTTGGCGGCCATCACCCAGTCATCGAAACTCTGGTAGCGAAGTTGCGGATCGGTAAGGCGGTTATAGGTCTGCTCGAAGACTGGAGCGCTGATGAAGACGGTCAGGATGAGTGCCGCTCCGTAAAGGACGATGTTCGGCGGTATCGATTGAGTTCCTAGCGCATTGCGCACGAGGAAGAGAACAACCGAGACCTTGATAAAGGCTGTAGTTGTGACGACAGCAAAGGCCAGGAGACCAAGGCCGACCGTTATTGCAAGAAGCGCCAGGATGCTGGGTTGAATTTCAGTCATTAAGCGCCAACCTGCCGCGTAACCTGACGGCGAGCTCCTCGCCGATCCGCACGATGTCGCCTCGGCCGATACGTTGGCCGTTCGCAACGATATCGACCGGCCCGTCAAGATGCCGGCCAAGTTCGAACACGTGGCCTTCGTTGATGGTTCGCAAGGTTCCCAACGGCATCGGCCAGCGGCCACATTCGAATACGAGTGTGATCTCGATGCTGTCGATATCCGCCTCTGACGGGGGCTGCTGTTGCATCTGGTTTTGGGGCATCACATCTTCACTTTTTAGAGGGTGGGATCGCAAGCGGAATGGTCCTCGCAGCACCAGCCTGTCGCCGCCAATCTCTGCAGGGGCCCACAATCGGTCTGCAACGAGAACAATTTGGCCTCGCGCGAGTGGAATTGTGTCCGGGAGCAGCGCATCGCCTTGCTCTGCTTGGCGAAGAACGCCGATCGCGACGCGGAGCGAGCCGATATGGCCTGCAACGATGACCGGGAGTTCGGAAAGCAGCCTGGCCGCCTGTCGCGGTAATCGGCCGAGCAGCTCGCCGAGGACGGTGAAAGCCGGAGGCACCGGACCGTCGAACGGAGAGAATAGAAGCAGCCGAGCCTTGCTGGCGAGCTCACCATAGGCGACGTCAAATTCAAGATAAGGCTGCGTACTCCGCGCTTCCTCGGTGCGAACAAGCTGCAGATTCCGCTGCGTCATTCTTTCCAGCGCAGCAAGCAAGGGTTCAAGCGCAAGTTCCAGGACCAGCGAACGCGCCGGCTCAGAAGGTAAGGTAAGCCCATTCTGCACGGTCCGAACCAGCGCTTCCGCAAGCTTACCCGGCAAGGACAGGATCAAGGTTTCACCTTCTACTTCGAAGACGCAGTCGAGCATCGGTGCCGCAGCCGGCTCCGCCTGCCAGACGGTCCGGCTCACGCGCACAGATAGCGGCTTCTCGCCGAGGAGGCCTTGTAGAGGCGCACGCAACGCTGTGATCTCGTTAAGCCACGAGGCCACTGCGTGCGACAGGATCAGCGACGGCATGAAGGCTGCGCGCTCAGCCGGCCGGTCCGAGGCCGGTGCGGCTTCCGCGCCGCAGGCCCCGAGCTCGCGCGTGAGAGGATCTGCAATCATGCTGGCTCACCTCCCGTCTGCCCTGACGGGCCGCGCCGGTAGCGGAGCAAGACTTCATCATCAGCTTCGATTTCGGCGGCGGCTTCGAAATGAGCACTCGTGGTGCGCCGAACGTCTTGATCAATCTCACGCCATTTCTGGCTCGCCGCTGAACGCCTGGCCCAAACGGCCCTCGCCTCAAGAACCGCAGTCTCAGCTTGCGCCTGAGCAGCACGGGCATTTTCAAGAACCTGCTGCGCCGCTGCAATCTCGTCTGTGAGCCGGCCGATGATGAGATGATAGCGCCGCTGCAGCTCGCAAACAGACATCGCATCGGCTGCTAGCATCTCCCGATAGAGCTCTGCCTCGAGCTTTGCCCGGCGCTCTTCGGCATGTGTAAGATGCTCGAAAGCTCGTTGGACAGCTTGGATCGCAAGGTGGCGCTTGGCTTCCATGTTAGACAATTCACGAATGGCGCTTCGCTCCCGCATGTCCTTTACGAGCCGCAGCTTCGAGGCGTGAACGGGACTTAGGCGGTCAGACGCGATATCCATGCGATCGTCTCCTCAAAGCTGCACGCCTCACCCTGCCCCTGGCGCAGAAAGGCCCGCAGTTGCTCGATCGAGGCGATCGCCCGATCGGTCAGCGGATCAGAGCCTTGTTTGTATTCACCGACCTTGATCAGGAACTCGGCCTCAGCGTACCGTGACAGCAGATCACGGAAAAAGGATGCCGCCTTGCGATGCGGCACGGACACGATCGCATCCATGACGCGGCTGCGGCTCGACAACACGTCGATCGCCGGAAAATGCTCCCGGGAGGCCAACGCGCGGGAGAGAATAATGTGGCCATCGAGGATGCCGCGTGATTCTTCCGCTATCGGATCACCCGTGCCGTCACCTTCGACAAGCACAGTATAGAAGGCCGTAATGGAGCCATGCTCGCCCATGCCGGCGCGCTCCAACAAGCCCGGCAACAGTGCAAAAACGGATGGCGGAAATCCGCGCCGGGTCGGCGGTTCTCCTGCGGCAAGTCCGATTTCACGCATGGCGCGGCTAAAGCGCGTCAAAGAATCCATCATCAGAACGACGCGAAGGCCCTGATCACGAAAATATTCGGCTAGCGCTGTCGCCATGTGGGCGCATTGGGCCCGCTCCATCGCCGAACGGTCGGAAGTCTCCACCACAACGACGGAACGGTGAAGGGCTTCGCCAAGATGACGTTCGATGAATTCACGCACCTCTCGACCGCGCTCGCCGATCAGCGCAACGATAGTGACGTCGGCCGCTGCGCCTCTTACGATTTGCGACATCAGCGTCGACTTGCCGCAACCGGCATCACCATAAATTCCGATCCGCTGACCTTCTCCGCATGTGAGAAGACCATCCAGGACACGGACGCCGAGCGGGAACGGCTGTTCAATCGCGCGCCGTTTCATCGGATTAGGCGCCCTGCCGCGCAGCGGTCTGGCTTCGCCGGCTTTTATAGGGCCCTTGCCGTCGAGCGGCCGGCCAAAACTGTCGATCACGCGGCCGAGCAAATCGGGGCCGGCAGCCACTTCCTGCATTCGCCCGGTCGTCACCACCTCTGCGCGATTGGACAGCCCCACCATGTCCCCGATGGGCGTGAGTAACACCCCATCCGGCAACAGACCGATTACCTCGGCCTCGAGCGACCATCCGCTGCGAGGATCCTGCAATAAGCACAGTTCTCCGACCCTGGCCTCCGGCAAGACGGCGTGCAGCAGCGTGCCCACGGCCCGCGTGATCCGGCCGCGGACAGCGCGTGTATCGATGTGCTTGGCGGAAGATCTTAAGGATGAGAGTGCGGCCTTTACGGTTCCTTCTGCGGCCGCGGCATGATGGGTCGGTCGTTGCACGGTCACGATTCAGCTTCCTCCGTCAAGCCAAAGCCGAGGCGCAGCGCGCGCAGCTGCGCGGCAAGCCCAAGATCGACGTTGCCGAACTCGCTCCATAAAACACATTGGTCCGCGCTCAGCGCCGGATCCGCCTCAATCCTGAGCTTCGGCCGGCCCTCAAGTCCGTCATAATCCTTGAACTCACTGGCTAGCAGGTCGGCTTTCAGTGGGGATACGTGAAGGCAGACCTCCGTGTTTTTATATCTTTGCTCGATGGCATGACGAACGCACTGGACCAGCATCTTGCCCGAATCAAATGCGCCAAGCAGATCGCGAACGATCTCAAAGACCAGTTGCGGCAATTCCCGCTCCAGAACCGCCTTGCGTTGGGCCAGTTCACAAGTCGCCTGCGCAATCAGCCGGGCCATTTCCTCTGCGCCAGCCTTTGCACCCTCGGCGCGGCCCTGCGCACGTTCCCGCTCATAAGCCAGGCGTGCCCACCCTCGAACCCGCTGCAGATGCCGCTCGGCAGCGGCCAGCGCCTGTATGGCATCGTGCCAGATCTCAAGCTGCGCAGCTGGGATCAGCGGTCCAAGAGCCCGAATCTTCGGGGCCGCGGGTGGTGCGAGGGCATCGGCCGTCATGCCCCAGCATCCTCAGTGCGCAAATGAGCCATGACGAGGGAAAGCAGCGGGCCTGCTGCGCTACGGTGCTCGGCAGTTGAGCTCTCGGCGGCCGTCCCAGCGGGCAAGCGTAGAAGCACGCGGATACGAGCAAGCGATGAAGTCTCTTCGAGCCAAGCGCCGAGACAAGCATGCCCGTCATATTCGATCTGTCGGGACAATTGCTCTGGATCGGCGATCGGGGCCGTTGCGACGGCGCAGGATAAATGCCGGACTGCGAAAGCATGCGCCTCGGCACCGATCAACTCCACCAACACAGGCAGATCGTGCCTGGAGAACAGCTTGAGGATGGAGCGTGCATGCCAAATGCCGCCCGCGAGCAGCGCAGCCCGCCGCGGATCATGCCCCAGGAGAGCATCTTCGCTCCAGTCGCCGCAGCTCACCTCCCCCTTGCTGCCCAAAAGCAGTTCGGCGAGCCTTGGCTGTAGCCTGGCACTCTGCTGTAGCCGAGCCAAAGTGGAAGGTGAAAGCAGCGGGTCAAGAAGCCCGGCGAAACGACCGGGATCGGCCGAGGCAGCAAGCTCGCGCAGCCGATCGGCTGCGAGCGTGAACGAGCGATTGGTTTTTGTGGCTGTGGTTGACATTGATGGCGGCATGAGCGTCCAGACTATGACGCATCAGCAATCATCTTGCCCGCCGCTTGGTCAGCAGACAGGCGCGAGCCCCTACCGAACACGCTCAGCTTACGCGATGATTTTCCAAACTGACGCATGCGCGGGCCCAGCAATACGCAAGCGACGATGCCGAATACCGCTCCGGCGCTTCCTACAGCAAGCGCAAGTAACGGCGATGAGCCGGCTCTTGCTGACTGAGCCACAGGGACTCCCGGACCGGCAGACTGCTCGACTGGAGCGCGCTCGACCGGCACGAAGACAACGGCGACCTTGTCATAGGACAGCCCTTCAATGCTGTTTGCGACGAGCATCTTGATCTGCGGCAATAGTGCCGAAAGCCTCGCGCTGGAGCCATGTCGAATGAAGACCGATGCCGAGGATGGGGTCGCACCTTGCCGCAACAAGTCGTTCTTCGGCAGAACGACGTGAACGCGTGCTGAAAGGACGCCATCTATATCGCTGATCGTGCGCGACAATTCTTCGCTTAGAGCATAAACGTATCGTGCCCGCTCCTCGATCGGCGAGGCAACGAGGCCCGATCCCTTGAACACCTCGCCGAGATTCTTGAAGGATTGGCGCGGCAGCCCCTCAACATTGAGCAGGTCAATCGAATAAGCGAGCTGCTTTTCCTCGACCTGGATTGTGCTGGTTCCGTCCTTGGCGACAACACGGACAGCATCAACGCCCTTGCCAAGGAGAAGCGCGAGCATCTCATTAGCCTCGCGCTCCTGAATTTTGGTGTAGAGATCGGTCTTACAGCCGATCAGCGAGAGGAGAAGGGGCATAGCAAGAAACACGCGAAGCCGTCGCCACGATTGACGGCCGCCGGAGCTCCCCCTCTTCATATCGCCAGTCATCAGCTTACTCAGCCGGCCGATAGCAGCTTGTTTAGCGACGAGCTGACGGCGCTGGTGCCCTTGGAGACGAGGGAAACCTGAACAACGTCTTTGTAGACGTCTCGCAGATTCGTCATCATCGATTCGAAATCAGCTCCAACCGGCTTAACAGCCGCATTGGCTCCGGCGTTATCCGCCGGCAAAAGTGGCTGCGCAGCCGGCCCAGGCTGCACCCCATTTACGACAGCCGGCGCAATCGCCGGAGAAACGGCTCGACCCTGGTAGATGCCGGAAAGGGTTTGGAGGATTCGGTCGCCCGGCGGACTTGCCAGCACATTCGTGCGCTGGACCTCCAATATCGGAGGAGTCGCTGCGGGTGGATTCGCGGTCGGGAAAGCAGACCCCTGATTGGGAGCTACTTGCGCCAGGGACTGCTCGAAACGCGCCTGCTCGCCAGCAGCTGCCGGAGAGCAGGCACCGGAAAGACAACCGGCTGAACTGGGAGGGATCGGCGTTGCGCCTAACAACATGGAGTGTGTCATTGTGCTGGTTTGATGACCTAAGCTTTAGCCGATGAACCGATCAAGTTCATAGGCTGCCGAGCTGACGAAAACCTGACGGAGATCAGGTTGACTTGGTCATCTAATGATCACGTTTGGCTTCCAAGCTGCGGCGAAACTCTAACTTCATAATGAGCGGAAGGCGTCAAGGAATGCTCGCGCGGTCCACGGTGGTACATATCTTAAAAAGAATTTTTTGTGCCGGTGTTCTCATCTGTGTCGGAATTTTGCGCACGTCTGCTGCATCCCTTTCGCTGCCGCCCGCCCCTTATAGCTACACCGTTCTCGATCAGGATCTTGCTGCGGCGCTGCAGGAGTTCGGAAACAATCTCAATATCAGGGTCAATGTCAGCGCCGACGTCAGGGGCCGGATTCGTGGACGAATGCCGGACCTGCCGCCACGAGAATTCCTTGACCGTTTGACTGCTTTGTACAATCTCCAGTGGTACTATGACGGACTTGTCCTTTACATCTCCGCCGCCCAAGAGGCGCAAAGCCGGCTCATTGTATTGAACCCAATCAGCTTCGATGCGCTCAAGGCCGCGCTCGACGCGCTCAACATCTCGGATGAGCGCTATATCGTGAAACCTGCCCCGGGAGAGGGCCTCATCCTTGCTTCTGGCCCACCCAGATTTGTTGCGCTGGTGGACCAGACCCTCAAGGGCCTTGTGGCGGAAGCGCAGGCCCGGCGCAGTCCCGCCGCCGAGAGGTCACAACACGAGTCGGTTTTGATGTTGTTTCGCGGCTCCTCGAGCACGGTCTTCCGGGACGGGCGGCCGGAAGCTTCTCCCGAAACGCCGCTTCATGGGGGCGCTGTGCGCGAAGCCGGTCCAGGCCAGAAGTGATGGTCGAAGATGCAAGACCGCTCCGACTGAAGTCGCATCCGATCGTCAGCTTTTCGAAAGCTAAAGCCCCCAGCATGAGCCTGCGAGGTCTTGACGGCTGCCCTGCTTGAGGCAGCCCGATAGATGGATAAGAGACCGGATGCTCGAGGGAAATTGGGTAGCGCTGCCTTCACGCAGTGCGAGGCATTAAAGATCAATGTGGGCCTCCGCACGCGCGCTTCCGAGCTAGCTGAGGCTTCGCATAGCTCAATGCGCGTCATCAGTTGGAAGGAGAAACAGGGTGGATTTCAATGCAGTCGCCCCGGCGAATACGAGCCCGGAGCCCGACACAGCACGGACGGCTACAGATGCAACCGAGTTCGAGCGGCAGCTCAGCGGTTCAGAGGCTCCCGCTTCGGCGCAGGGAGTCGCCCATCCAGTGCTGCAGGGCGAGGCTTATTCACCCTATCTCGACGCGGGCCATCCCTACTCTCCATACTTGGAGACAGGACACCTCTATCCGCCTTACCCAGATTTAGCGCATCCCCTTGGGCCAGACTCGGGTTGGCAGGATAATCTATATGCCGCGCCTGCGGCCGTCGCTGCGCCAGAGCCGGACAACGGCCAGCAGCATCTCTCGCCGCAGGCCATAGCTCAGGCGATCGAGGAACATCCCGGCTTCGATCAAGATGTGATATGGCAGACTCTGGATGTCGGCCCATCGGAAGCCGAGCCACGGCACGGTGAGCCTCAAGCGGGGACATCGCATGCAGGACCATCGCGCACCGCCCCTTTTTCAGGATGAGCCGCCGCACGCCGGCCCCTCGCATGCCCGGCCATTGCAGGCGGGACCGCCCCAACCTGGGTCTTCTGAAGCTCCGCCAGAAAGGACCGCGAGGCGATCCATGTCGTCGAGATGAAGGTAAGCGCGTTGCGGATCAGGATAGTCTGGGTATGACCGGCCCCCCTAAATACCTTCAACATACCGGTTGTTAGAACCAGCACAGTTCTTCGCACAAACCTCCAAACACCGGACCACCTGAGATCACTCGGGGCACGAATCGCGGCATCAATCCGGCCTCACTCTTCGTCAGCTTCTTGCAAGCTGCCCCTGCTAGCACGAAAGGAATAGGTCATCTCGCGGCACCGCCGCTATCTGAGTTTTATGACATGGACACAGGCGCAGCCGATATCGCAGCAACGGCGCCAGACGCTGGCACAAACACCGATAACGCCGCGAACGGCGGCGACAACTCGCACGCAGCATTGTTGCAGCGGGCCTTCGAAAAAGCTCTGGTTGCCGTCGCTACCCAGGTCATAAGCGATACCCAGTCAGACATGGATGACGCTATGAGCGAGCTAGATGATGGCTGAAGGCCGGATTATCAGACGCGCACAGGGAGGACCTGACGGACGGCAAGCCGAACCGAAAACGATCGGGTGAAGCAGGCGGACTTGGCAACAGCAGCCGCTAGACCGTCTTAGGTGATCCTCCAGGCAGGCGGTGCGGCCGTTCTGCAGGACCTCGCAACTTTCGGAAGACGCCGCAGCGACTTGCTCATGCCGCCGTGTCACATATTCTTCGATGAGGGTTCATCAGGAGCGCTCTTTAGCCAGGGCACCAGACGTTCTAAGCGAGCCCGAGCGCTCCCCGCCGATGAACTTCGTCATCTATTATCCTCGATTGGTTCTGCAGCCGCCCGCGAGATCGTGCGCTAGAGAGATCCTCCGAGATTTTCCGGAACATAGGCAGACTTGGCGCTCGCTGCGCCCATATCTGCAGAACTCCGGGGACCGCTCCCCCTCAGCATCGAGGCATGTTGCTGCTGCCTGATCCTGAGTTATGGCGTATTTGTCGCTACGAATTGGCGCCAAAGCTCAGACTGCCCCTATCACGCTAAGAGCTAAGATCCTCATCGAGGCCGCCGCACCTAGTACCCGGAATCAGAGCTGAGTGATACGGCGGCCTTTGAAACGGCGTTGACGGACCTTTTTCTTGGTCCAGACGAAGGGCTCGGCTCTGTCGTTGTATGCGTTGACGTAGGCATCGATGTGTTCCTGAAGCTGCTTGAGGCTCGTGAAGGAGGTGCCGCTGAGCGACTGCCCCTGCAAGATGGAAAACCATACTTCGACCTGATTGAGCCATGACGCACTTGTCGGCGTGAAATGAAATTGCACGTTGGGGTGGGCCTTGAGCCAGTCCTCGTTCTTTTTATGGGTGTTGAGGTTGTCGAGGATGACGTGAAGCTTGCGGTTCGGAAAAGTCGCGGTGACGCTGTTCATGAAATCGAGAAACTCGACGCGGCGCCGGCGTTTTGAATGGGTCGCGATGATCTTTCCGGTGGCGACTTCGAGCGCCGCAAACAATGTTGTGGTGCCATGCCGCTTGTAATCGTGGCTTTGGCCGGTCAAGGCGCGGCCATTGGGCAACTTCAGATAACCCTGCGCTCGCTCCAAAGCCTGGATCGAGGGCTTCTCGTCCACGCACAGCACAATGGCCTTCGCCGGCGGCGCGACATAGAGGCCGACAACATCGGCGGCTTTGGCCGTAAAGTTCGGGTCGTTGCTCTCGCACCAGGACTTGCGAGCCACCAGGTCAATCTTGTGGCTGCGCAGGAACCGCCAGACATATTGGACATCGACATCGCCCAGCGCCTCGGCCAGAAGGGGGCCGGTCCAGCGCGCAAACCCTTGCGGTGGCGGCTTATCCAGCAGCTTCAGAATCCGCTTGTCGGTCGTCTTCGTATAGATCGGCTGCTTGCCAGGCCGCGGCTTGTCTTGCAGCCCTTCAAGGCCATGGTCGGCATAGCGATGCCGCCAAAGGCTGACAATCCGCGGCTGGACCCCAACTTCCTTGGCGATCGACCGGGTGCTGCGCCCATCCGCCGCCAACAGAACTATCCGCGCCCGCTTCAAATCGCGCTGCAACGTCACCGGTGAGCGACAGCACGCCTCAAGCACCTTGCGATCTTTCCTCGAAAGGTGGACTTCTCTTGCTTCGGGTATCATCCCGACCTTGAATCACGACTCACGTTCCAAGAAAAGTGGGTACTAGTATCTTCATCTCCTCACTGAACACGAAAAGCGGGCGCTAGCGCCCACTTCAGTGACTTATCCCATAAGCTGGAACCGCTTCGCAGTACCAGCCAGACCTCAGGCCAACTCAAGCATCGGACGTTGTGCCTGGATTCTCATTGCTGTCGATGATTTCCTGGTTCACCTGGCGTCCAGACCGGTCAACCCAGCCCGAGCCTGGTTGTTCATAAATCGTCTGGGCTCCGTCCGAAGTCAATTGATCAAGCGTACGGCCCGCATTCGACTGCGTCACCTTGAGATTGTTCTTACCGTCAAAGCGGTCTCCAAGCCCTTCGACGACCATGGCATTGTCGCCGTTAGTAATGGTCAGCTTCGAGGCCATCGTTTTGCCCTTGCCGATATCAACGGTGTCGACAGTAATCTTCGTGCCGTCGTCGAGCTGGAAAGTCATGTTCTTCTTGAAGTCAAAGTCGACCTTGCCGTCACCGTCGGCATCGACGTGGGGATCGCCTTTAATCGAGGTGATCTTGCCTGTTTGACTGTTACGAATGAGCACTGTTCCGTCATTTTCGTCGACCAAGATCGAATACTTATCACCAAGCTTGATCTCAGCCTTGCCGTCCCTGACCTCATGTGACCACACTGGCGCCGGCTGAGAAGACTGCGTGGGCACCTGGGCAGCCGCAACAGGCACCATCGCAAGAGGCGGCGGCGGAGGAGGAACGAAGAAGACGGGCGCCGTAGAGGTGGGCGCTCCGCTTGCATACCGGTAGTTGCCCGGCCCACGCCCTTGCTCGCCGTCGTCGATACTCGCCTGATTCACGGCGCGTCCGGCGCCATCGACCCATCCCTGTCCACTCTCATGGATCGTTTGGGCACCATCAGACGTCAACTCGTCAAGGGTCATCCCAGCGTTGGACTGCGACACCCTCAGATTGTTTTTGCCATCCTTGTCGTCGCCGAGCCCCTCGACAACGATCGCGTTGTGGCCGTTCGTAATCGTAAGCTTTGAAGAGATGGCCTGGCCATTGCCGTAGTCGACATTATTCACAGTAATCTTCGTGCCGTCGTCGAGCTGAAACGTCATATCCTTCTTGAAATCGAAGTCATCCTTGCCGTCTCCGTCGGCATCAACGTGCGGGTCGCCATGAATGACCGTGACATGGCCGGTCTGGTTGTTGCGGACTGTCCACGTGCCATCCTTCTCATTGGCCGTAATCGTATACTTGTCCCCAAGGTTGATCGTGGCCTTGCCATCCTTGACCTCATGCGTCCACACCGGATCCACAGCAGGCTCGGCATTCTGATTCAGCTGGCTCATCAGCATGGTGGAAGGAGGAGGCGCCATCATGTACGCCTGCGTCGTAACGACGGCTGGCGCCACGACGACCGGAACGACACTCCCAACGGCCGTACCGACGAGGGCTGGTGAGGCTACCGGCAAGTACTGGTAGCTCGCCGGGGCATATTGCCCCAACATGGCGTTGAAGGTGGGAGTGACAACAGCGCCCTCCGGCGCCACTCCGTTCATCGAGTCGGGCGCACCCACCACTGGCAGGCCGGCCACGGGAAGATACTGCATTTAGTTCACTCCTGTTGCATAGACGACATCTGTAAAACTGTGAGCGTTACGCGCATAGTCACCCAAGATCCGCCGCTTCAGATCTGCATGAGAGCGCCTGATCAGCTCATCCGAACGAACGACTAATTCCCTTGCCAGAACCGGCAGCCTATGGAGATCCTCTCTCGCCCCATCACCGTAACCGCACGAGCACATCACGCGCATTCAACTCACAGATACGGTAGCCCGAACACCTGTCGAAAAGCTGACGATGATCAGCGAGCCAAGCCGCACGCACTTTGGCATCGATCGGATGTCCGAAACGCATCCTTCGCTGAACGTATCGCAAGATTTAATATTCCCTCCTGGCAAGATTCGTCTGGTACCAGCGGTGCTCCCATGTCTTCAGGCAAATGACACGACGTTGCCGGTTATCAGCCAATCATCTCATCCTCACCGCAATCAGCGCTCCCGCCGGAACTGCACATCATCTGCGAGGAGCGATCAACAGCTTGAACTCTCGCTGCATTTTCCCAAACATCAAGACTTCGCGAAAGGTGAGCTTTCGCAAGCCGCCATCTTAGCCAAACGGGACAAGCGAGGGCTGAGATCCGCACGGCTCGATGACCTTATCCCGCTTCCGTGCTCCACCCTGCAAGCCACGCGCCTGCGAAGGTTCCGCCAAGTCAAATCATTCCTGAACGCGCAGCTAAGCACGGCTCAACTCGCCTTCATCCAAGCCGGCTATAGGGCGCCGCTGGGAGCGACAGGGCGATCCGATGATTGCGAGCAGATGCAAGCCTGCCGCAAAATATCACTCGCCTCAACGTGAGGCTCGTCAGCTTTTCGAAAGCTAGCGCCCCTAGCATGAGGCCGCTGAAGCTAGGCGAACAGTCGTCTGCGCAACAAGACGAACATAGGAGAACGCAATGATCGGAGAAATGATTGGAAGCGCCGCCGGCGGTTACCTAGGCGGCCCGGCCGGAGCGGCAATTGGTTCGGCACTGGGCGGGACCGTGGACAAGGTCTTTGACAAGGTGGTCCACACCTTGGTGCCCGACGAGGGTCACCATGATAAGGCCGAAGACCACAAAGACGCCGGCGAAAAGACCGAGGTGCAATCCAAGCACGAGACTGCCTGCAAGAGCCCGGAGCTGAACCTCGGGCTCAGCACGCTCGGCGGTACGCCCATGTTCCTTTCCATTCCTGCGATCGTCTCGCCGGCCCGCACCTCGTAACAAATCAGAACCAGCGTTATCCCAAAAGAAAGGCAAATAGACATGGCGGTTGACAATGTTGGCGGAAATGGCGGCGCTGCTGGTGCCCAGCAGACCGGCGATAGCGGCTTCCAGAACCAGATGGCTGAATTCGAGCGTGTGAGCCAGAAGGTTCAGGCCCAGGCCGTGGCAATGCGCAGAATTACGACCGAACTCTCGTCCGAGAAGAAGGTCGCCGACGAGCGCGTCCAGTAATTCTGCAAGACGGGTGGCTCACCGCAGTTGCTACCGTCGCCGCGCTGTGAATGACGAAGTCTGGATGAGCCGTACGGCACCGCCGTACGGCTTCTCTCGTTATTCGGGGGATTATCGTGAACGACTCTGTTTCGCTTGAGTTCGAGGTGCTTTCGGGGGTCTATACCGGGCTCAAAGGAAAGACGGCGGGCGGCGAGAGCATTGTGGGCAGCGGCCTCGATGCGGACATGATCTTCGTTGAACAAGGGCTCGAACCGCATCATCTTCGCGTCATCCCGCAGCGCGATTCGATCGAGCTCGAAGCGCTCGCTGCCAGAATCAGCATTGACCGTCACGCTAGCATTGCAACAGGTGAGCGCGTCAGAGTGCCGCTTCCCGCGATCATTCATGCCGGCGCGATGTCCATCCGCTGGTCGGCAGAGGATTTCCAACCAATTGCTTCGAGCAAGCGATCTCGCCGCTCGATCGTGGCACTCAGCCTGATCTTGCTCAGCTCTGTCGCGATCGGCACCGTCTCAATCATCTTTGCCCCCGGCGATAGGGCGGTGGCGCCAAGCACCGGATCATCGCACGCGGTCGAAATTGCCGCTAAACCAACCGTCGATCATTTTGACGCGAGAGCTGCTGATGAAATGGCCGCATCACTGCGCCAACAGATCGAACGAGAGGGCCTTCCTGACGTCAAGATCGGGCACGGGCCCGGCGTCGTGACCGCGGAAGGGACGATTGCGCCGGACCTCGTCGCAAAATGGAAAGAAATCCAGCAATGGTTCGATCGTCAAAGCAATGGTACCCCGACCCTTGTGAACGCTGTCGCGGTGAAAGAGGAAAAGATGCCGTCTTCGATTGCTGTCCAAGCCGTCTGGCGCGGAAGCGAACCTTATCTGCTTATTGCCGGGCAGAAGTATTTCGTCGGCGCGCTCTTAAGTAATGGATGGACCGTTGATCGAATCGAGGATGGACGAGTTCTGCTCAGCCGCAACGGCCGATCTGCCGCTTTGCCCTATTAAGGTCTCTACCCTGCAAAAGAGAAGGAGAAGGCTATGGCTAGGCTGCCTCAGAACTCCGTAGGGCCCGGCAACTCATCGCAGGGGTTAGATGCGGGCCAGCACGCACCAGTCATCGGCTCGCCTCCTTCGCGAGGTGATAAGCTCGAAGTCGGAGGCGCCCATGCGGATAGCGGCACGAAGCGGGCGTCGTGGCAGGATGCGGCTTCGTATGATCTGCCAATTGATGGCGCGAGCGAAGCGGCGCTCGGGGTCGATTCCGTCGGCGCCATCTCACGCGTCACTTTATTCGAAAGCGAAGCAGGAGCGAATGAGGTAGATGCACGCGCGAGATTGGCTTCGCTTTATGGTCCCAATCTGTCCCGCGGACTACTCTCCTTCGTAGTTCCGCGCCTTCGTCATCCCGACGTACTGCGCGCTGACAAGCATGGTGTTCTTCTGGAACGCTTGACGCGAACATTGGAGGCGACGCCGGAAGACAAGACGGCGCGAGAGTGCTTGGCAATCCTGCAGCAGGAGCTGCAGCGGTTACTAATGCTCCGACAAAACCAAAACAGCTTAATCAAGGGTTAGCCATGGCCGATCCTGATGGATTGCATCGCGTCGCCGTTCCCCTGGCTCCAGGAGTCTCAAAATCCGGCGATATTCCGTCGATCTCCGGGCCAGAGCGCGACCTGCTTTGCGCACTCTCATATGTCCATCTCGCGTGCGGGCAGAGCGCACACAGCCTGGCTCTGTTGCGAATTGCAGCTCGCGAGCATTCCAACGACGTCGGTCTACTCCGCATTCTAGCCTACACGCTCATCGCCGAGGGCCTCGGCGAGGAAGCACTCCATGTGCTGGACCGGCTGGACGCACTTGATACGCAACCCTCTTCTCGCATACCGATGACGCTGTTGCGCAGTCACGCGCTACGGCACGCTGGCCGCATGGCCGAGGCTCGCGAGGTCTTCCAGACCTATGTGTCATTGCGCGCGAGTACAGCCCTCATCCGAAAGCAATAGGGATCTATCATGGCCAACACCTTGCGCGGCTTTGTCGTGCGCGCTCCGGCCCACCCGGATTTCATGGTTGCCTTGATGCTGCTTCTAGCGATCGGCATGATGATCATGCCAATCCCAATCATCGTGATCGACATGCTGATCGGCTTCAATCTTGGCTTTGCCATATTGCTGCTGATGGTTGCCCTCTATCTCAGCACACCGCTTGATTTCTCGTCCTTGCCGGGCGTCATCCTGATCTCCACCGTATTTCGGCTGGCGCTGACGATTGCAACAACACGGCTGATCCTCGCCGAAGGCGACGCGGGCAGCATCATTCACACCTTCGGCGACTTCGTCATTTCAGGGAATATTGCGGTCGGAATTGTCATATTCTTGATCGTGACCATGGTCCAATTCATGGTTCTTGCCAAGGGTGCCGAACGCGTCGCAGAGGTGTCTGCGCGCTTCACGCTTGACGCGCTACCAGGCAAGCAGATGGCGATCGATGCGGAGCTACGCAACAGCCACATCGATCAACACGAAGCACGCCGCCGACGTGCCGCCTTGGAACAAGAGAGTCAGCTTCATGGCGCTATGGATGGTGCCATGAAGTTCGTTAAGGGAGACGCGATCGCCGGGCTGATCGTGATCTGCATCAATATGCTTGGCGGAATAAGCATCGGCCTGCTCTCCAAGGGCATGTCGCTCGATGAAGCGCTGCATCAATATACTCTTTTGACGATTGGTGATGCGCTCATTTCGCAGATTCCGGCGCTGCTGCTGTCAATTACCGCCGCGACCATTGTCACGCGCGTCAACGGACCCTCCAAACTCAGACTCGGCGCCGATATCGTTCACCAACTTACCGCAAGTACGGAGGCACTTAGGCTAGCCGCTTGCGTCTTGGTATTCATGGGGCTCGTTCCTGGCTTTCCTTTGCCCCCGTTTGCCGTGCTGGCCGTCCTGTTCGCTGCCGCAAGCTACGTCAAGGTCGGCCCCAAAGACGACAAGCCTGCCGCCAAAATAGGAGCTAGCGCCGCGGCATCGGCGCCGGTTCCTGCAGCGGTCCAAAAGCAGGCCGCACATGCGGAAGCGCTTCCGATCGCGTTGTTCCTTGCACCAAACCTGACGGATTCGATCGACAAAGACGAGCTGGAAGAGAGCATTTCGCGTGTTTCAAGGCTCGTGTCGGCGGACCTTGGCATCACCATTCCGCGGATCCCTGCCCAGATTGGCGACAGCTTGTCCTCGTCGCAGTTCAGGGTCGATGTCGATAGTGTGCCAGTTGAGCGTGATGTGATCAATCCCGGGCACTTGGCACTCAACGACGATGTCGCGAACATCGAATTGAGCGGCATCCCCTTTCAACAAGACCCTGAAACGAATCGGGTCTGGATCGAAGAACGGCATGCAGCGGCTCTCAAGGCCGCCGGAATCGGATATCATCGGCTAAGCGAAGTTCTTGCCTTACGTCTCCATTCCACATTGACGCGCTTTGCACAGCGCCTGGTCGGTATTCAGGAAACCCGCCAATTGCTCGCTCGGATGGAGCAGGAATACCCTGATCTGGTGAAGGAGGTACTGCGTACGGCCACCGTCCCTCGGATCGCCGAGGTCCTGCGCCGCTTGCTCGATGAAGGCATTCCAATCCGCAATACCCGCTTGCTTCTGGAGGCATTGGCAGAATGGAGCGAGCGCGAGCAAAACGCCGTCCTGCTCACCGAGTATGTTCGTGCTACCTTAAAACGCCAAATCTGCTTCCGGTATGCTAATGCCCATCGCGTCGTGGTCGCCTTTATCATCGAGCGTGAGAGCGAGGAAATCATCCGCGGCGCAGTACGGGAAACGGCCGTAGGCCCATATCTCGTCTTGGATGAATGGCAGAGCGAAAAGCTGCTTGCACAATTTCGTCAGATTCATGCGACCATCGCGCAAAGTAAGAGCCAGCCTGTCGTCCTCGGTTCGATGGATATCCGGCGTTTCGTGCGCGGTTTTCTCACGCGCAACGGAATCGACTTGCCTGTTCTGTCCTATCAAGATCTCGCCGCGGACTTCACGGTCCGGCCGATCGGATCCGTCAAGCTTCCAAAGGCGCCTTCCTCAGGAGGGCTCCTAACAGCTGCAAGCTAAGAGTGCGCAGCACTACCTTGTGAGTAGCCGATGAAATCTAATGACACCAGCTTCCGCCGATATCTGTGCTCCGCCAGTCCAAGGCTGCGGCCGGCTCTGCTTGCGATGCTGACTGTTGTGCTGCTCGCTGGTTGCGCTACCGCAGACAAACATGGCCTTTCACCGCAGCAGAGGTCCGCATCAGACCTCGCAGACAGCGAAGAGATCGACCCCGCCGCGCGCGAGCGCATTTCGCACGCGCTTGGCCGAGATGCTGATGAAGGGGCTCTGCGCGACGCATTGAAGCAACAGCCGAACAACATTGATGCGGCTATTCCTCTTGCGCGAGCCCTGCTGGCACGCAACTGTCCGAATGATGCTCTTGAGGTGCTCGACGGCGTGTTATTGGCAACCCCTGGCGACCTGCGCGCATTAAATGCCAAAGCAGTTGTTCTCGATCACGAGGGCCGTCATCAGGAAGCCCAAGAGCTATACCGCCAAGCTCTCGCGGCGGAACCTGCAAACCCGATGCTGCGCAACAATTTCGGACTGTCCCTCGCCCTTCAAGGCAAGATGGACGCCGGCGATGCCAGCGCAGCACCTCAGGCGGGCAGCCGGAAAGCATTGGCTCGTTCAAGATAAGGCGATCAAGAGCGGGCAGGAATAGCGAAGCGTGATGCTTAGCTGTCAGCTTGCCGACAGCTAGGCTTACTATGAGCGCGGAACCCCACTCCGGCGCGGCCTCGCCGACATAACAGGACGTGTTATGTTTCAAAACACTAAAGCTCTATCTAACAGCGAACGTGCGTCCGAGCTCGATGAAATGGGAACGAGCTCGGACGATGGCTCCCACACGGATAGCCCAAGATTCTTGGATGTATTCTCTGCTCTGAGTTTGGCGCCATCGAGCTGCTCCGTTGATGCATCTTTGGCAGCAGTCCCGCCATACGCGCTGGTTGACGAGCGGCCGGTGGTTGAGATCTCAAAATCTTCGTTTGAGAATAAGCTGGCAGATTTTTATGGAGGAGACATAGAGGATATTGCTGCCAATCCGCAGCGATACTCGCGCTGGGTTTCCGAAAAGGCTCACGCACAGCGGACACTGCATTTCGCTTCGGCACGAAGTCTATTTCGGAGAAATCGTGCTTTTTCAGCTATCAGCTTGGGAACAAGAGCGTCGGGCTTCTGAGAACGGAACCCGGAGGCCGCATGAGTGAGCTGTTCAAGGGCAACAATGATTGGCGCCATCAATTTCCTGGACGAGATGAAATCACCTCAACAATAGCTTTCCGGGTTACTCATCCGCTCGTCGAGAACGCGGGCGATATCTTGCTTGAACATCAGCTCCAGATCGACGGAAACAAACCGCTCGTTCTCTCCCACTCTTCCAATCCGGAAGCGAAAGCCCGCGCGGCAGCGTTGGGCTTTCTTGAGGTTAGTGACTCGATGATGGTGCTAGATCCCACCAAGCACGATGACAAATGGAAGAACGAAGGCGGCAATTGGCAGCGGGCGGGTAAGCCGCCTTTGTATCTTGCCGCGACTGAAGACAACAGCGGCAATGCCAAGTATACCGAGAGTGTAGCGAAGCCCGCGAACGATCCGTATGATGAGGAATATGACTTTATGTAGAGCCTACAGGCATCACACGAAGAGCGATTGGCCGGATCGGCGGGGCAAGATCAGGCCTCTATCTCATTTCCTGCTGCATGTACTCTTGAGCACCGACATCTTTTCCGTATCCGCAGGCGGAGTTGGACTGCGCTGTGGGTCCTTTCGTCTGGCGGAATCAAGCCGGACGAGCAGCAGATCGATTATCTCTCGGACTCCGCAGCCTCGTGTTCCTCCTGATCTGCAGCTTGCGCCAGCAAAGAGCCTCCTTGTATCAGCCGAAATGACGCGGTCTATCGGCACTGCGAAGCTACAGCGCGCGATGGCGGCGCACGATCTCCATGACACCCGGTCCTGCCATGTGAGGATCTCCTCCTCTGCCTTCCCGGGAAAAAACTTGCTCGCAAACCGTTTTCAGCCCTTTAGCCGCCGGCAGCGGACGGCATGATTGGTTGGCAGAATCTTGCCGGCATGAACGTCCTCCGGGAGGATCACATCCTCATCAAACCCGCTCGGCACTGCTACATCCACGCCCTTCTGGCATCTTGTCGTTCAGATAAGAGAGAGGAGAAATAGCGAAGTAGTTAACATGCGCCAACCAGGCTCCGGCTTGCAACCGCAAATCACATGACCGCGATCTGCGGTGCCCTTGGTATCCTTAATCTGAGTGACTTGTTGGCAGGTGATTTAAGGACGGTGAGCGGTGCGCTCGGCTTCCCTTTGCCTTACGTAAACCGCGACGGCCGGCAAGTGACTTCCACTGTCTCATCGAAGCTATCGCTGAGCATTTGTTTACCTCGCGCGTCAACAACCGATGGGCTTTTGCGGCAAATCTTCTCAATCGCGCTCCCCCGCGGCACCTGATGCGCGCGGCCGATAAACTACGCTGTTGTCGCACGTTCATCCTGGACTACTTCGGCGCAGTGTACTCAGAGGAGCTGCTCGCTGGCAGACAAATCGTCAAGCCGCTCATCGTGTAGAGCGAGATGTGTGACGGCAAGCTGCTGAGTGTTGTGCCAGCGTATATCGCGCTTGATCTACCCCCAAATCTCCAGAGACGCCAAGTTCTCCTGAGACGTTGTGCGCAAGGTTGTGTTCATGACATGTCGACGGTTACATTTGGCCACCTGAAGCCTTGGACTCGACGACGCGCACCACTCCGGCGGTTAGCGTCTATGCCGGCACGGTCAGATCAGATCGAGCAGCATGCTTCACGCTTCAGAACGACCTGCAGGTGGTTGTGATCCAGGATCATCGCACACCAGTCGTCACTCAGATGATCTGGTATAAGGTCGGTTCCGCGGATGAACCGCCCGGCAAATCGGGGCTTGCGCATTTCCTCGAACACCTGATGTTCAAGGGTACTTCCAAACATCCGGCGGATGAATTCTCCAAGGCCGTGCTGCGCGCCAGCGGCTACCAGAACGCCTTTACCGGGTTCGACTTCACCAGCTACTTCCACCACGTGCCTCGAGAGCACCTCGGCAAGATGATGGAATTTGAAGCCGACCGCATGACCGGTCTCGTTCTCAAGGACGAGAACGTGCTCTCCGAGCGAGACGTCGTGCTGGAGGAATTCAATATGAGGGTCGCCAACCATCCAGGTAACCGGCTTGCTGAGCAGATGATGGCGGCGCTTTACCTCAACCACCCCTACGGCCACCCTATTATCGCGTGGCGCCAGGAAATCGAAAAGCTTACCCGAGAGGACGCGCTTGCCTTCTACCGGCGCTTCTATGCACCTAACAACGCGATCCTGATTGTCGCTGGCGACGTAGCCACCAAGGAAATGCGCTCCATGGTGAAGGAGACGTTTGGCGGCATCCCCGCGCAACCTTCGATTCCCAAGGAACGCCTGCGGCCGCAGGAACCGCCGCCGGCCGCGCAGCGCAGAGTGACACTGGCCGATGCCCGCGTCGAGCAGCCGGCCCTGCGCCGCTATTATCTCGTACCCTCGACTCGCAGCGCGGCCGCGGGCGAGGGTCCAGCGCTTGAGGTGCTCGAGCAGTTGATGGGCGGCGGCATTAACTCATATCTCTATCTCTCGCTGGTTGTCGAAAAGCAGCTCGCGGTCACCGCCAGGGCGAGCTACCACTCTGCCGCGCTCGATCCATCGCTATTCGAGATTTCCGTCATACCAAAGCCTGGCGCCAACCTCAGCCTGATCGAGCGCTGCATCGACGAGGTAATCGCCGGTATTGCCCGTAATCCCGCGAGTGCCGAAGATCTCCAGCGGGCGAAGACGCGGCTAACCGCGCAAGTCGCCTACGCCCAAGACAGTCAGGAACTGCTCGCTCACTGGTATGGCCGCGCCCTGACGACGGGACTATGCATCGAGGATGTACAACGCTGGCCGGACGACATCCGCGCGGTCGGCGCACCGCAGGTGCATGAGGCCGCGCGGATATGGCTCGACAAGAAACGAGCGGTAACCGGCTATCTCGTCAAAGAGTCTACCCCGCAACACTGGGAGACGCTCTAGTGATCCATCCTTGCACTCGACGCGGGATCCTCCTTGGAGGAGCCTCCCTCTCCATGGCGGTGCTCGCTTCGTCAAATTCGCATGCCGCACCACGATCACTGGACCGGACCAGGATCAAGCGTTTGATTTCGTCTTGCGGCATAGAAGCCTGGTTCGTGCAGGACTCCACTGTCCCATTGATCTCGATGGAATATGCCTTCACCGGCGGCGCGGCTCAGGATCCCGCTCAAAGACCTGGCGTAGCCCACATGGTTTCTGGGCTGCTCAAGGAAGGTTCCGGCAAATTTGACTTCAAGACCTTTCATCAGCGGCTGGACCGCCATGCCATTGAACTGCGTTTTCACGTGACCCATGATCACTTCCGCGGTGCCTTGCGCACGATCAATGACAGCGCGGAGGAGGCCTTCGAGCTTTTACGGATCGCGCTAACCTCGCCGCGTTTTGAGGCCGCCGACGTCGAACGGAACCGTGCCGCTGTGCTTGCGCGCCTTCGGCACGACTCAACCAATCCTTCGTCGCTGGCTCGCCGCAAGTTCCTCGAAGTCGCTTTTGGGGATCATCCCTATGCTCGCCCAGTCGATGGCTACTTGGAAAGCGTGCCGAAGATAGAGGCCGAGGATCTCAAGGGTTATGTCCGGCGCGTCATTGCAAAAAGACACGTTCAAAATCGCGGTGGTCGGCGGGGTCGATCCAGGGGCCGTCTGCAAGCTGCTCGATAAGACCTTTGGCAGCCTGCCGAGCAACGCGGAAGCGATGCCGGTCGCCGACGTCATCGCAGCAAAGCCGCCGCAGCGGGTCTTTATTCAGCTCGATGTGCCGCAGACAGTTGTGACTTTTGGCGGTCCAGCCGTCCGTCGCAGCGAGCCGGGTTTCATGCCCGCCTGTATCGTCAACCACATTCTCGGCGGCGGCGGCCTGACGTCACGCCTGTTCCGCGAAGTCCGCGAGAAGCGCGGACTGGCTTATTCAGTCCGTGAGCAGCTTGTCTGGCTGGATCATTCAGCCATGTTTCTCGGTACCAGCGGCACCTGCGCCGATCGGGCCGGTGAAACGGTTGAAGAAATCGAGAAGCAGGTCCGACAGATCGCCGCGGAAGGACCGACTCAGCAGGAGCTCGATGACGCAAAGTCCTACCTGAAGGGCTCGCAACTGGTAGCTCTCAACACATCATCAAAACTGGCGCGAACGCTACTGCAGCATCAGCTTGACAAGTTGCCTATCGACTATCTCGAAAACCAGAATGCCGTCGTCGATGCGGTGACGCTGGAAGACGCCAAAGAGAGCAGCGCAGCGGCTGTGGGGCGGGGGTCTGCTCACAATTATCGTCGGCCGCGCCCCAAAGGACGCAGCGCAGGCGGCCATTGTGCCGTCCAGGACTACACCCCCGCCGGGCGCCGATCAGCTAGACACCGGCCCGACGACGCCGCCCAATTTATTTTCTATCAGCCCATGTGCTTAGCTCTCGCGCGCAGAGAGGCCTTTAGCCACTCACCTTTAGCTCGTGGAGATATTCCTCGGCATGCCGAAAAGACGGCGATCTGATCCAGTAGACCTTTGATGGTCTGCGAAGCCATAGTCGGACCGCCTAGCATCCCCCCGATTTGCGCTTTCATCGAGCTCGCAATCTGACGCTACGTAAGACTCGGTCTCCCATTAAAATTTGATAGCGGCAGCGACAGCATCCATAGCGAACCTACGGCAATCCAACGATCACCATGGGCAGACTTTGATTCTTGCCCCGCATATTCCAGCCGCACACAAACCTCACGTAAATCACCAGTACAAGTGATTACTCCCATTGCCGGAGCTGCATCATCACGCGACGTTACTCGCTAGATGTTGAAAACGCTTATCAGTTGCAGAGCTCTCGCATCGGCGGTTCATTGCCCCTTCTTTCCGCCATGTTCGCACCCAAAGCAGTGACGCGCCGATAGCGCACTTTGCGCGCGGCAATAGCAAGAGCTCAGGAGATGTTTCTATGGTGAAGCCAGTGGTAATTGTAGTCGGTGCGGACAAGGGAGGAGTCGGCAAGACGACCGTATCACGAACGCTACTGGACTACTTTAGCGTCAATAACGTGCAAATACGCGCGTTCGACACGGAGTCGCCCCGGGGAACGCTGAAGCGCTTTTACCCCGGGATCACTGAGATCGTCGACATGACTGCGACGGCGGACCAGATGAAGATCTTCGATACCTTGAACTCAGGGCTGTCCGTCACTGTCATCGATGCTCGCGCAGGCCTACTGTCCTCTGCGCTGGCTTCCTTGCGCAACATCGGCTTTCTGGACTCGGCACGGTCTGGCCAGATCACATTTGCCGTGTTCCACATCCTGGGATCATCTATCGCGTCGCTAGACGAGATCGAGGAAACCGCGACTTTCATGACCGGTGCAAAGTACTACCTGGTCAAGAACTTCATCAACGACACTCAATTCTTCCAGTGGGATCAAGCTACTTATAATTCCTATTTTCATCGCATCAAACATGCGACTGAGTTGACCATCCCGAAGCTTAACGAGATGGCGTATGAGCAGGTGGAAGTCGCGTCCGTCCCGTTCATAGACTTCGTCGCGAACAAGGGACGCAATGATGAACCCGCGAACAACTCCTTCGTGCTGCGCGGCTATGTCCGGCACTGGCTGGCAAATGTCTGGAGCGAATTTGATCGCATCAACTTGACGGAATTGGCCGGGGCCAAGTCCGCCACCCGGGCCGGCGAGAAGTAGCCGTATATCCGGCAAGCTCGAGCCCACGCACAGAACGAAATTGATCTGCTGGCTATGTTAGCGACCCCCATCTACATCATCTGCTCACCTAGCCCGCAGGTCGGTAAAACCCTCATCGCTCGGGCCATGAGCGAGTTCTTGCTGCTGAAAGACGGTACAACGCTGTCGTTTGACGTCAACTTGAAAGAGCCATCATTGCTCGACTACCTGCCCAACATCACGGAGACCGCGGATGTGATCGACACATACGGCAAGATGCAGCTGATGGACCCTCTCATCGTTCACGATCGTGTACCCAAAGTAATCGATCTCGGCTTTCACGCCTTCGACGAATTCTTCAAGATGTGCGAGGAGATTGGCTTCGTCAAGGAGACGGCGCGGTGCTGTGTCACCCCTGTCGTACTCTTCGTCGCGGGCGCAGATCGCATCTCCTTTCGTGGTTACGAGATGCTGCGGCGGCGAATTCCCCCGGCCTCGCTGGTCATCATCCACAATGAATTCGCACTGCGCGGCGGATTACCTGAAGCGATGGACGGCGATCGGGTGATTCGAATTTCCGCACTACCGCTGTTCCTTAAGAGATATATAGATCGGCTTGGCTTTTCCTTCACTGGGTATCTGCGCAACGAGAAGGACTGGTCCACCGAGCTGCATCAATGGATCCGGCGGAATTACGGCATGTTTCGCGATCTGGATTCGAGTGTGACGCTGCGAAGGTGGGATCGGCCGCGGGGGACGGACATCGGTAGCCTACGTTGCACGAGGGCGACTTGAAGAGATCGGTCTGATCCCCCATCTATTTGTCTGGCCTATGAGAGGCCGTTGAGCGCTGAGTTCAACGGCGCTCGCAACGTGAACGCATTGCGTTTTGCTAATCTTCTCTTGGATGTCCATCCTATACCATGATCGTCCGCACGGACGCACGGGCGCAATTAACAGAGCTCATTCGGCAATGGCTCATGCAGACAGTCCGTCATGCAGGCAGTCCGTCCCGGAAGGCGTCGATTAAATTTTGACTTTTGTGACCGGCGAGGCGGATCGACGGACCCTCCTTCGGAGGTGCGCTCATAGCTGAAGGCCGAGCTTCCCGAGGACCTGATGCAGGAGCGCGCTTTTGATCGCGCGGGCAATCTCGTTTCGTATCTGGCGCCGAGGACCGGCTCGGCATCGGCATCGCCCGTCAGACCATGCTCAGCCAGTCGCTCATCCAAGCGGGTTTCAAATTGTACACCCATCACGCCGACGAGCCGCTCCTGCATTTCAGCATAATCTTGGGGTACCATACGCCTCACCACGCTTTCCATGGTTGCCATCGCGTCGCTAAATAGTCCCGAAATTCCGCCGCTTCCCGTCCCGCGCCGACGCCTCGGCCCTGGCCACATCGGCCTCGGTCACTTGAGACACATTCATGAAGCGCATGTCGGGAGCGTTGTGCCGCAGCTCCAGGGCGTCCCGCAGCTGGGCTTGGTAGGCAAGATAAACCTCGATCTCGTCGACATCCGCGTCGGGATCGGCACGGCGAAGTGAGTTGACCCTCTCGCGCGCGATCCCGTCAAGCGCTTCCAAGCGAAACAAGACGCGGTCGTTCTGGAGCAGTTCGCCGAGGCGCCCGTCATAGAGTCCGTCCTCGACATCAGCGTTCAGGCGTGCGGTCTGCATGCCGTTCCAGACCAAAGTAACGCGATCTTCGCAGCTCCCGTTCGCTCCCGAAGCCAACTCGAAATACTGCTCGCGTAAACGGGGCCTGACGGCTGCCTGCCGCAGATCTTCGGCGACCGCCAGGCGGAACGCCTAGTGATGGTAGTTCACGGTCTCTGCAGGCAGGCGCGTCAGCCCATTGCTGATGGCCTAGAGCCGCTGGAGGCCGGTCGAAAGTGTCTCGGGCAGGCTGTCGAGCTGATTGTGATCCACATTCAGGCGGCGCACCTCGGCCAAAATGGGCGCAGGCAAGGCGGTAAGGGACCGAGACGACAGATCTAGCGGCTGATTGAGATCACCCGTCCACCGCCAAGCCGACGTTCGGCTTACCGCTTGTTGCCGATCCCCATGTTGCCCCTGCCCGTCTTCGGCAGCCCAGTTGGCCAGCACCTCCTCCGGCGAGGCAACCGCTCCGGCAGCGGACGTGTGCACGCCGGCCAAGGTCTCTCCCCACAGCGGTGCGGCCGGAGAGCCTGGTTCGGAGCTTTCCAAATCGGAAGTTGCGGAAGGAATACGAGTGACGAGCTGTTCTGTGTTCATCGATATCGTTTCTTCGGTAGCAAAATGAAGCGAATGCGCCGGGGCGGCGCATCTTAGAACCGCCAATCCTCCACTATGGCTGACGCGCCACCGGCCCACAAGGAGTGAGGTGCGATCCCACAAGCGTGCCGACAGGCACGAATGGCCCGGATACGCTTCTGCAACTAGCACCCACTGCAGACAGTGTAGCGAATCCAGACGGCGTTTCGCTCGCGGATCAATTGATATTGCAGTCCACCGGTCTCGCCTGCGAGCTCTGCGCCCATTGAGCCAAGCCTGCAAGGGAGTAGCGGCGCTCATGATACGAGCGCCACCTGTCGATAACCTGACGCAGTCCGGAGCGACGAAATGACGGATGGCGTTTGTAATTCCGTAACCTTGGGCTCAGCTCTCCGCAGACGAATCACTTTGTGCTGGACCGGCTGGTGGCGGGTGCCGGTCCGCCGGCAGCAGCGCGTTTAGGCCGGCAACTTTGCTGTGACGTGAGGCGAGGCGGCCATACTTCTCCCCGGGGTCAAACGCTTGGGCGATAGCTGAGCTCAAAAGCTTGCAGCCTATCGCGCTAACGCGCTTGGCTACGAGACGCAGCGCGCCCCGATGTCAACACCGCGGGCTCGCTAATTCTCTTCGACGCGGAGTTCCCAGCCATTTTAACATTGGTCACGTGAACCGGCAAACGGCGATCGGGCGGCTCTTCACGATATCCTTCCGACTGGATAATCGGACAGGTGCATCTGTCACTGGTACGACAGATTTTCTGTGTCGAGCTCAGTGTAGCCTAGCTGCGCCGCGACCAAATAACTCGAGCAGCTAGTGCGCCTTGTTGATCTCGCGTTAAACACGCTTAACCCTATGAGCGCTGGAATTGTGCAGGACACACGTTCGCGGCGCATTGAAACCGCGAGGATCTGCCGCGATTTCTCGCCAAACGCGCGGCGTAGGATAATATTGACTTATAAGCGTCGCATACATCGGACTTCTCGCCTCCTCCGGACACGAGCGGGCGATACGCCGTTGTCGGCTCAACTATCCGGCAGGAATGCGGAGCCAGGGAACGACCGCTCGACGAGCATCGCCATGTTTTACACTTAAGGATCAACATCCGTGATGACTTCGATTGATGATACGCTAAGTGAGATCAGATGGCTGCGAAACGGAATCTGGCGCTGCCGCCGGCTACTTAACACCGACCTGCCTGGCACCGAACGCAAGGCCCTTGAGAAGCGTCTGCATGAACAGCTCTCTGCCTTTGAACGGCTCTCGTCGACGGCGTTTCCTTTCGCCTTGAGCTCTAAAGTGTA
Organism: Bradyrhizobium sp. B025; assembly: GCF_042257955.1. Classification (NCBI taxonomy): domain Bacteria; kingdom Pseudomonadati; phylum Pseudomonadota; class Alphaproteobacteria; order Hyphomicrobiales; family Nitrobacteraceae; genus Bradyrhizobium; species Bradyrhizobium sp. B025. The sequence continues at coordinate 1,198,154 of NZ_CP170150.1, read as the reverse complement.
TTCGGTCAGGAGCACCACAATCGGGCGAAGCGACTCCCCTGAAGCGCCCATAGAGAACGCCGCAATGGTATCAAGCGGTTGCATGGGGAAATCGATCAGCGGCTAACAAAAGAGGTTTCCTAGCCCAATCTGTTACAGCTCAGTCTAGCCGAAGGTAATCCTGAGAAATCTAAGGCAACCGCGATGAAACAAACGCGCTGATATTCCGGCAATCATTGGCTGTCGCAGCCGACTTAGCCACTTCCGCAAAAATACGTAGTCGCGGGCCACAATGCCATAAATTGATGACAGTACGGTCCACTGCCTCCACAGCTGACGCTGATTGCCCTTGGGACCAGCCACAGAGAGACGAAAGCAACTTCACAAAACCTCGAAGCCGCGAATGGCTACAGCGCTGAACAAAGCGCAACTGCTGCAGCACGAAACTCGAAATTCAAGGCCGCACCACGCCTGGGCAACTGTATCGCTAATCGAGCCAATCCAATCACGGATCGGTCCCACCCAGCCGACTGCGCCTCGGCAGGCTGATGCTCCAGCCCGGTCGACCTTCAGCCACCAAGCTGGCCAACCCCGCCGCCCGTCAGTCTGAATACTTCACTATCGTTCGAGTTCGCAACTGCCGCGTCTCTCGATGAGGGCCTACCGGGCGCTTGTTGAGCGATTGTCTCGGTGCATCGTTTTCGTTTGCCGCGGTTGGCATCATGCGCCGGCATTCGCGGTGCAAGTTTTTGAAATTGTCCCTAAGACAAAACATGGCCACGTCAACATCGCTACGGCCTGTAAAGCGGTCACAGAAGCGGATCACGTCTGATTTGCACGACGCCAAGACTTCCTCGGCTCGCCGATCTCGCGCGCGAGCGTGTCCTGTGCACCATGTCGCAGCGATCGCGATCGCAGCGAGGACGGCTGCAAAGCGATGCGCATTGCAAGTCCAGCCCATTCGTCGCTCTTGATTGACCAAACCCCTCATAAGACGCCTGTGCTTCTCTGTTTTTCTTTGCCCCGAGAGGTGATCTGTTTACCGGATTGGAATGCCTCGGCAGCCATGAGTCTCGCTTCTCGCGGGCCGGCTGCAATGATTGCCGCGCTCCGAATCATTATCCCGCCACTCGCAACACGCATTGCGAAGACCGCGACAAACAGAGATCGGCCGTTTAGCACTTATGTGCCCATGTTGGCTCCCAATATGGTTTTCTGCTTCGCCATGCCTACAACCTGACGTTACGGTCGATTCAAGCACTTTGAGCGCGCGGGCACCGCATATCATCTCGGTCAGCGCTTTCGCCAAGCGACCGTCTACAGGCCTTCTCCGCCGAGTAGATCGGATGGCGCGTCAGTCGGATGGCATGGAGTTGTGCATCATTGACGAGCTCTACGGCCGCATATTCGCCAAAGCACGATCTCGAACGCGAGAGGCTTGGCATGATCCTTGGGTGCCGCCTCACGGCCCTGCATGTGCGGTTGGAGACGCGAGCGTCAAAGTCCTACAATAGGATGCGGCGATTTAAGACGCGGAGTGGAGACAGATAAAACGCCTCCCTTGCCGCTAACCGCCCAGTTATCACTTCGAACGGCACGCGGATTGCTGGGTAAGTATCAGCCAGTTGCCGGGAAGGAAGCGGCTCAGGCGGAGCCGGAGTTCCAATGAGACTTATTCGATTCATGTTAATCGACCTGGCGCTGATGCTGGTCGCACCTGAGAGTGCAGAGGCTACGATCAGCTACTGGGCAGACTTCAAATCGGCTCGCGAAGCTGTGGGATCATTGATGCCGATTTCCGGCCGCGGGCCAGTATTCAGCTTTGGCGTGAGCCGGCATCTTTGCCCCCCAACCTCTCAAGCCGCGCCATTCAACATTCACCAGAAGGCCTCGGCCCGGCCAAGCAGACCAAAGACCTCGCGTTGCTGGAAAGGCGGCGCTTAACTCTTAAGGTAAGCGCGCCGGCCACCGTACCGATTGCCACGATCCACCGGCGTGGAGCTGCTCAACAAGGCTCCGGACTTGAAACCGCTCTGCACGCCTCCCTCCCACTTTATACCCTCTTGCGAGCAGCAGCGCCGTGCTGGAGCGGAATAGACTGGATGGCCAGCAGCATAACGATCACCTCCAGTGCAGCCGCTAGGCTCCTCACTTAGATGGAAGATACAGCACATGGGCGGGTTCACCAAAGAAGCCAAGAAGGGCTATATTGAGGTTGCCTTCAACGGCTCGCTCGCGAGCATTCTGCTTGATACGCAGTTCAGCGTACCGGCCAAAGGCGTCACAGCGATTTTTGGTCCGCCTGGGTGCGGCAAAACTACACTCGCGCGCTGCATCGCTGGCGTGCAGCGTCTGCCGAATGGCTTCTGTGCGATTGATGGGGAGATTTGGCAAGATGAGACGACGTTTCGACCGCCTCATCTGCGTCGCGTCGCATATGTATTTCAGCTACCGATCCTCTCTTCTCATTTGTCGGTACGACGCACCCTTTTATACAACGCGTCAAACTCGGAACCGACACTGATCGATTTTGATGGTGTGGTCGAATTGCTCGGCTTGGCGCCACTGCTCGAGCGTACGCCATCACATCTTTCCAAGACCGAGCGGCAGCGACTTGCCCTTGGCAGTGCGCTGCTAGGCCAGCCTCGGCTACTCCTGCTGGACGATCCACTCATTGTGCGCGACCGCTCCGCCAAATGCGAGATCCTGCCATTTCTCGAACGCATCCTGCAATCGCTTGCGTTGCCGATGATCTACATCAGCCATGACATCACCGATATCGAACGTCTCGCCGATCATCTCGTCATGATGAAAGATGGCACCGTGACTGCGGCCGGTCCGCTCAATGTCACCCAGAGCGACCCGGCGCTCGCCAGCCGCAGTGAAGCGGCAATCTGTCTGGATACTATGGTCGGCGGTTATGACGGGCGCTACGGGCTGGTCAAGCTCCGCCTCAAATCCGCGCGCTTTCTGATACCAGCAGTACCGCTAAGGCCGGGCGCAAGGCTGCGGCTGCGCATCGCTGCCGGCGACGTCAGCATTGCGTGCGAACCTCCGCGCGCAAGCTCTATCCTCAATGTATTTCGAGCACGCATAACGGCCTCTCTGCCGCACGGCGATGCTGAGGTCACCTTGGTTCTGACCCTTGAAACTGGCCACTCTGGCGTGCCGCTTTTGGCGCGCATCACGCGCCGCTCCTTTGATGCCCTACGGCTCAGTATTGGAGCGGAAGTATTCGCGGAAGAGCTATGCGGGAAACTGGGTGATGACGGAATGAGATAGGCGGCGTATCGAGGCGGGTGTCGAGCCTGCCAGAACCTCAAGGAGAGCGATACGCCATGAACGAGCATAGCAACATTGTCCCACTGCGTCAGCCCGATGAGATCGACGATCCACTGACGAATATTTTGCGATCTGGTGCTCGGCAGCTGCTTGCGCAGGCTGTCGAGATGGAAGCCGAGGCGTTTCTCGCCGCGATGAAGGGCTTGAAGCTTCCCGATGGCCGCGACCGCCTCGTGCGGCACGGCCATGGTCCAGTGCGGACGATCCAGACGGGGATCGGCGCCGTCGAAGTCGCCCGGGTAAAGATTCGCGATCGCGCGGTGACCAGCGATGGCGAGCGGATCCGCTTCACCTCGGCGATCCTGCCGTTGTGGGCACGGCGCACGAAGAGCTTGGATGCACTTTTGCCGGTTCTGTACCTGCGAGGCATCTCGACGGGCGACTTCCAGGAGGCGCTGGCGGCGCTCCTGGGCAAGGATGCGCCGAATCTTTCTCCGGGGGTGGTTTCCAGACTGACGACGGAGTGGCAGCTCGAGTACGAGCGTTGGCAGAAGCGCGATCTGTCGGCGCGCCGGTACGTATACGTGTGGGCGGACGGCGTCTTCCTGCAGGCTCGCATGGAAGACCACAGCGAATGCATGCTGGTGCTGATCGGCGCGACGCCGGAAGGCAAGAAGGAACTCATCGGCTTCCAGGTCGGCGTGCGCGAGAGCACGCAGAGCTGGCACGAACTGCTCGTCGAGGCGAAAACCCGTGGGCTGAAGATCGCCCCGGAAATCGCCGTCGGTGACGGCGCGCTCGGCTTCTGGAAGGCGCTCGACGAGGTCTTTCCCGCCACGCGACATCAGCGGTGCTGGGTGCACAAAACCGCGAATATCTTGAACAAAGTCGCAGTGTCGGTACAGGCCAGCATGAAGAAGGATCTGCGCGAGGTCTATTTGGCGTCCAACCGAGCTTCGGCCGAAGTGGCGATCGATGTCTTTGCCGAGAAATACGGAGCGAAGTACGACAAGGCGGTCGAGTGCCTGACGAAAGATCGCGACGCAATGCTTGCGTTCTACGAATTCCCCGCCGAGCATTGGGACCACTTGCGGACGGCGAATCCCATCGAAAGCGTGTTCGCGACGGTCCGGCACAGAACGGTGCGCACGAAAGGTTCGTTATCGTCAACGACTGCCAAGTTGATGGTGTTCAAGCTGCTCTGCGCCGCATCAAAGACCTGGCGGCGGCTGAAAGGCACAAATCAGTTGCCGAAGGTCATCGCAGGTGTCAGATTCGAAAACGGCATCGAGGTCATCCAAGTGCCGGAAAACCACGCCGCCTGATCGCCTCGTCACCCAAAATCCCGCATAGCTCTTCGCGGAAGTCGCGCGCGCCGTTCCGCTCGGGCTGCCGAGCGGTGGCTTGCAAGGCCTGCCACATCCCCATGAGCACCTTGGACGGCTATGTCTGGACGCGAGAAACACACCAGCAAGATCGCGGCCATCATCGATAGTCTAGATGAGATAGATTCGAATAGCGCTCCGGGCAGTTCTTTACCTGCCAAAGACGATCTTGAGGCTACCTGCCGATTCCGCTTTGGATGTCGCGCAGCGAGGAAGGCATCACCTTACAGGTGCAGCGGCACTCGAGGGGGGCACACACATTATGCTCGCAAGCGAACGTTGCGAGGGGAGAACAGATCTCGATTTCCCAACCGTTCGGCAGCAGAACAATCCGGTCTTGACAAAAACGGTTGCCGAGGCTGCGCCCGCCGTCTCCCGGGCGCTTCGCAGCAGGACCCCATCTCCTTGCGATCAGCAAATTCGCCAAACAACGGGAATGAGCTGACCGGACCTGCGCGCCGAATCGTTACGATAGCCAGGCGTACCGGACTTAACAGACGTTCCGAAAAACATGCCTTGCGGCCGGCGCCGTTCAACCCCAGCTGCGGCTATTGGTCGGAACGATACCGGGCGGCGCACGCCCATCGAAACCCTTCGCCATTTGCGGAAGCCGCCTTAGCTCCCGCGTCCGCTGCTGCGCCGCCTCGATGCCTTGCGAACGCGCCGATTGTGGACCTTGAACGGCACGACGTCGCAGTTACCAGCGGCGAGCGCCAAACTGCCATAGCCCGGCCAGGCCGGCTGTGCAGTGCCTACCGGTCGGGGACGAGATTGCTTCGGTTTAGGTCTGGCTGCCGTCTTCCCGCCAACCGCGTAGCCAGCGCCCGTGTACTTTCGTGCTCAAAGGCGCCTGTATCCAAGCCGCTGGGCTGGTCTTGTTGCGCCAATTCTAGGTCTAAGAATGCGTGGCATATGGTTTGCTCCACCAGTGAGGTCACGATCTACAAAAGCAAGTTTGTGAGGACACCATGCTCGGAATTGGAAGTCAGTTGCCGCCATTCGACATCACAGGCGTGAAGCCCGGTTTTCAAGCGCAGGAAGAGGAAGGGCAGAGTGCGTTTGAGACGCTGACCGAAATGAGCTTTCCGGAGAAATGGAAGATCATCTTCTTTTACCCAAAGGACTTTACCTTCGTCTGCCCGACAGAGATCGCAGAATTTGCTCGGCTTTCCAAGGAATTCGCTGACCGAGATGCGGTTGTACTGGGTGGCTCGACTGACAACGAGTTCTGCAAGCTTGCTTGGCGGCGCTCACATGTCGACCTGCACAATCTACCAATCTGGCAATTTGCCGACACAAAGGGAACGCTCGTCGATGGCCTCGGGGTGCGTTCACCCGAAGGGGTTGCCTATCGTTATACCTTCATTGTTGACCCCCAAAACACGATTCAGCACGTCTATGCGACCAATCTGAGTGTGGGCCGCAGTCCTAAGGACACACTCCGCGTTCTAGACGCGCTGCAAACCGACGAGCTCTGTCCCTGCAACCGCGAAATCGGCGGGGAAACACTGAAGGTTGCGTGACGCAGCATGTCGCCGATCGAACAAATCTACGACAAGATTCCCGATTTCGCGAAGGATGTCAGGATTAACTTGACCTCCTTGATGGCCGATGAGACGCTTTCGCCGCGGCGAAAATACGGGGTGCTGGTAGCGAGTGCAGTTGCCACCCGCAATTCAGCCCTGATTGCCGCGGTGGAATCGGCAGCCTCGGGCGTGATGACATCTGTGGCGATCGCCGCAGCGAAAGCTGCGGCCTCCGTAGTGGTAATGAACAATGTCTACTACCGCTTCGTTCACCTCGCTTCCAACCCAGAATACAAGACGATGCCGCCGCGGCTGCGCATGGACGTGATTGGCAATCCCGGCGTGGACAAGTCCGATTTCGAGCTGTGGTCGCTTGCTGTCTCCTCCATAAACGGCTGCGGTATCTGCATTGATGCCCATGAGAGGACATTGAGAGCCGCGGGCGTCAATTCGGAGACGATCCAGACCGCCGTGCGCTTTGCTGCGATCACACAGTCAGTGGCGATCGCACTCGAGGCCGCTGGGCCTGCCTCCCCTCAGGCAGGAGACTGATCTTTTCTCTGCCATCAGATCGACGGCATCGTGGCGCTACTCAGTGGCGCCACAACGAGCCTTTTGCTGCTTATCTGCATGTCACGTCTTGCGTCGCGTTGCGATGACGGGTGTCTTCTCAAACAACCCGGCGCTATGCAGGTGACAGTGAGCGCGCCACAGATACAGTGAGATTGCGTCGGCTAACGCCGCACCACCCTTCGCTCTGTCATCACCCAAACTTGAACAGAACACCATATCCGCCGCGCGGGTGGCTCCATTCGATGTCGCCGGTCGGCTCGGCGATCACGCGGCAGGTACCGCATTCAATGCAGCCATCAACTGTAACTTCGACCTGGCCGTTGTCGTTGAGCTCGTAGCATCGCGCCGGGCAGGCCTTCAAAAGTGTGAGGAGCTGCGGCGATGGCGTCTTGTGCGCACGTACCCTGACGTGAGGGTGCCCGGCGTCGACAAGATAACGGTTGTAGTACAGCTTGTCTTCGACGCGCACGGAGGGTTCGACATTCATGCTTTTGCCTTCCACTGTTGGACTTCACACTGTCGCGATCACCGCCAGGCCCTGGCAAAACGGTAAGCATCGCCGACCAGACCTGACCATGACCGCGTCTTGACAAAGGATTTGAGGCTCGCCTTCTCCTTCTCAACCTTGGGCGTACCATCGACGCGCACAAAGTTCTGCATCGCCTTGGAGATAAGCTGCGGATAAGTGAGAAAGAAATTTTCGGAGTGGGTATGCATGAGGGGTGGCAAATCCTTGTACTTCTTGAGATCTTTGATGACGAAAGAATCGTCCAACATCTTTTTGTAGATTGAGAGATTTGTTGCACTCATCGGTTCGCCGCGCGATTTGACCAGACCTATCGCTTCGGCCGCGATACGGCCCGATGTCATCGCGAGATTGGAGCCCTCACGATGAACGGCATTGTTGAGTTGGGCGGCATCGCCCACGACGACCCAGCCCTCCCCATAAAGCTGTGGGATCGATTTGTAACCGCCTTCGGGAATGAGATGCGCCGAATATTCCTTTACTTCGGACCCTGCTATCAGTGGCGCCACAGAGGGATGCCTTTTGAATTCATCGAGCAGGCCATACGGCGTTTGGCCCGTGCGTTGGAAGTCGGCGACGAGACAACCGATGCCAAGCGAAATGCACTCTTTGTTGGCGTAGATGAAACCCATCCCGGTCATGCCGCGGGAAATGGTACCGGCAGCCTCTATCACGACGCCTTCATCCCCCTTAAGATTGAAGCGTGCTTCGATGGTTTCACGGGGCAAGAAGTGCATTTCCTTCACCGCGAGCGCAACGTTATCGGGTGCCGGACGGGCGCGCAGGCCCGCACGCGTGCCGAGCAAGCCATTGACCCCTTCGGCCAGAACGACGACGTCAGCATGTATCTCGCCGTCACGGCGATCTGTACGAACACCGACGACCCTGTTACGATCGTCCTGCGCGAGCTCTGTGACGGTGGTCTCGCAAAGCACGATCGCGCCAGCTTCCCGCACCTTTGAAGAAAACCATTTGTCAAACTGGGCGCGTATAATCGTATAGCGGTTCGGCCTCTGCTCGTTGAAGTCCTCCGAACGGTAGTGCATGCCGACATGCGAGCGATCGTCCATCATCCAGAACCGCTGTTCGATCAGGTGGCGTTCGAGTGGCGCCTCCTCTCGAAACTCGGGGATCAGCTTTTCCATCATGTCGGCATAGAGGATGGCCCCCTGCACATTTTTCGATCCGGGATATTCGCCCCGCTCGAGCTGCAGCACCTTCATGCCCTGTTTGGCCATCGTCAATGCCGCCGCGTTGCCGGCCATACCGGCTCCGACCACGATCGCATCGAATCTCTCTTCAATCATCAATATCTCCTCTAGACCGCGATCCTGGCGCGCGAATCTGGCAGAAGCCGCGCGCGAAATGCAGCCGTCAGGGCTGGCAACAATTGCATAGCATCACTGACGATCGCGAGATGGGCGAAGTCGAAGATCGGAGCGTTTTTGTCCGTGTTAACGGCGACGATCAGATCCGCGCCCTCGACGCCGACCCGGTGCTGGATCGCACCGGAAATGCCCGCGGCAATATAGAGCTTCGGCCGGATGGTTTTGCCTGTCTGACCGATTTGCCGGTCAGACGTAACCCAGCCCTTTTGCACGAGAGGACGCGAGCAGCCATATTCAGCCCCAAGCAGAGCTGCGAGCTCGCGTACCAACCGGAAGTTCTCAGGCGATCCCAGTCCAAGGCCGCCCGCAACCACAACATCGGCATAGGCCAGAGTGGAAGTTTCTGCATCGCGGTCGGGTAGGAAGGACAATACTTTCGTGACTATATCGTCTTCTACAAGGCCGAGCGGATGAACGACGATACGAGCGGCATCGCGCATAACGCGTGCAGGCATCGGCATCACTCGCGGGCGGACCGTGGCCATCTGCGGGCGGTAATTCAAGGTATAGATTGTGCAGAGCAACGAGCCGCCAAAAGTTGGCCGCGTCGCCGCAAGTGAACCGTCGGCGTCCACGTCCAGCGTGGTGCAGTCGGCAGTAAGCCCCGTCGATAGATTCGTCGCCACGGAACCTGCGAGATCGCGACCAAGCGTCGTGGCACCCAACAGTAATATCTCGGGCTTGTAGGTGTTGACGAGTTCGGTGAGCGCTTTCGTATAAGATTCGTTGCGGTAATCCGACAACACATTGTCGCTCACGAGATAGGCCAGATCGGCGCCGTAGCAAAAGGCTTCAAGTGCGGCGTTGCGTGTGTGCTGCCCCTCCGGACCGACAACGACAGCGGCAAGATTCACCTTTAGCCTGTCGGCAAGACCACGCCCCGCACCCATGAGCTCCCAGGAAACGGGATGCACTTGGCCCCGCTCCAGCTCGACGAAGACCCAGACGTGCTTGTACGACTTGAAGTGCTCCGGCAGTTCTTTTTTGGCTGCTCCGCGGCCGGCCCCTGCTGGCATCGCCGTTTTGCTGACCTTGCTCATAGTCTAAATTCCTCTGGAGATAGGCGCGCCCGCGCCACGGGTTGCTTTTTCGCTTTCGTTAACCGAAGTTCACTTTTGGCCGGCAAGTGGCTGGCTGCTCTGCCCGCCTGCGCGCTCGGACCAGTCGCACCACAATACGCGTCGTCGCAATTGGCGCACCCATTCGGCCGGCTTTGGAGGGATCTTGCAAACTGAATCCTTGGGTGCCGGGCTCGACGAGCGCCACCGTGGCCGGCCAGGACGAGGTGATCCTGACCGGCCACTTCCATGCCTTAGTTGACTAGTCCGTTCGCGGCGCCTCGCCGGTACCATCGATGGAGGTCCTGGCAAGGCTTCTGTCACGCGACCGTGCCGAGCCTCCAGCGCTGGCACTCCGTGTGGGAGGAGGGCACCACTTTTCGTAGCGCAGTTTCTATCTGCGATGAGATGCAGACACATTTGAGCGGGATCGGGGGCCGATTTGATGCGGACGCTACTGTGCATAGCCGCCGCAAGAGCCGCGCGAAGGGGACACCTATTATTGACTACCATCTCACCGTCACTACGAAACTGCGACCGCGTCAAAGACCGTTGCGAACAGACCTGACGGCATCGTAGGCCTCGATATGATGCCGCAGGGGGGCTCGGCAGGCAATGTAAGCAGCATCATGGGTCCTCCTTCAAACTCACCGCGGGCGCCACCATCTGTCGGCATCGATGATCAGATCAGCAGGACAACAGCAAGTGTCGTACCAGTTGCAAAGACGATTGAAGTCAGTGGGACGTATTGGCTTGCGCCACACATCAAACAGCTGCTGATACCTGGTCACGAATAATCCGGACATGGGTCGGGAATACGACAGCCGTTGGCCGGGCCATGACTAAGAGACTTGCCGCGATAAATAGAAAGCCGCATTAACGGAGCGCCTCGGCGTCCGCCGGACAGACTTCGCTTACAGTGGAACGCTAGGTCACTTCAACTCGCTCAAAGGAACGAAGGCCGCAGCCTTCTTGGAGTCTGAGACGGCATCCTTCAAAACCTTGAACACTCGCTCGTCGATCGGTGACGATGCCACGAAATCTCCATATGCCCGTTCCAGCATCGCCTTGCATCGAGTTCTGATTTCCGGCTCTGCGGCACCAGCAAATTTCTCCTGTGCGAGGTATTGTCCCATGCGCTTCAAAATGTGAAGGCGCGCGACATTCACGATCTTAGGGTCGTACTCGACGCCAAGCAGCGAAAAAAACTCCTCTGCCGATGAGGCCTTGCCGAGTCGATCTAGAATACCGGTTGCTGGGGATGAGCTGATCATCGAATATTCTCCTTCGGTTTAGCTCTGGTGAGCGCCCACATTGAGCGGATCCGAAACAGTAACGACAACGCGCCCGCGGGTTTTGCGGTTGCGCTCAATCTGATGAGAACTCGGTGACGGCGCGGAAAGACTTCTCATGACTGACACCTGAAGTTCGCGGGCCCGGTATATCCTAACACTTGGTTGACCTTTTCCATCGTTAGCTCCTGATGACTACACAGCCCGAAGACGGCATGGATATTGTGGCAAGGGACCACATATTTCATCGACACCCTTGCGTCGACCCTGCGTCGGCGCCTCTTTCCCGGGTCCGTGCGGCACTCCATCATGGTAAGCGGAAGATCTGCTTCGATAATTGCGCGGACGCGATGTTTTTGTTGACCGCGCCCGCCGTTACCGCCGCAGTCTTTGTGATCCTAACGGCCGACCTAGTGCAAGAAGTCACGCTTCTCTTTATGACCTTGTTCAGCAAATGCATCGTGGCAAATGCGACAGCGCTATGAGGCCGAACGCGTTGCCCTTTGGTGCGACAGGTCCGTTGCGGCGCACCAACACGGGTGAACTGTAGCCTAGCACTCGATCTTGCCGCCTTAACCACACGGCCGTCCGCTCGCATCCAAGTTGGTGATCCGCGCCCTCCTCCGACCTGCGGCCTACAAATGCGCTGAAGCCTTTTCGGATAACGATGCGACTGCGGTCTCTCCTGGCGTTTCAGATGCCCGGCCGCTGGACACAGCCGGCCATGCTGCGGCCTGCAACAGCAAATCGCGCCGACGCTCGGCCATCCGGCTCTCACCGCTTTCTTCACCGAAACAGATGTTGAATTCGTTACATTGATTGCACACGGGTGTCGTGCACATCGCAAGGCCTTCGTCCTCGCAAAGCATGCGGTAGAAGAAGCGCTTCCAACGCATATTGTTGACATTGCTCGCGGCGAGCGGCGCGAAATGCCGGCTCATCACGAGCGAGAGTTCGCCACGATCACGCAAGCCGAGAGCTTCCCAAAGATGGTCCGGCTCCATGGCGCGGCGCGCGATCATCGCAGCCAGCCACCGGCCGATATCCCCTTCCGTCGAGCGATGCTTGAGCAACAGATCGCGAAGCATTGCGATCTCCTCATCCTCTTCCCGCTTGAAGGGCGCGGCCTGCTCCGGGGCCCTGATCCCGGTTGGGAGAAAGTGCTGCTCCAGTAAGACCGCCAATTCAACGCCGGACAGGCCAACTTTCTCAGACAGACAGCCACCATCCATCGTGGCAGCCGCCAGGATAGACGCCAGGGCATGGCGATCGAGATTGCTGTCGATGGCGATATCGGCATTTGCAGGATGTTCACCGGTGAGCAGCCGGTAGGTTGAAATTCCCTTGTGCAACTGGCTATTGGCGTCAGCAGCACAGGCAGTCGTGAACGGAAGGACGTGCGGCTCGGACATAACTCTGCGGTTTTTCACAATGCGTGGTTCGTCACGGCGCACTCTGGTTTTCGCGGCCGATCGTCAGTATGCCGGCCCCCCCGGGAAGGGGGTGAGGGAGACCGGCATCTGTCGCTCGCCTTCGCAAGGCGGCGACTCGCGGCCTTTACGAGGCTGCGAGTTCGGCGGCGGTTTTGCCGATGATTGATTCATCCACGGCCTTTATAATGCCATGCTCCATCAGCATGTCCTCGAGCTCATCCATTGAGATCGGGGTCGGGATGATGCCCTTGCCGCCATTATTGTGAACCTTGGCCGCTAGTTTCCGATAGTGATCAGCCTGCTTGGAATCGGGTGCATATTCAAGCACCGTCATGCGACGCAGCTCTGCATGCTGCACCACATTGTCACGCGGCACGAAGTAGATCAGTTGAGTGCCAAGCTTCTTGGCCAACGCTTCCGCCAGTTCCAATTCCTTGTCGGTCTGCCGCTCGTTGCAGATCAGGCCGCCCAACCGCACCCCACCTGAGTTCGCGTATTTCAGGATCCCCTTGGAAATATTGTTTGCGGCATACATTGCCATCATTTCACCAGACATCACGATGTAGATCTCCTGCGCCTTGTTTTCGCGGATTGGCATCGCAAAGCCACCGCAAACAACGTCGCCAAGCACATCGTAAGAAACATAGTCAATGTTCTCGTAGGCTCCGTTCTCTTCAAGAAAATTGATCGAGGTGATGACACCGCGGCCGGCGCAGCCGACACCTGGCTCAGGGCCACCGGACTCAACGCAGCGAATGTCCTGGTAGCCAACCTTCATTACGTCCTCGAGCTCTAGATCCTCCACGCTGCCGGCGCTCGCGGCAAGACTCAAAATCGTGTCTTGAGCCTTGGCGTGCAGAATAAGGCGAGTCGAGTCCGCTTTCGGATCGCACCCTACAATCAGGATCTTCTGACCCATCTCTGCCAGCGCCGCTAGCGTGTTCTGCGAAGTGGTGGACTTGCCGATTCCGCCCTTCCCGTAGAAGGCGATTTGTCTTAGTGAAGCCATGCTGCTCTCCATCAACCGATTTGCCAAACGTTGCGCGCTTCTTTTGCGAGCTTTGCTTCCCTCGCAGAAGCGGGGGCACACGGGTTCAAGGGAAGGAGCGCATCGCTCGCCTTACACGTCGGCGTGCACTCAGCCCTCACTCAGTGTTGCTGCCGCTTATCAGCAACAGCCGTGCCAAGGTCTAACCCGGCACCTTAAGCTTCTGATTACGTTTCCAAAAGCAACCAGCCGGCGCGCGATCGTAGGCTGTTTTGGATCTGACAAGATCTGCCCGGCTGTCAGACAACGAACAAACAATCGCAAACATGAACGCCAACAGCCAAATAGGCTGACTTAGCCGATGCCGCCATTGTGGAACAGAACTTGCTGCCGCTCGCGCAAGCTCAGCCATGTGAGGAGTAAAGATGCCGGACGGAGTCAAAATGAGACGGGCCAGCGGCTTTGCAAATTCGCTGAGGGCGCACCATGCGCTGATATTGACGTTGACTGTCAAGAACTTCGAATGGCTCCCGGGAAGCAGCAGCCCTGTGCTATTCGCCCAGCATAGCACGCCTACATAGGTACGCCGTGGCTACAATCATCTTTTATCAGAAGCCCGGCTGCGCCACGAACGCGCGTCAGATTCAAGCGCTAAAGTCCGCCGGTCATGACGTGGTCGTCCAGGACATCTTGAAGGAGCCATGGCATGCGGACGAATTGCGCAGCTTCTTTCGCAATATGCCCGTCGGCTCCTGGTTCAACCGAGCCGCGCCTCGTGTCAAGTCGGGCGAAGTCAATCTCGATTCTATCGACGCGGCGAGCGCACTCGCATTGATGGTGAGTGATCCACTCCTGATACGACGACCGTTGATCGACTTAGACGGAATACGATGTGCCGGGCTCGATCGCGAGCCCGCGCTGTCGCTGCTTGGCCACCAGACGCAGGAGCATCTCCAGGGATGCCTGCACCAAGCAACTCGCACGCGCTGCCCGAAGATGGGATCAAGCGAATGAGCCTGTTCCGGACGATCACACCAGAAGAATGACGTTCTCGACTTGCGGCTTGCTTGGCGCGAGTATTTCCTTTAGCAAAACGTGTTTCGCAGCTGTGATCCTGATGCAACTGAGCGGCACGATCGCTCCCATATTTGATTGGTATCAAATCTTTCGCCGTTCCTTATGTGTGACAGAGACCTTGCGCGGCTTCTCGCGCGACTTTTGGAATGGAGAATTCGATGAGAGCAAGAACAGTCCTGGCAACTGTATCGGTCTTCGCGCTAGCGACCTCGTTGGCCAGCAACTCGGTACGTGGTGCTGATCTGGGTCCGGCGCCGGTCTACTATAAAGCTCCCCCTATTGAACCCCGCAACCCGTGGATGATCCGCCTGCGCGTGCTTGGCGTTTTGCCGGATACCGCAGGCAGTTCCGTCAACGTTCCAGGGACGCCGTTGCTGTCATCACCCAACTCTGGGCTTTCGATCAGCGATCAAGCTATACCAGAGCTCGACATCACCTATTTCTTCACAGCTAACTTAGCCGCCGAACTCATTCTCGGCGTGACCAGCCATCACGTCAGCGGCAATGGCGCGCTCACAGGGCTCGATATCGGCAAAGCCTGGCTCTTGCCTCCTACACTGACCCTGCAATATCACTTCACCGATTTTGGGCCGCTTAAGCCCTATGTCGGCGCGGGCATCAACTACACTGTATTCTTCAACCAATCGGCAGCCAATACTTCGCTCGCCGGGCTTTCCGTCACGGATCTAAACATCAAAAACCAATTCGGCGCGGCAGTCCAATTCGGTTTCGATTACATGCTCGATCGCCACTGGGGCCTCAACTTTGACGTTAAAAAGCTGTGGCTGCGGCCGGAGTACTCGGCCACCTTAAACAATGCGATTGCCGTTACGGGCCGCGCCCATATTGATCCATGGCTCGTCAGCGGCGGCGTCGCTTACAAGTTCTGACGTTAGAGCAGAGCCAGAGTGGAGAGGCCGTTTGATAAACTCGGATCCCAGCAGGATCATCGAGCTCGTCTCCTACTCTCGCCGGACTGACACGGAAAGCCGGCTGACGCGCCATCGACGCGTCAGCTCGCAAGAGAGGGAACCGCTGGCGTTGCTCGCGCTGCAAGTTACGAATCGCGCAGCACGTGAGTAACATTACACAAACGTCGACTCAGAATATGATCATACGTCTGTTTCGCCACGCTTAAGACCGAAGCCATTTTCCCATTTGCCTGATAAGAAGGCGATACGCCGCTGACAGCCTAATCTTGGCCGCGAAGTGCCCGGTTAATCTCAGACGATCCGCCCCCCAACGTCGAGCCGACCATGCTAGCTAACCCGGCAAGCGGCCGCCAAGCGACGCCTCTAGCTTCGCTTGAGCACTATCACAAGCCGGTCGACACGTTGGCCGTGCTTGAGGTGGGATATGACGATCTCGTCGACATCCTCAGGCGTGGTCGCGCGATACCAGACTCCGTCGGGATAGACAACCAGCAAAGGACCAGAGTTACAAAAGCCAAGGCAGCCCGCAGTCGCGAAGCCAATATCGTCGAGGCCTTGCGCTTCGATCGCCTTGCCCATTCGATCCCACAGAGCTTGCGCGCCGGAGGCGCCACAACTGCCGTGGGGATGGTTTGGCGGACGCTGCGTGTTGCACGCAAAGACATGGTGCCTATAGAGTTGAGGGAGATGAAATTCTTTTTCTGAGTTCACGCGCCTATCCTCTGATAGTGAATTTCAGCTGTCGGGATGAGATGTGAGCGCATAGCCGCCCGCAATGTCCAACGATGACCGTCCATTGGCGCATGGACACCTGCTGACACCAACTCCCGCTTGCGAAGGCAGTCGGAATGGTCGGGCGCCTTACTCGCTGTCGTCGCTGAGATGAGCGATAGGCACCTTCACGTCCGAAGGTCGCCTGCTGATCAATGACAACCTCTTCTCCCGGCATCGAGACCTCTCATTCATGCAACAATCCCCCCGATCAACTTTCTCGAAGAGCAAGTTGCACACCAAATGCGTCATAGCGCGCCTCACAATTGAGGGAAGTTGCGGCAATGCCGACGTTCTCGCCGCTATCAGCGATTGAATGCCCATGGCCTCGCTCAGAACAATAATGTCGGCCGGAGAGACGGCGTCGCCCTCGATCTGTTCACTCATCAAATCGCGGTTACCGGTTCGCTCAACCCGGCCCCGCCGTTTCCTGCTTTAAGGTATCGACAGCAGTTCGGCTCAACCGGAATACCCCGCGGCCACGAGCGAGCGGCTGATAAGCCGAGCTGGCACGGGTGTTGAGGACATCGAACCACCCGTTCGGAGTGAGCTTCCCTGGACGCTGGCCGATTTGTATCACCCGCCCATTCGGGGCGAAGCGGACGTGGATGATGATTTGTTGCAAGCTCATACCGATTCCTTATTTTGGCCGCTTACGATCACGAGCTGACACCCGACAAGCTCGACTGTAATGTGGTCGATTTCGAATATCTTAGCGGGACTCCTTCACGTGATTGCAGATGCGCGTCGTAGCACTGCTCGACCATGCGACACCACTCCAAGACATCATCGGTAGGCTTGCACAGCACTGCGCCGTATTCGGCCGGCTCATTGCTCACGGCCCAACATTCCTTTGGCCAATGCGATCCCGGTCGCCCGCGTTGAGTGTCGAACTCACGCATCACGCCCCGCCCGCGGCGCAGCTGGACAAAGGGACCCATGCCGTCGCTATCGGCAGCAAGCAGCCGTTCGATCTCGATCAATTCCTCGGTCGTGATCGCCATCGTCGTTCTTCTATCCTCGGGGACGGTGGTCCTTCATTGCCAGAACAGGCGCTCAGGATCCGCATTCAATTCGTCGATTGCAGGGATCAAGCGATGATAGAGGCTGTAAAATTCCCAGACTCCCCCCGCATGATTTTTGCGAAACAGCTTCCAGATCCCGGTCACGCCATCATAAAGGATCAGCGCGACATCGACGAGCGCGCCATCCTTGTCGATATTGCGCGAGCAGCAGGGACTCTCGATGCAGTAGCCGCCCCACACGGGCGTCACGTTTGGCGAGACGTAGAGATAGCGCTTCCGCGCGCTCAAGCCGCGTTCGATCCGTTTGCGATCAAGCTCGTTGGGATGACGCGCCAACCCCGGTTTTACTTTCCTCATCAGTGCGGAATTCATGATGAAAGCCTCCCTTCAATGCCTTTTGATGTTCTCTTGAACTCCAGCAGATGAGCAGCTCCTCACCAAAATCAACGATAAAGATAGGCTCATGCGCTTTGTTGTTGAGAGTATCGATGACGGTCTGGCGGCTCGGCCTGGCGGCGAGCGAAGCTCCGTCCGTCTCCGTATCGACCGATGAGCGGTGCTTGATCAGGTCGGCTGTCGGTTTACCCCGCTGGCCCCACCAATATTTTGGAAAACCTCGCTGAGTCATGACTCCTCCGGTAGTGGCAAATCATCGACCTCCTCGCCTGCATCCACTGGCTCAAGTTCCTTGCGTTTCATGCCAACGCGGTGGCCGCTTTCCAAAAACTCCACGCCGTAGATGTAGAATTGCTGCAAGAACGTGCCGATCGAGACGACGTAGCCCACCTCCCCCTTCTTGACCAAGACGTCTCCGATCTCCTTGCCGGGATAGGTGCCATCATTCCGGATGACGCGATTGGCGCGAAGCTTTTGGCCAAAGCTGAAGGCGGGTGGGTCGCTTAGCTCGACGGCGTCGCTATCCCGGAGAATTCTGTTCATATTTCGCTCCTCATGCACCGACGGCGCGGGGGCACGCCGAGGGGACACTCTGCTCCGCATCACGAGGCGCCCTCGAGCGCCGAAATGTCGCCAGGCTGTGCTGCCCGCCAGCAACAGCCCCATCGCAGGAATCCAGAGCGGCCACCGTCCGTAAGAGCAGACGCCGGCGCCTGCGGAGCCGCCAGTTCGCAGCGCGACGTTTGGGACGTGTTCAGCACCAGCGATTGCATTGCCGGTCAGGCTCCACACTTCAGACGGGCGCCTGGTAGCGAGGCAAGGCCCTGTCAACCACGCAGGTGTTGTCGACCGGACAGGCAGCGGCACATTGCGGTTCGTCAAAATGCCCCACGCATTCGCTGCATTTCGCCGCTTCAATGACAAAGTTTCCCCCCTTCTCCGAAATAGCAACGTTCGGGCATAAAGGCTCGCAAGCTGAGCAGCTCGTGCACTGCGAGGCGATGATTTTGAATGGCACATATTCCTCCTTACGCCGCAGAGATCCGATCTCCAGGCCAACGCGGGGGCACGCCGCGCTGCACATGCTGGATCTCCCCGCGCTTTACTTTGCCGACATAGGCCCTGAACCAAGCGATCGTCGACTTCTCAATGTACTCATAGGCGAATTGATCGACCGGCTCGATCCCAGCCTTGATCAGGCCGCTCTTGGGGCAGCCGCCGATCTTAGCCACGAAGACCGCGTGGCAGTCACGGATGTCGCGCATGATCACGGATAGCCTATCTTCCTCGCCATAGCCGGCCTGGCAGTAACCCTCCACACGACGTAGCCCGACGAACTTGGCGCCGGATGTGGAGAGCTCGTACAGTTGGAATTCCTTTGCATGTCCAAAGTGCTCGTTGATCAATCCCGAGCCCTTAGTTGCGACGGCTACTAGAACAGTGATCGCGCTCATCTCTCCGGAGACTCCCGCCAACTCCTTTTGACCGGCCGCGACTTTGGAGACGCGCTCATTCTCTACCCTTTTTTGATAAGCCTTGCGCATCTCTAGGTCATAATGGACGTCCATTTTCATCACCTGATCATTGGTGAACTCCGCGCTGCGATCCTCGCCGAGTAGACCGACCGCATCAGCGCGGCACTGCCGGCAATGCCGCATCATGTTTATCTTCCCTTCGCAAGCATCTTGCAGCGTCTTCAATTCTTGAGCCGTCGGACCGCGCTGACCGTTGAGGCCAAATGCTGTTCCGTGCTCGGGTACGGAGATCAGCGGCATGATATTGTGAAGGAAGGCACCGCGCGACGTGACCGCCTTGTTGACCTCGACCAGGTGGTCATCATTGATATTGGGGATCATCACCGAGTTGATCTTGCACAAAATGCCCCGTTCGCTAAGCATCTCGAGCCCTTGAAGCTGGCGATTGGTGAGTATCCTTGCCGCCTCGATGCCGGTGTATCGCTTGTGGTTGAAGAAGATCCATGGATAAATCTTGGCTCCGATTTCAGGATCGACCATGTTGATGGTGATGGTGACGTGGTCAACTTTGGCCCTCACGATGGTATCGACATAGTCTGGCAGCGCTAGTCCGTTGGTTGACAGACACAGCTTGATGTCAGGAGCAGCCTCGGTGACCAACGCGAGCGTTTTGAACGTCTTTGCTGGATTGGCCAGGGCATCGCCGGGACCAGCGATGCCAAGTACCGTCATCTGCGGAATGGTCGTCGCGACCGCGATCACTTTTCTCACTGCCTGCTCAGGGGTGAGCTTCTCGCTCACCACACCCGGACGCGATTCATTGGCGCAGTCGTATTTTCGGTTGCAGTAGTTGCACTGGATATTGCAGGCAGGTGCGACCGCGACATGCATGCGAGCGTAATGATGGTGCGCATCCTCGCTGTAACAGGGATGGTTTTTCACCCTTTCCCAGATTTCGACCGGCAGATCGCCTCGGCCGGCCTGCGAGCCGCAGCTCGCCCGCCCGGTCTTCGCCGAAGCGCGGCAGCCCTTATGCTCGGTTATGGACTGCATGATCTTCCCGCTATTGACCGCTGCTTTGATATATTTTCCGCGCTCCACGACCGAGATCACTCCCCTGCAAGCATCGACGCCCACAGATCATCCTAGAGCGCGCTTCAGGAAGATTAGCAACTTGCATGCCGTGGCGAGGATGATGCGAATGCAACCACAGTACACCGAGTAGGCGCAGCGATAGCGTTGGCACTTGCAAGACAGCAATGATGAGCTTGTTGGCAAAGCGACAGATGCGTCGCCATTCTCACTCGGGGCTCCATCTCGTGTGCTTTTCACTCTCGCGGGGCTCGCCCCGATCCAGCTCATCTGAACGGGCTTTCGCGCGCTGCCGCTCTCAATTGGCCCGATCCGAACTGGGGAAGCCGGACATCATAAGGCCAATACTAGGGCAACACGCGTCCGAATATGACAGGCAGCAATGAGGGCCAAAGATGATGGTGCAATCGCCTTGTCCCGACTGGCTGAGTAAACCCCGCCTCATCAATGCCGTCGCGGCGGGCCGACGTTTGCTGATCTTGATATGCTGCGCCGCAGCCAGTCGACCCCCAAAGCCCCGAGACAGCGCCGACTTACCGGCGAATAAGCCGACCGATGCATCTGGTGTGCTCAGCACATCGCATTTTCAATTCCCTGATGCCAGGACGAGAGAGACGACAATGATCTCGGTCCCCAGGGCGGGCGCCAAGGTCCGCGAGAGTAACCTTTGCATCCGCCGCATCGACAGCGCTCATCTCCGTGAGCGCTTCATGGATCGTCGCCGCTCTCATCCCGCTTCTTCGCGTCGATTGTGATCGGTAACCGTGTGTCGCTCGCCATCTCGGGCAAATCGAGCACCCAACCGTTAGCGACTTTGATCCAGCCGCCCCATAGGGTCTCGTACTCGGAGGCCACGATTGACTCTTCGATATCCTTTTTTGGCACGTAGATTGACAAGCCCGTGTCCGGAGAGCGGCGGATCATGATTTTCACGAGGTCTGCTCCCTGACCGTGGCGCGGGAGCTGGCGCGCATGCGAGTCACGATATCTGACACAGCGCACACGGCCTCATCGACTTCGGCGAGGGAGGTTTCGCGCGAAAGAGAAAAGCGCACGGCGCCGTGCATCCGCCACGCAGGCACCTGCATGGCACGCAGAACATGCGATGGCTGCATTGAGCCCGACCTGCAGGCTGACCCGAGCGATACGGCGATGCCCGCCCGGTTAAGACGGTGGGCAATCGCTTCACCTTCGAGATGGTCGAAGGCAATATTAGTCGTATTCGCCAAACGATTGCGAATGTCGCCAAGCACAACGCACTCGCCATTGCGCAAAATTCCCTGCTCAAGGCGGTCACGTAACGCGCCAATGCGGATGCGCTCGGGTTCAAGCCGCTCCGCCGCAAGTTCGGCAGCTTTTCCTAGTCCGACGATTCCGGGAATATTCTCGGTCCCAGCGCGCCGCCCTCGTTCCTGTGATCCGCCGCAGATCAGCGGCTGGAATTTTGTCCCTTTACGCAAATATAACGCACCTACCCCCTTCGGGCCGTGCAGTTTGTGCGCGGATAGTGAAAGCATGTCGATCGTGCTGTCCTTTAGGTTTAAGCGTACTTTACCAATGGCCTGCACCGCATCTGTGTGAAATAGCGCTCCCGCCTCACGGGTCCACCCGGCCAGACACTTCACGGGAAATATCGTTCCGGTCTCGTTATTGGCCCACATAACCGAGGCAATCGCTGTGCGTGGCCCAAGCGCGCAGCGAAACGCCTCGATGTCGAGCCGGCCGCAAGCATCTACGGCAATAATGCGCGTCTTGACTCCCCTTGCCGCCAATTGCTCCGTTAGCGCAAGTACGGCGGAGTGCTCAACCGAAGTGGTGACAACCTCGTCTCGACCTTCCTGGGTTGCAAGTGCCGAGAGGATTGCGGCATTATTGGCTTCGGTCCCTCCCGAGGTGAAGACGATTTCGTGATCGTATGCACTACCTAGCAGGCCGCTCAAGCTTCTCCGTGCCTGCCTCACCGCAATTGCGGCCTCGTTGCCAAAGGCATGCGCGGACGAGGCATTGCCGAATTGCTCAGTGAAGAAAGGCAACATGGTTTGCACGACGGATGGATCAGTTCGCGTCGTTGCATTGTTATCGAGGTAAATCGGCGCTCGATTCTCGCTCACTGCACCACCCCGCCTGCAGCAACAACGAGGACCAGGCGATCCAAACCTCCGATCTTACCTACCAGGTGCCCCTGAATCCCTTCTAGACTCACGCTCGGAAGCTTGTACGGCTTGCCAGCATTGTCGAGCCGCGCCAAGAGCATGCTGCTATCGTGCCGATCAGCTAACAGGCGCCAGCTTCGGCTTGGCGATTGGGTCCGATCTCTTCGTTCGCGCAGCGAACGGGACCCTCTCGCATCGTGGGGATCGACGAGTTCTTCAGTCGGTCTGGTTCGGCCGGTGTGGTTCATTGCCCTTTCCTTATCGCCTGATCAATGTTTCCATCAGCCGAATGATTTTCCACAGGAGCAGTTGGTGGCCGCGTTCGGGTTATGAAAGGTAAAGCCAGAGCTCTCCGGTGCCAGCACGAAATCGATGGTTGTGCCGGCCAGATGCTCTCGGCTCTTGCTATCGACAAACACCTTGAGCCCATCGCAGTCGATCACGGTGTCGTCAGGCTTTGGCTCATCGGCGATGCCCATCTTGTATTTGAATCCATTGCAGCCGCCTGCTTCGATCATGACGCGCAGACCACCCGCCCGCCGCTCCGAAGATGAAATCGCGCTCTTGATTGCATTGACTGCGCTATCGGTCAGGTTGATCACGTCTTTGCCTCGTCAGCTTAGGCCCAGCTAAGAGCAAGTCACGTGCCAGCGCGCAGACGCCTGATGATGCTCATTTCCGCGCCCCTTGGCTGGCAACGGATGTCGGGTTCCTGACAAGGCACGTAAGGCGGTGCCAGCCACCGGCGCGTTTTCTTTCCGAGCTTCACTGAACGCCGCCACGCAGGCGACGGCAGGCAATTTGCATCGCATCTGGCTCCGACAACGCGTCGGTGAAGAGCATAGATCAAGGACAGATTTAATGACCGCTATCGAGAACACTGCACTCGGCAGACTTGAGAAGGAGAGCCGCCTTCTCAACGCCGTATTCAAAGGCGCGACCACCAAGCCGGGTCGGTTCGGCTTTCGCGGCGACGTCGCACTAAAGTTCCAGACTCAGGTCGCGGACGAGAAACGACCGCCAGACTATTCCATTGAGCAGGTTCTGACGATCGCCCAAAACGGAGAACGCACTATCCCCGTGCTGGCCGGCTACCTACATTCCTTCGCGTATCTTGTTGACGTCGCGACCGTCCTCGACGGTGCCTTGAGCCCAATCGGCAGCTATTTCATTTTCTGCAACAACATCGATTTGCTGGCGAAGTATCGAGTTAAGCTCGGCGATATTAACTTCCACGTCTTACCCTGCGATGAATCCACGGTTTGGAAGGAGATGATGGACTTGGTCGGGCTGAACAAGGACGACATCAAGAAGCTCGATCCGGCCGGCAAGCTTGATTACCTCCTCGATGCCACAAGGGATCTCGATCTATCCTATGAGGAAATCTCGTATGACGACGGACTAAAGAGGATGGAGGCTGTGAAAAACCGCAACGAGAACCGCCCGGTCTGAGGGCGGTCTTCAGTTGTTGGCTCATGCATCGTCCTCCGCGAGATGCACACCGACGGCGCAGATGTCGCCATCCACAACTACCAACGCGATCGGCGTAAGCGCTCTACCTTGACATGGACCTTCGACGCACCGCCCGGTGCCGAGTTCGAAGGTCGAACCGTGCTTGCCGCACATCAGCCGGATACCGTTTGGATCGAGGAATTCGTTCTGCTCCCAGTCCAAATTGACGCTGTGGTGCGGGCATTTATTGACATAGCCAAGCACCTTCTTGCCCCATCGCACCACAATGACGGGCCACGGCCGGTGATTGCCGTCATCTTCGAGGACCATAAGATGAAATCCGATGGCCTGGCGGCTCGGAATGTCGTTAAAGCTGCAAATCGCATAGACGAGAGTTGGCTGCATAGGTTGCTCTTGCAAGACTTAATTGTCGCTGTGCAATTGCCCCTGCAATAACCGTACGAGCGCCGAAACGAATCGTGTCTGGTCATCCGACGCGCAAACTTGGCTATTTCAGCAGATCTCGTTGCACAGCGGCGTATATTTCAGACAAAGGAACATTGAGCCTTCTCGTTCCCTCCGTGCTAGCTGCAGAACTGCTGCTCCGCGCTCCGGGCTTGCCGGACGGCCAAACGCGGCGGATGTCGCTGCTGCTCGTTAATGGCCACGCCGCATAGCGGGGCCACGGTGCCCTCCGATGGCGTATGTCTCACGGCGTCGCGGCCTTCGCAGAAGAGCCATGTGCTCGCTTCCAGCCGGCGCAGGGCGCGCGCAGCGAGCGCGCGCCCCCTTTGAACTAAGACTGTTGCGCCCGCGCTTTGAACGGTCAAACGCCCATCACTTCAGGTTCGGTGTTGCTATTGCAGCCACCTTACTCCATGCGCGTTCGGCAACATGCACTTCAAGCAAGGTGACGGCTCATCGTGCAACAATTCGCTTTCGAAACTGAGTGTCGATATCACTGCTCTCAGCTTTCGAAAAATGGCTCAGGGTCGCCGTTGCGTTACTCCATGCTTAGCCCCGTGAAGACGCGCTCCAAATAGACTGACGGATCATCTTCGTCAGAATAGTCCGCCTGGACCGTCGATTCAGCGGCGGCATCATCATCCTCCACCTTACTAAGGTACTTCGTAGGCTTGCCTACTCGCTGCCACTGGTCGTTAGAGCTGGCCCCGCAAATTCGGACAGTAGCTTGAGTGGATTTTCTGCCTGACAGCGGCGAGGATTCTTGCTGCGAATCAGGAGCGAAGATGACGAAGAAGAGCCGCCGGACGCATTCTCCGGCATTCAAGGCGAAGGTTGCTTTGGCTGCGGTCAAAGGAGACAAGACACTGGCGGAGCTGGCGCAACTGTTTGATGTTCATCCGAACCAGATCACGATCTGGAAAAACCAGCTCCTGGAAGGCGCCGCCGGCGTGTTTGGGCATGACAAGACATCGGCCGAGACGCCGGTCGATTTGAAGGCGTTACATGCCAAGATCGGCGAGCTGGCGTTGGAAAACGATTTTTTGTCCGGCGCGCTCACCAAGGCGGGCCTGCTGAGCGCAAAGCGATGATCGACCGCGGTCATGATCTTTCTATCGTGCGCCAGGCGAAGGTCCTGAAGCTGGCTCGCAGCACGGTCTACTATGAACCTCGGCCAGTTTCGGCCGAGGACCTTGCCTTGATGCGTCGGCTCGATGAGCTGCATCTCGATTATCCCTTCGCGGGAGCGCGTATGCTGCGATCGTTGCTGCGGCGGGAGGGGGTATACGCCGGTCGCCGCCACATCGCGACGCTGATGAAGCGCATGGGGATCGAGGCGGTCTATCGTCGCCCGAACACGAGCAAGCCGGCTCCGGGTCACAAGATCTACCCGTACCTGTTGCGCGGATTGAAGATCGAGCGGCCCGACCATGCGTGGGCAATGGACATCACCTACATTCCGATGCGGCGTGGCTTCGTCTATCTCGCGGCGGTCGTCGATGTGTTCAGCCGACGGGTCCTGGCCCATCGCGTCTCGATCACAATGGAGGCGGCCTTCTGCGTCCAAGCGGTCCAGGAGGCGTTGGCGAAGCACGGCAGGCCCGAGATTTTCAACACGGATCAGGGCAGCCAGTTCACCAGCCTCGAGTTCACCGATGTGCTGCTGGACGCGAAGATCGCCATCAGCATTGCGTTGTGGCTAGGGGACGCGCCCGACGACTAGGCGCGTTGGACGGCAAGGGCGCCTGGCGCGACAACGTGTTTGTCGAGCGGCTCTGGCGCACGGTCAAATACGAAGAAGTTTATCTCCGCAATGGCCGCATGACCGTCGCCGACGATTTTGTCGTCGCTCTGGTCGGGCTACGCCCTCCCGACGCAACGACAAAATCGTAAAGCCCCGCGTTCAGCATAACCCGGCAGGAATCCACTTAAATCCAGCGGGGCGCTGTCCAAACAACCGGGGCCAGCTCTAAATATCGCCCGCGTTCTCAACCAGGGGATGAGTGACCCGAAGGTCCACCACGGACGTGAGATCGTTGCGCCCAAACTTTTCCCGGAAGGTCTCCCCCTTGATCCGAACCGGACCTCCTGCTCTCAACAGGCCAACTGTTTCGTCACCCAATTGATAGCTGAAGAAGCGCACGGGCCTGGCTGGATCATAGTGAGTGGCGCTATAGCTGCCAGCAACCGTTGCTGCCCGCTCAGCTTTCTTTGATACGAAGTCTGAGTACTCTTGCGGATTAATGGCGATGTTCATGATGTCGCGGCCCAAAAATCTCCGCAGCCCTCGATCGAAGGAACGCTGGTCGATCTCAACAATGGGCGGACCGGAATTCAGATAGTACGCCCTTGTTTCAGATGACGACCCGCCTGGCTCCATACCTGCAAGTGTTTCCGCAAAGCGGGGGCTATCTCCCGGTTCATCAACTTGATTAGCGCTTGTGGATTGGCTGGATGAGCCAACGACTCTGCCATACATCAGATCGCTCTCCTATCGGCAACATTGCACGCGATTGAGCTCATGCCGCGCAAGCTCGCGTTCATAATATACAACCTAACTGACCACAACCTGACCTAAGCATCTGCCGGCGCTCGGAGGCTGCGGCTGCGCAATCCGCAAGCGAGTCACGCACCCGCTGGCCAGCAATCGCAGGCTGATGGCGTGCGATATTGTCCGCGCTTGATCATCAAAAATGTGACGTTCAACGGCGCAGATCTGCAGCACCGCCCTTTACTTTCGGTCGTCGCTGCCATTGACCAATGCAGCCGTCTATCGAGGATCGGCGGCGTGCGCGCAGAATTGCTGCCCGGTGCTTTTGTCGCGGCGTCCGCGACTCGCACGTGCTATTGCACTGTCATCCAATTCGGAGCAGCACCATCCGGTCCCAGGATAGAATCGCGAAGACACAGGTGCCACCATCACATGCGCTTCAACGCGATCGGCGGCTATGATCGGCCGGACAATTGTAAAACCCGTGGACCGCGGCAGACTTTCGCTCCTGCCGATCCCGCAACCGAAGGCCACAGGATAGGATGAGCACGACTGGCTCCGAAGGAAGTGCCTATTCGGAAAACCGACTAGACGACCACGACGGTAATATGATCGCCCGCCCAAGGCCAAGTCGCTTTTCGAAAAAAACGCGGATCCTGCGATACGAGCGAGACTTGCAAGCAGGCGCCAGACAGCCGGTATGGCTTGCCTCGGGGCTGAGCAGCATTCGGCCATGCGCATCTCCGCTCGTTCCGTCTTGCCATTCAGGGAAAAAATCGGGCCATTCGGGCCGGCTGGCACGAGTCTCCGTTGCGGATTGACCTGATCCAGCGGGGCCTCCCTCCACGCGCTGCGGCGAACGGGAGATAGATCCCCTTCGCTCATGCAGCTGCGGCTGGGACGTGGGTCTGGCAGCTGGCCGGGCAAACCCTATCGCACGCACCGCAGCCGATGCAGGCGCCCTGATCGTTCAGAACCATAATCTTTTTTTCGACTTCATCGTCCGCGTCATTGTCAAGGTTGACGAGTTCGCCCTCCTCGTTGATGCCTTTCAAAGTCATGACATCTTGACCGCACACCTTGAAACAGCGGCCACAGCCGATGCACTTCTTGGCATCGATCGAGGCTAGGTATTGTGGCATCCAGTCGCGGCCGTCTCGCGTTGCAAATGACATGCATTGCCCTTCAAGTATTTTCCAGCTCTTTTAGCTCGCGACTCTTGCGCTCCAGTTCGACATAGACATCGTACGCCTTCTGCGCCACCGCCATAATCGACGTCCAGTTGATGGGCAATTCTTCCGAAAGGTCGTGCAGATCCATCTTGGCCTGTATCGCCTTGGCGGACACTTTCTTTAGTTCGGCCTTCAGTATTTCACTGATCGCCCATGAGTGAGTATCCTCAATAGTTAGCCACGTCTGGAAATTTCCGAATCAGGCCAATTCCCTCGCTGACATATCTATCCCCCTCTTGAGCCAGCTTGACGCAATTATCGAATCCCAAGCGATGCACGTCGCGCAGCTGCTTGTTTACGGCGACCAACCGCCCTGCGATGAGCACTATGCGCCCGAAGCCTTCATGATGCAGCTTCAGGATCGGCTGAACCATAATGCCGGTCTCCCTCTCTACTGACAGGCCGACCGCATTGAAGAACAACTCAAGCCGCCATAGTGTATTGGGATCGGGATCACCGATGATCGGCAATGCGCGTCGTCTCTCCCTGTTCAGGATAGGGTTCGAGCAGATCAAGGTCGCTCTTCCCTTCCCAGGCTTCATTGGTATCCTGGGCGCGCCAAAGCTTGACTAACTCGATTAGAAATGGTGCGTCGACGACGCTGCCCTGCTGCGCTATTTTTGCGGTCATATCATCTCATTCGTCGAACTCAAACGATCGCGGTTGGTCCTTTGCAAGGACCTTGCGCAGCCAGGGAGGTGGCGTGCCCTTCAGCACCGACTCGAGCTTTTCCAGCAACACGTGAATGCTTTCCGGTTTGCTCACCTTGATAGGATGAATTTTGCTGGCCACCACTCGCGCAGCCGCGGCACCACCAATGGCCGCGACGTATAGGATGGCGCAATCCTTGATCGCCTGGATCTTTGGCGCCAACTTGTCACCACTGCCGTCCTCCTCAAGATCGCCCTCAAACTCGATAGCTTTAAGAAAGACATGCCCGCTGGGCGCGACATCGTAGATTGCAATATTCTTTGCCCAGCCAAAATGAGCATCGACGCGTCTCAGATCCTGAGTGGCAAAAGCGACCTTCATGCAATTGACCTTTCAGGCGCGCCAGTGGAGCGGCGATGCCCCACGTGTTGTGGCAGTCCGGGCGTGGTCCGCCACCTATCGGGTGTAGGTCGGTCATTCTCGTCGCGATGCGCGATCACGAGATTGGCGATTTGGAAGATCACATTGCGGGTACCACGATAGCCGACGGATACTTGGTGGCCCGCGCCAAGCCGATCGAATATCGGAAAACCTACGCGATAGAACGGCACTTTCAGCCGCCCCGCCGCTTGCCTTCCATGCGAATGCGTGATCAGCAGATCGCAATGCTTTTCTTTTGCAAATCCTTCCAGATCTTCGAGGTCACCAATGAGAACCTCCTTGGTCCTGATTCGCTCGATCACCTCAGACTGAGTGGTCGTCACGGCGACGGTCACCTGCGCGCCCATATCGTGCAGCATGCCGGATAAATCGAACAGAAGGTCTGGCTCGGCACCGATCGCGACTTTGCGGCCGCCAATATGGAAGTGCGCGTCCAACATAGCATCGGCGAGCTGACTGCGCTGGCGTCGATATTTCGAGGGTATCGGGCGCCCGCTAATCTCGCTCAAAAACATCATGAAATCGTCGTTTGGATGAAGACCACACAGTCGCTCGAACACACGAAAAGGCACCCCGGTTTTAGTCTGCATGACCTCAGCCGCGCGCTGCATCTGCGCACCGATTGCAATGGTCCACCCTGCGCGCCCCATGCTCGCGATCTCGTCGACGTCAATGCCGCCGATGGTCGTTGACGTAAACTCATCGGGGATATGCCCGTCGAGCGATCCCGCCAAGTCAGGGAGAAAGGAGGGGTACAATCCGAAATCCTCCAGCAAGGCACGGAGTTCATCAAGGTCGCCGGGCGTCAGGTGACACCCCGGTAGAACATTTACCTTCGAGGGGTCCCGCAGGCCATTGGCACTTGGCCGGTCCACCAGCACCTCCACCATGCGTGCAACTGCCTTCTCCCACCCATCCTGGAACGCGCCCTTGAAATCAGGCGTTGATACATATACGAGCGGCAACTTTGTGAGTTGCGGATACGCACTCCGGATTAGTTTGAGGTACGCTTCCACATCGTCGCCGTTGGTCTCGGTGACACCGGTCGAGCAGATTCCGATGATCTTCGGCTTAGCGCGCTTGGAGATGTTAAGTATCGCCTGCTCCAAATTTTCATATCCGCCGAGTACGGTCGCGACCTCGCTCATCGCGGTGGTCTGCAGCGGTATTGCTTCTTTGAAGTGCCGGACAAAGAGCGTGAGACCGAAGGATGTGCACCCCTGTGAGCCGTGCAGAAGCGGCATCGCACCGCGCAGCCCCATGAAGGCGTATGCGCCGCCGATCGGCTGGCTCATCTTCAGCGGGTTGACAACGCAGGCTTTTGTCGGCGCCGTGACCAGGGCCATGGCGACTCCCTACTCTGCGGCCTGTCGCATATCAGATGGCTCGGACATCAACATATCTTCGATGCGTCCTTGACAGCAGCCACCGGCCGCATTGGTATGCTCTCGGACCGCTGCGACGCTCCTCAAGCCGTGCACGGAGATTGCGTCCTCAATCGTGCCCAGATCAACCCTGTTACACACGCAGATATTCCTCGCGCGGCGCGCTGTTTCGGCGAGGACCGGATCGCCGGCGATCGCGGCCATGGACTGCATCTGCTCCCGCGCTTTGGCCAAAGCCTCCCATGGCGCTGGCCGACGTAGCTGCTCCCACATCGGGCTTGAGAGCGAATTATCGATCTCCTCCACCAGCTTGACTATTCCGGCATAGCCCATATAGGCGTGGCAACGCTCCTGGTTGATATCGACCCATGGCACCGCCGCCTTCAGCGCGACAAATTGCGACTTGCCGCCCGATAGCATGATGTCCGCTTCTGCGTCCTTCAACATCTTGTACATTTCGCGCGCAGTCATGTCGTCGATCATGTGGGCATCCTGCCCCATGAGCTCCTTGATGCGCTCCTTGTCTTCCATGGTCGATTTCTTCACACTGGTTCCGACTAATTCCAGCCCGGCTTCCTGGAGCGCCGAGACGACCGACCATGACTTGACACCGCCGGTCATTAACAAGGCCCTTTTGCCTTCGAGTCGCGGCTTGTACGGCTGGATGGCAGCCCACGCCCGCGCTTCCTCGCGCGCGATCACCGCTTCGGTGCGCCCGAGCAGATCTGCCGGGGCGCCGCGCTCAACCAATAAGCGGGCGATCTGGCGTAGCGATTCGCTTGAATCCTGAATACCGTAGAACGACCCCTCGAAGAATGGGATCCCGTAACGTTGCTCCATCTTGCGTGCCACGTTGATCATGGATTTTGAGCACACCAACATTGCCGCCCGCGCGCGATGAGATGAAGCGACTTCGCGGTATTTGCCATCGCCCGAAATGCAGCAGAGAATTCGCACTCCAAGCTCGTCTAACACTGGCTTCACCTGCCAGAGCTCTCCTGAAAGGTTGTATTCTCCGATCAGATTGATGTCGTACGGCGTGGTGTAGTCCGGTTCTCGCGTGCCGATCACGTAGTCGAGCAAGGCTTCGCCCGCGAGCTTGTTACCGAGGTTTTTCGAACCGGCGAAGCCCGGAGAATTGATCGGGATCACCGGTTTTGAGAATCTTCGCGACGCTGCCTTGCAGACTGCATTGATGTCATCGCCGATCATCGCCGGGATGCAGGTTTGATAGACGAAGATTGCGGGCGGATCGCACTTGTCGATGATCTCCTTGATCGCTTTGCACAGCCGCTTCTCGCCTCCGAATACAATATCGGTTTCGCTCAAATCGGTTGTGAAAGCGGTGCGCCACAAATCCGAGCCGGACGACGCCGCGCCGCGATTGTCCCAGGAATTACCTTCGCACGCGATCGGGCCATGTACCAAGTGAGCGACATCGGTGAACGGCTGCAGCGCAACCTTCGCGCCGTCGAAAGCACAGCCACCCGCAGCGCTACCCGGCTGCAACTGTCTGGTACAGCCGTTCCTGCGTTCCGCCTCAGACTTACTGCCATTCTTGGCGCAGCCCGGCTCGTCGAAGATATCCTGGACCGTGGCCGCCAGTGAACTCATCCTGCTTCCTCTCAGGGCAACAAATTGTAAACTCAACCGTTATGTGCTCGTGCCATCGTCCAGTCCTGGACGATGGCACGTGTAGTTGCTCATCAACGAATGATGTCGAAGCTGTAGTCGGTTTTGCCAAGAATGTTGGTCTTGTTGTCGATCTCGTCGAAGATCTTGTCCAGGATCTTGACCAGCACATTCAGACCGCCCTGATAGCCCCATATGGGGGAGCGGTGATGGTGATGCCGGTCGAAAATCGGAAAGCCGATGCGGATCAGTGGCGTTGCGGTATCACGCTCCAGATACTTCCCATAGGTGTTGCCAATCAGAAAATCGACCGGCTCGGTGAACAAGAGTGAACGCATGTGCCAGAGATCCCGCCCCGGATAGACTTGGCAGCCCTGTCCAAATGGCGAGCTTGCAAGCAGCGCCTGCATTTTCTCCTGCCACGCTTTGTTGCCATTGGTGGACAGCACATGGGTCGGCTCGGCGCCGAGTTCGAGCAGAAACGCAGCCAATCCATAGCAAAGATCCGGATCGCCATAGATCGCGAACTTTTTGCCATGAACATGAGCGCTTGAGTCGGCAATGGCATCAACCAAGCGGCCACGTTCTCGCGCGAGTTGCTCCGGAATCTCCTTGCCGCTGATGCGTGACAGCGCGACGATAAAGTCATCCGTTGCTGATAAGCCTACCGGGTAGTTGAAGGATAGAACGTCCTGGCCATGCTCTGCCGCAAATGACAGCGTTTTTTCCGTGCACCATTGCTGCATGGAGATGGTCGCCTTGGCGTGAATCGCGTTCGCCGCATCCTTCAGCGTCGTACCACCGTCATACATCCGGAATTCGCCGTCTGTCGGAGTGTCGAACACTTCAGAATTGTCGGCGAGAACTGTGTGCTGGATGCCCATCAATTCCAAGATGCGCTTAATCTCGCGAAGGTTCCCGACGGTATATCCATCGAACCCGCCAATGATGTTGATCGCTCCATTCGGTTTGCGCTCCAGCTTCGGCGCTGTTCCGGCCTTGCCGTCCCAAAAATGCTCCAGAATGCCTTTGAGGGCATTGTCGTAGCCGGTGACGTGACTGCCAACGAATGCGGGCGTGTGGGCGAACGGCACGTCGAAGTCTGCCGGAACCGAGCCCTTTTCTTTCGACGTCTTGATGAAGGCGTTCAGGTCATCGCCGATCACTTCGGCCATGCAGGTTGTGGAAACCGCAATCATCTTGGGCTTGTACATCTTGTAGCTGTTCGCGAGCCCGTCGGTCATGTTGTTCAGACCGCCGAATACGGCAGCATCTTCCGTCATTGACGAAGAGACACAGGAGCTAGGCTCCTTGAAGTGCCGCGACAAATGACTGCGGTAATAGGCCACACAGCCTTGGCTGCCGTGGACGAAGGGCAGCGTGCGCTCAAAGCCGACAGAGGCGAATACGGCGCCAAGCGGCTGACACGCCTTCGCCGGATTTACCGCCAGCGCCTCCCGCGCGAAGTTTTTTTCGCGATATTCGGCCGTTTTGGTCCATTCCTTGATACGTTCGACCTCGGCAGGATCGCGCGGATTCTCGAATATCTTCTTCTTCGCCAGCATTTGCTGGTATTCTGGACCGCGGAACAGTTCGACATGATCGAGCACGTGTTCGGCACTCTGCGGCATCGGTGAAATCCTTCACTATCAGATTGGAATCGCCCGGGCTTTCCCGGAGAGCGAGACGAGTTGCGTTATTCTGCAGCTTGGAGCTTGGCGCTCGGCGCTTCCTTCCAGGGAGCTTTCGTTCTTTTCCAAATTGGCGAGTTGACGGCCATGTCCATGTCGCGCGCGAAGATCGCAAAGCCGTCATAACCGTGATATGGACCCGAATAGTCCCACGAATGCATCTGCCGGAACGGCACACTCATCTTTTGGAAAACGTACTTTTCCTTGATGCCTGAGCCGACAAGATCAGGCTGGAGTTTTTCGACGAAGCGCTCGAACTCATAGCCATTGACGTCATCATAGATGAGGGTGCTGTCTTTCACGTAGTGCTGAGCTGTGCGCTGATAGTCGTCGTTGTGACCGAACTCGTAGCCAGTGCCAATGACGTCCATCCCGAGGTCCTCGTACGCGCCAATCACATGACGCGGACGAAGGCCGCCGACGTACAGCATCACCGTCTTGCCCTCGAGGCGCGGGCGATATTTTGCAATCACGGCGTCCACCAGCGGCTGATACTTCTCGATCACTCGCTCGGCGCCTTCCTTGATCTCGTCGTCAAAATAACCCGCAATCCTGCGCAGTGAGTCCGCGATCTTTGAAGGTCCGAAGAAGTTGTACTCGCACCAAGGGATGCCGAACTTCTCTTCCATGTGGCGTGAGATATAGTTCATGGAACGGTAGCAATGCAGAATGTTGAGCTTTGCCTTCGGCGTTGCTTCGAGCTCGGCCAGTGAACCGTCGCCGGACCACTGCGCGATTACCCGTAGTCCCATCTCTTCAAGCAGAATTCGCGACGACCAAGCATCGCCGCCGATATTGTAGTCTCCGATGATCGCAACATCGTATGGTGTCGGCTCGAACTTTGGTTTGCCCTCGGCCTCGATATGCCCGAAAATCCAATCGCGTACCGCATCGTTTGCAATGTGATGGCCTAGTGACTGCGACACACCCCGAAAGCCCTCACAACGGACCGGCACGATGGTCTTGCCTCCATATTCTTTGGATTTCGCCCTTGACACCGCCTCGATATCGTCACCGATCAACCCTACCGGGCACTCTGATTGTATCGTAATGCCGTTGTTGAGTGGAAACAGCTCTTGGATTTCATCAAGGATTTTGTCCAGTTTCTTGTCGCCGCCAAATACGATATCCTTTTCCTGGAAGTCGGAGGTGAACTGCAGAGTCACGAAGCTATCGATGCCCGTGGTGCCAACGTAATAGTTGCGCCGCGAGCCCCATGAATATTGGCCGCAGCCAACCGGGCCATGGCTGATATGAACCATGTCCTTGATTGGTCCCCAGACCACCCCCTTCGACCCTGCATAGGCGCACCCTCTTATCGTCATCACGCCGGGTATGGATTTGATGTTGGACTTCACCCCGCAGTCCGACTTACCTGCTTGGTGCACGTTGAGGTGCTTGGCACGCCTTTTCGCGGTTTTCTCCGGATAGACCTTCAGCACCTCCTCGATCAGCTCTTTGTTGCGAGCCCTGATTTCTGCGACGCTGTTGGTCGTGGCGAGACTCATCTGGTGTCCTTTAAAAGGTTAGCTGTTGGGAGGGCGGCTTCTTGATCCAAGACTTTGCAACCGGCATGCCAGGGTCTCATGAGCACTAAAACTAGAACAACAACAGTTTCTTAGCGCGACTTGTACGGTGACGGGCTGTTGTTGCGAATCCGACATCTCGCCTTTGCGAGGGACTCTTGGTTTGGCGGTGTTCGAAATGGAACAAGGCGGCCGCGCGTGAAATTCACGGCGGAGTTTTTGAGTTTATGCGCGACAGCAACGCTCTGCGGTGTAAGGCGGAAGCAGGCCGCAAGTCTGGCTTCCAATCCTTCATACTTATTGAAACCTACAGGTGCTCACCTGCGATGTAATGACGTGCGCGATCTCGCGCTCTAGATCTCAAGGCGAGCTACCTCGACGCCACGTGAACTTCTTAGGCTCGTTAGATCACACGAGCATCGTCGCGCCTTGATAAGGGGCACGCACGATCACATCGATGTCTTCGCGTGCGTTGTACATGCCGAGGGACACAGAGCTGGCCCCGCAAATTCGGACAGTAGCTTGAGTGGATTTTCTGCCTGACAGCGGCGAGGATTCTTGCTGCGAATCAGGAGCGAAGATGACGAAGAAGAGCCGCCGGACGCATTCTCCGGCATTCAAGGCGAAGGTTGCTTTGGCTGCGGTCAAAGGCGGCAAGACACTGGCGGAGCTGGCGCAACTGTTTGATGTTCATCCGAACCAGATCACGATCTGGAAAAACCAGCTCCTGGAAGGCGCCGCCGGCGTGTTTGGGCATGACAAGACATCGGCCGAGACGCCGGTCGATTTGAAGGCGTTACATGCCAAGATCGGCGAGCTGGCGTTGGAAAACGATTTTTTGTCCGGCGCGCTCACCAAGGCGGGCCTGCTGAGCGCAAAGCGATGATCGACCGCGGTCATGATCTTTCTATCGTGCGCCAGGCGAAGGTCCTGAAGCTGGCTCGCAGCACGGTCTACTATGAACCTCGGCCAGTTTCGGCCGAGGACCTTGCCTTGATGCGTCGGCTCGATGAGCTGCATCTCGATTATCCCTTCGCGGGAGCGCGTATGCTGCGATCGTTGCTGCGGCGGGAGGGCGTATACGCCGGTCGCCGCCACATCGCGACGCTGATGAAGCGCATGGGGATCGAGGCGGTCTATCGTCGCCCGAACACGAGCAAGCCGGCTCCGGGTCACAAGATCTACCCGTACCTGTTGCGCGGATTGAAGATCGAGCGGCCCGACCATGCGTGGGCAATGGACATCACCTACATTCCGATGCGGCGTGGCTTCGTCTATCTCGCGGCGGTCGTCGATGTGTTCAGCCGACGGGTCCTGGCCCATCGCGTCTCGATCACAATGGAGGCGGCCTTCTGCGTCGAAGCGGTCCAGGAGGCGTTGGCGAAGCACGGCAGGCCCGCGATTTTCAACACGGATCAGGGCAGCCAGTTCACCAGCCTCGAGTTCACCGATGTGCTGCTGGACGCGAAGATCGCCATCAGCATGGACGGCAAGGGCGCCTGGCGCGACAACGTGTTTGTCGAGCGGCTCTGGCGCACGGTCAAATACGAAGAAGTTTATCTCCGCGCCTACGACAGCGTGTCCGAGGCGCGAGCGTCAATTGCCAAGTATCTGGCCTTCTACAATCAGGGACGCCCTCACTCGAGCCTTGACGGGCGCACGCCCGACGAGGCTTACTTCGGCACGCAAGCTATGGTGATGGCCGCATGACCGTCGCCGACGATTTTGTCGTCGCTCTGGTCGGGCTACGCCCTCCCGACGCAACGACAAAATCGTAAAGCCCCGCGTTCAGCATAACCCGGCAGGAATCCACTTAAATCCAGCGGGGCGCTGTCCAAACAACCGGGGCCAGCTCTCTTCGAACACGGGGCTAGTCCCCGGAATCAGAGCTGAGTGATACGGCGGCCTTTGAAACGGCGTTGACGGACCTTTTTCTTGGTCCAGACGAAGGGCTCGGCTCTGTCGTTGTATGCGTTGACGTAGGTATCGATGTGTTCCTGAAGCTGCTTGAGGCTCGTGAAGGAGGTGCCGCTGAGCGACTGCCCCTGCAAGATGGAAAACCATACTTCGACCTGATTGAGCCATGACGCACTTGTCGGCGTGAAATGAAATTGCACGTTGGGGTGGGCCTTGAGCCAGTCCTCGTTCTTTTTATGGGTGTTGAGGTTGTCGAGGATGACGTGAAGCTTGCGGTTCGGAAAAGTCGCGGTGACGCTGTTCATGAAATCGAGAAACTCGACGCGGCGCCGGCGTTTTGAATGGGTCGCGATGATCTTTCCGGTGGCGACTTCGAGCGCCGCAAACAATGTTGTGGTGCCATGCCGCTTGTAATCGTGGCTTTGGCCGGTTAAGGCGCGGCCATTGGGCAACTTCAGATAACCCTGCGCTCGCTCCAAAGCCTGGATCGAGGGCTTCTCGTCCACGCACAGCACAATGGCCTTCGCCGGCGGCGCGACATAGAGGCCGACAACATCGGCGGCTTTGGCCGTAAAGTTCGGGTCGTTGCTCTCGCACCAGGACTTGCGAGCCACCAGGTCAATCTTGTGGCTGCGCAGGAACCGCCAGACATATTGGACATCGACATCGCCCAGCGCCTCGGCCAGCAGGGGGCCGGTCCAGCGCGCAAACCCTTGCGGTGGCGGCTTATCCAGCAGCTTCAGAATCCGCTTGTCGGTCGTCTTCGTATAGATCGGCTGCTTGCCAGGCCGCGGCTTGTCTTGCAGCCCTTCAAGGCCATGGTCGGCATAGCGATGCCGCCAAAGGCTGACAATCCGCGGCTGGACCCCAACTTCCTTGGCGATCGACCGGGTGCTGCGCCCATCCGCCGCCAACAGAACTATCCGCGCCCGCTTCAAATCGCGCTGCAACGTCACCGGTGAGCGACAGCACGCCTCAAGCACCTTGCGATCTTTCCTCGAAAGGTGGACTTCTCTTGCTTCGGGTATCATCCCGACCTTGAATCACGACTCACGTTCCAAGAAAAGTGGGTACTAGCGAGCGAGGAAAACGGGAGACGGGTCGCAAAGGCGGCTGTTTTGGATATTATCTTCATCATGCTTCGTGCAGGAGCCCCTCTCATCGGCTGCCGCTCCTATGCGGGCACGCAAGTATCTGGCACGGGGCAAACCACGGCGCACTTTGGCGCGTCAGAATGCCCCTCACATTGGGTACACTGGGACGGATTGATCACATAGATGTCGTTCTTCAGGCTAATCGCGGCATTGGGACACTCGAACTCGCACGCACCGCAGACCGTGCATTGGGATGCGATTATCTTGTAGGCCATCAGTGCTATTCCATAAGCAAAAGGTGCGGAACAGTTTCTTGCTATCAAGTCTTGTGCCAGACATCTTGAGCTTGATTCATCTGAAGAAATTTCGATAACGCAGGTCGCCGACCCGATACGGTGTCGCAAATCCTACAACGAACATGACAATCTGATCTCGATCCTGTGGTTTGCGCATGATCGGTGTCACGGCCGTCAGCGATCAGGTAAACCACCTTCTCCAGCATTAGGGAACGATCCGAGATCCTTAAGGCCGCCTGCCGCGGCTATGATCGATGTGTCGCGACATCATGGAGCTGTCCGGGCAAGTATCAGGTCGCCCGCGGCGCATCTTGTCGGCTTCACTCAATGGGACCGGAAGGTACATCGTCTCCCTATCCTGGCGGCGGTTGAGGCAGGCGTTCGTCCGGTGATCCTCTGCTTCGTTCCGCACTCCTAATCAATACTGGCGGAGGTCAGTTGATTAATAGCCGAAAAAAAGAGCCACCCCGAAGGGTGGCCTTAGTCAGGGAGGAAACGCCCATGAGGGCCTCTGGGATCAGGCCGCAGCCTGTTCGATCGGGGAGAAGGGCAGCCCGAGGCTCTCGGCCACCGCCTTGTATGTTAGCCGGCCCCGATGGACGTTGAGGCCTGCGCGCAGATGTGGATTCTCGAGTACGGCGGAAAAACCCTTGTTGGCCAGAGCCAAACCAAACGGCAGGGTCGCGTTATTCAGTGCCTGGCTCGAGGTTAGCGGCACGGCACCCGGCATATTGGCCACACAATAATGAATGATGCCATCTACTTCGTATGTTGGATCAGCGTGAGTGGTTGGGCGCGATGTCTCAAAGCAGCCGCCCTGATCGATAGCGACGTCCACGAGTACGGCTCTCTTGCGCATTGAGCTCAGCATGCTCCGGCGGACCAGCTTCGGAGCGCTTGCCCCTGGGACGAGCACCGCACCAATCACCACGTCCGCCGCAAATACCTCTTCCTCCACGGATTCGATGGTCGAAAACCTAGTGCGAACCCGTCCTTCGAATAGCTCGTCCAGCTCACGGAGCCGGATGATCGAACGATCGATGATGGTCACCTCTGCGCCCAGACCAGCCGCCATGCGCGCGGCGTGCGTACCGACGACCCCACCTCCAATCACCACGATTCGGGCAGGCTGAACCCCGGGCACCCCACCGATCAGCAGCCCTCGCCCCCCTGTACTCCGCTTTAGAGCGCTACCCGCCGCTTCGATCGAAAGCCTGCCCGCGACCTCGCTCATCGGCGCCAGCAGTGGAAGACCACCATGAGCATCAGTTACGGTCTCATAGGCGATTGCAATGCATCCAGATTTCAAGAGGCCGGCAGCCTGTTCCGGGTCCGGGGCCAAGTGCAAATAGGTGAACAGGATTTGATCCTCACGCAGCTGGGACCATTCGGCCGGCTGAGGCTCCTTGACCTTTACGATCATCTCGCTCGATGCGAATACCTCAGCTGCCGAAGTTAAGATCGTTGCGCCGGCATTGCGATAATCGCCATCGGTTGCACCAATGCCAGCGCCGGCATTGGTCTCGATCATCACGCGGTGGCCCGCTGCCACGTATTCACGGGCAGCTCCTGGGGTAAGGCCCACGCGATATTCGTGCGCCTTGATTTCCTTTGGAACTCCGACCTTCATTTGAATACTCCCTGCCTGACGCGCCTTCTTATCGGAAGCGCGCAGCGATATCGCGACGCAGCCGGGCAAAATGGCGCAGGAATTCAGCGATATTTGCGAGGCTTCGCAGGATTTCAAACCCAGGGGTGCTGGGTAGATCGTGTGATCCTGTTCGCTGAACTTAGCCGTCGAAAACTGCGCGATGCCGGTGAATCGTTCCGAATTGCAGTCGCGGCCCGCAGAAAAGCCAACAACCGAAATCCAGCCTCGCCGAACTCCTCAAGCAGCAAAGACGGCAATTTGCCAATTAGGTAGGATTGCCTATCAAGCGAAACGCTTGTTGAGCTGAGGGCTAATGGCGTTGTCAGTAAATGGCGGCCAAGAAATGGACGTTGCGCAGCCTGTTCAACAGATCCGAGGCAATTGTTCCCCCCACAGCCAGTCGACGATTCGCCGGCCGCCGAAATCGGTCGTCATCTGCACAAATTTGTGATCGTCAGCCTCCGCCTCACCGATATCGGCCGCATTGGACCCGAGGGGGTGCGCCTTCATGGCTGCGAGAACGGCATCGGCAGAATCCGGCGCCACGATCGCGACGAGCTTGCCTTCGTTGGCAACATGGATCGGTTCGAGTCCAAGCAGTTCGCAGGTAGCCGCAACCGCAGGCTTCACCGGAATCATCGATTCCTGCAGATGGAAGCCGAGCTCTGATTGAAGCGCGATCTCATTGAGAGCCGCAGCGAGCCCGCCGCGCTTAGGGTCGCGCATCACCCGGATGCCGCCACCGCCAGCGGCAACCATGGCCGCAGCGAGACTATGCAACGCTGCTGAGTCGGAGACGATTTCGGTTTGAAATGCAACGTTCTGACGCTTTGACATGATCGCCACCCCATGATCACCGAGGCTACCGGACAGCAGCACACGGTCCCCGACCTTTGCCTTGTCAGCGGAAAGATCGAGCCCATCGGCCACCAGCCCGATCCCGGTCATAGAGATGAACAGACCGTCCGCCTTGCCACGCTCGACCACCTTGGTATCCCCGGCAATGATATAGACGCCGGCGGCACATGCCGCCGCGCCCATCGACTCCGCGATCGTCTTGAGATCCGAAAACCGGAAACCCTCCTCGATGATAAAGCTGGCCGACAAATAGAGAGGACGCGCACCGGACATCGCGATGTCATTAATCGTGCCGCGCACAGCCAATGACCCGATGTTGCCGCCAGGAAAGAACAGTGGCGAAATCACATAGCCATCAGTCGTCATCACCATCCTGCCTGCGGTAACATCGAACGCCGACTGATCATTGGAGCCGGCGAGCCATTCATTACCGAAGGCCTGATGAAAGAGGCCGGAGATTAGCTGTGCCATGGCACGGCCTCCGGCCCCGTGGGAAAGTTCAACGCGTCCGTTCTCCACATCGAGCTTGCGTTGATAGGCTTTCACGCTCATGACGTCT
Source organism: Bradyrhizobium sp. B025 (assembly GCF_042257955.1). NCBI lineage: Bacteria > Pseudomonadati > Pseudomonadota > Alphaproteobacteria > Hyphomicrobiales > Nitrobacteraceae > Bradyrhizobium > Bradyrhizobium sp. B025. The sequence continues at coordinate 1,156,462 of NZ_CP170150.1, read as the reverse complement.
GCCTCGCCTGCTCATCGCGAACTCGGCGATAGGTCCAATACGCCGCACAAGCTCCTTCTGATGACACCATGCAGGCTCCTATGGGCGTTTCCGGCGTGCAGATATTGCCAAACAACTTGCAATCGATCGGCCGTTTGGCGCCACGCAGGATCGCGCAGCATTCGCAGGCCGGATTGTCTGCGACACGCAGGTCATGGATCGCAAAGCGCGTCTCGGCGTCGAATTTTGCATATGATTGCTTCAGCTTCAGTCCGCTGTTGGGTACCAGTCCAAGCCCGCGCCATTCAAACTGCTCACGCAGCTCGAAGACCTGCGAGACCTCCTCCTTGGCGCGCCGGTTGCCTTCGCGTGTCACTGCACGGCTGTATTGGTTTTCCACCTCGTGGCGGTTTTGGTTCACTTGCCGCACCAGCATCAGGACAGCCTGCAGCACGTCGAGGGGTTCAAATCCGGCGACCACGATCGGCTTCTCGAATTGTTCCGCCATGGGCTCGTAAGGCTGCGTACCGACAATGGTGCTGACATGTGCAGGCCCGATGAAGCCGTCAATGGGGACCCCGCCCGTGTTGCGGATCTTCGGGTTCTCGAGAATGCGGTGCATCGCAGAGGGCGTAAGAACGTGATTGCAGAACACGCTAAGGCCCTCGAGCCGCTTGTGCTCGGCAATCCTGATCATGACCGCCGTCGGGGGCGTCGTGGTCTCAAATCCGATGGCAAAGAAGACCACTTCGCGGCCCGGCGTCTGTTCGGCGAGCCGGATAGCGTCGAGGGTCGAGTAGACCATCCGAATGTGGGCACCCAGCGCTTTGGCAAGCAACAGGGACTGCCCTTGCGACCCAGGCGCGCGCATCAGGTCGCCGTAGACGCACAGAATGACCTCTGGCCGCTCGGCGAGCCGGATCGCCATGTCGATACGGCTCGCCGGCAGAACGCAGACGGGACAACCGGGCCCGTGGATCATCCGAACGTTCGCGGGCAGCAGATCCTCAAGACCGTAGCGGGAGATTGCATGAGTGTGTCCACCGCAAAATTCCACGAACCGGTAGGCTCGTTGTGAACTGACCTCAGCGTCAATTGCTCGCGCAAGTTCCTGCGCGATAGTCTTGTCGCGAAATTCGCTGGAATATTTCACGATCGGCATTCCTTCGCAGCGCCTAGCTCCTGCAGGAGCTCTAGCGTGCGCTTGGCTTCCGCCGGATCGATCTTAGCGAGCGCATAGCCGACATGGACCAGGACGAAATCGCCGACGTCGAGCTCGTCGAGGAGGGCAATCGATATCTCCAGGTTGACGCCATCGATGAACACGAGGGCCATTTCGTTGGGAAGAATTTTCGCGATCTTTGCCGGAACCGAAAGACACATATCAGGCAGCTCCTGCCCGGCGGGCGGCTGTTGAGCAATCTTTAGAGCCGCAATCCAGGCCTGGCCGAGGCTCAAACCGCCGTCATTGGGCGGCAGCCGTCGCGGTACCAGGGGGGTAAGACCGGCATCGCTGCACCCCCGCGGGATTTTGTCCGCCAGCACCGCGTTCAGGAAGCAGCCGCCGCTCAGAACCACGGTATTGATGCCGGTTGTCCGCGCAGAGCGTGTGACCCAGTCAACGCAGGCAGCGGCTAACGTGCCATGAAACAGCCCGGCTCCTCCGGCAGCGTCAATGTCATCAGCAATCAAACGTGAAAATAGCGGACCAAGGGACAGCACGCCGCCCTCGATCGTCCAGCCGGCTTCCAGAATCGTAGTACCCCGCACCAGCGCTTCGAGCTTCAACGCTGCTTCGCCGTCATAGCTCTGCAGATTCGCAATACCTAGCAGCGCCGCTGCCGCGTCGAACAACCGTCCCGCACTGGTCGTGGTGGTCCCGCCCGGCTGATCGAGCAAGTCCGACAGACAGCCGGCTTGCCGCTGCGCGGCAAAGCGCTGCCCGATTTCGTTACCCCGGCCGAGCCCGTGTAATACTGCGCTGGCCATGCGCCACGGCTCGCGGGCTGCACGATCTCCACCCGGTATCTGCAGGGGCGCTAAGTGCCCGATGCGCTGGGACGACGTCTCTTCGCACAACAATAATTCGCCACCCCAGTTACCGCCGTCGGAGCCAAAGCCATGGCCATCGAGCACCAGGGCAAGCGCAGGTCCCGCATGGCCGTGCTCAGCGATTACTGCGGCAGCGTGTGCATGGTGATGCTGAACCGCGACTAGCGCGCGAGCATTTGCTTCCGCAAACCGGGTAGAAGCCATATCGGGATGCAAATCATGGGCGACGGCGACAGGCTCCACGCCGAGGCTCGATGTGAGGTGCCGGATCGTCTTCTCGAACGCACGGATGCTTTCGGCCGTATTTAGATCGCCAATATGCTGAGAGACGAACGCTTGGTCGTCCCGCGTGATGGTGACGGTCGACTTCAGTATCCCGCCGACGGCGAGCACGGGCGGGACAGACCTTGCAAGCCGAATTGGCTCGGGAACATAGCCGCGAGCACGACGGATGAATTGGTCCCGGCCAGCGGCCACCGAAACCACGGAATCATCAGCGCACGCCAAGATATCGCGATCATGGGTCACGACCAGGTCGGCGACCCCCTTGAGCTGTCTCAACGCCTCCACGTTATCGATCAGCAGGGGTTCGCCGTAGAGATTTGCACTGGTGACAACGATGACCGGGCCAGCCTCTCCACGCTGCGGCAACGCGGCAATAAACTCAGACGTACGGTGCCCCTCGACCTCGATGAGAACGCCCTCGGGACCATTGATGACAAATCCCGCCAATCCGTACCGCATGGCTAGTCCATAGACGTAGGGACGAAAGCCAACCCCTTGCACTGCTCCACTCACGCGCACGCGCAGTCGCTTTCGATCGCAGGTGGCTGCGGCGCTCATCGCCTTGCGTCCTCTAAGGCGCGCCTCTGACGGCGCGCCTGCCTGTTGATCCAGGCGTAGAGCGCGCCAAAGCCCTCGCCAGTACGAGCCGAAACGACAAGCACGTCAATCTTTGGGTTGACCCGTCTGGCATACTCAGAGCTGGCCCCGGTTGTTTGGACAGCGCCCCGCTGGATTTAAGTGGATTCCTGCCGGGTTATGCTGAACGCGGGGCTTTACGATTTTGTCGTTGCGTCGGGAGGGCGTAGCCCGACCAGAGCGACGACAAAATCGTCGGCGACGGTCATGCGGCCATCACCATAGCTTGCGTGCCGAAGTAAGCCTCGTCGGGCGTGCGCCCGTCAAGGCTCGAGTGAGGGCGTCCCTGATTGTAGAAGGCCAGATACTTGGCAATTGACGCTCGCGCCTCGGACACGCTGTCGTAGGCGCGGAGATAAACTTCTTCGTATTTGACCGTGCGCCAGAGCCGCTCGACAAACACGTTGTCGCGCCAGGCGCCCTTGCCATCCATGCTGATGGCGATCTTCGCGTCCAGCAGCACATCGGTGAACTCGAGGCTGGTGAACTGGCTGCCCTGGTCCGTGTTGAAAATCGCGGGCCTGCCGTGCTTCGCCAACGCCTCCTGGACCGCTTCGACGCAGAAGGCCGCCTCCATTGTGATCGAGACGCGATGGGCCAGGACCCGTCGGCTGAACACATCGACGACCGCCGCGAGATAGACGAAGCCACGCCGCATCGGAATGTAGGTGATGTCCATTGCCCACGCATGGTCGGGCCGCTCGATCTTCAATCCGCGCAACAGGTACGGGTAGATCTTGTGACCCGGAGCCGGCTTGCTCGTGTTCGGGCGACGATAGACCGCCTCGATCCCCATGCGCTTCATCAGCGTCGCGATGTGGCGGCGACCGGCGTATACCCCCTCCCGCCGCAGCAACGATCGCAGCATACGCGCTCCCGCGAAGGGATAATCGAGATGCAGCTCATCGAGCCGACGCATCAAGGCAAGGTCCTCGGCCGAAACTGGCCGAGGTTCATAGTAGACCGTGCTGCGAGCCAGCTTCAGGACCTTCGCCTGGCGCACGATAGAAAGATCATGACCGCGGTCGATCATCGCTTTGCGCTCAGCAGGCCCGCCTTGGTGAGCGCGCCGGACAAAAAATCGTTTTCCAACGCCAGCTCGCCGATCTTGGCATGCAACGCCTTCAAATCGACCGGCGTCTCGGCCGATGTCTTGTCATGCCCAAACACGCCGGCGGCGCCTTCCAGGAGCTGGTTTTTCCAGATCGTGATCTGGTTCGGATGAACATCAAACAGTTGCGCCAGCTCCGCCAGTGTCTTGTCTCCTTTGACCGCAGCCAAAGCAACCTTCGCCTTGAATGCCGGAGAATGCGTCCGGCGGCTCTTCTTCGTCATCTTCGCTCCTGATTCGCAGCAAGAATCCTCGCCGCTGTCAGGCAGAAAATCCACTCAAGCTACTGTCCGAATTTGCGGGGCCAGCTCTCTCGATGGTCTTTTCCAAATCGAATTCAAGCAGCGGCGCCAGATCGATCTTGTTGATCACCACGAGGGATGAAGCAGCAAACATATCAGGACATTTGAGGGGCTTGTCTTCACCTTCCGTAATCGAGAACACCACGATCTTGCAGGCCTCGCCAAGATCGAAGGCAGCGGGACAGATCAGATTACCGACGTTCTCGATGAAGAGAATGCCGCCTGAAAGCAGGGGCAAGCGGCGATAAGCTCCGCCGATCATTGCAGCATCGAGATGACAATTCTTGCCGGTATTGATTTGAACGGCTGGCACGCCGACAGCCTGAATACGTTCAGCGTCGTTCGAGGTCTGCTGGTCGCTTCGATGACACCGACCGGGCGGCTGCGCTTGAGCTCGGACGCGGCACGGACCAGCAGCGTCGTTTTACCTGCACCGGGACTGGATAAAAGATTAAACACGAGAACGTCATCGGCAAGGAAGAGGGCCCGGTTGACCGCCGCAATCCCATTATTCTTGCCCAGGATATCGCGCTCGATCTCGATGACCTGCTTTCCGCTCATGCCCCCGACCCTTGAATCAGCCGAGCCGGCGCCGCCGCTCGGAAGCGGCTGTATGCCATGTGCCTGATGGTGGGCCGGCCGGCGAAGAGGAGAATGGCCATCGCAAGAGTCCCGCACATGGTCATTGTATCGCTCGTGGCTCTTCGCATCATTTGACCTCGAGTGTTTGGTCGTCGGTGTACCTTCCGTGCAGCCGCAAACGGTACACATCAATCGATCTCCAGCGCTTTCACGCGCATCTGTTCGCCCGCGGTTACCTGCAACTGATAACTGCCGCAGCAAGGACAGCAATCACCCCGGCGTGCAATTTCAACGCTCTTCGAACAGCTCATGCACCAGGCAACGCCCGGTAGTTCAACGATATTAAGCGCGGCGCCTTCGGCAACGGTCCGCATTGCAGCGACAGCAAAGCAGAACCTGATCGCTTCAGGCGCGGCATGACTCAGCGTTCCCAATTCCAAACAGACGCTCCGCACCCGCGAAGAGGATCGCTCCCGTACCTTCTCCTCGACGATCTGAATGATCCCCATGCAAATGGCCATTTCATGCATCGTGAAATTCACGAAAATTGAGAGTGAACCCGACGCACGGATCCAGCGACGCAATCACCGCGTGGACTGCATCACAGCGCCGCGGAGCTGTCAGCACGGCGCCCTGCAGGTTCCGTACAAGCGGTCCGCGCTTATGGAAATTCCACTCCGTCGGCGCCAGGAATTCGAAGCGAGATATCCGGCCGTGAGCGTCAAGCTCAACAGCGTGGTAGAGACGTCCCCTGGCGCATTCGACCGCGGCCGCTGCACGACCGGGCCCAAGCTTATATCTTTCGATAATCCCATGCTCTGCGGTATCCGGCTGAGCGCCGGCCTCAAGCCAGGCACATAGCCCGGACGATTTCAACTATTCTGGCCATCAGCCGCTCGGCCGCACCGAAGGGTCTCAGCAAGAACCGATCCCGGGTCATTGGCGCGCCCAAGGACCCGTCTCAGGCACATGTCCTTCCAGATCCGGACAATCGCAAAACGTCGAATCATCCCCGAGCAATCGCTTCGCGATGTTGAAGTCGTCAGCAGCGGACAGGAACGAGTATGCTGCCGGAGCCGACTTCAAGCCGGCCTCATGAAGCGCCGCGACGCGAAGCGACAGTGGGCTGCCGGACCTGAGCGCGCGTCCCTCATTCGGTACGCCCAGCGCGGCCAGCGCCGCCGCGATCCGCGCTGTTGCTTCCCGTTGAGGGGGGCACGAGGCTCGCTGGGCGGAGCGAACAAGCGCTGACAATTCCGACATCAGGGAGCGGATTGCTGCCGCACTGGCGACCTCTAGCGTGAGATGTCCGGCAAATAGGCCCCGTGCCAAATCCATGATGCGCTCGGTAACGATCAGCGCAATACGATGCTGTTTTTTTTTGCGAGGGTGATCACTTCGTCGCGCGCCGTTTCGATCGCGGTCAACAGTGCGGTTTGCTGCGCAGCGGCACATAACGCGAAGAGCCGCGGCACTGCGTTGAGCAGTGACGAGGCCTGCTTTCCGGCGAATATCCGACCCAGCGGCGGCCGGACTCGCGGCTGGATCTCGACCGAGGCGACTACGTCGGCAGCTAGCAATACGCGGACATGGATTTTGTTGCTTGCAGTGAGGTTCATGCGCAATGCTGCCCCCTCCCCCCGCGCAAGCTATGATCCATCCGAAGGCGCCGTCTGTGGGATCGCAACTGATGTCGAGTGCCCGAGCGCATCATGTGAAGTACGCCTCGAGAATTTCCTGCACGCGTCCGGCAGAGTCCTGGAAATCCTCGTCGGCAGCCAACGCAACAATCGGCACGCCCCCGACCTCCACCGTATCAAGGATGATGTTGTCCGTAGAATTGAAGAACTGCACGGACCAAACATTCCTAGTCCCGGTCGCCTGCACTCTGCAGGCACCGTAGCCCCGCAACATGAGTTGGACGGGTCCGTTGCCCAAGCTTTGCTGCAGGAATGTCAAGTCGACAACGCTCATTGGCAGTAACGTCAGATTGATGACATGCGCATTCATGCAAAATTGCCAGACGCTGGCCCGCTCGCGTATTTCGGCCAGCACCGGTTGAACGTTCATCGCGCCATCCGGCGGCGTGTCAATCAGAAGTTCGGTTGATGTCAGGTCAGTTGCGGCACGCCGGACAATCTGCGGAATCGCTCCAACCTCGACATATTCGTGCGCCGGTTCGGTTCCGATGCGCACGCGCCAGATTCCGGCATGCACGGACTCCCGGATTTGTGCCAAACTGCCGTCCGGCAACGCAACCACCCGGTCACCTCGCCTTCCCCGAGCAATTCGTCAATCAGCTTGCGCTCGGCATCGCTGAAATTTGCGAGTCCGTACAATTGTGTCGGATCACCGCTTCTCTGACCCCCAACAGCAGCAGCGACATTTGACATTAGCAGGGCAGCGTTCGGATACTTCCTTGCACATTCGTCGCAAACCCGCCAAACGCGATTGACAAGCGCACTTGTCGCGCCGCGATAGAATACATCGAGAGTTCCAGAACCTGTGGTAAAGCCGCTCGCCGCGCGGCCGGCGCCGCCAGATACAACGGGGATCGCTGCTTTCACGATGCGATGTTCCATTGTCTGTGTCGAGGGGTATTGCACTTGCCGGCGCCGGTGCTGCCGGCGAGTGCCCAAAGGATCGGTGAGGAGATGCGGTTGATCGTGAGCAAACGATCCGGTCTCTTGCCGATCAGGCAGAGTATATTGTTCCTCGGGGATAGGCGCGGCGTCGACAGTCTACGCTGGCCGGGCCGGCCGGTCAGTGTGCCACCAGGGCCGCGCGAGGGTGCTTCACTGATCCGCAGAATATGTAGGGGATCAGCCGCCGGCAGCGGCATCAAGGTCGCCTTCCTGGGAACGTGCGCGACCAGGCGCGCATCGGCGCTAACGCCCTCCACGTCGTCGGACGGAGCGGGCCGTGTCAGAGCATGCTGAGCCGGCTGCAACTTCATCACACTCCTCTCTGATCATGATCGGTTCTGCCAGCATGGCGGTTAGCAAGGCGCATGCCAATCATCTCTAGGTGCGCGAGTCGCGTTCGACCCAACGGCGTAGCGCCTGACGTTGTCCAAGCCGATGGTCCTGCGACTGGAATCCGGTCTATGAACCCCAGCCGGTGCAAGGGAGCGGAAGCGCTAGCGTAGGTGCTCCGGCAATTGCGGCTCGTGACCGATCAAGTCCGCAAAGAAGCGATCGCAGCTCTGACCGTTGAGGCTGGCCTCAAGCCCGTCAAGTGCTTTGCAGATCAGCCTTGCTTCGTTTTCGTCCAGGAGCCGCACTGCGCTGTCGATATGAACGAGCACCTTGGCGCCGGCCCGTACATCAGCGAGCAGCACGACGGAGATGCGCCGCTGCTCATTGCCATACTCGCATAACGCGGTGACACCGTCGGTCTCGACAATCGTCATTGGCAAGCCAAGGCACATGATCAGCCGCAGGCCGCTAGATCGGCTCTGCCTTTCATTTCATAATTCGCATGGTCAATATTGTTCGCCAACAGCCGTTCTGATGCAGGCAGCGGCGCACTCCGCGGTTTTGCCGGCGAGTCCCACTGCTCTAGGAGCTTACAGGCCAGTCTAATCGCGGGGGCAATCTGAAAGCGCACCGGCGCGGTCAGCGGACCGCCCCAATTCTCCAGATCCATCGGCTGGCAGCCGATAAGAGCGAGCTCTCGCGGGCGGCGGCCAAGCAAATCGGCCGCGCTCAAGACCTCCTGGAAGCCCATCTGATGCAGGCTCACCTTCTTGGCCCCCGTGAATTTTGGCACTTCGTCATCTCGTACAAGCTCCAACTGCCCGGGCAGCAATCCATAGTCGATGGCGTCGAACACGATCAGGCAGTCGGCCCCCTCAAGAAAACTAACGAGGTAGAGCCCCTGGGTGCCGCCATCGAGAACGGTGACGTATCATCGACCGCGTAGCTACGATGAAACTCCTCGACCGCACGCACACCGAATCCCTCATCGGCCCACAGAACATTGCCAATGCCGAGCACCAAAATCCGCTTTTTCTCTGTTGAATTGAGCATCCGCTTCCCAGTCAATCGCCAAACCAATGCTCACCTACTTGATAGAAGGGAAGCTGCGGCGCGACACGACGTCGTCCCAGAGCACCGCGTAGATGTGGACCAGCGCGAACATCACGATCACCCACAGGCCGAGATGATGCCAGGTGTGAAAGTCCTGGCTGTTCGGCCAGAGTGAAAACACCCAGCCGAACACCTTGTACTGCCAGCTGTCAGTACCGGCACCTTGCCCGTAAAGTGCAAAGCCGGTGACGACCATGAACGTGATCGTCTGCGTAAACATGAAGAACATTGCTAGCTGAGCAAGGCGGTTGTGCCCGAGGCCCCTTTCAGGCTCAACCGCAAGGAACGAATACCGGCGAATCTCGTGGTGCAACTCCCGCCAAAAGCACCGGCGCCAAAGCGGCACGCAAAAGATCTGCATGGCGTGCGCGTTTCCCATCAAGGCCCAGTAGATACGCAGAAGAAAGCCGGCGCTGAGTACATATCCCGCCGAGAAATGAGCAAAGCGGATATAGCCGAATAGAAAACCGCCGCTAACGATTCGCTTGCCGGAACGATCGAGATTGAACCCATTCGGCGTCTGGACGGCCACCGTCGTTACCTCCTCAACTCGGCTTGCCTTTGTGGGCAGGGCGATCCGGCCGGTGCCTCAACCGCTTCGCGGCGGTGACCGCCGCGTGGGCAGCGACCGCTAGCCCCACCACGCCGGCAGCGGCCATGCCGATCTCGTCGGCGTTCTGCTCGATGCCGAACTGCTTGATGGTCGTGAGTCGGTCGTAAAATGACCCTTTATCCCAGAAGCCATCTTCGGAGCAGCCGAGACAGCCGTGGCCGGATTGAATGGGAAATGAAACGCCGCCGTTCCACCGAAGGGCCGAACAGGCATTGTAGGTGGTTGGTCCCTTGCAGCCCAACTTGTACAAGCAATAGCCCTTGCGTGCGTTGGTGTCGTCCCACTCTTCGACGAATTGACCAGCGTCGAAATGGGACCGCCGGTAGCACTTATCGTGAATGCGCTCGGAATAAAACATACTTGGACGCCCTTGGTGATCAAGCTTTGGAAGCTTTCCGAACGTGGTAATGAAAGTCACGAGGCCGCTCATGACCTCTGCGATCGGCGGGCCCCCGGGCACCTTGATGAAGGGCCTGTTGGTGATTAACTTATCGATCGGCACCGCGCGAGTCGGATTTGGCTTGGCCGCCTGCACGCATCCCCAGGACGCACACGTGCCCCAAGCGACGATCGCCATGGACTCTTCCGCCATCGACGTGAGCTTTTCAACGAACGGCTTGCCGCCGTCAATGCAGAACATGCCACCCTCGTTCAAGGGCGGGTTACCTTCAACGGCAAGCACATATCCGCCTTTGTACCTGGCACGGGTTTCCTCCAGGATGGCCTCAGCCTGGTGTCCTGCCGCCGCCATGATCATATGGTCATAGTCGAGCGAAATCATCGACAGCAGCGCGTCCTTGATCAAGGGATGAGCCGAGCGGATAAAGCTTTCCGAGCAGCAGGTACACTCAAGCCCGTGCAGCCAGATGACGGGCACTCGCGGTTTGGTTTCCAGGGCGTGCGCAATACTGCTTGCACCAAGCCCCAAGCTCGCGGCCGTGAAACTGCAGAATTTAAGGAAACTGCGACGCGTGATACCCTGTCGTCTGATCACGCCGTAGAAGGTTTCCGTTGCATCACCCATGAAACCTTCCAAGCGAGTTGTCGCCAGCGTTACGATTGGTGATGTTCGGCAAGAAACAAGCCAGCAGAGCGAAACACCTGAAAGATAACAAGCCACCGCTTTAAGATTTTCGGCTTGTCGAATCCGGCCAGCGTCCCAGAAGCTAGGCCATTGATCTGCTACGCTATTGGTGTCCAGTTTTCGACGTCGATGTGAGCACTTTAACAAATCAAGCCGATCGTTCACCGCTGAAGGGAACTACGCTCCTGCAGGCGGCACTCATGATGCCGATTGTTGAATAGAATTGGTTCAGTCGACGGGCACCACATTGCCCGGCCTCAATCAGACTTGCCGATCGCTGACCAACGGTGCGTTAAAGCGCTCATAATCGAACCTAATGCAGGCAGCACGTACCAACGCGGTTGCCGAGCAAGGAACAGAGCCCGCAAGGGACTGAGAATGTGGTGCGCACGTTGGCTTGACTTTAGGTCTGATTTGATCCGATCTGCCCCTGGTTCCAAGGGGCTCCTCGCCTACGGGGCTGTGCGCGGCGACAGGCTGGACGTTTAGAGCGATCGCCCTGGCAAACCTAAGATGATTCGTTGCCTCGCCCGGTACAATGTCTGTCGATGATGGCTAAGGTGAAGATTGTCGCAAATGCGAACATCACCATACCAGCGGCAACCACACTTCCTCGTGCCAGCGCGGCTCTTGGACGTAGTCCACGACATAGGCCGACAACACCTTGGTGCGTCCAGGAATATTTCCGCCGATCATCATCACGACGCCGAATGTGCCTATCGTGTGAGAAAATCCAAGCACGGCCGCTTTAACGAGCTCCAGTCGCGCCAGCGGTGCGATGATAGCAACGAAGCCATACAATGGCGAAACACGCCCTGTCATTTCCAACGGGTGATCGCCAACCGCAAGAAAGGCGTTACGTATCGGCTGCACGACCAATGGCAGCGCCGAGAGCACCGATCCGACCACGATCCCGACGAAGGTAAGAGCGAGCGTGCGCTCGCCCCAGAAAGAGGCGAGAACGCCGCCGGGTCCGTCGGGGCCGAGCAGAACGAGTACGCAAAAGCCGAGAGCCGCTGGGGGTAGTACCAGCGGAAGGGCAATTAGCGCAGCGACAGCCTCGCTCAGAAAAGTCTTTGAACGCGCCAGCCACCAGGCGAGGGGCACACCAATCACGAGGAGGATCACGGTCGTCACGCTAGCGAGCTCTATCGTGAGCGCAATGGATTGCGAGATCTCTGACGAATCAAAATCCATGTGCGTCAGCCCGCCAACGAGCGCAGGTCGCCGTATCGCGATAGTGATTGCCTATACGTCGGGCTGCCCAGCGATGTGGTGCGAATAGCCATTTGTTCGTGCGGCAGCTCGCTCTGTCCCCCAAATTTACGCGCACCGTTTCTGCGAGCAAGAGCAGCATCGCAAGGCTCATCGGCAACTCCTGTGACAAGTCCGCTTCGTCCCACCCGACGGCGGCAGCTTCTCATTTGTCATCAGCAATTCGAGTGCCACGTGCGAACAGCGGCGGCGCTATGCTTATGTGAAAGCACTTTGCGTAGACGCCGACGTCACCGTGGAGTGGACCTAACGCTTTGTCAGGTTTCTGGCATCTTTGTTTCCAAGCGGACAGCAACAGCCGCCCAACGAAAACGGCAGACTCGACTCGAGAAATGCCTGTTTGGTTTGTCGGCGGCTCAAATCCCGTGCTCGCAGGGCCGGTAGCTGAACCGATCGCAAGAAGCCTGCCGGTCGGCAGCTACGCAAACGAAGTAGCTGAAAACTCGTCGTAAGGCTGGTTCGGCGACGCGGCAAAGGCGCGAGGGGCCGCGAGCGACGGCCGCTCCCCTGACCGGCTTAGCTTGCACATCGTCAGCACAGGCGTGGAGACAAACGCCGCGTCATCGACGAGATTGGCCGCTTGCGGAAAAACGCAGTCATCCATCAGAGGTCCTACCCGGGCAACGCAGCTCCTAGCCAGACTTCCATTCGGTAAATGCGTTCAATCCAAAATAGCAATTTTACCAACTGCACGTACTGCTGCACGATCTCAACACTCCAGCATTCCGCTAATGCGCGCTACGCTGCAGCCTAATGTTCGACCTTGCGAACACGGCTAAGAGCACTCAAGCCGATGCCACCGAAGGGAGGCCATTGTCCGCGACTTTTTAGTCCGCCGCAGTTTGGGATTTGGTGCATATCTTGCTTAGCGAGAAAGGACAACGCAACTAAACGCCTGCCTTTGGAAAGACGCGCCGGCTCTCGGACGCGTCTTCAATCGCGCAAGGCTATAATGATTAGTCTCGTATGACACTGTCGCCTCTCACCGAGCCGCGGCACACATTCGAGTATATTCGGGAAGGAAGCGTCATGACCACCATGGCAACCGCGGCGCCTGTGCGCGCGTCGCAAGCTTGGTATAAGATACTCTACGTCCAGGTGCTGATCGCAATCCTAATTGGCGCCATGGTTGGCTGCCTATGGCCGTCTGTCGCCACAAACGACTGGGTCAAGGCGCTCGGTGATGGGTTCATCAAGCTCATCAAGATGGTGATCGCGCCCATTATTTTCTGCACCGTCACGTCTGGCATTGCGCATATTCAAGATGCCAAGAAAGTCGGGTGCGTCGGCGTCAAGGCGCTGTTCTATTTCGAGATCGTCTCCAGCTTTGCCTTGCTGTTGGGCCTTGCCATGGGCAATCTGGTCCGGATTGGCCATGGCCTTGCGGTCAAACCGGATGCTGCGGCGGTCGCCAATTACGTCAAGCAGGCGGAAGCCTCGAAAACCGTCGACTTTATTCTCAACATCATTCCCGATAGCGTGGTCGGCGCCTTCGCTCGCGGCGATGTTCTGCAGGTTCTCCTGTTCGCGATCCTTTTTGGCTTCTCGCTGATGGCGTTGGGAAAGCGTGGCGAGCGTCTGCGCGGCATGATTGACGACGTCGCGCACGCGGTGTTCGGGGTAATAGCTATTGTAATGAAAGCGGCCCCGATCGGCGCCTTCGGCGCCATGGCTTTCACAGTCGGCAAGTTCGGGCCCGCAGCACTCGGCAATCTGATCGGTCTGATCGCGCTGTTTTACGTGACTGCTGCCCTATTCGTAGTAGTCGTGCTTGGTCTGATCGCCCGCCTCGTCGGCTTTTCAATCTTCAAGTTCCTTATCTATATTAAAGACGAGCTTCTGATCGTGCTCGGTACTTCATCCTCCGAAAGCGCGCTCCCTCAATTGATGGAGAAGCTCGAGCGGCTGGGCTGCTCCAAGCCGGTGGTCGGGCTGGTGGTGCCGACTGGCTACTCCTTCAACCTTGACGGCACCAATATCTATATGACACTTGCAACATTGTTCATTGCCCAGGCACTCGGTGTCGATCTCAGCTTTGGCCAGCAGCTCACGATCCTGCTAGTAGCAATGCTAACTTCGAAGGGAGCAAGCGGCGTCACCGGCGCAGGCTTTATCACGCTCGCTGCGACATTATCGGTAGTAAACCCAGCTCTGGTGCCGGGCATGGCAATCGTGTTTTCTATCGACAAGTTCATGAGCGAGGTGCGCGCCCTCACCAACATCATCGGCAATGGCATCGCGGCTGTGTTCGTATCCTGGTGGGAAAGCGAGCTCGATCACGTGACGCTGCAGACTCGGCTCAACAAGTCCACCGCTTCCACTACTATCGACACTACAAGCACATGAGGTAGGTCCCGGATCTGAACCGCCGCCATTCGGACACGAATACTCCCCCTGCGCTCTCCGGCGCACAGCATTATTCCGCGCCGCAGCCAGGGCAGCTGCCCCTGAGAGGCTAGGGTCCAGACTCAATTGAGCCAATATGCGACGAGAGCGGCGAGATGAACAGCGGCCAAAAAATTACGGGCGAGCTTGTCATATCGCGTGGCGATGCGCCGGAAGTCCTTGAGCCTGCAAAAGCAGCGTTCGATGACATTTCGTCCTTTGTAGGCGCGTTTGTTGAAGCGATGGATGACGACACGGTTAGATTTATTGGGGATTACGGGCTTGGCGCCACGACGAATGATTGCGCCGCGAAGCTTGTCGCCATCATACCCTTTGTCGGCGAGGAGCACGCTCATGGGTGGCGCGAGCGCCAGGACATCGGGAGCCGCAGCGATATCGGCATCCTGGCCTGGAGTCAGATGCAGGACGACCGGCCGGCAGAGCGGATCGCTCAGCGCATGGATTTTTGTCGTGCGGCCTCCGCGCGAGCGGCCGATTGCTTGATTGTGCTCCCCCCTTTTCCGCCGGAGGCACACCGGTGAGCTTTAATCGAGGTCGAGTCGAGCGACAGTACGACGCCGTCTTCGCCAGGCTTGGCCAGCGCTTCGAAGATTGCGCACCATCGTCCTCGCTTGGCCCAGCGATTGAAGCGATTGTAGATCGTCGTGTAAGGGCCGTATTCACGTGGACAATCACGCCATCGTGCACCCGATTGCAGCATGTGAATGATGCCGCTGACGATGCGTCGGTCGTCGTCCCGATCCGGCCCCGTCAGTCCCCTCGGCAGATGCGGTTCGATACGCGCCCATTGCCTGTCGTTCAGCCAAAACAAACCAGCGCGCATTCTCTCGCCCCCGAATCAACACGTAGGCAAGAGAATCACGTGGCGCTATTTAGGTACAGACCCTAGTACCCGGAATCAGAGCTGAGTGATACGGCGGCCTTTGAAACGGCGTTGACGGACCTTTTTCTTGGTCCAGACGAAGGGCTCGGCTCTGTCGTTGTATGCGTTGACGTAGGCATCGATGTGTTCCTGAAGCTGCTTGAGGCTCGTGAAGGAGGTGCCGCTGAGCGACTGCCCCTGCAAGATGGAAAACCATACTTCGACCTGATTGAGCCATGACGCACTTGTCGGCGTGAAATGAAATTGCACGTTGGGGTGGGCCTTGAGCCAGTCCTCGTTCTTTTTATGGGTGTTGAGGTTGTCGAGGATGACGTGAAGCTTGCGGTTCGGAAAAGTCGCGGTGACGCTGTTCATGAAATCGAGAAACTCGACGCGGCGCCGGCGTTTTGAATGGGTCGCGATGATCTTTCCGGTGGCGACTTCGAGCGCCGCAAACAATGTTGTGGTGCCATGCCGCTTGTAATCGTGGCTTTGGCCGGTTAAGGCGCGGCCATTGGGCAACTTCAGATAACCCTGCGCTCGCTCCAAAGCCTGGATCGAGGGCTTCTCGTCCACGCACAGCACAATGGCCTTCGCCGGCGGCGCGACATAGAGGCCGACAACATCGGCGGCTTTGGCCGTAAAGTTCGGGTCGTTGCTCTCGCACCAGGACTTGCGAGCCACCAGGTCAATCTTGTGGCTGCGCAGGAACCGCCAGACATATTGGACATCGACATCGCCCAGCGCCTCGGCCAGCAGGGGGCCGGTCCAGCGCGCAAACCCTTGCGGTGGCGGCTTATCCAGCAGCTTCAGAATCCGCTTGTCGGTCGTCTTCGTATAGATCGGCTGCTTGCCAGGCCGCGGCTTGTCTTGCAGCCCTTCAAGGCCATGGTCGGCATAGCGATGCCGCCAAAGGCTGACAATCCGCGGCTGGACCCCAACTTCCTTGGCGATCGACCGGGTGCTGCGCCCATCCGCCGCCAACAGAACTATCCGCGCCCGCTTCAAATCGCGCTGCAACGTCACCGGTGAGCGACAGCACGCCTCAAGCACCTTGCGATCTTTCCTCGAAAGGTGGACTTCTCTTGCTTCGGGTATCATCCCGACCTTGAATCACGACTCACGTTCCAAGAAAAGTGGGTACTAGCGAGAAAAGAGGCAGGAGCTTTTTCAGGGTTTCGCTTTCGCACTCAAGGGCTACCGGCCATCTGAACGCTTGTGCAACATTTTTGCCAAGCCGATGACGGGACTGACGGACTAGGTATTGGTCCGCCTACGAAGATCCATATGCACGTCGCTCCACTTGCCTCACGCGATTAAGGACGACGTAGGGATCCTGCGGACGCAGCTTGTCGTTCTCGTTACGATGCGCGCTGCGTTAGCAGAGCATGGTGGGTGTGATCAGCGTGAATGGCACTCGACAAAGCCGTGGCGAGTCATACGAGGCTGCCCTGCGTTCTGCGACGCCGCTCGCTTCCAGCGGAACCAGTTTTTCGCAGCTAAAGCGCGATAAGATTGGAACGAATCATCATCGCGCGTAGGACTCGCGCGACTCCGGCTTCTGTGTCGGCAGGCGAACTTGCGCTTTCTTCGCGGGAGCGGCTGTGTCGGGGAGACGAGTCATTGGGCAGCTTTTTTCTGATCCTTGCCGGTCCGGAGGCGCGCCTTCGAACCTATCGGCTGAACTGAAACCACTGTCCTCATTCCGCGGCCTAATGGGGCGCATTGGCCGTAGGCTCGAGCGATGCGCAAAAGCGGACGTTTCAGCTTCGACTAAAGTCGCGTCAGCGACACCTACTGAAAGGTTTAGGACAAATATACGTATGTTTATAATGCGTTTTTTCCCCGCCCGTGCTGAGTTCGGCAGCCGATGATCGATCTTGCACACGCTATCATGCGGACCCAAGTGTTCAAGATTGCCTCATTTTTGCCTAAAATGCTATAGCTCTCCCGCCGGATAACAGGCCGGACGGTCTCAAAATGTATAGGATCAGCAGTTTCAAACGTTCAGCCCCTCAGTTGACCTTGGGCAGCATAGCGCTAGCCGCGGTTACACTGACTTGCGTGTACTTTCAGGCGCATTTCGCCGCCGCGGCGTTCGCCTATTTGTTAGTAGTCTTACTATTTTCGTTGATGGGCAGCTTCATTGCTTCATCAGCGCTTTGCATCGTCGCAATCGCTGCTCTCGCATACTACTTTGCGCCGCCGGCGTTTAGTTTACGAATCGATGATCCCCGCGATGTTCCTGTGGTTGTTGCATTTCTTATTGTCTCTGTTGTCGGAACGTACCTGATTGGAAAACTCCGCCAGGAAAGAGAGGCTGCACGTGTGGCTGCGGCCAAGCTTCAGCGGAGTGCCTCGGATTTGGAGGATCGTGAAAAACGGTGGCGCGCAATTTTCGAGCACAATCCAGCCATGTACTTCATGGTCGATGAGGCCGGCATTGTCCTCAACGTCAATACGTTGGGCGCGACACAACTGGGATTTGCTTGTGCAGAACTATTGGGCCAATCCGTGCTCGACGTATTTCTGGAGGAGGATCGCGCATTCGTCCGCAAATGCATTCAGACGTGTCTTGAGGATGTTGGACAATCGCGCACTTGGGACGTCCGGAAAGTCAGGAAGGACGGTTCTGTATTGTGGGTGCGTGAAAACGCCAAGGCCATGCTTTGGGCCGGCGACCGCCCCGTCATCCTCATGGCGTGCGAAGATATTACGGAGCGCAAGCAGACCGAGCTTGCGCTGCAGCGGAGCGAAGCGCATTTGGCTCACG
This sequence comes from Bradyrhizobium sp. B025, assembly GCF_042257955.1. Lineage (NCBI taxonomy): Bacteria > Pseudomonadati > Pseudomonadota > Alphaproteobacteria > Hyphomicrobiales > Nitrobacteraceae > Bradyrhizobium > Bradyrhizobium sp. B025. The sequence goes on along the minus strand of NZ_CP170150.1, from coordinate 1,138,411 downwards.
CGCAGGAGTTGAGTCATACAGGCAGCTTCAGCTGGAACGCCTCTACCGGCGAGGCCTTCTGGTCTAAGGAGACATTTCGGATTTTCCAAATCGATCTTCAGACGACACCGGCGCCACAACTCGTCATTGAGCGCACGCACCCAGATGATAGGGCTTCTGTCAAAGAGATTATCGATGAAGCGATGCGAGACCTGAGGGATTTCGAGCACGAGTACCGGCTGCTGCTACCTGACGGCTCCGTGAAGCACATCCATGCGCAGGCACGAGTCACGCGAACCGCCTCTGGTGAAATTGAGTTTGTTGGGGCAGCCACCGATATTACGGCAGCTAGGCGAGCAGAACAGCAGTTGCGCCGAAGCGAGGCCTATCTGGCCGAGGCTCAGCATCTCACTCACACAGGCAGCTGGTCCTGGGACGTCCACACACGAGATTTCGTTTATCGCTCCGCTGAGGTCGACCGCCTGTTTGGCTTTAACCCACAAGAGCCGGTTTCGCTAGAGACTATTCGATCGCGCATCCATCCGGAAGACTTGCCAGGGTTGCAGGAGGTGCAGCGTCAGGCGATTGACCAGGAGCACGAACGGTTCGAATATGATTTCCGTGTTATTCTGCCAGATGGCGGGATAAGGCGCATACACTCCGTTGCACACGTTGTCGTCGGCAGCGATGGTAATGTCAGCGAGCTGATCGGAACACATATGGATGTTACCGAGCAACACGCAGCTAGGGAACGCTTGGAAAACACGCTTGTAGCGCTGCGCGAGAGCGAACAGCGCTTTCGCGACTATGCCGAGACTGCTTCCGACTGGCTCTGGGAAACCGGGCCAGATCATCGGGTCACTCACTTGTCCGAGCACACCAGCGCTGCGGGAATTTTGGCGACAGGGTTAACGGGCCTGCTTCGCTGGGACATCGCGTGCGACATGGAAGAAGAACCGGAGAAGTGGCGTCAGCATCGGGCGACGTTGCAGGCACACCTGCCGTTCCGGGATCTCATCTACCGTACCGTAAATAGGATGGGATCTCCGATCTACGTCCGCACTAGTGGCAAGCCCTTCTTCGACGGAAACGGAAATTTTTTGGGCTATCGCGGCGTCAGCACTGACATCACCGCTACCATTCGCGCTGATCAGGCCGAACAAGAGCTGCGAAAGGCACAGGCGGAGCTTGCACATGTGACGCGTGTAACGACCTTGGGAGAAATGACAACTTCTATCGCCCACGAGATAACCCAACCACTCGCCGCTATCCTCAGCAACGCCGATGCGTGCCTCGGCTGGATGGCTCGCGATGTTCCCAATCTTGCAGCCGCGCGCTCTTCAGTCGAATGGATCATAGAAGATGCAATCCGGGCAAGCGAGGTGATCCGTAGTATTCGCGCACTCGCGAAAAAGGGCGAGATCGAGATGGTGCCGCTCGACATTAATCAGGTGGTTAGGGACGTCAGCGCGCTGGTAACACGAGAGCTGGTGAGCCACCAAGTGACGTTGCGAAGCGAGTTGGCGTCTGCGCTGCCTAGGGTCCTCGGTGATCGAATTCAGCTACAACAAGTGATCATCAATCTGGTGATGAACGGAATCGAGGCCATGGACGCAGTTACAGACCGGCCGCGTGAACTTCTGATTCAATCATCTACGGACGATCTGGGGTACGTGCAGCTTTCCGTGACCGATTGCGGCGTCGGGATCGCCGAGAATGACGCGGACCGCGTCTTGGACCCCTTCTTCACCACCAAATCGAGCGGCCTAGGAATGGGCCTTTCGATCTGCCGGTCGATCGTGGAAGTTCACGGAGGACGAATTTCAGTGGTTCAGAAAAATGGACCGGGCGCGACGTTCCAGTTTGCCCTTCCGCTGCATAAGGAGGCCATCTCGTGACAGGACGATTTGACTGGAGAGGCCAAGGCGGACATACCGAGGCTTCGACGAAGGCAATCGTCTTTGTCGTCGAGGATGACATCTCTATGCGTCGCTCGCTTACGAACCTTTTTCGATCGGTAGGCTTGGAGGTCGTGGCGTTCGGATCGGCCCGTGAAATGCTGCAGAGCACAATGCCGGACGTCACAAGCTGTCTAGTTCTTGATGTCCGGCTGCCGGGCCTGAGCGGCCTTGACTACCAGACCGAGCTCGCCAGGTTGAACATACACATCCCAATCATCTTCATTACCGGCCATGGCGACATTCCCATGACCGTCAGGGCCATGAAGGGAGGCGCGGTCGATTTCCTCAGCAAGCCCTTCCGCGATCAGGAACTGCTTGATGCCGTCGTTGCGGCGACCGAACGCGATCGCAAAAGACGAGAAGCTCAGCGAACCGTGGCGAACCTGAAATCTCTATTTGAGACCCTAAGCCCGCGAGAACAGGCAGTGATGAAACTGGTCGCGACGGGGCTGATGAACAAGCAGGTAGCCGCCGAACTTGGGCTCGCCGAGATCACCGTCAAGATCTACCGGGGACACGTAATGAAAAAGATGCGTGCCCGCTCGCTGGCTGACTTGATCAGAATGAGCGAGACGCTCGGAATTAGCGCCAATCACACTGAACAAACCCAAGTATGATTTTACAATTCCATCACTTAAGCCCACTTTCGCGAAAGTGGCTGACGGTTTGGCAGCCGCTGTACTGCGTCGGGAGGGCTCATCTTGTCCACGCCTTTGATTTCCGTCGTTGACGACGACCCCTCGGTCCGTGCGGCGACAGAAAACCTTTTGAAATCGCGTGGCTACGTCGTGCAGATATTTGCCTCGGCCGAGGCGCTCCTGCGGTCGCCGCGGTTGAACGAGATATCCTGCGTCATAACTGATGTGCAGATGGCAGCGATGAGCGGGCTGGAGCTGCTGGCAGAGATGCGGACGCGTGGTTACCAAGCACCCTTCATTTTCATTACAGCTTTCCCCAACGAGCGCGTACGCGCGTCAGCCTTGGACGCCGGAGCGATCGGCTTCCTCGCCAAACCATTCGGCGTACAAGAGTTAGTCAAGTGTCTCGACAGCGCACTGCAGGCATATGGCGACCGAGGCCGCATCTGATTCGATCAACTGCGCGTTCTTGTCCGATCTAACGACGATCACGCACCGGGCAACCTCTTTGCGGCCGGAACCGCGACCTGCCCTAACGTTATTAGGAGCTAATTCTTGCCCGCCAAAGCATTACCGGCTACTGTCGGCTGCAAAACAACCTTTGACCTTGCGAGAGACGGAGGGTACGCCGGCTCGATTCATTCCAGGTCGTGATCAAAGTAATGCCGGCCCAGAGCGATCAGCGCCCCTAGCATTTAACTCCACCTGGAGCGAAGCTATATGCTCCATTGCAGAGCGGTTCCCGAGAGCGCTCGGCAAGCACGAGATTGGTTGTGCTCAGCCCAGCCGCGGTGACGACGAAATGGAGCTTCGCCAGGACGCCCCTCATGTCTTGGTCACCGCTTTTCCGGTGAAAGCGCTTTGAACGATGCCCAGCCCAAGGAATTGTTACGTCCGCTGACGCGTGCGGGTTGGACTTGTCTATAGGGCCGCCGCTTCGTTATCGATTCCCAGCGCTCCGGCTATCGTCAAGCTCCCACATCATGTGTGGCAGACCTCTGGTCCAACCCGTCAAACGTGCTCGGCGCAACACGTCCCCACCACGGCCGGGCTATCACACAGGTGTCCTCGCCGCAGCGAGCATCGGCAGCAACTGGTTTGTACTGTAGCCCCCAATTTCTTAGGGCAAACAAATCAGTCAGCAACTGCTAAGCTAAGGAGGACCGAGGAGACAGCATTGATGTCTCCTGTGTCAGAACGTAACCTAAGTTCGTCTGAGCTATGCGGGATTTTGGGTGACGAGGCGATCAGGCGGCGTGGTTTTCCGGCACTTGGATGACCTCGATGCCGTTTTCGAATCTGACACCTGCGCTGACCTTCGGCAACTGATTTGTGCCTTTCAGCCGCCGCCAGGTCTTTGATGCGGCGCAGAGCAGCTTGAACACCATCAACTTGGCAGTCGTTGACGATAACGAACCTTTCGTGCGCACCGTTCTGTGCCGGACCGTCGCGAACACGCTTTCGATGGGATTCGTCGTCCGCAAGTGGTCCCAATGCTCGGCGGGGAATTCGTAGAACGCAAGCATTGCGTCGCGATCTTTCGTCAGGCACTCGACCGCCTTGTCGTACTTCGCTCCGTATTTCTCGGCAAAGACATCGATCGCCACTTCGGCCGAAGCTCGGTTGGACGCCAAATAGACCTCGCGCAGATCCTTCTTCATGCTGGCCTGTACCGACACTGCGACTTTGTTCAAGATATTCGCGGTTTTGTGCACCCAGCACCGCTGATGTCGCGTGGCGGGAAAGACCTCGTCGAGCGCCTTCCAGAAGCCGAGCGCGCCGTCACCGACGGCGATTTCCGGGGCGATCTTCAGCCCACGGGTTTTCGCCTCGACGAGCAGTTCGTGCCAGCTCTGCGTGCTCTCGCGCACGCCGACCTGGAAGCCGATGAGTTCCTTCTTGCCTTCCGGCGTCGCGCCGATCAGCACCAGCATGCATTCGCTGTGGTCTTCCATGCGAGCCTGCAGGAAGACGCCGTCCGCCCACACGTATACGTACCGGCGCGCCGACAGATCGCGCTTCTGCCAACGCTCGTACTCGAGCTGCCACTCCGTCGTCAGTCTGGAAACCACCCCCGGAGAAAGATTCGGCGCATCCTTGCCCAAGAGCGCCGCCAGCGCCTCCTGGAAGTCGCCCGTCGAGATGCCTCGCAGGTACAGAACCGGCAAAAGTGCATCCAAGCTCTTCGTGCGCCGTGCCCACAACGGCAGGATCGCCGAGGTGAAGCGGATCCGCTCGCCATCGCTGGTCACCGCGCGATCGCGAATCTTTACCCGGGCGACTTCGACGGCGCCGATCCCCGTCTGGATCGTCCGCACTGGACCATGGCCGTGCCGCACGAGGCGGTCGCGGCCATCGGGACGCTTCAAGCCCTTCATCGCGGCGAGAAACGCCTCGGCTTCCATCTCGACAGCCTGCGCAAGCAGCTGCCGAGCACCAGATCGCAAAATATTCGTCAGTGGATCGTCGATCTCATCGGGCTGACGCAGTGGGACAATGTTGCTATGCTCGTTCATGGCGTATCGCTCTCCTTGAGGTTCTGGCAGGCTCGACACCCGCCTCGATACGCCGCCTATCTCATTCCGTCATCACCCAGTTTCCCGCATAGCTCGTCTGCTGGGTTGAGCTGGCCGCTTCCGGAGGGAATGACCGATGAAGACCTGGAGCTTTTGCTTTTCCCGGCCCCACGACCAGCGTCTCAGAGCCCGCAGCGGCCGGTGCCCGACTGGAGCTACATCGATAAAGAGCTCCGCCGGCGCAACGTAACCCGTCGCCTGCTCTGGGAGGAGTATCGCGCCGTTAATCCCGACGGTTTCGGGTACACGTGGTTCTGCACTACCTACGAGGCCTGGAAGGGGCGGGTCCGACCTTCGATGCGGCAGATTCATCTGGGCGGCGAGAAGGTGTTCGTGGATTTCGCCGGCGACACCATCGACATCGTCGATCCCCTGACCGGGGAAGTGCAGCCGATGAAGCTGTTCGTCGCGGCGATGGGCGCTTCGAACTACACCTACGCCGAGGCCTGCCCCAGCGAGAGCTTGGCCGACTGGATCCGGGCCCACGTCAACTTGTTCACGTTTTTGAGCGGAACGGCGACGTTCGTGGTCTGCGACAACCTCAAAGCCGCCGTCAGCAACCCCGACCGCTACGATCCCGGCCTCAATCGCACTTATGCCGAGATGGCGAGCCATTACGGCACGGCCATTCTCGCCGCACGGCCGCGGCGCCCAAAAGACAAGGCGAAGGTCGAGGTCGCGGTGCAAATCGCCCAGCGCTGGATTCTGGCCCGGCTGCGCAATCAGCGCTTCTTTTCCCGGGCCGAGCTCAACGCCGCCATCAAGACACTCGTCGACGAACTCAATGCTCGTCAAATGCGTGGCTTCGGCTCAAGCCGCGCCGAACTGTTTGCCGAACTCGACAAACCCAAGCTAACCCCGCTGCCAGATCAGCCTTATGCCTTCGCACGCTGGAAGCGCTGCCGCCTCGCTCCCGATTATCATGTCGAGGTCGACGGCCATTGGTACTCCGCGCCGTATCGTCTGATTGGCGAGCTGGTCGATGCCCGTATCGACGATCGGACGGTCGAGATCTTCCACAAGGGCCAGCGGATCGCCAGCCATGCCCGCGCGCCCAACCGACGCGGACACACCACCATCGCCGACCACATGCCCAGCGCCCATCGCCGCTACGGCGAATAGACCCCCGCCGCGGTGATCGCCGCCGGCGAGCGGATCGGTCCTTCGACAGCAGCGTTTTTCCAGGCCGTGATCGACGCCCGGCCCCATCCAGAACAAGGCTTTCGAACCTGCCTTGGCATTCTGGCGCTCGTCAAAAGCTACGGCGCCGACTGACCGGAATGGCCAAGGCCTTCGAGGAGCAGCGCCGATCGCCCGATCTCGAAGCCCTGCCGTTCGAAGATCGCATCGGCCTGTTGGTCGACCGCGAAGCCGCCGAACGCGACACCAGGCGGCTCACCACGCGCCTCAAGATCGCCGCACTGCGCCAGACTGCTTGCGTCGAGGACGTCGATCTGCGCACCCCGCGGGGCATCGACCGCGCCGTTTTCGCCAAACTCGTCGAAGGTCGCTGGATCGATCGCCACGAGAATTTGCTCGTCACCGGGGCAACCGGCCTGGGCAAAAGTTGGTTAGCCTGCGCGCTCGGCCACAAGGCCTGCCGCGACAACCGATCAGTCCTCTATCATCGCGTTCCAAGGCTGTTCGAGGCGCTCGCGCGCGGAGACGGACGCTACGCCCGGCTCCTCAAAAGCCTCGGCCGCGCTCAGCTTCTGATTTTGGATGATTGGGGACTATCGGTGCTCACCGCCGCGGAACGCCGCGATCTGCTCGAAATCCTCGAGGACCGACATGGCCGCGCATCCACCATCGTCACAAGTCAGCTCCCCGTGGACACCTGGCATGGAGCCATTGGGGACCCCACGGTCGCCGACGCCATTCTCGATCGCCTCGTCCACAACGCCCACCGCCTCCAGCTCACCGGAGAAAGCATGCGAAAACGCAGCGCCAAAACCATCACCCTTGACGGCAACCAGAACACTGACTCTATCTCCCATCGGCCGTAGCGGGCTGCTCACGATCGTCTGAATTCAGTGCTCACGATCGCGCGAAATCGATGCTCACGATCCGTGAAATCCGCAGATGCTCCCGGTGCGGGTCTATCGAGGGCTGTAAAGGGTGGTTTGTTGCTGATCGCCAGCATGCCAGATCGAAGCCCTGGTTCATATTTTGAAAGTGAGAACGGATGGATTTCCCCTCGACCAAGCGGGTGCGTGAACAATCGGACAGCACGGGCCCGCAAGAGAGCTCACCCGCGGCTCCGTCCGCAGCCGCAGCGACCTTTGAGCGGCAATTGAGCGAGATCGGCAGTTCAGGTGAAGGAGCAATGCCGGCCGCCTCGACGCCGCAGCCGGCTCAGTCAAAAGGGATTCTGAGAAGGCTCAGCAAAAGCCCCCTTTATTCCCAGGATGCTCCCCTTATTTTGGGGCTTGAGAAGGCCCTCATCAAGGGCGGGGCCGCCAAAGGCACCGCACGAAATAATCTATATTCTCTTCGCAGCTTTGGCCAGTGGCTCTTCGCAAATAACAAAGATCCCATTGCTGCTCGGCTCGACGACGAAGAGTCGCTGACCGTTGATGCGCGCGTGTTCGAAAAGCGTCCCGCGACACTCCTTAGGGCAATAGACCATCTCAGGACCTCGCGGTCGACGGGCGGAATCGTGCCGATCGCAGGCCGCACTGAGTTGCATCCTTATCCCCAGGACGCAGCTCTGATCGAAGGGTACAAAAACGACGCAGCGACAGATACCGGCAAGAAGGATGCAAGCAAGAATGCAACTGCTCTTCGCAGTTTCAGCGACTACCTGCGTGAAAACAGCAAGAAGGGCATTGCTGCTCGTCTTTCAGACGAGGCGTTGGATGGAGATGTCAAGAGCTATAAGAGGGCCCCCGGTGCTGATTCAAGGATCGGTGCCGCTCTGGCTCATCTCCGAAAATCGCAGGCGGGCGCTAAGGCGATGGAGCTCGAGCGCCATATTGATTCCGAAGACGCGGCCCTGAAGGAGTCGAGGCAGGTCGGCGACGCTGCTGCGCAGCACAGTTCGTTGCAGAAAGCTGGCAGTTGGCCAGAGGAATTGCTTCCTGCGGAAGGCCATGATCAGAATTTGCTTTTGGGTCCGATGGACGAACCCGGCCCGCCGTCCTCGGCGCCGCAACCGGCTCAGTCAACTGGGGTTGCGATAGGGCACAAGAAGCGGCCTCTTCATTCCGAGGATGTTCCCCTTATTGCGGGGTTTGAGGAGGCCCTCCGGAATGGGAGCGCCGCCGAACGCACCGTCCGAAACTATCTATCTTCTCTTCGCAGCTTTGGCCAGAGGCTCTACGCAAATAACAAAAAGAGCATTTTTGCTCGGCTCGACGACGAAGAGTCACTGACCGCTGATGCGCGCGAGTTGTTCGAAAAGCGTCCCGCGACACTCCTTAGGGCAATAGACCATCTCAGGACCTCGCGGTTGACGGGCGGAATCGTGCCGATCGCAGGCCGCACTGAGTTGCATCCTTATCCCCAGGACGCAGCTCTCATCGAAGAGTACAAAAACGAAGCAGCGACAGATACCGGCAAGAAGGAAGAAGCCAGGAAGGATGCAACGGCTCTTCGCAGTTTCAGTGACTACCTGCGTGAAAACAACAAGAAGGGCATTGCTGGTCGGCTTTCAGGCAAGGCGCTGGATGGAGATGTCAAGAGCTATAAGAAGGACGCCGGTGCTGATTCGAGGATCGGTGCCGCTCTGGCTCATCTCCGAAAATCACAGGCGGGCCCTAAAGCGATGGAGCTCGAGCGCCATATTGATCCCGAAGACGCGGCCCTGATGGAGTCGAGACAGGTCGGCGACGCCGCTGCGCAGCACAGTGCGTGGCAGAAAGCTGGCAGTTGGCCAGAGGAATTGCTTCCTGCGGAAGGCCACGATCAGGATTTGGGCCGGATGGACGAACCCGGCCCGTCGTCCTCGGCGCCGCAGCCGGCTCAGTCAACTGGAATTTTGATAGGGCACGACAAGCAGCCTCTTCATACCGAGGATGCTCCCCTTATTTCGGGGCTTGAGGAGGCCCTCCGTAATGGGAACGCCGCCGAACGCACTGCCAGGGGCTATGTACGTACTCTTCTCAGCTTTGGCCACTGGCTCTTCGCAAATAACAAAGATCCCATTGCTGCTCGGCTCGACGACGAAAAGTCACTGACCGCTGATGCGCGCGAGTTCATCGGAAAGGGTAATCCCTTAAGGCTTCTTGCGGCGATAGTTCATCTCCGAACCTCGCAGTCGACGGGCGGAGTCGTGCGGATCGCAGGCCGCACTGAGTTGCATCCTTATCCCCAGGACGCGGCTCTCATCGAAGAGTACAAAAACGAAGCAGCGACAGATACCGGCAAGAAGGATGCAAGCAGGAAGGATGCAACTGCTCTTCGCAGTTTCAGCGACTACCTGCGTGACAACAACAGGCCGGGCATTGCTGCTGGGCTCGGCACGTCGTTTGATGGAGATGTCGAGAGCTATAGGAAGGTCGCCGGTGCTGATTTCAGGATTGGTGCCGCACTGGGTCGTCTCCGAAAATCGCAGGCCGGCGCTGAGGCGATGGAGCACGAGCGCCATATTGATCCCGAAGAGGCGGCCCTGAGGGAGTCGAGGCGGGTCGGCGACGCCGCTGCGCAGCACATTGCGTCGCAGAAGGGTGGCAGTTGGCCAGAGGAATTGCTTCCTGCGGAAGGCCATGATCAGGATTTGCTTTTGGGGCTGATGGATGAACCCGGCGCGTCGTCCTCGGCGCCGCAGTCAACTTGGATTGTGATAGGGAAGAGGAAGCAGCCTCTTTATTCCGTGGATGCTCCCCTTATTTCGGGGCTTGAGAGGGCCCTCATCAAGGGCGGGTTCAGCAAATCCGCTGCCGAGCAGCACGGAGGTTCTCTTCGTAGCTTTAGCCGTTGGCTTTTCGCAAAAGAAAAACCGAGCATTCGTGATCGGCTCGACAATAAGTCGCTGACCGATGGCGGTGAGGTGCTCGAGTTCACCGGAGAGGGTAATCCAAAGACACTCGTTCAGGCAATCGACTATCTCCGGACCTTGCGGTCGACGGGCGAAGTGCCGATCTCACGACGCGCTAAGCTGAATCCTCACCCCCAGAACGTGGCCTTTATCAATCCCGAAGACACGGTACTGATGGAGCCGAGGCGCGTCGACGCCGCCGCTGCGCAGCACAGCGCGTCGCAGGAAACTGGCCGTCGGCCAGAGGAGCTTCCCGCGGAAGGCCGCGATCAGGATTTGCTTTTGGGGCTGATGGACGAACCCCGCTCGTCGTCATCTCTCGAGCCAGCCGCGCGCCATGACCAGGCACCGGATCCCGGAGAGCCCGACCGCCAGCAGTCCCCGGACGAGCCGATGGCTGCGCTTGCCAGGAGCAACCGCCTGCCAAGCGAGGAGGTCCTCATCAACGATGAGCATGACACAGCTGAGTTGAGGCCAGCGAAGAGGCAGAGGACCCTAAACAATCCGCAAGGCGTTGCCGGCGAGCGGCAGCTGAGCGAGATCGCCAATTCAGGCGGCCAGCCGACACCGGCGCCTACCCATCAACAGGGTACGTCGTCATGGGAGACGCAGCCGATGCTGCTGCGGAGCGGCTACGAAGATGTCACGGCGCCGCATGCGGTCGCGACGTACGTCGGGGGCGCCGCTGCGCAGCACAGCGCGCGGCAGCGAGCTGTCAGTCGGCCATTGGTCCTCCCGGAAGGTTACGATCAGGATCTGCGCTTAATGGTGGAAGACGGCCCATCGTGGCCCGAGGTTCCTCCTGAGCAGGCGCAGGACATAGTCCAAGCTGGGCAGGAACCTGCCCGGCCGACCGTGGAAGCAGCGCCAACGCACTCTGCCAGGGCTCGCTCAAATACCTACGGCGGTATTGAGGTGTCGTTTAATCCGAATTCGCCCGCATCATTTGAGTTGCGTGACAATGCTTGCAGCCCGGCGCCTGGCTTTCCGCCGCCGTTTGCCGGCCCGGTACCGGGGCATCACCAGGGCGCTCAACAGCTCGGCTCGCCGCAGGGGCTTTCTCCGGTGTCCGCCCACTCGGACGATGACGCTTTGGCGTGGTTGAGCGAGGAGCTTGCGCGGCAGATGCAAGAACCGGCATCACCATCAACTGCCAGGGCTCAGGATCTCTATCGTGGATTTAAGGCACTGCTTGATCCGGATGTGGCCGAGTTGGATGACAGTGCTCACTTTGCGCCAGCGCCTTCTGCCAGGGCTCGCTCAGACACCTACGGCGGTCTTGAGGTATCGTTTAATCCGAATTCGCCCACATCATTTGAGTTGCGCGACAATGCTTGGAGCCGGGCGCCTGGCTTTCCGCCGCCGTTTGCCGGCCCGGTACCGGGGCATCACCAGGGCGCTCGACAGCTCGGCTCGCCGCAGGGGCTTTCTCCGGTGTCCGCCCACTCGGACGATGACGCTTTGGCGTGGTTGAGCGAGGAGCTTGCGCGGCAGATGCAAGAACCGGCATCACCATCAACTGCCAGGGCTCAGGATCTCTATCGTGGGTTTGGGGCACTGCTTGATCCGGATGCGGCCGAGTTGGATGACAGTGCTCACTTTGCGCCAGCGCCTTCTGCCAGGGCTCGTTCAGACACCTACGACGGTCTTCCATTGGTTGATCTGACCGCGCCCGCACCGTCCCCATTGCGCGACGATATCGTGCGGCGGTTTCCGATCACCTCCTCCGATGCTCAGATCGGGGCGTTGAATCCGATAGCCTTGTCCCACAACCGCGGGCTGGTGCTCGAGGACACGGAATGGCTGGGCGACGAGCATATCCTCAGGGATTACCAGCTTCAGGAGCTGGATTTGCAGAGGAGCGATTCGGATCTCGCCGCCCGGACGCGGTTCGTAGATCCCCTCGAAGCGCTGCGGCTGCGCCTGGGCGCGGAGAGCGACGTGCTACGCGTATTCCATCGCATCGTCCATGATCGGCGTGATAACGATACAGCCGACTTCCTGTTGCTGCCAGTGAACGATGCCAGTGCTACGGACCGCGGCAGGCATTGGTCGCTGCTGTTCGTTGATCGCAGCAACCGGCAACGGCCTGTCGCCTATCACTACGATTCCTACGGGAGATACAACGAGACGCATGCAAGACAACTCGCAGAAAGGCTGAACCTCGCCCTGCAGCCCGCCGGCATGGCCCAGCAGCAGAACACTTATGATTGCGGCGTCTTTGTCGTGGACGGCACGCGGGAGCTGGTTAGGCAATTGGCGCAAGGACGGGAGCCAGACCAGCTGAACCTCAGCAACGTCGTTGCCAATCGGCAGGCACTGCAAGCGCGACTCAGGGGTTGATGTCGCCGTGGGCGGACCCTCGCGGCGCTTCTCTTTGAGCTTGAATGACGGCTGGAAGAAGTTCACCAGCAGGCGCGCCGCGGCGTAGAGACGTGCCATCACGCGGGCCGTCTCGCCCCCGTCGAAGCGCCCGTATCCGACGAGCCGCCGGACCACCGACAGCGCGATGCGGTTGTCGGCAAGGGCGAGCGCGCGACGCTGCGCTTCGGAAAGACCGGTCAGCTGACCGGCGCCTCGAGGAGACCGAGCTTTCGCGCGGCCAGGTATCGGCCTTCGCCCGCGATGATCGTGCCATCGCTGTCGACGAGCAGCGGGTACCGTCAAGTTAACGAATTGGAGCGGCCGAGGGGTAGACGACCGGCATGCCGACCGCCCGGGACCCTCTTTATCGCCGCCATCGCTTCCCATCGGAAGTGATCAGCTATGCCGTTTGGTTGTATTTCCGGTTTCCCAGCGGCTCATGAAGAAGCTCTTGAAATCCGCCGGCACGCCGCCGCGCGTGATGATCACGGACAAGCGTTCGCACGGCGCTGCGAGGGCGAAGATGGGCTTTTTCGTCGAACATCGCCAGCACAGAGCTCTCAACAATCGGGCTGAGAATTCTCATCAGCCGACGCGGCAACGCGGCGGATCATGAAGCGTTTCAAATCGTCCCGTCAGGCTCAACGGTTTCTGTCACTTCACGTTCCAGGCATCGTAAGTGGATCCGTAATCCCCGGGAAATTGACGAAACCTCAGACTCTCTCCTCAGCAGAGGTGTATCCGCGCCTGCGCTTGGCGCGCTCCAGCCGTCCGAATGCTTCGCCCGCTTCAGCGCTGGCATCGAAAGTCTGCACCATCGTCTGGCCGGTCGTGCCGATCCGGCCCCAGTCGCGGATCAGCGAGACCCCGCCGAACAAGGTCGGTTGGATCGAAAGCAAGTAAAACCGCCGCATGTTGCGGGTGGTGTCGATGCGGCGAAGGTGAAGCGGCCCTAGCTTAAGGTTCGGCATGCATGGATTCTCGCTTCCTGTGGAAGCGAGGTCCAATGCTTTCTATGAATCGATCAGGGCCAAACGATTCATTCTCTCGCTACATCAATTGCACCAGGCGGGTGTCTTCGGACTGTGGCGATGATGTGGAGGCTCCACGGCCCGATTTGAACCCCACCGTCTCGCGGCAAAACCGAGACCGCAGTCTGAACTGATCGAGAAGCTCACTGAATCGCGCCGGAGCTCGGTCCAAGCATTGTCGATCCAGCAGCCTCAGCAAGGTTTGAAAGCTGACTAGGTGACATCGGTGCAGCCGTTGAGCGATCGACGGAGCAATTGCGGACGAACGGGAAATCGAAGTCCGGACACGGGTGAATTATGGAATGACACCCGGGCACTTCTTTGCCGGTGCTGCTGCAGAGAATCAAGCGCGCGATGTGGTCGGACATCGCCGACCTGCGTCTGGCAGCCCGACCAACCTTATGGGGTGTTGAAGAAGCGCGCGGCCTCTTAAAGGCCGCATTCTCTGTGGTAGGGCAGTATCTGAAAGCGCGTATGGCCGCGCAACCTGAGGCGAGAGGAGGATTCCGATGTTCGAGGCTAAAGACTATCGCGTGTGCTGCCATCACTTTGTCACCCCGACCGACCGCGCCGTCTACCCGGCGCAAGAGCCCTTACTAACCTACTCTGAGGCCCTCCGGCAGGTGCAGACCGAGCAGGCCAAGGGCTACATGGTGGCCTGGGTCATCGATCGCACCGGAGCAGGCGCCACCAATGAGATTGGTGGTTCGAACGCATCGGTTCGACGTTGATCGTAAGCGCAGCTCTGGCCCTTGGATTGGCGCTTGACGTCTGTTTTGATTACGGTGTGAGCCGGCACGGCTTCCACTTTTCCGACAACGTTGACGCTGGCCTCAAGCGCCTGCCTGTCGTCGAACCACTTTTTAGAGCTTGATCACATGATCGCAGCCGCGCCGAAGATCGAAGAGGCTGCAATGCCGTTTCCACGCCGAGTCACAAGCAGAAGAAACTCAACCAGGACTCGCGCTGGTCAGCGTCATCAGAAACTGTGCACGCTCGACAGGACGATCGAGCCAGTGCGTCGAGGTCTATTCCTGCATAGGAGGACGCGGCGAGGCGGCGGGAAAGTTGGAAGGTTGGGATCCAGCAAGGTCCCGATTCGCGCGCTGTACCTCGGCGGTCCCAAACACGAGGACGCAGAGAGGTCTGTTTTGGGCGCGGGATTTTGGCTGGGACACGAGCCCGTCAGAGCGTTGCCGCCGTCGCTCTGAAATGGTCGGGAAACCTTCCGATCGTGCGAGACTCTTATCTAACCTCACTTGTGATCCGCTCCCCTCGAGACTTTTGGAAGATATCCCAACTGCCGTTCCAGAGCAGCTAAGGTTCGACGGGCCGAATCCAATCTCGCAGTCGCCTCGACCAGGTCGGCCCATGTTTTATCCGACCGTGCAACCGCCGTGGAGCCGGTCTCAAACAGGTTGTTGTTGAGATGCGGGGCCGCTTCGCCTCGCAGGGCACGCTCCAAATCGAGCAGGGTGCTCGTCAGCGCTCGATGCGCGCACGCGTCCTCTCGTTCCAGGTTTTCCGCCACGTCGAGCGCCGCACGATAGTGTCGTATCGCTGCAACGACTCTGCTCTCGAGGTCGGGCTCATCGCTCATCTGCTTTTCTCTCCACGAATCTTTGAGCAATTTGTGTCGGTCTGAACGAGCAAAAATTGTAAGCGGAGCTTTTCTCCCATTTGATTGACTGGTTTCGCTTCGGCTTTCGCTCTGCGATCCTTGGCTTGTCAGAGAGCCGAGAGGAGACTGAAGGCGATGGAACAATCGGGGGAGGAAGCCGAAGCTGATGGCTTTGTGGGGAAGCTTACGCGCCGGACGCGTTCTGGATGCCGGTTATGGTCTGCGGAGATCAAGGGGCGCGCTGTTTTCGAGAGCATGAAGCCCGACGCCCGGGTATGTGATGTCGCACGGCGTTATGGTGTGAAGGCCCAGCAGTTGACGACGTGGCGCAGATTGGCGCGTGCTGGCCGGCTCGCATTGGTCACGGACGACGCGGCGGATTTCGTGTCGATCGAGCTGAGCGATCCAGTGGCGCCAGGCAAGAGCGAGGGCCCGTCGAGATTACGATTGGCAAGGTTTCGGTCCGCCTGGATGCGGACGTGTCGGCGGTGCGGATCGCGGAGATGGTGACTGCGATCGAGCGCGGCGCATGATCATTCCGGCGCAGGGACTGCGGATTGTGCTTGCTGTGCGTCCTGTTGACTTCCGGTGCGGGCACGACGCGCTGGCCGGTCTTGTGCAAAACACACTTGGGCTCGATCCGCATTCGGGCCTGATCGTGGTTTTTCGTTCGAAGCGCGCCGACCGGCTGAAGATTTTGCTATGGGACGGCACGGGCCTCGTTTTGGTCTACAAGCGCCTTGGCCGCGATGGTCGTTTCGAGTGGCCGCAGATCAGCGACGGCGTCATGCATCTGACGCGCGTGCAGTTCGAAGCGCTGTTTGAAGGGCTGAACTGGAAGCGAGTGGGCGAACGGATTGTCGCGACGCCAGCTGCGGCGAACTGACTCAGACCCGACAACCTGTTTCGCGCGGGGCTTTGGGATGATAGCTTGCGGATGTGCCGCCGTCCCCCATTGATCCCGCCCGTCTTGCAGCGCTGCCCGCCGATTTGCGCGCGCTCTTCCGCGCGCAGGAAGCGATGATTGAAGCCGAGCGTCGTCGCGCAGACGATGAATGCTCGGCGCGCCTTCATGTCGAGAGTGAACTGGCTGCGTCCAAAGAGAGCGTCGAACGCCTCGAACTGCTCGTGAAGGAGTACGAGCGCGCACGTTTCGGTAAACGCTCGGAGAAGTTCAATCCCGATCAGATGCAACTGGTTCTCGAGGACATCGAGATTGCCATCGCCGAAGTCCAGGAACGCCAGGACGATCGTGCGCGCCGCGCCGGCACGGCGCCGTCCAGCGGCCGGACCAGGCGCGCTGCCCGTGCCTTTCCCGCGCACCTGCCGCGCATCGAGCAGGTGATCGAACCCGAGAACCTCGAGTGTCCCTGCGGCTGCGGCCGGATGGTCCAGATCGGCGAGGATCGCTCCCGCCGTCTCGATGTCATGGCCGCCCAGTATCGTGTGATCGAGACGGTGCGACCGCGCTACGCCTGCGCAAAGGGCTGCACCGGTGTTGCTCAGGCGCCGGCGCCCGCCCATCTCGTGGAGGGTGGCATCCCCACCGAGGCGCTGCTGGCGCAGGTGGCGGTCGCCAAGTTCAGCGAGCACATGCCACTCTATCGTCAGTCGCAGGTTCTGGCTCGGCATGGCATCTTCATCGATCGCGCCGTTCTGGCAGACTGGATGGGAACGGTCGCCTTCCACCTCGCGCCGCTGGTCGAGCGCATGAGCGTCGTGATGAAGCAATCGGGCCGCTTGTTCATAGACGAGACCAGGGCGCCTGTGCTCGATCCGGGCCGGGGCCGAACGAAGACCGGCTATCTGTGGGCTGTCCTGCGCGACGATCGCGGCCACGGCGGCGCTGATCCACCAATCGTGGTCTACCACTACGCGCCAGGACGCGGTGGTGACCATGCTGAGCGCATCCTCGAGGGCTTCGACGGCATCCTTCAGGTCGACGGATACCAGGGCTATCATCGGCTCGCACGGCCCAAGCGCAAAGGCGGCGTGCCGCTGCGGCTGGCCGCATGTTGGTCCCACTCAAGGCGCAAGATCATCGCAGCGACTCCGAAAGCCGGCTCACCCATCGCCGAAGCCGTTCTCGCGCGCATCGCCGCACTCTATGCGATCGAGAAGGAGATCCGTGGCGCCGACGCCCCGGCTCGGCAAACGACCCGTAACGAGCGATCACGGCCGCTCGTCGCTGAACTCGAGAGGTTTCTGCGCGAGCAAGCCGCTCGCCTGTCGCCGGGCAGCGAGATGGGCAAGGCGATCGCCTATCTCCTGAACCATTGGGATGGCCTCACCTTGTTTCTCGACGATGGTTGCGTTGAGATGGACACCAATCCCGTCGAAAATCAAATCAGGCCGCTGACTCTGACGCGTAAAAATAGTTCATTTGCTGGTCACGACGAAGGTGGTCGTTCATGGGCGCGCATAGCTTCGCTCATCGCCACCTGCAAAATCAACAGCGTGGAGCCCTACGTCTGGATCAAAAATTAGGCGGCTTACAGGTGGCGGGCGAGATGATGCGCCGGCTCGTACGACGAGCCGAGCATCGAGCCCGGTATGCCGTCGTTGCTGGATGCGCTCCGTCTCGGCTTTCCGTTCCCAGACAATACTGCCCTTCCACGTACGCCCTTTCTTTCTCTGCCTGGGAACCAGCCGGTCGTTTGTATGCCGCCCACGTCTTTCTCATCGCCGCGTTCGCGATAATCAGCGACGCCGACCAGCGTCTCTCCGATAGAACCTGTTTTCGCCGACGCAGGCGCGCATGTCGGTGCGCCGGAACCAGATGGCGCGTCCGCATCGCAGCGGTGGATTGCCCGCAATAAAGATGACCTGCTCGTCGGTTCGCATGCGCAAGACATCATGCGGCAGCATCAGCGGCCGGCGCGCGAGCTGCTTGGACCGCGTCCGGGAGGAACCCGACGTCTGCGAGGACAGGCTCAGCTGATCGACCTCGACCGTCGTGTCGCCGCAGCGCTTGGAGATGTAGTCCGCCGTCTCGGGGTCGTTGATCGCCGAGAAGGAGATCCAGGATGCGCTTTCGAACCACTTGCTGGTGGCATCGCGGCCGCCATAGGCCTCGCGCATCTGGCCGATTGACTGGTAGAGCATCAAGAGGGTGATGCCGTATTTGCGCCCCGCATCACGCGCGGTTTCGAGAATGCGTAAGTAGCCGAGACGCGCGACCTCATCGAGTAGGAACAGGGTCCGGCCGGTCACTTCGCCATTGCGATTGTAGATGGCGTTGAGCAGCGAGCCGATGATGACGCGGGCGAGGCCGGCATGGTTCTCCAGGGTCTTCAGGTCGAGATTGATGAAGACGTCCGTCCGGCCCTCCGCGAGCTCGGCCGTCGTGAAGCTCGATCCGGACACCAGGGCGGCATAGTTGCCATAGGAGAGCCAGTGGGTTTCCTTCACCGCATTGGCGTAGACGCCGCTGAAGGTCTCTGGCGTCATGGCGATGAAGGGCGCGACATTCTCCTTCACGAATCCGGACTCGGAGTTGTCGTAAATCGTCTGAAGCCGCTGGCGCAACTTCGGCTCCGGCTCCGACAGGTTGGCGCGGACCTGGCGGAGGTGCTGATCCTTCTTTTCCGTATGACCGGACAAACAGACATCGGCGATCAACGCCGTCAGCAGTTGCAGCGCCGAGGCCCGAAAGAAGTCATCCCGCGCCGAGCCCTGGCGCGGATTGTCGGTCATGATGAACATCCCTCGTTTTGAAAAGGAAACCTCATGTCTGAAAGTCGAAAGCCCACGCACGATGCCTTCGCTGTGGCCGGTGACGGCCGAAATTCTACATGGACGCGGATCGGCGCCGCTTGGCCGAACGATGACGGCAAGGGTTTCAATATCGTGATCGCGCCCGGCTTGGCCGTTTTAGCCCCAGGCCGACCAGGAGCCTGACTAGTACCCACTTTTCTTGGAACGTGAGTCGTGATTCAAGGTCGGGATGATACCCGAAGCAAGAGAAGTCCACCTTTCGAGGAAAGATCGCAAGGTGCTTGAGGCGTGCTGTCGCTCACCGGTGACGTTGCAGCGCGATTTGAAGCGGGCGCGGATAGTTCTGTTGGCGGCGGATGGGCGCAGCACCCGGTCGATCGCCAAGGAAGTTGGGGTCCAGCCGCGGATTGTCAGCCTTTGGCGGCATCGCTATGCCGACCATGGTCTTGAAGGGCTGCAAGACAAGCCGCGGCCTGGCAAGCAGCCGATCTATACGAAGACGACCGACAAGCGGATTCTGAAGCTGCTGGATAAGCCGCCACCGCAAGGGTTTGCGCGCTGGACCGGCCCCCTGCTGGCCGAGGCGCTGGGCGATGTCGATGTCCAATATGTCTGGCGGTTCCTGCGCAGCCACAAGATTGACCTGGTGGCTCGCAAGTCCTGGTGCGAGAGCAACGACCCGAACTTTACGGCCAAAGCCGCCGATGTTGTCGGCCTCTATGTCGCGCCGCCGGCGAAGGCCATTGTGCTGTGCGTGGACGAGAAGCCCTCGATCCAGGCTTTGGAGCGAGCGCAGGGTTATCTGAAGTTGCCCAATGGCCGCGCCTTAACCGGCCAAAGCCACGATTACAAGCGGCATGGCACCACAACATTGTTTGCGGCGCTCGAAGTCGCCACCGGAAAGATCATCGCGACCCATTCAAAACGCCGGCGCCGCGTCGAGTTTCTCGATTTCATGAACAGCGTCACCGCGACTTTTCCGAACCGCAAGCTTCACGTCATCCTCGACAACCTCAACACCCATAAAAAGAACGAGGACTGGCTCAAGGCCCACCCCAACGTGCAATTTCATTTCACGCCGACAAGTGCGTCATGGCTCAATCAGGTCGAAGTATGGTTTTCCATCTTGCAGGGGCAGTCGCTCAGCGGCACCTCCTTCACGAGCCTCAAGCAGCTTCAGGAACACATCGATGCCTACGTCAACGCATACAACGACAGAGCCGAGCCCTTCGTCTGGACCAAGAAAAAGGTCCGTCAACGCCGTTTCAAAGGCCGCCGTATCACTCAGCTCTGATTCCGGGTACTAGATTCGATAACCTGTTTTGTTGAGTAGCGTGATGGTCAAGGTTGCCAAGCCCCGAGCCATGGCTCGATCGCGTCCTCGGCGGGCTTGAACACCGGGATGTGGTAGTTCGAGCGCATTGATGTGACGCGCTCGCGGGTCCAGCGATTGCCGTTGCCGGTCTTGAGGCCGTTGCGATTGAGGAGGCCGGCAATCAGATCGTCGCTGGCGATCAGCACCAGTTGACGCACGGCCTGGACGATATCGGCAGAGGTGCTGTTGCGCTGTCCGCGCCGGCGCTTCGGCAAGCGCAACTCGCTGTGGGCGCCCCCCACCCAATGGACGATGAGAACGATCTCCGAGGCCGCGTCGTCGATATCGGCCACGACCTCATGGATGAGGGTGCGCACAATGCGCTTCTTGAGGCGAGCATCCGTCGTCGGCGCATCCCAGACCGTTTTGAGGTTCGAGGCCAGAACGCCGAGCGAGACTGGATCGGCAAGGGGTGCGGGCGTGGCCGCATCATGCATGGCGATCTTGGCCTCAACCTCCGCCGCGTGAGCGAGCGCCCTGTTCCAGCGCGCTTCCAGCTCACTGGCCACCAGCCGGTTCGCGGGATCAGCGGCATCGTATTGCCGGAAAGCCCTGTCGGCGGCATAGCGCGCCGCTTCGAGGTCGCGACTGAGAGCATCGCGTACCTGATCGCGCCGTTCCCTGGCTCCCTTGGCGGCAGCGGTTGCGGCGGCGACAGCGCCCGGACCGACGACTCCAAGCAGCGATTCTTCGATGGCGTCATCGACGCGCAGTCCGCCGAAGGCGATGCAGTGGGCCCAGCCATTATCCATCCAGGCACGGTTGCAGCTGTAGCGCGGGATATGGTTCTCCATGCCGGAGTACCGGAGTGTGAGCTTGCGACCGCAGCGCTTGCAGCGGATCAGACCGGCCAGCAACGCGTCACCATGGTTGGGCGCGCCGTGATGCCGACTGGTGGGAACATTGCTGCTGACCATGGTGCGAATCGCCTCGAACTTCTCCCAGCTCACATACCCTTCGTGAGTGTTGGGCTTCAGCGTCAGCCATTCGTTCCGCGCCTTGCGGCGGATCTTCAGGCTCACGCCAGCGGTGCTGTATCCCGCCGCCACAGCTGTCTTACCATAGGCATAGGCGCCGCCGTAGACCGGGTTCTCAATGATCCGGTGGATGGCAGAGTAGTTTGGTCGCCGCCAGGCCGTGTCGCCGTTGGTCTGCTTCACCGGCAGATCGAGATTGTACTCATGGAGCCAGCAGAGCGCCTGTCGCGCGCTGCCCAGTTCCTCGACCTTGTCGAACACCAGCTTGATCGCCTCCTGGACACGCCGATCCGGGTCTTTCTCATAACGGTCGCCGGCCTTCACGAAGCCGACGGGCGCTGTCACAACCAACTCGCCCCGGCGCGCCTTCTCGTAGCGGGCCGAGAGCGAGCGCTGGCGCAACAGATCCAGCTCGTACTCGTTGAGGCTGCCCTTGAGCCCGAGCAGCAGGCGGTCGTTGCCGTGCCTTGGCGCATAGATGGTCTCTTGATCGACCAGAACGGTATCGACCACGCGGCACATCTCGATGAGTTGCTGCCAATCCCGGCTGTTGCGGGCGAAGCGCGAGACCTCGCGGGCGCAAACCGCACCAACCCTGCCGAGGCAAACCTCCGCCACCATTCGCTCGAATCCGGCGCGTTGTATGCCGCCGGCGGCTGAACGACCATCTGACGACGGACAATCACGGACAAGCTCCGTTCGTACGGCGCTTCGAGGGCGAAGATGGGCTTTCACGTCGAACATCGCCAGCACAAAGCTCTCAACAATTGGGCCGAGAATTCTCATCAGCCGACGCGGCGGCGCGAGCGGATCATGGAGCGTTTCAAATCGTCCCGTCAGGCTCAACGGTTTCTGTCAGTTCACGATCAGGTCGCGAACCTTTTCCACATCCCCTATTCTGGAGCCGTCACTGCCGACTTCCGTCGTGCTTCGCGCGGGCGAGCCTTTGCGACTTGGCGCGAGATCTCCGCGACAAGCGCTATCGCCGAATCTCGAACCTTTGAGAAGCGCCTCCTTCGGCTCGCGGTCGATTAAGTTGACGATGCCCCGCTGCCTCCAGCAGCACGCCAGGCGCGATGGAATTGCACCCCACGGTGATCCGGGTTTTCCTGTGAATCGGGGAGAAGCGCCCTACGTCAGCTACTCGTCAGCCAGCCAGTCTATGCAGACTGGCTGCGCACTCTCGACTTTATCGGAGGTGGAATATGACAGGCATTGGCCGAGCTGGTAAATCGCACGTTGGGCCCGCAGGAGCCGACAGCGCATGGGGATCGAGTAGTTCGAGCCCGGAGCTCGGTCCCGCCCCCGGGGAGGGCGGGCAATCTTTCGACTCTGTCGTGGAGCGGATGCGCTCCGGGCCTCGAGATGGAACGGCTCCGCTCGTGAGCCTGCCACCAGCTTCGGCGGTGGCAGTCCAGATTTCCTCAAGTGGCGACGGAATCAAGGCAGCGAAGCAAAAAATGCGCAGCCTGCTTGCGGGGCTTGATGCTTCTAAAAATGCAGCCACACGAGCCCAGAACCCGAACCCGTCGGAGGCGCAAGAGCTGATCGATCAAGTCGTCAAGGCAGGCTCGGAAGTTCTGGGCTATTACGCGAGCCTCCCCCCGGACATGGCGCGCGGGCTTCTTTCCGACGGTCGGGCTCGCCGACTCCGCGAGGAAACTATCGCTGCGGGAAACGAATGCGACATCGTGGCCACCTGGATTATCGGCGACCTGGAGAAGAGCAGGAAGAAAGCAACAGCCTTGCTCAAGAATATGCGAGTTGCCAACGCTCAGCCTGACCAGCTGAGCCGAGCGGTATCCAGCGTGGCGAAGCACTACGAGGCCTGCATGGAGGGGTGGGGAAAGAAGGCATTGCGCATGGAACGGATGCAGTCCGTCTGCGCGGCCACCGCCAACTTGCCGAGCACCACGCCCGAGATGCGGCAGGCCGAAGAGGCCGCACTACGCCTGCAGACCGGCTGGGCACTTTATACGAAGTGCGTGTATCTGCAATCGCAGGTTGCTCTTGCTCAGCTTCTAATTGAGTCGCGGGCGAGCACGTTCGAACCAGCTGTAAGCGACGCCCTCATGGGTGAGGATGGGCGGGTGCGTCTGCTCGGGACCTTTATCGAGGATGTTTTTCCGGCATTTAACTCGGCGTCCGAAGCCGTTCTGAGCAGCAACGGAGCGGCACTCGACGCAGACCACTGCACCGTTCTGGAAGGAGTCATGGAGCGGCTTTCGGAATTTGCCTCAGGGGTGCACGGAATCGTTACCAGGCTAAGGGACGCCGGAACGGATGCCGACCTTCCATTAAAACTGTTGGGCCAGATCGCGGATGGTGCATGGGTCACCGCGGACGACGTCACGCGTCTTTTGGACGTGCAGCCAAAGACGCCCGCCGTGATTGAGCCGACGGCCCGGACTGCCGTAGTGGTTGAGGGGGGCGCGGCCCGCAGGGAGGGGAAGGGCAAGCGCGCACCGGCCGCAGGCGAGCGAAGTTCGGCGGCCGGGCCGCGCGAGCCGCAGCTCGCCACGCCCGACGCTGCCACGGCCCCGACAGTCAAGGTGATCGTACTCTCGGATCTGGGTACGAAGAAACTCGCGAGCGCGGAGGAGGCGGCACTCGCGAGGGCGTCATCGTCGGCGACCGGGCACCTGGAGATATTGCAGGCTCCGCCCTCCAGGAACGCACTGACCGGATTACTCAAGCGATTGGACGAACTTTTGCAGTTCGATCTGCCGGCTCAGCAAAGCGCGGTCTCGCAAGCGCGCCACGGGAAGCCCGAGGACGCCGATCACGCCGTGGATCTCGTCGTTAAGCGCCTGCAGACACAGGCCTCCGAGATTGAGGCCAGTGTAGCCGCGCTGGAGGAGCCTCGCCGACGTGTCCTACTCACGCCTGCGCAAGTGCCGGAAGTGCACGACAAAATAGCCCGGCTCAAGGCGATGTTGTCCGAGGTGCAGGGACAGGCAAACTCTTTCACGGCGCAAAAGGCGGTGATCACGATCGATTGCATGAAGACCTACGCGTTTCCGTCCCAGAAGTATCTTGAACAGTTGCGAGCGGCCGGGGAGTTGGCGGCTGTGAATTCACCGCGCGCCTTGAAGGATGATCCGGGGACACTGTTCGAGATCAAGCTGCAGCCCAAGGCCCTGCGCAATGGCGCGACGCCAAGCCCGATGTGGGTGCACATCCATACCAAGCGGCCGGTACATGCCAGGCAGTTGGCAACGCTGAGCGATGCCGGGTTCGCCGCTTGCCACGTGAAGTCCAATGACCAGCGCGGCTACAATCAGGACTGGCAGAGCGCTCGAGCTGCGACGGGGCGCGAGAACGTCGTGATCCACCGCGGCAAGCTCACGCCGGCGTTCTGTAGGTCCTTGTTGCGCACCGCAGCTGGCGGCCAGCCGTGGCATCCCCTTCCCGAGGCGGAGCACGCGTCGATGCAGTTCGCGCGCCTCGGGATGTAGTTACCTGGGTGTCCCGCGCCAGAGCGTCGCTGTGGTGACACGATCAAGTGGACCGTTTCTCACCGAGAGGAAATCCTCGATGAGCTCGAAGCCGGCGCGGGCTTCCTCGAACAGATCGACAACAGGGTCCGATTGAAATTCGATCGGGAGCGTCGTGACCCCAACTTCCTTTCGCTTGGCAGCTGAACCGTCAAATGCCGGCGATGTGTCGTCTCAAGTCCAGGCGCATGCGATCAGCGCTCCAGGCTCTTCATCTTCGAAAGTGAGTACACATGAAATTCGTCTCAATGAATCGGGGGGGGCAACAAACGGATAGCGTGGACGCGCAAGATGCCTCTCCAGCCGACTCGTCGGCAGAGGCGGCGGCCTTTCAGCGGCAGCTGAGCGAGGTCGCTGTCCTGTCCGCTCCCGTGCTCATGCAGGTCCGCGCCTATCAAGCGGATGCATCGCGATCTGAGGCGCGACCCATCGTGCGGGCGAGCGGGCAACCATATACGCCGGCTCCGCACGGTGAAGGCGGTGGAACGACGCTGAATGCGTCGGCGCTGCCGCTCGGCCATGCAAATTTGGTTTTCGCAGGAAGCGGCATGGATCCTGTTTATTCCGACGATGCGTCTCTTATTGAGGGGCTCGGGCCGGCACTCTTCAAGGCTGGGGCCACCGAGCGCACCGTCAGGCGCAATGTACGTTGTCTTCTCGGATTGGGGCATTGGCTCGTAAAGAACGGAAAGCCGGGCATTGCTGCCCGGCTTTCCGAAGAGTCGCTGGTCGAGGATGCCCTGGAGTTCGGCAAGCAGGAGGGGCAGGCCATCGCTACGCCACTGGTTCATCTTCGAGCCTCCCAATCGCCGGGCGGCATCGCGCCGATTGCAAGCCGGGTTGAGCTGAATCCCTATTCCCAAGATGCGGATCTCATCAAAGGGTACAAGGAAGATGCAGCGTCAGGCACCGCCAACACCGTCAGGAAGTATGCAACTCTTCTTATCGATTTCAGTGATTACCTCCGTGAGAACGATAAGCCCGGCATTGCTGCTCGACTTGGCGACGGCTCGCTGGATAATGATGTCAGCCAGTATAAGGAGGCGGACCCCCGTGGCCGCAGAAAAGCCGGGGCCGCACTGGCTCATCTCCTGAGGTCGCCGGCGGGTGCTAGAGCGATCGAGCTCCGGCCTCATATTCGCCCCGTTCCTGATTTCGAAGGCGCGGTTCGCGCTGAGCCGAGCCGGACCCGGGCCGCGACTGCACAGCACAGCTCGAGCGGAGCTATCAGCTGGCCGGAGACTCTGCCTGCGAACCAGCAGGATCTGCTTTTGGAGACGATGGACGGACCCAGCTCCTCGCCGCCTATCGAGACAATTGCGCACCATCAACAAGCAGCGGATGCAGGAGGGTCTTTTCGTGACTTGAACTTGCCCCGCGCCGACCATGGGGTTTCACCGCCGCATGGCCTGGCATTGGATGCTGCAGGGTCCCTGAACTGGCGCCACCATGACGACGAACTGACGGATAAACGTCACAGGAACCCGCTCGGGCCAGGCGAGCAGGTTCTCGTCATCAATGAGCATGATATAGGGGAGTTGAGATCAGCGAAGAGGCAGAAGACGCTAAGCAATCCGCAGGGCGTCGCCGTTGAGCGGCAGCTGATGCAGACGCCATCCCATCAACTGGCGGCGTCCCCATTGCAGATGCAGGCTCCGATGCTGTCGCAAAACGAGCTGATCGGCGAGCCGCTCCCAGGGGAAGACGCGGAGCTCTTGGCGAGGTTTCGTGTAGACGCCAAGCGGCGCAAGCTCACCCCAGGCGCCATCAATAACAGTGTTTCCGGGCTTGGGAGATTTGTTCGCTGGGTCAACGCAGAGCATGGGGGGTCCGTAGCTTCTCGGCTACGAAAAGGTACACCGCTGGATGAGGAAATTGCGGCGTACCGGAGATTGGGCCGTGACCCCCAGCACCGCATTACATCGGCCCTGGATGTTCTCCGGCGGCTCTTGCGTGGGGGTGAAGAAGCCGAAGCTCCCGAACCCCGCGTCCTCGGTGCCCCACGTCGCCTGGTTCCTCATCCAGAAGATGCGCCCCTCATCGAGGGCGCGCTGAGCCAAGCTCTGAAACATGTTAAAACTGCGAAGGATAAGGGGTCTGCGCAAAAGCGGGCGACACGTCTTCGCGCGCTGAGTGCGTGGCTTAAAGGGAATCGCAAAGGGAGCATCATCGGGCGACTTAACGGCTCTAGCAAGGAGCAGTTAACGCTGGACAACGATGTGCTGGCGTTCCAACGGACCGGAGGCGCAAGATACCGTCCCGATTTGTCGCATCTTCGCAGCTACTTAAAACTCATCGAGGCGAACCGAGAGCTGGGGCTGCCAGGCCCTGAGCAGCCGAGCTCGCCGGCCGCGTGGGGCGATCGGCATCCCGGCTCGGCGCAGGATCTTCCCTCAACGCCGGCAAGCCCAAGCGCGGGAGCTTGGGTTTGGTTGGGTGAACAGCTGCACGAACCAGCATCACCATCCAGGCCCCCGTCACATGCTAAGGGCAGGCTTGAGCCATCTGTTGATCTGAATGCGCCGACGCCGTCCGAGTTGCGCGACGATGCTCATTTTGCGCCAGCGCATCCTGCCAGGGCCCGTTCAGACACCTACGCTGGTCTTGAGCCATTTGTTGATCTGAATGCGCCGACGCCGTCCGAGTTGCGCGACGATGCTCACTTTGCGCCGGCGCATCCTGCCAGGGCTCGTTCAGACACCTACGCTGGTCTTGAGCCATTTGTTGATTTGAATGCGCCGACGCCGTCCGAGTTGCGCGACGATGCTCACTTTGCGCCGGCGCATCCTGCCGGGGCTCGTTCAGACACCTACGCTGGTCTTGAGCCATTTGTTGATCTGAATGCGCCGACGCCGTCCGAGTTGCGCGACGATGCTCACTTTGCGCCGGCGCATCCTGCCAGGGCTCGTTCAGACACCTACGCTGGTCTTGAGCCATTTGTTGATCTGAATGCGCCGACGCCGTCCGAGTTGCGCGACGATGCTCACTTTGCGCCGGCGCATCCTGCCAGGGCTCGTTCAGACACCTACGCTGGTCTTGAGCCATTTGTTGATCTGAATGCGCCGACGCCGTCCGAGTTGCGCGACGATGCTCACTTTGCGCCGGCGCATCCTGCCAGGGCTCGTTCAGACACCTACGCTGGTCTTGAGCCATTTGTTGATCTGAATGCGCCGACGCCGTCCGAGTTGCGCGACGATGCTCATTTTGCGCCAGCGCATCCTGCCAGGGCTCGTTCAGACACCTACGCTGGTCTTGAGCCATTTGTTGATCTGAATGCGCCGACGCCGTCCGAGTTGCGCGACGATGCTCATTTTGCGCCAGCGCATCCTGCCAGGGCCCGTTCAGACACCTACGCTGGTCTTGAGCCATTTGTTGATCTGAATGCGCCGACGCCGTCCGAGTTGCGCGACGATGCTCATTTTGCGCCAGCGCATCCTGCCAGGGCTCGCTCAGACACCTACGCCGGTCTTGAGGCAGCGGTTAATCCGAATCCGCGCACACCATTCGAGTTGCGTGACAATGCTTGGGCCCCGGCGCCTGACTTTCGGCCGCTGTTTGCCGGGCCAGTACCGGGGCATCACCAGGGCGCTCGACAGCCCGGTTCGCCGCAGGGGCTTTCTCCGGCGCCAGCCTTCTCGGATGATGAAGCTTTGGCGTGGTTGCGCGAGGAGCTGGCGCGACGGCAGATGCAAGAACCGGCCTCACCATCAACCGGCAGGGCTCCCTCAGACATCTACGGCGGCCTTGAGTCATTGGTGCATCTGGATGCGCCCACGCCGTGGGAATTGCGCGACGATGCTCACTTTGCGCCGGCGCCCGCTGCCAGGGCGCGCTCGGACACCTACCGCGGTTTTCCATTGGTTGATCTGACTGCGCCCACGCCGTCCGAATCACGCGACGATGCTAATTCTGTACGGCCGTTTCCGATCACCTCCGCCAACGCTCAGATCGGGGCTTTAGATCCGACAGTCTCGTCTCACGGCCACGGGCTGGTGCTCGAGGACACGGAATGGCTGGGCGACGAGCATATCGACAGGGATTACCGGCTCCAGGAGCAGGATTTGCAGAGGAACGATCCGGATCTCGCCGCCCGGACGCGGTTCGTGAATCCCCTCATCGTCCTAAATTATCTGGGCTCTAACGACGATGGCGTCGTGCAAACCGAGTTCCAGCGCATCGTCCATGATGATGAATTTAATGATACAGCCGACTTCCTGTTCCTGCCCGTGATTAATGCCAACCCTGAAGATCCTAATAACCTCGGCAACCATTGGTCGCTGCTGTTCGTTGATCGCAGTGACCGGGGGCAGCCGGTCGCCTACCACTACGATTCCTACAGGGGACTCAACAAAAAGCATGCAGAGCATCTCGCAAGTAGGCTGCACCTCCGCCTGGAGCCAGCCGGCATGGCCCAGCAGCAGAACACTTATGATTGCGGCGTCTTTGTCGTGGACGGGACGCGGGCGCTGGTTAGGCAATTGGAGCAAGGAGGGCAGACAGTCCACCTGGACCAGCTCGTCGTCGATCGGCAGGCACTGCAAAACCGACTCAGGGGCTGATGTCGCCGTGGGCGAGATAGAGTTGGCTGTGAATCGACGCTGAACATTGACCCCCGTACGCGCGAAGTCAATCAAGTACTTGGGACGCCGATCGGCGTCCGGACCCCACACGATGACATAATTGCGGTCGGCGCCCGCGGGACGAAAGGTCCGCTATCTTCAAGCCTGCACGCAATCACACGAATCGGAGGGGCTATGAAGCAATATGTTGGGCTTGACGTCTCACAAAAGGAGAGAATCAGGAACAGCAGAAGCCCGTTCCCGAAGATCATACGTCCGTCAGCAAGGACGAGGAATCGGGCGCACGAGGGTTGCAGCGCGATTTGCAGGATCGGTTGCAGCCGGCGCACGACGAGCCGGTGAGCGAGCCCGTCAGCGATAGTGCTTCCCATCCCGAAGTACCTGCAGGCTCGCGCCGGTTCGCCGCCTGCTCAAGGTCGGCATTGGCCTTGCGATTGTGGCCGTCTTCGGATGGTTGCCGCTGAAGGCCGTGCTGCAGACCTCGAGCGTTGCGGCCGTGGTCAATGCCAGGATCGTGACGTTGCGCTCGCCGATTGACGGCACCGTGAGCGCGAAGCCGCCGCAAGGCTCGACGCAACTCAGCGTGGTCCATGAGGGCGACGCGATCCTTCATGTCGTCAACGCGCGTGGCGATCGCGTGCGGCTCGACGATCTTCGGCGGCAGATGTCCCGGATGGAAAATGAGCGCCCGAGTTTCGCCGCCAAGCTTGCGGCCGCCGAGACGGCGCAACAGGACCTCGCCCGCCAGGCGGCCCAGTTCCGCGACGGTCGCATCCTCCAGCTCCAGGCGCGCATTGCCGAAATCCAGTCGGCGATCGAGGCCGCGGCCGCGCGACGGGAGAAGGCAGTGGCCGCCGTCGAGCGGGCCTCGTCACTGATCAAATCGGGCAGCGTCTCGACGGTCGAAATGGCCCGCCTGACGCGCGAGCAGGCGATCGCCCAGCAGACTGCGGATTTCACGGATCGTGAGCATCGATTTCGCGCGATCGTGAGCACTGAATTCAGACGATCGTGAGCAGCCCGCTACGGCCGATGGGAGATAGAGTCAGTGTTCTGGTTGGCCGTCAAGGGTGATGGTTTTGGCGCTGCGTTTTCGCATGCTTTCTCCGGTGAGCTGGAGGCGGTGGGCGTTGTGGACGAGGCGATCGAGAATGGCGTCGGCGACCGTGGGGTCCCCAATGGCTCCATGCCAGGTGTCCACGGGGAGCTGACTTGTGACGATGGTGGATGCGCGGCCATGTCGGTCCTCGAGGATTTCGAGCAGATCGCGGCGTTCCGCGGCGGTGAGCACCGATAGTCCCCAATCATCCAAAATCAGAAGCTGAGCGCGGCCGAGGCTTTTGAGGAGCCGGGCGTAGCGTCCGTCTCCGCGCGCGAGCGCCTCGAACAGCCTTGGAACGCGATGATAGAGGACTGATCGGTTGTCGCGGCAGGCCTTGTGGCCGAGCGCGCAGGCTAACCAACTTTTGCCCAGGCCGGTTGCCCCGGTGACGAGCAAATTCTCGTGGCGATCGATCCAGCGACCTTCGACGAGTTTGGCGAAAACGGCGCGGTCGATGCCCCGCGGGGTGCGCAGATCGACGTCCTCGACGCAAGCAGTCTGGCGCAGTGCGGCGATCTTGAGGCGCGTGGTGAGCCGCCTGGTGTCGCGTTCGGCGGCTTCGCGGTCGACCAACAGGCCGATGCGATCTTCGAACGGCAGGGCTTCGAGATCGGGCGATCGGCGCTGCTCCTCGAAGGCCTTGGCCATTCCGGTCAGTCGGCGCCGTAGCTTTTGACGAGCGCCAGAATGCCAAGGCAGGTTCGAAAGCCTTGTTCTGGATGGGGCCGGGCGTCGATCACGGCCTGGAAAAACGCTGCTGTCGAAGGACCGATCCGCTCGCCGGCGGCGATCACCGCGGCGGGGGTCTATTCGCCGTAGCGGCGATGGGCGCTGGGCATGTGGTCGGCGATGGTGGTGTGTCCGCGTCGGTTGGGCGCGCGGGCATGGCTGGCGATCCGCTGGCCCTTGTGGAAGATCTCGACCGTCTATAGCGCGACGATCTGGGTCGGAAGACGTATTGCCTCACATATCGATGCTCCCGGGCGCGATCAGTTGCCTCATTTATTTTGCTCCTGGCCTGAGTTGAGGAGGAGGCCGGGTGCGGAGATGGCCGGGGTTTCGGAGCGCCCGGCCTCCTCCGCTGGCACCTCGCACGTCATTGGGGTGTTGTGACCTCATGCCCTGGCGGCATTTTTTCTGAAGCAAACAGCAGCGCATTCGCTTGCTCGCTGCGCCAGGATTTCAACCGACGTTGAAGGGTTCGAAGAAGCTTGTTCGGATAGTCTCCAGGATATTCCACCTGCAGGCGCGAGAGCAGTTCGCTGCCGGTCCGCCAAGGCTCGGCTTCAAACCATTTTCTCAAATCTGACGTTGCCCGGATAAGCGGATCGGGACGACGCCGGCCCCTTTTAGCCTTCACGATTGGCCGATCCGTCGGGCGCGTGGCGCCGTCCTTCCAGGCCGTTCGCAGGCTTGCCAGGAAGCGATCAATCGATTGTGATGCCGCAGCAGGATGGGCGGATGGTTGGATATCCGCGAGCGCCGCGAGGCGCTCCTGCACGTCGCGGATGTCGCGCAACAACGTGACCGGATCGAGAGCGGTATAGATTTCCTGGAGATGGTGGCGGACCGCATCAGGCGTGCGGGCGTCCGCTGACAGGCGCTGGTGGGGTGTTGCCGGCGCGCTGTATGTCTTACGTACACGAGCACCGTCGCGCTGCTTGGCTAACAGTTTGAACGAAGGTTGGAAGAAGTTTACGAACAGCCGCGCTGACCGATAGAGTTCCGCCAGTAGCTTGGCCGCCTCCAGGCCTTCGAACCTACGATAGCCGACCATCCTGCGCACGACGGCGCCGTTCTTTTGCTCGACGAACGCCTGGTCATTCTTCCGGTAGGGACGGCAACGCGTGAAGACAATGTTGGCCGCCTCGCAGTAGGCCTTCAACGTCTCATTCATGAACACGGTGTCATTGTCCGTGTCGAAGCCGAGCAGCGCAAAAGGCAATTGCTTGCGCAATTCCGTCAGCACCGTGCTCACCAGCGTCTGTTCGCGCACGATCAGAGGTGCGCACTCTGTCCAGCCGGTAGCAATGTCGGTGAGCACGAGGGTCTGGATGAAGCTGCCGCGCGCAGATGGACCGCTATGCGCTACAAGGTCGGCCTCGACGAATCCCGGCGCCGGATCATTCCAATCTGCCGAAGTCCGTATTGGAATACTGCGACGCAGGGAATGCCCCGCGTGCCGCCGGCGCTTGCGACCCAATTTTTCTCGAACCCGCACCAAGGCGCGGTCGATCGTCGCAGCGCTCATCGCCAAAAGTTTGGTGCGAATCTCAGGGGCAAGGTCGAGGTGCCCGTACCGTTCCATCGCCTCAATCAGCGCGGGCATTAATGCTTTCAGTCGCTTCCCGCAGATGCGGTCTGACGCCTCCCAAAGCAGCACGAGTGCGGTGTGTTCTGCTTCATTATATATCCGACGTCGCGCCCGTCGGCCCGGATGTACGCCTTCCTGGTTTCGAAGTAGACGCATCGCATGCTTCCGATGGAATCCGGTGATGTCGACGAACTCGTCCAATATCCGCGCCTTCTTCGCGCGATCCGACCGCCGATAGCGCACGCCTGCCGCCGCCGTCAGTTCCTTCCGCGTTGCCATGCTTAGCCACCCCATCTCCGCCCCTCGCTCGTTCCCGGTCCAGGGGAGCAATTTACGTGAGGCAACGGCTTAGGATCCGGTAACAATTAAGGCGAGGCAATGCGCACGTCGAGGTGATCGTCATACAGGCGCACCCGCAGCCGATGGCCGATCAAGCGCGACGGCACCGTGTAGAACACCTTGCGCAAGGTGAAGCCGCCGGACGACGTCACGTGGACGATCACCTCTTCATAGTCCGACGTGCGGCGGTCCGGCAGATCCTGAAGTGCGCTACGTTCACTGTCGATCCGCTTGGCGTTGCGGGCATTGCGGCGGCTGGCGATCTCATCGATGAAGCCACGATAGGCAGCTAGATCGTCGAAGTCGGCGGTGCCACGCAGCAACAGCGCGTCGCCGATCGCTCGCTTGAGATGACCATGCGAACTCTCGATCGCCCCGTTCTCGTGGGCGATGCCACGATTGTTGCGGGAAGGCCGCATGCCGTAATGGGCACAGAGGTCTTCGTATCGCCGCGTCAGATCGTCTTTGGCGTCGCGGTCGAGATTGCAAAAGGCGGCCGACAGGCTGTCGGTGCGATGCTCCCGTGGCGCCCCACCGAGTGACCACAAGGCATTCTGCAGGCCTTCGGCCAGAGCGACGAAGCTCTCACCGCCGAGCACGACATGGGCGTGCTCAAACCCGGAATAGGCCAGCCGGAAGTGATAGAGACGATGGTCGAGCGGTACGCCCGCGATCGTGACACCCAATTCGCCCATGTCGGTGAAGTCGGACAGGCCGCGCTGACCGGGTTCGTGGGTCTGGCGGAAGATGACCTCCTGCTCCTCGCCGTGGATCGCCCGCCAGGCCCGGATCCGGCGCTCCAGCGTGCGACGGATGCCGGCGCCGAGCTCGGGATGGCGTCGGAGCAACTCCTCGAAGATCGTGACCGGCCGCACACCGGGGGCGGCCTTCAGCATCGGCGCGATATCTGTCTCAAATACGCGGGCCAAGGGATCTGGCCGGCGACGGCCGCGGGGAGCCTTCTTCTGCGACGGAAGGCGTCGATCCTTCTCGATCCGGTAAGCGGTCGAGGTGCTGAACGAAGCCTTGGCGGCGGCCACGGGTGGGCTATCGGTCTGACGGTACTTCATGTAGAGCCTCATTTGGTGATCGGTAATGTGTCGGCCTGGCACGCGAGTGATTCCTCTTGGCGGAAGAACCACTTGCATAACCAGCCGGCCGCGATCACCAGTCGGCGCGGTCCGCTGTGGATCGCGCCGACGCCGGGCTCGTAACTCCGGTCGGGCTACGCCCTCCCTGCGTCACGAGCCCGGCGTAGCCCTCTCATCATGGTCGACGCTCCACTTCCATCCTGTTCGCCGCGCGGCAACCGTCCGATCGTCGATACGGGCATCGACCAGCTCGCCAATCAGACGATACGGCGCGGAGTACCAATGGCCGTCGACCTCGACATGATAATCGGGAGCGAGGCGGCAGCGCTTCCAGCGTGCGAAGGCATAAGGCTGATCTGGCAGCGGGGTTAGCTTGGGTTTGTCGAGTTCGGCAAACAGTTCGGCGCGGCTTGAGCCGAAGCCACGCATTTGACGAGCATTGAGTTCGTCGACGAGTGTCTTGATGGCGGCGTTGAGCTCGGCCCGGGAAAAGAAGCGCTGATTGCGCAGCCGGGCCAGAATCCAGCGCTGGGCGATTTGCACCGCGACCTCGACCTTCGCCTTGTCTTTTGGGCGCCGCGGCCGTGCGGCGAGAATGGCCGTGCCGTAATGGCTCGCCATCTCGGCATAAGTGCGATTGAGGCCGGGATCGTAGCGGTCGGGGTTGCTGACGGCGGCTTTGAGGTTGTCGCAGACCACGAACGTCGCCGTTCCGCTCAAAAACGTGAACAAGTTGACGTGGGCCCGGATCCAGTCGGCCAAGCTCTCGCTGGGGCAGGCCTCGGCGTAGGTGTAGTTCGAAGCGCCCATCGCCGCGACGAACAGCTTCATCGGCTGCACTTCCCCGGTCAGGGGATCGACGATGTCGATGGTGTCGCCGGCGAAATCCACGAACACCTTCTCGCCGCCCAGATGAATCTGCCGCATCGAAGGTCGGACCCGCCCCTTCCAGGCCTCGTAGGTAGTGCAGAACCACGTGTACCCGAAACCGTCGGGATTAACGGCGCGATACTCCTCCCAGAGCAGGCGACGGGTTACGTTGCGCCGGCGGAGCTCTTTATCGATGTAGCTCCAGTCGGGCACCGGCCGCTGCGGGCTCTGAGACGCTGGTCGTGGGGCCGGGAAAAGCAAAAGCTCCAGGTCTTCATCGGTCATTCCCTCCGGAAGCGGCCAGCTCAACCCAGCAGAGCGGGCGCGGCTCAGGTAGCTGTGCACAACGCCGTTGCTGACGCCCACGCTCCGCGCGATGGCCCGCTCTGGCAGGCCTTGAAAATGTTTTAACCGAAGGACTTCCTTGATCCGGCGCATCGACAATCTCTGGGTAGGCATTGGACTTCCTCGTTAACCACGAGGTCATCCCTAAGCCGGTTGAGTTGTCGGCCGAAGCGCTGCAAGGCTCCGAAAGCCTTGCTCACGATCCCGCGAAACGCGCAGTCCTCGGCCGAAACTGGCCGAGGTTCATAGTAGACCGTGCTGCGAGCCAGCTTCAGGACCTTCGCCTGGCGCACGATAGAAAGATCATGACCGCGGTCGATCATCGCTTTGCGCTCAGCAGGCCCGCCTTGGTGAGCGCGCCGGACAAAAAATCGTTTTCCAACGCCAGCTCGCCGATCTTGGCATGTAACGCCTTCAAATCGACCGGCGTCTCGGCCGATGTCTTGTCATGCCCAAACACGCCGGCGGCGCCTTCCAGGAGCTGGTTTTTCCAGATCGTGATCTGGTTCGGATGAACATCAAACAGTTGCGCCAGCTCCGCCAGTGTCTTGTCTCCTTTGACCGCAGCCAAAGCAACCTTCGCCTTGAATGCCGGAGAATGCGTCCGGCGGCTCTTCTTCGTCATCTTCGCTCCTGATTCGCAGCAAGAATCCTCGCCGCTGTCAGGCAGAAAATCCACTCAAGCTACTGTCCGAATTTGCGGGGCCAGCTCTATAGTTTCCATTCATTCGCGCAGACCCCCGAGCCACAGCTGTAGCAGCGGCATTGGAGGCGGGCAATTGTGCATCATTCTCGTTGAGCTTCAGCGCCAACTCCACCAGACGGCGGAATCGCCAGTTTGCGGCCATCTCGAGGCACCCAGGCAGACTTGACTTACAATGCAGATGCATTACATTGGGATGTCGTGACGACGCAAGGAGCCGCTATGGCCAAGACCGCCGAAATCCTCTCGATCCCCGCGACCATCACAGACCGCGGCCAGACGACCGTGCCCGCCGCCATCCGCAAAATGCTGGCCCTGGGAAAGCGCGACCAGGTCGTGTTTCGGGGGCTCGCTGACGGCACCGTTGTGATCGCGAAGAAGCAGTTGAGCGCCGACCACGGCGATCCGGTGATCGGCACGTTCCTCGCGTTCCTGGCCCGCGACATGGGGAGCGAGCCAGCCCGGATCCGGCCGGTGCCGAAGTCGCTGGTCGCGCGCGGCAAGGGCTTGGTCAAGGGTGTTAAGGTCGATCTCGACGCGGCGCTGCCGGAAGACGATACGTGAGCGACGACACCTTCGGGGTTAACGGTTGGACGGTCTACGCCCATCCGCTATTTCTCGACCAGTTCGAGACTATGATCGCGGCGGTCGAGAAGGCGCGCAAGAAGGATCCGAAGGGATACAAGAAGAAGCGCGCCGCGAAGCTCCTGTCGGCTGTCTTGAAGGTGGCGTTCGACGACATTCCGAGTGACCCAACGCGTGACGTCTATCGGCAGGGCGGCACTCTCGGCGACGAGTACAAGCACTGGTTCCGCGCGAAATTGCTGCAGCAGTTCCGCCTGTTCTTCCGCTATCAGCAATCGGCGGACGCCAAGATCATCGTTCTCGCCTGGGTGAACGACGACTCGACGCTGCGCGCCTACGAGAGCGCGAACGACGCCTACGCCGTGTTCAGGAAGATGCTGGACCGCGGGAACCCGCCGGACTCGTGGAACGAACTCGTAGCCGCGGCCTCGACTGGCGAATCCAAGACGCGTCTATCGCGCTCGACGCGCGGGAGATGACCCCAGCTGGCCTCGTTCGGCCGCGACCGCCCGCTGATCCGGCCCGCGCCGCCGGCACCGGTCTGCAGCGAGAGACACGATTCGGCCAGGAAGAGTCCGTGAAATGCCCACCATCCAGCTGTCGGCTACGCCCAAAGGCAGCGGCGAATGCGCCGACTGTCCGGCGACATCATCATCAGCATTCCACCTGTTAAGCCGTGTAGACGGAGGCGACATTTCAGCCCTCCGATGCGGGTGAACCGGTTCGTGTTCCTCAACCTTCCAATACTTCAGCCTCGATCCCCTTTACCTGCGGGCATCAATGCACCTCCGACCTGCCCGCGGGTTCCCGTCACCAGTATCCGCCCGTACAATGGAAGTTTTGGATGTCGGCAAGCAGCGGCGCGGCCGCGTCCTTGGCCGAGAGCGACGGCTTTTTGATACCCCAGTTTATACCGATCACCGGGTCGTCCCAGCGGATCGAAACCTCGTTCTCCGGATTATAGAAATCATCGCATTTGTAGAAAAAGTCCGCGGTCTCTGAGAGCACACAACGAAACCGTGCGCGAATCCGCGCGGAACCCATAGTTGCCGCCGGTTATGCTCGCTTAATTCGGCGGCAACGTAGCGTCCGAAATTCGGGCTCCGGACGCGGACGTCGACCGCGAGGTCGAGCACCTTGCCCCTCATTGATGGATGTCCAGACAATCGGACTCGCGGCGCACTAAGCGGAGTTGAGTGAACGCTAGTGAGGCTCGCGACAATTAACTACAGTCGCCTTAAGATCGTGGAGCATGCCCGTGATCCCGTCGATGAGCTCGTCGATTTGATCCTTGTTGACGATCAGAGGTGGGCATATCGACAATGCATCGTCTACATTCCGCACGATGATCCCTCGCTCGTGCAGCAACCGGCTCGCAATGCTGCCAACATCGCCCGGAGTAGTAGCGGCGACTTTCCGTTTCTTGTCCAGCACCAGCTCGATTGCCGCAATAAGGCCAACGCCACGGACCTCCCCAACGAGTGGATGGTCAACGAGCGTGCGCAGCCGTTCCTGCATGTAGGCCCCGATGCGGCCAACGTTCGCAATCAGACCCCGCTCCTCGATGAGTTTGAGGTTTTCGAGCGCTACGGCGGCTCCGACCGGGTGACCACCGCCCGTGAAGCCATGAGCCAGCAGTCCAACCTTATTGCTCTCGTCCGCGATTGGTTCGAACATGTAGTCATTCATTATGATCGCAGATAACGGAAAATAACTGGACGTGAGCTGCTTCGACACCACGATTACATCGGGCGCGATGTTGTAGGTTTCGCAACCGAACATTTTTCCTGTCCGGCCAAAGCCGCAAATCACCTCATCAGCGACCAAAAGGATGCTATGCTTTTTTAGCACACTTTGAATTTTGTCCCAGTAAGTCGGCGGCGGAACGATGACGCCGCCCGCGCCCATGACAGGCTCACCGAAGAATGCTGCAATGGTATCGGCACCTTCGCGCTGAATCAGCGACTCGAGCTCCTCGGCCCGACGCGTAGCAAAGGTCTCCTCCGATTCGCCCGCACGGCTGTCCTTGTAGAAATGGGGGGAGCCCGTGTGCATAATGTTGGGGAGCGGCAGATCGAAAGAGCGGTGGTTGTCTGGAAATCCGGTCAGGCTTGCCGCACCGATCGTGACGCCGTGATAGCCGCGCAACCGGCTGATGACCTTCTTGCGCTGAGGCTGGCCCGCTGCATTCGATCGATAGGCGATCAGCTTCAACACCGTATCGTTCGCTTCCGAGCCGGAATTTGTGAAGAACACCTTACTCATTGGCACCGGAGACATCTTCACCAGCTTCTCGGCAAGCGCGATGGAAGGCCCATTCGATCGTGATGCGAAGGTATGATAGAATGGCAGGATTTGCATCTGGCGATGCGCGGCTTCGATAAGCCGCTTTTCGCTGAAGCCAAGACCCGCACTCCAGAGACCGGCCATCGCATCGAGGTAGCGTTTTCCTGCCGTGTCGAAGACGTAGGGGCCCTCGCCGCGTTCAATTATGAGCGGCCCGGCCCGTTGGTGCGACCGCGCGTTGGTATAGGCGTGAAGCTGATAGGCCACATCTCGGGCCTGTTGAGAACTGGGCAGCATGGTCGGCGTCACATCATCGGTTCAGAATTGGATAGGGACCGGAGCATCATGTGGGGAAGCGCCGGTCCGTTTCCGGCTTCTCTGGGCCTTGCGATAGTCGTCGTTGACGATCGCTTTAAAGGGATTCGCTTTTGCCTATGCCTGACCACAGGCTTAACTGGCGGCGCGACGCACTGTCTGGAAGTGATCACAGAAAGGTGACGATGTTCAGCACGACAAAGCGTCGGATTTCCGGGACGCGTTAGTCGCCGACGGGAGCTTCCATCAAACTGCCGGCGGCGTTCAGGCCGTAGAGAGTCGGTGGTCGTAGCGCCGTGGACCGCGGTTACGTATTCGAGCCCACCACGTTCAGGCCGTCCGCTCCGCTAAAGGCCAGCGTGTCATGTGTGTTTAGCACGTTATCCCAGCTGCTGCCGCGCGTCGTCACGGACTGGTTGGGCTCCGAGCCAACACGCGTGATGAGTAACACTGTAAGCAACAACCCGCTCTGATTGACCAGTTTCTTGTGGGCCATCAGTGATCTCCTTGATCTGGTCGGTGTCCCGGCTTTGCGCGGTGATCTGCGACCGAGTTTGCCCCAGAATACCTTAACTCGTTGAGTTGGTCGCCTGCCAAAGCTTGTAGGCTCACTCCCAACCGGCACCGTCAAGTTAACGAATAGGGGTGGCCGATGGGGTAGACGACCGGCATGCCGACCGCCCGGGCCCCTCTTTATCGCCGCCATCGCTTCCCACCGGAAGTGATCAGCTATGCCGTTTGGTTGTATTTCCGGTTTCCCTTAAGCTTGCGCATGGTCGAGGAAATGCTGGCGGCGCGTGGCATTGGCGTGACCTATGAAACCGTGCGCCAGTGGGGACGGAAATTCGGCAAGCCGTTCTCCGATCGGATCCGCCAGCGCGCTCCCGCCCGCGGTGACAAATGGCATCTGGACGAGGTCGTTATCTCGATCGCGGGCGAACAACATTGGCTCTGGCGCGCTGTCGACCAGGATGGCTTCGTTCTCGACGTCTTGATCCAGCGCCGAAGAGACTCGCGCGCTGCGCAGCTTCTCATGAAGAAGCTCTTGAAATCCGCCGGCACGCCGCCGCGCGTGATGATCACGGATAAGCTGCGTTCGTACGGCGCTGCGAGGGCGAAGATGGGCTTTCACGTCGAACATCGCCAGCACAAAGCTCTCAACAATCGGGCCGAAAATTCTCATCAGCCGACGCGAGCGGATCATGAAGCGTTTCAAATCGTCCCATCAGGCTCAACGCTTTCTGTCAGTTCACGATCAGGTCGCGAACCTTTTCCACATCCCCTATGCCGGAGCCGCCACCGCCGACTTCCGTCGTGCTTCGCGCGAGCGAGCCTTTGCGACTTGGCGCGAGATCTCCATGACAAGCGCTATCGCCGAATCTCGACCTCTGAGAATCGCCGCCTTCGGCTCGGCGGTCGATTAAGTTGACGATGCCGTTCCGGGATGCGTGGGGCGAACCGGCGCAGCGGTTCGACCTCGGGCAACCCAATCTTCCAGCCGAATTTGTTGCTCCCTATGCCGAGGCGTTCCGGGGGCATCATGCATCGTCGTCACCTAGCACGCGTCACCAATGCTGGAAAGCACTGAAGTTCTTTGCCCGCTTTCTCGCCGATAGCGGCAGGGTTCAGGCGCCGGCCGATTTGACGACCGAATTGTTCGGCCAATACATCTTATGGCTGGACGCCTTGCCTTCCCGAACCGGCAAACCCTGTGCTCAGCTTTCGCGCTTACTGGCGGCAAGCTAACGGCAATCCATCGTTGCGTCCGTTTCTTGACCTGCGTCGTGAACGCTATGACCGAGGTGCGAGCTGAGTGTATTTCGCCGTGCTTTCGCGAAGGCGCGGTCGGTCGCCATGCGACGCTCGATCATCGGCGCAATCAGTTTAGCAGGCTCGGTCCGCGTCATCAGACCTACGCTATGCGTCAGGATCTCGGCGTAGCTTCTGAGATCCCTAAAGACCGCCGCCGGCAGCTCGGTCGTGAGCTTGACTGGCTTGTCGTCTTCAAGCGGCCCAAGCTTGAGCTTCGTCATGGCGCTCCTCCATTGCTGTAGGGCGCCAGCACCAAATCGCGCGTGCCGATCACGCGGACCGGAAACCTGGCCGGATGGTCAGCGTCGGCTGGATGTTGAGCTGACGCTGCACGACCAATTGGCCGGTCTGGCTGATGCTGATGGACGCACCGCTACGGATCGCTTGAACGAGGTTGTTCTCATTTGGCTCGTGCCGCCTCTGCTCCGACGCTGAGCATGGTCGAGAGAACGGCGGCCTTGAATAGCATGCCCCAGTGGTTGTCGACATCGTCCTCGAGTCCGGCATAACCACCACTGTCGGCGCCCGGCTGGCGCTCCAGCACGATCGAGTTGCCGTCCGGTATGATGATGCGAGTCCAGACCAAGAGGATTCGACTCTGGCCGTCCGCACGGCCGCTTTTTAGGCGATGATCTGACTGGCGTGGGCGCGCTCTCGGTGCAGTTTGGGCTTTGCTTGAACTAGGGTCCAGACTCAATTGAGCCAATATGCGACGAGAGCGGCGAGATGAACAGCGGCCAAAAAATTACGGGCGAGCTTGTCATATCGCGTGGCGATGCGCCGGAAGTCCTTGAGCCTGCCAAAGCAGCGTTCGATGACATTTCGTCCTTTGTAGGCGCGTTTGTTGAAGCGATGGATGACGACACGGTTAGATTTATTGGGGATTACGGGCTTGGCGCCACGACGAATGATTGCGCCGCGAAGCTTGTCGCCATCATACCCTTGGCGAGGAGCACGCTCATGGGTGGCGCGAGCGCCAGGACATCGGGAGCCGCAGCGATATCGGCATCCTGGCCTGGAGTCAGATGCAGGACGACCGGCCGGCAGAGCGGATCGCTCAGCGCATGGATTTTTGTCGTGCGGCCTCCGCGCGAGCGGCCGATTGCTTGATTGTGCTCCCCCCTTTTCCGCCGGAGGCACACCGGTGAGCTTTAATCGAGGTCGAGTCGAGCGACAGTACGACGCCGTCTTCGCCAGGCTTGGCCAGCGCTTCGAAGATTGCGCACCATCGTCCTCGCTTGGCCCAGCGATTGAAGCGATTGTAGATCGTCGTGTAAGGGCCGTATTCACGTGGACAATCACGCCATCGTGCACCCGATTGCAGCATGTGAATGATGCCGCTGACGATGCGTCGGTCGTCGTCCCGATCCGGCCCCGTCAGTCCCCTCGGCAGATGCGGTTCGATACGCGCCCATTGCCTGTCGTTCAGCCAAAACAAACCAGCGCGCATTCTCTCGCCCCCGAATCAACACGTAGGCAAGAGAATCACGTGGCGCTATTTAGGTACAGACCCTAGAACATGTCTCCGCGCAAAGCGCTCGATGGAGTCGAGCGGGTTCGCTCAAACGGCGCAATTGCCTTTCCCTAGAAGGTTTCGATCGACTAGGAATTGTTTTCAGACTCGAAGACAGCGTTCGATCATACTGGCCAGCCCGCTCAACGCGTAGCAGATCACAAAGAATATGCTCAGCACGCCCAGATAGATCTCGATGGCGTGTGAGTCTCCGGTTCCGACATACGCTAGTCTTTCTATCATTTGACGCGCCGATCCCAAGAGATCCGACACCCCAACAACGGACGTCAGTGCACTCGCCTGGACGAGAACGGTGAGCTGCCCGACGTAGGGCGGCAACGCACGCCGAAATGCTTGTGGCAAAATGACGAACACAAGCGCTTCCGTTGCGCTCAAGCCAAGCGCTCGGGCGCCCTGCTCTTGGCGATGTGGAATTGAATCCAAGGCGCCTCGAAAGACCTCACCGATGTTCGCCCCGCCCCAGAGCCCCAATCCGATTATTGCGGCCGTGAGTGGGCCCGTGCGGAGACCAATTTGCGGAAGGGCAAAGAACACGAAGAGGAGTATCATAAGCGACGGCACGCCGCGGAACAACTCAACGTAAAGCCGTCCGACAAAGCGCGCGAACGTGAGCGTGCTTTGCGACAGCGCCGCGATCAGGAGACCAAGGATTGTCGCCAAAATGACGGTGAGCAGCGAGATCCACAAAGTAACCAAAAGGCTCTTACCAAGGTAAAGGGTGACAGGCCAAACCCAGTTGGTCATTTAACTACTCCCAGCCCCGGAACCGCGAGCCTGCGCTCGAACGTACGAGACAAAGCGCTTAGGATGCTGCACACCAGCAGGTACATGAGACAAGCGATTCCGAAGGTCTCAAACACTTTAAACGTATCTGACACGATCCGGTTGGCGACATAGGTCAATTCCTGATAGCCGACGACGATCATGAAGGAGGACGACCTGAACTGCGTGATCGCCGTGGTTGTTGTTCCGGTGATCGCGATGCGCAACGCGATCGGGAGTGTGATGTCAAGAAAGGTCTGGAACGCCGGCAAGCCGAGAGCGCGAGCTGCCGTCACTTCGCCTTTCGGCACAGCTTCGAATGCGGCCCTGAAGACCTCCGTTTGATAAGCACCGCCCCACAATGCGAGCGCTAGCCAGGAAGTCTCGAACGGCGTCAGACGGATGCCTATGTCGGGTAGCGCGTAGAACAGAAAGAGCTGGCTCCGGAAATCTGGACAGGGCGATGAGTGGAGTTTCTGCCTGACGGCGGGCAAGATTGTCCCGCGAATCAGGAGAGACGATGAGCAGACGAGCCCGCCGGCAGCACGCACTCGCATTCAAGGCCAAGGTGGCGTTAGCGGCGATCAAGGATCAAGGGCGAGATGACGCTGGCCGAGCTGGCTGAGCATTTCGACATGCATCCGAACCGGATCACGCAGTGGAAGTCCCAGCTTCAGGAAGCGGCGGCCGAGGTCTTTGGTCCTCGCGGTGGCAACAGAACGAGCGAGCCCGCGGGGGACGTGAAAACGCTGCACGCCAAGATCGGGGAGCTGACGCTTGAGAACGATTCCTAAGAAACGGCAGCATCTACTTTCGGCTCCAAGGGCAGGTGAACAAAGCCGAATGCCTTGGCACGCCGCTGCAAATTGTTGACCACTCGCGTCCGGTAGCGCGTCTCGTAGGACGAGGCCCCGGGATCGACATAGTCCATTCCGTATCGCACAGCATTGTAGAACAGAACTGCGATCTTCCGGGCCGTGGCGGTCACGGCCTTGGTCTTGCCAAAGCACTACTGCCGCTTCACAGCATAATGGCTGATCAGCCGTCGCAGTTCAGTTTCCGCCGCTGCGGTTGAACCAATACCTCGCTCAGGCAGTTGCTTGATCCTTCGATCTGGATGAAGGACCGCGTGGTCAAGCAGCAGACGCCGCTTCACAGACTGAGGCCGCGTTTGTTGAGCACCGTGTCCCTCAGAGCACCCTTGATCTCGCGAGCGATGTCCTTGCTGACCTGGGGTCCGAACTCCCGCTCGGCATCCGCAACGACATCGGCCTCAGCGCCGATCAGTCCCGCTTCAACGAGCTTTTGCTTCAGTCGGCCCGGGAACTCCTCCTCCAAGGCATCGGCGAGCTTTTCCTCCATCGTGGCATGGTGTTCCGGTTCAATGCGGAGCACCACATCGTCCCAAGGTTTCCAGTCCGTCGCCAAATAGTCGGCGAACCCCGTCG
Organism: Bradyrhizobium sp. B025; assembly: GCF_042257955.1. Classification (NCBI taxonomy): domain Bacteria; kingdom Pseudomonadati; phylum Pseudomonadota; class Alphaproteobacteria; order Hyphomicrobiales; family Nitrobacteraceae; genus Bradyrhizobium; species Bradyrhizobium sp. B025. The sequence continues at coordinate 1,093,611 of NZ_CP170150.1, read as the reverse complement.
CCTCCTTGCTCCGCACAGACGTCTCAGCCCTGTCAATGTCTTCCTCGGTGAGGTGAGAGTCGTAGAAGTAGTTCATGTCCGGGGCGATGTGCTGCAGCCCCAGCCGCTCGCGCAGCGTGGCCTGATAGGCAAGGTAGACCTCGATTTCGTCGACGTTGTTGATGGTGCCGCCTGTGCGGAGCGATTGGACCTTCTCGCGCGCGATCCCCCCCAGTGCCTCCAAGCGGAACATGACACGGCCTAGATCAACGAGGGCCGCTACCCCCTCGTTATTGTCATAGAGCCCGTTCTCGACGTTGGCGATCAGGCGCGCGGTTTGCATGCCGTTCCAGGTCAAAGTTCTGCGATCCGCGCAGCTCTCGTTGGCGTCAAGAGCAAGCTGGAAGTACTGCGCGCGCAATTGCGGGTTGGCCGCTGCCTGCCGCAGATCATTGGCCACCCCCTGCTGGAATCCTTCGTTCCCAGAGTTCACGGTATTCCGCAGCCCGTTGAGGAAGTCTGCGTATTGCTGGGCACCGGGTTCTTCTGCAAAGCTCTGCCACTTGGCCACCACCTCGGGATCGCCCTCCTTCGGATCCCCGTTGAGCCAGTCCGCTACTGCCTCGGGAAGAGACTCCGCAGCTACTGTCTCGAGAGGAAACGGCGCAACGGCGGCGTCCTCCCACTGATCTTCGTGCGTCTCAGACAAATCAAAGACGACCCTCGGGCCGGCATACCCATCGGTACTTTGGATTGTGTCCAGGTTCATCAGCATCTCCTGGGGCAGCGGATTGCCAGACACAACCACCTCCGCAGCAGCCCCCAACTGCGTTAGCAAGCCCGTGGGTAGGCTGGTTAGCTGGTTATCGTTAAGGTAAAGTCTTCCGAGACTGGTCGGGAGAGTCTCGGGCAGGCTCGTCAATTGGTTTACACCAACGTCAAGGCTTCCGAGACTGGCCGGGAGAGTCTCGGGCAGGCTCGTCAATTGGTTTACACTAACGTCAAGGCTTTCGAGCCTGGCCGGGAGGGCCTCGGGCAGGCTCGTCAATTGGTTGTTGCCGACGTTGAGGCCCTCGAGCGCGGCCGGGAGGGTCTCAGGCAGGCTGGTGAGCCGATTGCTCCACACGTCCAGCAAGGCGAGCCCGGCCGGAAGCGCGGGCAAGCTGACCAACTGATTCCCATTAACATTGAGCGAATTGAGCGCGTCAGGGAGAGTCTCGGGCAGACTGGTCAGCCGGTTGAAGGACGCGTCGAGCGAGTGGAGCCCGGCTGGAAGTGGAGGCAGGCTGGTGAGGCGCAGCATTGCAAGATTCAGCTCGCCCTGATTCCAAGCATTCACTCGCCTTACAGCCTCTTGTCGATCCTCGAGCGGGTTCTGCCCCTCTTCGGCAGCCCACTCCTCCAGCATCTGGTCGTGCCCCCCCTCCGCAGGAGCAGAATCCCCGAGATTTGCCGGATCGTCAGCGGCGAGCACCGCGTGGGTCAAGACTCCAACCCACTGCGCCTCCTCACCTTCCCGGTCCTCGCGGCCGGAAGATTCGGTGCTGCCATTACCGCGCTGAGCCTGCCCTGCATCAAAGGGATCCATTTCCTGCTCCTTGTCGGACTGAGCAAATTATGCGACCTCTCGGCCCACATCGAACGTTGCAGCCTCTAAGACATTTAGCTTACGTCGAGCTGACGAGCGTTGAACCATGTTGAGGAAGCGATCTGCGCAATTTGTGAAGGAGTTCGGCTTCGATTCGGTGCAGCCTTTCGGCTTGAGCCAGATGAGGTCAGAGGGTACCGTCAAGTTAACGAATTGGAGCGGCGGAGGGGGTAGACGAGCGGCATGCGGACTGCCAAGGACCCTCTTTATCGCCGCCATCGCTTCCCACCGGAAGTGATCAGCTATGCCGTTTGGTTGTATTTCCGGTTTCCCTTAAGCTTGCGCATGGTCGAGGAAATGCTGGCGGCGCGTGGCATTGGCGTGACCTATGAAACCGTGCCCCAGTGGGGACGGAAATTCGGCAAGCCGTTCTCCGATCGGATCCGCCAGCGCGCTCCCGCCCGCGGTGACAAATGGCATCTGGACGAGGTCGTTATCTCGATCGCGGGCGAACAACATTGGCTCTGGCGCGCTGTCGACCAGAATGGTTTCGTTCTCGACGTCTTGATCCAGCGTCGAAGAGACGCGCGCTGCGCAGCGGCTCATGAAGAAGCTCTTGAAATCCGCCGGCACGCCGCCGCGCGTTATGATCACGGATAAGCTGCGTTCGTACGGCGCTGCGAGGGCGAAGATGGGCTTACACGTCGAACATCGCCAGCACAAAGCTCTCAACAATCGGGCCGAGAATTCTCATCAGCCGACGCGGCGACGCGAGCGGATCATGACGCGCTTCAAATCGTCCCGTCAGGCTCAACGGTTTCTGTCCGTTCACGATCAGGTCGCGAACCTTTTCCACATCCCCTATCCCGGAGCCGCCACCGCCGACTTCCGTCGTGCTTCGCGCGAGCGAGCCTTTGCGACTTGGCGCGAGATCTCCATGACAAGCGCTATCGCCGACTCTCGACCTCTGAGAATCGCCTCCTTCGGCTCGGCGGTCGATTAAGTTGACGATGCCGTGCCAGGACACACCGTGATCAAACAGACGTCAAGCGCCAATTAAAGCGCCGCAGAGCTGCGCTTACGATCAGCGTCGAACCGATGAGTTTGAATCACCAATGTCATCTGGTGGCGCCTGCATCGGCGCGATCGATGACCCAGGCCACCATGTAGCCCTTGGCCTGCTCGCCTCCACGTGCATCGGCGATCTGTTCTTCTTGCCCGGCGGAATCCTGAATATCCGAGTGCTCGAGCATGGCCTTGCCCATGTCATGGATAGGCACGAAGGCCTCAGACTCCGCGTTGCCCGAACCGACGATGGTCTACGTCTGACAATCGGACCTTCCGTGGCCGAACGCCTCGTGGAGGAGATCGATCTTGTCGGAATGACCGGCCTAGAATGCCGGCCTTACCGCAAGAACGACCAGGCGTTTGTCGAACAGAAGAACGGAGCCGTGGTCCGAGAGATGGTCGGTTACATTCACGCGCGTATGGTAGTTTTCAATGCGCCGTTTTCTTACAACCTTACGACCTTAGATTTGAAGATCGCTCTCGCGAGTTTTGGCCTGCATCTCTTTGAGCCGTGTCAACTCCGTTTCGCAAGGCTGGGCTGTCTCGGTCAGCTCAGCGCTTCCATGCTTGACAGCCCGTACGTCTTAAGGGCCCCTCCAGCTTTGCTCCGATAAAGCGACGCGAGCGCCAAAGCGGGACCCAATCGCCTCTTTCAATTGGCATTGCCGGAATGCCGGCTATCCTGTAAACGGGCCGCGCACCGTTGCCGGCCGTCTTTGAGCGGTCGCCCGCAGCGGGGCCTGTAGCTCAATGGTTAGAGCCGGCCGCTCATAACGGTCTGGTTGCAGGTTCGAGTCCTGCCGGGCCCACCAGTGAGTTCAAATTGTGTCCCTCCAAATTTAGAGCGAGTCGATTCCAAAGAATCGCGAGTCGATTTCCAAAGAATTGCGAGTCGATTTGACGCAATTCCATAAAATCGCGATTCGATTCCAAGCAAATCCAAGGAATCGCGAGTCGAAAGGCACATTTTGGCGGCAGTCGACAGCCACGTCGAGATTGGCCTCCCGGCGAACTCCAAAACAAGACGCCCGGGGACCGCTTGGTCGCCGGGCGTCTTGTTTTTCGGATTGAGTTGTCGGCTTGGCTAGGCCGGTTTTAGCTCGCCAGGACCGAGCGGTCCGAGGTGCGGCACATCAAGACGGACGCCCAGCTCGACGCAAGGCAGCACATCAATCCGATCTCGGAATTTCGAGAGCGGTCGCAAGCTCAGCAGCGGTCTCGCGACCGATCAGATCCTCGCGGCTGGCCTCGGCGAAGCCGATCATGCTCGCGCCCGTTCCGAGACCGCTCTGCAACCAGACGATCAGTCCGTAAAGCTCGTTCAAGATCGACCAGGCGACGTACATCTGAAGCTCCTGCGGTTGCCCGCTCACTGTAGTCGCCCTGGTCGCAATGTCGATGTCAGGATGATTCATGTCTTGAATCACGCACGGGCGCACCGAATCCCAAGGACTCGTTAGGACACTGCTCACGTTCTCCGCGTAGGCTACCGCGGGGATTAGTGGGGAGCACCGTGGCAAAATCTGACGCGAAAGGCGCGAAATCCAGAAAGCGCCCTCGAGGGACGCCCCAGGAAAAGAGCCGGACGCGGCCTCCTCCGCTCTCGCTGGCAGATCTCTTCCTGTGGATCACAGTGGTCGATGAATGCCTGTTTCATCCGATAGGAGCGTTCGAACGGGCAGCCACGACGGCAGGACTGAAGAATCGCGGCACCATCACCCAGCGCGTCAAGGTACTCGAAGCTCATTTCGGTCAGTTGTTCGCCGAGAGGGAAGCCTCACAACGATACAGAAGCGGAGTTCCCTCGTTCCGGGGCGCCGCCCTGGCGGAGATCTTCGTCTTGATCGAACATCTCCATCGATGGGCCTTGGAAATCCATGAGAACAGGGCCTCGATGAACGAGGTCCGCGCCGTCAAACCCTTTATCCTCCACCTCATCCCCGCATACGCCCGCCGCCCGATCGACGAGTCCATCCAGCCGGACAGGATCCTCATGTCGCGCGTGTGGATCAAGCGGCTCAAGGAGGCGGAAGGTCGGCCGGGCAAGTTGTCTCCGCGCCAGAAGATGGACTTTCCCAGCATGCCTCCCGAGCTGGTGCCCGGCCTCAGGAAGAGGTAGCCCGGCTTTCGCGCACCCAAGCTTTCGCGGTCGTGTACGTCACCGAAAGCACTTTCGAAGCGACATGCACGCTCGCTCCCTTTGCGACCATGTCCAGCAGCCCGCGCTTTATCTCCCTGGGATATGCGTTGCCGATGGTGATCGGCTTCGCCAAGCGGCTCTCGACCGAGACGCGGCAGAACGCGGGAACCTCGGCGGGCTTCTTCAAGTAGAACAGCGGCTGAAGCCGTTCCCGACTGAGCCAACCGTTCACTCCTCTACGCGAACGCCAGCCACCCAAACGCATCATCTCCGGGAGGAAAATGATCTCACCTCGCAGCGCCTCCAACTCCGCACGGCTGTAGGGAGTCACTCCCCTCGAGTCCCGCAGCTTGCCCATCTGCGCCAGTCGCTGCACGGCAAAGATAGTGCAGCCCAAGATGGATGCCGCAGTTGCGTGACCGACGCGCGATAAATCCTTGCGCTCCTGGGCCTTGGCGGCACGTCCTTCCGGAGACTTCTCTCCATGGAGAACGCCCTTGGGTCTCGGCCGCAGGTTCGATGCGGGGTTCGGCGGCGCCGGCTTTTCGCGCTCCTTCAACAGCCGCTCGACGGCCCCACGGGCATACATCTTCCATCCGCCCTCCTTCAGTTCAACGATGGGAGCCAGGTTCTTGGAGGTCAGCCATGCGGACGCCTCTCGGTACGTGCGGAACGAACCAACCCGAACGACTTCAGGGGCGAAGATCACATTCCGCGCCAACCGCTCGACTTCCGCGCGCCTGAAAGGCATGTAGGGCGGCGCCCCTTCGTGGTGCTTCAAATGGCCGAGCCGCAGCAGTCGCCATACCGCGGCTTCGTTCGTCCCCAAAATCTCCGCGACCGTCGAATTCCCGACCCATTCCGAAGCGGGTCGCTGGCCGGAGTCCGGTCCCGATCGAATAACCTCGGCCAGCGCATCGAGATCGGCGACAGCCAACCGCTCGCCGAGGCTTCCGGAGGCCTTGAGCGAAACGACCTTCAGGCGGCCATCGGCGATCGCGACAACCAACTCCGCCCACGGCACGTGGCGGCACTTCAGCGCTCGCAGCGCCACTCTCAGCCGAACGGGATTTCCGCCTTCGACCTCCCGGCCCCCGAGCTTCTTGACGAGCGAATCGAGCGATTCCTTGGTGTAGTAGGCGTCCGATTTCACCAGCTTCAACACGGGACCGTCCACGCGCGTGAGGAGGCCACGCTTCTCCAGATCGGGCAGATGCATCCGGTGCACGCCGATCCTCGGAGCAGCCGATACCGCGGAAACCATGCTTCTCATCTGACGAATGAGCGGAGCGAGCGCCGAGTCGGACATCAAGACAGGAGCCTTCTCGAGGTGATCGTGGATGACGGTCGGGATCAAACGGCTTCCTGCAAGCTTCGTCAGGGCCGTCCGGGTGGTGCCGTATTTCTTTGCGAGCTGGCTCAGCGTCCGCATGTCAGGATCCTTGCGGGACACCATGTAGGCTTCCGCCATGCGGCCGATCACTTTGCGAGCCTCGATGCAGAGGATTTTGTCGCTCGTCCCCAGGGGGCCGATCTCGTTTCCCTTGCCGTACGTCGTCTCGCGCGGCTTCTGTGCTCCCTCGCGCAGGAGGATGTCGCCAAACTCCTCGAAACCCGCTTGACCGTCGATGATGGCGCGGCCGGCGACCGACAGCATGCGAGGTGTGATGCTGTCTTCCCACCGGGAAACGGTTCTCCGGCGGCGAGAAAGGGTCTGCTTGAAGTGCCAACGTTCGGCGTTGAGCATGCTGGCGAGGCTCATGGCGACCTCGAACAAGTCGCCGTTGCCGACGGCCGACCAGATTTCGGGAACGAGCCGTCTGGCCGCCTCCTTGCGTCCCGGAAACGGATCGATCAATCCGGTTACGAAATCGAGAGCCTCCTCGTCCTCCACCTCCACCTTCGGCTGAGGAAAATCGCGCAGATCCAAGCCGGGATAGTGCCACGTCCAGTGCATGAACTCCTCCGGACGGCTGCAATGGTCACAGAAGGCAATGCCGTAGGTGAGGGTCCAGCCGAGGGGGCATCGGCACTGCGGACAGGTATCGATCAGCCCTTCTTTGGTCACAGGGTCGAACGAGAACGGCCTCAAGGACCACGGCGCCCGAACGTATTCGCCGCTCTTCAACGCACCGGGCGCCACCCGCCTCTTCTTCACTTCCCGGTAGAGATCGCGAAGCGGCTCTCCGAAAAAGTCCGACCAGCCGGCCCTTCCCTCTATCGGTACGTGGAACTTACGGGCAATCGTCTCCACGTCACACGATCCGACCATTCCAGCTATCTTCTTGGACAAGGTCGGGGATCGGACGCACAGCGAAGCTGGCCGGGTCGTGACGATCCCAAGTCTCCGAAGCGCCATTAGCGGATTTCGACGAAAATTCATCGCCGTCGCTCTCACGATGAGTCCCGCCAGGCTCTCGTCGGGATAGGGCTCGACCGGAACGATGAACGTCATTTCAGAATCTCGAGCTGGCGAACGCCATCACGGAAAGGATTGTAGTCGGTCACTTTGCGAGGAATGGCCCAGGCGTCGACGGCCTTCTTGAGGTGCTCGCGAAGTACCTGGGGAGCACCTTCTTCCGCCGCGAAGGTCGCCGCCTGCATGACGATGCGCGACACGATCCCGATCCTTCCCGTGCTGGCGGCGTGAAGGCATGCCGGGATGCCCTGGGCAAGGAAATTGGAGGCTTCTTCGAACAGACCGTGCTGCTTCAACTTGAGGCCGACGCGACCGCAGTAATCCAGAAAGATATCGCGCTCGGCCTTGACCGCGAAATCCAGGCAGTCGTAATCGATCTCCACGAGACACCGGTCGGCGAGCTGTTCGTCGTTGAAAACGAGCGGGCGAGCCTCCGTGATGCCGATGAACACCATGGGGACCAATCCCCGGATCAGCATCGTCTTGAAGGTGTTCGTGAGCGCGGTTTCTCCCTCCCTCAATTCCGCGAACTTGTTCTTTTCCTTGGTCGTCTTCAGATGCTGCACCTCGTCGATGATGAGCAGTTCGACCTCGAACTTCTTCAAGTAGTCGTACGCCAGCTTGAGCAGGCTGTTCGTCGAGCCCTTTTCCTTGACTCCGAAGCACAGCAGGATTTCTTCCGCCAGGTTCTTGATGCTGGTGACACCTTCCAGCGTGATATGCAGGACGATCCGCTGCGCGTTCGCGATCTCCTTGCGGTCCATGGTCGCGGGGAACAGGCCACGCTCAATCGCCTCTGCCGCAACGACGGTTTCCCGGTACATGCGAACGGCCATCGACTTGCCGCTGTGCGTAGGCGCAAAGAGGGCGGCGAATTGCTGTGGTTCAAGCGGGGCCTTCCGTCGCGCTTCCCTGAGATCGTCAAAGATCTTGTGCGCGACGGGCAGCCGCCCGTGCTCGATGCGCATCAACTGGAATTCGGTCCAGATTTTCGCGCGAGTAACCTTGTTGGACATACGGAATCCCTAGTATTTCAAGTTCCTGGCCAGCTCAGCAAGACGCTCCTGCGCTTCCGCATCGCTCAAGCTTGCGTGCTCGACCGACACCTGTTTGGCGGGTACGCTGTACGTCGGCGTGTCGTCCGGGAGCTGACGTGCAGCCGCACGCTCCTTCCGCGTCAGGTTCCTCGCCCGCGCCTGCTGCGAAGCCCTGGTCGCGGCGGCTCCTCCCCGGCGAGGTGCCTTGTCCGGAATCCGGTCGCCCTCGCGGCCGCGAGCGGGCAGCACCTGCGGTACGTCGACCGCATCGGCCGCAGTCGACGGCCCGGGGACGACGACCTGCTGAACGTAGTCGCCCGCGATCAATTGCGGCTTCGCGAGCTCGCCCGCAGACTTCCGCGCCTGGCCAAACGGCACGTAAGGAAGGTTCTCCCTCAAGGAACGGCTGAATGCAGCCCGCGCGGCGTGCTTCTCCGCATCGGAGTGAAAGAGCATGTTCTGTTCGTGGGCGAACTTCTTGATCTTCTCGGCCGTGCGCCAGGACAGCCCCTTCGAGTATTCACGATCCCAGTTCGGAAGCCTTATGTTGCGCTTGAGCACGAAATCCCAGACGTGGACGAACGAACAATCGGAAGGATCCCAGGTGCACAGCACTGCGACCGTCCCGCTCGACTGGCCCTTGCGCTGCTTGCGCTTTTTCGCATGCCGCAGCAAGCGGTCGAGAAGATCGCTGGTGATTTCCTTGTCGTGAAAGCGATGGGTGTCGAAGGTGATTCCGGACGTGGTCAACAGGCAGACTTCCGAACGCCCCAGCACCTTGTCGAGTTCGCCGACGTCATCCACCGTCGGCCGCCCGTCGCCGGCAACAAGCCCGTCGCGCCAGCGCTTCGCAGGAACGTGCCTCTTCTCCCCATGCTCCTCCAAATGGTAGATCGTCACGATGTACTGCCACATCCGGCTGTAGAGCCATTCGAGCGTGTGAACGGCTTTCGTCCGCGGATCGAGGCCGAGCGCAGTCATTTCATGTGGCTTGAACGGAATACCGGACTCCAGACGATGCCACAGGTTCTCGTTCAAGACTCCGAACGCGCGTTCGACATAGGGCTTGAACTGGGGGTTCTTGACGGGCGCCCAGATCACGTGGATCCCCGCCGCCTCGCAGCAGACCTGGAACGATGTTCCGACCCACTCCCAGCCGTTGTCGACGATCACGTTGATCGGCTTTCCCCAGCCGTCGGTGGCTCCCTTGTGATCGCCGTACTCCTGAATAAGAAAGTCCTTCTTCCGCACTACCTGACGGAGGCAGCGCAGCGCGCTGTAGACTGAGGGCGGTTCGTAAGTCAGAACGGCCCCGAGTATCATCTTGGAGTACACGTCCACCGCCAGAGTCAGCCAAGGGCGCTCGACCAGGACCTTCGTCCCGTTCTCGTCGAAGATGACAGCCCAAGCGTCGATCCGGGTATGGTCGAGCATCACGTATTCGAGGGGACAGCTCGCCTCGATGGCGCGACCGTGTCCTCTGAACCGCCGCCGCGCGGACGCATCTCCGTACTTCTGCCGCCAATTCCAATAGTTGGCGCCCGCGTTGATCCAGAGCCTCAGCGTTTCCTTGCTGGGCCTGACCAATTCGGTTTCACGACGATTCCGGCGTGCGTCATTCTCCTTGTCGAAGGCGTCGTAGAACTCCGAGATCACGTCGGTCTGACGGATGCCGCGCTCCGACCAGTAGGACGTGGTCATCGCGACGGCCAGTTCGAGCGTGGACTCGGGCCAGCGCTTTCCGCGATCGTGGCGCCCCCGTCGGCTCAAGAAGGCGCAAAGCGGCCGCTCGCCTGGAACCCCGCAGTCCTGTAGGGCACGGATCAGCGCGCCCGGCGACGGCATCCAAGTGAATCCCGCGGTCCGAGCGTCGTCATAGTTGTCCGCAATGAAGTCTCCGACGCCCTTGTGGCCCCAACCGGCGGGCTGCTCGTCATAACGAAGAGCGTAGAACCGCAAGGTGCGGGCCTCGCGCAGCCGCTTCTGGGCATGCAGCCGCGCGGCGCGCTCTTTGGCCGTGATCCCGGGATCGTCAGGGTCCAGCATCGAAAGAGGGTCGATGTCCTCGATCTCACCCGCACTTCTTCCTCTTCGTCCCTCCGATATCCGGCATGCACGGCGGTCGGAACGCATGGATCCCCACTCCCCTTTCGGGAAATGAAACTCCAGGTCCGTGCCAAGCTTGACGAACTTAAGGAGACCGTTCGACAGCTCCTTCTTGAATTCAAGCACCACCGCCGCGTCGTGATCGGGCAAGAGAATGGCATACTTTTCGCCGACCTTGACGTCCGTCGGCGTCAAGTCGACCACGCCACCGAAGCCCGGAGCCAAGGGCGCGCCATTCCCGTGAAGCACCGTCATCTCGTTCACAGGATCACTCCGCCGTCGTCGAGGAGCGAGACCGCCGAACTCGGAAAGAGACCCTTGGTCAGATCGATACGGAGAACGCGCCGCACGTGCAGGGCCGCCAGCTTGGAACGCCCGACCGGTCCGCCGCCCAGAATCTCGGCCACTTCGGCGTAGCTGCGCACGCCGGCGCGCGCGATGAAATCCGAAACCTTGGCAACATCGGCGGCGCTCACCTTCGTCAGCGCACGGAGCCAGATCCGGTGGACGCCCCTGGACACCTCCCCAGACGGCAGATCCCGAAAACCGACCACCGTCGCAAATGCCCAGCCGATCTTGCCGTAGACTTCGCGCGCGAGGGCCACCTTGTGCCCGTATTCCGGATCAGCGTTCCTCGGATCGTCGTCGGTCTTCGCCTCAACGACAAGCTTCCGCGGTTCGAAGGACTCGGAATCTCCGCGCCACCTGAGGGCGGCCAGCCAGAACGGCGCGCCGCTTTGGAGGTCGGCGACGAAATTCGCGTCCACCGTAAGAAGGAAGTCGGTCTCGAACCTCAGGACCGGTTGGGGACCGCCGACGACCTTCATGTCGAGCCGGTGGGGCTGGGCCATGACTTGTAGCACCGGACTCGCGACCTCGGCCAGCTCCATGAACGGAAGTTCACCACGGAAGGATTCCCATGGCTGGGCACGGAAGCCTGCCTTCACAAGCACCGGCCTGCCCGTCGGATGCGGCTCACGGCCCGTGATCAACTGGCGGATCGGACCACCGGTCTCGGATACGCTGATGATGGCGACCGTCCCCGCCTCGCGGAATTCGATCTCGCGTTCAAGAACAAGCTTCATCTCTGCGCTCCTTTCTACCGCGGAACGGGACTCTTCAGTCCGCGCCGGCGGAATCAATCCGGCCGTGATTCAGAGGCTGAATCACGTTGCCTACAGCTCCACCCAGTCGGCCTTCATGGCCTCCTCGCTGGCCCGCTGCAGGAGAGCCCAGACGCGCTGCCGACGGTCATGGGCGAGGACCCGGAATTCGGCGATGCCGGCCGGCGAGCCGATCAGCGGGTTGGCCAATTCCATGGCGATGGCGCCGTAATTCGACACGTCCGCTAGTCATCTGGAACGCAAGTTCGTCACATTAGTTGATAGCTCGAATCTCTACAGAGGAGAGAGCTCGTGGCGAATGCAGGTGAGCGAGGCCGGCCGATCGCGCCGCTGGTTCTTAGCCCGCAGGAGCGGGCGTACTTGGAGAGGCAGGTTCGTCGTCATCGCGTTGCCCGATCGCTATCTGAGCGCTGCCGCGCGATCCTGCGGTGTGCGGATGGCTTGCCAAGCAAGTCGGTAGCTGCCGAACTCGGCCTCCACGAACACACGGTTGGCAAGTGGCGCCGCCGATTTTTGAAGGACCGCTGTGATGGCCTGCTTGACGAAGCCCGCCCTGGCCGTCCTCGAACCATCAACGACGATCAGGTTGCTGAGGTAATCGAGCGGACATTGCGTACGACGCCGCGCGACGCGACGCACTGGTCGATCCGCTCGATGGCCGCCGAAACTGGCTTTTCTCACACCACGATCCGCCGAATGTGGACGGCGTTCGGCTTGCAGCCGCACCGCAGCCAGACATTCAAGCTGTCGAGCGATCCCCTATTCGTCGATAAGGTGCGCGATATTGTCGGGCTTTACCTGTCCCCACCGAACCGAGCCCTTGTCCTCAGCATCGACGAGAAGAGCCAGATCCAGGCCCTGGATCGCGAGCAGCCGGTCCTGCCGATGATGCCGGGCGTGCCGGAACGTCGCACCCACAGCTATGTGCGGCATGGTACGACCACGCTGTTTGCCGCGCTCGATGTCGCTTCCGGCTTTGTCATTGGCAAATGCTACAAGCGCCATCGGGCGGTCGAGTTCTTGAAGTTCCTCAAAGAGATCGACGCTCAAATCCCTGAGGGGCTCGCTGTCCATATCATCATGGACAACTACGCCACCCACAAGACACCCAAGATCAAAGCGTGGCTCGCTCGCCGGCCGCACTATCATGTCCACTTCACGCCGACTTCCGCGTCATGGATCAATCAGATCGAGCGCTGGTTCGCTGAGCTCACCAGAAAGCAAATCCAGCGAGGTGTTCACACCTCCGTCAGGCAACTCGAGGCCGACATCCGTACCTTCATCGAACTGCACAACAATAACCCGAAGCCCTTCAAATGGACCAAGTCCGCAGACCAGATCTTGGCTTCCGTCAAACGCTTCTGCCACAAAGCCCAGCAGACTTTATGTGGCGAACTTTAGATTCACGTGACTAGGTTGCTTTCGTTGCCGATGTGCAGCGACCCGATCGGCCGCCGCAGCGCGCCGAGGCCTCCAGGCCACAATTCGATCGTCACGACGAGCATGGCTGCTCCTTCACGAAGTCGCGGTGGAGGCGCAGCGCGGCGGCGGCCGCGGCGAGCCGCTGCACGATCCGCTGCGGCCCGGCGCCGGGACGGAACGCCGCGACGACGTCGTCGAGGTCGAGATCGGCCGCGATGGAATCGTCGAACTCCGGGGGCGTGCGCCTGGCGAAGCGGGTGATGGCGGCCTTCAGCACGGCCCCGTTGGGAGGCGGGATCCGGATCGTCAGGTCGGCGGCGCCGATCAGAGACCGCGGAAGCAGGCTGAGGTCGGCCGCAATGCCCACGACGGACTGGCCGGCCGACAAGGCGAGCGCGACCGAGGCGGAGCTAGTGGCGAAGCCGCGTTCGCCCGCAGTGGGGCCATGCCGGGTCTGCTGGAGCCAGCGTTCGCCGAAAACGCACCGGAAGTAGAGCGAGACGGGCATGACCCAGACCGGGCTCGGCACGTGGATGATTGCGCATAGTGCCTGGTTATGGCGAAGCCGGCGGCGCTGGTCCGCCGTGGTCGCGGCATCGAAGGCCGCTCCGACCACGGCGGTCACTGCTTCCGGCCGGTCGTCGGGCGGAGCCGCCTCCTCCTCGGGGTCGAGCTCGAAGTTTCCCTCGATTTCGGGCTCGTCGTCCTCGAACCTGCCGAGCTCTCGGTCGTAGACGCTGTCGATCAGGACCGTGCCCTGGGGCTTCGCGCCTTTCGGGGTCATGCGGATGACGGTGCCGGAGGAGCGACCTCGTGTAGGTTTTTTCATGTGCGGGATCTCACTTGAGTGGTTGGACCGAGCGGTCCGGACGTCAGGTCGAGTTCGAGGAGGTCGGCGCAGGCGAGCGACATCAGCGCCGGCGACGGGTCGATGTCGCTGCGGACCGTCTCGAGCAGACGGCCGAGCTCCATCGGCCCCTCGTCAGCGAGAGCCTTCAGGATGCGCAGGCGCAACGGGAGGGCGACGGGCTTGTCTTTGTACGACCAGACCAGGCGGACGTTGGAGCGGCGCGGCTCGGCTCTCAGGTCCTCGGCGGTGACGACGAGCTGGCGAAGACCGAGATCGCGCAACGCGATTTGGATAAGTCCTTCCTCGTCCAAGTCGCGGACACGGCGGGCAGGCACCACGTCGAGGTGAAAGCGTCCGTCGAGCCGCGTCAGGACGACGGCGTCGACGTCGACGTCTACTTGCGCGGACCCAGCATTCGCCGCCGCAACGTGTGAGATCGTTTGAACCGCCGGATCGATCGATGCGATCGCGAGCGCGTCTTGGAGCGCAGGGTGTCGCGCGGCGACCGGGGCCGCGGTTTTGGCGGACGAGAAGAGGTGGGGGCGGCGGGGCTTGGAGGAGAACATGACGAGGCATCCGAAACCATGGAAAGGGCGGGGCGGGTCTCGGTGTGTTTCTGGTCGGCGTCGGTCATGATCGGCCCCTTTCAGATCTCGATGATGAGCTTCTCGTTGAAGGTTGGATTTTCCCAGGAACGCTCGCGCGGCGGCCACGGGCCGTATCCCTTGGGATTGCACAGGACGCGGGTCCGGGCCCCGCCGATCGTGGCGTCAGTCGCCCCGCCGATCACGGCGTCGAAGGAAGAGTGGGTGTGCCCGTGAATCCAGAGATCTGCGGGGCGCAGCGCGCCGCGACCGCCGTCGCGCGCCGGAGTCATCAGTGCGCTGAGATCGCTGTAATACGCCGCGCTCAAGAGCTCGTCCGGCTTGGGCGGATCCGACAGGCGCAGCTCCGGGCGCCGGCAGGCATGGTGGGTCACGATCACAAGGGGGCCGGGCCGATCCTTGCGGAGCTGGGCCTCGAGAAAGGCCCGGGACCGCTGATGCCTCGCCAGCGCGTGCACAGGCCGGAAGCGCTGGGCATAGTGGCCGGTCCTAATCTTCCGGAAGTCGTTCATTTGCTCGGCCGCGATCGCCATCTCCCGGCGCTGATCTCCGAACAGCGCGAAGTCAGTCCAGAGCGCGCAGACGACGAAGATCACGTTGCCGATACGGACGGTCTCGTTCTCCAGCGCGTGCACGTTCGTGCCGGCCGCGGCCGCCTTGGCCTTCTCGAGGGTGCGGTCGATGTCCTCGCCGTAGAATTCGTGATTGCCCATGCAGTAGATAACCGGCCGGTCAGGCACGCGCTCAATCAGCCAGTGAACGCCGCGCTCGGCGCGCGGGATCAAGTCGCCGGCGACGATCATGACGTCGAACGCCGGACGGTCCGCCGGTGCCGGCAGGTCCCAGCCGCGGGTGAGTTCAAGGTGAATGTCTGACATGACCCAGAGGCGCATCTCAACGATCCTCCTCGTCGGGATGATCATCGAGCGGTTCGGCCGAATTGATCGCATCCAGGACTTCGTCCGGCAGCTCTTCGATCGCGAGGGCGAACACGACGTCCGGCGAACCGCAGAGCGGGCAGCGATGGTCCTTCTCATCGTACTCGCACTCGCCGTCCTGGCCGCAGGCGCCGCAGCGAAATCTGGCCATGTCAGCCCTCCTTTCGCGAGGGCCGGGGCACCTCGTTCAGGGTGTCGGTCTCGCGGTCGTACGTCGCGAAGTACATGTCGGCATGGCCGCTCCACCTCCTGAGCCGGCGCACGTTCCCCGCCCCATAACGAGGTGGGACAGGCTCCCCGACAGCGTCATCGGTGCAGCGGGTTTCCAGCCAGCCCTTGTTGTTGTGCAGGCGACCTTCGCGGCCGCAGATCTCGCAGGAGCAGGCTGACCGGGCGACGGCGAGATTTACGGCATGGCCGATCTGGTCCTCGGTGTCCTCGCAAGTTTCGCTCTCCCAATCGATGCGGAGGATGCCGAACTTCCGCCTGATTCTGACGAATTCGAAGGTCTCGCCGGCGCGCAAAGCGTCTTCGACCCGGCCGCAGAGCCGCTCGAGGATGTCCGCCCAACCGCGTCCGCAGAACGGATACCCGGCCGAGCGGAATGGCTCCTCGACCTTCACCACGAAGAGGCGACGGTGACGCTTCATGAGGTCGAGACCCCAATCCTCCCTGGCCATCTCAATCCTCCTCGATGCCGAGAGTGGCGGGGTCGACGTCGATGAAGACGTCGTTCTGGCGGTCGTACCTGCGGTACGTGACGAAGTGCCTGCCATCGGCGAAGTGACGGACCAGGTACACGTTCTCGAATCCGAGCCGGCGCTCGACGGGCGTAAGGCCTTCCGCATGCGCCACGCAGCGCGTAGCCAGCCACGCTCCGTCGCGGAGGCGGCCTTCCTCGCCGCAGACATCGCAGGTGCAGGCGCTGCGGGCCTCGGCCAAGGTGATGGCCTCTTCGACCCGAGCGTCGGCATCCGGAGACAAGGCGCCGTCCCAGTAGACCCGCAGCGTCCCGTACTTTTCCTTGATCTGGGTGAACTTGAAGGTGCCGCCGTCGGCACGCACCGCGGTCAGGATCCGGACGCACATGCGATCGAGGAGATCGCGCCAGCCGTCATCGACGTAGGGCATCCCTTCGCCCCTGCGCGGATCGCCGACCGGATGAAAGAGTTCGGGGTAGGTCGAGATCAACTCGATGCGCCAATCCTGGATAAAGCCCGCCATTCAGGCCTCCACCACGATGGTTTCAGGACCAAGTGGAGCATCGCAAAGACGTAACTGGACCAGATTCTCGCACGCGAGGACGCAGATCGCGGCAACAACATCGCAATCAAGACGGACTCGCTCTTCGAGCTCCACGATACGTTGAGGGCCTGCGTTGAGAGCTACCGAAAGCCGCAGCCTGTCCGTGAGCGATACGCGTTCGCCTGCGTGCGACCAGACGTTCCGCGCGTTCGAATGCATCGGCTCACGAAGAATGTCTTGCGCATCTCGCTCGAGCAACTGCAAGCCGTAGTTCCGCAGGACGAATTTGCGGCGGGCGTCATCCTTTTCGCTGTATTCTGGGCGGACCTCTTGGGCACGGAGGAGAAACGCACCGACTTCCGTTCGAAGCACAACACCCGCGAGCGAGACCCGGGGACATTCCAGCAGGGGACCGTCTCGATAGTGGATTTCTTGGACGGAAGAATCCAAGGAAGCTTGTTCCAGCGCGTGACGAAGAAGAACATCGTGCACCGGAATGGCAACTAGGCCTCGGCACTTTGGAGATTTGAAGTGCGACGGCCGAAGATCGCGGGGGGAAGACGTTGAGACTTGCATGATCGAACCTGAACAATTTGCCGGATCTGGCAGACCGAAGTCAGCCCTCGCCTCGTCGCTCAGCATCGGCAGCTCCCAGCCTCCTCATTCTCTGGATCTGGACCTGACGCTCGGGGCGCGACAACTCCTTATGTCCGATATACCGTACATTCTCTTTTTCGGAAAGGCTCCCTTCGGGCCTATCGGAAGATTGTCCAGCTTGATGGATGGATCTTTCGACGCAGGTTCAGCGATCGAGAACCAGCAATTCGGACGGCTCCACCTTAAGAGCTGCCGCGATGCGGACGATGGTGTCCAGAGTAGGATTTGCCTGTCCTCGCTCGACCGAGATCACCGACGCGCGGCGGATACCCGCCTCGCCGGCCAAGTCGGCCTGGGTCAGTTCAAGCGAGCGCCGAAGGTGCCTGACCTTCTGCCCGAGGGCTGCTCTGACCCGCTTTTGGGTTTTCGCCAAGGACTCAGATCCCGCCACGGCTGCCCTGCAAATCCTTGCCTTTTCGTGCAGTAAACACGCCAGGACCGAAAATTGACCATTATCCATGCCACGGCGCTGTCGCGCGCGCCATAGCGAACTCATCATCTTCAAGGAATCGAACGCTGCCCTTACCCAAAAGGGGCGAAGACCTTCTCTCCATGTCGTGATCAAACTGAAAACGGTTTTTCCGAACTTCGACGCCGCGATCTTTGTCCGGATTGACTTCGATTTCAGCCAGAGCCGCATTTTCGGGTCCGCGCGATGCTCCAGCGCTGTCTTACCGCTCAGCGGCGCAGAGGGGTGGATTCACGGCCCCTATCGAAAGTGCAAAGCTGCACCCCTTGCGTGCTCTCGATGCGGGAAGCATTCTAGAAAATGAGAGCGCCCTGGAGGCAGCATACGTGACTCTGACAGGTTCGATACTTTATAACCTTGTCGAATGCCCGCAGCGTGTTGCTTTGGACGCGTTCGGCGATGTCGAGAAGCGAGACCAGATCAGTCCTTTCGTCCGGTTGCTCTGGGAAAGGGGCAGTTTGTTCGAGCAGGAAACGATCTCCAACTTGCAGATACCCTTTCTCGATCTTTCGACCGCCAACGAGGTCGACCGTGAGCGGCTCACGCTTGATGCTATGAGCAAGGGCGAGCCTCTTATCTACGGAGGATGCATCAGAGCCGCTGATCTGTTTGGAAAGCCGGACCTGTTGCGCAAAGAAGTCGGCGGCTACGTCCCAGGCGACATCAAATCAGGGCGCGGCAAGGAGGGGGGAGATGACGATCATGACGGCAGGCCGAAGCGCCACTACGCCGTCCAGCTCGGTCTGTACGTAGACATCCTCGAGCATTTGAATCTTTCGGCGGGACGTCGGGCGTTCGTCTTGGATATTCATGGTAATGAAGTCACCTACGATTTCAGCGACCTTTCCGGTCAAGACCTTTGGGGTGACTACCAAAATACGCTCGCCCAAGCGCGATCGATACTGGCCCGGCAAATCGTCCCGCTCCCGGGCTATGCCAGCTCCTGCAAACTTTGTCATTGGTATTGTTTTTGCCTCCAACAGCTCGTCTCGACGGACGATCTGACGTTGATCCCATTTCTTCGACGGTCAGATCGCGACACGATGAATGATCAGATACCCACGATCGCCTCGCTCGCGGCGATCAATCCGGAAGCGTTCATCAAGGGCAAGAAGACCGTGTTCGCCGGCGTTGGGGCGGATCGCTTCCGCGCTTTGCATGCACGCGCCGTCATGCTGAAGGCGTCCTCGCCGAAGCCCTATTTGCGCTCAGCGATAAGACTGGACTCCTTCTCGGTCGAGCTGTTCTTCGATATTGAAGTCGACCCGCTGCGCGGAGTTTGCTACCTGCATGGATTTGTCGAGCGGAAGAATGGAGACAACGACACTGAGCGCTTCGTTTCATTCTTTGCTGACGAGCCAACGCCGAAAGCCGAGCGCGAGACTTTCGCCGCAGCTCTCGACTATTTTGCCTCTCGGGAAGAGGCTGGGATATATTATTACAGCAAGTATGAACGGACAATCTACCGGAAGCTCCAGCAGAAGTATCCGGACATCTGCACACCTGAGGATGTAGAACAGTTGTTCGACCCACGAAGGGCGATTGATCTCTACGGAGATGTCGTTCTGAAGGCGACCGAATGGCCCACCAGAGATCATTCGATCAAAACCTTGGCCAAGTTCTTGGGCTTTGCGTGGAGAGACACGCATCCCTCTGGAGCCGCTTCCGTCGAATGGTTCGACCGCTGGTGTCGGGAACGAAGTCCGGTTATCCGACAGCGTATCCTCGATTACAACGAAGACGATTGTCGCGCCACCCGGGTGTTGCTGGACGGAATCAGGGCACTTGCTGATTGACGCCGGTAGGCGCTCGGTCCAGGGCCTAGACAGCCGCCTGAATCCATCCCTTCGGCGTGCGTTTGCCTAAGGCCAAGCGGCCGACGAACAATCCTTCGTCAATTGAGTATAGCAGACCGGCGTGTTGAACTCGCAACCCCAGTAGTGTGCGAACTTCACAACATAGGGCCAGATGCCGCCTATCCGGCGAAGTGAGGGCGGATACGACACGGCAGCGACCTCCGTGCAAGACGCTGGATGCCTTTAGGGCGATCTCGGTCCAGCGATCTGATGCGTCCGTCGTGTGGCGCACCCCGTGCAGCAAATCACCCAGCGGCAGAAGATAAGGACTGCCGCCGGGGGTAGCGAAGTCTAAATGGAAAGAAATTCCGGTAAGGCCGCAGACCCTAAGATCGTCCGGGTGCGATCTGCGCCCGCTCCACATACAGGGTCTAGCTTCGCTTGGACCACAGTATTTGCCCTCAATCGAACGGATCGCTAGTTGATGCTGGATACGAGCGCCAGAAACGCTGCTGACAACAAGTAACCTTCTCAGCACGCGAGAATCCGTAATCGCGCAGCGTTCCAGCTCGGACGGTAAGACGGCTTTCCCGGTGACGCTGCAACGCTCTAGTACGCCGGGCCGAACGAACCTACCGGTGATTTCGCACCGTTCAGCCTCTTGTTTTGTTATCGGTTGCAGTGTCTCATAACAAAGGAGAAACTCGTCCTTGTGGCCCGTTTGATCAGATACGACTGACCTCGATTTCTGGTCGCGACGATAGGGTTTGCCCGAGATGTCGCTGATGACCAATTCGCTCTTCAGTACCTCGATGCCAGTGAAATCGCACCGACCGAAGTGCTCTGGTTCCGCCCGTTTACCAGTCAGACTACAGGTCTTGAGAAGCGAACTCGCGACAGGATTTCCTGTAACGGCGGAGAGTTCCGCTTCGTCCGTCAGGACAAGTTTGCCGCTTAGGCTGCAGCGCAGCGCGTGGTCCGGAAGAGCCGTTCGGCCGCTGACCTCCGAGGTGACGAGTAGATGTCGCAAGACATCCACGCCGGTCATGGCGCAATGGCCTAGGCATTCCTTCGGTGCGAGAGTGCCGCTGCTGTCGCATCGACCCAGTTCCGGCGCGGAAACGCAATCGCCCGTCCGTGGTACCACCGTCAAACGGCTCTCATACTGCGGGCCCTTGTCGAACTTGTATTGCACCTCAGAAGTGACTTCACGGTGAATGCCGCCTTCCAACGCGACGACCGTCAGTTCAAGTCGCGGAGTGAAGTCGTCCTCCATCTTCTTCCGTTTGCGAGCATCATCGCCAGCGGCCGCCAGTTCCTGAACGCGCCGCTCCAAATAGAAACGGCAGAACTCGCCGATGCCTAGATCTCGTCCGGCTGCATCGGCCAATCGTTCGGTATCAATTCCGAGATGTTGGGCGTTCTCGATAGTATCGCCCAATTTATAGAGACCGGATCGAACGGCGTGTGCCCTGTGTTCGCCGGGCTGACATTCAACTTCTACAAGGCGTTCGTAGCTGTCGTGAGCAACAGTGGCGCGCACCCGGATAAGCGCCTTGCCTTCGAAGCAGCGGCGCACTCCTTCCACCTTTGTCGTAATGAGCGATGCGCCGAAGCTGTCGACCCAGCAACGCGAGATTTCATTTGCCTGGCCGGCCGGGTCGTCATCCCTATCCTCCACCTGATGAACCCCGGTGGCGATCATCCGGCTTACTAATCTCGAAAACGCTGCTGAACCGGGTGCGTACAAAGTGGCGCGGCCATTGCGGTCGGCTTCTTCGAAACAAATCAGTTCGCGTCCAGCATCCTCTTCCAGTAGATAAAGGCCGCCTTCCTTGGACGTCACCGTTGCTCCAAGGCTCTTGAGACCGGCGAGCGCGAACTCCCGTGACTCCATCGACCTCACGATCGGAGGAAGCTTGGGGGCCCGCGGCCCGACATATTCCGCACCATCCATGCTGCCCAGCATGTCGTTGATGTTAGCCTCTTCCGCTTCCAGCTTTTCCTTAGCGTCGAGAATGCTTTGTTCTGCCTGCTTCGTGGCTTTTTCGAAGTCCTTGCCGGCGAGCGCCGCCAGAACCAGCCGAAGGATCCTGTCCTCGAAATCCTCCCCATTCTCGTCGTCTACGCCAGACGCCTCGAGGAGCGACTCGATGTCGCCTATGGCATGCGCGGCCATCTGCAGCTTTTCCATCAAACGACCGACGATATACTCTTCGAACGTTCCCTTTAGCGTGATGTTGAGGATGCTGACGCTCGCATGTTCGGACGCCAGCCGCTGGATTCGGCCGATGCGCTGCTCGACTATCATCGGATTCCAGGGCAAGTCGAAATTCACAAGCACGTTGGCGACCTGCAAGTTCACGCCCTCTGAACCCGCTTCGGTCGACACGATCACATGGCAGGCCGGCGGATTTTTCCAGAAACGGGCGATGGTGTCTTGGTTACGCTGCCCCGAGTTGCCGTTGATGATTCCGACCTTGAGGCCCCGCGTCTCCAGGAACGCCTGGATCGTCGTCTGCGTCTCGAGACGGCCCGTGAACACCACCATGCGCCATCGCTCTGGGTTTTGACGCATCAATTGATCGATCAGCGAGCCGAGGCCGTTCAGCTTCGCGCTGGTGCTCATGCCATCGACGATGCTGCATACTGCGGCGGCGAGCTCCCGTGGCACGGTTCCATTCCGAGCCATGTTGGTGAGTTGGGCCATCAGCGCATGAGGGCTGCTGGTGAGTGCCTGCAGAATTCCAATTTGAGCGAGCCGATTGAGCTTTTGAATCGGTTTGCTGATGACCCGGATAAGCTCGAGTTCGGCGACGGTCGGTTCGACCCGGTGGAGTTGGACAACTCGATCCGGGAAGTATAACTTTGCGTCGCCGCGCCGCACGCGGGACATGTAACCGTACACGATCGAGCGAAACTCTTCACGAGCTTCGGCCTTGAGCTGACGAGCCGTATCGCGCTTGTCGGCGATGAACTTGCGCGCGAACATCCCCTCGCTTCCGAACGGATTTTGGTGACCCCGAGCTACCGTAAGAAGGTCGACGAGCGAGTAGAGATCCCAAAGCCGGTTCTGGATCGGAGTGGCGGTGAGCATCAGAACGTAGCGAAAGCGCCTCTTTTCAAGAGCCTCCTTGAAGCGCAAAGCGACCTGCGGAGGTGGATCGACGCCGTAGAGGTTGCGCAGCTTGTGCGCCTCGTCGAGCACTAGCATTTGGAAACGATCTTCAGGAATCTTCTCGAGATGCAGGCGTGCTGAAGCATAGGTCGTTATCACCGCGCCAACATCGTCCGGTTCGGCGGTTATCAGCTCTCTGCCGGTTGCGATTTGAGCAGGGATATCGAATTTTGCCTGCAACTCCGCCTGCCATTGCGGTCCGAGGAGTTTTGGACAGACGATCAGGATCTTGGAGATCTTTGTACGCGCGATAAGTTCGCTGGCGATCAATCCTGCGCTGATGGTCTTGCCCAAGCCAACGTCGTCGGCGAGCAATGTCACGGGTAGCCGGCGGCAGAACGTGATAAGATTAGAGACCTGATGGTGGTAGGGCTGTAGGTGCTCTTGCCATCGCTTTTCGGATTTCAGGTCTTTCCGCGTCTCGATGACGATTGGATCAGTCAAATCCCATTCGAGCGCCGCTCTGTACAGTTTGTATTCGTCCGGAAGGATGCTGCGACGCAAAATTTTCGTCTGAAATTCGGATGACGACGCCGACATTGCCCCAATCCAGCGCCTTACGTTAAATAAAGAAACTTAGCATGCCGGTTTTGAGGGATTTCGGCAACCACGGCGAGCAGGAGGATCCGAGGGGAGTTGCCAGCACTCCTTCTTCGTCGTTTTCCGAAGGTGACCTTGTGACGCCATCCTGAGAACATCGAGCGTCACGGCGCGCCGGTCGTGGGATCCGTCGCCTGGACCGTGCCAAGTTCACCGGAAGATAGGGCTCGTCGCGCCGGACAAACTCGAGGGATCGACGCCCTTCACCGCCGCCCACGAAGGCTGTAATTGCATACCGCCGCACTCTAATCGAGCGAGAACCCCGCTAATCGAATGGTTAGGCCCGAAAACCACAAGCGAGATCCCAACCATGGCCATTGCGGTTGCGCTACATAGAAGGTTCAATCGCGATTCGGTGCGGGCAGTAGTACATTAACTTTCCAGTCTTTTGCATCACGGATTCCATGTCTTCGGACGGCACAAGTACAGAGCTCGAGGAAGATCTCGAAGCCCAGATACTCGAATGCGATGCCTCCATTTCTCGGAATCCCCGAGACGCCAAGGCTCGTCGGCAGCGAGGGCTTCTGAAGGCACGTATGCATCGATACGACGAGGCGCTGAAGGATTTCGATGGCGCCCTGAGGCTAAGTCCCAATGATGCCCATGCACATGGGCTCCGAGCCCTGGTGTGGGCAAAGAAAGGTGACCGCGACCGCGCCCTTGCCGATTTCGATATCGCCATTCGGCTGGCCCCGGAGAACGCTGAACTGTATCGCTCCCATCGCGCGCGCGTGCTGTCGGAGAGTCATGCCCGGCCGATCGCGGGCGGCGACTTCAATCTCCTCAAGAATCCCTTCGTTCTCCTCGGGCTGCCGCCCGACGCGAAGCCCGGGGCGGTCAAGGAGGCGTACGAAGACGCGGTCGAGGATGAGGCTGACGAGCCGGACGTCCTCATGCGCGCCCAGCAGACGCTGTTGACGCCGAGGCTCCGGATCGAAGCCGAAATCGGCGGCTTCCTCGATGTCGATCCGAAGCTGGCGACGCTGATCGTGTCCGATATCCGCAGCGGAAGGCCGCTCGGCGAAATCAAGGAGAGCCTTACACGACTGCATTCGCTTCCGAGATCGAACGTCATCGCCCACTATGGCTCGGCGGGGCCGCTCCGGCTCGAATATTTCTGTGAGCTGATTGCGGCACAGGCAGCCGTCGCGCCGGGGGCCGTTTGCGACGCCATCAACGACGTGCGGCAGGAAATCGCCCTGGGCCGCGTTGACCGCGACGCGGTCAGCGAGGCGCTTTCCAAATTGCTCGATCGTCAGACCAAGGCGGTGATCGAGGCCCTCGGCTTCGGCGACGAGGCGGTGGCACTCTTCGATCTGTTCGTCTCGAGGATTGTCGCCGGCGGGGACGCCGCGGAAGTCTTCAGACTCGACGTCTACGTGTCGATGTTCCGTCAAACCGTGGCTTCGGAACTCTCAAAGCGCCGGGAAGCCGTAGTCATTGCCTGCGACGAGATTCGCAAGAATCCGAAGTCGGACGCGATCTATCGAAAACTCGACAAGGCGCTGCGCTTCTGGATGGCGCTGGTTCGGCCCGTCCAGGCCTACGAAACCCACCGCCAGCGCGAGGATCCCGCGGCGCGTGAGATGTATAGCACGGTTCGGCAGCTCGCACTCGATCTGTCCAACGAGCAGCGCGAGTTCGAATGCGCCGAGAGGGTCGTTTCAATCGCGTCCGGAGTGTTCGGCCACCTGCCCCGCGCCGCCGACCAGATAGCCGAAGACACGAAGCAACTCGCCGAACTCCGCAACGACAAGCTGGCCGACGACTTGCTCACGCCGCTGCTGCAGGCCTGCGAGCAGGCCAACAACTCGCACCGCACGGTCGAAGGCGAATTGCTCAAGGCCGGTTTCGGGCCCGGGTCCGTCGGAAGCGTGAGGTCCATCTTCGACAAGTTCGTAGCGGCAGTCGATGCGACCGCCAAATTGCCCTTCTCGGATGCGCCTTGGCGCCTGGTCCGCTCGGTCGCCATTTCCCTGAACAACGATTCGTCGTCGCCGCAAGCCGCGGACAGGATCATCCAGGGACTTCTCGACCACGCCATTCATAGGCCGCCGTCGCCCGAAATGCTCGCGATGCTGCGGGAAGACCAGCGCGCCGCTCGCAAGATCCTCGTCGAGAACGACCTGACGAAGAATTTGCAGGCGCAGAAGTGGAAGGAGACGGAGCAACTCGCGGACAAGCTCCTCACGCTGGAAACCGACGAAGATACTTTGAGCGCCGTGCGGACCATTCGCGATACTGCAACCGCCAAACGCAAAGCCAATACCCGCGTCATGTGGTTCTGGGGCGTCGTGATCGTTGGCGGCGGCCTCTGGGCGATCATTGCCAACGGGGGAAGCAACTCGGGATCCCAGACGACTCAATACCGGCCGACGCCATCCTATTCCAATATGCAAACTTGGCCGCAAACGCCGGCACCTTCTCAGGCGACTGCCCCGCCTCCGCAAAGAACCGAAAGCTTCGACACCAGCGAGACGATGCCGTCCGTCGGCACCGGTCTGGCGCTGTCCAGGGCGAACATCCGTTATTGCACGTTCCAGCGCGTCCGGATCGAAGCCGCCCGCCCCCTGGTTCAAGCCGGGGTACAGGGCCAGCGTTTCAGCGCCGCGGTCGACGACTACAATTCGCGCTGCAGCGACTATCGCTATCGGCAGGGCGACAAGGATGCCGTCGATGCCGAGCTGATCGGGAAGCGGTACTCGCTGGAGTCCGAGGGACGCGCTCTCGCGGCGTCGTGGCGACCATCCGGTCCGCCGGCGACGCGGCGATGAGCGGGAAGGAAAGCAATGCGCGCGAACGAGGGACGATCATGACCGACGGCGAAGATACGATGGCGAAGCTCGCGGTCGAGTATTGGAAGCTGCTGCGCGTGCTGGAGCGGGCTCTCGACAGCGTTCCCGAGGATCGGCGGGAGAGATACGCCTCGCAGGGACGCTACGCGGCCGACCGTCTCGACGAACTTCTCCGAGATCGCAGGATGTCGGTTCAGTCGTTCGACGGGATGGACTTCGAAGTCAACCTGCCGGTATCTCCGGTAAACGGGGAAGAGTTTCAGGGACGTGCCGACGTCGTGGTCGCCCGTACCATCGAACCCGCCGTCATCGCGGACATGCATCCCGTTCTGATGGGCAAGGTCTATCTGGCGAGTAAGGAGTGAGCATGTATCTCGGCATCGATTTGGGAACGTCCAATTCGGCCATCGTCGGCAACGACGGTCGGGAATTGCGCCTCTACAAGACGGTGGACGGATCGGACGTGCTTCCGAGCGCGATCATGATCGACCGCCGGGGCGGCATGTTCGTCGGGAAACGGGCTTATGAGCAGGATGCCTTCTCGCCGGAGAACGTGGGCAAGAAATTCAAGCGCCTCATGGGCACCTCGAGCCCGATCGAATTCAAGAGCGCCGACCGGTCGATGAGCGCCGAAGAGGCGAGCGCGGAAGTGCTCAAGACGCTTCTGGCGCAGGCCAAGTTGGCGGCAGGTCAATTCGATCTGGAGGGCACGGTCATCACGATCCCGGCCGCGTTCAATCAGATGCAGTGCGAGGCGACCATGCGGGCGGCGCAGGCCGCCGGCATCGGCCGTGTGGGCCTGGTCCAGGAACCGATAGCGGCCGCGATGGCGTCGATCGCCGATCGTCAACGACGCAACTCGGCGCTGAAGGACGGTCAATTCCTCGTCTACGACTTGGGAGGTGGTACGTTCGACGTCGCCATCGTCCAGAGCGTCGGCGGTACCATCAACGTCGTCGGTCACGGCGGCATCAACATGCTGGGCGGCACCGATTTCGACCGGCGCGTCGTGAACGAGATCGTTCGGCCCTGGCTAATGGACCAGTTCGATCTTCCGGACGACCTGCAGAGGGATCCGACCTATCAGCGCGTGCTCAGGATCGCGGCCTTCTATGCGGAGAAGGCCAAGATCGAACTGTCGGCGCAGCCCTCTACGCGCATTTCCGCGGACGAAAGCCAACTTTCGTCCCGTGACCTCGCCGGCAAGGAGATCTACCTCGACATTCCGTTCGACCGGCGGCAGCTCGAGGAGCTGGTATCCGATCAGGTCGACCGATCGATCGACGCATGCCGGAAGCTGCTCAAGGAGAATGGCTACCAGAGCGGCGACATCGATCGCGTCGTGTTCATCGGCGGTCCGACCCGCATGCCGATCGTGCGTTCGCGCGTGCCGGAACAGTTGGGGATCGCCGGAGATCTGGATTCCGATCCGATGACCGCGGTCGCGTTCGGTGCCGCGATCTTCGCCGAGAGCCGCGACTGGTCCGGCGAAGCGGTGACCGCCAAACCGACGCGGGCCACGGCCAAAGCGGGCGGAGCCTTCAGGATCGAATACGGCTATCCGGAGCGCACCTCGGATGCTCGGATCCGGATCCGGATCAGGCCGCAGCCGGAAGCGCAAGATCAAGGCTATCGCCTCCAGATCGACAGCGACACGGGTTGGACCAGCGGGCAGATGCCTCTCGACGGGACCACCTCCGTGAACGACGTGCCGGTCGCGCGCCGGGGCGACAACCAGTTCAGGGTGATGGTGTTCGACCGATCCGGAAATCCCTTGCAGGAGGCCGAAACGAGACTGGTGGTGAAGCGTACGGACGCGTCATCTTCGGGCACGCCGATCACCCATACCATCGCCGTCAAGGTCGTGGTCGACGAAGGCGGTCTGCCCAGGAATACGCTCCACGAACTGGTGGCGAAGGGACAATCGATTCCGGCGAGCGGCACCGAAACGTACCGGGCCGCGAACGATCTTAAAGGCGGGGAAGAAGGAGGGCTCGATTTCGAGGTCTACCAGATGGAGGCAGGCGTGACGGATCCTGCCCTCAATCTTCATGTCGGAAGTTTTCGGGTTGAGGGCTCCCAACTGGAGATCGGCGATATCATCCGTCGCGGCGACGTCGTCCGCGTACACTGGAATCTCGATGAGAACGGTCTTCTGAACTGCGCGCTCGAGGTGCCCTCAATCGGCCGTCGGTTCGACACCGGGAAGATGTTCACCGATCACGGAGCCAGGAAGAGCTTCGAGGGGCAGGAAGGCGAGGAGCTCGCCAACTCCGTCCTCGATACGACCGCGACCGAACTCGAAGAACTCGAGCGCGCCCTCGGCACGAAGCGCAGCGCCGAGACGGAGGAACTGAACCGGCGGCTGGACGAGCAACGCGAGAATCTGAGGACGTCTTTCGAAGCGGATACCCGCCGATCGATCGCCGAGGAGGGCCGCGCTATTAGGCAGGAAATCTCCCGCATCAAGAACCGTCCTGAAAACGTGGGCGCCGTTCTGACGGAAGAGACGGATCGTCTCGTCCAAGACTACGATTCCGTCGTCCGTCCCCACGCGTCCAAAGCCACGAACGACCGGTTCGACTCACTGCAGGCGCAGGTTCGGGACGCGCTCCGTCACGGTCGGCCCGACGACGCGCGAAAGTCGCACTCCGAAATGTTCGCGATCTTCATCAACGGCGCCAAGGAGCATCCCGGTTTTCAGGTAGACTTGTTCCTCGCCTTCTCACGCGAACGCCACCTCGCCATCGACAAGGGGCTCCACGATAGGCTGGTCGCGGACGGACAGGCCTGCATCGACCGAAACGATCTGGAAGGACTTCGTCGGACCATCGGGCGCATCCTCGAAAACCAGATACCGACCACAGCCAAGAACGCGGCCACCGCGGCTCTTGCCGGCCTCATGAAGTAGCATGTCCGGCTTTCCTTGGTTTCCGATAGGCCACAAGCTGGCATCCGGCACTGTCGGCAGGCTGCGGATGGAAGGGCCTGGCTATCAGGTGCTGCAGGAGCAGGCCGGCGACGCCCTGATACTCGTCCTCGCCGGCGGGGAGCCGGTCGCGGATGACGCTACCCGGATCGATGGTGCCTCGCAGTTCGCCGAGTTAGAGTTCGGCGGCCGCCGCTTCCTGACGCTGCCGGTGGCGAAGTCCTCCGAGCCCGTGCCCTTGCTGCGGTGGCCGAAGCGCTTCGGACTGCCCACCACCAGCGACCTCAGAGCCCTCGGCGTGGCGATCGCTGGCATGCGCCGGCGCGCACCGCGGGCCGAGGTGGCGAGCGCCTTGTTTCTGCCGGCGCTGGAGGCGTGCCTAGCGGTGAAGGACGTCGAGGCCACGGAGGACATGAGGCAGGTCGCCGCGCAGATACTCACCGCTTCGCAGGCAACCGCGCTGGACGCCGGATCGGTGCGCGCGGCCAATCCCTGGGTTTCGGCCGACGACATCAAGTTCTTCCTGTCGGCGCTCGGTGTCTCCGAACTCGCGGAGCCGGTTGCTCCGGAAGCCTTCGCCCTACCGGGGCGGCCGGCGCTCGAGGCCTTCTTTCGCGAGTACGTCCTCGAGCCAAGCGCCGATCCAGAGAGGTATCAGGCGCTCAGAGTTCAGTTGCCGAATGGAATTCTGCTCTACGGACCACCAGGATCGGGCAAGACCCACGCGGTGGATACGCTGGTCGCCGCGCTGCGGCGGCCGATCTTCAGGCTTGACCTCGGGGAGGTCGGAAGCCCGTTCATCCATCAGACGACGGTCGCGATGCGGCAGGCCTTCGAGCAGGCCAAGCGCAGCGCCCCCTCGCTGCTCGTCCTGGAGGAGATCGATGCCGTAGCGTCGGCGCGAGGACCTATGTCCCAAGACCACAAGGTCGAGGAACTGACCGAGATCCTCAGGATGATAGAGGCAGCAGCCAAGAACGGCGTCCTGGTGTTGGCGACGACGAACAGGAAGGAAGCGCTTGATCCCGCCGTGTTGCGGACCGGGCGGTTCGACCATACGGTGCTCGTCGATTACCCTACCGGAGAAGAGGTCAAGCTCGCTCTGACCGGCATGCTCAAGGATCGGCCGCACGACGTGATCGATCTGTCGCCGGCGAGCCAGTCATTGGCCGGCCGTCCCATGAGCGACGCAGCTTGGGTGGTGAATGAAGCTGCGCGGCTGACGGCGCGAGCGCAGCAGGACAGAATCACGAATTTCTTTCTGAATGAAGCGCTCTCCCGGCTTCGGTAGCTCGACCGAAGCACTACCGCGCTGGCCGGTCCGCCTTCTCGGTCGCGATATGTTGAGGGCCATCGCGTCCTTCGGAAGACGGTGGCCGTGACGACGCTTCCGGCCTGGCCCCACCACGTCGAGGCGCTGTCGCCTGAGACCGCTTGCGCGCCGCACGTCTTCGACGAAGGTATGACCGGCCAGTCTGGTCTCCAGACGCCCGAGATGCTCCGGTTTCCGTTGTGCTCGCTGACGTTGCGTCGCTATATTCAACGTAAAAAAGCGCGAATTGGGGAGCGGGGTTGAATCTTGGCCGTACAGCACATTCATACCTTTCTGGTGCACCCCGGAAAGGGAACGGGAAAGACGAAAATCGTAGGCACGACGGTCTCCCTGACCGGCGGAATGTTCGATCTCCTCAATGGGATCTACGCCAAGTCGGACACCGAGTGCGACGTCGACATCACGTTCAGCCCGACGGCCGACGGCAGGCAGCAGAACGATTGCAGGGATCTACTCGTCGCGTACCTCGCCAAACCAGATTTGGCGAAGGGGCGGAAGATCGCCGAGCGGCTCGCCGAACACAGCGACGGCCGTTCGGGACTTGGCTTGCTATTCTTGATAGCGGGCAAGGAGGGGCGCGATCACAAGATCGTCCTCTCGCGCTTCCCAACGGACAGCGCGATTTACGTCGACGAGACGCCGGGAACGCTCTCGGTCCAGTTCCTGGAACGCGTCTTCATGAAAAGCAAGACCTCCTACAAGGCCGTGCTCTACCAACACTCGTCGCTCCAGGGCGGTTTTTGGGTCGGGCGCGCGATTGACAAGCAACTCAATACCCTGTCGGGCGAACCGTCGAACTACTGGATCAACGATTTTCTTCTCTCTGACTTCACCACGACCCCGGCAATGGGCACGCGGCGCCTAGCGATGGCGCTCAGGGACGCGGCGAAGAAGGCGCCATTGGACGTCAAACAGGAACTGACCGCGGCCGGCACGCTCGCAAGCGGCCTGGCCGGGCAGCGGCTCAATATCGACGATTTCGGAAAGCGTTTAGGACTCTCGGACGGCGCGAAGAGCGCCATCAAGAATGAGCTCAAGTCCTCTGCCGCAGCGCAGGAAATCTTCCAGTTCGACGTCGATACCTACAGGAACCTTGTCGCCTTCAAATCAGTCGAACTCAGCAACGGTGCGCTGCTCACCGCCGACACGGAGAAGTTCGACAAAGTCTTCGAACGGGAGCCCGTCGATGGGTCCAAGGGCGAGGTTAAGTTTGTGACGCGAGGCAAGGTGATCGATGAAAAGCTCAAAACGGCACGATGAAGCTCTGAAGGCCGAATACGTCGAGCGCTACGAAAAATCGCTAAAGCCGACCGCCAGCGCTTTGCGTGATCACTTCGCTGATCTCCTCAAGGAAGAGCCGAGAATCGACCGCGTGACGGCGCGCGCCAAGGATCCCGCAAGTTTCCTAAAGAAGGCAACCGCGCTGACGGACGGCAGACCCAAATACTCAGAGCCTCTCTCCCAGATCCAGGATCAAATCGGCGCCCGCATCATCACGTTCTATCGCGCCGACGTGGACCGGGTCGACGGCATCATCAAGAGCTACTTCAAGCCCATCGAGTTCCGCGATCGGATTCCGGAATCGGAGTGGGAATTCGGCTACTTCGGCAGACACTACGTTCTGGTTCTGCCCAGCGACGTCAAAGGTGATGGCATCGACAAATCGACGCTTCCCGACTTTTTCGAACTTCAGGTCAAAACGCTCTTCCAGCACGCCTGGTCCGAGGCGGAGCATGATCTAGGTTACAAACCGGGGTCTGCACCCCTGAGTCCCGACGAAAAGCGCAAGCTTGCATACACCTCCGCGCAGGCATGGGGCGCCGACCAGATGTTCGACGAGCTCTTCCGGACACGACGCGAGGCGAACGACTAAGGCCTGTTTTCCGCGCCGTCCGGCCGTGGATCGAAGGCCGAGCGCGGGTCGGCGGGGCATTGAAAGGCTCTCGATGGAGGGGACTCGACTCTTTGTTCTTGTTATGTTCTTCTCGTGGTATGACCGACCGCCCCGCCAGCTGGCGCATGCCGACCCGACCCGAGATGGAGAAGATGGCCGCCGCCGTCGGCAGAAAGGCATCTGCCACGCCCGCACCGGCCCCAGGCGACGACCTGCCGCCGGAATACTGGCAAGCCATCCTGGACGACGTTTCTGCCGACCGCGCCCCGCCGGGGCCCTCGATCCGGACGCAGCGGCTGGCCGATATCCAGCGGCACCTGCTGCGGGTCGCTTGCCGACGGTGCGGCCGAACGGTCGAAATTCAGAAGGTCGACGCCACCCGCCTATACGGTCAGAACGCGATCTGGGCGGAGGTCGGCCAGCGGCTGTTGGACAACACCTGCCAAGCGAGGACCGGCCGCTACGAAGAGGACGGCTGCTGGCCCGCCTTCGACTAGGCGTGGGCAATGGCGCCGAAGCACCACCCCACTCCTCTCTCCGGAGGAGACCGCAAGGCGCTGAGCAAGGAGCTCGGCAGGTCGCGCGCCGTGACGACGATCCTTGCGGCGCAGTCCGCCGAGGCACGGGCCAAGGGCGAGGCCCTGATCCGGACGGCGGACAAGCTACTGTGCGAGAGCTGGAACGAACGCATGTGGGCGGACGGCCAGCCGATCGATCCATCCCCGGCGATCGATCAGGCCTTGAATGGCGGCTACCCTTGGCTCGAGATCGAGTGCTCGCGCTGCAAGACCAAGCGGGACGTCGACCTGGCCGCGCTGCGCCATCCGCCGACGACCTTCGTCCATGATCTGGCAAGCCGACTTCGCTGCAGCAAGTGCGCCAAGGCCAATCGCCGCCCGTCGGCGACGCTGCTACAGTTGGCGCAGCGCCCTCGCCAGGCCGCTCCGGAGACCTGACGATGTGCAATCTGTATTCGATCACCACCAACCAAGCCGCCATCAGCGCGCTGTTCCGCGTCGTCAACCGCTACGTTGGCAACCTCGCGCCGATGCCCGGCGTCTTTCCCGACTACAAGGCGCCGATCGTGCGCAATGGCGCCGATGGCCGGGAGCTCGCGACCGCGCGCTGGGGCATGCCGTCGTCGTCGAAGGCGCTCATGGACGCGACGAAGAAGCGAGCCGAGAAACTGCAAGCCATGGGTAAGGCCGTGGATTTCAAGGAGCTGCTCCGGATGGAGCCGGATCCTGGAACCACCAACATCCGGAACGTGAAGAGCAAACACTGGACGCGGCGGTTGGGTCCTGAGCACCGTTGCGTGGTGCCGTTCAACAGTTTCTCGGAATTCAACAAGGCCGAAGGCGGCGACATCTGGTTTGCGCTCGACGAGAGCCGCCCGCTCGCCTGCTTCGCCGGCATCTGGACCAACTGGACGTCCGTCCGGAAGGTCAAGGAAGGCGAGACCACGAACGATCTCTACGCGTTCCTGACGACGGAGGCGAATGCCGAAGTCTTCGCCATCCATCCGAAGGCGATGCCGGTGATCCTGACGACGTCGGAGGAGGTCGAGACCTGGATGACCGCACCGGCCGAGGAGGCTCTGAAGCTACAGCGGCCCCTTCCTGACGGGACGCTGCAAATCGTCGCCCGCGGCGTGAAGGAAGACCCCGCGCCGGCGACGTAGCGTTCTCCACAGGCGCTGCGGAACAGGTGGACAAGCCGAAGCCCTGCCGATTGCGAATCCCTGACCCGTGCTAACCGCCCGGAACGAGCAGGCGGGCGGAAGGATTCGTCCAGGCAGGAGCCATCTCGATGCTGATGACGAAGGAACGACGGCCGGCGATCCGCACGCTGCGCGGCTGGGCGATCAGCGTGCTGCAGGAGGCCGGCGCGATTCACGAATGCGAGGAGCACGGCTGGGCGAAGGACCGGGCGGACCCCCACGCGCGTGAGCGCGCCATCGATATCGCGCGGCATGACCAGCCGCCCGGCATCTCTCCGGAGGAAGCCGTGGCCGAGGTGCATGACGTCCTGGAATCTATCGGCGACATCTGCCCGGAGTGCCCGGACGGAGAATGCTGAGGCTTGGGGCTCAGCCCGGTGCTCTCGCCGTTCCGACGTAGGCTTCCTGCGGGAAGGAGAACCCGCCGCCTTGCAGCATTTCATCCTCCGACATGTCGGCCACTTCCGATGCGATCTTGTCGATCACCACTTGGCGTTCCGACTCCGGGTGATTACCCAGCAGCGCCGCCATCGGCGTCGCGAGAAGCTGGAAGCGCACGTAGTCGAGCACGGATGGGAAAGCGATCCGCTGTACGACGGTGTCGACCCTCACGTTCTCGAGCTCGGCATTATGCAGGAGTTCCTGCAACTCGCCCGCGGCGGCAAACGAATGCTCCCCGCGTTTGATCCGCGATGCCTCGCTTCCTAACACGCGGTCGAGCGCCTCCACGAACGCGTGGGCGCCGGGAGTATTCTCGATCGGGCTGTAGACGCTCACGGCAAGGCGTCCGCCCGCCAACAGCACCCGACGCATCTCGCTCAGAGCCTTTGCCCGGTCGGGGAAGAACTGCAGGCCCAATTGACAGAGCACGACGTCGAAAGCGCCGCCCGCAAACGGTAGATCCAAAGCGCTTCCTTCGATGAATCCGATCGCCTTGCCGGACGCCGTTCGCGCGACAGCCAGCATGCCTTGGTTCAGGTCGAGGCCGGTGACGCGGCCGTCTCCGGTCCGGAGACTCGCGAGGCGGGCCACGATTCCCGTCCCGCACGCCACCTCGAGGACCCGCTCCTCGGGCCGTAACCCGGCGCGTTCGACGAGATCGGCCGCCCACTTCGCGGTGATCGCGGGAACAAGGTAGCGCTCATAGAGCTCCGGCGCGCTGCAGTCGAGTTGCCAATGGGAAAGACCGGACATCGTCCCCTCCAGCTGCTGTTCGGTCTCATATAGCACGCCCGCGGTTTGCGTCTGTCTTCGGATAGCCCGGTCTGAGCGGGGAAGCTCCGCCGGGAGACCACCGAAACCATTTTCCGGGGCGGCGACACATTCCTGAAACCGAACGGGATCAGGCTGCGGAGATTAGACCAATGGGGATGTGGTCATGTGGACATTCATCGAAGCCTTTTATCGCGATTATTGTTTCGCCCGCCTGCAGGAGATGCGGAAGCTCGAACCGTCGCACTGAGCCATGAGCAACCTGAGGAGCTATCCGATCGTGTCGACCCTGTTGTCGGCATTGGCGATCGGCATCGCGATCTCGGTCATCATGGGGCAATCGCCTCAAGACCATCCAAAGAGGCCCGTCTCTCGTCTTGTACTGAATCCCTGAGACGCTGCCCTCCGAACGGAAGAGAGCAGGCAGAAGCGGTCGGAGGCGCGAGCCCTCCAGGCATCGCACCGATACGGACGTCGGCCGCTGGCCCTGCGCGCGGTTGACCGCGGCGCGAGGAGCGGCGCCGACGACCAAAGCCGAACGCCGGTATCTCTGGCTAAGCCGCCTTTTCGGACTTGACGTCGAGCGGCGGACGCGGGCGTCGGGCAATTTGCTGCCAGGCCAGCGCCAGCATGATCCAGCGTTGCCGTTCGACTCCAACGGCTTCCGCAGCGAGCTTCATCGCCGCGGCCGCCTCGTGCGCTGGGTCGTACTCGATGTTCATCGACGAAATATACACGACGATGGTAAACGATCACGCAGCGATCGGACCGTAGGGATCCGGGGTCGTTGAAGGCTGAAGTCTTGCCATCGACTGGCCGTCTTGTGGAGCGTCGGGCGTGGGAACCGGCATGATCGATCCGATCAGAGCCTTATCCTGCTTCAGACCACTACTTGCCGCGAAGCGACAGGCTGATGCGCGTGACGATGTCGTCCCAGTCGTGCTCTTCGCTGGCAGGGTAGTTGATCAGCACGCAATGAACCATGCGGCCGGCGAAGTTGCAGCGGTCGTACCAGACCTTGTCCCCCTTGTAGCTGGAGACGGCGAAGAAGCGGGGTGTCACCCGCTTGTACTGAATGCGCGACGGTGGACCTTTTTTCGCGAGGAAGGCGGCCGGCGAATCGTTGGCGACGTTGGCAGCGGCCTGTATCGTGATGTCAGCCCGGCCGTCGGCGGTCCGGAAGCGCTGCCCATATCCATCCGGGCGGCCCGCCTCCTCGGTGAAAATCGAGGACGGGAAGTCGACCGACGTGCCGGTCTGAGGGATGCTGTATGTGGTCCACCTGACGGGTTGTGCCGAGACGGCCGATGCTGAAACGGCGAATGCAAATGCGATTGCCGGTGCCGTCACTCTCATCGAAATCTCCTCCCAAACCTTCCCGAGCGCTTGCTGCATGTCGCGCCGTGAGAAAAGCTGGAACGACTATCTGCGTTCCAAGGAGTCCGTCTGTCGAAGAGCTACAGCGGTCCGTCTTCCTCGACCCGGTCGTTGGACTCGAGCCACGTCAGGGCGGTCGCGATCTTGGCGAGCAGCCTCTCCATTTCATCGCACTCGTTCGGACCCGGATCGTTCTCCAGTCGCTCGAGCAGCCGTTGCTTTTGCGCAAGCAGGTTCGCCACCGTCGACATCGCACGTTCTCCAGCAGGCTTCTTCAAGGTGGTGCGCCGGCGTGCCTCGTTCTATCGGCGCCGTCGTCCTCACTCAGAAGATTCCGAGGAGGGCAAAGACCGCAACTTCGCCGACGAACGCGATGGTCATGACGGCGACCGTGAGAACCATGTCGCCCACAGGCATGCTGGACATCCGCTGCGCCTCGCGTTGCAGCCCCTATCCTGAATTCATGAAGGCATGAAAAAGTTTCGGTTCCCGAAGTCCGGTTCCGGGTATAGCGTCCGCGCGGGCAGGAAGTTCGAGCGGGAGCGCGGGTATGCGATTCCTTGAACTGTCATGCTGGTGCGTGACCGCGGCCGGTCTGCTCGCCATGGTCGCTCTCGTTGCTCTGCTCTGAAGCCCACGAAAACCGCTCCCTCAGAGAGGGGCGGATCCTATGTTGAGAAGCTGCGAGACGGCGGTGACGAGCTGCGCGGGCGCGAAGGGCTTGGTGAGCAGAATGCTCTTGGGGACTCCCAGGCTCGCCCATTGGTCGGCGGCCGCGCCCGTCATGTAG
This sequence comes from Bradyrhizobium sp. B025, assembly GCF_042257955.1. Classification (NCBI taxonomy): domain Bacteria; kingdom Pseudomonadati; phylum Pseudomonadota; class Alphaproteobacteria; order Hyphomicrobiales; family Nitrobacteraceae; genus Bradyrhizobium; species Bradyrhizobium sp. B025. Next base: position 1,056,340 of record NZ_CP170150.1, on the reverse strand, counting down.
ATGACAGGAAACTCCGGATCCCGCTCCCGAACAAGACGTGCGAGGTCCCAACCGCTCGTCTTCCCCTTCAAGTTCACGTCCGTGACGAGGGCCCGGAATTGGTAGATGCCGCTTTTCAGAACGGTCGCCGCTTCTTCCGCCGACGACAGAATCTGCGGCCTGAAGCCGGCTTCAGTCAGCGCCTCCTCCAGCATTTCCTGGATCAGGTAGTCGTCCTCGGCCACGAGGATGGTGAGAGATTCGGTCACAGGGAGCCCCGCCATAGGTGGCGATTCTACGCAGCCGCAGTCGACCGGGTTCCCTGGAACTGTTCAAAAGTGAACATTCAGAGGCCGGCCCCGCAACGCTTTTCGGCCGCGAGCGTTGATAAGGGCGAGGAGGAGCTGGCTTCGATGAGGAACCCGGACCGCCCCGACGACCCGCTTGGCCGCGCAATCGCAGCCGAGATCGGCGAACGGCTTGGCCAGATGTTGCGCGTCGACAAGGAGCTTCCGCCTTCCCTCAAGTCCCTCCTTGAACGATTGCGAGTCCTAGAACACGCGTCATAACTAGAGAGGATTAGCGCGGACCCGGACGCATAGTCCGGGATCCTGCCGCTCGTAGGTGAGCTCGCCTTCCAGCTGCTGCGTGAGAAGCTGTACAATCCGCGACCCCAGACCGCCCGGTGCGGGGCCATCCGCCAGACCGACGCCGTTGTCCGCAACCGACAGCTCAATCTTGTGCGTGTTCGAAAGCGTGACCGTGACGTGACCCGCGCGCTCGTCCGGAAACGCGTACTTCAAGGAATTGGTGACGAGCTCGTTCGCGATCATGCCGATCGCAAGGGCATGGTTGTGCGGCAGGAAAAAGTCGCCACAGACCACCTGGAAGGCGACGGGCCCGGACGGCGCCAAGGACTGGAAGACCTTCTCGACGACGTCGTTCAGGAAGTAGCGCATGTTGACAGAGCGGGAGTCCTGCTTGACCGACAGGTGGTCGTAGACCTCCGCCATCACCTGCAGCCGGCGCGCGGTAGCATCGAGCGCAGCCGCGACCTCCTGTCCTCCATGCCGCGCCTCCAGCCTGATCATGCCGCCGAGGATCGTCAGGTTGTTCTTGGTACGGTGAGCCATCTCCTGCAGCAGCAAGGCCTTCGTCTTGTCTGCCATGACGACCCGGCGCAGTTCGGCACGCTGGAATTCGGCGACGGCGGCCGTCCCGGCGGCGGTGATCGCAAAGAGCGCATTCGTCGCGAAATAGTCGATACTCATGCTGCCGGCATAGCTGATGTAGGCGCCGACGGCGACGGCGATGATGGCTGCGAATATTCCGGAGCCGCGGTCGAAGATCAGGCCGGAGAGAAACACGCCCGGGAGTAGAAGAAAATAGCCCGGCGAGCCCGTCTGCATCTGCAGCGCCATCTGCAAGACCGCGCAGGCGAGCATGACGCTCGCGGAGATGGCGTACCGGGCGAAGGTCGGAAGCCGATGCTCCAGAACTAGCGGGGAGAGCCTGTTCATGAATTGAAAACTACCTGCCGCGGACAGCTGTTCCTTGGAGGTATGGATTTCGGACGGCCGCGCTCGTCCGCAAGAGCCATTGACGCGGGGAACGACCGAGCCACTGCGCCGTTCGATGCGAAAGACCCATACGTTTCGTCAAGAGTCGGCAGTGAGCATACTTCTAGTCGAGGACGACCCTCTGATCCGCGAGTTCGTCGTCGAGGCGCTGCGCGATGCGGGCTATCACGTGATCCACGCGAGCACCGGCGAAGAGGCGCTGGCATGGTGCAACCGCCGCATCGCGGATGTCCTGGTGACTGACGTCAGGTTGCCCGGGAAGGTCGATGGATGGCAGATCGCGGAACGCTACCGGGAGCAGTGTCCCAATTTGCCGGTCATCTACGCGACTGGCTTCTCACCCGTCCCGCCACGTCCGGTTCCCGGCAGCCGCATTGTTCAGAAACCCTTTCGTCCGGAAGAGATAGTTCGAATAGTAGAGGAGCTCGGCCAGACGAAGGGGGACGCGCTCGGCTTAGCTGTTTTGCCGGCTGCTGTGCTTTCACCGATTCAGCAGTGGCTGCGCGCAGATCAAATTTCCCTGCGCAGGAACGAAGGCGTCAGTGCCAAGTTTTCCCAATGCCCCTGCCCCAGGGGCGAACCCCGTACTGGCCCCAGCTCATACCCCCCTAGCCCCCAGAGCTGGGGCCTTTATCCTTGGTAGATCCTCGGGAAGAGCGAAAGAGAAATCGCTCGCGGGGCGCTATTCGTCGGTCGCGGCAGGAGCGGAGTCCTGGCTGCCCAGCAACTTCAACGCCGTCTCGATCTTCGCAAGCAACGCCTGGATTTCGGCGCGCTCGTTCGGGCCCGGATCGTTGTCGAGGCGCGCGAGCAGCTGCTCCTTCTGATTAAGGAGCTTCGCAACAGCAGACAATCTCTCTTCTCCGCGAAAGCGAGCATGACGTCGAAGGGGCCGCTCGGAGAGCGGCCCCTTCTGGGGAATTACCAGCTCCGGGTGCCGAAGCTGAAACCGATGCTCGGCCCGCCGCCGTAGTAGCCGTAGCCGCGGTCGTAGTAGCCGGGTCCGCCGTAGTAGCCGTAGCTTCGGCGGACGACGTAGCCGTCGTCGTCGCCGTAGTAGCGCTGGACATAGCGGGGGCCGCGGGTCCGATAGCAGCGGCCGTACTCGTCGCAGACGAGGCGGACCTGCTCGACGCCGCCAAGCTCGGCGGACGCGACTGCCGCAGGCGCGAGCGGGGCGGCATTCGCGGACGCCGCCATCAGGGTCGCCGTGAGCGCTCCCAGCACAATGGTCTTCATGGTTCTTCTCCTTCAGTTGCGAGATCAATCGATCTCTTCGATGACGCGACGTTCATGGGGTTCGACGATGTAGGTGCGGCTGTCCCGGTTGATGTACCGGTACTCGCGAAGGGCCGGAGCATCCCGATAGACCTCCTCCGGGAAGGCCTCGATCTCCACGCCCTCCGGCACGCGCTCCCCGGTCCGGATCTCGGTCCGGACGGTGCTGCCGGTGGTCACCTGCTTCTCGCGTACGACCGGGCGCACCTTGGCGTGCTTGCGGATCACCTCGCGGTCGCGATCGCTGAAGGTGACCTTGCGCTGCTCCGTGCGCGCCGGGGCCGAGGCCGTCGAGCGGCCGGAGTACGGCAGGACCGTCACGATCTTGTAGGTGGACGGTTCGACGATGACGATCTCGTCCTTCACGAGCACGAAGTCGTAGCCGCGGTATTGCGGCACGATCTCGACGACCTCGGCCGGCAGCGGCTGCAGGCGGACGTCGCGCGGGACGACGGTGCCCTCAGAAAGCGAGAAGTTCACGTTGGTCAGCGGCTGCAAGTTCAGGTGCGAGATCGACGCGCTGATGCGGGTCCGCTGCTGGTCGTTGATGTTCACGGACGCATTCACGTTGGTATTCGACGACGATCGATCAGCGGTGTTCTGCTGATTGTTCGGCTGCTGGGCCGCGTTGGTCGAACCGCTCCCCGACGGGGACTGCGCCTGGTTGGTGTTCGAGGAAGGCGGGTTCGCGCTGTGCGCCTGGTTGTTGGTGCTCGACGGCGAATTGGTCTGCGCCTGGTTGGACGGCGTCGTGGACTGGTTCGACGGCTGATTGGTCTGGGCCTGGTTCGTCGAATTGTTCGAGGCAGGCGCCTGCGTCGTGTTGGTGCCGCTGCCGGAATTGGACGACTGGCCTGCCGCGGTCTGGCCGGTCGAGGACGGAGACTGCGTCTGCGCGGAATTCGTCGAAGGATTGGTCTGCGATCCCGAAGAGGCGCTGGAGGGGGTCGACGCCGAAGACGACGGCGACGTCGTCGAGTTGGAATCCTGCTGACGCTGCGTCGCGGACGGGTTGGAGCTCGACGTGCTCGGAGAAGACTGCGCGAACGCCGAAGTGGCGATGGCGATCGCAGCGGTCGTGGCCAAGAATAAACGCTTGTTCATCTGAAACCTCCCTAATATGGACGCCGATCAACCCTTGGCGCGGCCTTCGGTTCCGAACCGGGAAAATTCGGCAATTACGCGAGATCGAGGCTTCGGATTTCTCCCAAGACTGGAGATGCCGCTTCGCGGAATGGCAAGCGAACGTTAACCATGACGGCGTCCCACGCGGCGCCGATCTGATGCTCGGGCGCGCGTGTCACTGGGGCATGCCGGCTTGTTGTGTATCTTTTTATACTTTCCCTCGCCGCCCGAGCTGCTACCACTTACCCAACACAAAGCGGCGGGGGCGGCCGATGAAACGACTGAAGGATTCCCTGGGGCAAGTCGACAACCCGACCTGCCCCAATTGCCGTATAGCCATGCGGTGGTTTCGATCCGAGCTCGTTCGGGACACTCCCTCGACGATGATCGCGCACCTCTTCGTCTGCCCCAATTGCAAACGCGCCCAACGACAGGACGCGGATTTCGCGCCGGTCATGGTGCCGCCAGACAAGCTGGCCAGTCCGCGATTTCAGGTCATCGACGGGGGTAAGCGGGCCACCTGAAAGCTCTTCGCTTCGTGGCGCCTTAACCGGGAAAAAGTGGAACTTCGGCCGTGCCCGCCTCGTTAGCAGTGACAACTTATGGACTGCTCTAGGAGGACACCATGAAGAAGTTGATTGTTTGCGGCGCGCTCGCCGCTTTCGCTCTCGGCACCCAGGCCGCCAGCGCCGCCGAGTTCTACATCGTTCGCGACGCGACCACCAAGAAGTGCACCGTCGTCGACACCAAGCCGACGACGACCACCACGACGGTCGTTGGCGATGGCGTCTACAAGACCAAGACGGAGGCCGAGTCCGCCGTGAAGACCACGAAGGTCTGCACCGAGCAGTGATCGCTCGGCGGCTCTGTTCCAACAAGCCATTTTGACTAGCGGCTCGTCCGGCACGCCGGGCGGGCCGTTTCGTTTCGGCCGAACGATTCCTGCGGCGGCGTTACCTGGCAGCGACCAGCGCGCGATATCGTTCTTCATATTCCCTCGCCATCCGGCTCGCGACGTATCGTTCCTCGAACCGGGCGCGGACTTTTCGTCGATCCAAGTGGACGACTTTTTTGATTGCCTCGATCGCCTGCTCCTCGCCGTCCACGATGAAGCCGGTGACGCCTTCCTCCACGACTTCCGGCACCGATCCGGACCGGTAGGCGATCACGGGCGTCCCGCATGCCATCGCCTCGATCATCACCAGGCCGAAGGGCTCGGGCCAATCGATCGGAAAGAGCAACGCGGCGGCGCCCGCGAGGAACGGTTGTTTGCGGACTTCGTCAACCTCGCCGACCAACTGGATGTTATCGCCGTCGATCTCAGGCTCGAGCTTCTTCTTGAAGTAAGCCGTCTCCGCGCGAGGAATCTTGGCCGCGATCCGGAGCGGCATCCGGACAGCGCGGACGATGCGCATTGCAGCTTCCGGCCCTTTCTCCGCCGTCAGCCGCCCGAGAAAGGCCAGGTACGACCCGGCTTTGTAGGAGGGACGGAGCAGCTCTTTTGGCAGCCCATGCGGAATCGTCGCCACCCAGTTCGCCTCAGGGAGAGGCCGGCGCTGGTTGTCGGAGATGGAGACGAGGGGGGCGTGAGGGAAAGCCCCGATCACGTCGGACAAGCCTGGAAGGTCGAGTCGGCCATGCATGGTCGTCAGAAACGGTACGCCGGTGCGGCTCAGGACGGGCAGTGGCAACCAGTCGACATGGGAGTGGATCACGTCGAATTCGGCAGCGCGCTTGGCGATGGCCTCGATCAGGAGCGCACAAGCGGCGTTCGCATCGACGCCTTTCCGCCCCAAGCGCAGCGCGCGCGGCCACACCGCGTGAAGCCTGCCCTTCGTCGTAGAATCCCCGCTCGCGAACAGGGTGACGTCGTGCCCGAGACCGACCAGCTCGTCCACCAGCCAAGCGATCACGCGCTCCGTCCCGCCGTAAAGTTTCGGCGGAACGCTCTCGGCCAACGGCGCAAGCTGGGCGATGCGCATCGACCTAGCCTCCGAACGTGAGACGCAAGCCGATCACGACGACCGCGGAGATGAGAAAGGAAATCGCGAGCAGCGTCCAAGATGGCCTTGTGCTTCCGCGAGCTACGCGCGCGACGAGCATTTTGATGGTCCTTAACATCCGTCCCGAAAAAATCTGTGCAGGTCGGCAATCCCGAAGCCGGCGAGTTCTTCGGTATCGCTCTCGCGGTCTTCTCCTCGCCTTTGCAGATGGCGCTCGAGAAGGCAGCACCTGCTGTCCTGCGGGTCGACCTCAGGGTGGTGCGCCCGGTAGACAGACCAAGCTGTTTCGGTGGCGCTCCTCAGAACGACTTCGTCGACCATCTTCACGCTCCCGCGGCCAATCCTGTCGCTGGCAACTCGAAGCGTTGGGCAATGTTTCCGATTTTTCCCGGTCGCCCGGATAGGCGCGTCAGCTCGCTTTGGCGCGGGCTCGCTCGCGTGCTGCGCGGCGGCGCTTCAGACGTTCGCTTCGGCCCGAGCGCCTGGCGGCCAGAAGTGGGGACGCCTGGTGTGTAGCCGAAGTCTCCGCTGCGGGCGCAGAGCTCTCCGTCCGCATCTCGCCAGGCTTCGCTTCCATGAACTCGAGCAAGGCGCGGCCCTTCTCGGTGATCCGCCACCCGCCGTTCCGACGCTCGACCAGACCTTGCGAGAAGATGTCGAGAGTGGGCACGCGAGCCGCAAGACGTTTTGTCCGCTCGGCCCAGTCGCGCCCGCTCGTCGCCAGAATCGCCATATCGCGCTTGAGGTCCGCCATGACGGCAAACCCGTCGGGATAGCTCACCAGGATCTTGAGCACAGTGACCTGGAAGTTCACCCCGCCTTCCTCCCCCTTATCGCCACGTCGTGGGCGCGTCGTGGAGGGCCTCGTGTCCGACTTGCTTGAGCCTCTCGGGCGAGACGTCACCGTTGGTAGCCGCTTCCAGAATCCTCGACGCCACGTGGGTGCGTGCCGCGGTGTCATACCGCGAGACGTCTTCGCAGACCTCGTCGAAAACGACGCGCAAGATCGCGGTCGTGGCCGGATCGAACATGGGAGCCCCCAACGCAAGAAGAATTAAACTACTGCAGGACGCTCCGCAGCGAATTCAACAAAGTTAACCCTGCCACATCAGGCGATAATCTCTTACGCTTCCGCGACGCAGCATGACCTGAATCCAACCTAACGCCTTCGTCTTGTAGTCGATGCTTTCGAGCAAGCTGGCGGTCCCTCGCCCCGGCCAGCGGAGGTGCTGGCGCGTGATGCGGCCAAGGGCTGCGCCTTAGAGGCGGCCGTTGTCGACTTGAAATGAGCTGCTCTCGCCGGTGCCGGCATTCACCACCATGGATCGACCCGCTCGAAGGCGAGACGCCGGTCGGGTGTCCTTTTCTGCAGCTTCGCCGAGCGCTTCGGATGCGGGCGGGCCGCTGGGGAGACCCGCCCGGCCGCCCCTTTCTTCACCTCAGCGGCCAGTTCCACATTCGTTGCGGCCATGGCTTCTCGCACTTGCTGCCGGGGTTCTTCAGGGAGCGGCTCAGCCTGCGCAATCGTCGGCAAATCGGCGCGCTGAGACGTGTCGAACACGATCTTCTCCGGAAGGCTCCTCGCCGAGGCGATCCGGATGATAGTCCTGTCGGGATCGGACGGGCTCGCGCGCCCGCCGGGATCCGGGAGGTACTGATCCGCGGCGAAAAGCAACGCCAGCAGCAGCCCGCCGACGAAGAGGAAATAACGCACGATCGGCATGTACGGTCGCTCGCAAATGAGAAATCAGGTATCGGCGGGGGCCGGATCGGAAGAGCGGGCCGCTGCGATCAGTGACCCGCAGAGAGATAGCATCCGCCGGAGTACCGGCGGATGCCATCAGCCGATCTCAATGATGGTGCCGCCGGTTGCCGCGACCGATGTACCAACCGTAGTGGTGGCCGCGATTGCCGTGCCATCCGCGGTGGCCTCCGCCGTGACCATGACCGCCCTTCACCTGGATCACGCTCTCGTCCTGCGTCGCCATGGGCGCCATGCCCAATCTTGCCGAAGCGACTTGCGCGCCGCCGAGCATCGTCATAGTCAATACTGCCGTTGTCCACCCAAGCTTCTTCACCGAAAATCCTCCCGCGCGAGATTGCGCCCGGCATCAAGCCGACCTCGATAGGATTTGTTCCCACGGACGTGGAGGTCGCCGAAAGCGGATCGCAAGGCCCGGTGTCCGGGTCCGCGGTGTTCGGCGCTCCCTCTGAAAGGCTCACGGAGTTGAGGACGCGCCCGCGCGAGTTCTCGGTCTCTCGACCAAGCTGCGTCCCCTCGCTACTCCTTAAGTGCCCGCCAAGCCAAACCCTCATCGCTTCTGCAGCACGGTCGAGAGCCCCGAGCCGTCGTTCAATATCGAGAAAACTTCCCGCGAGGACAGATGCTCTGCGGCCTCTTCGAAAGTCTCGCTCGCATCAACCTTGGCGCGGCCGACCGCCAGGTTCGCATCGACCGTGTCCGGCCTGGCGGCGCGAGGTGGTGGGAGCTGCGCCAGGTGGAAGGCCAGCAGCGCAGGATCTGCGCGCAGTTCTACCAACGCGGGTCTGAACCCGACGTCCGCCGACGCGCTCAATTCGTTGGCCCGGCGTAAGACGGGAGGCGGCTCTCTGTCCTCAGGGGTGGCGAACAGTTTGCCGGACGCAGGTCTGGCCGTCAGCGCCCCGATGGGGACCGCGAACAGCAGCCCAACGATGACGGGCGACATCCAAAGCAGAAGGGGAAGCGAAACGGCGTAGGCGCTTGCCGCCATCGCAACGCCGCACAAGGTCGGGAGCCCGTACTTCCGATAGAGTTCGCGGCGCTCCACCGTGCCATCGTCGCGTCTTTGTGTCTGCCAGCCCGCATCGCGGCCGGACAGTATTTCCACGACCGCGATCGACTGGAAGATCATCATCACAGGCGCCATCAACGCCGACACGACGATCTCTGCGAAAACTCCGGCCGAGGTTCGCAATGCCCCGCCGAATTGGCGCCGCTCCGAGCCCCGCATCCAGACGAGGAGCAGGCTGAGCAGCTTCGGCAACAGCAGCAGCCCCATGGTGGCGACGAACACCCAGATGGCCAGCACCGGATCCTGGGCCGGCCAGGTCGGAAACAACGAGAAGCCCTTCGGAAAATACTCCGGACGCACGAAGCGCGCCTGCAGCGAGATAAGCATCCCCAGCAGCAGGAACAGCAGCCACAGTGGCGCCGTCAGATAGGCCCCGATGCCTACCATGAAATGTAGGCGGGACAGCCAATGGAGACCGCGTGCAGGCACCACAGCGAGATGCTGAAGATTGCCCTGGCACCAGCGCCGGTCGCGCGCGGCGAAATCGAGCAGCGAAGGCGGCACCTCCTCAAAGCTTCCGCCGAGCATCGGCAGCATGTAGATGCCCCACCCGGCGCGCCGCATCAGCGCGGCCTCGACGAAATCGTGGCTGAGGATGTGCCCGCCGAACGGCTTGGGCCCCCGCAGCTGCGGCAGCGCCGCCGCTTCGGCGAACGCCTTCACCCGGATGATCGCGTTGTGGCCCCAGTAATTGCCCTCGGAGCCGTGCCACCAGGCGACGCCGGCGGCGATCATCGGTCCGTATAACCGTCCCGCGAATTGCTGGACGCGGCTGAACAGACTTCGCGCATTGACGATCAGGGGCAGAGACTGGACGAGGCCGGCGGTGGGATTGGTCTCCATGGCATGGACCAATCGGACGATGGTCTGCCCGCTCATCAGACTGTCGGCGTCGAGCACGATCATGAAGTCGTAGACGGCGCCGAACCGCGTGATCCACTCCGAGATGTTGCCGGCTTTGCGCGCCGTGTTGTCGGAGCGGTGGCGATAGTACAGCCGTGATGTTCCGACGGCCTGCCGCAATGCGAGCAGCGCCTTTTCTTCGGCGACCCAGATGTCCGGATCGGTGCTGTCGCTCAGAACGTACCAGTCGAACAGCTCTCCATGGTTCGTCGCTTCCAACGACTCGATGATCGCGCGCAGCCGGGCCGTCAATTGGTGGGGGTCCTCGTTGTAGGTGGGAAGCAGCATGGCGGTGCGGCTTGCGATCGCAGGCAGCTCCGCCTCCGGCGCGAAGGCGCCCGAACGATGAGCCAGTAGCACGCAGAAGCCGGCCAGCGCGGATGCGAACGAGAAGGCGACCCAGGCGAGCAGGACCAGAAAGAGCGCCAGCACCATGGCTTCGAGGACGGTGACGCCGCCGACCTCCAGCACGCGATACATCTCATAGCCGCCGGCACCCGTGAGCGCCGCCGTCGCGAGCAGGATGAGGCCGCGTCGCCAGGCCATCGCGGGTGCAGCCGGCGCGGGAACGCGGTCGGGTACCCCTTTCTTTCCGAGGTCGCCGGGAGCCATCGGGAGGGGCGACTCGCGCGGCAGCAAGCGCTGCGTCGCGAGATCGCCGGCGACCGGGCGCGGCGCCGCGTTCAGGGTGCCCATCGGTAGACCCAGACTTCCGACAACGGCTTGTCGCCTTCGGTCAGAAACGCCCGCAGCTCGATCGGCTCTCCCTTCACCTGGCACTGGAAGCTCAGCCGCCAACCGCCGGTGTACGGATTGGGCTGCGTGACGATGTTCTTCACCTCGGATTTTTCCGCCGTCACGACGCCTTTGACGCCGGAAGGATCTATGCCCTTCAGGTTCTCACCGATCAGATCGAGGACGAAGAGGCGGATGTCCTCGCCCCGCGCCCCTATCCCGCTCCGCGTGAAGCGGGCCAGCGAATGCGGCTTCGGGCTATCCGGACCCCAATGCAGCCGATAGGTATAGTTGTGTTCGCCCTTGGCCTGCAGCGGATTCTTGGGCCGCCAGAATGCGGCGATGTTGTCGTGCACCTCTTCCTTGGTCGGAATCTCGAACAGCGTGACGCCGCCTTCGCCCCAATCACCGATCGGCTCCATCCAGAGACTGGGACGTTTCTCGAAGCTGGACTCGATGTCCTGGTAGGCGAAGAAGTTTCTCTCCCGCTGCATCAGTCCGAAGCCCCGCGGATTGAGATCCTGGAACGTGCTGATCTGGAGGTCTCGCGGATTGCTAAGCGGCCGCCAGAGGCTTTCCCCCTTCCCGTTGAAGATCGCAAGGCCGTCGGAATCATGGACCGAGGGGCGGAAATCGTCGATGTCGTTGCGGTCGTTCGGACCGTAGAAGAACATGCTGGTCATGGGCGCGAGTCCGGCCCGCTGCATCTCGACGCGCGGGTAGACCGACATCTCGACGTCGAATACCGTCGTGTCGCCCGGGCGCAGCGTGAATCTGTAGCTCGCTGCGCAGCTTTTGCTGTCGAGCAGGGCATGGATCACCATCGAGGTCGCGCCCGGCGCCGGCCGCTCGAGCCAGAAAGCCTTGAACAGAGGAAATTCCTCTCCCTTGGCTTCCCCGGTATCGATCGAAAGTCCCCGCGCCGAGAGCCCGTAGGTCTGTCCCTTGGCCACCGCGCGGAAGTAGCTCGCGCCGAGGAAGACGCAGACCTCGTCGTAATAGTCGGGACGGTTCATGGGGGCGTGGACGCGAAAGCCCGCGAAACCGAGATCGGCGTCCTCGAACGCGGGGACCTTATCGCCGAAGGAGAAGTCGGTCTTGCGGTACTTGAGCTCGGTGGCCTTGCCGTCAGCGACCTCGAAGATGGTCACCCTGTTCTTGTAGAAGAAGCCGCGATGGAAGAACTGCGCCTCGAACGGAAGGTTCTTGCCGCGCCAGAGCGCGCGCTCGGGCAAAAAGCGGATCGAACGGTACTGATCGTAGTCGAGGTCCTTCAATCCGCTCGGGAGCTTCTCATCCGGCGCCTCGTACGGTTTGCCGGCCAGCGCACGGGCCAAGTCCCTGACCGTGGACGCCCCAAACGCGTCATCTGACGCGGCGGCGTAACCGCTGCGCGAGGCGAGCAGCAACGCCGACCCTTGAACAAGTTGCCGTCGGTTCACGTGTTCTCCTACCCGCTACTGCTGCCGCGGCCATGCAACGGCCGCCAAGCGAGCGAGTTCCACCGCGCGGCCATCATTGATGACGCGCCTGCAGGCTCAATTACGCAAACGGTCGCGGAGCCTCCTGATGATCTCCCGGAGATCTTTGGCGTACTCTTCTGCGGCCCGGCGCGCCTCTTCCAGGCGAGCCTTCCTGGAATTCGGCTCGCCCCGCTGGACCTGGTCAGCCGACTGCTTCGACGCCGGACACTTGCGCCAGATCAACGGTATCTCGGCAGTCCGGTCCGCGCTGCCGGTCCAGGCCCTGCGATCGCGTCCTCATGGGCAGTCTCTAACGGCGACGAGCAAACCAGATGCCGAGCAGGAACGCGACAAGGAGCGACTGCAGCGGAGCTTTCACGGTGACTTCGCGCAATCGCTCGGCCCAGCGCACCGCTGCATCTTGCGAAGTTGGCGGGGTTGCCCTGCCGTCCGCGAACCCGGTCTCCGTGTTCGACCGGTCCACCGAAGCCCGCTCGAGGTCGCCCTGCTCGTCCGTCAATCCAGAGGCCTCCGTCATCGCCGACGACTCTTTCATATCCATGCGAACCTCCCACAGTGGCCGCCACAGAAACCGGCCTCCCGCGTCTCGGTTCCTAGGCCGACTTCCGCCGGGCCCCCGCCGCCGGCTTCTTCGCGGCCACCTCCTTTGCGGGCTTCTTGCCGGCGATCGGCATCAGCATTTCCTTCTGGCCGGCCGAGGCCTTCTTCGGTTTCCTCGCGGGCTTTTTCGACGTGGCGACCTCGGCCGCAGCGCCGCCCACACTCTTGCGCAGCGCGTCCATCAGATCGACGACGTTCTCGCCCTTCGGTCGCTCCTTCGGGCGGATGACCTTGCCAGCCCGCTTCTGATTGATGAGCTCGACCAGAGCGCTCTCGTAGTGATCCTCGAACTTCTCAGGCTCGAACCGCCCCGCCTTTTGGTTCACGATGTGCCTAGCGAGGTCGAGCATGTCCTTTGTCAGCTTCACGTCCTGGATGTCTTCGAAATATTCCTGCTCGCTACGCACCTCATACGGATAGCGCACCAGCGTACCCACCAGCCCCTTGTCCATCGGTTCGAGCGCGATGATGTGCTCGCGGTTGGTCAGCACCACCCGCCCGATCGCGACCTTGTCCATCTCGCGGATGGTCTCGCGGATCACCGCGAAAGCGTCGTGCCCGACCTTGCCGTCCGGACGCAGGTAGTAGGGGCGGATCAGGTAGCGCGGGTCGATGTCGGCCTTGTCGACGAACTCGTCGATCTCGATGGTGCGCGTGGATTCCAGCGCGATCTCCTCGAGCTCGTCCTTGGTCACCTCGATGTACTGGCCCTTGTCGAGCTCGTAGCCCTTGACGATGTCCTCGTTCGGCACCTCGTCGCCGGTGTCGGCGTCGACCTTCAGATACTTGATCCGATGGCCGGTCTGCCGGTTGAGCTGGTTGAACGAGATCTTCTCGCTCTCGGAGGTGGCCGGATAGAGCGCGACCGGACAGGTGACGAGCGACAGTCTCAGGAAGCCTTTCCAATTGGCTCGGGGGGCCATGTACGCAGAACTCCGGTTCGAGGCGGCCTGGATTCAAGACGAACGATGGGGGCCGGTTCCGACACGCCAGTCACCATCCCCGAGATTCATCCGGTGCCGACGGCTGCGCCAAGGGAATTTGGGAGAGAGGCTCTTGACTCGCAGGAACGAAACGGGAACACAATCCGATGAAAGCTGCCTCCGACCAGACCGAGCCCTTGAGAGCGACCTCGAGCTCGCCGCCAACGAGGCGATCGCGGCCTGCGGTGGCGACGCCCGGGAGGCGGTGAAGGCGCTGATCGTGGCCAACGACTTTCTCGAGGCCCAGCTCGACGCGCTCCGGAAGAAGGTCTCGACGGGCTACGCCCGGGGACGGCTTCCAGGAGCGCGACAACACAAGGATGAGGCAGATGGCTGAGGTGACCTACTACGTCGCTCTACCGTTCGTTTTCTCCGACGACGGCGTGGCCGCCGGGGACCCGGCAGAATGCCTGAGCGGTGATGCGCGCGGAGGCGCTCTCCCGCAAGCCGGGCCATGCTGGCGCCATCGCTTTCTCGCGGACCGGGGATCCATCCAGCGGCGACTTCAGCGACGCCAAGCTGATCCGGAAGTTCGGTGACGTGCCGGACGATCTCAGCGCGCTATGATGCGCTAGGTAACGCGGAGATTGCGGGTGGTGGTCCGCCGAGCGGCCTTCCGCGCCGCCTTCGCACCTTGGAAAGCAGTGATGCCGCACAAACCCACCCGCCGCAATCTCCTCGCTGGCGCCGCCGCCACTGCGGCCTGTACCGCCATGCCGGCGGCGGCCGCGATCGGGGCCGTGAAAGTGACGCCGGTGGAGTTGCCTAGCGCGCCGTTTGTGGACCGGCAGACCTTCTTCGATTGCAGGGTCGATTGGACGTTCTACGCACGCCGACGCGAGTGGGTCGGCTGCGATCGAGTCGAGGACACCGCGTGATCGCTCACGCAAGACCTCAGGCCGGCGACGCACAGGATCGCTCTCCGCCGGAGAAGGTGGGATCACCTACTTGCCGCTGAGGGACAGGCTCATGCGGGTGACGACGTCGTCCCAGGCTTGCTCTTCTTCGGCGGGATAGTTGATCAGCACGCAATGAACCAGCCGCTCCGAGAAGTTGCACCGGTCGTACCAAACCTTGTCGCCCTTGTAGCTGGAAACTGCGAAGAAGCGCGGTGTCACCCGCTTGTACTGGATGCGGGAAGGCGGGTGCTTCTTCGCGAGAAAGGCCGCGGGTGAATCGTTCGCGAGGTTGGGCGCGGCCTGGATCGTGAGATCGGCGCGGCCGTCTGCGGTGCGGAATCGTTGCCCGTACCCGCCGGGTCGGCCGGCTTCTTCCGTGAAGATCGAGGAAGGGAAATCCACCGAGGTGCCGGTCTGCGGAATGGTGTACCTGGTCCATCTCAGCGGTTGCGCCGAGACCGCCGATGTCGAGGCAGCGAGTGCCAAGGCAAGAGCCACCATCATTGCTTTCATCGCGCGTCCCTCCGGATCTCGTTCCGCTGAACCGGCGGAGCCCGGTCCTTACCCTTCCTTCAACGCCGACTTGACCTCACGTACCGCCCAGCTTTCGCCGTCCGCGATCACGCGGACCTTTGTGTCTCCGCCGACCAGCACGTGAGAACTCAGATCATCGTCAGTTGGCATGACGACGATTTCCGTCTCGGGCTTCCAGTTCAGCGTCAGATCGAGATCGCCAGGGAAGACCTGCCAGCGCGAGCCATCCTCAAGCTCGACGATGTGGCTCTCGGAATGCGATCTGATCTTCATCGCGCGTGGCCGCGCTACTTCTGCCCCGATGGAGCTTGGGCGTTCGAATTGTTCGGGTTCTGCTTGTTCGCTTCGTGATGTCCGACCGCGCATCCCGCCGCAGCGCCCAGCTTGCCATGGCCCGCCATGTGGCCGGCGACGCCGCCGACGATGGCGCCCTTGATGCATCCTTTGGCTTGCGCCGGCGACGCCAAGGCGAGTACGGACAGGCAGGTGATGGTCAAGATCGTTTTCATAATCGTTCTCCGAGTTGAGACACTTCGGAGAATCAAGTCGCATGGAGGATCGCCGTTCCGTTCGGGCAGCCGTTGGTCGCGGAATGCCCGGTTCGCAGGACCGGAACTTCCCATTCATCCGTCGCCGACCACACACCTGGCGCGCCTGCTCACCCTGGTCCGCTGTGCCAGATCGCTCTCGATAGCGGCCGCTCTTTCTTAATGCGCCCGCCTCGCTCGATCGAAGGCCTCCTCCGCCTTTGCGATCGCCAGCCAGAGGTGCGCTCGACGCAAGGCGCGCGATGGAACGGCCAAAACTTTCGGCCGTTCGCAGACTGATGTGAGTTTTAGGTTTCGAGGAGCCGCCGGTGCGAATACTCGTCGTCGAGGACGACCCCCTCATCCGCGAGCTCGTGGTGGAGGCCCTGCGCGAGGAGGGCTACGAAGTGATCCATGCGGCCAATGGCGAGGAAGCGCTGGCATGGTGCGGGAGACGAGTCGCCGACGTGCTCGTCACCGACATCAGGCTGCCCGGACGCGTCGACGGCTGGCAGATCGCCGAGCGCTGCCGCGAGCAGGATCCCGAGCTCGCCGTGATATACGCGACCGGCTTCTCGCCCGTCGCGCCGCGCCCTGTATCGGGCAGTCTGCTCCTGCAGAAGCCATATGATCCGGCGGAAATCGTGAAGGCCGTGAAGAGAATGGGCAGGCGAGCTTCGCCGAATTGACGGCAGATGCTCGCTTTCGCCACGGGGTGGCTCGCGCGGCACGGGCCGCCAACCTGCCACTGGACATTCGAGAGACGGCAGGGGGCACGCTGATCGTGCTCATTTCGCCGGCGGACGCAACGGGCCCTCCGCCCATTTGCGGGCCGTCGGGTCGTGCAGCCCCCCCGTTGCGATCTCAAGTCGGTCGCGGAAAGTTGCATGATCACCGGCGTTTCTTGACTCCGCGACCGTATGGTACTCAACTTCCGGCAGTGATGTTGTGGGGGTGCGTCATGGAGCAGGAGTTCTACCTAGGTCTCGCGCAGCGGGTCCGGGTCATAGCCGAGAGGGCCGATCCGTTCACCCGCCGTCGGTTGCTGGATCTCGCCATGCGCTACGATGCGAAAGGCCGGCCGGCCTCGCGATCCGGGGCGACCGAGCGGCCGTTGCCGACCCCGCGCACCACGCCGGCTTCCATCTTCTCCGGACCTGGCGAGGCCTGACGCCCGGCGACGACAGCCATCCTTTGGAAGGAGTGACGTCTGCAGTCGCCGAACTTCGAATGGCCTTCTTGAATATCCGAGCGCGTTGGGAAGTTCATTGAGCACTCAACGGATGCTCCATAAAGAAGCGCAACATTTCCCTCGTCGCGTCCGGTCCGCGTGGGTCGGTGTAGGAGCCCGCAGGGCTGCCGCCCGACCAGGCATGCCCGGCACCGTGGACACTCCAGTGCTCGGAGATGTCTCGTCCCTGCGCAGTGGTCAGGATCGTTCGCGTATACGAATGCCCGTCCGGCACTCGCCCACGAACCACCTTGGCTTTCCGGCTCTCAGCTTCGCCGAGGCCATCGAGAACCCGGTCGCCGTTGTCGGGATGCACGGTGGTGTCGCGGTCGCCATGAAACACGATGGTCGGCACCGCAGAGCAAGCCTTCACGGTAGCTACGGGCGCACCGCCCTGCCGCATCGCGGTCAACGCAGAGGAAAGATCGCTGGCCGCCCCGCACGCCAGGCCCGAATGGACGCCGACCGCAGCGTATAGGTCCGGATAGGTCGCCCCCATGATGGCGGCCGCGGCTCCGCCGGCTGAAAGGCCCGCAACGTAAACTCGCTTTGGATCGATGCCGTGATCGCGCATTATCTGGCGGGTGATGCCCGCGATCAGCGAAGGTTCGCCGTCGCCCCGCTGCTGGTCTCCGGCGCGAAACCAGTTCCAGCATTTCGCCTGGTTGGCGCCGTGCGGCTGCTCTGGATAGACCACGAAGCAGTTCTGCTCTTCCGCCAAAAAGTTCATCCGGGTGCCCGCCGCGAAGTCGTCGGGCGACTGAGTGCAGCCGTGAAGCATGACGATCAGAGGACGTGGCGGCGCGGGCGCGCGGCTCGGGATGAACAGCTTGTAGGTCCGGCTTCCGGCAGCGTTGCCGAAGGTGCCTTCGATGAAGCTCGCACCATCGGGCACGACGTCCGACGTGGACGGCGGAGCGCGCCTGCTCAGGCCGCGCAGTCCGAGTCCCGCGAAGTCTTTCACGCCCTTGAACGGCGCGGGACGTCTGTGTCCGAGGATGGACGCATGCTCCATGGGCCGTCCGCTTTTCCTCTCCTCGACGACGTGGGCCTTCACCTCGAGGGTCGGCGGCTCGAGCCTCGCGAGCCCGACTCGGACTGCGCGGCCCGTCGTTCCCGAGGACGCGCCTTCTTCGCGCAGCATGCGTTGCAGGAGCGCGGCCGCCTCGATCAATCGACCCGCCCGCGTGAGGCGAGTGGCCTCGCGAACTATGCTCTGATCCAACATCGCATCACCTCGTTCTGTCGGCGAGAGCGGCCTTGACCGCGGGAGTGGCATGAAGGGCCCCGAGCACCGAAACCGAAGCGATGGTGGCGCGTGCCAGCTCGGGCGTGACGTCATGGTCGATGGTCGCCAGGCCGAGAACGTTGATGTGCAGCATCTCGCCAGCTCGCTGGGCCGCTTCGAGATCGTGGCGCGTGTAGTTTCGCAGCCCTAGGTCCAGACTCTTCCGGGCCGTCGACTGCTTGACGACGTCCCCATGCCGTTCGAGCTGATTGCGGATGGCCGTCCGGATGAAGTCGGTCCTGTTGGAATAGAACCCCTCCTGCACCATCAGATCGACCTGACCGAGATCGACGTAACCGAGGTTGATCGTGATCTTCTCGGTGTCCGGGGGCTTCGGCCGGAGTTCGCGGACATTGTCAGCCATGAGTGAGTTCCAATTTATCTACCATCCCTCTGGATGTTGTACGGATGGCATATGGAGGTGCAAAGGAGTTATTCAAGAGGCAAAGCCGCTTCAGCCGGCCGGCGCATCATCTGGTCTCAATCCGGAGGCTGTTCAGCTTCGCGCTCCGGTGTCGAAACCTGCTGCCACGCATCAGGACCAACTTGAACCGGCCCGCGATCAGCACCTGCAGGATCGGCGACAGCGCGTCCCAAGGGATCCCGATGTTGCCCTGAATGCCGTTCGGACCAACAGTGAGCGAGCAGAGCGCCATGCAATGCCCGCAAGGATTCGTCGGTTCCGGAAACGAATCCCGCGATACCGGCATTGAGTCCACCGGTTGTAGCGTTGGAGTTCGTTGCGTGGCGTTTGAGCGACGTAAACCGGCGGCGGTCGGCGTGAAGGCGCCGTTGCCCGGCTTTGTAGAACCGGCCTTGGCATCATCGATCGAGAAGGTGCCGTCCGGGGCGCGATGGATTCACGAAATCAAATTCGACGGCTACCGCGTCCAGGTCCATCTGGCGAACGAAGCCGTGAAGGTCCTCACCCGCCGTGGTCACGACTGGACCAACCGCTTGAAAAAGGTCGCCGACGCGGCTTGGCACATCAAGGCGGGGTCGGCGATCGTGGACGGCGAAGTCGTAGTTCCCGCCGCGGACGGTACGACGGACTTCTCGGTCCTTCAGAACGAACTGAAAGGCAGGGCGACCAGCATCGTACTGGTCGCCTTCGATCTCCTTTACCTGAACGGCCGCGACCTCCGGAAGCTGCCACTCTTCCAGCGCAAGACCGAACTCAAGAAGATCATTGACGGCACCGAGATCCAATTCAGCGAAAGCTTCGAGATTGAAGGCCGCGAGATGTTCGAGCACGCCTGCAAGATCGGATTGGAGGGCGTCGTCTCGAAGGTACGCGACAGCGCGTACGCCAGCGGCCGTGGCAACAACTGGGTCAAGAAGACCTGCGCGCAGCGGGAGACCCTGGCGATCGCCGGTTTCGCGCTCGACGAAGGAAAATGGGACGGAATCTACCTCGGCCGGCAGAAAGGCCGCGACCTGGTTTACGCCGGCAAGGTCGACCACGGCTTCGATAAGGTCTCCGCAGCCGACCTGCAAAGGCGACTGAAGCCGCTAATCCGGAAGACGCAGCCGTACGCGAAGCGGATCGCCCACAAGGGCATCTGGGTGGAGCCGAAGCTGCTCGCCGAGGTCGAATATCGGGCCAAGTCGGCCGAAGGGAAGGTCCGCCACCCGTTCTTCAAGGGACTGCGGGAAGACATGCAGTAGCATCCTTTGCGCATTCGCTGCGGCGAATCCTGATGGATAGCCCTTCGCCGTGCGAATGGACCCGCCGAACCGGCCAAGGCTCGGCGTACTCGGGCAAGCGTGTATCGAAGTTCCGGACAGTGATCGCGAGAATGATCGATCATCTACTTGAGCGCGAACGAAGAAACGATACATGCGCGATGACGCCTTCGAGGTGCGCCGATCGCTTGCAACGAGGACGCGCGGCCCTTCGATCAGGCGCGCCCCGATTCCAGCGATCGTACTGGCCGAAAAACGTGCTCGCTCTATCATGTTATCGATAGCGCGCGCTTCACGCATACAGCTTCAAAACGGGCCACGTCGCTTACGGGTTGCGACGCACGGGCGACAGGCTGTGAACTAGATAGTCCGACGGCTTCTGCCTGCGACCAGCCCGTAAACGAACAGTACGATAATCGCACCGACGACGGCGCCGACTAGCCCCGCTCCTTCGCCGGGCCGATACCAGCCGAGCGCCTGACCGAGATAGGTGGCCACGAACGCTCCTACGATTCCGAGGATCGTGGTCAGAATGAAACCAGTCGGCTCGTTATCGCCGGGCATGATGAATTTCGCGATGACCCCTGCGATGAAACCGATGATGATCGTCCAGATGATGCCCATGTTTTCCTCCAAGTGCGCGTTGCGTTAGCCAGCCGACGAAGAAGGAAGCCGTCCGTCGGGCGTGTATTTGTCCACGGCTGTCGGCAGCTCGCGGGACAAGCGGTCGAGTATCTCCTGCTGCGACAGCCCGGTCTGCTGTTCCAGCTTCTGCAGGACATCCGGACCGATCGCCTGCTTAAGTTCCGGCGGCGTGACCTCCCGGTTCGGCCCGTGATCGACCCAGGACTGCGCGGCGTCACCCTGACCGTTCTGTTTGAAGTGCTCGAGAAGCTCGCCGATCCCGCCGTTGAGCAGCGAACCCACGCCACCGCCGCCGACGAGGCCGCCCAAGTTGCCGAGCATGCCGCTTAGCGAGTCCTTGTTGCCTGCCGCCGGCTGCCCGGAGGTCGCGTTGCGAAACATCTCCGTCAGCTTGTCTCGATTCTGGTACCCGGCGATAGCGAGCATGCCCAAGAGGGCAGTCATCGATGGCATTCCGCGGCTCATTTTCCGCTCCTCTATTCGATTGTTGTCGCGTGTAAAAAAAGCGACCCGCCTTGGAGGCGGGTCGCCGACTGGCCTTACCGTACGCCTGCACCGTAGAGTTGGCGCTCGCGGCGGACCTCGTCCGCTCCGTAAGGTTGCGACGCCGGATCGTAGCTCTTCCAACCCGACTTTTGCCAAGCCGCGCTGCGGTCGCGCAGATTGACGGCGGATTGGTCAAGGATCGCTTCGTACCGCGCACGATCGCCGTCGGGAACGCGGGCCGAAACCATCGTGCCGCCGCGCCTTACGCCTTCGGCATAGAGAGGTGCTTCTTCCTCGGAAACGCCCGCTTGCGTCAGCGCACCGACGACTCCGCCCGTTGCGCCGCCCGCGACCGCGCCCAGCGCCGTGGAGGCGAGCCATCCGGCCGCGACCACCGGGCCCAGGCCCGGTATCGCCAGTAGCCCGAGGCCCGCGAGCAGACCGGCAGCGCCGCCGAGACCCGCGCCGACGCCGGCACCCGTGGCGGCGCCTTCGGCACGGTCGTCGACGCCATCGCGGTCGCGGTCAACCTTCTTGTCGCTGCTGTACCAGTTGTCGGAATTGTTCGCGACGATGCTCAAGTCCGAATGCGGCAGACCTGCCGCTTCGAGGCTCGTCACCGCGCGCTGTGCGTCGGAGTAGTTGTCGTAGAGACGTGAAATCGTAACGGTCATTTTGAATCCTTGTCTGCGTTCGCTACTGCGCTCGGTTACTTCGCCGCGTTGACGTTGCCCTGGAAGTCAAGGCTGACGTTGGTCGATGTGCCGCCCTTGCTGGCCTTGCCGCGCCACACGCCGTTGTCGTCCTTCTTCAGGGCCGTCACATTGGTGTAACCCGCCTGCTCGATCTTCGATTTGGCCTGGCCCTCGGTGAAGCTGTTGGCCCCCGAAACTGGTTTGTCGGAATTGTTCTGGCCGGAACTGTTGACCGCGTTGTTGTTCGGGCGGTCGGTCGCCGGCGGATTTTGCGCGAACGACGGACCCGTCAGAAGCGAAGCCGCCGTCAGCAGCAGAAGAAGTTTCTTGTTCATGTCGTCCTCCAGTATTGGCCGGGCACAACATGTGCTGCGCCCAGAGGTTCCAAGTTTTCATGGTATTCGGATTGACGCAGCACTCAGGCCGGGATGCCCGGCGCCGCGAAGCCGCCGCCGTGCCGGCATCGGAGAATGAGACCCATGGCTGCTGATCGAACCATGAGGGGTAGCCGGCGTTTACTGGCATCATGTCAGACGCATTCGACTATTTCCGCGCCTACGCAGTCCGGGCTCTTTGCAAGGCGCGATCGATGCCGAAGAGCCGGATGAAGCGCCTGCAGCTTGTGGTCGGCCGGATCTATAACCTCCTCAAGAAGGAGGCGGCTTACGGCCCGAACACGCAGCACCTCGAGGATTTTCGCGCAGCTCAGAAGCTCGAGAGCTTTCTCGAGCGCCAGCCAAGTAAGTGCTCCGGCGGTCGCCGTACTCCGGCTGCGCAGCAAAATGCGGATCGGGAGGCCCGCTGAATGCCTTCGCTCGACGCTCGCGGTGTGGCAAGTCTCCTGCGAGAGTACGCGCAGCGCACCGCCTTGCGAGGCGGCAATCCATACCGGCCGAAAGCCTACTCTCGGGCCGCCGACAGCCTGGCGGCCCTTGCCGTTCCTCTGGACGTGCTCATCGCCGAAGATCGTCTTACGGAGATCCCGGGGGTCGGCGATGCTATCGCCGACATCATCACCAAGCTGCATAAGACGGGCACTCATCCGAGCCTCGAAAAGCTGCGGAAGGAATTACCCCGAGGGTGTGCTCGAAATGCTCGCCGTGCCGGGTCTCCGCCCCGAGAAAGTGCTGCGTCTCTACAAAGATCTCGGTATCAGTTCGCTCGCCGAACTGGAGGCCGCCGCCAAGGATGACCGCATCAAAAAGGCCAAGGGACTCGGCGCCTCACTGCAGGCCAAGATCCTGCAGAACTTGGCCATCGCCAAGAGTGGAGAAGGCCGCCTCCATCTGCACCGCGCCGCCGCCCTGCTCGCACGCGCCAAGGAATCGATCACGAAGGACCGGCCTGAGCTCAAGCGGGTAACGATCGCCGGCGATTTCCGTCGAGGCTGCGAACTCGTCGGCGACCTCGCGATCGTTGCGGAGGCTCCGGAGGCCGCCGAGGCACCGAAGTCGTCACCCGCCGACGGGCAGCAGATTCGGCTGTCCGACCGCAAACATTTCGGCGCCGCCCTTCTCTTCGCCACCGGCTCCGCTGCTCACATCGAGCAGCTCCAAGCCTTGGCCGTTGAGAAGGGCATGCAGTTGGAGCCCGACGGCCTGCACAAGGGCCGCACACTGGTCGCCGGCGAGGAGGCCGATATCTACCGCGCTCTCAGTCTGCCCTTCATCGATCCCGAGCTCCGGGAGGGGCGCGACGAGGTCGAGCTGGCTCTGAAGAGCAAGTTGCCGAAGCTCGTCACCGACGAGGACCTGCGCGGAATCCTGCACTGCCACACCGATGCCTCCGATGGGACAGAGACCCTGGAGAGGATGGCGAAGGCGACGCGCCAGCGCGGGTACGAGTATTTCGGGGTCGCCGACCATTCCAAGTCTGCGCATTATGCCGGAGGTCTGTCGGTGGAGGAGATTGCGCAGCAGCATCGGGAAGCTGATCGGCTGAACAAGCGTTTCGGCAAGGATTTCCGGATCCTGAAAGGCATCGAGTCCGACATTCTGGCGGACGGGTCGCTCGACTACGACGACGAGGTGCTTGGACGTTTCGATTTCGTCGTCGCCAGCATCCACGGCCGTTTCAAGCTGGACCGCAAGGCGCAGACGCAGCGCCTGCTTCGGGCCATTTCCGATCCTCACACGACCATCATCGGGCACATGACCGGGCGGCAGCTCCAGCGGCGGCCGGGCTATGAGATCGACATCGAGAAGGTGCTTCGGGCCTGTGCGAAGCATTACGTCGCCGTCGAAATCAACGCCCATCCCTGGCGGCTCGACCTCGATTGGCGCTGGCACCAGGCGGCGCTCGAGTTCGGTTGCATGATGAGCATCAATCCGGACGCGCACTCGATCCCTGAGCTCGACCACATGCATTGGGGCGTCGTGATGGCCCGCAAGGGTGGCGTCCCCGCGGACCGGGTCTTGAACGCGATGAAGTTGCCGGAAATCAGGCGGTATCTCCGCCAGAAGAGGCGCTCGCTCGCCTGCGCCGCCTGATGTGGCCTGTGCACGACGTCTCGCTCAAGGGAAAGGTGATTGCGGTAGCCGCTGATCGCGGCCACCACTTCAGCAAGCCGCCGCGGGATCAGATCGTTTTGGTGGAAGGCCATGGTGTCGATGGTGATGCCCACGCCGGCCCGTTTGTCCGGCACCGATACCTCGCCCGTCGCCAGCCCCGGCTTCCCAATCTACGGCAGGTTCACCTGATTCCATCAGAGCGATTTGCGCACCTCAGAGAAGCTGGCTTCGCGGTCGCAGCGGGAGACCTCGGCGAGAACATCACCACGGCTGGACTGGACCTCGAACTGATGCCGCTCGGGACGAAGATCGAGTTCGGGCCTACGGCGATCATCGAGTTGACCGGCCTCCGGACGCCCTGTGTCCTGATCGACCGCTTCCGGGCCGGCCTGAAACGGCACGTGCTCTCGTCAGCGGAAACGGCCCCTCCATTCAAATGCGGCGTGCTGGGCGTGGTGCGGGTCGGTGGACCCGTCGCGGCCGGCGACACTGCGCGGATCCGGCTCCCGTCCTCATTTCGCGCCTTGCCGGCTCTATAAAATGACCCGTGCATAGGCGACCCCACAGCCGAATCGAAACGCGTTCGGTGGGCCGGAGCGACACGGCCGCAAGCAGGTAACGGCGGTACGCTTGGACTGGGGAGGCAATCGACAGTCGCGGATTACCAACCCCGCGGAGTGGTCTAACCGCGTTTCTCGCGCGAACCACCTTCTTTTAGAGGGCAGACCTATCGTTCGTCCGCATGCCTCCAGTCATTGTGGAGGGCTCTTGTCAGGAAAGTCGCGACGACTTGTCTTCTGCTTGGATCTACCCTTTTTGCTTCTCTTCTGCGCTTTTTCCATCCGAACTTTTAGAGCGTTCTTCGAACCGATCAGCGCCCTTAGCTAGATCGTGCCCCATCTTGCTCTCGTTTTTCGCTTCTTCCTTGGAAGCGGCTTCGCGCAAGCCCTCAGCGGCCCGTTCCCCCGCTTTTGATGATTTTCGTTCCTCACGCATTTGCGGCTCCTTCCCTAAAGACATACCCAGGAAACTTCCCAGCTATCCCAGCTTGAATGTGGCAACGTTCCAATAAGATCGCGTCGCCAATCAAATCGCGAGCATGCCTAAGCGGTCATCCAAGGCATTCCGCGGCTCATGTTTAACTTCAAATTCCGACGGGCAGTAGCGCGTGAGAAGGCCCTACCGGCCCGCCCCTCACAACTGCTTGGCCTTTTCCTTAGCAGCGTGAGCGGCATCAGTTCCCGCCTGCTTCATGCGATCGACCGCTTCGGCTCCGATGTCACTCGCTTCCGCTGCGATCGTATCAGCAGCTTCGCGCAGTGCTTTCGATACAGCGGTACCGCGGCTGCTCAGGTCCTCCTTCACCTGATCGCTGACCCCGCCGATGTAGTTGTCTTCGATCTGGGTCGTTCTGAACGCGCCTGCGAGTGCAGCGCCGACCGCCAAACCGATGGCCCCGATGACCAGCGGCTGGCGCTCCATCAGTTCGCCGAGCGAAGACTGCGCTTTGGTCAAGGTATCCCCTGCTGGCAGAGGATTGCCCATCTTAGCAACCTGTTCGCGGGCGTAAGCGACGCCCTCGTCAAACCGGTCGCGGACCTTGTCTACTGCATCAGACATGGAGTCGGTTGCCGTTTGCGCGGCATCGCGCGAATCCCCGGCCACGCTGCCCCCTTCATGATCCATCTCAGGTGCGGTCGGCGGCGCCGCGGTCCGCTGCAATCCCGAGGCTGCAGCCCTCAAATTGCTGGCACCGCTATCGACTATACCAGACGCGACGTTGGCGGCGGATTGCGCAGCGCCCTTCAGTTTGCCGTCGCCGACAAGCAGCCAGAGTGCTCCGCTCCCGATAAGCGCGGCGGAAAGCGGGTTCTCTCGGGCGGCAGCGAGTAGACTGTCAACAAAACCGGTTTGCGCTCTGCTCATCTCACCATTCCCTTCACAGTATCTTTGTCCTTTTCAAGCTGCCGGATTGTTTCCCGCGGAGTGAGGGTTCGTGCGTCCAACCGCTTGATGCCCACGGCAAACAAAGTGCCAGAAATGGCGGCGGCGACGACCGCCGATGTCAGGTAAGCCAATGCTGACGACCACCCTGCGCTGATCAACGCTGATGACAGCGCGAACAGCGCCATCACGATGGCGGGGATGACGAGAACCGCGCCGCCGGCCAGAAGTCCCAACGCTCCGCCGAGCTTTTGCACCTTTTCGGCAAGTTCAGCCTTCGCGAGATCGACCTCATTTTGGAAAAGCTTCGCGACCTGAGCCATAGCGGCGCCGACAAGGCCCGAGATATTGTGAAGATCACTTTTCCCGGTTTCGATATCGTGCTTGATGCTCATGATGCGCCGCCGCCCCCCGAAGATGGATTCGGTCGCTGTCCCTTCATTGTGGATCCCATAGAGGTCTGTCCACCGACGGCCTCGCTTGCATAAGATGTCCGAGTCCCGGATGCGCCACTCTCGGCGCTGGGCTGCGAACTCGTCCGCTGCGAGGTCGAGGAGCCGCCCGAAGCCTTCAGGAAGCGCACAGCAGCGAATCCAGCCAAAACAGATAGGCCGAGAAATGCCGCGGGTTGCCGCTTCGCGAAATCGGTCGCACCGTCGACGAGGTCGCGGAAGCTGCCGTCGCGAACCTTCGCGGCCGCTTCTTCCACATAGTCGGCGGCCGAATTTATACCGCGTGCGGCAAAGGGCGCGTCAGTTTCGAATGCGCCGGCAGCCTGGCGGAAGTTACCCGCCAAGCGCTCGATGAAATCGGCACCGGTCTGTTGCTGCTCCCGTGCCCGTTCCTGAATCTGGTCGACGGTGCCGCTCGCGACATTCTTGGCTGCATCGGCGGCTTCGCCGAACTTGTCCCGAGCCATGTCCGCCGATGCCTGCATGGCCTCCCCGGCGCGCTGCTTCATCTCGGCTCCTGCGTCGTTGATCTGGTCCTTCAGACCGGTGGAGGAGCTGCTCTTGCCCTTGTTGAAGTTGGTCGGTTTGACCACATCTGAATCGCTCATGCTGTGCCTCTCAAGTGCTCGATTTTGGGGAAGGGCTGAATGCTGCGTCAACAACCTCGGTGGCCGCTTCCTTGAGGTTGTCGGCCAGATTACTGGTCATTCGGCTCGCATGCCGCCCAAGGTCAGCGTCACTCACGCTTCTTGTCGCGGCATCGGCCGCAGACAACGTGGCATCCTTTGCTGCCTCAAATCCCGATTGAGCGGCCTCACCGGCAGCGCGCTTCAGGCTGTCGCTCGCCCGCCCTGCCGCCCTGTCTTCGAGCTTCGTTTCCGGAAGGGCCGCCGCGATGATTGCCCCGATGGCGATACCGAGTCCTCCGATCAGCGCGGCGTTGTCACCGATGATCTGACGCGCCTGTTCTGGAGCTGCGGACGCCGAATCCTTGATGGTGTCCATCCCGTCCGTAATCTTGTCACCGATCGTCCCGGCGGCCTCCGTTGTTTGGGCCTTGAGGATTTGGGCCGCTGTCTTGGCCGAATCTATCGCATCGTTGACCGCGCCAGCGGCGCGTCCTTGGGACTCGGAGAGTTTCGCCTGGGCCCCACTTCTCGCTTCCTGAACTCTGTCGACGGTCTGGTCGATGACCCGACCGGCACCATCCATCACGGGCGATACCGCTCCAGCAGCCCGGTCGCGCACGCTCTTGGAGGTAAGAGCGAGGCCTGCAGCAATCATGAGAAGCGGCAGAGGCACTCCTTTTGCCAGTCGCAGCAGCGGTACAGCTATGGCGGTACCGGCAGCGACGGCGCGCATCGGGTTATCCATCGCCTGCTGTTTGAGCCCCTCGACCCAGCCTTGGGCCTTGTCGCTAACGTAGCCCGACATTTCCGATTTAACGTGTTGAGGCGAGACCATGTGACGCAGATCTCGCGTCGTGTCCGATATCCCCTGCTTGAGACGTTCGACCGTGGCCGCCAATTCCGCCCGGTTACGCTCGGACTCCTGTCGTAGCTCCTCCACCGATCGCGTCATCTCTTCCTCTTGTCTTCTTGGATTGTGCTTCGAGGACGAACTCCCCCTCTATTGGATGGTTCCTAGCAGCCTTGAAGCACCTTCCGCCGCATCGCCGCGCGCCGACGCGCCCGTGCGTTCTCCCGCCGGCTGCCGCAGGACCGACTGCGGGGCGGTCTCGACGGCCGGTTCGTTCGAGATCTGCTCGTCAGAGGATCCCAAGCCTCTGCGGTCGCTTTCACGAAGGAGGACAAGCCGCGGGTGGGTAACCCCTTGAGTTTGCCGTTGGAGCGTGTCCCAATACTCCGACCCGACGGAGAATCTTGTTATGCGGCTCGATTGAAAATGTCCGTTAGAGGCCTGGCGCTGGCGATCCTTCTGTCGGGTCTTCTCGAAGGCTCCCACGCATTCGCGCAGGAGGACAAGAAGACCGACGACGACAAGCCCGCCGATCCCGACACCGGCGAGAGCATCGTCGAGGAGAAGACCCTTGGGCTTCTGCCGAACCCATTCCAAAAGTACGGGATCAAGTTCGCCGCGACCTACATCGGTGAGACGCTGGTGAATGTGTCCGGCGGACTGAAGCAGGGAGCGATCTACGAAGGCCGGCTAAACCTTGCGGTCGATGTCGACCTGCAGAAGCTCGTCGGCATCGACAAGCTCACGTTCCACGCCAACATGTTCCAGATCCAAGGCGAGGGATTGTCGCGGAACTATCTCGACAATTTTTTCGTCGTGAGTGGCATCGAAGCGTTGCCCTCGACCCGCCTCTACGAGGCCTACTTTGAAAAGTGGGCTGGCCGGCGATCACGTCGCTCGACCTGCCCAGCGGCGGTCCGTCGCCGCCATTGGCCGCGATGGGCACCCGGCTGCTGGTCAACATCACCGATCAGCTGTCCATCCTTGGAGGCATCTTTGACGGCAATCAGGCGGGCCCTGGACCGGGCGACCCGCAAGAGCGCAACCGATATGGCGTCAACTTTCGGATCAACGATCCGCCTCTACTGCTAGGGCAGATCCAGTACGCCTGGAACAACAAGAAGGGCGATCCCAATCTGACCGGCCAAGTCAAATTCGGCGGATGGCGTCACTTCGGTCAATTCTCCGACCTTCAACTCGCAAGCAACGGCGTTTCGCTTTCGGCGCCGACCAGCAGCGGCACTCCACTCATGTTGGGGGGCGACATCGGCGGCTGGGCGGTCTTCGAGCAGCAGCTTTATCGCGTGCCCAAAAGCGATGACCGCGGAATCGGCATCTTCGCTCGCGTCTCCGGCGCTCCGGCCGACCGCAACCTGATCGATCTCTACGCCGACACCGGGCTCGAATTCATCGGACTAAGCGACGAACGGCCGGACGACAAGTTCGGGATCGCGGCCGGCTACGCGCACGTCTCGAAGCGAGCCCAGGCGCTGGACTTTGACTATCGCGCACTCGCCGGTCCGGCGTGGCCAGTGCGCAGCTTCGAAGGCCTCCTCACGGCGGTATATCAGTATCAGGTGAGGGACGGCTGGACCCTCCAGCCCAATTTCCAATACATCATCCGGCCGGGCGGCGGAGCGAAGGACCCGACGGGCCCGCTGCCCGGCCGAGCGCTGAAAAACGCAGCAGTCTTTGGCCTGCGCACGACGTTGAAATTCTAGGGAGCCTGAGTTGCGTGCGCTGTATGCGCAAGGTGAAGAGCTCATCTCGCTTCGTCCTAAACGACGGCTCATTCCCCTCTGCCGGATGTGCCGGCACAAGAACGGCGAGCTTCCGAATGCCCACGGATGGTGCTCCAGACGCTCGAAATCCGCTGAAATTGATGGCCGATCGCGAAAGTGATGCGCCAGCGTGGTTTCGAGTATTTCGGGGTCGCAAACCTTCCGAGTCCGCGCACTATGTGGCCGGCTGTCGGCCGAGCGGATCGGCTGTCCGGGTGGCGAGGGCATTGACGCGATGGAAACCGAGTTTCAAGCCGAACCGTGTCCTTCCAGACAGTCAGGCAAAAGCTCGCCCTGCGACGCGAGGCGCTTGAGAAGACTATCTGAAGCGGCCTGACAGGCGCTCGGAACATCGAGCCTGGAACGCACGTTCCTCCCAAATGGAAGCCTTTCTGCACCGCCTCTTCACGGCCAGGTCGGACTTTCCGATCTGGGTGCGCTACACCTTGACGCTCGGCCTGGTCGGCATCGCGTTCTTCGCCCGGGTGATGCTGGACGATCACCTGCGCTCCTACCCCGTTCTGCTCTTCATCCCGGCCATCTTCCTGTCCTCCGTCCTCTTCGACCGCGGCAGTGGTATCGTGGCCACCGCGGCAGGGACCGCGCTTGCTGCCGCCTACTTCATCCCGGGACCTCCATCATCTGCTGCGATCCCGCTCGTTTTGTTCGTCTTGACCGGCATCTGCATCGCAGCCGTCACCGAGCTCCTGCGGCACACTCTGCAGAAGCTTGCCGAAGCCAAACGATATTCGGAAGTTCTGCTGCAGGAGCTCGCGCATAGAACGCGGAACGACCTGGCCACCATAGTCTCCGTCCTTAGGCTTCAGGCCCGCTCGGCGACCGACCCTGCGGTCCAGACGGCGATTGCGTCAGCGGTGAGCCGGGTGGACGTGGTCGCCAAGGTCCACGACCGTTTGCGCGATACCGCAGACAGCAGCCGCATCGACCTCGCGCCGTACACCGAAGCCCTATGCGGGAGCCTCGCCGACTTCCATCGTGGCGTACGCACGATCTCGATCGGTGTCCGCTGCGAGCATATCGAGGTGCGGAGCTCACAGGCCGCTTCGATCGGGCTGATCGTGAACGAACTGGTGACGAACTGCTTCAAGTACGCCTTTCCGGAGGGTCGATGCGGCGCGGTGGAGGTGGACGTGCACGCCAAGGACGACCGCATCGTTGTGACCGTACAGGACGACGGCGTCGGCTGTCCGGTCGAAGTCAAGAGCGGGCTCGGCACGCGGTTGATCAGCCTGCTGGCGGCCCAGATGAAGGGGGCAGTGACGAGAAGACCTCTTTCGGAAGGCTGCGAGGTGCAGGTTTCTCTCGCGCGTGAGGCATGAGCGCCGCAGGTCGATGCTCGCCCACTCAAGGTCACCTTCGGCAAAGATGCGGCACAACTTGGCGTCATGGTCTATACTGCGGTCACCACCTTGCGCTCGATGCCGATCATTGGCTGGGACCAATGCTTTTATCTGACGCTGAGCCTGAACATGTGTGTCAGGGTTGCGGTAGTCGAGGCGCCGATTTTCTGGCCCGGATCTTCGAGCGAGGTGACCCGCGCTTTGCGATCATGGGTCATCATGAGCGCGACGGACGCCATGAGAGGCCGATAACTGAGGCCGTCTTACTTTGGCTTTTCGGCTTTAATGTGCAAGACGTACAGCGTGTTTTGAAATTCGTCCGTGACTTCCATCCGCCATCCTTGGTCCGGCGTTAGCTTTCCGTCGAGGCCTTGGAGTATCTGGCCAGCCGTCACTGTGGCCTCATGCCAAGCGGCGTGCTTGTCCGGCAATTCCTCGCCTTCAAGGTCAGGTTCATGGCGTTTGTGGGTCACGTGGAAGAAATAGCGCGGCATACGCCAGTAATGCTGACAAGCGAGTGCACGTTCCAGAATAGGCGACGGCTCAAGATCAACCCGGACAACTACGTTCGCAGAAAAGAGGCGCCAAACCGGGCAGGCCTTACTCTTTGTCCTCAGTCCAAGAGCGCTCGCCACAACGGCACTCGAACATGCGCACGGTCAGGCCGCGCACTGGGTCCATCATCGTATGAGCCAGTCGGGGCTGCGCCCCGCATTTGCAGCGCTGCTCTTCCCGCGTCTTCGGTCCAGAGAATTTGTCGCCACTGAAAAAATTCACGGGAATCACCCTGCCAAAGGCGACTCGATAAGTACCAAAGTGGACAATTGTTCCCTAGCCCGGTCTGAGTCTACTGCTCGGAGGGCTAGGCTCCGGCAAGCCGAGCATCTTGGCTCGCTTCGCGGCCATCCTACGATAAGCCTTGGCTTGGCTCTCCATCGCCGCTTTCAACTTAGGATCCGATTCTTCGGCCGCCATCCGTTCGAACTGGATCGCGTGTTCGAGATACTCGCCGAGCAGCTTCACATCCCCCCCTTCAGGACAGCCAGCATTGATTAGTGGAGATTCATTCGGGCGGCCGTATGCCGGGTGAACGAAGCCAATCACTCAGATGCGCGCCGGTCTGCGCAATCCTCGCTCGTTTCAGCAGGGCCTCGCGCTCGGCCCCGGCGGGTAACTCGCTGGCCTGTTCTTTTAGCTTTGCCGCCTGTTCTGCCATTCGTTGTTCGAGGGAGCGGGTCTGTATGACCCTACGACGATGCTGCGTCATGGTGCCTTCCCAAGAAATGATTTCAAACGACTCCAAAACGGAGATGGCCGGTTTCGGTTCCGTGAATGAAACTAGGCCTTTAGTAAATCGGGAAGCTTGGCGCACGTGCCGCCGGGCAGGTTCAGGAGCAAAGGCTGCCGGACAAGCTTGGGACTTTCGCTGGCTCGCCGCCGAGCTGGCGGAGCACCCCAAGCCCCCTGCGAGGCCGGGGCCGTGTCTCCGCAAGCATACTCGCGAACTTCATCAACCTTGATGACTAGCAGGGTGTTCTCGGTCGATCAGGCTCGAGCTTCCTCTTGAAGCAGGCCGGCCCCTCTTGGCCGTGAGTCGCCCGAGAAACGCCAGGTACGAACTCGGTTATCCGTGTCAGCCCGAAAGCGCGCGCAGCACGCTTTTGCGCGGGCCCGCTCGCGTGACGCGCGGCGGCGCTGGAGACGCGGGCTGGTCGTTTGGCCACTGGCATCGGCAATACCGGCACTATGTCCGCATGCAACGGGACCACGCTATGGAAGGCGCGGCCTTTCTTTTTTCGACATCACGCGCCAGCATTCGTCACTACCATCCGCCGGCAAATGGTTCGGGCCGCTCGAAGGCAAGACGCCGGTCGGGCGCTCTTTTCTGTAGGTTTGCCGAGCGCTTCGGATGCGGGCGAGCCGCTGCGGCCGCGCGCACAGGTTTCTCTTTCATCACATCAATGGCAGGTGCGGCAGGCACTGCGGCCACGGCTTCGCGCAGCTGCTGCTGCGGTACTACAGGGACCGGATCGGCCTGCGCGATGATCCGCACATCCGTGCGAGGACGCGTGTCGAACACGATCTTCTCCGGTAGACTTCTCGCGGAGGCGATGCGGATGATGGTTCTGTCCGGCTCGGACGGGCCCGCCTGCTCAACCGGCGCCGGCAGATACCGGTCCGAAGCGAAGAGCAGCGCCAGCAGCAGTCCGCCGACGAAGACGAAATAACGAGTGATCGGCATGAACAGCCGCTCGCAAAAGAGAAATCAGGTATCGGCGGGGGCGGATTGGAGTGACGGGTCGCTTCATTAAGCGACCCGCCACTGGAGGGATTAGTCGATCTCCTGGACGACCGTGCGGGTCGACGGATCGACCAGCATCACGCGCTCGCCCGAGTAGACATAGCGGTACTTGGTGAGCGAGGGACCCCAGTCGGCGGGCACCGCCTCGAGCTCGACGTCGCGCGGCACTGGCTGGCCGACGACGATCTTCTCGCGGGTCTCCACTGGACGGACCTTGTGCTCGGTGACGTAGGTGCGGATCTTCGTGCGGTATTCGGGCTCGATCTGTACGGCAGCGGCATGTCCCGTGCCGGTGGTGGTGACGACGGTGGACTGCGCCATCGCGCCCGTCGAGATCAGCGCAGCAGCCGCGCACGTCAGCATCAGCTTCTTCATGAAAATCTCCTGGCCGCAGGATGCGGCATGCGAGAACCCGCGAATGATGGCAAGGTTCCGGATTCGCGTCAGGAAATTGCCTATTTTTCCCGAGCGAGGTGCAACTGAAATCGACGGCGCGCGCGACCGTGCGGACCCTTAGGGCGGCAGGAGCGTTTACGGTTCCGCGGATTTAAAACAGCGGAGGGTCGGACGTGACGATGAAGGCGGGTGCGAGCAAGAAGCCGGTCGAGAATGAAGATCAGGACAGCTTTTTGCAGCGCCTGGGTCCTGGCCTGATCACCGGCGCTTCCGATGACGATCCTTCTGGCATTGGCACCTACAGTCAGGCGGGCGCCCAGCTTGGATTCGGCATCGGCTGGACGATGCTAATCACCTATCCGCTGATGGCCGCAATCCAAGAAATCTCCGGACGCATCGGTCGGGTCACCGGCCACGGCATCGCAGGAAACGTCTGCCGGAATTTCCCGGCTCCAATCATCTGGTCTCTGATCGTCCTGCTCTTCCTCGCCAACACGATCAACGTCGCCGCCGACCTTGGAGCGATGGGCGATGCGCTCAAGCTTCTGATCGGGGGCCCGGCAACGCTCTATGTCGTAGTCTTCGGCGCCGTCTCCGTGATCGCGCAAATCTTTCTCAAGTATGAGCGCTACGTCTCCATCCTGAAGTGGTTGACGCTTGTGCTGTTCGCCTACGTGATCGCGCTTTTTCTCGCAAAGGTGCCTTGGGGCGAGGCTCTGAAAGGACTGCTCGTTCCGAAGATCGAATGGAGCGGACCTTTTCTGACGACCTTGGTCGCGATCCTCGGGACGACGATCTCGCCCTATCTGTTCGTCTGGCAGTCCTCTCAGGAAGCGGAGGAGCAGCGGATTGATCCCGACAAGAAACCGCTCAAGCAGGAGCCGCAGAAGGAGGAAGAGGAAATCAAGCGAATCCGGATCGATACGCTCGTCGGCATGGCGGTCTCGAACGTCATAGCCGTTGCAATCATCATGACAACCGCCGCGACGTTGCACGCATCCGGAAAAACCGACATCGAATCGTCCGCCCAGGCCGCGGAAGCATTGAGGCCCGTCGCGGGTGCGCTGGCCGAGTTGATCTTCGCCCTCGGCATCATCGGAACTGGCCTGCTCGCGATCCCAGTCCTGGCCGGCTCGACCGCCTACGCGATCGGAGAAGGACGCAAATGGCCTGTCGGATTGTCGCGCAAGCCGAAGGAGGCCGCAGCGTTCTACAGCGTGCTCGCACTATCGGTCGCGCTCGGTGTCGGGCTCAACTTCACGGCACTAGACCCGATCAAGGCCCTCTATTGGAGCGCGGTCATCAACGGTGTGCTGGCTGCGCCGATCATGACCGTCATGATGCTGCTGGTGCGGCGGAAATCGGTCATGGGCGATTTGGTAGTTTCGGGACCTGTCTATTGGCTTGGATGGATCGCAACCATCGCAATGTTTTTGTGCATCGTCGGTATGGCTTTTACTATATGGAGCTAATCGGCCCACCGATCGAAACTCCGGCTGGAGCGAAACAGTTTCTTAGATCTGGCCCGCCGCTGATGGGGGCTCGATTGGTGACGACGTGCTCAAAACACAGCGGCATAAGAGGCCGACGATCCCGCTCCCGCTGAGGACACTATGTTGGTTGCCATGTTAGGTGAACTGGGCGATGCCCGTCTCCGCCATTGCGGCTTCGTCATGCCTCAGGAATAGGACGGAAAATCCACTCGCGCCACATCGCCAATAGCGCGGCCATGATGACTGGGCCCACAAAGAGGCCAATAAGGCCGAATGCGGCCAAGCCGCCGAAAATTCCGACGAACGCGAGCAGGAATGGGAGCCTCGCTGAGCCGCTCACCAGCGTCGGCCAGATGAAATGGTCGCCGGCAAACATGACGATTGAGCCCCACAAGAAAACCGCCGCCGCAGCGATCCCGCTTCCACCCTCCGATGTCGTGACGATGGCTGCGACGGTGAATGCCACCCAGGCGCCGAACGGGATCATCGCAAACGCCGTCGTAAAGATGACGAAGATCAGCGCGTTGGGCACCCCCGCGACGAAATAGCCGATGCCTATCGCTAATCCTTCGCCAAGCGCAACCAATACCGTACCGTTTACGGTCGCACGGATCGCATCAATCATCTTCTCGACCAGACCTTCTCCCGCATTGCCGAAGAGCCTGTCGCATGTCTCGAGGAAGCGGCTCGCAACTGACTGACCGCCGCGAAGCAGAGCGAACAACGCCAGCAACGAGAAAAACAAGAGGAACAGCCGGTGTATAAGCTGACCGCCGAACGTTCGAAAGAGCTCGGATACGTTGTCCGCATTCAGCGACTTCAGCCATTCCGCGGCTGCCTGCGGATCCGAAAGATTGGCCCGCCACCATTGCTCCATGCTCTCGGCGGCGATCGGCAGGCGGGCGATCCAGTCGGGCACCCCGATGCCGCTCTCGCGTGCTCTCTTCAGCCAATCGGCAAGCAAGTTGCTTTGTTGTGCGACCTCGTACACGGCAAGTGCAATCGGCGTCACTAGGATCAGTGCGACGAGGACGGTGAAGAGGAACGCTGCCAAGCCGGACGGAGCACCCGAGACGTGTGTGGCGAATGCCAGATACAGAGGCCACAGGGCGACCGCCATAATGGCGGCCCATATGAGAGCAGGCAGGAAGCTCGCGGCGGTCCAAAGTCCAAGGACGACCAACAATAGTGCCAGGACAATTCTGGCCTTCATGCGGGCCCCCGCCCCCAGAGGGAGCGGCTTTTGTTCGGCCGGCGAGGCTGCCGAATGAAGTCTCTTCGGTGTCCCGTTGGCTGTGGCGGTCATGCGACCTTCGGGCCTTTCCCGGCTGCGCCGCTACGGCCTTGCGGTAGCTGACGTTTGGTCCGCTGACGGACCAGACTGCGGGATCACACGCTTGGAGATACGGACCACATGCACTTTGCCTGTCGTGGTCCCTCGTCTCTGGATCCGTCTATTACGCCAGGTGGCTACCTCATTTTCCAAGCGCAATATTTCGTCTTTGAGTTCGCCGCCGCGTTCGTTGACCGCGCGCATCTAATCTTTCCTCCTCAGGCCCTGCACGCTTAAAACGAGACAAGGCGACGTATGTTCCGTTACCAGGAACAACCGGAAGGATGCCCTCGTTCTTCCCCGGAGGAGCATCGCATGAAATTAAGAAAGTCGATCGAGGGACTTGGGCCCTATCCGTCCCTCTTCCTGCTGGCTCTACCGGCGGCTACGGTAGAGCCTCTGAAGCTCGTCGCGGTAGCGGTGGCAGGAGAGGGCCATTGGATCACCGGGACGGCGATGATTGTGGGGTGCTACGCGGTCAGCATTCTGGTCGTGGAGCGGCTTTTCGTCATCGTGAAGCCTAAGCTTCTCACGATCCCCTGGCTCGCGAAGCTCTGGAAAAGTTTCGTTTCTGTTCGGACGCGCATGATCGGCACATTCCGAGGGAGCCGACCCGAGCAGGCGGTTCGCGATACGCCGTCAACTTCGAAATGAGCCGAAAGTCAACGCTACCTAAGCGCCTGCAGCCGATGTTGGCGACGCTGACCGACGCCCCGTTCGACGATTCTGATTGGGTATTCGAGGACAAATTCGATGGTTTCCGCATGGTTGCGGAAATCCGGCGTGGTAGGGTTGCGCTCTACAGCCGAAACGGGAAGATCATCAGCCACTCCTATATCGAGGTCGCGAAAGCGCTAGAGGGCGTGAAGGCGGATGCCGTGATCGATGGCGAGCTCGTCGCAATCGGCAAGGACGGCGCATCGCATTTCCAATTACTCCAGAATGCCCTGCGCCATGAGGCCAAGCTTCTGTACTGCGCGTTCGACCTCATGTTCGCGGACGGCGAGGACCTGCGCGCGCTGCCGCTCTTGGAGCGCAAGAAGCGGCTCAAGGCCATCCTGCCGCGCCACAAGCTGATCGCTTTCAGCAACCACCGCAAAGGCAATGGAACGAAGTTCTTCGCAGAAGCCGAGCAGAGACATCTCGAAGGCATCATGGCCAAGCGCGCGGACAGCCCGTATGCGTCCGGACGCCGGACCGCCGACTGGCTGAAGGTCAAAACGGCGCAGCGGCAGGAGGTGGTGATCGCTGGGTTCACGGCGCCGAGGCGAACCCGGCCCTTCTTCGGCGCCCTCGTGCTGGCGGTACGGGAGGACGATGCGTGGCGGTACATCGGCCACGTCGGCACCGGTTTCAGCCACCAGGTTCTGGAAGAGCTTCACGGCAAGCTCGTGAAGCTCAAGACGGCCAAGTCGCCCTTTCCCGCCAAGGTGAAGGACGAGCAGGTCACGACCTGGGTGCGTCTCAGGTTGGTCGCGGAAGTTAAGTTCGCGGAATGGACCAGCAAGGGAGAGCTGCGCCAGCCAGTCTATCTCGGTCTGCGGTCCGACAAAAATCCCAAGGAGGTCGTTCGCGAAAAGAGCTGGTCGCGAAAATAATGCCGCATAGAGGAGCCGTACGACCTGAGTCAGCCGGCGGCCCGCTCGGATGCCGAAGGCCACGGCGGCAAAGGCGGTAACCCGAGAGCCTTCCGTACGGGTCCGAACGATGTCCGTTGGTGGTCTTGATCTCGAGGCCGCCTTCCGCCGGGGAAATTCCGAGGCGGCGATTGACCTGGCGGTGATTGACCTGGCGGTGATTGCACTGTTGGGCGCCTGAGTTCGTCAAGACCACGACTGACGCCGTGCAACGCAACTTACAGAGAATCCGGCGAGATGGTCCAAACCGCCGTATGCTTGATCTCGGTGTCTTCTAGGTCACGGGTCACCGGTACGCGATAGTCGGCGAGTCGGACAAGCTTTGCCTTCGGAAGGAAACAGCGCCCGGGGTCGCCGATCAAGATGGTCGCGCCGGCGCGCGCATGGTCGGCCAGAAATGCGAAGGCGCGCGCCGCGGTGTCCCGCTCATAGAAAATGTCGCCCGCGAGGATGGCCTGCCATCGGTCGTTTGGTTGAGTGTCGAGCACGTCCTCGCCGCACGACGTGAGGTGGACCTGGTTGACCTCCGCATTGAGTTCGGCCGCGGCGATCGCGAAGGCGTCGATGTCGGACACGGTCACCCCGAGCGCGCCAGCCTTCATCGCCGCGATGCCGACGAGTCCGGAGCCGGAAGCGATGTCGAGCACGTGCCGGCCCCGCACGCTATCGGGATGATCGAGCACGTAGCGCGCCAGCGCTTGGCCGCCCGCCCAGGCAAAGGCCCAGAAGGGCGGGGGAAGGCCGGCCTCGTTCAGCTCGTTCTCGGTCTGCTGCCAGAGCGGCAAGGATTCATCGGCGAGGAAGACCGCGATTTCCGGCACCAGCGGCACCGACCGGAGCCGGGTGTTGGCACGGATGAAGGATTGC
This sequence comes from Bradyrhizobium sp. B025, assembly GCF_042257955.1. Classification (NCBI taxonomy): domain Bacteria; kingdom Pseudomonadati; phylum Pseudomonadota; class Alphaproteobacteria; order Hyphomicrobiales; family Nitrobacteraceae; genus Bradyrhizobium; species Bradyrhizobium sp. B025. Next base: position 1,017,290 of record NZ_CP170150.1, on the reverse strand, counting down.
GGGTCGGCAATGGTCTGGGCTGTCAAGGCGGGCCGTCGTTGTCTCGTCCCCTGATGACTAGCACGAACCGTCTGGCGCCGCGAAGGCGGACGTGGAGCGGCTGCAAATTTGACTTCGCGAAAGGTCGCGAATGGTCCTTCCGCGATCTCCGCACCTATCATCTCTCGTCTCCGCCCCCCGCGAGAGCTCCCTGTGATCCGATCCTATGATCCTCGACCGCCTCGAAAATGGCTGAGATTGAAGGTCCGAATCCCCGAACCGGTGGTACACAGCGGTGGTCACAGAAACCAACCGGCCCGTTCAGGTATCCTTGTTTTTCGGTGGTTTTCGCGCATCTGGCGCTCTGGGGAAGAGAGTCCCACTTTCTCCGCCATTGATCGACAGCTTGATCTCGATCGCCTTGTTTGTTGCGTTTCCAACCAGCACCTAATAGGCAAACTGGCGAGACCTTTACCCATGGAGTTGAACCAACTTGAGGTCGAGTCTCGTTGGTTGCGTCGAAAAACAATTAGCTTCCCACCGGGCAGTTTTCCACGCCGCCGTTACCCCCATTCGCGAATTTCACTCGCAACTTGGTATCTCGTTGTGCACCGTACGCGCTCGCCCGGGCATGCGAAGCCAAAGTCCGAGTTATTGGCAAAGAGGAGTAAGCGATGGCGAAATACGAAAACCTGATGGCGTGCTGCGACGGCATGATCACGGTAGAAAAGCTCGAGCGCTTTGAGCTCGCGATCGTGGAATTTGAAGAGTTCATGAAAATCGCAAAGGAGATGTTCGCACCTGCGTCCAAAGAAGAACTGGAGCGACGTGCCGCGGAGGACGCCATGTGCTCGGGCGACTTTAACGATCTCCCTCCGAAATCGTAGCGCGAGGGGCGCTGCGGCGCGAAGTGGCCAACTGTAGACGGAGGGCCTAGTTCGAACCGCTTAAAGCCCCTTGGCCGAGCCGCCTTAAACGCGATCCGCCCGCGTCTCGAGGGACAAAATAACGTCGGCATCTGGACAGCCGACCCGCCGCCTCGAAGCTTCGGCACGGACGTTCTTCTTCAGCTTCTCAAGCCTCGCCGCGGCATCTACCAGATCGCCTTCGACCTAGCCGACGATCACGCAGCGCCCGACGAAACTCGCATCGTCTTGCGCCATCTCAGTCCTTTTCCGTCGGCTGCAGCGTAGACGCGGTCTCGGCCGGGCGCGCAGAACGCCAGCACCATGCTTCCGCCGACGAGGTTTTTGATGGCTCTCAACGACCGCCGGATGCGGCCCCCTGGATGGTCCGTTTGCCTTTCTTAAGTTTCTGCGCGAGCTCCTGCGCCGTGATCTCGCGCTCGCGAAAAGCACGCTCGGCATCGAAGCGTTCGCGATCGGTCACGCTGACAGGGGTGGACATTCAGGGGCGCTCGCAATGGATTCGCAAAAAAGCACGATTCGAAAGCTCCATCTTAGAGCGCACCGCCCGCCTTTGCCTGAGGATTTGCGAACCTCTCTGACCGGCCGCCGCTTTGGCCCCTGACGGTATCGGTTCTAGCCTCCCGTCTTCCACCCACAGTGCCGGGCGGTGTCGGTGCCGATGGTTTATCTCTAGGACCACGTTCCGGGGCGCGCGGCGGACCGGAACAGAGCGACCTCGATCACGTCCGCCGCCGTATCGTGGCGAGCCGCCAGAGCGGAGGCCTCCTCGATGAAGCTACCGTAGCTGAGCACGCCATGGGCATGGGTTGGCCGTGGGCCGAGAAGCGCCCTCGTCTTCGGAAACAGCCGCGCCCATGCGCCGCCAGGATCAGCGATGGCCTTGATGACGTTGGCGTCGAAAACGAGCGCGGGCCCTTCTTGGAACGTCACCCGCGCGAAATAAGCCATCTTGGTCGTGGTGGCGAATCCGAGGCCGGGTACGAGGCTGTTCAGGCCGACAATGGCGGGGGTCGCGGCGCTCGGATTTGCCTTAAGTCCTCTCAACGCCTCCCCAAAAGCGTCCGGCTTGCCGAACGCCTCGGCAAATCCGAGCCATTTCCCGCCGGGCATTGAACCGCGCGGAAATCCCCAGACGATGGCGGCGATCACACCTTCTTCCCGGCTCGCGTCGGCGAGAGCAAACACTTGCCGGCGGCTGAGCTTTCCGGGCGTTGCGCGGCAAGCCGTCAGCACGGCGTCCAGCTTTGAAGGATCGGTGAGAAACTCACGATGCTTCCGCCACACCAGCGGATTGTGCGCCGATCCGAAGTCGAGAACCTCGTCGTGCGTCGGCAGCTTGGCTTCCAGCAACACCCCCTCCCGAATGATGGCGTAAACGAGCATGCAATCTAGCGGCGGTTCAAGCCCTTTCGGTGAGGATGATACGATCTGTCATCACAATCCGAGGCCCGTCACTTCGGCCTCTCCGACGAACAGGATTTCCCACCGGGGCGCGGCGGTGGCATCACCGCGCCAGTAAGCCCGCGCGCGATCGGTGGTTACGGACAGGGGTTCGCTCAGCATCACCATCTGGCGGGAATCCCCTTTGTGGATGGTGCCTGTGCAGGTGAGCTCGCAGATACTCCCCTGATCGCCGAGCAGCGGCAGCCAGCTTCGGGCCTCTTCGGCGGTTTCCGCGAGATAAAGGCAGCGCTGCCGGGACGGTGGTCGGCCCTTGAACTCGCCGACGCGGATCTGCTCCATCAACAACTCGCGCGTGAGCATCAGGTAATGCTGGCTGACCTCCCAGGCGATGGCAGCGACCGTTTGCGGCAGGCTCTGGATGGTGCCGATCCTGACCCGGTGCAGCCAGTCGAAGGCATTCACCGGCGACACCACCCCTGTGCTGCCGTCGGTCACGGGATACTCGCGAACATTCTCGAAGAAACGGAAGAACGGCGTGTAATCCCGTCCGATGGTGGCCTTTTGGCCTTTCACGAACGCCTGCTTGTACGGCGTGGTTACCGTCACTTGATACAGCTTGCGACTCTTGATTGGTTCGACCATGCCCCCTCGCTTCGCGGGAGATTATCATAGGATTTTCGCCATCGCATGTCTTGGGGCATCCGGCGCTGCAGAGCGTCGGCCGACCTGCCGGCGACGCCCTGAGGATGGGCCCCCTCCGAAACCGAAACCTGAGCGTACTTGCACGCGCAGCGCCGGATGAGCTGCGGCAACGACATGCATCAGTCGCCCCTGCTGCCATTTTACAAGCGCTTCGGCGTATACTCATCACGCTTGTCTATTCGGTTCGAACGGAGATCCCTCTTGGCCAACGGCGACGGCTTCCGCCGCTTCACTGTCCGGCCAATTCCAAACCGAAAAATAAACAAGTCCCTACATATAGCGTTTAGTTTCTGGCGCTTTGCGCCAGATCGTGTGGCTTAAGCGTATCGACTCACAAATTTTGGTTTTTTGGCCAAATCGAATCACGAATTCTTGGTTCGTCGACTCACGATTTTTTGGCGGCTCGTTGCAGATCAATGAGTTAATCGACTCGCTTCTGATTGGTCCCGACAAATTGTGCGCGGACACCGAAAGAGCGACTCGATTCCTCTATAAGAGTGACTCGATCGCCTCCTTTAAGAGTGACTCGATTTCATAGGCCGCTGATGCTGCACGGTTATTTCGACTGATTTTTTCTGACGACCAGGCGCGAGCGCGAAGGAGTCAAGGGGGGTCTTTTTGACTTTGCGCAGCGTCAAATGCGCCTGGCGGTCGCTGTGCGCGTAGCTCAAGTCCCCGGTAAGAGTGACTCGATCCCTAGCTTTAAGCTTTAGGAGTGACTCGATTTTAAGCGCGCGGCGCCCGGACCGGAAGCAAGCTCAAATCCCTGGGTACCAGAAAAATGGTGCCATCGCGTTCGACCAGATCTCGCTTAGCCTTCTCCAGCGCAAGGAGAGACACTGAAGGGGATCGAGAGGATCGTCGGCAAAGCGCAGAATGACGGGCAGCCGTCCAAGTTCCCCGCGCCAGACGGCGCGAGGCGATCAATGCTGGTCGTTGATGCTCGGACTTTCGGACAGATTGATCGTTGGGATTGCCGGCAGATAGCCTATGGTGCGGACGCCGTGCCTGAATGGGCGAGGTATCGATGGATCGCCGATGACGGGCGAGAATTTCCAATTGCCGGCGCGTTTGATGCGCGCAACCGGATGCGGGGTGCGCGGCTCTTTCGAGAGCGAGTCCACTTCCTTGGTATCGTTTCCGAGGAAACCTACGAACGCGAAGAGCTGCAGTATTTCATTCGCTTCTATCACAACCCCGCGCTGTTCGCATCGAAGGAGGATGCGCTCGCAGCATTGCGAACTTTTCCGCTATTCCAGCCGGAAAAGACACGTGCTCGTCGTCCGGATCTGTTTGTCCACGAAGCCTTCGAGGCGCAGGGAGCGACGGTTCAGTTTGGCGTTGTGACCGACGGGAGGATTGTCATCTGCAGAGTCCACGGCGACACTCTTGAAGATATCGAAGAGCGCGGTCTTCGGCCTGGCTCCGAGGAGATGGTTCAAGCATTTGATCGACACAAGGACCTGCTTCGCCGGCTTCGGGACTTTGCTTCCGCAGATCACTTCGGCGCTGCCGCTCCGCCTCGTCGAGCTGAGCCTCGTCAGCCGTTGGCGGCGCAGGCGAAGAGAGCGACTTGCCGAAGGTCGATCCTTCCTCCCAGGAGGCGGCCTTCGCCGCGTCTGTCTCGTCGAACGAGAGAAGTTCGACGTTCCAAACTCCGCAGGCGAAATCAACGCTAGTCTCACCGACCCCCGCCGCATATTCGTATACCGGAGTGATGCCGCAGTCATGCAGCGCCTGTCCGAAGCGCGCCTCGAACAGCGCGGACATATTTTCCGTGGTTAAACCACCGCCATCTTCGATCCGGTTGAGGAGCAATCTCGCCCAAGGCAACGGCCGAAGGGTCTCAATAGCTTCTGCGGTGCTCACCGCTTCCGTCGTGGTCAGTTCCCGTAGAGTATTCTCTAGGAACAAGACCCAGCCAAGCTGCCATATCGCGGGCCTTTTTGAACTGTGGGGCAGATCCAGCTGCTGCCAAAAGCGCTGTCGCCGCGAGTGGCCCAATGCCCGGGATAGTCATTAATCGACGTGCAGTATCGCTTTGAGAGGCAATCGCCTCAATCTCGCGGTTGACTTCAGCGATCGTGGCGGTCGGGATGTGAGCGGCAAGCCAAGGCCGTCAGTCAGCGTGGCTCATTGGCATAGTGCAGCTCACCTTACCGCCCGCGCGGACTTCACTTCGAAGTCACGGACCAGTTGTTGAAATTGAAGTTCTTTCCCCCCGGGGACGAGGTAATCTCGACGCCGTATTGGACGCTACCGACGTTTATGTCGCCAAAGTACCCCTTCGACTTGATCCACTGCAGGATACTCTTGATGTCCACTGTCCCGCTGTTGGTCTTCGAAGTGCGCAGCAATGAGATGACCTTGTGACCATCGGAGCCTTCGCCTTCAAACACGTTCCAAGTCGCCCCGCCTACATTGACATTGCTGTAGACCGGAATCGCCGCACCGGAAGGGGCATAATGATATGAAATGGGCTTAACGTTGCCGCTCCCGTCCGAGTTTCCGGTGTAGTTTGTCCAGAGCATTATCTCATGTCGGTCTGAGCTGTCCCAGATATCGTAGGCGACATCCCAGGCGCCGCCAGTGGGAACTTCCTGATTGAAGCTCGAGCTCAGAGTGTTGATTGAGCTGAGCGGTTTCCCGATATTGAAAGCCACGTGCGGATAGCTCTTGATGCCAGGAGTATTGGGCTGGTTCGACCACACGCTCCACCGGTTGGCTGCACTCACCGAAATCGTCTGAGGCCCAGGGTGCGGGCCCCATACGTCGTTGTTCCAAGAGTAGCCATCGCGTGAAAAGCTTCCGTATGGAGCGCTCGAACGCCAAATCGGCGTCTGTGCCGACACAGGCCCGGCAGATGATAATGACCGGGCTTCATTCGCGGCCTGCCTAAATAGATCATGATCCTCCTGTGTCCGGACGTAACCCGTTGGAGACCCTTGCGCGCCGGCACCGCTTATCCGATTGGAATCCATAAAGCTCTCCTTCCTGATAACAAAATCTCCTGCAGATCCACTAGCGGGCCCCCTAGTTCAGCATGGGCGGCATCGGCATCTAGAGACCGGGCTTGAATGCTAGGAAGGTTGGCTTTCGAGAAGCTGACGAGCTCGGGAAGAAGGGTGGACCCGCGCCCGGATTTGCCGTCTTTCGGATGACAGCAGCCTGGCTGAGACAGTGGCAACGATTGTCCGTCGTCAGACAATTTGAGACTGATCAGGCTTTTCGAGAAGGGAGGCTCTGGCTCATCAGGGGGCATCGTCAACTTAATCGACCGCCGAGCCGAAGGAGGCGATTCTCAGAGGTCGAGAGTCGGCGATAGCGCTTGTCATGGAGATCTCGCGCCAAGTCGCAAAGGCTCGCTCGCGCGAAGCACGACGGAAGTCGGCGGTGGCGGCTCCGGGATAGGGGATGTGGAAAAGGTTCGCGACCTGATCGTGAACGGACAGAAACCGTTGAGCCTGACGGGACGATTTGAAGCGCGTCATGATCCGCTCGCGTCGCCGCGTCGGCTGATGAGAATTCTCGGCCCGATTGTTGAGAGCTTTGTGCTGGCGATGTTCGACGTGTAAGCCCATCTTCGCCCTCGCAGCGCCGTACGAACGCGCTTATCCGTGATCATAACGCGCGGCGGCGTGCCGGCGGATTTCAAGAGCTTCTTCATGAGCCGCTGCGCAACGCGCGAGTTTCTTCGGCGCTGGATCAAGACGTCAGGAACGAAGCCACTCTGGTCGACAGCGCGCCAGAGCCAATGTTGTTCGCCCGCGATCGAGATAACGACTTCGTCCAGATGCCATTTGTCACCGCGAGGGGGAGTGCGCTGGCGGATCCGATCGGAGAACGGCTTGCCGAATTTCCGTCCCCACTGGCGCACGGTTTCATAGGTCACGCCAATGCCACGCGCCGCCAGCATTTCCTCGACCATCCGCAAGCTTAAGGGAAGCCGGAAATATAACCAAACGGGATAACTGATCACTTCCGGTGCGATGGCGGCGATAAAGAGGGTCCCGGGCGGTCTGCCGGTCGTCTACCCCTCCGCCGCTCCAATTCGTTAATTTGACGGTACCGTTCAATGGACTGTCCCTGTCGAAGGTTGCGGCCGATCTTGCGGCGCACGCCGTCAACGGCTGGCCGCCGGAGGTCATCAACGATTTCGGCAATCTCGGCTTTGTCCGACCTGCTGGCATCGTGTTTCTCAGCAACTTATTCGCATGGATGAGCGCTCATCAAACCAAAATCACGCTCACCAACCTCATTGGCAAACGCCGTCAGGTTTCTGGACGACTCCCTGTTCTTCGAGCAGCATTGCGGCGCAAAGTTTCGCCCGGATGCCTCACCACGGTCGACAACGCGACCACTGATGAGGATCGCTCATCAGCGATTGCCATGGCTGGCTGGAACACAACCTTGCTCCTTGGCTGGCTGCGCGCCTGTCGATCTCTCCCGCGAGCGGCGTGTACAACCGGCCGGTAGCCGCCATGCCCATCTGATCGCGGGCATCTGGACCGGGTTCAAGGGCGACCGGGGCACCAAGTCCAAGCCGGCCCCCGGCCCTCACCTCGTTTATGGCTTCCTGACGACCGATGAGGAGCGCGACGTATGGATGCGCGCGCCGCGGGATGAAGCAAAGGCACTGCAGCGGCCGTTGCCGGATGATGCGCTGAAGATCGTGATGCGCGGCGCGGATAAGGAAGATCAGCCAACAGCAGGGTAGCGATGCTTTAGCGCCGCAATCGGTATGGTGTTATGGGGACAAGAGGTCTGATGTTGTTCAAATCGCCAACAACGGCCGTGCTCATCATCAGCGCACGCCGATGGCCGAAGCGTTGCATTTCTGCAGGGCGCGGCGTTCGGCATTGCTGCGAACTGCCCGAAACTTCATCTGTATACGAAAGCAATCGCTCAATCGAAAAACGGTATCCGAGGAGTTCGCCAAGGCAACGCAAAGGAATTTGCAGAGGGCGCGTTTCTGTTCCACGAATTGCTAACTGGCGGAAAAGGAGACGAATGTGATGGCGGCCCGTGCACCTGCGATAACGTATGCGGCCTTCGCCCCGGTACATGCTACTTCGTGATTGAACCGTCGGAGGTAAAGCCCTGAGTCCGCAATGCTTTAAGGCAGCACCTTGACGAGATTGGCCCGCTTGCGTGCAGCCAGCTCGACAGCAGCATCGCGCGCCGCTTTGAATGTCATCACTTCCGCTGGCGCGTGCTCATGATCCTTCTCGATCATGGATGAAGCCGCCAAGGAAGCTCGATCTTAGTCAGCTTTTCGCAAGCTGCTCCTGCTAGCATGAAGAGGATAGGTCATCTAGGCGACGCCGCTATCCGGGTGTTACGACATGAACGCAGACGCAGCCGATATCAATGCAACAGCGTCGCAGGTTGGCGCCCCCTCCGACACCGCCGAGAACGGCGGCGATGACACGCGTGCAGCGCTACTGCGCCGAGCATTCGAAAAGGCTCTCGTTTCCGTCGCGACGCAAGTCATAAGCGATTCGCAGTCGGATATGGATGAGGCCATGAGCGAGCTTGATGATGGATGAGCCGATGGTCGGCGCCAGATAGCGATACGGCCGCCTGGTGATTGAATCGAAGACGTGCCAAGTGAGACTTGGCACACGCCAGCAGTTAGATGCGCATTCTATGATCTTTCAGGTCCGCTGCGAACTGCTCCGCGAATCCGAATGCACCTGGATCTTTTTGGCAGCGGGCTGCTGCGACGTCCCTTTGGCGTCCCCAACAGCAGACTTTGACGGAAATGGTGATGCTCAAAGCCATGGCGCCTCCGGCTTCGTGAGAGGATGATGGATGTTCTGGGAGCGCAAGGGTTCACGCCCGGCTTCGTAGGCTAAAGACAGGCAGGGCTCAACGCGAAACAGTGGCTTATGCTTTTGAGCCGAGGGTAGATCGCGCCGCCGAGGCCGTCCCCAATCCAATCTACGATCTTGGCCGGGATTTTCGCTGCGACGCCTGCATCTGCAGGACGTTGACGTGCAGACAGACCTGAGAGCACCGTTCCCGTGCAGCGCCTCCATCGCCGGCAACGCGCCGCAGCAATTCTAGCCGGGTAGCCGGGCCTGGAGGCCCTCCGCCCGTTTGTCGGCGCCAAGGCTGCGATTGCCAAGACAATCTGGCTGTTACCGTCGATCCTAAATCGATAGATCGCCAAGCTGCCCTTCTCGCGGCCGTTTGGCGAAAATGAAAGGCGGGCGCTAGCGCCCGCTTCCACGAGTTTCCGACATCCCCGGGATCAGGCCTCATGCCGGCTGTGCATCGCGACCGAAAATGCGCCGGAACATGGCCTCGCGCATCATCGTCTTGAAATCCGGCGGCGCATCCGGGTTCTCATTGTGGTTGATCACCGACTGCGTCACCTTGCGTCCGGAGTTGTCAACCCACCCCTGATTTGTCTCATGGATTGTCTGAGCTCCATCGGACGTCAGCTGATCAAGCGTTCGCCCAGCATTAGACTGCGTGACCTTCAGATTGTTTTTCCCATCCTTGTCGTCGCCGAGTCCCTCCACAACCATGGCATTGTCGCCGTTGGTGATGGTGAGCTTCGAGGAGATGGTTTTTCCCTTGCCATAATCGACCGTGTCCACCGTAATCTTCGTGCCGTCGTCGAGCTGGAAGGTCATACCTTTCTTGAAGTCGAAATCGTCCTTGCCGTCGCCATTAGCATCGACGTGAGGATCGCCGTGGATCCTCGAGACATGGCCGGTCTGGTTGTTCCTAACGGTCCAGGTGCCGTCCTTCTCATCGGCCGTGATCGTATACTTATCACCAAGGTTGATCGTCGCCTTGCCGTCCTTGACCTCGTGCGACCACACTGGCGCTGGCTGAGATGACGGCGCTGGCGTCTGAGCGACGGCAAACGGAACCATCGCAAGAGGCGGCGGTGGAGGAGGAACGAAGAACACGGGTGTTGCACTGGCAGGCGTTGCGCTTGCAGACTGGTAGTTGCCCGGCGCGCGACCCTGTTCGCCGGCATCGATACTCGCCTGATTCACCACGCCGCCGGCGCCATCGACCCAGCCTTGGCCGCTCTCATGGATCGTCTGGGCACCATCGGGTGTCAGCTCATCAAGAGTCATGCCAGCGTTGGACTGAGTCACCCTCAGATTGTTTTTGCCATCCTTGTCGTCGCCGAGCCCCTCCACAACCATCGCGTTGTGGCCGTTCGTAATGGTCAGCCTTGAGGAGATGGTCTCACCATTACCGTAGTCGACATTATTGACGGTAATCTTGGTCCCATCGTCGAGCTGGAAGGTCATATCTTTCTTGAAGTCGAAGTCATCCTTGCCGTCCCCGTTAGCGTCAACATGGGGATCGCCATGGATCTTCGTGACATGGCCGGTCTGGTTGTTGCGGACAGTCCAGGTGCCATCCTTCTCATTGGCTGTGATCGTATATTTGTCGCCGAGGTTGATCGTGGCCTTGCCATCCTTGACCTCATGCGTCCATACCGGATCGACGGAAGGCTCCGAACCCGAACTTTGCTGGCTCAACAGCATGAAAGGAGGAGGCGGAGCCATCATGTACACGGGAGCAGCCACGACTGGAGTGACGACCGCCGGAGCCACGACAGCGGTTGTGACGCCACCTGCAGGAACGACCACCGGAGCGACAACGACGGCAGCGCCTGCCGGCAGGTACTGGTAGGCACCCGGCGTGACATACTGTCCCAACAGTGTGCTGAAAGCTGGGCTGGCAACCACCCCCTCTGACCCCACCCCATTCACCGTCGAATCGAGTGCGCCGACCACGGGGAGACCGGCCACGGGAAGATACGCCATTTAGTTCACTCCTGATTGCATCGAAGAAAGCGGTAAAACTGCGAGCGTTATGCGCGCATCAACAGGAAGCATTTCAGGCCGCACCCTTGGCCCGATGGTGAGCGAATGAATGCCTCTCGCCACCAGCCCCGGCAGCCTCGATGAGCCCCCTCTCTCATCACCTTCGCAGCGGCTCGGCGCGAGCATATCGCGCCCATCGAACTCGCAGGGACTCTACCTGCAGCACCTGTCGAAAAGCTGACGACAATGAACCACCGACTGAGCATCGCAACCCTCGTAGCATCCGAGGGGTGCGGATCGCATGGTTGCTCGCGGCGGCCGGCCGTCACGACGGACCATCTCAGGCAACTATCGACGCCCGCCGATCACATGTGATACGTCGCTTCGTTAACATCGATCGACTGTCCGATGTCGGCTGCGCCGATCGGTCCTGTTGCATGCGAGATTCACGCCGCTTGCTCTTGATGCAACAATCATCGGGACCGAGAGGCATATCATTCTGTCGATAAGTGACGCGGTCGCCGCAATTCCGCCAGTCACTCCAGCGGATCTGGGAAGCAGCATTCCAACCGCTCCGGCCACGCCGCTATTGCCGCCAGCGGCGATCCGAAGATTCCGGACGCGATCTGTGGGGATACGGGCGATCACACCAACAGCCTCTACAGCATCAGCGCGCGGCCCTAACCAGGCTACCGCCCCACGCCATGAGTCTCCAAAGACTTCAGATTGGATGACTCAGCGCTGATCGACAAACGCCACAGCCAACCTGTTGGCCGATCGATCCAAGTGCGCGCCTGACCGCGCACGTAGGTCAGAATTTCGCTGCTAGCCTCACTAGCACTACTTTGGCAGATTGTTGATTTTGCCGCGTTTTATAGGATTCCCGAATCAATTTTTCAATGATTCATGGGTGGTCGGCTCTTGGAGGGCTGACCATGCCGGGATGGGAAGACGAACTCGAACGCTGGCTGATGCCGTTCTTGGACCGGCTGGGTCATAAGACCCGGCAGCGGATGTGTCCTCTGTATGTTGCGGGATTGATCGGTCCTGGCGATCGCAAGAGCGTTCAGCCGATGGCGGAACGCCTTGTCACGAGCAACTACGACCAGTTGCACCATTTCATTGCCGACGGTGTCTGGGACGCGACGCCGCTGGAGACAGAGCTGCTCAACCAGGCGGACCGACTCGTCGGCGGCAGGGATGCGGTGCTGGTTATTGATGACACCTCACTGCCGAAGAAGGGTGAGCGATCGGTCGGTGTTGCGGCGCAATACGCATCGGCTCTCGGTAAAACTGCAAATTGCCAAACGCTGGTGTCTTTAACGCTTGCGCGCGGCGAAGTGCCAGTGATGGTCGCGTTACGTCTCTTTCTGCCTGACAGCTGGACAAGCGACATGCCCCGTTTGAAGCGCGCTCGCGTGCCAATCGAACACCGAACGCCACGGTCCAAGCCGGAGATCGCTTTGGCCGAGATTGACCGCGCGATGGCAGCCAACATGCGCTTTGGATGTGTGCTGGCGGATGCAGGATACGGCCTCAGCGCACCGTTTCGACAAGGGCTAACAGAGCGCGGGCTGGCCTGGGCGGTCGGTATCCCTCGGCACCAGAAAGTGTATCCCGTCGATGTGAAGCTCATTTGGCCGATCACCAAAGTCCGTGGCAAACCACGAAAGCACCACGTGCCCGATATCTTATCGATTGCGGCAGAACAAATGCTGGCCAGCGCCAAATGGAAAACCGTGAGTTGGCGTAGCGGGACGAAAGGTCGGCTCAAAGCCCGATTTGCTGCCCTCCGTGTCCGCACCGCCGACGGCCCTCCGCAGCGGATATGGGATAAAGGTCAGCAGCATCTCCCAGGCGACGAAGTCTGGCTCATTGGCGAGCAACGTGCCTCCGGGGAGAGCAAATACTATCTCGCCAATCTTCCGGCGACGACGGATCTGCGCACGCTGGCCGCCACCATCAAGGCACGGTGGATTTGTGAGCAGGCGCATCAACAGTTGAAGGAGGAGCTTGGACTTGATCACTTCGAAGGGCGATCATGGCAAGGTCTTCATCGCCACGCCCTTATGACAATGATTGCCTACGCCTTCCTGCAACATCGTCGCCTCGCATACGCGGGGCGGAAAAAAAAGAATCAACGGGCCTCCGCCTCAACCAACCATGCCCGCCGTACGCCATGCCATCGTCGATCTCATCCTTCGGCCGCCGCCTCAGCAATGCCCATATTGCCGAAAGCAAATCCTTGAAAAACAGCGGCCAAAACACATTCTGTTCGCGGTAGGGACACCCATCACTGGGCGCCCCCCGCGCAGATCCCGGCGAGCCCAATTAAGGCACCGGGCTCCTACCTCGGGTGTTTGACGGCGAAGCGCAGCTTCGGCCATGGATGAAGGATGCGAGCCTTGGGAAGCCAGTCGTCGGTGATCTGCGTTATGCGATCCCAGGTCAGACAGGTCCGCTGACTGCGCCGCCGAAGCGTACGCCTCCAGAGATCGGTCAGGTAGAACCGAAACGCATTGAGCGCTCGGCCATTCGTCGGAACAGCAAAGTACGCAAAGTGGCCGGTCAAGACCTGCCTCAGCCATCTCCCCTGTGCAGGGATCGGCCAGTGCATTCGGCGCCTCAGCTCCTCCTTGATTTCGCGGAGTTTGGTTCGCATGCGGTCGCCACGGGTCTTCCGTTGAAGCTGGAAGCGCCCTCGGCGTGATTTGCCGCAGATAAACGTGAACCCCATGAACGCAAAGGTTTCCGGCTTTCCGAGTCCGCGCTGCTTGCGTTGAGCCGCCGCATGGCGACCAAACTCAATCAGGCGGGTCTTGGCCGGATGGAGCGTCAGCTCGAACTCCTCCAGTCTCGCGCGCATCGCGTCAAGGAAACGACGTGCGTCATCCTCGCGCTCAAAGCCGACTACTACATCGTCCGCGTAACGCACGATGATCATGCCGCCGGAGACCTCGCGCTGTCGCCAGCGTTTGGCCCACAGGTCGAGAGCGTAGTGCAGGTAGATGTTGCCAAGGAGCGGTGAAATCACCGAACCTTGACCCGTTCCCCTGTCATCAGCGGTTACGACGCCGTCTTCGAGAATACCCGCCTTCAGCCATTTCTGAATGAGGCGGATGATGCGCTTGTCGCCGATCCTATGTTCCAAGAAGCGAACCAGCCAAGGTTGACTGACTGCGCCAAAGAAATTTTGGATGTCGGCGTCAATGATCCAGTTCACCTGCCGCGTCTCGATCGCTGTGCAGAGCGCGTCCAACGCATCATGTGGTCCTCTGCCGGGCCGAAACCCGTAGGAAAAGCCACAGAAGTCTCCTTCGTAGATGGCGTTGAGCACGATGACGGTGGCCCCCTGGACGATTTTGTCTTCGAGAGCCGCGATCGCTAACGGACGCTGCTTGCCGTCTGCTTTTGGTATGTACGTCCGGCGAGACGGTTGCGGGCGATACGCTCCTCGTTGGACCCGTTTGTGCAGATCGGCGAGCCGGGGCTCGAGATCTTCCTCGTAGTCCTCCCACGTCATGCCATCCACTCCGGGAGCAGCCTTACGCCTGAGCGCAAAGAACGCCGCCCGCAGTGTATCGACATTGATGTGGTGAAAGAGCGCGGTGAACCGGTCCTTCTTCCTCAGCCTTGCGGCTGTCCGTACGCGGTCCAGCGACTGGGTCATGCGAGCCCGGCCCTGTGTCCGGTGCATGCGCTGCTGTTCCGCGTTTCCCTTGGTCCCCGGCCTTGGCTCCGCCCACTCCGCCGCCAGTAATCCGGCTTTGTTCGTTGGCTTCTCAGCTACTATGCCAGAGTCAGACTTCTCCGTGTCGTGCATCAGCGGCTACAGCTCCTCGCCTTCCCGCTGCGGACCATCTCCTCCGAGAAGGAAGATGGCCGACCCGGAGATATCCCGGTTCCCGTACAAGGAGCTTCCATACATGCCAGGGTCTACGACCACGCCGGGTTGGACGGGTGCTCGCGTTTGCGCACTCGCCCATATTGCCTTCCGCTCTTTGGACAGCGTCGGCTCCCGAGATAACACTGTTTCGCGGCTCAATGGCTGGCCTGCATGCTCCCCTACCGACGCTTCGCCGACACCCTCGCGGACGCCTGCGCACGGCTCGGGGCCGATGTGGTTCGCTACACCTTCATCGCAATGGACTTTCACCATCTCCTCCTTGCCGGTCTCCCGGCGCACCCAAAGTAGTGCTAGGGTCCAGACTCAATTGAGCCAATATGCGACGAGAGCGGCGAGATGAACAGCGGCCAAAAAATTACGGGCGAGCTTGTCATATCGCGTGGCGATGCGCCGGAAGTCCTTGAGCCTGCCAAAGCAGCGTTCGATGACATTTCGTCCTTTGTAGGCGCGTTTGTTGAAGCGATGGATGACGACACGGTTAGATTTATTGGGGATTACGGGCTTGGCGCCACGACGAATGATTGCGCCGCGAAGCTTGTCGCCATCATACCCTTGGCGAGGAGCACGCTCATGGGTGGCGCGAGCGCCAGGACATCGGGAGCCGCAGCGATATCGGCATCCTGGCCTGGAGTCAGATGCAGGACGACCGGCCGGCAGAGCGGATCGCTCAGCGCATGGATTTTTGTCGTGCGGCCTCCGCGCGAGCGGCCGATTGCTTGATTGTGCTCCCCCCTTTTCCGCCGGAGGCACACCGGTGAGCTTTAATCGAGGTCGAGTCGAGCGACAGTACGACGCCGTCTTCGCCAGGCTTGGCCAGCGCTTCGAAGATTGCGCACCATCGTCCTCGCTTGGCCCAGCGATTGAAGCGATTGTAGATCGTCGTGTAAGGGCCGTATTCACGTGGACAATCACGCCATCGTGCACCCGATTGCAGCATGTGAATGATGCCGCTGACGATGCGTCGGTCGTCGTCCCGATCCGGCCCCGTCAGTCCCCTCGGCAGATGCGGTTCGATACGCGCCCATTGCCTGTCGTTCAGCCAAAACAAACCAGCGCGCATTCTCTCGCCCCCGAATCAACACGTAGGCAAGAGAATCACGTGGCGCTATTTAGGTACAGACCCTAGGTGAGGTTGCAGCTGCCGGCAGGTGATGGGCTGCTGCAAAGGATCGACCTAATCACCCCGACCGAGACTCGTCAGCTTCTCGAAAGGTAGCGCGCCTAGCGTGAGGCTGCTGAACTCTAGGCGAGCACGTCTATTGAGACGTAACAAGACGAGCATAGGAGAAAGCGATGGCCGCCGAAAACAAGAACGCCGGCAAAACGGACAACGTACAGCCCAAGACCGTTGGTCTCGGCAAGAGCGCCGAACTGAGCCTGAGAAGTCTGGGGGGCGAGCACCGTCTTTCTTTCTATTCCTGCCCCTCGTATCGTCGGCCCGCCCGACGTAGCAGGCCACAACTAACGACTATCATAAAGAAAGGTGAATAGACATGGCGGTTAATAGTGTTGGCGGTAACGGCGCCGCTCCTGCTACCCAGCAGACCCAGGATGCCGGTTTCCAGAACCAGATGGCTGAGTTCGAGCGTGTTAGCCAAAAAGTTCAGGCCCAGGCCGTGGCAATGCGCAGAATTACGACCGAGCTCTCTTCTGAGAAGAAGGTCGCCGACGAGCGCGTCCAATAAGTCTGCCAAGACGGCGGCTCAGCGCGTCGCTACCGGATCCGCGCAGTGAATGACGAACTCCGGAAGAGCCGTGCGGCAACTGCCGTACGGCTTATCTCGTTATTCAGGACATTATCCTGAACGAATCGATCTCTCGAGTTTGAAGTGCATAGCAAAGCCGAGGGGAAGACGACCGCCGTCAGCATGTGAGTTGGCGCGGGGCCCGGCGCCGATCGGCACGTTAAGCCGTTGACATCATTAATCTGGGCAGGGTCATTCCATCCGCCGATTCACACAAAGCGCCTGATCGCCCGCGGCGAAGCGCTGCGCGCGATCGATGGCGACACTCGCGCCTGACTAGGCGCCATGCGTCAGGACGATCGGCTCTTTCTCCGAGAAGTGCGTGCGCGAGCGGGCGAACTTCTTGACGCCCATCGGCTTGCCGAACAGGTAACCCTGGACCTGATCGAAATCCATCTCATGTGCGGCAAGAAAGTCCGCGCGCGTCTCGCCCCCCTGCGCAATAACCTGCGCGCCGGAGTCGTGTGCGAGCTCGACGATACGCCGGCACACCGTCTGCTTGAGGCGCTGATCCGGCAATCCCAGCAAGGATGGCCACTTCGCGCCGACATTGTCGATCGAGATGCGGATATTGTGCAGGCGAACGCGCCGGGCGACATCGATCGCCAGGTCGAGATTGTCGATCACCTCGGCGCTGTCGATCTCGATCAGCAGGCCGGCGAACGCCGCATGATCCGGAATCCGGTAGCAAAGCTCGCGCACCGCAGCATCGTCGGCCAGAAACGAGATCGGCAGGTTGATCGAGAGATCGACCGGTCCGATCTGCCCGAGCAGATAGCGCCAGTCCTCGATCGCGCGCGCGATCACGAACTCGGACAGCGCATGAAAATGCGGATCGCTTTCGTCGGGGATGAAGTAGGCAGGCGGCACGACGCCCCATGCGGGATGGCGCATCCGGATCAGCGCCTCGGCGCCGCTCGGAACCAATGTCCGGAGATGAAGTTTCTGCTGATACCACAGCTCGAGCGAGCTGGCTTTCAGCGCTTCGGGCACATCCACTGCCGGGCTCGGTGCGGGCTCGAGCGGCATCAATGACGCAAGAATCGTCGACAATTTGTGGAAGGGCTCGCAACCGGAGACGGTTGAGATGTATTTGGCGAGCGACTTTGAACACGGCGCCTTGCCGTCTCCTCAATCCCAGCGATGCCGCCCTTCACCTTCTCGAAGGCGGCCGTGAAACAATCACCCCACTGGTGACGAGCGCCTTCATCGCGGTCGATACTGCGGTGAGCGCGGTCCCCAGGAAGCCGCGGCTGCATCGACGGACAAGGCATCGAAGACTCAGAAGGATTTCAACTTTTCGGTGATGGGCGGAAAAAACGTGGTCGATCAGTTCATTGCATCGCAAAGCAAGTCGCCGGAGGGAATGAAGGCCGAGGTGGCAACCTATGGACTGCTTCCCGGCGCAATGGAGGCGATGAAGCTGCAATTGCAAACGGAGTCGATCGCGCGGGCGAACAACACCGCGATCACCGCCGCGCAGCAGGTGCAGCTCGACCTGCTGAAGCAGAAGACTTCGGAATACGCCATGACGCTGGCCGGGCTCCAGACGATCCAAGCGAACTTGACTCCCTCTGAGAGTTACCTACAGGAGCCTAAGATCCAAGCGCAATTCAACGCCAATACGATCAGTGCGCAGCAATTCCTGGATGCGCAACAAAGGCTAGCGGAGAACGCCCAATCGACGTGGAACACCGCCGGCGCCTCCATGGCGGGCGAATTTGCACAACTCTCGCAGGAATTCGGCAAGCACAGCATGGCTATGGCGACGGCGGCTAAAGCGTTCGGCATTGTCGAGGCAAGGATCAACACTTACACCGCCTTCACGAAGGCGTTGGCATCGGCCGTGCCGCCATTCAATGATGCGTTGGCTGCGGGCGTGCTCGCTGCCGGTATGGCCAAGGTCGCCGCGATCAGCTCTATGTCGATACCTAGCTTTAGCACCGGCGGCTTCGTCTCCGGCGCTGGGACAAGCGTCTCGGACAGCATTCCCGCAATGCTTTCCAATGGCGAATTCGTTGTGAATGCCGAAGCTACGCAACGCAACAGGCGGGAAATCGCCCAGCAAAGCGGTTCTCGTCAGTTTCATGCGCGTTTCGCGGGATCGTGAGCGCGGATTTCAGGGGATCGTGAGCAACGATTTCGCAGGATCGTGAGCAAGGCTTTCGGAGCCTTGCAGCGCTTCGGCCGACAACTCAACCGGCTTAGGGATGACCTCGTGGTTAACGAGGAAGTCCAATGCCTACCCAGAGATTGTCGATGCGCCGGATCAAGGAAGTCCTTCGGTTAAAACATTTTCAAGGCCTGCCAGAGCGGGCCATCGCGCGGAGCGTGGGCGTCAGCAACGGCGTTGTGCACAGCTACCTGAGCCGCGCCCGCTCTGCTGGGTTGAGCTGGCCGCTTCCGGAGGGAATGACCGATGAAGACCTGGAGCTTTTGCTTTTCCCGGCCCCACGACCAGCGTCTCAGAGCCCGCAGCGGCCGGTGCCCGACTGGAGCTACATCGATAAAGAGCTCCGCCGGCGCAACGTAACCCGTCGCCTGCTCTGGGAGGAGTATCGCGCCGTTAATCCCGACGGTTTCGGGTACACGTGGTTCTGCACTACCTACGAGGCCTGGAAGGGGCGGGTCCGACCTTCGATGCGGCAGATTCATCTGGGCGGCGAGAAGGTGTTCGTGGATTTCGCCGGCGACACCATCGACATCGTCGATCCCCTGACCGGGGAAGTGCAGCCGATGAAGCTGTTCGTCGCGGCGATGGGCGCTTCGAACTACACCTACGCCGAGGCCTGCCCCAGCGAGAGCTTGGCCGACTGGATCCGGGCCCACGTCAACTTGTTCACGTTTTTGAGCGGAACGGCGACGTTCGTGGTCTGCGACAACCTCAAAGCCGCCGTCAGCAACCCCGACCGCTACGATCCCGGCCTCAATCGCACTTATGCCGAGATGGCGAGCCATTACGGCACGGCCATTCTCGCCGCACGGCCGCGGCGCCCAAAAGACAAGGCGAAGGTCGAGGTCGCGGTGCAAATCGCCCAGCGCTGGATTCTGGCCCGGCTGCGCAATCAGCGCTTCTTTTCCCGGGCCGAGCTCAACGCCGCCATCAAGACACTCGTCGACGAACTCAATGCTCGTCAAATGCGTGGCTTCGGCTCAAGCCGCGCCGAACTGTTTGCCGAACTCGACAAACCCAAGCTAACCCCGCTGCCAGATCAGCCTTATGCCTTCGCACGCTGGAAGCGCTGCCGCCTCGCTCCCGATTATCATGTCGAGGTCGACGGCCATTGGTACTCCGCGCCGTATCGTCTGATTGGCGAGCTGGTCGATGCCCGTATCGACGATCGGACGGTCGAGATCTTCCACAAGGGCCAGCGGATCGCCAGCCATGCCCGCGCGCCCAACCGACGCGGACACACCACCATCGCCGACCACATGCCCAGCGCCCATCGCCGCTACGGCGAATAGACCCCCGCCGCGGTGATCGCCGCCGGCGAGCGGATCGGTCCTTCGACAGCAGCGTTTTTCCAGGCCGTGATCGACGCCCGGCCCCATCCAGAACAAGGCTTTCGAACCTGCCTTGGCATTCTGGCGCTCGTCAAAAGCTACGGCGCCGACTGACCGGAATGGCCAAGGCCTTCGAGGAGCAGCGCCGATCGCCCGATCTCGAAGCCCTGCCGTTCGAAGATCGCATCGGCCTGTTGGTCGACCGCGAAGCCGCCGAACGCGACACCAGGCGGCTCACCACGCGCCTCAAGATCGCCGCACTGCGCCAGACTGCTTGCGTCGAGGACGTCGATCTGCGCACCCCGCGGGGCATCGACCGCGCCGTTTTCGCCAAACTCGTCGAAGGTCGCTGGATCGATCGCCACGAGAATTTGCTCGTCACCGGGGCAACCGGCCTGGGCAAAAGTTGGTTAGCCTGCGCGCTCGGCCACAAGGCCTGCCGCGACAACCGATCAGTCCTCTATCATCGCGTTCCAAGGCTGTTCGAGGCGCTCGCGCGCGGAGACGGACGCTACGCCCGGCTCCTCAAAAGCCTCGGCCGCGCTCAGCTTCTGATTTTGGATGATTGGGGACTATCGGTGCTCACCGCCGCGGAACGCCGCGATCTGCTCGAAATCCTCGAGGACCGACATGGCCGCGCATCCACCATCGTCACAAGTCAGCTCCCCGTGGACACCTGGCATGGAGCCATTGGGGACCCCACGGTCGCCGACGCCATTCTCGATCGCCTCGTCCACAACGCCCACCGCCTCCAGCTCACCGGAGAAAGCATGCGAAAACGCAGCGCCAAAACCATCACCCTTGACGGCCAACCAGAACACTGACTCTATCTCCCATCGGCCGTAGCGGGCTGCTCACGATCGTCTGAATTCAGTGCTCACGATCGCGCGAAATCGATGCTCACGATCCGTGAAATCCGCAGTCTGCAGCAGTGTTGCGATGGTCGCCCAGGTTCGTCCGCCGCCGTCGCTGCCCGCGAACAGGCTATTCTTTCTTGTAATTGTCTGCGGTCTGATGGCGCGCTCGACGATGTTGGAGTCGAGCTCGATGCGGCCGTCGAGCAGGAAGCGTTCGAAGATGGCACGGCGCGAGACAGCATAGCGGATCGCCTCGGCAGTTTGATTTGCCGGAGATCCGCCGCAAGGTCTGCTGCCAGAGATCGAAGAGATCTGCGACGACAGCCGCGGAGGCTTGCTGGCGCGCGGCAACGCGGGCGTCGGGGCTTTGACCGCGCACGGTCTTCTCGACCTGCCAGAGCTTCGCCATCCGCTCGAGCGTCGCCGTTGCCACTTCCGAGCTCCCTGCAACATGCAGCTCATAGAACTTGCGCCGGCTGTGTGACCAGCAGCCGGCCAACGTGATGCCATCATCGCCGCGATCGGATCGCGCGAGCTTGTTATAGGCGGCGTAGCCATCCACTTGGAGGATGCCGCGATAGCCATTGAGATGCCGGACGGCGCATTCGCCGGCGCGGCTAGGTGAACTCGCCTTGCTGGTCCTAGGCGCTACAGCGAAATCTGGCCATCTTAGCGCTCCTGCTGCGGCGAGGGCGGCGGCACCTCGGTCAAAGTGTCGGCGTCGCGGTCGTAAGCGCGTAGTAAACGCTGGCCTGGCCTCGCCGGCGGCGCAGCCGGCGGACGTTGTCGAAGCCCTGCCCCAAGTGGGGCGGCACTGGATCGCCGGCCGCGTGCTCTGCGCAGCGGGTTTCGAGCCACCCTTTGTTGGCATGCAGCCGGCCTTCCGCGCCGCAAATCTCGCAGGTGCAGGCGGAGCGGGCGACGGCCAGGTCAACTGCATGGCCGATCGCGGACTCGGTGGACTTCGAGGCTTCGGTGTCCCAGTCGACGAGCAGGATGCCCATCTTCTGCTTGATGCGGACGAATTCGAAGGTCTCGCCGTCGCGGAGCGCGACTTCGATCCTGCGACAGAGCCGGACCAGGATATCCTGCCACCCTCGCTCGCAGTGCGGGTAGCCGAACGAGCGACTAGGCTCCTCGGCCGTCGTGAGGAACAGACGCGGGTGCCACAGCATGAGGTCGCGGCGCCAATCCATGTCATTACTTCCCCATCTCATTACTCCCGACCTCCAGGCTGGAGGGGCGATATCGACAAGAACATCGTTCGCGCGATCGTACCGCCTGCAGGTGACCTTATGACCGACGACGCGCTGCAGAATGCAGATGTTCTCCAGCCCCGGACACCTCTCGACGGCCGTGCCCTGGGCATGAGTCTCGCAGCGGATGCCATCCCCCTCCGAGCTCGATCTCGATGGTGAGGTCCGCAGCAGGTGAGCGCGCGCGGAGAATCGCGATGCACATGGCGCAGATGGGCGCGGGCCGCGCCGATACGCCGGTGGAGGGGGCGCCGCTCGATCGAGTTCGACCCGCGTGACCTCGGGATACTCGAGCCCATCACGGAGGCGGCCGCCAGCTACTAACTCGAGCTCTCGGCTCTGGAATAACATCGGCCTGCCCGCACTTCGTGCTCCCGGTGCCGCTGTCCCGATGGTCGCACCATACTCCACGATGTAGAACACCGCAGCGGGAACGTTGGCACCGAGACATCTCACCAATTTGCTCGATCGCCTCAACGAGGAGATCAGGCGGCGAACCTATGTCGTGCGAATCCTCCCCAATGCCGAGAGCTGTTTAAGGCTGGTACGGGCGCTGACCGTCGAGCGCCATGAGGCCTGGCTCGAGGACCATCGCCATCTAAACATGGATCTGCCGAAGGAGCACAAGGAGGCGCTACGCCGGCGGCCTGACGATGCTCAGGCCCACCAAGGGGGTGCACGCCCCCCTCTCCGCCGCCGTCGCTCGCCAGGGCTACGCTTTTGCGCAAGCGAGCGACGGCGGCTCCGAGGGGATGGCTCGGCCGGATCCCATAATCGATTTTGCTGAACTTGACGCACAGAACTGCCGATCCGGGCCGTCGTCGTGGTGCGGCTGCCGCTGATCGTAAGCGAGCCGAACGCCTTTCGTCTGCGGCCTGAACGTCTTTATTGTCTCCACGGCAAGCGGCCCCGTGGGCCGCTTTTCGTTTTGTGAATGGGCGCGCAGTCTCGTCAGCTTTCAGTAAGCTAGTCCCAATAATTGGTTGTTGGGTTTAGCGGGGGTGGCACGGACATTGCTGGGGTTTCCAGAGCAGTGGGGTGGAGTGTCACCTTCCGCTAAACTCACCAGCAGTGCGGATGCGGCAGGTGCTTCAACTCAGCCCCCCTGGTCGGTCGGCACCGTGTCGCGCCCACTGCTTCTAAATCACGGGCCATTCCCGGTTCTGTAAGTTACGCTCGTTCTGCGAGCGATGACCTCCCGGTCAGCTTCTTCCGCTGCTTTGAGGCTGGCCGTGTGGGGGTTAGCGGCGCGTGGCAGGGACAGCGCTTCCCCTGTGTATGCGTGGGGGTTACTTGAGCGCCGAGTCACGTGACCGCTAACTATCGGCAGTGCGGGCGGGGCAGGGACAGCGTCCGCTCCGGCGCAACCGAACGGCGCCGAGTCTCACCCGCACTGCCTGCGATCTGAGGCTGATCCCCGAGCCCCGCGAGGCTGCAACCCCGGTTCTGGTAGTTGTGCCACGGCTTTTTGCGATGAATGTATCCCACCGTCAGCTTCTTCCGCTGTTTGAGGCTGGCGCGTGGTAGGGAGAGCGCTTTTTCTCCAAGCGGGCGCCGAGCCACGTGGCCGCTAACGTTCCCGCTGTTTAGATCGCGGCTACCACCTTGTGCGGCCTGTCGACCCGGGACCGGTATGATCCTTTAAGCCATCGATCACCTTGAGCGCCACTTCGAGTTCATCTCGAAGATGCTTCGTAATCCGCAGTCCGCTCGCAAGCTCCTCGCGGCTGATTTCCGCGCCGTGGGCGACTTTTTGTTCTAGGTCGCGTATAGCGTGGTCGATCTTGTGCAGCGAGAACGTGCCAAGCATCATTTGGCTCCGTCCACGATTAAGGGTCGGTCATCCGGCCGCGCGGGTAGGACCCACAACGTAAAAATGCGTCCACTACATGGTTGAGTAAAGCGGGTGGCGTTGGGGGAAAATCTTTTCCCATCTCGCGTCTGAGCGCCTCGAATTCGGCTAAGGTCGAAAGAGGGCACTCCGCCACCGCGTCCATTTTTGAGCAGATAACTTCAACCCGGAATCGCCGAGCGGCCAGCTGCTCTTCAGTTCGCTGTGGCCCGTAGGTGTCTTCTGCCGGGGTATGGCTTGGCCTACGGGCGTAGTCCGTGAATGCTTGGATTGCCGCCCCCACATCGGTCCTAGGCACGGCGGTTACTCCTATGAGCGGAGCCAGCTCGAACAGTTGCGGGCCGAGCGCTTCAATATGACATGCACGCGGGGCGCGGCACCCCACCGGTACTGGTAGGTGCTCTCCAGTTCTTCTCCACCATACAATGGTAGCACCTTGGGGAATTTGAACCTCTCGGGCGTAAAGGTGGCCAGCCCCTGTCTTCGAGGACGGGCTGGCTACCATCGCTTGCGACACCGTTTGGGCGACCCCGCACCCGGACTCGTCGCCCTAAGCCGGTTCCAGCATCTTGATCTCGCTGACATCAACTTCGCGTCGGCGTGCCACGCATCGGGGGCTGCCTGCAAACGAAGCTAGATGGCCGGGCCGTTGCCGACCGGCTTTCCAATCCGGGCGGCCACGTTCGGACTGACCGGCTTCTTCTCCGCGAGGATGTCGTGCAGATGCTGCCTGGAATCCCAGCGCTTCTGCAATCTCGGTCTTAGACTTCCTGATGTACTGTAGAATTTCATCAAGGACGGCGCCCGGATGAGACGGGCAGCGGTTAGGATCGCGCTTAGCCTTCTGCTCTGCCATTGATGCTCTCCAGCATGTCGGAGCCCTCATGGCTTATTCGGTATTCTGCGTTCAGTGGTACTGTTCAAAGTCAACCTTGAATGCATCGCCTCCTTCAAACTCGAATGTGATGCACCACGGGCCATTGATGTGAATCGTGTAGCGCACGGACTTTCCGGCCAGCTTGTGGAAATCGTTGCCTGTCAGCTTCAGTTCGGAACTGTTGACGGCTTCGTTGAGCGTATCGAGACGAACTCCTATAGCGCGACAATCAGGATGAGAGCGCGATGCGCTTGTGCATTCTCTTGTCGACGCAGCCGGTTCGCCGCTAGTGGCGCGGCCATACTGCCTAAGATCACAACTGATCGCCAAGCGCTGGCTACGACCAATCCTGGTAGTTGTGATAGGGGCGTTCGCCGAATATGCATCCCGGTTAGCTTCTTCCGCTGCTTGGGCTGACCATGGTGAAGTTAGCGGTGAGTGGTAGGGACAGCGCTTCCTCGGTTCACGTCAAAGCGCCGAGTCACGTGCAGCTATCTACTGTGGGTCCGAATGGGCGGTGACAATCAACACTCGAAATCTTCGGCAGATCACAGCCCTGCGGTCGCAAGCGCTTGAGGTGCTTGCAGCCAATCAGGCCCGGGCCGCCGATCAGTCTTTGAGCCCGGCAGATCGCCAAGTCGCGACGTTTGATGCCGAGGAGGCTCAGGCAGTGTTGGGCATACTCGATAGCGTGAAACTCAACCTGGGCCGAAGGAGGCAGGCAAGATCGCTGCACGCATACGCGCTCTTCTAGAGGGCGTCTCGTGGGCGCTGGCGTGTTTGGTGCCTGATCATGATTCGGTTCCCCGTCAAACCAAAACTCAGATACTACAGTGGCGTGAACCGAAAGTTGCAGCGCAAAAAAAAGCGGGTTTATAACGCGGTTGCGCATCGCGCCGCCAATCACCTTAATACCCAGATCGCGAACAATGAGAGCGACACCCAGCAATATATGTTCGCTAACATCGCTTACGATATCGGCGCTTCGACGGATGACGTGCGATCTGCCCTTTCAAACGGCGGGTACAACGGCGTAACATTCATGGGCATTAGCGCAGAGGAGCGGACAGCACTGGCTCGATACAGACGAGAGGGGAGCTGAAGTGTCGCAGAAGTTTGCTAACCGGTGATTGTGATTAAATGCTTTTCAATCCGCTGGAATCGCTTCTCGCTTCTCTTCGAACATATGCCATCGCGCATAGACGCATGAACGATGGTCGCGGCTGTACGCCTGAGGTCATGGGGCGTAAAGGCTACCAGCTCATTGTCTTCCAACAAGCGCCGCACAGCCTGGCTCATACAGTGGCTCGCAAGCACCCCAACGCTTTCGAAGCGACTGGCAACGACGGGTCTGTTGCCTTGGTCCTCTCCCTTCTCTGGCTTGCCGATCTCCAAGGCCGCCTCGATCAACTTGACGGCAGTCGGGAAGAGCGGGACTGTGTGCTCCGCCTTCTTGTTCTTCGTCCGTACAGCGGGAATGATCCAGTGGGGCTTTTCCCCGTGTAGGCCGTGAAGCTCGGAACGCATCATGCTCGCGACTTCGCCCCGGCGCTGGGCTGTCAGCAATACGGACTTTCAGCGCCAAGCGCGTTCCATCCGTGATGCCCGCTTCCTCATCGTTGAGGATCGCAAAGAAGGCTTCAGTTCGTCGAGTGTTAGAACGCGGTCCTTCTCGACTTCCTTGCCACCAACTTTCTTCATGCCGTGCAGGAAATTCTCAGTCAAATCTCGCGGTCGTTCGCATACCCCGCAAATGGTGCGGATATCCGCTTAAGCAATCCCGATGAGCAAGTGCTACCAAATGAGATAGGTTCGACATGTTGCCGGTTGTGGTACTTTCCGAAGCTCTTGGTCGGATCTAGACCACGCAGCGAGCTGCGATCCTGTTTAGACGGAGAGACGTTGAATGACCGCGAGAGGTCCCGAATACGAGAAACGCGAACGGAAGACCCATCCAGAGCCCGAACGGGCCGCCCAGGCTTCAGCCTCTGAAGCGGGAGGCACCACGCACGATGTTGGAGAATCAGCGAGGGCTGCATCAAGCCATTCATTTGCGTCTCCGGAATGGAAAAAATCCCTCGAAGAGACAACAGACCTGTTCGCTGCGGCGTTGAAGGACGGGTCAAAGCTGGCTGCTTCCTCTCTGCACGCTCAGGTCAATCTTCTGAAGAATCTTGCCAATTCCAAAACTCCCTCGGACGTGATGAAGTGCCATCTGGATTTCGCGGAGCAGTTCTGGTCGAAATCGTTCAGCAAAGGCTGAGAGATAAGATCATTTAGAGCGGGCCGTCATCTGCGGCTAGCTGAGCAATTCGCCAAGCGTGAAATAGGGTCGATGGCGCTCTATTACCTCCGAGGTGAACGCACCTTTGGCAAGCCTGACAATCACCCCAGTCCAGCTTCGCTACTTGCTCGACTACCCATGCGAATGCTCCTCCTCGTGAGGCTCAGTGATTCTGAGATGGAGATGGTCGAGCTCGTGATTGCGTAGTTTTCGAGCCTCAATCGCGCACAGCGTGTTGGAGAACGGGTGCGCGTCCGAAGGGAGACGATCGATTAAAAGGCCCGCTTGCCTGCTGTTCAATACGCCAGCGAAATTTCTGTGTGCTTAGCAGGTCGGATGAATGCCGCCATCGCGTACAGGCCGGGCGTGCAAGAGAATGCGCTGGGCCGTGATGGGCAGCACGTTGTCGGGGCAATTTGGCGGCGCGAGCGTGAGCCTGCAGTCCGAAGTTCGGCGGGACCAACTGGGACGGACAGTGCCCCCGTCGGCCATCAGTTTTCAGACCAAAGCGAACACCTTGACCCTGTAGCCCGCCACGAAGCGCCTGCAGAATCTCCGATTCTCGATTCGGCACGACCCTTGCTCGGTCCTGGGCAGCATCACCGAGTCTCCAGATGCGGTAATGTTAGGGGCGGGCTCGTCGCTTCTAGCGCCTGGTCCGCCCCGCCGGTTTGCTGTGAGGCGAGGTGAGTCAGGATGTTCAAGTGGTGGCGCTCATCTTCGCTCGCGCTCGTCGCCGCCGAGTTAGGAACGGAAAGTGCACCCGCAGCTCCGGAGTAGTAGGCGGCGATATCGAGCCGCAAGACCGTGGAACAAACATGCGCACCGGAACAGTAGTGTCGTACAGCGTTGAAAAGGGCTGGGGGTTCATTCGGCCTGACTATGGCGACGGCAAGGATTTGTTCGTGCACATATCGGACCTTCGCGGCTG
Organism: Bradyrhizobium sp. B025; assembly: GCF_042257955.1. NCBI lineage: Bacteria > Pseudomonadati > Pseudomonadota > Alphaproteobacteria > Hyphomicrobiales > Nitrobacteraceae > Bradyrhizobium > Bradyrhizobium sp. B025. The sequence goes on along the minus strand of NZ_CP170150.1, from coordinate 989,261 downwards.
CGCAGGGGCTGATCTGGTGTCCGGCACGCGCGTGACTTTCGGTATTCGTTTCAATAAACAGCGCTCGAAGTACAGAGCCGTCGAAGTCAGGCTGCGCGCTCCGGGGCACGGCGACCAGTGAATCCGATTGATGGCGACCACCATTTCCGATCGATGACGACCACCTGTTCCGGTCGATGGCGACCAGGGCAACAGGGCTGTGGACGGGCGTGATGAACGCCGTCCCAGTCGTGCAACATCCCGGATCGCCCCTAGGCTAGTCGATTCTGCTATACGAGGCTGATGGCAGCATCAGCTAAGTTCACCAAAACCGCACGACAGCTACGAGCGACCCGGATTGGGAACTTGTCGGATTCCGTCCCCGCAGAACCTAGGCCACCAAACCCGCGCCGAATGGCTCGAGGCCGAGACCTCAATGCTTTGATACTAACTTCTCCAGCCTCATTCCACCGTGACCGATTTTGCAAGATTACGCGGCTGATCCACGTCCGCCCCCCTTGCGACCGCGGTATGGTAAGCCAAGAGCTGGACCGGAATGGCATAGACCAGCGGCGTAAAGCTTGCGACCATTGCCGGCAGCACGATGGTCAGGAGCGTGTCTACCATCGCTTCAGACGCACCCTTCGCATCGGTGATCAGGATGATCTTGCCGCCCCGAGCGGCCACCTCTTGCATGTTAGAGACGGTCTTCTCGAAGACCTCGTCGTAAGGCGCGATCACCACCACAGGCACAGCCTCATCGATCAGTGCGATCGGGCCGTGCTTGAGCTCGCCGGCGGCGTAGCCCTCTGAGTGGATATAGGAAATTTCCTTCAACTTGAGCGCGCCCTCCAAGGCCAAGGGGGCCGATGTGCCACGACCGAGATAGAGTACTGTCCTCGCGCCGGCGATATAACGCGCGAGCTTCTCAATCTGGGGCTCGACCAACAGGGCCGCAGCAATCAATCGCGGCACCTCAATGAGCTCGCGCACGAGCTGCGATTCATCGATTTCAGACAGCTTACCCCGCTCCTTAGCTGCTCTGACGGCAAGCACCCCCAATACCATCAGCTGGCAGATAAATGCCTTGGTGGAAGCGACGCCGATTTCTGGCCCTGCCAGGGTAGGCAAAACGGATTCGCTCTCGCGCGCAATCGTCGACGTCGGTACATTAACCACAGATATCGTATGCAAGCCCTTGCCCTTGGCGTATCGCAAGGCAGCTAATGTGTCAGCGGTTTCGCCCGATTGCGAGATGACTATTGCGAGATCGCCTCGGCGCAAAGGCGCCTCCCTGTAGCGGAATTCAGAGGCTACATCGACGTCGCAAGGCAAACGCGCGAGCCTCTCGAACCAGTATTTGGCGATGTGCCCAGCGTAGCTAGCCGTGCCGCACGCAGTAATTGAAATGCGCTGAATGCAATTAAAGTCGAAGGGCAACGCGAGCGGCAGGGCGACGCGTTTGGCCGCAACATCGAGATAATGCGCCAATGTCTTGCCGGCCACTGTCGGCTGCTCGTGAATTTCTTTGGCCATGAAGTGGCGGTAATTCGCTTTGTCCACAAGGAGCGCTGATACGCCAGATTTTGATGTTTCCCGCTGGACGATAGAGCCGTCTGCACCATAAATCACGCACGTTGCGCGCGTAAGCACGGCCCAGTCGCCGTCTTCAAGGTAGGTGACGGTGTCGGTCAAAGGTGCGAGCGCAATTGCGTCCGAGCCTAGATACACTTCGCCGCGACCATGTCCGATCGCGAGCGGCGAGCCCTTGCAAGCACCGATCAAAAGATCGTCGTTCGCTTTGAAAAGGAATGCCAACGCGAAGGCACCACGCAGTCGCGGCAGTGACGCCTGTACCGCATCCTGCGGCGAGTAGCCATTCTTGAGATAGGAATCGACGAGATGCGCCACTACCTCGGTGTCCGTCTCCGAGTTAAAGCCGGCTCCATTCCGCTCCAACTCGGCTCGCAGCTCGCGGAAATTCTCAATGATCCCGTTATGAACGACCGCGACATTCTCCGTCGCATGCGGATGAGCATTGCTTTCGGTCGGCTTTCCATGAGTCGCCCAGCGGGTGTGACCGATGCCAGCATGCCCCGACGGCGGACAATAGCGCAGCTGCTCCTCAAGGTTCCTCAGCTTACCTTCGGCGCGGCGGCGCTCGATCCGGACTCCTTCGAGAGTTGCGAGGCCCGCGGAATCGTAGCCACGATATTCCAATCGCCTGAGCGACGCGACCAACTTATCAACGACCGGACCACGGCCCAAAATGCCAACAATTCCACACATATCAATCCATGCAGCCCAGCTTCAAGAAGTCTGACGTTCCTCCAACAGGAGCACCGTCGCAAACTTCGTTTGCCCAAAGGTAACAGGTTTAGGTTCGGGATTTTCAGCGGGCGCCTTTATCACCGCCGCATTCTCTGGCCTCATTTAGATCTCCCGGCCATCATCGCTTCGCCCAGCTAGATTCCGCTTTTGGCTGGCCGATCGAAGAAACACTGCGATGCCATCGCCATTGGCGTGACTGCCTGAAGCAGAATCAGATGCGCTAGTGCGCCTGCACGGCGCATCCAAGTCCGCCCAAACAGGCTCGCTCGACGGCCTCACTAACTGTCGCCGGCGCAACAAGCCGCTGCCAAGATGTATCAAATAGTCTCGCTCCATAGATTGAGGGCATTCGAACAGAACGGAAAGCCAATTATCCTACGGTGAAGCAGGTTATCTTGCTTGGCTCACTCTCACCGAGGAGCCATTTCAGGACGCAGTTTGTGTTCTCAGAAGAAGCGAGAAGCGATGCCAGCTTGCCGGGCACGGTCAATATGGCAACAACTGAGTCCTCGCGTCTCACTAATCATTCTCCCGGGCGAGTGACGCTTCGTCTGGGCTTCGCTCCATTTCAGACAGAAAGATGAGATCTGCCCACGTTCCGCATAGTCCCTGCTCATCTCTTTGCGCAGCTGCTCCCGACTTGCTGGAAACACACTTGCGATGAGGGTTTAAGAGACTTTTCATGATTGGACAGAGGCAACTTATGCCCGGTCAAGTTAGAGGACTGGCATCAAAGCTCCATTGTACGAACGTAAGATTTCGATATCGAAACGTTACAAAGTCTATACCAACGTTTGCCTTTCTTTCTCATTCTGTTTTGCATCAGGCCGTCCATTGCCTACCCGCAATTAGCAAAGCGGCGCTGATTATGAGCCGCGAAGGCTACGTCTTCTAGTCGGAAGTCTCACCACGTCACTCTTCCGCGCCATGAGGGACCAAACGGAAAACATACCTGCGCGCGTGGAAAGATAAGGACCCCAGAAATATCGCGAGGAGGCAAAGCGCCCCCGAGCGCGTCTAACAGGGCCTACCATCCATCCCGCCTGCTTGGGATCGTCGCCGTTGCGAGGGTTCGCTCGACTTTCATCTTTGAAGCTCATGCGCCGGCATCATTCAGTCCACCTAAATCAATGTATATGGTGTGTTTTCCTGAGTCCGGTGTATGACTTGGCTTGCCGAGCGTATCCTTTAATTGCGATGGAGCGCGCATCCGCATATCGATCTTTTCGAGAAGCGGCTTCGCAATGATTTCTCAGAGTGCAGCTCTTTCCGGTGCAACTAAGGAAGACCATGACGGTTCGCAACTCAAAGGGGCGTGTCGCTCTCATCACCGGCGTGACCGGTCAGGACGGCGCCTATCTCGCCGAATATTTGCTGTCGCTCGGCTATGTCGTGCACGGCATCAAGCGGCGCTCGTCCTCGTTCAACACCGCGCGCGTCGATCACCTCTATCAGGACCCGCATGTCGGCAACGTTCCGTTCCTGATGCACTATGGCGACATGACGGATTCGACCAATCTGATCCGCCTGGTGCAGCAGATCCGGCCGACCGAGATCTACAATCTCGCAGCTCAAAGCCACGTCGCCGTCAGCTTCGAGAGCCCGGAATACACCGCCAATGCCGACGCCATCGGCGTGCTGCGCCTGTTGGAAGCGATCCGCATCCTCGGCATGGAGAAGGAGACGCGGTTCTACCAGGCCTCGACCTCCGAGCTCTACGGCCTGGTGCAGGAGATCCCGCAGAAGGAGACGACGCCGTTCTATCCGCGCTCGCCCTACGGCGTTGCCAAGCTCTACGGCTACTGGATCACGGTGAACTACCGCGAAGCCTACGGCATGTTCGCGTCGAACGGCATCCTGTTCAACCATGAGAGCCCGATCCGCGGCGAGACCTTCGTGACCCGCAAGATCACCCGCGGCGTCGCGCGTATCGAGGTCGGGCTGGAACAGACGCTCTATCTCGGCAATCTCGAAGCCAAGCGCGACTGGGGCCATGCCAGGGACTATGTCGAGGGCATGCACAAGATCCTGCAGGCCGACAAACCCGACGACTTCGTGCTCGCCACCGGCGAGATGCGCTCGGTGCGCGAGATGGTCGAGCTGTCCTTTGCCCATGTCGGCCGTCGCATCGCCTGGCGCGGCAAGGGCGTCGAGGAGACCGGCGTCGACGAGACGAGCGGCAAGATTGTGGTGAAGATCGATCCGACCTATTTCCGTCCGACCGAGGTCGATCTTCTCGTCGGCGACGCCAGCAAGGCGCGCGAGGTGCTCGGCTGGACGCCGAAGCGCAGCTTTGCCCAGCTCGTCGAGGAGATGATGACGAGCGATCTGGCGGAGACAAAACGGGATGCGGCCAGTGGCAAACGCACCGTTTGAGCTGAGGGGCAAGAGCGTCTACGTCGCCGGCCATCGCGGCATGGTCGGAGCCGCGCTGGTGCGCCGGCTGGCACGGGAGGAGGTGCGGCTCGTCACGGTCGACCGGCGCGAGGTCGATCTCTGCAACCAGGCCGCCGTGTTCGACTGGTTCGCCAGGACGCGGCCGCAAGTGATCTTCCTCGCCGCGGCCAAGGTCGGCGGCATCGTCGCCAACAACACGCTGCGCGCCGAGTTCATCTACGACAACATCGCGATTGCGGCGAACGTGATCCAGGCCGCGCATCAGAACGGCGCAGAGAAGCTAATGTTTCTGGGCTCGTCCTGCATCTATCCGAAGCTGGCGCCGCAGCCGCTGCGCGAGGATTCCGTGCTCACCGGTCCGCTGGAGCCGACCAACGAGCCCTATGCGATCGCCAAGATCGCCGGCATCAAGATGGCGGAGGCCTATCGCAGCCAGTATGGCAGCGACTTCATCAGCGTGATGCCGACCAATCTGTACGGCCCCGGCGACAATTATCACCCCGAGCTGAGCCACGTCGTCGCCGCGCTGATCCGCCGCTTCCACGAGGCGAAGGTTTCGGGAGCGAAGCGCGTCATCGTGTGGGGCACCGGCACGCCCCGGCGCGAGTTCCTCTATGTCGACGACATGGCGGATGCCTGCGTGCACCTGATGAAGACCTATTCGTCGCCGGAACCGGTCAATATCGGCACCGGCGAGGACATCACCATCGCCGATTTAGCACTGATGGTCGCGGCCGCCGTCGGCTTTCGCGGTGAAATCAGCTTGGATACGTCGCGCCCGGACGGAACGCCGCGCAAGCTGCTGGATGTTAGTCGGCTGTCCAGACTCGGCTGGCGAGCCACCACCTCGCTCACGGAAGGCATTCAGCTGGCATACCGGGTGTTTTGCGCTGAGAGAGACGGACGGCTCCAGAGTGATCTGCTCGTTCTCGACAAGGCAGCCTGCATCACCGGCTAGATCATATCGAGCAATGTTCCGAAGGGGCTGAGCCTTGCGATGATCTGTCAGCCCTCCTTTTTGATCAAGAGAGCACCGATTCTCCTTTGGTCGAGCTTGGGCGTCAGGTCTCCGTGAATACCCGGCGCCGCTTAAACCTGGGGCGGCAGCAGCGGATCTCCGACTGTTAACCGCCGAAAAGATGCGCCCAGTTTGGCACCAAGCACGCGAAGTTCTCGATGTGTAAAGAACCGTGAAGTGGTCCTAAGCTCCTTCGCGCGTCACACTAGCAAACCTAGATGATTTGATGGTCATGCTTTGTTACCTCGGCATCAGCAGCGCTGGTGAAGTCGCGCTCGGCGAGGTTCGCGCGGACGACACCCCCATTACCACGGTGATCGGACGCGATCGCGACATAGACCGCCGGGAGCACGAATAGCGTGATCAGCGTGCCCGCAGACATGCCAGCGGCGAGAACGAGTCCGATCGAGAACCGGCTCGCGGCGCCAGCTCCGGTTGCCGTCAACAAGGGTATGAAGCCCGTGACCATTGCCGCCGTGGTCATCAAGATTGGGCGCAGTCGGACACGCGCCGCCATCTCTATAGCCGAGCGACGGTCAAATCTCTCCTTGAACTGCAGCTCATTGGCGAACTCAACCATTAGGATGCCGTGCTTTGAAATCAACCCGACCAGTGTCAACAGTCCAACCTGGGTGTAGATGTTCATGGTCGCCCAGCCGAGGAACGGCGGAATCAAGGCGCCGACCATTGCCATCGGCACGCTGATCATGATGATGAGCGGATCGCGCAGACTTTCGAACTGCGCCGAAAGCACTAAGAATATGATGATGAGGGCAAATGCGAAGGTAATCGCCAATTGATTACCCTCGTGCACGTACTGGCGGGCGTCGGCCAGGAAGTCGTAACTGAAGCCCGGGGGCAGTTTCTTCGCCTCGGCTTCTAGGAAATCCACGGCCTGTTCGATCGTGACGCCGGGCATCGGCACGGCCTGAAAGGTCGCGCAGTTGAGCTGGTTGTAGTGGGTGAGCGCATTCGGATCGGTCGCAGTCTCGGTGGAGACTACGGTAGACAGCGGAAGCATCGATCCCGTCGCAGTCTTCACATAATAGCTTCCGATTGATTGCGGCACTAGCCGTTCCTCTCGCGGCACCTGCGGGATCACCTCGTAGGAGCGGCCCTGCAGATTGAAGCGGTTGACGTAATTTCCCCCAAGTAAGGTGGCGAGCGCGTTACCGACGATCTGCATGGTGATGCCAAGCTCGTTAGCCTTCGATCGATCAACCTTGATTCGTACCACCGGCTGGTTGAACTCGAGGTCGGAGTCGCTCACCATGAAGAGGCCGCTCTTCTGCGCGGCATCCTTCAACTTTGACATCTGCTCGTGGATGGATTGAAAGCCAAGAGTCGAATTGATCACCATCTGGACTGGTAGGCCACCAGAACCGCCCGGCAGCGGAGGCAAGCTAAAGGCAAACGCGTTGATGCCTTCGATTTTGGATAGCTCGGCCTGAACAAGCGACTTTAGTACAATCGATGATCGCTTGCGTTCGTCCCAAGGCTTGAGCAACATGCCGGCCATGCCACTCTGCTGGCCGCCAATGCCATTGAACACGAAGCTCAAGTCAGTCTCTGGAACTTTTTTCAACGCGCTTTCAAGCTTGGTGCCATAATAGTCGAGGTAGTCGATATTGGCGTATTTCGGCGCCTTAGTTAGCGCGAATATGATACCTTGATCCTCCTCCGGCGCTAGTTCCTTGGAAATATGCATATAGAGAAAGCCGACAAGTCCCAACATGGTCAGCGCAAATAGGCCGGTAATTGGGCGATAGTCGAGCGAACGGTCGAGCTTGCGGCCGTACCATCGTGTTACGGCACTGAACCCGCGGTTCACAAGCCTTGCAAATCGTCCCCCCTTGGCGCGCCTCAGGAAGAGAGAGCACATCATGGGCGACAGCGTCAAAGCGACCACACCGGACACGATCACCGCTCCTGCCAGCGTGAACGCGAATTCGCGGAACAGGCCACCGGTGAGGCCGCCAAGGAATCCGATCGGGGCATATACCGCAGCCAAGGTAATCGTCATGGAGATAACCGGACCGACGATCTCGCGCGCGCCCCTTGTAGCAGCCTGTAGCGGAGCCGCTCCTTCTTCTAAATGGCGATGAATATTCTCCACCACCACGATTGCGTCGTCGACCACGAGGCCGATCGCGAGAACCATCGCAAGGAGCGTCAGGAGGTTGAATGAGAACCCCAGCGCCAGCATCATGCTGCAGACACCAACGAGAGACAACGGAATAGTAACCACAGGAATGATGACGGACCGCAGCGAGGCCAGGAAAAGAAAGATCACGACGACCACAACCACGACGGCCTCAATGAGCGTCTTCTTCACTTCGTCGATCGATGATTGAATAAACTTGGATGAGTCGTAGGCCACTTTCATCTTCAGCGGCGGCGGCAGGTTACGCTCCATTTCAGGAAACAGCGCCCGAACGCCTCGCACTATGTTTAGCGGATTGCCTTCCGGGCTCGCTTGCACGCCGACAAAGACCGCGTGGTCGCCGTTCATCGTGACGGTAGTGTCCGTCATCTGCGCGGCAAGTTCGACTACCGCAATGTCTTCCATGCGCACAAAGCCACCGTCATTCGCCTTGACAATCATACGCTTGAAATCGTCAACACTCCGCAAATCCGTATTTGCTGTGACATCGGAGATAGTGAAATAGCCCTTGGTCTGGCCTGCCGCAGCCTGGAAGTTGTTAGCTGCGATTGCAGCCGAAACTTCAGCCGGCGATATGCCATGCCCAGCCATTTTCGCAGGGTCTAGCCATAGCCGCATCGCAAAACTCTGGCCGCCTAGGATGTCAGCCGCTGAAACGCCGTCGACGGTTGAGATAACCGGTTGCACGACGCGCGCGAGGTAGTCGGTGATCGCACTGGCCGCTAGCTCATCGCTGGAGAAAGCGATATACATGACAGCATTCGTCTGACCGCTCGACTTCGTGACGACTGGATCGTTTGATTCCTTCGGGATCAGGTATTTGACTGAGTTGACCTTGGAGAGCACCTCCGTGAGCGCTTCGTTTGGATTGAAGTTCAGCTTGATGTAAACTAGAATAGTCGAGACACCAAGCATAGACGAGGAACTGATGTAGTCGACGCCTTCGGCGGACGCGACTGCTTGCTCCAGGGGAGTGGTGATGAACCCCTGGATCATGTCGGCCGAGGCGCCAGGATAGGCAGTCGTGATATTGATGACCGTATTGGTTAGCTTCGGATATTGCCGGATCGGCAGTAGGACCGCGGCGCGCAAGCCGATCAGCAAGATCAGGAAACTCACGACGATTGACAATACCGGACGTTTGATGAAAAGCGCGGTAAATGTCATGTCAACTCGTATTCGGGATTGGGATGTAAATCTGCCACCAACTTTAAGGCAATGGTCAGCAATGCGGCGACTGTGCTAGAGCCCCCGCTGTAGAGCTCGTGCCCTTTTTGCGTTTATCGGCGAAAGGCCCGACAAGAATAGTTGATTAGAACGCAACGACTTCTAGCCGGGCATTAGTTCAGGCTTCGCACTTCGACATCGGAATTACAAACGACCTGACCGGTACTCAACTCTACAAAGGTAAGTGAGTGATATAGCATCGGCTGCAAAGCACTATACCAAGGTTTATCGAGTTCGCCGCTGATCACCGTCGCAAGACTTGCGGAGTTGCTAAACACAAATTTTTAGCCCCGCATATTCAGTGCGCGCCCGCTATCGCTTCGCTAACTCGCCGAACAAAGCCGTCTCGGGGCTTGCCCTCTGCTGCCAGTTCGATATGCCTCTCGGAACAGTGCTTTGAGCGTTTCTGTCAGCTCAATAAGCTGCGCTCTGGCTTGTCCACGCCTTGCGCTACCGAGTTGGCAACGCCAATACCACTTTGTCGATCCGACGCGTTGAGCCAACGTAGGCGGCCGTACATAGCGCCGCGGGGAGTCGCAGTGGACTATCGGCGGTTTTGGGCGTGTCACCGTCGATAAGTCAAGATACTGCAATGTGTCAACCGCCTCCAAATGCCTTGGCAGCCGCAATCAGCTTTTGTACGTTGCACTCTCCAGACCGAAAATCATCGAGCGCCGCGGGCAGCCCCTGGTTGATTGCAAGGGCCTGCTGCGCGCTTCCTAGCTGAGATAGCGATTGCGACTACTCATGGCGGGCCCATCCTTTTCACGAACCGTCGGTACGGTGACGATCTCGATCGGGACATTGAGATCAACCACCATGCGACGCACGACTACGCATTGCTGAACATCCTTCTGGCCAAAAAAGCGACGTGGGGCTGCACCATGTTGAACAACTTGCAGACGACAGTCGCCACACCGCGAAAATGTCCGGGCCTGAAAGCGCCGCATAGAGGTTTCGCGAGGTCGCCAGGTCCAACAAAGGTTTCGAAATTGCTCGGATAGACTTCCTGTGCATCGGGCGCGAAGAGGATCGCAACACCAGATCCCGGCACAGTTCTTCATCGCGCAAGAAGTCGCGCAGATAGGTGCTGAGATCTTCATTTGCTCCGAACTGAGTGGGGTTAACGAAGATGCTGACGACGGTCACATCGCATTTTGCTTGGCTCGCTGCGATCAGCGCCAGGTGGCCATCGTGGAGATAGCCCACCGTCGGCACAATCCGGCCCTTTGATTGGCACTGCGGGATTTTGCGAGAGTGCGGCGAAGTTCAGCGACGCTCGTGATAATTTGAGGTGGATGGCGCCCAGTTGGCAATTGCCTCCCCAACGCCTTCGGGAAGCCGATAGGACTCTTGCGGGCCGGGGAACGCGCCACGGCGGACATCCGCTGCCCCGCGCGAAAGCGCATCATGGAACTGCTGAAAGCCTTCCGTATAGGCGGGAACGAATTTGGGGCGATGACCTTCGGTTTGGCCCAGCACGTCATGAAACAGAGCACCTGCTCTGAACAGTCTGGGCCCGAGCCGATTCCGATCGTCGGTATTGTCAAGGAATCGCTTACTCGAGCAGTAAGCTCAGCCGGAGTGCCCTCCAATACCAAAGCGAAACAGCTGGCCTCCTGCAGACGATGAGCATCATCGAGCAAACGCAGCGCTTCATCCACTTTGCGGCCCTGCACTTTGAAGCCGCCCATGACATTAACGCTCTGCGGAACAAGACCGAGATGACCCATCACGGGAATCTCGCAATCGACAATGGCACGCACCATCTCGATTCTTTTGCCACCGCCCTCGAGTCTCGCCGCAGCTGCTCCTCGCTGCAGAAATCCGCCAGCATTTCGTATGGTCTCCTCAACGCTGACGTGGAAGCTAAGAAAGGACATATCGGCGACGAGCAAGGCACGCGGTTTGCTGCGTACGGCGGCTTCGAGGTGATGGTTCATCATCGCAACACTTACTGGAGGCGTGTTTTCGAATCCAAGGCAGACGTTACCCCCGCTGTCACCGACGAGACTGATATCGATGGAAGGATCCGGGATAGGCGCCGCAACCGCGTCGTAGGCAGTCGTCATGACTAGACGCCGGCCGTCCTGCTTCCACCGCTGCAGGAGGGGAATTGTGATGCGGTCGACCGGTTGCTCCGAAACGCGACTCATTTGAACTCAGTTCGATTTTTAGCTGCGAACTGACAAAGCTTTGAACTTCAACCAACTCGCCGCCTATTGCAAAGTTATAGCGATCCCCAGCGCTCGAGTTGATCGAGTATCCCACGCGATCAGCAGTCTGGTTGCTACAATTCTTCAGCGTCAATCCGCTCTTCGTCGCTGTCCAAGAAGGACAAAGGGCAAAAAGTGAGTTGCGTATGGGCTTGGTGGATCCGCGCACCAGCGCCGTTGAGAACACACCATCGCGAGGCACGTGCGCGAGAATGACATAGGTCGAAGTCGCCCATAGGAGTTCTTGTTCCATATCTCCACAAGCCCATCGGTGGAATGGCCACTTCGAAATAAGGATGTGGATCGAGGGTGGCGGAACCGCGACAATGAAGATTGGCCTCCAGCACATCCTTCGCAGCGACTACTTTTCTCGCCAAGTGTTTTGCGCACCCGCGACTTCCCTGTGAGAGCGGAAGAAATCTGTCGACCCGCCAAGAAGAAAGGAAAGACCCTCTCGGAAATCACCCGCAGATGGTGAAAATTCCTTTTGGTTGCGTCATCAACGCCAGAAGGCTTCCTTCGCTTGCTGTAGGTCTTGCGGGCGTGTTCGGCTTCGGCCGATTCGCGGGCCGGCTGTCGCGTCGGACCGATCGGGTTTACTTCTACAGCGCACTTTTGATGCATCGATTTTTTCCAGTGTTAAATCCACCGAGGTGAGCATAAGGCGGCATGCAACAGATTGTATTTCTGAGCCGATTGATCGGTAAAGAGCTCCTATAGAGTTTTGTACCGATGTGCTTGAGACCGAGGCGTCCGTCTCGGCAGTCCTCCCCCGCAGGCTGCTCTGTCCTGTCCGGTCCATTAACCGCTGGCCTATATGGTCACCTTGCCGAGCTTTTTGATACCGACCCGGATCGGGTCCGCCGGAATGCTCACGTTCATAGCGTCGCTCCGGCTCAGCCGGGCCCAGGTTGCGCAATCGGTTTAATCCCAGCCGGCGCCGGATAGGGCTGAAGGTCGCCGGCGACACTACCGGCCTCGATTGAGATCTGTTTGACCTGTGGCGCTGTCGTCCCAACGTTCCGGCTTCTGCGCATGGGAAGGCAGGATTTGGCTTGGATAAAAGAGGTCTTGTGGAGCGATCACGGTCCATCCACTCCTTCCTCGCCGAACGCTTAAACTTGGCGACCGTCCTCGCCGAAAACGGCGAGTTGCAGCGCACTGCAGCCTTCGTTAGGCCAGCCTCGATCAAGATTGGCGCCATGGCCTTTCGGCGTCAATGGCGCATTCTTGGGGGCGTTCATCCGATCCTTAAGGGGTAGGCTAAAGCTTCGGCAGGTTGCTTCCTCGTTCAGGACCGGATGGACAACCTACTGAAAGCTCACACCTCATGGTCTCACAGACATCCTACCCGAACTGGTTGCCCCCCCATGCGGCCCCTCTAGAGGCGCGCGTATGCGCGCAGCGATCTGTCGCGCTTTTCGGCCGCAGGTTGGGTTCCACGCAATCGAGTATGGCCAGCATCGCCAGAACTTCGTCGACGTTAAATGTGGCCGCCCTGCGATCTGATAGTCCCAGAGACCGATGGGGGGCGCGGACCCGATTGGCTGCAAGCACCGCAAGCGCTTGCGGCCGCAAGGACGTAATATGCCGCTCGAATATATGCATTCGTTGGCCTGTAGCTGCCCTGTGGGCATGATGTCGCGAGCGCTGGTGGCCAACCCGGTCGCAAAGACTGGGGCTGGCCACCTTTGCTCCCAAGAGGCTCCAATTCTAAAGGGCTACAAAGTTGTATCTTCGAGAAGTACCAAGGGGCACCTACCAAAATCGGTGGCTCCCCTCCTCGTCGGCGACTCTCTAAGCTAGTTTTTGCCTTGAATTGGAGACACCAGCACGACCAGACACATGCACGTTGCATGAACAAGAAAACATGCCAATCGCACATGAGCGACGCAAGTATGTGGGCAGAGTCAATCGAGGCGGAGCACGATAGAAAGCCGCTGGAAAGTTATCCGAGACCCTCGTAGACCGCGATGAGGAGTACCTCGTTGAAAAATGGGCGACGCTGCCGGCGTCGCTCGTCGGCACGCCTGGCGGAGAGAATGGCACGAAGATAAGGGTGGAGGGGATTCAGCCACGCAGTCTTCTTCCCTTCCAAAGTATTGCTGATGATTGATCGGAAGCAGTGCGGGCGCGACCCGGTGCCGTTTGGTTGCGCTGGAGCAGGCGCTGTCCCTACCCGCCCGCCAGTTGAACTTAGCAGAACTTGGCTCGGCGCTTATCTCCCCGCGGACACACAGGGGCAGCGCTCTGTCCCTGCAGCTAACCTGCTCCAAACTCAGCTTCAAGCGGCGGCAAGAAGCTGATCGGGAGCTTATCGCCAGCGGACCGAGTGAAACCGCCAAAAAACGAGAACTAACTCGTGAGTTGGAAGCAGTGCGAACGCGGTTCGGCGCCTGACGGCCTGGGGCATCATGAGGCACTAACCCTGCCGCATCCGCACTGCAATGAGCTTAACGGAAGCGTAACTCAGCACATGGTGGTCCTTCAGCTCATGCGCTGTCCCTGCCACGCTCCCGTTAAACCCAACGATTCTTTATCGAGCCTGGCTTACCGAAAGCTGACAGACCTGCGCAGCAATTTACAACGAAAGGCGGCCTATGTGGCCGCTGGCAGTTGAGAGCAATTACGACGTTTACGCCTCAGACAATAGCCATTCGGCGCGCTTGCGATCAGCGGCAACCGCTCCGCGCTAAACGCCCGTGGCGTTCAGTTGGTCAAGCTCCACGTTGGTTTGTCGTATTGAAGACGATTGTGCCCGTTTCTCAAAATGCGTTACCAAGCTCCATCAGGCCCATCAGCGAGGCGCAAAGCGAACGGAAAGCAGCGGATGCGGCTCGGCGCCCATATCCATCCGGGGAGGGTGGACAAATGCGCTATCTCTGCCGCATCCGCTTCGCCGGCGAGCCAGGAGCGACATGACTCGGCACCTCCCATGGAGGAAGGAAGGCGCTGTCCCTATCAAGCGCCGCTGGCACAGTAGTCAGCCTCGGGGAGCACAAGGCTAGCCACCCGGCTTTCCCGTGACCCGTCGCCTCAGGGTACAGCGGGACTTTAGCGACAAGGCGGCCTCGGGAGACCTACCAGCATTGGTGGTCATACACACTTAATCGAGAAACTGTTGGTCAAACTTGAAGACCAAGCGAGTTCAGTGCCTAGTGCTCCAGAACGATCAGGCGGCGCCAGGGGCGCCGCTTTCTCCCCATATTTCTGTTTCAGCTGCCGCAAGGAAAAAAGACCGAGCGCACCCTACAGCGTTGGCCAGCCGCAGCATTTCGTCACAACGCGGATGGCGAGCAGGGATGTCCTGCCGTCATGAAGCCGCCCGAGTTAAGAACGGCAACAAGACTTTGGGCAGCTCGCCGATCAAGCGGAGGGCGTTAGCCGCAAGGCTGACTCTTGGATCATCGCTGAACGGTGCGATTGTTTCCAGCGTCGTGAAACGGGCGTGCTGGACGGCGCATTCCTCGTTCTGTTCGAGCATGATCCGCAGTTGAGGTGCACGATGGCGTCTTCATTGGGAAAGATGGCGTCCCCCCTCGGTCCGACGAAGTGCATCTCTACCCCTTCGCGGGTCTCGAACTTCTTGCAGCGGCGGGTCCTTCCGGGCCCCCCTACGCGGGTGGGACCCGCGACCACTCGACTTAGAGCTGGCCCCGCAAATTCGGACAGTAGCTTGAGTGGATTTTCTGCCTGACAGCGGCGAGGATTCTTGCTGCGAATCAGGAGCGAAGATGACGAAGAAGAGCCGCCGGACGCATTCTCCGGCATTCAAGGCGAAGGTTGCTTTGGCTGCGGTCAAAGGCGACAAGACACTGGCGGAGCTGGCGCAACTGTTTGATGTTCATCCGAACCAGATCACGATCTGGAAAAACCAGCTCCTGGAAGGCGCCGCCGGCGTGTTTGGGCATGACAAGACATCGGCCGAGACGCCGGTCGATTTGAAGGCGTTGCATGCCAAGATCGGCGAGCTGGCGTTGGAAAACGATTTTTTGTCCGGCGCGCTCACCAAGGCGGGCCTGCTGAGCGCAAAGCGATGATCGACCGCGGTCATGATCTTTCTATCGTGCGCCAGGCGAAGGTCCTGAAGCTGGCTCGCAGCACGGTCTACTATGAACCTCGGCCAGTTTCGGCCGAGGACCTTGCCTTGATGCGTCGGCTCGATGAGCTGCATCTCGATTATCCCTTCGCGGGAGCGCGTATGCTGCGATCGTTGCTGCGGCGGGAGGGGGTATACGCCGGTCGCCGCCACATCGCGACGCTGATGAAGCGCATGGGGATCGAGGCGGTCTATCGTCGCCCGAACACGAGCAAGCCGGCTCCGGGTCACAAGATCTACCCGTACCTGTTGCGCGGATTGAAGATCGAGCGGCCCGACCATGCGTGGGCAATGGACATCACCTACATTCCGATGCGGCGTGGCTTCGTCTATCTCGCGGCGGTCGTCGATGTGTTCAGCCGACGGGTCCTGGCCCATCGCGTCTCGATCACAATGGAGGCGGCCTTCTGCGTCGAAGCGGTCCAGGAGGCGTTGGCGAAGCACGGCAGGCCCGCGATTTTCAACACGGACCAGGGCAGCCAGTTCACCAGCCTCGAGTTCACCGATGTGCTGCTGGACGCGAAGATCGCCATCAGCATGGATGGCAAGGGCGCCTGGCGCGACAACGTGTTTGTCGAGCGGCTCTGGCGCACGGTCAAATACGAAGAAGTTTATCTCCGCGCCTACGACAGCGTGTCCGAGGCGCGAGCGTCAATTGCCAAGTATCTGGCCTTCTACAATCAGGGACGCCCTCACTCGAGCCTTGACGGGCGCACGCCCGACGAGGCTTACTTCGGCACGCAAGCTATGGTGATGGCCGCATGACCGTCGCCGACGATTTTGTCGTCGCTCTGGTCGGGCTACGCCCTCCCGACGCAACGACAAAATCGTAAAGCCCCGCGTTCAGCATAACCCGGCAGGAATCCACTTAAATCCAGCGGGGCGCTGTCCAAACAACCGGGGCCAGCTCTTTCTAAGATCTAACGCTCGGGATTTACCGGCAATTTGTTAAAGCCGGCAGAATCTCATTCGAGAATCCGTTTGGTGTGGCGCCAAAACTTTGTACGGAACGTACAAATACGCGCACACTTTGTAAAGTCGCGGTGAACCTCTCGTCGTCCAGTTACTAGTCTCAGGCGGGTGCAGGTGGCGATCTCGGCGTTGGCGATCGACATCTCGCCCGAGGAGTATCGCGCCGAACACGGCCGCGCGGTCGGATGCCCGGTCGAGGATAGGCCCCCTGCTGGCCTTCTAAGGATTTCCCGCAGAGTATCGGGATCATCGTGTGCTCTCACAATATCTCCTGGAGAACGGTTCGGGATAGTTCGGCAGTGGCCATAAACCTGCACGCTAGGGAGTTTGGGCTCCGCCTACCTGCATGACCCGTCACCCCCGCATGGTTGACGGAACACTCGATCAACCGTCCTCGTTGAACTGCTGCCGTGGAAGCTGGGGAAATCTTGTCAGAGCTGCGCGACGTGCAGGGACCGGACGCTTCCTCGCCGGCGAGTAGCACTCGGGCGAGAAACAGCGTCCCGGCGGTTCGTCTTCACCAGATCGCTAGGCTTCCTTAGGATCAGAGACGCCGCCACCGTGCATTCATGGCCGGACGACCGGATCAGGCGATAATTGCAATAGGCAGCCGAACAGGCCCGTAGCAGATTGCAGGTGGTCAAACCGGCCGGCGATCCGCTTTATGATGGCACATGTTGGTCGCCGAAGCGTCGACTTCATCGAGGAAGTGAACTTCTCTTATCGCCAGCTTCCGCAATCGCGACAACGTTTCTCAGCTTGGCTACATCGATCCGACAAGTGCTTCCCCAATCTGCCACTCCGTCTTTACAGATCGAGACCAGCTTTGATGGAGTGATCAGTACCGTCGCGAGAAGGGCTAAGCGATCGACCATTTTTGTGGTTTCGGCCTGCTGCGCAGTTGCGTCTCTGTTATCGGCAGGAAGGCGCCCGTCTGAACGGTTGCCGATGTTGCCTGACAGTCGACCGTTTGCCCCGCTGCCACTCGCGCCAACTGCCGAATGTCAAACAAGCCTCCAGATCAGCAAACTATGCCGACCCACTGATCAAGCTAGCTGCAAGCGCAAGAATCCGAGGCCAATGTAATGAATACTTAAGCGCTGGGCTGGGTTGAATGGCGCCTCCGGGTTTCAATCGAGCGCAGCTCGGCGAGCGCGCTCACAGTGTTAGAATAATTAGGTACTGCTCGCTCGAAAGCTCGAGAATAATCGTCAAGCGGAGCTTCGCCACTATTCAGGAACAAACAATCTCGATGCACACCCCACACACCTCTCGTTAATGACGGTCGCGTTTGCGATCGCAACTGACGCCCAATAAGTTTCTAGATTTGATCAATACGTTTTCAAGGTTCTGCTGCGCCGGGCTTGGAAGTGCCCGCCCCCTCCGAGATGGAAGCACCAAAGCGATAGAGGCCTTGATAGCATCCCGCATGCGAATTCGGCGCAGTACAGCGTTAAAGTAGAGTTCCGGTGTCGAGGCATTTTGCAATAGGTCTCATTCAATATCCGGAAAAGGGGCATGGGCGCGATTCCGAGCTTCTAATGGGGGAGAATGCGATGCGACCGCTGCGTAAAGCACGAGAGTCATAGCCGAGCGGACGATATTTTGTACATAACGTTCAAATCTGTGGCCGAAGCAACACGCTCGGGCGAGTAACGGGATCGTTCGTACGTCCCGTGCTGTGTTTGTCGCCGCCGCCCTGATTTGACTATTAATGGTTGGCGAGCACAGGGAAACTCTTCGTTCGTACTCACTTGCTCGGAAAAGGTTCGATATGAATCATGACGACAACGGAAATCGCCATGAAGTATCTGTGATGACGGACGAACAGCTCGAACTGGAGCACTGCAAGCAACAGATTGCTCGTCTCAAACAGCTGGTTATTCGCCTTTCTGAAATTGCGTTGCGCAACGTCGTAAGAGCCGCCGAGGACCGAAAATCGGAACGCGCGTGAGTCTCTGTCGGCCCACCGAACGACCAGCCCCGGAGGGAAACGAACGTTGCGCCGTAGCGCGCTGTTCTTTGCAGCGCGGCTCCCGCCGGGGGCAGGGAGCAGCCTCGCCCCTATCTCCATAGGGGCGAGGCTCCTATTTTATAGCCGGAACTTTGAGGGTTCAGACCGGCATCGAGCTTGGCGTATCGCGCGTCGCCCGACGCGTGGATATTCCTTCGCATCGACAGCGATCACGCGCGACGTGCCGAGCACATTCTTGCGAGAGCAGTGGCTCGCATTTGCGACGGCAACGCCAGCAAGCAATGCCGTCGCCGCGCCGGCGAGTTGTGAGGCCCATTGGTGCAGGCCTAGTCTACCACCGCAACGGAGAAAAGCGGCGCGCCTATTTTGTACCAAGGGAAGCTGTCTCGCTCCTCTCAATGGGGCGCGAAGTGGATTTCGATCCTGACCGCAACCGGATGGGCGGGCCGGCATTGGGCGAAATGTCGTTTACTCAAGAGTACTTTCGCCGGCTGGCTCGGGAGTGTGAGCTGCCCGCGCGCTTTTTCGCGCTGCTTGACGGCGACGCCTCAGAGTACGCCCCCGAGGAAGCCGAGCAGGAGTGTTGCCGGAAACACTCTGCGTCCGCAACGGCTCCCACCTCTCCAGATCGGCGTGGATAACCAGGTCACGTGGCCCAAGGAGGAAGCGCTTATCACTGCTCCTCATGCCCAAGACCAAGGATCACTTGCAGTCCGTCCACATCGCCCTGACGGCCAACTCTCTCGACGAACGCGGCGCCTTGACGGTCGTCTCTCCTTCTCAGCTGCACCGGCTCGATGCCGGAGGCAAACTCGATCACCGGCTGGTAGCGCTTGGCGGAAGTGCTGAAATATATCACGCCCGAACGCCGCCGCTGAAACAACTGCACGTCGCTCGAGCCCTGCGGCGTCGAGATTTTGACTTTGTGCTCGCGGTTGATGAAGCCGAACACGCGCAAGGTTTCCGAATCCACTCCTGGCGCTGCTGCACAAACCAGCTCTAGCCAAGCGCGGCCCCTTGGTCATTGCGTAGCTCGATTACGTCGGGGTCAGCTTGTGGCGGTCGCCGTTCCAGATCGTTATCGCTTCCTCGGGCGTGCCGACCGCCTTGGTCGAGACCTCCATGCCGTAGGGTTCGCTCGCAACGAAGGCGCCTGCTCGCATCCTCCTGGATCAGGACCGGGTAGCACTTGGCAATCAAGCACCTCCGGATCGGACGCCTCCGATTTCGTGTTGCTCTCACTGGTATTCGGATCAACTGCCATTCTGTAGTCTGCCTCAAGCAGCTCCACTAGCCGCTCGACGCGAGCGATCCGGAATGGCTGGGACGGCTTTGTCATCAGGGCAGGTCCCTGGGATCGAATGCGAAGAATCCAATGATGAAGATGACGAGCGTGCGAGGAGTGGCGTTCATGCGCCGGGCTGTCGGTCCTCCGCCGAATGCCAGTCCGCGCCGTGGAGGCGGATCATCTCGCGACGGGACCGCTCGATGAAGACGCGCTCAACGCAAAAGCCGGCGGTGACTGAAGCCGCCAGCGCAAGGCCGCAGGCGATATAATCATTCATGAAATTCCAAAACATGTTGCTGCCGGCGACGCCGACAAAAGTAAGTGCCATGACGGTGTTACGAATTGCCTTAACCACGTTGTTCCCCCAGCCGGTCGGCGAGGCACTTTAGCATTGCAACCATGACGCTTAGCAGCGTTTGATGGTTGTGATCCGCCGTCTTTCTGCTCAATCAGCTTGGGTCCGGCCGTGTTGTCGCGCCCCGTGGAATCCGATCGATAACGTATCTCGCTCTGTGCCATGAAACGTGGTGACGTCTTGGCAGACAGCCTTCGCCAGCCGATAGGACGCAGCATCCGCTTTGCAGCGGTTTCGGCCAGCGCAGCCGAGCAGAACAAATAGCACTGCATCTCTGGACCATAGAACGAGGCGTTCTCGGCGTCGGCAGCAATTCGTGCGGGCTCAATCCGTTCCAAAGCCCACGCACGGAAGCGCTTCGCATTTTGCCAATCATTCGCAGAATTTCGGCATCATGAGGCCCTACATCAGAGAACTTCTGCTTAATTGCCCAATACTATCATTATTCCCGTGGGGCAACGAAGCGAACGAATGGCCCGTTTCTACTTTAATCTGGCAGGCAAGCAGAATGTCGACGACCCCGGCGGGTTAGCATTCGAAGACGAGCTGCAAGCCTTCCGTGCGGCAGAACGCTTAGCAAAAGATCTGGCGAGTGCTCAACCTCTGCTGCGGGGTACAACCTGCGTGGTCGTTACACGCAGGGACCGAGGTGAGGCCTATTACGTAAGCGTGTGACAGCGCTTCCAAATCAGACGTCTCGGCCACTACTGACGTATCATCTGCCGGGGCAGCCGCCCCGAGTTGTGGGACCACCGAGCCGATTGAGGGAGGGCTCGTTTTCCCTAGTTAGACTTGCCTGCAACGCCACCGTCAGGCACGATTTCGAAGAACCCCGATTGCACCATGTCCATCAAGACCTATATCGGCGCGGTCGAAGCGGCGCACGATGATGGCTGATTGGGCCGCGTTCTGCGATGGCAAGCGCGCTGCGGACGGCGTGGTCGTGCCGATGTCTCGCGCGATTGCGTGACGAATAACTTTCTGACTTTCGAATCGTGGAGAGCCTGTTTCCCACCAAGTAGAACTAGATGCCGTAATGGGCCCTGCTTCGAGCAAGGGGTCATGATGGTGGCTGTCCCCCGATAGATGATGAAACGGGGTCACGACTTGAGTCGGCCCCAAGCATCTAGAGACGGAGGACAGCCGTGGAGAACTATGCCGGAATCGACGTGTCATTGGAACTGTCGAGCGTGTGCGTTGTGGATGCCCAGGGTAAGATCCTGAAGGAAGCGAAGGTCGCGAGCGAACCCGACGCCTTAGTCGAGTTTTTCGAGAGGCTTGGCTTTGCAGCAAAGCGAATTGGGCTGGAAGCGGGGCCGCTGTCGCAATGGCTGCATGCAGGCTTGAAAGGAGCGGGGCTCGAGGCAGTCCTGCTCGAGACGCGACATGTTAAGGCCGCATTGTCTGCAATGACGGTGAAGACTGATCGCAAGGATGCCCGCGGGATCGCCCAGTTGATCCGGATGGGATGGTTCCAGCCGGTACACGCGAAGTCGGTCGGCGCCCAGGAGATCCGGGCACTCCTGATCGCACGCAAACAGCTTCTCGGGCGACTTATCGATGTGGAATTAAGTATCCGAGGGATTTTGCGCGGCTTCGGGCTGAAGGTTGGCCCGGTGACGCGGAGGAGTTTCGAAGCGCGGATCCGAGAGTTGGTTGCGGGGCAAGCGACATTGGAGCGTATTGCCAGTGCGATGCTTTCGGCACGATCGGCCTTGAAGGCAGAGTACGGAAGGCTGCACAAGGCTGTACTGGCAATTGTGCGTGACGATGCAGTCTGTCGCCGGCTGATGACAGTACCGGGCGTTGGCCCCCTGGTGGCTGTTACCTACAAATCGGCGATTGATGCCCCTCATCGCATCGTAAAATCGAAGGCGGCAGGCGCGCTGTTCGGGCTTACGCCAAAGAAATATCAATCGGGAGAAAAGGACGTCACAGGCGGGATCACGTTGGCCGGCGACGAGACGGTGCGCACGGTGTTGTATGAAGCCGCCAATGTTCTGCTGTCGCGCATCACGCGGTTCTCAAAACTCAAGCGCTGGGGGATGGACGTCGCCAAGCGGCGAGGCTCAAAGCGCGCAAAGGTCGCCCTGGCACGCAAGCTCGCAGTGATCCTGCATCGGATCTGGATCGACGGCACAACTTACCGATGGACTGACGCCGGCCCGATCGCAGCATAGAAAACGTCTAGGAGATCAAGAACGCAACCGAGCTGAACTGAAGCTCGGTGCCCGAAGTCCCGTCGCCGGGACGGTGGATCCGGTGAAGCCGTTACACGGCCAGTGGTCGTCATCTGACGAACCCCGCGCATCTAGATAGGCTCACCGCTCCCTCTGACAGCATGATGTGGCGGCCAGGCGTTGACCACGGACAGAAGCATGAGCTCGGCGACGAGACGTTCACTCGGGAGGCTTGACATCATCGGGCCCATTACAGAAGGCCGTGAACCCATCTGTGGACGCCCCGCGAGATGCAAGCGGTTTTTGAAACAGACCACGAAAAGCACCAGAGAGTTGCAGCTACTGGGTCCACCATTGTGCCTCCGAAATCCCGCGCGCGCCGCCCTATCGCCTGAAGGGATTTCGTTGGGACCCGGCGCAACTGGAAAAACTGCAAGGACCGCCAGATGAGGGTGAGCGCCACCCGGGTTTATTAACCCTCCGCCGATCATGCAGAAAGACGGCAAAAGGTGGCCCATCGGCGCCGATTATGGAACCGGTTGTGGTGTTAAATGCCCCGAAACGATGGCAGAAACGAAGGAGATGCTCCGGCTCCGCATACTCGGCTCACACACCGACGACTGACGCAGGATCGCCCGCGATGACAAAGCAGAGCGAGCATAGATCAGCATGGCGTATCTGCAGAAGCAGCTCGCTAGGCAGCGAAAAGCCCTCGGCGAACTCGGTGAGCGCGTGTCGCGTGCCGAACGTGAGATCACGAAAGATCGCGCCGACAGACTCGAGCCGGCATTGCTTGGACTAGTGTCGACTGAAAACCCCGACACTGACGAAGAGAAGATCATGCCCGTACAAATGAACGCCGAGCTTTTCTGCAAGCTGCAGGAACTATCCCGCCATAACGCGGTCGCCCGCGCGCTTGTCTTCTTGTGGGAAACCGGCACCCTGACCTACGAGGACTGGGCGACGAAGGCGATCTCTCTTCTCATTGATCAGAACGAAACGCTCTCGGCGATCGCCGTGGATGCGGAGAAGCGCGCCTGCCGCCTGCCCAAAACTCCGCCCGTAGCCTCACCCACACGTTGAGAGAGATCGTCCCGTGTCCGACACCCCCAAGACCGGAACACCGCACCCCGGGCCCGCGCTGCGGCTTGTCAGCGGCGCGAAACAGGAGCCGCTGCGCTGCCCCGCCGCTGGCCGCGATGCCGAAAGCGAGAAGACGCTTTGCTTCTACTTCAACCGGCGCATGACCGATGACGAGATGCGGCACCAGAGCTGGCCCCGGTTATCTGAACAGCAATTCCGCGTCGATAAGTGGAGTTTCTGCCAGAGTTAGGCTGCCGCGCGGAACGGCAGCGGGCTGAAGTAAGCTTGATCGGGGGTGCCGCCGTCAAGGCTCGAGTGGGGACGCCGGCCATTGTAAAAGGCGAGGTATCGGCCGATCGAGGCGCGGGCGTCGGACACGGTGTCGTAGGCGCGCAGATAGACCTCTTCGTATTTGATGCTGCGCCACAGACGCTCGACGAACACGTTGTCGCGCCAGGCGCCCCGACCGTCCATGCTGATGGCGATGCCATGACTGGCGAGCATGCCGGT
Source organism: Bradyrhizobium sp. B025 (assembly GCF_042257955.1). NCBI lineage: Bacteria > Pseudomonadati > Pseudomonadota > Alphaproteobacteria > Hyphomicrobiales > Nitrobacteraceae > Bradyrhizobium > Bradyrhizobium sp. B025. The sequence goes on along the minus strand of NZ_CP170150.1, from coordinate 965,467 downwards.
GAACGCGGCGCCCGTGAACTGCGAGCCTTGGTCGGTATTGAAGATGTCCGGCTTGCCATGGCGAGCGAGAGCGTCCTCCAGCGTCTCGACGCAGAATGCGGCTTCCATAGTGATCGAGACGCGCCACGACAGCACCCGGCGGCTGAACCAGTCCAGCACCACCGCGAGATAGACGAAGCCGCGCGCCATCGGGATGTAGGTGATGTCCATCGCCCAGACCTGGTTCGGGCCTGTGATCTCCATCCCGCGCAGCAGATACGGATAGATCTTGTGCCCGGGTTCGGGCTTGGTGGTACGCGGCCGGCGATAGAGCGCCTCTATCCCCATCCGCCGCATCAGCGTTTTGACATGCCGGCGGCCGATCTTGCACCCCTCGGCAGCCAGCAGGTCTCGCAACATTCGCGAACCGGCGAAAGGAAACTCCAGGTGCAGCCGGTCAAGCCGCTGCATGATCGCGAGGTCGGCGGGCGACACCGGACGTGGTAGATAATAGATACTGCCACGGCTGATCTTCAAAACTTCCGCCTGTTTGGTGATCGGCAGGTCGTGCTCACGGTCGATCATCGCTTTGCGCTCAGCAGGCCGGCTTTGCTGAGCGCGCCTTCTAAAAAATCGTTCTCAAGCGTCAGCTCCCCGATCTTGGCGTGCAGCGTTTTCACGTCTACCGCGGACTCGCTCGCTCTGTTGCCACCGCCAGGACCAAACACCTCGGCCGCCGCCTCCTGAAGCTGGGACTTCCACTGCGTGATCTGGTTCGGGTGCACGTCGAAATGCTCAGCCAGCTGGGCCAGCGTCATCTCGCCCTTGATCGCCGCTAACGCCACCTTGGCCTTGAATGCCGGTGCGTGTTGCCGGCGGGCTCGTCTGCTCATCGTCTCTCCTGATTCGCGGGACAATCTTGCCCGCCGTCAGGCAGAAACTCCACTTACCGCCCTGTCCAGATTTCCGGAGCCAGCTCTACCTTCACGCGGTCAGGCAGGCGGCAGCCTACTCGCCGATCATCGACGGCCAGCCCAGCAAGCAAACGAGCGGAGTCTCAGAGCAGGAGGCGGCGGCAGTGCTACGGCGCTACCTGCTCATGCGCGAGATTGACGGTCACTGAGAAAGTTCCTCTTTTTCATCCGCGCCCCCCGACAAAGTCTCGCTAAATTTCAAACTGAGACACTACCCGTTAGTCGGTTCAACTCGCAGCGTCAGGACGCCCGTGATGGCGGAGGCGACGAAGACAGTCACTCGCACCACTTCCGGGAACAGCACACCAATCAATGGTGTCAGAGTCCGGGGAGACCCCAGTAGAACACGCCGACCAGGCCGGCAATAAGGCTTGTATAGAGGACGTGGGGGACAATGGAGAGCAGGTACTGCTTACTCGCTCACCGCTGTGAGTGCCCTGCCGGCGGCCAATCGGCTCCTTGGTTCGGGCGACGATCAGAAGGCGGCGAACGATTATCTGCTGACCTGCGCTTCCTCGGAGACGACAAGGATTGAAGCAACGCAATCCACCGGGAGCAACAAGCCGCCGCATCGCCCATCAGACGCGTTTCCACGGTGAAGATCAGCGCTTGCGAGGCCGGTTCGTGGAAAATTTTCGCGATTGGATGGGCTCCTGCAAAAAGATTGTCTTTTCAGACTCCACCGCATTTTGCGGCACCGGCCGAAGAAGGCCTCCCTTGTGGTCTTCCATATCTCCCCAAGCGTCGAAGGTAGTGGCTAAAACAGGCGGCGTCTCAGCAATTCCTCCGTGCGTATACTCAGATCAGGACAACCGCATCTAGCGTCGTGCGCCACGATTTGTCGGCCGACCGCCGGATTTCACTGATCAATGAAGCCGTCTCGTCTGCGGCAACCGCTGGCATCAGACGGAGCGGATAACTGCACCGCTAAATATGGACACGGGCATCGGACTTTCGTCGCCGTCAGGCGCAAGTTTTTTTACTCCGCCTTGTTTGGCAAGAATTCTCTCGCCTACGACCGGTATCGCAGGAATGCGCTAACGCCCGATGTGGAGCACCGCGACACCAGAAAACTCTCATTTTCATTAACCGCTGCAGCGGTCAACATGATTGGACCCACAATTACTCAGATCGAGACTTCCGTGAGCACTCCAGAGGCAAACGTCAAGTGTGGACCTTCTGTGATTTCTGTCGGCGCACGGCCAAGGCTGACGAAAGATGTGGTTGAAGGACGATCTGAACCTGAACACCACGCCGACGAAAATTGTGAAATCAGCGGGGGGTGTCTGCCGGCGCGATCGACGCTCCGAATAACAGAAGCAGGCGCCGCAAGTGATCACAGCCCAGCTATCGCGCTGGGCGACAATTTACGTTAACGTTTGCCGGTCGGTCCATATGCGTACTCGAATCCGATCGCCTCGGAGGCAGAAGGCGATCATCCGACCGCTTGATCCTTCCCACCCTCAGGGTTGGGATAATCCTGACAATGAGGAAGTTTGGCTTGAGCTGGCGCGCGCCATCGGACGGCAGATTGCACGAGACGAAAACGACGGTTTGGAGCAGCCAAAAGGAGGAAGGGCATGATGACGAGGCCAATAAAAAAGAGGGCCGTGTTATACGCCCGCTATTCGAGCGACATGCAAAAGGCGACCTCGATTGACGGTCAGCTATTGCTCTGCCGGAAGATCGCGGCACGCAACGACCTAGATGTCATCGGTGCATTTGTTGATGCCGCGAAGTCTGGCCTAACCGAAAATGCGAGGGACGGCTATCAGCAATTGCTCAATGGCGTGCGAAACCATGATTTTGATGTTGTGATCGTTGAGCATTTCGATCGCCTGTCGCGCGATCCCGCAACCATCCAGCGTCTCAAGCAAGTTTTCGAGTTCAATGGCGTTGAGCTGATGGATCAGAAAGGCGTTTACGCGACTGCCACCGACATCAGCATCGCAAGTCTCTACAACACGATTTATAAGCCGCAGCTCGCCGACAAGGTTCGGCGTGGCCATGATAATGCTGTCGCTAGTGGAAGAATTCCTGGCTCATACGCTTACGGTTACCGGCCAAGGCCGGGCGCGCCCGGTGAGCGCGTGATCGATGAGAACGAAGCGAAGATCGTGGTCCGCATCTTCACCGAATATGTATCGGGGCGTTCAACCCGAGATATTGCGGCCGATCTCACGCGCCAAGGCTTGCCCTCGCCTGGCGCCACCCGTCACAAGAACAAGGCTGGTCGCACGACCTGGAATCATCAGTGCATAACTGGCGGTCGCCACGGTCGCGGCATTATCGGCAACGAGCTGTATATCGGCGAAATACATTGGAACGTTCGATCAACAATTCTGAACCCGGAAACGCAGAAGAAACAGAAACGCCGCAATCCGGACGACCGGCACATCATTGTCAAGAAGCCCGAGTTGCGGATTGTTCCGCAAGTGCTTTGGGACAGGGCGCAGAAGGTTCGCAGCGGCCGCGCCATCCATATGTTCGGACCGACGGGCAAGCCGCGGCGCCGTCCTGTGATCCCGCGCAATAATGAGCACCCACTTGCTGGGGTCCTCCGGTGTGGTGTCTGCAACGGGAATATGCGGATCGCTCAATCCTCCAGGAATGGCGCTCCGCGCGCCGCATGCGCCAATGCGCATCAACGAGGCACGTGTGAGCACACTCGGAGCTTTGACATGGACGTGCTACTTGAGGATGTCTCAAGCAAAATGGAATTAAAATTGCTTTCGCCCAAAGCGATTGAAGAGGCGATGCGTGCTTGGAAGGAGGAGCGTAAGAACGATCGGAAAAAGAACAGCGAACACGCAAATTTAGAGCGTAGACTCCGTACGTTGACCACTGAGATCGAACGCTTGTCATATGCCATCGCAAACAGCCGTCGCAAGCCGGATGAGTTGCTCAAGCGGATCGATGAGTGCGATGTGGAACGGGAAACCGTTAAGGAGCGCTTGCGGCTGCTGGGTAGTGGCAGCGAAAACGTGATCCCGTTCGACCATCCAAAGTTCGGTGACCGATATCATTCGGAGGCCAAGAGACTGGTCACCGCGCTGAGGATTAATCCGAAGGCCATCGAAACCCGCGTCGCCTTTCGCAACTTGATCGACAGCATCGTGGTGCATCCGGTTCGCAAGCGGATGCCCTACGAATATACTCCGTACCTGAACAGCGCTTCCCTTTCTAGCATGAATCTTTTCCCCGAAAATCGACGCAAGACGAGAGAGATCAGTGCGTTCGTCTACTATGATAACGTCAAGTCAGAGAAATCCGTGTCCTCGTAGTAGACGCGGACCTGCATGTGGTGGCGGCCGTCGCGGATCTCGCCGTCGAGATGGGCAGTCACGTCGCGAGCCTCTTTGCTTTTTGCAACCAGCCCGTTTTGCGCAAAAACAGCCGGCCGTGCAAGCGCGGGTTACGCCACCGCCGGCCCCGTCCTTCCCAGCGTCACCTCGACGATCTCCGGCGGCACGCCGACACGGAGCGGCATGAAGCTGCAACCGAGCCCGCCGGAGATGATGACGTCGCATTTCAGCCTGACATGACCATAGGCGAGCCGGAGGCCGTGCTGCCGCGGAACGGCGGGCGACCAGCCGAGCAGGCGAACCTGGCCGCCATGGGTGTGGCCGGACAGTTGCAGCGCGACGCGCGCGGGCACGCGCGGCGCGATGTTGGGCTCGTGCGCGAGCAGGATGATTGGCGCATCGTCCGTGACCTTGGCGAGCGTCGCGGTGAGATCGTCGGCACCGAAGCGCCCCGTGCTCCGGAAGCGCCGCGCCGGCAGAAAAGCGAGCTGATCGCCGAGGCCGGCGAGCCAGAACGGGCGGCCGTCCTTGGTGAGGCGCACGGCGTCGTTCTCGTAGACGGGAATGCCGGCCGCCTCGAGCGCACGATGCGCCACTGTCGGGCCATGCCCGGCCCGCTGCACGGCCGTGTCCACCCAATAATCGTGATTGCCCATGACGGCGTGGACGCCGAGCGGCGCCTTCAGGCCCGCGAGCACCCTGGCCCATTCGTTCGCGGGAATGATGCGCGTGACCTGGTGAAGACCGGCGACATAGTCGCCGAGCAGCACGATGAGGTCGGCGTTCAGGCCATTGGCGCGGTCGACGATGGCCTCGATCCGCTCCAGCGACATCCAGGGATCGCAGGCATGGACGTCGGCGATCACGGCGATCTTGAGCGGCAGATCCGCCGGCCATTGCCGCGGGGTCGGATGATAGCGGGTGACGCCGAGCCGGTGGGGCTCGATACCGACGCCGTAGGCGGCGGTCGAGAAGCCGAGGGCGGACAGGCCGCCGAAGGAACGGATGAGATGACGGCGCGTGATCATGGAAGCCCGCTTCTGCTACGGCGTCTTGATGCGGTCCGATTGAAGCGGAATTGGGGTACTCTTGTGCAGACCGTCTGCACAAGCGCTACCATCGGCTCTCGCCGATAAGCGCATCTAGCCGCGCCTTCAATTCGTCGGGCGCGCGGTAGTACCAGACGCCGCCGAGCAGGTCGCGAAAACGTGCGTCGGCGCGCGCCTCGCGCTCGATGCGGTCGATCGTCCCGACGCTGATCACGTCCTCGAGGGGACCGGCGGCCAGCAGCGACAGCAGCACCGGGTTGGACTCGATCTTGAGGATCTCCAGGATCAGGTCGATCATCCTGTCGGGATCGTCCTCGCGCAGGTCGCGTTCGAAATCCATGATCGCGAACAGATTGTCGTCCTGGTCGCGCTCGGATCTGGAATATTGCTCGACCCAGGCGCGCGCGAGCTCGGCAACCGACATGTTGGCGCAATCGAGCGGCTCGCGCGGCGTGCGCTGCGCCAGATGGTCGGCATGCCACGCCTCGCGATCGGCCAGGCTTGCAATACGCGACATCAAGGGATCGTCGGGACCGACATGCACGCCGCCCAGCAGCCAGCGCAGCCTGTCATTGGGCGCGGCTTCCTGCTCGACACGCGCCATCATCTCCTTGCCATGCGCATAGAATAGCGCCAGCAGGAACTTGTCGTTCAGCTGCATCACCGTCGGCTTGTCGGCCTCGGTCTTGAGCACATCGAGCACGAGATCGAGCGCGGCTTGCGGCTTGCGATGCGGCAGATGGTCGAAATAGACCTTGATGGCCCAGATGCTGCCGATCTGGTCGCGACGGCTGACGCGCTGAAGCGCGCACCACATCGACGCCAGCTCGCCAAGCGGCATCGAATCCAGCAACGCCTCGGTTTCGTCAGGCGTGCGCAGCTGCGGCGCGGCCGCGATGATCTTGAGCAGCCTCGTGTCGTCCGTCGGCTCCATTCCTTCCCACTCCAGTCCGTGTGCGGCGATCCCGTTCGCTGCGCGTTCGGATTAGTGCTGGGATGGAACCTGCGGGTTCATCGACCTCGGCGATCAGTCGTCGCTTTCGTCGGTGCCGAACAGACCGAACTGCGCCGCATCGCGATTGGGTTCGGCGAGACCGAGATGGCGGAAGGCGTGCGAGGTGAGCAGGCGGCCGCGCGGGGTGCGCTGGAGATAGCCGCACTGGATCAGATAGGGCTCGATGATGTCCTCGATCGCATCGCGCGGCTCGGAGAGCGCTGCGGCCATCGTCTCGACACCGACGGGACCGCCGCCATAGTTCATCGCGATGGTGGTGAGATAGCGGCGGTCCATGGCGTCCAGGCCCGCGGCATCGACCTCGAGCGCGCTCAGCGCGTGATCGGCGATCTTGCGATCGATCGTGTCGGCATCCGCGGCGGAAGCAAAATCGCGCACGCGCCGGAGCAGGCGCCCGGCGATGCGCGGCGTGCCGCGGGCGCGGCGCGCGATCTCGTTGGCGCCGTCCGCGCTCATGCCGACGTTCAGCACGCGCGCGCCACGGCTGACGATGCTCTCGAGCTCCTCGATCGTGTAGAAATTGAGCCGGACCGGAATGCCGAAACGGTCACGCAAGGGATTGGTGAGGAGGCCTGCACGCGTGGTGGCGCCGACGAGGGTGAACTTCGACAGCTCGATCTTCACCGAGCGCGCCGCCGGGCCCTCGCCGATGATGAGGTCGAGCTGAAAATCCTCCATCGCGGGATAGAGCACCTCTTCCACCGCCGGGCTGAGGCGATGGATCTCGTCGATGAAGAGCACGTCGCGCTCTTCGAGGTTGGTCAGCAGGGCGGCGAGATCGCCGGCCTTGGCAATCACGGGACCCGACGTGGCGCGAAAGCCGACGCCGAGCTCCTTGGCTACGATCTGCGCCAGCGTGGTCTTCCCGAGGCCGGGGGGCCCGACGAACAGCACATGATCCAGCGCCTCGCCGCGCTTGCACGCCGCCTCGATGAAGATCGAGAGGTTCTTGCGCGCCTGCTGCTGGCCGACGAAGTCGGACAGCGATTGCGGGCGCAGCGCGGTGTCGCCGACATCATCGCTGCGGCGCTCTGGCGAGACCATGCGGTTGGCCTTGGGATCGCTCACTTCGCGAGTTCCTTCAGACCGAGGCGAATGAGCTGCGCGGTCTCGGCGCCTTCACCCGCACTGCGCGAGGCCGATGCAATGGTCGCGGCGGCCTGCGGCTGGCCATAGCCGAGATTGACCAGCGCAGAGATCGCATCCGCCACCGGGCGCGGCGCGCGCTGGTCGTCGACGGCACCGGCAAGATGCACCACGGCGGGATCGACATTGGCGAAGGCCGGCGCCTTGTCCTTCAATTCGGTGACGATGCGCTCGGCGACCTTGGGGCCGACGCCCGGCGTGCGTGCCACCGCGGCCTTGTCGCGCAGCGCAATCGCATTGGCGAGGTCGGAGGGCGCCAGCGTGCCGAGCACCGCGAGCGCGACCTTGGCGCCGACACCCTGCACGGTCTGGAGCAGGCGAAACCATTCACGCTCCTGGTCGGTGCGGAAGCCGAACAGCTTGATCTGGTCCTCGCGGACATAGGTCTCGATCGACAGCACGGCGGCCTCGCCGGGCGACGGCAGATGCTGCAGCGTGCGCGTCGAGCAGTGCACCTGGTAGCCGACGCCGCCGACGTCGAGGATGACGAAATCCTCGCCGTAGGAATCGATCAGGCCCTTCAGCTTGCCGATCATGATTGCGCAGCGCTCTTCTTGTTACCTCCCCCCTTGTGGGGGAGGTCGGATCGCCGAAGGCGATCCGGGAGGGGGGTAAGCCACAGACGCCGGCGCCCGGGGCTGCCCCCCTCCCCAACCCTCCCCCACAAGGGGGGAGGGAGAAGAGTGTGCGTGCGGCTCATGTTGCGCCTCATGACTCGAACTTAAACTCCCACCACCTTCAGCCTGAGCGCCGTGCTCTGGCGGTGATGGGCGTGTGTGATGGCGATGGCGAGCGCGTCGGCAGCGTCGGCTGACGGCGGCTCGGCTTTCGGCAGCAATATCTTCAGCATCATCGCGATCTGTTGCTTGTCGGCATGGCCGGCACCGACCACAGTCTTCTTCACCTGGTTCGGCGCATATTCGGCGACGCTGATGCCGAACATTGCGGGCGCCAGCATGGCGACGCCCCGGGCCTGGCCGAGTTTCAGCGTCGCAACGCCGTCCTTGTTCACAAAAGTCTGCTCGACGGCAGCTTCCATCGGCTTGTGATCGGACAGGACAGAGGCGAGCCCTTCGTGGATCGCGAGCAGGCGGCTGGACAGCGGCAGGTCGTCCGGCGGTTCCACCGAACCGCAGGCGACATAGATCAGGCGGTTGCCCTCAGCCTCGATCACGCCCCAGCCGGTACGGCGGAGGCCAGGGTCGATGCCGATGATGCGAACGGGGCCACGAATCAGGAGCGCAGTCATGGGCCAGTGATAGCGGCTGGCTGCGGCGGGGGAAACAGAAACAGAACGGAAGTAACAGGGGAAGTGTCGCTCTTCGCCTCTCCCCGCTTGCGGGGAGAGGCCGGAATGCGCGCGAAGCGCGGATTCCGGGTGAGGGGACTCTCCACGAGTCCCTCTATCACCGCCGACGCGGAAACAGCCCCTCACCCCAACCCTCTCCCCGCAGAGCGGGGCGAGGGAGCGCACCGTTCGTGTGTGTCCCCTACCCGCCCATCTTGGCAACAAGCGCGTCCGACACCTCGAAATTGGCGTAGACGTTCTGGACGTCGTCGTGCTCGTTGAGCAGGTCCATCAGCTTGAGCAGCTTCTCGCCGGTCTCGTCATCGACGGCGACCGTGTTCTGCGGCTTCCAGATCAGCGCGGCCTTGCGCGGCTCGCCGAACTTGGCTTCCAGCGCCTTGGCAACGTCGCGATAGCCTTCGGTCGAGGCGTAGATCTCGTGGCCGCTTTCGCCGGAGACGACGTCGTCTGCGCCGGCCTCGATCGCGGCATCGAGCACCGCGTCGTCGGAAGCGACGCTGCGGTCGTATTCGATGATGCCGGTGCGGTCGAACATGAAGGAGACCGAACCGGTTTCGCCGAGATTGCCGCCCGACTTGGTGAAGAAGGAGCGGATGTCGGAGGCGGCGCGGTTGCGGTTGTCGGTCAGCGCCTCGACGATGACGGCGACGCCGCCGGGGCCATAGCCCTCGTAGCGGATCTCGTCATAGTTCTCGCCGTCGCTGCCGAGCGCCTTCTTGATGGCGCGCTCGATATTGTCCTTCGGCATGTTCTCCGCGCGCGCGGCGATCACGGCGGCGCGCAGGCGCGGGTTCATGGCGGGGTCGGGCGTGCCGAGCTTGGCGGCGACGGTGATTTCCCGCGCCAGCTTGCCGAACAGCTTCGACTTCTGGGCATCCTGCCGCCCCTTGCGGTGCATGATGTTCTTGAATTGGGAATGTCCGGCCATGCGTGGTCTCGTAAAGGAATCGTGCGCCTAAGGTGAGCGTGGGAAGCGCGGCCTTATAGGCCGCCAACCCACCGGAATGAAAGAGGCTCTACGACTTTAAGGTAACACCGTAGTGGCCTTTGCCCAGATGTCAGGCATCGTTAACCCTGACTTCATTCCGGCCTGCGAAAATAGCGTACGACCGTCCCCCGACAAGAGAGACCTGATGGCGTTCGGACTATTTCGGAAGCGTCTGCCGGACATGGCTGCGCCCGCGGCCGCCCCGCAGGCTGCGCCGCCGCCGGCCCATTCCGAGCCCGGCCCGGCCGCTGAGAGCGATTCTGCCAGGGAAATCCTGGAACTGCTGGAACTCGAGCTGGGCGCGATGATTCGCCAGCTCGAGCGCGCCGCCAATTCGGTGGCCGGCGGCGCCGAAGCGACCGCCACGACGCTTGCGGCCATCCGCGACCGGACCGACGCCCTGACCGGCCGCACCAACGCCGCACAGTCGACCGCATCCACCTTCGCCCATGCCGCCGACAAGTTCACCCAGTCCGCGCTGGGCATCGGCGCGCAGGTTCGCGAGGCCGGCAAGCTCGCCGACGAGGCCAGTGCCGCGGCGCAGGAAGCCCGCGCCAATGTCGACCGCTTGCGCGAGTCCTCCGCCGCCATCGGCAACGTCGTCAATCTGATCGCGCAGATCGCGCGGCAGACGACGCTGCTCGCGCTCAACTCGACCATCGAGGCCGCGCGCGCGGGCGCTGCGGGCAAGGGCTTTGCGGTCGTCGCGACCGAAGTGAAAGCGCTCGCGGTGCAGACCCAGAGCGCGACGGAAGAGATCACCAAAAAGATCGATGCACTGCAGCGCGACGCCGCCGGCTCCGCCGATGCCGTGCACCGCATTTCGCAGGCGATCGAGGCGATCCGCCCGGTATTCGAGACCGTCAATGGCGCGGTCGCCGAGCAAAACGCCACCACGAGCGAAGTCTCCGGCAATGCCGCCAGCGCGTCGGAGTTCATCGTCTCGGTCGGCCAGAGCGCGGCCGAGATCGACGCCGCGACCAAGGCGGCCGAGACCCATGGCGAGAACGTCGCCAGCGCCGGCAAGGCGGTCACCACCTTCGCACAGAAGCTGAAATCGCGCTGCGCGGTGCTGCTGCGCCAGAGCGAGCACGACGACCGCCGCAAGACCGAGCGGCTGCCCTGCCATCTCAAATTCGAGAGCGCACGCGGCGTGATGCCGGTCTACGAGATCGCGATGGACGGCGTGCTGATTGGCGGTGCGGACGCGGGCCGGCTGACGCCGCAAGCGATCATCGAAGGCAGCCTCGAACTGGTCGGCGCCTGCCGCCTGCGCGTCGTCGAGCAGTCCAAGGCCGGAGCCCGCGCGCATTTCGTCAATCCCGATGCCGGGCTCCGCGAGAAGATCGAAGACCGGCTGTGGTCGATCCACGAGGAGAACACGGAGTTCGTCACCCGCGCCATGGAAGCGGGCAACGCGCTGACCCAAATCTTCGAGCAGGCGGTTGCACGCGGCGAGGTCGGGATCGACGACCTCTTCGACACCGACTATGTGGAGATCGCAGGCACCAATCCACAGCAATACCGCACTAGATATCTGGATTGGGCCGACCGCGCACTGCCGCAGTTCCAGGAAGCGTTTCTCGCCAAGGAACCGCGCATGGCGTTCTGCGCCATGGTCGACCGCAACGGCTTCCTGCCGGTGCACAACAAGATCTATTCGCATCCGCAGCGGCCGGGCGACGCCGCCTGGAACACGGCCAACAGCCGCCACCGGCGCATCTTCAACGATCCGGCGGGGCTCGCGGCCGCGCGCAACCTGCGCTCGTACCTGGTCCAGAGCTATGCGCGCGACATGGGTAACGGGAATACGGTGATGATGCGCGAAATCGACGTCCCGATCCGCGTGCAGGGCCGGCACTGGGGCGGATTCCGCACAGCTTACAAGCTGTAGTGCACGCTCTCGTGCACTCCTGGGCAAGACGCCGCTCGCGAATCATCCTCTAAGGTCGAAACTGGAATGGGAATGCCGCCGAGAGCCAATCCACGGCTCTGACTGGAGAAAACCCGTACATGTCTCTGGCACAACTTGCAGTATTGGACACCGGGTCGAACCGGACGCTGGCTGAACGCCTGATCGACCAGCTCGCCGACCGCATCGGCGGTCTCGGCGTGGAGCTCGCCGACATCGCCGGCAACGTCCAGGAAGTCGCCAACCGCGTCGCGAACCAGTCGGAACGGTTCCATCACCTGCAGGAGACGGCGGAGACGATGGTCTCGGCCAACCACGACATCGCCAATGCGTCGCAGGCGGTGCAAACGACGACGTCCGCGGCGGTCGGCGAGATCGCGCAGTCGCGCAGCGCGGTCGATACCGCCGTCAGCCACATCTCCGAGCTTGTCGCCGCCGTTGGGCGGATCGAGGCGCGCCTGAGCGCGGTCGGCTCGGCGCTGGCGCAGGTGGCCAAGGTGTCCGGCTCGATCGAGGCGATCGCGAAGCAGACCAACCTGCTTGCGCTGAACGCAACCATCGAAGCCGCGCGCGCCGGCAATGCCGGCCGCGGCTTCGCGGTGGTCGCAAGCGAGGTGAAGAACCTCGCGGAAGCCACCCGCCAGGCGACGCACCAGATCTCCGACACCGTGCGCGATCTCGACGGCCAGATCGAAGGCCTGATCGGCGAGAGCAGCGACGCCTCGCAGCGCGCGAAGACCGCCGGCGAAGGCGCCCAGCAGATCTCAAGCATCATCTCGCGCGTCCAGCAGGGCTTCGCCTCCGTGGAAGCGGAGATCGACAGCGTCGCGCGCGCGGCGACCTCCAATCTCGGCCATTGCGACACCGTCATCAGCGAGCTCAACGAGCTCGCCAAGGGCGTCGACCTCTCCTCGCGCGACCTCAAATACGCCGACGAGCGGGTGGCCAAGCTGCTCGACACCTCCGAAGGCCTGATCGCGATGATCGCCGACAGCGGCGTGGAGACGTCGGACGCGCCGCTGATCCGCGCGGTCGTCGAGACCGCCAAGCGGATCTCGGCCGAGTTCGAGGCCGCGATCGATCGCGGCGAGATCACGCTCGACCAGCTCATGGACGAGAAGTACCGCGAGATTCCCGGCACCGATCCAAAGCAGTATCTCACCAGCTACGTCGACTTCACCGATCGCGTGCTGCCCGCCATCCAGGACCCGATCCAGAAAGCCGATCCCCGCATCGTGTTCTGCGTCGCCTGGGCCAAGGGCGGCTACCTGCCGACCCACAATCCGAACTACCGCCTGCCACAGGGCAAGGACCCGGTCTGGAACAACGCCAATTGTCGCAACCGCCGCCTGTTCACCGATCGCGCGGTGAAGAAGGTCGCTGCGAACACCAAGCCGTTCCTGCTCCAGACCTACCGCCGCGACATGGGCGGCGGGCAGTTCGTGCTGATGAAGGATCTGTCCTCGCCGATCATGATCCGCGGCAAGCACTGGGGCGCGTTCCGGATGGGCTTCCGGCACGGCTGAAGGATCTCGCGACGGCCGCTCCTGCGGCCCTTCAATCAAAAACCTGAAAAACAACCCCATGCACAGTAGCCGGGGCACGCGGAATCAATGGCTTAGAAGCCTCATGGGATGAGATCGAAGCTAGTGCGGCCGACAGCAGCACCCTCTCCGTTCCCTCCCCCCTTGTGGGCAGGGCTATCGCATGTGGTGTGCATGATGCGGCGGCATCGGCACTCGGCTCCCTCTCCCGCTTGCGGGGGAGGGCTGGGGTGGGGGTGTCTCCGCGTCGGGATTGCCAGGGATTGCGGAGAACGTTCCAAGCGCCTAGTGCGGCCATTGCTCCGTCGGGCAAAACAGGAGCACGATGTCATCATCGCGCACGTCGGCCATCCGGCCATTGGCCGTTGCAATTGATCCCGTGCACCGTGCTTGCCGTCGCCCGCTTTTCCCAATCGCACGAATTTCGTGATCGCATGATTTTGCGCATTCGCACGATCATCTGCGGCGATTCACGGCGCGCGCGGCGAAAATGCGCCACAATATGACGATTATCATACCAATGAGCCGCCGCACAAATTCGTGAACGTCATGGCCTGACGCGTCAGTCGCGCAAATATGCATTGCCGGGAATTTCGACGCTTCATCGTTTCGCGTCGTTATGATTATGGTCGCGCGGAAATTCGCCGAATTGATCGCCGCAAGCGATCGTCGAGCAAGGGGATGCATATGGCAACAGTTCTCACCATCAATGGCGAAACGAAATCCTTCGACGCGCCGCCGGAAATGCCGCTGCTGTGGGTGCTGCGCGACATCCTCGGGATGACCGGCACCAAGTTCGGCTGCGGCATCGCGCAATGCGGCGCCTGCACGGTGCATGTCGACGGCAAGGCGGTGCGCTCCTGCGTGCTGCCGGTGAGCGCGGTCCAGAACCGTACCATCACCACCATCGAGCATATCGGCAGCACGCCTACGGGCGCGAAGGTGCAGAAGGCCTGGCTCGATGCCGAAGTGATCCAGTGCGGTTACTGCCAGTCCGGCCAGATCATGTCGGCCGCGGCACTGCTGGCGGCAACGCCCAACCCCGATGATTCCGACATCGACGCCGCCATGGCCGGCAACATCTGCCGCTGCGGCACCTATGTGCGCATCCGCGAGGCCATCAAGCAGGCGGCCTCCGGCCGTCAGTCGTGAGGTCCGCCATGAATGCACACAACAGCGTCTCCCGCCGCACGCTCCTGACCGGCGGCCTTGCCACCGGCTTCCTGCTCGCCTTCCACCTGCCGCTGCGCGCCGCCGTCAACGAGCCGGTGCAGCCGAAGGATACGACCGATGGCAAGTTCGCGCCCAACGCCTTCATCCGGATCGACCCTGAAGGTGCGACCACGCTGGTGATGCCGCAGGTCGAGATGGGGCAGGGAATCTACACCGCGATCTCGATGATCCTGGCGGAAGAGCTCGACGCGGATTGGTCGAAAGTCCAACTGCTGCACGCACCGGCCAACGAGAAGCTCTACGGCAATCCGATTTTCATCATTCAGGCGACCGGTGGCTCCACATCGGTCCGGGCATTCTGGAAGCCGCTGCGTGAAGCCGGCGCCAGCGCGCGTGCCATGCTGGTGCAGGCTGCAGCTGCGCAATGGAACGTCGATCCCGCCAGTTGCACGACGTCGAAGGGTGAGGTGACCCACAAGGCGAGCGGCCGGACGCTCTCCTATGGCGCGCTTGCGGCTGCCGCGAGCGGCCAGACGCCGCCCAAGGACGTCCCGCTCAAGGACCCCAAGGATTTCGTCTATATCGGCCAGCCGTTCAAGCGGCTCGATACACCCGAGAAGGTCAACGGCAAGGCGGTCTACGGCATCGACGCCATCGTGCCGAACATGAAGTTCGCAACGCTGGCGCAGTGCCCGGTTTTCGGCGGCAAGGTCGGCAAGGTCGATGATCGTGCCGCGAAGAAGATTCCGGGCGTGCGAAAGATCGTCGTGCTCGACGATCTCGTCGCCGTCGTCGGCGATCACATGTGGGCGGCGAAAAAGGGCCTGGATGCGCTCGACATCACGTGGAACGAGGGACCGAACGCAAAGCTCAATTCGAAGGCGATTTGGGACGATTTGCGCGCCGCCAGCGCAAAGGACGGCGTGGTCGCCAGATCCACCGGCGACATCGCCAAGGGTCTCGCGAGCGGCGAAAAACTCGAAGCTTCGTTCGAGCTGCCGTTTCTCGCCCACGCAACGATGGAGCCGTTGAACGCCACGGTGCATTGCACGCCCGATTCTTGCGAAATCTGGACCGGAACGCAGATCATGGCGCGCGTGCAGTCGGAGGCGGCAAAGGCGGCCGGGCTCCCGGTCGAGAAGGTGACCGTCAACCAGCACCTGCTGGGCGGCGGCTTCGGCCGCAAGCTCGAGCCTGACATGGTGGTCGCGGCCGTTCGCATCGCCAAAGAGGTCGACGGGCCGGTCAAGGTCGTGTGGACCCGCGAGGAGGACATTCAGCACGACGTCTATCGACCGGTCTATCGCGATACGATCGCGGCGACCTTGTCGGCCGGCAAGATCGTCGGCTGGAAATACAAGATTGCCGGCGCTGCGATCATCGCGCGCTGGCTGCCGCCGGCCTTCCAGAAGGGCATCGATATCGACGCGATCGACAGCGCCACCGACGTGCCCTACGACATCCCGAATGTCCACGTCGAATATGTGCGGGCCGAACCGCCGGCAATACCAACGGGGTTCTGGCGCGGGGTCGGGCCCAACAACAACGTGTTCGCGGTCGAATGCTTCATCGACGAACTGGCGCGCAAGGCGGGCAAGGACCCGGTCGAGTTTCGCCGTGGAATGCTGGCCAATCAATCGCGCTTCCTGTCCGTCCTCAATCTTGCGGCAGAGAAAGCCAATTGGGGTCAACCCTTGCCGGCGCGCGTCGGGCGCGGCGTGTGCTTGCAGCCGTCTTTCGGGAGTTTCATCGCAACCGTTGTGGAAGCTGAGGTCGACGAGCAAGGCGAGATCAATCTACGCCGTGCGACCTCGGTGGTGGATACCGGCATCGCCGTCAATCCCGATACGATCGTGGCTCAGGTCGAGGGCGGGCTGATCTTCGGCCTTACCGCCGCGCTCTACGGCGAGATCACCATCGAAAAGGGGCGCGTCCAGCAATCCAACTTCAATGACTATCGGATGCTGCGGATCCATCAGACGCCCAAGATCGAGGTTCACGTCGTCAAGAGCGGCGAGGCACCCGGCGGAATTGGCGAGACCGGCACGACGGCGGGGCCGCCGGCGCTGCGCAACGCGATTTACGCCGCAACCGGCGTGGCGCTGCGGCGCCTGCCGATCGACCGGAAACTGCTGGCTGCGGGGAAGAAGGCATGAGCGGCACGATGCGTATCCTCACAAGTATCGTTGTGATCGCCATCGTCGCGGTGGCGCTTGGCGTCTTCCTCGTCCGCGGGCCCGGCCCGCTCGACTTTGCCGGCGGCACGAAAGTGGCGCTGGCGGATTACCGCGCCGGAAAGCCGACCGGCGTGCCGGCAAAGCTGGAGAAAGCGAGCCTGGTCGAACGCGGCGAATATCTGGCGAAGGCCGCCGACTGCATGGTCTGCCACACCAAGCCGGGCGAGGAGGACTATTCCGGCGGGCTCGCCTTCAAGCTGCCGTTTGGCACGCTCTATTCGACCAACATCACGCCGGACAAGGACACCGGCATCGGCAATTACAGCGACCAGGATTTTCTGAACGCGGTCCAGCACGGCAAACGCAATGACGGCGCGCGGCTCTATCCGGCGATGCCGTACACGTCCTACACCTTCATGACCGACGAGGACGTGCTCGCGGTGAAAGCGTATCTGTTCAGCCTGCCGGCGGTGCGCGCCAAGGCGCCCGACAACACGCTGTCGTTCCCGTTCAACCAGCGCTGGGCGATGACCTTCTGGTCGGCCGTGTTCAATCCGGACACGCGCTTTGCGCCGGATACGTCGAAGAGCCCGGAATGGAATCGCGGGGCATATCTCGCCGAAGCGCTGGCGCATTGCGGCGAGTGCCACACACCGCGCAATCTCGGCTTCGCGCTGGATAACCGCAAGAAGTTCACCGGCGCTATCACGGCGGGCTGGCGCGCCTTCAACATCTCGTCGGACAAGGCGACAGGTCTCGGCAACTGGAGCGACGCGGATCTGATCTCGTATCTGTCGCTCGGCCATGCGCCGGGCCACGGCTCGGCCTCGGGTCCGATGGGTGAAGCCGTCGACCACAGCTTCAGCCAGTTCGCCCCCGAGGACATAAGCAGCATCGTTGCTTACCTGCGCAGCGTGCCGCCGCAGCCCTCGCCCGACCTCCCCGCCACCACGGCGCCGGTCGCGCCCGCCTCGCACAAGGACGGCGTGACGGCCGACGCCCGCGGCAAGAAGGTGTTCGCCAGCGCCTGCGCCAGCTGCCACGGCTGGAGCGGCGAGAGCCCGGTGTCGCCGATGGCGACACTCACCGGCACCTGGGCCGTCAACGACCCCACCGCCACCAACGTCGCGCAGATCGTGATCTCGGGCACCAGGCGCCATACGCCTGATGGTGCGCTGTCGATGCCGGCGTTCGGCAACGCCTACACCGACGACGAGATCGCGGCGGTGGCGAACTATGTGACGGCGCGGTTCGGCGCGAAGGGCTCGAAGCTGACGGCGAAGGATGTGGCGGAGCTGAGGGAGCAGACGGCGGAGTAGCGCGCAGCCATCCGCCGCGAGATTGATGCGCAATCGCGCGCATCAATCTCCGCCGTCGTCCCGGACAAGCGAAGCGCAGATCCGGGACCCATACCCACAGGGAGTAGTGTGGCGAAGACTCGGAGTGGGAGCTGTGCCCCACACTTCTCCCTGGGGTTATGGGTCCCGGCCTTTCGCCGGGACGACAGCGAGTGTGTAGCGCGACCGTCAGCTCAACCAGAACCTCGGTGTCGCCGGCTCCAGCCGGCCGCCCACGCGCACCGGCGCGATCCGCAGCGCGAGGCCCGTTGCATCGTCGGTCTCGATCGCAACGCCGCTGAGCGTCGCCACTCCGGCCGCCGGCTCGAACCGGCCGGAGGGAATCCCCGACGTGAACCGGCGCAGCGGTTCTTCCTTCTGCATGCCGATGATGGAATCGTAGTCGCCGGTCATGCCGGCATCCGTCATGTAGGCGGTGCCGCCGTTGAGGATCTGGTGATCGGCGGTCGGCACATGGGTGTGGGTGCCGACGACGAGGCTGGCGCGGCCGTCGCAGAAGAAGCCGATGCCCTGCTTCTCGCTGCTCGCCTCGCAATGGAAATCGACGACGATCGCATCCGCTGCAACGCCGAGCGGACAGGCGCCGAGCTCGCGCTCCAGCGCCGCAAAGGGATCGTCGAACGGAGTCATGAAGACGCGGCCCAAAGCATTGACGACGAGCGCATGCTTGCCGTTCTTGGTCTCGACCAGCGCCGCGCCGCGGCCGGGCGTGCCGCGCGGATAGTTCGCGGGCCGCACCAGGCGGTCGGCGCGCTCGATGAACACCAGGGCCTCGCGCTGGTCCCAGGAGTGATTGCCGAGCGTCACCGCGTCGGCGCCGGCATCGAGAAACTCCTGATAGATCGCTTCGGTGATGCCGAAGCCGCCGGCGGAATTTTCGCCGTTGACGACGACGAAATCGAGCGACCAGTCCTTGACCATGCCGGGCAGATATTCGGCGATGGCCGTGCGCCCCGCACGGCCGACGACATCACCCACGAAGAGAATGCGCAACTTCAGAACTCCGGAAATCGAACACGTCCGATTCCGTTAGCACATAATCCAGCGCGACGTCGTGGGATAGTGCCGGAACCGCCTCGATCTCCTGCGCGGCAAACGCAAGCCCGATGCCGACGATTTGCTTGGTCTTGCGCAAGTGAGCGAAGGTGAAGTCGTAATGCCCGGCACCATAACCGATGCGGTGGCCGAGCCGGTCGAAGGCCGCGAGCGGCGTCAGCATGATGTCGGGGATGACTTCGCTTGCTGCCGGCGACGGCTCGGGAATGCCGAGCGGGCCGAGCATCAGCCGGTCGTTCGGATGAAAGATACGGAAGACCAGCGACTGGCCGCGCGCGGTGACACAGGGCAGCGCCAGCCTTGCGCCCTCCTCGGCGAGCTTCCTCAAGAGCGGCATCGGGTCGATCTCGCTGCGGATCGGCGAATAGCCGGAGACGATGCTGCCGGGCAGCAGCTTGAACGGCAGCCCGCGCTTGGCGAGCTTGGTGGCAGCGGCGGCGCGCTTCTTCTCGCTCAGCGCGTCGCGTTTGGCGAGGGCTTTGGCACGGAGCTCGGCTTTCGAATTGGACATGCGCGCTTTCCCCCGAAGGCAGAGCCTCGCTCCGCTGTCATCACCCGCGAAAGCGGGTGATCCAGTATTCCAGAGACGCGAGTTGCAAGAACCGAGACGCCGCGGCGTACTGGATGCCCGCCTTCGCGGGCATGACACCGAGACTCAATTGAACCGCAAGCGTGTCGGGGACGCAATTTCGACAAGCACAAACCAAGCAAACAAAAGTGCGAAGCCGCGGACGCCGTTGAAGCACTCGATCCCGGAGTTCCCTACGAAAGTAGGTGGGCACCATATGTCCGGGCCCACGGGCCCGGCCAGGGACAGTTCCCTAAAGGATCGATAAGGCCCCGGGGATATATGGCTCCGGACGCGCGTCGCAGCCTCGCCTTTGCAATGTAACAACGATACTGACGAACCGCCAGCCCGCCGACGGGCTGCCGAGCTTCGGTGCAATGAAATCAGTCCTTCCTGCCGCCACGGCGGAAGTGCGCTCCCTCCCCCGCTTGCGGGGGAGGGTTGGGGAGAGGGTGTCTCCGCACTGAGATTCCCCAAGAGGTGAGAGCCCTCACCCGGCGCTTCGCGCCGACCTCTCCCGCAAGCGGGAGAGGTTGAGCCCGCGGTTACATCGAGCGGACCAACTGATCGAGTCTTCCGCGGTCCCTACCCGATCGCGATGCCGCCTCCGACGGTCCGGTTCAGGACCTGGGTCGACTTCTCGATGCGCTCAGCAGCAGCGTTCAGCGCGTTGACCACCGCGGTCTGCGTCATCCTGGCGCGCTCGACGGCGGCATTGCGGAAATCCCGCAGCTCGGTCAATTCCTGCTCCATGGTGCGGACGCGGTTGCCGGCGTCGACCAGCTCGTCGCAGACGGTCAGTGCCGCCATCACCGTAAGCCTGGCATCGCCGATCTCGCCGAATTTTCCGCGCAGCGACTGAATCCGCGTCTCCAGGCTTTCGGCGAGCTTGAGCAGCCGCACCTCCTGGCCCTCCTCGCAGGCCATGCGGTATTGCCGGCCGTTGATGGTGACGTTGATGTGGCTCATCCATCCTCTCCGGTATCGAGCACCGAGCGTATCGTGACGATCGCGGAATCCAGCCGATCGGAGATCTCGCGATTGGTGCGCTCGAGCTTGCGCGCCTTCACCAGCGCGCCGTCGAGCTCATCGGCAAGCCGCGAGCGGTCCGCGCCGAGCGCCTGGATTCGCGCGGCGAGTTCGTTCTCGTCGCGATCGGCATCGCGTCGCCGCTCAACCGCGCTTTCAAGCGCGTCGAGCGCCGCCATGAGCCTGCGGGTCGCGATCTCGATCTCGACGGCGGAGGACTCCGTCATGGCGGAACTGTTGGATACGCGATCGTTCATGCGGTCAGCGGCGGACCTTGGTGGCCTTTGCATCGGGGCTTGCCGCCCGGCAAAAGACTCGGTTCGGCAAGCGGTTAGAAGCAGAAATTTACGTGGCAAGCTAGCCCAGCGCAATGTCGCCGCGAAACTATGCACTGCTAGATCGGCCCTCGGCATGGCGGCCGGCTGGTTCCAGATCTGCATGATCCGCGGCTGCGGCTTTTCCGGATCATGCCGCAGGCAACTTTTGCGGCCAAACCGGCGTTTGATTGCCTTGGACTCCCGGAACCGAGATGCTATCCAGCCCCCAACCTCCCGTGACCGCCAGGCTCGATCCAGCGCGGCGCACACGGCCATCAAGCACCTCATTCCAGACGGATTTTCATCATGATGCAGCTCGATGCCACCCGTATGGCCCATACGCAGGTCGACCACTCCCGTATGGCCAACGCGATCCGCGGCCTTTCGATGGACGCTGTCGAGAAGGCGAAATCGGGCCATCCCGGCCTGCCGATGGGCGCCGCCGACATCGCCACGGTGCTGTTCACGCAGTTCCTGAAATTCGACGCCGCCGCGCCCGCCTGGCCGGACCGCGACCGCTTCGTGCTGTCGGCCGGCCACGGCTCGATGCTGCTCTATTCGCTGCTGTACCTGACCGGCAATGCCGACATGACGCTGGACCAGCTCAAGCAATTCCGCCAGCTCGGCGGGCTGACGCCTGGCCACCCGGAGAACTTCCACACCAAGGGCATCGAGACCACCACCGGTCCGCTCGGCCAGGGCATCTCGACCGCGGTCGGCATGGCGCTCGCCGAGAAGATGCTCGCCGCCGAGTTCGGCAAGAAGATCGTCGATCACCACACCTTCGTGCTCGCCTCCGACGGCGACCTGATGGAGGGCGTGTCGCAGGAAGCGATCGCGATGGCCGGGCACTGGAAGCTCAACAAGCTGATCGTGCTCTACGATGACAACGGCATCTCGATCGACGGCCCGACCTCGATCGCCGATTCCGTCGATCAGGTGAAGCGCTTCAAGTCCGCCGGCTGGGCCGCCGAGAAGATCGACGGCCACGACCAGGCCGCCATCACAGCGGCCATCACGCGCGCGAAGAAGTCCAACAAGCCGACGCTGATCGCCTGCCGCACCACCATCGGCTTCGGCGCGCCGCACAAGGCCGGCACGTCGAAGGTGCACGGCGAGGCGCTCGGCGCCGAGGAGCTCAAGGCCGCCAAGGAAAATCTCGGCATCTCGCTCGAGCCGTTCTCGGTGCCCGACGACGTGCTGAAAGCCTGGCGCGCGGCCGGCAGCCGCGGCGCTGCGGCTCGGCAGGAATGGGAAGGACGGCTCGGCGAGCTCGGCAGCCGCAAGCGCGCCGAGTTCGAGCGCCGCCTGCGCCATGAGCGTCCGGCCTCGCTCGCAAAGGCGGTGCGCGCGTACAAGAAGGAGCTGCTGGAAAAGCCGTTGGTTGCGGCCACCCGCAAATCCTCGGAAGCGGTGATCGAAGTCATTGCCGGCGCCATGCCGATGGAATTCCTCGCAGGCTCGGCCGACCTCACCGGCTCCAACAACAACAAGGCGAAGTCGGCGACCGCCTTCTCGGCCAAGACGCCGAAGGGCCGCTTCATCCATTACGGCATCCGCGAGCACGGCATGGCCGCCGCGATGAACGGCATCTTCCTGCACGGCGGCTTCGCGCCGAACGGCGCAACCTTCCTGGTGTTCACCGACTATGCGCGTCCGGCGATGCGCCTTGCCGCGCTGATGGGCACCGGTGTCGTCTACGTGATGACGCACGATTCCATCGGCCTCGGCGAAGACGGCCCGACCCATCAGCCGGTCGAGCATCTCGCCGCGCTTCGCGCCATTCCAAACATGCGCGTGTTCCGTCCCTGCGACTCCGTCGAAGTCGCCGAGTGTTGGGAGCTCGCGCTCAACCGCATCGACGGCCCGACGGTGCTGGCGCTGACGCGGCAGAACCTGCCGCAGCTCCGCACCACCGCGCCGAACGACAATCCTTGCGCGGCCGGTGCCTACGAGCTGGTTCCGGCGCAGGGCGAAGCCAAGGCGACGCTGTTCGCCTCCGGCTCCGAGGTCGAAATCGCGGTCGCCGCCCAGAAGCAGCTCGCCGAGCGCGGCATCCCGTCACGGGTGGTGTCGGTGCCCTCGCTCGAGCTTTTGTTAGCGCAACCAGAAGCCAAGCGCGCCGAGATCATCGGCAACGCGCCGGTGAAGGTCGCTATCGAGGCCGCCGTGCGCTGGGGCTGGGATGCTGTGATCGGCCAGGATGGCGAATTTGTCGGCATGCATTCGTTCGGCGCGAGCGCGCCGGCGAAGGACCTGTACAAGCATTTCGGCATTACCGCCGAGGCTGCGGTTAACGCCGTGCTGAAGCGCGTATCCTGAGAGTTGAGCTTGCCAAAAAAAAGGACTACGTAACGTCCCATATGATCAAGCACCGCCCGGCCGAACCGGGCGTCCGCCCTAAAAAACCCTCGCTGACGCGTTAGCCGCGCGTCCGGCGGGATGACAACGGTCATTGAAGGAGACGAAAGATGGCAGTCCGCGTTGGAATCAACGGTTTTGGTCGTATCGGCCGCAACGTCCTGCGGGCGATTGCAGAGTCCGGCCGCAAGGATATCGAGGTGGTCGGCATCAACGACCTCGGCCCGGTCGAGACCAATGCCCATCTGCTCCGTTTCGACAGCGTTCACGGCCGCTTCCCCGGCACCGTCACCGTCGACGGCGATTCGATCAGCCTCGGAGGCGGCAAGATCAAGGTGACCGCCGAGCGCGATCCCTCGAAGCTGCCCTGGAAGGATCTCGGCGTCGACATCGCGCTCGAATGCACCGGCATCTTCACCTCGAAGGACAAGGCCTCCGCACATCTGACCGCCGGCGCCAAGCGCGTGCTGGTCTCCGCGCCCGCCGACGGCGCCGACGCCACCATCGTCTACGGCGTCAACCACGACACGCTGACCAAGGATCACCTGGTCGTCTCCAACGGCTCCTGCACGACGAACTGCCTCGCGCCGGTCGCCAAGGTCCTGAACGATCTCGTCGGCATCGAGACCGGCTTCATGACCACGATCCACGCCTATACCGGCGACCAGCCGACGCTCGACACCATGCACAAGGATCTCTATCGCGGCCGCGCGGCGGCGATGTCGATGATCCCGACCTCGACCGGC
The DNA here is from genome assembly GCF_042257955.1 of Bradyrhizobium sp. B025. Lineage (NCBI taxonomy): Bacteria > Pseudomonadati > Pseudomonadota > Alphaproteobacteria > Hyphomicrobiales > Nitrobacteraceae > Bradyrhizobium > Bradyrhizobium sp. B025. The sequence goes on along the minus strand of NZ_CP170150.1, from coordinate 941,461 downwards.
GCCGCCAAGGCGATCGGCCTCGTGCTGCCGGAACTGAAGGGCAAGCTCGACGGCGTCGCGATCCGCGTGCCGACCCCGAACGTCTCGGTCGTCGACCTCAAGATCATTGCCAAGCGCGCCACCGACGTGAAGGAAATCAACGCGGCGATGAAGCGCGCCTCCGAGCAGCAGCTCAAGGGCATCCTCGGCTACACCAATGCGCCGAACGTCTCGATCGACTTCAACCACGATCCGCACTCCTCGACCTTCCACGAGGACCAGACCAAGGTGCAGAACGGCACGCTGGTGCGCGTGATGTCCTGGTACGACAACGAGTGGGGCTTCTCGAACCGCATGGCCGACACCGCGGTCGCGATCGCGAAGGTGATCTAACTCCGCAGCGGTTTCGTCATTCCGGGATGGTCCGTAAGGACCAGACCCGGAATCTCGAGATTCTCAGGTGCGCAACTGCGCACCAGGGTTCGCGCTAAGCGCGCCCCGGAATGACAGTCCAAATGGTTGAGGCCATCCCATGGCGAACAAATTCCGCACCCTCGACGACGTCGACGTGAAGGGCAAACGCGTGCTGCTGCGCGTCGACCTCAACGTGCCCATGGAGAACGGGCGCGTCACCGACGCAACCCGGCTCGAGCGCGTCGCGCCGACCATCACCGAGCTCGCCGACAAGGGCGGCAAGGTGATCCTGCTCGCGCATTTCGGCCGGCCGAAGGGACGCGATGCCAAGGAGTCGCTCAAGCCCGTCACCGAGGCGCTGTCGAAGGTCCTGAACAAGCCCGTCGCGTTTGCCGACGACTGCATCGGCGAGCCCGCGGCCACGGCCGTGGCGGCACTCAAGGACGGCGACATCCTGTGCCTGGAAAACACCCGCTTCCACAAGGAAGAGGAAAAGAACGATCCCGCCTTCGTCGCGGAATTGGCCAAGCTCGGCGACATCTGGGTCAATGACGCGTTCTCGGCCGCGCACCGCGCCCACGCCTCGACCGAAGGCCTCGGCCACAAGCTGCCGGCCTATGCCGGCCGCACCATGCAGGCCGAGCTCGATGCGCTGGAGAAGGCGCTGGGCTCGCCGACCAAGCCGGTCATCGCGATCATCGGCGGCGCCAAGGTCTCGACCAAGATCGACCTGCTCGAAAACCTCGTCAGCAAGGTCGACGCGCTGGTGATCGGCGGCGGCATGGCCAACACCTTCCTGCACGCCCAGGGCGTCGGCATCGGCAAGTCGCTGGCCGAGAAGGATCTCGCGCCGACCGCGCTGCGCATCATCGAGAAGGCGGAAGCCGCCAACTGCGCCATCATCCTGCCGGTCGACGCCACCGTCGCCTATCATTTCGCGGCCAACGCGCCGTCCCACGCCTACGGCCTCGATGCGATCCCGGCCGACGGCATGATCCTCGACGTCGGCCCGCAATCGGTCGCGCGCGTGCACGCGGCGATCGACGACGCGGCGACGCTGGTCTGGAACGGGCCGCTCGGCGCCTTCGAGATGCAGCCGTTCGACCGCGGCACGGTCGCGGCCGCCAAGCACGCCGCCGAGCGCACCAAGGCGAAAAAGTTGATCTCGATCGCGGGCGGCGGCGACACCGTCGCGGCCCTCAACCAGGCCCACGTGGCCGGTGACTTCACCTATGTCTCGACCGCCGGTGGCGCATTTCTTGAATGGATGGAAGGCAAGCCACTGCCCGGCGTCGAGGTCCTGCGCATCAAGTAGTCAGTCGACAAGTAGCTAGCGGGCCCTGAAGGCCCAAACCGGAGAAAAAGACACATGGCTCGGATCACGTTACGTCAATTGCTCGACCATGCGGCTGAGAACGATTACGGCGTACCGGCCTTCAACATCAACAACATGGAGCAGGCGCTGGCGATCATGGACGCCGCCAACCAGGTCGATGCGCCCGTCATCATCCAGGCCTCGCGCGGTGCGCGCTCCTACGCCAACGACGTCATGCTCAAGCACATGATGGACGCGGTGACCGAGATCTATCCGCACATCCCGGTCTGCGTGCATCTCGACCACGGCAACGAGCCGGCGACCTGCATGACCGCGATCCAGGCCGGCTTCACCTCGGTGATGATGGACGGCTCGCTCAAGGCCGACGGCAAGACCCCCGGCGACTGGGGCTACAATGTCGGCGTCACCAAGACCGTGACCGACATGGCCCATCTCGGCGGCATCTCGGTCGAGGGCGAGCTCGGCGTGCTCGGCTCGCTCGAGACCGGCATGGGCGACAAGGAAGACGGCCACGGCGCCGAAGGCAAGCTGAGCCACGACCAGCTCCTGACCAATCCGGACGAGGCCGTGAAGTTCGTGCAGGAGACCAGGGTCGACGCGCTCGCGATCGCGATGGGGACTTCCCACGGCGCCTACAAGTTCACCCGCAAGCCGGACGGCGACATCCTCGCCATGAAGGTGATCGAGGAGATCCACCGCAAGCTGCCGAACACGCACCTCGTCATGCACGGCTCGTCGTCGGTGCCGCAGGACCTCCAGGACATCATCAACACCTATGGCGGCAAGATGAAGCCGACCTGGGGCGTGCCTGTTACCGAGATCCAGCGCGGCATCAAGAACGGCGTGCGCAAGATCAACATCGACACCGACAACCGCATGGCCATGACCGGCCAGATCCGCAAGGTGCTGAAGGACAATCCGGAAGAGTTCGACCCGCGCAAGTACCTGAAGCCGGCGATGGAAGCGATGACCAAGCTGTGCAAGCAGCGGCTCCAGGAGTTCAACACCGCCGGCCAGGCCTCCAAGATCAAGAAGGTCCTGACCACCGCCGAGATGGCCAAGCGCTACGCCAAGGGCGAGCTCGACCCCCGCGTCGCGTAGCGATCGCGCGGTGGCGTAAGGCCTCCGGACACACCCTCCCGTCATTCCGGGACACGCGAAGCGTGGGCCCGGAATCCATAACCACAGCCTGGGGTTATGGATTCCGGGCCTGCGCCTTTCGGCGCATCCCGGAATGACAGAGAACCCCCTTACCCCTGCGACGAACGTTAACTCGGCATTTGCCCGAGAACGGTCTATTTTCACGGGCAAGGGCAGAATCGTTTTGGGAGGACCTCTCGATGGATCTGACTGAGCTCAACAGGATCGCGACCGCCATGGTCGCGCCCGGCAAGGGCATCCTTGCCGCCGACGAATCCTCCGGCACCATCAAGAAGCGCTTCGACGCGATCGGCGTGGAATCGACGGAATCGAACCGGCGCGACTACCGCGAGATGCTGTTCCGATCCAGGGAAGCCATGAGCCAGTACATCTCCGGCGTGATCCTCTATGACGAGACGATCTGGCAGGATGCGAAGGACGGCACGCCGCTGGTGAAGCTGATCGAGAGTAGCGGCGCCATCCCGGGCATCAAGGTCGACGAAGGCACGCAAGGCTTGCCGATGTGCCCGGGCGAGCTCGTGACCGTCGGGCTCGACAAGCTCGCCGAGCGGCTGAAGAAGTATTACGAGCGCGGCGCGCGCTTCGCCAAATGGCGCGCGGTGATCGACATCGGCAGTGGCATCCCCTCGATGACCGCGATCAGCGTCAACGCCCACGCATTGGCGCGCTATGCCGCGCTGTGCCAGGCCGCGCAGATCGTGCCGATCGTCGAGCCGGAAGTGCTGATGGACGGCGATCACGACATCGACCGCTGCTACGAGGTCACGCAGCGCGTGCTCAACAAGACGTTTCAGGAATTGCGCGTGCAGCGCGTCGCGCTCGAAGGCATGGTGCTGAAACCGAACATGGCGATCTCAGGCAAGAAGTGCGCGAAGCAGGCCCCCGTCGAGGAGGTCGCGGAGAAGACGATACGGCTGCTCAAGGCCTGTGTGCCGGCGGCGGTGCCCGGCATCGCCTTCCTCTCCGGCGGCCAGTCGGACGAAGAGGCAACCGCGCATCTCAACGCCATGCACAAGCTCGGCCCGCTGCCCTGGGGCCTGACCTTCTCCTACGGCCGCGCGCTTCAGGCCGCGCCGCAGAAGGCCTGGTCCGGCAAGGCCGAGAACGTCGCGGCCGGCCAGCGCGCCTTCAGCCATCGTGCACGAATGAACGGCCTCGCCTCCAAAGGCGAATGGCAAAGCAGCCTGGAAAAGAAAGCGGCCTAGACCTTGTCGAACAAATCGCCTCCGCCGCGCCCGGCGCCGCGCCTTTATCTCGCGACGCCTGTTGTCGATGACCCGGCTTCGCTCGTCGCCGAGTTGCCGGGCCTGCTCGCGGCCGCCGACGTCGCGGCCGTGCTGGTGCGGCTGAAGGAGACCGACCAGCGCACCATGATCTCGTGGATCAAGGCACTCGCGCCGCCGGTCCAGAAGGCCGGCGCCGCGCTGCTGATCGACGGCCATGCCGAACTGGTCGCGCGCGGCGGCGCCGACGGCGCGCACCTGCCCGGCATCGCCGCGCTGAAAGAGGCGCTGCCATCTCTCAAGCCCGATCGCATCGCCGGCGTCGGCGGGCTGACGACGCGGCACCATTCCATGGATGCGGGCGAAATTGGCGCGGACTATTTGCTGTTCGGCGAGCCCGATGCAAAGGGCCAGCGTCCGTCGTCCGAGGCGATCGCCGAGCGGCTGGACTGGTGGGCCGAGCTGTTCGAGCCGCCCTGCGTCGGCTTTGCGACCTCGCTGGAAGAGGCCTACGACTTCGCCGCCAGCGGCGCCGATTTCGTGCTGGTCGGCGAGTTCGTCTGGGCCGATCCGCGCGGGGCCAAGGCCGCACTGATCGAGGCCGACGCCACGATCAAGAAGGCCCATGCGGCTGCGCTCGCAAGCCAAAATCCCGCGGGCGAGCACGGCTAGCGCCCGACATGAAGCTCCCGCGCATCACCATCCTGGCCACGCTGCTGCTCACGGTGCCCGCGGCAGCGCAACTCCAGATCACGCCGCCGGCCACGACGCCGAGCCCGCCGGCCGAGAAGCAGAAAGCCAAGCCGCCCGCGCCCCCCAAGAAGAAGGAGGCCGCGCCGGCACCGAAGCCGTCCGCCTCCCCCAAGCCGGCGCTGCCCGCGACCGTGCTCCCGGCGCCTCCGACCGACAATTCCAATGTCGACCTGGTGTTCGGCGCCTACCAGCGCGGCCAGTACAAGACCGCGTTCGAGCTCGCCACCGCCCGCGCCCAGGCGGGCGATCCCAAGGCGATGACCATGCTGGGCGAGCTCTATTCCAACGCCATGGGCATCAAGCGCGACTACGCCAAGGCGCTCGAATGGTACAAGCGTGCGTCCGACGCCGGTGACCGCGAGGCGATGTTCGCGCTCGCCATGATGCGCATCGCCGGCCGCGGCGGCCCGGTCGACAAGGGCGAGGCGGTGAAGCTGATGGCCTCCGCCGCCAAGCTCGGCGAGCCCAAGGCGGCCTATAACCTCGCTTTGCTCTATCTCGACGGCCAGACCCTGCCGCAGGACGTCAAGCGTTCCGCCGAGCTGCTGCGGCAGGCGGCGGACGCCGGCCTGCCCGAGGCGCAATACGCGCTGGCGACCTTCTACAAGGAAGGCACCGGCGTGCCGAAGGACCCGGAACGCGCGGTGCGACTGCTCCAGGCGGCGTCGCTGACCGACAATGTCGATGCCGAGGTCGAATACGCCATCGCGCTGTTCAACGGCACCGGCACGCCGAAGAACCAGCCGGCGGCCGTAGCCCTGCTCCGCAAGGCGTCCCGCCAGGGCAGCGCGATCGCGCAGAATCGGCTGGCCTGGGTGCTGATCAACGGCATGGGCACGCCCGTGGACAAGGTCGAGGGGTTCAAATGGCACCTGGTGGCCAAGACCGGCGGCAAGGGCGATCCGGAGCTCGACAAGCAATTGTCCGATCTGCCGGCCGAGGACCGGGCCAAGGCCGAGGCCGCCGCCAGGAAATGGCTCGGCGCCAAATGACCTGACGCAATGACTTGACGTTGGGCCCCCCACAGGGCACCCAATCCCCCAAACAGGCGCGTTTTCGCGCCATTTCCCCCGATCAAGACCGGAAGCTCATGCTGTATTCCGCCACTATCAACGTCATGGTCAAGGCCGCGCGCCGCGCCGGCCGCAGCCTCAAACGCGATCTCGGCGAGATCGAGCATCTGCAGGTCTCGCTCAAGGGGCCGGCGAATTTCGTCTCGCTCGCCGACAAGCGCGCCGAGGAGATCCTCTACCAGGACCTCGCCAAGGCGCGGCCCGGCTACGGCTTCATCGGCGAGGAAGGCGGCACCCGCGAGGGCACCGACAAGAGCCACACCTGGATCGTCGATCCGCTCGACGGCACCACCAACTTCCTGCACGGCATCCCGCAATTCGCGATCTCGATCGGCCTCGCCCGCGAGGGTACGATCATCGCCGGCGTGATCTACAACCCCGCCAATGACGAGCTCTACATCGCCGAGCGCGGCAAGGGCGCCTTCCTCAACGACCAGCGCCTGCGCGTGGCCGGCCGCCGCCAGCTCAACGAATGCGTGGTGGCCTGCGGCCTGCCCCATATCGGCCGCGGCGACCACGAGGAATTCCGCCGCGAGATGACCGCGATCCAGGACCGCGTCGCGGGCCTGCGCCGCTTCGGCGCCGCCTCCCTCGACCTCGCCTTCGTCGCCGCCGGCCGCCTCGACGGCTACTGGGAGCGCAACCTGCAATCCTGGGACATCGCCGCCGGCATGATCATGGTGCGCGAGGCAGGCGGCACGGTGAGCGACATCGACACGACAGGCGATGCGCTGGTGACCGGGCATGTGGTGTGCGGGAACGAGTTCGTGCACGGGGAGCTGGTGAAGATTTTGCGGAAGCCTGCGTAGCGCGCCGCCCCCTCCACGTCGTCATTCCGGGGCGCGCCTCTTGGCGCGAGCCCGGAATCCATTGATCCGAGTCAATGGTGGCGCGATGGATTCCGGGTTCGCGCGATGCGCGCCCCGGAATGACAGTTTTCCCTATAGCTTCACCGGCGCCGGCGGCCCGTAGGCCTCGCCCTCCGCCGCCACCTTCTCCCGATCACCCGCCAGCACGCGCTGCACGGAGACGAAGAACACCGGCACCATCAGCAGCGCCAGGATCACCACCGCGATCATGCCGCCCATGACGATGCTGCCGAGCGCCTGCTGGCTGGCGCCGCCGGCGCCGTGGGCGATGGCCATCGGCAGCACGCCGCAGATGAAGGCAAGGCCGGTCATCAGGATCGGGCGGAAGCGCAGGCGGCAGGCCTCGATGGTCGCGTCCACCAGCGGCTTGCCTTCTTTGCGCAGATCCTTGGCGAACTCGATGATCAGGATCGCGTCCTTGGCCGCGAGCCCGATGATGGTGATCAGGCCGACGGTGAAATAGACGTCGTTGGGCAGGCCGCGCAGCATCGCCGCGATCACGGCGCCGACGATGCCGAGCGGCACGGTGAGCAGCACCGCGAGCGGAATGGTCCAGCTCTCGTAGAGCGCGGCGAGGCACAGGAACACCACGAACACCGAGAGCGCGAGCAGGAACGGCGCCTGCGAGCCCGACAGCTTCTCCTGGAGCGACTGGCCGGTCCATTCATAGCCGAAGCCGCGCGGCAGCTTGCCGGCAAGGCGCTCCATCTCGGCGATGGCGTCGCCCGAGGTAAAGCCGGGCCTGGCCTCACCGGAGATGCGCACCGCCGGGTAGTAGTTGAAGCCGGCGATCTGTGTCGGGCCGCGTGCCCACTCCACCGTGGTGAACGACGAGAACGGCACGAGCTGGCCGCGGCTGTTCTTGACGTTGTAGTTGAGGATGTCCTCGGTGCGCATGCGGTCGCGGGCGTCGGCCTGCACCACGACGCGCTGCATGCGACCGCGGTTCGGGAAGTCGTTGATGTAGTTCGAGCCGAGATTGGTCGAGATGGTGTTGTTGATGTCCTCGAAGGTGACGCCGAAGGCGCCGGCCTTCTCGCGATCGATCACGAGATTGACCACGCCCGCCTCGGGCAGGCCCTCGACATAGACTTTCTGCAGCACCGGGCTCGCATTGGCTTCCGCGATGAGCTGGTCGGCGGCGCGCATCAGTGCCGGATAGCCCTTCTGGCCGCGGTCCTGGAGACGGAACGAGAAGCCCGAGGAGTTGCCGAGATTGTCGATCGGCGGCGGCTGCAGCGCGGAGATCTTCGCATCGCGGATCGACGACGACAGATCGCGGTTGATGTCGGCAACGATCGCGGCGGCCGACTCCTTCGGCCCACGCTCCGACCAGTCCTTCAAGGTGATGAAGGCCTGCGCGGTGTTCATGCCCTGACCGGAGAAGCTGAAGCCGGTGAGGAAGGTGACGTTGTCGACGCCCGGCCGCTGCGCCAGATATTTTTCCACCTTCTCGATCACGGCTTCGGTGCGGGCGTAGGACGAATCCGACGGCGTCTGCACGTCGGTGGTGACGAAGCCCTGGTCGTCGACGGGCAGGAAGCCGCCTGGCAGGTTGACGAAGGCCCAGGACAGGCCGACGAGCAGCGCGACATAGACCAGCATCAGCCGGCCGGTGCGCTTCAGCGAGAAGCCGACGGTGCGGGAATAGCCTTCCTTGCCGCCTTCGAGCATGCGGTTGAACCAGCCGAACACGCCCTTCTTGGCGTGGCCGTGACCGGCCGCGACGGGCTTGAGCAGGGTCGCGCACAGCGCCGGCGTCAGCGACAGCGCGAGGAAGGCGGAGAAGCCGATCGCGGCCACCATGGTCACCGAGAACTGGCGGTAGATGATGCCGACCGAACCGGGGAAGAACGCCATCGGCACGAACACCGCCATCAGCACCAGCGTGATGCCGATGATGGCGCCTGATATCTGCGACATCGCCTTGCGCGTCGCCTCCTTCGGCGGCAGCCCCTCCTCGCTCATGATGCGCTCGACGTTCTCGACCACGACGATGGCGTCGTCGACGAGGATGCCCACGGCGAGCACCATGCCGAACATCGAGAGCATGTTGATGGAGTAGCCGGCGAGCAGCAACGTGGTGCAGGCGCCCAGGAGCGCCACCGGCACCACGATGGTCGGAATGATGGTGTAGCGGATGTTCTGCAAGAACAAGAACATCACCACGAACACCAGCACCACGGCTTCGACCAGCGTCGACAGCACCTTCTTGATCGAGGCCTCGACCACGGGCGTGATGTTGTAGGGGATCTCGTAGGAGATGTTGGCCGGGAAGAAGCGCGATAGCTCCTTCATCTTCTCTTCGACCGCGCTCGCGGTCGCCAGCGCATTGCCGGTCGGCGACATCAGCACGGACAGGCCCGCGGTCGGCTTGCCGTTCAGGCGCGTATTGAACTGGTAGCTGAGGCCGCCGACCTCGATGCGCGCGACGTCGCGCAGGCGCACGGTCGAACCGTCGGCATTGGCGCGCAGGATGATGGCGCCGAATTCATCGGGGGACGAGAGCTGGCCCTTGACCAGCACCAGCGCGGAGGTGCGCTGGGTCGACGTCGACGGCTCGGCGCCGATGCTGCCCGAGGCGACCTGCGCATTCTGCGCCGATATCGCCTTGTTGACGTCCTCGGCGGTCAGTCCATAGCCGACGAGCTTGGCCGGATCGACCCAGACGCGAAGCGAGCGCTCGGTCGAATACAGCGTGGCGCGGCCGACGCCGGGGATGCGGCGGATCTCGCCGAGCACGTTGCGGATCATGAAGTCGCCGAGGCCGACCTCGTCGAGGCTGCCGTCGGTCGAGTTCAGCGTGATGATCTGGAGCACCGCGCTCGAGGCTTCCTCGATCAGAATGCCCTGCTGGATCACCGCGCGCGGCAGCCGCGCCTCGACGCGCTTGATGCGGTTCTGCACCTCCACGGACGCCGCGCTGGTATCCGTGCCGGGCTGGAAATTGGCGATGATCTCGACCTGGCCGAGCGAGTCGCTGGTCGATTCGAAATTGAGGATGCCGGAGGCGCCGTTGAGCTCCTCCTCGATCAGGCGCGTGACGCTGTTGTAGAGGTTCTCCGGCGAGGCGCCGGGATAGCTGGTCGAGATCGAGATCGAGGGCGGCGCGATGATCGGGTATTGCGCGATCGGCAGCAGCGGCACCGAGATCGCGCCGATCAGACAGATGAACAGCGCCACGACCCAGGCGAAGATCGGCCTGTCGATGAAGAAACTCGCCATGGCACGTTACCGCGTCAGCTTCTGGGCGTGACGGTTGTCCGCGGTCGCGTCCGCCTCCGACCAGGATTGCGGCTTGACCTTGTCGCCGGCCGCGAACTTCTGGAAGCCTTCGACCACGACCTTGTCGCCGGCCTTGAGGCCGTCGGTGACGAACCAGATGCCGTCCTGCACCGAGCCGGTGCGCACCGGCTGCACCGCGATGCGGTTGTCATCCTTGACGACGAACACCTCGCTGCCGCCGCCGCCATTGCGCTGGATCGCCTGCTGCGGCACCGCGATGGCGTCGCTATCGAGGCCCTGGTCGAGGCGGACGCGGACATACATGCCCGGCAACAGCTCGCGCTTCGGATTGCGGAACTCGCCGCGCAGCGTCACCTGGCCGGTATGGGCGTCGACCTTGGCTTCAGAGAACAGCAGCTTGCCGTCGAGCGAATAAAGGGTGTTGTCGTCGAGCACGAGGCGCACCTTGACGGCATCGGCCTCGATGCGATCGAGATCGCCGCTCTCGAAGGCGCGGCGGAGCTGGTTGAGCTCGTTCACCGACTGGGTGAAGTCGGCATAGATCGGATCGAGCTGCTGGATGGTGGCGAGGTTGGTCTCGTTCTGCACGGCGAGCGCGCCTTCGCTGACGAGCGCTGCACCAACCACGCCGTCGATCGGCGCGCGCACGGTGGCATAGTCGAGATTGAGCTTGGCACGCGCGAGGTCGGCCTTGCGGCCCTCGACCTCGGCATGGGCCTGGCGTTCGGCGGCAACCGCCTTCTCGTTCTCGGCTTCGGGCGCTGCACGCTGGCTGGTGAGCGTGGCGATACGGTGCGCCTGCTGCTTGGCCTGCATCAACCCGGCTTCGGCCTTGGCGACCGCCGCCTCGTTGGCCATCACCTCGACCTCGAACGGACGCGGATCGATGCGATAGAGCGCATCGCCCGCCTTGACCTCGCTGCCCTGGCGGAACAGGCGCTCGACCACGATGCCGGAGACGCGCGGCCGCACATCGGAGACGCGCGTCGGCGCGATGCGGCCGGGCAATTCGCGCACCACGGCGCGGGCTTGCTGCTTGACGACGACGATGCTGACGTCAGGATCGGCAGGCTGGGCGGCGGACACGGCCGAGCTGGATTCCTCGCAAGCGGCGAGCAGCGGCGCAAAGGCCGCGAGCATCATTGCAACGCATGCCGATCGCGCACGAAGTCCTGACATGAAGTTAAGTGCCCCGATGTTGTTGAAACTGGTCACGCTCCGCGCGGGCCCGTTCTGGGCAAATCACGCGCGGCTGATGTCGTCAAAATAGAATGCGCCTGCTGCGATGCAACGCGTGGCGCGGGCGGCCCAATGTCACATGACCTATCGTGCTGAGTTCAGGTCACTTTCCGGCTCTCACCGGATTGTGAGTCGAGTTCCATCGCCGCGCGCTGCGACAGAACATCGCAATCAAACGTTTCGAGCCGGGACGTGCGTTCACGAGGGCGCAAACGACATTCAGCTACTGACGGCCAAGCGGAAGTTTTGCGATCAATCAAAGCATCACCGCTCGTGACCCGAAGCGGTCCTGCACGCGGATGGCGCGTCGTCGCATGCGCCATCCGCTCCCACAATAGATCTCTTGCGAAGAAACGAGCCTTAAGCCTTCAGGTCGGTGATCCGCATAATCGCGACCACACTCCCGTCGTTGTACGCCTGTTCTTTTGTTTCCTTGTTGCAGGTCCAGACAAAATTCTTCTTGCCCGTAAAGGTCTTTCCCTCCTGCTCAAGCCGAAGCTCCCCTTCGGTGACATGGCAGACCATGGCATTCATCATCGGGGGGCCCATGGTCTTCGACCCCGGCTGCATAATGATATCGCGCATTGAGACGGTCTTAAAACCTGGGATCAGGGATGGTGTTTCGCCTTCATATTCACGCACCACGACACCTGGCCAAGGCGTCGTATCCTTGTAGCTTGTGGCTTGAGCGGCCGCTGGCTTGACCATGGCAGCCGAAACTGCAGCCAACCCGATTCCCAGTGCGGACCTTCGATTGACTTTGCTCATTGCTTTCCTCCCGACATTACGCGAACGAGCCGCCGCAAACGCAGCGGGCAAAGTTCGTGGTGAACGGTGGTGCGAAACCGAAAAAAGGAACGGTCTCTAAGAGGAGTGTGCCTGCCGATAGCACCCGTGCTCTCGTTTGCCCGGACGGTGATTTCGGCACGTCCCGCTTCAAGGGGCAGTGACATTCTACGTCACCTGACGCATCCGGGAAACAGGTGGCGTCGCACGAAGACACTGCGGCCCCCTAGGAATGTCCGGAATTGGCCCCAATTCGGACCTCGGATGAGGTCCGCCATCGCGCCGCTATGGGGGCACAGCGGACCTCATGCATGCGCTGGGCACGCGGGACTATGAGACCCCCTCATCCGCCGCCGTCATCCGGTAGTGGCTGACGCCCCATTCCGTTCCGCCGGCGTAGCCGAACAGGCCCGATGTCGCGAGGAAGAACCAGCGCCAGCGTCGCATCCACAAGGCGGTCTCGTCGCCATGGACGTTGCGCAAGGAAGCCTCGATCGCGTCGCGATGGGCATCGAAATTGGCGAGCCAGTCGTTGGCGGTGCGCTGATAATGCGTGCCGCTCCAGCACCATTCCTTCTCGACCGTGAAGATGTCGTCGAATTGCCTGACGAGGTGATGGCTCGCCATCACCCCGCCGGTGAAGACGTGCTGCGCAATCCAGTCCTCGCGATTGGCCCGGTCGAACAGATGGGAGCCGGAGCGATGGGTGACGATGTGCATGAACAGGCGCCCCTCGGGCGCGAGCCATGACCGCAGGCGCGTCATCAGCTTGCGCCAGTTCATCACGTGCTCGAACATCTCGACCGAGACGATGCGGTCGAACTGGCCCTCGGGCGCGAACACGTTCATGTCGGCGGTGACCACGCGCAGGTTCGAAAGCCCGCGCAGCCGCGCCTGCTCCTCGACATAGGCCCGCTGGCCTTGCGAGTTCGACACCGCCGTCACCTTGGCATGCGGAAACTGCCGCGCCGTCCAGAGCGACAGCGAGCCCCACCCGCAGCCGAGCTCGAGGATGGTCTGCCCGTCGGCGAGACCGGCATGCGCGACGGTCTGGCGCAGCGCCTCCTCTTCCGCCTCCCGCAGGGTGGTCGCATCGGTCGTGTAGAAGCAGGACGAGTATTTGCGGTTGGGGCCGAGCGCCTGCGCGATGAAGGATGCGGGCGCCTCGTCGTGCCCGGCATTGGCGGCATCGATGTCCTCGGCGATCGGCCGCAGCATCATCCGCCCGGCGAAGGCGACCTCGTCGTCCGCGCCGAGGGCGGAGATGCGGGTCGCCGTCCGCGAGCACAGACGCTGGATCGCGGCGCGGATCACGACATCAGGCAGCGGCACGCGTTCGGCAGTCCCGATGATCGCGGAAACGACGCTCATGCGGCCACTCCCCTGGTCATGTCTGGTTCGGGACGCGGAAGAAGCAACGGGCAGGTTCGGGCGTTGCCGCCCAGCCGGATGCAGGCGAACGCCATCAGGACCGCGAGCAACGGCGCGATGACGTCCAGTCCCCCGAGATCCGTCACCATGCAAAAAATCCGACCTAAGCCTGCGGATTGCCGAAGTTTTGCAAAATACGTCCTTATCAAAGCGCGGTTTCGGCTTTGGGTTCCGGAAGCTCTCCACGGAATCCGCGCATCCGGCGCTTTTTTTGGGCTGGCGCTGTGCCATAGTGCGCGCCGCAAGCAAGCTTTCGTAACGGATGATACCGGACATGCCGTCAGGCGCCTCGCCCCGCTCCCCCATGGACATCGAATACACCAAGCTATCCTCGCCCAGCGTCTTCCTGGTGCGGATGCTGGTCTTCCTGGTGCTCTGCGCGCTGGTGGGCGTGGTGCTCTACAAGCAGATCATCCAGGCCTTCTTCGCCAATCCGGGCCTCAACGCCCTGATCGGGGCGGTGCTGTTCATCGGCATCGTGCTGGCCTTCCGCCAGGTCATCCGGCTCTACCCAGAGGTGTCCTGGGTCAATAATTTCCGCATCGCCGATCCCGGCCTCGCGCCGGCCCGGCACCCCAAGCTGCTGGCGCCGATGGCCATGATCCTGGGCGGCGAGCGCACCGGGCGGATGACGATCACCCAGACCACGATGCGGCACCTGCTCGATTCGATCGCGACCCGCCTCGACGAGGCCCGGGACATCTCCCGCTACATGACCGGCCTGCTCGTCTTCCTCGGCCTGCTCGGCACCTTCTGGGGCCTGATCGAGACCGTCGGCTCGGTCGGCAAGGTGATCGACGGGCTCAAGGTCGGCGGCGATTCCGGGGCGCTGTTCGACACGCTGAAGGAGGGCCTCGCCGCCCCGCTCGGCGGCATGGGCATCTCGTTCTCGAGCTCCCTGTTCGGCCTCGCTGGCTCGCTGATCCTCGGCTTCCTCGACCTGCAATCGAGCCAGGCCCAGAACCGCTTCTACACCGACCTCGAGGACTGGCTCGCCACCACCGTGCGCGAATATGGCCGCGGCGAAGTGACCGTGGCCGCCACCGGCGGGGGTGTTGCCAGCGGCGAGCTTCAGGCGGCCGTCGAGCGGCTGCGCTCCGTGCTGGAGGAAGGCAGCGCCAGCCGCGGCACCACGGCGGCGATGGCGAGCCTTGCCGAAGCCATCCAGGCGCTGGTCTCGCACATGCGCACCGAGCAGCAGATGATCCGCGAATGGGCCGACGGCCAGGGCGAGCAGAACCGCGAGATCCGCCGCCTGCTGGAGCGGCTCGCGCGCCAGCCCGAGAAGGGTTAGCGACATGGCTCTAGCGCGCGGCCGCCGCAGCGACGGCGCCTTCAACTACTGGCCCGGCTTCGTCGACGCGCTGTCGACGCTGGTGCTGTCGATCGTGTTCCTGCTGTCGGTGTTCCTGGTCGTGCAGTTCTTCCTGTCGCAGGAGGTGAGCGGCAAGGACAAGGCGCTGGAGCAGCTCAACGCCAAGATCGCCCAGCTCAACGAGCTGCTCTCGCTGGAGAAGCTCGGCAAGCTCACGCTCGACGACCAGGTCTCGCAATTGAAGGCCGGCCTCGCCTCGGCGGAGTCCGAGCGCGACCGCATCAAGGGCCTCTATGACGGCCTGGCTGCCGCCGGCAACGACGCGCAGGGCAAGTCCACCGAACTCGGCAAGGCGCTGGACTCGGAGAAGGCGGTCTCGGCGCGGGCGCTGGCGCAGATCGAGGTGCTGAACCAGCAGATCAGCGCGCTGCGGCGGCAGCTCGCCGCGCTGGAAGAGGCGCTCGATGCCAGCGAGAAGCGCGACAAGGAATCGCAGAACCGGATCGCGGATCTCGGTTCTCGCTTGAACGTCGCCCTGGCGCAGCGCGTGCAGGAATTGTCGCGCTACCGCTCGGAGTTCTTCGGCCGCCTGCGCGCCATCCTCGGCAACCGCCCCGACATCCGCGTCGTCGGCGACCGCTTCGTGTTCCAGTCCGAGGTGTTCTTCGACACGGGCCAGGCGACGCTCCTGCCCGAGGGGCGCGCCGAGCTCGACACGGTGGCGAACGCGCTGATCGAGCTCGACAAGAAGATCCCGGCCGAGATCGCCTGGGTGCTGCGCGTCGACGGCCATACCGACGTGCGCCCGGTGAGCGGTGCGAGCTTCAAGTCGAACTGGGACCTGTCCGCGGCGCGCGCGATCTCGGTGGTGCAGTACCTGATCTCGCTCGGCGTGCCGGCCCAGCGCCTCGTCGCCGCCGGCTTCGGTGAATTCCAGCCGCTCGACACCGCCAACACGGAGGACGCCTACAAGCGCAACCGCCGCATCGAGCTGAAGCTGACGGAGCGGTAGTGGTGTTTCTTGGGGCAGTCATTCCGGGGCGATGCGACGCATCGAACCCGGAATCTCGAAGTTCTCAGGTGCGCAATTGCGCACCGGGGTTCGCGCTGCGCGCGCCCCGGAACGACGGTGTGTATTGATGAGCGCCCTCCACCTCCGCCCCTATCGCGCCGAGGACGAGGCTGCCGCCATCGACCTCTGGCATCGCACCTGGCAGCAGGCCTATCCGCAGATCGACTTCGCGGCGCGGCTGGACTGGTGGCGCGAGCGCTGGCGCAAGGATCTGGTGCCGAAGGCCTCGATCGTGGTTGCGGAAGCGGACGGCGCGCTGACCGGCTTCGTCACCATCGACGGCGAGGGCTATCTCGACCAGCTCGTGGTCGATCCCGCATCCTGGGGCTCGGATGCCGCGCGGCTGCTGGTGGAGGAAGCCAAGCGCCTGTCACCTTCTGGCGTCACGCTGCTCGTCAACAAGGACAACACGCGCGCCATCCGCTTCTACGAGCGCAACGGCTTTGCGCATGCCGGCGATGAGGTGAACCCGACCTCGGGACGGCCGGTGCTGAAGATGGTGTGGAGGCCGTAGGCGCGCGCCAATCTCTCCGGCGTCGTCCCGGCGAAGGCCGGGACCCATACCGCGTGATCTATCGATAGGCGCAGGTGACCGTACCGTGAGAGGACTCTTCACTACGAGTCTTCGACAAACTTCTTCTTGGGGTTATGGGTCCCGGCCTTCGCCGGGACGACACCGAATTTAGGGCAGCCGGCGGGTGTCTCGCTCGTCACGCCCCCTCGAACTGCAGCCTCGCGAGCCTCGCATAGAGCCCGTTCGCAGCCACCAGCTCGGCATGCGTGCCCTGCTCGACGATCTTGCCCTGGTCCATCACCAGGATGCGGTCGCAGGAGAGCACGGTGGCAAGCCTGTGGGCGATCACCAGCGTGGTGCGGTGCTTCATCAGCTCTTCGAGTGCGGTCTGAACCAGCGTCTCGCTTTCGGCGTCGAGCGCGGAGGTGGCTTCATCGAGCAGCAGCAGCGGCGCATCGCGCAGGATCGCGCGCGCGATCGCGATGCGCTGGCGCTGGCCGCCGGACAGCGTCACGCCGCGCTCGCCGAGCGGCGTGTCGAAACCTTCGGGCAGGCGGCGGATGAACTCGGCGGCATGCGCGAGCTCGGCGGCGCGCTCGACCTCGGCATCGGTCGCATCGGGCCGGCCGAAGCGGATGTTCTCGCGGGCACTCGCGGCAAACACGTTCGATTCCTGCGGCACCAGCGCGATGCGGGAACGGAAATCACGGGGATCGGCGGACCTGACCGGCACGCCGTCGAGCGAGATCGCGCCGCTGCGCGGATCGTAGAAGCGCAGCAGCAGATGAAAGATCGTGCTCTTGCCGGCGCCGGAGGGACCGACGATCGCGACCTTCTCGCCGGGGCGCACGGTGAACGACACGGCGTCGAGCACCTTGACGTCGAGCCGTGCCGGATAGGCGAAGCTGACCTGGTCGAACCCGACCTCGCCGCGCGCCGGCACCGGCAGCGCGCGCGGTGAGGCGGGCGCCTTGATGTCGGGCTGCACATGCAGGATCTCGAACAGCCGCTCGGCAGCGCCTGAGGCCGCCGAGACTTCGCCCCAGACCTCGCTGAGCTGGCCGAGGCCGGCGGCCGCGAACGCGGCATAAAGCACGAACTGGCCGAGCCGGCCCGGCGAGATCGCGCCGGTCAGCACGTCATGCGAGCCGATCCAGAGGATCGCGACCACGCTTGCGAACACGATGAAGATGATGATGGCGGTGAGCACGGCGCGCGCCTGCGTCGAGGTGCGCGCGGCTTCATAGGCTTGCTCGACCTCGCCGCCGAAGCGCTTCGCAGCCAACCCTTCGCTGGTATAGGCCTGCACGGTGCGGATCGCGCCGACCAGCTCGCCCGCATAGGCGGAGGCCTCGGCGAGCGTGTCCTGCGCATTGCGCGACAGACGCCGCACCCAGCGCCCGAAGGCGACCAGCGGCAGCACGATCAGGGGAATGGCCAGCAGCACGAAGCCCGACAGCTTCGGGCTGGTGATGACCATCATCGCCACCGCGCCGAAGAACATCATCAGGTTGCGCAGCGCGATCGACACCGAGGCGCCGACGGCGGATTTGAGCTGGGTGGTGTCGGCGGTGAGCCGCGAAATCAATTCGCCGCTGCGCGCGGAATCGAAGAAGGCGGGCGACAGCGACAGCAAATGAGCGAAGACATCGCGCCTGAGGTCGGCGACGATGCGCTCGCCGATCGTCATCACGAGGTAGTAGCGCGCGGCGCTCGCCAGCGCGAGCACGGCGACGACCGCGATCATCACCGAGAAGTAGCTGTTGATCAGCTCGATGCCCTCAGGCGTCAGGCCGAAATCGATCATCCGGCGCACCGCGACCGGCACCAGCAGCGTGGTCAGCGCGGCGATCGTGAGCGCGACGAAGGCGAGCGCGGCCCGGCCGCGATAGCGGGCCACATAGGGCGCGAGCGCGAGCAGCGGCCGCAGCTTGGCGCGGCCCTTGGCGGGCTGCTCGATCAGCTCGGCTTCGATGGACGGGGCCTCAGGCGGCGCGGCATCGCGCTCGTCGCGGTACTGGTCGTCAAGCCGTTCCACAGCGCTCATGAGATCGGACCCAGGGAGACAGATGTGCTCCACATAGGCCGGTGCGGGGGGAGTGGCAAATCCGGGATGTCCCTTAGGGGACGGCCCGGTTCTCCTTTGCCCACAATGGCTTGTTTTGAAGGGTCCGCTGGGGTATAGAGCCGGCCAAATCCGTCATTCGATAGCCACTCAAGCAAGGCGCAGGTCGCCCTAGGAATTGCCATGAAAGCCGAAATTCATCCGGATTATCATACGATTAAGGTCGTGATGACCGACGGAACCGAGTACCTGACCCGCTCCACCTGGGGCAAGGAAGGCGACACGCTGAACCTCGACATCGACCCGAAGTCGCACCCGGCCTGGACCGGCGGCAACGCCCAGATCATGGATCGCGGCGGCCGCGTCTCGCGCTTCCAGAAGAAGTTCTCGGGTTTCCTCAAGAAGGATTGATCCGGCCGTTTCGGCCGCGACGAAAAACGCCCCCGGGAGACCGGGGGCGTTTTTGTTTTTTCCGGCTGTCATTCCGGGGCGCGACGAAGTCGCGAGCTATGATGCGCAATTGCGCATCTGAGAATCCATAACCACGGTCGGGAGTATGGATTCCGGGCCCGCGCCAAGAGGCGCGTCCCGGAATGACGACCGAGATTGTCGATAGAGCTTACCGCTCGAACGCGGCCTTCAGCGCGTTGAGGTGCGGCACCAGCGGGTTGCCGATCGCGATGTGCTCGGCCGGCGGGGTGTGGATGGTGGTGTCGAGGCGGCGCACGCGGGTCTGCAGGCTCATCGAGCGATGGATCAGATCCTGCAGCTGCGAGGGCAGCTTCTCGATGGTGTCGGCGGGACCGGGATCGGCCGCGCTGAGCTTGACCTTGGTCTTCTCGCGGTTGGCCTGGACCAGCGTCATCTCGCCTTCCTTCACCGCGCGGTGCAGCAGCAGCCAGGAGGCGAGCTGCATCAGGCGGGTGGTGAGGCGCATGCTCTCGGTCGCGTAGGTGAGGCTGACGGCGCGATCGAGTGCCTTGGCCTCGGTGCGGCCGGCGCCGTCGAGATAGGCGGCGGTCTCTTCGACGAGGTCCATGCCCTCGCGGAACAGCGTGCCGAACGCAGCCGAATTGGTGAACCGCTCGCTGAGTTGAACGAGAGCGCCGTCGGCTTGCAAACGTTCCATGGTTAACGCCCCTTACGCAACTGTTTACCTGTCCGGCTTTGCGCCGGCTTTATGATGAACAAATCATTGCGCGGGCGGGACGCGGAGTCCAGCGACAAGCTCGGATATGGTTTCCGCGGGTCTTTCCTCGGAATTCAACCGCAACGAGACGCAAAAAAGAGCCGCCGGAAGACCGGCGGCTTTGAAAGTTGATAACAGGGAGGCGTCAAACAGAGTGGACAGGAGCCACTCGGTGTCCAAACGAGGACAGTTCCAGTCATAAAGCCGAAAGCTTAATCGACGGTAAACGAGCGAATTTTTTGAGGGTTCGTTAGCCATGTCGGTCAGTGGCCGAGTGCACTGCGGAACAAACTCCCCTCGTCATTCCGGGGCGCGACGAAGTCGCGAGCTATGATGCGCAATTGCGCATCTGAGAATCCATAACCACGAGCGGATGAGGCGCCCCGGCTCTGTCAGCCTGCCCCTGCAAAAGCCTGTGGTTATGGATTCCGGGCTCGGCGCTATCGCGCCGCCCCGGAATGACGACGAGGAGAGTTCGGGCGCCACGTCCTGGACACGAGAGTGGAGCGACAGCCGCTACGACTTGAAAATACTGTTCGCCGCGTCGCGCGAGGCGCGCTTCTTGGCGGCGGCTTCTTCCAGCCTTGCGATCTCGGTCTTGAGCAGGGCGACGCGCTCGGTCAGTTCCTCCACGGACAACAGTGAGAGATCCTGTCCGATTTCATGCGTGATCTTCTTGCGCGGGCGGTCGTCGTCTTCCGTCGCCATGATCGTTCCTCCTGCGTTCGCACCGGGCACACGGCTGAGGCGGTTGCCAGCTTGGACCGCGCTGGCTAAGCAATGGCCTCGTCTCCTCCCGCACCTTTGCTCAAGGACACATCATGGACAAGCTGCCCGCGCAAATGACCGTGGTCGCCATCTCCAAGCCCGGCGGACCGGAGGTGCTGGTGCCGGAACAACGGACCGTGCCGCAGCCCGGTCCCGACGAGATCCTGGTCAAGGTGCAGGCCGCCGGCGTCAACCGGCCCGACGTCGCGCAGCGCTCCGGCGCCTATCCGCCGCCGCCCGGCGCCAGCGACCTGCCCGGCCTGGAGATCGCCGGTGAAGTCGTCGCCGTCGGCAGCAATGCCAAGCGGCACAAGATCGGCGACAAGGTGATGTCGCTGGTCGCCGGCGGGGGCTATGCGCAGTACTGCATCGCGCAGGACGCCCAGGCGATGAGCGTGCCGCCGGCGCTGTCGATCAAGGAAGCCGGCGCGCTGCCGGAAACCCTGATGACGGTCTGGCACAATGTGTTCGAGCGCGGCGGCCTCAAGGCCGGCGAGACGCTGCTGATCCATGGCGGCTCCTCCGGCATCGGCACCATGGCAATCCAGCTTGCGAAGGCGTTCGGCGCGAAGGTGTTCGTCACCGTCGGCTCGCAGGACAAGATCGATGCCTGCCTCAAGCTCGGGGCCGACCGCGCCATCAACTACAAGACCGAAGACTTCGTCGCCGTGGTGAAGGCGGAGACCGGCAATGCCGGCGTCAACCTGATCCTCGACATGGTCGCCGGCGAGTATGTGGACCGCAACTACGACGCTGCCGCGGTTGACGGCCGCATCGTCCAGATCGCGACCCTCAACGGCCCCAAGGTCAGCGTCAACATCGCCAAGGTCATGGTCAAGCGCCTGACGCATACCGGCTCGACGCTGCGCCCCCGTAGTAATGCGGACAAGGCGGCGATGGTGGCCGCGATCGAGGCGAAAGTGATGCCGCTTCTGCGCGAAGGCCGGGTCAAACCGGTGATGGACAGCGCTTTCCCGCTGGAAAAGGCGGCCGATGCCCACCGGCGCATGGAGACGAGCGCACATATTGGCAAAATTGTGTTGGAGGCGTAGGCCTCTGACCCATAGGGGACGCCGGAAACCCTTTGATTTTCCTTGCTTTCGTGGCATCTATCGCGACGCACCGAACCAATTCCGTCCGGTCTGAAATCGCCTTGCACACGAAGTTTGCGTCGAACGCGGAGAACTGACCTTGCGTCTGATCAGGTGCCTCGCGCCCATCGCGCTGGGCCTCATGATTCTTGTCGCCGCGCTTCCGGCGCGCGCGCTCGACGCCGTCAGCGTCCGCGGTGACGCGCCCGCGATCGACCTCACCGGCGTGCTCGAGCATCAACGCAGCGATGCCGACCGCATCCAGGTCTCGACCGCGCCCGGCACCGACGGCATCGTCCGCCGCATCGAGGTGCGCGCCCGCGAGGGCGGCCAGAACTGGGTGGTGTTCGCACTCGCCAACAACACCGACGACCAGCTCGACCGCCTGATCGTCGCTCCGCATTACCGCATCGTCTCGTCAGGCCTGCTGTGGCCCGACCTCGGCCTGTCGCGCATCGCGACCATCACGCCCTCGACCGGCGACCGGCCGGAGCGGCAGGAAAGCCCGACCGCCGACGTCTTCCGCGTCACGCTCGACCCCGGCGCCGTCATCACCTTCGTCGCGGAGCTGCGCACCGACAAGCTGCCGCAGCTCTATCTGTGGGAGCCGGAAGCCTACAAGGACAAGGTCAATTCCTTCACGCTCTACCAGGGCATCGTGATCGGCATTTCGGGGCTGCTGGCGCTCGTTCTCACGATTCTGTTCGTGGTGAAGGGCAGCATCATGTTCCCGGCGGCAGCGGCGCTGGCCTGGGCCGTGCTGGTCTATATCGGCGTCGATTTCGGCTTCTGGGGCAAGGTGCTCGACATGTCGAACAACGCCGAGCGCATCTGGCGCGCGGCGGGTGAAGCGATCCTGGCGGCGACGCTGCTGGTGTTCCTGTTCGCCTATCTCAACCTCAGTCGATGGCATGTGCGCTATTCGCACATCACGGTGGGCTGGCTCGCCTTCCTCGGCTCGCTGGTCGCACTGGCGCTGTTCGACCCGGCGGTGGCCTCCGGCATCGCGCGCATCTCGCTGGTGCTGATCGCCTTCGCCGGCTTCGCGCTCATCGTCTATCTCTCCACCCACGGCTTCGACCGCGCGGTGCTCTTGATCCCGACCTGGTTCCTCCTGGTGGTCTGGGTGGTCGCGGCCGGCATGACGGTGGCCGGCTCCGTCACCAACGACATCGTCGGCCCGGCGCTGCTTGGCGGCCTCGTCCTGATCGTAATGCTGATCGGCTTCACGGTGATGCAGCACGCCTTCGCCGGCGGCGGCGCCACCACCGGCGTCGTCTCCGACATCGAGCGGCGCGCACTGGCGCTCGCCGGTTCCGGCGATTTGATCTGGGACTGGGACGTTTCCGCCGACAAGGTCTTCACCAGCCCCGAGACCGAAGCCCTGCTCGGCCTCAAGCGCGGCACGCTGGAAGGCCCAGCGGCGTCCTGGCTGGAAGTGCTGCATCCGCTTGACCAGGACCGTTTCCGCGCCGCGCTCGACAGCGTGCTCGACCAGCGCCGCGGCCGCCTGGTGCAGGACTTCCGCCTGCGCACCCCGGACGGTCATTTCATGTGGTTCGCGCTGAAGGCGCGTCCCGTGGTCGGCTCCGACGGCGAGGTCTCGCGCGTGGTCGGCACGCTCACCGACGTCACCGAGCTGCGCAATGCCGAGGAGCGCCTGCTGCACGATTCCGTGCATGACAACCTCACCGGCCTGCCCAACCGCAAGCTGTTCATGGACCGGCTGGGTGCGGTCGCGCATTTCGCCAAGACCATGCCGACGCTGCGGCCGACGCTGATGGTGATCGACCTCGACCGCTTCAAGCAGGTCAACGATTCCGTCGGCATCGCGGTCGGCGATTCCATCCTGCTGACGCTGGCCCGCCGCCTCACCCGCATCCTGAAGCCGCAGGACACGCTGGCGCGGCTCGCCGGCGACCAGTTCGGCCTGATCCTGCTGTCGGAGCAGGATCCCGCCCGCATCACCGCCTTCGCCGAGACCATCCGCAAGACCATCCGCGCGCCGATCGCCTTCAACGAGCGCGAGATTTTTCTCACGGCCTCGATCGGGCTCGCACTTTCCGATCCTCAGACGCAATTGACGGACGAGATCATCAAGGATGCCGAGCTGGCGATGTATCACTCCAAGCGCATCGGCGGCGATCGCATCGACGTCTACAAGCCGGCGATGCGCGCCCGCAAGACCGACCGCCTGACGCTGGAAAGCGAGCTGCGCCGCGCCATCGAGCGGCAGGAGCTCACCATCCTCTACCAGCCGATCGTCCGGCTGGAGGACCGCTCCGTCGCCGGCTTCGAGGCGCTGGCGCGCTGGGACCACCCCAAGCTCGGGCGCATGGCGCCGTCGGAATTCATCACCATCGCCGAAGAGACCGGCCTGATCGTCGACCTCGGCATGTTCGTGCTCGACCAGACCGCAAAGCAGCTCTCTATCTGGCAGCGCGCGATGCGCTCGCGCGAGCCGATCTTCGCCTCCGTCAACGTCTCCTCGCGGCAATTGCTGCGCCACGACCTGATCCACGACATCCGCACCGTGCTGTCGCGCTCGTCGGTGGCGCGCGGCACGCTGAAGCTGGAATTGACGGAATCGCTGGTGATGGAGAACCCGGAGCACGCGGCGCAGATGCTGACGCGGATCCGCGAGCTCGGCACCGGGCTGTCGCTCGACGATTTCGGCACCGGCCATTCCTCGCTGGCCTATCTCCAGCGATTCCCGTTCGACACCATCAAGATCGACCAGTCGTTCGTGCGCACCACCAACCGCGGCACCCGTCCGGTGATCCTGAAGTCGATCATCGCGCTCGCGCACGACCTCGGCATGGACGTGGTCGCCGAAGGCGCCGAGACCGATTCCGACGCGGTCGAGCTCTACCAGATGGGCTGCGAATACGCGCAGGGCTTTGCCTTCGGCGAGCCGATGGACGCCGATGCGGCGATGCGCCTGCTGACGGAAGTGCGGCTGGAAGCGGCGAGCTGAACTCGCGACTCGCGCGCCACATCAACCTCGAGGTCGGCAGCTTCACCGCCGCCGGTCGTTCTTCTTCTTTTTCGTGAACCTGACGCTCGCGCCGTCCGGCATCCGTGTCGCCACGAACCCGGCGGCGAGGCAGGCCTCGCGCTGCGGCATCTGGATGTCGGGGCTGCGCAGGCTGTCCCACCACGAGGCACGATTCGCCGCACGCGGCAGGGCCGCGCCGATGATCTCCTCGATCTGTTCAAAGCTCAGCACGAATTCGTCCTGCTTCTGCCGCAGCAGATAGTCGCGCAACGCGTCGTAGTCGTTCACCGTCGTCCTCTCGTCCGAAGCCGGATTTGCCCGATCGGGCCTGCCCAAAACCGTGAGCCGCATCAACCGTTTCTTAACTCATTGCGGCAGTGCCGTCCTACCTTAAACACTACTCAAGCTTTCGGGCGCATCCACTAGGATCGGGAGCAAACGATGCTGTCTGGATGGCGCGAAGTCACGGCCCGCCGGCCGTGGCGGATCTCGGCGAAACTTCTGATCATCTCGTCCGTCGTGACGGTGATCGGCTTTTCCACCATTTGCGTCAACGTCATGCTCGACATGCGCCGCGGCGAGGAGGCACTCGCCCGCCAGACGCTGGAAAACCTGGCGACGACCATCGAGTCCGACGTCAGTCGCAACATCGAGATCTACGACCTGTCGCTGAAGGCGGTCGCCAACAACATGCTGCTGCCCGAGCTCGCGACGGTCTCCAAGACGGTCCGCCACCTCATCCTGTTCGACCATGCGACCACGGCACGGCATTTCGGCGCGATCCAGGTGTTCGATGCCGAGGGCAGGCTGACCATCGACGCTTCCACGCTCGATCCCCTGCCGGAGAGCCGGAGCGAGGAGGACTACTTTAGGGTTCATCACGACAATCCGGAAGCGGGCCTCTTCATCAGCCGGCCGATGCTGTTCCGCGGCACCTATTCCATCGTGCTCAGCCGGCGCATCAGCGACACCGACGGCGGCTTCCTTGGCGTCGTCGCCGGCTCGATCCGCTTCAGCTATTTCCACGAATTGTTCGAGCGCCTGAGCCTCGACCCTGAAGACACCATCACCGTGCTCAGGCGCGACCGCACCATCATCATGCGGCGGCCGTTCGATCTCGACGTCATTGGCAAGAACCTCGGCACGCGACCGGACTGGAAACCGGAAAACCTCCAGGTCGGAGGCTCCTTTGCGGGCAAGGGCCCGGTCGACGCCACCCCGCGGCTCTATGTCCGCAGCGGCGGGTCCAGTCCGCTGTTCGTGGTGGCCGGCAAGCCGCTGAGCGCCGTGTTCGCGCTGTGGCAGAAGGAAGCTTATCGCATCGGCGCCGTGGTGCTGGCGCTTGCACTGTTCGTGCTGGGATCGACGCTCGTGCTCGCACGCGAGATCGACCGACGCGCCGAGGCCGAGCGCAAGCTCGAGGAGATGGCAACGACCGACGCGCTCACCGGCCTGAAGAACCGCCGCAAGTTCGATGCTGTCATCGATGTCGAATGGCGGCGCGCGATGCGCCAGAAGACGCCGGTCGCGCTCCTGATGATCGATGCCGATCACTTCAAGGCCTACAACGACACGTTCGGCCACCAGGCCGGCGACCAGCTGCTGGTCGGCATCGCCATCTGCATTTCCGATTCGGTGAGCCGCGCCGGCGACTGCGCCGCGCGCTATGGCGGCGAGGAATTCGCCGTGCTGCTGCCGAACACCTCCGCCACCGAGGCATTCGGGATCGCCGAGGCGATCCGCGGCAAGGTGCAGGGCTGGTCCGACGATGCGGCGACCTCGACGGTCTCCTGCGGCATCGCCAGTCTCGTCCCCGCCGCCGGCATGGACTGGTCGATCCTGGTCGCCGCCGCCGACAAGGCGCTCTATGCCGCGAAGGCGGGCGGGCGTAACCAGTCCGTGGTCGCGAGCTTGCCGAAGCTATCGCTGGTGGCGTGATCCAGGCTGTCATTCCGGGGCGGCTCGAAGAGCCGAACCCGGAATCTCGAGATCCCTCGGCGCGCAATTGCGCACCTGAGGTCTGGTCCTTCGGACCATCCCGGGATGACATCGAAGGCGTCCGCCTTCGATGTCACTGCCCCAGATACTTCTTCATCTCCGCGATCAACCCGTCGCGCAGTTCGGGGCGCTTCAGGCCGTAGGCGATGTTGGCGCGGAGGAAGCCGGGCTTGGAGCCGCAATCATGGCGCTCGCCCTCGAACTCGACGCCGTAGAATTTCTGCGACCTGGCGAGGCCGATCATGGCGTCGGTGAGCTGGATCTCGCCGCCGGCGCCGCGCTCCTGGGTCTCCAGGATCTTGAAGATCTCCGGCTGGAGGATGTAGCGGCCGGTGATGGAAAGGTTGGAGGGCGCGGTGCCCTTGGCCGGCTTCTCGACCATGCCGTCGACCTCGAACATCTTGCCGGTGCGCTTGCCGACGCCGCAGATGCCGTATTGATGGGTGAGATGGTCGGGCACCGCCTCGACCGCGATCAGGTTGGATTTGTCGCCGAGCGAGGACGCGGTTTCGATCATCTGCTTCAGGCAGCCGGGCGTGTTGAGCACGAGCTCGTCCGGCAGCACGACCGCGAACGGCTCGTTGCCGACGATGTCGCGGGCGCACCAGACCGCGTGGCCGAGACCGAGCGGCGCCTGCTGGCGGGTGAAGCTGACGGCGCCGGCATCCGGCTGGTTCTGCGCCAGGATCTCCTGCTCGGCCTTCTTGCCGCGCGCAGCCAGCGTCGCGTCGAGCTCGAACATCTTGTCGAAATGATCTTCGATGACATTCTTGTTGCGGCCGGTGACGAAGATGAAGTGCTCGATGCCGGCTTCCCTCGCCTCGTCATAGACGTACTGGATCAGCGGCTTATCGACGATGGTCAGCATTTCCTTTGGCATCGCCTTGGTGGCGGGCAGGACGCGGGTGCCGAGGCCGGCGACGGGGAATACGGCTTTGCGGATTTTCATGGGATCGATCGAATACCTGAGGACGTGAACGGAGCAATGTGATCTTGCTAGCTTGTTTGCAGCCGCTAACAAAGGCGGATGTGGGGCCTCGCCGTTACAGAGTTGAGAAAAAGGCCGACACCAAAATTTCATCTTTGTTAAGCTATTGGCAACCGCAACCGGGCCTCCTGATGGCGGATTTTTGGCCTGACAGGTGGGACATGATGCAATCAGTGGCAGGACTGGCAAAACGTGCTGGATCCGTGACCAGCGTGGCGTTGGTTGCGGCTGCCTTGCTGCTGCCGGCTTGCGCGCAGGCACAGGCGCAGAACGGCCTGTCGAACCTGTTCGGCGGTATTTTCTCCGGCTCGAACCCTGCTCCCTCGCAAGCCCCGCCAGGTCCCGGCGGCGCGCAACCCTGGAGCGGCGAGGACGGCGCTTCCGGCCATCCGCTGATGACGGCGGCCGCGATCCGCGAGGCCGCCTCCAATTTCAACAATTGCGTTGCAGGGATGTGGCCCGATGCCGCACGGCGCGGCATCACCGAGGAAAATTTTCAGCGCTTCACCGCAGGGCTCGCGCCCGACCTGCGCATCATGGACCTGATGGACTCGCAACCGGAGTTCACCAAGTCGATCTGGGACTATCTCGACATTCTCGTGAACGACAACCGCCTCGCCAAGGGCCGCGAGGTGCTCGCCAAATACAAGGCGCAGTTCGACGCCACCGAAAAGGCCACTGGCGTCGATCGCTACATCATCGCCTCGATCTGGGGCATCGAGTCCAATTACTCGACGCAGATGGGCGACCGCAGCGTGCTGCAATCGACCGCGACGCTCGCCTGCATCGGCCGCCGCCAGGCTTATTTCAAGGACGAATTCCTCTCCGCACTGGAGATCCTCAATCGCGGCGATCTCAGGCCCGAGCAGATGCGCGGCTCCTGGGCCGGCGCCTTCGGCCCGACCCAGTTCATGCCGACCGCGTTCAAGCGCTTTGCCGTGGACGGCGATGGCGACGGACGGCGCGACGTCGTCGACAATCCCACCGACCTGATCGCCTCCACCGCCAACAACCTGAAGAAGGACGGCTGGCAGGCCGGCCAGACCTGGGGCTTCGAGGTCGTGGTGCCCCAGGGATTCAACTACATGCTGGCCGACCGCGCCAAGGCGATGACGATCGCGCAGTGGGAAAAGCTCGGCCTCAAGCGCCCGACGGCCCAGCCGTTCCCGCATCCGGCGGAGAAAGCCTATCTGCTGGCGCCGGCGGGCGCGCAGGGGCCGGGCTTCCTGATGCTTCAGAACTACCGGGTCATCATGAAGTACAACCCGGCCGAGGCCTATGCGCTGGCGATCGGCCATTTCGCCGACCGCCTGCGTGGGGGGCAGCCCTTCGTGCAGCCCTGGCCGCGGCAGGAACGGGAGCTGGCCCGCACGGAACGGCTGGAACTCCAGCAATTGCTGGCCCAGCGCGGCTTCTACAAGGGCACCCCGGACGGCCAGTTCGGCGGCCAGACCCGGGAGGCCTTGCGCAACTTCCAGGCCTCGATCGGGGTCCCCGCGGACGGTTTTGCGTCCTCCGACGTGCTGGAACGGCTGCGCGGACGGTGAAATCGCGCCGAAAGTAACCCTGAACAGGGATTTTGCGTGCCGGCCTTGACGGGGGCGGCGGTTCCCCGGTGTATGGCCAAAGAATCTGCGAGAGAATCTGCCCGTTTGGCGCCTGATTCCGCTATTATATCGAGCCACTTCCAGACCCGTTGCGGGTGCCCGAGATCGCATGTCGAAGAAGTCCCTGTTCAAGGCGCTGACCGAGACCGGCCCGCTGATCGCGCTGGGGACGGCGCTTGCGATTCTGGTATCGGTCGCAGGACCCGCCTCGGCGCAATTCTTCAACTTCCCCGGCTTCGGCGGCCCGCCGCAACGTTCGGCCCCGCCGCCGCGCCAAGGCGGCGGTGGTGGCGGCTGGTTCGGCGGCGACTTCTTCGCACCGTTCCAGCAGCAACAGCCGCAGGCGCCGCGCCAGGATTTCTCGCGCGCGCCGGCACCTAGCAAGCGTGACACCATTCCCGACAAGAACGTGCTGGTGATCGGCGACGCCATGGCGGACTGGCTCGCCTACGGCCTGGAAGACGCCTACAGCGAGCAGCCCGACATGGGCGTGATCCGCAAGCACAAGACCACGTCCGGCCTGATCAAGTACCAGCCGAAGGGCGAACCCTCGGACTGGGCGGCGGCAGCCAAGGGCATCCTCGAGACCGAGAAGCCTGACGTCATCGTCGTCATGCTCGGCCTCAACGATCGTATCTCGATCCGCGAGCCGGTGACTGAGAAATCCGACAAGGCTTCGGACAAGGACAAGAAGAACGACAAGGGCGCGCGCGCCAAGCCGCAAGGAAAGCCTGACGCGAAACCCGGCGACGCCAAGCCCGATATCGCGGCGAAGCCGGACGACAAGCCGGCCGATGCCGACCTGCCGCAGGATGACGCCGACAACGCCGACGCGCCGCAGGTCGCTGCTCCCGAGAAGACCGCACGCAACCCGAACGGCCTCTACGAATTCCGCGACGACCGCTGGGTCGAGCTCTACGCCAAGAAGATCGAGGAGCTGGCCAACGTCCTGAAGGCCAAGGGCGTGCCGGTGCTCTGGGTCGGCCTGCCCGCGATCCGCGGCCCCAAGGGCACGGCGGACATGCTGTTCCTGGATTCGCTCTATCGCGAGGGCGCGGCCAAGGCCGGCATCACCTATGTCGATGTCTGGGACGGCTTCGTCGACGAAGCCGGCCGCTTCCTCCAGAAGGGTCCGGACTTCGAGGGCCAGATCCGTCAGCTCCGCACCTATGACGGCGTCTTTTTCACCAAGCCCGGCGCGCGCAAGCTGGCGCACTATGTCGAGCGCGAGATCACGCGCCTGCTCGCAGGCCGCTCCGGCCCGATCGCGCTGCCGAGCGAGCCGGCGACGCCCGACACCAGCGTCGAGCCCGGCAAGCCCGCGCCGCGCCCGCTCGCCGGCCCGATCGTGCCGCTAGTCGCGGCCTCGATCTCGACCGATCAATTGCTGGGCGGCCCGGGCTCGCGTCCCGCTGCCGTCGATGCGCTCGCTGCCAAGACGATGGTGAAAGGCGAGCCGCTGACGGCCCCCGCAGGCCGTGCCGACGATTATGCCTGGCCGCGCCGCGAAGTCGGCCGCGAGCAGGCCAAGGGCGATACGCCGATGGCCGCGACGACGCCCGACGGCGGCGCTGCGGCTCCCGGCGCGCCGGGCGCGGCGGGCGCGGCGGCTGCTGCGATCGCGCCGCCAAAGCTCGCACCGAAGAAACCGCCGGTGGTGCAGCAGCCGGCCCAGGCGACGCCGTCGTTCCGTGATTTCTTCGGCTTCGGCTCGCCGCAGCAGGCACCGCGTCAGCTGGCGCCGGCACCAGGGCCGCGCAATCCGGCTCAAAACCCCGCGATCCCGCGTCCGCCGGGCAATGTCGGCCGATCGGCGGAAGTGATCCGGTAGCTGGATTTCTGATGTAATGCGATTCCGGGCGCGCGAAGCGCGAGCCCGGAATGACGAGGCGGGGTGGCTCAGCCGTAATAGCGCCAGCGCGGCGGCGGGCGGCGTGCCGGCCGTGACATCAGCAGCGCGAGCGCGAAGCCGATGCCGCCAGCGACGAGCAGTGCGCCGAGCGGATTGTCCTGCACCTTCCTGGCAATCGCCTGCGAACCATCGCGGAAGGTCTCGCCGCTGTTGTCGTAGGCATCCTTGGCGTAGCCGGCCGCGGTCTCGCTGGCCTCACGCACGGCGTCCTTGGCCTGGCCGTAGAGATTCTGCACGGTGCCGGCAGCCTCGCGCGCCTTGCCCGACGCCTGTGTCTGCGCATCGCCCGCCAGATCTCCGACTGCGCCTTCCGCGCGGCCAGCGAATTCCTTGGCCGATCCAACAATTCGATCCTTGTCCATGTGCTCCTCCTCGGGGGTCAGCCGGAGTAACCGATCAGGCGCAGCGCAGTTCCAATCGCCTAGAGCAATCGCCTAGAGAATGAGTCCGCCATCGACGACCAGCGTCTGGCCGATGATGTAGGACGACAGCGGCGATGCCAGAAACAGCGCCGCGCCCGCCATGTCAGCCGGCGTGCCCAATCGCCGCAGGGGAATGCGCGACAAGGCACCTTCGAGCCGCTTGGGATTGTCGGTCGTGACCTTCGTCATTTTGGTATCGACGAGGCCGGGCGCGATACCGTTGACGCGAATGCCGTCCTCGGCCCAGGCCTCCCCTAGCGTGCGCGTCAATCCGACCGCACCGGTCTTCGAGGCGTTGTAGGCGGGATTGCCCATGGTGGAATGATAGGCCGCGGTCGAGGACACCATGATCAGCGCGCCCTTCGCATCCCGCAACATGGAATGAAACCGCGTCGCGCACGCCATCAGGCTCATCAAATTGACCTCGACGACCTTGCGGAAACCGGTCATCTCGAACTCGCCCCGGCGATAGATCACAGCGCCTTGCGCAAGCACGAGGATGTCGAGACGATCGAAGGACGGCTTGAAGGCTTCGATCGCAGCGGGATTGCTGACGTCGAGCTGCGCGTAAGCAAGGCCGGTGAGATCGGAGCCTTCCTCAGCCGAATATTCCGTTGCGTGAGCACGCGTGCCGCAAACCGCAACAGCAGCACCCCTGGTGCGAAAGGCTTGCGCGATGCCGTTGCCGATGCCGCTGGAACCGCCGACGACCAGCACCTGCTTGCCCGAAAAATCCAGCTCGTTCGCCATCGCGACCTCCCCTTTTATTTTGCTTGTTTGACCTGTCTGCGGATCGATGCCAGCCTTGTCAATCTCATAACAAGAAACAGAAGGACGCGAGGAAACAGCATGTCCGAATTCAAACAGCTGAGCCGGTCCGTGAAGGGCCTGACCGTTCTCGTGACCGGCGCGGCCAGCGGCATGGGGCGCGCGACGGCGCGCGTGTTCGCCATCGAGGGTGCGAACGTCGCGGTGACCGATTATGACGAGCAAGGCGCGATAGCCGTCGCGAAGGAGATCGCAGCGAGCGGCGGGTCGGCGAAGGCCTGGAAGCTCGATGTCGCCGACGGCGGCGAGATCAAGCGCGTGGTCCATGACGTTGCAGCGCATTTCGGCGGGCTCGACATCGTCGTCAACAATGCCGGCATCTCCGTGCGTGTCGCGATCGATGACGAGACGTACGAAGATGCCTGGGCCAGGGGCATCGCCGTGATGCTGACGGCGCATCCGCGCATCATCCGCGCCGCGCTGCCTCACTTGCGCAAATCGAAGAGCCCGCGCATCGTCAACATTGCCTCGACCGAGGCGCTCGGCGCCACCGCGCTGCACAGTCCCTATTCGGCGGCGAAGGGCGGCGTGGCGAGCCTGACCCGCTCGCTCGCGGTCGAACTCGGCCGCGAAGGCATCACCGTCAACTGCATCTGCCCGGGCCCGATCCGCACCGCGATCACCGACCGTATCTCGGAAGAGCACAAGACCATCTACGCCAAGCGTCGGACGGCACTCGGCCGCTACGGCGATCCCGAGGAGGTCGCGCACATGACGCTGAGCCTGTGCCTGCCGGCCGCGTCGTTCCTGACCGGCGCGGTGATCCCGGTCGACGGCGGCCTGATGGCGCGCAACGCGTAAGAGGTATGCTGAGCAAGCGTTGACATCTGCGGTTGCCGGAGTAGCTTTTTTGTCAACAGAGCGGGAGCAACCGCTCGCGGTCCGCGGGAGAAAACGCCATGACGATCGCCATCCGGCAGCTTCAGACGCATTTTGTCGGCGAGGTTTCCGGCCTCGATTTGCGAAAGCCGCTCACGCCGGGCGAGGCCCGCGAGGTCGAGTCCGCCATGGACAAATACGCGGTGCTCGTTTTCCACGACCAGGACATCACCGACGAGCAGCAGATGGCTTTCGCGCTGAACTTCGGCCAGCGCGAGGACGCGCGCGGCGGCACGGTCACCAAGGAGAAGGACTACCGGCTGCAATCCGGCCTGAACGACGTCTCCAATCTCGGCAAGGACGGCAAGCCGCTGGCCAAGGACAGCCGCACGCACCTGTTCAATCTCGGCAACTGCCTCTGGCACTCCGACAGCTCGTTCCGTCCCATTCCCGCAAAATTCTCGCTGCTGTCGGCGCGCGTGGTGAACCCGACGGGCGGCAACACCGAATTCGCGGACATGCGCGCCGCCTATGACGCGCTCGACGACGAGACCAAGGCCGAAATCGAGGACCTCGTCTGCGAGCACTCGCTGATGTATTCGCGCGGCTCGCTCGGCTTCACCGAGTACACCGACGAAGAGAAGCAGATGTTCAAGCCGGTGCTGCAACGCCTCGTGCGCACCCATCCGGTCCACCGCCGCAAGTCGCTGTATCTCTCGTCGCATGCCGGCAAGATCGTCAGCATGAGCGTGCCGGAGGGGCGGCTGCTGTTGCGCGATCTCAACGAGCACGCGACGCAGGCCGAATTCGTCTACGTCCACAAATGGAAGCTGCATGACCTCGTGATGTGGGACAACCGCCAGACCATGCACCGCGTCCGCCGCTACGACCAGTCCCAGCCCCGCGACATGCGCCGCGCGACGGTGGCGGGGACGGAGCCGACGGTGCAGCAGCAAGCGGCGGAGTAGGCGCTACTCAGCAATCGGTGTCGTCGCCCGGCTTGACCGGGCGATCCAGTATTCCAGAGGCAGCAGTGATAGAATCGAGAAGCTGCGGCGTACTGGATGCCCCGGTCAAGCCGGGGCATGACAGCGGAGGCTGAGGCACGACAGCCGACGACGGCACACCAGCTACGCGTGCCCTGCCTCGTTCGAGAGCATGCCGGGATCGATGCCGATCTTGCGGAGCGCGCGGCCGTATTTTTCGTCGACGTCGTCGCCGAAGATCAGGTCCGCATCCGCATCGCAATGCAGCCAGCCGTTGCTCTGGATCTCGGTCTCGAGCTGGCCCGGCGCCCAGCCGGCATAGCCGAGCGCGAGGATGGCGTGCTTGGGGCCGGAGCCGTTGGCGATCGCGCGCAGGATATCGACGGTTGCGGTGAGGCAGACGCCGTCGTCGATCCGGAGCGTCGCGTTCTCGATGTAGAAATCGCTGGAATGCAGCACGAAGCCGCGCCCGGTATCGACCGGGCCGCCGCGCAGCACCTTCATGCTTTCGGCGTTCTCCGGCAGCTTGATGTGCTCGCCCTTCCTGATGATGCCGAGCTGCTCCAACAGCTCGGGGAAGTCGATGCTGCCGGCGGGATGGTTGACGATGATGCCCATCGCGCCTTCGGCCGAATGGGCGCAGAGATAGATCACCGAGCGCTCGAAGCGCGCATCGCCCATCACGGGCATGGCGATCAGGAGGCGGCCGTCGAGGTAGCCGGCCGAACTGGGGGGCGCGGGGCCCGTGCTGCGGGTGCTTTCGCCCGTCCTCTTGCCTGTGGGAGCCATCGGTGAAGCACTCCGGTTTCAATTCCTATCCTGATGTTGGGCCCGGCCGCTGTCAAATCAAGGCTTGCAGAGACCTGATTCGAGTGCATCCATCACAAGCAATTCAATGGTTTGACCCGGGTTGCCCCTGTAAAGACGTACCATGCTCACAAGAGTTCCCCTGCGTGCGGCGATCGGCGTCGCGACAACCCTGCTTGCGTCGTCACTGGCCCTCGCAGCCCGCGCCGACGACGCCTCGCCCTGGCAGCGCGACGGACATTCCGCGGTGCGCCTATTGGCGGGATCACGCAGCGGCGCCGTGCTGCTCGGCGGTATTGCCTTCCAGCTCCAGCCGGGCTGGAAGACGTACTGGCGTACGCCCGGGGATTCCGGCGTACCGCCGCGGTTCGACTTCTCGAAATCGGAGAATGTCGAGGCTGTGACGATCATGTGGCCGGCGCCGCTGAAGTTCGACGACGGCGCGGGCGGCCATTCGATCGGCTATCACGACCAGATCGTGCTGCCCTTGCGCATCGTCGCCAAGGCCGCCGACAAGCCGGTGACCTTGCGCGCCGAGATCAACTACGCGGTGTGCGAAAAGCTCTGCATTCCCGTCGAGGCCAGCGCCGAGCTCGGCTTCAACAGCGTCGCCTCGACCGAGGACGCCAACCTGCGTGCAGCGCTCGACACCGTGCCGAAGCCCGCCAATATCGGCGATCCCAATCCGCTGACGATCCGCGACGTCAAGCGCGACGGGCCCAAGAACGTGGTGGTCGACGTCGTCGCGCCGGCGGATGCGCGCAAGGTCAATCTGTTCGTCGAAGGGCCGACGCCGGATTGGTCGCTGCCGATTCCCGCGCCGGTCGAGCCCAGCCCGCCCGGCGTGAAGCGCTTCTCCTTCGAGCTCGACGGGCTGCCGCCGGGCGCCAAGCCCGACGGGGCGGCGCTGAAGTTCACGCTGGTCGGGCCGGAGAAGTCGTACGAGTTCAACACGAATTTGGAGTGATGGTCGTCCTGGACAAGCGTAGCGAAGCGGAGCGCCGATCCAGGACCCATTACCCCTGGGAGCAGTCGTGACGCGAAGCTGCTAACCCCGGGCCTTCGCCAAACTTCTCCCTGGGGTAATGGGTCCTGGCTTTCGCCAGGACGACGACGGAAAGCACCCAACCGAATCTTAACGAATGGTTGCTAATTCCCAAGGCTGCTGCAGCAAGGCTGCCGCGGCATGCGGAACGCCCTGGGGATTTTCGAATTGGCCGTGATGGATGCAGAACCTGCAGCGGGCGGACCGGCCGGGCTGATCGCGCGGCTGCGGGCTAGGCTCTCGGGCGGATCGAGCGAAGCGTCGCTGACGCGGCGGCTGGCCGGCACCATCTTCATCATCCGCGTCATCAGCGCGGGCCTTGCCTATTTTTCGCAGGTTCTGCTCGCGCGCTGGATGGGCACGTCCGACTACGGCATCTACGTCTATGTCTGGACCTGGGTGCTGCTGCTCGGCAGCATGATGGATTTCGGCATCTCGGCCTCCGCACAGAAGATCATTCCGGAGTATCGCACCGGCGGCGAGCACGCGCTGCTGCGCGGCTTTCTCTCCGGCAGCCGCTGGCTGACCTTTGCCGCCTCCACGCTGGTGTCGCTCGGCCTCGCCGGCGTCGTCAAGCTGCTGTCGCCATGGATCGATCCGGCCGAGGCGCTGCCGCTCTATATCGGCTGCATGACGCTGCCCGCCTTCGTCGTCGCCAACACCCAGGACGGCATCGCCCGCTCGCATGACTGGATGCAGCTCGGCCTGATGCCGCAATTCATCATCCGCCAGGCGCTGATCATCGGCATCACGGCTTGCGCCTTCCTGCTCGGCTATCATATCGGCGCGGTCGCCGCGATGGTCGCGAGCCTAGGTGCGGTGTGGATCGCGATGACCGGGCAGATGGTGGTGCTGAACCGCAAGCTCGCCGGCCATATCGAGCCCGGGCCGAAGGCCTATGACATCGGCGGCTGGCTCGCCGTCTCGCTGCCGATCCTGCTGGTGGAGAGCTTCTATCTGCTGCTGTCCTACACCGACGTGCTGGTGCTTCAGCAGTTCCGCCCCTCCGACGAGGTCGGCGTCTACTTCGCGGTGGTGAAGACGCTGGCGCTGGTCTCGTTCATCCACTACGCGATGTCGGCGACGACCGCGCACCGCTTCGCCGAATACAACGCTAGCGGCGACAAGGCGCGCCTGTCGGCCTATGTCGCACACGCCATCAACTGGACGTTCTGGCCGTCGCTGGCGGCGACCATCGTGCTGCTCGCGTTCGGCAAGCCGCTGCTCTGGCTGTTCGGGCCGCAGTTCACGGTCGGCTACGACATCATGTTCGTCGCCGCGATCGGGCTGGTCGTGCGCGCCGCCATCGGCCCGGTGGAGCGGCTGCTCAACATGCTCGGCCAGCAGAAGATCTGCGCGCTGGCCTATGCGCTGGCCTTCGTGATGAACGTCGTGCTCTGCGTCGCGCTGGTGCCGCGCTTCGGCGGCCATGGCGCCGCGGCCGCGACCTCGATCTCGCTCAGCTTCGAGACGGTGCTGCTGTTCTGGATCGTGCGGCAGCGCCTCGGCCTGCACGTTCTGGCGTTTGGAAAATAACCGCTCGCCTGCCCTGCCCCTTGGGGAACGCCTATTGCGTGACAGGCTCGGAAACGAGGCGAAACGACTGCCGTTCGCCGGCCGGTAGCATGATTTTTCTTATTTGGTCCAAGAGGTTGCCTCCCAGGGAAAATTTATTCTACGTCATATTGCCCAACTGACGAGATAAACCTAAGATTCCCCAGACCATGATTGATCCGCTTTACGTCGCCTCGGGTTTTGGCGTCGGCCTGCTTGTCGGGATGACCGGCGTGGGTGGCGGCTCGTTGATGACACCGCTGCTGATCCTGCTGTTCGGCGTCCATCCGTCCACCGCTGTCGGCACCGACCTGCTCTATGCCGCCGCCACCAAGACCGGCGGCAGCGTGGTGCATGGCTGGTCGCGCAGCGTGCACTGGCCGGCGGTGCTGCGGCTCGCCTGCGGCAGCCTTCCGGCAAGCGCCCTGACGCTGCTCGTGCTGTGGCAGCTCGATCTCAGAAGCGATGCCGAGCGCAGCCTCGTCAATCTGGTGCTGTGCTTCGCCCTGCTGCTGACCGCAACGTCCCTGATCTTCCGCAAGGCGATCATGGAACGCTACCGCAGGAAGCGGGAGCGCGTCGACGAGCGCACCACGGCGATTGCGACCGTGGTCACGGGAATCGTGCTCGGTGTGCTGGTGTCGATTTCGTCCGTCGGCGCCGGCGCGGTCGGCGTGACCGTGCTGCTGCTGCTCTACCCGCGCCTGCCGATGGCGACCATCGTCGGCTCCGACATCGCCCATGCGGTGCCGCTGACGCTGGTCGCGGGCATCGGACATTGGGCGCTTGGTGACGTCGATTGGGGGCTGATGGGGGTGCTGCTGCTGGGCTCGCTGCCCGGCATCATCGTCGGTAGCTTCAGCGCGACGCGCGTCCCCGAGACGGTGCTGCGCCTGACGCTTGCCAGCGTGCTGTTCGTGGTCGCCGGCAAGATCATGTTTGCGGAGCTGAACCTGTCATCCGCGTTCGTGACGGCGCTGGCCTGGACGCACTGAACGGAAACGTCGTCCGAGAACTCGTAGGGCGGGCAAAGCCAAGCGTGCCCACCGCCTTTCGTCAATCCGAGAAGGATGGTGGGCACGGCGCTGACGCGCCTTTGCCCACCCTGCGGCATCGAGTGCCTACTCCGCCGTCCAGCCGCCGTCGATCGAGAGGTTGGTGCCGGTGATCTGCGCGGCATCGTCGCTGCACAGGAACAGCGCCAGTGCGGCGACCTGCTCGGAGGTGACGAACTCCTTGGTCGGCTGGGCGTCGAGCAGCACGTCGTTGATGACCTGCTCACGCGTGAGATTGCGCGCCTTCATCGTGTCGGGGATCTGCTTCTCGACCAGCGGCGTCCAGACATAGCCGGGGCTGATGCAGTTGCAGGTGATCTTGTGGGTCGCGACTTCCAGCGCCACGGTCTTGGTGAGACCGGCGATGCCGTGCTTGGCCGAGACGTAGGCCGACTTGAAGGGCGAGGCGACCAGCGAGTGCGCCGACGCCGTGTTGATGATGCGGCCCCAGCCCTTCTTCTTCATGCCGGGCACCGCGGCACGAATGGCATGGAAAGCCGAGGACAGGTTGATCGCGATGATCTGGTCCCATTTCTCCGGCGGGAATTCCTCGATCGGCGAGACGAACTGGATGCCGGCATTGTTGACGAGGACGTCGACCGAGCCGAAGGTCTTCTCGCCGAGCGCGATCATCCCGGCGATCTCGGCCGGCTTGGTCATGTCGGCGGGCGAGTAGATCGCCTTCACGCCGAAGTCCGCCTCGATCTTCGCACGTTCCTTCTCGATGTCCTCGGCCGAGCCGAAGCCGTTGATGACGACGTTGGCACCGGCCGCCGCGAAGGCACGCGCATAGGCGAGCCCGATACCGCTGGTCGATCCGGTCACGACGGCGTTCTTGCCTGACAGACTACCCATTCTATTCGCTCCTTTTTGCCGGGGGCGCGGAGACGTCCCCCGTGAGATCGTAGGTCACCATGGTCTCGCCGGATTGCGGCTGATCGAGCCTGTCCTTGTGGCGCATCGACAGATGCACGTCGCGCACGCCGGCTTCCCAATGCTCGACCATGGCCACGTGCGAGAAATCATAGTCCTTGGACGAGGATTCGTAGTTCTTGCTGCGGTAGATCAGGTGCACCACGGTGACCGTGCTCTCACGAGATGCCTTCGCAAGGAATTCGACGGAAGGGTCGTTCTTGAGATAATCGGGCAATTTGGAAATCAGGTCGCGCACCGCCCTGCGGGCGTTGTGGATCTGCTTGTTCTTGTCGGTGTTCATCCGCGTGCGGCTGGAGAAGCGGATGTCCTTCTCGCGCTCGGTGGCCTCTAACAGCGAATTCGGCAGGTCGCCGCGGGCGCTGAACAGATCCACCTGGAAGATCAGCATGTCGCGAGCCACCTCGGCATCGAGCACGTAGTCGAGCGGCGTGTTGGAGGCGATGCCGCCGTCCCAGTAATGCTCGCCGTCGATGACGACGGACGGAAAGCCCGGCGGCAGCGCGCCGGAGGCCATGATGTGCTCGGGACCGATCTTCTTGCCGAGTTTCTTGAACTCGTAATTGTCGAAATATTTGAAGTTGCCGGAGGTGACGCCGACGGCGCCGACGGAGAAGCGCGTCTTGAGGTCGTTGATGCGGTCGAAATCGACCAGACGCTCCAGCGTCTTCTTCAGGGGCGACGTGTCGTAGTAGCTTTCCGCCTCGGGATGGCCCGGCGGCCACATCGGCGCGGGCGGCACGCGCGGGACGAAGAAGCCGGGGACGCCGAAGGTCGCGATCAGCGCGGCGCTGGTGGAGTTGAACAGCTCGCGACTGTGGTCGCTCTTGCCGATCGGCTTCCACGGCACCGGCGCCGAGACCATCTCCCAGAATTCCTTCATCCGCTTGACGCGGGTGTGGCCCTCATTGCCGGCGATGATGGCGGCGTTGACCGCCCCGATGGAGATGCCGGCGACCCATTCGGGCTCGAAGCCATAGCCGCACAGCGCCTGATAGGCGCCGGCCTGATAGGAGCCGAGCGCACCGCCGCCCTGCAACACCAGGACACGTTGCGCATTTGCGGGGACGCTGGCGGTTTCCGGGCTGGTATGATCTGTCATGCGGGAACAATAGCAGATGGCGAGCGACCGTGGCGACAGTTCGCCGCGGCGTCAATGCATCCCGGGATCAAGTCTGGCTTATCGGGGATCCGTCGAGGCCAGGATCATGGTCCAGAACACCTTGTATTTGGTGCCTGGAGCATAGCCCGCCGCGATGCCCAATTTTGTGACACCGCTCTTGAGCATGTTCGCCCGGTGCGGGGGCGAGTCGCGCCAGCCGGAAAACGCTTCCGCCAACGTATGATAGCCGGCCGAGACGTTCTCGACCGCCACGCTGGCCGGATAGCCGCCGGCACTGAGGCGCTTGGCCAGGGGCGCGCGAACGTCATGGTCCATCTTGTTGGCCGCCGCCATCGCCTGGGACTGGGATTCGGCGAGCCGCATCAAGTCGGGGTCGATCACGACGGTGCCGAGCCCATTGTTCTGGCGGTATTGCGAGATCATCACCGCGGCCGCCGGCGCGTCGAGCTTGGCGCCCGGGACCGCCATATCGGCATACATCGACGGCTGCTGGACCGGTGCTTCGTTGCCGGCACAGCCGGCGAGCAGCAAAGTAATGAGTATTGCGGCCGCAGCGCGCATGAATCGGGGCCCCCAAATGAAGGGCCGTTGTTGCATACCAACCGTGGCTGAAAGGTGAATTTTGAGGAAAATCGACGCAAATCGTTCCG
Organism: Bradyrhizobium sp. B025; assembly: GCF_042257955.1. Lineage (NCBI taxonomy): Bacteria > Pseudomonadati > Pseudomonadota > Alphaproteobacteria > Hyphomicrobiales > Nitrobacteraceae > Bradyrhizobium > Bradyrhizobium sp. B025. The sequence goes on along the minus strand of NZ_CP170150.1, from coordinate 900,212 downwards.
GGGCGATGCAAAGCATCGAACTAGGGTGCGCAATTGCGCACCTGAGAATCTCGAGATTCCCCGGTGCGCAACTGCGCACCTGAGGTCTGGTCCTTCGGACCATCCCGGAATGACGAGGCGTTAACCCGCAAATATCCGGTAGCGGCGGGGCTCGAGGCCGACCCTGTCTCCGGCGCGGAGTTCCTTGTCGCGGGGAGCGTCGATCTCGATGGTTTCGCCGCCGAACAGCGCCACCTCGGCCCGCTGCACCGGGCCAAAATTCCGGACGTGCCGCACGGCGCCCTCGAAGGCGCCACTGCCGGGCGGACCGATCAGCATGTCATGTCGCCGCACGAACAGTCGTGACGCGCCAGGCGCAAGTCCGTCCGCCGCAAGCCGGAGCGGCCGCTCGCCGAGCCGGACCACGCCGTCGTCAATCCTGACCGGGAGCTCGATGGATTCGCCGATGAAGCCGTGGACAAAAGCAGTCGCCGGGCTTTCATAGACGTCTTCGGGCGAGCCGATCTGCTCGATCCTGCCCTTGTCCATCACCACGACGCGGTTGGCGACTTCCAGCGCTTCCTCCTGGTCGTGGGTGACGAAGATCGAGGTGACGTTGATCTCGTGATGCAGCGAGCGCAGCCATTTGCGCAGTTCTTTCCGCACCTTCGCATCGAGCGCGCCGAAGGGCTCGTCGAGCAACAGGATGCGCGGCTCGATCGCGAGCGCGCGGGCAAGCGCGATGCGCTGGCGCTGGCCGCCGGAGAGCTGGCTCGGATAGCGGTCGGCAAGCCAGTCGAGCTGCACGAGATCGAGCAGCTCCTTCACCCGGGCGCGGATCCTGGCTTCCTCTTTCCGGACCGCGCGCGGCTGCACGCGCAGGCCGAAGGCGACGTTCTCGAACACCGTCATGTGGCGGAACAGTGCGTAATGCTGGAACACGAAGCCGACGTGCCGCTCACGCGCGCCTTGCGCCAGCGCGTCCTCGCCGTTGAAGGAGACCTCGCCCGAGTCGGGCCAGTCGAGGCCAGCGATGATGCGCAGCAGCGTGGTCTTGCCGGAGCCCGAAGGCCCGAGCAGCGCCAGCAGCTCGCCATTGTCGACCTTGAGGTTGACGCCATCGAGGGCGGCAAAGCTGCCGAACTTCTTGACGAGATTCCTGACTTCAATGGTCACTTGCGTCCTGTCCTTCGTCCAGATGACGTTCGAGAACGGTCTTTGCGATCAGCGTGATCAGCGCCAGCATCGCCAGCAGCGAGGCGATCGCGAACGCGGCGACGAACTGGTACTCGTTGTAGAGGATCTCGACCAGCAGCGGCATGGTGTTGGTCTCGCCGCGAATGTGGCCCGACACGACCGACACCGCACCGAACTCGCCCATCGCGCGCGCGTTGCAGAGCAGGACGCCGTAGAGCACGCCCCATTTGATGTTCGGCAGCGTGACGCGGAAGAAGGTTTGCAGGCCCGAGGCGCCGAGCGAGATCGCGGCTTCCTCTTCCTGCGTGCCCTGCTCCTGCATCAGGGGGATCAGCGCGCGCGCCACGAAGGGGAAGGTCACGAAGGTGGTCGCGAGCGCAATGCCGGGCACAGCGAACAGGATCTGGATGTCGTGATCCCTAAGCCAGCCGCCGAAATAGCCCTGCGCGCCGAACAGCAGCACGAAGACGAGACCCGAGATCACCGGGCTCACCGAGAACGGCAGGTCGATCAGCGTGATCAGGAAGGTCTTGCCGCTGAACTCGAACTTGGCGATGGCCCAGGCGGCGACGAGGCCGAATACGAGATTGAGGCCGACCGAGATCGCGGCGACCAGCAGCGTCAGCTTGATCGCTGACAACGCCTCCGGGTCGGCGAGCGCGGAAAGATAGGCCAGAATGCCTCTCGAGAACGCCTGCGCGAACACGACGACCAGCGGCAGCACGACGAAGACGGAGAGGAACAGCACCGCCAGCGTGATGATGGCGATGCGCACCGCGCGCGGTTCGGTGCGAAGGTTGTCCTGCGCGGCCGCCGCATGCGCGCGCGCCCTGGCGTCCGAGGCCGAGAGCGAGACGGAATCTGCCATCTGCATCGTCATCGCATCCGCCCTCAGCGCGCCGGGATCCGGCTCTGCGCCCAGCGCTGGAGCCGGTTGACGGCGAAGATAATGACGAAGGCGACGACGAGCATGACCACCGCAATGGCGGTCGCATCGGCGTAGCGGAATTCGGAGAGCCGGATCACGATCAGCAATGGCGCGATCTCGGAGACGTTCGGCAAATTGCCGGCGATGAAGATCACCGAACCGTATTCACCGACCGCACGGGCGAAGGCGAGCGCGAGGCCCGTGAGCAGCGCCGGCGCGAGCGAGGGCAGGATCACGCGGATGATGGTCTGCCAGCGGCTCGCGCCCAGGCTGCCCGCGGCCTCCTCGATCTCGGGGTCGAGATCCTGGAGCACCGGCTGCACGGTGCGCACCACGAAGGGGATGCCGATGAAGATCATGGCGACAAAGATGCCGACCGGCGTGAACGCCACCTTGATGCCGAGCGCGGCGAGCGGCGCGCCCAGCCAGCCCTTCTCGGCAAACAGCGCGGTCAGCGCGACGCCGGCGACCGCCGTCGGCAGCGCGAACGGCACGTCGACGATGGCGTCGAACAGGCGCCGGCCGGGAAACCGATAGCGCACCAACGCCCAGACGATGATGCTGCCCATGACCAGATTGACGCAGGCCGCCGCGAAGGCGAGCCCGAACGAGACCCGCAGCGCATTCAGGGTGCGGCGGCTGGAGAGGATGTTCCAGAACTGCTCGGGGCTCAGCTCGAGCGATTTCAGGAACAGGCCGGCGAGTGGAATCAGGATGATGATGGATAGCCAGGAAAGCGTCAGCCCCATGGTGAGACCGAAGCCCGGCAATGTCCGGCGTCGTGCTGCTACAACTGCGCTCACCAGGCCCCCTGCTACAGCCTCCTAAGACAGCGCCCGATCAGTTCTTGTAGATCTGATCGAAAATGCCGCCGTCGGCAAAATGTTCCTTCTGCGCCTTGGTCCAGCCGCCGAAAACGTCGTCGATCGTGAACAGCTCGACCTTGGCGAACGAGTTTTCATACTTTTTGGCGATCTCGGCATCGCGCGGACGGTAGAAATTGCGCGCGGCGATCTCCTGGCCTTCTCTGGTGTACCAGTACTGAAGGTAGGCATCGGCGGCGTTGCGGGTGCCCTTTTTGTCGGCAACCTTGTCGACGATCGCGACCGGCGGCTCGGCCAGGATCGATAGCGGCGGCGCCACGATCTCGAATTTTTGGGGACCGAATTCCTTGAGCGCGAGATAGGCCTCGTTCTCCCAGGCGAGCAGCACGTCGCCGACGCCGCGCTCGACGAAGGTCACGGTGGCGCCGCGCGCGCCGGTATCGAGCACCGGCACCTGCTGGTAAAGCTTTCCGATGAAATCCTTGGCCTTGTCGGCCGATCCGTATTTCTTTTGCGCAAAGCCCCAGGCCGCCAGATAGTTCCAGCGCGCGCCGCCCGACGTCTTCGGGTTGGGCGTGATCACGGCGACGCCCGGCTTGAGCAGGTCGTCCCAGTCCTTGATGCCCTTCGGATTGCCCTTGCGCACCAGGAACACGATGGTGGACGTGTAGGGTGATGAATTCTGCGGCAGACGCTTCTGCCAGTCGGCCGTAATGAGGCCCTTGCTCGCGATCGCATTGATGTCATAGGCGAGCGCGAGCGTCACCACATCGGCCTGCAATCCGTCGATCACCGCGCGCGCCTGCGATCCGCTGCCGCCATGCGACTGCTTGATCTCGACGCTCTTGCCGGTTTCCTTCTGATAGGCGTTCACGAACGCCTTGTTGAACTCGCCATAGAGCTCCCGCGTCGGATCGTACGACACGTTCAGAAGATTGATGTCAGCAGCGAGAGCCGAGCTTGCCAAGAAGCCTGTCGCCAGGAGGCCTGCCGCGAGCAGAACGATACGGCGCATCATGTCCATCTCCATTCACCTCAGCGACGTCGATGTCGCCGATGGCACACGGGCATAACTCGGGACAAACCGCTCCTAAGTCAACGGAACCGGATTTTCTTGTTCGCGGCGTCGCAGCCTGACTGTGCTACGAAGTCTTCATCGTGTGGATGCCGCATTCTGTCTTGGCCCGGCCGCGCCAGCGACCGGCGCGCACATCCTCGCCTTCGGCCGTTCTGCTGGTGCAAGGCATACACCCAACCGACAGGAAACCGGAGGCGGCCAGTGGATGACGCGGCAATTTGGCGCGGACGAAAATCGCCTCGAGTTCCTCGCGCGAAACGTTGGCGAAGGGGTTGAACTTCAACCGCGCACCGTCGTCCTCAACCACCGGAATGTCGGCGCGCGCATTGCCCTGGAAGCGCTTGCGGCCGTTGATCCAGGCATCGAACGGCTTCAGCGCGCGCGCCAGCGGCTCCACCTTGCGGATGCGGCAGCAGGCGTCGGGATCGGAGAACCAGAGGTCGCGGTCGGGATCCTCGCGCGACAGCGTCTCCTCCGCCGGCTTGATCGAGCGGACGTCCTTGAGCCCCAGCGTCGCGATCAGCATGTCGCGATAGGCGAGCGTCTCCTCGAACAGCCAGCCGGTGTCGAGGAAGATCACGGGGATCGACGGATCGACGTCCGCCATCACCTTCAGAAGCGTCGCCGATTCCGTGCCGAAGGACGACACCAGCGCAAGCTTGTCGCGGCCGACCGCCTTCAGGGCCGCGGCGATGACCTCCGCGGGCGAGGCATCGCGCAAGGCGCGATCGAGTTCCGCGGCCGAGGGCAGCGCGGAAACGGACACCGGAGATACCTGAGGCGCGATTGCGTTCACGTGCCGACACCTTCGGAGTGACGCAACTGCATGCGCCGGTGCAGCGCCGTGATCCGGCCGTCGCCGGTCGGCTGGTAGAACACCGAATAGCGCTTTGCGGTCTGCATGAAGGCTTCCGCGTCGGCCTGCTTCTTGACCTCGAAGGAATCGAAGCCCGCACGCAGCATGAACACGAACTGGTCGCGCAGCACCTGCCCGGTGGCACGCAGCTCGCCGCGATAGTTGTAGCGCTCGCGCAGCAGACGCGCCTGACTGTAGGCGCGTCCGTCGCGGAAGCTCGGGAACACCAGCGCAACGGCGGCGACCTTGCCGAGATACGGCACGAGCTCGTCGATGTCGCGATTGTTCGGCCAGATCACGCCGACCTTGCCGGCACGCTTGAGCAACGCATCGGCCTCACCGACGAAACGCTCGGCCGGCACCAGGATGTCGCCGCCCTCCGGCAGCGGCGTGTCGACCGCCAGCTTGACGAAGCTGTCGTCGACGATTTTTCCGCCATTAACGAGTGGCATAGACACGCTCCTTGAAGGGTTCGACGCCGAGGCGCTTCACCGTGTCGATGAACAGCTCCTCCGGGCGCTCGCGCAGCGCGAGATAGGCTTCCACGATGTCCTCGACGACGTCGGCGACCTCGTCGAACTTGACGCCGGGGCCGATCAGATTGCCGAGCGCGGCGCTCTCGTCGGCGCGGCCGCCGATGGTGATCTGGTAGACCTCCTCGCCGTTCTTCTCGACGCCAAGAATGCCGATATGGCCGACATGGTGATGGCCGCAGGCATTGATGCAGCCGGAGATGTTGATGTGCAGCCGGCCGATCAGGTTGGCGAGCTCGTGATTGGCGAAGCGCCGCGTCAATTCCTGCGCGATCGGGATAGAGCGCGCATTCGCCAGCGAGCAATAGTCGAGCCCCGGGCAGGCGATGATGTCGGTGATCAGATTGACGTTCGGCGTCGCCAGCCCGAGCTTGTCGAGCGCCTTCCACAACGCCGGCAGATCGCGCTTGGCGACATGCGGAAGCGCCAGGTTCTGCTCGTGACCGACGCGGATTTCGCCGAAGGAATATCTGTCGGCGAGATCGGCGAGCGCATCCATCTGCTCGGCGGTGGCATCACCCGGAGGCGCGCCGATCGGCTTCAGCGAGATCGTGACGATGGAATAGCCCGGGTTCTTGTGCGGGGCGACGGAGTTCTTGCGCCACGCCTCGAAATCGGGGTCGGCCGCGGCCTGCCGCAGCTCGTCCGGCATGTGCGGCAGCTTCTCGTACGCGGGATAGATGAAGCGCGAGCGGATGTCCTCGATCACCTCGTCGTCGATCTGGAGCGAGGAGTTGCGGATGTGCTGCCACTCCTCCTCGACCTCGCGCGAGAACTTCTCGATGCCGAGCTCGTGCACCAGGATCTTGATCCGGGCCTTATAGATGTTGTCGCGGCGTCCGTACTGATTGTAGACGCGCAGGATGGCCTCGATGTAGCTCAAGAGATCGCGGCCGTGCACGAAGTGCTTGATGGTCTTGCCGATGAACGGCGTACGGCCGAGACCGCCGCCGACCAGGACCTCGAAGCCGGTTTCGCCCTTCTCGTTCTTGATCAGGCGCAGTCCGATATCGTGGACCTTGATCGCGGCACGGTCGTGGTCCGACGCGGTGATCGCGATCTTGAACTTGCGCGGCAGGAACGAGAATTCCGGATGCAGCGTGGTGTGCTGGCGGATCAGCTCCGACCAGATGCGGGGATCCTCGATCTCACCGGGCGCGACGCCGGCCCACTGGTCCGAGGTGACGTTGCGCATATTGTTGCCGGAGGTCTGCATCGCGTGGATGCCGACCTCGGCGAGATCGGCCAGCGCGTCCGGCAAGTCCGACAGCTTGATCCAGTTGAACTGGATGTTCTGGCGCGTGGTAAAATGGCCGTAGCCGCGGTCGTATTTGCGCGCGACATGGGCAAGCGCCCGCAACTGGTTCGACGCCAGCGTGCCGTAGGGAATCGCGACGCGAAACATGTAGGCGTGGAGTTGCAGATAGACGCCGTTCTGCAAGCGCAGCATCTTGAATTCGTCTTCGGTGAGCTCGCCCGAGAGACGGCGCTGCACCTGGTCGCGGAATTCCGAGACGCGCTCGTTGACCAGCGTGCGGTCGATTTCGTCGTAAGCGTACATGAAGAATGCCTTACAGCTCTGCCAACATTCAGACGGGCAAGCCGATCGTCACGCCATCGCGGCGAATCTGCTCACGCAGATTACCCGGCAGGATCTTGCCGGCCTCGTCGACTTGCACCGGGGCGATATAGGGGCCGATCGCGCCGACGTCATCGGCCACGGCCTCGGCGAGCAACGCTTTCGCTTCGTCCGAGTTTCGCACGATCGCGGCATCCGTCAGTTCCACGGACCAGCCCCTGGCAGCCGTGCGATAGACGACGACGCCGTCCCAGGTCCGGTTGGCGGTCACAACGGAGGGACCCGTAATTTTCAGCTTTTGTTGCAGAGGAGAGGTCATTCGGCAGCATCCAATAGGTCGGAGATGATTTGCTTGGGTGTCTGGCGGCGAAGCGAGCCGGCATGCCGGACCACGTCGCCGATGATGAGGATGGCGGGACCGCCATGGATCCGCCGCACGAGCTCGGGCAGGTCGCGCAGCGTGCCGATCGCGCCTTGCGCATCGGGCCGCGTGACGCGGGCGAACACACCGACCGGCGTTTCGGGCGAACGCCCCGCGGCGAACAGGCCTGCGCGCACGGCCGGCGCCGCGGTCATGCCCATGTAGACCACGACGGTCATCTTGGTGTCGGTGAGCGTCGACCAGTCCACGGCTTCCGCATCGCGCGCCTTGTGCGCGGTGAGGAAGGTGATGCGGGTCGCTTCATGACGATAGGTGAGCGGCACCTCGAAATCGGCGGCGCCGCCGAGCCCGGCGGTGATGCCGGGAATGATCGAATAGGCAACGCCCGCCGAGCGCAGCGCTTCGACCTCTTCGCCGCCGCGGCCGAACACGAAGGGATCGCCGCCCTTCAGCCGCACCACGCGCTGACCTGACTGCGCGGCCTCGATCATGCGCGTGTTGATGGCGTCCTGGCCGACGCCGGGCTTGCCGACGCGGCGGCCGACCGCAACGCGCGTCGTGTCGCGGCGGATGCGATCGAGAATTTCGGACGAGACCAGCTCGTCATGGAAGACGATGTCGGCGTCCTGGAGCGCGCGCAGCGCCTTGATAGTGAGAAGATCGGGATCGCCCGGGCCGGCGCCGACCAGCGCAACGGAGCCTTCCGGCTTGTCGGCACGCGCGAACGCGGCGGGATCGGCAATGGCCTTGAGCGCCGCGTCCGCCTCGCCCTTGCGGCCGGCGAGCACGGAGGCGCCGATCGGGCCGTCGATGACGCGCTCCCAGAAGCGGCGGCGCAGCGGAAACTCGGCAATGCGCTCGTTGATGGACTTACGGAAGCCGCCGATGAACTCGGCGAGCTCGCCAATGCGCGCCGGCAGCAGCGCCTCAATCTTCTCGCGCACGCGTCGCGCCACCACCGGAGAGGTGCCGCCGGTGCCGACCGCGACCACGACATCGCCGCGATCGACGATGGCCGGGAAGATGAAGCTGGAATGCTCGAGATCGTCCATGACGTTGACCGGCAGGCCGAGCGCCTTCGCCCGCGCCGACATCGCAACGCCGACATCGCCCGCCCCGGCGCAGACGATCGCGATGACGCCTGAGAGATCGGCGATGAGCGGATCGCCGGTCGCGATGTCGACGCGCGCCGCGTCCTCGGAGCTAAGGCCCATGTCCTGATTGCCGTCGATCGCATGCACGCGGACGCGCGCATCGGCCGCAGTGAGCACGCGCAGCTTGGCGCGCAAAAGCTCACCCGCACCGATGAGGACCACCGGACCGGCCTTGAGATCGAGGAACACCGGCAAGAACCGCATACGATACTCGCTTCCCCCACATCCGGGGTTGACTGGAATTATTTTCTATATATGTGTCGTTTCGAGCGCGCAAAGAGAAAATTTTTTCTTCTCTCCTGCGCTGCAACTATAGAATTTTCGCCTCCAAACGCAAAGTGGCAGAGATGCATCTTCTCAAGGACGATTCCGCAGCTGTCGGAGTGAGCAGCCCCGCCCTCACCGGGCGCTCGGGCTCGCAAGAATTTTCTGCTGATGTTGCGCCCAGCATGGACCATCTGGACCAGCTCGAGGCGCAGAGCATCTACATTTTCCGCGAGGCCTTCGCCCGTCTGAAGAAGATCGCCCTGCTGTGGTCGCTCGGCAAGGACTCCAACGTCATGATCTGGCTGGCGCGCAAGGCGTTCTTCGGCCGCATGCCGTTCCCGGCCCTCCATGTCGACACCGGCAAGAAGTTTCCGGAGATGTATCGCTTCCGCGATCATTACGGGAAGGAGTGGGATCTCGACCTACGCGTCGAGCCCTGCCCGCCCATCGATGCCGTCGACCCAACGCTGCCGCCGGCCGCCCGTTCCGCTGCGCGCAAGACCGAAGGCCTCAAGATGGCACTCGGCAAATACGGCTTCGACGGCCTGATCGCCGGCATCCGCCGCGACGAGGAGGCCACCCGCGCCAAGGAGCGCGTGTTCTCGCCGCGCGGTCTCGAAGGCAATTGGGACGTGCGCGACCAGCCGCCTGAGTTCTGGGATCATTTCAACGCCTCGCCGCCGCAAGGCGCGCATTTGCGCATCCATCCGATCCTGCATTGGACCGAGGCCGACATCTGGGCCTACACCAAGCGCGAGAACATCCCGATCATCCCGCTCTATCTGTCGCAAAACGGCAAGCGCTACCGCTCGCTGGGCGATCAGGACATCACCAATCCGGTGAATTCGACTGCGTCGACCATCGAGGAGATCCTGGTCGAGCTCGAGCAGACCAAGGTGCCGGAGCGCGCGGGACGCGCGCTCGACCACGAGACCGAAGACGCCTTCGAGCGTCTGCGCGTCGCCGGCTATCTCTGACCTCAGGACGCAACGCGGCCATGAACATGATCGTCACCCCCGCTTCGCCCGCGACCCCGAACGGCACCACGCGCCCGCAGGTCCGCATCGTCATCGTCGGCCATGTCGACCACGGCAAGTCGACGCTGGTCGGCCGCCTCCTGCACGAGACCGGCAGCCTGCCCGACGGCAAGCTGGAGATGCTGAAAGCCGTCAGCGCGCGGCGCGGCATGCCGTTCGAATGGTCGTTCCTGCTCGACGCGCTCCAGACCGAGCGCGACCAGGGCATCACCATCGACACCACGCAGATCCGCTTCCGCACCAATTCGCGCGACATCGTGCTGATCGACGCGCCCGGCCATGCCGAATTCCTGCGCAACATGATCACCGGCGCCTCTCAGGCCGACGGCGCGGTGCTGATCATCGACGCGCTCGAGGGCGTGCGCGACCAGACCAGGCGGCACGGCTATCTCCTGCATCTGCTCGGCGTGAAGCAGGTCGCGATCGTCGTCAACAAGATGGACCGCGTGGATTTCTCCGCCGATCGCTTCCAGGCGATCAGCGACGAGATTTCCGCGCATCTCAACGGCCTCGGCGTGACGCCGACGGCCGTGATCCCGATCTCCGCGCGCGACGGTGATGGCGTCGCCACGCGCACCGACCGCATCGGCTGGTACAAGGGACCGACCGTGGTCGAGGCGCTGGACCAGCTCGAGCCGGCGCGCCCGCTGGAAGCGCTGGCGCTGCGGCTGCCGGTGCAGGCGATCTACAAGTTCGACGACCGCCGCATCGTGGCGGGCCGCATCGAATCCGGCAGCCTGGTTGCCGGGGACGAGATCGTGATCATGCCGGCCGGCAAGATCGCCAAGATCAAGACGGTCGAGAGCTGGCCGGCGACGCCGATTGCCGGACGGCAGGGCGCGGGCCGCTCGGTCGGCATCACGCTCGACCGCGAATTGTTCATCGAGCGCGGCGACATCGTCGCGCATGCGGGCAGTGCCCCGCGCGAGACGCGCCGCTTGCGCGCGCGCATCTTCTGGCTGCACGACAAGCCGCTGGCCAAGGGCGACCAGCTCCTGGTCCGCTGCGGGCCGAAGGAAAGCCGCGCCACCGTGGTGGCGATCGAGAAGGCGGTCGACCCGGGCGAATTGTCGAGCGTCGAGAACAAGGCGATCGGCCGCAACCATGTCGGCGAGATCGACATCTCTCTTTCGAATCCGATCGCCACCGATCCCTACACCGAGAATCCGCGCACCGGACGTCTGGTGATCGAGGTCTCCGGGCGCATCGCCGGCGGCGGTCTCGTGCTGTCGGTCGATGCCGGCCAGCGCGCCGTGCCGGTCGACATCGTGCCGGTGGAATCGGCGCTCCGTCCCGACGAGCGCTCTGCGCGCTATCAGCACAACGGCGCCGTGGTCTGGCTCACCGGCCTGCCGGCCTCCGGCAAGTCGACGCTGGCGAAGGCGCTGGAGCGGCGGCTGTTCACCAATGGCGGCTCCCCGATCCTGCTCGACGGCGACACGCTGCGCGCCGGGCTCAACAACGATCTCGGCTTCTCCGCCTCCGACCGCAGCGAGAACATCCGCCGTCTCGCCGAGGTCGCGACGCATCTCGCCCGCAACGGCCACATCGCGATCGTCGCCGCCGTCTCGCCCGCCCGCGAGGACCGCGCCACCGCGCGCCGCATCGCCGACACCGCGTTCCGCGAGATCCATGTCGCGACACCGGCCGGCGTCTGCGAGGAGCGCGATCCGAAGGGCCATTACAAGAAGGCCCGCGCCGGCGCGCTGGCGTCGTTCACCGGCATCGGCAACGACTACGAGACGCCGCAAGCGGCCGAGCTCGTGATCGACACGTCGACACGGACGGTCACTGAAGCCGCCGACGAGATCGAACAGATGCTGAAGACCACCGGCGTGCTGTTCGACGAAGTCGTGGATCTCGCCGCGAATATTTGAGGCGCCGATTATCGCGAGTGTGCTCGCTGCCTCCGCACATGCAGTGCGTTCCCTCCCCCCTTGCGGGCAGGGCAATCGCATATGGTGTGCACGATGCGGCGGCATCGGCACTGGGCTCCCTCTCCCGCTTGCGGGGGAGGGTTGGGGTGGGGGTGTCTCCGCGTCGGGATTGTTGGGGATTGCGGATGACATCCCTGCGTGGCGAGAGCCCTCACCCGCCGCGCTCTGCGAGCGCGTCGGCCTCTCCCGCAAGCGGGAGAGGCGGAGCAAGCCCGCGGAAAATCCTCGTGAAATCCATATGCGATTGCCCTGCCCCTTGCGGGGGAGGGAGCGCAGTTGTGCGCTTGGCGCCCAGCCGGGCTCAAGCGTTTGTAAAACGAGCCGGCCCGCCCACCGCTTCTTGACATTTTGACAACCCCCCAGGGGTCTTCTCACCGCCCCGATTTTGGGGCTAATAGGTCCCGAAAGCCGCCCCCTGTGGGCGCATTTTGCTGCTGTCGGGTCAAAAGCAGCCAAAAAACAGCCATTTCCAACAAGAAAGCCCATCATGAAACGCGTCGACGCCCACGGATTGAAGATCGCTCCTGTTCTGTTTGACTTCATCGCCAAGGAAGCGGCCCCGAAAACGGGGATCGCGCCGGATGCGTTCTGGGCCGGGGTTGCCGCCATCATCAAGGACCTTGGGCCGAAGAACCGGGCGCTGCTGGCGTTGCGCGACACGCTGCAGGCCAAGATCGACGACTGGCATCGCGCCAACAAGGGCAAGGCGTTCGACCTCAATGCCTATACCGCCTTCCTGAAGGAGATCGGCTATCTCGTCCCGGAGCCGGCGACGCAGAAGGTCGAGACCGCCAATGTGGACGAGGAGATCGGCAAGATCTGCGGCCCGCAGCTCGTCGTCCCCCTCACCAATGCGCGCTATGCGCTGAACGCGGCGAACGCCCGCTGGGGCTCGCTCTATGACGCCTTCTACGGCACCGACGCGATCCCCCACGATCCGTCCGAGAGCGGCAAGGGTTACAACAAGGCGCGCGGCGACAAGGTGATCGCGAAGGCCAAGGCCTTCCTCGACGCCGCCGTGCCGCTCGCGACCGGCAGCCACACCGACGTCACCGCCTACAGCATCGTCGCGGGCCAGCTCGCGGTGAAGCTGAAGAGCGGCAATGCGACCGCGCTGAAGAACGCCGCGCAGTTCGCCGGCTTCCAGGGCGATGCGGCCGCGCCGAGCGCGGTGCTGCTCGTCAACAACGGCCTGCATGTCGAGGTGACGATCAACCGCAACAGCGCGATCGGCAAGGACGATCCCGCCGGCGTCGCCGACATGGTCATGGAGGCCGCGGTCTCGACCATTCTCGACATGGAGGACTCGGTTGCCGCGGTCGACGCCGAGGACAAGGTGCTGGTCTACCGCAACACGCTCGGCCTGATGAACGGCACGCTCTCGGCCGACTTCGAGAAGGGCGGCAAGACGCTGACCCGTTCGCTCAACGCCGACCGCAGCTACAAGACGCCGGACGGCAAGGGCGAAGTGAAATTGCACGGCCGCAGCCTGCTGCTGATGCGCAATTGCGGTCACCACATGTTCACCGACGCGGTGCTGGACGAACAGGGCGAGGAGGTCCCGGAGGGCCTGCTCGACGCCGCCGTCTCCGGCCTGCTTGCGATCCACGACCTCAAGGGCAACTCGAAGGTCAAGAACAGCCGCACGGGATCTGCCTATATCGTCAAGCCGAAGATGCACGGCCCGGACGAGGTGTCGTTCACGTGCGAGATTTTCGACCGCGTCGAGAAGATGCTCGGCCTGCCGGAGAATACGCTCAAGGTCGGCATCATGGACGAGGAGCGGCGCACCACCGTCAACCTCAAGGCCTGCATCCAGCGCGCCTCCAAGCGCATCATGTTCATCAACACCGGCTTCCTCGACCGCACCGGCGACGAGATCCACACCTCGATGGAAGCGGGCCCCATGATCCGCAAGAACGAGATGAAGGCGCAGGCCTGGATCAAGGCCTACGAGGACTGGAACGTCGACATGGGCCTGATCGACGGCCTTCCCGGCCACGCCCAGATCGGCAAGGGCATGTGGGCCGCGCCCGACAAGATGGCGGACATGCTTGCGCAGAAGCTCGCCCATCCGCAGGCCGGCGCCACCACCGCCTGGGTCCCCTCGCCGACCGCCGCGACGCTGCACGCGCTGCACTACCACCAGGTCAACGTCATCGCGCGCCAGGAGGAACTGACCAAGGGCGGACCGCGCGCGAAGCTGTCCGACATCCTCACCATTCCGGTGTCGAAGTCGAACTGGGCGCCCGACGACGTCAAGCAGGAGATCGACAACAACTGCCAGGGCATCCTCGGCTATGTCGTGCGCTGGATCGACCAGGGCGTCGGCTGCTCCAAGGTGCCCGACATCCACGACGTCGGCCTGATGGAAGACCGCGCCACCTTGCGCATCTCCAGCCAGCACCTCGCCAACTGGCTGCACCAGGGCGTGATCACCGAGGCGCAGGTGATGGAATCGCTGAAGCGCATGGCCGTCGTCGTCGACAAGCAGAACGCAGGCGATGCGATCTACAAGCCGATGGCGCCCGCCTTCGACGGCGTCGCTTTCAAGGCCGCCTGCGACCTGATCTTCAAGGGCCGCGAGCAGCCGAACGGCTACACCGAGTACATCCTCACCGCGCGCCGCCGCGAGGCGAAGGCGGCGGGCTAGGCCCGGTCACCGAAATGTCAAAAGCCCCGGCGCGAGCCGGGGCTTTTTTGTTGGGCGAAACGTCGCGGCGCGAGGAGGAACGGCTGCGCACCGCTCGCGTTGTCGGGCCATCAACCAACGGGAGATGGTCATGGATTGGAACCGCATCGAAGGAAACTGGAAGCAGTTCAAGGGATCGGCCAAGGAGAAGTGGGCCAAGCTCACCGACGACGACCTCAAACTGATCGAGGGTCGTCGCGAGCAGCTCGAAGGCCGGCTGCAGGAACGTTACGGCAAGGCCAAGGACCAAGTTCGTCAGGACGTCGACGACTGGCTCAAGACGCTGCACTAGCGTGCTCGGGAACGCAGACCAAGCCCCGGCTTTCGCCGGGGCTTTTCATTTCGAAGCATCGTAGCGGCGCGCCCGCTAGAATACCGTGAGATATTTCAACAGCGACACCACACCAATGATGATGACGACCACGCGCGCGATCTGCTTGGCGCGGCCGTCCATCGGCAACATGTTGATGAGATAGAGCACGAGAATGACGACGAGAAAGGTGACGAGTACGCCGACCAGCATCGCGAGGCCCCCTTCAGGCAGATTGCTAACGATAACCTAACGCCTGTCTCGCGCGACGGTTCCACCCGGGCAACCCATTGCAACTTCTAGTAAATGCGTACTTCTACCGGCAGGCCGGCTGCCTAAAACTTTACCCTTTTCCTTTCAGATGCAGAAACCGTTTGAGCCCCTGAAGCGCAAACGGCGTGCGATTGCCGATCTGCCGCGCCCCCGTTTGCCGATGTTGCCGGGCGTCTTCACGAAATTTGCAATGGGAATTTGGGGGGACTTCGATGCTCTATCGTCTGACCGTATCCGCGCTGCTGAAGGCGGTGATCGCGATCACGTCGGTCTGTGTGGTGATCGCGCTCTCGCTCACCGCCTATGAATCCTGGGATCGCCTCAAGACCGCCAACCGCATTTCGCAGATCGCCGACGCTTCCGCCGATCTGTTCAAGGCGATGCACAATCTGCGCACCGACCGCTCGACCACCAACCGGCTCCTGAACGCGACCGAGCCGATGGATTCCGAGATCGAGAAGTATTTGCGTGCGCTGCGCGATGCGCAGATGCCAGCGATGGCACATGCGCTGGAGCTGCTGCCGAACATCGACTTCTCGCAATCAGGCACGCTGGTGCCGGAGCTCGCGCGCCTCAACAAGCTGCTGATCGAGGAGCAGAAGCAGTTCTGGGAGGACGTGGCCAAGCCCAAGGACCAGCGCCGCGCGGGCCTGCCGAAGGAGTATATGGAGACGACGCAAGGCCTGCTCGAGACGCTCGACAAGCTCTCGAACGTCCTCGCCGCCACCGTCAACCACCAGGACGCCGTGATCGACCAGCTACTGTCGATCAAGCAGAACGCCTGGCTGCTGCGCAACACCGCGGGCGAAGCCTCGCTGATCGTCTCGATCGGTCTTGCCGCCGGCAAGATCACCCCCGAAGCCCGGTACAACTACACCCAACATGTCGGCGGCACGTCGGCGATGTGGAAGGCGCTGGAATTGACGACCTCGGGCATGCAGTTGCCGCCGGCGCTTGCCTCCGCCCTGGCCGCGGCGAAGACCGCCTATTTCGAGCCGCAATATCTCGCGCTGCGAGACCGTCTCGCGGACACGCTGGTCAAGGGCGAGAAAGCCGAGATGACCGCCAACCAGTGGAGCCCGGTCACCGTCGGCCGTCTCTCCAGCGCGGTCGCGGTGGCGGAAGCCGCTCTCGATGCCGCGAAGAGCCATACGCTGGAACAGCGCTCCGCAGCTCAACGCGCACTCGTCATGCAGCTCGCACTTCTGGCGCTCGCCGTCGGCCTCGCCGTCGGTGCCATCATGCTGGTCAACCGCCGCGTCATCCATCCGCTCAACACCATGCGCGATGCCATGCTGAAGGTCGCCGGCGGCGACCTTGCCGTGGACAGCGGCTATCTCGACCGCAAGGACGAGATCGGCGCGCTCGCCGGCGCGCTGGAGGCGTTCAAGCAGCAAGCGACCGACAAACTCAAGATCGAGGAGCAGGAGCGCGCGCGCAATGCGGGCGCTTCGGCCCGCCAGCGCGCGATCGAGGTCTATGTCGGCGAGTTCGAGGGCGCGGTGCGCAAGACGCTCGGCGAATTGAGCGAGGCCTCCGGCAAGATGCGCAAGACCTCGGGCGATCTGTCCGCGGTGTCGCGCCAGACCAACGACCGCGTGCAGATCGCCGGCAAGGCCTCCAACGACGCCTCCATGAGCGTCGACAGCGTGGCGGCCGCCGCCGAGGAGCTCTCGGCCTCGATCAACGACATCAGCCAGCAGGCGGCCCATGCCGCGGGTATCGCCGGCCGCGCCGTCACCCAGGCGCGCGAAACCGACGGCACCGTGCAGGGCCTGGCAAAATCCGCCGGACGCATCGGCGAGGTCGTCGGCCTCATCAACACCATTGCGGCGCAGACCAATTTGCTGGCGCTCAACGCCACGATCGAGGCGGCGCGCGCCGGCGAAGCCGGCCGCGGCTTTGCCGTGGTCGCCTCCGAGGTGAAGTCGCTGGCGAGCCAGACGGCCAAGGCCACCGAGGAAATCTCCGAGCAGATCGCCGACATCCAGCGGGTGGCCGGCGACGCCATCAACGCAATCCAGACCATCGGCGGCATCATCGGCGAGGTGAACGAGGTCGCGACCGCGATCGCGGCCGCCGTGCAGGAGCAGGGTGCGGCGACGCAGGAGATCACCCGCAGCACGCAATTTGCGGCGCAGGGCACCAGGAACGTCTCCGACAACATCACCGGCGTCAGAGCCGATGCGGATGCCGCCGCAGCCGCCGCGGACAACGTCAAACACGCCTCCGAGACGCTGGAGAGCCAGAGCCGCCAGCTCGGCGAGGACGTCACTGGCTTCCTTGGCAAGATCCGCGCGGCTTAGGCTTCATAGGCGCGTGGCCGGCCACACACCCCGATGTCGTCCTGGCTTTCGCCAGGACGACGATGGTGGGTGCCAACCCTCAATGCCCCAGTAATTTTACGGCAGCACCACTGTCTAAGTTTTTACCCTTTTCGGGCCAAATGCGCCTCAAGCGCCTGCCGCAAGGCAGGTGCTTCTGTCACGTGCAACCCTTTGGTCCTTCGAAGTTCGTGGAGGCTGCCGTTCGGGGCCACGAACTTCGAAACGCGTACCGGGGTGTCCGATGCTCAACCGCCTGACCGTATCCGCACTGCTGAAGGCGGTAATCCTGTCCACCGCATTCGTCGTCGTGATCGGCTTCTCGATCAGCGCATGGAGCTCATGGGGCCGGCTGCAAGCCGCCAACCGGATCGTCGCGGTCTCGGCCGCATCGGCAGAAGTGTTCAAGGCGATGGCGAACATCCGTGCCGACCGTTCGACCAGCAGCCGCCAGCTCACCTCGGACGTCCAGTTGGACCAGGACATCGAAAGATATATCCGCGGAATCCGCGACATCCTGATGCCGGCGCTGGCGCGCGCCACCGAGATTCTTCCCTCCATCGACTTGCCGCAGGGCGAGACGATGGTGTCGGACCTCGGCCGGCTGAACAAGGTGTTGCTTGAGAAGCAGGCGGAATTCTGGACCGAAGTCGCCAAGCCCAAGGCTTCGCGCCGCGCAGCACTCGCCAAGGAATATACCGACGCCGAGGATGGACTGATGGCGATCCTCGAAAAGCTGGCGCCGATGCTCGGCGCGAGCGTCAATCATCAGGACGCGGTCATCGACCAGCTCCTGATGATCAAGCAGATGGCCTGGCTCTTGCGCCTGAGTGCCGGCGAGTCCTCGCTGATCGTCGGCAACGCGCTCGGCACCGGCAAGATCACGCCCGAGCTTCAGCTCGCCTATACCAAATTCGTTGGCGGCACCGATACGGCCTGGAATGCGATCGAGCTCGCCACGGTCGGCATGCAATTGCCGCCGGCGCTCGCCGCGGCCATGGCGAACGCCAAGGCGGTTTATTTCGATCCGCAATACGCCACCACGCGCGACGGCATCATTGCCGCGGTCGCCAAGGGCGAGAAACCGTCGATGACGGCGAACCAGTGGAGCCCCTATTCGGTTGGCCGTATGGCGAGCGCGATCAAGCTCGCCGACGCCGCGCTCGAGGCGGCCAAGGACCATTCCGCGGCCCAGCGCGCGACCGCGGTGCAATCGCTGATCGTCAATACCGCCCTGCTCCTCGCCGCGATCGTCCTGACCGGCGCCGCGATGCTCGCGGTCAGCCGCCGCGTGATCACGCCGCTGCACCGGATTCGCGACGCCATGCTCAAGGTCGCCGGCGGTGACCTTGCCGTCGACAGCGGCTATCTCGACCGTCACGACGAGATCGGCTCGCTTGCGGGAGCGCTGGAGACGTTCAGGCAGCAGGCGATCGACAAGCTCAAGATCGAGGAGCAGGAGCGCGAGCGCAACGCCGGCGCCGCCGCGCGCCAGCGCGCGATGGAGAGCTATGTCGGCGAGTTCGAGGGCGTGGTGCGCAAGTCGCTGGGCGAACTGAGCGAGGCCTCCGGCGAGATGCGCAAGACCGCGGGCGACCTTTCCGCGGTGTCGCGCCAGACCAATGAGCGCGTCGAGGTCGCCGGCAAGGCGTCCAACGACGCCTCCACCAGCGTGGACAGTGTCGCGGCGGCCGCCGAGGAGCTCTCGGCCTCGATCAACGACATCAGCCAGCAGGCGGCCCATGCCGCCGGCATCGCCAGCCGGGCCGTCAATCAGGCCCGCGAGACCGACGGCACCGTTCAGGGGCTGGCGCAGTCCGCAGGGCGGATCGGCGAGGTCGTCGGGCTGATCAACACCATCGCGGCGCAGACCAATTTGCTGGCGCTCAATGCCACGATCGAGGCCGCGCGCGCCGGCGAGGCCGGCCGCGGCTTTGCCGTGGTCGCATCCGAGGTGAAGTCGCTGGCGAGCCAGACGGCGAAGGCGACCGAAGAGATTTCCGGGCAGATCGCCGACATCCAGAAGGTCGCGGGCGACGCCATCAACGCGATCCAGGCCATCGGCGGCATCATCGGGGAGGTCAACGAGGTCGCCACCGCCATCGCCGCCGCCGTTCAGGAGCAGGGTGCGGCGACGCAGGAGATCACTCGCAGCACGCAATATGCAGCGCAGGGCACCAAGAACGTCTCCGACAACATCACCGGCGTGAAGGCCGACGCCGACACCGCCGCCGGCGCCGCTGACAACGTCAAGCAGGCGTCGGAAACGCTGGAGACGCAGAGCCGCCAGCTCGGCCAGCAGGTCAGCGACTTCCTGGGCAAGATCCGCGCGGCGTAGGGCTGCGGGTTGGAGAGAAAGCCGTAGCCGCTCCTTCGGTGTCGTGCCGGCCTAGTCGCAATCGCGCACGGGGGGGGCCGGGACCCAGCCACAAGGAGAAGTTAGGATGCGAGCTTGGCAACTCCGAGTCTTCGCCAAACCACGCCCTGTGGCTATGGATCCCGGATCTACGCGCGCTTTGGGCGCGCTTGTCCGGGACGACAGCGGAGATTGGGGCACGGGCATTGCATCACGCGAGATGTCGTCCTGGCGAAAGCCAGGACCCATAATCACCGGCCACCGCAATGGGCAGGCTGGTGGTTATCTGCGTGCCGCCAAACTCGCATTCGGGGTAATGGGTCCTGGCTTTCGCCAGGACGACAGGGGCTACTCCTTCGCCACCACCGGCACCTGGCGGAATCTGGCGCGGACCGAGTCCGGCAGCGGGGAGAAGTTCATCGCGACGCCGCGGCGATCGCCAGCGTTGCGGCTGGCGACCACCAGGCCATCCGCGCCCGCGACGATGTCACCCTTGCGCAGGGTGGGGTCGTCCTCGACCTTGATCTGGGCGAGGCCGACCGGATCCTTGCCGTTGCAGGTGCAACCCGACACGATCTCGTTGCGATAGCGGAACGCGTTCGGCAGATCGGAATAGGATTTTCCGCCCTCGGTCGTGGCGTCGTCGATGTTGCTGCCATAGACCAGCGATGTTTCCGAGGTCGGGCAGAAGCTCTTGCAGGACTGCGCCTTGCTCTCGGCATCGTTTCCTTGCGCCGGGAAGTAACGGCCATCGCAGCCGCGGACGCAATAGGCGGCGCCGCCGCCGTAGGACGCCCGCTGCCGCGGCGTGTCGTAGCGCGGCATGTCGTCATTGGGAAACGGCATCCGGATCTCCGGCGGCGGGCGCATCCGGAAGCCACCGAACAGCGCCGAGAAGAAGTCCTCCGCATGCGCCGGCGTCAGCGCGAGGCCGAAAGATGCGGCGGCGAAGAACGCGGCGGCGCCACCGGCCAGTTTGCTGATCGAACGTCTCTTCATGCGATCTCACCCAACTCTCAGTTCACGGCCGACGTCGCGATGTTCAGGGCCTGCCGGCCCGAGGGCAGCGTCGTCGCCGCGGGGCGCTTGCGCCAAGAATCACTCCCCCTGTCGCCGCCCTTCGCCATCAGCGGCGCGTTCTTCGGCAGCACCACGACCCTGGCGCCGATATTGACGCGGCTGAACAGATCGGTGACGTCTTCGTTGGTCATGCGGATGCAGCCGGAAGAGACGAACTTGCCGATGGTGGTGGGATCGTTGGTGCCGTGGATGCGGTATTCGCTCGAGCCCAGATACATCGCGCGCGCGCCGAGCGGATTGCCGGGACCGCCGGCGACGAAGCGCGGCAGATAGGGCTGACGCGCGATCATCTCGGCCGGCGGATGCCAGTCCGGCCATTCCGCCTTGCGGCTGACGCTCTGGACGCCCGACCAGGTGAAGCCCTCGCGGCCGACGCCGACGCCGTAGCGGATCGCCCGGCCGTTGCCGAGCACGTAATAGAGGTACGTATTGCCGGTATCGATCACGATCGTGCCGGCCGGCTCGCTGCGGTCGAAACTGACGACCTGCTTGCGCAGCCGATCGGGCAACTGGGCATCCTCGTCGGCCGTCTGCGTCGGCTCGCTGACATAACCTTGCGAATAGCTCGGATCTTGTTGATACGCCTGTGGCCGCGGCAAATACGCCTGCGGTTGCATCGGCGCATAGCCCAGCGTCTGCGCATTTGCGCTGCCGAAAGGCACCGCGAGCAGAGCGGTTGCGAAGGCAAAAGCGGCGGCGGCGCGCGGCGAGAAGCTGCGACGGACTGTAGAGACCTTTTTCATGTGCTGCCCCATTGGGTGCGTGCATCTCAGGTGATGCGGCTTGCCAACAAACGCAGCCGGGCCGACTCAAGTTCCGCCGCCTTCTGCGGCGTCGACGTCACAGTCAAGCGAGCGCAACTTCACGAAGCCGCGATGGAACCGCAACACCCCTCCGGCGTTTCCTGATGACCAATGGGCGCCCGGACACCTCCGTGCGGGAGAGAAATTGTGCGCGTCCTTCCCAGTGAACGTCTGATTTCCGGCAACGGCGAAGGCGCCCCACTCCCCGACAGCCATAGCGAGCTGCCGCCGGTCATTCGCCGCACCGAGTTCGTCGCCTACGCCCTCGCCGGCCTGCTCCTGATCGCCGTGATCGGGGTGCTGTATTTCGCCAAGGCGTTCTTCCTTCCGGTGGTGATGGCTGTTGTCGCCGGTACCATGCTCTCGCCGGCCGCAAGCTTTCTGGAACGGCGGGGCGTGCCGCGCGCGCTTGGCGCCGTGCTGATCGTGACCGCGGTGACGACGGTGGTCGCCTTCGTCGTCGCGCTGATTGCCGTGCCCGCAATGGAATGGAGCTCGCGCCTGCCGGAGCTGGGCGCGCAGTTGAAGGAGAAGCTGCACGTTTTCGACCGGCCGCTGGCGCTGTGGAAGGAGCTGCAAACCATGGTCGGCGGCTCAGAGGGGCTGCCAAGCCTGCCGCTGCCGAAGGCCGAATGGGTCCAGCCGACGCTGGAATTCCTCTCGCCCACCTTCGCCGAATTCCTGCTGTTCTTCGCCACCCTGATCCTGTTCATCGCGAGCTGGCGCGACCTGCGGCGGGCGCTGATCATGAATTTCGGCGACCGCGACGCGCGGCTGCGCACGCTGCGGATTCTCAACGAGATCGAGGTTCACCTCGGCAACTACCTGTTGACCGTCACCGTCATCAATATCGGCGTGGGCGTCGCGACCGGCATTATCTGCGCGATCACCGGCATGCCGAATCCGGCCGGGCTTGGCGCACTCGCGGCGGCGCTCAACTTCATCCCGATCATAGGACCGATCGCGATGTTCATCGTCCTGATCGTGGTGGGGCTCGTCGCCTTCCCGACGCTGGGCGGCGGACTGATGGCGGGGCTCGCCTTCGGCGGCATCACCTTCCTGGAGGGACACTTCGTCACGCCGACCATCATCGGTCGCAGGTTGTCGCTGAACGCACTCGCCGTCTTCATCGCGCTGGCCTTCTGGACCTGGCTGTGGGGACCAATGGGCGCGTTTCTGTCGTCGCCGCTCCTGATCGTGGGGCTCATCCTTAAGGAGCATCTGTTGCCGGAGAATTCGCCGCAGCTCCCGCAGGCGTGACGGGCTCCCACGAACGGAACTTCCGTCACGACGAAACGTTTTCCGCCCATCTCACCGCCAACAGTTCGGAGTTTGCGATGTCAATAGCCGACGGCGAAACCAGGATGAGAGACTGGATCGACAAAGCCACCGCAGAACGCCTCGAGAAGGATGTAGCAGCCGTGAAAAACGATATCGCCGCCCTCACCGACCAGATAACCGACGCGCTCAATACCTTCGCCAATTCGGCCGGAAAGCAGGCCCGGCGCGGCTACAAGCAAGCGCGCGAGAACATGGATTCGACACTCGACGACATGTCCGAGCGCAGCAGCGCGATGATGGGCGCGGCGCAGGATGCCTATGGCTCGATCGAGGAGACGCTGGAAGACGCCATCACCGCGCGGCCGCTCGCGACCGTCGGTATCGCGCTCGGCATCGGCTTCCTGATCGGCGCCGCCTGGCGCCGGTAAAGCGCGGGACGGACCCTGGGATCGCGGCGGCGCGGCCGCCGCCTCAGGCTTGTGGGGGGATTGAGGAGCAAGGGCATGTTTCAGCGCATTATCGACGGCATCAGCGCCTCGACCGGGACGACGGTCCGTCTGACATCGCTCGCCGCAGCCGCCGCATTCGCGCTCTTCATCACGACGTGCTTTCTTTGCGCGGCCGCGTTCATCTCGGTGCTGGATAAGTACGGCCCGGTGCAGGCCTGCCTCGCCGGCGCCGGCATCTTCTTCCTGCTGACGCTCACCGCCGCGGGCACCTATTGGGGCTACAAGCGCGAGGTGCAGAAGCGCGCCCAAATCGCGGCCGAGCGCGCCGCGAAGTCGGCGGCCGCGAGCATGCTGGCCGATCCCATGCTGCTCGCCACGGGCCTCCAGATCGTTCGCGCCATCGGGGTCAGGCGACTGTTGCCGATCCTGGCGATCGCCGGCGTCGCACTCGGAATCATGGCGAGTAGGACCAGCGTCTCCGACGAGGCATCGGCTGAACCTGCCGAGTAACGGTTCGGGCACGCGGACTGCGAATCTCACACCGCCAGAGGTCGCCGGCTTCGGAAGCGCGAGCTGCTGCGAAGCAGATCGTCTTTGCAAAAATTGCGTGCCAGGCGGGTCAAGGGCGGACACGCGAGCGCACCGGCGCGCCCTGCGTAATTTTTCGCCAGTCGGGACAAACCGGCCCTCCTCACGCAAACGCTACTCGGATAGGCAGGCGGTTGCCGGTAAAAGCATCACCCTGATTCCCAAAGCTATTTTACTCATGAAACCGTCCGTCAAGGCGAACCTCGCCGCATTCCATCACGACGCCAGGCTGTATTTGACGCTCGGCATCGCCAACTGGTCGGTGTTCGTCGACCACATCCCGAACAACGTCGTCAACCTGCTGACGCTGCGCAATTTCGGCTTCAGCGGCGCCGCCGACCTGTTCGTGTTCGTGGTGGGCTATGGCGTCGCCATCATCCACGGCAGGATGGCGCTGGAGCGCGGCTACGTCGTCGCGGCGACACGCATCTTTCGCCGCGTCTGGCGGCTCTACGCCGCTTATGTCGTGCTGTTCGTGATCTATATCGACACCATCGCCTACGTCGCCTCGCAATCGATGGCGCCGGAGATCATCCACGAATACAACATCTCGGGCATTCTCGAGCACCCGCTGCGAATCCTGGTCCGCGGCCTGGTGCTCCAGGAAGAGCCGCTGAACCTCGACCTGCTGCAACTGATGATCCCGCTGATGGCGTTCTTTCCGCTGGTGCTGTGGGGGCTGCTGCGAGGACCGAACCTGACGCTGGCGGCATCGGTCGCGCTGTACGTCGCGGCGCGCTGGTTCGACTGGAATTTCCGGGTCTATCCGGACCAGGAGTGGACCTTCAATCCGCTGTGCTGGCAGATGCTGATGGTGCTGGGCGGCTGGTTCGCCGTGACTGGCGCACCCGGCCGTGCGCTCCACGGAATGTCCTGGTTGCGGATCCTCGCGGGCGCCTATCTCGTCTTCGCGATGGCCGTCACCCTGATGCGCCACTCGCCGGCACTGTCCGCCTATTTGCCGGACCTGCTGCTCAACAGCATCGCGCCGACCGACAAGGAAAACCTCGCGCCCTATCGCGTGGTCCACTTCCTCGCGCTCGCGTTCATCGCAACCCATCTCATTCCGGCCGATCATCCCGGCCTGAAATGGCGGCCGCTTCAGGCGGTGATCATATGCGGCGAGGAATGGCTCGCGGTGTTCTGCGTCGCGGTGTTCCTCTCCTTCGCCGGCCATCTCATCCTGATCACCGGGCCGAACCTGGTGGCGATGCAGGTCGCGGTGAGCATCGTTGGCTTTGCCGCGATGACCGCGGTCGCCTATTACATCACCTGGTCGAAGCGGCAGGACCTGCCTGCGGCCTTGCGGCAGCAGACCTGACAACATAATCGTGCGATTCTGCTAGGCCGAGACCTGTGGCTGCGCTATGCGGAGGGACTCTGCGTGAGGAGACCGGGCGTGGCGATGGCGAAAGGCGGGGGTGAAGAGGCTGACAGCGCGCCCCGGCGCGGCCGGCCGCGGTCGATCGAGACCACCAACGCCATCCTCGAAAGTGCCTATGCGCTGATGGCCGCGACCGGCCTTGCCGCCACCACCATCGACGCGGTCGCGCGCCACTCCAGCGTCTCCAAGATGACGATCTACAAATGGTGGCCGTCGCGCGAGGCGCTGCTGATCGACGCCTTTCTCCACCATGCCGCGCAGATGCTGCCACTGCCCCCGGTGAGCTCCGGCACGCCCGCGGCACGCGCACGCCGCCATGCCGCGGCCTATGCCGAGGCGCTCCAGGGCGAGTTCGGCAAGGTGCAGCTCGCCGTCATCTCCGAATGCATCTCCAAGACCGGCTCGGCGGAGCTGTTCTACGCACGCTACCTGCAATTCCGCCGCGACGCGCTGGTGGAGATGATCGCCGCAGGCCAGAAGGACGGCAGCGTCCTGGCCGAGGGGGCGCCCGAGGACCTCTACGACGCGATCTATGGCGGCCTGTTCTACCGCTACGTCTTCGGCATCGCGCCGATCACGCCGGCTTACGCGCGCAATCTGGTCGACCTCGTGCTGCGGCCGAAGGGCTAGATCAGGCGCTGAAAATGCCCACCGTCCGTCCCCGACTCAAGTTCCACGCCTTGGTGATAAGAACGCGCGGACATCTCACGTCTTTTCCCACAGGAGCATCAGTCTCATCATGATCAAACGCATCTTGCCATACGAAGGATTGCTCCACGAAGTGGTCGAGCATGGAGGCGTGCTTTACATCGGCGGAATCGTCGCCGAGGACACGAGCCTCGACATGTCAGGTCAGGCAAACGACGTGCTTGGCCAATTGTCGCGTCTGCTGAAGACTCTTGGATCCGACCTGGCCAACGTATTGCAGGTGACCATCTTCGTTACGAATCTCGGCGAGAAGGCTGCGTTCAATGCGGCCTGGAAAGCGCACTTTGCCGAAGCCCATCTGCCGGCACGCGCCGTCGTCGGCGTGGCCGATCTCGGTTCAGGCGTCAAGCTTGAGATGACCGCAATCGCGGCTCGACCGACCTCGAGCTGAAGCGCGCGAGGTTTATCGCACAGGCCTCACCGGGGCCGAGAGCTTGTCCGTGCGGTCGCGCTCGCTCATGTCGACGACCGTCTCCATCGGAGCAATCAGCTCGTAGACATATGAGACGTCGGTAAAGTAGCGCTTGGCGGTGCCGCCGAGCGCTTCGGGCGCGACGCGGTCGAGCAGGATCAGGCCGAAATCGGAATCGGGACGGCGCGTTGCCTCGCTGGTGTTGAACTCCTCCCAGCGGAAATGGAAGACCTCGTCGGTCCCCTCGCCCGTCACCGTCCAGTTGGCGGTGATGTGCGGATGCTTGCCGACCAGCGACAGGCCTTCGTCCGAATGCGAGGCGAGCTCGAAGAACAGAAGTGACAGGCTCTGCGCCGCACGCGCGCTCACCGCGATGTCGGGACCGGTGACGGCGATGCGGTCCGCATGCGGAATGGCGCGCGCCTCGAACAGGCCCTTCAACTTGACGCCCTGCCACTGGCTCTCGCTGAGCAGCGAGACCACGTTGGACATGGCGTGGATGCGACCGATCAGCAGCTCGCGCGCGACGTCGATGTCCGCGCCGTGGCGCAGCGTGCGCGTCACGATCGACTGGATCACCGCCAGGATGTTCTTGACCCGGTGGTTGAGCTCGTCGATGACGGCGGTCAGGCGGCGCTCGAAGCCGATCCGCACCTGGATCTCCCGGCTGAGCCGCAGATTGTTGTAGGCGACATAGCCAAACAGGCCGCACACCATCGCGGTGATCGCAAAGCCGATCGCCGCCACGATGATCGCGGTCTGCTCGGCGCGTCGCGCCGAGTTGGTCTTTGCGTAATAGCCGAGCTGCCAGTCGCGGCCGCCGAAGCTCACGGTGCGCGTCGCCGATGGCGCCGGCCCGTCCGCCGCCGTCATGCGCGTGGAGACGATACCCTGGTCGTTGGCGACGAGCTCGCCGCCGTCCTTGCGCGGGTCCTTGAGCGCGACCGCGAACAACGACATGTCGTCGTTGGTCAGCATCAGTGATGCCAGCTCATAGGAGAATGTGATGAAGCCGACGGGCTCGGTCGCGCCTTCGGGAATGACGGGGGCCGCAACGATGACGCCGACCGGCCCGTTGTTGCGCAGGAGCGGCACCGGGTCGGAGGCGACCGACCTCTTCTCGATCCTGGCCCGGGCGAGCATCGCGCTGCGCACCGGGTCCCGGTCATAGCTGCGGCCGGGCAACCCCTTGGTCTCATCGCTGCGCGGCTCGAGATCCATCAGCACGTCGATCGGCTGGGTGAGGCTTGCGGGATCGATCGGCTTGTCGCCGTAGTCGCGGATCTGCGGCTTCGGGAAGCCGGCGGCCGCGATCGCGGCCTGCGCCGCAGCAAGCTCGTTCGGCTGGAGCCGGGCGACCCAGCCGGCCACCACGAAATCGGTCTTGAAGGCGTAGATCGCCGAGCGCAGCGGCTCCAGCATGTTGGGCTTGAGTACCGATGGCGCGCGGAACAGGCCTGAGGCGACACGCGCGAGCAGCTCGCGCTCGGTCAGCCGGTCCTGCACCAGGCTCGCATGGACGTCGATCGCACGTGCGAGCGCGATCCGGTCCAGCGCCAGCTCCTGGTCGTGGACGCGATAGGCCGCAAGCCCGGAAAGCATGGCTCCGAGCAGAGCGATGAAGCCGATGATGAAACCCAGCCGGACCACGCGACTACTCAGACGGAAGCAGGAGGTCGGCAATAAACACGGAGCATATGAACGCAGCTCGAACGGCCATGTGCCGAAACAGGATGAACCCCGATGGAGGAGATAATGAAGGAGGAGGCATCAGTACGCAACTTGGGTCGCCTGAAAAGCTTAATCCGCCCGGCCGGTCGTCCGGCCGGAATGGATTTGCCCCGGGTACCGGAGGTAATTAATCGCCGTGTCCGGAATTTGTTCCGCGGATACGGTCCTGCCTCAGGCGTTAACGGCGGAAAACGCCTGTGCCAAGTCGTCGAGTCCGTCAGCCGGCCCGTTTCAGGCCGCCTTTGGCCTCGATGAAGCCCACGATGCGGTCGAGCCCCTCGCTCTTCTTCAGGTTGGTCATGACAAAGGGGCGCGTGCCGCGCATGCGCCTGGCGTCCGTCTCCATCTTCTCCAGGGAGGCGCCGACATGGGGCGCAAGATCGATCTTGTTGATGACCAGGAGGTCGGAGCGGGTGATGCCGGGGCCGCCCTTGGACGGGATCTTGTCGCCCGCCGCCACGTCGATGACGTAGATGGTGAGGTCGGCAAGCTCCGGGGAAAAAGTGGCAGCGAGATTGTCGCCGCCGGATTCGATCAGCACGAGGTCGAGGCCGGGGAATTTCGCGCGCATGTCCGCGACCGCCGCGAGGTTCATCGAGGCATCTTCGCGGATCGCGGTATGCGGGCAGCCGCCGGTCTCGACACCGGCAATGCGATCCGGCGTCAGCGAGCCCGAGCGCACCAGGAATTCGGCATCCCATTTGGTGTAGATGTCGTTGGTGATCGCCGCGATGTCGTAGCGCTCGCGCATGGTCTTGCAGAGCAGATCCATCAGCGCGGTCTTGCCCGATCCGACCGGACCGCCGACGCCGACACGCAGGGGGCCGTGAGACGTAGCCATTGACTCTTTCCTATCGTCGTCCTGGCGAAAGCCAGGACCCATTACCACCGAAGTTCATTGTCGCGGCGGACTGAGGCCACATCCCTCCATGACCACAGGCATTCGTGGTAATGGGTCCTAGCTTTCGCGAGGACGACGGCAGAATGTGATGCAACGCGCTCACGACCGAAACAGCCGCGTATATTGCGTCTCGTGCCGCAGGCTGGCGAGATCGGCGCGGAATGTCGCGCTGCCGAGATCGTCCAGCGTCGCGCTCAGCGCACGGTTGGCGGTCGCGGCAACGGCAGCTTCCAGCCGCACCAGCACGCGCTGGCTGTCGGTCTGGCCGAGCGGAATGAGGCGGCTGGCCGCGGAAATCCAGTTCGAGACCACAGCGTGCAGGAAGGCGTGCAGCGTCGGCGCCAACGGCACGCCGTGCATCGCGGCGACCACACCGACCGCGACGGGATAGACCAATGGCGTGCGGCATGCCGCAACCATGGCGTCCAGCCCCTCCGCATCCCACGCGGCGCGGGCGATGTCGATGAAGGCGCGGCCCTGCGACGTCGTCTCAAGCTGCCGCTCGCGCGAGGGCACGAAGGCGCTCGCGAGCTCAGCGATGTCGCGCAACGAGGTCTCCTCGCCCGCCTCAGTGGCGCGATAGGCCTGGACCAGGAACGTCGCATCGCAGAAGCCCGAACCGTCGCCGAGCATAGTATCGAGCCAGTCGGCGAGCGTCGCCGTGTCGGTGATGTCGCCCGCTTCGACCGCCCATTCGATCCCGCTGGAGTAGGAGAAGCCGCCGACGGGAAACGCCGGCGACAGCCAGGTCATCAGCCGGTACAGCGCCGCCGCCTCGCGCGCGGCGAGGTCACCGGCATTGACCGGCTCATTTGTGGTCATGAGCATGCTTGTGGCCGTGGTGGTGGTCGGGATGGTCGCAATGCTCGTCGTGATGATGATGATCGTGCCCATGGTCATGCGCGGCATGATCATGGTGGTCGTGGCCATGATGATCGTGTCCGTGGTGATCATGATGATGGTCGCCATGATCGTGGTGGTGATGGCCGTGATCATGATGCGCATGGTCATCGTGCCCATGCGCATGACCGGCGTCGGCATAGGCGCCACCTTCAGGATCGAATGGCGCCTCGATCTCGACGACACGCGCGCCGAGGCCCTTCACCATGGCCTCGATGACGTGGTCGCGGCGGATGCGCAGGGCCTTGGCCATGATCTGCGTCGGCAGATGACGGTTGCCGAGGTGCCAGCCGACCCGGATGAGGTGGTGCGGATCGCGGCCGCGGATCTCGAGCAGCGGCTCGGGCGCCGCAACCACTTCGACCAGCCGGCCGTCCTCCAGCACCAGCGCGTCGCCGCCGCGCAGTGCAACGGCGTTCTCCAGGTCGAGCAGGAATTCGAGCCCCCGCGTCCCCGTCATCGCCATGCGGCGGCGGTGCCGATCGTCGAAATCGAGCACGACCGTGTCCACTGGTGCTTCGGTGAAGCGGTGCTGTCCCCTAACCTGCGTCGCCCGGATCATTGGCTTCTACCCTGTTACCGTGTCTCGACCTTCTCGGGCGTAATGATTTCGACCTTCGGCGGCGCCATGAAGCATTTCACCGCAATGCGGCCGAACGTCTTCATGTGCTCCATGGCGCGATGCGGCACCAGCGCCTCGGCGCTCTCCCACTGCTCGACGAACACCATCTTGGTCGGATCGGTGACGCTTTCATGCATATCATAGGCGATATTGCCGGGCTCTTTCCGCGTCTCCTTGATGCAGGCGGTGGCGCCTGCAATGAACTCGGCGCGCGTCTCGGGCTTGATGGTCAAGGTGGCAACGACGTAAATCACGAGAAATCCTCCCGGCTTTTCTTCTGGGTTCAAGATACCGGGCGGGACATTAGACCAGGCGGGATCGAACGCAACACCGTAAAACCGTCCCCGGACAGGCTCCGGGGACCGGGGCGCTATTTCAGTACATGAAATATCGCTGCGCCATCGGCAGCACTTCGGCGGGCGCGCAGGTCAGGAGCTCGCCGTCGGCGCGAACCTCATAGGTCTCCGGATCGACCTCGATATCGGGGGTTGCGTCGTTGTGGATCATGCTCTTCTTGGAGATCCTGCCGCGGGTGTTCTGGACGGCATAGAGCTTCTTCTCGATACCGAGCTTGCGCGCCAGCCCACCGGTAATCGCGGCCTTGGAGGTGAACACCACGGAAGATGCGGTGCGCGCCTTGCCGAAGGCACCGAACATCGGCTGGTAGTGCACCGGCTGCGGCGTCGGGATCGAGGCGTTGGGATCGCCCATCGGCGCGGCGACGATCGTGCCGCCCTTGACGATGCAGTCCGGCTTGACGCCGAAGAAGGCCGGCGACCACAGCACGAGATCGGCAAGCTTGCCCTTCTCCACCGAACCGATCAGCTTCGACACGCCGTGCGCGATCGCGGGGTTGATCGTGTATTTGGCGATGTAGCGCTTGACGCGGAAATTGTCGTTGTCCTTGCCCTTGTCCTGCGGCAGCGATCCGCGCTGCTTCTTCATCTTGTCGGCGGTCTGCCAGGTCCGGATGATGACTTCGCCGAGGCGGCCCATGGCCTGGGAGTCCGAGGACATCATCGAGAGCGCGCCGAGATCGTGCAGGATGTCCTCGGCCGCGATGGTCTCCTTGCGGATACGGCTTTCGGCGAACGCAAGATCTTCCGCGATCGAGGGATCGAGGTGGTGGCACACCATCAGCATGTCGAGATGCTCGTCGATGGTGTTGCGGGTGAAGGGGCGCGTCGGATTGGTCGATGACGGCAGCACGTTCTTCAGCCCCGCGACCTTGATGATGTCGGGGGCGTGACCGCCGCCGGCGCCCTCGGTGTGGAAGGCGTGGATGGTGCGGCCCTTGAACGCCTTGATCGTATCCTCGACGAAGCCGGATTCGTTCAGCGTGTCGGTGTGGATCATGACCTGGATGTCGTAATCGTCGGCCACCGACAGGCAGTTGTCGATCGCGGCCGGCGTGGTGCCCCAATCCTCGTGCAGCTTCAGCGCGCAGGCGCCGCCCTTGATCATCTCGACCAGCGGCGCGGGGCGCGAGGCATTGCCCTTGCCGGAAATGCCGAGATTGACCGGGAAGGCGTCGAACGACTGGATCATCCGCCCCATGTGCCACGGGCCCGGCGTGCAGGTCGTCGCAAAGGTGCCGTGCGAGGGACCGGTGCCGCCGCCCAGCATCGAGGTGACGCCGCTCATCAGCGCGTGCTCGATCTGCTGCGGGCAGATGAAATGGATGTGGCTGTCGAAGCCGCCGGCGGTGAGGATCTTACCCTCGCCCGCGATCACGTCGGTGCCGGGGCCGATGATGATGGTGACGCCCGGCTGGATGTCGGGGTTGCCGGCCTTGCCGATCGCGGAGATCATGCCGTCCTTGATCGCGACGTCGGCCTTCACGATGCCCCAGTGGTCCACGATCAGCGCATTGGTGATGACGGTGTCGGCCGCGCCCTGCTTGTTGGTGACCTGCGACTGCCCCATGCCGTCGCGGATCACCTTGCCGCCGCCGAACTTCACCTCCTCGCCATAGACGGTGAAATCCTTCTCGACCTCGATGATGAGATCGGTGTCGGCCAGCCGCACCTTGTCGCCGGTGGTCGGGCCGAACATGTCGGCATAGACGGAACGTTTGATCTTGACGGACATCACAGGCCCCGTTTGCGTTTGAATGTCTTGATGGTGCTCACAGCGAAGCTCTCGCCGTACGCACTGCGTCGTCGAATTTCTGATCGAGCCACGGATTGCCGCCGCGACAACCGGCGACCACCTGCTCGGCCCAGCCGGTATAGTCGACGAGATCGTCACGCTCTTCGGCGGTCGGATCGGAATGAATGCGTGCGCCGACATTGCTGATCTTGTCGGCGATCTTGATCAGTTTTGCGCCCGCAGATTTCTTCGGCGCATCGACCACCTGCCGCCGGCGCCGCTCGGCTTTCGGCAGGTTCATGTCATCGGTGCACTCGACGACGAGAGATGCGATACGCTCGGAGAATTTTTGCGCGAGCTCTTCACGCGTGGTCTCGGTGTCCTCGATGACATCATGTAGCCAGCCGGCGGCCACGAGCTCGGCATCCCCACCATCGGTCGCCGTCGCGAGCAGGTTCGCGACCTCGGCAAGGTGATTGACGTAAGGCTCGTTCCCCCGCCCCTTGCGCGCCATGCCGTTGTGCCGGCGCGCGGCCAGGTCAGCGGCTTCAGAGATGAGGCGGACGGCGGAAAGCATGCCTCACAGCTTCCCCATCACGTCGCCACGGAAGCCGTAGATGGTCTTCTTGCCGGCGAGCGCGACGAGCTGGACGTCGCGGGTCTGGCCGGGTTCGAAGCGGACGGCGGTGCCGGCGGCGATGTCGAGGCGCATGCCGCGGGCCTTCTTGCGCTCGAATTTCAAGGCCGGGTTGGTCTCGAAGAAATGGTAGTGCGAGCCGACCTGGATAGGGCGGTCGCCGGTGTTGGCGACCGTCAGCGTCACGGTCTTGCGGCCGGCATTGAGCTCGATCTCGCCGTCCTGAATGAAGAGTTCACCGGGGATCATCTCTGTCTTCCTCCGTCATTCCGGGGCTCGCGGAACGAGAACCCGGAATCTCGATCAACAATCTCTGGATTCCGGGTTCGCCCTGCGGGCGCCCCGGAATGACGAATTCAAATCACCTGATCGGCTCGTGCACGGTGACGAGCTTGGTGCCGTCCGGAAACGTCGCCTCGACCTGGATGTCGTGGATCATTTCGGGGATGCCCGGCATCACCTGGTCGCGGGTCAGCACCTGCGCGCCGGATTGCATCAGCTCGGCCACGGTACGGCCGTCGCGCGCACCTTCGAGGATGAAATCGGAGATGATCGCGATCGCCTCGGGATGGTTGAGCTTGACGCCGCGGTCCAGCCTGCGGCGCGCCACGATGGCGGCCATCGAGATCAGAAGCTTGTCCTTTTCGCGGGGAGACAGGTTCATGCGAAATCTCTTCCGTTCAACACGTCAATTCAACCACAGCCGCGGCAACGCCGCACCGGTGCGCGCCAGCACGGCCATCATGTCGGCGCGCAAGCGCGCCGCATCTTGGGCACAGAACCGCGCCATTGCAAAGCCATTCCAGGCCGATATCCCGACCTCGCCGGCGAAGGATTCCGAGGCCTCCCGAATGCGCTCGATGAGCGCCTCATCGCCGGGCACGATCAAGGCCGTGCCGATTGCCGCGCCCCCCTTGGCCGCCGCGGACCTCGCGAGTTTCGCGCCGATATCACCGCCCAGCCTGACGGTCTCGGCAAAGACGAGCCGACCGCCGCGAGAGAGCCGCCATCGGTCGACGAACTCGCCCTGCTCCATCCGCTCACCCATCGCAGTGCGTCCGAACACCACGATCTCGCAAAGCAGGAGCGAGGCCGCCTCATCGAGCGCGATGTCGAAGCGACGATGGACACGGGCACGATCAAACAGGATGGTCTCCTGCGGCAGCCAGGACAGATGCGCGCCTGCGCCGACCTTCAGGGCGATATTGAGCTCCGCCGCCGGGCCCTGAGCGCGATAGACCTTTTCGGCGGCCGCCGTGGTCAGCGTCAGCCGCGCGGCATCGGCCGCCGATATCTCGACATCGAAGCGATCACCGCCAGCAACGCCACCGGCCGTGTTGACGAACACGCCGGACAGACCTTCATCCTCGGGCGAGGGAAAGCGCACGCGCAGCGAGCCGGATTCATGCAACGCACCGCGCCGCGTCACGCCGTCGCGCGCGTGCACGTCGAACCTGACCGCGCCGCGGGCGCGATTGGCCTCGAATATGCTGGACGTGACTGATAGTTCGCTGCGCATCCGCCTCCCCAGCCGGTCGCGGCACAAATGGCTTACAGAGCCATCTGACGGCTGATCTCGCTCGCGTCGAGATTGGTGCGGTCGCAGGTGAACTTCACCGCGCCGCGATCCATCACGGCGAAACTGTCGCCGAGTTCGCAGGCAAAGTCGAGATATTGTTCGACCAGCACGATGGCGATGTTGCCGAGGTTGCGCAAGTAGGAGATGGCGCGGCCGATGTCCTTGATGATCGAGGGCTGGATGCCCTCGGTCGGCTCGTCGAGCAGCAGCAGCTTCGGCCGCATCACCAGCGCACGCCCGATCGCGAGCTGCTGCTGCTGGCCGCCGGAGAGATCGCCGCCGCGGCGGCCGAGCATGGATTGCAGCACCGGAAACAGCGAGAACACGTCGTCCGGGATGTGCCTGTCCTCGCGCTTGAGCGGACCGAAGCCGGTCTTGAGATTCTCCTCGACCGTGAGCAGCGGAAAGATCTCGCGGCCCTGCGGCACGAAGCCAATGCCCTTGCGCGCCCGCTCGTAAGGCTTGAGGCCCGTGATGTCGCTGCCGTCGAACACGATCGCGCCGGAGGAGATGGGATATTGCCCAACCATGGCCCGCAGCAGCGAGGTCTTGCCGACGCCGTTGCGCCCGAGCACGCAGGTCACCTTGCCGGGCTCGGCCGCAATCGAGACGCCGCGCAGCGCCTGCGCCGCGCCGTAGAACAGGTTGATGTCTTTGACTTCGAGCATCGGTCAGCGTCCCAGATAGACTTCGATGACCCGCTCGTTGGACGAGACCTGGTCGATGGTACCTTCCGCGAGCACCGAGCCTTCGTGCAGGCAGGTGACCTTGACGCCGAGCTCGCGCACGAACGTCATGTCGTGCTCGACCACCATGACGGTGTGGGTCTTGTTGATCTCTTTCAGCAGCTCGGCCGTGAGATGCGTCTCGACATCGGTCATGCCGGCGACGGGCTCGTCGACCAGCAAGAGCTTCGGATCCTGCGCTAGCAGCATGCCGATCTCGAGCCATTGCTTTTGGCCGTGGCTGAGGCTGCCGGCCAGCCGGTTGCGCGCCTCGGTGAGGCGAATCGTCTCCAGCACCTTGTCGATGCGCTCGGACTCGGCCTTGCTGCCACGCCAGAACAGCGTGCCCTTGACGCTGTGATCAACATTGAGCGCCAGCAGCAGGTTGTCCTGCACGGTCTGGCTCTCGAACACGGTGGGCTTCTGGAATTTCCGGCCGATGCCGAGCTCGGCAATCCGGGTCTCATCCAGTCGCGTCAGGTCGGTGACGCCGTCGAACAGTACGGTGCCCTCGTCGGGCTTGGTCTTGCCGGTGATGATGTCCATCATCGTGGTCTTGCCGGCGCCATTCGGGCCGATGATGGCGCGCATCTCGCCGGGCTCGAGCGTCAGCGACAGATTGTTGATGGCGTGAAAGCCGTCGAAGGAGACGTGCACGCCGTCGAGGTAGAGCATTGCGGAGGTCGCGCGGGTGTCCATGACGTTCATTGCGCCTACTCCGCCATCTTGGGTTCGGTGACGCCGTCCTCGGCCGCGGCACTCGCCGTGGTCGCCGCGGGACGTTTTTCCTTCGACGCGTCCCACCAGGTGTTGAAGGTACCGACGATGCCCTTGGGCAGCAGCAGCGTCACCAGGATGAACAACGCGCCGAGCATGAACAGCCAGTACGGCGCCAGCATGCCCGAGGTGAAGAACGTTTTTGCGTAATTGACGACGACGGCGCCGAGCGCCGCGCCCACCAGCGTGCCGCGGCCGCCGACCGCGACCCAGATCACCGCCTCGATCGAATTGCCCGGCGCGAATTCGCTCGGATTGATGATGCCGACCTGCGGCACGTAGAGCGCGCCGGCAACGCCGGCCATGCAAGCCGACACCGTGAACACGAACAGCTTGTAGGATTCGACCCGGTAGCCGAGGAAGCGGGTGCGCGATTCCGCATCACGCACCGCGATCAGCACCTTGCCGAGCTTGGACGAGACGATGGCGCGGCAGACCAGGAAGCCCAGGATCAGCGCCAGGCAGCTCAGCGCGAACAGCGCGGCGCGAGTCCCTTCCGCCTGCACGTTGAAGCCCAAAATGTCCTTGAAGTCGGTCAGGCCGTTGTTGCCGCCGAAGCCGAAATCGTTGCGGAAGAAGGCGAGCAGCAGCGCATAGGTCATCGCCTGCGTGATGATCGACAGATACACGCCGGTGACGCGGGAGCGAAAGGCGAGCCAGCCGAAGCAGAAGGCGAGCAGGCCCGGCACGACCAGCACCATCAGCGCGGCGAACCAGAACATGTCGAAGCCGTACCAGTACCAGGGCAGCTTCGAATAGTTCAGGAACACCATGAAGTCGGGCAGGATAGGGTTGCCGTAGACGCCGCGGGTGCCGATCTGCCGCATCAGGTACATGCCCATCGCGTAGCCGCCGAGCGCGAAGAAAGCCCCGTGGCCGAGCGAGAGGATGCCGCAATAGCCCCAGATCAGGTCGATCGCGAGCGCCAGGATGGCGTAGCAGACATACTTGCCCCAGAGCGCGACCAGATAGGTCGGCACTTGCAGGAACGAGCCCGCGGGCAGCAGCAGGTTGGACAACGGGATCAGCACGCCCAGCGCGGCGACAACCAGCAGGAAGATCGTCGCGCTGCGGTCCAGTGATCGCGTCAGCATGTGAGGGGTCATGCTTCCACCGCACGGCCCTTGAGCGCGAACAGACCGCGCGGCCGCTTTTGAATGAAAAGGATGATGAGAACCAGGATGGCGATCTTGCCGAGCACGGCGCCTGCGACCGGCTCCAGGAACTTGTTGGCGATGCCGAGCGTGAAGGCGCCGACCAGCGTGCCCCAGAGATTGCCGACCCCGCCGAACACCACGACCATGAAGCTGTCGATGATGTAGCTCTGGCCGAGATTGGGGCTGACATTGTCGATCTGCGACAGCGCCACGCCGGCGATGCCGGCAATGCCCGAACCGAGGCCGAAGGTGAGCGCGTCGACGCGCGAGGTGGCGATGCCCATCGAGGCCGCCATGCGCCGGTTCTGCGTCACAGCGCGCATCTCCAGGCCCAGCGCGGTGTAGCGCAGCATCGCGAGCAGGATCGCGAACACGGCGAGCGTGAAGCAGAGGATCCAGAGCCGGTTATAGGTAATGGTGATCTGGCCGAGCTCGAAGGCGCCGCTCATCCAGGAGGGGTTGCCGACCTCGCGGTTGGTCGGGCCGAACATAGTGCGGACCGCCTGCTGGAGCACCAGCGACAGGCCCCAGGTCGCCAGCAGCGTCTCCAGCGGACGGCCGTAGAGGAAGCGAATGATGCTGCGCTCGATCAACACGCCGATCGCGCCGGCGACGAGAAAGGCCAGCGGCACGGCGATCAGCAAGGAATAGTCGAACAGACCGGGATAGCGGGTGCGGATCACCTCCTGCACCACGAAGGTGGTGTAGGCCCCTAACATCACCATTTCGCCATGGGCCATGTTGATGACGCCCATCACGCCGAAGGTGATGGCGAGCCCGATCGCCGCGAGCAGCAGCACTGAGCCGAGCGAGAGGCCGTACCAGGCATTCTGCACCGTGGACCAGACCGCGAGCGAACTCTGGATCGAGCCGATCGCACTCGCGGCGGCCTTGGTCACCGAGGCCGGCTGGTCGCCCATGCCGGTGAGCAGCGCCATCGCCTCCTGGTCGCCGCGCGCCCTGAGGGTGGCGACGGCCTCGAGCTTCTCGACCTCGGTGGCGTCCGGCTTGAACAGCAGGATCGCCGCGCGGGCTTCGCCGAGCGTAGCCTTGACTGATTTGTTGGTTTCCTTGGCGAGCGCGGCATCGACGGCTTCGAGCGCGGTCTCCTCATGCGACTTGAAGACGGATTGCGCGGCCTGGAGGCGCGTTCCGACGTCCGGCGACTGAAGCGTCAGGCTGCCGACCGCGGCATCGACGCTGCGGCGCAGACGGTTGTTGAGGCGGACCGCGCTCGCACTATCGGGAACGCTGGCCACCGCCTGGCCGGTCGCGGCGTCGATCGACTTGCCGTCGGTGCCGGTGACGTAAACCTTCTTGCTGTCCGGATCGGCCATGAGGCGGCCGTCCTGGAGCGCGCTGATGATGGGGAAGGCCAGCGGATTGCCGCTGCTCGCGACCACGCCGATCGCCTCTTCCGTGTCGGAATAATCATCGTTGGCGAATTTGGCGACCGCATCCTCGAACGGACCGGCGAAGGCCGGCAGTGCGAACGCGATCAGGAACAACGAGAGCAGGA
The DNA here is from genome assembly GCF_042257955.1 of Bradyrhizobium sp. B025. Classification (NCBI taxonomy): domain Bacteria; kingdom Pseudomonadati; phylum Pseudomonadota; class Alphaproteobacteria; order Hyphomicrobiales; family Nitrobacteraceae; genus Bradyrhizobium; species Bradyrhizobium sp. B025. The sequence continues at coordinate 861,162 of NZ_CP170150.1, read as the reverse complement.
GCGAACAGAGGCGGGCGGACAAATTAGCTGGCACTGTGAATGACCCCGGCAGAAATGAGTGGAGAAGGCGGCGGGATCGCCGCCCTCTCCGGTCGCGTGCATAGATACGGTCAGGCCCGGATCAGGAGCCCGAACCCAGGCACTTGTTGGTCTTGGTGTTGAAGTTGCCGCACTTCTTGCCGACCCAATCGCCGATCAGGTCCTTGGAGCCGTCGAGCTCCTTCGACCAGGCATCGCCCGCGACAAGACCCGGGGTCTTCCAGACCACGTCGAACTGACCGTTGCCCTTGATCTCGCCGATGAACACCGGCTTGGTGATGTGGTGGTTCGGCAGCATCTTCGACACGCCACCGGTCAGGTTCGGCGCCTCGATGCCGGGAAGCGCGTCGATCACCTTGTCCGGATCGGTCGACTTCACCTTCTCGACCGCCTTCACCCACATGTTGAATCCGATCACGTGCGCTTCCATCGGGTCGTTGGTCACACGCTTCGGGTTCTTGGTGTAGGCCTGCCAGTCCTTGATGAACTTCTCGTTCGATCCGTCCTTGGTCTTGATCGACTCGAAGTAGTTCCAGGCGGCGAGATGGCCGACCAGCGGCTTGGTGTCGATGCCGGCGAGCTCTTCCTCACCCACCGAGAACGCGACCACCGGGATGTCCTTCGCCTTGATACCCTGGTTGCCGAGCTCCTTATAGAAGGGAACGTTGGCGTCGCCGTTGATGGTCGAGACCACCGCGGTCTTCTTGCCGGCCGAGCCGAACTTCTTGATGTCGGCCACGATTGTCTGCCAGTCGGAGTGACCGAACGGCGTGTAGTTGATCATGATGTCTTCCTGGGCGACACCCTTCGACTTCAGATAGGCTTCCAGGATCTTGTTGGTGGTGCGCGGATAGACGTAGTCGGTGCCCGCGAGCACCCAGCGCTTCACCTTCTCGTCCTTCATCAAATAGTCGACGGCGGGGATCGCCTGCTGGTTCGGCGCAGCACCCGTGTAGAACACGTTGCGCTCGCTCTCCTCGCCCTCGTACTGCACGGGGTAGAACAGGATGTTGTTCAGCTCCTTGAAGACCGGGAGCACCGACTTGCGCGACACCGAGGTCCAGCAGCCGAACACGACCGAGACCTTGTCCTTGGTGATCAGCTCGCGCGCCTTTTCGGCGAACAGCGGCCAGTTCGAAGCGGGGTCGACGACGACGGCTTCGAGCTTCTTGCCGAGCACGCCGCCCTTCTTGTTCTGCTCGTCGATCAGGAAGAGGATGGTGTCCTTCAGCGTGGTTTCGCTGATGGCCATGGTGCCGGAGAGAGAGTGAAGCACACCGACCTTGATGGTGTCGTCCGCGGCCTTCGCGCCGGAAATGGAGGCCAGACCGAGCATCAGTCCGGCGGTCGCGGCGAGCACGCCGCGGCGGCTAAATGACGCCGCTATATCGTGAGTGGATTTGGTGCGCATTTGTGTATCATCTCCCTGACGCAGACGTGAAAAACGCTGCGAAACGGCCCCACGGCCGCCTGCGATTAACGGAATCGCAAGAACCATGCCATGGGCTAGACACGCACCAAGACATTGATTTTGCTTTATAATCTAGCAAAAATCGAAGTTTCGCCGAGAGCTAATTGCTCAAGATTTGTGCAAAGAAATTGTATTCTAATGCGGCAGACAGTTCATTTATTGAGCAAAATGACGCCTCTGTCTAAATTTCCGGCATAACTATTTCTGCACTGCAATCGCCGTTTAGGGCCCGCCTGCCTTGAAAGCGCCCGCTCAATGTTCCATATGACGGTCGAGACCTCTTGCGAATCAAGGGGTCGTTGCGAGCCGCGTGTTCTTAAGCCCTCTACGGGCCTCTGGCTTGCCCCATATCTCCCAAGCCATCCGACACCCCAAACACGCAGGTGTCTTCTCGACACCCGTTTGCGCGCGCCGCGCTGAATGCGCCGGGCGCCCGCCTTTGACATGGAAAGAACCCATCTTTTGACTTCGTTTCAGGACTTCGGCCTCGCCGAACCGATCGCTCGCGCTCTCTCCGAAGAGAATTACGTCACCCCCACCCCCATCCAGGCCCAGACCATCCCCACGGCGTTGACCGGCCGCGACGTCGTCGGCATCGCCCAGACCGGCACCGGCAAGACCGCGTCCTTCGCGCTGCCGATCCTGCATCGCCTGCTCGAGCACCGCATCAAGCCGCAGCCGAAGACGACCCGCGTCCTGGTTCTGTCGCCCACCCGCGAGCTGTCCGGCCAGATCCTCGACAGCTTCAACGCCTATGGCCGCCACATCCGCCTGTCCTCGACGCTCGCCATCGGCGGCGTGCCGATGGGCCGCCAGGTCCGCTCGCTGATGCAGGGTGTCGAAGTGCTGGTCGCCACCCCCGGCCGCCTGCTCGACCTCGTGCAGAGCAACGGGCTGAAGCTTGGCAGCGTCGAATTCCTCGTGCTCGACGAGGCCGACCGCATGCTCGACATGGGCTTCATCAACGACATCCGGAAGATCGTCGCCAAGCTGCCGATCAAGCGGCAGACGCTGTTCTTCTCGGCCACCATGCCCAAGGACATCGCCGAGCTCGCCGACTCCATGCTGCGTGATCCGGCCCGTGTCGCGGTGACCCCGGTCTCCTCGACCGCCGAGCGCATCAACCAGCGTATCCTCCAAGTCGACTTCTCGGCCAAGCCCGCCTTCCTGACCAAGCTCCTGAAGGACGAGCCGATCAACCGCGCGCTGGTCTTCACCCGCACCAAGCACGGCGCCGACAAGGTCGTGAAGACGCTCGAGAAGGCCGGCATCGCCGCCAGCGCCATCCACGGCAACAAGTCGCAGAACCATCGCGAGCGCACGCTCGCCCAGTTCCGCTCCGGCGACATCCGCACGCTGGTCGCCACCGACATCGCCGCCCGTGGCATCGATGTCGACGGCATCACCCACGTCATCAATTTCGACCTGCCCAACGTGCCCGAGACTTACGTCCACCGCATCGGCCGCACCGCGCGCGCCGGCGCTGAGGGCACCGCGATCTCGCTGGTCGCAGGCGGCGAGGAGCTCAGCTATCTCCGCGACATCGAGCGGCTGATCAAGGTGGCGCTGCCGCGCGAAGACCTCCGCACCGATGCCGGCCGCCGCGATGCGGGTCCGCCCCCGTCGCAGCAACGACAGGGCCGGCCGGGCCGCCCGGGCCAGCGTCCGCAAGGCGCAAGGCATGGTGAGCGCCACGGTGACGGACGGCGTACCGACGAAAGGCACGGCGACGGACGCCACCACAGCGCCGGCAAGCAGGGTGATGGACGGCCCGGTGAAGGCCGGCATGGCGACGCGCGCCACGTCGACGGAAGGCCCGGCAGCGGCCCGAAGGCCTCAAAGGGGTCTCGTCGCCGCCGCTCCGGCGGCAAGATGCACTCTTCGCAAACCGACCGCCCTGAACAGCGTTCCGCGCATAGCGCTGGGACGCCTGATGGGATACAAGGCGTTGCCTTTTTGCGCCGGGACAGTCGGCCGATGGGCCAACCAACTCGCAAACCCTATTCGCACTAGCCGTCCACGACCTGGAGACATTCATGGCTAAGGAAGAGCTGATCCAGTTCGAAGGACTGGTCACCGAAATCCTCCCCGACGCCCGCTACCGCGTGCAGCTCGATGCCGGACACGAGATCGTTGCCTACACCGCCGGCAAGATGAAGAAGAACCGCATCAAGACGCTCGCGGGCGATCGCGTGACGGTGGAGATGTCGCCCTACGATCTCGAAAAGGGCCGGCTGATTTTCCGCCACAAGGACGAACGTCCCGCAACATCCGGCGGACCGCCGCGGGGTGGCGCGCAGCGCGGTGGCCAGTTCCGCCGCCGCTAGGCGGCGAACGACAATTCCGCGCGCAAGCGCGGAATCGAAATGCTGACCTGTATGCTGATCTGCCGCGCACGTCGCGGCGGATCAAAAAATCGTGCGCGTCAGGATTGTTTTGAAGCCTCATTTCCAATAAAATGAATTAATCGATTTTCGGCCGGACGACATTGGCATCCACCGGTACAGCCGGTTCAGACACGCTGACGACCCTTCCAGAAATTCGATCTAACCTGCCCGCGCGAGCGGGCTCTTACATTGTGTATCTGAGAAGGAACTACCCCCGTGAGCATGGGAACCGTGAAGTGGTTTAACGCGACCAAGGGCTTTGGCTTCATCCAGCCCGACGACGGCGGCAAGGACGTGTTCGTGCACATCAGCGCCGTCGAGCGCGCCGGCCTCGGCACGCTGCGCGAAGGCCAGAAGATCTCCTACGAGATCGTTGCCGATCGCCGGTCCGGCAAGTCGGCCGCCGACAATCTTCGCTCCGCTGGCTGAGTCGACGGAGTTTCGGCTCGCGCGAACGAGCCAACGCAACAGAAAAGGCCGTGCGCGACGCACGGCCTTTTTTCATGTTCGAAGAACGGGGCGGTCCTGCTAGTTGGTCTTGGCGCCCGCGCCGGCGTTGCCGCTGGCATTGCTGCTCAGCGAACCGGCCTGGCTCATCGTGGTGTTGAAGAAGTTGTCGCTGTCGCCCAGCGTCACGCGACGCTGGCAAATCGGCATGCAGCTATAGGACTCACGCTCGACCCCGCGGTAGACGGTGACGAGCCGGTCGCTCGGACCTTCGACCTGGATCTGGCGGTCGACCAGGATCTCGCCGCCCCTGTCGAGCGCGATGAAATTGGTGGCGCCGTAGCCCTTCCCGGTCACGACGATCATGCCGCCGGGCTGGAGCGTGACGTCGGCGATCAGGGGATTGCCGACCACGATGGTCGCAACCTTGCCGGGCAGCCGGACCAGCTTGGCCTGGTCGACATTGACGGCGATGGTATCGGCGGTGGATTCGGCAAGACCGGCAGCCGGCGATGCCAGCACCGCGGCCGCAACCAGAAGACACACGCGCGCATGGCGGCGCAGCAGTTCTTTACGCATACTCTTACCCCCGGGACGTCACAAACCGGCAGAAGCGATTGATACAGCGGAGCCGGTGCCCGACCGCGCTAACCTGCCCTCAATTCGTGAACGTTCCGCAAATTCGCCGACTATTGTTTGAGCGGACTGGCGTTTTAAAGTCCTCGCGGTCGTGCTAGCGGCGGAACGGATAAGCGAGCTGGCCCGCGATCTCCCTGGGCATGGTCGCTTCGTCCTTGCCGTAATCCTGCGGCAGTTGCCCCTCCGGCATGCGGAAGGTGCCGAACAGCACGTCCCAGAGCGGGAAGGTCCCGGCGAAATTGGTGTCGCCGCCCTCCTCGAGCGAGGTGTGGTGCCAGCGGTGGAACACCGGCGTCGCCAGCACGTATTTGAACGGTCCGAAGGTCCAGTTCAGATTGGCGTGCACGAAGGCCGAGTGGAAGGTCGTGAACGGGGCAAGCCAGATCATGACATTCGGGGAAATGCCGGCCATCAGCAGCACGACGTCGACCCCGATCGAGCCGAGCACGAGATTGACGGGATGGAAGCGGGCCGCCGAAATCCAGCTGATCTCCTCCGAGGAGTGATGGATCGCGTGATACTTCCAGAACTCGCCGCCGTGGAACAACCGGTGCAGCCAGTACAGCATGAAATCCGACAGGACCAGGAAGAGGACAGCCTGGGCCCAGAGTGGCAATAGCGCCAGCGGGCCGTGGCCATTGTCGTAGAAGGCGATGAGACCGTCGGCATCGTGGATGTTGAAGAGGAGACTCGCGCCGACGATCAAGAGCCCGATCCGCATGGTGCGGGCGAACACCGGAACGAAGAACCAATAGCAGATGTCGGTGACGATCTCCCGCTTGCGCCACCAGGGCGTGCCGGGATTGCAGGCCCAGAAATGCTCGAGCACGGTGAAGACCGCCGCGAGCGCGAGGGTGATGGGGACCACCTTCGCGATGGTCTCGCCGAGCATCAGGGCGACTTGCATGGGCAGGCTCGACATCGTCGCCTCTCTTCCGGATTGCTGGTCCTCCTCCTACGCCTACTCCGCGAAATTTAAGGGAGGGTGAAGCCGGCGACGCACTTGCGGTACGTTAGAACCGCAGCGAATTCCAGCGGGCTTTAAGGCGAAATTCACTCTGGGCAAAAGCATCGCGCAGGGATCGGGTTTGCACGATCGAATTAACTCTACCGAAAGAGCTCGGCTTTCATGCTCATAGCGTCAAAGACAGCGCCGAACGAGGCGATCCAACCCCAGATGGAGTTTGTTCATGAAGAACCTGATTGCGCGTTTCGCCAAGGATGAATCCGGCGCCACCGCCATCGAATACGGCCTGATCGCCGCCGGCATCGCGCTGGCCATCATCACCGTCGTCAACAACCTCGGCAGCACGCTGAACACCAAGTTCACCTCGATCAGCACCTCGCTGAAGTAAGCGACCGACAGGCGACGGCAAAAGCCCCGGACATCCGGGGCCTTTGTTTTTCTGAGTACGGCGAGTTCCAGTGGCGTCACGCAAGTACAGAACCGATGCCGCGGTTGCGGCGAGCGAGGCGGAGGCGGCGCAGACCAGCTCGCCGGCCTACTGGGTCTGCCTTGCACTGCTGCTTGCGACGCTCGCACTCGCCGCGCGCATTGCCAGCCTCTGGTGAGCACGCCTCGCCCGATCCGCCCTGTCGAGGCCACAGCCGCCGTTGTCGGTTTGTTTAGCTCTGCAGGGTAGCATCGGGCGACGCCAGATATCGCGACGAACCCAGGCCTCAAGACGCAGCCCATGATCCTCGACCTTGCGCGCCTTCTGCTCTTCCCGGCCCTGATGGCGTTCGCCGCCGCGAGCGATCTCTTCACGATGACGATCTCGAACCGCGTCTCGCTGGCGCTGGTCGCAGGCTTCTTCGCGCTCGCCCTCTCCGGTGGCATGGCACCTTACGAGATGCTGGGCCATGTCGGCGCCGGCGCGCTTGTCCTGGTCGTGGCCTTCACCTGCTTTGCGATGGGCTGGGTCGGCGGCGGCGACGCCAAGGTCGCGGCCTCCGTCGCGCTCTGGTTCGGCTTCGCGCCATTGATGAACTTCCTGCTCTACGCCTCGCTGTTCGGCGGAGCGCTGACGCTGCTCCTGCTCCAGTTCCGGCAATGGCCGCTGCCCTACGGCCTCGCGGGCCAGGCCTGGCTTGCGCGACTGCACGCCAAGGAGAGCGGCATTCCCTATGGCATCGCGCTCGCACTGAGCGCGCTGATGGTCTACCCGGAAACCGAGTGGGTGAAGGCGATCGACCTCGCTCATCTCGCACTGCGTTGAACGCTCCGGGTAAACCAGGCGTTAAGGCGATTTAGATACGCCTCATTAACCATGCTTTGACGAATAGCTGGTCAACTGCCGATTACGGCGGCGGCTGCGTCGCGGCGTTTGTTGGAAAGTGAAGCGTATGAATAGGGCACGCATTGTCGTCCTGACGGTCGCCATCTGCGCCGGCGGTGTCGCCGCGTACCTGGCGAGCGGCTCGGACAATTCTGCGCCGCCTCCGGCGGCTCCGGTCGCGCAGCTTCCAACCGTCGACGTGCTGGTGGCCAAGAACGACATCGGCCTCGGCCAGACTGTGAAACCGGAAGACGTGCAATGGCAGACCTGGCCGGCCGCGACCGCCAGCGCCACCTTCATCCGCCGCAACGAGCGCCCCGAGGGCGTGACCCAGGTGACCGGCTCGATCGCGCGCGCCCCCTTCATCCAGGGTGAGCCGATCCGCGACCAGAAACTGGTCAAGGCCGAAGGCTCCGGCTTCATGGCGGCAATCCTGCCCACCGGCATGCGCGCGATCTCGACCGAGATCTCGCCGGAGACCGGCGCAGGCGGCTTCATCCTGCCCAACGATCGCGTCGACGTGCTTCTGACGCGCCGCCTCAAGAACCCGGACCCGAGCAACGGCGCCCCCGATATCGTCACGTCCGAGATCATCCTGGCCAACATCCGCGTCCTGGCCATCGACCAGGCGCCGAAGGAGAAGGACGGCCAGAATACGGTGGTCGGCAAGACCGCCACCCTCGAGCTCAACCCCACGCAGACGGCGACGCTTTCCGCCGCCCGCCAGAGCGGCACGCTGTCGCTGGCGCTGCGCAGCATCGTCGACGTCAAGATGAGCGAGATCACGCTCGATGATCCCGCACAGAGGCGCGATGGCGTTTCGATCATTCGCTACGGTATCCCAAGCTCGACGGCGAAGGCACGATGAGGTCAGTCGATATGAAATGCAGGGCAGATTTGGCGACGATGCGAACCTCAATGGTCCGCGCCCTGTCGTTTTCGGCCGCCCTCGCGCTGGTGCTCAACCCGGCACTGACCCCCGTGGTCGCCGCCGACTACCGCCCCGCAGCGCCGGTCGCGGCCGACGGCCAGATGAACGCGCGCTTCCTCTCGCTCGGCGTCGGCAAGTCCATCGTGATCGACCTTCCGCGCGACATCAAGGATGTGCTGGTCGCCGACCCCAAGATCGCCAATGCGGTGGTCCGCTCGTCGCAGCGCGCCTACATCATCGGCGCCGCGGTCGGGCAGACCAACATCGTGTTCTTCGATTCCGCCGGCCAGCAGATCGCGGCCTATGACATCGCGGTCAAGCGTGACCTCAACGGCGTGCGCGCCGCGCTGAAGCAGATCCTGCCCAATTCCGACATCCAGATCGACGGCCTCGGCGAAGGCATCGTGCTGACCGGCACGGCGGCGAATCCGATGGAAGCGCAGCAGGCCAACGATCTCGCCGCGCGCCTCGCCGGCGGCGCCGACAAGGTCGTGAACTCGATCGTGGTCCGCGGCCGCGACCAGGTCATGCTCAAGGTGACGGTCGCCGAAGTCGCGCGCAGCATCGTCAAGCAGCTCGGCATCGACCTCACCGCCAACCTCAACTACGGCACCTCCGTGGTGACCTTCAGCAACTCCAACCCGTTCACCGCTCTCGGCAAAAATCTGGTGGACGGCAACAGTCTGACCACGAAGTTCGGCGCGACGCCGTCGGTGCAGGCCACCCTGCGCGCGATGGAGACCGCCGGCGTGATCCGGACGCTGGCCGAGCCGAACCTGACCGCGATCTCCGGCGAGTCGGCGACCTTCATCGCCGGCGGTGAATTCCCGGTACCGGCGGGCTATGCGTGCGATCCCACGACGCATGTCTGTACAACCCAGATCAGCTTCAAGAAGTTCGGCATCTCGCTCAACTTCACGCCCGTGGTGCTGACCGAGGGCAAGATCAGCCTGCGGGTGATGACCGAGGTCTCGGAACTGTCGAACGAGAATGCGATCACGCTGTCGCAGGCCGTGACCTCGACGTCGGTGAACTCGCTCACGGTGCCTTCGATCAAGACCCGCCGGGCGGAGACGTCGCTGGAGATTCCCTCCGGCGGCGCGATGGCGATGGCCGGCCTGATCCAGCAGCAGACCAAGCAGGCGGTCAGCGGGCTGCCGGGCCTGATGCAGCTCCCGATCCTCGGCACGCTGTTCCGCAGCCGCGACTTCGTCAACAACGCGACCGAGCTGGTCGTGATCGTGACGCCCTATATCGTTCGCGCGGTGGCGCAAAAGGATCTGTCGCGGCCGGATGACGGATTCTCCGCGCCTGCCGATCCGCAGGTCGAGCTGCTCGGCAACATCAACCGCATCTACGGCGTGCCTGGCCGGACCGAGCCGGGCCGGAACTACCGCGGCACCTACGGCTTCATCACCGACTAAGGCGGAACGGGGACTTCGTTATGACCACAAGACCACCCCAGATTCGCAGAGGCGCCATCGGCTTCGGTGGCGCGCTCGTCGGCATCGCGCTTGCGCTCGGCGGCTGCCAGCACGACGAAGCGGTCACCGCCTCCATTCCCGACAGCTACAAGCAGCGTCATCCGATCGCGATCGAGGAGCAGAACCGCTCGATCGTCGTCTTCGTCGGCCACGCCCGCGGCGGGTTGACCGCGGCCCAGCGCGCCGACGTGATGGGCCTGGCATCGGCCTGGCTGCATGAGGGCACCGGCGCCATCCATATCGACGTGCCGTCCGGCACGCCCAACGCGCGTCCGGTCGCGGAGTCGATGCGTGAGATCCAGGCGATGCTGGCGGCGGCGGGCGTTCCGCCGCGCGGCATCATCGCCCGCCCCTACCAGCCGGAAGACAAGCGCTTCCTGCCGCCGATCCGGCTGACCTATTCCAAGATCGCCGCAGTCGCGGGCCCCTGCGGCCTGTGGCCGGAGGACATCGGCCCCTCGATGAAGAACAAGGGCTGGTTCGAGAACAAGGAATACTACAATTACGGCTGCGCCTATCAGCGCAACCTCGCAGCCATGGTCGACAATCCCTCGGACCTCGAGCAGCCGCGGCCGGAGACACCTTCCTATACGACACGGCGCACCGCCGCGTTCGAGAAGTATCGCAAGGGAGTACCGACGGCGGTCTCCTATCCTGAGGCCGACAGGGCCAAACTCAGCGACACCGGCAAATGATCAGCTACGCCAGGCAAACACACGAAGAGCAGCCGGAAGCAGCTCCGCCGCCGGCCGAGGAGCATATCGCGCCTGCGCCGCGCGTCTCGGTCCAGGCCTTCTGCGAGACCGTGGAAACTGCTGCCGCGGTACAGTCGGCCGGCGAGGATCGCCGTCTCGGCAAGGCCCACCTGAAGATCCAGATGGGCGGCATGGCGGCTGCGGTCGAAGCCTACCGCTCGGCGCCCACGCCGAACGTGATCGTGCTCGAGAGCGACGGCCGCAACGACCTCCTGGGCGGGCTCGACCAGCTCGCCACCGTCTGCGACGCCGGCACCCGCGTGGTCGTGATCGGCCGCATCAACGACGTCATGCTCTATCGCGAGCTGGTGCGCCGCGGCGTCAGCGACTACGTGCTCGCGCCGGTTGGCGCGATCGACGTCGTGCGCTCGATCTGCAACCTGTTCTCCGCGCCGGAAGCCAAGGCGGTCGGCCGCATCATCGCCGTGGTCGGCGCCAAGGGCGGCGTCGGCGCGTCCACCATCTCCCATAACGTCGCCTGGGCGATCGCGCGCGACCTCGCGATGGACGCGGTCGTCGCCGATCTCGACCTCGCCTTCGGCACCGCCGGGCTCGACTACAACCAGGACCCGCCGCAAGGCATTGCGGACGCCGTGTTCTCGCCCGATCGCGTCGATACCGCCTTCATCGACCGCCTGCTGTCGAAATGCACCGACCACCTCAGCCTGCTGGCGGCGCCGGCGACGCTGGACCGGGTCTATGATTTCGGCACCGACGCCTTCGATTCCGTGTTCGACACGCTGCGCTCCACCATGCCCTGCATCGTGCTCGACATCCCGCACCAATGGTCGGGCTGGACCAAGCGCGCTCTGATCGGGGCGGATGACATCCTGATCGTGGCGGCGCCCGACCTCGCCAATTTGCGCAATACCAAGAACCTGTTCGACCTGCTGAAGGCCTCGCGCCCCAACGACCGGCCGCCGCTCTACTGCCTGAACCAGGTCGGAGTGCCGAAACGTCCCGAAATCGCCGCTACGGAGTTCGCCAAGGCGATCGAGAGCCAGCCGGTCGTCTCGATCCCGTTCGAGCCGCAGATCTTCGGCTCGGCGGCCAACAACGGCCAGATGATCGCGGAGATCTCCGCCAACCACAAATCGATCGAGATGTTCCTCCAGATCGCCCAGCGCCTGACCGGCCGCAGCGAAACGAAGAAACAAAAGTCGTCCCTGCTTTCACCCCTGATTGATAAGTTGCGGGGAAAATAAGCCGCCGCATGGAGTCGTTAAGTGTTCGGTAAGCGTAGCGGAACAGACACCGACCTTCGGGCCCCGAAGCCCGGCGCCGTGTCGCCAGAGCCTGCCCCGGCTCTGGCGCCGACGGTGTCGCGCGCGCCGCCCCCGCCGGCCGTCGCCTCGCCGCCGCTTGCCCCGGCGAGGCCTGCGCCGGCGATGGAAACCCGCCGCTCGGACAATTACTACGAGGTCAAGGCGACCATCTTCGGCGCGCTGATCGAGGCCATCGACCTCGCCCAGCTCGCCAAGCTCGATTCGGAATCGGCCCGCGAGGAAATCCGCGACATCGTCAACGAGATCATCGCGATCAAGAACATCGTGATGTCGATCGCCGAGCAGGAAGAGCTGCTCGACGACATCTGCAACGACGTGCTCGGCTACGGCCCGCTGGAGCCGCTGTTGTCGCGCGACGACATCGCCGACATCATGGTCAACGGCGCCAACACCGTCTACATCGAAGTCGGCGGCAAGATCCAGCGCACCGGTATCCGCTTCCGCGACAACCAGCAGCTCCTCAACATCTGCCAGCGCATCGTCAGCCAGGTCGGCCGGCGCGTCGACGAATCCTCGCCGATCTGCGACGCGCGCCTTGCCGATGGCTCCCGTGTCAACGCGATCGTGCCGCCGCTGTCGATCGACGGGCCCGCACTCACCATCCGCAAGTTCAAGAAGGACAAGCTGACCCTGGATCAGCTCGTCAAGTTCGGCGCAATCTCGCCGGAGGGCGCCGAGATCCTCCAGATCATCGGCCGCGTCCGCTGCAACGTGCTGATCTCCGGCGGTACCGGCTCGGGCAAGACCACGCTGCTCAACTGCCTCACCAACTACATCGAGCACGACGAGCGCATCATCACCTGCGAGGACGCGGCCGAGCTTCAGCTCCAGCAGCCCCACGTGGTGCGGCTCGAAACCCGCCCGCCCAACATCGAGGGCGAGGGCCAGATCACCATGCGCGAGCTGGTGCGCAACTGCCTGCGTATGCGCCCCGAACGCATCATCGTCGGCGAGGTCCGCGGACCCGAGGCGTTCGACCTGCTTCAGGCCATGAACACCGGCCATGACGGCTCGATGGGCACGCTGCACGCCAACAACCCGCGCGAGGCGCTGTCGCGCTGCGAATCCATGATCACGATGGGCGGCTTCTCGCTGCCGTCGCGGACCATCCGCGAGATGATCTGCGCCTCGATCGACGTCATCGTCCAGGCCGCGCGCCTGCGCGACGGCTCGCGCCGCATCACGCACATCACCGAGGTGATGGGCATGGAAGGCGACACCATCATCACCCAGGACATCTTCCTCTACGACATGATCGGCGAGGACGCGAACGGCAAGATCATCGGGCGGCACCGCTCGACCGGCATCGGCCGTCCGAAGTTCTGGGAACGCGCTCGCTATTACGGCGACGAGAAGCGCCTTGCCGCCGCACTCGATGCGGCGGAAGTGGCGCCAACGACGTGAGCAGGTCAGCGCCGCCATGAACATGCAGGTCCTCGCCCTCGCGTTCCTCGCCACCGCCGCTGTCGGCGGCATCGCCTGGGTCTTCCTCTATCCGTTGCTGTCCGGGGAGCGGAAGGCGGAAAACCGCCGTGCCTCGATCGCGCGCGCCGACGCGCCCGCGGCCAAGCAGACCGAAAAGAGCCAGCGCTCGCGCCGTGAGCAGGTCGAGACTTCGCTGAAGGATCTCGAGGCACGACGTCAGCAGGAGAAGAGCGTTCCGCTCAACATCCGCCTGTCGCAGGCGGGGCTGGACTGGACGCCGCAGAAATTCTGGATCGTGTCCGCCGTCGTGGCGGGCGTGCTGTTCGTAGCCGCCATGTTCGTCGGTGGCGGCCTGCTCGGCGGCGCCGGCCTCGCCTTCGCCGGCGGCTTCGGCTTGCCGCGCTGGGCACTCAGCTTCCTGAAGAAGCGCCGCGAAAGCAAATTCCTGGCCGCGCTGCCCGACGCCGTCGACGTGATCGTCCGCGGCATCAAGGCGGGCCTGCCGCTGTTCGAATCGATCAAGGTGGTCGCCGCCGATTCGCCCGAGCCGCTGCGCAGCGAGTTCCTGGCCATCATCGAGACGCAGGCGATCGGCATGCCGCTCGGCGAAGCCTGCTCGCGCCTCTACGATCGCATGCCGCTGCCGGAAGCCAATTTCTTCGGCATCGTCATCTCGATCCAGCAGAAGTCGGGCGGCAACCTCTCCGAAGCGCTGGGCAACCTCTCCAAGGTGCTGCGCGACCGCAAGAAGATGAGGGAAAAGATCCAGGCGATGTCGATGGAGGCCAAGGCTTCGGCCGCCATCATCGGCTCGCTGCCGCCGATCGTGATGTTTCTCGTCTATCTCACGACGCCGCACTACATCTCCCTGCTGTGGACCCATCCTACCGGCCAGCTCATGCTGGTCGGCTGCGTCGTCTGGATGTCGGTCGGCATCATGGTGATGAAGAAGATGATCAACTTCGATTTCTGACGGTGGCGTATGGTCGAATTTCTGGTTTCGAAACTGCATGACGTCCGTTTCATGACCATGCTGCTGGCGGCCATCGCCGCCAGCGCTACCGTCTATACGCTGGTGATGCCGCTGTTCGCCGGCGAAGGCCTCTCCAAGCGCATGAAGGCGGTGGCGAGCGAGCGCGAGCGGATCCGGCAGCGCGAGCGCGAGCGCCTCAACAAGAGCGAGAAGGTCTCGCTGCGCCAGACCCCGAAGCAGCTCGTCTCCAAGGTCGTCGAGGATTTCAACCTCACCAAATGGCTCGCGCAGGAAGCTGCCCGCGACAAGCTCATCATGGCCGGCTACCGCGGTCAGGCGCCCTACATCACCTTCCTGTTTGCGCGCATGGTCGCTCCGATCACCCTGTTCGTGGGCTCGGTCCTGTACGTGTTCCTGATCGCGCATATGGAGAAACCGGTGCCGGTCAAGATCGGCATCTGCATCGGCGCCGCCTATCTCGGGCTTCAGGCCCCGATGCTGTTCCTCAAGAACGCGATCTCCAAGCGCCAGCTTTCGATCAAGCGCGCCTTTCCCGACGCGCTCGACCTGCTGCTGATCTGCATCGAATCCGGCATGTCGGTCGAAATGGCATTCCGGAAAGTCGCCACCGAAATCGTCGGCCAGTCGATCGCGCTGTCGGAAGAGTTCACGCTGACCACCGCCGAGCTGTCCTATTTGCAGGACCGCAAGGTCGCCTATGAGAACCTGGCGCGGCGCACCGGGCTCGAGGGCGTCAAGTCGGTGTGTCTGGCGCTCCAGCAGGCGGAACGTTACGGCACTCCGCTCGGACATTCCCTGCGCGTCATGGCGCAGGAAAACCGCGACATGCGCATGACCGAGGCCGAGAAGAAGGCCGCTGCGCTGCCGCCGAAGCTGACGGTGCCGATGATCCTGTTCTTCCTGCCGGTGCTGTTCGTCGTCATTCTCGGGCCGACCGGCATCAAGATCTCCGAGATGCAGTGACGCAAGACTTGAGCCGCGTGCGGTTCGCGCGAGCGGCTTCAGGATGAGACGATCGGGTCGGATCAGTCGGGTCGGCTGAGCGCGGCGACGGGCGTCCGCTTCGGTGCGCCGCGTGGGACGTCGCTGCGGCTCAGCATTTCCTTGAGATAGGCGACGTTGGCTGCGGCCTGCTCCGGCGGCAGGTCCGCCTTCACGATAGTCTCGGCTTCGGCAAAGCGGCCCTGGAGACCGACGACCAGGCCGAGATTCTGCCGCACCCGCGCGCTCGCGCGCGGCGAGGCGTAGGCCTGCCGCAACGCCTCTTCGGCCTTGGGAAGGTCTCTCGACAGCATGTAGGACAGGCCGAGATTGGACAGCACGCCGGGATCGCCCGGCGCGATCTTCAGCGCGCTCGCATAATAGGAACGCGCCTCATCGTGACGGCCCATCTGATCGAGCGCCGTGCCCTGCACCGAGAGCAGACGCCAGTCCGGATTGTCGGGTGAATGCGCTTTCGACAGCACGTCGAAGGCCTGCTGGAAATTGCCGTTGTCGGCGAGTGCACGGCCGTACTGGGCGAGCAGCGCCTTGTTGCCGGGATTGGCGATGGTCGCCTGCTCGAGAACGGCGGCGGCCTGGGCGCGCTGGCCGTTGGCGCGCAAGGCCTGACCATAGCCGAGCGCGGCCTCGGCGTCCTTGGGATTGGCACGGTAACGCTCGCCATAGACTTCGACGGCGCCTGCGGGATCGCTTGGAGGGGGGGCCTCCGCGCGCGACCCGATCGATCCGGTGACGTCGGAGAGCTTTGACATTGCCGTGCAGCCGCCGAGGCTCATGGCCACCACCGCAACGAGCGAGGCAGATGCGAGAAGCCGGGCAGGACTGAACCGTTGACGCATGACGCTTTGACTCTCGAGCGGATGGATCGAGCCGAACGCGCCAGCAATAGACTGTTAACCCTAATGGCCGGTTAACGCCGGGATGCCCCTCACGACGGCGTCTGCGGCGGCACCTCTCCGCCGAGACCGAGGTCGAGGCCGAACGCCTTCACCTGCTCGTTCAGGTCTGGAGATCTGCCCGTCGCCGGTTTCGTTTCACCCGATCAATATTCGATGGCAAGCCGCTTGCGGATTTCGTCGACGCGCTTGTCGAGCGCGTCGAAGCGCGCATGGACGGAGCGGTCGTGGAGATAGAAGACGTAGCCGCCGGCAAGGAACGCGAAGATCCAATGATGATGCTCGACATAGCTGAAAATCGCCTCGACGACCTGGCCGATGAAAGTGACCATACTCCACACGACGTCCATTGCATTTCCTCCCGGCAGGCTTCGCTTTCGGCCACCGGCGATCTCCTTGCACCTGGCGGCCGTTGCCGGAACCTAGCATGGCCCCCTTGCTGCGAGTAGCCGCTCGCTCAACGGTGACGGCAAAGCCGATTGCGGCCACCGCAAAACTCTGCGAAGTCTCCCTCATCCGCATAACCAGCTTGATCTGACGACCTGGACCCGCCAATGCCTTCTGTCTTCGAGACGTCGCCGACCGCCATCCCGATCACCTTCGTCACCAAGTCGAGCTGGGATCAGGTCGCCGAGACGCTGCCGCCGGCGCAACGCCAGTTCGCCACGGCGAACGCCTTCGCCGCCAAGCCGGGCGGCTATCTCGCCCTGCCCGCCCCCGACGGTACGATCGCGCAAGTGCTGTTCGGCCTCGAGGACGAGGGCGCAAGATCCCGCGACCTGTTCCGGCCGGGCGCCCTGCCCGGCCTGTTGCCGCCGGGCACCTATCGCTTTGCCAATGCACCGCACGATGCACGGCTCGCCGCACTCGCCTTCGCGCTCGGCTGCTACCGCTTCGCCCGCTACCGCAAGGCGGATAGCCCCGATGTCCGCCTGGTGCCGCCTGACGGCGTCGACGCCGTCGAGATCAGCCGCATGGCCGATGCCGCGATGCTGGCGCGCGACCTCATCAACACGCCGTCCAACGACATGGGGCCGGAGGAGCTCGCCGCAGCCGCCCAAGAGCTCGCCAGCGAATTCGGCGCGAGCTTTGCCTGCACCATCGGCGAGGATCTGAGGACGGATTTTCCCCTGATTCACGCCGTCGGTATGGCCTCGGACCGCGCGCCGCGACTGATCGACATCGGCTGGGGCGATCCCGCCCATCCCAAGGTGACGCTGGTCGGCAAGGGCGTGTGCTTCGACACCGGCGGGCTCGACCTGAAGCCGTCGAGCGGCATGCTGATCATGAAGAAGGACATGGGCGGCGCCGCCAACGTTCTGGCGCTCGCGCGCATGGTGATGGACGCGAAGCTGAAGGTCCGGCTGCGCGTGCTGATTCCGGCGGTCGAGAATGCGGTCGCCGGCAATGCCTTCCGCCCGCTCGACATTTTTACATCGCGCAAGGGGATCACGGTCGAGATCGGCAACACGGATGCTGAAGGGCGGCTGGTGCTCGCCGATGCCCTGGCGCTCGCCGACGAGGAGAAGCCCGACCTGCTGATCGATCTCGGCACGCTGACGGGAGCTGCACGCGTCGCGCTGGGGCCGGATTTACCGCCCTTTTACACCAATGATGAGACGCTTGCCGCCGACGTCGCGCGCTGCGCCGTCAAGGAGAACGATCCGTTGTGGCGCATGCCGCTGTGGCCGGCCTACGATGCGTGGCTGGACTCCAAGACCGCCACCATCACCAACGCACCGTCCGGCGGCTTTGCCGGCTCGATCACCTGCGCGCTGTTCCTGCAACGCTTCGTCGAGCAGGCCAAGAGCTGGCTGCATGTCGACATCTATGGCTGGACGCCGTCGGCGAAGCCTGCGCGCCCCGAAGGCGGCGAGTGCCAGGCCGCGCGCGCCATCTACACATTGCTGAGCGAGCGCTATGCATGATCCAGGACACGATCCAAGGCTGACACCGGCGCGGGCCGACCTCGCCGCCAAATATCTCGAAGGCAAGGTGCAGGCGGAGCGTTTCGTCACCGGCGAGGAATTCGAGGTGACGGACGCAATTGCAGCGGTGCGCGAACAGCCGTCCTCGGACGCGATGCTGATGACGGAGGCGCTGCGCGGCGAGCGCGTCACGGTCTACGATCGCAATGGCGAGGGCTGGGCCTGGGGCCAGCTGGGAAGTGACGGCTATGTCGGCTGGCTTCCCGATGCGGCGCTCACGAAGCCGACGGCCGCCCCGACGCACAAGGTCAGCGCGCTGCGGACGTTTGCGTTCCCGGGCCCCTCGATCAAGCTGCCGCCAGCCGGCACGCTCGTGATGGGATCGAAGATTGCGGTGGCGCGCGAGGACGGCAGCTTCGCGGTGACGCGCGACGGAGCTTATCTGCCGAAGGCGCATCTCGGCCCGCTCGATCATCGCGAGCCGGACTTCGTTGCGGTGGCCGAACGCTTCGTCGGCACGCCCTACCTCTGGGGCGGCAAGAGCAGCCTCGGCATCGATTGCTCGGGTCTCGTGCAGGTCTCGCTGACGGCGGCCGGCACCGGCTGCCCGCGCGACAGCGACATGCAGCAGGCCGGCCTTGGACGAGCCCTGGAGCCTCACGGGCAGAGCAAGCTGCAACGCGGCGACCTAATCTTCTGGAAGGGCCACGTCGCCATCGTCCGCGACGCCGGCACCATGGTTCACGCCAACGCGCATCATATGGCGACGGTGATCGAGCCGATCGAGCCGGCCATTGCACGGATCAAGCAGGCCGGCAGCGAGGTCGTGGCGATCAAGCGGCTCTAGTCACGTGAATCTAAAGTTCGCCACATAAAGTCTGCTGGGCTTTGTGGCAGAAGCGTTTGACGGAAGCCAAGATCTGGTCTGCGGACTTGGTCCATTTGAAGGGCTTCGGGTTATTGTTGTGCAGTTCGATGAAGGTACGGATGTCGGCCTCGAGTTGCCTGACGGAGGTGTGAACACCTCGCTGGATTTGCTTTCTGGTGAGCTCAGCGAACCAGCGCTCGATCTGATTGATCCATGACGCGGAAGTCGGCGTGAAGTGGACATGATAGTGCGGCCGGCGAGCGAGCCACGCTTTGATCTTGGGTGTCTTGTGGGTGGCGTAGTTGTCCATGATGATATGGACAGCGAGCCCCTCAGGGATTTGAGCGTCGATCTCTTTGAGGAACTTCAAGAACTCGACCGCCCGATGGCGCTTGTAGCATTTGCCAATGACAAAGCCGGAAGCGACATCGAGCGCGGCAAACAGCGTGGTCGTACCATGCCGCACATAGCTGTGGGTGCGACGTTCCGGCACGCCCGGCATCATCGGCAGGACCGGCTGCTCGCGATCCAGGGCCTGGATCTGGCTCTTCTCGTCGATGCTGAGGACAAGGGCTCGGTTCGGTGGGGACAGGTAAAGCCCGACAATATCGCGCACCTTATCGACGAATAGGGGATCGCTCGACAGCTTGAATGTCTGGCTGCGGTGCGGCTGCAAGCCGAACGCCGTCCACATTCGGCGGATCGTGGTGTGAGAAAAGCCAGTTTCGGCGGCCATCGAGCGGATCGACCAGTGCGTCGCGTCGCGCGGCGTCGTACGCAATGTCCGCTCGATTACCTCAGCAACCTGATCGTCGTTGATGGTTCGAGGACGGCCAGGGCGGGCTTCGTCAAGCAGGCCATCACAGCGGTCCTTCAAAAATCGGCGGCGCCACTTGCCAACCGTGTGTTCGTGGAGGCCGAGTTCGGCAGCTACCGACTTGCTTGGCAAGCCATCCGCACACCGCAGGATCGCGCGGCAGCGCTCAGATAGCGATCGGGCAACGCGATGACGACGAACCTGCCTCTCCAAGTACGCCCGCTCCTGCGGGCTAAGAACCAGCGGCGCGATCGGCCGGCCTCGCTCACCTGCATTCGCCACGAGCTCTCTCCTCTGTAGAGATTCGAGCTATCAACTAATGTGACGAACTTGCGTTCCAGATGACTAGGGCGTGTGCTCATAATTCACCGCTAATTTGCCGCGTCCGCTTTACTCTCCGAAGGCGACGTTGAAACCGGTATGGCCGAATGTCGGTCTTGGAAGCGGATCCGCATCTGATGGATGTCAGACGTCGCCACGTTGCTTGGGCACATTACCGGCGCTGGCCTTCGGCTTGGAAATCGGAGGGATGCAGCTGCCGAAGCGTGGATCGAGCGGATCGTAACGCGACTTTGTTCGCACGACGATATACAGCGCCGCCAGCGCGAAGGAACCGAGCAGCAGCAGCATCCACACAGGTGGCCTTGCGATCAAAAGCACCGTTGCTCCAACCAGTAGCAAGACAACGGTGCCAGAAGACAGCTTTGAAGCCATCACCGCCTCCGCGGTAAGCTCGACGGCCAGATATTACCGTGGATATCGACATATTTGAGCGAAGCGGGCTGCGACACTCCAGCGCAGAGAGAACCGGAAGTCTCGTACGTTCCCCAGGCTCATTTTCCAGGGAATACACGCACGATCATTCGGGCAACCCGTCACTCGAAAGGCAACCCGCCCCGGCTGATAGGCATCTCGCGGCGCAACTACGGAACAACGTTACAATTGGGAGAATTGCGGAACGAAACATGTCGTCAGT
The DNA here is from genome assembly GCF_042257955.1 of Bradyrhizobium sp. B025. Lineage (NCBI taxonomy): Bacteria > Pseudomonadati > Pseudomonadota > Alphaproteobacteria > Hyphomicrobiales > Nitrobacteraceae > Bradyrhizobium > Bradyrhizobium sp. B025. The sequence continues at coordinate 840,538 of NZ_CP170150.1, read as the reverse complement.
CTTTCTGCCTTTGGGAGGTGCCCCATGAGTTCTCAGGCCAGAGAAGGCGCGTGTGCGTTCGCTTGGCGGAACTACCTGCTGCTCCACAGCGGCATCAGCGAGAATGATAACAGGCGTTCCGCCCTCTATCGCTACATCGCCAGTCTTCGCGATACCGGCGAAGATGATTTCGATCTCCTGCAAATCGCCGCAGTCGCCTACTTGAAAAAACTGGATGAATTGCATGACGACCAATGTGCGCGACTCGCGGCAGATCAAGTTTTGGCCGAGTGTTTGGAAGCACGCAATTCACAACCCGAGAGGTGACTTTAGGCCATAACACCAGCGCGAAGGAGCGAACAGCATGGCAGACAAGACCGTTACTGCAAACCATCTCGCGAGCGACCCACAACGGCGCATCGCCGCAGCGACAGCAATCGGCATGAATGCCTTGATGCCGATGATCCACTTTCAGGTCTCAATGCTGAGGATGTGGGCCGATAGTATTGAGAAGCTCGCGGGCAATTACGAAAAGAAGTTGGAAGAAACAGCGACCACGGTCGAGGAACAATTAGACAAGGAACGCGCCGCGTAGATCAACGCAACTGGTAGGTGCGGTCCGCTTCGGCCACCAGCAGAAGCGTCCCTGGGGCTCGCGCTGTCGCGCGACCGGAATGCCGGGCTACGTCGCCACCGATCCATTCCCGGCCGTCTCCAGCCGGAAGGCTGCCGCGAACAGCGCGCGCGTGTAATCGCTCTTCGGGTTCTTGAACAGCTCGGCCGCCTGCCCCTCCTCGACCACCTTGCCGCCGCGCATCACGATCAGATGGCTGGCGAGCGAGGCGACGACGCGCAAATCGTGCGAGATGAACATGTAGGTGAGATCGCGCTTGCGCTGCAGCTCGCGCAACAGATCGACCATCTGCGCCTGGAACAGCATGTCGAGCGCGCTGGTCGGCTCGTCCAGCACGACGAAATCCGGCTCCAGCACCACCGCGCGCGCGATCGAGATGCGCTGGCGCTGGCCACCGGAAAACTCATGCGGATAGCGGTAGCGGGTGTCTGGTTTCAGTCCGACATCCTCGAGCGCCTTGACGACGCGCACCTCACGCTCCTCGCCCGACAGTTTCGGCTGATGCACGGTGAGGCCTTCGGCGATGATGTCGGCGACCGACATGCGCGGGCTGAGCGAGCCGAACGGATCCTGGAACACGATCTGCATGTCGCGCCGGAAGGGCCGCATCTCCTTGAAGCGCAGGCCCTGGATGTCTCTCCCCAGGAACACGATGCGCCCGTTCGAGGAGATCAGCCGCAGCAGCGCCAGCCCCAGCGTGGTCTTGCCCGAGCCGGATTCGCCGACGACGCCGAGCGTCTCGCCCTTGCGCACGGCGAGGCTGACGCCGTCGACCGCCTTGATGTGGCCGACCGTCTTGCGCATCAAGCCGCGCTTGATCGGAAACCACACTTTCAGATCGTCGGCCGACATCACCACCGGCGCATTCGGCTGCGGCGGCGCGGGATCCGGCTTCGGCTCGGCCGCGAGCAGGTCGCGCGTATAGGGATGCTTCGGCGTCTTGAACACCTGCTCGACCGGCCCCTGCTCGACGATCTCGCCGCTCTTCATGACGCAAACGTGGTCGGCGATGCGGCGCACGATGCCGAGATCATGGGTGATGAAGAGCAGGCTCATGCCGAGCCGCGCGCGGATCTCGGCGAGCAGCGCCAGGATCTGCGCCTGCACGGTGACGTCGAGCGCCGTGGTCGGCTCGTCGGCGATCAGCAGATCGGGCTCGTTGGCGAGCGCCATCGCGATCATCACGCGCTGGCGCTGGCCTCCTGAGAGCTGGTGCGGATAGCTGTTGAGCCGCGTCTCCGGATCGGGGATGCCGACCTGGGTCAGCAGCTCCAGCGTCCGCTTGCGCGCCAGCGCGTTGCTGGTGGGATTGTGCAGCTGGATGATCTCGCCGATCTGCGCCTCGATCGTGTGCAGCGGATTGAGCGAGGTCATCGGCTCCTGGAAGATGATGGAGATGTCGCTGCCGCGGACCTCCCGCATCTGCTGCTCGGACTGGTCGATCAGCTCCTGTCCCTTGAAGCGGATGCTTCCCGAGGGATGCGAGGCGTTCGGATAGGGCAGCAGCTTCAGGATCGAGAGCGCGCTCACGGACTTGCCGGAGCCGGATTCGCCGACCAGCGCCAGGCATTCGCCGCGCTTGATCTGGAACGAGACCTTGTCGACCGCGAGTGTCGTGGCACCCCCCTGGTGGAAGGCCACCGAAAGGTCGCGCACGGCAAGCAGGGGCTGGTTGATCGCGTCCATTGGCTTACCTGAACGTCTTGCGCGGATCGAAGGCGTCGCGCACGGCTTCGCCGATGAAGATCAGGAGCGACAGCATGATCGCGACCGAGAAGAAGCCGGAGAAACCGAGCCACGGCGCCTGCACGTTGGACTTGGCCTGTGACAGCAGCTCGCCGAGCGATGGTGAGCCCGGCGGCAGGCCGAAGCCAAGGAAGTCGAGTGCCGTCAGCGTCATCACCGACGAGGAGACGATGAACGGCAGGAACGTCATGGTCGCGACCATCGCGTTCGGCAGCAGGTGACGGAACATGATGACCGGGTTGGAGACGCCGAGCGCGCGGGCGGCCTGGATGTATTCGAAGTTGCGCCCGCGCAGGAACTCGGCCCGCACGAGACCGACCAGCGAGACCCAGGAGAACAGCAGCAGGATGCCGAGCAGCACGAAGAAGCCGGGCACGAGGACCGAGGACAGGATCAAGAGAAGATAGAGCGACGGAATTGCCGTCCATATCTCGATGAAGCGCTGGAAGATGAGATCGACCCGGCCGCCGAAATAGCCCTGCACCGCTCCCGCTGCGATGCCGATGACGGATGAGATGATCGTGAGGCAAAGGCCGAACAGCACCGAGATGCGGAAGCCATAGATCAGCCGCGCCACCACGTCGCGCCCCTGGTCGTCCGTACCTAACCAGTTGTATTCGAGGTCGCGGCAGCTCTTCAGCCCCTTCTTCTCGACCACCGGCTTGCATTGCGCTTCGGTGAGCATCCAGGTCGGCGGCGACGGCGCCGGCGTCGGCAAGTCGAGATTGTGGGTGTCGTAGGAATAGCGGATCAGGGGCCAGACGATGGCGCCGCCCTTGTCCTTGATGAGCTTCTGCAAGTAGGGGTCGCGGTAGTCGGCCGCCGTCTCGAAATCGCCGCCGAAGGTGGTTTCCGAATAGGTCACGAAGGCGGGCCAATAGAGACGGCCGTCGAATTTGACCAGGAAAGGTCGATCGTTGGCGATCAGCTCGGCGAACAGCGAGATCACGAAGAGGGCGATGAATATCCAGAACGACCAATAGCCGCGGCGGTTGGCCTTGAAGTTCTGCCATCGCCGCCTGTTCAGCGGCGAAGGCGCGAACGGCTTTCGCGTGATCGGAACGATCTCGCCCAGCGGAGACTGGGTCGTGGTCTCGATCGGCGTCGGCGCGATAACCGTCATCAGACCTCCCGCGCCTCGAAATCGATCCGGGGGTCGATCCACATATAGGTCAGGTCGGAGATCAGGTTGATCACGAGGCCGACCAACGAAAAGATGTAGAGCGTGCCGAACACCACGGGATAGTCGCGGTTGAGCACGCTCTCGAAGCTCAGCAGCCCGAGCCCGTCCAGCGAGAAGATGGTCTCGATCAGAAGCGAGCCTGAGAAGAAGGCGTGGATGAAGGTCCCGGGGAATCCGGCGATCACGATCAGCATCGCATTGCGGAAGACGTGGCCGTAAAGCACCCGGCCCTCGCTGCAGCCCTTGGCGCGCGCGGTCATGACGTATTGCTTGCGAATCTCGTCCAAAAACGAATTCTTGGTCAGGAACGTCATGGTGGTGAACGCGCCGAGCCCCATGGCGATCAGAGGCAGCGTCAGGTGCCAGAAATAATCGAGGATCTTCCAGTACCAGGGAAACTGCGACCAGCCGTCCGAAGTCAGTCCGCGCAGCGGGAACCAGTTAAAGAAGGAGCCGCCGGCAAACAGGATGATGAGGAGGATTGCGAACAGAAAGCCGGGAATGGCATAGCCCAGCACGAGAATGGTCGACGTCCAGGTGTCAAACCGCGTGCCGTCCTTCACCGCCTTGCGGATGCCGAGCGGAATCGAGATCAGATAGGTGATCAGCGTCAACCAGATGCCGAGCGAAATCGAGACCGGCAGCTTCTCCTTGATCAGCTGAATCACGCTGACGTCGCGAAAATAGCTCTTGCCGAAATCGAAGCGGGCGAAATTCCACACCATCAGCGCGAAGCGTTCCGGTGCGGGCTTGTCGAAGCCGAATTGCGCCTCCAGCTTCTTGATGAAATCAGGATCGAGCCCCTGCGCGCCGCGATATTTCGAGTTGATGGAATCGCCGCCCGCGCCGACTTGCCCCGGCGCACGCTGCGCAAAGTCGCTACCGCCCGAAATGCGCGAGGTGCCGCCGGTATCGGCGCCGGAGAGTTGCGCAATCACGCGCTCGACAGGACCGCCAGGCGCGAACTGCACGACGACGAAGGAGACGAAGAGGATCCCGAGCAATGTCGGGATCATCAGGAGGATGCGGCGGGCGATATACGCGCTCATGACTATTTCGCCTGCTCGAGCTTGGCCGCCTTGGCGCGGTCGGACCACCAGATGTCGGGAGCGCCTACGCCGTTGGCGTAACGCGGCAGCTTCGGCGGATGACCGAATAGATCCCAATAAGCGAGCCGGTGCGTCTTGTTATACCACTGCGGCACCCAATAGCGGCCGGCGCGAAACAGCCGATCGAAGGCCCGGCAAGCGATCGTCAAGTCCTCGCGGTTGTCGGCCGCCATGATCTTCTCGATCATGGCGTCGATGGCCGGGCTGGCAACGCCGGCGAGATTGTACGAGCCCCTGGTGTTCGCAACCTGCGATGAGAAGAACGCGCGCATGGCATCGCCCGGCGTCGCCGACATGCTGAAACGCTGGATCGTCATGTCGAAGTCGAAATCTTCCTGGCGCGCCTTGTGTTGCACGGCATCGACGAGGCGCACGCTCGCTTCGATGCCGAGCGTGCCCAGGTTCTTGATGTAGGGCGCATGGTGCGGCTGGAAGGAGGGCTCGTCCAGCAGGAACTCGATCCTGAAGACGTCGCCGTTCGGCAGCACCCGTTTGCCGTCCTTGATCGGCACGCCGGCCTCGCTCAGCAGTTGCTGCGCCTTGCGCAACAGGCTTCGATCCTGCCCGGAGCCGTCCGAGACCGGCGGCGTGAACGGTGCTGCGAACACTTCATCGGGAACCTGACCGCGAAACGGCTCCAGCAGCTTCAGTTCTTCCGGCGAAGGCGCGCTGTCTCCCGCCATGAGATCGGAGTTCTGGAACGGCGATACCGTACGGGCATAGGCGCCGTACATGATGGTCTTGTTGGTCCATTCAAAGTCGAAGGCATTGATCAGGGCCTCGCGCACGCGCGGGTCTTTGAACTTCTCGCGCCGCGTGTTGATGAACCAGCCTTGCGCGCCGGACGGCGTGTCGTCGGGTACGGTTTCGAGCTTGACGCGATTATCCTTCACGGCCGGAAAGTCATAGCGTGTCGCCCAGATGCGGGAGGTGAACTCTTCGCGGTAAAGATAACTCTTGCCGGTAAAGCCCTCGAAGGCGACATCGCGATCGCGATAGAACTCATAGCGCACGACGTCGAAATTGTAGCTGCCGCGGCAAACCGGCAGATCGGCGGCCCACCAGTCCTTCACCCGCTCGTATTCGATGTAACGATTGACCTCGAACCTGCCGACCTTGTACGGACCCGAGCCCAGCGGAATCTCCAGCGACGTTTCGTCGAACGGGCGGGACGCATAGTACGCCTTCGAGAAGATCGGCAGGCTCGCGACATAGAGCGGCACGTCGCGCGCGCGTCCCTTGGCAAAGGTGACGACCAGCGTCGCGTCGTCGATCGCCTCCGCGCTGACCATGTCACGCATCTGCACGATGATCAGCGGATGGCCCTTGGTCTTCAGCGCCGTCAGCGAAAACGCCGCATCATGAGCAGTGAGCTTGGTGCCGTCGTGGAATTTCGCCTCGGGCCGCATCGTGAAGCGATAGACCAGCCTGTCCGGCGATATCCGCACGGATTTGGCGGCAAGGCCGTACATCGCGTCCGGCTCGTCGTTGGCGCGCACCATCAGCGGCACGAACGTCATGTCCATGCCTTGCGCGCCATCACCCTTCAGGATGAAGGCGTTGAGCGAGTTGAAGGTCTGGTAGGATTGGTTGTACGCCTTCACCGACGGGATGAGCGAGAACGTGCCGCCCTTCGGCGCGTCCAGATTGACGTAGTCGAAATGACGGAAGCCGGCGGGATATTTGAGATCGCCGAATGCCGAAATGCCGTGCGCCTCGGTCCCCGCCTCCGAAGCACGCGCGCCGCGCAGCAGCGGTGCGCCAAGGGATGCACCGAGGGCGCCGCCGGCACCCAAAACAAGCACATGGCGGCGTGACATCTGCGTCATGCGGGAAATGTCCTTCACGACTTCTTTGCGATCCGCGCCGCCTTGTCTGCGTCGTACCACCAGATGAACGGGAAGCCGGACTGACCGTATCTGGGCAATTCCGACGGCCGGCCGAAGCGGTCCCAGCGCGCGGTGCGCACCTTCGTATAGGTCCACTGCGGCACGACATAGTGATTCCACAGCAGCACGCGATCGAGCGCCTTGGTCGCTGCGACGAGATCGTCGCGATCCCTGGCGTAGATCACCCGCTCGATCAGCTTGTCGATCGCCGGATTCTTGATGCCGGCAATGTTGCGCGAACCGGCGATGTCGGCCGTCTTGGACGACCAGAATTCGCGCTGCTCGTTGCCCGGCGACTGCGACTCGCCCCACGAGTTGGTGACGATGTCGAAATCCCACTCGCGTGTCCTGTTCTCGTACTGGGTGGGATCGACCGTCCGCACGCTGACGGCGATGCCGAGCCGCTCCAGCGACGGCTTGTAGAACAGCGTGATCCGCTCGAAGCTCGGATCGGAATTCAGCAATTCCACGGAGAACTGTGTGCCGGTCTTGACGTCGATCAGCTTGCGGTCGCGCACCTCATAGCCGGCCTCCTTGAACAGGCGCAGCGCCTCGCGCAGATTGTCGCGAACGGCTTCCGGACTGCCGCCAACCGGATTGGTATAGGCCGTCGTGAAGACTTCGGGCGGGACCTCGGAGCGGACGGTTTCGAGGATCTCGAGCTCCTTGCCCTGCGGCAAGCCGGTCGCCATGAGATCTTCGATGCCGTCGAAATAGCTGCTGATGCGCTTGTACTGACCGTAGAATATCTGCTTGTTCATCTCCTCGAAATCGAACGCGTAGTTGAGCGCACGGCGCACGCGGGGATCGCTGAACTTGGCGCGGCGCAGGTTCGGCACGAAGGCCTGCATCACGCCCGAGCTGCGATTTGCGAACTCCTCGAGGATCACGCGCTTTTCGGTGACGGCCGGGAAGTCGTAGGCAGTCGCCCAGTTCTTGGCGCTGTTCTCGGTGCGCCAATCCACCTGGTCAGCCTTGAAAGCCTCGATCGCGACGGTGGCGTCGCGGAAATACTCGTAGCGCAGCTCGTCGAAATTGTTGCGGCCGACATTGGCGGGCAGGTCGCGGCCCCAATAGTCCTTGACGCGCTCGAGCGCGATCGATCGTCCGGCAACGAATTCCTTGACCCTGTAGGGGCCGGAGCCAAGCGGCACTTCGAGCGTGGTGGCGGAAACATCGCGCTTGCGGCCCTGCGCGTCCGTTCCCTCCCACCAGTGCTTCGGCAGGACCGTGAGCTGCCCGACAATCTGCGGCAGCTCGCGATTGCCCGGCGCGTCGAACACGAATTTGACCTCGCGCTCGCCGACCTTTTCGGCCTTCACCACATGACTGTAGTACGCCGAGTACATCGGATGGTGCTTCTTGAAGGAATCGAGCGAGAAGATCACGTCATCCGCGGTCACCGGCTTGCCGTCATGCCATTTGGCTTGCGACCGCAACCGGTAGGTGACGAAGGAGAAATCGTCCGGGTGGCTGACGGCTTCGGCCAGCGCGCCGTATTCGGTCGAGACTTCGTCGAGCGCGGGCGTCAGCAGGGATTCGTAGATGAATGCGACGGCTCCGGAAACCTGGCCCTTCACACCGGAGACGACGATGTTGAAATTGTCGAACGTGCCGACCGCGATCTGGCGCGCGACCCCGCCCTTGGGCGCTTCCGGATTGACGTAGTCGAAGCGCTTGAAGTCGGCGGGGTACTTGACCTTTCCGAACAGCGACAACGCATGGCGCCAAGGGAACGCGCTTGAAGCCGCTTCTCCGGCAGATTGCGCCGCGGCCGTGCCGATGACGGGAACGCCCGCGACGGAACCGAGGGCGGGGAGCGCTGCAGCCGCAGTGCCGGTGAGCAGGAGATCGCGTCGGGTAATGGCCAAATCAACATTCCTGTCTTGAAGGAGGCTACTCCTTTAAGTTCCCAATATAGGCGAGGTTTCGACGGAATATGTTGCTTTTTCCTCATCTTGGTAGCCGGCCGCGCCATTCGCTGCGGCCAAACGCCCCGATAACGACCTCGCGAGGCCCGGATAAGGAAACGGCCAGGCTTTTCAGCCTGGCCGCATATTCCAAGACAGGTTTTTAAGGCCTTACTTCGACGCCGTCGGCAGCGGCTTGGGATGCTCCGACAGCGAATTCAGATAGGCGATGACATCGGCGCGCTCGGAATCCTTGGGAATGCCGGCGAAGCCCATCGCGGTGCCCGGGATGAAGCCCTTCGGATTGGCGATGAACTTGTTGAGGTCGTCGAACGTCCAGGTGCCGCCCTTGCCCTTCATGGCCGCCGAGAAGTTGAAGCCATTGCGGCCCTCGCCCCGTGCCTCGCCGACGACGCCATAGAGGTTCGGACCGACGCGATTCGGACCGCCCTTCTCGAAGGTGTGGCAGGCGCCGCACTTCTTGGCGGCGGCAGCGCCCTTCTCGACCGAGGCGGTCTGGAGCAACTTCTCAATGGGTTCGGAAGCCGCAGCGGCAGCGCCGCCTTCCTTGCCGTGGCCGGCGTCTTCCTTCACGGCGATCTCGAAGCCCGGCTTTTCCGGCATCTTGGGCGAGAACAGCGCATTCGCGGTGAAGCTCGTGACCAGCAGGATGAGACAGGTGCCGAGCACGGCACCGAGAATCTTATTGAGTTCGAAAGAGTCCATTTCCGGCCAGGCCCCACACCGCTGAGAAGGATTGAGCGGCCGGGCGGCCGCCAGGACGAGCCCCGGGAGAATCACACGTTCCTTGTCTTTCCCCCGAGTTTTGCCATTGAGATATCGGTTTGCCCGGGGTCTGGCAACCCGTATAAGCGACCCGGCTTTGAACCCGTCCCCACCCCATTTCTCGGCGCGGAAAACGCCCCGTTTCCAGGCTCTTGACCCGATGACCGATCCCCGCATCCTGGTGCTGATCCCGGCCCGCATGGCCGCCACCCGCCTGCCCGGCAAGCCGCTCGCCGATATCGCGGGCCTGCCGATGATCGTGCATGTGCTGCGCCGTGCGGAAGCCGCCGGCATCGGCCGGGTCGCTGTGGCTACCGACACGCCGGAGATCGCGGCCGTCGTAGCAGCCCATGGCGGCGAGGCCGTGATGACCCGCACCACACACCCCTCCGGCTCGGACCGCATCCACGAGGCCATGCAGAAGCTCGATCCCGAGGGCAAGGCGGAGATCGTGATCAATCTCCAGGGCGATTTCCCGACGATCACGCCGCAGACCATCCGCGAGGTGCTGCCGCCCTTTGCCGACCCCGCGGTCGACATCGTGACCCTGGCCTCGCAGATCCACACCGAGGAGGAGGACCTCGCGCCGAGCGTCGTGAAGGCCGTCGGCTCGCCGATCGGGCCGCGGCGGCTGCGGGCACTATATTTCACCCGCGCCACGGCCCCTTACGGCAACGGACCGCGCTACCACCACATCGGCCTTTACGCCTACCGCCGCGCTGCGCTGGAGCGGTTCGTGTCGCTGCCGCCTTCGCCCCTAGAACTTCAGGAAAGCCTGGAACAACTCCGGGCGGTGGAGGCCGGCATGCGCATCGACATCATGATCGTCGACAGCGTGCCCCGCGGCGTCGACACACCGCCCGATCTCGAAACCGCCCGCAGCATCCTTTCCAAATCCTGAGCCGCTGCTACAAGGCCGATCATGAGCAAGCTGAAAATCGCATTCCAGGGCGAACCCGGAGCCAATTCCCACATCGCCATCGTCGAGGCCTATCCCGACGCCGAGCCGATGCCCTGCGCCACCTTCGAGGACGCCCTGTCGGCGATCTCGTCGGGCGAGGCCGATCTCGGCATGATCCCGATCGAGAACTCGGTCGCCGGCCGCGTCGCCGACATCCATCACCTCCTGCCGGCCTCCGGCCTCTTCATCATCGGCGAATGGTTTCTGCCGGTCCGCCATCAGCTGATGGCGGTGAAGGGGACCAAGATCTCCGACATCAAGTCCGTCGAGAGCCATGTCCATGCGCTCGGCCAGTGCCGGCGCATCATCCGCAAGCTCGGCATCAAGCCGATCGTGCACGCCGACACCGCCGGCAGCGCACGCGACATCTCCGAGCGCAAGGACAAGACGGTCGCCGCGATCGCCTCGCGCCTGGCCGCAAAGATCTACGGCCTCGACATCCTCGCCGAGGATATCGAGGACGAGGCCCACAACACCACGCGCTTCGTGGTGCTGGCGCGCGAGCCGAAATGGGCCGCGCAAGGGTCGGGCCCGCTGGTCACCACGTTTGTCTTCCGGGTGCGCAACTTGCCGGCCGCGCTCTACAAGGCGCTCGGCGGCTTTGCCACCAATGGCGTCAACATGACCAAGCTCGAGAGCTACATGGTCGACGGCAATTTCTTCGCCACGCAGTTTTATGCCGACGTCGACGGCCATCCTGAAGACAAGGGCCTCGCCTTCGCGATCGAGGAGCTGAAATTCTTCTCGCGCGAATTCCGCATCGTCGGCGTGTATCCGGGGCACCCGTTCCGCGCGACGTTCAGCGAGACGCAGCAGGATTGATGCCGTCGTTCCGGGGCACGCAAAGCGTGAACCCGGAACCTCGAGATTCCGGGTTCGATGCTTCGCATCGCCCCGGAATGACGGTGAGTGCTTACGCCGCCTTCGCCAATCCGAACGCCGCCGCCAGCAGCGAATACGACTTCTTTCGCGCCTCGTGGTCGTACACCGCCGTGATCACCATCAATTCGTCCGGCTTGCTGGAATCGATCAGCGGCTGGAGCTTCTTCTGCGTGGTCGCAGGGCTGCCGACGAACAGGCGCGAGCGGTTGCGGGCGATCGAGATGCGCTCGGCGTCGGAGTAGGGATAGGCCAACGCCTCCTCGACGCTCGGCAGCGGCAGATACTGGCCGCGGTCGCGGCGCAGGCGATTGAGGTCGAAGGATGTCGCGAGCTTTTCAGCTTCCTCGTCAGTCTCCGCCGCGATGACGGCGACGGCAAGGATCGCGTGCGGCGTGGCGCGCCAGGCCGAGGGCTGGAAGCGGTTGCGGTAATGCACCATCGCATCGATCGCATCATGGGACGCAAAATGATGCGCGAAGGCGAAGCCCATGCCGACTTGCGCGGCGAGCTCCGACGAATAATCGCTGGAGCCGAGCAGCCAGATCGGCGGCAGCTTGGTGTCGTCGGGCATCGCGACGACGTTGTTGTAGGGATGGCCCGACGGAAATTCTCTCGTCTCCCACAAGATCAGTTCGTGCAGCCGCTCCAGAAAATCGTCGCCCTCGCGGCGATCGAGCCGGCTGCGCAGCGCGTAGGCCGTGGCACCATCGGTACCGGGCGCGCGGCCGAGGCCCAGGTCGATGCGGCCGGGAAACAGCGCCTCCAGCATCTTGAAGCGCTCGGCCACCACCAGCGGCGCGTGGTTGGGCAGCATTACCCCGCCGGAGCCGACGCGGATCTGCTTCGTCACCGCCGCGATCTGCCCGATCATCACGTCGGGCGCCGGGCTCGCGACGGAGGCGAGGTTGTGATGCTCGGCGAGCCAGTAGCGGACATAGCCGAGCCCATCGACATGCTTCGCCAGATCGATGCTGTTGCGCAGCGCCGCGGCGGGTTTTGTGCCTGTGGTGACGACGGAGAGGTCAAGGACTGAGAGCGGGATCATGGCGCGCTAACGTAGTGGAGGGCTGCGCGGCGGCAATGGGCAGACAGCGCAGGTCTGGCGTGTGCGGACCGCGAGCCGATACGCCCCGCCAGACGAAGCGTTGGGACAGACAACATTGGCGTGACGTTGGATTCCATCCTGCCCATCGCGACGATCAACCATTTGACTACCGCAATTCGAAATATATTATTGATTTTGCATAGTTTATTGAATTTGCGCACTTCCCACAATTCATTCCGAAGGCACAAAAATTCAACACATCTCGGGCCAAGTGGGCCATTTCCCATCCCCGATGGGCTGTCGAGTGCGGCCGCGTTGGCTTATCTTAGCAGCTCCTGATCTAGACCTGACCGCAGGCCGCGAAGACCCGGAGTGAGTGGTGCCATGACTGATCTGACGAAGCCTGCGACAGCCGACGGGCAAGACGGGCACCTGAAGCGGCCTGCGATCTCCTTCGAGTTCTTTCCGCCCAAGACCGAGGAGATGGAGCGCAATCTCTGGGAGACCATCAACCGGCTCGCCCCGCTCGACCCGAAATTCGTCTCGGTGACCTACGGCGCCGGCGGCTCGACCCGCGAGCGCACCCATTCGACCATCGCCCGCATCCTCAAGGAGACCGCGCTGCTGCCGGCCGCGCACCTGACCTGCGTCGGCGCCTCGCGCGGCGAGATCGACGAGATCGTCGACCGCTACCACGAGGTCGGCGTCCGCCACATCGTCGGCTTGCGCGGCGATCCGCCCGGCGGCATCGGCACGCCCTATTCCAGCCATCCCGACGGCTACCAGAGCTCCGCCGATCTCGTCGCGGGCATCAAGAAACGCCACGCCGACATCGAAGTGTCGGTGTCCGCCTATCCCGAGAAGCACCCCGAAGCGCGCGATTTCGACGCCGACATCGACACGCTCAAGGCCAAGGTCGATGCAGGCGCGACCCGCGCGATCACGCAGGTATTTTTCGATAACGACCTCTACTTCCGCTATCTCGACCGCGTCCGCGCCCGCGGGATCAACATCCCCGTCGTGCCGGGCATCATGCCCATGCACAATTTCAAGCAGGCGAGAGCCTTCGTCACGCGCGCCGGGACATCCGTGCCGGACTGGCTCGCGGAGAAATTCGAGGGCCTGGACGACGACGCCGAGACCCGCAAGCTCGTGGCGGCCACCGTCGCCGCCGGCCAGGTGCAGAAGCTGGCGAAGCACGGCGTCGACACCTTCCATTTCTACACCATGAACCGCGCCGATCTCGTGTTCGCGATCAGCCATTTGCTCGGCATTCGCGCCAAGAGCGCGCAGAAGGCGGCGTAAGACAACATGACCGTACCCACCTCTCCCAAGCGAACTGCCCTGCTCAACGCCGCGCACGAGCGTATTCTTGTGCTCGACGGCGCCATGGGCACGATGATCCAGAACCTCCAGCTCGACGAGGCCGCCTTCCGCGGCGAGCGCTTCAAGAACTTCCACCGCGACCTGCGCGGCAACAACGATTTGCTGATCCTGACCCAGCCGCAGGCGATCGAGGACATCCACGCCGCGTACCTTCGCGCCGGCGCCGACATCGTCGCGACCAACACCTTCTCCACCACGTCGATCGCGCAGGCCGATTACGACCTCACCGACATCGTCTACGAGATGGCGCGCGAAGGCGCCCGCCTCGCCGGCAATGCCGCACGCCGCGTCGAGGCTGAGGACGGCAAGCCGCGCTTCGTCGCCGGTGCGATCGGTCCGACCAACCGCACCGCCTCGATCTCGCCTGACGTGTCCAACCCCGGCTACCGCGCCGTCACCTTCGACGATCTGCGCAAGTCCTATGGCGAGCAGATCAACGGCATGCTCGACGGCGGCGTCGACCTGCTGCTGGTCGAGACCATCTTCGATACGCTGAACGCCAAGGCGGCGCTCTACGCCATCGCCGAGATCACCGAAGCGCGCGGCATCGACATGCCGGTGATGGTGTCGGGCACCATCACCGACAAATCCGGCCGCCTGCTCTCAGGCCAGATGCCGGAGGCGTTCTGGAATTCGGTGCGGCACGCAAAGCCTGTGACCATCGGCTTCAACTGCGCGCTCGGCGCCGAAGATCTGCGCGCCCATATCGCCGACATCGGGCGCGTCGCCGACACGCTTGTCTGCGCTTACCCCAATGCCGGCCTGCCCAACGAGTTCGGCCAGTATGACGAGACGCCGGAATACATGGCGCGCCTGGTCGGCGAGTTCGCGCGTGATGGCCTCGTCAACATCGTCGGCGGCTGCTGCGGCACCACGCCGGATCATATTGCCGCAATCGCCGCGGCCGTTGCCCCGCACAAGCCGCGCATCGTGCCGGAGATCGAGCCTCGCTTGAGGCTCTCCGGCCTCGAGCCCTTCATTCTGACCCACGCCATTCCCTTCGTGAACGTCGGCGAGCGCACCAACGTCACGGGCTCCGCACGCTTTCGCAAACTGATCACCGCCGGCGACTACACGGCCGCGCTGCAAGTCGCACGCGACCAGGTCGAGAACGGCGCGCAGATCATCGACGTCAACATGGACGAGGGCCTGCTCGACTCCGAAGCGGCGATGGTGACGTTCCTCAACCTCGTCGCCGCCGAGCCCGACATCGCCCGCGTCCCCGTGATGGTCGACAGCTCGAAATTCTCGGTGATCGAGGCCGGCCTGAAATGCGTGCAGGGCAAGCCGGTCGTCAACTCGATCTCGATGAAGGAAGGCGAGGAGAAGTTCATCCACGAGGCCAAGATCGCCCGCCGTCATGGCGCGGCTGTCGTGGTCATGGCCTTCGACGAGGTCGGCCAGGCCGATACGTTCGCGCGCAAGACCGAGATCTGCAAGCGCGCCTACGACATCCTGGTGAACCGCGTCGGCTTCCCGCCGGAAGACATCATCTTCGATCCGAACATCTTCGCGATCGCGACCGGCATCGAGGAGCACAACAATTACGGCGTCGACTTCATCGAGGCGACGCGCTGGATTCGCCAGAACCTGCCGGGCGCCCACATTTCTGGTGGTGTGTCCAACCTCTCGTTCTCGTTCCGCGGCAACGAGCCGGTGCGCGAGGCCATGCACTCGGTGTTCCTGTATCATGCCATCAAGGCCGGCATGGACATGGGCATCGTCAATGCCGGGCAGATGATCGTCTATGACGACATCGATCCGGAGCTGCGCCAGGTGTGCGAGGACGTCATCCTCAACCGCGATCCGGGCGCATCGGAGCGGCTGCTGGCGCTTGCGGAAAAATTCCGCGGCAACAAGACCCAGACCAAGGAGGCCGACCTCGCCTGGCGCGAATGGCCGGTGGCGAAGCGGCTGTCGCATTCGCTGGTGCACGGCATCACCGAGTTCATCGAAGTGGATACCGAGGAAGCGCGCAAGGCGTCGTCGCGTCCGCTCGACGTCATCGAAGGCCCGCTGATGGCCGGCATGAACGTCGTCGGCGACCTCTTCGGCGACGGCAAGATGTTCCTGCCGCAGGTGGTGAAGTCCGCCCGCGTCATGAAGCAGGCGGTCGCCTGGCTGATGCCGTTCATGGAGGAAGAGAAGGCGCGCAACCTCGCCAACGGCATCGGCACCGAAGGCTCCTCGTCCGCCGGCAAGATCGTGCTCGCGACCGTCAAGGGCGACGTCCACGACATCGGCAAGAACATCGTCGGCATCGTGCTCCAGTGCAACAATTTCGAGGTCATCGACCTCGGCGTGATGGTGCCCGCCGCCAAGATCGTCGAGACCGTGAAGGCGGAGAAGGCCGACATCGTCGGCCTGTCCGGCCTGATCACGCCCTCGCTCGACGAGATGGCGTTCTTCGCCGGCGAATTGCAGCGTGAGGGCTTGAAGCTGCCGCTGCTGATCGGCGGCGCCACCACGAGCCGCGTGCATACCGCGGTCAAGATCGACCCGAGCTACCGCGCCGGTCCCGTCGTGCACGTCAACGACGCCAGCCGTGCCGTCGGCGTCGCCTCCGCGCTGCTCTCGCCGGAGAAGCGCGTGGCCTATGCCGCCGAGGTGCGCGCCGAATACGCCAAGATCTCCGACGCGCATCTGCGCGCGCAGGCCGACAAGAAGCGGCTGAAGCTGGCAGACGCCCGCAAGAACCGCGTGCCGGTCGATTTTGCCGCGAACAAGCCGGTGAAGCCGACCTTCCTCGGCACCAAGAGCTTTGACGCATACGATCTCGCCGAGCTCGTGCCCTATATCGACTGGACGCCGTTCTTCCAGACCTGGGAGCTCGCCGGCCGCTTCCCCGCGATCCTCGACGACGCCAAGGTCGGCGAGGTCGCGCGCTCGCTCTATGACGACGCGCGCAAGATGCTCGACCTGATCGTCAAGGAGAAATGGTTCCGGGCGCGCGCCACCGTCGGCTTCTGGCCGGCGAACGCGGTCGGCGACGACATCGCGCTGTACGCCGACGAGAGCCGGACCAAGCAGATCGCGACGCTGCACACGCTGCGTCAGCAGCTCGAGAAGCGCGAGGGCCGTTTCAACGCGGCGCTCGCCGACTTCATCGCGCCGGTCGACACGGGCGTGCCCGATTATGTCGGCGGCTTCGTCGTCACCGCCGGGATCGGCGAGGATGCGGTCGCCGACCGCTTCAAGATGGCGAACGACGACTACTCCTCGATCCTGTGCAAGGCGCTGGCCGATCGCCTCGCCGAGGCCTTTGCCGAACGCATGCACGCGCGCGTGCGCCGCGAGTTCTGGGCCTATGCGCCGGACGAGGCGCTCTCCTGCGACGATCTGATCCTGGAAAAATACCGGGGCATCCGTCCCGCGCCGGGCTATCCCGCGCAGCCCGATCACACCGAGAAGGCGACGCTGTTCGAGCTGCTCGATGCCGAGGCCACGGCCGGCGTGAAGCTGACCGAGAGCTTTGCGATGTGGCCGGGCTCCTCTGTGTCCGGGCTCTATTTCGCGAACCCCGCGAGCTATTATTTCGGCGTCGGCAAGATCGAGCGCGATCAGGTCGAAGACTACGCCGCGCGCAAGGGCATGACGGTCACGGAGGCCGAGCGCTGGCTCGCGCCGGTGCTGAACTACATCCCGGCGCGAGAGGGGACCGACAAGGCCTTCGCGGCGACGCCGGCGAACGACGAGACGTCAAAGGACCTCGCCTCGCATCCGCCGGGCTGCACTTGCGCGGTGCACCTCGTCTGGCAGAAGAAGCGCGCGGGAGCGGGATAGACCCGCCTCTAAATCAAAAATGCGAAAACAACCCCATGCACAGTAGGGATGGGGTTGAAAGGCCTGAGGAATTTCGGTCTTACCGAAGCGGCTTGCGACGTCGGGCAAAACACCAGTAATATGCGATCATCGTCAACCGTGCCTGTCGTCGTCGGTTGGAAGCGCGCACCACACCTTCGGTGTCGTCCTGGCGGAAGCCAGGACCCATACCGCGTGATCCATCGGTGGGTATCGCTAGCAATACCGAACAACGAATCTTCGCCAAACTGCTCCCTGGGGTAATGGGTCCTGGCTTTCGCCAGGACGACATTGGGGAGCCTACATGTAGCGCCAACCGCTGCACGAATTCTTGGACGCGGTGTCCCTTGGCAACGCTCCGCCTCAACGGCCCACGCATCAACGGAACCCGCCGCGTGTGAACTCGTTCACTTGTCCGCTCAACCTTGATTCGCTAATCTATCGGCCTACTACCTTCAAACCGACGGTTTGCTTGGGATCGAACATATGAAGCAGTTCATTGCACTGTTCGTCGCCGCGATCGCCCTTGTCGTCCTGCCCACGATTGCCGCGGCGGACTGTCCGAAAGGCTACGTGCCATGCGGCGAACGAAGTCAGTTGTGCTGCCCGGGAAAATAGCCAGCCGCAAATGGCTTTGGCTTGGTAGCGGGGTATTTGTCGCGATCGGCCTGGTGATGGTCGCAGTCTTCGTCGGAATCCCGCGCAAGAAGCAGACGATCACGGCCATCCTCTCCGAGACCGGATATTTCGAGGTGGTGCCGCCGAGCACGTTCGGCGGTCCCGGCACGATCAACACGATCGAGTATCTGAGCAACGGCCGGCTGGAACTGCATCCGACCTGCGATGTCGACCCTGCGCTCCTGGCCAGCAAGATCCAGAAATCACGGACCGTCGACCGGGACTTGAAGCAAACGCTCGAGAAGAAACTCGACGTTTCGGCCGAGGTCAGGGAGAAGCTGTCGGCTGTCGCCGGGATGCAGCAGGTCGAAGCGGTCAACCTCAAGCTCGAGAACGCCAACATCCTGCTGATTTCCGACGAGTCGCTGATCTCGGCCCGGAACGCATTGCTGAAGGCGGAATGCGAGGACGCGGTGGCCCAGAACGTGTCGAGTGGCGGCGTCGTGTGCCAGACGCGGTCCGTTCTGGAGGCCGATGTCGTCTACGAGATCAAATATCACAACAAGATCTCGATGGAGGAGAAGGCCAAGCTGACATCCGAGATCGCAGCGAAACTCGACCTGGACGTCCATCAGGGCGCGGACGACAAGGTGTCCGGCTCTCAATTGTTCTTCGGCATAAGACTGTCGCCCAATCCGATCGTCCTGAACACCGCGGCTGGCGAGATCAAGCCCTGTTCGCGGAAATAAGGCCTGCGTTCCGCGCTTCATCCCCTCGGCGGCAGGGCAATCGCATTTAAGGCCGTTGCGCTGCGGCCCATCCTTCGAGACGCCCGCCTTTGGCGGGCCCTCAGGATGAGGACGGAGTGCGCGGCAGCAATTTCGACCGGCAAAGATGCCCCTCAGCCTCATCCTGAGGAGACCGCTGGAAGCAGTCGTCTCGAAGGACGAGGCGTGCGCTCAGGCCCCCGCCAGGAAGTCACATGCGATAGTCCTGCCTTCGGCGGCAGCAGCGATTGCACGATCTCCCGAAAAGGCGGCAGTGCCGTGAACGCAACGCGCGCTCGCCGCGACCAATGGCGATCGCCGCCGAGGAGCCGGGAATCGGATGCTGGACGCCCAACAATTGATGTGGACGCAGATCGCCGCCGGCATCTCGGTGCTGCTGTTTGGATTGATGCTGTTCAATCTGGTCCGCATGCGGGGCCGGATGCAGGCCGCGCGGAGCTGGGACAAGGTGGAGGGCATCATCACGATCTCAAGGGTCGATCAGCCGGCGACGCACGCCTCGGACGATCGGAACGACGCCAAGCCTGTCATCCGCTATCGCTATCAGGCCGGCGGCCAGGAGCTGGAAAGCGACAAGGTCTTTGTCGGCGGCCCCGCCATCACGACGAGGGTACTGGCCGCAAAACTGATCGGACGATATCCGGTCGGCGCGCATGTCGACGTCCATGTCGATCCGAAGCAACCGACCGAGGCGTTGCTCGAACCTGCTGCCGCGCAGAACGTCGCGGCACTGGTGGCGTTCACAATCGTGTTCGGCTTCATTGCCACCACCCTCACCGCGCATTCGCTCGCGGGTCACGTGCTCTACACAAACAACGGCGTTCCGCTGTTCGCGTTCGCGTTGCCGATCATCGTGCTCGTAGGCGGCGTGTTCTGCGTCGCAGAGTATGTCCGGACGCGCCGGCTGGCGAGCGCCAGCCTGCGCTGGCCGACCGCGGCTGGCAGGGTCACCCGTTGCGACGTGATCGAGGAAATCATCGAGGAGAAGAGCGACGACGACGACAAGTCGCGGTCCAGCAAGCTCCAGCACCGCTATCAGGTCGACCTGCGCTACGCCTACAGGGTCGACAAGCGCGACTTCATCGGCACCGAGGTCGATTGGGGCGGCACCATGATCTCCGGGCTGCGCGAGGTCGCCGAAAAGGCCGCAGCGAAATATCGTCCCGGGCAGAACGTCAAAGTTTATTACGATCCGGAACGACCGGGACATGCGGTGCTGGAGCCTGCGAGCCGGGAGGGCGCGCTGGGGCCGCTGATCGGTGCCGCGGTCTGCGCGGTCGTCGGAGGTCTTTTCCTGACAATCCTGATCAAGGTCGGGTTCGCATAGAGGCGCTTGATGCGGCTCACCCCTTCGGCGGTGCCAACGGCTGCACGATCTCCTGGAATGGCGTCAGCGCCTCGCAGCGCTCGGCATGCGCCGCGAGCGCCGGATAGCGCGCCGCGTCGAACAATTGCGGATGCGCCTCGCGGGTAAAGCGCACGACGCAGGCCACCGCGATATCGACGTGGCCAATGCGGTCGCCCAGCCAGTATGGCGTCGTCACCTTGGCGCGCTCGGCGTCCAGCACGCCGAGCACGTCGCCGATCTGCGCCTGGCAGCGCTCGACCCACAGCGCAAGCTGCTCCTTCCGCAGCACGCGCTCATAGAGCAGGCTCACCGCCTTGTCGCCGAGACCGGAAGCGAGCGCGCAGATGCGCAGGTGCTGTCGTCGCTCGGCGCCGCTGCGCGGCAGCATCGCCTTGCCCTCGCCGACCAGCTCATCGAGATATTCGAGGATGATCGCGCTCTCGATCAGCGCCTCGCCGTCGTCGAGCACCAGCGTCGGGACGCGGCGCAGCGGATTATAGGGCGCGATCTTGTCGGCATCGCCGAAGGTGGACCACGGCCTGTGCTCGAAGGAGAGCCCGTAAAGCCGTAGCGCAATCGCGACGCGGCGGACGAAGGGGGAGTCGTATTGGCCGATCAGGAACATGGTTCGCGCTCACTCGTTGGAACACGGCAGGGCCGGTCAGTTTCCACGACAAGATCGGCGCGGCGCAAGAAAGAAGATGGAAATGGAGCATTGCGTCGGGTGCAACGTCGCCTGCAGCAACATCTGCGCGATCAAAGGCCGTCCTGGATCGAGCGCTTGATGGCGGCGATCGCGGTTTCGTTGCGCCTGTACATCGTCCACTGCTTGATCCGCTTGGCGCGCACCAGCTTTGCGGCGGTCAGGACCCGCATGTGCTCGCTCAGGGTCGGCGCGCTGACACCGAGCTTCTCTGCGATCAGCAATCCGCAGACGCCGTCATCGACCAGATCGCCATCGGCCTGCTCGCGAAAATGCTTCCGCGGATCCCGCAACCAGTCCAGGATCTGCAGGCGGCGCTCGTTGGCCAGCGCGCGCAGGGCGACAGTGACTTTCATTTAGTCATTTTGCTAATTACCTAATTGATGTCAACTCTCCGATGCGCTATAAGGAACGGCATCATGACAGCGACAATGGACATCACGCGGGAGCGGATTGCGGCGACCGAGGCCGTCATTCGTCCGCACATAAGGCGCACGCCACTCGTTATGGCCGATCTTGCCGATTTCGGCCTGCCGGCGGCACCCATCACGTTCAAGCTCGAGATGCTGCAGCATTCCGGATCCTTCAAGGCGCGGGGCGCTTTTGCCAACCTGCTGCTGCGGCCGGTGCCGGAGGCGGGCGTGGTCGCCGCATCCGGCGGCAATCACGGGGCGGCGGTCGCCTACGCGGCGCAGCGGCTCGGCATCCCCGCCACGATCTTCGTGCCCGACATCACCTCGCCAGCCAAGGCCGAGCGGATCAAGGGGAATGGTGCGAAACTCGTGATCGCGGGCAGCCGCTACGCCGATGCGCTCGCCGCGAGCGAAGCGCATGTCGCACGGACCGGTGCGATGGCCGTTCACGCCTACGACCAGGCCGAAACCCTGCTCGGCCAGGGCAGCGTCGCCCTGGAGCTGGAGCAGGACGCGCCCGGCATCGATACGCTGCTGGTGGCGGTCGGCGGCGGCGGCCTGATCGGCGGCATCGCGGCGTGGTACGCTGGCAGGACGCGTGTTGTTGCGATCGAGCCGGAGCAGTCACCGACCCTGCACGCCGCTATCGCGGCGGGAGCACCGGTCGATGCGCCGGCCGGCGGCCTCGCCGCCGACAGCCTCGCGCCGCGGCGCGTCGGTGAATTGATGTTCCCGATCGCGCAGGCCCATGTCGAGCGGGTCGTTCTGGTCAGCGACGAGGCGATCCGGCAGGCGCAGGCAGCGCTGTGGTCGAGCCTGCGTCTCGTGGCCGAGCCCGGCGGCGCAGCCGCATTTGCCGCGCTACTGTCCGGCCGCTATCGTCCCTCACCCGGCGAACGCGTCGCAGTGCTGCTCTGCGGCGCCAACACCACGGCGGTGAAGTTCGACGGCTAGTCTCAAGCGGGATTGCATGATCGGGCTCCGCGCCGTCGTCCTGGCATCGACCCTGCTTCTGTTGATCGGAGCCGGCGCCGCAAGCGCCGAGGGCCGTCGAAAAACATCGTCTGCCAGTTCTTCATCGACAACGGACAAGGCGTGCTCCGCTGCGACATCCTGAACATGGAGACGCGCCCGCGCCGGCCCGCTGACTGCGATCTCGATTACGGCCACGCCTTCGAGATGAGCGCGAAGGGCAACGCGGAGCGCATCTGCGCCGGCGACACGGTGATGGACCCATCGCTGCCGGTGCTCGCCTATGGCGAGGTGTGGCGGCGGGCGGGGTTCACGTGCCGCTCGGAGCAGGCGGGGCTCACCTGCTTCAACGCCATGCAGCACGGGTTCTCGCTGGCAAGGGGGAAGCAGGAGTTGTTTTGACGAGCCGTAGCCCGCATGGAGCGGAGCGGAATGCGGGGAAACCGCCCCGGATTTCGCTGCGTTCCATCGGGCTACGAATTCGCGGCTTGCCGTCATTCCGGGGCGCGCGGAGCGCGAACCCGGAATCCATCGTGCACCGTCTCATGCGGACAAAATGGATTCCGGGCTCGCGCCAAGTGGCGCGCCCCGGAATGACGGCGAGGAGCGAGGCGTAGCGCGCATGGAGCGGAATGCGGGGACATCGTCTGGGATTACGCTTGGCTCCGTCGGGGCTACGGCGCCATCACGCGTTGATGTGCCGATTCGAAGAGCGAGGGCGGCGCCCACACTCCGTCATTGCGAGCGCAGCGAAGCAATCCAGGATCTTTCCGCGGAAACAGCCTGGATTGCTTCGTCGCAAGGGCTCCTCGCAATGACGGTGGGGCGGCAGCCGCGCACTATTCGATAATCGGCACGTGCTTCGCCGCCATCCGCGGCGCCGTGCCATCGAGACGTGGATCATCGGCGATCTCGATCTGGCGGCGGAAGGGGCGGAAGCCGGAGCGCTGATAGAATTCGACGGCGGAGGGATGGTCGAAGGTGCAGGTGTGCACCCAGACGCGGTGCAGCTCGCGCGACCAGGCCAGCTCCAGTGCGCGGTTCATCAGGAAGCGGGCGGCGCCTGTCCCGATCAGGCCGGCGGTGACGCCGAAATAGACCAGCTCGCACTGGCCGGCCTCGCGGAAATCCAGCTCCAGCAGGCCCTCGTCGCGGCCGTCCGCGACCAGGGCGTAGACCTCGACGCCCGGCGCGTGGATGACTGCGGCGAGCTCGGCATCGTTCATGCGCGGTCGCGAGAACCACAGCCAATCCTCACCGACGCGGCGGAAGAGATCGCGATACCAATGAAGCGCGGGCGCGTCGGCCTTGCGCAGGGTCCAGGCGCCGGGAGGATCGTCACGGCGCGCAGGAGGTGCGGTCATCTCAAGATGCGTGACGACGGCGGCGATCTTGCCGGCGGGGATGTCGGAATAACCGTCGGGAAGGATCATTCGTGCTTGTTCCGATTCATCGCGAGAGGCTCCAGAGCGGCGCTACACACTCCATTGTCGTCCCGGACAAGCGTAAGCGCAGATCCGGGCCCCATAACCACGACTGTTCGTGGCGCGAAGACGCCCACTCCGAGCTTTCGCAAAACTTCTCCCTGCGGGTATGGGTCCCGGCCTTCGCCGAGACGACGGTAGGGTTTGGGGCCGCGTTCCTTCGCCGCACTTTCATCGCGGCTTTAGGCGCGCTCACGCCCCCTCGTCGCTCGCCAGCACGCCCTTCACCGCCCGCGCCCAGCCCGCGAGCTTCCGCTCGCGCGTCGCCTCGCTCATGTTCGGCTTGAAGCGGTGCTCGAGGCGCCAGTTGTCGGCGAATTTGGTCGGCTCGGGATAGACGCCGGCATTGAGGCCGGCGAGATAGGCGGCGCCGAGGGCGGTGGTCTCCTGGATCACGGGGCGATCGACCGGCGCATCGAGGAGATCGGCGAGGCGCTGCATGGTCCAGTCCGACGCGGTCATGCCGCCGTCAACGCGCAGCACGACGCTGGCGGTTTCCGAGCTCGGCCAGTCGGCGCGCATCGCGGCCCAGAGGTCGAAGGTCTGGTAGCAGACACTCTCCAGCGCTGCATGCGCGAGCTCGGCAGGTCCCGTGTTGCGGGTGAGGCCGAACAGCGCGCCGCGCACGCGCGGATTCCAGTAGGGCGCGCCCATGCCGACGAAGGCGGGGACCAGATAGACGCTCTGCATGGAGTCGGACTGATCAGCAAGAGGTCCGGTCTCGGCGGCGTGCTTGATGATGCCGAGGCCGTCGCGCAGCCACTGCACCGCGCTGCCGGCGACGAAGATCGAGCCTTCGAGCGCATAGGTACGTTTGCCGTCGAGCTGGTAGGCGACGGTGGTGAGCAGCTTGTTCTTCGACACCACGGGCGTGGTGCCGGTGTTGAGCAGCGCGAAGCAGCCGGTGCCGTAGGTGGACTTCATCATACCCGGGCGGAAGCAGGCCTGGCCGATGGTCGCGGCCTGCTGGTCGCCGGCGATGCCGGAGATCGCGATCGCGCCGCCGAACAGGTCGGGCACGCTCTCACCGAAACGGGCGGACGAATCCTTCACCTCGGGCAGCATCGAGCGCGGCACGCCGATGATCTCCAGGAGCTCGTCGTCCCACTGGCCAGTGTGGATGTTGAACAGCAGCGTGCGCGAGGCGTTGGTGGCGTCGGTGGCGTGGACCTTGCCGCCGGTGAGGCGCCAGAGCAGGTAGCAGTCGACGGTGCCGAACATCAGCTCGCCGCGCGCGGCGCGGGCACGCGCGCCGGGCACGTGGTCGAGGATCCAGGCGACCTTGGTGCCGGAGAAATAGGGATCGATAATCAGGCCGGTCTTCTCGGAGATGACAGGCTCGCGGCCGTCGGCCTTGAGTTTCGCGCAGATGTCGGCGGTGCGCCGGTCCTGCCAGACGATGGCGCGGTGCACGGCCTGCCCAGTGGCGCGGTCCCACACCACGGTGGTCTCGCGCTGGTTGGTGATGCCGATCGCGGCGATGTCCTTCGCGCTGATGCCAGCCTGCGCGATCGCATCGCGGCAGACCATCACGGTCGAGGTCCAGATGTCCTCCGGCTCGTGCTCGACCCAGCCCGAGGCCGGAAAATGCTGCGGAAACTCGGCTTGCGCACGCGCAGCAATCGAGATGTCGCTGCGGAACACGATCGCGCGCGAGGAGGTGGTGCCCTGGTCGATGGCGAGGACGAAAGACATGGTAGCTACCTTGGCGTTCTCTTGGTGGCGTTCATTGTGTTGCGCCAAAAGGAGCGGATTAGAGCGGGAAGGTCAAGGCCGCCACGCCCGCCAAGGCGGTTGACGGTGCACCGCCCGGGCGAGCCGGGAGGCTAGGACAGCGGGAGCGAAGATGATACATGCCGGGCCGGGTAAATCGGGGCGACATGACATTCACTTCCTTTCAGTTTGGCCTCTTCGTCGCGATCGTGTTCGGCGCCTATTATCTGCCGCCTTTACGCCGCTTCCAGGTCCAGCTGCTGGTGCTTGCGAGCCTGGTGTTCTATGGTTCGGGTCAGCCAGCGCTGCTGCCTCTGCTGCTCCTCGCCGTGCTCGGGACCCATCTCTGTCTGGTGCTGGCCTTCGACAACCGCGCGATCTGGATGCCGGCTGGAATCGTCTTCAATCTCGCGCTGCTGGCGTTCTTCAAATACAAATTTCTGCTCGTCGATGCGTCCACGGCTTACCCGATCGGCTTCGCGCCGGTGGATTTCCTGTTGCGGCTGCCGCTGCCGATCGGCATCTCCTTCTTCGTGTTCCACAACATCAGCCTTCTGGTCGACCTCACGCGCGAGAAACGGCCGCCGACGCTGCGGGACGTCTTCCTCTACATCATCTTCTTTCCGCAGTTGGTGTCGGGACCGATCACGCGCGCGGGCCAGTTTATGCCGCAGATCGTCCCCAAACAGCTCTCCAATGTCGATTTCGCGGAAGCCGCCAAATGGATCCTGACCGGCTTCTTCTTCAAGCTCTACGTCGCCAACAATCTCAACGAGATGACGTCCTACATGGACTATCCGCTCTACGAGACGGTGGCCACGCAGGACCGCTGGCTGCTCGTGTTCCTGTACAGCTACCAGATCTATGCCGACTTCTTCGGCTATTCGGCAATCGCGCTCGGCCTCGGGCTGCTGTTCGGCTACCGCCTGCCGGTCAACTTCGACTTGCCCTACATCTCGGCTTCGTTCTCCGAGTTCTGGACGCGCTGGCACATCTCGTTGTCCGTTTGGCTCAGGACCTATCTCTACATCCCGCTCGGCGGCAACAGGAAGGGACCGGCTAGAACCGGCCTCAATCTGATGATCGTGATGACGCTTGGCGGCCTCTGGCACGGCGCGAGCCTGAGCTACGCATTGTGGGGCATGCTGCACGGCCTCCTGCTCGTCGTCGAGCGGCCGTTTCTGAAGGTGCTGGGCGAAGCCGGCCCTGTCGTGCGCGTCGCCCGCGTGGGCGTCGTCTTCTTCTGCGTGACGATGCTGTGGATCTTCTTCAAGCTGCCGAGCTTCGATCACGCGCTCGGCTACCTCGCAGGCATGTTCACGCCGACGGACAATCCCAATCCGACAAAACTGTTTCGTAGCATGGCCCTGCTCTACGCCCTTCCCGTTCTCATCCAGCATCTCGGCCTCGGTGCGCTCGCCAGTGGCAGGTTGCGGCGATGGGAGCCGTATCTCTATGGTGCGCTTGCGGCATTGGCCTATCTCGAGGCGGGGCCAGACGCCGCCTTCATCTATTTCCAGTTCTGATGATGGCACAGATGTCCGGACTTCCATGGTTGATCAGATGTGCGGCTGCAGCCGTCGCGCTGCTGCTGGTCTGCGGTCTTGCCACCGCGCGGTTCGGCTCCGCGCTCGAGCAGCCGTCGGTCACGACCCGCGACGGCAGCCGCATCACCCTCAATCGCTATCTGAGAGAGCCGGTCCCAGACGTCGTGCTGGTCGGCAGCTCGGTCGCCTGGCGTCTCAAGGAGGAATATTTCTCGCTTCCCCGCTTCCGCAATCTCGCGCTGGCCGGAGGCTCGCCGGTCACCGTCCTCGAGATCCTCGCGAAACAGCCGAGCTTGCCGAAGATTATCCTGATCGAGACGAACGTCCTATCGCGCGAGCCCGACAGCGAGCTGATCGGACAATTCTCCGGTAGCGCGCGCGCGGAAGCGCCGTTCCTGCGCCCCGTGCGCACAGCGGTTGCGGCCTATGAGAGGTGGAATCACGCGCCGCCCAATCCCGCACAGGCTCGCGCCGAGCAGGATCGCCTGCTCAAGGAACCGCCGAGCACGTTCGACAACAAGGCCTATCTCGACCTGGCGCTGCGACA
Source organism: Bradyrhizobium sp. B025 (assembly GCF_042257955.1). NCBI lineage: Bacteria > Pseudomonadati > Pseudomonadota > Alphaproteobacteria > Hyphomicrobiales > Nitrobacteraceae > Bradyrhizobium > Bradyrhizobium sp. B025. The sequence goes on along the minus strand of NZ_CP170150.1, from coordinate 813,094 downwards.
GATGAATGAAGGTGAGGCGACAGGGCCGGTGCGCGTCAATGTCGCGCGCACCAGAGAGCTGATCGACGACGTCCAGCGGCGTGGATCCCGTGCCTTCCTGATCGAGATTCCGTTCGAGGCCGGGATCGAGGACTCCCGCCTCGTCGCCATGAGCAAGGCGATTGTCCACGCAGCTTTTCCGGATCAGTCGCTGTGGCTACCGATCAATCCGCCGCGGGGCCAATTGCGCTGGGCCGATGGTGTGCATCTCGACGAGCGATCGGCTCTGATCGTCGTGCGCGCCATCGAAAGCGCGCTCGCCGAACGCGACGGCCTACGCCGGGACAAGTGACGGCTACACCGCCGCCGTCGTCACGCCGCCGTCGATGACGATGGTCTGGCCGGTCATGAAGCTCGACGCGTCGGAGGCGAGATAGGCCACGGCGCCGGCGATCTCGTCGGGCTCGCCGATGCGGCGCAGCGGCGTGGTGGCGGTGCGGCGCTTCAGCATGGCTTCGTCTTCCCACAGCGCGCGGGCGAAGTCGGTCTTGACGAGGCCGGGCGCGATGCAGTTGACGCGGATGCCTTTCGGGCCCCATTCGCCGGCGAGCGAGC